>NZ_JAKQZG010000001.1 GCF_024359545.1 Jiella marina
GCTAGCCGCTTGGGCCTGAGTGGCGGTTCCCAGAGCGATGGTTAGAGCGAGGGCTAGGCTGCGCATATTCATTCCTTCCGAAAAAAATCTCAATTACGCGCTATCTTGCACGAATGGTCCCTCGCCGGTCCCAAGGGCTTTGGCGAACCTTCGACCCTCCCCCGCCCCCTTTGCGCGATGGGCGTCGACAGGGCGCGTTCAAGCGTCCAGCCCTTGCCGATGCGGTTTCGAATGCTGTCTTCCTTCAAGCCGAACTCGGCTGCCCATACCGCCATGGTCTTGCGTTGACCGAAGGCCTCAAGCCTGCGGCCTTCTCGCCCCTCGACTTCTTCGACGGCTTCGTAACGTCCTCGATCTCGGCGCGACGATCGGCAATCTCTTGGTAGGAGATCGACTGCAGACGTGTGATGTCGGCCGGGACGTGCTTCGGGACGAATGCCAGGATCTTGGCTCGCTCCTCGGCGCGCTTCTGCTTCGCATAGGCCAAGGCGCGAGCGAGGGCTTCGTCACTTTCCTTGCGGGCTTCGAGGGCGTCGAGCTGGCGAGCGGTGAGCATGGTCTTAGACGTTCGCGACCGCGGCCTTTGCAGCCTTGGCGAGATCGGCGATGGCCGCGGCGACGGCGTCGGCTTCCTTCTGTCCATCCTCGACCTTGGCGACGAGGTAGATCGAGGCGTTGCCTTCGGTGGCGTTGCCAGAGACCGTGACGGTGTTTGCGACGCGGTCGACCGCGTATTGATTGAGGGTGAAGGCCATGCGGGATTTCCTTTTCAGACGGCGAGCGTGAAGCTTTCGCGGAAGGTTGCGTTGATGCGGTGGTAAGAGCCGACGACGAGCGTTTCGGACCATCTTTCTACGGTCCATTTTCGGGCCTCGGCGTGCCAGGGGAAACGGTAATAGAAGGGCGCGAAGCCACCGCGCTCGGTGAAGAAGGCGACGAGCTGGTCACGCTCGGGCGGCGTCAGGATCTCCCAGGTCGCTTCGATCTCGGCGCGATCGGAATTGAGGCCGGCGGGTGCTGCCTGGGTGTAGCCGTCGCCGAAGTCGGCGCGGATCACTTTCGGCTCGTGGGTCTCGGTGGTGCCGGGCGATGGATTGTCCGGCGGGGTGAAGGTGGCGATCATGAAGCTTGACACCGTTGCTTATCGTTACTATATAGACGCGGCCGAAACGAAATTGCGTCTCGGCTCAGCGAAATTGGTCGCTGAATATCAACCGAGCAGAGAGGTGCGATTAAGTATTTGTTATAGAAAATAACTATTAGCCCTGAGTGGCCGTTAGTTACTTTGTGAAAAGCGCCGCGCTGCTCCTTAAAGAAGGAGCTGATATGGCTCACATAATAGTAGAAAATACCATAAACATCTATATAAGCCTCGACATTTCCATATTGTCCATTGCCTCTCTTCTGGCTTTGGCAATTAACCGACTTCGTCGTCGATAGATGTAACGACCAGGACCGGTCATGGCTTGCTGTCATGGCCGGTCCGTTCGTTCTGAGGACTGGATCGGCCCGTCGTGGCAAGGCTTGCAGACGGCTTCCCAGTTTGAGCGGGACCAAAACAGCTTGCGGTCGCCCTTGTGGGGCGTGCGGTGATTGACGACGGTCGCCGGTGCGCCGCAGCGGGTGCATGTCGGGTGCTTCGTCAGGAACTCGGCGCGGGCCTCGCGCCACTTGCTGCCGTAGCCGCGCTGTGACGCGGCGGGGCGGGTCTGATCAAAGCGGGCCTTTCTCGCGGCATCAGCCTTGAGTTGGCAGGCGCACCGAACGCCAGACGGAACGCGATGGCCACAACCGCAAATGCGAGGCGGGCGGATCGGCATCGGATCACCGCCCCTTCCGGCGACGGCCGAAGACGGCGAGGGCCTGATCGTCGAGAGACAGTTCGTCATGGGCCTTGGTCTCGGCGTTGCCTTCGCCGCCGCCGAAGATCGCCCGGAGCATGGCAACGCGGCCTTTATTCGCGGCGATGATCTCGCCAGGGGTCGCGGCCCATGCTTCGGCCGGAGTCCAGCCAAGCCAGCCGGTCGCGATTTCGAAAAGCCCTTCGTGAAAGGCTTCGAAGGTGATCGGCTTGCCCGTGGACTTGCCGTTGCCCTTCTCGTCGGACGAAGGACCGGCGAGCGAGATCACGAAGTCGATCAGCGCCGGGATGATGAGCGCAAGGCGCATGACGCCGCCGGCGATGATCTCGCGGTTGACCATGTCGTAGGCGGCAGGAAGGTCGCTGCCTTCGGCGATCGTGTCGGCCATGGCCGCGGTTGAGCCATCGGCGAGCTTGGCGATCAGGTCGGCATATGTGCCGTAACGCCGTGCAAGGCGAAGCGCGGCCCGCAATGAGGGGACCAGCTCGACGGGTCGGCCGTCGAGCGTAATCCTGATCTGTTCAGATGCGAGCCGCGAGTTCATGATTAGGCCGCCGCGACCTCGGTCACGTCATCCGTCAGCTCAAGCGGGAACGTCAGCATGACCACGTCGTCGCTGAAAGACCGCTTCGCCGCCATGCAAAGCGCGGGAAACATGACGGTGCGACCATCGGCGAGTGCGCACTTGAAGGCGACCGGGCTGTCGGCGAGCGCGGCCGTGCGCATCGCGTCCTGCCCTGGGTCGCCAGCGAGAAGCGCAACGCCGATCGAGACGTTGCCCGCATTCCGCGAGCCCTTGAGCTTGCGGGTGCGGTTGTCGGCGCCATAGACCTCGTAACTGGTCAGCTCGGCTTCATCACCGATTTCGCCGTCGATCTTCATCACGTCCAGAACTTCGGTCCAGGTCGCGATGGTGGTCATGTCGGCGTCACGAGCGCACGGCGTTCCGACATAGAAGCGGGTGCGCTTAGAGGCCTGATTAGAAGGGGTGGCAGGCATTGGTTCTGTCTCCCCTTACGCCGTCTTCAGCTTCAGCTTCGTCAGGGCTTCGCCCATGACGACCTTGCCGCCGACGCGGCGTCGAGCCCGAATTTTCACGATGCCGTTGTCGGCCCCGGTGAAGTCGTCGCGCATCAGCTCGAAACCGACGCGATCGGCGATCAGGTAGCCGGTTGCGAAGTCTCCAAAGGCGATCGGCACGGCTCCTGCGGCGATCGACGGCATGTCGACGGCCTCATAGACCGGGCGTCCGAGAAGGGTCGCCGGCTGGCCTGCGGCAATCGAGGGCTGCCAGAGGTAGGAACCATCCGTGTCCTTCAGCTTGCGAACAGCGGCCATCGTGCCCCGGTTCATGAGCCAGGCGCCGCGCGCGGCGTATGCGCTGTTGACGCTGTAAAACAGGTCGATCAGCTCGTCGGCCTTGATGACGGCCGCGCTGGCGTTGAAGGTGCCGACTTCCATGCTCGTCAGGACGCCTTCGGCCTCGGTCGTGCCGTTGCCGACGACGAACTGTGCGGCTTCCTTGCGGCCGAACTCGCGGCCGATGTGAGCGGCGATGTAGCTGTTGAGGTCGACGTTCGCGTCTTCCAGAAGGATACGCGAAACCGGGACGGTCACGGCCATTTCGAACGTCTTGATGTCGATCTGTTCGAAGGACGGTTCGGACTCGGGACGGGCGCCAGTTTCCGTCACCATGCCGGGAGTGACGCGGTTGACGAGACGCGGGATCTGGAGGAGCGGCCCGCCGACAGACATGGCGGTTGCGAGCGAGCGCACCGGCGACTGTTCGGCGATCTTCTCGAGGATCGTCGTCGAGACGGTCGGCGGGGTGACGACGCTATTCGCGTTGCCGCCTGCGATCGTCAGGGTCTTAACCTCAACAGTCGAGCCGGTGCGGAGATAGGCGTCGAGCGCCTTCTTCTCGATCTCGGCGTCGGTCTCATTGGCTGCCGACAGGAAAGGCGCCCCCGGACGGTTCAGACGAGCTTCGAGCTTGTCCAGCCGTTCGGCGCTTTTCCTCTCGGCAGCCGCGAGGCGGTCATTGACCGTCTGCGACAGGTCGCCGAGTGCCTTGGTGACGATCGCGTTCGCGTCCTCGTCGCCGCCGTCCTCGGCCGATTTCAGTTCGATGGCGTTCGAAAACGCCTGCGGAGTCAGTTCCAAGCCTATTTCCTTTTCAGTGCTTGAGCGCCGCAGCGGCGCGGTTGATGGCCTCGGCGATCGCAATGGCGTTCGCTGCGGCTTTCCGGCTCGTGATCCGGGCGCCGGGATGAGCCGGGACCGTCACAAGGGAAATTTCGACAAGATCGAGTGCGGAGATCGTGCGACCGCCGCCGCAAGGGGGGTGCGGCCTTTTTCGTGCTGAAACCGATCGAGAGACCGCCAACGGCACCGGAGGCGACGAGGGCGTGAACCTCGCGAGCGCGGGTCACGTCAGCGACGAGGAGGCGCCCTTTAACTTGAAGGCCGGTGTCGGTTTCCTCGACGCTATCCCAAACGCCAACGGGATCGTTGGGGTTGTGGCCGAACAGCATAGGGACCGGGAGCATGGCACTGGCGAAAGCGCCCTTCTCGATCATGTCCCCGACGCGATCAGCGGTTCCGAAGGGCCAAGCAATGCCTGTGATCTCGCCGGCATCGTCGGCGGTGATCGCCGCCTTGATTTCGAGGGCCTGGGTCATGGCGTGACCTCGATCTCGCCGGACATGTCGATGTCGACTTCTTCTTCCTGGGTGGGTCCGAAGAAGAGGACGGCCAGAATGTCGACGGCGAGGCTGATGGACTGTTCGAGGGGCGCCATGGGCACGTAGGCGTTGACCAAGGCCGCGGCTTCCTGCGGATCAAAACCGCCGCCGATCAGAGCGAGGCGGATCGTCTCGCTTACGTCGGCGAAGCGGAAGTCGCGGTTGAACACGCGCTTGCACAAGGCGCCGATGCCGGTTCCGGTGACGCGCTCAAGCTCGGCGATCTGATCGGACTGAAGGGCGAAGTCGTGCTCGCTGTCGCCAAAGAAGGCCTTATGCGGCGTCATTGACGGCCTCACTGTTTAACGATGTTTCAGTCGTGATTTCGTTGGTGTTTGATGTCGTGAAAGGCGAGGCGAGCGTGTCGCCATCGGGCAAGGCCGGATAGCCTTCCTCGCGGCGAACGTCGTTTGCCGTCAGGACGCCGGCGCTGCGGAGCTTCTGGATACGGTCGACGCGGGTCGCGGTATCGACGGCGAGAAGGGCGTCGGTGTCGAATTCGATCGAGTGATCGTCGCGGTCCTCGTCGGAGAGAAGGGCGCGCTCAAGCTCGCCGGCAATCGTCGAGAGCCAAGGCGTCAGAGTGTAGGTGACGAATTGCCTCGCCATCTGCTCGGTGTTGCTGAAGGTGCCGTGCTGCAGCTCCTGAAGCATCGTCGCCGGGACGTTGAAGGCGCGGGCGATCTCGACCGTCTGTTCGCGCCGGGACTCAATGAACTGAGCGTCGACCGACGAGAAGATCAGCGGCTCAAAGGTCATGCCGTCATAGAGGACAGGCGTCTTGCCGGAGACTTCGGCGCCGCCGTGCGAGGCTTCCCAGGAAGCTTTCGCCTTGGCTGCGGCTTCGGGCGTGACGCCCTGCGGTGCCTGAATGACGCCGGCAGGACGTGCGGACGTGCCGAACAGTCGTGCGGCCCGCTGTTCGAGGACAATCGCCAGGGCGATGGCCTCGCGAGCGAGCTGGATCGGCGAGACGCCGGTGACGCCGTCGAAGGTGACGGGTGCCGGGACGTGGATAAGGTCGGCGGGATCGAGGACGGCGCCGTTAGCGGTCGAGCGATAGATCGCCTCGCCGGTCATCTGGTCGAGCTGGATCGAGACGGCCGCGGGGTCGAGCCGGACGGTCTCAATCACACGGCCATTGACGCGGTTTGCGAAGGCGTAGCCGTTGCCCGTCGTAAGGGCATCGAAGATCAGGCGCTCACGAAGCTTGCCGGCGGAGACGCGATCGTTTGCGGCCTTGGCGACGAGACGGAAGGCGGGGTGATTGGTGGCCTCGACCTTGGAGCCGTTGACGGTGCGAGTGATCGAGGCCGGGATCGAGCCGATCGAGGTCGAGATCAAGGTGACGGCAGCGGAGACGGCAGGAACGCGCATGGCCGATTGTGCCGTAACGGCGACGTTAGAGATCGTCGCTGGCGTGAAAAAGCTATCTAGACCAAAGAAGTTAGTGGACGTAGATATGCTTTTGCTCTCGATGGGCGCGAGAAGATTACCAATCTTTTCTTTGATCGCGGACAGGCGCATGAAGCAATCCAAGCTCTTTGACTTGGCAATATTGTCTCATGGCGCGAGTCGGTGCGCAAGTAAATAATCCTAATTAATGAAAATTTTCCTACCTTTTCGGCGCTGTCTGATTTGCATCCGGCACGCTCTGCTTCATGAGCGGATCAATCCAATCCCTAGCAACCGGTGGCAGGCGCCGTATGCGTCTCTCAGCGCCCGGAATCCGATTCTTGGTGAAGTGCAATATCTCTTTAGCGAGTTCTAGAAAGCCGTCAGCGTTCTCGCGCAATCCAGCGGAAGAAAGCATTTTGGACGTGCCATCCCGTTGCAGCCGCCCGGGGTCAAGATGATGCGGAGTCAGAACCAGTTCGAATTCATCTGCATTCACATCTGAAACTCTCATCAGTCCAAGCTCAAAATGAGCCATCCCGTTTCGAACCTTTACCGCATCCTCGACATTTCTCGCGATAGCGCGCCACTCGGGACAATTCTCCTTAACATCTCCAAACCTGTTGTGAATCAGCTTGCTGCAGAGATTTAGTTTTTGATCCGCACTTCGGATCAAAAAGAAACAAGTAGAACTTGTCTCGTAATCGGTTCTCATTAGGCAATGCGCTACAACATAGAGGCTGCTCTCAACGTGCTGCCATCTCATCATGGCAATCCCCAGCGCCTCATTAATCGCCGACGATGCATTTAATACGCCACCTCGGTCTTCCATCCATTTTGAGGCGCTTCCATTCGTCAAAATGATTGTCCTTTACCGCAATATCTACTGTTCTATCGCTTCCTGTTTGTTTTAGACTGGCATTAGATGATTCAAATCAAGCCCAAGGTAAGCGATGCTCTCGACGAGCGCGACCCGCTGTTCAAGCAGCCCCTGCGGCAGTTGCCCATAGCGCCCCGTCATGCTGCCTTTCACATGTCCAAGAATGAAGCCGAATTCGTCGTCAAGATGCCCGGCGAGACGTAGCGCGTCGGCAACGCCATGGCGAAACGAATAGAGCGAGAGGCCGCGCCCTTCCTTCAAACCAATGCGTCCAAGGTAGCGCCCGAATTCGCGTGAGAACTCCGCGATCATCTGGCCTCGGCTGTTGCGCTTCGCTTCTGGGAAAAGCCGGGTGTGGCCTTGCGTGGCCATCCGTTCTCGATAGGCGATGAAGCCAAGCCGAACGAGTTCGGAGTGGACCGGGACAACGCGCATCGACCCTTCGGTTTTCACGCTCTTGTCGTCGCTGCCTTCCGTGGTGATGTGCATGATCCAATGACCATGCTCTTGCCGCACGTCGGCAATTTCAAGCTGCGCAATTTCGGCAGGACGCGCGCCGCTGTAGAGCATGACGAGCGGCAGCCAATAACGATGATCGTCGATCCGCACATTGCCGGGCTTGGCGATGAAGCGCCACTCGTCCGCCGATTGGCAGCCGGTGAAGAGTGGCGAGGCGAACAAGGTTCGGAGCTCTTCCGTCGTGAATGGCCTCGTTGTGCGCCCCTTTGACTTCGGGAGCGACATGTCGGCAGTCGGGTTCGTGTCGAGATAGCCGTTGATGACGAGCCATTGGCAGAAGGCGCCCATGCTCGCGAGGTATCGATTAACCGTGCGCGGTGTGATCACCGGCTTTCCAACTTCCTTGTTCGCCCGGATGATTTGCGCTAAGCCCATGCCGGCGAACGCTTTCGTTTCGGTCGCCTTCACCGGATACTCGCGAAGAAGCGCCTTCCAATCTCGAATGGCCTTGCGGTCGATCCGGCGAACGGGAAGCGTCCGGCCGTGAAGATCGAGGAAGGTGCCAATATCGCGCCGGGCTTGGTTCAACGTGTCCGCCGTGATGCCCTTCGGGTTGTCGCGGGCATAGGCTTCGAAGAGTTCGGGGATAGTCTCGCCGGGCTTGGCGCGTTCGCGAACCTGGGTCGTCGCCGGCTTCACGATCGAGTCGCGCGGGGTGCCGCCGTAATCGCCCCGGTCGCGTTCGAAGGTGCGCTCAAGCGCCTCGATCTCGGCACGGATCATGCGTCGGCCGACGTCCGCCTCTTCAGGTGAACCGCGCGGGATAATGAGATCATGCTTACGGGCGAACTCTTCGATCTCGTGCCGGATAAGGGCAAGCTCGCCGGAGGCGAGGTGCTTGCGGAGATCGGCAGCCTTTGCCTGTCTCAGCTTAGCGTCGAGCGCGCCCGCGCTGTGCATCGCCATCACCTCTAGCGTAGCGTCCATCATTGCGAGGGGATCGCTGCCGTCGATCGTGGCCTTTTTCGCAAACAAGGATTTCGTCGCCGCGTCGATCTTGTCTTGCGTCGGCCTCGCCGCCCGACTGGCGTCGTCGCGATCGAGGGTGCCTTCGTAGTGCGCCCATGGTGCCGCTGCACGATCATCGTCGCTCAGGGTCCGCCGCCGCGACACGTCGTCGAGTTGCGTCCGCCATCCTTCAATGACAGGCCATAGCCGCCGCTTGGCCTCGTTCTCGTCCTTCGTGCCGAGCGCCTTCGTCAGTTCGTTTCGGCCGACGACCGCAACGAGTTCGGCGGGGACTTTCATGCGCGCATAATAGGAAGAGCCGCGTCGGGTGAGGTAGGAAATTCGAGCCAATTTGAAGACCATTCGGAAGGGGTCGGTGTAGCAATCCGGTGTAGCAATCGCGTTTGAAAAGGGCAACGAATTCAGATAGCTATAGGGATTATAAGGGCTTAAAAATAGTTGGATTATGTTCCAGGTTCCCCAGCCAACACGCTTCCGTGCATTGGTTCGATTGTTGATCCCCTCTCGGCTTGGGCGTCTCCCAAGGGCGTGAACTTCCCCTTCAAGACGCAATTTCAGGCCCTGAACAGGCAGGTGCGCTGTCCTTCGACGTCGCGAACCATGACAGGCAGCCCGAACACGGCCTCGATGGTTTCCTCGCTCACGACCTCTTCGACCGGGCCGTCCACGACGATGCGCCCGCCCTGCATGGCGATGATGCGGTCGGCATAAGCGCAGGCGAAGTTGATGTCGTGGAGGACGACGACGACGATCTTGCCGAGTTCGTCGGCGGCTCGCCGCATGAGCCGCATCATCGCGACCGCATGGCGCATGTCGAGATTGTTGAGCGGCTCGTCGAGGAGAATCGCCCTGGTATCCTGAGCCAGCACCATGGCCACGAAGGCGCGCTGGCGCTGGCCGCCCGACATCTCGTCGAGGAAGCGGTCGGCGAAGGGCAGAAGATCGAGAAAGGTGAGGGCCTCCTCGATCTTCTCGTAGTCGGTCGGGGTCAGGCGACCCTTGGAATGGGGGAATCGGCCGAAGCCGATCAGGTCACGCGCCGTCAGCCGCGCCATCAGGCCATTTTCTTGTTTCAGGATCGAGATGCGTTTTGCCAGCTCGTCGCCTCTGGTGCGCGTCACGTCCAGGCCGTCGATAAGGGCACGTCCCCCATCGATCGGAAGCAGGCGTGCGATCATCGACAGGAGCGTCGATTTGCCGGCGCCGTTCGGCCCGATGATCGCGGTGACGCCCGGCGAGGCAAGGGTCAGCGATGCCTCGTCGACGACGCGGGCCTTGCCGTAGAGCTTGGTCAGGGCTGCCGCTTCGATCATGTGAACCCGCGCTTGAGAATGATGGCGATGAAGGCGATGCCGCCGAAGAACTCGATGACGATCCCAAGCGCCGTGTCGAACTGAAAGACGCGCTCGAGGACCGTCTGTCCGCCGACGAGACAGATCACGGCGATCAGCGAAGCGGCAAGGATCGTCTCGGCATGACGGCGCGAGCCTACCAGGACGACCGCGAGGCTCGCGACCAGAAGGCCGAAGAAGGTCAAAGGCCCGACCAGGGCCACGGAAACTGAAACGAGGACGGCGATCAGGCCGAGGCTGATACGGGTGAGACGGGTGGAGTCGACGCCGAGCGAGGTCGCGGTGTCGCGTCCCAGGCTCAATACGTCGAATTGCGGCACGAGCCGCCAGAAGATCGCGGTGACGATACCGATCAGCACGGCGGCAATGAGGAGGAGATCGCTCCGCACCGTGTTGAAACTCGCATAGAAGGTATCCTGCAGGACGAGGAAGGCGTTCGGGTCGAGCAGTCGCTGGAGAAAGCTGGCGGTGGAGCGGAAAAACACGCCGAGAATGACGCCGACGAGGAGCAGGCGGTGGAGATCGCGCGTCGCGCCGCCGAGGAGCTTGCCGTAGAGCGTCAGCGCGAAAAGGACCATCACCGCGGTCTCTGCGATGAACAGGGCGATCGGATCGATCGCCATCGCGAGGGCCGTGCCGGCCAGGAACACCATCAGCGTCTGGATCAGGATGTAGAGAGAGTCGAACCCCATGATCGAGGGCGCGAGAATGCGGTTTCCAGCCAGCGTCTGCAGCGTGACGGTCGACAGCGCGATGGCGTGGCCGACGACGATCATCGCGAGGAGTTTCGGCGCGCGAAGTTGAAGAACGAAGCCCCAGTTTCCCCTGACGCCGACCGTCATGAAGACAAGGCAGCTGGCGAGCGCCAGAATCGCCAGGAGCGCCAGCATCTGCCGGGAGGTAGGCCAGGCGACTCGGCGGCCGGATCGATGTTCGCGGTCACGAAGCGTCTCGCCGTTCGCCGGCTTGGCAACGTCAGCCACGGGCCGGCCTCCCTCGGGAAAGAAGGATGAGGAAGAGGAGCGAGCCCGCGACACCCATGATCGCCCCGACCGAAATCTCATAAGGGAATCGCACGAGCCGACCGATGATGTCGCAAGCGAGAACGAGACCGGCACCGCAGATCGCGACGACCGGGACGATGCGCCGGCCGTTGTCGCCCATCGCCATGGTGACGAGATTGGGAACCACGAGCCCGACAAAGGGGATCTCGCCGACGGTGACGACCGTCAGCGCTGCGATCAGCGAGACAATGACGAGGCCGAGCGCGACGATCCGCTCATAGGCAATGCCGAGGGTGACGCTGATGTCGCGGCCGAGACCGGCCAGGGTGAAACGGTCGGCGGCAAAGAGGGCGATCGCCGCAAGGGCAAGGCCGATCCACAGAAGTTCGTAGCGTCCCTGGAGGATCATCGAGAAGTCGCCCCGGCTCCAGGCGCCGAGCGACTGCAGGAGGTCGTTTCGATAGGCGACGAAATAGGCCGTCGACTCGATGATGCCGGCGAGGATCAATCCCACCAGCGGGACGAGAAGGCTGCTCTTCGATCGCAACCGGCGGATCAGGACGAGGAAAAGCAGGGTCCCGAGGAGCGCGAAACTGGCGGCAAAGAGCATCTTGGCGAGGATCGACGCGTCCGGGGCGAAGATCGTGATCACCACCATGCCCAGCGCCGCCGCTTCGGTCGTGCCGACCGTGGAGGGTTCGACGAAGCGGTTGGAGGAGAGCATCTGCATCAGAAGCCCCGCCACGGCGAGACTCGCACCGGCAAGGACTGCCGCGGCCGACCGGGGAATGCGGCTGACGAGCATCAGCCGCATGGTTTCCGCGTCCCATGTCCCGGCAAGAAGGGTGCGAACGGAGAGATCGCCGACCCCGACGAATAGGCTGATCACGAAGAGCACCGCGAGGGTCAGAAGGCCGAGGCTCAGGAGCTTCTGTCCGTTCCGCCGGGACGGCGAACCCGGATGGCCATCGCGCGCAACGGGGCGATCCGGTTCAGGGGCGGCTCGGGCTGCCGGCTCGCGCGGAAGCGCTGCCGTGGGGCTTTCACCGGCATGATGGCGTTCGACCATGGGATGAGGCGCGGCTCGTGTCTCGGGGAATGCGTTGACCGGCTTTTTGCCGTCACTGACCGACGTTTTCGCCTGCCTTGGCGAAGGCATCGGCGATCTGATCGACATTCCGCTGCATGGCGGTGAGGCCCGAGCCGGAGAGGTACCATGTCGCCGAATCGAGATAGACCACCTGATCGGCCTTCCAGGCCTTGGTCTGCGCGACCAATTCGTTTTCCAGCATCGAGGCCGCGGCCCCTTGGCCGATCGCGGCGTCCCGATCGAGGACGAAGAGCCAGTCCGGATCGATCTTGGCAATATACTCGAAGGAGACCGCTTCGCCGTGGTTCGCGATGTCGAGGCCGGTATCGGCCGGGGTGACGCCAAAGGCGCCGTGAAGGAGCCCGAAGCGGGAACCTGGACCGAAGGCGCTCATCCGGTTGCCGGTGGTCAGCACAATCAGCCCCGTGCCCATGGTGCCGGCCTTTTCGTTCAGTTCCGCGATCGAGCGTTCGAGGGTCGCGATCTTGCGATCGACTTCCTCCTCCTTGTCGAAGATCTTGCCGATCGCGCGCGCACGGGCGAGGGCGGAATCGTAATACTCCGCCTCGTCGACGGTCATGTCGATAGTCGGGGCAATCTGCGACAACGCCTCCGTCTGGCTCGACGAACGGCCGCCGGTAACGATCAGATCCGGGCCGAGGGCCGCGACCGCTTCGAGATCTGCCTCGAAGAGCGTGCCCACCTTTTCAACATCGTCGGCGGCATATTTCGCAAGATAGTCAGGGTAGGGTGCCGATGGTGCCGCTGCGACTTCGATGCCGAGGGCGTCGAGCGTGTCGAGGGTCGCAAGATCGTAGACCACGACCGTCTGGGGATCATGCGGAACGTTGGACTGCCCCCTGGCAGTCTCGATGCTCACCGTTTCCTCGCCCGCCGCTTCTGCCTGCGTCAGACCGCCGACACTGAATGTCGAGGCGGCTGCGAGCGCTAAAGACATCAGGACCTTGCGCGGGGTGGCCAGGCGAAGGGCTTGGGAAAATCCGGTCATGATCGGTCCTTTCTGACATGGCGGCGATGCGCGTCGCGGAAATCGCAATAGTTGACCGGCAATGTCAATAAATAGTCCGGCGAAACGAAAAGGGGGCGTTCGAAGCTTTTGCCGTCATGGCACGTGAAGGAATCGTCGCAGCGCCGGAGCGATGATCGAGCCGTGCGATTCGTCCGGCCATTCCTCGGTCCGGACGAAGCGGTGACCGGCTTGGAAGAGGGAAAGGGCAAAGCTCTCGCCGTTCGGGCCGCCGCGAAGGTCAGCAAGACGCTCGGACTCGCGAAGCGAAAGGTCACCTCGAAGGCGTCGACCGGCGGTCAGGATCGTCACCTGCCGGACGTCGTCGGACGGCACGAGACGGCGGTGGCCGATCGATTCGTCGAGTTCGGCCATGATGCGATGGCGATTCCACCATACCGAAGGGTCGACCGCGAAGAACCGCGTCACCGGCAGATCGGCGCGCAAGAAGGAGCGCAGGGTAAAAAGGCCAGCAAGCGAGTGGCCGAATAGTGCAATGTCGCTTCTGTCCAACCGCATCTCCTCGTGCAGCCAGGGCAGAAGTCTCGAGCGCATGAATCCGGCAAACAGCCGCTCGCCCCCGGTCTCCGGCGAAGGCGTGCCCGGCCGGAGCGGAATGGCGCTCGCCGGCGCCCGGTCGGTCATTTCGAAATAACGACGGGCAATGCGCGCCGAAGCGTCAGGTTCGGGAAGCCCGATTCCAACGAGGAGCTGCGACACACCTTCACCGCGCGCGATCTCGCTCGCCCGCTTAAAGACCTGATCGCCATCGAGAACCAGTTTCACCGGCCAGCCCGCAGGCGGTTCCTGGCCGATCGTCTGCAGGAAGACCCGGTAGGGTCGACCGGCAAAGCTCAACCCGTGTTCTTCCCACATTCTCGCCTGCCTCTGGGATCGCCCGTCGCGTTTTTCAAAGCGGATACTTCGCCAGACGTTACCGCACGCTTCCCGGCGAAATACCGAAATGGCGCTTGAAGGCGGTCGAGAAGTTCGCCGCGCTCGTGTAACCAGCGAGATGCGCGGCCTCGGCGATGGACAGCCCTTCCTGTTCGATCGCGCTGCGGGCGAGATTGAGATTGCGACGGCGGATGTAGTCGAAGGCGCTCATGCCATGGACCGCGTGGAACAGGCGCTGCAACGTGCTGACGCTGAGGCCGGTCGCGGCTGCAATCTCGTCGAGGGACGGCGAGGGCGTCTTCACCTCGTGCAGATAGTCTTCGACCCGGCGCATCCGGTGATGATCCCGCGAGCCCACATGGCCCGCTGCCCAGCAGGCCTCTCTGGATTGAAGTTGCGACAGTCCCTCGGCGATCAGCTCGATCGCGCGGCTTTCGAGATAGAGCCTTTGCAGGGCCGGCTCGTAGGAGGGCGGTCGCAGGATCTGCTCGCCGATGGCCACCATGCTGGCGCTCGGGCGCCAGGCGTGGCGGGCGAGATGGATTCGGCAGAACTCGGCAATAGCGGGGACGTTCTGGGGGTCGGCGAGCCGGCATTCGGCAAGCCATTCGTGGGACGCCGTCACGTTCACCTTGCGCAGATGCTCGCCGCGGCGGGAGCGCCGGGCAAAAGCCGTCGGGCGGGTTCGAACCATCATGGCTGCGCGCACGGTGTCGCCGTCGCCTTCGCTTTCCGGCATGACCGGGCGTCCGTCGATGGTCGCGCGCACCACGCCCTTGAGGAAGAGATAGAAGGTCACGCCCGGCTTTTGTTCGAGGCGGGTGTCGAGGTCGACGAGTTCGACCGTTTCGGACGAATGCAGGACGAGGCCTGGCCTCAGTTCGAGGAGGCGATAACGACCCTTGAGAGCGAGGCCGTCTTCCTCAGCGCCGCCGCGGCGCCAGGCGAAGCGGTCGCCAACGATTGCCGAAGCGTCGGCAAGGCGGCTCGCCGCGATCGTCTCCTCGCCCTTGTCGAATGCCACGCCCATCCTGACCTCGTTCGATATGCGGCGAGAACACCGCTGTGGCCCGTCGGCGACTCGCTTCGCCTGCACGCGTTCCCGATGCTGCTTTTCGCCCGTGTCATGAAAGCAACATATTTGCGCCACGTTCACGCCCGCCCACCCCAATGGACGGAATGCAAACGTCTTTGACAGAGCCGCAAAATCCGCCCTCTAGCCCTCCGGCGAGCCGCTCCGTAAAAACTTGATCACGAATGACAGGTTTTACGGCGCCGGTGCAACCCTCTGCGGGGGGCGTCGCCGGCTGGAATCGCAAGGGGGCTTACGACGATGTCGATTCACACACAGCGCAAGGGGCGAGGAACGCTCGCCAGACTGCTCATGACGTCGAGCATCCTGGCCGGGATGGGGGCCGGCCAGAGCTTCGCGCAGGACCAGGGGCTGGTCATCGATCTCGACACCGTGACCGTCAGCGGATCGAGCTATGTCACGGAAGGGTCGAACAGCTACACGACCGATCTGATCAGCGTCGGCGAGAAGGAAGCGCGCTCGCCGCGCGAGATCCCGCAATCGACCACCGTCATCACGCGCGAACGGATCGAGGACGGCCAGTATTCCTCGCTCGACGAGGCGCTGCGCGAGACGCCCGGCATCGTCGTGCTCAACAACGACAATGGCCGCTCTAGCATCTTCTCGCGCGGGTTCGAATTCGACTCGCTCTATTTCGACGGTCTTCCGGCGCCGCTTTCGAGCGTCTACGGAACGCAGCCCGATCTCGCCATCGTCGATCACATCGAGATCCTGCGCGGCCCGGCAGGCCTCTTCAGCGCCACGGGCGAACCGGCGGGCGCCGTCAACATGGCGCTCAAGAAGGCACCGGAGACCTGGCAGGGCTATCTCGAAGCGCAGTACGGCTCATGGGAGACGGGGCGCGGTGAGCTCGACGTCGGCGGGCCGCTGAACGAGGCCGGTACGATCCGCGGCCGGATCGTCGGCGCCTATCAGGACGGCGAGAACTTCGTCGACGTTGTCGAGAACGGCGCCGGCGTTGCCTATGGCACCGTTGCCTTCGACATCACCGAACAGACCACCGCGACCTTCAGTGTTAGCCATCTTCAGCGCGACATCACGCCGTTCAACGGCTTGCCGACCTATGCCGACGGCACGCTGATCGACCTCGACCGCTCGACCTTTACCGGCGGAGACTGGAACCGCTTCGACAACGAGGTCACGGACTATATCGCCGAAATCCAGCACGAGTTCGTCGATGGCGGCCACGCCCGCGTCGCGCTCCGCTATTCCGATCGTCACGCCGACTTCCTTTATGGCTGGGCGGGGAGTTCGGCGGACCGCAGCGGCGACATCAGCTCCAT
Organism: Jiella marina; assembly: GCF_024359545.1. GTDB lineage: Bacteria > Pseudomonadota > Alphaproteobacteria > Rhizobiales > Rhizobiaceae > Jiella. The sequence goes on from NZ_JAKQZG010000001.1 coordinate 16,116, forward strand.
TGCCTATCTTGCCCGCGACTTCGAGGAAAAGTCGCTCGTGCTCGATGCTTTCGTCTCCAAGCCGTTCACGCTGTTCGGCCAGGAGCACAACGTTCTCGTCGGCGCCGATTATCAGAATATCGACACGACGCTCCTGTCGACCCGCGGCCGCATCCCCGGCACCTACAATCTGTTCGACTGGGACGCTTCGGCGATCCCCGAGCCGAGCGTCACCTATGACGAGCAGACCGACAGCGACCAGACGAAGACCGGCATCTACGGTCAGCTGCGCATCAAGCCGATGGAGCGCCTGACCCTGATCGGCGGCGGCCGGGTCAGCTGGTACGATTCCTCGACCGAGAACCTTCTGACCGGCGCGACGCAGGACGAAATCGACATCGAGGGGCATTTCACGCCCTATGTCGGAGCGATCTTCGATCTGACCGACGAGATTTCGGCCTATGCCAGCTATACCGAGATCTTCCAGCCGCAGAACCAGTTCGACTCCAACGCCGATCTCCTCGACCCGCGCGAAGGTCGCCAGTACGAGGGCGGCCTCAAGGGCGAATTCTTCGGCGGCACCCTCAACGCGACGCTCGCCTACTTCAACCTTCGCGACGACAATCGCGCGCTGCAGAACACCGCCGGTGATTTCGAAGCGCTCGGCGAGGTCGAGGCCCAGGGCGTGGAGTTCGAGGTGGCCGGTGAAATCCTGCCGGAATGGCAGATCCTTGCAGGCTACACCTACACGAAGACGGAATATCTGAACGGCACCGACGCCGGCTCGGTGTTCAGCCCCTACACGCCCGAGCATCAGGTTCAGATCTGGACCGACTACACCTTCCGCGATGCCGATGCCTGGTGGGACGGGCTCTCGATCGGTGGCGGCGTGAAAATCTACAGCGACTTCTCGGCCGTCTCGCGCGGCACGACCATCAATGCCCCCGGTTACGAGGTCGTCGACCTTCGCCTCGGATACGAGTTCAACGAGAACCTCGAAGCCAACCTTCTCGTCAACAACGTCTTCGACGAAAAGTACTATGCCCGGGTCGGCTCGAACTCGGTGTTCGACTTTTACGGCGAACCGCGCAATGCGATGTTCTCGGTAAAGGCGAAATTCTAAATCATCGCATCTCGACCTGAAGACCACACGCAAGCGCCAGCCCACCGGGCTGGCGCTCGACCTTGAGCCTGCGAAATCCTCGCCCGTGGAACGCGTGATGTAACCAGTCGGTCCGAAGACGGGGCGCACCTCAGGTCCACCCTGCATCAAGATTGAACATGGACCACCCGGTGGGGCAGGCCAGAGCGCCGCGGGTTGTCGATCGGCCCGTGGCACCATGAGCAATATTCCCGGTCGCCGGCATAGTCCGGCTGCCCTTGCATCCAGGAGGGTCGAGGGACTCCGAACCGCCGGAGGACGGCCTCCGTAACCCCGGATGCGGCACGGTCCGACGCGCGCCATGAATGGCCCTCAAGGCACAGCGCTTGCCGCACGCCATGACGGATCGGACCCTTCCAAACTTCGGCCAAAGCGGCCAGTTCCTGTGTCTCAATTCGAAGAACCTGCGCCTGGCGTCGGCAAAGCGTGTCGCTGATGCGGTCTCCGGGGGCAAAGTGCCAGTTGCGCTCGGCCTCTCGCCCCAGACCATCCGAAGACATCTCGGGAACCTCGATGGGTTTCTGAAGCACGTGAAAGCATTGGGCTATCGCGTGCCTGCTTATGATCTGGCTGGCTTCCGGCGGAGGCCCCGTCCGCCGGCCAGATAGCAGTCTCTCAGTCCGCCCGGTCTTCCAGATAGTGCAAGGTGGTGCCGTTCGCGTCGGTGATGCGGGTGAATTGCTCGCGGCCGCAGATGAACATTTCGGGTTCCACCGTCATGTAGTGGAGCCCGTATTTCGGGCCGAAGCGGACGACCCCGATGCCGTGATAGGGCAAGAGGTTCGAGCGGAGCTTGTATTCCGGGTAGAGGCGGAGGCCCAGCACCGGCACGCCCTTGGTGTGGATCGTCGCGCGCACCGCATTGGGGAAGAACTGTTCTTCCCATTTGAGGTCCGCGGCGGCGGCCTTCAGCGCCCGGTATTCGGCAAGGCCTGCCCGCGCCCTGAGATGGAGGTCTTCCGCCGCGGCGCCGATGCCCGAGCCGCCGAACTGCTCGCGAAGGGCGTCGTAGCTCATCTGGCGCTTGGCGGTGTTGAGGCTCGCCGCCATACTGGCGAGCCAAACGTCGTAGAATTCGGGGCTGAGGCCGTCGGCGAAGGGATCGTCGTGAAAGCGCGCCGACCAGCGCTCGTAGCTTTCCTGAAACGCCTCGAAGCGGCCGGACAGGATCTGCGCCATGTCGTGGAGCTTGATGGTATCCCCGCAGCCGATCGTCTCGACCATCTGGCGCAGAAGATCGACATAGCGCAGCGCCTCGACGGCGGTGACGCCGAAGGGCAGGCCGTAGAAGGTGCTGTCCGTGATCAGATGAAAGACGGCGCCCGCCGGATAGATCTGGCGGATCATCTCGGCGATGTTCGCCATGTGCCGGAGCGAGACCTCCTCGGCGGTGGTCGGCACGGTCAGCTGCAGCCGTTTCACCGGATTGCGGATGACGCAGAACACGGGAAGCAGGATCGAGATCGGCTCGCCCTTGTCGCAGGCGTCCTTGATCCGGCCCTTCCAGATCTCGCTCTCGGCAAAGCGGCTGCGGGAGTTGAACTGGATGGTGCGGTGATTGATCAGGTCGAAGACGCGCTCGTGAACGGGCTTCCCGGCCGTCTTCTTCTGAAAGGCCTCCCAGTCCAGACGACGGATATGGACGCATTCGGCGATCATCTGCGCGTCTTCGGGGCCCGCGAGCCGGGACTTCTGGGGCTGGAGGCGGGGGTCGCTCTCCGGCCATGCGTCGTGGAAGCTCAGTCGGGCGTCGCTGATGGCCTCACCGTTGCGGCCGACGTCGAGATAGGATGGGGCGAGACAGTTCATGGGTCTGGTTCCTCTGCAAACGAAATGAAGACATCTGTTCGGGACGGCAGGATCCGACGGAAGGGTCCGAAACCACAGGGTGTTTTCGGGCGGGCCTTTGCTGGAGCCTGGGCCGTGGCACGGGGCTTTGCCTTGGACCCCGCTGAGTGCTGGATCAGATGTAATTCCGCCTGCCGCGTCCCGCTGTGTCGTACGTCACGCAGCGGTAAGGGCGCTGGCCATGCGCGTCGCAGCGACGGCAAAGGTCAGTGAGATGCGCATAGACGGCGACCGCAATCCGCTCGTGGCTTGGATTCATACGGGGGCGGGAGGCCCCGAGCGGGGCCGTCACGGCAGCGCGATGGTGGTCGACATCGGCGGGGACCACCAGGAATTCCGTATCTGGGTATGCATAGTGGGATCGAAGGAGATCATATGGTCTGCCACAAGGAACTCCGCATACCTGATGCACTGCTCGACTGGGACCTGTTGAGATTTAATGGATTCCATTGAGATTTTGGATTCGGCTTTTGCATCGGCATCGGCATCGGGATAGCGGAACGCGGCCGAAAGGCTGTCGCTGCGGCGATAAAGGGGCGCCGACCAGCCACAGGGCGTTCTGAAGCCCCTCGGCCAGGGCGACGAAACTTTCGCCGCCAAGGATGACATGGGCATGCTCGAAGCCCGACCAGATCAGCCGAAAGGGACACGGCAGATGGTCGAGCGGCTGGCCGGCGATCGTCAGGCCGAGGCTGACCATGTCGCTAAAATCCGACAAACCCAGCCGACCCGGCTCGCGGGTCCGGCGGAAGATTGACTGCACCAATATTCGCCCCGGATCACCCGGTAGGGCCGGGCCATCGCAAGAGGATCATGCGCCGATCAGAAGTCTGGCATGGAACGCCATCTGGCATGTATCTGCGGCCATGCATCAACGTTGACGAGGTTTTTCGGCCGCTGATCGGCGATCATCTCTAAGATGTCGCTCACTGCGTCGCGGCTCATCCGCGCCATGGCTTCGGCTGTGACGCCCGCGACGTGCGGCGAGAGGATCGTGTTCGGTGCCGTGCGTATGGGAGAGTCGGGCGGCAGCGGTTGCTCGCAGTAGACGTCGAGGGCGGCGCCGCCGAGACGTCCCGCGTGAAGGGCGGCGGCGAGCGCCGCTTCGTCGACAATCGGACCCCGCGCGACATTCACCAGGATCGCATGCGGCTGCATCGCCGCAATGATCTCTTGGGAGACGAGATTGCGTGTCTCGTCGCTCAGAGGGCAGGCGACGACCAGGATATCGGCTCGCGCTGCAATAGCGCCGAGTTGACAGAACGAGATGCCGCGTTCGTCCGCGCGCGGCCGCCGCGTTGCGGCAAGGACGTCCATGCCGAAGCCGTTCCGCGCGATCTGCCCGATCGCCTGCCCGATATCGCCATAGCCGATCAGGCCCAAGGTCTTGCCGGAAATCTCGGAGGTGGCGTTCGCAGCGGCGCGAAGAGCTTGCCACTCGCCACCGCGAATGCCGGCGTCGTTTTCGGCGATCCGGCGGGCGAGCCCGATCACGAGGCCGAACACATGCTCGGCCACACTGCGGGCATTGACGGAGGGGGTGTTCGTGACGGCGATCCCGAGCCGGCTCGCCGCCTCGACAGGAATGAAGTCGAGCCCCGCTCCGTGGCGGACCAAGGCGCGGAGCCTGTGTGCCCTCGAAAGGGCGGCCTCAGGAATGGTGCGTCGCACGACGACGAAGTCGGCGCGTTCGATCGCCTCCGTCAAGCCGAGGGGGTCGGCTTCGTCGAACGCCAAGACCTCGGCGCTTTCGCCGAGGCGGGCGGCCTCGCGTGCATCGATCGGATCGGTCAGAAGCACGCGAGGAAGATGACGCGATGAAGTCATCAAACGCTGCTCGGGTCAGTCGACCTGCATCTGCGCGTTTTTGGCGACCGGGATCCACTGCTCAAGCTGACCCTGTACGTAGGCTTCTGCCTCTTCAACGCTGCCGCCGATGGGGGTGATGCCCTGCTCGTCGAAGACCTTGAGGGTCGATTCCTTTTGGAGGAAGGAATTGAGAGCCTCATTCAATGTGGTGACCACATCGTCTGGCGTTTCGGACGGCACATAGACGCCCCACCAGGTGCTGACCTGATAGCCGTCAACGGTGTCGGCGACCGGTGGCACGCCCGGCATCTTCTCGGTCTCTTTCAGCGTCGTGACGCCGAGTGCTTTCACTTTGCCGGTTTCCACCAGCTCCTTAACATTCGTGTAGTTGTCGAAAAGGATATCGACCCGCCCGGCCATCAAGTCCGTCCGCGCCGGTGCACTGCCGCCATAGGGGATGTGAACCGCGTCGACCCCGGCCAACGACTTGAAGAGTTCGCCCGAAAGGTGGTTCGACGAGCCATTGCCGGCCGAGGCGTAATTGACTTCGCCTGGGTTTTCCTTGGCGTAGGTGATGAGCTCCTCGACCGTATTCGGCTCGAAATCCGGATGGGCCACGAGAACGTTGAAGGCCTCGCCCAGAACGATCGCGTGCTTGAAATCCTTTTCCGTGTCGTAGGGCAGCGAGGGAAAGAGCCCCGGATTGACGGCGAAAGCGAAGGGCGAAATGCCCATCGTGTGACCGTCCGGCTCGGAGCTTGCGACAAATTCGGTTCCCACGACCGTGCCGCCGCCGGGCCGGTTGTCGACCACGACCGGCTGGTCCCAGCGCTCGTCGAAATCCTCTGCGATCATTCGGGCGACGGTGTCGTTGAAGCCGCCCGGCGGGTAGGAGACGACGATGTCGATCGTGTCAGACGGATAGCTGTCCTGCGCGGTGGCAGGCGCGGCGAAGGCCAGCGTGCCGGCCAGTGCGGCAAAGGCGAGAATGCGTGGGCTCTTAAGCAAGGTTGTGATCCTCCCGGATTGGATGTGGCTCGGCCCGACTCCTCCCACAGGCCGTCGGGCACGACATATCTGTCATAGTATGTTACAGCTTTGCCGGTCAAGGCTTGCGGTGTCGTGGATCTCTCGTCAGGTGACAGACCGCCGCATCATTTCCTGGCCGCGCGCGATGACCCGGACCTGGGAGCGCTCCAGATGCACCAGCATCGCTTCCCGGGCGGCCTTGGGGTCCTGTGACCTGATCGCTTCGTAGATGCTGCTGTGTTCGGCGAAGATCGCGGCCCGCCGCTCGGCCTGACCCAGCTTGGAGAGGTGATGGGCGAGGGTGACACCGAGATCGATATCGTAGCCGATGATGTCGAGCGCCTTCTCATAATGCTCGTTGCCGCCCGCCCGAGCGATCGCCCGGTGAAACGCCTTGTCCACATTGGGGCGCACGTTCTGCTCGTCGAAGCGCCGAAAGTCTTCCAGGGCTTCATGGATCGCCGCGAGGTCGCTCGGTCCGCCGCGGATCGCGGCATAGTAGGCCGCGTCCGGCTCGATGCTGCGACGGTATTCGAGTGCGTGCAGCATCACCGCCAGACGGCTCTCGGCCTCCTTCGGCGCGGTCGCTGAGCCGGCGTCCGCCACGAAGGATCCGGAGCCCTTGCGCGACACGACGAGCTTCTCGTCGCGAAGGCGCGTCAGCGCCTTGCGCACGACCGGTCTTGAGACGGCGAAGAGCTGGCAGAGTTCGGCCTCGGCGGGAAGCCTGTCACCGCTGCGCATCTCGCCCGATGCGATCAGCTTCGCCAGGGCCTCATAGACCTCGTCGTTCAGGCTGCGCTGGCGCGCCGGGCGAATGGCGTGCTCGATCGAGTTGATGGTGAAAGGTTTGGACTGCGTCGAGGAACGGCTCATACCGGGGTCGCTTCAAAGGTGACGATAGCCGGCCCCTGATATCTCCAGAAGATCGGCTGCGTGGATCTGCGCTTCAGCGATAAGATCGCTTGAAAGCGGCGAGCCGTCGACCTTGAGGGCAGGGGGCGCCGTGCGCCAGTCCGCACCGTGGGCGCGAAGGAAGTCCATCGCCCGATTGGCGTTGGAGAAGGCGTTGGCGCCGCCTTCCTGCTGGGCAGCGGCAAACACCTTCTCGACCGCAGCCGAGATCGCGTCGGACAGGCGCGCCGCGCCCTTTTCGTTGCCGCTCGCGTTCAGTTCGAGCACCCGGCGCAGCGGCGCGGCGAGAGCATTGCCCGTACTCAGAAGCCAGCCGTCATAGGGTCCGGAGGGTTTCAGTGCGTCCAGATATCCGCCTTCGGCTCCGCGTACCATGACAACGCCATCATAGTCGCTCCGGTCCCGGGCGACCAGGTCTTCGCCGCTGCTGTCCTTGAACATGATCACACGCGGGTTCTGCGACAGTGCTGCCAGCGTGTCCGGTGCGAGAATGCACCGGGTTACCTGAGGCAGCTGATAGACGGCGACGGGCAAGCGGCTTTGCGCAAACGCCGTCTCGAAATGCTCCCGGATCCGGGCCTGATCGTCCGTCTCTTCGACCGGCGGGCAGATGGCGACGCCGCGCAGACGGCTCTTGAGGCGGGGCGCGTCATCGAGGCGGCTTTCGAGGTGACGAAGCCTGGCAACGACCTCGTCCGTCGTCGGTCTGAGGATGCCGAAGAGCAGGGAGGCGCCCTCTGGCAGATCCGTCGAGTCGCCGAGGTCGATCAGCGAATCGAACTGAGAATCGTCGAGCTCCCATCCGTCGCCGGTCGAGCCGGCCAGCATGACCTGACGGACATGCGGCGTCAGGCTGTGCCGGTGCTGCAGCATGCGCGCGGCGTCGACCGCTCCGCTCGTCGTGTAGTGAGTGAGCAGCGGAACCCAGAGCGGATCGGCGATATCGGTGCGGAGGTTGAGGCTCATCAAGGAATCCTGTGGTCGAGGCATGGAAAATCTGCGCATACAGCTTGCGCATATCTGTTACTTTATATTACAGAAATTCTCAATATCAGTATGACACCGGCGCATCTGGGAGGCCTGCCGGTGGGAGGGAGGACCATGAAGATCAGCAAGATTACCGTCCATCCGGTGTCCTACCGGGTGCCGGAGGGAACGAATTTCCGCATGGGCGTCGGGCGGATGGTCAAGCGCGACGCGGTGCTCGTGAAGATCGTCAGCGACGATGGGTTGGTCGGCTGGGCCGAGGCGCATCACGGCCGCTCGCCGGGAGCGATCGCCAAGCTCATCGAGACGACGCTCGCGCCGATGATCATCGGCATGGATCCGCGCGACAATGTCGGTATCTGGCATCATCTCTATCTCGGCCATTTCGCGACGCACGGGTTCGGCGCCGGGACGGCGATCGCGATGAGCGGTATCGATCTGGCTCTGTGGGATCTGCGAGGCAAAGCGTGCGGCTGGCCGATCTTCCGGCTTGCCGGTGGCCGGGCGAAGAAGATCAAGGCCTATGCCGGAGGCCTGACCCTCGGCTACCAGCCCACCGAAACGCTGATCGAAGAAGCTCAGGGCTACGTGTCCATGGGCTACAAGGCTCTGAAGCTGCGGCTCGGCGATACGCCGAAGCGCGATGCGGAGCGGGTCGAGGCGGTGCGCGATGCGCTCGGGGAGGACATCGACATTCTTTCCGACGTGAACGCGGCCTATGGTCTGGAGGAGGTCCGCCAGCTGATGCCGGCGCTCGACGCGGCGAATGTCGGCTGGCTGGAAGAGCCTTTCCCGCCCTATGACGACCACAACTACCGCAAGGCGGCAGGCTTCGGGCGGACGCCTCTGGCGACCGGCGAGAACCATTATACGCGCTACGAATTCCAGCGCGTCCTGGAGGAAGACGTCGTCACGGTCTTGCAGCCCGATCTCTCCAAGGCCGGCGGCCTGACCGAGGTTTACCGGATCGCGGCGATGGCCTCGGCCCGCAAGCAGCAGATCAACCCCCACAGCTCGATGACGGCGCTCAACATGTTCGCCTCGCTGCACCTTCTCTCCTCGATCGACAATCCGGGGTATTTCGAGGCGGATGCGACCCGGTACAATCCGTTTCGCACCGATCTCGTCTCCGGTGCATCGCTCGAAATCGACGAAGAGGGATATCTGGTCGCGCCTGAGGGGCCGGGGCTCGGCGTCGAAGTCGACGAGCATTTCATCGCGAACCATCCTCTGATCGACGGACCCTGCTACGTTCGATAGGAGGTGGTGATGCCTGGAATGCTAAAGGACCGCGACCTTCTCTCCGGTCTCCTTTTCCTTGCGATCGGGGGTGCTTTCGCCCTCGGCGCCCTCGATCTTTCGATCGGAACGACGCGCCGGATGGGTCCGGGCTATTTCCCTCTGATGATCGGCAGTCTGCTTGTGCTGATCGGCGTGGCGTTGATCGTCAAATCGGTCATCCATCGCAGACCGGTCCCGCTTGAGCGGCTCTACTTCCGCCCGGTGGCCGGGCTGACCCTGTCGATCTGCACGTTCGCCCTGCTGATCGAGAGGGTCGGGCTGGTTCTGACCTGCATTGCGACGGTCCTTGTCGCAGGACTAGCCTCCAGCGAGACGAAATGGACCGAGAACGCGCTGATCGCCGTCGCCATGGCCGTCTTCGCCGTCCTCGTTTTCAAGCTGCTGCTCGGTCTTCCTTTCCGGACGTGGTGGTAAGATGGACGCGCTCATCAATCTCGCGCACGGTTTCGAGGTCGCTCTCGGTCTCGAGAACCTGTTCTACTGCCTCGTCGGCGTCGTCCTCGGCACCTTCGTCGGTGTCCTGCCGGGTCTGGGAACGGTCACGGCGATTTCCATGCTCTTGCCGTTTACCTTCGGCCTCGATGCCGTGCCGGCGATCATCATGCTGTCGGGCATCTTCTATGGCGGGCTTTTCGGCGGTTCGACGGCGTCCATTCTCCTGAACCTGCCGGGAACGCCGGCTTCGGCGGTCGTCGCGCTGGATGGCTATCCGATGGCGAAGGCCGGCCGCGCCGGAGTGCCGTTATTCATGACGGCGGTCGCATCCTTCGTCGGCGGGTGGGTTGCGATCTTCGCCGTTATCTTCGCGGCGCCCGCGATCACCCAGATCGCGCTGGAATTCGGGCCATCGGAATATTTCTCGATGATGCTGTTCGGGCTGCTCGCGGCTGCCTTCTTTGCGACCGATTCCTTCCTGCGCTCGATCGGCATGGTGCTCGTCGGCATCCTGATGGGCCTTGTCGGCATGGACATCGTCTCGGGGATGATGCGCTTCACCTTCAATATCCCGATCATGGCGGAGGGGTTGAGCTTCATCGTGGTCGCCATGGCGTTGTTCGGGCTCTCCGAAGTCGTCCGCAATCTGGAGCCGAATGCCGGGCGAGAAATTCTGAAGACGGGGGGCGGCTGGCGCTCGATGATGCCCACCCGCGACGAGGCGAAACGTTCGGTCGGCGCGATCATCCGCGGAACCGGGCTCGGTTCGTTCCTTGGAGCGCTGCCGGGAGCAGGGCCGACCATCGCCTCCTTCATCGCCTATGCGCTGGAAACCCGCGTGACCCGCGAGCCGGAACGCTTCGGCAAGGGCGCGATTGAGGGCGTCGTGGCACCGGAAGCAGCCAACAACGCCGCTGCGCAGACGGGCTATATCCCGACGTTGACGCTCGGGATTCCCGGCGACGCAGTGGGCGCGCTGATCCTCGGCATGTTGATCATGAACGGCATCGCGCCGGGGCCGCGCGTCATTTCAGGCCATCCCGACCTTTTCTGGGGCCTTCTCGCCAGCATGCTGATCGGCAATTTCCTTCTTTTGTGGGTGAATATCCCCTTCATCGGCGTGTGGGTGCGGATCCTGTCGATACCCTATCGGCTCCTTTATCCGATGATTGTCATTTTCCTGGCGATCGGGGTCTACAGCGTCGCCAACAGTTCCTTTCAGGTCCTGCTGCTCGCCGGGCTCGGCATTCTCGGCTATCTGTTCATCAAACTGGATTGTCCGGCCGCCCCGCTTCTTCTCGGGCTAATCCTTGGACCGATGATCGAGGAGAACCTGCGCCGCGCGCTTCTTCTCGGGCGGGGGAGTCCGACCATCCTCTTCGAGACCCCCATCAGCGCGGTGCTTCTGACGATGTGCGGTCTGCTGCTTGCCATGATGGTCGGACGCGGCGTGACTGGCCTTCACAAGAAGCGACGAAGGACCAGGCTCGCCTCGTGACCATCGACGGCAGCGCGTTTCGTCTGTTCGAATCTGTGGAGATCTTACCAGGCCGAACTGCACCGGCATGGAGGCACTTTTCGCGCATAATCGTTGCGAGCCATTTCAGTCCAGGGCATCGGCGGCTTCATTTTGGTTCGCAACAAGACGGAACTACAGCCTCCTCTTGAAGCCGCTCAGTTCATTTCGGGCCCGTCTCGCAGACGGTTTCGAAACGAGCTGCTGCCGTTCTCAATATGCTCAAGCAGAGGTTCGAGTGCCCAATGTCGCTCGAGGATGTCGTAATCTGTGGCGCGAGAAACGTACGACGTGAATGTTCCTTGGCGCACGTGAAGAAGCTTGGCCATGGCGGGATATCCGAAAGCTTCACCCATCGCGGCAAGCGCGAGGAACACCGTCAGCTCCTTGATCAGGGGCGTCTCCCGCTCCTTGTTGGCATAAAGGTGGGCATAGAGGTCGGGATGAAAATTCGTCGCGATGCCTGAAAATCCCATCGAGCCGTTCTTCATCGCATCGAAGGCGATCGCGGCGTTGGCGTTGACCACCTTGAGCGGCGAGCCTTCTGCCATCGACGCCCGGCGGCGCACGGTTTTGAGGTCGCAGGACACGTCCTTCAAGACGACGAACCGGCCGGTATCGACGCAGCGCCTGAATTCATCGTCCGAAAGCAGGCGGCGATAGGGCGCCGGGCATTCGTAGAGACCGAGCGGCAGATCGGAGGGCAGGGCCGAGAGCATGCTGTCGAGATTGGCTCGAAACGCCTCCCTTCCGCTGCGATTTGGATCGAGGCGATTGGTCACGAGCACCAGCCCGTCGATGCCGGTCTCGGCGATCGCTCGCAGCTCCGCGCGCTGATCGTCGAGACTTTCCGCGACATGGCCCGAGGCGATGACCGGGATGCGGCCCTTGGCCATCTCGACGGTTCGCCGCGCGAGCTCGACCCGTTCCTCAAGTGACAGAAACTGCATCTCGCTCGACTGGCAGACCGCGAACAGCGCGTCCGCGCGGTGAGCGATGTACCACTCGACCAGATTCTCCAGGCCGCCCCAGTCGATGGCGTTCGCCTCCGTGAAGGGAGTGATCATGACCGGGACGATGCCGTCGATGGCGTGTTTCATGGACGCGGCTTCTCTTTCAATCTCGACAAATTATGATACGATTTCATTTTAGAATAGCATTCCAAAAATGGAACTGGAAGGGTTTGTCTTGGGGGTTACTCGTTGGGAGGACGACGCGCGCGTCTGGAGCGGGCCGGACTACGGCAAGGACGCACTGGCTTATGACGAAGGCGTGCGCTCCGCCGCCGTCGCCGGGCGGATCATCACCTGCGTCGACGTGGTGGACTGGACCGGCCGAGGCAGCCGGGATCTCCTCCTCTCCAGCTGGGATGCCTGCTACGACGGACAGGTCTATCTGCGGCGGCAGACCGGTGGGAACGAGGACGGCACGCCGCGCCTCGGCGCCGAAGAGCGGGTCGAAGGCGTTCGCGGCTACGTCACCAGCGCCGTTGTGGGCGGGCGTCTTCATCTCGTCTCGACGTCGCGTCTGCGCCGGCAGATTCATGTCTACTCGGATATCGGTGAGCCGGGGGCGCCGCGTTTCGGCGAGCCCGCCGTCCTCGATCTCGAGGCGGACTGGGTGAAGGGCAACGAGTATTTCCATTCGGCGCGCTTTCACGACATCGACGGGGATGGCGAGCTCGAACTCGTCGTCGGCAGCGACTTCTGGGGCGACTACTGGCCGAATGGCCGGGAATGGAACGACGAGGGTTACCGGGGCTTCGATGCCGCCGATCGCTGGCTTGGCGGACCGTTGCGCGGCTTTCTTTACGCCTTCAGGAATCGCGGGACGATCGAGCGTCCGGTTCTCGATCGCGGCCGGCCGGTCCTGGCGGGCGATATCCCGCTCGAGGTCTACGGCCAGCTGGCGCCGGCATTCGGCAACTTCGGGCCGGCCGGCGAGTGCTTGGTGGCCGGCGAGTTCTGGAATATTCTGCACCTGGCCCGCCGTTCGGCGGACGGCTTTACGCAGACCCAGCTTCTTTGCGGCGAGGACGACCGTCCGATCGAGCTCGATCAGTGCATCCACTTTCCCTGCGTCGTCGACTGGGACGGGGACGGGCGGCCGGACATTCTGGTCGGCGCCGAGGACGGCTACGTTACGTTCCTGAAGAACGTCGCCGATGGCGAGGATGGCCTGCCGCGCTTTCGCAAGATGGGCCGGGTCACCACCGAAACGCCGCTGATCCATGCCGGCGTGCTCCCGTCTCCCGCGGCGTTCGATTTCACCGGCAACGGCCGCCCTGATCTCGTCGTCGGAAACAGCACCGGCGAACTCTTGTTCTATGAGAACACCGGCGGCGGCGAAGGGCGCGCCTGTCTCGGATCCGATACCATGCTTCAGGCGGACGGCCATCCGGTCCGCATCGCGGCAGGGCCGACCGGTTCGGTGCAGGGTCCCTCGGAAAAGATGTTCGGCTATTCCTGCCCGACGATCGTCGACTGGGACGGGGACGGCTTCGCCGATCTTCTCGTCAGCGACGTCACCGGTTATCACCGCTTCTTCCGCAATTTGGGCGGCGAACAGAAGCCGCCGCGCTTTGCCGGCGAACAGCTGCTGCATTATCGCGGAAAGCCCTTGAAAACCGTCTGGCGCGTCCGGCCCGCCGTGGCGGACTGGCGGGGCGACGGCGCGCTGCACTACGTCGCCCTCGATGAAGACGGGCTTCTGTCGGACTTTCGGCGCCAAAGCGATACGGAACTGGCCGACAAGCGTCATCTGCGGTGGGACGACGGCGAAATCATCGCCTTCACCGTGGATGTCGGCGGTGGCCGGGGCCGCGTCAAGCTCTGCCTGTGCGACTGGGAGGGAGAGGGACGCATCGACCTGATCTTCGGCACCCATGCGCGTGCCTCTGTTCCGCCCGGCCCGAAGGGCATGCCGCGCAACACCACCGGTCAGGCGGGCCTTTTCTACTGCCGCAATGTCGGCACGCCGGAGGAGCCGCGCTTTGCAAAGCCGGTGCCGATGGCCCATCGCGGCCGGACCATCGCCATGGCGATGCATGTGGCTTCGCCTGAAGCGGTGGACTGGGCCGGTCGGGGCGCGCTCGACCTCATCGTAGGTGTCGAGGACGGCAGTCTCGTCTGGCTGAAGCGCGAGGATCTGTCATGGTGACGATATCCGGCCGCACGCGGCTGATGGGCGTGATCGGCGACCCGATCGTCCAGGCGAAGACACCGGGCGCGATCGAGCCGCATTTCGCACGGCACGGAGCGGATATCGCCTGCGTTCCATTCCACATTCCCCCGAGCGGACTGGAGGCGGCCTGGGCGGGACTGAAGGCGATGCCGAATATCGTCGGCTTCGGCGTAACGCTTCCCCATAAGCAGGCGATCCTGCCGCTCTGCGACAGTCTCGATCCGCTCGCCGAGCTGGGAGGCGCCGTCAATCTGGTCCGCCGGGAGCGGGACGGCTCGTTTCGCGGCTATCAGTTCGACGGGCAGGGGTTCCTTCGCGGGCTTGAGGAGCAGGGTATAGGCGTCGAGGGGCGGGAATGCCTGATGATCGGCGCGGGCGGCGCCGCAATTGCCATTGCCTTCGCGCTCGAACAGGCCGGAGCGGCCTCGCTGGTCGTCGCCAACCGGACGGAGGACAAGGCCCAGCACCTCGCCCAAACGCTGGCAGACCGAACGCGCGAGGGCTTCGCGCGAGCCGGCGCGCCGGTGCCGGAGACGGGCCAGCTGATCATCAATGCGACCTCGCTCGGATTGAACGCCGACGATCCGCTTCCGCTCGATGCGGAGAAAATCGACGCAACGATGACCGTCGCGGAAGTGATCGCCGAGCCGGAAACCACACGGCTTCTGCACCTCGCTCGCAAGCGAGGCGCCCGGACCCATTCGGGGATTCACATGATCCGCGGGCAGGTCGGGCTGATCGCCGACCATTTCTGTGAACTTTACGGATCCCCTGAGACCAACTGATCAGCAAGCCGCCGACGAGGCGACGCTTGGATCCGCGTGAAAAAATCTGGAAAGCCATTCCAATTTAGAAACACATGTCGTATCTTGTTTGTGGGAGGAATTTTCAGTGTCCGTTGCCGCCGTTGATCGTTGTCTGAGGCTTCTGGAGGTCCTGGCGGGCCGCAAGGAGCCGGCCGAGATTACCGATCTCGCCAATCAGCTGGACATGCCGGCGAGCGCTACCCACCGGCTCCTCACGACCCTCGTCAAGAATGGCTGGGCGATCCAGGACCCCGTCAGCCAGGGCTATTCCCTGTCCTTGCGCATGAGTACGCTGGCGTTCCGGAACCTCGATGCGCGGGCCGTGCCCGACGTCGTGCAGGAAATCCTCGAAAAGCTCGCTCGCCGCACGCGGGAATACTGCCGTCTCGCGATCGTGGAAGGCCAGGATCTGGTCTGGGTCGCTCGGGCGCAGGGCGCGACGTCCGGCCTTCGCTACGACCCGGACATGGGCCAGGAGATCGTCCTGCACGCCACAGCGAACGGCAAGGCGTGGCTCTCCACCTTGAGCGAGGAAGAGGCGCTGACGATCCTCTACAGCCGAGGCTTTGCCAGCCAGCGCCCGCTCGGTCCGAACAGCGCCACCTCCATCGACGCGATCCGCGCGCGTCTCAACGAAACCCGCGAGCGCGGCTACGGCACCTCGATCGAAGAGGCGGAAGCCGGCACCGCCGCGATCGCCGTTCCGTTCTACGACACCACATTCGCCGATGCGGCCGTGGCCGGGACCCTGAGCGTCGCCGGCCCGGTCGTGCGCATCACCCCGGATCGCTACGAGGAGCTCGCCGAAGCCCTGCATGAGGCTGCTCGGGAGATCGCCGCCATCTGGCCGCTGCGAAGTCGACAGCGCCGCCCGCGCGATCATGGCTCGCGGGCCGACCAGAAGGCTGCCGCTGCACAATGAGAGTTTTCGACACCCTCTGGCGCTTTCTCGAGCCGGCTCTCTGGTTCGTCGGGCTCCTGCTCCTGTGGGAAGTGCTGATCCGGATCTTCGACGTCCCGGTTTACGTCCTGCCGGCTCCCAGTGCGTTCCTGGGCGATCTGATCGCGCAGTATCAGCGGCTCGCCTACCACGCCGCGATGACCTTGCGGATCATCCTCTTCGGGCTCGCAGCAGGGGTGATCCCCGCGGTCGTCCTCGCCTATCTGATCGCCAAGTTCCGCCTTGCCGAGCAGATCCTCTATCCGATCGTCGTCTTCATCCAGGGTCTGCCGAAGATCACCCTGGCGCCGCTGATGCTGGTCTGGTTCGGTTTCAGCGACTTCCCCAAGATCCTTCTGACGGCGCTCATCGTCTTCTTCCCGGTGCTGGTCGACAGCGTCACCGGATTCAAGTCGGTGGATGCGCGTCAATACTATCTCAGCCGCTCGATGGGCGCCTCGTGGTGGCAGACCTTCACCCGCTTCGAATTGCCGACCGCGGCACCGAGCATCTTTTCCGGCCTGAGGATCACGGTGGTGATCTCGGTCACGGTCGTCATCGTGGTCGAATGGCTGAACTCCCAGAACGGCCTCGGCTATCTCGTCCTTCGCGCGATGGACTCGGCCAATACGCCGATGATCTTCGCAATTCTGGTGGTCGGCTCCCTGATCGGCGTCGTGCTCAGCGCGCTGGTCAATGTCGCCGAAAGACTGATGCTGCCCTGGACGCGCGTGTGACGGGAGGCCTTTGCGGCGAAACACATCCGCCCGGATGGGCGGGAGAAGACCTGATCGTTCGTTGGCCTGCCGGCCTTGCGGCTGATCTCCGACGAACGGCTCATTCAAAGAGGAGGAAACCATGAAGACGATATTGAAACGTTCGCTCCTGGCTGCTGCGTTCGCGGCAGCGCCTGTCGGGTCGGCTTACGCGGCCGATCAGTTGACAATGCAGATGAACTGGACGGCCGATTCCGCCCATCTCGGCTTCGCCGTCGCCCAGCAGCAAGGGCTTTACGAGGACCGCGATCTCGACGTCGATCTCGTCGAGGGGCGCGGCTCGTCGGTCGCCGCACAGCTCGTGGCGACGGGCCAGGCCGAGCTCGGCTATGCCGATGCCGGCGCGGCGCTGAACGTCGCTTCGAAGGGCGCCCCGATCAAGATCATCGCCACGATCTGGAAGTCCGGCCAGTTCGGCATTCAGTACCTCGCCGATTCCGGCATCTCCGAACCGAAGGACCTTGTCGGCAAGAAGCTCGCCGTCTCGCCGGGCTCGGCGATGCTGCCGCTGATTCCGGTCTTCCTGAAGGCAAACGAGATCGATGAATCCGACGTGGAGATCGTCACCGCCTCCGAAAGCGCCTTCATCGGCCTGTTGACCTCCGGCCAGGTGGATGCCGTCTCGCAGACCCCGGAGAACATCGTCGTGCCGCTCGCCGCCCAGGGCGTGGAGGCCGGCAACATGTATTTCTACAATTACGGCGTTCCGATCGCGAGCCTCAGCCTCGTCGCTCGTGAGGACAAGATCGCCGAGCGCCCTGAGGTCTATCAGCGCTTCGTCGAGGCGACCGCCGAAGGCTGGAAGCAGGCGATGGCCGATCCGGAAGCGGCGGTCGACGCCTTGATGAAGACCTTTCCGGAGACCGAGCATTCGCGCGACGATCTCCTGAAAGCTGCCGAATACAGCTTCGCCTCGGTCTGCCCGGGCGGCTCGGGCGACGTCATCGCGGTCACCAGCGACGAGACCTGGGCGAAGATGTACGAGGTGATGACCACGGCGATGGAGCTTCCCTCCGACAAGCCGGTCACCGACTACTACACCCAGGAGGTCGCGCCGGAGACGGACGTCACCTGCCCCTGACAGCCGACCGGGACGGCTCGGACCTTCCGGTCGCCCCCTTCCGCAGCCGTCGATCGACGGCTGCGGAAGAATACGGCGGCCTGTCACGTGAGAGAGCGGCAGGCCGGGACGCAACTGCCGCCTGACCGAAAGCCTGCCCGATCATGGGCCCGATCATGGGTATGAACCGCACGATGACCGAGGAGCGAACCGCCGAATATCGCCCGTCGCTCGACAATGGCCGCGAGGGAGGGTTGCTGGCGGCGATCGGACAACTGCGCGGCTCGTTTGCCGGATCGGCGCTGATCGCGCTGATTTCGATCGCCGCTCTCCTCGGCCTGTGGGAGTGGCTCGCGATTGCCTTCGACGTGCCGACCTGGCTGGTTCCCAAGCCGTCGGATTTCCTCGGCCGGCTGGTCAGCGACTGGCAGCTGATCGCCGGACACGCCGTCGCCACCTCGATCACCATCGTCGAAGGCTTTGCGCTCGGCGTCCTCGTCGCCGTGCCGCTGGCGCTCGCCATCTCTTCCATCGGCGCCCTCGAACGCGGCCTCTACCCGGTGATCGTCTTTCTCAACATCATGCCGAAGACCGTCGTCGGCCCGATTCTCATCATCTGGTTCGGGATCGGGCCGCTGGTGGCGGCGCTGATCGTCTTCCTGATGTGCTTCTTCCCGGTCCTGGTCGACGCGATGGCCGGGTTCAAGGCGGTCGACCGGCGGCTCTTCTACATCTCCCGCTCGATGGGCGCCGGTGCGTGGCAGAGCTTTGCCAAGTTCCGTCTGCCGGCGGCGATGCCGCATATCGTCTCCGGCATGAAGATCGGCGTCGTGAAGGCGGTCGAGGGTGTGATCATCGCCGAATTCATCGCCTCCAATAAGGGACTGGGCTTCATGATCATGCAGGCATCGAGCTTCATGGACATGCCCCTGATGTTCGCCGGCCTCGTCGCGGCCGCCATCGTTGCCCTCCTGTTCAATGGTTTGATGAGCGTCTTCGAACGCCAGATGATGCCCTGGGCCCATACCGGGCGCTGACACCCATGAGTTTCCCCATGACCGCAGTCCAATCCGAAACGAATCCGAGCGCGAGCGCTCTCGCCTCGTCCGGCGGATCGTCCAAGGGCGCCTCGATCCACGCCAAGGGGATCAGCAAGATCTACGGGTCCGGCGAGAACGCCTTTCGCGCTCTTGGCCCGATCGATCTCGACATCAAGCCCGGCGAGTTCGTCAGCCTGATCGGGCCCTCGGGCTGCGGCAAGAGCACGACGCTTCTGCTCGTCTCCGGTCTCGAACCTCCGAGCGAAGGCAGCGTCGAGGTGGATGGCATGCCGCTGACGCGGCCGATTTCGGAGGTCGGCATCGTCTTCCAGGATCACCTGCTTCTGGATTTCCGCACCGCGCTGAAGAACGTCATGCTGCAGCAGGAGATCCGCGGCCTCGACAAGGCCGAACTGCGCGAGCGGGCCGCCAATCTCTTCGACAGGCTCGGCCTCAAGGGAGCGGAGGACCGCTATCCGCGACAGCTTTCCGGCGGCATGCGCCAGCGCGTCTCGATCGCCCGCGCGCTCGTCCACGACCCGTCGATGCTGTTGATGGACGAGCCGTTCGGCGCGCTCGACGCCATCACGCGCACCCAGATCCGTCACGATCTCGAGATGCTCTGGCTGGAGACGCGCAAGACCGTTCTCTTCATCACCCACTCCATCGAAGAGGCGGTCGGGCTGTCGGACCGCGTTCTGGTCATGTCGACGAGCCCCGGCCGGATCGTCGAGGAAATCCCGATCGATCTGCCGCGCCCGCGACCGGCCCATCTCGGCGAATATCCCGAATTCTCCCGCTACGCCCAACAGATCTACGAGATCTTCTCCAAGCTCGGCGTGTATCGCTTCTGACCCTTGTGAGCGTTCCGCCCTTTTCTCGATCGACCAACGGAATCCCCGTGCCCGACAAGATCGTCATCAATCATGCGACCGTTCGCGAGCGGGCGGATATGCTCAGCTTCATCGCGCTGTGTGCCGAGCGCGGGCTCGAGGCCGTCTCGATCTGGGGAGACGAGATCGACAAGGTCGGCGAGGCGGAAGCGTCGAAGGCGCTCGCCGAGGCCGGCCTCGAGGTCTTCGGCTATAATCGGATCGGCCCGTTCGACGAGGCTCATCTGGCCCGGGCAGAGGCCGAACTCGAACGCGCCGCGCGCTTTGAGGCCGATCACGTCTTCGTCTTCACCGGCGGTCTGGCGCCCGGCGAGCGTGACCTTGCAGCGGCCCGGAGCCAATGCGAGGCGACCATCGCCGAACTCCTGTCCATCGCTCGCCGTGCCGGAGTGAAACTGGCGCTCGAACCCTTGCATCCCATGCTGTTCGGCGATCGCACGCTGCTGGCCAGCCTTCGCGAAGCCAATGATCTGTGCGACCGGCTGGGCGAGGGGATCGGCCTCGTGGTCGACGTCTATCATGTCTGGTGGGATCCGCAGCTTCGCGCGGAGATCGAGCGGGCCGGCCGGGCCGGGCGGATCCTCGGCTTTCACGTCAATGACTGGCTCGTGCCGACCCGTCATCTCCTCAAGGACCGGGGCATGATGGGCGATGGCGTCATCGATCTTCCCGGCATCGATCGGATGGTCCGCGATGCCGGTTATCGCGGGCCGATCGAGGTCGAGATCTTCTCCGATGCCTGGTGGCAGCGCGACCCGGCGGAGGTGATCGACACCGCAATCGCGCGCTGCCGGTCGATCTTTCCCGACGCTTGTGCAAACGAAGGCGCGCTGACATGACGGCAAATGCGCTTTCTCGCGGCGATCTCGTGCCCAATCTGGACGGCAACTCGCGCATCTATGCGGTCTTCGGCGATCCGGTCGCGCAGGTTCAAACGCCGCGTCTGATCAACCCGCTCTTCGCGGCCGCCGGATGCAATCTCTTCGCCGTGCCCTTTCATGTCAGCGCCTCGCGCCTGACCGCGACCTGGACTGCGCTTGCGGCGCTTCCCAATCTCGCCGGCATCGGTGTGACCGTCCCGCACAAGGTGGCGGCGCTCGCGCTTTGCGACGAACTGACCGAGACTGCCAGGGTGGTCGGTGCGGTCAATTCCATCCAGCGCAAGGCCGATGGCCGGATGCATGGCGCCCTGTTCGACGGCCAGGGTTTCATCGACGGATTGGGCGAGCACCGCAAATGCCTGCGCGGCGCGCGGGTCATGATGGTCG
This sequence comes from Jiella marina, assembly GCF_024359545.1. Classification (GTDB taxonomy): domain Bacteria; phylum Pseudomonadota; class Alphaproteobacteria; order Rhizobiales; family Rhizobiaceae; genus Jiella. Next base: position 37,064 of record NZ_JAKQZG010000001.1, read on the forward strand.
GCGCCGGCGGAGCGGGCCGGGCGATCGCTCATGCCCTTTGCTCCGAGGGTTTGGAGCGTCTCGACATTTTCGATATCGACAAGGTGGCCGTCGACTTCACTGCGTCGATGGTCAACGCGGCCGCCGGTCGCGACCTCGCAGGTCCCGGCGATCCGAGCGCATTCAACCACGACGTTCTGATCAACGCATCGCCGTTGGGGCTGAAGGGCGACGCGGCCTTCCCGGTCGATTTCGCGGCCATCCGGCCTGGCTGTCTCGTCGCCGATATCGCGGCGCTGTCCGCCGAGACGCCGCTCTTGCGCCACGCGCGCTCCATCGGAGCGGCCACCTCGGACGGAAACGATATGCTGAGCGCGCAGATCGCACTGATCGCAGGCTTCGCGGTGGGCCAGCGAGCCGGCGTGGCGCTCATCAACCCTGTTCAGGTCGATCCAATGCCCGCCGCGAACGGATGATAGTCGCCGCTTCGTGGCCGGATTGCCCGGAGGCCTCTTGTTGCCTGCTCCGGGCGCCCCGGCGGCCCAGCGCCCGCCAGGGTTCTAATCTTGCAGGATCGCCAGGAGCGCCTGATAGGCCCCCTCGATATCGGCCGTCAGCGCCGCCACGGCCGCGTCCGTGTCACGCTCATGGATCGCGTTGCGGATCGCCTCGTGCTGGATGTTTGAGAAGCGGTAGTTTCCCGAGGTCCGCAGGAGATGGAAGAACGGGCTGATTTGCAGCCAGAGGGTCTCGATGAAGCTCAGCATCAAAGGCGAGCCTGCGGCACGGTAGATCGCGAAGTGGAAGTCGTAGTTCGCCGACACGTAGCTCTGCGTGTCCTCGCGCGCTTCGGCTTCCGAGAGCTTTGCCAGCCGCTCGTCGAGTCCTGACGGCAAATCCTCTCCGGACTGCTCGATTGCCCAGCGTGTGGCCGTCGTCTCCACGTCCAGTCGCACGCGTCTGAGATCGATCAGGCGTTCGCGGGAAAGCGCCGGAATTCCGACGGTGCGCCCCGAAACGGTCGTCAGCGCTCCGACATTCGTCAACCGCGCCAGAGCTTCGCGGACCGGCATCGGGCTGACACCGAAGGCGTCCGCGAGCTTGGCGACGGTGATCGATTCACCCGGTGCGAGACCGCCTTCCAGAATCAGCCGGCACAACTGCCGATAAACCCCATCTTGCAAGGTCTCTCTGCGCAAAGGAGCGAGGTTTCGTTCGAGTAGGGACATAAGGCGTGGGCATCTTCGGCTGAAAACTGAGCCTCGGTACATAGCACCGAGCGGAAGCGTTTGCATAATTTGATTTTTGATCTAATATCAAAACAAGGCGCGAGGAGGCGCCTTCCGAGATCATCGGCGCGTCGCATGCGGCGCGAATACCTTATGGGAGGAGAATCGATGGCACGCGCTTTCAAACGCTTGCTCGCGGGGACTGCCGTTGCGGCTTCCGTGATCGCCGCAGGCCCCGCCGCTGCTCAGGACGGCGGCGAGAAATACGACATCTATCTCTCGATGAGTTACATCGGGAACGACTGGCAGGCCGAAGCCTCGAACATGATCAAGGCCATGGCTGCCTCCGAGACCCTGCGCGACAAAGTGAATCTCGAAGTGCAGGTGGCGGGTCCCAACGCCCAGCGCCAGATCCAGCAGATCAACGCCATGGTCCAGGCCGGGGCCGACGCGATCGTCGTCTATCCGATCTCGCCGACGGCCCTCAATCAGGTGGTTCGCAACGCTTGTGCCAAGGGTGTGACGATCATCGCCTATGATGGCGAGATCACCGAGGAATGCGCCTACAACGTCACGATCGATCAGGCGGAAGCCGGACGCCGGACCGCCGAATGGCTGGTCGAGGAATTGAACGGTGAGGGCGACATCGTGCTCGTCACCGGTGTTCCCGGCACCTCCGTGGATACGGCTCGCACGCAGGCCGCCAAGGAGGTGTTCTCGCAGCACGAGGGCATCAACGTCGTCGGCGAAGCCGTCGGCATGTGGAGCCAGGCGGTCGCGCGCACCGAGTTGTCGAAGCTGCTTGCCACCCGCGACTGGAGCGATATTGACGGACTCTGGATGCAGGTCGGCTGCTACACGGCGAACGCCATGCAGATGGAGTCGGGTGCTGCGCCGGCCGATCTCAAGCCTTGTGCCGGTGAGGGTTCGAATGGCGGCCGCATCCAGATGCTCGCCGAGGGTACGGAAGTCGAAGGCGCCGATGGGCCGTACGCACCAAAGGGCGCGCGTCGCATCTCCTACGCGTCACCGCCTTATTCCGGCGCGCTCGCGCTGAAGCTGGCTGTCGATATTCTCGAGGGCAAAGAGGTGCCTCAGCACACGACGCTGCCGCTGCCCATCGTGACCAATGACACGGTGCAGCTCTGCGAGGAAGGCAGCTGGGAGGAAATGCAGTCCGGCTGCAACGCCTTCAAGCCTTCGATCGTCGCCAATCCGGGCTGGTTCGCTTCCATCTTCTCCGACCAGACCCCGGAGGTCGGCCTCAATGCGGCGCTCGTCGCAGAACCCGAGAAATAAGCCCGGGCTTGGTCGAACCTGCTTTGCGTTCGGATGACCTGAATCGACCGTCCGAAGGCGTGATCCGCAGGTTCGCCAAGTGAGAAGGGCCGTCGGGCATCCACCAGGATGCCCGACGCTCGACAGCATGGTCGGTCCAACGGCTGGCCATGCCGATCCGTCGCCGCTCGCCGTCGTCTGGCGCCAGGCGGCCGGGCAGGGGAGAACAGCGTGTCAGCGACCAGTTCAGTGAGCGCCGAGCCGCAACGCGCGGCTGCCGTCGAGTTTCGGGGCGTTTCGAAGTCCTTCGGCGCCAACAAGGCGGTCGACGACGTCAGCTTTCGCGTCGAGCCCGGCAGCGTACATGCGCTGCTCGGCGAGAACGGCGCGGGCAAGTCGACGACCATGAAGATCCTCTCCGGTCTCTTGGAACCCGACAGCGGTCATGTCGAGATCGGCGGGACCCGGAAGCGCCTCAAGAGCCCGAAGGACGCCCATCGTCTCGGGATCCGTACCGCGTTTCAGGAATTGACGCTGATCCCGGACCTCAGCGTCCTCGACAACATGCTCATTCCCCGGGCGCCGAAGAGCATTGCCGCGACTCTTCGCCGGGGTGCTGTCCGCCAGCAGGTCGCCGACCATTTCGCAAAGCTCGGAATCCGCGTCGATCTCGATGCCAAGGCCCAGACGCTGGATCTGGCCACGCGTCAGAAGATCGAGATCGGCCGGACGCTCTATCGCAAGCCGAAGATCCTGCTTCTCGACGAGCCCACCTCGGCGCTGACCGGCGGCGATGTCGACTGGCTGGGGGAGATCATCGCGGGCGCCAAGGCGGAGGGCGTCACTGTCCTCTTCATCTCTCACCGCATGCCGGAGGTGCGCGCCTTCTGCGACCGGATGACGATCCTGCGCAATGGCCAGCACGTGAAGACCGACGACGTCGCCGCCTTCACCGATGCGCAGGTGGTGGAACTGATCATCGGACGTTCGATCGAGCAAACCTTTCCGGAAAAGCGCAAGCTTGCCGACAACACCAACAACACACCGGTTCTTCAGGCAAAGCGCCTGACGGCCGGCAAGAAGCTGAAAGAGGTCGATCTTTCGCTCCATGCCGGAGAGATCCTCGGTGTGGCGGGTCTTCAGGGCATGGGGCAGCACGATCTCTTCACCGCGCTTTTCGGCGAAACGCGGGTGGATGGCGGCGTGATCGAAGTCGACGGCAGTCCCGTTCGCCTCGCCAGCCCGGCCGATGCCCTGCATCCCTCGCTCCGCATCGGCTATGTGCCGGAAGAGCGCAAGACGGATGGCCTCTTTCTCAAGCTCAGCGGCATGACCAACGCCACCTTGCCAGTGGTCGACCGCTTCACCAAGGGCGGGCTCATCGACGCGGACGCTGAGACGGCCGCTGCGAAAAAGGCCTTTGCTGCCGTCGAGGTCGACCCGCGGGCCACCTACACCGATGCCGGCGCCTTTTCGGGCGGCAATCAGCAGAAGATTGCCATCGCAAAATGGCTGGTCGCCGAAAGCCGCATCCTGCTCCTTTTCGATCCGACCCGCGGTATCGACGTCGGGACAAAGCACCAGCTCTATGAATTGATGCGCGCCTTTGCCGACGCGGGCGGGGCGATCCTGTTCCATTCGACCGAGGTCCCTGAACTCGTCAATCTCTCCGACCGCGTCCTCACGCTCTACGAAGGCCGCGTCGCAAGCGTCGTCGAGGGCGACACGATCGACGAGGTCTCGATCATGCATGCGGCTCTCGGCGGAGACTCGAAGGTCGAGGATGCCGCGCGCGGCAAGGCGGTGGCCGTATGAGCAGCGTGACATCCCATTCGAACCTGGAAACGGGCAGGGGTCGCGCCCGGGGCATCGTCTCCCGTCTCGATCCCAAACCGCTCGTCGCCTTCGCGGTCGCCGTCCTTCTCTTCTTCACGGTCGACTGGATCAGCCCCGGTCCGATGACCTATTTCGACGTCTCGTTCCAGGCGAGCGGGACGGCACCCCTTGCGATCAGCGCCATGGGCCAGACGCTGGTGATCCTGTCGGGCGGTTTCGACCTGTCTGCCGGTGCGGTGATCTCGTTCGTCAACGCCGTGCTCGCGACCTCGATGTCGCCGACTGATTTCGAAGCCTCCGTCACGCTCTGGACGCTGGTCGGCATCGGAATCGGCATGGCCATCGGGGCTTTCAACGGCTTCTTCGTCGCCGTCCTCAGATTGCAGCCGATCGTCGTCACCCTGTCGACCATGTTCATCGTCCAGGGGCTCACGCTGCTGGTCATGGATCAGCCGGGCGGCTTCATCGCTCCGTCGATCGGCAATTTCTACATGGGCGACGCGATCCCGCAATTCCTGCCGATGTCGGTGGTGGTGATGGGCTTTGCCGCTCTCTTCTGGTCCTGGCTGAAGCGGACGTCCTATGGGCTCGGGCTTTACGCGGTTGGAAGCGATGCCGACGCCGCCGAGGCGAGCGGAATCCCGGTCATCCTCATCCGCTTTGCGACCTATGTCATCGCCGGTGGCTTCTACGGGCTGGCGGGTGTCTTCGTGGGCGCGCAGACCGGTTCGGGCGATCCTCTCGTCGGAAACGCGCTTCTTCTGCCGATGTTTGCGGCGGTGGTGATCGGCGGCACGCGCCTCGGCGGCGGCGCAGGGGGACTGATCGGAACGATCTTCGGCGCCTTCATCCTGATGATCGTCGTCAACATCCTGCTCGCCCTCAACATCTCGGCCTATTATTCGACCATCGCCGAAGGCGGCGTTCTGATCGCTGCGGTGCTCTTGGGCTCGATCTCGCGCCGATCGGTGCTGGCGACACAAATCCGCCAGATCCGCGATGGCTTCGACGCGCGGCGGCGCGGGCTGCATGTTGGCCAGAGAGACAAGGCCGACAGGCGCTTTGCCTTCGCGGATCGCCTCGTGGGTTCGGCGGCGGGTGAGGCGACGCGCGCCGGGTTCCTCGAACGCCATCGCGGAACCCTTCGTCATGCGCTGCCGGCCTGGGTCTGTCTGATGCTCGTCCTCATCGCGACGCAATTCGTGTTGGGCAATACACTGGCCAACTGGACCTTCTGGAATTCGCTCCTGGTGCTCTCGACCTTCCTCGTCATATTGGCACTCGGTCAGGGGGCGGTGATCCTGACCGGCGGGCTCGATCTCTCGCTGCCCTGGACCATCGCGCTTTCGGGCATCATGGTCGCGGGACTCGCCGGCGGATCGGATGCCGCGCTCCTCTGGGCCGTTCCGCTGGTCTTTGCCATTGCGGCGCTGATCGGCGTCATGAACGGTCTCGGTGTCGTCGCCCTCGGCCTCTCGCCGATCGTCGTGACCTTGGCGGCGAACGGGATCCTGCAAGGCGCCGCGCTGCTTTATTCCGACGGAACGCCCTCCGGCTTCGCGCCGCCCTTGCTCAGATGGCTGATGACGGGGCGCATCCTCGGTGCGACGCCGGTTCTGGTCCTCCTCGTCCTCTTCGTCGTTGCGGGCACCTTGCTCCTGTCGAAGACCACTTTCGGGCGCCGGGTCTATGCGATCGGCAACAGTCTGGCCGCCGCGCGCCTGTCGGGTGTCAGGACCGGGCGTGTGACGATCGGCGTCTACGTGCTTTCCTCCCTCTGCGCGGCGCTTCTCGGCATCCTGCTCACCGGCTTTTCCGGCCAGGCCAGCCTCGGCATGGGCGACGATTATCTCCTCCCCTCGATCGCCGTCGTCGTGGTGGGCGGCGCGTTGATCACCGGCGGGCGCGGCCACTTCCTCGGCATGGTGGGCGGCGCATTGCTTCTCACCGCGCTGCAGACGCTTCTGGCCGGCACCACTCTGCCTTTCGCATTCCGCAGCATCTTTTTCGGCGGCGTCGTCCTTGCGGCGGTGATCGCCCTTCGTGAACGCAGGAGCTGACCGATGTCCGCAATGAACCATTCGACGGATCTTTCCGCGAGCCTCAAGGGCCAGCGGGTCGTCATCACCGCCGGTGCCGGCGGCATCGGCCTCGCAATCGCTCGGATGCTGCATGCCAGCGAGTGCCGGATCGCGGTCTGCGACGTCTCGGACGATAATCTCGACCGGGTCGCTTCCGAACTTGAGGGTGTGACCGCCGTGAAGGCGGACGTCTCCCGGGACGAGGAGGTCGAAGCCTTCTTCAAACAGGCGACGGATGCTCTGGGCGGTCTCGATGCGCTGATCAACAATGCCGGAATCGCGGGGCCGACGAGCGCGATCGAAGATATCGATCCGGAAGACTGGCGCCGCTGCCTCGCCATCGGACTGACCGGCCAGTTTCTCTGCGCCCGGCTCGCCGTTCCGCATCTCAAGGCGGCCGGCGGCGGCTCGATCGTCAACATGTCGTCGGCGGCCGGACGCCACGGCTATGCCTACCGCACGCCCTATTCGGCCGCGAAGTTCGGCGTCATCGGCTTTACTCAGAGCCTCGCCAAGGAGCTCGGACCGTCCAACATCCGGGTCAATGCGATCCTTCCGGGCATCGTCTCGGGCCCACGCATGGAGGGCGTCATCCGCAATCGGGCCGAACGGCTCGGCATTTCTGAAGAGGCGATGACGGAACGCTATCTCCAGACCATCTCGCTGAGGCGCATGGTCACCGAAGAGGACGTGGCAGGGTCGGTGGCCTTTCTCCTGTCCGATCTCGGCGCGAACCTCTCGGCCATGTCCTTCAATGTGGATGGCAATGTGGAGACGCTGTGATGAAAGACATGACGGTCGCAATCGTTGGGGCAGGGCTGATCGGGCGCTCCTGGGCGATCACCTTCGCACGGGCCGGCTGCAAGGTGCGGCTCAACGACCCGGAATCCGCCGCCCTCGATGCAGCGCGGCAGTTCATTGCCTCGGTCGGCGAAGATCTCCAAGCAAACGGGCTTCTCGGCGGGTGCACGCCCGATGAGGTTCTCGATGCGGTGAGGACGACCGTCGATCTTGGCGAGGCGGTGAGCGGTGCCGGCTGGGTCCAGGAGAACGGCCCGGAGAAGATCGACATCAAGCGCGCGATCTTTGGCGAGATCGAAGCGCATGCCGCCCCGGAAGCGATCCTTGCGAGTTCCTCCTCGGCGCTTCTTCCTTCGGCCATCTTCGAGGCCGCCGCGCGGCCCGAGCGCTGCCTCGTCGCGCATCCGATCAATCCGCCCTATCTCGTTCCCGCGGTCGAACTCGTGCCTTCGGACCGGACCTCGGATGCGACCATGGCCGAAGCCGAGCGCGTCATGACGGCAGTCGGGCAGTCGCCGATGGTCATGAAACGCGAGATCGACGGCTTCATTGTCAATCGCCTGCAGGGCGCACTGCTGCACGAGGCCTTTCGGCTCGTTGCCGAAGGCTATGCGGGTGCCGACGACATCGACCGGGCGCTCGCCGATGGGCTGGCCTTGCGCTGGTCCTTCATCGGTCCCTTCGAGACAATCGATCTCAACGCACCCGGCGGCGTCGCCGACTATGTGGCGCGATACGAGGGCATGTATGCCGAGATGTTTGAAGGCATGAAGCATCGAGTCGACTGGGCGGACGCCGTCAAAGGCGGCATCGAGGCAGCGCGGCGCGAACACACGACCGTGTCGGGGCTGAACGATCGTCAGGTCTGGCGAGACCGGCGCCTGATGGCGCTGCGCAAGCACAAGCGTGACGCGGACAAGGATATCGGACGGTAGCCGTCAGGTCGGATGGCCACGGGCCGTTCGGCGCAGCTACCGGCACACACACAGAAACGACCTCGACCAGTTTCGACGAGCGAACGGCGGGATCGAGCCACATTCCAGAAGGAGGCGACGCGATCATGGCGGAGCAAGACAAGAAGGCCGCAAAAAGCGCTGGCAAGGTCATCGTGACCTGTGCGGTGACGGGGGCGATCCATACGCCCACCATGTCCCCCCATCTGCCGATCACGCCGGATCAGATCGCCGAGGATGCGATCAAGGCCGCCGAAGCCGGCGCGGCGATCCTGCATCTTCACGCCCGCAATCCCGAGACGGGACGCCCGGACCAGACGCCCGAGGCCTTTGGCCGCTTTCTGCCGCGTATCAAGCAGTCGACGAATGCGGTGATCAACATCACCACCGGCGGAAGCCCCTATATGAAGGTCGAGGAGCGCGTCCTGCCGGCCGAGACCTATCAGCCCGAAGTCGCGTCCCTGAACATGGGCTCGATCAATTTCGGCCTGTTTCATCTCGCCGCAAAATACGACAGCTTCAAACACGACTGGGAAAAGCAGCATCTCGAAGCGACGCGGGACCTCGTCTTCCGCAACTCCTTCAAGGATATCGAGTACATTCTGGAGACCTGCTACGGGAACGGCACGCGCTTCGAGTTCGAGTGCTACGACATCGCCCATCTCTACAACCTTGCCCATTTCGCCGATCGCGGCCTCGTCAAGCCGCCCTTCTTCGTCCAGTCGGTTTTCGGCCTTCTCGGCGGTATCGGCACCCATCCGGAAGATGTCACGCATATGAAGCGGACGGCCGATCGGCTGTTCGGGACGGATTTCCGCTGGTCGGTTCTTGGCGCCGGGGGCTCCCAGCTTCGGATCGCGGCTCAATCCCTGGCAATGGGCGGAAACGTGCGCGTGGGGCTCGAGGATTCGCTCTGGGCCGGCAAGGGCAAGCTCGCGACCGAAAGCGCCGATCAGGTGCGGATGGTGCGCTCGATCGTCGAAGGCCTCGGCCTCGAACTCGCAACGCCTGATGAAGCCCGGGCGATGCTCTCGCTCAAGGGCGGGGACGCGGTCGCGTTCTGACCGCCCGCCCTCACAGCAAGGCCGTGAGCGCCAAGCCGCAAACAAGATACATCGGGAGAAAACGCCATGCGTATCGAAGTTCTCGTCGACGTGAAGACAACCCTTGGAGAGGGGCCGGTCTGGGACGTCGACCAGCAACGCCTCTATTTCATCGATAGTTTCGACGGACGCGTGTTTCGCACCACGGCGGAAGGCTCCCAGATCCGGGCCTGGGACGTGCCGGGGAAGATCGGCTCGATGGTGCTTCGAAAGAACGGCGAGGGCGCGATCGTCTCGCTCGAGTCGGGCTTCCATACGCTCGATTTCAAGACCGGCGAGGTCGAGCGCATCCATGATCCGGAACCGGAAAAGACGGCCAATCGGCTGAACGACGGCAAGGCCGACCGACGCGGGCGCTTTTTCGCGGGTTCGATGGACACAATGGAGGAGGGACCGTCCGGCGCGCTCTATCGGCTCGATCCGGACTTTTCGGTCACCAAGGTCGACGACGGCATCATCTGCTCGAACGGGCCCTGTTTCAGCCCCGACGACAAGACCTTCTATTTCACCGACACCTGGACCGGCGAGATCTGGGCGTATGACTACGACGTCGACACCGGCGATCTGTCGAACCGCCGCACCTTCGCCAAGGTCGACACCTCCGGGGGAGGCGCCGCCGACGGTTCGACGGTGGACGCGGAAGGCTATGTCTGGAACGCACTCGTCTACGATTCCAAGCTGGTGCGCTACGCCCCCGACGGCACGGTCGACCGTGTGATCGAGATGCCGGTGAAGAAGGTCACGAGCGTCAATTTCGGCGGCCCGAATCTCGACATTCTCTATGTGACGTCGATGGCGAAGCCGCCATTGCCGCGTTTCCCCGGTGACGGACCGCTGCGCGGCAGCCTGTTTGCGATCCACGATCTCGGCATTAAGGGCGTTCCGGAACCGCGCTTTGGCGCGTGAAAACCACAATCCCGTCTGCGATGATCCCATCATCAGTCTGCCTGCTGCATGACAGACTGATCAACTCGACGCTGCGGGTGACGATCCCCCGAAGGCCTGCGTCAGCTACACCGCTCCTCGGGACGCGATCGAACGCCTGTCGGCTCGGGCCTTCTCCGGATAGGCCGCTACCGTAGCGACCGCAAATAGGCGGCGACCTGGTCGGCTTCCTCCTGGTCGAGACCAGTGTCGGGCATGGCGTTTCCGGGCACGACCGCCTGCGGGTCCATGAGCCAGGTCCGCATGTTTTCCGGTGTGTTGTCCAGCATACCGGCAATGAACATGCGCTCGCCCACATGATCCAGCGGCGGGCCGACACGGCCGGTTGCCCCGTCGATCCCGGGAATTTCATGGCAGGTGCCGCAGCCCTTGGCGGCGATCAGCTCTGCGCCCCTGGCCATATCGCCCTGTGGGTCAGAGCCGGTGCTTGTTTCCTCCGCCCCGTTGCAGCCGGCGAGGATCAGGAGACAAGCCCCGGCGATGGCGCCGAAACGCTTCAAACTCCGCATAGTCCACCCCACAGAAACACGGCGAGATTGACCGCGATCGCGACCGCGAAAAGGACGTTCGACCAGATTGACCAGATGACGATGAACCGCGTGCGGCCTTCGCCGGCCTCCATCACACTCTCCTCGTTGCTGTCTTCCTGCTCACCTGTGCGACGCAAGAAGACGAAGGAGGCGGCGAGCGCCGCGAGGCTGACCACGAGCGCGATCAGGCTCACGCCGACCATCGCCGGCGTCGCCCAGGCGAAGGATGCGGCGTCGAGCTTCTGGCCGTCGCCGCCGATACATGCGACGCCGCTTGCCGCCGAACCAAAGAAGAGTTGCAGCGACCATACGATCGGACCCGCCGAGAAGGTCGCAAGCAGCATGACGGCGGAGACCTTGCCGCGATCGGGCGCGGGATCGCCGATGTCGAAGATCGGAGGGGTTCGTTCGTGTCGTGCAGGCGTCATCTGAGATACGGCGTGATGTAGAAGGTGAAGAAAACGGCGATCCAGACGGCATCGACGAAGTGCCAGTAGATCGCGCCGATGGAGATCGCGGCCATGCGCTTCTCGTCGAAATAGCCGATGGCGCTCCACAGGGTGAGCGCGAGGAGCATGATCAGCCCGCCCACCACATGGGCCATGTGGAAGCCCGTCACGGTGAAGAAAGTCGAACCATAGGCATGAGAGGCAATCGTGAAGGGCTTCTCGGTCCACTCGACGATCTGGATGCCGACGAAGATCGCACCGAGCACGAGAGTCGCAAGAAAGCCGATGAGTAGCTGGCCGCGCGATCCCTTCCTGGCGCCGCGTTCGCCGTACCAGAGCGTAGCACTGGAGGCGATCAGGATGAGCGTGTTCGGCCCGGAGAGATGGAAGAAGGGGGGCGCTTCCGGCAGAAATCCGGAACCGGCCCGCGCTGCAAGATAGTAGTAGGTGAAGAGCAGGTAGAGAAACAGGAAGCTCTCCGTCGCCACCAGCATCATCATGCCCCACCAGCCATTCGGAAGGCGTCCGATCGAGCCGATGGGCAGGCGGCCGATTGCCATCGGTTTCCGGGTCTCGAGACTGATATCACTCATGGGCCGCTCCCTTGGTCTGGGCCAGATCGTCCCGCGGCCAGAGCCAGAAGACACAGCCGAGAAGCGTCGCGACACCGGCGGCAACCCCGATCCACCACCAATGAAGCAGCAGGGCCGTAAAGCCGACCGTCAGCGCGATCGTGACCAGGAAGGGCCAGGGATCGTCCTCGGGCATCTTCAGGATCGCGCGCGGCTCGGCGTCGATGACCGAGGTGGCCAGCATTTCCTTGCCATCGTCGAGGACGAGACCCCTGTCGATCGAGGAATGCCCATCGCTCTCGTCGAGGCGGTCCTCCCAGAGCGGGTGGCGGCTTGCGACCACCGGCATGACCGGGAAATTGTAAGCTGGCGGCGGCGAGGATGTCGCCCATTCGAGGCTCGGTGCATCCCACGGATTGCGCCCGGCAATCGCACCCCGCCGAAGGCTGATCCAGACATTGACGAAGAGAAGCAGAATGCCGAAGGCCAGCACGAAGGAGCCGACGGTGGTCAGCATGTTCACCCAGGACCAGCCGGTGGCTTCGGGATAGGTGTAGATGCGCCGCGGCATCCCGAGGAGGCCCGTCCAGTGCATCGGCAGGAAGGCGAGGTTGAAGCCGAGGAAGGTCAGCCAGAAGTTCCAGCGGCCCAGACGCTCGCTCAGCATCCGTCCGGTCATTTTCGGGAACCAGAAGTAGAGCCCGCCGAGAACACCGAAGAGATTGATGCCGATCAGGACATAGTGGAGGTGCGCGACGACGAAATAGGTATCGTGGAGCTGAAGGTCCGCCGGCACGGAGGCGGTCACGACGCCGGAAACGCCGCCGATGACGAACATCGAGATGAAACCGGCAAAGTACAGGAACGCCGTCGTCATGACGATGCGGCCCGTCCAGATCGTCGCGATCCAGGCGAAGGTCGCGATGGCGCTCGGAATGGTGATGATGAAGGAAGCACCGGAGAAATACGACATCGACAGGAACGGAATGCCCGTCGCGAACATGTGGTGCACCCACACCCCGAAGCCGAGAAGCATGGTGGTGATCGTGCCGAGGATCACGAGCGTGTAGGCGACGAGCGGGCGCCGGCAAAAGACCGGCAGGGCATCGGAAACCATGCCCATCGCCGGCAGCACGATGATGTAGACCCACGGGTGGGCGAAGATCCAGAACAGGTGCTGCCACAAGAGCGGTTGGCCGCCGCCGGCCGTGTCGAAGAAATGGGTCCCGAACTGGCGATCCAGCCACAGGAAAAAGAAGGCGAGGCTGACGGCCGGATTGGCGAGCAGAATTCCGACGGAGACCGTGGTCGTGCCCCAGATGATGATGGGCAGCCGGTTGATCGACATGCCCGGTGCGCGGTTGCGCATGACGGTGACGACGAAATTCGCCGCGCCCACGGTGGTCGATATGCCGAAGAAGACCATCCCAAGCGCGTAGAAATCCATGTTGAGGCCGGGATTGAACGACTTCAGCGCATAGGGTGCGTAGTTGAACCAGCCATTGTTCGGCGCCTCGCCGATCAGGAAACTCGCATACATGAAGAGGCCGGAGGCGAGGTAGATCCAGTAGGAAAAGGCGTTCAGCCGCGGGAACGCCATGTCCCGCGTGCCAAGGAGCAGCGGAAACAGATAGTTCGAAAAGCCCGACAGGATCGGCAGGGCGTAGAGGAAGATCATCGTGATGCCGTGCATCGAGAACAGCTGATTGTACTGTTCCGGCGTCAGGATGGTCTGGTCCGGCTGCGCGAGCTGGATGCGCATGATCAGGGCCTGGAGGCCGCCGATGACGAGGAAAGCGAACGCTGTGACGATGTAGCGAATGCCGATCACCTTGTGATCGACCGTCGCGATGACGCCGAACAGCCCCGGCTTCGTCTCCCACATGTCGTGGAGCTTCTTCTCAAGGGCCTCGGTGACGAAACCGGCTTCGGGCCGTTTCTGATAGTCGGCGGCAGCCAATTGCGGTCTCCTCAGTCGAGCGTTTCGAGATAATGGCGGATGGCGTTGAGCTCGGGCCCGGAGAGATCGAGATTCGGCATCTTGTTGCCGGGCTTCTGATGCTGCGGATCGGCGATCCAGCCGGACAGATGACCCGGCGTGTTGGGCAGGGTCACCGCCGCGATGGTGGTGCGGTCCATGAAGTGGGTGAGATCCGGACCGGCTTCGCCGCCGGCGAGCGTTCCGCGCACGGCGTGGCAGGCGCCGCATTTGAGCACGAACTGCTCCTGACCCACCCGCAGGAGCTCGTCGTCTTCCGGTATGGTGTCGGCGGGCTCGAGCTGGTGCTCCCACCAGGATCGGAACTCTTCCGCCGGATCGGCGAAGACACGCATCGCCATATGGGCGTGCTGAACTCCGCAATATTCCGCGCACTGGCCGCGATAGACGCCCTTGCGATCGGCCTGCAGCCAGGTCTCGTTGATCTGGCCGGGGATCACGTCGGTCTTGCCGGCGAGCGCCGGGACCCAGAAGGAGTGAATGACGTCGGCCGATGCGAGCCTGATGCGAACCGGTTCGCCGACGGGGATGTGCAACTCGTTCGCCGTCACGAATGTGCGCGAGGGATCGTCAGGATCGACATAGCGGGCTTCCCACCACCATTGTTCGCCGGTGACCTCGATGGTGAAAGCAGGCTCCACCGCGGGCTCGTCGATCTCGGCGAGGACCTCCATCGTCCAAACGACCATGACGATCAGGGCGGCGGTCGTCAGCGCGAGGCCGAGATAGATCCAGCGATGGCCCCCACCGGGATGGGAGACGGGCAGTTTCGAGCCCAACTCGGCAGGTTCGAGGCGCTTCGCACGAAAGATCGCGACGAGCACGAGCACGGACATCAGTACGACGACGAAGACGGAGATTGCCAGCAGGCCCCAGGTGAGCGAAGCGGTGATCTCGCCTTTCGGGCCAAAGGTTTCGAGGTAGTACATCGGCGTCTGCGCCGAGGCTGCGTGCGTGCCGAGAGCCAGTCCGGCTACCGCCAGGCCTGCTCGCTGGCCCACCTGTCTCCAGCCCGAGATAGCCTTCGCCATGATGGACTTGGCGATGCTTAATGTCATTGCCCGGTCTGCTCCTCCCCGTTTTCGGCAACGGGCCTGTCCACCTTCTTGAAAGGTGCCTGCCCGTAGGAAAACGGCTGCGTATGAGCCCAGGGATCGGTCGTCGAAAGATACTCGGCCGGGACCTGTTCTGGTCCAAAATTGTCGAGGGAGATGGTCTGCCCCCAGGAATCTTCGGGAGGATCCTTGGCGATCGCCCGGACATAGGCGACGAGATCCCACACCGCGCTGTCAGGCAGGAGTTCCCCATAGGCCGGCATGCCGGCGGGCCGACCCTGGACAATGGTCAGGAAGACGTTGGCCGGTTCGCGCCCAAAGATGAAGGCCGCATTCGAGAGCGACGGGCCCATGCCGCCGGCACCGTTCGGCGCATGGCAGCCGACGCAGTTCATCTGGTTGAAAAGGGTCATACCGCGCTCGATGGCGGCGGTGTTTTCCTCAGGGTGGTTCTGCGGCGCCTCGATTTTGACGTTCCCGGGATAGACCCCGGTGACCGGCGTGCGGAGGAGGGCGCTCGGGTCGATATCTCCGTTCGGCGCCGCGCCGACGGCGGCCGCGGCCTGCTCTTCCGTCGAGAGCGACTGGCCGTCGCTGGTGGCGGAGGCGCCGGGTTCGGCCGTGCGGTCGACGCTCTGGCCGTCATCTTGGGCGAAGGAGAGGACCGGCAGCGTCGCGACCAGAAACACTGCAATGAGCCCTGACACAACCGGGTGGCCGAGCCGGACTGGCGTAGTCTGGTGGCCTGGAAATCGGATCATGGGTCTCCCTTTCCCCTTGTCCTGTCGGATCGACTCCCGCCTCGGACCTGGCGAGATGTCGGTGCCGTTCGTGCTTTGCGCCCGCCATCGAATCCGGCCGCCACTACGCGAGATGCCGGAGGAGCCACCGCGGGGTGCTACTGGCGCGGCACGGCGTATTCGGCGAGGATCGCGTCGATGTCTTCCTGCCTGTCCGCGATGGCGCGATCGAGCTTGTCTCTCAGTTCCACGTCTCCCTTCCGCACGCCCATGGCGACGAGGAACTGGAAAACGAGGGGAAGGTAGCTTTCGGTGCCGGTGACCGGTTTCACCGTCAGCGGAACCTTCGAGTGTTTTGCGAACCAGCCGGCCCGAGGCCCCCAGTCGATCGCGACATCGATCTCGCCCTTCTCAAGGGCAAGCAGCAGGTTCTCTGCAGGCGCTTCCTCACGGTAATCGCCGTAGATCGGATAACCCACGACGTTCTCGGTGAGGCCGCGCCTGCCCAGCGCATGGGCGGGGGGCGTGTTGGTGCCGTCGTCGCCGATCAGGCTGACGCCGATGGTGAGATCTTCCAGTTCCGGCGCATTCAGCGAGGAGATGTCGAGATCGTCCTCGGCCCGGCTCACCATGACATAGGTCGAGCCGTAATAGGGATGCGTCGTGTCGATCATGTCGACGGGCGGAATGCCGATCACGACGTCGCAGCGCCCGGCCATCAGTGTGTTGCGCAGAAAACCGCGCCGCTGAGGCCACCAGGTGTAGGACACTGCGGTGCCGAGCTCATCGGCCATCAGTTCGGCGATCTGGTTCTCGAAGCCTTCTTTGCGCCGGTTGGAAAACGGCATGTTGTTCGGATCCGAGCAGACGCGAAGCGGGTCAGTGTCGTTGTCCGAGGTCGATGGCGCTGCCTGTGCGGTGCCGGGGAAGGCGATGACGGCAAGAAGGCCGAGCCCGATCGCCCCGCCCTTACTGCGGCGAAACATCGTCACCCTCCGCATCGAGAACGCCCCCGGGCGCGCTTTCTGTGCCGGTGGTGCCGGCCACGCTTTCGGGCAGCGCGAAGACCAGGAGGGTCGAGCCGCCCTTGGTGAAGGCCGGCAGGTCCTGGGTGGCACCGACGAAACCGAGCGCACCATTGCGCACCTGCGGGTCGAGCTCGGCGGTCGCAACGGCGCCCGACCAGCCGCCGATTCCCGACAGGATCGCCACATATTGCCGTCCGTCGGCGCCCTGATAGGTGGACGGTTGGCCGATGAAGCCGGAGGGCGCGCGGAACTGCCAGAGGATTTCGCCGGTCTTGGCGTTTACCGCCTTGAACCACCGATCCATGGTTCCGTAGAAGGCTACGTCTCCGGCGGTCACGACCGTGCCCGACCAGACCGGGAAGCGCTCCTTGATCGACCAGGCTTCCTTCTGCTCGACCGGGTCCCAGGCCATGAACTCGCCGCGATAGCCGTCACCCGGTCCGGCATACATGTCGACGGTCGCGCCGAGATAGGGCGTGCCCGCAATGTAGCCGACTTCCGACGCCTTGAAGTTCATGCACAAATGCTGGTGCGGCACATAGAGAAGCTGGTTCTTCGGCGACCAGGCTGTCGGCTGCCAGTCCTTGGCGCCCGGCGGGGCAGGGCAGACATTTTCCACCGTCCGACCAACGTCCGGATGCAACTCTTCGTTCGGAATGATCCGACCGGTTTCCAGATCGACACCCTTATAGGCGGTGATCGTGTCGAAAGGCTCGGCCGAGATGACCTTTCCGTTGGTCCGGTCGATCACATACATGTAGCCGGTACGGCCGGGCCGGATCGCCACCTTGCGTTCTTCGCCATCGATCTCGAGATCGAGCAGCACCAGTTCGTTGATGCCGTCGTGGTCCCAAAGATCGTGGGGTGAGGTCTGGTAGGCCCATTTCGCCATTCCGGTGTCCGGATCGCGCGCGAAGATGGTCGTCGTCCAGAGATTGTCACCCTTGCGCTGGTTCGGGTTCCATGGGCCCGGATTGCCGGTGCCGTAGAAGATCAGATCGAGCTCGGGATCATAGGAAATCCAGCCCCAGACCGAGCCGCCGCCGGTCTGCCATGCGCCGGCAGGCCAGGTCTTCTCGCCGAGATCTTCGCCGCGCATCCATTCATAGGGCGCCTCGAAATCCTCGCCGATCAGAACGTCCTCGTCCGGGCCGGTATGATAGGCCCGCCATGCGATCTCGCCGGTTTCGGCATCGAGCGCCGTCAGCCAGCCGCGTACACCCATTTCGCCGCCGGAATTGCCGACGAAGACCTTCCCCTTCACGAAGAGGGGCGCCATCGTCATGGTCTGGCCCTTGGAGATCTCGCCGAGCTTGGTGTGCCAGACCCTTTCGCCGGTCTTGGCATCGACCGCGACCGTATGATTGTCGAGCGTGTTGTAGAAGATCTTGCCGTCGCCGTAAGTCGCGCCGCGATTGACGACGTCGCAGCAGGCAACCCCTTGCGCGGCACGATCGGTCGGCGGCGAAAACACCCATTTCAGTTCGCCGGTCGTCGCATCGAGCGCGAAAAGATCGTTCGGAAACGGCCCGACGATATACATCGTGTTGCCCACGACGAGCGGGATCGACTCCTGGCCGCGGTTTACGCCGTTGGAAAAGCTCCAGGCGAGTTGCAGCTGGTCGACGTTCTCGGTGTCGATCTGGTCGAGTTCGCTGTAACGGGTGCTCGAATAGTTCTTGGCCGGCATCACCCATTGGGCGGGGTCATCTTGAAGCTGGCCGATTTCCGAAGCATTCGAGGTCTCGGGATCAGAGCCGGATCCCCCCGTATCGTCATCGTCCTGAGCGAGCGCGATGGCCGGAAGGGCCATGAGTGCGGCGAGGGCGGTCATCGGGGCGATCAGACCGCGGCGCGATGCGGGCCGATTGCGGCCTTCTCTCGTGAAATGCCGATGAGCGATTGCCATGACGTCTCCCCTCGTCGTGTCGGACTCAACATCGTCGGCCGCGAGATGGGGATGGCAATGGGGGCCAAAGCCCACAACGCAGAAACCAGTAGTTTTCGAACCGCCTTCGGATGGTGGATGTTCCAGAAAATGTGATTAGCGGACTACGGAACTTCTCCATGGTCCCTGTCTGCTTACCCTGGCGGGCATGCGCCGAGCACCTCGGTACCGCCTCGCGCCGGCAGGTATTCGCGCTTCTGACCTCGTTTGATGGTGACTTCCTTCACCTCCGGCCGTTTGAGTGCGGCCCAGAGCGCGAGGAAAGTCTCTCGGCAGGCAGGGCAGTCCGTCACGCCGATGCCGGCGATGTCGTGGCTGATCAGGTATCGGTCGTCACCCACAAAAATTTCGGTCGTGGAACGCGGCTCGGGATCCGTCCCGTCGACGACGATGTCGAGCACAGCGCCGCCCCCGAAGCGCGGAGTCACGCATTCAATGGTCAGACGGTTCTTTCCCGACCGAAGTTGGTAGCGGTGTTCGGTTCGGGTTTTCTCCACATGCCAGTCGGCTTGGGTGTCCTCGGAGGTTTCGGCGGGCGCCATGGTCTGGAAGGCCGTGACGAGGGCGGTTGCGAAGAAGATGGCGGGAAGAGCGGTTCGACGCATCGGGAACCCTTTCCTGACTAAGGCTTCTGTGCGGCATGGAGATCGGCTTGTCTCTGTCGCTATCGGGGCGGAGAGCTACGGTTACCCGCATCCATGTCCGCCCCGGATGGTGGCAGAATATCGCTGGCCGCCTAGAAGGTTTCCTCGTCCGGGCGATTGCGCGACCCTGCAATCGACTGGCGGGCATGCAGGTCGCGCCCAGTTGAGCGTTATCAACCCGAGAGCGCGTGAGCATGCGATTCATGAGCGAGAACGTCATTCGATCGGGAGCGGCCGGCCGCCAATCGGCGGGTAGGCACCGGTCGTTCATCTCTCTTGCGGTGCTCCTGGCAGGGCTCGCTGTCCTCGCACTGCTTTGGGGTGGCCCGCTGGTCGGCCTCTCTGCCATCTCCTTTTCTGCCCATATGATCCTGCATCTCGGGATCGTATCGCTTGCGGCGCCCCTGATCGCCCTCGCGGTCGCGCTGATGCCGGCCGGACCCTTGGCCGGCCTGTTTGGAGTCCGGTCGGCGGTTGCCGCCTCGCTTTTCGACATGGTCGTCGTGTGGCTCTGGCATGCGCCGGCGCTGCACGAGGCGGCGGCGCGAAACGACGGTGTTTTCGTCTTTCAGCAAGCCTCGTTTCTCGCAGCCGGACTTCTGGTCTGGACGACGGCGCTCTCGGGCCGGACGATCCGCGACCGGGCGATCGGTGGCGCGACGCTCTTCGGCACCTTCCTGCACATGACGATGCTCGGCGTGATCCTCGGCGTCACGCCGCGCCTTCTCTATTCCCCGAGCGTGTGCACCGGCGCCTTCGGCGTCAGCGGCGTGGAAGATCAGTGGCTCGGCGGCGTCCTGATGGCGACGGTCGGCGCGTTGCCCTATCTCGCCGGAGCCCTGGTTCTGACCGGGCTGGTTCTGTCGGACCGAATGGGTCCTCAATGAGCTTCAGGCGTCGCGACGCGATATCCTGGATGGGCTCGGATCACGCTCGGCAGCGCGGTGCACGCGAATTTGCCGCCCACTGCCGCCACTCCTCGCAATCTCATGCAGAAGACGCCATTTGACGGCTGTGCGATCACTTCAAGCGACGGGAACGACGCGGAACGAATGACGATACACTTTCCCTTCGACAACACCTACGCGCGCCTAGGCGAGGCCTTCCACCGGCCGACCATGCCGACGCCCGTCGACGCGCCGATGCTGCTCAAGCTGAACCGGTCCCTTTGCGAAGAGCTGGGGCTCGACGCGGACGCGCTCGACACGCCCGAAGGAGCGGAAATCCTCTCCGGAAACAGGATCCCGACCGGGGCTGATCCGATCGCCGCAGCCTATGCCGGGCATCAGTTCGGGCATTTCGTGCCGCAGCTGGGAGACGGCCGGGCGATCCTCGTCGGCGAGGTTCTCGACCGAAACGGCCGGCGCCGGGACATTCAGCTGAAGGGAAGCGGCCCCACCGCTTTCTCGCGCAGCGGCGATGGTCGGGCGGCGCTGGGTCCGGTTCTGCGCGAGTATCTCGTAAGCGAAGCGATGGCCGCCCTCGGGATTCCGACGACTCGTGCGCTTGCCGCGGTCGCGACGGGCGAGCCTGTCTTCCGGGAAACGCCGCTGCCGGGCTCGATCCTGGCCCGCGTCGCCTCGAGCCATGTGCGCGTGGGTACTTTCCAGTTCTTCGCCGCGCGTGGCGATGCCGCCGCGATCGGCCGTCTCGCCGATCACGTCATCGAACGCCATTATCCGGAGGCGGCAAGCGTATCGGATCGCTACCGCGCGCTTCTCGAGGGCGTTTCGATGCGCCAGGCGGCCTTGGTCGCGCGGTGGATGCAGGTGGGCTTTGTCCACGGTGTCATGAACACGGACAACATGTCGATCGCCGGGGAGACGATCGACTACGGTCCTTGCGCCTTTCTCGACAGCTACGACCCCCGGACCGTCTTTTCCTCGATCGACCGGCAGGGTCGATACGCCTATGGCAACCAGCCGGCTATCGCGAGCTGGAATCTCGCCCGGTTCGCCGAGTGCCTTCTGCCGCTCTTGGACCCGAAGGAGGAAAAGGCGATCGAGATTGCACAAGACGTGCTCGCCGGTTTCGCGGGCGCGTTCGAGGCGGCCTATGTCGATGGCTTTCGCGCAAAGCTCGGCCCGCGGACGGCTCAGGACGACGACGCGGGCCTGATCAGCGATCTTCTTGAGGTGATGGCTCGAGAGAAGGCGGACTTCACGGCGACATTCCGCCGGCTTGGTCAGGCGGCGGAATCCAGCCAGGCCGATGGTTCCTTGCAGGCGCTCTTCGACGATCCCACCGCCTACGATCGCTGGGCGGTCCGATGGCGCGAACGACTTGCCGCCGAACCGCTCGACCCGGGTCAGCGCCGAACTGCGATGGACGCGGTGAACCCCGCGATCATTCCGCGCAATCATCGCGTCGAGGAAGCGCTGGCCGCTGCACTCACCGGCGACATGGCTCCGTTCGAGCGTCTGAACGAGGCGCTGGCAAAGCCGTTCGATGACACGCCGGAACTGGCCGAGTATGCGAGCCTTCCGCCAGAGCCTGAGACGCCTTATCGGACGTTCTGCGGGACTTGAGGCAGTCGGCCTTGGCTCCACGATTGCGGTGGCCGGCCAGGCCCAAAATGGCGGGAAGGCCGACCCCACCATAAGATGCGCCCCGGACCACCCGGACGGGGGCAGGCCAGACCTGTCGGATCAGCAATGCGTGGTGACCCCGATAGCCAAATAGTATGAAGGCTTACCGCGCGAGTGGCTTCGAGACCCCGCGCCGATCCACGCTCCACTCTCTCGGCGCAGGTTCACCTGCGATCGACATCAGATCTGGCGACGCTTTTCGATCATGTTTTGAAACGCGTCCACGACGTGAGGCGAGGCCCCGTAGGAATGATCGTCGTCTGGGAAGCTGCCCTCCTTCACTTCCTTGACGTATTGCTGAAGGCCGTTGACGGCGACCTCGGTAAGGTTTGCGAAGCGCTTGGTGAACTTCGGCTTGAAGTCGGTGAACACACCGAGGAGATCGTAGCTGAGGAGGATCTGTCCATCGGTTCCCGCGCCGGCCCCGATGCCGATCGTCGGGATTTCGAGCTCGGCCGAGATCAGGGCCGCGATGGGCGCGGGGACCGCTTCGAATTCCAGCATGAAGCACCCGGCATCCTGGATCGCGAATGCGTCCTCCAGGATTTCCATCGCCGATTCCGCCGTCTTGCCCTGAATCTTGAAGCCGCCATACATTGCGACGCGGTGAGGCGCCATGCCGATGTGGCTTGCCGTGGGAATGCCGGCGTCGACCAAGGCTTTGAGGATATGAGCCTGGCTCTTGCCGCCCTGTGGCTTGACGGCATCGCAGCCTGCCTCGGCCATGAAACGCGTCGCGTTCGCGAGAGCGCGATCGACCGTGTTGTAGCTTTGATAAGGCATGCAGCCGAGCGAGAAGGTGTTCGGTGCGCCGCGGCGAACCGCCTGGGCATGGAGGATCATCATCTCCATCGTGGCGGGTATCGTGGACGAGTGACCATGGGCGATCATGGCGAGGCTGTCCCCGACCACCACGACATCGACCCCGGCGGCCTCGGCCCACTGCGCGGAGGTGTAGTCCGGCACAGAGGTGTAGACCATCTTCTCGCCTGATGTCTTCGAATCGCGGATTTCCTGAATCGTTCTTTTCTTTCGGTCGGACATGCGCGTTCCTCTGGGCTCAAAACAAGGCCGGCGATCGCGAAATCGCCAGCCCGGAATGTCTGAATTTTCTCGATGGGCGTTTACTCGGCGGGCACTTCATGTGCGTTGCTGAGACGCCCGTCAGGGGTCTTGGCCGTCCGCCGCATGTCCTTTCGGATATAGCGGGTGTCGTAACCGTTCAGCAGGTGCCCCAACAGCCCGCGATCCAGATCGGACGTGCCGAACAGCCAGTCCATGATCGGGAAAGTCAGGTTCATGTTCCGCTCCATCATGAGCGACTGGTTGTGATGGGCGGTGTGGTGACGCCGGATCGTGTTAACGAACGGGGTATTCCGGACGAACCAGTTCTCGTCGACATGGCAACAGAAGTGCATGAACTCGTAGAGGAGATACATCGTCGTCGTCGTCGACATCACGAGCCAGCCGACATTGGCCGTGAAGAGCCACCCTGCGACCAGTGCGATCGGCACCGACATGCAGATGAAGGTCACCAACGCGAAGGGCGGGAAAAAGGTGACGCGCCAGTCATGCTGGCCCCCGAACCGCATTTCGTCATCGGTGAAGAACTGGTGATGCATCATGGTATGGCGCATGTAGATCGCGCGCAGCGCCTTGTTCTTCTGCGGCCGGTGCATGATGTGTGTGTGAAGGAACCATTCGAAGAAGTTGGCTCCCAGGAAGACGACAGGCACGATCAGCAGCTCAGCCCACGTCACCTCGTGCATGCTCTGAATGTAGATCGTCATGGCTGCGATGCCGATCGCATAGATGACGGTGACGTGCAGCCAGCCATTGTACCAGCCTGTGATGCGCTCACGATACGTCTCGCGATACTTGCGCTGGCGTTCGCCCATGGGGGTGTCAGCAAGTTCCAGCATGATGCCTCCTTTCCCGGTCGCCCTGTTCAAGCTTCGGTCCTGATGTTGTTGAGCGCTCGATCGATGTCGGCAGAGGTCATTGCCCACTCGTTGCCGAAATTTGCCACGATGCGCGTCATGAAGCCTTCTGTGTCCGCCAAGGCGCGCATATCGTCCCGGTAGTGATCCGCAAGAAGCGCGAGGGCGAGCTGACGGGGGCCATTTCCCTCGTAACTCCATTCCATTCCGCGGCTGTCAAAGACTTTCAGGTCATAGCGTGGGTCGAGCAATTGTCCGTCGACGGTCACTTCGGCGCCGTCGATCGTCCGGTCGCCGCGATAACTCTTGTCCGCCATTTGTCCTCCCGTCACCTTGCGTGGTGGCTGTTCATTTGTTAATATATCAGTTGAATATCTATTGCAAGTCTCGAACACGAACAGGAGACCGCGCCCATGACGGGACCACTCGCAGACCTTGATTTGGCGACATTGGTCGCGTTCACCGGGGGAGCCTTTGTCGCTGTGTCGGCCGTCGTTTTCGTCAGCGGCCACTTTCCCCGTCATCGCGCGCCTGCGACGGCGGGCGGCCCGCTCCTGGGGAGCGTCCTTGCCTATTGCGCGCTTGCTGCTCTCTTGAGTTTGCTCGCGATCCTGGCCGTCGTCGCGGTCGAACTGCCGCTTGCGGTTGCCGTCGTCGCTGCGGGACTGGCGGTTCTCGGCGCACCGTTTCTGGTCGACCCACTCCCCAACACCATTCGAGAATCCCGATTGGGTCTGATAGCCGCCTTCGGGCTTTGTGCTGCGACCGCTTTCGCAATCCAGACCAATATCGTACTATAGGAAATGCGTCATGCCTCCGCAGATTCGTGCAGTCCTCAGTGTCTTTCTTCTCGTTGTCGGTTTCGTTCTCTGGAATTTCCGTGAGGCCATTTCGCTCAATGCGTCGGCGGTTCTCTTTTTCGGACTGACCTTGTCTCTTGTGGGAGCGGTGTGGATGTTCCCGGAAGTGAAGAAGAAGAGCTGAGACTGCCTCATAGGCCTTCCAGCACGGTAGAAATCGCCTGCCACGATGAACGAGAACAGTTCGCTCGAGAGTTTCGACGACGAGAAAGATCGAAACACCCTGACATGGCAGGCATACCGTGCGTTGGAGGAGAGTATCGTCACTCTCCGTCTCAAGCCGGGTGAGGTTCTTTCCGAAAACGCGCTTGCCCAGCAGATTGGTTTGGGCAGAACCCCCGTTCGTGAAGCCATCCAGAAACTGGCCAGCGAAGGCCTCGTAGTGGTGCTTTCACGCCGGGGGATTCTCGTCTCCGAGATCAATATCAGCAAGCATCTCCAGCTTTTGGAAGTGCGCCGCGAACTGGAGCGCCTGGTCGCGCGCTCGGCCGCCATGCGAAGCAATGCCAAGCAGCGGCTCGAATTTGACGAATTGGCTGAGGGTTTCGCCGCATGCGCCGAAGCTGACGACGACGTTACCTTCATGCGGCTCGACCGCCGTTTCAATCGTCTGACTCTGGAGGCTGCGCGCAACGAATATGCGAGCAATGCCATGCGCCAGATTCAGGGGCTGTCGCGTCGTTTCTGGTATCAGCATTATCAGACCGTCCTCGATCTCCCGCGTTGTGCGCGGCTCCACGAGGCCGTGGCCGAGGCCATTGGCAAAGGCGACCCGGCGGAAGCGGCGACCGCCTCCGACCGGTTGCTCGACTATATCGAGGAATTCGCCCGCGCGACCATCTAGACGGCGTGCCCTGCCTATTCGGCGGCAGCGCGTGTTTCTTTTTGCTGGCTTGCGAAGATCGAGGTGTAGCCGCCGCTCCAGTCCGGCGGAACCCGGAAACGTCCCGCTTCGTGATGCACCATCTTCGCCGGCGTTCCGCGAACAATTCTCTGCTCGAAACGGCTCTTCAGCGGCTGAGAGGTATAGGGAGCGGCGTCCGCGGCCGACAGCACGTAGAGCAGCAGTGGGCGCCCGGTGTCACTGAGATTGGGGCGCGAGCCGTGGACGGTGAGGTAGTTGTGGACCGTCATCGATCCAGCCGGCGCGGTAAACTCGATTGCGTCGTCGGTCTCAAGCGTTTCGACTTCCCGAGCGCTGATGTCTCCGCTCCAGACGCCGTTCTCATCATAGTGATTGTAGAGTGGACCGTGGTTGCTGCCCGGCAGGATCTTCAGCGGTCCCTGCTCCGGGCCACAGTCGTCCAGGTAGATGCCGAAGGTTGCAACGGCATGGTTGGTGTGAGGAAAGAAGGGCTGGTCCTGATGCCACTTCACCTCGGCGCCGCCTTTGGCCCATTTGAAGTTCAGCTTCGCCTGATAGAATTTGACGTCGGGCCCCAGCAGATCCGCGGCAATGTCGCCCACGGGGCCATCGATCAGCACCTCCCAGAAGACAGGGTCGATGTCACAGGGACTCGAAACGCGTCTTAGCCGGGGAGCTTCGGCGCTGTGGCCGGGCTCCAGATCGAAGACGGCATCGGATGCCGAAACCGCACGGCTGCGTTCGACCAGTCCGTCGATCGCGGAGCGCAAACGGGCAAGCCATTCGCCTTGCACGGCTTTCTCGATGCAGACGCCGCCATCGGCGAAGTAGCGCTCGCGAGACTCCTCGGAAATCGTCCCGCATGGGGTCTGACGGATATCGTCGGGTGTCATGGTTTTCCTCCCTACCTGAACCCAAGGACTTGTTCCGGAAGCCAAAGCGCGATTTCCGGGAAGGCTGCGACGATGACGAGAGCTATCACCTGGATGGCGATGAACGGCGTCACGCCGGAATACATCTGGCGAAGCGTGATCTCCGGAGGGGCAACGCCCCGCAGATAGAAGATCGCAGGGGCCATCGGAGGGGTGAGATAGCTTGTCTGGATCATGATCAGGACGAGCATGCAGAACCATACCGGGTCCATACCCATGGCTTTCACGAACGGCATGAAGATCGGCAGGAAGATCAGAAGGATCGAGATCCATTCCAGGAAGAAGCCTGCAATGAAGATGAGACCCAGGAAGATGGCGAGGAGACCCCAGTACCCGACATCGAGGGTTTCCAGAAGATCGCGCATGAGCGACATGCCGCCGTTGCCGACGAAGACCCCCGTATAGAGACTGCCGGCCATCAGGATGAACATGATCATCGAAGTAATGACCAGCGTCTTGATCAAGGCTTCCCAGAACGATCTGAACGTGAAGCGGCCGTAGAGAACGGTCAGCACCAGGGCACCGAGCGCACCAAGTCCGGCAGCTTCCGTCGGAGCTGCCCAACCGAGCATGATCGAACCCAGGACGGCGAAGATCATCACAAGCGGCGGGACCAGGGCTTTGGCAGTGATCAGCAGTTTCTCGGCAAAGGGGGGCTCGTCCGGATCCGGGCCAGGGCGCGGACCCGCTGTCGGCGAGATCATGCACAGGGTCGCGATGTAGACGATATACAGAGCCGAAAGAATGAGCCCCGGGAAGATCATCGCGACCATCAGGCTGCCGATCGAGACGTTCGCGATCGGCCCCATGACGACCACGACCACGGAAGGCGGGATGATCGTGCCGAGCGAACCACCCGCGCAGATCGTGCCCGAGATCAGCGAGTTGGAGTATCTGTGGCGCATCATTGCCGGGATGGCGAGCAGTCCGACGACCGTCTCCGTGGCGCCGATGACCCCGGTGGACGCGGCGAAGATGATGCACATGATGATCGTGCCGATCGCCAGACCGCCGGGAAGGCGCTTGGTCCATAGATGAACGGCACCGAAGAGTTGCTCGGCAATGCCGGATCGCTCGAGCATCGAGCCCATGAACACAAAGAGTGGAACAGCAGCCAGAACGAAGTTCGAAGCGACGTCCTCGATCTTTTGAATGAACTGGAAGAAGACCGCGTCGCCAAAGGCGTAGAGCCCGAAAACAACGGCGACCGCCAGCAGCGAGAATGCGATGGGGAAACCAAGAAAGATCAGCGCAAAAAGCGCTGGGAACATTATCAATGCTTCCATTGATCAGGCGTCCGGATAACGGGCGTCCGTGCTCAGAGCCCGGATGCATTTGAGGGTTTCTGCAAGGATTTGCAGGGCCAGCACCACGAGACTGAACACGATGAGTACACGGAACGGCCAGATCGGCGGGTTCCATGCCGACTGACCCGACCGCTCGCCCGAGGCATAGGCAGCCATCGCGAACACACCGGAGTGGTAGCAAAGGACGGCGATCGCCGGCAGGACGATTCCGGCATAGAGGAACAGGTCGATGATGGCGCGCCGGCGTGCGCTCAGCTGCGCATAGATCAGGTCGATGCGGACATGCACTTGCCGTTTCAGGGCTATCGCACCGCCCAACAGGAAATGGACGCCCATCAGCATGTATCCGAGCTCGAATGCCCAGATCGTCGGGGTTCCAAGAACATAGCGGGAGAGAACTTCCCAGACGGTCGCGGCGACCAGCGGAACGACGAGCAATGCTGCCGCTCCGCCAACGATTTCGGTCACCGCCTCAATCCAACGGATGAGGGGATTCATGAGGAGGTCACTCTGCCGGTTTGGTGTCGCCTGACGCCGATCCGGCGGCTTCCGTCTCAGGGGCCGAAGCCTCCTCTCGCACAATCACCTTGCGATAGCGATCGGCACCGGCCCAAAGCTGAACGAACTCCTTCTGGCTTTCCAATACCTTTGCGAACCAATCGTTCTCCGCGGCGACCCCCTCGGCCCATTTGAGACCGATCTCGTGCGCCTGGTATTGTACTTCCGGATCGAGTTCGATGATCTCGTTGCCTTCATCCTTGAAGAACTGCAGGGCCTTGGCGTCATTCTGGCCAATGCTGAGCCAAGAGTTCAGCGTGGTGTTGAACGCCGCGGTACGGATGAGCTCCTGATCAGACTCGGAGAGCTCTGCCCAGCTGTCGGGATTGATGACGAGTTCGAACGGGGCGGTAGGCTGATGGACTCCTGGAATGATCACGTACTTCGTGACCTGATGGAACCCAACCGCCTGGTCTTCCCACAGCGTGCCCCATTCTGTCGCGTCGATGGTGCCGCGCTCCAGCGCCGTGTAGACGTCGCCGCCGGGCATGGTGACTGGCGCCGCGCCAAGCTCCCGGGCCATTTCAAGCCAAGCGCCCGCGGTTCGCAACTTGAGGCCTTTGACGTCTTCCAGCGAGCGCACCGGCTTGCGCGAGTGGAGAAAGACTTCTGCGGTGCGAATGAAAAGCGGCATTCCGACGAGATTGAACTTTTCCTTGCGCCAGTCGGCCCAGAGCTCAACACCGTCACCGCGATAGAGCCAGTGCAACATCCGCTCGGTATCGAATGAGCCGGCGTAGCCGCCGAAGAGAACAGCGGTCGGATCCATCCCCCAATCGTAGCCGCTCCAGGTGTGACCCATGTCGGCGATACCGTTCTGGACCGTTTCGGCGACCTTCAGTCCGGGGCCGAGGGTACCAGCTGGATACACTTCGATGGAGATTCGGCCATTCGACAACTCCTTGACCTCGTCGGCAAAGGCCTGGGCGCCGATCTCCATGAGCGGACCGCCGGACCAGCCCGTCGCCATGGTGAAATCATGGCTCTCCTGTTCCTGGGCCAAGGCCGGAGCCGCCCAGAGGAGCAGGCCCGCCCCCAACAGAACGTTCGCAATTCTCATCATTTTCCTCCCTTGCCGCGACCAATTCGAGAAATCGCGCGACTAATCTATTATTGATATATCAATACGGATCCCGCAAGCCCCTTACAGTCGTTCCAAGATAGTCCCCACCCCACGGTCGCGTGTCGGACGGTGGGAGGAGCCTCAGGGCGCTTTCTTTGGATCGGGCTCAAGCAAGGTAAGGAGCGTCGTTCGGCTGGAAAATCAGCCGTCTCGCATCGAAACCCGGGCGAACAGCTAATCTAAGCGGAGCATCAACTCCGGATTGGAGCGGCCCTTGCGCAGGAAAGGGTCAGGCGGCGGTTTCGACCGGTGGTCGGGCCTCTTGATCCTTGAATCGAGTGGGCTGAAATGGCCCAGCGCTGAATGCAGGCGCCGAGCATTGTGTCTCCTGCTAGCAACGTTGAGTCCACACCGAACGTCCATCGTCCATCCGGACCTTGGCGATGAAAGGCGTTCGGCGATGGCTTCGGAAACACTCTCGGCTCGGGAGTATGCGAGCGAGCTGCCCGGACCAGTCTGGACGAAGAGGTGATGAGCGCGTTCCGCGGGCAGATCAACTGACCGCGAGGAACACGAGATTGGCCCGAAAATTGACCGCCCGTTTGAGACGCCGGGTATTTGAGTTCTGTCAAAGGAGGCCTGAAATCGGCAACCGGCTCGCCAAGGCGATCAACAGGCGGTCGAAGACATTCATCCCCGGCTCGCGGGTCAGGACCGTGTCTGCTGACCCCTGGCGCGTTTTCCAGATCAGCTTTCCGTCCGGACCCAGCAGCACTTCGTAGGCATTCTGCGGCGCCTGGGTGTCGAGCGCCTCGGCAAGCCGGGACGCGAGGGCGGGGCTTTCGATGACGAAACCGAGTTCGGTGTTGAGCCGGAAGGACCGCGGGTCGAGGTTGAACGATCCGACGAACAGGCGCTCCCGGTCGACGGTAAACGTCTTGGCATGGAGAGTCGTCGCTCCCGCCCGAAGGGCGGCGAACGAGCCCGTTCCGGTCCCGCGCAGCCGGCTCGCGACGCCGATCCGCGATCCCTTTTTGGAGGGTCCGTCCGCCAATGTCCGCGAGCCGCTCTGCGGACGCATTTCGAGAAGCCGCACACCGGCAGCAACGAGGCGATGCCGATAGGGCGCGTAGCCGGCGTGAACCAGGCTGACATCGGCCGCGGCGTAGCCGTTCGTCAGGACGGTGATGGAGACCCCCGACGCAGCGAGGTCCGCGAAATAGCGCGCACCGCGCGATCCGGGAACGAAATATCCCGAAACCAGGCCGAGTTCGCGTGTCACCGGCCCCATGGACTCTTCGAGACGCGTCAGAAGGTGGCTTCTGCGCGACGCTCTGCCGAGCCCCTTGGCGGGTTCGTCGCTAATCATGCTGACGACCGCCCATTCGAATTCGAGTGTGCCCTCGAGCAGGTCACTGACGAGGGGAAGGGTCTCGACCCGCTGCACGTAGCGGCGGGCGGACGGGTCGCGCTCGACGATCGAGGCTCGCGTGATCAGTTTCTGCAGCCGCGGTCGTCCGAGCGGGTGAAGGATCTGATCCGCAGGATAGACGGACTGGCTGTCCCAGTAGCGCTCGAAGTCCCGTTCGACATCCGCGACGATCGGGCCGACGGCCAGGACGTCCACATCCACGAAAAGAGCGTCGTCGCCCGCATCGAAATACTCGTCACCGATGTTGCGACCCCCAACGATCGTCACGGCGCCGTCCACCGTCAGACTCTTGTTGTGCATGCGCCGGTTCAGGCGGCGGAAGTCTAGAAGGAAGCCGAGCGCCTTTGGAAAGCGGATCGGGAAGGGGTTGAACAGGCGAATTTCGACGTTCGGATGACGATCGAGCGCCGCAAGCACCGCATCGAGGCCAGAAATTCCGTTGTCGTCGAGAAGGAGGCGAACCCTGACGCCGCGATCGGCGGCTTGGCGAAGGGCTTCGAGGAGAAGCGTTCCGGTGCGATCGCCGTGCCAGATGTAGTATTGGACGTCGAGCCGTCGTTCCGCGCTTTGTATGAGAAGCAGCCGCGCAGCGAAGGCGTCGATCCCGTCTTCCAGCAGATAGACGCCCGAAAGGCGGGGATGACACAGCGCTTGCCGACGGACGGATTGGGCGAGGCGTGTCTGCGACGTGTCCGGCAGGGGGGCAGCCTTCCGGTTCCGGCGCTCGGGCAGGCGGCTCGCCCGGTGCAGGAAAAACGCGGAGACAAGAAATGCAGCGCCGATGGCAAGTGCGATCGGTGCCATTCCCATCCGTCTTCTCGCCGGCTTTCTCACCTCTCTCCTGATGGAGCGAAAGACCCGATTTCGCATTCGGATCTCATGCTCCAGTGATTTGGTATTGCTTGGGTTTTCCTGAAGACCAAAAGGCTCTTTCGGTCGGATGTTCTCGGGGCGACGTCATCGGCGGGACATAGTCCATCCTGCGCTGGTTTCGAGCGGCAGAGCGGTCCCGTGTCAAACTTGGTGACTACATCTCCTGATCGCAGGAGCGGTCATCCGGTTCGCCGAGCGTGATGAAAGCTTTCGGTTCTCAATCCGACAGGTAAGAGACCATCTGTTGGACGCCCCGGCGCATGTGGTCTTCGATTTCGTTCAGCATCGCGCCGAGATCGTGTCCCGAAGCGAGCTTGAGATAGCGCTCATGCGCATCGTTCACCGGCGCGTGCCGTCTGTGGGCACGCTGATGGACCGCGAGATACAGCTGCATGCGGCTGGCGATGCGTTGCCAGCTTTCCAGGAGCATCTCGTGACCGCAGGATTCGTAGACGAGCGAATGGAAGTGCACCTCGGCAGCGCTGGAGGCAACGTGGTCATCCAGGTTGCAGGTCGCCAGCAGCGTGCGATGACGCGACTCCAACTCAGCGAAGAAATTCTCCGTTCGCTTGTCCCATAGCTCCTCGAAGGCCAGACGTTCCAGGGCGGTTCGCAAGGTGTAGATCTCGCGGACATCCTTTGCCGTCAGCTTCAGCACATGGGTTCCGGTATAGGGGACGGTGACGATCAGTCCCTCGGTTGCCAGCTGCGCCATCGCCTCGCGCAACGGGCCGCGACTGATGCCGAAGCGGGCGGCGAGTTCGGTCTCCCTGATCTTCGAGCCGCTTTCGATCTCGCCGGCAATGATGGCGTTGCGAAGCTGCCCCGCCACCTTGCTGGCGAAGGTCTCGCGCCGGATTGGCACGATTCCCGGTTCGCGGATGGCAGCGGTCTCACTCATGTCCTATCCTGCGATTCTCCGGCCAACGTATTGGCGGGGACGGGGTCAGCGCGTCACCCACGCCCGATAGGTCTCGGTCACCGCCTGGGTGATTGGCCCCGGCTTGCCATTTCCGATGGTCCGCCCGTCGATCCTGACCACCGGCGTTACGCCGCCGAGCGTGCCGGTGATGAAGGCTTCGCTTGCGCCATAGCATTCGGCAAGGGTGAAATCCTTCTCATGGGCGGTCTCGCCGCTGTCGCGCCAGCTGTCGAGAACAGCCTGCTGCGTCAGGCCCTTGAACGAGTAGGTTCCGGTCGAGGTCCAGATCTCCCGTCCCCGCACGATGAAGAAATTGGTGGAATTGCAGCTGGCGACGAAGCCACGCGGATCCAGCATCAGCGCCTCGTCCGCGCCGGCATTGATCGCCTGGATCAACGCCTGGATGAGGTTGAGCCGGCTGTGCGAGTTGAGCCGCAGGTCGAAGACATCCGGGCCGCTGGTGCGAAACGTCGAGGTGAAGAGCGCCAGCCCCTCGGTCTTCGATTCCGCCTTCGGGATCTTGTATTCGGCGACGATGACGAGCGTCGCCTTGCCGATGACGAAGCGTGGATCCTGATTGGGTGAGCTTTTCAGCCCGCGCGAGACCATCATCCGGATATGGACGCCGTCCTCCATGCCGTTGGCCTGGAGCGTCTCATCAAGGGCGGCCTTGATCTCGTCGCGGCTGCGGCCGATGTCGAGCGCGATGGAGCCGGCGCCCTCGAACAGCCGATCGAGATGCGCCTCGAGCTGGATGATATGGCCCTTGATCAGCCGCAGACCTTCCCAGACGCCGTCGCCCAGCACGAAGCCCGAATCGAAGATCGAGACCGTCGCCTCGCTGCGTGGCACGAGGCGGCCGTCGACATAGACGAGAACCTCGTCATTGCGGGTGTCCTTGACGTAGCCTTGAGCGCTTTCGTTCTTTGCCATGGGGCTCTTCACTTCCTAGAACTGGAACCGCCGGTGCTCGGCGAGGAATTTCTGTGTCTTTTCGCGGCGCGGGTTCTTCAGCACTTCGTCGGGCGTGCCGATCTCGTAGATCCCGCCCTCGGCGATGAAGGCGATGCGGTTCGCCACGTGATAGGCAAAGCCGATTTCGTGGGTGACGAGCAGCATCGTCCGGCCTTCGTTCGCCAGCTGCTCGATGACGCCCAGCACTTCTCCGACCAGCGCCGGATCGAGCGCCGAGGTCGGCTCGTCGAACAGCATGATTTCCGGATCCATGGCGAGCGCCCGGGCGATCGCGACCCGCTGCTTTTGCCCGCCCGAAAGGCGCGAGGGGTAGGTGTCGGCCTTGTCCCTCAGCCCGACGCGGTCGAGTTCGGCGAGGGCGCGTTCACGTGCCGGGCCGGAGGACTGGCCGAGGACGGTGACGAGGCCTTCGGCGACATTGCCGGCGACGGTCATGTGGGGAAACAGGTTGAACTGCTGAAACACCATGCCGACGCGCTTGCGCAATTCGCGCAGCTCGCGCTCGGGATAGCGGGCGCGGCCGCTCTTTTCGGGATTGCCGACCACGTCGCCGTTCAGTTCGATCCGCCCTGCGTCGGGGATTTCGAGAAGGTTCACGCAGCGCAAAAGGGTGCTCTTGCCCGAGCCCGACGCGCCCAGAATGGCAATGCGATCGCCCGGGGCGACGTCGAGATCGACATCCTCGAAGACGGTGTTCGTGTCGAAGGATTTCGCAAGGCCCGAAAGCCTGAGGATCGGGTCGGGCATCGTCAGTCGCTCCGCGCCAGCCGCCGTTCGAGCCCATAGGTCGCCCGCACGATCGGATAGAGAATGATCAGGAAGAGGGCGGCCACGACCGTGTAGACCTCCAGCGGATTGAAATTGAGCGAGGCAACCAGCTTGCCCTGCTGCAGCAGCTCGACATAGGCGACGACCGAGGCGAGCGTCGTCATCTTGAAGATCTCGACGCCCCGGTTGGTGAGCGACGGGATGATGCGCCGGACAGCCTGGGGCAGCACCACGCGGCGCATGGTCTGCAACCCCGACATGCCGATGGCGCGCGCCGCTTCCCACTGGCCGGGTTCGATCGACTGGATGCCGCCCCGGAAGATCTCGGCCGAATAGGCGGCGGAGTTGAGCGAGATGCCGAGGATCGCGGCCATGAAGGGGCTGATCTCGACCGGGGCAAGAATCGGAAGCGCGTAGTAGAACCAGAGAATCTGCACCAGGACCGGGGTGTTACGGAAGAATTCTACGAAACCGGTCGAAGCCCAGCGCACGGGCTTGGCATGCGCGCGGCGCCCCAGGGCGACAAGCAGACCGAGGCTCATGCCGAGAATGAGACAGACCGCGAAGAGCCGCAGCGTTCCCTGAAGACCGACGGCAAGCGCCCACCAATTGTCGAAGACGCTGGCGAAGTCCCAATTGTAGTTCATACGGAGAACTCGCCGGTTCGGGCGAAACGCTTCTCCAGCCGTGCGGCAAAGAAGCTCACGCAGGAGATCGAGACGAAATAGATCAGCGCCACGACGGTGTAGACCTCGAGCGGCCGGAAGGTCTTCTGGGCAAGTTCGTTCGCCTGGAACAGAAGGTCGGCATAGGAGACGGTGGCGACCAGCGTCGTCGTCTTCATCAACTCGATCGAGCGCTCCATCATGGAGGGGAACATGCGCTTCACCGCCTGGGGCAGGATGATCCGGCGCATGAGCTGGTTGTGCCCCATGCCGATCGCCTTGGCGGATTCCCACTGACCCTTTTCGATGGAGACGATGCCGGCGCGAAAGATCTCTGCGAAGAAGGCGCCGCTCTGGATCGTGAAGGTGAGGCCGGCGGCCATGAACGGCGTCATCTCGACCGAGAGCACGATCGGCAGCCCGAAATAGAACCAGAAGAGCTGCACAAGCGGCGGCGTGGTGCGGAAGACCTCGATCACGAGGTCCGCCGGAAGCCGCAACCAGCGCCGGTGCGACAGCCGCGCGAACGCCAGAAGAAGCCCCACGACGAGCCCGCCCGAAAGGGCGGTCGCCGTGAGGATCAGCGTGTTGCGGAAACCGGCCAGAAGCAGGCCGCTCTCCGCAAACACGGGCGCAAAATTCCACTCATACATGGTGGATGTGCAGCCGGATCAGAGACGTTCCTTGATGATCGGCGGCGCGTCCTGCGGCTCGAGACCGAAATCGGTCAGGAACTCTTCGTACCAGGTCTGGATCTCGCCGGACTCGTACCACTTGGCCAGCTGCTCGTTGACGAAGCCGACGAATTCTTCATCGCCCTGGCGCACGGCGGCGCTCGTCGGGTTCGATTTGACCGGCGTCGGGACGACGATCTTGCCGCTGCCGAGCTTCTGACGCGCAGCGATCAGCGGCGGATGGAAGAGGCAGACTGCATCGACCCGGCCGGACTGGAAGGCGGCGATCGCCTCGGTGTTGCCCGGGAAGCGCTGAATGTCAGCATTGCCGACATTCTCGGTGAGGAACTTGTCCATGCTGGTCGCCTGCGGCACGGCGATCTTGATCTCCGACTTGTTGAGATCCTCCCAGCTGGAGGCTTCGACGTCGTCCTTGGCGAGCACGGCGAGCGAATAGTAGAGGAGCGGCGCTTCGGGGAAGGCAGCCGCCTGCTTGCGCTCCTCCGTCGCGTCGAGCACGAACATGATGTCGATCTTGTTCGCCTGCAGGGCCGCGACGGCGGTGCCCCAGGTGACTTCGACGGGCTCGAACGTCACGCCGAGAGCCTCGGCCATGGCCTTGCCGGCGGAAACGCCGACGCCCGAATTCCACTCACCCGTCGCCGGATCCTTCGAGTACCAGGGCGGCGCCTGCGTAACGCCGACGCGCAGCGTGCCGCGCTCCTTGATGTCTTCCATCGTCCCGGCCGCCAGCGCCGGCAGGCTTGCCGGCAGCACGGCGGACGCGACAGCCGCACCCAAGAGGAGGTGGAATTTTCTTCGGGTGAATTTCATCAGGATATCCTTTGCCTCGGAGCGTCGGAGGATCAACGGCACAAAAGGAAAAGGTCCATTGTCGATTGTCAACAATTTTGTGCGACGTGGCGGCAGACAACCCGGCGGGACAATCGACAACATCATCCATTCGGCAACGCGGGGAACTGCCCGTTGAGCGCCAGCTGCGACGCTTAGATTCAGCTCGCACGTACCTTGAAGCAGGTTTTGCGCGGGACCACGGGTGATCCACGGACGGGATCACCCGCGACTGGATCAGGCATAGGCCGCTGCGAACGCTCCTTCGCGGTCGAATGCGGTTTTGCTCGTGGGAAAGCGCCACGGCTTGGCGTGGTCGCGCGTCAGATCGGTCAAAGCTGCAAGGCGCTGACGCCCGTCCGCGTTCAATTGGTCAAGGACCGCAGACTCGTCGGGAAAGGCCGACTGGATCGCATCGAGCCAGATCGTGCGTCCTGCCAGGAATCCCTGGGCGCCGGCCTGATAGGCATAGGACAGAACGCGCCCGAACTGGTCGGGCGTGACACCGCCGGAAAGCATGACCCAGGGAATGCCAGCCTCGCGGCAGATCGAGCCGACGGCCTCGAATTCGCGGGCGGCTGCCTTCGATTCGGCCGAATCCGAGAGTTCCGGCAGCGCCGAGCCGGGCAGGGGCGTTTCCAGCTTGTAGAGATCGACGCCGTATTCCGGCTTGGCAAACTCGCGCACGCTTTCGATGACGAGTTCGGCGCGTTTGTCCGGTGATTCCACATAGTCGGTCGTGTGGCTTGCGCTGTCCGGAAACGGATAGACGAGAAGCTCCAGCACATAGGGGATGTCATGGCGACGGCATTCGGCACCGACCGTGCGCACATAGTCCTTCTGATGCGCCAGAACTTCGGGAGATGCGTCTGGGCGATACCAGGCGAGAACCTTCACCGCATCACCGCCCATACGACGGATCTTCTCGACGGACCAGTTATCGATCGAACGGGAGAGGCGTCCACCCGGCGTGTCGACGAAACGATGCTCTTCGAGAGTGACGATCAGGCCGGTGCGGGCGGGGAGGATGTCGAGGGCGGCCGGTACGGCAAAGTTCGGATCGAGCAGCATGGAGCTCGCGTCCGACGCCAGCGCCTGCACCAGCATCCGTTTGGCGGCGAGCATGTCGGCAAAGGTCACCGCCTCGGGTTCGACGTTCTTCGCCTTGGCAATCGCGGCGATCAGCGGCGGCCGCTGATCCAGGGCGACCATGGTGAAGTGGCCGTCGTCATCGGCGAGGCGCGTCAGACCGCGCAGCTTTCCGATCGTCATGAATGGGTCCTCCAGAATGAAAGGCTGGCTTCGAGATTGGGAATTCCGCTGCGCCCGTCCGGGCGCGTGCATTTGAGGGCGGCCACGGCCGATGCGAAGGCCATGGCCTCGCTGGTCGGCGCACCGCGGGCGACCGCGTAGGCATAGGCGCCGTGAAAGACGTCGCCGGCGCCGGTCGTATCGACCACCGTGACGAAGAAAGCTGCGGTGTGATGGAAGACGCCGTCCTCAAGGTGGACGACACCTGCAGAGCCGTGGGTGACGGCGACGACCCTACAGCCGTGCCGGTCCGCCACCCACTGGAGCGCCTCTTCGTTGGCCGACCCGGCATAGCCGGCGAGCGCGGGCTCTGAGAACACGGCGTGATCGGTCAGCGGCAGGAGCGCGTCGAAAACGGAGGTGTCCGCGACATCGCCGTCGAGCACCGTGGGCACCCGTCGCGCCCGTGCGACGCGAAACGCCGCCTCGGCGCCTTCGGGCCAGCGCGGGTCACAGAGCAGGGCACCGGCGGTCCCGATCCGGTCGAGTGGCAGCCAGTCAGGATCGCTCGGCAGGGCGTGCCCCCGGAAATTTGCGATCTGCCGTTCGCCCTCCGTGTCGACGAAAATTCCGGAAATCGAGGAACGCGAACCTTCGAACAACCGAAAGCCCGAGACATCGACGCCCTCGGCCTCGAGTTCGTCGCGCATCAACCGACCTTCGCGATCGGCACCGGCGCGGCCGATGAAGGCGGCGTGTCCACCGAGGCGCGCGACGGCGACCGCAGCGTTGGCCGCCATGCCGCCACCCTTCACCGCGAACTCTCCAGCGCGAACCTTCGCGCTGGAATGGGCCGGAAGCCTCTCGACCACCCAGATGTAGTCGAGAGCAGACATTCCGAGACACGCGACCCGGGCCTCGTCATGCGGCCATTTGGGTTCGTCCGGCGTCATAGCCCGGCGACGCAGACATATTTGGTCTCGAGATACTCATCGATCCCGTATTTCGAGCCCTCGCGTCCCAGGCCGGACTGCTTGTAGCCCCCGAAGGGCGCCATCTCGTTGGCGATCAGGCCCGAATTGACGCCGACAATGCCGCTTTCGAGCGCCTCGGCGACCCGGAACATGCGGGCGAGATCCTTCGTGTAGAAATAGGCCGCGAGACCGAACTCGGTGTCATTCGCCTTCTTCACGACGTCCGCTTCGTCCGAGAAGGCGATGACGGGCGCCAGCGGTGCGAAGGTCTCTTCATGGGCGAGCTTCATCGACTGGGTGACGCCCGAGATCACGGTCGGCTGGAAGAATGTGCCGCCGAGCGAGTGGCGCTGCCCGCCGGTGACGAGCTTGGCCCCGTTTTCCAGTGCGTTGGACAGATGCTCTTCCATCTTCGCAACGGCGGCATCGTCGATGAGCGGACCTTGGGTGACGCCTTCTTCTTCGCCACGGCCGACCTTCAAGTGCTCCGCTTCCATGGCGAGCTTGCGGGCGAATTCGTCGGCGATCGACTCATGCACATAGATGCGGTTGGCGCAGACGCAGGTCTGGCCGGAATTGCGGAACTTGGCGATCATCGCGCCGGACACCGCCGCATCGATATCGGCGTCCTCGAAGACGATGAAGGGCGCATTGCCGCCGAGTTCGAGGGACAGCCGCTTGATCGTGTCGGCCCCTTTGCGCATCAGCCAGCGACCGACCTCGGTCGAACCGGTAAAGCTGATCTTGGCGACCTTCTCGCTGGTGCAGAACTCCTCGCCAATCATCGACGCCTTGCCTGTCACGACCTGGAAGACCGATGCGGGGATCCCGGCGCGCTCGGCGAGGACGCCGAGGGACAGGGCCGAGAGGGGGGTCTGCGAGGCCGGCTTGACGATGATCGTGCATCCCGCCGCTAGCGCAGGGCCAGCCTTGCGGGTGATCATGCCATTCGGGAAGTTCCAAGGCGTGATTGCAGCGCAGACGCCTACCGGCTGCTTCATGACCAGCACGCGGCGGTCGTTGCCCGGCGGCGGCACGATGTCGCCATAGACGCGCTTGGCCTCTTCGGCGAACCATTCGAGATAGGCCGCATTAGCGACAATCTCGCCCTTGGACTCGGCAAGCGGCTTGCCCTGTTCGGCGGTCAGGATGCGCGCGAGATCGTCGGCATTCTCGACGATCAGCTCGTACCAGCGGCGAATGAGATTGGCGCGTTCCTTGGCGGATTTCTTCGCCCATTCGACCTGCGCGACGTGAGCTGCCTCGATCGCCTCACGCAGCGTATCAAGGTCGATGCTCGGCACCGTACCGACGAGCTTGCCGTCGGCGGGATTGGTGACGGCGATGCCGGTGTCACCCTCGGCCGCGATCCAGCGACCAGCGACCAGACAGGATTGGGTGAAAAGGGACGGATCTTTCAGACCTTCGATGGACATGGGAGCTGTCCTCCTTGCGGTTCATCTTTGATTTCGCTGCCCTCCGAGCAGTTTCGGCGGGCAGGGAGCGCCGGTTGGCGCGCCCTCGTAACATCTCGGACCGGCGGGCGCTTGCTCAGCGGATGATCGCGCCGGACGCCGGGTCGAAGAGGTGCGCCTTACCCGGCACCGGCGCGAGCGGCATGACCTCGCCAGGCCGTGGTCGCCGGTCCGGCTCGACCCGAGCGATGGCATCGTTGCCGGCCAGCTTGAAATGAACGAGCGTGTCGGAGCCGAGCGGCTCGACAAGATCGATATTCGCCAGAAAAGCAGCTTCGTCCTCCGGCACGACGGCGAGGTGCTCGGGACGGACGCCGAGGATCGCCGAGCCCTCCGCCGGAACGCGCTGTGCAAACTCGCGCAGGCCGGGCAGGGTCCGCCCGTCACTCGTCGTCAAAAGCTGCCCATTTCCGGTCACGGGGACAAAATTCATCGAGGGCGAACCGATGAAGCTCGCAACGAACTGGTTGGCCGGCGTCTCGTAGACTTCTTCGGGCGTTCCGACCTGCTGGATGATGCCGGACTTCATGACGACGATCCGGTCCGCCATGGTCATGGCTTCGATCTGATCGTGGGTGACGAAGACCATGGTGGTGCGCAACTGCTGGGACAGCGCCTTGATCTCGGCACGCACCTGCGCGCGGAGCTTGGCATCGAGGTTCGACAGCGGCTCGTCGAACAGGAACACCTGCGGATCGCGGACGATCGCGCGCCCCATCGCGACGCGCTGGCGCTGGCCGCCGGAGAGCGCCTTGGGGCGGCGATCGAGAAACGGATCGATATGCAGGAGCTTGGCGGCGCGTTCCACACGCGTCGCGATCTCCTTCTTGTCCATGTTCCGCATTTCGAGCGCGAAGGACATGTTCTGGCGCACCGTCATATGCGGGTAGAGCGCATAATCCTGGAACACCATCGCGACGTCGCGCTGCGCGGCGGGTACGCCGTTCACCCGGCGCTCGCCGATATAAAGATCACCGCCGTCAATATTCTCAAGGCCCGCCAGCACTCGCAGGAGGGTGGACTTGCCGCAGCCGGACGGGCCGACAAGGACCACGAACTCATGATCGGCGATGTCCAGATCGAGGCTCGGGATGACGGTCAGATCGCCATACTTCTTGACGAGGTCCTGCATGCGGATCGGCGCCATCAGCGTGCCTCCCCGAAAGCTAGGACGGGCTTGATCGTTTCGCCGGCGGCGAAGCGCGCGAACTTCTCCGGCAGGGCCTCGAGGCCGAAGGCGTCGTCGACGAGCCGGCGATAGTTTTCCTTGTTGGTTCTGAGGAGTTCGACATTCGCTTCGAAGTCGGATTTCGGGAAGTAGAAGGTCCGCAGCATCGCGAAATCCTTGCGTCTGAAGATCTTGTCCTCGTGAATCGTCCAGGGCGCGGCATTCTCGCCGACAAGCACGATGACGCCCTTGGGAAGGACGAGTTCGATCGCGAGATCGCGCGCCGGATGTGCGCCTGAACATTCGACGATCAGGGCGAAACGCTTTTCCCGGCTTCCGACCGGATGCGCCTGGGCGCCGAAATCCTGGGCAATCCGAAGCCGCGCGGCATTCGGATCGGAGACGTAGACGTTCTCATAGCCCATGGATTTGAGGGCCAGGACGACACCGAGGCCGACGGGCCCGGCACCGGTGACGAGAACCGGCCGCGCGGCGTCACGCGGCAGGAAACGCTCCGCCTCACGCACGGCATGGGCCGAGGTGCCGATCGTGTCGAGAAGGAGAGGGCCTAGGTCGTCGTCGATATCGTCCGGCACCGGAAGCAGGCAATTGTCCGGCACGGCGACGAACTCGCCATAGCCGCCGTCGCGGTTCCAGCCGATCAGCGAGGAGACCTCGACGCACATTTGGGTGTTGCCGGCCCGGCAGGCCTCGCAGTGTCCGCAGTGGAGCGGGATGTAGATGGCGCAGCGCTGGCCATCCAAGGCGTGGCCGGGCTGTTCCACGCGGCCGAAGATTTCGTGTCCGGCGATGAACTCCGCGCCCTTGTGCCAGAGCTTGAAGTCCGAGCCGCAGAGCGCGGTGCGCAGAACGCGAACCAGCGCTTCGCCCGGACCGGGCTTGGGCATTTCGACGGTCTTGATGGTGATCGTGTCGTCGCCCTTGAAGTCGGCGGCGTGCATCTGGTCGTTCGTAAGCATTCGGGATCAGCCTTTCACGGCGCCGAGCGTCAGGCCCGAGATCAGCCAGCGCTGGACGATGACGGCGAGGATGAGCGGCGGCAGGGCGATCAGCGTCGCGGCGGCCATCAGTCCACCCCAATTGGTCGAACCCTCGCCGATGAAGTTGAAGGAGGCGGCGATCAGCGTCTTGGTGTCGGAGTTCGACAGGACGAGCGCGAAGAGGAAGTAATTCCACGAAAACACGAAGGCGAGGATCGAGGAGACCGCGAGGCCAGACGCGACGAGCGGCAGGGCGATCTTCCAGAAGATCCGCAGGGGCGAGCAGCCATCCACCTGCGCAGCTTCGAAGACGCTGCGGGGAATGTTGTCGAAGAAGGGCAACAGAACCCAGATGACGATTGGCATGGTGATGACCGCATGGGTCAGGATCAACGCCCAATAGGTGCCGATCATGTCGACCTGCCGGAACATCACGTACCAGGGCAGGAGGAACAGTGTGCCGGGCGCCATTCGGGCGAGAAGCGTGACGATCGCCGGCCAGGTAACCCGCGTCCAGGAGACGACGAAGGCCGCGGGCGCGCCGAGGATCAGGCCCAGCAGCGTCGATCCGATCGTCACGATCAGCGAGTTCAATCCGAACTGAAGGAAGGGCGTCGTTTCCGACAGCGAGCGGTAATTGTCCAGCGTCGGCTCGAAGAAGATCGTCGGC
This sequence comes from Jiella marina, assembly GCF_024359545.1. GTDB lineage: Bacteria > Pseudomonadota > Alphaproteobacteria > Rhizobiales > Rhizobiaceae > Jiella. Next base: position 80,047 of record NZ_JAKQZG010000001.1, read on the forward strand.
GGATAGGCCGTCACCTCGTAGCTTTGCTTGAACGAGGACAGGACCATCCAGGCGACGGGCGCGAGGACCGCGATGCCGGCGCAGACGAGCAGGACGACGTCGATGATGGTGACGAGCCGGTCGGAGGGGCGTGTGGCGAGCGAAGACATGGGACTACCAGGCAACGGCGTGGCGGAGACGGTTGAGGACGAGCGTCACGCCGAGGACGATGATCGAAAGCGTGACCATCAGCGCGCTGGCATAGCCGAGCTGGAAGAACTCGAAGCCCGTCCTGAAGCCGTAGATGTTGAGCGTGAGCGAGGCGTTGGCCGGTCCGCCCTGGGTGGTGATGTAGATGAGATCGAAGAAGCGCAGGAGATCGACCGAGCGCAGCACCATCGCCGTCACCAGCGTCGGCAGGAGAAGCGGCAGGGTGATGCGCCAGAACCGTTTCCAGCCCGACGCCCCGTCGATTTCCGCGGCCTCGTAGACCGAGGGCGGCAGGGATTGAAGGCCACCCAGCACGATCAGCGCAACATAGGGGCTCCACTGCCACGTATCGATCATCGCCAGCGTCGGCACGACCCATTGCGGCGAGGCAAGCCATTCGGATGGCGGCAGGCCGAGAGAGGTCAGGATGTAGTTTGCAGCGCCGAGCGAGGGATCGAGGATGACCAGCCACATCATGCCCGCCACCACCGGCGGCATCATGAAGGGCGAGATGAAAAGCGAACGGACGAAACCGGGCAGGCGCTTGGCGCGGAAGAGCAGGAGTGCCAGCGCGGTGCCGAAGACGAGCTGCAGCGCCAGCGACAGGAAATAGAGATAGAAGGTGATGGTGACGCCATCCCAGAAGTTCGCGTCCTGGACCATCCGCGTGTAGTTGCCGGCACCGACGAAGCGGGTCGTGCCGGTGGAGCTGAACGCTTCGAGGCTGAGATAGAGCGTGTAGACCACCGGAAAGGCGATCATTGCGACAGTGAAGATCACCGCCGGCGCCCCGAGAGCCGTCAATTGGGATTTTGCTGATTTCATGAAGAGCTATCCCGCCAGAAATCCGCCATCGACCGCGTAGACCGCGCCTGTGACATAGGCGGCGGCTGGCATGGCGAGGTAGGCGACCGTGCCGGTCACATCGTCCGGCTGGCCCCAGCGCTTGAAGGCCGTGCGATCGGCGATCTTTTGGTAGTGCGCCTCGTCCTTGCGGCCTTCGGCGTTGATGTTTGTCTCGATGAAGCCGGGTGCGACAGCGTTGACCCGGATCCCCTCGGCGGCCCAGGCAAGTGCCAGTGACCGCGTCAGCATGACGACACCGCCCTTGGACGCGCAGTAGCCAGGCAGGCGAGGCAGCGCCGCGAATGCGTTCATCGAGGCGATGTTGACGATCGAGCCCTTGCGCTCGGCAAGGCCTTCTCGAAAGGCGAGGCAGATGGCCATCGTGCCGATGAGGTTCACTTCGAGAACCTGGCGGAAAACGTCGAGTTCGTATTCCTCGTCGCGCCGCAGGATGCCGGCGCAATTGACGAGAAGATCGACGGGGCCGGTCTCTTCAGCGTAGGCGCTCACGGCCGCTCCGTTTGTAACGTCGAGGACCGAAAAGCGAACGTCACCGTCAATCTCGCAAGCCTTGATCTCGGCCTCAGAAATGCCGGTCGCCGATACCTCGGCACCAAGACCGCGCAATTCCTTGACGATCGCAAGTCCGATTCCGCCGGCGCCGCCGATGACGGCCGCGCGAAAGCCGGGTTTGAGGGCGAACTTGTTCATTCTTGACGATCCGAGGATGTGTTCGGCCGACGTGTCCGGCACGAGGCCGGACACGCGGGAGGTGCGATCGCGGCCAGACTCCGCGATCGCAAAGGGCTTCGACCCGAGCGCTATTCGCGCTCGATCAGGGCGTTGAGTTCCTGGTCGGCCGCGGCACATGCCTCGTCGACCGTGGCTTCGCCGAGCAGGATCTGATCGACCGCCTGACCGATATACTCACGTGATTCCGGGTTCTGGACGATCGGGTAGCCGACCTCCGACGTTCCGGTCTGCGCCAGTTCGTCGAGGGTTTCCTGCCATTGCTGGCGCAACGGCTGCTCTTCCAGCCAGGCCTTGTATTCGGGGTCCTGGGAGACCGCCTGGCGCGGCGGCGCGATGCCTTCGAGGGCAAGCTTCGCCTGCATCTCCGGGCTGGTCGCCCACTGTACGAAGTACCAGGCGGCGTCCTTGTTGTCGGAGAAGGCCGAGATGGTCAGCGCCCAGCCGATCGTGGTCGGAACGGAACCGCCGTCACCCTTGGGCAGGGGCACGATCGCCGTATCGTTCAGCCGCTCGCCACCTTCCATCACGGAGGGAAACTCGTTCGAGGACTGGAAGCTCATGGCGGCCCGGCCCGCCCGGTAGAGCGAGGTGAGCTGGTAGAAGGAATAGTTCACGACGCCCGGAGGGCCGTAGTCCTTGAGCAGGTTGGCATAGGTCTCGAGCGCTGCCTTGCCCTCGGGCGAGCATAGCGCGGACTTGCCGTCCTTCATGTATTGCCCGCCCATATTGTGCAGGAAATTGGAGAAGGTGTAAGGCAACGCCGGCTTGAGGCCGCGCGAGGCAAACGGCGTGATCGAGGAATCGCACTCCTGGATCGCCTTGGAAGCCGTCTCGATCTCGGCGATGGTCGCCGGGGCGTCGACACCGCATTTTTCGAAGATGTCCGTGCGATAGTACAGAACCGGCCCTTCGATGTTCAGCGGAATACCCGTGAGGGTTCCGTCGAAGCGGGCCGCATCGACGAGCGCCTTGCCGAGACCATCAAAGTTGTAGTCCGGAGAAACGCTCTCGGTCGTGAACGGGGCCAGATCGGCATACCAGCCCGCGGCAGCGTATTGCCGGCCTTCGCGGGAAGGCAGCGTCATGAAGACGTCGACCTCGTCTGAGCGGGCGTTCAGCACCGTCAGCAGGCGCTGGCGCATCTGCTGTTCCTGATAGCTGTCGACCTTCAGATCGATCCCGGTCTTTTCGGTGAAATCGTCCTGATACTTCAGAATCGCGGTCGCGACCGGGTTGTTGTTGGCGAGGAAGGTGATCTGCTCGCCTTCGTGGGCCTTCCAGTCGAAGTCCTGCGCGCCCGCGGTTCCAGCCGCCGTCGACAGGGCAAGAGCCGCCAGGATGCGGCCAAGCCCGTTTTGTCTGCGAGATGCCATGGTTTCCTCCCTTTCTGCATTCTCGATCGTGCCTCGGATCAACTCCTCTTCGATCCGCGGCGGGGAACTTGTAACCGGTTACATATCTCCGCGCCCCGGATCGCGTCAACGCTCTCGCGTGTTTTGAGCGCGAAATTCGTCGCTGCACTGCGGCGAAAGCCTGAGTTGCGCGGATTTGATCGTTTCGCTATGAGGCGGAGGGCGCTATTTCACTATTGGGTTTCATGAAAACGGTTTCTTCAGTCGACCCACAAACAGCAAGACGGGCGCGCGGGATCGGGATTCGCGCCGTCGCCAAGAAGGCCGGTGTTTCGACGGCAACGGTGTCGCGCTTTCTCAACCGGCCTGAATCCGTCAGCGCCGAGCTCGGATCGCGCATCCGCACGATCATCGACGAGGTGGGCTATATCCCGGATGCCTCCGCGCGTGCCCTGTCCTCGCGGCGTACCCGCACGATCGGTGCGATCATCCCGACCATCGACAATGCGATGTTTGCCCAAGGGCTCCAGGCGTTGCAGCGCTATCTGGCGAGCCAGAACTACTTGCTTCTCCTTGCGACCAACGAATACGATCTCGATGTCGAACTCGCCCAGGCCCGCAACCTTGTCAGCCGGGGAATCGACGGCCTGCTCCTGCGCGGCGATGCCCACCACGATGCTCTGCGGGACCTCTTGCGGAGCCAGGAGATCGACTTCGTCAATGTCGGCGTCTACAGCCCCGACAAGCCCTATCCGAGCATTGGCGTCGACAATGCGGCGGCCGGAAGGTGTATCGCGCGGCATCTGATCGATCTCGGCCATCGCTCCATCGGCGTCGTGGCGGCGATGCAGCGCAACAACGACCGCGCTCAGGCACGCCTGCGTGGCGTGACTTCGGCGATCGCCGAAGCCGGGCTCACTTTGGAGCCGGACTGGTTCGTCCAGGTCAACTACAAGCTGGACGAAGCCCGGCAGGCGGGGCGCGCCATTCTGAAGCGCGCAAACCGGCCGACGGCGATCGTCTGCGGCAACGACGTGATCGCCTATGGCGTCATGCTGGAGGCCCAAAAGCTCGGCTTTGACGTTCCCCGCGACCTGTCGGTGGTCGGCTTCGACGATCTCGAATGGAGCCGGCATCTGCAGCCGTCTCTCACCACAATCCACATGCCCACGGACGAGATCTGGACGCGGGCGGGCGAGTATCTGGTCAATAAGCTCGAAGGGCATCCAGCGATGATGCATCGCGAGATCGATTTCTCGCTCGTCGTTCGGGAGTCGTCCGGCCCGCCGCCATCGACGACGGCAAGAAAGAAGGCTGCCGAGTGAGGTGAAGGCTGAGAGGTGGGGTCGATTCGAATGCGACGACGCCGGCTTGCCCAGCCCGATGCCCCGCGGTGCGCTCCATCAGCGATACTCTGTACGCCGAGATCGAGTTCGCCAATGTCGGACGGCTTGTAACCGGTTGCGGGCGTCGTGCGGACATGCCAAGCCGTGTCGGATCGCTTTCCGGCCGGGCATGGGCGGCCGAACGAACCGGAGCGCATGTGGACGAGCCCTCGATGCGGCGGAGCCGCCGCAACCGACAGACCATCAAGATGAGCGACGTGGCCGAGGCCGCGAATGTTTCGCCCTCGACCGTCTCCTTGTATCTTCGGCGGCCAGGGGCCGTTTCGAAGCGCGCAGGGGCCGCGATCCAAAGTGCCATCGAGGAACTGGGCTATGTCCCCAATCTGATGGCCGGCGGCCTCGCTGCAGCGCGCTCGCGGGTCGTCGGTGTCGTCGTGCCGTCGATGCGCAATGCCTTCTTCGCCCAGACGGTCTCCGCCATGCAGGCGATCATGTCTTCACGCGGACTGCAGGTCATGTTCGGCAACACCGACTATGACGAGGCAGCCGAACTCGACCTGGTGCGGGCGTATCTCTCCTGGTCGCCTTCGGCCATGGTGATTACCGGCCTTCATCATGCGCCGCTGACACGGGACCTGTTGCGAGCTGCCGATTGTCCTGTCGTGGAGATGTGGGAACTCGGGGCGTCGCCGATCGATCTTGCGGTGGGCTTTTCTCACGACGAAGTGGGGAGGGCGCAGGCGCGCCATCTCATCCGCAAGGGCCGGCGCCGGCTTGCCTTCCTGGGCGCGCGCATGCAGGACGACCGGCGTGCCATGCAGCGTGCAGACGGCTTCGCGGCGGAGGCTCGAGAGGCGGGCATTGCCGCCGAAATCGTCCATCACATCAAGCCCGCAAGCGCGGAAACGGCAGCAGCGCTCCTTGCCAAAGCCCTTGCCAAGGATCCGGCGATCGACGGCGTCGCCGCTTCCAATGACACGATCGCTCTGGGGCTCTTGTTCGAATGCGTGCGGCGGGGTCTCGACGTGCCGCAGCACCTGTCGATCATCGGGTTCGGCGATCTGGAGTTCGCCGCGTTCAGCAATCCCTCTTTGACGACGATCCGGCCGTTCGGCGACGTCATCGGCGAGGAGATTGCCGGGCTGGTGTTATCCGTGTTGGAGGGCGGCGAGAGACCAGAAAACGCCATCATCAACACCGGCTTCGTCGTCGTCGAGCGCGGCAGCGCATAGCTGCCGCACCCCGGCGCTTCAGGGGTGAGCGTTCGGCTTAATAGGCCGAAGTGGTCTTCTGCTGCTTCTCCGCGGTTTGGCCCTTCAACTCACCGAGCCAGTCCCGTGCGCGGCCGGTCATCATCGCGATGTCCGATGCCATTGCCGAGAAACTGTAGCCGTAGTCGAGGAACTTGCGAACCATCGCCGGGTTCGGCCCGACGATGCCGATGGGCGTGCCAATCTCCCGAGCCGCTTCGGCGGCATTTGCAAGCGCTGCCTGGACTTCGTCGTGGCCGATATCGCCGATATGGCCCATTGATGCAGAGAGGTCGCCAGGACCGACGAAGACCGCATCGACGCCAGGGACCGCCGCGATGTCCTTCAACCTGGAAACCGCCTCGGGCGTTTCGAGCTGGACGATCACCATCGTCTCGTCGTTGGCCCGCTTGAGATAGTCGGGCACGGCTCCGAAGCGCGAAGCGCGATGGATCGCGGCAACGCCGCGGACGCCAACCGGCGGGTACTTTGCCGCCGCAACGGCCGCCTCGGCCTCTTCGGCGGTCTCCACGAAGGGGATCATGATCGTCTGTGCGCCGGCGTCGAGAACCTTCTTGATCGTCACCTTGTCGTTCCAGGGCAGACGGACGACCGGCTCGGCGGGCGTGCAGCCGACGGCCCGCAGGATCTCGGGAAGCTGCCCGACTTCGACCGGCACATGCTCCATGTCGACGACCACGAAATCGAAGCCGCAATGGCCGATGGCTTCGGACGGGCCGGGCGCGGCTGACATCAGCCAGGTGCCGAGCGGCGGCATCGCGCGCTCTTCCTGAAGCATGCGGCGGAAGCGGTTGGAGATATCGATGGTCATGAATTCTGCCTTCAAAAGATTGCCGGTTCCGGCATGTTGCGCACGCCCGAGAGGAAGTCGAAGTCGCAGCCCTCATGCGCCTGGCTGACATGGCGCTGGTAGAGCGCCGTGAAGGACGTCTCGTAAAGCGGGCGAGGGGGCGTGAACTCGGCGCGGCGGCGTTCCAACTCCTCGTCCGAGACACGCATGTCGAGCCGTCCGGCCGCGACGTCGAGAGCCACGATGTCACCGGTGCGTAGCAGCGCCAGCGGACCGCCGATCGCCGATTCTGGCGACACGTGCAGAATGCAGGTGCCGTAATGAGTGCCGCTCATGCGCCCGTCGCAGATGCGCACGATATCCTTGACACCGTGCTTCAGGAGCGCCTTCGGGATCGGCAGATTACCCCATTCCGGCATGCCCGGCGCGCCGACCGGGCCGGCATTGCGCAGAACGAGAACAGTATCCTCGGTGACGTCGAGATCGGGATCGTCGAGGACGCGCATCATCGTGCCCGGGTCGTCGAACACGAGGGCGGGGCCTTCGTGCTTGAGGAATTTCGGATCGGCGGCGGAGGATTTGATGATCGCGCCCTTCGGAGCGAGATTGCCCGTCAGGAGAGCCAGTGTTCGTCCTTGTTCCAAGGGCACGACCGGATTGTCCAGATTGCGGATGACGTCGTCGTTCCAGCATTCGGCGTCTGCGATCGCTTCGCCAAGAGCTCGCCCCTCGACGGTTTTTGCTTGGAGATCGAGGTGATCGGCCACCTTGGCGAGGAGAGCGCGCAGACCGCCTGCGAAGTGGAAATCCTCCATCAGATAGGTCCCGGAGGGGAAGAGATTGGCCAGAACCGGGATCTTGCCCGAGATCTCGGCCATGTCCTCCAGGTCGAGAGGAATGCCAGCGCGCCCGGCCATGGCAATGAGATGGATCGAGGCGTTGGTCGAGCCGCCGAGCGCCATATAGGCGGCGAGGCCGTTGAGGAAGCTCTCGCGGGTCAGGATGCTGGACGGCTTCAGGTCTTCCAGCACCATGGAAACGATGCGCTCGCCGCAGAGCGAAGCCATGCGCGGATGGCCGGAATCGACTGCGGGGATCGATGATGCGCCGGTGAGCGTCAGCCCCATCGCGTCGACGATCGACGTCATGGTGGAGGCCGTGCCCATGGTATTGCAGGTCCCGGCCGAGCGGGTCATCCGGCTTTCCAGATCGACCCAGTCCTTGTCGGTGATCTCACCACGCCGCAGCTTGTCGAAATAGGTCTTGGTGTGGGTGCCCGCGCCGGTCTTCGTGCCGCGCCACTGGCCGTTCGACATTGGTCCGGCCGGGCAGAAGATTGCGGGCAGGTCCATCGAGATCGCGCCCATCAGGAGTCCCGGTGTGGACTTGTCGCAGCCGCCGAGAAGCACGCAGCCATCGATCGGGTGGGAGCGCAGGAGTTCCTCCGCCTCCATGGCGAGGAAGTTCCGGTAAAGCATGGTCGTCGGCTTGACCATGACCTCGCCGACCGACAGCGCGGGCAGTTCCACCGGATAGCCGCCGGCCTGCCAGACGCCACGCTTCACCGCCTCGGCGCGGTCACGCAGATGGCTGTGACAGGGGCTCATCTCGCTCCAGGTGTTGATGATGCCGATGACCGGCTTGCCCATGAACTCCTCGCGCCGCATTCCCATCTGCTGGGTCCTCTGGCGATGGGCAAAGCCGCGAATGTCGTTCGAGGCGTACCATCTCTGGCTTCTGAGTTCGGAAATCGGTCGGGACATCGGCGAGAATCGCTTTCGAAATCGGTTCGGCGGGCGGGATTCCGCCATGCAAGTCTTGATCGTAGCGCTACGAAATTCTGCTGTCAAAGGCTGGAGCTTGTCTCCACTCCGAGGCTGCTTCCTGCTCTCGAGGAGGCGTGTCTCGCTGCCCATTTCTCATTTCAATGGACTTTTGCAGGGTAGGGTTCGAGGGGAAAGACTCGTTCGCAAGGCTGGGCGATCGAGATGAGGATCGGGCAATGGAGCGATTGACAATCGAAATCACAACGCTACGATTTGCGTCGATCGTAATCGGCTCATAACCGATGCCGCCACTCGAGGCGGCCCGATGCGACGAACAATTCCAGGGAGGACGAAAATGAAGAATGCGTCGATCGCTCTTGCGCTCGCCATGACGGTAACCGCGGGCACCGCCTCTGCCCAGACGATCGAGATGATCGTTCCGTTCAGCGCCGGCGGAGGCACCGACACGGTAGCCCGCGTCTTTGAGCCGGGTTTCTCCGAGGCACTCGGACAGACCGTCGTCATCCGCAATGTCGACGGTGCGAGCGGCACGATTGGCGCAGCCGCCGCGGCCGACGCCACCGCCGATGGCTCGACGGTTGGTTATCTGCCGATCGGACCCTTGGCGATCCAGCCGTCGCTTCGTGATACGTCCTACTCGCCGGACGATTTCGCATACATCTGCCAGACCACCTCGACACCGGTCTTCCTGCTTCAGAAGAAGGGGGGCGATGCGTCGTCCGTCGAAGACTGGATCGAGAAGGGCACCGATGGGCGTGTCGTTTACGGCTCTTCCGGCCCGGGTACGATTCCCCATCTCGCCATGGCCGCCTTTGCGTCCGAGGCCGGGCTGAACGCCGTGCATCTGCCGTTCAAGGGAACGGGTCCGGCGATGAACGCCATGGCAGGCGGAGAGATCGACCTGTTCGTGGACACCGCGACCGTGTTGGAAAACAACGACGTGACAGCGCTTGCCGTCTTCGCGCCGGAGCGTGTCGAGGCCTACCCCGACATCCCGACGATGGCCGAGGCTGGCTACGAGCTCGACTTTTCGGTGTGGCAGGGCCTCGTTGCGCCGAAGGGCGTTGATGAGGACACGCTCGCATCCTATTCGGAAGCCTGTGAGAAGGCGATCGCCACGGACCGGTTCAAGAAGCTCGCCGATGACACCAACACCGGCGTCATGTATCGCGGTCCCGAGGATTTCGCGGCCTTCGTGAAGAAGAATTCCGAACAGAACCGCGCCATCCTCAAGGAAGCCGGCCTCATCGAGTAAGGCGGCCCAACCGTCTGCAAGGATACAGGGCGGCGGTACCCGGTGTTTCGGGCATCGCCGCCGCTTTCGTGGCGGGCGCCGCCCGGTGCCCGGCAACTCTCTCCTGAACTCGGGTTCGAGATGGGCTCACAACATTCCGCGCGGTCGAAGATTTCTGCGCGCGCCACTGGCGGCCGGGAGGGGCGCCCATGACGCAGACCCGTTTTGCAAGGATCGGCACGTCTGCCGTCTTCACGCTGATTGGCGTTGTCTTTCTCGTCGCAGCCTATTCCGGCGGGGGTGCGGGGGCGGGCAACCTCGCAGCCGGTGACACGCCCAATGCGCTGCCGCGCATTCTCTTGATGATCTGGGTCGGGCTTGGAATCGTCGACCTCTTCCGGCTTTCCTTCACCTCCGCCGCCGAGAAGAAGGGCGAAGACGACGCCGAGCTTCCAGGCACGGCGATCCTCGGCGTGATGGTGCTGGCGCTGGTACTTGCCATCGCGATCGTCTTCGCCGGCTACCTCATTCCCGTGCTGATCATTCTGCCGCTGCTGCTTTACCTCACGGGAACGCGTACGCCGTTCGCCTTCGTGCTGTCCTATCTGCTGATGGGCCCGGCCCTCTGGTTCCTGTTCCACCATCTCCTCGGCATTCGCCTTCCCATCCTGCTTTCGGGCGGTCTCTTGTGACGATCGATCTCGCTTTCCTCGCCGAAGCTCTCTCCCCCTGGACCCTCCTGGCGATCGTTTTCGGAACGGTTCTCGGGGTCGTGATCGGGGCCTTGCCCGGTCTCGGCTCCGTCGTGGGCCTGTCGATCTGCCTGCCCTTCACCTTCGGCATGGACACCGTGCCGAGCCTGGCCCTGCTTCTCGGCGTCTATTGCGGCTCGGTCTATGGCGGGTCGATCTCCGCCATCCTGATCAACTCGCCGGGCACGCCGCAATCGGCCGCGACCATGCTCGACGGCTATCCCATGGCAGAGCGTGGTGAAGCGGGGCAGGCTCTCGGCTGGGCGACGGCCGCCTCGGTCGCCGGCGGCTTGCTCTCGTGCATCGTCCTGATCCTTGCCGCTCCGCAACTGGCGCGCTTTGCCACGCGCTTCGGTTCGGTCGAGGTCTTCGGCCTTATTCTCCTGGCGCTGACCTGTATCGCCGCGGTGTCTAAGGGCAGCATGGTCAAGGGACTCGCCATGGGCGCTGCGGGGCTGTTTGTGGCGCTGATCGGCACTGACCCCGTAACCGGGGCGGCCCGCTTCACCTTCGGCATCGAATTCCTGACTGCGGGACTCGATCTCATTTCCGTCGTCATCGGGCTCTTCGCCCTGTCGGAAGCCTTTTCGCGCCTTGCCTTGCGCCGAATGGGTGCGCCCACGGTCGCCAACGCCCGGGTGATCCTTCCGGCGCTTCGCGCCTGGAAGGGCCGGGTGGTCAACCTTTTCCGCAGCTCCCTCATCGGTTGCCTCATCGGGGCACTGCCGGGAACGGGCGCCGCGACCGCCGCCTTTATCAGCTATGCCTCCGCCAAGCAGGCCTCGCCGCGCCGCGACGACTTCGGCAAAGGCGAGCCAGATGGCCTGATCGCGGCGGAGTCGGCGAACAACGCCGTTACCGGTAGCGCGATGATCCCGACGCTCGCCCTCGGCATCCCTGGCGACGTGGTCACGGCCATCCTTCTGTCAGCGATGGTGGTGCACGGGATCACGCCGGGTGTGCGTCTGATGACCGAGCATCTCGATGTGGTCAATGCCATCTTCGTCGTCCTGATCATCGTCAACATCGTCATGCTCGTCGTGGCGTTCCCGATCGTCAGAGCCTTCGGCCGGATCCTCTCTGTCCCCGAGCCAATCATCATGGTGGGCGTCATCGTGTTTTCGCTGATCGGCGCGATCACGGTGCGCGGTAACGCGCTCGATGGCGTGGTCGCCGTTCTCTTCGGAATGATCGGCTATGCGTTGCGGATCGGCGGCTTTCCGCTCGCGCCCTTCGTCATTGGTCTGGTGCTCGGCCCGCAATTCGAGCAGAATCTGAGGCGAGGGCTGCTTCTCAATGAAGGCGACATTCTGAGTTTTCCGACCGCCAGCTGGATCTCGGCCGTGATCTTCACCACGGTCGCGCTTCTCGTCATCGCCAACCCGCTGAAGGCCCTCATGACCTTTGGCAGAAACCGCCAGAAACAATCCTAGGGCCTGACCACGAGGTTCGATGCGTCGGACGATTGTTCGGTGTCGGATGAGTGGCAGGCACCAGATCAGTTCACGGACCCAATCCCATGCGCGCGACGATCCTCGTTCATCGAATTCCGATCGACACTCCGGTCCAGACGTCGTTCGGCATCATGCATGACCGGCCCTCGCTGATGCTGCGCCTCGAAGACGATGATGGTGCGATCGGCTTCGGCGAGATCTGGTGCAATTGGCCGAGCGTCGGCGCCGAACATCGCGCACGTTTGATGGAAGCACTGATCCTGCCGCTCGTCGCAGAGAGCGGGCTGGCGGATAATCCCGCCGAGCTCTGGGTCTGGCTCTCCGCCCGGCTTCGGATCCTCGCGATCCAGTCCGGCGAACCGGGACCGATTGCCCAGTGCCTCGCAGGCCTCGAATGCGCCCTCCAGGATCTGGCAGCGCGGCGGGCGGGTCTTCCCCTGGCGCGATTCTTGTCGAGCGAAGCCAGCGCATCGGTTGCCGTCTATGCCAGCGGCATCAATCCGACCGGTGCGCCCGAGACGGCGGAGCGCGCGATCGCCGCAGGCTACCGTGCCTGCAAGGTGAAGGTGGGTTTCGGACGGGATCGCGACCGCGAAAACCTTCTCGGCGCGCGGGCCCTGATTGGCCCTGACGTGCAGATGATGGCCGATGCCAACCAGGCCTGGACGTCGGAAGAGGCCGTGAGCTTTGCGGAAACCGCCGACGAGGTCGGCCTTTCATGGCTGGAGGAGCCCTTGGCCCATGACGTCGCCGACGAGGACTGGCGGCAGGTGGCCGATGCGATGCAGACTCCGCTTGCGGCGGGCGAGAATTTTGCCAGCGCACGGGACTTCGATGAACTACCGGCCGCGCGAGGTCTCGGTGTCGTTCAGCCCGATCTGGGGCGTTGGGGCGGAGTCGCGCAGTTGGTCGCGGTCGGCCGTTCGGCCCGAGCGCACTGCATGCTGTTCTGTCCGCACTGGCTCGGCGGCGGCGTCGGGCTCCTGACGTCCTGCCACGTCAAGGCGGCGCTCGATGACGAGGACGGCTTTGTCGAAGTCGACTTCAACGACAATCCGATGCGGAGCGAACTCGCTGCGGAAATCTTCGCTACCCTAAGAGATGGCCGCGTGAGCCTTCCCGACAAACCCGGCATCGGTATCGACGACGCGGCGATCGACGCCTTTCGTGCGCACCTCACCGTGGCGCGGGAAATCACTTTCTGAAATCTGGGGCGACGCGGTGCCGATGGTACCGCTGAACCACCTGCACGCTGATCTCGAGTCCGGTCGCCGGGAGACCGGAAAGTGTTGGTGCCCTGGCCGGCCAAATCGCACCTCGGCCGTGCCGCGATCCGATCGCTCGCTACCGGCGCGGTGCCCCAAGGGCTGCCCGTGGATCGAAGGGTGCACCTTCGACCGCAGCCACGATCGCGTCGGCCAGGGGAAGCCGCTCGGGCAGGGCGCCGCGTCTCTTGGCCTCGCGCATGCCGGCGGAAAGGCTCCGCGCGACGTCGATGCCTTCGACCGTCTCGCCCTTCATGGGACCCGCGACGATCTCCGCGATGGTCATGCCTTCGCCGAGATGGAGGCCGAGCCGCGAATTGCGGCCGCCCCCGACGGTGACATGCAGGTCGCCAAGACCGGCCAGGCCGTGCGCGATCTCCGGCTTACCGCCGATCCATGTGGAAAGCAGCGTCATCTCGTCGATGGCCCGCTGAAAGGCTCGGGCGACCGGGTTCTTCACCGGCTCTCCATCGCGCTTGTATGCGCCCATCATCGCGCTGACGCCGATCGTGAGGAAGTTCTTCAAGGCCGCGCAGGCCTCGACGCCGATCACATCCTTGGACGTCGAAATCTCGTAATAGTCCGTCGCCATCAGGCCCGCAGCTTGCCGCACGGCGGCTTCGTCGCGCCCGGCATAGACCACGGCGGTCATGCGGCGCTCGGCAAGCTCCCGCGCAATGCAGGGCCCGCCGATCCCCACAAAGGATGGCATTGATCCACCACGCTCCGCGACGAGTGCGGGGAGCGCGTCTGCATAGGTTTCCGGCGCTTCGTCGCCGCGAGCCACGAGACCCTTGGTGACGATCGCAACCGGTGCCTTCGGCGCAAGGCGCACGAGTTGATCGGCCGCCCAGCCGATGCCGGGCGACGAAACGCCGATGATGACGAGGTCGGCGGCGGCAACCTCGTCCGGCGTGATGGCATCCGCGTCGCGGACATCGACGTCCGGGTCGAGCGGTGCCTTGAGGCGGGGATGAGCCGAACGATCCTTCGACAGGGCTTCGAGGACGTCGGCATCGAGAGGCGTCGTGCCGAGGATGACGTCATGGCCATTGTCTCTCGCGGGAACGGCGAGCGCCGAGCCCATCACGCCGGCGCCGAGGATGACGACCCGGCTCATGCGGCCTTGCTCGCATTCGGTTCGATGCGCTGCTCGCTCTCTGGGTCGAACAGGTGGGTCTTTGCCGGGTCGATCTTCAAGCCGACCTGCGCGTCGCGCTCGAAGCGCCGACGTTCGGGAATGACGATCCGCACCTCCGAATCCTCGACGTTGACGTGAACGACGGTCTCGGCCCCCGTGGTCTCGGACAGAAGCACGGTGGCGGGAACGCTTCCCGGCTCGTTCGCTTCGCCCACGCCGATATCGACCGGGCGCACGCCATAGACCACCTTGCGTCCCGGCTGGACCGAGCCGGAAACGGGCAGCACGGTCTTGCCGAAGCGCACGCCCTCCGCGGCGGTCTCGCCCGCCATGAGATTGATCGAGGGCGAGCCGATGAAGTCGGCGACGAAGAGATTGGCCGGACGGTCATAGACCTCGTCCGGCGATCCCATCTGCATGATCTCGCCCGAGCGCATGACGACGATGATGTCGGCCATGGTCATGGCCTCGATCTGATCATGGGTGACGTAGATCGTCGTCGCGTTCACCCGGTCATGAAGCTGGCGGATCTCGTAGCGCATCTGTCCGCGCAGCTTGGCGTCGAGATTGGAGAGTGGTTCGTCGAACAGGAAGACTTTCGGCTCGCGCACGATCGAGCGGCCCATGGCGACGCGCTGGCGTTGTCCGCCGGACAGGGCGGCGGGCTTGCGGTCGAGATAGGGCTCGAGCGCCAGGATGCCGGCAGCCCATTTCACGCGCTTCTTGATCGTCTCCTTGTCGATGCCGCGCACCTGCAGTCCGAAGGCGATATTGTCGTACACGCTCATCTGCGGATAGAGCGCGTAGGACTGGAACACCATGGCGATATCGCGGTCGCGCGGATGGACGCCGTTCATCCGCTCTCCGCCGATGGCGACCTCGCCCTTGGTGATCTTCTCCAGTCCCGCCGTCATTCTCAGGAGAGTCGTCTTGCCGCAGCCTGACGGACCGAGAAGCACGACGAATTTGCCATCGGGAATGGTGAAGGAGATGTCTTCCATCACCTTCATCGTTCCGTAGCTTTTCGCGACGTTGCGATAGTCGACCTGGGCCATGAATGCTCGGCTTTCAGTTCACAGTGGCAAGAAAGGGCTCGAGCCGACCGGAATCGTCGGCAAGGTCGAGCATGGAAAAGCGGTCGCGGATGAAGCGGGCGTCTCCGACATACTGCCGATAGAGTTCGGCTGGAAGGCCAAGATCGGCGGCGGTCAGCTGGCAGCCGGCAGCGGCCATCGCATTGTGAAGCTCGTCGAAGGGACGCGTCACCGCCGCAAGGCGCGACTTGATCTGCGGCCACTCGCGCCGGAGTTTATCGTTCATCCGCGCAGCGCCTTCCTCGTCGAAGGCCTTCTTTTCGGTCTCCTCGGCCATGGTCCGGGCCATGGCCTCGCCATAACGCTTCGCAAGCTGTTCGACCGGAATGACCGTGGGCTTCAGTTCGGGCGGTGCGTCGAGGGCGATCGTCTCGTTCTGCAGCCGCGACATGGTGAGCGAGGCGACGCCCACCTGTTCGCCATGGGAGGTGCCCGGATGCTGGGAGCCGGCGAACATGTCGATGCAGTGGGAGATCATGTGCTCGGCCATCGAGCCCACATGAGTCGTGCCGGTGAAGGAAGTGCTCGAGCCCATGATCGCGGAGACGCGCACGAGCCGGGCGAGGGCCTCGAAATCGCCCTCCAGGAGCTTCGGCGCGAGCGCGATCATATCGTCCTCGTCATAGGCGAGGAGGGTGTAGGCGGTCTCGCTGTAGGGCGTATCGTACAGGAGGTGCATCAGGAGCCAGTCGGATTGCGCTGTCGTGCGGCAGACGACGTCGGCGAAGGCGGCGGAGACGAGGCGCGGCGGGCATTTCGCGATGACGCCGAGATCGAAGAAGACGCCCTTGGCGAAATGGCAGGTGATCGACTTCTTGAAACCATCGACCGAGAGCGACGCCGTCGGCGTCGTATAGGCGTTCATCGGGCTGGTGGCGAAGACCGAATATTCGCGGCCATCCTCGAAGGTCGCGTATTTGCATCCGTCGGAGACCGAGCCGGAACCGACGGCGATGAGTACCTCGGCATCCGCCGTCGCTTCCGAGAGTTTGCGGATGGCGCCGAGTTCGACCTTGGGCTTGTTCCAGACATATTCCGAAACGGTGAGGCCGTCGCGCCGTAACGCGTCGAGAAGACGTCCGCCCAGCGCCTCGCGGGTGAAGGAGTCATGGACCACGCAGATGTGCTTATCGCCGTGGCACGCCCGCACGAGTTCGGCCTCGCGGCCTTCCAGCGTATCGGCGATCTCGATCCTGTCGATCTTGATGCCTTTTTGCTGGCCGTCATTGGGGTCGACCCAGCGATGGGCGACGAGGTCCTCGATCACGCCGAGGCGCGAATGTGCAGTCATGACTGGTCTTTCGTTGCGCGTTCCGCAAAGGCGACGAGGCGGTGGTTGATGTCGGCCGTCGCCGCATAGGCGGATTGGAAAATGTCGCCGAGTTCGTCATAGGCGTCGCGGCGGGAGGCATCAGGCTCGATCGGCGTGGTGGCGCCTGCCATCGCGCCTGCCGCCTCTTCGATCGACGAGAACCAGCCGGCGCCATGGGCCGCGATCATGCCGGCGCCGAGCGCCGAGGCCTCGACCGTGCCGGAAATGCAGACGGGCCGGCCCGAAGCGTCGGCGAGCATCTGACGCCAAAGCGGCGAGTTGGCGCCGCCGCCGATCGCGACATAGCGCTCGACCTTGCGGCCGGTGACTTCCTCGGTCCGCCGGGTCGCGGCAGCGAGCCAGACGGTGATGCCTTCGAGGATCGCCCGGTAGATATGGACCGGACCATGGCTTCCGGAGAGGCCCATGATCGTGCCGCGGGTCTCCGAATCCCAGTGAGGGTCCATGACGCCGCCCCAGAAGGGCTGGACGAGGACGCCCTCCGAGCCGATCGGCAGCCGCAGCGCTTCGGCCTCCAGCCGGTCGAAGATGGCGGGGTCGGAACGCCCGCCGAGGAACTTGTCGACGAACCAGTTGATCAGGAAGGCGCCGCCGCGCAGGCAGTTTTCGAAGATGAAGCCGTTGCCCTGGGCCGCGATCTGGGTCCGGAAGGCGTCGGAAACCGCGAAATCCGGCTGCCAGACGCCGGAGACGACCGCCGTGCCGAGATTGACATAGGCCTGGGCGGGATCGGTGCAGTTCGTGCCGAGCCCGGCGCATTGGCCGTCACCGCCGCCGGCAAAGACCGGACAGCTTTTCGGCAGGCCCGTGGCCTCTGCGGCCTCGGCGGTGATTTCGCCGAGCTGGGTGCCCGGCGCATGGGTCTCGGCAAGCTTTTCGACCGGCAGTTCGATCGCCTCCAGAATGGTCCGCGACCATTCCTTCTTGCGGATGTCGAACAGCGCGAAGGGATCGGCGCTCGACCAGCTGGTGCGCGGACGCCCTCCACAGAGGTCGGAGACCAGTACGGTCTGGACGTCGCAGAAAAGCGCTGTCTTTTCATAAAGATCCGGCTCGTTCTTCTTCATCCAGGCCAGGCGATAGAGACAGGGAATGATGTCCACCGGGCGCCCGGTGATCTCGTGGATCGTCTTTCGCCCAAGCGCTGCGGCCAGTTCCTCGACTTCAGCCGGTGCGCGCTCATCAAGCCACACCGTTGCGGGTCGGACAGAGCGGCCGTTCGCATCGAGATGGGCCATGGTCTCGCGCTGGTTCGAGATGGCGAGGCCGAGGATCCGTGAGGGATCGATCTTTCCCGTCAGGTCCTGCAAAGCCTTGCGGGCAGCCTTGCGCCAGTCGTCCGGCTCCTGCTCGAACCAGCCGAGGCGGGGATTGGAGAGCTCGATCGGCGCGCGACCCTCGGCAACGGACTCGCCGGAGGCCGTCCAGGCGATCGCCTTGGCCGACTGGGTCGAAGAGTCGAGGCCGATGACGACAGGCTCGGCCATCGTCTCAGTACTCCTGCCGGGTGGGCGTCACGACCATTTCCTGGATCAGGACGTTCTGCGGCATGTTGTAGGCAAACAGGATCATCTCGGCGACGTGGTCGGCCGAGATGCCGCCTTCGATCCGCTGCTTGTTCGCCTTGTAATTGGCGAGGGTCTGCTGGTCCGTGACATGGTCGAGGACCTCGGTCTCGATGATGCCGGGCGACAGAACGACGACACGCACGTCATGCGGCGCGAGCTGCTCGCGCAGGGACTCCGACACGGCGTGGACGAAGAACTTGGTGCCGCAATAGATCGTGTGATCCGGATAGACCTTCCGCCCGGCGATGGAACTCATCATGAAGATCGTGCCGCGACGGCGGTCCTTCATGCCGTTCATCACCGGATAGACCGTGTTCATCAGGCCCTTGGCGTTGATGTCGATCGTCTCGTCCCATTCGGCGGGATCCTGGTTGAAGATGTTGCCGAGGCGCGCGATACCGGCATTGGCGAACATCACGTCGGTCGGTCCGAACCGTTCCTCGCCCTCGGCGACGGCGCGCACGACCGCGTCGCGGTCGCGCACGTCGACCTCGGCGAGATGGGCGTTCGGCAGGTCGAGCGCTTCCATGCGGTCCCGGCGCCGGGCCATGAGAAGAAGCGGGTGTCCGGCCTTGGCGAAGGCGCGGGCAGTCGCTGCGCCAATCCCCGAGGAGGCGCCGGTGATCGCGACGAGCGGTTTGTCGGTCATGAGGGTCGGTCCGGTGATTTCGGGAAGTTGAAAGATCGGCGAGGCAGGCGACCTGGCATCGCCATCTCGGGATACGTCGTCCGCCCGAAGAACGCCGGGCGGACGAGGCCTGCGGCCCGCTCACGAGGCCCGGGAGGAGGTGGCCGGATCTCGTTCGCCCGGCCGCCTCGTAAGCGAGCTCTCAGAAGTGTGTCCCAAAGGGACGATCAGCTTGCGAGCAGATTGTCGACGCTCTGCTTGATCGTATCCATGACCGTCTTCGGGTCGTCATATTCACCGGCCCAGAAGCGGCCGAGTTCGACCGGAATGATGTCGTTCGAGATCTCCGTCCACTCGGGCAGATCCGGCTCGGAGCCCATATGGTTGGCGATCGTCTCGCGCACGGCGTCGAGATGGCGCGTGGTGCCCGGGATGCCGACCTTGGCGTTCGCCTTGACGCGCGGGTCGTCATAGACGGACGAGCGCGTCGGACCGGTGCCGCCGCCAAGAACCGTGATCCAGACCTGCGTCTCGGGTGCGGTCGCCCACTGGGCGAACAGCCAGGCAGCATCCGGGCTCTTGGAGTATCTCGACACTGCGAGCGATGAACCGCCCTGGTGGCCGACGCCGGGGATCTCGCCATAGCCAGTCTCATCGACCGCGCGCAGCGAGTTTGCCTTCGGCGGCACGGTGGCCTCCATCAGACCGGCGACGTTCGAGCCGTTCGGCGAATCCCAGGAGGGGAAGAACTCGCCCCAGGAGATCAGCTGTCCGGCGATGCCCTGCGCGACCGACTGGCCCTGACCGTCCCAGGTCCAGGAGGTCACGGCGTCCGGCATGTTCTTCTTCAGCTCGATCCAGTAGTTCATCGCCTCGATGCCGGCCTCGTCATTGCCGGTGAACTTGCCGTCCGGCCCGAAGATGGAGCCGCCATGGGCCCAGAGCCAGCAGGTCCAGTCGCATTCCAGCGAATAGTGGCCGGACTTCATCTGGCCGGTGGTGCCGTAGATCTCCGGCGCCTTTGCCTTCATGATCGTCTGGGCATTGGAGAGGTATTCCGCCATGGTCGTGGCGGGCTTCAGGCCGAGCTCTTCATAGAGGTCGCGGCGGTACATCTGGATGAAGATCGGGATGTCATAGGGAACGCCGACCATGACGCCGTCATACATCGAGATACCGTCGACGAGGGCCGGCAGGAAGTCGTCGATATTGTAGTTCGGCATCGCCAGGTCGGCGTTCGATTCGTACTTCTCGCGGGGGTCCACGACGTCGCCGGAGAAGGCGGCCATCCAGGACTGGTCGAGATAGTAAAGGTCGTAGGTGCCGAGGCCGGAGGCGACGTCGAGGGTCAGCTTCTGCAGCACCTGTTCGAGCGGCAGGGTCTCGATCTCGACATTGATGCCGGTCGTCTCGGTGAAATAGCCCTTGAGCGCCGAGTTGATCGCGTTGGAGGGCGGGGTCGACTCGGTGGCGAGCCGGATGGTCTGACCGGCGAAAGGCTTGGCGGCTTCCTTCAGCCAGTTGGTCATGTCCTCCGGCCACTCGATGTTCTGTTCCTGAGCCCGGGCCGGGCTGATCAGGCCGAGACCGGACCGCGCCGAGAGATGCGAATAGGCGCCGAGCGCACCAGCGCCGAGACCGAGCTTGGCGGCCGAGCGCAGGAAGCTGCGCCGATCCATCTGTCCGCGCGCGAAGCGATCGGTCAGGGATGCGAGCCAGAGTTTGCGATCCACTGGATTCATATCTTTCCTCCCAATTTGGCGAACAGGAGTTCGCCCAGAACGCACGGACCGGTCCCGTGCAGACCTTTGGCGGGATCGTCTTGCGATCGCGCCGGCCCGGTGCTGCCTCCTAAGAAGCCCGGGCCCGATTCCTCCCGTCACTGCTTCAGTGAACCGAGCGTCAGCCCGCGCACGAGATTGCGCTGGACGAGGAGAATGAAGATGAAGGCGGGGATCATTGCCGCCGTGCCGAGCGCGGCCATGTTGCCCCAGGCCGTACCGGTCGACGTCACGAAGGTCGAGGCTGCAACGGGTACTGTCTTGAACGAGGTCTGGGTCAGCGTCAGCACGAACAGGAACTCGGTCCAGGAAAAGACGAAGCACAGAACCGCCGTCGCCGCGACACCGCCGAGGGCCATGGGCATGACGATCTTGCGAAAGATCAGGACTCGGCTCGCGCCGTCGATGAGCGCCGCCTCGTCGATCTCGGTCGGAATGTCATCGAAGAAGGATTTGAGCAGCAGCACCGCCAGCGGCAGGTTCATCAGCGCGTGTGCGAGGATGATGCCCGTATAGGTGTCGAGCAGGCCGAAATTCTTGTAGATGAAGAACATCGGAATGGCGATCGCCACCGGTGGCATCATCCGCGTCGACAGCACGAAAAAGACGAAGTGATGCTGGCCGCGAATGCGCATACGCGACAGCGCGTAGGAGGCGAGCGTCGCCACGATGACCGTCAAGAGCGTTGACAGGACAGCGATGACGATCGAGGCCCAGAGATTGGGCAACATGTAGAAATTGCCGCCGCCGGGCAGCACTTCGAGGCCCTTGTCGAAGCCGAAGGAAATGCCGAACACCTCTTCGAAGGAGGAGAGGTTCCAGTTGAAGTCGAAGAGCTTCGGGGGCAGGGCGAAGATGTCCCGCTCCGGTTTGAAGGCGACGGTGATCCAGTAATAGATCGGGAAGGCGAAGAGCGCGACGAGCAGCCAGGCCACGACCGCCCGCACCACCTCGCGCGAGGTCGAACCCATCATGATCGTCTCCGGTCGGTTCTGTGAAGGATCATCATGCGCGCCCTCACCATTTCAGTTTCGCAGCCCAGACGAACAGGTTCGCCGAGACCACGATGATGAACAGGGTGAACAGGCTGAGCGCCGCGCCATAGCCCCATTTGATGAAGGAGAAGGTCTGCTGCCAGGCGTAGAGTGACAGCGTGTACGTGGCCGTGCCCGGCCCGCCGCTCGTCATCACATAGACGTAGTCGAACATGCGGAAGAGATCGATGCCGCGAATGAGAACTGCGATCGCGATGACCTTCCACATCATCGGCAAGGTCAGGCGGGTGAAGGTCTGGAAGACGTTCGCCCCGTCGATCATGGCGCTCTCGAAGGGCTCTTTCGGCAGGGCCCGAAGCCCGGCGAGGAAGATCAAGACCATGAACGGCGTCCATTGCCAGACGTCGGCCAGGATCACGCCCCAGAGCGCAAGCGTCGGATCGGACAGGATCGCGCCGCTGCCGTCCATGATTCCGAGACTCTTCAGCACGAAGGGCAGAAGGCCGAACTGCGGATCTTCCATCAGAAGAAACATCATGCCGGTGATCGCGGGCGGCACGACGAGCGTGAGCGTCAGAACACCGCGCAGCAGGCCGAAGCCCGGCGCGTCCGAATCGAGAAGCAAAGCCAGGATCATGCCGAGCACGATCTGAATGGCGAGACAGATGCCCGTGTAGAGCAGCGTCACCTGCAGCGCTTCCCACATGCGGCTGTCGGCGAACATCGTCGCCCAGTTCTCGAAGCCGACATATTCGAGGCTTCGGCGCCGAGGCAGGAACTCCTGGAAGCTCAGCCAGATATTGTAGAACAATGGATAGAGCGCGAAGACGCCGAGCATGGTGATTAGCGGCGCAAGCCACGGCCATGGCGTGTCGGACAGGAATTTGCGCCTGCGCGTCGACCTTGCCGCGCCGCCCATGGACGGTGGAACGTCGGCCGCCATGCGGCCCGTCAGATCGCCCGCATGAGCGATCTGCAGCCCCGACCGAATCGTCATTGCCTCAGTTCGGGCCAAGCCCGTTCCTCCCAGAACCCAGATGGTCCAATTCCATGCACCGACACCGGTGCCTCCCGAGCGGGAAGGTTGCACAGACGCTTCCCTCTGGCAAGATCAAATGATAACGTTCAAAATCATTCGATCATCGAGCGGTGTCGGAGCGACTTGAGGTCGTCATTTTGCGGGGGGAGGCGAGCGCGGTGCGGCAGCAGGCTGATATGTCGGCGAACGACGGCGCGGCCTGGCCCGAGCAACTCGCGGTGCGTGTCGCCTGGTGCTACTACATGCTGGGTCTCACCCAGGCGCAGGTGGCCGAGCGGCTGGAGATCCCGCGCATGCGCGTCAATCGCCTGCTTGCCCAGGCCCGCGAGCGGGGCCTTGTCAGTATTTCGATCCATTCCCGGCTGACGGAAAACATCGAGCTCGAGGAGCAGCTGTGCGAGCGTTTCGGCCTCGTGAGGGCCCATGTGGCTCTTGCCGAGCCACCGATCGCCGATCGCGAGGATCCGGCCCTGGCCGAATTGCTGGGACGGGTCGCCGCGCCGATCGTCGAAAAGCTGATCGTTCCGGGCATGGTCATCGGAGTAGGGTGGGGAAACACGCTGCGAGCGCTTGCAAACGCCATGGTGGCGCGGCCCACCGGAAGCGAGGTCTCGGTCATTTCCATGGTCGGATCGCTGAACCGCCGATCCTCGATCGACGCCTACGAGGCTTCGACGCCATTTGCCCAGAAGCTGGGGGCCGAGTGTTTCTATCTGGCGGTTCCCCTGATCTGCGACAGCGCCGAGAGCCGGCAGGCGATCGTCAGCCAGCCCGCGATTGTCGAAATGATGGAGCGGGCTCGCCATGCCGATCTCGCCATGCTGTCGGTCGGCGGCCCGGCCACCGGAACCGTCGCCCAGACCGGGCTCGTCGAGGCAGATGAACTGGCCGAGCTGCAGGCCGCCGGGGCGGTGGGAAATTTCCTCGGTCATTACATCGACGCCGACGCACGCGTGGTCGATCACCCGGTCAACGACCGGGTCGTCGGGCTGCGCCCGGAGGAGCTTGCCGGCGTCGGGCACCGGGTGATGGTCTCCGGCGGTCCGCTGAAATTGGCGGGCCTGAGGGCCGTGCTCCAGGCCGGGCTCGCCAGCGAACTCGTCACCGATCAGGACAGCGCCCGCCGCCTGCTTTCGCCCTGAACCGGCAAGCCCGGATGCCCTCGGTCGAGCGGTATCCGATCCACTCTCAATACCACCCACGAAAAAAAGGACAAGAACCAATGGACGACGCCGAAAGAGCGCTTCGCGGAGACATCGTCAGGGCGTGCCAGACGATGGACCGGCGCGGCATCAATCAGGGCACCTCGGGCAATATTTCGGTGCGCTGGAAGGACGGGCTTCTGATCACGCCGTCGGGTCTTGCCTACGACACGATGGCGCCGGAGGACATCATCTTCCTCGACATGGACGGCACCGCGACCGGCCCGCACAATCCATCCTCCGAATGGCGGTTCCATCGCGACATTCTGCGTGATCGCAGCAATTTCAACGCCGTGGTCCACGCCCATCCGACCTATTGCACGGCGGTCTCGATCACCAATCGCGACGTGCCGGCGGTCCATTACATGATCGCGGCGGCAGGCGGCCCGACCGTGCGCTGCGCGCCCTACGCCACCTTCGGAACGGAAGAGCTTTCGGCGAACGCCCTGGCGGCGCTCGAAGGACGCTCGGCCTGCCTCCTCGCCAATCACGGCCTGATTGCCTGCGGACCGTCGCTTGCCAAGGCGACGTGGCTCGCCGAGGAGATGGAGACTCTCTGCAAGCAGTACGCGGTCGCGCTTCAGATCGGCAAGCCGGTCGTCCTCTCGGACGAGGAGATCGCCCATGTGAAGGAGAAGTTCAAAGGCTACGGGCCGAAGCGCAAGGATCAGGGCTGAGCCGGCGCCGAAGTTTCGAGGAGGAGGGCGCCGTCATGGGCGATCGCGGGGCGCAAATGTTCGTAGTCGCGGACGTTCGGTTCGTGAGTGACATGCGCATCGTTCTGAAAACCCGTGATCGCGATCACCGAGGCGCCCGCCGCCTTGCCGGCCTCGATGCCGGCGGGGCTGTCCTCGAAGACTAGGCAGTCCTCGACCGGAACGCCCAGCCGCTCGGCGGCAAGGCGAAAGCCGTCGGGCGCGGGCTTGCCCCGGGTCACGTCCTCCGCGGCGACAATGACTTCGGGGATCGTCAGGCCTGCCGCTGCCATGCGTCGTTCGGCAAGCGGCCGCAACGCCGACGTCACGACCGCCCAACGCTCCGGCGGCAGCGCCGCCAGAAAGGCCGCGATGCCGGCTGCGGATTCGATACCGTCCGTATCGGCCATCTCGGCTTCGAAGATCCACTGGGATTCCGCCTCGACGTCGATGCCCGGAATCCCCTGTTGCGCGATGGTGTCGGCGGCGCGCTTGCCGTGGATCGTCGCGAGAAAGCTCGGCACATCCAGCCCGTGCCGTTCCGCCCAGCGCGTCCAGACGCGCTCGGTCGCCGCAATCGAAGTCAGGAGCGTGCCGTCCATGTCGAACAGGAAGGCGGCGAAGCGGTTGCGCTGGAACATCGAGAGGTCTGTCTTGATTTCGGGTGGGGTTTCGGCGGCGGGCGCGTCCGGCTGCGGACGGCGTGGGAATTCGGCCTATTACACCGGAAAGGTGGCGGACGGATAGGGTCGCTGCCTGAAGGTCACGCTGATCGGGCCGGGACGCTCAATCTCCCACTCAAAGGGAGACCGAAGCAACTGGGCAGGCGCGCATTCTGAAGCGATCGCCGCAGGCCTGTGAAGACTGAGTTATATATGGCGCCGCCACAATTGGTGCCGGTACTGGGAGGAGCCAAACCGATGAAATCCCTGGTTCTCGAACGACAGGACGAACTCTCGCTTCGCGATTTCCCGATCGAGAAGCAAGAAGAGACGCTCGGGCCCCGCGACGTGCGCATCAAGCTGCACACCGTCGGCATCTGCGGGTCGGACGTCCATTACTACACCCATGGCCGGATCGGCCCCTTCGTCGTCAAGGAGCCGATGATTCTCGGCCATGAAGCCTCAGGGACGGTGATCGAGACCGGATCGGACGTCACCACGCTGAAGGTGGGCGACCGGGTGTGCATGGAGCCGGGGATCCCCGATCCGAATTCGAAGGCGACGCGGCTCGGCATGTACAATGTCGATCCGGCCGTACGCTTCTGGGCGACGCCGCCGGTGCACGGCATCCTGCGGCCGACCTGCGTTCATCCGGAGGGCTTCACCTTCAAGCTCCCCGATAATGTCAGCTTCGCCGAGGCGGCGATGGTGGAGCCGCTGGCCGTCGGCGTCCACGCCGCGACCAAGGCCCGGATCAAGCCGGGCGACATCGCGCTGGTCATGGGGGCAGGACCGATCGGCCTCGTCACCGCGCTTTCGGCGCTGGCAGCCGGCTGCGCCCGCGTCTACGTGACCGATCTGGCCGAAAAGAAGCTGGAGATCGCGGAGGGCCTTTCGAAAGCGATCATCGGCGTCGATGCCGGCAAGGCCGATGTCGTCGAGCGGATCAAGCGCGACACCGACGGCTGGGGATGCGACGTCGTCTTCGAGGCGACCGGATCGCCCAAGGCCGCCGCCAGGGTCTTCGAGCCGCTCGCGCCCGGCGGCTGCGTCGTCATGATCGGCGGCCAGCCGGACCCGATCTCCTATGATGCCGGGGCCGCGATGGTGCGTGAGGCGCGGGTCGAGAACATCTTCCGCTATGCCCACGTGTTTCCGCGCTGCGTCGCGATGCTGGCTTCGGGTGCGATCGACGTCAAACCGCTCATTACCCGGACCTTCGATTTCGACGAAAGCGTCGAGGCCTTCGACATCGCCGCTTCGGCGCCGGCGGGCGACGTCAAGATGCAGATCGAACTGCCGCAGTCGTGATGCGCAAAGGGGCGAATGAGGAAGGCACGTGAACAACGCTCCCCACTCGCCCCATCAGGCAATCTCCGAGACCGATGCCGGCCCGCTATCAGGGCCGGCATCCGTCTTTCAGCCGGTCAGTTCTTGACCGTGTCTTCCAGGAAGAAGCGCCCGAGGGGGTTCTGGTAGAAGTTCTCGACGTTCTTGCGCGAGACGTTGATATAAGGGCTGTAATAGAGGTCGATCCAGTTCACGTCCTCCTTCGCCTGCTTCTGAAGCTCGACATACATTTCTTCGCGCTTGGAATCGTCCATCTCCACGCGGGCGTCGGCGACCATCTGGGCGACCTCGGGAGAATCGTAACGCGTCATGTAGTTCATGTTCGCGTCATTGCCGAGCACGAAGGTCGTCTTCTGATCCGGGTCGAGAATGTCGTTGGTCCAGTAGGCGGCGGCGATGTCGTACTGGCCGTCGACCAGCATGTCCCATTGCTGCGAGGCGTCGACCTTTTCGATGTTCACGGTGATGCCGGCTTCCGAGAGCTGGCGCTGCAGAAGGACGGCGATCTGCTCGTCGACCTCGTCGCCGGCCTTCACCAGATAGTTGAGCTCGAGGTCGCTGACGCCGGCCTCTTCGAGGAGTTCCTTGGCCTTTTCCGGATCGTGCGGACGGCGCAGATTGTCGGCGTAATAGTAGAGCGCGCCCTTCGGCACATAGGAGTTCGCGACCTCCCCGATGCCGAAGGTCACAGCGTCGACGACTTCCTGCTTGTTGATCGCGAAGTCGATCGCCTGGCGCACTTCCTTCTTTCCGAGCGGCTCGTGATCGTGATTGATCAGCAGCGAATCCTCGCGGGTCGAGGGCTCGAGATGCACCGTAAGTTCGGGATCGGCCTGAAGCTGCTGGACGCGCGAGAACGGAACGAAGATCGCCGCGTCGATCTGCCCTGCCTGGACGTTGAGCATGCGGGTGTTGTCATCGGGAATCGAGATCCACTCGACGCCATCGAGCTGGACCCGGTCGGCCTGCCAGAATTCCGGGTTCTTCTCCAGAATCACGCGATCGCCCCGGATCCAGTCCTTGACCGTGAAGGCGCCGGACGCGATCGGGTTCGAGGCGTAGTCCTCGGCACCCATCTCTTCCATGCCCTTCTTGGAGATGATCGAGGCGCCAGGCATGGCGAGCGTCGAGAGGAACGGCGCGGACTGGGTCGAGAGCGTGATGACCACCGTCTTGTCGTCCGGGGCCTCCATGTTCTCGATGATCTTGTAGCTGTCGCTCCAGAGCGAGCGGTCGCTGTCGCGGATGCGGGTGAGCGAATAGATGACGTCTTCAGCCGTGATCGGCGAACCGTCGGAGAAGTTCGCGTCGCGCAGGTTCATCGTGTAGGTCAGGCCGTCCTCTGAAATGTCCCAGCTTTCAGCGAGGCCCGGCTCCAGCTTGGTGCCGGTCTTGTCGACGCGCACCAGCACGTCATAGACGTTCATGAACACCCAGAAGTCGATGTTCTGGGCCGTCGCGATCGGATCGAAGGTCGAGGAATCCTCGCGCCGGCCGATCGTCAGGATGCCCGCGGCCTCGGCGATCGAGGTGGACAGCGTCAAGGCTGCGAGGGCCGTGGCGCCAGCGAGTTTCAGAAACCTACGGTTCATGGATCTTCTCCTTCAAGCGTTCTGAAGACGGGTTGCGGTTTGGGGACGTGGGAGCTGGCCCGGATCGAGGATGCAGGCCCAGCCATGGTCGTCGCGACGCCGGAGCGTCGGCGGCGGATCGCGGCTGCATTGCGGTTCCGCATAGGGGCAGCGCGGGTGGAAGCTGCAGCCGGATGGCAGGTTCAGCGGGCTCGGCGGCTCGCCCTGCATCGGCGCATCGGGCAGCGACACGGTCGGGTCGATCTCCGGGATCGATTCGATCAGAGCGGCGGTGTAGGGGTGGCGCGGTGCCGAAAACACCGCTTCGGTCGGCCCTTCCTCGACGATCCGGCCGAGATACATCACCGCTACCCGGTCGCAGAGCCGGCGCACGATGGCGAGATCGTGGGCGATGAAGATAAGGGTGAGGTTCATCTTCTCCTTCAGATCGAGAAAGAGATTGATGATCTGGCCCTGGATCGACACGTCGAGCGCGGCGACGCATTCGTCGGCGACGATGAGCTTCGGCTCCACCGCCAGGGCGCGGGCGATGCCGACACGCTGGCACTGGCCGCCGCTCAGCGCCTGAGGCCGGCGTGCGGAAAGCGCGGGATCGAGCCCGACCATCTGGAGGAGTTCGGCGACACGATCCGTGATCTTGTCCTTCGGCACCTTCTTGTGGACCCTGAGCACCTCGGCGATCGCTTCGCCGGCGGTGAGGCGCGGATTGAGGGCGTTGAGCGGGTCCTGAAAGACCATCGCCGTCTCGCGCCGGATCTTCGACAGTTCCTGTCGCTTGCCGCCGGTGACGGCGGCGCGGTCAAAAACGATATGGCCGCCGGTCACCGTCTCGAGGCCGAGAAGGGCGCGGCCGAGCGTCGACTTGCCCGATCCGGACTCCCCCACGAGGCCGATGGTCTCACCCGGCCGGACGGACAAGGAGACGCCATTCAGCGCCTTCACCGCGCGGCGCGTCAGTCCGAGAGCTCCGCCGCCGGAAACCGGGAAATGCAGGACGACGTCGTCGGTCTCGATCAGGGGCGGGGCCTGGCTCATGCGGACTCCTTGGCCGGGAGCGCCGCCGCCTCGCCGACAGGATTGTAGCAGGCCGCCACATGATCGGGTTCGTAGGCCTCTAGCGGCGGCTGCCTGCGCGAGCACTCGGCCACTTCATTGCTGCAGCGGGGATGGAACCGGCAGCCTGTCGGCATGGCGTCGACGGTCGGCGGATAGCCGGGGATGGTGCGAAGACGCTCGCCGGTCGCGCCGATCGCCGGTTGGCAGCCCATCAGCCCAGCCGTGTAGGGGTGGCGCGGGGCGGCAAGCAGCCGCTCCTTCGGCCCATGCTCGCAGACCCGCCCGCCATAGAGCACGCAGATGGAATCGCAGAGCTGGGCTACCACGCCGAGATCATGGGTGATGAAGATGATCGACAGGCCCCGCGCATCGCGCAGCTCCTTCAGAAGCCGAAGGATCTGCGCCTGAACCGTGACGTCGAGCGCGGTCGTCGGCTCGTCGGCGATCAGGATGTCGGGATCGCAGGCGAGTGCCAGCGCGATCATCGCCCGTTGACGCATACCGCCGGAAAATTCGTGCGGAAAGGCGCGCGACCGCTCTTTCGGATCGGGGATGCCAACCTGCTGCAACAGCTCGATCGTCCGCTCCTCGGCCGCGCGTTTGCTGCCGCCATGGTGAAACCGCACGCTCTCGGCGATCTGGTCGCCGATGCGCATGACCGGGTCGAGATGGCTGGCCGGGTTCTGGAAGATCATGCCAATCCGCTTCCCGCGGATCGCGCGGAACTGGTCTTCGGGAAGGTCCATGACCTCTTTGCCATCGAGGCGGACGCTGCCCTTCGGAATGCTGAGGCGGCTGCTCGGCAGGAGCCGGAGAAGCGCGCGGCAGGCCATGGTCTTGCCCGAGCCGCTCTCGCCGACGAGACCGAGGATCTCGCCTTTCTGGAGTTCGAACGACACGCCGTCGACGATGCGGTGAGTGCCCGTCTCGGTCTTCGTCTCGACGGTCAGCCCGTCGACCTTGAGAAGTGGGGTGCTCATGGGCGCACCCCCAGTTTCTCGCCGAGGCCGTCCGCCAGAAGGCTGAAGCCGAAGGCGAGAAGCACGATGGCAAGGCCCGGGAAGGTGGCGATCCACCAGGCGATCGAGATGAAGGCCTGGCCTTCCGCGACCATGATGCCCCATTCGGCGGTCGGCGGCTGGACACCGAGACCGAGATAGCTGATCGCCGCGCCGTTCAGGAGCACGAGAACCGCATCCGACATGGCGAAGACGATCGACCCGATCAGCGCGTTCGGCAGGAGATGGCGGAACATGATGCGCCAGTGGGAAAAGCCGAGGCTCTTCGCCGCCATGGCGAAATCGCTCTGTTTCAGGACGAGGATCTGGGCGCGCACCAGGCGCGCATAGGAGACCCAGCCGACCAGCGCCATGGCGATGTAGAAGCTCGCCAGCCCTGGCCCGAGGATGGCGATGATCGCCAGCATCAGGACGAGGAAGGGAAAGGCGAGCACGATGTCGATCAGCCGCATGAACAGCGTGTCGGTCAGCCCGCCGAAATAACCCGCGATCGTGCCGGCGGCCGTGCCGATGATGAAGGGAAAGATCACGCCCAGAAACGCGATCTGGAGGTCGATCCTCGTGCTCCAGATGACACGGGAGAGGATGTCGCGGCCGAAGTTGTCGGTGCCGAAAGGATGAACGAGGCTCGGCGGTGCCAGCCGGGCCGAGATGTCCTGATAGATCGGGTCGTAGGGCGCGATCACTGGAGCCCCGACGGCCAGCACGATGAAGAAGATGAGGATGCCTGCGCCGATCATCAGCGGCTGCGGCACGTGGCCGGTGAGACGGCGGAGGCCGCGACGGCGCGCGGACATGTCGATCGCCGCCTCGCTCACAGCTTCACCCGCGGATCGAGCGTGACGGTCATGATGTCGGCCAGGAAGTTGACCAGCACTGAAGCGACGGCAAACAGCATCGCAACGCCCTGAACCACCATGTAGTCCCGGGTGAAGATCGCGCGGATCAGAAGCTGCCCCATGCCGGGAATGGCGAAAACGCTCTCGACGACGACCGTGCCGCTGATCAGCCAGCCGATATTGACCGCCAGAAGGTTGAGGGTCGGGATCAACGAGTTCGGCAGGACGTGGCGACGAAAGACGACGTTTTCCGGCAGGCCTCGCGCGCGAGCGGCCATCGCCGCATCGGACTGCATCTCGGCAAGGAGGCTCGCACGCAGGCTGCGGGTCAGGACCGCCGACAGCGACAGCGCGATGGTGACGCAGGGCAGCACCATGTGATGCAGCTTTTCGAGGAAGGTCTGGCCGTAGCCCGACACGGGAAACAGATCGAGCCGGACGGAGAACAGGATGATCAGCATGATGCCCAGCCAGAAGGCTGGCATGCCGAGACCGCCGGTCGAGATCACCCGGACCGCCTGATCGAGAAAGCCGCCGCGATTGCGCGCCGCGATGGTAGCGAGCGGGATGGTAATGGCGAGCGCCACCAGAACACTGCCGAAGACGAGGACGATCGTCGGTTCCAGGCGCTCGAAGATCAGGCCGATCACATCGACCTTGTAGAGGATCGAGCGGCCCATCTCGCCGTTGAAGAGGTTCTTCAGGAAGTAGAGATACTGCATCCACAGGGGATCGTTGAGGCCGAACTGCTCGCGGATCCGTTCCAGCGCGGCCGGTGTCGCGCGGGTGCCGAGCAGGATGCGGGCCGGGTCGCCCGGGATCGAGCGGACGAGCACGAATGTAATGATGCTGATCCCGAACAGGACCGGCAGGAGTTGCAGCGGCCGATAAAGGACGAAGCGGTAGCGATGCATCGTCAGCCGACCCCTGCCGGCACGGATGGCCGGGCCGGGCCTGTCGCCGACGCGCCGATCGGGTGGCGCTTCAGGAAATCCACCAGAGTGGTGCGATAGGCTTCGGGCTCTTCGTAGAAGGGGGAATGCGAGCTTGCCGGAAAGATCTTGATCTCCGACCCCGCGATCGCATGGTGCATCTTCGCGGCGCAGGCGGGCGTCAGTACATCGTGACGGCCGCCCACGATCAGCACCGGCCAGTCGAAGCGGGCGAGGTCCGAGACGCGGTTCCAGTCGCTGATCGATCCGGTGTAGCAGTATTCGTTCGGGCCCTGGATCGCCATAAAGATCGGTTCGTTAAATCCGACCTTGGAGCGCTTCACCGGGGCCGGACGCTTGAATGTCCTGCGGATATGGCGGTGGTCGAGCAGATCCACGGCGGCCTTATAGGCCGGATGGTCGTAACGCTCCTCGGCCTCGAAGCACTGCATCATCGCCACCGTTTCCGGCCCCAGCGCCGAACGCAGACGCCCGATCTCGCTTCTCAAATGCGGAATGTCGGCTGCAGTGTTGGCGAGAACCATGCTTGCGATGCGCTTGGGGTGGGTGAGGGCATATTCGATGCCGCACCAGCCGCCCCAACTGTGTCCGAGGAAATGCACCCTGTCGAGATCGAAGGCGGAAAGCACGGCTTCGACTTCCGCGACATAGCGCGCCATCGTCCAGAGGGATGGATCCCTCGGATGGTCGGACGCGCCCGTTCCGAGCTGGTCGTGCACGACCACCCGGAAGCCTTCCTTGACGAGCGGCAGATGCGGATCACGCAGATAATCGCAGGGCAGGCCCGGTCCGCCATTCAGGAGAAAGACGGTCTCATCGCCCTCGCCATAGCTGTAGGCGACCACCTGGTGACCGCTCTCGAGGGTGATCCTGCGAGTCTCGTCGGGTTCGAGATTCTCCCAGACAAGAAAACCGCCCGCCGTCTCTTCCCATTTCTGTGGATCGTGCAAGGCCCCATTCACTGGTCGGCTCACCCCTGTCCGCGTCGCTTCAGGAAGTCGATCAGCACGGGATAGAAGGCGTCCGGCTCCTCGAAGAACGGCATGTGGCTGGAGTTCGGGAAGACCTTCAGCTCTGCGTCGGGCAGGGCATGCTTCATCCTGGCCGCGCAGGCCGGTGTCAGTTCGTCGTGCTGGCCGACGGTGATCAGGGTTGGAACCTTGATCTGGTGCATGTGGGGGATCCGATTCCAGTCCTTCAGATTGCCGGTGTAGAGGAACTCGTTCGGCCCCTGGATGGTCTCGTAGGGACCCATGTTCCAGTCGCCCAGCGAGCGTTGCACGGGTGCCGGCCACTCGGCCAGGCGGCAGACATGGCGGTAGTTCAGGATGGTGATCGCTGCCTGATATTCCGGGTGATCGAGCGTGCCTTCGGCTTCGTGGCGCTGCATCATCGCCACGGTTTCCGGTCCAAGGCTCGATCGCAGGCGTTCGAGTTCGGAAACGAGATGCGGAATGTCGGCCGCCGTGTTCTCCAGCACCAGCGTCTTCAAGGTGTCGGGATAGGTGAGGGCGTATTCCACCGACAGCCACCCGCCCCAGGATTGGCCGACGAGATGGACCTTTCCGAGATCGAGCGCTTGCCTGACCGTCTCAACCTCCTCGACATAGCGGGTGATGGTCCAGAGCGAGGGATCGGTCGGCCGATCAGAGGAGCCGGTGCCGAGCTGGTCGAAGGCGACGACGCGGTAGCCGTGGTCGATCAGGCAGGAATGGGAATCGCGCAGATAATCGCAGGGCAGGCCCGGGCCGCCATTCAGACAGAAAACCACGTCATCGCCGGAGCCGAAGCTGTAGGTGACGACCTTGTACCCCTCGACTTCGACCACGCGCCGCTCGTCCGGTTCGATCTCACGCCACACGTTGGATACCCCTCTGGAGTGCTGGAAAATGCCATTGGCACCTGATCGGACGAACCTTAGCGACTCCGGCGCGGCGCTCGCCAGCTATCAAAAATGATAGGTGGAACCCGCAATGACTTGCGCTCTTTCGCTCAAGATGTAAACATGGCGCAGAAATAGACAGTGCGAATTGATGTCATTGATGTCAAAGGATATTTCGGAGATCGACGCCTATCTTGGTGCGGGCGACACGCTCGACGAGCGGATGATGCTCGCCCAGGGTGCGCTCGCCGGCTTCGAACTCACCTCGCTGATCTACGACTTCACGCCTGTCAAATACGATCACGAGGGCCGGCTGGTCACGCCGGCCTGGCTTTCGATGCGCAATCTGCCGGCGGACATGATCAAGGTCTGGTGCGAGGACGGCTTGTACCAGATCGATCCCGTCCAGCAACTCGCCTTCAAGACCCACTTGCCCTTCGTGTGGTCCTATCGGGCGGACGGCAAGACGCCGCTCAACCGCATCCTCAACCGCGACCACGGCCCGGTGATCGACTATGTTCACGACAGCAGGATCACCTGCGGCGTGAGCGTCCCAGTCCACATGCCGAATGGCGAATGTGCCGTCGTCACCGGCATCCGCCAGGACGCCGGCCATGATTTCGAGGACGTCATCGACAAGCATGTGGCGGACTTCACGCTGTTCGCCCATGTGCTGCACGAGAAGATCTATCCGCTGTTCGACGAAGAGACCCTGAGTGCGCGGCCCATCCATTTGACGCCGCGCGAGCGCGAATGCGTCTCCTACGCAGCGGAAGGACTTTCGGCGAAGGAGATCTCGCTCAAGCTCTCGCGCTCGGTGCCGACCGTCGTCATGCACCTGAACGCCGCTGCCAGGAAGCTCTCGGCCGCTAATCGCGCGCAGCTGATCGCGCGCGCCGCGCACTACAGGCTGATCGGCTGACGCCGCCTCAAGCGCTCTCGAAGAACGTCATGAAACGCTCGGGCTCAAGCGCTTCGACCAGCGGGCCGCCAAAGGGGCGGCGGTCGACGGTTTCGGCGGCCAGCATCGCATTCAACACCGCTTCCTCGATGGCCTCGACCGCAGCTTCGTAGACGTGATCGATGTGATCGTCGGCAAGCGCCCGCATCGTCTCGAATGCATCCGGCTGTGATTGGAGGGGGCGCGGATCGGCGGTGGAAAGGGCCAGGAAGAGGTCGCCGGAATTGTGGCCGCCGATCGTTCCGCCCCGCGCTATGCCGATGCTGCCGCGCCGCGCAAGGCGTGTGAGCTGCGAGGCGCTCAGCGGCAGGTCCGTCGCGATCACCACGATGATCGAGCCGCGCTCTGTGTCGGCGCCTTCCTCCGTCTCCATCAGACGGCCGACGGGCCGGCCAAGCACCGTCAGCCAGTCGCGGATCC
Source organism: Jiella marina (assembly GCF_024359545.1). GTDB lineage: Bacteria > Pseudomonadota > Alphaproteobacteria > Rhizobiales > Rhizobiaceae > Jiella. Next base: position 115,296 of record NZ_JAKQZG010000001.1, read on the forward strand.
CGTGATTGGCCTGGACGAGGACGCCGAGCATGAAGTCCTGACCGAAGATCGGCATGCGGCGAGAGGCAGTGCCGGTCCCGCCCTTGAAGCCATAAGCGATCATGCCCGCGCCGCCGCCGACATTGCCCTCGCTGACGGGCCCGGTCGCGGCACCTTGGAGCGCTGCCAGCGCGTGCTCCTCCGTCACGGCGAAGGCGTTGATGTCGCTGAGAATACCATCATAGGTCTCGGCCACCACCGGCATGAGCCAGGGCGGCTGCGCCTGATCGAGGATGGCCGGATGGCGATCCACCATCCACCGGATTGCCGCCTGATGGACCCGGCCGACTCCATGGGTGTTGGTAATCAGGATTGGGCCGGTCATTGTTCCGCTGTCGGCGATCCAGTGCGTGCCGGTCATTTCGCCATTGCCGTTGAAGCGATGAAAGCCGGCCCTGAGAAGCACCGGCTCGGGGGTCGGCACGATGGCGGTCACGCCCGTCAGCACCGGCATGCGCCGCCCGGGACGCGGCTCCGCTTCCGCGATCGTCGTCGCGCCGACGGTAACGCCCGGAACATCCGTGATCGCGTTCAACGGCCCGCACTCGCCACGGATCGGCAGCCCGAGATCGCGCGCGCGGAAGGAGAACTTTGGCATTGGCGATCCTTGGCAGGAAAGGGTCAGGCGTCAGGACATGAGCGCGGAAACTAGCGCTGCGCCGTGGACGATCGATAGCAGGGATAGGGGGCCAGGCAGGGACCATGTCGGCAGGCCGTGCGACGATCAGGCGACCCCGGCGTGCAGCAGCGGTCGCAGAAGCGGATTGGGGAAACGCCGCTCGATCGTTACCGCGTAGAAGGTCTCGGCGATGCCCGGCAACTGATCGCATTCGACCAGCATGCCGGACTCGATCTCGTCCTTCACGACGATCGGCGGCAGCACCGCCAGTCCGACGCCCTCCCGGGCCAGCAGACGCATCATCGCCATGTCTTCGACCTCGGCCACGATCTGCGGAGTAATGCCGAAACGGTCGGCGAGGGCGTCGAACCCGGTCCGTATGCCGGTATCGGCCGAGGGCAGGATGACCGGGTGGTCACGGAGCCTTTCGGCGAGGCTGGTCGCACCATGGGCCAAGCGTTCCGGCGTGCCGACGAGGCTGACCGGCTGTTCGGCCAGACGATGGGCGACGAACGGCGTCAGCGCGTCGCGGGCCGGGGCCTGGTTGACGAGGACGACATCGAGGCTGAGGGCTTCCAGCGCCCGCAAGAGTTCCGCGGCGCCGCCCGAACGCAGGATCAGTTCGATATCGGTCAGGCCGAGAAGCGGTCGCAGGAAGGCGATTTGAAAATTCCGCGACAGCGTGGCAAGGGCGCCGACACGCAGCGCCTGCCGGGCCGCGCCCGTCCCGCGCAACGTGCCGACCAGTTCCTCGCCCGCAGCGAAGATCGCATCGGCATGGTCGAGCGCAATGCGCCCGGCCTCCGTCAGGTGCAACTGACGGCCACGGCGCTCGAACAGCGCATGGCCCAGACGCTCCTCGAGCTTGCGGATTTGAACGGATAGCGCGGACTGGGTGACGTTGAGGCGCTCGGCCGTCCGCGTGAGATTGCCGTCATGGGCGACGGCCCAGAAATAGCGCAGATGATTGTAGTTCAGCGTGGCCATTTCGTTCGAAAATAACGAACGAAATGCCAAAAACAATGCAATTTATTCCTTAGAGCGTGAACGCTATCTCCCGCAGGCCACTCAACTGCCTCGTCGGGAGGATCCACGTGCTGATCGACCTATTGCCCCTCGCGGCCCCGCTGCCGCTCCTGTTCGTCGCCGCGATCGCCAGCCGGCGGCCGGGCCGTCGTCCGGCTCTCGTCCCGGCGCTCAGCGAAGGAGCGGCGCTTGCCGCTTTCGCCATCTCGCTCGGAGCGCTTGGTCTGCTCCTCTTTCACGGCTCCGCCACGAGCCCTCTGATCGGCCTGGCCGGCATCGGGCTCTCGGCGCGGCTCGACGCGGTGAGCGTGGCGATGCTTCTGCTCGTCTCCTCGGTCGGCTGGATCGTCGTGCGTTTCGCTCGCACCTATCTCGACGGCGAGGCGCGGCAGGGGGCGTTCACCGGATGGCTCTGTGCTGCGATCGCTGCGGTGCTGTTCCTGGTCCAGGCCGGTAACCTGTCCCAACTCTTCCTTGCCTGGGTCGCGACCAGCGTATGTCTCCACCGGCTTCTCCTGTTCTATCCCGAACGTGCTGCCGCGCAGCGGGCCGCGCGGAAGAAGGCCCTATTCTCGGGCATCGGCTCCGCTGCGCTTCTCATTGCGATGGTGCTGCTCGTGCTGGCGACGGGCACCACCGACATCGCGGCGATCAACGCTGCCGCCCGGGCCGCGGACGCGACTGCCCTGGCGCTCGGCGCTGCCGCGTTTCTGGCCATCGCGGCCCTCCTGAAATCCGCGCAGTTTCCGACCCATGGATGGCTGACCGAGGTGATGGAAGCCCCGACCCCGGTTTCGGCGCTGCTTCATGCCGGCGTGATCAATGCCGGTGGCTTCCTGCTTATCCGCTTCGCAGACGTGATGGTTGGCGCGCCCGGAGTCTTGGCCGCGCTGGCGATCATCGGTGGCTTCACGGCTCTGTTCGGCGCGCTGGTGATGCTCACCCAGCCGGCGGTCAAGACCTCGCTGGCGTGGTCGACGGTCGCCCAGATGGGCTTCATGATCCTGCAATGCGGCCTGGCGCTGTTCCCGCTGGCGCTGCTCCACATCGTTGCGCACTCGCTCTACAAGGCGCACGCCTTCCTGTCGTCGGGCGGCGCGGTCGAGCAGGTCGCCTCGATCCGGCGTCCGGGACCGGTCGCGGTCCCCAGCGGTGCTGCGGTCGGTCGCGCCTTTCTTGCGGCGATTGCGATCTATGCGGCGATCGGCGCCCTGTTCGGTGCGCTGTTCGGGTTCGACCAGAAATCGCCCCAGGCGCTTGCGCTCGGCGCCATCCTGATCTTCGGCGTCGCCTATCTTCTGGCGCAGGGGCTCGCCGACGCCGCGCCGCGTCTGCTGACCCGCCGGACGGTGGTCTACTCCGCCGCCGCGGCGATCGGCTACTTCGCGCTTCAGCGCGCCGCCGAGTGGCTGACCGGCACGACGCTTCCCGCGACGCCTGATCCCGGCCGTCTCGAATGGACGCTGATGGCGCTCGCCATTCTGAGCTTCGGGCTGGTGGCGGTTGCGCAAGCGCTGTTTCCCCTGTGGGCACCGCATCCGGCTGCGGCAGGGCTCCGCGTCCACCTTTCGAATGGCCTCTACGTCAACGCCACCCTCGATCGCATGCTCGGCGGCTGGTCCGTCCGGAAGCCCTCGTGATGGTCCAAGGAGCGACACCCATGCTGATGATCACACCGCAAACCACCAGGCCCGGCGCCGAAACCATCCTCGACGCGGCCGAACATGCGGCGCGGGCCGTCCCGCCGCTCTGGCCGCTCGCGTCGAGCGTCGCCGTCAATCCCTTTCTCGGCCAGACGCAGGAACCCCTGGCTGTTGCCGCAGCGAGGCTGCGGCGGGTCGCCGGGATCGCCTCGACCATGCCCCGGACCTGGTTTGCCGAGCGGATCGAGTCCGGCGAGATCACCGATGACGATCTCGCGGCGGCCCTCGATCGCGCGCCGGCGGGGAGGGGGGCAAAGACGCTCTCCGAGCTGAGACGGGCACTGCAATCGCCCCCGCCATCACCAAGCGCCCTGCCGACCGTCGCCGATCTCGCGACCGAGGCTTCAGGCATCGATTGGGCAGGGCTTGTCGCGGAACGTCTCGGCCATTGGGCGGCGGGCTATTTCGACCAGGGCCAGGCTCTTTGGGAAATGCCGAAAGGACGCGGGGCGTATGAAAGCTGGCGAGCGATTGCCACCAACGATCTGACCCCCGAGATCGTCGGCCTCCAGGGTTTCGCTGCGAGCGTGGTGGACGCGCCCGAAACGTCTGCCGAGACGATCATCGAAATGGTCGGGCGGCTGGGCCTGAGCGAGGCCGCGCTGGAGAGCTATTTCCACCGCCTGCTGATGGGCCTCGGTGGCTGGGCGCAGGCAGCGCGCTATCGCCTCTGGCAGGCCGAGCTTGCGGGCGAGATGGATGCGACGGTGAGTGACCTTCTGGCGATCTGCCTCGTCTGGGAGGAAGCGCTGCTGCGCCAGCACCGGCCGACCATCGGATCCCGCTGGCGCGAAGCCGTTGCGGCCCATGCCGAGCCGGTCGAGCCGACGGCCGACGACTGGATCGACTCCATCCTGCAGGAAGCGGCCGAGCATGCGGCACAGCGCCGGCTTCATGACCTGTTCGAGGGCGCATCGCCGGTCTCGCCGCGTAACCGTCCCGCGCTGCAGATGGCGTTCTGCATCGACGTGCGCTCCGAGGTGTTCCGCCGCGCGCTGGAAAGCACCGATCCCGGTGTCCAGACGCTCGGTTTTGCCGGGTTTTTTGGGCTCGGCGTCGCCCATCGCCGCTTTGGCTCGGATGTCGTGGAGGCCAGGCTGCCGGTCCTGCTCAAGCCCGCCGTCTTCAGCTGTTCGGGGGCTCCGACACCGGAAACCGAGAAGAAGGATCAGGCGTCGCGGATCGCAGCGCGGGCGAAGCGCGCCTGGGGGCGCTTCAAGCTCGCCGCCATCTCCTCCTTCGCCTTCGTCGAGGCGACCGGTCCGGTCTATGTCGGCAAGCTTCTGCGCGACGGGCTGAGCCTGAGACGGCACACCGCCCCAGAGGACCCGAGGCCGCGCTTCGACCCGGCGCTCGATCTCGACACCCGCATCACCATGGCCGAGAGCGTTCTCAATGCGATGTCATTGACTGAAGGCTTTGCGCCCCTGGTGCTGCTTGCCGGTCACGGCGCCAATGTCGTCAACAATCCCCATGCCAGCGCGCTGCAATGCGGCGCCTGCGGGGGCTATTCAGGCGACGTCAATGCGCGCCTCCTGGCAGGGCTCCTGAACGACGAGGAGGTGCGGCAGGCTCTCGCTACCCGTGGCATCGCGATCCCGAAGGACACGCTGTTCGTCGGCGCCCTGCACGACACGACCACCGATGCCGTGACGATCTTTGATGGCGATCACCTGTCCTCCGCGCACAGCGAGGCGATCGAGCACGCCAGGGATTGGCTCGACACCGCTAGCGCACTGGCCCGCGCCGAGCGTTCGAAACGGCTGCCGCGTGCGGAGGGTGGCGAGGACGTCGCACGCCGCGCTCGCGACTGGGCGGAGTTGCGCCCGGAATGGGCGCTCGCCGGCTGCCAGGCCTTCGTCGCAGCCCCACGCCAGCGCACGGCCGGGCTCGATCTGGGCGGCCGTGCCTTCCTCCACGACTATGACTGGCGCAAGGACGACGGCTTCGGTGTGCTGGAGCTGATCCTGACCGCGCCGGTGGTCGTGGCAAGCTGGATCAGCCTTCAGTACTATGGTTCCACCGTCGCGCCGGATGTCTTCGGAGCGGGCAACAAGCTTCTGCACAACGTGACCGGTGGGCTCGGTGTCGTCGAAGGCAATGGCGGGATCCTGCGTCCGGGACTGCCGTGGCAATCGGTGCATGATGGCGAGAAATTCGTCCATGATCCGCTGCGCTTGTCGGTTCTTGTTGAAGCGCCGCGTGAAGAAATCAGCGCGATCCTTGAACGTCATCCACCAGTGCGCGCCCGGTTCGACAACAAATGGCTGCACCTCTTCGTGCTGGACGATCAGGGCCGCATGGCCTGGCGCTACGCCGGCGATCTCGATTGGGAACCCATGGCCCATGACAAAGCGATGGAACGGGAAGTGCAGCGGGCGCCGGCATGAAGCCGCTCCCCGGCCATCTCGCCGCCCTCGAATCGGAGGCGATCCACATTCTGCGCGACGGCGTCTCTGCGTCGCGCAATCCCGTGCTGCTGTTTTCGGCCGGAAAGGATTCCACCGTTCTGGCCCATCTGGCCTTGCGAGCCTTCCATCCCTCGCCGCCGCCCGGCCCTTGCTGCATATCGATTCGACATGGGAGTTCGCCGAGGTCCTGGCGTTCCGAGACGCCTTCGCGCAGCAGCACGGGTTCGATCTGATCGTTCACGCGAATGAGGAGGGCCGCGCGCAGGCGATCAATCCGTTCGATCACGGCGACTTCTATACCACCGCGATGCGCACCGAACCGCTCAAGCGGGCCTTGAGCGAAGGCGGCTTCGACGCCGTCTTCGGCGGCGCCCGGCGCGACGAGGAGGCGAGCCGGGCCAAGGAGCGCATTGTCTCCATTCGCAATGCGAACCATGGCTGGGAACCGCGGCTGCAGCGCCCCGAACTCTGGCGCTGCTTCAACTGGCAGATCGCGCCCGGCGAATCGATGCGGGTCTTCCCGCTGTCGAACTGGACCGAGCAGGATTTGTGGACCTACATCGTCTTGCGCGGAATCGAGCTTGCACCGCTCTATCTGGCCAAGGAGCGCGACGTCGTCTTGCGCGACGGGATGCGGATCGTGGTCGACGATCCGACGCGCATGCGCTGGCAGCCTGGCGAAGGGACGCGCCGCGAGACGGTGCGCTTTCGCACACTCGGTTGCTGGCCGGTCACCGCAGCGCAACCGTCTGAAGCGACGAGCATCGCTCAGGTCGCCCTGGAAACGCTGTCCGCACAAACCTCCGAGCGTCGGGGCCGCATGGGCGATGGCGGGTCGCTCGAACGCCAGAAGCGCGACGGTTATTTTTGAAGACAGCCCGGACTTCGTGCCGGGCGCCGCGCTGTGAGCGCATGACCTCCATGCGCAGGCCTCCGCGCGTTCGACGTGACCGGCAACGGTCAGCGCATTCCATCGCCGTCACAAAGACGTCATCGCCGCGGTGATAGCCAAGCGCCACAAGAGACATACGCGACAGGGCGAAATGGCCGAGAAATCCGCCTCAGGCGAGGCGCGCGAGCAAGCAAATGAACAGCATATCGAGGCGCGGCGCCGCGCCGTTTCTGCCTTCGCCCAGGCGGAGACGGACATGCTGGCGCGGCTTTGGGAAGAAGTCGGCGAAGGCCGTCCGATTGCCGCAGTCCGCGGCCCCGAAGTCGGCCTCGTCATGGTGCGCGGCCGCGTTGGCGGCGGCGGGGCGCCCTTCAATCTCGGCGAGGCCAGCGTGACGCGGGCCTCCGTCCGGCTCGGAGAGGGCACGGTCGGTCACGCGATGACGCTCGGCCGCGACCTGGAAAGGGCGCGACTCGCGGCCTCTTTCGACGCCCTCTGGCAGCTCGATGCCGCCCATCGCGACATGGTCGAATCCCGCGTCGTCCTGCCGATCGAGGCGGCGATCGCTGAGGCCGAGACCAAAGCGCGCGAGGAGACGGAGGCCACACGCGTCGACTTCTTCACCATGGCGCGAGGCGAGGACGAGTGATGGCCGGCCTTCGTCAGAGCGAACAGGCGGTGATCGGGGGATTCGTCGATCCCGTCTTCGATGCGCAGGCGGTGTTTCGCGCGCTTCTCGATGCCACGGCCCGGCCGGGCACGGTGCGCGATCTCGGTGGTACCTGCGAACCGCCGGCGCCACTCGGCCCGGCGCAGGGCGCCATCCTGCTGGCCTTCTCGGACATGACCACGCCGGTCTTCGTCGAGGCGGAACGCGGTGCCTGCGCGGCCTGGCTTGGCTTTCATACTGGCGCAGCCCTGGTCGATGCGGGGGCGGCGCATTTTGCGGTTCTTCGAGAGTTCGGTGAGGCAGCGCTCGATACTCTGCCGCTCGGCACGCTCGCTTATCCCGACCGCTCGGCGACGGTGCTGGTCGAAACGGAAAGCCTGACGGGCGGGGATGCGCTCGCGCTTTCGGGTCCCGGCATCGATGGGAGGAGAACGATCGCACCTGCGGGTCTGGGCGCTGGTTTCCTGGCTGCGCGCGAGGCAAACCGCGCGCTCTTTCCGTGCGGAATCGATCTCGTCCTGACCTGCGGCTCGGCGATCCTAGCGCTGCCGCGCTCGACGACCGTCGAGGAGGTTTGAGATGTATGTCGCGGTGAAAGGCGGCGAGGCCGCCATTGCCAATGCCCATCGGCTGTTGGCCGACCGGCGGCGCGGCGACCGCACGGTGCCGGCTCTCACGCTGGAGCAGATCGCCGGACAGCTTTCGCTCGCCGTCGACCGGGTGATGGCGGAAGGTTCGCTCTACGATCCCGATCTCGCCGCCATGGCCGTGCGCCAGGCCCGCGGCGATCTCATCGAGGCGATCTTCCTGATCCGCGCCTATCGCACCACGCTGCCGCGCTTTGCGGCTTCGCAACCGATCGAGACGGGGCGGATGCGGATCGAGCGTCGGATATCGGCAACCTACAAGGATCTGCCGGGCGGCCAGCTCCTGGGCCCGACCTTCGACTACACCCATCGCCTGATCGATCCCGAGATGGCAAAGGACGGCGACGTTGCCGCGGCCGAGCGGCGCGAGACAGCCGGCGACAGCCATGCGCCGCGCGTGACCGACATTCTCGGCGACGAAGCCCTGATCGAAGGCGATGGCGACCGGGCAGGGGAGGCGGAACCCGCCGATCTCACCCGTTCTCCGCTCGGCTTTCCGACCGGCCGTGATCTCAGGCTCCAAGCGCTTGCGCGAGGGGACGAAGGATTTCTGCTGGCGCTCGGTTATTCCACCCAGCGCGGTTATGGCCGCACCCATCCCTTCGTCGGCGAGGTGCGCATCGGCTTCGTCGATGTGGAGGTCGAGCTTCCCGAGTTCGGCTTTGCCGTCACGATCGGGCGCGTGCGCGTCACCGAGTGCCAGATGATCTCGCAGTTCACCGGCTCCAAGGAGGAGCCGCCGCAATTCACCCGCGGCTATGGCTTGGTCTTCGGCCAGTCGGAGCGCAAGGCCATGGCGATGAGCCTCGTCGACCGGGCGCTAAGAGCCGACGAATTCGACGAGGAGCGTCGCTCACCTGCTCAGGACGAGGAATTCGTGCTCGCCCATTCCGACAACATCCAGGCGACGGGCTTCGTCGAGCATCTGAAGCTGCCCCACTACGTGGACTTCCAGGCCGAACTCGAACTCCTGCGCCGCATGCGGCGGGAAGGCGACCGTCCTGCCGAGGAGGGAGACGAAACCGAATGATGGTGTCTCTGGCCTCAGACATCCCCTTGCGGCGATTTCGCCGTCGAGACGGCACGCTCGCTCCGGCGCTTCTGCCGTTTCTCGACCGCGAGCGGGCTCTTGTAGAGCTGGAAATACCACAAGAGCACCATGCCCACGACGACGATCACCAGCTTTCCGACAACGTACAGGACGCTCATGGAGCCCGTTCCTCCCTGTTTGCCGGCTCGCTCGGTCCCCACGTGCCGATAGGCGCCACACGATGACCGGAAGCCTTCCAGCGTACAATTTCGCCTATCTCGACGAAGAGACCAAGCGGATGATCCGCCGCGCCATTCTGAAGGCCGTGGCGATCCCGGGCTATCAGGTGCCGTTCGCTTCGCGCGAAATGCCGATGCCCTATGGCTGGGGAACCGGCGGCGTGCAGGTGACGGCGTCGATCATCGGGCCGGACGATGTCTTGAAGGTGATCGACCAGGGGTCCGACGACACCACAAACGCGGTGTCGATCCGCGCTTTCTTTGCCAATGTCGCGAATGTTGCCGTCACGACGAAGACCGCCGAGGCGACGGTGATCCAGACCCGCCACCGCATTCCCGAAACGCCGCTGCGGGAAGGTCAGACGCTGGTCTATCAGGTGCCGATCCCCGAGCCCCTGCGTTTCCTGGAGCCGCGCGAGACCGAGACGCGGATCATGCATGCGCTCGAGGAATACGGCCTGATGCATGTGAAGCTCTACGAGGACATCGCCAAGAACGGCCATATCGCCACGACCTATGCCTATCCGGTGAAGGTCGAGGGCCGCTATGTGATGGACCCGTCCCCGATCCCGAAATTCGACAATCCCAAGATGGACGATTGCCCCGCACTGCAGCTCTTCGGGGCAGGGCGCGAGCAACGGATCTATGCGATCCCCCCGCACACGCGGATCGAGAGCCTCGATTTCGAGGATCACCCCTTCCGCGTGCAGGAATTCGATCGTCCCTGCGGGCTCTGCGGCGCAACGGGTGTCTATCTCGACGAGATCGTCACCGACGATCGCGGCGGGCGGCTCTATGCTTGTTCGGATACGGATTATTGCGAGGAGAGGCGAATGGCCGGGCACTCGGGGCCGGCGCTATGACTACCGATCAGCCTCTCCTGATCGCCAAAGGCGTCACCAAGCATTACGGCGCCCGGACCGGCTGTGAAGACGTTTCCTTCGAGCTCTATCCCGGCGAAATCCTCGCCGTCGTCGGCGAGTCCGGCTCCGGCAAGACGACGCTTCTCAACGGTCTGTCCTGCCGGCTGCCCCTGACGGGTGGCCAGGTCTCCTACCGCATGCGCGACGGAACCTTGCGCAATCTGGCTTCGCTCACCGAAGCCGAGCGGCGCTTTCTCATGCGCACCGACTGGGGCTTCGTGCATCAGAACCCGGCCGATGGCCTCAGGATGCGCGTCTCCGCCGGCGCCAATATCGGCGAGCGGATGATGGCGGTCGGCGTGCGCCATTACGGCCGGATCCGCGAGACCGCCGACGACTGGCTGACGCGGGTCGAAATCAATGCCGGACGGATCGACGAGAATCCCGCCAGTTTTTCCGGCGGTATGCGGCAACGCCTGCAGATCGCCCGCAACCTCGTCAGTCATCCCCGTCTGGTCTTCATGGACGAGCCGACCGGCGGTCTCGACGTCTCCGTGCAGGCGCGGCTTCTCGATCTCTTGCGGGCGCTCGTCGGCGAGATGGGGCTGTCGGCGATCCTCGTCACCCATGACCTCGCCGTCGCCAGGCTTCTATCCCATCGCATGATGGTCATGAAGGATGGCCGCGTGGTCGAGACCGGTCTGACCGACCGGGTGCTCGACGACCCGCGACACCCCTATACCCAGCTTCTCGTTGCCTCAATCCTGGAGGTGTGAGCCGATGTCGGAGCCTTCGTCCGCGACCCGCCTGATCGTCGATCGCGTCACAAAGAGCTTTACCAACCATCTGCGCGGCGGCGTGCATCTGCCGGTGGTGGCGAACGTCTCCTTTGCGGTAAAGGCCGGCGAGGTGGTCGTCCTGGGCGGGCCGTCCGGGGTCGGCAAATCCTCCATTCTCAGGATGATCACCGGGAATTACGGGGTCGAGGATGGCCGCATCCTGATGCGCCGGGCCGACGACGAGGCCTTCGTCGATCTTGCTGCCGCAAGCCCCCGCGAGGTGATCTCGCTTCGCCGCGACGTGGTCGGCCATGTTTCGCAGTTCCTGCGGGCGATCCCCCGGGTGTCGGCCGCCGAGATCGTCGCGGAGCCCTTGCGTGAAATGGGCGTGCCGGCGGAGGAAGCACTTGCCAGGGCTCGCCGGATGCTTTCGCGTCTCAACCTGCCGGAGGCCCTTTTCGATCTGCCGCCGGCGACGTTTTCGGGCGGCGAGAAACAGCGGGTCAACATCGCTCACGGTCTCATCACGGACCATCCGGTCCTGCTTCTCGACGAACCGACCGCTTCGCTCGATGCGGAAAACCGCGACGTGGTCTGCGACCTGATTGCCGAGAAGAAGGCGCAAGGCGCGGCGATCCTCGGCATCTTCCACGACGAGGAGGTGCGGGCGCGGGTCGCGGATCGAATCGTCGACATTTCGGCGTTCTCGATGCGCAAGACCGCAGCCGCCTGATGCCGAAGCTCTCGGAAGTGCCGCTCGTTCATCCCACCGCCGAGGTCGAGGATTGCGATCTCGGTCGCTACACCGAAGTCGCCGAACGCTGCCGCGTGTCGGAAACCAGCCTTGGCGACTATTCTTACCTGATGCAGGATTGCGGCGTTTGGCGCGCCCGGATCGGCAAGTTCGTCAATGTCGCTGCCGCCGTCCGGATCAACGCGACCAACCATCCCACCTGGCGGGCGACCCAGCACCATTTTACCTATCGCGCGGCCGATTATTTCGACGGCGAGCGCAATGAGGAATCCTTCTTTGACTGGCGCAGGGAGCACGCCGTCACGATCGGACACGACGTCTGGATCGGTCACGGCGCAATCATTTTGCCCGGCGTCACCATCGGCAATGGTGCAGCGGTCGGCGCCGGGGCCGTCGTCTCGAAGGATGTGGCGCCCTATACGATCGTCGGCGGCGTCCCGGCGCGGCTCATTCGCGCACGCTTCCAGCCCGATCTGGGCTATCGGATGGATGAACTCGCCTGGTGGGACTGGCCCCACGAAGCGCTGCGCGTCGCGCTCGACGACTTCCGCACGCTCGATCCCGAAAGCTTCCTGGCGAAATATTCGACCAAGTCCTTGTAGGGGAACGACGCGCGCTTTCATCGAACTGTCGCTGAAGCGTCATCCAACTCTCATCGAGACCCCCTAATCAGACGATCATGCCGCGGCGCGCAGGAAGGCTCCGCTTTCCTGCAGAGCGGCAAGCCCGGGCGGCACTTGAGCCATTCGCCGGGCCGAATGCGGCAGACATGCCGCGTGATCGGCCCGTCGTATCCATGCTTTGCCAACCTTCCGCTTGACCCTGGACGGAGTGCTTGAATGCCGGCCATCGTTGTCGAGAAGCTGTCGAAACATTTCGGCAAGAAATGCGCTCTGGACGGGGTGGGGCTGTCGATCGAGGAGGGCGAGATGGTCGCCCTGATCGGCGCTTCCGGATCGGGCAAGTCGACGCTGATGCGTCACATCGCCGGTCTCGAGCGTGGCGATGGCGACGCCTCGGTGGTCCGGATCTTCGATGAAATCCAGCAGAAGGGCGGTCGGCTTGGCTCGAACGTCCGATCGCTGCGCGGCAAGACCGGCGTGATCTTCCAGCAGTTCAATCTGGTCCACCGGCTTCCGGTGGTGATCAACGTCCTGACCGGCATTTTGGGCCGTATTCCCGGCTGGCGCGGGACATGCGGCCTCTTCACCACCGAGGAGAAGCGCCAGGCAATCAAGGCACTGTCTCGCGTCGGCATTGCAGATCTCGCCTGGCAGCGCGCCTCGACGCTTTCCGGCGGTCAGCAGCAGCGCGCGGCGATCGCACGCACGCTGCTCCAGCGCTCCAAGATCCTGCTCGCCGACGAGCCGATCGCCTCGCTCGATCCGGCCTCGGCGCGCCGTGTGATGGACGTTCTCGCCGACATCAATCAGTCCGAGAAGATCACCATCCTCGTCTCGCTACATCAGGTGGAATACGCCCGGGTCTACTGCCCGCGCACCATCGCGCTGAGAGACGGGCAGGTGGTCTATGATGGCCCCTCCAAGGCCCTCTCCAACGAATTCCTGACCGAGCTCTACGGCTCGGCATCGGAGGAACTCGTCCTGCCCGGGGATATCCCGGTTCAGGACGATCACCGCCCGGCCGGTGCGCCGGCGCGCGAAAAGTCCGAGGCACGCCTCGGCGACCTGGCGCCTGCCTGATCGGGGTGGCGCCCGACCATCGCATTTCCCGTGACAGGGTTCACACCAACAGGGAACGACCAATCATGAACGCATTTTCGAAGATGCTGGCGACCGCAGCCTTCGCAGTCTCCTTCACCGTTCCGGCGCTCGCTCAGGAGAGCGCGCCCGAAGAGATCAATTTCGGCATCATCTCGACCGAAAGCCAGCAGAACCTGCGGCCGAAATGGGAGCCCTTCCTCGAAGACATGGAAGAGCAGACGGGTCTCAAGATCAATCCGTTCTTCGCCTCCGACTATGCCGGCGTGATCGAGGGCATGCGCTTCGGCAAGGTGCAGGTAGCCTGGTTCGGCAACAAGTCGGCCATGGAAGCTGTCGACCGCGCCGGCGGCGAAATCTTCGCCCAGACCGTCGATGTCACCGGAAATCCCGGCTATTGGTCGCTGATCCTCGCACCGGCCGACTCCGATCTAACCTCGGTGGACGATCTCCTGAAGTGCGACGGTTCGCTCAATTTCGGTCTGGGTGATCCGAACTCGACCTCGGGCTATCTGGTGCCGATGACCTTCGTCTTCGCCCAGAACGGCGTCGACCCGAAGGAGTGCTTCAAGACCGTCCGCAACGCCAATCACGAGACCAACGCCATGGCGGTTGCGAACGGCCAGGTCGACGCGGCGACCAACAACACCGAGAGCCTCGGCCTGATCGAGCAGAACAATCCGGACGCCTTCGAGAAGATCAAGGTGATCTGGAAGTCGCCGCTGATCCCGTCCGATCCGCTGGTCATCAAGTCCGACCTGTCGGAAGAGACCAAGCAGAAGATCGCGGACTTCGTCCTGTCCTACGGCACGCCGGACTCTCAGGGCGACGCGACCGTCGAGAAGGAAGTCCTCGCCGGCCTCGAATGGGCGCCGTTCCGCAAGTCGAGCAACGATCAGCTTCTGCCGATCCGTGTCATGGAAATCTCCAAGACCATGGCTCAGCTCGACGCCGACGACTCCATGAGCGCCGACGAAAAGGCGGCGAAGATGGAAGAGCTCGAAGCCCAGAAGGCCGAGTACCAGAAGAAGATCGACGAGAACGCCGCCGCCTCCGGCGCGTGAGTTGAAGGAGGACCGGCGCCCGCAGCATTCGGGCGCCTCGTCGCGCAATTCGAGCGATCCGCCATGGCGGACCGACTCCCCCTCCGTCCGGCAAGGACGGAGGGGTGATCATGTGAGCGCAGGCTCCACGACCTCCCTGACCCGATCGGCTGAATTGGCAAACACCGGAAAACCATGAGCACCACGATCAGCACTGCCGAAGAAAGCAAACCCGAGACGATCGACGTCAATGAGGGACGGGACTGGTCGCGTCTCTACTGGAACGGCGCGATCCTCCTCGGCGTCGTCGCGGTCCTCGTCTGGAGCTGGGGCCCGTCCGAGATGGACCGGTGGACCTATCTGTTCACCGATGCCGGCAATATGGTGGAATATGCCAGCGGTTTCATGAGCCCCAACTTCGCCAGTTGGGACTACTACGTCTACGAGATGGTGGTGACCCTTCAGATCGCCGTCTGGGGGACATTCCTCTCGTTGATCCTCTCGATACCCTTCGGTATCCTGTCCGCGCACAACATGGTGCCTTGGTGGATCCTGCATCCGACCCGCCGGCTGATGGACTTCTTTCGCGCTATCCATGAACTGGTCTGGGCGGTGCTCTTCGTCGTCGCCGTTGGCCTCGGCCCCTTCGCCGGTGTCATGGCGCTGTTCATCCACAATACCGGCATCATGGCCAAGCTCTTTTCCGAAGCGGTGGAGTCGATCGATCCGCGCCCCGTGGAAGGCATCCGCGCCACCGGAGCCTCGCGGGTTCAGGAAGTGGTCTACGGCGTCATCCCGCAGGTCCTGCCGCTTTGGGTGTCCTACACGCTCTACCGGTTCGAGACGAATGTCCGCTCTGCGACGATCCTGGGCGTCATCGGGGCAGGGGGAATCGGGCAGGTCCTGTTCGAGTCGATCCGCGGGTTCTACTATGCCGAATCCGCGGCAATCCTGATCATCGTCGTGATCACCGTGGTTCTGACCGACCTCCTTTCGCAGCAGCTCCGCAAATTCGTGACATAACGCATGCGTCTTGCCAAAACGCGTTGCCGGCGGCTCTCCCGCCTGTCGAATGCCTCTGCCATGAAGGCCGTCCTGAATGCCCAATGAAACGGTTCTCACCAATGCCCGGATCGTTCTTCCCGATACGATCATCGAGGGCCATGTGGTCATTCGCGACGGAGCGATCGCAGGGTTCGATCCGGGCTCGGCCATCGGCGAGGATCTCGGCGGCGATTTCCTGATCCCCGGCCTCGTCGAGCTCCACACCGATCACATCGAAGGGCACTACATTCCGCGGCCCAAGGTCTACTGGAACAAGCTGGCTGCCATTCAGGCCCATGATGCGCAGATCGCGGGATCCGGCATCACCACCGTGTTCGATGCCATCCGGGTGGGGACCGACGAGGATCAGGCGATCCGGGTCGACGACATGGTCGATCTCGGCCGGCTGATCAGTCAAGCCGTTGACGAAGGCCGGACACGGGCCGACCACTTCATTCATCTGCGTTGCGAGGTTTCTGCGCCCGACGCGGTGGAAGGGTTCGAGCGCTTTTTCGACAATCCCCGCCTGAAGCTCGTCTCGCTGATGGACCACGCGCCGGGCCAGCGCCAGTTCGCAAGCCTGGACGCGTACCGGACCTATTATCAGAAGAAGAAGGGGCTGTCGGAGGACGAATTCCAGGCGTTCAGCGCCAAGCGGCTTGCCGACTCGGAGAAATACTCACCGGCGAGCCGCAAGACGATCGCCGAGGCGGCGCGTCGTCACTCCCTGGCGCTCGCCTCCCATGACGACGCGACGGCCGAGCATGTGCACGAGTCGGTGTCGCTCGGAGCGGTGATCGCGGAATTCCCGACGACCTTCGAAGCCGCCGAAGCGTCCTGGAAGGCGGGACTTTCCGTTCTGATGGGCGCGCCGAACGTGGTGCGCGGTGGGTCTCACTCCGGCAACATATCCGCCCTCGATCTCATCGAGGCCGGGCGGCTGGACATTCTTTCGTCGGACTATGTGCCGTTTTCGCTGCTGCAGGCGGCATTTCAGATTGCGGGGAGCGAAGTCTTGCCGCTTCCGGACGCGATCCGGATGGTGACGGCCGCGCCGGCCAAGGCGGTGGGGCTGACGGATCGGGGCGAGATCGCCCTCGGCCGGCGCGCCGATCTCGTCCGGGTCGTCAGCGACGGGAGCACTCCGCCGGTCGTGCGCGCCGTCTGGCGCGAGGGCCGCCGTGTGTCCTGACCCTGACGCGAACACACGGAGCGGCGTTCTT
Organism: Jiella marina; assembly: GCF_024359545.1. Lineage (GTDB taxonomy): Bacteria > Pseudomonadota > Alphaproteobacteria > Rhizobiales > Rhizobiaceae > Jiella. Next base: position 131,999 of record NZ_JAKQZG010000001.1, read on the forward strand.
ATCGCCACGGTCGGCCGGACCAAGCGGAGCAGGCGAGGAATTAGGAGGCCGAAGACCGGTTTTCCATGACGTGGCTTGCTCATGGTCTCTGCTACGGCTTGCACGAGAAAGGCAAGGCGTGCGGTTACCCGTGGCAGGGTCGTCGCAGTCAATCTCAGCGGTCGTTCCGCGACCGGCCAACAGGCAATTGACTTCCTGTCGCCGAGACCGGAGCAATGGAATCTCAGAGACCGATCTTGCTGGAACGACACAGGCGAGGGGAATACTGCCGCAAATGACAATCGTCTTGCGTTTTCTCGTGCAAGAAACGTAACAATCAGCCGATGCAGGAACTCAGGCCGATCCGTGTCTTTCTCGAAGTCGCCGCTCAGCGAAGCTTCGCCAGGGCGGCGCGGACCCTGCGGATGACGCCCGCCTCCGTCACACGGATCGTGGCGCGTCTCGAGGCCGACCTTCAGCAGCAACTCCTCGTTCGCACCACGCGCCAAGTCTCGCTCACCACCGCCGGCGCCCTCGTCGCCACGCGATACGGACCGCTTGTGGAGGAGTTCGACCGCGTCACGCTGGAATTCGAACGGGCGACACGGGCGGATCAGGGCAGCCTGTTCATCAGCGTTCCGATGTCGTTCGGCCTTCGGCTCCTGCCGCAATTTGTCTCGCAGTTTCGCACCGCCTACCCGCAGATCCAGCTGCATGTAAATCTCAACGACACGCTGGTCGACGTCGTCGCGGATGGATGGGATCTGGCGATCCGCATATCCGAACCGCCAACCGACCGGTCGACGATCTGGCGCAAGGTCTGCGAGGTCCCACGCTTCGCAGTGGGGACGCCGAGCCTGTTCGAGCGCGTCTCTCGGCCGAGCATGCCGGAAGACCTCGATCAACGCTTGTGCCTGTCATACGCATCGGAAAAATCGAGGGAGATCTGGCAACTGACGAAGGGCGCAACGAAGCGCAGCATCGCCGCGGGTGACGAGATCGTCTCCAACAATGGCGATTTCCTCTATGCACTCGTGCTGTCAGGCGCAGGCATTGCCGTCCTTCCCGAGTTCATCGTCAGCGAGGGGCTTGCGGACGGGAGGGTCGAGCGCGTGTTGCCGGAGTGGACCCCGGCGCCCTTGTGGCTGGCACTCTACTATCCACCCTATGACGTACTCCCACCCTTGGTGGCGACGTTCACCGACTTCTTCGAAGCGTTCCTGCGCGGTGTCGATGCACTTGATTTTCGGGACTCCTGACCGGTCTCTAACGTGCGCTTGTCGTTCCAGGCATCTTGCAGAGCGGCGTCTCTCCCGGCCTTCATGAGAAGCGTTCTTGTCCAAAGGAGTAGCCGGCCCTGACCGTTCGGGCATAAGTTTCCATGCGATCAGCGGTAGCTCGCTGCGGCCTTGCGATTATCCTGCGATGTCGGGAGGCCAGAAACATGTCACAAGCGACCCTTGCGCACGCATCGCCGTCGACCGACGGGAGCATGGAGCCTGCAGAGGCACCGCGTCCCGACACCTTTTCCATGGCAAAGGACGTTCTCGATCTCCTTCGGTCACTCCTGATCGAGGTCGGATCCAATCTGCTGCCCGAGATCGACGATCTTCTCTCCGGGCGCATGTCCGTCGCTGAGGTTCCCGAAGCGCGACGCTTTCTTGCGCTCCAGAGTTTCGGCGTCTGGCACCAGCTGATCGCCATCGCGATGGAATACGAAGGAGCCCAGTATCGCCGTGTCGAGGAACGCTCTGGCCGCGCCATGATCGGCACCTTCGCCGACGTTCTCAAGAGGGCGCAGGAGAACGGAATCGGTCGGGAGACCCTCGAAGGCGCATTGTCGCGCCTGAAAGTACAGCCGACCATGACGGCTCACCCGACCGAGACCAAGCGGGTGACCGTCCTGGAAATCCACCGGCGGATCTATCGCCGTCTGACCGAGCTTCTGACCCGCGACTGGGCCCCGCATGAGGTCGAGACGCTGAAGACCGCCCTCAAGGCCGAAGTCGAAGTTCTCTGGCTGACCGGCGAACTGAAGCTGGAAAAGCCCTCGGTTGCCCAAGAGGTCGACTGGGGTATCCACTTCTTCGACGAGGTGCTGTTCGAAGCGCTGCCCACCGTGGTCGACAGTCTCGAACACGCATTGGAGAACTCCTACGGTGTCGACGCGCCCGAGACCTGCCTCCACTTTGCCTCCTGGATCGGGGGCGATCGGGACGGCAATCCCTTCGTAACCGCCGACGTGACCCGCGCTTCGCTGAAGCGCTATCGCGAGGCGGCGATCGCCTCCTACCGCGCGCTTTTGAGCCGGCTGGCGGCGGATCTTTCGATCGGTGTCAGCGTCGTCTCGTTTTCTCAGGAGTTCAAGCTCGCTCTCGACGGACTTCTGGCGCAATGCGGTCCCGAGCGTATCGAAATCGAGAAGCGCAATTCCGGCGAGCATTTCCGTCAGTTCGCGGCGGCGCTGAGCTGCCGTCTTGAAGCAACCTCGAAGGCTGATCGCGGCGAGGCAACAGGCGTCACGCCCTTCGCCCGCTCCGCCGAGCTCCTGCGTCTGGTCGAGACCCTGCGCAAGGCGCTCTGCCAGACGGGGGCGGCAGCGGCCGCCGAGCGCAAGGTCCTGCCACTGGAGCGTCGTCTGCGCATCTTCGGCTTTCATACGGTTGCGCTCGACATTCGGCAGAACGCCACGGTGGTCAACCGCAGCCTTGCCGAGATCCTGTCGGCCGTCGACGGCAAGACGATCTCCGGCCCTGACGACCCGGCATGGGCGGATCGGCTTGCGAGTGGCCTACGTGAAGAGAAAGCGCCCGACCTTACCGGCCACGACTTTTCGGACGAGACCCGCGACCTCATCGCGCTGTTCGAGCTTCTCGGCGAGGCGCGCAGACGCGATCCGGCCTCAATCGGTGCTTTCATCCTTTCTATGACCACCTCGGCGGAAGATCTCATCGCCGTCTATCTCATGTCGCAATGGTGTTCGTCCGGAACATCGAACATCATGGCGCCGCTGCCCATCGTTCCCCTGTTCGAGACGATCGACGACCTGCGCGCCTCGTCGGAGATCCTCGACACGATCTTCTCCAACCGTGCGGTGCGCCGCCTCCTGCGCGAAGCGGGCGACCGGCAGGAGGTGATGCTCGGCTATTCCGACAGCAACAAGGACGGCGGCTTCTTCACCTCGAACTGGGAGCTCGCCAAGGCGCAGGTCGCGCTGAAGCGCATCGGCCACAAGCACCGGGTGGAGGTCTCCTTCTTCCATGGTCGTGGCGGCTCGGTAAGCCGGGGTGGCGCGCCGGCGGGTCGGGCGATCGCCGCCCAACCCAACGGGACCGTCGACGGGCGTTTGCGGGTGACCGAACAGGGTGAGATCGTCTCGGCGAAATTCGCCAATCGTGGCACTGCGCTCACCATGCTGGAGCGTCTGGTCGGCGCCGTCCTGGACCATACGCTGCAGCCGCCCGATACGGCCCGACCGGACGAGATCGGCGAGTACAAGGAAGCCTTCGAGGCGCTATCGGGCCTCAGTCAGGTCAAGTATCTGGACCTTGTCCGGATGCCGGGCTTTATCCAGTATTTCAACGAGGCAAGCCCGGTCGAGGAACTGGGCCTTCTGAAGATCGGCTCGCGGCCTGCCCGCCGCTTCGGCTCGGCCCCGCAGAACCTGTCGGACCTTCGCGCGATCCCCTGGGTCTTCGCCTGGAGCCAGAACCGCCACATGCTGACGGGCTGGTACGGCATCGGGACGGCACTGTCGTCCTTCACCGGTGTGCGTGGCGAATCCGGGCGAGCGCTCCTGAAGAAGATGTACGAGACCTCGCCGCTCTTCCGGCTGGTGATCGACGAGGCGGAGAAGCTGCTCTTCCAGTCGGACCTCAAGATCGCAAGGCTCTATGCCGATCTCGTCACCGATCCGCAGGCGGCGACGAACGTCTACCAGGCGATCGCAGCGGAGGCGAAGCTCACCGAGGAGATGATCCTTTTCCTGACGGAAGAGAAGAGCCTCGCTTTGCGCTTTCCCGAATTCCGCACCCGCGCCGAAGGCTTGACCGCGCAGATGGAGGGCCTGCACGGCCTGCAGGTCGATCTCCTGCGCAAGGTCCGATCGGGTCGAGGAACCGACGAAGCGCGGCCGGAGGACGTCGACGCGCTCTTGATGACCATCCACGTCATTTCCGGCGGCCTTGGATGGACAGGATAACGGAGGAGACCACCATGGACGCAAGAGTGCCGGCGCGCACGCGCTTTTTCACCGACCGGCTCGAAGACAGGGACCCCGACATCTGGGGCACCGTCGAACGCGAGTTCGGCCGGCAGCGCGACGAGATCGAGCTGATTGCCTCGGAGAACATCGCCAGCCGCGCCGTCATGGACGCGCAGGGCTCGGTGATGACCAACAAATACGCTGAGGGCTACCCCGGACGGCGCTACTATGGCGGCTGTCAGTTCGTCGATCAGGCGGAAGAGATTGCCCGGGAGCGTCTGAAGAAGCTCTTTGATTGCGCCTGGGTGAATGTGCAGCCGAATTCCGGCAGCCAGGCCAATCAGGCTGTCTTTCTGAGCCTGCTGAAGCCGGGCGATACCTTCATGGGGCTCAATCTCGCCGCAGGCGGCCATCTCACCCACGGCGCCAAGGTCAACATGTCCGGCAAGTGGTTCAATGCCGTCCATTACGGTGTCGACAAGGACACCGGCCTCATCGATATGGACGCGGTGGAGCAACTCGCCGAGGAGAGCAAGCCCGCGCTGATCATCGCCGGTCATTCGGCCTATTCGCGCTATCCCGACTTCAAGCGTTTCCGAGAGATCGCCGACAAGGTCGGTGCCAAACTGATGGTGGACATGGCGCATTTCGCCGGCCTCGTCGCCGGCGGCGCCCATCCGAGTCCGCTGCCTCATGCCCATGTGGTGACGTCCACCACTCACAAGACGCTGCGCGGCCCGCGCGGTGGCATCATCCTGTCGAACGACGAGGATCTGGGCAAGAAGTTCGATTCGGCCGTGTTCCCGGGGTTGCAGGGCGGCCCGCTGATGCATGTGATCGCCGCCAAGGCCGTCGCTTTCGGCGAAGCGCTCACCCAAGACTATCGCGACTACATCGCCGCCGTCGTCGCCAACGCGAAGACCATGGCGGGAACGCTCAAGGATGGGGGCGTCGATATCGTCTCTGGCGGCACAGACTCGCATCTGATGCTGGTCGATCTGCGTCCGAAGGGGCTCACCGGCAAAGCGGCGGAAGCCTCGCTCGGCCGCGCCCACATTACCTGCAACAAGAACGGCATTCCTTTCGACCCGGAAAAGCCGATGGTCACCTCCGGTATCCGTCTTGGCACACCGGCGATTACCACGCGCGGTCTCGGAGAGGCAGAAATCCGGACGGTGAGCCAGCTCATTCTGGAAGTTCTCGAAGGTCTGTCGAAGAATGGCGAGGATGGGAACGCCGCGGTCGAGACCGCGGTGCGCGGCATGGTCGCCGAGCTGCTCAAGGATTTCCCGATCTACCCGCAGGCGTGAAGATCGAGCTTATCGGTGTGCATGATCAGAAGGGCGCTCTTGGCCAGAGAGCGCCCTCATCGTTTGCAGGCTCCGCCGGCTTGGGCGGTCCCCAAGTAAGTCTCAGTATGCTGTAGGCCGACGAGCAAGCGACATCACCGCGGCAGCGTCCTCATCCTGAGGCTCGAGCGTAGCGAGCCTCGAAGGGCGAGGGCGCTCGGCACGACGATTAAGAGCGTCTTCAAACAGGCAAGAGCCAATAAGATGACCGCCGCCTTCGCCTCAGGAGAGAATCCAAACACGGCGGCTCTGTCCCCACGTCCTTCGAGGCTCGCTACGCTCGCACCTGAGCGTGAGGGGACAGGGCCGACCGCCCCAGCAGCCGCGATCGGAGATAGTCGAGGTGTCGTCTTCGCATCGATGGTGCGCCCCAAGAGAGCAGGACGCGAAGCGAGTTGGCAGCTTCCGTATTCGCCAAATCAGAACGGGCCGGAAACGCTCTCACGCTTCCGGCCCGTTCCGGTCTTCGCCTTGGGAGGCATTCGTTGGATCAGGCGGTGAGGCCTTCGGGTTCTGCCAGGCCGTGTGTGCGGCAGCAGGCCGTGACCGTGTTGGCGAGAAGGCAGGCGATGGTCATCGGGCCGACGCCGCCGGGCACCGGCGTGATCGCACCGGCGACCTTCGCCACGTCGTCATAGTCGACGTCTCCAACAAGACGCGTGCCGCCGTCTTCCTTCTCGATCCGGTTGATGCCGACATCGATGACCGTCGCGCCGGGCTTGATCCACTCGGCCGTCACCATGTTGGGACGGCCCACCGCCGCGACCACGATGTCGGCGCGACGCGAGACCGCGGGCAGATCCTTCGTGCGCGAATGGGCGATGGTGACGGTGCAGCTGTCCTTCAGGAGAAGCTGCGCCATCGGCTTGCCGACGATGTTCGACCGGCCGATGACGACCGCCTCCATGCCCGACAGGCTGCCATGCTCCTCGCGCAGCATCATCAGACAACCGAGCGGCGTGCAGGGCACCATCGCCTTCTGGCCGGTGCCGAGCAGGCCGACATTGGAGATGTGGAATCCGTCCACGTCCTTCGCCGGATCGATCGCGGCGAGCACCTTGTCAGCGTCGATATGATCGGGGACGGGAAGCTGGACGAGGATGCCGTGGATCGTGTCGTCTTGGTTGAGCGTGTCGATCAGGGAGAGGAGTTCTTCCTCCGAGACCGTCTCGTCGAGCTTGTGCTCGACCGACTTCATCCCCGCCTCCGTGGTCGCCTTGCCCTTGGAGCGCACATAGACCTGGCTCGCCGGGTTCTCGCCGACCAGCACCACGGCAAGCCCCGGCGTGACGCCATGCTCTCCGACAAGCCGGGTAACATGCTCCTTGACCTTCTCGCGCACCTTGGCTGCAAAGGCCTTTCCGTCGATCACCTTCGCCGCCATCAGAACAATCCCTCGATCAGACCCTTGTCGTTCAGCCGGATGGATTCGGCTGCGGGCTTCCGGGGCAGGCCCGGCATCGTCATGATTTCCCCGCAGATCGCCACCACGAATCCGGCCCCCGCCGACAGTCGAACCTCGCGTACGGGAATCTCGAAACCCGTCGGTGCTCCGCGCCGTGTCGGATCGGTGGTGAACGAGTACTGGGTCTTGGCCATGCAGACGGGAAGATCGCCGAAGCCGGCTTCTTCCCAAGCCTTCAGCTGGTCGCGAATCTTCTTGTCGGCGACGACCGAGTCCGCCCGGTAGATCTCCTTGGCCACGGTCTCGATCTTATCCAGAAGACCCATCCCATCGGGATAGAGGGGCTTGAAGTCCGCCGCACCGGATTCGCAGAGTTCGACCACCTTCTGCGCGGTCTCCGCGATCCCTTTGCCGCCATCCGCCCAGTGCGTGTTGAGGATCGCCTCGACCCCGAGCCCGGCGCAATAGTCCTTGATCGCCTGGACTTCGGCGTCGGTGTCGGTGACGAAATGATTGATGCCGACGACGGCGGGAACGCCGAATTTCGCGATGTTCTCGATATGACGACCGAGATTGGCGCAGCCTTCCTTGACGGCCGCGACGTTCTCCGCCCCGAGCTCGTCCTTGGCGACGCCGCCATTCATCTTCATCGCCCGGACGGTCGCGACGATGACGACGGCATCGGGCTTGAGGCCGGCCTTGCGGCACTTGATGTCGAGGAACTTCTCGGCGCCCAGATCGGCCCCGAAGCCGGCTTCCGTCACCACATAGTCGGCGAGTTTCAGCGCCGTCTTCGTGGCGACGACCGAGTTGCATCCATGGGCGATGTTGGCGAAGGGGCCACCATGGACGAAGGCCGGATTGTTCTCAAGCGTCTGGACCAGATTGGGCTGGATGGCGTCCTTCAGGAGTACCGCCATCGCGCCGTCGGCCTTGATGTCCTTGCAGGTGATCGGCGAGCGATCCCGGCGATAGGCGACGATCATCTCGCCGAGGCGCTTCTGCAGATCGGCGAGGTCGTCCGCCAGGCACAGAATCGCCATCACCTCCGATGCGACGGTGATGTCGAAGCCCGCCTCTGCCGGAAAGCCGTTGGCCACGCCGCCGAGCGATGTCGTGATCTGGCGCAGCGCCCGGTCGTTCATGTCGAGCACGCGACGCCAGGAAATGCGGCGCTGGTCGATCTCCAGCTCGTTGCCCCAATAGATGTGATTGTCGATCATCGCCGACAGCAGATTGTGGGCGCTGGTGATGGCGTGAAAGTCGCCGGTGAAGTGGAGGTTCATGTCCTCCATCGGCACGATCTGTGCGTAGCCGCCGCCGGCCGCGCCGCCCTTCATGCCGAAATTCGGTCCGAGCGAAGCTTCGCGGATGCAGATCGCCGCCTTCTTGCCGATGGCGCAGAGACCATCGCCGAGACCGACCGTGGTAGTTGTCTTGCCTTCTCCCGCCGGCGTCGGGTTGATCGCCGTCACGAGGATCAGCTTGCCGTCGGGCTTGTCCTTCTGCGCGGCAATGAAGTCAGCCGAGACCTTCGCCTTGTCGTGGCCGAAGGGCAGCAGTGATTCCGATGGTATGCCGAGTTTCGCCCCGATCTCCTGAATCGGCTGCTTCTTCGCAGCGCGGGCGATGTCGATATCGCTAGGCTGGCCCATGTCTCCTCCCTGATCAGGCTGCCTCATTGCGCGAAGCAGCGTTTCATCGGCTCCGGTCCGGAGCCCGTCCTTTCTCTTGTTCCCTGCTGTCGATGTCTGTCCTGCCCTCCCGCCCGGTAATGACCGGGCGCCACCGCCATGCTCGGCAGTTCGGGCCAATCCTCCCTGAACACGTCGAGAAGCGGACATCTTCGGCGCGTCGGTCCCTATTGTCGGTCGTGACAGCCTTTGCGCCCACTACCGGATGGCACAAGAAATGCGCTCGTTCGGGTAGGGGGCTGTGGTCGGTCGGACAGGGTGAGGCCGACAATTCCCGCCCGATCGGAGGAAAGACAAGCGCAAACCTTTCGTTTAAAAGCCGATATCGGGCGGGCACGCATTCTGGGAGGATATCGATGGCGGAGGATCATCCGCGATCTCAGACCACGCGCGTCTTTCTGCTGGAGGCCAATCCGCTTGTCGTGTCGGCCATCACGGGGCTGATCGAGAAAGAGGACGACCTCGTGCTCGACCGGGTCAGCGATCGCGGCTCCGATCTCATCGCAGCGTCCGAGGAGAGTGTCGACCTGGCGGTCATTGCCTGGGATCTCGCGGACATGAAGGCCGTCGACGTCCTGCGGCGTCTGCGGTCGAAGAACAGTTCGGTCAAGGCGATCGTCTTCAGCAGCAACCGGGATCCGAGCGCCCTCCGCCAGGCCGTGCGCCTCGGTGCGCGAGGCTATTGCTACCAGCAGGACGATATCGCCATCTTCTTCACGACGGTGCGGGCCGTGGCCGCCGGCCACATCTGCATCCCCTATATGGACATTGCGACGCTCAACGATACGCCGCTTGCCCATCTCAATGCGCGAGAACGCGAGTTGCTCGACGTGCTCGCGCGCGGGTGGACCAATCAGCAGATCGCCAACCGCCTCGGCATGTCCGAGAACACGGTGAAATACTACCTCAAGAACATCTACGAGAAGCTCAACGTTCGGAACCGGTCGATGGCGGTGGCGCTATGGACGCGGGAGGTGCAGAACTGAGAGGGCGATATCGGCCATCGAGATCGTTGGCGGGCAGGTAGAGCACACGGTCGCATCGAGAGCTTGAAAGATTAGGGTGACATCCCCCACGCTTCGTCATCCTCGGGCTTGTCCCGAGGATCTACTGCCAGTGCCTTACCAGAACCCTCGGCGGATGCCCTTCCTCCCAAAATGAGGCCTACGAACGTCTTTCGGGAGATCCTCGGGACAGGCCCGAGGATGACGAACCGACGAAGGCGGCATTCATATAGGCAGGCCATCAGGAGACATGATCTGTCGGGTGCGCTGACTTTCCCTTTCCTGATCCGGCCGATCCGGGTTCTCCGAACGGGTAGTCAGCCAGTCGTCGCGAGGCGGTGAGTTTCTATCCGCCAGTGTGTGGTCAAAAACGCCGCACCGGCCGTATTCCTGACGATGCGAAAGGATCAGGGAGGAGACCGGCCGGATCGCAGTGACACCGGGTCGACCGAGCAAGCGTCGGGATCGCGACGTGTATCGGCCTTATCGCGCCACGGCATGCCCCAAGGGTGGGCTTGCCAGTTCCGGAACTCCTCTCTCCAAAAGGCATCAGCCACCTGCAAAGAGCCTTGGCTTCGATCGCAGGAACGGGAGGAGGACCAATGAGCCATACCATCCACAATTTGCGGAAGATGCGCCTTCAGCGCTCGACGCTCGCCGTGCCGGGCTCGAACCCGACGATGATCGAGAAGGCGGCCGACAGTGCCGCCGACTGCATTTTTCTCGACATCGAGGACGCCGTCGCGCCCGATGACAAGGAACAGGCGCGCAAGAACATCATCCAGTCGCTGAACGACATCGACTGGAAGGCCAAGAAGAAGACCATGTCGGTCCGCATCAACGGTCTCGACACCCATTACATGTACCGCGACGTCGTCGACGTGATGGAACAGGCCGGCGACAAGCTGGACATGGTGATGATCCCGAAGGTCGGTGTTCCGTCGGACGTCTACATGGTCGAGGCGCTGCTCAACCAGATCGAGATGGCCAAGGGCTACCAGAACAAGGTCGGCATCGAGGCGCTGATCGAGACGCCGCTCGGCATGGCGAATGTCGAGGCGATTGCGGCGCAACCCTCCCGTCTCGAGGCTCTGCATTTCGGTGTTGCCGACTATGCGGCTTTCAACAAGGCGCGCACGGTCAATATCGGCGGCCTGCATCCCGATTATCCGGGCGACCAGTGGCATGCCGCGCTGTCGCGCATGACGGTCGCCTGCCGGGCCTATGGTCTGCGGCCGATCGACGGCCCGTTCGGCGACTTCTCCGACCCGGACGGCTATCGCGCTGGCTGCAAGCGCGGGGCAGCCCTCGGAATCGAGGGCAAATGGGCGATCCATCCGAGCCAGATCGCGCTTGCCAATGACGAGTTCTCGCCGCTTGACGGTGAGGTCGACAAGGCGCGCCGCATCATCGAGGCGCTAAAGGAGGCCGCTGCCGCCGGCAAGGGCGCCGCGAGCCTCGATGGCAAGATGATCGATGCCGCTTCCGAACGCATGGCGAAGAACGTCATCGCGGTCGACGACGCGATACGCGCCCGCGCGCAGTGACGCATTTTTCAGCGCATGACGGGATCCGAAAAGCCATACGAATTTTCGGCCTCATGCTCCAAGGGAGGAGACCCCGATGGACATCCATGAATTCCAGGCCAAGGAACTGCTGGCCACTCACGGCCTGAAGCTGCCACGCGGCGGCATCGCCTACAGCCCCGAACAGGCCCGCTACCGGGCGAGCGAAATCGGCGGAAACGCCTGGGTGGTCAAGGCGCAGATCCATTCCGGCGCGCGCGGCAAGGCCGGCGGCATCATTCTCTGCCGCTCGGAAGAAGATGTGGAAGCGGCCGCCGACAAGCTGATGGGCCGCCGCCTCGTCACCAACCAGACCGGGCCGAAGGGCAATCTGGTCAACCGCCTCTACATCGAGGAGACGGTGCAGATCGATCGCGAACTCTATCTCGGCATCGTGCTCGACCGGAAGGCGGAGCGCATCAAGGTCATGGCGTCGGCCTCCGGCGGCATGGAGGTCGAGGAGATCGCCGAGAAGGAGCCGGACAGCCTGATCCAGATCACTGTCGATCCGGGTGCCGGCATGCAGAAGTTCCAGGCGCGCGAACTCGCCTTCGGTCTCGGTCTCGACGGATCCATGGTCACCAAGGCGACCGACACGCTGCTCGCGTGCTATCGCGTCTTCCGCGATTTCGACGCGACCATGCTGGAGATCAACCCGCTGGTCGTCTCGAAGGGCGAGCTGATCGCGCTCGACTGCAAGATGAGCTTCGACGAGAACGCGCTCTTCCGCCGGCCCGACATTTCGGAAATGCGCGACAAGAGCCAGGAGGACCCGCGTGAGACTTTCGCCTCCGACCGGGGTCTCAGCTATGTCGGCCTCGACGGCGAGATCGGCTGCATCATCAATGGCGCGGGCCTCGCCATGGCGACGCTCGACATGATCAAGCTGTCCGGCGGCGAGCCGGCGAACTTCCTCGACATCGGCGGTGGCGCAAGCCCGGAGCGGGTGGCCAAGAGCTTCCGCGCCGTTCTTCAGGACAAGAACGTCAAGGTGATCCTCGTCAACATCTTCGCCGGCATCAATCGCTGCGACTGGGTCGCCGAGGGCGTGGTCAAGGCTCGCGAGGAGGTGGGCCTGGAACTCCCGCTGGTGGTACGATTGTCCGGGACCAAGGTCGAGGAGGGAAAGAAGATCCTCGCCGAGAAGGCGCCGGATGTGCTCGTCGCCGACACGCTGGCAGAGGCCGCCGAGATGGCGGTCGCCGAATGGAAGAAGCTCGGCCAGAGCGCCGCGGCCTGACGGGAGGATCGTTCACATGGCTATTCTGCTCACCAAGGACACCAAGGTCCTCGTCCAGGGGATCACCGGCCGGATCGGCAGCTTCCATGCCGAGGAGATGAAGGCCTACGGCACCAATGTCGTGGGCGGCGTGACGCCGGGCAAGGGCGGCACCACCCATCTCGGCCTGCCGGTCTTCTCGACAGTCAAGGGCGCCGTCGCCGAAACCGGGGCCGAAGCTTCCATCGTCTTCGTGCCGCCGCCCTTTGCCGCGGACTCGATCATGGAAGCGGCCGACAGCGGCATCAAGACATGCGTGTGCATCACCGACGGCATTCCGGCCCAGGACATGATGCGGGTGAAGCGCTACATGCGCCGCTACAAGGCGGAAAACCGCATGATGCTCATGGGGCCGAACTGCGCCGGCATGATCACGGCGGGGCAGGCGATGATGGGCATCATGCCAGGGTCGATCTACAAGCCAGGCCGCATCGGCATCATCGCCCGCTCCGGTACGCTGAGCTACGAGGCGGCGAGCCAGATGCAGGCGCGTGGCATCGGCGTGTCCACCAGTGTCGGCATCGGCGGCGACCCGATCAATGGCTCGTCCTTCCGCGATCTTCTCGAACTCTTCGAGCAGGACGACGAGACCGATGCCGTCGTGATGATCGGCGAGATTGGCGGCCCGCAGGAGGTGGATGCGGCGCGTTGGGCGCAAGACAATTTCTCCAAGCCGCTGCTGGCCTATATCGCGGGCCTCTCGGCGCCCAAGGGCAAGCGCATGGGCCATGCCGGTGCGATCGTCGCGGGCGAGGGAGAATCGGCGCAGGAGAAGGTGGATATCATCCGCTCCTGCGGCCATCACATTATCCCGCACCCATCCGCATTCGGCGAAACGGTGGCAGACCTGCTGAGCAAGATGAAGCAGGCGGCCTGACGCTTCACGCCCAAGTCCCTGGCTTTTCGAACGCGCCTCTGTCTGAAAGGGCAGGGGCGCATCTGTCTGACATCAGCCATGTGATCGAGAACGAGGACGACATGCTCAAGCCCCAGGGCAATTCAGGCTGGATATTGATCTTCGAATACAGGGGAACGCACCGTGTCATCTGACGACCTGAGGCCAATGGTCCAGGATGCCTTTTCAAAAGCCGTCGCCGCGGCCGATCCCGCCGCCGCCGTTCACGCAGCGCTTTCCGAGTACCGGGCAAGACTTGATGGGGACGGACGCATCTACATCGCAGCTCTTGGCAAGGCGGCGTCTGCCATGGCCAGCGCAGCGGCGGCGGAACTTGGACGGGCCCCCGCCGCTGGCGTGATCGTCACCACCGATGGCGGGGCGAAGCTCGTGGAGGGGTGTCGCCTGATCGTCGGCGGCCATCCATTGCCAGATTCCGGAAGCGTCGAGGGCGGCGAAGCGCTGCTTGCGCTTGCAGAAGCTGCGCAGGAGGGCGATGTCGTCCTTGCCCTGATTTCCGGCGGGGGCTCGGCGCTCGGCGTGGCTCCAAGCGAGGGGCTGACGTTAGAGGACAAGACGGCCGTCACCGATCTCCTGTTGCGATCGGGCGCGGACATCACCGAGATGAACGCCGTGCGGCGGGCACTATCGCGGCTGAAAGGCGGTGGGCTTTCGGAGGCGGCGGCTCCTGCCTTCGTACTTTCCCTGATCGTCTCGGACGTTCCCGGCGACGACCCCGCAACGGTCGCATCCGGTCCAACCGCGCGAGCCGAAGGTGGGCCGTGTGCGCGCGACGTGCTTGAACGCTATCAACTGTTGGACAAGGTGCCCTCCGCGGTTGCGGCCGTGATCGGGAAAGCTGCCAAGCAACCAAAGCTGGAGAACGTCACCAACCGGGTCATTGCCAGCAACGCCCGGTCGGTCGAAGCTGCTGCCCGCGCGCTCTCTGATCGCGGTGTTCGCGTCATCCAGCGCCCCGGCTGGCTTGATGCCGATGTGGGTGCGGCAGCCGCCGAGCTCTTCGCTCTGGTCCAGGCCCAAGCCAACCAGACGGGGCCGGTGGCGGTCGTGGCAGGCGGCGAAACGACCGTGCATGTGACCGGCGACGGACTTGGAGGGCGCAATCAGGAATTTGCCCTGCGCTTTGCTCTTCTCGCGGAAGAACATCCGCTGCCGCGTGACTGGACATTCCTATCCGGCGGCACCGACGGCCGCGATGGGCCAACCGATGCGGCAGGTGGCATCGTAGACGCGGGGACGCTTGGGCGAATGCGTACCGCTGGCCTCGACATTGCCGACTGTCTGAAGCGGAATGATGCTTACCACGCGCTCGCGGCGGCCGAAGACCTGCTGATGACCGGCGCCACCGGCACGAATGTCGCTGATATCCAGATTGCTCTCATGGTTTGACTACCCGAAAGACAACGATCGCCACCCGAGTGTCGTCCCGGCCTTGTGCCGGGATGCGTGCTTTCCGGATGGGACGGTTGGTTCTTGCCCGGCCGAAATCGTTTGAGCTCACCCTCTTGACGAGCGCCATCGCCATTCCGCGCCCGGGCGGCCTGCACTACACGGTTCGGCGTGTCCCTATCCATTGCGGTCGGTTCGGGTACCCGATGGGGCGACAGGAAACACCCGCGCGAGAGTGGTCAAAAGCCCCCCAGGACCTTCTTTTGAGGCCAAGGACGCAAGAGGGCTCGTTCGCCGGTTGGCGGGCGGGCGTCACACCATCGATGTGACATGCGGCCAGGTCAAAGAGGAGGAGACCGCCATGAACGCACCCGTTTTCCCAAGGCTGGAAATTCCGCACACCGTCGCTGCCGGCCCCGGGCCCGGCAATACGGCCGAGCGGGTGCTCGCGGCCTATTCGAGCCCGGGCGTCGCGGATCACATGCAGCCGGACGTTCTCCGCGGCATGATCGAGATCAAGCGCATGCTGCGCGAGATCTTCGGGACCCAGAACGTCCACACATTCGGCGTCGCCGGCACCGGCTGGAGCGGCCTCGACGCAATGTTTTCGGTTGTCCATCCCGGCGACAAGATCGTCATGTTCGTCAACGGGACCTTTTCGGGTATCGATGAGCTCTCCGTGCGCATGAAGGCGGCGACCGAGGAGGAGCTCAGAGCCAACTCGCTCGATCCGCAGGCGGCCTCGGTGGTCACCATTCGCGTGCCGCATGGCCAGTCGGTTACCGGCGATGTCGTCGAGAAGGCGCTGGCCGAGCACAAGCCGAAATGGGCGGCGATGGCCCATTGGGAAACCGGCTCCGGCCGCATCAATGATATCAAGGGTTTCTCCGACGCTTGCGAAAAGCATGGGACGATGGGTCTGATCGACGCGGTGTCGTCGCTCGGCATCGCTGACCTGCGGATCGACGACTATCCGGGCATCGTCGGTTGGGCCTCCTGTCCGCAAAAGGGCATGATGGCGCTTCCACTGACCTACGCGCCGGTGAGCTTCTCGCAGCGCTATATCGACGAGTTGAAGAAAGTCGGCGCGCGCAGCTTCGTCCATCACCCGATCATGGAAGCGCGCCACTGGGGCATCATCAACGGCGAGGATGTCGAGAAGGGCACCTATCACCGCACCCACTCGCCCTATGCCGTCGCGTCCTTCCACGAGGCGCTGCGCATGGTGCTGGAGCAGGGAATGCTGCAGCGGGCGGAACGCTATGCCAAGGCGGAAAAGGCGCTGCGGGCGGCGCTCGAAAGCATGGGCTGCAAGGTCACCTCCAACATGACGAGTCTCTTGGTGCTCGACCTGCCGGAGCAGCTGAAGGGTCAGGAAAAGGACTTCGTCAACGCCTGTCGCGAAGAGAGTTTCTGCATCTGGCCGACCCTCTCCGAGCCGACCCAGATCCGTGTCGGTATCCTGAACCTTCTGGAGGAACAGGAGCTCACCAATATCGTCAAGCGCTTCGGCGAGATGCTCAACCGCTTCGACGTTCCTGCCGATATCGACGCGGCCGTGGCGGAACTGAAGCGCCATCTGGCGTAACCGGAGTTCCTGAAGCCAAAATCTTCCGGCGGCGTTCTTTCCGGGCGCCGCCGGAAACATGACCGCCGGGTCCCGGTGCTACCGCGCGAGCCAGCCGCCGTCGACGGCGATGACCGCGCCGTGGATATAGCCGGCTGCCGGGGAAGCGAGGAACACGGCGGTTCCGGCGATGTCTTGTGGATCCCCCCATCGCCCGGCCGGAATGCGGCCCAGGATCTCAGCGCTGCGTTTCTGGTCCGCGCGGAGTGCCTCGGTGTTGTTGGTCGCGATGTAGCCGGGCGCGATGGCGTTCACGTTGATGCCGAAGGGCGCCCATTCGTTCGCGAGCGCCTTGGTGAGGCCAGCTACGGCGTGTTTCGAGGCGGTATAGGCCGGCACGCGGATGCCGCCCTGGAAGGAGAGGAGGGACGCGATGTTGATGATCGCCCCGCCGGCATTCCTCTCGCGCAGTCCGCGCGCGAAGGACTGAGAGAGCAGGAACACCGCCTTCAGGTTGACGTCGATCACGGCGTCCCAGTCGTCTTCCTTGAAGTCGACGGCATCCTCGCGGCGAATGATCCCCGCGTTATTGACCAGAATATCCAACGGCCCGACGGCTTCCAGAGCGGCGACGCTCGCGGGAAGATTGGCGAGATCCATATGCAGCGACGCTGCCTTGCCGCCCGACGCTTCGATCGCCTCGACGGTCTCGGTGGTCGAGGAGCGACCGGCGCAAAGCACCTCGGCGCCGGCGGCCGCCATCGCTTCGGCGATCGCCCGGCCGATGCCGGTATTGGCGCCGGTCACCAGCGCACGCCGGCCATTCAGCGAAAAGAGATCACTCACCGGATCGTCTCCATCGCCACCATGTCCATGTCGGTGAAGTCGGTGTTCTCGCCGGCCATCGCCCAGACGAAGCTGTAGCTGCCGGTGCCCGCGCCCGCGTGGATCGACCAGGGCGGCGAGATCGCGCCTTCCTCGTTCTTGACCACCAGATGACGCGTTTCGGTCGGCTCGCCCATCAGATGGAAGACGCGCTGATCCTTGTCGAGATTGAAATAGAGATAGGCCTCCATGCGCCGGTCATGGACGTGAGCGGGCATGGTGTTCCAGCAGGAGCCGCCATGCAGCGTGGTGTAGCCCATGGTCAACTGGCAACTCTCGATGACTTCCGGATGGATGAACTGATTGATCGTGCGCTTGTTGGAGGTTTCGAGTTCGCCAAGATTGACCTCCCGGCTGTCCGCGGGCCGGATCAGACGCGTCGGGCAGGAGCGATGCGCCGGTGCCGAAACCAGATAGTAGCGGCCCCCGCCCGAAAAAGTGACCGGCCCGGATCCCATTCCGACATAGAGCACATCGCCCCGATCGAGTTCATGGGTCTGCCCGCCCGCAGAAACGGTGCCCGGGTCGCCGATATTGACGATGCCGAGTTCGCGGCGTTCCAGGAAGGTCGAGGTCTTCGTCACCTCCACCTTGTCGAGCACGAGGTCATTGCCCTTCGGAACCGCGGCCCCGACGACCACACGGTCGTAATGGGTATAGACAAGTCGGATTTCGCCGTCGGCGAAGAGATCGGCGACGTGGAAATGGCGACGCAACTCCTCCGTGCCCATGGTCCTGGCCTGATCGGGATGAATGGCGTGGCGGGTTTCGACACGGGTCATGAAGTTCACTCCGGAGATTTCAAAGGAAGTCGTCACGTCGGGGCGTGAAGGTGTCGATCAAACGGCCCGCCTCCAGACAGCGGCAGCCATGCATCGCATTCGATGGCACGATGAGGCTGTCGCCCGGCACCAGTTCGCGTTCTTCGCCGTCCACGATGAAGACGAACTGCCCCTTCTCGACATAAGTGGATTGGACGTGCGGGTGGTTGTGGAGCTTGCCTTCCGCGCCCGACTCGAACTCAAAGGCAACGACCATTAGCTCGGGCGCTTCGCTCAACACCTGCCGGGTCACGCCGGGATCGGTTTTCACGACTGGAAACATCTCTCGTCTCCTCAATGGAATAGCGAGGGCAGCCACAGGGACAGTGCCGGGATGTAGGTGACCAGCATCAGCGTCAGGAAGGCTGCGAAGTAGAACGGCCAGATTGATCTCACGACCGACCAGATCGATATCCCACCCACGGCGCAGCCGACGAAAAGCACGGCCCCCACGGGTGGCGTGCACAGGCCGATGCCGAGGTTGAGGACGAGGATGACGCCGAAATGCACCGGATCAACGCCGAACGCCGTGGCCACGGGCAGGAAGATCGGTGTCGTAATGACGATCAGCGGCGACATGTCCATGAAGGTGCCGAGGATCAGAAGCACGACGTTGATGAGGAGCAGAATGATGATCGGGTTGGACGACATCGCCTGCAGCATCTGGACGAGCAGCACCGGCACTTGCAGATAGGCGAGAAGCCAGCCGAACGCGTTGGCCGCGCCGATCACCATCAGAACCATCGCGGTGGTGCGCACGGAGGCGAGCGTCGCCTCGACGAAATCCGCCCAGGAGAGGGAGCGATAGACGAGGAGCGTCACGAACATCGCGTAGACCACGGCGATGTTCGATGATTCCGAAGCGGTGAAGATGCCCGAGCGCACGCCGCCGAAAATGATTGCGACGAGGACGAGGCCGGGCAGGGCGTTGGCAAACAGCCAGCCCATCGCGCGGAGGCCGGGGAACTCCTCGGTCGGATAGCCGCGGCGCCGCGCGACGAAATAGGCCGCCACCATGAGAGCGAGCGCCAGGATGAGGCCCGGCAGGATGCCGGCGGTGAAGAGATCGGCAATCGAGATCCGGCCGCCGGCGGAAATCGAATAGATGATCATGTTGTGTGAGGGTGGGAGCATCAACGCGATGATCGATCCGACGACGGTAATATTCACCGCATAATCAACGCCGTAACCGCGTTTCTTCATCTGCGGCACCATCAATCCACCGACCGCCGACGCATCGGCTGCGGCCGATCCGGAGACACCGCCGAACATCACGCTGGCGAGGATGTTCACCTGGCCGAGGCCACCGCGCAGATGCCCGACGAGCGCGCCGGCGAGAGCGACGAGCCGCGCGGCGATATTGCCGCGGACCATGAGGTCGCCCGCATAGATGAAGAAAGGGATCGCCATCAGCGCGAAGACCGACACGCCGGAATTCAGGCGCTGGAAGATGACCACCGGCGGCAGGCCGAGATAGACGATCGTGGCGAAGGAGGCGACGCCAAGGCAGAACGCCACAGGGGTCCCGATGGCCAGGAAAAAGACGAAGGTCCCGAAGAGGATCCAGAGTTCCATCAGACTTCCTCGGCCGGGTCGACTTCGCCAAAGCGTGGGGTGTGAAGGCCCGCCAGGCGGCGCAGGAGCCGCTCCAGCGAGAACAGGAAGATGAGCACGCCGCCCATGACGAGGGGGGCGAAGTTGAAGGCATCGGAAATGCCGAGGGAGGGCATGACGTTGGGCGCGGTCTTTGCCGCCAGTTCCCAGCCGTACCAGACCATGCCCGCGCCGAAGGCGCCGACGGCGAGGTCAGAAATCGAGTGAAGCCACTGGTTGATCGAGCGCGGCAGAAAATAGAGGAGAACGTCGAAGGACAGGTGATAGCCTTCGCGAATGCCGACGGCCGCGCCCAGGAAGATGAACCACCCCATGATCATGACAGAGCCCGGCTCGGTCCAGACCAGCGAATTGTTGAGCACGTAGCGCCAGAACACCTGCGCCGCGATTGCCGCCGTCATGGCGACCAGCCCGACCCCAGCGGCCCACAGTGCCAGTTTTCCCAACAGGCCTGTTGCCCCGGCCAGCTTTATCATGAAGTCCCGCACGGGGTTCACCTTGAACGAGGATGGGTTTGGAAACGAAGATGGAGAGCCGACGCATGCCCCGATCGGCAGAGCGTCAGGGTTCTTCGGTCGAGAGCGGCTCAGAATTAGATGACCAGCACGCCTCGCCTGCACGCCTCGATGTGATGCCGGCCTTCAACGCGGGACGACTTCACCAGGCGCGCGCGCTCCAAGACAAGAACCGGAGAATGGGCTCAGGATGGCGGTGGCCTTTGCCGCGATATCGGCGGCGAGTGCCGCCAGGGCGCTCCGCCACCGATATGCTCGCTCGCCGCGAAACGCACCACTCAAGGCTCCTGCCACCAAGAGCAGGTGACAGTGGGCCTCGAGCGAGCCGATGCTACTCCGTCTCCTGGATGCGCTTGACCATGTCCTTGAGCTTGTCGGAGGTGACGTACTTGTCGTAGACCGGACCCATCGCGTCGATGAAGGGTTGCTTGTCGATGTCCTTCACGACCTCAACGCCCGCTTCCACGATCTTCTCTTCCGACTTCCGCTCCTGCTCGTTCCAGGCCTCGCGCATGATCGGAACGCTGGCCTTGGCGCTCTCACGCACGGCGGCTTGCTCGTCTTCGGAAAGCGAGTCCCAGGTCTTCTTCGACATCACGAGCACTTCCGGCACGATCAGGTGCTGGTCGAGCGTGTAGTACGGGGCGACCTCGTAATGGCCCGACGTGTCGTAGGACGGCCAGTTGTTCTCGGCCCCGTCGATGACGCCGGTCTGGATCGAGGAATAGACCTCGCCATAGGGCATTGGCGTCGCGTTGGCGCCGAGGGCGCTGACCATATCGACGAACATGTCGGACTGCATGACGCGGAACTTCATGCCCTTGAGGTCGTCGATCGACTCGATGGGCTTTTCCGAATTGTAGAAGGACCGCGAGCCGCCATCGTAGAAGGCAAGGCCGACGAGGTCGTGTGGCTGGAATGCGTCGAGAATCTCCTGACCGATGGGGCCGTCCATCACCTTGTGCATGTGCTCGGTCGAACGGAAAATGTAGGGTAGGGACGGGACCTGCGTCTCGGGAACGATGTTGTTGAACGGTCCAAGCGAGACGCGGTTGAGGTCGATCACGCCGAACTGGGTCTGTTCGATCGTGTCCTTCTCCTCGCCGAGCTGCGCCCCGAAGAAGACCTCGATGCAAAGCTTGCCGTCGGTCTTTTCCTCCAGCATCTCGCCCATGGCCTTCACGGCCTCGACGGTCGGATAACCGTCGGGATGGGTGTCGGACGAGCGCAGCGTGCGCTCGCAGGCGACGGCCGCGGTTGAAGCCATGGCCAGCGCCGTGCCGGCGAGCAACCATGTTGCGAATGTGGTTCTAGCCTTCATCTGATTTCTCCTCCCAGTGAAGATGAGCCGGCTCACAGGCGGTAGGCCTGTTTCGCCAAGCGGTAGGTGAGGTCGTGAGCGACCTCGAAAGCCTCGCCTTCCCGCAGCCTTCCCGTGGCGACGAGGGTGGCGAGGTATGCGCAGTCGGAACGACGGGCGACGTCATGGCGCGCCGGGATCGAGCAGAAGGCCCGCGTATCGTCGTTGAAACCGACCGTGTTGTAGAAGCCGCAGGTCTCCGTCGTCGCCTCGCGGAACCGTTTGATCCCCTCATAGGAATCGTAGAACCACCAGGGCGGTCCAAGCCGCAGGGCCGGATAGGCGCCGGCGAGCGGTGCCAGTTCGCGCGAGAAGCTCGTCTCGTCGAGCGTGAAGAGGATGATGGTGAGATCGCGCTCCATGCCGACCGCATCGAGAAGCGGGCGCAGCGCAGCGACATAGTCGGTCTGCCGGGGGATGTCGAAGCCCTTGTCCCGGCCGTGCCGGGCCATGATGGGCGCCGAATGGTTGCGCCAGGAGCCGGGATGGATCTGCAGCACCAGCCCGTCATCGAGGCTCATGCGTGCCATTTCGGTCAGCATGTGACCGCGGAACATGTCGGCTTCGTCGGCGGAACAGGTGCCGGCAAGCGCTTTCGCAAAGAGCGCCTCGGCGGCGCTGCGGTCGAGATTTTCCGTGCGCGCCGTCGCATGGCCGTGGTCGCTGCTGGTCGCGCCGAAGGACTTGAAATAGGCCCGCCGCTGGCGGTGGGCGTCGAGATAGCCGGCAAAGCTCTGCGTATCGCAGCCGGTCATCTCGCCCAGCGTGCGGATATTCTCGGCAAATCCCTCGAATTCGGGATCGACCACGGAATCCGGCCGGTAGGCGGTGATGACCCGTCCATTCCAGTCGGAATCGCGGATGGCGGCATGCCAGCGAAGATCGTCGAGCGCCGGCTCCGTCGTGGCGATGACTTCGATGCGGAATTGCTCAAAAAGCGCGCGCGGTCGGAATGCCGGTTTGGCGAGAGCCGCGTCGATCGTATCGTAATAGAGATCGGCGGTTTCGGCTGTAAGCGGCACGTCGAGCCCGAACAGCACCTCGAAGCAATAGTCGAGCCACATGGCCGAGGGCGTGCCCCGAAAGAGATGCATGTTTTGCGCAAAGCGCCGCCAGATTGCTCGCGGATCCGTTTCCACCGGGCCGCCATCGACGCGCGGCACGCCGAGATCCGCAAGATCCATGCCCTGCGAGGCCAGCATGCGGAACACGTAGTGGTCGGGGACGACGAAGAGCTGGGCGGGGTCGGGAAAGCGCTCGTTCTCGGCGAACCAGCGCGGGTCGGTATGCCCGTGGGGACTGATGATCGGCAGATCGCGCACGCTCTCGTAGAGCGATCGAGCAAGTGCGCGTGTCTTCGCCTCGACCGGAAAGAGCCGGTCGGGATCGAGCAGTCCCATGAAACCTCCCTGTCGCCACGTCTTTCGAGGCAGCTAGTAATCTAGTATGGTACAATGGAAATGCGGTCAAGGCCGCTTCTGCATGGACTTTTCGGAACGTAAATGGCTCGTCCTTTCAATCTCCAGGCTCTCGAATATGTCCCGGCGGTTTCGGTGACCGATCAGGTCTTCGATGCGCTCTACGACCGCATCGTCGAACTCGATCTGCGTCCGGGAACGCGTCTGTCCGAGGTGGAGGTGGCACGGCAGATGGAGGTCTCGCGACAACCGGTCCGGGACGCCTTCTATCGCCTCTCGCAGCTGGGCTTTCTGCTGGTTCGTCCGCAGCGACCGACGACGGTCACCGCGATCTCGGCGCGTGCGGTACTGGAGGCACGCTTCATGCGTACGGCCATCGAACTGGAGACCGTCCGACTGGCGACGGAACGCCTGGACGAAGCGGGGTGCTCCACCCTTCGTGAAATCCTTGACCGTCAGCAGGCGGCGATCGAAGCGGATCACAAGATCGAATTCCACGCTCTGGACGACGAGTTTCACAAGGCGCTTTGCGAGATCGCAGGCGCAGGCTTCGTCTGGTCCATGATCCGGGACAAGAAAGCGCACATGGATCGCGCCCGCTTCCTGTCTCTCTCCTCCGGCGCGAAGAACGCGCTTGCCGATCACCTCCGGATCATGGAAGCACTCGAAGCCGGCAATGCTGAGGCCGCGCGCGAGCGGATGCGCGAGCATCTCTCCCGCATTGTCGACATTCTCGAGCAGATCAAAATCGAGCGCGGCGAAGACATGATCGACGAAAGCTGACTTGGAGACCCAGGCTAGCTGCTGATCAACAGGACGAGATAACTCCCCACCACGACCAGCATCGCGCGGAAGGCAAGCGCGACCAGCCGATATTTCGCCCGGCAGATGACCGCCAGTGTGCTCGTGTTCTGGAGGTAGTCGTCATAGAGAAAATCGAGATCCTCGCGCTTTCGCGCAGCGTCCAGCGTCTCGCCGGCCTGTGGCCAGGCTCCCCAGTAGAGAATGCTGGTGCCGGGACGGGATCGCGGCAGGACCACGCAGATCGCCGACACGAGTGCGACGCCGACGGCTCCCATGAGGACGAGGCTGGCGAGGAGATTGACGAGGCCCGCCGACATCAGGTGTTCCAGCGAGAAGGAACGCCGCGTCTCCGCCGACCAGACCACGAGCGCCAGGATGAAAGTGAAGATATAGGCCGCCTTCTGGTCGGCCGTTCGGATCTGATCGGCGAAAATCCGATTGGCTTCGACGAGGTGAGAAAGATGCCGCTCGGACATCGCGGGGCTCCGGTAAACGCGATTCGATCGGCAAAGCTCTAATCCTTGTCTCGGGTCTTCGCGAGACGCTTGTGTGACCGGCGCGACACATTCTTCGGAGATTGATTTGACCCAGCGTCTCGACCCCAAGTCCTTCGATTGACAGAACAAGTTCCGCAGCCGCTTCATGATGTGTCGTCATGTTCAAAGTTTTCCGTAGATGAAGTCGACGCTTTGCCGTTTCGCTCTCCTTGCCATCTCAGGTGTCGCTGCAACAGCCGTCTCGGCCGAGCCGGTGCCGCGCGCCGCACCGGCTGCCGGTACGGTGATCGCCACCAGGCTCGGTGAGGAGATCGAGCTCGTCGAAGCCCCGAGCTGGCGCGGGGTCGAGGTCCTTCAGGACGTGAAGACAGGTGACGTGCTGCGGACCAACGCGACCGGTCAACTCGCCATCCTGTTTTCCGACCAGACCCAGGTCCGTGTCGGTCGCAACTCGACGCTTCTCGTCAAGGAGCGCGTCGCCGGCGGCGACACCCGACTGGTCCTTGAACAGGGCCAGATCTTCGGGCGCGCGGCGCGGGGCGGAACCGGTGTGTTCGTCGAAACGGCGGCCGCGACGGCGGCGATCCGCGGCACCGACTGGAGCATGCAGACCGAGGGTGACCGCACGACGCTCATGGTGCTCGATGGCGAGGTGGAGTTCTTCAATCCGCAGGGTTCCGTGACGCTGAGGCAAGGGGAGGCGGCCGCGGCGACCCTCGGCCAGGCGCCAGCGCGGATCGTCATCGTCGCCGATGACTTTCACGAACAAATGCTGGTGAACCTGTCCCTCAGGGGGGCCTTTGAATCCTTTCCTGCGGCTTCGCTGCCCAATCGCTCGCTCGTTGCCGAACGCGACCGGCTCGCGGCCTTGCCGCCTTCGCGGCGAAGCGCGGAGGATCGCGTGCTGGCGGCGGAGATCGCCGCGGATCGGGACGGCAGACAGGAAGCCGAAACTGCGATCGCCGCTGCACGTAGCGTCGAACTGACGTCCGAGCAGAGCGCTCGGTTGGACCTCCTCGCGGCGAACATCGCCGGAGCGCGCCAGGACTATGTTCAGGCTGCCGATCTTTATGCGCGGGCCTTGCCGCATCTCAAGGGCGAGAAGCGGACGACGGCGACCTATCTCCTGTATTTCGCCCGCTCGCTGGCCGAACCGACGAAGGCACCGTTGCCACCCCAACCCGATCCGAACGACCGGGTTTCGGTGGTCGGCGAAGCGATCATCGCCGCCATGCTCCGCACGCCGAAAGACGCCCTGAAGGTCCTGCAGGACGCGGAGCCGCGGTTCGGCAACGATCCCGAATATGTCGCTGCGCTGGCGAAGGTGGCGATGCTGGCAGGCGACTTCGAAACGGCCCGGAAGGCAACCGAGCGCGCCTATGTCCTGGACCCGACCGATCCGGAAGTTCTCTCCGCGCGGGCCTTTTATCGGGCCAACGCCGTCTATGATCTCAAGGGTGCGATCGCGGACATCGAAAAGGGTCTGGCCGTCGCACCGGGTAACACCGACCTACTCAACGACTATGCCCTTGCACTTTCCGATCGCGGCGCAAACAAGGAGGCCGAAGCGGCACTCCTGCGCGCCATCGAGATTGACCCCGAGGACCCGATCAACCGCATCAACCTGGCGATGCTCTATCTATCGCAGGGTCGCCTCGTCGAGGCACGGCCTCTGATCGATACGATCTTTGACGTCGATCCCGCCTTCTCGCTCGCCAACGTCGCGCGCGGCAGCCAGCAAATGCTGGAGGGAAATCCAGAGGCGGCGCAGAACAGTTTCCTCAAGGCGACCACGGCCAATCCCGCTTATTCCGACGGTCTTCTGGTCCTCGGCGAGGCCTACGCCGCGACCGGCGATATCGAGCACGCCCGCCAGGCCTTCGAGGACGCCAACCGTCTCGACAAGAACAGCGTGCTGGCAGCGCAATATCTGGCCGCGCTTGCCATCGACCAGTATCAGGCGGACCAGGCGATCGACTATGCCCGAGAGTCCGTGAATCGGATCAGGGCGAGGGGCGGCGACTACCAGTCCATCCACGCCACGCGCGAGTCCGGCTCGGTCCTGTCATCGGCCTACGGGTTTCTCTCGCTTGACGCTTGGGGATCCTACTGGAGCGAGGTCGTCTTCGATCCCTTCAATTCGGTGGGCTATTTCGATCGCGCGCTTTCCGGGAGCAGCGCGCCATTCTATCTGGAGCGCGGAGACGAACTCGCGACTCCGAACCCCAGGCCGGATGCCCGCAGCCTGTCGCTGCTGACGAAGGGCATTCTGGGGGATGCGATGAGCCTTGCCGGCTCCGACCTGCGGCCATCCTTCGTCACGGCCCCCTTCTCCGAATCCTCTCTCACCGGCGGCTTCATCGGGAAGGGGGACGATATCGGCGGCATCTTCGGCGCAGGCTTCCAGTCGCTCGGCTACGATCCGCTGCCCTATTCGATGTTCATCCAGGCCAGCGGAAACCGGGTGGCGCCGGACTATGCCTTTCAGGCGGACGAAGACTATCAGGTCCTGGCGGGTTTCGGCCTTCAACTGACACCGTACGATCGAGTGGCCGGGTTCATGTCAGCGAACTGGTCCCAAGGAGACATTGCGCTGGAGACGGTGCCTGCTACCTTCGAGGATACACGCAACGACGATACGTTCGTCGGCATCCTCGGTCTCAGCCACACCTTCGGCTACGAGAACGTTCTCGATGTCGCATTGTTCGGCACGCGGAACGATGGCGTCCAGACCGCGACGCCCTTGGACCTCCTCCTTCAGGGCGTCCCAAGCCTTTACTCCGCCGATGTCCGGCAGGATCTCCTGAAGGCAAGCGCTACCCACAGGATAGGTTTCGAACCTTTCATGATCGAGTATGGTGGCGAATACGGCGGCACGCAGTCGCGCTCTAGCAGTGCCCTCTATCTCGTTCCGACGGTCCCATTCATCCAGACGGCCACCGACACGAGCAGCACCTTCGGCCGCGCCTGGATCGACCTGACGTTCGAAGCCACCGACGATCTGCGTTTCGAGGCCGGCCTGTTCGGCTCGGCCAGCGACCAGGATGGCGTTCGGGACGAACAGCTCACGCCGCGTTTCGGCGCCGCCTACATGCCGATCGACGGCCAATGGCTGCGCGCCGCCTTCCTCCGCGAAAAGCCGGACGAGGACAGCTACACGCTCGCCCCCATCGGCGTCGTGGGACTGCGCTCGAACGCCATTCCGGATAATGTCGACCGTGTGGATTCCACGATCGTGCGGCTCGACAGCGAGTGGAGCCGCCATGTCTTCACCGCGGTGGAATACCAGCATCAGGACTTTACGGATCTGAGTTTCTCGATCCCCGGCTATGTCGACGGTATCGCCGTCGACGATGCGCGGCTCGATCGTGTCGCCTTCACTGTCAACGCCTGGCTCGGCAGCGGTTTGGGCGCGTCGGCGACCGTTGCGAGAAACTGGTCCGAAGGGACTGTCGCGGACCAGACCGGTGCCATTCCCTTCGTCCCCGACTGGAGTGGAACCGCCGCGCTCACCTATGTCGACCCGAGCCGATTCAAGGTGACCGCCCGCGAGACCTATCTTGGATCGCGGACCTCCCACATTGCCGGCCGGAACCTCGACGAGGCCTTCGTGACGGATGTCTTTGGCAGCTGGGAAAGCGAGGACAGGCATCTCGAGGCGAATGTCGGCCTCTACAACGTCTTCGACCAGGAGGTCGAGGTCGCGCCATTCGTGCCGACGGCCCAACGCACCTTCCGGGCGACGCTGCAGGCGCGATTCTGATGGATCAGCGCCAGCGCAGACGTGCCGCCGGCACCGCCGTTGCGGCGTTGGCAGCGGCGCTTCTGTGCCTCGCACTCGCCACATGGCAACCGTTCCGAATGGCGGAGATGCGGGTCTTCGATATCTTCGCCACCCTCGCGCCGCCTTCGATGAGCGAGCTCGCCGCGAAGGATGACAGCGTCGTCATCGTGGCGATCGACGAGCCGTCCTTTGCCGAGATCGGATTGCGGTGGCCCTGGCCGCGCGATCTCCATGCGCAATTGATCCGCGCGCTGCGAAGGGCCGGCGTGAAGGCCATCGCCCTCGATCTGATCCTTGCCGATCCGTCGACGGCCGAAGCAGATGGGGCGCTCGCCAAGGCTCTCGGCCCGGACGTCGTGCTGGCAGCCGACGAAAGCCTGATCGAAACGCCGCATATGAGCCAGCTGATCCGCACCGAACCGCTTCCCGAATTCGTCGCGGCGGGGGCGCGGGCGGGCCTCGCCTCGGTGGTGCTCGACCCTGATAACGTGCTGCGAGGTATGCCAGCGGCGGCGGATGGATTTTCCCTTGAGACCGTCAAAGCGGCGGGCCTCTCATCCATCCAGGAAGCGCCGACGGGCGAGTTTCGGAGACGGCTTCTGATCCGCCCGATGGGGCCGGCGCGGACCTATCCGACGATTTCCTATTATCAGGCACTCGCGCCGGAGACCTTCCTCCCGCCGGACTTTCTGAAGAACAAAATCGTTTTCGTCGGTCGCAGCCTGCAGATGGCGGTCCCCGCCGAGACCGGCGGAGCGGACAGCTTCGCCACAGCCTTCACCTCGGCGACCGGCCTCCTGGTTCCGGGCGTCGAAGTGCAGGCAACGATCATGGACAATCTTCGCTACGGCCTTTCGATCGTCGAGGCCGGCCTCCCGGTGACGGGATTGTTGATCGCCATCGCAGCACTGGTGGCGGCTCTGATTGCGTGGCGTCCGGCGGATCTCTGGACGCTCGGGCTGGGGCTCGGCCTTGTCGTCTGCCTTGTCGCAATCAGTGCCGTGGCGTTCTTCTTCCTGCAGACCTTCGTCTCGCCTCTGGCGCCGTCACTTGCCGTTGCGGCGGTCATCGCGCCGCTTGCGGCCCGGGACATCACCCAGGAACGGGCGATGCGGCGCGACGTGACCCGCGCCTTCGGGCACTATCTGGCGCCCGCGCTGGTCGAACGCCTGGCGCGCGATCCTTCCGGCCTCAAGCTCGGCGGCGAAAGGCGGGAACTGACGATCCTGTTCAGCGACATCCGTAATTTCACGACGCTGGCCGAGTCGATGAAGGACGAGCCCGAGCGGCTCACCCAGCTGATCAACCGGTTGCTCACGCCGCTGTCTCAGGCCGTCCTCGACCGTGGCGGGACGATCGACAAGTTCATCGGCGACTGCATCATGGCCTTCTGGAACGCGCCGCTCGATGATCCCGATCATGCAAAAAGGGCCGTGGAAGCGGGCCTTGCCATGCTCGGCGCCGTTTCGTCGCTGAACGAAGAGCTTCGGCAGGAATTCGGGGGCGACGCGCCCAGGCTCGCCGTCGGCGTCGGGATCAACACGGGGATCTGCGTCGTCGGAAACATGGGCTCAGCGACACGCTTCGACTATTCTGTCCTCGGCGACGCCGTGAACTATGCCTCGCGGTTGGAAGGCGCCTCCAAGGAATGCGGCGTTCCGCTGCTTCTCGGTGAAGCCACCGCTGCGAAGATCACGGACAGATTGGCGCCGCTTCTTGTCGCGCGGGTCTCCGTCAAGGGCCGCAGCGGCGTCGCGCCCGTCTATACGGTGCTTTCGACCGAAACCATGGCAGACGAGAAGCGCCAGGCCTTCGACGCGGCGGTAGAGGAGATTCTGGCAGGGTGCGCACCCGACAAGGACGCGTTCAACGACGACCCGGAACTGGCCGGGCTTCTCTCGACCATTGCAAGACGGGAAGAGCGCAAGCGCGGGCTCTTGCGTCCGTTCACCCCCGAGGGGGTCGAGGCCTGAGTTCAGCATCAGATCCCGACTGCAAGGACTGGGCGCAACCCTCGTCCTCCCGGGATCGCGCACTACCGCGCCAAGTCCTGCCTGGTCCGCATTTCCGGGGGGATGGTCATCTGGTTTGCGTTCATGCGCTCGCGCGCCAACGCTTCGATCCTCGTACGCAGATCGGGATGGCGGTTGAGGAATTGGGCGAAGTCCTGCGCCGACAGGCGTAGCAGCGACGAATAGGCAATGGCGCGCACATCCGCCTGCCGACGAATGTTGAAGATGATCGCCAGCTCGCCGAAGATCTCGCCGCTGCCGAGGCGCAGCTTGACGTCTCCGCGTTCGACCTCCACCGCGCCCGACGCGATGAAGTAGGCGGCGTCGCCCGCCTCTCCCGTCCGGATCACGTTCATGCCCGGCGGCGCAAAAACCGGACGCAACTGCCGGCTGAGGTCGCGCCTTTCGCGCTCTTCGAGATCGGGGAACAGGTCGCAGCGATTGATCAGGCTCAGCGTGTCGAGGCCTAGATCGAGTTCCGGCCGCCTGGTCTGCAGGGCGCGTCGCTTCTCAAGGCCCTTGAGGACGCTGCGCTCGACCTCGGCGTTGATCACGCCGGCGCGCCGCAGGCGCTCGATCTCGGCAGCCTTGAAGGCTGTCACCGAGCGGGCAATGATCATGCGCTCCAGCCGTGCGCCGTAGGCCGGATACTGCAGCCGGATCGCCGCGATCTCCCGCTCGATGAGGAGCTGACGCTCCTTGACCGCCGCAATTGCCTCGTCCGTTGGCCGGTCTCCGAGTACCGGGCGAAGCTCCGCCTCGGCAAAGGGGAGGAGTCGATCGATGACGAGCGAGATTTCCGACAGCCGTTCGAAGCGGTCGGCAAGTCGCTTGGAGAGAAGGCGGCTGTAGCCGAAGTGCCTCTGCAGGCGGAAGCTCAGCCTGTCCAGTCGGTCGAAATCGGCCTCGTCGCGATTGGCCTTCGCATAGCCCGCCTGGCCGGCGCTGCGGATGAGATCGAGCCGCCGCCTCGCTTCGGCCGCGAGCTCCCGGGCGATCTGAGGCGCGATCTTGGCTTCGGTGAAATGTGCCAGAACGATCTCCCGCTGGCGGTTCGTCAGCGTGATCAGCGCCAGCCTCAGCTTTTCCTCATCGAGCAGGCACGCCGTCGAGGCAAAGGGATCGACCGCGAGATCCAGCGCCTCGTCGCTGTCACCCCGGGAAGTGTTCTGAAAGCGTTCCGCCATGGACCGGGCAAGCGCCTCCACCTTCAACGAGGTTGCGGACAGAGCGAGATCCCGGACGGCCCGGTCGACACCCGAAAGGACGTCGAGCCGCAGCCGCTGGATCAACAGCCGCAGCGTCGTTCCCTGAACGAACAGGGTCGCCAGCGTGTAGCCGGTGGCAATTGTTGCGACGAAGGCAGCGATGGGACGGGGGATCGCGTCATTCTCCGTCACCGACAGGGCCAGCGCCAGGGTCATCGAGCCACGGAGACCGCCCCAGATCATCACCAGCGAATAGGCAGGCGAAACGCCGCCATAAAGACCCAGGCGCGCGAGCACGGGAAAGCTCCCGAGGATCACGATCGCCCGGGCGGCAAGGGTCGCGACGAAGACGACGGCAAGGAGAAGAACATCATGAAGCGTTGCCTCACCGATCAGGCTCGGGACCAGGAGCGAGGTCATCACGAAGATCAGGATCGCCGACCAGGAGGCCAGCTGTTCCCACGTGTCGTTCAGATGGTGCCACGTCCCCCCGGCGATGCGGCCCGGCGCGTAGGTCGCAAGGGTCACGCCGGCCGAGACTACAGCGATGATGCCGGAGACCTGCAGGATCTCCTCGCCGATCCAGTAGGCGAGATAAGGCACGGCGAGACTGAGCGAGACGAAGGAGATGCGATCGTCGGCAAGCGATCGTGCCAGAAGGAGAAAGGCCTGGGCCACGAGCCATCCCAGCAAGGCCCCGCCGAGCGGCAGCAGCAGAAGGCTCGAGATGACGCCGACGAAGGACAGCGAGCCAGGGGCGGTGAGGGCGGTCGTGAAGATCAGGAAAAGCGAGATCGCCGCCGCGTCATTGAACAGGCTCTCGCTTTCGACGAGACGGGTCAGCCGCTCCGGCGCGCCGACTTCCCGGAAGATCGCGATCACCGCCACCGGATCGGTCGTCGCAATCAGCGAGGCGACCAGCAGGCAGGCGAGCAGCGGCATGCCTGCCAGCGGCCACAACGCCAGCGCTGCCCCGAAGGTCGCGACGATCACCGCCACCAGCGCGAGGATCAGGATCGGCAGAAGATCCTCGCGGATCCGATGCATGTCGACGCCGAGCGAACCCTGGAAGATCAGCGTCGGTAGAAAGACGTAGAGGAAAAGGTGCGAGCCGACCGGAAGATCGAGGATCTGCGCGGAAAAATCAGCCGGCAGCAGCGAGCCCGGATTGGCGATGGAATAAAGACAGATCGTGCCGATCGCCGTTCCGCCGGCCGCAAGAACGATCGAGACCGGCAGACGCAGCCAGCGGGCCACCGGCCGCGACAGGGAGCCGAGGGCGACGACGAGGGCCACGAGGGCAACGACTGTGGGAAGCGACATTGAGGGAACACACCACGCTTGCAGGCGATTTTGCTTTGCAGCGTGCATTACCAAAAGGCAAGTTATGCCGTGGATGTGGTCTCGTCAGGTGTGGGGCGCCGAGAGGTCGCCGGTTCGCTCCGGGGCACCGTTCGCCCGTCGGAGATATGGCAGACAGGGCAGGCGGGCCGATTCAGGCCGGCGCCGCCTCCGCCCTTTGCGTTACAGCATCAGGCGTCCGCCCGTCACCGCAATCACCTCGCCGGTCACGTAGGTGGAATCGTCCGAGGCGAGATAGACATAGGCCGGCGCGAGTTCTGCCGGCTGGCCGGCGCGGCCGATTGGCGTGGAGGAGCCGAAGGACTTGATCTTCTCGTCGGTCATGGTCGCCGGGATGAAGGGTGTCCAGATCGGTCCGGGTGCGACGCCATTGACCCGGATACCGCGATCGATCAGCCGATGGGCAAGGCCACCGGTGAAATTATAGATCGCGCCCTTGGTCACGGCATAGGGCAGGAGGCCCGCGGAAGGATCGCTCGCATTGATCGAGGTGGTGTTCACGATGGTCGCACCGGGCTTCATATGCTTCAGCGCCGCCTTCACCATGAAGAACATCGAATAGACGTTGGTGCGGAAGGTCACGTCGATCTCTTCGGCCGAAAGCTCTTCGAAGTCGGCGATCACCTTCTGATGCGCCGCGTTGTTGACCAGAACGTCCAGGCGCCCGAACTCGGAGGCGGCGCGCTCGACGATCGCAAAACAGTGGCCCTCGTCCTTCATGTCGCCGGGCATCAGCACGCAGCGCTTGCCGGCTTTCTCGACCCAGCGCTTGGTTTCCTCGGCATCCTCGTGCTCGTCGAGATAGGACACCAGCACGTCGGCGCCTTCACGGGCAAAGGCGATGGCGACCGCCCGACCGATGCCGGAATCACCACCCGTGACGATCGCGGCTTGGCCATCGAGCTTGCCGGAACCCTTGTAGCTCTCCTCCCCATGATCGGGTTTCGGATCCATCGCTCCCGTGGTGCCGGGTAGCGTCTGCTTCTGTTCGGGCTGGGGCGGCTGCGGGTAAGCCGTGCGGGGATCACGGGCCATCTTGCGGTCCTTTCTGGATTTTGCGGGCGCCATGCACTGCATTGAGGCGGCGCCTCATTTCATCCTCGCAAATCCCGGGGCGCAGCAGGCGTTCCTCGCCGATCCATCAGCGGTCGCGCGAATTTGGTGGCTGGCCACCAAGCCGGCGGTTTGCAAAGCGATCGATCGCTCAGAACGGGCTTGGACCGGCTCAAGGCCGTGCGACGTCTTCAAAAGACACGTTCGAGACATCGCCAATGGGATCGTCGAGTTCGCAACGCACGCAAACGCGGCCATCAGCCTGACAAAAGCAGACTCTTATCGGTATAGCGGGCGGATCGCCGGGAGGCGCCGCCGTCGCATTCACCGCCGGTGGCGGCGTCGTATCCTCAGCGCAGCCGGCGCAGCCTTTCAGACATCAGCGCGTCCAGGCGCTCCGTGGCCTGGCACATCGCCTCGGCCTCTTCGTCGCTGACACCGCGAAGAATGTAGAACTCCACCTCGGCCCAGAGCTCCTCCACCTGCTTGCGCACCTCGTTTCCCTTCGGTGTCAGGTGGACGATGGTGTGGCGGCGATCGGAGGGACCGTTGGACCGGCGGACCAGCCCTGCAAATTCAAGGCGATCGAGCATCTTCGATGCCGTCGAGGACCGTACGCCGAGAGTATCTGCCAGCTCCGAGACAAGGACGGGTGGCCCATCCTCGGGCAAGGCCATCAGCATGTGATCCTGGCCGGGATGGAGGCCGATCTCGGCGAGCCGCAGGGTGATGAGTGCGCGCCCGCTCTTCATGATACTCACCAGCGATGGAACGAAGCCCCGCGCAGCCGGGCGAGCTTCGGCCTGTTCGAGAATCTGATGGTCGTTCATATCCATGGTTCCTTGCCCCTTCGAAACAAGTGTTCAACTCGACATCCGCCCCGGATTGGGGCGACGACTGAATCAAGTTCCCATGAAAACAAGGTCTCCCGACCTGTGTGGTTCCCTATACGATTTAAGAAATCCGACCGAAAA
This sequence comes from Jiella marina, assembly GCF_024359545.1. Lineage (GTDB taxonomy): Bacteria > Pseudomonadota > Alphaproteobacteria > Rhizobiales > Rhizobiaceae > Jiella. Next base: position 166,657 of record NZ_JAKQZG010000001.1, read on the forward strand.
TTATCCTACTTTATATTATGTGATGGGTACTAGGACACCGCTTTTTGGGCACGCCAACTTGGTACGATCTTGGCTGAAACGCCGTCAAGCGCGGCCGTCGGATGCCTGCAGTGCAATTCGAATCTGTGCCGTCCGCGTGCATCGGGCGAAGCAAAGTCACGTCTGACTTCGAGGACCTTCGGTTGCGTATGAGGTCCCTGCGGTTGGGGCTATCGATTTGAAATCGTTCTCAGACTCTCTGCCAGAGCCTCCGGATCGAACGGTTTCTGCCACCGAGGCATATCGCGGTAGTGATCCGGCATCCCGCCCGGATCGTAGCCTGTCGTGAAGACGAAGCCGACGCCGCGACGGGCAAGCTCATCGGCGATTGGATAGACGGACTCTCCCTGAAGATTGATGTCGAGGACGGCGAGATCTGGTATCACCTCTTTCTCGATCAGCAGGCGAAGCGCCTCCGGGGCCGAGGCGAACGGACCGACCACCTCGGCGCGAAGACTTCGCAACGCCCGGCATATGTCGTCGGCAATGAAATACTCGTCTTCGACGACGAGCACGCTCAGGCCCGCCAAGCTGATACCGGCTTCGTCTCTGGCCAATTCGTTCTCCGTGTGTCGCTGTCTTCACCCGGTTGGACATGGTGAGACAAGAACTCCGACTTGCCGTGCCCGGCGCATTTCACCGCGCCGGATACCAAGGGGAATTCTTGTTCTAGAGTGCTGGAATTGCAGGGCCTAGCCGAAAGCGATCTGCAAAAAAAATGTACTAGTTAAAATGCGGTCGGCCACCGGCCAGATATCAGGCGTGACATGCATCATGAGGCCTTGTCACGATGAGCATCCGACTCGTTCGAAAGCTCAGCCAGTTCACACCATTGTCAAACGGAGACGCGCAGGCCCTCAACCGGCTTAGCGAGGCGCGGCTTCGTCTTTATCAGCCCCGTGACACGATCATGCACGAGGGTGAGCCGCCCAAGGTGATCAACCTCTATTTGGATGGCTGGGCCTATCGCCACAAGGACCTCGCCAACGGCAAGCGACAGATCACGTCGATCTTCGTGCCGGGCGATCTCTGCGACGTCAACGTCTTCGTTCTGGACAGAATGGACCACAGCGTCTCGGCTCTGACATCGGTCGCTGTGGCCGAGATCTCGCGCAGCGCATTTGAACAACTGATCTCCGAGCATCCGCGCATCGCCCAGGCGCTCTGGTGGGAGACGCTCGTCACGGCCGCGATCCAGCGGGAGTGGACGACCAATCTCGGACAACGCGACGCCGCGGAGCGCATCAGCCATCTGTTCTGTGAATTGTTCGTGCGTCTGCAATCGGTCGGACTGACGTCCGGCAACAGCTGTCCGCTACCCCTGTCCCAGGCCGAGATCGGCGAAACGACCGGCCTGACGATCGTTAGTGTCAACCGCGTGCTGCAGGATTTCCGCCGGACCAAGCTCATCGCCCTGAAGCGCAAGACGCTGACGATCCTCGACTTCGAGGCGTTGAAACAACGCGCAATGTTCAACCCCAACTACCTGCATCTCGGCCGCACCGACCACGCGTTCTCTACAGAAGGTGAGGAAAGTACGGGACTGCCGAGCCAAGACGAAGAGACGGACGAGTGAGGCCTTCGAAGGCGTTCTCAACCAGGCTTCCCGCAATGCGCAGATCGGGAGGGGAACTGGCGCCACACGTTGACGAAATCCGCTCGGTTCTTTCTCCTGACGATAGCGAGAACCCACATGCCTGCCCTTCGTTCGTCTAGCTGGCGCCTGGAAAAGCTTTGAGAATTTCGGAATTTAGAAGCTTTGCCATGCGTCCGAAATCGCATCGAGCGCGTTATCGATCGGAAAAGCGCCACCACGCATTCCCGAGCGAATATCGGGACGCTGGCGAAGAGTAGAAGGCACAGGGCAGGCGAAGTCCTCGTCACGACAGGGAGGCCGCCATGATTGAAACTCAGGCGGACATCGCAAAGGCCATCACGATGCGCGAACTCATCTCGGCCTATGACTGGCAATCCACTTCGCTGGGTTCCCTTCCGTCCTGGCAGCCCGATCTCAGGATCGCGGTCGATCTGATCCTCAATTCTCCACTCGCCATGGCCGTGTTGTGGGGGCGAGACCTGATCCAGATCTACAACGACTCCTACCGTTCCGTCATGGGCGACAAGCACCCGGCCGGGCTGGGTCAACCGGTACGCGATTGCTGGCCGGAAAGCTGGGCTTTCAGCGCGCCGATCTATGAGGGGGTCTTCCACGGTGAGACGCGCACCTTCAAGGACCAGAAGCTTCGTTTCGATAGAAATGGCGATCCGGAGAACTCCTGTTTCGATCTCACCTATGGCCCGATCATGGAGAAGGGCGAGGTAGGCGGGGTGCTGGTGACCGCGGTCGAGACGACCGGAAGGCGCTCGGCGGAACTGCAGCAGAAGCAGAGCGAGGGGCGTTTTCGCCTGATCGTGGAGAATGCGCGAGACCATGCGATCTTCACGACCGATGTCCAGGGTCTCGTCACCGATTGGCATGGCGGCGCCGAGGAGATCTTCGGCTACGAGGCCAAGGAAATCCTCGGGCAAGATTCGGCGCTCCTTTTCACTCCCGAGGACCGCAATGGGGAGGTGCCGCGCGAGGAACTCGAGGACGCCGCGCGGGATGGGCGCGCGCCGGATGTGCGATGGCATTTGCGCAAGGACGGAAGCCGGGTCTTCATCGAAGGCAGCGTCAGCGCCCTCAGAGGTCCGGGCGGCGAACTGCAGGGCTTCCTGAAGATCGGTCAGGACGTCACGGCCCGTCGCCAGGCCGAAAGGGAGCTTCGTCAGAGCCGCCGTGACATGCAGGCTCTGATCGAGGGGATCCCGCAGCTCGTCTGGCGGGCCGACTCCGCCGGAGACTGGCTCTGGGCCAGCCCGCAATGGACGCGCTTTACCGGCTTGTCGAACGAGGTCAGTCGGGGTGAGGGATGGTTGCAGGCTGTCCACCCGGATGACCGGGAAACCGCCCGCACCGCCTGGCGACGGGCTATGGAAAAACGCAGCTTCTCGGCCGAGTATCGGCTACGCGAGGCTCGCAGCGGCGGGTTTCACTGGTTCAGCACGCGCGCGATGCCGACATTCCTGGAAGATGGGCAGATCGGCGAGTGGTTCGGGACATCGACGGATATCGATGACTTGCGCAAGCTCGAGCAGAACCAGCGCATCATGCTCGGCGAACTGCAGCATCGCGTGCGCAACACCCTGGCCGTCATACGTTCGATCGTCCGGCGGACCGCGGAAACCAGCGAAACGGTCGAGGACTATGCGATGCATCTCGAGGGCCGCATCGATGCGTTCAGTCGCGTCCAGTCGGCCCTGACCCGCAATCCGACTGAAGGTGTTTCGCTCCTCGAACTGGTCGCGGAAGAACTCATCGCGGCCAGTGCGCGGGAGGGTGAGGACTTCGTCATCGATGGACCTGAGATCTGGCTTCCGCCGCATATTGCGGAGACGTTCGGCCTTGCCCTCCATGAACTCGCAACGAACGCGCTGAAATATGGCAGCCTTGCAAACTCTGGTGGCCAGGTACATGCTAGCTGGACAATCGAGAAGACCGAACGATGCCGCACGCTGCAGTTCGAGTGGAAGGAAAGCGGTGTCGCGAATGTCGAAAGGCCGGCCCGATATGGATTCGGGTCAGAACTCTTGTCCAAGACATTGAAATACCAACTGGGCGCCGAAACGACACTCGATTTGTCGCCGGACGGTCTGCATTGTCGCATCGATCTGCCGTTGCCGTCGAAGTCATGACATAGGGTAGCCGAGACCTAATAAACCATGTTCCGATTTGCGCGCAGGAACGTATGCATCGAGTAACGACTCACCGCCAACACCTGGCTGGTGAAGAACACGCGCCACTGGAGCATCATTCTCCGTCTTGAGGTACACGGCCGCCGCCAAGTTCAACTCGCAAAAAGGGCAGCCATGTACAATCCACTGCTTAGAAAGCTGAGCCGCGCGATTGATTTGACGGCCGAGGACGAAAAGCTCCTGAACGAGGTCATCGGGGTGCAACGCGGCGTGGAAGCCAGACAGGATATCATCCAGGAAGGAGATCGACCGGAAGAGGTTCACCTCATCGTTCAGGGCTTCGCCTGCCGCTACAAGCTTCTGCCGAACGGGGAACGACAGATCGTCGCGATCCTCATTCCGGGTGACTTCTGCGATCTGCATGTGGCGATCCTCGGTGAAATGGACCACGGGATCGCAACGCTTTCGCGCTGCAAGGTGGTCCACATCCCCCGGAAGACGATCGACGAACTGACTCGCAATCATCCGCGGATCACCCATGCCCTGTGGTGGGCGACGCTCGTGGACGAGGGGATCCTCAGGGAATGGATCACCAATCTCGGTAGGAAGCCCGCCGAGCGTCACATCGCCAGCCTGATGTGCGAGCTGTATCTGCGGCTCAAGTCGATCGGTCTCGTGAGCGACCACACCTTCGAACTGCCGATGACTCAGCAGGAGGTGGCAGATGCCGTGGGGATCTCGATCGTTCATGCCAACCGGATGCTGGCGGAACTGCGCGAGCGCGGACTGGTGGCCTTCCAGGGAAGGCGGGTCCGTATCACCGACATCGACGAACTGGTCGCCTTTGCCGGTTTCAACCAAAACTACCTGCACTTGACGCGTCGAAACAATCCCGAGAATGGCCAGCGAATTGTCCATGATCAGGGACGGGAACAGGGAACGTAGGCTGCCACTGTCGAGCCCTTCATTTCGTCAGCGGCGTCTTGCATCCCTATCATCCCGCATCGGAGCATTGTGATGCCGCTTTATTATTTCGACGTTCTAGACGGCGAGCGGTTCATCCGAGATGAAACCGGCCACGAATGCGCAGATGTCGCCGCTATTCGGCGAGCGGCAATCGAATCGCTTCCCGGTATGGCTTCCGACGTCATGCCGGATGGCGATCGCCACAGCATCGCCGTCAAGGTGCGGGACGGAGACGGCGTCTATGTCTACGAAGCAGCGCTGACGCTGAACGCGGGACCTGTCGACCGATAAGTTAGCCCGAATTTGCGAAAAATCGCCTTATTTTTTGTCATGCTTGAATAAAAATCGCCCTCTGCGTGCCAAGCTTTTAACTGTTTAGCAGTGGATGTGTTTGCCATGTGCCCAGCTTGTCTTCTCACGACGAGAAGGGGCACGATCATGAAGATTCACTTGGAACGAGAGATCCATGACGCGATCGAAGAAGCACGTCTGGCAGGGGTGCTGATCTTTCGCGATGCCAGTGCGGGGATTCTCCGCCATTTCGGCAAGACACCCGATCCCGAGTTGAAGGCATTGATCGAGCGGCGAATTCTGAGTGAGGCCCGCCAGCGCGGCATCCCGGTGCTCTTCGCTCCGTCGTCGGGCTCGGCTCCCTCGACCCGACAGGAACTCGCATCCTGAACCGCTGATCCAGGACGGAATGACGCTCTCTCCGATGCCGCCGTCTCCGCCATCGAGAAGCGCGGTCCACATTCCTGTTTCCCTCTATGCTTGGCGCAATGATAGTCTGCCGCTCTGACGGGGAGACGGCGATGAAGGATGCGGAGGTCAATCGCGAGAGGATGGTGCGGCTCATCGCCTCGCGCGGCGTTCGCGACGCACGCGTCCTTGCCGCCATGTCCGAGGTGCCGCGCGAAGCCTTCGTCAGGCCCGACCTGATCGACTTCGCCCATGAGGACGCGCCGCTCTCGATCGGCGAAGGTCAGACGATTTCACAACCGACCATGGTCGCTCTGATGCTCGAAGCCGCCCGGATCGGCCCGAAGGACAGGGTCCTCGAAATTGGCGCCGGTTCCGGCTATGCGGCCGCCGTCATCAGCCGTCTGGCGCGGGAGGTCCATGCAATCGAGCGCCTTCGCTCGCTTGGCGAGAAGGCGGCCGAGAGCTTTCGTCGCCTCGGTTATGAGAACATCGATCTTGCGATCGGAGATGGCACGAAGGGACGACCCGACGCCGCTCCCTATGACGCCATCGTGGTCTCCGCCGCAGCGGAGCGAATGCCGGACTCGCTGAAGGACCAGCTTGCGATTGGCGGGCGCCTGATCATCCCGGTGGGTGATCGTGGCAGACAGACTCTCAAGCGGATCACTCGGCTGACCGAGCATCGCTTTGACGAAGAAATTCTCGCGAACGTCCTGTTCGTTCCCCTGATCGCGGATGAGGAACCGCCGGAACCCGGACGAAGAGACGATCCCTGACGGCTCAGCTGGGGCGTTCGGAGATGCCGCCGTTTCTGGCCGACCAATCGAGCGGCGCCTTCAGGAAGCTTTCGACCTCGGCCAGGGTCTGCGGAGAAAAGCGCTCTTCCTCCTGGCAGACACGCAGCACGTCCCACCAGGTCGCGAGATAGTGCAGCCGCATGCCGGCAGCCTGCAGGCGCTCGGGCGTATCGGGAAAGATGTCGTAATAGAAGACCGCGAAGGTGTCGGTCACGTTGGCGCCCGCGCGGTTGATGGCCTCGGCGAATTTCACCTTGCTGCCGCCGTCCGTCGTCAGATCCTCGACGAGAAGCACCCGGGCACCCTCGGCGAGCGCGCCCTCGATCTGGGCGTCGCGACCGAATCCCTTCGGCTTCTTGCGGACATACTGCATCGGAAGGCCGAGCTTGTCGGAAAGCCACGCCGCAAAGGGAATTCCGGCCGTCTCGCCGCCGATGACGGTGTCGAACTGTTCGAAGCCGGCACCGCGCAGGACGACCGATGCGGCGAAGTCCATGATCGCGGCGCGGATGCGCGGGTAGGAGATCAGCTTGCGACAGTCGATATAGACCGGGCTCGCCAGACCGGAGGTGAAGGTGAAGGGCTGATCGGCCCGGAAATGCACGGCCTCGATCTCCAGGAGCATCCTGGCCACCGTGTCGGCAATCAGCGTGCGGTCGGGAAACGTATTGGAAAACATCGTCGCGGCCTGTTCGTTTGTCGGCTTGTCTGGCTGGCAGCTTTTCGCATGCTTTGGCAAGCGTGCAAGCGATATTCCAGTCGCCTGCCGCCAATCCAATGCATCGCCGCAGCTTTGGCACGCGATCCGAAGCGGGGCGCCGGGCAAACTTTTTTGCGAACCACCTTGACATTCCGGCCCATAGTCGCCCCGTTATTCAGAGGTCGTCGAGCAATTTGAGGCACGAAACCGTGGGTCAGATTGGTGACGGCTGCCGCTATTTCAGGGTATGAATGCCCGTTTCCTCATAAACAGGAAGTAGAATGGGTGATGTAGAGGCCTTACAAGTCAAGAACTTGTTCAAGGTATTCGGGGAGTCTCCGAAAGAGGCGATCGATCTTTATCGCAAGGGCTGGAACAAGGACAAGATATTCTCCGAAACCGGCATGATGCTTGGCGTCTGCGACGCGAGCTTCTCGGTCCGCGAGGGAGAGATCTTCGTCGTGATGGGGCTCTCCGGTTCGGGCAAGTCGACACTGGTGCGCATGCTCAACCGGCTGATCACGCCGACGGCCGGGGAGATCATCGTCGGAGGCGATGACATCGCTGCGATGAGCGAAAAGGAACTGATGGCGTTTCGACGCAAGCACATCTCGATGGTGTTTCAGTCCTTTGCCCTGATGCCGCACATGAACGTCCTGCAGAACACCGCGCTCGGCCTCGAATTGTCCGGTGTCCCGCTCGCCAAGCGCGAGGCGAGGGCGCAGGAGGCGCTCGAACAGGTCGGTCTCGGCGCCAATGCCCGGAATTATCCGAACGAATTGTCCGGCGGCATGCAGCAGCGCGTCGGTCTTGCGCGGGCGCTCGCCAACGACCCGTCGATCCTGCTGATGGACGAAGCGTTCTCCGCTCTCGACCCGCTGATCCGCACCGAGATGCAGGACGAACTACTCGAACTGCAGTCGCAGCATCGCCGGACCGTCGTCTTCATTTCCCATGACCTTGATGAAGCGATGCGCATCGGCGATCGCATCGCGATCATGCAAGGCGGGCAGGTGGTCCAGGTGGGAGAACCGGACGACATCCTGAAGAACCCGGCCAACGATTATGTGCGATCGTTCTTCCGCGGCGTGAACGTGCAAGATGTCTTCACCGCAGAGGATATCGCAAAGGACGAGATCCTGCCGGTCCTCCGCGAGGATCTCGCTCCCGCCGCTGCGAGAGAGAAGTTGGGCCAGCATGGCTTCGCCTATGTCGTGGATTCGGGAGGGCGGTATGCGGGAACACTGTCTCGCGCATCCCTGGACCAGAAATCCGATGGAGCCGAATTGTCGAAGGCCTTCATGAACAGCGTCGATCCGATCGACTGCGACGCGACGCTGAGTGAGATCATCGCACCGGTCGCACGCTCGGCGTGCCCGCTTCCCGTTATCGGCAAGGATGGCCGGTTCATCGGCGGCGTCAGTCGCGAAAACCTGTTGAAGGCAATGTCGCGGGAAGGACAGGCTGATGGCTGAGACGACAGGCATTCTTCTCGCCCAGGCGGACAATCCCTGGGCAACCGGTGGCGGCTCGAGCGGAGAATCGGACGCCGGCTCGACCGGCGGAGCCACGACCGCACCCGCAGCGTCCGAGGGTGGCGCGGCGCCCAACCCCTGGGGCGGCGGTGGAGGTGGAGGTGACGCCGCTTCGTCGCCCCCCGGCACGGTGTCGGAGACCCCCGACTGGCTCTCTCAGGTGCCTGAAGCCGAGGTCCAGACCTTCGACTGGCTACACCCGTTCGACTACGCCGTCATCCCGCTCAACGACTGGGTCGACAGCGCACTCGACTGGGTCGTCGCCAATCTGCGGCCGGTCTTCCAGGCCATCCGTTTTCCCGTCGATGCCGTGCTCGGCTTCATCGAAGCCACCCTGCAAGGGGTACCGCCACTCCTCATGGTCCTGCTCGTGGGTCTGATTGCCTGGCAGGCGGCTGGGCTTTCGCTTGGCATCGGCGCGATCCTCTCGCTGATCTTCGTCGGTCTCATCGGCGCCTGGGCCGAATCCATGGTCACGCTCGCTCTGGTGTTCACTTCGGTGTTCTTCTGCGTGTTGATCGGGCTGCCCACGGGCATCTGGCTCTCACGCAACGACCGGGCCGCGAGCACGCTCAGACCGGTTCTCGATGCCATGCAGACGACACCGGCCTTCGTCTATCTCGTGCCGATCGTCATGCTGTTCGGCATCGGCAACGTCCCCGGGGTGGTGGTGACCATCATCTTCGCCCTGCCGCCGCTGATCCGGCTCACCAATCTCGCCATCCGCCAGGTGCCTTCGGACCTGATCGAAGCGGCCAACAGCTTCGGCGCGTCGAAACGGCAGTTGTTGTTCAAGGTCCAGCTCCCGATCGCCATGCCGACGATCATGGCCGGCGTCAATCAGACGCTGATGCTTGCTCTGTCGATGGTCGTCATCGCATCGATGATCGCCGTGGGCGGGCTCGGCCAGATGGTGCTGCGTGGAATCGGCCGCCTCGACATGGGGCTTGCAACGGTCGGCGGGATCGGCATCGTGATCCTGGCGATTCTCATCGACCGCGTGACCCAGGCACTGGGGACCTCCCGCCGGGATCGCGGCAATCTCGCCTGGTACGAGACCGGCCCAGCCGGCTATGCGCGCCGCGCCTATCTGCGGATGCGGGGATCAGGTGACGAGAATGCCGAGGACAGCCATCGCACCAAGATGGCCTCGTGACCGCGCCTGTCTGTGCGGTTTCGAAACCAATCGATCGTTTGACATTGCACCGTCCGCAACAAGGTGTGGGGGGTGCGATCGAACGAAATCAAGAGGGAGACATCCATGACATTGATGACAACCAAGCGCACTCTCATGGCATGCGTCGCGGCAGCGGGCCTGTCCTTCGCCGCTGCCGGCGGACCGGCCTTCGCGCAGGATTCGGAAATGCCGGGCGAGGGCGTTTCGGTCACGCCGCTGAAGTCCTCGATTGCGGAAGAGACCTTCCAGACGCTTCTTGTGTCGAAGGCGCTTGAGGAACTCGGCTACGACGTCAGCGACATCAAGGAACTGGAATACGCTGCAGGACACGTCGCGATCGGTAATGGCGACGGCACCTTCATGGCCGACCATTGGGATCCGCTGCATTCCGACTTCTACACGGCTGCCGGCGGTGACGAGAAGATTTATCGCGAGGGCGTCTATTCGCCGGGCGCGCTGCAGGGCTATCTCATCGACAAGAAGACGGCCGAAGAGCACAACATCACCAATATCGGCCAGCTCAAGGATCCGGAGATCGCCAAGCTCTTCGACAATGATGGAGACGGCAAGGCGGATCTCGCAGGCTGCACGCCGGGCTGGGGCTGCGAAGGCGTGATCGAGCATCAGCTCGATGCGTTTGAACTCCGCGATACCGTCACACACAATCAGGGTTCCTACTCGGCGATCATCGCCGACACGATCACCCGCTTTCAGGATGGGCAGCCGGTCCTCTACTACACCTGGACGCCTTACTGGGTCTCCGGCGTGATGGTGCCGGGCCAGGACGTGACCTGGCTGAACGTGCCGTTCTCGTCGCTTCCGGGCGAGCGCTCCGACGTTGACACGTCGCTGCCTGACGGCTCGAACTACGGTTTCGAGGCCAACAACCAGCGGATCATCGCCAATCGCGAATTCGCCGAGGCGAACCCGGCGGCCGCGAAGCTCTTCGAGATCATGGAGCTCTCGGCCAACGACATCAGTGCCCAGAACCTTCTGATGCGTGACGGACAGGACTCCGAGGCCGACATCGAGCGTCATGCCGATGCCTGGATCCAGGGCCATCAGGAGCAGTGGAACGAATGGCTCGAAGAGGCGCGCGCCGCCGCCGAGTAAGCGCGACGCACGATCTCAAATCGGCGAGGTGTCGGCTCTGCTTCGACGCCTTGCACAGTGCTTCAGCGCCGGCCCGAGGGCCGGCGCTTTTGCGTTTCTGGAGGCCTGAAGCTGTCGGGTCCTCCAGATGGCAGGGCACCTTCGCGCGTTCCTCGCGGCCCGAATTCGATGCTCTGCTAGCACACGCAACGATTCCCCGGAGTGGTGCGACGACCGCTGCAATCTCGGGCATTTGACGAAGGTTGATTGTGGTCGTGAGGGTCGCCCCGGACCGGGAGCGGGCCAAAATCATCGGCTTCGCAATCCCTCCCGTGGTGGGATCTTCCGAGCCGAAAGCAGCTCGATGAAGGCCCTCGAAGGCTGGAACCCATGGCGCTCCCGATAAGCCGGAAAAGGGCGCCTTGCCCGTCCCTCTGCGGTCTCGATCAGGCCGAGTCGCCTGACTGGCGACAGAACATCGCCGCAAGTTCTGATGAACAGCTGCCTTGCGACCGGCGCTGGCGCCGGTCGCAGGAGATCAGAGAGCCCTAGAAGAAGCTCCGCCGTGCCCACCAGCCGGTGCGTCGCGGCTTCGATGCCGGTTCGCCTTGCTCTTCGGCGGAAGAGGTCACCACCGGCTCGGTCTTCGTCTCGGCTTCGGGCTGGTCGTCATTGGCAGCCGGCTGGCCCGAGGCGGCCGCGTCGTCCTCGACGCCGGCATGACCGTCGATCGGTGCGGATGTCGTTTCGACCTCTTCTACTGGCGCACCCGAGTCCGCCGGATCCATGCTCTCGGCCTCGATGAGAGGGGGCATCTCTCGAACAGGCTCGCTGACAGTCTCGGGCTCTGCGCCGCTGGTGGAGGCTTCGACTTCCACCACTTCGCCAGGCTGGCTGTCGGCATTCACCGTTTCGGGTTCGCCAGCGCTCGGTGCTGGAACGGAGGCTTCTCCGCCATCATGATCCGAGTTGTCGGACGCTTCGCCCTCGGTGGTCTGGTCGCCGGACGCCGCGACGGCGTCGTCGCTTTCGCCGTCTCTGTTGTCGCTGCCGTCGCCATTTTCGGTGCGATGCCGGCGACCACCGCGACGACCGCGGCGGCGGCGACGCGAACCGCGTCCGCCATTGTCGGAATCGCTGTTGTCATCGTCCCCGGAATCGGAGTCGTCGCTGTCCTCGTCGTCGGACGACGCATTGTCGCTCGTCTGCTGGCCTTCGGCGCTGGCTTCCTGGCTGTCGCCACGGTCACCGCGGCGCTTCTTACGCCGGCGGCGTCGGCGCTTGCCGTTTTCGTTGCCGTCCGACTGCCGATCGTCGCTCTCGTCGTCTCCAGCCGAGGCATCTGCAACGACATCGCTGCCAACCTCGTCGGTGGCGCCTTCGTCGGCGACAACTGATTCCGGATGGGCAGCCTCCTGGACGATCATCGGCTGCAGCGCTTCGGCGCCGTGCTCGATGTTGATCGCCTGATGGCCGCCGTTCTCGTCGGCCTCGATGACGATCTTGAGACCATAGAGCTGCTCCAGCTCCTCGATACGACGACGCTTTTCGTTGAGCACATAGAGCGCGGTCGCCGTCGGGACCTTGACGATCAGATCGTGGTTGGAGTGCTTCTGCAGATGTTCCTCGATGCTCCTGAGGACATGCAGGGCGAGGGAGGAGGCGCTGCGGATGTGGCCGGCACCCTCGCAGACCGGGCAGGCCTGCATGGTCGATTCCAGCACGCTCGCCCGGATGCGCTGCCGGCTCATCTCCAGAAGGCCGAAATGCGAGATCTTGCCGACCTGGATGCGGGCGCGGTCGTTCTTCAGGCAGTCCTTCAGCTTCTTCTCGACGGCGCGGTTGTTCCGCTTTTCCTCCATGTCGATGAAGTCGATGACGATCAGTCCGGCGAGATCGCGCAGGCGCAGTTGCCGGGCGACTTCCTCCGCCGCCTCCAGATTGGTCTGGAAAGCCGTGTCCTCGATCGAGTGTTCCCGCGTCGACCGTCCGGAGTTGACGTCGATCGCGACCAGCGCCTCCGTCTGGTTGATGATGATGTAGCCGCCGGATTTCAGCGTGACATGCGGCTGCAGCATCTTGTCGAGCTGCGCCTCGATGCCTTGCCGCGCGAAGATCGGCGTCGGATCGCGATAGGGCTGGACCACCTTGGCCTGGCTCGGCATGAGCATCCGCATGAAGTCCTTGGCTTCGCGGTACCCCGCTTCGCCGGCAACGAGGATCTGGTCGATATCCTTGTTGTAAAGGTCGCGGATCGATCGCTTGATCAGGCTGCCTTCCTCGTAGACGAGGGCAGGGGCGATCGAAGAGAGCGTCACGGTGCGCACCGTCTCCCAGAGACGCATCAGATATTCGTAGTCGCGCTTCACTTCGGCCTTGGTGCGGTTCGCACCGGCCGTGCGCAGGATGATCCCCATGCCCTTCGGCACATCGAGGTCGCGCACGACTTCCTTCAGCCGCTTGCGATCGGCCGCATTGGTGATCTTGCGCGAAATGCCGCCGCCACGCGCCGTGTTCGGCATGAGCACCGAATAGCGCCCCGCCAGCGACAGATAGGTGGTCAGCGCCGCGCCCTTGTTGCCGCGCTCTTCCTTGACGACCTGAACGAGCAGGATCTGGCGGCGCTTGATGACCTCCTGGATCTTGTACTGGCGGCGTGGGCGGTTCTGGCGAACGGGAACTTCCTCCATGGCGTCTTCGGAGCCGATCTCGTCGATCTCCTCCGCCTCGTCGCCATTGTCGTCGTCACCGTTGCTGTCGTCCGAATCGTCCTGCGAGGAACGCGCGCGGGTCTTGCGGCTGCGACGGGTTCGGCGGCCTCGGCCGGACGAGGTGTCTCCGCTCGCCTCGTCGCCATCCTGGTCGTCGTCTGCTGCTTTATCGCTGGAATCGTTCTCGTCGGCAGCCGTGACCGCGTCCGAGCGATCGCCAGAATCGTCGGATTGGGCGGAGTCCGACGCCGCGACGTCCCCGTTCGACTCGTCGGCGCTCTGACCTTCCTCGTTCTCAGCTTCCACCGTCTCGGAAACGACGTCTTCGTCTTCACGTGCCGCGGCCTTGCGGCGCGAGGAGCCCTTTTTGGCCCGGCTGCTCCTCTTGGGTTTCGGCTCGTCCGCCTCATCGTCGTCATCGGCGTGACCCATTTCCTCGGCCAGCAGCGCTTCGCGATCGGCCTTCGGAATCTGGTAGTAGTCGGGATGGATCTCGCTGAAGGCGAGGAAGCCGTGCCGGTTGCCGCCATATTCGACGAAAGCGGCCTGAAGCGACGGTTCGACGCGCGTGACCTTGGCGAGGTAGATGTTTCCCTTGAGCTGCTTCTTGTGTTCGGATTCGAAGTCGAACTCTTCGACCCTGCTACCGCGTACGACAACGACGCGCGTCTCTTCCGGGTGGGACGCGTCGATTAACATTTTGTTTGCCATTGAATGACTCCCCGGCGCTCGCGCTCGGGACTCGCCTGCTGCGCCTGGCAGTGCTGCGGTCTAGAGGAGGGCGCGAGCCCGATACGGTCGTGCCCAAGGGTCGCGCAACGACGATCTGCGTCATGTGACTGGCCCGCTCAGAGATTTGGCGGACGGAGTGCAAGCAGAGAAAATCGAATACGGACGGCAACAACACGACCTGTAACAACCGATGACCGCTGGAGGCGGCCGATGAACGCTTCGGTGGGCTGCCGACTTCGACAGCGACTCACCTGTAACGATTGAGGTGTCGGCTGGAACAAACCGCTCCAGTGTCGACGAAAATCCTTATCGTGAGGCGTGGCGGCGCGCTTCAGCACCTCGTCATGGGCGGATCGGCTCTCGTGCTGCCGTCATCCGGTCTCGACCCGATCCTTCAGGTCACAAGCGGATGCGGCGCGAACGACGCCACCTTTCACCTCACCCACGCTTTTATGACGTGTGCCGGTATGTGACAAGGGTGCTGCCGAAAGGATAGGCAATAGATTTTATCGCTCCAAGCCTCGGGCAAGCTGTCGCGCGCAGTTTGCCCGACATGGGAGCAGGCGGCGCTAATCTTATGTTTTCCTTGAACTTGTCCAAGGCGCTGAGACGGTGGGGCAAGCGGCTCGTCTACGATCGAAGCCCTATCCGGCGCCGTCATGCTGATGCCAAGCTTGTGGCTATGACGTCGGCGCCGCTGCTCTGTCGCATTGTGGCACCAGATCTCCCGTATCCTGATTCCTTCAAGAGGTTCCTGGCATGATCACCGCTCACCGCTGGCGTTCTGCGATCCTATCCCTGCTGACGGCGTTGGTCGTGACCGTCGGCTGTGGGAATGCGTTCGCCGCGGATGAGCGCGTGATGACGGAGATTCAGCAGTTAGCCAGCGAGGACGGGCTGGAGGTGCGTTTCAAGCTGACGGGCAAGGTCGATGTTCGGACCTTTCAGCTGAAGAACCCGGACCGCATCGCCATCGACTTCGACAACACCGTCCCGGCGATCGAACCCGGCAGCCCGCCGGAAAACGACCTGGTCGAATCGACCCGGCACGGTCTCGTGGCGGCGGATCGCTACCGCGTCATCTTCCGGCTCAAGGCTCCGGCTTCGGCACGCGTAGAGCACGGGAGTGACGACGGAGAAGAGACCGTGGCCCTGTCGATCGCACCGGTCGACGGCGCCGCGCAGAACTCCAACGCCGCCCCCCAACCGGTCGCAGTCGCGACTTCCGACAACAGCCCGAGTGTGGGCGGGGCGGAGAACGTCAAGCCGCTGCTGATCGTCATCGATCCCGGCCACGGTGGCGACGACAATGGGGCGGTGTCGAAGTCGGGAACCCACGAGAAGGACATCAACCTGGAAAATGCCCGGGTTCTTCAGGACGTTCTGGAAGACTATCCGAATGTCGAGGTGAAACTCACGCGCCACGGGGACCGCTTCATTTCCCTCGATGATCGCGCGGCCCTCGCGCGGCGTCTGGGGGCCGATCTGTTCCTGTCGATCCATGCCGACTCGATCCGCTACAAGACGTTGCGCGGCGCGACCGTCTATACCCTGTCTGACGAGGCTTCCGACGAGCTTTCACGCCAGATCGCGGCGTCGGAAAACGCGGCAGACCGCTTCGCACCGGAAGGCTGGGAAGCAAATGAACCGGAGGTCTTCGACATCCTTCTGGATCTCACTCGCCGCGAGACCGTCAGCTTTTCGGAGCATTTCGCCGCTGCGCTCGTCAGTGACCTGTCCAGGCGCAAGATCGAGCTGATCAAGAATCCCAAGCGTTCCGCGGGGTTTCGCGTCCTGAAAGCCCCGGATGTGCCCTCGGTGCTGATCGAGATGGGCTTCCTGTCCAATGAAGAAGACGAGAAGCTCCTCAAGGACGAGAGCTGGCGCCGCCAGTTCGCTTCAGCCGTCGCCTCGGCCGTCGTGGGCTTCTTTCGCGGCGGAAAAGGCGAGGAACTGACGAATCGCGACTGAGGTCCGCTTGCCCGACGCGATTGGTCGTGGTGCTTGCTGGGCCGGACGATTCGAGGCGGCGGCCACGACAGGTTCCCGCAAAGCGAGCGTCCAGGTCGGCACGTTAGGGGCGCTGCCCGAAAACTTAACAAACGGCTTAATCATGTCGCAAAAACTGTGGCAAACCGGCAACAAGCCTTGCCACAACCGAAAATCAGGGCATGGGTCCATCCCAATGCCGCAATCTCCGGGCACGAAAGCAGGTGTTCCGTAGAACCGGCAAGAGGCGGGCGACGAGCGCGGTTTCGAGGGGTCGAGCGGCTCGACGGGACCGAGGTTGCCAAAAGGGGCCGGACATCACTGGCAGCAGCGTCCGGACGGAGTTTCGATGATCAGACTGATCGGCTATTTTTTCGGCCTCGGCGCCGTTTTCTTCATTCTCGTTGCCGGCGGCGTGGCCTGGTATGTCGAACGGATGGCCGAGGGGCTGCCGGACTATCAGGTGCTGGCCGACTATGAACCGCCGGTGACCACGCGCGTCCACGCCTCCGACGGCGGGCTGATGGCCGAATACGCCACCCAGCGCCGGCTTTTCCTGCCGATCCAGGCGATCCCCCCGCTCGTGAAGAATGCCTTCCTGTCGGCTGAAGACAAGAATTTCTATTCCCATCCCGGCGTCGACATCGAAGGCGTGGCGCGCGCGGTTCTGGTGATTGCGAAGGGTGGTCGCATGCAGGGTGCGTCCACGATCACGCAGCAGGTGGCAAAGAACTTCCTCCTGACCAACGAACGCACCTTCGATCGCAAGATCAAGGAAGCGATCCTGTCTCTCAGAATCGAACAGGCCTATTCCAAGGACAAGATCCTCGAGCTCTACCTCAACGAGATCTATCTCGGCATGGGCTCCTACGGCATCGCCGCCGCCTCGCTCGCCTATTTCGACAAGGCCGTGACCGAGCTCACTGTGGAAGAGGCGGCCTATCTCGCCGCGCTCCCCAAGGCGCCGGAAAACTACAACCCGTTCCGCAACTACGATCGGGCGATGGACCGGCGCAACTGGGTCATCGACCAGATGGCCGAGAACGGCTTTCTCAGCCGCGAGGAGGCCCAGGAGGCCAAGAACACCGATATTGATGTCAATCCGCGTCCTTCGGGCACCTATCTCGCCTCTTCGGAGTACTTTACCGAGGACGTCCGCCGCGAGATCGTCGAGCGCTATGGTTCCAAGGCGCTCTACGAAGGCGGTCTTTCCGTCCGCACGACCCTCGATCCCGAACTGCAGAAAGAGGCCCGGAAAGCTCTGCAGCACGGTCTCGTCCAGTTCGATCAGAAGAAGGGCTATCGCGGTCCGGTCGCTACGATCGACATCGGCAGCGACTGGGGCGCTGCGCTAGGCGAGATCGAGGCGCTGTCCGACGTTCCCGAATGGCGGCTTGCCGTTGTGCTCGAAGCGGAATCGAACCGGGTGAGCATCGGTCTGCAGCCCGAACGCGCCGTTTCGGGGGCGCTGACGGCCGAGCGCGAAATCGCCACGATCGCGCTCTCCGACATGGAATGGGCGCTGTATCTCAACACCAAGGAAAAGACTGGAAAGGTCCGCTCGGCCGACGACGTCTTGTCCCGCGGCGACGTTGTCTATGTCGAGAAGAAGTCCGAGGGCGAGGGCTACATCCTGCGCCAGCCACCGAAGGTTCAAGGCGCGCTGGTCGCCATGGAACCGGAGACCGGCCGGGTGCGCGCCATGGTCGGCGGCTTCTCCTTCGCCCAGTCCGAGTTCAACCGCGCCTCGCAGGCCTATCGCCAGCCGGGCTCCTCGTTCAAGCCGTTTGTCTACGCGACTGCGCTCGACAATGGCTACACCCCGTCTTCGGTGATCATGGACGCGCCGATCTCGCTGCCGGACGGCAATGGCGGCTTCTGGACGCCGTCGAACTACGGCGGTGGCTCGGCCGGTCCTTCGACACTGCGTCTGGGGATCGAGAAGAGCCGCAATCTGATGACCGTGCGGCTGGCCAAGGACATGGGCATGGATCTGGTCGCAGCCTATGCGGAGCGCTTCGGCATCTACGACCGTCTCAAGCCTTTCCTGCCGATGGCCCTGGGCGCCGGCGAGACGACGGTGCTGCGCATGGTGACCGCCTATTCGGTGATCGCCAATGGCGGGCGTTCGATCGAACCCTCGCTGATCGACCGGATCCAGGATCGCTACGGCCGCACCATCTACAAGCACGACCAGCGCTTCTGTGCCGAGTGCAACACGCGTGAATATGGCGGCGGGACGGAACCGGAACTCGTCGACCAGCGGGATCAGGTGCTCGATCCGATGACCGCCTATCAGATCACCTCGATGATGGAGGGCGTCGTGCAGCGCGGCACGGCAACCCGCGTTGCCAAGCTGGGCGTGCCGGTGGCCGGCAAGACCGGCACCACCAATGACGAGAAGGACGTCTGGTTCGTCGGCTTTACCCCGGATCTCGTCTGCGGCGTTTTCATCGGCTACGACAACCCGCAGCCCATGGGACGCGGTGCCACGGGCGGCGGGCTGGCGGCTCCGGTCTTCGTCGACTTCATGGAAGATGCGCTCAAGGGCAAGCCGCCGGTCGAGTTCAAGGTGCCGGAAGGCATGCAGCTCATCGCCGTCAACCGGAAGACCGGCATGCGCGCCGAGGGTTCCGGCTCCGGCGTCATCATGGAAGCGTTCAAGCCCGGTACGGGACCGTCCGACAGCTATTCCGTCATCGGCATGGACGAAGTGGCGTCCGACCAGGGCTTTGCGCCCCGCGTCTCTCGCCAGGCCGAGGAGGCCATTTCGCAGGGTGCCGGCGGTCTGTTCTGATTGCTGTCCTGCTGCGGCGCTCCCGGCCCCCTTGGTTGACGAGGTGGTCCCGCCGCAGCTATGACCCGGCACCTTCGATCCTGCCGGTCGGTCTGTGAACCGGCCGCAGCGGGTGATGACCTCAAGTTCAATTCGGAGAATGCGGCGTGCGTGCCGAGATCGAAACCATCGTTGACGAAGTCCGGCAGGCCATCAGCCTGCTAAGGAGGCATCTTTGACTGGGACAAGTCCGTCAAACGCCTCGATGATCTGAACCAGAAAGCCGAAGACCCTTCCATCTGGGACGACCCGATGGAAGCCCAGAAGCTGATGCGCGAGCGCCAGCAGCTGGAGGGCGCGATCACGGCAATCCGTGGTCTTACCCAGTCGCTCGAGGACAATATCGAACTCATCGCGATGGGCGAGGACGAGGACGACGAGAGCGTCATCCAGGAAGCCGAGACCGCGATCCGCGGACTGAAGGCCGAGGTCGACAAGCGTCAGATCGAAACTCTTCTGTCTGGCGAGGCCGATTCGAACGACACCTATCTCGAAGTCCATTCGGGCGCCGGCGGGACCGAGAGCCAGGACTGGGCCGAGATGCTCGAGCGGATGTATATCCGCTGGGCCGAGCGGGCGAAGTTCAAGGTCGAGGTGCTCGAGGAGCATCCCGGCGAAGAAGCAGGCATCAAGTCGGCGACGCTGCTGATCAAGGGCCACAATGCCTATGGCTGGGCGAAGACGGAGTCGGGCGTCCACCGCCTGGTCCGCATCTCGCCCTATGACAGCCAGGCGCGGCGGCACACCTCCTTCGCTTCGGTCTGGGTCTACCCGGTGGTGGACGACACGATCGACATCGAGGTGAACGAGTCCGACTGCCGGGTCGATACCTATCGCGCCTCGGGCGCTGGCGGACAGCACGTCAACACGACGGATTCGGCGGTGCGTATCACGCATATTCCGACCGGCATTGTCGTGGCCTGCCAGCAGGAGCGCTCGCAGCACAAGAACCGCGCGACGGCCTGGAACATGCTGAAGGCGCGTCTCTACGAGGCTGAGCTTGAGCGCCGGGAAGAAGCGGCCAATGCCGAGGCCTCGAGCAAGACCCAGATCGGATGGGGCCACCAGATCCGCTCCTACGTTCTGCAGCCCTATCAGCTGGTGAAGGATCTGCGGACGGGCGTCGAGCACACGACACCCCAGGAAGTGCTCGACGGTGACCTCGACGAGTTCATGGAAGCCGCACTCGCCCATCGCGTCCATGGCGGCAACGCGGCGGTCGAAGACATCGACTGACCACCTGAGAATCGGTTTCGCGAACTTGGGCTGAGCGAGGCTCAGCCGAGTTCGCGAATCTGCTCTCCCATCCGGAAGAAGCGGGCCGGGTCGACGGCGCGGCCGTCTCGGCGGATCTCGTAGTGCAGATGCGGGCCGGTGCTTCTGCCCGTGCTGCCGACGGCGCCGATCGTCTCGCCGCGACTCACGACCTGCCCCTTCTTGACGTTGATCCGCGACATGTGGCCGTAGCGGGTCGTGATACCGTTGCCATGGTCGATCTCGACCATGTTGCCATAACCGCCCGAGCGTCCGGCATGAACGACGGTTCCCGGGGCGGCGGCACCGATCCTGTGACCCATGGGGACCGCAAAATCGATGCCCGCATGCAGGGCACGGCGCTTCAGAAACGGATCCGAGCGAATACCGAAAGTGCTGGAGATTGCGTTGCGCGACATCGGCATGGCAAGCGGCATGTCTTCCGCAACCGCGCTCACGCGCTGCAAGTCATCGAGCGCCGTTTCAAGATCCGTATAGGAATCCTCGAAGGGGTCCGGTTCCGCGACGGGTTCGAACGGCCCGCCGGTCGCGCGCTCCGGTTCGCTTTGTTCGGGGAGGGCGATCCCGCCGGCTTTGAGGGTGCTGGCGATCTTCACCGCGCGTTCGCGGGCTTTCGTGGCGAGCGTCTCCAGGTGTTCGATCTGCTGAAGCTCGGCGAGGCTCAACGCCTTGCCGATTTCCCGGATCGCCTCCTCGGAGATGGCAGGTGCATTCTTTGCCACTCTGCTGGTTTTCTGGTCCTCTTGCTCGGCTATCCCTGCACGCAAACGACCGAGATCGAGCCTCGGATCGGCCTCCTCCGTGATGGAATCGGTTGAGAGAGTGTCGCTCGGAGCGGAGCCGGATGATGCGTCTGGGGAAATCGAGCCCGTCGAGAGATCTCGATCGAGCGAAGAGGCGTTCGCCGCGACGGGCTTGGGTGTCGGGATCGGAACAGAGGTGGGGATCAGCCCCGTGGCTTTTGCGCGCGACATCAGCGGCTGGAGGCGGTCATAGCGCGAGGCCAGCTCGTCCTGCTGTTCGAGCAGCACATCCACCTTCGTCTCGACCATCTTTTGGGCCAGGAACTGACGGCTGGTCATCCGATCGAGCTGGGTACGAAGGGCGAGGATGCGCTCTTCATATTGCCTTTGTTCCTGCCACTGACGCTCGGCGGCCCGAGAACCCCCATCATCTTCGAGAATGTAGGAGAGAGGCAGGGCGATCGCACCGGCAATCACGAGGCCGGCAAACGCCGAGCAGGCAGCCAGCGCCGCCCGTCCGACGGTGAAATGACGGACCTCTTCGCCGCGTGCGATGATGACGGTATGGGGGTGGCTTCGCTTGCCGAAGGTGTTCGTCAGCTTGTTCGCCCGCATTGACGGAATCACTCGAAAGACTGCTTGGTGGGTGCGGGCGATTAGAGGTCCTTAAGGTTAACGTTTCCTTGCCGAGGCCGTTCGGGGTCAGCGAGAGCGCGGGGAAAGCGAGCGATAGAATGTGGGCGTCAGTCCGGCTTCGGCGCGGGCGCGGTCGTTGAAGGGGGCCTTCACGTCGCCGCGAAAGCTTTCCCGCACCAGAAGCTTGAAGCGTTCGGCCGGGTTTTCGCCGCGCCGGGCGCACAGAAAGCGGAACCATTTGGCGCCGATCGCGACGTGCTTCTTCTCGTCGCGGTAGATGATCTCCAGGATCTTCGCCGTCTCGAGATCGCCGACCTCGGTCAGCTTCTCGATCATCGAAGGCGTCACGTCCAGGCCGCGGGCTTCGAGAATCAGGGGCACGACCGCGAGACGGGCAGAGAGATCATGCGAGGTCGCCTCGACCGCCTGCCAGAGCCCGTCATGGGCCGGCATGGCGCCGTAGCGCGAGCCGAGCGATTGGAGTCGCCGGGAGAGGAGACCGAAATGCTTCGCTTCTTCGAGCGCCACCGTCATCCAGCCGTCGAAGAAGGAGCGCGGCATGGTCTCCTGGGCGAAGCGGGCCACGATGTCGAGGGCGAGATCGATGGCGTTGAGTTCGATATGGGCGAGCGCATGGATCAGGACGATCCGGCCTTCCTCCGTGTGGATCGACCGGCGCTTCAGCTTGCGGGGTGAGACGAGTTCAGGCTCGGCGGGGCGGCCGGGACGCCCCGGATGAGACGGATCCGAAGCGGAATGCAGACCGAGCCGCCGCCCGAACCACAGGCGGCAGGCAAGATTCGTCCTGTCGACCTTCTCGTCCAGATCGGCCGAGGCGAGAGCCTCGATCGCCGCCTGCCGAAGCGTGGACGGCCAGGCTGCCCTATCGTCATCCTGGATGACCGTCATTTCGTCTCGGGCAATTGCCGCGCGGCTTCCAGAACCTCCTGCGCGTGGCCGGGCACTTTCACCTTCGGCCAGATGCGGGCGACCGTTCCGTCTGCGGCGATGAGGGCGGTCGTGCGATCCACGCCCATGTATTTGCGGCCGTACATGGATTTTTCGACCCAGACGCCGAAAGCGCCGATCAGCGACTTTTCCTCGTCGGAAAGGAGGCGGACGGCCAGTTCATGCTTGTCGCGGAACTTCTCGTGCTTCTTCACCGGATCAGGCGAAACTCCGAACACTTCGACGCCGAGGTTGTCGAACTCGGGCTTGAGACCGGTAAAATCGACAGCTTCGCGCGTGCATCCCGAGGTATCGTCCTTCGGATAGAAATAGAGCACGAACGGCTTGCCCTTCAGATCATCGAGCGTGACCGTTTTGCCGCGGTCGTCCGGAAGACTGAATTCGGGACACCGATCGCCAAGCGAAACCGCCATGTTGTCATCCTTTTGGCCCAATGAATGGAAATAGGCACGCCCGTAAATCGCCCTCGCATGGAAAGCGAAGCGGCAACGGCCCGGTAGATGCCGGCAAGATAGCGCAACGCGCGGGGGAGAGCGAAATGTTTGCGCGCGCGCGGCGGGCCCGTTCCACAGGATATCGTTTCGCGTGCCGCTCCACGAGCGGCGGACGGAAAGGGTCTTTGCCGGACCTTCAAGATTGCCGTGATGCAGGGTCTGCGGTTTCATGAGGCGGAGCATCCGAATTGGGGCTTTCGGTCTCGCTGGTGCGGTCTTTCTGGCGGCGCTTGCAGTCGGGGCCTTGTCGACCGCATCCGGCAAGCAACTGCTCGCCCGACAGACCGAGCGACTGGCCGCCTCGCTTCTGCCCGGTGATTTTTCCATTGCGCTGGGTGAACAGGACTTTGGCTTCACTTTCGCGAGCGGCTTCGCTTTCGATGTGAAGAATGTGGTCCTCAGCGATCGCGGGAGCGGCGAGACGGTCGTCGCAATCGATTCCCTGCAAAGCGGTGTCGGCCTGCTCGATCTTCTGACCGGCGATTTGGCGCTCGGTCATCTGACTCTGAGCGGCTTGCGGATCGATGCCGAACGCCTGCCGCGCGGAGGAGAGTTCCCGCCCCTCGACGCGACAGCCGTCTTTGCCGCAGTCGACGCGGGAGCCCGGCGGATCGCCGCGCTGCCGGTGGATTTCATCGAACTGGCTGATCTCCGTGTGCTTGGGGATGACCACGCCGCGCTGCCGCGTCTCGTGCGGGCGGTCGTTGAAAAACCAGCGCAAGACGAGATCCGCTTTGATGTCGCACTGGACGTTTCAGGAGAGATCGTCGAAGCCGTGGGCGATCTCGCCTTGGCGGAAAACCGCAAGACAGTGTCGCGTCTCGACCTCGCCACCAATGCGATGTCCTTCGCCATGCCGTCCGATGACACCTGGGACGGAAAGACCGTCGAAACCCGGACAACCGTTTCGCTCTCTACCGAAAACGACCAGAGAATCCTTCGCTTCGACACGGATGCGGCGCTTCTTGGTGGTGAGCGTGGAGACCATGATCCCCGGCTCGAGGCAAAGCTCGCTTCCTACATGAGGGAAGACGACCAAGCCTTTGTCTCCGATATAACAATAACCGACGAAGCAACCTTCCGAGGCCGCTTCACGGCTTCGGTCGACCTTGCTTCGACGACAGGCACCTATCCGGTGAGCCTGCGATCACGGGAACTCGTCTCCGCGGTTGGGTCACGTGATGGGAGCAACGGCAGCGATGTGGCACGCGCCGCCGACTTCGCCGCAAGCGGCACGTTCGATCCGCGCGCCATGCGGCTGTCGTTTCCCGACATCGCACTGGAAATGGCGAGCGGCTCGGTCAACGGGCGGGCGGAGATCAGGGATGACGCGCACGGCGGCGCCCTAAGCACGAAGTTTCGAGCGACGGGCGTGTCGGCGGCCGACCTCAAGGCGTTCTGGCCGTTTTTCCTCGTGGATGGGCCTCGCGAGTGGGTCTTCGACAATCTCCTGGCCGGCCAGGTTGGTTCGGCGACCTTCGACCTGGCCATGACGCTGCCACGCCTCGCCGCGATCGTCGTGCCGGGTGTCGAACCCGAGGCCGACGAGGTGCGGCTCGCTCTCGATTTCGGGCAGGGACATTTCCGGACTGTCGGCGAAATGCCGGCACTCACCGAAGTGAAGGGAACCATCCGCTACGCCGGTGGTCAGACCGAGATTGCGGTCGAAACCGCAAGCGTCGAGGGCATGACGGGACTTTCGGTCCTGCCGTCGACGTTGGGTTTCCGGTCCGAGGCCGAGGCTGTCGCGGCTTCGCTCTCCCTCGGACTGGAAGGCGAGGCGTCGGCCATTCTCTCGCTGCTCGGACATGAGCCGGTCGACAGGCTGAACGAACTGGAGGTCGGGCCAGAGGACGTGGCTGGCCGAGCACGGGTCAAGCTCGACGCCGGCTTTCGCTTGTCTCGGGAGCCGCGGGAGCGAGATTTCTTATCCGACGCAATCGAAGACTGGTCGGTGGTTGCCGAGCTGGATGGTGTCGACATCCGGAAACCGATCCGCGGTCACAGGCTTGGCCGGCTGACAGGTCTCGCAGTGATCGCACCCGGAAACGCCATGGGTGAGCTCTCGGCCCACATCGACGGGCTGCCGGCCACGATCAACTTCTCGCGGCCGCTGGCGCCGGAGCCTGTCGGCGAGCCGTCGTTGAAGATTTCCGCGCGGATCGAGAGTGGCATGCTGGCAGAGGTCTCTCCGGTTCTCGCCGACTTCGTGAGCGGGCCCCTCGACGTCGAATTGACGCAGACGGATGCGGGCTTTGCGGCCGAGGTCGATCTGGGTGCGGCGGCCATGCGCCTGCCGCCGATTGGCTGGAGCAAGAGCGCCGGCATTCCGGCCCGGCTGACATTCGATGTTCTGAGGACGGGCAGTCGGACGCGGATCAACGACGCGGTTCTCGAAGGCGAGGGTTTCTCGGCGCGCGGACGCGCGAGGCTTGATGAGGCGGGGCTCGAAACTCTCGTGCTTGAGTCCCTCTCCCTGAACCCGGGCGACGCGGTCTCCGCACGGCTCTCCCGGATAGAAGGCGGCCTCGGCCTCAGCGTGGCCGGCACGAGCATCGATGCGCGCCCCGTGATCTCGGCCCTTCGTGACCGGTTTGGCGATGATGATCCCGCCTCGGGTCCATCCTCGTCGAAGAGTCGTCTGATCGTGGAGCTATCCGCGCAGCGACTTCTCGGCTTCAACGGTGAGACGATGCAGAATGTCGAACTGCGCTACGAGGAGCGCGACGATCGCATTCGAGCCGCCTCCCTGACGGCCAACCTCGAAAGAGGAGAGGTGACCGGCTTCATCGGTCCAGCGGACGACGGCACGGCAAGCGTGGACGCGACAATCGCCGATACGGGTGCTTTCTTGCGGTTCGCGGGCTTGTACGAGCACATGCGCGGTGGTCAGGCGGGCATCCGCCTTCGCGGCCGGGACGGCGGGTTCGCCGGATCGTTTCGTGTCCGCAACTTCAGCCTCGTTGGCGAAGAGCGACTGCGAAGCCTTGTGGGAACCGGGAACTACGCGAGCGACAGTCTCGCAGGCCGACTCGGCCGCGACCTGCCGGTCGCCAATGCCTTCTTCGAGACCGCTCGGGCCCGCCTGTTCTGGCGGGATGGCCGGCTGGTGGTGGAGAACGGCATTCTTCGCGGGCCGATCTTCGGGTCGAGTTTCGAGGGCACCCTGATCGACGCTGCGAGCCGGATCGCGATCAACGGTTCGTTTATGCCCGCTTACGGCGTCAACCGCATCTTCGGTGCGCTGCCGCTGGTCGGCAACGTGCTCGGCAACGGCATCGAGGGCGGCCTGATCGGCATTACCTACCGGCTGGAGGGGGCGTTTTCAGACCCGACCCTGACGGTCAATCCGATTTCGCTGATCGCACCGGGCATCTTCAGGCGCATTTTCGAGTACTGAGCCGCCGGCCGCCGGTCACTCCGACGTCAAGCCGTTCCGGCTACTCCGGTCGAACGAGCACGTGCTTCTTGCGGCCGAGGGACAGCTTGACCACGCCGTCGACGAGGTCGCTCTCGTCGACGCTGAGGCGAGGATCGGAAACCGGCTGATCGTTGAGGCGCACGGCACCCCCCTGAACATGACGGCGGGCCTCGCCATTGGAGCCGGCGAGACCCGCCGAAACCAGAAGTGAAAGAAGGCCGACGCCGGAGGCCAGTTCGCTGCGAGCGACAGCGATGCTCGGGAGATTGTCGGCGAGGGCACCCTCCTCGAAGGTCTTGCGGGCGGTTTCCGCTGCTTCTTCGGCCGCCGCACGACCGTGAAGCATCGCCGTCACTTCGTTGGCGAGAATCTTCTTCGTCTCGTTGATTTCCGACCCGGCGAGCGCCGACAGCCGAGTGATCTCGTCCAGCGGCAAGGTCGTGTAGAGCTTCAGGAAGCGGACGACGTCGGCGTCCTCGGTGTTACGCCAGTACTGCCAGAAATCGTAAGGACTCAGCATATCGGCGTTGAGCCAGATCGCACCGGAGGCGGTCTTGCCCATCTTGGCACCGGAGGCGGTCGTCAGCAGCGGGGAGGTAAGGGCGAAGAGTTCCGCGCCCTCCATCCGTCGCCCGAGCTCTATCCCATTGATGATGTTGCCCCATTGATCCGAACCGCCCATCTGCAATCGGCAGCCCAGTCGCTTGTAGAGCTCCACATAGTCGTAGGCCTGGAGGATCATGTAGTTGAATTCCAGGAAGGATAGCGACTGCTCGCGGTCGAGACGCAGCTTGACCGAGTCGAAGGACAGCATCCGATTGACTGAGAAATGTCGCCCGACGTCCCGCAGGAACGGGACATATTTGATGTCGAGCAGCCACTCGGCGTTGTCGATCATGACCGCGTCGGTCGGCCCATCGCCGAAGCTCAGATAGTTTTCGAAGGCCTGGCGGATGCCGGCCAGATTTTCGGCGATCGTGTCCTGAGTCTGGAGTTTTCGAGCTTCGTCCTTGAACGAAGGATCGCCGATCATGCCCGTCCCGCCGCCCATGAGCGCGATCGGGCGATGGCCGGTCTGCTGCATCCAGTAGAGCAGCATAATCTGCATGAGCGAGCCGACATGCAGGCTCTTCGCGGTGGGATCGAAGCCGATATAGCCGGTGACGGTCTCCTTCGAGAACAGTTCGTCGAGCCCGGTGTCATCCGACAGCTGGTGGATGAAGCCCCGTTCTGAAAGGATCGACAGGAAGTCGGACTTGAAGCTCGTCATCTCGCTCGTGTCTTTTCGGTTCTATCGGCAAAGCGGCGCGGACACCTCGTCGGGAGCACGCGCCGCGCCTTCCAGTTCGGTCGAGGACGCTGCGCTGAGACCGGCAACAATCCGCTTAAATCTTGGCTCCGTTCCGGTGCCCGGGCTTCAGCGCAAACGCTTCGGCCTGGGATCGGACAGTTCGCCTGCCAGGCGCCGGTCCAGATACTCGGCGCATTCGGCGATCAGTTCCTCGTTCATGCCACTGAAGAAATGATTGGCTTCGTCCATCGTCTTCTGACTGATGACGATGCCCTTTTGCGCCTTCAGCTTGTCGACCAGCACCTGCACGTCGCGCGGCGGCGCCACCCGGTCCTTGCCGCCATGGATGATCAGGCCGGAGGAGGGGCAGGGGGCAAGGAAGGAGAAATCGTAGGAATTGGGCTGCGGAGCGACCGAGATGAAGCCTTCGATCTCGGGCCGGCGCATCAGCAGTTGCATGCCGATCCAGGCGCCGAAAGAATAACCCGCCACCCAGCACTGCTTGGAATCGGGATGCAGGCTCTGCACCCAATCGAGCGCCGAAGCGGCGTCGGATAGCTCGCCAGCGCCGTGGTCGAATTCGCCCTGGCTGCGTCCGATGCCGCGGAAATTGAAGCGCAGGGTCGTGAATCCCCGCTCAACGAACATGTAGAAAAGCTGATAGACGATCTGATTGTTCATCGTCCCGCCGAACCGCGGATGCGGATGGAGGACCACGGCGATCGGCGCGTTCTTTTCCTTGGCCGCCTGGTAGCGGCCTTCAAGACGCCCCGCCGGGCCATTGAAGATCACTTCGGGCATATAAATACTCTTTCTCAAGCGGGCGATTCAGGGCACAGGCGCCGTCGCTTGACGAAGCCCGGTCGGCTTCGTAAGTTCCACTTTAGAAGGGTTCCAAACTACGGAGGCCGTGCGAGGGCGTTTCTTAGTCCTTTTACTGGCCGAATTTCAAGGAATTTGCGTCGGCAGGAGCCGATCGATTCTCGGCGGATTCTGATGAGCGACCGCGAGCCGCGGATTTATCTCGACTACAATGCCTCCGCCCCGCTGCTTCCCGAAGCGCGGGACGCGGTGATGTGCGCGCTCGAACTCGCCAATCCTTCATCTACCCATCGCGAAGGACGCCGTGCTCGTGCCGTCCTGGAAGCGGCACGTGAAAGCGTCGCGACACTTTGCTCCGGGAAGGAGCGAAAGGTCGATGCCGAACAGGTCGTATTCACGAGCGGGGCCACCGAAGCGGCAACCCAACTTCTGTCGCCACGTTGGCTGGTTTCCGGCAAGGAGACCGAACTCTCCCGGTTGGCCGTGGTCGAGACGGATCATGCGGCAACGCGCGAGGGAGGGCGTTTCGATCCCGATTGCGTGACGCGCCTGCCCGTGGATCGTCACGGTATCGTGCGAATGGCCGCGCTCGAAACCTGGCTCGACGAGAGCGACGGCAAGCCTTCTCTCTTCGCGCTGTCCTGGGCAAATTCGGAGACGGGCGTGATCCAGCCCATTGCGCGCATTCGCGAGCGGATTGGCGAACGCCCGGTGCGTCTGGTCTTGGACGCTGCGCAGATTGGTGGGCGCCTTCCGATCGACCTCGAGGCAACCGGTGCGGACGCGATCGTCCTATCGGGCCACAAGATGGGCGCCATGAAGGGCGTCGGAGCCTTCGTCCTCGCCGATATCGGCACGCGGCCTTTTGCGATGTTGCGCGGTGGTGGCCACGAACGCGGCATTCGGGCCGGCACAGAAGCGTTGCCGGCCATTGCGAGTTTCGGCGCTGCGGCGGAAGCGCGCATGAATCGGATCGCGCCCGACGCGGATGCGATGCGGGCGCTCAGACATGATTTCGAGGCGCTAATCATGGAACGCGCGCCGGAAACCGTGATTTTGGGTGAGGGTGCTGAACGGCTTCCCAATACGGTTGCCATTGTCCATCCAGGCGTGAAGGGCGAGACCGCGCAGATCGCACTCGACCTTGCCGGTTTCGCCGTGTCCTCCGGAGCCGCGTGTTCCTCCGGAAAGGTGGGGCGAAGCCATGTGTTGACGGCACTCGCCTCGGCCGGACTGCCGATTGAGTCCTCGAGCGGTGCGATCCGGATCAGCTTCGGTCCTGATACGAATGCCGAAGCCCTCCGGCGATTTGTCGCCGCCTATGGAAAGCTGGCCGATCAGGCGCTTGCAAAGCTTGGATCGGTCGAAGCTGCGTGAATGCTTGCGAATAATTAGAATGGCACTAAAAAAGCGCGCACTTGCGAATTATCTTGACGGTCAGGAGCATATTTTCCAGACCAAAACCCCGACCACCGGACTTTGAATCCGGCGAGTATGGAGCGTGAAGCATGCCTGCAGTCCAGGAGACCATCGATCAGGTCCGCCAGATCGACGTCGATCAGTACAAATACGGGTTCGAGACGCTGATCGAGATGGACGTTGCGCCCAAAGGGCTCAACGAGGACATCATCCGTCTGATCTCCACCAAGAAGGGGGAGCCGGAATGGATGCTGAACTGGCGGCTCGAGGCGTTCGAGCGCTGGAAAACGATGGAGAGCCCTGACTGGGCGCGCGTCGACTATCCGCCGATCGACTATCAGGACATTCACTATTACGCGGCGCCGAAATCGATGTCGGGTCCGGCTTCCCTCGACGAAGTCGATCCGGAAATCCTGCGCACCTATGAGAAGCTCGGCATTCCGCTGAAGGAGCAGGAGATCCTGGCGGGCGTGCGCAAGGCCGACGAACCGTCACAGCTCGACGACGATTCCGGCACACCGCCCGCCGAGGGTGGCTACGGCAATCGCGTCGCCGTCGATGCGGTGTTCGATTCGGTGTCCGTCGCGACGACCTTCAAGAAGGAGCTTCAGAAGGCCGGTGTGATCTTCATGCCGATCTCCGAGGCCATCCGAGAGCATCCGGAACTCGTGAAGAAATATCTGGGCTCGGTCGTGCCGGCCTCGGACAATTTCTTCGCGACGTTGAATTCTGCGGTCTTCACCGACGGTTCGTTCGTCTATGTGCCCAAGGGCGTGCGCTGCCCGATGGAGCTGTCGACCTATTTCCGTATCAACGAGCGGAACACCGGGCAGTTCGAGCGTACGCTGATCATCGCGGACGAAGGCTCATACGTCTCCTATCTCGAAGGCTGCACCGCGCCCCAGCGCGACGAGAACCAGCTTCATGCGGCCGTGGTCGAGCTGATCGCTCTGGATGACGCGGAGATCAAATACTCGACCGTCCAGAACTGGTACCCCGGCGACAAGGACGGCAAGGGCGGCATCTACAATTTCGTCACCAAGCGTGGCGATTGCCGCGGCAAGAACTCGCGGATTTCCTGGACCCAGGTCGAGACCGGTTCGGCGATTACCTGGAAGTACCCGTCCTGCATCCTGCGCGGCGACAATTCCCGCGGCGAGTTCTATTCGATCGCCGTCTCGAACGGTCGCCAGCAGATCGATTCCGGCACCAAGATGCTGCATCTCGGCAAGAACACAACGAGCCGCATCATCTCCAAGGGCATCTCCGCGGGCAATTCCAACAACACCTATCGCGGCCAGGTGATGGCCAACCGCAAGGCGGTTAATGCCCGCAACTTCACCCAGTGCGACTCGCTGCTCATCGGCAATGACTGCGGCGCACACACGGTGCCATACATCGAAGCCAAGAACGCGACGGCCCAGTTCGAGCACGAGGCGACGACCTCGAAGATCTCCGACGACCAGCTCTTCTACTGCATGCAGCGCGGCATCCCCGAGGAGGAGGCCGTGGCGCTGATCGTCAACGGCTTCGTCAAGGACGTGATCCAGCAGCTTCCGATGGAGTTTGCGGTCGAAGCGCAGAAGCTGATCGGGATCTCGCTGGAAGGCAGCGTGGGATGAACGAAAACGTCGAGAACTTGGTGCTGGAGCATATGCGGGCCATGCGTTCGCAAATGGCTCGCATGGAGGAGAAACTCGACACGCTTTCTGCCGAGATGCTGATCATGCGTCAGCATGTTGGAGGGCTTGTCGGCAGTCAGACGCTCAACGATCAACGCTTCGCGACCATGGAAGCGCGCCTGGACCGAATCGAGCGACGGCTCGAACTCGTGGACTAAGCAACGCGGCAAGTGGGGCGCGCCGAGAGCGCGCGGCTGAGAGCACAGTGAGAAGGCCGTAATCTCATTGAGCGCAATGCATCTGGGCTGCTGAAATCGCCCCACTAATACCGGCACCACAGACACGACACACGAACGCTAGAGACCGAAACGACAATGCTTGAAATCAAGAACCTCCACGCCCGCGTGGCCGACGAAGGCACCGAGATCCTGCGCGGCGTCGATCTGACGATCGAAGCCGGGGAAGTGGCGGCGATCATGGGGCCGAACGGCTCCGGCAAGTCGACGCTCTCCTATATCCTCGCGGGTCGCGACGATTACGAGGTCACCGAGGGCGACATTCTCTACAACGGCGAATCGATCCTGGAGATGGAGCCTGACGAGCGCGCCGCGGCGGGGCTGTTCCTGGCCTTCCAGTATCCGCTGGAAATCCCAGGCGTTGCGACGATGACCTTTCTCAAGACGGCGCTCAATGCCCAGCGCAAGGCGCGGGGCGAGGCCGAGCTGATGACGCCGGACTTTATGCGCAAGGTCAAGGCGGCAGCCGGCGAACTGAAGATCGACGCCCAGATGCTGAAGCGCCCACTCAATGTCGGCTTTTCCGGCGGCGAGAAAAAGCGTGCCGAGATCCTGCAGATGGCGCTTCTGGAGCCTAAGCTCTGCGTGATGGACGAGACCGATTCCGGCCTCGACATCGACGCCCTGAAGATCGTCGCGGACGGCGTGAATGCCCTGCGTTCCGAAGAGCGGTCCTTCCTGGTGATCACCCACTATCAGCGGCTTCTGGAGTACATCGTGCCGGACACGGTGCACGTTCTCTACAAGGGGCGGATCATCAAGTCCGGCGACAAGAACCTAGCGTTGCAGCTCGAGAACGAAGGCTACAGCCAGATCATCGACGAGGCCGCATGATGAGTGTCACCGAACTCAGACCGAGGACACCGGCGGAAACGGCGCTGGTGAATCTCGCCGAAGCGGCCGGAGCCGATGAGGACGCTCGCCGATCGGCGATCGAGGCGCTCCGCCGCGAAGGCTTGCCGCATCGCCGCGTCGAGGCTTGGCATTACACCGATCTGCGCGCCTTGATGGGCCGGCGTCTGGGCAAGGACCAGGCGATCGAGGCCATCGCCGCGAAGGAGGCCGGCTCGACCGAGAGCGTTCTGGCTCCGCTGGTCGCCGGAAGCACGGTCGTCGACCTTGATCGGTCGGAAGCGGCAAGCGCGCCCACCGGTGTTTCTATTTCGGCGAGCGACGATCTCGCCGACTGGCACGAGACGCCGAACCATCTCGATCGTCCGGTCGACACGATCCGTGTCGTCAATGCCGCCTTTGGCGCGCGCATCGCAAAGATCGCGGTCGCGGAAGGAACGGAGTTCGCCTCTCCGATCGAAATGCGCAGCGGCATTGGGGCGCAGTCCCATGCCGGCTGCAGCGTCGAAGTCGGCAACGGCGCCAAGGCGACCTTCGTCGAGCGGATCGAAGGCGGCGGGTCGCCGGCGCCTTCGAGTGGTGTCAGCTATTTGACCGTGGGTGACGGCGCCGAAGTCCTCTGGATCATCGATCAGGCGAAGGACTCGGGCGCCGCCCATCTTGGTCAACTGAACGTCACGGTCGGTGCGGACGCGACGTTCAAGCTGTTTCTGCTCAATTCCGGCGGCGGCCTGGTGCGCTACGAGATCCACGCCGTCACGGCAGGCGAGGGATCCGAGATCAGGCTTCGCGGCGTGAACCTTCTGGAGAACGACCAGCATCTCGACGTGACCACGACCCTGCGGCACACCTACCCCAACACCACAGCGACGGAGACCTTCCGCAATGTGGTGACTGGCGGCCACGGCGTGTTCCAGGGAATGATCAAGGTTGCGCGGGAAGCCCAGAAGACCGACGCCAAGATGGCCTGCAACACCTTGCTCCTGTCGCAGGACGGTGACTTCTCGGCCAAGCCCGAGCTGGAAATCTTCGCCGACGACGTCCAGTGCGGGCACGGTGCGACGGCGGGCGAGATCAACGCGGATCATCTGTTCTACCTGATGTCACGCGGCATTCCGGCGCCGCAGGCCAAAGCCCTGCTGGTCAAGGCGTTCGTCGACGAGGTGGTCGAGGAACTGGAGACAGAGGACGCCATCGCCGAGGCACTGGTCGCGAAGATCGACGCTTGGCTCGAACGGAGCCACTGAGACCAAACGGACGAGGGCGGCTTGCCGCCCACTGGGTGAAGTCCCGCCGCGATCGGCGGGCATCACCCGGCTAAAGCTGGAGTTGGAATTCCCATGACCGCAGAAGCGACGCTCGCGGACGGCAAGACCTACGATGTCGACAAGATTCGGGCCGATTTCCCGATCCTGAAGAAAGAGGTCTATGGCAAGCCGCTCGTCTATCTGGACAACGGGGCGTCCGCTCAAAAGCCGCAGATCGTTCTCGACACGATCATGCAGGCCTACAGCGAGGACTACGCCAATGTTCATCGCGGGCTGCACTATCTGTCCAACCGCGCCACCGAGGCTTACGAGGCCGCGCGTGGCAAGGTCGCGGAGTTTCTGAACGCCGGCTCGTCCGAAGAGATCGTGTTCACTCGGTCGGCGACCGAAGCGATCAATCTCGTCGCTTATGGCTACGGCATGGAGCAGATCGGGGAGGGCGACGAGATCGTCGTCACCTTGATGGAGCACCACTCCAACATCGTGCCGTGGCATTTCATCCGCGAGAGGAAGGGCGCCAAGCTCGTCTTCGTGCCGGTGGAGGAAGACGGTTCGATCAGCGTCGAGGCCTTCGAGAAGGCAATAACGCCGAAGACGAAGCTCGTCGCGACGGCCCACATGTCCAATGTGCTCGGCACGGTCGTCGACGTGAAGGCCGTCACGGCACTCGCCCATTCCAAGGGGATTCCGGTTCTCGTGGACGGCAGCCAGGCGGCCGTGCATCTGCCGGTCGACGTCCGCGACATCAATTGCGATTTCTACGTCTTCACCGGCCACAAGGTCTACGGGCCGACCGGCATCGGCGTGCTTTATGGCAAACGCGCCATGCTTGAAGCGACCGCGCCGTTCAATGGCGGTGGCGAAATGATCGCCGAAGTGACGGAGGAGGGCGTGACCTACAACGCGCCGCCCCATCGTTTCGAGGCGGGCACGCCGCCGATCGTGCAGGCGATCGGTCTCGGCGCGGCGCTGGACTACATGCAGAGCGTTGGTCGCGAGGCGATCTCGGGGCATGAAGCCGAGCTTGCCGCCTATGCCCACGAGCGGCTGAAGGCGATCAATTCGCTGCGGATCTATGGCGAGGCGCCGGGCAAGGGTGCGATCGTCTCCTTCGACCTCGAAGGCATTCACGCCCATGACGTGTCGATGGTGATCGATCGCGAAGGCGTGGCCGTGCGCGCCGGAACCCATTGCGCTCAACCGCTCTTGAAGCGTTTCGGCGCGACCTCCACATGCCGGGCATCCTTTGGTATGTATAACACCTTGGGCGAGGTGGACCGCCTGGCGGAAGCCCTCGAAAAGGCCCGGCGTTTTTTCGCCTGAGCGCAACCTGAAAAGACGACTGCATGACGGACGAAGTCGACACCGAGAGCAACGAGCCGACCGTTTCCACGCCTGCGGACGATACCGCTGCGGCGAATATGGCGATGGCTTCGGGAGAGCAGCCGACCTCAGCGATTCCAGCCGAGGAGCTGTCGCGGCTGACCGACGACATCGTCGGCGCGCTCAAGACGGTCTACGATCCCGAGATTCCGGCCGACATCTACGAGCTCGGTCTCATCTACAAGATCGACATCGACGACGAGCGCAATGTCGACGTGGAGATGACCCTGACGGCGCCTGGCTGCCCGGTCGCCGGCGAAATGCCGATCTGGGTCGAGAACGCCGTCGGCTCTGTCGACGGCGTTGGCCAGGTCAAGGTCGAGATCGTCTTCGATCCGCCCTGGACGCCGGAGCGCATGAGCGAGGAAGCCCAGGTCGCGGTCGGCTGGTACTGAGACCAAGGTCCGACGATGGCCCCGCCGCTTTCCGGTCTGCTCGAAACCTGTCTCTATGTTGACGACATGGATCGGGCGAAGGATTTCTACATCCGGCTTTTCGGCCTGAGCCCGTTGTTCGAGGAAGACCGGATCACGGTGTTCCGGCTCGAAGATGGAACCGTCTTGATCCTGTTTTTGCGTGGCGGGACCCTCGAGCCGGTGGAAATTCCAGGCCAGGGCACGATCCCGCCCCATGACGGACACGGGGCGCTTCATTTCGCGCTGGCCATTCCGGACGGAGCTGTCGGGCAGTGGCGAGAGCATATGGAGCGGTTGGGAATCGCGATCGAGAGTGAGGTCGCATGGTCAAAGGGCAGGGGGCACAGCCTCTATTTCCGCGACCCGGACGGCCATTGCGGAGAGCTTGCAAGCCGGGCGCTGTGGGCGCGAAGCTGAGCCCGCCGGTCGCTCGAACTTGCGCTCGGGCGGCATAGACGCCATTTTCTGAAGTGGACGGACGCGCACAAGTTTCCGGCCGGGATCGCAGGATAGCTTATCGATGCTTCCTCGTGAGACGGTCGTAACAAGAGACGGAGCCGGTCTGTCACAACGCTTCGAGCCGAAAGGACGACGTGAACCATGAGCCGATTTGCCGTGATGAGCCTGACCGATGCCGCCGCCGAGCGGGTCAAAGCGATCCTTGCGGCCAAAGGTGACGACGCGCTCGGAATTCGCGTCGGCATCAAGAAGGGCGGCTGCGCAGGGATGGAATACACGATCGATCTCGCGACCGAACAGAAGTCAAACGAGGACGTGATCGAGCGCGACGGCGCTAAGGTGTTCATCGCGCCGGAGGCTGTACTCTTTCTGCTCGGCACCGAGATGGATTACGAAGAGACCGTCATCCGCTCGGGCTTCACCTTCAAGAACCCCAACCAGACCTCGGCCTGCGGCTGCGGCGAATCCGTCGAGCTCAAGCAGGCGGATCTGGCAGCCATGGCCGGTCACGGGCACCAATAACAAGACACCGAACGGTCTCGGTGGCGGCGGGAGAGGGCTTTTGGACGACGAGTTTCTCCGCGACCTCTTTTCCAGCCTCCCCGTCATTTCCATCCGCCGCATGTTCGGCGGCAAGGGCATCTATAGCGACGGCCGGATCGTGGCTGTCGTGGTCGGCGACGAACTCTATCTGAAATCCGACGATCAGGCAGCCGAGCGCTACGAAGCCGCCGGGCTGAAGCGCTGGGTCTATCCGCGGCCGGGCAAGACACCGATCACCATGCCGTATTATCGGCTGCCGGACGAAGCCTTCGACGATCCGGAGGTGGCGGCCGACTGGATCGCGGTGGCGGACGCGGCGGCGAGCCGGGCCTCGAAGACGGGGAAGCCGAAACGGACAAGGCGCGTACGCAAACGTATGGCGTGAACAGAGGTCACAGGCCGGTGCCCCGATCCTTGCCCTTTGCCGCGACCCAGAGCGCTTCCATCTCGTCCAGGCTTGCGTCACTCGGAGACTTTCCCTGCAAGGCTAGGCCGTCCTCGATATGCGCGAAGCGATCGCGGAATTTCGTCACCGAACGGCGCAGCGCCTTTTCCGGATCGATGCCGTGATAGCGCGCCAGATTGGCGACGCTGAACAACAGGTCGCCCATTTCGGCCTCGCTCGCATCGGCGATGCCTTCAGACATCGCCCGATCGAACTCGCCCATTTCCTCTTCGATCTTCGCCTTGATGGGCGCCGGATCGTTCCAGTCGAACCCAACCGTCGCGGCCTTGCTCTGGACCTTGAGTGCAAGGGTCAGCGCCGGGAAGCTGGCCGGTACGGCTTCCAGGAGTCTGGCTGATCCAGATCTCTGCCGCGTAAAATCGACCGGAGCTTTGCCCGACAGCGAAGCTTCGCTGCCGGCTTCAAGCCGCGCGGCCGCACGCTCGGCTTTTTCCTCGGCCTTGATCCGTTCCCATTGGCCCTTGGCCGAGCGCGCCGACCGTGCTTCGGCGTCGCCGAAGACATGCGGGTGGCGGCGGATCATCTTGCGCGTGATCGCTTCGACCACATCCTCGAACTCGAACAGGTCGCGCTCGGAAGCAAGCTGCGCGTGATAGACGACCTGGAGCAGAAGATCGCCGAGCTCTTCCTTCAGGTCGACCGCATCGTCGCGTTCAATCGCGTCGGCCACCTCATAGGCTTCCTCGACCGTGTAGGGCGCGATCGTCGAGAAGTCCTGTTCGAGGTCCCACGGGCATCCGGTCTCCGGCTCGCGCAGTGCCGCCATGATCTCGATCAGCCGAGCGATGTCCCGCGATGGTGTCATGGGGTCTGTTCTCTCCAGAAGGATTGCGGAAGCGATGAGACCGACATGGACCAGACCCGCCGGGCTTCCGCAAGATGGTGATCGGCCGGTCGCGCAGACGAGCCCAGCAGACACGGCCATGGTGGGCCCAAAGGCGGACGTCTGGCGCATCGAGGACGGCGAAATCCATTCGAACAAATTTAACCAAGTTTCGCAGCCGGGGAGAAATGCCTCGGAAGCAGTCGCGATTGCGGTGCTAAAACGGAAAGTCCTGGCATGGAGCCAGACCGAGGGTCGGGAAAACGGGGGATAGGGCATGGCCGGTTCCGAGACACAGTGGCGCGCCCATGTCAGTAAGTGTCATAAGATAGATTATGGAACATAATATGCATTGGGCCAGCGTGGCGGTTCTTGTCCAATCGTTGCTCGCGCTGGGCGCCATCGCGGCTCGACCTTCAAGGTCGCATCCACCAGCGCCATCCCCAAAAGCCCATGGTCAGCAGCCCAAAAGACCAGAGCGCGACGACCAGGACCATGCCCGCACGTCCTACCGCCCTGTCGGACAACGTGTCTGTCGAGCGGCGGCATTCCTTCATCAGCTCCGCCGGAACGAGCTTCACGACGAGAAAAATGCCGAGCGGCAAGATCAGGAGATCGTCGAGCAGTCCAAGAACCGGAATGAAGTCTGGGATGAGATCGATCGGCGACAACGCATAGGCCGCGATGACGACAGCAAGCAGCTTGGCAATGCGTGGCGTCCTCGGATCGCGCGCGACAATCCAGAGCGCCCGACCGTCACGTCTCAGAGCGCGTGCCCAGTTTCGCAGACGGTCGTATGCCCTGGACATCTCAGTCGATCGGCAGTTCGATCGCGAGCCCGTCGTAGCCGGGCCGCACATGGTCCGGGAGTTCGGCAGAGAGCCGGTCGTAGTCGAGCGGCGTATGCATGTGGGTCAGGGTCGCGCGCGGTACGCCGAAGCGTTCGATCCATCCGAGCGCCTGTTCGACGCTGAGATGGCTCGGATGCGGGCGATACTGCAGGCAATCGATGACGATGTGCTCGGCGCCGCGAATGGCCGCGATCGCATCGTCGGGAAAATCGGAAACGTCGCTGCAATAGGCAAACGGGCCGACGCGAAATCCGAGCGAATGGATCGACCCGTGGATCTGGCGAAACGGCAGGATCTCCACGCGACCGCCGGGCCCATCGATTCCGAAGCGTTCTGCCGCGTCCATCGGCTCGCGTTGGATGATGGGCGGATAGTTGCTGCCGGGCGGTTTCTCGAAACAGTAGCGGAACGCCTCGAAGACGCGGTCATAGGTGAAATCGTCGGCATAGACCGGGATGCGGGTCTTCTGGGAAAGCGCGTAGCTCCGCAGATCGTCGATGCCATGGAAATGGTCGGCATGAGGATGGGTCAGAAGCACCGCTTCGAGCCGGTCGACACGGGCCGCCAGCATCTGGGCCCGGAAATCCGGTCCGCAATCGATCGCGATCCGCGTCGTGCCCTGGGCGCCGATCCGCTCGATCAACGCCGCTGGCCTCAGACGCTTGTTCTTCGGATTGTCCGGATCGCACGCCCCCCAATCGCCGTTGACCCGCGGGACTCCGGGCGATGAAGCACAGCCGAGTATCGTCAGGCGCAGCCGGTCGCTCATCGTCCACTCAGTCTCGAAGAACGCATGGTGGGAACGGCTCAAGCGGTGCCGCGCGGATCGTCGATCCGGCTGAAGAGACGAAAGAAATTGTCGCTGGTCCGTGTGGCGATCGCTTCGAGATCGACGCCTTTGACCTCGGCCAGAACCTCCGCCGTATGCCGCACATAGGCCGGCTCGTTGCGCTTACCGCGATAAGGCGGCGGCGCGAGATAGGGAGCGTCGGTTTCCACCAGCAGACGTTCCATCGGCACATCGGCGGCAATCGCCCGGATGTCGTCGGAGCGCTTGAAGGCGAGGATCCCGGAGAAGGACACGTAACCGCCCAGGGCCAATCCGGCCTCGGCCAACCCGCGCCCGGACGAGAAGCAGTGCAGAATGAAGTGGAAAGCCCCCTTCCCGCTTTCCTCCTCCA
Source organism: Jiella marina (assembly GCF_024359545.1). GTDB lineage: Bacteria > Pseudomonadota > Alphaproteobacteria > Rhizobiales > Rhizobiaceae > Jiella. The sequence goes on from NZ_JAKQZG010000001.1 coordinate 206,898, forward strand.
GAATGCGGATCATGTCGTCGTCGGCTTCACGCGCATGGATTACCAGCGGAAGCCCGGTTTCGCGCGCGGCGGCGATATGGGTGCGGAAGACACGGGCCTGAACGTCTCGCGGCGACTTTTCGTAATGATAGTCGAGCCCGGCCTCGCCGATCGCGACGATCTTGTCCCGCTCGCTGAGACGGATCAGCTCTTCGGCCGTGACGTCCGGCTCGGCGGCGGCATTGTGCGGATGCGTGCCGACCGACGCGTAGACCTCCGGGTGCTCGCTCGTGATCGCGATCAGCGTCTCGATCCGCGAGACGAAGGTGGAGATCGTCACGAAGCGCTGGATGCCGTTCGCCTTGGCCCGCTCGACAAGGGCGCTGCGCTCGCCGTCGAAATCGGGAAAATCCAGATGGCAATGGCTGTCGACGAGAAAGACCGCCATCAGGCTCCATCCTCGGCGAGCGTGTCGACGAAGCGCGGGAAGACCGGCTTCGGCGGCGGCATCGGGCTGCCGGGCTTGAGCGCCCGCTCGGGCGCCAGTTCGCTGAAGCTGCGCCGATCCGCTTCGACGCCGAGAGTGTCGAGCAGATTGCCGGCACTCTCCGGCACGAAGGGCTGCAGCAGGATCGCGACACGCCGCACGACCTCAGCCGTCACGTAGAGCACCGTGCCCATACGCTCCGGATCACTCTTGCGCAGCGCCCAAGGTTCCTGGCCGGCGAAATAGCGATTCGCCGATCCGACGACGTTGATGATACTGGCAAGTACGGCATGGATTTCCTGCCTATCGATCGCCTCGCGGGCCTTGGGCAACAAGGCGTGGGCTTCGGCGAGAATGGCCTCGTCCTCGCTTGTCAGCGTTCCGCAGGCGGGCACCTGCGCATCGCAATGCTTGCCGATCATCGACAGCGAGCGCTGGGCGAGATTGCCGATATCGTTGGCGAGTTCGGAATTGCTGCGATTGATGATCGCGTCGTGGGAGTAGTTGCCGTCTTGGCCGAACGGCACCTCGCGCAACAGGAAATAACGCAGCCGGTCGAGGCCATAGGTCTCCACCAGTGCGAAAGGATCGATGACGTTGCCGACCGACTTCGACATCTTCTCCCCGCGATTGAACAGGAAGCCGTGGGCATAGACGCGCTTCGGCAGAGGCAGCCGCGCCGACATCAGGAAAGCCGGCCAGTAGACGGTGTGGAAGCGGACGATGTCCTTGCCGATGACGTGGAGATCGGCGGGCCAGAAGGCGCCACGCTCCTTGCCTTCGAGATAGCCGGTCGCGGTCAGATAGTTCGTCAGCGCGTCGACCCAGACATACATGACGTGCTTTTCGTCGCCGGGCACGGGAATGCCCCAGTCGAAGGTCGTGCGCGAGACCGAGAGATCACGCAGACCCGAGTGCACGAACGACGTCACCTCGTTGCGGCGTTCGGCCGGGCCGATGAAGTCCGGATTGGCTTCGTAATGGGCAAGCAGCCGTTCCTGGAAGGTTGAGAGCCGGAAGAAGTAGCTTTCCTCCTCGACCCACTCGACCGGCGTGCCCTGCGGACCGTAGCGCTGCCCGTCCTCCTTTAGCGTGACCTCTTCCTCGCCGTAATAGGCTTCGTCACGCACCGAGTACCAGCCGGAATAGGAGCCCTTGTAGATGTCGCCGGCATCCTGCATGCGCTGCCAGATCGCCTGGCAGGTCTGCCGGTGACGGTCCTCGCTGGTGCGGATGAAGTCGTCATTGGACCCGCCCAGAACTTCCGCCATGCGCAGGAATTCCGCGGCGTTGGCGTCGGCGAGTTCGCGCGGCGAAACCCCCTGCCCGCGCGCCGCCTGAAGCATCTTGATGCCGTGCTCGTCGGTGCCGGTCAGGAAGAAGACGTCGTAGCCGTCGAGACGCTTGAAGCGCGCCAGCGCATCCGTCGCGATCAGCTCGTAGGCATGGCCGATATGGGGACGGCCGTTCGGATAGGAGATCGCCGTGGTCAGATAGAAGCGTTCGGCCATGGTGGCGTTGGAAATCCTTGAAAATCGGCTGGTCAAAACGGCCATCACGCCGTCCGGCAGGGCATCCGTCCCGCCTTTCTCTTCTCGGGAGATAGAGCATTCCCCCGCGCGGCTCAATCAGTCCCGAAACGCCGCGCCATTGCTGCCGTCGCTGCCACCGTGAAACGTCGCCCGGAGCTCGAAGATGCGGCTCGCCGTCGTCAGCGCCATCTGCTTGCGATCGAGATTGAACGCCGCTGCCTCGGCCAAGCGCGACGACTCGGCCTGCCAGAGTTCCGCGAAGGCCGCCGCCGCGGCCATGTCGCCGGCTCTCAACCGCTCCTCGCTCATGGCGGCGATGGCGCTCATCAGCGCGGACAGGAGGAGATCGTAGGAGGCTTCGCGGCCCTTCAGCGTCAGGGAATCGATCATTGACTGCAGGGCATTGAGGTCCGGAACATCGCTGGCGAGGAGCGTGGCGAGTGTCTGTTCGATCTCCGCGCCGCCATGGGTGGCCAGCATCAGCGCCTTGCGCACGCTGCCTTCGGCCGAGCGCAGCAGAATGTCCGCCTCGGCGCCCTCGCTCGGTGCCGCGCCACAGTGCGCAAGCGCCAATGTCAACTCGTCATCGCTCAGCGGATCGAACCGGGCCAGCCGGCACCGCGAGCGGATGGTCGGCAGGAGACGACCCGGTGTGTGATTGACGATCAGGAACAGCGAACGCGCCGGCGGCTCTTCCAGAAGCTTCAGGAGAGCATTGGCGGCGCTGCGATTGAGATCGTCCGCCGGGTCGATGAGCGCGATCCGCCATCCTTTGCCCGACGCAGTCGCATGGAAAAAGCGCCCGAGTCGCCGGACTTCCTCGACGGTGATCTGGGTCCGGTAGCCGCTGCCTCGCTCCACCGGCGGCCGGGTGACGTGGATCAGGGTGGGCAGGGATCCGATGGCGATCTGACGAAACACCGGATCGTCCGTGCGAAACCGCGCCGTGGTCTGATCATCGGTCTGTTCGTCAGCGTATTCGGCGCCGCTGAGAATCCGCGCAAAGGCGAAGGCAGCCGTGGCCTTGCCGATACCCCTTGGACCCTGAAGAAGCCAGGCGTGATGCAGCCGCTCCGATCGCGCCGCCGCGATCATTTCCCCAAAAATCGCGCCATGGCCGACAAGGGCCGGCGTGGCAGCCGGTGGCGGCACGCCCTCGATCGCATCGAACGTGTCGTAGCTTTCGACGGGTGCTGCGGCGTTCATTGCTCGTGGCCGAGCTTGAGCGAGCGGTCGATATCTTCGAAGCGCCGAGCTTCCAGGCGGTCGTCGACGAGTGCACGGATCTCTGCCGCCACGTCGTCGGCCGGACGATTGCCGTCGACCACCATGCAGCGCTCCGGTTCGTTCGCGGCGATCTTGAGGAACGCGCGACGACGCTCTTCCTGTACCTGAACGTCGTCCTTCTCGAACCGATCGGCCGATGCATGGCCGCGCCGCTTGCGCGCACGATCGGATCCGATCTCGGCGGGCACGTCCAGAACGATGGTGAGATCAGGATAGACCCCGTTCAAGGCCACCCTTTCGAGGCGCTCCATCAAGGCCTGATCGTTTTCCGGATCGAGAAACTGGTAGACGCGGGTGGAGTCGTGAAACCGGTCGCAAAGCACGATGTCGCCGCGCTGCAGAGCCGGCTGAATCAGTTCGGCAACATGATCGGCGCGAGCGGCTGCAAACAGCACGGCCTCCCATTCCGGCCCCAGTTCCTCGGCGGTCCCCGACAGGATGATGTGGCGAACGGCTTCCGCGCCGGGAGAGCCGCCCGGCTCGCGGGTGATCGTCACACTGTGGCCTTCCGAGCGCAGATGCGCCGCCAGTCGAGCGATCTGTGTCGACTTGCCGCCCCCTTCACCGCCCTCGAACGTTATCAAGAAACCTGCCACGAAAAACTCAAATCCGATCCGGTCTAGAATGCCCGCAACCAGCCAAAGGCGAGTTCGCGCATCGCGCCCACGGCACGATCAACGAAATTGCCGTTGCCGACGCTATTGGCCGCAATCAGCGGCTCGCTCAACACCCGCTGGCCATCGACCATGACGTCGAGAGACGCCACCGCGGCCCCCTCCTCCACCGGAGCGGTCAGCGGTCCTTCATAGCGGATCTGCCCCGTGACGCCTGCATCGTCGCTTTTGGGAAGGAGTGCCGAGATCGGCTTCGGGGCCCGGAGCGGGACGGTACCCGTTTCCCCACCGAACACGTCCGCCCAACCGACACGATCGCCCTCGGCGTAGAGCTTTCGCGTCGCGAACGACGAGTCGGCCCAATCGAGCAGTCGACGCGCTTCATCGGCACGGTCGCGAGAAGTCTCGAGCCCGCTCATCGCCAGATAGGTCACGCGTCCGTTGCGGTTGGTGACGCCCAGAAGCGCATAGCCCGACGCTTCCGTGTAGCCCGTACCCAGACCGTCCGCCCCGATGTCCATCTGCAGCAAGGGATTGCGATTGCGCTGAAAGATCTTGTTCCAAGTGAAGTTCGGCTCGGAATAGAGGGCGTAGAGATCGGCGTGCTCGTTGCGGATATGCCGGGCCAACGCCACCAGATCCCGGACGGTCACATACTGTCCGTCGGCGGGCAGGCCCGTCGGATTGACAAACCGGCTGTCGTTCAGTCCGAGTTCTGCGGCCCGCTCGTTCATCAAGGCCGCGAACGCCTCTTCCGAACCCGCGATCCCCTCCGCAAGCGCGATGCAGGCGTCATTGGCCGATTGGATGATCGCACCGCGGATGAGATTGCCCACCGAGACCGTCGATTTGACGTCCGCAAACATCGTGGACGACCCGGAAGGAGCACCACCGGTCCGCCAGGCGTGAACGCTGATCGGATATTCCGTATCGAGGCTGATTCGCCCCGCCTCGATCGCCTCGAAGACCACTTCCATGGTCATCATCTTGGCCAGCGATGCCGGCGGGAACGGCTGATCGGGGTTCTTCTGCAGGAGGACGGTTCCGGACTCGCCGTCGATGAGAAGCGCCTGGCTCGCCTCCGTTTTGACCGTGTTCTGGTCTTCGTCTTCCTGCGCGTGAGCGGACAGGTTCGAAATCGCCAGTCCGACGAGCACCGCGATGGCCAACAGGCCGGATCGTGCTGGGTGAGCAGTGGTTATCATCATTGCATCGGAGCGAAAAACCGGATCCATGTCCTCGACACATCCAGTTATCGTCCCGAGCCATGAGGGCGCAAGTCGCCGACGGTGCTGAGGTCGATCTGAAGCGGCTTCAGTCCCGCAGGACGAAAGCGTCTTCCGCGCCAACCTGCCACAGCCGGCTCAGAAGCATGTCCGCGTCATTGTCGTTGTCGACCATAAACTTGACCGTCTGACCGCCGAGGTCCGGGGCGGGTTCGACGACGAGGTGCCCCTGACCGCGAGTCACGCTGCGGACCCGCTCCAGCAGGTGATCGTCGACCAGTCCGACCGCAATGGTCTCACCGGTGGAACCAACCGACATGGTTTGCAGGGCCGATGCAGCGCCACTCTCTGCTTGGGTCGCAGCGGCATAGGAATTTACGAACAGGGATGCACCAAACCAACCCTTCGCGCCCGAACGACCGCTTCCGCCGTCATCCTCGGCGCCATTGGCCCGCACGCCCGGCAGCTCCTCGCCATAGGCCATCGCCATGCCCCCGACGCCTGCGCCACGATCGGTCTCGACGCTGGCGACCATGACCTGATCCGGCGTCATCGACGCCGAACCGTCACCCGGCTCGAAGCTCGCCATCAGCATCTTGGTGTCGTCGCCTTCGAGCGGCGCCCGTCCGACATATTCGACCTTGACGTCGGCCGTGCCCGCGGACTTGAAGCCGAGAAGTTCCGCTGCCTGAGCCGACAGATCGATCTCGCGACCATGGGCGAACGGCCCGCGGTCGTTGATGCGCACCATCAGCCGGTTGCCGTTCTTCAGATTGGTGACGGTCGCGTAGGACGGCAGCGGAAAGGTCTTGTGGGCGGCCGACAGGCCGTACATGTCGTAGACCTCGCCGTTCGCCGTCAGTCGGCCATGGAAATTCGGCCCGTACCAGGACGCCTGGCCTGTCTTGACATAGCCCGGCTGGTCCTTGGGATAGTACCACTTGCCCTTGACCTTGTAGGGCTTGCCCACATGCGAACGCCCGCCCCCTTTGGGAACGCGCTTGCTCTTCGTCACGCGCGGGCTGGCCGGCACACCGTAGCTGCGGCTGTCGAATTTCACGTCGGTGCTGATGTCGGCCAGGTCTTCGACGGGCGAACCCGATCCCTGGCATCCCCCCAAAGCAACCGATGCGGCAAGCACGGTTCCGCAAAGCCCGGCTTGTCGCCGGCTCAGATTCCAGCCCATCGTTTTCGACGCCCCCGCCAAACCCCAAATTTATCGTCCATGACACGGCGTCCCCACGCCGATCACGTCGTTGAAATCATCATGTAACAAAGGGAGACCAAGAGGCAATCGCCTGATTTTCAGGCATCAGCGCCCTTCAGAAGAGGTACGGCGCTTGACTGTTGCACCGCGGTGACTCGGTGGATCGATAACGAAAACGGTTGCGTTCGGGATGAGCCGGGCACCCATGGCCGCCAGAGGCTTGATTCACGCGGCCTTATCCCCAACCTGTACGATCACGGAGCCGCGCCTCACTCTCATGAACTATGGCAAGACCATGGCTTTGCCCTGTTATGGCCATATTTCGCGCCCTGCAGCTTGGTTAATCGCGCCAGTTCACAAATTGTTTCATCAGTAGTTTCACCCGTCCGCGCCTTGCCCACGGTCCACCCTCGCTTGCGTGAAACGGTCCCTCCAGCTATGGCAGGCACCGGTACGGATGGGTGGCCGAGCGGTTTAAGGCACCGGTCTTGAAAACCGGCGAAGGTGAGAGCCTTCCGTGGGTTCGAATCCCACCCCATCCGCCATCAATTATGTGTCCGGCCCGGTATCTATGGCCCAGTCCCCCGAGAAGGCCGACAGGCTTCTTGCGTGCCGCGACAGACGGACACAAGCAACGGTTTGACCCCACCATTCCGCCAATCGGAGCATCGATCGGGCGGGATCGGGACCCCCTCGCCGCTTTCCTCACAAATGCCGCATGTCATAGCGTTCGAGCACGTCCACGATGAGGTCGCGTGCCTTGATCTTGTGGTCCTGCGCCGCCTGGCAGGCGGCGGCGGCGTCGCCGTTTCGCAGACCGTCGATGATCGCCTGGTGCTCGACGACCGACTGCGTGGGCTTCGAGCGCAGCTTCAGGGTGAGGCGGCGGGCCCGGTAGGACTGATCGATATTCACCTTGGCGATGCGCTCGAGCCGCCCGTTGCCGGCGGCCTCCACCAGGAGAGCATGAAACGCGGCGTCGTGGTCGGCCCACTGGCCCAGATCGTCGCGGGAAAGCGCTTCGGCGACCTTGGCATTCTCCGCTTCCAGTCGCCGGCAGATGGTTTCGCGCTCGGCTTCCGGCCGTTCGCAGATCAGGACGGCCGCCATGCCTTCCAGAGCGATGATGACATCGTAGACTTCCCGCATATCGACCGGTGACAGCGCACTGATGATGACCCCGCGCTTCGCCCGAAGCTCGACCATCCCCTCGCCCTGCAGCTGGATGATCGCCTGATGGACGGGCGTGCGGCTCATGCCGAGGCGCTCGGCGATCTCCAGTTCCGAGCCCTGAAAACCCGGTGGAAACACGCCGTTGCGGATCGCGTCCTTGATGGCCGTGTAGGCGGCTTCGACGAGGGTCGCGCGGCGTTCGTCGGTTCTGGCGTCGAACACGAGTGAAGCATGCGGCATGACCGGCTTTCCTCCCAATCCGGTCATGCTAACGAGGCTCGGCAGCGGGTTCAAGGCAAAGACGCATCGATGCTTGCATGCAACGAAGAACGCATCATCATTGACAGGGAGCCGTCCGATGGTCCCTAATGATGGGAAGGCTCGTCTGTCTGCCAAGTGTGCGGATGGGGTGGATCAGGAGTGAGGAGATCCGCCCGGGGCCCCGACCAGCAACGGGAGGTATTTTTCCATGAAACTGACGACACTTCTGTCGACCGCCGCGCTGACGCTGGCGCTGTCCGCCGGCGCCGTCCACGCGCAGGACTCGTCCGGCGCAGGCGACTATCCGAGCAAGCCGATCAACTACATCATTCCGTTCAACGCCGGTGGCGAGTCGGACGTGGCGGCGCGCTTCCAGCAGCCGTACCTCGAAGAGGTGGCGGGCCAGAACGTGGTCATCCAGTACATTGCCGGTGCCGGCGGCGCCCAGGCCTGGTCGCAGCTGAACGGCATGGAAGCCGATGGCTACACCATCATGGGCTCGAACCTGCCGCACATCATCCTGCAGCCCATGGCCCAGGACGTCGGCTATCAGACCGACGACATCAAGAATGTTTATTTCTTCCAGTACACGCCCGACGCTCTGCTCGTGCCGGCGGACAGCCAGTTCGAGACGCTGGAGGACTTCGTCAATCACGCCAAGGAAAACCCCGGCGCGGTGACCATCGCCGGCTCGGCGACCAACTCCGCAAACCACGTCGCCCAGACCCGCTTCAACGATCTGGCCGAGGTGAACACGACCTACATCCCCTTCTCCGGGACGAGCCCGACGATGACGGCGCTCCTCGGCAGTCAGGTGATGGGCGCGTTCAGCTACACCACCGCCGCGCTCAATCAGGGTGACGCCGTGCGCGTGCTGGCGATCGCCGCCGAAGAGCGCGTCCCGGCCTTCCCGGACGTGCCGACCTTCAAGGAACTCGGCTATGACATGGTGGGCGGCGCCTATCGCGGTGTCGCGGTGCCAACCGATACGCCGGAAGCCGTGCAGCAGAAGCTCTCGGACATGCTCGGCGAGGTGAACGCCAATGAGGAGTTCCAGAAGAAGATGGAGGATGCGGGCTTCGTCGTGATCTCCGTGCCTCTCTCCGAAGTGCCGGACTTCATGGCCGAGCGCCGTCAGGCCTATGAGGACGTCGCCGGGCTGATGGGCATCGAGATGAAGTGATGCCGTTGCTTTAACAGCAAGCTGCCAACACCGATCGCCGCCCTTTTTGCGAGGGCGGCGATCGCGACTTGAGCGATCGAAGCCGGTTCTTGTGCACGGCGAGGCGTCGTGCTCCCTTCCGCAGAACGCCAGTGAGCGGCAAGCGGGACGTCCGCGAAGAACCCGCAACCGAAAGCTTTCCGCTCCCCACCCACTGCAGCGGTCTCCCGATGGAAAAGCTTGTCTATCTCTTCGACGCCCTGAGCGTGATGAACCTCGTTCTCGCGCTGGGCGGCGTCGTCGCCGGCATTCTGATCGGCGCCCTGCCCGGCCTGTCGGCCACCATGGCGGTTGCCGTGCTCGTCCCCTTCACTTTCACCATGGATCCGGCGTCCGGCCTGATCGTTCTCGGTGCGATCTATACCGGCGCGATCTATGGCGGCTCCTACTCGGCGATCCTGGTCAATGCGCCGGGTACGCCGTCGGCCATCGCGACGACCTTCGACGGCTTCCCCATGGCCAAGCGGGGCGACGGCGCGCTCGCCGTCTCGCTGGCGACGCTGGCCTCGGTCGTCGGCGGCCTCGTCGGCGCCCTGATGCTGATGTTCCTCGCGCCACCGCTGGCCCAGGTCGCGCTCGCCTTTGGACCGCCGGAATATTTCTGGCTCGCCGTCTTCGGCCTGACGCTGATCTCGGCGCTGTCGGTCGGCAATCTCTTGAAGGGTCTGATCGGCGCCTGTTTCGGGCTGCTCCTGTCGATGATCGGCATTGCCGTCGTGGGCGCCGACGTGCGCTTCACTTTCGGCAGCCAGATGCTGGTCGGCGGGATCGACATCGTTGCGGGCCTGATCGGGCTCTACTGCATCCCCGTCCTGATCGACCTCGTCGCGACGCGCGATCCGCATCTGAAGGTCGAGAGCGACTCCTCCGGGTTCCGGCTCGGCGAATCCTTCGCCATCGTTATGCGCCAGAAGGTCAACATGATCCGCAGCGCCGTGATCGGCACGGTGGTCGGTATCCTGCCCGGCGCCGGCGGTTCGGTGGCGAGCCTCGTCTCCTATTCCGAGGCGCGGCGCTCCTCGAAGACGCCTGAGAATTTCGGCAAGGGCGAGCCGGGCGGCATCATCGCGACGGAAGCGGCGAACAACGCGACGGTCGGTGGCGGCTTCATCCCGACCCTCGTCCTCGGCATTCCCGGCACGCCGCCCGACGCCGTCATTCTCGGCGCGCTTCTCGTCCAGGGCATCAAGATCGGACCCCAGCTTTTCCAGTCACAGGGCTCGATCGTCTACACCTTCATCTTCGGGCTGCTCATCGGCACTCTTTTGATGCTGCCGGTCGGCCTCGTCGTCGGCCGCTACGCCTACAAGAGCATCGTCGCGATCCCGAAGTCGGCCCTTGTTCCGACCATCGCCTTCCTGACCGTGATCGGCAGCTTCGCGATCCACAACAATCTGCACGACACGGCGGTGATGCTGACGCTCGGCGTCATCGGCTGGGTCCTGAACCGGGCGGGCTTCACCCCCTCGCCGATCGTGCTCGGCCTCGTCCTGGGGCAGATCGCCGAACAGGGTTTCGTGCAGGCCTATCTGATCGGGAATGCGCAAGGAAACGTTCTCGGTCAGTTCTTCGGCCGACCGATTTCGCTGGCGATTGCCGTCTTCGCGATCCTCACCCTCTTCTATCCGCTGATCGCCAAGGCGATTGGCGCGGCGAGGGCTCGCAAATCCGAAACCGACACCACCGTGGAGAGCCGCGATGCAGATGCTTAGAAGCGTTCACGACCCGGTCGGCACGGCGACGGCCGTCGGCTTTGCCGTTCTCGGTGTCCTGCTGATCTTCCAGTCCCAGCGGATGAGCGCCATGGGATCGGTGTTCCCGATCACCATCTCTGCGGCGATGACGCTGCTCGCACTCGTCCTCGTGATCCGCAACGTCGTCCTGGGGCTGCGCGGCATCACGCCGAAGCCCGCCTCCGGCGGCGGCGAGGGAGGCGTCTCGGGCGGATCGAACCTGCGCCGCGCCCTGTTCGTGGCACTGATGGCCGCCTGGATCGCGCTTCTGCCAATCCTCGGCTTCTATGTCGCCAGCGTCATCGCCTTCTTCGCGATCATGATCGTCGCCACCCATGAGCGGCTCAGCCCCATGCAGATCGCCATTTTGATCGCGCTGGGCTTCGCCATTCTCACCGGCTTCTATCTGCTGATGGCAAACGTCCTTCTCATCCCGATGCCGCGCGGCCTGTTCTTCTGATTGCCGCCCCATCGTCCAAATCTCTCAACGGAGCAGCCCGTCCATGTCGATCACCAATGCCCTCAAGATCGCGACCATTCCCGGTGACGGCATCGGCCAGGAGGTCGTGCCGGAAGGCATGCGCGTCCTCGAGGCAGTCGGCCGCAAGTTCGACATCGCCTTCCAGTTCGACGAAGTCGACTGGAGCTGCGAGACTTACAAGAAGACCGGCCGGATGATGCCGGAAGACGGGCTCGAGCAGTTCAAGAAGCATGATGCGGTGTTTCTCGGCGCCGTCGGCTGGCCGGACGTGCCGGACCATGTCTCGCTCTGGGGCCTGCTCATCCCGATCCGCCGCGAGTTCCACCAATATGTGAACCTGCGCCCGGTCCGGCTCCTGAAAGGCACGACGAGCCCGCTCGCTGGCCGCGGCCCGGAAGACATCGACTTCTACGTCGTGCGCGAAAACGTCGAGGGGGAATACTCCGAGGCTGGCGGAAGGCTCTATCGTGGCACGGAGGACGAGATCGCCATCCAGGAGGCGATCTTCACCCGCCGCGGCGTCGACCGTGTGCTCCGTTACGCTTTCGAACTGGCCCGCACACGCAAGCGCAAGCACGTCACCTCGGCCACCAAGTCGAACGGCATCGTCCACACGATGCCGTTCTGGGACGAGCGCTTCAAGGCAGTGAAGGCCGACTATCCGGATATCGACACGAGCCAGTACCACATCGACATTCTGACCGCGCATTTCGTCCAGCATCCTGACTGGTTTGACGTGGTGGTGGGCTCGAACCTCTTCGGCGACATTCTCTCCGACCTGGGCCCCGCCGTCGCCGGCTCGATCGGCATCGCGCCCTCGGCGAACATCAACCCGGAAGGGGATTTCCCCTCGATGTTCGAGCCGGTTCACGGCTCGGCACCGGATATCGCTGGTCAGGGCATCGCCAATCCGATCGGCCAGATCTGGTCGGCGGCGATGATGCTCGATCATCTCGGACACCCTCAGGCTGCACAGGCGGTGATCGAGGCGATGGAAGAGGTGATCGCCGATCCTGCGTCGCGCACCAAGGACATGGGCGGCAAGGCGAACACCAAGGAATGCGGTGAGGCGATTGCGAGTGTGATTGCGTCGAAATAGGCCGAGTCGGGAGGAATTGCGCAAACGACTGATTTTGAAAGCATTCCCTCTCCACCCCGTCATCCTCGGGCTTGTCCCGAGGATCTACTGAGAGATGGTCGTAGGACTGTCCGTGGGAGGACGAATGTCCCCGAAGGTTCTGGTGCAACACCGGCAGTAGATCCTCGGGACAAGCCCGAGGATGACGACGTTTCAATGGGTTAAGCGAAATGGTCATCCACTTGATACGGTGGAATCGCTCTGCCGCTCCAATGCCCAGGTGAGATGTCCAGTAGCTTAGAGAAGCACCCAGCGTTCGAACCGCGCCGAGACCACAAACAGGTTACGAGGAAACCCCATGCGCATTACCGAAATCCGCGAGAAGACGGTCTCGATCGCAAGCCCGATCGCCAATGCCTTCATCGACTTTTCCAAGATGACCTGCTCGGTGGTGGCCGTCGTTACCGATCAGATGCGCGACGGCAAGCCCGTCATCGGCTTCGGCTTCAATTCCAATGGCCGTTACGGCCAGGGCTCCTTGATGCGCGAGCGCTTCATTCCGCGTCTGATGGAGGCTGATCCGGCCTCGCTGATCGACGAGGCAAACGACAATCTTGATCCCTTCGCCATCTGGCGGACCATGATGACGAATGAGAAGCCCGGCGGCCATGGCGAGCGCTCGGTCGCCGTCGGCACGATCGACATGGCGGTGTGGGATGCCGTCGCCAAGATCGCCGGCAAGCCGCTCTATCGCCTTCTCGCCGAGCGCTATCGTGACGGGCAGGCGGATGAGAGCGTGTGGGTCTATGCGGCTGGCGGCTATTACCATCCCGGCAAGGAGATCGAGGGCCTGAAGGACGAGATGAAGTCCTATCGCGACCGGGGCTACCGGGTCTGCAAGATGAAGATCGGCCTCGCTCCTCTGGCCGATGATCTGAAGCGAATCGAGGCGGCCCTCGAAATCGTCGGCGAAGGACAGAATCTCTGTGTCGACGCCAATGGCCGGTTCAATCTTGAAACCGCCCTCGCCTACGCCGAAGCGCTCGAGCGCTATGACCTCTACTGGTACGAGGAAGCGGGCGATCCGCTGGATTATGCGCTGCAGGCTGAGCTCTCAAGCCGCTATTCCGGCCGCATGGCAACGGGTGAAAACCTGTTCTCGATGCAGGATGCGCGCAATCTCATCCGCTATGGCGGCATGAATGCCGAAAAGGACATCGTCCAGTTCGACTGCGCGCTTTCCTACGGTCTCGTCGAATATATGCGTACGCTCGACATGATGGCCGAAAACGGCTGGTCCTCGCGACGCGTCGTGCCCCATGGTGGCCACCAGATGTCCCTGAACATTGCCGCCGGCCTGCATCTCGGCGGCAATGAGAGCTACCCGGACGTCTTCCAGCCCTTCGGCGGCTTCGCCGACACGGTCGAGGTCAAGGACAGCCAGGTCGGCTTGCCGGACGTGCCGGGTGTGGGATTCGAGGCGAAGTCGGCGCTTTATGCTTTGTTCAAGCGGGAATTGATGGACTGAGAGCGCGAAGTCGAGATGCGGAATGGGAGGCAAACAGGACTTCTGATCCCGTCTTGCGCTCTGCTCAATGCGCGTGGGAACCGCTTCCGTGCTGAGAGCCATTGGAAGGCCCGTCGTAACCACGCAGCTTCGCGTAAATTCTCATCTGGTGCGGTGTCAGAAATTCCGTCATTTCGATATGATAGCGCAGATGCGCGGCGCGCAGTTCGCCCTGGGTCTCGCCGATCAAGGCGGTCGCGTTCGACAACGACGTCGGGTCGGCCGTTTTCTCGGCAAACATTCGATCGAGTGCTTCTTCCTGACTGATCAGTTCCATGCCGAGAGGGATGGTTTCGGCCTCCATCGAGGCGAAGAGAGCTTCGGTTTTGTCCTTCTGATCCTCCGTCAAACCAAGCTTTTCTGCAAAATCGAGGACGTGACGCGGACCCGGGTAACCGTTCAATTCGGCAGGCAGGGCGAAACCCATGCCACGACCAGCCCGAAGATCAGCAATCTCTTCATCTGAAAGAGCCTTGATCGCCCTCGACTGAATGTCCGCATAGGGTTGCTGCGCATCGACGGTCTGAGCCGAGATGCATTGCGGCAGGCTGATCATTGCGGCGACGCCCGCGAGCCAAAAACGGATCATCAAGGCCTCCTCTTGAGGTGCGGTCTTGATTTTCCGCCCTCCACTGCGAGGGCGCAAGGACCGACAAATCAAACCTGAATCACGGTCGCCTGTTCAAGAGAGGAGGTCGGTCCGTCACACCCCCTCGATCATCGCCATCACATCATCCTCGATCGTCAGTCCCCTGGTCGCCGCATCCTGGCGCAATTTCCGCCCACGCGCGCCGGGAAGGCGTGTCTCCGGCTCTTCTGCAATGGCCTGTGCCAAGACGCCGAGCCGCGTCAGAGCGTCGGGGCCACCCATGGCTTTCGGATCGATCACCAGCATGAACTGTCCGAGGCGCGGCGGGGGGCCCTTGTCGTCGAAGAGCGATGAAGCTTCGGAGGCATAGTTCGCGCCGGTTAGACCGGCCGAGAGCATCTCGACCATCATGGCAAGCGCCGCGCCCTTGGCATCCCCCATCGGCACCATGGTGCCTTCCATGGCGGCGTTGGCGTCAGTCGTGGGATTGCCGTCCTTGTCGAGCGCCCAGCCCTCGGGGATTGCCGCGCCCTTCTGCCTGGCCGCCATCACCTTGCCACGCGCGACCTTGGAGAGCGACAGGTCGATGACGATCGGGTCTGCATCCGGCAAAGGCGCCGCGAAGGCGATCGGGTTCGTGCCGAAGAGAGGGCGCTTGCCGCCCCAGGCCGCCATGGCGCCCGGCGAGTTCGCCATCATCATCGCGACGAGGCCCGCCTCCGCAAAGCGCTCGACGGTCAGCCCCAGAACGCCGGCGTGATGCGAGTTTCGGACCGCCCCGATCGCAACGCCCGTTTCTGCGACGATGTCCTTGAGCGCTTCGATCGCGAGATCGAAGGCCGGATAGGCGAAGCCCTCGGCGGCATCGACACGGAGGACACCGGGCTTCACCCGATCGAGACCCGGTGTCGCGTGACCGTCGACCTTCTTTGCCTTCGCCTGTGCGCTGTAGGCCGGAACACGGCGGAGCCCATGACCGCCCTGCCCGGCCGCTTCCGCCGCGACCAGCGCACGGGCGACAGAGGCCGCCTGTGCGGGACCGGTCTCGGCGCGCTGAAACGCTTCCGCGACCAGGCGTTCGGCGTCTTCGATCGACAGCGTGGTGGTCATGCGGTCTCCTTGGCGAGATGGGCGAGAACATTGTCGGCGGTGACGGCGCTGACGCGCACGTTCGATTCCTTGGTCACCCCGGCGATATGGGGCGTCAGGATGAGATTGGGCACGCCCTCGAAAATGCGGCCGGCTTCCGCAGTCAGCGGCTCGCTCTCGAAGACGTCCAGTGCAGCGCCGCCGATCCGGCCTTGCTTGAGTGCGACCGCCAGCGCCGGTTCGTCGACGACGCCGCCACGGGCCGAATTGACGAGGATCGCGCCGGACTTCATGGCGTCGATCGCCGACGCGTCGATGAGATGGCGCGTCTTGTCGGTCAGCGGAACGTGCAGACTGAGGACGTCCGAGGAAGCGAGCAGTTCTTCGAGGGTCATCCGCGTGACGCTCTTCCAGGCGGGATCGTCCTCGGGCAGGAACGGGTCGAACGCCGCGATGGAGAATCCGAAAGCGCGGGCGCGCTCGGCGGTCTGCCGGGCGATCGAGCCGAAGCCGACGAGGCCGAGCTGGCGGCCCATGCCCTCGCCGCCGATCAACGCCTGACGCGGCCACTTCCCGGCAATCACGTCTGCCGTCGCGGCGTAGGCGGGGCGAAGAAGCGTCAGCGCCGCCGTCATCACATACTCGGCGACGGCAACGTCATTGGCACCGGTCGCGGGATAGACGGTGACGCCGCGTGCTTCGCAGGCGAGCAGATCGATATTGTCGAGGCCGACACCGAGACGACCGACGCAGGCGAGCTTCGGTGCAGCCGACAGCAGCGCGTCCGTCACCCGGGTCCGGTTTCTGACGACAAGCGCGCGCGCCTCACCGAGCGCGGTCGCAAGTGCGTCCGGATTGTCGACGAGTTCGGGATCATACTGGGTATCGTGGCGTTCGCGCAGCCGATCGACCGCCGCGTCGTCCATGAATTCGGAAATGACGATGTCGGCCACTGGCGATACTCCTGTTGCGGTACGCAATAAAATCGGTGTTCAGTTTGTTCAGAATGGAGCGGACGGGCCCGTCATCCCTCGTGGCTCCCTGCGCCCGTTCCGCAGGCCAGAGTTCGCCTCATCACGAGGCGAAGCTACCCAACAAATCCTCGCCCCCGTCCGGTAGGAAGAGGGCGAACGCCTTGGCGATCGTCAGCCTGGCGTCATACCGGCCTTGAGCCGGAGTCCATGGGAAATCTCTTCGGCCTCGCCACCGATTCAGGACGTCCGCCCTTTCCTGAAGGTGTACCGTGCTGCGGTTTTCGAGGGGCGCGGCATGGATCCCGGCTCGAGGCCGGGATGACGATCTGCGATGTGGTCGGCGCCTTGTCGCCCGGCAATCGTGGTGGTTGCCAGGACGGTGAAGCCGCCCTGACAACCGCTGTCCATGATTACGCGCTGCGATAGAGCTTGGTCATGACGAATTCGCGGTGACCCAGGGATTCCGCGGCGGTCATGCGGCCGTTGGCGGTGCGCATGATGTTGTCGATCAGAGCGTCGCCCGCCTGGTCGATGGTCATGTCGCGGCGCAGGATGCCGGTCACGTCCACGTCGATATGCTCGGACATCGTGCGGAGGGTGCGCGGGTTGGCCGAGATCTTGATGACCGGGACGATCGGGTTGCCGATGACGTTGCCCTGGCCGGTCGGGAAGGTGTGGATCACATAGCCCGCCGCCGCCATCAGGGTCACGCATTCGGCCGCCGCCGAGGAGGTGTCCATGAAGTAGAGTCCATTGCCCTTCTGCGGCGCTTCGGCCGGGTCCAGGATGTCGATGAACTTGCACTCGCGCCCGATCTTCTCGAGATTGCCGAGCGCCTTTTCCTCGATGGTCGTCAGGCCGCCCTCGATATTGCCCTTGGTCGGCTGCGACTCGGACAGATCGTTCGTCGCATGGGCGAAGATCACGTCGTCCTGATAGGCCTTCCACATCTTGTACCAGCGCTCGCCGGTTTCCTCGTCCGCCGCCCGGGTCTTGCAGATATGCTCGGCGCCGGTGATCTCGGACGTTTCGCCGAAGACGCCGTAGATACCTTCCGGGATCAGCTTGTCGTACATGTTGCCGACCGTCGGGCACGAGCCGAGGCCCGTCGTGGTGTCGGATTCACCGCACTTGGTGGAAACCCACAACTCGGAAACGTCGCACTCGGTCTTCTGCACCTCGGTGGCCCACTGGACGAATTCCTTCGCCTTGCGCGAGACGTTCATGATCGTCTTCAGATCGCCATTCTGCTCGATCGAGAAGGCGGCGACCGGCTTGCCGGTCTCGGCGATGCCGTCGGCGATCTTCTGGGTCCAGCCGGGCTCGATGCCGACGACGATGCAGGCGGCGACGTTCGGGTTGGAGCCCGTGCCGATCATCGTGCGGAAATGCAGGTCGAGATCGGCGCCGAACTGGAGCCGGCCATAGGCATGGGGCAGCGCGATCGTGCCCTTGATGTTGTTGGCGACGGCCTCGCAGCAGGCGTTCGAGATGTCGTCCACCGGCAGGATGACTACATGATTGCGAACGCCCACCCGGCCGTTCTCGCGCCGGTAGCCCATGAATTTGCGATTGGTGTTGATCGGCATGACGGTGCCTCCTCTTCAGGCGAATCTAAGGGGCTCGACCGCGCGCCGGCTGAAGCCGGCCCGCGCGGGAGCGCTTACCAGCGGTTGGTCTTGAGGTTGTGGACGTGGACGTGGCCGCCCTTCTTCACATCCGCCTTGAAGCGGCCGATGTCTTCGCCGTACTTGATTGCCGTGTCGCCCGACGACAGGTCCGTCAGCGCCACTTTGTGGCCGATCGGCACATCGTCGTTGCAGACGAGCTTGAAGGACGAATTGTCGGCGGTGACGACGCACAGCATCTCCGTGCCGGCCTTCAGATCCTCGACGACCACGACGCCGACATTGTCCTTGTGTTCGTGGACCAAAAGCTGCGGATTCTCGCTCAATTTATCCTCCTCGCCGGATGGGGGTTGTCGCTCGGGCTGACGGGGGCAAGCGCCCTTGTCGCCGCATGACGTGATCCGGCCGCAAGAGAACTCCGACCGGGCATTTGACCAGCGGCGCCGCTCTTGGCTTTGCCGGCAATCTTGTATAAGATATAAATTATGATTTGGACCCGATGTCAAGCGCGGCCCGGCCCGCTCTCCCCGATAACGCGATCAACGTGGACGGCCGTCTCGGCCTGCCGCACCGGGTGTGCGCGATGAGCGAGACTCGCGCTTCCCCGGCCTTCCGTCCGCTCTATCGGCAGGTGCGCGACCTTCTGGTGCAGCGCCTGATCGACGGCTCTTGGACGCCGGGCATGATGCTCCCGAGCGAGTTTCAACTCGCGGCCGAACTCGGCGTGAGCCAAGGCACCGTTCGCAAAGCGCTGGACGCCATGACGGCCGAGCATCTCCTCATCCGCCGGCAAGGGCGCGGCACCTTCGTCGCTTCGCTCGAAGAGGGGCGGATCCTTTTTCAGTTCTTTCGCCTGATCGCCGATGACGGCACCCGCCTTTTTCCCGAAAGCGACGTCGTCGGCCGCTCGCGAGGCCGGGCCACTGCCGCCGAAAGGCACGCGCTGGCTCTCGAGCCGGCAGCGGAGGTCTGGCGAATCGAGCGGGTTCGACGTCTCGGGGGCCGGAAAGTCATTGTGGAGACGATCGCGCTCCCTGTCGCTCGCTTTCCGGCTCTGGACGACATGAAGACGATCCCGAACAACGTCTACGCGCTCTATTCGGAAGAGTTCGGAATCACGATTGGCAAGGCGATCGAGACGCTGAAGGCCGCCGGCGCAAGACCGGCCGTTGCCGAGCGGCTCGGCTGCGAGACCGGCCAACCCGTTCTGATCATCGATCGCGTGGCACTCTCCCTCGACGGCACCCCTGTCGAATACAGGGTGTCCTCATGCCTGACGGAAGGCTTCCACTACCGATCCGAATTGTAAGGCGCGCCGCGTCACACGGAGACGCGGACACCTCAGCCTCGCGCCGTCTCCCGATTTCCACATTGCTCTGAGTGCCGCAGGAGGTTTGTCCATGTCCGCCCTGTCCTTCCAAACCGCCAAGGATCGGTACTGGCCGCTCTTTCCCGGCATCCTCCTGGCCCTGACGGTGGCTGCCGCCGCGCGTTTCGTCGCGGACCATTACGGCGCCCCGGTCATGCTTTTCGCGCTGCTGATCGGGATGGCGTTCAACTTCCTGGCGGTGGATACGCGCTTCAAGAGCGGGCTGGAATTCTGCTCCAAGAGCCTGCTCCGTGTCGGCATCGTTCTTCTCGGCGCGCGGATCACTGCCGCCGACATCGCTTCGCTCGGGCTTTCCACTTTCGTCACCGTCGTCGGCCTCGTCGCCGCCACGATCGGCGTCGGCTTTATCTGCGGACGGCTGTTCAACAAGGGCTGGCGGTTTTCGCTGCTCACAGGCGGCTCGGTTGCGATCTGCGGCGCTTCCGCCGCCCTCGCCATCGCTTCAGTAATTCCTCATAACGAGAAGACCGAGCGCAACCTTCTCTTCACCGTCGTTTCGGTCACGACCCTCTCGACGATCGCGATGATCGTCTACCCCATCCTGTTCTCGCTCCTCGGCCTGAGTTCCAGCCAGAGCGGCTTCCTGGTGGGCGCGACGATCCACGACGTCGCTCAGGTCGTGGGCGCAGGCTATTCGATCTCCACCGACGTTGGCGACGTCGCGACGATCATCAAGCTGTTGCGCGTGACGCTTCTGCCGGTCGTCCTCGTCGCCATCGTCTTCGCGCTGGCCGGCCAGAAGCGCGCCGATTCCGGCAAAGTGCGGCTGCCGCTCTTCGTCATCGGATTCGCGATCCTGACGATCATCAACAGTTTCGGCCTTCTGCCTGGCTTCGTGGCCAAGCCTGCCGTGGATCTCTCCGGCTGGCTCCTGGTGATCGCGATCTCCGCACTCGGCGTGCGAACCAACATGAAGGACATGCTGCAACTCGGCTGGCGCCATGTCGCAATGGTCGTGACGGAGACGCTGTTCCTGCTGGGACTGGCGCTGGCAGCTGTTCAGGTCGGCATCGCCGGGTAGATCGAAGCGAGGCCTGCGTCAGCGGCCGCGGAGGAGACGGGTTGGAGGTCGGGAAACCTCCAACCTCCGATTCGGATGGATCATCGCGTTCGGGGAGCGGCATCGCAACAGTGAAGCAGCGGCCCCGTCGCCAACAGGTCCGCCTTTGTCGCACATCCTGAAAAGATGCCCGAGAATGCATCCGCCCCCCGCACGAGGGTATCGAGCGGCGCGCAAGTCATTCAAAAGTCTTGAAGAGTTTGGTCGGAGCGGCGAGATTCGAACTCACGACCCCCTGAACCCCATTCAGGTGCGCTACCAGGCTGCGCTACGCTCCGACTAGCACGATCCCCTACTCAAAGCGGCGCCGGGACGCAAGGATTTTCCGCGCTGCCTTCTGCGTTGGCGGCGGTTTCTGCTACCGGTGCGACGGCCGGGCTGGCGGATCCCCTCGGGCCGCTATTTCCGCAAAGTGCTTGGAGAGCTTGAGGCCCTGGGCCTGATAGTTCGAACTCAGATCGGCGCCGTAGAGGCGTTCAGGCCGCCCGGCCATGCGCTCGTAGATCAGGCGTCCGACGATCTGGCCGTGCTCCAGGATGAACGGCACGTCATGGCTGCGGACTTCCAGCACCGCCCGGCTGCCCGCGCCACCGGCGGCATTGTGGCCGAAGCCGGGGTCGAAGAATCCCGCATAATGGACGCGAAATTCGCCGACCAGCGGATCGAACGGCGTCATTTCCGCCGCATGGTCCGGCGGGACATGCACGGCTTCCTTGGAGACCAGAATGTAGAATTCGTCCGGGTCGAGCACCAGTTCGCCGGTTCCGCCTCGGAGGATCGGCTCCCAGTATTCGGCCACGGGATAGGCCGCTCGGCGGTCCACATCGATCAGCCCGGTATGGCGCTTGCCCCGGTAACCCACCAGACTTCCCGGCTCGCCGGCGAGATCGATCGACAGGGCAATGCCGGCCCCAGTGATGTTGGCGGGTTCGTCGGAGGTTAGCCGGTCCCGGTCGTGGAGCGCGCTCAGTTCCGCGCCCGTCAGGGTCGGCTCGCCGCGGCGGAAACGAATTTGCGACAGGCGCGATCCTCGCCGCACCAGGATCGGAAAGGTGCGGGGCGAGATTTCGAGATAGAGCGGCCCCTCATAGCCCGCCGGCACCTTGTCGAATTCCTGGGCGCCATCGGCGAGAACGCGGGTGAAGATGTCGAGCCGGCCGGTCGAGGATTTCGGATTGGCCGTCGCGCGGATGTCGCCCGGCAGCGCAAGGCGCTCCAGAAGCGGCACGACATAGACGCAGCCGGTCTCCAGCACGGCGCCCTCTTCGAGGCTGAACTCGTGCAGCGCGAACCGGTCGAGCTTGTCGGCAACACTCTGCCCCCGCCCCGGCAGGAAGCTCGCACGGACCCGGTAGGCGACCGGGCCGAGCCGCAGATCGAGCGAAGCGGGCTGGATCTGATCCCCGTCCCGCTCGATCTCGGCACGCAATGCGCCCGCCTCGAACAGTTCACCGATCGCTCGATCCGGCAGGATGCCTTCCATAGTGGCGCTCACCTTGCGCAATTCCTCTGTCCCGCGAACATTCCAGATTGACGCCTAACGGTATCGCGTCTATTTGAAAAGCCATGGTGGTGATTTGGCCGGCCGGCTTGCAGCCACAGAAAACAACTCGCTAAAGGGCCGATCCGAGAACGAAGACGTTGAGGGAACCGGCATTGCGAGATCGCGACGGCCGGTTTTTTGTTGTTCGGAGACAGGTATGCTGAAGCGCGCCGACAAGAACCGCAAGCTCAAGCCAGCGACCCTGATGGTCCATGGCGGCACGACACGCTCAGGCTTCGGGGAGACGTCCGAGGCGATGTTTCTGACGCAGGGCTTCGTCTATCCCACGGCAGAAGCCGCCGAAGCGCGTTTCAAGGGCGAAGAGCCGGGCTACATTTATTCGCGCTACGCCAACCCCACGACTCGCATGTTCGAGGAGCGGATGATGGCGCTCGAAGGCGCCGAGGACGCGCGCGGCACCGCATCGGGCATGGCAGCCGTGGCCGCGGCCATCCAGTGCCAGGTCAAGGCGGGAGATCATATCGTCGCCGCCCGCGCGCTGTTCGGTTCGTGCCGCTACGTGGTGGAGACGGTCATGGCGCGTTGCGGCGTCAGCTGTACGCTAATCGACGGGCGCGATCTCGGCCAGTGGCAGGCGGCGGTCCGGCCGGAGACCAAGGTGTTCTTCATGGAGACGCCGACCAATCCGACGCTGGAAGTCATCGACATTCCGGCGGTGGCGGAAATCGCCCATCAGGCCGAGGCGACCCTGGTCGTCGACAACGTCTTCGCGACGCCCATTCACCAAAAGCCGCTTGAACTCGGTGCGGACATCGTCGTCTATTCCGCGACCAAGCATATCGACGGTCAGGGCCGCTGCCTGGGCGGCATCATCCTGTCGTCGAAGGACTGGATCGACGAGAATCTCCACGAGTACTATCGCCACACCGGCCCGGCGCTGTCGCCCTTCAACGCGTGGACGCTGCTGAAGGGGCTGGAGACTCTGCCGCTCAGGGTGAACCAGCAGACGCATGCGGCCGCGACCATCGCCGACAGGCTCGCCGAGCGCTCGGAAGTCTCTCGCGTGCTCTATCCGGGCCGCGACGACCATCCCGACGCGGCGATCGCCAGACGGCAGATGGCTGCCGGATCGACCCTGGTCGCCTTCAGCATCGACGGCGGCAAGGAGGCCGCCTTCCGCTTCATCGACGCGCTCGAGATCATCCTGATCTCCAACAATCTTGGCGACGCCAAGACCCTGATCACCCATCCGGCCACGACCACGCACAAGAACCTGAGCCCGGAAGCCCGCGCCGAACTCGGCATCGGCGACGGTTTGGTTCGCTTGTCGCTCGGGCTCGAAGATGTCGAAGACATCTGGGACGACATTGACGGGGCTCTGGCGGCCGTCTGAGGTCCTCCTCGCGCTTTCCTATGGCTTAGCGAAACGTCTTCGCCGCCACGATGATGCGTGCCGCACAGGTCCAGGCGGTCATGGCGGCGAAGATATATGCGAGCGTGGGAAACCATGCCGGAAACAGGCAGAACAGCACGAAGGCGATGATCGTCTCGCTCGCTTCCGCCAGCCCGGTCGAGAAGAAGAACGACTTCTTTCCCCGAATGTCCGTGGTGATTTTCCGCTTTTCCGCGAGCACCGCGTAGGCGAGAAAACTCGCGCCATTGGCGTAGAAGGTCAGGAGCAGGACGGCGGCCGGGACTGCGTTCTGGGCCGGATCGAGGAACGCGAAGCCGAGCGGAATCGCCCCGTAGAAGATGAAATCGAAGACGATGTCGAGATAGCCGCCGAGATCGGTGCGTTTCGTGTGCTTGGCGATCGCCCCGTCCAGCCCGTCGCAAAGCCGTGAAAGAAGCAGGAGCACGAGGCCGGCGATCGGGCTGCCAAGCGCAATGGCCAAAGCTGCCGCGAGGCCGACTGCAAGTCCGGCCATGGTCACGGCATTCGCCGACAGCCCCTTCCTGGCAAGCTGGACCGCAAGCCGGTCGACAGGCGGATCGATCCGGCGTCTGAGGATGGCGTCGAACACTGTGGATTTCCCGGAGAATTGCCGTACGGCTGTGGCGCCCTCGCGCAGTTGCCTTCGCTACCGAAGCCCCCGCCCTTCAAGCACCTTCTGCGCTTTCTCGTAACCTCGGTTTGCGGCCTTCTGAAACCAGAAAACGGCATTTTCGTCGTCTTGCGGCACACCGACACCGTTCGAATACAGAAGGCCGAGATTGTATTGGGCAGGCGCGAACCCCTGTTCGGCCGCCTTGCGAAACCATTTCGCGGCCTCCGATCCGCTCGTCTCTACACCCCTGCCTCCGAGATACATGTTGCCGAGGTTGTGCTGCGCCTGCGCATGTCCCTGCACGGCAGCCTTGCGATACCAATGCGCGCTCAGCGCTTCGTCCTTGGGCACGCCTTCGCCGTGTCCATATAGAAAAGCGAGGTCGCTCTGGGCTGCCACGTGCCCTTTTTCAGCGGCCCTGCGATACCACTTCGCAGCGAGCGAATCGTCCAGGGCAACGCCCTGGCCCAGATCGTACAGGATCCCGAGCCAATATTGCGCGGCCGTGTAGGACCGCCCTTCGCCCGCCCTGCGAAAGCGTGCAGCAGCTTCAGCATAGCGACCGCTCATATAAAGGCTTCGTCCCAGCTGCATGAGAAGACGCGGATTGTCCGGATCCAGATTGACGGCCTTCTCACACGCAGGAATCGCCTGTCGGACGTCGATCTCATGCAGATCGACCCCGGGAACACCGCCGGGCCTGTCCATGTCGAACGGATCGGCCGCCAGTTCATCGCACAAGCGGGTTGTCTCGTCAGCCGTGGCCTGATCTGCGAGGAGCACTGGGACAAGTACGAGGATGGCCGGGATACCCCGCAGCCAGACAATCCCGTGTCTGTTTCGCTCCTGCGGTCGCCGGTATCCGTTCACAATTCACCCAACCGCTCAAGGACTTTCTGCGCTTCCTCATCCCCCTGGGCCGCGGCTTTCCGATACCATTTGAGATACTCGGCCCTGTCCACCGCAACGCCCACGCCCTTTTCGTACATTTCGGCAAGGCTGGATTGCGCAACCTGATGGCCTTGCTCGGCGGCCATGCGATACCATTTGGCCGCCAATGCCAAATCTCTCGTGTCTCCATAGCGATACATCAGCCCGAGAGAGAACTGAGCGGAAGCGGACCCGTCTTCAGCTGCCTGCCGATACCACTTGATGGCTTCCGCTCTGTCCTTCGGAACCCCCTGGCCCATCTTGTACATGAAGCCCAGCATGTTCTGGGCCTCCCAAGAGCCCTTCTCGGCCGCTTTTCGATAAAAACCGGCCGCCCTGCGAAACCATTTGTCGGCTTCGTCTGAGTTTTTGGGAACGCCTCGGCCACTCTGATACACTTTTGCGAGTTCGTATTGCGCGGCGGCGGACCCTTGCTCGGCAGCAGCGAGATAGGACTGCGCGGCCTTTTGATACCATTCCTGGGCCGCAGCATCGTCCTTCGGAACAGGGCTTCCGTATTTATAGCTGTGGCCAAGAATTGCCTGCGCCAAAGGAAGGCCGCTTTCAGCCGCCAACCGATACCATTTGAGCGCTTCTTTGGCGTTTTTCGAAACCCCTTGTCCGTTTTCCAGAAAAATCCCGAGGTCGAGTTGCGCCGACGCATAGCCTTGCTCCGCGGCTTTGCGGTGCCAAGGATAGGCATCTTCGAAACGTTTGGCTTTCTCAAGGGATCGAGCCAACTGAAAGGCCAGTCGAGGATTATCGGGTTCGGCGCTCGTCGCTTGCCGGCATGCCGATATGCTCCGATCGGAATCCAGATCCTCCCAACCGACTGCGTCGAACTCAAAGTTCCTTCGCGGATCCTGCGGATCGCCGGCCAACTCGTCGCAAAGCCGAACAGCCGTCTTCGCGTCGACCGACAGTGGCGGCGGATCGGCGAAGGCCGGCTCGGCTTGCGGCTCGGGCGAGGGCTTGGCTCCGCCCCCTCGATTGATCGCCAGCCGCTCGATCTCCGGCTCGGAAAAGACATGCATGCGATCGGGGGGCGTCGCCAGCATGATCTGCATGATTTCCGGATCCACTTCGGCTCGGCGAAGAAGCTCGAACACGTCCGACAGGGCGGTCTGGGCAAAGCTGACGTCACCGGAAGTCGTCGAGGCGACCTGATGGACGCCGAGGCGACCCTTTACACTGCGCTCTCGGCCAGCGAGGAACAACAGTGCGCAGGCGGAGAGGCATTCCCCGTCTGGCGGAATGACGGTCGCAAGACGATCCTCGAGAATGCTCTCGGCGATGGACAGCGCGATGATCAGGGAGCCGCCCGGACTGTCGAGAGACACGGTCTTCGCCTCGGGTGAAGCCCGTAGCGCCCGGCTGAAACTGATCAGACCACGAACGCCGATTGGCCCTTCGAGGCGAATGATCGAGGGGGCACCGCTGTCCACGACGAAAGGGCCAAACCGGCGTTCCTCGGCCTTGGAACCCGGTGATGCAAAGGCCGAAAGCGCCGCGATGATCGCCAGGACAGTCGATCGCCATGCTGCCAATTTGCCCGACCCCGCCGATGTCTGCCCACAAGTCTGACGTTAGGGAATAGTAGCCACCAGTCGTGGCTGACACAAGCAATCGGCCCATGACATGTTCGCGACTCCGGAGACACCGGAAGGCCTTTGCGACAAGTGCAGCGGCTCGAAAGCTTGCAAAGTTGGTGTCGAACTACCTGACGCAATGGCGTGAAAAAAAACCAAGGCGGCCAGGAGGCAAACAATCGGGCTCTCGGCAATCATAGGCGTTGCCACACCAAAAGCGTCCCGTCCCTCCCGCTGTAGAGCTTACCCAAGGAAAGATCGGAAACGAGACGCATTGCGTTGCCAACGCCTAGAGGGATGAAATTCCATTGAATTCAAGATATAGCCTTGCGCAAAGGGCACGACAGAGGGCTGCGACGCATGTATCAAGCCACGACGCGACAGATCATCGTGACCGTGACGCCCGCCTATCTGGACGATCAGTCGAATCCCGAAGGCGGGCGCTGGGTGTGGGCCTATCAGGTCGAGATCGAGAATACCGGTGAGGAGACCGTGCAGCTCGAAGCGCGCTACTGGCACATCACCGACGGCAAGGGTCAGGTGGAAGAGGTTGTCGGGCCCGGTGTCGTGGGCGAGCAGCCGGTCCTTGCACCGGGCGACAGCTACACTTACACGTCGGGCTGCCCGCTTGCCACGCCCTCCGGCATCATGAAGGGGCGCTACCAGATGCGCTCGGCGCGCGGGAAAGCCTTCGAAGTCGAGATTCCGGCCTTCTCGCTCGACCTTCCGCAGACGAACCGGGTTCTGAATTAAGGCTCATCCTACTTCCGGCGCGGCGCGCAGCCGTGTCGGCCTCGACATCACCCGGATAGGCCGCTATGCGGCGTGTTGCGATCCGCGGGCTCTCGGAAGAGCGGGTCGCGCTTGTCTCCACTTTCCAGGACGGCGACGATGAAACCTGTTCCCAAGAACGGTGTGCTCGACATCGAAATCTATGTGCCCGGCAAGAGCCGCGCACCGGAAGGCATCCGTCTTCACAAGCTGTCCTCCAACGAGACGCCGCTCGGCCCCTCGCCCATGGCGCTCGAAGCCGCACGCGGCGCCTCGGACAAGCTGGAGCTCTACCCGGACGGACAGGCCAGCGCACTGAAGGCCGCGATTTCGGAGGTTTACGGCCTCAATCCCGCCAATCTCCTCTGCGGCAACGGGTCGGACGAGCTCCTCAGCCTTCTCTGCCAGTGCTATCTCGCGCCGGGCGACGAGGCGATCCACACCGAGCACGGCTTTCTGGTCTACGATATCCAGATCCGCGCTGCCGGCGCCACGCCCGTGGTTGCGCCCGAGCGGGAGGCGACCGCCGATGTCGACGCGATCCTCGAGCGGGTGAGCGCGCGCACCAAACTGGTCTTCCTCGCCAATCCGAACAATCCGACAGGAACCTACCTCCCCTTCGACGAGGTGCGCCGGCTGCACGCAGGGTTGCCCGGCCATGTCATCCTGGTTCTCGACGCGGCCTACGCGGAATATGTGCGTCGCAACGACTATGGTGCCGGAATCGAACTGGTTTCGAGCACCGAAAACGTCGTGATGACCCGCACCTTCTCCAAGATCTACGGGCTTGCGGGCCTGCGCATCGGCTGGCTCTACGGGCCCGAGGAAATCGTCCAAGCGCTCGATCGGGTGCGCGGTCCCTTCAATCTCAATGCCCTGGCGATTGCCGCAGGTGCCGCGGCCATCCGGGACCGCGCCTTCACCGACCGGGCCGCCGCCTTCAATGCGGAGTGGCTGGAGTGGACGACGCGTGAACTCGAAGCGCTGGGTCTCACGGTGACGCCGAGCGTCGGCAATTTCGTCCTCGTTCATTTCCCGGAGGAGCCCGGCAAGGGGGCGGCCGAGGCGGATGCCTATCTGACGGAGCGCGGCTTCATCCTGCGGCGGGTCTCAGGTTACGGCTTCCCCAACGCGCTTCGCATGTCGATCGGGGTCGAAGAAGCCAATCGCGGCGTCGTTGCGGCGCTTGGAGAATTCCTGCAGAGCAGCCGATCATGAGCGACCCCCTCTTCGAGCGCATCGCCCTGATCGGTATCGGCCTGATCGGGTCGTCGATCGCGCACAATGTCCGCGCCCACGGGCTGGCGCGTCACATCGCCATCACGACGCGTCGTCAGGAAACCCTGACACAGGCGGAGACGCTTGGGCTCGGAGACAGCTATCATCTCGAGGCGGCAGAGGCCGTCCGGGGTGCCGATCTCGTCATCCTCTGCGTTCCCGTCGGCATTTGCGGCGCGATCACCCGCGAAATCGCCGACCATCTCGAACCCGGTGCCATCGTTTCCGATGTCGGCTCGGTCAAGGGGGCCGTCATCGAGCAGATGCGGCCCCATCTGCCCGAGCACGTCGATTTCGTTCCGGCCCACCCCCTCGCCGGGACCGAGCACTCCGGTCCGGCGTCGGGCTTCGTCGAACTCTTCCAGAACCGCTGGTGCATTCTGACTCCGCTTCCGGAGACGTCACCGGAGGCGGTCGAACGTCTGAAAGCATTCTGGGAGGCCTGCGGCTCGAATGTCGAGACGATGACCTCCGAGCACCATGATCTCGTCCTGGCGATCGTGTCGCACGTGCCGCATCTCATCGCTTACAACATTGTCGGCACGGCGGCGGACCTCGAAACGGTCACGGAGTCGGAAGTTGTCAAGTTCTCGGCATCGGGCTTTCGCGATTTTACCCGCATCGCCGCTTCGGATCCGACCATGTGGCGGGACGTGTTCCTGACCAACCGCGATGCCGTGTTGGAGATGCTCACGCGGTTCTCGGAGGATCTCGCTTCCCTGCAGCGCGCGATCCGCTGGGGCGACGGCGATACGCTGTTCAACCTCTTCACGCGCACCCGCGAGATCCGCCGCAACGTGATCGAGGCGGGCCAGGACACGGCCAAGCCGAATTTCGGCCGCGAGCCGGTTAAGGGCGACAAACCCTCCTGATCGCCGATCCATGCCGCCTGGCTCTCCGGCTTCCGCGCGAAGCTTCGCGAGCAGGCGAAAGGCTTGGTTAACCCTTTGAGGCGACAATGACATGGTAAACATTTTCCCCTCGGAAAGGTTCGCTCATGTCGCGTTCTTTGGCCGCCGGCCTCGCTCTTTCTCTCGCTCTCTCGTCGGCCACGGCGCTTCCCGCATATGCCGATAGCGACGAGGCGTTCTTCCAGCGCGTCTCGGGCACCTGGTCCGGTCCCGGCGAAATCGTCGCCGGCAAGTTCAAGGGCACCAAGTTCGTCTGCAATTTCGAAGGCGCGGAACACGCCCGCAATGTTGGCGTCGCTCTCGACGGCTCATGCCGCGTCGGCCTCTTCTCCCAGGCGATGCGGGCCGAAGTCGTGCGTTCGGGCCGCTCCTATCGCGGTGCCTTCCAGGACGGTGCGGCCGGCAAGGGCCTCGACATCGTCTCCGGCGACGTGCGCGGCGACAAGATCGTCGTGGGTCTCGACCGCAAGCAGCTCAAGGGCGCGATGGTCGCACGTCTCGACGGCGACGATGCGCTGGCCATCACCATCTCGGTGAAGGTGCAGTCTCAACTCGTGCCCGTGATCGGCATGAACCTCAAGCGCGAAGGCGCCACGCGTCAGAGCGCCCTGTCGAACTGAG
The DNA here is from genome assembly GCF_024359545.1 of Jiella marina. Lineage (GTDB taxonomy): Bacteria > Pseudomonadota > Alphaproteobacteria > Rhizobiales > Rhizobiaceae > Jiella. Next base: position 237,127 of record NZ_JAKQZG010000001.1, read on the forward strand.
GCCTGCCAGGGCTGTTTGCCCCCTGCCCGGCGAAAGCTCTGGCGAATGGCCTGACGCGACTTGATCGTTTCGACCGAGGCGGCTCGATCAACCGGCCCCCTTGACGAAGCGTCTCTGCAAGGATGTTCTTTACGTAAAGTCATCCTGTTCGGAGCGCTCCCGCGTGTCGCCACTCCTTCTTGCCATTATCGGCGCCGTCCTGATCGTCGCCGGCTGGTTGATGGAGAAGTCGCGACAGCGTGCCCTGAAGAAGCTCGATGCGATGATGATCGTCACGAGCTACGCCGCCGACTTGAAAGACCTTATGGTCGGCGGGCCGGTGGAGGTGAAGGGTACCGTCCGGTGCGAGCCACCGCTCATCTCGCCGTTCACGCGAACGCCCTGCGTCTGGTATTCGGCCGCCCTCTACGAGCGCATTGTCGAATGGGAGCGCGACAAGGACGGCAACCAGCACCGCCACGAGCGCGAATATGTGCGCGAGCGCAAGGAAGAACTGGCGACGTTTGCGGTCGAGGACCGGACGGGGCGCGTCCTCGTCGACGCCCAGGATGCCGAGATCGACGGCGATACCCTGCTCGACGACATCACCACCGACCAGGACGAGCACTGGAACCGCGGGATCGGAGTGGAGCTGTGGCCCAGTGAAGACACGTTGGGCTTTCGCTATGTCGAGCAGGCGATTCCCCTCGGAGCGTCTCTCTACGTGCTTGGCGCGCTTCGGGCCGACGGTTCGATCGGAGCCCCCGAAATCCCGGACGAGCTTCACTTCATCGTCAGCACGCGATCCGAGCAGGAGCAGGAAAAGTCCCTCGTCTCCCAGTCCCGCTGGATGAAGGTCGGATGGCTGCTGATACCCGCCGGCGGGATTGCGCTGGTCGCATCGCTCGTCTGGTATCTGCTCGGCTGATCGGACTGTAAATTCCTAGCGAACTCCGGTCGGCGGCGCATTCCGCCACCAGTTCCCGTCCGATGTGACAGGCTCAATGCCGTCGCCGGGCAGAAGCGGCAACCACTCCGCCACGCGCCGGTCGGAAACGGCGAGATCGGGTGCGATGTCGGCGAGTGGCACAAGGACGAAGGCCCGCTCGGTAATGCGGGGATGCGGGAGTGTCAGCGCCTCGTCGTGATAGTCGACGCCGTCATGGTCGAGAACGTCCAGGTCGAGGGTCCGCGGCCCCCATCGCTCGCGGCGCTCGCGCTTGAAGGCGCGTTCCGTCTCAAGACAGAGCGCCAGAAGCGCACGGGGGTCGAGGCTGGTTTCGACCGTGGCGCAGGCATTGAAGAAATCGGGCTGATCGGTCTTTCCCCAAGGCGGCGTGCGGTATAGCCGCGAGACCGCGACGACGTGACAATCCTCCCGGTCATCGATCAACCTGAGCGCTGCCGCCATTGCCTCCTTCGGGTCGCCGACATTTCCGCCGAGGCCCAGCCGCGCCAACGCCATCACCAGCGCTCGCCATTGAGCGCGCGGCGCATGGCGTCGGCGATCGCCAGCGCGTCGCGATTGGCCGGGACATTGTGGACGCGAATGATGTCGGCACCCCGCTCGCGCAGGAGCACGCTGGTCGCGGCGGAGGCGATGTCCGGCTCGGGATCCTCCCGGCCGATGGCACCGCGCACGAAACGCTTGCGCGACGTGCCGACAAGGAGCGGATAGTCGAATTCCAAGAGCTCCGGGAGACGCGCGAGCAGGATCAGGTTTTCCGGCCCGTCCTTCTCGAAGCCGAAACCGGGATCGAGGACGATGGCTTCGTCCTTGACTCCTGCCTCATGGGCGATCTCGAGAGAGCGCCGCAGGAACAGGAACTGGTCCTCGATCACATCGGCCAGCTTCTCGCGCTCGCGGCCCGTGTGCATCAGGCAGAGCCCTGCATCCGTGTCGGCGGCAACCTTCGCGATCGCGGTGTCCTTCTGCGCGCCCCAAACGTCGTTGACGATATGGGCTCCGGCTTCGATCGCCATCCGCGCCGTTTCCGATCGATAGGTGTCGACGGAGATGATGCAGTCGGAGCGCCGGACGAGTTCCTCGATCACCGGCATGATCCGCCGCTGCTCCTCGGCCGCATCGACCGGGGTCGCGCCCGGACGGGTCGACTCGCCGCCGATATCGACGATCGCGGCCCCCTGCTCCACCATGCGCAGTGACTCGCTCACGGCCGCTTCGACAGACGCGTAGCGGCCACCGTCGGAAAAACTGTCCGGCGTTGCATTCAGAACGCCCATGATCGTCGCTGTCTCGCCAAGCGTCAGCGAGCGTCCATGGGCCAGTTTCCAGGTTCCGCCGCGCGGTGCGATAACGTCCATCTCTCTCGCTGCCTCTTCCTGCTGCGAAGCGGTTGCCTTCTCACGTCTGCCGGTGCCCCGACCAAGACCGATGAATCTGATTGGGCGACTGGCGCGATCGTCGAAGTTCGCAGCCAGCCCTCGGTAGCCCTCCGGAGATTATTGCGCAATCGTGTCCTAACAGCCGCTTGTTTCTGGATCGCGATACGATAGCGTGGCCGAAAGATGCGGATGCGGGGAAAGTGCCAGTCATGAAGCTGACAACGGGATTGTGCGTATTGGGCGTGGCACTTTCACTGGCGGGTGCGGCCGCAGTCGGTGCCGGAGCCGCCTCGATCACGGAGAAGACCACCTATTTCGCGGTCAAGGGATCGACCCTCGCCGAACTCGACCAGGATCTGAACCGGCGCGGCCCGTTTCTCTCGGAGACTGGTGTGCGACATCCCGGCGCGACGGAGGTCACCTTCGATGGCAAGGTCAGCTACAAGCGGACCTCCGAGGGATGCGAGGTCGATCAGACCAATCTCAGCCTCAATCTCGAGATCACCCTGCCCAAGTGGACCCCGCCCAAACGGGTTTCTCCCCAGACCCGCCTGATCTGGCAGACGCTCGAGGCCGATATCGTCCGGCATGAGAACCGGCATGCGGCGATCGCCAAGAACTGGCTGAAACGAACCGAAAGCGCGCTGCGCAACCTGCGTCCGGAGCGCACATGTCGCGAGATGGAAGCGATGGTCAATACGGTGACCGCCCGCTATCTCGCCGGACACGAGCGGGCTCAGGTCGAGTTCGACACGATCGAGGCGCGTGAGGTGAATTTCCGCCTTCGCCGGGCGCTCTATCGCGCGGTTCAGGAACAGGGTCGATAACCCGCCCTGCGGCGTACCTTGATCTCTTTGTCGGGGAATTGCCAAAGCGAGCCTCTGCGCAATCCTGGCAATGCTCGGTCTTCGAATTGTCCGGCCGCTGCTTCCTCGATCGGCCGAAAAACCCCCTTCAGGCCTGTTCTTCCGGAACGTACAGCACAAGCCCGTCCAGTTCCGGCCTCACCTTGATCTGGCATGACAGACGGGAGTTGGGTTGCGGCTCGTAGGCAAAGTCGAGCATGTCTTCTTCCATCGGCTCCGGTTCGCCGACCGTCTCGCGCCAGGCCTCGTCCACATAGACATGGCAGGTCGCGCAGGCACAGGCTCCGCCGCATTCGGCCTCGATTCCCGGAACGTCGTTCTTGACGGCGTTCTCCATGGCAGTCGTGCCGTTCGGCGCGTCGATGTCGTAGCGCGCTCCGTCCGTGGTCTGGAAAATAATCTTGGTCATGCGGCAACGGCCCTGCACTGATTGCGGGAAGGCGGACGGCGCTCGCAGCACGATGCTCGTGCCCTTCGGCGCTCGTGTTTGGTCGATCTACGCGGGGGCGGATTTCGACGCTTCCCTGCCTGTTAGAAAGCGGATCACGTCAAAGTCAATGCGAACCGGTCCACAAAGCCGGGCCAGTACTCGTGCGCCGACGGTCTGTCAGGCAACCGCCAGTTCTCGCGCGAAACGCGCCGTATGCTTCATTTCTTCCGCCAGATCGGCCACGGCTTGCGGATCAGCGGTTGCCGCCTCAAGTCGCTCGGCCGCATGGGCAACGCGGAAGGCGCCGACATTTCGCGCAGCTCCCTTCAGCGCATGGGCGAGCTGCCGCCTCTCCTCGGGCATTGCCGTGGAAAGGAGCGGGAGCACCCGGTCGATCTGCCGAACGAGAAGTCCAAGCACTTCCGATTCGAGGATGCGGTCGCCGGTGGTCTGGCGGGCCAGATGGACGAGGTCGATCGGCGAGTTTCGGGACGGGCATTCGATTGCAGGCCCTGTTTCGGCTTGCGCGTCGACACTTTGGAGATCCCCGCAAAGATCGGCCATGGCGTGCACTCCGGCTCAGTCCGCGGACAGCTCGTGATGCTCGTCCGAGGGACCCTTTGATCAGCGATCGTCTCGTCTTTGGGTTGGCAAAGGATTAACCCGTCGTCGGGATTTCGACGCTAATTCTCTCATGCGCTGCCACCGGCCGATCGCGCAAAGGCCTCTGCGGCAGGCCATGGCGCGAAAACGCCCGCAATTTTCTCGCCATCGTTAACCTTATGTTTAAACTTGTACGCATCCGGCGGCTTTACGGTTTCTTTCGCGGGGATGCGCCACTAACATTCACGATGGAGACCGTGGGCCTTCGTCCGGATTTGGCTGACCTTGTGTCGGCCGGCTTCGGCCGAAGCCCGCTTCGTCGCACCAGCGCGGAAATCCGCAGGCGGCGAAGGCTGGAAAAGCCGGCAGTAACGAGTATCGAGGCGCGACGGCGATGTCCAAGACGAAACCCTCCGATCAGCTTCCCGACGACGCAGTCAACGAGCTGGAAGAGGCGCTGGCCGATCTTCAGGTGGATGGCGCCTCTGACGGCGATGCGAGCGAGGCCACGGCGGAAGCGACCGGCCACCTCGAATCGAAAGAGTCCACCGAGAGCGCCGACGTCGTGCTCTCCATGGAGGATTTCGAAAGGCAGCTTCGCGAGACCGCCGGGCAGCTTCGTGACGAAGAAAGCGCGGCAGAAGTCTCTGCCGGCGAGATGCGACAGGATTTTTCCGACCGTCAGGCGGCTGAGGCCTCGAAGGAGTCCGAGCAGTACGGCATGGCGGAGGAATACACCTTGGGCCTGGCGGCCGCCGGCGGCGGCGGCGCGGCCTATTACGCAAGTGCGTCCAGTCCGACCGGCCCTGCCCCGGAAAACGCTTCCGGCGACAAGGGGGCTGCCGCCCCCGACAACATGGATCAGGAACAGCGCCGCGGTCCCACGTCGAGTTCGGAGCAGCAGCGCGCCTACAACCAGGCTCCGGCCAATGACGAGGAACGGCGGACCGCCGTCTGGGCAGAAGCCCTGCTCAACCGTCGCGCATCGCGCACGCCGCTCTGGATCGCGCTTGTCGTCTCAATCCTCTGGATCGCCGGTGTCGGCTATGCGGCAACCACGATGTACGGGACCAATCTCGAAACGCTGACGAACGGTCTCAACGATCCGCTGGGTCAGGGCGAACTGCTTCTCTTGGGTCTCGCCGCGCTCCTGCCGCCGCTGCTGTTTTTCGCCTTCGGTCTGATGATCCGGCGTTCGGCCGATCTGAGGCTGATGAGTCGCTCGCTGGCGGATGTCGCCCTTCGTCTGGCGGAGCCCGAAAGCATCGCGACCGAGCGCGTCATGAGCGTGGGTCAGGCTGTCCGCCGCGAAATCGCCGGTCTCGGCGAAGGCGTCGAGCGCGCCCTGTCGCGCACGGCCGAACTCGAAAACGTCGTGCGCAACGAGGTGAGCCAGCTCGAACGCGCTTATGCCGACAATGAGGTCAAGATCCGCACGCTGGTCCAGGATCTCGGCGCCGAGCGCGAGGCGATGCTCTCCCATGCCGAGAGGCTGCGCTCCGCAGTCGTGGGGTCGCACCAGCGTCTGGTGGAAGACGTCGACATGACCTCGGACGACATTCTGCGCCGGATCGAGGAAGCCTCGCAGCGCTTCACCGCCCTTTTGGAGGAGCGCGGCGCGGCACTTGCCAGCGACTACCAGAACCGCAACGAAGAGCTTTCGGCCCTGATCGAGGATCGCAGCAAGACGATGCGCGATCAGCTTTCGGAAGAAGGCAATGCCCTGCTCGACCGGCTCTCGGAAATGGCCGAGAACGCCGGTCAGCGTCTGATCACGATCGGCGATCAGGTCTCGCGTGATCTGGACGAGCGGTCCAACGGCATCAGCGAAGAACTCGGTACCCGCAGCACGGCGATCGTGGGGCTTCTCGAAGAGCGTTCGCGGGACATCACGCAGCGAATCACCGGCGACAGCGAAGGCCTGATCGAGCGTATCACCACGAGCGCGGACGATGCCGCCCGCCGGCTGAACGAGGCCGAAACGGCACTCGGCGCCACGGCGGAAGAGCGCAATCGCGTCCTCAGCGAGACCTTCGAGGCCCGCAGCCGCGAACTGATCGCCATGTTCGAGGAGAAGACGACCTCCTTCGGCAGCCAGGTCACGGATCTCAACGATCGGCTGGTGGCCGATCTCTCCTTCACCGGCGAGAACGCCTGCAATCAGATCAGCACGCTGGGTGGCGAAGTCACCAGCCAGCTCGAAGAGCGGACCGCCCTCCTCGCAAGCGAGTTCGAGACGCGAAGCCGCAACCTTCTCGCGGCCTTTGACGAAAAGAGCGCGGAAGTCACCAGCCAGGCCGGCCAGGCCAATGATCGCCTGCTCGCCGGCATCACTTCCGGCAGCGAGGCCGCCGTTCAGCGTCTGACCCAGGCCGCCGAGACCGTGACCCAGTCGTTCGAGGCCACGAGCGCGAACCTGTCCAGCGATTTCGAAACCCGCAGCCAGAGCCTTATCGCCGACATCGAGGCCAGCAGCCAGGCCCTGTCGAGCCGCGCGAACGAGGCCAACGAACGGCTCGTGAGCGGGTTCTCGTCCAATGGCGAAGCAATCGTCGCGCGGATCTCGAGCGCTGGCGAGGATGCCGCCCGCACCCTGGAAAACCGGACGTCCGGCCTGCTCGAAGACTTCGAGACCCGCAGCCAGGGGCTTCTGACCTCCTTCGACGAGCGCGCCGCGGCCTTTGGTTCGGCCGTCCGCGAGATGAGCGAACACCTCGTCACAGACCTGTCCCTGAACACGGGAACGGCGGTCGCCCAGATCGTCGAGGCGGGCGAGACGATTGGACGGACTCTCGAAGAGCAGACGCTCACCCTGTCGAACAGCTTCGACACGCGCAGCCGCGGCCTGCTGTCGGACTTCGAGCAGAAGAGCACAGCCCTGACGAGCCAAGCAGAGGAGGCGAGCGACCGATTGATTGCGGGGCTCTCGCTCAGCGCCCAGTCGGCCGCGGACCAGATCGTCGGGGCGAGCCAGACCGTCGGCCAGACGCTGGAAAATCAGCTGGCAGCCCTTTCGAACGACTTCGATGGACGCAGCCAGGCCCTGCTTTCAAGCTTCGGCGAACGGACGGCTGCCTTCGGAGCCGCAGCACGCGAGATGAGCGAACAGCTCGTCGCCGACCTGTCGCTCAATAGCGGTACGGCGGTGAACCAGATCGTGGAGGCCGGCCATACGATCGGCCGCACACTCGAAGAGCACACGCTCTCGCTCTCGAACGATTTCGACAATCGCAGCCGCGCCCTGTTGACGACTTTCCAGGAGACGAGTTCGACGCTGGCGGACCAGGCGAACGAGATGAACGAACGCCTCGTAGCGGGTCTGTCCCTCAGCGCGGAATCCGCGGTCGGGCAGATCGTCGGCGCCGGCGATCGTGTCGGCCAGACGCTCGAAGAGCAGGCGTCACGGATCTCCCTCGACTTCGAGACCCAGACAGACGGTCTCGTCAACCGGATCGGCGAGCGCAGCAGTGCCCTCTCCGCGACGCTTGCCGAGCGTTCCGAAGCGTTGGTCGGACAGATCACGGTGCTGTCCGACGATACCACCCGCCGCTTCGACGAGACCAACGAGCGCCTTCTGTCGCGCTCGGGCGAGATCGCGGAGCATCTTGCAAATCTGGGCACCGAGGTCACCGGACGACTGATCGCTTCGGCGGACGCCGCGACGGGCCTCTTGCAGGCCAGAACCCAGACGCTGACCGAATACAGCGAGACCTTCCTTGCCGGACTGAGCGAAGCGCTCGACGACCGCACGATGACCATGACGCTCCAGGGCGAGACATTCCTCGCCGGGCTCGAAGCCTTGTTCAACGAACGGCTGGAAGCGATCGAGCATCAGGGTACGGCCTTCCAGGAGGGCGTGGCCCAGAACATCGATGCGCGCCGCGAAAGGCTGGAAGCAAGCGCCGATCAGTTCCTCAAGACGGCCGAGACCGAGCTTGGCGAGCGCACGACACGCATCGAGACCCTGCTGGCCGATTCCAATACCCGCACACTTGGCGGATTGGACGAGCGGATCGAGACGATCGAAAAGGCGCTCGGCGACCGGGGCCCGGCCCTGATCGAGGCGATTGAGAACCGCGCGAACGCGATCGAGGTCTCGACCGACCGGATTTCGACCGTCCTCGACGAACGTTCGCGCGAATTCGCCAAGGGTCTGGCCGAACGCACCCGGGAAATCGTCACGGCCTTCGAGAGCGGGAAGTCGGAAATCTCCGAACGCGCCGCCGATGCCGTCACCATGGCCAATGCGACGCTGGAAGCACGCACCAACGAGCTTCGTGAACTCCTGTCACAGCGTTCCGATCAGCTCGACAACATGCTTGCCGAACGGTCCTCGAACCTGACCGACACGCTGGACAATCGAATCCTCTCCTTTGACCTGTCCGCCGACAGTCGGATCGACTCGATCAATGAGCGGGCCGGCGAAGTCGGTGACAAGCTCGAAGGTGCCGCATCGCGGATCGAGACAATCCTGACGGAACGCCGCGACGAAATCGAGGTGGTTCTCGGCCGGATCGCGGACGGCTTCGACACGAGCTTCAGCGGACGCGTCCAGACCCTGGAGCAGAACTTCGCCGATTACGGCGCCCGGTTCGCCGAAGCGCTGGCCGAGGCCCAGAACCTCCTGACCAACGACATGGGCGAGCGTACCGATGCGGTGGCCCGGCGAGTCGAGGAGATTCTAGCCGAGATCAATCAGGCGCTTGGGACGGTCGAAGGCGCGTTCGCCCGCGGCGTTGAAGAGCGCACGGCTGTGCTGGCCGCGCTTCTCGACGAGCGACGCGGAGAGATCGAGTCGCTCCTCGCCACATCCGAGCACAACATCACCGATGGCGTGGACCGCCGGATCGCGGCTCTCGCCAGCATCCTCTCCGAGGGCGAAGGCAGGATCACGAGCTCGCTCGAAAGCGAATCGGCACGTTTCATCAGCGGCCTGGACGAAAAAGCAAACATTCTTCTCGAAGGTTTCGACCGCCGTTCGGAGTCCCTGAATGCCGGACTGGCCGATCGGATCAGCGCCAGCGAGCGCGTCCTGGGCGATGCACAGGAGACGATGCTGTCCGGGCTCGATCGCCAGCATGTCGAACTGCGGGATCTGCTCGACAGCCGGACGAACGAATTGCAGCGCCTCTCGGAGGATATGCAGACGCGGATCGTCGGTGTGCTCGACGAGCGGATCGGCGGCCTGTCCGGCGGGTTCGATCAGATTGCCGAACAGGTGGCCGGAGACATCGGACAGCGCGTCGAAGCCCTGCGCAGCGCTCTGGAAGAGACCCGAGGCATGCTCGTTTCAACCATCGAAGGCGAGACGGGCCGCTTCCGCTCCGAGATCGACGAGCGCACCCGTGGCTTCGAGGATCAGCTTTCCGTCAGTGCTGGCGCGCAACTCGTGGCGATCGAGAGCGCGCTGGGCATGGTCGTCGAAGGTCTGGACGAGCGCGTGTCGCGCCTGAAAGACGTGGCGGATGGAGCCCGCTCGGAGATCGAGACGGAAATCGACCGCCAGATGGAAGCCTTCCGCGAAACGCTCGAAGCCGGACGCAACGGGGTTTCTGGCGAGTTGCAGGAAAGCGGCGAGACCATCAACGCCGTTCTCGATACGCGTCTTGCCGAGCTTCGCCAGACGGCGGAATCGGTCGAGACCGGGATTCGCGAGGCGTTGGAAAGCCGTTTCGGCAACCTCGAAGGCCTCTTCGAAGGTGGTCGCAATCAGTTGTCCAGCGTCCTCGACCAGCGCATCGAGATGATCTCTGGCGACATTGCCACGCGGGTCCAGGAGGTGGGCGAGAACCTAGACGCCCGCACCGCCGCCCTTCGCGCGATCATCGAGGAAGCGCAAAGCACTCTGGTGGGAGGCCTTGGCGAGCGCCTGTCGGCTATCCAGCAGATCGTCGACGGCTCCGAAGGCACGCTGCTGGCTTCGCTCGACGCGCGCCGCGACGAGTTCGGCCGTCAGATCGACAGCGGTCGCCAGGCGATCGCGACGACGCTCGAGGAGCGGGTCTCCGCCCTGTCGGATGCTCTCTTCGAAGCGGACCTGAAACTCGCGACCGCCTTCGACGAGCGTCGCGACAGCCTGGCCTCGCTGATCGACGGGGCCGTCAGCTCCGCGGCGGCGACGCTGGAGGACCGCGTCGACGACGTGCGCCGCACGATCGAGCAATCGGTCGGCGACGTGTCGCAGACGCTCGAATCCCGGCGCGAGGACTTCGTCTCGGCGCTCGAAGGCGGATCGTCGAGCCTGGTCGGCGCCATCGATCAGCGGACCGAAGCGATCGCCAGCGCGCTGGATCGCGGTCTCGGCAATGTCGAACGGACGTTGAACGCGCGCACCGCGACGGTCGCCGAGACGCTCCGCAAGGCGATCTCCGAGGCGACGGCCGCCATGACCGAGGAGGCCGGCCGCGCCCGTCAGGGCCTCGAGGCCGAAACCGAAAAGGTCTCGGCAAGCGTCAACGACATCTCGCGGCTCTTCGATGCGGCGAGCGAGGACGCCCGCCAGCGCATCGCCTCGGAAGCCGAGCGCCTCGCCGATCGGCTCGGCACTCTGGCGAACGATCTGGCAGACCGCACGGAGAGTGCCGGTACGCGGCTCGTCGGCGAAGGCAACCGGATTGCGGAAACGATCGGCGGCTCGACGGAAGTCATCCGCTCGCTTTCCGAAGAATCCCGCTCGCGCTTTGCCAATGAAGCCGAGACCCTGGCGACCGACATCGCCCGGCTTTCCGGCGAGATCCGCCGCGAAGCGGACGATGTGCGCGAACAGCTCGCCCAGCAGCGGATGGCTCTGGTCGACACGCTCTCGGGCATTTCGGGAGCCGTGGCCGGCGAATTCGACCGCAACACGGAGAGCTTTGCCGAACGGATCGGCGCGGCCGGCGACCAGCTGCGCAAGATCGGCGACGAAAACCGCCGCAGTTTCCAGCGCGACGCCGACAGTCTCACCGGCGAGTTCGAAGGCGCGATCGCCCGAATGGCGGAACTTGCCCGGACGGCCGAGGCCGCGCTTCAGGCCAATGGCGACGATTTCACCCAACGGGTCGCACAAGCTTCCGACAGCGTACGGAACGCGACCACCGACATCGCCGCTGCTCTCGACGACAAGGCGGGACAGTTCTCGTCGCAGATCGAATCGGTCACACAGAGGCTGAGCGACCTGTTGGCCGCGAACCCGGTAACGGGCGAAATCGACAGCGCAACGGCGCGGCTGCGTGAGGAACTGGTAGCGTCTTCCGAGGCGATCCGGGGCGATGTGACCAATGTCGTTTCACAGCTCCGCGGCGAAGTGGAAACCGTGTCGGGGACGCTCCTGCGGGATGCGGACGCCGTGCGCGACCAGATCGCCTCGCGCAGCGAAGATCTGGCCAGGGAAATCGCGGCAATGTCCGAGATCATCCGTCTGGAGACGGAGCGGGCGCGCGGCACACTGCTCGAGAGTGCCGGCAGTATCGGCGAAGAGCTCTCGGCGCGCATGAGCGACACCGAACGCGTCCTCGCGACGCGGACCCGGATGATGAACGACGAGCTGGAGGAGAAGACCCGCAACCTCGCCGGCATGCTGGCTGCCCGCAACGCGGAAATCGGCCGTATCCTCGACGACGAGGCCCGTCCGATGCTGAGCCAGATCGGCGAAAGCGGCACGGAGCTCGCCCGTCTCCTGCAGATGAGCACCCGCGAGGCCGCGGAAAAACTGCGGGCAGAGAACGCGTCTCTCGCCGCCGCACTGAGCCGACGTGCCCAGGAGACCATCGACAACCTGTCGCAATCCTCCGACGCCATCCTCGGGGCGCTCGACGAAAAGGCCGCTTCGACGGTCGGCATGATGAGCGAGATGCGCGAGCAGTTGCAGCGTGATGTCGGTTCGTTGATCGGCCGCCTCGCCCAGACCTCGAGCTCGCTTCGCGGGCTGGTCGAGGAAACGGCAGGCAATCTCGGCGCAATCGACGGCATCCTCAAGGAGACCGGAGAGCGTTTCGCACACGATGCCGAGGAAGCCTCGAACTCGATCTCGCTCAGCGCCCGCATGCTCGACAGCAATGTCGAACGTCTCGACAAGCTGTCGCTGTCGGCCTTCTCCAAGATCGCCAACATGGCCGATCGCTTCCAGGAGCACGGCGCCGTTCTCGGCGAGACCGTCGAACTCCTGGAAAACCGGGAAGCCGGATTGCGGTCGGTTCTCGAAGGCGGCCATGCCGGGCTCGACGAACTCTCGTCGAACCTCGTCGCCCGCTCCGAGGAGATCGGCGGCCTGATGCGGTCCTTCGAGGAGGTCTTCAACGGCCTGTTCGATCGCACCGAGCAGCGCTCGCGCATGATCTCCGAGCGCTTGGCTACTGAGGTCGGCGGTTCTCTGGGCGACGTCGAACAGCGGATGCTGGCGGCCGAGGAACGCTCGCGCGAGAACGCCGCGTCCATGCGCGAGGCGATCCAGAGCGTGCTCGACGAGGCCACCACGCGCTTCGATGGAGCGACGGACGAAATCCGTCGCACGGCCGAGGCGATCCGTTCGGAAATCGAATCGGCACGCACCGAGATCAAGCGTGGCGTCTTCGAGCTTCCCGAAGAGACGCGGACGAGCACGGAATCCATGCGTCGGGCGGTTGCGGACCAGATCCGGGCCCTGCGCGATCTGTCGGACATCGTTTCGCAATCTGGCCGCGCCTTCGACGTTGCCGATCGCTCGCGCCCTGCTCCGAGCCGGCCGCAGCCGCAGGCCTCGAACCGCGCGGCGGCGCAGAACCCTGCTCCCTCCGTGCGGGCGCAGGCCGCGCCCGCGGCAAAACCCGCGCCGCAACCGGCTCCCGAAGAGTTCGACTTCACCGACGACGACGCCTTCGATGTCGAGCAGGAAATCGCCGCGTCCTTCATGACGGACGGCAATCTCGCGCATGACCTGCGCGGTCCGAGCTACGAAAGCGGCCGCCAAGACCCTGGCAAAGGTCAGGAAACTGCTGAAACGAAGCCCCAGGGCTCGGCTCCTGCTGCCGGCTCACAAGCCAGCGGAGCAGCAGCAACGAGCCGTGCCGAGCCGCAACAACAGCCGCCCCGGCCGAGTTCGCCCGCCGGATCGACGGGGCCGGCTGTAAGCAGCAATTATCGCCAGGCACCTGCGCGCAACGAACGTGGCGCCTCGGGTGAGCGCTCCGGCGGTGGCTGGGTGTCCAATCTCCTGCGCCGGGCCTCAGAAGAGGAGGATATCGCACCGAGCGAACCGCGCCGGTCTTCCCCTCAGACCTCCACCTCCTCGCCGGCAGGAAACCGCACGCCAACCACGCCGGAACGCACGGCGGATCAGGTGGTCGATTCCCTCAATTCGCTGTCGGTGGATATCGCCCGGGCGATCGACCACAATGTCGCGGTGGAACTCTGGGACCGCTACCGTCGCGGCGAGCGGAACGTCTTCACCCGTCGGCTCTATACGATGAAGGGACAGCAGACCTTCGACGAGATCCGGCGCAAGTACCTGCGCGACGGCGAATTCCAGGAAGCGGTGGACCGCTACATCGCCGATTTCGAGGCGCTCTTGCAGGACATTTCCCGCAATGACCCCGAGAACCGGATGACGCGCAACTACCTCGCCTCCGACACGGGGAAGGTCTACACGATGCTCGCCCACGCCTCCGGCCGCTTCGACAGCTGAGCGTCGGCGCCAAAGACCAGGGATGACGCGAAAGGCCCCGGACCGCTCGGTTCGGGGCCTTTTTGCGGGTTTCTTGCCATAGTTCAGCCGCGCCGGGCGGTAAGGGGTAGGCGGTAGGCAAGCGCGATGCGGACGTCTAGAGTTCGCTCGGAAAATAACGAAGCTGGAACAAGCGCATGCGAATGAAGCCCGTGGCCTCCGCCGTTCTTGGCATCGGAGCCCTCTTGGTCTCGACCGGAATTTCCGGCGTCGCGATGGCCAAGCCGAAGCACGCCATCGCCATGCAGGGCGAGCCGGCGCTGCCGTCGGATTTCGACCACCTGCCCTTCGTCAATCCGAATGCCCCCCAGGGCGGCACCATGCGCTACGGCGTGTTCGGGACGTTCGACAATCTCAATCCGGTGATCGTGCGCGGCGCGCTGACGACGGCGCGCGGCATCTGGTTCGACAAGGAGTTCGGCAATCTCGTCTTCGAACCCCTGATGCAGCGCTCGGCGGACGAGCCCTTCACCATGTACGGGCTCGTGGCCGAAACGATCGAGACCGACGACGAGCGCAGCTTCGTCGAGTTCCAGCTCAATCCCGACGCAAAATTCTCCGACGGCAAGCCGATCCGGCCGGAGGACGTGCTGTTCACCGTCGAGATGCTGCGAGAACATGGCCGCCCGCTCTACGGCAATTGGCTGCGCCCGGCAGTCAAGATCGAAAAGGTCGGCGAGCACGGCGTGCGCTTCACCTTCGACGACACCGCCGACCGCGAGACCCCGCTCCTGATTTCCGGCCTTCCGGTTCTGCCGGAGCATGCCTTCGACCGCGACACGTTCGAGCGCACGACGCTGGAACCCGTCATCGGCTCCGGCCCGTATGTGATCGCCGACGTCAAGCCAGGTCAGCAGATTACCTACAAGAAGAACCCCGACTATTGGGGCAAGGACCTGCCGATCAAGCAGGGCATCGACAACTACGACACCATCGTCATCGACTACTACCGCGACTCCAACGCCCAATTCGAAGCGTTCAAGAAGGGCAACACCTACATCTATCTGGAGGGCGACCCCAACCATTGGCGCACTGCCTACGACTTTCCCGCCGTCGACAATGGCAAGGTGATCAAGGAGACATTCGAAACCGGCGCGCCGTCCAACATGCTGGGCTTCGTCTTCAACACGCGGCGGGAGGTCTTTTTCGACAAGACGGTGCGCAAGGCGCTTTCCATGCTGTTCGATTTCGAATGGGCGAACCGCAACCTCTACTACGACGCCTATGCGCGGACCGGCTCCTTCTTTCAGAATTCGGAGCTTTCAGCCCTTGGGCGGCCAGCGGACGATTCGGAAAAGGCGCTGCTCGCGCCCTACCCCGATGCGGTCGATTCCGATGTCATGGACGGCAGCTATGCGCCGACCGTCACCGACGGATCGGGTTCAGATCGCCGGGTTCTGCAACAGGCGGTGAAGCTCTTCCAGGAAGCCGGCTATCAGTTTCAGGGCCGGCAGCTCGTCGGCCCGAACGGCGATCCGTTGTCCTTCGAAATCATGGTGCAGTCGCCCGAACAGGAGAAGATGGCGCTTGCCTACAAGCGTACGCTCGATCGGCTCGGCATCATGGTCGAGGTGCGGCTGGTCGACGATTCCCAGTATCAGGCCCGCAAGAACGCCTTCGACTACGACATGATCATCGCGGCCTATTCGGCTTCGCTCTCGCCGGGCGCCGAACAGACCTATCGTTGGGGCTCGGTGTCGAAGGATCTGGGCGGAACCTTCAACTATGCCGGCGTCGCGGATCCGGCTGTCGACGCACTGATCAAGGAAATCGTCTCGGCGCGCTCGCGCGAGGATTTCGTCGCGGCCGTGCGCGCCTATGACCGTGTGCTGATCTCGGGATACTATGTCCTTCCGCTGTTCCATCTGCCGGAACAGCGACTGGCACGCTGGCACTTCATCAAGCACCCGGACGAGACGGCACTCTACGGCTACCAGCTTCCCGCCTTCTGGCGGGAGGAGTGATCGAGGGATCGTTTACCGGACGTAGGAACAATCGGTTCCGGCCAAAGGCTGTGTGGCGTCCGGCTTGGCGATTTCGGGAAGCCGTCGGCATGTCCCGCTCCTGGGCTGTCCAGCCTGCTTCATGTATGGATCGACCACGGCCCGGTCGTCGTTTAGAGCGCGTAAGCGGTGCCCCAGCTCCCTTCTGCGTTCAAAAGGATCGACCAGATTTCTTCCCTCATGACCATTTCTTATGTGTACTGCTCGACAGAGGCCGTTCGGAGCATCTTTCACGCTATCCCACGCGTTGAACGTCCGCAGTCCGCCGCATGATCGGCGAGATCCTCTTGTGGCTCGCCGTCGCGGCAGCGGGAACCGCCGTCGTCTGGAAGGGCAGCGGACTTCTCGAAAGCTCTAGTACGAAGCTCTCGGCCTATTACCGGCTGCCGCCGGTGGTTCACGGGGCCATCGTCGTGGCGGTAGGCTCCAGCTTTCCCGAGCTTTCAACCACGGTGATCTCCGCCCTCGTGCACGGCCAGTTTCAGCTCGGCGTTGCCGCGATCGTTGGCTCGGCGATCTTCAACATCCTGGTGATCCCGGCGCTTTGCGGTCTCTTCAGTCCCAAGCCGCTAGAAGCGAACCGCGAACTCGTCTACAAGGAGGCGCAGTTCTACATGGTGTCGGTGGCGGTGCTACTCGTCACCTTTTCCTTCGCGGTCATCTATTTTCCGAAATCCAGCGAAAGCGCGGGCATCATCACGGGCGAGATGAACCGCCTCCTCGCCTTGATCCCCATCGGTCTCTATCTGCTCTATGTCTTCGTGCAGTTCCTGGAGAGCCGCGAGAGCCCGACCGAGGAACCCGAGGAAAAGATCGCGCCCGGCCGCCAGTGGCTGCTCTTTCTGGGTTCGCTGCTGATCATCGTTGCCGGCGTCGAAGGGCTGGTCCGCTCGGCCATCAATCTCGGCGAGATTTTCGATACGCCGAGTTTTCTCTGGGGCTTCACCGTGGTCGCGGCCGGAACCTCCGTCCCTGACGCCTTCGTCTCGGTTCGCGCGGCGCGCAAGAACAACGGCGTGACGGCGCTCGCCAACGTCCTCGGCTCGAACGTCTTCGACCTTCTGGTGGCGATTCCCGCCGGTGTGCTGGTTGCCGGCGCGACGGTGATCAATTTCTCCGTTGCAGCACCGATGATGGGGCTTTTGACGATCGCCACGATCGCCCTTTTCCTCCTCATGCGCACCAGCATGGTCCTGACCCGCACGGAATCTGTCATCCTGCTGGTGCTCTACACGGCCATGGTCGCTTGGGTCACGCTGGAGAGCATTGGTATCGTCAATCTGTTGTCCGGTTTGCTGCAGACGGCCTCGGGCTGAAAATTCTCCGAAAGCGTGAAAAACTTCTCTTCGCGCCTTATTGTCAGGCAGGCACTTGGAATAACGAATTCTTTGCTGTTTTTCGGCAGTCTTTCCTCAAAACCGCGATTTCGGGGGGAAGAAGAAAGTGTTCGAGAGATTCCGGCAAAAACGCAATTACGGCGAGACGGTCGCAGATGAGGTGTTCCGCATTTCGCCGGATGCCTATTATGTCTTCGAGGACGGTGTGCTGACGGAATGCAACCCGGCGACCGAGCGTATGCTGGGTGCAAGCCGCGAGCAGTTGCTCGGCAAGCGACCCGATGAACTCTCGCCGGAAGTCCAGGCTTGCGGCACCAAGACGTCTGTCAAGGTGGCAGAGCATGTTGCGGAGTTCGAGCGAAACGGAATCGTCCGCTTCGAGTGGCTGACCAAGCGGCTCGACGGCAGCGTCTTTCCAAGCTTCGTCACCCTGATCAAAGCCGAAGTCGACGGCCGCCCCGTCATGGTGACCTTCCTCGTCGATATGACGATCATGGTCGAAATGCGAGAACAGCAGGAGAAGGCGAAACGCGCCGAAGAGGCCGCGGCTCAGAAGCAGGCGGATGCCTTCGAAACGCTGGCGTCTGGCCTTGCACAGGTCGCAAGCGGTGATCTCAGCGTCCGTGTCGCTGCCAAGATGCCCGAGGGGTTCGAGAAGATCGGCGGTGACTTCGACGCGGCGATCGGCGCCCTCAGCAGCGCCTTCGGCGAAGTCGCGGAATCCGTGCGCTCGGTCGCGGCGACGTCGAACGAAATCGCCAGCACCTCCGACGACCTGTCCCGGCGCACCGAGCAGCAGGCTGCGACCCTTGAGGAAACGGTGGCGGCACTCAACGAGATCTCGCGCGCCGTCGACCAGACGGCCCGCAACTCGGGCGAAGCCCAGAAGGTCGCCACCAGCGCGCGCCAGAAGGCCGAGCGCGGCGGAGACGTCGTCTCGAAAGCAGTCGAGGCGATGAACCGCATCGAGGGCTCTTCGCAGCAGATCAATCAGATCATCTCGGTCATCGACGAGATCGCCTTCCAGACGAACCTTCTCGCCCTCAACGCGGGCGTCGAGGCCGCGCGCGCCGGCGAGGCCGGCAAGGGCTTCGCGGTGGTCGCTCAGGAAGTGCGGGCGCTGGCTCAGCGTTCCGCGGAAGCGGCCAAGGAGATCAAGGACCTGATTTCGCGGTCTTCCGAACAGGTGGCTTCCGGCGTCGAACTCGTTACGGCATCGGGCAAGAGCCTCGAGGAGATCGTCGAAGAGGTCGCGACGATGACGACCGTGATCAATCAGATCGCCGACTCCGCCGGAAGCCAGGCAACGAGCCTGCGCGAACTCTCCGGGGCAGCAGACAACATGGACAAGGTTACGCAGCAGAACGCCGCCGTCGTCGAAGAAGCGACTGCCGCAGCTCGCTCACTTGCCGTCGAAGCCGAAAAGCTCGACGGTATCGTGCAGGGCTTCCAGTTCGAGGACGCCGCGGAAACGCCCCGCATGGCAGGTCGCCAGGCGCACTCTTCGGGTCGCATGGCCGCGTAGTCGCAGCGGCCTCGGCCGGTTCCCTCTCCTTTGAAAGCCGGTCGCGCAACCTCTTTCGGCGCGACCGGCTTTCGGAATCTCATTGGCGCAGTGCCTCAGACATATTTCCGCCAGTTGTGCTCTTCGGAAAAGCCCAGCACATCCCGGATCTTCCGGTTGCTCAGCGGTGCCTCGAACTCCTCCAATTCCCTCGTCACCGGCGTGTTCGGTGCATAACGGGCCAGGAATTCCCGGGTCGGCTCGTTTGCTGTGATGGTGTCGTTGGTCGCGTTGAAGACCTCGAAGCCCAGGCCATCCTTCTCCAGGCACAGATGCACCATCTGGCCGAGGTCGCGGGCGTCGATGTAACTCCAGGCATTGCGCTTGCGCGACATCGGGTTGGCGACGAAGCCGGGGAACTGGTCGTATTCGTGCGGCTCGATCACATTGCCAATCCGCAGCGCATAGATGTCCGCGCCAAAGCGCATGGCGAAAGCGCGGGCGGTCTTTTCGTTGCAAACCTTGGACAGACCGTAGCTGTCCATCGGGTCGACGTCATAGTCCTCTTCGAGGGGAAACCGGTGAAAATCCTTGTCCCCTTCGGCAAAGCAGACGCCGTATGTGGTCTCGGACGATGCGATGATGACCTTGCGAATGCCGAGCTTCATCGCCGCTTCGATGACGTTGTAGGTTCCGAGCGTGTTCACGCGGAAGGTCTCGTCGTCGGGATTGATGAGAACCCGCGGTACCGCGGCGAAGTGCACGACGGCATCCACCGGTGCCGCCGGTGCGCCCTTTTCGAAGCCGTCGAACCCGAAATGCGTGGTCAAGGCGTTGAACATCTGCCCGCCATCGGTGATGTCCGTGATCAGCGTGTTGACGCCCGGGTGGTCGAGCGGCGCCAGGTCGAGATTGAGAACCTCATGTCCCTTGCCCACCAACCACGGCACGACGTGCCGGCCTGCTTTTCCTGATCCTCCGGTGAAGGCGATGCGCTTCGGCATTTGGTTCCTCTCCCATGAAATGCGTTCGCTGCCTCATCTATCGCGCCTGGAGCACAAGTCCCATCCCCCTACGATCGGCGAACCTGGCAGCCCAAGCCACGCTCAGGAGGCCGGCTCCTGCGTTACGCCGCTTCCGACGTCGTCCCATCGCCAACCGTCGCTCATGACCAGAGAGTGCAGGAGCCGTCTGTCGTTCTTGCCGGCTTCGTCCTGCGCATATTCTGCAACCGTGACCGGGATCGCCATCTGCGAGATGGCGTCGCGATCCGGCAGAGGCGGTTCCGCATCCGCCATGCGGATATGACCGGTTCTGAGCGACGCGAGGAACGACCGGATCGCTTCCTGGCAGCGCCGGATTTCGAGAGCGTTCGGTTTCTTGTCCCCCGGTGTCGTCGAGGCGATGAGGTCGATGGCTTCGCTGAACGCGGCGAGTCGGACGGGCAGAGCAGCGGCAGAATCGGTGCTGTGGAAGTAGTGCAAGGCGGGATAGGCCAGATGCTGCTGGCCGACGCCCACAATCTGAGAGGCGACAGATCCGAGAACTGGATCCAAACGAGAAAATCCGGTTCCGTCATAGGCATGGCGCAGGATACCCGCCGGTGTGCCGCCGATGCCATGGAGTGTCAGCGCGAGCTGCCGCTTCTCCACCGCCGCCGAAAGAATCGGAACCAGATAGGTCACGGACAGAGTCAGTGCCAGGAGACCGTTTGCCGCGCAGATCGCCGTCAGAAATTGCCAACCGGGGCCGGACGGCTTGAAATCGCCGAGGCCGAGGGTCGTGACAGTGTAACCCGCGAAATAGAGCGTCTCCACCGCGCTCGCCGGTTCATTGGTCGACGAATTGACGATCGCATCGGAGGAGCCGAGAAAGATCAGCCACCAGCCGAGCCAGATCCCGACATACCACGTCAGCGCGGTCAGAACGAGAAGCAGCGGCCCCACCATGGCGAAGATGGTATGGCGCCGTGGGCTACGCCCGAAGAGCTTCAGACAGAGCGTCCATATCATTTGCATGACTCGCGAAGTGAGCGGCCCCGCACCTTGCACGGTGAGGGTTGTCATGCCGAGTTCGAGGACCGTCCATCCCACGACGACGAATCCGAGAAGGGTGAGGAGGATCATGGCGCGGCGCCCACATTGGCTCGCGGTGCACTGGGTCGATCGTCAAAATCCGCTCGGAGGCGAACCGGTGATGCAGGCTGCCGACAGGCGGCCCATGGTCGAAGCATCGTCGGCATGAAGCGCTTTCCTCGCATTGTGTCCGGTTCGGAACGCTCCAACCAACGGATTGTTCACCATCCGGCGATGCGTCGGGGAACTGTGGGATAGGTCCCGATCGAGCGCTATCGCCTGCGGTCTCGCGGCGACACGGAAGCAACGCGGTCCATCCGGTGGACTGACCATTCAAATCGTCAGAGAGCGATAAGCTCTGTCGAAAGACCTGCTCGGCCATTTTCGCCCGAATAAGAAAATTCGGGAATCAGCCTCGTGGCAACAAACGATCCATTTCCTTCGATAGAGACCGCTTCGGTCTACGTCGCCTTGTCCATGCGTCCCATCGAGACAGGGACGACGACCGGACAGAATCGCAACGCCGCGAGCGAGCGCACGGGTCGCGATGAAATTCGCGCCTCCCTGGCCGGCGCGATACGGTCGCCGGAAATCACCGAAACCTATATCGAGAAGCTGAAGGTCAGAGCCGAAGAACAAGCGGCCAACCGCCGGGCGCTGCGCAGCCGCGTCCAGGTCGACGGAATGGGGGCGAAGGCCTCGATCGACCTGACTGCCCTCAAGACGAGCCCGGAATCAACGGCGCCAAACGCCGGACAAAACGCGCAGATCGAGGCCGCACGCGACGCTTATCGCAGCAATTCTGGGCACAGCGACGCGGCATAGGCTTGGCGCCTACGCCGCCTGCTTGTGCACCTCGTCCGCGAAGCGCGCGAGATTGGTGGCGATCGTCGCCGCACCGTTCAAGCGCTTCTCCGGGGTCGGCCAGTCGCGGATCAACACGATCGACTGGTCGGGCCGAATCTTCGCCGAAGCCCCCTGCTCCGCGATGTAGCGGACCAGCGCGCCCGGATTGGCGAAGGTCTTGTCGCGGAACTGGACGACCACGCCCTTCGGGCCGGCATCGAGCTTTTCGATATTCGCCTTGCGGCAAAGCGCCTTGATGAAGACCACCTTCAACAGATGCTCGACCTCGCTTGGCAGCGGGCCGAACCGGTCGATCAGTTCGGCACCGAAGGCATCGATCTCGCGCGCGTCGGTCAGGTCCGCAAGACGGCGGTAGAGCGTCATGCGAAGCTGCAGGTCGGGAATGTAGCTTTCCGGGATCATCACCGCCGTGCCGAGCGTGATCTGCGGCGACCACTGGCCGTTGGTCTCGCTTTCGACGCCCTTCATCTCGGCGACGGCTTCCTCCAGCATCTGCTGATAGAGTTCGAAGCCCACCTCCTTGATGTGGCCGGACTGTTCGTCGCCGAGAAGATTGCCGGCGCCGCGCTGGTCCAGATCGTGGGAGGCCAGCTGGAAGCCTGCCCCGAGCGTGTCGAGCGACTGCAGCACCTTCAGCCGCCGATCGGCGCCCTTGGTCGGCGTCTTGTTTGCCGGAAGGGTCAGAAGCGCATAGGCGCGCTGCTTCGACCGGCCGACCCGGCCGCGGATCTGGTAGAGCTGGGCAAGGCCGAACATGTCGGCGCGATGGACGACGAGCGTGTTCGCCGTCGGGATATCGAGACCGGATTCGACGATCGTCGTCGAAAGCAGGACGTCGTACTGGCCCTCATAGAAGGCGTTCATGATGTCGTCGAGCTCGCCCGCCGCCATCTGGCCGTGGGCGACAGCGACCTTCAACTCCGGCACCTGCGTGTCGAGGAATTCCTTGACCGAAGCGAGGTCGGAGACCCGCGGACAGACATAGAAGCTCTGGCCGCCGCGATATCTCTCGCGCAGCAGCGTCTCGCGCACGACCATCGCGTCGAAGGGCGAGACGAAGGTGCGCACCGCCATGCGGTCGACCGGCGGCGTGGTGATCAGCGAGAGTTCGCGCACGCCCGTCAAAGCCAGCTGCAGCGTGCGCGGGATCGGCGTCGCCGAGAGCGTCAAGACGTGGACGTCGGATTTCAGCTCCTTCAGCCGCTCCTTGTGCTTGACGCCGAAATGCTGCTCTTCGTCGACGATGAGAAGGCCGAGATTCTTGAAATTGACCGCCTTGCCAAGCAGCGCGTGGGTGCCGACGACGATGTCAAGCGTCCCGTCCGCAATCCCCTTCTTGACGCCCGACAACTCCTTCGAGGTGACCAGCCGGGATGCCTGCCCGACCTGAACCGGCAGGCCGCGGAAACGCTCGGCGAAGGTCTTGTAGTGCTGGCGGGCGAGCAGCGTCGTCGGCACGACGACCGCCACCTGCAGCCCGTTCATGGCCGCGACGAAGGCTGAACGCAGCGCGACCTCCGTCTTGCCGAAGCCGACATCGCCGCAGACCAGCCGATCCATCGGTTTTCCCGCCGCAAGATCGTCGACGACGGAATCGATCGCGCCGAGCTGGTCCTCTGTCTCCTCATAGGGAAAGCGCGCGGCAAACTCGTCCCACAGCCCGTCGGGTGGCAGGAGCTTCGGCGCGCCGCGCATCTCGCGCTCGGCCGCGATCTTGATCAGACCGCCGGCCATTTCGAGAAGCTTCTTTTTCAGCTTGGCCTTTCGGGCCTGCCAAGCGCCGCCGCCGAGGCGATCGAGCATGGCTTCCGACCCCTCGCCGCCATAGCGCGAGAGAAGCTCGATATTCTCGACCGGCAGGAACAGCCGGTCGTCGCCGTGATAGCGCAGTTCCAGGCAGTCGTGCGGCGCGCCGGCAGCCTCGATCGACTTCAGGCCAACGAACCGCCCGATGCCGTGATCCACATGGACAACGATGTCGCCTTCGTTGAGCCCCGAGACCTCGGAGATGAAGTCGGAATTCTTGCGCCGCTTGCGCCCCCGGCGAACCAGCCGATCGCCGAGGATGTCCTGCTCGGCGATGACGACCAGATCGTCGCTCTCGAACCCCGCTTCGAGGCCGAGCACGGCCGTCACGACGAAGTTCTTCGGCGCCTCGCGAACCTGCTTGAGGCTTTCGACCGCCTTCACATTGCCGAGCCCGTGCTCCTCGAGCACCTGGGTCAAGCGTTCGCGTGAGCCTTCCGTCCAGGCCGCGACCAGAACACGGCGGCCCTTGGCGCGAAGATCGGAAATGTGGTCGACCGCCGCCTGAAACACATTGGTGTCCCCGGCCGTCCGCTCTCCGGAGAAATTGCGCCCACGCAGATAGTCGAGATTGTAGACATCCCGGCCGAGCACGTCGCTGACGCCATAGGCCGAAAGCCGCACCGGCGCGGCGATTGCCAGCGCGCCGGCGAGTTCATCTTCGCTCAGATAAAGCGCGTCGGGCTCTACCGGGTGGTAGGGCACGCCCTCACCCGTGGAATCCCCCACGCCGCGCCGTCTTGCCTCGTAGTGATCGTCAATCAGCTTGCGGCGTTCGGCTACGGCCTCCATCGTCAGATGGTCGAGGACCAGGGCGAAGCCTTGGCAATAGTCGAACAGTGTGTCGAGCTTTTCGTAAAACAGCGGCAGCCAGTGCTCCATGCCGGCGAAGCGCCGACCCTCGCTGATCGACTCGTAGAGCGCATCTCCGCGCTCGGCGGCACCGAACCGCTTGATATAGTTGGAACGGAAACGGCTGATCGTCTCGTCGCGCAGCGTCACTTCGGAGACGGGCGACAATTCGAAGCGCTTGAGCTGCTTAGTGGTGCGCTGGGTCGCCGGATCGAAGGCGCGGACTGTCTCCAGCGTATCGCCGAAGAAGTCGAGGCGGACCGGTTCCTCGGCACCCGGTGCGAAGACGTCGAGGATGCCGCCGCGAACTGCATATTCGCCCCGCTCGCGAACCGTCGAAACCCGCTCGAAGCCGCCCAGCGACAAAGCGGTGACGATCTTCTCCATCGCCATCCGGCCGCCGGCGCCGATCGAGATCGTCTCCGCCGAAAGTCGCTCGGCCGGCGGCATCTTCTGAAGCAGCGCGTTCGCCGTCGTCAGGATCACGGCCCGATGCGGCTCTTCGCGAAGCCGCGCGATCGCGGCCATGGCGGCAAGACGCCGGGCGCCCGCCTCGGAGGACGGCCCCACCCGGTCATAGGGCAGGCAGTCCCAGGCCGGCAGGGTCATCACAGGCAACTCCGGCGCGATGAAGCGCAGCGCCTCTTCGATCTCGCCAAGGCGATTGCCGTCGCGCATGACAAAGACCAACGGCCGCTTCTTGGCGCGCAGCCGGGCGATCTCGGCCAGAATGAACGCGTCGGCGCCTTCCACGACACCGCCAAGGTCGAGCGCGCCGTCTCTCTCGAGTGCCTTCTTCAGCTTCTCGGACAGGCTCACTTGGCTCTCTCCGCCTCAACGGACAATCCGCCATCCGCCGCACCGACGTGAAACTCCCGGATCTGCCGGAACACCGGCGTGTCGAAATTGCCCGGCGTTTCCGCCTCGCCCGTCAGCCAGGAAAAAATGTCGCGATCAGGCGCTTCCATCAAAAGCTCGTAGTCCGACAGCTCGGCCTCGCTGAGATCGGCGATCTTCGCATCGGCGAACTGGCCGAGCACCAGGTCCATCTCCCGGATGCCTCGGTGCCAAGAGCGAAAAAGCGCCTTGCGGCGGCGGATATCGAGATCGCTCGATGAGCGCTGCATGCCTGTCATGTCGAACCTGTCTTTTCGAACTCGCCCCTCATATAGGGAGCGATCCGCCCTGTCAGCACATCGGAGAAATCCTCGCTTGCCTTCATTGGCATGGCCGCTAAACGTCGGCCATGCGCCCGTCCCTTCTCGATCCTCTCTTTGCATCCGTCACGACCCTTGACGGCGTCGGCCCGAAAGTGGCCGGACTGTTGCAGACGCTACTGGTCCGGCCGGGGGAGACCCTGCGCATTCGCGACCTTGTTTTCCACCTGCCGAGCGGGTTGATCGACCGCCGCAAGCGCGCCGAGATCGCGACCGCACCGGAAGGCGCGATGGTGACGCTGACGGTCCGGATCGACCGGCATCAGCCGCCGGGCCGGGCCAACCGATCGAGCCCCTACCGCGTCTTCGCCCAGGACGAGACCGGCGAGATCGCGCTCACCTATTTCCGTGCGCAGGCCGCCTGGATGGAGAAGCTGCTTCCCCTCGGCGAGACGATGCTCGTCTCCGGCAAGGTCGAGTGGTTCAACGGACGGCCGTCGATGGTCCATCCGGATTTCGCGGCGCCGCTTGCCGAAGCCGAGACTATGTCGCTCGTCGAGCCGGTCTATCCGATGACCACGGGGCTTTCGGCCAAGGTCCTGCGCAAGGCGATCGGTCAGGCGCTGGAGCGGGTGCCGGACTTTCCGGAATGGATCGACGCCGAGGTGAAGCGGCGCCAGAGCTTCCCAAGTTTCGCCGATGCCCTGAGGCGCCTGCACGATCCGGACGACCAGATCGACATTGCCCCGGAAAGCGCGTCTTGGCGGCGCATCGCCTATGACGAATATCTGGCGAGCCAGCTCGCGCTCGCTCTGTCGCGCCAGCGCATGAAGGCAATCCCCGGCCGGGCGATGGGCGACGGAGCCGGCCGGCTGGACCGGCTGCGCTCCGCCCTGCCCTTCGCGCTGACGGGCGGCCAGGAACAGGCCTTCGCCGAGATCGCGACCGACATGGCGGCGCCCGACCGCATGCTGCGGCTGCTTCAGGGCGACGTCGGCGCCGGCAAGACAATCGTCGCGCTGATGGCGATGGCAGTGGCGGCAGGCTCGGGCGCCCAATCGGCCCTGCTTGCGCCGACGGAAATCCTGGCGCGTCAACACTATGCCGGGCTCTCGAAGCTCGCCGAGGCGGCGGGCCTCACCATGACGCTGCTGACCGG
Organism: Jiella marina; assembly: GCF_024359545.1. Taxonomy (GTDB): domain Bacteria; phylum Pseudomonadota; class Alphaproteobacteria; order Rhizobiales; family Rhizobiaceae; genus Jiella. The sequence continues at coordinate 263,790 of NZ_JAKQZG010000001.1, forward strand.
CCGGGACAATGGGAAGGCGCGCGAGAGGAAGCTGGCCGCAATCGCCGAGGGCGAGAGCGACATCGTCGTCGGCACCCACGCGCTGTTTCAGGAAGACGTCTCCTATCGTGATCTCGGCCTCGTCATCGTCGACGAGCAGCACCGCTTCGGCGTCCACCAGCGCCTGCAGTTGACGCGAAAGGGCCGCGGCGCCGATCTCCTGGTGATGACGGCGACGCCCATCCCGCGCACGCTGGTGCTCTCGGCTTTCGGCGACATGGAGGTCTCCCGACTTTCCGAAAAGCCCAAGGGCCGCAAGCCGATCACCACCGTCGCCATGCCGACCGAGCGGCTGACGGAGATCGTCGAGCGGATCGGCACCGCGCTTGCGGCCGGCGACCGGGTCTACTGGGTCTGCCCGCTGGTGGAGGAGACGGAAAAGAGCGACCTGATGGCCGCCGAGGAGCGCGGACGACAAATGGCGCAGGTCTTCGGCGAGACCGTCGGCGTCGTCCATGGCCGGATGAACGGGGAGGAGAAGGACGCCGTGATGGGCGCCTTCAAGCGCGGCGACAAGCGCCTCGTCGTGGCGACGACGGTGATCGAAGTCGGCGTCGACGTTCCCGAGGCCACGATCATCGTCATAGAACACGCCGAACGCTTCGGCCTCTCCCAGCTTCACCAGCTCCGCGGCCGTGTCGGGCGCGGTGACAAGGCATCCGCCTGCGTCCTCCTTTATCGCGGTCCTTTGGGCGAAACCGCCGCCGCCCGCCTCAAGATCATGCGCGAGACCGAAGACGGCTTCCGCATCGCCGAGGAAGATCTGCGCCTCAGAGGCGAAGGCGACCTCCTCGGCACCCAACAATCCGGCATGCCCTTCTTCCGCATCGCCCGGACCGAACACCACGCCGACCTGATGGAAGTCGCCCGCGACGACGCGCGGTTGGTGCTGGCGAGGGACCCGGAATTGAAGGGCGAACGCGGGGAAGCACTGCGGGCGCTATTGTATTTGTTCGGGAAGGATGAGGCGGTGCGGTTGCTCAGGTCGGGGTGATGCCTAACCTGCTTGAGAAGCGTGGCCTGCGGCCGCGGAAAAAACCGCGATCGATCTAGTCAATCGGCTGGCCGGCAATGGGCTCCGAGGATATGTGGACTGTGCCTCGTGAATGAACGGAACACCTGCCCATGCCTTCACCCGACCTCCAAACCGTAGTTGCCGAGATCGCCGCCGAGATGCGCTCTCGGCCGGATCGGGGCGAGGTTGCGACCTATATTCCGGAGTTGGGCCGGGTCGATCCGAACCAGTTCGCCATCGCGGTGGCGCTGCGTGATGGGACGCTGGTCGAGGGTGGCGATACCGAAACCTTCTTCTCGATCCAGAGTATTTCCAAGGTCTTCACCCTGACCCTGGCGCTCGGTCTGGCCGGCGACCGGGTGTGGAACCGGGTCGGGCGCGAGCCTTCGGGCAGCCCGTTCAACTCGATCGTTCAGCTGGAACACGAGCGGGGAATCCCCCGCAATCCCTTCATCAATGCCGGGGCGATCGCGATCACCGACCTGATCCTCAACGGCCATCAGCCGCGCGATACGCTCGGCGAGATCCTGCGCTTCCTGCAGTTTCTGGCCGACGACGACTCGGTCTTCATCGACCAGGGAGTTGCGGCCTCGGAGGAGCGGACGGGCTACAACAACCGGGCGCTCGCCAATTTCATGAAGGGCTTTGGGGTCATCGACAATCCGGTGGAATACGTCCTCGGCACCTATTTCCACCATTGCGCCATCGCCATGACCTGTCGGCAGCTCGCCAAGGCCGGATCGTTTCTCGCTCATCTCGGGCGCAATCCCACGACCGGTTTTTCGGTGGTGACGGCCGAGCGGGCGCGGCGGCTCAACGCCATCATGCTGACCTGCGGCCATTATGACGGGTCCGGCGAATTCGCCTATCGGGTCGGGCTACCGGGCAAGAGCGGCGTCGGCGGCGGCATTCTGGCGACCGTCCCCGGCAAGGCCTCGATCGCGGTCTGGTCGCCCGGCCTCGACCGCTGGGGCAATTCCCATCTCGGCCGTCTGGCGCTGGAACAGCTCACCGCCCGCATGGGCTGGTCGATCTTCGGCTCGCCGCTCGCGACATCCGCTTGACAGAACGTCTTTGAAAAAAAGCCCTACTCCGCCGCCTCTGTATGCTGGGGCTGACGCGTCTCCCGATCGACGATGCGCGAAGCTTCGCCCAAAGAGACCTTGGCGCCCGCATCGTCCGGCGAGACGAGACCGGAGGAGACGACCAGCTTCAGGGCGTTCTCGATGCTCATGCTGAGAATGCGCAGATCCTTGCGCGGCACGTAGAGCAGGAAGCCGGACGTCGGGTTGGGCGTCGGCGGCAGGAACACCGCCGTCATCTCTTCACCCTGGTCGGCCAGAAGCGTCGCGACTTCCCCGCGGGCGGTGGTAGCCACCAGCACCACGCACCAGACGCCCTTGCGCGGATATTCCATCAGGGCTGCGGTCTTGAAGGAGGTCGAACGGTCGGCGAGTACCGTCTCGAAGATCTGCTTCAGGGCCATGTAGACCGTGCGCACCAGCGGGGTGCGGCTCAAGGCGTGCTCGCCCCAGCCGACGACTGTCCGGCCGATGATGTTGGCGGCGAGAAAGCCGACCATGGTGATCAGGAACAGCGCGACCAGCAGGCCGAATCCCGGAATCGCGAACGGCAGATAGGAATCCGGCAGATATTGCGCCGGGATATAGGGCTTCACCCAGCCGTCGACCCACTGCATGAACGACCAGGTCAGCCAGACCGTGATCGCCAGTGGGGCGCAGAGCACGAAACCCGTCAGAAAGTAGTTTCGAAGCCGCATCATGTTCGGTGATCACCCCTCGGCCGAAGCCGCCTCAACGCTCTGCACTGCGTAGATTCAATGAGTTAGAGCGTCCTTTGCGCGTCCAATTGGACGCGCGGCGCTCCAGGAATCCGCGACGCCAAGCATCGTTCCCTGTCATGGCGAATGCAAGGCGTCTTTCGCAGATGCAGCATGCTCAGGATCGATGACGGTTATTCGACCGTCACCGACTTTGCGAGATTGCGCGGCTGGTCGACATCGGTGCCCATCTGGATTGCCGTGTGGTAGGCGAGGAGCTGCAGCGGGATGGCGTAGACGATCGGCGTCAGGATTTCGGGCATTTCCGGCAGGGCGACGATCTCGGCCATGTCGACGATCCCGCTCGCGGCGCCCTTCACGTCGGTGAAGAGCACGATCTCGCCCCCGCGCGCGGCGACTTCCTGGACATTCGAGGCGGTCTTGTCGAAGGAGCGGTCATGGGGGGCCACGACGACCACCGGCATGGTGTCGTCGATCAGGGCGATCGGCCCGTGCTTGAGCTCACCCGCCGCATAACCTTCCGCGTGGATATAGCTGATTTCCTTGAGTTTCAGGGCGCCCTCGAGCGCCAGAGGATAGGAGAAGCCGCGCCCGAGGAACAGCGCGTGCCGGCGCGTCGCCATCTTGCGGGCCAGCGCCTCGACGCGCGGCTCCAGCCGGATCGCCTCATTGGCGAGACGCGGCGCTTCAGCGAGAACGCGGGTGAACTCCAGTTCCCGCTCGGGCGATATCACCCCGCGATCGACACCCGCGCGGATCGCCAGGGCCGCCAGCGCCATGAGCTGGCAAGTGAAGGCCTTCGTCGAGGCGACACCGATCTCCGGCCCGGCCAGCGTCGGCCAGACCACATCCGCCTCGCGGGCGATGGTCGATTCCGCCACATTGACGATCGCCGCCGTCGTCAGCCCCTCGCTCTTGGCGTAGCGCAGCGAGGCCAGAGTATCGGCGGTCTCACCGGACTGGGAGATGAACAGCGCCAGATCGACGTCGGAAAGCGGGCTCTCGCGATAGCGGAATTCGGATGCGACATCGAGATCGCAGGGGATGCGGGCGAAGCGTTCGAAGAAATACCGGCCGACGAGGGCGGCGTAGAAGCCGGTTCCGCAGGCGGAAAGCGCGATGCGCCGGACCTTGGAGAAGTCGATCGCCTGGCCCGCCGGCAGGCGTGATGCGCCGGTGGTCATGTCCACGAAGGAGGAGAGCGTGTGTGAGAGCACTTCCGGCTGCTCGTAGATCTCCTTCTGCATGAAGTGGCGATAATTGCCCTTGTCCACGTAGAAGGTCTTGCCGGAGGCGCGCTTCACCGCACGCGTCACCTCGGCACCGGTCTCGTCGAAAATCGTGATCCGGCCGTGTTCGAGAACGGCGATATCGCCCTCCTCCAGGTAGCGGATCGTATCAGTGAAGGGGGACAGCGCGATGCCGTCGGAACCGAGGAACATCTCGCCATCGCCTTCGCCGACGGCGAGCGGACTGCCACGTCGTGCGCCGATAAGGAGGTCTTCCTCGCCATCGAACAGGAAGGCCAGCGAGAACGCGCCTTCCAGCCGCGCCAGCGACACCTGAACGGCTTCCTTCGGCGCCGCTCCCTTGTCGAGTTCGCGAGTGACCAGATGGGCGACGGTCTCGGTGTCCGTCTGGCTTTCGAAGGTAACGCCTTCCGCCTCGAGTTCGGCGCGAAGATCGCGGTAGTTCTCGATGATGCCGTTATGGACGAGCGCCAGCCGACGGGTCGCGTGTGGATGCGCATTCTCGACGCTCGGCACACCGTGGGTCGCCCAGCGCGTGTGACCGATGCCGATCGTGCCGTCCAGGGGCTTGTCTTCGACGAGCCGGGTCAGATTGGCGAGCTTGCCTTCGGCGCGACGGCGGGTGAGTTTGCCGTTCTCCAGCGTTGCCACGCCGGCGGAGTCGTAGCCGCGATATTCCAGGCGCTTCAGCGCGTCGACCAGACGGTCGGCGACCGGCTCGCGGCTGATGATCCCAACGATTCCGCACATGTCTCGATCCCCGCTCTCCGGCGGCCGCTCTAATCGGCCGCGACGTCAATGTTCAAGGCCGGGTGTCAAATCCCGTCCGACGGGCCTGGATGTAACCGAAAGCGTAAGCCTTCGGGGATAACGATTGGTGACGGCCGATTACGAGGTTTCTTCCGACTTCGCAGCCTTGGCGGCCTTGGCCGCCCGGTTGCGCTCGGCAATTGCCAGACCGCGGCCTTCCTTGTTCACCTGCCGCTCCCGTGCAATTGCCAGCGCCCCGTCGGGCACGTCGTCGGTGATGACGCTTCCCGTCCCGACATAGGCGCCATCGCCGACGCGGACCGGTGCCACAAGCGAGGTGTCCGAGCCGATGAAGGCATCGGCGCCGATCACGGTGCGATGCTTGAGCGCGCTGTCGTAATTGCAGGTGATCGTGCCGGCGCCGATATTGGTCTTGGCGCCGATCTCAGCGTCGCCGATATAGGACAAATGGTTGAGCTTGGCGCCTTCGCCGAGCACCGCATTCTTGATCTCGCAGAAATTGCCGACCTTGGCGCCGGCCTTGAGGTCGGTGCCCTCGCGCAGTCGCGCAAACGGTCCGACCGACACGCCTGCCGCGATCGTCGCGCCGGCGATGTGCGAGAAGGCATGGATCACCGCACCCTCACCCACATTCACGCCGGGACCGAACACGACGTTCGGTTCGATGGTCACGTCGCGGCCAAGCGCCGTGTCATGGGCGAACGTCACGCTGGCCGGATCGATCAGGGTGACGCCCTCTTCCAGCATGGCGCGCTCGCGCCGCATCGCCTGCCAGGTGGCCTCGACGCCGGCGAGCTCGGCGCGGGTGTTGACGCCGGCGACCTCCCAGGCCTCGGCCTCGATGGCACGGACGCTCAGGCCCTTCTGCCGTGCGATTTCCACCGCATCGGTCAGGTAGTATTCTCCCTTGGCATTGTCGTTTTCGATCGCATCGAGGATATCGAGCGCCCGGTCTCCGGAAAACGCCATCACGCCGGCATTGCAAAGGGTGATGGCGCGTTCGGCTTCGCTGGCGTCTTTTTCCTCCCGGATGGCCATCAACTCGCCGCTCGATTCGATGAGACGGCCATAACCGGTCGGGTTCTCGGGCCGGAAGCCGATGACGCAGACTTGTGCGCCGGCGATCAGCGTGGCGCGGGCCCGCGCAAGCGTTTCCGGCCGGATCAGGGGCGTGTCGGCAAAAAGGACCAGAATGTCGTCTGCGCCCACTTCAATTGCGGACCGAGCAGCAAGCACGGCGTGGCCGGTGCCGAGCCGTTCCTCCTGCACGATATGTTCGGCATCGTCGCGATCGCGCCGCACCGCCTCGACGACAGTCTCGCTGTCCCGGCCCGAGACGACGGCGATCCGCTCGCTTCCTGCCGAAACTGCCGCGGCGACCACATGGCGCACCATCGAAAGCCCCGCCACTTCATGCAGCACTTTCGAGCGGGCGGATTTCATCCGCGTCCCCTCGCCCGCGGCAAGGATGATCGACAGGCAGCGTCTTGCCATGAAATGCCTCTCAGCGTGTCAAAGAAGTCTTCGCCGCCGCTTAGCATGAAAGACGCGCAGCACGCGAGACGAGGCTGCGGGCGCGTCAGCCGATGGTCTGAAGTGCCGGGAACGTTTCGAGCAGCCAGAACGACATGCTCTGCATGCCGCCGGTGAGGAACAGGACTCCGGTGACGACCAGAAGACCGCCCATGGCCTTTTCGACGGCGTCGAGATGACGACGGAAGCTCGACATCCAGCGGAAGAAGGCACCGGAAAAGGCCGCCGCCAGGATGAAGGGAATGCCAAGCCCGGCCGAATAGAAACCGAGCATCACCGCGCCCTCGCCCACCGTACCCCTGGCACCGGCCAGGCCCAGGATCGCGCCTAGCACCGGGCCGATACAGGGTGTCCAGCCGAAGGCGAAGGCCAGCCCCATCAGATAGGCGCCGATCAGGCTCTTCGGACGGTCGGGCGCCTGCAGTCGCGCCTCGCGGGCGAGAAAGGACAGGCGGAACAGGCCGAGGAAATTCAGCCCCATGACGATGATGGCGATACCGGCGACGATGCCGAGCCAGTCGAGATTCTGGCGCAGAAGCTGCCCGATCGTGCTGGCGCCGGCGCCGAGCGCCACGAAAACCGTGGAAAATCCCAGGACGAAGATCACCGAGGAACCGAGCAGCCGAGCGTATCCCGCCGACGCCACTGCCGGACCGTTGCGAAGATCGTCCGCCGAGACGCCGGCCATGTAGCAGAGATAGGGCGGCACCAGAGGCAGCACGCAGGGAGACAGGAACGAAAGAGCCCCCGCCAGGATTGCCGTCGGATAGGATAGATCTGCGATCACGAGCCCGCCTTCGATTCATGCCCGACATTTGTCGCCACCGCGGGATCCCTTGCCGGCGCATTTTGACGACAATGCCGTCGGTCGCTGGATCCGTTTCTTTGCGGCGGTGATGCCTCTATCAGAGGAACGCCCAGACGCGAAGCGATGGCTTAAAGAGACGGGCTCGGCGATCGCCATGCGCCGTCATGCCGCAGCGCAACGGGGTCGCGACGGTTTCGTCTGGCCGGCTGGAAACGTTACGCGACCGACGCCGTGAAAAGTTGATCGGCAGAGTCGTCCACAGCGGTGCCGGGACGGCTTGGAGTCCTGCCTCGCGAGTCTTAAGTAGGGCGCTGCTCTAGAGACAAAACACGAACGACGGACCGGCGACCCTCCATGGCCGAATTGAAGACGATCTCCATCCGCGGTGCGAGAGAACACAATCTGAAAGGTGTCGATCTCGACCTGCCGCGGGACTCGCTGATCGTCATGACCGGGCTTTCGGGCTCCGGAAAATCGTCTCTCGCCTTCGATACGATCTACGCCGAAGGCCAGCGCCGCTATGTCGAAAGCCTGTCGGCCTATGCCCGGCAGTTTCTGGAGATGATGCAGAAGCCGGACGTCGACCAGATCGAGGGGCTGTCGCCGGCGATTTCCATCGAACAGAAGACGACGTCGAAGAATCCGCGCTCGACCGTCGGCACGGTCACCGAAATCTACGACTATCTGCGGCTTCTCTTTGCCCGGGTCGGCATTCCCTATTCGCCGGCCACGGGGCTTCCGATCGAGAGCCAGACCGTCAGCCAGATGGTCGACCGGGTGATGGCGCTCGACGAAGGCACGCGGCTCTATCTGCTGGCGCCGATGATCCGCGGCCGCAAGGGCGAGTACAGGAAGGAGCTGGCGGAGCTTCAGAAGAAAGGCTTCCAGCGCGTGCGCATCGACGGCGAGTTCTATGACATCGCCGATGCGCCGGCCCTCGACAAGAAATACAAGCACGACATCGACGTGGTCGTGGACCGGATCGTCGTGCGCGACGACATCGCATCGCGGCTCGCCGACTCCCTCGAAACGGCGCTCGGCCTGTCGGATGGCATCGCCCACGCGGAATTTGCCGACGAGCGCGACGAGAACGGCAAGCCCCGTCAGCTCGTCTTTTCGGAAAAATTCGCCTGTCCGGTCTCCGGCTTCACCATCCCGGAAATCGAGCCGCGGCTGTTTTCCTTCAACAACCCGTTCGGCGCCTGCCCCCGTTGCGACGGGCTCGGCTCGGAGCGCGCAGTCGATCCCAAACTCGTCGTGCCCAACGAAGGGATGACGCTGAAAGCGGGCGCCATCGCACCCTGGGCCAAGTCCACCTCGCCCTATTACGGCCAGACCCTCGACGCGTTGGGCAAGGCGTTCGGCTTCAAGCAGACCGACCGCTGGGTCGATCTTTCGGACGAGGCGAAGAGCGCGATCCTCAACGGCACCGGCAAGCAGAAGATCGAGTTCCGCTACAAGGACGGCCTGCGTGCCTACACGACGACCAAGACCTTCGAGGGCGTGGTGCCCAATCTCTCGCGCCGCTGGAAGGAGACCGAGTCGGCCTTCATGCGCGAGGAGATCGAGCGCTTCATGTCGGCGACGCCCTGCCCGGCCTGCAACGGCCACCGGCTGAAGCCGGAGGCACTGGCGGTCAAGATCGCCGGACGGCATATCGGCGAAGTCACCCAGCTTTCGATCCGCCACGCGGCAGACTGGTTCGCCGACCTGCCCGACCAGCTTTCGGACAAGCAGAACGAGATCGCCGTCCGCATCCTGAAGGAAATCCGCGAGCGGCTGAAATTCCTGAATGATGTCGGGCTCGATTATCTCACGCTCTCCCGCTCGTCCGGCACGCTCTCCGGCGGCGAAAGCCAGCGTATTCGCCTCGCCTCGCAGATTGGCTCGGGTCTCACCGGCGTGCTTTACGTTCTGGACGAGCCGTCCATCGGCCTGCACCAGCGCGACAACGCCCGGCTGCTCGACACGCTCAAGCATCTGCGCGACATCGGCAACACGGTGATCGTCGTCGAGCATGACGAGGATGCGATCCTGACCGCCGACCATGTGGTGGACATAGGGCCGGCGGCTGGCATCCATGGCGGCCAGGTGATCGCGTCCGGAACGCCGAGCGAGATCATGGCCAATCCGAAGTCGCTCACCGGCCGCTATCTCTCCGGCGATCTCGGCGTGCCGGTTCCCGAGAAGCGGCGGAGCACGCCCAAAAACAAGCGGCTGAAGGTTGTCGGTGCGCGCGGCAACAATTTGAAGGACGTGACCGCCGAAATCCCGCTTGGCGTCTTCTCCTGCGTCACCGGCGTGTCGGGAGGCGGCAAGTCCACATTCCTCATCGAGACGCTGTTCAAGGCGGCCTCGCGCCGGATCGCCAATGGCCGCGACATTCCCGCCGAGCACGACCGCGTCGAAGGCCTGGAGCTTCTCGACAAGGTCATCGACATCGACCAGTCGCCCATCGGCCGCACGCCGCGCTCGAACCCGGCCACCTATACCGGTGCCTTCACCCCGATCCGCGACTGGTTCTCCGCGCTTCCCGAAGCCAAGGCGCGCGGCTACCAGCCCGGCCGTTTTTCCTTCAACGTCAAGGGCGGACGCTGCGAGGCCTGCCAGGGCGACGGCGTCATCAAGATTGAGATGCACTTCCTACCGGACGTCTACGTCACCTGCGACGTCTGCAAGGGCAAGCGCTACAATCGCGAGACGCTGGAAGTCACCTTCAAGGAAAAGTCGATCGCCGACGTGCTCGACATGACCGTCGAGGAAGGCGTCGACTTCTTCGCCGCCGTCCCGGCCGTGCGCGACAAGCTCGTCACGCTCAACGAGGTCGGCCTCGGCTACATCAAGATCGGCCAGCAGGCGACGACGCTGTCGGGCGGCGAGGCGCAGCGCGTGAAGCTCGCCAAAGAGCTGTCGCGTCGCGCCACCGGCAAGACGCTCTACATTCTCGACGAGCCGACCACGGGCCTGCATTTCCACGATGTCGCCAAGCTCCTGGACGTGCTCCATGATCTGGTCGATCGCGGCAATTCGGTGGTGGTGATCGAGCACAATCTGGAGGTCATCAAGACCGCCGACTGGCTGATCGACATCGGTCCGGAAGGCGGCGATGGCGGCGGCGAGATCGTGGCCGCCGGCACGCCAGAGGACGTGATCAAGGTCGATCGATCGTATACGGGGCAGTTCCTGAAAGAGCTTCTGGAGCGGCGGCCGCGGGTGAAGAGAGAGGCGGCGGAGTAGACATGAGCGGCATCATCCGCACCGGCATCGGCGGCTGGAATTTCGAACCTTGGGAAAAGACCTTCTACCCATCCGACCTGCCGAAGAAGCGGCAGCTCGAATATGCCGCCTCGAAGCTGCAGACGATCGAGGTCAACGGCACCTTCTATCGCTCGCAAAAGCCAGAGACCTTCGCCAAATGGGCGAGCGAGGCACCGGAGGGCTTCGTATTCTCGCTCAAGGCGCCGCGCTATGCGGTGAACCGCAGGGTGCTGGCCGAAGGTGGCGAGTCGATCGCCCGTTTTGCCGAGTCCGGCATTGTCGAGCTCGGCGACAAGCTGGGGCCGATCCTGTGGCAGTTCGCGGCGACGAAGCGTTTCGAGCCGGATGATTTCGGCGCCTTCCTGAAGCTCCTGCCGACAAAGGCCGGCGGATATCCGCTCCGCCATGTCGTCGAGCCGCGGCATGAGAGTTTCGCCTGCCCCGAGGCCGTCGCCCTGTGCCGCGAGGCGGGAGTCGCGATCGTCTGCGCCGACAGCGAGGATTATCCGCAGATCGCGGACGTGACGTCCGATTTCGTCTATCTGCGGCTTCAGCGCGGCAGCGAGGATATCGACACGTGCTACGAGCCATATGATCTCGATCGCTGGGCCACGCGGCTCAAGCAATACGCCGATGGCGACGAGCCCTCCGACCTGACCAAGGCCGATCCCGATTCGAGTGCCAAGTCCGAGCCGCGCGACGTCTTCGCCTATTTCATCCGCTCGGGAAAACCACGCGCGCCGCACGGGGCGATGGCGCTGCAGGAGCGGCTGCACTCGGACTGAATGCCGATCCACTGCACGGTCTTCGTCTTAATGCCAGCCGTAACGATGCAATCTCGGCGTGAACGCGCGGCAGCATGCTCGGCAAATCCTCCGCGATGAGCCCCGGCCCGAACGCTTCGGCGGCCTTGCCGTGCATCCAGACGCCGGCGCAGGCCGCCTCGAAGCTGGGCGTTCCCTGCGCCAGTTGCGCCGCGATGAGGCCGGTGAGCACGTCGCCCGTCCCGGCCGTGGCGAGCCACGGCGTGCCTGTGGCATTGATCGCCGCCCGCCCGTCCGGCGCCGCGATGACCGTGTCTCGCCCCTTCAGCACGACGATAGCCCGCGCCCTTGCGGCCGCCTGTCGGGCCCGGTCGAGCTTGCACAACTCGTCATTCGCAGTGAGATCGGGAAAGAGCCGCTTGAATTCGCCCTCGTGGGGCGTCAGCACGAGCTTCGCGTCGTCGACAGCACCGTCAGAAGCAAGGGCAAAGAGGGCGTCCGGGTCCTCCGCAAAAGAGGTGATGCCGTCCGCATCCAGCACGAGACGCCGATCCGCCGCGAGTACGGCTTCGACGGTGCGCCTTGCCCCCTCGCCGACCCCGAAGCCTGGCCCCAGAACGAAGGCGTTGAAACGTTTATCCTCCAGACACTGGCCGAGATCCTCCGCGCTGTCACATGCCCTGAGCATAACCGCCGTCAGATGCGCGGCATTCACCAGAACCGCGCTCGCTGGCGAAAAGATTGTGACGAGGCCCGCCCCGCCGCGCAGAGCCGCCATAGCCGCCATCCGGGCCGCGCCTGTCTTGGAGGCCGATCCGGAAAAGACCACCGCATGACCGCGATCGTATTTGTGCCCAGCGTCGGTCGGAAAACTCAGACGTTCAAGCCAGAGCAGCGGCTCGTTGGCGAAATTAGCCGGCTCGATCGCGGCCAGGACATCGGCCGCAATGCCGATATCCGTGACCGTGACCTCTCCGCAATGGGATCGGCCGGGTTCGAGCAGATGGCCGGGCTTGCGCCGGAAGAAGGTGACGGTAGCGTTGGCTGTGATCGCCGTACCCATCATGCGACCCGTTGCCCCCGCGATCCCGGATGGCAGATCGATCGCCAGGACCGGCGTCGCGCTTGCATTCAGCTTGTCGACAGTGTCTGCGACCCCTCCTTCCAGCGGTCGCCCAAGCCCGGCGCCGAAGAGGCCGTCAACGACGAGGTCGTGGTCGGCCGGAGAAAACGCTTCGAGCGGTTCCGTTCGCCCATGATAGGCCCCTGCCGCCTTCGCCGCATCGCCGGAGAGCTTTTCGATGGGGGAAAGGTGATAGACCACGACTTCGCGATCGTTCCTTGCCAGGATCGAGGCTGCCGCGAACGCGTCGCCGCCATTGTTGCCCGGGCCGGCGAGGAGTGCGATCCGCTTCGCAAATGGCCAATGCGTGAGCGCCTTTTCCGCAACGGCACTGGCGGCCCTTTCCATCAGGACGATTCCCTCGGTGCCCGCCGCAATGGTTGCCTGATCCGCCTGCGCCATCTCCTGCGGCGTCAGAAGTGCAACGCCGGTTGCGTCCGTTTTGACCACCATAGATGCCTAAATTTCACTCAATCAGATTGATGTTTGTGCAGATGTTCGAGCACCCCGGAGGCTTCCGGGATGCATGCGAGAATGATAGGGCCGAAGTGGCGAGTGAAAATTGTTGTTCCAGGGCATGTTTCGGTGCCGGCTTCCATTGCCTGCGACCGGAAACAAGCTATTTCGATTGGGCCTCGGTCTGCGCGGAATGTTGGCACGACACGTGCTTCATCGGCGCCGAGGGGTCGATGGCTCGTCCCTGGGGACTGAATTCAAAAAAGGGCATTCGATGAAAAAGGTCGAGGCGATCATCAAGCCGTTCAAGCTGGATGAGGTGAAGGAAGCGCTTCAGGAAGTCGGGCTTCAGGGCATCACCGTAACGGAGGCGAAGGGTTTCGGTCGCCAGAAGGGCCACACGGAACTTTATCGCGGAGCCGAATACGTCGTCGATTTTCTTCCCAAGGTGAAGGTCGAAGTGGTCCTTGCCGACGAAGTCGTCGAATCGGCCGTGGAAGCGATCCGAAAGGCCGCGCAGACGGGCCGGATCGGCGACGGCAAGATCTTCGTGTCCCCGATCGAGGAAGCGATCCGTATCCGCACCGGCGAAGCCGGCACCGACGCCATCTGACACCTCAATCCTCCGGCAAACCGAAAAATCAACAGAACGCGAACGACCTGAACCTAGGAAGGAAGGCCATGACGACTGCCAACGAGATTCTGAAGCAGATCAAGGACAACGATGTGAAGTTCGTTGATCTCCGCTTCACCGATCCGAAGGGCAAGATGCAGCACGTCACGATGGATGCGTCCATCGTCGACGAGGACATGTTTTCGGAAGGCTCGATGTTCGACGGCTCGTCGATCGCCGGCTGGAAGGCGATCAACGAATCCGACATGGTTCTGATGCCCGACCCCGAAACCGCCTATATGGACCCCTTCTTCGCCCAGTCGACGATGGCGATCGTCTGCGACATTCTCGATCCGATCTCGGGTGAAGGCTACAATCGCGACCCGCGCTCCACGGCGCGCAAGGCGGAAGCCTATCTCTCCCAGTCGGGAATCGGCGATACCTGCTTCTTCGGCCCGGAAGCCGAGTTCTTCGTGTTCGACGACGTCCGCTACAAGGCCGATCCTTACAATACCGGTTTCAAGCTCGATTCGACCGAGCTGCCGTCGAACGACGACACCGAATACGAGACCGGCAATCTCGGCCACCGGCCTCGCACCAAGGGCGGCTACTTCCCGGTCCCGCCGGTCGATTCCTGCCAGGACATGCGCTCCGAGATGCTCACGGTCATGGCCGAGATGGGCGTCGCGGTCGAGAAGCACCACCACGAGGTGGCCGCGGCCCAGCACGAGCTCGGCATCAAGTTCGACACGCTGACGCGCAATGCCGACAAGCTGCAGATCTACAAGTACGTGATCCATCAGGTCGCAAACGCTTACGGCAAGACGGCGACCTTCATGCCTAAGCCGGTCTATGGCGACAACGGTTCGGGCATGCACGTCCACCAGTCGATCTGGAAGGGCGACAAGCCGGCCTTCGCTGGCAATGAATATGCCGGTCTGTCGGAGACCTGCCTCCACTACATCGGCGGCATCATCAAGCACGCCAAGGCGCTCAACGCCTTCACCAACCCGTCGACCAATTCCTACAAGCGTCTGGTCCCCGGCTTCGAGGCGCCGGTGCTACTCGCCTATTCGGCGCGCAACCGCTCGGCCTCCTGCCGCATCCCATTCGGCCAGTCGCCGAAGTCGAAGCGCGTCGAGGTTCGCTTCCCGGATCCGACGGCGAACCCCTATCTCGCCTTCGCCGCGCTTCTCATGGCTGGCCTGGACGGCATCAAGAACAAGATCCATCCGGGCGCTGCCATGGACAAGGATCTCTACGATCTGCCGCCGGAAGAGCTGAAGGAGATCCCGACCGTCTGCCGCTCGCTGCGTGAGGCGATGGAGTCGCTCGATGCCGATCGCGACTTCCTCAAGGCCGGCGGCGTGTTCGACGACGACCAGATCGATGCCTTCATCGACCTGAAGATGGCCGAGGTGCTGCGCTACGAGATGACGCCGCATCCGATCGAATTCGACATGTACTACTCGGTCTGAGCCGAGAAGAGCCATTGGCTACGATGGGAGGGCGTCCGGCAACGGGCGCCCTTTTCTTTCGCGGAGGTGGTTGGTCTTCGGAAAGGCTGTCGGCTTTTTCCGTCTCGCCATGTCTCCCGCTGTGCGCGCTCGAAGCGGAAATTTCACGGCTGCCTTCGCGGTTCTGGTGGAAAACGGCGGAAACCACCCTAATCGCGTGGTGAAGCGAAGTCGGTCGGCTTGAAGAACATTTCGTGAAAGTGTAGCAAATGGCCATGATCGCGGCGCACAATGCTACCTGTCCATCGAACGAGGGTTTTGAAGGCTGATGAGCGACGACCTGTTCTCGGGCAACGCCGCGCGTCAGCCGAAGGCGCCGAAAGCCCCCGCACCGACCCGCAAGCCGGCACAGAATTTCGTCCCGGGCGCCGACTATACCGCTGCCGACATCGAGGTCCTCGAAGGGCTCGAGCCGGTTCGCCGCCGGCCCGGCATGTATATCGGCGGAACCGACGAAAAGGCCGTCCATCATCTCTTCGCGGAAGTCATCGACAATTCGATGGACGAGGCGACGGCGGGCCACGCCAATTTCATCGAGGTCTCGCTGGAGGCCGACGGAACCCTGTCGGTTGCCGACAATGGCCGCGGCATCCCGATCGACCCGCATCCCAAATACAAGGATCGCTCGGCGCTCGAAGTGATCATGACGACGCTGCATGCCGGCGGCAAGTTCGATTCCAAGGTCTACGAAACGTCCGGCGGCTTGCATGGCGTGGGCGTCTCGGTGGTGAACGCGCTCTCCGAGAGGCTCGAAGTCGAGGTCGCGCGCAACCGCAAGCTCTACCGTCAGGTCTATGAGCGCGGCGTCGCCGTCACGGGGCTGGAAGAGGTCGGCGAGGTCCACAATCGCCGTGGAACACGGGTGCGGTTCCGACCCGATCCGCAGATCTTCGGGGTCAATGCCCGCTTCCGCCCGGCCCGGCTCATGGCGATGGCGCGCTCCAAGGCATATCTTTTCGGCGGTGTGGAAATCCGCTGGTCCTGTGATCCGTCGCTGATCGACCCGGATTCCGGTGTTTCGCAGCGCGAGACCTTCCACTTTCCCGGCGGCCTCAAGGATTATCTCGACACGACGCTCGGCAGCGAGCACCGCGTTACCTCGCAGATTTTCGCCGGCCATACGGAGAAGACGTCAGGTCACGGCGCTGTCGAGTGGGCGGTCAGTTGGACCGCTGACGACGGCTTCGTCCGCTCCTACTGCAACACCATTCCAACCCCGGAGGGCGGCACCCACGAGGCTGGTCTGCGATCCGTACTCCTGCGCGGGCTGAAGGCCTTCGGGGAAGTCTCGGGCAACAAGCGCGCGGCAATCATCACCGGCGACGACGTGATGCAGACGGCGTCCGCCATGCTGTCCGTCTTCATCCGCGAGCCGGAGTTCGTCGGTCAGACCAAGGATCGGCTCGCGACCGCCGAAGCCCAGCGCATCGTCGAACAGTCCATGCGCGACTCCTTCGACATCTGGCTCGCCTCCTCGCCGCAGGACGCCGCGCGGCTGATCGACTGGGTGGTGGAGCGTGCCGACGAGAGGCTGCGGCGGCGGCAGGAGAAGGAAGTCAGTCGCAAGTCGGCGACGCGCAAGCTGCGCCTGCCGGGCAAGCTCGCCGACTGCTCCCAGAACGGTGCGACCGGCGCCGAGATCTTCATCGTCGAGGGCGATTCCGCCGGCGGCTCGGCGAAGCAGGCACGCGACCGGACTCGCCAGGCTATTCTGCCTCTTCGCGGCAAGATCCTGAACGTCGCCAGCGCCGGACGTGACAAGCTCGGCTCCAATCAGCAGTTGGCCGATCTGATCCTGGCGCTCGGATGCGGCACGCGCTCGAAATATCGGGCCGAGGATCTGCGCTACGAGCGCGTGATCATCATGACCGACGCCGATGTCGACGGCGCCCATATCGCCTCTCTGCTCATCACCTTCTTCTACCGCGAGATGCCGGAGCTGATCCGGGGCGGTCATCTCTATCTGGCCGTTCCACCGCTCTACAAGCTGTCGGGTGGCGGCAAGACCTTCTATGCTCGGGACGACCGGCATCGCGAGGAAATCGTCTCCCGGGAGTTCAAGGGAAGAAAGGTCGAGGTGGGTCGGTTCAAGGGCCTCGGCGAGATGCTGCCCGGCCAGCTCAAGGAAACCACGATGGACCCGAAGAAGCGCACGCTTCTGCGGGTCATGGTCGATGAAGCCCCCGAAGCGGGCACCTCCGGGGCGGTCGACGCCTTGATGGGCAACAAGCCGGAATCGCGCTTCCGTTTCATTCAGGAGCGGGCCGCTTTCGCTGAAGATCTCGACATCTGACCGTCGCGCACCGTATCTATTCTGCTGGTGGGGCTTGTAGCCGCCGATCCCGACGGTGATTGCGCCGAATGAGGAACGACGGCAGAGCGAAAAACCAAGGAGATCAGCTCGTGATCAAACGTATCCGCCCAGCCCGCTCCGCTTTGGCCGGTGTCGTTGCGGCCACCCTGCTTTCATCGTCGGCATTCGCCCAGGAAACAACCGAAGGCGACACCGCCGCCCCACAGGCACTCAGCGAATTTTCCGCGGCCGTCGCAGGCCTTTCGCCCCATATTCAGGACGTTCAGATCGTCGGTCCCTGGTCGAGCGGTGACGAGCACGGCGTCTGGCGCACGATCATGGTGCAGCCGGCGGGCGAGAACGCGAAGACCCACTTCTTCATCCAGCAGCTCGACGCCTCGGGTCATTCCGGATTGTCGGTCAAGTCGACTGCCGAGATCACCGAGATCGCGAACGTTGATGGCGTCATCGTCGGCTATCGGGCAGACGAGCCCAGCGAGTCCCAGCCGAACAGTCTGAGTCTCTTCTTCGATATCGTGCCCTACGATGGCGAGATCAGCGAGACCTACGAACTGCATTACCTCCCCGGTGAACCATATATCTTCGGGCCGGCGACGAACTGAACGCTGCCGCGCAGGTCGGCTCGCCGGCTGTCCTTCCGGTCGTGGCGCCGTATACGACGAGAATTTCTGGATATTCCGGGGAAATCGGACCGGCCGGGCAAGATTTGTCATTTCGAGGGATTTTGGCCCTCAAAAAACGCCAAATCCTTCCCCATATGCCGCCACAAGGTTGACTCGTAAAACCAGTCGCCCTATCGCCCCATGACAGACGGGCTTCGAGCGGCGCCTTCGCGCCATTGTCTGCGAAAAAGTAGAGAACTGCCAGCTTGACACTCTTTTCCGAACTCGGGCTCAGCACCAAAGTCTTGGCTGCTGTCGAGTCCGCCGGTTACAATGAACCCACTCCGATTCAGGAGCAGGCGATCCCGCATGCGCTGGAACGGCGCGACGTGCTGGGAATTGCACAGACCGGCACGGGCAAGACGGCCTCTTTCGTGCTGCCGATGCTGACGATGCTCGAAAAAGGTCGCGCTCGGGCCCGCATGCCGCGCACCCTGATCATCGAGCCGACGCGCGAACTGGCGGCGCAGGTCGAAGAGTCCTTTACGAAATACGGGAAGGACCAGAAAATCAACGTCGCGCTCCTCATCGGCGGTATGTCCTTCGAGGAGCAGGATCGCAAGATCGACCGCGGCGTCGACGTTCTGATCGCGACTCCGGGTCGGCTGCTCGACCATTTCGAGCGCGGCAAGCTGCTTCTGACCGGCGTGGAGATTCTCGTCATCGACGAGGCCGACCGCATGCTCGACATGGGCTTCATCCCGGACATCGAGCGGATCTGCAAGCTCCTGCCGTTTACCCGCCAGACGCTGTTCTTCTCGGCGACGATGCCGCCGGAGATCACCCGGCTGACCGAGCAGTTCCTGCAGAACCCCGTACGCGTCGAGGTGGCCAAGCAGGCCTCCGCTGCCCTCACCGTCACCCAGCGCCTTGTGGCCACGCCCAAGGTCGAATGGGACAAGCGCGAGACGCTGCGCAAGATCATTCGCGAGCAGGACGATCTGACCAACGCGATCATCTTCTGCAATCGCAAGCGCGATGTCTCGACCCTGTTCCGGTCGTTGGAAAAGCACGGCTTTTCAGCGGGTGCATTGCATGGCGACATGGATCAGCGCGCGCGCATGACGATGCTGCACAATTTCCGCGAGGACAAGATTCAGCTCTTGGTCGCATCCGACGTCGCCGCGCGCGGGCTGGACATCCCCAAGGTCAGCCACGTCTTCAATTTCGACGTTCCGATCCATGCGGAAGACTACGTCCACCGCATCGGGCGGACCGGACGCGCCGGTCGCTCCGGCAAGGCGTTCACGCTGGTAACGAGGTCCGAGCAGAAATACGTCGATGCGATCGAAAAGATGATCGGCACCTCGATCGAATGGCAGGGCGAGACCGCATCCGCCCTGGTCGAAGAGGAAACGGAGTCCGGGTCGAACCGGCGCGGCAGCGGGCGCGGCGGCAAGCGCAAGAGCGAAAGCAAGCCACGGCGGCGTTCCAAGGACGATAAGACCGAGGTCGAAGCCGCAGTGAAGGAGGACGACGTCCTGGAGCGCGCGGAAGCCGGCGAACTCGACGTTCCGGTGGAGGAGATGTCCGATCTTCCGGTCGCCAAGGAAAAGTCGCCCCGTTCGAATGCCGGTGCCGCCGGTGCCTATGCCCGCAACGGCGCATCCAGCCGGGCGCGACCGGCCCGCTCGCGCAATGCACCTGCCGCGAAACGCACGCGCAACGACGATGGCAAGCAACCGGTCGGTTTCGGCGACGACATTCCGGCGTTCATGCTGATCAAGACCGGGGCGTAAGGCGCTCAGCCTGATCCCGGAATAGCACGAACAGAACAGATGTTTGAGCCGGTCGGGCCTGAGTGCCCTGACCGGCTCTTTGATTCGTAGCTGCTGCGAAAACACCGGCTACCGACGCGGCCGAACGACACGCGACTGGAAGCATTCGGCCGCGGTACCAATGCCATCGTCGCGACGCAGCGCGCTCAGCAGCCTCCGGCGAACGGCTCAAAGTCAACACTCGCGGGTCATGGCCCTGCTCGAACGAAGTCCGTCAATTCGGCGTCGCGATTGTGAGATCGTCTTCAGACCGGGTCATACGACGCAATTCGGCTCTGGCCTGGGCCGTCATCTCCACGGTGAGGGAGACCGCTCCATCCTCGCCGTCTTCGCGCTCCAGCACCGTGGCATTGTCGTAGACCCAAGGCAGGAATCCCAGTGCCCGGGGCTGCAGCAGTAGTGTCGCCGAACACAGATGCCCGGCGATGCGGCGCTCGATATCGGCGAGAAGCGCCTCCGTCCCCTCGCCGGTCACGGCCGAGACGATATGGGCGGAGTCCGGATCGGTCAGCGACGAGCGCGCCGAATCGAGCCGCAGCCGGGCGGATTCATCCAGCATGTCGACCTTGTTCCAGACCTCGACGACATGCTCGGTGTCTTCGGTATCGACATCGAGATCGCGGAGGATCGCCCGAACGTCCTCGGCCTGTGCCAGCGTCTCGGGGTCTGCCACATCGCGCACATGAAGGATCAGATCGGCCTCCATCACCTCTTCCAGCGTCGCGCGGAAGGCGGCCACCAGATGGGTCGGCAGATCCGAGACAAAGCCCACCGTATCGGAAAACAGGATTTCCGTACCGTGCGGCAACGTCGTGCGCCGTAGTGTGGGATCGAGCGTCGCGAACAGAAGATCGCGAGCAAACACGTCGGCGCCAGTCAGGCGGTTGAACAGGGTCGACTTTCCGGCATTCGTGTAGCCGACCAGAGCGACGATCGGATGCGGTACCTTGCGGCGTTTGGCGCGGTGGAGCTGCCGGGTGCGCTTCACCTGGTCGAGTTCGCGTTCCAGCCGCTTGATCTTGCCCTGAAGCTGGCGTCGGTCCGCCTCGATCTGCGTCTCGCCTGGCCCGCCCATGAAGCCCGCACCGCCGCGCTGGCGTTCTAGGTGGGTCCAGGAGCGGACCAGACGGCCGCGCTGATAGTTGAGATGCGCCAGTTCGACCTGGAGCCGGCCTTCCTTGGTGCGCGCGCGCCGCCCAAAGATTTCCAGAATCAGGCCCGTCCGGTCCAGAACCTTGGTCTCCAGCTCTTTTTCGAGATTGCGCTGCTGGACCGGAGACAGGGGGTGATCGATCACGATCAGGCCGATCCGTTCGGCCGCGACGAGCCCCTTGAGCTCTTCGACCTTGCCGCTGCCGATCAGCGTCGCCGGCTGCGGCTTGGAACCGGAGATCACGCCGCTTGCCACGATCTGCAGGTCGATTGCCGCCGCCAAGCCGGTCGCCTCGGCCAGACGCGCCTCGTCGCTGCGCCGTGCCGGCTCGAGCCCGGCCTGAGCCCGCGCATCCGCATCGCTCAACTGCTTGAAGACGGGTACGAAGACGCCGGCGCGCGTCGGCTCGCGCTCGTGGTCGATCGGACCCCTGGGCCGCTTGTCGGTGTATTCGGTCAATCAGGCTTTCCTGTCCTCCTCGGCCCCGTCATACATCTGGACGGACTGAGATGGCATGATGGTCGAGATCGCGTGCTTGTAGACGAGCTGCGAGTGGCCATCACGGCGCAGCAACACACAAAAATTGTCGAAAGACGTGACGACCCCGGTCAGTTTGACCCCGTTGACGAGAAAGATCGTCAGGGGAATTTTCTGTTTGCGAACGGTGTTCAGAAACAGATCTTGAAGGTGCTGTGTCCTTTCGGGCATGCAGGGGAATCCTTTGTCTCTTTGTGCTGCAGCCTGGTTGAAAGCCAATCGCTCCCGCCGCCCTCTATTTCATCACGCTCAGAGGTCGGCGCAAGACGCATCGAAACGCTTGCGCGCCAGAATCATGTTGGAATGCATGCATGCGCGTCGCAACCACAATCGCATGGCTGGACAAGAAAAGCACGTGGCATATCGCAATGCACCACGCCGGAGTGCCTTCAGAACTCAGAAGAATTCCAGACTGACCCGGAACATCTGCTCGACCTGGCGGACGGCACTCGCCGAGGCGAAGATCACCACGCGATCCTTGGCGCGGATCTTGGTCTGGCCGGTCGGCTTGATGTAGGTCTTACCGCGGAAGATCGCGCCGATCCGCAGATTGTCCGGCAGATCGAGATCGCGTAACGGCTCGCCCACGAGCGGCGACGTCTCCAGAGCTTCCGCCTCGATCACTTCTGCGATGCCGTTCTGGATCGAGTGTACGGCGCGAATGCGGCCTCGGCGTACGTGCTGCAGCACGCGGGAGATCGTGACTGAACGCGGATTGATGAAGGCGTCGATGCCAAGCATCCGGGTGAAGCCCTGATAGTCGGCGTTGTTGAGGAGCACGAGATTGCCCTGGCAGCCGAGGCGCTTCGCCATGACGCTCGACAGGACATTGACCTTGTCGTCATTGGTGAGCGCGACCAGAAGATCGCTGTCGCCGATATCCGCTTCACGCAGGATCGACTGGTCGAGACCACTGCCATGCAGGACGATCGTACGCTTCAGGCCGTCGGCGATCGTCACGGCGCGATCGTGGTTCGCTTCGATGACGCGGATCTTGGTGCCGAAATTCCGTCGCTCGATCTGGCTGGCGACATAATAGCCGATATTGCCACCACCCACGATGACGATGCGCCCGGCCTCCGGCTCCTCGTGGCCGAACAGGACGAGCGCCCGTTTCACATGACTGCGCTCGGCGACCACATAGGCGACGTCTCCCGGAACCATGTGGTCGGCAGACGTCGGAATGAAAAGCCGTTCCCCGCGCATGATGCCGACGACCGTGGCGTTGAGGTCGGGGAAGAGATCCGTCAGCTGGTCAAGCGGCGTGTTGACGACCGGGCAGTCCTCGCGGCATTCGATCGCCACCATGGCGATCGTGTCGTCGGCAAAGCGCACCGCGTCCATCGCGCCCGGAAGCGCGATCCGGCGCAGGACCATCTCGCCGACCTCGATCTCGGGCGAAATGATCACGTCGATCGGCATGTTGTCCGTCGAGAACAGATCCTGCCAGTGCGAACGCAGATAGCTCTGCGCTCGAACGCGGGCGATCTTGGTGGGCACGTTGAACAGCGAATGCGCCACCTGGCAGGCCACCATGTTGACCTCGTCATGAAGCGTCACGGCGATGATCATGTCGGCCTGTTCAGCACCTGCCTCCGCCAGGACATCCGGCTGCGACCCGTGTCCGACGAAGCCGCGCGCATCGAGATTGTCGCGGATCGCCTGGACCAGCGCATGCGATGTGTCGATGACGGAAACGTCGTTCCGCTCCGAGGCGAGCCGCTCGGCAATGCCGTAGCCGACCTGTCCCGCTCCGCAGATCACAACTTTCATCGCGGCCGCCCCTTCACGATCGATTCCTGCCGCGTACCCATAGCCGCAAAGGCGGTCAGATGCCGAGCGATTTCAGCTTGCGATGCAGGGCCGAGCGCTCCATGCCCACGAATTCCGCCGTGCGGGAGATGTTTCCGCCGAAGCGGTTGATCTGGGCGACGAGATACTCCTTCTCGAAAACCTCGCGCGCATCGCGCAGCGGCAGAGCGAGAATCTGCCCGTTGGCCTGGCTCGGCGTGCGGGGCAGCATGTCGCCCACCTCATTGGGCAGCATGTCGGCCGAAATCGGATCTTCCATGCTGCCGTCGCGGGACAGGATCATCAGACGCTCGATATTGTTGCGAAGCTGACGGACATTGCCGGGCCAGTCGCTCGCCTGAAGCACGGCCATCGCTTCCTCGCTGATCGGCTTCGGCTTGATGCCGGTCTGTTCGGCGATCTGCGTCATGAAGGCTTCGATGAGCATCGGAATGTCCTGCCGCCGGTCGGCCAGCGGCGGCACGGCGATCGGCACGACGGCCAGTCGGTGGAAGAGGTCCTCGCGGAACAGGCCTTCGGCGATCAGGGATTCCAGATTGTGGGAGGTCGAGGAGATGATCCGTACGTCGACCTTGACGCGTTTCGAGCCGCCGACGCGCTCGAAGGTCTGCTCGGTCAGGACCCGCAGGATCTTGTTCTGGGTCTCGCGCGGCATGTCGGCGACTTCGTCGAGATAGAGAACGCCCTGATGGGCCTCCTCCAGCGCGCCGACCTTGCGCTCGACGCCGGGCGGGGTCTCGGTGCCGAAGAGTTCCACCTCCATCCGCTCCGGCGTGATCGCCGCCGCGTTGAGCGCGACGAACGGACCCGAGGAGCGATGCGAGGCGGCGTGGATCGCGCGCGCCACCATCTCCTTGCCGGAGCCCGAAGGCCCGAGGATCATGATGCGGCTGTTGGTCGGCGAGACGCGATCGATCAGGGTGCGCAGCTGGTTCATCGGCTGCGACTTGCCGATGAGCTCGGTGAAGTCGCTCGAGCGTCGGCGAAGCTCAAGGACTTCGCGCTTCAGCTTCGAGGTTTCCAACGCCCGTTCCGCAACAAGGATGAGCCGGTCGGCCTTGAACGGCTTTTCGATATAATCATACGCGCCGCGCTTGATGGCGGAGACGGCCGTTTCGATGTTGCCGTGGCCGGAGATCATCACCACCGGCACCTCGGGGTGCTGGGTCTTGATCGCGTCCAGAAGATCGAGCCCGTCAAGCCGGCTCCCCTGCAGCCAGATGTCCAGGAAGACGAGACGAGGCACACGATCGGTAATTGCCTGCAGAGCGGCATCGGAGTTGCCCGCCGTGCGGGTCTCGTGGCCCTCGTCTTCCAAGATGCCCGCGACCAGTTCGCGGATATCGGCTTCGTCATCGACGATCAGAATGTCCGATGCCATGGCTCCACCTTTCCTTCTCTCAAACTCGGCTGTCTTCTGTAGCTTCATCCGCCGCGGCCTGGGCAGCGGGAAGGACGATGCGGACCATGGCGCCCTGCGGCTGGTCGGGGGCGTCCTCCAGGGAAATCACGCCGCCGTGGTCTTCGATGATCTTGCGAACGATTGCGAGCCCCAGACCCGTGCCCTTTTCGCGGGTGGTCATATAGGGCTCGAGCAGACGATCGCGGTCGTCTTTCGGGAAACCGCGGCCATTGTCGATGATGCGGACCTCATACGAACCTTCCTTGTCTCGCGCGACGATCCGGATGCGCCCTTCGGCGCCATCGCTCGCCTCGAGCGACTCGACGGCATTCTTCACCAGATTGCCGAATGCCTGGGAGAGAAGCCGGATATCGTATGAACCGCGCATTGGCGTCTCGGGAATATCGGCCGAGAACGCAATTCCGTGATCGCCCATTTCCCGCATGAATACCGCTTCGCGCAAGGCGTCGCGCAGATCGATGTTCTCCATCTTCGGCTTCGGCATCCGGGCGAAAGTCGAGAATTCGTCGACCATCCGGCCGATGTCGGAGACCTGGCGCACGATCGTCTCGATACAGCGGTCGAACACCTCGCGATCGTCTTCGACGCGTTTACCGTAGCGTCGGCGGATGCGCTCGGCCGACAGCTGGATCGGCGTCAGAGGATTCTTGATCTCGTGGGCGATCCGCCGCGCGACATCGGCCCAGGCGGATGTGCGCTGGGCATCGACCAGATCGGTAATGTCGTCGATGGTCACGACGGAGGATTGCGCGCCTTCGGTCTCCTCCGACGAGGTGATCCGAACGGCGAGCGTGCGCTCGCGCTCGCGGATCCGGAGCTTCACCTCTTCCTGATATTCCGATTTGCGCGACTGCGCGGCTGCCTCGTGGATGCGGCCGAAGACCGGAAAGGCCGTCGTCAGCTTTTGCCCCGTCACCGTATCCGCATCGACGGCCAGGATGCGCTCGGCTGACGGATTGACCATCGAGATCGCCCCGTCGCGCTCGATGCCGATCACGCCGACGGTCACGCCCGACAGCACCGCCTCGATGAACCGCCGGCGCTCGTCGATGACATCCTTGGCATGGACGAGCTCGCCGCGCTGGCTGCGGAGCTGCATGATCATGTTGTTGAAGGTGTTCGAAAGCGAACCGACGTCACCATCCGACACCCGAACCGGAACGGAGACCGAGAGATTGCCCTCGCTCACCTCGTCGGCAGCGCCGATCAGAAGCCGGATCGGACGAACGAGACGATCGGCGACACCAATGCCCGTCCAGATCGCGGACAGCAGCACGATCAGCGTGATCCCGAGATAGAGTAGCGCGAAAGCAAGCTGCAGGCCGAAGCGATTGGCTCTGAGGCTCGAATACTCGGCCGAGCGCTCTTCCATCTCGCGAAGCGCCGTCATCACCTGCGGATCGACCGCGCGAACCGTGTAGAGGAAGGCATTGGAAATCTGCCGGAGCTTGATGATGGCGCCCACCAGATTGGTCACCCCCGGGGGAATGAAGACCAGATTGCCCTCGCCCGCCTGCTGCAGGGCATCATCCGGCGGAACCGGCAAAGGCTCCTCGCTGGAAACGTCAGCGCTCAGAAACGCCGTGCCGTCCGGCCGCAGGAGTTGCGCTCCCAGCAGGGAGCGTCCGCTCGCCTGTTCTGTCATCATCGTCTGGAAGCCGGTCCTGTCGAGATCGAACAGACGCCGCTGCTGGTCGAGATCATAGGCCATCGACAGGGTCGTGCCCTGCAGGTTGCGTGCGTTCTCGTTGACATAGGCGCGCGCAACGCTGATCGACGAGTCGACGATCGCCCGGGTGCGCATGCCGAACCAGCGGTCGAGGCCGAGATCAAGCGTAATTCCCGCTACGATCGCGACTAGCAGCGCGGGCAAGGCCGCGACGATCGAAAACAGCACGACGATCCGCACATGCAGCCGGGACGCGGCCTTGCCATGCCGGCGGGCCTTGAACATGCGCACGACTTCGCGGCCGATCAGGCCGCAGAGCAGAAGCACGAAACCGCCATTGACGACGGTGGCGATCGTGACGATCGTGTCCGTCGGCTCGATCGGGGTCAGTCCCATCAGCACGACGAAGGAAATTGCACCCGTGACGAGCGCACCGACCACTGCGGCCAGCCCGGGCATGAGCATGAACCGGCGCCGCTCCTTTGCGAACGGAATGTTTGCGTCTGTGTGAATTGGCTGCGTCGTCATGAAAATGCGCGTCTCGTCATCCCGTTGCCACTGAGCAACGGAATGTGTCCAAACTGCAACGAAAACGCCGAAAACTGCAATTTATTCGGCTTCGGCGATGGCTTTTGCCATCCCGACCCTCAGAGCACCCGGAAAGTGCCGGACCGCGGCCGCTAGCGGATGGACCGAACGACCGAAATTTCCAGGTCGCGGATCTTCTTGCGCAGCGTGTTGCGGTTTACGCCCAAGAGGTCGGCCGCCTTGACCTGATTCCCCCGCGTGGCTGCGAGGGCGGCTGCGATAAGCGGATACTCCACTTCACGCAAGATGCGGCCGTGGAGGCCCGGCGGCGGCAGATTGTCGCCGAAGGAGGTGAAGTATTCCGACAGATAGCGCTCGACGGCCGCACTGAGATCGAGCGGCTTGCCCGGTTCGCTGTCGAGGCCCGGAGCGGCGATCGGATCGTTGGAGAGTTCGTGCTCGACGATCTCCGGCGAGATCTCGTCCTGGGGATAGAGCGCCGCCAGACGCCGGATAAGGTTTTCCAGCTCACGGACGTTACCCGGCCAGGCATAGCGCCGCATGATGTCGAGAGCGCCCTGGCTCAAGGTCTTGCGCGGCAGGCCTTCCTTTTCGGCCTGAGCGAAGAAGTGCCGGGCGAGATCGGGCAGGTCCTCGATCCTCTCGCGCAGCGGCGGCAGGCGCAGCGGCACCACGTTCAGACGATAGAACAGGTCTTCGCGGAACAGACCGCGGGCGATGAGCTGGCGCAGATCCTTGTTGGTGGCGGCAACGATCCGAACGTCGGTTGCGATCGGCGTGCGGCCACCGACGATGGTGTATTCGCCCTGCTGGAGAACGCGCAGGAGACGCGTCTGGGCTTCCATCGGCATGTCGCCGATCTCGTCGAGGAACAGGGTTCCGCCCTCGGCCTGCTCGAAGCGGCCGCTGGTGCGGGCCTGAGCGCCCGTAAACGCGCCTTTCTCATGACCAAAGAGTTCCGATTCGATCAGGTCGCGCGGGATCGCCGCCATGTTGATCGCGACGAACGGGCCCTTGCGGCGGCGGCCATAGTCGTGGAGCGCGCGAGCCACCAGCTCCTTGCCTGTGCCCGACTCGCCGCTGATGGTGACGGTCAGGTCCGTCTGCATCATCCGGGCAAGCGCCCGATAGATGTCCTGCATCGCCGGCGAGCGGCCGACGAGGGGCATCGATTCCTGCAAATCGTCCTGATTGGCCGACTTGGCGCCGCTCTTCGGCTCGGACAAGGCACGCCGGACGATCGAGACGAGTTCGGTCAGATCGAAGGGTTTCGGGATATAGTCGTAGGCGCCCCGCTCCGAGGCCTTGATCGCCGTCATGAAGGTGTTCTGGGCGCTCATGACGACGACCGGGAGTTCGGGCCGGGAGTTCTTTATGCGGGGCAGCGTGTCGAACGCATTGCCGTCCGGCATCAGAACGTCGGTGATCACCAGATCGCCCTCGCCCGCCGAAATCCAGCGCCACAGCGTGGCGATGTTCGACGTCACTCGAACTTCGAACCCCGCCCGCATCAGCGCCTGGGAGACGACGGTCCGGATGGCGGCATCGTCATCGGCGACCAAGATCTGCATTGCCATGAGTGCCCTGCCTGCCTTTACTCTTCAACTACGCCATGCCGCTCTTGCGCTGCGGGCGCTTCGCGCCAGGCCGGCATGAGAATGCGAAACACGGTATGCCCCGGCTGCGACTCGCACTCGATCACCCCGCCATGGTCGCCCACGATCTTCGCGACGAGCGCGAGTCCCAGACCGGAGCCGCTCGGCTTCGTGGTGACGAACGGATCGAAGATGTGCTCGCGGATATCGTCGGGCACGCCGTCGCCATTGTCTTCCACTGCGAATTCCAGGGGCAATGTCAGTCGGTCCTTGGTGCCGGGCACCGACAGACGCACGCCGGGTTTGAACGCTGTGGTAAAGCGGATCTCGCCGCCCTCCTTGTCACGAACGGCCTCGGCGGCGTTCTTCAGGAGGTTGAGGAACACCTGCACGAGCTGATCGCGATTGGCAAAGACCGGGGGCAGCGACGGATCGTAGAGCTCGACGATCTTGATATTGCGGGCAAAGCCGCTCTTGCCGAGCGTCTTCACATATTCCAGCACCGAGTGGATGTTCACGGCCGATCGCTCCACCGGCCGCTGGTCCGAGAAGACTTCCATCCGGTCGACCAGCTTGACGATCCGGTCGCTTTCTTCCTGGATGAGCCGGGTCAGCGCCCGGTCCTCGTCGCTCGCCGAACTCGCCAGCAGCTGCGCGGCGCCCTTGATGCCAGACAGCGGATTGCGGATCTCGTGAGCGAGCATCGCGGCGAGGCCGGTCACGGTCCTGGCGGCAGAGCGATGGGTGAGCTGGCGGTCCATCTTCTCGGCGATCGAGCGCAGCTGGATCATGACCACGACGAGATTGGGCTCTTCCGGCAAGGTCGAGACGTACAGGTCGACGAGGCGGTCGCCGCCGAGCCGCGGTGAGGAAATGTCGACGCGGTATTCGCTGATACGCGCCTGTTCCTTGCGGGCCTGCTCGATCAGGAAGAACAGCGGACTGTCGCCAGGCACGAAGTCCTGCAGGCGCTTGCGCGCGAGGTAGGAGAAGCCCGCCGAAAAGAACTGCTCGGCATCGGAATTGGCGAACCGGAACGCGCCCGACTCGTCGACCACGATGACCGGATGGGTGAGTGCGTTGAGAACGCGGTATTCCTCACCCTGCAGCGTGGAGAAATCGGATGGTTCGGCCATGTTACGCTGCCCTGGCGATCGGCCGCGACGCGGCCGATTCGACATCTTCGAGACTGACACCGGCAAAGAGAACGCGGATGCGCCGCTTCACCGCGTCCGGCTCGACCCCGGTCATAATTGCCTTGCGGTCGTCTGGTGAAACGAAGCCGCCAGCGGCGACGAGACGGTCGAGATACCAGCCCAGATGCTTCCGGGCGTGGCGAAGACCGACCTTGACCCCGTAGTGTTCGAGCATCGCCTGATAATGCTCCTCGACGAGGCCCACGAAGGCCATTCCGCTCAAGGTTTCGGCGTCGAGGCTTCCCCCCATCAGGCCGGCAAGCCACGGCCGGCCATAACAGCCCCGTCCGACCATCACGGCATCCGCGCCGCTCGAGGCGAGCATTTGCGGAATCTGATTGAGGTCCGAGAGATCGCCGTTGGCGACAAGCGGCACGCCGACGGCCCTGCGGACCTCGGCGATGGCAGCCCAGTCGGCCACGCCTTCATAGAAATCCATGCGTGTGCGGCCGTGGACGGTTACCATCCGCACGCCGGCCTCCTCGGCCCGCCGGGCGAGCCAGGGCGCATTAATCGACTGCCGGTCCCAGCCGAGGCGCATCTTCACCGTCACCGGCACGTTGCCTGCACCCGCCACCACGGCTTCGATGATCGCCAGGGCGAGAGCCGGCTCGCGCATCAGCGCGGAACCGGAGAGCCCGCCCACGACCTTTTTGGCCGGGCAGCCGAAATTGATATCGATCAGATCGACGCCTGAATCGGCGAGGCGTTCGGCTGCCGCTCCCATCACCGCCGGATCACGCCCCGCGAGCTGAACGGCGTGGACCCCGGGAGCATCGCGCAGGGCGCGCAGGCTCGACTCGGCATCTCCCTTGAGATACTCGCCGCTCGCAATCATTTCCGACACGACCAGTCCCGCCCCGAAACGGCGGCAGAGCCGGCGAAACGGAACGTCGGAGACACCGGACATGGGAGCGAGAAACACCCGGTTGGCGAGCGTCAACGGGCCCAGTCCCAACGGCTGCACCGCGTCCTTTTGCCGCCTCAATTCGCCTAAAGCTTGAGCGTTCATCGCAACTGTCGATTCTTGCGTCATCTTTGGCTGTCTTAATGGGGGCATGCTCAAATGACAAGCAATTTGCTCTTGCATGGGATGGCGTGTTCATGGTCCGTCCCCATGTCGATCTGATGAAGGGCGATCCTGGATGAAGCGAGATGTCGCATTGGTGCTGGTGGCGGCAGGCCGAGGCGCGCGGGCGGGTCACTCCGAAGAAGGGCCGAAACAGTACCGGTCGATCGGAGGCCGTGCCGTTCTGGCTCACACACTGGAACTGTTTCGCTCGCACCCGCGGATCGGCGAGATCGTGCTGGTCATCCATTCGGACGACCGGGAACTCTGTCAGCGCGCGATGGGCGGGCTGGACGGCGATGTCACCCTGGTTACCGGCGGCGCCGAACGGCAGATTTCGGTGCGTCTCGGGCTGGAAGCCCTCGACACCGGCCGGTCGCCGGAACTGGTCCTCATCCACGACGCGGTGCGACCCTTTGCCGACCACGCCCTGATCGACCGGGTGATCGCGGCGGCCGAAGGACATGGCGGTGCAATCCCCGCTCTCCCGATCGCCGACACGATCAAGCGCTCGGGACAGGATGGTGCGATCGTCGAGACCGTCTCGCGCGCAGGCCTTCACGGCGCGCAGACGCCGCAGGGCTTTCGCTTCGCACCGCTTCTCGCCGCCCACACGGACGCCGCTCGGTCCGGGCGATCGGATTTCACCGACGACGCCTCAATCGCCGAATGGGCCGGCATGACGGTGATGCTGGTCGAGGGATCCGCGGGCAATGTGAAACTCACCACCGCCCAGGATATCGTCTCGGCGGACGAGCGCATGAAAGGCGAGAAACACATGATCGACGTCCGCACGGGCAATGGCTACGACGTTCACAAATTAGTTGGGGGTGACCACGTAACCCTCTGTGGAATCCGCATTCCCCACGATCAGCGACTCGCTGGCCATTCCGATGCCGATGTGGGTCTCCACGCCCTGACGGATGCGCTTCTGGCCACCTGCGGCGCCGGCGATATCGGCGATCACTTCCCGCCCAGCGACCCGCAATGGCGAGGAGCGCCCTCGCGCATCTTCGTCGAGAAGGCGGTCGAGATCGTCACCGCGCACGGCGGCCGGGTGATGAATGCCGACATTTCGCTGATCTGCGAAGCCCCGAAGGTCGCTCCGCACCGCGAGGCCATGCGCCGGATGATCGGCGAGATGACCGGCCTGTCGCTCGACCGGGTCTCGGTCAAGGCGACGACCAACGAGACGATCGGCTTCGTCGGGCGCCGAGAAGGCATCGCAGCGATCGCGACGGCCTCGGTCGTCTATGGAGACGGATCATGAGTGCGAACGAGCGCATCCCTGCCCTCGCCCGCGAGATCGTCGAACGCTATACGGCCGCCGGCTGGACGCTCGCCACGGCCGAATCCTGCACCGGCGGTCTCGTCGCGGGCGCCATCACCGAGATCGCCGGCTCGTCGGCCGTCCTCGACCGCGGCTTCGTCACCTACTCCAACTGCGCCAAGATCGAGCTTCTCGGCGTCATGGAGGCAGCCCTCGACGCCCATGGTGCCGTCTCCCAAGCCGTAGCCCGGCAAATGGCCGAAGGCGCCCGAGAGCGCGCCGGCGTGACCGTCGCCGTCTCGATCACCGGCATCGCCGGCCCCGGCGGCGGCACCGCGCTGAAGCCCGTCGGCCTTGTGCACTTCGCCTGCGCCGGCCCGAAGGGAACGGTTCATCGCGAAGAGCGGTTCGGGGATATCGGGCGGGCGGGAATTCGCGAGCGTTCGGTCGTTGTCGCTCTTGGGTTGCTGGTCAGCGCGTTGCGGGCTTAAACGAAGGGCGTCGATCGTCAGTGATCAACACGCGATCATAGCCCCCACAAATTTGAAACAGAATACAATGAAAGTGTTTCAGAAACGAGCGTTCGAATGGCTGGGATGGGTGGAACGCTTCCATTCTGCTTTCAGAGCGCAAGCGTCAAAAGCGGACTTTGGAATCGCGGCGATCCACGGCATACGCACGGTATAAGCATAGGGGCCATTATGGAACGTTATCAATCTTTTGATGACACGATCACCCGGCCAATCTAGGCTGTCTGCCGCATGCCCGAATGTGGGTCAGGAGGGGATCGGACTGTGTGGCTTTCATCGCGTGGGACGGGCAAGGTGGCCATGGTGGGCGCTTTGGCCTCGGTGATAGCGATCAGCATGGTTGCAACTCCGGTTTCCGGCAAAGCTCAAACCTTTGGTGCCTTCACCGTCGATCCTGCCGCGCCGACCACGATCAGGCTCAAGGGGCCGATCGGCGTTCGAGAGAGCCGGAATTTCAGGGCCGCTCTCCGTTTTGCGCCAAAAGCGCGGACGGTCGAGCTCGACAGCCCCGGCGGCTCGCTCATCATCGCTCTCGAAATCGCCGACATGATCCTGGATGAAGAGCTTTCGACTGTCGTTGCGCCAGAGGCCTCATGCCTGTCCGCCTGCGCGTTCGTTTTCTTTGCCGGCAAGGAGCGTGAAGCGAAAGGCGCGCTCGGCGTGCACCAGATCGCGTCAACGCAGTCGAGAGACTTTCAGTTCGGGCAGTTGAATCTCGCGGATGTCGTGGATTTCATGAACCGCGCGGATGTCAGCCCGGGGGTCGTCCCTCTGATGCTGGCGACGCCGTCGGATCAGATGCATGTCTTCAGCCCGGCGGAACTCTCAAACCTGAAGATTAACCGCACCGCGGAACCAACTCCCAACGAAAGCCCAAATAACCCGCCCACTCAGATCACACACGACCCCGCTGTGGCCACGGAAAGCGACAACACGGTTCGGCTTTGTGAGGAGTTGGCGGCGGCTCCGATTGATCTTGATCGCTCGCAGGGCGTGGTGGGTGTCGAATTCGAGAAAATCGAGACCGATCGCGCTGTTCCGGCATGCCGGGCAGCCCAATTGGCACATCCTTCCGACCCGCGCTTGCACTATCTTCTGGGAAGAGCACTCCATGCCTCAGGCTCAAATGCCGTGGAGGCGGTCTCCTGGTACCGCAAGGCCGCCGAAGAGGGTTTTGCGCGCGGGCAGACGAATCTCGGTTTGATGTACGGGACCGGAACGGGCGTCGCCAAGGACCCGGAGCAGGCCGTCGGCTGGTACCGCAAGGCGGCCGAGCAAGGTGACGCGGCAGGGCAGTTCCTCCTTGGGCATATGTACGAGAACGGAACGGGCGTCGCCCAGGACACGAAGCAGGCCGTCGACTGGTACCACAAGGCCGCCGAGCAGGGTTTTGCCCGAGCGCAGACGAAGCTCGGGTTACTGTACGAGACCGGAAATGGCGTCGACGAAGACCTGAAGCAGGCCGTCGAGTGGTACCGCAAAGCCGCCGAGCAAGGCGATGCACTGGGGCAGACGAGTCTCGGGTTGGTGTACCTCTATGGAAAAACCGTCGCCAAGGACCCGAAGCAGGCCGTCCACTGGTACCGCAAGGCAGCCGAGCAGGGTTTTGCGCGAGGACAGGTTTATCTCGGGCTTATGTACGAGGCCGGAAATGGCGTCGACAAAGACCTGGAGCAGGCGGTGTCATTGTACCGCAAGGCGGCCCAGCAGGGCGACAATGATGCCAAGGCTGCGCTGAAGCGCCTTCGCAACTGACTTGAGGCGGATTCGAGTGAAGGGTCCGTTCCGCTTGATATGAGGCAATCTGAGACAGAATTCGCAATTCTGTTTCAATCAAAAATCACGAAGAGCCATATGGCGCCGCAAACGATGGGTGCGCTCAATCCCGCAGCCCTCGCGCTCCACTCACCCGTAAATCTTGTCCGCCCGCGCCTCGAACGCCTGGGCGAAACGGCGGAAGGCGTAGTCGAACATCGAGCCCATGAGCATGCCTAGGGTGCGGCTCTTGAATTCGTATTCGATGAAGAAATGAACGTTGCAGGTCCCCTCGCCGGTTGGCTCGAAGGTCCAGCGATTGTCGAGGAACTTGAAGGGCCCGTTGACGTAGGAGACCTCGATGCGGTTCTCCTCCGGCTTGAGGAGAACCTGCGAGGTGAAGGTCTCGCGGACCATCTTGTAGGCGACGGTCATGTCGGCGACCAGCAGCCGCTTGCCGTCCTTCTCGCGCTCGGAGCGGACCGTCAGCGCCTGGCAGAGCGGCAGGAATTCCGGGTATTTCTCGACATCGGCGACGAGGGCGAACATCTCCTCAGCGCTGTGGTCGACGGCTCGTGTCGTCTCGAACTTCGGCATGGCGCGATGGTCAGGCGGCCGACTGGCGCGCCAGACGCGCAGCCTTCAGCCGCTCGAAATCCTCTCCCGCATGATGGGAGGAGCGGGTGAGCGGGCTGGCGGACACCACCAGGAACCCCTTGGTCAGCGCCACCTTCTCCAGCGACTGGAACTCCTCCGGCGTCACGTAGCGGATCACGGCGTGGTGTTTCTTCGTCGGCTGGAGATACTGCCCGATGGTGATGAAATCGACGTCGGCGGTCCTGAGGTCGTCCATCAGTTGAAGGACCTCGTTCCGCTCCTCGCCGAGGCCGACCATGATGCCGGATTTGGTGAAGATCGTCGGATCAAGCTCCTTGACCCGCTGCAGAAGCCGGATCGAGTGGAAATACCGCGCACCGGGACGAACCGTCAGATATTTCGACGGGACGGTCTCGAGATTGTGGTTGAAGACGTCGGGCTTGGCCGCGACCACCTTTTCGAGCGCTCCGGGCTTGCGCAGGAAGTCGGGCGTCAGGATCTCCACCGTGGTGCCCGGGGCCGCGGCGCGGATCGCGCGGATCGTGCGGACGAAATGCTCGGCCCCGCCATCGGCCAGATCGTCACGATCGACCGAGGTGATCACCACATGGTTGAGCCCCATCTTGGCGACCGCACGGCCGACATTCTCCGGCTCGTCCGCGTCGAGCGCGTGCGGCATGCCGGTGGCGACATTGCAGAAGGAACAGGCGCGGGTGCAGATCCCGCCCATGATCATGAAGGTCGCGTGCTTCTTCTCCCAGCACCCGCCGATATTGGGACAGCCCGCTTCCTCACATACGGTGACGAGCTTGTTGTCCCGCGCAATCTGGCGCGTCTCCTGATACCCTTTGGAAACCGGCGCCTTGACGCGAATCCAGTCCGGTTTCGGCGGGCTGGCTGCCGCGTCCGGCCGATGTGCCTTCTCAGGGTGCCGGGGCCGCGACACGGTCGCGTCCGGCTGGCGGGTATCGA
This sequence comes from Jiella marina, assembly GCF_024359545.1. Classification (GTDB taxonomy): domain Bacteria; phylum Pseudomonadota; class Alphaproteobacteria; order Rhizobiales; family Rhizobiaceae; genus Jiella. Next base: position 299,619 of record NZ_JAKQZG010000001.1, read on the forward strand.
GAACTGTCACCATGGAACTTAATTAGGCGTCCCAGCTTTGCGATGCAATTGGCCGAGGCGCGCGAAAACGCCTCGGCATCAGGGGTCAGCGCCGGACGGCGCGGGCGATGAAGATCAGCAGGCAGGCACCGACGAAGCCGGTGATGAGATAGGCCCAGGAGAAGGACGCGGAGGCGCCGGGGCCGATGCCGGTCACCCGCAGGAGGAAGCTCAGCACGATCGCGCCGACGACGCCAAGGATGATGTTCATGAGGAGCCCCATGTCGCTCTTCATGACCTTTTCGGCGAGCCACCCCGCCAGACCGCCGACGATGATCGCGGCCAGGAAACTACCAATCATGTTGTCACTCCCGTGAAACTGTCCGTGGATTTGCCCGCATAGTTAGGTTCTGCAACGGCTCGGCCCACCCTCAACCGCCAGCTTTTTGCGGTCTGCGCCGGTTGAGCACCGACAGTCCGAAACCCTCCTTGGAACAAGGCTGCCTCTCCTACAGGTGAATGACCCGGCCATAGGCATCGAGGACGCTCTCATGCATCATCTCCGAAAGCGTCGGGTGCGGAAAGACGGTGTGCATGAGCTCTTCCTCGGTCGTCTCGAGGCCCATCGCGACCACGAAGCCCTGGATCAACTCGGTCACCTCGGCGCCGACCATGTGGGCACCCAGAAGCTCGCCGGTCTTGGCATCGAAGATCGTCTTGACGAGCCCCTCCGGCTCTCCGAGCGCGATCGCCTTGCCATTGCCGTTGAAGGTGAAGCGACCGACCTTGACCTCGTGGCCGGCTTCCTTGGCCTTGGCCTCCGTCAGGCCGACCGAAGCGACCTGCGGCTGGCAATAGGTGCAACCCGGGATCTCGGTCTTCTTCATGGGGTGGACGTCCATCCCCTTGATCTTCTCGACGCAGATCGTGCCCTCGTGCTCGGCCTTGTGAGCGAGCATCGGCGGGCCGGCAACGTCGCCGATGGCGTAGATGCCCTCGACATTGGTCTTGCCGAACGGATCGATCTTGATGCAGCCACGCTCGGTTTCGACCCCGATCTCTTCCAGGCCGAGCCCTTCGATATTGCCCTGGACGCCGATGGCGGAAATCAGACGCTCGGCCTTGAGCGTCTCGGTCTTGCCGCCCTTGGTCTCGACCGAGACCGTCACACCGTCCTTGCCCTTTTCGACCTTCGCGACCTTGGCATCGGTCAGGATCTTCAGGCCCTGCTTCTCGAACTGCTTGCGGGCGTGCTTGGCAATCTCGGCATCTTCCACAGGCATGATCTGCGGCAGGAGTTCGACGACGGTCACGTCCGCGCCCATGGTCTTGTAGAAGGAGGCGAATTCGATGCCGATCGCGCCGGATCCCATGACGATCAGGCTCTTCGGCATCGCCTTCGGCTTCATCGCCTCGAAATAGGTCCAGATTCGATCGCCATCCGGCTCGATGCCGGGCAGGACGCGGGGCCGTGCACCCGTGGCCACGATCACATTCTTGGCCTTGTAGCTTCCCTCACCCAGCGTGCCCTTCGGCACCGGGTTCTGCGGCTCGACGACCGGCTTCTTCGACTTGCCGACGGTGACTTCGACCGGGCCGCCCTTGCCTGCCTTGGTGATCTTCGCTTCGCCCCAGATGACGTCGATCTTGTTCTTCTTCATCAGATAGCCGACGCCGCCGCAAAGCTGTCCCGACACTTGGCGCGAGCGCTTGACCACCGCTTCCATGTCGAAATCGGGCTTCTCGATCTTCAGGCCGTAATTCTTGCCGTTCTCGGCATAGTGGAAGATCTCGGCCGAGCGCAGGAGCGCCTTGGTGGGGATGCAGCCCCAGTTGAGACAGATGCCGCCCAGATGCTCGCGCTCCACGACCGCAGTCTTGAAGCCGAGCTGCGCAGCGCGGATGGCCGCCACATAGCCCCCGGGCCCGCCGCCGATGACGAGAATGTCGTAAGTGTCAGCCATGGGTCGTTTCTCCGGGGATCATCATGCCTGGGCGCTCGAACGGCGCCTCTGTCGTTGAATCAGTCGAGGAGCGCTCTGATCGGTTCCACCAGCGCCTCACCGAGGCGACGGGTATTCTCGGCATCGAGATGGATACCGTCGAGCGGCGAGGTCTCGCAGACTTCGCTCGCATCGAACATCGCGCATCCGTATTCCTCGGCAACCTTCGTAACGGCCGAACGGAAATGGATCGATTCCTCGACAGCATGGCCGAAGAGCAGCGCGAAATCCGGTTCGGTCGTCTCGCAGAAGTGCGGCGGCGCGACGAGCAGCAGCTTGGGCGGCTCATAGCCGCGCTGATAGGGAAAGGTCTGGACGATCTCGACCAGGCTTTCGAGCCCCTGTCGGCTCTCGAACACCCGCCCGCCGCCCGTATGGCGCTTGAGGTCGTTCGTGCCGAGCATGATGACAACCAGATCGAGCGGCTGATGGCTCGCCAGCACGGTCGGCAGGATCTTCACGCCGTTTCGCTCCGGCACGACCGTATGGTCGTCGAACGCCGTGGTTCGCCCGTTCAGTGCTTCGCTGATGACGCGGACGCCATGGCCCAGCGCCTTGGCGACGACATTCGGCCAGCGGTCGAAGAAATCGTGCCGGAGGCCGGTTTCGGGATTGTAGCCCCAGGTCAGAGAGTCGCCATAGGCGAGGATGGTCTTCATCGGGGTGCGTTCCTCACACCAGCATCGACATCGGGTTTTCGATCAACTGCTTGAAGGCAGCTAGGAGTTCGGCTCCCAGCGCACCGTCCACCGCGCGGTGATCGGTGGAAAGCGTTGCGGTCATGACGGTCGCGACCGTCACCGCGCCGTCCTTGACAACCGCGCGCTGCTCGCCGGCGCCGACCGCGAGGATGGTCGCGTGCGGCGGGTTGATGACGGCAGAGAAATGCTTGATTCCGAACATGCCGAGATTGGAAACCGCGGTCGTGCCGCCTTGGTACTCCTCCGGCTTCAGCTTGCGCGCCCGCGCCCGGCCAGCCAAATCCTTCATCTCGTTGGAGATCGCCGACAAGGTCTTCTCGTCTGCGCGTCGGATGATCGGGGTGATCAGCCCACCCTCGATCGCCACCGCGACGCCGACATCGGCGTTCTTGTGCTTCAGCATCGCGGCTTCGGTCCAGGACGCGTTCGCCATGGGCACCGCCTTCAGCGCCAGGGCCTGCGCCTTGATGATCATGTCGTTGACCGACAGCTTGTAGGCCGGCTTTCCGTCCTTGGAGACTGGGGCCGCGTCGTTCAGCTGCTTGCGGAGCGCGAGCAAGGCGTCGATCTCGCAATCCACCGTCAGATAGAAATGCGGCACCGTCTGCTTGGCTTCGACCAGCCGCTTGGCGATGGTCTTGCGCATGCCGTCGTGTGGGATCTTTTCGTAAGAGCCTTCGGGGAATAGCTTGAGGATCGACTCGTCGCTGGCGGCCTTCGCCATGGGAGCGGCAGCAGCGTCCGGCGCCTTTTTCTCTTCGGCCTTTTCGGGGGTGGCCGCCTTCGTGGCGCCGCCATCCTTCTTGGCCGCTTCGATATCGGCCTTCACGACCCGGCCATGGGGACCGGTTCCGGAAACCGCGCTGAGGTCGAGGCCCGCTTCCTTGGCGAGGCGTCGAGCGAGGGGCGACGCAAAAATACGCCCGCCCTTCTCGCTCTCGGGTGCCGGACCGGCTTTGGAGGCGGGCTCCGAGCCTTTCGCTTCACCACCCGAGGTGCGGCTCTGGCCCCGCATCTCGGCGTCCTTCGCTTCGTCTTGAGAGACAGTCTTGGCGTCGTCCGCCTTAGCGTCCGGCGTCATCGCGCCGCCTTTCTTGTCGCCTGCCGAGGCGCCGCCGCTGTCTCCACCGCTTGTCGCCGCTTCCGAGATGTCTTCGCCCTCGGCCGCCAGCACCGCGATCACCTCGTTGACCTTCACGCCTTCGGTGCCGGCCGGAACGAGGATCTTCGCGAGAGTCCCCTCGTCGACGGCCTCGACCTCCATGGTGGCCTTGTCGGTCTCGATCTCGGCGATGATGTCGCCTGCGGAGACTTCATCGCCTTCCTTGATCAGCCACTTGGCGAGGTTGCCCTCCTCCATGGTCGGAGACAAGGCGGGCATTGTCACGTTGATCGGCATTGGGCGTCTCCGAAAGCGTCTTACTGCGCGTTCTTGGTGTCGTTCGTTTCGGCCGGGTCGAGCGGCCAGAGAATGGTGAGAGGAAACGAGATCGCGTCGAAGGGCTCGGCCTTCACCTCGGTCTCGTTGTCGAAGGTCGGACCGACGAACCAGCGACCGTCCGTGAGGATGAAGGTTTCGAGGAACTCGGCGCGCGGGTCGAGAAACCACATATGCGAGACGCCGGCTTCGGCATAGATACGGCGCTTCGACCCGCGGTCGTAGCGTTCGGTCGAGGGCGAGAGGACTTCGCAGACCCAATTGGGTGCAATCTTCAAGAACGCGGTGTCCCCCGCTCCGCTTAGCCGCTCACGACGCCAGCCTGCCAGGTCGGGCACAACCACGTCCGGGCCGAGATGCAATTCGGGTTCATCCAGGATGATCCAACCGCCGGGCCCCGAGCGGGCACGTTGGAAGGCGTCACCCAATTCCATCCCCAGGCTTGATGCCGCTGCCGCATGCTTCGGCACGGGCCGGGGATACGTCACCAGCTCGCCGTCGACGATCTCGGCGACGAGATGCGGATTCACCGCCTCCAGATCGGCATAGGTGGCGGCTCTCCGCGATGGCGCAGAGAACGCTTCAGCCGTGGACATTGCCGCTCCCTTCCCTCATCGACCGTCTCCGTCGCCGGACGTCTCCAGATCTTCCGCAAACGCCGCCAGATTGCCGAGATGATGCTCCCATCCGTTCCGGTGGTCGAGAAGATAGGTGGCCCGATCCGGCTCGCCGACCTTCTCCCAGCCCTGATGCTCGATGACGACCCGGGTCCCCTCCTCGATCGGAGTCAGGCTCACGGAGACGATCGTATCGAATTCCCAGTCCTCGTCGGCCCAGACCATGACGAAGCCCTCGGGCGGATGGAACGCTGTCACTTCAGCGCGGGTGATGCGCTCGCGGCCCGACGGGTCGACCCAGGGTTCGACGAAGCGGCCACCGAGCTTCGCCTCGAATTCGATATTCTCGCGCCACCAGACCTTAAGACAATTCGGGTCGGTCAGGCAGCGCCAGACATGCTCGCGGGGCTTGCGAACGTCCTTGGTCAGAACGAGCACATTGGCCTCCGTCATGTCTGGCCTGCCCACCGCTTCCATTGCAGCGCCGCCCTTTCGATCAATCCCGGTACGTCACGGCTTTGACCGCGTCGATCACTTCCTTGACCGAAGGAAGCGCGAGCTTTTCCAGATTGGCGGCGTAAGGCATCGGCACGTCCTTGCCGGCTACCTTGAGGACCGGGGCGTCCAGGTAATCGAACGCACGGACCATGATCTCGGAGGCAATATGGCCGCCGACGGAGCACTGCGGAAAGCCTTCTTCGACCGTCACGCAGCGATTGGTCTTCTTGACCGAGCGGATCACCGTGTCGAGATCCATAGGCCGGATCGTCCGCAGATCGACCACCTCGGCCTCGATGCCTTCCTTGGCCAATTCCTCGGCCGCCTTGACCGCATAGGTCATGCCGATTCCGAAGGAGACGATTGTCACATCCGTACCGGGACGGTGGATGCGCGCCTTGCCGATCGGTACGGTCCAATCGTCGAGCTTCGGGATCTCGAAGGTCTGACCGTAGAGGATCTCGTTTTCGAGGAAGATGACCGGGTTCGGGTCTCGGATCGCGGATTTCAGAAGGCCCTTGTAGTCCGCCGCCGTATAGGGCTGCACCACCTTGAGACCGGGCACATGGCTGTACCATGCGGCGTAGTCCTGGCTGTGCTGGGCGGCGACGCGCGCGGCGGCGCCGTTCGGACCGCGGAACACGATCGGGCAACCCATCTGCCCACCAGCCATGTAGAGTGTCTTGGCGGCCGAGTTGATGATCTGGTCGATCGCCTGCATGGCGAAGTTGAAGGTCATGAACTCGACGATCGGTCGCAGACCGCCGAACGCCGCGCCGACGCCGAGACCGGCAAAGCCATGCTCGGTGATCGGCGTGTCGACCACGCGGCGGGGGCCGAACTCGTCGAGCAGACCCTGCGTGATCTTGTAGGCGCCCTGATATTCCGCCACTTCCTCGCCCATGACGAAGACCGCGTCGTCGCGACGCAACTCCTCGGCCATGGCGTCACGCAAGGCCTCGCGAACGGTGATCGACACCATCTCGGTACCTTCGGGAATCTCCTGAGCCAGCTCACCTTCGACATCCTTCGGCTCGGGATGGACCTTGCCCTCGCCCGGCACGCGGCGAGCCGACATGTCCGAGACAGCTTCATCGCGAGACGGCTTGGCGCTGCCACCGCCATCGCTGTCTGAACCCTTCCCGGACGATTTCTGGTCCGCGTCGTCGGCGGCCTTCGTCCCGCCGCCCCCAGAGCCGCTGCCCGCCTTTTCGAGATCGCCCTCGTCTTCGCCTTCGCCGAGCAGAAGCGCAATCGGCGTGTTGACCTTCACACCTTCGCTGCCGGCCTCGACCAGGATCTTGCCAAGCCTGCCCTCGTCGACCGCCTCGACTTCCATGGTCGCCTTGTCGGTCTCGATCTCGGCGATGATGTCACCGGCGGCAACGTCGTCGCCCACCTGCTTGACCCATTTGGCGAGCGTGCCCTCTTCCATGGTCGGAGACAGCGCCGGCATCAGGATTTCGGTCGGCATGAAGGTCTTTCCTCCTGAAGGCGGGTCGTTTCAGCGGACGGTCGCCGTCAACGCCATGAGTGCCCGCGTCTCTTGATCTGCCATTCTCGTCACTAAAGGCGCGCCGCAACCCGCCCACACTTGTTGATGCACCGCATCCGGCCGCAGACCAGCCAGAATACCGGCGCCTCGTGTCGTTACTCGGCCGTCTGCGGTATCTCGTCGGCGTAGACGTCAGTCCAGAGTTCCGACGGATCGGGCTCGGGATCGTTCTGCGCGAAATCGGCCGCATCCGCGACGATCTCCCGGACTTCCTTGTCGATCGCCTTGACGTCGTCTTCCGACATGCCGTGGTCGCCGAGGAGGCGCTTCTTCACCTGCTCGATCGGATCGGATTCGGAGCGCATCTTCTGAACTTCGTCGCGCGAGCGATATTTCGCGGGATCCGACATGGAATGCCCCCGATAGCGATAGGTCATCATTTCGAGAATGATCGGGCCCTCTCCGCTCCGGCAATGCTTGGCAGCCAGATCGCCGGCGGCCTTCACCGCCCGCACATCCATCCCGTCGACCTGGATGCCCGGAATCTTGAAGGACAGGCCGCGATGGGAGAAATCCGTCTCGGCCGAGGCGCGGCTGACCGAGGTGCCCATGGCGTAGCGATTGTTCTCGATGACGTAGACCACCGGAAGCTTCCACAGCGAGGCCATGTTGAAGCTCTCGTAGACCTGCCCCTGGTTCGCCGCGCCGTCACCGAAATAGGTGATCGACATGGCGTCGGTGCGATTATACTGGCTGGCAAAGGCGAGACCGGTGCCGATCGGCACCTGCGCGCCGACGATGCCGTGGCCGCCGAAGAACTTCTTCTCCTTGGAGAACATGTGCATCGAGCCGCCCTTGCCCTTGGAATAGCCCGAGCGGCGGCCGGTCAGCTCGGCCATGACGCCACGCGCTTCCATGCCCGTGGCGAGCATATGGCCATGGTCGCGGTAGCCGGTAATGACCTGATCGCCTTCCTTCATCGCCATCTGCATGCCGACCACCACGGCTTCCTGGCCGATGTAGAGGTGGCAGAAACCGCCGATGAAGCCCATGCCGTAAAGCTGGCCCGCCTTCTCCTCGAACCGGCGAATCAGGAGCATGTCGCGATAGGCGCGGATTTCGTCGTCCTTGCCGAATTTGGCCGGCGCAGGTGGATCGAAATGCTCGAGCGTCTTGACGATTTCCTTGGCCGATTCCTGTCCCGCCGTGGCGTTCGAGGACGACTTGCGCGAGGACTTGGCTGCCATGAGACCTCCCGATCTTGACCCGCCTCGATGCGGGCACAGCTAATGATTTGCGGAGACTATATGGGAGGCACGAGGCGCTTCAAGCACCGGTCAGCGCTTTAACCGAAAAGCAGTTGAAGACAGACCAAAGCCAATTTTAAACCGAATTCCGGTTGATTTGATCGGAGTTGTGTCCGTGTTCGTGCTCGAGCAGGCGAGCCGGCCCAATTCGGACGCCGCAGGTTGCGGCCGATCGCGCCTTCAGCGCAGAATGACGATCTCGTCCTCTCGCACCACATTGAGCGCGCGTCTCGCCTGCTCGTCGAGCATGTCGCGCTCCAGGCTCCCGTCCTTCAGCAATTCGACTCGCTGCTCCAGCTGCGCACGCCTGGCGACGAGGGCGTCGTATTCGGCATTGCGAACCGCGAGCTGCCGGGCCAGCCGATCCTTGGCCTCGCTCCCATACTGCCCGTCCTGGGCGTGCATCAGAAAATAGGACAGAACGGCCACGGCGACCGCGGGAACGAAGAGTTTGCCGAGGATCGATTTGCGTTTCTGTATCGTGCGCATGGGTGGCCTCCAGGCCCTGACCATTCCACGATGTTGGTTAAGGCAGCATGAAAGCCCGCCGCAGGGCGCGATGCTTCTGCACGACAGTTTGTTCGCGAAAATCTTCGAAACGATATTCTTTCAGACAGTTGGCTTTCTATCCTCTGTCTGGCCGGCGAAAGAGCGATGTGCGCTTCAACATGCCCGGTGGGAGGATTGGGCATGATGCAGGACGCGCAGGGTTTCCATGACAATGTCGGTCCCCGGGGTGCCTCGACGCCGACGGCCGAAAGCGATGCCCAGAAGGAGCAGCGCGACCCGGAAGAATCGCTTCATGACGCGCCGGCGGAAGGGTCTACGATCCGTGACTTTTTCTCCTTCGAAGAGATCTTCGCGCGGGTTCTGTCCGTCGCCGATCACGAGCTCGATGCATCGAATCGCTATCTGTTCTGGAGCGGTCTCGGCGCAGGCGGGGCCCTTGGCCTTACCTTTCTCGCCCGCGTTATCTTTTCCGAAAGCGCTGGTGAGACGACGCCGGGACTGCTCGGAAACCTCCTCTATCCGGTCGGCTTTCTGATCATCGTTCTCGGCCGTTACCAGCTCTTCACCGAGAACACCTTGACGCCGGTCGTTCTGGTGCTCACCAAGCTTGCCAGCGTCGCCAACCTTCTTCGCCTGTGGCTCGTCGTCTTCGTCGCCAACATGATCGGCGCCGTCGGCGTATCGGCCCTACTCGCCTTCTTTGACGTGCTCGATCCGCCGCGCGTCGAAAAGGCGCTCGAAATGGGGCGTCACGCCCATGAGACGGGTTGGTTCCAGATCTTCTCCAAGGCGATCTTCGCCGGTTGGATCGTGGCCGCCATGGTCTGGCTCATTCATTCCTGCAAGGACACGACTTCACGCGTCTTCGTCGTCTGGCTGTTGATGTATTTCATCGGGGTGGGCGGGTTCTTCCACGTCATCACCTCGTCGGTCGAAGTCTTTTTCCTCGCCTTCCGCGACAGCAGTGTCGATCTTCTGCCTCTGTTTCCAGACTTTGTCCTGCCGGTCGCTCTCGGCAATACGATCGGCGGTGTAACCTTCGTTGCGGTCCTGAACTATGCGCTCTTTGCCGAGCACAAGGACTCCAAGCTCTTCGAGCGCTATGGCGACCGCCTCAGCTGGAAGGAATGGCTCGTCGGCCTGGAGAGATCGCACCGACCGGGCAAATAGCTGGCGCTGCGATTATCCTTGCGTCGAGAAAAACCGAGCCTATCTCCCGGTCAAGGGGCAGATCCGGCCGGGTCTGTCCCGCTTCATTTCGACGACAAGGAAAAGCCCGCCCCATGGCCGAGAAGCGCTCGACCCCGAAAATCGAAGTCCGCAACGCCAAGACCAGCGACGTGCAGGAGATCATCGCCCTCTCTGCGAAGGTCTTCAAGGACGAGGCCCCCTATACGCGGGGCATGATCATGGGGCAGCTTTCGGCCTTCCCGGAGGGCCAGTTCGTCGTCGTCTACGAAGACGAGATCGTCGGTTATGCCGCGACGATGATCCTGCCGGAAGACAAGGTGATGCGCCAGCATAGCTGGGCGGAAGTGACTGGCGGCGGCTATGCGGCCATGCATGACCGCCGCGGCGACTGGCTTTACGGCATCGAGATCTGCGTCGATCCCGACCGCCGGCGCCTCAGGATCGGAAAGCGGCTCTACGACGCGCGCCGGCGCCTTTGTCAGGATCTCGACCTGAAAGGGATCGCCTTCGGCGGCCGCCTGCCCGGCTTCAAGCGCAATGCGCGCAAGTTCGGCTCCCCCGAGGCCTATATCGAGGCCGTTCAGAAGAACGAGGTCACCGACCCGGTCGCCACCTTCCACCTGAAATCAGGCTTTGAGCCGGCCTTCCTGCTCAAGAACTACTATCCGCTCGACACGGCCTCTGGCGGCCATGGCGTGATGATGATCTGGCGCAATCCGTATTTCGATCCGGTGCGAGAGAAACAGCCGGTCAATCGATCCAATCCCGACATGGTCCGTGTCGTCACCGTCCAGATGGAAGCCAAGCGCATCGCAAAGCCTGACGACTTCTATCATGGCGTCGAATATTTCGTGGAAGTCGCCTCGGAATATGACGCCGACTTCGTCGTCTTTCCGGAGCTCTTCACCCTGATGCTCCTCTCCTGCGAGCCCGAGGAACTCAAGCCCGACGCGGCGATCCGGCGGCTGACCGAACACACGCCGGAATTCGTCGAGCGCATGACCCAGATGGCGATCCGCCGCAACATCAACATCATCGGCGGCAGCCACGCCACAGAGACGGACGATGGCGACATTCAGAATGTCGGCTATGCCTTCCTCCGCGACGGCTCGGTCCATGCGCGCGAGAAGATCCATCCGACGCCGAACGAACGCACCTACTGGCAGATCAAGGGCGGCGACCCGATCGACGTGATCGAGACCGACTGCGGCCCGATCGGCATCATGATCTGCTACGATTCCGAATTTCCCGAGATCGGCCGCCGGCTGGCTGATCAGGGCGCGCGCATCCTGTTCGTGCCCTTCAACACCGATACGCGCCACGGCTATCTGCGCGTACGCTATTGCTGCCAGGCCCGCGCCATCGAGAATCAGTGCTATGTCGTGACCTCAGGCATGACCGGCAATCTCGGCAATGTCGACAATCTCGACATCGAATACGCCCAGTCCGGCATCTTCACCCCGTGCGACTTCCCCTTCGCCCGCGACGGCATCGCCGCAGAAACGTCGGAGAATGTCGAGATGGTCACGGTCGCCGACCTCAACCTGTCGACACTGGCCTGGGCGCGCTATGAAGGCTCCGTCCGCAACTTCCGGGATCGGCGACTGGATCTTTATCGCACGCGTTGGTCGGATGGGGGGTGATGCCAAGAAGGGATCGGCCAAACAACGCACCGACGGATGAGTCGCAGGAAGGTTGAATCGTGCACTACTCACAAGTCGCACAGAGATACATCCAACAGTACGCCTGCTTGCATGAAGAAAAGAAGGCCTACGGGACAAGTTCCGAGCAGCAGCTTGGATATATCCAGAGAACGGTCTGCGGCTTCAATGATATAGACACGATACTGGATTACGGCTGCGGCAGATCGCGGCTTGTGGACTGGCTGGCGAAGCTCCACGACGCCACTCCGTTCCGCTTCGACCCGGCAATTACAGAATTTGCTGCTCGTCCCAATCGTCGATTCGATCTGGTGCTCAATACGGATGTCCTCGAACATATTCCAGAAACCGACATCAGCGCCGTCTTGGCGGATATCTCACACTTCTCCCCGCGGGCGTTCGTCAACATTTCCATTGTCGAGGCAGTTCAAATCTTGCCAAACGGAGAAAATGCTCATTGCACCGTGCGCCCGAAGGAGTGGTGGAGCAAAGAACTACTAAAACACTATTCAAAGATCAGGGAAGTCAAGAGCTACCGCCCCACGACGGTCTCCGTTGTGACATGGTAATAGCCGGTGGTCGAGAGTTGGCCGAATTAAGTGATCTGGTGCGAAACAAGTCTGTAGCACTGATTGGAAATTCGGCGTCCTATCGTGAATTTCCCGAAAATTTAGAAAGACACGAAATCATTGTTCGGATAAACCGTGGCGCGGAACATATGATTCACGCCGGTTTTTCAGATCTGCGCACCGACATACTAGTATCGGGTATCCTCGATCCGACCTGCTGCAATCGTCGCAGAATGTTGCCTGGATGTCACCGAAGGGGCGAGACGAAATCCCGTCGGAAATCGCGAAGACTCTGTTTTTTTATCCAACCGACTCTTGGGAGCGTTTGAGAGCAGAAATTGGATCGCGACCCTCAACCGGCTGCATGGGAATCGATCTCTTCTCCAATCTAGTGGCCGACGGTGCGCTTTGGCTCTACGGGTTCGATTTCTGGCGCTCCCCCACCTCCTACACCGACCGAAACAGACCCGGACCGCACGATCCTGTAGCCGAACAGAGGTTCGCGCAATCTCGCATTCCAAGGCACCGGCTAGTGCTGCCGTAATTCAGTCTGCACTTGTTCGCTGGAGCCCATATCCAAGGTTCGGCGAACGCTCCGCCCAAACCTGATTCGCGACACTTCTGAAAAGACGCCTACGACGCCGCGCTCTTCTCGTCCGTCTCTTCCTCGACGATCGTCACCGGACAAGGCACGCCCTCGCGCTCGCATTTACGCTGATAGGTGTAGGCCCAGAACGCCGGATTGCGGCCGATCTCCTCGAGCCGCGCGATCAGTCCTTCGATGAAGGCGCGCTTCTGGTCAGGGCCGCCATTGTGGGGGAAGGATTCCTTCTCCGCCTTAGTCATCGAGCAGCCGATGCAGCGGCCCTTGCGCTTGTACTTGCAAACGTCGATGCAGGGCGAAGGAGCGCTCGCCCAGATTTCGTCTTCGGTCAAACCGTTCGCTCCAAGTGAAATGCTCGGCTTACGACAGCGAAGCCTGCTCTGCGGCAAGGGGAATGCCGAGGGTCCGGGACAGGAAAGGACGATTCTCGACGAGATCGGCGATCGAGAAGCGTCCGAGCGTCGACAGGAAGGCTTCGAGCGCCTGCCGCAGCGCCGAGTTCAGTTCGCAATTGACGACGAGGGGGCAATCCGTGTTGCCGCCGTCGAAACACTCCGCCATGGCGAAATTCTCTTCCATCAGCTCGACCACCTCACGGAGCGAAATCGCCTCCGCGGGCCGTCCGAGCCGGATACCGCCATTGCGGCCGCGCACCGTCTCCACGAAGCCCGCGCCGACGAGCGGCTGCAGGATCTTGAACATGAACGGTTCCGGCGCGGCGTAGGAGCGTGCCACGTCGCCGAGCCGGCTCAGCCGGCCGGGATTGGCGGCGAGATACATCAGGATTCGGATTGCATAGTTCGTCTGGCGCGTGAGGCGCATATCGGAAAAGACCCTCCCTTCGAGCGTGGCTCGGGCCGCGGCTTGTCGACTCCAATTAAGGGTTTTTTAGAGCGATTAAAAGGTGACCTGCGACATTCGGTTTGAAGAATCGGTCGAACGCGGCCCGGGCCATGGCCGGCAGCCGGTTTTTCGCGCGTTGCGGAGATCAGGTCACTGCGTACTGTCGAGATCGGTTGCGCTGGCTGGTATTCCTCAGCCAACGCGACATGACGATCTCGAGGACCAACGCCATGGACATCTTCTTTTCTAGCGAGCAGCTGGCGCATCGGCCGACCCAATATGGCGTCCATGGCCGGCTCGTGCGGCCCTTGGAAAATCCCGACCGGGCCGAGACCCTGATGGCAAGCCTGACAGAGCGCGGCCTTGTCGTGCGAAAGCCCGCTCCCTTTGAGCGCCGCGTCATCGAGCGCGTTCATCCAGTGCGTTATCTGGACTTTCTCGAGACCGCCTTCGAGCGATTTCAGGCGCTTCCCAATGCCGGTCCCGAGGCGCTTCCGAACGTCCATCCCTATTTCGCCGGCGCGCCTCGCCGCGGCATGGGCGATCTGCCAGGTGGCCGCCGGGAACCGCCACGCACGCAAGGGATCATCGGGCAGACCGGCTGGTATATCGGCGATCTGTCCTGCGCGATGACGGCGGGAACCGCAGAAGCGGTTTTCGCTTCAGCGGCGAGTGCGACCGCGGCGGCGCAAGCGGTTCGCGACGGCGCGCCTTCGGCCTATGCGCTCTGTCGCCCACCCGGGCATCACGCCTATGCGGACCGGGCATCCGGCTTCTGCTTTCTCAACAACGCCGCCATAGCGGCTGAAATCCTGCGGGAGCGCTACGGCAAGGTCGCGATTCTCGACTTCGACACCCATCACGGGGACGGCACCCAGACGATCTTCTATGGGCGCGATGACGTCTTTTTCGGCTCCACACACACCGATCCTTCCGCCTACTATCCGCACTATCTCGGCTATGCGGACGAGACCGGCATCGACTCTGGAGAAGGTTGCAATCGCAATTTCCCGCTCGACCCCAGCGTCGGGGATACAGAGTTCATCGACGCTGTCGAGAGACTGATCGACGAAGCTGGCCGATTCGGCGCCGAGGCCCTGGTGATCTCGGCGGGGTGGGACGCCCATCGGGACGATCCGCTGTCGAAGCTCGATGTCACGAGCGTGGCCTATCCGAGGCTTGGTAAGCTCTTCGGCCAGATGAAGCTTCCGACCGTCATCGTCCAGGAAGGCGGCTATTCGCTGGCCGCCGTTTCTGAGGCGGCCCCTGCCTTCCTTGAAGCCTTTATGCGGGCGTGACAGCGAGCCAGACGCCCTGCCCTACCGTCGCGTTCAAGCGCGATGGCGGGGCGAGTTCGCGTCAGTAGCGAAAGGAAATCACCGGGCAGCCCCGCTGACGGGCAAAACGCACGACGGCACGGTGCCCATGCTTGCGTCCGGCGACGACGACGGCACGGTGGTTGACGCGGCGAACATGCGCGCGGTGGAGGCCGAAACGATGACGAGCCTTGCGCACGGCATGGCGCGGCGAGCAACCGCGGCGCTCCCAGTGACCATGACGGCGGTGATGACGATGGCCGACGAGTTGGACGTCGACGCCGCCCGATCCGATCGAAACGGAGGCGTTGAGACCGCCTGCGGATGCGGCGGTCGGCGCGGCGACGCCGGCCGCACCGAGGGCAGCGACGACGCAGAGGGTCTTGGCGAGTTGCTTGAACATGATCGTTCTCCGTATGGCGTGGCCTGGTCTTCGGCGTGTTCCTCATTGCCGATGATCAGACGATGCCAGTGCGTGGGTGAACCACGCCGGAAGCGATCGTTCATGTCGTGTTCAGTCGCGTGCAGCCTGCGAAATTATCGGATACTCACCCTTCAGGGCGCGGGCATGGAACACCGCCAGCGCCAGCACCACGAGCCCACCCGCCTGATGCATCAGCGCCCAGCCGATCGGGACGGCCAGGAGAAGCGTGGTGATGCCGATTGCCGCCTGCACCGTAACGGCGGCGCATAGCAGCAAAGCCCCCTGCCGGAAACGCTCCGAAACGCCCTTTCGCCACAAAAGCACCGCGTGCAGGAGGACAGCGGCGAACAGCACGTAAGCGCCCGTACGGTGCACGAACTGCACGGTCATGACGTTTTCGAAGAAGTTCCGCCAGGCCGGTTCCATGACGAGAAGGCCGCCCGGCACGAGGGTTCCGTCCATGAGCGGCCAAGTGTTGAAGGTCAGGCCAGCGTTGAGCCCGGCGACCAGGCCGCCCAGATAGATCTGGACAAGCGCCAGAACCATGATCAGCTGGCCGGATCGGATGGTACTTCGTGCCGGTCGCTCCTGGGTCTTTCGCGGGGCGAGCCCACTCGCCACCCACAGGGTCGCGGCGAAGATGATGCAGGCGATCGTCAGGTGCGTCGCGAGCCTGTACTGGCTGACATCGGTGCGCTCCACGAGACCCGACGCGACCATCCACCAGCCGATTGCCCCCTGCACCCCGCCGAGCGCGAGGATGCCGACGAGCCGCGGCTTCAGGAACGGCTCCAGCCGTCCGGTCAGCCAGAAGAAGGCCAGCGGCAGCGCGAAGACGAAACCCACGCCGCGCGCGAGCAGCCGATGCGCCCACTCCCACCAGTAGATCGTCTTGAATTCGTCGAGGCTCATGCCGCGATTGATCTGCTGATATTGCGGGATCTGGCGATAAAGGTCGAATTCCTCCTGCCACTCGCCCGCCGAGAGAGGCGGGATCACGCCGTGGATCGGTTTCCACTCGGTGATCGAAAGACCCGACTCGGTCAGTCGCGTCGCGCCGCCCACGAGGACAAGCGCGAACAGCACGACCGCGACGGCATAGAGCCAGCCGCGGATGGCCAATCGGTCGCGCGCGCGCGCGGTTGCGGAGCGGGGCTCGAGGCTATAGGCAAGTGTGCTCATGGGGCACGGCTTTGCACCCAAATCCGCGCGCGATCAAGCGGATCGATCGCCGCACATGGGGTGGCGGAGCGCAGTCAGAAAGCACAGTGTTCCCGGGCACGCCTCGCATGAAACACTGATGCCGCCACCGAGACCCTTTCTTCGGGGCCGCCCGGTTGCCGCATCGAAGACGGAACATCGCCATGCCGGTCAGGCTGAAAAAACTCATCGGGACGTTCGTGCTGCTCGCCCTGGTCATCGTCTACGCGGTTTTCGCGACGGCCTTCGCTTCGCTCTATCTCGCCGAGTCGAGCGGCTGGATCCACCTTCTCTATTTTCTGACGACCGGCGTCCTCTGGGTGGTGCCGGCCATGTTCCTGATCAAGTGGATGGAAGCCGTCCCGCGCCGATAGGCGTCCCTCAGGCGGGACTGTCGCGGCGGATCGTCGGCATGAAGACGATGTCCTCGATCCCGAGGCTGCGCACGTCTTCTGCGACATCCATCATCGCGTCGTCGAGATGGGGCAAGCCCGCGATCACGACCGCCGTCGTCTCGTCCAGGATCGCCGGCAGGCGGATGACGTCGTACGGATCCGACTCGATGATCGTGTAGTCATAGGCCTTGGAAAAGGCCTCCAACATCTGATCGAGATGCTGAAGCGCCGCCTCGTCGGCAGTCGACAGATCGAAGCCGGCCGACGGCACGAGATGCGTGTTGGTGTAGTGATCGCGATGGATGATCTCGGCAAGATTGGCCGAGCCGGCCAGGAAGTCGGCATAACCGAGGCAGTCGGGCGACAGGCTCAACCGACGGGACACGCTGTCGTCCGGGGTCAGGTCGATGACGACCGTGGCATGCCCCGCGCCGACCAGCCGGCGCGCCAGTTCGACACCGCCAAAGCTGCCCGCGGCGCGATGCGCCGAGAGAACCACGAGACGCACGATCGGACTGTTCTGCACCGCCTGGGCGAGTTCGAACGACGTCGCGATTTGCTCCTTTGCCGCACCATCCTCGTCAGCCTCGGCCTCGGCGGAACGGTCGTTTTTCGCCGATTCGGTGTGGTGCTGAAGCTTCGGGTCGGGAGCCGGTCCATCGTCCTGCATGTCGACGGGCGCGGCGGCTTCGGCGGTTCTTTCGCTGATCATGGCAAATCCCCGGCAGGCGCCAATGACTGGGTCGGCCTGGTCCTGGAACCCCCTCGCCTTCATGGCGGAGGTAATTCCGTTCGAATTCGAGACCGATGCCGGATTGGCGCATCTTCTTGTCCCGAACCATGGACGCGATCGGTAACGGTCCGGTTAAACGGCTGCGTTTCCAGCAAAGATCAGCGATATTTACCGATGGTTAACCCTAACCAAATCATAATGCCGTCAGCGATCTTGGGGCGGGACGGTCCGCGGTGGTCGCCGGATCGGGCGAAGACGGATGATCAAGACAAAGCTGGCAACTCTTTCTTGCGCGATGCTTCTTCTGCTCCCCGGATGCGCTTCTTACGAGCCGGCGCCGGACGGATTTCACGCCGTCTTGAACCAGCCCTACCACCTCGACAGCGGCGACGTCCTCAAGCTGATCGTCTTCGGAGACGACGGCCTCACCGGCAGTTATCCGGTGGACAAAGCCGGCTATGTCGCGGTTCCTCTCGTCGGTGACGTCCCCGCCCGCGGACGCACGGCCGATCAGCTCGAGGTCGAACTCGCCGACCGGTTCCGCGACGGCTATCTGAACGACCCGGACGTCACGGTTCAGGTGGAGCGGTATCGCCCCTTCTTCATCATGGGTGAAGTCACCACCGGCGGCCAGTACAGCTATGTGCCCGGAATGACGGTGCAGAAGGCCGTCGCGATCGCCGGCGGCTATACCGCGCGGGCCGAGCAGTCGAGCGTCGACATCACCCGGCAGATCGGAGACCAGGTCATCACGGGCCGGGTGCAGGCCTCCGACCCGCTGCTGCCGGGGGACACGGTCTACGTCCGCGAACGCTGGTTCTGAGACCGATCAGGCGCGGACGACCCGCTCTCTGAGCTCAGGTGAAAGCGACCGCGTCGCGCCACGACTGTCGACAACCAGCGGAACTTTGCGAACCAGTTCTTCCAAATCCACACCGTCATGGTCGGTGGCGATCAATGCAGCATCGAAAGTCTCGAGGGTTTCACTGTTCCATTCGATGGAGCGGCGCCCGGCGAGCGGACCATGCTTTCGTGTCTGCCGCACGACCGGCGCGTAAGTATCGTAATACTCGACCGTTGCCCCCTTGGATTCGAGCAATTCCCACAGCACCAGCGACGGGCTCTCGCGCATGTCGTCGACATTCTTCTTGTAAGCGAGACCGACCAGAAGGATGCGGGCGCCGCGGATCGGCTTGCCGAGGCGGTCGGACATGGCCTCCACCAGCCGGGCGACGACCCATTCCGGCATGCCCGAATTGATCTCACCCGCCAGCTCGATAAAGCGTGTGTGAACGCCGAATTCGCGCGCCTTCCAGGTCAGATAGAACGGATCGACCGGGATGCAGTGGCCCCCGATTCCCGGCCCCGGATAGAACGGCATAAATCCGAATGGCTTGGTCTTCGCCGCATCGATCACCTCGAAGGCGTCGATTCCCATCCGGTCGAAGATCACCTTCAACTCGTTGACCAGCGCGATGTTCACGGCGCGGAAGATGTTCTCGGTGAGCTTCACGGCCTCGGCCGTGCGCATCGTCGGCACACGGACCACACGGCTCGTCACCGTGGCATAAAGCGCTTGCGCCATGTCGCCCGCCGGCTCGCAATCGGCGCCCACCACCTTGGGGATCGTGTTGGTGTCGAAATCCGGATTGCCGGGATCCTCGCGCTCCGGAGAATAGGCAATGGCGAAATCACGTCCCGCCGCAAGGCCCGAGCCGCGCTCAAGGATCGACGCGAGCAAGTCTTCCGAGGTCATCGGATAGGTCGTCGATTCCAGCGTCACCAGCTGCCCCCGGCGCAGATGCGGGGCGATGGCCTCGGCGGTCCGTTCCACGAAGCTCATGTCCGGATCGCGGTACTGGGTGAGTGGTGTGGGGACGCAGATGATGATCGCGTCGACCTCGCCGAGTTGATCGAAATCGGTCGTGAACCGCGCCCGCATCGAGGCGGCAAGGGCCGCAACGCGACCATCGGGAATATGGTGGATGTAGGTTCGCCCCGCTTCCAGCGCCTCGATCTTCGCCGGGTCGATGTCGAAGCCGATCGTGCGAAAACCGCTTTGATGAAAAGCCAGAAGCAGCGGCAGGCCGACATAGCCGAGGCCGATGATCCCGACCACGGCCTCACGCGAGTCCACGCGGCGAACGAATTGCGAGGCGGCCTCGGCAAGTGGATGAATGTTCTGATCCGGCATCAATTATCTCTCTGACGCAAGCGAAGTCGACTGGTTAGCGGAAATTGGAGTGCGTACGAACAGAGCCTAGCCGCCGTCGAGATTCGATGGATTTGAAGTCATCGACAGGACTTATCGGAGTGCCATGACTTTTGCATGGGACTCTCGCAGGCACGGAGAGGCGGGCCTTTCGGCGCACTGAGCCGTTCATCGCCGTCTTGAGATCGGAGGACGTCCGGCGACGCGATGGTTCACGACCCTACCCGCACCGCCATGGGTCAGAGGCTTCTCCCTTAAATTGCCGCCGCCTCCGAACGTGCAGCGAGATCTGCAATCAGGAAGACGCAAACGCTTCGGCCGACTGATCCAGGAAATCGTGGAAATGCACGACCACCCCGGCGCTGTCGGCGAAGATGACGGCATAGGCGGGCGGCTCGTGACTGGTGACGAAGCGGTCTTCGAACACGAGGGCCGTCTGCTGGTTGGTACCGCGCAACGCGCTGAAGGAGAGGCCGCGCCAGTTGCCGCTCACCGGCCGATGGACGTGGCCGGCGAAGATATGACGCACGTTCCCGGCCTCGCGGGCAATCTGCGCGAACGCCTCTGAATTGCCGAGGCGCACGCCATCGAGAGCCGGCATGTGGAGCCTGAACGGCGGGTGATGGGCGAAGACATAGGCGCCCTTTTCGCCTGCCCCTTCGAGTTGCGTTTCCAGCCAGGCGAGTCGTGCTTCGCAAAGCTCACCTTCGACCGCCCCTTCCTTGAGCGTGTCGAGAAGCACCAGCATCCCATCGGCCAGGTCGACGCTCTTCTGGACGAAGCCCTCTTCAAACATTCTCTCCCCGAAAACCGCGCGGAACGTGTCGCGCCGGTCGTGATTGCCCAGCATCAGGTGAACGGGCGACGTGAGTTCGGCAATTCGTTCGGCCAAAGCCTCATAGGCTGCCGGCTCGCCGTCATGGGTGAGATCGCCACTGATGACGATGGCGTCAGCGTCGGCGTGGTGCCGTTCGACATCGGCAAGGCAAGCTTCGAGCCGCGCCAGGGGATCGAGGCCGAACAGGGTCTCACCGGGCGTGACGAGGTGAAGGTCGGTGATCTGAATCAGCTTCATGGGAGCCTTCGCATTTCCGTTCGCTCCGGTTCAGCCGGTCGCACCTTCTACGAAACCGAGGTGCAGGCGTTCGAGAACCGGATCGGCGGCCGGGTTTGCCTGACGCCGGTCGAGAAGCTCGATGGCCTTAGCCGCGACCTTCGCCGGGTCCTGGAAGAAGGTCGTCAGCCGATAGGCGCCGTGCGCCGCTTCCGGCAGGCCGTCGAAACCAATGACCGTCATGTCGTCGGGAACCTGCCGACCGGCGGCGAAGCGAGCGTGATCGACGATCCCCATTGCCAGAAGATCGTTGACGCAGAACACCCCATCCGGTGGAGTCGCCTCCCCGAACAGAACCTGCGCAGCCTCTTCGCCTCCGACATAATTGGCGTCAGCGCCCCGCGCGACGCGGGCCTTGAAGCCGAGCCGTTCGGTCGCGGCGAGGAAGGCCCGCTCGCGTTCGACGATCGTCTCGGTGGCGATCCGCGCCCCGACCAGGGCGATGTGTTTCGCGCCCCGCGATACCAGGCGCTCGGCTGCCAGCGAGGCAGCGGAGATGTTGTCGGGGAGGACGCTGTCGGTACCCGGCTCGGACCGCCCAATCAGCACCAGCGGCGCTCCGGTTCGACGAGCTCCTTCCAGGATCGTCTTCGGTGGCGAACCGGACAGGACGATGGTCGCCTCCGGCCGGTAGCCGAGAAGCATGTTCTGGGTGGTCTGCATTTCCTCAGGCGTGTCGCCGGTGTTCAGGAGCACCGGCAGGCTACCTCTCGCAATGAGTTTTTTCGAAAGCGCCGCAACGAGATGGCCCCGAAAGCCGACTTCCGGCCGCGTCGCGATGATGCCCACGAGCCGGCTCTGGCGGGCGAGCAACCCTCTCGCCAGATCGTTCACCTGATAGCCCAGCTCCTCGGCGGCCTTCATCACCAGTTCGCGGGTCTCGCGGCCGATGCTGGCCCCCGGCGTGAAGGCGCGCGAAACTGCCGACCGGGAGACGCCGGCGCGATCCGCCACCTGCTGGGCGCTGACATGGTTCTGACCGGGGATCGGCCGTTTCGGCTTGTCCGCCATCGCGCCCCCTAATGCCCTATGCGCGATAGGACATCGGCGCGCAGGAAGCGCTCGACGACGAGCATGAAGAAGATCGACGGGATCAAAAGCAGGAGCGCAGTGATCGAGGCGATCTGGTAGTTGCCGCCGGCCCCGGCCGTGTAGAGCAAGAGCGGTAGTGTCTGCACGTCCGGCGCACCGACAAAATAGGCCCCTGTGAACTCGTCCAGCGATTCCAGGAAGACAAAGATGCCGCTGGCCATCAGGCCCGGCAAGGCGAGCGGCAGCGTCACGTCGAAGAAGGCCCGGAACGGCCCTGCCCCCATCGACCGCGCGGCTTCTTCGAGCTCGGCATCGACCGCGGCGAAAGAAGCGGTGGCGATCCAGACGGCAAAGACGAGGCCGTGGGTCACGTGCACGAGGACGACGCCGGCGATCGTCCCGTTCAGCCCGACATCGTAAAAGAAACGCGCGATGTTGACGTAGACGGGCAGATTGGGAAACGCCTGCGGGATCAGGAAGACGAGCAGGATCAGCCCCCGCGCCGGCAGTTTCAAGCGACCGAGCGCGTAGCCTGCCGGAATGGCGAGAGCCAGCGAGCCGATCACCGCCAGAAGCGCGATGAAGACGCTGGTGAAGAGCGATTCCCAGGCAACGCCCCGCGGCGAGAACACCTTGGCCCAATAGCTGAAGCCGTATTCGAGCGGCAGCGTGTGGGGGAAGTACCAGCGCTCGGCGACCGTCCAGAGGAGAAGGTTGGCGAGCGGGCCGAAGATCGCGAAGGCGACGAGGCCGAGAACGATCGCGCGCGGCAGCCACTTCAGATCGAAGGGCAGCCGCAAGCGCTTTCCGGCAGCGCGCCCATCCTGCATCGAGAGCGCGCTCATCGCGCCTTCTCCTTGAGGTTATGGCTGAGATAGAAGATCGCTACCGCCATGGTCATGATGAGCGAGATCATGCCAAGCGCGTTGGCAACGCCATAGTCGCCATAGGCATTGATGCGAAAGGCGATGTCGGCGGTGATCATGGTCGGCGACTGCGCGCTGATCATCAGCGGCACCGACAGGACCGACATCATCGTGACGAAGGACAGCACCATGCCGACGAAGAGCGTTGTCCTGACCTGCGGCACGACGATCTCGAACAGGATGCGCAGCCGCGATGCGCCGAGATTGCGCGCCGCCTCGATCGTGGCCCGGTCGATCGAGGCCATGGCTCCGGCAAGGAGCAGCGTGACGAAGGGGGTCTGCTTCCAGACGAAGGCGATGACGATGCCGCGCCAGTCGAGAAAGGACATGGTCTGCATGGGCGTCAGGATACCGCCGGCAACCAGCAGATTGTTCATCAGGCCGTTCTTGGCGAGAAAGGTGCGCAGCACCTGCCCGACCACGATGAACGGAATGAAGAGCGGCCAGCGATAGAGCCAGCGCAGGATCGCGACCGCCTTCGGATTTTCACCGAGGGTCAGATAGCCGGCGATCGCGACAGAAAAGGCCGCGATGATCAGCGTCGAGGCCGAGACGATCAGCAGCGTATAGAGAATGTCGGTGGTGTAGAGATCGCGAGCCTTGATGAAGTTGTCGAGCCCGAAGCCCGCTTCCGTCTCGAAGGCGCCCGTCACCGAGGCCAGGAGCGGCATCATGTAAAGCAGGGCGATGGTCGCGATGGCCGGCACTGCTAGAAGAAGGCCGATCGTCCGTTCACGCATGGTGAGATCATCCCAAGCAGGATCGCCCGGCTGCAAGAGCCGGGCGAGATGTCGACGCGAGCGGGACCGTCAGTTGGCGACGTGACGCTCATAGGCTTCGAGGATCGCGTTGTTGTACGGCGCGATCGGGAAGGGCTTGGCGTAGTTCGCGAGGTCCTCCGGCGTGACGTCCTTGAACAGCTTGTTCCAGGAAGCCTCGTCGAGTTCGGCCTTCACATGCGTTGCGTCGATGCCCGGATACCAGTTGAAGCGCTTGACGATGCCTTCCGCCTGGATCTTCGGCGAGGTGGCAAGTTCGACGAACTTCTCCGCAAGCTCGGGATGCGGTGCGTTCTCCGGGATGACGTAATGCATCGGCTGGCCCGGCATGCCAGGCTCGGGCAGGAGGAGCTTCATGTCCGGCGGCAGCTTGCCGTCGGCCTGCCAGGAATAGAACATGTCGACCCAGACCGGACCCATGGCGATCTCGCCGCGGCCGAGCATGTCGAGCGTGCCGGCATTGCCGGGCGTCATGGTGACGTCGGCATTGAAATCCTTGAGACGCTTGAGGGCGCCGTCCCATTCTTTCGCCGCGCCTTCCTCGAAAGGCCCGTTCATCAGTTGCGTGGCGTCGCCATCGCCGAAAGCGTAGATCCAGCCCATCACGAAGGAAACGCCGGAAGCCCCGCCCTTGATGCCGTTGTAGCCGAACTGGCCGGGATGCTCATGCGCCCAGGTCTCGATCTCGGAGTAGCTCTTGGGCGGGTTCTCCACGAGAGCGGGATTGTAGGCGATCGCCGTCTGGCTGGAGAACATCGGCATGACGTAACCGTCGACATTCGTGCCGAGAGCCATCTTCGCCTTGTCGCTGGTCACGAGCTCACCGGTGGCGATGTCGCCGCGATACTGCTTCAGGAAATTCTGTTCGACCATGGGTCCGGCGAATTTCTCGTGGACGACGGCGACATCGGTGTCCCAGGTCTCGTTGCCCGACTGGGCCTCGAAACGCTCGAGGATCTTCTGCGAACCGGCATCGCCCGGTCCCGTGCCGACGGCCCGCACGGTGTCGCCCGGATTCTCCTTTTCAAAGATCGGAGCGAGATACTCGTTGATGTAGTCCACCATGTTGGTGTCGCCGGCAGTGACGACGGTGAGTTCCGTCGCGGATGCGGGCGGTATGGCGACCGCCAGGACGACCGCTGCACTGAGAAACGTTTTCATGGCATTTCCTCTGGAGTTTTGATTTCTTTTGTGGGCTTTCATCCCCGCTCCGTTCCGCCTCAGGCGGCGACGAGGCGGGGAACCGGTTCGGCGCCTCTCCCGGGCGCATCGAAGAGAAACAGCGCGGCCGCGGGCACGCGCAGAGTGACGGGGGTTCCGGGCTCGATGGCTGTGGGCGCGTCCACGGCGACCTTAGCCGCGCCGACCGCGACGACGTGGCGCCAGCAGCCGCCCGGATAGCTCGTCTGCTCGACGGTTCCCAAAAGGGTGAGCGCGTCTTCATCGCGACTTTCAGCGCCATTGCGGTCCGACGCAGCTGTCGCTGATGCGGGGACGAGTTCGGCGGCTTCCGGCCTGAAGCGCGCCTCGACGCGACCCGAGGAAAGACGGCGACCATCGAGCCCGATCATCGCCCGCCGGTTGGACGGCCCCTCGACAATCTCCACACGGTTCCCTTCCACCACTCCGGCGAGATCGACGATGTTCTCCGCCCCCATGAAGGCGGCGACGAAAGGCGACATGGGGCGGTTGAAGACCTCGTGCGGCGCGCCCTGTTGAGCGATCATGCCCTTGTCCAGAATGACGATCCGGTCGGCCATCACCATCGCTTCCTCACGATCATGGGTGACGTGGATCGCGGTGATTCCGAGGCGCTTTTGAAGCGCGCGGATTTCGTGGCGCACGTTCAGGCGGACGCGGGCATCGAGATTGGACAAGGGCTCGTCGAGGAGGAGAACGTCGGGCTCGACAGCAAGGGCGCGCCCGAGCGCGACGCGCTGCCGCTGGCCGCCGGACAGTGCGGCGGGCTTGCGGTCTTCGAGCCCCGCAAGGCCGAGCATCCCTGCAATCTCTTCGACCCGGGCATCGATCTCGTGGCGCGGCTTCCTGGCGAGCTTGAGACCGTAGCCGATGTTCTGGGCGACCGTCATGTGCGGCCAAAGCGCGTAGGACTGAAACACCATCGCCATGTTGCGCTTGTCGGGCGCGGCAAGCGTGATGTCCCGGCCGGCCAGAGTCAGCGAGCCGGATTGCGGTCGGTTGAAACCGGCGATCGTGCGCAGGAGCGTGGTCTTTCCGCATCCCGACGAGCCGAGCAGCGCGACGAACTCCCCCCGTTCGATCGAAAGCGACAGCCGGTCGAGAACGGTGTTGCCGCCATAGCCGACGATGACGTCGGAAACGGCCAGGAACGCGGCAGAAGTCATGCGGATGTCCGTACTGCACAGCTGTGCAAAGCACAGCGGAGGATGTCTTCAGGGCTCCCCCTATCAATGCAAGGATACGGTTATGTGACAAGCTGAAATCATTCCGCTGCCGTTCGCACCATCCCCGGCCGGTATTGTTGTCGAGGCTTTGGTCGAGGGAGGTGCGACCGCGCAGGATCACGTCGTGACAGCCGGGCAAGTCGACCAGCAAGGAGCGGAAAGCTGGACCAACGGCTGGCTGAGTGCACGGTCGATCGATCATGGCCGCCGTCAGGCCGAAGGGCTTCCTCCCAAACGATTCACGTTTTGAATCGCCGAAAAGCGTGGGTCGAAGCAACGGGCGATGGGCTCCGCGGCAGCGCCAATGGCGACCATCCAGGGATCGGCGCGCCCCTCCGTCAGGCGTGGAATGGTGCGGTCCGGCCTTTCGGCATGGGATGGGAGCAGCGGCTCCATGCGCGCGCGCAGGGCTTCGAGCAGCGCGGGCGGAACGGCACCGCCGAAGACGATCGTTTCGGGATCGAGCAAGGTTTCGAGGATCTGCACGACCCATCGGAGCCCCTCGCCCGCGCTCTGCAGCCATGCATCGGCCGCACCGCCGGCAACGGCCCCGTCGAGGGCGTCGAACAGGTCCGGCCTCGCAGGATCGATGCCAAGCTCGCGGCAGAGCGCTGCCAGGGATACGCTGTGCTCGATCGGCTCCTGGAGGCCCGGACCAGAAAGGCCCGGTCGGGCCATGCCGATCTCTCCGGCATTCCTGTGACTTCCCGCATGAATCTCGCCGCGCACGAAGATGGCCGCGCCGAGACCATAGCCGAAATGAAGATAGGCGAAATCGTCGATCCCGCGCGCCGCGCCGGAAAGCTTCTCGGCAGTGGCTGCGGCTGCGGCGTCGTTCTGGACGGCGACCTCCAGCCCGGTTTCGGCTGCGAGATCGTCCGAGATCGGGTGGCTCTGCCAGGCCGACATCATCCAGTGATCGGCGTCTTGGGGGGCCGCCTGCCCGAACGGGCCGGGCATCGCCAGGCCTAGACCGACGATCCGACCGTCGGCTTGCGCATTAAGGTCCTGGAGCGCACCGCGGATGTCCTTCACGAGTTGCATGACGACGGGCATTCCCGTCTCGGGGCCGCCATTGGGAAGCCGCGCGTCGAGACGCACGCGCTCGCTGCCCAGAAGATCGACGGCCACCGCCCGGGTGACGTGGCGATCGATCTGCACGCCGATGGCAAAGGCGCCCGCCCCGTTCAGCCGGAAGGGTCTCGCCGGTTGGCCGCGGGCAATCCGCACCGGCGCGTCGGCGATCACCAGACGCTCCTGTTCGAGATCGGCGATGATGTTGGACACCGTCTGGCCGGTGAGATGCGTCGCCCGTGCGAGCTGGGCCCGCGACAGCGCTCCGTTCACCCGCAGAGCGTCGATGACGACACGGCGGTTGTGGGCGCTCGCCCCGCCGAGATTTGCCCCCTGCTTGGCCCTGATTTCAGGCGGAGTGGTCATCGGTTTTGCACCAGTTGACAATGCTGTTCTTTCGCGCAACGATTAATCCAAATTGATTGAGTTAATTCAGTACACAGCCACGAACGCCGGTTCAACGTCCCATTTGCCACTTCCACGACCAACCTCAACGGGAGCCTGTCATGCTGTCTCGCCTCGCCTCCACGGCCCTTGGAGCCGCCACCCTCGCCGCGTCGTTCTCGGCGCCGGCTCATGCCGAAACCACGCTTCGTGCCCTGTTCATGGCCCAGGCCGCCTATAGCGAGGCCGACGTTCGCGCCATGACCGAGGGGTTCACCAATGAGAACCCGGACATCAAGGTCGAACTCGAATTCGTCCCCTATGAAGGCCTGCACGACAAGACGGTTCTCGCACAGGGCTCCGGCGGTGGATACGACGTCGTCCTGTTCGACGTGATCTGGCCGGCCGAATATGCCGCCAACAACATCCTGGTCGACCAGACCGACAAGATCACCGACGAAATGAAGGAAGGGGTCCTGCCGGGCGCCTGGACCACCGTGAACTATGACGGCAAGTCCTACGGCATGCCCTGGATCCTCGACACCAAGTACCTTTTCTACAACAAGGAAATGCTCGAACAGGCCGGCATCAAGGCACCCCCGAAGACCTGGGAGGAACTGGCGAGCCAGGCCAGGACCATCAAGGAGAAGGGTCTGCTCGATGAGCCGATCGTGTGGAGCTGGGCGCAGGCCGAAGCCGCCGTCTGCGACTACACGACGATCCTCTCGGCCTATGGCGGTGCCTTCCTGAATGACGCGGGCAAGCCCGTCTTCCAGACCGATGGCGGCCTCGAGGCTCTGCAATACATGGCCTCGACCATGGAGAACGGCATCACCAATCCGAACTCGAAGGAGTATCTGGAAGAGGACGTGCGCCGGGTCTTCCAGAATGGCGAAGCAGCCTTCGCCCTGAACTGGACCTACATGTACAACCTCGCCAACGATCCCGAGGAGTCGAAGGTCGCCGGCAAGGTCGGCGTCGTGCCCGCCCCCGGCCATGAAGGCACGAGCAAGGTGTCGGCGGTCAACGGCTCCATGGGCCTCGGCGTGACGACCACGAGCGAGCATCCGGACGCGGCCTGGGACTACATCACCTACATGACCTCCCAGCCCGTCCAGAACGAATATGCCAAACTGAGCCTTCCGATCTGGAAGTCCTCCTACGAGGATCCGAAGGTGACGGACGGCCAGGAAGAACTCGTCGAGGCCGCCAAGCAGTCCCTGGCTGCGATGTATCCGCGTCCGACGACGCCGCGCTATCAGGAGCTATCGCAGGCCCTGCAAATCGCCATCCAGTCGGCGATCCTCGATATGGCGAGCCCTGAGGAAGCCTTGAGCGAAGCCGCCGACAACAGCGGCCTTTGATCACGGATCTTCCCCGAAAGCGATGAGAAGTCCAGGCGCCGCGCATCTCTCGCGGCGCCTGTCTTGAACGGCATGCCCGAAGTTGTGTGCCGACCTGGATCATCTCACCGATCTGGCGTGAGATTGCGATCCCGTTCGTTCGCCTGCCGCCGCCATTTCCGCCGAAGCTCAACCATCTGTCGAGGGCCGCCTTGTCGAGCGCCTGGATCACCACCCGCGCCTGGTTGCTGATGCTCCCGCTGCTGATCGTGATGGTCGCGGTGGTAGGCTGGCCGATGGTGGATACGGTTCGCCTGTCCTTCACCGATACGCGGCTGGTCGGCACGGGCGGCGAGTTCGTCGGATTTGCCAACTACACCAAGCTTCTGACCAGCCGGGCGTTTCTGGGCGCCCTGGAGAACACGGCCCTCTTTGCCGTCTTTTCGGTCGCCGCCGAAATGACGCTCGGCGTGCTGGCGGCGCTTCTCCTCGATCAGCAGTTTCGCGGCCGGGCCTTCGTGCGCGCCCTGATGATCCTGCCCTGGGCCCTGCCGACGGTGGTCAACGCCATGCTCTGGCGGCTCATCTACAATCCCGAATATGGCGCGCTGAACAGCCTATTGACCCAACTCGGCATCCTCTCGGAGTATCGCTCCTGGCTGGGCGAGCCCGGCGCGGCGCTCTGGGCGATCGTCGCGGCCGATTGCTGGAAGAACTTTCCGCTGGTGGCGCTGATCGCGCTCGCCGCGCTCCAGGCTGTGCCGCGCGACATCAAGGCCGCCGCGATCGTCGACGACGCCGGCCCTTTCGCCCGGTTCCGCTTCGTGCTTTGGCCCTATCTCGCCGGGCCGCTGACCATCGCCCTCGTGCTTCGCACGATCGAGGCTTTCAAGGTCTTCGACATCATCTGGGTGATGACCCGGGGCGGGCCGGTCAATTCCACCCGAACCCTGTCGATCCTGGTCTATCAGGAAGCCTTTTCCTTCCAGCGGGCCGGATCCGGAGCCTCGCTCGCCCTGATCGTCACGCTGATCGTCACCGTCTTCGCGGCCTTTTACATCGCCATGATGCGGCGCAGCGGATCGAGGGCCTGAGATGGAACGTCGTTCGCTCGCCGCCAGCATTTTCGTCTACGGCGCCGCACTCGTCATGTCGCTGGTGATCCTCGCGCCGGTGGTCTGGCTCTTCCTGATGAGCATCTCCTCCTCGGCCGACCTTTCGGCCCGGCCGCTGCACTGGTGGCCGCAGGAGATCGATCTCTCGCGCTACGGCGAACTCGTCTCGCTGGTTTCCAACAGCGCCGGCGAAGCGTTTCTCGCCTCGCTGCGCAACAGCCTCTTCGTCTCGGGCCTTGCGACCTGCGGCGCGCTTCTCGTCGCCATTCCCTCCGCCTGGGCGGTCTCGCGCACGCCGCGGGTGCAGTGGTCGCTCTACGGCGTCATCGCGACCTACATGCTGCCGCCGGTTTCCCTCGCGGTCCCGCTTTACATGGGTCTCGCCCATCTCGGCCTTCTCAACACGATTACCGGCCTGGCGCTCGTCTACCTGACGATCCTCGCGCCCTTTGCCACCTGGCTCTTGAAGACCGGCTTCGACACGATCCCGCAGGAGATCGAGAGCGCCGCGATGATCGACGGCGCGCGGCTCGACCAGACCATGCGGCTCGTGACCCTGCCTCTCGCCGCGCCTGTGCTTGCGACGACGGCGCTGTTCGCTTTCCTCCTGGCCTGGGACGAATTCTTCTATGCCCTGCTGTTCACCGCCGACCAGCGGGCCAAGACCGTGACCGTCGCGATCGCCGATCTCGCCGGCGGGCGGGTCTCCGACTACGGCCTGATCGCGACCGGCGGCATTCTGGCAGCGCTTCCGCCCGTTCTGATCGGGCTCATCATGCAAAGGGCCGTAATCTCCGGCCTCACCACCGGTGGAGTAAAAGGATGACAATTCTAAGCGATCCGAACCGCCCGGAAGGGCTGGTGGCGATCGAGCGCGAGATGGCGCGCCAGATGGCGGACGCGCTTCAGTCCTTTCAGGACGCTCGCGACACGGCCGCGACGATTGCGAACTCGCTGCGCAGAACCAACCGACTGGTCATGCTCGGCATGGGCGGCTCCCACGCCGTCGGGCGGACGCTCGAGCCGTTTTACCGGGCCGCCGGCATCGAGGCTGTCGCCCTGCCCGTCTCCGAACAGCTGGTGTCTCCCCTGCCCCTCGAAGGCAAAACGGTCTTTCTCACTTCGCAATCCGGTGAAAGCGGCGAGGTCCTTCGCTGGCTGGAGACGACTCCCCGAAGAGAAGACGTCTATGGTCTCACGCTCGAAGGCAGCTCTAGCCTCGCTGGCGCGGTCACATGCCTTGTCGGCGCCGGGGGCACCGAGCGCGCCTTCGCCGCGACGCGCAGCCTGACGATCACCTTCACCCAGCATCTGGCGATCCTCGCGGCGCTCGGATACGATCCGGAACCGGCGCTCGCTGCGCTTCAGACGCCTGCGGACCAGCCGGTCGAGACCGCTCTGGAAGCTTTTTCCAGCGTCGATACGATCGTCACCTCCGGCCGCCTCCTGCGAGGGCTCGCCGAGACGATTGCCCTCGGTTTTACCGAACTCACCCGCGAGCCGGCCTATGCCCTCGAAGGCGGACAGCTGCGCCACGGGCCGATGGAAATGCTCGGCCCACGGGTCGGCCTCGTCCAGTTCTGCGCCGACGAGAACTCCGCTGATCTGGTTCGCAGCCTGTCGCGCGCCGCGGCCAAGGCCGGATCGCCGACCGTCGTCTTCGATGCCTCCGGCGGCGAAGCGGTGCCCGGCACGGTCACCTTTGATGAATCCGCAGCCGAAGGCATGGCGGCGGTTTTCCGGCTCCTACCCCTTGCCCAGCGTTTCATGGTGATGCATGCGGCGAGGCGCGTGCCGGATGTCGGCACGCCCCGGCGTTCGAGCAAGATCACCGGGATCGTATGACCGCGATGCGTGCCTCCCGCCCTCTCGCCGTCGTAGGCAACGTCAATGTCGACCTCATCCTCGGCCCCTGTGCGCCCTGGCCTGAGCCGGGCACCGAGGTGATGGTCGAGCACGACGACCTGCGCGTCGGCGGCGCGGCCGGGAACACGGCGCTCGCCTGGGCGGCGCTCGGCCAGCCGCACCAGATCTTCGCCAATGTCGGGCGGGATGCATTCGGCGCCTGGTTGAAAGACGGCTTCGGCGAGCGCGCCAACGGCTGGATCACCGAGGACGCTTCGACCACCCTCTCCGTTGGGATCACCCATCCGAACGGCGAACGGACCTTCCTCACGACCACCGGCCATCTGCCGCGCCTCTCATGGGCTTCGCTCGAAGGCATGATGGATGGCGAGGCGCTGTCAGGCGGGCTGTTACTCGTCTGCGGGTCGTTTCTCACAAACAGCCTGACCGGTGACTATGGCAAGCTCTTCGACTGGGCCGACCGCCACGAAGTGGAGATCGCCCTCGATACCGGCTGGCCGCTCGAAGGCTGGACGCGCGAGGTCCGCGAAATGGTTCGCGCCTGGCTGCCGCGATGCCGCTATCTGCTTCTGAACGAGGTCGAGACCCGGTCTCTCGCCGAAACCGAGAACGTGGGCGAAGGCCTCGACCGCCTTCAGACGCAACTGAAGCTTGGCGGGACGGCCGTCGCCAAGCTTGGCGCGAACGGCGCGATGGCGAAGGCGGCGGAGGGCGAGCCCATTCGGCGTCCAGCCCCAAAGGTCTCGGTCATCGATACGATCGGCGCCGGAGACGTCTTCAACGCCGGCTTTCTGCTGGGCATTGCGACCGGCCAGGATCTCGCTCGCGCGGTCGACGGCGGCATCGCGCTCGCTTCCCGAGCCGTTTCCACCGCTCCCCGCCGCTACGAATTTGGAGAGCCGCAATGAGCACGCTCGAAATCGATGCCGTCACCAAGCGCTTCGGTGCGCTGGAGACGCTGAAGGGGGTCGACATAACCCTCGAGAGCGGCGAATTCCTGGTGCTTTTAGGGCCTTCCGGGTGCGGCAAGTCGACCTTGCTCAACATCATCGCGGGGCTTCTGGAGCCGAGCGGCGGCGACATCCGCATCGACGGTCGCTCCATGCGCAAGGTCCATCCCAAGAACCGCGACATCGCGATGGTCTTTCAGTCCTACGCCCTCTATCCGAACCTCTCGGTTGCCAGGAACATCGGCTTCGGTCTGGAGATGCGCAAGGTGCCGAAGGCCGAGCGGGAGGTTGCGATCCGAAAAGCGGCCGAGATCCTGCAGATCGAGCCGCTTCTCGAACGCAAGCCTGCCGAGCTTTCCGGCGGCCAACGCCAGCGCGTCGCGATCGGCCGGGCGCTGGTGCGCGACCCGAAGGTGTTCCTGTTCGACGAGCCTCTGTCCAACCTCGACGCCAAGCTGCGCACCGAAATGCGCACGGAGCTGAAGCGCCTTCACCAGAAGCTGAAGGCGACCATCGTCTACGTGACCCACGACCAGGTCGAGGCGATGACGCTCGCGACCCGCATCGCCGTCATGCGCGAAGGGCAGGTCGAGCAGATCGGCACACCGCGCGAGATCTACGACAACCCCGCCAGCATCTATGTCGCGGGCTTCATGGGCTCGCCGCCGATGAATCTGGTCGAAGGCCGCATTTCTGACGATGGAACGCGGTTTCAAGCCGAAGGTGGCGGCTGCGATTTTCCGACACCGGCAAATGCGATCGGCGGTCTGACGCCGGGCCGGACCGTGATCGCCGGTTTCCGGCCGGAGCAACTCTTCCCCACTCCCCCGGCTGAGGCCAAGGCCGTGACCATGGAGGTCGAGGTTGTGGAGGCCACCGGTGCAGAGACCCTGGTGATCGGCCATATCGGCGAACAGACGATCATCGCCAGCGTCAAGCCGGATCAGGCGCCCGAGCCAGGCGAGACGGTTCGCCTGAACTTTGCACCGGGCAATATCCGCTGGTTCGACCCGGAAAGCGGCCGAGCACTCCCCAACGAGTAAGGGCAGGGTTCGACGGCGCCATTTTGGACGTCTGAAAGGTCGCGCATCTGCCGATCGCACTTCACGGCGTGAACGCCTCGCTCAGGGTGCCGGACCCACATTCTTCGGCGAACGCGCCGAGATCGCCAGAATCGGGATGGCGGGAGGCGACGAACTCGGCAGACCTGCCCTACCGCGCGGCGAATTCTCTGAGGGACAACCCGGGCCACCCCAACTATTGCGGGCGCGGCCTGTCGACCTTGCCATGGCGTCAGGATGAATTCTGTCTCGTCACCCCTTCCCTCCCATCCGCAAAGAGCGCCTTGCGGACCACGGCGTGGACGCCGAAATTGCCGTCGGCGACTTGCGTCACGGCAAAGTCGACGCCGACCGACATGAGGCTGACCGCTTCGTCTTCCGATAGCGCATAGGCGTCCATCAGGAAGCGCCGCGTCTGGCGAAAGGCGGAGCGAAGCGCCAGGTCGACGGTCGAGCGGGCGTAAACGTCCGACTGTGCGGTGCGGCCGAATTCCTTCAGATAGTTCGGATGGCTGAAACTCTGAACAACGAAGGCGTCGGGCGTCTCGATGAGAGGAGCGGCGAGCCCGGCGAGCGCGCCGGCAGCCGGATCGCCCTTCTTGTGGATGCGAATGCGGATCGTTCCGGTCAGCGAGCATTCGAGACCGGTGCCGTTGACCTCTCCGTCTCCTTGCGAGAAGTGGCCATCGCCAAGGGAAAGCAGCGCACCCTCGACGGCGACAGGCAGGAACAAACGTGAGCCGGCGCCCATCCGGTGATTGTCGAGATTACCGCCGAAATACGCGGGCGGGATCGTGTCCACGAGGTCGGACTCGCGGGGCGCGACAGCGACGAAGCCGAAATGCATGCGCGCCGGCACCGACACACCGGCTAGTATGCCCGGCACCTCCTCAATCGAGGCGCGGTCGACCGGAATGCCAGGATAATCCATCGTCTCATGAAGAATGCCGTAGGGGTCGCGCTGGGGCCGCCACACATAGGAATAGACTGGCCGCGCGACTTCGGGTCGCGCAAGGTCGATCTCGTAGATGGTGACGGTCTCGCGTTTGCGGCCTGTCTCCAGCGGATCGTCGTACTGATAGCCCCACCAGGCCGAGACATTGCTCGCGTACGCCTTTCCGGCATGGTTCGGGTGGCGGGCCGGGCGCGGGGCGATCGAGAGGAATTCGACCTCAAGAACGTCGCCCGGCACCGCGCCTTCCACATGGATCGGGCCAGTGAGAATGTGGACGCCGAAGCCCTCGCCGGCGCCCCTGCCGAAGATCGAGGCGTTCATCGGACCTGCCCCGCGCCGCTCGACGCCCTTGCCGTCGGCCGTCCAGGCAAAGACCGCCTCGGCGTCCGGATCGCCCGCGACGAAGCGCTCCCAATCGTCGCAGCCATGCTGGGTCAAGGTGTCGATCGTCACCGCCTCGCCCGGCCGGACCCGCAGGACAGGCGAGAGCGCGCGGCTGAGAAAGCCCCAATGCACCGTCTCCGGCCACGCCGGCAGATGGTGCAGTCGTTCGGGCGCCGCCTCGGCCCAGGCCGGGATCGCGGCGCGTCGCATCGCGGCCGTCGGTCTCACCGGGCAGGCGGAGTTCTCGGTCCAGGCCTTGGGCCGCAGCGCCTCGGGTGGGGCGGAGCCGAGCGGACGTCCCCGCGTCAGGCGCCATTCGGGATGGGGCTTTGCCTGCCGGCGATAGGCGCTCGGCGACACCCCGTTGCGGGCGGCGAAAGCGCGGGAGAAATGCGCCTGATCGCGAAAGCCCCAACGCCGGGCGATGTCGGCGATCGCCTCCTCGTCGCGGTGGGGATCGGCGAGATCCGCCTCGCATCGCGCCAGCCGGCGGTGGCGCAGATAGCCGGAAAAGCTGTCGCCGCCGCTTTCGAACAGCCGCTGGATCGAACGCACCGAAGTGCCCTCCTGATGGGCGATGTCGGCGACGCAGAGCCCCGGATCGCCGAGCCGCGCCTCGATCGCGGCTGTGATGCGCCTCAACTGTGCGGCCTGCGAGGCGGTCGCGGCCGCTGCTCCCGGCTTCGTCTCGGCGATGACCGCGCTCGCGGCAAGCTCGACCAGAGCGTTTTCCAGGCTCGTCAGATCCGCCTGGTCGGGCGCCGTGACATCTGGCCCCAGCATCCGCATGACCGGTCGGGCCGCCGTCGCCGCGCGGCTCGAACCCAAGACGACCGGAAGCGCCACGGAGGAGCGGCCGAGGCGGGAGGAAAACCGCCCGGCAGGCAGGAGCAGGAAGATCAGCTCGAAATCGCCCCGCCAGTCTATCGACCATCGGTCGCCCATGTCGAAGACGATCAGATCGCCATCGGAAATCTCGCTGGCCGATTGAGCGCCGCGCATCCGGCCCCGGCCTGCCAGGACGAGGCAGAGGGCGGAGCCGGCGGAAGCCCTTCGCCCGACCGACAAAAGCCGCTGCGGGCCGGAGCGCAGGAGGGCGAGCCGCGCGCCGGTTCCAGAGCGGCGGATGGTGATCTCGCCATCGGCGAAGCCTGCCGCTGACAATTCCGCCGCGAGCGACAGACCCGCGAGCGCATCGGTCCACACGGCCGCGCGGTTGGCAGAGGGAAAGGCGTCGATCCTTATGCGGGCAGCGTCTTCGAGCATGGCTTCTCTCCAGGCGGAGACATCATCGCACGCGGGCGAGGCTACGACACGCCCTATCGCTTGGCTCCGCGCGAACGAAGTTTTGTCCCCGCGCGACATGCCCTTGCTCCAGGAACACGACAGCGTCTCGTGGCAAGGCCTGTTTCTCTGCGAGTTCGCCCGCAAGTGCGCCCCGTTGGCCCGGTCGCCTCACCCTTCGTCTGCATATTTCTTAGGCAAGTATTTCCATTGCCTCTGCGCTCGACAGCACACTAGCCTGACTGCGTTTCAAGCCAAAAACTGCCCAGCCAGGAGGTTTGCCATGTGCCGAGGCGATGACGTTCACTGTCCCGAATTCCATCTCCATCACCGCATGTTCAAGGAGGATCTCGACATCGAGCGGCGCCACTTCCTGAAGTCGAGCTTCGTGGCGACCGGTGGTGCCGCCGCCTTGGCCGCCGGCGGCCTGTCGCTGGTTACACCGGCGCTTGCCCAGGCGAGTGCCTCGAAGGCTCCGGCCCAGCCAACCTATCACTACCTGCCGGCCAATTCCGATACGGTCCATTGGGGCTATTTCTCGAAGACGCTGAAGCCGCAGGTCGAGCTCGATTCCGGTGACATCGTCACCATCGAGACCCTCACCCATCATGCGGGCGACGATCTGGAGCGCATGGTCGAAGGCGATGACGGCGCCGAGAGCGTCTATCTCTGGACCAAGGACAAGAAGGGCGTCGAGCGGCGCGGCGCCGGGCCGACGGATCCGGCGGTCTACAAGAAGGGCTCAGGCGAAGGCATGGGCGTCCACATCCTCACCGGCCCTGTCTATGTGCGCGGCGCCGAGCCCGGAGACATCCTCGAAGTCCGCATTCTCGACTGCAAGCCGCGGCCGTCGGCCAATCCCGCCTATCAGGGCAAGAGCTTCGGCTCCAATGCGGCGGCGAATTGGGGCTTTCATTACAACGACATGCTGGAGGGCAAGAAGCGCGAAGTCATCACCATCTACGAGGTGGATGCGACCGGTGCGAAGAGCTGGGCCGAGGCCGTCTACAGCTTCCCCTGGGTGCCGCAGACCGACCCCTATGGCGTGGTTCACGAGACGATCGACTATCCGGGTGTGCCCGTGGACCATTCCAAGACCACCCGCAACACGGACGTCCTGAAGGGCGTGCGCCTGCCGATCCGCCCGCATTTCGGCACGTTGGGCCTTGCTCCTGCCGAGGCAGATTTCGTCGATACCGTTCCGCCGAGCTATACGGGGGGTAACGTCGACAATTGGCGCATCGGCAAGGGCGCAACGATGTACTACCCCGTCTCGGTCGAGGGCGCGCTCCTTTCTGTCGGCGATCCGCATGCCAGCCAGGGCGACAGCGAGCTCTGCGGCACCGCGATCGAGTGCTCGCTGACCGGCACGTTCCAGCTGATTCTCCACAAGAAGGCCGATCTCGCCGGCACGCCGCTCGAGGAGCTGGACTATCCGATGCTGGAGACCAAGGACGAGTGGCTCGTACACGGCTTTTCCTACGCCAACTACCTCGCCGAACTCGGGCCCGAGGCGCAGAGCGCGATCTACTCGAACTCTTCGGTCGACAAGGCGTTACGCGACGTTTTCCGGAAGATACGCCATTTCCTGATGACCACCAAGGGCCTTACCGAGGACGAGGCGATCTCGCTGATGTCGATCGGCGTGGACTTCGGCGTGACCCAGGTCGTTGACGGCAATTGGGGCTGCCATGCCATCGTGAAGAAGGACATCTTCGCCGGTCGCGCCTGATCTACACGACGGAGACACACCGCAATTGCGAGGGATGGGGTCATCCGCGGCCCCATCCTTTTGCTCTGCTCCTCCCGGCAAAGCAGATGAGCCTGGTTTACGACCGGATCCTTGACCGCCGTTCGCCAAGCCCTCGAACGCGATCGAGATGCACATGACGCGCGTGGCCATGACGGCCAACCAGACAGCCCGCCTTGTCGTGCCACGTACGCATGGAGGCGTTCAAGAGGCGCCAAGTTTTGCAATCTCTGATTGCATTTTTCTGAAGGCCCATCAACCGGCAAGGGCTGGCAAGGCAGTCGATCTCTTGTGAGGAAGGGCCGATGTACCACGCCGCGACATGGATACTGCGGCTTGGGAAATCGGCCTTTGCCGTAACTATCCGGGAAAGAACACGAATTTCCAGCCGTTGGACCGGTCGCGTTTTTGCCGCCCAATTCTGGACGCTCACCAATTGATCGCGATGTGCTTATTATCTCGGCAACCGGAGCGCTTGCACAAACCTATGACTTGGTATTACGCTGCAGCTTGCTTCGGAACGTAAAGGACCTTTCGAGCCGATGAACGGAACGGCGAACAGCAAGATCTTCAAGACGACGTCGCGGTCCTGCCGCTACTTCGTCGCGATGCTGTCCGCCCGTCGAAGGTCCCTCGCCTGACCCACTGAACTGTTCGACAGTCCGGCGCCTTCCTGGCCGCCGGAATCCAGTGGTCAGACTTTACGGGTTCCATGAACGATCTAGACAATGAGTCCGTTGCATCCGGCAACGGTGGCCGGTCATTCGCAAGCCACATCGGGCGGGCGGCCGCTTCGATCGACTGCGCGGCGATTTTCGATGCTGCAGACAAGGTCGCGTCCGAACTTCTGTCGCGCCCAGAATTTGCCGGCCGCGACCGATACATCATGGCGGGCTCCGGCGACAGCCTCTTTGCCGCCCGCTCGACGGTCCCCGCAATCAAGCGGTGGAGCGGGATGGATTTCGAGGTTCTGACTTCGATCGAGTTTTCCCGCTACGAACTTGACTTTGCGCCAGATCGCACGGTCCTGATCGCCGTCTCGAATTCCGGAAGCTCGACCCGCACACGCGAGAGCGTCCATTTGGCGAAAGCGTGCGGGATCCCAGCCCTCGGGATCGTCGGCTCGCTGAACGGCCCGCTCGCCGAAATGGCCGATCTCATTCTGCACCGTCCCGTCGCACTGGGCGAGGACAAGCCCGAATGGGCGCCGCGGCTCTATCTCAACATGATCGAATATGTGGGTGCGCTGATCGCCATGTACGGCCTGGGGCTGGCGCTCGGCGAGCGAAACGGTCGTCTTTCCGCCGAGGATGCCGCGACGAAGCGCGAAGCCATCACCCGCGCGGTGGAAGCAATCGGTCACGGCGGCGAGATCGCCGAACCGCTCTGCGACCGACTGCTCGACGAGGCCGGTGATCTCGACACGATCTGGATCATCGGCGCCGGCCCGAACGCCGGAACGGCCGAATACAGCGCCGCGAAGTTCCACGAGCAGGTGCCGATCAACGGCATTCCCCAGGACCTCGAGGAATGGGCTCATCTGCAGTATTTCCTGACACTGGAGCTCGACAAGCCGGCGACCGTGCTTGTCCTCGGACCCCAAGGCCGCAGCTTCGACCGGGCCGCCGAAATGCTGACCGGCATTAGGAATGCCGGCGGCCGAGGCATTCTCGTCACCAACAGCGGGGACGAGGAGGCAGCCCCTGATGCCGCTCTTCGCATCACCATGCCGCTCGTCGAGGACGAGTACCTCACGCCCATCACCTTCCACCTGCCGGCGCAGATCATCGCCATGCATCTCGCCCATCGGCGGGGCGTGGCGCAGACACCGCGCACGCGCCGGGACGATTACTGGCTCATCAGAAAGGGGGACATGATCACCGATCCCGCAAAGCTTCGCTGACGCAACGGCTTCGGCGAAGGCCTGATCATTCGAAAGTCCAAACCAGGAGAATGCAGATGACAATCAACAGACGCACCTTCGGCAAGACGATCCTCGCAGCCGGCGCAGGTCTGGCAATGCCCTCGATCGCCCGCGCGCAGTCCAAGGAACTCGTCATCATCAGCTATGGCGGTCAGTTGCAGGAGCCGCATCGCTGGCTGGCCGACAAGCTGGAACAGGAAGAATCCGGCCTGACGATCCGTCTGATTGCGAGCGAGTCCCAGGACATCGTCGCGCAGATCAAGGCCGCACAGGGCTACAGCCCCTACGACGCGATGCCGAACGGCGAGCCGCCGCATCTCATCGCGATCGACGAAGGCTATATCCAGAAGGCCGATCCCTCGCAGATCCCGAACTACGACAACGTCGTTCCCGGCTTCATCGAGAAGAGCCAAGGCTACGGCGTGCCCGCGACCTACTCGCTGATCGGCATCGCCTACAATGAGGAGATGATCGAGACCCCGCCGACGAGCTGGGAAGATCTCTGGAACGAAGAATACAAGGACATGGTCGGCATCTGCCGCACCTCGTCCAATCTCGGCCTCGGCACGCTTGCGGTGACCGCAAAGATCTTCGGCGGGTCGGAGACCAATCTGGAACCCGGCTGGGAGAAGCTCCAGGAGCTCAACCCGATCGCGGGTCGCAGCCCGAGCGCTCTGGCGCAGATGCTCGAGCGCGGCGAAGTCGGCATCGCGCCCCTGTGGAACAACGATGCGGCGGTTGCCGCTCAAAAGGGTTTGCCGATCAAGTTCGTGAAGCCGAACCCCGGCCCTGTGGCGATCCTGTCCTTTATGTCGGCGATCACCGGAACGCGCTATCCCGAGCTCGTGAACCAGTGGATGAACGGCGTCATCAGCAAGGAATACCAGCAGATGGCCGCCGCCGCGCCGTATTATTTCGGCGTCACGGTCGAAGGCGTCGAAGTCCCTGAGGAGGCCAAGCCCTACACCCCGGCCTCGCCGGAGGAAGTCGCCAATCTCCAGACTGTCGAGTGGAAGGAGATCGTCAAGGTCCGGCCCCAGCTGGTCGAGCGTTTCGACCGGACCTTCGCGAGCTAGGCCTTCATGACGGACACGGAAGTCATTCCGGAGCCGATGCTTCAGGACGTGCGGCGCCAGCCGCACGTCCTCCGGGACCTCGCCGGCCGGGTCGGCGAGATCGCGGAGTTTCATGCCGAGCATCTTGCCGGCGGTACGGGCCGAACAGTCGCCTTCGGCAGCGGCGACGGCTGGTTCGCGGCGCGCAGCGCCACGACTGGGACGTTGCTTGCCGCCAGCGGACTCGAAATCGCCGGCGATGCCGGACCGGAGATGGGTCCCGGTGACGGTGGGATCGCCATTTCCATGTCGGGCAATGTCGATCGGACCGTCGAAGCGGCCGAACGGCTTCTCGCTAGGGGCGCCCGCGTGACGGCGCTGACCAATGGTGGCGGCGGACGTCTCGGCGCGCTCGGCCTTCCCTGCTTTGCGCTCCATCTCAGCGATATCGCTCCGTTCCTGTGCGGCACGTCGAGCTTTCTCACGACCCGCACGGTTCTGGACGCCTTCGCGGCACTCGCTCGCGGCGACGAGCCCGCCCGGATCGCCCGGGTGATCGAAGCGACCGCCGACACGATACAAGCCATTCTGCCGCGAGCCGAAGTGCTCGCGACCGAGATCGCCGCCGATCGCGCTACGGCGCCGGCGATCCGTTTCCTGTCCTGCGGTACGCGGGGGATGGCGATTGCCGACTATGGCGCCGCCAAGCTCGTCGAACTCTGCGCGACGCCGAGCTGGACCGACGATGTCGAGGAATTCGCCCATCGCCAGTACTGGACGATGCAGCGGGGCGAGCTGATGACCATGCTGCCGACGACACCGGTGGTCGCCGAGATCGCCTCGGAATCGGCAAAGGCTCTGAAGGCCATGGACGTGAAGAGCTTGTGGGTCGCGCCGGACGATCTCCCAACCCACGAGGCCGCCTGGTCGCTGACCTACAAGGACAATGGCTGCCATCGCGAGAGCGTCGCGGCCGTGCCGCTGCAGCTACTCGCCTATCATGTCAGCCTGCAGACGGGCTTCGATCCCAACAGGCGCCTCCACCTGAAACAGGACGAGGTCCGCTTCAACACGAGCCGACAGCTCACCCGCCGCTCGCTTCTGGGAACCGGCCAATGAGGGTGCAAACGAGCCCGACGCATTTCTCCCCGAGGCGCGCTTCAGGCGCTGGCTTTCGCCGGAACGAAACGGAGGCGGTCAGATGCCGATCGAAGTAGCGGACATCAACAAGCATTTCGGCAAGCTGCACGTGCTTCGCGATTGCTCGCTGTCGATCCGCGACGGCGAGACGATCACGCTTCTGGGCGCGTCCGGCTGCGGCAAGACCACTCTCCTGCGCTGCATCGCGGGCTTCGAGACGCCCAGCAGCGGCAAGGTGGTGCTGGGCGGCGAAGACGTGACCCGCCTGCCGCCGAACCAGCGGGGCGTGGGCTTCGTCTTCCAGAACTATGCGCTGTTTCCGCACATGACGGTCGCAGAAAACCTCGCCTATGGGCTGAGGGTCCGGCGCGCGGATCGCTCCACGCGCAAGGCCAAGGTCGAGGAGGCGCTGGCCCTGGTCTCGCTGACGGAGTTCGCCGACCGCTATCCCCAGTCGCTCTCCGGTGGGCAGCAGCAGCGCGTCGCGATCGCCCGCGCGCTCGTTCTCAGACCCAAAGTTCTACTTCTCGACGAAGCCTTCAACGCCCTCGACGCCAAGCTGCGCGTGGCGATGCAGATCGAACTGCGCAAGATCGTCAAGCAGGTCGGGATCACCACCATCTGCGTGACCCACGACCAGACCGAGGCCCTGACGATCAGCGACCGGATCGCGGTGATGTCGAAGGGCCAGATCGATCAGTTCGCAACGCCGACCGAGATCTACGATACCCCCACCACCGCCTATGTCGCCGACTTCATCGGCGCGGCGAACGTGCTGCCGGCCGAGCTAGCGGCCAAGCTCCCCTCGCTCGGCGCCAGAGGCTCGAGGGAAGACCGGATGATCGTCATCCGGCCGGAGAACCTGACGGTGCGCCCGACGAAGGGCAGCGAGCCCCTCGCGGGAACCATCGCCTTCGCCCGCATCACCGGGCCCAGCGTCGAATACGAGGTCGAGGCTGCCGAGCGAAAGCTCCGGGTGCTCGTCAGCCGGGCCGATCACGACATGCTGGACATCGGAACGCCGGTCGCCCTCGACGTAGACAAGGCCGATGCCTGCGTCGCCGTTTCCGGAAGCGTGGAGGGCAGCGCGTAATGGCCGCGAGCCTCGTCGACAAGGTCATGAAGGGCGGCGGCTTCTGGCCCGCGGCTCCGGCTTTCCTCTATCTCGTCGTCTTCTTCATCATGCCGATGGCGGTGCTGTTGGCTTTCGGCTTCGTACCGATCCAGCGCGGCACCGTCCAGAGTGCCAACTTCACGCTGGAATATCTGTTCGACGTCCTCACCGACGATCTGTTTTGGCGCGTGTGGTGGCGCTCCTTCTATGTGGGCGTCCTCTCCACCTTCTTCTGCTTCCTCTTCGCCTATCCGCTGGCTTACATCCACACGCTGGTCGGCCGGCGCCTGCAAATGGTGATCCTGATCCTCACCGTGGCGCCGCTGCTCACGAGTGCGCTTGTGCGCACCTATGCCTGGCTGGTGATCCTCGGGGGCCGGCGCGGCGTCGTCAACGCCGTCCTGATGGATCTCGGCCTCGTGTCGCGCCCCTTGCGCATGCTCTATTCCGACTTCGCGGTCATCGTCGGCATGGTGCAGATCCATCTGCCCTTCATGATCCTGCCGCTGATCACCGTGCTCTCCTCGCGAGATCGCAAGCTCGAACACGCCTCCCTCGGCCTCGGCGCAAGCCGCGTGCGCACCTTCTTCAGGATCGTGCTCCCCATGAGCATGCCCGGCATCATCGCCGGCACGACGATCGTCTTCGCCCTGTCTTACACGAATTTCATCATTCCCCAGCTCCTCGGCGGCGGCGGTTACACCACCGTCGCAGTGCAGGTCTACGAGTTCATCGTCGTGATTCTAGACTGGAACAAGGGGGCGATCCTCGCGCTGCTGCTTCTCGTCAGCTGCTTCCTCTTCGTGCTGATGATCACGCTGGCGGGCAACCGCATGATGCGCTGGACGGAGGCCAAGGCCTGATGAGCGAGACCATGACCACCTCCAGGCCCGCCACAGCCGACGTCGCCGAACGCGGGAACGCCTCGAAGGTGATCGACCGGATCGGCGCCACGATCCTGGCGATCATCGCCGTCTGCACCGTCCTCCTGCTGTCGGTGCCCAGCCTGATCGTGATCGCGATCTCCTTCACGGAGACGGCCTATATCGGCTTTCCGCCGCAGGGCTTCACCTTCCAATGGTACGCGGATCTTTTCGCCCGGGACCAGATCATCGACGCCGCGGTCACCAGCCTGCAGATCTCGGCCGCGACCACCTGCCTGTCCCTGGCGCTGGCGATCCCGGCGGCCTACGGCCTGGTGCGCGGCCGCTTCTTCGGCCGGGGCTTCGCGAGCGCCCTCATCGTCGCGCCGCAAATGCTGCCGGGCATGGTGATCGGCGTCGCGACGCTGTTCTTCGGCGCCTATATCGCCTTCCGGCAGTCGAACCTGATGGTGATCCTGGCGCTCACGGTCTTCTGTCTGCCCTTCGCCGTCCGCATGGTGATGGCGCGGCT
The DNA here is from genome assembly GCF_024359545.1 of Jiella marina. Taxonomy (GTDB): domain Bacteria; phylum Pseudomonadota; class Alphaproteobacteria; order Rhizobiales; family Rhizobiaceae; genus Jiella. The sequence continues at coordinate 344,386 of NZ_JAKQZG010000001.1, forward strand.
GACGCAGCTCGATCCGGCGCTGGAAGAAGCCTCGCTCTCCATGGGCGCCTCGAAGACCCGCACCTTCTTCGAGATCACCGCGCGCCAGCTCGTCGGAGCGATCATCGCCGGCGGCGCCTTCGTCGCGATCGAGGCCTTCGACAATCTGACCGTCGCGCTGTTCACCGCCTCGCCGCGCTCGCGGCCCCTGTCGGTCGAACTCTACAATCTCGTCCAGTTCGACTCGAGCCCGATGGTCGCGGCGTTATCGAGCCTCGAGATCCTCGCCGCCTTCGTGGTGATGATCGTGCTGGCGAAGGCGGTCGGCCTCGACCGGCTACGAACATGACGGCGCCGACCCCATGACACCGCCGCGGCTCGTCATCATCGGACAGATCACGGTGGACGACGTCGTCCCGGCCGAGCCCGGCCCGTGGCAGCGCCAGCTTGGCGGCAATGCGCTCTATGCGGCGGCCGGGGCGCGGCTTGTCCTGCCGGAAGGCGAGATCGGCATCGTCAGCCGGCTCGGCTCCGGCATCGACGACGCGATCGAAGGCGATCTGCAGGAGCGCGGATTTCGCACGGCCATCGTCCGAAAAGCCGAGCCGCATCTCGTCGAATGGTTCCTCTACGACCCCGATGGCGGGCGACGGACGGTCCCGAAGGGCGGCCGGTTTCGCGCGATCCAAGACCCCGAAACCGAACGTGAGACCTATCTGGCCGCGCTCGAAGCGATCAGCCCCGCCCCCGAAGACGTCCCGGACACCTGGCGCACGGCACCGGCCTTCCACCTCGCTCCCCAGGTCTGGAAACGCCATGCGGCACATCTCGACGCGATCCCGCCCGGCGCGCTGATCACGCTCGACCCTTCTCCCCACTACGCCGGGGAATGGGACTTGGACATGTTTGCAAGGATGGTTCGGGACGGACTGACATTCCTGCCGTCAGAACAGGAACTCTGCGGTCTGATCCGCTCTGCCGCCTCGCCAGCCGATGCCCCCTCCGTCGCAAAGAGCCTCGTCCAACGGCTCGGGCAGCATGCCGTGGTCAAACTCGGCGCCACCGGCGCGCTGTACTGGCAAGACCGCGGTCGTCACGCTCCGCCGGCCACAGCGGCCGTTGCCGATCCGACGGGCGCGGGTGACGGCTTCTGCGGCGCGTTCGCCGCGGCTCGCGCGCTCGGTTGGGCGCATACGGCTTGCGTCGAAGCGGCGATCGTCGCCGGCGCCATGATGGTCGAATGCCGCGGCGTCGCGGAGGCGCATGATCTCTCGCGCGCGCAGTTCGAGGATCGCCTCGCAGCGTATCGGGCGCATGGGCGCAGCGAAGACCACCGGAGCGCCGAACATGCGTGACCTGACGGGCTATGGCGGCCGGCCGCCGCAGATTGTCTGGCCCAATGGTGCCCGGGTCGCCGTGTCGCTGGTGGTCAATTACGAAGAGGGCGCGGAACAGCAGGTCAGCGACGGTGACACACGGTCCGAGCCGATGGGCGAGGTCATCAGCGTCGTCGAACCGGGTGTCCGCGACCTCGGCCAGGAACAGATCTTCGCCTACGGGATGCGCGTCGGCCTGTGGCGCTTCCTCGACACGTTCGACCGGCGCGGCATCGCGGCGACCTTCTTCTGCTGCGGGCGAGCCGTCGAGCGCACGCCGGAGTTGGCTGCCGAGATCACCCGGCGAGGCCACGAAGCCGCCTGCCACGGCTGGCGGTGGCGCCCGCATTCCGACTATCCAAGCCGAGAGGCTGAGAGCACCGATCTCGACCGAGCCGTCGGCGCGATCGCGGCCGCAACCGGCGAGCGGCCGGTCGGCTTCTTCTGCCGCGGCAGCGAGAGCGTCTGGACGCGCGACCTCCTTCAGGAACGCGGTTTCCTCTACACCTCCAACGCCTTCGACGACGATCTGCCCTATCGGGAGGCCGAGCGGCCGGGGCTTCTGATCGTCCCCTATGCGCTCGACACCAACGACATGAAGTTCTTCCATCCGAACGGCTTCGTGCGGGCGCGCGAAATGGTCGAATATGTCGAGGACGCGCTCAAGCAGCTCGTCGAGGAAGCGCGCGAAAGCGGTCGCTCGTCGATCCTCAATATCGGCTTTCACCTGCGCATCTGCGGCCGCCCCGCGCGCTTTCGTGCCGTCGAAGGCATCCTGGATGCGCTCGACCGGCACAAGGACAGAATCTGGATCACACGGCGCGATGCGATTGCCCGGCATTTCGCTGCGCACCACCCGGACGACGCGTCATGATCAAGCCGGTTCTTCTCATCAATCCGAACAGTTCGGACGAGACGACCCGGCTGATGGTCAGGATCGCCCGTGAAGCCGCATCGACCATCACAATACAGGGGGTCACGGCCTCTGAAGCTCCCCCACTGATCACAAACGAAGCCGAACTGGCGATCGCGGCGGTGGCCGTCTGCCAGATCGAAGTTCCGCCGGTCTATGATGGAGTCATCGTGTCGGCGTTCGGCGATCCCGGCCGAAACGCGCTGGCCAAGCGGCTGGGTGTCCCGGTCCTGGGGATCGCCGAAGCAAGCATGCGTCTCGCCGCTGAGAACGGTCGGCGCTTCTCCGTCGCGACCACCACGCCCGACCTCGTGCGCGCCATCGAGCGGCGCGCGGCGATCCTCGGCCATGGCGCGCAGCTCGCGTCTGTCCGGCTGACGGAGGGGCCACTGGAGGCCGTGATGCGTGATCCCTGCCTACTGCACACCGCGCTGGCCAAGGCGGTGACCCAAGCGGTCGAGGAGGATGGGGCGGAAGCCGTGATCATCGGCGGTGGTCCGCTGGCGGCGGCGGCCCGCAGCCTCGCCGCCACCTCGCCGGTGCCGTTGATCGAGCCGATCCCCGCCGCCGTGACCGCGATCGAGAAGGCTTTGAGCCGCTAACCGGCACCGTTCGACGCGGGTTGCCATTCCGGCAGCCCGATCGCCTGGCGCCAGTGCCGCGCGATCTGGCCGCGTGTCGCAATCCAGGCCTCGCCCGAGGACGCGATCGTGTCGACCACCTGCTCCAGGGCGTCGATCCGGGCCGGCCGGCCGATGATGCGCAGATGCAGGCCGATGGAAAGCATGCGCGGCGCCGACTTTCCCTCCCGTCGCAGGCGATCGAAGGCCGCGAGGCAGTAGCGCGTGAAATCCTCGCCCTGGATAAAGCCGCCGCCCGGCTGAAACCGCATGTCGTTCGTGTCGAACGCATAGGGGAGCACCATGTGACGGTGCCCGTCCAGGTTGACGGCATAGGGCATGTCGTCGTCATAGGCGTCGGAATCGTAGAGAAAACCGCCATGCTCGATCAGCAGGCGGCGGGTGTTCTCCGTCGATGCCGAACGCGTGTGCCACCCGACGGGCGCCACGCCGGCGGCCTCGTTGATCGCCGCATGGGTGCGCGCGATGATCTCCCGCTCCTGGTCGACCGGCATGCCGGCATGGGTTTCCCAGCGCCAGCCATGGCAGCCGATCTCGTGACCGTTCATGACGGCGTCGCGCAGCAGCCAGGAGAGCCGCTCCGCCGCCCGGCCGCAGGTGGAGAACGTCGCAGGGGCGCCATGACGGCCGAGCGCGTCGCGGATCCGCTGGTAGCCGGCACGGGGGCCATAGTCGTAATGGCTGGTCATGCAGGGATCGACCGCGCCGACCACCTCCTCGCGCGCCTCGTAGACGCTCTCGTTGCGTTCGTCGCCGTCAAGCAGGTTGCGCTCGGCCCCCTCCTCCACATTGACGACGAAGGACACGGCGACCGCCGCACCGTTCGGCCAGGAAACCTCGGGAACATCGTCACCATAGCCGCGAAGATTGCGGCCTTCGCCGGGAAAGACGGTGGTCATCAGCCTTGATCGTTCATCTTGTAGTGCGGGGAGCGCGGCGGGAGCCGGTAATTGTCGCGATAGAAGGCCTTCACATGGGGCAGGACGGCCGCCGACAACGCCTTGCGCGCCTGATCCTTGCCCGTGTCGGGTCGGGCGAGTTGCGCCGCGATCTCGGCGAGAACGGCGTCTCGGTCGACCTTGGTGAAGCCCCCGTTCTCATAGACGATCTCGCCGGCGATCATCACCGTGCGAACACTCGTCGCCTTCGCCCGCTGCACCAGAACCTCCTCGAAGGCGATGTCGAGGCTCTGATAGGGATAGGTCACCGCGTCCCAGTCGAACAGGACGAGATCCGCGTTCGAGCCGGGCGTCAGCCGCCCGATGCTCTCCCCGAACGGCGTCGTCGCAGCGCCGTGCTCCGTCGCCATGCGCAGAACGTTGGCGGAGGTCGGTGACGGCGCATCGATGCCCGGCTCGCGATGGGCGCGCAGCACCATGCGCATTTCCTGCAGCATGTCGCGATCGTCGTTGATGCCGGCCTCGTCGATACCGATCGCCACCCGCACGCCCTTCTCCACGAAGCGATTGACCGGCGCGATGCCGCTCTTGAGCCGGAAGTTCGAACTGCAATTGTGGCAGAGGCAGACACCCGCCTCGGCGCAGGCCTCGATGTCCGCGCTCGTCACCCAGACACCATGGCCGACAGTCAGGCGCTCGTTCAGAAGGCCATGATCCGCCAGAACCCGTACGGCGGAGGCGCCCGCCCGCTTGTGGGCGTATTCCTTCTGATAGGCGGTCTCCAGGACATGGACATGCATCGGAGCCTGATAGCGCTCCGAAAGATCCGCAGCGCGCGCGAGCGCCCGGTCGGAAAGCCAGTGAAGGTTCGATGGTCCCAGCTGGACGGCCAGCCGGTTCTCGTCGCGGCACTCCTCGAAGAGCGTCTCGAAGACCGCGGCCTGTTCGTCGAGCGTGTTGCCGAATTCGGCGAAATATTCCGCCAGCGCGGGGCGGACATCCTCCGGCAAACGCTTCAGGAACGCTTGGTCGTCCTCGTAGACCAGCCGGTTCTGATCGCGGAACGCCATCGAGAAGGAAGCGCGCATCCCGATGTCGCGATAGGCTCCGAGCACCGAACGGGATGCCGCCATCAGCCCGTCATAGCCGCCGGGCGCCCGCGAATGGAGATGCTGGACGGTGGTCACACCGGAGGCGATCATCTCGAAGGCCGAGTAGAGCGTGTCGAGATAGAGATCGACCGAACGCAGGCCCAGCCGCGTCGCGAACCAGAGTTCCAGCGAGTGATCGAGCGAGCCGAGCTGGAGCGGCGTGAGACCGACATGATGATGGGCGTTGACGAAGCCCGGCACGACGGCCGTCCGCCCATTGCCGATGCGCTTTGCGTCGGGATAGCGGATTTCGAGCGACGCCTTATCACCGATTTCCGCGACCTTGCCGTCGACCACCACCAAGGCGGCGTCCCGGTGGAGGATCGGTTCGTCGCCGCGAAAACCTTCGAGGATATAAGCCGCCTCGATCAGGGTGGTCGTCATGCCGTCATCCCTTGCCCCGCTCGTCGCGCCAGCCGTCGAGCCTTGTCCGGAAGTCGTCCGCCGAAGCCTCCAGAAGCCGGTCGGCCCCATAGCCTTCGACGGCGATGGAAGCCGTGACCGCGCCGGTTCTGGCGGCAGCCTCGACCGCATCGGGGTCGCGCACGAGAGACGCCATGAAACCGCCGCAGAAACTGTCGCCCGCCCCCGTCGTGTCGATCACCTTCGCGCCAGGCCAGGCCGGCAGGGCGAACTCGGTCTCGCTGCGGCGATCATAGACGAAGCACCCCTCGGCACCCAGCTTGATCACGGCGAGCCAGGGCCCGAGGCTCGTGATGTCGCGGGCGGCCTTGCGAACGTCGCGTGTGCGGAACAGGCGAACGATCTCTTCCTCGCTCGGCATGAAGATGTCGAGGCTCGCGATCATCCGGCGCAGGCGATCCTCATTGCCGGCGATGTAGTCCTCCTGGGGATCCAGCGCCACGACGGCCCTGGTCTCGCGCCTCAGATACGCGACCAGCTCTTCCTGCGCCGAGAGGGCCATGGCGAGGATCATGTGGGCGTCGGCCGCGAGATATGCCTCCGGAACGTCGCGAGGGACCGGCGAAAGCCGCTCGAAATCCGTCTCGCTGGCAAACAGCGTCCATTGCCGCGATCCGTCGGCGCGGTATTCGACGCGATTGTGCAGCGTCGGCAGATCGCGTGCCGGCAGATCCCGCGGCGACAACCCGCCTGCTTCCATGCGCCGGGTGGTCTCTTCCGGAAGGTCGTTTCCGACCGGTGCGATCATCTCCGTTTTGGGCAGGAGAGCGCGCGCGGCCAAGGTCGCGTAGAGCGCGTCGCCGCCGATGCAGCCCGGCCGTTCCGAGCCGTCCGGCAGCACCACGTCGTCGATTGTCAGATTGCCGTAGCAGACGAGCCTCGGGCTCTGACGTTCAGCCGGCATGGGCCGCTTCCGCCAGACGGAATTGCGCACTCGCCAAATGGTAGGCGAAGAGCTGCACGGGGACGCTGTAGCAAAGCGCGGACAGAACCTCCGGCACGGCCGGCAAACGCAGGACCGCGTCGGAATGGGCGTCGAGTTCGCTCTCGTCCCCGGTCACCACGCTGAAGACGCGCCCATTCCAGCTTTTGCCCTGCATCGCGGTGTCCCGCGCCCGCGCCACGGACGGGCCGGCTGGCGCGATGAGGAAAAGCGGGTCGCCCGGCTTCTGCGAATTGTAATGGTGATACTCCTCCATCGGGATGGCGAGCGCGTGTTCCGCCGTGCACTCCTTCACCTTCGCGGCGCCGAACATGGCGGCTGCGAAGGTCGGCCCACCGCCCGCGAAGAGGAACATGCGCTTTTTGGCCTCGGTCTCGGCGATCTCCGCGATTGCTTCGCTGTGCTCGCGCGTCACCCCGGCCATCTGTTCGGGAGCTGCGTCGAGCGCGGCCTGGAGTTCGTCGGCCCGCTCGGACTTGCCGCGGCCGCGAGCGATGTGGATCGCCAATTGCGCGAGAAGCGCGATCGCCGCCGTGCTCGCCTGGGTCGGCCAGCCCTTTCGCTCGGCGTGGATGCGGAGCTTGAAGGTGGATTCCTCCATGATCGGCGAGCCGACCGTGTTGCTGAGGGCGAGTGTTTCGGCGCCCATGGCGCGCGCCATCAGCATCGCTTCCACCGTCCGCGTGGTCGAACCGCTCGAACTGAGGCTGACGACGAGCGTCTTCGGGCCAATGGCATGGTACTGGTAATAGGCGAGATCCAGCGCCTGGATGGGCTCGCAGGGAATGCCGAGCAGTTCCTCGAACAGGGAACGGACGGCAACGTGCACGGCGAGTGAATCCCCGCAGCCGGTCATGACGATACGGTCGAAGTCGCCGCTCGCGATCTTGGCGGCCGCGTCCGCAATCGCCTGCCGTTCGCTCTCGAGTGTCGTCGCGATGGCTTCCGGCTGGCCGTGGATTTCCTCGATCGTGAATTCCACGCGGCGCTTGCGCTTCTCGTCGGTCGGCGCGTCCGTCGGAAGCTCCTTCATCATCCGCTCTTCCGCATCGTAGAGCTCGGAGATCAGATCCTTTGCGCGCTGATCGAGGGGGGAACCAGCCGCCAGAAGCGGGGTCGAAAAGCGGGTCGATGGCATGGACGATGAAACTCCTGATCTGTATTCGGGCGCGAGATGGTTCGAAGGTGACTAGCCGGCCGCCTCCACGAATTGGGCAATGCGCCGCGCATCCCAGCGGTTCATGTCCTCATCCGAAGCGCCGGGGCGAACGAGGGCCGTGCTGACCACCACCGAATCCACGGCCGACAACGCCTCGCGCACGTTCCCGGCCGTCACGCCACCGCCGAGCACGATCGGCCGCTTCACGCCGGCCTGCCGCGCCGCCGCGATCCGCTCAAGCGAATCCTCGAAGGACGAACCGGTGATGACGAGCGCGTCGGCGCCGAGGCCCTCGGCCCAATTCGCCGCCATGTCGTGCGGAACCGGATTGAGCGGCACGGAAGTGCGGTCATGCACATCGGCGAGAATCCGGATGTCCGAGCGGTCGATCTCCTCCCGATAGCGCGTGGCATCGACGCCGAGAGCGTCCTTGATCCCTTCGCTGTTTACCGAGGCTCCGGTGAAGACTTTCAGGCGCACGAAATCGGCCCCTGCGGCGTCGGCGATGGCCAGCGGCGAGATCGCATCGTGGGCCTGCACGATGATGCCCATGAACAGCTCGGGAAATTCCCGGCGAAGGCTGCGCCCCAGCGAGGCCATGCGGGCGATCGTGCGGGGGCTCGCGCTGCCGCGCTCACGCGTTTCGTCCTGGACCTTGATCGCCGTAATGCCGTTCTTCACGAAGGTCTCGGCGTTCGACAGAAGAAAGTCCTCGTACCAGCTGAGCGGCCGCGCAGCGCCATATCCGAAAGGCGGCAGCTGCAGCGCACCGATGATCTTCGGCAAAGAGGATTCCGGCATGAATTGGTCCCGTCGTGTCGAGCAAAGAAGAAGGACGCGGATCGCGCAAACCGAGGACGACGCGGTGTCGCTGGATGGGACTGCGCTCAAAGAGGTGGGCCTCGACCGGATAGCATGTGTCAGGTTCCTTGCCAACGAAGCCGGACCGTTGATTGCCTTGGCTCTCTCCCCTCGCTAGGTTCACCGAACAGTCTTCATCGCCGATCGCCATGGCCTTCGGGCCCCGTGCCTCTTCCCGCCATCGCGACTTGAATTCTTGAGGAAACATCATGTCGGATCTCGTCATCCGCGGCGGCGACGTGCTCCGTTCTGCAGCCTCCCCGACCGCCGAAACCGGCGATATCCTGATCCGGGATGGCCGCATCGCCGCCGTCGGCCCCGACATTGATGCCTTGGGGTGCGAAATCCTCGACGCGACCGGGCAACTCGTCATCCCCGGTCTGGTCAATGCGCATCTCCACTCGCCCGGAAACTTCATGCGCGGCACGCTGGACGGCCTGCCGCTCGAAGTCTTCATGCTCTACGAGGTGCCGCACCAGACGGAGGGTGAAGAAGATCCCCGGCGGGTCCGGCTGCGCACGCTTCTGGGGGCGGCGGAGATGCTGAAGCTCGGCATCACCAGCGTCGCCGACGACGTCTTCTTCGTTCCGCTGACCAGCCGTTCCGCCATCGATGCGGTGGCCGGCGCTTATGTCGAGAGCGGCATGCGGGCGACGATCGGGCTCGATCAGCCGATCGTGGTGGAATACGAGAAATACCCGTTCCTCACCGATCTCCTGCCGGACGACATCAAGCGCCGCATGGAGGACGCGCCGCGGGAAACCGCCGACGGCATGCTGGCCCATTACGATCATCTGATCGACACCTGGCACGAGGCCGGCGACGGCCGCATCTCGGCAGCCGTCTCCTGCTCCGCCCCGCAACGGGCGACTCCGGCCTATCTGAAAGCACTCTCGGACCTCGCCCGAAGCTACGATCTCCCCTTCTTCTGCCACATCCTGGAATCCAAGCTCCAACGTGTGCTGGGCGAGGAGAAATACGGCCAATCGCTGGTCCGTTACGTCGACGAACTCGGGATCCTCGACGAGCAGATGCAGGTCATCCATGCGATCTGGGTCGATGAGGACGACATCGCCATTTTGGGTCGCTCCGGCGCCATCGTCGCCCACAACCCGGTCTGCAACATGCGGCTCGGCAGCGGTGTGATGCCGTTCCGCGCGCTGCGGAACGCCGGTGTCCCGCTCTGCCTTGGAACCGACGAAGCGATCAGCGACGACAGCCACAATCTCTGGGTCGCGATGAAGACCGCGGGCATGATCCATGCTCTGGCCAATCCGGACTTCGACGCCTGGCCGAAAGCCGAGGAAATCCTGTCTGCGGTCTGGGACGGCGGCGATCGGCTGATGCGCCGGGCGGAGCCGCTCGGTCGCATCGAACCGGGCGCTGCCGCCGATCTCGCGATCCTCGACCTCGATGCCCCCGCCTTCCGCCCGCTGCACGACATTCGCCGTCAGCTCGTCCTCTGCGAGACCGGTTCCTCGGTGGTCCATACGATCGTCGGCGGCCAGATCGTCATGCGCGACATGCAGCTCACGACGATCGACGAAGGCGCGCTGCTGGAGGAGCTTCGCGCCCTCGAACCGCAATTGCGGGCGGAGGCCGAGAGCCTGCGCGGTTCCGCCGCCGAGGTCCTGCCCTATTACCGCCGGATGGTGGAAATGGCCGCCGCGCGCGACGTCGGCTTCACGCGCTGGGTCGGGCGTTGAGCCAACGAGGACGAGACGGCATGCACATCCACATCATCAACCCGAACACCACCGCCGCCTTCACCGAGGCGGACCGGCTGGCCGGCTCGGCGGTCGCTGCTCCGCAGACCCGTGTAACGGCCAGCGAGCCGAAAGAGGGCGTCCCCTCCATCGAGAGCCATTTCGAGGAAGCGGTGGCAACCCTCGGCGTCGTCGAGGAGGTTCGGCGCCACGAGGCGGAGGGCGTGGACGCTTTCGTCATCGCCTGCTTCGGCGACACCGGCCTGTCGGCCGCCCGCGAAGTGGCCTGCGTTCCGGTCGTCGGCATGACCGAAGCGGCGCTGATGGCTGCGGCCATGGTGGCCCAGAGCTTCTCGATCGTGACTTTGCCGGCACGAACCCGCATCCACGCCCACCGGGTGGTTGCCTCCCTCGGCCTCGGGCTCGCCGGTCGATGCCTGCCGATCCGCGCCGTCGACGTTCCCGTCCTTTACGGCGAAGAGGAGGACGAAGCGGTGCGCCGCGCGATCGCATCCCAAGGTCGCGAAGCGATCGAGAAGGAGGGCGCGGAGGCGATCGTGCTCGGCTGCGCCGGGATCGGCCATCTGGCCGCCCCGCTCTCGCAGGAGCTCGGCGTGCCCGTCATCGACGGGGTGGCGGTGGCCGTCGGCATGGCCGAGACCCTGGTGCGCAACGGCCTCGCGACGTCGAAGCGTTCGAGCTTCGCCGCGCCGCCGGACAAGCCGCTGTCGCCGCGCTATCGGTTTCTCGCCGACCCGGCTGACGAGACGAACGGGCACCCGCAATGACCGGGCCCCGTTACGACTATTCGCCGATCACGGCGCCGGCCGCCCGCCCCTGGCCAGGTGGCAAGCGTCTCGCCCTCTATGTCGCGCTCGGGATCGAGGAATACGCCTTCGGCGAGGGCATGAGCGAGGATTTGTTCCCGGGCGCCCCGAAGCCGGACTACGTCAACACATCCTGGCGAGACTACGGCAACCGCGTCGGCGCGTTTCGGCTGATCGAGCGGCTCGGCGCGTTCGGCATCCGGCCGACGGTCCTCCTCAACACCGACGTCTACGACACCGCGCCCGACCTCATGCGTTTCGCTCGCGACCATGGCGCCGAGATCGTCGGTCACGGGCTGGCCAATTCCGACACGCTGGCCGGCATGGAGCGGACGCAGGAGCGCGCCTATCTGCAGGCCGTCGCCGACCGGATCGCCAAGGAAGAAGGGCAACCGCCGAAAGGCTGGTCGAGCCCTTGGCTGGCGGAAACGGAGGCGACCGTCGATCTCCTCGCGGAATGCGGCTACCGCTATCTGCTCGATCTGCGCATGGACGACCGACCGGTCTGGCTCGAGACCAGCTCATCTCCCCTCCTCAGCATTCCCTATGCGCTCGAACTGAACGATTCGACGACCATGGTCGAACGCCGCGCCTCGGCTGCGGAGTTCTCGCAGATGATCGTCGACGAGTTCGACGAGTTGTTTGCAGCCTCAAGCGAGCAGCCGCTGGTGATGTCGATCGTCGTCCATTCCTTCATCTCCGGCGTCCCTTTCCGGCTGAGAGCCCTGAGCCGGGCCCTGGAGCATATCCAAGCGCACAGCCAAGACGTCTGGTTCGCCACCGCCGGCGGGATCTTCGATCACCTCCGGTGCGAGAGCGCGGAAGCTCTCGGCTGAGGTACCGACGCGGCCATGGCTCAATGTCAGACGCGCGCCTCCCGGCCGATCACATCGGCGAGGGGCCGGGGCAGACCGACGGACGATTTCGCAAGCGGTTGGCTGTGCCGCAGACCGAAACCCTCTCGCGGTGCGATCAGCGTCATCGCCATCGCCTGAGCGACGGCGGCGGTGATCGGGTCAATGACGACGGCCGGCACCTCCGCCGCAATCTCCTTTGCGAGCCCTGCCAGCGGCGCACCCCCCAGAATGACAACGTCTGCATCGTCCCGTTCGACAGCATGGCGTGCCAGCGCCACGAGATTTGCTCGCAGCGCGCTCCGGACGCCGTCGACGTCGCGAGGATGATCGGGCGGCGTGCGGACGCTGGCGCAACGGTCCTTCAGGCCGCTGTCGCGCACGCAGTCGAGATACCACCGGCGCATCGCGGGGGAAAAGGTCACGACCGAAAACCGCTCGCCCAGCATCGCCGCGCTCATCAGCGCCGCCTCGGCCATGCCGACCACCGGAAGCTCGAAGAGTTCCCGCGCGCCGTGCAACCCGGGATCGCCGAAGGCGGCCACGATAACGGCGTCCGCCCCGGATAGATTGTCGGCGATCATCTCGAGGACGATGCCGCCAGCGATCTGCGCCTCGGCGCGGCTGGCGATATAGGGAAAGCCGCGATCCGCCGTCAGAGCGACGATCTCGTGCGCCGGACCGGCAACCTCCCGCGCGATGGCCGCCATCGTGTCGGTCATCGCCGTCGACATGTTCGGGTTCACGAGAAGAAGTCGCATGATGGTACCTGTGTCATGAATAATGCACCGCCGGACGCCCCAGCGGGATCACTGGAGAAGGTGCTCGAAAGCCGCCGCCGCGCCGAGAACCGTCCGGTCGCGGCCAAAGCCCCCGCCGATCTGAAGGCCCAGCGGAAGGCCGGTTTCCGAAACCCCGCACGGTATCGAAATGGCCGGCAGCCCGGCGTGATTGAACTGGGCAGTGAAGGCGGCATGATCTCGGGGAGCCGCCGGAGCGCCGCCGATCGTCTCGGGACCAAGCTGCACCGAAGGCCACGCCGCGCAGGGCGTCGTCGCACTGAGGACGAGGTCGTATTCGTCCATGAACGCTCGCATTGTCTCGCGCATCTTCCGCGAAGCTTCGAGCGCATTGGCGACGTCGGCGCCGGAAAGCCGCAAGCCTGCCTCGATCTGCGTACCGATGTCGGGATCGAAGTCGTCCGGCGCTGCCTGCCATCTCGTGCCATAAAGCGCGGCGAGCCCGGCCCATTGGAGCGGCATCGCGTCGCCCGGTCCGGCGCCATCCGGCCAGGCAGGCGCGGCGTCGGCGATGTCGAAACCCGCGGCGCGGAAGCGCTCCGCAGCCATGGCGAGAGCCGAGATCGAAGACGTGTCCATCTTCGCATCGAGGCCGAGCGTCGGAGCGAATGCGATCCGCAGGCTCTTCAAATCCTCTGGCGCAGGCAACAGCGCGGCAGCGGTCGGCCCCGAGGAGAGAAGCTCGAACATCAGTGCCGTGTCGGCGACGTCGCGGGCGATCGGAGCGAGGACCGCAATGTTCCAGAAGGGTTCCGGATAACCTGGACCGTAGGGGATCACGTCCTGCGAGGGCTTGAAGCCGACGACACCCACATGGGCCGGTGGGCGCCGGCTGGATCCGCCCGCGTCCGTGCCGAGGGCGAGCGGCGCCATGCTCGCGGCAACGCCGACGGCCGGGCCGCCCGACGAGCCGCCGGGCGTCAGGTCCGGGTCCATCGGGTGGTGAGTGGTCCCGTGAAGCAGCGAGGTGGTGACACCCTTGCAGGCGAATTCCGAAGAAGCGCCGATCCCCAGGATGACGGCGCCGGCGGATTTCAGGAGGTAGACAGCCCGCGCGTCCCTTGCAGGAACGGCATCGGCGAAGAGCCGAGAGCCCTGCGTGATCGGACGTCCCTCGACCCAGACCGTATCCTTGATGATGATCGGCACGCCCGCGAGCGGCAGGGTCTCGCCCGCGCCGATCTGGGCGTCCACCGCTTTCGCCTCGGCGAGCGTCATTTCGGCATCGAAATGGGTGAGCGCATTCAGCTTCGGCTGCAGGGCGCGAACGCGTTCGATTGCGACTTTCGAGATATTGACCGCACTGCTGCGGCCCGATTGAACGTCGGCCGCAATCGCCCTCGCACTCTGGATTTCGCTCATCCCTGGATCATCCGGTTCAGCCCGACCGTACGCGCCCCGATTGCAAGCACGACGATCGCCAGAAGAATGAGCCCTGTGGACATGGCCGCGATCGACGGATCGGGCTGTTCCTCGAGATATTGGAGCATCTTGATCGGAAGCGTCTTGTTCCACGCGTCGGTCAGGAAGATCGAGATCGGATAATTGTCCATCGAGGCGAGGAAGGCGAAGAGACCGCCGGTCAGGTAGGCGGGCGCGAGGTTGGGGATCAGCACCTTGGCGATCGCCTTCGGGTAGCTCATGCCGAGGGTTCGGGCCGCGTCGATCATCGAGAAGTCGAAACTGCCCATGGCGGCGAGAAGCGTGCGCATGACGAAGGGCAGCGTGATGACGACGTGGGCCAGGAGCAGGCTCCAATAGGCATCGCGCAGGCCGATATCGCGGAAGAACTGCAGCATGGCAACACCGAGCACGAGACCCGGCATCATCAGCGGGGAGACGACGAAGGTCCCGACACCCGCGCGACCGGGAAACTGCCCTCGTGCCACTGCGATCGCGGCTGCCGTGCCGAGCGCCAGGCTGATCGCGGTGGAGAGTACGGCGAGGTTCAGCGAGAGGATGACCGCCTCGACGAGCCCGGATTTTCGCTGCAGCGCCTCGTACCAGCGCAGCGACCAGTCCGGCGGCGGCAGCGTGTAGACGGGCGAGGCCGAGAAGGAGACCACGACCGTGATCACGATCGGCAGCATCAGAAAGGCGGCGGTGGCAAGGCCGATCGCCCAGGAGAGCCTCGAGAAGATCTGATCCGTACGGGTCATTCCTTGGCTCCCAGTCGCGCCGCCAGAAAACTCGAAGAAAGAACGACGACGATCGCGATGATGAGGAGGATCGCGGAGATGGTCGAACCGAGCTGTTCGTTGCGCAGATAAAGGAAGGAGCGCGCGATCAGCATCGGCAGGGTCTGCTGCGTCTCGCCGACGATCAGACTCGGGATCACATACATCGAGATCGACATCGAAAAGACGAAGGCCGCGCCTGCAACGATGCCCGGCAGTGTCAGCGGCAGGCTCACATTGAAGAAGCGGAATATCGGACCCGCCCCGAGGCTCGCCGCGGCGTGCTGAAGCGCTTCGTCCTGCTGGCGCAGGACCGCGTAGATCGGCAGCACCATGAAGGGCAGGAAGACGTTTGCCGCGCCGACGACGAGCGCAGTCTCGGTGAAGAGCATGCGGATCGGCGCATCGATGAGACCGATGAATTCCATGGTCTGGTTGAGAGCCCCATTCGAGCGGAAGAGGATCGACCAGGCGAACGCCTTGACCACGACGCCAAGCGACATGGGCAGCACCATCGCCACCAGAAACACCGTGAGCCACACCCCCTTGGCGCGGTTCATCGCGATCGCCGTCGGATAGGCGATGGCCAGCGACAGAAGCGTCGTCAGGAAAGCGACGCGGAGGGTCCGCAGGAGAACTTCGAGATTGTAGCTTTCGGCGAAGAAGCTCGTATAGGCATCGAGCGTGATCCCCCCGTCTTCGCTCCTAAAGCTCTGCAGAAGAAGAAGCAGGAGCGGGATCGCATAGAGCACCGCAAGGTAGAGAAGCCCCGGCGCGGCGAGCAGCGCGATCTTGTCGATCGGGGATCGGATCGGCCGGGGCGGTGTGCCGGATATGGCGTGGCGAAGCTCGGTCACGCGGCGGCTCCATAGGCGAGCGTGTCCTCGATCGCCCAGTCGAAGACCACCTTCTGCCCTCGCGCGAAGCCAGCCTTGATGCCGGGCAGTTCGCAGACCAGCCTGTCCGGTTCGTCGCAGCGCCCGTGGAGCATGGTCTTCGAGCCGAGGACCATGACGTCCTCCAGAACGACCTCGACGCGGTTTCGCCCGGCTTCCAGCGCCGGCGCCTCGCCGGATGGAAAAGCCCTGACGAGTTCGGGGCGAACACCGATGACGGCCCCCTCGCCCTTCCGCAGCGCGATGGGCGTCCGGACCGATCCATGCGATGTGCCGACATCGCAGGCGCCATCAGCCTTCTCCGTCGCCGTCCCGTTAAGACGCAGCGAGAGACCGACGAAATCCATGACGAAGGGCGTTGCGGGCCGCGCATAGAGTGTCGAGGGATCGGCGAACTGCTCGATCCGCCCTGCATTCATGACGGCGATGCGGTCGGAAACGCCGAGGGCTTCCTCCTGATCGTGGGTCACGAAGACGGCGGTGATGCCGCTGTCGCGGAGCAATGATTTGAGCTCGACCTGCATGGTCTCCCGCAGCTTGCGGTCGAGAGCCGAAAAGGGTTCATCGAGGAGCAGGAGGTCCGGCCGGACGACAAGGGCCCGGGCCACGGCGATCCGCTGCTGCTGCCCGCCGGACAGGCCGGCGATCGGCTTGTCCATATAGCTTTCCATCCGCACCAGGCGCAGTGCATCGCGGACCGGACTCTCGATTTCGCTCTTTGCGTGACCCCGCGCCTTCAGACCGAAACCGACATTCTCGCCGACGGTCAGATGAGGAAACAGAGCGTAGTTCTGGAAGACCACCGAGATGTTGCGCTTGTGGGCCGGCAGATTGGTGATGTTCCGCGGACCCAGAACGATCTCGCCTTCGTCCGCCGGCATCAAGCCGGCGATGATGCGCAGAAGCGTCGTCTTTCCGCAGCCGGATGGCCCAAGGAGCGAGACGAGTTCGCCCCGGGCCATCCGAAAGTTCATCTCATCCATGACCGTCGTGCCACGGAAGGATTTGCGCACCATCACCACTTCGAGATAACGCGCATCGCGTGATTCTTCGTTCATATAGGGAACCGCGCTCTCGACGCTCGAAGGGGCAATGGCGCGCATCGGATCAACCCGCCATCAGCTTGTCGAAACGTTCGATCCATTCGCGCCGATTGGAGGTGACGAAGGACCAGTCGGGCGAGTGGATCGGCACGCCCGATGGCACGATCGCGCCGGCATCGACCTTGGTATTGGCGGGAACGGAGGAAGCGAATTCAGCGATCTTCGCCTGCAGATCGGCGCCGAGCATCTCGTTGACATAGGCTTCGGCGAGTTCGGGATTGGGGCCGCCCTTTACCAGGCAAATGCCGGACGGCATGGCGAAGATGCCCTCGGAAGGCGCAGCGAGATCGACCGGCACGCCTTCGGCCTTGCGCGGCAGCGTGTAGGAGGAGAAATTACCCGAAAGCATCGTGATCTCACCCTGTTCGAGCAGGTTGAAGGCCTGGCTCATGATCGAATAGGTCGTGAGGACGTTCGGCTTCAGTTCCTCGAGCTTGGCAAAGGCCGCATCGGTCTCGTACTGGGCTTCGGCGAACGGCTTGCCGGTCGCCAGCATCGCTGCGGCGAAGAGCGTCCACATGCCTTCGGTGTTCTGGAGCGAGGGGATGATGACCCTGCCCTTGGCCTCTTCCGACCACAGGGCCGACCAGGAATCGACGCCCTCGCGGGCATTGGTGTTGTAGGCGATTCCCGCCCAGGGCTGAACATAGTTCGCCCACATGCCGTCCATGTGGATGGTGCCGTCACGCAAATTCGCAAGATTGGGCACGGCGGACTGGTCCATCGGACGAAGCAACTCCTCCTCGACCGCCTGGATCATCACCGGATCATCCATCTGGACGACGGAGAGATACGGGTTGCTGCGATTGGATGCCATCTTCTCGAGATTGACCGAGGATTTGGTGCCCTCGAACAGGATTTCGGCCCCGATCGTCTCGCGCATATGCGGGGCGACGATCTGTTCCATCCAAGCGGTGTGGCTCCCCGCACAACCGATCACGAGTTCCTTCGACTGCGCACGAACAATGCCCGGAAGCGCGAGAGTTCCAAGGGCAAGCGCCCCGGTACCCTTCAGTAGTGAGCGGCGGGAAATGGGATTCATGGTCGATCTCCTCTCAGCTTGATCGAGACATTGTCCAGGTCGGATTGCGTGGAATGATCAAGGGGCCTTCAGATCGCTTGGCCGCCGGTTGAACTTCACTGAACAGATGGCATTCCATTTGACGAATCTTTTCGAAGCTGGCAAGCCCTGTTTCGAAAATGATCCGAATTTCTCAGATATTCCATATGTCTAATGACTAATAGGTCATCATGCTTTGCCTAAAGGGAGCGCAAATTGCCCAAGTATTTGGCATACCATATCGTCAATGCCCGACTGATCTGTCCGGAAGCCGGATATCGGGCGGGTTGCGACATCGTCATTCGCGATGGGCATATCGCGGACATCCTGCCTGCCGGCAGCCTTCGAAAGGACGAGCCGGATGTGGAGCGGATCGATGCGCGGGGCGGGATTGTCCAGCCAGGCTTCGTCAACACGCACAATCACTCGCCGCTCACCATCGTGCGCGGCATGGTCGAGGATCGCGGCTTCGCCCCGGCCTATACGCCGGGCGTGCCCCAGGGACATTGGCTCTCCGAGGACGAGACGCTTGCGCTGGCGCGGCTCGGCGTCCTTGAACTCTTGTGTGCGGGCTCGACGACTGTCGTCGACTATTACCGCATGCCGCAGGCCCTGGCTCGCGCCGCCGAAGAGATCGGCGTCCGCGCTCAGGTCGGCGGGCGCGTCATGGACGCTGATACGGCGGCCCTCGCCGAGGGCCGTTTCGTCCACGACCCCGCCCTCGGAGAAGCGACACTCGCCGCGGCCCTCGATCTGGTCGAAAGCTGGGACGGACGCGGCAACGGGCGCATTTCGACGATCCTCGCGCCCCATGCGCCCGACACTTGCTCGCGCGAGATGTTGACGAGATTCGCCGAACTCGCCGCCAAAACGGGCAAGCAGGTCCACACCCATTTGGCGCAGTCCGTCATGGAGGTGGAGCAGATCCGGGAAAGAGAGGGAATGAGCCCCGTCGAATTTCTCGAAGACACGGGGCTGCTCAACGAAGACCTCGTCGCGGCCCACTGCATCTATCTGCCCGACGAAGACATCCAGCGGGCCGGCGGTGCGGGCATCGCCGTCGCCCATGCACCGATCGGCAACGCCGCCTTTGGCGCGGCGGCGCCCATCGTGGCGTTGAGGGATGCCGGTGCTCGCATCACACTGTGCACCGACACCAAGTCGGCGGACATGTTCGAGGCGATGCGCTATGCGCTTTCGGCAGCACGCTCTCGTGAAGCTGGAAAGACGGGACGGGCGTCATTGGCTTTGAATGCGCGGGAAGTCTTTGGCTGGGCAACGTCCGCCGGGGCCAAAGCTCTTAAGGGCCACGGCGCGACCGGCACCCTGAAGGTGGGCGACCCGGCGGACCTGGTCGTTCTGGACGCCGATGCACCGAACCTAGCCCCCGTCATCGACGGCTTCGGCATCGTCGTCCATTCCGGTAGCGGCGCCAATGTGCGCACGGTCTTCTGCGACGGAGAATGCCTCCTGCGCGATGGGCGCCCGACCCGCGTCGATGCATCGGAAGTCATCGCCACGGCTCAGGCAGTCGCTGACAGGCTCTGGGCCCGCGCCGCCGCCTGACTGATCGTCGCGAAGAACCTGCGGTCGCATGCAAGGCGCGCCGGAAGACGAGATCAACCGCGCGGCATATCTGCGCCGTAGCGCTCTTCCAGAACGCGCGAGACGGTTTCGCCGGTATGGGCGAGATGGGTACGCCAGGCCTCGAATGCCGCTGCACCATCCCGGTTGCGAAGGGCATCCATCAGCACCTCGTGCTCCTCGACCGACTGCTTCCAGCGCTGGTCGCTCATGATGGCAAGGAATCGGCCGCGGCGCGCTTTCAGCATCAGCCGCCGGTGATTTTCGGCCAGACGACGATTGCCGCAAGACGCGATCACCAGATCGTGGATCGCGGAATTCGTGTCAAAGTAGGGATCGATATCCCGGTGCCGGAAATGGGTCTTCATTTCCGCGTGCATTCCTTCAAAACGTGCAAGCAGCGCCGGCGCGATGGTCTCGGCTAGCCGCTGGGCGGCAAGGCCCTCCAGAACGGCGATCACATCGAACAGGTTGCGTGCTTCTTCGGAGGAATAGCCCGTGACCTGGGCGCCGCGATTGCGGTTGATCTCGATCAGCCCATCCGCTTCGAGCAGTTTCAATGCCTCTCGCACCGGCGTGCGCGAGACTTCGAGTTCGGCGGACAGACGGCGCTCGACGATCCGGTCGCCAGGCGCCAGTTGGCCGCGCACGATGCGCTCCCGGAGGATGTCGGCAACGCGCGCAGCCATCGCGGTGATCGAGATGTCGGCCATGGCAGGAGATTTCGCGGTGGTGGGCATTACCGGTTGGCTGTAATCGAAAGACACGGACAATTTCCGGATGTCGCGCTTGCAGACGACTCAGCATGTGCCGCATCCGATGCCCACCATATAGCGCCATTCGCAAAATCGGGAGCAGATCAGCGACGTCTTGCCCGGCGAGCGTGAATCACACGATGGCAGAACTGCCTATCTCAGCCAGATCCGTGCATACGGGCTGACCGCCCGATAGCCGCCCAGATGACATGGCGGGAGCAGGACTTCCACCCTGATCTCCCAGCACAAGCTTCCGCGCTCGTCTGGCCTGTAGTCGATGCGATATTGGAAGTGCTGGTCGGAGTGGCAGGATTTGAACCTGCGACCCCCTCGTCCCGAACGAGGTGCGCTACCAGACTGCGCTACACTCCGTGACCTGCGGCGCGCTTATAGCCACCGTGCCTGCCGCTCGCAAGCCGGGTCGCGCGAGATTCTGAAGAAAAGAACGCGCTTTCTTTCCAGCCGGTCCTCGCAGCAAGCTCGCTCCGCGTCCGGCGGGTCATGCGGCCCCCTCGCCCGCCTTGCGACAGGCAGCACAGAGCCCCGAGATCTCGATGGTGGCGCTGGCGATTTCGAAGTCCGTGTCGGCGGCCCAGGCGGCAAATCGACCTTCGATCGCCGGATCGGAGAACTCCCAGACCCGCGCGCATTTCTGGCAGATGGCGAAGGCCACCCGGTCCGCTGCATCATGCTCATGGGGCGTGGAACAGGCGACGAAGGCCTTCAGACTGTCGAGGCGGTGGATGAGTCCGGCCTCCAGCAGCTTGTCGAGCGCCCGATAGACCTGAAGCGGCGCCCGAAAGCCCTCGTCCTTGAGGCGATCGAGAATCACATAGGCGCTGAGCGGTTCCTCGGCCGTAGTCAGGGTCTCGAGAACGAGGGCCTGATTGCGGGTCAGTCGGTGCGGCGCGCTCACGAGCGATGCTCCAGGCCGGTAGCGGTCTCTTCACTCCTGCGGAAGCTCGGCAACGGAATCAGCGCGAGGACGAAGAGTCCGAGCGCGGCGACGACGATGGACGGGCCGGAGGGCGTGTCGAACCCGAGCGAGAGATATAGCCCCCCGACGGCAGCCAGGGCACCGAAGCCCGCGGCCAGACAGGCCATCATTTCGGGTGTCGCGGCGAAACGCCGGGCCGTGGCCGCGGGGATGATCAGCAGAGCCGTGATCAGCAGGATGCCGATGATCTTCATGGCAATCGCGATCACCAGCGCCATCAGCAGCATGAAAACGAGGCGGGCACGGCCGGGCGAAAGGCCTTCGGCCGCCGCCAGTTCCTCGTTGACGGTCGCGGCGAGCAAGGGTCGCCACAGCATGGCCAGGCCGGCAAGCACGAGCGCGCCTCCGACCCAGATCATGGCCAGGTCGAGCCGGGAGACGGCGAGGATGTCGCCGAACAGATAGCCCAGAAGATCCACGCGCACGGTGGTCATGAAGGCCAGGAGGACGAGGCCAATCGCGAGCGTCGAATGCGAGAGGATGCCGAGCAGCGAATCCGTCGAAAGAGTGCCCCGGCGCTGCAACCCGGTCAGAAGCAGCGAAATGACCGCGGCAATCGCGAAGACGCAAAGAAGCAACGGCCATTCCAGGGCCAGCGAGAGGGCGATGCCCAGAAGCGCCGAATGCGCCATCGTGTCGCCGAAATAGGCCATCCGCCGCCAGATGACGAAACAGCCGAGCGGCCCGGCGACCAAGGCCACACCAACACCGGCGAGGACGGCGCGAAAAAAGAAGTCGTCAAGCATGGTCGTCCTGCCTCTCGCGGTGACCGGCCTGATCCCCATGACGATGCGCGTTGTCCTGTGTGCCGACGGGGTGATGGTGATCATCGCCATGGCCGTGATGGCCGTGACCACACGCACCATGCTCGGCGGTCGAGCCGTCGGAATAGGCGATCCGGCCATCGGGCAGATGGGTGTGATCGTGGTGGTGCCGGTAGACCGCGAGCGACTCCGCCGCCCGTTCCCCGAACAACTGTTTGTAGGCCGGCGATGCGGCAACCGAACTCGGGGTGCCCTCGCAGCAAACATGGCCGTTGAGACACAGGACGCGGTCGGTCTTCGCCATCACCACATGGAGATCATGGGAGATCAGGAGAATCGCGCAGCCTTCGGACTCGCGAAGCTCCGAAATCAGCTCGTAGAGTGCGATCTCGCCCGAAAAGTCGACGCCCTGAACCGGCTCGTCCAGAACCAGGAGATTCGGCTTGCGCAGGATCGCCCGGGCGAGAAGCGCGCGCTGGAACTCGCCGCCCGACAGATCGTGGACCGGCGCCCGCGACAGGTGGCGGATCCCGACCCGGTCCAGGGCGGCGTCGACCGACCGGCGGTCTGCGCGCGTCGTCAGCGTCATCATCCGGTCGACGCTGAGCGGCAGGGAACGATCGACCGCGAGCTTCTGCGGCACATAGCCCACGACCAGTTTCCGCGAACGCTCCACCCTGCCCTCGTCGGGTTCGATGATGCCGACCGCCATCTTCGCGGTCGTCGTCTTGCCGGAGCCGTTCGGCCCGATCAGCGTGAGGATCTCGCCTGGGTGGATGTCGAGATCGATGCCGCGCACCAGCCAGCGCCCGCTGCGCCGGACGCCGGCACTTCGGATGCCGATCAGCGCTGCCGTCGATTGTTGTCGCATGAAGTCAACCGTGGGGAATTTCACATCACCCTCTTGCTATGACATACGTTATAGCATAACGCAAATGATGTAACGATATAACATTGGAGTCGAAGTGATGGCGATAATTCGATCCGAGAGCCGCTTGCACCATGCTGCGCAAGAGTGCCGCGCCTCCGAGATACCGAGCCGCAAGGCCTTGGGCGTGGGGCTCGTCCTGGCGCTTCTTTTTGCCGGCGCACCTGCGGCAGCAGCGGACGACGCGCCGGGGGTCGTCGCTTCGATCAAGCCCGTCGCTTCGCTCGTTTCGGCCGTAATGGACGGCGTCGGCGAGCCGCATCTGATCGTCGAGGGCGCCGCCTCGCCGCATACGGCGGCCCTGAAGCCATCGGACGCCCAGGCATTGTCGGATGCGCAGGCGATCTTCTGGATCGGCCCCAAGCTCGAGAATTTCCTCGAAAAGCCCATTGCGTCGCTCGGAAGCGGGGCGGAGGTCGTCGCGCTTTGGGATGCCGACGGTGTCGAAAAGCTGAAGGGACGAACCGGCGGAATGTTCGAGGCGCATGACGCCGAGGGCCATCATGACGAGGATCACGATGGCGACCACGACGAGGAGCACGCCGAGGCCGATCACGACGGAGAGCACGGACATCACCACGAGGCCGGCGGGATCAATGAGCACGTCTGGCTTGACCCGCAGAATGCCATGGCGATGACAAAAGCGATCGCAGCGACTCTGGCAAAAGTCGATCCGGCGCATGCCGACACCTATCGTGCAAACGCCGAGGCCTATGTCGATCGGTTGTCGCAACTCGAAGACGACGTTCGCGCACGAATGGCCACGGCCAAGGACGTGAACTTCATCGTGTTTCACGATGCCTACCAGTATTTCGAGCATCGATTCGGCATCGAGGCCGCCGGCTCGATCACCATCAACCCCGAACGTGCGCCAGGCGCCGCGCGTCTGACCGAGATTCGCGAAAAACTCGCCACGCTCGGGGCTGCCTGTGTCTTCTCAGAGCCGGAATTCGAGCCGCGCGTCGTCGATGTCGTCGTCGAAGGGACCAGCGCAAGGACCGGTGTCCTCGATCCTCTGGGCGCAGATCTGCCGGCGGGCCCCGACCTCTATCCGACCCTGATCAAAAACATCGCCGAGGGTATCGTCTCCTGCGCCGGAGGTCGCTGAGGCCGGCGGCAACCGTAATCTCTGCACACTCTGCAAGACCACCCGGCACTGTATTGCACCGCGACAAGCATTTGTTGCGGTGCATTTGTTCGTGCACGCCCACCCGAAGTGGCTTTTCGTCATTCCAAAGTATTATAGCCCTCGCGTAATTCCTGATAGACGATAAGAATGATCACCAAGTGTGGCCTGTCCGGGAGGAGAATCGGACCAGCCACACCCCTTTGGCCAACCATCCGGGAGGAGTCGTATGCCAATCGATCCGTCAGCCTGGAGCCGTCGCCGGCTCTTGAAGACCAGCGCAGCCGTCGGGGCCGGGCTCGCAATGCCCCATGTCCTGATCCGCAGCGCCTGGGCGCAGGACCAGGCCTTCTGCAACAACCCGAGCGGCGACACCGTCACCCTCGGCTTCAACGTTCCGCAGTCCGGACCCTATGCGGACGAAGGTGCCGACGAGCTGCGGGCGTTCCAGCTGGCCGTCAAGCATCTCAACGGCGAAGGCGACGGCGGCATGATGAACACGCTGCAGCCGTCCAGCCTCAAGGGTAACGGCATCCTGGGCAAGAAGGTCGCCTACGTGACCGGCGACACTCAGACCAAGTCGGACGCCGCCCGCGCTTCGGCCAAGCGCATGATCGAGGCCGACAAGGCGATCATGATTTCCGGCGGCTCGTCCTCGGGCGTCGCGATCGCCGTGCAATCGCTTTGCCAGGACATGGGCGTCATGTTCATGGCGGGCTTGACCCACTCCAACGACACGACCGGCAAGGACAAGCGTCGCTACGGCTTCCGCCACTTCTTCAACGCCTACATGTCCGGCCAGGCGCTCGGACCGGTGCTGGCTGAAGAATACGGCAAGGATCGCCGCGCCTATCACCTGACCGCCGACTACACCTGGGGCTGGACCCAGGAAGAATCGATCAAGAACGCAACGGAAGGTCTCGGTTGGGAGACGGTCGAGGCGGTTCGTACTCCGCTCGGCGCGGGCGATTTCTCGCAGTATCTGACGCCGGTCCTGAATTCGGGCGCCGACGTTCTGATCCTGAACCACTACGGCGGCGACATGGTGAACTCGCTGCGCCAGGCCGTGACCCAGTTCGACATGCGGTCGAAGCAGGTCGGTGGCAAGGACTTCCAGATTGTCGTGCCGCTGTTCTCCGAACTGATGGCCCAGGGCGCCGGCGAGGCGGTGAAGGGCATTCTCGGCACCGCCAACTGGGACTGGAAGCTCGACAACGAAGCCTCCAAGGTCTTCGCCAAGTCGTTCGGCGAGGAATACGGCTCGCCGCCTTCTCAGGCAGCCCACACCTGCTACGTCCAGACGCTGCTCTACGCCAACGCGGTCGAGACCGCCGGCACCTTCTATCCGCCGGAAGTCATCAAGGCGCTCGAAGGCTTCGAGTTCGACGGCATGGGCAACGGTCCGACGCTCTACCGCGCCGAAGACCACCAGTGCTTCAAGGACGTTCTCGTCGTTCGCGGCAAGCAGGAGCCGACCAACCAGTTCGATCTGATGGAGATCGTCAAGGTCGTTCCGCGTGACCAGGCCACCTACGATCCGTCGATCTTCGGTGGCGAGCTCGGCCCATACGAGGTCAAGGGCTGCGCAGCCTGACGCGATTCGAAATCGACGTGACGGCGGGTGGCGGCAACGCCGCCCGCCAAACCGATATCGCTGCCTGACGCATCACTCTGCTGCCAGGCAGCGCACGTGACGCTCTTTCGACAATCAGCTCGGAACTCGGGTTTGTGGGGCTTGGGCCGCGCGAACCTCTTGCAAAGCGGCAAGAAGGCTTCATGGACGCCATCATTCTTCAAATTCTGAACGGTCTCGACAAGGGTGGCGCCTACGCGCTGATCGCCCTCGGCCTGACCCTGATCTTCGGCACGCTCGGCGTGGTGAACTTCGCCCACGGGGCACTGTTCATGCTCGGGGCCTTCTGCGCGGTGACCTTCGCCAAGCTCCTGACCATTTCCGAACGCGTGCGCGACGAGAGCGTGACCTTCTTCGAGGCCTACAAGGAGGTTCCGTACCTCGAAATCTGGTACGGGGACACCGGCCGGGCGATCGTGGAATGGGCGGTGCCACTGTCGATCATCATGGCGATTCCCGTCATGCTGCTGATCGGTTTTGCCATGGAGCGCGGGCTGATCCGCTTCTTCTACAAGCGCAGCCACGCCGAACAGATCCTGGTGACGTTCGGTCTCGCCATCGTGCTTCAGGAGATCGTGAAGCACTTCTTCGGCGCCAATCCGATCCCCCTCACGGCTCCATCCGCCCTCGCCGGCAGCGCCGACATCGGTCAATGGTTCGGCATGACGAACATCAGCTACCCGATGTGGCGGATCATCTACTTCCTGTTCTCGCTGCTGGTGATCGCAGCGGTCTTTGCCTTCCTGCAACTCACGACCTTCGGCATGGTGGTACGCGCCGGCATGGCCGATCGCGAGACCGTCGGTCTTCTGGGCATCAATATCGGCCGGAAATTCACGATCGTCTTCGGCATCGCGGCCGTCGTCGCGGGACTGGCGGGCGTCATGTACACGCCGATCCTCGCACCCAACTACCATCTCGGCATGGACTTCCTGGTCCTGTCCTTCGTCGTCGTGGTGGTCGGCGGCATGGGCTCGCTGGGAGGGGCGGTCGTCGCCGGCTTCCTGCTCGGCATCCTGCAATCCTTCGCCTCGATGACCGAGGTGAAGGCCATCGTGCCGGGGATCGACCAGATCATCATCTATCTTGTCGCCGTCGTCGTATTGCTCGTGCGGCCGCGTGGCCTGATGGGCCGCAAAGGTGTCATGGAGGCCTGACCGATGAGCGAGACCGTCCTTACCTCAGACAAGGCCATGGGCAAGAGCCCGGCTGAGAAAGACCGGAAGAACGCCGGAATGGCCGGCTTCCTGAGTTCCAGCAACAGCGACTATCTGATGGCCGCCCTTTTCGCGCTCGCCATCTTCACCATGCCCCTCTGGCTGGCGCCGATCGGCGCCGGCTATCCGGACATCCTTCAGAAGTTCGCGATCTTCGGGATATTCGCCCTCGGCTTCAACATCCTCTTCGGCTTCTCGGGCTACCTCTCCTTTGGCCATGCGGCGTTTCTCGGCGCCGGCTCCTACGCCGCCGTCTGGATGTTCAAGCTTCTGTCGATGAACGCCGTGCTCGCGGTCGCCTTCTCGATTGTCATCGCCGGCATCTTCGCGCTCGCCATCGGTTTCGTCAGCCTGCGGCGGTCGGGCATCTACTTCTCGATCCTGACACTCGCCTTCGCGCAGATGTCGTACAATCTCGCCTATTCGGTCCTGACGCCGATCACCAACGGTGAGACGGGCCTGCAGATCTCGCGCACCGACCCACGGGTCCTCGACAACATGTTCCGCGAACCCGGCGCCGCGCTTCCCGTACCGGACTTCTTCGGGATCGAACTCCAGGGCTGGCCTGGCTTCTATTTCTGCGCCACGCTTCTCGTCCTCGCCTTCTTCCTGACGATGCGGATCAAGAACTCGACCTTCGGCATGATGCTCTTCGCCATCAAGTCGAACCAGAACCGCATGGCCTATACGGGCTTCTCGACGCGGCCCTATCTTCTTGCCGCTTTCGTAATCTCGGGGATGTATGCAGGGCTCGCCGGCGGCCTTCTCGCCGTGACCGATCCGCTCGCCGGGGCCGACCGCATGCAGTGGACCGCTTCGGGCGAAGTCGTGCTGATGACCATTCTCGGCGGCGTCGGAACCCTGCTCGGGCCGGTCATCGGCGCCGCGGTGATGAAGTATCTCGAGCAGATCTTCTCCTCCTTCAACGAGGGCGTTCTGCACCGGGCCTTCGACTTCCTGACGCCGGAACTGCAGGATTTGATGGTGGGGATCACGAGCCCCTTCGTTGGCGAAGGCTGGCATCTGACTCTCGGTCTCATGTTCATGATCGTGGTCATCTTCCTGCCGGGCGGGATCATGGAAGGACTCCGTCGTATCGCCAGCGCCACGCGGGGTCGGCGCGCCGGCTCCGGCGACGCGAACTGAGGGGGACAATATCTCCATGACCAGCCACATTCTCGCGATCAACGGGGTCTCCAAACGCTTCGGCGGCTTGCGTGCCCTGGACGATGTGAACCTCAACGTGAAGCAGGGCAGCGTCCACGCGATCATCGGTCCGAACGGCGCCGGCAAGTCGACCCTGCTGAATTGCCTCGTCGGCCGGATCATCCCCGACGAGGGTTCGGTCGACTTCGACGGCTCGACCCTGCTCGGCCACAAGCCGCACCAGATCAACCAGGCCGGCATCGCCCGCGTCTTTCAGACTCCGGAGACCTTCGGGGAACTGACGGTTCTGGAAAACGTCATGATCCCCGCTTTCGCGCGCAAGGACGGGGCCTTCCGCATCAATGCCTGGGGCCGCGCTCGTGAGCGCAAGGTCGTGCGCGAGGAGGCCGAGCACATCCTCGATGACCTCAATCTCTGGGATCAGCGCAGCCAGCTCGTCAATTCCATGTCGCGCGGCGACAAGCGGCGGCTGGAATTGGCCATGTGTCTCGTCCAGCATCCGAAACTCCTGCTTCTCGACGAGCCGACAGCGGGCATGTCCCGCGCTGACACCAACAACACCGTCGACCTTCTGAAGAAGATCTCGGAGCGCGGGATCACCAAGGTGATCATCGAGCACGACATGCACGTGGTGTTTTCGCTGGCCGAAACCGTCAGCGTCATGGCGCAGGGAACTGTCATCGCCGAAGGCACGCCGGAAGAGATCAAGTCCAGCCCGAAAGTCCAGGAAGCCTATCTCGGGGGAGCCCATCTATGAGCGAGACCCTTACCCGTCCGGCCGAAACGGGCCAGACCCGGACAGGCAGCGATGCCTTCTTTTCGGCGCGGGACATGCACGCCTATTATGGCGAGAGCTACATCGTGCAGGGCGTCTCCTTCGATATCCGCGAGGGCGAAATACTTGCCCTTCTCGGCCGCAACGGCGCCGGCAAGACCTCGACTCTCCGGACGATCGCGCGGGCCGGTTCGCCGCAACTGACCCGTGGCGAAATCTGGCTCGCAGATACGGCACTCCACAAGATGCAGTCCTTCGAAGCCTCGCGCGCCGGCGTTCAGCTCGTTCCCGAGGATCGGCGAATCATTCCGGGCCTGACCGTGGAAGAGAATCTGAAGCTTGCCCGCATCGAACCGCCGGTGGGGTGGGATCTCGACAAGATCTATGGCCACTTTCCGCGGCTTGCCGAGCGACGCAACCAGGAAGGCACGACCATGTCCGGCGGCGAGCAGCAGATGCTGGCCGTCGCGCGGGCTCTCGCCCGCGACGTGAAGCTCCTTCTCCTCGACGAACCCTATGAGGGGCTGGCGCCGGTCATCGTGCAGGAGATCGAGAGGATCCTCGAGGAGATCAAGGAGATCGGGATCACCACCATCCTGGTCGAGCAGAACGCCATCGCGGCTCTGCATCTCGCCGATCGCGCGATCATTCTCGACATGGGTGAAGTCGTGTTCGACGGCTCGGCGCAGGAGATCATCGACAACAAAGAGCTGAGAATGCAGTATCTCGCGGTGTAAACCGCCAACGAAACTGACGGAACTGGCGGCTTGACAGCCAAGATCGCAGGGGGCCTGTGACAGGACGAGGTCACGAGCCTCCTGAGGATCAGGGAATGAAGCAGGAAGCCGCAATGCCCGAATCCGGCGAGCAGGTCCGCCGCTTCCGCGGACGGCCGGTCGAGGACAGCCTCCTCGAAGCCGCCTGGCTCTACTATGTCGATGAGTGGAACCAGAGCGAGATCGCCGAAAGACTCGCCGTCTCCCGCGCAACGGTGGTCAACTATCTCCAGCAGGCCCGAGAACTCGGCTATGTAGAGCTGCGCGTCGACCCGGCGGTGTTCAATCGTCAGCGATTGTCTTCGGCGCTACGCGATCGCTTCGGCCTCGCCGGCGCTCTGGTCGTGCCGGGTCGCGAGTACTCCCTGTCCGCCGTTGCTCTGGCGGCCGCGCGCTATTGCCCCGACATGATCGAGCGCGGCGACGTCGTCGGTATCTCCTGGGGCGAGACGATCTACGCCATGGCGGAGCGCATGATCCCGCGCCCGATCCCGGACCTGACGGTGGTCCAGATGGTCGGTTCGATGCCGAGCCCCTACATCTTCACCTCGGAGAGTTGCTCGACCAATGTCGCGCTGAAACTGTCCGGCCGGGTCGTGAACCTCTACGCGCCCGCCGCCCTCTCGAGCCCCGAGGCCGCGGACGTCTTGCGGCGGGAGCCGCTGATCCGCCAGCACTTCGACCTGCTCGAAACCATGCGCAAGGCGATCTTTGCCGTCGGCTCCATGGGGCCGGAAAGCCATGTGGTGAAGAGCGGCATCGCGACGCCGGAAGACGTCGCCTGGTATGCGGAGCGCGGCGCCGTCGGGGTTCTGTGCGGCCGCTTCATCGACGGCAGCGGCCGCCACGTCGAAGGGCCGATCGACGACCGCATGATCGGCATCACGCCGGATCGGCTCTCGCGGCTCGCAGCCGGCTTTCTCGTGGCCTCCGGGCATGACCGTGTCCGCGCCATGCGCGGCGTCATGCTGGCGGGTTATGTCAGCCACGTCGTCACCGACGAACCCACCGCTCAGGCGATTCTCAATCTCGGCGAATGAGCGGCACGCGGCTGATCACTCCGCGATGGCGATCTGCGGCTCGTGCTCGACGGGAAAGTTCACCGAGCGGGCGATGAAGCATTTGGCGTTCGCCTCGTGATGCAGCTTCTCGGCCAGTCCCGCATCGCTTGCCGAAGTCACCGTGACTTTCGGCCTGAGCACCACCCGAACGAACGCGCCACTACCATCTTCCGATTCGGCCATCTCACCCTCGGCCTCGTCACGATAGGCGGTCACGACGACACCCGAGACCGCGCAAAGATGCAGATACCAGAGTTGGTGACAGGCCGAGAGCGAAGCGACAAGCAGCTCTTCCGGGTTCCAACGGTCCCTTTCGCCGCGAAAGGCCGGATCGGCGGAAGCGAGGAGGTCCGGCTTCCCTTCGGCGGTAATTCGGTGCTCCAGGCCATAGGTCTTGTAGCTCGAGGTTCCTTCGCCGTGGTTGCCGAGCCATTCGACGGCAATTTGGTAGTGATGGGATCGGCCTGCCATGAAGTTCCACCTTTCTGACGCAAGTCATTCTATCAAAAAGCATTTCATCCTTCCGCCCCGATGGGTCGCACTCGTGATTTTCGTGAGCCGCGCCTGAAGCGGCGCTCGCAGCACCGGCTCGCGAAACTGAAATCGCTCTTTGCTCAGCACCGTGAGGGACCCGGCCGACGAAGAGTCCTGTGGACTGTCACGCGATCACGCGGACCATCGGCTCCGCAATGAGGCGGATTCGAATTAAATCGTCCGGGTAACCCTTTCTATAGATTGATTTTCCCATTTCTTGCGATGCTAATGTCACCAATGCTTATTGGAGTGCCATGCTACCGCGTCGAACAATTGCCCTGCCCAATCCTGCCGTGCCCTGTTTTTCAGGCAAGGTCCGCGCTGCGT
Organism: Jiella marina; assembly: GCF_024359545.1. Lineage (GTDB taxonomy): Bacteria > Pseudomonadota > Alphaproteobacteria > Rhizobiales > Rhizobiaceae > Jiella. The sequence goes on from NZ_JAKQZG010000001.1 coordinate 375,798, forward strand.
CCGTCGTCGTCCTGTTTGCGATCGGCTTGACGGGCCACCCTTCGAATGCATTCGCGCAGGCGGAGGAAAAATCTGCCGACCGGTTACCCTCGGTCGCCGCGGACGATCGACCCGAAGACGTGGCAACGCCCGAGCGCGACGTGAGCCGGACGATCACGACGACGCTGTCGGAGCCCACCCGGATCGGGCTCAGAGTGGAGCCTGTCACGGTGGATCCCGACGAGCGGGTCCTAATGGACGTCTATATCGAGCCGACGCGCGCGATCGCGTCCGACGAAGATGACGGCGCGGGAAGCCGTCTGGCCGGGACCCTCGCCTTCACCACCGACCCCAAGGTCGGTGAGGAACAGTTCTTCATCGTCAATGTCCCGCCCGACATGCGCTTCGATGAGGGTGAAGCCAGGATCACCCTGTCGATGACCGGTCTCGAGGGTCCGATCGAGACATCTGCCGTTCGCCTGGTCGGTGCCCGGTTCCTCAAGTAGCTTGCGCCGCGGTTGTCTCCTCCCTATGGCTCGTCGCGGATCGACGGGGAGAGGACCATGAATCGACCGAAGCGCGCCTTCGAGGACTTTTCCGAGAATCTCGAGATTCCGCTCGGGCCTTATGCTGTCGAACGGGACGAGATGATCGCCTTCGCCACCGAGTTCGATCCCCAGCCCTTCCATCTCAACGAAGCCTCCGGGAGCGCCAACGAACTCGTCGGCAGGCTGACGGCGTCGGGGTGGCACACCTGTTCCATGCTGATGCGGATGATGGCCGACACCTTCATTCTCGATTCCACCTCGCAGGGTTCACCCGGCGTCGACTTCATCAACTGGCGGGCTCCAGTCTGTGCCGGCGATGTCCTGACTGGGACGGCCCGAGTGCTGAGCCGTCGGATCTCGGCCAAGCGCCCCACCCTCGGCATCGCCAAGATGGGTGTGACGCTTGAGAACCAGGCGGGCGTGACTGTCCTGGACGGCGAATACACGCTTCTGCTTCTGACGCGCGAAGGAGTGGCCGCATGAGCTTCTGGGACACGTTCGTCATCGGCGAAGAGATCGCCCTCGGCTCGCACACCTTCACCGCAGAAGAGATCATCCGATTCGCCGAAAAGTACGATCCGCAGATCTTTCATCTCGATCCGGATGCCGCGGCGAAATCGGTTCTTGGGGGGCTTTGCGCCTCGGGCTGGCACACCGCTTCGGTCTGCATGCGGCTGAATGTCGAAACCCGTTATGCCCGGCTGAGGGAGTGGATCGAAGCCGGCAATCCGATGCCAAAGGTCGGCCCCTCGCCCGGCTTCCGGAACATGCGCTGGCAAAAGCCGGTCTATGCCGGCGACACGATATCCTTTTCGCAGACCGTGACCGACAAGCGCCCCTCGGCCAGACGGGCCGGCTGGGGCGTTCTGAGTTTCAGCACCTCGGGCCGCAATCAGCATGGGACAGAGGTCTTTTCTTTCGATGGAGTGGCGTTTCAAGGGCTTGATTGAGGCTACAAACGCAACGCGAAAGCAACAGACAAAGCAATCCTTGCGAACCACTGGAGCCTTATGAGCCTGCGCGCCGAACGGCTCCGCTGGCGCCTTCGCCCGGAACGATGCCGTATTCTCGGCTTTCGTGAGACCCTCGACCATGCGCAACATCGACAAGGCTTATATCGCCACCGGTTTCGGATGGCTCATCCTCGCTGCCGGCTTCGGCACCTGGCTCGGCGCGAGCGCGCATTTCAACTTCTCCCAGTCGCACGCCCATATCGGCCTTTTGGGCTTCGTCGCCTCGGTTCTTTTTGGCCTCGTGCATCGCAGTTGGCCGGAACTGAGAGACCGCTGGCTCGCGACTGCTCAGTTTGCTGTCTATGAGATCGGCGTCATCATCCTCCTTGCCGGCAAGGTGATGGTCGACGCGACGGGCGTGCCCAACCTTCTTCTGATGGTCGGCGCTCCGATCGTCATCCTCGGTGCGATCATGTTCCTCTGGCTGTTCGTCAGGGTTCCCTCGCGCTCGGTGCAGGCGAGCGTCCTGCCGGCCGAGTGATCGAGTTCCAACAGCTCGCCGCCTGCCGCTCTACTTGACGATCGTCAGCCGCTCCGCGGCCCGCGTGATCGCCGTGTAGAGCCAGCGGGCGCGGGTGTCCTTGAACGCCCAGCTCTCGTCGAACAGCATGACGTCGTTCCACTGGGAGCCCTGCGCCTTGTGGACGGTCAGCGCATAACCGAAATCGAAATCGTCGAAGCGCTTCTTCGTCGACCAGGGAACTTCGGTCTCGGGCTCTTCGAAGGCTGCCTTCAACAGGCGGATCTTCGCCGCGCCCTGATCGATGTCGTCGTCATCCGGCTTGACGATCAGGTTGACGCCCGGCTTCGTCGTCTCGCGCGAGGCCGTCATCACCTGCCAGAGCGAGCCGTTCAGCAACCCCTTGGCCGGATCGTTGCGCAGGCAGACGAGCTTGTCGCCGGCCTGGGGCAACGCGCCTTCGAAGCCTTTCAATTCCCGCAGCCTGGCATTGTAGCGCCGCCGCGTGCGATTGGTGCCCACCAGAACCTGATCTGCGGCCAGAACCTTCTCCGTCTCCACGTCCCGGCGGCCGATGATCTGGGCCGTTCCGTAGTCGCCATGCATCAGCTCACGCCCCTCCCGGACGGCCAACGCCAGTTCGACGATCGGATTGTCCCGCGCCTGCCGGTGGATCTCCGACAGAAGGAAATCCGGCTCGGCCTCGGTGAAGAAGCCGCCGCCGGAGACCGGGGGCAACTGACCGGGATCGCCGAGCACCAGAACGGGTGTGCCGAAGGAAAGGAGATCGCGGCCGAGCGCTTCGTCCACCATCGAGCATTCGTCGACGATGACGAGTTTGGCCTTGGCGACGGGGCTCTGGCGGTTGAGCGAGAAGGTCGGCGAGACGCGAGAGACGCCGCTCATCTCGTCCTCGACGGTTTCTTCGCCTCGCGGCCGGTAGATCAGCGAATGCAGCGTGCGCGCGGACTTCGCCCCCTTCGATCGCAGGACCTGGGCGGCCTTGCCCGTGAAGGCGGCGAACTGGACCGCGCCGTCGATTCCTTCGGCGAAATAGCGGGCGAGCGTCGTCTTGCCGGTGCCCGCATAGCCGAAGAGCCGGAAGATCGGCTTTTCGCCACGCTCCAGCCATTCGGCCACGGCCTGCAGCGCATCATCCTGCTGCGGCGTCAGCTGCAACTCGCTGCTCCATTCGCTTGAACCGCCCGGGCCGCGATAAGCCCCTCGGCGGGTCCTTCAATCCCATCAAGCCGGCATGAACCGGGATGCGTGACACACGTCAGCTTCCCGATGCGCCGCCACAGATGGACGGACAGGAGACGCTTTTTGTTCGATTCGCAATGTCTGAAGGACAGAGATCGGACGAAGGTAGCGGCCGTTCTCGCACCGGATCGAAGGCTTGAGTCATTGATCCTTGTTCGACATCGCCTTTTCTACGGGTGCATCTATCACGGTCGATCTATGCCCGGCTCCTGGCTCCGGCGTCAACGCCGGACCCCGATCTGCCGGCGGCGACCTTGCGTGCCGTTGCCTCAGCAATCGCTGTCTCGATCGTCTCGCCCAAAGCGCGAACGCCGAAAGGCTTCTGGAGGACTGCAATCGGAATGTCGTCTTCCGCCTGCGGCAAATCGGCATAGCCGGTCGCGAGGACGACCGGCATGTCGGGCCATTCCTCCATCGCGGTCCGGCCCAGTTCGATACCGGTCATCTTGGGCATGGCGTGGTCTGTCACGACGAGATCGATATCCTGTTCGTCACCGGCCCGCAGTGTGGAGAGCGCCTCTGCGCCCGAACTGGCCATCAGGGCCTCGTGTCCCAGCTCCTCAACCATCGCGACGGTGTTCATCAGCACCAGCGCATCGTCATCGACGACGAGGATCCGCAGCGAACGCTCGGCATCGGAAGCAGACTGTTCCTCGACCGGTTTTTCGGGGGCCAGGTCATCGGCAGCGCCGCCTGCCGCTGGAAGCCAGAGTTCGACCGTCGTCCCCTTGCCCGGCTTGCTCGTCAGATGCAGATGCCCGTCCACGGAAGCCATGAAATTCTGCGCCATCGACAGGCCCAAACCTGTCCCTTTGCCCCGCTCCTTTGTGGTGAAGAACGCTTCGCAGGCGTTGGCAAGCGTCTCGGCGTCCATGCCCTTGCCGTCATCCGAGACGCTGAGTTGCACATATCTGTGCGAAGGACCGGAGTCCGACACGAATCGCCGGTTGCGAGCGGTGATACGGATCGTCCCGCCGGTCTCCGGCATCGCGTCACGCGAATTCACCACCAGGTTCAAAAGGACCAGTTCGAGCTGGTTCGGATCGACATGGATCGGGGACAAGTGCCGTGGAAAGCTCACGTCGATCGCGACCGTCGGCCCGACGGCTCGGGCCAGGAGTTCCCGCAAGCCTTCCACAAGATCCGGTACGGCGACCGACTGCGGCTCCGGGAGTTCATGGCGGGTAAACCGCATCATCCGCGCCACGAGTGTCGCGCCGCGCTGGGCGCCCAGAAGAGCGTTGTCGAGGAAGCGGACCGCCGGGGCATCTGGCGGGAGACGGCGACGCCCCAGTTCGAGATTGCCGAGAATGGCGGACAGAAGGTTATTGAAATCATGCGCGATACCGCCGGTGAGTTGGCCGATCGCTTCGGTTTTCTGTGACTGGAACAGTGCTTCCCGGGCGGCGTCCAGTGCCTTCTCGGCGGTTTTCTGCTCCGTGATGTCGCGCATGATCACGGCATATCCGACATGGTCACCATGCTCGTTGAAGACCGTGTCTATCGCCTCGTTGACAAGGAAGCGCTCGCCCTGCTTGCGCACACGCCAGCCTTCATGCTTCAGGCGCCCCTCCCGCGCGGCCGTGGCAAGGGCCGCTTCGGCAACGCCTTTGGCGCGTTCGTCCTCCGGGAAGAAACAGGCGAAAGGCACGCCCATCACGTCGTCGGAGTCGTAGCCGAGCATGCGTTCGAGGCCGGTGTTCCAACTGCTGACCCGGCCGCCGATGTCGAGCATGCAGATCGCGTAATCGCGAACGCCGTCGACGAGAAGACGGAACTGCTCCTCATTGCGACGATGAGCGTTCTCGGCCCTGTAGCGTTTCGTCCGATCCCGGCAGACCACGGCGAACCCCGTGATCTCACCCTCGGGGGAAGTTATCGCCTGCATCAGGACATGGGCCCAGAAGCGGGTGCCGTCCTTGCGACCGCACCAGCCCTCCGTTTCGAAACGCCCCTCCCGCCTGACGCGCGCGATGATCGAGCCAAGAGCGCCGGGTTCCCCCTGCCCGATCGAAAAGACGCGTGCGAAATTCTTGCCCACGACTTCGTCGGCCATGTATCCTTTCAAGCGCTCTGCACCACGGTTCCAACTGAAGATCGTCCCGTCCGGGTCGACCAGCACGATGGCATAGTCCGTCACCGCCTCGACAAGCATGCGATAGCGGTCGTCAGGAGCAGGCGTCTGGGGGCCCACCAAGTCCAGCCGCATGAAATCCTCCCTGCAATACGGGACGTTAGACTGAACATCTGCGAAAAGGAAATAGCTCGCTAGTAAGCCCGCTCGGTCAGGATCGACTTAAAGATGCGGCAATTCGCCGCTACAGGTCCTAATTTTGGTGGGAGGCCAATTAATCATGGAAAAACTTGACGTTGGCCGGAGAAAATTCACTCCTCGAAACGCGATGCGGTCCCAATCGTATACAATCCTCGCCAAGCCCCTCTTGGCCGACGAATCACTTGAAAATAACTGTCACATACCTTCCTTGCCGCGTGCTAACGCTGCGACACCTGTCCGGCAAACTTCGACCAGGCCAAGTGGCGCCATGAGTCCGACGAACTTGTCGAGCTTGGAGGAGCGGCCGGTGATTTCGAAGACGAAGTGCTCGATCGAGGAATCCACCACCTTGGCTCGAAATACATCGGCAAGCCGCAGGGCCTCGACGCGCTTCTCTCCCGTGCCGGCGACCTTGACGATCGCAAGTTCGCGCTCGATCGGACGGGCCTCCCCCGTGGCTCCTGCGGTCGCCGTCAGATCGACCACGCTGTGAACCGGCACGATCCGGTCGAGCTGGCTCATGAGCTGCTCGATGACGTGCGGCGCACCGCGGGTCACGATGGTGATGCGCGACAGGTGCTTTTCGTGCTCGGTCTCCGAAACGGTGAGGCTCTCGATATTGTAGCCCCGGCCTGAAAACATGCCGATGACGCGAGCCAGAACGCCCGGTTCGTTGTCGCAGAGAACCGCGAGGGTGCGCGCGACGGGCGTTTCATGCTCGGGCGTGATGAAATAGGCCGATGCGGGCGGAAGAACGGGCTTGCTCATGAAAATTCTGCTCAAGGGGTGGTTGGGCGTGGTCAGCCACGCTGCGGGAAAGGGCAATGGTGAGCGGGAGGCGATCCTCTCGCCTCCCGGGCCTGTCAGACGAGAACGCGATCCTTTTCATCGATCGCCCGCGCAACAGCTTCGTCGGTCGCTTCCTCCGGAAGAAGGATCTCGTTATGGGCCTTGCCGGACGGGATCATCGGGAAGCAGTTCGCCAGATTGGCAACGCGGCAGTCGAAGAGAACGGGACTGTCGACGGCCAGCATCTCCTCGATCGCATCATCCAGGTCACGCGGCTTTTCGCACCGGATACCCACCGCCCCATAGGCTTCCGCCAGCTTGACGAAATCGGGCAGCGCCTCGGTGTAGGAGTGCGACAGGCGGTTGCCGTGCAAGAGCTGCTGCCACTGACGCACCATGCCCATGTACTGATTGTTGAGAATGAAGATCTTGACGTTCGCATTGTGCTGAACCGCCGTCGACATCTCCTGCATGTTCATCAGAACCGACGCATCGCCCGCAATGCAGAGCGAGATGGCATCGGGATGGGCGATCGCCGCGCCGATCGACGCCGGCAGGCCATAGCCCATCGTGCCGAGGCCACCGGAGGTCAGCCAGCGGTTCGGTGCCTCGAACCCGTAGAACTGGGCGGCCCACATCTGGTGCTGGCCGACTTCGGTCGAGACGTAGGTCTCCTGGCCCTTCGTCGCCTCATACAGCCGCTGCACGGCGTATTGCGGCATGATGACGTCGTCATTCGGCTTGTAGGCCAGGCAGTTGCGGGCGCGCCAGACGTTGATTTCATGCCACCAGGCCGCTAGAGCCTCCCGGTCGGGTTCGGGCTGCGCCGCTTTCCATTCGTCGATCAGGTCTTTCAGGGCGTGACCCACGTCGCCGATGATCGGCAGGTCGACCCGCACGTTCTTGTTGATCGAAGAGGGATCGATATCGATATGGATCTTCTTCGAGCCGGGCGAGAAGGCATCGAGCCGGCCGGTGATGCGGTCGTCGAACCGGGCACCGATACACAGCATGACGTCGCAGCCATGCATGGCAAGATTGGCCTCGTAGGTCCCGTGCATGCCGAGCATGCCCATCCAGCTCTTGCCGGAAGCGGGATAGGCGCCGAGCCCCATCAGTGTCGAGGTGATCGGAAAACCGGTCATCTCGACGATTTCGCGCAACAGCCGCGTGGCCTCGGGACCGGAATTGATGACGCCGCCACCCGAATAGATGACCGGACGCTTGGCCCCCGCCAGCATCGCGACGGCCGCGGCAATCCGCTCGCGCTCCGGCGAAAGACGTGGGCGATAGCTCTCATGGGTGCGGGTCGGCGGTGGCGGGCTGTATGTCCCGGTCGCGAACTGGACATCCTTCGGAATGTCGACCACGACCGGACCGGGCCGTCCGGTCCGGGCGACCAGAAACGCCTCATGGAGAATCCGCGGCAGATCGGCCACGTCCTTCACCAGCCAGTTGTGCTTCGTGCAGGGCCGGGTGATGCCGACCGTATCGCACTCCTGAAAGGCGTCGGAGCCGATCAGCGTCGTCGGAACCTGTCCCGAGATGCAGACGAGCGGGATCGAATCCATCAACGCGTCCTGAAGCGCCGTGACGGCATTGGTCGCTCCCGGCCCGGAGGTCACCAGCATCACGCCGGTCTTGCCGGTTGACCGAGCGTAGCCCTCGGCTGCATGACCGGCCCCCTGCTCGTGGCGGACGAGAATGTGGCGCACGGCGGTCTGCTGGAAGATTTCGTCGTAGATCGGAAGGACCGCGCCGCCCGGATAGCCGAAGATATCGGCAACACCATTGTCGATCAGAGCCTGGACGACCATCTGGGCGCCCGTCATTTCGCGATTTTCGGTGGGTGTGTTCATATCCATGATCTACTTCTCTCGTCGGCGCCGCATTTGCCCTCACGGGCCATGTCGTCTCGGGATGTTCAGGCAATAAAAAAGGGCCCCTCGGGCCCTGTCGTCGCGCACACGTGGCATCAGCCGGACGGTCCTTAGACCGCCTCGCGTGTGCGCCATCCTACGAGAATGTTCATCTTCTTCATCATGGCGCGCAAGCTATGCATTAGGGATGCCCCCGTCAACGTGTTTTTTGACAGGGGCCAAACTGATTGAGGCGGCTGTGGCATTCAGCCGACATCCGGCATGTTGATACGCCGATACCACGCCTCGGTCAGGGAGTAGATTCCGAAGGCGATCAGCCCCAGTCCCGTGGCGGAGAGCAGCAGCCAGCCATAAGACCAGCTGGCCATCGCCCTCAGGGCGGAATCAAGACCCGGCGTATCGCCCGACTGGTATCCGGCGGCCCCGGTGGCGAGCAGAAAGGCCAGCACGAGGAACGTCACGCCCCGCGCAATGAGGCCGAACTGGCAAACCGGCTTCAAGACCGAACGACGATCCTCGGGGATGGCCATGTATTTTTCGAAACCGGCCTTCACACCCTTGATGAAGTGGGCAACGGCCGCACCGGCCATCGCTGCGGCGATCGCATAGGTCAGCCACACGCCGAAGCCTGCTTCGTAGGCGTAGGAGATCGGCCCGCCGCCGCCACCGCCTTCACTGCCGCCACCGTTTCCCATAAGGAGCGTTGCCGCGAATACCGCCAGGGCACCGTAGGAAAAGGCGCTGACCAGCAGCCCGCCCCGAACGGCGATACCCTTGGCGTCCATGCCATGACCGTCGACATCCATGACGACCTGGACGAAGCGCCAAGCCGAGAACGCAGCCAGGGCAAAGATCATGGCGGCGAGCAACACCGTGCCGAAGCCCGACCCGGCGATGACCTCGATCGCGTCCTCGGTGTCCATGGCTTCGCCGCTGGCGAAGGCGGCGCGGAACGAGAAATAGCCGACGATCAGAAAGACCACGCCTCGCGCCGCATATCCGGTGCGTGCGGCCTTGATCAGCCAGTCGCGATTGTCGCCCTTGCCCGCAAGCGTCTGTGTCTGTGGCATCGAAAAATCCTTTCGATGGATAGACGCATTCGACGGTGGCGGGTTCCACCCCTCAGTGCGTGCGGGCAGCGGAAAATTCCCTGTGGTCAGGCGCAGACCAGATTCCGGCCCGTCTGTTTGGCCCGGTACAGATTGACGTCGACCCGCTTCATGATCGCCTGCGGAGTCTCCTTGCCGAACGTCACATGAATCCCGAACGATGCGGTGATATTGATGACGTTTCCGGCAACGGCGATCTGAAGACCGGCGATCTCGGCTCTCAGACGGTCGGCAAAGCGGCGCAACTCGTCATGGCCCATATTCGGAGCGATGATCGCGAATTCCTCACCGCCCAGGCGGGCGACCACGTCGTGGTAGCGACTGAATTCGAACAGGCAAAGGGCCACCGAACGCAGAACCTCATCCCCCACGTCGTGGCCATAATTGTCGTTGATCGACTTGAAGTGGTCGAGATCGATCAGGACCAGTCCCACCGGCTTCCCGATCCTGCCGAATTCCGCGAGATACTGGCTCAGGGCTTCGTCGAAAAACCGCCGATTGTGCATGCCCGTCAGCGCGTCGGTGAGCGCCTCCGTCTCGAGCTTTTGCGAGCGCTCCTTCAAGAGGCCGGTGAGCGATTGCAGCTTGCCCTGTTCCTTGGTGTGATGCTGCATCAGCGGCCAGATCCAGAACACCGTCAGGACCAGGCCAGCGGCCAGGCAGGCGATCGACGAGTAGGTGAGGAAGCCGTGGAGGCGCAAGACCTTGGCGTCCGCCGACTCGTCGAGGACGCCCTTGATGAGCCCATTGTCGATATAAAGTGCGCTCGCGGCCGCGATCATCATGATGATCAGCAAGGCAACCGGCAACTCGCTCTTCATTCGTTTCATCAAAGGGGACCGTCTCCTCCAACGCCGAGGGACATCATGCCCGCAATGGTCTACTGGGCTCTTAATGCCGATCCATCAAAGATGGAAAAGTTTGCCGGGTCCACACGTCTCCAGCGTGCGTCGAACTGGTGGCGAAACCAGGTTTCCTGGCGCTTGGCGTATTGGCGGCTTCGGGCGATTGCCCGCTCTCTCGCCGTTTCCAGTGTGGAGAGGCCGTGGAGAACCTCGGACAGTTCGGCGACGCCGATGGCTTTGCCTGCGGTCGATGCCGCCGTCCCGTGTCGTTTGCGGAACCGGGCGACTTCATCGATCGCCCCCCGCTCGAGCATGACGTCGAAACGCTTTGCGATCCGTTGTCGCAACGTCGCACGGTCCGGCGTGAGAACCAGCATCCGCGTGCGCGCCGGATCGACGATCGCCTCGCCGCCGCCTTTCTGAAGGCGCGAAAGGGGCTGCCCGCCGGCCTCCGCGATTTCCAGAGCGCGAACGATCCGCTGGCCGTCGCGCGGATCGAGACGTTCGGCCGTCTGCGGGTCCTGCTCGCCCAGAAGGCCGTGGAGGGCCTCTGGACCGTCCCGGGCGAGCCGCTCGCGCCACTTGGTCCTTACGTCGGCCGGAACATCGGGCATCTCGTCCAGATGCCCGAGAAGAGCCTTGAAGTAGAGACCGGTCCCGCCGCAGACGATCGGCATCAGTTCCTTCTGGCGCAAGTCAGCGATCACGGCCTCAACCTCGCGGCGATAGGTGCCGGCCGAATAGGCGACATGCGGGTCCACATGGCCGTACAGGCGATGCGGAACGCGCTCGAGTTCGCTCTTCGAGGGCCGAGCCGTGAGGATTTCGAGTCCGTCATAGACCTGAAGGGAATCGGCGTTGACCACCGCGCCCCGGTGTCGCTCCGCCAGTTCCATTGCCAGCTGCGACTTGCCGCTCGCGGTAGGGCCGGCTATCAGGATCGCCTCGACCTCCCCATTCATCGGCCCGTTTCCCATGTTCGTCGCAACCCTCATCGCCACTCCGAGCGGCCCCGGCTTCTCGCAGGCGCAACTCCATGACGTCGCGCAAAGCCTCGGCGCCGACTCGCGCGCCGCGATCTGGCTCGACGAGGGTTTTGCCGCCGATCTGCCGCTCGACGCAATGCCGGATCCGGACACAATTGCACTCGCCCGAAACATGGCGGTCGAAGCCAAGCTCGATCTCGTCGTGCAGAGGATCGAGACCCGCCGCAAGCGATTCCTGATCGCCGACATGGATTCGACCATGATCGAACAGGAGTGCATCGACGAACTCGCCGCCGAGATCGGGGTCAAGGATCGTATCGCAGCCATCACGGCGCGGGCCATGAACGGCGAAATCGCCTTCGAGCCGGCCTTGAGGGAGCGGGTCGCCCTTCTTGCCGGCCTGCCCGAGACGGTCGTTGACAAGGTGATTGCCGAGCGGATCAGCTTTGCCAAAGGCGGCAAGACGCTGATTGCCACCATGCGCGCCCATGGCGCCCACACCGCACTCGTCTCTGGCGGCTTTACCGTGTTCACCGGCCCCATCGGCAACGCGCTGGGCTTTCACGAAAACCGCGCCAACCAGCTGATCGCAAAGGACGGGTATCTGACCGGCGAGGTGGCCGAGCCGATTCTCGGTGCGGAGGCGAAGGTCGCGGCCTTAAGGGAGATTTCGACGCGTCAGGGACTGTCCGACCACGACGTGATCGCCGTCGGTGACGGCGCCAATGATCTGCCCATGCTGCAGCTTGCGGGCACCGGCGTCGCGCTTCATGCCAAGCCGAAGGTGGCGGAAAGCGCACCGCACCGGATCGATCGGGGCGATCTGACAGCGCTTCTGTTCATGCAGGGCTATCACCGGGACGACTTCGCAGCCTGAAACGGAGCGGGGCGACTGTCAGCACCCCCTTTCCTGCAGCATCCGCTCGAAAGCCCTGAGCATCGCGGTCTGGGCGCCCGCCAGCCCCGTCTGCTCTGACGCAGAGGATGCCCGCTCGGCCAGTTGCCGGTGCCTGGCCGCGATCTGGGCACAGACTGCGTCGACTTGAGCGGTCGGGGCAGCGGCCGACGTCGCGCTGAGGTCGTCCGCGACCGGTTGGTCATCCGTTCTTGCAGGGCTGCTCGCTTGCGGGGGCTCGCCGAAGCACCAGCGATGGACGAGCGTGGCCACATTGGCGCTGCACAGCGCCGGCATTTCGGGATGGTACATGTCGCGGACATCGGCTTTCCGCATCGCATCGACGACGAACCTGCCGTCGACGCCCATTTCTTTTGCATAGGCGCGAATGAGATCGTAGGCCTGATGATCGTCCGGAATGGCGACGCCTCCGCTCGCCACCTTGTGAAAGCCCATCTCAGGATAGGGCCGCCAGATCTGGCGCTCGACGCCACCCAGAAAAACCAGCGAACAGGCGGATTCGCAGGCATTGTAGAGGACCGTCTCCAACCCCTTTTCGCGGATGTACCGCCCGGCCCTCACCGCCTCGCCGACATTGCCTCCGGCGCTGCCGAGAGCGATTTGCTTCACTTGAGGATTGGTATCGATCGCGGCCTTCAGCTCGTCGAAGAAGCCCTGTTCGACATCTCCCAGAACCCGGATCGTCTCGCCTTCCGCGACGACGACTGCCCGGCGCTGATCCTCGCGAATGTACTCGTCGGCAGGAATAGCGAACTGCCCGACGCAGTCGAGGTTCCAGGCACGACTCCGCTCTGAAGGCGTCCGCTCGATCTGTTCTTCGGCGATATTGGCCCAATTGTCGAGCGATTGCGCTTCGACCAGTTCGTCAAAGCCGGGTTCGGCCTCAGGATCCTTCTCTTGCGGCGCGACGAGACGCTGGGTCAGGTGTTCCTTGCCCAGCATGATCGAAAGGACATGACAGGTGTGAATGTCGATATCGATCTCGTTCAAAGCAGTGCCGATCGCGAACGTGCCCTTGGAAAAGCCGATATCGACAAGGCGCTGGTATTCCGCCCGAGCCTTGGCAATCTCGTCCCGCCAATAGGCCGGGTCGTCATTGGCGAAAGCAGGTAGGAGGTGGAAGGCCGAACTCGCAAACACAAGGGCCAGTATGGCCCGGCGGATGCAAGACGCGGCGGCAGATGAGAGCGGCATCGCAACTTCCCCCAAGCGCCGACAGAGGGTGGCGCAAACGCATTCAGACTGTCATGGACACCGGATCACCGCAATGACGTTGCGGAACCGATAACTTTGCCCTCAGACCTCCGACGAGCCGAAAGAGGGAACGTCAAAGATGGACATGAGAACGCCTATCCAGTCACGGCGCACCCGCGTTCGCCGCTGGGAGGATCGCGACCGCCCCAATTTCCACCGGCTGAACGCCGACGAAGAGATCATGCGATTCTTCCCGATGCGACGCAGCCGGGCGGAGTCCGATGCGCTCATGGATGTCCTTAACCGCCGGCTCGATGCCGAGGGCTGCTCGTTCCTCGCGCTCGAAATCGATGACGGTGCTCCAGCCGTCGGCATCATGGGTCTCGCGAGGCTCGATCCGGTCATGCCCTTTGCGCCCGGCATCGAAATCGGCTGGCGATTGCTCCCGGAATATTGGGGTCAGGGGCTGGCGAACGAAGCCGCGGCGGCCTGTGTCGACCGCGTCTTCGCCGATCCCGGCGCCCTGACCGAGATCGTGAGTTTCTGCGTCGCGGGCAATGATCGCTCCGAAGCGGTCATGCGGCGCCTCGGCTTCACGCGCTGTGCGGATTTCGACCATCCGAAAGTCGATCCCGGCACGCACCCCGATCTCGTGCGGCACCGTTGCTACGCTCTGGCGCGAACGGACTGGCACGCCAGAGCTTGATTTGAAGTCGAGACCTCCGTTCGGAGCCGGTCGCTGCTCCTACTCGGCTGGCAGGATGTTCGCCGCCGGGGTGTCGAGGGAGATCGGCGAACCGGCCGCTTCGCCATGCTCGGGCATGACCGGCTGCCCGGACAGCTCTCCGAACGCCCGATCGAGCCAGGGCCTGTCGATATCTGCGCCGATCGCCAGCGCTCGCGGCGTTTCGGCAGGTTTGGGCACATGCGCGCTCAGCGAGGCTCGGCCACCGGCAATGTCGAAACGCAGCCAGCCATTTGGGGTCCGGACGATCCCCTTCATGCGATCGACTGTCCCGGCCTCGCCTGCCGTCACCCTTGCCAGGAGTTCTCGCAGGCGATCGGCATCGAGCGTACCGGAAATGCGGCGGCTCCAGGAAGACAGTCCGAGCCCGACCGCGCCATGATCGTGGGCATGCGCATGCCCGTGGTGATCGTCATTATGATGATGAGCGGTGTGGTCGGCATGCCCCCCGCCATGACCGTGCGTGGTGTGCGAGTGGCCGTGCTCGGCGTGGACGTGCGTTTCCTCGTCGTCGCGCCAGCGGGAGACGGCAAGCGCCGGATCCAGCGTACCCTCCATGATGCCATAGCGGGCGGTGAGGATGGTCGCCGCCGGATTGAGCCCGACCAGCGTCTCACGAATGGTCTCGATCTCCCCGGCCGAGACGAGGTCGGTCTTGTTGAGGATGAAGACCGGCGCGAGCTTGGCCTGGATGCGGAAATAGTCCGGCATCCGCGCGAAATCTCTGAGGAATGCGCCTGAGTCGATAACCGTGTAGAGGCGGAGTGCCTTGGTGAGGTTCGCGATCTCCGGCTCGTGGAGAACCCGCAGCAGGGACGCGACATCCGCAACGCCCGACGGTTCGATCAGAACCCGTTCCGGCTTGATCTTCGCCACGACCTCGCGAAGCTGGGCCGAAAGGTCCTTGCGCAGCGAACAGCAGATGCAGCCATTCGACAGTTCGACGACGTCGGCTCCCTGCCCGTCCAGCAGCGAGCCGTCGATGCCGAGGTCGCCGAAATCGTTGACGAGGACCACTGTCTTCACATTGGGATCGGCATTGGCCAGCATCTGCTTGAGCGTCGTCGTCTTGCCGGCGCCGAGGAAGCCGACGACGATCTCCGCCTCGAAGGGCTTGCGTTCGCCGCGCGACTTCAGGGCCGGCGACCAGATCGCGCCGGACGGCATCGGCAGGACGAGCATCCAGTGTTCGAGGATCGCAAGCGCCATCAAAACGGCAAGGAAGGTGTAGCCGGCCTGTTCGAACGCCGTAGCGCCCTCGGCCATGGCCGCGACGACGAGAAGAGCGGTGATGACCGTCGAAATCGTGACAGAGAAGGGAAACAGCAGGTTCATCGACCGCTTGTTGAGGAAGCCCTTCAGGAACTCCAGGTGCTCCGGCAGGAATTCCTCATTCAGGTTGCGCACGCCGAAGAAGACGTTGAGCTTGGCGCTCTGGTGCATCCACCACAGGACCATGAAGGTCCACATGCCGATCTGATTGACCGCGCCCCAGGTCAGCCAAACCACGGCGACCGCGGCGGCGATGATCGCCAGCTCATGATAGAGGCTGGTCTGGACCGCATGGACGAAGTGCTTGAAGCCGCGGCAATCTTCCGGGCACGGCTGTTTTCGCGGGCCGGTGACGTAGCCCATGTAGAAGCTCATCTCCTGCCAGCCCCAGGCGAGCAAACCCCAGGTGAACGCCAGATAGGCGCCCGTGATCGTCGCGTCCTGCGCCGAATGGTAGAGGCCGATGAGCGAGATCGCGAAGATCACCGTCGCGCCGATCATCGAGTATTTGAACGTCCAGCGCGGCAGACCGTCGAGATAGATGATGAGAACGGTCGACGCCCACCAGACGAAGAGCGCAAAGAGCGCGGGATAGAGATACTCGGTCATGGCCGTTCTCCTTGATGGGCATCATGCAGGTGGTCGATGGGAGCGGAGGCTTGCTGCCCCGACACGACGCCGAGACGATCACGAATTGCTGCCACCGCGCCGAAGGTCCGGCAGTCGCTTCCAGTTAGCCGAAGCCCGATGACAACTGGATTCCCGGACCAAAGCCCGGGAAGGAGCAAGGCTCTCAAGCCTTGCGCGATCAGGCGCCTACCAGGCGGGAACGAGCCGGCTTTCTTCGGGGATCTCGTTGCGGATCACCGGAAGGGTGTAGAGGCGCGAGAAAGCCAGCGCTGCCGCTGCCTTGCCCCGCCAGACCTTCAGCTTGCCGACGACGCCGCCCTGCTGCGAAGCTGCGTCGATATCGCGGCTGATCTTCAGCAGCCGGTCGAGGCCCGCCTTGAAGCGCGGATTGTCGATGTCGAGCATGACCGGGAAGACCTGCTTCGAGATCTCGTTGGTGATCCGGTAGACCTTGAAACCGTAGTCCGTCGGGTCGATGCCGAGCGCCTTGTGAAATTCCGGCCGGGCGTGATCGCGGACATACATCGTCGCGTAGACCGCAAGCAGGAAGAACCGGATCCAGAGCTTGTTGCGACCCTCCAGCGTGTGCCGCTCGGCGCGCATCAGCAGGGAAAACGCTTCGCCGTGGCGGAACTCGTCGTTGCACCACTTCTCGAACCATTTGAAGATCGGGTGGAAGCGCCGCTCGGGATGCTGTTCCAGATGGCGGAAGATGGTGATGTAGCGGGCGTAGCCGATCTTCTCGGAGAGATAGGTGGCGTAGTAGATGAATTTCGGCTGGAAGAAGGTGTACTTCTTCTCCTTGGTCAGGAAGCCGAGATTGACGCCGATGCCGAACTCCTTCAGCGCGTCGTTGATGAAGCCGGCATGGCGGGCCTCGTCGCGGCTCATATAGGAGAAGAGCTCGCAGATATCCGGGTTCGAGCCGCGCCGCTTCATCTCCTTGTAGAGAACGCAGCCGGAGAACTCGGCCGTCAGCGAGGAAACCAGAAAGTCGACGAGTTCCTTGCGAAGCCCTTCCGGCAAATCGTCGAGGTCGATCTTGTCCCAGTTCTCATCACGCTTGAAGTGTCCTCGATTGGGATCTGATTTCATTTCGGAAATCAGCGCATCCCACTCGCGGCGAACGCCGGACACGTCGACCTTGTCGAGCTTGTCGAAATCGGTGGTGTAGAAGCGCGGCGTCAGGAGCGTATCCTGCTGGGCGGTCCGGGTGGTCTCGTTCGGCGCTTCGGCATGGATCGGCGCGGCGGTGGAGATCTTGGCGTGCGCGTTCATAGCGTTGCCCTTTCAGAAAACGAGAATTCACACAGTTCCATGAATTCGAAATCGCCAGTCGCGCGTGTCCAGGTGCGCTCGAACCAACCGGCCCTGACGATGGTTGCGTGACGCCGGAGGTAAGCAGTCTCGCCATAGGGTACCTTGACCGGCTCCCCGTGAACGAGCACCTCGTCACCCGGCTCGACGGTTACACCCCCGTCGAAGCGGAGGTGCGCGTGCAGACTCTCGAAGGTGTTCGAGACCTCGACGGTGCAGCAGACGTCTTCCTCTCGCTTGGCCAACAATCGCTTGATCATTTCGCGTTTCCTCCCACTTCCAAGACCGGCTTCGGCATAAGTGCGGCGAAGGCCCTCGCCTGCTTCTCGCCGAATGCCCGAAGCTCGACCTGTTGCGATGTCTCGGGATCTTCGACCACGAGGCGACCATCGGCCTTGAGGGCAAGGACGAAGGGGGCTTCGCCCGACGTGCCCTTGCGAATGCGGTCCCGTTCCAGGTTTCGCAGCGCCTCCACCGCGAAGCCGCCCTCGCCCGGCGCCAGGCTCAACAGTTCCTGCTTGCTCTGGGCATCGATCACGGCGACGACCCCGCCCGGCATCCCTTCGGCGAGCCGTAGATCGCGATGCGCCACCGTCGCGACGACCGGCGTGTCGGCAAGGCCGACACCCGTCGCCCGACCGCCAGCGATCATCAGCACCGCGGCGGCGGCCAGGGTGCCGGCCGCGGCCAGAATGGGCCAGGGAATCGGCTGTTCCGGCGTCGGATAGACCTTGAAGGATCCGTTGCGAATGGCGGCTGCGAGCGATTTCATGACCTGACCTTTCGTCCCTCAGACGGCTGCCGGATGGCCGGCGCCGAGGCTCGAATGGCGTTCGCTATGATCCGGCACCGCCATCCGGCGGCCGCCCTGGGAGGCGACGAGAGCCTTGGCGATCATATCCGCCGCCTTGGCCGCATCGGGCACCGCCCGCAGCATCGGCTCGGCCTCGAAAATCTTCAAAGGCTTGGCATAGGGCCAAAGCTGGAAGTAGGAGGGCCGCCCCCTCCGCGGCAGAGTTAGGGGGATGTCACCCGAGCCATCGGCATGCAGCTTGAGCGCGGCATGATCCACATCCTTGAGCGGCACGTTGAGTTGCGCCGGCAGGGCGACGCCATAGCGCATGACGAGCCGCCGGTTGGTCAAGGTAAAGGTCGTGGCCCGGGCCGTCAGGAAGGCCAGCAGCATGATCATGACCACGCCGAAGCCGAAGGCCGGAAGCAGCGAGGTCGCATGGGCGATGCCTTCGGCCCAGGAGCCGGTCTCGTGCTGGGTGACACCGATCCGCCAGAGCGCGAAGATCAGAAAGTAGATGCCGACCAGACGCAGCCGGAACGCCCCGAGCGCCAACCGCCACCAGTCGGGGCGGGCCTGCCAGAGGATGGTCTCGCCCAGCGGGAGTTCGTCGGCCGTGAGGACGGGTTTGATATCGTCGAACTCGTCGAGTTCTTCCTTGATGAGTTCACTCATGACAGGGCGTCCTCGGTCGGTGATCCGTCATAAAAGGCGCCGCCGGCGAAATAGCCGTTGATGCGGTCCTCTTCGCGCATGGTGATCTGCGCCGGGTTCGCCAGCGACGGGATGCGCGAGAATTGCGGGCGGGTGAGCGCGGAAAAGCGTATTTCGCCAAGGCCACGCTTGATGTTGGCAAAGGCGATCGGCGCCAACACGCGGCGGCCCCCGGCCTCCACATTCGCCTCGATTTCGAGATAGCGCGGGAAATATTCGTGCGCGTTGATCCAAACGTCGACGACCTTGCCGACCGGTAGTCCGTCTCTCGCAATCACCGTCATGCCGACGGGATGCGGATCGGTTTCCTCAAGACGATATTGATTGTCGTTGCGCATCGGCACGAGCTTCAGCGACCCGTCGACCGTTAGATCGGGCGTGTCCCGACGAAGCGCATAGGAGGCCGGGCCGATGCCGTCCACCAGCGGATCACCCGAGGGCATGATCGGTGCACCGGGGAATTCGTAGGCCGGAAACGCATTGAGATCGCGCGGGCGCTCGGCCCGTGGGGCCGTCGTTTCGCCGCCATGCATCAGCTTGAACAGCTTCGGCTTGGGAATGGGCGGAAAACCGACCACATCCATCCGTCCACCGGTGCCGACGGTGCGGTCGCTCTGAAGCGGGTAGCCTTCCCGCTTGTCCTCGCCGCGCAGGTAGTAGACGAGGCCGAGGAAGAACAGGAAGAAGAGGATGACGAGCAGCAACGGGATATCGAGCTGCTCGGTGAAGGAATATCCAGGCATGGCACTCATTCCCTTTGCTGGTTGGCCCTTTGTCAGTTGGGCAGATCCGCGAGCCCAAACCGCGCCGGGGGCGCGGCCCGCGGCTCGATACGCTGCGGCTTAACGAGTGGTCCGACCGCGACCAGCGCGGCAAAGACCAGGAGCATTTCCACGAGATAGACAATCGAATAGCCGGCGGCGGGGCTGGCAAAGGCCGGGCCGAGCCAGCCGATTTCGGCGAGGGTCGCCACGCCGTCGCGCACGAAACCGCCGAACGCGACCGCGAGACCCAGCGCGATGGCCTGGACGGCGCTCCAGGCGCCCAGTGCCAGACCGCCACGCCCGGACTGAACCATGCCCATGGCGGCGATCAGCATCGAGACGGCGAAGAGCCCGCTGCCGAGGCCGAGAAGACCCGTCCCGAAGCAGAAGATGGTCACCGACCCGAAGGGTGCCGCCATGATCAGCGCGGCGAGCCCCGGCAGACCGATGAGCAGCCCGACTGCTGCAACCACGTAAGGATTGCCACCGCGCCCCATCAGCCGGGCCGAATAAACGTAGCCAAGCAGGCTGCCGCCGGCGAAGAGCGCAGTCAGCAATGTCGTGGCGCCGACGCTCATGCCGAGAACGGCGCCGCCATAGGGCTCGAGCAGCACGTCCTGCATGCCAAACGCGGCCGTGCCGATGGCCAGGGCTACGAGCAGGCGGTCGAGGCCGCGCTGACGGCGCATTTCCCGCAAAGCCGATAGGAAAGGCTCGCGCGGCTCCGAGGACGGCGCGATATCGCGGCGCCGAGCCTCCTGCTTCCACATGGAAATGCAGGTGAGAGCGATGGTGAGCAACGCCGAGCCCTGGAGGACCTGGATCAGGCGCAGCGTCGAGAAGTTGGAAAGGAGCTGACCGATGGTGATCGCACCCGCGACCATGCCGACGAGCAGCATGGTGTAGAGCATGGCGACCACGCGGGGGCGCTTTTCCTCCGGCGCAATATCGGTCGCGAGCGCCAGCCCGGCCGTTTGCACCGTGTGTAGCCCGAAGCCGGTCATCAGAAAGGCCAGAGTCATGCCCGCCTGGCCCTGCCACATGGTCCCGGCCTTCGCTTCCGAGATCAGGAGAAGCGAGAATGGCATGATGGCCAGGCCGCCGAACTGAATCAGCGCGCCGAACCAGATATAGGGCACCCTGCGCCAGCCGAGATAGGAACGATGGGTGTCCGATTGATGCCCGATCAAGGCCCGAGCGGGCGCAGCCACCAGCGGCAGGGCCATCGCGACGGCGATGATCGAAACCGGAATTCCGAGTTCCACCGCCATAACGCGGTTGAGCGTGCCGCCGAGGAGAACCAGCGTGATACCGACCGAGACCTGAAACAGGGAGAGCCGCAGGAGACGGCCGAGCGGCAGTTCCTTCGTCGCAGCGTCGGCAAAGGGCATGATCGCGCGCATGAAGCGGCCGAGCGGGAAGCGCACGGTCGATGCCGCGCTCTCTGGCCCGTTCGAAATCCTGGCGGTCTTCGCCGCTACCCTTCGCCCGACGATCATGCGCGTACGAGCTCCATGCCATGGCTCTTGTAGAAGCCGCTCATCACCCGCTTCTGCCGTTCGACCCGCCACCCGGTGAGGCCTTGCGAGGTCGTCAACGTGCGGGAAAACCGGTCGATCGCGACCGGCACGATGGACGGCGCGCGATCCGAGCGCGGGAAGAGCCGCCCGACCCTGTGCATGGCCGCCAGCATCGGCGTCTTCGGCGCCAGCGTGAAGACGATCGAGCGCCCGGTGCGCTCGGCCAGTCCGGCCAGGGTCGCGGCCGCATCGCCCGGCTCGTAATGGATCAGCGAGTCCATCAGGACGACATGATCGAAACGTCCGAGCGCGGGGGACAACATGTCGCCGCTCTCGAAGCGGATCGCAGCGCCCTGCCCGGCCACGACAGCGAGTTCCCGCGCATGGCTGACGAGCGTCGGCGACAGGTCGATCGCGACGACTTCCGCGCCCCGTTCGGCAAGCGCAATGGCCATCGCGCCCGTTCCACATCCAGCGTCGAGGATGCGACGGCCGGCGAGGTCATCCGGCAGCATGGCGAGAAGGCTCGCCCGCATGGCATCGCGCCCGGCCCGGACGCTCGCCCGGATGCGGCCCAAAGGTGCGTCCGAAGTGAGCTTCTTCCAGGTATCAGCGGCCGTGCGATCGAAATAGGTTTCGATCTCACCGCGCCTGACCTCATATGTTCCGATCGCGCTCATCCTTCGTCGCTCACTCGAAACCGAGAAAATCGAAAATGTCGCGATCCTTCATGGACTTGCCGTCCATGGGTGCGACACCGGCATAAAGATTGGCGGCAAGTCGCAGATATTCCTCGCGGACGGCTTCCACCTCGGGGGAGTCGTCCATTTCGAAGAGCGTCGACTTCTTCAGCCGGGAGCGGCGGATCGCGTCGAGATCGGGAAAATGTGCGACGCGCTCCAGTCCGATCGCGGCGTTGAAGCGGTCGATCTCGTCGGTCTTGGCCGAGCGATTGGCGATCACGCCGCCGAGGCGCACGTCGTAGTTCTTCGACTTTGCCTGGATGGCGGCAACGATCCGGTTCATCGCGAAGATCGAATCGAAGTCGTTGGCGGTCACCACCAGCGCCCGATCCGCATGCTGCAGCGGCGCTGCGAAGCCCCCACAGACGACGTCGCCCAATACGTCGAAGATGACGACGTCGGTGTCTTCCAGAAGATGATGCTGCTTCAGGAGCTTCACCGTCTGGCCGACGACATAGCCGCCGCAGCCGGTGCCGGCGGGCGGCCCGCCCGCCTCGACGCACATGACGCCATTATAGCCTTCGAAGACGAAGTCCTCGGGCTGCAGCTCCTCCGAATGGAAGTCCACCGTTTCCAGAACGTCGATGACGGTCGGCTGAAGCCGCTTGGTCAGGGTGAAGGTCGAGTCATGCTTCGGATCGCAGCCGATCTGCAGCACGCGCTTGCCCAGCTTGGAGAAGGCGACCGACAGGTTCGACGAGGTCGTCGACTTGCCGATGCCCCCCTTGCCGTAAACCGCGAACACTTTGGCGCCGTCGATCTTCGGCCCGTTGTCCATCTTCACCTGAACCGAGCCTTCGCCATCCTCGCGGCGATAGACGGTTCTGGGCAGCGGGAGTGTGGTCTTGAGCCCGGTCATGCGGCCGCAACCTCCGTTGTCGTGATGCCCTCGAGCCGATCCTCCAGATCGGCGCCGGCTTCGCGCAGCGCCTCCAGATCGGCTTGGTCGGGTTTCCAGTATTGGCGAGCCTCGGCCTCGATCAGCCTGTCGGCCATGCGCGCGGACGCCGTCGGATTGAGCGCCGCCAGGCGCTCGCGCATTTCGGGGTCGAGGACGAAGGTCTCGGCCAGACGCTTGTAGACCCAGGGGCTTACCTGACCGGTCGTCGCCGACCAGCCGAGCGTGTTGGTCACGTGGCTCTCGATCTGCCGGACGCCCTCGTATCCATGGGAGAGCATCGCCTCGATCCATTTGGGATTGAGCATGCGGGTTCGGGTTTCGAGTGCCACCTGCTCTTCGAGCGTGCGCACCTTGCCCTCGCCGCGGGTCTGATCGCCGATATAGACCGGCACCTTCTCGCCGCGGGCCTCCGAAGCGGCCCGGCTGATCCCGCCGAGCGTATCGAAATAATGGTCGATCGTGGTGACGCCGAGTTCGACCGATTCGAGGTTCTGGTAGGTCATCTCGACCTTGGCGAAACTCGCCTTCAATAGCTTGGCCTGTTCCGCCGTATGCCCCTTGCGGTCGACGGCGAAGCACTTGCGCCGCGTATAGGCGGCGGCGAGTTCGCCTTCGGCGTCCCAGGCGCCGGAATCGATCAGCATGTTGACGTTCGAGCCATAGGCGCCGTCGGCATTGGAGAAGACGCGGAGCGCCGCCGTGTCCATGTCGCAACCGGTTTCCTCGGCATAGGCGAGCGCATGCTTGCGCACGAAATTCTGCTCCAGCGGCTCGTCGGTGGTCGCCGCGAGGAAAGCGGCTTCGGCGAGGAGCTTCGATTGCAGCGGCAGGAGATCGCGGAAGATGCCCGACAGCGTCACCAGCACGTCGATGCGCGGCCGGCCGAGGCTCTCGAGCGGCAACAGGTCGGCGCCGGAGAGCCGTCCGAAACTGTCGAAGCGCGGGGCCGCGCCGATCAGGGCCAGCGCCTGGGCGAGCGGGCCGCCTTCGCTCTTCAGATTGTCCGTTCCCCAGAGAACGAGCGCGACCTTCTCCGGCAGCGCGTTGCCGCTCGCGGCATGACGGGCGAGCATCCGCTCCGCCTGACGCCGCCCGTCGGCGACCGCAAAGGCGCTCGGAATGCGGAACGGGTCGAAGCCGTGGAGATTGCGGCCGGTCGGGACGATCTGCGGCGTGCGCAGGAGGTCGCCACCGGGCACCGGCCGGATGAACCGGCCATCGAGTGCCTTCATCAGCGCCGGCAGCTCATGGTCCTTGCGAAGGTCCGCCTCCAGCCGAACGAGGCCGGCCAGGCGATCGGCCAGTTCCTCGTCCTCGCCCGCTTCCGCCTTCAACCGCGCGCCCTTGTCGCCGGCGCAGAGCGCTTCCACGGCCTCCCGCTTCGGCTGCCAGCCGAGCGACACCTCCGCCGCCGCGGCGACAAGGTCCGCCCGCTCGGCGTCTGAAACCGCCGCGCCGACCACATGGAGGCCATGCGGAATCAGGGTCTCCTCGACTTCCCGAACCGCGCGGTGAAGCGCCGGCACGTCGATCGCGTGTGCGGTTCCCTCACCCGGCTCTTCGCAAAGGTCCAGCGCCGCCGCCTGGGCCGCGATCGTGCTTTCCAGATTGGTGCGCTCGTTCACCGCTTCCGGCGCCGTGGTCCGCCAGCGCTCGATCGTGGCCTTCAGATCCGCAAGCCCCTTGTAGACCCCGGCATGGGCGACCGGGGGCGTGAGATAGGACACGAGCGTCGCAGCCGCGCGGCGTTTGGCGATCGTGCCTTCCGAGGGATTGTTCGCGGCGTAGAGATAGACGTTCGGCAGATCCTGGATCAGTCGGTCCGGCCAGCATTCGCCTCCAAGCCCGACCTGTTTGCCGGGCATGAATTCGAGCGCACCGTGGGTGCCGAAATGCAGCACCACATCCGCGGCGAAATCCTCGCGCAGCCAGCGATAATAGGCGGAAAAGGCGTGGGTCGGCGTGAAGCCCTTTTCGAAGAGCAGGCGCATCGGGTCGCCCTCGTAACCGAAGGCCGGCTGGACGCCCACGAAGACGTTGCCGAAGAGGGCGCCGAGGACGAAGATCGAAGAGCCGTCCGATTGCTGCTTGCCGGGCGCCGGGCCCCATTGTGCTTCGATCTCGGCCAGATACGTCTCGCGCTTGACGTGATCGTCTGCCGTGATCCGTGCATGCACATTGGCCTGCGCCCCGTAGCGCGCAGTGTTGCCTTCGAGGAGCGCGGCACGCAATGCGTCGACGCTCTCGGGCAGGTCGACGTCGTAGCCGTCGGCCTTCAGCGCCTTCAGCGTGTTGAAGAGCGAGGCGAAGACCGAGAGATGCGCCGCCGTGCCGACGCTGCCGGCATTGGGCGGGAAGTTGAAGATGGTGAGCGCGACCTTGCGCTCCTGCCGGGGTCGGCCGCGCAGGGCCACGAGGCGCGCGACGCGGCGCGCCAGCATCTCGGCGCGCTCGGGGTCGGCCGTCATCTCCCGATGGCCGTCGCCGCGCGGCAGGGTCGAGCGTCCACCGAACAGGGTCGGCCCCGTCGCCCCGTCGATTTCCGGGATCGCCACCATCATCGTGGCCTCGACGGGCGTCAGACCCGCCGAGGAGACCCGCCATTCCTCGAGCGACTGGAACTCGACCGCATGGGCCGAAAGGAATGGCACGTCGAGCTCCGCCAGCACGTTCTCCGCGGCCTTGGAGTCGTTGTAGGCAGGGCCGCCCACCAGCGAGAAGCCGGTGAGCGAGACGAGCGCGTCGATCGCAGGCTTGCCGTCGCGCCGGAAGAAGGCCTCGATCGCCGGGCGCGAGTCGAGGCCCGAGGCGAAGGCGGGGATCACCTTGAGACCGCGAGCCTCCATCGCCGCGATGACGCCGTCATAGTGACCTGTGTCACCCGACAGCACATAGGAGCGCATGACGAGAAGCCCGACCGTCCCCGCCTCGCCGCCCTTGCGGTTCGGCAGGCTTTCCAGGCGGGTCGCGATCCGGTCGGTGAGACGCGGATGATACAGTCCCACTTCCGGATAGATCACCGGATCCTGGGTGCGCGTCAGCTCGGCAGCGGGCTTGGCCCGCGGGCCGGAGGCATAGCGCTCCACCAGGAAGCGGATCATGTTGGCGACGTTCTCGTCGGAGCCAGCCAGCCAGTACTGGAGCACCAGGAAATAGGCGCGCACGTCCTGGGCAGTGCCAGGGATGAAGCGCAGGATCTTCGGCAGGCGGCGCAGCATCGCCATCTGCCGGGCGCCGGAAGCGGCCGAGGGCTTTCCCGCTTTCGAGCCGCCGCGCAGGCGCTTGAGAAGCGCGATGGCACCAGTCGCCTCACCGTTCATCTCGAACCGACCGAGCCGCGTCAGCTTGATCACCTCGCCCGCGGACATCGCGCCGACCATGGCATCGCAGTGATCACGCCGGGCCTGAAGAGCCGGCAGCACCGGCTGAATGTGGTTCTCCATGAACAGCATGTTGGCGAAGACGATGTCGGCGCGGCCGATATCGGCGATGCAGCGGGCGAGCGATTCCGGATCGCGGTCCCAGTCGGTCGCGGCATGAAGCGAGATTTCGAGGCCTGGGATTTCCCGGCCAAGGCGGCGGCGCGCCGCTGCGACGGCGCCGGCCATATGGCCGTCGAGGCTGATCAGGACGAAACGCACTGGAACGGAGCCGCCCGATCCAGCGCCCGGATCACCGGCTGAAATGGGCTTTTGCATCATAGAGCGTCTCCACGGTGATCTCGGCAAGACCCCGTTCGGCGGCGTATTTCTCGGTGTTTCGGCGCGCCTTGCCGCGGACGAAGAAGGGGATCTTCCTCAACTCCGCCTCGGCATCGACGCCCCAGCCGACTCCGGCCGGAGCTTCGCAATCCGCAACCTGGATCCCCTCCGCCGGTTCGGGCGCGGTGCGGGCGCCGGAGCCCAGATGGGAGGGTACGGCCTCGTCGTTGAACTCGAAATCCTCGCGGAACATGCCGAGAAGGTGTTCCTCGAGCCCCATCACCAGAGGGTGGACCCAGCTGTCCCAGAGGACATTGGCGCCCTCGAAGCCCATTTGCGGCGAATAGCGGGCAGGATAGTCCTGGACATGCACTGGAGCGGAGATGACGGCGCAACCGATGCCCAGCCGCTTGGCGATGTGCCGCTCCATTTGCGTACCAAGCACGAGTTCCGGCTGGGCCTCCGCGATCGCCGCCTCGACCTCCAGATAGTCGTCGGAAATCAGCGGCTCGACGCCGTATTCCTTCGCTGCGGTCCGGACATCACGCGCGAGCTCGCGGGTGTAGGTGCCGAGGCCGCAGAGCGTGAAGCCGAACTCCTCGGTCGCGACGCGTGCGGCGGCGAGCGCATGGGTAGCGTCACCGAAGACGAAGACGCGCTTGCCGGTCAGATAGTTGGAATCGACCGAGCGGGAGAACCAGGGCAGGTTCGACTGGGGCTTTTCCGGTGCGAACTCCGGCGCCGCGATCCCGGCCAGCCGGCAGACTTCGGCAACAAACTCCCGCGTCGCGCCCACTCCGATCGGAACGACCGTCGTGAACTCCTGGCCGAATTGGCGCTTCAGCCATTTGGCGGCGACGCCGGCGATCTCGGGATAGAGCACGACGTTGAAATCGGCCTCGCCGAGCCGTGCCAGATCGCCCGGCGTCGCGCCCAGCGGCGCAACCACCGCCACGTCGACCCCGATCTCGCCCAGAAGCTTGCGGATCTCGGCGACGTCGTCGCGATGGCGGAAGCCCAGTGCCGTCGGCCCGAGGATGTTGCAGCGGGGCCGCCTACGCGTCTGAGACTGAGAGGCTTGCGCCAAGGCACCCCCCTCTGTCGCCTCCGGCGACATCTCCCCCGCAAGGGGGGAGAATGGAGTGCCCGGCGTTTCAAAGAGGCCATTCTCCCCCCTTGTGGGGGAGATGCCGGCAGGCAGAGGGGAGTGCGCAGCGTCAGAGTTCTGCGATTGGCTAACCTGCCCACCCGCCATCGCCCGCACGAGCTGATAGAAGGTCTCGGCCGCGCCCCAGTTCTCCTTGCGCTGATAGGAAGGAAGCTCCAGCGGCACGACGGGCACCGGCAGATTGGCGGCCTGGGCGAGCCCGCCCGGATCGTCCTGAATCAGCTCCGCCGTGCACGACGAACCCACCAGCACCGCCTGCGGTAGGAAGCGCTCATAGGCCGCGATCAGCGTGCTCTGAAACAGCTCGGCCGTGTCTTTGCCGAGGTCGCGGGCCTCGAAGGTCGTGTAGGTCACCGGCGGGCGCTTGTCGCGCCGCTCGATCATGGTGAAAAGCAGATCCGCATAGGTGTCGCCCTGGGGCGCATGCAGAACGTAGTGCACGCCCTCCATCGCGGTGGCGATCCGCATGGCGCCGACATGAGGCGGCCCTTCATAGGTCCAGACGGTCAGTTGCATGGCGCGCCCTCCCCCTAGATCCTGAGCCGCGTGCGGCGGTCGAGCGGACGGGCGAACAGGGCCGCCAGATCCGCGGCCTGCTCGTAGCCCTGGATGGGCGTGAAGAGGAGTTCGATCGACCATTTGGTCGTCATCCCCTCCGCCTCCAGCGGATTGGCGAGGCCGAGGCCGCAGACGGCGATATCCGGCCGGATCGCTCGCGCGCGGTCGAGCTGACGGTCGACGTCCTGGCCCTCGGACAAGGCGGTTTCGGCCGGCAGCAGCGGCAGCTCTTCGCTCAAATGCTGACGATGCAGATAAGGCGTGCCGACCTCTGTCAGCTCCATACCGAGTTCGCGCGAGAGCATCCGCGCCAGCGGGATTTCCAGCTGCGAGTCGGGGAAGAAGAAGAGACGCTTGCCATCGAGCTCGGCGCGATAGGGCTCCAGCGCTCGCTTGGCCCGCGCCTCGGGCGCAGCCGTCGCCGAGCGGATGCGCATGGGATCAACGCCGAACGCATCGGCCGCGGCCTTCAGCCAGAGCGTGGTCCCTTCCGCCCCGAGCGGGAACGGTGCCGCGATCCGCTGGGCGCCACGCTCCTCCAGCGCTCTTGCCGTCTCTCCGAGGAATGGCTGCGCGAGCAGGAAGCGTGTCGATGGGCCAACCGGCGGCAAATCCCGCGACCGGCGCGGCGGAAGAAAGCGGACATTCTCCATGCCGAGGGCGTCGAACAGCCGTGCGAACTGGTCCTCCACCACGTCCGCCAAGGCCCCGATCACCAGAAGGTTCGGTTCATCGCCCTCCGCCTGCGGCAGCGTCGGAACCAGGGCGGCGAGGCAATTGTCTTCGCCCTGGGTGAAAGTCGTCTCGATGCCAGACCCCGAATAGCTGAGGATGCGGACGTCGGGCGCATATTGCCGCGACAGCCGTTCGGAGGCGCGCGACAGATCGAGCTTGATGACCTCCGAGGGACAGGAGCCGACCAGGAACAGCATCTTGATGTCGGGCCGACGCTCCAGAAGCTTCGTGACGGCCGCGTCCAATTCTTCATTGGCATCGGCGAGCCCGGCAAGGTCGCGCTCTTCCATCACGGCGGTGGCGAACCGCGGCTCGGCGAAGATCATCACACCCGCCGCCGATTGCATCAGATGCGCACAGGTGCGCGAGCCGACGACGAGGAAGAAGGCGTCCTGAATCTTGCGGTGCAGCCAGACGATTCCGGTCAGTCCGCAGAACACCTCGCGCTGACCGCGTTCGCGCAAAACCGGAGCCTGGGAGCAGCCGGGAGCGGGAACGGGTGGCGATTGGAGAGCCGCGCCCAGGGGATCGAGAGACGGGCTCATGCCGTCACCTCCCCGCCCGCCGGAGCAGACGCGATGCGGGTTCCTTCAGCTTCCAGCCTTGCGGCCCGGAGCTTCAGCAGGAACTGCGCGGCATTGATGACGTAGGTGGCATAGGCGGCGAGTGCGATCGCGAACTGCTGCTCGGCCGTGCCGATGTCCAGAACGAAGGTGACGAGATAGGCCGTGTGCAGGGCGATGACGCCCATCGACACCACATCCTCCCAGAAGAAGGCGGGCGCGAAGAGCCAGCGACCGAAGACCACCTTCTCCCAGATCGAGCCCGTCACCATGATCGCATAGAGCACCGCGGTCTTGACGACGACGGAGACGACGGCCGCGCCATAACCCTCGCCAGCCACGAGATAGCGCAGGACCAGAACCAAGCTGATCAGGAACACCAGGAATTGTAGCGGCGCCAGCACACCCTGAACCACGGTCCACGACGTCGCATCCCGGCGAGCTCGTTCGGCAGCGGTATAGAGCCCGCGGCGTTGACCGCCCTTGTCCGTGTCCAGCGATAAAAAACGAGACGAAGCCATGTGCCGGAGTCTGCGGCGACGATGCGACCAGTGTCAAGTGAAATTGACGTCCAACAATTTTTACATTCATAATTCCGATGACACGATTGCAATATCCTTCGGATTGGGGGAAGCTTCATGGATAACAAGCGCCATGCTGGGATATTTGCCCGTTTTTCTCGGGATTGTCCGCGTTTGACGGCATGTCGAGAAAACGGGAGGCGCGTTCGATGGTGGTCGTACTCCAGGCGAACCGACAGGTATCCCCGAGTTTTCGCTGGACGCCGCGGGCAGGCCAGATGTCAAGCGATCTTGACGAACCGGACGACGGGCGATGGAAGGCACGCCTGTCCAAGACGATCGTTTCCCAAGTGATTCCGACGCTCTATCAGGCGCACGGGGAGGCCGTGCCGGGCCGCACCGGTTCCGATCTGGGAAACGGAATGCGCCGACGGGCCGAGGCCGAGCATTTCCTCGGACTCGTTCTTTCGGACGGTCACGAGGCCCAGTGGCAGCACCTCCTGTCGTTGCGGGCGACCGGCATGGATCTCGAGGCGATCCTGACCGAGATCATGGCGCCTGCTGTGCGCGAGCTCGGCGAATTGTGGCTGGACGACCGACTGAGCTTCGTGGAGGTCACGACCCGGTCGGCGCGGCTGCAGCAGATGATTGGTGCCCTTGGACGGCTGGAACAGGAGGAAGCGGCCTTCGGACCGAGCCTCCTCTTGGCAGCCGCGCCCGGTGAGCAGCATACGTTCGGGCTCTTCGTCCTCGCCGAAATGTTCCTGGCCGCGGGATGGCGCGTTTCCATCGAGCTTAGAGCCACGACCGACGAGCTTTGCAGCAAGGTCGAGATGAGAACCTATGATGCGATCGGACTCAGCGTCGGCAGCGAACGGTTCCTGCCCGGCGTCGAAAAACTGGTGACGACGCTTCGTAACGCATCGAAATCGTCCGACACGCGTATCTTTCTGGGAGGTTGGGCTTTCACTGTCGCGCGACAATCGCTAGATGACTACGGAGCTGACCTGATCGCGACAGATGGGCGCAGTGCAGTCGAGAGGGCAGGACTTCTCCTCCGGCCGTGAACTTTTCGTCCGGCGAGGGATTGGTTCAGTCGTATCTGGAGGGACGGGCGAACAAATAGGTGCCTTGAGGATGGAACATCCGAGCGCCGGTCGGCACTTTTCCGATCCGAGCCGATCATTCGCGAATCTCGAAGCGGCCCTTGTCGCCAGCATGGTGACAGCGTCGACAGACATCGCGCTGCTTCTCGATCAATCGGGGATCGTGGAGGACGTTGCCGTTCGCGAGAGCGATCTCTTCGGTGACGTCGAAAAAGGTTGGATCGGGCAGCATTTCACCGACATCGTCACCACCGAAAGCCGGTACAAGGTCGAACGTCTCCTTGCCGAAGATCCCAAGGGTGATTCGCCGACCCGGCGCGAGATCAACCATCCGATGCCGGGCGGCCCGGATCTGCCGATCAGCTATTCCATCCTGCCTCTGACCAAGAACGGGATGCGCCTTGCGCTCGGCCGCGACTTGCGGATCATGGCCTCCCTCCAGCAAGATCTGGTCGAGACGCAGCTCGCCCTGGAAAGCGACTATGCACGCCTGCGGACGACGGCGGCGCAATATCGCGTCCTGTTCGATACGGCTGCCGAATCCATGCTGATCCTCGACGCGGACACTTCGAATATCCTCGAGGCGAACTCGCGCGCCCGCGAACGATTCGAGCGGAACGGAACCAAGCTCGTAGGCCAGAGCGTCGGCACACTCTTCGCCGCGCAGGCACGCCAGGAACTGGACCGTCTGCTGGCCGAAGCGCGAACCTCTGGGGAGCCGAAAGGCGCCCGCTTCCCGCTGGCCGAGGGCAACGACGAAGTCGCCGTTTCCGTGCGCTTCTACCGACAGCACGGAGCGATCCGTTACGCGATTCGGTTTATCGAGGAGATGGCAGCGACGACCAATGGCCATCTCGTTGATCTCGTGGCCCGGATCGGACACGCCCTGCCCGACGCCATCGTCGTGGTCGACCCCGATTTCACGATCACTTCGGCCAATGAGAGCTTTCTCGATCTTTCGGAGATCGCCACCAAACACCAGGCAGTCGGTCGATCACTGACCGACCTCCTCGGTCGTCGTGGTGTCGAGCTTGGCTTCCTGAAAAAGGCGATCGACACCAACGGGCAGGTGCGGAATTTCTCGACCGTCCTTCACACCCAGTTCGGGGGAATGATGGATGTCGAGGTGAGCGGATCCGCGATCAACCAGGACGACAAGCGTTTCTACGGCTTTTCGCTCCGCCAGGTTTCCCGTGCGCCCGCGCGGACCGGCGGGCGGGAACCTCTGCGGTCGGCGAACGACATGGCAGGCCTGGTCGGGCGTGTTCCGTTGCGCGAAATCATTCGGGAAACCGCCGACATCATCGAGCAATTGTGCATCGAAGCGGCGCTGGAGATCACGAACAACAATCGCGCCTCGGCGGCGGAAATGCTCGGCCTCAGCCGCCAGAGCCTCTACTCGAAGCTGCGACGCTACCGCATCGACGGCAACACCGCAGACGGCGACGACACGCACTAGCTCTCCGCGGCCGAATCGGACGTCTGACGCGAGACCGGACCCATTGTCTGGCGAGTGATCGACGTTCGTCGGCCCTACTGCCTGCTGACGAGCGGACTGAATTTCCTCGCCGACCGCCTGAGCCTTTCGAACAGCGCACATGCGACCCGACGCGGGTGTCAATTTGAGTTGACACATACACCGGCGTCGCCTAGCCTTTTTGTATGAGCCGCTTGACACTCGACGCACCGGTCTCTCCGCGTCCATCGCTGTCCGCAGGGATCGAACTTCTGAAGCCGATCACATGGTTCGCGCCCATGTGGGCCTTCGGCTGCGGGGCGATCTCGGCGCGTTCGAGCGCGGCAGAAGATGGGGCGAGCGTCTGGATCGTGCTGGCGGGCGTCGTTCTGGCGGGACCGCTTCTGTGTGGCGCGAGCCAGGTGGTGAACGACTGGTTCGATCGACATGTGGACGCGATCAACGAGCCGGGCCGCCCCATCCCTTCAGGTCGGATGCCCGGCCGGTCGGCCTTCTATCTCGCCATTTTCTGGACAGCCCTTTCGCTGGCCGTTGCCTGGATGCTGGGGCCTTGGGTCGGTCTCGCCTCCAGCCTCGGCTGCGTGCTCGCCTGGGCCTACAGCACGCCACCGCTTCGGCTGAAGCGCAATGGCTGGTGGGGCAACGCCGCCGTCGCCATCGCCTATGAGGGGCTCGCCTGGTTCACGGGTGCCGCCGTCGTGGCCGGCGGACTGCCCGACGCGAAGATCATCTTCGTCGCTTATCTCTACAGTGTCGGCGCCCACGGCATCATGACGCTCAACGACTTCAAGGCGGTGGAAGGCGATGTGGCGCTCGGCGTCAGGACCCTTCCCGTGCAATACGGCGTCCGCGCCGCCGCCCTCATCGCCTGCTGGGTCATGGCACTGCCGCAGCTCGTCGTGATAGCGCTCCTGTTTGCCTGGGGCGCGAGCATGATCGGCATGACGGTTGCGATTCTGCTGGCAACGCAGATCGTTCTGATGCGCCGCTTCCTGGCCGACCCGCGCGGCAAGGCGCCCTGGTACAACGCCACCGGCACGAGCCTTTACGTCCTCGGGATGATGGCCACCGCCTTTGCCCTCAACGGCATTCTCGGGGGTTGATCATGGGCGGCGGTCTCGGCTGGATCCAGATCGTTCGGCTGGCCCTCGTCCAGACCGCACTCGGCGCCATGCTGGTTCTGACCACCTCCACGATGAACCGCGTGATGGTCGTCGAACTCGCCCTGCCGGCAATGCTGCCGGGTGCGCTCGTTGGCCTTCATCACGCCCTGCAGATGCTTCGGCCGCGCTTCGGTCACGGCTCGGATGGCGGCAGGCGGCGGACACCCTTCATCATCGCCGGGATGGCCGTACTGGCCCTGGGCGCGATCGGCGCATCCGGCGCCACTGCCTTGATGGGGATCTCACCGCTATTGGGGTCACTCGCCGCCATTGCGGCCTTCACCGCGATCGGCGTGGGCGTCGGTTCGGCGGGCACAAATCTCCTGACCCTCGTCGCGACCCATGTTGCGGAAGAACGCCGGGGGCCTGCCGCAACGCTGATCTGGATCATGATGATCGCCGGTTTCGTCGTGACGACCGGTGTGGCCGGCGCCGTGCTCGACCCCTACTCGCCCCAGCGGCTGATTGTCGTGACGACAATCGTGTGCGCGGTCGCCTTTCTTTTGAGCCTCTTGGCGGTCCGCGGTGTCGAAGGGCATGAGGCCCATCTCTCCGATCGGCGCGATGCGCGTCCCAAGGCCACCTTCCGGGTGGCCCTGGCCGAGGTCTGGCGGGAAGGTCCGACCCGCCGGTTCACGGTGTTCATCTTCATCTCGATGCTCGCCTACAGCGCTCAGGATCTTGTGCTGGAGCCGTTTGCCGGCCTCACCTTCGCCATGACGCCTGGCGAGACCACACTGCTTTCGAGTGCGCAGCATGGCGGAACGGTCGTCGGCATGGTTCTGGTCGCGCTGCTTGGCTGGCTGCTCGCGAGCCGGGTCCGGGGCATCCTGTTGATCCTCTGCGTGGTGGGCTGCTTCGGATCGGCGGCGACACTGGCTGCACTTGCCGCTTCAGGCGCCTATGTGGCGGTCTTCCCTCTGCGAGCCTGCGTCTTCGCCCTCGGCTTCTTCAACGGCGTCTTCGCGATCGCCGCCATTGCCATGATGATGAGCCTCGCCAGACAGGGCACCGCCGGTCGCGAAGGAGTCCGGATGGGCGTATGGGGCGCCTCGCAGGCCGTTGCCTTCGGCCTCGGCGGCTTCCTCGGTACCGTCGGCGTCGACGTCGCAACCCTTGGCCTCGGCGCAGGCAACGTGGCCTATCAGATCGTCTTTGCCGTCGAGGCCGCCCTCTTCATCCTTTCCGCCGCCTTGGTCCTGCGTGTCGTTGCGGCGCGCGGCGCCGAGGTCACTCCAAACAGCGACGAGCATTTGGGTCATCGCGCCGTCGAGAAGGTCATGCCGGCATGAGCGAGACGTCTCACACAACCCCGATCGAACGCTTCGATGTCGTCGTCGTCGGCGGTGGTCCGGCGGGCGCGACGGCTGCCGAGTCGCTGGCTCGTGCGGGTCACACGGTCGCCCTTCTGGACAAAGCCGGGCGCATCAAGCCCTGCGGCGGGGCCATCCCGCCGCGACTCGTCCGGGATTTCCGCATCCCCCCGGACCTGCTCGTGGCACGGATTGCCAGCGCACAGATGGTGGCCCCTTCGCAGAAACGCGTGCCCATGCCGATCGAGAACGGCTATGTCGGCATGGTCGACCGCGCCGATTTCGACGAGTGGCTGCGGGAGCGTGCGGCGAGCGCCGGTGCGACGCGCCTCACCGGGACCTTCCTGTCCATCCGGCATGACCGCACCGGTCGGGCGCTCGTGCGCTACCGGGCCAAGGGGGACGAGAACGCCGAGAGGCTGTTGTCGGCCCGCCTCGTCGTCGGGGCCGACGGCGCACGCTCTGCGGTCGGACAGCAGACGATACCGGGAGCCGACAAGGTCCCCTGCGTCTTTGCCTATCACGAGATCGTCCGCTCGCCGGAACCCGGCAGCCAGGCCGACTACGAGCCGGCGCGTTGCGACGTCTATTACCAGGGCCATGTCTCGCCGGATTTCTACGGATGGATCTTTCCCCATGGCAAGACCGCCTCGATCGGGACCGGTAGTGCCAACAAGGGCTACGGCCTGCGTCCGGCGGTCGAGCGACTTCGCGCCGCCGCCGGTCTTTCCGGCGTTGAAACGATCCGCCGCGAGGGCGCGCCGATTCCCCTGAAGCCTCTCAAGCGCTGGGACAATGGACGGGATGTGATTCTGGCCGGCGATGCAGCCGGCGTGGTCGCACCCGCTTCCGGCGAGGGGATCTACTACGCCATGGTCAGCGCGGTGATGGTGGCCGAGGCCGGCCATGCCTCCCTAGCCACCGGAGAATCCAAGGCGCTCGCCGGCGCCCGCAAGGCCTTCATGAAGGAACACGGCCGGGTGTTCTGGATCCTGGGGATCATGCAGCACTTCTGGTATCGCTCGGACAAGCAGCGCGAGCGCTTCGTGTCGATCTGCCGGGACAAGGACGTGCAGCGCCTGACCTGGGAAGCCTATATGAACAAGAAACTCGTCCGCGCCCGGCCGGCGGCCCATCTGAAGATCTTCTTCAAGGACCTCGCCCATCTGCTGCGGCTGGTTTCGCCGTCCTGATGCCAGCGCAAGGGGTGGTGGGCGCCATAAGTGCGTCCCTGCCTCCG
The DNA here is from genome assembly GCF_024359545.1 of Jiella marina. Lineage (GTDB taxonomy): Bacteria > Pseudomonadota > Alphaproteobacteria > Rhizobiales > Rhizobiaceae > Jiella. The sequence goes on from NZ_JAKQZG010000001.1 coordinate 411,999, forward strand.
GTGCCGGACCGGGAGCTCGTCAGCCTCAAGGATCATCCGCGGTTGCCATAACAGATGAAGAAAAGTCACTAACCCTCTGATTTTATGGCGACCCCGGCAGGATTCGAACCTGCGACCATCGGCTTAGAAGGCCGGTGCTCTATCCTCTGAGCTACGGGGCCGAAGCGGTCGGGACCGCGAGCAGCGCAAGAGCGATTCGGCGGGTCCGACTTGATTGATGCCGGGCCGGATCGTCTCGGTCAGGTCCTCAATGGGTCCAGGGTTGGCGGCGATCATACTTGAAGTTGTCAGCATAGGCGACACGCGCGCGCTTCGGCGAATGAGCCTCTTCCACGCGATAGGGAATGTCGTTGCGCTCGGCGTAGTCGATCGCCTGCTCCTGGGTGTCGAAGGTCAGGCGAACCTGGGAATGCATGTCGCGCGAGGAGGTATAGCCCATCAGCGGCTCGACCTGTTTCGGCGCTTCCGGCTCGTATTCGAGTACCCAGCGACGTGTCTTGGCCTTGCCCGACTGCATGGCGGTTCGAGATGGTCGGTAGATGCGTGCAACCATGCCTGCCCTCGTCGCTTCGTTCCCTGGCGGGCCATGTTGGTCGGAGCGGCAGGATTCGAACCTGCGACCCTCTGGTCCCAAACCAGATGCGCTACCAGGCTGCGCTACGCTCCGAATGCAGTGACCCGCACACAGACTGCGATCTGCCGGGCTTTGCCCGCCAAGTCAAGCCGACGAAACGGTCAAAAGTCGACAAGGCGATGCAGAACTTGTCAGAAGGAGTCCCGGAATAGTACCGGAATGAGAGTGGGGCTGTTCCGGCTCCGTTCGCCGCAGGCGATCTGCCAGAAGAAGGATCGAACCATGTCCCGCACCAAAGCCATCGACAGCCTGCGCAACCTGAAGGACGCCACCCCGCGGGAGAGGAAGGCGAGTGACGCCGTCGCGATTCTGGAAGAGGTGCTGATCGCCCACGGTTTCGCAGACGTCGTCGAGGAGTTCCGCAAGCTCGAGGTGGAGTGGGCATGATCCGCCCTGCCCTCGTCGCCCTCGTCCTCTTCGTCGCCTCTCACGCCAGCGCTGACCCGATCGTCGGAACGGGCCGGATCATCGACGGCGATTCGCTCGATGTCGGTCCGGTCGAAATCCGGCTGTGCGGGATCGACGCGCCGGAATACGGTACAGCGGGCGGCGAGCGAGCCAGGCGCACGCTGGCGTCTCTCGCCGAGGGTCGGACGGTGCGGTGCGTGCCGGTGAACGAGGGTACGCCCTGCGACGGGCGATCGCGGCGGATGAGCCATGACCGCGTCGTCGCGACCTGCCGGGTCGGCGGCCGGGATCTGGCGCGGGCGATGGTCGAGGCCGGCGCGGCCTGCGACTGGCCGCGCTATTCGGGCGGCGCCTATCGGGTCGCCGGCGGGTGCAGCCGATGACCGACCTTCAGGCTCTGCGGCGATATGCCGAATGGCTGCGGCGCATGAGCGGCGCGCAGGATCGCAACGTCATCGACGGTGCGGTCGATGATCTCCTGTCCCGTCGGGAGCGAGCAAGGCGGGCGCGGCGCGATCGGGAGTGAGATGGCCTTCGTTCTGCGAACGCGGCGCGGCAGCCGGATCGACAGCGAAGCGATCGCCTCGCGCGGCGTGGCGCTGACACGCTACGAGGCGGCGTGGCACGGCCTGCGCGGCTCGGATGACTGGGCGGTCGCGCTCTACGAATGCCCCGGCATTACCGATCCGGACGCGGCTGTCGAGACGGTCTCGACCGGCGGCGGGCTGATCCTTGAACACCGGGATTCGCGGATCGACGAGGTGCAGATCCGGGAACTGCGGCGGCGGCTGGAAGGCAAGTAGCCGGCATCATCGCCGGTTGTGCGGCCAGGGCGACGGCCGGGGGTCGCCCCAGCGCTCGCGCGCCGCGTCGAACGCCTCCTCGACGATCTTCGCGGCATCCCGGGCCGTCCCGTCGATGACGCCGCTGGAGTTGGCCGGGATGCGCGTCGGCGTGTCCTGGTGGGCGTACTGCGTCCAAAACCACATGCGATCCTGCGGCCCGCCGATGATCCGGTAGATGCGGCCGACAGAGATGCCGTTCCACACGCATTCGTAATCCTCGCCCTTTTCCGGCCAGGTCTGCCGCCATTTGTATCGGGGCTGATATTCCTCGGACATGGCCGCGAGGATAGTCGCACCCGGCCGATTCGAGAGCCCTGAAACGAGGAAAGCGCCCGCCACCCCGTGAAGGGCGGCGGGCGGCACGCATCGCGATATTATACCTGACACACCAACGCTGATTTGGTGTATGCTCCCAGGCTTCAACTTTGGGAGTGAGATCGGCGCGATCTACAGCGACCATCCAATCATACGCCGTATTGATACCCAACGATCGCGGTAATAGCGACAATAACCCCTGAAACGATTATAAGCACCAAGGCTGCATTCAGCAGGAATTCATCAGACGGATAGCGCAATGATTCCTCCTAACATATTGTCTGGCGTTGACGCCGCGCTCACAGTTGTTAGTGTATTTTTCGGTCTATTAGCCGCTTGGAAAGGCTTCAAAAGCGCCACAGGCGACCCCTCCAAATCCAAACCATTAATACGCCAGGCAAGCATGTTTGCTGGCCTGGGGGCTCTCGCCGTTGGATTAGCTTATGCAGCCGACACGGGAAGCGCGATTGCTCAGAACGCCCCCAGAGCTGAATTCGTGCCAGACTCACCCCTCCCAGAGAGGCAGCGTGACAAGCTCCTGATTATTGCGTGGGGAGGGGCTGAGCCAAATTCTCTTGCGGACGCACTCTCGTCGAAGTTGTCAGAACGTTATGCGATCAGCCGCGCAAGCTACAACTTCGCCAGCAATTTTCCAAAGGGCGTAACGATTGTCCCTAATGGAACAGACCCAGCACAATTGGCTCTTGACCTCCAAGCACTCAATCAAGATGCAGCCATCAACAAAATGATAATGCCGCTACCTGGGTCCGCAGCAAGTCAATATGAAGGCTATGCAGTCCTTGTAATCGGACCAAAGCCCTGAAACAGGGTGTACACTAGCCTTGGTTAGAGTCTTCCTCTCGGCTTCCTGATTTCTCGTCTTTGGCCTTTTCAGGCTTTGCGATACGCTTCAACGTTGCGTCGAATCGCTCTTCGCTCTCGTCTGTTTCGAGTTCGCGGGCGGCTTCGCGGAATTTGCGTGATGCATCCTTATCGATGCCGGCGCGTCATCCCGGCATGGTCAAGACGCCCCTCCTCTGGTCCGCGCTTGCGGTCGCCTTCCTGATCATCGTCTAGGATCAGGGCTGTCGGCCTCCGCGCGCGGCAATGCAAACGGCCCGCTGTTCGTCACCAGCGGATAGAGGCCGTGCCACGGCTCGTGCTCGACCGTGGTGAACCAGGTCTCGTAGCGCGTGGCGCAGCCGCCGATCAGCCGCCACGGCCCCCAGTCCTGAACGCCCGGCGGTCGGCTTTTCGGAGCCCCGTCCGGCTGATCCATCGGCCGCCACCAGGCGCGCCGCGAAACCCCGTCCGGCCGCCCGTAATAGACGACCTGGCGCCCCGGCAGATACCGCGCGCGCCGGACCTTCGAGAGCGTCCCCGACACGATCGCGTCCCGGCCGTCGCAGCGCGCCTCGCTCTGGGCGAAGGCCGGATAGAGGACCACCCGCCCCGCGCAATCGCCGCTCGCCTTGTCAAGCGAGCCTTCGCAGATCGCGACATCCGCGAGCACGGGGTAGCGCGCGACCTCCAGATCGCCGAGACGGTGGGTCAGGGCCTGAAACCCGACATAAAGCGCCAGCAGCGCGACGCCGATGCCGAGCGTCGCGGAGGCGTTTTTCGTCGCCGGGCCGAGACATTCACGCATCATCGCGGTCCTTCCCCTTCGCGCGGTCGCGGTAGCGGTGCCAGAAGTCGAGGAAGAAGCCGGAGACGGAGACGCCGCCGAGGCCGATCGCGAAGCCCGACAGGCGGGCGAGCTCTTCCGGCGTCGCGATGATTTCGCCCAGCATCGGCGTGATCGCTGGCAGGAAGAGCGGCGAGAGATAGACCGCGCAGATCGCCCCGACGACGATCTGCGTCACGCCGTCCCACAGCGTCGCCTTGCGGGTCAGCCAGTTGACACAGCCGCCCAGCGCGCCGGCGAGCAGCAACCGCGCATCGGCCGAGAAGAGCCATTCGAACAATTTCACCTCGGCCTCGTGCGGCTATCGGGATTTCACCATCGGCCGCCAGACCCGCCAGCGAACGCACCCTTTCCGGTCGTGAGTGGTGACCTGGAGCCGGCCCCACCGATCGACGCGGATCGCCGGCACCCTGCCGGAGCGATGACACGCCATGAGATCGGACAGGCGCTGCGGCGCGTCCGGCGGAAGCGGCGCGGCACCCACCGGCCGCGAGAGCCAGGCAAGCGCGAACAGGACGAGCGCCGTGCCGAGAAGGGCGACGGCCGGGCCCCAGCGCATCAGCCGTCCTTGCCGATCTTCGGGGCGTCGCTTTCCAGACGCATCTCGCGTGCCCGATAGGTTGCGATCCATGATCCCGCCGCGCCAAACAAGAGGTTGAGCAGGAACACGACAGCGACGATCGCCGAGGGACTGTCCGCCCATTCTTGCGGAAACCATGAGGTTAGCGACCACAGCAGCGCGACAGCGCTTCCGACCGTCATCCCGCCGGCAGCGCCGCCGGCGCCCATGTTCGCCTTGTTGGTCGACTGGACCGGCGTCAATTCGCTTGCCATGATCAGTTCCCTTCCAGAACAGCCTTGAAGACGACGACCGCAGCACCGGCGGCCGAGATGGCGGTGACGACATCATCGACAGGTGCAGCGCACGCCGCATCGACGGCGGCAAGGGCGGCTTGAGCCTTCGGCACTTGCCTGTCCGGCACGAGCCCGGCGTCGATGAATGAGACGACCGTCGGCTCTAGTCGGGCCGCCGCATCGCACAGAGCGTCGAGACGCACCGACTGCGACCGGACGGCCTCGTTGGCGCCCTGGAGCGTCGTGCAGCCGGCAAGACCGGCTGCGAGCGTGAGAGTGATAAGCGCGCGCATCACTGGTCGCGTCCTTCTATTTGGAGGGGAGTGGTGCCGATGATCTTGATATCGCTACGCAATCTCATGTTGGTCGCTCGCTCCCATTTAGGCGGTTTGCCTGAATGCGACTTGACCCATGCCGACCAGATCCCAACCTTCTCCACAGAGTGCGGCTCAGGCGCCTTTTTTGATGCACCGACGGCAACCATCGCTGCGGCAGCGCACAACACGATCACGGGCCGCATCACAGCCTCGCCGCCTGGACGTGCATCCAGTCGTAGTTCCGCGCCCGGCCGAGCGAGAGCCAGCCTTCGGCCTCGAAGGCCTGCCAGAAGGGCAGCGCGTCCTCGTGCGACAGGCGCGCCCGCGGCGACTTCCATCGCAGCTGATTGCGCTCGGGATCGAAGTCGATGGCGATGCCCCAGGAATGCATCGAATAGCGCGACCCGCCGCGCATCCGCCGCACGTTCAGCGAGCCGCCGAAGAGATGAAGGCCGAGTGCCTCGATCTCCCGGCGCGAATAGGTCTCGGCCACGACGTTGAGCACCCGCTCGGCCGAGGCCGCCACCTTCTCGTGCAGCGTCATGCGGCGGATGCGCGTCGATTTCGACCAGGCGAGCACCATGTCGAAAGGGATCTCGATCCGGGTCTGCCGCGTGCCGACCGCGCCGTAGTACGACGAGACGCCGCTTTGCCGGGGCCATTGGTTGATCTTCAGCGAGGCGAGATCGATCGCCTGGATTTCGTCCTCGGTCAGATCGTCCGGGCGGACCGCATCGGTCTTCGGATCGAGCCGCAGCAGATCGACGACCTCCGGATCGGCCATGCCGTCGCCGGGCAGGCCGTGCGCCCGCTCGAAGGCCGCGATCGCCGCCCGCGTCAGCGGCCCGTCGTAACCGTCGATCGGACCCGGAGAGAACCCGTGCGTGGTCAGCCGCATCTGCAGGAAGTGGATGAACGGTTCCATGCCTCACCTCACAAAAAAACCGCCTCGCGGGCGGTGTCGGATGTCGGATTGTCGGGGGGACTCAGAACATCGAGACCCAGCCGGAATTGCCGCAGAAGACGGGCCGCCGATCTGTGCCCGACCCCGTCAGGGAACCGCCCGCCGTCGGCGAAGTCAGATCGTTCGCGACGCGGATCTCGTTGCGGCGGGAGGCGTCACAGGTCGGCAGCGTGGCCACCGTGAAACCGCCCAGCTTGAGAAAGCTGTTCGCGGTCAGGGCATTCGCCGTCAGCGCGCCGGCGGGAGAAACGTCCCAGCCAGCCCCCTCCACCTGCTTCGAGGAATAGAGACCGTCGAGCTTGAGCCCGATCGGCGCGGTGGACTGCTCCCGGATGCCGTAGGACCCCTTCGTGCCGAGAACATGCAGTCCCGTCGGCGCGCTGCTGCCCAGGCGGGCATCCGCCCCGGACTTGACCCCAGTGGCATAAAAGCCCAGCGCGGATGCCGATTCGTCGCGAAACGCCGCTGTCGTGCCATTGCCGAGATTGTGGAAGATCACCGGCGCCGTGGCGCGGTTCTTGATGACGGCCTCGTCGAAAGAAAACGTCCCCGCCGCGTTGAAGGTGTTGAAGCCGATCGCATTGTCGGCATTGCCAACTTCGAAGTTCAGAACGTCGCGGTCCGCCAGGAGCGTGTCCGCCACGCCCGTGAACCGCATGCCCCAGTGCAGGGCCGGCTTCCCCGGAACGCTGTTCGTCGGCGAATCCTGCCAGATCTTGTTCTTGTTGCCCTTGGTCTGGATGGTGAGCGCGGCGGTCGACGTGTCGCCCTTCGGGGTGATGTAGAGCACGATGCAGTTCGACGTGCCGATCACGCAGTCTCCGGACTGGTTGTCGAAGTCGAGTTCGGTGTTGACCATGAAGATTTTCTGGACGCCGCCGGTAAACCGCATGTTGTGGACGTTCGCCCAGGCCGAGCCGCTGGCATCCGCCCCGATCACTTCGACATCGTTGTAGATGCTGGTCTTGGCCGAAAGCGCGGGCGGATTGACCCAGCGCACGACGAGATCGCCATTGGTCTCGTCCGGATCGCCCTTTTCGCTGGTCGGGGCGGTCGCGCCGGATTCGCAATCCCCGGTGCAGGAGATCACTTCATAGGTTGGGCTGTCGCCACTCGCGGCGAAATAGTCTCCGACCTCGTAGACCGTGTCGGCGGTCCAGACTTTCCGGGCGCCGGTGCTGATCCGTGTCGAAACCGAGAGCGTGTTCTCCTCGGCCACCGGCCCGAGCCGCGTCTCCGACATGATCAGCGCGGACGTCGCCATATGCGTCCAGTCCGCATCGTCCTTGATGCAGCCGAGATTCGGGCAGTAGACGATCGCGTTCCCTGCCCCGAAGGCCACCGTGTCCGGCGTTGCCTCCCCCAGCGTGCGATAGGGTGGCTGCGCCAGATCGACGAATTGCGGCAGCCCGCCCGGCACGACGACCCGGCCGAATTCCGGCTTCGGCCGCCCGCCGCCTTCCGGCACGACCGACAGGATCCCGCCATTGAACCAGAGATCGCCGACCGTCGCCGGCACGGTGCTCGTCAGCGCCTCGGCCAGCCCCTCGAACGCCGCCGCCAGCGTCGCCGGCACGTTGATGTCCTGCGCGGCAAGCTCCGCGTCGATCGCGTGGATCGCCGAACGCAGCCGCGGCACGTCGGTGCGCGCGGTGTTGTTCTTCACGTTCGGCATCGGCAGGTCGTAATTCGGCGTGCGATCGTCGACCACCGGCGCCAGCGCCGGCGTGTCGAAATCCTGCGCCGCCGCGATCTGCGAAACCGCGACGCAAGCGGCGAGCGCCGCGACGAGACGAAAACGGAACATCGTCACTCTCCCGGCCAGCCGTCGTCGAGGTCGATCGCGGCGAGCGCGCCCGCGTCCGCCGCCTGAAGGACCGCGTTCTTGAGGTTTCGGGCGGCGACGACGATCGCCGACTTCCACTGCCCGAGCGCAAGGATCGCCCCCGCCCCGGTCTCGGCCGAGGTCGCAAACACCGCGTTGCCGGCGTCGATCACCTCGACCATCGTCTCCGGGTCGAGCGCGCTCCACAGCCCGTGCAGCGCCAGCCAGTTCGCCTGGTCCTCGGTGGTGCGGCAGTCGAGCGTCCGCACCCCCGCCGAGGCGCCGAAATTGTGCTGGTAGCCGGCGGCGATCAGCCCGTTCCGCCGCGCCGTGATCCGCGCCACGGCCAGCGCCTTTGCATCAATCAGCGACAGGCCGCCGAGCGCCGAGCCCGCGAGCGCCGGAAACCCGTCCGGCACGAGAAGAATCTCGGCCGCGCCGTAGGCGCCGGCGGGCAAGACGGCATCGTCCGCATGCGTGGCCAGCACCACGCCGGAAAGAAGGGCGAGTTGCATCACGCGCTCCGGATGAAGGAATTGTTGTTGCCGACCGTGTTGTTCGCCGGCGAGAGCGAGCCGAGATTGCTCGCGCTGTCGAGGAAGATCTGCGAGCCGTCATTGGCGAAGGCCGAGAAGGTGCCGCCCCCGGTCATGTCGAGATCCATCACCCGCCCGTCGAAGCGCGACCACTTGTCGGCATTGATCCCGCGCGAGGTGTTGCCGCGCGCCGTGAAGGTGCCCGGCACCTCGCCGCCGACCACCGCCTGGGAGCGGATCAGATTGACCCCGTGGGCGCCGTTGCCGTCGAAATTGCCCGACTGGCCGATCTCGGCGAAGGACCCGTCGATGCAGGTCAGGCCCGAATCGGAATTGTAGGAGGAGATGATGTTGTTCGCCGTGAACAGCGACATGTTGTTGGCGACGACGCCCGAGCCGGAATTGTGCACCGCGAGGACGTTCAGCCCGGAACAGGCGCCGGCGTTCCGCGCCACGATGCCGGTCGCGAACCCCATCGTCGCGAAGTTGAGGACCGAGCCGAAGGCCGGGCCCGCGCGGCCGAACGTGTTCGGGTTCAGCGAATTGGTCGAGCCGAAATGCGCGCCGATATAGCTGCCGCTGCCGAACAGGGCGATGTTCTTGATCAGCCTGATGCCGCCCTGCCCGGCGACGATCCCGTCCTTCAGACAGTCGATCTTGACCGCGAAGCGCGCGCGCAGCATCGCCTCGTCGTCATCCGCGTCGTCGGCGAAATTGCCGATCGTCGGAAAGGCGTTCAGCATGTCGGCTCCCTCGATCGTGATCGAGAGCCCGTCCGGATGCGACAGGTCGAGGAGATCGGCGGTCTCGGTGTAGACGCCCTCGGCGATCAGGATGCGCAGAAGGACGCCCGGCATCACCCGCCGCCCCTGCAGCCAGGCGAAGGCCGAGGACAGCTTGTCGAAGGCATCGCCGGCGATCGGATCGGCCGGGTTCGCCGAACCGCCCGGCGCGACGTTGATGATCGTCGTCGTGCGGGTGATCGGCGCCGCCGCCAGGATCGCCTGATAGAGCTGCGTCAGGTCGCCCGCATCCTGCGCCGAGCGCCAGGTGCCGTCGCCGAGGAGATTGTCGATCGCCCAGCAGATTTCCCGCTGCGGCGCCTCGATCGCGTCCGCCGGCGGCACCGAGCCCAGAATGCCGCCCGGGGAATTCTCGTCGAGATAGCCGGCGTCCGGGTCGAACGTCCCCGGCTGCAGCAAAGGTGCATTGTAGTCCATGCCCGCCCCTTCGAACGAAAAGGGCCGGCGCGCGGCCAGCCCTTCGATTGGATGTCATGTGCGGCCTGAAGCCCCGATCAGGCGTCGAACTGCCCCCAGGGCGCGTCCTGCCAGCTGTCCGGCCAGCTCTGATATTCCGGCAGCGCGTCCTCGGCGTAGCGGAAGACCGCCTTGAAGGCCGCCGGCTCCACCACCTCGAACAGGCAGATCAGCTCCTGGATGCCGACGATGCGGAACAGCGGATCACGCCCGACCCGGCTCGACCCGACGCGGAAATATTCCTTCCTCAGATCGTAGACATGCACGATCCAGTAGCCTTCCTGCGCCGCCGAGCCGAGAAAGTGCTCGCCGCCGCAGCGCGAGAAGCCGCAGCGAAAGCCGAACCGCTCCTCGATCTTGATGCGGAACCCCGCGAAATGCGCCAGCCGGCAGAAATCCTGCGGCGTGATCGTCCCCTTCGACCGCACCTTGTTCAAAAGCGTGTAGAACCGCGTCTGATAGCTCTGGTCGGGCCGGGCGCATTCGTTCGGCAGCCCGTATTCGCGCTCCCAGTCGGCAAGACTCGTCTCGAGCTGCAGCACGAACCATTCGTTGCTCTCGGCGAAGGCCAGTCGGTAGAACTCGGCGAAGGGCGCGAAGACCGCGCGCGTCAGCCGGGCATAGACGGAATCCCCGTCGATCGCCTGCCCGTCGGGCGAGCCCCAGGCCGCCCCCTTCGGCCAGATCGACAGCGCGGCGGGCAGCACCGCCTCGATATCGGGGTCCGACAACGGGTCGGTCCGGTCGACATAGAGTTCGCCGTCGTCCTCTTCCGGAACGAACTCCGTCCAGCGGTTCGTCGCCCGATCACGCATAGGTCACCGTGCCCAGGACCGGATATTCTCCGGTCGCGAAGCTGACGTCCGCCGCCGGCACGACGAGGATGTGCCGGTCCTCGCCGGTGACGCCGGAGATCGTCTCGCCGATCCAGGAGCGCGACAGGGCGAAGGGATCGTCCGGCATCGACGGCCGGGCGCGCTCGAACAGCATCGCCGTCAGCGCGGCGGCAATCGCCGCGCGGATTTCCGCCGTGTCGCGCGCAAGGCCGGAAATCGTCACCGGCACCGGCACGGCGACCGGCGCCATCGGCGTCGCGTCGACCCGGATCAGCCGCGCCGCTTCCAGCGCCGCGTCGACCGCCGCGACGTCGGCCGCTTCCGGAATGCGGTTCGTCCGTCCCTCGAACAAAAAGAACAGGCCGATCGCCCCGATCCCGTCCGTCATCCGGAACGCCCAGGCCTTCACCACGCCGGGCACGGAAAGCGCGATCTGCTCGTAGTCCGACAGCGATCCGCCCTGCGGCGGACGCCGCTTGCGGTCGAGCGCCCGGGCGCGCAGGGATTCGATATCCTCGCGATCGGCCCCGCCGCCGAGCCCGCCCGCGCCGACCTGGAATTCTTCCGCCAGCGTCGGGGTGAGCGCCGCGTCGGCGAGCAGCATCTCCGCCTCGGCCTCGCGATTGGTCGCCGCCCCCGTCGCTTCGGACGTGACGGAAAAGACGATCGCGCCCGCCTCGTCTGCCGTCGCCGGCGCCGTCGTCACGTAGCTCTGGTTGGCCGAGAGAAACCGGATCCCCGCCGGATAGGTCCGGCCCGCCTGCCCGGTTCCCTCGATCGCGCCCGTCGCGGCGGTCGCCGGCTTGCGGGTGATCCGGTATTCCGCCGCATGCGCCTCGATCGTCCGCTCGTCGCTGGCCGAATTCAGATGCTGCTGTTTCGACAGCCATTCCAGCCGCTGTTCCAGCGGCTCGAACAGCAGCGCCATCGCCTTCTGCAGAACATAGAGAACGTTGCCCCTGATCCCGGCATCGGTGCCCGGCAGATATTGCCGGACCGCCTTTCGGACGGACCGCGAGATGCTGTCGATGTCGCGCGCGCGATAGGGCATCAGTCAGGCGCTCCGAGCCGGTCCCAGAGGACCGCGAATTTCTCGTGATAGGTTTGCGTTCCGTCCCGCCCGTAGCCCTGGACGGTGAGATCGAGCCGGTTGCGCACCCGGTCCGCCGCGGCCGCAACGTCGAAACGGGCGAAGACCTTCTGATCGATCAGCGGCCGCAGGGCCTCCTCGGCATATTCCACCGCCTTCTGCTCGACGTCCGGCGCGAGGGCCGAGCGACGCAGAAGCCAGAGCTTCGAGCCGAGCGGATGCTCGCCGGGCTCGAGATCGAACCCGTCGCCGGGCCAGCCCTTGTTGCGGTCGCCGTCGCGAAGCTCCGTCGGATCGACGCGGATGTCGGTCATCAGCGCGATCAGCACCGCCGTCTCCAGCGGCCGCTCCGCCTGAAGCCCCGCCGGGTTGATCGGGTCGGTGAGCGCCGACAGCGCCAGATCGCCCTTTTCCCCGTCCCAGACGATGTCCGGCGACAGCTGCGGCTCGGCGGCCTGCGAAAGCGGAATGATCCTCACAGCGCCACCCAGCCCCTGTTCTCGATATGAAGGGTCGAGGCCTCATGCCCCCGCGCATTCGGCTTGTTGGCGATCCACGGCGTTCCGTCCGGGCCGATCGGATCGATCCATTCGCCATTGACGATCGGCGGGATCCGCCAGTCGCAGAACAACTGCGACCGGATGACGGTCATGAACCGAAGAGGCTTCGCCAGGCGCGCGACCCGTGCGCCGCCTTCTGTCGTCACCCAGGACCCTGCGGGAACGACCGTCACGCCCCGCCGTCCCCGTCGCCGTCGACCACCGAACCGGTGGCGGTCATGTTGCCGTCGAGGCCGATGTCGCCCGTCATCGCCATGTTCCCGGTGACGGTAATGTCGCCCGTCATCGCCACGGCCCCGCCCACCGAAACCGGCCCGTTGACCGTCAGCGGCCCGTTGATCGTCACCCCGCTCGGCGCGTCGATCGTCCAGTCTCCGCAGGTCAGCGTCGCCGATCGGCTGGCGAAGTCGAACACGGCGCCGTCGTCGCCGATCAGCTTGATGATGTTGCCCTTGTCGTCATATTGCGCCGAGGCGCCCTGCGGCAGGTCCGGCCGCAGCGACGGCTTTTCCGCCCCGATCAGATAGGCCGAATCCCGATTGCCCCTGACGCCGGCGAGAAGCCCGATCCCGCCCTTGACCGGATGCGACGCGAAGCCGTGCGGCTCGATCCGGTGGACGCTTTCATAGCCGTCGCCGGCATAGCCCTTGCCATTGACGAATTGCTGCCCGCCGCGATGCTCGACCGTCCCGTCGAGCTCGACGCGCGTGAAACCGCTGTCGGCCATGAAACCCTCTCAGTCCGCCCGGAAGATCGGGCTCGGCACCGCCGGCACCGACCAGCTGCCGGCGCTCCGGCCCCTGGGATTGTCCCCGCCCAGCGCCCGCGGATCCTTCAGCTCCAGCTTCGCCACCGTCCCGGTTCCCTCCGCGTCCTGTTCGAACGACACGGCCGCGATCACCATCTGCTGCTCGATCCCGAAACTCGGGATCGCCACCGCGATCAGATAATTGGCCTTGAACAGCTGACCGCCCGAGCGCCAGCCCGGCACGCTCACCTGACAGGCCTTGGCCGATCCCGCCGCGCGCTTGGCTTCCCAGGCCGCCCGTTCCTTCAGCCGCTCGCTCGTCGCTTCGCCCTCGTGGACGCGGATCAGCGGCCGCTCGCGCTTCGAGCCCGCCGGCGCCTCACCGACCGGCCGAAGCGCCGTCTTGGTCGTGCCCTCCGAGGCCTGGCCGCGGAGCTCCACCTTCGAAAAGGTCCCGCGCCCGGAAATCTTCGAGGTCGCCCGCTCGATATTGACGCCTTCCGTGAGCGCCCCGCCGATCGTCCCGTCCGGTCCCTTCGAGAGCTTGATCCGGCCTTCCGGCGTGTCGTGGACGAGGACGCCCTGCGATCGCGCGTCGGTCTCGATCGTGTCGAACAGCGTCTCGCCGACCCTCAGCTTGTGCAGCTTCTTCTTCGCCGTCTGCGCGGTGCTTTCGATCCCGATTCCCAGCGTGTCGAAGGTCTCGGCCACCGTCTTCAGATCGGCGTCCTTCACCAGCCCGGTCGGATGCTCGACGCTCGCCTCGGTCGCGTCCACTGATTTCGAGACCACGGTCACCGAATAGGATCGCCGGTCGCCGTCGAGCGCGCCCAGAATGTCGCGGGTGTAGCCGGTCAGCCAGAGCTCGCCGGACACGGTGACCGTCGCGGCCTCGTCCTCGGCGCAGGGCGGCCCCGCCCCGACATAGGCGAGATCGAAACTCGCCTCGCGCGAGACTTCCTCGGCCGATTCGCGCAATTCGCAACGCGTGTGTTGAAGCCGCGCCCCGCCGACCGACAGCACCACCTCTTCCCACGCCATCCGGGTTTGCCTCCTACGAGGACAAGGCCTCGAAGGCGACCGGCATCAGCATCGCCGTCGCCACATTGTTGCGCCGCACCAGCTCCGCCCCGCGTCGCGGGTCGCCGTAGAGGTCCCAGGCGAGCACGCTGGCGGGCAGCGACAGATTCGTCTCGACCCGCACCACCGGGCTGAGATCGGCCGCCAGCGCCGAGACCTGCCGGATCGCCTCGCCGACGAGCCCGGAAATCCATTCAAGCACGTCCGCCCCGAACGCCGCCGCGATCGCCCCGTAATCCGCATCCGCCCGGGCCCCGAGTGCCGTGCGCGCCGCGACCGCGTCCGGGCGGCTTTCAAACTCCACCCGCACCACCGCCGCCGCCCAGATCACCAGCCGCCCCAGCGCCACCACGACATCCGCCCCCGCACTGCCCCCCTCACCCTGAGACGCTTCCCCAGCCCCCTCACCCTGAGCCTGTCGAAGGGTCGAGGGCTCCAGCACGCGCAACACCGAAATCAGCCCCGCCGCATCGTCCGCCGCCTCCCCCAGCTCCCGGCACACCGTCAGATAGGCCGCAGCCCCCTCCGCCCCGCCGGCGGAGATCGCCAGCGCCCGCTTGCGGATCGCCACCAGATCTTCCGGGTCGGTGACATGCACCCCGATGAGTTCGAACAGCCAGTCCATCGTCTAGAACCCGAGCGCCGCGGAAAAACGCGCCGAGGCCCCGACCGCCACCGACACCGAACCGAAATTGGCCGAGAACCCGGCCCGGATCGCCGCCCCCGCCGACAGCCCGGCGCTGGCGCTTGCACCTTCGGCGATGAAGATCAGGTCGTAGGCGATCAGCCCGTTCCGGTCCTTGTCCCGGTTGCGCCGGAACCCGTCGCAATGGGCGACGAGCGCATCCATCGGCAGCGACAGGAAGCCCGGCCCTTCGGAATTGCACGCCGCCTCCAGCGCCTTGCCCTCGCCGATCACCCCGTCCGAGGCGACATAGGCGGTCGGACGATAGACGCCGACCCGCCGCCCCATGTCCTCGGCGAGCCAGGCCCCGCCGGCGATCGGGTGGACGGCGACGCGCCGCCCGCCCTGCAATTCGTCGATCTCGACCCAGAAGCCGGCCCCCTTGTAGGAGGCCCGCCCGCCATTGCGAAACGCCCGTGACCAGTCCGGCATGACCTAGCCTCCCGGCTGCCCGGCATCGGGCATCGTCCGCCCCGGCGCCTTGTTCGCCCGGGGGAGCGCCCCGCCACCACCGTTCGGCGTGCGGACATTGGCGTTGAAACCCGCTGCGATCTGTGCCCCGAGCGCGCCCATCTGTCCCGACAGGGCGCCCATCACGGCCCGGCCCAGCGCCGCGCCCGCCTGTTCGCCCATCGTCGGCAGATTCTTTCCCGCCTGGTCGATCGCCGCGCGCGCATCGTCGCCGCCCTGTCCGACCGAACGGCCGCCCTCTTCGAGTGCCCGCCGCAACGCGTCCGGATCGGCCGCCGGCGGCACCGCCCGCCCTTCCGCCGCCGCCGCGATCCGCGCCTGCACGCTCTCGATCCGCGAGATCGAGGCTTCCAGCCCGGCATCGCGGGCCATGATCTTGCGCCCGCCGATTTCGCCGCGACGCCGTCCGGCGCCGTAGCTCTGATATTGCTCGGCGAGCGAGATCGGTGCCGGCGCCCCGGGCCGCGAGGCCGGCACGGCCAGACCGTGACGGACGTCGAGCCCGTCGAGATTGCCGCTCCGTTCGCGACGCACCTTGTCGGCCCAGGCCGCCGAGGCCGCGCGGGCATCGGCACCGCTCGCAAACCGCCCGCCCTTGCGCGCGTCCCTTATGTGATCGAGTTCGGCATAGGGCGTCGCCAGTTCGCCCTCGCCATAGCGCGCCCAGTTCCGCAGAAACGCCTTGCCCGCGCGCATGTTGTAATTGGCCCGGTCGATCGGCGTGATCCAGGAAGGCGCCTCGTAGAGCCTTTCGTAACGCCGGTAGAACTCTTCCCTGGCCGCGTCCCGCGATCCGCCCCGCGCCTCTTCCTTCGCCGTCGCCAGTTCCCGCGCCTGCTCCGCGCCCATGGCATGATTCAGTGCATCGATCGGCGGCGACGCCACATTCGCGATCTTGCCGCCCAAATTCGTTGCCAGCCGATCGAGACCGGTCGTCATCCGATCGATCTTCGCCTGCTTGTCCGACAACAGCACGTCCAGCGCTTTCGAAGTTGCTCCGGCGGACTGGCCGAGCTTGACGATCATCCGGTCGAGATCCTCGCCGCCCTGGATCAGCGCCCGCATGCCGGTCAGCATCTGCGCATCGCCGAAGAGCTGCGGCAGCTTCGACAGATCGCCATTCACCGCCTTTTCGGTCATCTCAACGAAGACCTCGATCAGGTCGCGCCCCTCCTTGCGGGCCGCATCCATCTCGCGGCGAATGTCGATGCCGAACTTCCGGAACTTGTTGGCGGTCTCTTCGGTCTCCATCTTCTGCAGCACATTGGCGAAGGCCGTCGCCGCCTCGCTGGCGGAGCCCGTCCGGTCGCGCACGATCTGCAGCGCGCTGACCAGCTTCTTCAGCCCCGCCTCGCCCTCGTATCCGAGCGTCTGGAAGGCCGGCGCCAGCGACGGCAGGTAAGCGGCCATGTCCTTCAGTTCGAACTTGCCGGCCTGGCCGCCCGCCACCAGAATGTCGAAAGCGTTCTGCATCCGCTCGCCGGTGATCTTCAGCGAGGTCGCCATGGCGTCGGCCGTCGTCGCGATCTCGACGATGTCGGCACCGGAGGCCTGGGCCGTCGCCGCCACCGAAGGCAGGAACTCCAGCGCTTCCGGCAGACCCTGCCCGGCCGCCACCAGCGCGTCGAGGCCGCGCGTCACCTCGTCCTGGGTCGTCGCGTAATCGAAAGCCGCCTTCTGGATCACCCCGAAGGCGCCCTTGGTCTGCCCGGCCGTCGCGTCCGCCGTGATGCCGATCCGGTTCACCGCGCGCTCGACCCCCGCAAACCGGTTCACCGTCCGCATCGCCCCATAGGCCAGCGCGGCGGGCGCCGCCACTCGCAAGAGCGCCGCTTCCGCCGCCGCGCCACTGCGCACGATCCCGGCCTGGGTGCGTCCGAGCAGGCTCTGCGACCGTTCGACCTGTTTGGCCTTGCGGTCGATCCGGTCCATGTTGCGGGCGACCGAATTGAACGCCTTCTGCGTCCGGTCGATCGCCAGCAGCTTCAACCGGGCTTCGATATCAGCCGCCAAGGATCAGCCCCTCATGACCATGCTTGCCACAGTCTTTGCCGTGTCCAACCTGATGCTTCACGGGATCGACGATCTGCCGCCACGCGCCTCGGCCGAATTTCTGGCCATGGCCTCGATCGCCACTGATCTCTGCGACGATCTCAAGGCCGATTCCCGCACGCTCGCGGTCCTGTCCGACAATCTTCCCGGCAGTTTCGGACAGCGGCGCCAGATAATCGAAGCGGCCAAGGGCACGTTCGCCACGGCCATGCTCGGAGAGCCGCCCGCCACGATCTGCGCTCTGCTGTGGGACGCTCTCGGCGAAGACGGCGAGGCGATCCCGGGCCTTCTCCTCCGCAAGGAACCATGAGCTCGACTGCGTCACTTGCCGGTGCGCTTGTGATGCCACGCCACCGCCCGGCCGAACCACGCGTCGATCTCGGAGAGGCTCAGCTCCTGGACGCGTCCGGCGTCCCATCCGAGCCGGAAGACGAGTTCGTCGGCCCGCGCGAGGCATTGATCGCATCCGAAAAAAAATCGAGGAGCTTCGCCTTCACCGTCTCGGTATCGACCAGGTCGAGCTCGAGCACCGCCCCGAAATTCGCCGGCGCGATCAGCAGACGCTCGGCATATTTCCAGAGCGCCTCGTTATAGACCACGACGACGCGGTTGTTGGTGTCGACCACCTCGCCCAGCGCCATGTAGTCCTTGAGCTTCGGCTCCCGGAACCGCAGTTCCTCGAACGGCGTCGACCCGTGGTCGTAGCGCCGTGCCAGCTTGACGACGATCTCGGCCATCAGCCGGTGATCCGGCGATAATCGTCGGACTGGATCATCAGCCCGGTCACCGCCCCCGTCGAGCGGTCGATCTGCGCGTCACCCGTGATCCGCCCGCTGACGAAGACGTGGGAGACGTTGTTGAAATCCTCGACGATGTAGATGTCCTGGTCGCCGGCGCGCAGGATGTCGTCGAAATTCTCCCCCGCATCCTCCAGCGTCAGCTCGCAGGACGGCGCCCGCGGCGTGTAGCTGTAGGCGTTCGTGCCGTTCTGGTTCCGCACCGCCTCCGACGACGTCGTCGCCGGATTCATCGTCACCGCCGCCCGCAGGATATGCGCCTGCCCCGACGATCCGCGCAACCGCATCTCGCCGCCAAACGTGTTGGCCATGTTCGTCTCCTGTCAGAAAAAGCCGCCAGAACCCGGCCTGAGTCGCCGACATCGCCCCAACCACCACCATCACCCTGAGCCTGTCGAAGGGCGAAGGGCGAAGGGCGAGGGCTCCAGCAATCAATCAGGCCGCGACGTCGCTCGCCCGATATTCGCTGTAGATCGTCGCGTTGCCCGCCATCACGTCATTCGGATTGAGCATGTCGAGCGGCGCATAGATGTCGACCCGGTTCGGATTGTCGGCATTGCGCCGCACGTCCAGCCGGTCCGCGAAATCGGCGATGTTGTCGAGGACGCCCGGCATTTCCGCGGCCGTCGCGATCAGCGTCGCCTTGATGTCCTTGACGGTGGTCACCGCCAAAAGATCGCCGGGATTGGCATTGGCGATCGCCTTCTGCCCGTGCTCGGCCTGCAGCCGCGCCCGGAAGCGCCTGAGCGCATACATCACCTGGCCGATCTTCTGGATATCGCGGAACGTCGTGTCGACATTCCCCGCCCCGTCCGTCCGCTGCATCGTTACGGTCTTGTCGACGACGACCGCGCCGTCGTCGCGCACCTTCCAGGTCGAGATGCCCGAGGTCAGGAAGGCGTCGCGCGTCGCATAGTCGTTGATCCAGAGCGACCGGTCGCGCGGCGCCGCAACCTCGCGAACCTCGAGGCCGGTCTGGTTGCGCGAGACATTGCCGCTCGCCCCGTCCGACAGCCAGGGCACCTGGCGCGCCGCCTCCGCCGCGACGAACTCCCAGGGCGGCGTCGCATTGCCGGCGCTCGCGATCTGCGGGATCGTCGAGACATGCCGCGTGTCCTTGGCCAGCCCGAAGGTCGTCATCGCCGAAGTCGTCGCGAGCTTGGTCGTGAACACATGGCCATAGGCCTGCCGGTTCCACGCCCAGCGGCCCGACACGTCGTTCATCAGCGTCTCGTAGCGCGCGAAATTCGTGTCGTCCGACCAGGGCGAAACCGTCCAGTCGAAGGGATCGTCGGCATATTGCGCGAGCACACCCGAAAGGTCCGGCGTGCCGGCCCCCGCCGTCGTCGTGGCATAGGTCAGCGCCGCCCCGGCGAAGGCGTTGGAGGCGATCGTCGTCGGCGCATGGATGTCGACGGCGGCGAAGATCTCGCCCTTGTGCCGCGCCGTCAGCGTGACGACGGCGCCCGACACGGTCGAGATATAGGGCAGCGCCGCCTGGGTCAGAGGATCCTGAAACCCGTTGATCGCCGTCGACAGCGCATCGGCCACGTCGCCCACCGTATCACCGGCGGAAATCGCCACCTGCAGCACCCGCCCGGCGATCGTCAGCACGCCGACCCCGCCGGCGGCGGGCACACTCGCCACGGTGATCGTCCGCACCTCGGCCGTGCCCGTATCGGCCGCCGCACCCAGCCAGATTTCCTGCGCCGGCGCGTTGGCCCGCGCCACCCGGAACATCTCGGCCAGCATCGACCCCTTGCCGCAGAGCGAGACCGCCTCGCGCATCGTCTGCACCGGCGCCAGCGTATCGACCGAAAGCGACCCCGCCGTCGTCTTGTGCCCGATCAGCACCAGCCGCGACTGGCTTTCCGACTGCCCGCCGGAATTGACCTCGAAGGAAATGAGCGGGGCGACGATGTTCCCCGGAATGAAATTGTGGACGATCGCCATCAGGCCGCTCCCTTGCGTTTGCCCGTGTTACTTTTGCCGCTACCGCCAGAATCTTGAGAGCCGTCTTCCCCGCTTCCTTTCTCCCCCCTTGTGGGGGAGATGCCGGCAGGCAGAGGGGGGTCTTCACCCGCCACCTCCTCGATCGACCCTTCCCTCAGCAGCCGCCGCGTGAACGCCTCGCCATCGTCCATCATCTCGCCGGACGCCTTGAACAGCCGCCCGCGAAACGGCACCCGCTCGTCAGGATCGACGAGCCTGTAGCGCTTCATCGCCATCGCTCTGGTTCCTCAAAAATCGACCCGTGCATTCGGATCGTCGTCCGGATCGCCCGTCCCGACCGGCGCGTTGATCGCGATCAGCGACAGCGGATCACCCGCCGCGATCGCCCCGAAATAGGCCGCCAGCCTGTCGATCTGCCCCCGTGCATAGGAGCCCTCCGGCAGCGCCTGACGGACCTGTTCGACCCGCGCCGGCAGCCCGCCCGACGGCCCGAAATCGTCGTCGGCGATCGAGCAGCGGAACGTCATGATCTCGCGATGGAACCTGAGGCCCGCCTCCGGCAGGACGAAGGGCTCCGACCGGATCTCGACGAACGCCTTCCGGATCATCCGAAAGGCCGCGCCGCTTGACCCGACGCTGAGCACCTGCCGCACCTGCGCCGTCAGCGCCCCCAGCACCAGCCGCGCCTTCGGATCGGTGCCGGCAAGCGGCATGGCGATCGTCTCGCCCTGATCGGTGTCCGACACCGCCAGATCGCAGACCGCCACCAGCGACGCCGTCGCGAAGCCCGATTGCGAAGACGCCATCGGCCCGGTCCGCTCGACCGTCTTGTCCTCGGTGTAGAGGCTGACCGTCGGCGTATAGACGAGATCGTCGTCGAGCTCGTCCGCCTCGATCGCCCGCGAATCGAACACCCGATCCCCCGCGATCGTCGGAAACCCGCCCTGCGCCTCAAGCGCGGCCGTCGGCAACAACGCCTCATGAGCCGCCAGCCGCAGCACCTCCGCCGTCAGCATTTCAAGCCCCGACCAAGCCCCAGCGCCTCATCCTGAGCCTGTCGAAGGATCACCCGTCCACCCCCAACCGGTTCACCAAGAACGCCACCCGCCCCGTCTCGTCGTCGTCGACCGCGACGATCCCGAACATGGCCCCATCGGACACCCGCACCAGCCGGTCCCTGGCCTGCGGCCGCCAGGCCCAGCCGGTGGCGAGCGCCGTCACCAGCGCCGAGGTCACCCGCCGCGGCGCCCGGTCGTCCGGCGCCGTCCGCGAGCTCGACGCGAAGCTCGTCGTCGACGGCTCGAAATCGATCGTCCCCATGAAGGAAAGCCGATCGACATCCGGATCGGCCTCGAGCGCGGCGCTGCGCGCAGCGCCCGCCGCCCGCCGCATCTTCACCGCCTCGAACGCCGTCTCGTCCATCGCCGCGGCGCACGCGAGATCCGCCGCGGCCAGAGCCTTCGAAAAGCTCATCAATTCGTCGTCTTGACGTGGACGACGCACTCCGGCTGCTTGTTGATTGCCAGAGTGTTCGATTGCGACTTCATCTCGACGCCCTCGCCATGGTCGAGTTCCTTCGTCGAGATGTAGATGAACTCGTCGCCACCCTCCGGCGCCATGTTCACCATGTCGATATGATGCACAGGGCCTTCGAAGGTCCGGAACATTCCCTGTGTTCCGGCAGGATAGACCTGACCGGAATTGTCGGCGACGTTCTTCTGGATCGTCGTCCCGCCCTGTCCGTCCTTGACAGGCAGGCCGCCCTTGTACTCGCGCCAGAGGATTTCACCGAATTCGAACACCCGACCCCAGTTCCCTCCAAGGGTCTGACGGGAGACCGTCGTATGCAGGGCCGAGTTCTGCGCCTGGATCCAGAATTTCTCGACCTTCGGATGCTTGATGAGCTTGGAAAAGAACAACGGATCGACGACCGCTTCGAACATGCCGACCGTTTCGCCCTTGATGTTCGTCATCACATGGTCGCGCACTTCTTCGCACTTTTCCATGATGTCGGTCGTTTCCGTGCCGAGCACGAAATCAACTTCCTTCTTGGTGATGTCGAAGACATCATAGAGGTCGTAAAGCGTGCGCCCCTTGCCGTCCTTGATCAGGCCGCGAAGCATGCCCAGCCGGAGATATTCCCGGGTGATCGAGTGATGGCGGCGGATCGACAGCAGCTTCCGCGTGGTTTCCCGGATCAGGGAGCGCTCGGTGATCTGACCGTTGACGACCTCCAGATTGCCTTGAAGGTCATCCACCCGGATCGCCTCGAGATGCGGAAAATGCGGGATGGTCACGATCACGCCGGTTTCGGTGTCGTCCGGCGTCAGCTGCGACGGGCCACCCGGCACCTGCGCGGCCAGCACAACGAGCTCTCCGTCACGAAAGTCGATCCGCACCATGCGTGACGCCTTGGGTTCCGAAGGTGCCAGGTTCAGAGCGTTCAGAAGGCCGAAGGTGTTCGGAATGCGATTGACCTCCTGGGTCAATTCCACATTCGTGTAAGGAAACAGGAGTTCGGGCATGTCGGGCGCCTTTCGCCTCGCGGACTCGCCGCTGAAAAAACAAGGGCGCCCGCTTCAGCCGAGCGCCCGGTTTGGGGATGCCTGCGCGGCAAGCCTCAATCGCGCAGAAGAATGCCCTGCTGCTTGAGAGAGGCGACGGCCTGCGCTTTCTGGTCGGAAGTGACGCCATCCGGCCATTGGATAGCGCCAATGAACAAAATCGAGTCACGGCGCGAGAAGAGCAGATCCGTGGTGTTGTCGGCCCCATCCGCGGCTGTGGCCTCTACCAGGCTGACGGCGTAGACTTTCTCCGACCCGTCAGTGGCATCGGGGGCCCATGCGACCAGTTTGCCGTCATCGTCGTCGGCAGCGATCGAAACCGTCACCGAAAACGCGTCGCCCTCCACAAAGGCGGCGCTACCCCCCGCGATGGTGAACTTGATCTGCTTGGCAAAGGCAGTCCCGCCCGTCGCCGTGCCGACCTGGACACCCTCGGGATCCTCGACCCGGAACTTCGACGTCCCGTCACCGCCGCCCGTCGTGCAGACCACGCGATAAATGCCGGCTTTCGCCGCGGTGGTCGTCGAGGGGCTGGCCATCGTCATCGTGCCGTCGCCGGTATTTCCGGCATCCGCAGCGGCGACGGCCGACATGGCTCCCCCGGCGGTGATCATGCCGAGAATCGTGCCGATCTTCACGATCCGCGCAGCACCGTCGCCAGCGAGGAGCGTGCCGGTTTCGCGGCAGAATTCGGGGTTCGATTCCCACTTGAGCAGCCCCGAGAGGATCGGCGGACGGCTCATCTTGTAGACCGGCATTGTCATGATCTTGATCTCCAGAAACAGCTTGCAGGTTGGCGTACCGTCGCGAGCTTCAGTCGCGCTTCATGCGCGCGACCGCGGCATCGATTGAAGCGGAGAGCCCAGAGCGTTGGGGCTTGATGCCAGCATCCGCTGCGGGCAGATCGCCGCCATGCTCAGCTGCCTGCCGCTGTGCAAGGGATGCCTTCGGCTCGCTTGGGGCCGTCTGGGTTGCACCCACCCGTTCCGTCACGAATCCGGTGACCGCCTCGGCTGCCATGCCGGGCGACTGGATCGCGAGATCGAGCGCCGCGGCCATGCGGTTGGCGTCGCCCCTGACGCCCTCGGCGCCGATGATCGCCTGGAAGCGGTCGCGCTCGGCCTGCGCCCCGGCAGCCTCGCCCTCGCGGCGCGCCGTCGCGACCGCCGCCTCGTGGTCGCTCCTCGGAATGCCCGCGCTTTCGACGGCAGCGGACGTGCCGGTGTTCTCGCTCATGGAAATCCTCCGTGCTGGCGAGTTGGGGCGGCCCGCTGCCGGGCCCCCGGAATGGCTTGAGAGTTCCGCGAGCACGCTTTCGAACGTGCCCACGCGATCGGCGACGCCGGCGGCGACGGCCGCCTGGCCGATGAAGACGCGCGCTTCCGTGCCTCGGGCCGCCTCGGCCGAAAGCCTCGGGCCCCGGCCCTTCGCGACCGTGGAAAGAAAGGCTTCGTAAAGCGCGTTGACCTCGCCCTGCAGGTCCTCGCGCACCTCGGGCCCGAGCGCCTCGAACGGATTGCCGTCGGCCTTGTGCGCGCCGGCGAAGATCATCGTCGGCTTGACCCCCTCCTTGGCGAGGTAGGCCGAATAGTCCGCATGGACGAGAATGACGCCGATGGAACCGGACACCCCGGTCTCGGTCGTGACGATCTCGCTGGCGCCGGACGCGATCGCATAGGCCGCCGAAGCCGCCATGCCGTTGACGACGGCCACCGTGCGCTTCGTCGCCGCCAGATCCCGCACCGCCTGCGCTGTCTCGAACGCGCCGATCGCCTCGCCCCCCGGCGACTGGATGTCGAGGATCACCGAAGAGACCTTCGGATCGGCCCCGGCCTGCTGCAGCTGGAACTTGATCCCTTCGTAGGATTGCAGGCCGGACGAGGCGCCGACCCACGCACCGCGATTGACCAGCGAGCCGGTGATCGAAACGATCCCGACGCCTTCGGCCGTGCGCCGATAGGGCAGCGCCCGACCGCGACCGTTCGCGTCGACCTCGTAGGAATCGCCCACGAAGCGCGAGGCCTCGAAGTCTTCGGATACTCCGATCCGGCCGCCCAGCACCGACAGGATCACGGCGGCCTTGTCGCGCGTCACCAGGAGCGGCCGGTTGAGGAGCCGGTCGGCAATGTGGACAAGCGTCGTCATGGCAGGCCTCAGTAGCGCCGGAAACCGGCCTGGATGGCAAAGCGCGCCGGGCGGCCGCTGGTCTTCGCCTGGCATTGCTGCTGCAGATGCCGCAGCTCGGCGTCGAGCGCCTTCATGCTCGCGGCCGAATAGCGCACGCGCCGATTGGTGATCGCCGAACGGATCTCGACCTCTTCGGCGAGTGTGCCGTCGAGCATCTTCAGCTTGGCCTGATAGAGCGCCGCATAGAGCGCGCAGGGATCGTCGGCGTCGACCTCCTGCCCCGCGATCGTCACCATCGCCATCAGGCAGCCTCGTCTCTCTGGTCGTCGTCCTCGTCCGCAATCGCGGGCCCGCCATTGTGACCGATCATCCGCGAGCGCGGCTCGATCGGCGGCAGTCCGGCCTCTGCCCTCAGCTCGTTCTCGAGCATCTCCTCGTCGACCCGCTGCCGGATGACCTCTTCGTGGTCTGCGCCGAGATCGTTGCAGATCTGCTCCCGGCTCATCACGCCCATTTCGAACCAAGTCTGGTGCGCCTTGGCCGCCTTGGCGTCGTCCGCCTGCGGCTTCGGCGGCCCCTTCCAGTCCGCCTTGCACAGCGAGGTCCGGTTGGCAACGAAGGCGTCGATGCCGCCCGGAATTTCGATCCGGCCCGCGTCGATCTCCTCTTCCAGCCAGGCCTCGAAGAGAGCCTGCGTGAACCGCCCGGGAATGACGCGGCGGCGATATTCCATCAGCGGCCATTTCTTCGCGATCCCCATGCGGATCGACGAATAGGTCGCGCCGCGATAGTCGCCGGTCAGATCCTCGAACATCACGCCGAGACAGGAGGCGATTTCCCGCAGGAGGAAATTGGCAAACGCCTCATAGGTCGCGTTCGGATGCTCCGATCCGTGCAGCTTCAGCTTCTCGCCCATCAGGAGATGCGCGATCTTGCCGTGCCGCCCGAGATCGATATTGACGTTCTTGTGCCAGTCCGCCGTCTGGTTGAGAAACGCGTTGAACGCGCCAGCCAGCTCGTCCCTCTCGCCTTCGCCCTGCAACGCCTGCAGGACCTGTTCGGTCGGATAGTCGCTCTCGATCGTCGCGGCGAAGATTGCGTGGATCATCGCTGCCGTCAGCGTCGCATCGGCCAGCTGGTCGAACTGCCGCACGATCTTCAGCGCCGGCGCCAGCGGCGTGATGCCCCGCACCTGGTTGCCGACCCCGTCGAAGACGTGGACGATCTTCGGCCGCCCGAACCCGTCCCGTGCCCGCTTCTCGACCTCACGGCAGAACCCCATCGGATCGCGGGTCTCGAACAGATAGGACACCGGCTCGGGATCGCGCAGGCCCGAGCGCACACCCTGGTAGAGATTCGTCAGCGGGTCGGTCTTTTGCGACAGCCAGTGCGATGGGATCAGGCGAACCTTGGTGCCGGTCTCGCATCCCGCCCTCGGGAGCCAATCGATTTCTGCGGGAACCTCACCGGTTCCAAACCACTGCCGCACGACGGCTGCTTGCAGCTGCCCGAGCGTATAGCGCCCATGGGCGTCGACCTCACGCGGCTGGGACCCGTAGATCCGGAAGCGGCCCTCGACGCGACTGGCGAAGGCCCGTGTCTGCTTCGCGTCCCAGCCGAAGGCGGAACAGTCCGGCTTGTAGGACAGCCGGAGTTCCGAACCGATCATCAGCGCGACGACCTGCTCGACACAGCCGGCGATCCAGCCATTGTTGATCAGCGCGTCGTCGGCCCGCGCGTTCACCTGCGGCCAGGCCGCCCGGATGTTGTCGGCCCGGTCGCGCAACACGGGCCGGGGCATCGCCAGCGACACGCCCATCCCGGGCTCGCCGCGCAGATAGCCGGCGGACGGCGCAGGCCGCTCCACCGGTGATCCGCGCACCGGCACCAGCGAACGCAATGTCGACAAGAGCCCCACCGATCACCCGTTCAGCTTGGCCGAGATTTCCGAGAGCGACAGCCGCGCCTTGCGCGGGGCCGGCTTGTCAGGCGACGCGACCGCTGCAGCGGCAGCCGGAGCCGCAGCCTGCATCGCCGCAGGCGACAGGAGATCGGTCTCCGGCGCCGGCAGAAGCCGGGCCCGCAGCTGCGCCCAGCCCTCCGGCGTCAGCCGCGACAGACCCAGATGCTCGGCCATCGCCATGGCGTAGATCCGCGAGTCGAGAAAATGGTTTTCCCGGCGGATCGGCCGCCATTCCTCGATCCGGCGACCGCGCTTGATCTCGTCGACAAAATACTCCGCCGTCAGCTGCTTGAAGAACTCGGCATCGAGCCATTTGCCGAAATGCGGATAGCCGGGCGGGTCGATCTCGGCCCCGGCGCTGACGCCGCTCTTGTGGAGGTGGGCGTAGAGTTCCGACTTCAGACCCCATGTGCCGACCGGCCATTGCTTGGCCGAGCCGTATTTCTTGCGCTTGCCGCCCTTGGTGATGGACTTCTTCGAGGGCAGACCGATCGCCGGAACGCCGCGTCCGCCCACGCCCTTGATCGCATAGGCGCCGGGTTGCTGCCGGCACCATTCGAGAACCTGGCTCGTGCGACCGCCATCGCCGGAATCGACGGCCAGCGCCTCGATCATCCGATCCTGGCCATAGACGTCGGTGAAGCGCTTCGCCCGGAACGCTTCGAGCAGCGGCCAGGCGCCCGCCTTCGGATCGTCGGTTGCTCCCTCCAGAAACGCCGCGTCGATCGACCAGCTCTGCCGGTCCTCGGCAAAGGCGACCGCCTCCACATAGATCCCGTCATGCTGGACATCGGCCCCCGCGACGAAGATCAGCCCGCGCGCGTCGATGACGCCGCGCTCGTAATTCTCGCGGCGCTCCATCAGCCGTTCCCACTCGGGCGCGTTGCCGCGCATCTCGTGCGAAAGACCGAGCCAGAGATTGCGGAAGGTCTTCTCCTTTGCCTCGCTCGTGCCGGCGGCGACCGCCGCCTCGGCCAGCTTGTCCCAGGTCGTCAGCTGAGAGATCAGGGCGTCGACGTGGAAGGAGGGATAGAGCCCCTTGGGGTTGGTCGCGACGAAGCGACCGCCGCGCACCAGTGAAGCCTTCTCGTGATGCTCGATCACGGTTCCGCAGCAGGGCGCCACGTAACAGGCCTGATAGGGCGGGTGGTCGTTGTGCTTCATGTGCTCGTAGCTGAAGACGATCTCGTCGTCGCAGCCGGGACAGCGGACGTGCCAGTAGCGCTGGTCACCGTCCTGGAACAGCTTGTCGATCCGCGACGTCGCGGCGAGCGTCGGCGTCGACAGCGCCAGCACCCGCCAGTCCCCGGTGGCATGGAACGCCGTGAAGCGGCCGAGGAAGAGGTCGAAGGCATCGCCCTGCCCGTCGAGATCGAACGACCACTCGTCGACCTCGTCGCCGACGCCTACCTTGAGCGTCTTGGATTTCAGTTCCGTCGCGACACCGGCATTGAGAAGTTTCAAAGACCCGCCCGGAAAGCGCTTCGACGTCTGCGTCGAGCCCTCGCCGGAGCGCGACATCTGACCACGAACCTTCGTCTTGAGGCTCTTCGTTCCGGCGATCGCCGGGCCGAGCTTTTCGCGGTTGAACTCGCCGACATCCTCCTGCCGCGGCACGGCATAGGCGATCCTGCAGGGCGCCAGCGCAATGTATGAGCCGACCAGCGCGATGCCGGCGACCGAGATGCCGGTCTGCTGGCTCTTGCGGACCGCCACCATGTTGTGGGGCGAATCCGGGCCGAGCGCGTCGATGATCTCCGGCACATAGGGCGTCAGCGAGACGTCCCAGCGCGACCCGGCTCGCGGGCCGTCCGGCACCACGAGGTCCTTCGCCCAGGCGGACGGCGTCATCGGCGGCTGCGGCGCGAGGATCCCCGCGAAGATGCCGGCGATCAGGACGAGGGCGTTCGGATGTTTCATTCGTCCTCCTCCTCTTCCGCCTCGGCCGTCAGCCGCATGTTCTCGGACAGGTTGGTCTTGAGGTCCCGCGCCATGACCTTCAGCGCGTCCCGGACCCCGGCGACGCCGCTGCGGCTGAACGCGGTCGCGATGTCGTCGGCCTTGGTCGGCAGCTGGTCGATGCCCCGCAGCATGCTTTCTGCGCAGCGTTCCATCGCGCGCTGAACGTCTTCCAGCGGCAACAGCCGCCCCATCCGCTCTTCGAATTCGAGCTTGGCGATCTTCGACCGGTATTCCTCGGTGACCGTCTTCGCCGCCGTCAGGCCGCTGGACGAAGACGGCCCCACCTGGGCGCGGGCCCCATCCTTCGCGATCTCGCCACCGATTGCCGACGCCTGCGGCGGTGGCGCGTCGGGATAGTCCCGCCCGACATCGATCCGCTCGCGGTTCTCGCCCAGCCTGAAGTCCGCCTCGGCCGGGTCGATCAGCTTGCGCCCCTGCGGCCCCGCCACGGTCGGGATCTTCCCGCTGGAGACCATCTTGCCGACCGCCTGCTTCGAGACGCCACGATGCCGGGCATACTCGACCTGCGTCATCAGCCCGTCGGTCACCCGCGTCAACCCTTCGTCGTCAACCCGGTCAACCCGGTCAACCTTCTGTTTTCACTAAAAAACTAGCGCTTTCCCGCGCGCGGCCCGCACCGCTGGTGAAGGGGCGCGGGGTACGGTCCCTAGACCTCGATCCGAGGCCGAAAGGGCGGCGGGGGGCTGGCCGGGTCAGAGGCGGCCGAGCATGTAGGAGATGCCGCGGGAGAGCTCGGCGAAGAACGTGCCGCGCGCGATCTCGGTCAGCATCTGTTCGTAGACCTTGGGATTGCGCGTCGCCTCGCCTGCCGGGTTCGGGCCGAACAGCCGCATCGTCGGAAAACGCGCCGCGCCCTTGCGCTTCAGCACACGCCCGCGCCCGACGCCGCCCGTCGCGATGAAGGCCGAGCGATAGGTACCGCGCTGCGGCACGAACACGCCCCGCGCCCGCTGCTTCGCATTGAGTTCGTCGAGAGGGATCTGCCGCGAGCGCACGATCAGCGTGAGATCGCCGCCGCTGACGTGGGAGCGCATCCGCGCCTTGACGTGTTTTTGCGCAATGTCCATCCGCGCCGAGGCGAGCCGGGCATAGGTCCGCTCGACCACCGAGCGCGAGCGCCCGAAGGCGCGGGCGAGCACCTGGCTCTGCATTTTCTCCGGCAGCTGCCGGAACGCCCGCGCCAGACGGTCGTAATCGGCACTGTCGATCCTGAATTCGACCCCTGCCGCCACGGCCAATCCTCCAACGAAAAACGCCCCGCGGGGGGTCCGCAGGGCGTTCTGATCTTCTTCAGCCTGCTTTGTATCCGCCAAATCATTCCCGCAAGTCAATCCGCGCGGCGATCCTGCCTGTGGAAAACCGCCTCGCTTCAGCCCGCAGCGCGCCTGTGGCGCGCATCCGTGTCGTTTTCCACGATTTCGCATCCCGCCGCGAAGCGCTCGCCCTCGGCCTCCCACGGCCAGAGTGCGCGCGGCGAGCCCTCGACACGGTGCGCCGTCAGGTCGCCGCACGTGCCTGCCTGAAGCCGCGCGGTCAGTTCGGCCAGCGCCACCAGATAGGCCTGATAGGTCAGCCGATCGCGCACGAGCCGGGCCGGATCCGGCGCCAGCACCGTCTTGCGATAGGCGCCGGGGAACGGCCGCTGCCGGCGACGATCATAGCCGTCGATCTCGATCGTGATCCCGGGACGCCCCTCGCCGTCGCAGCGTTCCGCTTGGCGGAACCACGCCGTCCCGCCTTGCGCATTGCGCACGAACACGCGACGGACCGGCCCGTAATCCAGCCACTCCGGCGCCCCGCCGAGGATCGCGTGGCGCACGATCAGCCCCGGCATCCGGCCCGCCCGTGTGTCGAGCGCCATCGCCCTGCCGCGCGCGTGGCAATCCGCCCGCTCCGCTCCGGTGAGGGGCGATCCGTCCGAACATCTGAGATCGGCGAGCCCGTCCCAGTCCTCGGCGACGGCGAAGTCGATCCCGGCCATCGCCTGGACCGTCCGCCCGACGATCAGCGCGTCGGGATGCGGGTCGCTCTCGGCCGAGAGATCGGCGACGCAGCCCCAGGCGTTGCGCCCGTCATCGTCGACCACGGTCAGAAGCCGCTCGTAGTCGTTCATCGGTCCCCAGCCATTCATCGCCACGGCGCTGCGGACCGTCCCCGACCCCGCCTTCGGCAATTCCTGCCGATAGGCCCAGCGCAAAAGCTCCTCGATTTCGATCGGTTTCATCGCCCCGTTTCCTCTCTTCGCGCGCTTGCGTCCCTGATTTTCGCCTTGCGTCCCTGATCCGGCGTCTTGCGTCCCTCATTCCGATTTTTTGTCATTCCTTCAAACCTTTGATCTTTCGAGGAAAAATTCCAATGGTTGAAAACACAAGGGACGCAAGGGGCGCTAGGGACGCAAAGTCTCGCCTTACGTGTAGAGGGGAACGCCCTTGCCTCTTCATCATGGTTTCACGCAGACACAGGAACGCGCGCGCCCCCACGCGCCCGCATGCATGCGAAACCTGCCGGCTTGCGTCCCTAGCGTCCCTAGCGTCGCAAGCCCTTGAAACCCCACACCCTTTGTCAGGGGCGCAAGCGCGCAAACGGCCGATCTTGCGTCCCTCGCGGCCCTGAAACGGACCGCGAAAGGGCGCAATCGGGCCGAGCCGCGGGCAGTTCGGCAAAGGGTACGGGTTCGACACGGGAGAAGGGAGGCGGCTGCCTGGCCGACCACGCGAAACCGTGGACCGGCCGGTGACTCGACGGGTCTCCCGCGATTTGCTTTGCTGGTGCAATCGCAACGGGAGGAATGGCGATGGATGACGCGTTCAAGAACCGGGTGGGTGGCGACCGGATCGCCTCGCGGCAGATCGACGAACTGGTCGGCATTGCGCGCGGCGTCGCCGCCGACGGGCGGATCAATCAGGCCGAAGCCGAATTCCTGCAGAAATGGCTGGCGGCGAATGCCGATGTCAGCGCACAGCCGCTTTTTCAAACGCTCTATCGGCGGATCGGCGAGATGCTGGTCGACGGCGTGCTCGACGATGACGAACAGGCCGAGCTGCTCGATACGCTGAACCGCTTCGCCGATCGCAGCTTCGAGCTGGGCGAGGCGCTGAAGGCGACGACCCTGCCGCTTTGCGATCCCGCACCGGTCCTCAGCTTCGATGGCAAGGCGTATTGCTTCACCGGCACGTTCGTCTTCGGAAAGCGCAAGGATTGCGAGGCGGCCGTCAAGGATCGCGGCGCGACGGCCGGGAGCCTTACCCGATCGACGTCGGTCCTGGTGATCGGCGCCTACGCGACGGAGTCCTGGAAACACTCGGCCTTCGGCAACAAGATCCTGAAGGCGGTGGACATGCGCACGGCCGGGCTGCCGATCTCGATCGTCTCCGAGCAGCACTGGACGCAGCATCTGACGGTCTGACATCGAGACGATCGCGATCATCCGCCATACCCCGCCGGATAATCGCCGCCGCTGCCCTCGCTGCCCGGTGCCTGGAACTCGGCGCGCAGGGCGAGGCCCTTGTAGACGGTGGTGCCGACCTTGGCCTTCCAGAAGCTGCGCATCTGGCCGTCCGCGCCCTCCCAGCTCTTCAGTGCGTAGTCGGGAAAGCGCCGGGCGAAGGTCGCCTGCTTGAACTCCGCCGCGCCCTCCCGCGCCGCCCAGCGCGAATAGGCGTCGAAGAGTTCGCCCGGCCAGACCATGTCGTGCTCATGCCCAGTGACGATGCAGGCGCTGCGCACGAAGGCGCCGATCGGATCGCTCTCCTCGCGATAGCTCTGGGTCGCCGCCAGCACCTTTTCCGGCGGGTTCAGCCCGAAATTCAGATAGTCCAGCGCCCCGGCGAGCAGCCAGACGAAGACGCCCGCGGCCTCGCGTTTCAGCTTGATCGGCAGCGCCCGGTCGACGTCCTCCTTGGCCACCTGGACGTCGAAGGGCACGAGATAGACGCGCCGCCAGATGCCGTCCGACGTGTCGTCGATCCGCGGCTTGTGATTGCCGGACAGGACGATCTTGAACTGCGGATCGACCTCGAAGAAGTCCTGGTGCAGGCGCCGCACCGGCATCTTCTCGCCGCCGGTCAGCTGCTTGATCAGCGCGTCCTTGAGCTTGACCCCCATTTCCGGCTCGGCCGCGAAGACGACCCGCGCCCCCGGCAGCCGCGCCAGATCCGGCGTCGCCTCGGACCCGCCCCTTCGCGAATCGCCGGCGAAGGAATCGATCGAGAGCGTCACCGCGTAATCGTCGAAGACGTGGCCGATCAGATCGGTCAGCGTCGACTTGCCGTTCCGGCCGATGCCGTAGAAGAAGACCAGGCACTGCTCGGAGGTCAGCCCGGTCAGGCAGTAGCCGAAGAAGCGCTGCAGGAAGCTGCGCAGCTCCGGGTCCGGCTGGATCGTCTTCAGAAACCGGTCGAGCGTCGGCGCCATCTCGCGCCAGTCCGGCAGATCGGCCGATGACAGGGCGCCATCCCGCCCCGGCGCGTCGAAGGGCAACAGCTTGGTGATGAAATCGCCTTGCGAATGGCCGCGCCGCTCGATCCGCCAGACGAAGCGCGGATCGTCCGGATCGCTCTCCTCGTCCTCCCCCTGCACGAAGCGCAGCGTGCCGTTGTTGCAGTTCAGCGCCAGCCGGTCGGTGTTGAGATCGCCGACGAGGCGCGAGCAGTGGGGCGCCGCCTCGGTCAGCATGTTGTTGATCTTGGTGGTGCCGGCGGCGGATTTCGCGTGGCGGAACCGCGCGGACATCCGCCCCGAGATCGCTTCCTTGGCCTCCTCCATCGCCGCGATCCGGTCCTTCAGCGCCTCGGCCTTCGCGCTTTCCTCCAGCGTCCAGCCCTCGCCCCGGCGCTCCTTCTGGGCCGCCTCGATCGCCTTCAATTCCCGCGCCGCCCGCTCGCCGGCCTCGACATGCGCCTGCAGCCCGGCATGCAGCGCGGCCTCCTCGTCGGAAAACCCCTTGGCGCCTCGCGTCTTGCGCTCGAAATTGAGGCGCTTGAGCGTCGCCTTGGCCGCCTCGGCCTGGGCGGACACCAGCGTCCAGGCCTTGAGCGCGGCGCGTTCCGCCTTCGTCGGCGCCGCCGCCTCGCGCTGGCGCGCCGCGACCGCCCGGCCGAGTTCCTTCAGATCCTGGCGCGCCTCCTGACCCGCCGTGATCGCCGCGCGCTCCTCCTCGCTGCCGTCGAGCCCGTAGGCCTCCTCGACGATCAGCTCGGCGGTCTTCTGGGCGAGCGGCCGGACGATGGAATCCGCCTCGTCCTCCTTCCAGCGTCGCCCGTCATAGCCATGCCAGCCGATCCGGGCCACGTGGAGGATCCGGTCGCCGTAGCGGATCAGCAGACGGCGGGCATTGCCGATGTCGGTTTCCGGTTCGAGCCGGCATTCCTCGAGGAGCTCCTCCGGCGAGAGCACCGGTTCGGGCTCGGGCCGCGGGTCGGAAGCGCCCCTGGCGGCGCCCGGATCGAAGGAAGGGGATGGGGCCTTGGTGCCGGTCTGGACCCCTCGTCCTTCGCCCCTCGACAGGCTCGGGGCCTCAGGATGAGGGGCGTCGGCGCCGTCCGCCGAAAGCCCCGCCTTTCGCAGATAGGCGAGCACCGCCTCGCGTGGATCGTTCCCCCCAGCCATGCGTCAGGCGGCCTTCGATGCTTGCAAGAGAACATCGCAGAAATCCGCGCCCTGCGGCGGCCAGGCCGTGGCGACGGTCCTGCCGGCCTGCCCTCGCCCTTCGACAGGCTCAGGATGAGGGCAGACGGAAAGCCGAGACTCGGCGCGCATCATCGCGGCGGCCGTCGCAACGATCTCGGAATCGCCGTCGGCGACGAGCAGGATCTCGGTGACGCTCGCCGGCGCCTGACAGGCGGCGTCCGGCGGCTCGTCCGGCTTCGGCTCGGGACCGGCGACCCGCAGCGGCGCCTTGCCGCCCTTGTTCTTCAGGGTCGGGTGGGGAAAGGTGCCCGCCGCGCGGCCCGCCAGATTGCCGAGATCGCCGGCGGCGGCGTAGATTGTATCGGCCGGGCAATCCTCC
The DNA here is from genome assembly GCF_024359545.1 of Jiella marina. Lineage (GTDB taxonomy): Bacteria > Pseudomonadota > Alphaproteobacteria > Rhizobiales > Rhizobiaceae > Jiella. Next base: position 446,560 of record NZ_JAKQZG010000001.1, read on the forward strand.
GAAACGGCGACGGCGAGCACGTTCTCGATCCCCTCCCCGATCACCAGCCGCGGCCGCGCCGGGTCCGGCAGGATCAGCCCGTCCCGCGCGACGAAGCCGGTCAGCGGGATCAGCCCGCCCTTCTTCGTGCCGCGCATCTTCTTCGTCGGCAGCTTCTCGACGGATTCCTCACCCGCGCTCTTGCCCGACACGGTCACCGCCCGCAGCCAGACGCTGGGGCGCCCCTTCGGTCCGTGCGGATCGAGAAAGGTCAGATGGCAGCCGACGACGGCGCCCGAGGGATCGACGAAAGGCAGGACCATCGCCGGCGCTTCGAAGATCGCCTCCATCCGCCCGTCGGCACAGACCTCGCGCCAGGCCGCCTCCGGCCCCGGCCGCGCCGCGCCGAAATGAACGAACAGCCGCTTGCCCGCCTGCGGCTGCAGCCAATAGGGCTCGAAAGCGATCGCCCGGGCAAACGGCAGCACCGGCGGCGCGAAACCGCCGAGGCGGCGGGTGAGGTAGGCAAGGACGGCCGCCGCAGCGCTGGAACTGGGTTTTCCCTCATCCTGAGCTTGTCGAAGGGCGGGGGAAAACCCACCCGCCGACGACTGACCGCCCGCAATTGCCCCTCGCCCTTCGCCCTTCGACAGGCTCAGGAGCTCAGGATGAGGAGCAATCGCTACCGCCTTTTCCCACTTGCCCCGCGCCTTGGCGATCTCGCGTTTTCGGTAAGCGTTCTGCTTCGCCTCGTCCTGCACGCGGGCCGCTTCGGCCGCTGCCCGGCGCTCGGCGAGCCGCCCCTCCCGCGCCTCCCGCTCCTCCTCCGTCTCCGGCGCGTCCCCCGGCACCGCCCGCCCCAGCACTTCCGCGCAGGCCTGCAGAAAATCTTCGCGCCGCGAGACGTCGAGCGCCAGAAGATGGGCGGCGAGCGAGATCCCGTCGCGGCCGCCATCGGCGCCCCGGCAGTTCCAGGCGCCCCGGCCGCGATTGATCGCAAACCGGTCGGTTCCGCCGCAGACCGGGCACGGCCCGGCCTCCTCGCTCTTCGAAATGCCCTTCAGCCCGGCGACGCCCAGCCGGTCCGCCGCCTCCGACACCGTCACCAGCCGCGCCTCCTCGACAAAGGCGTCGACGGCGGCCTTGCGTTCGTCAATCATCGCGCCATCGCCTCCCGCAACCTGTCCTTGCCCGTCAGCCGGTAGCCGACCCGGCGCGTGGCCGAGATGCCGCCACCATGGGGCCTGATCTTGCGCCGCAGCCGGCAGATGTGAACGAAGACCGACTGCTCTGGCGCTTCCGGCGGATCGAGCCAGAGCGCGGCGACCAGCGCCTCCATCGGCACCAGCTCGCGCCGCATCAGCATCTGCAGCACCATGATCTCCTGCCGGCACAGGCCCCATTCCTCCGGCGGCACGACATCGGCGAAGAGCATCCGCCGCAGAGCCCGCACCTCCTCGCGCGCCGCGTCCCGCTCGGCGATCAGCCGTTCAACGATCCGCCGATCGAACGTCGATTGCGCGGCCGCACTCATTCCGCCGCCTCCGATAGAAAAAACGAGAACCCGTCGACCATCTCGATCCGCCGAGAGACCCAGCGCATGAAATTGACGGTGAAGCCGTTGCCGAGCGCGCGATAGCGCGGTCCGTCCGCCGCAGACCTGCCGCGATGGGTGATGGCCGTGTAGCCGTCCGGCAGGCCCATCAGGCGCTCGCATTCCAGCGGCGTCAGGCGGCGGACGGCCCAGCCCTGGCATATGTTGCGCTCCTGCGCCCGACTGCCGCCGCCGGGAGACAACAGCGCGTAAGAAACGTCACCGCCGATTTCCAGCGATCTGCCTCCGGACCTTTCACGCTCCTGAAAGGCTACCGCTGGCGGGTGCGCCCCGCCTTTCGGCGTGTGGCAAGGATCGCCCGCCTTCGGCTTGCTGTAGTTGGCAGCGCTTGTGATCTGCGTCGTGTCGAACGGGATCGGCACGATCGGCGTGCCACGTCCCGTCCCGTCCTCGCTGGCGTCAAAGCCTTCGGCGCGCAGGGAATGGGCGACGAAGAGAGGGCAGCCTTGATTGACGTGCTGATTTTCAAGCCCTTGCTTGTCGCCAAAATGGCTGTCGAGGGTGGACGCTACGTCTGTGATATGGCGACCGCCTCCAAAGCCGACTTGAGCATCGGCGGCAGTTCCTTCCCTCGCGCTTCGGCGCGGCGCAGGATTCCCAGACAGGCTTTCGCGCTCAAGAAGAACCGCAGCGGCACGCTGCCAGGCGCCTCCAGAATGTCCGACAACGATGACACGCCGTCGTCTTTGAGGGACAGCCCGTCCAAACCCGTCCACTCGGATATACTGAGCGTCAATGACGCGCCATGCGAGGCCGTAAGCCCCTTCGTAGCCGACGACATACCCCGCAGATTTCCATCCGTTCTGCGGGACTTCGACCCTGACGCCCGCGAGCAGTCCCAGAATGCTTGCAAAGCTTCGTCCGCCGTCGTGCGAAAGGACGCCGGCGACGTTCTCCCAGACCAGCCATCGGGGCCGATATCTGCGAGCAACGGCAGCATAGACGAGGGACAGCTCGCCACGCGGATCATCCAGTCCCTTTCTGAGACCCGCGACGCTGTAGGCCTGGCAGGGCGTTCCTCCGACGAGAACATCGATATCTGCATCCGGCCATTCCTGGAAATCGTTCATGTCGCCGAAGTTCGGGACACCATTCATTGAGAGCGGTTCACCCGGCAGATTGGAGCCGTAGTGATGCGCGAGAACGGCGCAGGGGAACCTGTCGATCTCCGCGAAGAACTGCGGCGTCCAGCCGAGCGGTTCGACCGCGACGGACGCGCATTCGATGCCGGAACAGACGGAACCGTATCTCATTCCGCCGCCTCCGCGTTCGCCGGTGCCGCCAGTTCGAGGTCGGTCAGATAGTCCGGCCCCCACGCATTCTTGCGGATTTCGTGGCCGCGCGCCCGGGCGAAGGCGAGGACGTCGCGGTGGGAGAGGCCGGCGGCGTCGGCCGCCTGCTTGACGGCTTCGAGGCTGACGAGGCCGCCGGCGCGGTCGCGAAAATGCGCGGTGAAGAAGACTTCGAGCGGGTTCGCCTCGCCCCGCCCCGCCCGGTGCAGCATCGCGCGGGCGGCAAGCTCCGGCGTCGGCGGATCGAGCACCGGCGCGATCACCTGCCCGATTTCCGAGGGGCGAACGAGCCGCGCCCGGTTTTCCAGCCAGGCGAGCCCGGTGATCGCTTCGCCCGCGCGAAACCCGCCGACGCCCTTGGCCATCTGCAACAGCACCGCCCCGAACTGCGCCCGCGGCAGCGCCGCATCACGCCCGCCGGCGCCGCGCCCCTTGGCGAAGTCGCAGAAGGCGGCATAGGCGTTCTCGACATTGATCCGGCCCTTCGGATCGGCCACCAGCCGCGCCCGCGCAAACGCCGCGACGACCGGCTGGTCCTTGAGAAGATCGGGGGTCATTCGGCGGCCTCATTCGCAACAACCGCTTCGAACAGCGGGCCCAAATCCGAAGAACTTGGCGGCCGAACCGCCCGCCATTCGCCTTCGATCCGGCGCCGTGCCAAGGCGGCATAATCGGGGTTCAGCTCGATCAATTCGCTGCGGCGACCGTGCCGCAACGCGACGAGAGCCGTCGTGCCGGCTCCGCCAAACGGGTCGAGCACCACGCCTCCCTTCGGGCAGCCTGCAAGAATGCAGCGCTCGGCCAGTTCCGGGGGGAATGTCGCGAAGTGGGCGTCTTTGAAGGGCTGGGTTGATATCGGCCAGACAGCCAGCGGTGCCGGTTCGTAGTTACGGAGATTCCGCGAGCCGCGCGGCGTATCTTCAATCCCTGTGTGATTAACGTGCCCGCTATGCCGGGGGCTACTAACGTCTGCCGCGCGGACCTTCGCGCGCGGACCTCCGACGGCTTTCATTGTGCCGTTCGTTTTCCTGCCACCATTTCCCCGAGTCGAGCCGTTCTGAGCTTCGACGTTTTGCCGCCAGCGCACCTCGGAGGAAGACGCGGACACTTGTCGTACCGCTGCGGCATCATAGAGATATCGCGCCGATTTCGTCAGGAAAAATATCTTTTCGTGGCTCGTCGCGGGCCGATCACCGATACTTTCCGGCATCGGGTTCCGTTTTCCCCACACGATTTCGGAACGCACCCACCATCCGGCATCCTGCAGAGCGATCGCTAGGCGGTTGGGGACCATGCAGAGATCTTTGGGCTTCAGACCACCGCCGACGGTCGAGAACGGCTTGTCCCGAAACGTTCGGTCATCGACCCCGGCCGCCTTCGTGTCGGCTGCACTGCGACCGTTCGGACTGGTCGCGTAGCAGTCGCCGTAGTTGAGCCACAGCGTGCCCGTCGGCTTCAGCACCCGCCGCACCGCTTCGAAGACCTCGACCATGACGGCGAGGTGTTCTGCGAGCGTGGGCTCGAGGCCGATCTGACCCTCGACATTGTAGTCGCGAAGCCCCCAATACGGGGGCGAGGTGACGACGCAATCAATCGAATCTGCCGGCATACTCGCCAGAACCGCACGGACGTCTCCGATGCGGATCGTCACCCGGCCGTCGAGGAAGCTCTCGCTCAATTCCCCCTCCCCGTCCGCGCCAGCTCAAGGGCGAGATGCGCCGGGCACCAGCACGGCTTGCCGCTCTCCTTGCGGGCGCGGCTCACCGGCGCGTCGCAGAAGAGCTGCGGGCCGCGGTGCCCGGCGGGATCAACCGGCCAGGTGCAGCCGCGACGCTCGAGGAGCGGCATCGGCCGCGTGCCCGGCAGCGGCGCAAAGGCCGACGCGCCGCGCGGAGCGGCGGCGAGGTCAGGCGCCCCACCTCCCCCTTGTGGGGAGGTCGACGGCGGAGCGAAGCCTCCGACCGGCGGGTGGGGGGTCGACGACACGCCCTGCGATAATTCACCTGGGGCGAGACTCGCGCCTCGCCCCTTCGTCCGGCTCTCAGGGGATCGACCGGCTGCCTGCCCGTGAACCTCCGCCCTGCCTTCCAGCGTACAGTCATCATCGCCACGGGTCGGTTCCGGATGATGCTGGGGACCTTCCACCGCGTCGCGGCTGATGATCTCGTCTGCCCGGTGCGATCGGCCGGGCTTTGCCTGCAGGCTATCAGGAGGCGTGACGCACACCCCCGACGACCGCTGCAGCGGGGAAGCGCTATCCGTGGTCCGGCCATCGCCAGCCGGCGTTGCATTTTCGCGCTTCCTCTGCCTCATCGACTTGTCCACGGACGGCAGAGTTTCGGAATGGGAGACCCGCACCTCGCGCCCGCGCGGCGGGCAGAGGTCGCGGTGGCGGTTGACGAAGCCGATGATGGCGTTGCGGGTGCGGTGGAGCTCGACCGCGATCTGCGCGGCCGAATGGCCCTCGTTCCAGAGCTCGCCGATCCGCTGCTTTTCCTCTTCGGTGTAGGGCCGGTTCCAGAAGGCGTCGATCGCCACGTCACGGCTCGGCGCCTTCTGGAGCCCTCGCCCTTCGACAGGCTCAGGGTGAGGGTGTCGAGTAACGGCGTCGCCTTTGCCTGAAACGTCGGCGGCACCAGCGTCGCGGGAGAGCGCGGCGCCTCTCTCAAGCCCCTCATCCTGAGCCTGTCGAAGGGCGAGGGGCGCCCGCGCCGACCTCGAACCAGCGTCTTCCTTCTGCGCGCCGGCCACGGAACGCAAGGCCGCCTTCGATTTCTCGATCGCCACCCGCATCTCCGGCGATGCCTCGTGCTCTCGCTCGTCGATGTCGAAAAAAACCCGGCTCACGGCTGCCCCACCTTGTCGCGCATCGCGGCGACGGCTTCGGCGACGTCGTCGAGCTCGCGGCGGATTTCGGCGCGGTCGGCGGCGCAGATGCGTCCGTCTTCCAGCGCCCTGACCACGGCGAGCTGCGCCTCGGCGCCCTCGCGGGCGAACAGCGCCACGTCGGCGAGCGCCAAGGCGCCGGGATCTGCCGGCGCGCCGATCTGCCGGCACATCCACTCCGAGACGATCGCCCGCCCGCACAGCCGTTCGAGGGTCCGCACGTCGTTCAGCGGCATGAAGCGCTTCGGCTCCGACTGCAGGCAGTAGCCAGAGATCAGGCTCTGCGCCTTTGACAGCACGTGCGAACAGGCCGACGCCCCGCCGCAGGCCTCGACCAGCGCGGCGGTCACCACCTTCAGCGCCTTGTCTTCGGGGGCGAGGTCGGTCATCGCTGCGCGTCCTGCTCCGAACCGGAGGAGGAAACACCCCGTTCCTCCTCCGGCCATGCTACCGTGGAAGTTGCAACCCCACCCACGGAGACGGGACGATGAAACCCTTTACGCAAGACCAGATCGACGCATGGGAAGCAGCGGGTCAGCGCAAGCCGCCGCGCATTCCGGACGATGCGTTTGAACGCTTCGCGCAGATTCGATCCTTCGAGATCGGCCTTTATCCGAATGCCGTTCTTCTGCGCATGCTCAGCCGCAACGGGGACATCGCCGACGTGATGCTCAACCCGCACCTCGCCCGACAGATCGCCGCAACGATCATCACCGCCGGCCAGAGCGCCGGATGGCTGGACGCCAATGGGCGCCTGATCATCCCTGAAATCGACGAGGACCCCGGGAACGAGACCTGACCGCACCGCAACCGGCGCGGCGCCGGCCAACAGTCCCGGCGAAAACCGGAAGGCGGCCAAATCCAGGTCGCAAACCCGCATCAGCCGGCACCCGGGCAAGGGTCGCAATTGCTCACTCACGCCGCATCCTCCCCGGCCGCCTTGGCGACCGTCAGCTCGTGTGATGGTTTCGTTTGAGAAATCACAGGACGGCTGCGGCGTTCGGCCGCATTTTCGCCGTCATGGAAGATGTCCCCGCCCTTTGCTGCGTCCGCGCCGGACTGGAGCCCTCGCCCTCGCCCTTCGACAGGCTCAGGGTGAGGACGAGGGTGTCGGGCGGCGTCGCCGTTCGAGACTGCGCCACCCTCTCCGTCAGCGACGTCCGGACAAAGCCCCTCATCCTGAGCCTGTCGAATGGCGAGGGGCGCCCCGGCGTCGCCCTCGCACCCGCCAACGACCGCCGCGCCAGCCTCCGGCTGCGGACGGGTGACGCCCTGCGGCCAAGCGAGGCCCTCGGGCCAGTTGTCGGAAAACCAGACGACGGCCCGCTCGAAGGAGCGGGTGCCAATGTCGGCGCCGGCGGCGATCTCGTCGAGGCGGCTGCCGCGCCTCAGGACGACGGCGGAGACCGTGCCGCGCCGCTTGCCGGTCGCTTCGCAATAGCGGTCGGCGACGGCAAGGAGCTGGTCGCAAAGGGAAAGGGTCGCGTTCATGACGGCGGAAAATGCGGCATTAATTCCGCAGTGTCAACGGCATTTCTTCCGGATGACTGACGACGTGTCGCGGCATATGTTCCGCGATATGGCGGAAACCCTGCAGGACAGACTGCGGCAGCGGATGGAAGAGCTGCGCACCAACGGACGGAAGGTCTCGATCAAGGCCGGCCTCAGTCCGGACTATGTCCGGGGCGTGCTGCGCAACGAAGGCTCGTCGCCGCGCGGCGCGAATCTGGCGGCCGTCGCGCGCGTCCTGGGCACGACGGAAAGCTGGCTGCTGCACGGCGAAGAGCCGAAGGCCGCGCTGACCGGAAACCGGATCGTCGGGGCGGCGGTCGGCTCGGCCACGCCCCGTCTCGACAACATCGGCGACGCCCTGCCGGCGAACCTGCCCATCTACGGCACGGTCGCCGCCTCCCTCGCCTTCCACCACGAGGGCGCCTTCGAGATGGAAACGCGGGTCATCGAATATGTCCGGCGGCCCCCGAGCCTGGTCAGCGTGCCGGACGCCTACGCCTTCTACGTCGCGGGCCATTCGATGGTGCCGGTGCACAATCCCGGCGATCTGCGCTTCGTGCACCCCTACAAGCCGGCGCGCCAGGGCGACACGGTCGTCGTCCAGGCGCAATATGCCGAGCATCGGGGGATCGAGGCCTTTCTCGGCCTCTACGAACGCCGCAACGCCGACAAGGTCTACATCCGCAAGCTCAACCCGGAAGCCACCGTCGAGTTCACCCTCTCCTACGTCAAGGCGATCCACCGGGTGCTGACGGTCAACGAGATGTTCGGGGTCTAGGCCGGGCCGCGATCGGCCACCGCGAGGAAGGCCGCCAGCGCCTTGGCGTAGTGGCGGAAGGTGCGCGTCGTCAGATCCCGGCCCGCGACCGTCCAGGGTCGCTCGCTCACGATCTGGATCGAAGGGGTCTTCAGAAACGCCTTGCCGTCCTTGCGGCGCCGATGCAGGCCGAGGAAGAAGAAATCGCCCTCGTCGCCGCAGGCGACCCGCCAGCCCAGCGCCTCCCAGGCCGCCCGGCGATCGGCGCAGATGTCGCCGGAACAGGCCGGATCGGGCGGCGCGGCGACGGCCTGTCGCGACCACAGATCGCTTTCCTCGCCAGAAACCGGCCGCGCGCAGAGCTCGATCTTGGCGAACAGGAACTGCTTGACCGCGCCCGAGGTCGTGCAGCGCGCCCGCAGCTTCGCGTCGCTCTCGATCTTGATCGGCAGGATTTCCCGCAGCGAACCCGGCCTGCTGCCGCCGTGATACCGGATCGACAGCACCTCGCCCGTGCCGATCGCGGCCGCGATCATCGATCGAACATCGCTCACCGGAACCTCCCGCAATCCCTGCGGGCAAAGCTGCCGCCAACGCTCCGGAGGCGCAAGCGGAACGTTCTCCGGCATTTTTTCCGTTAACCCCGTTGACGCGGAAAAAATGCCGTTCTAATTTCCGCTCCCATTCGAGGCCGATCCGGCCACCACCCGATGGGAGCTTTTCCGTGTTCGAAGCCGACACCGCCGATCGCGAGACGATCGCGCTTCCCCCCGCCGCCCGCAACGACGCCGCCTCCGGGACCGCCATATCCCCGGAGCCCGGCCGCGGCGCGGCGACGCGGCCTGCGCTGCCCCCGGCGCAGGCCGCACTTTCCCGCGTCCCCGTTCGGCCTGCGGCCTCACCGCCTGCTTTTTCTTTCCCTGTTCGGCCTGCGGCCTCACCGCCCGCTTCTTCCTTCCCTGTTCGGCCTGCAGCCTCACCGCCCGCTTCTTCCTTCCCCGTTCGGCCTGCGGCCTTACCGCCTCTTGCCGATCCCATCGCCGGCACGTCCTCCCACGCGCGGGCGACAGGGCGTTCCGGCCGGTCTTCCTTCCTCCTCCCGGGGGACCGGTCGGACGCCCGCTTTCCGGCGGCTCCGCACAATCCCGAGACGGTGCTGCGCTCTGGCGGGTTCGACGTCGCGGCGGCGCGGGCCGCGCGGCGGCGGGGCGATCTGAAGTTCCGCCTGTCCGTGCTGGCGCTGGTGGCCGCCTGCGCGCTCGGCGCCTGGCTCGCCGGCTACGGCGTCGCGGTCGGCTTCACCCGCTTTCCGTTCCTGGGAGGCTGAGGATGATCGAGTTCACGACAGCCGATCGCCAGCGTCTGGGCGCGCTGCACCGCCGGTGCCGCGACGGGGCGGCGGCACAGGCCGGACCCCATCCCCTCGCCCTTCGCCCTTCGACAAGCTCAGGAGCTCAGGATGAGGGGATGGGACGTCGCGACAGCTGTGGCAATCACCCGCGACACCCTCATCCTGAGGTGCGCCCGCAGGGCGCCTCGAAGGGCGAGGGCTCCAGAGCGCACACCACCCTGCCCGAGGGCAAGGCGATCCCCGACGTCTCGGAGACAGCCGAGCGGATGGCGGCGGTGATGATCGAGCGCGCGTCGATCGCCGGCGCCTGCACCGACGCCGAGCTGATCGAGGCCGGCTTCACCCCCCACGACCTCGCCCGCGACGCCGAGACCGCCCGGCAGCTCGCCTACGGGCAGAGCGAGAGGAGGGTGTCGTGAGATATTCAGGCCTTCTCGCCGCCATCACCTCGCTGTCCGTCTCGTCTGGACCATGGATGTTTCCGGTCCGGCAAAATCCGGGGCACGCGGCTCGCGAATCCGGCTTCAAGCCGCGCAAGCCGAGCCGCTACGTCCCGCATCAGGGCGAGCAGGAGAAGGCTCGCCGCCGCCGTCAGATGGCACGAAGCGCGGAAAGGGCCGCATCATGACCACGCAAACCACCGCGCCCGCCTTCGAAGGCTGGGCGATTCTCGAACTGATGGGCCACCGCGTGCGGTCCGGCTACGTCAAGGAAGTCGAGATCGCGGCGTCGAAGATGCTGCGGATCGACATTCCGGTCGGCGCGGAGGGGCCGAACGGCGAGCCGAGCCAGGACTACGTCACCGAATATTACGGCGGCGGCGCGGTCTACAGCCTGCGCCCGACCACCGAAGAGATCGCCCGAACCTCCGCCCGCGAGCGCTACGGCGCCGACCCGCGCCCGGTCCGCCCGGTCGACTACCGCCCGCAGATCACGGCCGAGGAGGACGTAGACGATGTCGGCTCCTAGGCCCCGGCGCGCGGCGCTGCAGGCCGCAACGCCGCCCGTCGTCTTCCGCGTCCACTATTCCGACGGCACCAGCCGCCTTGTCGAGGTGGCGGACGCCGACGCCGCGCGCGCCACGGCGAAGCGCCCGGGCGTCCTCATCACCAAGGTCAAGCGCGACAGAACGGGAGTTCGGCCGTGAGCGAGACACCCCCATCCCGCCGCTACGCCCCGGGCGGAAAGCTGCGCGAGACGGCGATCCTCGCCTATGAAGGTGAGAAGGCGGTCGACACGATTGCCTGGACGGCGACCCCCGACAAGGCGCGCGAGGTCGCCCACGCCCTGAACTGTCTGGCGAAGGACCGCGCCGCCCTCGCCGCCGAACTCGCGGCGGGGATGAATGCGGCGCCGGAGCCTGCGGCGGAAACCCGGGCGGCGGCCGCCTTCCTGCGGTCCGCCCTCGACGACAGCATCAGCGCTCTCGGATCGCTCAAGACGATGTTCGCCAACGTCGCAGCGGGGTTGGAGGAGGCGGATCCGAGTTTCGCCCCGGAGCTCAAATCCGCCTTGCGCCAGCTGGCCGAGGGGCTGAGCGGTTTCGCCGAGAAACTGCGTGCGCAAGGACAGCGCTGCGACGCCCTCCTCGCCGGACATGCGGGGGCTTCCCCCACCCTTCGACAGGCTCAGGATGAGGGAAGCACGGGCGGCACACCTCCGGAAGGCGGTGCCGTCCCGTGCCCGCCCACGGCCATGAAGGTCGAGGGGCCGATCTATCTGGTCTGGAACACCACGGAGAGCCAGTGCGTCGGATTTCTCGACGCGGCGGATGCCCTGTGGACGGCAACGGGCGCCGACGTCTACGCGCAGGCCGGCAAGCCGACGATCGGCGCGGATTTCCGGCACCTCTACGCACGCCGCCCCGGTCAAGCCCTGCCGATGCTGACGATCGACGGCGACCATTCCCCCAACGCCCCTCACCCTGAGCTTGTCGAAGGGCGAGGGCTCCAGAGGACGGCAACGGGTGCTTCCCCCACCCTTCGCCCTTCGACAAGCTCAGGATCTCAGGATGAGGGAAGCACGGGCAGCGGCACCTCGACCGGAGGTGCCGCGTGAGCGTCTTCGCCGCCACCGTCACCGGCCGCCTCGTCGATCTGACGGCGCCTGAGATCGCGCCGGAGCATCTGTGGAGCGAGGTGGCGCACGGGCTGTCGCAGCTGGCGCGCTTTGCCGGGCAGACGGCGACGGCCTACTCGATCGCCCAGCATTGCGTCCTGATGGCGGAGGCCGCCGAGGACGAGACCGGCGATCCGGCGCTCGCCGCCCACTGCCTGCTGCACGACGCCCACGAGGCCTTTCTCGGCGACAAGACGAGCCCGCGCAAGCGGCTGGAAGAGGCGGAGTTCCGCGCGCTCGCCGCCGACAACGCCATCCCCGATCACATCGTCACGGCCTGGATCGCCCGGTGGCGCGGCGACGGCCGCCGGGGCGAGACTCGCCTCGACCGGGCGATCTGGCGCGCCGCCGGCCTCGCCGAGCCCGACGCGGCGATGGAACGGGCGATCGCCGCCTATGATCTGCGCGCCCTCGCCACCGAAAAGCGCGACCTCTTTTCGGGATCGAAACCCTGGCCAGGCCTTCCCGCCGACACCGAACCTCTGCCGCTCCGCGCCGGGCGCATCCGCCCCTGGCCCCCGGGCCGCGCCTTCGAGCGCTTCAGCCAGGCGCTCGGCCGCCTCTGCCCCGACGCCGCCGCGGTGGCCGGAAGAACCCTCGAAGGAGATGCCGCATGAGCGACGTTAACGGTGTCGCGCGCGATCAGCTGAAGTCCTTCGTCGAGCGGATCGAACGGCTCGAGGAAGAGAAGAAGGACGTCAGCGACACGATCAAGGACGTCTACGCCGAGGCCAAGGGCAACGGCTTCGACACCAAGGTGCTGCGCAAGGTGGTCAGCCTGCGCAAGCAGGATCAGAACGAGCGCCAGGAGCAGGAGGCGATTCTCGACCTCTATCTCGACGCGCTCGGCATGCGGCCGGACCTGCCCTTCGGGGACGACGAACTGCCGATCCAGCGCAAGGGGCGCGCTGCGAAGCCCGGCACCGGCCGCCGTCGCGACAGCGACGACACCACGGTGTCGATGTCGTTCACCGACGAAAACGGCGAGACGGTCACGACGCCGCCGGTCGACCTCGCGACGTTCCGCAGCGCGGTCGATGTCGTCAAAGGCGGCGCGCCCCGCAGCAAGGGCCGATCCGACGGCGACGCGTCGCGGGAAGACGGGGACGCGGCCTGATCTGATGACCCTCGCCCTCACCGCCTCCCGCTCCGCGCTTCTGCCCCTCGTCGCCCGCACGCTGAAGGTGGTCGAGCGCCGCAACACGATTCCGATTCTCGGCCATCTGGTGCTCACCGCCGCGGCCGACGGCACGGTCGAGATCATGGCGACCGATCTCGACATCTGGTGCCGCGAAACCCTGCCCGCCGCGCGCGCCCGGGCCGAGGTCGCGAGCGCGGGCCGCGTCGCCCTGCCGGCGCAGCTCTTCCATGACGTCTTGCGCAAGCTTCCCGACGGCGCGGTCAGGCTGACGCTCGACAAGGCCGGCGCCCGCGCCACCCTGTCGGCGGGCCGGGCCCGCTTCGCCATGAACGGACTGCCGCCGGAGGATTTCCCCGACCTGCCCGCGGTCGAGGCGCCAAGCTTCGACATCGCCCCCGCGACGCTGACCGAAATCGCCGCCGCCGTCGGCTTCGCTATCTCCACCGAAGAAACCCGCTACTACCTCAACGGCATCTTCCTCCACCGCGCCGAGCCCGCAAGCCACCCTCACCCTGAGGTCCCGAGCCTGTCGAGGGGCGAAGGGTCGGAAGGAGGGCAAACCCTCACCGCCGTCGCCACCGACGGCCACCGCCTCTCCCGCCTCGACCTCGCCCCGCCGGACGACCTGCCGGACTTTCCCGGCGTCATCATTCCGCGAAAGACCGTCGGCCTGTTCGGCCTCCTCGCCGAGAGCGCCGGCGAGGCTCCCGTGTCGCTGGCGATCACCGAGCAGAAGATCCGGTTTTGCGCCGGCGATCTGACGATCGTCTCCAAGCTGATCGACGGCACCTTCCCGGACTACGGCCGCGTCATCCCGCAGACGGCGCCGCTCTCGGCGACCTTCGATCGCGAGGCGCTGGCCGCCGCCGTCGACCGCGTCGCCACGGTCTCCAGCGAGCGCGGGCGCGGCGTCAAATGGACCCTGACGCCGGGCGAACTCCAGCTGACGATGGAAAGCGCCGACACCGGCACCGGCGACGAGACCCTGCCCGCCGGGACCGAAGGCGAACCATCCACCTGCATCCTCGAGGGCGGCTTTTCGATCGGCTTCAACGCCCGCTACCTCGCCGACCTCCTGGGCTCGCTCGCCGGCCCCGAAGTGGTCTTCCGCCTCACCGACCCCAGCGCCCCGGCCCTCGTCTCCGACCCCGCCGATCCCCGCCGCACGCTGGTCCTGATGCCGATGCGGGTGTGACGATGACTTACGACGACATCATTCAACGGATTGCGGACGCGACCGAGCCGAACCGCGAACTGGACTGCCGGGTCTACGCGGCGCTCTACGGCTACGAGGTTTCGATCGAGGAGCACAGGACATTCGGGCGTCAGGTGGTCGGCCGAAGGATGCCGGAATCCAACTGGTGGATGGATCACCCCGATTCGCCAGTGCCGAACTTCACCGCCAGCGCCGACGCCGTGAAGACCGAGGCCGAAAGACAGGTGCCGGGCGTATTCTACCACGCTGCGAAGGGGCGGATTCGAGCGGGTGAACCGCTCTACGCCGCGGTCTTCCTGTTCGGCACCGACGAGGCCCTGGGCGCCGGCGAACACGACACCGGCGAAGCCTTCTCCCTGCTTCTCGCGCTCTTCCGATCCCTGAAGACCGTCTCTGCGCTGCGCAGCCCTTCGCACAGCACCCCTCACCCTGAGCCTGTCGAAGGGCGAGGGCTCCAGGAGGCGCCGGCGGGGGCGGCAATTCCAACGGAGGACATCCGATGACGACGCGCCAATGGCTTCCCAGCGAATGGATGGACGAAATCGTCCCCGGCCTCGCCGACGACCCGTCGGACTTCATCGAGCAGGACGCCGACGGCTCCTGGCATCTGCGGCCGAAAAACGAGTCCGATCGCGACAACGACTTCTTTCACGAGGTGCTCGAACCCGGCCGCGTCGTGAAGTGGCGCTTCTTCGAGGATTACGGCGAGGTGCGGGTCACCGTGGGCGAGGCGCCGGACGAGTTCACCGTCCACGATCCGGTGCCGGACACGACCACGCATTTCGTCGCCAATCACGACATCGAGACGCTGGCCGATTCGATGGAGGGCCTCGTCGACGGTTACGGCTGGGGCGAACCGCTGAACAAAGGCGAACATCAGATTCAGATCTACCGCTGGTCCGATTCGCTCCCCTTTCGCTTCGAGATCGACCAAGACGGCAAGGGCCGGTTCGTCTGTTGCGCGGGCGCGAATTGATGCGCGACTGCCTCGATCAGATCCGGCTGGCGATCGCCGAACAGCTCATCTTCCTCGCGCGACGCGTCGCGCCGAAGAACCATCCCGACACGCGGGCGATCCTCAAGGCCCACTTCATCGTTGCCTCGCGCATTCCGGCGCCGCGGGACTGGCGGCAAAGATGACCCGCCCCGCCCGCCTCCGCCTGTCCCGCGCCCGGGGCTTCGACCTCCAGGCCCTGTCCCGCGAGACCAACGGCCTGCCCGCGATCGTCGTCGCGCGGCCGACGAAATGGGGCAACCCCTTCACCGTTCCCCGCAACGGCTCGGCCGCCGAATGCGTCGACCTCTACGCCAAGCTGATCGGCGCGAGCCTGATCGCCTGCGTCGCCCAGCCGACGACGGAGGAACAGGAAGACGCGATCGTCGCCTTCCGCGCCGACTGGCGCGAGCTTGCCGGCCACAACCTCGCCTGCTGGTGCCAGGCCGGCCAACCCTGCCACGCCGACGTGCTCCTCGACGCCGTCGCCGAAATGGAGACCCGCGGATGAAAAACCGGATGCTGGCCGCCCTGTCGCAGGCGGCGACCCGGCAGGAAGCGGCCCGCGCCGCCGACTGCGAAAGACTGCGGCGCGACGAGGCCGAGACGATCGGATTTGCCGCCGAACACAAGCAGCACCTGGCCGACAGCTACTGGCACGAGCGCCACCGCGCCGAAAGCCGCCTGACCGCGGCAAAGGCTGTCCGCAGCGCGATCGCGGAGATCGCCGGGGAGGCGCGCCGTGGCTGACCGACCGAACCAGGGGGTGCTGGCTTTGGCTTGCATCGTCGCAGCGGCCGGTTTTGCCGTCGCAGCCTGCACCGCCGACGCGGCCCGGCGCGACGCCGAGGTCTGGCAGGACATCGTGGAGGGCTATCGGACGGTCATCGCGATCCAGAAGGCGACGATCGAGACACAGGAACAGACCCTGGCGACCCAGAAGGCGACGATCTGCCTTCTGAGACCCGAACTGGGCGATTGCGCAGACCCGGAAAATGAGGGTGATGATGGCTGAGAAGACGAACGAGGAGATCGCGGCAACCCTCGATCGCCCGACGACTGCGATTGATCGGCTGCGGCTCTGGCATCACGACCCGGAGACGTTTGACCCGATCTCTCACGAAGACGCCGACGAACTCCTGAAGCAGATCGACGCTGTCCTTCGGGTGAACGTGAAACCTCTTCAGTTCGAGCATCTCGGCGGTGACTTTTGGCGAGCACCAGCGCCGCTCTTCGGAAACATTCGCGTCGATCATTACGGTGAGGACTACGCAGTCACGTGGTCGGTGCCAGGGATCACGGACACGCTCGTTCCGGGCAGCTGGCCTACGGCAAATGAAGCCAAGACCGCAGCGCAAACCCATTACGAGGGCGTCGTCCTTGCCTGCCTTCAGGCAGCGCCCGCACAGACGGAAATCGATCCTGCCAAGGCCTCTCTGCAAAGCGATGTGGGTATGGCTTACGCGCGGGGAGTTGCGGCGCAGAGCGAAAGCGTTCGGCAGATGAAGCGAGAGCGCGATGACGCCCGCGAACAGACCGAGATGCTGCGCGCGGCACTAGAGCGAATAGCCACAGGTTCGAACGACCGGGTTTCAAAGAGGTACGCATCCAAGACGCTGCGTACCCTCGCCGGTCTCCCCAACAACGGAGGCAGCGACGATGGCTGACCACACCAGCATCGAATGGACCGACGCCACCTGGAACCCGGTCACCGGCTGCGCGGTCGTCTCCCCCGGCTGCACGAACTGCTACGCCATGCGGCTCGCCGGCACGCGCCTGCAGCATCACCCGTCCCGCGCGGGCCTGACGCGGCCGTCGAAGGCCGGACCGGTCTGGACCGGCGAGGTGCGCTTCAACGAAGAATGGCTGGACCAGCCCCTGCGCTGGCGCCGCCCGCGCCGGATCTTCGTCTGCGCCCACGGCGATCTCTTCGCCGAGGGGGTCGAAGACGCCTGGATCGACCAGGTCTTCGCCGTCATGGCGCTCTGCCCGCAGCACGTCTTCCAGGTGCTGACCAAGCGGCCGGAGCGGATGCGGGAATACCTCAAAGGCACTCCGTCGAACATTCCTTACCTGGGCAGAATGCCGCTGGAGCGCATCCATTTGGCAGCCGCCGGTCACATGGAAGGAGACGGCGGATTCATGGACGCGCTGAAAGAGCACGGCAACATATACAGCCTTTATTGCTCGGTGCCCTGGCCGCTCCCCAATGTCTGGCTCGGCGTTTCTGTCGAAGACCAGACCCGTGCCAACGAGCGCATCCCGATCCTGCTCGACACGCCGGCGGCGGTGCGCTGGGTCTCGGCCGAGCCGCTGCTCGGGCCGATTGATTTCAGCAAGTTCATGTGGCCGGTCCATGGATGGTGGAGAGGCCCGCATAAGAGCTACGCTGAGGCGAAGGCCGCCGGCGCCGAATGCGGCCTGAAGCGTCAAGCACTTGTCGGGGCGTGGTGCACCTTTCTCGACTGGGTCGTCCTCGGCGGCGAGAGCGGTCCCGGCGCCCGGCCGATGCATCCCGACTGGGCCCGCGCGATCCGCGACCAATGCGCCGCCGCCGGCGTGCCGTTCCTGTTCAAGCAGTGGGGCGAATATCAGCCGGAAGAGATTGGCCGAGAAGACCCACGTTGGATCTCGCTGCCGCCGGGTCACGTGATCTACCACCGCGTCGGCAAGACCGCCGCAGGTCGCGCCCTCGACGGCGTCGTCCACGACGCCTGGCCGGAGGCGCGCCATGGCTGACCTCCCCGAAGCCCTGCGCGCCCGCCTCGACGCGGCCTTCCGCGACGCGCCGCTGGTGACGGAGGCCGAGGCGGCTCGCATCATCGGCTTTTCCCCCGCCAGCTTGCGGCGCGAGCGAAAAGCGGGGAACATCGGCTTTCGCCTGCGCGGCAAGCGTCGGGTCTACGCCCGGGAGGATCTCGAGGCCTATTTCCGGAGGGATGCGGCGTGTCCGTCTACAGACCCAAAAACAGCGACGGCAGCTTCAAATCGCCGTACTACCACTTCGATTTCACGGTCAAGGTCGACGGCGAACGTCGTCGCTTTCACGGGTCGACAGGGGAGCGAACTCCTCGAGCAGCTGAAGCGTTCGAAAAGAAGGAACGCAAGCGCGCGCTCCGCGCCGGGCCGAACGACCACCTCACCCTGACCGACGCCATCGAGCGCTACGCCCGCGAGGTCCTCGCCGACAAGCCGGGCGGCCTCGACACGGTGATCGGCCTGCAGCATTGCGAGCGACTCTTCGGCGGCGATCGCCGCCTCGCCAACATCACCGCCAACGACATCGCCGAGGCCGTCCTGCGCCGCGCGGCCGAGACCCACGGCAAGACAAACCCGAAGCTCGTCTCCGGCGCCACCGTCAACCGCAACGTCATCGAGCCGATGCGCGCCCTGATGTTCCGCGCGGCCCGGGTCTGGGGCGTCGGCTGCGAGCCGCACCGCATCGACTGGCCGAAGCTCAGGCGCCGCGAGGCGCCGCCGCGCGAGCGCGAACTTTCGGACGAGGAGGCGGCGAGCTTCTGGCGCGAACTGCGCGCCGACTTCCACCCCTTTACCGCCTTCCTGCTCGGCCGGGGCCTGCGCCTCAACGCGGCGCTCGCCCTGACGAAGCACGACGTCGACTTGCCCCGCCGCCGCATCCGCGTCTGGATCAAGGGCAAGGGCATGCGCTGGGTGCCGATCTCGAACGACGACGCGGCGCTGATCGAAGGGGAAATGAAGAAGTCACCGCTGCCGGAGGTCTGGACATACGAGGTCCAGCGCGGCCGCGAAAAGGGCATGCGCCGCCCGCTGACGCTCAACGGCTACCGCCGCAGCCAGGAGACGGCGCTGCGCAAGGCCGGCATCACCGATTTCCGCCGCCACGACATGCGCCACGACTTCGCGACCAAGCTCCTGCGCGCCACCCGCGACATCGCCCTCGTCCAGAAGGCACTCGCTCATTCCTCGATCACCTCGACGATGCGCTACGCCCACGTTCTCGACGACGATCTCTTCGAAGGCCTGAACGCGCCGTCCCGGAATAGTCCCGGAAACCGCCTGAAGAAAGCCGAGTGAAGCGCGCAAGCCATTGAAGGAAATCAAGATTTCCGCGATGGCATCGGAGCTCCCAAACCAGATGCGCTACCAGACTGCGCTACGCTCCGAATGCAGTGACCCGCACACAGACTGCGATCTGCCGGGCTTTGCCCGCCAAGTCAAGCCGAGCAGGCTGCGAAAAACCGCAAGTGCGGACGGAAGCCATGGCTTGCCGTTCTTGATGATCACTCGGCCGGAATGATGTCGTGCTCGAGCGTGTCGCCGACCGACGCGCCGTATCGCGCAGAAGCGCCGCCGTTCAGTTCCAGAACGTAGCGGACCGGCTCGCCCGACGGGATGATGTCGAGCGAAAGCGGTTGGGCGTTGGTGTGGATCCGCCTGACCGTGCCGCCTTCGTCAAGAAACAGCATATCGAGCGGGATCAGCGTGTTCTTCATCCACATGGAAACCGGCCGGGTCTCGTCGAACTCGAACAGCATGCCCTGCCCTTCGGGCATCGATTCCCGGTTCATCAGTCCGACCTGGCGCGCTTCGGGCGTGCGGGCGAGTTCGACCATGATCTCATGCCGTCCACTATCCGTCACCAGCGTTGCCGGAGACAGATCGCCTGCGGCGAACGCGAAATAGGCTGCCATGAGCGAGGCCAGAAGCACCGCTGCGCCGCCCACAAGCTTCTTCGGAGCCACCAGAACACCTCTCCCTCTGCGCGGATCCCGGCCCTGCCGCTGCCGGGCGCGCGAACCAGTGCTTGCAATGGGTCAAGGCATAGAGGGCGGCGGCCTTGCGCGCAATCGCTTCGTCCCGGGCGGACGTCACCTTCCCCGCCGCGCCACGGCCCAACGGAAGCTTCGTCGGGAACCTGCGGCTCAGTGCGTCGCCTGCCCCGGCGCCCCCTCGCGCGGCTGCACCTCGGCGGCCATCAGCCCCTTGGCGCCGCTTCCATATCGAACGAGCACTTCCTGGCCGGGGCGCAGTTCCGTGAGGCCGAACCGACGCAATGTCTCCATGTGCACGAAGATGTCCTCGGTACCCTCGCCGCGCGTGAGAAACCCGTAGCCCTTGGTCCGGTTGAACCACTTGACCGTTGCGGGCACCAGCTCACTCGACGGCACGACGGTCACATGGGTCCGGGAGGGGGGCAGTTGTGACGGATGGACAGCCGTGGAGGAATCGAGCGACAGGATCCGGAATGCCTGCCGGCCCTTTTCGCCCCTCTGCACTTCGCAGACCACGCGCGCGCCCTCTGGCGCGGTCGAGATCCCGTCCCGCCGCAGGCAGGTCACATGGAGGAGAATGTCAGCTCCCCGGTCGTCGGGGATGATGAAACCAAATCCCTTCGAAGCATCGAACCACTTGATATGCCCCGATACCACGTCCAGCCCGACCTCGGCGCTGTTAGCCGTATCGCGGCCGGTTCGCGTCCTTGCATAGAGTCTTTCCGGCATTCGGGGGTTCCGCCTTTTACGCCAACCGAATCGCGAGAACAAATCTTAGCATTAACTGTGCCATGTCGGGCAAGGGGCCGCAGCGGAAAAGTGCTTATTCAAATAGAAATCGTACGGATGCGTAACCGTCGCAAGCACAGATCACGCCACGGTGGATGAGCGGAAACACTAATGACTACAAAACGCTTGCGTAAGGATGATCCTCAGACTGCGCACAGACGATGGCCAAAGGTGACCGGCCCCAGAAATTGGGGAACAATCGGCCGGGTCACGACTTTCACCGGCGGAACACCACAACGCACAACAAGGGAGAAAACGCTATGAAACAGTTCAAGATTTTCGCTTCCGCCGCCACCATCGCCGCTGCGACCTTCGCTTCCGGCACCGCTCTGGCGGACTGCGCCTCGGAGCTTTCCGCCCTTCGTGACGGCGGCAGCCAGATGCAGTCGGCCGCAACGCAGACCGACGGGATGACCTCTCAGGACTCGCAGAGCGGCAAGATGCCTGCGGACAAGACGCCTGCCGACTACGATCAGGACGCTGCGGCCGGGCATGGTGATGTGGCCATGAACCAGGACACGCCACTTGATCCGACCAAGAAGGAAGGCGCCACGCGCGAATTGACGGGGATCGAGCCGGCAGCAGCCATGGAAAAGGCCGCCGGCGGTATTCAGGCTGACAGCGAGTCGTCTCAGGACCAGGCGAGCGCCGCCTCGGACGATGCCGAGATGACCACGGCTTCTACCAGCCCGGACTCCGGCCAGAACAACAATGAAATGGTGTCCGAGCACCTTGCGGCCGCACAGGACGCTCTGGACGCCGGTAACGAAGAGGCCTGCATGAAGGCCGTCGAAGCCGCGCGGATGGCAATGTAATCACGGCGGGGTCTCACCTGCCCCGGACTACGAAACGGTTTTATTAGGAGCGGGCGTCCTCGGGACGCCCGCTTTTTTGTGCCCGCACACCGCGACGGCTGCTACAAAGAAGCGCGCCCGCCCCGACGGGCTTGGCGGAACGCCGCGCCACCCTACCCTCATTTCGCCAGGACAACCCGCAACCGTTCCAACGCACGAAGCCAGGTTTCACAGGCAACCCGCGACCGCGGGTGAAAGGCGTTATGGGACATCGACGAACTGATAAGTCAGGGAGAGTAAGTGATGCGTTATCTCCACACCATGGTGAGAATTACGGACATCGACGAGTCGCTGGATTTTTACTGCAACAAGCTGGGTCTCGTCGAAACCCGGCGCATGGACAGCGAAAAGGGCCGTTATACGTTGATTTTCCTGGCTGCCCCGGCTGACATGCCCGAAGCGGCCGAGACCAAGGCTCCACTGATGGAGCTGACCTTCAATTGGGACCCCGAGACGTATACCGGCGGGCGCAACTTCGGCCACCTCGCCTTCGAGGTCGACGACATTTACGAAACTTGTCAGAAACTTATGGATGCCGGGGTGACGATCAACCGTCCACCGCGCGATGGACACATGGCTTTCGTAAAGTCGCCGGACAACATTTCTTTCGAACTTCTGCAAAAGGGCGAATCCAAGGAGCCGGCAGAACCGTGGGCTTCGATGGAAAACACCGGATCGTGGTAAAAGAACTTGCAAGGCCGGCAATCGTCCGGCACTCTCCCTAGGCCACATTTCAGCCATGTAATGAAATAGTGGAAGAAGCGGGATCGGTCCGGCTGCGAGTTCAGGCTCGCAGCCTTTGATGGGGATCAGGACCGATCGACGCTTCCAAGGGGCGGCAAGCGGGACGCTGGGTTCACATTCTACGATTTGTCCCGGCAAATGAAATAAGCGGCGAATGCCGCGAAAAAGGGGGCAGACGGGCCCGTTGCAGGTTCGTCGCGGAGAGGGTGGCAGTTTGACGACCAATCAACAGGTCGCGTCCGTCGAAAATGTCGGCCGCAAACTCCTTGCAGGAATGCTGGTTGCGGCGATTCCGCTGATGAGTTCCTGCGTTTCCGCGATCGACGACACCACGGCGTTCGGCTTTTCTCCCACTTCGACAACCGAACTCGCCGACGCTGCATCGTCCAATTCCGGGGACGCGGACGTTGCGGCTTCGGCCGACACGGAGGCCTCCGCCGCGCAGATCGCGGACGCCGCCGCCTCGGCGACACAGGTTGCCGCCGCCGAGCCCTCCGCAGAGCCCGAGCCTGTCGATCAACGCCTGACCGAAGCACGCCCGGTCGCGGCCTATGCCGGCGGCACGGTGAGCGAGGGCGATCAGGCCTCGTCGAACTCCGCGGGCCAGCCGCAGAAATCCCTCTTCGCCTCCCTGTTCGCACGCTCCGAGGCCCGAACCCCGATCAAGAATGCCGAGCGCAGCAAGAGCCGTCGCGTCATCCTGAAGCGCGAGGCGGCGAGCGAAGGCGGAAGCGATCTTCCGGGTGTCGACCCCTCCTCCCTGTTCGAAATCGGTCAGCGTGCCTCTGCCGATGATGAGGATGCGATCGACGATGTGGTAAGCTCCTACAAGGTGGCTTCGCTCGGCGGATTTGCTCGCCTCGCGCCCAACGGGTTGAAGGTCGCACGTGAGGAAGTTCAGACTTCCTGTTTCCCGGCCAAGCTGGTTCAGCACATCCGGGCGATCGAGCAGCGATTCGGCACCAAGGTGGTCATCACCTCGGGCTATCGCAGCCCCACCCACAACCGACGTGTCAACGGCGCCAAGCGTTCCCAGCACATGTCCTGCAAGGCGGCGGATCTGATCATTCCGGGCGCCGACCGTTTCAAGGTCGCGGCGTTTGCCCGCTCGCTGCCAGGGCGTGGCGGTGTGGGCACCTACTGCCATACCCAGGCGATTCACGTCGACGTCGGCCCGAAGCGCGACTGGAACTGGCGCTGCCGCCGCCGCGGCAAGTAGGGGGCCACTTCTCCAACGGGCGGGGATGAGATCTCGGCATTCGTGGCCGAATCGGAGTTCGAAGATCATCATTCGGCGGTTTGCGCCCGCGATGACGTGGCATCGCGGCAAGAGTGCACGGCGAGTCGGCCTGTTTCGCGCCCACTTCGAAAGAACCATACCCGAGTGCATGGCTTGGGCAAGCCGGTGCGAAGCGCTGAAAACCGTGCCTCCTGCGGCGGATCAATGATCGCCAGGCCCGAAAACTCCGCGCCTCTGCGACCGAAAATCGCCGCGACGAAATTGATGCAGAAAAACCGCCGATCCTCGCTTGCGATCCCAGACGAAGCACCGTATACACCGCCCCGCCGCGCCCATCGTCTAGCGGTCTAGGACGCCGCCCTTTCACGGCGGAAACACGGGTTCGAGTCCCGTTGGGCGTACCACTCTCCATTCCTGATTTTGATGTCGGAATGGAACCGGCCCCTGCTCCGGCTGTTATCAGCCCAGAGAGCGGTGGCCCCTCAGTCTCACCGAACTCTGTTGGCTTGCACACAGGAGCAGATTGCGCGTCGCCGTCGCGTGGCAGCGCAGAGACGCTTCTGTAGAGCTGAGCTGTCGAGCGAGACCTGTGATCCAATCTCGATCGCGCTCTCTGACCGTGTGGTAGCGTTGCTTTGAGAGAGGACCTGAGGGGCCTTCGAGCGATCTGCCTTGTAACTGCGTATGAAGTGAGGTTTGAGCATGGCGCCCCGTCCCGTCTGGAAAGGTCAGGTCCGCCTCTCGCTCGTTTCGATTCCCGTCGAGATCTATTCGGCAACCACCTCGGGCACATCCGTCAGCTTCCGTCAGATCCACCGCGAGAGCGGCAAGCGGGTGCGGAATCAGAAGATCGTGCCGGGCATCGGACCCGTCGACGGCGACGAGATCGTCAAGGGCTATGAAACCGGCAAGGACGAGTACATCCTCCTCAGCGACGAGGAGATCGATGACATCAAGCTCGAGACGAAGAAGACGTTCGAATTGGTCCAGTTCGTCGACACGCACTCCATCCCGCCGCTTTATTTCGACAAGCCCTATTACGTCGTCCCGCAGGACGATCTCGCCGAAGACGCCTTTCGCGTGGTTCGTGATGCCCTGCGCACTTCGCGAAAGACCGGTCTCGGTCAGCTGACACTGCGCGGCAAGGAATATCTCTGCGCGCTGCGTCCCTGCGGAAACGGCCTCCTGCTGGAGACGCTCCATTACGAGGAGGAGATTCGCAAGTCGAAGACGATCTTCGAGGACATTGCCGACGAGCCGCCCGAAGAGGATCTTCTCGAGGTCGCCACAGCCCTGATCGAAAAGAAATCCGGCCCGTTCGATGCGAGCGCCTATACCAACCACTACACCGAAGCGCTGAAGCAGCTGATCGCGGCGAAGCGCAAGTCCGGCGGCAAGTCGTCAGGCGGCCAGAGCGACACCGAGGACGACAGCCAGACGAAGGGCGGCAAGAACCGCGGTGCGTCCGATCTGATGGCGTCTCTGAAGAAATCGCTGGAGGGCGATGACGGCTCGCCGTCGCGAGAGCGCAAGAGCCAGTCGTCGAGCAAGCGATCCAGCTCCTCCCGCTCGTCGAGCAAGACACGCAAGAGCTCTTCCTCGAAGAACGCCAAGAAATCCGCGTGAGGCGTCATGGCAAGCCGGGCCGACCAACTCCTCAAAACCTATCGACAGAAGCGCGACTTCGCGAAGACCGCCGAGCCGTCAGGCGACAGTGAGGGAAATCGCCAAGGCGACGGTCTTTATTTCTGTGTCCAGAAGCACGACGCCACCCGTCTGCATTACGACTTCCGCGTCGAGTGGGACGGGGTGCTGAAGAGCTGGGCGGTGACCAAGGGCCCGAGCCTCGACCCCTCTGACAAGCGCCTTGCGGTGCTCACCGAAGACCATCCCCTTTCCTATGGCGACTTCGAGGGCACGATTCCCGAAGGCCAATATGGCGGCGGCACGGTCATGCTCTGGGACGCCGGCAGTTGGGAGCCGCGCGAGGACCCGGACGAAGGCTTCCGACGCGGGAGCCTGAAGATGCGGCTCTTCGGTCAGAAACTGCAGGGCGACTGGGCGCTCGTGCGGATGAAGGGCAAGGAAAAGCGCGAGAACTGGCTGCTGATCAAGGAAAACGACGAGGCGGCCGACCGGCGCCGCAATATTCTGAAAGCCGACAAGAGCGTCGGCTCCGGTCGGACCATGCGCCAGATCGCCAAGTCCGGCAAAAGCCTCGACGATGTCGATCTGGAGAAGAAGAGCGATCCCACGCCTCCCGCCCCGAAGCGTCCCAAGAACAAAGACGGCAAGCCCAGCGGCGCCCGACCGGCCTTTCGCGAACTCCAGCTTGCGACGCTGGTCGACGAGGCGCCGGAAGGGCGCGAGTGGCTGAACGAGATGAAGTTCGACGGCTATCGGGTTCTGATGGCCGTTGGCGGTGGCAAGGCGACCTGCTGGACGCGCAACAAGAAAGACTGGACGGAGAAGTTCGGCCAGATCGCCGACGCCGCGTCGAAACTCGACTGCGAGAGTGCGCTTCTCGATGGCGAGGTCGTGGCTTTCGATGACAATGGACGCACCGATTTCTCCACCCTGCAGAACCATTTGAGCGACGGCGGTCCCCTCGCCTGCTTCGTTTTCGACATTCTGGAACTCGATGGCGAGGAATTGCGGAAACGGCCGCTCAAGGAACGCAAGGACGTGCTGCGGGAACTCATGGACCGTTCCGGCGACGGCGACGTCCTGCTGTTCAGCGAAGATGTCACCGGGAGCGGACCGAAGGTCTTCGCGAATGTGTGCGAGAACGGGCATGAAGGCATCATCGCCAAGCGGGCCGATGCGCCCTATCGCGGCGGACGGAGCAAGGACTGGCTCAAGGTCAAGTGCACCCGGCGTCAGGAATTCGTCATCGGCGGATGGTCGCCATCCGACAAGAAGGCGCGCGCCTTCTCCTCGATCCTGGTGGGCGTTCCCTCGAAAGACGGCAAGCTCGCCTATCGCGGCCGCGTCGGGACCGGCTTCGACGAGGAGACGCTGACCGCTCTCGCCGAGCGCTTCAAGGACCGCGCGCGCAAGACATCCCCCTTCGATGACCTCCCGGGAAGCATCGCGCGAAGCGCCCGGTATGTGACGCCGGATCTCGTCGCCGAGATCGATTTTGCCGAATTCACCGCCGACGGCCAGATCCGTCACGGCGTCTTCAAGGGCCTGCGAGAGGACAAGGCGGCCTCGGCAGTCGTGGACGAGAAGCCGTCCGAGGCGACCGATGCCGAGAACTCAGGAGGCGATCAGGCAAAGACCCGCGGTCATAGGGGATCGGAGGCAAGACATGCGTCGAAAGGAGAGCGCCGCATGGCTTCGAACGACACGGTCACCATTGCCGGCATCAGGCTGAGCCATCCCGAACGGGTGGTCTTTAACGATCAGGGCGTCACGAAACGCGCGCTCGCTGAATACTACGAAGCGGTCGGGGAGCGCATGCTCATGCATGTCGCCGGGCGCCCCCTTTCCCTGGTTCGCTGCCCGCAAGGACCGGCGAAACACTGCTTCTTCCAAAAACACGCCAAGGAGGGCTTTCCCAAGGAAGTCGGCTCGGTCACCCTGACCGAAAAGGACGGATCCAAAGCCGACTATCTGACCGTCGACAGTGTTCCGGGGCTCGTCGGCGCGGTGCAGATGAATGCGCTCGAATTCCATATCTGGGGCGCGCGCAGCGACCGACTCGAGAGGCCGGACCGGCTGGTCTTCGATCTCGATCCCGACGAGGGTCTCGGCTTTGAGGATGTGCGCGATGCGGCGTTCGACGTCCGCGCCGCGCTGGACGAACTGGGGCTTGCAAGCGTCGCTCTGGTCACCGGTGGCAAGGGCGTCCACGTGATCGCGCCGCTGGAACGGCGGCAGGGCTGGGACGAACTCAAGGGCTTTGCCAAGGGCCTTGCCGCACGCTTTGCCGAGGAGGAGCCGCAGCGCTTCACCGCCACCATGTCGAAGGCGAAGCGCAAGGGGCGGATCTTCATCGACTGGCTGCGCAACGAGCGCGGCTCGACGGCAATCGCGCCTTATTCGACGCGCTCGCGCAAGGGGGCGCCGGTCGCCTGTCCGGTTTCCTGGGATGAGTTGCGCGGGCTGGACGCCGCCAACGGGTTTTCGATCGACGCTGTGATCGAGCGTCTCGCCGATCCGGACCCGTGGGAAGAGGCCAGCGAACTGCGCCAGTCGATCACCAAGCCCATGCTGTCCAGGGTTGGGGCGTAGCGCCGCGCGGTCCGCAGGCACCCAGCCTTTTCGGCCAATCTGCCATTGGCGATGCCGCTGCCTCTGGATTAAGCTTCGACGACGTGCCCGACTGGGAGACCGGCTCACCTGCGGCGTGGCGCGGTTTGGAAACACATGGCGCTCGTGCAGCAATGAATCTCAATCAACTCCGCTTTGCGAGCGCGCTGGCGCGACAGGGATCGTTTACGCGAGCGGCCGAAGAATGTGCCGTCACCCAGCCGACGCTCTCCAATGCCATCGCCTATCTGGAAGAGGAGTTCGGCGAAAAGCTCTTCCTGCGCACGACACGGCACGTGTCGCTGAGCCCGTTTGGGGCAAAACTGATGCCCGAGATCGAGCGGGTTCTTTCTGCACAGGAGAATCTTCTCCGGCGAGCCGAGGCTCTGCGGCATCCTCAGCCCCGATCTGTGAGGATCGGCACGTCGCCGCTCCTCAGCACCCGGTTCCTCGATCTCCTGATCGAACCCTTCCGAGAGAGTTCGCCCGACATCGACCTCATCTTCTACGAAATGAACATGGCGGACCTTCATGCCATGCTCGAGCGGGAGGAACTCGACCTCATCTTCGGTGTGGCGGAGCCGAAAAAGGAACAGCGCAATCGCGCGTTCCTATACCGCGAGACTCTGATGTACGTGCCCAAGGGCCGCGAGCAGCCCTTGCCAGGCGGCGCGCTTCCTGTGCGTTTCGACGAGATTGCCGGCGACGTCTTCGTGATGGTTCCCGATGCCTGCGGACTGACGCGAACCGTTCGCAACATTTTTCGCAGCCACCGTCGTCCGCTTCACGAGTATCCGGGCGAGGCCCTGAGCTATCAGGTTCTGGAGCAGTGGGCGGCGCTTGGCATCGGCGCGGCGATCCTGCCCTCCTCGAAGCTCGCTTCGGTGGATCGCGCCCGCGGAATCATCGACAAGCAGGGCCACCCGCTCCTCGTCGAGTTCGACGCAGTGTGGAACGCCAACGCGGCGAAGGGCGAACCGGTCCGGCAGTTCATCCGCTATCTGCGCGAAACTGCGCCGGCCGCAGCCGAGCGAATGGTGGAGCATGTCCGCCCCGCCGTCGAAGCGTCCGCCTGAACGCTCCGGATCGCGGGCTCCGCTCCAGGGCTACACGGCGGCCTCGACCGCGGCGAGCGCGCCCACAGCCATGAGGCTGCCGGCCCAGATGGTTTCCAGATTGATCCAGGCCTTCGAGAGAACTCTCAGGCCAAGCCAGGCATGAACCAGAGCGGCGCAGAGGCCGCCGCCGATCACCATCGCAAGGGTGTGGACGCCCGCCACCGCCAGCGCCTCCCCGGCCCCACCGCTGATGAGGGTCGAGGCAGCCTGGTGGCCCGTGTCGCCCTCCTCCACCGTGCACAGGCCAAGATAGATCGGCACCAGCATCAACGCCGCGCCATGAGCGAGCGCCACGAGGAAGGACCAGAAGATCAGACGCTGCGGCGCGACGCGCGCAAGAAAGCGCGGGTGACGCCTTGTGACCATGACCCAGGTTCCGAGTGCGAACACGAAGATGCCGCTCACGATCCGGATCGGCCGTTCCCACTCGACCAACGCCGTCAGTAGCGCGAAGGGCGCAAGGACGAGAGCCGTCGCCAGGAAATGCCCGATGCCCAGCATCGCGACCGCCTTCATGAGCGCCGTGCGATTCCGTTCGAACATCGCCGCCGAGACAGCGAGCGGCCAGCCCATCCCCGGGTTGACGCCGTGATAGAGACCGGACGCGACGACGGCCCACCAAAGGGCCGTCGCGGTCATCTGTGCATCCATTACTTCACCGAGGGATAGCAGAAGCTGTCGGTGGAGCAGTCCCCGCCCTCAAGGCGGATCTGGTGGGAGCGGTAGCCCTTCGGGAAGTCGATGAAGAAGTCCGGGTCGAGCGTGATGCCGCCATTCTCGCCCACGTCGGCCTTCACCATCGCAGCCGGCACGCCGGCGGGATAGAACTGGTCGTCCCAGGACGAGTAGAGGGAATTGGTCCAGTAGACCCGGCGTCCGTCACGGCTGATCTCCAGCATCTGCGGGCCGCCGGCAAAGACCTGCCCGCTCGGATGCGCCTCGCGCCGCACGATGCCGCCGACATGGATCGAGCCGGTCAGCTTCGGCTCCATCGGATCGGTGACGTCGTACTGGCGCAATTCCCCGGTGCCCCAGCAGGCGACATAGAGGAAGCGGTCGTCGAGGCTGAGGTCGATATCCGTGACCAGCGGCGGCACGGCACCGAATCCCTTCAGGAGATCCGGCAGATCGGAAGGATCGGCAGGCTCGGCCGGGATCGTCGCGGTCTTCTTGGCGTGGAACTTGCCGTCCTTGTCACGCCACCAGGTCCAGATCGATCCCTCCAGATTGGTGGTGTCGACGACGACTCCGCAGAAGCCGTACTCCTTCACCGGATCGTGGGCGGGACGCACCTCCAGCGCCATCTGATGATTGGCCCCGAGATCGACCGTCTGGATGTTGCGGCGTTCGCGCAGATCCCAGAAATGCAGGCGGTGGCCATACTTGTTGGCGAGGAGATCCTCCGGAACGATACCGTTCTCATATTGCGGCGGCAGGCCCCATTCGCTGGAGACCATGTAGTTGCGCGGCAGATTCCACCAGAAATCATACTGCTTGTCCTGGACGCCGCGATCCATCTCGTAGCGGCCGATGACCTCGAAGGTCTCGCAGTCCATCAGGAACATCCCCGGCGGTCCGTCGGTGCCATCCGCACCACCGCCGCCGAGCGTCGAGATGTAGATCCCCTCCGGCCCGCAATGGACCGTATGCGGCCGTGAATAGCCGGTCTTGGAAAAGATTTCCTCCGGTTCGATGATCTTGTGGATCTTCGCGGCCTTCGGTCCGCCCTTCACGTCGATCACATAGATCCGCGACGAGCGGATGCCGGGGATGATCAGATAACGCCGCTCGAGAAACGCATGGCCGGACAGCGGCGACAGCGCCGAAGAGCACGCGTTCCAGCCGAAATGGTGAAACTCGTCGCCCTTGTAGGGCATGATCACCTGATGAACGATCTTGCCATAGTCCGGTGACTTCGGATCGACGTCGACGACGGCCAGCCCGTCGGGCTGGGAACCGTCCGGGCTCAGCATGAGCGTGTAGGCGAGCGTTTCCGCCGGCGCCTCCATGGCGAGGCGTGCGTTGGCGTGAAATGTCGGATCAGGCCTGATGGTCATGTGCTTTTCCTCCCGAGCGCCGTTCTTGGGCGTGCGCATTCGTTTCAAGCGGAAGGAGAAAGCGAAAAGACGGCTCGCGTTGACAGTTCACACGTGCCTTCTCTTCCGGCAGAGGGTCCTCGGCGATCTTTGGGGCCTTTGTTGGCAGAAGGATCGATCGTGAAACGACCGCACTCTCTGCCGGCTCTCTTTGCCTCCGCCAGGATGCTCTGCTTTTCAGATCTCCTCCCACTCAGGGAGGTTACGAGCAGCTGTCATCCCGGGCCAAATTGTTTTTGCAAATCCAACTTATGCGTTTCGCCAATAAATCCGACGGAACGATGAGGGAGGCATTCACGGGCTTGAGCGAGCAACCGGAGTCGATCGAGGCATGAAGCCTGCCGACGTGCCGAGCGGCGAAGAAGCACGGTCAGCCATCACCCGGAAATATGCCACACAGCCCCATCACAGTAGACGAGGCTGCTGGCCTTGCCGCCTCCGACGGGCCGCCCTCGAAACGCGTTCGGATTGCTGACGCCATCGACGCGGCGCACTTCCCCTTTGCGCTCCCGGTTGCAGGGAAAATCCGCCGTCAGAGACTCGACCGTGGCCGCCTTCAGGAACTTGAAGAAGGCAAGAGAGGAGACGGCTTCCCCCGACACCCCGCCCGTTGCATCGACGCTGAAGCCATTTCCTTCGATCTGATAGGAGGAGAAGGTGCCTTCGTCGAGCTTGACGCCGACGGGGGTCGAACTCCTGACATTGACCGCAGCGGTGCTGTTCGAACCCTCGATCAAGACGCCGCTGGGTGTCTTGCTGGCAGCGCGCACTCCCGCCTCGCTGTTCGTTCCGGCAACGTCGACGCCACGCAAGGAGTTGCCCGTCGTCCGGAACGCGGCCACCTGGTTCGAA
Source organism: Jiella marina (assembly GCF_024359545.1). Lineage (GTDB taxonomy): Bacteria > Pseudomonadota > Alphaproteobacteria > Rhizobiales > Rhizobiaceae > Jiella. The sequence continues at coordinate 478,125 of NZ_JAKQZG010000001.1, forward strand.
CCGTTTGCCAGAAACGCCACCGGCGACATCGTGTCGTCCCGGAATCCTGCGCCTGACTGGGTGCCCTTGTTCCAGAAGCCGTAGATGGCCTTCGCGCTGTTGCGGAAGGCGGCCTCCCCCAAGGTGATCGCATCCACTCCCATATTGGTTCCCACGTCGACCCCGCGGAGGGCATGATTGGCAGCGACCGCGATCGCCGCTCGGCGAACCGGCCACTGATCGAGTGCGGCGGAGACGGACAGACCATCCCGTAGAGCCGGGGTGCCGTCGACCTTCCGACCGTCCACCGTCCTGTAACGCGGCTGGTTCTTGGTCCCGATCGCGATGGCGTTGGTGGACGTGGTGGCGCCTTTCGGCGTGATGAGGATCACGGTACAGGTCGATTCCCTCTCGCAATCCATTCCCGAGTTGTTGGTGAAATCGAACTCATGGTTGACGGCAAGGGGTGACGAATATCCGGACTCCAGATCGACATTGTGGGCGGCCGCCCAGCCAGGTCCCCCGCCTTTGGCGAAGACGACCGCGTTGTAGATCGATGTCTGAGCCGTGGTGGCGCCGTAGTTGATCCATCTGAGCTTCACCGTTCCATCGGCAAAGATCTGACCACTCGTGTCGGTGGGAGCCGTGGTTCCCGACGTGCCGCTCTCCTCCACCCTGTAGGTGCGATCGCCCAGACCGTCGGCGAAAGAGATCTTGATGTTTTCGCCCCTGCGATAGCTCGTATTCGCCGACCAGCGGCGAACTGCACCGGAATTGACAACGGTCTCGATCCCCAAAGTGTTCTGCTGGGCCTCCGCGCCGGAGCCCGCCGGATTGTCGGGATCGAGAAGGCGCGTTTCGGAGCTGATTAGCAGAGAGGAAATCATGTGCCGCCAGCGGCCGTCTCCCGCCGCCTGCGGCGATCCCGTCGGAATGCACCCCAGGACAGAGCAATAGCCGACGGAATTGCCTGGAGCGAGGACGATGAGGTCGTCCAGCCTGTCGGACTTCGTCCGGCCCTGCGCTCGCTGTCCAAGGCTCCAGTCCACGGGGACGCCGTTCGGCATGAGTATCCGGCCGAGTTTCGTCTCCGGAAGCAGTTCGACATCCGGCAGTGTCTGCGCGCCAGCGGGCGATACGGCGGCGGCAAGGCTCAAAGTCAGGATCAGGAAGGCGCGAAACATTTGCGGAACTCATGACATTAGCGACGGCCGCCCATACCGCATCTTGCGATACAGACGAAATCTCCCCGCCGTCAAAACCCCTGGCTTGTGCGAGCGCGAGAGCGCAGGCTTTGACGCAAGGCATCGCGAAATGGAGCTTGTGTGTCGGCAGCCGGACGTCGCCCTCGTCCGCGACCCTGTCGCTAAACGCGCCCCGTCCCGGGGGACGTTCGGAAATCTCTCAACCAGTCGAGGCCCGAATCTGTGCCCCCGCGTGGCTTGTACTCGGCGCCGAATGACCCGGCGTAGCCAGCGGCCGCGAGCGCCGGGAGCAGTCGGTGATAGGCAATCTCTCCCTCGTCCGGCTCGGCGCGTGAAGGGACGGCAGCGAATTGCACATGGCCGATCAGGGCGCGATGGGCCTTGAAGCGTTCGAGGAGATCGCCGCCGGTGATCTGCATGTGGTAGCAGTCGAACATGATCTTGAGTTCCGGCCGGCCGAGCCGTTCGATGATGGCAACGGCCTTGTCGAGACCGATCAGGAAATAGCCGGCGGCATCGCGCGGATTGAGCGGTTCGAGCAGGACGATCATGCCGGTGTCGCGGGCGCGATCGCAAGCGTACAGGAGATTGGCGTCGAAGACGTCGGCTGCTTGAGGATCGCTGGTCTTGCCGGCCATGACATGCACCGCCTGAGCCCCGATCGCCGAGCCATAGTCGAACGCCTCGTCGATGGTCGAGCGGGCTTCCGCCTCGCGGCCGGGCACGGCCGACAGGCCAAAGTCGCCCTCCTTCGAGCCTTTGCGCGTGTTGAGACCCAGCATCGGCAGGCCAGTCTCCGCGAGCGCCGCCTTCACCGCCTCGCGATCCGCGTCATAGGGCCAATGGCATTCGACTGCGTCGAAGCCGGCCGCCTTGGCGCGGCAGATCGCGTCCGGCAGAGCGAGTTCGGTCCAGAGAAAGCCGAGATTGGCGGAAAAGCGCATGGTCACTCCCACTCCACATCGAATTGGCGCACGACCCGGCTCACCTCTTCGCCGGTCAGAAGCCTTGGACCCAGACCGCGGGTGATCAGGGCAAGCCGCGCGGTCGCCTCCAGCTCCTCCATGGCGTTGACCGCCGAGCCGAGATCCTTGCCCGCTACCACCGGCCCGTGATTGGCGAGCATGACGGCCGAGCGCTTGCCGGCAAGGCCGCGGATGGCATCGCCCATCGCCGGATCTCCTGGCAGGATGAAGGGCAGAAGCTTCACCTTGCCGAGCTGCATGATCGCGTAAGGCGTCAGTGGCGGCAGCATGTCGTTGGGATCGACGTCCGGCATCATCGACAGCGCAACCGAATGGCAAGAATGAAGATGGACCACCGCTCCGACCGTGGAGCGGGTCTCGTAGAAGGCGCGATGGAGCGGCACTTCCTTGGTCGGCTTGTCTCCGTCAAGGAGATTGCCGTCCCTGTCGAGCCGGCTGAGGCGAGCGGGATCGAGCTTGCCGAAGGAGGAGCCCGTCGGCGAGACGAGCGCTCCGCCATCTTCCAGCCGCACCGAGATGTTGCCGGTCGAACCATGGGTCAGGCCGCGATCGAAGAGCGAACGCGCGAATTCGCACATCGACTCGCGCAGTCGGGCCATCTCGCTCATTCGGGCCTCCGCTTCAGGACGGCGAGCGCTTCGGCAAAGAAGTCCTCCGCGCCGAAATTTCCGGATTTCAGCGTCAGCCAGAGCGGCCGGTCGCTCGCCTTCAAGGCGGGGACGCCGGCCGCGATTTCCGGGCCGATTTCGAGCGCCGTCAGACCCAGGCCCTCGACGACGGCGCCCGACGTCTCGCCGCCCGCCACGACGAGGCGGGTAATGCCCGTGCTCGTGAGCTGCCGTGCGATTTCGGCGAAGAAGCCTTCGATGGCCGAGGCCACGCGCTCCTTGCCATGGCGTTCCTGCGCCGCCTTGACGGTCTCGGGATCGGCGGAGGAATAGATCAGGGGGGCGGCCTTCGAGGCTTGCGAGGACGCCCAGTCCGCGACCTCTTCCGGCTTCAGGTCGCCGGCGATCAGCCTGTCCGCGTCGATCTCGAGGGACGGATGGTCGGCGCGGTAGCGCTCGACCTGCGCCCGCGTCATGGTCGAGCAGGAGCCCGAGAGGATCGCCGCAAGTCCGCCATCACCATGCCAGGGCGTTCGGCGCTCTTTCAAGGTCGCCGGATCGATCAGATTGGCCGGCAGACCGAGTGCAATGCCTGAGCCGCCGGTGACAAGCGCCATGTCACGCACCGCCGTGCCGATCGCGAAGAGATCATCGTCGCGGATCGCGTCGACCACGATGACCGGCCGGCCGGCCCTGGTCTCGCGGGCGAAGGCCTCTCGGATCGCCTCCGGCCCCGAAAACACCGTTTCCGATGCCACATGGCCGACGCCCTGTTTCGTCTGTGGCGTCAGCCACCGACGCAGATCGGCATCGGTCATCGGCGTCAGCGGATGATTTTCCATGCCGCTCTCGCTGAGGAGCCTGTCCTTCACGAAGAGGTGCCCCTGATAGATGCTGCGGCCGGTGGCGGGAAAGGCCGGGCAGACGATGGTCGACTCGGCGCCGAGCCGCTCCATCAGCGCGTCGATCACCGGACCGATATTGCCTTGGGGCGTCGAATCGAAGGTCGAGCAATATTTGAAGACGAATTGCCGGCAGCCCTGCGCGACCAGCCAGTCCAACGCGCGCAGAGATTTCTCCACCGCTTCATGGACGGGAATGGTGCGCGACTTGAGCGCGACGACGCCTGCCTCCACGGCCGGGTCGGCCGGGCCGGTCGGAACCCCGCAATACTGCACCACCCGCATCCCGCCCTTCGCCAGCGTATTGGCAAGGTCGGAGGAGCCGGTGAAGTCGTCGCCGATGCAGCCAAGAAGCATGGGAGCGCCCTTTCGTTTCCTTCAATCGAGGCTCAGACCGCCGAGCCCCCGCCCTCTTCTTCCAGATAAACGCGGATGATCTCGTCGAAATCGGTCTCGGCCTCAAAGCCGAGTTCGCAGGCGCGCTGCGCCTCGAAAGCCCTCGGCCAGCCCGCGACGATCCCGGCAATGGTGGCGTCCGGCTCGCGCCGGATGCGCCCGGCGGCTTCGGGTCCGACCATGCGTTCCAGGGCCGCAATCTCTTCGCCGACGGTGGCGGCGAGACCCGGCATGGTCAGATTGCGCCGGGGCCCGACTGTCTCCAGATCGAGCGTCGCGGCGTGAATGAAGAACTCGACCGCCGCGCGCGGGCTTGCGAACCAGTGACGCACATCTTCGCCCACCGGCAGAACCGCCTCCTCGCCGTTGATCGGTTCGCGCAGGATGTTCGAGAAAAAGCCTGAGGCCGCCTTGTTCGGCTGGCCCGGTCGAATGCAGATCGTCGGCAGGCGCAGGCCGATGCCGTCGAAGAAACCCCGACGCGAATAGTCGGCCAGCAGCAGTTCGCCGATGGCCTTCTGGGTGCCGTAGCTTGTCAGCGGCGTCAGATGGAAGGAATCCGGAATGCGCTCCGGGAACGGCGCCCCGAAGACGGCGATCGAGGAAGCGAAGACCAGGCGGGGCCGGTAGCCGTCCGCCTCATGGGCGCGGCGAACGGCTTCGAACAGTTCGCGCGTGCCGTCGAGATTGATCCGGTAGCCCTTCTCGAAATCGGCCTCCGCTTCGCCGGAGACGATGGCCGCCAGATGAAAGATCACGTCGGGACGCGCGGCGATCAGCTTCTCGGCCGTGCCTTGCGACGACAGATCGGCAACCTCGGTCTCGACGGCCGGTCTGCCCTCATTGACCGGCGGGGAAACCACGTCGACGAGATGCATCGTCCCGATTGGGCTGGCGCCGATCCGGCCATCTGCGGCCAGCCGCTCGGCAAGCTTGCGTCCGAGCATGCCGGCCGCGCCAATGATAAGGACTTTCATATTCTGAGCGCTCCTTGATGGTCACTTTTCCCCAAAACCCAACGGAACACTCAGGAAAGCATGACGCGGGCGACGGCATAGGCGTCGAGATCGATATCGAGATTGGTTCCCGAGGCGGGGACAAGATCATCCATGAATGAAGGCGATCCGGCGGCCTCCACGAAGTGCTCGGCATCGAGGATTTTCATCGCGGAAATCTGGCCCGGCATCGCCACCGACTGGAGTTCCGATGTCAGATTGGCGACAAGAAGCTCAAAACCACCCTCGTCATTGCGCGCCGCCACCGCCAGGATGCGGCCGCGGTCGGACGGCGCGGTGGCAAGGAGCTTGCGACCGCCGAGCCGGGCGAGTGCACGTTCCACATGATAGACGGGGAAGAGCCCGCCTTCGCCTTCGAAATGGGGCTGCGGCCAGTCCTGCTTCACCGAGACGACGCCATGGGCGCCGGTGGTGTCGCCGAACGCGATCGCGCTGACACCTTTCTCCGCCATCACGGCATAGTAGCCGAGCGTGAAGGCGGCGCCGATCAGACCGCGCTGGCGCGGATCGTTGCGGTTCATCGCCTGGCGGATGTTCTTCGGGTTTTCCATCGGCGCGTCGCCATAAGGGTTCATGCGCATGCCGATGGCACTCGGGCCGACCATGACCGGCTTGTCGCCGGCGATCTCGCGAGCGCTGAGGCCGATATAGGGGAGCGCCTCCAGGCTCTCGAAGACCGTCCGGTCGTCACCCGCATGGACGATCGCCGAGGTGGTAAAGCCGACGAGATCGAGATCCTCGAGCGGGGGACGCTTGCGATTGAGCTCGGTGAAGTAGGAGAACATGCCGCCGCCGATCGCCGCCTTCGTGAAGGCCGTCCGGGCTGCGGTGTAAAGACCGGCAAGCGGAGCCGCCGGCGGCCAGGGACTGCCGGGCAGCGTCGCCTTCATGTCGGAAGCGGGAGAAACGCGCACGACCGCGAAGGGCTCGCCGATCGCCGCCACCTGCCGGCCGATCTCCGCGACCTGTTCGGCGTATCCGTCGACCTCGTCGATCACCAGTTCGAGCCAGGCCTCGGCGCCGATCTGGCTGGCGATCTCGGCGGCTGCGGCGAGTTCCGCCTCGCCGCTTTCGCGGGGATCGTGATGGTAGACCAGAAAATCGGGTTTCAGCTTGGCGATGGTGTCGAGGGCCGAGCGGGTGGTGAGAATCTCTTCCGCCCTCAGCCCGATGCCGAACCTGGGCGCCGGCCCCTGGTCTTCCCCGAGTGCGATGCGAACGGGATCGGCGCCGCCCGCAGCCCCGGATCTCGCCGGTTCGCCCTCGACCGTGATCGTGACGGTCTGGTCCTCCAAGTCGCCGGGCTTCAGCGTATAGGGCCAGGGAAGCGCGAGCGGGCGGACATAGGTCTTGTAGGAGGCATCGGTCCAGTTGCGCTGATCCTCCATCTCGAAGGTGTCGCCTTCCATCCGACAGATCACCTTGAGACCCTCGACCGGCTCATGGGTCAGGGTTCTGAGCTCCATCATCGGCTGAAGCGGGTCGATGATCTCGGGAAAGCGCCCCTCCTCGATGCTCCCGTCCACATGCTCGATCGTCACGGGCTGGCCGCTCACGCCCTTGACCGGATGCAGGACGACGAAGCCCGTGCGGTTGGTGACGAAATCACCGGTCGCTTCGCCCTTGCCATGAAAGGTGAGGATGCGCGGCGTCCCGACGATCTCGGCGGTGTACCGGAACGACTGGCTGTCATCGCCGGCGCTGGCCTTGTAGCGCACGGTGAAGCGATCGCCTTCCTCCTCCACCGACAGTTCGTCGATGACGGCGTTGTAGGTGCCCCAGTTCCTGTCGCGAACGATGAAGGAGACGGCGCGGATGATCTCGATCCCATCGTAGCGGATGGCTCGCAGATTGCCGTTGTCCAGTTCCGCCGAGAGCTTGCCGGCCTTCAGAATGCGGGGCGGAGCGACAATCTCCTCGGTGCCGGTCAGTCGAACGGCAAGGCTCGGTTCGCTCATGTTCTCCTCCCAAGGTCATTCGTTTTCTTGAAGCTCTCGTGGTCTCAGCGATCCGTCCGGCTGCTCACCAGGCGCTCGACGAGAAGCGCCAGAATGATGATCGAGCCGATGGCCGACCCCTGCCAGAAGGGCGAAACGCCCATGAGATTGAGGCCGTTGCGGATCATCACCATGATCAAGACGCCGATCAGCGTGCCGATGATCGAGCCGCGCCCGCCATAGAGGCTCGCTCCGCCGATGACGACGGCGGCGATCGCGTCGAGTTCCATGAGATTGCCGGCGAGCGGATCGGCCGACAGGATCTGGGCGATCGAGAAGGTGATCGCCACGGCCGAAAAGGCGCCGGAGACCACGTAAGGCAGGATCGAATAGAAGAGGACGCTGAGCCCCGCCGCGCGCGCCGCCTCCTTGTTCGAGCCGATCGCATAGATCGTCCGCCCACCCTTCGTATAGGTGAGGTAGAGCCAGGCCAGCAGGTACATCACGCCGAGAAAGAAGACATTCGCCGGGATGCCGAGGATTGTCGTGTAGACGATGTCGGAGAGGCTCGACGGAATGCCGGAAATCGCCGTCTGGCCGGAGAGGATGTAGGCGAGGCTTCGCCCGATCGCCATGACACCGAGGGTAACGACGAAGGCGGCCAGCCCGAAATAGGCGACCAGAATGCCCGACACGAGGCCGATGCCAGCACCCGCCAGGACCGCCATCATGATCGCGACCGGGATCGGATAGTCCTGCAGCGCCAGACCGAGCACGATGCCCGTCAGCCCCGCGACCGAGCCGACGGACAGATCGATGCCGCCGGTCAGGATGACGAAGGTCATGCCGATCGCGACGAGCCCGATCACCACCGACTGGTCGAGAATGTTGAAGATGTTGGTCTGGGTCAGGAAGTAGGGCGAAGCGAAGGACAGCGCGACGGCGATGAGGAGCGCCAGCGCCAGCATGCGGAATTCGAGCCGTGTGAAGATGCGTTTGAACATGGTGCCCATGTCGAAACCGTTCGTGCTGCTGGCGCCCGCCTGGCTCCGATCCGCGCCACTCGCGGTGTTGGTCTGTTCAACCATTGAGACTCTCGATCCGTTGTCTGATCTCTTCCGCCGAGTACCCTTCTGCCCCGCCAGGCACGGTCAGCCCCACCCAGCCGAAATCATGGCCGCGATGGCTGCGGATGGGGACGATGAGGGTCGAGCGGCTGCCGTCGGCTTCCGTCACGAAGCCCTGCCCGCGCGAGGCGAGACTCTTGGGAATGGTGGTTTCCTCGAAGCGCTTGGCTTCCCCGGAGGAGAAACCAGGCGCGGCCTCGGGATTGGCGACAACGCTGTTGAGGCAGATCAGATCGTCCTCATCGATCAGCGCCCAGAAGCCCGCTCCGCCGCAGTCGACGGCGAGCGCGCTCAGAACCGCGGTGTTCTTGCGCATCGAGGTGCGCGGGGCGGCAAGGAGCGTCAGCTTTTCCTCGTCCAGCGCCGAACTCGCCATGTCCGCAATCGACCGGCCGTCGCTGATCACGACGATGCGGGTCGACAGGCCGAGTAGCTCTTCGAAGTCGGACGAGATGACGACCACGGCGACACCTTCCCCCGCAATCTTCTGGAGAAGCTCGTAGATCGCTTGGCGGGTGCCGATATCGACGCCCTTGGTGGGCTCGTCGAGGATCAGTACCTTGGGTTCCAGCAGCAGCCAGCGGGCGATGATGATCTTCTGCTGCATGCCGCCTGAGAAATTGAGCATCGAGGCGTCGAACAGCCGATGGCCGGGAAGGTCGAGAAGCTTTAGGAGTTCATCGACCTTCTTCTGTCGTGCGCCGTAACCGAGGCCAAAGCCGCGATGGGCGCCGAGATGGGCGAGAAGCAGGTTCTCCTTCACCGACAGGTCCGGCACGATGTTCTGCACCCGCCGGTCTTCCGGCACGAAGCCGACGCCGGCCCTGACGGCCTGGGCGGGTTTACGGAAATCGACCTTCTTGCTGGCTAGCCACATTTCGCCGCCACTCTTGGGCCTCAGGCCGAAGATCGCCTCGGCCGTCTCCGACCGCCCCGCGCCGACGAGCCCGCCGAGCCCGAGGATTTCGCCTTTCCTGACGGCGAAGGACACGTCATGGACGACCGGCGGCGCGGCGATGTTCCTCACTTCGAAAACCACCGGTTCCCCCTCGGCGTCCGGTGCGACTTCGCGCTCGGTGTAGATCGCGCCGAGTTCACGGCCGACCATCAGGCGGATGATCTCGGCCTGGGTCAGCGAGTGAGTTTCGAGCCCGGATGCGACCGTCGCGCCCTCGCGCATCACGGTGACCCGATCCGTGATCGCCAGCACCTCCTCCAACCGGTGCGACACGAAGATCAGCGAGCGCCCGCTCTCCTTCAGCCGCGCCATCACGTCAAAGAGGCGCTCGACCTCGCCGGCGCTCAAGGAGGCGGTCGGTTCGTCGAAAATGATGAGTTCGGCATCAAGCGCCAGTGCTTTGGCGATCTCGACGAGCTGGCGCTGGGCGGCGGAGAGCTTGGCGACTTCCATGTCGAGGGACAGAACATCGGCCTGGCCGAGGTCTTCCAGAATTGCAGTGGCGCGCCGGCGCATCTTGCCGCGGGAGAGGAAGCCGCTAGTGCCGAGCTCCGGCAGGAAGATGTTCTCCAGAACGCTCAGATCCGGGGCAAGCGTCGTCTCCTGCATGACGATTGCGATGCCGGCCGACAGCGCATCGCGAGTGGAGCGCAGATGCAGCGGTTCACCCTTATGGACGAGCTTGCCGGCATCCGCACGGATGTGCCCGGAGATCACCTTGGAGAGCGTCGACTTGCCGGCGCCGTTCGCGCCCAGAAGCGCATGAATTTCGCCTTCACGCAGATCGAACGTGGCGCCGGCCAGCGCCCGCGTGCGGCCGAAGCTCTTTTCGACATCGATGGCTTCGAGCAGCACGGCCGGCTCGTGCCTCGCTGCGCCGGTTCGTGCCGTCGACATGGCGGCATTCGATGGAGCGGTCATCCCGATCGGTCCCGACAACCCGTCGGCAAAGGGGAACACGACACCGAGCGCCCCTTTCCGACAACAGAGAAACCCGGCCGGCTTGCCGCCGGCCGGGAGCCGACGAGCCTCAGGCTCACTCCATTTCGTTGGCGAAGACGGTTTCCTTCACCGTCGGAAGGACGTCCTCGATGTTCTTCGAGGTGACGACCAGGATCGGCACGACGATTTCCTTGTCCGGGGTTTCGCCGTCGAGGTGCTGGAAGAGAGCCTCGGCCGATTTCTGGCCCATCAGGTAAGGCTGCTGCATGCCCGAGGCGACGATCTCGCCGGACTTCAGGAGATCGACGAATTCCGGAATGCCGTCGAAGGCCGCGACCAGAACCTCGCCCTGGCGCCTTGCGGCGCGGATCGCCCGGAGCGCGCCGATCGCCGGCTGATCGGTCTGGACGAAGAGACCGCGCATGCCGGGATTGGCGGTGAGCATGTCCTGCACGAACTTGAAGGTCTCGTCGGCCGTATAGGACTGCATCTGCTGGAGACCGGCCTCCTCGCCGGTCACGCCGCCTTCCTGAATCCCGTCACGGAAGCCCTTGGTGCGGGCCTGACCGTTCTTGCGGGCCTGAGAGATGGTGACGAGGCCGACCGAGCCGTCCGCCCAGTCCTTTTCCTTCATCGCCTCCGCAAGCGCCTCGCCGACGCCCTTGGCGCCTTCATAGTTGTCGGAGATGATGAAGGAGACGTATTCGCCCTCATTGGTGCCGATGTCGGCGATCACGACAGGGATATCGTTCTGCTTCGCAAGCTGCAGGACGCTCGGTGCCGTGGAGGAATCGGTCGGCGAGATGATGATGCCGGCGACCCCGCGGGCGATTGCGTCCTGCGCATTCTGAAGCTGCGTCTGGGCGTTGTTGCGCGAATCCAGCGCCTGGTAGCCGTACCCGTTCTCCTTGGCGACGGACTCGACGCCTTTCGACAGGTAGCGCCAGAACGGCAGGTCGAGGCCGGGCGTCAGATAGACGATCTCCTGCGACTGGGCGCTCGCCGGCGCCATGCCTGCGAAGCCAATACCGGCCGACAGCGCCACAGCGGCCGCCGCCTTCAGGAAATTGCGTTTCAACATGTCTTTTCTCCTCCCTTTCGACACGGCTCCTTTGACCGGGAACCCTCGGCAGATCAGCGCCTCCCCGGCGGCAAGGTGCCACCATCAAGCACCGAAACATCCTGACCGGCGATTCCTCCTCCGGCGGTCAGGATGGTGATTGTGGTCTGATAGATGCGATTGAGGTGGATCTCGAAGGCACGGATCGTGCGCTCGGCATCGCGCGACTTCAGCGCTCCGACGATCGCCTGGTGATCGCGATAGCTCCTTTCGATCGCACCCGGCTCGGCAACAGCCCGATGGCGGTGCTCCATCATGAACCCGTAAAGATCACCCACGAAATCCGCGAGCGCTGCGTTGCCGCAGGAACGATAGACCGCCAGGTGGAATTCCCGGTCGATGATCAGAAACCGGACCGGATCTTCCATCGCCTTGCGCTGCGCCTTGAGCGACTCTTCCAGGAAGCCGATCGTCTGATCCTCGATCCGCGTCGCCGCATCGGCGACCACCTGCCGCTCGACCAGCCAACGCGAGGCATGAATGTCCTCGATATCGTAACTGTTGATGCGCTTGGCTTCGCGCAGTCCGACGAAATCCGCCCCGACATCGTCGGATATCACCTTGGTTCGGGCGCCATGGACCACGGCCAGCAGACCCTTGGCGGCCAGAATCTGGATTCCGCCCCTCACCGTCTCGCGGCTCACCTGAAGCGCGGCGGCGAGTTCGCGCTCGCTCGGCAGGGAATCCCCGACCTTGAGGAGGCCTGAGGCGATCAGCGCCGCGAGCTTTGCAGCCACCACGTCGCGCACGCTGTGGCGCAGGATGGCTTCGCGCAGTTGCGGTGCGTTCTCCAGGACATACTCGGTCAGAGACATCAGCGACGAAACTACCTTGATCTTCTGGTCCATCCACCGGACCAGTGCGGAAACTATCGATCATGGGCCCGGGGGCTGTCAACCGCGCCCTCCGTGAGCCCGCCCGTCTCCGGGCACAGACCGCCCTCACCCCGTCTGCATCCGATCGCGCCTTCGATTGATGGATTTCACCGGGGAGCCATAGCGGCCGGAGCACCCGCGGGATTGCCGGAAATGCCATGTTGGAGAGACGCACCGTGCAGTTGTCGATGGAAAGCCCCGTGCGACGCTCGTCGGCCTTGCTGTCAGCCCGGACGTTCGTCTGTCCGCTTCGGCCTCACCCGAAGGTTATCCAATCTCTCAATGGTCGCGGTGGCTCACGCGTCCCGTTCGGCCAGCCTTGCCTCGAAGCGCGCCATTTCGATCTGCGGCGGGCGTTTGCCCGTGTAGATCTCGACATAGTTCGGAAACCGCTTCAGCCGCTCCTCCAGGGTCTCTTCCGTGCGCATCGAGATGTAGCCCACCTGGACGAGATAGATCGTGCGAGCCCTGACGTCGGCGTCGTCGCCGTCATGTCCCCAGGCCTTGAGCATGGTCACAAGTCCTTCGAGGCGCCTGGCATCAGCCTCCTGAACACGATCGAGGACTCTTGCGTCCTGTTGCGCCCAGGCCCGAACGGCGAGTTCCAGACGGGAATCGAAACTCGTTTCTCCGAGGAAGGTGCTGATCACGTTCAGCATCGCTTCGGTCTCGGTGGCAGCGAATTCTGTCGTTGCAGCCAGCAGACGCCCGGTCGTGCTTTGATCCCAGCGCTCGAGCAAAGCATCAAGCAATTGCTGCCGGTCCTTGAAAAACCAGTAGAAACTCGTTCTCGACAAATTCAGTCTCTTGCCGAGCGGCTGAATCTTCACCGCCTCGACACCGCTTTCGATCAGAGCCTCATAGGCCGCGTCGAGCCAAACCTCGCGCGAACCCCGCCAGCCCTTGTCGTCGTGATTCTCGTCATTCATGGGCCGGTGGATATTCACGTGCGCTCCTTCGGGCAAGCGCGCACGGACGGCGCGCTCCCGCTCTGACAGAAAAGTCGCCCTCGCCTTTCGCGGCGCTCCCGCGCCTGCGACCGACGGCCGACACGACGTCTTTCAAATCGCGTTACATAGGTGTCTTCTCTCTTGACACAAGTGAACATTTTTGGAAATCTCATGATCGCTCGCTCTCCGGCTTTGAACAGGAGCCCGTCATGTTCCACGATCCCCTACTGCAGCCCTACCAGCTGAAACATCTCACGCTGAAAAACCGGATCATGATCACCAGCCATGAGCCGGCCTATCCCGAAGACGGGATGCCAAAGGATCGCTATCGGGCCTATCACCTGGAACGGGCGAAGGCCGGCGTGGCGATGACGATGACGGCCGGTTCGGCCAGCGTCGCCCGCGACAGCCCGCCGGTCTTCAACAACATCCTCGCCTGGAAGGACGAGGTGGTGGGCCACATGAAGGCGCTCACCGACGCCTGCCACGACGAAGGCTGTGCGGTGATGATCCAGCTCACCCACCTCGGCCGCCGCACCCGCTGGGACAAGGCAGACTGGCTGCCGGTCGTCTCGCCCGGCCACGAGCGCGAAGCCTCCCACAAGGCCTTCCCGAAGAAGATGGAAGACTGGGACATCGCCCGCATCATCGAGGACTACGTGGACGCGGCGGAGCGGATGCAGGCCGCCGGTCTCGACGGCATCGAGATCCAGGCCTACGGGCATCTGATGGACCAGTTCTGGTCGCCGCTGACCAACGACCTCGACGGCGCCTATGGCGGCAGCCTCGAAAACCGCATGCGCTTTACCTTCGAGGTGCTGGCCGGCATTCGCGAACGCTGCGGCGAGAACTTTCTGGTGGGGGTCCGCTATACGGGCGACGAGGACGTGCCGGGCGGCCTCACCCGCGAAGACGGGTTCGCAATCTCGCACATGCTGAAGGAGAGCGGCCTGGTCGACTTTCTCAACGTCGTGAAGGGGCACATCGACACGGATGCGGGCCTTACAGACGTGATCCCGATCCAGGGCATGCGCAACGCGCCGCATCTCGATTTCGCCGGCGAAATCCGCGCGGCGACGAACTTCCCGACCTTCCACGGGGCGAAGATCCCGGACGTCGCCACGGCGCGCTACGCCATTGCCAGCGGCAAGCTCGACATGGTCGGCATGACCCGCGCACACATGGCCGACCCGCATCTGGTGCGAAAGATCCTCGAGCGCCGCGAGGACGACATCCGCCCCTGTGTCGGCGCGAACTATTGTCTCGACCGCATCTATCAGGGCGGCATGGCGCTCTGCCTCCACAACCCCTCGACCGGCCGCGAGCTGGAGCAGCCGCACGTGATCGCGAAGGCGGAGACGAAGAAGCGTGTCACCGTCGTCGGCGCGGGTCCTGCCGGCCTCGAGGCGGCCCGTGTCGCGGCCGAGCGCGGACATGAGGTTATCGTCTTCGAGGCGGCGGACGAGCCGGGCGGCCAGATCCGCCTGACTGCCCTTCAGGAGCGCCGGCGCGAAATGTCCTCGATCATCGCCTGGCGCCTCGAGCAATGCGAAAAGCTGGGCGTCTCCTTCCGCTTCAACACCTTCGCAGAAGCCGAAGACATCTTGGGCAGCGAGCCCGACGAGGTGATAATAGCCACCGGCGGTCTGCCCCACACCGAGGTTCTCAGCGAGGGCAACGACCTGGTCGTCTCGGCCTGGGACATTCTTTCGGGTGACGTGAGGCCCGCCCAGAACGTGCTGATCTATGATGATGCGGGCGACCATGCCGGCCTGCAGGCGGCGGACAAGGTTTCCGCGGCCGGCGCGCGGGTGGAGATCGTGACCCCGGATCGCAGCTTCGCGCCGGAGGTCATGGCCATGAACCTCGTACCCTACATGCGCAATCTGCAGAAGCGGGACACGACCTTCACCGTGACCTGGCGGCTCATGTCCGTGGTCCGCGAGGGGAACAAGCTCAAGGCCGTGCTCGGCTCGGACTATGGCGACTTCACCCGCGAACGGCTGGTGGATCAGGTGGTTGTCAACCACGGGACGCGGCCGCTCGACGATGTCTATTTCGATCTCAAGCCGCGATCGCGCAATCTCGGCGAAGTCGACTACGAGGCGCTTGTCGCAAGCGCGAGCCAGAGCGTGGAGAAGAATGCCGACGGAAGCTTCCGTCTCTTCCGCATCGGCGATGCGGTCTCGGCCCGCAACACCCACGCCGCGATCTACGACGCGCTTCGGCTGACCAGAACGCTATGACCCCGGTGGCTCCCGCGGCTGCCTGGGAATCGACGAAGCAAACTGGCTGGCCGAATGCGGAAGATGTTGCCGAAATTTGACCAAGCCGAATACCGATAACCGAAATGCCTGCAGATGTTTGAATATCGTACTCGCTGCACAAGACGCGACGCGGATGAAGACGAGCAACAGGGCTAATCCGGAACCTCGTGAGCCTGGGAGGGCGCAATGCTGCAATCACCCAAAGACGCCATTTCGGGCCTCATCCGCGCCCGCCAACAAGGCTATTCGCTCCCGGCGGGCCTCTATACCCGGACGGAAGTCTATGAGGCGGACCTCGAGGTCATCTTTCACCGCCATTGGATCGCCGTTGCCGTCGAAGCCGACGTTCCCGAGGAGGGCGACGTCTACGGCGTCGATATCGGGCGGTCCTCGATCGTCATCCTTCGCAGCGACGACGGCGTCGTGCGCGCCTTCCACAATGTCTGCAGCCATCGGGGCGCCAAGCTCGTCGAAGCTGGGCGCTCGACCGTCGGCAAGCTTGTCTGCCCCTATCACCAGTGGATCTACGAACTCGACGGCGAGCTCCTGGAAGCGCCGCATATGGGCAAGGACTTCCGCCACGAACTCCATCATTTGCGGCCGGTCAATCTGCGCTCGATCGGTGGCATAATCTATGTCTGCCTCGCCGATGAGGCTCCGGCGGACATCGATGCTCTCGCCGAGGTGATGGAGCCCCGGCTTCAGCCCTACGATCTGAGGAACACCAGGATCGCCTATGAGAGCGAACTGGTCGAGGACGGCAACTGGAAGCTCACGATGGAGAACAATCGGGAGTGCTATCACTGCGCCTCGAACCATCCCGAGCTCTGCGTCTCCTTCATCGATCTCGATTTCGGTTTCGACCCGGATCAGCTCTCCGACGAGGACCGCGAGGAAGCGGCGCGCCACGGGGCGATGTACGAAGAGCGTACCAGGGGTTGGGAGCAGGATGGCTTCCCCTCACGCGCCGTCGAGCACGTGGTCGGCAAGGCGACGAATTTCCGCACCCAGCGGCTGATCATCGCTGGCGCCGGCGAATCCCAGACGCCGGACGCACGCGCCGCGTCGAAGAAGCTGCTCGGCTCCATGACCCGCAAGGACACGGGCGACATCCATCTGTGGGGCAACAATTCCTGGAACCACGTGATGAGCGACCATGCGGTGATCTTCACGATCTTCCCACTTTCGGCCGACAAGACGCTGGTGCGCACCAAATGGCTGGTCCACAAGGACGCGGTCGAGGGTGTGGACTACGATCTCGACCACCTCACGTCGATCTGGATCGCGACCAACGCGCAGGATGCCCACCTGGTCGGCCTTGCCCATGCCGGTGCCCACTCGGCCGGTTATCGTCCGGGGCCCTATTCGCGTTTCACGGAAGGTGCGCTCGACGACTTCGCGACCTGGTATTGCGAGCGAATGACAGCCCACGGCTATTGAAAGACCGGTCCGGCGCCAGGGCAGCGGCCTTAAGATGAGCGCGGCGTAAAGGAGCACGCGCTCTTGTTGAGCGTTTTCCGTCGAGCCGGGGGAGCGTCAAGCATCCGGCAGGCGTCGATTGGCAGGCAACGGCTTCCCTCCCCCTTGCGTTGAACTTGAGACGAACCGATCGCATGCAGGCGTCATACGGCACGGCTGCGGCGGTTTCCGATCAGGGACCCAAAGGTGATGCCATGAGATTCTCCCGCCGCGATTTTCTTGCCGGCTCCGCTGCTGCCGCCGCCATCCTGCCTCGCGTTTCAGTGGCGCAGGAGGCGAGTCCGACAGGTCCGGGCGCGGCTGGCGAACAGTTGCTGCGCGGCGCCTATGTCATGACGATGGGACCGGAGGGCGACCTAGCCGAGGCCGACATCAGGATCGTCGACGGGCAGATCGCAGAGATCGGCGACCGCCTGACCGCGGGCGAGAACGCCAAGACACTCGACCTCTCGGGCCAGTTCCTGCTGCCCGGTTTCGTCGACTGTCACATGCATCTCTGGCTGACCCAGATGCGCGGTCTTTTTCGCAACACGTCCGCATCCGCTTATTTCCCGCTCGTGGAGCGGCTGTCGCGCGGTTTCCGCGCCGATGACATCGCGGCGGGCATCCGCCTCGGCGCCCTCGAAGCGCTGCATGCAGGCATCACCTTTACCACGCCCTTCTTCGACAACGCCCGCGAACCGGAATTCGCCGACGCGGCCGTCGAGACGCTCGACGAAACCGGAATCCGTGCCCGCTTCCTCTATGCCGGGCATGATGATCTCGGCGCAGACGAGCCAATGCTCCTCGACCATTTCCTGAGCCTCGCGGACACGCGTCAGGCCACCGACCGCGTCCGGCTCGGCCTGGGCTGGCGCGGGCTTTCGCTGGAGAACCCCGACGCCAACGACCTTCTGAAGAGCGAATTGACGGCGGCGCGCGAGCGCGGGCTGCCGATCGGCGTCCACGCGCGAACGACGACGACGGGCCCCGGCTCGATCGCCGCCCTGATCAAGGCCGGCGTCCTCGGCCCGGACATGCAGCTCATCCACGCAACCGGGATCACCCGGGATCAGGTTGCCGTCGTCAACGAAGCGGGATCGTCGATTACGCTGACGCCGGTCACCGAGCAACGCGTCGGTTTCGGCCTGACGACGCTTCAGGATTTCGCCAATGTCGAGCGACTGTCGCTCGGGATCGACGGCAACGCCTTGGCGGGCACGGCGAACATGTTCGAACAGATGCGTCTGCTCGCCCTGACGTCATCAGGGGCCGCAGGCGACGAGCTGATCGTCTCGCCGCGCCGGCTTCTGGAAATGGCCACGATCGAGGGCGCGCGGTCGCTGGGCCTTGCAGATCGGATCGGCTCGATCGAGCCGGGCAAGGCCGCGGACCTCATCGCGATCGATCCAGACGCCATCAATCTGCAGCCCTATGACGGCGGCGATCCGTCCGCCCTCCTCGTCTACTCCGCGCAACCGCGCAATGTCCGCATGGTGATGGTGGCCGGGGAAAGGCTCAAATCCGACCACGAAATGACGCGGGCCGACATGGATGCGGCCCAGCAGGAAGCCCGGCGATCGATCGAAGCCATACGCGGGCGCGTCGGCGACTGAGATCGCAGCCGCGTCAGATTTGACGACGGGCTGCCCTTGGAACCATCGGAGATGGAACGTTCCGAAAACACCGTGATTGGACTTCGACCCTCGGTGACAAATCACCGATCGACGACGAACGAAGCCTCGTAGCCGCATTCCAGGCTGTACGCCCCTGATTGTCCGCGAACAGGAGAGAACTCCATACTCACTGGGGCGACCGACGCGACCGAGGACAAGACACGTCCCCAGCACTCATCCGTGGCCCTGCCGGAGGTCCGCAACCGATCACCTAATTGGGATGCTGTCTTCGCAAGTCGGGCTACGCGCCGCGCGCTGATGCCCTTCCGAAGTCCCGCGCCATGTCGACGAAGGCGCGGAACGCAGCGGACGGGTTCTTGCGTCCTGGATAGTAGATGCACAGCGGTGCGGTTGGCGGGGTCCAGTCCTGAAGCACGCGTTCGAGGCGCCCGCCCGCAATTTCGTCGCGTATGTCGGCTTCCATGAAGAAGCCGATGCCGATGCCTTCGGCAACGGCGATCCGGGCAAGCGACGATTCGTCAAGAGTGATGGGGCCGTCGACGTCGATCTGGATCGGCTCCCCATCCCTCTCGAAGTGCCAGCGATAGGGCGCGCCATTCGGCATTCGGATGCGGATGCATCGATGAGCCAGAAGATCGGGTGGTACCTGCGGTCTTCCATGCGCCTCGAAGTAAGACGGGGTTGCGACGACGGCGAAACTGCGAGGCGCGCCGACCGGGACGGCGATCATGTCGCTCGGCACCAGATCAGCAGCGCCAATGCCCAGATCGAAACCTTCGGCGACGATGTCGACGATGCGCCCCTCGGTGACGAGATCGACATGGACCTGCGGATAGCGCCGCAGGAAAGTCAGGACGAGCAGCGCCAGGATCTCGCGGGCGCCCGAGGCAAAAGCATTGATGCGCAGGGTTCCGGTCGGCGTCGCCTGCTGCGAGCGGGCCGTCAGCATCGCATCCCTGATGTCGCGGACGGCCGGCGCCACCTGCTCAACGAAGGTTCGACCGGCGTCCGTCAGCGAGACGCTGCGCGTGGTGCGGTTGAACAGCCTGACGCCGAGCTCCCGTTCGATCTTTCCGATCGCATTGCTGAGCGCCGTTGTCGAAAGCCCGAGTTCGGGCGCCGCAGCTCGGAAGGACCCGCGCGCCGCGATCGCCAGCACCGCTTCGAGCTCGATCAGTCCCTGTCGCGCCATTGTCCTGCTTTCCGCAATCTCACATCCCGCTTTGTCCCCGTTATTACGACAAAGGTCCAGCCTTAGATTGCTGCCATCGAAGCCGGACCGCCGAGGTTCCGGCCTCCACGATTTCAAAGAGATGGAGATTTGACATGGCCATGCAGCTACCCGAGCCGATCGCCGCCTATTTCGAAGCCGACCGGACAAGAAACGCCGACGCCGTGGCTGAGTGTTTTACCGAGAACGCCGTGGTGAAAGACGAGCACAAGACGCACCACGGGCGACAGGCGATCCGTCATTGGAAGTCGGAGGCGTCGACCCAGTTTTCCTACACGGTCGAACCATTTGCGATCGAGGCCGATGGAGATCGCACGGTGGTGACGAGCCAGCTCGTGGGCGACTTCCCCGGCAGTCCGCTGGACCTTCGGTATTTCTTCGTTCTTCAGGACGAGAGGATCGCCGAACTGGAGATCGTGCCGTGATCCCGTTCATGTCACTGGAAGGCAAACGCGCCCTCGTCACGTCGGGGACGCGGGGGGCCGGGGCCGCGACGGTCAGGCTGTTTCGCGAACTCGGGGCGAAGGTGCTGACCAGCGCCCGTCGCAAGCCTGACACGCTTGACGACGACGTCCAATTCGTCGCGGCGGATCTGACCTCGGCCGAAGGCTGCGAGACCTTGGCCGCCGCCGTCTCGGATCGTCTCGGCGGCGTGGACATCGTCGTGCACATGCTCGGGGGATAGTCGGCACCCGCCGGTGGCTTCGCGGCGCCCGGCGATGGCACGTGGATGCGCGAGCTGAACCTCAACCTGATGCCGGCAGTGCGGCTTGATCGAGCCCTGCTGCCAGATATGCTCGCCCGGGATGGGGGTGTCATCATTCACGTGACCTCCATCCAGCGGACGATGCCGCTACCGGAGGCGACGACCGCCTACGCCGCGGCAAAGGCTGCGCTCTCGACCTACAGCAAAGCCCTGTCGAAAGAGGTTTCGCCAAAGGGTGTGCGTGTCGTTCGCGTCTCGCCGGGCTGGATCGAAACCGAGGCCGCTGTCGAGCTTGCCGAGCGTCTTGGGACCGAGGCCGGTGCGGATGTCGAAGAAGGCAAACGCATGATCATGGCCTCGCTCGGCGGCATCCCGATCGGGCGGCCGACCTCGCCCGAAGAAGTCGCAAGCCTGATCGCCTTCCTCGCCTCTGATCGTGCCGGCAGCGTTACGGGCTCGGAGTTCGTCATCGACGGCGGCACGGTCCCGACGGTCTGACCCAGAGGCGCCAGGAAATGGCAGGGCATTCTCGGACCAGTCCATTGAGCCGGCCCCACATGAGCGAACTCGCTCGCAAGTCCTTTGCTGGTGGTCGTTGGCCAAGGGGTCGGCTTCGCCGGTGTCGAGAATGTCGAAGTCGACTTTCCGAGGGCGCGGCGGATACGGAGGCGGCTTCGATGGCAGGCCTTGCGAACGACACCGGGATTCGCCTGATCGGCCATGGCCTTGCGTCAGCCGGGGATGCCGAATTGCTGCCGGTAGGCTGCCGGCGTCAGGCCGGTCAATTTCCGGAACAGCTTGCGGAACGCCGCGGGGTCGGCATAGCCGACCTCCCAGGCGATACGGTCGACCGGGGTATGCGTCCGTTCCAAGGCCTGCCGCGCGTTCGCAATGCGGATCTGCTGCAGATATTCCAGCGGTGTGAAGCCCGTTGCAGCGCTGAACCGCCGCAGAAACGTGCGGGTGGTCAACCCCGCCTGGGCGGGCAGATCCGTGACATTCTGAAGTGTCGCTGCATTGGCATGCATGTGGTGCTGGGCGCTTCGGATCCCGTCGTCGCCATGGTCGAAGCGCGGCACGAACTGCGCGAAGGGCCGCTGGCTCTGCCGGGGCGGCTCAATCAGCAGGAACCGCGCGGTGGCCAGCATCGTGGCGGGCCCGAGCAGGCGGCTGACCAGGGTCAGCCCCAGATCGACCCAGGCGAGAATGCCGCCTGCGGTGATGATGTCGCCCTCATCCACCACCATGTGTTCATCGGCAAGATGCACGTTCGGAAACCGCTCGGCCAGCTCGCGGGCAAAGGCCCAGTGGGTCGTGGCGCGACGGCCGTCGATCAGACCGGTTTCGGCCAGAACGAAGGCTCCCGCACAGACCGAGCAGAGCGTCGCCCCGCCGCCGTGCTGGTCGCGCAACCAGCCCGCTGTCGAGGGCGATGGCACCATCCGGTCCGGCATGACGATGCTGGGCGGCGCGATCACATGCGTCAGGCGATGCACGCGGCCGGGATGGCTGTCCCATACGCAGGTGACGCCCGTGTCGTCCGCCTGCCAGTGAGAAAGCCGAATCTCGCTTGCGTCCTCGCCCGCCCATTGCCCCGCAATGCGGAACAGGTCGGTCAGACCGTGGATCGCCGCCAATTGGCAGTCGGGATAGATCAGCAGACCGATTTCGGCTGCAAGTTTCGGCTGCTGCATCCTGGCCGATTTGCCTCTGTTATTGTCGTTTACGCCAATCCCTTTCTGCACCCGGCGAGCTTAACTTGTCCACATCGAACGGATGGGCACGGCGACGAACACAGGCCTCGTCCTGATCACCAGATGGACCGCTGCCCCACCGTTCTCACCCTGACCAGCACCGTTTCGATCAACCCCAAGGAGAATGTGTCATGGCAACGATCAAGACCCAGGACGGGACCAGTCTCTTCTACAAGGACTGGGGCCCTCGCGAGGCACAGCCTGTCGTCTTTCACCACGGCTGGCCGCTGTCGAGCGACGATTGGGACAACCAGATGCTCTACTTCCTTCAAGAGGGCTACCGCGTCATCGCCCATGACCGGCGGGGCCACGGGCGGTCGGATCAGACCGACACGGGCAACGAGATGGACACCTATACGCAGGACGTGGTGGAACTCGTCCGGGCACTGGACCTGAAGAACGCCATCCACATCGGCCACTCCACCGGCGGAGGCGAGGTCGTCCGCTATGCGGCCCGGGCCGAAGCCGGTCGCATCGCGAAGGCCGTGCTCATCGGCGCCGTGCCGCCGGTCATGGCCAGGACCGAGAGCAATCCCGATGGCATTCCGATCGCGGTGTTCGATGAGTTCCGGACCGCTCTCGTCGCCAATCGGGCGCAGTTCTTCCTGGATGTCCCCTCGGGTCCGTTCTTCGGCTTCAACCGCGACGGCGCCAAGGTCAGTCAGGGGCAGATCCGGAACTGGTGGCGGCAGGGCATGATGGGCGGCGCCAAGGCGCAATATGATTGCATCAAGGCGTTCTCGGAGACCGACTTCAGCGAGGACCTGAAGGCGCTGACCATTCCGGTCCTGTTGATCCACGGCGAGGACGACCAGATCGTGCCGATCGAGAACTCTGCCCACAAGGCGATCAAGCTCCTGCAGAACGGAACGCTGAAGACCTATCCCGGCCTGTCGCACGCACCGTTCGCGACCCATCCGGAGGTGATCAACCCCGACATGCTTGCTTTCGCGAAGGCTTGATCGGCCAACCAAGGGGGCGGGATTACTTCCCGCCCCGTTTCACGATCGAGGATACGTGAGAAAGCTGCGGACGGCAGTGCCGCTTACCGCGGCCGATGCGCCCCCCGGGGTCGAGCGGCCGCCGGGCTTGGGGGCGTGCTCACAGCCTTTTTCGCCTCGCCTGTGGACGAGCCGTGCTTGGAAGGCAGTTTATTTTTATCCTGCTCGGTATAAAAAGCCTTGATCCTTTTTTCAGCGCCATCTATCTATTGACTACCGATCGGTACAAATAATGCCGATCATATTCTCGAGGCCTCCGACCGTGATGGAGAGACCTCGTGCGACTTTCATTCAAAGGACACGATCATGCCTCGTCTTCTCACTGCCAGCGCAGTTGCGCTCGTCCTGTTCGGTAGCTCGCTGGCTTCGGCCCAAAATGTGCCCGGCTCGGAAGCCAGCATCCGCGCCAGTGATTCCGCGGAACGGCAGAAGGTTGCCGCTGGGTATCGAGACGCCGCCGCCTCATCATCTTCGCCTCGCAACACGACCTACGGCTATGGCTTTCCCACCGCCAGTCAGCGTTCGTTCGGCATTCCCGGATCCGACGCTTCGCGAAAGCGGGCAGAAGAAGCCGCCCGCGCGAGCGTCCTGAAGCCCCGGGGCGCCGGCGGCTTCTGACTGCTGCAACCTGTTGGCACCCTCGTTCCCGTTCGGGCGCATATCCGCGCCCGAACGGCATCATCCTTGCCCTCGCCCCCTTCGCGTTTGGCCGCGTCGCCCGACAGTGTCGGTAGGCCGCCTCGGCCATCAAGCTGAGGGCGATGCCTCGAACCATCCGGTTCAACACTCGCAGCCAGTCGCCGCGGGGTCTCATAATTCTTCGGTGAAGGTTCCCATGAAACGCACAGTCTTTCGTCGGCTCCTGTGGAGTTCGAGCTTTGCCTTGGTGATGGTTGGGGCTGTGGCTACCGTGGCCACGAACGAGCCCGAGCACGCAATCGCGAGCGAGACCTCGCCGCCACCCACCGCAGTCGAGGTTTCCGTTGCAGAGGTGAAGCCGCGCTCGGTCACACTCTGGAAGGAGTTTTCCGGACGGCTCGAACCGGTCGAGCGGGTCGAGATCCGGCCCCGGGTTGCCGGTGCCATCGAAGCCTTCCACTTTCGCGAAGGCGCACTGGTGAAGAAGGGCGACCTCCTCGCCACCATCGATCCGGCGCCCTATCAGGCGGCCGTCGCACGCGCCCGGGCCGAAGTCGAAGCGGCCGAGGCGCAGGTCCGTCTGGCCGAGATCGAGGTCAGGCGCGCCACATCGCTGGTGACGTCTCGCACCGTCTCTCAAAGCTCGCTCGACCAGCGATCGAGCGACTACGACCAGGCCGTTGCCAACGCTGAAGCGGCGAAGGCCGCATTGCGAACCGCTGAGCTCGATCTCGGCTATACAGAAGTCCGCGCTCCGATCGACGGTCGCATCGGCCAGATCGCGGTGACCGCCGGCAATCTCGTGGCCGCGGGGCTTTCGTCCCCGGCGCTGACCACAATGGTCTCGGTTGATCCGATCTATGCTGGATTCGACGTCAATGCCGGCGACGTCGCCGAGCTACTTTCCGCCCTGCCCGATCAGGACGGCCCGCTGCCCGCCTATGGCGACATCCCGGTCGAGGTACAGAGGTTCGACGTCAAGGGCGAACAGAAGCCGGTCCAGGGCCATGTCCAGCTCATCGGCAACGAGGTCGATCCCAACAGCGGGACCTTGCGGATACGGGCCGCGCTCGACAATCCCAGAGGATCGCTGGTTCCCGGCGAATTCGTCCGCATCCGCCTCGGTCAGCCGAAACCCGAGGAGAGACTGCTGATCAGCGAACGCTCCGTCGGCACGGATCAGGACCGCAAATATGTGCTCGTCGTCGGCACGGACCATAAGGTCGAATACCGCACGGTCGAACTCGGCGCCTCGGTCGATGGCCTGCGCGTCGTCGCCGATGGCCTCAAACCCGGCGAGCAGATCGTCGCGGAGGGAATCCAGTCCCTCCTCCCCGGCACACTCGTCGACCCTGAACCCGTCGCGTTGGCCTCCGCCCGATGAGTCCGCGACGGCGTTAGACGGTCCGGCTCTTCCCCCCAGGAGCCGGACCGTCGTTCCGCAATCAAGACAAGTGCTTCGTCACCCGCCCTGCCCGCCGTCACACCTGCCTCGGCGAGCGTTGGATATCTGGCGTCCATCCCTCGTGCCCTAGCACGGCAACGCCCCGGCGATCCGGAGAGATTCCATGAACATTTCGCGGTTCTTCATCGATCGTCCGGTCTTTGCGGGCGTCCTGTCGGTCCTCATCCTGATCTGCGGCCTGCTCGGCATGCAGGTTCTGCCGATCTCGGAATATCCCGAGGTCGTGCCGCCTTCGATCGTGGTGCGGGCCGCCTATCCCGGCGCCAACCCCAAGGTCATCGCCGAGACGGTGGCGACACCAATCGAGGAAGAGATCAACGGCGTCGAGGGCATGCTCTACATGGCGAGCCAGGCGACCGCCGACGGCGCGCTGACGCTCACCGTCACCTTCGCGCTCGGCACTGACCCGGACAAGGCCCAGCAGCTCGTCCAGAACCGGGTGAGCCAGGCCGAGCCGCGCCTGCCGGAAGAGGTGCGCGCGCTCGGCATCACGACGAAGAAGAGTTCGCCCGATCTGATGATGGTCGTCCACCTCGTCTCGCCGGATGATCGTTACGACGTCAAATATCTCCGCAACTATGCGGTCATCAACGTCAAGGACCGGCTGGCGCAGATTGCCGGCGTCGGCGACGTGCAGGTCTTCGGTTCGGGCGACTATGCCATGCGGGTCTGGCTCGATCCGGCAAAGGTCGCGGAAAACGGCATGGCCGCGAGCGACGTCGTCGCCGCGATCCGCGAGCAGAATGTTCAGGCCGCCGCCGGCCAGATCGGCGCACCGCCCGCCGGTAGCGGTGTCGAACTGCAACTCTCCGTCAATGCCGAAGGCCGGCTGAACACGCCGGAAGCCTTCGGCAACATCATCGTCAAGACCGCGCCCAACGGTGCCGTCGTCCGGCTGCGCGACGTCGCACGAGTGGAGCTCGGTGTATCCGGCTATTCTCTCCGCTCGTTCTTGAGCGGCAAACCGGCGGTCGCCCTGCCGATCTTCCAAGCGCCTGGCTCCAACGCGATTGCCGTCTCCGACGCGATCAACGCGACCATGGACGAGTTGCAGGCCAATATGCCGCAAGGCGTGAAATACGAGATCGTCTACGACACGACGCAGTTCGTCCGTGCCTCCATCGAAGCCGTGATCCACACTTTGCTCGAGGCGGTGGTGCTGGTGGTCATCGTCGTCATCGTCTTCCTGCAGACCTGGCGTGCCTCTATCATCCCGCTCATCGCCGTGCCCGTCTCGATCGTCGGCACGTTCGGCGCGCTCTACGTGCTGGGCTTCTCGATCAATGCGCTGAGCCTTTTCGGCCTGGTGCTGGCGATCGGCATCGTGGTCGACGACGCGATCGTCGTCGTCGAGAATGTCGAACGCAACATCGAGGAAGGGCTCGCACCACGCGAGGCGACCTACAAGGCGATGCGCGAGGTCTCCGGCCCGATCATCGCCATCGCGCTCGTGCTCGTGGCTGTGTTCGTGCCGCTCGCCTTCATTTCCGGTCTGACCGGCCAGTTCTATCGCCAGTTCGCCGTGACGATCGCGATCTCGACCGTGATCTCGGCGATCAACTCGCT
This sequence comes from Jiella marina, assembly GCF_024359545.1. Lineage (GTDB taxonomy): Bacteria > Pseudomonadota > Alphaproteobacteria > Rhizobiales > Rhizobiaceae > Jiella. Next base: position 504,850 of record NZ_JAKQZG010000001.1, read on the forward strand.
GACCTTATCACCGGCCCTCGCCGCTCTGCTGCTGAAAGGCCACGGCGCGAAGAAGGATGTCCTCACCCGAGCGATGGACTTTCTCTTCGGCTGGTTCTTCCGTGGCTTCAACCGGGTCTTCGGCTACAGTTCGCGCAAATACGGCAATTCCGTGGGTCGGCTGTTCTCACACAAGACCCTCGTCATGGGGGTCTATCTCGTCCTCGTCGGTGCGACGGTCTACATGTTCAACCAGGTTCCCGGCGGCTTCGTGCCGGCGCAGGACAAGGGCTATCTCGTCGGTTTCGCGCAACTTCCCGACGGTGCCAGCCTCGACCGAACCGAAAACGTCATCAGGCGGATGGACGAGATCGCCCTCACGCAGCCGGGAGCCACGGATACGGTCTCCTTCCCCGGCCTCTCGATCAACGGCTTCACCAACTCATCGAGCGCTGGCGTCGTCTTCGTCACCGAAGCGCCGTTCGAGGAGCGTGAGGGGCTTCCCGGCGGCGCTATCGCCGGGGCCCTCAACCAGCAATATGCCGGCATCCGGGAGGCGACGATCGCCATGTTCCCGCCGCCCCCGGTTCAGGGTCTCGGCACCATCGGTGGCTTCAAGCTCCAGATCGAAGACCGCGCCGGCCTCGGCTACGAGGCGCTGAGCGATGCGACGAACGCCTTCCTGGCCAAGGCCCGACAGGCGCCCGAGCTTGCGGGGATGTTTTCCAGCTACCGCATCTCGGTGCCGCAACTCTTCGCCGATCTCGATCGCACCAAGGCGCATCAACTGGGCGTCTCAGTGACTGATGTGTTCGAGACGCTGCAGATCTATCTCGGCTCGCTCTACGTCAACGACTTCAACGCGTTTGGCCGCACCTATTCGGTGCGCGTTCAGGCCGATGCGGCCGACCGCAGCCAGCCCGAGGACATTGCGCGCCTGAAGGTGCGCTCGTCGAACGGCGCGATGGTGCCGCTCGCTGCGCTGATGACGGTTCGTCCGTCCGCCGGGCCGGAACTCGCGAGCCGCTACAACGGCTTTCTCGCCGCCGACGTCAATGGCGGCCCGGCGCCGGGTTATTCCTCGGGCGAAGCGCAGGCGGCCGTCGAACGCGTCGCCGCCGAAACCCTGCCAAAGGGCATCGGCTTCGAATGGACGGACCTGACCTACCAGCAGATCATCGCAGGCAATTCCGGGCTGATCGTCTTCCCGCTGGCGGTCTTCCTCGTCTTTCTCGTGCTCGCGGCCCAGTATGAAAGCCTGACGCTGCCCTTCGCGATCATCATGATCGTGCCAACGGGGATTCTCGCAGCCCTGCTCGGCGTCTGGCTGGACCATGGCGACAACAACATCTTCACCCAGATCGGCTTCATTGTGCTGGTCGGCCTGTCGGCCAAGAATGCGATCCTGATCGTGGAATTCGCCCGAGACCTCGAAATCTCGGGAATGGAAACCCGCAAGGCGGCGATCGAAGCGAGCCGGCTGCGGCTCCGCCCCATCCTGATGACCTCGATCGCGTTCATCATGGGTGTCGTGCCTCTGGTACTTTCGAGCGGCCCGGGCTCCGAGATGCGCGCGGCCATGGGCGTCGCAGTGTTTTCCGGCATGCTCGGTGTCACGCTGTTCGGGATTTTCCTGACGCCGGTGTTCTACGTTCTGGTGCGGGCGATGGCAGGCGGGCGTCCGCTGACACGGGTCCCGCAAGAGCCGATTGAGAATACGCCCGCCGTTCATTCATAGGGCTTTGCTTGCTCGTTCGGCCACCGTCGGGAAGCATCGGCGGGTCGGCGGCATACTTTGAAATCGCAAGGAAATTCTTACATAATGATGACACGTACAAAATAGACGCAAGGCAGCAGGAGCACCGAGATGGCCAAGGGGCGGCCGAGGGAATTCGACGTCGACGAGGCTCTCGACAAGGCAGTCCTGCTGTTCTGGCGACAGGGCTACGAAGGGACGTCGCTCGCCGATCTCGTATCCGCCATGGGCATCACCAAGCCCAGCCTCTACGCCGCCTTCGGCAACAAGGAAGAGCTGTTCAAGAAGGCTGTCGATCGCTACGCCGAACGGCGTGGCGCCTTTCTCGACGAGCTTCTGAGCCAACCCTCCTCGCGGCGTGCCATCGAATGTTTCCTGATGATGTTCACCGGCGCTGAAGCCCCCGAGGGAACCCCCTGCGGTTGCCTGATGGTTCAGGGCGCGCTGGTCTGCAGCCCGGAGGGAGACGCCATCAAGGACGACCTGATGTCGAGGCGCATGTCGAACCTGAAGCGTCTCTGTGAACGACTGGAGCGGTGGAAGGCCGAAGGCGACCTCCCGGCCGACACCGATACGGAAAGCCTCGGCCGATACGTCAACACCGTCGCGAACGGCCTGGTGGTTCAGGCCAACGGCGGCGCGAGACCGGAAGAGCTTCAAGAGGTCGTGAGACAGTTCATGAAGTCATGGCCGGGCAGGCAAGCTGAGGAGAGCGCTCCCGCTGACATCTGCGCCGCGTGACGCGCTCGCATGTGAGCTGAGTTCGGCGCGAGCTCAGATTTCACCACACCGGTGCAATATCCGCAGCATCGACAGGGATTCCATGGGCACTCGTCCGGCCCGGCGCAGAGCAATGCAATAAGCCCGCCTCCACGACATGAGGCCGCACCCATGCGATCGGTCCCATTCTCGACGAGTGAACGCGCAAGACTATGCGCGGCGTCAAGCGAGCCACGACGACAGCTTTGACCGACCTCCCGGCTCTGCACCCTCAGGGCTTTTGGACGATCGAGTAGTCGCCCCCGCCTTCGGCAGGACCGTCGAACTCGCGCTTGAACACTCGACCGTCGCCGGTCTGCTCTATCGTCACGGAATAGCCGCTACCCTTCAGGACGACGTCGGCGCTGTGACCAACCCCGTCCTGTTTGAGCTTCAGCTTGAGCCCATCGCCTTCCAGCCTCGCCCGAGCGATGTTGCTGGCTCCGTCCTGTTGCAGTTCGCCCGTCAGTCCGCCGCTGTCACCGGCGCGGGCCCTGAAGACGACCTCGTGGTCGCCGCCGCTCTGCTGCACGGTCGACTTGATCGTGTCGCCCGCGCCTGAAAGCACGAGGTCGGCCCGCGAGTTCGCGGCATCCTGGGTGACGGCAACGATGCGGCCGACCCCGTCACCGCCAATTTCGACGCGCGCCGTGTTGTCGTCGCCGCCCCCCTGGTCGATGTCGGCTTCGTTGCTCGCCCTTTGAGGGGCGGCGTTTCGCGTCGTGATCTCGGCGCGGTTGCCGGCGCTCGTCTGGTCGATCGAAGCGATGTTGCCGCCGGTCGACTCCTCGATGCGCGCCCAGTTGTCCCGCGCGTCGCCTCCGGTGGAAATCTGCGCCTTGCCGCTGGTTCCCTTGCCGGCCTGGACGATGGCGCCCTGGTTGCTCTGGCCGTTCTGACCGATCGACGCCTCCAGCGCCGGCCCGTCCTGGGAGATCGAGGCGCGGCTGCCGCTCCCCGGTTGGCTGATCGACGCCTTGGCGCCCGTTCCGCCCTCATCCCCCTCCTGGCGGATCTCGGCGCGATTGTCCGACTTCGCCTGGTCGATGTCGGCGGTGTTGAAACCTCTTTCACCGATCTGGGCAATCTCCGCTTCGTTGCTCTTCGCGCCCACCGCGGACTGATCGATCGCCGCCTTGTTCGCGCCGCCATCGCCATCCTGCGCGATGATGCCGCGATTGCTGCTGCCGTTCTGGTCGAGGTCGCTCGTGTGCCCGCCGGAGCCCTTCTGCGAGAGTTCCGCTTTGTTACCCTTTCCAGCCTGGCTGGCATTGGCAACATGCGCCTGGCCGTCCTGCGAGATGGAGGCGCGGCTGGCGCTGCCGGGCTGGCTGATCGTCGCTTTCGCCCCCGTCCCGCCCTCATCGCCCTCCTGGCGGATCTCGGCACGATTGTCCGCCTCGCCCTGGTCGATGTCAGCGGTGTTCAGGCCTCTCTTGCCGGACTGGGCGATCACCGCTTCGTTGCTGTTGGCATCCGCCGCGGACTGGTCGATGGCGGCGACGTCGGTGCCGCCCGTCCCCCTCTGCTCGATAACCCCGCGATTGCCGCTGCCGTTCTGGTCGAGATCGCTCTTGTGCCCGCCGGAGCCTTTTTGAGCGAGCTCCGCATTGTTCGTCGTCCCTGCCTGGCTGGAATTGGCGACATGGCCCGGACCGTCCTGCTGCAGATTGACCCGATTTTCGGCGCCGGGCTGCGCGAGCGTCGCGACGCTTCCCGACCCGCCCTCGCTTCGGGTCTGGCGTGCATTGGCGCGATTGGCGTTTCCGCCCTGGTCGATGTCGATCGTGTCCGTCCCGGCCGTCGCATCGATCTCCTGAAAGGTCCGCGCATCGTTATCCCGGCTGCCGTCCGTCGACTGGTCGATGGCGGCGATGCTTCCACCGCCCTTGCCCGACTGTTCGATCCTTGCCGACTGCTTGCGGCCGGTCTGGTCGATGTCGGCCTTGCTCGTCCCGCCCGCCCCCGATTGCTGCACGGTGGCCGTCAGCCCGGAGGACGTCTCGCCCTCCTGCCCGATATCCGCGACATTGGCGGCCCCCTCCGTCTGCGCCACACGTCCGGAATTGCCGTCGCCAGCCTGATCGACCGACGCTTCGTTGCCGCTCTCGTCCCCTTTCGCTCCGGCCTGGCGAATGGCGGCCTCGTGCCTCTTGCCGGCCTGAACGAGGCTCGCGGTGCTGCGGCCGCCGTTGCCTTCCTGACGGATCTCGGCGCGATGATCGTCGCCGGTGATATCGGCATCGGCGTTGTTGGCGACGGAGCCGTTCTGGACGATCTCACCCTCCCGCCTTCCGCCACTCTTTGCCGAATAGGAAGCCTTGTGCCCCACACCCCTTTGGCTGATCCGACCGGCATCACCTTCGGAGTTCAAAAGGCTCACCTCGGCTTCGAGGCCGGTTCCATCCTGGGCGACCTGGCTCTCGTTGGCATTGCCGGAAATCTTCTGGGTCTGCTTGTTACCACCCTGAGAAACCGGAATTTCGCTGGCATCTTTCGCTTCTTGAACGGCAGCCTCGTCGAAAGCGTCCGGACCAAGATTGCCGGTCTGCGCCGCGAAGGAGCGGTTCTGTGTCCCGTTCTGCTCGATCGTGACGCTGCTGCCGTCGCCCTTCTGATCGACGAGGGCGATACCGTCCTCGGACCGGCCACCGCTTTCGCCCTGCAGGATCCGCACGACGGAGGCATCGGCTCCGCCGCCCACCGGATCGGCCTGCCGGATGGCGGCGTGGTTCGCCGTTCCGAACTGGCGGATGAGAGAAGTCGAACACTCGCCGTCCTGATAGATCCCGGCATTCGCCGGCTCGAGCGAAAGACCGGTGCCGTCGAAAAAGGTGAAGTTCGCTGCGTCGCCGACGTCGCCGTCGGCGCGGTTGAGCGCCCCCGTCTGATCGATGCGAGCGGTGCTGGCCTTGCGCGTCTCTTCGTCGGCCTGGACGATGCTCTTCCGGTTGGCAGTATCCTCGGCCTGTTTCTCTTGAGCGATCAGCGACGTCGGTGCCGCGCAGAGGCCAACAGCCGTAACGCCAACGGCGGCGAAACTTCTCATTTGTCGGGTCATGGCGAAATCCTCTCGTCCGTGGGCTGGTTTTCGGATCGTCGTTCGAACGATGCTCATGCCGCTCTTGCCTCCGTTTCCGTCGCGCCGGCGTTGATCGGGAGATCCACTTCGTCCGCCCAGAAGCGGACGCACATTTCCTCGAAGCGGCGTCCGAGACGTGCCGTCTCGACGGCGGAGGAGAATTCGTCTTCGCGGCCGTCGAGCAGCGCATCGACGGCGTCGTATTTCTGCAGGCGCTCCTCGTGGCGCTGCCGCTGCTGGCGTGCGAGCGCCATCACATCCGCCGGAGCGACGATGCCGGCAAAGTAGAGTCGGACCATGCCCGGATCGTTCATCGGCTCGCGAAGCCAGGTTCTAAGGGCCGCCTCGCCGGCGGGGGTAATCGTGTAGGACTTGCGGGGCCGGCCGAAGGAAGACTCCTCCTGCTCGTAAAGGAGGCCGGCCGCTGCCAACCGGGAGAGTTCCGAGAAGAACGGATCGCGGTCCTTGTCGACGTAGCTGTCGGGGTCGTGCCGTCTCACGGCGCTGACCAGATAGATGATCAGAAGCAGCATGAAGGCGACGATGAGGATGATGACCAGCATTGGCTTCTCCTTTCGGATCGTTCCACGGGCTATGGCGTGATCGGGATGGCCTCAGTTCAGCGCGGGAACCGAGAAGGTCGTGTCGAACCAGGGCAGCAGCAGACCGACGACGATCCAGCCGACCAGAAGCGACAGGAAGAGTGTTGCGAGGAACAGCCGGCGTCTCACCTTGAAGCGGCTTTCCTTGTCGCGGCGGGGCATGACGCGCTTCATTGCCCATCCTCCTTGCCGCGAGACTCGACCGTCTCTTCATCTGCGTCGTGGCCGCGTGGATCGTCGGGATCGAGCCCGGCCTCGACCGCCTTTGGCCTGATGCTGCTTTCGGCGAGTTGCGCGGCTCGATCGGCATCGCTTGGCGAGCCATCCGTCTCCGCTTCCCCCTCGCCCCCGTCCGGCTGCTTCTCGATCGGCTTCTCGCTGTCGACGGCGCTCCAGAAGTCCAGACAGCGACGCTCGAAGCGCACACCGATGCGGGCGGCAGAAAGCGCGTAACGCCATTCCGGTCGATTCACGAGGAGGAGTTCGATCCGTTCGTATTCGGCGAGGCGCGATCGATGCAGCGCCAGGCGCCGCTGGGCGATGCGAGCCTTGTCGAACGGCTGGACCAGCCCGGCGAAATGATGTTCGAGGAACCCCGGATCGTTCGAAGGCTCCCTCAGCCACGCTCGCAATCCGGCCTCTCCGGCGGGCGTGACGGTATAGGTGCGCTGCTCGTTCCGATCCCGATCCTTCTGGGAATAGAGGAGCCCGGCAGCGACCAGCATGTCCGGCTCGGCATAGAACGGCTGCCGGTCCTGATCGAAATAGTTGTTCGCATCGTAGCGCCGCATCGCTGCCACCAGGACGGTGACAAGAAGGACGAGAAGCGCGACGACGAGGATGAGCGTCAGCATTTCGGTCACCTTCGTTCCTGGTCATGGAGAGGGTCTGTCGAAACCGGTCGGTCGGACGAAAAGCCGGTGGCGCCCTCCCCGCTGGAGGTGGAGGATGGCTTGATCGAGGACTGCCGTCGCAACGGCCCAGCACCCGATGCTTCCTCTCCTACGGCGGCGCCGAGGGCGGCTTTCAGCGTGTCGCGCATGACCACACGGTCGCCATTGACCACCACCACCTTCTTCAGTTCCGGGAGCGACGAGAGATCGGCTCCGAGAAGCTCCGAAACCGAGGACTTGTCCGCCTGGACGAAGAGCGGCTGGACGTAGAGAAGCGTGTCGGCGATCGGCAGCGTGACGAGCTGGCCGCGGGAGACTCGCGATCCGGACTGCATGCGCAGCGTCATCCAGGCCGAGATCCGCGTGTCCTGATCGATCCGCGCCTGCGCCTGAGCGGGACCGAGAACCGGTGTTGTCGGCGGGAAATCATACGAGACGATCCGCCCGTAATTCGCCCCGTCGCTGAAGCCGACAAGATAGCCACTGAGGAGATTGCGCTTGTCCGGGCTGAAGGGCTGGACGATGGCGAATTGGTTTTCTTCTTCGCCGGGAAAGCGTGCGATCAGCCAGTATGGCCGCAGGCTCCGGCGCCGCCGTTCGTGATCCGCCGTCTTGCGCTCGCGGCGAAGCGAGATGAAGGCGGTATCCGGCGGGATTCGCCATGCAGCCTCCCGGGTATAGTAGGCCTCCGGCGTGCGCATGTGGTAGTCGCCCCACATCACGGACTGGATCTTGAAGAGATCCTGCGGATAGCGGAAATGCGCCTTCAGCTCGGCCGAGGCTTCTTCAAGCGGCGTGAACGTGTCCGGAAAGACTCTTCGCCAAGCCTCCAGGACCTTGTCGTCCGGGTCCATGACATAGAGCGTCACCGAGCCGTCATAGGCGTCGACCACGGCCTTGACGCTGCCGCGGATGTAGTTCGCCGTTCCCGAGAGCGAGGCTTCCTTGCTGACGAACTCGTCGGGGATGAGCCCACCGGTGTCCTGCTTGGGTTCATCGACCTGGGTCAGATCGGTCAGATTGATCCGCCGCGAATAGGGCATCATGTCGGAGACGGTGTAGCCCTCGACGATCCATTTGATCCGCCCGTCGACGGCGACCGGATATGGATTGCGGTCGAGCTTGAGATAAGGCGCCACGCGGTGGACGCGCTCGCGGATCTCGCGGTGGAAGAGAACCTTCGTGTCGTCTTCGAGCAACCAAGTCAGCGCCAGCCGGATATCCCAGAAGCGGATGGCGAAGACGAGCCGGCGCACCAGGTCGTCGACCATGACGCCGCCGGTTCCGGAATAGTCGTAGAACGCGAAACCGACCCGTTCAGGCCTGCAGCCCGCCGGCGTTCCCTCTTTCCCTCCGTCCATCGTCGTTGCAGTGGTCTCGTTCGAGCGAGCGTCGGCGCAGTCGTCTTCCTTGTCGGCAGTGTCGGGCCGCCTCTTGGGAGGCGACACCGAACTGGCGTCGATCGGCCTGTCCAGCTCGACCGTGCTGGTGGTGACGATGGAATGCTCCGGAGATCGCTCGCCGTAGTAGATACGGGGATTGACCGAGCGAATGGCCTCCAGCCCCTGCACCGGCAGGTCGCGCACCAGGAATTCCGGCAGGCCCGCCGGGGTGAAGCGGGTGCCGGAGGCGGCGGCGAGCCCATAGCCATGGCTGTAGATGAGCCGCGCCGTCTCCCACCGTTTTGAATCTTCCGGCAGGCGATCGAGCGCAACCTCGCGGGCGCCGATCAGAAGCAGGGTCTTCTCTCCATCGACCTCATAGCGATCGACGTCCACCGTTTGGAAGTCGAAATAGGTTCTGAGGGCCTGAAGCTCCCGGAAGTTGATCGTCATCGTGTCAGGATCCCAGAGCCGGGTCCGCTCGATCGACGTCCGGTACGTTTCGAGATCCGTCGATGTCAGCTCGGCGGTGCCGCGCACGGCGCGCCTCTCCACCCGGTCAAGATCGAAGCCGTAACGGGTGAAGGCGAGGTGATCCTCGATGAAGGGATATTCCCGCTCGAGTTCCTGCGGCTCGACAATGAGGAGCTGATAGATGTTCGGGTAGAACCGCGCGATGGAAAGGCCGATCAGGAACAGCCAGATCAGGGCGACGGTCGGAATGATCCAGCCGGGTTTGCGGATGTTGATCTGGAACAGGATGAAACCCGTCACCACGGCCGTCGCGACGAACTTGTAGGCGACGAGACTGGCGTTGGAGTCGGTGAAGCCGAGGCCGGTGATCACGCCGCGCTCTGAATAGCTGAGGAGATGGAGTTCCAGGACCATCCCCCAGCCGAGCAGGACCATCAGACCGATCATCAGCCCGGAGAGATGGAGATTGACGAGGAAGGGGATCTTGGCGCCGGGCGCCTGCGGTCGCAGACCGCCGAAGAGGTAGCTCGTCAGGGCAGTCAGGACCAGCGTGACGAGAAGCCCGATGAACGTCCAGCGATGGACGAGCGTGTACATCGGTAGGCGGAACATGAAGTAGCCGAGATCGCGCCCGAACTGCGGGTCGTCGCGCCCCCATTCCGGTCCGTTCGACCACAACAGATAGGTGTCCCAGTGGACAAAGACCGCGAGCGCGATGATCAGGCCGCACAGAAGGCCGATCGCTGTGATGATCGGCCGGGCCACCGGCGCGAGAATGCGCCGCCAGCGGTCGATCCGCCGCTCTCCCGCCGAGATCACGCGATCGAACGGGGCCGCCCGGCGAGCGATGTTCATGTTGACGATGACGAAGGCGCTCATGGCCACGAACGGGCAGACCGCCATCCAGAACTGCACCTCGAACATCGTCAGGAGGACTTCGAGATAGCCGATCGCATCGTACCAGAGGATTTCGGTGTAGGCCCAGATCGACAGAAGAACCAGGATGAGCGCGACGGCGATCGCAATGATCGTCAGAAGGACCCGGCTCGTCAGATTGCCGATCAGATAGATGAGAAGCGCGCGGATGGCGATCCATGTTCGCAGCGTCATGGCGACCTCGGCGTGTAGCCCTCGAGGGCTGAATTGACCCGGTTCGCAGCGTGGATCAGACGTTCGACGTCGACGGATTGCTGGGCTGCGCCCTTGAACGCTTCCTCAATTCTCTCGAGCTGCGTGGCCACGGCGCTCCGCTGCTCGTCGGTCTGTGCGGCTCGGGCGATGTCGGAAAGCATGTCGCAAAGGCAGACCGCGATGGTGATGTCGTCGGGCGCAGCCTGGCGGATCGGCGTGATGACGCGGTCGAGAAGATCGGCAAAGGTCGGCTGGGGAACGAGGACCCGCAGGATACCCTCCTCGTCATGGAACTGCCGATTGCCGAGCCGGAAACCGGTCAGTTTGACGAGGAGAATCTCCAGCGAGGAGATCGCGTTGCAGGCGGTCGTGGGATCGTTGATGGCCGGAGACAGAGCCCGCAAGGCCACGTCGGTCAACTGGACGAAGCCGAAGGCGACGTCGTCTTCGAGCGAGCGGTCGGCGGTCAGCTGGATGGCGACCGTGAATTCCTCGCGCGTATCGTCGGCCGGGGGCGGTTTTTGCCCCTCGCCATCGGCCCAGATCCAGCCGATCGGAGTACCGGCGGCGACATGCTCGCCGATCATGCGAACCAGGCAGAGGACGACGCCGCGCTTCCTGGCGAAGCGGACGAGATCCTTGCCGTCAATCCGGCGAACGATGCCGGACTGATCGAGGACGATCGGTTCGGCCTCTTCCGGCATTTCGATCCGGCTTTCCCGCTCTTCGCCGCAGTCGTCGCCCCGGCGCTGATAGGCAGCGCCGATGGCCTTGCGGGTCTTGCGTTCGATGTAGCCGAGGATGCTCTCCACCCGAATGGACTGCACCACGTGATGGATGAAGACGATCAGGGCGACGATGCAGCAGAGAATGAGGACGAAGGCCACAGTCACCGCGAAGCTCGGCACGAAGGACTCGTCCGCCCGGATCGCTCGCACCACCGTCAGACTGTAGACGAAGGTGAAGATGAAGATGCCGATGATGATCTGCGTGCCCCGACTGCGCAGGAACTGTCCGGGCAGCCGGGGAGAGTATTGCGAGCTGGCAAGCTGCAGCACGACCATGGCGATCGAGAAGACCAGTGTCGCGACGGTCAAGGACGTGGTGGCGACGGTCTGAACGAAGTCGCGAGCGCCGACCGCGCCACCCGTCGAAAGGAAGAAGCTGAGCTGGCTTGGCATGGTGAAGCCGACCTCGATCAGCACCTGAGCGGCACAAAGAGCGGTGATCGCCAGGGTGACCGGCACCACCCACACCGCGTTGGCGAAGGCAAGCTTGAGGCGCGCCAAATGGGTCTTGACTCGCAGGCGCGTGATCACAGCCCTGCTCCGCCAATGTGCTCGAGCGGCTGCGGCCGATCCTTCGGTCCCTGCGCGATGATCGATACGAGCGAAGAAGACCGGCCCGGCCGCAGCCGTTCGGAATAGCCGAGATCGGCCAGCATTGCCTCTTCGAGATCATGCATCGGCACGGCGAAGCCGAGCCACTGGCGATAAGCGGCGAAGGCGGCATCCAGACCTTCCTCGTCGCGGTTGGCGATGCCGCCTTGTACGGCCACCATCCCGCCCAGGAACCGTTCGACCCATGGATCGGGCGCGTAGAGCTCGCCGCGACTCGCCGCAGCAAAGCTCTCGCGCGAAACAGGCACGGCCCGTGTGCGGCGGCGCACCGGCACGATCTCGTCACGCAAATCATCGGCGAGTTCCAGGAGCGACCGGCGCAGCCCCGTCAGCAGGGGCTCCAGGCTCTCCATCCGGTTCGAGGAGACCTGCCAGGACAGGGCGGCGCATGATTCCGCGATGCGGCGCAGGGTCTGCGGATAGCCGCGTTCCTGGCGTTTCGGGCGGAAGAAATAGACGATCGGGTAGCGATGCAGGCCTTCGTGCAGATCGACCACGAGCTCCTGCATCTCCTGAAGGCGCGCCTTGAGAGCCGCTTCGTCATGCCCCTTGGCGGATGCGAGCGCTGGGGAAGGCTCTCCGCCCGCGACGTCAAGCCGCTGGATGAGCAGCGTTCCCGCCCGGCTGAAGCCGGACAGGATACTCTGGACGCCGAGATAGTAGGTGACGGTCAGCGTGATGACGATGCTGCCGAGGATCGCCTCCAGCGCGACCGTCACGGAGTAGGCCATGTTGGACGGACTGATCTCGACGAAGCCGATCGTCGACAGGGTGACGAAGCTCAGACGTAGGGCGTTGGCGAGATCCGGTTGGGAGTTACCACCAGTGAAATAGTCGTCCGGCTGCAATCCCCCGAAGTAGATCAATGCGAAGCCGACAACGAGCCCGATCGTCCAGACGCCGATCACCACCGGGATCATCAAGGGCGCCGCAAAGCTCAGCATTTCGTGGTGGCTCTGGGGCGGAACGAGCCGGGCAAGTTGCCTGAACCCCCACCAAAGCCCGCGATAAACCTTGTTCGAAAAGAGGCTCCGGCCATTCGTGTCGAGGACGGTCAGAAAGACGTCGAGCAGCACGAACGCATTCAGGAAAACCCCTGCGACCAGAACCAGCACGCAGCACCTTCAATCTGCAAAACCAAAACTTAACGATGGAGAGTGGCAATAAAAATATTATAACGTCTTTAATTGAATATTATACTTTGAATTTTATTCAAATCGACTTTAGTTATCATACGACTTAAACGTATTTTGAAAATAATTTTGTATTTCTATGTATTAAATTCGTTTGCCATGTTTTTAGAATTATTCTTAAAGGAGGAGATCGCCTGCGGCCGACAGTCATTCGATTCGCCGAGCGTTCTTTCCTGGCCACACGAAAGCAGCCGCAGGGACATTGCGGGCTCGCGGCATCAAGCGATGGCGGAGAAGGCGTCATCATCTCCTGCGAACCCCGATACGCAGCGGCGCTTGTGCTTGTCGCTGAATTTTTGGCGACGCCGAGGGGATAATTCGCGAAAGGTTGCGGCCAGGGACCTTGGTCACCAGGCCGGTTTCCCGACGCAACACGGTGAACCCTTGGCGCGCGCTGGCGTGGCGAGCGAGGCAATGTCGGCAGGCGACGATCTGGAAACGACGCGCCACCATACAAAGATTCCGACGACGGCTTTCTACGCTCGGGGCACGCTCGAAAAGACCCGCGCCGCTGCCGCGGTCAGAATCGCCGCCCGGAAAGAGCCGAAAGCGTAGAGGCGCAAGGCCTGTCGCAACTCGGTCCCGACGCCGAAGATAGAGGAAGCATCAAGTTCCTGATTTGACTGGTGATCCCGACAGGATTCGAACCTGTGACCCTCAGATTAGGAAGAATGTGCAACACCCTCTCATCGGGTAACAAACCCTAACATAAGGTCTTCGCAAAGGCCCTACATAATAAGCCTTTTGCAAGAATGTTATCGTCTGATATTGACACGGGATAACGTTCCATAACAAGCTCGATCCGTTACCCAATTGATACCCCGGCCTTCTGTTACCCCGGAGATCGAGCATGGCAAAGCCCCTCACTGCGGCGGCTGTCGAGAAGCTGAAACCCGAGACCGTTCGGCGCGAAATTCCCGACGGTGGACTGACGGGGCTCTATCTCGTCATCCAGCCGACAGGGAGGAAATCATGGGCGGTTCGCTATCGGCACGCTGGAAAGCCCCGCAAGGTCACGGTGGGTTCCTACCCTGCCTTCGACCTCAAAGCCGCGCGGGAGGCAGCTGGCGTGCTCTTACGGGCCGCTTCCGAGGGCGCCGACCCGGCCCGGCAGAAAGCCGAAGCGAAGGCGATGGCAGTCACGAACATCGACCCGGACGACACCATCGAAAAGCAGGTCGACATCTTTCTGCAGCGTCACGTTGCCCGGAACCGAAGCGCATCAGAGGTCGAACGGCTATTCCGCAAGGAAGTGATCCCGGTTTGGGGCTCGAAGCGGCTGGGCGAGATCAAGCGGGGCGATGTTGTCAAGTTGCTCGACGACATCGTTGACCGCCCTGCCCCGTACACCGCGAACCGAACGCTCGCCAATCTGAACAAATTCGCGAACTGGTGTGTCGGTCGCGGTCTGATAGACGCCAATTTCTGCCAAGGCGTGGCCAAGCCAGCGACAGAGCTGCGGCGAGATCGTGTCCTTGAGGATCGCGAGGTTGCGCTCGTATGGAAAGCCAGTGACGATCTCGGCTATCCCTTCGGCCCTCTAGTCCGCCTGCTTCTCCTCACGGGCCAGAGACGCGACGAGGTGGCCGGCATGCGCTGGTCAGAGGTCGATCTATCATCCGCAACCTGGACCATTCCCCGAGATCGCGTGAAGAACGATAAGGCGCATGTAGTGGCACTGTCGCCGCAGGCTGTCACGATCCTCAAAGACGTGCCGAAGTTCAATGGCTCGGATTTCGTCTTCACCACCACCGGCAAGACGGCCGTGTCTGGCTTTTCTCGGATGAAAGCTATGCTCGACGCGAAAATCGGAGAGATCGTCGAGGAAGAGGAAGCTTCCCGCGTGCCGCCGTGGCGGCTTCATGATCTCCGGCGTACTGCAGCCTCAGGAATGGCGAGCCTCGGCATCGGGATCGCTGTCGTCGAGAAGATTCTCAATCACACGTCAGGCACCTTCGGCGGCATCGTCGCGGTCTATCAGAGACACGAATTCCTCGACGAAAGGCGTCGGGCCTTAGAGGCTTGGTCCAATTTTGTCGAAGGGCTTGTCACGGTGAAGCCAAGCAATGTTCTTGAGATTAGGTCGGTGCAATAGCGTCGTTTTTCATGAGGCTCAGAATGTCACGTGAAAGTGCAGGCTGGATAGAGCTGATAGAGATTTCACATGATTTGCGCTCGAAAATCTTATCAATACTAAACAGTCGAACAGAAAAATCTTATCGCAATCGCGATGCGCAAGAAGAGTTTCTATCTCGGCTAAAATATGCAATTGAACATGCGAATTGTTCCAAAAGGTCCGAGGAACCGGTCGGCATCGAAGCGCAGCGCGCCGACAAAGTGGCTCGAAAAGCCAAGTTCCTGCTTGATGCATTATCTGATCTTTCGGAGGACGATTTTGATTTATTCGATTGCACGCTTCGTGAGCAGCGAAAAACCGTAAAGATCAGAGACGACATTGAGAGGTTGCTAGAAGCGGCCGAAGCTGTTTCTACTGCGGGCAAGCTTGGCCCAGGACCTCACGATCCATCGCCCGGAAGGATCGCAAGAATGCTTATCCATGAATTGGCGCAAGCTTGGAGTTTATCCTTTGGTCAGCCAGCAAGTCCTGAATCAGAAAGTGTCTTCCCTAAGGTTGTAGACGCTGTGCTGACTGACCAAGGTTACGAAAAGGCTGGGCGGCAGGCCTTGCGCAGCATATTGAGGCCACCCTCCTAGATCTCGCGATTTTTTTCCGGAGATCCCACCTTAGACGAGAGACGCGGGTCTCGTCACATTCCGCCTCGCAAGCGACAAGCAATCACGCGAGGCAACAATGTCAAACATCGCAACACCCGCGGACGGATACCTTCCCGCCGCTATGGTCGCAGCCCGGTACGGCATCAGCATGATGACGCTCTACCGTTGGCAGAAAGACGACCGGCTCGAATTTCCTGAACCAGTATACATCAACAAGCGCAGATATTGGCCACTTGCACCCCTGGAGGCGTGGGAGCGCCGCAAGGCTGGGAGGGCTGCGTAATGGTGGCTCTCAAATTGGAAGCCGCCGCACCGGGGGTCGGAGCCCGGAACGGCGGCAAAGCGAAATCGCAGGGCAGCGTTTTCAGTCTCAAGACATACAGCGCCCGACCTGGGAAATCTATGCCGAGCGCCGAAATCAGCGGCAAAATTTCCGCAATCGTTCCGCGCGACGGCAAATTGTTCGCAGTCAGCGCCTTCACCATGGGAGGCGCAGAATGAGCGTCATCCCCTTCAGCCCCGGATGCGTCCGTATTGATTCCGGCCGGTGCTTCGGCGGCGACGACCCGACTATGGTCGGACGCTGGCTCTTCATCGTCAGCGTCATTGATTGCGATGGCGGGGAAATCACCGATTACGTTGGACCCGACCGCGACGCAGCCGATCGTGCCGCTCTCTCATGGGCTCGCGATCTAGGTGTTCGGCTCTTCGACCGTTCGGAAGAGGAGCCGCGTCAGTGACCATTGTCCCTCTTGGCGGAACTACCGGGCTGTCACACGAACATTCGGCAGCGATCGACGAGGCAGCAGCCTGGCTTGCCACTCTCCCGCCACACGAGAAGCCCTCGCCGATTATCCCCGCCCTCTGTAACCGGTTCGGCCTTTCTCCGGTGGCGGCATGTGCGGCGCTCAAAGAAGCATATTTGATCCGTGCGAGGTCGCATTGATGGACCTTCGCGCTCTCGCTCAACAGCTCGGCGGCGATGTCGCCGGGCGTGACCAGATTCTCTGCCCTGGTCCTGGTCACTCCCTGAAGGACCGAAGCCTTTCAGTGCGGATTGCGTCGAGCGCTACCGACGGCTTCACGGTCTATAGTCATGCCGGCGACGATTTCGGCGATTGCCGCGATCACGTTCGCGATCGGCTCGGTTTGGTCGGACGAAATTCGTACCACGGGAAACATGACGCCCGGAGTGAGGATCTACGCTCGACGCAATCAAAAGAGCGCGTCGAGGCAAGCTTGAACGATCAGCAAACCGAAACCATCGCCGGCAACATCTGGAGGTCGTCTCTGGAGCCGCGCGGGACCGTCGTCGAGGCTTATCTCGAAAGCCGTCATCTCGCCCTCGGTGAGGGCATGTGCGGCACGGTCTTACGATACCATCCTGGCCTGCTCTTCGATGGTCAGAGGGTACCGGCGATGGTCGCGTTATACCGCGACATTCACACTGATCAGCCCTGCGGCGTACATCGGACCTTTCTCGACCTTGAAGGAAGAAAGCTTGGCCGGAGGATGCTCGGCCGTGCCAAAGACGCTGCGATCAAGCTCGACGCCGACCCCGAAGTGTCGCTCGGTTTGACGATCGCCGAGGGCATCGAAAGCGCCCTGTCTGGGCGCATGGCCGGTTTCGCGCCGACTTGGGCTCTCGGATCATGCGGAGCGATTACCAACTTCCCTGTCCTTAATGGCATCGAGGCTCTGACGATCCTCGCCGAAACCGACGACAGCGGCGCGAATGCAATGGCGGTTCGTCAGTGTGCTCGTCGATGGTTGGAAGCTGATCGAGAAGTGATGGTCGTGGAGCCCAAGGTGGCCGGCGACTTGAACGACGTGCTGCGGAGGGCTGCGGCATGACGATCGATCCCGAGCGCATCCGCAAACACCTGAACGTGCGCAGTCTGACGATGGCCGACGCAGGCCAGGATGACGAGCGGCCATTCGCTCCGATTGAGTTGGGGGGTGCGCAACCAGTCCAAGGTCAGGCCACCCCCTCGATGATCGGCGAAATTGAGTGGTTTGATGACCTGACACCATCTTTGACTTCCCAGTACATCATAAAGGAGCTACTGGACAGAACAGCGATGTCGGTCATCTATGGCCCGTCAAACAGCGGAAAGACGTTTTTTGCTCTAGATTTGGCCTACCACGTTGCTATTGGTCGGGATTGGCGAGGGCGCCGAGTCAATAGTGGCGTTGTGCTTTATCTCGCCGCAGAAGGTGGTAACGGCATTGCTAACCGCATTGTCGCGCTCCGCCAATCGGATAGATCGACCGATGTTCCGCTTGCTCTACGCCGCGCGGGACTGGACCTCTTACATCCCCAAGCTGATGTCCAGCGCGTCATTGACCTTGCCGCATCTCTGGAGTCGCGCGGCAAAGTCGTCTTGATCGTGATCGACACATTGAGCCGTGTCCTTGCGGGCGGCGACGAGAATGGCCCGGCGGACATGACCGCGTTCGTGAAGAACGTCGATCGCATACGGCTGGCGACCAACACCCACATCATGGTTGTCCACCATACCGGCAAAGACACGGCGAAGGGTGCGCGGGGACATTCATCCCTGCGGGCGGCCACAGACACTGAAATCGAAATAACCTTGGACGAAGCGGGAAATCGCACCGCGACAGTCCAGAAGCAGCGCGACCACCGGGGCGGTGATGCTTTCGGCTTTGCTCTCTCGGATGTCGAAATCGGAGTCGATCAGGATGGCGATCCGGTCAGGACCTGCATTGTCGTTGAAGCCGAGGCGTCCAGAGCCCGCAGCCTGACCGTGAAGCAGCGAACCGCCATGCATGCCCTCGACGATGCCCTTGAAGCTCATGGCGAACGCAAGACAGGAAATGACTGGCCACCGTGCAAGGTTGTTCCCGTCGAGCATTGGCGATCAGAATATTACCGTCGCATCGTAGCCGACACAGACAATCCCGACAGCCGAAAGAAGGCGTTTCAGCGAGTTCGCGAAGCCCTTCAGGAGCGAGGCGTCATCGCCTTCTTTGATCAACATGTTTGGCGGGTTTCCGATGCCGCATAGCCGAAGCGGGACAGACGGGACAAAACGGGACATGTCCCGATGCGTCCCGGTAGGCCAGACGGGACGGGACGGGACACACCCCTAAGGGTGTCCCGGCGTCCCGCCCCGGACGAAGTGAGTTGTCCGACAGGTTGAAGTCGGTTCCCGAGTCCCTCCCCTGCGAGGCGGAATTTCTCGACTTCGAAGTCCCGCCCTCTGCTGCGGCTGCAGCTACCTGCACCTGATTTGATATCAGATGCTAGCAAGCCATAACATGGCGCAAAAACCCCGTCTAATCAAGCTTTACAGCACTGGATTCTTGGCTCATAACTGACTTCAGGGTAACGTTCGGGTATCGAAAAGCGCGGAAATCAAGCAAATGCCAAGTGCGTTCAAAGGCGAGAGTAAGGCAGCCTTCCGGTCGCGGATCACTAACGGATCGGCCGTGCTTCCGGGTGTCGACGGTCGCTCGCTTTGGGTCCGCCGCTTGAGAGACGTGATCGCAGCCCATGTGTCCGATTTGGGCGGACCAGACGCCATCTCCGAAGCCGAGCACTCGATCATCCGCCGCGTCGCAACCATGACAGTCGAGTTGGAACGGATGGAAGCCAAGTTCGCCACGAAAGGCGAAGCTTGCGCCAAGGACCTCGATCTCTACCAGCGAACCGCCGGTAACCTTCGCCGTCTCCTGGAAGCGATCGGCATGGAACGCCGCTCCAAAGATGTCACGCCTTCCCTGCAAACCTACATGGCGAACCGGGAGGCTGCGGCGTGAACATCCTTCAGGCCATCGACGATCCGCACCTCTTCGCGCCGTGGTTCGCAGACCGCGCGAGCTTCAAGGCATGGCGCGCATTCCTCGCCGGTCTCTTTGGTCTGTCGTTGACGGATGACGAGCGGGAAATCTTCGAACGCCATACAGGACGCTCAGAGAGTCCGGTGGAAGCGTTTCGCGAGGCGTGGCTTGTGATTGGCCGGCGCGGCGGCAAGTCGCTCCACATGGCGCTTATCGCGGTGTTCCTGGCCTGCTTCCATGAATATCGCCAGTTCCTCGCTCCAGGCGAGCGCGCCACTGTCATGGTGATCGCTGCCGATCGGAAACAGGCTCGCGTCATCGTCCGTTTCGTCGGCGCCATGCTGCGCAACGTCCCGATGCTCAATCGCATGATCGAGCGGGACACCAGTGAAGGCTTCGACCTGACGAATCGGGTGACGATCGAGGTGGGAACGGCATCGTACCGTTCGACGAGAGGCTACAGCTACGCGGCGGTTCTCTGTGACGAAATCGCGTTCTGGCGAACCGACGATGCCGCAGAGCCCGACTATGCGATCCTTGACGCCATCCGCCCCGGGATGTCGACGATTCCGACTTCCGTTCTCCTGTGCGCATCCTCGCCTTATGCGCGGCGCGGCGCCCTGTGGGATGCCTTCAAGCGCTACCACGGCAAGGACGATACCGACGTCCTGGTCTGGCAGGCCTCGACGAAGGACATGAACCCGTCCGTCATGCAGTCGGTGATTGATGCGGCCTATGAGCGCGATCCTGCGAGCGCTGCGGCTGAATATGGCGGGCAGTTCCGGCGCGACATCGAAGCGTTTCTGACCCGCGAGATTGTCGAGGCCTGTCTTGACCGTGGCGTGTTCGAGCGCCCGCCGATCGATGGTGTTCAGTATCAGGCCTTTGTCGATCCGTCTGGCGGGTCTGCGGACAGCTTCACGCTGGCGATCGGGCATCGTGATGGCGAGGACGCGATCATTGACGCCGTGCGCGAGCGGAAGCCGCCATTCTCGCCCGAAGCGGTTGTCGAGGAATACGCCGCGCTTCTGAAGAGCTACCGCATCGCAGAGGTTCAGGGCGACCGGTACGCTGGCCAGTGGCCACGCGAGCGCTTTCAGGTCCACGGCATTCAATATGATCCGGCTGCCAAACCGAAATCGGATCTCTATCGCGAGATGTTGCCGGCTCTGAACGGTGGGCGGGTCTCTCTTGTCGAGAGCGAGCGAGTGATTGCGCAGCTTGTGGGATTGGAGCGGCGCACGGCGCGCGGTGGTCGAGACTCGATCGATCACGCTCCTGGCGGCCATGACGACGTGGCGAACGCCGTTGCTGGCCTGATCGAGCGCCTTCTCGCGGCAAAGCCGGCGCCTTTCGAATGGTACGTCTCGGGCGACGACGAGCCAACTTCAACCGGATGGAAGCCTGGAATCAGCGGAACAAGGGGACGCGACGAATGGCGAATGATCTGAACCACATTCCTGATGTCCCACTGTCGGCGACGGTCATGAGCGACCTTCTCGCCTATCATGCGGCGCTGGAAGCTGGGCTGGATGACGAGATCACGCCGAAGCAGATCACGGCGCGTGCGATCGGCGCGATTGCCGACGTTCGTCTCGGCTCACTGATGATCCTGGAAGCGGCGATCGAGTTTATTGATGCGGGGCGGCCTGACTACGCCCGGATGCTTCTCGCCCAAATGGCCGAGAAATACCGCGACATTGGCAAGCGGGAGGCGACGCATTGAGCTTCCAGCCACTCCATTTCGAGACGAAGGCCGTTTCTGATGATGGCACTTTCGAGGGCATTGCCTCGACGCCGACCGTCGATCTTGGCGGCGACATCGTTGCGCCTGGTGCCTTCAAGGCGAGCCTTGCGGATCACGTAAAGCGCGGCACACGACCGATCATGCTTCGCGATCACAATATGTCCGAAGTGATTGGCGTCTGGTCCAGCGTGGAAGAAACGAGCGCCGGCCTTTCGGTGAAGGGCAAGCTGACACTCGCCGTCGCCAAGGCTGCCGAGACGCTGGCGCTCTTGAAGGACAATGCCATTCAAGGCCTGAGCATCGGCTTTCGAACACGGGAGTCCACCCGCGACCAGAAGACCGGCGTTCGGACCCTGACCAAAATCGACCTTTTCGAAATCAGCGTCGTCGCGATTCCGATGAACCCGGAAGCGCGGGTCGTGGCCGTGAAGGCTGCCGACATCACGACGCAACGCGAATTCGAGGTGTTCCTGCGGGATGCAGGTTTCACCCGTGCCCAGGCGAAAGTTCTCTCGAAGGGCTTTCGCCAAGCCGCCCCTGATCTGCGGGACGCCGATCCGGATGCGGTCGCCTCACTGGCGCAGCTCGTCAAACAGCGCGCCGAAGCAATCATGAACAGGAGCGTCCCAAATGGACATTGAAGAGATTAAGAGCGCGTTCGACGCGCATGATGAAGCCGTGACGAAGCGCATCGATGATCTGGCCAAGGAACTGAAGGCCGCAAACGATCGCGCGGACAAGCTGGAAACGGCTTTCAAGCGCTCGCCGACCGGTGGCGAACGGAAGAACGACGAGCCGACGATCGAACAGAAGGCGTTCAACGGCTTCCTTCGCCATGGCGTCGAGGCCCTTGCCCCGGAAGAGCGCAAGAGTCTGACTGTGGGCGAAAACACCCGGGGCGGCTATCTCGTCACGTCGCAGTTTTCGACCGAAGTTCTGAAGAACCTCGTCGAGATTTCGCCGGTTCGACAGGCGGCTCGCGTCGGAACGATGAACTCCAGCGAATTCGTCATGCCGAAGCGCACGGCTCGCCCGACGGCCTATTGGGTCGGCGAGACCGAGGATCGGACGGGCACCGAGGCCGCTTATGGTCAGGTGTCGATCATCGCCCATGAGACGGCCTGCTATGTCGACGTGTCGCAACAGCTTCTCGAAGATGCTGCGGTCGACGTCGAAGCCGAAGTCTCTATGGATCTGGCGGAAGAATTCGGCAGGATCGAAGGCGAAGCGTTTGTCACCGGCAACGGTGTCAAGAAGCCCTTCGGCTTCATGAACGACGATGATGTCGCGATCGTCGACAGCGGCTCGGCAACAGCGGTTACGGCGGATTCGCTGATCTCGATCCTTTACTCGCTGCCGAGCATGTACCGGAACCGCGCGACGTGGATGATGAACTCAGACACGCTCGGCAAGGTCCGGCTGCTCAAGGATGGACAGGGCCAATATCTGTGGCAGCCCGGTATCGCCGCAGGTCAGCCCGAAACGCTTCTTGGACGTCCGATCGTCGATGCGACGGACATGCCTGACGTCGCGGGCGGTGCCACCCCCATTGCGGTCGGCGATTTCAATTCGGCCTATCGGATCATGGATCGCGTCGGGATGACGTTGCTTCGTGATCCTTACACCATGGCGACGAAGGGGCTTATTCGCTTCCATGCTCGCCGTCGTGTCGGCGCCGACGTCGTGAAGGCTGAAGCCCTCCGCAAACTCCGCATTGCTGCATAGCGCAACGGCTCTCAAGGGCGCTCTCTCGTGGGTGCCCTTGCAACGCTAAGGAAGCAATATGAACGATCTGGACGAGCTCGAAACCGGTGTCGCGTTTGTCGTCTCGCAGTGCGAGGACATGGCGCGCGGTATCGCGGTCGGCTTCCACAATTCCCATGCAGGCACCGCGAGTCGTGCGGCGCGCCGATTACTGGAACGCGAGTGCGAAAGGCACATCAGGCAGTGCGTCGCTCTGGTGGATTCCGGCATCCCCAAAGCGTTCGTCGATCGGCTCGCACAACACGCCATCGGCACGATGAACGCGCATCTGGTCGCCCTTGCGGTGATTGGATCGACTGCCACTCGCCACGGCAAACAATCCCATTTCCTGAGTTGAGGTCGTCATGGTCATCGACGAATTGATTGCCGTTCTGGCCTTCGACACGCGCGGCGAAGGCGAACTTAGACGCTTCAAGTCAGGAATCGACCGGGCGGCTCAATCGGTGGGTCGCTTTGGCGACAGGGTGGCTGATACCGCCCGATCGGCTCTGACGAGCTTCGGACTTATTGGCGGCGGGCTCGCGGCGGCATTCGGAAAGGGCGTCATTGACGCATCGGCGCAATGGGAAGGGTTCGAAACCGCCCTGACTACGATCGAGGGCTCGTCAGAGAAGGCCAAGCGCTCGCTCGAATGGATCTCCAAGTTCGCGCGCGAGACGCCTTATGAACTGGCCGGCGTGACCGAGGCTTTTATCCAGCTTCGTGCCCAGGGACAGAACGCACAGGACGGTCTGTTGCGCACGCTTGGCGATAGCGCATCGGCGTTGAACAAAGACCTGATGTCCGCCGTCGAGATGTATAACGACGCGGTGACCGGCGAATTCGAGCGGCTGAAAGCCTACGGCATCAGGGCGTCGGTGGCCGGCGATCAAGTCACCTTCAGCTGGCAGGAAAACGGCAAGACGATCAGCCAAACCGTCGACAAGACCGGCGAGGCCATCGGCAAGTTCGTTCGCGACAATCTCGAAGGCCGCTTCGGCGGTGCGATGGTGGCGCAATCCAAGAACTGGGCTGGGTTGTGGTCCAACACCTGGGAGTATTTCGACTACTTCCAGCGCAAGATCGGCCAAGCCGGCTTTTTCCAGACCGTGAAGGATCGGCTGAAAGGGCTGCTCGACTATCTCGACGCTCTCGATAAGGATGGCACGCTGAACCGATGGGCGGCCAATCTTTCGTGGGCGTTCACGAAGGCGGCCGACGGAATCGCTTTCCTGGGTGGGCAAATCCGCGACAACATCAGGACCATTGCCAACCTTCTCGGCGATGCCGAGTGGGAGGGAAAGATCAAACCCTTCCTTGCCGTGCTGGGTCTGCTTTTCGCTCGCCTCTTCCCCGTAACCTCACTGTTCGCTGCGGCTGCCTTGGCGCTGAACGACTGGCTGAAATACATGGAGGGCGCCGACAGCTACATCGGCGATTTCGTCAACGCTCTTTCCAATTTCCTCGGCGCCGATCCGCAGGCCGTCGCTGGTGTTCTCGGCGACATGGCAACGGCGGCCGCATGGCTTGCCGGAGCGGCGATCGGCGTCAGCCTCTTTGCTGGCGCGCTCCGCAACCTGGCGGGCGTGCTGGTGCTCCTGAAGGGCGCGAAATGGGCCGTGGGTCTTCTGGCCAGTCTCGCTGGCATCAAGTGGGGCACAGCGGCGGCCGGTGCCGCGGGGGCGGCTGCGACTGCCGCAGCGAGCGGAAAGAAACCGGGCGGCAAGGCGAGCGGAATCGGTGCCGGGCGCGCAATGATGACCGGCTTCGGCATCATGGGCCTGATCGACATGCTCTCGGACAATACGCCCGAAAAGGCTGCGGCTCGCGGCAAGGCCATGAACGAATGGGCAGACGCCAACATCACGACGCCGCATGATTTCGTGATGGGGCTGATGGACAGGCTGGGGTCCGGTTCCGGCTCTTCGCCGAAACCTCGACGTCAGGCAAGCGGATGGCGCGGCGGCTCATTCGACGATGGCGGGAAAGGTGCTCTCGAAAGCATGGCCGGGCTGGGGCAGAAGGCGCTTGAGCTGTCCCAGTTTCTGGGGCCTGTCGGGCAACTCGCGGGCTTGATGAAGGACATGGGCCGTACCGTGGTCGGCAGCGTCGACATCAACACCGACAGCGCCATGGCGAAGCTTACGGCCGTCGAAAACCGGATGAAGGCGATCGAAGGGCGAGGAATCAGCCTTGGCACAGGTCGCCGCGTCGCTCCGCGTCCGACTGTCGCTAACGCCCCTGCGGCGCCATAGCGTGTCATCGTTTGATCGGTTGGCGAGGCGGTAGCCGCGGGGGCGGTTTCGAGTCCCGCTTCGGCGGCGCTGCGTTCGACTTGAGGTCAAACAGTCTTATCCTCTACTCTTAG
The DNA here is from genome assembly GCF_024359545.1 of Jiella marina. Classification (GTDB taxonomy): domain Bacteria; phylum Pseudomonadota; class Alphaproteobacteria; order Rhizobiales; family Rhizobiaceae; genus Jiella. The sequence continues at coordinate 529,902 of NZ_JAKQZG010000001.1, forward strand.
CTGTGGTCCAAGGCGCCGGCTGGAGGAGATATGGACGCTATCATCGTCTATGCCGTCATTTGCGCGGGAGCGGCGCCAATTTTTCTTGCCTTGTGGATATTTCAATGGCGGCGGCGGCGGCAGGTCGAAGACGATGCTCGCATGGCAAAAGACCGCTCCGACAGGGCCGTCGGCGAAATACGGGAACGATACTCCTCAATCATCTCGGAAGAGGATGAAGTGAAGCGCCTGCAGGGCGAAGTCGAGGGGTTGAAAACCGACGTCCGAAATCTGCGCGCTGCCTATGCTGAGAAGAGGGCAATTTTTGACCGACTTGAAAAACAGGTCGCGATTTACGACGAGCGACTATCCTTCGCTGAGTTGGGAGTTTACGAGCCCCATTTCGAGTTCAGCGATGGCGAGGCATACAAGCGCGCAATTCTCACAGCCCGAGAACAACAAAAGCTGATGGTCAAGAACAAGACCGCAACCTACTGCCCTAGGGAATGGTCCGTGGACGGGAGCGTCGCCAAGGGCCGAACCATGATGAATCGCCAAGTGCGGTTGAGTATGAGGGCTTTTAACAATGAATGCGAAGCGGCAATCGCAAATGTTCGCTGGAACAACATCAACGCAATGGAGAAGCGCATCCTGAGCGCTGAAACGGCCATTAATCGCGAGAATGAGTCCATGGAGCTCACCTTGGACCATCGGTATGTCGAGTTGAAGCTCAAGGAGCTTCGCCTAACGCATGAATGGCGAGAAAAACAAAAGGCAGAGAAGGAAGAGCGGGCCGAGCTTGCGCGTGCGGAGCGAGAAGAGAAAAAGCTCCAGGCGGACGCTGAGCGAGCCGAAAGGGAAGAGCAAAAGTATCAAGCCCTTCTTGCCAAGGCGCGACGAGAAGCTGAGATGGACGTGGGGAATGACAAGCTGCGAGCGCGTGTCGCTGCGCTGGAGTCTTCTCTTGCGGAAGCCCATGCAGCGAGTGAGAGGGCAAGGGCGATGGCCGAACTCACCACCTCAGGCTACGTCTACATAATCTCGAATGCAGGATCTTTTGGCGAGGACGTCGTCAAGATTGGTCTGACACGTCGCCTCGATCCTGATGATCGCGTGCGCGAACTCGGCGACGCCAGCGTTCCCTTCACGTTCGACACGCACGCTATGATCTACAGCGAGACTGCGCCCGCCTTAGAGGCTGCCCTCCACCGCGAGTTCGCGGACCGTCGGATCAACGGAGTGAACATGCGCAAGGAGTTCTTCCGCGTCACCCTCGATGAAGTGGAGCGAGCAGTGTCCAGGCTTGCGCCGGATGCAAACTTCTTCAAGGATCGGGAAGCTCAGGAATGGCAAGAGACCCTTGCGCGTCGAAATGAATTTCTTCGGCAGCAACAAGCCGCTTGGCAGTACGCACTGCCGTCCGAGATCTGAGCCGAAGCGGGCGCCGCCTGCCTCGGCGCGAAAGGCGGCAGGGAAAGCATGCACTCGCGAGCGGCTTGTTCACCGTAAAAGTGGTGAACTGAGCGTAATTACCTCATGTGGTCCCACCGGAGGCTGGCCCAGCATGTGAAGCGCCCGCAGATACCGTAGGCGCTGATGCCCTTCTACGACCATACGGCGAACGCCTAGATGGTTCTTACCCATCTCTTTGATTCCATGGGGTGTTCGAATAGCTACGACAGGGTAGTCCCAAGTTCCGCTGTCCAGCGCCTTCGCAGTAGGAAGGCGGTCTTCCCCACCCGTTTGCTGGAAAGTCTCATAGTCGAACTGGGGGCATGTGTGACGGTCCCATGGACTATAAATGGTTTGAAGGATGTATTCTCCTGACTCCGTAGTCCTCTCCCACTGCAAGCTATCAAGAGGAAGAAACGACCACGGAGAATTTAGCCAATGACGATGGATCCACTGCTCACAGACAATGGCGGGCAGGTGGTCGAGTTCATCATGATGCCGGCTCCACCACTCGGCAAAGCTCTCTTTTTCGAGAAGCGTATCTTCTCCGATGGGCTTCAAATGCTCAGGCCAAATCTTTTCTCGCGACCAATCAACCTCGAAAACCATCATCTTGCCTCGGCTAGCCGCGTTTCTGGGTGCGACGCAATATAGGCTTCTTCGCGCCACGCTGCGTGCTTACGTCCGGTTTATCAAGGATTTGATCCAAGACATAGAATACTCTATTGCCCATGTCGTTGCCGGCAAAGATAGATTTGGCATCGGCTCATTGCCTGGACCATGGCCGAGCGGATTTCTTACCTTAGTGAAGAACGCTTTTAAGGCATCCCCTTCCCAATGCTCGATAAAACCGTTTTTACTCGCCATCAGGTTATCAATAAAATTGTGCGCCCCACGCTCCCGGCCGTGGGTCCAGCCTTTTTCGGCAGAGATAATTTTGATTGTGCTTTCCAGAGCCCGTGCCGCGTAGAAGGCAGGATCGCGACCATTAGTATCGCGGCGATCGAACGCCTCCTTCATGTCAGTGTCGACGTTTTGCCACTTCGAATCGGCGAGAAGTTTCCAGAACGGCCCCTCAATCTGCTGTTCTGTAAGAACATCCTCCGAAATTTGAATCAAACCGTTATGGTAATGTAGAGGGGCACGAGCGCTGCGGAAACGGATGTTAAGCTCATTGACTGCGTCGTCGAAAGCCGCTTCGTTTGTGGCAAGGAGAGCCCTTATTCCGTCACCTATATCGCCAGGAAGGCGAATTCCACGACCTGCCAATGGTCTCCTTCTAGCCGCGTCAATCCGTGCTTCCAGACCTCGGCGCTCGGTGTTTAGTTCATCCTCCCTCAGTCGAAAGCCGATTTCTATAAGGCTCAATCGCTGCTTCACGAATACATCAGCTCGCGCATTTGGCTCACAGGCAGCGAGCATCCAATTTTCGCAGACTGTGTGCATTTCCCACAATCCACCAGACACAAAAGGTTTTCCTGCAACCGACGTCGTATGACTGTATGCTATCGGCGACAGATGCTTTAATCCCAACTCCATTGCGATCCTATCATGCAAATTTTTCCAAAACCGCTTAGTTTCGTCCGTAGGATAGCCATCGATATAGTATGGACTAACTTGCTCACTCAATAGCCGAAAGCTTTGAACAATAAGTCTTCTAGTCTGCTCGTTGATTGACTTCCAAATTTCGACATCTTCGTATCGGTGAGCAAAAATATCAGTCAGCATAGTCTTCCAAACCTATCGCAACCTCACCCCCGCCCCGCCACCGTTCTCAGCAATGAATTCGACGCCAGCGGCTTCAAGGGCAGAGCGTATCGCATCGCTAGTTGTAGCGCGACCGCCGAGTTCTCCGTCGCTAGCCTCCAATCGTTTGACCGTGGGGCGCGAAACACCTGACCTGTCGGCGAGGTCATTTTGCGACCAACCTAAAAGGGCGCGTGCGGCCTTCACCTGACGAATTGATACCATTGGTATTGACATGCTCCCTTACCCTATCGATACTAACGGTATCACATCACGTGATCAGGGAGCAATTTTCATGACAACGACCCACACCGGGGCGATCGGCGAAGCTATGCCCAAAACATGCGCCGGACTTTCGGGCACTGAAGGAGATCTACTTGCAAGGCGGCACCAATTCGATCGTTTGTTTCGGGAGTGGAAGCTGGCTGAGATAGAGCCGGGAACGGACGCTTCATCTGAGGAGCGAAAGAACTGGGAAGCCCGGGAACAGGATGATCGACGGCTCCAAATGGGCTTGGACGTCCTGAATTTCTGCGCTCCCTACGGGCATCTTTGCATCATCCGTGACAAGCTGGATGTCCTGATCCGCTATGCCTCCACAGCTGACAAGGACATGGCTCCCTTCGAGCGCGTTGTGTTGCAGGGGCTCGTGGTTCTGCGAGCTGACATCGTCAACATGGGAGGTTGAAATGACTGATCTTCACCGCGTTACTGAGCCCGCTTTTGTCCCTGACATCTTCGTGTCTGGCGTCGTGAGTGTCGAGGATTTGGGCGATGGATTGGTCCGGGCGACCTTCCATGCCCGGCAAATTTCGCCCCTCGACGGTGAGGCCGAGCGAGTCGTTGTCGCCAAAATGGTGATGACACGCCAGACCTTCGCGGCGATTTCCACGACGCCTCCGAAGCCGATCGGAACATCGCAAACATGCGACGGTCCGACCACGCTGAACTGAAGCATGGTGAGAATCGCCATAGTACCGAGTGCGGAGGCGCGCCCTACCGGGCGCCCTTTTTGTTACCCTCAGCGTTACCCCGATGATTAAAACGATATTAGTTGATGCTGTAAGTCACTGAAATCGCTGGTGATCCCGACAGGATTCGAACCTGTGACCCTCAGATTAGGAATCTGATGCTCTATCCTGCTGAGCTACGGGACCATGCGAGCGGCACCATAATGGAAGCGAAATCCGACGCCAAGGGCGATCACCGGAAGATTTAAGCCCATTTTCCCCAGGCTGCCGGGCATGGATAGCGCCATTGCCAGGCTGGCCCGTGAAGCTCCCGCTTGGCGGGTGTCAGCATGCCGGGGAGCCTGGACCGATTGGGAACTTCGCAATCAACGCACCGTCGGGTCGGTCTGGGCCAGGAGGACGGCGTCCCCCTTCCCCACGCGCACCGAGATGGTCCCGAGCGCCTCGTTCGACTGGGTGAGGATCGAACTGAACGGCAGATCGATATTCGCAAGTGGCCATTTGGCCCCCTCAATGGTGAGACCCTCGATCGCCCCGAATTTCAGGATCGAGAACTGCGTTCCGGGTTCGAGCTCGAAACGCCGCGTTTCCGGCGACAAGGGAAAGGCGACCTCGATCCCGTCATTGAGCTCGATCTCGATCCCCGCGTGGAAATAGCGGAGCATCAGAACCAGGTGGGCAAAGGCATGATCCGAACGCGGACCGCCCAGTGCACCGACGAGGGTGATCCTCTTTGCCCCCCGGGCAACCGCCGCCTCGATCGCCAGTTCGCCGTCGGTCTGATCCTTGTCAGCGGGGAACGGTGCCCTGCTCAGGCCTGCAAGCGCGATCGGCGGCTCCGTCGGGGCGGAATCGAAGTCTCCGACCCACAGCTCTGGCGAGAGAGAGAGTTCGCGGGCGTGGCGGATGCCGTCGTCGGCGGCAATCACGCGTGCGCTCCGCAGGGCCTCGGACAGAGCAGGCGTCGCCGCGACGCGGCCGGCGAGGAGTATGGCGAAATGCGACATCGGTCCGAATGATAGAATTGCGAGCTTGAGCATCAATCGCCCCGCCCCGGTGATCGGCCGGCGATTCAGCCACTCCCGCGGTCAATCTCTCGGTTTCTCGCGATTGACAAGCCCCGGCCTTCGGGCGCATATCCGCGGCCATGACCGTGCGCTCCTTCATCACAATGCCGTCTGGCATCAAAACGTCGATTAGCTGACGCCGCCGCCCCGCTTGTCTCCCCCGGGGCGGAGGACGAGCGTGCTTTGACCGACAGGCAAGGGGAGAGCGAAAGAAGGTCTGAAATCCCATGGGCTACAAGGTTGCCGTCGTCGGTGCCACCGGCAATGTCGGACGCGAGATGCTGTCGATCCTCGAAGAGCGGGGTTTTCCGGCCGACGAGGTCGTTGCGCTCGCCTCCCGCCGATCCGTCGGCCAGGAAGTCTCCTATGGCGACAAGACGCTCAAGGTGAAGGCGCTCGAGGGCTACGACTTCTCCGACGTCGACATCGCGCTGATGTCGGCCGGCGGAAACATCTCCAAGGAATACTCGCCGAAGATCGGTGCCCAGGGCTGCGTGGTCATCGATAATTCATCGGCCTGGCGCTACGATCAGGATGTTCCGCTGATCGTGCCGGAAGTGAACGCCGACGCCGTCACCGGCTTCACCAAGAAGAACATCATCGCCAATCCGAACTGCTCCACGGCGCAGCTCGTCGTCGCCCTGAAGCCGCTGCACGATGCGGCGACGATCAAGCGCATCGTGGTGTCGACCTATCAGTCGGTTTCCGGCGCCGGCAAGGATGGGATGGACGAGCTCTTCGAGCAGTCGCGCGCCGTCTTCGTCGCCGATCCGATCGAGAAGAAGAAGTTCACCAAGCGCATCGCCTTCAACGTCATCCCCCATATCGACGTCTTCATGGAGGACGGCTCCACCAAGGAAGAGTGGAAGGTGATGGCCGAGACCAAGAAGATGCTCGATCCGAAGATCAAGGTCACCTGCACGGCCGTGCGCGTGCCGGTCTTCATCGGTCATTCCGAGGCGGTCAACATAGAGTTCGAAAAGCCGATCACGGCCGACGAGGCGCGCGACATCCTGCGCGAGGCGCCGGGCTGTCTCGTCATCGACAAGCATGAGGATGGCGGCTACGTGACGCCCTTCGAGTCGGCCGGTGAGGATGCGACCTACATCTCCCGTATCCGGGAGGACCAGACGCTCGACAATGGGCTCAACATCTGGGTGGTCGCGGACAATCTGCGCAAGGGCGCGGCGCTGAACACGATCCAGATCGCCGAGCTCCTGGTCAATCGCGGGCTTCTGCAGCAACGCAAGGCTGCCTGATAGAGCATTGGCGTGAACGGCGGGACCAGAGCAACTGGCTCCGCCGTTCCGGTTCTGCCGTTCGCATGGTCGCAGGACAGGCTGACATCTGCAGGCCGAAAACTTTTCGGATCGATGGGCGGCTGCGAAACTTGTTGCTTTTCCCTGCCTCTTCGTTGACCACATCATCCGGATGACTGATTTCGAGACACTGCCTCTGGCCATTCCGAGCCGATCGCCCTTCACCCTGATCGACATGAAGGCCCAGGACCGCGACGCGCCACCCGACTTCAAGCTCGACGCGAAGCTCTATATGCCTCGGGATCGCGATGGACCGGTTCCCGCGGTGGTCATTTCCCACGGGCTCGGCGGTGCCAAACCCGCCCGGGAACACCGCTATGGCCGGTTTCTGGCCGAGCACGGCTACGCCACGCTGGTCTTCGACAGCTTCGTCTCACGCAACATGGATCGTTTCGGGGACCCGGTGAAAGCGCTTCGGGTGACCGAGACGATGCTTCTTGCCGATGCCTTCGCTGCTCTTGAGCATCTGTCCGTGCGCCCGGAAATTCGATCCGACGCCATTGCCGTGGCCGGGTTTTCCTATGGCGGAATGATCGCCATGCTCACGGCCTATGAACAGATGGCCTCGCTGTTTCTGCCGAACGGACCGCGCTTCTCGGCCCATGTTTCCTATTATGGCTGCACCGTGCCGCGTCTCGACGATCCGCGGACGACGGGTGCCCCCGTCGCGCTCATGGATGGCGAACTGGACGCCAATACGAGCATGGACCGGTTGGCAGAGATCGCCGCCGACCTCACGGCCGGGGGCTCCAACGTGCGAAAGGAAATCTTCGAGGGAATCTATCATCAGTGGGATGGCGATGACCGCAGTCCGCGGAAGGTGCGCTTTCACCTCGCCAATTGCCGCTTCCGCATCGGCCGTGACAACCGTGTGCGCGACGAAGGCTCCTCCCTGGTGATGAAAGGGCCATGGAGCCGCGCCCTGATGATCGCCCGCTCGGTCGTGCCCAGGGGCTATGTCATCCTGGCCGATCAGGACGCCACTGCGCGATCCGACCGGATTCTTCTGGAGACGCTTGCAGAGGGAATCACGCATGCCGCCTGCCAGGACGGCCGGCACGAGAAGGTCTGAGCAACCGCAAGATCTGTATCAAAACAGCAACATGTCGGCGAAACCCGCGGAACGCCTCGAACCGCCGCAATTGGGCCATCGGCCTTTTCTAGCGAGGTCGGGCAATAGAAGAAGAGCCGCCGAAGCACGGCGGTCTGCCACGCGCTGGAGATCAGGTCTCACAATGAAGAAGCTTGCCCTCGTTCTTAGCCTGACGGTTGCTTTCGCCGGCTGCACGACGGATCCCTATACCGGTCAATCAAAGATCTCCAACACGTTGGGCGGCGCCGGAATCGGCGCTGGCGTCGGCGCGCTGGGCGGCTACGTGATCGGCCGCGCGACCGGCGCAGACGCCGGGACGGCGGCGGCGATCGGCGCCGGCGTCGGAGCGCTGACCGGCGGCGGTATCGGCCTTTACATGGACAATCAGGAGGCCAAGCTTCGTGCCCAGCTTCAGGGTACCGGTGTCTCGGTCACCCGCGTCGGCGACCGCATCATCCTCAACATGCCGTCGAACATCACCTTCCCGACCGACCAGTCCTCGATTCTGCCGGCCTTCTACCCGACGCTGAATTCGGTGGCGCTGGTTCTCAGAGAGTTCGACCGCTCGATCGTCGACGTCTACGGTCATACGGATTCGCAGGGCTCCGACGCCTACAATCTACAGCTCTCTCAGGCGCGTGCCTCGTCGGTCAGCCAGTATCTGGCGAGCCAGGGCGTCGATTATCGTCGCCTCAATACGCAGGGCTTCGGCGAAAGCAGGCCTGTCGCCTCCAACGCGACCGAGTCCGGACGCGCGCAGAACCGGCGCGTCGAGATCTCGATTTCGCCTCTGACCTCCGGCTGATCCGTCCTTGCGGCATTTCCTTGTGGAAGGCCGGGCATGGCAAGTGCCCGGCCGGGAACGAATGTCAGGCCAGAACATTGCCAGAACAATGATCCGACAATGGAGATTGTTGATGGACAACTCGGACCCGAAGACCGACACTGACTCCAACACCGAAAAGGACCCGTCCCAATGGGCGACCGGCGGCGAGCCGATGACCGGCGCGCAGGCCTCTTATCTGAAGACGCTGTGCGAAGAGACGGGCCATCCCTATGACGAGACGCTGACGAAGGCGGACGCCTCGCAGCTGATCGACCTGCTTCAGGAAGAGAGCAGCCGTCTCAACAAGAAGGCCGGCTGAGCCGGCCCAAAGAATTTCCATCGAAAGCCCGTTCGTCGTTCGGCAAGCGGGCTTTTGTTTTGCGTCCGTTTCAGGCGGCTCTTGCCTTGGCGCCCTCGGCTGCGGCACGGATCGCGGCGATGTTGGTGCGATAGTGCTCCGGCGTCCCACCCTTGAAGACGGCCGAACCGGCCACAAGCGCATTGGCTCCGGCCGCAAAGACCCGCGGCGCCGTGTCCGGCGTCACGCCGCCATCCACCTCGATATCGATCGGCCGGTCGCCGACCATCTGCTTCACCCGCCTGATCTTTTCCAGAACCGCCGGGATAAAGGCCTGCCCGCCGAAACCGGGATTGACCGTCATCAACAGGATCAGATCGAGCCGGTCCAGGACATATTCGATGACGCTCTCCGGCGTCGACGGGTTGAGGGACACACCGGCCTTCTTGCCCATGGCCTTGATCGCCTGGAGCGAGCGGTCGAGATGGCTCGTTGCCTCGGCATGCACGGTGATGAGGTCCGCACCTGCCTCGGCGAAGGCTTCGAGGTAAGGATCGCAGGGCTCGATCATCAGATGGCAGTCGAAAACCTTCGCCGAGGCGCCGCGGATCGCCTTTACCACCGGCGGGCCAAAGGTGATGTTTGGCACGAAATGGCCGTCCATCACGTCGAGATGGATCCAGTCCGCTCCGGCCGCGTCGACGGCCGCCACTTCGTCGCCGAGGCGGGCGAAATCCGCCGACAGGATCGACGGCGCGATCACCAGGTCTCTTGTCATCGTTCAGTCTCCTCGTCCCGCTCGGGATGGACATATTCCGCGTTCAGGCCCGGCTTCTGGCGGAAGACGCGGCTCGCGGCAATGTCTTCGGCCGCGATTTCCGACAGTTTTTCGGCATCCAGCGGTCCGGTGTCGCCTTCGAAGAGGCGGTTGGCCTGACGCAGGCGCGCCCGATCGAGCGCGTTGCGGATCGAGCGGGCATTGGCGAAATGCGGCTGCTGGCGGCGGTGTTCGATATAGCTCGCAAGCGTCGCCTTCGCCTCCTCCGTCAGGTGGTAGTTCTGCCGCTCGAGCATGCCGATCGCGATGTGCAGGAGTTCGTTGTCCGAATAGTCGGGAAAGTCGATGTGGTGGGCAATGCGGGAGCGGAATCCGGGATTGGATTCGAAGAACCTGTCCATGCGGTCGGCATAGCCGGCGAGGATGACGACCAGATCGTCGCGCTGGTTTTCCATCACCTGCAGCAGGATCTCTATCGCCTCCTGGCCATAGTCGCGCTCGTTCTCCGGCCGGTAGAGGTAGTAGGCCTCGTCGATGAACAGGACGCCGCCCATGGCCTTTTTCAGGATCTCCTTCGTCTTGGGCGCGGTGTGGCCGATATATTGGCCGACGAGATCGTCCCGCGTCACCGAGACGAGATGGCCTTTCCGGATGTAACCGAGCCGGTGGAGGAGGTTCGCCATCTTCAGCGCGACAGTCGTCTTGCCGGTGCCCGGATTGCCGGTGAAGCTCATGTGCAGCGTCGGCGTCTCGTGGGCGAGGCCGAGGCGACGGCGAGCGCGCTCGACTAGAAGCAGCGCCGCCGTCTCGCGAATTCGCTTCTTGACGGGCGCCAGACCGATCAGTTCGCGATCGAGCTCTTCGAGGACGTCCCTGACGCCCGCTTTCTCGTATTCGCGCTTGAGGTCAACGGTGGTGGGGGTGTCGGCCTCGTCGGCGGTCTCGACCACGGCTGGTTTCTCCGTCGCCGGCTCCGAGTCGGAGCCCCTACCCTCCTTGGACTGCTTGTTCAACTGGTCGAGGTAACTCATTGAGACCCTTCCCTTTTGAGGCTATGCAGGACCTGCCGCAATGACCTCGACTTCGTCATCCTCGACCCGAAGGGTCGGGGATCCATGCCTCAGCGGCGACGCGGCCAAGCCGATGCAAATCCTGGCGAAGTTCCGCCATCCTCGCCGCCCTGCCGCAGCTCTTTCCTGCTTCGAAGAATGACGGAAATGCCGAGGCATGGATCCCCGTGCTTCGCACGAGGATGACGAAGCGTGCGTGAAGTGCTCACACCCCGTAGCGCTCGCCCTCCGGCTTGGCGTCGGCATAGGGCTCCGTCGTGTAGCGCATGTTGCGACCGTGGCCTTCCTGGCGGCGCAGGCGGAAGCCGGGCTCGTCCTTCGGCCGGTTGACCAGGAACGACAGCTTCACCGATTCCCACCCATGGCTGGAATCGAAGGCCGACATGCGGATGTAGCGGTCGCCGAAGGCCTTCCGGCAGCTTTGAAGCTCCATCATGACGCCGGCGGCGTCCTCGATGTCGAACATCGGGTGGCCCCACATGTCCCAATAGGTATTTCGGGGATGCGGGTCGTCGGTGTATTCGAGATTCACCGCCCAGCCATTGTCGAGGCAGTATTGCACCTGCTTGGTGATCTGTTCGTCGGTCAGATCGGGCAGGAAGGAAAACGTGCCCTGGGTAACGCGCATGGTTCTCTTCTCCTTGAAAACAAAGTCATAATTCGATCAGGCGGCGGTCGCGGTCACCGCGTAGTCGGGAGAATCCGTCGAGGTGTAGTTGAAGGTCACGTCCTTCCAGGTCTCGAGCGCCTGCTTCAGCGGCGTGCAGCTCTTGGCCGCCTCGTTCAGGATGTCCGGCCCTTCATTCACGATGTCGCGGCCCTCGTTCCGAGCCAGGATCATACATTCGAGTGCCACGCGGTTCGCCGTCGCGCCAGCCGCGATCCCCATCGGATGGCCGATCGTGCCGCCGCCGAACTGCAGGACGACATCCTCGCCGAGGAGATCGATGAGCTGGTGCATCTGGCCGGCATGAATGCCGCCGGAGGCGACGGGCATCATCTTGTTGAGCGAGGCCCAGGGCTGGTCGAAGAAGATGCCGTTTTCCAGCCGCTGCTCGGTGAATTCGTTGCGGCAGATGTCGTAGTAGCCCCGCGTCGTCGCCGGATCGCCCTCCAGCTTGCCCACCACGGTGCCGGCATGGATATGGTCGACACCGGCCAGCCGGGCCCATTTGGCGATGACGCGGAAGGAAACGCCGTGTGTCTTCTGCCGGGTATAGGTGGAGTGCCCTGCCCTGTGGAGATGCAGGATCATGTTGTTCCGGCGGGCCCATTTCGCCATGGACTGCATTGCCGTCCAGCCGATGACGAGGTCGATCATGATGATGTTCGACCCGAGCTCGGCAGCGAACTCGGCGCGCTCGTACATGTCTTCCATGGTCGCGGCGGTGACGTTGAGATAGGTGCCCTTGATCTCGCCGGTCGCGGCCTGGGCCTTGTTCACCGCTTCCATGCAGTAGAGGAAGCGCTCGCGCCAATCCATGAAGGGCTGGGAGTTGATGTTCTCGTCGTCCTTGGTGAAGTCGAGCCCGCCCTTCAGAGCCTCGTAGACGACGCGGCCGTAGTTGCGGCCTGACAGGCCGAGCTTCGGCTTCACCGTCGCGCCAAGGAGCGGGCGGCCGAACTTGTCGAGGCGTTCGCGCTCGACGACGATGCCGGTGGCCGGGCCCTGGAAGGTCTTCACATAGGCCGTCGGCAGACGCATGTCCTCGAGGCGAAGGCCCTTCAGCGGCTTGAAGCCGAAGACGTTGCCGATGATCGAGGCCGTGAGATTGGCGATCGAACCCGGCTCGAAGAGGTCGAGATCATACGCGATATAGGCGAAATACTGGTCGCTCGTGTTCGGCACCGGGTCCACCCGGTACGCCTTGGCGCGATACTTCTCCGCCGCCGTCAGCCGATCGGTCCACACGACCGTCCAGGTGGCCGTGGAGCTTTCGCCGGCGACGGCCGCCGCCGCTTCGACCGGATCGACACCATCCTGCGGCGTGATCCGGAAACAGGCGATGACGTCCGTGTCCTTGGGCTCGTAATCGGGCTCCCAATAGCCCATCTTCTTGTATTCCATCACGCCGGACTTGTAGCGATCCTTGCCGGTGACGGTCGTCGTCGTGGTGTCCATTCTGCCTTCTCCTCTTCGCGAAACTGGGCGCTGTCCCGTTTTCCGTTCCAGACGCAAGACACAGTTCTCCCGTTCGCCGCGAGGCTCTCTCCCGCGGCGTCCCTGCCAATTTCGATTCTCTCAATCGTTCCCGCCCCTCGCGTCAGCCGGGACGGACTTCCTCACCCCTCAGGCGGCGACGGCCGCATCGGGCTCGATGCGGGGTTCGAGTTCGCCCGAGGCATAGCGGGCGGCCATCCTGTCGAGTGGCATCGGCCTGATCTTCGCGGCCTGGCCGGCGCAGCCGAACTGCTCGTAGCGTTCGAGGCAGAGCTTCTTCAAAGCGTCCATGGCCGGGGCAAGGAACTTGCGGGGATCGAACTCCTCCGGCTTTTCCATCGCCACCTTCCGGAACTGACCGGTCATCGCCATGCGGCAGTCAGTGTCGATATTGACCTTGCGCACGCCATGCCTGATGCCGCGCACGATCTCCTCGACCGGTACGCCATAGGTCTGGCGCATCTTGCCGCCATAGCGATTGATGATCTCCTGAAGCTCTTCGGGCACCGACGAAGAGCCGTGCATCACGAGATGGGTGTTCGGCAGCTTGGCGTGAATTTCCTCGATCACATGCATGGCGAGGATGTCACCGTCGGGCTTGCGGGTGAATTTGTAGGCGCCATGGGACGTGCCCATGGCGATCGCCAGCGCATCGACCTTCGTGCGGCGAACGAAATCGACGGCCTGGTCGGGATCGGTCAGGAGCTTGTCGTGGTCGAGCTTGCCCTCGAAGCCGACACCGTCCTCCTTCTCACCCTCGCCCGTCTCCAGCGACCCCAAGACGCCGAGTTCGCCTTCCACCGAGGCGCCGACCCAATGGGCCATGCGGGTGACCCGCTCGGTGATCGCGACATTGTATTCGTAGGAGGCCGGCGTCTTCATGTCGGCTTCGAGCGAGCCGTCCATCATCACCGAGGTGAAGCCGTGGCGGATCGCGGTCAGGCAGGTCTGCTCGTTGTTGCCGTGATCCTGATGAATGCAGACGGGGATCTGGGGAAACATCTCCACCAGCGCGTCCATCATCTTTTCCAGCATCACGTCCTTGGCGTAGGAGCGCGCGCCGCGGGAGGCCTGCATGATCACCGGGGCAGAGCTCTCGGCCGCCGCCTCCATGATCGCGAGGCCCTGCTCCATATTGTTGATGTTGAACGCCGGCACGCCGTAGCCCTGTTCGGCAGCGTGATCGAGCAATTGTCTCAGCGTGATCTTGGCCATGGCGACGCGACCTCCTTTTTCGCGCACACTTCTCCCGTGCGCGGGAAAGAGCTTCCCCGCGCCTGTCATTTCCTCATCTGTCTTTCGAGGCCGCTTCCGTTCCGTCGGGCCGGCCTCTTCAGCCGGCCCTTCCGATCCGGCCTTTGATCAGCGCTTCAGCATTGCGTCCGCAGCGTCGACGACCGCCTCGGCCGTGATGCCGAAATGCTTGTAGACCTCCGGTCCCGGTGCCGAGGCGCCGAAACTGTTCATGCCGATGAAATGTCCGTCCTCGCCGAGCCAGCGGTCCCAGCCGAGACGTGCCGCCGCCTCGATGGCGATACGCGGCGCGGTGCCGAGCACGTGCTTGCGATAGCTGGCGTCCTGCTCCTCGAAGAGTTCCCAGCAGGGCATCGAGACCACAGCGACCTTCAGACCTTTCTCTTCAAGCTTCTTGGCGGCTTCGAGGGCGATGGAAACCTCGGTTCCCGTCGACAGAATGGTGAAGTCCCGCGTGCCGTCCGCATCCTTGAGAACGTAGGCGCCCTTGCGGGTCATGTTCTCGGAGACCGAGCCGGAACGAACCGTCGGCACACCCTGGCGTGACAGGGCCATCACCGAAGGTCGCTTGTTCTCGCCAAGCGCGATTTCCCAGGCTTCGTTGGTTTCCACGGCATCGGCTGGCCGAAACAGGAGCGTGTTCGGCGTCGCGCGGTGGATCGCCAGATGCTCGACCGGCTGATGGGTCGGGCCGTCCTCGCCGAGACCGATGGAATCATGGGTCATGACATAGACCACCCGGATCCCCATCAGCGCCGACAGGCGGATCGCACCACGCGCATAGTCGGTGAAGCACATGAAGGTACCGCCATAGGGCACAAAACCCCCATGGAGCGCGATGCCGTTCATCACCGCCGCCATGCCGTGCTCGCGCACGCCGTAACGGACATAGCGTCCAGCATAGTCGCCCGGCTTGATGTCCTCGAGACCCTTGGTCTTGGTATTGTTCGACGGGGTGAGATCGGCCGAACCACCGATGGTCAGATCCGTCGCCGCATTGATTACTTCCAGAGCCATTTCGGACGCCTTGCGGGTGGCGACACTCGGCTTGTCGGTCACGATGTCGGCTCTCGCCTTGGCCATCAGCTCGGCGAGGTTCTCCGGCAGGGTCGTGGCATATTGCGCTTCGAATGCTGAGCGGTTCGGTGCAGCGTCGCGCTTCTTTTCCCACGCTTCGCGGGCTTCCCGGCCCTTCTTGGCCGCCTCGTGCCAGGCCTTGGTAATCGGCTCCGGGACGACGAAGGCTTCCGACGTCCAGCCGATGTTCTTGCGGGTCGCGGCGACTTCGTCCTTGCCGAGCGCGTTGCCGTGCACCTTGTCGGTGCCCTGCAGGTTCGGCGCGCCATAGCCGATGATCGTCCGGCAGGCGATGAAAGCCGGCTTGTCGCTGCGACGCGCCTCCGCGATGACCTTTTCGATCGCTTCCGGATCATGTCCGTCGACGGACCATGTGTTCCAGCCATGGGCGGCGAATCGCTCGCGCTGGTCGATCGAGGTGGAAAGACTGGTGTCGCCATCGATCGAGATGTGATTGTCGTCGAAGAAATAGATCAGCTTGTTGAGCTTGAGGTGCCCCGCAAGGTCGATCGCCTCGTGCGAGATGCCCTCCATCAGGCAGCCATCGCCGCAGAAGACGTAAGTGTAGTGGTCGACGAGGTCGTCGCCGAAGCGGCTGGCGAGCATGCGTTCGGCAAGCGCCATGCCGACCGACATGGTGATGCCCTGGCCGAGCGGACCCGTCGTCGATTCGATACCGGCCGCGTGACCATATTCGGGATGGCCGGCCGTCCGGCTACCGAGCTGGCGGAAGTTTTCGATCTCCTCGATCGACATCTCCGGAAAGCCGAGGAGATGCATGACCGAATAAAGCAGCATCGAGCCGTGGCCGTTCGACAGGATGAAGCGGTCTCTGTTCGGCCATTCGGGCTGGGAGGAGTCGACCCGCAGGAATTTCGAGAACAGGACCGCGGCCACGTCCGCCATGCCCATCGGCATGCCGGGGTGGCCGGAATTGGCCTTTTGCACGGCGTCCATCGAAAGGGCGCGGATAGCGTTTGCCATGTCGCGGGTCGTGACGCCTGCCAGCTCTTCGGGCGATTGGTCGGCAGTTTGGGACATCGTGTCTTCCTTGGAATCTGTCATTGAGCTCAGGACGCGCGGCGTTTCCGTTCCATCAGCTGGAGAATCAGCGGCGTCAGAATGAGCTGCATTGCGATATCGAGTTTGTTGCCCGGTGCAACGATCGAATTGGCCCGCGACATGAAACTGCCGTGGATCATCGACAGCAGATAGGGGAAATCGATCCCACGGGGATTGGCAAAGCGGATCACGATCATCGATTCGTCCGCCGTCGGGATCCAGCGGGCGATGAAGGGGTCGGACGTATCGACCACCGGGACGCGCTGGAAGTTGATGTCGGTACGGGCAAACTGCGGACAGATGTATTTCACATAGTCCGGCATGCGCCTGAGGATCGTGTCCATCACGGCCTCGGTCGAATAGCCCCTCGTCTTCTTGTCCCGATGGATCTTCTGGATCCATTCGAGGTTGATCACCGGCACGACGCCGATCTTGAGATCAGCCAGCGGCGCAAGGTCGACCGTATCGGTCTTCACGCAGCCATGCAGGCCTTCGTAGAACAGAAGATCGCTGTCGTCCTGCAGCGGAGCCCATTCGGAGAAGGTGCCCGGGTCGGCGCCATAGAGGCGCGCCTCCTCCTCGTCGTGAATGTAGTGCCGCGTTTCGCCGCGACCCTTGCGGCCATAGTCCTGAAAGACCTCCTGAAGCTTCTCCAGAACATTGGCTTCCGGGCTGAAATGGGAGAAGTCGCGATTCCCCTTCGCTTCCTCTTCCGCCATCTTCTCCCGCATCGCCTGCCGGTCGTAGCGGTGGAAGGCGTCGCCCTCGATGAAGGCGGCATTCACATGCTCGCGGCGGAAGATCTGGTCGAATATGTTCTTGACCGAAGTGGTCCCGGCTCCGGACGAGCCGGTGATCGCAACGATCGGATGTTTGGCAGACATTGTCCTGATTCCTCCCCGACCTGGTCGCACGCTCTCCCCGAGCGACCAGGTCGACCCTATCAAACGCGAAAGAGGCTGCGTTTGCCGAACAGCGGCGATTTCTCCGCGAGCGCGGACGGATCGGCAACGTAGCGCCCGACCCGCTCGACCTCCCGGGTCGATCCGAAGACCAGCGGCGTGCGTTCGTGCAGGCCCTCCGGTACTTTTTCCAGGATCGGCGTGGTGCCGTCCGTCGCCTTGCCGCCGGCATGTTCGACGCAGAAGGCGATCGGATTGGCCTCGTAGACGAGCCTCAGACGTCCCTTGGCGTAGCCCTTCCGGTCGTCGCCGGGATAAAGAAAGACCCCCCCTCTGAGCAGAATGCGGTAACAGTCGGCCACGAGGGAGGCGATCCAGCGCATGTTGAAGTCGCGCTCGCGCGGTCCTTCGCTGCCGGCGAGGCAGTCATCGATGTAGGCTCGGATCTGCGGGGGCCAGTGCCGGTAGTTCGACGCATTGATTGCAAACTCCTTTGCCTTGTCGGCGATTGAAAGCGATGGACCCATCTCGACGAACCCGCCGAAGTTCGGCGAGAAGATGAAGGTCTGCGTGCCGTTCCCCACCGAAAGAACCAGCAGGAGCTGCGGCCCGTAGATGAAGAAGCCGGCCGCGAGTTGTCGGGATCCGGGCTGGCAGAAGACCGTGCCTGGATCGGCGCGATGCTCGTCTGAGACCGGCAGAAGCGAAAAGATCGTGCCGATCGAGACATTGGTCTCGATGTTGGATGAACCGTCGAGCGGATCGATCGCGATCGCCAGCGGTGCATCGGATTTGAGCGTGACCGGTTCGTCCTGTTCCTCCGAACCGAAATAGGCGATCGGCGAGGCCTTGGCCGCTTCGAGAAACACCGTGTCAGCCAGAACGTCGAGTTCCTTCTGCGTATCGCCCCCGGCGTTCTCGGCGCCGCGAGACTGTCCCAGGGATTCTCCGCCGGCGATGATCCGGTTGCGCACCTTCACGGCGGCGGCACACAGATTGCGCACCGTCTCGCCGACCTGCCGGCGCAGCGGATCCGCTCCACATTCGGATCCCAGATAAGCGTCGAGTGACGAAGTCATCCCATTCCTCTCCTACGAAGCGTCGGGGTTCTGCGCCCCGCTCGCCCGGATTGGGAAGAGCATGAGCGCGCCCGCTGGATAAGTAAAATTTATTATCTTTACGAGTGTCATAAAACAAAATAACTACGGAGACATGCGAACCCTCACCTTGCGCCAGTTGCGGTCCATCCAGGCGATCAGCCGACTTGGAACTATCGCGGCGGCCGCTCGCGAGGTCGGACTGACCGCGCCCGCCGTGACCTTACAGGTAAAACAGCTGGAGGACGATGTCGGCCTGGCCCTGTTCGACCGAACCAGCGAGGGCATGCGGCTGACCGTTGCCGGAACCGCCGTTCTCGACGCCGCGAATGCGGTGGAGACAACGCTCAAGGCCCTGTCGGACGAGATCGATGCGATCAAGGGCGTGAGAAGTGGGACGATCAAGCTCGGAGTCGTTTCGACGGCGAAATATTTCGCCCCTCGTCTGATCGCGGCCTTTCTCGACGAATACCCGGACATCGAGATCAAGCTTCGTGTGGGCAATCGCCAGGACATCATCAGCGAATTGCGGGACTACAAGCTTGATATCGCCCTGATGGGCCGACCGCCGACGGGCTTCCCGATCGATGCGACCTTCTTCGGCGACCATCCGCTGGTGATGATCGCCGATCCCAACCATCCTCTGGCCAGAATGCGCGACATTCCGCGGCACAGGCTTCTGGAAGAGACGATCATCATCCGCGAACAAGGGTCCGGCACCCGGCTGGCGCTCGAAAGCTTCATGGCCGAACACCTCGTCGAACTGGAGTCCCAGGCGGTCGAAATGGGGTCGAACGAGACGATCAAGCAGGCCGTCATGGCGGGCCTCGGCATCGCCTTCATTTCGGCTCACACGATCGCCTTCGAAGTCGAGACGGGGCGGCTCGCAATCCTCGACGTCACCGACATGCCGATTCGCAGGAAATGGTACGCGGTCTGCCGCAAAGAGCGCATGCCGGCGCCGGCCGAAAGGGCCTTCAAATCGTTTCTCGTCGAGAAGGGTGCGAGCCACCTGCCCTTCTTCGAGCGCCTCTATCCGGCCGCGGCGGTCGGGCTGGAGCCCTCCATGAGGCCGAGCGCCCGTCCTTGATGGACATCGCGGCGACTTCAGGCGCCCGGTGAAGCAAGAAGAGGCGCTCGCTTCAACGCCTTGAGGTCGGCAGAGCCCGTGCAGAAGCAGACGATCCGCAGCTCCTCGATGACGCTCCGAAAATGCTCCGCCACGGCTTCGGCCGACGAATCGGCCGCCTGCAGGGAAGCAGCGGCCTGCCCCGCCAGATCGGCACCGAGACGGAGCGCGCGCGCGACATCGAGCCCGTTTCTCACTCCTCCCGAGCCGATCACCAGCGCGTCGGGACAGGCCGCGCGGACGTCGGCGATCGCCCGCGCTGTCGGGATGCCCCATTGCGAAAACACCAGAGCGCTCTGGCGCGCACGGCTGTCGGATGCGCGCTCGGCCTCGACGGCGGCCCAGCTCGTGCCGCCTGCCCCCGCCACGTCGATCGCAGCCACGCCGACCTCCACGAGCCGGCGGGCCAGCGCTCCGGAAATTCCGGCTCCGACTTCCTTGACGACAATCGGCACGCGCAAGGTCGTCGCCAGTTCCGCGATGCGGCCCAGGATCCCGCGCCAATCCGTGTCGCCGCCCTGCTGGACGGCTTCCTGAAGCGGGTTCAGATGGATGATCAGCGCATCGGCCTCGATCATGTCGACCGCACGCTCGACCTCTCTCACGCCGTACCCCAGGCCGAGCTGCGCAGCGCCCACATTCGCCAGGATCGGGACCGACGGCGCCAGCCGTCTCAGGCCGTGGTCCAGACCCCCCCTAGCCCTGCCTTCGATGGCGATCCGCTGCGACCCCACGGCGAAGGCGATGCCAAGGGCTTCGGCAGCTTCGGCAAGACGCGTGTTGATCCGAGCCGCGCGCTCCGGCCCGCCCGTCATCGACGAAATCAGGAGCGGCGCCTGCAAGCGCCTGCCCAAGAATTCGCAGGACAGGTCGATTTCGCCGAGAGCGATCTCCGGCAGGGCGCAGTGTTCGAACACGACGGCGGAAAGCCCCGTGCGGTCCGCGGAATCGGATTCCTGCCTGTGGGCATCGGCGCGCAGCACGATGTCGATATGGTCGCTCTTGCGATCGGCAATGTCGCCCGGCTTCGATGAGACGCGGCCTTCTGTCACGGCGGTGTTGGTCCTATCGTCGCAGAAAGCTCTACAATGAACTCTCCGGGTCGTTTCACTCCAGCGGGTTCGTGTTAGCATTGTCTTCGCCGATTCCGAAACGGCCCTTCGCCGCATGCGGGACGCCGGCGGCAACCGTCGAGGAACCCGATCGGATCGTCGGAGGAAAATTGACTTGAGGCACCGGGTTTAGCGTGATCGAGTACAGACGGATGGAGACAGATCGCAACCACTCTCGTCGCGACCTCAGCGTCTCGAAAGGATGGGGATTGTGTTCTTTGGCCAGGGTGGCGCCGCGATGACGCCGGATATGATCCGCAGCCTCTCCGCGCAAAGAGCGAAGATCGATCGTCGGCTGGACGCACTCGTTCCGCGTGCCTTCGCCGGTCAGACGGCTCTCGATGAGGCGATCGCCGCCAGTATCCTGGCTCCGGGCAAGCGGCTTCGACCGATGATGACGATGATGGTGACCGCCGATCTCGGCGGCGATCCCAAGGTGGCGCTGGACGCTGGCTGCGCGATCGAGATGGTCCATGCCTCGTCCCTCACGCTGGATGACCTGCCCTGCATGGACGACTCGGCATTGCGCCGCGGGCGACCGGCGATCCATGTGTCCTTCGGCGAAGACGTCGCGGTTCTCGCAGCGATCGCCTCGCTGTCGGCAGCCTTCGAGACGCTGGCGCGACTGCCCGGCGCGAACGACGGTGCCCGCGCCGAGTGCGTGGCGATCCTCACCCAGGCCGTTGGCGTCCGGGGACTTGTCGCCGGTCAGTTTGCCGATCTCCGCGAGGGTCAACACAAGCGCGGCCTCAACGAAATCGCCGAGACCAACGGCCTGAAGACCGGTTCGCTGTTTTCCGCCGCCGTCGAGATCGGCGCCGTCGTCGCCGGTGCGAGCGATGCGGTCCGGGCCGAACTCAGGGCCTTCGCCGCAGAGTTGGGCCATGCCTTTCAGCTTCTCGACGACCTCCTCGACGGCGACGACAATGCCGGCCTGACCGGCAAGGACGTCAACAAGGATGTCGGCAAGTCGACGATCGTTTCGATGATCGGGCAGGACTCCGTCGTCGAAGAGATCGCGCGGCATGTGGCCGAGGCACACCAGCGACTCAACGTCTCTGTCGGACGCGAGAGCTTGATGCATGCCTGCGTCGACTTCATCTTCGGTGAAGCGCTCTCCTGGCAGAAGGCGTCGGACGTCCTGAGCCAGTCCGGCGCTCACGCCAAATAAGGCCCGTCACGACGAGCCGGGAGGTGTCCCGGCAGGAGAATGACATGACGCTGATGACATATCTCGGTCTGGCGGCGATTGCCCTCGTCGTCTTCCTGATCATGGAGGGCGTCGCCTGGGCCGCGCACAAATACATCATGCATGGCTTCGGCTGGGGCTGGCACAAGTCCCACCACGAGGAACGCGAGGGCATCTTCGAAAAGAACGATCTCTACGCCGTGGTGTTTTCGGTGATCGCCATCACCCTCTTCATCGTCGCCTCGCAGGGCTATCCGGTGGTCGGTGCGATCGCCGTTGGCATCACGCTTTACGGCGTCTTCTACTTCGTCGTCCATGACGGGCTCGTGCATCAGCGCTGGCCGTTCCGCCATATTCCCCATCGCGGCTATGCCAAGCGGCTCGTGCAGGCGCACCGGCTTCACCATGCCGTCGAAGGCAAGGATGGCTGCGTGTCGTTCGGATTCCTGTACGCGCCGCCGGTCGAAGACCTGTCGAAGCAGCTTCGCAGCCAAGGGACCGTCGCGGCCGAACGGCGCCGAGCGGGCACGGACACTGCCCAAAGCGCAACTCACTGAGCGCGTGAGCCGCGGCTCGTGGGTCGTCAGGCAGCGTGCAAGGGGCGAGGCCGTGTCCAAAGCTCCTGCGGACGCGGCTCGCGCGGTCTCATCCGGCTCACGGCAACCTTGGCGAAACCGAGCCCGACATGACGCAGCTTGGCGAGGCGCCCGGTGGAAACCCGACCATCGAAAGCCGCGGCCCCGTAGCGTCTGATATCGGTACCGATTTCCCGATAGACACCGTGGGCGGTCGCGACCGCCCAGCCCGAACGCCAAGATAGCGCCGGCAGGCCTTGAAGCGCCGAGGCGTAATAGGGCTCCGCAAGGTCGGCCAAACGGGCCGCGAGTCCAGCGACAGCACCGCGATGTCTCGGGTCGAGCAGGTCGGCATCTGACAGACCCGCCTCCTGCAGCCAATCCCGCGGCACGTAGATCCGGCCGACACGCGCATCGTCGACGATGTCACGGGCAATGTTGGTCAGTTGGAAGGCGATCCCCAGATCGCAGGCCCGGTCGAGGGCATCCTCGCCTCTCGCTTCCATGACGAGAGCCATCATCACGCCGACGACCCCCGCGACACGGTAGCAATAATCGAGCGTATCGCCGATCGTTGCGTAGCGACGTCCCTCGACGTCCATGCGATAGCCTTCGAGATGCTCGATGAAGAGCTGCCGGTCGATGCCATGGCGCGCGGCGACGTCGGCCACGGAACGAAAGGCCGGTCCGAGCGTCAGATCGCCTTCAAGGGCCGCCAGCGTCTGCGCTTCGAGCGCGGCGAGCTGTTCGGCCGGTGTCGCATCCTCGACCGCGGAGCGACGGGAGAAGCCCAGCACCTGCCCGTCGATCGCGTCGTCGCAATGCCGGCACCAGGCGTAGAGCATCATCGCGCTTTGACGCACGTCGCGGTCGAAAAGACGCGCAGCGGCCGCGAAGCTCTTCGAGCCCTTGGCGATCGTATCGCGGGCATGAGCGGCGAGATCGGCCCGGTCGGCGGGAGCGAGAGGCAGACGGAGCGGGTCGGTGGCGAGAGACATGGGCGCTCAGTTCGCCTTCACGTCCGCGATCATCAGCCCCGCCGTCGCCTTGGCAGACCCGACGACGCCCGGAACGCCGGCCCCCGGATGCGTGCCCGCCCCCACAAGATATAGGTTCGGAACCTTCGCATCGCGATTGTGCGGGCGGAACCAGGCGCTCTGGGTCAGCACCGGATCAAGCGAAAAGGCTGAACCGAGATGGGCGTTGAGTTCGCTCTTGAAATCGGCCGGCGTGAAGATCCGGCAGGTTGCGAGGTCCGCCTTGAGGCCAGGAATGTAACGCGCCTCCAGATAGTCGAGGATCCTGTCGCGATAGAGCGGTCCCTCGCGCTCCCAGTCGATATCGGCATTGCCGAGATGCGGCACCGGCGACAGCACGTAGAACGCCCCGGCCCCGGGCGGGGCGAGCGACGGGTCGGTGACGCAGGGATTGTGGAGGTAGAGCGAGAAATCGCCGGGCAGCGACCGTCCCTTGAAGATCTCGCTGACAAGCTCGCGGTAGCGGGCCCCGAAGCAGACCGTGTGATGCTGGATGTCCGGCCGGTGCGTCTTCAGGCCGAAATAGATGACGAAGAGCGACATCGACCAGCGCTTGGCCTTGAGCCGCTTCGCCTCTTCGGCGCCGCGATCCGAACCGCCGAGCAGGTTGCCATAGGTGTGGACCACGTCGGCGTTGGACGCAACGACGTCCGCCGGGAAGGCTCGGCCATCCTTCAGACGAACGCCCGTCGCCCGCTGCCCGTCCATGGTGATCTCTGCGACCTCGGCGGAGACTTCGACGCGACCCCCGATATCGGTGAAGAGCCTGACGAGGCCGCTCACCAGCGCGCCCGTGCCGCCGCGGGGAAACCAGACGCCCCATTGCCGCTCCAGCGCATGGATCAGCGCATAGATCGATGAGGTAGCGAAGGGATTGCCGCCCACCAGCAGGGAGTGAAAGGAAAAGGCCTGCCGCAGATGGTCGTCCTCGATGAACTGGGCGACCTTGGAATAGACGCTGCGCCAGGCTTCAAGCCGGGCGAGCTGCGGCCCCGCGCGTACCATGTCGCGAAAGCTGAGGAACGGCACCGTGCCGAGCTTCTCGTATCCTTCCCGGAAAACGTCCTTCGAATAGGCGAGGAAGCGACGATAGCCTTCGACATCCTTCGGATTGAAACGTTCGATCTGCCGATCGAGTTCGGCCTGGTCGTTGACATAGTCGAAAGCGCGGCCGTCCTCCCAGCACAGGCGATAGAAGGGCGAAACCGGCAGAAGCTCGACATAGTCGCTCATGCTCCGACCTGCCGCCTCGAATAGCTCTTCCAGAGCGCTCGGATCGGTGATCACCGTCGGTCCGGCATCGAAGGTATAGCCCGCATCTTCATAGACGTAAGCCCGTCCGCCCGGCCGGTCGCGTTTCTCCAGAAGCGTGGTGGCAATGCCTGCCGCCTGCAGCCGGATCGCCAATGCGATCCCGCCAAACCCGGCGCCAATGACAACGGCTCGCTTTCTGGCCGGCGCCCCCTCTGAGGGTCGCGTCCCGTCCCGATCGAGGGTCGCGCTCATGCCAGTTCTCCCGTCAGGCGATGTCTCGCCAGAACCCTGATCGCGTTGCCGAAGGGGACCGGCGGTTTGCCGGTGAGAATGCGCAGCTTGTCGCGGGTCTTGAGTCGAGCCGCATAGAAGCGCGCTACGAGGCGGGCGTCGAGCCGGTAGAAATGTTCCAGTATCCGATAACGCTCCGAGGCATTGCCTGCGAAGTAGAGAAGCCGATTGAGCATGCGGAAGAAGCCGCGTGCCTGCCAGGTCGAAACGGCGTGATGGCGGGTCGCCTGATAGAGCGACGGCGCGTCGAGGCTTGGCAATCCGGCGATGAGATCGGCCAGCTTGGCGGCATCGGGTAGCGAGTAGCCCGTGGTGGGATGAAACAGGGCCGCCGCGAGACCGCTTGCCGCGACGCCGGATTTTTCATCCCAGAACGCCTCGATATCCCCATCGATCGCGATCGGCAGAATCCCCTCCTCCTTGCGACAGACATGATCGATCTCCCAGCCATGCGCCGCGACATAATCGGCAATGGAGCGTTCCAGCCGGGCCTGATCGAGTTCGCTGCCATCGGCGTAATAGGTGTCCTCGATCAACAGCCGGGTGTCAGTCATCGGTAGAAGATAGACGAAGCGGTATCCGTCGGCCTGCGGCACGGTCGCGTCCATGATGACAGGGCGCGTCACCCCGTGCGGCGCGGTCATCTCGACCTCGAGGCCGAGGAATTTCTGGAAACCGATGCGCATGTGCCTGCTCGCCGCATGTCCGCGTCCGTCGATCACGGCACCAGCGGCGACCTCCTGGCCGTCGGCAAGCACCAGGGACTTTGGCGTCAGGGCCCGGACCGGGCACCCGCAGTGAACCCGCTCCCCGAGCCGGTTTTCGATCAGGCCACGAAACCGCTCTGAAGTGACGCTGCAATAACCGGTCCCAAGACTCTTGAACCGATTGGGAAATCTCACTTCGTTATCGGACCAGCGATAGGTCACGAACGGCTGGAACCAGTCATGCTCTTGCGGCGTGAGGTCGCCATCGTGAAAGGACCATGTGTGATTGCCGCCGAGCCTCGGCCCGGCCTCGAAGAGCTCGACACGCAACTCGGGCCGACGCTCGGCAAGGCGCCAGGCAATCAGGCCGTTGGCCAGCCCACCGCCCACGAGAGCGATATCGATCGGCTCGCTGCGACCTGACCCACTCATACGGGCTGCCCTTCCTTGATCCGACCCGCTGGACTGCGCGTCGCCTCCTCAATGATTTTGGCCGCCAATTTCACCCCGCCGGACGCCCTGATATCGCGCCCGATAACACTTGCACTTTCCTTGAAAGTAGCCTCCCCCAACAAACGCGCAAGACAGTCTGCGATCGAGCGGCTGGACAATTGGCCGCGGCCAAGGCGAAGGCCCACCCCGTGATGGGCGATTCGCGCCGCGATCCCCGGCTGATCGAAGGCCATGGGGATCGCCAGCATCGGCACATTCGCTTCAAGCGCATCGAGCACGGTGTTCATGCCGGCATGGGTGATGCAGACATCGGCCTCCTTCAGGATGAGCCGTTGCGGCAGGAAGTCGGTCACGATCCGCGCGTCGAGGGAGGCGGCCTGTTCGGCGGTCAAGCCGCCGCAATGGGCGATCACGCAATCGGCGCCGACGTCCCGACAGGCTCGGGCGATCTTCTTGAACAATCTAAATCGGTGCCCCTGCAACGTTCCGAAGGAGGCGAACACCAGCGGCCGACCGGGCTGGCGGGAGATCGGCGCGGAACCGGCCTCCTGCGCGACTGCAGGGCGAATGGGACCGACTCCGTGGCGGATGGGGGACGGCACACGCGGAAAGTCGAAGCTCTCCACGAGTTGGCTGATCTGGTAGCGGGAGGACAGGCAGGCCGACAGGGAGTCCCGCTCCGGCAGACCGAACCGCGCCGCCCAATGGGCGATCGTGCGCCGTTGCCGGGTGAGAAGCTTGCGCGCGACCATCTCGCCCCCACGATTGCGCTTCATGCCCGCTTCGGAGGGGTCGTAAGACCAGGGCAGGAAGGGCAGCGGCACAGTCGGATCATCGTGCACCGGCAGAGCCGAAGCGACCGAGATCAGCGGCAGGTCCATGAATTCGGCAAGGAGACCACTGGCAGGCTCCATCTGGTCGCCGACCACGGCCTCCACCCCGAGATCGTGAAGAAGCGTCGGACCTTCCCGGCAGAGATCATCGCTGAGTTTTGCCGTATCGGCGACGGTCCGCAGGATGGAAAGCGGCCCTCCACCGCCTGCAGCGCGCCCCACGATCCGGTCGAGTTCCGCGCGCGATCGACGACCGACCTCGTGAACAGGGAAACCGGGGCCGCCCGCCGCAAACATCGAAAAGGCGCCGGCATTGACGATGAAGTGTATCCCGTGACCACGCCGTTGCAGTTCCGTGCCCAATGCCTCGAACAGCCGGAGATGGCTGAAGAAGGGCGGACAGACGCATGCGAAACGGGTCATGGATGAAATGCTTTGAGAATTGTCCGCTTGAATCGCGGGCGCTGCGACGCATTCTTATGCCTCAAGAATGGCAGCAGGCCACGACTTTGACCATAGATGCTTTGCCGCGTCTGAACATGTTGCGTTGATGCTCTCCGATCCCCGCCCTCCTCGCCCCGACCATTTTTGCGAATTGCCAGGACGACAGTCGTGAGCGAGACGGGTTGCGCATTGCCGCAGACAAATGCGCGTCCGACGCGCCTCTCGCCGCTGTCCGCACTGGTCGCCAGTCTCGCTCTGGTGACGGGGATGATCATCTGGCTGCGATTGCTGGGCCGCCCCTGGACCTGCCCCTGCGGAGTCGTTGAATTCTGGCAGGGTGATTTGAACGCGTCCGAGAACAGCCAGCAATTCTCCGACTGGTATTCGGCGCTTCATGTCATTTTCGGCATGGCCATCTATGGCTTCGTCTCCTGGATGAAGCCCGGCTGGTCGCTCGCAGTTCTCATGGTGACGGCCGTCGCTTCAAGCGTCGCGTGGGAAGCGATGGAAAACATGCCGGCTCTGATTTCCCTCTTCAGCAATGAGATGGGCCAGAACTATTCCGGCGACTCCGTGTTGAACGCCGCCGGCGACACGATCTTCGTCGTGGCCGGTTTGACCCTCGCCCATTGGTTGCCGGCCTGGGCCGCCGTCGCGGTTGCGGTGGGGCTCGAGGCCACGGTCAGCCTCGCGATCGGCGATGGCTTCCTCATCGGCGTGCTCACGCTGCTCGGTTCCCTCTTCTGAGGGACAACCCTCGTCAGCTCGCGTTTCTCGACATCCGCGCTGCGCGCCTTGCGCGTGCCTCGTCGAGCGCATCGAGCTTCACTTCGGGCAGTTTCGTGCGCCAATCGGTGCCCGTGACGGTCACCACGCGATTGCCGCGAAAGTCCTGATCGGCCGTGATGAAACCCCGCTCGGCCATGAAGGAGAGAAGAAATCGGCCTCGTGAAGGCGAGTGGCTGCCATAGGCCCGGGCCAGCGCCTCGTCGGACGGGCACGCCGCCTCGTCCTTGGCGGCGCGGGCGAGCATCATGAAAACGCCCTGCATCTCCTCCGGAAGTTCACCGGCTCGCGCGATGACGTCCTGCCACTCGGGGTCGTCGGCCGCCTCGCCAATCCCGGCACGAGCCAGGGACAGCCGGCGGCGAAACGCCGTCATGTCGGTTGCGGCGCCCGAAATTCGCTTCAGCCGGCAGTGGGTCAGGAATTCCTGATAGAGCACCGGCACCGGACGGAACGCGGCCTCGGGGTCTTCGAGCATTTCCGCGAAGATCGCATCGACCGCAGCCGCCCGCTCCTCCCCGCTGCGCGGGTCGTCATCGACGACCGGCTCGCTGATCGAGGGGGCCTTTTCGACGCGTTCGAGCAGTGCCCGCGTCGGCACACCCGCGGCAGGCTCCGGCCGGGAGGGTGAAGCTGCCCCAAAGGATGGGCGGGTCTGACGGCGCTCAGCCTCCCGCTCCTCCTCGCTCGCGGTGAAGACGAGATCGGCGAGGTCTTCCGGCGGCATTTCAGGCAGCGGCGTGAGGGTGGGCCGTCCCGCCTTCGACACTGTCTCGGTCGGGCCGATCCGGATCGGCACGGGACGCCGGAAGAGCGCAGGTCCAAGAGCCACGAACTCGCCGGTGTTGAGGTCGCGAAAGCGCTCCGCCGCGCGGCGGTCGAGCCCGAGAAGATCGGCCGCGCGGGCCATGTCGATATCGAGGAAGGTGCGGCCCATCAGGAAGTTCGTCGCCTCGGCCGCCACGTTCTTGGCGAGCTTCGCCAGGCGCTGGGTTGCGATGACGCCAGCAAGCCCGCGTTTTCGCCCTCGGCACATGAGGTTAGTCATCGCGCCGAGCGATGCCTTGCGCGCCTCTTCGGAGTGCTCGCCGGACATGGCCGGGGCGAACAGATGCGCCTCGTCGACGGCGATCAACATCGGATACCAGAAGGCCCGGTCGGCATCGAACAGACCGTTGAGGAAGGCGGCCGCGCACATCATCTGCACCTCGGCGTCGAGCCCTTCGAGATCGAGCACGACGGAGGCGCGATGCTGGCGGATGCGCGATGCGATGCGGGCAAGTTCAGCCGGGGTACGGTTGGCGTCCACGACCACATGGCCGTAGCGCTCGGCCAGCGTCACGAAGTCGCCTTCCGGATCGATGATCGCCTGCTGCACATGGCCGGCGCTGCGCTCGAGAAGCCGGCGCAGGAGATGCGACTTGCCCGAGCCGGAATTGCCCTGGACAAGCAGGCGCGTGGAAAGAAGCTCCTCCAGATCGAGATGAGCGGGCTCACCGGTCTGGGTCGTGCCGAGGTCGACGGCAACGGTCATGGAAACAGGCCTCGTTGGTTCATGCAGCGCAGGGTCCGCCAGCCGCGCTCGACTTGAAGCCTTAGCATTTTCGATTGCGCCCTGGAGAACGCGGTTGCCGCTTTCCACAGGCAATCCCCGATACTCTCGGTCCCAACATTCGCCGCGACGATTGGCCAGTGGCATCGCTTGCGGTCACGTCACTCAGGCGGGCAGCCACAGGCACCGTGGGTTGGCATAGAAATGCGAAGGGCCGGAGAGTTTGCGTCTCTCCGGCCCTTCGCTTCAAAACCAATCCGCGTGCCTAGCTGCGGAGCCGTCCCTTACTGCGACGACTGTGTCTCTTCGTCGCCCGATGTCTCGGCAGTCCCCGCATCTTCGGTGGAACTGTCGCCTGCATTGCCCTCGGCTGCCGAGTCCGTGGCACCAGTGACCGCCTCGCCGCCTTCCGGCTGGGCAGTATCGGCGGCGGATTCGCTGTCTCCCTCGACCGCGGACTGTGCCTGGGCGAGGATGGCATCGACGTCGACGCCGACATCCCGCGCGGCACCCGCGACGGCCTGACTTGCTTCACGAACGTTCGCGCGCAGCGGCTCGAGCGAGACGTCCTGGTAGCCTTCCTGCGCCAGCGCATCGGCGAAGCGGTTGAGCTGCTGCTCGGTCTCGCCCAGCGCGGTGAACGCCGTCGTCAAGGGCTCGCGCAGTGTCTCCGGGTCGAAGGCCTCCGCCGCCTCCTGCTGAGCCGCTTCGAGATCCTGGACCTGAGTCTGCAGCGCCTCGTTCTCGGTCTGCGCGGTCTGGAGCTGACCCTCCAGTTCGGTCACGCGCGCAGCATTGTCATCGCCGCAGGCGGTAAGGGTGAGAGCTGTAGCAACCGAAGCTGCAAGGAAAAGAGGTCTCATTGTGGGCGTCCTTCCTGTCTGACCTTAATTGGCGCGCAACGCTCGACACGGAACGGTGCGCATCTCTTGTTGGGCGCAAGAAGGTTTGGGACGTTTCGTTCCGCAAAAACTCAGTGTGCAGCGAACGAATTATTTTGATCGCGCATCGGATCGGATGCGGTGTTGCTGAGCGGCGCTTGGTTATTTCATTCCGCCATGAGCTTAGTGCTGCGCCAGCTCAAGCTGGCTGTATTTCGATGCGCCCCTCTTCGACGGCGAAGCAGGCGACCATGGTCGGGCCGTGCCGGGTCAGTTCCGGCCGCTCGGTGCGACAGCGCTCGTTGGCGTACGGGCAGCGGGGGTTGAAGGAGCAGCCCGGCGGCGGCGCGAAGGGAGACGGCAGTTCACCCGTCAGACGGATCCGCTGACCCTTCGATTTCGGGTCGGTGGCCGGGGTCGCCGAAAGAAGTGCGCGCGTGTAGGGATGCAGCGGATTGGCGTAGAGCGCCTCGACCGGCGCGATCTCGACGGGGCGTCCGAGATACATGACCATGACCCGGTCCGCGACGTGCTTCACGACCGACAAATCGTGGCTGATAAAGATGTAGGTCAGGCCAAGCCGCTCCTGCAGATCGGCGAGGAGGTTCAGGATCTGGGCCTGGATCGACACGTCGAGGGCCGAAACCGGCTCGTCGAGGACGAGGATCTTCGGCTCCATGATGATCGCGCGGGCGATCGCGATGCGCTGGCGCTGACCGCCGGAGAACATGTGAGGATAGCGGCCGTAATGCTCCGGACGCAGGCCCACTTCGGCGAGAGCCTGCTCGGCTTTCTGCCGCCGTTCCGCGGCCGAGAGCTTCGTGTTGATCTTCAGCGGCTCCTCGATGATCGAGCCGACCTTCTGGCGTGGATTGAGCGCGCCATAGGGATTCTGGAAGACGATCTGCACCGTCGAGCGCAGCTTCTTCGCATCGCTCGCGCTGTCGGCCGAAATCTCGACACCGTCGATCGTCAGATGCCCCTCGCTGGGCGTCTCGATCATGGTCAGCATGCGCGCGAGCGTCGACTTTCCGCAGCCCGACTCGCCAACGATCGCGAGCGTCTCGCCTTTCTCGACAACGAAGCTCGCATCTTTGACGGCGCGCAGGCCGAGCGGCTTCTGAAACAGCCCCCGGCGCACCTCGTAGACCTGACTGACATCCTTGGCGGTGACGATGGCGTTCATCAGGCAGCACTCACACTGGCCGGGTCGTTCATGGGATAGTGGCAGAGCGCCTCGCCCAGCGCCGGCGACTGCCGGGGCGGCACGATCGTGCGGCAGCGGTCATCGGCCTTCGGACAGCGCGGGTTGAACAGGCAGCCGTCGGGCCGGTCGCCCTGCCCCGGCACCACACCCGGGATCGTCGGCAGACGCCCCCCAGTCGAGCGTTCGGGGATCGCTGAGAGAAGCGCCGACGTGTAGGGATGGTGCGGCGCGTCGAAGAGGGTCGAGACCGGCTGCCGCTCCACCTGCTGGCCGGCATATTGCACGATGACCCGCTCGGCCGTTTCGGCGATGACGCCCATGTCGTGGGTGATGAGGATCATCGCCATGCCGTGATCCTTCTGGAGCGACAGGAGAAGGTCGAGGATCTGCGCCTGAATGGTGACATCAAGCGCCGTCGTCGGCTCGTCGGCGATCAGGAGCTTGGGATTGCAGGCGGTCGCCATGGCGATCATCACGCGCTGGCTCATGCCGCCGGAAAGCTGGTGCGGAAAGGCCGAGAGCCGTCGCTCGGGCTCCGGCATCCCCACCAGTTCCAGAAGCTCCACGGCCCGGCGCTGCCGCGCCTTGCGATCGAGGTCGGTATGGGCGCGCAGCGCTTCCTTGATCTGGAAGCCGACGGTGAAACACGGATTGAGGCTCGCCACCGGCTCCTGAAAGATCATGGCGATCTCCCGGCCGATGATCTTGCGCCGCTCACGGCCGGACATCGTGCGCATGTCCCGGCCCTCGAAGCTCATCTCGTCGGCGGTCACCGTCGCCGTCGGCGGCAGGAGACCCATGAGTCCCAGCATCGCAACCGACTTGCCGGAGCCGGATTCGCCGACGATGCCGAGCACTTCGCCAGGTTCGACAGTGATGTCGACGCCATCCACTGCCTTGAACGGGCCGGAGGCGGTCTCGAAGGTCACCGAGAGATTGTGGAGGGAAAGAAGGGCCATGATTCGTTGACGTTCAACCTTCGAGCTTTTGGGAGGCCTTGAGCCACGGGTCGGGACAAAGGGGGCATGGCTGCCGGACGGTCGTATCGGACGATGTCATAGGACGCTCCGACGCAGTTCGCCCCATCGGGCTTCGATAACGGAAGCGTAGCGCAGCGGGGACAGGCCATAGGCGCCGGTGGCGTATCCGTCATTGACCTCGACGAGCCGCGTACAGCCGTCATCGCAGACACCGAAGTCCATTGCACACCCGGCTGGTGCCGACCGGTACGCCGCGATGGTTGCGCGAACGAATCCGCTGTCCGGGAAGCATAGCGGGTCGCCTTTATAGTGACGAAAGCCGACGAGATCGCCCCTCAGGACAAAGGCCCGATACTCCGAGACGAACGGAGTTACCTCCGCGCATTCGACGATGAGATCGTCCGCAAGGTGAGCCGTCGCGATCAGATCCTGGAAGGTTCGAAGAACCTGACCATTAAAGAGTTTGGTCGCGGTGGGCAGCGGCTTGATAAACAGGCTTTCGCCCCGCTCGACTGCAGCGCGCGCTTCCGCCATCGACGCTCGCCAGATCGATCGTCGCCCGAAAGCCGCCAGTTCTTCGGGGATCGTCTGGATGACCGGCACAGGGAGTCCCATACGCTGCAGGGCGGCCTGAACAATGCCGATACCGCCGATCACGATACTGTCCTGATCAAGCTCGAGGGCCTCGAACTCCGGCTGTTCGAAAAGGCGAACCTCATCACCCTTTTGCGAAAAGCCGACATAGGCCGCCTGGCGGTTGACCGCAAAATCCGTATCGTCAGGTTTCAGGATGAAGACGGTCAAGCTGAGCGATCCCTGACGCGTCCAATAATGAAGTGGTCTGAAAACACCGCCTTCAACTCCGCTTCATCTTCGGGTCGAGTGCGTCGCGCAGTCCGTCGCCGATCAGATTGATGGCAAGCACCGTCACCAGGATCGCCAGTCCGGGAAAGGTCACCACCCACCAGGCGCCGAGGATGAACTCGCGGGCTTCGGCCAGCATGGTTCCCCATTCCGGCGTGGGCGGCTGTGCGCCCATGCCGAGAAAGCCGAGGGCGGCTGCGTCGAGAATGGCGTTCGAGAACGACAGCGTTGCCTGGACAATCAGCGGGCCCAAGCAATTCGGCAGGATGGTGACGACCATCAGCCGGAGCGGGCTCGCGCCGACGACCTGGGCCGCGGTCACATATTCCCGGCGCTTTTCCGCCATGACTGACGCGCGAGTCAGTCGGACAAAATGCGGCTGAAGGACGAGCGCGATCGCGATCATCGCGTTGGTCAGGCCCGGCCCTAGGATGGCGACGAGCACCAGGGCCAGAAGCAGCGACGGAAAGGCGAGGATCACGTCCATCACCCGCATGATCACCGTGTCCAGCCAGCCGCCGAAATAGCCGGCGACAAGCCCGATCGAGATGCCGACGGTGACCGCAATGACCACGACGACAATACCGATGAAGAGCGAATATCGCGCGCCGAAGAGAAGCCGCGAGAGGACGTCGCGACCGACGGCATCGGTGCCCAGCAGATAGGCCCAGTTGCCGCCGTCCTGCCATACGGGGGGAACCAGCAGCGCGTCGCGGTTCTGCAGGATAGGCGAATAGGGAGCGATCAGGGGCGCCGCGATCGCCGTCAGCACGATCAGAGCGAAGACGATCAGGCCGAGAACGGCACCCTTGTTCTCGGAGAAATAGAACCAGAACTCCTCGAGCATCTGTCGGCGGACGCTCTTTTTCGGGCCACGATCCGGAATGTCGGCGCCCACGCCCTCTTCGGATTCCTGTGCGGAAATATGACTCATGGCGCCGCTCCTTACCGCGTCCGGACGCGCGGATTGATCACCCCGTACAGGAGATCGACCACGAGATTGACGAACATGATGATCATCGCGATCAGCAACAGCCCGCCCTGGACCACCGGGTAGTCGCGCCGGAACACGCTGTCGACCATCCACTTGCCGATGCCCGGCCAGGAAAAGATGGTCTCCGTCAGGATGGCGCCGGCCATAAGCACGCCCACCTGCAAGCCGATGGTCGTTACCACCGGGATCAGGGCGTTACGCAATGCATGGATGCCGATCACACGGCGCGGCGCGAGGCCCTTGGCGCGAGAGGTGCGGACGTAATCCTCGCCGAGCACTTCGAGCATGGCCGAACGGGTCTGCCGCGCGATGACGGCCAGTGGGATGGTTGCGAGCACGACGGATGGCAGGATCAGGTGCGACAGCGCCGAGGTGAAGGCCCCGTCCTGGCCCGACAGGAGACTGTCGATCAGCATGAAACCGGTCACCTGCGGAAAGAAGTAGAGGAGCGAGATGCGCCCGGAGACCGGAGTCCACTGAAGGACGCCGGAGAAGAAGATGATGAGGAGAAGCCCCCACCAGAAAATCGGCATCGAATAGCCGACGAGCGCTGCACCCATCACCGTCTGGTCGAACCAGGAACCCCGCTTGACCGCCGCGAAGACGCCGGCGGGAATGCCGAGCACGATGGCGATGACCATGGCGCAGAAGGCGAGCTCCAGCGTCGCCGGAAAGAGTGTGAAGAACTCCTGGAGAACCGGGCGCTTGGTGGTGATCGACGTGCCGAAATCGCCGGTGACGAGACCGAAAAGGTAATCGAGATACTGGACGACGATCGACCGGTCATAGCCGAATTCGGCCTGAAGCTCGGCATAGCGCTCGGCTGAGACGCCGCGCTCGCCGGCAATCAGCGTGATCGGATCGCCAGGCAGCAGCCGAATGAAGGCGAAGGCCACGATCGACACGCCGATGAAGGTCGGCACGAGAACGAGGACGCGGGAAAAGAAGAAACGAAGCATGACGCGAGGAGACCAGACCGTCGTCAGAGCAAAGTCGAAACTGCGCCAGAGCGCGAGAACACGAGCGGCACAGCCGCGTTCGGAGGCCGCGGCCCATGGGACCGCGCTACTCTCTCGCCCTGAAAGCCGCCGAACATTTCATGCGGCGGCCCAAATGCAATGAGAGGCGGAGGGCCATCGCCCCCCGCCCGCCTCATCAACAGGCTTGCAACCTCACTCGGAGAGGTCGACACCCTCGAAGCTGTGGCCGCCGAGCGGATCCATCTTGTAGCCGGTGACATTCTCGGACATCGGCATGTGGACGACCGAATGGGCGATCGTCGCCCAAGGCGCTTCACGCTTGAAGACGACCTGAGCCTCCTCGTAGAGCTCGGCACGCTCTTCCTGCGAACCGCTCTTCGCCTTCATGATCAGGTCGTTGAACTCCTCATTGCACCACTGGGCGCGATTGGAGCCGCCGACGCCGTCGCAACCGAGAAGAACGGCGAGGAAGTTGTCCGGGTCGCCATTGTCGCCGGTCCAGCCCAGCAGCACGGCGCCGTCGCGATCCTCGGCCTTGGAGCGCTCGAGATACTCGCCCCATTCGTAGGAGACGACCTCGGCGGTCACGCCGACCTGCGAAAGGTCGTTCTGGATCAGCTCAGCCATGCGCCGGGCATTCGGATTGTAGGGCCGCGCAACGGGCATCGCCCAGATCTTCATCGAGAGATCCTCGACGCCCGCCTCGTCCAGCATCTGCTTCGCCGCTTCGGGATCGTACGGATCGTCTTCGACGGCTTCGTTGTAGGACCACATCGTCGGCGGGATCGGGTTCTTGGCCACCTGTCCGGCGCCCTGGAACACGGCGTCGATGATCGCCTCCTTGTTGATCGCCATGTTCAAGGCCTTGCGGACCTTCGGATCGTCAAAAGGCTCGACCTTGGTGTTATAGGCGAGATAGCCGACGTTCAGTCCCTCCTGCTCCATGACCTCGAGACTGTCGTTCGACTTGAGGCTTTCGACGTCGGCCGGGTTCGGATAAGGCATGATCTGGCATTCGCCGGCGAGAAGCCGCTGCTGGCGAACCGAAGTCTCCGGCGTGATCGCGAAGACGAGATCATCGATCGCCTGCTGGCCCTTCCAGTATTCGGGATGGGCCTGATAGCGGATCACGGCGTCCGGCTGATAGGCGACGAACTTGAACGGGCCTGTGCCGACCGGCTGCTGGTTGAGCGCCGATTCATTCCCGGCCTCGGCGAGCTGATCAGCATACTCCTTCGACATGATCGAAGCGAAGTCCATCGCAAGATTGGCGACGAAGGGAGCCTCCGGACGGTTCAGGGTGAACTTCACTGTCAGATCGTCGACCTTCTCGATCGACTTCAACAGATCCGGCATCGACATGCCGTTGAAGTACTCCCAGCTCGCACCGTCCACATACGAGTGGAACGGATTGTCGTCCTTCCACTGCCGATTGAAAGAGAACAGGACGTCGTCGGCATTCAACGGCCGCGAGGGCGTGAAGAAGTCCGTCGAATGAAACTGGACGTCCGGCCGGAGCTTGAAGGTGTACTCGAGGCCGTCGTCGGAGACCTCCCAGCTTTCCGCCAGCCCCGGCTCGAGTTCCGTCGTGCCTGGAACGAACTGGACGAGGCGGTTGTAGACCGGCTTGGACGAAGCGTCGAAGGTCGTGCCGGCGGTGTAGAGCGCCGGGTCGAAGCCTTCAGGCGAGCCCTCCGAGCAATACACGAGCGTCTTGGCCGACGCCGCGCCGCCCAGAGCAAGCGTCAGCGCCGTCGCGGCGAGAAGCCGGGTCATTGATTTCATGAAGGGTGCCTCCTGTCAGGATGTTAGCGGGTCTTCCGTCCGCTGAATGATCCCATCGGAGCGTGTTTGGGCCTTCATGGCAAGTCGATTTTTGACCAGTCATTCAAAAACAATTCGGGGCGCCTCCGTCTTCGCCCCGGCGGAATCGAGTTCGGCGAGAACCTGCGCCGCGATGTCGCGGTAGGATTTCGCATGGGGACCATCCGGCTCCACGGCCACGACAGGACGCCCGGAATCGGAACTCTCGCGAATCGCCATTTCGATCGGCACCTCGCCCAAGAATGGGACGCCAAGCCGTTCGGCCTCGGATTTCGCGCCGCCATGGCCGAAAATGTCATAGCGCTTGCCGGTATCGGGAGCCACGAAATAGCTCATGTTTTCGACGATACCGAGAACCGGCACGTCCACCTTGCGGAACATGGCGAGGCCCTTGCGGGCGTCGATCAAGGCCAGGTCCTGCGGCGTCGAAACGATCACGGCGCCTGCAAGCGGCACCTGCTGTGCCATGGTCAGCTGCGCGTCGCCCGTTCCCGGCGGCATGTCGACGACGAGAATGTCGAGCTCGCCCCATTCGACCTCGCGCAGCATCTGGGTGAGCGCCGACATGACCATCGGTCCGCGCCAGATCATCGGCGTTTCCTCGTCGACCAGAAGTCCCATGGACATGGCCTTGAGGCCGTAGGCTTCGAGCGGAATGATCGTGCGGCCGCCCGCCGAACTCGGCTTGTCCCGGAGCGCCAGAAGCTTGGGGATGGAAGGGCCGTAAATGTCCGCGTCGAGGATGCCGACCTTCAGACCGAGAGCCGACAGGCCGAGCGCCAGATTGACGGCCGTGGTCGACTTGCCGACGCCGCCCTTGCCCGATGCCACGGCGATGATCTTCTCGATGCCCGGGACGCCGGCCTTGCCCGGCCCCTGTCGGCGACCCTGCGGGGCGGCGGGCCCCTGCCCCTGCGGGGGTGCGGAGGGACGAGGCGCGCTCTGCCGCGGGGCCGAACTGCCGGCGGTCTTCTCAGCCGTCAACGCAACCATCGCCTTGGTGACGCCGTCGAGCGTGGCGACCTGCTGTTCGATGCGACGACAGAAGGGCTCGAAGAGCTGAGCCTGATCAGCGGGAACGGTCAGCGAGAAGAACGCCTTGCCATCGGCAATGAAGATGTCGGAGACGATTCCGCGCGAGACGACGTCCTGCTTGCCGTCCGGGGCCTCCATGGTCTTCAGGATTTCGAGAATGCGCGTCTTCAATTCGTCTGCCAAAGCGGGAACTCCACGATCATCTGGATCTTGCGGCCATCGTCGCAGTGGCCGTCTGCAAATGCTGCGCCAGATATGGCCATCCTGCCGAGGATTTCAGCCACATGGGTATCGACGCAAGCAAAGAGACGGCAATTTTTACGCCCACCGTTTCCGACAGCCGCCTGTCGCCTAGACTACGTTGCACCAGACAGGCCATTGCATGAGACCGAATGTTCGCCGACCCGCGTGAGTGTGATGATGAAATCCGATCAAGCGAGTGAACCGCAGGCCGCGCCGCGAGGCCCCGCCGGTTCCGAAGGCGCGAAAGACGGCTCCCCCGGGCCTGCAGCAGCTCCGGGGCTCTTGCAGCCCGTCGACGAGCACAGCAGAGAATTGGCAAGATCGTTGCTACGCGCCGCACGGGATGGTGCGCTGGCCGTCAAGCGACCATCCGACGGCGTTCCGGCCGCGAGCCGGACGCTTTTGGCGACGGACTTCCTGGGCCGCCCCGTGATCCTGATTTCGGGCCTGTCCCTGCACAGCCAGGCACTGGAGGCGGACGCGCGATGCTCGATCCTCGTCGGGCGAACCGGGAAGGGCGATCCCCTCGCCCATCCCCGGATGACGATCTTCGCAACCGCCCGGGCCGTGCCACGAGATGCACCGGAGTTCGCGGAACTGCGTGAGCGGTTCCTCGACCGCCATCCGAAGGCCGAGCTCTATGTCGACTTTCCCGATTTCCGCTTCATGCGGCTCGAGCCGATGGACGCGTTACTGAATGGCGGCTTCGGGAAAGCCTATGAACTTTCAGCCAGCGATCTTCTCGACGAAGCGGAACCCAACCTGCCCGCAGCCGCCAAGCGCGCCCGCGACCACATGAACGAAGACCATGGCGATGCGGTCGATGCGATCGCCGCGCGGCATGGCGCGAGCGAGACAGGATGGAAAATCGCCACGGTCGACCGGCGCGGTTTCGAGGTCGCGCGGCGCGACCAGCTTCTAAGGGTGGAGTTCCTTTCCGACCCCGCCGGCGAAAGCGGTTATCGGAAAGCCTTCGTCGAACTCCTCCGCGCCCGATCGGACTAGCCCATTCTCAAAGTCGCCTCCGGTCCGCGAGCCGATCGCCAACCCAGTCAGAGGTCTCGAGGCACTGCCGACATTACAGGTCATAGCCTTCCGGGCAATCGGCAACGAAGCGCCTGCTCGTTCCGGCGCGGCGGTAGACGCAGCGCCCGGGCGAGGTTGCCGACTGACCGATGACCGTATCGCCGGGCTCCACCACTGGCGCCGGCACCTGACCAAGCTGATAGGGCGAGGTTTCTGCGCTCTCCAAGCCGAACACGGCACCGAAGACCGGTGGCAGCTGTCCATTGGAACTCGTGCAGCCACTCATGCCGAGTAAAGCGCCGAAAAGAGCGACGAGGATCGACGCGCGATGCATTTTGGCCGTTGTGTCGCCCTTCAAAGCTGTTCCCCTCCATCAAGACATCCCGAAGCCAACAAAAAAAGCCCCGCCTTTGCAAAGCGGGGCTGTCTCGTCATCCTGCGCCAGTCTGGCCAACGGCGCCAAGGGTCGATTAGTAACCGGCCGGGCACTCGTCCACATAGACGTTGCCGTAACGGTCGCGATAGCGGCAATAGCCTTCCCGCTGGTTGGAGCGGCCGATGACGTTACCGGCAACAGCGCCCACGCCAGCACCGATCGCCGCGCCAACAAGCGTCGATTCAGTGTCGCCGCCGGCGAGCTGGCCGATGCCGGCACCGATCGCACCGCCCGCAAGCGCGCCGGTGCCGGTCGCGCGATCTTCGGCGGTGCATCCAGCCGCAACAACCGTCAACGCGGTGACGATGGCGATCGAAGTTTTACGAAACATGTGCTATCTCACTTTTACTCGTGATGTCCCCAATGCCTACACTATAGGCATTTGAAATGTCCTGCCACCCTGCGCGGCCCAAGAACTCCACAGGAAACGCCTGTCTGACCACCGTTCAGCGTGCAGCGACGAGTTGCGGCTCGGCGTCGAATGTGATCTTCAGCCGTCCCGAGGGCGTGATCGACCAGTCGAGCGTCGCCGATTGCTCGAAGACTTCCTCGCTCACTTCCTTGCAGGCTCCGAAGACGCGCTCGTCGGTCGACCCGCTCATCCGGATCTGGATGGGCAAATCGCGACGGCATTCCGCGACGTTCTCATAGGCTGGAACCGGTACGGGGACTTCCTTACACACGGAAATGTCGCCCGAGCATCCGACCAGCAACATGAATGCAGCAATGTGTTCCATGTTCACCTCTCCTGTGTCGCTCAAATGCCTCAAACTTGCCTTAGTTCCGTGCCGACATGGATCGCTATGTCACGTTCGCGTGAACCTTACTAAGCGTAAACCATTTCCACGTGGCGGCAAGCGCCATTTCAGCCTGCGGTTAATGATGCCCGCGGAGGCAGTTGCGTTTCCGGCTCTGGGCCGGGTCCCGAATTGCAGTGTGGAAATGCCAGAGTGGTTTTTTGAAGCTGGCTAGCGCTGGATTTCAGTCCTGCGGCGCAGGACGTCGCACGGCGGCGACCTCTCCAGGTGAGCCCTCAGTGAGACCGGTCGCGCTATTCCGGCGCACGGATCCTCGACCGATCCGCTTCGGACCTTCACTGCACACATGTGGGATAGGAATGGGGAGCGACCGTTCAGGACGAAGCGGTGGCTCTACTTCTTGTCGGACCCAGCTTGGGATTGCGCGCCTTCCGAGCCCGGCACGATGACCTCGTATTGCGATTCCGGAACGACAAGCGTGTAGCGGATGCCCTCTGGCAGATATTCCAGCTTGGCTTCACCACCCACGGCGTTCGGAACGATACGCTCCAAGGTCGACGTTCCAAAGCGCGCGTCGCGCTCGGCTTTCACGCGGGGGCCATTGCGCTCCTGCCAGACGACCACGAGAGCCTCCTCGCCATTCCGCTCCTCGAAGCGTGCTCGAATGGCGACCATTCCGCCCGGAACCGACAAGGACCCATAGGACGCCGCATTAACCGCGAGCTCGTGAAGCGCCAGTCCGACATGCAGCGACGCTGTCGGCGAGAGATAGACGTCGACCGGATCGAAATCGATCTGCTGCAGTCCTTCGGGCGCGTAGCGTTCGACCTGCATGGTCACGAGGCTGGCGAGGTCGGCACCG
This sequence comes from Jiella marina, assembly GCF_024359545.1. GTDB lineage: Bacteria > Pseudomonadota > Alphaproteobacteria > Rhizobiales > Rhizobiaceae > Jiella. The sequence continues at coordinate 571,506 of NZ_JAKQZG010000001.1, forward strand.
CGCCAGTCGGCGTCGGTCACAATATCCTGGGAATAGGACAGCGACTGGATACGCCCTCGGAACCGCACGAGGAATTCCGGCACGGTCAGGGAGTGACGCGCGGTCTGGCTCGCGAGGCTCTGAATGATGGCAAGCAGATTTTTCGAGCGATGGGACAACTCCCGAAGAAGCGTGCGCAAGGTCTCTTCGCGTCGTTTCTGATCGGTGATGTCGAAGGAGGTGCCGATGATCCCGCAGATCTGACCGTTCTCGTCCCGGTCCACATCGACGCAGATATCAAACCAGCGAACGCTGGTTCCGCGGCTGATCGACATTTCATAGCGGATCGAGCGGTGCGTCTCCAGCACCTGGCGCTTCATCTCTGTCGAGCGTTCGGCAGCGGCGCCCGAAAGAATGTCGGCGTCGACACTTCCCTCACGAGCCTCGGCCAGCCATGAACGACCGGCATTGCATACCCAAGAGTATCGCAAGTCCAAATCTTGCGTGAACACGGACATCTCCGTGTTTCCGATCGCCCGCAAGACTTTCTTTGCCAACATTTCGCGACACTCAAACTCGATGAAGGCAGCTGCCTGACCCTGCCAATTGCCATGCCTCTCTTCTTGAAACGCGACAGGGCAGCCGCTGATCTGGTTCATGACCATGCATGCGGTTCACGAGACAGCCCAAAGCCAATGCGGCCGGACGAAGGAAGTTCCGTAGCCGCGACCGAAAACACCCTGCCCGACCTGTCTCGCCGCGGCGGTATCGGCCAGCCCGCTCCGCTTCAGTGCTTTCGGGACGCGCAGCAAGCCGACTTCCCTGAGAGGCCCGCGTGAGCGGGGTCACCGGCTGGCGTTCCCCGTCATCAGTCAGGCCGCGGCCTTGTTATCGCTCTCGAAGAAAAGCGCCTGGCTGATCAGGGCCTTGACCATGTCCGGATTGAACGGCTTCGTCACCAGGAAGGTCGGCTCCGGCCGCTCGCCCGTCAACAGACGCTCCGGAAAGGCGGTGATGAAGATGACCGGGACAGAGACTTTCGAGAGGATATCGTTCACCGCGTCGATCCCCGAACTTCCGTCGGCCAACTGAATATCAGCCAGGACCATTCCCGGGCTCTGCTCGTCAAATAAGGAGAGCGCTTCCTTGTGGGTCCTTGCGATGCCGGTCACCCGATGACCGAGGCTTTCGACCATCTGCTCGATGTCCATCGCGATCAGCGGCTCGTCCTCGATGATCATGATGTCGGTGGAAACCTGCCGCCCGATATCCGAGCCCGCCTGATCGATCATCTCCGAGAAGCGCGCCTCGTCGACGTTAAGGATCAATGCCGCTTCCTCGGTCGTGAACCCTTCCACCGCGACGAGCAGGAATGCCTGACGCGGGAGCGGCGCGATGGCCTTTAAATTCTTAGCCGCCTTCTCTTCCCAGGCCGAGGTCGCAAGATCTTCCCGGATATTGACGTCCAGAGACTGCCAGAGCGACGAAAACAACTTGTACAAAGAGATACGCGGAGACTGATCTTCCGGGAACAAGGACGGATCGGCGATCAACGCCTCCAAGACCGCCGCAACATAGGCATCACCACTGGCCTGCGAACCCGTTAAAGCCCGAGAATAGCGACGCAGGTATGGAATATGCGGCGCTATGCGGGATGACATTGACATTGAGTTCCCCTCACGTCCAACGAACAACACATTGAGACAATCGCCTTAACGCCGTCAGCTCCGGCCAGTTCCCATACACGGTGTGGAACCGGCGGCCCGGCGAGAAGTTTCCGCCTAAATGGTGCAAAGGCACCGTCCTGTGAAGCCCTCGGGGAATTTTGCAGGTTTCTCGACGACTCGGGTTGCGGGATCGGGTTTTGCGGTTATCTCTTGTGGCGTCTGCTGTTTTCAGGCCGAGTGTGAATGAACCGTGTACCAAGATTTCGCCGTGGCGGCGAGCGAAAGCAGGATCGAGACTGTCGATGAGCGATCGCGAGAAGGATAAGGACGTGCAGTCAAGCCAACCCCAGCGATCTCAGGCGCCCGCCTCCGGTGGAGGTGGTGGTGTGCAGGCGGCGATCGGCAAGCAGCTCAAGGCCTACTACGATGATGTGGCGAGCGAGCCCGTTCCGGACCGTTTTCTGACTTTGCTCGATGCGCTCGACAAAGCAGAGTCCGCCTCGAAATCGTCCAGCCGGGAGTAATTCATTCCATGAGTGAACAGGCTGATTTCCGTCGCGAGTTGATCGGGATCATCCCGAACCTGCGTGCCTTCGCAACCTCGCTTACGGGTTCCTACGATCGGGCCGACGACCTCGTGCAGGAAACGCTGGTCAAAGCGTGGGACAAGCAGAGCACGTTCCAGCCCGGAACCAACATGAAGGCTTGGCTGTTCACGATTCTGCGCAACGAGTTCTACACGCAGATGCGCAAGAAGGGCCGCGAAGTGCAGGATGTGGACGGCGTGCACGCGATGCAGCTGGCCGGCCATCCGGAGCAGCAGGGTCACCTCGATCTACAGGATTTTCGGCGCGCTCTCGACCTCCTTCCGGATGACCAGCGCGAGGCGCTGATCCTGATCGGAGCCTCGGGGTTCTCTTACGAAGAGGCCGCCGAGATCTGCAAATGCGCGGTCGGAACCATCAAGAGCCGGGTCTCCCGCGCAAGGACGCGGATCGCCGAAATCCTTGGCGTCGAAGGCGACGGGGACTACGGGCCGGATTCGATCGCGTCCCAGATTATCGGCGTCGCGCCGGCAGCCTGAATATTTTCGCCCTCGTTACGGTCAGCATCGGAACCACCTCGCAGTCGCGGCGGTTTACCGATCACATGGCCGGGCGACAAAACGCCGCTTCCCCAAAGCGGCCGAGTGCCACGACCAGCGAGACTGAACAGCAAACGGAAAATCCATGACATCGGAAGAGATGGGCGACACCCCAAACGTCAATCCCGCAGGCGGATCCCCCCATACCCCGGGAAAGGATCCGAAGACGCAAGCCGACCGCGCCAATGTCGAGGCGCAACTGAGCCGGCTGCGCGAAGATGTGGCGTCTCTCACCGAAGCGGTGAAGTCGATGGCGACGCACGGAGCACAGGACGTCCGTCGTCAGGCTTTCGCCTTGGGCGACGACGTCAAGGAGCGCGGCGAGTACTATGTTCGCCAAGCCCAGGACGCAGCGGCGGACCTTGAGGAAGAGGTTAGCGAGAAGATCCGTGCCGAGCCGATCAAGAGCGTGCTGATCGCCGCTGGTATCGGCTATCTGTACGCGCGTCTCTTCCGGTAGTCCCTGATGTTTTGGCAGATGGTCGCCAAATTGGTGACAGGCGAGGCCGGCGTCTATCTCGCGCGGATGCGTCGGCTTGCCGGGCTATACGTCATTTTGGCGATCCTCGGGCTCTTGATCGTCGGCTTTCTGATGGGCGCGCTTTACGTCTACATCGCAAGCCTCGTCGGTCCGTTGGCCGCGTCGCTCATTTTCGCGGCAGCGTTCTTCGTTCTGGCGATCATCACCTACGCGATGACGATCGTCGTGCGTCGTCCGCCTCGCAAGCGGGCGGACGACAGGCTTGAACGCGACATTGCGTCGATTGCCGGTGTGGCGGCCCTGTCCAACGCCCCGCTGCTCTTCCAGTCGGCCCGTCGAAACAAGAAGCTCCTGCTTATCCCGGCCATGGGTGCCGTCGGCTGGGCCGTCTGGCGGGCGTTCACTTCGTACCGCCACCGCGACGAGTTTTAGGCAGCGTCAAAGCTCCCTCATGCCCTGCTGGATCGCGATGCCGGCGGGGCGGATAAGCGGCGGGGTACCGGCCCTCACGCGCGGCTCTTCTGGGCGACACGCCCGTGGTTCGTTCACAACTTCTCGGGCCTTCGTGGCTCTGGGCTTCGGGCGATCTCAAATGGCATCCGTGCACGACAGTTCCGCCGACATCGGCGGAAGGAAGATCTTAACGTCGAAACATCCGCCCTTAGATGTGGGCTGTTCGCTTGTCTTGGTGCCCCGCCCGAGCCCATTGGATGGCAAGCCGTCTTTTATCGTTTGCCACGACCTGAACAGGTTTTGCGGTCATTCGCCGCAGTGGGAACGGGCGCCAGTCCTCTCTCGTTATTCTCACGACAAAGGCGAACCTTCGGGCGTGACACCAAGCGTGCCGTAAGCCGCCAAGACGGACTTCCGTGTGCCCCTTCAAAGGCGCGACGACAGTTCGGCAAAGCAATCCACTTCTCGTGACGTGACAGACACGGCGGAACGGCCGCCGAACCACGTCGCCAAGAGGTCAGTGAGGAGATAACCCATGACCAAAATGAACGAAACCGAAGCACGACAGGGCCAGAAGGGGACCCCGATCCTGATGATCCTGGTGGCCGGCCTCGCGCTCTGCGCCATCGTCTTCGTCGGCCTTGGACTCTATGGCTGGGCAATGCCGGATGCCACCCTGACCGGCGGCGGCACGAGTTCGGTCGAAGTCCAGACCGCGCCTGGCGATGTCGGCTCGACGAACGATACGGTCGTCTCGCCCGATGCACCGGCACCGTCGGACGGCTGATCGACCAGCCGCAGAGGGCGGCTGACGAATGGAGGCCGGGTAGCGACCAGATTTGGCTCTGGCACGCTCCTCGGCCTTTTCTTCGTCCGGCACCCGATCAGGGCGCAGACACCCCTTTTCGCTTCGCGGCCGCAGCAGTGCCCCGGATCCTAGAACACGCATTCGAAATGATCGAGCAACTCCCCATGGCAGCAAAGAATCAAAACGACGCCAACCCGTCCCTGAAGAATCCCGAGACCTACGAAAGCCTGCGAGAAGACGGCTACTCGAAGGAAAAAGCCGCGCGCATTTCGAATGCGCAAGCCAACTCCAATCAACATCCCTCACGGCGCGGCGGTGAAAATCCCGCCTACGAGAAATGGACGAAGGAGGAACTCTACGGGCGAGCCCAGGAACTGGAGATCGAAGGGCGCTCCGACATGACGAAGGAAGAACTGATCGACGCCCTTCGATCCTGATGATCGCGACCGGAGCGCAGTACGGCGACTATCATGCAGGTCTTTCGGCCATTCAGCCTCGATAGGCTTCCCGACCGCCGACCTCTGCCGTTTCCAGCACCGGACTATCGGTGAGATAGGTCGCCTCGCTCGGCACGAGAACCTTGAGCGCCAGCGGCTTGATCTCGACGACCGAAAGCGCGTCGAGGACATCGAGTTCGCCATCGCGGACCGCACGGTTGGCGTGGGTCTTGCCATTGTAGGCCAGTTCGACCCGCTGGGCCGTCTTCACGATCAGATCCGGATTCTCGCGCCACTTTCCCATCAGGATATCGAGCGTCAGCTTGGTCACCCGAGGCAGGCTTCGTTCCGTGCAGATGTAGACGCCCAATGCACCGCCCTTCGGGTTGTCCGCGAACGGCAGGTGCCCGGGTCCGTAAAGATTGTTGGAGACGGCAATGGCGGAACAGGTCAGCCGCTCGACCCGGCCGTCGATATTGATGACGAGCTCGACCTTGGGCAGTCTGCGCAGCGCCAGAGAGACCGCACGTGTCGTAGCCCACATCTTGCCGAAGCGTGAGCGATAGTTGATGCGCTCGCGCAGCCGTACCATGCGGGCATGCAGGCCGGTGGCATACTGGTGGATGAAAGGCTGGCCATTGACCGAGCCCACGTCTACCGGCGTCACCTCGCCCGCCGCCAAAGCCTGAACCGCGGCATGCAAGTCCAGCGGTATCTGGAGCGTGCGCGAAAACAGGTTCATCGTGCCCGCCGGCAGAATGCCGAGGGCGATATCGCGGTCCGTCAGCGTGGCTGCAGCCGCCGAAACCGTACCGTCGCCCCCGCCGACCAGCAGAACATCGATGTCCTCGCGTTCCGCCCCCGCCTCGATCGCGCCGACGATGTCCCCGCCCGCGACGATCTCGACCGAGACCTCATGTCCCTGAACCTGGAACTCGTCGCGGATGAAGCGCGAGAGTTCGTCGAGATCGGCGGTCTTGAGGGTTCCGCCGTCGCGGTTCAGCAGGGCGAGTATATGCATGATCGCAAGCCATTGTCCGGTGGGCCGGTTCAGAGCCTTCTTGCTCCGGTTCGGCCAGAAGTGCCAGGGCACAAGATGGGACGGCGAAGCTTCGGGTCAGGTCGGCGGTCTGCAAAAAACGAAAAAAACTTGGTTTCGATCCCGCAGTCGACGCGGGTGCGCGGCACCGTAGCCTTCGCCTCCTGCCTCCAAGAGCAGACGACACACCGATAGCTGCCCCAAGAAAAACCGGGCATGTGCGTGTCGCTTCCCGCCGGTGCGCCCTAGATCGCCGAACGGGCACATGGCGGTCAGCCAGTGAGCGCCAGGTGAATACAGTTGAGGGAGTCTACCATGATCGAATGGATCATTATCCTGTTGGTGATTGCAGCGATCGCGAGCCTGCTCGGTTTCCGGGGCGTCGCAGGCGTTTCGGCCGGTATCGCGAAAATACTGATCTTTATTGTCCTGGTCGGGATCTTGCTGCTGCTGCTGTTCGGCGTGCTTGCTCTCGCCTGAACAGGATCGATCCCAGCCTGGAAGGCCGGCAATTGCAAAATTTTTGGCCAAAAAGTCGCAGCGGGCGGGAACCGACTTTTTTTCAAATAGTTGTCTAGGCATCTGCGAGCCGCGCGACCCTCGCGACCAAACTCGGGTCGCGCGGCATGTCTATCCCTACAATAGACGAAGGTATTCCTACCATGATCCGCAAGCTTTTGGCCACTACGGCAATCGCCGCCGTCCTGACGGCTCCCGGCGCGATGGCACAGGATTCGAGTGCCACCGATACCCAGACCCAGCAGCCGGCAGCGACGCAGGGCTCCTCTTCCCAGGAGATGGACGCAACGGGCGTCGCCTCGGAACAGCAGGCCTCCGCCGGTAACTATCTGCAGAACCTTTCGAGCGACCAGTATCTCGCATCGAACCTGACTGGTCAGTCGCTCTACGGGAGCGAAGGCGAAGATGCCGAGTCTATCGGCGACATCCAGAACTTCCTCGTGGGCAGCGATGGTAAGGTCGTCGCAGCCGTCGTGAGCGCGACTGTCGAAGACGAGTCCAAGGTCGTCGCCATCCCGTTCGATCAGATCGGCTGGACGATGGACCAGGACAACGAGGTCCGCGCGGTTCTGAAGGCCGATCCGAGCGAACTCGCCAGCGCACCGACCTTCATGACGCCCGCGGAGCAGGAAGCCCAGGCGCAGCAACAGCAGGCGGCCTCGACCGACAGCACCGGAATGGCGCCTGAGACCGGCACCGGGATGGCGAGCACCGACGCCGCTGGTTCCGGGGCGGCATCGGGTTCGTCCGATCAGCAGATGGCGTCCGACGACAGCGAGAACATGGCGGACGGCAAGACCGATCGTCAGACTGCGTCCTCCGAGGGCAGCTCGGGCGATTATCCCGCCAGTGTCGGGTCCGACCAGTATCTCACCGAAAATCTCATCGGCACCGGCGTCTACACCGGTCCGGGTGAAGATGCAGAGGATATCGGTGGCATCAATGACCTCGTCTTCGCCTCTTCGGGCGATGTCGACGCTGCCGTGATCGGCGTGGGCGGCTTCCTCGGAATTGGCGAGAAGGAAGTCGGCGTTCCGTTCGATCGCCTCGAGATGACCCGCAATGAAGATCAGGAACCGCTGATCACCGCAGCCCTGACCAGGGAAGATCTGGAACAGGCTCCGGACTTCTCGGGCGAGCGCTCATCGCAGCAGATGGCCGAGGGCGAGGCTCAGCAGCCCGCCGATGACGGTAGCCAGACGGGCGACCAGATGGCCGCTGCGACCGGTGCCGCCGCGGGCTCGGCTGCAGGCGCTGCCGATCAGGCGGGTGAAAACATGGAGCAGGCCGCTGACAACGCGGGCCAGGCCATGGAAAATGCCGGCGAAGCTGCGGTTCAGACGGCCGACAACGCCGCTGACGAAGCGGGTGAGGCCATGAACGAGGCTGGCCAGGCGACTGAGCAGGCCGCCAATGAAGCCGGTCAGGCCATGGACAACGCCGCCGACGAGGCTGCCCAGACCGCTGACAATGCTGCCGATGAGACCGGCGAGGCCATGAACGATGCCGCTCAGGCGACCGAGCAGGCCGCCAACGAAGCTGGCCAGGCCATGGAGAACGCCGGCGACCAGGCTGCTCAGACGGCCGACAATGCCGCTGACAGCATGACCGCCGAAACCGATGGCGCCATGGCCCAGAATGATAGCGGCATGGCGACGACCGGAACCATGGGCACCTCGGGTGATGTCGCCAGCACCGCTTCGACCGGTGGCAGCGACCTGCGCTCGCAGCTCAGCGAGGTCGAGGACAATGCTCAGCTGACTGCGGACGACCTGATGGGCACCACCGTCTATGGTCCGAACGACGAGACGGTCGGCGAGATCGGTGACATCGCCATGAGCGCCGAAGGTCAGGTCGATGCCGTCATCATCGATGTCGGCGGCTTCCTCGGGATTGGCGAAAAGCCGGTCGCGGTGGGCATGGATAACCTCTCCTTCATGCGCGACAACAACGGCTCGCTTTATCTCTACACGGAGTTCACCGAGGATCAGCTCGACAACGCTCCGGAGTACAACAGCGAGACCTACGCCGAGAACCGCGACACGATGCGGATCGAAAGCAACAGCGCTTCGGGCTCTTCGAGCGACCCGGCAGGAACTGCCGAAGCCAATTGAGAGTGACGGGGACGCTGGAGCAAATCAGCATCTCCCAGCCCAATGAACAGCCAGGCTCTTCTTGAGCTTCTTGAAGCCCGCCTCCTCAGGCGGGCTTTTTTCGTTCACGACATGATGATGGGGAGGCCATGCGGCTTCGCGTCATCGCGACCGAAATTCCGCTATTGATTACACTTCATTACACCTGCGAGCGGATTATCGTCGGATTGTTCGTTATGCTTGCGATTATGCGTTCAAGCACGCTCGGCCGCAATTTCGGAGTCCGCCACGCATGGCATTTCTACGGCAGATCGTCGTCACTCTGGTGATCCTCCTCGCCATGCTCGCCGCCTACATCAAGTTCGAGCCGGCAGCGGGGCGCGCCTTGCTGGCCCTCGACCTTCCGGCGCAGGCGTTGATCCGATCTGCCGTCTTGTGGATTGCCCCCGAAGCAGGCGAGCCGGTAACTGCCGACGCTTCCAGTGGTCGTGGCGGGCGCGGCCGCTTCGGCGGCGGGGGCGCGACACTGGTGGTGACCGATCCGGTCGAGATCAGCCGTACGCGGACGGAAATGCATGCGATCGGCACCGGCGAAGCCGCGCGTTCCGTCACCGTCTACCCCGATAACACCACCGGCATCATTGCCAGTGTCGGTGTCCGATCCGGCCAGGCCATTGCAGCCGGCGACGTTCTGGTCGAACTGGAACGCTCGACCGAGGAGCTGGCCGTCGACCGGGCTCGGATCGCTCTGGAAGCTGCCGAAGCCAAGCTCGAACGCTATCAGCGTCTCGCGCGGTCGCGCACGATCACCGCGGTCGAGGTCGAGGATGTCGTGCGCGAGCGCGACAATGCCCGTTTCGACCTGCGCTCTGCCCAGATCGCGCTCGACAAACGGACCATCAAGGCGCCGATCGACGGGCGTGTCGGCATCGTCTCCGTCGACCAGGGCGATCTCGTCAACAGCCAGACGGCGATCGCCACCATCGACGACCGCAGCCGGCTCAAGGTGATCTTCTACACACCGGAGAGCTTCGTCTCGGAACTTTCTGTCGGCCGGCCGGTCGAAGCCGTTTCCACCGCCCAACCCGACCGGGCCTATCAGGGCGAGATCAGCGCGATCGACAGTCGCCTCGACGAGGCGTCGCGGACCCTGCGGACCGAAGCCCTGATCGAAAATTCCGGGGATACGCTCCGGCCGGGCATGTCCTTCACCGTGTCGCTGTCGCTCGATGGCGATGAGTATCTCTCCGTCGATCCGATCTCGGTCGTATGGGAGCGTAGCGGTCCGATCGTTTGGAAGGTCGTCGACGGTCAGGCCACCAAAGCGCCGGTGCGCATCATCGAGCGAAACATCGACCGCGTTCTGATCGCTTCCGAGGATCTCGAGCCGGGAGACGCGGTCGTGGTCGAAGGCCTGCAGTCCATGCGGCCAGGCATCTCGGTTCGCACGCTGGATGATGCCGATAGCGAGGATACGGCACCTGTCGCGGAAAGGCCGAACGGCACCGCGGCCTCCGAGGATCGTCGGAGCGAACGCGTGTCCAACGATGGTACGACGGAACTCCAGCAGGAGGGCGTCTCATCCGGGATCGTCGTCGGAGCGGCGGTCGCCGAGGATATCGGCAACAGGACGCCGGGCGGCGGCTCCGGCGACGCGGCGACCAATGATGCCGGCACGGGAACCGTCCGGTGAACGAGACCCAGCGGATCGATGGTCTCACCGCCTTCACCAGCCTGTTCATTCGGCGGCCGGTGCTGACGATCGTCATCAACCTGTTGATCGTCGTGGCGGGCCTCGCCGCGCTCGGTGCCGTCGAGGTGCGCGAACTGCCGAATGTCGACCGTCCCGTCATTACGGTTTCTGTGGACTTCGAAGGGGCGAGCCCGGAAACGGTCGACCGGCAGATCACCAGCCAGATCGAGAGCGCGGTCGCGCGGGTTTCGGGCATCGAGTCCATGTCGTCGCAGTCGGAATTCGGCGACAGCCGGGTGACGATCGAGTTCTCCGAATCCACCGATCTCAACGTCGCGGCCAGCGATGTGCGCGATGCCGTCGGCCGGATCGCCCGGGCCCTGCCCGACGACGCCGACGAGCCACGCATCGTCAAGGCGGATTCCGACGCCCAGGCCATCATGCGCCTTGCGGTCACCGCGCGGGACATGAAGATCGAGGATCTGACGACCCTCGTCGAGGACCGGATTGCTGATCAGCTCGCCGCCGTCGACGGCGTCGCCGATCTTCAGGTCTACGGCGAGCGCGAGCGGCTCATCTATGTGGACATCGATCCCGACAAGCTCGCCACCCGCGGCCTGACGCTGGGGGCCGTCGCCGGCGCGCTGGAAAACGCCGCGATGGACGTACCCGCGGGCTCCCTCGCCTCGCCGAGCCAGGAACTGATCGTGCGGGCCGATGCCAACGTGTCGAGCCCGGAGGAATTCGAGGCGATCTTCCTCGACGACCGGACCCGCCTCGGCGACGTCGCCAGCGTGCGCTTCGGCCCCGACGAGGCGGGCTCCCAACTCCGGCGCAATGGCGAGATCGGCATCGGTCTCGGGGTCGTGCGCCAGGCGGGATCCTCGACCCTGGACATTTCCGATGGCGTGCGCCGCGAGGTGGAAGCGCTCAATCGCACCCTGCCCGAGGGCGTCACCGTGCAGGTGACGAGCGACGACGCCATCTTCATCAACGGCGCACTGCATGAGGTGCAGATCGCGATCGGCTTCGCCGTCGTGATCGTTGTCGCCGTGATCTTTCTGTTTCTTCTCAATCTGAGGGCGACGCTCGTGCCGGCGGTGACCATGCCGATCGCGCTGATCGGCGTCGTCAGCTTCATCTATCTCGCCGGCTTTTCGATCAACATCCTGACCTTGCTGGCGCTGGTGCTCGCCACGGGAATGGTGGTCGACGACGCGATCATCGTTCTCGAGAACATCGTGCGCCGCCGAGACATGGGGGCGACGCCCCAGGCCGCCGCCGTCATCGGCGCACGCGAGATGTTCTTCGCGGTCATCTCGACCACGGCGACGCTCGCGGCCGTCTTCGTGCCGATTTCCTTCCTGCCGGGTCAGGCGGGCGGCCTCTTTCAGGAATTCGGCTATGTTCTCGCAGCGGCCGTGGTGATCTCGTCCTTCATCGCTCTCACCCTCTGCCCGATGCTCGCCGCCACCTTCCTCAAGCCGCGCGAGGAGGAGAAGAAACCGGGCGTCTTTGCGCGATCCATCCGCGGTATCGGTGCGGGACTTGCCGGGCTCTATGCGCTCGCCCTGCGCTTCTGTCTGGCGTTTCCGATCGTCGTCATTGTCGGCATCGGTCTGTTTTCCTTCAGCGCCTACAACGTCTTCCAGTCGATGCCGCAGGAGCTGACGCCTTCGGAGGATCGGGCGGTCGTGCTCCTGATCGTCAGCGGCCCGCAAGGCGCAAGCCTCGACTATACCAACGCCCAGGTCCGCCGGATCGAAGACCTGCTGATCCCCTATGTGGACAGCGGCGAAGCCGACAATGTCTTCGCGATCACCGGCCGGGGCGGCGCAAATTCCGCCTTCATGGTGCTTAGCCTCGTCGACTGGGAAGATAGGGAACGCTCGCAACAGGAGATCGTCGGCGAGATCAACGGCAGGCTCCGCAACATCGCCGGCGTCCGGGCCTTCGCCATCCAGCCGAATTCGCTCGGCATCCGCGGCGGTGGGCGCGGCCTGCAATTCGCTATCGCCGGCCAGAATTTCGATCAACTGGCGGAAAGCGCCGACACACTTCTGGAGGCCATGCAGAAGGACGGTCGCTGGGGCACGGTGCGCCTGTCCGACGATGCGACCCAGCCGCAGCTTTCCGTGGTCATCGACCGTTCGCGCGCCTCCGATCTCGGCATCGACATCGATGGGCTCGCCACGGCCATGCAGGCGCTTCTCGACGGCCGTGAGATCGGCCGGACCTATATCGAGGACAAGCAGGTCCCCATCCGGCTGATCTCCTCCAGCGATCCGGTCAACGATCCGGGAGATTTGCGCAATGTCTTCCTCAAGGCGGGTGACGATCGGGTCGTTCCGATGTCGACCGTCGCCACGATCGAGGAAAAGCCGATCGCCCCGACGCTCTCGCGGGAAAACCGCAGCCGCGCGGTCGGCTTCACCGCGCAAATCGCAGACGACTACGCGATCCAGACGGCCTGGAACGATCTCCAGGTCTTCGCCGCCGATATCCTGCCCCCGACCCAGCGGCTGGTGCCACTGGCGGAAGCGGCCACGCTGACGGAAACCAACAACGGTCTGGCGCTGGTGTTCGGCTTTGCGATCGTCATCATCGTTCTGGTGCTCGCCGCTCAGTTCGAAAGCTTCGTTTCGGCCTTCATCATCATCTCCACCGTACCGCTTGGGGTGGCCTGTGCGATCTTCGCCCTCGCCTTCTTCGGTGAAAGCCTCAATCTCTACAGCCAGATCGGACTGGTGCTCCTCGTCGGGATCATGGCGAAGAACGGCATTCTGATCGTCGAGTTCGCCAATCAGCTCCGCGAACGCGGCAAGTCCGTGCGCGAGGCAATCGAGCAGGCCTCGCTTCTTCGCCTGCGGCCGGTGATGATGACCATGGTGGCGACCGTCGTGGGTGGCGTGCCGCTGGTGCTGGCCTCCGGAGCCGGCGCCGAGGCGCGCGTCTCGCTCGGCTACGTCATCGTCGGCGGGCTGGGGCTTGCCACCTTCTCGACCCTGTTCGTGACGCCGGTCGCCTATCTGATCCTCGGCCGGTTCTCGAAACCCGTGTCCGAGAAAACCGCTCAGCTCCACCAGGACATCGCCGCAGCGGAGTCTGCCGATACGACGAAGTCCGACGATCCGAATGAAGGTGCAGGACAGGCGCATCCCATGCCGGCAGAGTAGCGGATCGGCTCTTCCGGAAGCGGCCGGAGATCGCTAGAAGGCCGCCATGGCACCCCCTCCTCTTCTCCGCCTCGACGGCGCGGCCCTCACATTCGGCGGAACTCCGCTTCTGACCGGCGTGGAACTCAACGTTCTGCCCCAGGACCGGATCGCGCTTGTCGGCCGGAACGGCTCCGGCAAGTCGACGCTTCTCAAGATCGCAGCCGGCCAAGTCGAGCCGGATCGCGGCGAGGTGTTCCTCAAGCCGGGGATCACCTTGCGCTATCTGGCCCAGGAGCCGGATTTCGGCCGCTTCGAGACCGTCGGCGCCTATGTGTCGGATGGTCTCGGTCCGGCGGATGACCCCTATCGCGTCACCTTCCTTCTGGAATCTCTCGGTCTTTCCGAAGACATGGAGCCGAAAAACCTTTCCGGTGGCGAAGCACGGCGCGCGGCGCTCGCGAAAGCCATGGCGCCGGAGCCGGACATCCTCCTTCTCGACGAGCCCACCAACCATCTCGATCTGCCGACGATCGAATGGCTGGAATCGGAACTCGCGGCCATGAAGAGCGCCATTGTGGTGATCAGCCACGACAGGCGTTTTCTGGAAAACGTGACCCGCGCGACCGTCTGGCTCGATCGCGGGAGCGCGCGTCGGCTCGACGAGGGCTTTGCGAGCTTCGAGGGCTGGCGCGACAAGGTTCTGGAGGAGGAAGAACGAGACCTTCAGAAACTCGACCGCAAGATCGTGCGCGAGGAGCACTGGCTGCGCTACGGCGTCACCGCCCGGCGCACCCGCAACCAGCGCCGGCTGGAAGCGCTTCACACCATGCGCCGGGAGCGGCGCGAAGCGCGGCGTGCGGTCGGCCAGGTCAACATGCAGGCGTCCGAGACTCGCGAAAGCGGCAAGCTGGTGATCGAGGCGGAAGCGATCTCAAAGGCCTATGACGGCCGCGTTCTGGTCCAGGATTTTTCGACCCGCATCGGTCGCGGCGACCGGCTCGGCCTCGTCGGTCCGAACGGCGCGGGCAAGACGACGCTTCTCAAGATGCTGATCGGCGAACTTGAGCCGGATTCCGGCCGTGTGCGGCTCGGCACCAATCTCGATCTGGCCTTCCTCGACCAGAAGCGCGCCGCGCTGCGCGACGATCTGGGCGTCGCCGAAGCGCTGACCGATGGGCGCGGCGATCAGGTGATGGTCAATGGCGAGCCGCGCCATGTGGCCGGCTACCTGCGCGACTTCCTGTTCTCTCCGGAACAGATCCGCACGCCGGTCGGCAAGCTCTCTGGCGGCGAGCGGGCGCGCCTGCTGCTCGCCAAGACGCTGGCGACGCCGGCCAATCTCCTCGTCCTCGACGAGCCGACCAACGATCTCGACATGGAGACCCTCGATCTTCTGGAGGAACTGATCGCCGCCTATCCGGGGACCGTGCTCCTCGTCAGCCACGATCGCGACTTTCTCGACCGCACCGTCACCAGCGTGATCTCTCCCAACGGCAACGGCCAATGGCTCGAATATGCCGGCGGCTACACCGACATGCTGGCCCAGAAGCGGGAAGCCGATGCCGCAAAGCGCCCGACCAAGACCGCCTCTGACGGCGGCAAAAAGGCTGGAAACGCGGGTAAGCCATCGAGCGCGGCGCCAAAGCCTGCGGCAAGCAGCACGAAGCTTTCCTACAAGCAGAAATTCGCCCTCGAGACGCTGCCGAAGACGATTGCAGATCTGGAGAGCGCAATCGCCAAGGCGGAAGCGGAGATGGCCGATCCCAATCTCTATTCGGCCAAGCCCGAGCGCTTCAGGAAGCTCGCCTCGCTGATTGACGAGAAGCGCGCAGCGCTCGCCAAAGCCGAGGACGAATGGCTCGAGCTCGAAATGCTGAAGGCCGAACTCGAAAGCTGAGGCGGACCCCGGAGTCTTCTGAGGGTCCGCCTCGCGCCATTTGCACGCGTGCTATTCGGCCTTCATGTTGCCCATCGACTTGGCTTCACCCATGTCGTCGTGCTCCGTAGCGCCATGCATATCGGCGTCATGCTTGCCCGGCCGCATGGCGCCAACCGTATCGACGGTCAGTTCCACGGAAACCTCGCCCGCCTTCTCGAAGGTGAGCGTCAGGGGGATCCGCGTTCCCTCCTTGAGCGGCTCAGTCGGTTTCATCAGCATCAAGTGATAGCCGCCCGGCTTGAGAGTGACGCTTTCGCCCGCCGGAATCTCCAACCCGCCCTCGACCGGACGCATTTTCATCACGTCGCCGTCCATCGTCATTTCGTGAATTTCGACCGCCTCGGCAGCGGGCGTCGATCCCCCCACCAGACGGTCGGCGGTGTCGCCGGTGTTTTCGATGGTCATGTAGCCGCCGGCCACCGGCGCATTGGGAAGCGTGGCGCGGGTCCATGGATGGGCAATATGCAGGGCGCCGAGCTTGTAGTCATGGGCGCTTGCCGACGAGGCGAACGGAACGGCGGCGAGAAGCGAAGCGGCGATGAGCGCCGACTTGAAGACATGCATGGAAGTCTCTCCGATTGAATGATATTTTAGTGCGGCCCCACTGCGTGGGGCGCAGCGTCTCAGCCGAGACGCCGTTCAATCGGATCAAGGGGTGGCGCGCGGGACCGGAACCGCTGAAGCGGCGCCGCGCGCGGCATTTCGGGCGCCTCACGCGCGATCGGTCCGGCAACGACAAGATCGGATATAGGGCTGAAGGCGGACATCGCCGCCGGCGCGACGAAAGCCGGCGCAACGGGGCCGCCGCAAAGCATGGCGCAATCGCAATGCGGGCAGTGCGCAAGCCCCTGAGGCGCGGGGTCACCCGGGCTGGGCGAAACCGTCTCCCCGGAACAAAGCGTCTCAACCCCGGTCTGGAAAGACATGGTGGGACAGGACAAGCTCCCGGCCACGGCCTGAAAGACCAGCAACTCCGCCAGGATGACGGCAAGAGCTGCCGCCAGAGTCCTGTCGCGAAAGAGCCGTCGAAGCATGCGCATGTCCGGCTTCTGACAGACTGTTTGCCGGCTGTCACGTGCTTTCGAGCGCCCCCGTCAAGAGGACGCCCTTGGTCGTCTCCCGGCCCACCCGTGGACTCTGCCAAAGATTCGTGAAGTGCTTGAAGCGCAACGAGGCACCGGCTAGGCGAAAGTCATGTCGACAGCGCGCGCCCTTCCCCGCCTTTTCGTCTGGCCCCTCGCCTTACTCGTCCTCGCAGCAGCCTGGGCGACGTCCGCCCGGGCTTTTGAGACGACGGCCCCGACGGCGATCCTGATCGATGTCGGAACGAGCCGCGTGCTCTATGAGAAGAACGCAGACGAACCCATTCCGCCCGCAAGCCTCGCCAAGCTGATGACCGTCGCGGTCGTCTTCGACAAGATCGCCAGGGGTGAAGCAACCAAGGACCAGACCTTCGAGGTCTCGGAATACGCCTGGCGCACGGGCGGTGCGGGCTCCGGCGGCTCGACCATGTTCCTGCCGGTCGGCTCCACCGTCAGCCTGGACGATCTGATCAAGGGGCTCGTCGTTCAGTCGGGGAACGACGCGGCCATCGTCATGGCCGAGGGCCTGTCAGGCGGGATCGAGGCTTTCGCCGAGGAAATGAACGCACTTGCCGCGAAGATCGGCCTCTCCCACTCCCATTTCGTCAATCCGCACGGCCTGCCCGCCCCCGGACAGCAAGTCACGATGCGCGATCTGGCGGTGCTCGCCGAATACCTGATCAAGACCTTTCCGGACGAGTACCCGCTCTTCTCGCAGGAGAGCTTCACCTACAACAAGATTACGCAGAAGAACCGCAATCCCCTGCTCCAGTTGGGAGCCGACGGGCTGAAGACTGGCCACACCGCAGCCTCCGGCTATGGCCTCGTTGCCTCGGCATCCAAGGATGGCCGGCGCATCGTGCTGGCCATGTCAGGCATGGATTCGTCGGAGGAGCGGGCGCGCGAGGCGAGCCGGTTGATGAATTTCGGCCTGCAGGATTTCGAGGAAGTCACGCTCATTGAAGCCAACGCGCCGGTGGGCGAAGCTACGGTTCGCGGCGGCACGAGCAGCAGTGTCACCCTCGTGGCCGAGGAACCGCTCAAGATGCTCGTGCCGCGGGGCAGTCTGGCAGACGTTTCCCGGCAGATCGTCGACAACGGCCCACTCCCCGCGCCGGTCGCCGAGGGGCAACGCGTCGGCTGGGCGGTGTTTTCGCGCGGCGACGAAACGCTCCGTCAGGTGCCGCTTTATGCGGAGTCCGCCGTGCCGCGGGAGAACCTCTTCATGCGGATCGCCGACACGATCGTGGGCCATCTCTCGTGGGAGGCACGCTGATCCGGGACTTGCGCCTGTCATTCAGCAAGTGGCGCGAGATCACCGAATTGGCTTGACGCGCGGCGTCTAAACACCGATATGAGCTTCGTCACGCCGTGATCGCGCGATCGTCGTTCAGACTGCTTCTCCTGAAAACTCGAAGCCACCCGACGACTTCGGATCGGTCTTGCTGCCTTCAGGCCGCAAACCTGCCCGACACGGCCCGCCGAGACGTCCGCCCGCGCGAAGACGATCGGCACTATCGAAGGGAACGAACCGTTCCCGCCGCATTCAAAGGCACAGTTTGACTCATCAAGATTTCACGGCGTTCGGCCTGGCCGATACGCTCGTCGCCGCACTTGCGCGCGCCGACATCCATCAACCCACTCCTATCCAGGGCCAGGCGATCCCGCCGGTCATGGAAGGCCGCGACGTTCTCGGAATCGCCCAGACCGGCACCGGCAAGACCGCTGCCTTCCTGCTTCCGATCCTTCATTCCCTGATCCAGAAGGGCGGGCGCCCGGCGCCGAAGACGGCGAAGGTCCTCGTCCTGACGCCGACCCGCGAGCTCGCCTCGCAGATCGCCGACAATGTGAAGACCTACACCGACGGCACGAAAATCAGCCATACGACGGTCTTCGGCGGCGTTTCCATCCGCCCGCAGATCGAGAAGCTTCGCCGCGGCCTCGACGTTCTCGTCGCGACGCCCGGACGGCTCCTCGACCTCATCCAGCAGAATGCCGTCGACCTTTCGCAGGTTCGCCACGTGGTTCTCGACGAGGCCGACCGGATGCTCGACATGGGCTTCGTGCGCGACGTCATGAAGATCGTCCGCGAACTGCCGAACGAGCGCCAGTCGCTCCTGTTCTCGGCCACCATGCCGAAATCGATCGAGGAGCTCGCAGCACGCATCCTGACCAAGCCGGTGCGCGTCGAGGTGACGCCGGAAGTCGTCACCGTCGAGAAGATCGCCCAGAGCGTCTATCTGGTTCCCCAGAAGGCGAAGAAGCTCTGGCTGATCGACCAGCTTGGCAAGCCCGACTATTCGCGGGTGGTGATCTTCACGCGCACCAAGCATGGTGCCAACCGGCTGACCGGCGATCTGGAAAAGGCTGGCATCACTGCGCTGGCGATCCATGGCAACAAGAGCCAGGCCGCCCGGCAGAAAGCGCTTGCGCAGTTCCACAAGGGCGATGCGCAGGTGCTTGTCGCCACCGACATCGTGGCGCGCGGCATCCATGTGGACGACATCAGCCATGTGGTGAATTTCGATCTGCCGGAAGAGCCGGAAAGCTACGTGCACCGCATCGGCCGCACCGCGCGCGCCGGACGCTCGGGCGTCGCGGTTTCGCTGGTCGACCCGTCCGAGCGCTCGAAGCTCAAGGCGATCGCGCGCCTCACCCGCCAGACGCTGGAGCCGATCGACGCCGGCTACGAGATCCCCGCGGGTAGCGCGGCCGACTCCGAAGGCGATGGCCGCCGGAACCAGGCGCCACGCAATCGCAACCGCCGCGGCGGCAAGCCCGGCGCCTCGTCGCGGCCCCGGTCCAAACCGGCAGGCGCGGAGAAGAGCGGCAACAATGGCGGTCGGTCCCGGCAGGGTGGCCGCCGCCGCTCGGGCGGTTCGGAACGCCGCGCCGCAAGCGGCGGCTGATCGCTTCAGGCTGGATAACCAGTCGTCCGGAAGGCGGTGAAATCCGCATAGCGACCGGAATTTGCGGGTCGCGGCGTATACTCCGTCTCTCCTGCGACAGGCATGGCAATCGCTCTCGGCGGCGGCGGGCTTCGGCCCGTCCGCCGCCGTTCTGTTTCGGCCTCAGCCGATCAGGATGATGCGGCAGTCATTGACGTTCGTGTGGGTGGGACCCGGCTCGTAGAGATCGCCGACTGCCGTGAAGAAGCCGGTCGAATCATTGGTCGCGAGCGCCTCCTTCGGGTCGACGCCAGCGCTGCGCGCCCGCTCGAGCGTCGAGGGCAACACAAAGGCGCCGGCCGGATCCGTGGCCAAGCCCGTTCCCCCGTCGGTACCATCCGTGTCCCCGGAGAGCGCAGCGATTCCCTCGACGCCGCCGAGGGCGATCGCCAGCGCCAGAGCGTATTCCTGGTTCGGGCCGCCCCTGCCCTCGCCACGGATCGTCACGGTGAGCTCACCGCCGGACAGGATTGCTCGTTTCTGACCCTGCTCACGCGCGGCAAGGGCTAGCTTCGCGTGCTCGCCCGCGACCTCTCGGGCTTCCCCTTCGATGTCGCCACCGAGATTGTCGACCGTATAGCCCGCCTCCTGCGCGGCCTTCGCGGCGGCGTCGAGGGCCATGGCAGGAGTGGCCACGATTTCGAAGCTTGCGCCCTCGAACATCGGATCCCCCGGCTTCGGCGTCTCGTTTGCCGGATCGTTCAGCGCGGCCGAACAGCTCGGCGGAAGCGAAATGCCGCGCCGTTCGACGATCGCCCGTGCATCGGCCAGCGTCGTCGAATCGGGCACCGTCGGACCGGAGGCAATCACGCTCGGATCGTCGCCCGGCACGTCGGAAATCGCCAGCGTGACCAGCTTCGCACCGCCGGCGCGTGCGGCGGCGGCCAGGCGGCCGCCCTTGATCTGGGAGAGATGCTTGCGGACGCAGTTGATCTCGCTGATCCCCGCGCCGCTTCTGAGCAAGGCCTTGGCCACGGCCTGCTTGTCGGCGAGCGAGATCCCCTTGGCCGGCAGCAGCCAGTTGGCCGAACCTCCGCCCGAAATCAGCGCAAGCACCAGATCGTCCGACGTCGCTCCCGCGGTGAGTTCCAGGACCTCGGCGGTCGCCGCAAGGCCTTCCTCGCTCGGGACCGGATGCCCGGCCTCGACCACGCGGATCGGTCCGGCCGGCAGCGCATAACCCTCGCGCGTCACGGCGACGCCAGTGATGCGCGCGGGGTCGAGCCCGGCCTTCTCGTGATAATGCACGAAGGCCGCGGCGGCCATCGAGGCTGCGGCCTTGCCGGCCGCCAGCACGATGATGCGCCCTTGTGGTGGCTCCGGCAGATGAGCAGCCAGAATCTTTTCCGGATGTGCAGCCTCGACCGCGGTCGAAAAGATCGTCTCGAGCTCCTGCTTCGCGCGCGCTTCGTCCATGCTCGTCTCCTCCGTGAGAGCCCCCTCGAAATCGCATAGCGCCTATGGGGGCAAAAATGGTCGCACCTGCCTCGCGCGGTGTTGCGGGATCGCTACATTGGGTGCAAACCCCGTCCATCCGAAACAATCGGGAGCCATCCCATGTTCGAGGGCTTCGATCCGGTCAATCTGGCCCGTTTCCAGTTCGCCTTCACGGTCTCGTTCCACATCATCTTCCCGGCCTTCACGATCGGCCTGGCGTCCTATCTGGCGGTCCTGGAAGGCTTGTGGCTCGCGACCGGCAAGCCGGTCTACATGGACACCTTCAAGTACTGGGTAAAGATCTTCGCCGTCTCCTTCGGCATGGGCGTCGTCTCCGGTATCGTGATGAGCTACCAGTTCGGGACGAACTGGTCGGTCTTTTCGGACAAGACGGGACCGGTCCTCGGCCCCCTGATGGGCTACGAGGTCCTCTCGGCCTTCTTCCTCGAAGCGGGCTTCCTCGGCATCATGCTGTTCGGCCAGAAGCGCGTCGGCAATGGCTTGCATTTCTTCGCCACCCTGGTGGTGGCGGTCGGCACGCTGTTCTCCGCCTTCTGGATCCTGTCGGTGAACTCCTGGATGCACACGCCGCAAGGCTTTTCCATCGCTCCGTACGTCCCCATCGAAACCGCACCCTGGGTTGCGGACACGGTGGCGAGCGGTACGTCCGTCTTGCCCGATGCACCGACGGGCGGACAGTTCGTCCCCGAAGACTGGTGGGCTATCGTCTTCAACCCGTCATTCCCGTACCGTTTTGTGCACATGGTGCTGGCCGCCTATCTCACCACGGCCTTCGTCGTGGGCGGAGTCGGCGCGTTCCATCTCCTGCGCAATCGCTACAATCAGAGTGCCCGCACCATGTTTTCCATGGCGCTCTGGATGGCGACGATCGTAGCGCCGATCCAGATCTTCGCGGGCGACCAGCACGGGCTGAACACGCTGGAATACCAGCCGGCCAAGCTCGCGGCGATGGAGGGTCATTTCGAGACCAATGTCGACGGCCCGATGGGTCTCACCATCTTCGGCATCCCCAACATGGAAACCGCGGAAGTCGACTACGAGGTGAAGCTTCCCTATCTCGGTTCGCTGATCCTCACCCATAGCTGGGACGGCGAAATCAAGGGGCTGAAGGAGTTCCCCCGCGACGAATGGCCGAATTCGACGGTGGTCTTCTGGACCTTCCGGGTCATGGTCGCGATCGGTTTCGCCATGCTCGGCATCGGCCTCTGGTCGCTCTTCAAGCGCTTCCGGGGAAGCCTGTACGATTCAGAGTGGCTGCAACGGGCGATGATCGCCATGTCGCCGGCCGGCTTCATCGCCGTTCTCTGCGGCTGGGTGACGACGGAGATGGGCCGTCAGCCCTACACCGTTTACGGGCTTCTCCGGACCGCCGAGAGCCATTCGCCGATCGGTGCGCCGGCGGTCGGCGCTTCCCTCGTCGCCTTCATCATCGTCTATTTCCTGCTTTTCGGCGCGGGGACCTTCTATATCCTGCGTCTGATGGGCAAGGCTCCGACGCCCTTCGAGGATGAAACGCCGCACCATCCGACCCGGGCGGCGGGCATCACGCCCGCCCCCTCCCTCGAAGGCCGGCGCGCGCCGGACCCGGCAGAATAGGGAGACGCATGATGGATCTCGCAGTCCTCTGGGCGTTTCTGATCGCCTTTGCCGTCGTCGCCTATGTCATCCTCGACGGTTTCGACCTCGGCACAGGCATCCTCTTCCCGCTGCTCGGGCGGCACGAAAACCGCGACGTCGCGATGAACTCCGTCGCCCCGATCTGGGACGGCAACGAGACATGGCTTATCCTCGGCGGCGGCGGCCTGTTTGCCGTGTTTCCGCTGGCCTATGCCATCATCATGCCGGCGATCTACGCGCCGATCATCGCCATGTTGCTGGGGCTCATCTTCCGAGGTGTCGCCTTCGAATACCGCTTCAAGACGGTTCGCGGCCGCTGGATGTGGGACGCCTCCTTCTTCCTCGGCTCGTTCGTCGCGGCCTTCTGTCAGGGCGTGGCCCTTGGTGCTCTGGTTCAGGGAATCGAGGTCGAAGGCCGCGCCTATGCCGGCGGATGGTGGGACTGGCTCACCCCGTTCACGATGATGACGGGCGTCGCCGTCGTCGTCGGCTACACGCTCCTCGGCGCGACCTGGCTGGTAATGAAGACCGAAGGCGAGGTGCACGATCTGGCCCGCCGCTACGCCTACTTCTTCGGCGTCTCCACCCTTGTCGCGATCGCCGTCGTCAGTGCCTGGATGCCGTTCGAGCAGGCCGAATTCTACATCCGCTGGTTCACGCTGCCGCAGTTCTTCTACGTGGCCTGGGTGCCACTCCTTGTGGCTCTGGCCGCCTTCAGCCTCTTTCAGGCTCTCTGGTCAGGCAAGCACCATCGACCGTTCCTGTCGGCCCTGGCGCTGTTCCTGTTGTGCTTCGTCGGGCTCGGGATCAATTTCTATCCCCACATCATCCCGCCGGACGTCACCATCTGGCAGGCGGCAGCTCCCGAATCCAGCCTGAAGTTCCTGCTGGTCGGAGCGGCGGTGCTGATCCCGGTCATTCTGGCCTACACCGCCTTCGCCTACTGGATCTTCCGCGGCAAGGTGCGCGAGGGCGAGGGTTACCATTGACCCCCGACGATGTCAGACGGGAAAGCCGCGGTCCGGCTTGGAAACGCATTGCGTGGTTCGTCGGGCTCTGGGCCGGGAGCGTCGCGCTGATCGGGGTCGTCGCCTACGGGATCAGGCTTGTCCTGATCGGCTGACGATTGGGAGCGAACCGCTCACTTCGGGCGGACGAAGCGATCTCGTTCGGCTTCGCAGGCCGAACGGACGGCGCACCCCTCGATGTGATCGTTGACGAAGCCCATGGACTGCATGAAGGCATAGACCGTCGTCGGGCCGACGAAGGTGAAGCCGGCCTTCTTCAAGGCCTTGGAAAGGCGCGTCGAGGCGGGGCTCGACGGGGTCGCGCGGAGGAACTCGGCAGTCACCGCGTGCGGGCGTTCCTCGGCGGACGGCTCGAAAGACCAGAGAAAGGCGGCGAGCGAGCCATGATCTGCCTGGAGTTCGCGCGCCCGACGGGCATTGTTGATCGCCGAGGCGATCTTGCCGCGATGGCGCACGATTCCAGGGTCAGCCAGAAGGCGCTCGATGTCCCGGTCATTCATCTCGGCCACGCGGGCGATCGAAAAACCGTGGAAC
Source organism: Jiella marina (assembly GCF_024359545.1). GTDB lineage: Bacteria > Pseudomonadota > Alphaproteobacteria > Rhizobiales > Rhizobiaceae > Jiella. Next base: position 595,583 of record NZ_JAKQZG010000001.1, read on the forward strand.
CCGGAGCGGAAGGCCTCGCGCTTGCGCAGGATGGTCAGCCAGGAGAGCCCGGCCTGAAACCCTTCGAGGCATAGCTTCTCGAACAGGCGATCGTCATCGGCAGCGGGCCGCCCCCACTCCTCGTCATGATAGCGACGATAGAGCGGGTCGTCCCCGTGCCAGGAACAGCCCCGGGTCCCGTCTTCCCGCAGGATCAGCCCGCCAGCGATGTCCTGTCCCTCTGCCATGATGGTCTCATGGCATCAGGCCAGACGCGTGACAAGCAAGATCGAGGGGAATGACGGCAAGGCGCTCTCGCGGCGAAGACCCCCGCCTCTCAGGCGTCGGTCAGACGAGCGCTGCCACAGCGGTATTGCTTGACATACCATTTCGGCCGGCCGCGCATGTAGTTCGCGGCAGCAGCCTGGCCGAACAGCGCGCATTGCATGATCGAGCCGTCGAAGGCGACGTCTTCCTTGTGACAGTCGGTCGGATTGGAATTCAGGCACAACAAGAGGGTCAGGGAGATCATCGATCTGCTCCGTAAAGGCCGCTCCTCCTGACGCGGCGGGTCGTGGTTCCGTCCGTCCTCCGCCCGGACCTGGCTATTCCTTCGAGCGCCATCCCTGTCGCCGCCCCGTCCGCCGAAGCGGCACGGTCGCAGCCCATTTGTCGTCTCGCGGCTCTTGCGGCCGCTGGTTCATCCGGCCAGTGGAACGACCAGATGAGGACAGGCTTGCGAAAATGCTGCAATGCACAATGCCCAAGTAAAGGGCATTTTGCTAGACAGCCCATTTTTCCATCTCTTGCTTGCCCAAAGCATGCCGTGCCGCGCCTGCAAGCTGGTACCCGGGAATGAGCCGCACCCCCGGCGCGACGAGCCCTGGCGACACTCGAAACCCTTCATTAACCCTATGAAATGGTTTCCTGTTCTGCGTCGATGAGACGACCGCCGGTTAACCATTCGATTGCCGTTTCAGGTGAGACTTTGCCGTATCGGCCTGGTCACACCGCGGCCGAATGTCACACGAGGAGACTGGCATGCATCGAAACATCGCCCTCGCCGCGATGGTGCTGGCGGCTGGCTTCGGCACAGCCGGGACGGCCAAGGCCGAGGACCGCTATCGCTCCAGGCCCGCCGTCACGATCGCACCGGGCATCGGAAGCCCCTGGCTTCTGCAATTTGCCTCACCCAGCGGTGTCGTCCTGGACGCTCGCCGGCCCGGTTCCGGCGGGTCGGCCAATGTGCATGCGGCGTATCGCGCTCCGTCGACCCCCGACCCCGCGACGCGCAATGTCCGTCCCTCGCAGATGATCGCGCCGGAATTCCTGCCTCAGCAGGTCGCCTATCACGGCAGGGAGAAGCCCGGCACGATCGTGATCGATTCCAAGGCCCGCCTCCTCTACCTCGTCGGCCAGAACGGCACGGCCCGGCGCTATGGCGTCGGCGTCGGCAAGCCGGGCTTTCGCTGGAGCGGCACCCACCGCATCACCCGCAAGGCCGAGTGGCCGGGCTGGACGCCGCCGCCGCAGATGATCGCCCGCGAGCGCAAGAAGGGCCGCATTCTGCCCGCTCACATGAAGGGTGGCATCGCCAATCCGCTGGGCGCGCGCGCCCTCTATCTCGGATCGACGCTCTACCGCATCCATGGAACCAACCAGCCGTGGACCATCGGTCGTTTCGTCTCCTCGGGCTGCATTCGCATGCGCAACGAGGACGTTACCGATCTCTACGAACGCGTCGGTGTGGGAACCAAGGTCGTGGTGCTCTGACGTTTGACGCGGAAATCACAAACAGTTCATCACAGATGACGGAACGGCATGGATCGTTTGGCCGATCAGGGCGTTCCGAACATGGCAAAACGGTGTCTTGACTGTGTCGCGATCATGACAGTCCAGGCCGGGTGCCCAAACTGACCCGACCATCAAGGCGGGCATATCTATCAAAACACGTCGTAATGACGGGCAGGAGATCGAGAATCATGGGACCGATGAAGACAATCGGATTGGCCATTGCGGCCGTGGGTATGTTTGCTGGTCTGGCCAGCGAGGCGTCTGCCGAGACGGTGCAGCGCTACAACTACGCGACCCGCTCGTTTGAGACGGTGGACGCCAACAGGCTGCATCACCGGGCGCAGAAGACCCGCCGCCCCGCCGCCCAGTTCATGCGCAAGCAGGTGCGCATCCAGACGGCCGAAAAACCCGGCACGGTCATCGTCGATTCGAGCCGCCGCTATCTCTATTTCGTCGAGGGTAATGGACTGGCCACGCGCTATGGCGTCGGCGTCGGTCGCGAAGGCTTCGGCTGGTCCGGTACGATGAAGGTGGGCCGCAAGGCGGAGTGGCCGGGCTGGACGCCCCCGAAGGCGATGATCATCCGTGAGCGCAAGAAGGGCCGCAATCTGCCGGCCTATATGGAAGGTGGCCCTGCCAACCCGCTCGGCGCCCGCGCCATGTATCTCTACCGCGGCGGTCGCGATTCCCTGTTCCGGATCCATGGCACCAATCAGCCCTGGACGATCGGCCAGCAGATGTCCTCGGGCTGCATCCGCATGATGAACCAAGATGTGGAACATCTCTACAGCCGCGTTCCCGTGGGCTCCAAGGTCGTCGTCATCGGCCCTGACGGCCGCGGTGCGAACCGGATCTATTCCGAACTCGGAGCCGCTGCGGCACCGAACCTCCTCGATGTCCTCTTCGGGGGCTGAACCGGCCTCGATTGAATGAACTGACCTCCTCTGCCCGCGTCGCTCGTTCCTCCAGGCGAGCGGCGCGGTTCGCGTTTGAAGGGCAGACGTCCATTCGGCGGACCTCAGCGCGGCCATTGCCCTTGTTCGCCGGGCGACCTTGCGCTATAGCGCCCTTGTCCGCGCAGACACCCTTGGAGGCAGCGCGGAGTTGAGCGGTCCTTGCGAAAGGTCCGCTTTTCGTCGTTTCGGGCATGGGGCCCGGACGACCCCTCGATTCGAAAAAGGACGTAACGCCATGCACCAGACCTTCACGGTCAAGGCCGAGGCGCGCGACAAGGTCGGCAAGGGGGCCGCCAGATATCTGCGCCGCAACAACATGATTCCCGCCGTCATCTATGGCGGCAAGGAACAGCCGCTCCCGATCGCGATCCCCTACAAGGAAACCAACTTGGCGCTCCACGCCGGTGGCTTCATGACGAACATCGCGACAATCGAGGTCAACGGCAAGCAGATCAAGGTTCTGCCGAAAGACTACCAGCTCGAGCCGGTTCGCGACTTCCTGATGCACGTGGATTTCCTCCGCGTTTCCGAGAGCACGCGGGTTACGGTCAACATCCCCGTTCACTTCGAGAACGAGGACGACTGTGCGGGCATCACCCGCGGCGGCACGTTGAACGTCGTTCGCCACGAGGTCGAAGTCGAAGCGCCCGCGGGAAGCATCCCCGAATATTTCACGATCGACCTGTCCGGCCTGGATATCGGCGATTCCGTTCATGCCTCGGCGCTGGACCTGCCGAAGGGCGTCGAACTGACCATCACCGACCGCGACTTCACCATCGCCACGATCGCGACGCCGGCAGCGCTGCGTTCGGAGGAAGAAGAGGGTGACATCGACGAAGGCGAGGCACCGCAGGACGACGAGGTCGAGCAGACCGAAGTCACCGAGCAGCGCGCCCAGACCGTCGAAGGCGAGACCAAGGCGAACGAAGAGTAAGCCGGGTCCGTACCCTTTCATGCAAGACGACGGCCGGGCAATGTCCGGCCGTTTTCGTATGAGGCCAATCTCTGAAGACCGCCGGCGCGCCGCGGCGCCCGACCCGATAAGGGAGTTCGACGATGCTTCTGATCGCCGGCCTGGGCAATCCCGGGCCACGCTATGTCGGCCACAGGCACAATATCGGCTTCATGAGCGTCGACGAAATCGCCCGGCAGGCAAATTTCCCCGCCTTTTCCAAGAAGTTTGCCGGAGAAGTCACCGAGGGCCAGATCGGCGGCGAGAAGGTGCTCCTCCTGAAGCCCCAGACCTTCATGAATGAATCAGGCCGCTCGGTCGGAGAGGCCGCCCGCTTCTACAAGCTGGAGCCCTCGCAGATCATTGTGATCCATGACGAACTCGACCTCGCGCCGGGCAAGCTCCGGGTCAAGACCGGCGGCGGTCATGGCGGCCATAACGGCTTGAAGTCGATCGACGCCCATCTTGGCACGAAGGACTATCGCCGGGTGCGCCTCGGTATCGGACATCCCGGTCGCAAGGAGGCGGTGAACCCGCACGTCCTCGGCGATTTCTCGAAAGCCGACCGGGAATGGCTCGAGCCGTTTCTCGAGGCGATCGCCCGCAATGTCGAGAGCCTGGTGAAGGGCGACGACGGCCTGTTCATGAACAAGGTCAGCGTCGCCACCGGCGGCCGCGAAGAACCCGCCGGCGCCAGGGGATCCGGCTTGGCGAAGCCGGCACCGAAGGCGAAAAGCCATATCCATCAGGCCCGCTCGCCGAAGCCATCGGTCAAAGTGCCCGAGAAGGGACCGATGGCGGAGATGCTGAAGCGGATGTTTGGCGGGAAGGATTGAGCGGTCCCCGCACCCTCGCCAGAACCATTTTGCGCTGTTGACCCCCTGCCCGTTCGGCTGCAAACAGCGCCCCAGAACAGGATCGCTCGGCGGTCCGGATCGAATTTGAAGGACTGACCCCATGGGTTTCAGATGCGGGATCGTCGGCCTGCCCAATGTCGGCAAGTCGACGCTGTTCAACGCCCTCACCAAGACGGCCGCAGCCGCCGCCGCGAACTATCCGTTTTGCACGATCGAGCCGAACACCGGCGACGTGCCGGTGCCCGATCCGCGGCTGAAGGACATCGCGGCGATCGCCAAGTCGGCGAACATCCTGCCGACGCGTATCACCTTCGTCGACATCGCCGGCCTCGTGCGCGGTGCCTCCAAGGGTGAAGGCCTCGGCAATCAGTTCCTCGCCAATATCCGCGAGGTCGATGCGATCGTCCACGTTCTCAGATGCTTCGAGGATGACGACATCACCCATGTGGAAGGCCGGATCGATCCTGTCGCCGATGCGGAGACGGTCGAGACCGAGCTGATGCTCTCGGATCTCGAAAGCCTGGAGCGCCGGGTGGTGAACACCCGCAAGAAGGCGACCGGCAAGGACAAGGAGGCGATCGCCGTCCTGCCGATCATGGAGAAGGCGCTGGAGGTCCTGAACGACGGCAAGCCCGTCCGCGTCCTTCTCTCCGACATGGATACCGAGGAACGGCGCGCGCTCCGCAACCTCAATCTGCTGACCTCCAAGCCCGTCCTCTACGTCTGCAACGTTGCCGAGGAAGACGCTTCGACCGGCAATGCCCATTCCGAGGCCGTCGCCAAGATGGCCGAGCAGCAGGGCGCGAGTACCGTCATCATCTCGGCGGCGATCGAGGCGGAGATCGCCCAGCTTCCCGAAGAGGAAGTCGGCGACTATCTCGAAGCCATGGGGCTTCACGAGCCCGGTCTCGACCGCCTCATCCGCGCCGGTTACGAACTTCTCGACCTGATCACCTATTTCACCGCCGGGCCAAAGGAGACCCGCGCCTGGACGATCAACAAGGGCACCAAGGCGCCCCAGGCCGCCGGCGTCATCCATACGGATTTCGAGAAGGGCTTCATCCGCGCCCAGACCATCGCCTTCGACGACTTCGTCTCGCTCGGCGGCGAGGTAGGCGCCAAGGAAGCGGGCAAATCCCGTGACGAGGGCAAGGAATATGTGGTCGTCGACGGGGACGTGATGAACTTCAAGTTCAACGTCTAATAGTGTAAAATCAAGCCACCTTTTGATTCTGGTGGGCGAATGGCTGTTTGTGAAGATGAGATTTTTGAGTGGATTGATAGTCCACCAACCAAAACCCAGCGTTTCCGAGATTGGACCTTGCGGTTTTGTCACCATAAATTGCCGAAGACGCTCAAGAGTCGCCTGACAATAGCAGGGCTATCGGGCACTGCCGTTTCATTTTTCTCTATCATTTTGATAACGATTTCCCCTTGGTGGTCTTTGTACTTCAAGGAACAAGAAGTAAATGGGCGGGCTATTTTCTATATCTGCGCAATTTTATTCTGTTTGCAATGCATTAAAGGTCTATCTGGGTTTGTCAGGAATCTATCCGAAAATATTGATACGAAACGAGAAGAAGTCGACCAGGTTTCCACCCGAACCTACAATCTAATGTACGAAATAATTGGGTATATTGATCGCGAAAAGATTCCGACTAGCGACGCCGAAAAGCGCCTTATAATAAAAAACGTTTTAGAATGTATTATACATTCAACAAGATATACAATAAATGCTACATCAACAGATTATCTTCAGGCTACCTGCATGACTTTTGCAGACGAAGACTGCGACCATTTTAAGATATTTTGCAGAGCTAGTGATAATCGTCAGGTTGGATCTGTCGTGGAGTGCCGCCAGACGATCGCCTATTATTCCATGCTACTTAATAAAAATTTTGTCGTAAATGATTTCAAGAAGCAACGATTTTTTCCATATAAATCCATCAGCGTGCCCAACGAAGCGCCGCGATATCGAAGCATTATGGTTTTACCCCTCATCGAACCAGCAGAGGATGGTTTTAGAGCATGCGGCGCCATCAGCGTTGATAGCTCAAAGCCGTACGAGTTTTTTGGGGATGTCGGAACTCAACTTGCAACGCAACTGATGCCATTTGTGCTTCTATGCACTAGCATTTGCGGAAACGATATGCCGTGGCTATCGGTCTTTGAGGAGCTAAATTGATATGGCGAACAAACCTAAGCCACACGGCACCATCCGTCGCCTACCTAAGGGCACCTTCGTTCGGACGCCGCTGGCCTCCTCAATTAGCGACATTTATCGCAAACTTCGTGCCGGGGAGATTACAAAAGACGAGGCCATTGAGCAGCTTCGCTTGAGGCGAAGAAATCGCTCTGGAAGACTTGGAAAGTACTTGGAAGCGGCTATTAACGAAAACTAATTTAAGAATCGTCTTTTACCGAGCGAATGCACGTGCTGCTTCGGAAATTTGCGCGCGACAGAGCATATAGCAGATGGAGACCGATCGACCTGCGGGCCAATCGGCCATTGTCCCTTTCCGCTGCCGTGCTCACGCCCGCTTCTTCGCGTACTCCGGAAACAGCTCGGACAGCCCCGCCTCGCTGGCGTTGCAGACGCCGCGCTCGGTGATCAGGCCGCTCACGAGCCGGGCCGGCGTCACGTCGAAGGCGTAGTTCGAGACGGGAGTCGCTTCGGGCGAGATGCGCACGCGCTCGACAGTCCCTGAATCGTTGATGCCGATGATATGGGAGACCTCCTCCCCGGCACGCTCTTCGATCGGGATCTCGGCAACGCCGTTCCTCACCGTCCAGTCGATGGTCGAGGCCGGCAGGGCGGCATAGAACGGCACACCGTTGTCGCGCGCGGCGAGCGCCTTCAGATAGGTGCCGATCTTGTTGCAGACGTCGCCGAGCGCGGTGGTGCGGTCGGAGCCGACGATGCACAGATCGACCTTGCCATGCTGCATCAGATGACCACCGGCATTGTCGACGACCAGCGTGTGGTCGACACCGTGATTGGCAAGCTCCCACGCGGTCAGCCCTGCTCCCTGATTGCGCGGCCGCGTCTCGTCCACATAGACGTGGACGGGAATGCCCTTTTCATGGGCGAGATAGATCGGCGACGTCGCCGTGCCCCAGTCGACGGTGGCGAGCCAGCCGGCGTTGCAGTGAGTGAGAACATTCACCGGCTCGCCCGGCTTCTTGTCGCGTGCGATCGCCTCGATCAGTTTCAGCCCGTTCTGGCCGATCCTGCGGTTGGTCTCGACGTCCTCATCGCAGATCTCCTCAGCTAGCGCCCAGGCCGCCTCCGCCCGCTCGCTCTCGGGCAGTGCACCGATCCTTTGCCGGACGGCGTCGAGTGCCCAACGCAGATTGATGGCGGTGGGCCGGGTGGCATGAAGAATGTCGTAGGCCTCCGCCAGACCGGCGTCCGACGGATCCTTGCGAAGCGCAAAGGCCATGCCGTAGGCCGCCGTCGCCCCGATCAACGGTGCACCCCGGACCCACATGTCGGAGATCGCGGTGGCGGTCTCTTCCATATTGGTGAGGTGGACGATCTTGAGTTCGTGCGGAAGCTTGGTCTGGTCGATGATGCCGACGCGCTCGCCGTCTTCCTCCGCCCAGATCGAACGGAAATCACGATCGCCGATTTTCATGGCTGTGTCCTTTCGCGGCGGATCGCCCGTGCGAGATTGGTCAGTGCGGAAATGTCGGAAAACCGGCCGCGATTGACGAGAAGCTCGCAGCCCATTTGAAGCGCCCTCGCCTCGCAGCCTGCGCGGGTCGCAGGGTCTTCGATCGATTCCATGTCCTCGACATGGGCAAGGCCGACAAGCCGGCGGATCATCTTGGCGCCGGCAAATCCGGTGGTATCGGTGAAGACGCCATCGAGGAAGCGCTCGAGCGCGACGGCCGCACCCACGTGGTCGCCTTGGTCCTCGAACATCGAGCGCGGGAACAGGATACCGGTCCGCTCTTCCGTCCAGAGCTTGGAAAACCGCGCGGCGAAGACCCGCCAGACCTTTTCGGTCGTTTCCAGCAGCCATTCGCCGTATTCGTCGCGAGCGCCCGGCTGCTGCCCGTGCCCGTCCTGTGAGAAATAGGCCAGGAACAGATTGGCCAGCAGCGCCCCTATGTCGAAGCCCATCGGGCCATAAAAGGCGAATTCCGGGTCGATCACACGGCTGTCGGTCTCGGTGACCATGATCGATCCGGTGTGGAGATCACCGTGCAGGAGGGCTTCCGTCTTCGCCGTGAAGAGGTGCAGCATCTCCTGTGCCGCGATCTTGACCGCCCGATCACCGCGCAGCGCCAGCGCCGGACCGTCGAGTTCCGGCGTCGTCCAGCGATTCAGCTCGGCATCGAAATAGGGTTCGGTGAAGACGAGGTTCTCGGTGATCGCACAGAGCGCGACATTGTCGGCAAACAGCGCGACATCCGCCTTCTTCTGCGCCGTATCCATGTGGAGGTCGGAGGTGCGAAACAGGGTCTCGGCGAGGAACGTGCCGGCGTGTTCGGCGAGGTGCTCGAACCGCTTGCCGGCAATCAGCTCCTTGCGCAGGATGATGTGCGGCGACAGGTACTCCATCACCACGAGGGCATTGGTCTCGTCGAAATGATAAAGGCTCGGCACGCGGTCCGGCAGGATCGCGGCCTGCCGAGTCAGCGCGTTCCATTCGAAGAAGGCACGCTTCAACGGCAGCGGCCAGGAATCGCCGACGAGACGCACATAGGGAAGCGCCTGCTTGACGACGACCGAGCCCTTCGGCCCCTCGATGATGAAGACGAGGTTGAGATTGCCGTCGCCGACCTCTCTGGCCTGCATCGCCTCGGCGCCACCCCCGAGCCGTTCGGCGACCGCCGGATTTGAGGCAAGATAGCCCTTCACGCTGTCGACGTCGAAGGGGCGGTAGCCGCCCTCGCCTTTCTGATGTTGGTTCAAGACCATCCTCCCGGAAATCAGCTTGCCCGCGACCGAAGCTGCCTGATCGCGCGGCGGACGGAGCCGAAGCGACCGCCCGTTTTCCCTTAAGCTGCCCATCGTTTATGCGATTGTCAATTGCAGTTGACTTACGACAATTTTTGCATACGGTCACCGCCGGGAGGAAGGATGATCATGCAGACTGGCCAAGCGGCCCCGGCGAACAATCGCGTTCTGGAGATCGCGGGGCTCGAGAAGTCCTTCGGTCCGAACCGCGTTCTGAAGGGCGTCGATCTTTCTGTATCGGCCGGTGAAGTTCTGGTGCTGATGGGCGCGAACGGTGCCGGCAAGTCTACGCTGGTCAAGATCATCGCCGGCGTCCAACCGCCGGGTGACGGCCGGCTGACGCTCGACGGCGCGCCCTTCGAACCGGACCGGCCGATCGATGCGCTCAATGCCGGCCTGTCGGTCGTGCATCAGCAGATCAACGACAGCGTCGCGCCGGATCTTTCGGTCACCCAGAACCTTCTCCTCGACAGGCTGTGTTCGGGCAAGGCCGGGTCCTTCTATTCGCCGCGGCGTGCAAGGCGCGAGGCCGCCGAAATTCAGGCGATCCTCGGGCTCTCCTTGCCGCTCGACCGGGCGGTGCGCGATATTCCCCTTGCCGACCGGCAGCTCGTCGCCATCTGCCGGGCGCTCGCCGAAAACCCCAAGGTGCTGGTTCTCGACGAACCGACCTCCTCGCTCTCCCAGCGTGAGGCCGAGAGGCTGTTCGGCATCGTCGAGACGTTGCGCTCACGGGGCGTGGCGATCCTCTACATCACTCATCGCATGTCCGACATCCGCCGGCTGGCAGATAGGATCGTGACTTTGCGCGACGGCCGCATCACCGGAGAATTCCGCCCGCCGCTCGATTACGAGGCGGCGGTGACGGCAATGCTCGGCGAGACTGTGCGACCGGCGGCGATGGAACGGGGTGAAGCGCATGCCACGGTGTTTTCCGTGGAGAACTACCAGCTGAAGAGTTGGTCGCGGCCGTTCTCCATGGCCCTGCAGGCCGGCGAAGTGACCGCCATCACCGGCCTTGTCGGCACCGGCAAGAGCGAGTTCGCCGAAGCGATCTTCGGCGTGAGGCGTCCAGCCGCCGGCGAAATGCGCCTGAACGGCCAGCCCTATGCCCCGAAGACCAGCGGCGCGGCGATCGAGGCCGGCGTGTTCATGGCCGCCAAGGACCGCGGCACGAACTCGCTGATCCCCGCCTTCGACATCGCCCGCAATCTGTCGCTGCCCTTCCTGACACGACGCTCGCGGGCGGGCTTCATCGATTCCGGCGCCGAGCGTCACCGCGCGAAACGGACGATCGCGGATCTTTCGATCGTCTGCCAGTCGGAGACCGACCACATGGCGACGTTGTCGGGCGGCAACCAGCAGAAGGTCGTGGTCGGCCGCTGGCTGTCCGAACCTTCGACACTGCTGATCCTCGACGAGCCGTTTCAGGGCGTCGACATCCGCGCCCGGCACGACATCGGACGGCGCCTCCGGGAGACCGCGGCGGACCGCGCCACGCTGATCCTCGTCACCGAGATCGACGAGGCAGTGGAAGTCGCCGACCGGATCCTGGTCATGTCCGACCACACGATCGTCGGCGACCATCGCACCGGACCCGAGCTCGACCTGTCGCTGCTTCTCGCCCAGGTCGCCGGCGACCAGACCGCCGAAAACATGCCCAAAGTTCAGGAAAGTGCCGTCGGATGACCCTCACCGTCCGTGATCTCTCCATCCGCTACGGATTCTTCGCGCTGCTCATCGGGCTGGCGCTGTTCTTCTACGCCGCCGAGCCGGCCTTCATGTCGGTCCGCTCCTTCGTCTTCGTCTTCCAGTCCGTCGCCATCACCGCGATCCTCGCCCTCGGCGTCACCGGCACGCTGGTCGTCGGCGGATTCGACCTGTCGATCGGTTCGGTTGCCGCCTCCTCGATGATGGCAGCCTCCTATGCCATGGTGATCTGGGGCTGGGGCACGGTCGAGACGGTCATGCTGTGCGTGGCGTTCGGGCTCTTCGTCGGCTTCATCAACGGTCTGATCATCGTCTATGGCCGCGTCCCCGATCTCCTGGCGACCCTCGGCACGATGTTCCTGCTCCTTGGCCTCCAGCTCGTGCCGACGGCAGGGCGCTCCATCGCCAAGGGCATGATCCTGCCGGATGGCTCGACCGCCACGGGAAGTTTCGATCCGTCCTTTCTGATGCTGGGCCGCTCGCGACTGTTCGACATCGTTCCGGTGTCGGTCGTCGTGATGCTGGCCCTGGCGGTCGCGATCTTCGTCTTCCTGGAGTTCACCCGCTGGGGCCGGGTCATGTACGCGATCGGCTCGAACGAGCAGGCGAGCCGCCTCGCCGGCGCGCCGGTGAATCGCTACAAGATCGCCGCCTACATGATTTCCGGCGGCTTTGCGGCGATCGGCGGCATTCTGCTGGCCGCCCGCGTCGGGCGCGGCGACGTGTCGTCGGGCAACAATCTGCTTCTCGACGGCGTGGCCGCCGCACTGATCGGTTTTGCCGTGCTGGGCGCCGCGAAGCCTAACGCCTTCGGCACGCTCGTGGGCGCGCTCTTCGTCGGCATGCTTCTTCAGGGCCTGACGATGATGAACGCCCCTTACTACACCCAGGATGCCGTCAAAGGCGCCGTGCTCGTCCTCGCGCTGCTCTTTACCTTTGCGATGACCAGACGAGCCGGAAGCTGACGGCCCTGCAACCGAACGATCGGCCGGGTCCCGGCCGATGAAAATGGGAGGAAACGAGACATGAAATTGATGAATTTCACGCGCAGGCGCTTTGCCGGCCTTGCGCTCGGTGCCGCAGCGCTGCTTTCCGGCACCTCGCTGTCGATGGCCCAGAACATGCCCGCCCCCTTCGACAATGCCGGTGACGTCGAGATCGCGCTGGTGCGCTATCTCTCGACCGGCGACTTCTTCCAGGCCTATCTCACGGGCGTGCAGGAGCAGGCGAAGGCCCTGGGTGTGGAACTGCGCGTGCTCGACTCCCGACAGGACGCCGCCCTCCAGGCCGACATGGTCGACCAGGCGATCGCGCTCGGCGTCGACGGCATCATCGTCCAGCACGGGCTGACCGAGTCCATGACGGCCGCCGTTCAGCGGGCCGTCGATGCCGGCATCAAGGTCGTCGCCTTCGACGTGGACGTCGAGAACGAGGCCGTTCCGCAGATCGAGCAGAGCGACCGCGACCTCGCCCGTCTGGCTCTGGAACAGGCGATCGCGGACAATGGCGAGGAGTTCGAGGCCGCCTATGTCTACGTGCCCGGCATCGCCCCGCTCGATCGCCGCGACGAGACTTGGCGCGAATTTAAGGAAAAGTATCCGGGGATCGAGGAAGCCGCACAGTTCGGCACGCTGGACAATCCGATCGCCAATTCGGTTGCCAACCAAGCCTCGGCAGTGCTGCGCGCCAACCCGGGCGTCACGGTCGTCTTTGCGCCTTATGACGAGTTCGCCAAGGGCGTGAAGATCGCGGTCGACGAGGCGGGCCTTTCCTCCGACATCAAGATCTATTCGGCCGACATTTCGACCGCGGACATCCAGGCGATGCGCGAGGAGCCGAGCGCCTGGGTCGCCACTGCGGCGACGAATCCGGAGTTGATCGGCGAGGTCTCGGTGCGCGCGCTCGCCATGCTGCTCGCGGGTGAAGATCCCGGCCACAACGTTGTCGTGCCGCCGACGCTGGTGACCCGCGACATGCTGATGGAGAAAGATATCAACAACATGGACGAGCTTTCTCAGAAACTGCCGCAATTCGCCACGACGGACGTCGCCAAGCCCGACTGGATGCCGGCGACGGGCGAGTGACCGGCCTTTGGGGGCCTTCCGACCGGCAGCCGGCTCACTGAAAGTGCTTTGGCTGCGGTAGCAACAACTCTTCAACCAACGGCGCCTTCCCCGGCGCCGTTGTTCGTTTTAGCCCTTGGCCGGAAACGCTTTTCTAAGCTCGATCCCCTATTCAACGCTCATTGTCAGGTTTGCCGTGTCGCGCGTTGTGGAGGTCGGTTCTTCATGTTGCCCAAGAGTTTTGTTTCCGTTGGAGTGATAGCCCTCGCAGCGGCTCTTCTGACATCGGTTCCCTCTAAGGCCGAGAGCGTCCAACACGAACTCGAAAGCGGCGACGACGCCGGGCTCTGCGAAGGGTTCGGCCCACAGGCACCGCGCGACATCACCTCCTTCGAAGGACTCAATCAGCGAATCTTCGGTCAGGCACCGGCTCCCGAAAAGCTGAATCTCTGCAACATCCACACCCACACCAATGCCGAACACAAGGGTCCCGGCTTCGCAGTCTTTGCCGGCCACGGCGAACATGGCGGCTACCAGTGCAATGGCAGCGCCGGCCTGACGGAAGCAGAACTCGAAGACCCGAGTGGCGGCCATGGGGCATTCGAGGGTGTCAAACCGGGCGACACGATCGAAGTACACTGGGTCTTCAGTTCCTGCGACGTGAAGCCGGGTCAGGGACTCGGATCATGTCTGACCGAGAGCTGCACGAATCCCACGCTGCGCGTCGAGGCGCAGACCTTTCTGGTCGTGAACGACCCTGGCGCGCTGGACTTCACCGACTTCAACTATCGCGGCGAGATGCGCGGCAAGTTGCACCAGCCAATTGCCCTGCCGAAGAACACCGGCACGCCGGTCGTCTATTCCGGCTCCACCACCGGGCCGAAATACAGTCAGGCTGTCTGTTCGCCCTTGCAGGTGACGTGGAGCGTCCGCCCGCAATGCGCCAAGCTCGACATTTCCTCGCTGCACCGCTGGGCTGAAAACGGCAATATCTTCCGCGAAGACCATTCGCACGGGGTTCGCGAACTCGTCACCGCGCCCGAACTGCTGTCGCCGATCGAGCGCAATATGGCCGAGAAGAGCTGGGACGATCGACTGCGGGTAGAATAGGTCGGACAACGACCTCCCCGCTCGACTTCACCTGATCTGCCGACGACCCGGCGACGACGCCGCTTCCAAGACTACCAGCGACGAAGCATAAAAAAGGCCGCACCTGCCAGCTCGGCGAGTGCGGCCGCGTCCATTTCTGACGCACCGTCGACCAGACCTGCGATCGACGACGCCGTGGTCAGTGGTCCAGCGCCTTGACGATGTCCTCGACCATCTTCTTGGCGTCGGCCAGAAGCATCATCGTGTTGTCCTTGTAGAACAACGTGTTGTCGATGCCGGCATAGCCGGAGCCGAGCGAGCGCTTGACGAACAGGCAGGTCTGGGCCTGGTCGACGTTCAGGATCGGCATGCCGTAGATCGGCGAGGATTTGTCGTCGCGCGCGGCCGGATTGGTCACGTCGTTGGCGCCGATGACGAAGGCGACGTCGGACTGGGAGAATTCGGAATTGATATCTTCCAGCTCGAAGACGTCGTCATAGGGAACGTTCGCCTCGGCCAGAAGCACATTCATGTGCCCCGGCATGCGGCCCGCCACCGGATGGATGGCGTATTTCACCTCCACGCCTTCCTCCTTCAGCTTGTCGGCCATCTCGCGCAGCGCATGCTGCGCCTGGGCGACCGCCATGCCGTAACCCGGCACGATGATGACCCTGGACGCGTTCGCCATGAGATAGGCCGCGTCGTCGGCCGAGCCCTGCTTGATCGTGCGATCGCCGAGATCGTCGGCGCCCGCCGGCCCGCTCTCGCCGCCGAAGCCGCCGAGAATGACCGAGATGAAGGAGCGGTTCATCCCCTTGCACATGATGTAGGAGAGGATCGCGCCGGACGATCCCACCAGCGCACCCGTGATGATCAGCGCAAGGTTCTGGAGGGTGAAGCCGATGCCCGCTGCCGCCCAGCCCGAATAGGAGTTCAGCATCGAGACGACGACCGGCATGTCCGCTCCGCCGATCGGGATGATCAGAAGCACGCCGAGAACCAGCGAAACGAGGACCACGAGCCAGAACAGCGCGTGGCTTTCCGAGGCCGCAAACCAGATGACCAGCACGATCAACAGGATGCCGAGCGCGATGTTGATGGCATGGCGCATCGGAAGCATGATCGGCTTGCCGCTCATGCGTCCGTCGAGTTTCAGAAAGGCGATGACGGAACCGGTAAAGGTGATCGCGCCGATTGCAACGCCGATCGACATTTCGACCAGCGCCTGGCCGTGGATCGCTCCGATCGTGCCGATTCCCATGGATTCCGGCGCGTAGAGGGCGGCGGCCGCGACCATGACGGCGGCAAGGCCGACCAGCGAGTGGAACGCGGCGACGAGCTGCGGCATCGCCGTCATGGCGATGCGCTTGGCGATCATCGCACCGGCAGCACCACCGATGGCGATGCCGAGCACGATCAGAACGAGACCGCCGAAAGACGGCCCGGCCAGGAACAGCGTGGTCAGGATGGCGATCGCCATGCCGGCCATGCCCATCCAGTTACCCTGGCGGCTGGTGGTCGGATGGCTCAGGCCCCGAAGAGCGAGGATGAAGAGAACGCCGGAGACGAGATAGAGAAAAGCGGCGGAAGATTCAGACATGATCGGTCACCGCCTCATTTCTGCTTTTTCTTGTACATCGCCAGCATGCGCTGGGTGACGAGGAAGCCGCCGAAGATGTTAACCGATGCCAGGATCAGCGCGACGAAACCGAAGGTCGCCGCGAGGCCGGAAGCCGACAGTCCGACGGCCAGGAGCGCGCCGACGATAATCACCGAGGAGATCGCGTTGGTGACCGACATCAGCGGCGTGTGGAGTGCCGGCGTCACCGACCAGACGACGTAGTAGCCGACGAAGATCGCCAGGATGAAGATGGCGAAATGGAAGATGAAGGGATCGGTGCCGGTGACGGCATGGCCGACGGCGCCCGCCGCTTCGCCGACCCCCTCGCCCATCATGCGCTCGACGCCCCCACGCGCGTCGCGGATGGCCGCACCCGCGTCGTTCAGGCGCTGCAGCACATCCCGTGCGGTTTCGTTCTCCATTACGCTCCTCCCCCGGATGCTTCTTTCTTTTCCTCTTCGGCGGGGGCGAAGTTCGGATGAACCACCTTGCCGTCGCGGGTCAGAAGCGTTGCCTTCACGAGCTGATCGTCGAAGTCGATCTTCAGTTCGCCGCTGTCCTTGTCGATCATCGTCTCGAGGAACGCCATCAGGTTCTTGGCGTAGAGCAGCGAGGCGCTGGAGGCGACGCGACCAGGCACGTTGATATGCCCGATGATCTTGACCGGCCCGACCGAGACGATCTCGCCGGGCGCCGATCCCTCGACATTGCCGCCGCGCTCGACCGCCAGATCGACGAGGATGGAGCCCGGCTTCATCGACTGGACCATCTCTTTCGAGACCAGCCGCGGCGCGGGCCGGCCCGGAATGAGTGCGGTGGTGATGACGATGTCCTGCTTGGCGATGTGCGAAGCGACGAGATCGGCCTGCTTGGCCTGATACTCCTTGGACATCTCCTTGGCGTAGCCGCCGGCCGTCTCGGCCGCCTTGAACTCTTCGTCCTCGACGGCGACGAACTTGCCGCCGAGCGATTCCACCTGTTCCTTGGCGGCGGGGCGGACGTCGGTCGCGGTGACGACCGCGCCGAGACGCTTGGCGGTGGCGATCGCCTGCAGCCCGGCCACGCCGGCACCCATGACGAAGACACGCGCGGCCGGAACCGTGCCCGCCGCCGTCATCATCATCGGGAAGGCGCGATCGAATTCGTGGGCAGCATCGATCACCGCCCGGTACCCGGACAGATTGGCCTGGGAGGACAGGACGTCCATCACCTGGGCACGGGTGATGCGCGGCATGAACTCCATGGCGAAGGCGAGGATGCCCGCATCCGCCATTGCCTTGACCTCGTCGTCGCGGCCATAGGGATCCATGGAGGCGATGACGAGAGCGCCCTTCTTGTAGGTGGAAAGCTCCTCGGCGTTCGGCCGGCGCACCTTCAGGACAACGTCGGCAGCGCCCGCGTCGGCATTCCCGCCGATCTTGGCGCCCGCTTCCGCAAAGGCCTCGTCGGGGATGCGCGAATGCTCGCCCGCACCGCTTTCGACAACAATCTCGATGCCCTTGCCGGCCAGTTTCTTGACCGTATCGGGCGAGGCCGCGACCCGCGTTTCCGCAGGATCGCGCTCCTTCGGCACGAACAATTTCAACGGATCTTTCCTCCCATATTCCCCCCGACGGTGCCTTTCCGGCTTTGGGTTGGTCTTAGAGTAGGAAGATCGCCATCAGGATCAGGATGATCACGACAGCGATCGTGCCCCATTTGAACATGCCAAGAAACAGGCCATAGGTCTTCTCATGCTCCGGATAATCCATCTCGGCAGCTTCAGAGATATCGAATTTCGGGGCTCCAGCCACGGCAAGACTCCAACTGTGATAACCGTTCGGCACATACACGAAAGCTCGCTCCTGTGGCAATGTTGACGGCCACCGGAACGACGCAGTTCTGCGACGCTGACTGACGCCTCAGGGATACAGCCGCTCGATGGACCAGGCAGCGTCCAGGCTCGATCGCGTGAAGGCGATGCGATCGTGCAGGCGAAAGGCCCCGTCCTGCCAGAACTCGATCGACACTGGGAGCAGGCGGAAACCAGACCAGTGAGCCGGCCGCGGGATCTCGTCCTCGCCGAACTTCTCGCGCAATTCTTCAACCCGCGCAGCCAGCATGTCGCGGCTTTCTAGTGGCCGCGACTGGGCCGAGGCCCAGGCGCCGATGCGGCTGCCCCGGGGGCGTGACGCGTAATAGGCGTCGGCCTCGTCGTCGCTGACGATCTCGACATCGCCGCGGAGTCTAACCTGGCGGCGCCGGCTCTTCCAGTGAAAGCACATCGCCGCCTTGCGCACCGAGAGGATCTGGCGGCCCTTGGCGCTCTCGAAATTGGTGTAGAAGACGAAGCCGCGTTCATCGACTCCCTTCAGAAGCACCATCCTGACGTCGGGCAGACCCGTTTCATCGACACTTGCCAGCGCCACCGCGTTGGAATCGTTAGGTTCGCTCTCCTCCGCTTCCTGCAGCCACCTTCGGAAAAAGGCGACCGGATCGTCCCCGACCATGGCTTCATCGAGCGTTAAGGATTTGTCGTTCATGTTATACCCTGCCTGAAAGTCGCGGCTGACGACGATTCGTCCGGTCCGCGGTATTCGCCCATTCTGGTGTCTTTGAAGACCGATGTCGCGATACAAGATCGTCCCAGCTGTTCTCCTGTCCCTTGGCCTGTCCGGCTGCGTGGTCGCAGGACCGGACATCGGGGCCGCGCTCGTTGATCCCACGATCACCGGCTCGATCGAACCGGCACCAGCTGACCCCGACGTGAAGTCGGACGGGCGCATCGTTCGCAATGCCGTTTCTTCAGCCCGCTTGGAAGGGGGCAACGGACGCTATGCCTGGTCGAACCCGCTGACCGGATCGAATGGCGTCATCAGCAAACTGTCCGAACAGCGCGACGGCGAAGAGATCTGTCGCAGCTTCCAGACGTCGCGACAGCGATTCGACGGGATCGGCCTTTACGAAGGACGCGCCTGCACCGATGCGTCGGGCGAGTGGGTCCTGATCGATTTCGCCAAGGTCTGAGCGCGACTGGCTGCGGCGTGAACCGGCACATTTCGCGCTCTTTGCGCGCCAATGCACTTCAATTCCTCAGATTCAACGCTCATATAGTTTGTGAACAGACGGCGCCCCGCGCGCCGCCGCCATTCTTTGCGCCCATCCCGAAGGACCAGAAAGCCTATGCGTGATCCCTATTCAGTCCTCGGCGTCGCGAAGTCGGCGAGCGAAAAGGAGATCAAATCGGCATTTCGCAAGCTGGCGAAGAAGTACCATCCCGACGCCAATTCCAATGATTCCACCGCCGCAGCGCGTTTCAACGAGGCCAATCAGGCCTATGAGATCCTCGGCGACAAGGAAAAGCGTGCCCAGTTCGACCGTGGCGAAATCGATGCCGACGGCAAACCGAAATTCCAGGGTTTCCCAGGCGGCGGTGACCCGTTCGGCGCCGGCGGCCCCTTCGGAGGAGGCGGCGGTGCCCGATCGCGGCCAGGCGGATTCGAGTTCCGCTCTTCCACCAATGCCGAGGACTTCGATGCAGACAGCATCTTCTCGAGCTTCTTTGACGGTGCGTTCGGCGGTTCGGGCGCCAAGCGTGCGTCTCGCGGCGGTTTTTCTGGCGCGCGAGCCGGCGCGACGAAGGGTGCGGACATCACCGCCGAGCTGACCATCGATCTCGAGGACGTGGTCTCCGGTGAAAAGGTCGAGGTCGGTTTCGCCTCAGGCAAGAAGCTCGCGATTCGCCTGCCGGCAGGCGTCGAGGACGGCAAGCAGATCCGCCTCAAGGGCCAGGGCCAGCCGGCCCCGCTCGCCGGCGGACAGCCGGGCGACGCCCTGATCACCATCCGCTTCGCCCCGCATGCGCGCTTCAAGGTGGAAGGCCGCGACCTGCGCTGCAATGTTTCCGTGCCGCTCCGTCAGGCGGTTCTGGGCGGACGCGTCGAGGTCGAGACGCTCGACGGTCGCGTGGCGCTGAACGTTCCCGCCTGGTCGAATTCGGGCAAGACCTTCCGCCTGCGCGGCAAGGGCCTGACAACCAAGGCGGGCGGACGCGGCGATCTTTTCGTCCAGATGCAGATCATCCTGCCGGAGGGCGACCGCGAACTGGAGGCGCTCATGCGCGAGCGCGCGGCCAAGGAGCCGGCGGCCGGTTGAGGCCATTCCCGGCATCTGTTTCTGCGGTCTCTGCCCGGATGCTTGAAGGGTCCGGTCGCCTGTGCCATACCCGCCGCCGCATAACGAATACGAAGATTTCCCCGGAGGATCACGCGCCATGGCTTCAGCGAACGGTCTGATGAAAGGCAAGCGCGGCCTCGTCATGGGCGTCGCCAACAACCGCTCCATCGCCTGGGGAATCGCCAAGGCTCTGGCTGACGAGGGCGCCGAGATCGCCCTTACCTATCAGGGCGACGCGCTGAAGAAGCGAGTCGGTCCGCTCGCCGACGAACTCGGCGCGGTGCTGGCCGGCCATTGCGACGTGACCGACGAATCCACCATCGAAGCCGTCTTTGCCGATCTGGAAGCCCGTTGGGGCAAGATCGACTTTCTCGTCCATGCCATCGCCTTTTCCGACAAGGACGAGCTGACCGGTCGCTATGTCGAGACGAGCCGCGAGAATTTCCGCAAGACAATGGACGTGTCGGTCTACTCGCTGACGTCGATCACCGCACGGGCGGAAAAGCTGATGAGCGAGGGTGGTTCGATCCTCACGCTCACCTACTACGGCGCCGAGAAGGTGATGCCGCACTACAACGTCATGGGCGTCGCCAAGGCCGCTCTCGAAGCGTCGGTGCGCTATCTCGCGGTCGATCTCGGAGGCAAGGCGATCCGCGTCAACGCGATCTCTGCCGGCCCGATCAAGACGCTGGCCGCCTCGGGCATCGGCGACTTCCGCTATATCCTCAAATGGAACGAGTATAATGCGCCGCTCAAACGCTCCGTCACGATTGACGAAGTTGGCCAGGCAGCCCTTTACCTCCTGTCCGACATGTCGCGTGGCGTGACAGGCGAGGTGCATCATGTGGATTGCGGATATCATACCGTCGGCATGAAAGCGGTAGATGCTCCGGATATTTCGGTTGTGAAAGATCTTCCCTGACCATTGGAACGTTCAAACAGATGATCGAAGCGAATCTCGGCGAAATGCCGGAACTCTTTGTATGCCGGCACGGGCAGACCGAATGGAATGCCGAGGGGCGGCTTCAGGGCCAGGTCGAGATTCCGTTGAACGCTCTTGGTCAGTCGCAGGCGCGGCGGAATGGCCGCTATCTGCGCAACGTTCTGCGCAATCGGCTCGGCGAGTTCCGTTTCCTGGCCAGCCCTCTCGGTCGCGCGATGAACACAATGCGTATCCTGCGTGGCGAAATGAGCCTCGATCCCGACGATTTCGAGACGGACGACCGGCTGGTCGAACTCGATTTCGGCGACTGGCAGGGCCATACCATGGATCAGATCGCCGAATTCGATGCGGAAGGTCTCGCCAAGCGCAAGAAGGACAAATGGGGCTTCGTGCCGCCGGGCGAGAAGGCGGAATCCTACGCCATGCTCGCCGAACGCGCCAAACCGGTCTTCGAATCCATCACGGAACCCACGGTCCTCGTCGCTCATGGCGGCGTCACACGGAGTTTTCTGGCGCTCTACGGAAACGTGCCGGGCCAGGAAGCCGCCCGGATCGACATTCCCCATGACCGGCTGCTGCACGCTCATGGCAACAAGATCGAGTGGGTCTAGACGGCTCCGCCGACGGCCGCATTTGCGCTTGATTTCCAGCCGCTCACATCGGACCCTTTTTTCATGAATCAGATTCAATCCGTCTGTGTGTATTGCGGCTCGTCATCCGGCCGGAGCCCGGCCTATGGCGATGCGGCCCGCAAGCTGGGTTCAGCGCTCGGCGAAGCCGGCATTCGCCTCGTCTATGGCGGGGGGACCCGCGGCATCATGGGCGCGGTCTCCGATGCGGTGAAGGAGAGCGGTGGCCAGGTCACCGGTATCATCCCGCGCTTCCTGATCGACATGGAAGCGACCGAGCGCGAGCTGCAGCATCTCGACGAACTCGTCGTCACCGAAGACATGCACGAGCGCAAACATCTGATGTTTCAGCGTTCCGATGCCTTCGTGGCGCTTCCCGGCGGCATCGGCACACTGGAAGAGCTGGTCGAGATCATGACCTGGAGCCAGCTCGGCCAGCACGAGAAGCCAGTGGTCATCGCCAATATCGAGGGTTTCTGGGATCCCCTCGCCCGACTCTTCGACCACATGAGCGCCGAAGGGTTCATCCATACCGCACAAAGGGTGCGCCCTTTGGTGATCGATGACGTGGCGGAGATCATCCCGCGTCTCGTGGAACTCGGCGCCGCCGAGGGTGACGAAGGACGCGCGGAGATCATCGAGCGCCTTTGAGGTGGCGGCCCGGTCGGCGGCGGCGCGTCTGATCGTCAGCCATGCTTCACCCGTCCGGGCGCATCGTTTCGAGGGGCCTGAGTTCTTGAGCGCTTCCCTTCCAGGTCGTCATCCTCGGGCTTGTCCCGAGGATCCACCAAGGATGTTCGTCGGCCTCTCCGTGGGAGGAAGGGCATTTCCAATGGCCCTGCTGCGCGACGGAGAGTAGATCCTCGAGACAAGCCCGAGGATGACGAACTTCAGAAGATAGCGCCCCCTGGATGCGAGTGCGGATTGTCTTCTTGCCTGCCGCTCGCGTCGGATTGATCGCACGCTTCGGCCGATCGGCCGGTACTGACCGGCGTGGAGCGGATCAGCCGCCCGAATACTCCGCTGCGCCTCATCCACATACCAAATCGTATGCCAGTAGTCCTGCGCTGCGCTCGATGCGCTGGATGCGCTGGATGCGCTGGATGCGCTGGATGGTCCTGGCATACTCCCATCTGGTGAACAACGCGCTTGACACGGCGAGGATGGGCGTATTGACTTTTTGCTATGCATCGCCCCGCACTGCCTTGTCATTCATCATCTGACCGATCCGCTCCTCCGAGCGCGGGAAACGCTAGCGCGATCGTGGCGCCGTATTCCCCCCTCCGCTCGTGGCGAACAATGGCCCGGCAGTGCCTTCAATCGCGGCGCCCTGCCGGATGAACGTGCTGCGCCGCTTCATCCGTGTGGTCGACGCCGTGAACTACCGGATCGGCCGCGTCGTGATGTACGGCGTCTTCGCCATGATGGCGATTCTGCTCTGGTCGTCGATCTCCAAGGTCGCCCTCGTCCCGTCGCTGTGGACGCTTGAATCCGCGCAATTCGCGATGGTCGCCTATTTCTTTCTGGGCGGGCCCTATTCCATTCAGATGGGCGCCAATGTCCGGATGGACCTTCTCTACGAGAAATGGTCGCCGCGCCGCAAAGCCATGGTGGATGCGGTCACCGTCTTCTGCCTCCTCGCCTATCTGGTCGTCCTGATGTGGGGCGCATGGGAAAGCACGGCCTATGCGCTCGAATATGGCGAGCGCAGCCGCACGGCCTGGCGTCCCTATCTCTGGCCGATCAAGCTCGTCTTGTGCATCGGCATCGTGCTGATGATCCTGCAGGCGCTGTCCGAACTCGCCAAGGACCTCCTGCGCATCCGCGGCGAGACGCCTCCGGGTCATACACCTGACGAAGACCGATCGGGCGACAGCGCGAAGATCGGCGAGGGCAACCCCCGGTGAGCTACGAGCTGATCGCCATCCTGATGTTCTCGGCCATGATGGCGCTGCTCCTCAGCGGCCAGCGCGTCTTCGGCGCGATCGGCTTCGTCGCGGTCATTGCGGCGCTGGCCCTGTGGGGGGACCGCGGCGGCTACGACCTCGCCTTCTCGCAGGCGATCAAGGTGATGCGGTGGTATCCGCTCCTGACAGTGCCGATGTTCGTCTTCATGGGCTACATCCTGTCGGAATCGCGCATCGCCGACGATCTCTACCGGATGTTCCATGTCTGGATGGGCGGGATCAGCGGTGGGCTGGCGATCGGCACGATCGGCCTGATGGTGCTGATTTCGGCAATGAACGGCCTGTCGGTCGCCGGCATGGCGATCGGCGCGACCATCGCGCTGCCGGAACTCCTGAAACGCAACTACGACAAGCTCATGGTGACCGGCGTCATCCAGGCCGGATCGTCACTCGGCATCCTCGTGCCGCCCTCCGTGGTGCTGGTGCTCTACGCCATGATCGCACGGCAGCCGGTCGGCCAGCTCTGGCTCGCCGGCGTCCTGCCCGGCCTTTTGATGGCCGCCCTGTTCATCCTCTATATTGCGATCCGCTGCCGGCTGAACCCGGCGCTCGGGCCGACCCTGTCGAAAGAGGAGCGCAATGTCGGCTGGCCGGAAAAGCTGCGCCTTTTGAGAGCGGGGCTGCTGCCGGTCTTCATCTTCGCGACGATGATGGTCCCCTTCATCAACGGCTGGACGTCGCTCGTCGAAAGCTCTGCAATCGGCGCGATCGCCGCCTTTCTCGCGGCCGTGGTCAAGGGCCGGATGACCTGGCAGGTCTTCGAGGTCTCGGTGCGCCAGACGCTCGGCATCACCTGCATGTTCATGTGGATCATCCTGGCAGCACTTGCCTTCGGCGCGGTGTTCGACGGCCTCGGCGCGGTCCGCGCGATCGAGAGCCTGTTCACCGAACAGCTCGGCCTGTCGCCGCTGATGATCCTGATCCTGATGCAGCTGTCCTTCATCGTGATGGGGACGTTCCTCGACGATACGGCGATGCTCGTCATCGTCGCGCCGCTCTACGTGCCGCTGGTCGGCGCGCTGGGCTACGATCTCGTCTGGTACGGCGTGCTCTACACGATCACCACCCAGATCGCCTACATGACGCCGCCCTTCGGCTACAACCTCTTCCTGATGCGCGCCATGTCGCCGCCCGAGATCGCCATCGGCGACATCTACCGATCGATCATCCCCTTCGTCGCGGTCATGGTCGTCGCGCTCGCGATCATCATCGCCTTTCCGGAAATCGCATTGTGGCTGCCGCACGCTGTCTACGGACAATGAGCCCGGCGCCGAAAGCCCTTGTTTTCCCGCCCCCGACCAGAAGGAGAGAGGCATGACGACCGACAGACGCAAATTCCTCATCGGAGCCGCGGCAGCGGCCCCTGCAGCGGCACTGGCAAAGCCGGCGATCGCCCAGAGCACCATCCGCTGGCGGCTGCAGACCTATGCCGGGCCGGCGCTCGCCGAACACGTGATCAAGCCCGCGATCGATTCGTTCAACATGATCGCCGGCGATCGCATGCAGATCGAGCTGTTCTTTGCCGATCAGCTCGTCCCGACCGGCGAACTCTTCCAGGCCATGCAACGTGGCACGATCGACGCCGTCCAGTCGGACGACGATTCCATGGCCTCGCCGACCGAAGTCACCGTGTTCGGCGGCTATTTCCCGTTCGGCTGCCGCTATTCGCTCGACGTGCCCGTGCTTTTCGAGCGCTACGGGCTCAAGGAAATCTGGGAAGCCGAATACGAAAAGGTCGGCGTCAAGCACATCTCGGCCGGCGCCTGGGATCCCTGCCACTTCGCCACCAAGGAACCGATCCGCAGCCTCGCGGACCTTCAGGGCAAGCGGGTCTTCACCTTCCCGACGGCCGGCCGCTTCATGTCGCAATTTGGTGTCGTGCCGGTCACGCTCCCTTGGGAAGATGTGGAAGTCGCCCTCCAGACCGGCGAACTCGACGGCATCGCCTGGTCCGGCATCACCGAGGACTACACGGTCGGCTGGGCCGACGTGACCAACTACTTCCTGACCAACAACATTTCCGGCGCCTGGATCGGCCATTTCTTCGCGAATATGGAGCGCTGGAACGAAGTGCCGGAAGACCTTCAGGAGCTACTGAAGCTCGCCTTCGCCCAGTCCCACTACTACCGCCAGTACTGGTACTGGGGCGGCGAAGCCTATTTGCGTGTCAATGGCGACAAGCTCGAACTCACCTCCATTCCCGACGCCGAATGGGACACGGTCGAGGAAAAGGCACGCACTTTCTGGGACGAGATCGCCCAGGAATCGGAAACCAAGGCGAAGGTCGTCGAGATCTTCAAGAAATACAATGAGGACATGCAGAAGGCCGGACGGCCTTATCGCTACGGCCAGACCTGACAGGTCGGCGCGCGCAGGGTGGCGAGCGGTGCCCGGTCCAGCCGGGCGCCGCTCAGTTTGTCAGGCTCGACCGAAAGTAGGCGATCGTTTCCTTCAGCCCGTCCTCCAGACCGACCTTCGGCTCCCAGCCGAGCACGTCGCGTGCCTTCGTGATGTCAGGCTGGCGCTGGCGCGGGTCGTCCGCCGGCAGGGGCCGGTAGACGATCCGCGACCCGGAATCCGTGAGGCGGAGGATTGTCTCGGCCAGTTCGGTCACCGTGCATTCGGCCGGATTGCCGAGATTGATCGGCCCGGGCACGTCCCGGCCCGTTGCCATGAACCGGACGATCGCCTCGATCAGGTCCGAAACATAGCAGAAGGAACGGGTCTGCTCGCCATCGCCATAGATGGTGATCTCCTCGCCCTTCAGCGCCTGGACGATGAAGTTCGAGACCACGCGGCCGTCATTCGGATGCATGCGCGGCCCGTAGGTGTTGAAGATCCGCGCGACCTTCACGTCGAGACGGTGCTGGCGGTGATAATCGAAGAACAGTGTCTCGGCGCAGCGCTTGCCCTCGTCATAGCAGGAGCGCGGACCGATCGGATTGACGTTGCCCCAATAGTCTTCCGGCTGTGGGTGGACAGTCGGATCGCCGTAGACTTCGGAAGTGGACGCCTGGAAGATCCGGGCGCGGCAGCGCTTGGCGAGCCCCAGCATGTTGATCGCGCCGTGAACGCTGGTCTTGGTCGTCTGGACGGGATCGTGCTGGTAGTGGATCGGCGAGGCGGGACAGGCGAGATTGTAGATCTGGTCCACCTCGACATAGATCGGAAAGGTCACGTCGTGACGCATCAGCTCGAAGCGCGGATCGGCGATGAGATGGGCGACGTTGCGCCGGCGGCCGGTGAAGTAGTTGTCGAGGCACAAGACCTCGCCATCTTCCTTGAGAAGGCGCTCGCAGAGATGCGAGCCAAGGAAGCCTGCACCGCCCGTCACCAGGATCCGGCTGTCGCTCATGGGGTTTCTCAACGGGCTCTACCGACCTTCTGACGACCACCGGCGACCTGCCGTGTCGCGGATTTCGTTCAAGGTCCATTCGACGTCGCGCGTGACAGAAAATGTCGGATAATCCGCACGAAACCGCCCGGTGTCGCTGATCCACCAGATGTGGTCGCCGACGCGGTTCTCGTCGGAATAGCGCCAGGCGAGATTCCGGCCGGCGATCTGCTCGGAAAGCGCGATCGCTTCGAGGATCGAACAGCTCGCGCCGCACCCGCCCCCCATATTGTAGACCTTCGCCGGAGCCGGCTTTTCCGCATAGGCCCAGATCGCCTGCATGAGATCGCCGACATGCAGATTGTCGCGCACCTGCTTGCCCTTGTAGCCGTGAACCACATAGGGCTTTCCCGACAGGGTGCAGCGCATGAGATAGGACAGGAAGCCGTGCTGCTCGGCACCGGCATGGGCACCGCCGGTAAGGCAGCCGCAACGCAGGCACACCGTGTTCATGCCGAAATAGCGGCCATATTCCTGCACCATTAGATCGGCCGCCAGTTTCGAAACCCCGAACAGGCTGTGGGTGGTCTGGTCGATCGACATGGACTCGTCGATGCCATGGGCGGCGAAGGGATGATCGTCCGCGACTTCCCATCGCGTTTCGCGCTCGACGAGCGGCAGACGGTTCGGCGTGTCGCCATAAAGCTTGTTGGTCGAGAGATAAACGAAAGCCGCCTCGGGCGCATGGTGCCTTACCGCCTCGAGAAGGTTCTGGGTCCCGCCGGCGTTGACCGCGAAATCCGTCGCCGGATCGCTGGCTGCCCAGTCATGGGAAGGCTGTGCCGCGGCATGGACGACGAGGCTGAGATCCTGCCCCAGATCCTTGACCAGCCGGTCGATGCCGTCCCGGTCCCTTATGTCGAGGGAAAGGCAGCGGAAGCCCTGGCGCGATCGCTCGAGCTCGCCGACCCGCCACGCGACGGAAGCCTCCGCCCCGAAATAGCTCGCGCGCATGTCGTTCTCGATGCCGACCACATTGAGACCCTGCCTGGACAAGAATTCGACCGCTTCCGATCCGACGAGGCCGCCGCCACCCGTTACCAGAGCAATGGACATCGCGTCGTCAATCGCGAACGACGCGGAAACCGAGCCCGCCGCTGCGCACGACGATCCGGTCGCCGAAGCTGTAGCCGACCTCGAACTGGTTCTGCCAGATGTCGTTCCAGGCTCCGCCCCGGAAGATGGCGTTGGCGCAATCGCCTTTCAGACATGAATTCGTCCATTCCCAGCTGTTGCCATAGACGTCATAGAGGCCAAGCGCGTTGGGCTTGAAGGAACCGACAGGCGCGGTGTGCACATAGCCGTCGTCACAGCCAATATACTGCTTGGCCTGCGGATACGGTCCCTTGAGCGACTGGTCCCCGACATTGGCGTAGAGGCAGGCCCCGTCAGCGTCGTCGCCCCAGATATATTTCGTCGTGGCGCCGGCCGAGGCGGCCGCGATCGATTCCTCGACGGATGGGAGGCGATAGAGCTGACCGGTCTTTTCCGATAGCCATTCGGCATAGGCCGTCGCATCGAGCCAGCTGACGCAGACAACCGGATGGTCGCCGGTCTGCTCGAAACCGGGCTGGTCCCAGGTCGCTTCCTCATCCCTGAACCAGCCGGTGTCGCGCCAGCGGAAGCAGCCCTTTTCATATGGATCCTGTGTCGCGGCGAATTCCGCGAACTGATCGCGCGTCACGGCAAATTTGGCAAAGTCCGGCCCCGAGTCCATCTTCACCATGACCGGGCAGGTTGGACAGTCCTGGTACTCTTCCACAGCATGCGCCGCCGGCAAGCCGAAGAGGAGAGCCACAAGCGCAAACGGAACCGCGCCGAAGATCCGAGCTGTCGATGCGATGTAGGGGGCAATCATGATCCGCTCCGGGCGATCCGCCAGTGATGTTGAGGTCGCTATTCGGGCCTGACGACCCGCATTCCGTAGTTGTTATAGGGCACGTTGGCGGTGTTCGAGATCGTCTTGGAAACCCGCAGATCGGCCGGCGGGCTCGACCAACCACCCCCGACGAGAAAATGCTCCGAGCAATCGTCTTCGGCAACGCATGTGCCGGTCCAGATCCAGGCATTTCCGACCGCGTCGTAGAGGCCGAAATCGTTTGGCGGGAAGGTCGAGACAGGAGACGTGCCCTTGCCGTCGTATGGCGAGCCGCAGACCACGCAATTGGCGCGGTTCTTGCCGACGCTGCGGCCCCACCAATAGCTGTCCGGGCTGTTGGCGAGCGCCGCATAGCGCATCTCGCTCAAGCTGGGCAGGCGGTAGGCCCGGCCGGTCTTCTTCGCCAGCCAGTCGGCGTAGGCGGACGCATCCTCGAAGGTCAGGCAGACGGCAGGATGGTCCGGCTCCTGCTCGATATGGGCGTAATCCCAGTTGCAACCCCAGCCGCCACGCCCGTAGCCGGTTTCGGCCGCGAAGACGCGAAACTCCTCAAGCGTGATCGGAGCGCGGCTGATGAACAGCCCGCTCGGCAGCTGCACGAGTTCGGGACATTCGGCGCAGTCGCGGGCTTCGACGGTTTCGGGTGCGGGGAGGATGAGTTGGGAGTGAGCGACATCGCTGTCGGCAATAGTGCCGAGCAGCGCGGCGATGAAAACGCACGCAAACACGCGGATATTCTCGGGCAACGCCGTCATGCGTCCCCTGCCCTCACAAGGCCCGCAGCGCCCGCGCGGCCGGCTCGATCCCGGCTGCCGCGGCCTCGCGGAGAAGCCCCCGCGCCTTCTCGACATCCTTTCCGCCGCCGAGGCCATCGCGATACAGAAGTCCGAGATTGGCCTTGGCGTAGGGGTTACCCTGCCCGGCCGCCAGTTCCAACCAGAGCCGCGCAAGCCCATAATCCTGCTCGATGCCGAAACCTTCCGCCAGCATGGTGCCGATGCCCGTCTGGGCGAAATCGTCCCCCGCGGAGGCCGCTTCGAACAGAAGGTTCAAGGTCTGCTGGGCCGTCAGCACGCCACTTTGCTCGGAACTGATCGAGGCCTGATACTGGCGGATGGCGCGCCGCGTGCGCCCGTCGAGAATGCCGTTGACCTCGCCGACAGGGAACCCCAGCGACACCAGCCCGTACTGGACGAACTGGACCGGGAGCCGGTCATATTGCGCCATGGCCTTGGCGCGAAGCTGCGCGCGGGTCAGGAATTCGTTCTTGTCGGCCCCGAAATAATCCTTCACCTCACCGGAGCGCTCCAGGGCCTGCAGGCGTTCGGAGGCGAGATCGGTGTATTTGCCCCGGGGATAGAGCCGCTGATAGGTTGCAAAATCGGCAGCCATCGTGCTGTCGCGGATCGTCTGCCAGTAGAGCGTCTCGAAATCCGGAGGCGCTGCCGGCGTATTATCGGCAATCGCTGCCGGTACGGGGGCATCGAGCTTTGCCAAAAGCTCGTCCGCGAGTTCGCCATAGGCGCTGGCAGGGTGAGCGCGCTTGAACGCCTCGAAAGCCCCGCTCGTGCCTTGGCGGAGAGCCGCCTCGAAGGCCTGGCGTTCTGCCGAAACCCTAAGGGCGTCCGCGTTCACGACGGCAGCCTTGTCGATCGTCTCGAGATAAGTCTCGGCAAGTTCGGCGAACTGACCGCCGGGATAATCGCGAAGGTAGCCGTTCAGCGCCTCCTTCGAGCCCAGGCGCAGCGCTTCCTGCCAAGAGGCCAGTTCCTGGTCACCCAGCGCGCGAGCCGTCGACTGGCGCTTCATCTCCTCGATCGACGCGATGCGAGCGGCGGCGATGTCGTCGAAGGCGCTGCCCGGAAAGCGCTGGCGGAAGGCCTCGATCGCAGCCACGTCGCGGCTCTGGCTGAGTTCGTTCCATGCCCGCAGCGCCTGGTTCTCGGCCTCGATCGCCGCGGCAATCCGCTGCTGGCGTTCGCGGTCGGCATCATCGCGCACGAAGAAGAAGCGGCCGATCAGCGAATTGCGCTCCCAGGGAAGCTGCGAGCCCTTGGTGGTCACGTAGACGTCCTCGCGCACGTCGTCCATCATCAGGCGGATGTCCGTGTTGGGCGTGCCGATGTGCTTGAGGAGCGCCGTGGTGAACGGGCTGTTCCGACCCGTTCCATCGAGCGCGACATGGCCGGGCGCGGTCGAATAGGCGAGATAGGTCCCGGTCGCGATCTCCTGCGGCGCGAGCCCTTGCTCGCCGCCCGTCGAACGCGTCTTGCCGCCGCGGACGGCGAAGCGGCGCGACAGCGGATTGTCACGGCAGGCGTCGAGAAAGACGATGCTCGTCTCCGTCATCCGCTCCATGAGTTCGAGAACGCGCTCGATGGCAATCGCTTCGATGTCGAGATCCGATGTCCGCTCGATATCGGCGTCGATCGGGATCGCATAGTTCTCGTCATTCGCCTGGATGCCATGGCCGGCATAGAAAAATAGCGAGACCTTCGCATTCTCCATGTTGCGCACGAACTCGCGCATCTTGTCGCGAAACGCGCTGTGGCCGACATCAATCCCGAGCGTCACCTCGAAACCGATCGATTCGAGCTTGGCGGCAAGGTCACGCGCATCATTGGCGGGATTGGGAAGTGCATTGATATCTGAATAGGCGCCATTGCCGATCACGAGAGCGACACGCCGCTGCCCCTCCGAGGCCAGCGAGGTCTGCGCCACGGCAAGCACCACTAAAACGCCGGTGCAAAGAGCCGCCACGTGCTTCAGAGCCGCCCGCGGCAGAACGGGCGAGCGGCTTGGGAACAACGACCGGAAGCCGCCGCGAAGCCGCGGCCAGAGCGAAGAGGTTGCGGCCCTGATCGGGGCGATGACTTTGTGCATGGCAGCAGAACTATCAGTCATCGAGTAAAACTCCTCCCGTTACCGACGAGCTTTCGAAAGGAGGCGGTCGAGTTTCGAACTTACGAAGCGGTATATTTCATAGTCAAGAGCATGATTTTGTGCAAACACCGTGATCGCTTCATCGCAAGAGACTTCATCACGCAGCGAAACATTGGCGCGCGGCAAGACATCTGGAAGTTGAAGCCCCATGACCTTCGCCAGATGTATCAGGCATTCGTCCAGACGCTCCTGGGTTCCGATGAACCAGTACCGGTCCAGCGCCTCGCGCCAATCGGTCTCGGCACAACCGAAGTGGTCGGCCAGGCCTCCCTCGTACACCCGGAGATAATCCGAAAGGCTTTCAGCCCGAAACGCCGGATCCTGACGGCGGTGATGCTTCTGGTAGAAATAATCCGAGATCGCGCGCTCGAGCGGGTCGCGAACGAAGGTGAAAACGCGCCAGTCCGGACTGGCCAGAATTTCAGGATAGCGCCGCCAGAGTCGCATCTCCTCTGGCGCGTCGAAATGCCCGCATAGAAGCTGGCGAGGAGTGAGCATGTCCAGGTCCTTCCGCTCGGGCGCCACATCGGACCAAGGCTCGCGATAATCATAGACGATCTCGAAGCCACTCTTCAGCGCTTGTGTGACGCTCGTTCCACCCGTCTTGGGAAGATGATGGAAAAGGTAGAGCGGTTGGCGTTGTCGCGGCGCAGGTCTTCGTTGCCGTGCCGGAACGCCGGCTTCTTCGGCAATGGTCTCCAGCCACCAACCGAAGCGCTTGCCAAAAACCCTGGGATCGTGGAGCGCTTCGTGAGATGCGACTGCATCGGCAACCTCGCGCCGCGCATTGTCGCGCGCCTCCGCCGAGGAGAGCAGCATGCAGGCGGTTTCGACATAGGCTTCGGCCGTTTCCGCCGCATAGGACGAAAGCCCGTGGGCGTCGAGCCATCCCGCACCCTGCAGACCCCTCTGCGTCGTCCCGCGCAACGCCACGACCGGAAGGCTCGCGCGCAAAGCCTCGACCACCGTCGTCGCGCCCGCATAAGCGAAGCTGTCGAGATAGAGATCGGCAGCCAGCAGCAGCCGGATCACGTCGGCATGGGAGATCGTGTCGAGGATGAGTATGCGGTCTTCGCCAAGCCCGGCACCTGCAAGATGCCGCGAGACATCGGCGCGGAATTCGTCACTCCACCGCGTCCCGGCCCAGTTCGCTGCGAAGGGATAGAGGACGAGAACCGCGCCGGGCGTTCGGCTCAGGATTTCGATCCAGCTTGAGAGAAGCGGCTCGCCGATCTTCTCCGCCATCGCACCGCTGACGGCGAGCGTTCGATCGAGCGGCACGCCGAGCCGGCGCCGCAGGATCGCCCGGTTGGTGCCGGGGTCTGTGAGGATGCTTTCGGTCTCGGGGCTGAAGGCGAAGCACTGGGCCGGTTCGTCCCAGAGCGTCAGGCGCTCGGTGTAGTGCTCGGCCGCGTCCGGCGGCTCGCAGAGGCGGGAGGAAAGCGCGTGAGCGACCGAGGGCAGACCGCTGCTCGCCGGGCTGACCCCGCTCGTGATCAACTGCACAGGCGCCAGTCGATGGGCGAAGACATGGTTGATGTCACTGTATCCGCAGGTGAAGCTGCCGAGCGCCACGATGTGATGCCGGGCATTCTGGATCGCGACCGGCAGATGGTCGATCGGCATGCCGGAGATGTCGACCACGCGCGCGAAGGTCTGGCTGGCTTCCTCCAGTCGAGGGCCCGACGCGTCAGTGTAGACGGTGACGGCGAATCTGTCGGGATCGAGACCACCAAACATGCCGAAAAGCAGAGCTGCTTCCGGCGAATCCGCGAGATTGCGAAGAATGACTCCCACGCTCAAGCGGCCATCATTGCCCGCCCGCCGCAGTTCAGGCAGCGGAGGAGTGAAGACGTCGACGCCCGACATCAGAAGCAACGTCGCTTCCGCACGTCCATAGGCCGCAACGAAAGGCCGGAGATTGGCGTCTCCGAACAGCAAAGGACGCCCCGCCATGTGCCGGAGCACGGATCTGACAAACCGGAACCCGGCACTATCGGGCGGACAGGCCAGCAGTCGGGCTCGGACAGCTTCGACCAGAGCCAGCAGATAGTCCATGAAGGCCCGTTGATCGGCGGGCGCACGGAGGATGCCGCCAGGCGCCGTGAGATAGGCGGCGAAGGGATCGGGTTCGAGAATGAGGATCTCGGGAATGCCCGCGAGCGCGCTTGGATCGAAGCACCGCCAGGCGGGACCGGAGAGGATGGCCGAAAACAGCATGCGCAGACGGAGCTCTACCGGGTCGTCCGGTGAGTGCGAAAACCAGCGCCCCCCCGCCGCGGCGCGTTCACTCGAAGCTGATGCGAGCGCCAGTAAGCGTCGGATGATCTGCGCATCGCTGGCGAGAGCCCGGATCGCCCCTGCGCTCAACCCGGCCAATTCAGCCTGGTAATCCCCTGCGGCCGATCCATGCGCCGGGTCTGACAATTCGTCCTGGCCCACCGCCCCCAGGGTCACCAATAGAGAGCCGCTCGACGAAGTCTGGCGAACATGGGCGCCTGCCAGTTCGACAGACCCGAGAGGTGCATTTCCCTTCGGGCGCATCCCAGCAGATGCCAGCTCCGCGCGTTGTCCCTCCTCGATCAGCACAGGTTGCAGTTCGAGCCAGTTGAAGATGAGGCCCGACGGAAACGGCTCGGCTTCCGGCCCTGCGATGATTAGCCCGGCGAAGAGTTCGATCTGGATTTCGCGCCCATGAACCGTCTCGGGCATGTCGAGAGAAAGCTCGACATGCTCGCCGACAAAATCCTCGAAGACACGCTCGTCGCCGATCTCAATGGCCAGAAGAGGCCGGCCCGCCGCCAGGCGCTCGGGCGGAATGTCGACGGAGAGGTGAACGCGCACGTGTCCGGTTTCGCCGAGTGCCCGCCGCAGGACGATCGCGCCCATCAATCCGGCCAACGTGACGGCCCCATCCTCGGCCCGCAGCCAGCCCTCGATGAAGTGGCGCTCGAACTGCCGCTCATCCTTTCCGGTCAGCCGGGCGCCGAGAGCAAGCGGCCAGGCCCCCTCCTCGTCCGACCAGCCGACGAACATCCGGCCGCCATAGGCCGCGCCGGCAAAGCCGAGGGAGTCGATCGCGAGCGTCTGCTTTGATGCAGCCGGCGCGTCGATTTCCTGGAAATTCACGAGAAGGTCGATGGCGAGCGGCGTTTCGCGGGCTCGGTCTGCAGGCAGAAGCGCGAAGCGGATCGTGCCACCAGGTAGCGCCGTCCCGTCGAACACGAGATCGCCTTCCTGGAAGATGTTGAGCCAGGCCGGCGGCTGATCCTGCCTGAAGCGGATGGCGAGATCCGGCGGCCTCGCCATGTCGGGCGGCACCACCGAAAGCGTGGCAGGCGAGGACGAAAGCACACAGCCGCCAGAGCCGGTATCGTCGGCTTCGGCAGAGATCGAAGGGCCGATCGCGTCGAAGGGCACCATCGCGTTCATGGAAAGCGTCTTGGCGGGCTGGGGCTTTGCGGCCGGAAGCACTTCCAGCGCATCGAGCGTCACGATCCCTGGCTGCTGGCCGAGACGTTTCAGCGATCTGGCAAATGAACCGAAGAGCGGCTCCACCCGCAATTCGAGATCAAGGCTCCGGGGCTCGAGCAGCATCGAGGACGGCACCGTCATTTCGATCGCGGTGCGGCCGGAGAACTCGCGAGACGCCATCGCGACGCCGTCCTGCAAGAGGATCGCGCGCAGACCCTCCTCCTTGGCCCAGGCCAGTGCTCGCAGTTCCAATCGGACGAGCAGCGGTTGATGGCTGGCCGGAAGGGCGATCGTGATCGCCGCGTCGCGGCCGCGTGTGACGAAGCCGCTTTCATAGGCCGAGAAATGCCAATCCACAGCGGGAAGCAAACGGTAAAGCCGCACCTGGTCCCGCTCGGCTTCCAGCCGTCCGATGACCGGCTCGGCTTGGCGCAGTCGTTCAGCGCTTCGCATCAGCCCCCTGAGCCGCCGCCCCAGAACCGCATGGACGAAATCGTCAAGGAACGCGCTGCGCGACTCGCGGAAACGCACCCGCTCGGCCAGTCTGCGGTTCACCCGGTCGCTGATCCCGAGCGGCGCCAGGGCCGTCAGAACCCGCCATCGCACTGGTGGAAGACCGCGTCGCTCGGACAGACCTCGGAGAATGGCGCGAACGGCCTGCGCCGATCCGCCGAAATTGTCGGCGACCAAGGCCCGCCACAAGGTGAGTTTTACCGCCTGGATCGCAAAGGCAAGCCTCACGGATGCCGGATCGGGATGCGTGGCCGGGGGCGCGTCGAAGGCGAGGTAGCGCGATGCGAGCGCCATGTGCCGAAGCGCTCGCTCCTCCACGAGCCGATCCGAGAGACCCGAAGTGAAATAGTTGTTGGCGCCGTGAACCCGGTACGCGCCGAGTTCTTGGGGCAGGACCCGCGTCTTGCCCGAAAGGGTCGCCAGCCGGATGAGCAGGGCATCGGTGGAGATCGGCCAGTCCGCCGCCGGGATCGGGAACGCAGGCGCGATCGCCGACCGGCGAAACGCGTTGCCCGAGGTCGGATAGTGCGCGATCGTTCCGCGCGCGATCAGCGGCGGAAGGTTGTCGCCATCGATCGTCACCTCGCGATAGGCGCCGACGGTCTTGCCGAAGCTGTCGATCAGGCTCAGCGGGAAAGAGAGCATGGCAAGGTCGTGCGACCATGCCAGCGCCAGTGTCTCCAGTGCGTGGGGATAGAGCCTGTCGTCGGCGTCGAGGAAGAGCACGACCTCGCCGGTCGTAGCTGCGAAGCCGACATTGATCGCGCCCGTCTGCCCCCAATTCGAGAGCCGAATGACCTTGAGCGAACCATTGCGCTCATAACCATCAAGCACTGCACCGGAACTATCCGTCGAACCGTCATCGACGACGATCAGTTCTGCAGCGGGCACCGTCTGCCCGAGAACGCTCTCGATGCACTCCGAAAGAAAATGCCCGTAATTATAGTTCGTGACAACGACAGAAAACTGCAGGCGCGTACTCAAGACACAGAAGCTGGAATATCGATATTGCCTCCACTCAGTATTGCGAGCGGAAACGCTCCATCACATTCTGTCTCTGGTTTGCCCTCTTTCGCGACTGCTCCTCGAAATCCTCGCGCGGCGTCTGAATGCGATAGGGCTGGCGAACCTCCTCCTGTTGCTCAGCCGTTGTCGTGCAGGCGCTTCCCGCCAGCAGCGAGGTACAGGCGGCCAGCAGTACTTTGGCATTGCGCGATTTCGGCGGCATGGAGAACTCCCAGATAGCCGGCGAAAAATACGGCTAACCCAACGGAAGTGTCAATGCTCTTTAGTCCACGCGTGAAGGACTGATCGTGGCGCACAGTCCGCGCCCTCGCCGACTCGCACACCTCGAGAGTGAAGACGCGAAAAAAGTGTTTCAAGAAAAGACGCTGCGGGCGATGCCGCTATCAAAATCCGAACTCGAAGCTCGAACCTGCTCCCATTCGCCCGCAAGACGAGGCTGGCAAACGTTCGGTCCTTCCCTCAGGAAGACTGGAGCGGGCGATGGGGATCGAACCCACGACATCAAGCTTGGGAAGCTTGCGTTCTACCACTGAACTACACCCGCGACCGAACCGGACATTGCCGCCGGACGGCGCGAGCGTCAAGCGCTATTCTCCGGGCACGGGCGTTATTGCCCCGACCCCATTACGCCTTGCCGAGAGCAGCCGCTTCGCGGGCCAGCGCCTCGATGCCTGCCCAGTCTTCGGCCGCGACCTTGTCCTTCGGCGCGAGCCACGAGCCGCCAACGCAGAGCACGTTCGGCAGCGCCAGGTAGTCGCCGACATTCTTTGTCGAGATGCCGCCGGTCGGACAGAACTTCAGGGAGGGGATGACCGGCGCGAGGGACTTGAGGAGCGCCGCTCCGCCGATCTGCTCGGCGGGGAAGAATTTCAGGATCTCGTAGCCTTCCTGCAGCATCGCCATCATCTCGCTCGGCGTCGCCGAACCGGGAAGAAGCGGGATATCGCTGTCGCGCGCCGCGTCGAGAATCTCCACCGTCGCGCCCGGCGAGACGATGAACTGCGCTCCGGCTGTCTCGGCGGCCTCGAACTGCTTCGGCGAGAGGATCGTGCCAGCCCCGCAGATCGCCTCGGGGACCTCGCTTCGGATGGCCTTGATGGCCTCGAGGGCGGCCGGCGTCCTGAGCGTCACCTCGATCGAGCGGATCCCACCGGCCGCAAGCGCCCGGGCAAGCGAAACACCCGCGGCCGCGCTTTCGACGGCGACCACGGGCACGACCGGCTGCGCCGTCAGGATCTGATGGAGTTTCTTGGTGTCTTGAGCCATGGTCCCTGCCCGCCGCGATTTCTCGATTCGGGCAAAGACTTAGACGATCGCGTACCGGGCTGGAAAGCCGTTCGGAGAAAATTCCGCCGCCACTTGCCGCTCAAGGGGCAAGTTCCAAGCACGGCCTCGCCGGATATCCGCCGAGACCCCATGAACTCCGCACCGATGGCGGGCAGAGGCCGTTTCTACAGCCTCACATTCCGCCGTTGTAGGTGCGGTAGAAGATGTGGCGGCCGATCTTGTCGACCCGCTCCATCGCCCGTGCCCAGCGGGGGCTCACGTAATTGGCGTGGTAATGCGTAGCCGATCCGACTTCGGCGAGCCAGATTTCACCGTTTGTGACCTTGTCGGCGATCTTCTTGGCCCGTGAATAGGACCCAGCGTCGCGGATGCGGTCCTTCGCGCCGTCGCAGGCGAAGGAGAACTGACAGCGATTGCGCCAATTCTTGTTCTGATAGACGACGCCGCAGATCGTATTCGGATAGGCGGGATTGCGGACCCGGTTCAGGATGACCTGGGCAACCGCCGCCTGCCCTTCCGAGGACTCGCCGCGTGCCTCGAAATAGATGCCATTGGCGAGGCATTTCTGTTCGGCCTTGCTGTAGGCTTTTTCCGGCAGAGGCGTCGCGGCCCAGGCGTGATCCTTCTCCGAAATCGGCGGAATGAAGACTTCCGGCTGATCCTTCAGCACCCGCTCGAACATCGAGGAGGCACGCCCGGTCGCAGAGGATTCCGACGGCGCGTAGCCGAGGGCATTCGTGTCGTCGACCGAAGGCTTCAGGGATGCAAGCATCACCTTGTCTTCAACCTTGAGCTTGCGGTTCTTCGGCGTCTCGAACCTCGGCGGTCCCTGGAGCTGAAAGCTCATCGCCAGTGCGACGGAGTCCTTGGTCGATTGCTCGACCTTGGAGAAGGCGTTGCGAATGCGCGCCTCGCCACCCGCGACCCGCGACCCGAGAAGGCTTTGCCGATCGAGGATCGAACCCGCCGAGAAGCCGCGCGGGGGCATGCTTCCATTCAGGCGTTCGGCGACCACGCGTCCAGACTTGGCCGTGCGGACGATCCGCGGCTCGTCGCCTTCGGCGATCTGAGCCATGCGCTTGGCAAACCGTTCGGCCGCCTCGCGAGCGGCGATCTTCTTCGCACCCTCGTCTGCCGAATAGGCAAGATCGGCGATCGTGATGCCGCCCGAAGAGGCCGGAACGAGGAAGGCATGCCAACGCTCGATCTTGTGAACCCCACCAACGAAGCTCGTCATGTCCTGATAGGCGGCCCGCGTGGCGCTTGTCCCCACAAGCACCGTGCCCGCCAACATGATCACCCCTATCCGACCGGCCATACGACCTAGACGACGTCGCCCACGGCCGACAGCCGCTCGCCCCTCATCCGTCATCACGCCCCCAATTGCGTGTTACAAACTTTCCACAGATGCCTAGAAAACATCCCCCATTAACCTTGTCTTTTGGTTAAGGAATTTTGGTGATTTCAAGACGACCGCTTGCGTTTTCCGGCAAATGGGTTCTGAGGCTTGCGCAGGGCTAACCTGATCGGCACGCCGAAGAACCCGAATTGCTCGCGTAAACCGTTGACGAGGTAGCGCGTATAGCTTGCGCCAAGCGCTTCGGGACGCGCCGTGGAGATGATGAAAGTCGGTGGTCGCGACTTGATTTGCGTCATATACTTGACGTTAACCCGTCGTCCGGCGACCGCCGGCGGCGGATGTTTTGCCACCATCCCCTCAAGCCATTGATTCAATTTGGCGGTGGCGATTCGGCGGTTCCATACCTCATGGGTCTCGGTCACCGCGCGCATCAGGCGGTCGATCCCCTCGCCCGTCTCGCCCGACACCGTGATCGCCTTGATGCCACGTACCTGCGGCAGGAGACGGTCGGTCTTTTCGCGCAGATCCGCCAGAAGCTGCTGGCGATCCTCGACGAGGTCCCATTTGTTGAAGGCGATGACCGGCGCCCGGCCTTCTCGGACGATCAGATCGACGATCGACAGGTCCTGACGTTCGAACGGTATGGTGACGTCGAAGATGATGACCACCACCTCGGCAAAGCGGATGGCCCGCAGACCATCGGCGACCGAGAGCTTTTCGAGCTTCTCCTGAACGCGGGATTTCCGGCGCATGCCGGCCGTGTCGAACACCTTGATCAACCGGTCCCGCCACTGCCATTCGACCGAGATCGAATCCCGTGTGATGCCGGCCTCCGGCCCCGTCAGCAGGCGGTCTTCACCGAGGAAGCGGTTGATGAGGGTGGACTTGCCGGCGTTGGGCCGGCCGACGATCGCCATGCGTAGCGGTTTCGTCGGGTCGTAGGCCGGTTCTTCCTCCTCCTCGTCAGCAGGCGGCAGGGCTGACAATTCGGCGTCGGTTTCCTCCGACCCATCTTCGCCGCCGCGTCGCGGCCGGGGCTCGGGACGGAAGGCGTTCCGGCCAAGAGCCTCGACCATGGCATCGCGCAGTTCGCCCATCCCCTCGCCATGCTCGGCGGAAATCCCCACAGGCTCGCCGAGACCGATTGCATAGGCATCGAGAAGCCCCGCGTCGGAACCCCGCGCCTCCGCTTTGTTGGCAACGAGGACGACGTGCCGGGCCGACTTGCGCAGCAGATCCGCAAAGTCGTGATCCTGGGGCGTCAGGCCGCTCTTCACGTCGATCATGAAGAGACAGAGATCGGCTTCTTTGATCGCGGCCTCCGTCTGGGCCCGCA
Organism: Jiella marina; assembly: GCF_024359545.1. Lineage (GTDB taxonomy): Bacteria > Pseudomonadota > Alphaproteobacteria > Rhizobiales > Rhizobiaceae > Jiella. Next base: position 636,479 of record NZ_JAKQZG010000001.1, read on the forward strand.
TGCGACCTTCCAGAGTATCGGCGCCGGCCTCCTCCAGGCCCGCCGTATCGACGATGGAAAAGGTCAGGTCCATGAGCCGGCCGTCGCCGAGCCGCCGGTCGCGGGTCACGCCCGGCTGGTCGTCGACGAGGGCAAGCCGACGCCCGACCAGCCGGTTGAACAGGGTCGATTTTCCGACATTCGGTCGACCGATGATAGCGATGGTGACCATGTCGGCGAAAACTCCTGGCTTGGTATCGAGCCTCCGGCTCAGTTCGCGGGTTCCGCGGGGCCGGGCTGCGGGTCGGATGCGTCCGGTGCAGCGTCGTCCGGCGAGGTGGAAGCGTCAGCGGCCTCGCCCGACCCGGGGTTCGCGGTCGGGTCCTCTGCCGCCTCATCCCCGGTACTGGCTGCCCCCCCATCCATGGCCGGCGCGGCGACGCCATCCGGGTCCGTCGGAGCGTCACCGGAAATTCCCAGATTGGTGGTCGGCATCTGCGGAACGCCGATTGCACCGCCCTCTGCCTGAGCCGGCGCATCGGTCGAGATCGCCGGCGAGACCTCATCGGATCCCTCCGCCACGCCGGTCGGGGCGACCGCCTGGCCCTGCGCCGCGGCGCCTTCGCCAGATGCGGCCACGTCCGGACTGTCGGCACCCCCATCGATCAGGTCCAGAAGAATGCGCGCCCGGCTGGACATGGCGGAAGGCGTGCCCCCATCGTTGACGAGAGATTCGAGAAGCGGTCGCGCCGTCTGGGCGTCTCCGGCTTTCCAGGCAGCGAGGGCGATCGCTTCGCGCGCCGGAAAGCGCAAGGGTTCGCTGTCGCCGGACAAGCGCTCGACCCGCGAACGGACCTCCTCCAAGCTACCCGAGTCGACAAGAACGTAGGCTGCACGGATTGCGGCCATATCGCGCATGGTCTGAGGCGCGCCGCTGTCGGAAGCCACGGCGTCGAAAGCCGAGACCGCGGCCGCCGCATCTCCCATCTCGGCCTCGATCCCGCCAATGCTCATCCGGGCGAGCGCGGGATAGGCGCCGACGCCCTCGGCGACGATCGCTTCAAGAGCGGCGATAGCTTCCTCGTTCTGGCCCTCTTCGGCCAGAGTGAGGGCGGCGGCGTAGCGATCTCCCGCCGCATTCGCCTGGGAGGTCGTATAGCGCTCATAGGACACATAGCCGATCGTCACGGCCAGAACGAGCACTACACCGCCGAGGAGATAGGCGCCAAAGCGGGTCCAGAGCGCTTTCACCCTGTCCTGGCGAAGCTCTTCATCGACTTCGCGAATAAAACTGTCGTCGCTCATGCCTTCGCTTTCCTCCTCTTTCGTCGGCGCGGCACCGGAATAGCCAAACCGGCGAAAATCAAGGCGTCTTCTAACGATTTTTCACGCCGTTGAAAGGGCAGAGCGACAAGCGCGTCACGGAAGAGGCGAGACGCCGAACAGCCAGGCGTGGAGTCCGCCAATGAAAACGGCGCTCGACGCCAGGCCGATCACGATGGCCACGATATCCCCGCGAAACGCTGGCACGGCTCCAGCAGAAGTCTCCGGCCGGCCGAGGGCGTTGACATAATCGACCACCGCCCAGACGCCGAACGCGCCGAACAGGACGACATCGGCCGTTCCGCCATTCGCGAGAAGATGCGCGAAAGCCCAGATGGCAACGCCGAGCACCATCGGATGATGCACGCTTTGCTTGATCCGGCCGGCCGGCGCATAGGCCGCACCGACGAGGATGAGCGAAACCGGCACAAGAACCAGCGCCAGATGCCGCAACCCGGCTGGTGGGGTGTAGAGAGCGGACTGCTCCATGCGGGCCAGGCCATAGCCGTGGACGACCATCACCACGCCGATCAGGGACAGAATCGAGTAGATGCCCTTGAAACGCGCTTCGCCGAAGCGCTCGAGCATGGCGTTGCGGCCCTTTTCGGAAAAAATGCGTAGGGAATGCAGCCCGAGAAAGATCACGAGCCCCAGAACCAGTGCGACCACGTTCAAACCCCTTCCTGGGCGCACGCCCGCCGATGGCCGGCACCAGACCGGCTTTTGCAATCGGCTCCAGTCAGCCGGCGCAATTGACCATCGCCGCGATTTTGCTACGAGACAGCCGGCAAAGGAAGTATGCGGAAGGGCTTGGCAGCACAATGAATACGGATGCGGTGGCAGCGGTCGCCCTCTATGCGGGCCTCAACACGTTCATCCTGATCTGGCTCGCCGTCCAGACCGGCCGGATCCGTCAGCAGGAGAAGGTCTTCATGGGCGATGGCGGCAACCCGCGCATGATCCGCGTGATGCGGGGCCACGCCAACGCCATCGAGTTCATTCCCATGACGCTGATCGCGATGCTCGGCGCGGCGCTTCTTGGGACGCCGGCGCTCATTCTCCACGCTCTGGGCGTCCTGCTCACCATCGGTCGCTTCGTTCACGCCCTGCATTTCACGGCCGCCGATGCGCCCGCCTGGCAACGGTTCGCTGGCACGAGCCTGTCCCTGCTCGCCATGGCGGGAGCCGCTCTGGCAGCTTTGGTGGCGGGCGCGTTGTCCCTGTAAGACACGAGCCACAAGGCGGGCGGCGCCGCTGGAACTGAGGAGGAGAGCGATGCCGAAGCACTATCCCCTGCCCAGACGCTTCAACGCCGCCCTGAGCGAAGCTGCCTATGATCGGCTCCGGGCGCTCAATGAAAAATGGTCGCTCTCCAACAATTATCTGCTGACGGTCCTGCTCGAAAATCTCGACTCCCTGGCCGACGCCGAAAAACTCGACGCGGCCTTTGCGGAATTTGTCGAGACCTATGGAGCGCCGAACGGGGGAATGACCGCTCGATCGGGTTGAGACACAGTGGATTCGGCTCTGGTTGTGTATGCACTGAAACGCGGCCTTTCGAGCAATCGAGGCCAGTCAATAGCCGCTTGAAACGACCGCCGTGGTTTGACCTCCTTCCGCGAGATCAAAAAATCTCCAGGCATGACAATTCGTCATCGAGGAAAAAGCGCTCGATCACATCACGATGACGACGCAAGCTCTGGTGAATGCTCGCTGTCGGTTGGTTACCCATCCGCAGCCATATCACTTTTGGGGGCGATCCATAGTATGTCGCCATCTCGGCCATATCGGCGTCCTGTGAGACGAGGATGTATCCGTTCAATCCGGCGAATTCCCACACGTCTCGATCGCTTGCCTGATCCAGGCCGATCAACCGCACCTGGGTCGAATGCGGGAAGACGTCAGCCAGATGACTGCAGAGCTTGAAGCTCAAGTTCTGATCGAACAGGAGCTTCATTCGGCAGCGGATAGGATTTGCCGTTCGCGATCCGCAGCAAAAGCGAGGGCGGCACGAATGTCCGCTTCCTTGATCTCCGGAAAGTCGGACATGATCTCCTGCTCCGTCATACCACAGGAGAGCCAGCCGAGAATGTCGGCGACAGAGATGCGAGTGCCCCGGATGATCGGCCGACCACCACGCTTGCCTGCTTCAAGCACGATGACGCCATGGTTGTGTCTGATCATTCCACCCGTCCCGTCTTCAGATGGCTCTCGGTCATAGATGGATCAGAGTCTGCCCTGAGCCAAACCCGGTTGTCGTGAAACGCCGCGCCGCCGAAAGGCGCGACGGGATCGGCGCCGGTGAGAGTGTTGATGCCCTCGCCGTCGAGGAAATCGGAATTCGCCCAAAGACCTTCATGGACCAGGACACCGGGGCGGACCGTCTCGCTCAGCTTGAGTTTCAGCCGCACTTCGCCGCGGTCATTGCCGATCGTGATGATCGCGCCCTCGTCCAGCCCCTCGCGCGCAGCGTCATCGGGATGGATCATCAGTTCAGGCCCGCCTTCGCGGCTTCGTGAGCCGGGCGTTTCGGCAAAGGTCGAGTTCAGAAACTGCCGCGCCGGCGAGGTCGCCAGACGATAGGGATGCGCCTCGTCGACGGTCTCGATCAGATCCACATGGTCGGGAAAAGCCGGAAGCCTCGTATGCGGCCCTTGCGGGCCGAGGCTTTCCGGCGGCCGGTTCGGCGCCATCGCCCCGGTCCAGTCCGGCTTGAAGCGGAACTTGCCGTCGGGCCAGGCAAAGCCTCGCACGAAATGTGCGGTCTCGAAATCCGGCTGTTTGTCGATCCAGCGATCCCCTTTCAGCCCGTCGAAACCGGCCGTATAGCCGGCCTTCTTCAACATGTTGTCAATCAGCGCGCGCTCGGTGAGCCCGAAGCCCGGCCGATCCGCCACGCCGAGTCGCTTGGCGAGTTCCTCGATGACGAAATGGTTGGTCCGCACCGCTGCCGGCGGCTCGACCAGCTTCGGCCCGAGCACGATGTGGTTCTGCCCGCCGCCGCGATAGATGTCGTCATGCTCCAGAAACATGCTCGCGGGGATGACGAGATCGGCGAGCTTGGCCGTATCGGTCATGAACTGCTCATGCACCGCGACGAAGAGATCGTCACGCATGAAGCCCTGCCTCACCAACCGCTGCTCGGGACAGACATTCACCGGATTGGTGTTCTGGATCAGCATCGCCGTCACCGGTGGGCCATTCGGGAGAGCCGCGGCATCGCCAGTCAGGACAGCGCCGATCCTCGACTGATCGAGAAACCGGATCGACGGGTCGCGATTGGCCGCTCCCATGATCTCGGACTTGTCGAGGCCGAAGATGTCGGAATTGGAGTGAAACGCGCCGCCGCCCTCATGCTGCCAATGACCGTAGACGACCGGAACCGACGAGGCGGCATGCATGGCCAGAACGCCGTTCCTCTGCCGGGTGAAGCCGTAGCCGAGACGGAAATAGGTCTTCGGCGTCTTGCCGATCAGCGCCGCGAAGGCCTCGATCGCCTCGACCGAAAGGCCGGTGATCGAAGCCGCCCATTCCGGTCCCCGCGTCTTCAAATGCGCTTCGAGCCCGGCCGGATCGTCGCCATAGCGAGCGAGATAGTCACGGTCGGCGGTGCCATCGCGAAAGGCGATGTGCATCAGCGCGCAAGCCAATGCCGCATCGGTGCCCGGCCGAAGCTTCAGGGCCATGTCGGCCTGCTTCATCGTGGCGTTGTCATAGATGTCGATAACGACGATCTTCGCGCCGCGCTCCTTCCGGGCCCTGGCCGCATGAGTCATCACATTGACCTGCGTCGCCACCGCATTGGTGCCCCAGATCACCACGCAGTCGGATTTGGCGATCTCGCGCGGATCGGAGCCGCGCATCGCCCCCGCCCCGGCGAACCATCCGGTCCATGCCATGTTGGTGCAGATCGTGTCGAACTGGCCGGAATAGCGCTTGGCATGGCGCAGACGGTGGATGCCGTCGCGCTGTACGAGACCCATGGTCCCGGCATATTGATAGGGCCATACGGTTTCCGAGCCGTGCCGCGCCTCGGCCTGCACGAATTTCTCGGCAATCAGGTCGAGCGCATCGTCCCAGCCGATCTCGCGCCATTCGCCGGCGCCCTTTTCGCCAACGCGCTGAAGCGGTTTCAGCAATCTGTTCGCGTGATGGATCCGCTCGGCATAGCGCGCCACCTTGGCGCAGATGACCCCCGCCGTATAATCGTTCTCGGCCGCGCCGCGCAGGCGCCCGATCTGCCCTCCTTCCAGTATCTCCACGTCCAGCGCGCAGGTCGACGGACAGTCATGGGGACAGGCACTATGGCCGGTGGCAATGGGAAGCGGCTTGTTCATGAGCCAGCTTTAGCAAAATTTACGTCCGACGCGCCACGTTTTCGAACCCTTGCGACTCCGGGATTCTCTATTGGGCAAGCCCGAAAAGCGCTGCATTTCGCCACAGTTGGTGTTCCTGCGACCGCTTGACTCAGGGAGCGATTTTATAGAACAAAATAGGAACATTCATTTCGTCGAAGGGTCGAGCCGAAGGTGTCGCCGGAAGCTGCCATAGAGTCGTTGCGTGCCCGTATCCAGGCGATCGAAAGCGGCAACAGACATGAGAAGTCGACGCTGCCCTTCGGCGTCGCCAGCCTCGATTCGAAGCTGCCGGAGGGCGGCCTGGCGCTGGGTGCGCTGCACGAGATCGCGGGTGGTGGCAGCGGGGCCGGTGATGGCCCGGCGGCGGCGCTGTTTGCCGCCGGCATCGCGGCGCGCACGAAGGGCAAGGTGCTGTGGTGCCTGTCGCGGCCGGATCTCTTCGCGCCGGCGCTCGCCCAGGCGGGGCTGCACCCCGACCGGGTGATCTATGTCGAGGCGAGGAACGACAAGACGGTTCTCGCCTGCATGGAGGAAGGGCTCGCCCATGGCGGCCCGGCCGTGGTGGTGGCGGAGGTCGCGCGGCTTTCCATGGTGGCCTCGCGCCGGCTCAATCTCGCGGCGGAAAAGACCGGTTGCCTCGCGATCGCGCTCCGGCGCTGGTCGCGGGCGAAGGATGCGGCCGAATTCGGCCAGCCGACCGCCGCCGCCACCCGCTGGAAGATCACCGCCCTGCCCTCGGCGCCCTTGCCGACACCGGGTATCGGGCGCCCGCGCTGGCGGGTGGAATTGTTGCGTTGTCGCGGCGGAGAGACCGCCGTCCACGAATTGGAGGCCTGCGATGCCAAGGGTCGTCTCGCTCTTCCTTCCCACCTGGCCGACGGATCGGCTGCGGCGCGAACTGGCCGACCCAAACGCCGCGCCAGCGGATGATCCGGGCACCGGGAGCACGGGGACAGACGAACCGCTCGTCCTGGTCGGGCGGGAGAAGAACACCCGTGTGGTGATGGCCGCCGATCGCGCGGCTCAGGCGCAAGGCGTTCGCATCGGCATGCCGGCGGCAAAGGCCGAGGCGATGATGACGGGCCTTGCCCTTCGCCCTTTCGACGCGGCGGGTGACGGCCAGGCGCTCGAGCGCCTCGCGATCTGGATTTGCGAACGCTTCGCTCCGATCGTCGCCGTCGACGGGCGGGACGGGATCGTCATCGATTCCACCGGTGCCGACCATCTTCATGGCGGCGAGGCGGCGATGCTCGACACGCTGGTCACCCGGCTTGCGGCAGCCGGCATAACGGCCCGCGCGGCGATCGCGGATAATCGTGCCACAGCCTATGCGCTCGCCCGTTACAGGGCCGATCCCTGCCTCGTCGCGCCCCCCGGCCACGGATCGGCGATCCTTGCCCCCCTGCCTGTCGAAGCTCTGCGCCTTCCCGGCGAAACGGCGGGAGCGCTACGCGATCTCGGCTTTCAGACGGTCGGCGACTGCCTTGCCCAGCCCCGCGCACCGCTCGTCAAGCGTTTCGGCGAAACCTTCGGCAGAAGGCTGGGCCAGGCAGCCGGCTGGCTCGCCGAGCCGATCACGCCGCTGAGCCCGCCCGAGACGGTTTCGGCCCTGCGGAATTTCGCCGAACCGATCGGCGCCGCCGAAACCATCGCCCGCTATGTCGGCAAGCTGGTCGTGACGCTTTGCGCGGATCTGGAACGAAAGTCCCTCGGCGTCCGCCGGCTCGATCTGATCTGCCGGCGCGTCGACAATCGCAACGAGGCGGTGCGCGTCACCACCGCGCGGCCGGTGCGCGATGTCGGGCGGCTCACCCGGCTGCTTTGCGACAAGATCGAGACGATCGCGCCTGGCTTTGGCATCGAGACGATGTCACTCGTGGCCACGCTGGCAGAACCGCTGGCGCCCGAACAGAAGCTCGCGCCGCTTGCCGATGCGATCCATCCCGATGTCGACAGCCTGATCGACACGCTCGCCAACCGGGTGGGCGAAGAGCGGCTCTATCGTCTGGCGCCGGTGGAAAGCGACGTGCCCGAGCGCGCGGTTCGGCGCGTTCCGGCACTGGCACCGGAAACCGGGCAAAGCTGGCGCATGGACTGGCCCCGTCCCTCGCGCCTTCTCGGCCGACCCGAGCCCATTGAGACCATGGCGCTCCTGCCCGACCATCCGCCGGCCTTCTTCACCTGGCGCGGCGTTAGGCGGCGGGTGCGCGTCGCCGACGGGCCGGAACGCATTTTCGGCGAATGGTGGAAGCGCGACGCCGAACTCGCCGCCGTGCGCGACTATTTCCATGTCGAAGACGAAGGCGGCGAGCGCTTCTGGATCTTTCGCTCCGGCAATGGCGAAGATCAGGTGACCGGCTCGCAGCGCTGGTTTCTGCATGGCCTCTTCGCATGATCGCACCTTCGCGGCGTCAACCGGCTTACGCGGAATTGCAGGTCACCTCGCATTTCAGCTTTCTGCGCGGCGCCTCCTCGGCGGAGGAACTCTTCGCCACCGCCGCGCTGATGGGGATCGGGGCGCTCGGAATCACCGATCGCAATTCGCTCGCCGGCATCGTGCGCGCCCATCAGGCGGCGAAGGACACCGGGGTGCGCCTCGTCGTCGGCTGCCGGCTCGATCTGGCGGACAGCCTGCCGCTCCTCGTCTACCCAACCGATCTCGCCGCCTATGCCCGGCTTTGCCGGCTCTTGTCGCTGGGCAAGAAACGCGCCGGCAAGGGCGCGTGCCATCTCGAATGGGAGGATCTTGCGCGTTTCGAGAGCGGGCTCCTCGCCGTGCTCCTACCCGACGCGGCGAATGAGACTTGCATACGCGAACTCGACCGCCTGTCGGAAACGTTCGGCGACCGGGCCTATCTCGCGCTGACGCTCCGCCGGCGACCGGGCGACCGGCTGCGGCTTCATCGCCTGTCCAATCTGGCAGCCCAAAGGCGGGTGAGAACGATCGTCACCAACGACGTTCTCTTTCACGCGCCCTCAAGGCGCATCCTGCAGGATGTCGTCACCGCGATCCGCCACAATGTCACGATCGACGAGTTGGGCTTTCGCCGCGAGCGCCATGCCGACCGGCATCTGAAGCCGCCGGAAGAGATGCACCGGCTGTTTTCTCAGCATCCGGAGGCCCTCAACCGCACGATGGAGATCGTCGAGCGCTGCCGGTTCACGCTAAACGACATTGCCTATCAATACCCGGAGGAGCGCGAAGACCCGGCGCTCACGCCCCAAGAAACGCTGGAAAAGCTCACCTGGGCGGGAGCGGCCGAGCATTATGTGGAGGGGGTGCCGGACGAGGTCCGCAAGAGCCTCGAACACGAGCTCGCGCTGATCGCCAAGCTCGAATACGCCCCCTATTTCCTGACGGTGCACTCCATCGTCCGCTTCGCACGGTCGCAGCAGATCCTGTGCCAAGGGCGCGGCTCGGCGGCGAACTCCGCCGTCTGCTTCGTGCTCGGCATCACCGCGATCGACCCCAAGAGCATCAATCTCCTGTTCGAGCGCTTCGTCTCGGAGGAACGGCGCGAGCCGCCTGATATCGACGTCGACTTCGAACACCAGCGGCGCGAGGAGGTCATCCAGTGGATCTACGACACCTATGGGCGGGACCGGGCCGCCCTGTGCGCGACCGTCATCCGCTACCGCACCAAGGGGGCGCTACGCGATGTCGGCAAGGCGCTCGGCCTGCCGGAGGACGTGATTTCGACGATCTCCGCCCAGGTCTGGGGCTGGTCCGAGGGGCCCATCGACCCGAAGCACCTGAAGGAGGTCAACCTCAATCTCGACGATCGCCGGCTCCGGCTGGCGCTCGAGCTTGCGGGCGAACTTCGCGGCGCCCCGCGCCACCTGTCGCAGCATCCCGGAGGCTTCGTACTCACCCGCGACCGCCTCGACGATCTGGTGCCGATCGAGCCGGCGGCGATGGACGATCGCCAGGTGATCGAATGGGACAAGGACGACATCGATATCCTGAAGTTCATGAAGGTCGACGTCCTGGCGCTGGGCATGCTCTCCTGCATGCGGCGCGGGCTCGATCTTCTAGCCGAGCACAAGGACGTCGAGCTTAGCCTCGCCTCGATCCCGGACGAGGACAAGAAGACCTATGCGATGATCCGGAAGGCCGACACGCTCGGCACCTTCCAGATCGAATCGCGGGCGCAAATGTCGATGCTGCCGCGTCTCAAGCCCGACACCTATTACGACCTCGTCATCCAGGTCGCGATCGTGCGGCCGGGGCCGATCCAGGGCGACATGGTCCATCCCTATCTGCGTCGCCGCGAGGGCCTGGAACAGCCGGACTATCCGAAGCCGGAATTGCGGAAGGTTCTCGAAAAGACGCTCGGCGTGCCGCTTTTTCAGGAGCAGGCGATGCGGGTGGCGATCGAATGCGCCGGCTTCACCCCGTCCGAAGCCGACAGTCTGCGCCGCTCCATGGCGACCTTCAAGATGACCGGCGGCGTTTCGGCCTTTCGCGACAAGCTCGTCGCCGGCATGGTCGAAAACGGCTACGAGCGGGACTTCGCAGAGCGCACCTTCCGCCAGCTCGAAGGCTTCGGCTCCTATGGCTTTCCCGAAAGCCACGCCGCCTCCTTCGCCAAGATCGCCTATGCCTCGGCCTGGCTGAAATGCCGACACCCGGACGTCTTCTGCACGGCCCTCCTCAATTCGCAGCCCATGGGCTTCTACGCCCCCGCCCAGATCGTCCGCGATGCGAAGGAGCATGGCGTGGAAATCCGGCCGGTCTGCGTGGTGAATTCGCAATGGGACTGCACTTTGGAGCCCTGTGAGCAGCTCGGTAACGGTCAAGGCGACTGCTTGAGGGTAGGAGCCGGCAGCGACGCTTCGATCTCCCCCCTTGCGGGGGAGATGGGTGGCAACCCAGAGGGGGGTGCAGCGCCATCGGTTGGAGACCTGCCACTAGGGTACCCCCCTCTGCCCTGCCGGGCATCTCCCCCGCAAGGGGGGAGATCAGGCCAATCGCCTAGCGCTGCTCTCTTCAACCAATCACCTGACGGAGACGATCATCGCCTAGCCGTCCGGCTCGGCCTGCGCATGGTGAAAGGGCTGTCCGAACGAGACGCGGCAGCGCTGGTCGCGGCGCGTGAGACCGCGCCGTTTTCATCGCCCGAAGCTCTCTGGCGTCGCACCCGCATTCCCGTCGCCGCCCTGACGAAAATCGCCGAAGCGGATGGCTTTTCGGCGCTCGGGCTCAATCGCCGCGAGGCGCTCTGGGCGGTCAAGGCGCTGCGCGATGCGCCGCTGCCGCTCTTTGCCGCGGCGGCGGAGCGGGAGGAGCGAGAGAGCGCGGAAACCCGAACCGACGAGTTCGCCGAACCCACCGTCAGCCTCCGCCCGATGACCAAAGGGGCGGAGGTCGTCGGCGACTACCGCCATGTCGGCCTGTCGCTCCGCGAACATCCGGTGAGCTTCCTGCGCCAGGATCTGAAGAAGCGCCGGATGATCCCCTGTGCCGAGGCGATGGCCGCGCCGGGCGGGCGCTGGGTGGAGGCGGCGGGGCTGGTGCTGGTGCGCCAGCGGCCCGGCAGCGCCAAGGGCGTGATGTTCATCACCATGGAGGACGAGAGCGGCATCGCCAATCTGGTGATCTGGCCGAAAGTGTTCGAGAAGTACCGCCGCATCGTCCTGACCGCCAGCATGATCGCGGCGACCGGGCGCATTCAGCGCGAGGGCGATGTGGTGCATCTCGTGGTGCACAGGCTCGCCGATCTCTCACGAGACCTCGCCTCTGTCGGCGATCGCGGCGGCGTCGCGCCGCCACCGGCCTTTCCCCTGCCACATGGGCGCGGCGACGAGTTCCACCACGGCTCGCCGACGCCGGATCCGCGCGACAAGGCGCAAAAGGCAACGCGCACCCGCGATATCTATATCCGTGACCTGCCTCTCAACACGATCCGGGTGAAATCGCGGAATTTTCACTGATCATGGCAATTCCGACGGCCCGAGAATTATCGCCAGAGCGCCACCTTCATTGCCTTCTCCCGACCACGAATCGAGACCACCTCCCAGCGCTCGGGTTCTCGGCCCTTGAGCGGGCCGGCCGCAGCCCACAGCTCCTCCGAAATCGCCATGCTCGCGCCGCCATGCTCCTTGGCCACCTCCATCAGACGACTTGCGACATTCACGCTGTCGCCGGTGGCGGTGATGTGCTGCTGCTCGTCATGGCCGAGCCGCGACATCACCACGGGGCCGTAATGCGCGCCGACACGCACGCCGGTGAGGCGCGTCTCGCTGCCCCGCTCGGCGATCCATTTGCGCACGGTCTCGATCATGCCGAAGCTCGCGGCGACTGCGTTGGCGGCGTCCGTGTCATGGGCTTCTGGCAAGCCGAAGACGACCATCGCACCATCGCCCATGAAGCTCAGGACCACGCCGTCCCGCGGCACGATCTCCTCGACGACGAGCGTGTGGAATTCCTTCAGGAGTTCTCGTGTGCCCGACGCGCCGAGCCGCTCGCTCATGCCGGTAAAGCCTGCCAGATCGATGAACACGATCGCCGCGTTTCGCTCTTCCGGTACCATCAGAAAATCAGGATTGGCCGCAATATGGACCGCCAGCGCCCGCGGCTGGAACCGGCGCAAGGCCGCTTCGGATTCGGCGAGCGCCCTCGCGACACGCCGGTCCTGAAACTGCCGGATCGACCCGGCCAGCGCGACCGGCGGAACAAAGGCCGCGACCGGCAGGACGGCGGCGAACCAGACGCCCTGAAAAAACTGCAAGATGACGAAGCCCAGCCAGACCAGCAACAGCCCGATCGCCGCCAGAAGGCCGTAAGGCAAGGGAACGAGACCAACGATCAGCACCCCGATCACAGCCAGGCAAAGGGCCGCGACGGCATCGACCTTGCGCACGAAGTTCGTACGAAGCGGTGACGTGCCTTCGAGCAGATTGGCCGCAGCCGTGGCCAAAACCTCGACACCCGGCAGGCCTGGGTCGAACGGAGTCGAAAAGCTGTCGCCAACGGCCGTGGCGGTAACGCCCAGAAAGACCAGCTTGCCGGAAAGCTCGGGCACATTTGCGTCGAACAGTCGAGTCGCGCTGACCGTCTTGATCTGCCCGCTCGGGCCGTAAAAGCGCAGCGGCAAGTGCCATCCGAGGTCGAGAGCCCGAGCGGTTTCCCCGAGCCGAACCGATTCACGCGAAAGGACAGGATCGCTGCCCACGAAGAGCCCGGCAGCCTGCAAGACCAGTGACGGCGTCGGCCCCTCCGCGGTCAGGACGAACAGAGGAATGTGGCGCGGCGTGCCGGCCCGGTCGCTGGAAAGATTGACGAGGCCGGTTCTGGCCGACTGGCTGAACATCGGCAGAGGCGACAGGACACTGGCCGCGCGTGGCACCAGCCTGGCAGCACCGCGCGGAAAGGAGGCGGCTTGGGCAACGACGGCGTTCGATCCCGCCAGTGCCTGAGCCAGAGCCGCATCCGCAGGGGATTCGCCCGCTTCGAGGAACAGCATGTCGATCGCCACCGCCCGCGCACCGCTCGCGCCGACATTGTCTATGATCCGGGCGAGACGGCCGCGATCGATCGGGTAACGCCCCTCCTGATGGACGGTCGCATCGTCGATCGCCACGACGACGATATTCTGGGGCGGCGGCAACTCCCCTGCCATCAAGAGCCGCCAATCGAAACTGGTCGCCTCCAGCCGATCGAGCTGTCCTCCCACCCCTTCGACATGACCGAGCACCAGCCAGCCGGCCCAACCCCCCGCCACTAGGGCAAGGAGCAGGGTGATCAGCCAGGGCAGTCTTGCGGTCTGCCGGCTCGGTCGCCTAGCGGGCAAAGCGAGCCAGGAGCGCGTCGACCCGCTGCTGGGGCCATTGCCGCACCGTCATCGGCTCGCCGGGCGCGACGTCGACCCCCTCGCCTGGATTCAAGACGACCGTATCCGAGCCGTCGAGCCGCGAAACGTCGACCGACCCTTCAACGACGAACACCGAGGTTGAGCCTTCGTCCACATCCACGAGAAAAGTCGTGCCGCGCACGGTCGCGATCGCATGCGGCGTCAGAATCTGAAAGGAGGAACGCGGTTCGACATCGATCAGAATCGCCTGATCTGTCACCGTCACCGACTGGGAGGGGTCCGACCCCGAAACGGCTTCCGCCGCCTCGGCCTCGATGATCAGGCCGTTCCCGCAGTCGAACACCTGCCGCTCCGGGTCGGATGCGGTGGTCAAGGAGCATCCCGGCATCTCCTGGGCGCGAACCGGAGCCGAAAACGACGACGCGGCCAAAAGCGCGCCCGCGATCGCCACCATCACAGCAGGTCGCGCCATGAGGCGGCGAATCTTCAAAAGCCTCGCGTACCAGATCCCAGACACCATCAATTCTCCAGAGCCGTTGGCGCCCCGCCATGCACATCGAATGTGCGCTGACCTTACGACAGATGAGGGTTGAAAGCCATGCGTGAGGCGGCATGCACGGCGCCTGATCTTTTGCGGCAACCGATTCTTAGAGCCTTCGGCGTAGGATTGGGCCTGTCCGGTCCGATCATCCGGCCCGCCTGCCCCCTGGCGGACCCCAGAAACGGCCGGGCACCAACGACACCTTGGCCCGGCTTGGACGTGAGGCACATGAGCGATATCGATCACGCCCTGCCCTTTTCCAAAGACGCGATCAGACGGTTTCAGTCGGAAACGCCGATGGCTGCCGAGACCGTGGAACTGAATTCCCAGGCTTTGAGCGCGATCGCGCATCTGCGCGACGACTTCGTCAGCCCCCGAATGCTCTGCGGCATCTGGCGGGGGGTGGAACTCGGCCTTTTTCTGATCGCGGGCCTTGTGACGCTTGTTCTGGGCGAAGCCGATCTGAGCGATGTCCGGCTGAGCCAGATCGGCGTCGTGCTTCTGGGTTCCATCCTGGGTGTCGCCGCGATCGAAGGCGTTCACGGATATGAGCTGACATTCCTTCGCGGGCCGATCTCCAAATTCTGGCGCATCGTGCTCGGCTGGGGCCTCACGGTCGGCCTTCTGACGACCGCACTTGCCCTGTTCGGGGCCGAACTGCTTGCCGGAGGCGAGTTCTTCGCATGGTTCGCCCTCGCGCTCGCGGCCATCGCCCTTGGCCGGCTCGTTCTGAAATGGAAGCTGCGGGAGTGGGCACGCAACGGCCGCATGGAGCGCCGGGCGCTGATCGTGGGCGGCGGAACCAATGCGGAAAAGCTGATCCGCGGCCTGGAGATGCAGCCCGGGAACGACATCCGAATCTGCGGCATCTTCGACGACCGCGATGACCGGCGCTCTCCGCCGCTGGTCGCCGGCTATCCGAAACTCGGCACGATCGCCGAGCTCGTCGAATTCGCCCGTCGCACCCGCATCGACATGCTGATCGTGACGCTGCCGCTGTCGGCGGAAAAGCGACTGCTGACGCTGTTGAAGCAGCTCTGGATCCTGCCCCTCGACATCCGCCTGTCGGCGCATTCGACCGAAATGAAGTTTCGGCCGCGCAGCTATTCCGCCCTGGGCGATCTGCCGCTGATCAACGTGTTCGACCGGCCGCTGGCCGATTGGGACGCCATCGCCAAGCGCGTCCTCGACCTGGTTGTGGCCACGGTGGCCATCGTGCTCTTGTCGCCCCTGCTTCTGGCGACCGCGATCGCCGTACGGCTCGACTCGCCTGGCCCGGTCATCTTTCGGCAGAAGCGGCACGGCTTCAACAATCAGGTGGTCGAGGTCTTCAAGTTTCGATCGCTCTATCACGAGATGAGCGATCCGGACGCGAGGCAGGTCGTGACCAAGAACGACAAGCGCGTGACCCGGGTCGGCGGCTTCATCCGCAAGACCTCGATCGACGAACTCCCCCAGCTCTTCAACGTTCTGCGCGGCGATCTGTCGATCGTCGGACCCCGTCCCCATGCGGTCCATGCGCTGTCGAGCCGCAACGAGACCTTCACCGAGATCGTCGACGGCTATTTCGGCCGTCACAAGGTGAAGCCCGGCATCACCGGCTGGGCGCAGGTCAATGGCTGGCGCGGCGAGATCGACGATCCGGCGAAGCTCACCAAACGATTCGAATACGACCTCGAATATATCGAGAACTGGTCGCTGCTCTTCGACCTTTACATCATCGCGATGACCCCGATCAGCCTGCTCAAGACCGAAGCGGCGTACTGACCACGCCTTCCCCTCTCTGCCTCGTTCCTGACCCATCGGGGCTGTGACGGGGAACACAGCTCTAAGCCTTCCACTGCCTTAGCGTCTCCTCATCGAAGAACGGCCGCGGCCACGAGGGGCACAAGGGAGGCAGGGAGATGAAGGGACATTTCAGCAATTTCCACCGGATCTTTCTCTCGGTGTTCCTGCTTGCCCAGATCGGCGGCTTCCACGGCGAACCCGTCAACGGCGTCCGCCGCGCGGTCGAGATCCTCTCCGGTCAGAAATCCGTCGCACTGATCCCGGCCCCCGAAGGCATCGCCATCATCTGGAGCGACACGGTCGACGCGCATTGAGAATTCATCCGCAGGGGTGTTCTTGGAGAGAAGCCCCCGATCAGGCCGCTTCGACCTTCGACTCGTCGAGCCTGACAGCCTGGAACGCCTCGCGAATGAGGTCCGGCCGCGCGTCCGGGCGGGTGGAATTTTCCGACAGGATCTGGCGCCAGCGCCGGGCGCCGGGCTTTCCCGAGAACAGTCCGGTCATGTGGCGCGTCACCTGATTGAGGCGCCCGCCTTTCGCCATGTGCCCGGCCGCATAGTCGATCATGGTCTCGATCAAGGCGGCATGATCGATCGGACGCGCCTCGTCGCCATGAAAGGCCGCGTCCACTTCGGCAAGGATGTCCGGCGTCTGGTAGGCGGCCCGCCCAAGCATCACGCCATCGAGGCCGTGCGATTGCGACAGGGCGTCATCGATGGTGCGCAGACCCCCGTTCAATCCGACGAACATGCCGCCCAACCGAGCTTTCAGCCGGTGGACACGGTCATAGTCGAGTGGCGGGATATCGCGATTCTCGCGGGGACTCAGCCCTTCGAGCCAGGCCTTGCGGGCGTGCACCCAGATGCCGGCGACGCCGGCCGAGACCGCCGCATCAGCGAGCGCATCAAGCGCCGTTTCGATGTCCTGATCGTCAACGCCGAGACGACATTTGACCGTCACCGGGACGGCACCAGCGCTCTCGACCATCGCGGCCAGACACTCGCCCACGAGGTTGGGCTCGCGCATCAGACAGGCGCCGAACGTGCCGGACTGTACGCGATCCGACGGGCAGCCGACATTGAGATTGATCTCGTCATAGCCCCACGCCGCCGCCATCGCCGTGGCCTTTGCAAGCCGCTCCGGGTCCGAGCCGCCGATCTGGATCACGACGGGATACTCGACCGGATCGAAGCCGAGCAGACGCTCACGATCGCCATGGAGAATCGCCTGATCGACGATCATTTCCGTGAACAGCCGGGCATGCCGGCTGAGTTGCCGGTGGAAGAACCGGCAATGACGATCGGTCCAGTCGATCATCGGCGCAACGGCGAAAAGCCGGTGTCCTTCAGATTCGTACGGGTCCTGCGTCGTCATGATGGATGCCGGATCTCAGGGATGTCTGGTCTTCGAATTCGGCCCGCGTGGATGGGTCTGCCGGATCTCACGCTGCGCTAATGAGATTTCGCGGAAAGAACCACCATAGTGCTCATGGATCACGGCACTTCCCCAGTGATCCGGAAATCGTGCCGAGCACCTGCTCGAGCCGGCATGAGCTGGCAGTGAATTGGAGGCCTCGGCCGGAATCGAACCGGCGTGCAAGGATTTGCAGTCCTCTGCGTAACCACTCCGCCACGAGGCCCCGTGGGCGCTCTACCTACTGACTTGCCTCAGCCTTCGCAAGGGGGAGAACGCCGCCGGTGGAAATTGTTGTGAACCGGCTGAGGGGATGCGGTCAGAGTGCGCCCATGACCTTGGCGTTGAAGCCGAAAACCTTGCGGTCGCCGCGCAGGGGCACGAGGTTCACCTCCCGGGTCTGGCCGGGCTCGAAGCGGACCGCCGTTCCGGCAGCGATGTCGAGGCGCATGCCGTGGGCGGTCTCCCGATCGAACTGAAGAGCCGGATTGGTCTCGGCGAAATGATAGTGACTGCCGACCTGAATGGGCCGGTCGCCGGTATTGCTGACGGTCACCGTCTGAGCTGTCTGACCCTCGTTGAGCGTGATGTCGCCGTCGACCGTGATGATTTCACCGGGGATCATGAGCAACCTCCTCTGGGGGCCGACAACCGAAAAGCCGTGCATTGCGCTCTGTCTCGAGCGTGATTCACCCGGCAGAGCAAACCGCCGGGTGAATGAACCTGCCTGTCAGGCAGCCGCGTAGAGAGCCGCGCCGGCAAGCGCCGTGGCGACCCCAACGATGCGCAGGGCCAGCGGATGGGCGTGGCGCATGGCGAACGTCGCCAGCCACAAGCCGAGCCCGTGCAGGAGTGCGGTTGCCACAGCGAATCCGCCAGCGAAAGCGAGCGCGCCGGCAGCGCCGAGTTCCGAACCGTGGGCGTAGCCATGGAACAGGGCGAAGGCGCCGACCAAGCCGACCGCCGCACCGGCCGGAACGCGCACCGCCGTCGCCAGGAGCAGGCCGACGGCCACGACCGAGGCGAGGATCGCCGGTTCGACGAACGGCAGGGCGACAGCTGCCATGGCGAGCCCGAAGCCTGCCAGCATCGTCACGACGAAAGCCGCCGGGATGACAAAGCGCGTCGTGCCGCGAAAAGTGGCCGCCCAGACACCGACCATCACCATCACCAGGAGATGATCGAGCCCCGTCAGCGGATGGGTGGCACCGGCAAGTGTGGAGCCATGGGCAGCGGGATCGAGGTGGGCGAAGGCGGGAGCAGCACTTGCAAGGAGCGTCGCGGCGGCAATGAGTGAGCGTTTCGGCATCTTGTCCCTTCAGAATCTGGTCGACCGGCACCCCGGATTGGGTCGCACCTCAGCCGTTCATGAATGTTGCAGCGCGAAGGCCTCGGGCTCAGCCGCCGCCAGCGCGTGGCCGAGATCATGTTGACCGCCTCCCCTCCTGTCAAAGGGTTTTTCGCAGCAGCACAAGGACCTCGCCGCATCACTCCCGCCCGGGTTTTAAGCAGTCTCGTTTACCCTCACGAAAAATTAAGCATAACGTGCAACCTCTTTCCAGATATTCCATTCTAGTATCGATGGCCTACGTCTAAGGACGTTTCACGGTAGGGAAGTTCACAAGTCTCGGCGCCCCATGATCGAGACAGGCTTCCCGACAGGCAGGTTGGAGTGGACGAGGATGCGCAGGACTCTGCTTGGAGTGGCATGCATTGCCACGGTTTGCGCCATGGCGCTGCCGGCCGGACCGCCGGCGCCGCTGATGATTCGTGTCGTCACCATGCAGGGTGAGACGGGCCCAGCCTATTACTCGACAACCGAACAAGGCTTCCGCTTCGTGGGCGGAGCCCCGATCGGACATGGCGAGCGGATCGCCATCAATGCGACTGCTGCCGACGACTTGGACCGGCTCGGCGGCGAGCGCGGAGGCCGGGTGATCAGCCAGTAGCGGCTGACCCCAGTTCGGCCGCGAGCTCGTCGAGCCCCTTGCGGGTCGCCGCAACGATCGTCTCGATATGTTCCCGCTCGACGATGAGCGGAGGACAGAACGCCAGGCAGTCACCGATCGCGCGCGAAATCACCCCCTGCTGCTGCACCAACCCGAAAGCCCGGGCCGCCATGGCGCCGGGCGGCTGCATTGCCGTCTTGGAGGGCTTGTCGGTCACCAGTTCGACGGCCGCAATCAGCCCCACGCCCCGAACCTCGCCCACCAGCGGATGATCAGCCAGGGTGCTGAGCGAATCCTGGAAATACGGCGCCATCGCACGGGCATGATCGACCAGCCCCTTCTCTTCGATGATCGACAGGTTTTCGAGCGCCACCGCAGCGGCCACCGGATGGCCGGAGGCCGTAAACCCGTGACCGAAGGTGCCGATCTCGGCCGATTCGTCGGCCACGGGCTGATAGACGCGGTCGTTGATGAGAAGCGCCGAGATCGGCAGATAGGATGAAGACAGCGCTTTCGAGACCGCCATGATGTCGGGCTCGATCCCGAAGGTTTCGCAGCCGAAGGTCGACCCGGTCCGGCCGAACCCACAGATCACCTCGTCGGCGACGAGAAGAATGTCGTAATTCTTGAGAACCGCCTGGATCTTCTCCCAATAGGTCTTCGGCGGCACGATCACGCCCCCTGCCCCCATCACCGGCTCGCCGATGAAGGCGGCGATCGTGTCCGGTCCCTCGGCTTGGATCAGGGCATCGAGATCGGCCGCGCAGCGGGTCGCGAACTCTTCCTCGCTCTCGCCCTCGCGTCCCTCCCGCCAATAATGCGGGCAGGTCGTGTGCAGAACGCCCTCCATCGGCAGGTCGAAGGACCGGTGATTGTTCGGCAATCCGGTCAAGCTGGCGGAGGCGAGCGTCACGCCGTGATAGCCCTTGATGCGGCTGATGATCTTCTTCTTCTCGGGCTTGCCGAGCGCATTGGAGCGATAGCGCACGAGCTTGATCATCGTGTCGTTCGCTTCCGAACCGGAATTGGTGAAATAGACCTTCGACATGGGTACGGGCGCCATGCCGATCAGCTTCTCAGCGAGCTCGATCGCCGGTCCGTGCGATTTGTGTGTGAAGGTGTGATAGAAGCTCAGCTTCTGCATCTGCCGGGCCGCGGCCTCGGCCAGGCGCTTCTCGCCAAAGCCGACGGCCACCGACCAGAGCCCCGCCATCGCCTCGACATAGCGGCGCCCATCCGTATCGGTGACGAACATGCCCTCGCCGCTCTCGATGACGATCGGGCCGACCTCCTCGTGCTTGCGGGCATTGGTGTAGCTGTGGAGGTGATAGGCGATGTCCCGCCCTTCGATCGAGTTGGGATGCACGGTCATGGGACGCTCCATTTGCGCGTGACGGGGAATGCGAGGAGCTCGACCTCCTTGCCCGGCGCCCGCTTGTTGTCGCGCCGGGACATCATGCGGTCAATCGCCCTCGGAGACGATCCGAATGCGAGGCGCGGTGGTCGGGGACGGACCGCTGTCGAATTGACGGGCTATTCGAAGATGCAGCGCGGAAAGTAGAAGGAAACGACCCAGTTTGGAGCGTCGACGATCTCCGAGATCCGAAGGTCGCCACAGGTCGAAACCAGCATATAGGCCTCGACCGGGTCCATCTGGTAGCGGCACGAGAGAAGCTCGATCATCTGACGGACGGCGGTCTTCGCACCCTCCATCAGATCCGAGCCGACGCCCGTCGTGACCTCGTAGCCCTTGGCGTCCAGATGGCGGGTCACTGGTCCCGGGGTCGTGAAACGCGGCATGGCGAGCCGGGCATCCTTCACCAGATCGAGCGTCAGGACGACGTCCATCGGGCTTTCGATGGCCGTGCCGCAGACCTCGCCGTCGCCCTGAGCGGCATGGGTGTCGCCGACGGAAAACAGCGCGCCCGCCACTTCGACCGGCAGATAGAGCTCCGTTCCGGCGGCCAGATCGCGAATGTCGAGATTGCCGCCCACCCGACGCGGCGGCACGATCGAATGGTGGCCCGGCTCTCCCGGCGCGCAGCCGAGGGTGCCGGCGAAGGGCTTGAGCGGCACCTTGCCGGCCTCGCCGAAGAGCGCCGGCTCCAGCGTGGCCGCGTCGTATTTCCAAAGGGTCAGTGCAGGATCGCGAAAATCCTCGGCCAAGAGGCCGAAGCCTGGAATATTGGCCGTCCAGCCGAAGCCGGACGGCTTGAAGCTCTCGATCGTGACCTTCAGCGCGTCGCCCGGTTCCGCGCCCTCGACGAAGATCGGCCCGGTCACGGGATTGATCCGCTCGAAGGGAACGCTTCCCACGTCGTTCACCGTCGACTCCGGCGTCAGCTGCCCGCCCGAGGAGTCCAGGCACTCGAATTCGATGGTCGATCCGGGTGCCACGCGCTCGACCGGCGCGAAGCTGTTGTCCCAGCCGAAATGATGCCGGTGGCGGTGGATCGTGTAGTCGCAGTTGCGGCACATGCTTAGTTCGCCTCGCTCTCCGAATTGCTTCAAGTGACTCGCACCCGGCCCATGCGAACGGTATGCACGCGCAGGTCTCCCTATGGCGCGTTCAAAACTGAAAAAGACCGCTCGAAAGCAGGGACCTCCATGACCGATACACTCTATGAAAAGGTTCTCACTGACCTGACGATATTTCCACTATCTTCGGGGCAAAATTGACAAGCTAACAACTTTCGCTTGAAACAAGCCTCCACCCTGATATGTTTTAGTAGTTTTTTGACACTCTGAGCCGTCCGCTGACTATCCCCCGGGATTGGATAGGGAGAATTTGCGATGACTAGGCAGTTCGTTCATACGCGCGAGACTGTTTATAATAGAGGGCGCGCTCCTGAATCCTTTCTTGACTTCATTATCGATTGGGCAAAACAAGCGCCCGACGCCTTGTTCGAATATAACGATAATCCAGATGTCTACTCCTGGGTTCGATACAAACTCGGTCCGTGGAAAGAAGGATCGGATTTTCTTCGTCATCGCAAAGCCGTAATGCTCGAAGTTCTCAGAACGTTATGTGGCTTTGAGAGCTCGTGGGATTGGGAAGAAGGAATTGATCAAAGTGCCAACGATGGCAAGCCATACGAACGTGACGAGGACGAATGGGAGGCTGGCATCCTCCAGGCATCATCCAATACGCTCAGACAATATGCCCCATGCAGGATTTATGCCCAATCTTTTGGCATCGGAGTGGAGGATCACACAAAATTTCGAGAATTTTCTATGAAAAAAGGAATTTTTCCGATTCAATATGGCGCCATTATTCTGAGGCAAACATATCGACACCACGGTCCACTGAAAAGAACTGAGAACAACACCAGAAATCCGCTCAAATCAAGCATCCATCCCTATCTATCGGTCGATGCAGTCGACGAATTCGAGCGTTTTCTTCAGATTTAGATTTTTAAAACGAAGCAATTATTACATGCTGCAGTATGATTTTTAAGCCCCAAGACGTATCTACTACCGCCCGCGCTTCAAGCTTCCCAGAATCCCGCGGACGATTGCGCGGGTGACGGTCGACGCGACGGTGCGGCCCACCTGTTTCATCACGGTCTCGGTGACGGACTGGCGCTTGTAGCTGGTGGAGCGCGAGGCACGGCGACGGGGTGCTCTGCGGCGCGGGGTGTCGTAATCCTCGGCATAGTCGGCCGCGTCGTCGCGCCCGGTCCCGCCGGAGCCGAAATCCGGGATCTGAAACCCGGTGCGGGTGCGCCGTGAACCGGCGCGTTCCGCCTCCTCCGCCCGATGCCGCGCGGCTTCGGCCCGCGCCTCCTGCTGGGCCCGTTCGGCGGCCTCGCGCCTTGCCGCCTCTTCGGCTTCGCGGGCGCGCTCTTCCTCCTCGCGCTTCAACTCGTCCTCGGCCCGCTGAACGAGCATTTCATAGGCGGATTCGGAATCGATCGCATGATCGTAGAGACCGGCGACCGGGCTCCGGCGCATGCTCTCGGCGCGTTCCTCGTCCGTGATCGTGCCGAGACGTGCGGACGGCGGTCGGATCAGCGTGCGTTCCACCACCGACGGCACACCGCCCTTGCCCAGCGTCGAGACCAGCGCCTCGCCGACGCCGAGCCGAGTGATCGCCTCGAAGCAGTCGAACTCCGGATTGGGCCGAAACGTCTCGGCCGCCGTCCGCACAGCCTTCTGTTCCCGCGGCGTATAGGCTCGCAGCGCGTGCTGCACGCGATTACCAAGCTGGGCGAGGACGCCCTCCGGCACGTCGAGCGGGTTCTGGGTGACGAAATAGACGCCCACGCCCTTGGAGCGGATCAGCTTCACCACCTGCTCGACCCGGTCGATCAGGACGTCCGGAGCGTCGTCGAACAGGAGATGCGCCTCGTCGAAGAAGAAGACCAGCTTCGGCTTGTCCGGATCGCCGACCTCCGGCAGTTCCTCGAACAGTTCCGAGAGGAGCCAGAGCAGGAAGGTCGCGTAGAGCCGCGGGCTCATCATCAGCTTGTCGGCGGCAAGCACGTTGATCACGCCGCGCCCGTCACGATCGGTCCGCATCAGATCTTCGATCTTGAGCGCCGGCTCGCCTAAGAAATGCGCCGCGCCCTGCTGCTCGAGGACGAGCAGCGAACGCTGGATCGCGCCGACGGAGGATTTCGCGACATTGCCGTAGAGCTGAGAGATCTCGCCGGCGTTCTCGGCAAGATGCGCGAGCATCGCCTGAAGATCCTTCAGATCGAGAAGAAGCAGGCCCTCGTCGTCGGCGATCTTGAAGGCGATGTTGAGAACACCTTCCTGAACGTCGGTGAGATTCATCAGCCGCGCCAGGAGAAGCGGTCCCATCTCGGTGATCGTCGCGCGGACGGGATGGCCCTTCTCGCCGAAAATGTCCCAGAAGACGGTCGGGTAGAAATCGTTGTAGTAGGGCTCGAGACCGATATCGGCGGCGCGCTTGACCAGAAAGTCCTTCGGCTCGCCCCGCTGGGAGATGCCGGCGAGATCGCCCTTGATGTCGGCGCAGAAGACCGGAACGCCGGCCTCCGAGAAACCCTCGGCCATGATCTGCAGCGTCACCGTCTTGCCGGTGCCGGTCGCTCCCGTCACGAGACCATGGCGATTGGCGAGCTTGAGGTTGAGATGCTCCTGCTTCTTGAGCACATCGGACGGATCGCGGCTCGCGCCCAGCAAGATCCTGTTCGTTCCAACCATCACCGCACCTCTCGCCTACCCCACCGGTTATACGGCACGCAGCGGGCCAAACAAGCGATGCGGGATCCGGCCGAAGCGCGGCAGATTCGCTCCGCCCGACCCGGCCGAGTCGATCGCACGTTTCTCTCCCGCCACTTATGGTAAAAATCCCGCTTCTGGCGTAAGATGGCGTCGGAGTGGGGAAATCGACAAAATCGGGGGCCGGCGCGCCGATCCGCAAGGGTCGCAACCGCGTACGGTATGCAGGACGTGATCATCCACGCAGAGACACACGGAGGCGCAGCGCGTCCTTCGGAATGGTCCGCTGGAAAGCGAAGCGGCAGGCTGACGCGCCTTTGGCGGCGTCCGCCCCTGCTCGTGCACCTCGTCATCTTCGCGTTGACCGTTCTGATCCCCGCGCTCCTGTTCAGCGCCTTCCTGATCCTGCAGTTCTCCCAGCAGCAGCAGGAGATTGCCGCGGCCCAGGTCAATGACACGGCGGAGATCGTGTCGAACGCCATCGACCGGGAAATCTACGGACTTCTGACCGCCGGCCGCGTGTTGGCGGCCTCCCCGACATTGCGCACCGACCGGCTCGAGCAGTTCAACGAACGCAGCATCGCCGCCCTGGTCGGGACGCGAACGGAGGCGGAACTCGTCGATCCCTCGATGCGAGTGCTCGTGGCGACCCGCCCGGACTATCCGCCGCCGGGCACGCAGTTTGCCGATACCGAAACGATCCAGCGCGTGATCGACACCCAGCGCGCCTCCATCTCCGGCGTGAGCTTCCGGGACGAGCGCGGTCAGTTCGTCTATCATGTCGCGGTGCCGGTGAAGGTCGGCGACGCGATCCGCTACGTGCTCGTCCTGTCGAAGGCGACGACCTCGTTCGAGGCGGTGATCGCGGACCGCAACCTGCCGCGCGAATGGTCGGCGATCATCCAGGATGCCAATGGCAAACGGGTCTTCGCCGCGGTCACCAGCGAGGGCCGGATGCGGGCGCGCCAGAGCGTGTCCTACGACAATCCCTCGATCATCGAGACCATCGGCGACACGCGCATGAGCGCCGATCTGATCGAGGCGTCGACCGTGTCGAACCTCACCGGCTGGACCACGACCGTCGCCGTGCCGAGTGCGGTTATCGACCGGCCGGTGACACGCTCCTGGCTCCTGCTGCTGGGCGCCGGGGCGCTGCTCCTGGCCTTCTCGATCGCGCTCGGCATCACCTTCGGACGGCGCCTCGCCGATCCGATCCTCAAACTCGCCGAGCAGGCCGAGCGGATTGGCAAGGGCAAGCCCGCGACCGTGATCGGCACCGACATCGCCGAGATCGGCCAGGTCTCGAAGGTTCTCGCACAAGCCTCGCGCGAGCGGCGGGAAGCCGAGGAGCAGAACCACTTCCTGATGCGCGAAATGTCGCACCGCACCAAGAACCAGTACGCCCTGATCGCGGCGATCGCCCGGCGCGCGGCCAAGGAAAGCGCGGATACGACGGAATTTCTGGACACCTTGTCCGAAGCGCTGAACTCGCTGGCGCGTTCGGCCGAACTCCTGGCAGGCGGCAACTGGGAAAGCGCGACCTTGAGCGACCTGCTCAAGAGCCAGCTCAAGGCGTTCGGCGTGGAAACGGACCAGATCGTCCTCGCGGGCGAGCAGGTGCCGCTGAACCCCGCTGCGGCCCAGACGATCGGCCTCGCCCTGCATGAGTTGGCGACCAATGCGGCAAAGTACGGCGCACTGTCGAGGCCCGAAGGACAGGTGTCGATTTCCTGGAGCATCGATGAGAACCTCGTCCTCACCTGGCGGGAAAGTGGCGGTCCGCCGGTGACGCCGCCGAGCCGTTCCGGCTTCGGAACGCTGGTGACGCAGAAGATGACGGCCCGCGGCCTCGGCGGCAACGTCGACATGGACTATGCGGAAACCGGCGTGGTCTGGACGCTGACGGCGCCCGCCGAGGCGGTGACACCACGACCCGATCCGAGCGCCGATGTTTCGGCTTGATCCTTATGCCCTCGGCGGCCCGGCAGCTGGATTGAAGACGCCTCGATGATCGAAACCTACGCTTTCGACAGCAAGAAGATCGTCCAGCGCGCGGAAGATGCCTCCGATCTTGCCGAGGACTCGATCTGGATCGACCTCCACTCGCCAAGCCCGGAGGAGGTCAAGGCGGTCGAGCGGCTGTGTGCCATTGCGATCCCGACGCGTGAGGAGATGAGCGAGATCGAGGTCTCGAGCCGGCTCTATTCGGAGCCCGGCGCCGACGTCATGACGGCAAGCGTCGTCCACGGCATGCACGAGGGCAAACCGGGCTTCGCGCCGATCACCTTCATCCTGACGCGCGGACGCCTGATCACCGTCCGCTACAGCGAGCCGCGGAGCTTCAAGATCTTCGTTGCGAAGCTCTGCCGGGATCCCGCGACCATTCCGCCCCAGCATGTCGACACCCCTGCCGACGAGGTGATCCGCGCGGCCGGCAAGCGCCCCACGGCGGAAACGCTGCTCGTCGGCCTGCTGGAGACGGTTGTGGACCGGATGGCGGACCTTCTGGAAACCATCTCGGCAGATCTCGACCGGATCGGCGAGGACATCTTCTCCTCCTCCGCCAGGAAGAAGCCGACCGGCACGGCGGATTTCAAGAAGCTGCTGCAGCGGATCGGCGCGGCCGGCGATCTCACCTCTCGGGTCCGCGAAAGCCTGGCGACGCTGGACCGGCTGCTGCCGTTCCTCCAGCTCGTGCTCGACA
Organism: Jiella marina; assembly: GCF_024359545.1. Lineage (GTDB taxonomy): Bacteria > Pseudomonadota > Alphaproteobacteria > Rhizobiales > Rhizobiaceae > Jiella. The sequence goes on from NZ_JAKQZG010000001.1 coordinate 663,538, forward strand.
ATCGCAAGGGCGGCATGAAGGACGGCCGGGCGCGGGTGAAGGTCATGGCCCGCGACATTCACTCGCTCAACGACTTCGTCTCGTTTCTGTCGAACAAGACGACCTTCCTGCTCGACACGACGGTCGGCATGATCTCGATCGAGCAGAACGCGATCATCAAGATCTTTTCCGTCGCCGCGGTGGCGTTCCTGCCGCCGACACTGATCGCATCCGTCTACGGCATGAATTTCCAGCACATTCCGGAGCTCGGCTGGGAGCTCGGCTATCCTTATGCGCTGATCGTGATGATCGTCTCTGCCGTCGTGCCGCTGGCCTTCTTCCGCTACAAGAATTGGTTGTGAGCGCCGCCCGGATCACCGGGCCAGATGCGCCTCCATCCGCCTCACCGCTTCGACCAGATCGGCATGGTCGCAGGCATAGGATAGGCGGACGAAGCCTTCGCCCCTCGTGAGGTCGAAATCGATGCCGGGCGTCATCGCCACATGGCACTCGGCAAGGAGCGTGCGGGCGAACTCGCTCGCGCTTGCATGACCCTCAGGAATGGCTGCATAGGCATAGAAGGCGCCGTCGATCGGCGCGATGTCACGAAATCCGAGGCGCGGCAATGCTTCGACCAGGAGATCGCGGTTTTTCGCATAGCCGTCGCGAACCCGGTCGAGTTCGTCGGTCGCGTCGAACACCGCCTTCGCGGCGACCTGCGAGAGTTCCGGCGCGGAAATGTAGAGGCTCTGGCCGATCCGCTCGGCCACGCGCACCATCTCCGGCGGCAGAACCAGCCAGCCGACGCGCCACCCGGTCATGCAGTAGTATTTGGAGAAGGAATTCACCACGAAGGGCGCGTCGGAAAAGGCGAGCGCCGTCGCCTCCCCGCCCGTATAGGCCAGCCGGTGATAGATCTCGTCGGAAATGAAGCGGATGCCATGTTCGTCGGCATAGTCGATCAGGCGCTTCAGTTCCTCGGGCGGCGTGACGGTGCCCGTCGGATTGGCCGGACTGGCGACCAGCACGCCGTCGACTGGCCGCTCCTCATGGGCCGCCGCCAGATGATCCGCGGTGAAGACGTAACGGCTTTCCACGCCGACCGGGATTTCCACCGGCTCAAGGCCGAGAACCCGGATGATGTTGCGATAGGCCGGGTAGCCGGGTGACGCGATGGCGATCCGCGCGCCCGGATCGAAAGCGGCGAGGAAGATCAGGTTGAAGCCGGCAGACGAACCGGTCGTGACCATGACCCGCGCGGGATCGAGATCGACGCCGTAGGCTTCTTCATAGTGGCGGGCGATCCGCTCGCGCAGATCCATCCGGCCGAGAGCGTCCGTGTAGGCAATGCGGCCGCGGGTGAGGTGCGCGTCGGCCGCCATCCGCGCGGCCCGCGGCGCCGGTGCCGCGGGTTGGCCGACCGCCAGCGAGATCACCGGCTCGCCGCGCTCGATCATGCGATTGGCTTCGGCCAGAACGTCCATGGCGCGGAACGGATCGACGTCGGATCGGCGGGAGGCTTTCATGCTCACCATATTTGCGCTTCGTTTTTCCACTTGTGTTTCGAAATCCACGCCGCGCCGATTGGCGGCGAACGCTGACGAAAGATTGAAATCGCGTGCTTGATACGAAACGCCGTTCCGGTCCACTAGCGGGTGAGAAAAAAGGACCGAACATGCAATCTTTCCTGCTCTCCCTGTTTGGAAAACTGGTCTGCCTGACGGCCGCAATCAGCCTTGCGGTACCATCCAGCGCCTTTGCGGCGGGCCGCGAGAAGGCCAGCCTTCCCATCGTCCGCGATGCCGAGATCGAGAGCCTCGTCCGCGAATACGCCCAGCCGATCCTGAACGCGGCGGGGCTTTCCCGCTCCGGCATCGAAACCGTTCTCGTCAACTCGGGGGATTTCAACGCCTTCGTCCTGGGTCGGCGCATCTTCGTCAACACCGGCGCCATCACCGCCACCGAAACCCCGAACCAGCTGATCGGCATTCTCGCCCACGAGATAGGCCATCTGGCCGGCGGCCATCAGCAGAGGCTGCGCGAGAAGCTCGAAGGGGCGCAGGCGATCGCGATCGTCGCTGCGCTTCTCGGCGCAGGTGTCGCCGCTGCTGGTGCCGCGTCCGGCGTCGACGGCGCTCCGGGCGTTGGCGCAGGCATCTTCAGCGGCGGCGCCAACATGGCGCAGCGATCGATCCTCGCCTATCAGCGCGGCGAAGAGGCAACGGCCGACCGCGCGGCGATCTCCTATCTGAACAAGACCGGGCAATCCGCCCGCGGGCTGATCGAAACGTTCCAGATCCTCGACCGCAGCAATCTCTTCTCCGGGTCGCAGGGTCGCACCTATCTGTCGTCGCATCCCATGCCGCGTGATCGCATCGCCGCCATCGAGGAGGCGGCCCGCAAGAGCCCGAGCTTCGGGCGGGCCGATCCGCCCGCGCTGGTCGAGCGCCACGACATGGCGCGCGCCAAGATCGCCGCCTACAATGGCGGCATGGGCGCGGTTCGGCGCATGTTCGCCAAGGACCCGCGCGGCCTGCCTGCCGCCTATGGCGACGCCATCGCGACGTTTCTCGCCGGCTCCACGGCCAGCGCGCTCCAGAAGATCGACCGGCTGATCGCCGCCCGACCGAACAATCCCTGGTTCCACGAAATGCGCGGCGAAATCCTGATGGCGGCCGGACGCGGCGGGGAAGCAGCGCGCGCCTACAGCCAGGCGATGCGCCTCGACCGGTCGAATTCCGGCATCCTGAAGGCAGAGGTGGGCCAGGCCCTCGTGTCGAGCGGCAATCCGGCCGACCTCGACAAGGCGGTGGAACTCATCCAGGCCGGCCTGAAGGACGACCCGATGAACGCACTCGCCTACCGCTTCCTCGCGATGGCCTATGGGCGGATGGGCGATGTCGGGCGGGCCGAACTCGCCACCGCCGAAGGCTACTGGCACGGCGGTGCGTTCCGCGACGCCAAGATCTTCGCCGCCCGCGCCCAGCAGAAGCTCAAGCCGGGCACGCCGGCCTGGCGCAAGGCGCAGGACATTCTCTCAACCAAGACCCGCTAAGCCCACGAAGGACAGTTCCCGATGGCCCTGAAACGATCGATCGCCGCCGCCCTCACCCTGGTCTTCACGGCCAGCGTCGCCATGCCGGCCGCGGTGGCGCAATCGCGCTTCGACGCCGCCGAAACCCAGGAAATCGAAAAGATCGTCCGCGAGTATCTGCTCGCCAACCCGGAGATCCTGGTCGAGACGATCGACGCGCTGGAGGCCAAGCGCGCCGAAGCGCTTGTCGCGTCTCAGGAGCAAGCGCTGGAGAAATATTCCGACGCTCTGTTCAGCGCGCCCGAGGGCACGGTCATCGGCAATCCGGACGGGAACGTCACGGTGGTCGAGTTCTTCGACTACAATTGCGGCTACTGCAAGCAGGCTCTGAGCGACATGGACGCGCTCGTGGAAAGCGATTCCGACGTGCGGTTCATCCTGAAGGAAATTCCGGTTCTCGGGCCCCAATCCCTCGGAGCGTCGCGTGTCAGCCTTGCCTTTCGTCAGGTGAAGCCGGACCTCTATCCCGAATTTCATCGCAAGCTTCTGAGCGCACGCGGCATGGTGGACGCGGACAAGGCGCTTGCCGTCGCCGAGGAGTTCGGCGTCGAAGAAGGGACACTGCGGCCGCTCATGGATTCCAAGGAGGTCGTGGCGGAACTCAGCAAGGACAGCGAAATCGCCGAAGCGCTCGGCATCAGCGGCACGCCGAGCTACGTGATCAGCAATCAGGTGATGCCGGGTGCGATCGGGCTTGAAAACCTCGCCAGCGCCGTTTCCAACGTCCGCACCTGCGGCACCGCCGTCTGCTGAGACACGCCAAGGAAACGGGTATTTTTCCAATTAGCGCTTTGCGAGACGGCGTATGCGCCCTATAGGCGTTTGCGAATGTCGCGGTGCGAGGAACCGGGACCGGCCATGGACGGCAGACCGGAATGGCTCCGGCGCTTCCTGCGGTGGCAATGATAGAGGGTCGCGTTCAAGCGTCTGTCCCTAGCGGCCAGGCGCAAGAAACCACGATCACGACGGATCGCAGGGCGTCGGCAGACGTTTTACGGCTTGAATTCGGGCCGCATTCAGGTTTCGAGTTCCCGCATCATGGCAGCGGTCTGCCGCTGCCCCTGTTGCCAATGTCTGGCCGAATCGGCCTAAGGAAGACGATGCCCAAGGAAGACACGACCGTCGATCCGATCTTCGTACGCGAACTCGCATCGATTCTGAACGAAACCGACCTCACCGAGATCGAGGTCGAGCACGGCCCGATGAAGGTGCGCGTGTCGCGCCAGAGAGAGGCGGCCGCCATGCAGGCGCCGGCCTATTATCAGCAGGCGCCGATGCACCAGCCGGCGCATGCCGCGCCGCCGCCGCCGCAACCCGCTTCGGCGCCCGCTCCGGCAGCTGCCACCGGACCGGAGCCCGGCACGGTCCCCTCGCCCATGGTGGGAACGGTCTATCTCTCACCCGCGCCGGGGGCCCGTCCCTTCGTCGAGGTGGGCCAGAGCGTTCAGGAAGGCGAGACCCTGCTGATCATCGAAGCCATGAAGACGATGAACCAGATCCCGGCGCCGCGATCCGGCAAGGTCACGAAGGTCCTGGTGGAAAACGCCCAGCCCGTCGAATACGGCGAGCCTCTCGTCGTCATCGCGTAAGAAGGGCTGAACCATGGTGAAGAAGGTCCTCATCGCCAATCGCGGCGAGATCGCCCTTCGAGTCCTGCGCGCCTGCAAGGAGCTCGGAATCTCGACGGTGGCCGTCCATTCCACCGCAGACAACGCGGCCATGCACGTCCGCCTCGCCGACGAGAGCGTTTGCATCGGCCCGCCGCCCTCGCGCGACAGCTATCTCAACATCCCCTCGATCCTGGCGGCCTGCGAGATCTCCGGTGCCGACGCCGTCCATCCCGGCTACGGGTTTCTTTCCGAGAACGCCCGATTCGCCGATATCCTCGCGGCCCACGGCGTCACCTTCATCGGCCCTACCGCCGAGCATATCCGTGTGATGGGTGACAAGATCGAGGCCAAGCGCACGGCCAAGCGCCTCGGCATCCCGGTCGTCCCCGGCTCGCCCGGCGCCGTCACGGACGACGACGAGGCAGCGCGCATCGCCGACGACATCGGCTTTCCCGTTCTGGTCAAGGCGTCGGCCGGCGGCGGCGGGCGCGGCATGAAGGTCGCCCGCAGCCGCGCGGAGTTGCCTGTCGCACTGCAGACGGCCCGCGCCGAAGCTGGCGCCGCGTTCGGCGATGACGCGGTCTATATCGAGAAATATCTCGGCAAGCCGCGCCATATCGAAATCCAGGTGTTCGGCGACGGTGCCGGGAATGCGATCCATCTGGGCGAGCGCGACTGCTCGCTGCAGCGCCGCCACCAGAAGGTCTGGGAAGAGGCGAATTCGCCCGCCCTCACGCCGCAGCAGCGTGCCGAGATCGGCGAGATCTGCGCCAATGCGGTCGCCGAGCTCGGCTATCGCGGCGCCGGCACGATCGAATTCCTGTATGAAGACGGCCAGTTCTATTTCATCGAGATGAATACGCGGCTGCAGGTCGAACACCCGGTCACCGAAGCGATCACCGGCCTCGACCTGGTGCATGAGCAGATCCGGGTCGCCTCGGGCCAGGGATTGTCGGCCAAGCAGAGCGAAATCGTGTTTTCCGGCCATGCGATCGAATGCCGGATCAATGCCGAAGACCCGAAGACCTTTGCGCCGTCGCCGGGAACGATCAGCCACTACCACACGCCGGGCGGCCTCGGCGTGCGCGTCGATTCGGGCGTCTATCAGGGCTACAAGATCCCGCCCTTCTACGACAGCCTGATCGGCAAGCTGATCGTTCATGGCCGCAACCGAACCGAATGCATGATGCGGCTTCGTCGGGCGTTGGACGAGATCGTCGTCGACGGTGTGAAGACGACATTGCCCCTGTTCCGCGACCTCGTGGACAATGCCGATGTCGGAGCGGGCAATTACGATATCCACTGGCTGGAGCATTATCTCGCAGGCGACGCCCAGGGGTGAGACCATGGCGTCGCGCGGAGGTGAAGGAGCGGAAATTTCGCCGGCGCTGCTTCTCAAGGCTTACGCTTGCGGCATCTTCCCGATGGCCGAATCGGCCGACGATCCGGAGATCTTCTGGGTCGACCCGACCGAACGTGGCATCCTCCCGCTCGACGGGGTTCATCTTCCAAGGAGCCTGCGCAAGGTGATCCGGCGCCGCCGGTTCGAGGTTCGGGTGGATACGGCTTTCGCCGCCGTGGTCGACGGTTGCGCCGAGCCCGCTCCCGGCCGCGACCAGACCTGGATCAACGAACCGATCCGCTCCCTCTATCTTTCGCTGTTTCGCAACGGCTTCGCCCATTCGGTCGAGACCTGGATGGACGATCGCCTCGTCGGCGGGCTCTACGGGGTGTCCTTGCAGGGGGCGTTTTTCGGCGAGAGCATGTTCTCGCGACAGACCGACGCTTCGAAGGTTGCGCTCGTCTATCTCTGCGAGAGGCTTACGCGCGGCGGTTACACCCTGCTGGACACGCAGTTCCTGACCGATCATCTGGAGCGCTTCGGGGCGATCGAAATCGATCGGGAGAGCTACCAGTCGCGCCTCGCAGAGGCGCTGTCCGTGGACGCGACCTTCTATCCCTCGGGGGCGGGCACGGCGGATTCGGTCTTGCAGCTTTTCAGCCAGACGTCATAGACGGGGTGTTCCACCGCATTGAGGCCGGGTGAATCGGCGAACATCCAGCCGGAGAAGATCCGCTGGATCTTGCGATCGAGGGTGATCTCGTCGACCTGCACGAAGGCGTCTGTGCTTTCCGCCTCGCCCTCGGCGCTGGTCAGGCAGACCTTGGGTGTGACTTGCAGCGAGCCGAACTGGACCGTCTCGTCCACATAGACGTCGAACGTGGTGATCCGGCCGGTGATCTTGTCGAGACCGGAGAACACGGCGACCGGATTGCGGACGCGATCCTGCGTCGCCGTCGCGCCGTCGAGCGAGAAATCCTCCTGCGACAAGGCGGGCAAGGTCCATGTCCACGCGCCAAGCGCCAAGGCCGCCAGCAGGCTCAAATTTCGCTTCATCCGGATCATGCCAACATTATGCCGCCGCACCTCAATCCCGCACTGCAAGACTGACGTGCCGGGGCGGGCAACAGAAGGCCGCTTTGACAGGGCATCGGCCCTCACGGCGTCCAGGCGTCGTATTCGCCGGTGACCCTGGGGCGTTCCTTGCCCGGACGCAGCAACGATCCCGAGGGGCGATACGCCTTGGCCGTGCCGGTATGGTTGGGCTGGAACGGTTTCTGCCAGTCGCGCGGGACGTATTTCTCGCCACTCGGCGGCGTGTCGACGCGGTGATGCATCCAGCCGTGCCACCCCGACGGAATGGCGGACGCCTCGACCGGACCATTGAAGATCACCCAGCGCTTCGAGCCGTCGGCATTGGTGTAATAGACGTTGCCGAACTCATCCTCACCGACCTTCTTGCCATGCCGCCAGGTGGAAAAGCGGGTGCCGATCGTCTGACCGTTCCACCAGGTGAAGATCTGCAGAAGCCATTCCTTCATGGAGATTCCGATCCATTCAAAACCGGGCTCGTTATGCGTCCGCTGCCGGCAAATGTCCACCCGGAACCGACCCCGGCCGATCCTCCAGGAGAGGGCCAGGCAACCTCCTCGCTTCAGTCCGAATTGCGCGGGTCATGCTCGCCGCCGGTGATCGTTCCCGTCTTTCCGCTCTGCTCGCGCTGATCCACCCAGTGAACCATCATCAGCAACAGACCGAGGGCGATCATCGCACCGGCAAGCCCGATGAGGAAAGAACCCGTCGTGTCATCGACCTCCAGCAGGATGAGTTTCCGCACGACGGCAAGCACACCGATGACGATCACCGTCTTCACCTGGGCCAGCCGATGATCGCCTGTCGCCATCTGATGGATCGAGTGTGCAAGTTCCAGGGCGATGACGACGGCCAGCACGCGGTCGAAAAGCGTCTGAAAAGACGTGTATTCCAGCTGTTGATCGAAATCGAGGATAGCCAGTCCGGTGGCCCGCAAGAAGCTCCAGAGCGCCAGAAGCACGACGCCCACCATGCCAATCAGCAACAGATGGGCAATCAGACGTTCGAATCGGAAATAGAGCTTCACAAACTGCATGACAGCACCGCTCCCGGTTCGGCCGTCCATGGACGCCACGGACCATCAGGAAGCTGGAGTAGCCAGAACGGCTTTCCATCTTGCAGCGCACATGGCGCATGCCGGAATGTCAGGCGGACAGCCTGCGTTCGTAGACGGCGGCCGGAATGCCGCTGTCGCCGCCGCAATCCTCGGTGCGGCCAATGGCCTCGAAGCCGTGCGCGCGATAGAACTCCACGGCACCGCTATTGGCTTCTTCCACTTCCAGCCGGATCGTCGTGGCGTCAGGAAAGGCCGCGATGACTTCCTCGAGCAGCGCTGTCCCGATCCCCTGCCCCTGCAGATCCGGATGGACATAGAGCTGGTGCAGCATGACGAGCTTGCGTTCCGGGTCGGAGGATGCGGCAAACGCCACACCGCCGATGCGCTCGGCATCGTCGGCGACGATAAATTCCGACTCGGGCCGCGTCAGCCGCGTTTCCAGCGCCTTCACGCTGTGCCAGGAGGTGGTGATCTCCGAGACCTTCTCGGGTCCGTAAATCGCGTCATAGGTCGCATGCCAGGTCTCACCTAGCAGCGAGCTGATCGCCTCGAGATCGTTCCGGCTGGCGGTGCGAACGAAAAAGGTCATTCCACCCCGAGCTTCTGTTTGACCAGCGCATTCACCGCCTGCGGGTTGGCCTTGCCGCCCGTCGCTTTCATCACCTGGCCGACGAACCAGCCGGCAAGCGAGGGCTTGGCCTTGGCCTGTTCGACCTTGTCCGGATTGGCTGCGATGACCTCGTCGACGGCCTTTTCGATGGCGCCGGTGTCGGTCACCTGCTTCATGCCGCGCTCTTCGACGATCGCCTTCGGGTCGCCCCCTTCGTTCCAGACGATCTCGAAGAGATCCTTGGCAATCTTGCCGGAGATCGTGCCTTCGCGGACAAGAGAAACAATGGAGGCCAACTGAGCAGGTGTTACCGGACACTCGGCAATACTAAGGTTAGCACCCCTTAGCGCCCCAAAAAGTTCGTTTACTACCATGTTGGAGATGCCATGCGCTACAGTATGCCCACTGCTTTGCTTGTCAGCTAACCCCAACCCTTCTTGTTCAGCGGCTTTCAAACATTCTTCAAAATAAATGGCTTCTTTTAGATCAGCAGTTAAAACAGCGGCATTGTATTCTGAAAGACCAAATTTCTCCATAAATCGCGCCTTCTTGTCGTCCGGCAATTCGGGCAGTTTCTCGAGGAGCGCGTCGATATAGGCTTGGTCGAATTCGAGCGGCAGAAGGTCCGGATCGGGGAAATAGCGATAGTCGTGCGCATCTTCCTTGCTGCGCATCGCCCGCGTCTCGCCCTTCACCGGGTCGAACAGCCGGGTCTCCTGATCGATGACGCCGCCATCCTCGATGACGGCGATCTGTCGCCGGGCCTCCGATTCGATCGCCTGACCGACGAAGCGGATCGAGTTGACGTTCTTGATCTCGCAGCGCGTGCCGAACGGGCCGCCCGGACGACGCACCGAGACGTTGACGTCGGCGCGCATGGAGCCCTCGTCCATGTTGCCGTCGCAGGTGCCGAGATAGCGCAGGATCGTCCTCAGCTTGGTGAGATAGGCCTTGGCCTCGTCGGCCGAGCGCATGTCGGGCTTCGAGACGATCTCCATCAGCGCGACGCCGGAGCGGTTCAGATCGACGAAGGACATGGTCGGATGCTGGTCGTGCATCGACTTGCCGGCATCCTGTTCGAGATGCAGCCGCTCGATGCCGACTTCGATATCCTCGAACTCGCCCTGCTTGTTCGGCCCGACCGAGACGATCACCGTGCCCTCGCCGACGATCGGATCCTTGTACTGGGAGATCTGATAGCCCTGGGGCAGATCGGGATAGAAATAGTTCTTCCGGTCGAAGACCGAGCGGTGGTTGATCGCCGCCTTCAGCCCGAGGCCGGTGCGGATCGCCTGGCGCACGCATTCCTCATTGATGACCGGCAGCATGCCAGGCATGGCGGCATCCACGAGGCTCACATGGGAGTTCGGCTCGGCACCGAAGCTGGTGGCGGCGCCGGAAAACAGCTTCGCCTCCGACTTGACCTGGGCATGCACCTCCATGCCGATGATGATCTCCCAGTCACCGGTCGCGCCGGAAAGGAAGTTTTTCGGGTCGGGCGTACGGGTGTCGACGATGGTCATGAAAGGGCGTCCGGACTTTTTCGATTCAGCGATTTCGCTAACGGAATGATGGCGAGGGTTCAAGCGGAACCGCACGTGCCGACATGAGCCGTCGGTAGCCACCTCAGCCGAGGTGGCCCTCGGGCACCTGGACGTTACCCTGCCGCTCGCCGAGATCTTTCGCGGAGTCCACGAGCTCGTGGCGGAAAACCGATCGCCCCCGCCTAACGAAACCGGTAGGCCTCCACACTGTCATAGAGCTGGACGATCAAACCGGCACTGGTGGCCGCCAGGAAATCAGCCGCCTTCGGCAGAAGATTGCGGGCCGTCACGCGGCCAGACGCCGTGTCGATCTCGTAGAGATAGTCCTTCTCGCAACTCCCGCCGCTCGTGGAATAGACGCGATCGCCGTGGAGGATGACGTTGGTGTCCGAGACGTTGAACGGACTCACCCAGACGACGCGGGAGAATGTGCGGTCGGTCTTGACGAGAATGCCGGCCTGTCGCGGCCGATCCTGACACCGCCAGGGCCCGTCGATGGTCAGATAGGCGCCGTCGCCGCCCAGTGTGGCGGAAAGCACGGCGATGCGCGCGCTTTCGATCCCCAGGTCGACGCCGTGAAACCTGCGCGAGATCGGGATCTCGAAGATCTTCTCGATCCGCGCGTCCCCGTCGATGACAGCGTTGAGAATGGAAAGCTCCCCGTCTCCGAAATAGGTCTCCCGGGAGAGCAGGTACCGATCGTCGGAGGACAGTCGCGAGAGGTAATAGCGCTGCGCCTGCGCACGGGCGTCGAGGCCCTTCCCTGCGGTGTCGAGTTCCCGCCGCACTCTCAAGACGAACAGGCGCGGCAGATTCTCGCATCGCCCCCTCAAATCCAGCCGGCAGGGCTGGTCGGCCGACCGATCGACTGTGAGCGTCGGGACTTCACTGGCGAGCGCCGCCAGGCTGGGGACACTGGCAATCCTGGTAATCGCGATATCGCGTTGTGGCCCCGGGTTGGGCAGCGGCTTCGGCAGGTTCAGGACCGAAGCGCTCGATCCAAGGTCCTGAGAAATGGATCGAAGTGACTCCAGCGACATGAACTGCCGATACGAGATGCCTCTCTGAGCGGCATCGCTTGGAAGGGTCGGAGAAGTTGGAGGTTCCGAGGGTAAAGGCTCACCGTCGCGGCCGTTCAGGGCTGCCGGTGGGTCGATCGGGATCGAGTATTCGGTGTCCTCGCCGACTTCCTCGTCGACTTCCAGATTTTCTTCCAGCTCTTGCGCAACGACGAGGCGGACACCGAAGAGACACAGAACCAGAAGAGTGCCGATATATCGAAGCATTGGTCAGGTCTATAATGACGTTGCGGTATCCTTACGTGACCGTAAAATGCGGCTTGGCGCAACCGTGTTGTAAGCTGCCCAATTGTGCCGATGCAAAATGTGCGTGATGGCGCCGCCCGCCGCCGCGCCAGCAGGCGCGGCAGACCCTCGCCGGCCCTAGCGGAAGCGATAGGCCTCGGCACCCTCGTAGAGATCGACAAGCAGGACCTCGTCGGTGGCGACGAGGAAATCGGCTGCGGTCGACAAGACGTTGCGGGCGGTCACGCGGCCGCTTTGCCGGTCGAGTTCGTAAAGATAGTCCTTCTCGCAGCTTCCCCCGCTCGCCGCATAGATCCTGTCGCCGCGAAAGACGACGTTCGTGTCGGAGACATTGAAGGGGCTGACCCAGGCGACGCTCGTCAGATCGCTGTCGGCCTTGACGAGAAGACCCGCCTTGCGGCTGCGATTGCTGCAGCGTGATGGCGTGTCGATGGTCAGGTAAACCGCACCGGTGTCGTCCTCTGCCGCCGAAAGGACCGCGACATTGGCATCCGCGCTGCCCGCCTCGAAGCCATGCCGAGACCTTGAAAACGGGACTTCGAAGATCTTGAGGACGTTTCCCTCGCGATCGGCGAGAGCGTTGACAAGCGAAACGCCCCCCTCGCCGAAAGCTTCCGTGCGCGAGATGATCAGCCGGTCCTGCGGACCGAAGCGCGACAGATAATAATAAGGCTCGCTATGGGCGCTCGGTTCGCTTCCCACCCGACGAAAAGCCTCGTAGAGCGTGTCGGCCAGCTTCTCGCTCACCCAGGCGCACCGCTCGATCCAGTCGATACGGCAGGGCTCGCCGAGAGCAATGGCCGGAGCGAGCGCGGGATTGTCCGCCGCGAGGCTCGCCAGACTGTCGCCCGCGCCGATCTTCGTGATGGCGATGTCCGGCTGCGGCCCGGGATTGGCACGAGGCTTCGGAACCTCAAGCACCTCGACCGGCAAAGTATTCCCCGATGCCGCTTCGAACCCCGGATCGACGAGTTGGCGAAAGCCGATCGGGGAACTGGCCGTGGCCGAATTTTGCGGTGCGGCGCTCGGGGCCGATGTCGGCCCGGCGCGTGCGGCACCAGCTGTCGACAGCAGGGCCGCGAGAAGCAGTGCCAGACACGGGCGCAACATCGCATATCCCTCCCGATCGACCGGTTCGTTGTCGAGGGAAACGTAGCGGATGGGAGCCGGCGCGCCAAACCCCCGGGAAGCCCCGCGGGTCTACCCGACGAGTCACTCTGCCTTTCTCAGGCGACGCTCACATAGGTGATGCTGCCGCTGTCGATGAGCCCCTTCAAAACCTCCAGCGCATTGGCGAGGATGTCCCGTTCCCCGACTGCCGACAGGCCGAAGCGGACGCAATGATGGGCGCGGTCGCCCCGCACGCTCTGAAACTCGTCTTCGCCATCGATCCGGATTCCATGGTTGCGGGCCGCCAGTTGGAAGGCCGGAGACGTCCAGGGCGCCGGCAGGGAGACCCAGCGATAGGGAACTGCCGCAGCCTGTCCTGTGGTCGTCACGTTGAAGATCCGGTCAAACAATGCGCTGCGCTCGGCGATTTCCGCCATGACAGCCTGCCGGATCGCCTCGGCCCGGCCCGAGAGCACCAGCCGGGCGGCGACTTCCATGTTGAGATAGGGGCGCCCGCCGGTCAGCTGATTGTGCGCGACCGTCACGCGAATGGCCTGCCCGCGGGGACAAGCGGCCCAGCCTACGCGAAGGCCCGCCGCAACGCTCTTCGACAATCCGCTCACGAAGAAGGTCCGTTCCGGCGCCAATGCAGCGATGGGCGGCACGTCGACATCGGTGATCTTGCCGTAGATATTGTCCTCGATGATCAGAAGATTGTACTGTCGTGCAATCGACACAATCTCCTCGCGCCGCTTCAAGGGCATGGTCCGCCCGGTCGGGTTGTTGACGGCTGGCATGAGGAAGATCATGCGCGGATGCTGCCGCGCTGCGCAGCGTTCGAGCTCTTCCGGCAGCATGCCGTCCTCGTCCATGGCGACCACGAGCGGCGCCCGGCCGATCATCGTTGCCGCCCGCGCGACGGCCGCGTAGGAAAGATCCTCGAAGACGATCCGGTCGCCCGGACGAGTGGCGGTGGCAATGATCCCCTGAATGGCGGCATTGACCCCGAGCGTCGGCACCACGTTCTCGTTGACCGGGCGCCATCCGCCGGTCGCGAGCCATTCGGCCCCCGCCTCGACCCAGCTCTCGGGAACCCCGCGCACATAATCGAGTGCCTTGGCCGGCGAATCCCGCAAGACCGCAGCGTAGACCGAGGCAATCTCGTCGGCCTGGCCCACAAGCGGGGCGGACGTCGAGTCGAGTTTGGCATCACCGCTTTCGGGGCCGGGGATCGAGTCGACGGTCGAGTTGCGCAGGAGCGCCGGTCCGTCAGATTTCGCGGTCTCCGGCTCGTGCTTGCGCACATAGGTGCCGCGCCCGACCTCACCCGTCGTCAGACCGCGCTCGCGGGCGATCTGGTAGGCCCGGCCGATGGTCCCGACCGTCACTTTCAGGTCGAAGGCGATGTCTCGCTGCGCGGGCAGCTTGTCGCCGGGCTTGAGCACGCCGTCGATGATCGCCCGCTCGATGGCGTCGGCGAGCCGCAGATAGAAAGGCGTCCGCTGGTCGTCGGAAACGTCGAACCGAATTGTCACCCTGACACCTCTCTTTGTCACCCTCACTCCTTTTCGATTGTAGCAGTGAAAAATCGAGATACAAGGGACACAATGGTGCAATCGATGCAATGAAAGGAGAATGTCACCATGACAATGCATCATGCGAGGGTCGCGATGATCGAAGACGGACCTGTCAAGGGACTGAGCCGCGCTCGGCCCCGCACCGAAGCCCTGCCGACCCTGTCCGAAGCCGTTCGCGGCCTTGTCGCGAGCGTCATGTTCGTCATCGGCAGCTTCGGTCGCCGGGAACGCATGCGCAACGACATGCTCGGCCTCACCGACGATCAGCTCAAGGATATCGGCGTCACGCGCGACGAAGCGCTGCGCGCCGCCGAGCGCATCGAGTGGCGTTCCGACTGGAAGTGATTTCCGGCGCAGCAGAAACAGCGATATCAGCCGCAGGAATCGGAAACGATCGCAGGTCCACAGATGGACGGCGCACGGCGGCCAATATCGAGGAAAGTCAGTATCGATGAGGCGTCGCGGGATTGAACCTGCGGCGCCTTTTCCGTTGCGTATTCAATGGGGCAGCGAGCGGCCTCACCCGCCCAATTCGCGCGTGATCGTGGCGCGTTCATCCTCCAGGCTTTCCGTCGCCACCGGCCGGCCGGCTCGGCGATACCAGTAGGCGGCATTGCCGAGGTCGCCCTCGATCCGGTGAAGATGGGCATGGATCCAGGCGGCTTCCGGCGAAGGATCGTCCTGGACGATCCCGTGGGCAGCGTCCCAGTTTCCCTCGGCGAGTTCGTCGAGCGCCATGCGCAACGTGTCGGCCATGGGCTTTCTCATCCTCTGGTGCGACGGCCAGCGTAAACCGTCAGGCACCACCGCACATATGCTGCGAGTCCGGCAGCGTCCAGGTCCCGCCGGTCCGGCTGTTGGTGGCGGTGTAGAACCGGCCGCGATCGTCGCCCGGCGGGCAGTTGCGGGGGATCGATATCAGGCAGAGGGTCACGCTGTCGCCCGGCTTCGAGCGAATGATCTCGTCTTCGCGCTCATAGGAGACACCAACCCCGCCATTGGAATATTCGACGCCCGTGCCGAAGTCGTAATCCTCGTCCGTTGGCGGTCCGTCTCCGGCGAGGCGCGGATGGACGCTTTCGATCTGCGTCGTCACGCACTCGCCGATCCTGTTCGGCAAGTCATTCGATCGCGGTGCATCGCCGTCCGCGATCAGGTCCGCAGAGACGAGAGACGGCAGCGGGTCCGGTTTTCCCATGCTCCCGAAGTTCTGGAGCACTGCGATATAGGTGGCGAGGATGCAGCCCTTGTCCGTCCCGCAACTCGCCCGGTTGGACTGGAAGTCACGCGCTGTCTGCCGCACCTCCTCGGAGAACTCGCCAGCTTTTCTTGCGGCCGCGTAGGCCTTGCCCAACCGGCCATCGAGAGCCGACAGGAGCATGTCGCCGCAGACGGTTTCTTCGGCCGGCGTCGAGGCCTTGTCGCAGTCGAAGCTTGCCGCCGCAGCGGGTACGGACACGAGAGCCGCCCCCAGCAGGAAACCACTCAAAGGCCAAAGACGCATCGGGTGCCCTCTCCCTCACGACAATATGCCTGCAGCGCCCGCGTCAGCGCTCGTTGGCGCCTGCCGCCATCACCACCATTTCGCCGGCGTGAAGCGACCTGCGGCCTTCTCGATGACCGAGCCCAGCGAGAACAGCGTTTCCTCGTCGAAGGGGCGCCCGATGAGCTGCAGTCCGAGCGGCAGTCCGCCTGCGTCGAGTCCCGCGGGAACCGCGATGCCGGGCAGGCCGGCCATGTTCACCGTCACGGTGAAGACGTCGTTCAGATACATCTTCACGGGATCCGAGGCCATTTCCTGATCGGCAATGCCGAATGCGGCCGAAGGCGTCGCCGGCGTCAGAAGCGCGTCGACACCTTCGCCATAGACGGTTTCGAAGTCGCGCTTGATCAGGGTGCGGACCTTCTGGGCCTGCAGGTAATAGGCGTCGTAATAGCCGGCCGACAGCACATAGGTGCCGATCATGATTCGGCGCTTGACCTCGCGGCCGAAGCCTTCGGCGCGGGTCTTTTCGTACATGTCGACGATGTCCTTGCCCGGCACGCGCAGGCCGTAGCGCACGCCGTCATAGCGCGCGAGGTTCGACGAGGCTTCGGCGGGAGCGACGATGTAATAGGCCGGCAGGGCGTATTTCGTGTGGGGCAGCGAGACGTCGACGATCTCGGCGCCGGCCTCCTTCAGCCACTCGATCCCCTTCTGCCACAGGGTTTCGATCTCCTGGGGCATACCGTCCATGCGGTATTCTTTCGGCACGCCGATCTTCAGACCCTTGATCGAACGGCCGACGGCCGCCTCGTAGTCCGGCACTTCGCGGTCGACCGAGGTCGTGTCCTTCGGATCGACGGAGGCCATGGACTTCAGCAGGATCGCGGAGTCGCGGACGTCCCTCGCGATCGGCCCGGCCTGATCGAGGGACGAGGCAAAGGCGACGATGCCCCAGCGCGAGCAACGGCCATAGGTCGGCTTGATGCCGACGGTGCCGGTCAGCGCTGCGGGCTGGCGGATCGAACCGCCGGTGTCCGTCGCCGTCGCGCCAGCGCACAGATGCGCGGCGACCGCAGCCGCCGAACCGCCGGAAGAGCCGCCGGGCACGAGATCGACATTCGATCCCTCCTTGCGCCACGGGTTCTTCACGGGGCCGTAATAGGAGGTCTCGTTGGACGAGCCCATGGCGAACTCGTCCATGTTCAGCTTGCCGAGCATCACCGCGCCGTCGGCCCAGAGATTGGACGTCACGGTGGATTCGTAGCGCGGCTCGAAGCCGTCGAGAATGTGGCTGCAGGCCTGGGTGTGGACGCCCTCGGTCGCATAGAGATCCTTGATGCCGAGCGGAATGCCGTCCAGCGCGCCCGCCTCGCCCTTGGCGATCCGATCGTCGGAGGCCTTGGCCATCGCCTTCGCCTTGTCGGGCGTCACCGCGACATAGGCATTCAGCATCGGGTTAGCCGCGTCGATGGCGGACAGATAGGCGTCGGTCAGTTCGACGGCGCTCGTCTCTTTCGACGCCAGCTTGTCGCGCGCCTCGGCGATGGTGAGGGAAAGAAGGTCGCTCATCGGGAAAGGCTCTTTTCGTAAAAGCGGCTATATTCGGAATCGGGATAGTCGAGGACGGCGGCGCAGCGGCGGAAGCCAGCGCCTTCGTAGAGTGCCCAGGCCGGCTCGAAGCCGGGCGTGTTGCCGGTTTCGAGCACGAGGCGATCGAGGCCCTTCTCGCGGGCCTGGCTCTCGATCTCGGTGACGATCTGCCGTCCGAGCCCCTGGCCCCGCAAGCGCGGCTCGCAGAACATGCGTTTGACCTCGCCGGTCTCGCCGTCATGCACCTTGAGCGCGCCCATCCCGACCGCCGTTCCCGCCGCATCGCGCGCGACGATCACGGTGGAATCGGCACCCGCCATCTGTTCCACGGTCAACTGGAACTGGAATTCCGGCGGTGACAGCGGCTTCAGATAGGCGTTGAGGCTTGCGACCATCACGCGGAGCTCGTCTTGGAGAGGAGATTCGACGGCGAGCGACCAGATCATCGCCTATTCGACGACCTTGGGCACCATGAAGAAGTGATCCTCGCTCGCGGGCGCATTGGCGACGATGTCGTCGGCCTTGTCGCCATCGGCGATCACGTCGGCGCGCTTCTTCATCTCCATCGGAATGACCGACGTCATCGGCTCGACACCGGTCACGTCGACCTCGGAAAGCTGTTCGACAAAGCCCAGAATGGCGTTGAGTTCGGCCTCCATCGCCGTGACGTCATTGTCGCTGACGGCAATGCGGGCGAGCTTGGCCACGCGGCGGACGGTGGCGGAATCGACGGACATCTTGAACCTGACGGCTGGTTTTCGCGTTTCCCGCTCTCATAACGACGGCGGCGCCGCGAGGCAACGCCGGCCAGGTCTTAGCGCGACGTTGACTCACGGATCGGATGCGACGCGGGCTGCTTACATGTCGAAAGGCTCGCCAACCGCCGGCGTCATCACCTTGCCCGCATCGCCTTCCATCGCTTCCTTGAACTTGTCCGGCGTCTTGTCGAGGATCGGCAAGGTGCCCCAATGGATCGGGATGATCTTGTCGAAGTTGAAATAGCGGCGGCAGGCAATCGCGGCCACCGCCGCACCCATGGTCAACCGGTCGCCGACGGGCACCATCGCGACTTTCGGCGCATGCAGCTCCTCGATAAGCGCCATGTCCCCAAAGATGTCGGTATCGCCCATGTGATAGACTGTCGGCCCGTCATTGGCGTGGATGACCAGGCCGTTCGGCATGCCGAGATAGGTGACGGTGCCGTCCTCTTCGACGGATCCCGACGAATGGAAAGCCTGGGTCAGCGTGACAGAGAAGTCGTCGAAGACCACCGTGCCGCCCGTATTGGCCGGCTCTCCCGCCTCGACACCCTTCTTGCCGAGCCAGCTGACCAGTTCGAAATTGCCGACAACCTTGCATCCGGTCGATTTGGCGATATCGACCGTGTCGCCGACATGGTCGAAATGGCCGTGGCTGAGAAGGATATGGGTCACACCGCTCATGGCGGCGGCAACGTCCTTGCCCTCGAAATGCGGGTTGCCGCTCAGGAACGGGTCGATCAGGATGATCGACGAGCCCGTCTCGATCCGAAACGCCGAATGGCCGAAATAGGTGATCTTCATGGAATCTGCTTTCGATGCCTTGGGTTGAACGAGGCGATGGGAGGATCCGGCGAACCGCGGCGGCGCCGGGCTCGCAATCATCCCTCTCGAATCCGGTAACTGCGCGGCCGGCAAAGGTGGTCAAGGTTCTCTCATGGCCGTGATGTCGCTCGAGGCGTTCCTTGCCGCTCTCGCCCCCGGCCTACCGATCGCCGGGCTCGATCTCGGCACGAAGACGATCGGGCTCGCTCTGTCCGATCGCGGTCGCCGATTCGCCACGCCGCGACCGGTGATTCGGCGCAAGAAGTTCACGCTCGATGCCGCGGTGCTCAAGAAGGCGCTGGACGACGAGATGGTCGCCGGGCTCGTGGTAGGCCTCCCGCTCAATATGGATGGCAGCGAAGGGCCCCGCGCCCAGTCCGCCCGCGCCTTCATGCGCAATTACGCGCCGCTGGACGAGCGCCCGGCGCTGCTCTGGGACGAGCGCCTGTCGACGGTTGCGGCGGAGCGAGCGATGATCTCGGCAGACGTTTCACGGGCGCAACGCGCGGAACGGATCGATTCGGCGGCCGCCGCTTTCATTCTGCAGGGCGCGCTCGACCGGATGCTCCGGGCCGATCCGCCCCCCGGGAGCTGAGGCCGCGACTGCGATATCGCAGCCCGGCACGCGAGGGAACATCTCGTCTTACCAAGGATTTACCGAAAAATTTCGGATCCAAGGAGACGACGATGAGAAAGCCCGAACCGCAACCCGGCAAGCTGACTCCACAGCCAGGCCAGACCATGCCCGATCTGAACAAACCGGGCGAGAAACACGACACGCCGATGGGCCGGATCGACCGCTCCGGCAACATGCAGGATGAAAGCAGCCAGCAGGACGACCTGCCGCCGGAGGTCGACCATGAAACGGCGATGAACCGCTCGGTGACGGACAAGCCGCTGCCCGGCAGCGGTGGCTGACGAAAAAAGACGCCCGGCGGATGCCGGGCGATATCTGAGACCGAGCCAGTGTCAGGCGTCGGGAGCAATCACGCTTGCCGGCGCCGCCTTGCGTTCCCGCCACCATGCGGCGATCTTGCGACGGCGGCGAAACGCCAGAATGGCCAGAAGAAGCAGGCTGTCGAGAAGAATAGCCTCTGCGATGAGCCCCGGAATGGCTGCGGGATCCATGCCCAGGAGATTGCCGTAGATTGCGAAGACGTGGTCGTTGAGTTGGCGGGAGAGGAATACGCCGCCGACCTGGCTGCCGACGTCGAGGAGCGAGAGGTAATACCAGCCCCAGAAAAAGGCGAGCG
Organism: Jiella marina; assembly: GCF_024359545.1. Classification (GTDB taxonomy): domain Bacteria; phylum Pseudomonadota; class Alphaproteobacteria; order Rhizobiales; family Rhizobiaceae; genus Jiella. Next base: position 683,790 of record NZ_JAKQZG010000001.1, read on the forward strand.
GCGCAAACCAGAGGATGACGAGAGTCCGCATCACGAGTCTCCTTCATCCCGGTCGCGTCTCGACCGCCGATCAGCCATGGCGGCCCGCTTGGCTTCCTCAAGATGCGCCATCACCGCCTCGAACGCTTCATCATCCGAGCCATCTCCTCTGTCTTCGACCATATGATCGAAGAGCAGCGCCCCAAAGCTCATGGCAACGAGCATGGTGACGCCCGGCCCCTCCCCGACAAGGCCGATCGCCGGCGATGCGGAAAGGGCGAGTGCGCCGTAGAAGCCGAAGAACGCGCAGAGCACGGCCGCGGCAAACGGCTCACCCCGCCTGGTAACATACTCCGGATGCTGCATCAGACCAGCGATCGCAAGTCCGAAGGCGATGGCCAGCGCAGCAAGGATCGCGGCGATTCCGAGCGCCTGGTCCGGCGGAACGGGGATCGCGGCGTCGTTGAAGCCCGAAATCAATGACGCACCGTAAGCGCCGATCAATGCTTCGGAAAAGCCCGCTTCATGGGCGCATCTCAGGGCCGCGAATCCGGAGAAACCGGCCCAGCCCGAGAGGGTGAATATCGAAGCGATTCGGCTCATCGCCGCGCCTCCGTTCTTCGACGAAAGGTTACCAAGGTGTTAACGGCACTGTCGTCGGTCGGTTCTCTCGCCGCAACCGCTTCCCGTCGTCATGGTTAACCCGCGCCGCTGAATTTCCTACGGACGAGCGTCTTTCAGGCGGGGCGTGGTCAGCGCAGAGCAGGATAGAGATCGTCGATGAGGGCGCGGCAATCGTGGCGCAGGTCGATCATCCCATAGGTGTGGCTGAAGACCCCGCCGAGTCGCGTTTCGGCGAAGGCGGCCGCTATCGGGGAAAGCCCCATGCGCTTGAGGATGCCCGCCGCAGCGGAGAGCGCCAGTTGCTCGGCCAGGAGCCGGCATGCCCCTTCGTCCGACCGGACCATCTCGACCGCGGCGCGCAAGACGTCGGGCGTGCCGCCGGCGATGTCGCCAAGGTCCTCCTCGATCATGCCGACGACGGTTTCGAACGCCTCCGAATCCCGCTTCAGGACCCGCAGGAGGTCCAGCGCCACGACGTTACCGGAACCTTCCCAGATCGCGTTGACCGGCGCTTCGCGATAGGCGCGCGCCAGCCGGCCGTCCTCCACATAGCCATTGCCGCCGAGGCACTCCATCGCCTCATAGGCGAAGGCCGGCGCAATCTTGCAGACCCAGTATTTGGTCACCGGCGTCATCACACGGGCCCAGGCCCGCGCCTGGGCATCGTCGCGGTTGCCATCGCGGCGGTCGAACATCTCGGCCAGTTGCCAGGAAAGCACCGTCGCCCCGGCGGCGTCGAGCGCGAGATCGGCGAGCACACGCACCATCTGCGGCTGCTCGATCAGCGGTTTGCCGAAAACGTTGCGCTCGCGGCAATGATGCACCGCCTCGGCCAGCGAGCCGCGCATCAGGCCCGCAGACGCAAGGGCGCAATCGATTCGGGTGAAGGTCACCATGTCCAGGATCGTGGCGATTCCCCGCCCCTCCTCGCCGATCAGACTGGCCTCGGCGTCGACGAATTCGACCTCGGACGAGGCGTTGGATCGGTTGCCGAGCTTGTCCTTCAGCCGCTGGATGAAAATGCCGTTCATCGTGCCGTCCGCGCGCCGACGCGGCATCAGGAAGCAGCTCGATCCGGCCTCGGTCTGCGCCAGCACCAGAAACGCATCGGACATGGGTGCCGACATGAACCATTTGTGGCCGGTGATGCGATAGCCGCCATCCTCGTCGCGAGTCGCACGGGTCGTGTTCGCCCGCACGTCGGTTCCGCCCTGCTTCTCGGTCATTCCCATGCCGAGCGTCAGGCCGGCCTTTTCGAGGGGCGCCTTGATGCTCGGATCGTATTGCCGCGAGGTGATCACCGGCAGCCATTTCTCCCTGAGGGCGGGGGCTGCTGCGAGCGCGGCGACGGCCGCGTTGGTCATCGTCACCGGGCAAAGATGGCCGCATTCGACCCCGGCGGTCATGTAGAATCGCGCCGCGCGGGCGCGGTGCCGAATGCCGGCCTCCTCTTCCTGACCGGACCAGACCGAACTGCTGAGCCCCTCGCCGATCGATCGGCGCATCAGCGCGTGATAGGCGGGATGGTAGTCGACCATTTCCAGACGCCGGCCCTTGTCGTCGAAGCGCCGCAGGCTCGGCTTTTCCTGATTGGCGAGCCGGGCGAGATCATGCGCCTCGTGCGAGCCACAGAACCGGCCATGGCGATCCAGGGTCAGAAGCGTCGCTTCAGGAAACTCCGAGGTCAGAAGCTTGAGCAGCGGATCGGAACGATAAGCGTTGAAACCGGCATAGTCGGAGGATTGGTTGAAGACCTCATGGGTCGCAAATCGCGTGTCGGACATCTCACCCTCTCCCTATTTTCCTTCAGGTCGACGGCGTTTCTTGCCGCAAAGGTTCCAAACCCTTATAGGCCTTGACCTTGATGATCGCACCTGCCTCCCGCCCCGTCGCTGCCCGCCGCCATCTGCTTGGCATGGCCGGGCTTTCGCCCCAGGACATCACGGCCTTTCTCGATCTCGCCGAGGCCGAAGTGGCTGTCAGCCGCCAGACCGAGAAGAAGAAATCGGTCCTCAAAGGGCGCACCCAGATCAACCTGTTCTTCGAGGCCTCGACCCGGACCCAGGCTTCGTTCGAGCTGGCCGGCAAGCGCCTCGGCGCCGATGTGATGAACATGTCGGTCGCAAGTTCGTCGGTCAAAAAGGGCGAGACGCTGATCGACACGGCGATGACGCTGAACGCCATGCAGCCGGATATCCTGATCGTGCGACACCATTCGGCCGGCGCCGTGGCGCTGCTGGCCCAGAAGGTCGCCTGCTCGGTGGTCAATGCCGGCGACGGCGCCCACGAACACCCGACCCAGGCGCTGCTGGACGCGCTGACAATCCGGCGCCGCAAGGGCCGGATCGCCCGGCTGATCGTCACCATCTGCGGCGACGTTCTGCACAGCCGCGTCGCGCGATCCAACATCATCCTGCTGAATGCGCTTGGCGCAGAGGTGCGCGTGGTCGCGCCTTCGACCCTGCTCCCGAGCGGCATCGAGCAGATGGGCGTGAAGGTTTTCCGGCGCATGGACGAGGGCCTGCAAGGCGCCGACGTCGTCATGATGCTGAGGCTTCAGCGCGAGCGGATGGCCGGCTCCTTCGTGCCCTCGGTGCGCGAGTACTTCCGCTATTTCGGCCTCGACAAGGCCAAGCTCGCTCTCGCCAAGCCGGATGCGCTGGTCATGCATCCCGGCCCGATGAACCGGGGCGTCGAGATCGCGTCCGATATTGCCGACGGGCCGGCCAGCGTCATCGAGGAGCAGGTGGAAATGGGAGTCGCCGTGCGCATGGCCGTGATCGAAAGCCTTCTCGGCGATGGGCTGGAGGCCGGCGCGTAATGGCCGAAACCCGCCCGCTGGTCATCGAGAAGGCCCGCATCATCGACCCCTCGCGCGATCTCGACGCTGTGGGCTCCATCGTCCTCGTCGAGGGGCGGATCGCCGCATCCGGACCGGACGCACTCAACCAGGGCCATCCCGACGGAGCGGAGATCATCAACGGGTCGGGGCTCACTGCCCTCCCCGGCCTCGTCGACGCCCGCGTCTTCATCGGCGAACCGGGCGGCGAACACCGCGAGACCATCGCCTCGGCCTCTGCCGCAGCCGCAGCAGGCGGCGTCACGTCCATCCTGACCATGCCCGACACCAAGCCGGTGGTCGACGACGTGGCGATCGCCGAATTCGTCATGCGCACCGCCCGCGACACCGCCATCGTCAACGTCTTTCCGGCCGCCGCCCTGACCAGGGGGCTCAACGGCACGGAGATGACCGAGATCGGGCTTCTCGCAAATGCCGGCGTCAAGGCCTTCACAGACGGCCGCCACACGATCTCTGACCCCGCCCTGCTCCGGCGCATCATGACCTATGCGCGGGATTTCGACGCGCTCGTCATGCACGAGACGCAGGACCCCGCGCTGACCGCCAATGGGGTGATGAACGAAGGGCTCTTCGCCTCCTGGCTGGGTCTGCCGGGCATTCCGGCCGAAGCCGAGATCATTCCCCTGGAGCGCGATCTGCGGCTGGCCGCCCTGACCGGCTGTAGCTACCACGCCGCCAAGATCTCGCTCGGCGAATCGGCTGCGGTCGTGGCGGCCGCAAAGGCCCGCGGTGTCGCCGCGACGGCGGGGGTCTCGATCAACCATCTCTCGCTCAACGAGAACGACGTCGGCGAATACCGCACCTTCTTCCGGCTCTCTCCGCCGCTGCGGCGCGAGGACGATCGGGAATCAATGGTGGAGGCGCTCGCGAACGGCACGGTCGACATCATCGTCTCGTCCCACGATCCGCAGGATGCCGACGACAAGCGACGCCCCTTCGCCGAAGCCGAAGCCGGGGCGATCGGGCTGGAAACGCTGCTGCCCGCAGCGTTGAGGCTGCACCACTCCGGCCGCGTGCCGCTGAAACGCGTCATCGAAGCGTTGACCGTGGCTCCGGCGAGGCTGCTCGGCCTCGACCGCGGAACCCTGCAGGTCGGCGCGCCAGCGGATATCGCGCTGATCGACCTCGACCAGCCCTATCTCTTCGCCGAAGCAGAGATCCGGTCGAAGTCGAAGAACACGGCTTTCGAAAATGCCCGTTTCGAGGGCCGGGTGTTGCGGACGATCGTCGCCGGGCGCACCGTCTTCGAAGCCTGAATTTCCGCCCGCCGCAAGACGTTTCAAGGAGGAGAGCAACGTGCTGGACGAAGCGTCCTACAACGTACTGGCCGTCATCCTGTGCATCGCGGGCGGCTATCTTTCGGGCTCGATTCCCTTCGGTCTCGTGCTCGGCCGGCTGTTCGGTTATGGCGACATCCGGAAGATCGGTTCCGGCAATATCGGGGCGACCAACGCACTCAGAACCGGCAACAAGGTCATGGCGGCGCTGACGCTTCTCGGCGACGTCCTGAAGGGCACATTGCCGGTTGCGGTGGCGCTCGCGACATTCGGGCCGTTCTATGCCGCGATCGCGGGCGTTGCCGCCTTTCTCGGTCACCTCTTCCCGGTCTGGCTGGGTTTCAAGGGCGGCAAGGGCGTCGCGACCTATCTCGGAATCCTGCTGGGCATTTCGCCCATCGGCGTCCTCGTCTTCGCCCTCGTCTGGCTGTCGGTGGCTTTCCTCACGCGCTATTCCTCGCTTGCGGCCCTGATGGCGACCCTCGTCGTGCCGATCGTCTACTACCTTCTCGGCTACCCGGCGGCAGCTCTCTTGACAGCGATCCTGACCGTGCTCGTCTATGCACGGCATCATGCCAATATCCGCCGGCTTCTGAACGGCAGCGAAACCAAGATCGGCGCCAAGGACAAGGGATGATGGGGTCGCCCAACGGTGACTGTGCAATGCCGGGACTCGTGGCGTGACGCCCACCGCGGCGAAGCGCGGCGTGATGCTGACCGATGAAATGCGGCTTGCCTGGCTGCGGCTGATCCGTAGCGAGAATGTCGGGCCGGCGACGTTTCGCGCCCTGATCAACCGCTTCGGCACCGCAGAGGCCGCGCTGGAGGCTCTGCCGGAGCTGTCTGCCCGCGGCGGCAGGCAGGTGACAGTCTTTCCCGAAGACGCGGCACACGAAGAGATGGCCCGCGCGACGAAGCTCGGAGCGCGATTCGTCTGCCTCGGGGAACCGGACTACCCGGCGCTTCTCCGCTCTGCCGACAACGCCCCGCCGCTGCTGGCTATGATGGGAGATGGCTCGACCAGTCAAAGGCCCGCACTTTCGATCGTCGGCGCCCGCAACGCCTCCCTTTCCGGAATCAAGCTGACCCGCATGTTCGCCCGGGAAGCCGGCGAAGCGGGGTACGTCATCGTTTCGGGCCTCGCCAGGGGCATCGACGCCGCCGCCCACGAAGCAGCCCTCCCGACCGGCACGATCGGCGTCTTCGCCGGCGGTCTCGACAAGCCCTATCCGCCGGAAAACCGGCCGCTGATGCGCCAGATCGTCGATCAGGGAGGCTGTCTGATTTCGGAGATGCCGTTCGGCTGGAAGCCGCGCGCCATCGACTTTCCACGCCGCAACCGGCTCGTCGCCGGGCTTTGCCTCGGCCTTCTCGTCGTGGAAGCGGCGCTGCGCTCGGGCTCCCTGATCAGCGCCAGGCTGGCCGGCGAACTCGGCCGCCTCGTCTTCGCCGTCCCCGGTTCGCCGCTCGATCCCCGCGCAGCCGGCACCAACCGGCTCATCCGCGAAGGCGCGATCCTGACGACCGAGACGAACGACATTCTCGAGGCGCTCCGCCCGCTTGCAGGAAGGCCGCCGGAAGCGGACGAGCGATCGCTGGAGGAAGCAGAGATGGCGGCAACACCCGAAGAGCCCGCCGAGGACGAGCGCGCGCGGATCGTCGAGACCCTTGGCCCCGTGCCCGTCGCGATCGACGACATCATCGCTCACACCGAAGCCGCGCCGGGCGCGGTTCAGCTCGTTCTTCTGGAACTCGATCTGGCCGGCCGCCTGGAGCGGCATTCCGGCGGCACGGTCTCGCTACTTCTCTGAGCCCTTCATCCGCTCGATCTGCTGATCCGCTTCGAGCTTGGCCATGTCGAGGAGATGGAGGAGCATCGCCCCGTTTTGAAGCCCGGACACAACCTTTAGTTGTTCTATCATATCGGAAACATATTGCAGATTCTTTCGCAATTCGTCGGCCTTGTTCGACATCGCTCGCTTAGCTCTTGAAATTCTGCAATTATGGAGCCGTTTTCGGCAGATAAGACGGTTTCCACCCAGAATTTACTTATAAGCACTCTCTTGCGAAAGTTGCAACCGCCCTTATCGCAAACGGCCGGGGCTTGACCGTTTCCCTTGAACTGTCCATCTGACGCTTGCTTCGTTCCCAGGCTCGCATCGGGAGCGGTCACGAACATCTGCGCTGTAACAATCCATTTTCGCGAACAGGAATTTTGATGGACGTCGTCATCGTCGAATCGCCCGCAAAAGCGAAGACGATCAACAAATATCTCGGCAATGACTACAAGGTCATCGCCTCCTACGGGCACATTCGCGATCTGCCGCCCAAGGACGGCTCGGTGCGTCCGGACGAGGATTTCGAGATGAGCTGGGAGGTGGGCAAGCCTTCCCAGAAACGTCTGAACGAGATCGCCCAGGCGGTAAAAAGCGCCGATGGGCTCGTGCTCGCCACCGACCCCGATCGCGAGGGCGAGGCGATTTCCTGGCATGTCCTGGAAGTGCTGCGGCAGAAGAAGGCGATCGGCAAGAAGCCGGTCAGCCGGGTGGTGTTCAACGCGATCACCAAGAAGGCCGTGCTCGACGCCATGGCCAATCCGCGCACGATCGACGAACCGCTGGTGGACGCGTATCTCGCGCGCCGCGCTCTCGACTATCTGGTGGGTTTCACGCTCTCACCGGTTCTGTGGCGCAAGCTGCCGGGTGCACGCTCGGCGGGCCGAGTCCAGTCCGTCGCGCTGCGCCTCGTCTGCGACCGGGAAGCCGAGATCGAGCGCTTCAAGCCGGAAGAGTACTGGTCCATCATTGCGCATCTCGCGACCGAGCGCGGCGACGACTTCGAGGCCCGGTTGACGGCCTTCGACGGCGAGAAGATCCAGCGCCTTACGATCGGCAATGGCGACATCGCCGGCACGATCAAGTCGATGCTGGAAAGTGCGGCCTTCGTCATCGAGAGTGTCGAGGCGAAGCCAACCAGGCGCAATCCTGGCCCGCCCTTCACTACCTCGACTCTGCAGCAGGCCGCCTCCGCCAAGCTCGGTTTCTCGGCCTCGCGCACGATGCAGGTGGCGCAGCGGCTCTATGAAGGCATCGACCTCGGCGGCGAGACCGTGGGCCTCATCACCTATATGCGAACCGACGGCGTGCAGATGGCGCCGGAGGCGGTCGAGGGTGCGCGCAAGGCGATCGGCGCCGATTTCGGCGCGCGCTACGTACCGGAAAAGCCCCGCTACTATTCCACCAAGGCGAAGAATGCCCAGGAGGCCCACGAAGCCGTGCGGCCGACGGACTTCACGCGTTCCCCCAAGGATGTGAAGCGCTTCCTCGATCCCGACCAGTTCAGGCTCTACGACCTGATCTGGAAGCGCGGTATTGCCAGCCAGATGGCCTCCGCCGAACTCGAACGCACGACGGTCGAGATCGACGCGAGCGGTGCTGGCAAGACGGCGAAGCTGCGCGCCAGCGGCCAGGTGGTGAAGTTCGACGGGTTCCTGGCTGCCTATGTCGATCATCGCGACGATTCCAAGTCCGACAGCGACGACGAGAAGGACGACGCCCGTCTGCCGGAAATGGCGGCACGCGAGAAGGCCGAACGCAAGAAGATCGACGCGACCCAGCACTTCACCGAGCCGCCGCCGCGCTATTCGGAAGCCTCGCTCATCAAGAAGATGGAAGAGCTCGGCATCGGCCGGCCGTCCACCTATGCCGCAACACTGCAGACGCTACAGGATCGCGACTACATCGTCGTCGACAAGCGCAAGCTCCTGCCCGAAGCGAAGGGCCGGCTGGTCACGGCCTTCCTGCACAATTTCTTCGAGCGCTATGTCGAATATGACTTCACGGCCGATCTCGAAGAGAAGCTTGACCAGATCTCCGCTGGCGATCTCGCCTGGAAGGACGTGCTGCGCGAGTTCTGGAAGGAATTCTCCTCTCATGTGGAGGGCACCAAGGAACTGAGGGTCGCCGATGTCCTTGACGCCCTGAACGAGGAACTGGCCCCCCTCGTCTTCCCGCCCCGCGAGGACGGTACCGAGCCGCGCGCCTGCCCGCGCTGCGGCAACGGCCAGCTCTCATTGAAGCTCGGCAAGTTCGGCGCCTTCGTCGGCTGCTCGAACTATCCCGAATGCGGCTATACGCGCCAGCTCGGTACGAGCTTTTCCGCCGACAGTACCGAAGGCGAGATGGCCGATGGCCCCAAGGATCTCGGTGTCGACCCGGAGACCGGCGAGCCGATCACTCTGCGCACCGGCCGCTTCGGTCCGTACGTCCAACGGGGCGAAGGCAAGGAAGCCAAGCGCTCTTCGCTCCCGAAGGGCTGGCAGGTCGCCGACATCGACCTCGAAAAGGCCCTGCGTCTTCTCAGCCTGCCGCGCGAGGTGGGCACGCATCCTGAATCCGGCAAGCCGATCCTGGCGGGACTCGGCCGCTATGGACCCTTCCTCCAGCATGACGGCATGTACGCCAATCTCGACTCGATCGAGGACGTGTTCGAGGTCGGGCTGAACCGCGCCGTCACGGTGATTGCGGAGAAAAAGGAAAAAGGCGCCCGCGGCCGTGCCAAGCCTGCGGCGCTGGCGACCCTCGGCGAGCACCCGACGCTCGGCGGCGAGATCACCGTCCGCGATGGCCGCTTTGGCCCCTATGTGAATACCGGCAAGATCAACGCCACCCTGCCCAAGGGCAAGGATCCGGCGTCGGTCACGCTGGAGGAAGCGATCCAGCTTCTCAACGAACGGGCCGAAAAGACGGGTGCGAAGGGTGGTGCCAAAAAGAAGGCGTCGACCACGAAGAAGTCGGCCAACGGCAAGGCCGAGAAGAACGGAGAGGCCAAGACGGCAAAGTCTTCCACCAAGAAGACGGCGACCAAATCGAAGTCCGCGCCGAAAAAGAAGGTTGAGGCGGATGATTCCGCCGGCGTCCCTTGGGACGCGGACTGAGCGATATGGCGCGCACGAAGACCGGCCCGAAGGACGCCCCGGAACTCAGCCGCGAGGCCGTGCTGCGTTTCGTTGCGGAGAACCCCGGCCGGTCCTCGAAGCGCGAAATCGCCAAGGCGTTTCAGGTCAAGGGTGACGACCGCGTCGCCCTGAAGACGCTTCTCGCCGAACTCCAGTCGGAAGGCGTCATCTCCGGCGATCGCCGGCGCTTCAAGATGCCGGGCGCCTTGCCGCCGGTGGGCGTCTTTGAGATCCGGCGCCGCGATGAGGAAGGCGCGCTCCTCGGCGAGCCGACTTCCTGGGACCGGGAAGAAGATGGCGACCCGCCGCGCCTGCCCGTCCGGATCGATCGCGACAAGGGGCCCGCGCCCGGTGTGGGCGAGCGCGTTCTGGCCCGGGTCGTCGAAGAGGACGGCGACGAGCGGCACCTGAAGATCATCCGCGTTCTCGAAAAGCGCCGAACCGTCTCACTCGGCGTCTTCCGGGCAACGAAGGGCGGCGGCGGCCGGGTCGAGCCTGTCGAGCGCAAGCAGCTCGAATTCATGATCGCCCCGGGCGATACGAAGGACGCCGCCGATGGCGATCTGGTTGAGGTGGAAGCCGGCACACGACGACGGATCGGCCTGCCCATGGGCGTCATCACAGAAGTCATCGGCTCGATGCGCTCCGAACGCGCCATCTCCTCCATTGCGCTCCATGCTCACGGCATTCCGCACATCTTCCCGAACGCCGTCCTGGCAGAAGCCGAGATGGCCGGCCCCGCACCGCTCGAGGATCGCGAGGACTGGCGCGATCTGCCGCTGATCACCATCGATCCCGCGGACGCCAAGGACCATGACGATGCGGTTCACGCCGCACCCGACGATGACCCGTCCAATCCCGGCGGCTTCGTCCTGACCGTCGCGATCGCCGACGTCGCCTGGTATGTGCGCCCAGGCTCGAAGCTCGACGCGGAAGCCCGGCTCCGGGGAAATTCCGTCTATTTTCCCGACCGCGTCGTCCCGATGCTCCCCGAGCGCATTTCCAACGACCTTTGCTCGCTGCGGGAAAACGAGGACCGCCCTGCCCTCGCAGTGCGGATGACCGTGTCGGGCGATGGCGAGAAGCGCAAACACAGCTTCCATCGCGTGATGATGCGCAGCCATGCCAAGCTCGCCTATGAAAAGGCGCAGGCTGCGATCGACGGGGCGATCGGCGACGTCGATCCGCAACTCGTGGAAACGGTGCTGAAGCCGCTGTGGGAAGCCTACCGGCTCGTCCGCATGGCCCGCGAACGCCGACAGCCGCTCGAACTCGACCTGCCCGAGCGCAAGCTGAAGCTCGACGCGCAGGGACGCGTCGACAAGGTCGTCGTGCCGATGCGGCTCGACGCCCATCGGCTGATCGAGGAATTCATGATCCTCGCCAATGTCGCGGCGGCCGAATCCCTGGAGCGCCAGCGGCAGATGCTGATCTACCGCGCCCATGACGCGCCCTCGCTTTCGAAGCTCGAAGGCCTGCGGGAATTCCTCCGCAGCCTGGAAATCCCGCTCGCCAAGAGCGGCGAGCTGCGCCCCTCGCACTTCAACACGATCCTCACCCATGTGAGGGGCGGCGAGCACGAGAGCCTGGTCAACGAGGTGGTTCTGCGCTCTCAATCCCAAGCCCTCTACACGCCCGAGAATTTCGGCCATTTCGGCCTGAACCTGACGCGCTACGCGCATTTCACCTCTCCGATCCGACGCTATGCCGACCTCGTCGTCCACCGCGCACTGATCACCGCTCTGAAGCTCGGCGAAGGCGGCCTGAGCGCGGAGGACGAATCCGCCATGGCGGCGACCGCGGAGGAAATCTCCCGCGCCGAACGCCGGGCGATGGCCGCGGAACGCGATACGGTCGACCGGCTGGTCGCCCACCACCTGGCCGACCGCGTCGGCGACACCTTCGACGGGCGGATCGGCGGGGTCACCAAGGCCGGGCTGTTCGTGCAGCTACCGACCTATGGCGCCGACGGTTTCGTGCCGATCGCGACCCTCGGCGCTGAATATTTCCACTATGACGAAGCCGGGCATGCGCTGATTGGTGACAGGAGCGGCCATGGCTATCAGCTCGGCGATACGGTAGAGGTCCGCCTGGTCGAAGCGGTGCCGCTCGCCGGCTCGCTGCAATTCGAGATGCTGACGGAGCCCCGCAAGCTGCCGCGAAAGACCGGTTCGTTCCACAAGACGGCCGGGCGCCGAGGGCGCAAGGGCCGCGATCGCAAGAACGTCGCATCCAAGGTCAAGAGGCGAAGATGACGAAGAACGAAGGCTATGCCGGCTCGGCCACCACGATGCACCTGCCTGCGACCGAGGCGCGACCGCTCGGAACAGCGCTGCGGCGCGGGTTCTTCTCCAAATGCCCGCAATGCGGCAAGGGCAAGCTGTTTCGCGGCTTCCTGAAGTCGGTCGATCAATGCAGCGAATGCGGCCTCGAAGTCCATCACCATCGGGCCGACGACCTGCCCCCCTACCTGACTATCTTCATCGTCGGTCACATCGTGGTGGCGGGCTTCATGGCGGGCGAGGAGTTGATGCAGCTTTCCATGTGGGCGCATCTCGCGATCTGGGTTCCGGTCACGCTCATCCTCTGCCTCTTGCTGATGCAGCCGTTGAAAGGCGCAACGATCGGCCTGCAATGGGCGTTGAAGATGGGTGGTTTCTCCGATGACGGCGAACCGGAGGAAAGCTTCGGGTGAAAGGCCACGACGACTTCGCCGCACTCGAACGCGAACGTCAGGCCATCGTCGCGGCGAGCCGCGGCAAGCAGGGCGATCCGGCTGTCCGGGACGCCGCGACGCTGATTATCCTCGACGAGACTGCGCCGGTCCCGCGCATCCTCATGGGCCGGCGTGGGGCGGGCCACGTCTTCATGCCCAATCGCCACGTCTTTCCCGGTGGTCGCGTCGAAGAAGCCGACCTTGAGCTGGCTCCCCGTTGCCCATTGTCCGAACAACAGGTTCGCCGCCTCGCCGGCGGCTGGGACAGCACCTTCTCGCAGGAATCGGCTGCAGCCCTGCCGTTGGCCGCGATCCGCGAGACGTTCGAAGAGACCGGCCTTCTTTTCGGGATTCCTTCGACAGCCAGCGAACCGGTGCCTTCCGAATGGCGACAATTCGCGAAAGCCGGGCTGTGGCCTGCGGTCGAATGGCTGACCCCCGTTGCCCGCGCGATCACGCCCGAAGGTGCGCCACGCCGTTTTGATGCGCGCTTCTTCTGTGTCTCGGCCTCGCGGCTGAGCGCGATCCCGGACGAATTCACCCCGCCCACCGATGAGTTCGACGGTGTCGATTGGGTCTCGGTCGATCAGTTGGACGCGCGGTCCATCGCACCGATCACGCGCCGCATTCTCGATGAGGTTCTGGCCCGCCTCGAGAAGGGCACATGGCTCGAAGCCTCGCAGCCGATGCCGTTCTTCCGAATCGTCGACGGAGCCTTCGCAAGAGATCTGATCTGAGCTATGGCGCATCGACGTCCGCACCCCATTTGCTGGGCAGAATGGGTCGCGACGCTGACGGCGCGGCGTTTCGTGACCGACGATCATTGAATGTCTCGGCCAGCGCCCGGCCGGCCAAGAGACGGGACAGAGTGAGACCGTGGATCACCGATCGACCCCGGACGATATCGTCGCCGAAGCCGAAGCCGAACTCGAATCTGTCGATTGGCTGTCCGCCGGCGCCGCTATCGCGTCGATCAGCGCCGTCGGCATCGCGCTCGGACTCGGCCTGCCGCTCCTGAGCGTCATCCTCGAACGGCGCGGCATCTCCGCGTCGATGATCGGTGCCAACACGGCGGTCGCAGGCATCGCCTCTCTGGCCGCCGCGCCCCTGATCACGCCGATCGCGCAAAGGATCGGCGTTCGGATCGCCATGCTGAGCGCGATCGTGCTCGCGGGCCTGTCGGCCATCGGCTTCTATATCTTCGAAGCATTCTGGACGTGGTTTCCGCTGCGACTCGTCTTCCATTTTGCGATCACCGCGCTCTTCGTCCTGTCGGAGTTCTGGATCAACGCGGCAGCCCCGCCACGAAAACGCGGCCTCGTTCTCGGAATCTACGCGACGTTCCTCTCGCTGGGTTTCGCGCTCGGACCCTGGATATTCTCCCAGGTCGGCTCGCAGGGATTCCTGCCCTTCGGCATCGGAGCGGGCGTCATTTTTGCCTCCGCCATTCCCCTGTTCATGGCCTGGAAGCGGGAGCCGGCGATCTCGAAGGACCGACGCAAGGGTTCGTTCTGGCGCTTCATCTTCGCGGTCCCAACTGCGACGGGCGCGGTCCTGATCTTCGGCGCGGTCGAAGCCGGCGGCTTTGCGCTGTTCCCCGTGTTCGGCGAGCGTGTCGGGTTCAGCGAGGCGGAAGCCGCCCAACTTCTGACGGCGATCGGGATCGGCAATGTGATCATGCAGATCCCGATCGGTCTCGTCTCCGACCGGGTCTCGGACCGCCGAACGCTGCTGTCGATCTTCGCGGCCGTCGGTCTCGTCGGCACACTCTGTTTGCCGCTCATCGCCCAAGACTGGCTGCTGATGGCCTGCCTTCTGTTCCTGTGGGGCGGCGTCGTCGCCGGTCTCTACACGGTGGGCCTGGCTCATCTCGGCTCGCGCCTGCCGGCTTCGGAGCTCGCCGACGCCAACGCGGCCTTCATCTTCTGCTATTCGGCCGGCATGCTGATCGGCCCGCAAACCATCGGAACGGCGATGGACCTTTTCGGGCCGAATGGTTTTGCCTGGTCGCTCGCTCTGTTCTTCGGGCTCTACCTTGCCCTTGCCCTCGTGCGGCTTGCCACGGATTCCTTTTCCCGGCGATAGATTGCCGAGTTGAACTTCGGAAGACTTGACACCGGACCGCTCATGGATATTGTCCGGCGCGAATTTGCCGACGCAGAGCGCCGGCCGTTGGCGTATGTTCGCCCGATCGGCCAATCGCGTTCCGCGTGACAGAACTCTCAAGGCGCAGGCCAGCGGTCGATTGCGGGCGGATCAACTCCCGGGATCGTTCCTGCGTTTTCTCAAAGGCACGGGGACCACCATGGCCAAGGCGACCACGATCAAGATCAAGCTCCTTTCGACGGCCGACACCGGCTTCTTCTACGTGACGCGCAAGAACTCGCGCACCATGACCGAAAAGATGGTCAAGACGAAGTACGACCCGATCGCGCGCAAGCACGTCGAGTTCCGCGAAGCCAAGATCAAGTAAGCATTCCAGGCGGCGGGCCTCGGCCCGCCTGAATTCGAATTCGCGACCCGCAGGGCTCATGGCTCCGCGGGTCGCTTTGTCATGTCATGACGCTGCAACACCTCTCCTGCGTCGTCATGAAGGCTTGTCGACAGCCTTCGTGCTTGCCTGAGCGAGAGCCGCCAGCGCTGCCTCGCGCACCTGCTCGATCGGACCGCCTGCCTCAACGACCGACCAGTCGATCGCCCCGTGGTCGCGGCCGAGCTGCTGCAGGACGATTTCCGAGGTCGCGTCGGACGGATCGTTCCGCCTTGCACCGACACGGCGCAGAAGCTCTCCCGCCGGCACCTCCAGCCAGAGACCGTTGAACGCCACGCCGGATTCGTCTGCCACCAACTCGATCGCTTCACGTTCTGCCGCGGTGGAAAACGTTGCGTCGGCGACGACGCCGTGGCCGCATGACAGAATTCCCTTCGCGCGCTCGCCGAGCGTCGCGTAGACCGCCTGCGTGACCTCACCCGTATAGGCTTCTGCGGGAAGCGGCGTCTCCGCCGCGACGCCGAATCGCTTCTTGCGCAAGCGGTCGCTCGACAAGGTGCGTGCCCCCGGCGCCAGCCCGATCGTCGAAGCGATGGCCTTGGCCACCGTCGATTTGCCGGAGCCCGAGAGGCCACCGACCGCCACGAGCCCCGGCTCCCGCTTTGTCAGCAGCGCTTCGGCAAGGCGGAAATAGCTCCAAGCCTCCTCGCGCTTTTCTTCGGCCTCGTCCGGCTTCTCATGGGCCAGCTCGCTGCTGGCGGTCGCGGCCACATGGGCGCGCACGGCCGCGCGCACCGCCATGAAGAAGGGCAGCACCGGCAAGCCCGCCTCATCTTCGACCACGTCCAGATAGCGATTCAGCACGAGGTTGGCATGATCGCGGAGATCGCGGTGCCAGAGGTCCATCAGCAGGAAGGCGAGGTCGTAGAGGAGATCGGTCGTTCCGAGTTCCTCGTCGAACTCGAGACAGTCGAAGATGGTCGGCTCGCCGTCCACCAGGCAGATGTTGCGCAGATGCAGATCGCCGTGGCAGCGGCGAATCCGCCCTTCCCGGCCGCGTTCGTCGAGAAGACGCGACAGGTGCTCATGTTGCTCGCGAAACGCCGCGTTGAGCGCTTCAACCGACTGCCTGTCGAACACCTCATTCGAAGCAAATGCCGACTCGTTCACATCGAGGACTCCGGCCATGTGTGCGGCGCCATCTGAGCGCTCGACAGGTTCAAGCGCCTGGTGGAATTCGGCCACCGCGACCGCCAGGCTTGCCACCATCTCCGGCGTGAGCGTGCCCGCCACGGCCTGCCGGTCGAACAGCGTCGCCTCGTCGAAACGCCGCATCTCGACCACGACGTCGACCAGATCCCCCTCCCCGTCGAATTCAAGGGATCCGTCCGGCGCCCGGGTGATCCGCCGCAGACCGCGATAGAGATTCGGTGCCGTGCGACGATTGAGTTCCACCTCACGCTCAGCCGCCTGGAGCCGCAATTCCGGCGTCGAGAAGTCCACGTAGGGCCGTTTGACCGCGCGCTTGAGCTTGAGCGCGGTCTCAGGCCCCAGAAGCAGGCGCGAAATGTGGGTCGTGACCTCCTCGATTGCTGCCGGCTCGGCCCCGAACAGCGAGGAGCTCCGGAGGAAGGCAACCACCTCCTCCTGTTTGCTGTCAGACATCACGCGTCCCCGCCCTTGTTGAGTGTCCTGCCGATCCTGGACCGACCTGCCGGGCAACGCTGGGGCACGCCTTGATCGGAATCAAGGTCGAGACATCCATACCCGTCTAGGCTTTGCGCGAATGACAGGAGGAGGCTTCATGGCACGGAAAACTCTCGGCGCGATGGCGCTCACGGCGGCGGTGATTCTGGCGGCCGCGAGCACGCCCCGGACAGCCGAAGCGCAGGAGTTGTCTCAGCTTGCCGCAGGCCAGCGCTTCGTCGAGGAGAATTGCTCCCGCTGCCATTCCATCGCCCGAACCGGCGAAAGCCCGCATGCGGAGGCACCGCCCTTCCGAACCCTGTCGGAGCGCTATCCGGTGGCGCAGCTCGCCGAGGCCCTGGTCGAAGGCATTTCGACGGGCCATCCGGACATGCCGGAATTCATCTTCACGAAGGACCAGGCGAACGCGATCATCGCCTATCTGCAAAGCATCCAGAGCGAATAGGAAAGAAAGAGCGGATCATTGCGGTGACGTGGTGACGGCTCGTGTCGGCCGCCGCCTCATTCCGCAGCGGCCGTCGTCTCATCCTGGCCGTTCAGGAAGCCACCGGACTGATGACGCCACAAGGTCGCGTAGATTCCGCCGCGGGCCAAGAGTTCCTCATGGCTGCCCTCCTCGACAATGGCGCCCTTGTCGAGCACGATCAGCCGGTCCATCGCCGCGATGGTCGAGAGACGATGGGCGATCGCGATGACGGTCTTGCCCTCCATCATGCGGATGAGATTGTCCTGGATGGCCGCTTCGACCTCGGAATCGAGCGCCGAGGTGGCTTCGTCGAGCACGAGGATGGGCGCGTCCTTGAGAAGCACGCGCGCAATCGCGATGCGCTGGCGCTGGCCGCCCGACAGCTTGATGCCGCGCTCGCCCACATGGGCGTCGTAGCCCATCCGCCCCTTGGGATCGCGCAGGCCGGGAATGAACTCCTCGGCATTCGCCCGCTCGGCCGCCATGATCACGTCGTCATCGTCCGCACCCGGCCGGCCATAGGCGATGTTGTCGCGGATCGAGCGGTGGAGCAGCGAGGTGTCCTGGGTGACGACGCCGATCGCCGCCCGGAGCGAGGCCTGGGTCACCCGGGATATGTCCTGCCCGTCGATCAGGATGCGCCCGCCCTCCACGTCGAACAGCCGCAGGAGGAGGTTCACGAGCGTCGTCTTGCCGGCGCCGGAGCGGCCGACCAGACCGACTTTCTCGCCGGGCTTGATGTCGAGGGTCAGCCCGTCGATCACGCCTTCTCCCTTGCCGTAGTGAAAGGTGACGTCCTCGTAGCGGATGGCTCCGGCCGTGGCGTCCAATGGCTTCGCATCGGCCTCGTCCACCAGCGTCGGCACCCGCGTCACGGTGGCCACCGCATCCTGGATGGTGCCGTAGTTGCGCACGAGCCCGTTGATGTTGAACATCATCCAGCCCGACATCTGGTTGAGACGCAGGACGAGGCCGAGCGCGGTGGCGACGCCGCCGGCGGTGATCGATCCCGCCTGCCAGCCGAGGATCGCGATCGCGCCGACACCGGACATCATGAACCCATTCAGAAGCGCGACGACGGTCCGCACCTCGGTCAAAGCGCGGGTCGTGCGCCGCGTCATGTCCACCAGATGCGCAAAGCCGTCCTTGACGAACTGGTCCTCCCGGCGGGCGGAATCGAACAGTTTGACCGACAGAATGTTGGTGAAGCTGTCGACCACCCGGCCGGAGACGATCGACCGCGCATCCGCCGAGGCGCGGCCGTATTTGCGGATCTTCGGCAGGAGATTGCGGATGATCCAGGCGTAGCCGAGGACCCACACGCCAAGCACGACCGCCATGCGATAGTCGATGGTGCCCAGGATCGTCACGGTCAGCACGATGAAGGTCACGAAGGACCAGAAGGTCTGCAGGACCGTGGTGATGAAGTCGCCGGTCGCCTGTCCGACCTGCTGCACCTTCTGGGCCAACCGGCCGCCGAAATCGTTCTGGAAGAAGGTGTAGGCCTGCTCCATCAGCCGGCGATAGCTCTGCCAGCGGATGCGGTTGTAGAAGCTCGGCGCAATGACCTGTTCTTCCAAGACCGAGGAGGCGAAGAGGATCAGCGCCCGCCCGATCAGGGTGACAAAGAGGAGCCCCGCGATCAGCCAGAAATGGTCGGCAAAGAGCGTTTCGGGCGTCGACTGGCCGAGCGCGTCGACCAGCCAGCCGACGCCGGTGAAGAGCAGCGCCTCGACCCCGCCGGTCAGGCCGCCGGTGATCAGAAGGCCGATCAGCGGCCATTTGGCCTGTTTGGCGAAGTGCCAGATGAAGGCGTTGGTCTCGGCCGGAAGCGGCCGGAGATGACCGGTCCGGTAGACCCCGTCATCGCCACGGGCGCCGACGTCCTCGAAGGGATCGAGGACCTTCTCGAAACGCTGGAGCAGACGGTCCATCATTCGGCCGCCCTCATGGGATGGCCCGCTTGCTCTTCCTCCTCGCCGCAGGCCAAGAAGCCGCCCACCTGCCGTGACCAGAGGCTGGCATAGAGACCGCCCCGTGCGACCAGTTCGGCATGGGTGCCCTCCTCGACGATTGCACCGCGGTCGAGCACCACGAGCCGGTCGAGGGCGGCGATGGTGGACAGCCGATGGGCGATGGCGATCACCGTCTTGCCCTCCATCAGCCGATAGAGGTTTTCCGCAATCGCCGCCTCGACCTCCGAATCGAGCGCCGAGGTGGCTTCGTCGAGCAACAAGATGGGCGCATCCTTCAGCATGACGCGGGCGATCGCGATGCGCTGGCGCTGGCCGCCGGAGAGCTTCACGCCCCGCTCGCCGACTTCGGCGTCGAGTCCGCCCCTCCCCTCGCGGTCGCGAAGCTCGGCGATGAAATCGATCGCTTCCGCCCGTTCCACGGCTCGCAGGAGCTCCGCCTCGTCGGCATCCGGCCGACCATAGAGAATGTTCTCGCGGATCGAGCGGTGGAGCAGCGAGGTGTCCTGGGTGACCATGCCCATCTCGCGGCGAAGCGAATCCTGCGGCACGTCGCGAATATCGGTGCCGTCGATCGTGATGCGTCCCGCCTCGACGTCATGGAAGCGCATGAGAAGGTTGAGGATGGTCGACTTGCCGGCGCCGGATCGGCCGACGAGCCCCACCTTCTCGCCGGGTCGGATGGTGAGATCGAAATCGCGCAACACCTGGTCGGCGCCGCCATAGCGAAACGACACGTCGTCGAAGCGGATCTCGCCCTTCGTCACGGCCAGCGGCTTCGCCTGCGGCTTGTCGACGACGGCATGGGGGATCTTCAGCGTCGCCATGCCGTCGCGGATCGTGCCGATATTCTCGAACAGCGCCGAGACCTCCCACATGATCCATTGCGACATGCCGTGAATGCGCAGCACCAGTCCGACCGCGGCCGCGATCGCCCCGACGGTCACCAGACCGTTGGTCCACAAGGCAATTCCAGTCGCGCCGACGGCAAAGAGCAGCAGCGAATTCAGCGTCTGGAGGCAGACGACGAAGAGCGTGATCAGTCGGCCTTGGCCGTAGACGGTCCTGAGAAACCCGCCCATCGATTCGCGCGCATAATCCGCCTCGCGGCGGGTATGGGCGAAGAGCTTGACCGTCTGGACGTTGGAATAGGCGTCGACCACCCGGCCGGTCATTTCCGCCCGGGCATCGGCCTGTTCTTCGGAGACGCGGTCGAGCCGGGGCACGAAAAAGCGGAGCATGACGGCATAGAGGAGGAGCCAGCCGACGAAAGGCAAGGCCATCTGCCAGTCGGAGGCCGCGACGAGCACCAGCACGCCGCCGAAATAGACGGCGACATAGAGAAAGACGTCGATCCCCTTCACCACGGTCTCGCGAATGGCGAGCGCCGTCTGCATCAGCTTCTGGGACACCCGGCCGGCGAATTCGTCCTGAAAGAAGCTCATGGAATGGCCGAGCAGCCAGCGATGCATCGTGTAACGAAAGCGCATCGGGAAATTCCCGAAGACCCCCTGAAAGTTCACCAGTCCGTCGATGAGCTGCACGCCGGGCAGGACCAGGAGAATCACCACGCCCATCAGCAGGAGTTGGAACCCGCGCTCCTCCAGGAATCGCTCGGGCGGCGTGTCGCCGAACCAGTCGACCACATTGCCGAGAAAGGCAAAGAGCGAGACCTCGATCGCCGAGATCGTCGCGCTCAGGACCGCCATGACGAGGAGGAGCGGCCAGAGCGGCTTGACGAAGAACCAGATGAAGGCGAGCAGCGTCGAAGGCGGCGGCGCCTTCAACTCGCGTTCGGGAAACGCATCGACCAGCTTCTCGAACCTCGAGAACATGAAGCGCCTTTTCTGAGAATTGGCTTGCGGCCGCGTCGGCCTTGGGGATAGGGCGAGGAAGCGCCACGCGCAAACGCCCCGACATCTGATGCGGGCCATATAGGCGAGGATGATGGAAAATTCAGCGCCCGGATGTCGTCGGCGCCTGGCCCAAGACGTTCACGAGCCGTTGATGGCCTCGCGACCGGCGCGTCGGTGGCGTGCCTGAAGAGCGCAGCGACAACAGAACGGTTTCCCAAGGACGGAAGCCGGTAGGACGCGCGTCACAAGCCGCCAGAGCGACATCATGCCGCCCATCCCGACTGTCGAATTTTTCGGGAAAACTGGTTGCGGGGAGAGGATTTGAACCTCTGACCTTCAGGTTATGAGCCTGACGAGCTACCGGACTGCTCCACCCCGCGCCAGCGACGAACGCGCTGTCTGCGTCGTCGATGGCCGCGATATATGCGACAGTCCGATGAATGAAAAGGGCTTTCTCGGTTCGGGCCCGAAAAAAATCGGAATGACCCGTATAACCGATTGAAATCATGCACAAAATCTCCGTTTCCGGTCCGCTTCCCTTGCCGAACGCGTCTCCCGTGGGCGCGCACGGCGGACCCTTTGGACACGTCTCGGGACGGCGATCGCGGAACTGATCGCCGTGGAGATTCGCGCGGACCGACCGGAACCGGCCTTCGTCGCATCGAGGCCGTCTTCCGCATCCAAGATTTGGAGATCGCTCACACGCCGCGCGACACGCATCCTGTTCGGCCACGCAACGCCTATTCTCCCCGCGCCTCGTTTCACCGGGACGGCGGAGCGGGCGGCTCATCCTCCGCAAGAACGCGAGAGCGGGCTTGATGGCGCGGCGGGCTCGATCTATGAACGCCGCGGCTTTCGCCGCAAAGCGAAAGGGAAGTTCGGCCATGCTTGGTCGAATCGGTCGCCCCCGGGCATCACGGTTCAGGGCGGTTGCAATCCCGCCGCGGCTGTGAGACGGAAGCGGCGGCTTGGGTCAGGGCGCGTAGCTCAGTTGGTAGAGCAACGGACTTTTAATCTGTAGGTCCAGGGTTCGAGTCCCTGCGCGCCCACCAAATCGCCCTTGTCCGACCCGGAGACATGGGTGACAGACCGCCCCCAGGACAGCGGTGACGCCCTCGCGCCGGTCATGGCCGAATGTTTTCAATTGCTTCGTCAGACCTGCGCTTCCTCGAAGCTTCGATGCGGCGTCCCTGCGCCCTTGTTTCGCCGTCTCGGCGTGTGCGGCGCACAAGGGCGACCTTCTGCCAAGCCCTTGAGGAAACGATGCTTTTTCGGGCAGATGCCGCATCATCAGGCACGTCCAAAAAAACGACGCCGATGTCGCATTTCTGATGAAAATCGTCGTTTTAGAGTGAGTGTAGAAAACGTGAATCTGCGCAATGTCCCCCACCGACATCGAGGGCATTTGCCATGCGCCGCTACTCCCTTACCCGCCTCCTCAAGGAAGCTGCTTCCGGCCATCAGGGATGGGGGCGCCAGTGGCGCGCTCCCGAGCCCAAGAAGGAATACGACGTCATCATCGTCGGTGGCGGCGGCCATGGGCTGGCGACGGCCTATTACCTGGCCAGCGTCCACGGCGTCACCAATGTCGCGGTTCTCGAAAAGGGCTGGATCGGCGGCGGCAACACGGGCCGCAACACGACGATCGTGCGCTCGAACTATCTGTTCGACGAATCGGCCGCTCTCTACAATCACGCGGTCAATCTCTGGGAGGGCCTCTCCCAGGAACTGAACTACAATGTGATGTTCTCCCAGCGCGGCGTCCTGATGCTCGCGCACAATCATCACGACGTCATCTCCTTCAAGCGCCACGTCTACGCCAACCGCCTGAACGGCGTCGACAATGAGTGGCTGTCGCCGGAGGAGTGCAAGGAATACTGCCCGCCGCTGTCGATCTCGCCGGACATCCGCTATCCGGTTCTCGGCGGCGCGCTGCAGCGGCGCGGCGGCACCGCCCGGCACGACGCCGTCGCCTGGGGCTATGCCCGCGGCGCCGACGCCCGCGGCGTCGACATCATCCAGAATTGCGAGGTCACCGGCCTCAAGCGCCATCCCGACGGGTCGGTGGCCGGCGTCGAGACGACGCGGGGCACGATCGGGGCCAAGCGCATCGGCGTCGTCGCGGCGGGTAATACGGGCGTCGTCATGGGCCGCTTCGGCCTGCGCATGCCGGTGGAGAGCGTGCCGCTTCAGGCGCTGGTCTCAGAACCGGTCAAGCCGGTCTTCCCCTGCGTCGTCATGTCGAACGCCGTCCACGCCTACATCTCCCAGTCCGACAAGGGCGAACTGGTGATCGGCGCCGGCACCGACCAGTACGTCTCCTATTCGCAGCAGGGCGGCATCCAGATCATCAATCACACGCTCGATGCGATCTGCGAGCTGTTCCCGCAATTTACCCGCATGCGCATGCTGCGCTCTTGGGGCGGCATCGTGGACGTCACGCCGGATCGCTCGCCGATCATCGGCAAGACGCCGATTGAAGGTCTGTTCGTGAATTGCGGCTGGGGAACCGGCGGCTTCAAGGCGACGCCCGGCTCCGGCCACGTCTTCGCCCACACGCTCGCCACCGGCGAGCCGCACGAGATCAATGCGCCCTACAGCCTCGACCGGTTCCGCACCGGCCGGCTGATCGACGAGGCCGCGGCCGCCGCCGTCGCCCACTGACCCCCTTCCGCTTTCTCGAAAGGCGTCGCGCCATGCTGCTCATTCGTTGCCCCTATTGCGGCGAACGTCCCGAGGTCGAATTCCACTGCGGCGGCGAGGCGCACATTGCGCGCCCCGAAACGCCGACGGAAACGAGCGACGCGGACTGGGCCGGCTTCCTCTACTACCGCACCAATCCGCGCGGCGTTCATGCCGAACGCTGGGTGCACAATCACGGCTGCGGCCGCTGGTTCAACGCCCTGCGCGACACGGTCAGCGACCGCTTCGTTACCACCTATGAAATGGGCACGCCTCGACCCGAGGCCGGCTCCGACGTCACCCGAGCTTGAGCGAGGCCATGATGAACCAGCCTTTCCGCCTCGCCGCCGGCGGTCGTGTCGACCGCTCCAGGCCGTTGACGGTCACTTTCAACGGCCGCAAGCTCTCCGGCTATCGCGGTGACACGATCGCCTCGATGCTCTTGGCCTCCGGCTCGCATCTCGCCGGCCGCTCGTTCAAGTACCACCGCCCGCGCGGCATCCTGTCTCATGGCTCCGATGAGCCGAGCGCGCTGCTCTCGGTCGACTGGCGCGCCGATCGCGGCCCCGGCTACCGCGACCCCAACAACCGCGCCACGGTCGTCGAAGCGCGGGAGGGTCTCGTCGCTAAGACGCAGAACCACTGGCCGTCGCTCGAGACCGATGTCGGCGCGGTCAACGATCTGTTGTCGCCGATCTTCGTGGCGGGCTTCTACTACAAGACCTTCATGTGGCCGCGGAAGTTCTGGGACAAGGTCTACGAGCCGGTGATCCGCCGCGCCGCCGGCCTGGGTGAAGCCCCGGAAGTGCCCGATAGCGACCGTTACGCCAATCGCCATGCCCATTGTGACGTGCTCGTCGTCGGAGCCGGCCCGGCCGGCTTGTCGGCGGCGCTCGCGGCCTCGGCCGACGGGTCGAAGCGGGTCATTCTGGCCGACGAAGGCTTCGAACTCGGCGGTTCGCTACTCAACGACGCGACCTCGACGATCGAAGGCAAGCCGGCGATGGCCTGGGTCGAGGAGACACTTGCCGCGCTCGACGCCCGCGAGAACGTCGTCGTCCTGCCGCGCACGACCGTCTTCGGCTATTACAATCACAACCACGTCGCCATGGTCGAGCGGGTTGCCGACCATCGCGACGCTGCGCCGGAATCGCTTGCCCGCGAGCGTCTCTGGCAGGTGCGCGCTGGCGAGGTGATCCTCGCGGCGGGCAGCCACGAGCGGCCGCTGGTCTTCGAGAACAATGACCGGCCAGGCATCATGCTCGCCGACAGCGTGCGCGCCTTCATAAATCGCTACGCCGTCCTGCCGGGCAAGGAGATCGTCGTCGCCACGAGCGGCGCCTCGGCCTATCGCGCCGCCCTCGACGCCAAGGCGGCGGGCATGGGCGTGACGCTGGTCGACATTCGCCTGGAGCAAGACTGCGGAGCCGAGCTCGCCGATGCTCGCGCGGCTGGTATCACGGTGAAGACCGGCCACACAGTCATCAAGTCGCTCGGCACGAAGCGGGTCACCGGCCTCGTCGTCGCTCCGCTCGGCAATGGCGGCCAGATCGGCGACAAGACCAC
This sequence comes from Jiella marina, assembly GCF_024359545.1. GTDB lineage: Bacteria > Pseudomonadota > Alphaproteobacteria > Rhizobiales > Rhizobiaceae > Jiella. The sequence continues at coordinate 708,944 of NZ_JAKQZG010000001.1, forward strand.
CCTCGCCTGCGACTGCGTCGGCATGTCGGGCGGCTGGACGCCGTCCGTCCACCTGTTCTCCCAGTCACGCGGCAAGCTGGCCTTCGACGCCGAGCTGGACGCCTTCCTGCCGGGCCAATCGGCCCAGGCCGAACGTTCGGCCGGCGCCTGCCATGGAGTCTACGATCTCGCCGCGGTCATTGCCGACGGGGCAAAAGCCGGTGGCGGTTCCGTGACCGTCGAGGCGACGCCGAGCTACACCGGCTTCCAGCCGGTGCGCGTGCTGCCGACCGATGCCGATCCGTCGCGCGTCAAGGCGTTCATCGACTTCCAGAACGACGTCACTGCCAAGGACATCAAGCTCGCCGTCCGCGAGGGCTTCCAGTCGATCGAGCACGTCAAGCGCTACACGACGACCGGCATGGCGACGGACCAGGGCAAGACGTCGAACATGAACGCGCTCGGCCTCGTCGCCGGCACGCTCGGCCGCGAGCTTCCGGCCGTCGGCACCACGACCTTCCGTCCGCCTTACACGCCGGTCACCTTCGGTGCGCTGGTCGGCCCTGCTCGCGACGATCTGTTCGATCCGGTCCGTAAGACCGCCATCGACCCGTGGGCGGAGAAGAACGGTGCGGTCTTCGAGCCGGTCGGCCTGTGGCGGCGCGCCCGCTACTTCCCGAAGGACGGCGAGGACATGCGCGCTGCCGTTGCCCGCGAGACCAAGGCGGTCCGCACCTCCGTCGGCATCTTCGACGCCTCGACGCTCGGCAAGATCGAGATCGTCGGCCCCGATGCGGCCGAGTTCATGAACCGCATCTACACCAATGCCTGGACCAAGCTGAAGCCCGGCCGGTGCCGCTACGGCCTGATGCTGCGGGAAGACGGTTTCGTCTATGACGACGGCGTCGTCGCGCGGCTCGCCGAGGATCGCTTCCACGTTACGACGACGACCGGCGGCGCGCCGCGCGTTCTCGCCCATATGGAGGACTATCTCCAGACCGAATGGCCGGATCTCGACGTCTTCCTGACCTCGATCACCGAGCAATGGGCGGTCATCGCGCTGCAGGGCCCGAATGCCCGCAAGCTGCTGGAGCCTTTCGTCACGGATGTCGACTTCTCCGACGATGTCTTCCCGCACATGAGCGTGACCAGCGGCTTCGTCTGCGGCGTGCCGTGCCGGCTCTTCCGCGTGTCCTTCACCGGCGAACAGGGCTTCGAGATCAACGTGCCGGCCGATTATGCCGAGTCCGTCTGGAAGACGCTCTACGAGGCCGGCCAGAAATACGACATCGTGCCCTACGGCACGGAGACGATGCACGTCCTGCGCTGCGAGGTCGGCTTCATCATCGTCGGTCAGGAAACCGACGGCACGGCGACACCGGACGATCTCGGGCTTTCGGGCCTCGTGTCCAAGGTCAAGCCGGACTTCGTCGGCAAGCGCTCGCTGACCCGGCCGGATATGGTGGCTTCGGGCCGCAAGCAGCTCGTTGGCCTTCTGACCAAGAATAGCGATGAGGTGCTCGATGAGGGTGCGCAGATCGTCGACGACCCGGCGCAGCCGATCCCGATGAAGATGCTCGGCCACGTCACCTCATCCTATGCCTCGTCGAATTGCGGACGCTCGATCGCCATGGCGATGCTCGCCGACGGTCGCTCTCGGATCGGCGAAACGGTCTGGGTGACGACCCCGCAGGGCTTTACCGAAGCGACGATTTCCAACGCCGTCTTTTACGACGTGAAGGGAGAAACGGCAGATGCTTGAAGTCAATGTCGCCCGCCGCACGCCGGCCGTCGCTCCCATGAAGGCCGCGTCGCATGTTCGCGTCGAGCCGATCGGGCCGGAGGGCCGCCTGTCCTTCCGCGCCAAGGAGTCGGCTCTGGCCGGCCAGAGTGAAGTCGCCGGCTTTCGGGTCGACGGCGCAATGAACAGCCGGACGGTGTCCGGCGACAGGGCCGCGCTTCGGCTCGGGCCGGACGAGTGGCTGTTCACCTGCCCGGCCGCCGATCTGGAGGAAGTCGCCGAGGCGATTTCCACCACGATGGACAATCGCGCCTTCTCGCTTGTCGACGTCTCCCATCGCGACGTGTCCTTCCTGGTCGAGGGCGAGCACGCCGATTTCGTGATCAACGCCGGGGCGCCGATCGATCTGTCGCTGCGCAGCTTCCCGGTCGGCGCGGCGACCCGCACCATTCTCGCCAAGTCCGACATCGTTCTGACACGGCTGGCCGAGGACAGCTTCAAGGTCACCTGCTGGCGCTCTTTCGCCACCTACGTCCACGGGTTCCTTGTCGAGGCCGCCAAGGATTTTGCCTGAGCCGCAAGGCTTTCCGATGAGGCGGTCGGCAACGAAGCCCCGCCCCGGTTCCAACCAATTCGGGCGCAGCCGGCGCCCCTCTCCGACCGGCTTTCAGGAGATGCAGCATGCTGGATGATCTCGTTGCCCGCCTGACCCACCGCAAGAAGGGCCACACGCTCGAAGCGCCGTTCTATGTGGACGATGCGATCTTCAAGGCCGACATGGAAGTCATCTTCGGCCGGCACTGGCTGTTCGTCGGCGTCGAGCCGGACGTGCCGGAACCGGGCGATGTCATGGTCGTCGATGTCGGCAAGACATCCGTCCTGATCATCCGCGACGATGACGGCGAAGTCCGCGCCTTCCACAATGTCTGCCGCCATCGTGGCGCCCGCCTCGTCCACGACGAGAAGACCACCGTCGGCAACGTGGTCTGTCGCTATCACTCCTGGGTCTATGCGCCGACCGGCGAGCTCATCCACGCCGAGCATATGGGCGAGGATTTCGACAAGTCCTGCCATGGTCTGAAGCCGGTGCACCTGCGCTCGCTCGAAGGCCTGCTCTTCATCTGCCTCGCCGACAATCCGCCCCAGGATTTCGACGAACTCGAGCGGGTGATGGCGCCCTATCTCGCGCCCCACAATCTGCGCGAGACCAAGGTTGCCTATCAGCACGACCTGATCGAGCCGGGCAACTGGAAGCTCACGATGGAGAACAACCGCGAGTGCTATCACTGCGGTGCCAACCATCCCGAGCTGACCGTGCCGCTGTTCGCCTATGGTTTCGGCTTCGCGCCCGAAGAGCTGAGCGACGACGAGCGCGTCCATGCGGAGCAATACGCCTGCATGCTGAACGACAATCACGAGGGCTGGGAAGCGATGGGCCTTCCCTCGCGCGAGGTCGATCGGCTGGACGACATGGTGACGGGCTATCGCACCGAGCGCCTGCCGCTGGCCGGTGACGGCGAGAGCCACACGATGGACACCAAGCGCGCCTGCAAGAAGCTGATGGGCAATCTGACCAACGCCAAGGCCGGCGCCCTGCATTTCTGGACGCAGCCGAACTCCTGGCATCACTTCATGGGCGATCATGCGGTGGTCTTCTCGGTCCTCCCGCTCGACGCGACGCACTCCCTGCTCAGGACCAAATGGCTCGTCCACAAGGATGCGGTCGAAGGCGTCGACTACGATCTTCAGAACCTCATCGGCGTCTGGATGGCGACCAACCAGCAGGATTCCGATCTCGTCGGCTATTGCCAGCAGGGCGTCGAAGGCGATGGCTACATCCCCGGCCCCTATTCGCCGCACACCGAAATGCTCGTCGAGAAATTCGTCAACTGGTATGTCGGCCGGATGCTGTCGCATCTCGCCGAGACCCGCGCCGTCGCCTGAGTCTTGAGGGGTCGCAACGTCATGGATGCAGCTGCGCCAACGCCCGCCATCGGTCCCGTGCCGACCGGTTATTTCCGCTGGGAGCCGGAGGAGGACGAGTTCCTCATCTGCCGCGCGGTGCGCGAAGAAACCCATGACGTCAAGACCTTCGTCCTGGCGCCGCGGCATGAGCGCCAGTTCGAATTCGTCTCCGGTCAGTTCATGACCTTCGAGTTCGAGATCAATGGCGAGACGATTCAGCGCTGCTACACGATCTCCTCGCCCCCGACCCGGCGCGACACCGTATCGATCACGGTGAAACGCGTGCCCGGCGGGCCGGTTTCGAACTGGCTGCATGACGAGTTCAAGCCGGGCTCGCTCGTCAAGGCCACAGTGCCGATGGGCGAGTTCTCCTGGTCCGGCATGCAGGACACGAAGTACCTGTTCCTGTCCGGCGGCTCTGGAATTACGCCGATGATGGCGATGACCCGCGCCGCCTACGATCTGGCGATGATCTCGGACATCGAGTTCATCCATGCAGCCCGCTCGCCCGACGACATCGTCTTCCGCGATGAGCTCGAACTGATGGGCCGCCGCAACCACTGGATCAAGCCGACCTTCATCTGCGAGCGCGATTCACCGTTCGAATGCTGGTCGGGGCTTCGCGGCCGGCTCGATCGTGGCAAGCTCGAAGTGATCTGCCCCGACTACAAGGAACGGGTGATCTTCGTCTGCGGCCCGGCGCCCTTCATGAAGGCGGCGCGGACGCTCCTGAAGGAAGCCGGCTTCGACATGAGCCGCTACCATCAGGAGAGCTTCAACTTCGACTCCTTTACCGAGGAAGCCCAGGAGCAGATCGCCGAGGCGACCGAGGCGATCACCACCGACGTCAAGGTCTACCAGCTCGAATTTACCAAGTCCGGCCGCACCGTCGAATGCCCGGAAGGCATGACCGTCATGGAAGCCGCGCGCCGCGCCGGCATCCGCGTGCCGTCGTCATGCTCCAAGGGCCTTTGCGGCACCTGCAAATCCAAGGTCACGAGCGGCAAGGTCGACATGAAACACGGCGGCGGCATTCGCCAGCGCGAGGTCGACGCCGGCATGGCGCTCCTGTGCTGCTCGAAGCCGGTCACCGATCTCGTGATCGATCGCTAGTTACCGCCCGCTCGCCAGACGCATTTAAGGAGGGCACTCCATCATGATCGCCAATGCCGAAGCTCTCCTCAAGCCCCTGACCATCAAGGGGCTGACGATCCGCAACCGGGTGATGTCGACGTCGCACGCGCCGTCCTTCGGCAAGGACGGCAAGCCGCAGGAGCGCTATCAGCTCTATCACGAGGAAAAGGCCAAGGGCGGCATTGGCCTGACCATGTTCGGCGGCTCGTCTTCGGTCTCCATGGATAGCCCCGCCGCCCCCTGGAACCAGATTTCGGTGGCCGATGACTCCGTCGTGCCGTTCTTCCGGCAGTTCTCCGACCGGATCCACCAGCACGGCGCCAAGCTGATGATCCAGCTGACCCATATGGGCCGGCGCACCAAGTGGGATACGGAGAACTGGTTCCCGGTGAAGGCGCCCTCGGTCACCCGCGAGCCGGCCTCCCGCTCCGTCGCCAAGGAGTTGGAACAGGAAGAGATCGACCGCATCATTCATGATTTCGCTGAGGCCGCCCGGCGTTGCAAGGAAGGCGGGCTCGACGGCTGCGAAATCTCCGCTGCCCATGGCCATCTGGTCGATCAGTTCTGGTCGTCTTTAACGAACCACCGTACCGACAAGTATGGCGGCAGCCTCGAAAACCGCATGCGCTTCGGCATCGAGGTCCTGACGGCCATGCGCGAGGCGGTCGGCGACGACTACGTCATCGGCATGCGGATGACCGGCGACGAGATGCTGAAAGGCGGGCTGACGGCGGAAGACCTGATCGCGATCGCGACCGAATACGCAGGTCGCGGGCTGGTCGACTTCCTGAATGTCATGGGCGGCCAGGCGCGCGACCACATCGCCCACGCCGTGTCGCTGCCGAACATGTCCTTTCCCGTCGCGCCTTATCTTCCGATTGCGTCAGCGGTGAAGCGCGAAGTCGATGTCCCGATCTTCCATGCCCAACGGGTGACCGATCTGGCGACCGGCGCGCGTGCGGTGGCCGAAGGCCATGTCGACATGGTCGCCATGACCCGCGCCCACATTGCCGACCCGCATCTCGTCAAGAAGCTGACCGAAGGTCGCGCCGACGACATTCGCCAATGCATCGGTTACGGCTATTGCATCGACCGCATCTATATCGGCAAGGACGCGCTGTGCATCCAGAACGCGGCGACCGGGCGCGAGTCGACGATGCCCCACGTCATCGCAAAGGCCGAGGTCAGGAAGCGCGCCGTTGTCGTCGGCGGCGGCGTCGGCGGCCTCGAAGCCGCCCGCGTGCTCGCCGAACGCGGCCATGAGGTAACGCTGTTCGAAAAGACCGACAGGCTGGGCGGCCAGGTTCTGACCGCCGCGAAAGCGACGTGGCGCGAAGCGCTGACGGGCATCCCGCGCTGGCTCGTCGCCCAGGTGCAGAAGCTCGGCGTCGACATCCGCCTGAACACCGAGGCCGACGATGCGGCGATCTTTGCGCTGTCGCCGGACATCGTCATCGTCGCGACCGGCGGGCTACCGAACCGCGGCGAGGCCAAGGGCGCCGAAAACGCTGTGTCGACCTGGGACGTGCTCGAAGGCCGTGTGGAGCCGGCCGGCACCGTTCTTGTCTATGACGAGATGGGCGACCACAACGCCGTCTCGACCGCCGAACACCTTGCCAAGAAGGGCTGTCTCGTCGAGCTCGTCACCCACGACCGGATGATCGGCGAGGACATCGGCGGCACCAACCAGCCGGTCCATCTGCGCGAACTCTACAAGCTCGGCGTGATGATGACGCCGAACATGGAGCTGATCGAGATCTACCCGGAAGGCAACCGGATGATCGCCGCCCTGCGCAACACGATGACCGACGCCGAGGAAGAGCGCGTGGTCGATCATGTGGTGGTCGATTACGGGACGGTGCCCGTGGACGGCATCCATTTCGCGCTGAAGGACGGCTCGAAGAACAAGGGCTTCACCGACCTTGCCTCGGTGGTCGAAGGCCGGCCGCAGCCCTTCGAGGTGAACGGCGCCGGCGCTGCCGAAGGCTATACGCTCTACCGCATCGGCGATGCGGTGGCCGGCCGCAACATCCACGCCGCCATCTACGACGCCCTCCGTCTTTGCAAGGACCTTTGAGCGATGGGCGGCCTCCGGACGGTCTTCGCGGGGAGCCTCAGTGAGCGAGCGGCGCAAGCCGTGCCCCCCACGCCTTGCCGTATCGCGCAAATCTCAGCGCGACGGCACGCTCACCCCCCTCTGCCTGCCGGCATCTCCCCCGCAAGGGGGGAGATCGGCTGGGTCATCGCGCCGCCACGGTCTCGGCCGCTGTTACCGGAAAACCACGCTGGTCTTGATGCATCGCATCGAGGTCACTCGGGTCTCCCCCCTTGCGGGGGAGATGTCCGGCAGGACAGAGGGGGGTGCGGAGCCGTCCCCTTTTCGATCGCGAGCAATCTCCGGCGCTCGACCGAGAAACGGCGCCACCCATGACCCCCGCCGCCTTCCTTCCCTGGCTCGTGGTCGCCATGGTCGCCGTTGCGGCGGTCCAGCTGGGACGGCGCGTGGCGCTGTGGCGGAGCGGCCGGCCGGCCAAGGTCGACTGGGTCGCCGGCCTGAAGGCGCTGCCGAAGCGCTATCTCGTCGATGTCCATCACGTGGTCGATCGCGACAAGTCGGCCTCGCGAATGCATGTCCCGGTGGCGGGCGGTCTGGTCGCCGCCAGCGGCCTTCTCGTCCTCGGGCTGATCCCTGCGCTTGCCGCCTCGCAGCTCTACTGGGCCGTCGTGACCCTGGCCTTCCTGATCATGGCGGCCGGCGTCGTTCTGGTGGGTCGCAGGCGCTATCCGCGCGCCATGAAGCGGCTGTCGCTTGGCCGTTGGCAGCGCTTTCCGGTCTATCTCGGCGCCTTTGCCCTCGGCGGCATCCTGACCTCGGCGCTTGCCGCATTCGGCAACCCGGTGCCGGCGATCGCCTTCCTCACATTCGTCGTCGCCGCGGCCGGCGGGCTGATGCTCGCCTATGAAGTCGCGACGGGCCCGATGCGCCATGCACTGGCGGGCGCGACCCATCTCGTCGCCCATCCCCGCGCCGCTCGCTTCGAGGGCAGCCGCGAGACCGGGTTGCGCCCGATCGACCTCGAGGGCGACAAGCTCGGTAACGAAACGCCCCAGGACTTCGCCTGGAACCGGCTTCTCTCCTTCGACGCCTGCGTCCAGTGCGGACGCTGCGAAGCCGCCTGCCCGGCCTTTGCCGCGGGCCAGCCGCTGAGCCCCAAGCACCTCATCGCCGATCTCGCCGCCGCTCAGGCCGGGGGGCATGCGCGGCCCTATGCCGGCATGCCCTACCCGAACGAGCGGCCGGTCGCAGGGTCGGCAGGGCTGCATGCTCGGATCGTGTCGCCCGAAGGCATGATCCATCCCGACACGCTCTGGTCCTGCACGACCTGCCGCGCCTGCGTCGAGGAATGCCCGATGATGATCGAGCATGTGGATGCGATCGTCGACATGCGGCGCTTCCAGACGCTGGAACTCGGCGCGATTCCGCTGAAGGCGGAAGAGCCTCTCGGCCACTATCGCGGCTGCGACGAGCCGAACGGACGGGCGCTCTCGGAACGGACGGACTTCGCCGCCGGCCTGTCCCTCCCCCGGATCGCCGAGACGGGCGAAACGGATATCCTGTTGTGGCTCGGCCAGGCCGCCTACGATCTGCGCGGCCAGAGGACATTGCGCGCGCTGATCCAGACGCTCAACGCGGCGGGCGTCGAATTCGCCGTTTTGGGCGCCGAGGAGCGCGACTGCGGCGATCTCGCCCGCCGTCTCGGGGACGAGGCGACCTTCCAGAGGCTCGCCAGGCAGAATATCGCAACGCTCTCGGCCTACCGCTTCCGCCGTATCCTGACCGCCGACCCCCATGCCCTCCACGTGCTGCGCAACGAATATCCGGCGTTTGGCGGCGATTTCCCGGTGATCCACCACACGGCGTTCCTCTCGGAACTGATTGCCGAAAAGCGTCTTTCACCCGCGTCCCTTGCCGCGCGTGCGATCACCTATCACGACCCCTGCTATCTCGGCCGCTACAATGGCGAGACGGAAGCGCCGCGCTCGCTGATCGACGCGCTGGGGCTCGAACGCCGAGAAATGGCGCGCTCGGGCAAGCGCTCCATGTGCTGCGGCGGCGGCGGCGGCGCGCCGTCGACCGACATTCCCGGCGACACCCGTATCCCGGACATCCGCATGAGCCAGGCCCGGGAGACCGGCGCAAGCGTCGTCGCGGTCGCCTGTCCGCAGTGCACGGCGATGCTCGAAGGCGTGACCGGCGAACGCCCGGACGTGAAAGACATCGCCGAGCTCGTCTGGGAGGCGGTGCAGGCCGGCTCGAAGGCGACCGCGTCCACTTCCGCCGCGCGGGAGCTCGAACCGGCATGACGAGACCACGGATCGATCCTCGCGCGTCGCGCACCGAACAGCGCGTCGCTTCCGGCGAGAACGGCCGCAGACGCTATGATCTGTCCTCCCGCACGGCGAGCAATCCCATCGGACCCCCACGCCGCGATCCGCGACAGGAATGGGCGGCAAGCCTGATCGATCGGCCCGGCCGCCGGCGCTACGACCGCTCCCAGCGCCCTGTGGCGCGGGGCGGGGCGTCGAATGTCGAAGCTGCGCGGGTCGGAAGCGCGGCCGAAGCGGTCTCCACCGAGCCAACGGTGCGGATCATCGAGGAACCGGCGTTTCTGGTGTTTGCCTTCGTGGACGCGCCGGGGGGCCGCCTCTCGCGCTTCGACCGGCAGGTCCTGGGCGGCGCGCGGCTTCTGGCCGATGCCGGTGGTGGAGGCGGCGCGGTCGTCGCCATCGTCGCGGAAGAGATCGACGGCCTGGGCGCGGCCGGCGCCGACCGGGTGATGAGCCTTCCGACGAACGGATCGGCGTCCGCGCGTGCGGCGGCACTGCGCGCAGCCATCGAGACCCATGCCCCGCGCCACGTCCTCTTTGCCGAGGATGGCGATGCCGCCGATTGTGCACGGCGGCTGTCCGTCGCGCTCGGCGAACCGCTGTTTTCGAATGTCGAACATCTGACCGCCCGCCAGGTGGTGCGTCCGAACCGCGGCCGCCGCGCCGAACTCGCCGCCGCGCCGCCGCGCCTGATGACGCTGGGCGAAGATCGGGCGAAGATGCACGCCGGCGCACCCGGCGAAGCGCGCCCGCTGGAGTTCGAGACGGCGCCCTCCGACGATCAGGCGATCCTGTCGGTCGAAATCATCCCGGGCGATCCGGCGCGGCTTGCGCTATCGGAGACCGATTTCGTGGTTTCCGCCGGCAATGGCGTGACCGATTTCGAAGGCTTTCGCGAGTTGGCTGCGCTGATGAAGGGAACGCCCGGCGCGAGCCGTGTGGTCTGCGATGCTGGGCTGATGCCGCGCGGCGCTCAGGTGGGCGCGTCGGGCACGGTGCTTGCCGCCGACTGCTATTTCGCCCTCGGCATTTCCGGCGCGCCGCAGCACCTTCAGGGCATTGCCGCCTGCGAACAAGTGATCGCCGTCAACACCGACCTTCATGCCGCGATGATCGAACGGGCGGGACTCGCCATCGTGCAGGACGCGCAACTGGTGATGCCGGCCCTCATCAAGCTGTTGAAGGAGCGCCAGTCGTGAAATCCGTCGTGCTCCTCTCCGATGCCCGCCATCCGGTCTCCGGCCGGGCGGTTCTCTCGCGGCTTGAAGCCCAGGCGATCGGGCTCGGGACGGCACTCGGCGGCACCCTGACCGGACTTCATGCCGGCGATTGCGAAGACGGTGTCCAGGAATCGCTCGGCCATGGCCTGTCCGCGCTGGATATCCTGTCGCTGCCGCCGGAAGCCGATCCCGTGTCGGCGCTCACGGATTTTCTGAAGGCCCAGAAGGCGGATCTGATCCTCGCCGGAAGACGAGGCGAAGGCGGCTTCGACAGCGGTCTCCTGCCCTACGCGCTCGCCGAAGCTCTCGGCCTGCCGATCCTGGCCGACGCCGTCGCCCTGACGCCCGGCGAGGCAACGGATACGCTCGTGGTCGATCAGGCTCTGGCAAAAGGGGCGCGCCGCCGGGTGACCGTGCGGCTGCCGGCTCTCGTCACCGTGCATCCGCTGGCTCCAGCGCCCCTGCCCTTTGCCTTTGGTGCCATGCGCCGCGGGACGATCCGGCGCCACGTAGCCGAGGCGGCCGACGCCTCTACCGATCCCGTGGAGGAGCGCCCCTATCGCGCCCGGCCGAAACTGATGCGGACGAGTTCCGCCACGGCCTCGGCCGAAAACCTCCATGTCGGACCGGAGCCCGAAGAGGCCGCACGGCTGATCCTCGACTATCTAGAATCGAACGGCATCCGCCGCTACGGGTGAAGCAGAACGGGCGAACGCCCGCCCGGTCATGCTCGACTGAACCGTGTTGGCCGAAGAGCCGTCCTCAGGACCGGCAGAGCGAGATCGACGCGCCGATCTGGTCGATCGTGTAGGGTTTCTGGAGGATCGGATGATCGCGCCAATGCGGCTCGACCCCCTCACGCCCATATCCGGTCGCAAAGACGATCGGGATTCCGGCCTCGTCGAGACGCTTTGCCACCGGATAGACCAGTTCGCCGCTGATGTTCACATCGAGAACGGCGCAGTCGATCTCCACGCCGGAATCGAGCAGTTGCTGAGCGGCTCGAATGCGCGACGCCGGCCCGACCACCTCACAACCAAGATCGAGAAGCATGTCCTCCAGTTGCATGGCGATGAGACTTTCGTCTTCGACGACCAGAATTCTCATGCCGGCGATCGGCGCATTTGATTGCATTCATTCACCAAACTGCTCGTGCCGATCTCTGGTAGTTCGACCTCGAAATGAGAGTTTAGGCTCTCGTCTGCGAGATCAAGAGTTAGCCGACCAGCAAGTTCCCGTTCAACTATTGTTTGAATGATGCGGATGCCGAAACCGGGCTCGAATGGCAATACACCGGCTCGTTCGAAATCCGAGCCCACCCCGCTTGCTGCGTGTTCGCGATACTCCCACCAATGAAACGAAAGACGCCCGCCTACCGGATCCACGAGACGCCATGAAATCTCGACGATCCCGTCGGGATATCTCAGGGCGCCGTGGCGCCGGGCATTGGCATGCATTTCGTGCAGAACAATCGACAGTGCGACACCGGACTTGGCCGAGAGCGGGATGTCCGGACCCGACCAGCGGAGCTGGTCGCTCCCACTATCCTGCGAAAGAGCTTCCAGGAAGTGCCGCAAAGGGGCTGCTTCCCATCGCTGTTCGGCCAGAACGTTGTGAGCCCGGCTGAGCGCCATGATGCGCGATTCGAAGGTGTGCCGCGCCACTTCGAGATTGTCGCTGTCGCGAAAGCTCTGCCGTGCCATGGACTGGATGGTCGCCAGCGTGTTCTTCACGCGGTGATTGAGCTCGTCCATCAGCAGGCGCTGGTGATGGCCGGCCCGCATGGCCTCGGTCCGGTCCACGCCCTGGAAGAAGACGCCGTCGACCTGTCCTTCGGCATTTCGGATCGGATTGCAGAAGATGTCGAGGAGATGCTCGGCGCGAAGCCCCGAATGATGGCGGATGGTCAGAGGCAGAGCCTGTCGACTAATCGGCTCGCCCGTCTTCAGAACCTCCTCGAGAGTCGGAAGGATATCCTGGCCGATCAGTTCGGGAATCGCCGTGCTGAGCGGCACCCCCACGAGATCGCGCTCCCCGATAAGACTGGAAAAACTGTCGTTGACGAAGCCCGTTCGGAGTTCAGGCCCTTCCAGGACAGCGACCATTCCGGGCGCCTGGCGAAACAGCCGGCGGAACTCGGCGCTCTGTTCCAAAGCTCTCTGGTGGGCGACTTCGACGCTGCGGGCGTTTTCCCAGAGTGCGACCTCGCCGACGGCCGCCCCTTCGGCCATGCCACGGCTGCGCTTCGCCTGGACGATGTCGGTCACATCGATCGTATTCTGAACGACGAAATCGATCCGACCATCCTTGCCGGCGACGGGCGTGTGAGTTGCGCTCCAGAAGCGGATCTCGCGTGCGGGATCGGCCCCCTTTGCCTCCTCGACCTCATAGGGGATGAAGGCGATGGAACTGGGTTCGCCCGTGTCGAACACGTATTGGATGGACTGTCGCAAGCGCGCCTGTGCGGCGTCGGAGGAGGGAAACAAGTCGAAGAGCTGGCGCCCGATCAGATCTTCCCGGCGCCGCTGGGTGGCCCCTTCATAGGCCCGGTTCACCGCAACGAAGCGCAATTCCCGGTCGAGAATCATGTGCGGTGTTGCCAGCAGATCGAAGACCTGCGCGAAATCGGGAGTGCCCGTGCCTGCTCCGAGGCCGAGATCGGTCGCGCTCTCCAATCGGGAAACCGGGCTTGGCTCGGCTGTCGGTGTGGTCGTTCTCAACTCTGCCATGCTTCTGCTTGCGGACGCTTGTATTGGCGATGTCTCTTCCGAGCAGCCGGAACCGTTTTCGTCGCGCTTTGGATCAAGCTGATCTCCAATCTACGGCCGCCCCGGGAATTTCAAGCCATCGACAGGCCAGACCTGCCAACAGGATGACGAATGTCAGCGCGATGTTGCAGTGCAGCGGGCCACAGGGCCCGTTTTTGGCCAACTCCCCGGAAGGAGCGTCTTGAGTGTTCTTTTATGTCATGCGCCTTTTTTCATCCGGCGCGCTGGTAGGACCAGCCTTGTAGCTCAATTGGTCTGGGCGAAATTCGCTCGATGGCGACGGCTTCGCCGCCGGCGCCCGCAACCTCCAGGCACCCGATTGCAGAGCGCCGCATTGCCTTCCTCTTTCCCTGATCGATCAGCACGATCCCGCTGCTCAATCCACTCACCGAGCCGGAGCGGCGGATATCGATTGTTGCCGCGAAATCGGCGTCGGCAGGCTGAGGCTCGCTCACAACTTTTTCGATCCAAGCCGAACAGCCGAAACCATTTGCCGGCTCGTCTCTCTCGCACTGCCCTCGGCCAGATGAGAAAGGCGGCGATCAGGTCGATGATGGCCGGCCCTGTAGCCGGCTGAATCACTTCGGATATCCTGACGCGGATATTCGTCACCATTATGTCGAACGAATCGAACGGCATGCCGAATAGACAAGAATGGGAGGGGGAAGCGATGACCGGGGAGAGACCTTTCATCGGCACCAGCTGGAAGATGAACAAGACGCGAGCGGAGGCAGCGGCGTTCTGCGACACCCTGCGCGCCTCGCCCCTTGCTGCTTGCACCGAGGCGCAACTCTTTGTCATCCCGCCTTTCACCGCCCTCGCCGCGGTTGCGGATGCGCTTGCGGAGACTGCGGTCATCGTCGGCGCGCAGAACGCCCATTGGGCGGACGCCGGTGCCTGGACCGGCGAAATCTCGCCCCTCCAGGTCAAGGATGCCGGCGGGACGCTTGTCGAGATCGGACACAGCGAGCGCCGCACCTTCTTCAACGAGACCGACGAGACGGTCGCACTCAAGGCCGAGGCCGCTATCCGTCATGGCCTGACCCCGCTCATCTGCATCGGCGACACGAAAGAGGAATACGAAGCCGGAAGAACCGCCGACGCTCTGCGGCGGCAGACCGAGGCTGCGCTCTCCAGGATAGACAGACAAACTGATACCCCAGTCCTCTTCGCCTACGAGCCCGTCTGGTCCATCGGCGAAGGCGGCACGCCGGCCGACCCGGGGTTCGCCGACGAGCAGCAGGCCATGGTGAAGGCCATCATCACCGAGAGGATTGGCCGCCCCCTGCCCGTGCTCTACGGCGGCAGCGTCAATCCTGACAACTGCGTCGTCCTGGCGAAGCAGCCGAATATCGACGGGCTGTTCATCGGCCGCTCTGCCTGGGACGCGGGCGGCTATCTCGGAATCGTTCGCCAGGTTCTCGACGCGATCTCCTGACTCCGGTGTTCGGGCGGCCGATGCCCCAACCGCCGGAACACCGGTCAGGCCGCCGCCAAACTCTTTGCCATCACGCCCACGATGAGCGCCGTGGAGGCGGCGCCCGGGTCCATATGCCCGAGCGAGCGCTCACCGAGCCGCGACGCGCGCCCCTTGGACGCGCGCATGGCCTTGGTGGCCTCCGCCCCCTCCTCGGCGGCCTTTGCGGCCGCATCGAAGCATTCGGCAAGCGGCGCCCCGCGCTCCGCGGCTTCGGCGATCGCCTCGGCCGCCGGGGCCCATGCGTCCACCATGGTCTTGTCACCGCGCTCGGCCTTGCCGCGATCCTGAATGCCCTTGGCCATGGCGCCGAAGACCTCGATCATCGCATCGCGATCGAGATCGCCCTTGCCCTTCGCCGCCGCTCCGGCCCGCATGAAGGCAGTGGCGTAAAGCGGGCCCGAGGAGGCGCCGACGGCATTGAGGAAGGATTTGGCGGCAGTGTTGAAGACCGTCGCCGGATCGGACTCGCCCGTGTCGAGACCGGTGAGCGCGTTCTTCACGGCCGAAAAGCCGATATGCATCGTGACGCCATGATCGGCATCGCCGATCACGCCGTCGAGTTCCGACAGATGATCCTTCTTCTCCTCGATGGCCCCGGCGATCGCCAGGAACATGTCGACGAGATTCTGGCTGGTAATGGTGGTCATGATGGTTCCGCTTCGTTGGACGACAGGGAAACGTGAAGGATCAGATCACCCGGCACGGAACATCGCGCAATCGCAGGGGTGGTCGAGAAGCTCCGTCAGTTCGTCGTCGAGATGAATGAGCGTGATCGACATTCCCGCCATTTCGAGCGAGGAGCAATAGGTGCCGACCCAGGTGGCATGGACGGAGATGCCCTTGCGCTCCAGGCGCTCGGCGACGCGGCGATTGATGACGTAAAGCTCCATCAGCGGGGTCGAGCCCAGCGAATTGACGAGCACGGCCACCTTCGAGCCTTCCGGCGCATCCATTTCGGCGAAGATCCGCTCCAGAATGTCGTCGGTCACCTCGTCGGCGGTGCGCAGCGGCTCGCGGGTGACGCCCGGTTCGCCATGGATGCCCATGCCGATTTCCATTTCCGTCGGCCCGAGCTCGAAATTGTGCCTCAGCGTCTGCGGTAGCGAGCACGGCGCGAGCGCCACGCCCACCGTGAAGGTTCGCGAATTGGCCTTCTTGGCGATCCGCTCGCACTCGTCCATCGACCACATCTTGTCGGCGGCCGCGCCCGTGACCTTGAAGATGAAGAAATTGCCCGCGACGCCGCGCCGCTTTTCCTTCTGGTCGAGGGGCGCGGAGGCGACATCGTCCGTGGAGAGCACGGTGCGGACCTCGATATTCTCCATCGCCGCCATCTCGGCCGCCATGTCGAAATTCATGACGTCGCCGGCGTAGTTGCCATAGAGATAGAGGACGCCTGCCCCGCCATCGACGGCCTTGGTGCATTCAAGGATCGGGTCCGGCGGCGGCGAGGCGAAGACGTTGCCGATCGCACAGGCATCCGCAAGTCCCTTGCCCACATAGCCGACGAAGGTCGGCTCGTGCCCGGAGCCGCCGCCCACGACGATGCCGACCTTACCCTCCCGCGGGCCGTCCACCGCCACGATCGAACGCGGGCTACCCTCCAACTGGCGCAGGTGCTTCGGATGCGCCGCGATCATGCCGTCCAGCATTTCCTCGATGATGTTGGTGGCGTCGTTGATCAGTTTTTTCGTCTTCACCAGATTTCCTCCCTGAACCTGTGTTCGTCTCGTTCCCTTGAGCATCCCGAGCGACTCGGGAACGCCTTCGGCCTGCAGGATGCTGTGACCGGTGTCCGCGTCGGTGATCAGCACATTCGCGTACCGCCCCCGAAGGGCGGCGAGGATCGCCGTCGTCTTTTCCGCTCCCCCGGCTACGGCGATCCGCAGCTTGATCTCGCGCAATTCCTCCAGCGTGAGCCCGATCGTGCGATCGTCGAGCGGACCGCGCACCGGCTTGCCTCGGTCGTCGATGAAACGCCCGGCGATCACCGCCGTGGAGCGTTGAAGCGAAGGATGCTTGAGATCTTCCCGCTGGATCAGCCCGCTTGCGTGGATCGAGCTCTCCGGTCGAGTGGAGCAGATGCCGAAGACGATCTTGTCGGTTTTCCGGGCCATCTCGAACTGGTCGCGCACCAGGGGCTCGCCCATGAGGATGTCTCGCACCGCCGGGCTCGAAACGACAGCCGGCGCGCTGATGTTGATCGAACGTGCGCCGAGCGATGTGGCGAGCTGCGAGACGCAGAGTTCCGGCGTGAAATCGACCGGCGCCGTCGAACCGCCGGTGACCTGGACCACGGACAGGTCCGGCAATCTGAGATGGCTGATGTTCCGGGCGAGCGAAATCATCGTCCGCCCCCAGGAAATCCCGATCGCATCCCCCGGCCTGATCAGCCGTTCGAGAACCCTTGCGCCCGTTTCGCCCAGCCGGTCGATGAGCGAGCGCCCCTCGCCCGCACTTGGAACCACGATGCAGTCCGAGAGATCGAACCGCTCCATGAGCGCCTGGGCGATCATGAACTCCGACAGACGTGAGGTCTCCATCGTCAGGGTGACGATGCCGCGCGAGCGCGCCTCGGCGAGGTAATTGTTGACAGTCGCCCGGGAGATTCCCATCGCCTTGGCGATCTCGTTCTGGGTCATCCCGTCATGGGCATAGAGCCAGCCCGCCCAGAGGAGCGGGTCGTCGCGAAACCGCAGGGGAACCGGCGCTGCCGCAGGTTGCGGACGCCCGGAATTCCCCGATCTGCGGGCGATTGCGGAGTTCATGTTCGCCATCTTGACAATTGTCTTACCGGATTTGAATATTGTCGCCAATAGGCTTCTCGACCGTTTCGCAGCGCATCAGGGAGGGTGCGCCGCACAAGGCAAACGGCCGTGCGAGACACCGGCGCGCGAAGCGCCGCCGGCTGACAACCTGACCAAGGGAGGAGAACAGGCATGACCTATTCCAAGAAACCAGGATCGTCGGTCCTGGTGCCACGCCGCACCCTGCTCAAGGGCGGTGCTGCGCTCGGGCTCTCCACCGCGCTCGGCGCACCGTTCATCAACCGGCTGAAGGCGCAGGAGAGCCATCCCCTCGCCGGCGAGTCGATCGAGATGAACATCCTCGGCATTGCCGGCTGGCTGCCATCCTCGCTCGGCGTGCAGATGTCGCCGCTGTTCGCCGACTATGTGAAGGAGCGCTACGGCTACGACGTCTCGTTCCAGTTCCAGGAGGCCCCCTTCGCCGACCTGTTCCAGAAGGCGGCCACCTCGCTCGTCACCCGCAGCCAGGAATTCAACATCATCATCTCCGACAGCCAGTGGCTCGGCGCCCTGGCGCAGCCGGGCTGGATTCTGCAGCTGAACGACATCATCGCCCAGAATCCCAATCTCGACATCGAGTGGTATTCGAAGGCAGTCGTCGACACCTACATGATCTATCCGGACGGCAGCCAGAACATCTGGGGACTGCCGCAGGAAGGCGACGTCGAGGCGCTCTTCGTTCGCAAGGACTGGCTGGAGGACGAGACCGAGCGCGAGGCGTTCAAGGCGAAATACAACGCCGAGATGCCGCGGACCTTCGAGGACTTCGAAGCCCTCACCATGGACGAGTTCGAGAAGATCGCCGACTTCTTCACCCGTCCGGACGAGCAGCGCTGGGGCTTCGCCCAGCAGTACAGCCGGGTCTACGATTTCGCGACCTGCGCCTTCAACAACTTCCTGTGGAGCCGCGGCGGCGAGATCTGGAACCCGGAAACTGGCCAGGTGACGGGCGTGCTCAACACGCCGGAAAACGCCAAGTCGCTCGAAGAGTACAAGCGCTGGCTGAAATACTGCCCGCCGGGTGCGACCAACATCGGCATTGCCGAGGGCATCGACGTCTTTACCCAGGGCAAGGTCTTCGCGACGATCCAGTGGGCGGCTGTCGGCCCGGCGATGATCACCGAAGAGCTTCAGGGCAAGGTCATGGTGGTGCCGCCGCCCAAGCACACCGGTCCGAGCGGCGAAGCCAAGCGCATCTACTCCATGGGCGGTCAGCCCTGGGTGATCAACGCCTTCAACGACGAGCAGAAGATGCGCGTCGCCATCGACTTCATGAACTGGTGGTATCAGCCGGATACGGCGCTGGAATTCGCCAAGCGGGGCGGCAATCCCTGCGACAAGGCGACCCTTTCGCGGGACGATTTCAACGACATCAATCCCTGGAACCGGACCTTCAAGTTCATGCTGGAGGACGGTCGCTCGCAGGACTTCTGGCACGACCCGAAATATTCGGAGATGCTGTCGGTCCAGCAGGAAGGCTACTCGGCCTACGTCACCGGCCAGGCGACGGACGCCCAGGCGGTCATGGACTACATCGCCTGCGCCCAGCAGCAGATCCTCTACGATTCCGGCACCGCACAGGACGCGCCGCCGGACATGTGCGCCATGACGACCCTTTAAGGCCCGTTAACGCCATACCCTTTCCCGGCAGCAATGCCGGGAAAGGGCCGGAATGTCTGACGTCAGGATTATCGCGAACCGGACCCATGGATCAGCCGCCCACTGTCAGGCACGTCTTACCCGACGGATCGAACGCGCCCCACCTGTCGGATCCGAAAGACCAGACCAAGCCGCAAGAGCCGGCGCCGCTGTCTGATGCAAGCTCCTGAAAGGGAAGCCGAGGAATGACGAGATGACGGATGTCACGCTGCCACCGCGCAAGCGATCCCGCTTCTTCGAGAACCGTGCCGCGCTGGTGCTGGCGCTCCTTGCGCCTGTGCTCACCTTCTTCATCGTGTTCAACACGATTCCGACGCTGTGGCTGATCGGGCTGTCCTTCTACAATTTTTCGCTGACCAGCGGCATGCCGCCGGACTTCGTCGGCTTCCGCAATTTCTTTGCGATCCTGTCCTCGAAGAACGCGATCTGGTTCGACCTATCCCGCACCTTCACTTTCGTCTTTGCGGCGGTGACGGTGCAGACGCTGCTCGGCGGTCTGCTGGGCTTCCTGTTCTGGGGCTCGAAGGACATGCCGGGGCGGCGCGTCGCGCTGACGCTCCTGTTCGCGCCGATGGTGCTGACGCCTGTCGCGACCGGCACCTTCTTCCGTTTCATCTACGATCCGACCTTCGGCATCTTCAACTATCTGTCGCGGGCGCTGTTCGACTCCGGCCCGATCGATTTCCTGGGTGACCCGAGCCTCGCCTTCTGGTCCGTGCTCGCCGTCGATTGCTGGATGTGGACGCCCTTCATGACGCTGATGACGCTGGCAGCGCTCGGCTCGGTGCCGACCGCAGAGCTGGAAGCGGCGGAGATCGACCGCGTGCCCATGTGGCGGCGCCTGCCGCTGGTCATCTGGCACCACGGCAAGTTCATCATGATGCTCGGCATCCTCCTGCGCACGATCGACAGCTTCAAGACGCTCGATCTGATCATCCCGATGACCAAGGGCGGGCCCGGCCAGAACACCCGGCTCGTTGCGCTCGAACTCAACAAGCAGGCGTTCGAAAGCTTCAATATGGGTTGGTCGTCCGCCTATGCGGTGCTTCTGCTTCTGATCTCCATTGCCATGACCAGCGTCTTCATCTTCGTTCTCAATCTCAGACGTCGCCGGGAGAGCGGATCATGAGCCGTCTCAAGGAATGGTCCTACTACGGTCTCCTCTGGCTGGTCGCGCTGATCTTCTTCGCCCCGATCGCCTGGATCGTGATGTCGTCTTTCAAGACGCGCAGCGACATTCTGGCGATCCCGCCGAAATTCTTCTTCACGCCGACGCTGGAGAATTATCGAGAGCTGTTCAATCGAAGCGAGATCTTCCAGCAGATCGGCAATTCGATCATGCTTTCTCTCGGTGCGGTGATCATCGCCGTCATCGTGTCCTTCCTCGCCGCATTCTGCTTCTCGCGATTCCGGCCGAAGGGCACCGACTTCCTGATGTTCCTGCTCCTGTCGATCCGCATGCTGCCCGGGCCGGCCGTCATCCTGCCCGTCTTCCTGATGTATGTCGCCTTCGGCTGGAAGGACTCCCATCTCTGGCTGATGCTCTTCTACGCCATGTTCTCGATCCCGTTCTCGGTGTGGATCCTGAAGGGCTTCCTGGATGGCGTCTCGACACGCTTCGACGAGACCGGCCGCGTCAATGGCGGCTCCTGGCTTCACATCATCTTCAAGGTGGTGATGCCACAGGTCCGGCCAGGCCTGATCGCCGCCTTCATCTTCAACCTGATCTTCGTGTGGAACGAATACCTGTTCAATTTCATCATCGGTGGCGTGAACACCCAGAACATTCCCTACGCCCTGATGGTCGGCACCTATGCCGATGGTGGCGTGAACTGGACGTTCATCTCCACCATGACGTCGATCTACATCATCCTTCCGGTGGTCTTCATCTATCTGTTCCAGAAGTATCTCCTGGTGGGCATGACCTTCGGTACCGTCAGAGGCGAGGTCTGATCCAATGAAGAACTCCCATGCCTTTGCCGAAAGGCTCGAAATCACGCTGATCCTGTGTCTCGTCACCGGTTTCGTGCTCATCGCCCAGCGCTACAATCTGATGTTCTACAAGGTCGGGCTGTCGGTACTCGTCGTCTCGACGCTTCTCCAGATCGCGGTCGGCAATCTTCGGAAGGACGCCTCGCCGCTCGGCGCCCTGTTCTTCATCGGGAAGGTCCTCGTCGTGATCGCCTGCATCTTCACGGCGGGCATTCTCCTCGTCCCCACCTTCGCCCAACTCGGCCGCTGATCGATGTCCCTGTCCTATCAAGAAATCACCAAGACCTACGGTTCGACGAAGGCCCTCGACAGCCTGTCGCTCGACGTCGAACCGAAGAGCTTCACGGTGATCTCCGGCCCGCCCAAATCCGGCAAGTCGGTGCTTTTCCGCCTGCTTGTCGGGCTGGAAAACCCCGATGCGGGCCAGATCATGCTCAACGGCCGCGACATCTCGAAGGACGCCCCGGCCGACCGGCCAGTCGGCTACGTACCGCAGAACTTCGCGCTCTACCCGCACCAGACCGTCGCGCAGAACATGGCCTATCCGCTGACACTGGCGAAGTTCGACAAGGAAGAGATTTCCAGGCGGGTCGACCGCACCGCCGGCATTCTGTCGATCACCCATCTGTTGAAGAAGACCCCCGATCAGCTTTCGGGCGGCGAGAAGCAGCGCGTCGCGGTGGCACGTGGCCTGTTGAAGGACGCGCCAATCTTCGTCCTCGACGATCCGCTGGTCGGCCTCGACTACAAGCTGCGCGAACGGCTGATGGACGAGTTGAAGGGCCTGCGCGACGAACTCGACGCGACCTTTCTCTATGCGACGTCGGACAGCCTCGAAGCGCTGACCATGGCGCAGAACCTCGCCGTCATCGACGGCGGGCGGATCATCCAGCACGGCGACGCGGACAGGGTCTATCATGACCCCTCTCATGCCCGCTCGCTCGACCTGATCGGTTTTCCGCACGCCAACATCCTCGACGGCACGGTCGAGAACGGAACGGTCATGGCTGGTCCGCTGCGCTTCTCCGCGCCGCCGGGGCTTGCCAACGGGTCGGTCAAGGCCGGTCTTCGCCCCGAGCACATTCGTCTCGGCTCCAGTACCCAGATCAAGAATGCGATCACCCTGCCGGCTCGGGTCACGCTGGTCGAAAATCTCGGCGGCGAAGCGGTCGTCTATGTGGATTGCAGCGGCCATTCCCTGACTGCAGCCATGCCGCTCTACGATTCCGAACCGCCGGAGATCGACACGGATCTGACCCTGACGATCGATCCGGCGCTGGTTCTGCTCTTCGACGGGGCGACGGGTGAGCGGCAATCGAATGGAACCGGCATGTCCCTTGCGGCCGCCCAGGCGGCCCTCCAGCAGAGTTTCGGCACCCATGGCTGAGATCGTCATCGACCACGTCACCAAGCGTTTCGGCACGTTCACGGCCGTCAACGACATCGATATGACCTTCGCGGACGGCGAAGTCGCCTGCCTGCTGGGCCCGTCCGGCTGCGGCAAGACGACTCTGATGCGCATGCTCGCGGGTCTTGAGAAGCCGACCGAAGGCCGTGTTCTTTTCGGGGGCAAGGACGTCACCCGCCTGCCGCCGCGCAAGCGCAATGTCGGCATGGTGTTCCAGTATCCGGTGATGTACCCGACGCTGTCGGTCTTCGAGAATCTCGAATTGCCGATGCGCTACGACCGCTCCGTCTCGTCATCCGAGCGCAAGCGCCGGGTGGAGGAGATCCTCGACGTTCTCGACATCCAGCATCTCTCGCGTGCCTTCATCGACCAGCTCGACGCCGGCAATCGCCAGAAGGTCGCGGTCGGCCGCGCGGTGGTCCGGCAGTCGGAAATCGTGCTCTTCGACGAGCCGACAACCAATGTGGAGGTCAATGCCAAGCTCCAGCTGATCCGTGCCTTCAAGCAGGTGACGCGCCGGCTGCGCCAGACGATCGTCTATGTGACCCACGACCAGACCGAGGCGATGACGCTCGCTGACCGGATCGCCTTGATGAAGGACGGGCGGATCGTCCAGTACGATCGCCCCCACGTGCTCTATAGTCAGCCCACGACCGAATTCGGCGGCTGGTTCCTCGGCAATCCCGGCATGAACTTCATCCCGGCCTCGATCGCCAACGGGCAGATTTCCGCGCCGATCCTCGGTCGGCCGGTCAAGGCACCCGCCACGGCTCCGTCCGGCAAGATCACGATCGGCATCCGCCCCGAACTCGTCAGGATGACGGGCCAGCCCAGTGACATGAGCGTGCCCGCGAAGCTCGTGGACCAGGCGATCGGCATTGCCGGGCGCTATCTCACCAAGGCGGCGATCGGCGAGACGATCGTCAAGGTCAACACGGAAGGCCGCCCACCGGCCGGGCTGGGCGAGACTGTCCACCTCACCGCCCCGCGGGACCGTCTAACCCTCTTCGCCGAGGGCGAGCGCGTTCCCTTTGCATTTTCGTAAGTGAGCAGCACGATGCGTTACGACGTCTCCGTCATCGGTCTTTATATCCTCGACATTCTCGGACGGCCGGTCACGCAAATCCCCGAGCGCGGGAATGTCGACTTCATCGACGAGATCAGGCTGACCGTTGCCGGCACGGCTGGCGGCGTGGTCGTGAACACCGCCAAGCTCGGCCTGAAGAGCCTTGCCGTCGGTGCGGTCGGAAACGACGAGAAGGCCGATTTCGTCATCTCCGCCATGGACCGGCTCGGCATCGACACCTCGGCCATGCAGCGCCTCGACGGCGTGACGACTTCAGCAACGATCCTGAACATCCGGCCGAATGGCGAGCGCCCGGCGCTTCACGTGCGCGGCGCGTCGGACCATTTCGACGTCGCGCCAAAGGACTACGATCAGGTTTTCGACGCGCCGATCGTCCATCTTGGCGGCACGGGGCTGTTGAAGACGCTCGATGGCGAACGCAGCCAGGTGCTTCTGGAAGAAGCCAAGAAGCGCGGCGCCACGGTGACCTTCGATCTGATCGCCGCCTCCGCGGAGACCTTTCATCTTGTCGAGCCGCTCCTGCCCTTCATCGACTATTTCATGCCCTCGATCGAGGAGGCGCGCGACATGTCGGGGATGACGGCGGTCGAGGACTGCGCGAGCTTCTATCTCGACAAGGGCGCCAAGACCTGCATCTTCACCCTGGGCGGCGAAGGCGCCTTTTATGCCAGCGTCGACGGCACGCGGCTGCAGGTGCCGGCCTATGACATCGACGTTGTCGACACGACCGGTTGCGGCGACGCCTTCGACGCGGGCTTCATCACCGCGCTCAAGCATGGCATGGATCCGGAACGGAGGCTGTTCTTCGCACAAGGCGTGGCCGCCCTCGTCGCAAGCGGGCTCGGCTCCGACGCCGGCGTTGTGTCCTTCGAGGATACGGTCGAAAAGATCGAGGGCTTCAGGACGAAGGCCGGGTGAGAGGTGGCGCTGCTTTGGGGCCGAACACATCGCCGATCTCTTCGACGCACAGCATGGACGCCCATCTTTGGGATGGACGCACCGTGCAAACATTTGATTTTGTTGCGCTTACCCCTCCGCGCCGTCATCCTCGGGCTTGTCCCGAGGATCTACTGAAGGGGACGTGGGGCTCACCCTGTGAGGAAGAGCATTCTGCAAGGCTTCTGGGGCATCACCGACAGTAGATCCTCGGGACAAGCCCGAGGATGACGATATTTCAAAGGGTTACGATAACTCACATCCGGTCGGCGCAGCAGCATCGATCGGTCTCTCCGGCTCCTCAATCGAACCGTGCGAGGCTCACCGTGTTCCCACAGCCCAGATCAGATCAACCCCACCGTCCAGCTGACGATCTCGCCGGCGATCTGGTCGAACGCCCGATCGAGCGCGGCCACGTAGCCGGAGTTCTCGCCGCCGCCGACAGGCGCGGCCGCCGTGAAGATCCGGGTGCGCACGACATTGCCGTTGCGATCGTTTAGAGCCTTCACCGAAATCTCGATCCGAGCCGTCGCCGCGCCCCGCGCATCGATCTCGAAACGGCGCACTTCCATGACGAGCTGGTAGTCGATCGCCAGCCCCTGCCCCGGCACGCCGACAGCTCCAACGCGGCCCGTATTCTCGAAGGCCTGCAAGAGACGCAGCTGCACCATGCGCGGCAGGCGGTCGCTCCACTGGCTGTTGGCGAGGTATTCGACCGAATAAGGGGTCGGCTTGACGACGATCCGCTCGCTGTCGAGCGTCTTGATCGCCGTCGGCTCCGGAATCAGCACCTGCGCCCGGGTGCTGCCGCTGACCGGCACTTGTGATGGCGAGGAAATCTCGAAAGTGTCCGGTGGCACCGTGCTCGAGCAGGCGGCGACCATCATGGCCAGCAGGGCTGCAAGAATTGGTTTGGTCACGGCGTTCATCGTCGCAATTTCCCCCTCGTCGTCACCAGCGGAACGCAAAGAACGATGCAGATCCGCCGAACCGGCGACACACCCCGTTGCTTGCATCCGCTCCCGGGCCTGTCAATCGAAAGCCCGGCGCAGCAGGGCGAAGAGCCCATAAACTTTGCGAGCGGGACGGGATTGTCACAGGTGAAACCACGCCGCTGGCGCCGCGGAATACCCTTTTTAAGGACGCTCCGCGGCGATGACCGGCATGTTCGCTTCCAAGGGCTCTGACGGCGCGTCCTATCGACGCGTGCGCCCGTCATACTGCTTGACCGAGTCGCCGCCATAGATCAGCCGGCTCGGATCGTTGGAGAAGTCGCTGACGGCCCCCTCGATCCGGTTCACCGAGCGCGTCACGTCGCGGACCAGCGTCTGGAATTCCCGCAAGCCCTGGCCCGAGAAACGCTGGAGGTTGGCCGAAATCGGCTCGACCTGCGACTGGATGGACTGGGCCGCCCCCCGGATCGAACGCAGCGTCGTCGCGAGGTCATCGCCCAGCCCCGTGCCATCGTCCGCCCCGGCCAGAACGTCGTTGACGGAGGTCAGGACGCCGTCGATCTTGGCGGACGCCGTGCGGAGCTGCTCGCTCGTCACCTCGACATTGCTGATGATCGCCTCGATGTCCTCGCGCCGCCCGCCGATATCGTTCGCAACACCGGCAATCGAATCCGCCGCCCGGGCGACGTTGTCCGTCGCCGAAGAGACGTTCTCAACGGCGGTGTTGACGAGGCCCGGATCGATGCTGGCGATCAGCGTGTCGATCTGCGCGCGGGTCTCGGAGAAGCCCCCGACCGCGGTGTCGATGGTCGCGACCGCGGAATTCACCCGGTCGATGATCGACTGGATCTCGGGCGTCTTGCCGCGCAGCGCTTCGGTGATCGCACCGACATCGTCGACGGCCTTGTTGATCGTCGAACTGTCCACCGACTGCACCAGGCGATTGGCCGAGTCGATCGTCTCGTTCAGCTTGGCAGAGGCTTGACCGACGCTGTCGGCGATCGGGTCGAGGCTCGCCAGCATCTTGTCGATTTCGTCGACGCGCTGGGCGACCGTCGTCGTGATCCGGTTCACGTTCTGGATCGTGCTCGTCGCGCCGGTGATCGCAGTCGAGATCGCTTCCTTCTGCTGGTTCACGGTGTCGGTCAGCGACTGGACATTCGTGGCCGTCGCCGACAGGCCGTCGATCGTGGTCGCGACCTTCTCCGGGTCCACCGCTGCGACGACCCGGTTCGCCGAATCCAGCGTCTGGTTCAGCTTGCCCGTCGCCTCGCCGACATTTGCCGAAATCGGGTCGAGGCGGGACAGAAGCGTGTCGATCTCGCCGCTGCGCTCGGCAATCGTCGTGGTCACGCGGTTGACATTCTGGGCGGCATTCGCCGCACCGCTGATCGCCGAGGAGATTGCTTCCCTCTGCTGGTTCACGCTGTCGGTCAAAGACTGCACATTCGTCGCCGTCGCCGAGAGGCCATCGAGCGTCGTCGCAACCTTATCAGGATCGACAGCAGCAACCACTCGGTTGGCCGAGTCGAGCGTCTGGTTCAGCCGGCTCGTCGCCTCGCCGACATTAGCCGAGATCGGATCCAGGCGGGAGAGCAGAGCGTCGATCTCTTCGCGGCGCTGGGCGACCGTCGTCGTGACCTGCTCGACATTCTGCATCGCAGTTGACGCACCAGCGACCGCCGACGAAATCGCTTCTCTCTGCTGGTTCACGCTGTCGGTGAGTGACTGCACGTTGGTCGCCGTTGCCGACAGACCATCGATCGTGTTCGCCACCTGCTCGGGATCCACGGCGGCCACCACACGGTTCGCCGAATCCAGCGTCTGGTTCAGCCGGCCCGTCGCCTCGCCGACCTGCTCGGAAATCGGGCCGAGATTGGCGAGCAGCGTATCGATCTCGCCGCTGCGCTGGGCGATCGCCGTCGTCACGCGGTTGACGTTCTGGGCGGCGTTCGACGCCCCGCTGATCGCCGAGGAGATCGCCTCGCGCTGCTGGCCGACCGTCTCGGTCAGAGCCGCGACATTGGTCGCGGCCGTGGAAACGCCGTCGAGGGTCGTGGAGATTTGCGCGGGATCGACGGCGGCAACGATCTCGTTGGCCGATTGCAGGGTCGTGTCCAGCCGATTGGCGACCTGCGTCGCGGTCTCCGAGAGCGGCGTCAAGGAAGTCAGCAGGCTATCGATATCGTCGCTTCGCTGCGCGAAAGTGTTCGTCACGGTCTCGATGTTGCGCGCGGCATTCGAGGCGCCGGTGATCGCCGCTTCGATGGCGCCCGACTGAGCGTTGACGCGCTCGGTCAGGGTCGCGACGTTCGTTGCCGTTGCGGACAGACCGTCGATCGTCGAGGAAACCGCTTCGGGGTCCACGGCGGCGACGACGCGACCGGCGCTCTCGAGCGTCGTGTCGAGGCGGTTCGCCACGCGCGTCGCGGTATCCGACAGCGGCCCCAGCGAGCCGATGAAACTGTCGATGCCGTCGGCGTTGCGGGTGATCACGTCACCGATCTGCCCGACGCCATTGGCGGCGGACTGGACCGAGTCGACCACGCTCGCGATGCGCCGGGACTGCTCTCGGACGTTCTGGGTGATCGACTCCACATTCTCGACGACGCGGGTGACGGCCGTTGGCTCGACCGCACCCAGGATCCCCTGAACCTGCTGGATGGTTTCGGGAAGCGCCTCGGCCACGCGGTTCGCGCTGTTCGTCAGCTCCGAAAGGCTGGTGACGAAGGAATTGATGTTGTCGGTGTTGTCGGCGAGCGCCCCGGTGAAGGTGGCGACGTTCTCGGATGTCCGGGCGATGTTGTCTGCCGATGTCTGAACCGCCGGACCGATGTCACTCACCAGCTGGTCGAATTGTCCCAGAATGTTGTTGGCGCGATCCGCAATGTCGCGGGCCGTAGCAAGAATATCCGTCACATCCGAGGGATTGGCGTCGATGACGGGGACGGTCCCCTGTTTCATGGCCTCGGAGATCAGGTCCTCCTGCGCCGCGTTACCGCCCTTGAGCTCGATGAAGGCAAAGCCGGTGAGACCCTGAAAGCCGATATTGGCCTGGGTCGATTCCTTGATGGGAATCGTCGGATTGACCATCGTCTCGGCGATGACCACGCCCGGATTGTAGTTGTCGATCCGCAGCGAAGTGACCTGGCCGACCGGAAGACCGTTGAACAGGACCTGGCTGCCCTGCTGCAGGCCGGTGACCGAGCCCTCGATCCTGACCAGCAGCGGAACGCGGGAATCCCCTTGCGAGGAGAACACCGACCAGTAGGTGAAACCCACCGCCAGGGCGAGAACGACCAGGGTGAAGATCCCCACTCGGACGTAGTTGGCCTTGGTTTCCATTATCGGACTCCAGCGCTCTCGGACTTGGACGGGTCGGCGTCAGGCGCGTTCGGCGTCACCACCGTGCGCGCCCGCTTCCCGTGGAAATACGATTTCACCCAGGGGTGATCGAAGCTCAGCATCGTCGACAGCGGGCCTTCCACGAGCACCTTGCGATCGCCCAAAACGGCAATGCGATCACAGGCTTGAAACAGACTGTCGAGATCGTGTGTCACCATGTACACGCTCAGACCCAGCGTGTCGCGCAAGGTCATGATCAATTGATCGAAATCGGCCGCGCCGATGGGATCGAGCCCCGATGTCGGCTCGTCCAGGAAAACGATCTCCGGATCGAGCGCCAGCGCGCGGGCGAGCCCGGCCCGCTTGATCATGCCGCCGGAAAGCTCGGAAGGGTATTTGTCTGCGGCATCGGGAGCGAGCCCGACCAGATCGATCTTCAACATGGCGAGATCGCGCATCAGCTTCGGCGAGAGATCGAGATATTCCCGCATCGGCACCTCGATGTTCTCACGCACCGTCAGGGCGGAAAACAGCGCGCCGTGCTGGAACAGGACGCCCCAGCGCCGCTCGATCGAGAGGCGTTCGCGCTCGTTTGCCCCGTGATAGTCGATGCCGAAGACCTCGATCGTGCCGCCCTGTTTCGGGTTGAGCCCGAGAATGGTGCGCAGGAGGACCGACTTGCCGGCACCGGAGGGACCGACGAAGCCGAGAATCTCGCCCCGCCTCACGTCAAGTTCGAGATTCTCCAGAATGGTCTTCTGGCCGAACCGCACGGTGACGCCACTCGCCTTGATGACGATATCGTCCGAGGCGGAGATCCCGCCATTTACCGACGGAAGGCCACGTGGCACCGGGCCGCGCGCGAGGGGTTCAGAGTCCGATGGAGGCATAGAAGATCGCGAAAAGCCCATCCATGACGATGACGAGGAAGATCGATTTGACCACGGAAGCCGTGACCCTGAGGCCCAGGCTTTCGGCACTGCCGCCGACTTTCATCCCTTCCATGGCACCCACGATGCCGATGACGACGGCCATGAAGGGCGCCTTGATCAGCCCAGAGAAGACCGTGAACAGATCGACGCTGTTCTGCAGGCCCTGCAGGAAGTTTGCGAAGGAAATGTCGGAATAAAGGTGCAGCGTCAGCATGCCGCCGAGCAAAGCGGAAAGGTTGGCGAGGACGGTCAGGAGCGGCAGGGCGATGACCAGCGCGACCAGCCGCGGAAAGACCAGCACCCCGATCGGATTCAAGCCGATCACGTGCAGCGCGTCGATTTCCTCGCGCATCTTCATCGAGCCGATTTCGGCGGTGATCGCGCTCCCCGAGCGGCCGGCGATCATGATCGCCGTCAGCAGCACGCCGATCTCGCGAAGCACCAGAATGCCGACCAGATTGACCGCATAGACCTCGCCGCCGAAGCGGCGGAGCTGAAAGGCGCCCTGCTGGGCGATGATGCCACCGATCAGAAAGGTGATGAGGACGATGATCGGGATCGCCCTCACCCCCATCTGGTCCAGCTGATTGAAGATCGCGGCAGGGCGAAGCTGGGTCCGGCCGGCAATGCGGTTGCCGGCGCCGTAGAGCGCTCCGCCGATGATGTTCAGCGCGCCGATGGCTTCATCGCGTAGCGCCAGCACGCCGCCTCCCAGCCCCGCCAACCCGGAGACCAGCATGTTGTCGCGCTTGGGCTTGCTGCTGGTGGTGTCGCGCTTCATCGCCTCGCGCACGGCCGCAAACAGGGCCGAGTCGCGTTCGCGGATCCCATCGAGGCGCACCGTGCGACCGTTCTGGTTCAGGTCGCGGGACAGTCTCTCGATGACGAATGCCCCGGCCGTGTCGATCCGGCCAACGCCCGAGCAATCCAGAACCACGTTGCCGCCCAGATTGGACTTGGTGGTCTCCTGAATGAGCTTTTCCATCTGCCCGACGGTTCGCGCCAGCCAGTCGCCGCTGGCCTTGAGACGCACTGCGCCGTCCTGCTTCTCGCCTTCGAGTGCAGGTCTTTCCGACGACAGGCGGCCACCGGCGGTGGCCGATCTGGGCTCACTGCCCTGACGCATTGGACCTCGACTTGCCCCTCAATTCCTCAGACTTGCCATCTTCGCCTTGCGGGTTCCGGATCCCCATCCGATCTCTCGCAAAGCGACACAGCGCCGAGTTCACCCACTTCCCTGACACAGCGCATCGTGGGAATAAACTGCGGCACATTGTTAAGAGAGTATTTACCATGCCGCGTCGTCTTTCGGTCACAGTCGAGCGCTTCCCGCTCGCCCAGGCATTTCGCATCTCACGCGGCTCGAAGACCGAGGCGGCGGTCGTCACCTGCGAGATTGCCGACGAATACGGTCGCGGCTGGGCGGAATGCGTCCCCTATCCGCGCTATGGCGAGAGCATCGAGTCGGTTCTCGACCAGATCGAGTCGGCGCGCGAGACGATCGAGGGCGGCGGTTCACGCGATCGGTTGAACGATCTCCTGCCGCCCGGCGCGGCTCGCAACGCCCTCGACTGTGCCCTCTGGGACATCGAAGCCAAGTCGACCACGGTCCGCGCGGCCACGCTTCTGTGTCATGGCATTCCGAGGCCCGTCGAGACCGCCTATACGCTGAGCCTCGACACCGCGCCGGCCATGGCGGACGCGGCGCGTGCGAGCGACCACGACCTCCTGAAGGTCAAACTCGGGACCGAGGACGACCGCGAGCGTATCCGGGCCGTGCACGCTTCGGCGCGCGGCGCACGGCTGATCCTCGACGCCAACGAAGGCTGGACGTCTGACAACATCCGCGAGCATCTCCTGGCCGCCGCAGCAGCCGGCGCTGTCCTCGTCGAGCAGCCGCTGCCGGCCGGCGCCGACGAGATCCTGCGGGATATTCCGCACCCCGTCCCGATCTGCGCCGACGAATCCGTCCACACCAGCGCAGACCTCGAAAAGCTCGTGGGCCTCTACGACTACGTCAACATCAAGCTCGACAAGACAGGCGGGCTGACCGAAGCGCTTCGGCTCGCCGAAGAGGCACGGCGGCTCGGATTCGGGACCATGGTCGGCTGCATGGTCGGAACCTCGCTCGCGATGGCGCCGGCCGTGCTGCTCGCCCAGCATGCCGAGTTCGTCGATCTCGACGGCCCGCTCCTCCTGGCGCGCGACCGTCATCATCCTCTCGTCTATTCCCGATCCATGGTGTCTCCGCCCGAGCCGAAACTCTGGGGCTGATCCTCACAGAGCAATCCGCCGGAGACGTCTATCGTCCGTCCCCGGCGGTCAGGTCGCTCTCGCGCCTCAGATGGCGCGAACCATCTCGCGCAGGCGGCTCTCGACCGCCTGCCTTTCCTGGCGCAGGGCCGCGACATTCTGGTCGATCTTTTGCAGCCGATCCTCCTGGCCACGCATGGTCTCGAGATAGCTGTCGCGCAAATCGCCCTCGCCCACGGCCTTGATGTTCTCGCGGATCCGATCCTGCGCAGCATAGATGTCCGACTTCTCGTTCTCCAGGCGGTCGATGCGGCGGCCGATATCGGTCAGTTCCGCCTGCACTTCGGCGAGTGCGGCCAGCTGCCGGGCAATCTCGGGATCGTCGGTCTGCTTGGAAAAGCGGATCAGCTCGGACTGGGGCGCGTCGACCAGCGCGAATCCCTCGTCGCGCACGTAGCGATGCGTCGCCTTGATCTCGCTCGTGGCGCCCGCCGGGATCACCGTCTCCAATCGGTAGGCGTTCTCGGTCTCGGCCGCTTCGGCCGGCGAGGAGAAGTCCCACCCACCGATCTTCGGATGCTCGATCGAGAGCTTGCGCTCCTCCGTGGCTGTGTTTTCAGCCGTATAGATCGTCGTTCGCTCCTGGACCGACTTGTAGCGCAGCACGCCGTCCACGATACGCATCTGCCGGACGAAATTCTGCGGCCGCTCGGTCGTGTTGACGGCGATCTTGCGGTCGAGCGCGAACTGGACGAGGCGCTCTTCGGACGGTGGCACGGGTAAAAGCGTCGAATCCCCGACATAGCCCGACGAATCGTAGACGGTGACGATGCCGGCCGGCAGCGCAGAACCAGTCTCGTTATCGAGCCTGACCGCCGCCGTCGGATGAATCGCTCCGCGCCCCGGCTTGAACACCGCAATGCGCTCGGCCGGCACCTCGGAGTCGACGACCGGCACCGAGAGCGTCGAGCCTGCCGCGAGCGTCACGGGTTGCGGCAGCGCGTAGGTCACGGAGACGTCGCCCTCGATCGCTTCGCCGACGTCACTCGCCTGGGACATCTCGAACTCCGCAGCCGCGACCGAAGGCTCGGGCGCCATGTTGTCCAGCATGGCGAGCCCGCCGGCGATCGAGGAGCCCTCACGCTTGGCCATGCGGGCGGACATCTGGGGGCTCGGAACCGCGCCACGGTCCGGCTCCGGAACCGACTGGCGATCCACGAAAACAGGAACTTCCGGGCGCTCTTTGAAAAACGGATCGAAGAGGTTCTGGCGCAATGTCACCGGGGATCCGGAGGAGAGTGAAACGCGTACGTCGGTCCAATCCTCGCCGGTTGCGTTCTCGATGACCGCCCAGCTCTGGAGTCGACCCTTTCCGTCCTTGCCGACGACCAGACGATGCGACGACTTCCAGACTGGCGCAGCCACCACGTAGTCGAACTCGACGGTTCGCCGGGCATCGCCCTCGACCTTCACGGAAACGAGCCGGGAATCGTCCGACAGGGTTCGTGCCAGAGCGCCGGCCGCCTTGCGGAGTTCCGCAGCGGCCTCCTCGTCGAGCACTTCGACCGACGTGTCGTTGAAGATCGGCAGCGAGCGGACCGCTCCCGTCTCGGTCAGAATGGAGACGGTCGCGACGGGGTCCGGCTCGTCCTCCTTGCCGGAATTGGCCGGAAGGCGCGTCGTCCCGAGCACGGTTCCCGTGACGGAGCGGTCGCCCTCGATCCGGACCCGCGCGCCCTTCAGTTTCGAGAGAAGCTGCGGCAGCGAATTGAGATCCGCCGGCTGGAACAGAGCCGAGCGCGACAGTTCCTGTGCGTTGACCGAGCCCTCCAGCGTCACCTGGCCAACGCCACCGCCGGGATTGCGAACGACCAGGCTCTTGAGGACGTCGTTGACCTGTTTCAGCGGCACGTCCATTCCGACGACGGCCGAACCGGACACGTCGGCGGAGCGAACGATCTCTGCGACGCCACCCGAAAACAGCACGATCGAACGGATGTCGCCGGTACGGGTGGGTTCACTTGCAATCGCCTCCACGCCCTGATCGGGCGGCGCCGCCATCGCCGTGGTCGCAAGGAACGTCGCGAGCGTCGCAGCGGCAACGAGTCGGAAAGTGCGCATTGGATCTCCAAAGAGTTCATGTTTCCGGTATCGCCGCTATCGCGCCAACACCGGAGACGTTTCGCCCCACGGCGCTTGTGTGACGGGAATTCGTGGCGAGGTGAAGACCCTGAACAAAGGCCGGAATTCATGGTGGACAAAATCTTGCCCCCCAACGGCCAGGCCTGCCGACCATCTGGAGGGAGCCCAATCAGCGCAGCGGGCTTCAGGCGTCGGCCGAAGGACAGGGTTCGTATTTGGCCGACGACACCTTGTTTCGGCCTTCGACCGCACAACATTTCGTTTATGAGCTCATCGACCCCCGATCGCGGCATTCCGGACCAGCCGCACGAAATGATCGCACAGGCTGTTGAAGCGGCGGAAAAGCTGAACGGGATCCTTCGCGCGGCAGCAGAGAAGGGCGTCAAGCTCGAGATCACGATCGAGCGCGAGACCCCGCGGATTTCGGAGTCCGGCGAACCGGCGCCCGAAATCAGTGTTGTCGAGGTGGTGCGCGGACGGCATCAGGAAGGCCGGCGGCCGGAAGACCTGCATTCAGCCAACGACGATTGATCGGCTCCCAGAAGCTGCCGAGACGTGACGGCCGAGTGGCTTCACGACCAGTTGAATGCTCGGACGGTTCCCCGAGCGGGCAAGGCGACAATTCTTTCCGGTGAAGACAACCCCGGAGAGTTTTCATGAAGCACGCCGCGATTGCCTTCTTCAGCGCCCTTCTGCTGGTCGCTGTTCCTGTCCTCAGCGCAAAGGCCGACGACGCCGCCGACATCCAGGCCACGATTTCGGCCCAGCTCGACGCTTTCAACGCCGGAAACGGCGCCGAGGCCTATTCCTACGCCGCGCCGAACATCCAATCGCTCTTCCCCAGCCCACAAGCGTTCATG
This sequence comes from Jiella marina, assembly GCF_024359545.1. Lineage (GTDB taxonomy): Bacteria > Pseudomonadota > Alphaproteobacteria > Rhizobiales > Rhizobiaceae > Jiella. The sequence continues at coordinate 743,994 of NZ_JAKQZG010000001.1, forward strand.
GGGATGGTGCGCTCGGGCTATGATCCGGTGTACCGTTCCAGCGGCGCCGTGTTCGGAGAGTTGAGCCCGCATGGAAGCGGCTACCGCCAGGAAGTCTATCTGACCGACAGCAAGGGGCAGAGCTGGATCGCCAGCTATACGCTGGAGCGTCAGCCGGACGGCTCGATGAAGATCACCGGCTGTCGTCTGCGCAAGGGCGACGATATCGCCGTCTGACCCGTCTCACCCGAGCGCGGGCAGATCGCCCAAGGCCCATGTCTCTGCGGTCTCGGCCGAAAAATCGGCGACCCGGCCCTCGCCGATCGCCTGGCGAATTCCGGCCATCAGCGACTGATAGTAGGCGAGATTGTTCCAGGTGAGCAGCATGCCACCGAGCGACTCGTTGCTCCGGACGAGGTGGTGGAGATAGGCGCGGGAATAGTCCCGCGCCGCAGGGCAGTCCGATTCCTCGTCGAGCGGCCGGGGGTCCTCGGCGTGGCGGGCATTCTTCAGATTGATCTTGCCGCGCCGGGTATAGGCCAGACCATGCCTGCCGGCCCGCGTCGGCATCACACAGTCGAACATGTCGATGCCGCGGGCAACGGACTTCAGGATATCGTCCGGCGTCCCGACGCCCATCAGATAGCGGGGCTTCTGTGTCGGCAACGCGGGCACCGTCTCCTCGAGCGTCGCCAGCATGACGTCCTGCGGCTCGCCCACTGCCAGCCCGCCAACGGCGTAGCCCTTCAGATCCATCGCCGCCAGCGCTTCGGCCGAGCGCAGCCTGAGATCGATAAGGTCGCCGCCCTGGACGATCCCGAACATCGCCTTGCCCGGCTGGTCGCCGAACGCCGTCGCAGAGCGCTCCGCCCATCTGAGCGACAACTCCATTGCCCGCTCGATCTCGGCGCGCTCCGCCGGAAGGCGGATGCATTCGTCGAGCTGCATCTGGATGTCGGAATCGAGAAGTCCCTGGATCTCGATCGAGCGCTCCGGCGTCAGCGAATGGGGCGCCCCATCCACGTGGGAGCGGAAGGTCACCCCCTTCTCGTCGAGCTTTCTGAGATCGGCGAGCGACATCACCTGAAACCCGCCGGAATCGGTCAGGATCGGATGGGGCCAGCGGGCGAACTCATGCAGGCCGCCGAGCTTCGCGACGCGCTCGGCCCCGGGCCTCAGCATCAGATGATAGACATTGCCGAGGATGATGTCCGAGCCGAGGTCGCGCACCTGGTCGAGATACATGGCCTTGACCGTGCCCGCCGTGCCGACCGGCATGAAGGCGGGCGTGCGGACCGTGCCGCGCGGCATGGTGATCTCGCCGCGCCGGGCCTTGCCGTCCTCGGCCAGCAATCGAAACGTGAATTCGGCGGTCATCAAGGAGCATTCCTGTCGAGAAGGCAGGCGTCGCCATAGGAATAGAAGCGATAGCCGCTCTCGATCGCGTGGGCATAGGCCGCGCGCATCGTGTCGAGGCCCGAAAAGGCCGAGACGAGCATGAACAGCGTCGAACGCGGCAGGTGGAAATTTGTGACGAGCCGATCGACGGCGCGAAAACGATAGCCGGGCGTGATGAAGATGTCGGTCGGCCCTGCAAAGGGCCAAATCGTGCCATCCTCGCCGGCAGCGCTTTCGAGAAGGCGCAGCGAGGTCGTGCCGACGGCGACGAGGCGCCCGCCAGCCCGGCGGGCCGCGTTCAGGCGATCGGCGGTGGCAGTATCGATCCGGCCGATCTCCGCATGCATGCGATGCTCGTCGGTGTCGTCGGCCTTCACCGGCAGGAAGGTTCCCGCTCCGACGTGGAGCGTCAGGAATTCGGTCTTCACGCCGCGCGCGTCGAAACGCGCCATGAGGTCGGGCGTGAAATGCAGTCCGGCGGTCGGCGCTGCGACAGCCCCGCTCTCACGGGCAAAGATGGTCTGATAGTCCTGCCGGTCGGCCGCGTCGTCCGGGCGCTTCGAGGCGATGTAGGGCGGCAATGGGATGTGGCCGATCGCGGCGATCGCCTCGTCGAGAGCCGGCCCCTCCAGTTCGAAGCGCAGGGTTGCCTCGCCGGCCTCGCCCTTCTCCTCGACGACCGCCGGGAGCGTGCCCAGCAGGCAGGCATTGCTGCTCCCCACACCGAAGACGATCCGGTCGCCAACCTTGACCCGCTTGGCCGGGCGGACAAAAGCCTTCCAGCCATCGGGTGCGATGCGCATGTGAAGCGTCGCCTCGATCCGCGCGATGCCTTCGCCGGTCGTCACGCCCTCACGGCGACGCGTGCCGGAAAGTCGCGCCGGAATGACCTTCGTGTCGTTGAAGACGAGAACGTCGCCGGGTTCGAGGAGTTGAGGCAGATCGGCAATCGTGAAATCGCCGAGCGCGCCACCTGCCCCCACATGAAGAAGGCGGGCCGACTCGCGCGGAACCGCCGGTCGGAGCGCGATCCGCTCCTCCGGCAGTTCGAAATCGAAGAGTTCGACCCGCATTCCTGGCGTCCGGCCTTTCTAGAGGTCGGCGGCGACGCGCATGGTGGTGATCTTGTCGGGATCGCGCACGGGCTCACCGCGCTTGATCTGATCGACATTCTCCATGCCCTCGATAACCTCGCCCCAGACCGAATACTGCTTGTTCAGCCAGGGTGCGTCCTCGAAGCAGATGAAGAACTGCGAGTTCGCCGTGTCCGGATGGGCGGTGCGGGCGGCCGAAACCGTACCGCGCTTGTGCGATTCCGCGGAGAACTCCGCCTTCAGGTCCGGCTTGTCCGAGCCGCCCATGCCGGTGCCCGTCGGATCGCCCGTCTGCGCCATGAAACCGTCGATCACGCGGTGAAACACGACGCCATCGTAGAAGCCGTCGCGAGCGAGTTCCTTCACCCGAGCCACATGGTTGGGCGCGAGATCCGGCCTGAGCTTGATGACCACCTTGCCCTTGGTCGTCTCAAGGACCAGCGTGTCTTCGGGATTTTCGTAGGCCAATCCTACCTCCTTCACCTGTCGTTCCGCGGGGCCATCAACGGGCCCCGCGATCGTGACCGGTGTTTGGTCGCTTTCATCCCAAGGCGCAAGGCCCCTTTCCGGGGCGCCTCGCGCTGATAGGACTACTCCTGGTCGGCCGCGACCTTCACGGAGACCATCGCGTCCGGGTCGCTGACGGCCCCGTTCTGCTGCGGGTCGCCCTTCTTGATCTTGTCGACGACGTCCATGCCCTCCACGACATCGCCGACGATCGTGTACTGGCCGTCGAGGAAATCGCCGTCGGCGAGCATGATGAAGAACTGCGAATTCGCCGAGTTCGGATCCTGGGAGCGTGCCATGCCTACGGTGCCACGATCGAAAGTCTCTTCGTCCGAAAACTCCGCGTCCAGATCCGGCTTTTCGGAGCCGCCCATGCCGGTGCCCGTCGGATCGCCGGTCTGGGCCATGAAGCCCTCGATCACACGGTGGAAGACCACGCCGTCATAGAACCCTTCGCGCGCGAGTTCCTTGATCCGCGCCACGTGGTTCGGCGCCAGATCAGGTCTGAGCGCGATGTCGATCTCGCCTTCCTGCGTGGTAATCACCAGCGTGTTTTCCGGATCGGCCTCCTGCGCCGCCAGCCCGGACACCGCAAAGATCGACAGGGCGGCCGCCAGGCCGAGCGTCGCGATATATTTCATGTCGTCACCCCAAATTTCTTTTGGCCGCACCTTACATGCGGCCGAGTTTCCCCCTGATCGCCTCGGCGACATGGGCGGGAACAAAGTGTGAAACATCACCGCCCATCCCGGCGATCTGGCGAACCAATGTGGCGGTAATGGGCCGGGTTTGCGGGGTCGAGGGGAAAAAGATGGTCGCGATCTCGGGCGCCATCGCACCGTTCATCCCCGCCATCTGCATCTCGTAGTCGAGATCACTGCCGTCCCGCAGCCCGCGCACCAGAGCGACCGCTCCAGCCTCTTTCGCCGCCTCGACCACGAGACCGTCGAAGGCCTCGACCGCGATCCGGCCGGCATCTTCGCCAATCCGTTCAACCGCTCGACGAATCAGATCGGCCCGCTCTTCGAAGGAGAAGAGCGGCTTCTTGCCCGGATGAACGCCAATCCCCACAACCACCGTGTCGAAAAGGCGCAGAGCCTGCGCGAGAATGTCGAGGTGGCCGTTCGTCAGCGGATCGAAGGAGCCCGGATAGAAGACGCGCTTCGTCATGGTAACCTGCTCTTTCCAAAAGCCTCTGGTCTCTACCGGTTCACAACGCCTGACCGCAGGCGCGATGGGCAGCCGCACCCAAGGGGGAACACGACGGCAACATTACGATTTGATAAAGTCCCCGTGTCAGTGCCATTCTTGACACGTTCCCGCCGTCATGTGGGGCCAAATGCCGAGAAAGTTTGGAACAAATTCGAGACAAACCGGTTTCTCGGTCAAAACGGAGGCCCGAACATGTTGATCCTCGCACTGTCGATGATGTTGCTGATGACGCTGGCGACCGCAACTGCCATCGTGCTCAATGACGAGCGCGAAGAGGCGCGCGTCAAAGTTCTCGCCAAGGATCATTCAGGCTTTCGCGCTCCCCGTCACCGCTCGTAATCGGCAGGCCGCAAATCCGGCGAGATCGCGTCTGTCGCGGTCGCACAAGCCTGCCAGTTCTGTTCATAAAAAACCCTCGATCGCAGCACGGCTGTGATCGAGGGTTTTTTTCATCTTCAGTCCTATTCCTCGTCCGGCCCGCTCTCATCCGGTCCGTCCGTTGCGGGGCCGGAAGCATCTCCATCGGCTTCGCCCTCGATCGCTCCGGTCTCGTCCTCGGCTTCACCGGCTTCGTCGGCGCCCTGGTCGGGGATCCGCTCCACGGAGACGACGCGTTCGCCGCTCGCCGTGCGCAGGATCGTCACGCCGCCGGTCGAGCGACCCTTCATCCCGATGCCCTGGATCGGGACGCGAATGACCTGTCCCTTGTCGGTAACCATCAGAAGCTGATCCTCGGCCTCGACCGGGAAACCGGCCACCAGGGGTCCAAGCTTGTCGAGCCGATTGGTATCGGTTGCCCGGATGCCCTTGCCGCCGCGCCCGCTGGTGCGGAATTCGTAGGACGAGGAGCGCTTGCCGTAACCGAACTCGCTGATCGTCAGGATGAACTCCTCATGAGCGCTCAGATAGGCATAACGCTCCTGATCGATGGCGACGTCCTCGACGCCCTCCTCCTCGACCACCGGCGGCTCGCCGTTCCCCTCGCCCGCAGCATCGCCTTCGACGGCGCGTCGCATCTTGAGATAGGAGGCGCGCTCCGCCGGCGTCGCATCGACATGGCGCAAAATGCCCATGGAGACGACCTTCTCGCCGGCGCCGAGCGAGATCCCGCGAACGCCGATCGAGTTGCGACCGGCGAAGACACGGACATCGGTGGTCGGGAAACGGATGCACTGGCCTGAGGACGCCGTCAGCAGGACGTCGTCGTCCTCGGTACAGGTGGCGACCGCCAGGATCTCGTCACCATCGTCCTCGAGCTTCATGGCGATCTTGCCGTTGCGGTTCACCTGGGTGAAGTCCGACAGCTTGTTGCGGCGGACGGTGCCGCGCGTCGTCGCGAACATCACGTTCAGCCGCTCGGCGGCTTCGGCATCGCTCGGCAGCGGCAGGATCGAGGTGATCCGTTCCTCCTTTTCGAGCGGGAGGAGATTGATCAGCGCCTTGCCGCGCGATTGCGGCGTGGCGAGCGGCAGCCGCCAGACCTTCTCCTTGTAGACGATACCGCGCGAGGAGAAGAACAAGACCGCCGTGTGCGTGTTCGCCACGAACAGACGCGTCACCGAATCCTCGTCGTTCTTGAGCGACACACCCGAGCGGCCCTTGCCGCCACGGCGCTGGGCCCGATAGGTCGCGAGCGGCACGCGCTTGATGTAGCCGGAATGGCTGACGGTGACGACCATATCCTCGCGGGGGATGAGGTCTTCATCCTCCATGTCCGCCGCGCCCTCAGTAAGCTCCGTGCGGCGGGACGTCGCGAACTCGTCGCGAATGGCGGTGAGTTCCGCCGTGATGATCTCGCGGACCTTGATCCGCGACGACAGGATCTCGAGATACTCCTTGATCTCGGCCCCGATCTTGTTGAGCTCGTCGCCGATCTCGTCGCGGCCAAGTGCCGTCAGGCGCTGCAGGCGCAGATCGAGAATCGCCCGGGCCTGGGCTTCCGAGAGCCGGTAGGTGCCGTCTTCGGCAATGCGGTGGCGCGGATCGTCGATGAGCCGGATCAGCGGCGCGACGTCCTTGGCTTCCCAGTTGCGGGACATCAGGCGCTCGCGGGCGGTGGCCGGATCCGGCGCCTCGCGGATGAGCTTGATCACCTCGTCGATATTGGCAACGGCGATCGCGAGGCCGACCAGCACATGCGCCCGCTCCCGCGCCTTGCGCAGGAGGTATTTGGTCCGCCGGTTCACCACCTCCTCGCGGAAGGCGATGAAGGCCGAGAGCATGTCGGTGAGCGTCAATTGCTCAGGCTTGCCGCCATTGAGCGCCACCATGTTGGCGCCGAAGGAGGTCTGCAGCGGGGTGAAGCGATACAGCTGATTGAGGACGACGTCGGAGGAGGCGTCGCGCTTCAGTTCGACGACGACGCGGTAGCCCTCCCGATCGGACTCGTCGCGAATGTCGGAAATGCCTTCGATCCGCTTGTCGCGAACGAGATCGGCCATCTTCTCGATCATCGTCGCCTTGTTCACCTGATAGGGAACTTCGGTGACGATGATGGCCTCGCGGTCGCCGCGGATCTGCTCGATATGCACCTTGCCGCGCATCAGGATCGAGCCGCGGCCGGTCGAATAGGCCGACATGATGCCGGCCCGGCCCAGCACGAGAGCGCCGGTCGGGAAATCCGGTCCCGGAATGATCTCGACCAGTTCCTCCAGCGTGATCGCCGGGTTTTCGATCATCGCCACACAGCCGTCGACGACCTCGCCGAGATTGTGTGGAGGAATGTTCGTGGCCATGCCGACGGCGATGCCGCCGGAGCCGTTGACGAGGAGGTTCGGGAAGCGTGCCGGCAGGACCACCGGCTCCATCTCGCGCCCGTCATAGTTTTCCTGGAAATCGACCGTTTCCTTGTCGATATCCTCCAGCATCGGATCGGCGATCTTCTGCAGCCGGCACTCTGTGTAGCGCATGGCCGCCGGCGGATCGCCGTCGATCGAACCGAAATTTCCCTGCCCGTCGATCAGCGGCGCACGCAGCGACCAGTCCTGCGCCATGCGCACCAGAGCGTCGTAGATCGCGCTGTCGCCATGGGGATGGTACTTACCCATCACCTCACCGACCACACCCGCCGACTTGCGATAGGACTTGGTCGAGTTCAGCCCCATCTCGTGCATCGCATAGAGGATGCGTCGATGGACCGGCTTCAAGCCGTCGCGGACATCCGGCAGTGCGCGGCTAACGATCACGCTCATGGCGTAATCGAGATAGCTGCGCTGCATCTCGTCGATGATGGAAATACTGTCGATGCCGCCGCCGGAAGACGGCGGAGGCGGCGTGTCGTTTTCGTCTGCCAAGAGACTATCCCGATCGAATGAAATCTGTGCGCCCGCTATAGCGCGCCCTGCCGCTCAGGGCAAATCTGAGCGGCCCTCCTCGCGCAAAATTCCAACAGATATTTCAGAAGCTTATGACGACGAACGAAGAAATCTGTGACTGGTCCGCGGGAACGGTCGAACGAGACCGTATAGGTGAGCGAATCTTCGGCCTCGACAGCCGCGTTGCAGTCTGTCCGCGAACCGCGCAGACTGCCCAGATGATTTGTCCCCACGGCGAAGCTGCAAAGCAGGCTTGATGTTCGACATTCTTCTCAGCGGCTTCGCCACGCTCTTCGTCATTCTCGATCCGTTGGGGCTCGTGCCGCTGTTTCTGGCCTTGACGCCCGGCGCGAGCGAAGCGGAGCGCACGCGGATCGCGTTTCGCGCCACGGTGATCGCCTTCGTGATCCTGGCGCTCTTCGCGCTGACCGGGATCGTGGTTCTCGAGACCCTCGGCATCACGCTCGGCGCCTTCCGGGTGGCCGGTGGCCTGTTCCTCTTCTGGATCGGTTTCGAACTCGTCTTCGAGCGGCGCCGGGAACGCCACGAAAAGAGCGCCAATCGGGCCGTCCACGAGTCCGAAACGGCGGACGTCGCGGCGTTTCCCCTGGCGATCCCCCTGATGGCGGGTCCCGGCGCGATCTCCGCCGTCATTCTGCTTGCCGGCAATCTCGAAGGCATCGCCGGCAAGTCGGCCCTGCTTGCCCTCATCTTTTCCGCCCTTCTGGCGAATTTCGCCTTTCTGGCGGTCGCCCATCGGCTCGATCGTGTTCTGGGCGCCACGGGCCGGGCGGTGATCTCGCGCCTCTTGGGGGTTCTCCTCGCCGCCCTCGCGGTCCAATTCGTCGCCGACGGCGTGATGGCACTTTTTCATCTGCAATCAGACGCTTGAGCCTTCTGGCGCTGACGAGCCCGGCGCAAGCCGCCTCGAACTTTGTACTCCTGACGAACTTTTTGCTGGCCTGCGACTTTAGGCTCCAGCAACCAGCCGCTTTCGGAGGGACCAGATGGCGCGATCGAAACAAAAGGCCCAGGCGCCCCACGACGACAGCGGCAGCAGGAAAGCCGTCCTCGCCGCGATGGGCGCCAATGTCGCGATCGCGGTCACGAAACTGGGCGCAGCGCTGTTCACCGGCTCGTCCGCCATGTTCGCCGAAGGCATTCACTCGATCATCGACACCGCCAATCAGGGCTTCCTGCTCATCGGCATGAGCCGGGCCGAGAAGCCGGCAGACGAAAAACACCCGTTCGGCTATGGCTCGGAAGTCTATTTCTGGGCGTTTCTCGTGGCGATCTTCCTCTTCGCCATGGGCGCCGGCTTCTCCATCTACGAAGGCGTCGCCGGTCTGCTCGCGAGCGACAGCGAGGGGTTGGTCTCCCCCCTGGTGGCACTCATCGTGCTCTTCATGTCCTTCTGCTTCGAAGGCTACTCATGGACAGTCGCCGCCCGGGAATTCAACGAAAGACGCGATGGCAAGAGCCTGCTGCGCGACTTCCGCAGCATGAAGGATCCGTCGGTCTTTGTCGTTCTGTTCGAAGACACCGCGGCCTGCATCGGCATCGTGATCGCGGCAATCAGCATCGGCCTGTCCTGGTCGACGGGCATTCACGCCTTCGACGCCATCGGCTCGATCCTGATCGGCATTCTGCTCGGCGTGACGGCAATCCTGCTGGCGATCGAGGTCAAGGGCCTGCTCATCGGCGAAACGGCCGGTCCCGACATCGACAAGGCCATCCGCGGGCGGATTGCCAAACGCGACGAGATCCTCGCCGTCAACGAGCTGCGAACCCTCCATCTCGGGCCGAGCGACGTGCTTCTCACCATGAGCGTCGACTTCAAGGACGATGTGGTCTCGCAACGGATCGAGGCCATCGTCAGCGAGATCGAAGCGCGGGTACGCGAGGCCTTCCCGATCATCCGCCGCGTCTTCGTCGAGGTGCAGTCCCAGAAGGGGCACGATGTCTTCGCTGATGAGGCTACACCGGCACAGTCCGCGGGTTGATGCATCGTCGGCGACCCGGCGTCGTCATTCCCGAACCGGCAACTCGACCGTTACAGGCGTACCGTCGCCATGGACACTGTCATGCCCGACGACCGTCACCTCGCTCAGCCCCTCGGGAATCTCGATCCCGAAGGCGCTGCGGGTGAAGGGCTGCTCGTTGACATGGGGATGGAGGAGCGTGCGCGTGCCGAAAACGGTCCCGTCCGCGCCGCGAACCTCCCACCGGTCGGCATAATGGTCCCAGCCCTCGTCGGCATGGCGAAGCGTAACGGCGAAACTATAGGTTCCCGGACCGGTCTGCGTGACCGAGACGCCCTCGACCGTCACCTCACCCGCCGACACGAGCTGCGGCAGGAAAAGCGGGACGGCCAGGACAGCAGCGGCCATCCGACGCCCGACTCGATCCGGCAGCCAATCCTTGCGCATGTCTTCCACCTCCCGTTTCCGGTCACGGAGACCGTTCAGACAGAATGATCCGCCTCGTTCTCGGGTGCCCTGGTGGATCACATCCTTTCCGGCAGGGCGGTCAGAAAGGCCCGCACCACCCGGGCGGAGTTCTGCGAAGCGAGGCCGAAGAGCGTGCCCATTTCGTTCTCGGCTTCGCCGCCGCCGGCGAGATCGGACAGGCTTCGAAACGCGATGAAGGGCACCTGGTTGGCATAGGCCACATGGGCCACCGCAGCACTTTCCATGTCGAGAACTGAGGCTTCGAAGGTATCGAAGACGTAGGCGCGGAACTCGGCATTGTCGACGAACGCCATGCCCGATACGCCCTGACCGCCCACGACGATTGCGGGCGCATCGGAGAGACAGTCTGCGGCCTCGAGGCAACGCTCCAGCGTCACCTGCTTCGCCACTTCGCGCGCGACATCGAGCAGTTCGCCATCCACCGGAAACCAGAAGCGCTCTTCGACGCTTCCGCTGCGCCCCGAAACGACATCGACCGGCTGCGGAAAAATCATGCCGAAATTGGGAAAGGGCTGGTCGGCGAAACTCGGCAAACTCCATTCCGATTCGGCTCCGCGCGCGAAAACCGCTTCGAGATATTGTCCCCAGCGCTCCGCGACGACGGCGTCACCAATATCGAGCTGCGGATCGACACCGCCCGCGATCCCGGAAAACACGATGGCTTCGATCTTGAACCGATCGAGCGCCAGCTGCGTCGTCATGGCCGCGTTGACCATGCTGACGCCGCTCAGAAACAGGACGACGTCCTTGCCCTCAAGCGTGCCCGTGACGAAGCGATTGCCATTGATGACGAACGTCTCCGGTTGCCTCAGGGCGTCCTTCAGGCTCTGCCATTCCGGTTCGAAGGCGGACATCACGGCGATCCGCCGCGGCTCGCTCTCGTCTGCCCGCGCACTGTCCGTGTCGGCGGCCTGGGCAAGTGCCGCCTGACTAATCACCAGGAGCGCGGCCACGAAGGCCATTGCGTGCATGAGACGGT
>NZ_JAKQZG010000010.1 GCF_024359545.1 Jiella marina
GGGGATCCATGCCTCCTCGGTGAGGCTGGCAGTCGGATGGGCAGAGTGCACCACTCTTCTTGCACCGAATCTGCAGCGAAAGCGATGAGGCATGGATCCCCGTGCTGACGCACGAGGATGACGAAGTGGAGGGGATGGCGGTTGCAAGAAGCCGAAGCGCGGGGATGAGGATGCGATCCCTTCGATCGACAATGGGGCTCACAACGCGTCGGGAAGCCTCTGTGACAAACCTCCCGGCACGTTCGCGATAAGCATCGGCCCCATCTGTTGCACCCCGTTTGACCATCGCTGCAAAATGCCGTCTCATGCGGCATGGCTGACAGGATCGAGGTTGCCCCGCCATGCCCAAGCAGTCGATCAAATCCCTGCTCGCTCACGCCTCGCCTGCCCGTTCCGGCGATTTCCTCGCGGGTGTCGCGGCCGAGAGCCAGGAAGCGCGGGTCAAGGCGCAGCGGCGGCTCGCCGACACCGGTCTTGCTGATATTCTCGCGGAATCGCTGATCGATCCGGAGGCGGACGAGGTCCAGCGCCTCATCCTCGATCAGCACGATGCTGAGGCGTTTCGCCCGATTGCGGGCTTCTCGGTCGGCGCGTTCCGCAACTGGCTGTTGTCCGACGAGGCCACCTCTGAGGCGATCGCGGCGCTTAAATGGGCGCTGACGCCGGAAATGGTCGCCGCCGTCTCGAAGATCTGCCGCAACCAGGATCTGATCGCCATCGCGAAGAAGCGGCCGGTCGTCGCGAGCTTTCGCACGACCGTCGGCCTGCCCGGCCGTCTCTCGGTGCGCATCCAGCCGAACCATCCGACCGATGACGCCAAGGGTGTGGCGGCCTCGATCGTCGATGGCCTGCAGTTCGGTTGCGGCGACGCCGTGATCGGCATCAACCCGGCGACCGACAGCCCGTCGGCCATGCGGCGGCTTCTGGAACTGATCGAGGAGTTGCGGCTGCGCCTCGACTGCCCGGTGCAATCCTGTGTGCTCGCCCATGTGACCACGGCGATCGATGCGATCGAGCGCCAGGCCCCGGTCGATCTCGTTTTCCAGTCGATCGCTGGCTCGGAGAAGGCCAACGCCTCCTTCGGCATCTCACTTGCCATGCTGAAGGAAGCCCATGACGCCGCGCAGTCGCTGAAGCGCGGCACGGTCGGCCAGAACCTCATGTATTTCGAGACGGGGCAGGGGGCAGCGCTCTCGGCCGATGCCCATCACGGGATCGATCAGCAGACCATGGAGGCGCGCGCCTATGCCGTCGCCCGCGCCTTCGACCCGCTCTTGGTCAACACGGTCGTCGGCTTCATCGGCCCGGAATATCTCTATGACGGCAAGGAGGTCATCCGCGCCGGCCTGGAGGATCATTTCTGCGGCAAGCTGCTCGGCGTGCCCATGGGTGTCGACGTCTGTTACACCAACCATGCCGAGGCCGATCAGGACGACATGGACAACCTTCTGACGCTGCTAGGCGTCGCGGGTGTCAATTTCGTCATGGGCGTGCCGGGTTCCGACGACATCATGCTGAACTACCAGTCGACCTCCTATCACGACGCGGCCTATGTGCGCCGGGTGCTCGGCCTCAGGCCTGCGCCCGAATTCGAATCCTGGCTGCAGGACGCCGGCGTGTTCGACGACGAGGGCTTCCTCCTGCCGGAGACCGGCGGCGGCGACGGCCGGCTGATCGAACGCTCGAAGCTTCTGGAGGCGGCCGAGTGACCGATCGTTCCGGAGACGATTCGGCTCCGTCCGTCCGACAGGCCGAGCACCCGCTGAAGCGCCTGCGCGCCTTCACCGAAGCGCGGATCGGCCTTGGACGGAGCGGCGCCGGGCTTCCGACGGCGGCCCATCTCGACTTTGCCGAGGCCCATGCCCGGGCGCGCGATGCGGTTCATTCGGATTTCGAGGCCGACGCCATCGCGAATTCGCTTGAGACCGCCGGCCATGAGACCGTCAGGGTCGAAAGCCAGGCCGGAGACCGCGCCACCTATCTGCGCCGGCCCGATCTCGGCCGACGCCTGTCCGATGCCTCGCGCGAGCGGCTCTCGGCGATCGAGGGCGGGCCGTTCGATCTGGTCGTCATCGTCGCCGACGGGCTTTCGGCGACGGCCGTCAATTCCCATGCCGCCGCGGTCGCGCAAAATCTCCTCGACGCGATGCCCGAAGACTGGCGGATCGCAGCGGTGGTGATCGCCAGCGGCGCGCGCGTCGCCCTGTCCGATCCGATCGGAGAGGCGCTGGGGGCGAAGATCGCCCTGATGCTCGTCGGCGAACGGCCGGGATTGTCTGCGGCAAACAGTCTCGGGGCCTATCTCACCTTCGCACCCAGGCCCGGTCGCTCCGATGCGGACCGCAACTGCGTCTCCAACATCCGGCCCGGCGGGCTGAAGCCCGAGGTCGCGGGAGAAAAGCTCGCAGGCCTCGTCGCCCGCGCGGCCGAACTCGGCCTGTCGGGCACGAAGCTCAAGGATGATTCGGACGATCGGCTGGTTTCGGACGAAACGTCCGGACCGGCGATCGGGCAGGATGGCGCGTCCGGCTGATGCCGAGGGGGCGCATGGCAGAGCGATGACAGGGGTGGAGGTCGCGAGTTCCCGACTGCGATCGGGAAATTCTCTCGCTTGCCGGTTTGAACCTTTGAAAACCCAACACATCTAAGGGCGGCGTGCCGGGCTGAGGGAAACCCAACCCGGCGCTTGCACATTTTGAGGCGGTCACCCGCCGCGCACTCGTCGTTTGTCGCCGCGATGGATTGTGGCACCGCCGGCGATCGATCGCGGCTTAGTTTCGAGGCCCGGCGGGTTCGCGCTGACCCTGCCGACAGGAGTTCAGACTTGGAAAATCTCACGACGGGCGGATTGAGTGCCGGGGCGGTTCCGAACGTCGTATGGTTCGCCACCATCGCCGGTTTTGCAGCGCTCTTCGTCTTCGATTTCTTCACCCATGTGCGAAAGCCCCACGCGCCCAGCTTCAAGGAAGCCGGGTTTTGGTCGGTCTTCTATATCGTGCTCGCCTGCGCGTTCGGCGGCGGCGTCTTCTATTTCTGGGATCACACCCACGGGGTGGAGTTCTTTGCCGGTTTCATCACCGAAAAGAGCCTGTCGGTGGACAATCTCTTCGTCTTCGTGATCATCATGAAGAGCTTCCAGGTGCCGGTGCAGTTCCAGCAGAAGGCCCTGCTGATCGGCATCGTGCTCGCCCTGATCATGCGCGGCATCTTCATCGCGCTCGGCGCCGCCGCGATCGAGCAGTTCTCCTGGGTCTTCTATATCTTCGGCATCTTCCTTCTGTGGACCGCCTACAAGCTCGCCGTCGAGAGCTTTGCCGGGCCGAGCACCACCGAGGAGGAATATGAGCCCAACCCCGTGGTGAAGTGGTTCCAGAACCATTTTCCCGTGACCGACGATTTCGAGGGCAATGCGCTGACGGTCAAGCATGACGGCCGCCGGCTGTTCACGCCGATGTTCGTCGTGATTCTGGCGCTGGGCCTGACGGACATCTTGTTCGCCTTCGATTCGATCCCGGCGATCTACGGCCTCACCGACGCGCCCTATATCGTCTTCACCGCCAACGCTTTCGCGCTTCTCGGGCTGTTGCAGCTCTACTTCCTGCTTGGCGGTCTCCTGGACCGGCTGGTCTATCTGGGACTGGGGCTCGCGCTGATTCTCGGCTTTATTGGCGTCAAGCTCGTCCTGCACGCCCTCGAGCAGAATACTCTGCCCTTCCTCAATGACGGGCAGCCGATCGAAGGCCTGCCGCATATCTCGACAACCTTCTCGCTGATTGTCATCGTCGCGATCCTGGTCGTGACGACGATTGCCAGTCTGTTGAAGAGCCGGCCCTTCTCGTCGCCATTCCAGAGGAGGGAGCGGTGATGCCACAGGAAAGAGACGGAACGGGCGACGAGGCCGTTTCGAGTGTTCCCGCTGCGCCCGAGGATCCGGTCCTCTGGGACAAGCGCCGCGAGGAACTGCAGCGGCGCTTGGCCATCCACCGCGAACGCAATGCCGCCGAAGAGCAGCGGGAGCGCAAGACCGGTGGCACCGGCCAGGGAATCGCCGAAGGGCTGAAGCTTGCCAGCGAATTCGCCGCCGGAATCATCGTCGGCGCGGCGATCGGCTATTTCGTCGACAAACTCGCGGGCACGACGCCCTTCGGCCTGATCTTCTTCCTGATGATCGGCTTCGCCGCCGGTATCCGCAACATCCTGCGATCGGTCTCGCCCACCACCACGAGCGGGCAAATTCGCCCAAAGGATGATGCCGGAAGCTGAGCCAACGGGCTGAAACTGCTTCACAGGGTGTTGCGAAGCGCGTTCGGGGACGCTATGGGCAATGCGGCTCTTTCGGGGCACACAATTCTGATGAGGGACCAGGCCGCTTGGAATACGATCCGACCGATCCGATTCACCAGTTTCAAATCAGCAGTATCGTACCCATCAAGATCGGGTCGTGGGATTTCTCCTTCACGAACTCCGCCCTGTTCATGGTCTTGACGGTCGCGGTCACCGCTGCGTTTCTCTATTACACGACGCGCGGCCGCGGGCTGGTTCCTTCCCGCGCCCAGTCGGTGACGGAGCTGACCTACGAATTCACCGCCAACATGCTGCGCGACGCGGCCGGCACGGCGGGCATGCGGTTCTTCCCCTTCGTCTTCGCGATCTTCCTGTTCGTGCTGGTCGCGAACCTGTTCGGCATGATCCCGTTCTTCTTCACGGTCACCAGCCATCTCATTGTGACCTTCGCCCTGGCGATGCTGGTGATGACCGTTGTCGTGGTCTACGGCCTGATGAAGCACGGGCTGCACTTCTTCCACCTCTTCGTGCCGTCCGGCGTTCCGGGTATCCTGATGCCGCTGGTCGTCCTGATCGAGGTGGTGTCCTTCCTCTCGCGGCCGGTTTCGCTCTCGGTTCGTCTCTTCGCCAACATGCTGGCCGGCCACATCACGCTGAAGGTTTTCGCGGGCTTCATCGTCTCGCTGAGCGCATTCGGCTTCGTCGGGGTGATCGGGTCGATCCTGCCGCTCCTGATGGTGATCGCGCTGACGGCGCTCGAATTCCTGGTCGCGGCGCTTCAGGCCTATGTCTTCGCCGTCCTGACCTGCATGTATCTCAACGACGCCCTTCATCCCGGCCACTGACGCCTCGCCGTCTCTGGCCGAACACCCTCCGCATGGCGCAACGGCGCCTTCATCAGCCGCAACGGACGCATTCAAAGGAGTTTCGACATGGAAGCGGATGCAGCTAAGTTCATTGGTGCCGGTCTTGCCTGCCTCGGCATGGGCGGCGCCGGTATCGGTCTCGGAACCATCTTCGGTCAGTATCTGGCCGGCGCACTGCGCAATCCTTCCGCCGCCGACGGCCAGTTCGGCCGCCTGATCTTCGGCTTCGCGGTGACGGAAGCGCTGGGCATCTTCTCGCTGCTCGTCGCGCTGCTCCTGCTCTTCGCCGTCTGATCGGCGCTGACGCAAGGACCGAAAGTCTCGACCGGCGGGCGAAAGCGCCGCCGGTCTCTCATGCCGGAGAGCTGGAATGTTCGTAACGCCTGCCTTTGCCCAGGAAGAAGGGCATTCGGAGACCGTGGACCTGCCCCCCGCGAGCGACGCGGCGGCCGCCCATGGCGAGACGATCCATGTGGAAGGCGAGCACGAATCGGGCTTCCCGCCTTTCAATTCCGAGTACTACCCGTCTCAGCTTCTGTGGCTGGCGATTACCTTCGGCGTCTTCTACTGGCTCCTGAAGAACGTGCTCATGCCGCGGATCGGCGGTATTCTCGAGAATCGCCGCGATCGCATCGCGCTTGATCTCGAGGCGGCCGAGCGGATGAAATCCGACGCGGACGAGGCCCACGCGGCCTATGAGCAGGAACTCACCGAGGCCCGCAACCGCGCCCACTCCATTGGCAACGAGGCGCGTGAATCGGCGCGGGCGGACGCCGAGAAGGAGCGCAAGCGTCTCGACGCCGATCTCGATTCGAAGCTCGACGACGCCCAGGCCCGCATCGCGGAAGTGAAGAGTTCGGCGATGGGCGAGGTCGATCAGATCGCCCGCGATGTCACCGACGCGATCCTCCGCGAGGTCGCCCAGATCGAGGCGAGCCAGGACGAAATTTCAGGCGCCGTCGGCCGGGCTCGCGGTTAAGGGAGGCCACTCATGGACAATACATTCTGGGCCACGGTTGGCCTCATCCTGTTCTTTGTGGTCGTGTTCTACGTCAAGGCGCACGTGCGCGTTGGCAAGAGCCTCGACGACCGCGCCGCTCGCATCCGCAAGGAGATCGAGGAGGCGCGTGAGCTGAAGGAAGAGGCCAAGCAGCAGCTGGCCGAATATCAGCGCCGGCGCCGCGAGGCTGAGCAGGAGGCGAAGGACATCGTCGCCGCCGCCAGACGCGAAGCCGACTTGATGCTGAAGGAAGCCCGTCGCCGCAACGAGGAATATGTCGAGCGGCGTACGGCCATGGCCGAGCAGAAGATTGCTCAGGCCGAAAGCGATGCCGTGGCAGAGGTCCGGGCGACGGCCGTGAACCTCGCGGTGGCTGCCTCTGCCCAGATCATCGCCGATCGCAATTCCGGCGGCTCCAGCGGCCAGTTCATCGATCAGTCGATTTCCGAAGTGAAGAAAAGACTCAACTGAGCTTCATCGGCGGACAGACGGACGAGACAAGAAAGCGGCGCCGATCGGATGATCGGCGCCGCTTTCGTTTGTCGGGGTCACAGAAGCCGCAGGCGCGCTTTGAGGGGCGCGAAGGTCATCCGATGGATCGCCGCGGGCCCGAACTGGTCCAGGGCGGCGAGATGGGCCGCCGTTCCGTATCCCATGTGCTGTGAGAATCCGTAGCCTGGAAAGGCACGGCACGCCCGTCGCATGAGACGGTCCCGCATGACCTTGGCGACGATCGAGGCGGCTGCGATGGAAACAGAAGAGGCGTCGCCGCCGACAACCGCCGAACCGAGACAGGGGCAGCCGGGTGGCACGTCGCGTCCGTCGACGAGAATATGATCCGGGCAGTGGTTCAGCGCCGAGACGGCGCGGCGCATGGCGATGAGCGTCGCGCCGCGGATGTTGAACCGGTCGATCTCGGTGGCGCTCGCCGACGCGCTGGCCACATGCGCCCAGGCGAGGATATCCACGAACAGCCGCTCCCGATCATCCGAAGAGAGCGCCTTGGAGTCATTCAGACCGTCTGGGATGTTCTCGGGGTCGAGAATGACGACCGCGGCGGTTACTGGTCCGGCAAGCGGTCCCCGGCCAGCCTCGTCGACGCCTGCGATGCGGGTCAGTCCGAGAGAGATCAGATGGCGCTCACGCTCGAAGGACGGCCCAGAGGGCCGCGCCGGCTTCTTGGCTGCGCGAGGTTTCTTGACCGCAGACTTGCCGGCTTTGCCCACGGTTCGACGTGGAGCCTTCGCCGAAGCGGCTGAATCGGAGAAGAGAGAATCGGGAGGATGCGCGGTCATGTTGCGGCGAGACTCGCGCATCCCCCGATCCCATGCAAGTCCGGTCTGCCCACGAGGGCCGGGCGAGGCCGGACGCTCGCGCCAGCGCGGGGGTCATCGCGCCGGCGCAGCTCTGTTGTGACGATGCGGCCGTTACAACAGGGCAAGCTGGACACCCGCACCCTTGGGCGGGGTGAAGAGGTCGGTGCGCAGCTGACGGCGCTCCGTGTTGAGCCCCAGGCGCCTCGCGGTCATCTCGAAGCGGCGGCGGATCTGGAAGGCGTAGGGCCCGCTGCCGCGCATCCGCTTGCCCCATTCGGCATCGTAGTCCTTGCCCTCGCGCATGGATCGCAGCAGCGACAGGACGTGGCGATAGCGATTGGGGTAGTGGCGCAGGAGCCAGTCCTTGAAGAGCGGCGCGACTTCAAGGGGCAGGCGCAGGAGGACATAGCCCGCCTCTCGGGCACCGGCCGTCACGGCGGCTTCGAGCAGCCGCTCGATCTCGCTGTCGTTCAGCCCCGGAATGATCGGCGCCGTCATTACCATGGTCGGAATGCCCGCCTCGCTAAGCTCCTTGACGGCTTCCAGCCGCCGCGTGGGCGTCGCCGCGCGCGGCTCCATGGCGCGAGCAAGGGTGCGGTCGAGAGTGGTCACGGAGAGCGCAACCTTGGCGAGCCCCTTGTCTGCCATGCGCTGAAGGATGTCGATATCGCGCAGGACGAGGGCGGATTTCGTGACGATGCCCACCGGGTGATTGGCCGCCTCCAGAACCTCCAGGATCTCCCGCATGATCTGGAAGCGTTTTTCCGCCGGCTGATAGGGATCGGTATTTGTCCCGATGGCGATCGACTTTGGCTCGTAGCCGGGCTTCGACAGTTCGCGCTCGAGGAGCTCGGCGGCGTTGGGCTTGGCGAAGAGCTTCGATTCGAAGTCGAGTCCGGGCGACATGCCCATATAGGCATGGGTCGGCCGGGCGAAGCAGTAGACGCAGCCATGCTCGCAGCCGCGATACGGGTTCACCGAGCGGTCGAAGGAAATGTCCGGCGAGTTGTTGCGCGTGATGATCGACTTCGGCTTTTCCACCTGAACTTCGGTCTTGAAGGCGGGAAGCGTCTCGAGCGTTTCCCAGCCATCGTCGAAGCTCGTGCGCGAGAAGGGCTCGTAACGTCCGCTCGGATTGACGCCCGCGCCGCGTCCGCGCCGCCTGTCGTCGGTGATGCGAAGACCGGAGTCCTCGATCAAATGGTTGGCGATTTCGATACCGTTGGGCGCGGCAAACGCCGCGCGGTCGGCTTCCGTGATCTGCCGCATCGTCCAGGCTCCTGCCCTTGAGGGTGCGTTTGATGAACAAAGTCCTATCGCGAGAAGGAGAACAAGACAAGAACAAAATGGATCTGCCGCTGGCCAACCGACCTGAGCTTCGGTAAGCGAAGGGAATGATGAGCGTTTTCATGGATTGCGGAGCAGCCGATCAGGCGCTGGCGGTGACGCTGGCGAGCCTGGTGCCAGGCGCCGTCGAGGGCGTGGTGCGGGAAGTGGTGCTGATCGATCGCGGCATGGAGGCGGGCAGCCGCAAGGTCGCCGATCACGCCGGCTGCGCGGTGATCCCGGTTGATGAGGTTCCCGCCCGGATCGCGGGCGCGAAGGGCGATTGGCTGCTCTTTCTGGAACCCGGGGCGCGGCTCCAGCCCGGGTGGATAGGCGCCGTCGTCGAACACGCCGAATCTGTCGAGGCGGGCCGTGCGAAGATGCCCTGCGCGCGATTTCGCCGGGCCGCCGCGGACCGGCCGAAATTCCTGGCGCGGCTGGGCCGACGTTCCGCGCTCGGCGAGGGTTTTCTGGTTCGAAAAGCCCAGGCGATCGGTCTGTCAAAAGGCGGACGCCCCCTGGCCGAGATGGCGAAAGGGGTGGCCGTCACGCAAGTGGATGGCGAGATCCGCCCTGCGCCGAGCGGGTAGCGCAAGTCCTTGAGACGCCGGCAAAGCCCGTGAGATGTTCCCGGCCTGAAGAAACGAAAAGGCCCGCGGCGTCGGAACGCCGCGGGCCTTTTTGTCCGTCAGCTTGGACCGCGCCAGGCGCGGTCCTTTGACTGTGCTTATTCGTCGTCGCCGCGGTTCTTCAGAGCCGCGCCGAGAATGTCGCCGAGCGAAGCGCCGGAGTCCTGCGAGCCGTACTGTGCGACGGCTTCCTTCTCCTCGGCGATCTGCAGCGCCTTGATCGACACGCCGACCTTGCGGGCCTTCTTGTCGAACTGGGTGACGCGTGCATCGACCTTCTGACCGACCTGGAAGCGCTCGGGGCGCTGCTCGTCGCGGTCGCGGGCGAGATCGGAACGACGGATGAAGGAGGTGAGGTCCGTATCGACGATCTTCACCTCGATGCCGCCGTCCTTGATCTCGGTGACCTCGCAGGTGACGATCGAGCCGCGGCGAACGTCGCCGGCCTCGGCAGCCTCGACGAACGGATCGCCCGCGACCTGCTTCATGCCGAGCGAGATACGCTCCTTGTCGACGTCGACGTCGAGGACCTGGGCCTTGACGATGTCGCCCTTGTTGAACTCCTCGATCACCTGCTCGCCCGGACGGTTCCAGTCGAGATCGGAGAGATGGACCATGCCGTCCACATCGCCTTCGAGGCCGATGAACAGGCCGAACTCGGTCTTGTTCTTGACCTCGCCCTCGACCACGGTGCCGATCGGGAACTTGTCCTGGAAGGCTTCCCACGGATTCTGAAGCGTCTGCTTCAGGCCGAGCGAGATGCGGCGCTTGTTCGGGTCGACCTCGAGAACGACCACCTCGACCTCCTGGGAGGTGGAGAGGATCTTGCCCGGATGGACGTTCTTCTTCGTCCAGGACATCTCGGAGACGTGGATGAGGCCCTCGATGCCCGGCTCCAGCTCGACGAACGCACCATAGTCGGTGATGTTCGTGACGCGGCCGGTAACCTTGACGCCCATCGGGTACTTGACGCCGATGCCGTCCCACGGATCCGCCTCGAGCTGCTTCATGCCGAGCGAGATGCGGTGGGTTTCCTGGTTGATCCGGATGATCTGGACCTTCACCGTCTGACCGATCTGCAGGATCTCGGTCGGATGGTTGACGCGGCGCCAGGCCATGTCGGTGACGTGCAGGAGACCGTCGATGCCACCGAGATCGACGAACGCGCCGTAATCGGTGATGTTCTTGACGATACCCTCGACGACCTGACCCTCTTCGAGGTTCTGGACGATTTCGGAACGCTGCTCGGCGCGGCTCTCCTCGAGGACGGTGCGGCGCGAGACGACGATATTGCCGCGGCGCTTGTCCATCTTGAGGATCTGGAAGGGCTGCGGCGTGTTCATCAGCGGCGTGACGTCGCGGATCGGCCGGATGTCGACCTGGGAACGCGGCAGGAAGGCAACGGCGCCATCCAGATCGACGGTGAAGCCGCCCTTGACCTGGTTGAAGATCTGGCCTTCGACCTTCTCGTTCGCGTTGAACTTCTCTTCCAGACGGACCCAGCTTTCCTCGCGGCGAGCCTTGTCGCGCGAAAGAACCGCTTCGCCCAGCGCGTTTTCGATGCGCTCGACATAGATCTCGACGGTGTCGCCGACGTTCAGCTCGCCGTCCTTGCCCTTGGCGCCGAATTCCTTCAGCGGCACGCGGCCTTCGACCTTGAGGCCGGCGTCGATGACGGCCATGTCCTTTTCGATCGCGACGACGGTGCCCTTGACCACCGTGCCTTCGGCGACATCCTGCTCGTGAAAGGACGCTTCGAGCAGCGACGCGAAGTCTTCGCGCGAGGGATTGAGGTTAGACATTCTTTCTCCTTGGGAACCCTTCCTTGCGGGAAAGGGCATGCGCCAGCGAAATATCCGTTCCGCACGGGTTTGAAGGTTTCGAGCCGCCCGGTTTCGGCCAAGGTCTCCGCGATTTCCTCGCCGGAGACGTCCATCCCGCCTGATGGCGGATGGGTGGCGCTGGAGCCGCCACCGGACGGAATTTCAAGAATGGACGATCAGGCCCGCAAAGCGGGGCATGATAGCCAAAAAGGGCACGCCTCCAACAGGAAACGGCCCCTCAACGCGTCTCCAGATTCGCCAGGCGCTGATCGATCACAGCGCAGGCTGCCTGGAAGGCCGCTTCTATATCCAATTCGCTGGTATCGAGCAAGTGGGCGTCCGGCGCCGGTCTCAGCGGGGCGACCGTTCGGCCGGAATCCCGCTCGTCGCGGGAGCGCACTTCCGAGAGGATCCGCTCATAGGTCACGTCGCGGCCGTGACCAATGAGTTCGTCGGTGCGTCGGCGGGCGCGCACTTCAGCCGACGCCGTGACGAAGATCTTGACGTCTGCGTCCGGGCAGATGACCGTGCCGATGTCGCGGCCGTCGAGGACGGCCCCTTCCGGCCGGGCGGCGAAGGCGCGTTGAAACTCGACCAGGGCTTCGCGGACACGTCCGTGAACGGCGATGCGCGAGGCGAGTTCGCCGGCCTCGTGGCCCCGCAGGGTCGGATCGTCCAGATGGCCGGGTTCCAGCTTCCTCGCCACTTGACCGACCCCTTCCTCGTCATCCGGGTCGACGCCCGCCAGCATCACTTGTTTGCCGACGGCCCGATAGAGCAGGCCCGTATCGAGATAGGGGAGCCCGTAATGTTCGGCGACGCGCTTGGCGAGCGTTCCCTTGCCAGCGGCGGCCGGACCGTCGATCGCGATTGTGACGGGAGCGAGGGTCAGCGGGCTCGTGGTCATGACGCCGGGTCGTCCTGTGTCGGTTGGGGCGGGGCGAGAGTGATGCGTCCGTTTGCTTCGAGCACCAGAAGCACGGCGGCGATGGCGGCCCCCAGCACGAAGGGAATGGCGAGAAAGAACAGGACGAGCGCCAGATCGCCGAGCCATCGGGCGGCCGCGATGCCGAAGTCGAGGACGCCATTGCCGGTGGCGAGCAGGCTGTCGCCGGTTCGGCGGCCGGAGAGGGCGGCGAGCCGCGCGGTCTCGTCCTCGCGGGCCGCGATGATGGCGATCGTCGCCGAGACGCCGATCAGCGCCGGCATGGGGAGCAGGGCGGCGAGACGGCTGCCGAGGCTCGGCTTCGTCCAGGCGAGCGTGCACGCTCGGCGGCGACCGTAGATCGCAGCCAGCGGCAGGAAGAACAACAGAACGAAAAAGCTCGCCATGGTCTCTCGCTCTATGCGTCGCCGTTCGCTCACGACGCGAGCGCGTCGGTCTCTTCGGAAAATCGTGCGCCCAGTCCGGCCATCATCGTCTCGAACGCCGGGAAACTCGTCGCGATCATGCGCGCGTCGTCGATCGTCACCGGCTTTTCGCTCGCCATGCCGAGCACCAGGAAGCTCATCGCGATCCTGTGGTCCAGATGGGTCGCAACCCGGCCGCCGCCAAGCCCCTTGCCGCCCGGCATGCCCGTGACACTGAGGCTCGCCTCGCCCTCGACATGCTCCACGCCATTGGCGGCGAGACCGCGAGCGACCGCCGCGAGCCGGTCGCTTTCCTTCACGCGAAGCTCCTCAAGACCTTCCATCACCGTCGTGCCTTCGGCGAAAGCGGCCGCGATCGCCAGCACCGGATATTCGTCGATCATCGAGGGCGCGCGCTCGGGCGGCACGATGACGCCCTTCAGATCGGAATGGCGGACATGAAGGTCGGCGACGTCCTCGCCGCCCTCGTTGCGGCGGTTGGCGATCTCGATCGAAGCGCCCATTTCGAGGAGCGTTTCGATCAGGCCGGTCCGGGTCGGGTTCATCAGCACGTTCTCGATGACGATCTGCGCGCCGGGAACGATCAGGGCGGCAACCAGCGGAAAGGCCGCCGAAGACGGATCGCCGGGAACGGTCAGATCCGGCACCGCCTTGAGCGCCCCCTGACCTTCGAGCGCGATGTGGCGCGCCCCGTCCGCGTCGGTCTCGATCGAAAGGGATGCGCCGAAGCCGGTCAGCATCTTTTCGGTATGATCGCGGGTCATGACCGGCTCGATCACCGTCGTCACGCCCGGCGCGTTCAGGCCGGCAAGCAGCACGGCGGACTTCACTTGGGCCGAGGCCATGGGAACGCGATAGGTGATGGGCGCTGCGACGCGCGGCCCCCGGATCGACAGCGGAAGGCGGTCGCCGGAGCGGGCCATGACCTCGACGCCCATCTGCCGCAACGGGTCGAGCACGCGGCCCATGGGACGGCGCGACAGCGAGGCGTCGCCGACGAAGGTCGACTGGAAGTCATAGACGCCGACGAGGCCCATGGTCAGCCGAGCGCCGGTGCCGGCATTGCCGAAATCGAGCTGGGTTTCCGGTTCGAGCAGGCAGCCATTGCCGACGCCTTCGACCACGTAGACGTCCCCCTCCTTGGCGATCCGGGCCCCGAGCGCGGCCATCGCCCGGCCGGTGGCGAGCACGTCTTCGCCTTCCAGGAGACCGCTGATTCGCGTCGTTCCGGCGGCGAGGCCTCCGAACAGGAAGGCGCGGTGCGAGATCGACTTGTCGCCCGGCACCCGCACCCGCCCGGAGAGGGCGTCGGCCCGATGCGCCGCGAGCGGGCGCGCCTTGGCGTTGGCCTGCATGATCTTCCTTCCATCCGTCCTGTTTGCCGCGCGGCCCATGGCCTGCGCGAGCATCGTCCTGCAACCGGCGCGCATTCCCGGTTCGTCGTCGCTACCGCGGGGGGCGCAATTCAAGCACCGCTGCGCCGCCGTGCTGTTGCGGGACGAGCGCAGTTCAAGCGGCTCTTTCTGTCGGTTGAATCGGGCTTTGACAAGGGCCGGAGGAGTCCTTAAGGACCAGCCGATTTTACCGAACCTTGCGAAAGGTGCATCCGGCGAGCCTCGCGATCCCGACGATCGGCACGGCTGGCGCGTTTGTCATCAAAAAGGGTTCATGTCGTCGCGGAAGAGCAGCATGCAGGCTTCGCGGCGCGCAAACACAGGACAATTGTGAGGCAGCCATGGCGAAGCCCGAGCTCGGCACCAAGCGGGTCGACCCCGAAACCGGACGCAAATTCTACGATCTGAACAAGGATCCGATCGTTTCGCCCTATACGGGCAAGTCCTATCCCCGAAGCTATTTCGAGGGCGACGCGCCCGAGGAAGAGGAAGTGGAAGAGACCGAGACCGCCGAGGTCGAGGCCGAGCCGAACACGGTTTCGCTTCAGGATGTCGCGGAAGAGGAATCGGAGAAGGACAACGACGACCTTCCCGATATCGACGACGACAGCGACGATTCCTCCGGCGACGACGACACGTTTCTCGAAGACGATGAAGATGACGACGACATGTCGGACATCATCGGCGGCGGTCGCGACGACGACGAGGACTGAGTTCCGACGAATTCGGAGCGGCATGTTTCGGGCGGGCGATCCTTTTCGGGTCGCCCGCCCGATTGCGTTCTGCGCCGCTTCTTGGCTTGAGGATAGGCGCAAGCGACGGGCGATGGACCCGGAACACCAGCGCTGAGGACCTCCTCATCATGAGCCGCACAGGGGCATACCGTCCCAGGCGCCGGAGGCGGCCGCGGCGCGCAGATCCTGTTCGACGAGGGGAATGAACCGTCCGTTCGGTTCGATCCGCATCAGCGTGCGAACCACCAGCGGCCCTTCGGGCAGCGGGCCGACCCGGCAACCGCCCGAGACATGGACAGACAGCGTGCCCCGGCCCTCGCCGCGACCGGAGCGCGCCTTGGCCTGGGTTCTTCGAAACCGCTCCCGGTCTGCAGGCGCCACGAAAAGGCGCTGGGCATTGCCGGCGGCGGAGGCATCTTCGAGGGCGAGAACGAAGCGCTCGTCGAATTCGAGCTCGGGTCTCGCTGCGACCTTCGAAAGCCGCATGACCGCGTCGCCCGGCCGCAGCCGAAGGTTCGACGGACTTTCAATTCGCACCACCAGACCATCGGGAGCGGCCGAAAGCGGGTCGAAGCGCGACAGGGCAGCGATATCGTCGGGCCTGTTCGTGATGCATCCGCTCAGGAAAAGCGTGAGGAGGAGAAGGCCGGACAGGCTGAAACGCGATGGGAACGACATGGGAAAGCCTCGGATTGACGGATCGGAATTATTGTTTTACGATAATTCATAATTGTCAAACGATGATAAGGCGATTGCTCATGACCTCCATCGACATGATTGTGCGTCTCGGCCGACGTCTGCGCCTCCTGGTCGCGGCGACGATGGCCTTTCTCGTGGCGGGGGCACTCGCGCTCTTTCTGATGGGCGTCTTTTCGCCCGGGACATTGCGCGACGTGTTGATGGAGCACGCGACGGCCGGTCGGCCCGTCACGCTGAGCGCCGGAGCCCTTGCAGGGGCCACGGTCCTGGGAGCGGCGGGTCTCAGCCTCCTGCTTCTGGCGCTGAAATCCCTGTGGGACATGTTTTCAGAATTCGAGAGGCGGGCGCCGCTCAGCCGGTCCGCCGCCGGGCATTTGCGTCAGGCCGGCCTGTTGTTCCTGGCCTTTGCCATCTGGCGCCTCGTTTCGGTGCCGGTTGCCAGTCTCGTCCTCAGCGTCGGCAACACGCCCGGCGAGCGCTTCGTCGCCGTCTCGATCGGCAGTGCGGATCTTCTGGCGGTCCTGACCGGCGGGGTGCTCGTCATCGTCGGCCACGTCATGGCGCTGGCCGCGGAGATCGACGAAGACAACCGCCAGATCGTCTGATCCGGTGCCGATCGCCGTCCATCTCGATGTGATGCTCGCCAGGCGCAAGATGCGCTCGAAGGAACTCGCCGAGCGGATCGGCATCACCGAGCAGAACGTCTCCCTGCTGAAATCCGGAAAGGTCCGCGGTGTACGGTTCGAGACGCTGGAGCGGATATGCCGCGAACTGGAGTGCCAGCCCGGCGATCTCCTGACCTTCGAACCGGATGACGCTGCCGATTGACGAGGAGCCGGAAGTGCCCGCCCGGCCTTCCCGGCCGCGTGTCTGCGTCAGCAGTCCTCGCCGAAACGGCTGGCGACCAGTTCCTCCAGGGCGTCGAGCACGGCGTCGGCGTCCGGTCCCGTCGCCGACACTTCGATCGAGGTGCCCTGGCTCGCGGCCAGCATCATCAGGCCCATGATCGACTGGCCGCCGACGCTCATGCCGTCGCGCGAGATCGTCACCTCCGCCTCATATTGTTCCACCGTTTCGACGAAGCGGGCCGAGGCGCGGGCGTGGAGGCCTCGGCGATTGACGATGGTGAAGTTCCGCGGCTTCGACGCCTCGCCGCCTTCTTCGCTTTCCATGCCTTCGCCGTCCTCCCCGATCAGCGGTTGGATCATCCCTGCCGGCGCCGACGGTTCGTGCGCGCCGTGATCGGGCTGGCTTGCCGAAGCGACTATGTCGCTTGGGAGATCGCCGTCTTTCGGGTCGAGGCTGCGCACGGGGTCTCTCGTCCTTCCCGGTTCGCTACTTGCCGCTGAGCACACGGCTCGCGACATTGATGTATTTGCGGCCCGCATCCTGCGCGTCGACGAGGGCGTCGGCCATCGCCTTTTCCTCCCGCACACTGGCGAGCTTGATCAGCATCGGCAGGTTGACGCCGGCCAGCACGTCGACGCGGCTGTTTTCCATGACCGAAATGGCGAGGTTGGAGGGTGTGCCGCCGAACATGTCGGTCAGGATGATGACGCCCGAGCCGCGATCGGCGCGGGCCACGGCCTCGACGATGTCGATCCGCCGCTGCTCCATGTCGTCCTCCGGGCCGATCGAAATGGTCTCGAACGCCTCCTGAGGGCCGACCACATGTTCGACCGCATGGCGGAACTCGTCGGCCAGGCGGCCATGGGTGACGAGCACAAGTCCAATCATATCAACCGTCATCGATTCGCGGTCGCGGGCGACCGGGTCCTCCATCGGCCGGCCTGCGATCGCAGAGGGCCGACACGCTCCATGGGCGCGCATCTTGGCAGGTGGTGCTCGATGCGCAAGTGAAATGATCGCGCGCGCGCCTTGCGCGGCTCTGTCGTGACCGCTTCGCCGTAATCCTGAGCCGTCTATCGCAGCCGCCGCCCGGGAAGTGAGAGCGTCAGGAGAATGTCGGCGTTGAGCGCCGCTTCGTGCATGGGGAGCCGGAAAACGGGGAAGGACAGGCCCATGAGCTCGGCTTCCCGCTCCGTGGGATAGCGCGCGACCGTTGCCGGATCGACGAGGTCGACGATCCAGCGTAACGCGATGTCATCGCGTACCGGCTCTTCCACGATACCGACGCCCGACAGTTCGATGAGACCCTTGAGGGTCTCGGGCGCCGAGAGCATCACTGTCTCGCCCCGTCGCTCCGCGTTCACCCGATCGTCGGCGACCAGCGCCGCATCCAGTCCGAGGCCGGGGGCGCGGCGCAGAATCGCGAGCGTCAGCGCCGACTTGCCACTGCGTGCGGCCCCGCGAATGAGGAGGCCGTCATCGCCGATCGCAAGGGCGCAGCCGTGGAGATTGACCGGCGCGGTCATTCCGCCGGGAGCGAAACGATGAAGCGTGCACCCGCCACGCCCTCGGGCGCGTCCTCGTCGACGATGTTCTCGGCACGGATCGTGCCGTCATGGGCTTCGACGATCTGCCGGGAGATCGAAAGACCCAGGCCCGAGTTCTGGCCGAAGGCCTCGCCCGCTGGACGGTCGGTGTAGAAGCGCTCGAAGATGCGGTCGATGATGTCGGCCTGGATGCCCGGGCCATTGTCTTCGACGGTGACGATGACCCGCTGTCCGCGCCGGCGCAGGGTGACGTCGATGCGGCCGTTTTCGGCCGGCACGAAGGACCGGGCGTTCTCGATCAGATTGGTGAAAACCTGGCTCAGCCGCAGATCATGGCCAGTAATGACATAGCCATCGCGCTGGCCGGCAGGCAGTTTCTGGGCCTGGAAATCGATCTTCACCGTCCGGCCGCCGCGCGCATGGCCGTTGGCGCCCGCGACAACCGAGCGAAGGAGCGCGGCGAGATCGACCTTGGCGGCCACCTGCCGCGCGAGTTCCGCATCGAGCCGCGAGGCGTCGGAAATGTCGGTGATCAGCCGGTCGAGGCGCCGGACGTCGTGCTGGATGATTTCCAGGAGGCGCTGGCGCGAGGTCTCGTTCTTGGCGAGTGGCAAGGTTTCGACCGCGCTTCTGAGCGAAGTCAGCGGGTTCTTGAGCTCGTGGCTGACGTCGGCGGCAAAGGATTCGATCGCGTCGATCCGGGCGTAAAGCGCGTTGGTCATGTCATGGAGCGCGCGGGCGAGATTGCCGATCTCGTCGGTCCGGTCACCGAAATCGGGGATCGCCGCGCGATCCCGAACGCCACGGCGCACGCGAATGGCCGCGGCCGACAGCCGTCTGAGGGGTGTTGCGATGGTCGAGGCAAGCAGCGTCGACAGGACGATGACGACGAGAGCCGCAACGCCGAAGACCCGTACGATCGCCATTCGCTCGGCCTGGACGATCTTGTCGATATCGCCGCCCTGGGTCGACAGGAGAAGCACCCCGAGCACAGCCCGGAAGCGCTGGATCGGCACGGCCACGGACACGATCAGCTCGCCGGTCTCGGTGGCGCGCACCACGGTCGCCGGCCCGCCGGTCAGCGCGCTCATCACCTCCGGATAGGCGGTGCCGGCGCCGCCAGGCGTCTCGCGATAGATCGGCAGGTCGCTGCCGGTGAAGAGATTGCGGAAGAAGTTCAGGAATTTGGTGCTGACATCCGGACTGTCTTGGGCGACCGGCGGCAGGTCATAGCGCAGGATCTGGCCGCGCGAATAAAGATGCCGGGAATCGAGAATCAGATTGGCGTCCCGGTCATAGAGGCGGGCGCGGGTCCGCGTCGGCGAGATCAGCCGCCTGAGAAGCGGCGCCACGCGCTCGGGATTGATCGGGAAGTCGAGGCTGTCCGTCGCCTCCGTCGAGGGTGCCAGCGTATCGCCGGCCTGAAGCTCCAGCAGCCGCTCGGGATCGAGCGTGATCGAATTGGTCTCGACGGTGGCCGAGGAGGCGATCGCCGAGGCGATGATCTCGCCCTGGGTCAGCAGGCTCTCGACCCGCGCATCGATCAGGCCGGCCCGGAACTGGTTGAGATACAGAATGCCCGAGACGAGCACGATCAGGGCGACGAGGTTGAGGAAGACGATGCGGCGCGTGAGCGAGGAAAAGATCGAATGGCCGAGCAGCCAGCGGATGCGGTAGAGCACCCGCCGGATGAAGGGCAGGCGCCGCAGCCGGCGACGCAGCATGACCTGGCGCCGGCGCTCGTGCTCCGCCGGACCGCGCTTGTCTTCCTTGTTGCCGGTTTCAGAAATCGAGACCATCAATTCAGCGCGTCGCTGGGCCTTTCGGGTTCGCTTTGCCGCACTCGAGGCGGGTCGGCGGGAATTGCGTCGTTATCCGGCTGGATCACGCACTCGTCTGCAAGAGACAGACAGCCAGCGCCGGCCAGGGGCGTTAAGGAAGCCGGTCCGGATCGCGGCAGATTGCCCGGAACCTCACATCTCGCGGAAACGATATCCCACCCCGTACAGCGTCTCGATCATGTCGAACTCGTCGTCGATCGCCTTGAACTTCTTGCGAAGCCGCTTGATGTGGCTGTCGATCGTGCGGTCGTCGACATAGACCTGTTCGTCATAGGCGGCGTCCATCAGGGCGTCGCGGCTCTTCACCACGCCGGGGCGAAGCGCGAGGGCATGCAGGATGAGGAACTCCGTCACCGTCAGCGTGACGGGCTTGCCCTTCCAGGTGCAGGTGTGACGCTCCTGGTCCATGACCAGCTGGCCGCGCTCCAGCGAGGATTCGGGCTGGGACGTCACGCCACCGGGCTTGCCCGGCGCCGCGGCCTCGCGGGGCATGCCCCGCCGCAGGATCGCCCGTACCCGTTCCACGAGCAGGCGCTGGGAGAAGGGTTTGCGGATATAGTCGTCCGCGCCCATCTTCAGGCCGAACAGCTCGTCGATCTCCTCGTCCTTCGAGGTGAGGAAGATCACGGGCAGGTCGGATTTCTGGCGCAGCCGGCGCAACAGTTCCATACCGTCCATGCGCGGCATCTTGATGTCGAAGATCGCCAGATGCGGTGGGCTAGATTGCAGGCCTTCCAGCGCGGACGCGCCGTCCGTGTAGGTTTCGACCCGATACCCCTCGTTCTCCAAAGCGATCGACACGGACGTCAGGATATTGCGGTCGTCGTCCACGAGGGCAATTGTCGGCATTGTCAGTCTTCTCCAATGTTCGACCCGGCATTGGCGGCTCGTCAGCCAAGCTGGCGAGCACTCCCGGGACGCGACCACCTCTCAGACGGGGAACGCCGGTGCCTTCGCACTCTTGTCCCGTCTGGTGTCGCGACCCCTGCCGTCGAAATCGCCCTTCCTCGCCATCAATCTGCGTAAAATGTGGCGGAAAAGAAAGCTTGCCAGGCTTCGATTCCAGCAGCCGGATCGTGTCGTGCGTCCGGTTCTTCCACACCGGATCGTTCGCGATAGCGGCGCGGCGATTCGGACGCTGGCCGACAATATAGGGCAAGTGGCCAAAAATACAGCAGTTGCAGCAAGGGAAGGCGTTTCGCGCAGCCCTCCTGCCATACGGGGTTCGCGCCCGTGCCCCGCGGCAGGGACGTCACGGCCATGGCTTTGAACCGGCAGTCGGCCAGCAAATCAGCAGTTTTTCGGCCGTTGCCCCGCAATGGACCTGCCGTCGAGGACGCTGTCATGGCCGGTGCGCGAACCGCTCGGCCCCTCCATGCCGTTCAAGTTGGCGCAAAGACAATCTGAACGGATTAAAGCATCAAACCGATTAGATCATGTGGATTCCCGACTAAATCGATTAAATCATTGATCGTATTAAGCTTTTTTCGTCATACTGCTTGCCCGGAACTCTTATGTGGCTTATCTAGGCGCAATAAAGCCGTGAGGCGATAGGCCATTTTGGAGGCGACAGGTGGATCAGATCGGGACGCACAATCCGAACAGCGGGATCGAAACGACGGGGCTGGCGGATCTGTCCTCCCTCCGCTGGAACCTGACCGAAGCCGATCTGATCGAGACGGCGGTGCGCCGCGGTGAAGGGCGTCTTTCGGCCCATGGCGCGCTGGTCGTCACGACCGGCAAGCACACTGGGCGTTCGGCCAAGGACAAGTTCGTCGTGCGCGACGAAAATACCGATCCGGTCGTCTGGTGGGACAACAACGCCGAGATGTCGCCCGAGGCGTTCGAAGCCCTCTACGAAGACTTCAAGGAAGCCGCCAGGGGCCGCGATCTGTTCGTGCAGGATCTCGTCGGGGGCGCCGATCCCGCCAACGCGATCAACGTCCGCGTGGTCACGGAATATGCCTGGCATTCCCTGTTCATCCGCAACCTCCTGATCCGTCCGGACCGCGATGCGCTCGCAAGCTTCGTACCGGAGATGACGATCATCGACCTTCCCTCCTTCCGCGCCGATCCCGAACGTCATGGTTGCCGCTCGGAGACGGTGATCGCCTGCGATCTCACCCGCAAGATCGTTCTGATCGGCGGGACCTCTTATGCCGGCGAGATGAAGAAGTCGGTCTTCACGGCCCTGAACTACAGCCTGCCGGAAAAGGGCGTCATGCCCATGCATTGCTCGGCGAACATGGGACCGAACGGCGATGGTGCCGTGTTCTTCGGTCTTTCGGGCACGGGCAAGACAACGCTTTCGGCCGACGCGACTCGCACCCTCATCGGCGATGACGAGCACGGCTGGGGCGAGAACGGTATCTTCAATTTCGAAGGCGGCTGCTACGCCAAGACGATCCGGCTGTCGGCGGAAGCCGAGCCCGAGATATTCTCCACCACGAGGCGCTTCGGCACGGTTCTGGAAAACGTCGTTCTCGACGAGGACCGGGTTCCGGATTTCGACGACGGCTCGATGACCGAGAACACCCGCGCCGCCTATCCGCTGCACTTCATCGCCAATGCGTCGGAAACCGGCCGCGACGGGCATCCGAAGAACATCATCATGCTGACGGCCGACGCCTTCGGCGTTCTGCCGCCGATCGCCAAGCTGACCCCGGCCGAAGCGATGTATCACTTCCTGTCCGGTTACACCGCAAAGGTGGCGGGCACCGAAAAGGGCGTGACCGAACCGCAGGCGACCTTCTCGACCTGTTTCGGCGCCCCCTTCATGCCGCGCCACCCGACTGAATACGGCAATCTCCTTCGCGACCTGATCGCCAAGCACGGCGCCGATTGCTGGCTGGTCAACACCGGCTGGACCGGCGGCGCCTACGGCACCGGCAAGCGCATGCCGATCAAGGCCACCCGGGCGCTCCTGAATGCTGCCCTCGACGGCAGCCTGAACACGGCCGAGTTCCGGACCGATCCGAATTTCGGCTTTGCCGTCCCGGTGTCGGTCGACGGCATCGACGACGCGCTGCTCGATCCCCGTTCCACCTGGGCTGACAAGCGCGCCTATGACGTCCAGGCCCAGAAGCTCGTTTCGATGTTCGTCCAGAATTTCGAGAAATTCGCCGGGCATGTGGACGACGCCGTTCTGGAAGCCGCGCCTTCCATGCCGCTGGCGGCCGAGTAGGCTTGCGCCTTTCAGCCGAAACCGGACGACAATTGTTGGCCCGCCGACCCGAAAGGGTTCGGCGGGCCTGTTTCTTGTGAGAAGCGGCGCGCCTCGCGCTCTGCCCTATCTGGTCGCCGAGGCGGGACGGAAATCGATCGCAAGAGGGAAGGGGACATGGCCGACGAGCGCGACCTCAAGGTGACCGAGCGGATCACCATTCCGGCGGCGGAGCTGGAGGAGCAGTTCATCCGGGCCGGCGGACCGGGCGGCCAGAACGTCAACAAGGTCTCGAGCGCCGTGCAATTGCGCTATCTCGGCGCCGAGTCTACGGCGATCTCGCCCGATGCGAAGCGCCGACTTTATCGACTGGCCGGACAGCGCGCGACCAAGGAGGGCGACGTCATCATCGAGGCGTCGCGCTATCGCAGTCAGGAACGCAACCGTGAGGACGCGCGCGAGCGGCTCGTCGAACTCGTCCTGGAAGCGCTGCGCCCACCTCCGCCACCGCGCAAGAAGACCAAGCCCTCACGCGGCGCGGTCGAGCGGCGGATCAAGGCGAAGAAGGCCCGCTCGAACGTCAAGAAGATGCGCCGGTCGGTCGACGATTGAGAACGGTGCCTTGGTGTCGTTACGGTCACCGCGGCAGGAGGCGACCACGTCGTCGCTGTAGAAAAGCGGTCGAGGTGTCTTCGTTGCGCGCTGAACCGTGATGATTGTGCGATCCTCACAAGATGAAATTGCGTTGAACGCAGATGTCTTTCAGCTCAACATCATGTGAATCGAATATTTCGAAGCCGCTGTGACTCCCGTTTCGTAACTTGATCATCCTCTCTCCTGCGGGAGGAGCAATCATGACGATTCAACCCGGGAGACAATGATATGCGAAAGACCATGATCCGCGCCGCTACGGCCTCCTCGATCCTCGCCATCAGCGCCTTTGCCCTGGCGCCAGCCGCTTTTGCTCAGGACACGATGGAATCGGAAGGTTCGATGAGTTCGGATTCCATGAGCTCCGACTCGATGGCATCCGGCGACATGCCGATGGTTGGCGGTGCCGCGATGGATCCGGCAAAGACGATCCCCGAGAATGCTTCCGCCGCCTCCAATCTTTCGACGCTCGTCGCTGCCTTGCAGGCGGCCGACCTGGTCGAGACCCTGAGCGGCGAGGGACCCTTCACGGTCTTTGCGCCGACCAATGCGGCCTTCGAGAAGCTGCCCGACGGGACCGTCGACACGCTGCTGCAGCCGGAGAACAAGGAACAGCTGACCAAAATCCTGACCTATCACGTGGTTTCGGCTGAGGCGACGTCCGAAGCGGCGATGCAGATGATCGAGGACGATGGCGGCGAGCATGACGTCACGACCGTGTCTGGCGACACGCTGACGCTCAAGATGGATGGCGACAATCTCGTCATCATCGACGAGAGCGGCGGTGGTGCGGTGGTCGAGCAGGCCGACGTGATGCAGGCGAACGGCGTGGTTCACGTGATCGACTCTGTGCTGATGCCGGAGTGAGGTCGCCCATCTTTTGAAGCCGGGAGGCATGCGGCCGGGCCGAAAGGTCCGGCCGTCTTCGTTCGCTCTGTTGCGTGTAACCTTTTCCGGGTGACAGGCGAAGAAGCGAACAAGAAGCAGTGAGAAGCGGACCATCCGGTGGCGTTTGCGATCCTGATGGCCCATGTCTCGCCTAAGAGCATGATCCTTGCCGCGCCATGAGGGGCGGCGGGTGCGAACGACCGAGGAGACCGAAGAGGTATGAACAGAAGACATTTTCTCGCCGGTGGCCTGGTGGCCGCAACGACCGCGCTCGGCGGCGGACTGTTGTTCCGCTCGCGCGCCTCGGCATCCGAAGGCGAATTCCCCGTGACCCGCACCGAAAAGGAATGGCGGAAGATCCTGACGCCCGATCAATATGCCGTCTTGCGGGAAGAGGCGACCGAGCGGCCGTTTTCCAGCCAGCTCAATGACAACAAGAAGGCCGGTCTCTATGCCTGCGCCGGCTGCGACACGCCGGTCTATTCCTCCGAGACGAAGTTCGATTCGGGCACCGGTTGGCCGAGCTTCTGGGCGCCGGTTTCCGAGGAAGCAGTGGCAACGAGAACGGACTTCAAGCTGGTCTATCCGCGCACCGAAGTGCATTGCGCCACCTGTGGCGGCCATCTCGGCCACATCTTCAATGACGGCCCGCAGCCGACCGGCAAGCGCCACTGCATCAACGGTGTGGCCCTGAACTTCAAGCCGGGTCTGCCGACCGCATCCTGAGACCGGATCGTCAAGCTTCCCAGAGGGCAGGCAGATAAGCGACGCCTGCCGGTCGATGGACCGGCGGGCGACGTGCGGCGCAGGCCTCCGCCAACCCGCCCGGCGGGTTCTTAAGCCTTTGAAAAGGTTTGAAGACCACCATCGCTTGAAAGGGTTCCTGGCGGACAAGCATTGAAGCTGAGGAATGGAGTCGCCATATCTCGGAGGCGAAAGGGTGCCGCAAACGGGCCCTTTCGAATGAAGTCGCTTTATCAAGGGCTTTTGAACCGATGAGCCGCATGACGCCGTTTTCCAGCCCGTTGCTGCTTGGCTTCGACAGTGTCGAAAAGACGCTGGAGCGTATCGCCAAGGGTGGTGACGGATATCCGCCCTACAATATCGAGCGGATCAGACCCGACAGGGCCGAAGACAAGGCCGAAAACGGCGATCTGATCCGGATCACGCTCGCTGTCGCCGGTTTCATGCCGGAAGATCTGGAGGTCACGGTCGAGGAGAACCAGCTCCTCATCCGCGGACGCCAGAGCGACGACGAAGAGCGCGAGTATCTGCATCGCGGCATCGCCGCGCGGCAGTTCCAGAAGTGCTTCCTTCTGGCGGACGGTATGCGGGTGATCGGTGCGCAGCTCAAGAACGGGCTGCTTCTGATCGATCTGGCGAAGCCCGAGCCTGAGCGTATCGTCAGGAAGATCGAGATCGCGGTCAACGAATGACCGGGTTTCGCGTTTGCCTTTCAAAGGAGACGACCATGAGTCACACAGTCGACAATGTCAGCCAGAGCGATCTCGCCGCCATCGGCGAAGGCCATATCGCCTATCTGCGGCATATGAGCTCCGACGAGATCCGCGCCCGCTTCCCTGGCGCGCAGCAGATCCAGCCCGGCCTCAAGCTCTGGGCGCTGTTCGGGGCCGACGGAACGCCGCTCGCGGTGTCCGACGACCGTTCCAGCATCCTCCAGAGCGCCTCTCAGAACGAGCTCGCTACGGTCAGCCTGCACTGAGCCCCTGAGCGCCTTCGAACGCAGACGAGCCGGCCTTTTGGCCGGCTCGGCGTTTTCGATACCCACCTGTCCGAACAATCCAGCCCGAACGTCGCTTGCCGCGAGCCCTCAGGCCGCCGCCATCGACGGATCGGGCTTTTTTGCGCCGGTCATCAGCGCGACCGCGTCGTTCATCGTGGCGAGCTTCGGATCGATGACGCAGAGCCGCTTACCCAGGCGGTGGACATGAATGCGGTCCGCCACTTCGAAGACATGCGGCATGTTGTGCGAGATGAGCACGATCGGCATGCCGCGCGAGCGCACATCCTGGATGAGCTCCAGAACCTTGCGCGATTCCTTCACGCCGAGCGCCGCGGTCGGCTCGTCGAGAATGATGACCTTCGACCCGAAGGCCGCCGCGCGAGCGACGGCCACGCCCTGGCGCTGCCCGCCCGACAGGGTCTCCACCGCCTGGCCGATGTTCTGAATGGTCATCAGCCCGAGATCGGAGAGCTTGTCACGGGCGAGCTTTTCCATCGCCTTGCGGTCGAGCAGCCGGAGATACTGGCCGAGAAAGCCGGATTTGCGAATTTCGCGGCCGAGGAACATGTTGTCGGCGATCGACAGGGCCGGCGACAGGGCAAGGTTCTGGTAGACCGTCTCGATGCCGGCCTCGCGCGCCTCGATGGGCGAGGTGAAGCGCACAGGCTCGCCGTTGAGCTTGATCTCGCCCTCGTCCGGCACGAC
This sequence comes from Jiella marina, assembly GCF_024359545.1. Lineage (GTDB taxonomy): Bacteria > Pseudomonadota > Alphaproteobacteria > Rhizobiales > Rhizobiaceae > Jiella. The sequence continues at coordinate 26,831 of NZ_JAKQZG010000010.1, forward strand.
CGCGCCGGAGAGGGTCTTGATCAACGAGGACTTGCCCGCGCCGTTGTCGCCGATCACCGCCAGGATTTCGCCGGGGTAAAGGTCGAAATCGGCATGGTCGATGGCGGTGACGCGGCCATAGTGCTTGACGATGTTGCGGCCGGTGAGAACCGGTTGCTTCTTGGCGCTCATGACGAAATCTTCCGGATCCATTGGTCGATCGCGACCGCGATGATGATCAGCCAACCTGTGGCGAAGAGCTGCCAGAGGACGTCGACGCCTGCCAAGCGCAGGCCGGAATTGAACACGCCGACGATCAGCGCGCCGATCATGGGCCCGAGGATCGAGCCGCGCCCGCCGAAGAGCGAGATGCCGCCGATCACCACGGCGGTGATCGATTCCAGATTGGCTTCGAAGAAGGAGGTCGGCGACACCGATCCGACGCGGCCGATCGAGGCCCAGGCGGCGAGCGCGCAGATGAAGCCCGACAACACGTAGACCGAGACCAGCGTCCGGTCCGTGCGGATGCCGGCGAGTTCCGCAGCCTCCTTGTCGTCGCCGATGGCGTAGACATGCCGGCCCCAGGCCGTGCGGTTCAGGATGTACCAGAGGACGAAAAAGATCGCGACCATCAGCACGACGCCCCAGGTGAGCACCGCATTGCCGATGTTGAAGCGCTCGCCGAAGAGCTTGAGCAGCGGCGCGTCGGCGTCCAGCGTCTGGGAGCGGATCGTTTCGCGACCGGAGAAATAGTAGTTCAGTGCCAGGAAGATGTTCCAGGTGCCGAGCGTCGTGATGAAGGGCGGCAAGCGCACTTTCGTGACGAGCAGCCCGTTGAGCAGTCCGGTCAGGCAGCCGCAGATGAAGCCGATCAGGATCGCGACGGGAACGGGAATGCCGAATTCGACGCTGAGGCGGCCCATGATCACCGAGATCATCACCATCACGGCCGCGACCGAAAGGTCGATGCCCGCGGTCAGGATGACGAGGCTCTGGGCGGCCGCCAGAATGCCGACGATCGCCACCTGCTGCATGATCAGCGAGAGATTGAAGGCGGAAAAGAAATTCGGTGCGACGATGCCGAAGACGATGACGGACAGGATCAGGACGATCACCGGCACCATGGTCGGGCTGCCGTGGAGGAAATGCTGCGCGGTTCCAAGCACACCGCGATGCTTCTGTTCGAAGGCGGCGATCGAGGAGTCGCTGTCCTTCAGGGAGGATTCGTAGTCACTCCCCTTGCTGCTCGTTTCGCTCATGACGGCTGCTCCGCGTGAGGGGGAACCGGGCCGCCGGAGGACGGCTCGGGCGACTCCTGAATGCGCGACGTCTCGATTTGCGTCGCCCAGCATCGAATGGCTGCGGTTTATCCCGACGGCCGAATGGCGGCGACAGGGCCACCGCCATTCGAAGGATCGCTCACGGTCGAGACCGCGATCTGTCCGGGCCCGCGGCTGTGCTCTCCCGCGGTTCGAGCGGGAAGCCCTGGCGGCAGGTCTCGGCCCGGATCAGACGAGCGTCGCCGATCGCGCACCCGTGCTCCCGGGACGAAGGCCTCAGCCCCAGCAGCGGTCGAGGCCTTCCTCGACGGAGATCGACGGAACACCCTCGACCGGTGCGTCGGTTACGAGACTGACGCCGGTATTGAAGAAATCGAGGCCTTCCGAAGGCTGCGGCAGCGTGCCGTCCTTGGCGTACTGGACGATCGCCTCGATGCCTTTCGACGCCATCAGCAGCGGGTACTGCTGGGATGTCGCGCCGATCACGCCTTCCTGAACGTTATTGACGCCCGGGCAACCGCCATCGACCGAGACGATCAGGACGTTGTCTGCCATGCCGAAGGACTTGAGGGCCTCATAGGCTCCGGCGGCGGCCGGCTCGTTGATCGTGTAGACCAGATTGATGCCCGGGTCGCGCTGGAGGAGGTTCTCCATCGCCGTGCGGCCGCCTTCCTCGTTGCCCGAGGTGACGTCGTGGCCGACAATGCGCGGATCGTCCTCGTCGCCGATCGTGCCTTCGTCCTTGATGTCGATGCCGAAGCCCTTGAGGAAGCCCTGGTCCCGCAGAACGTCGACCGAAGGCGCCGAGGGCGAGAGGTCGAGCAGGGCGATCTTGGCGTTTTCCGCCTCGTCGCCGAGCGTCGCGCGCGCCCACTGACCGATCAGTTCGCCCGCCTTGAAATTGTCGGTGGCGAAAGTCGCATCGGCTGCGTCGATGGGCTCGAGCGGCGTGTCGAGCGCGATCACCAGAACGCCGTTGTCGCGAGCCTGCCCGACCACATCCGTGATGGCCTTGGTGTCGGAGGCGGTGATCAGGATGCCCTTGGCACCGGACGCGATGCAGCTTTCCACCGCCTGGACCTGCGTCTCATGGTCGCCATCGACCTTGCCGGCGAAGGTCGAGAGACTGACGCCCAGCTCGTTGGCCTTTTCCGTGGCACCTTCCTTCATCTTGACGAAGAAGGGATTGATGTCCGTTTTGGTGATCAGGCAGGCGCTGATATCACTGTCCTGCGCCAAAGCCGGTGTCGCGAGGGCAAAAGCGGCGAATGCGGTGGACGCGAGTAGGGTGCGAAATGTCACGTAAGTTCCTCCCAAAACCGAAATACAAGCCGCGGCGCGCCACGGCCCGTCCGAACGACCTCCTATCGCTCGGTTGCGTCGATCGAAACATCAAACATCAGCTATTGTCAACAAAGATAATTCATGTAGATTTATTTATTATCGAATCGCTAACCGCATGCGGGCGTGACCCGATCCCCACGTGGCGCTTCGAGATGGTGGGGGATAGCATCAGGCGGCCGGTCGCCCCGGCGACCCGTCCGCCACTTGGACCGCAGCGACGTTGTGCGGACGCGGGTCGCGCGAGTTCCCGTCGCCCGTTCAAACGTCTCCGGACCGCGGGACCGGGCGAGGCGAGGACGGGCGCCTTCGGAGGAGTGTGATGGCCATCATGGACGATGATCTGGACGGCGCCGGCGGCGAAGCGCCCGAAAGCCGGGTGCGCGGCTCGAACCAGTCGGGACTGCGGGCCCACAACAAGCGGGCCGTCCTGTCGCTGATCCGCCGCCACGGCCGGATCGCGAAAGCCGAGATCGCGCGACGCACCGGCCTGTCTCCCCAGACCGCTTCGGTCATCATGCGCAGCCTGGAAGCCGAACAACTCGTCTTGCGAGACAAGCCGCAGCGCGGCCGTGTCGGTCAGCCCTCGATCCCGATGCGTCTCAACCCCGACGGTGCGTTCTCCCTCGGCCTGAAGATCGGCCGGCGTTCGGTGGATCTCGTCTTGATGGATTTCATCGGGCGCATCCGGGTGCGGGAGGGGCAGAACTATCCCTATCCGCGCCTTCAGACGATTCTGGACTTCGTTGCCGAAGCCGCTCCAAAGCTTCGCTCGGCGATCTCTTCCTCGCAGGCCAAGCGCATTTCCGGGCTTGGCGTGGCGATGCCCTACGAATTGTGGTCCTGGGGCGACGAGATCGGCGCGCCGGCGGATTCGATCGCCGAATGGAGGGACCTCGACATTGTCGCCGCCCTCCAGAATGTCTGCGATCTTCCGATCTATGTCGCCAATGACGCGACCGCGGCCTGCGCTGCCGAGAACGTGTTCGGCACCACCCAGTCGGCGGATTTCGTCTATTTCTTCGTGGGCGCGTTCGTCGGCGGCGGGATCGTGATGAATGGCGATCTCGTCTCGGGCCGGGGCGGCAATGCCGGGGCACTCGGCTCGATGCCGATCCCGCGTGAAGGGGGCGGTTCCGACCAGTTGATCAACTTCGCTTCCCTGCATGTTCTGGAAAAGATGTTCGAGGCGGAAGGTGGCGATGCCCTGCCGATCTGGCGCGGCGAGGAGACCTGGAAACAATTTGGTCCCTCGCTGGAACGATGGATCGATATCGCCGCTTACGGGCTCGCCCATGCCATCGTGGCGGCGAGTTCGGTCTACGATTTCGAGGCGGCGGTGATTGACGGGCGGATCCCCGAAAGCGTGCGGGCCCGTCTGGTCGCAAAGACGATAGCCGCGATGAAGCCGCTGAATCGTCAGGGACTGTCACCCATTGCGGTGGAGGTCGGGACGATCGGCGCGTCGGCCCGCGAAATCGGCTCGGCCAGCCTGCCCTTCTTCGCCCATTACCTTCTCGATCACCGGGTGCTGTTCACCGAGGGCGATCGACTTCCCTCTGTGATCGGTGGCTGAAGGCTGCGGTGATTCAAGGCGAAGCAGACCTGGCGGCAGAAAGCTCTGACGGTCTTTCCCGTTGTCGCCTGCGCCGGGCGAACCGGCGGGCGTTCAGGCAGGGCAATTTCTCCCGATGAATCCGGCGACTTCCGCGATTGCACGGGGCGATCGACTGGACATGACGTCTGGGGCTCCTATCCCTTAAGGCCACGCAGGAACCGGGCTCGCACCCGGCCGTTCTGCGGAGTGGAGAGCACCTGACCTGACATCCTTTTAGAAGGTTCGTCCATGGCCGACGCCGCAATTGAGCCACGCAAGTCCAAGAAAGCCGCCAAGGCGAAGAGCGCCGAAAGCGAGGCCGCGCTGCTGGCCCTGGCCGAAAACCGCGTCGCCATCGAGGGCGTGGAGCCAGAGATCGATGGGGGGCGCTTTGCCCTCAAACGACTCGTGGGCGAGCCCCTGACCATTTCGGCCGACATCTTCTGCGACGGACATGACAAGATCGACGCGGCTCTGATCTACGGTCCGGCCGATGCCGATCCGTCGAAATGGTCCGAGGTGAAGTTCGAGTTCCTCGTCAACGACCGTTGGGAAGCGACGATCCGTCTCGACGAACCGGGTCCGTACCGCTTCTCCATCATTGCGTGGCGCGATCTTTACGCGACTTGGCGCGACGAGGCGAAGAAGAAGCGCGACGCCGGAAAGCTGACCGATCTCGAACTGATCGAGGCGCGCGAACTCGTCCTCAAGGCCAAGGATTCGGGCCGCGGCGCCAAGGCCGATCACAAGAGCCTCGCCAAACTCCACGACAAGCTCGAGAAGATGGCCCAGAAGGGCGATGCGGACGGCCAGTACGAGCTGATGCAGTCCGACGAGGTGACGGCACTGCTCGAAGCCGCGGGCACGCGCACCAATCTCTCGCGCTATCCTGGCAACATTCCGGTCTGGGTCGACCGCGAGGCGGCCGGCTTTTCGTCCTGGTACGAGATCTTCCCGCGCTCCCAGTCAGGGGACGTCAACCGCCACGGCACCTTCGACGACGTCATCAAGCGGCTGCCCGACATTCAGGCGATGGGCTTCGATGTCCTGTATTTCCCGCCGATCCATCCGATCGGCTCAACCAACAAAAAGGGCAAGAACAACTCCCTGACCCCGGCGCCGGACGACCCGGGCAGCCCTTACGCCATCGGCTCCAAGGATGGCGGGCATGATGCGATCCATCCCGAACTCGGCTCGTTCGAGGATTTCTCCCGGCTGATCGAAGAGGCGAAGAAGCACGGCCTCGAGATCGCCATCGACTTTGCCATTCAGTGTTCGCCCGACCATCCCTGGATCAAGGAGCATCCGGAGTGGTTCGACTGGCGGCCGGATGGCACGATCAAGTTCGCCGAGAACCCGCCGAAGAAATACGAGGACATCGTCAACGTCCATTTCTACCGCGGCGCGCTGCCGTCGATCTGGTACGAGTTGCGCGACATCGTCCTGTTCTGGCTGAACAAGGGCGTGAGGATCTTCCGCGTCGACAATCCGCACACCAAGCCGTTCCCCTTCTGGGAATGGATGATCGCCGAGGTCCGCAAGGTCGATCCCGGCGCGATCTTCCTGGCCGAAGCCTTCACCCGGCCGAAGGTCATGAAGCGCCTCGCCAAGGTCGGCTACAATCAGTCCTACTCCTACTTCACCTGGCGGAACGAGAAGTGGGAGCTCGCCGAATATCTGACCGAGCTGACTCAGGAGGAATGCGCCGAATACATGCGGCCAAATTTCTTCGTGAACACGCCGGACATCAATCCGATCTATCTCCAGACGAGCGGCCGGCCGGGCTTTCGCACGCGCCTTGCGCTCGCGGCCACGCTCGCCGGCAATTACGGCGTCTATTCCGGATTCGAGCTCTGCGAATTCCTGCCCGTGCCGGGCAAGGAGGAATACCTCAATTCGGAAAAATACGAGATCCGCGCCTTCGACTGGCACGCCGAGGGCAACATCCGCGACGACGTGGCCTTCTTCAACGGCCTGCGGCGCTCGGAACCCGCGCTGCAGGACTTCCGCTCGCTCGCCTTCTTCAATTTCTGGAACGACCAGATCCTCTATTACGGCAAGCGCACCGCTGACCGGTCGAACTATTTGATCTTCATGGTCAATCTCGATCCCCACCACGCCCAGGGCGGGCATTTCGAGGTGCCGCTCTGGGAGTTTGGCCTGCCGGACGACGGATCCGTGGTCGCCGAAAACCTCGTCACCGGCCAGCCGATCACCTGGCACGGCAAGATCCAGCACTGGTGGCTGAACCCGGCCGACTGCCCCTATGCCGTCTTCAAGCTCCGGCCGGCCTAGCGGCTTTCAAATCCCTCGCGCCGCACACCCGGACCATCACCCATCCCGACCGGAACGACTGAAAACTTCATGAACGAGATCGTCACAGCCGCCTCCCTCGACCATTCCCATGGGCCCGACCCTTCGGCGCCGGACTGGTACAAGGACGCCATCATCTATCAGCTCCACGTGAAGACCTTCGTCGATTCCAACGGCGACGGAATCGGCGATTTTCCGGGGCTTCTGTCGCGGCTCGACTATATCCAGGAGCTCGGCGTCACGGCGATCTGGCTTCTGCCGTTCTATCCCTCGCCGCTGCGCGACGATGGCTACGACATTGCCGACTATCGCTCGGTCAATCCGTCCTACGGCAATATCGAGGATGTCGAGCGGCTGATCGAGGAAGCGCACAAGCGCGGCATGCGGGTGATCACCGAGCTGGTCATCAACCACACCTCGGACCAGCATCCCTGGTTCCAGGCGGCTCGCCATGCGCCAAAAGGCTCGCCGGAGAGGGACTTCTATGTCTGGGCCGATGACGACAAGGGCTACGATCTCACCCGCATCATCTTTCTCGACACCGAAACCTCCAACTGGACGTGGGACCCGGTCGCCCAGCAATATTTCTGGCACCGCTTCTATTCCCACCAGCCGGACCTCAACTTCGACAATCCGAAGGTGATGGAGGAAGTGCTCTCAATCATGCACTTCTGGCTGGACAAGGGAGTGGACGGGCTGCGCCTCGACGCGATCCCCTATCTCGTCGAACGCGAGGGCACGAACAACGAGAACCTGCCCGAGACCCACGACGTCCTCAAGGCGATCCGCGCCGATCTCGACAAGCACTATCCGGACCGCATGCTGCTCGCCGAGGCGAACCAGTGGCCGGAGGACACGCGGCCCTATTTCGGCGAGGGCGACGAATGCCACATGGCGTTCCACTTCCCGCTGATGCCGCGCATGTACATGGCGCTCGCCCAGGAAGACCGGCACCCGATCACCGACATCATGCGGCAGACGCCGGAGATCCCGGACAATTGCCAATGGGCGATTTTCCTGCGCAATCACGACGAGCTGACGCTCGAAATGGTGACGGAGGAGGAGCGCGACTATCTCTGGTCGACCTATGCGGCCGACACGAGGGCGCGGATCAATCTCGGCATCCGTCGGCGTCTGGCGCCGTTGATGGGCAATGACCGCCGCAAGGTCGAACTGCTCAACGCGCTCTTGATGTCGATGCCCGGAACGCCTGTCGTCTATTACGGCGACGAGATCGGCATGGGTGACAATTACTATCTCGGCGACCGCGATGGCGTGCGTACGCCGATGCAGTGGTCGGCCGACCGCAATGGCGGCTTCTCCCGCGCCGATCCGCAGCGCCTTTACCTGCCGGTGATTCAGGACGCGGTCTATGGCTACCAGGCCGTCAATGTCGAAGCGCAGTCGAACAACCCCGCCTCGCAGCTCAACTGGACGCGCCGCCTGATCCAGGTTCGCCGCATGAAGGAAGCCTTCGGCCGCGGCGAGATCAATTTCCTTCTGCCGTCCAACCGCAAGATTCTCGCCTATCTGCGCGAACATGGCGACGAGCGCATTCTTTGCGTCGCCAATCTGTCGAGTTCGGCCCAGGCGGTGGAACTCGACCTTTCGGACTTTGCCGGCGCAGTGCCGGTCGAGATGCTGGGGCTTTCGGCCTTCCCGCCGATCGGAACCAACCCCTACATGCTGACTCTGCCGGCCTATGGCTTCTTCTGGTTCGATCTGGCCGACAGCGGCAGCGCCCAGCAGGGACAAGGGGTTCCAACGCCGCTTCCCGCCTTCTCGACCCTTGTCGCGCCGGGGGATCTCAAGGCGACGATCGGCGGGCGCAACCTGACCGAACTGAAATCGGTGCTGCCCGAATACGTCTCCGGCCAGCGTTGGTTTGCCGGCAAATCACAGCGGCCGCGGAGCATCGATATCTCGGTCCTCGGGGCGCCGACGCCGGAGTCCCGCCGACATCTCCTGACCGAGTTGACGGTCGGAGCCGCGGAAAGTGATCAGCATTATCTGCTGCCTCTGTCGGTGCGCTGGGGCGAGCAGCATCTTTCTTCGCAAGACCCCGATCTGCCCTACACGATCGCCAAGGTTCGCCAGGGCGCGCGCATCGGTGGCCTGATCGACGGCACCCGCAGCGCCGACCTTGCCAAGGTGATGATCGCGCTGATCGCGGCGGGAACGGATGTCGATCTCTCCGAAGGCGAATTGCTGGTCGAGGCTTCGGATGCTTCCCGGGAGGGGCTCGCCCAGGCGCTTCTCGTCGACACGGATGCGATCCGGGTCCTGTCCGGCGAGCAGTCGAACACCTCGCTCCTGATCGGCTCGGAAGCGATCCTGAAATATTATCGCCGCCTGCGGGACGGTATTCAGCCGGAACTGGAAGTCACGCGATTCCTGACCGAGAAGACCGACTTCGAGGCCGCTCCGGCGCTTTACGGGTCGATCGAGCTGATCCGGAAGGACGGAACGCGTACCGCCATCGCCGCCCTGTTCGAGCAGGTTCAGAACCAGGGCGATGCCTGGACGGTGATCGTCGAGGCGCTGGCCCGCTATCTGCGCGACCACGCCTATGTCCAGCAGCCGCTCGCCGACGAGAATCTCGACGTCGGCGCGTTGAGCGAGCCGCAGCTTCAGATCCAGATCGATCCGGCGGAAGTGCTCGGCCGGCGCACCGGTGAGATGCATGCCGCACTCGCCACCGAAACCGGGGATCCCGCCTTCGATCCCGAGCCCCTGGATGACGACAGCTACATGGCCGTCGTGCGTGAGGCGAAGCAGGACGTCGCCAGTGCTCTCGAAGCGCTCGCCGCAGCCAAGCCGAACCTGCCGGCCGAGGAGATCGAGGATGTGGAGCGGCTGGTCGGGGCCGAGAAGGACATCCTCACTTGGTTCGACCGCTTCGGCGGGCTGAAGGTCAACACCCATCGCACCCGCATTCACGGCGATTATCACCTCGGCCAGGTGCTGGTTTCGAAGAACGACGTGGTCATCCTCGATTTCGAGGGTGAGCCCGGCCGTACCCTGGAAGAGCGCCGCGCCAAGACATCGCCGCTTCGCGACGTGGCGGGCCTCGTTCGTTCCTTCGACTACGCCGCCTTCGCGGCCCGCGACAAGGCGGGGCCGGTCGACGAGGTGACGGCGGAGCGCCTGCGCGACATGGCGGAGAACTGGCGCGACGAGGTGACCGAGGCGTTCCTGAAACATTGGAGCGATGCGGCCGGTATCGCGTTGGACGATGCAACGCTGCAATTCCTCGATCTCTTTGTGTTGCAGAAGGCCTTCTACGAACTTCGATACGAGGCCGCGATGCGGCCGGCGTGGCTGTCGATCCCGCTGCGCGGCATCGTTGCACTTCTCGAAAAACGACAGGTTCTCAAATGAATATGACCCCAGCCACGCCCCCAGCCGGGATCGATCCTCGGCCCGAAGAACATCAGGCTTGGGAAATCGGTCGCGGCGTTCATGGGGATCCCTTTTCAATCCTCGGACGGTTCACCGTCGAGGGCGGCGCAATCGTGCGCGTCTACCGGCCCGGTGCCCATTCCGCGCAGGTCATCGATGGCGGCGGCATGGCGCTTGGCGCACTGGAGCCCTACGGGCCCGAAGGCTTCTTTGTCGGCTATGTACCCGGTTTGAATGCGGACTCCGGCTACCGCATGCGCTACTCCCATGGCGGCGGAACTCCCTGGGACGAGGAAGATCCCTATCGCTTTTCTCCGATCCTCGGCGAGCAGGACGTCTATCTGATCGCCGAAGGCAATCACTATCGCCTTTACGAGAAACTCGGCGCCCATCCGATGGTGATGGACGGAGTGGAAGGGGTGGCTTTCGCCGTCTGGGCGCCCAATGCGCGCCGTGTGTCCGTGGTGGGCCATTTCAATTCGTGGGATGGTCGCCGTACGGTCATGCGCAAGCGCCATGAGTGCGGCGTGTGGGAACTGTTCATTCCCCATCTCGGCAAGGGCGAGGTCTATAAATACGAGGTGATCGGCCCGGACGGCAATCTGCAGCCCCTGAAAGCCGACCCCGTGGGCTTCCGTCAGGAAATGGCGCCCTCGACCGCCTCGGTCGTTGAGGGCGCGGTCAAGCATGAATGGCAGGATCAGGCCTTCATGTCCCAGCCCGACGACTGGCAGGATCGGGAAAAGCCGATCTCGATCTACGAGGTGCATCTGGGCTCCTGGCGGCGCGGCGCGGACAATGAATTCCTCGACTACGACGCGATCGCCAGCGAACTGGTCGCCTACGTCAAGGAGATGGGCTTCACCCATGTGGAGTTCCTGCCGGTCTCGGAGCATCCGTTCTACGGCTCCTGGGGCTATCAGCCCATCGGGCTTTTCGCACCGACTTCGCGCCATGGCTCGCCGGAAGGCTTTGCCCGCCTTGTCGACGCGCTTCACCAGGAAGGGATCGGCGTTCTCCTCGACTGGGTTCCGGGCCACTTCCCGACGGACATGCACGGGCTCGTACGCTTCGACGGGACCGCGATCTACGAGCATCCCGATCCGCGCCGCGGCTTCCACAAGGACTGGAACACGCTGATCTACGATTACGGCCGGCCGCAGGTGAAGAACTTCCTGGTCGCCAACGGCATGTACTGGCTCGACCAGTTCCATATCGACGGCCTGCGCGTCGATGCCGTCGCCTCGATGCTCTATCTCGACTACTCCCGCAGCCATGGAGAGTGGGAGCCGAACATCTACGGCGGGCGCGAGAATCTGGAGGCCATGGCCTTCCTGAAGGACGCCAACGAGCGGATCGGCGAATACTATCCCCGAGCAACCACCCATGCGGAGGAGTCAACGGCCTTTCCGGACGTCTCGAAACCGACCTACGCCGGCGGCCTCGGCTTTCACTTCAAATGGAACATGGGGTGGATGCACGATACGCTGCATTACATGCAGGAAGAGCCGGTCAACCGGCGCTATCACCACCACCACATGACCTTCGGCATGGTCTATGCCTATTCGGAGAACTTCGTCCTTCCGCTCAGCCATGACGAGGTGGTCTACGGAAAGGGCTCGCTGCTTGGCAAAATGCCCGGTGACGAGTGGCAGAAGTTCGCCAATCTCAGGGCCTATTTCGGCTTCATGTGGACCCATCCGGGCAAGAAGCTCTTGTTCATGGGCGGCGAGTTCGGTCAGTGGGCCGAGTGGAACCACGACCAGTCGCTCGACTGGCATCTCCTCGACAATCCGTCCCACAAGGGTGTCCAGAGCCTCATCCGCGATCTGAACGCGCTCTATCGCGACGTGCCGGCGTTGCATGAGCTGGATTGCGACCCGGCCGGCTTCGAATGGGTCGATACGGCCAATGTCGAAGAGAGCGTCATTGCCTTCCTCCGCAAGGATCGCGACGGACGCCAGGTTCTGATCGTCTCGAACTTCACGCCCGTGCCGCGCCACGATTATCAGGTCGGCGTGTCACGCGAGGGCCAGTGGGTTGAGCGCCTCAACACCGACGCGGAGGTCTATGGCGGCTCGAATGTCGGCAATCTCGGCGGCAAGGAAGCCGAGCCCCATTCGGTCCACGGCCGGCCCTATTCGATTTCTCTGACCCTTCCGCCGCTCGCCACCATCGTGCTGGTGCACGAGGGCTGATGGCGCGGCCCGCGAGCGCTCAGGCCGTTGCCGGGCCGTTTCGTGCCAGGGGCGATGGCGGCGGGGCACCGGCCGCAAGGCGAAGGGGTTTGGCGATGACCACGCGGTCGCGGCCCGACCGCTTCGCCTCGTAGAGCGCGCCGTCGGCGAGTTCCATCAGCAATTCGAGGCTGCCGGCCTGGCGCGTTGTCGCGAGGCCGATGCTGACGCTGAGTTCCAGCCCGGCGTGGCGGCGCGAGACGGCTGCGGCGAAACTGGTTCTGATCGTTTCGGCTTCCGCCGCGGCCGAGGCGGCCGTCCGACCCTTCAGGAGGATGGCGAATTCCTCGCCGCCCAGGCGCGCAAAGACGTCCTTGCGTGACACTCGCTCGGAGACGGCGGAGGCCAGGCACTGGAGAATCTCGTCGCCGAACGCATGGCCATGGGTGTCGTTCACCTGCTTGAAGTGATCGATGTCGAGGACCAGAAGCGCGACCTCCTCGTTTGGAGAACTCCCGGCGATCATCGCCCGCGCCCTGGAAGAGAACGCCCGCCTGTTGGCTATCCCGGTCAGAAAGTCCGTGTCGGCCAGTCGTTCGAGCGACGACTCCCGTTTCTCCCGGTTCCAGGCGATGAGCAGGTAGCTGAGGAGCATCGCGGACCAGATGCCCTCCATCATCACCAGCGTCAGGTCGACGCCGGTCAGCAGTTCGGCTGCGGCCCCACTGGGGTTCTGGATCGTCCAGACCAGCCTTCCTACATGGAAGAGTGTGCGGAGCCCGAACAGAAGCACAAGCGCCAGAGAGATGGCTCCCATCGGGCGGTATTTGAAGACCAGCCAGCCGGCGATGAGAGAATAGAAGGCCATCCCTGCCGAGACGACCACGACGCGGTCGTCGAAGGACGCGGCAGCAGGGCAGAACTGCCAGAAGACGAGCCACAACGCACCCCCAAGCCATGCGATTCCCGTCAGATCCTTTCGGCCGACGAAATGCGCCACGCCGGCGAAAAGCGCCCCGTAGCCGAGGAGCAGCGCTGCATTTCCAACGCCGATCGACAGCCCGTTGAGACCGACCAGTCTGAGAGGCAGGAAAGCCACGGATAGGCCGGCGAGCAGGAAGCCGGCACACCACCAGATCATCGCGGACTCGTGGCCCCTGCGCCATTCAATGAAGGTCGAGGCGGCTGCGATGGCGCAGGCACCCGACAGAAGAATGAACAGGATCTCGAGACTACCGGGCATGATGTCTATCGCAACAACCGTGCTCTTCCCGATCGCGCAGAACGCGAAGCGTCAATACCGTCTTACGCCACGACAGTTGTGGACTTCTTAAGACTGAAGCTTCTGCCGGCCTGAGAACTGGGAAACATGCTGTCTGACGCATACCCGGTCATGAAGACGTGAAACGCTTCGCTCGGCGGCGAGAGCCGTTTGCGTCAAACCGGGTAGGCCAGGCCTTTCGAGACCGGTTGGGATGTGGCTTTGGTGGCGGATGAGGCCGCTTTTCGCACCGCGGGGGTTATCATCTCGACGCGGTTCCGCCCCTTGCTCTTGGCCAGATAGAGCGCGTCGTCGGCCCATTTCATCAATTCGTCCAGATCTGCCGCCTGCCGGGTCGTGGCAACACCGATGCTGACGGTCGCGGTTCGTCCGAGGCTCGTCACACCTCTCGTCCGGCTCTCGAAGTCGAGACGGATGGCTTCAGCCATCGTCGCGGCAACGGCCGCATTCCCGCCGGGTAGAAGCAGCGCGAATTCCTCTCCTCCGAGGCGGGCGAAGGAGTCGGTCGGTCCGACGTGTCGACGCACGATCTCGGCGAATTCCTTCAAGATCTCGTCGCCGAAGGCGTGACCATGTTCGTCGTTGATCTGCTTGAAATGGTCAAGATCGAGCATCAGGAGCGCCGTCTCTTCCAGGCTCGTCGACTGCGCCACGATGGCTTCGCCCTTCAGCACGAAGGCGCGCCGGTTGTCCGCGCCGGTGAGAGCATCGGTCTCGGCCAGTCTCACCAGGGAACTCTCCCGGCTCTCATGCGTGAGCGCCAGCAGGAGATGTCCGAGAAGGACCGTTGACCACAGCCCCCACATCAGGACGATCGTCACGCCATAGCCCGCCAGCAGCGGATGGTTGAAGTCCAGGCCCGTAGCGGCGGCAACCCCTCTCGCGACGGAGAAAGCTGCCCGCAATGCGAAGACCCCGGCGACAAGCTGGACGAGCCAACTCCGGCTGGCGAAGCGAAGCAGAAAATGGGCGCCCGCATAAGAGTAGATGGCAGTAATGCTGGAGGAAAGGGCGAGGCGCCAGCCTTGTTGGTCCGCCAGGGGGCTGAACATCCAGAAGACCAGCCAAACCGCGGCTCCCACCACACCGTATTTTGCGAGGTTGGGCCGTCCGCAGAACGCCGCGACTCCCGAAAAGAGCATGCCGTGCCCGAGGAGTACCAGCACGATGGCAGCACCGAGCGAGGGAACGCCCCAGGACGAAAAGCGAAGGGGCAGGAGAGCTGCAGACATGCTGAGGGCGAGAAAGGCCGAAAAGAACCATGCCAGGGCGATATCGCGGCACCGCAGCCACTCGGCGAACATGACCGCGGCGGCAATGAGATTCGTACCTATCAACAGCACGAGGATAGTATCGACGTCGATCAGCATATCTTCTCAATCGCAACGGTCGCATTTCGTCACAAAGACGCTAACTCCCAAAGGTCGAAAAAAGCCTTACGCTACGAGCGCGCTTCCGATGGTTCCGGTGCGAAGTTCGTAGGCAGCACATGAAAGTGAACGCTTCGCATTCGTCGGACTCGGGCAGCGAAGGGCTGGAGGCGTCCGGCAAAACCCGTCAGGCCGCGCCGGCGCCCGCCGGAACTCGGTCCACCGAGCGACTCGTTTCCTGCAGCCCCGAGCCGACAAAGACGCCGGCGATGGGGGAGACATCGCGATAGTATTGCCCCCGCAGCGACGACGATGTGATCGTCATCCGACGTCTCGCCATTCGTCAGGACGAAGCCGAATTAGCCACGATTCGGGCCGACCGGGCGACACATTCTCTCCTGTCGCGCCGCGACTGAGTTCGAGATCCGAATCTCCCGCACGGCTTGCGCGGTCGCGCCGATCATCGTTCAACCTGCTTCTTCGGATAAAGCTGCCGAGTGGCAACAGGATGTGGCGCATGACGTAAAGAATTGTCGGCAAATAGCGATGATTATTTATCAATGATTTGCGCCGATCAAACGCATACGTGTTCGCTCTACTGCGGGTTGTTTGTTGACATTATGCGTCAAGAGGCTTCGTCTGACGAGGCAAGGCAGTCTTCGATGTGAATACTGAAGCGGAGATCAGGCCATGGAAGATGAATCCCGGATAACCGACACAGATGAAGCCGGCGTATCCGCCAATTCCAATCCGTTTCAGACACTGTCGACCATGCGACAGACGAAGACCGTCGCGAAGGCGGTCTCGGCTGACCGGGAAGGTGTCTTTTTCCAGAACGCGGCCGGCGAACTCGAAATTCTCGCGATCGGGACGGATCTCGAGCTCAACCGGATCAAGCGGGATGCGGCGAGCGACACGGGCTGGAGCCTCCAGGCGACGGGCATCAGCGCCTATGCCCTCGCCAAACCCGATCCGAGCACTGCGGACGCCAACACGCCGATCTTCGCCGTCATCAAGGGAGGCGACGGCAGGCCCGCCTTCGCCCGGATGGAATACGAGAAGGAAACCGACAGCTTCCGGCCCGCCCAGATCGGCGGGGAGATCATCACCTTTCCCCTCGCCACGGATGTGATCAGCTTCGCCGTCCTGCAGGATCCCAAATTCCCGGATCAGTTCCAGCTTACGGCCACGGTCGTATCGGGAACGGTCTACAAGTCCTGCTATGTCAGGACCGGCTCCTTTGCGCAGCCGACGGTGAAGCCCCTGTGGTTCTATGAAACCGCGCTGCTGGGCGGATCGAAAGTTCAGACGCTCAGCCGTTTTCGTGCGCCCTCCGGAGGCGATACGTCGGATTACTCGTTCCTGACCATCGCCGGTCGGATGCTGACCACTTATCTGCCGAGCCATGTTCATCCGACCCCATCCTTCGACGACCTGGACGTCGTCAAGGATGTGACGCCGGGCTCCGTGCCCGCGCCGACGACAGCCCGGCTGTTCGAGATCGCCGGCGCATCGAGCGAAGCGCCGGAAGTGTTCCTTATCGACGACGAGAAAACTCTCAAATGCGCGACGGGAGCACCTGCCGACGCCAGCGACAACGCGACCATTTGGCCGTCAAACTATCAGACCGTACCGACGACCACGCAGTTCGGCGACACCGTCTCCATCACCAAGCTGAAAGCCGTTCGCTTGGGAAATGGCCTGCCGACCCAACTCTTCGGCCTCGCAAAAAACGGAACGCTCCTGCATTTCCCGCGCCAAGCCGACGGAACATGGCTGCCGGTGGTCGATACCGGTGTGCCGGCCTCCAACATCGCCGTCACCGAACTCGGCGATGCCGGCCAGGATGACGACAGCGCCGTGCGCGTGGCGGCGGTCAGTTCGTCGGGCGATCTGAGACTTCTCCGCATCACGACGGCCGGCGAATACATCGTCGAGCCGATCGATTTCGAGGACGATCAGACGGCAAAGACGCTGACGGATGTCTATCGCTACACGACGCGCCTGGTCGTCACCGACGAGAACGGCCTGCCGCAGCCGAAGCTGACGGTCATGCTGAAGTCCTCGACGGAACTCGCCGCCACCGTCAACAATGTCCAGATCCTGCTTCCCAACGCCTTTCCCATCGCGGTCACCACCGACGGGCTTGGGCATCTGACGATCATCGCCGATCTGAACGAGCAGTTGGGAGCGCCCTCGTTCAGCCTGGAATCGGACGCGTTCCCCGACGGGCCGATGACCACGAGCCCGCAGGAAACCGTCAGAAGCGTCCTGCGCGATGTTTCGGGCGACATGCTGCAGGCGGCGACCGATCCCGCGAGCGGCCAGCCGGTCATTCCGGACAAGGACGGCAAGACGAACTATGGCGACATCGCTTCGGCCCTCAACAAGGCTATGCAACCGGCCTCCAAGTTCGACGATTTCGCCCCGCTCGACGTGAATATCCAGGCCCTGGACGTTGCGGGCAGCGGTTTTTCCGTCGATTTCACCGATGACGGTATCCGTACTTCCGATGTGGCGGATGAGGACTTCGAGGCGTTCTGGGGGGCTGCGGCCGAGATCGAAGGAACCCGCGACTTCGAAGAGCCTCTCGGCTTCTTCCACGGCGTGAATTGGGGCGCGGCCTGGCGGGCCATCAAGGATGGGCTGGTAAAGGCCACCAAGGTGGTGATCAAGGGCGCGCGCGCCGTGATCACGATCGCGGGCAAGGCTTATCGTTTCACGCTCAAGGCTGCGCGCGACTTCTTCGACTTCGCCCAGGCGCTCCTCGAAATCGCTGGGGCGGCGTTCGGGCGTCTGGTGGGCTGGTTGCTCAAGGAACTGGGCTTCTTCACCGACTGGGTGCAGGTCATCAAGAACAAGAATGCGCTGAAGCGCTACGTCAAGGCCAAGCTGCCCGTGCTGATCGGCAGGCTGCCGGACCCGGCCGGGCTGAAGCCGATGATCGACCAGTATTTCATGACGTTCGAGAACGACCTCGAACAGCTCTTCATGACCGCGAATGCTGTTCTCGGCGAGCGAAACCGAACCCTCGGTGCGGCGGCCAAGGGGCGCTACAACCAGATGCCGTCACGGGCCGCCTTGCGGGCGACGACGGCCATGAGCGGGCCCCCGATCGGCTTCGGATTGCTGGACCGGTGAGCCAGGTTCTGGACGAGGTCTCCTGGCTGGCAGGGGAGGTATTCCGCAATGTTCCCAAGGCGAAACTCCCCGACAACATTTCGCTGCCCAATACCAGGTCGGCCTTCGAGAAGCTGATCTCGGATGTGGGGACCGAATTCGTCGACGATGCCAGCAATATCGTCGACGCGCTCGCCTCGGACCTCGCCGATTGGGCGTCCGATCCCAAGGCGCTCGAAGAAAAGGCCTTTACCGAACTGGTCGAAACGGTGATCGAGCCGATCATTCTCGACATCGTCAAGCTGACGAATACGGTGATCGACGATGGCATCGACGTTCTCGAGGGCGGCAAGAAGGACCTTGCCAATCTGGTCGACTGGCTCGATACGGAAATCGAACTGCCCTTCTTCACCGCCTTCTACGACAATTTCGAGAACGTGATCGTCGACGACAGCGACAACCTCCTGTCGCTCCTCGACCTATCCCTGCTCCTCATGAGCATCCCGGCGACCAAGGCCCTCGGCGACCTCACGGGCACCTTCGCTCTCGATCAGGAAACGGCGGATGGCGCGGCGGGAGAGATTCCGGACATCGCCATCGCCGCCAACGTACTGCTCGGCGCCGCGGGATTGCTCACCTTCCTCTACGATCTGATCGGGCTGAATATCGACGCCTTTTTCGAAGACGAGGATTCGGAACTCGGGCCGGCCTTGGATCTTGGGGAGAACATCGTGCTCGTCCTGGCCAGCTTGTTCGCGTCCATCGTTGGCACCGTGGCGAGCGAGCAGGAAGACGATCTGACGGAGATCGAACTCGCAACCTACTGGATCGCCTCGCTTTCGAGGGATTTGATCAACCTCTTGATCGTGAGCGCCGGTGCCGGGATTCTGGCGCTCACTCGCGGCCAGAACGCCAAGCTGATCAATTTGGGCGTTTCGATCATGTTCTTCCTCGTGTCGCTTCTGTTCGTGGTCATCAGACCGATCGCCGCCGCAACGGAAGCGGCCAGAATCAAGGGTCAGGCGGACCCGAACGAGAGAGCGGAAGCGACCTATGCCAATGTCGTCGAATGGCTTGGCGTGACCGGTGAGTTCCTCAATGTGGGGCGTCCGATCATCGCCAAGACGATCGGAACCATCGGCTTCAAGGGCGTGGCGGAGTCGGTCGCCGTCGAATCGGTGATCATCCTGTTCTCGTTCTTGCGAGGCCTCGTCACGGGCACGACCGTGGCGGTCGATCTTCTCGTGGTCGACCAGTCGCAAGAGGCCGAAAATGACGGACGCGGCGCTGCTCGACGAGCATGAACTGGCCATGGCGTGCGTTCGTCTCGGCGGCCGGTCTCGCCGAGTATTGGTCAGTCCGCCGCCAATTCCTCGATTGGCACGACATCCACCGAGTGGCTCGTTTCCTGCGGTCCCGTCGTGACAAAGACGCCGGCGATGGGCGAAACGTCGTCATAGTCCCGCCCCACGGCGACGACGATATGATCGTCGCCCGCCGTCACGCCATTCGTCGGGTCGAAGCCGACCCAGCCATGATCCGGACCGAGCCAGACATCGACCCAGGCATGCATGGCATCGGCGCCTTCGAGGCGGGGCTGGCCCTCGGGCGGGTTGGTGCGCAGGAAGCCGCTGACGTAACGGGCAGGAATGCCATTCGCGCGCAGCCCCGCGATCATCACATGGGAAAAGTCCTGGCAGACGCCGCGTCTGGCCGTGAAGGCCTCCCTGACCGTCGTGCCGACGCTGGTCGAGCCAGGAACATAGGCGAAATCCGCACGGATGCGCTTCGTCAGCGCGAGCATAGCGTCGCCCGCCGGCGAAGCGCGGTCGCCGAGCGTCTCGCGAACGAAGCTCGTCAAAGCCGTGACACCCACGATCCGGCGGCTGGGTCCGAGGAAATGGATCGGCGAGGATGCATCGCTCCGGCGACTGGCCTGCGCCTCTCCGGCGACGAGCGGGGCGGGCGGCGTCTCCGAAAGTGGCGGTTCGTTCCGCTCGACGTCGACCCGGGCGCGCATCTCGACCGCAAGCTTGGTGTGCGCGCTGAAGAAGGCGATGCTGTCCACCGGATTGTCGAAGAAGTCGAACTCGGCGTCTCTCTCCTCGGGGCGCGGCGCGATCGACACGGTCGCAGTCTCGACCCGCTGCCCATGGTCGGTACGGGGGCGGATGCGCAGAATATGGCGGGCATCTGCCACGGCGGAGGGATAGTCATAGGTGATCTTCAGCCGGATCGCGTATTTCATTCCGGCCCTCCGCTCCATTCCTTGGCGCCTGGCGGGCTCGACAGGAGATAACGGCTCGTCAGCAGATTCGAGATGAGGCCGAGATCACCGACGACCCGCTCGAGAAAGGCGGGGTCGACTTCGACGGCATCGGCGGTCTGGAGGCGAACCTTCAGGCGGGCGAGGCGGCGCAGCAGCATGTCGGGCGTCTCACCCACATGGACCCCCGGCAGTACCGAGGTGACGTCGGACAGGGTGTTCACTTGAAAGGCGAGAGCGCGAGGGTTGAGCGGATCGAGAACCGTCAGGTCGACCACCGTTTCGCGGGAGAGATCGACCGAATAGCGACGGCGATAGGTGACGCTGGAATCGGTGAAGGTGAGAAGCGCCTCGAGGACGCCCTCGGGCGGATCGCCCGCGAGAAGCTGAGAGGCGATCGTCGCCGTCGACTGCCCGCGCTCCAGCGCCCGGCCGCACTGCATGAAGCGCCAGCCGGTGAACTGGTACATGTTTTCATGGGCCAAGCCGGCAAAGCCGGAGAGATGCGTGAGGATTTGGCTCGTCAGGTCGACGATGTCCTCGTCCTCCTCCGCGATCGCTTCCAGAACGAGGCTCACGATCTCTTTCAGCGTATGCCAGGCTTCAGGCGAAAAACGCTCGCGAATGCGCGATGCCGTATCCGCCGCCTGGCGGGCCAGAACCAGAAGTCCGCGCTGCGGCCGGTCGTCCTCCACCTCGATGCCGAAACCGGCGAGAACCTTCGCGACCCGCGCTTCCAGCCCGCCAGAGGTCCAGCCCTCGCTGGTGCGGGCCGCGTACAGCCGCAGCAGCCGGGTGGCCACTTCGCATCGCTCGGCATAGCGGCCGAGCCAGAACAGATTGTCGGCGGCGCGCGCCGGAAGGGCGCCCGGCAGCCGCCGCGAGAAACGATCGCCCTGAGACGCCAGAAGCGTGACCGGTTTCGCGGGTGTCGCCGAAGGAATCCACACGTCGATCGAGCCGCCGCCGCGCTGCATGGAAATTACCCGGGCGTCGCGGGAATCGGCGACACGGGCAAATCCGCCGGGCATGACATGCCAGCCATCCTCGTCGCGCATCAAGAAGGCGCGCAGCGTCACCGGCCGCGGGGCGAGATGGCCATCGACGAAGACCGGCGCCGTCGACAGGGCCGCGATTTCCTGGCCCACCAGATCGACGCCCTCGCGGGCCGAAGCCGGGAAGCTGCGCGATTTGCCGTCGCGGCGGGCCGCAGTCTCTTCGCTCGAGCGGGCATTGGCCGAGGGCGGAAAGGCCGGGCCGAGCTGCAGGCGCGCGGCATTGTCGATCACATAGCGGCGTGCCTCCTCCTGGCCGCACCACCAGGTGGCAACCGTCGGCAGCTTCAGCTCTTCGCCGATCAGCGCGCTTGCGAGAGACTGTTGAAAGGCGAGAAGTGCGGGGGTCTCCAGAATGCCCGAGCCAAGCGCGTTGACCACCTGAAGCGCGCCAGAGCGCACGGCCCGCAACAGGCCCGGCGTGCCGATCTGCGAGCCGGCGAACAATTCCAGCGGATCGCAGAAATCGGCATCGAGGCGCCGCCAGAGCACCTTGATCGCCTGGAAACCGTCGACGGTGCGCACTTCCGCCCGGTCGCCATGGACGACGAGATCGCCGCCTTCGAGGAGAAGCAGGCCGAGATAGCGCGCCAGATAGGCGTGCTCGTAATAAGTCTCGTTGTGCGGTCCCGGCGTCAGGAGGCCGACCCGGGTCACCTCGGGCCCGGCGAGGCGATAGAGCATCTCGCGGAAACGGCGGAAGAACGACGCCAGACGCTCGATGTTCAGGGACCGGCTGAGATCGGGAAAGGCTTTGGACGTCGCGACCCGGTTTTCGAGGGCAAATCCAGCGCCGGAAGGCGCCTGGGTGCGATCGCCGAGGACCCACCAGCGGCCATCCGGGCCACGCCCAAGATCGACCGCGATGAAGCGCAGGAGCGGTGCCCCGTTCTTCGCCTGATCGGCGAGAGGCCGCAGGAACTCGGGATTCTGCCCGAGAATGATGCCGGGCAGATGGCCTTCGCGGATCGTGCGCCGCTCGCCGTAAAGATCGGCGAGAAGCGTCTCCAGGAATTCGGCGCGCTGGACGAGGCCCTCTGAAAGCGTCGACCACTCCTGCCGGTCGACGATGAGGGCGGGATGGCCGAGGGGCCAGTCACGGCTCTGCTCGCTGCCGTCGCCGGCGCCATAGACCTGATGGAAAACACCGGCTTCGGAGAGATATTGCCGGGCCGAGGCGAAGCGCCGCGAGATCTCCCGCTCCGGCATCGCCGACAGCGCCTTCATCAACGGTGCGTAATGGGTTTTGAGCGTGCCGTCGCGCGCGATCATCTCGTCGCGCCCGCCGGCCACATGCTGCGAATAGCCAAGCGCGAGTTTTGAAAGAATCGTGGGCGGCATGGGACCGAAGAGCTCCTGTGAGCCGACCTATAGCAGGCTTCGGCGCCAGCGACACCGGTCTCGCCTGCGGAGCCCGGACCTCCGCTTCAGCCAAACGCCGCCGTGTGAAACGCGATTTCGAGAGCGATCACTTCGCCGAAGAGCGTGATCAGCCGCTCGCGCTCGCCATCGTCCATCGTCTTTGCCACCGCATCGATCCGCGCTTTCAGCCAGTTCGCCTGGGCCTCGAAGCCGGGCGCGACGTGGAGCGCGACCCATTCGCGGGGAAAGCCCTCAGCGCTCATGCGGGCGAGTGCAGTGCGGCACCAGTTGAGATACATCCATTCGGCACAGAACATCGCGGTGACGATGTCGGCGAAGCCTCCGGTCTCAGCGATCGTCAGCATGCCCCGGTCGAAGGCCGTAAAGCCGGGCGCACCCCGGTCGAAGGCGGTGGGATCGACGCCGAGATCGCGATAGGCGCGGTCGAAATAGTCGAGCTGCTCGGCAAGCAGCGCGCCGACCACGCCGTGGAGCCAGCGCTGGTCCTCGATCGTCGGTGCCTTGGCGAGCGCGAACGAGAAGATGCGGACCGCCGTCGCCACGAAGGCGCCTTCATAGACGAGATAGCGGTGGAACGCCTGCTCCGGCAGGGTGCCGGTGGCGATCTCCTCGACGAAGCGATGGGCCTGCATGGCATCCCAGGCGGCCTGGTTTTCGCCGACGAGACGGTCGGAGAATGGGATTGCGGCTTTGGATGTCATGTCGCGCCCTCGGCTCTAACGCACCTCATCGGCGGCCGCGACGAAACGCTCGACGCGGGCCTGTTCGACCGGATTCCACCACACACCGCCCTCCTTCAGGGCGCTCGCGACGATGACGCCTTCCGTCTGCCCGAGAATGCGGGCGATATTCTCCGTGGTCGCACCGCTGCCGACGAGAATCGGCAGATCGGTGGCGGAACGGATCTCGTCGATCTCCTCGACCGTCGCCGCGTCACCCGTGCGATGCCCGGTGGCGATCACCGCATCGGCATCGAAGAAAGCGACGTCTCGGGTGAGTTCGACGATGGAGCGATCGGCGACGATGGCGTGGCTGCCGTGCTTGACGTGGCTGTCAGCGAAGACCTTGATGCCGTTCGCCCGAAGGTTCGCCCGATAGCGCAGCGCCTTGGCGGCCGCGCCCTCGACGAAGCCCTCATTGGCCACATAGGCGTTGGCCCACTGATTGACCCGAATGAAGTCCGCCCCGCCGGCCGCCGCGACAGCGAGCGCTGGAATTGCGGCATTAGCGAGAACGTTGATCCCGAGCGGAACCGCGAACTCGCGGCGGACGCGGTCGGTGATCACCGACATGAAGGCTGCCGTCTCGTGGCCGATGTCGTCGGGCTTCAGAAACGGGATGTCGCCATGGTTCTCGACGATCAGCCCGTCGAGTCCGCCTTTCACGTAGGCTTCCGCATCGCGCATCGCCCGGTCATAGATGGCCGAGACCGGCGCCCCGTCATATTGCGGCGAGCCGGGGAAAGAAATGCAGTGTATAACGCCAATCAAGATTTTATTTTTCTTGAAAATTTCTTTGACTGTTTTGCTTTTTTCTCTAGAAACAGGAGGCATTGTTTCGCCTTTTCGAGATTTTCATGGTCATTCATGTCATCGGCAACGTCGGCATCGACGAAACCTTTGTGATTGAAGCGCTACCGACGCCGGGGGAATCCATTCTCGGCCGTTCGGTCATGCGCGATATGGGCGGCAAGGGCGCCAATCAGGCGGTGGTTCTCACCCGCGCCGGCCTCTCCGTGCGTTTCGTCAGCGCCTGTGGTCGGGACGAGCGGGGCGACGAGATCCTGGGCATGCTCGCATCCGAAGGGTGCGAGACCGAAGCCATCCTGCGCCGCGACGTCGCGAGCGACGTGTCGGTCATCCTGTCGCTTCCGGCAGGCGAGAATTCGGTGATCACAACCACGGAGGCCGTCGAGACGATCGACGAGATGGCGGTCGCCGAGGCGCTGGGCTCCAGCCGGCCTGGCGACTGGCTGGTGCTTCAGGGCAATCTCACGGTTGCTACCACCCGGGCCGCGATCGCCATCGCCCGCGAAAAAGGTCTGGCGACGGCTTTCAATCCGTCTCCCATCAAAGCCGGCTTCGAAGCCCTGTTTGGCGACTGCGAACTCGTCATCGTCAATCAAAGCGAAGCGCAGGCCTTCACCGGTCGATCGGGCGAAGACGCGGCCCGCGCGATCGTCGAGAGGGGAGCTCGGAACGCGGTCGTGACGCTCGGGGCCGCGGGCAGCGTTCTCTGTCGCCGGGACGGCGCGATGCTGCGGGCAGAGCCCGCTCCGGCCACCGTCATCGACACGACCGGTGCGGGCGACAGCTTCGCCGCCATGCTTCTCGCCGCGCGTCTGCGTCGGGCCGAATTCGATATGGAATGCCTGATGGCAGCCGCTCGAGCGGCGGCGCTGACGATCGGCCGCCTCGGCTGCCGTCCCGCTTTTCCGAGCCGAGCGGAGATCGCCGAAATCCTCGACGTGGCACAGGCCGGCGACTGATTTCACCAGGCGATCCGCTTGCATCGGAAGAGGCCCTTTCCGGATCATCGCGCGTTCGTCAGCCAGCCGAGAATGTTGGTCCATAGCCGCTTGTAGCCGTCCCATTCGCAGAAGGCGGGCGAGAGCCAGTGCGGGCCGATATCCGAGGTCCAAGCGACGCTGCGACCTTTCCCATACTCGCCACAGACCAGAAGCGGGTGACCACCTTCGTCCTCGGGAAGCGTCGCGACGGTCTCGGCATTGTCCTTGGCCACCACCTCGTTTGCGCCGAGAAGCAGCGGCCATTCGCCCTCCAGACCTTCCAGCAGCTCGTGGCCGGGCGCCGTCTTGACGCCCTGCGCACCCTCCGGAATTTCGATCCGGTCGTCATAGGGCAGGCAGGTGACGGGCAGCACGTCCTCCACCGGCGTGCGCCGCCAGCGCGCTTTGCCGTCGATGCCCTGGAAGGAAAAATAGCCGCCGCACATCAGAAGGCCGCCGCCGGCGAGCGTCCAGTCGCGGATGAGCTTCAGCCGGTTCGGCACGGTCTGCATTTCGAGCCAGACCTTGGGCGGCAGAAGCAGGGAGTTGGCGCCGATATCCGACAGGATGATCGCGTCATAGGTGCTCAAGCCTGCCATGTCATAGGGAAAGCGATCGACCGCCTCATGGGCCGGCATGTAGGTGAGGTCGAACTCGGTTCCTTGGAGCGCCTTCACCAGCGGCTCGGCGCCGAGATGGAAGGTAACGCTGCCGAACTGGTCGAAGCCCTTGTAGTGGGTGGCGGAACTGATCCAGCTCTCGCCGACGAGGAGAACCTTCTTGGTCATGGGAGATCCCTTCTCGGGTGTCAGATGGCGGCGGCGTGAAAGACGCGTTGCGGATTTTCGACCATCAGCGCCTCGATCGTGGCGTCATCGGCGCCAAAGCGATTCAGGCGCGGCACGAAATTGCGCAGCACGTGGTCGTAGCCGAGGCCGCCATAGCGGGTGAGCATCATCTTCAGGAAGACGTCCTGGGAGAGGAGAAGCCGGCCGAGATGGCCCGCCTCGATCAGCCGCATGATCGCGGCGGCATTGTCGTCGTCCGAGGGGCACTGGACCTTCTGGTCGTCATACCAGAAGTCCATGCCGATCATGTCGTATTCCAGGAAGGCGCCGCGCCTGGCGAGCGCATCCTGGTAGGCGAAGTCGCCGTGGGACGGGTTCATGTGGCAGAGCACGGTCTGCGAAACGTCGCCGCCTTCCTCCTCGACGATGTCGAGCACCTTATGCGCGAGACGGAACCAGCCGGGCAGGTGCACCATCAGCGGCAGGCGCGTGCGCGCCTGGGCGCGAACCGCGCCGCGCAGGCTCTTCTCCTCGTCCGGCGTGAAGTCCGACGAGACGCCGATCTCCCCGATCAGCCCGATCTTCGCATCCGTCCCGTCGACACCGAGCGTGGCATCGGCGACGATCTCGTCGGCAACACCGTCGATCGAAAGGCTGGCGAGTTCCGGCGGGTGGGAGGACTGGAGATAGTAGCCCGCCCCCATCACGATCTGGAGGCCCGTCGCCTCGGCGATCCGGCGGAGCGCGCGCGGATTGCGCCCGATGCCCCGGCAGGTGGGATCGACGACGGTGCGCCCACCGAGCCCTGCGAAGCGCAAGAGTTCGGCGATCGCCAGGGGTTCGTCGTCCAGCGCGCAATTGTGGAGATTGACGAAGGGGTCCATTTTCAGCTCGCCGAGAATGCCGATATGGACCGGCTCGGTGGCGAGATGCAGCCGCTCTGGTTCTTCCGGCTTGTTCCACCAGCAGCGGCAGTCATTCAGGATATGCTCATGCATGAGGGTGACGCCCATCGCCTCGACCGGGATCGGGCCGTTCACGGTCATCACCTTGCCGGAGCCGACATGGGCCTCAGAGGTTTCGCGGGTGGTCGTGTCAGAGGTCATTTCTCTTTCCTCAACTCTTCTTGCGTCCGATCCTCAGCCCGGAGGCGAAGATGCGGGTGTTGAGCCAGATCGCCGCGAGAATGATCGCGCCGGTGACGATCTGGGTGAAGAAGGGCGAGACATGCATCAGGATCAGGCCGTTGCCGATTGCGGCGATGGTGAGGGTGCCGAGGACGGTGCCGATGATCGTGCCGCGCCCGCCCATCAGGGACGTGCCACCGAGGACGACGGCAGCGATCACATCGAGCTCGAAGCCGACGGCCGCATTGGACGAGCCCGAGCCGAGGCGCGCGGCGATCAACAGGCCCGCAAAGGCCGAAGCGACACCGGTGAGCCCGTAGACCGAAGCCGTGACCCAACGAGCTGGCATGCCGACCCGGCGCGCCGCCTCGCGATTGGCGCCGACGGCGATCACCTGCCGCCCATAGCGCATCCGGTCGAGCACCACATAGGCGACGATCGCGACCAGGATGCTGAGGATGGCCGGAATCGGCAGGCCGGCGATGGCACCGCGTCCGAGAAAGGTGAAGCCGTCCGCATCGCGGATCGGAACCGAATAGCCCTTGGTCAGGAGAAGCGCGACGCCCCGGAAGATCGAAAGGCCGGCGAGCGTGACGATGAAGGCGGGGATGTCCTGATGGGCGATGAACCAGCCCTGGGCGAGCCCGATCATGGCGCCCGCGGCAAGCATCATGGCAATCACCAACGGCCACGGAATGCCTGCCGCGATCGCAATGGCCGCCAGCGCATTGACCAGCGCCACCTGCGAGCCGACCGACAGGTCGATCCCGGCCGTGGTGATCACGAAGGTCATGGCGCTCGCCACGATCAGGATGGGAGCGGCCTGGCGCAGCAGATTGAGAATGTTGCCGCCGGTGAGAAACGTGTCCGTCATCGTGGCGAAGAACAGGACGCACACCAGGAAGAAGCCGGCGATCGACAGGACCTGGGCATGCTCGGCAAGGAAATCTTCGACAGCGGAGCCCTGGCCCCGTTCGGTATAGAGCGTCATGATGGGTCCCTCATCTCACGCTTTCGTCGCCGACGATCAGCCGGACGAGATCTTCCAGGCTCGTCTCCTGCACCTGGCGCTCGGCGACCTTGGTGCCCTCGTACATGACCGCGATCCGGTCGCAGACCCGGAAGAGGTCCTGCAGGCGGTGGGTGATCAGCACGACCGAGACGCCGGTCGCCTTGACCCGCTCGATCAGCGCAAGCACAGCCTCGACTTCCGCTACCGCCAGGGCAGAGGTCGGCTCGTCCATGATCAGCACCTGGGGCTGGAAGGATGCGGCGCGGGCGATCGCAATGGCCTGGCGCTGGCCGCCGGAAAGCTGCGCGACCTTGGCGGAGAGGTTGGGGATGCGGATGTCGAGCGCTTCGAGCATGTCCTTGGCCTTTTCGGCCATGGCGCGCTTGTCGAGAAAGCCGTTCTTCGTGATCTCTCGGCCAAGAAACAGATTGCCGGCGACGTCGATCGTGTCGCAGAGGCTCAGATCCTGAAACACCATCTCGATATGGCGCGCGCGGGCATCGGACGGGCCGGTCAGCCTTACGGCCTCGCCATCGATCGTCAGCGTGCCGCCATCGGGAATGTAGGTGCCGGAGAGGATCTTCGTCAGCGTCGACTTGCCGGCGGCGTTGTCGCCAACGAGTCCGAGACACTCGCCCGGATAAAGGTCGAGATCGACACCGCGCAGCGCTTCCACCGAGCCGAAGGTCTTGACGATGCCGCGCATCGAGACGCGCGGGCGCCGCCGGGCTGGCGCATCGTCGATCCGGTCTGATGGGAGGCCGGCTGAACCGGCCTCCGTCTTCGTTTCGCTTTCAGCGATCACTGGAAGGTCTCGCGATAGGGATCGACATTCTCCTTGGTCACGATCTCGACCGGCACCGAGATCGATTCCTCGACCGTGCCGCCCTCGCGCAGCGTTTCGAGCGCCTCGATCGCGGCCGCGCCCATACCCGCCGGATCCTGCTGGACCACGGCAAGGACGAAGCCTTCGTCGATCGCATCGATGACCTGGGCAGTCAGGTCCCAGCCGAAGATCGTGATGTCATCCTGCTTGCCCTGGCTCTCCACCGCGGCGATGGCGCCGACCAGAGCCGGCTCACCGGTGGCGTAGATCGCCGACAGGTTCGGATTGGCGGTGATCAGATTCTCGGCCGCCGCCAGCGCTTCGTCCTGGATGTTGCGGCCGTCGACGACGCCCGCCATCTCGACACCCTCGGTGCCTTCGATGGAGCTTTCGAAGCCCTCCTGGCGGACATTCTGGATATAGGAGTTGAGCGCCCCGACGATGCCGAGCGTCGCCGAACCGCCATTCTCCGAGACCCAGCTCTTGAAGTCTTCGCCGATCATGCCGCCGGCGGCCGCGTTGTCGACGCCGATCTGAGCTTTCTGGGGGCCGTCCGGCAGGATGGCGTCGACCGCGACCACCGGGATGCCGGCCTCGTCGGCGGCTTCCACAGCCGGCATGATGCCGTTGACGTCGATGGCGATGACGATCAGCCCGTCGACGCCCTGCTGGATATAGGTCTCGATGGCGTCGTTCTGGCGGGCCGGGTCGTCGTTCGCGTTGAAGACGACGAGTTCGGCACCGGCCTCGTCGGCGGCCTTCTGGGCGCCTTCGATCATCTGGTTGAAGAACAGCGCCTGCTGGTTGATCTGGATCATCGCATAGGTCGGGGTGTCGCCCTCCTGCGCGAAAGCGGGAGCGAACATGGTCGAGGCGAGAAGGGCTCCCCCCGCAAGGGCGAGGACGCTTCGTCTCTTGAGGCTGTGCAGCATGTCAATTCCTTCCGCTGATGGCCGCCGCGCGTTCGCGCACGGTCTCCGTCGGCGGCTGGACGGAGGCGCGATGGACGATTTCGACGGGAAGCAGCTCGGGCGGCGGCGCCTCGGCGGGCCGCGCATCGAGCGATGCCAGAAGTTCGACGCCGCGCCGGCCGATCTCGCGCACCGGCTGGCGGATCGTGGTCAGCGGCGGGTCGATGAGGTGCAGCGGCCCGGTGTCGTCGAAGCCGATGAGCGAAAGTTCGGCCGGAACCCGGATCCCGGCGTCTCGGAAGACTTCGAGAAGGCCGAGTGCGATCTCGTCGGAGGCAGCGAAGAGCGCCGTGGCCGGCAGGCCGCGCTCGATGAACTCGGCGGCCGCCCTGCGGCCGAAGGCGCGGGTGTAATCCCCATGGCTGACGAAGGAGACCTGGCCGCCGCCATCGCAGATCTGCCGCGCAAAGCCGCCGAGGCGCCCGGAGGTGGAGATCATCGCCGCATCGCTACCGACGAAACCGACATGACGATGCCCGCTGGCGAGAAAGGCTTCGGCCGCAAGACGCCCGGCCGCCTCGTTGTCGCAGTAGATCTTCGGAACGCCCACTCCGGGAACGTCCTCGTCGAGCACGACCACCCGCTCGACGCGGTCGATCTCGGCGGCGAGCGCGCCGGTCTGGTCGATATGGTTGGTGACGAAGATCAGCCCGTCGACCTCGTTATGGCGCAACTGGTCGAGATATTTGAGCTCGCGCCCCGGCCGGTTGAGACTGGAACGCAGTGCGACGCCGAGGCCGCGTGCGTCCGCCTCCTCTTCCACCGCTGCCGCAAGGGTCGCGAAGAAGGGATTGGCGATGTCGGGGATCACCAGTCCGATCGTGTCGGAGCGGCCGAGGCTGAGGCGCCTGGCATGGGGGTTCGGCCGGTAGCCGAGCTCTGCGATCGCCGCTTCGATCCGGGCAACCGTTGCATCGGGCAGCGTAAGTGACCGGTTGAGATGGCGCGAAACGGTGGCGACCGAGACACCCGCGGCCTTTGCCACGTCGCGGAGATTGGCGAGCCGCTTCGTGCCGGCGAGCTTGGTGGTCGAAGCGTCACCGGACATCTGCGGTGCGTTCGCGGCTCCCGTTGTCTTCGGTCCACCGATCATGCGGCTCTCGACGGCTCCATTTGTAAAGCGGTTTAGTAAACCCGTTTACCAATGTGCCACACGTCAGATTTTGTGCAAGCCTATTTTTCTGGCAGCTCACGCTGATCTTGTATCGAGGTATGACTGCTCGAAGCATGGCGGGTCGAAACCCCGCGGCTCGATCTCGCTTCGTCTCGCGGCCGGCCCACGAAGTCGCAGGCTCCCCAGCCTTCTTTACGCGTGCTTCAAGCGCGAGAAGGAATCGCGCGGGTTCAGGCAAATCCGGATGCGAACGCAGTTGTTCGAGAGGCGGCGAGGCCCCCAACGCAAGGACCTTGTCTCTTCAAGACCGCGACTGCCTCACCAAGCCTCCTTGTAGATCGCCAGGGCGTCAGCCTCGCTTACCTCGCGCGGATTGTTGACGAGGAGGCGCGTCTGTTTCATCGCATCCGCCGCCATGCGGGGGAGCGCGTCTTCGGGAATGTCGACGTCGCGCAGGCGGGTGGGCATCGAAAGCCTGATGCGCAGTGCCTCGAGTTCGCCGATGAAGGCGTCGGCGCGGGCCTGGGTGCCGATCTCTCCGAGCTTCGGAAAGGCGTCCGCCGCGATCTCGGCATAGGTGCCGGCCGCTTCTGGCAGGTTGAAGCGCAGCACCGCCGGCAGGACGAGCGCGTTCGAAAGCCCGTGCGGAATGTGGAAGATGCCCCCGACCGGATAGGCCAGCGCATGGACGGCGGCGACCGGCGAATTGGCGAAGGCCTGGCCGGCGAGCATCGAGCCGAGCAGCATCGCGCCGCGCGCCTCGCGGTTGGCGCCGTCATGGACCGCCGTCTCGATATGGGCGCCGAGAAGCCGCAATGCCTCGCGCGCAAGGGTGCGCGACAGTGGATTGTTGTTGGGGCTGGTCGACGCATAGGCCTCGATCGCATGCACCATGGCGTCGACGCCGGTCGCCGCGGTGATGGCGGGCGGCAGGCCGAGCGTCAGATCCGGATCAAGCACCGCAATGTCCGGCATTATGACGGGGCTCGAAACGCCGCGCTTCTCGTTCTCGCCCATGGTGATGATCGAGACCGGCGTCACCTCGGACCCGGTGCCTGACGTGGTCGGGATGAGAACCAGTGGCAGGCGCGGGCCCCTGGCGTTGCCGACGCCCCAGGCTCCGTCGAGATCCTCGCCCGATCCGAGGAGCAGCGCAGCGAGCTTCGCCACGTCGAGCGAGGATCCGCCGCCGAAACCGACAACGCCTGTGACGTCAGCCGACCGACCTGCTTCGATCGCGCCCATCAGCGTGGCATGCGAGGGATCGGCTTCCACCGTATCGAACACCGTGACGACTGTTCCTGCCGCCTCGAGTGCCGCTATGGCCGGATTGCAGAGCCCGAGCTTGCAGATGCCGGGATCGGTGACGAGAAGGACCCGCTCGCCGAGACGCGGGCCGGCGACCGTTGCGAGATCCGCCGACGCACCGGGCCGGAACACGATGGCGTGCGGCGTATGGAAGGCGAAAGGGTTCATGTCGGTCACGCTGGTCTCGTTCGAAATGATGCCGCGATTATCCCGGATCAGGACCGGCCGCGCCAGCTTTTCCAGCGATAGCCGATCTCGCCGACGATCCCGCGCCGGAACAGGAGAACGCAGAAGACGAAGACCCCGCCCTGCACGATGGTGGAGATCGAGCCGATCTGCGCGAGTTCGTTCTGCAGGATGACGATGATCGACGCGCCGACAATGGGCCCGAGCATCGTGCCGATGCCGCCGAGAACGGCCATCAGGACGACTTCGCCGCTCATCTGCCATTGCACGTCGGTCAGCGAGGCGAGTTGGAACACCATCACCTTGGTCGAGCCGGCCAGACCGGCAAGCGCCGCCGAAAGCACGAAGGCGAGCAGCTTGTAGCGGTCGGCGTCGTAGCCGAGCGAGATGGCACGGGGCTCGTTCTCGCGGATCGACTTCAGCACCTGGCCGAAGGGCGAGTGAACGGCGCGATAGACGATGAAGACGCCGATACAGAAGACCGCCAGCACCAGATAATAGACGCTCATATTGCTCGACATGTCGATCAGGCCGAAGAGCGGGCGCCGGGGAATTCCCTGCATGCCGTCCTCGCCGCCGGTGAATTCGAGCTGGATGCAGGCGAAATACACCATCTGCGAAAGCGCCAGCGTGATCATCGCGAAATAGATGCCCTGCCGGCGGATCGCCAGAAGCCCCATGACGAGGCCGAGGAGAGCTGCAGTCGCAGTTCCGACGAGGATGCCGAGTTCGGCCGTCAGCCCGAGCGACTGCAGGCAATAGCCGGTGACGTAGGCCGAGAAGCCGAAGAAGGCGGCGTGGCCGAAGGAGAGAAGCCCGGCAAAGCCGAGCAGCAGGTTGAAGGCGGCGGCGAAGAGCGCGAAGCACAAGACCTTCGCGACCATCACCGGATAGACGAAATGGGGGATCACGAGCAGGAAAACGAGTCCGATCAGCGCCCAGAGCCTGAGGTCGGCAATCAGCGGCGTCCGAGACTGTGCTTCCGCGTTCCCCGCATCGGACAATTCGCCGGATCGTTTGACGGAGGTCTCGCTCATGGCGTCAGGCCGCCTTTCCGAACAGGCCGGCGGGGCGCACGATGAGCACCACGGCCATGACCACGAAGATGATGATGTTGGAGGCCTCCGGGTAGAAGACGCGCGTCAGGCCTTCGAACAGACCGAGCATGAAGCCGGAGGCGATGGCGCCCTTGATCGAGCCGAGACCGCCGATGACGACGATGGCGAAGACGACGATGATGATGTTCGACCCCATCAGCGGGTTCACCGAGTAGATCGGCGCCGCGAGCACGCCGGCGAAGGCCGCGAGTCCGACGCCCAGCCCGTAGGTGAGGGTGACGAGCAGCGGAACATTGACGCCGAAGGCGCGCACCAGATCGGCGTTCTCCACGGCCGCGCGCATGGTCGCGCCGAGCCGCGTCTGTTCGATCAGGAACCAGGTCGCGCCGCAGACGATCACCGCGGCGACGATCACCCAGGCGCGGTAGGTCGGCAGGAACATGAAGCCGAGATTGAAGCCGCCCTGGAGCGAGGCGGGGATGGCATAGGTCTCGCCGGAAACGCCGTAGACCTGGCGGAAGATGCCTTCGAGCAGAAGCGCGAGGCCGAAGGTGAGGAGCAGGCCGTAGAGATGGTCGAGATCGGCGATCGGCCTGAGCAGAAAGCGCTCGATCACCATGCCGAAGGCGCCGACGATCAGCGGCGACAGGATGAGCGCCGGCCAGTAGCCGATGCCCACATAGTCGAGCAGCAGGAAGGCCACGAAGGCGCCGACCATGTAGAGCGCGCCATGGGCGAAATT
Source organism: Jiella marina (assembly GCF_024359545.1). Classification (GTDB taxonomy): domain Bacteria; phylum Pseudomonadota; class Alphaproteobacteria; order Rhizobiales; family Rhizobiaceae; genus Jiella. The sequence goes on from NZ_JAKQZG010000010.1 coordinate 61,037, forward strand.
GACGATGTTGAGAAGCCCGAAGATCAGGGCGAGCCCGAGGCTGAGCACCGCGTAGAACGCGCCGTTGATCAGGCCGATCAGCAACTGGCCCATGAAGACGGGCAGGGGAATGCCGAGAAAGTCCATGCGTCAGGTCATGTCCTTCGAAAGGGGCGGCGGCGGGCGGATTATCGTGTCGCCTCGCCGCCGACCGGACCGGTCCGGTCCTTCGGGTTCTGGCCCGAAGGCCTAGTTGCTCTGCTCGCCGCCGGAGGCCATTTCCTTGGCCGCCTCGCAGGAGCCGTCCTCGATCGACTGGAAGGCCTGATCACCCGGAATGGTGCGGATGATGTTGTAGTAGTCCCACTTGCCTTCGCTCTCGTCCGGGGTCTTCACCTGAGCGAGGAACATGTCGTGCTCCATCAGGCCGTCGGCGCGCACCTTGCCATTCCGGGCGAAGGCATCCTCGATCGGCATGGTCTTGAGCTGGGCGATGACCTGTTTGGAATCGTCCGTCCCGGCCGCCTCGACCGCCTTGAGGTACTGAAGCGCGGAAGAATACATGCCCGCCTGCACCATGGTGGGCTTCGAGCCGGTCTTCTCCTCGAACTTCGCGCTCCACTCGCGCGCCTGTTCGTCCTGGTCCCAGTAGAAACCGGTTGTCAGGGTCAGGCCCTGCGCCGCGTCGAGGCCGAGGGCGTCGACATCGGTCAGGAAGAGAAGCAGCGAGGCGAGCTTCTGGCCGCCCTGGACGATGCCGAATTCCTGCGCCTGCTTGACCGAGTTCTGGGTGTCGGTGCCGGCATTGGCCAAGCCGATCACCTGCGCGCCGGAGCCCTGCGCCTGCAGGAGGAAGGACGAAAAGTCCTGGGTCGGGAAGGGCGCTGCGACACTGCCGACGACTTCGCCGCCATTCTCCTTCACCGCATTCTCGGCCGTCTTCTGGAGATTATGCCCGAAGGTGTAGTCGGCGGTGATGAAGTACCAGGACTCGTTGCCCTCCTTCACCATGGCGACGGCGGTGCCGTTCGACAGCGCATCGGTGTCGTAGGTCCAGTGCAGGCCGGTCTCGGGCGCGCAACTCTCATTGGTCAGGCTGTTCGACGCCGCACCATTGTTGATGTAGGCGACGCCCTTCTCGCTGGTGATCTCCTGGAGCGCGATGCCGACGCCGGAATTCGCGCCGCCGAGAATGAGGTCGACATTCTCCTGGTCCGCCCATTCCCGGGCAATGTTGGAGCCGATATCCGCCTTGTTCTGATGGTCGGCGGAGACGAGTTCGACCGGTGCGCCATTCACCTCGCCGCCCATTTCCTCGATCGCCATTTCGACGGCTGCGACGGAGCCCTGTCCGTCGAGGGCCGAATAGGCACCCGACATGTCGAGGATCATGCCGATCTTCACCGCGTCATTGCTGATTCCGCCGCCGTCCTGGGCGTTGGCGGCCGTGGCGAGCGCAGTCGCGGCGCCGGCCATGAGAATCGTCTTCATCAGTTTCATGTGTTTCCTCCCTTGAAGGTTCATCCGTCGAACCGAAGTCCGAACTCTAGAGCAGGATGCCAGCATGTTGAATTGCAGGACCTGCTCCAACTCCCTGTTTGTCGACATGACGCCATCGAAGACGTCATGAGCCTTCCGGCATCGTCATTCAGACGCCGAGATAGCCGGTAATCTTCTCCCTGTTGGCGGCAACCTCGTCCCGCTCGAAGCGGTCGACGACCTCGCCATGCTCGACAACATAGTGGCGGTCTCCCACCCGCTCGGCAAAACGGAAGTTCTGCTCGACCAGAAGGATCGTGAAGCCTTCCTCCCGAAGCTTGGTGATAATCTCACCGATCTTCTCGACGATGACGGGGGCAAGCCCTTCCGTCGGCTCGTCGAGAAGCAGAAGCCGCGCGCCGGTTCTCAGGATCCGGGCGATGGCCAGCATCTGCTGTTCGCCGCCGGAGAGCTTGGTCCCCTGGCTGTTTCCACGGGTCTTCAGGATCGGGAAGAGCTCGTAGACCCGCTCCGTGCTCATTCCGCCCTGGGCGATTTCCGGCGGCAGGAGCAGGTTTTCCTTCACGGTGAGCGAGGAAAAGATACCCCGCTCCTCCGGGCAGAAGGCGATGCCGGAGCGCGCGATCTGATTCGCCGAGAGCTTGATGGTCTCTTTGCCCTCGTAGCGGACCGATCCGCTCCGCTGCTTCACCAGCCCCATGATCGAACGAAGCGTCGTCGTCTTGCCGGCGCCGTTGCGGCCCAGCAGCGTGACGATCTCGCCCTTGCCGACCTCGAAGCTCATGCCGTGGAGGATATGGCTTTCGCCGTACCAGCTCTGCAGTTGGTCGACGACAAGAAGCGGCTCAGCCATACACTTCACCCATATAGGCCGACCGGACCTCGCGATTGTTGCTGACCTCGTCATAGGTCCCCTCGGCGAGCACGGCGCCGAGTTGGAGAACCGTGATCCGATCGGACAGATCGGCGACGACATTCAGATTGTGTTCGACCATCAGGACGGTGCGTCCCTTCGCCACCCGGCGGATGATCTCCGCCACGCGCGCGACGTCGCCCGTGCCCATGCCGGCCATCGGTTCGTCCAGCATCAGGACCTTCGGGTCCATGGCAAGCGTCGTGGCGAGCTCCAGAAGCCGCTTGCGGCCATAGGGAAGCTCGCTCGCCAGGCTCTTCTCGGAGCCTTCGAGGCCGACATCGGCGAGGATCGCGCGCGCGTCGTCGTTGAGCACGTCGAGGTCCGATTCGGGCTTCCAGAAGTGGTAGGAATTGTGCATCCGCCGCTGCAGGGCGACGCGGATGTTCTCGAGCAGCGTCAGATGCGGAAACACCGAGGAGATCTGAAAGCTGCGAATCGCACCGCGCCGCGCGATCTGCGCCGGCTTCTCCCCGGTGATGTCGACGCCATCGAGATGGATCGACCCGCTCGTCGGTTCGAGAAACTTGGTGATCAGGTTGAACATCGTGCTCTTGCCGGCGCCGTTCGGGCCGATCAAGGCATGTATGGTCCCTCGCTCGACATGCAGAGACACGCCGTCGACAGCCGTGAAGCCTTTGAAGGATTTCGTCAAATCACGCGTTTCGATCGCGTAATCCGTTTTCGGCAAGTGCTCCTCCCACAGAGTTGCCCGGATCGCAGGTCGGTTGGAGGTGATCCAACAGGAGTGCGACGTTAACGTCAAAGAAAATCATGAAGCGGGACGATTTATCCCAGTTTCCGTGATCCAGCTGGCTATCGACCTTCAATGACCTCCCATCCCCGTTCGGCGAAACGTTCGGCCAGCGGGCCGTATCGCGCGGCCTGGGGATCGGCGGCATTGCCGGCCCGCGCGCGATCGGCAATGCCGACGAAGATGACAGCGAAGCGAAACAGCGAAAAGGCGAGATGGAACGGCGTCGGGGCCGGCATGCCCGGCAATGTCTGCCGATAGCGGTCGACGAACTCGGCCTCGCTCGGAATGCCAAGCGATTCGCGGTCGAGGCCGAGAATGCCGCCATATTCGTCCGGCGCCGTGTGCCATGGCATGCAGCAGAAGGCGAGATCGGCCAGAGGGTGACCGATGGTCGAGAGCTCCCAGTCGAGGACTGCCGCGACCTTCGGTTCGCTCGGATGAAAGAGCAGATTGCCGACCCGGAAATCGCCATGGGCGATCCCGGCGCGCCCATCGTCCGGCGGCTGGTTCGCCTCCAGCCACTCGCCGAGCTTCTGAAGCCGCGGAATCGGCTTGCCGGTCGACGCGGCCAGCGCCCGGCTCCAGCGGCTGATCTGCCGGGCGAAATAGTCTCCGGGCTTGCCGAAGTCGCCAAGGCCAACGGCCTCGTGGTTGACGGCATGGAGCTTCGCCAGCGTCTCGGCGATCGAAAAATACATCTGGCGACGCTCGTCCGGCGAAGCTTCGTCCATCGCCGCTTCCATGAAAACGCGGCCGTCGACGCGCTCCATCAGATAGAAGGGCGTGCCGAGAAGCGCCGGATCGTCGTGATAGAGGATCGTCCGGGGCACCGGCACATCGGTCTTCGACAGCGCTTCGAGCACGCGATATTCGCGATCGACCGCATGCGCGCCCTTCAGGAGCTCGCCCGGCGGCTGCTTGCGCAGAACCATGCGGCGGGCGCCGTGGCTGACGAAGTAGGTCGGGTTGGACTGCCCGCCGCCGATGCGTTCGATTTCTCGCTGATCGGAATGCCCGAACCGCTCGTCGAGAAAGGCGAAGAAGGCGTCCGCATCGATGCCGAGGGCCGGGTCCGGTCCCGGTTTCTCGTCCACGTTCCTGCGCGTGTCACTCATCGCCTGCGCCTTTCGATCTACCGGCTTCCTCGCGCAGCACGAATTTCTGGATCTTCCCCGTCGCCGTCTTCGGCAGTTCGCAGAAGGCCCAGGCGCGCGGGATCTTGAAGCCCGGAAGATGCTCCCGGCAGAACGCCGTATAGGCGGCTTCGTCGGGCCGGGTGCCCGGCTTCACCTCCACGAAGGCCATCGGGATCTCTCCCCATTTCTCGTCCGGCCGGGCAACAACCGCCGCCATCACAACATCCGGATGGCGCGAAAGCACGCTTTCGACCTCCAGCGAGGACACGTTCTCGCCGCCGGTGATGATCACGTCCTTGGCCCGATCCTTGATCTCGACATGGCCGTCCGGATGCATGACGGCGAGGTCGCCGGTGTGAAAGCCGCCGCCCGAAAAGGCTTCCTCGGTCGCCTCCGGGTTGCGGTAATAGCCGGCGAGAAGCGTGTTGCCGGACAGGAGGATCTCCCCGATCGTGGTCCCGTCCTTCGGGACATCGGCGCCATGCTCGTCCACGACGCGGATGCGGTTGGCGGTCGGATGGCGGATGCCCTGTCGGGCAAGCAGCTCGGCACGCTCCTCGACGGCGAGCCCGGTTTCGGCCTCGGCGAGCTCGCGCAGCGAGGTCGGGCCGTAGCATTCGGTCAGACCGTAGAGATGAATGAAGTCGAAGCCGAGCGCGTCCATCTGCTGGATGAGGCCCGCTGTCGGTGCTGCGCCGCCGGTCGCCACCGTGAGCCGTGCGGTCGGATCGCGCGTCTCCTTCGCCGGATGATTGATCAGCATGTAGAGAACGACGGGCGCGCAGGAGAGGTGGGTCGTGCCATGTTTCGCGATCGCCTCGAAGATCGCCTGCGGCTCGACCTTGTCGAGGCAGATATGGGTACCGCCCGCCGCCGTGACCGCCCAAGTGTGGCACCAGCCATTGCAGTGGAACATCGGCAGCGTCCACAGATAGGCCGTGGCGCGGTCGAAACCAAGCGCCATGACGTTGCCAATGGCGTTGAGATAGGCGCCCCGATGGTGGAGCACGACGCCCTTCGGGTTGCCGGTCGTACCGGACGTATAGTTCAGCGCGATGGGCTGCCACTCGTCGGTAACGGCGGCGGTCAGATCGAACTCAGGCGCGGGTTCCCCGGCAAGCAGCGTCAGGCCTTGGCCGGTTTCACCATTCTCCGCGAACGTCTCGATCGGAACACCCGTATCCTCGGCGGCCCCGGTGGCGACGGATGCACAGGTCGGATCTGCCAGGATAAGCCGGCTTTCGGCATGGCCCAGAATGAAGGCGACGGCCGCCCGGTCGATCCGCGTATTGATCGAGTTCAGGACGGCACCGACCGCCGGCACCGCGTAGTGGGCGGCAAGCATTTCCGGACGGTTCGGGCACATGATGGAAACGACGTCGCCCGGCGCGACGCCGCGCTGTCTCAGATGAGCCGCCAGCCGCAGGACCGCGCCGTGAAACTCGCTCCATGTCCAGGAACGATCACGCCAGATGACCGCTGGCCGATCAGGATAGGTTGAAACGGCCCGCTCCAGAAAGTCGAGCGGCGTCAGCGGTCGGAAATTCGCCGAGCGAGGCGCCAGATGCGGCTCAAGACGCATTGCCGGCCTCTCCCGCGACATCCCAGCGCCAGAAATCCGTCCCCTGCTCGTTCAGATGGCGGTTGAGCACCATTTGATGGACTTCGTCCGCGCCGTCCACCAGCCGGGCTTGGCGGGCGTAGCGGTAGATCCATTCGAGCGGCGTATCCCTGGAATAGCCGCGCGCGCCATTGATCTGGATCGCCCGGTCCGCTGCCGTGTGCAGGAGGTTGGCGACATGGATCTTCGCCATCGACACCTCCTTCTGGGCATAGCCTCCGCGATCGATCTCCCAGGCCGCCTTCATGACCAGCATGCGCCCGATCTCGATCTGCATGGCGAGATCGCCGAGCATCAATTGCACGCTTTCCCGGTCGGCGAGTTTGATGCCGAAGCCCTCGCGCCGTGCCGCATAGTCCGAGCCGATCTCGACGCAGCGCTTGGCAAGGCCGAGCCAGCGCATGCAATGGGTGAGACGCGCCGGACCGAGCCGCGTCTGCACGACCTTGAGTCCGCGTCCTTCCTCCAGAAGGATGTTCTCGTTCGGGATGCGCAAACCGTCGAATTCCAGCTCGCAGTGGCCGCCATGTTCCTCCGGTCCCATGATCGGGATGCGGCGGAGAATGCGCCAGCCAGGTTGGTCGCGGTGGAACAGGAAGCAGGTGTGGCCGCGCCGCTTGTCGTCGCTGGTGCGGGCGAGCAGCAGGAAATGTTCGGCTGCCTCCGCCCCGGTGATGAACCATTTGCGGCCCGAAACGACCCATTCGTCGCCATCACGCACGGCCCGCGTCAGCATCATGCCCGGATCCGAGCCGCCGCCGGGCGCGGGCTCGGTCATTGCGAAGGCCGAGCGCACCTTGCCTCCGACGATCGGCTTCAGCCAGCGCTCTTTCTGCTCGGGCGTTCCCAGCGCTTCGAGCACCATCATGTTGCCGTCGTCGGGTGCAGCCGAATTGAATACGACGGGGCCGAAGATCGAGCGGTTCATGGTCTCGTAACTGACCGCCATGCCCATCTTGCCGAGACCACCGCCGCCGCTCTCGGGCTTCAGTTGCAGGCACCAGAGACCTCGCTCCCTGGCTTTTTCGCGAAGCTCGTGAAGCAGCGGTTCGACGATGTTTCCATGGCTGTCATAGGCCGCCGGGTCGGCCTCGTGCGGCATGATCTCGGTTTCGACGAAGGCGGCAATGCGCGATCGAATGGCTTCGAGTTCGGCCGGTATCGTGAAGTCCATGGCTCAGGCGTCCTCGTTGCCGAAGGCGGGAGCGAGCACGCACGTCGGGCATTCCGCGCTTTCGAAGCTGCGGGACATGGGAACGGATTGCTGTCGGAATTTCGATCTGGTCTGCAAGAAGCGCCTCCCAACGCATCCTGTCGTCTCTCGGCTTTCGGAAGAGCGTTCTCTTCGCATGTGAGCCTTGCGAATGGCAAACTAGTGGATCGAATTTGACATTCGACACCCTCTTGGTTTCGAGCGTCGCATCGAATGTCAAATTCGAAAAATCCACTAGCCTCAATAATCTACCCAGTGGTGTCTTAACCGAGACATTTGGTTCGGCGCCTGGCACAAACGGGGACCAAATGTCTCGGTCACACCACTAGTCGGCTCTTGCGAAATGGCGACCGCGACGAATGTCGCAATCGCCATAGGTTGCTGGGTGTCGCGAGCACAGGAGAAGACCCCCATGCATTTCGATCTATCCGGGAAAACGGCCCTGGTTACCGGCGCTTCCGGCGGCCTGGGTGCCCACGCCGCGCGGGTTCTGGCGATGGCTGGGGCAGCCGTCACGCTCGGTGCCCGCCGCGAGGGCGCCTTGTCCGAGGTGGTGGAGAGCATCGAAGGGGAGGGCGGAACGGCACGTGCAATTTCGCTCGACGTGACGGATGCAAAAAGCGTCGAGGCAGCCTTCGCGGGCGAGGCCTTCGACATCGTCATCAACAATGCCGGCGTCACCGCGACGACTTTTGCGATCGATCTTTCGGAAGACGAGTGGGACAAGATCCTCGACACGAATCTCAAGGGCGCGTTCCTGGTCGCGCAGGCCGCCGCGAAAGCCCTGAAGGCCGCCGGCAAAGGCGGCGCCATCGTCAACATCGCGTCCATTCTCGGTCTGCGTGTTGCGGCCGGACTCATGCCCTATGCGGTTTCCAAGGCGGGTCTTGTGCAGATGACGCGGGCGACGGCGCTCGAATGGGCGCGGTTCGGCATCCGCGTCAATGCGCTCTGCCCCGGCTATATCGAGACCCCGCTCAATGCCGATTTCTTCGCGACCGATGCCGGCAAGGCGATGATCAAACGGATTCCCCAGCGTCGACTGGGCCAGGAAAGCGACCTCGACGGCGCGCTCCTGCTGTTGTGCTCCGATGCCGGCGCCTACATCACCGGCGCAGAGCTTGCCGTCGACGGCGGACATCTCGTCTCTTCGCTCTGAGCGACCGCGGAAACTGGAAAAGAACGGGCTCATCCTTCGCAAACGTTCGATGGAGCCTGCAATCCGCCCCTTGCATCGCTGGTCAGCCGATCGAAACCTGCATCCGCCGCTGGGCGACGTTGAACTCGGCCTGGAGATGAGCCTTCGCCTGCTCGCAGGCGGCCACCAGTGGCTGCCCCTGAGCGAGGCCGGCCGCGATCGCAGTTGCCAGCATGCAGCCGGTTCCACGTAGTCGAACGGGTACACGGGACGTTTCGAAGCGGACGGGCGGACAGTCCCGGCAAAAGAGGATGTCGGTCGCGACCGAGCCGTCGGCGTGGCCGCCCTTCACCAGAACAGCCCTCGCACCGCGATCCAGAATGTACCCCGCCTTGTCCTCGATCGACGCTCCGGGCGGAAGGCCAAGCCTTTCCGCCATGAGGTCGAGTTCCGGCAGGTTGGGCGTGACAAGGTGAGTTCGCGGCAGCAATCGCTCGATCAGTCGTTCAAGCCCCGCCCTATCCAGCAGGAGTCCGCCCGCGCTTGCCGCGATCACCGGATCAAGCACGATCGGTCCCTCGAACCGTGCGAGCGCGCTTTCCACGGCTTCAATGGTCGCGGCATCACCGAGCATTCCGATCTTCACGGCCGCGACATGGCCGTCGGCCATCGCCAGAGCGATCTGTTCGGCCACAAGCTCCTGCGTCATCTGGCAGACCGTTCCGACGCCGGCGTCGCTCTGGGCGGTCACGGCCGTCGCGGCAAGACGGGCGGTGACGTCCAAGGCCGAGGCCGCGCGGATATCGGCGGCAAGTCCGGCGCCTCCGGAAGAGTCGGTTCCACCGATCGCGAGGATGGTCGGTCGAGTCATCCGGCGGGAGTTGGCCCAGTTGTTCGAGGCGCGAGATATTGCCGCGTGGCGGCGAGCCATTCGTGGGTGCGCGCTTCCGGATCGGCGTTCCTGGTGATGTCCGTGACGACGGCGGCGATATCCGCACCGTTCTGGAAGACTTCCGGCAAGCGCTCGACCGTGACACCGCCAATGGCCACCAAGGGCAGGCCACCGATTGCCCGCTTCCACGCCGCGATCCGCGCCGGTGTTTGCGGGGCCCATTTCATGGCCTTCAGGATCGTCGGCCAGATGGGGCCGAGCGCCACATAGTCGGGCTCGGCCTGAAGGGCGGTTTCAAGCTCGGTCTCGTCATGGGTGGAGACGCCGAGCCAGAGCCCGGCCCGCCGGATCGCGTCGAGATCGGCTTCCAGGAGGTCCTCTTGCCCGAGATGCACGAAATCACAGCCCTCTTCGATCGCCAGCCGCCAATAGTCGTTGACGATGAGCTGGCAGCCGTTGCGTTGGCAGGTGTCGCGGGCGCGGCGGATTTCGGCGCGCAGCTCCGGCTCGGGCAGGTCCTTCACCCGAAGCTGCACGAGCTTCACACCGAGCGGCACCAGCCGGTCGATCCAGTCGGCGCTGTCGACGATCAGGTAGAACGGATCGAGGGCCGGCCTCACGCGAGCACCGCCTGGCCAAGGACCGGCGTTGACGGCTCGGCCATGTCGCGGGGCTCGAGCGGATCGGCGCCGAAGGCAAGTCGCCCCGCCTCGACCGAAAGCTTGAAGGCGCGCGCCATCGCAACCGGATCGCCGGCAAGCGCCACGGCGGACGACAGAAGCACGCCTTCATAGCCGAGCTCCATCGCCTGCGCAGCATGGGAGGGAACGCCGATGCCGGCATCGACGATCAGGGTCAGTTCGGGAAAGCGCGCCCGCATGGCGCGGAGCCCATAGACATTGTTGAGGCCTCGCGCCGAGCCGATGGGCGAGCCCCAGGGCATCAGCACCCGGCAGCCCACCTCGACCAGCCGATCGGCGGCGACGAGGTCTTCCGTCGTATAGGCGAGCACCTGAAACCCCTCGTCCGAAAGGATGCGCGTCGCCTCGACGAGGCCGAAGAGGTCGGGCTGCAGCGTGTCCTCGTCGCCGATCACTTCGAGCTTGATCCAGTTCGTGCCGAAGACTTCCCGGGCCATCTGCGCCGTCGTCACCGCTTGGCGCACGGAGTGGCAGCCTGCGGTGTTGGGCAGGACGCGCACGCCGGTCTCGCGGATGATGTCCCAGAATTTTTGGCCGGCGCGTTCGCCCGCAGCCTCCCGGCGAAGCGAGACCGTGACGATTTCGGCTCCCGAGGCCCGGATCGCCTCCTTGAGAATCTCGGGTGAGGGATAGCGCGCGGTGCCGAGCATCAGCCGGCTTCCGATCGTTTCGCCATAGATCTCCATCCTCTCACCCTCCCTGCATCGGAGCGATGATCTCGATCACATCACCCTGGTTGAGAGCGAGATTCGAGCGCTCGGTCTTGGGCACGAAATCCCGGTTGACGGCCGTGGCGATCAACGCGTCGCCATAGCCGAGCTCGATCAGCGCAGCTTCGAGGGTCGCGGCATCGACCTCGACCAGCTCGCCATTCACCACGATCTTCATGCGGCGATCTCCTCATGGTGTTCCAACGTAAGGGCGGCGGCTCTCGCCGCGCAGTCCGGCGCGAGCAGAAAGCCGTGGCGATAGAGACCGTTGACCGAGACGATCCGGCCGTTCCGCGTCACCCTCGGCAGATTGTCGGGAAAGGCGGGCCTGAGCCCCGCCTTGATTTCAATGATCTCGGCCTCGGCAAAGGCCGGATGCAGCGCGTAAGCTGCGTTCATCAGATCGACCGCCGAACGCAGGGTCACCCCGCCCGGCGCATCGCTCTCGACCATGGTGGCCCCGACCATGAAGTGGCCGTCGGCGCGCGGCACTACATAGATCGGGATGCGCGGATGAAGGAGCCGCACGGGCCGCGACAGAAGCAGCTCGTCTGTCCGCAGGATCAGCATTTCGCCGCGAACGCTGCGAAGCGCGGGATCGTCGTCGGCGATGCCCCGGCAGTCGATGACGACGTCGCCGTCGACGGCCGCAGGGTCGACGGTCGAGGACAGGCGGATCGTTCCGCCGAAGGACCGGAGCCGTTCGGCAAGCGCGCGAAGGGCTTCACGCGGATCGAGATGGGCTTCCGCCGCGACGTGCAGCCCCTGCCGAAAGCGCTCGGCAAGGTCTGGTTCCAGCCTGGCGATGCCGCTGGCGTCGACCGGCTCCGCCCCATCGATCCGCCGGGCGAAGCGCCGAATTTCGCCGGCATCGCGGCCCGCCGCGACGACGAGCGTGCCGCCGCGTGAGACGCCGGGCACACGATCCCCCCACCAGTCGATCGCGGCGAGACCCGGCGCAATGATCGCAGGATCCGCCGTTTCCGCTTCGCAAAAGGGGGCGAGCATGCCGCCGGCGAGCCAGGAGGCGGCTTCGCCTCCCAAGCTGTCGGCACGCTCATGGACTGTCACCCGGCCGCCCCGTTCGGCGAGCGTGACCGCGGTCGCGAGGCCGGCGACCCCGGCCCCGACGACGGTGATGCGAGGCGTGTTGCCGCTCATCTTGCCCGTGGTCGCCGAGCTGCTCATGCGCTCCTCCGTGGTGCCGGGTCCTCGCCCTTCGACAGGCTCAGGATGAGGACCGCTGAGGTGGGAACGGCTGAGGTGGCGGCCGCTGATGTGAAGACCGCTGAGGTGGTGCCGGCCGATCTGGGGACCGCCGAGGTGTTGCCTGTCATGCCCGCCCATTCCCGTCTCCGGGCGAATGGCTGCCGGCGCCAGGTCTGGTGGGGGCGTTTCCGCCCCTCCCCGCAGCCCTCATGCTGAGCCTGTCGAAGCACGAGGGCTCGGCACGGCGTATCCGCCTGCAATCCAGAGCTATCCATCTCCCCTACTCCGCCGGCTCGCTTTTCTCCGCCACCTCCTCGGCCGGCATGTAGAGATCGCCCCCCTCGCGATATTTGCGGGCCATCGCCTCCATGCCCTCCTTCTGGGCTTCGGCACGGATGTCGTGAGAAATCCGCATGGAGCAGAATTTCGGGCCGCACATGGAGCAGAAATGCGCCACCTTGTGCGCCTCCTTCGGCAGCGTCTCGTCGTGGAAATTCTGTGCGGTCTCGGGATCGAGCGAGAGGTTGAACTGATCCTCCCAGCGGAACTCGAACCGCGCGCGGGACAGCGCGTCGTCGCGGACCTGCGCGGCCGGATGGCCCTTGGCGAGATCGGCGGCGTGGGCGGCGATCTTGTAGGTGATGACACCCACCTTCACATCGTCACGGTCGGGCAGGCCCAGATGCTCCTTCGGCGTGACGTAGCAGAGCATCGCCGTGCCGAACCAGCCGATCATCGCGGCGCCGATTCCGCTCGTGATGTGGTCGTAGCCCGGCGCGATGTCGGTGACGAGGGGGCCGAGCGTATAGAAGGGCGCGTCGCCGCAAAGCTGCTGCTGCTTCTGAACGTTCACCTTGATCTTGTGCATTGGCACGTGGCCGGGGCCTTCGATCATCACCTGGCAATCCTTGGCGCGGGCGATCTTGGTGAGTTCCCCGAGGGTCTCCAGTTCGGCGAACTGCGCCCGGTCGTTGGCATCGGCGATCGAGCCAGGGCGCAAGCCGTCGCCCAGCGAGAACGACACGTCGTAAGCCCTGCAGATGTCGCAGATCTCGTTGAAATGCTCGTAGAGAAACGACTCGCGATGATGGTGGAGGCACCATTTCGCCATGATCGAGCCGCCCCGGCTGACGATACCGGTAACCCGGTCGACCGTGAGCGGAATGTGGTGCAGCCGCACGCCGGCATGGATGGTGAAATAATCGACGCCCTGTTCGGCCTGCTCGATCAGCGTGTCTCGGAAGACTTCCCAGGTGAGGTTCTCGGCAACCCCGTCGACCTTCTCCAGCGCCTGATAGATCGGGACGGTGCCGATGGGCACCGGGGCGTTGCGGATGATCCAGTCGCGGATGTTGTGGATGTTGCGGCCGGTCGAAAGATCCATGACCGTATCCGCACCCCAGCGGATCGCCCAGACCATCTTCTCCACCTCTTCGGCCATGGAGGACGTCACCGCCGAGTTGCCGATATTGGCGTTGATCTTGGTCAGGAAATTGCGGCCGATCGCCATCGGCTCGAGTTCGGGATGGTTGATGTTGGCCGGGATGATCGCCCGGCCGGACGCGACCTCGTCGCGCACCCATTCGGGTGTGATGAAGTCCGGGATCTCGGCCTCGAACGGCTCGCCGTCGCGGGGCGCAGCATTCTGCGCGGCCTCACGGCCGAGATTCTCCCGGATCGCGACGAATTCCATCTCGGGCGTCACGATGCCGGCGCGGGCATAGGCGAGTTGCGTTACCGCCTGGCCGCCCTTGGCGCGGAGCGGCCTGTGCGCCAGCGGAAAGGCGGGGGTCATCTTCTCGGCCGGCAGATTGCCGTTGTCTTCCGGCTTCAGCGTCCGGCCGTCATATTCCTCGACGTCGCCGCGCTTTAGCGCCCAGTCCCGGCGATGGCGGGGCAGGCCCCTGGCGATGTCGATCTCGGCGTTCGGGTCCGTGTAGGGACCGGAGGAGTCATAGACCGTCACCGGCGGCTCGCCCGCCGTCGGATGAACGGCGATCTCCCGCAGAGGGACGGCGATTTCGGGATAGGCGGTGCCGGAGAGATAGATCTTGCGGGAAGCCTGAAGCGGCCCGGCGGTGACGATGGGTGTAACGGCATTCATGGTGGAACTCCTTCGACGAGCGTTGGAGATCCAGTCCTGTCGATCGGTGATCGAAAAGCTGCCGCGATCTGTCTGTCGTTCAGCGAACTGGGTTGATTCCCGGTTTTACCCGGAGCCCCGCCTTCGCTTTCGACCTCTTGCCGCCTTCGAGGGGTTGGCCTCGCGAGCGGCCGTTGCGCGGCCATCTTCCATCCCTACGCCAGTATGAACTGGATCAGGTTCAACGGGTCGCCGCGCATCTGTAGCGGCCTCTCAGTTCCTTGGCGGAACTCCCCTTGGACGGGACGGAGGCTATGCGGATCGCAGATCAGCGTCAAGCGCATCGGATCCCGCTACGCTGATCGGCCAGGGCTTGTCAGGTCGATTGGTTGCCCGCTCCTCTCGCCGCCCCATGCCTCGGGAGCATGGCATCACTGGTTTTCCTTGGGGCGTGGTCGATCCGGGTCCCTATTCGCAAAGTCAGACAGCTCAGACGATTGGTCTGAATGCTCGGTCCGAGTCCGCTGCGTCTCATCTTCACGCTGGGCCCTTGATGCCGAACGATCCAAGGAAGCGGGTGATCGCCCGGTCGATCTCGTGTTGCGGCTCGTCGGGGGTCGGCATCCGATAGATGTGCTGGCGGATGCCGATATAGACGATGCCGCCATGAAGTGACCAGATGTCCTCCATCGTCGGCACCGTCCTGCGGTCAGAGGCCTGGCGGACCTCCTCCAGCATCGGTTCGAGCAATGTCTGGCGCAGATGATTCAGATAGCGCTTGTTGAGCTCGGCCCCGGCGAGGCCGGAAAACATGAAGATGCGCATCCAGTCGTGATCGAAGATCCGGCTGCCGTAGTCGCGATAGAAGATCGACATGCGTTCGCCGATCGGTCGTGACCGATCGCGGATCAGCGCCGGCCAGTCGGGCGAGATGCGCTCCAGATAGACCCGGCCATAGACCGCCTCGATCAGGTCTTGCTTGGTCTCGAAATACTTGAAGATCAGCGATTGCGTGACGCCGAGCCGGTTCGCCAGTTCGCGGCTCGTGCCGTCGAGTCCGACCTCGGCAAAGAAGCGGACGGCCTCGTCGACGATCTGCTGCTGACGCTCCTCCGGCGGCAGCCGGCGGCGATCGATCTCGACACGCGCCACCCGGCTCGATGCTGCCTCCATCGCAAGTTTCTCCCTTCGAATGCGCGACCCTGGACTTGATCGATAGACGATTCCGGCGTTATACGTAGCTTAATGATCGATCGATGAACAAGATCGTTCGATCATTAAGGCCTGGGAGGGCCTTTGGGAGGAGACACAGATGAAAGCTTCCATCGGAGGCTACGCCCGCGCCGAATCCGTGCCGCACGCCCTGTCGCTCCTGGGCGAGGCCGATGGGGTCGGCCGCATTCTGGCCGGCGGCCAGAGCCTGATCGCCGCCCTCAATCTTGGCGTGAGCGCCGGCGACATGCTGGTCGACATCACCGGCATCGAGACGCTGCGCGGCGCGACGCTCGATGGCGACCGGCTGGTGATCGGCGCACTGACGCGACATGGCGACATTGCCCGCGATCCGTTGATTGCCGAACATGCGCCGCTCCTGGCGGCAGCCGCGCCGCTCATCGCGCACGATGCGATCCGCAATCGCGGCACCATCGGCGGATCTCTCGCCCATGCCGATCCGGCCGCGGAGTATCCGGCCTGCGTTCTCGCACTCGATGCGACCCTCGTTCTCGAAGGCCCGGCTGGCAGGCGGGAAGTCGCGGCCGAGGACTTCTTCCTGGGTCTCTTCGAAACCGCTCGTGCCGACGAGGAAATCCTCACCGCGATCCTCATTCCCTGCGCAAGGCCGGGGGATCGTCATGTCATCCGCGAGGCGGCGCGCCGGGCGGGCGACTACGCCCTGGCGGGCCTTGCCGTCGTCCGGCGGGAGGGCCGCCATCGGATCGGGGCCTTTGGTCTCGACGATCGTCCGGTCCTGTGTGCGGGTGCCATGGCGAAATGGGACGCCGGCGACGTGGACGGAATGATCGCCGCTCTTGCGAAGGATATCGACCCGCCGAGCGACACCCAGGCGAGCGCGTCCTACCGCCGCCATCTCGCAGGCGTGCTCCTGCGGCGCATCGCGGCCGAACTGGGAGAGGCACAGTGAGCGAGCACTTTCGTTCCCGCATCGATCTGGAATTCACCGTCAATGGCGAAGCGGTCGAACTGACCGTGCCCGCCGGGCGCCATCTCATCGATGTCCTGCGCCTCGATCTGGAACTCACCGGCTCCCATGCGGGGTGCGAACATGGCGTCTGTGGTGCCTGCACGGTGCTCGTCGACGGCCAGACCGTGCGCGGCTGCCTGACGCTCGCGGCCCAGCTCGACGGGGCGGAAATCTGGACAGTCGAGGGATTGACCGAGTCGGGCGCGATCGCCGATCTGCAGGCGGCCTTCGTCGAACGCAACGCGCTCCAATGCGGCTATTGCACACCCGGCATGCTCGCTTCCGCCAAGACGCTGGTCGAGAGCGGAAGCGTACCGAGCCGCGAGGCGATCCGCGAGCACATGTCCGGAAACTACTGTCGCTGCACCGGCTACGAGGCGATCGTCGACGCGATCGAAACCGTGGCCAGGACACGGGCTGGGGTAGAGGCGCGCGTGGAGGCAAAGGTCCGATGACGATCCGCTTCGAAGATCCGAACCGTCCTAACAGCTATATCGGCCGCACCGTCCCCCGCCCCAATGCCGGCAAGCTGGTCGCCGGACGCGGGCGCTATGTGGACGACATCGTGCTGCCGCGAATGGTTCACGTCGCCTTCGTGCGCAGCCCCCATCCCCATGCCCGCATCGGCGCGATCGAGACCGGCGCCGCGCTGGCTGAAAAGGGCGTTTTGAAGGTATTTACCGGCAAGGATCTCGCAGAGATCTGTACGCCCTGGGAGGGCAAGCTCGCCCATCTGCAGGGCATGAAGACGCCGCCGCAGCATCCGCTGGCCGTCGAGCGCGCCTGCTGGGTCGGCGAGCCGGTGGTCGCCGTCGTCGGCCGCACGCGGGCCGAAGCCGAAGCCGGCGCAGCGCTGGTCGAGATCGACTTCGAGCCGCTTCCCGCCGTCACCGACATCCGCACCGCGCTCGATAAGGGAACGCCGGTGCTCCACGAAGCACTCGGCGACAATCTGTGCTTCCGCAAGTCGAACGAGGCCGGCGAGGTCGACCGTGTCTTTGCCGAGGCCCCCCGCGTGGTCGAGGCGACCTTCAAGACCGCGCGCCATACCGGCGTGACCCTTGAGCCGCGCGTCATCATCACCGACTGGAACGGCGCCGACGGGCAGCTGACGGCCCATGTCTCCAACCAGGCGCCGCACATGCTGCAGGTGCTGCTCGCCGGCCATCTCGACATTCCCGAAAGCCGTGTCCACGTGATCTGCGGCGATGTCGGCGGTTCCTTCGGTCTCAAGGTGCATGTCTATCCCGACGAGGTCGCGACGGCGGCCATCGCCAAGATCATGGGGCGGCCGGTGAAGTTCGCCTCGGACCGCGTCGAAGCCTTCACCAGCGACATCCATGCCCGCGACCACGAAGCGACCGGACGGATCGCGCTCGACGAGAACGGCATGATCCTCGGCTTCGACGTCGACGACTGGACCGGCATCGGGCCCTATTCGATCTATCCGCGCACCTCCGCCGTCGAGGGGCTGCAGGTGACCAATCTCATCGGCGGCCCTTATGCCTTCGATCACTATCGCTGCCGCACCTCGGTGGTTTTCCAGAACAAGGGCATCTGCGCGCAGTATCGGGCGGTCGGCCATCCCGTCGCCGTCGCCATTACCGAAGGCCTTGTCGACAAGGCCGCCGCCGAGATGGGCATCGATCCGATCGAGATCCGCCGACGCAATCTCATCGCCGACGACGATTATCCGAAGACCACGGCGGCCGGCCTCAAGCTCGAGGGCCTGTCCCACCACAAGAGCCTCGACTCGTTGATCGAGGCGATGGATTACGAGGGCCTGCGCGCCGAGCAGAAGGACCTGCGCGAAAAAGGCGTCCATCGGGGTATCGGCATTGCGAGCTTCATCGAGCTCACCAACCCGTCTCCCTTCATGTACGGGATCGGTGGCGCGCGCATCTCGGCGCAGGACGGCTGCACGGTGCGCATGGACCCGGACGGTTCCGTCGTCGCCTTGACCGGTGTGACCGAGCAGGGCCAGGGCACCGAGGCGATCATGGCCCAGATCGTCGCGGAGGCGGTCGGCGTCTCGCCGGACCTGGTGCGTGTCGTCACCGGGGATACGCGGGTGACGCCCTTCGGCGGCGGCACCTGGGCCTCGCGCGGTGCCGGTATCGGTGGCGAGGCGGCGCTTCAGGCGGGCCGCGCCGTGCGGCAACAGGCGCTCGAGGTCGCCGCCGCCATGCTCCAGGCGAAGGCGGGCGATCTCGACGTCCGCGACGGGATCATCGTCGACGCCCGCTCGGGCGAGGAGCGGCTGACGCTCGCCGAGGTGGGGCGCATCGTCTATTTTCGCGGCGACACTTTGCCCAAGGGGCTGCCGCGCGAGCTGATGCAGACCCGGCACTTCATCACCTCGGACTATCCTTACGCCTTCACCAACGGCGTTCAGGCCTCCTATGTCGAGGTCGATACCGACACCGGCTTCGTGAAGCTCCTGAAGCACTGGTGCGTGGAGGATTGCGGGCGGATCATAAACCCGCTTCTCGTCGACGAGCAGATCCGGGGCGGCATCGTCCAGGGAATCGGCGCCGCTCTGTTCGAGGAGGTCTGCTACGACGCGAGCGGCCAGATGCTGAACGGCACCATGGCCGACTATCTCGTGCCCATGTCGGCCGAAATGCCGGACATGGTGATCCGCCATGTGGAGACCCCGACAGCGGAAAGCGCGCTCGGCGCGAAGGGCGCGGGAGAGGCCGGCACCGCCGGCGCGCCAGCCGCCATCATGAACGCGATCAACGACGCGATCCGCCCGCTCGGCGGCACCGTAACCCACATGCCGTTCACGCCGGAGCGCATCCTGCGGGCGCTCGGCACAATCACGGACTGAATACGGATCGGCCGCCGTGGACGGCCGCAATTGGGAGGAATAAGATGAAGGCAATGCTTCTGGCATCGACCGTCTCGGTCGCGCTTCTGGCCACCGGCGCCGCGCTGGCGCAGGAATCGATCACCGTCAATATCGGCTCCTCGCACCCGGAACAGAACATCTGGGTCTACGCGATGAAGAACACCTTCCAGCCGACGGTCGACAAGATCCTCGCCGAGGCGGGCGAATACGAGATCGACTGGTCCGAGGCCTATGGCGGCACGCTCTACAAATACACCGACACGCGCGAGGCCGTTCAGGACGGCATCGTCGATGTCGGCATGGTCGGCACGGTGTGGGAAGGCTCGACCATGCCGCTGCAGAACGTGACCTACTTCACGCCTTTCGCGACCGCCGACCACAAGATGATCATCGAGATCTTCGACGATCTGAACGTCAATCAGCCGGACCTCGCCAAGAGCTGGGAAGACAGCAACATGGTGCCGCTGTCCTCTCTGATCACCGACAGCTACGACGTCTATGCCACCTTCCCGGTAAACGCGATGTCGGATCTGCAGAACCGCAAGCTCAATGCCCCCGGCACCTCGGCCAACTGGCTGCAGGGCACCGGCGCGACGCCGGTCGATGGCGCCCTGACCACCTACTACACCAACATTCAGACCGGCGTGACCGAGGGCACCCTGTCCTTCGCGTCGGGCATTCTGCCGACCCGGGTCTATGAGGTCGCGCCCGAACTGACCCGCGTCGGGATCGGCTCGATGTATTTCGGGGAACTCGCCGCCAACAAGGACTTCTTCGACGGGCTGCCGGAGCCGGTGCAGGAAGCCTTCCGCGAGGCCGGCAAGGCGACGTCGAAGGCCCACGGCGAATATGTCGCCGAGCTCGCCGCGAAGGCAATGGACGAGATGCAGGCTGCGGGCCTCACGGTCCATGAGCTTTCCGACGCCGAGAAGCAGAAATGGGTCGAAGGGCTGCCGGACATCGTCCAGCCGTGGCTCGATCAGACCGGCGACGCCGGCAAGGCGGTGCTCGCCGCCTATTTCTCCGCGCTGCGCGAGCGTGGTGCGACACCCTTGCGCAATTGGGACGAGGGCCGCTGATCCGGCCTATCGCCTGACCGCCCGGGCTCGGCTCCAGGCGGTCTTCCTCCCTATGCCGAAAACAGGCGAACATGAGCGAATCCAGCATCCAGGAACCGCAGCAAGCCGAGGGCGAGGTCATTCCTCCCTTCGGCGAGGCGCCGGTCGGCTTCGTCCTCGGAACCGTGACGGCCGTTCTGTCCTCGGTCGGTACGCTCTGGATCGGCGCGCTGATGGCGCTGATCGTCGCCGACGTGATCGGCCGGAACTTCTTCGATGCGCCGATCACCGGCGTCGCCGAAATCGCCGGCCATTCCGTCGTCGCGATCGTCTTCCTGCAAACGGCCGCCGCCATCATGCAGGGGCGACTCACCCGGGCCGATTTCCTCTTCCGCCGCATCGCCGGTCGCAGCGAATCGAGTGCGGCCGCGATGGAGAGTCTCTTCTGCCTTGCGGGTGCCGTGGTCTTCGCTCTCATCGCCTGGGCCTCATGGGACAAGATGATCGCGGCCTATCTCAGGGCGGAGTTCTTCGGCGTCCAGGGCGTCTTCACCGTACCGACCTGGCCGTTTCGGGCGATCATCGTCGGTGGCTCGATCGTGGCGGCACTCGCCGCTCTTTATCGCGCCATTCACCGCACCCCGCTTCCGACCGGCCCTGAGCAATGACTTCGTTAGAAATCGGCTTCCTCCTTATCGGCCTCCTCGTCGGTCTCGTCCTCTTCGGGATGCACATCGCCTATGCGCTCCTCGGCGTTGCCTTTCTGGGCATCTGGATGATCCGCGGCAGTCTCGATCTGTCGTTCCGCATGCTGGAACTCACCGCCTATAGCGGCATTTCGGACTATCTCTTCGCCACCATCCCGCTCTTCGTGCTGATGGGGCTGCTCGTCTCCGTCTCCAATGTCGGACGCGATACATTCGAAGTGGCCGAGGCCCTTCTGAAGCGCATGTTGTGCGGGCTCGGCGTGGCGACGGTCGCCGCCAACACGGTCTTTGCGGCGGTCACCGGCGTCTCGATCGCATCGGCCGCCGTCTTCACCCGGGTCGCCGTCCCCGAGATGACGCGCCACGGCTATAAGGCATCCTTCAGTTCCGGCACGGTCGCGGGCTCCTCGGTGCTCGGCATGCTGATCCCGCCGAGCCTCCTACTCATCATCTACGGGGTCCTCGCCGAGGTCTCGATCGGCAGCATGTTCATCGCCGGCATCGTGCCGGGCGTGATGCTCGCGCTCGGCTTCGTGGCCATGTTGATGGCGCTGGCGGGTCTGGCGCCACGGTTCGTGTTCGCCGATCCAAAGGCCGCCCAGGAACGCCGGGCCGAAGCCGGTATCCACCTGTCGCTCGGCGAGATCATCTGGAAGCTCGTGCCGATCGTCCTCCTCATCGTTCTGGTGCTGGGCGGCCTCTACACCGGCTACTTCACGCCCACGGAGGCTGGCGGTATCGGCGCATTCGGAGCGCTTCTCATCGCCATCGGGCGGCGCACGCTCGACCGCCGCCGGCTCTGGCAGGTGATGAAGCAGACCGGCACCGTCTCGGTCTCCATCCTGCTTCTGCTCGTCGCCGCCAGCTTCTATTCGCGCATGCTCTCGATCGCCGGCCTGCCGAATGCCATCGAGACGCTCGTCGTCGAAAGCGGTTTCGGCCATTGGGGCTTCATCTTCGTCTATGTCCTGGTCGTGTTCCTGATGGGAATGATCCTCGACTCGACGTCGATCCTCCTGATCGTCGTCCCGATCGCAGCCCCCATCGCCCAGGGGCTCGGCTTCGACCTCTTTCATTTCGGCATCATCACCGTCATCGCCGTCGAGATCGGTCTTCTGACGCCGCCCTTCGGCATCTCGGTCTTTACCGTTCACAACACGCTCAACGACCCGGGGACCTCGGTCGAATCGATCTTCCTCGCGACCTTGCCGTTTATCGCCGTCATGCTCTTCGTGCTCGGCGTCATCATCGCCGTGCCGGAAACGGCGACATTGTTCCTGAGATAGTCTCGCCATGCGGGCCTTTCGGCCGGCATCGATCGCTTCGCCCGCAATGATCGATCGCAGCTTGCGGCTTTCTTCAAATACATATAGTTTTTTATATGTATGAGGAGGATCCGATGCTGAACCGCAGAAAATTCGGACTGTTGACCCTTGCGGGGGTCGCTGGGATGACCGCCGTGCCCCGCCTGTCACGCGCGGCCGAGAAGGATACGTTTTCGACGCTGAGCGATGGCCATCTGGAACTGCCCGCGTCCTTTCTGGTGCCGAAGCCAGCACGTTCGGAGCTTGCCGCGCTCGGCGTCGATATCGGTGAGACACTGACCCCGGCCTGCAATGTCACCCTCCTGCGCTCGGGAGATCGGCTTGTCCTGTTCGATGCCGGCTCGGGGCCGAACTTCATGCCGACGGCGGGGCGGCTGCCGGCCAGTCTTGACGCCGCGGGAATCGATCCGGGCGATGTGACCGACGTCGTGTTCACCCATGCCCACCCGGATCACATCTGGGGTGTCGTGGACGATTTCGACGATCCGCTGTTTGCCAACGCGACCCATCATGTCGCCTCGGATGAATGGGACTTCTGGCGATCGGAGCGGGCGCTGACGGAGTTGCCCGAGGAGCGCCATTCCTTCGTTGCCGGTGCGCGCAATCGGTTCGGTGCGATCGAGGACACGGTCGCGCTGTTCAAGCCCGGCGACGAACCCGTGCCGGGCGTCGAGGCGATGGCAGCGTTCGGCCACACACCCGGGCATATGGCCTTCATCGTTCATGGCGCCGAGCCGGCGATGATCGTTGGCGACGCGATCTCGAACGAACCGATCTCCTTCCTGCGCCCCGACCTTGCCTGGGGCGCCGATCAGGACCCGGACAAGGGCGCCGAAACGCGTATGCGGCTCCTCGATCGCGCGGCAGGCGAGGGGGTGAAGATCGTCGGCTTCCATCTGCCGAACGGCGGGATCGGCCATGTCGAGCGCAAGGGGACCGCCTATCGCTTTGTCAGCGCCTGATCTATTCGGCCGGGAAGCGCTCGGCTCGCGTGAAGGCGTGCCGTATCGAGCCTTCCAGAATGTAGGCGAGGCCGAGACGGGCGCCGATCCCGATGGACAGGAGAACGACAGGGGCGGAGATCGTCAGAAGCGAAGCTGCGGAAATGCCCTGGCCGATCGTACAGCCGAGCGAGAACACGCCGCCGACTCCCATCAGCACCGCTCCGAGGAGATGACGCGACAGCTCGCGAGCGTCGTCGCAGGCCTCCCAGCGCACTTCGCGCCGCTGCCATGCCGCGACCGCCGCACCGATCACGACGCCGGCGACAACGCCGACCCCGTAGTCGGGCAGGGCGCCGGTATAGGTGATCGCATTGAGAATGAGATCGCCGGGCGGCACGACGAAGGAGGCGCTTTCGATCTGCACCGGATCGAAGGAAGCCCGGGCTATCAGCGATGTCGCCATCCAGCCGAAGGCGATGACGCCACCGATCGCAAGCCCGGTGAGGTTGTGACCGCGGTCGTGGCGAAAGGACGAATCCCGCCATAGCCAGAGCGCCAGGGCAAGGCAGACCGCTGTGACGACGACCGGTCCGAGATCGAGGCCGGTCAATGCCCGAACCAGGCCTGGCAGGGTTTGGTCCGGTGCGCCGAGGCGTGCGAAATCGAAGGCGACCTCGTCGACGATGGCGACGCGGCCGAGCGCGAGTATTCCGCGCTGCGCGGCGAGTGCCGAGAGCCCGAGAACGAGGACCACGATCAGACCGCGCAGCGAACCGCCGCCGAGGCGGACGAGGGCGCCGAAGCCGCAGGTGCCGACCAGTGCCATACCAAAACCGAAGGCGAGACCGCCGAGGATTGCCCCGGTCCATCCGAATGACGTGGTCGTGTAGAAGCTGTCGGCCGGATCGAACAGGCCGAAGCCGATCAGGACCTGGGTCAAGACGATCGCCGCGAGGATCGCGAGCCCCCAGGTTCGAAGGCCGGTGGAGTCCCCGGCATACCAGTGCCGCTCCAGCGACGTCATGGTGCAGAAATGCCGACGGCGGGCGACGTAGCCCAGGACGACGCCTGCGCAAACGCCCGCGATCAGCGGCGCGAAGCCGCTTTCGAGGATCATGAACGGTGCCTCCCGGCGCCTTCTTGAACGAGGCGCTTCGGGCCGACGCTATGCCCGCGGGGCGTCGGCTGCAAGTGCACATCGAAGTGTGTTGAAGGATCGCAGGAGGCTGCGCGCCTGCCTCAGTCGCCCGGCTGGTGACTGCGAACCGGCGCGCAGAACAGCGAATAGAGTGTGCCGATCACCCCGGTCACTTCGCTGTTTGCAAGGCTGTAATAGATCGTCCGACCTTCGCGGCGGGTCGCGACCAGCCGGTCGAAGCGCAGCCTTGCCAGCTGTTGGGAGACGGCCGCCTGCGGCATGTCGAGGATCGTTTCGATCTCGCCGACCGATCGCTCGCCCTCCGACAGGAGGCAGAGGATGACGAGGCGCATCTCGTGCGACATCGCCTTCAACAGGTCGCTCGCCTTTTTTGCCTGTTCGAAGAAAGCCGCCCGCTCTTCCGGCGAGGTCGAGGGGTCGAATTTCGGGATCGCAAGGGCGGTCGTCGTACTCACTGGGCCTGACCTTGGTTGACCGATGTCCCGGATGTGGGGGCCTGCGGCAGCTTTGCCAGCATTTCGCCGAGAAGTCCCCAGAAGAATGCATCACCGGGATAGCCGCGCAGACGGCCGATTTCCAGCCCTTCGTCGACCAGAATGAAGGTCGGCGTCAATCTTTCGCGGGCAATCGTTTCGAGGTCTTCGGGCCACGGCTCGGTGATGTCCACGCGCCTCAGCGGCGCGCGCCTTCCTTCCTCGGTCCTGGCGTAGGCCGGTGCGATCTCCTCGTTGAAACGCTTGCACCAGGGACAACCCGGCTGCTCCAGCATCACGAGTTCGGCGCCAAGCGCGATCGCGCCCGGCGCCAGCGAGCTCAGGGCCAGGCCCAGAATCAACCCTGCCAGCCCCGCCATGCCGGTCGATCCTGCCGACCGCTTGCCAATAGATACAAACATATGCATTCTTCTATCTATAAGGCTTTCGCATCGATCTGGCGAGATGCAAGAAGGCTGGAAGACGAACTCGCCACGGAAACGTCCTCATGCTCGATGTCGGCTTCGGCGCGGCGTTGCTGGCTGGTGCGATCTCATTCGTCTCGCCCTGCGTCCTGCCGATCGTTCCGCCCTACCTCGCCTATCTCGCGGGGCTGAGCTTCGACCAGATCCGAACGGAGGGGGCCGAGGCCGCGACAGGCCGCCGGATCGTGCTCGCCTCCGTCGCCTTCGTCCTGGGCTTCACCACGGTGTTCGTGGCTCTCGGAGCGACGGCGAGCGTCGTCGGACAGGCAATCGCACAGTGGTTCGACGTCCTGTCGGTCGTGGCCGGCGTGATCATCATCATCATGGGACTGCATTTTCTCGGCGTCTTCAAGCTGGCGCTCCTCTATCGCGAGGCGCGGGTCAATGTCGCGAAGAAGCCTGCCGGCCCGCTCGGCGCCTATGTGATGGGCCTTGCCTTCGCCTTCGGCTGGACGCCCTGCGTCGGTCCGGTCCTCGCGGCGATCCTGTTCGTCGCGGCCTCGCAGGATACCGCGCTCCGCGGTGCCGGCCTTCTGCTCACCTATTCGCTCGGGATCGGTGTCCCGTTCATCCTCGCGGCGGTCTTCGCGGCGCGCTTTCTCGATTTCGCCGCCCGCTTTCGCCGGCATATGGCGACCGTCGAGAAGGTGATGGGCGGGGCGCTGGTGCTGACGGGCCTTCTCTTCGTCACGGGCCAGATGGCGGAAATCTCCAACTGGCTGCTCGAAACATTTCCGGTCTTTTCCGAGATCGGCTGAAAACCAACCAAGGGAGGATGAAAAATGTTCATGCGGCGACTGGTTTTGGGCCTGGTGTTCTTCGCGTCGGTGATCGGCTTTGCCTCTGCGGCCGAACTCGGCGATGACGGGCTGCATAAGGAAGACTGGTTCTCAATCACCTTCAAGGATGTCGGCGAGGACATCGCGGCCGCGAAGGAAGAGGGCAAGCGACTCGCCATCGTGTTCGAGCAGCGCGGCTGCATCTATTGCAGGAAGATGCACGAGGAACTGCTCGCCGATCCGAAGATCCGCAACTATGTGCGCGACCACTTCAAGATGGTTCAGTACAATCTCTTCGGTGACGAGGAGGTGACCGATCTCGACGGCGAGACCTTGAGCGAGAAAACCGCCGCCCGGCGCTGGGGCGTGGTCTTCACGCCGACGATCCTGTTCATGCCCGACGATGTGCCGGAGGAGGGTACGGCAGTCCAGGCCGCCGTCGCGACCATGCCAGGTGCCTTCGGCAAGAAGACCTTTCTTCACATGTTCGAATGGGTGGCGGAAAAGGGCTATGAGGGCGAGGAGCATTTCCAGAAATATCACGCCCGAAAGCTCGCCGAAGAGGGCGATACGGGCGCGGAGTAGAGCGCCTCGGGCCGGTCGGTCTTTGCCGGGAGCGCAAGGGCTGGACTGCGCCGGGAAGCTCTGGAAACCGGGTCGTGTCCAGCATTGCCGCTCTTTTCGATGAGACTGGATGTATTGCACTGCAAAACATTCAAAAAATTATATGCTTGCATTTATCGGCGGTTTGGTTAGGTTGATTCCAACCTGCAAAGATCATCGCATCCTTGCCGGGATTGGGAGGAAAATTTCGCTATGAACCGAGCTTTCAAGCAAAGTCTTGCCTTGATCGCCGTGTTCGCCACGGCGCCCGCGATCGCGGAGACCAGGCCGGGCG
Source organism: Jiella marina (assembly GCF_024359545.1). Taxonomy (GTDB): domain Bacteria; phylum Pseudomonadota; class Alphaproteobacteria; order Rhizobiales; family Rhizobiaceae; genus Jiella. The sequence continues at coordinate 87,774 of NZ_JAKQZG010000010.1, forward strand.
ACGTCAAGGTCGATGACATGATGGTGGCGGAGCCGATTGCCGAGGAGCGCGGTGATCCGGCCGAAGGTCGCAAGGTCTTTGCCGATCGTGGCCTCGGCAATTGTCTCGCCTGCCACGTCAACGCCGACCTGAAGGGCGAGCTTTTCCAAGGCAATGTCGGGCCCGCGATGGACGGCGTCGCGGGGCGGTGGGAGCCGGCACAGCTTCGGGCGATCGTCGTCAACGCCAAGAAGGTGTTCGGAGACCAGACGATCATGCCCGGCTTTTACACCCTCGATGTCGGCGTCGATGTCGCCGAGAAGTTCAAGGGCAAGACGATCCTCAGCGCCCAACAGGTCGAGGATGTCGTCGCCTATCTCGAAACGCTGAAGAGCGAATGAGGATCATGATGACGAGGATAACGCGCCGCACGCTTCTGTCCGGGACGGCGAGCCTTGCAGCTATTGCCGGTCTGGGCCTCCTCGCCCGCCCTGCCTGGGCCAGCACCGAGGCCGCACAAGAGGCGGTCGACGCCTTCACCGGGGGCAAGAAGCCCGAAACCGGCAAGATCACGCTGACGGCACCGGAAATCGCCGAAAACGGCAATTCGGTTCCCGTCACGGTCGAGGTCGACAGTCCGATGACCGAGGGTGACTACGTGGCGTCGGTCACGATCCTCGCCGACGGCAATCCGAATCCGGAAGTCGCGACCTTTCACTTCACCCCGATGAGCGGAGCGGCTGCCGCCACGACGCGTATCCGGCTCGCCAAGACCCAGAACGTCATGGCCATCGCCAAGATGAGCGACGGCTCGGTCTATTCGGATCAGAAGGAAGTCAAGGTGACGATCGGCGGCTGCGGCGGCTGAGACCGCGCGAAGCGCCCATCGATCGAAACCGAACGGCGGTCCTCGAGGATCCGCCGCCCAAGGGGAGGATAGACCCAAATGGCAACGCCCAAGCCTCGCGTGAAGGTGCCGAAGAAAGCCTCGGCCGGCGAGACCATCACCATCAAGACGCTGATCAGTCACGACATGGAATCGGGCCAGCGCAAGGATAAGGATGGCAACGTCATCCCGCGGGAGATCATCAACAAGTTCACCTGCGAGTTCAACGGCACCAAGGTCTTCGAATGCGACCTGGAGCCGGCAGTGGCCGCGAACCCCTATTTCGAGTTCAGCGCCAAGGTGCCCGAAAGCGGAACCTTCAAGTTCACCTGGGTCGACGACAACGGCTCGGTCTACACCGAAGAGCAGAAGATCACCGTGGAATAGCGGCCGGGCGCGCAATGCGGGCCGGAGATCCGGCCTGCATCGCCGCGAACCCTCGCTTCGTCAACGGCGTCGTCATTCTTGGGAGGGAAAGGCGTGAAGAAAAGCACAATCGCATGGATCGCTCTGATGGCCGTGACGGCGCAACCGCTCGGAGCGTCAGCCTTGGCGGACCCGGTTTCGGACAGTCTGGAAATCGACGGTCAGGCGATGATTACCGAGGCGCCGGCCCCCAAGGAGCCGGCGGGCCATCCCTTCGAGGTCGTCAAATCCGGCTGGCTCTATCGCGAGCCGGAAACGCGGTCGATGGAAATGGATTCCTTCGAGAACCCCGGCATGCTGAATGTCGAGCGGGGTGAAGAGATCTGGAACACCGTCGAGGGCGAAGCCGGCAAGTCCTGCGCGTCGTGTCACAACGAGGCCTCGGAGTCGATGAAGGGCGTCGGCGCCCATTATCCCAAATGGAATGCCAATGCCGGCAAGCCCATCAATATCGAGCTGCAGATCAATGCCTGTCGCGAGAACCAGATGAAGGCCGAGCCTTACAAGTTCGACGCGCAGGACCAGAAGGATCTGTCCGCCTACATCAAGCACCAGTCTCTGGGCATGCCCGTCGAGGTCGATCTCTCGGCGGGCGACATGATGAGTTGGTGGGAGAAGGGAAAGGAGCGCTATTACCTGCGCACCGGCCAGCTGAATCTCGCCTGTGCCACCTGCCACGAGGCGAACAACGGCCTCTACCTCCGGGCGGATCACTTGAGCCAGGGCAATACCAACGGCTTTCCGACCTACCGTCTGAAGCAGGGCAATCTCGTCTCGCTGCATAACCGCTTCCGGGGCTGTATCCGAGACACGAGGGCCGAACAGCCAAAGGCGTTTTCCGACGAGCTGATGGCGCTCGAGGTTTACACGGCCTGGCGCGGTGGCGGCCTGTCGGTCGAGACACCGGCCGTGCGGCAGTAGCGCGGACAATCGCGACCTCGTCATCGGTCGGCGAGGTCGCCTCATCATCGAAATGTCCCGGGCGTCCCATGGCTCATGGTCGCCACAGGCGACCCTGCGGCCTCTGTCGTCGGTGGGTACGCCTCGATTTGGAAAATTCGGCATGTTTTCGAGACGAGAATTCCTAGCGGCGACCGTCGCCCTGGCATCGATCACCGGCTCGGGTCTTTCAGGCCGCTGGTCGCGGGCCGCAGCCCAGCAGCGGATGACCGAGGACGATCTGCTCGGCGCCTCGGATTTCGGCAATCTGACGCTTCTGCATGTCACCGACATTCATGCCCAGCTGAAGCCCGTCTATTTCCGCGAACCGGCGGTGAATATCGGCGTCGGCGCGGTGGCCGGGTTGCCGCCCCATGTGACCGGCGCGGATTTCCTCAAGCTCTATGACATCGAGCCCGGTTCGCCCGAGGCCTATGCCCTCACATCCGAGGATTTCGGCGCGCTTGCGAGTCAATATGGCAGGATGGGCGGACTGGACCGGATCGCGACCATCGTCCGCCGCGCCCGCGCCGAGCGCGGCGACGGCAATGTCATCCTGCTCGACGGCGGCGATACCTGGCAGGGCAGCTTCACGGCGAACGAGACCGCCGGCGCGGACATGATCGCCTGCATGAACCTCCTGAAGCCCGACGCCATGACCGGCCATTGGGAATTCACCTACGGGACGGACCGGGTGAACGAGGCGAAGGAGGCGCTGCCGTTTCCGTTCCTCGGCTCCAACGTCTTCGATGCGGAGTGGGACGAGCCGGCTTTTGACGCCTGGCAGATGTTCGAACGCGGCGGCTCCAGGGTGGCGGTGATCGGCCAGGCCTTTCCCTATACGCCGATCGCCAATCCACGCTGGCTGATCCCGGACTGGTCGTTCGGCATCCGCGAGGAGGAGGTGGCCAGGCACGTCGAGGCGGCGAGGGAGGCGGGCGCGGACGTCGTCGTTCTCCTCTCCCACAACGGCTTCGACGTCGACCGGGCGCTCGCCGCGCGTGTGCCGGGCATCGACATCATCCTGACCGGTCACACCCACGACGCGCTGCCGGAGCCTGTGAAGGTCGGCAAGACGGTCCTGATCGCATCGGGCTCCAACGGCAAGTTCCTGAGCCGGCTCGATCTCGATATCGGCAAGGGGGAACTCAAGGATCTGCGCTATCGCCTTATACCGGTCTTCTCCGACGTGATTGCGCCGGACACCGAGATGAGCGCCAAGATCGACGAGGTTCGTGCGCCCTATGAGGCAAAGCTCGCCCAGGTCATAGGCCAGACCGAAGGTCTTCTCTACCGACGCGGCAATTTCAACGGCACCTGGGACGACCTGATCTGTGACGCGCTTCTTGCCGAACGCGACGCCGAGATTGCCCTGTCGCCGGGCTTTCGGTGGGGGACCTCCCTGCCTGCCGGAAGCGACATCACCGTCGAAGACCTCCACAATGCCTGCGCCATGACCTATCCGGCGGCCTATCGCAGCAAGATGTCGGGCGACATGCTGAGGCTCGTTCTCGAAGACGTCGCCGACAATCTGTTCAACGCCGACCCATACTACCAGCAGGGCGGCGACATGGTCCGCGTCGGCGGCATGGGCTTCGGCATCGACCCGACCAGGGAAATCGGCTCGCGCATCTCCGACATGACGATCCTGAAGACCGGCGAGCCGATCGACATCGCCCGCGACTATGTGGTCGCCGGCTGGGCCTCGGTGAACGAGGACACCGAAGGGCCACCGATCTGGGACGTGGTCGAGAATTACCTGAAGGCAAACCCGGTCTACACGCCGCGCGAAAACCGCAGCGTGACGGTGAAATCCTGAGCGCCTGTTCTTGCGCATGGCGGGACATTCGAAACGAAAGGGATGACGATCCATGGACAGTGAATCGACATCGGGCCGCGATGGGACGGCGAAGGCCAAGGCGGATCATGGCGGTGCCTCGCGTCGGAGCTTCCTGAAATCGACGCTGGCGCTGGGGGGCGCGGGGCTCGCGGGTACGGCCGGCATTCGCGCCGCTCAAGCCGCAGGCGATCCCCTGATCACCGAGATTCAGGATTGGAACCGCTATCTCGGCGTGGGCGTCGACGCGGCGCCTTATGGCATGCCCTCGGAATTCGAGAAGGATGTCGTACGACGCAGCGTGCCCTGGTTGACGGCGGATGCGACGAGTTCGGTCAATTTCACCCCGCTCCACGCCCTCGACGGTATCATCACGCCGAACGGCCTGTGCTTCGAGCGTCACCATGGCGGCGTCGCGGTGATCCCGCCGCAGGATCACCGGCTGATGATCCATGGACTGGTGGACAAGCCGCTGGTCTTCACCATGGAAGACCTCCAGCGCTTCCCGCGCGAAAACCGGGTCTACTTCCTCGAATGTGCGGCGAACTCGGGCATGGAGTGGCGCGGCGCCCAGCTCAATGGCTGCCAGTACACTCACGGCATGGTTCATTGCGTGATGTATACGGGCACGCCGCTGAAGCATCTCTTGAACGAGGCGGGCGTCAAGACCGCGGGCAAATGGCTTCTTGCGGAGGGCGCGGACGCCTCGACCATGACCCGCTCGATCCCGATGGAAAAGGCGCTCGAAGACTGCATGGTCGTCTGGAAGATGAATGGCGAGGCGCTGCGGCCAGAGCAGGGCTACCCCGTTCGCCTCGTCGTGCCCGGCTGGGAAGGCAACATGTGGGTCAAGTGGCTGCGCCGGCTGGAAGTCGGCGATGCCCCCTGGGAGCAGCGCGAGGAGACGTCGAAATACACCGATCTTCTCGCCGACGGAAAGGCGCGGAAATTTACCTGGGCGATGGAGGTCAAATCGGTCATCACCAATCCAAGTCCCCAGGCGCCGATCACCCATGGCAGGGGCCGCACGGTGATCACCGGCCTTGCCTGGTCCGGCAACGGCACGATCAAGCGGGTCGATGTCTCGATCGATGGCGGCCGCAACTGGCAGACCGCCCGGCTCGATGGTCCGTCCCTCTCGAAGGCGGTTCACCGCTTCTACCATGATTTCGATTGGGATGGATCGGAGCTTTATCTCCAGTCACGGGCGATGGACGAACAAGGGTTCGTGCAGCCCACCAAGAACGAGCTTCGGGCCGCTCGCGGAACGAACTCGATCTACCACAACAATGGCATCCAGACCTGGTATCTGAAGGCGGACGGAGCGCTCGAAAATGTCGAAGTTTCTTGATCGCGCTTTCACGGTCGCGCTGGTTTCGGCCGCTCTCGCTCTCCCGGCGATTGCCGGGGATTCCACGAGGATGAAGGGGGTAGAGTCTGCCTCCGTGCCTTCCGGCGAGGGCGCCGGCGAGCATTTCGGGCTTGGCCGCGAGGCGACGCAGGAGGAGATCGCCGCCTGGAACATCGACGTTCGGCCAGACGGCGAGGGCCTGCCCGAGGGCAGTGGCACGGTGGCCCGAGGCGAGGAAATCTTCACCGAGCAATGCGCCGTCTGCCACGGCGATTTCGGTGAAGGCCGCGATCGCTGGCCGCAGCTTGCCGGTGGCTTCGACACGCTCACTCGGGAAAGGCCGGTGAAGACCGTCGGTTCCTACTGGCCTTATCTCTCGACCGTCTATGACTACGTTCACAGGGCGATGCCCTTCGGCAATTCCCAGTCTCTGTCGAATGACGACGTCTACGCGCTGGCGGCCTATATCCTGTATCTGAACGACATCGAGACCGACGAAGACTTCGAACTCTCTAAGAAGAACTTCACGACGATCACCATGCCCAATGCCGGGGAATTCGTTGCCGACAACCGCGCCGAGGAACAGCATTACAAGGACGATCGCGACCCCTGCATGAAGGACTGCAAGTCGGGTCCGGTTGAGGTGACGATGCACGCCCAGGTGCTCGACGTGACGCCCGATGCCGGCGGCGAGGAAGGCCCGGGCGGAGGCAATGTCGATTGAGATATTGCGTTTGAGGCGACGTTTGGCGGCTCGCTGGTCCGGGCCGTGATTCTAGGGAGGCTGTCATGCGAATGATCACGATTGTAGCGGTTGCGCTCATGGCTTCGTTCGCTCTCGACGTGGCCAGCCTTTCCCGCATTTCCTCTGCCTTCGCCCAGGAAAATGGCGACGACGACCTGAGTTTCGTCGACCACAAGCTCGCCCTGCAGATTTCGGACGGGGACGAGGCGACCATGCGCTCAGCGCTCGACATCGCTGCCAATGTCTCTCGCGACTATTCCGAAAAGGCCGAGGGTGTGGCGATTGCGATCGTCGTCTATGGCCCGGGCATGGAGATGCTGCGGCCAGACCGTTCTCCGGTCATGGAACGCCTGAAGGCTTTCAGCCAGTCGATGCCGAATGTCAGCTTTGTCGCCTGCGGCAACACGCTCGACACGCTGGAAGCGAAGGAAGGCACGCGCCCCGAGATCGTGCCCTACGCGCGGGTCGTGCAGGCCGGCGTCGCCGAGCTCATGCGGCTGCACGAGGACGGCTACACGATCGTCAAGCCTTGAAAGTAGGGCGAAGCCGGCTGCATGCTGCGCTCCGGAGCAAGCACCCGCCGATGTCACGGGCACTCAGTCCGCGCACGCTCATGAAACGACCACGTTCACCCATGGGGTGATACCGGCGGCAATCCGAGCGGCGTTTCAGTCGTCCGCCGGACGCGGATTGACTCTTCGTGCCAAACCATTCGTCCGGCTGTAGAAGAGCATTGGGGATGAATGCCCCCCCCCCAAGGTCTGTCACCCCGTCATGCATCGGACTCCCGAAGCTCCTGCGCATTCGAAGCCGCTTCTGCCTCGTTGGCGAGGCGTGTGGCGAGAAAGCTCACGATCAGAAGCTGGAAGAAGTGAAACAGCATGATCGGCAGGATGATGAGACCGAGTTCTGCGCGCCCGGAGAAGATGACCGGTGCAAGGGGCACACCCGTCGCCAGGGACTTCTTCGAGCCGCAGAACTGAACAGCGATCCGCTCTTCACGCCCAAGCCGCAGCGCGCGGGCGAGAAGGATGGTGAGGCCGTAGACGACGAAGAACAAAAGGATCGCGCCCAGCGCGATCTCGATCACGATCGTCGGATCGTGCTGGCTCCAAATTCCCTCTGCCATGGAATTGGAAAAGGCGCCGTAGACGATCGCCAGGATGATTCCACGGTCGGCGAGCTTGACGAAGCGCGAATGCTTCTTCGCCCAGCCAGCGAGCCAGCGCCGCGCGACCTGCCCGACGACAATCGGCAGAAGCACGAGCAGCACCACTTTGAGAATCGTCGGGAGAAGCGGCACACCCGCACCGCTCGACTGCAGATACCACGCCATCAAGGTTGGCGTGATGAAGACGCCGAGAAGGCTCGAAAGCGTGGCATTGAAGATCGCGACCGGTACGTCGCCGCGGGCGAGCGACACCATCGCGACCGCCGAAGAGACCGTCGACGGTAGCGCGGCGACATAAAAGAAGCCGATTGCGGCGGCCGGGGGCAGGGCGTCCGGAAAGGCCTGCAAGACGACCAGAACGACGGCGGGAAACAGACCGAACGTGGTGAGCACCACGGCAATATGGGCCTTCCACTTGGTCATCCCCTCGCGCATGCGCTCCGGCGCCAGCGTCAACCCGTAGAGGAAAAAGACGCCGCAAACGCCGTAGGTCGTGACATACTCCCAGTGGAGGAGGCCGCCCGTTCGCCCACCCTCCGGCCACAGGATGGCGAGGCCCACGGCAAGCGCCAGGGCCACGACGAACATATCGAGCTTCGGTCGCCACATCAGGCGCGCTTCCCTGGCCAGAGAACGAGCCGCTCCCGTGCGACGTTCGCAAGACCCGCCGGAAACTTCATCGCAGTCCCTTCGCTCTGGCACTGGCTGCCCGGGCGTCGTTCGCGGCCAGAATACCCTGGTCGGTGCCACGCTTGGATGCCTGCTCCACGACCCGGGCTTTCAACGCGGTGATGTAGGTTTGGGCGGAGGAGATCAGATGAAGGCGAAGCCGGCGTTCAGCGGTGACGGCATCGCGTTCGATGATCCCCTGCACGATCTCCTCATGCTCGGCATTGGACTGTTCGACGCGTTCCATGTTGAGGAGTTGCGAGCGGCGGAAGGGCGCGAGTTTGAGGCGCATCTGATGCGCGATCTCGATCAGGTCGGCATTGTGCGTGCCGGCATAGATCTGATCGTGCAACTCGGTGTTCAGCCGCTCATAGGTCTGGAAGTCTCCCGCCGCCGCTAGCCTTTGCATGGCCTTGTGCCGATCCAGCAGATCGGCCCGCTCGCTGGCCGACATTCGCCCGGCGGCCAGCCGCCCGCAGAGCCCCTCGATCTCGCCCATCGCCTCGAACATCTGCTCGATCCGCTCGATCGAAAGGTCGCAGACGACGACGCCGCGATAGGGGATGCGTTCGGCGAGCGCGCGCGAGACAAGCAGCATGAAGGCCTCGCGAACCGGGGTGCGCGAGACCTCGAAGCGCTTGGCGATCGCCGTTTCGTCGAGCTTGGCGCCCGAGGAGAGAAGACCTTCGACGATCTCCTTCTCGAGATGTTCGGCAATCACCTCGCTCAGCACGCCGCGCGGCGCATCCTGTTTGTTGTCACGGGACATGAACACGCTCTCCTCCACTTTTCCGCCCGCTGCCGTCCTACCAGCCGATGGCATCGGGCAGCCAGAGCGCGAGACCGGGAAAGGTGTAGACCAGGCCGAGGCCGACGAGCTGGATTGCGATGAAGGGAACAACGCCCCGATAGATGTCGCTGGTCCTGAGTTCCGGTGGTGCGACCCCTTTCAGAAAGAACAGGGCCCAGCCGAAGGGCGGTGTCAGGAAGGAGGTCTGGAGATTGACGCCAACGAGAATGGCGACCCAGGCCAGGTCGACGCCAGACTGGTGCAGGATCGGCAGGAACAGCGGCAGGGCGATGTAGGAGATCTCGATCCATTCCAGAAAGAAGCCGAGGATGAAGAGAATGGCCATGAGAAACAGGAGCTGCCCGTCGAGGCCGCCCGGAACATAGGCGAAGGCGTCCTGCACCAGCCGATCCCCGCCCAACCCGCGAAAGGCCAGAGAAAACACCTGCGAGAAAATCAGGATGAAGAAGACCATCGCGCTGGTGACAAGGGCGCCACGCATGACTTCCGTCATCAGTTTCAGATTCATGCGGCCCGAGAAGAAAGCAAGCAGGATCGAGCCGAAGGCGCCCATTCCGGCGGCCTCCGTCGGGGCTGCAACGCCGCCGATGATCGAGCCGAGGACGAGGAAGATCAGCGCAAGGGGCGGGACCACGACGGTCAGAAGCTTGAAGGCCAGCGTCCTGCCGGAGACGGCCTGACGCTCGTGCAGGGGGATCGCGGGGACGCGGCCGGGCAAAAGGAAGCCAAGACCGATCACGTAAAGAACGAAGAGCCCGGCGAGAACGAGACCGGGAATGAGCGCCGCGGCAAACAGCGTTCCAACGGATTCACCGAGGATGTCGGCCAGGAGGATGAGAACGAGGCTCGGCGGGATGATCTGGCCGAGGGTTCCCGAGGCGCATATGACGCCGGCGGCGACGCCCTTGTCATAGCCGCGACTGATCAAGGGATTGAGCGCAATCAGCCCGACCGTCACGACCGTCGCCCCGACGACGCCGGAGGCCGCACCCATGAGAACGCCGACGAGAATGATCGCCAGCGCCATGCCGCCCTTGAGGCCCCCCATGGCGAGCCCGATGACGTCGAGCAGATCTTCGGCCATCTTCGAGCGTTCGAGCATGATGCCCATGAAGATGAAGAGCGGCAGGGCGAGCAGGGTGTAATTGGTGACGACGCCGAAGATGCGGGCGGGAAGGAGCCCGAACAACAGACCGCCGAACCCCATGTAGCCGAAGCCGAAGCCGGTGATGGCGAGACAGATCGGCACCGGCAGGCCGCCGAGGAGCAGCACAAAGAACGCTCCGATCATCGCAAGCGCGAGCATTTCATTGACCGGCATCGATCAGCCTTCCCCAGAGACGGATGCCGGCCTGTGGCCCGTGAGCGCGGCGACGTCGAAGATGAAACGCGCGAAGGCCTGGAGGGCGAGAAGCGCGAATGCGGCGGGAATGCACGCCTTCAAGAGCCAGCGTGCGGGCAGTCCGCCGGGATCGGCCGAGCCTTCCCCCAGCATGTAGGATTGCGAGACAAAGCCGAGGGCGAGCCATGCGATGAGGGCGGCGGCGAGGGCGAGGCACAACGTGCCGAAGGCGTCGACCGCGCGCTTCAGACGCGGCGGAAACGAGCCGTACAGAATGTCGACCCGCACCTCCTCGCCCCGGTTCAGGGCATAAGGAACGCCAAACAGCGCCCCGATGGCCATCAGATGCCATTCGGCCTCCTGCATCGCCACCGCACCGAACGAAAATCCGTAGCGAGCGATCACGTTGAAGGCGATGACCAGCACCATGGCGAGGCCCGTCCAGGCGACGAGCTGACCCACGATGCGAACGAAGCCATCGGCTCCGTTCGCGATCTTCAAGAGCAAGGGCACCGGTGTCAGGACTTGTAGAGCACCGGCAGGAGAGGCTCCGCCGAGATGCCGGCCCAATCGCCATACTGCTCCTTGAAGGCGAAATAGGCGTCGTGCACCTTCCGTGTCTTCTCGTCGGCGGCGGCCCCTTCCTCGAGCGTCTCGGCCGTCAGCTCACGGAGCTTTGCCACGATCTCGTCCGGCAGCGGCATGGCCTTCACATCGAAGTTCGTCACTAGATCGTCCATCGCCTCGGCGTTGGTCGCGTCACACCAGGCATTGCTCTCGACATTGCAGGCCATGGCCGCGATCTTGACGATTTCCTGAAGGTCGGTGGGCAAGCTGTCCCACGCCGCCTTGTTGATCAGCAGTTCCGTGACGTTGTTCGGCTCGTGCCAGCCGGTCGTATAATAGTATTTCGCGGCCTTCTGCAGACCAAGGCGGCGGTCCTGGAAGGGGCCGACGAACTCGGCCGCGTCGATGACGCCGCGCTCCAGCGCCGGGAAGATCTCGCCGCCTGGCAGGAGCTGCACATTGACGCCAAGCTTGGCGTAGACTTTTCCGGCAAGGCCGGGAATGCGCATGTTCAGGCCATTGAAATCTTCGATGGAGTTGATTTCCTTGCGGAACCAGCCGGTCATCTGAACACCGGTATTGCCCATCGGGAAGGCCAGCATGCCGAGCGGTTCGTAGAGCTCGTGCCACAGCTCGATGCCCCCGCCATTATAGAGCCAGGCATTGGTGCCTTTCACGTCCATGCCGAAGGGGACGGTCGTGAAATATTGCGCGGCGGGCAATTTGCCTGCCCAGAAATAGGCATTGGCGGCGTTCATCTCCACGATGCCGTTCTGTACCGCGTCGAAACCTTCCAACGCCGGGATCAGCTCGCCGGCGGCGAAATGCTGGATCTTCAACCGCCCGCCGGAAAGTGCCTCAACCTTCTTGCAGAAATCCGTCGGACTGCCCGGCCCCTCGACGTAGTAGGGCGATCCGGGCCCATAGGCGTTGGTCATTTTCCAGGAAAAGCTCTCCTGGGCCCTGGCGATGGCGGGAGCGGCAAGCGGGGCCGATGCGGCGATCGCGGCACCGGCGAGAAATCGACGTCGTTCCAAGTCTTTTCTCCTTCAGCTTTCGGGGTGTCGGGCGGGCCGACGGGTGTCCCCGAACCGAAGAGCAGGATGTGTGCCAAGTGAAGAAAGCTGCATTATGTCGCGCTCGAAAGCCGCCAAATCGGAGTTTGTGTATACAAACTGAGCAATTTAATGCATGATTGTATGGCATCGCAGGTGGGCCGACCGTGGGCCCTTTTCCCACATGGCAATGCGCCTTGATGGGATATGCGATGGCGTCACCGTCCGACCGACCGAAGCGCTGGCGGATCGTCGCCCGTTGGTGTTTCAGCATGGAGAATTCCAAGCTGATTGACATGTCGTCGATCGTGTCGCGGCTGGCGCCCGTTCAGGGCATGCCTGCGAGCATGGCCACCCTGGCCGGCGTCAGGCAGACAATCCCCTTATCCCGCTGTTCGAGAATCCCCGGGGCACCTCGTTCGCCTGAAAATACTTGGAGCAGCTCAGCGTTGAAACGGCATATGCCGGCCGAGGTGACGCCTTTGCATCAAGCCTCTGTTGCTTCGGCACAATCGCGCATGCAGCGGGGCAGAAGGTGATTGCCTTTCTGGATCAGGCTCGTCGGAGCAACCGGGCTGCGCGACGCCATGTCGCGCCTGTTCTGCGCGCCAGCTGGGCTTATTGCCTGATTTTTCAGCGGATATTTACGTTTTGAAGAGAAGTTTCCGACAGCATCTTAACCATAAAAACACTGTGCTTGAGTCGGTCATCTGTCTTCATGCGGAAAACTGCGTCCAGTATCATCATTCTGACAATGATCTTCCTTGCGGCTTGCCAGTCGAACCGTGGGGAGAACGAAACGGACAATCTGTTCGGCTTCCCGCAGGCGGCCGCTGGGTCCGGCGATGCGATGACGGACGCCAAGTCGGCTTTCCGATCCGGGCAATACGAGGACGCCTACCGTCTCTACGAAGGGCTCGCCCGCCGTGCACCCGACAATGCCGAGGCATGGCTCGGTTATGCCGCCGCAGCCGATCAGCTCGGCCGTTTCAGGACGGCTGACGCGGCCTATGGACAGCTTTTCAGGCTCAGGCCGCGCAGTGCGCAGGTCCACAATAATGTCGGCTATTCACATTTGTTGCGGGGTGATCTGCAGAATGCCTCCCGTCATCTCGAGACGGCCCGGCAACTCGCCCCGTTGAGCTCGGTCATCTCCAACAATATCAAGATCTTGCAGGCGCGCCGCGCTAATTCGGCCAAGGAGTCAAACTGATGGTCCTGGTCAATGAACGCAGGCCGGTGATCCGCCTTGGCCATGATCCTCTCAACCGTCTGATCGAGCTTCCCTTTGAAGCGCTCTGCGCTGAAACAATCGAAGCTCCGCCCCTGTCTCCATCCGCGCAACCGAAGCTCGCGAGTGACGTGGAGGATACGCCTGCGACCTTGAAGCCGTTCATGGCTGCGCCCGATGATCCGTCAGCGGTCGAGATGGCCGACAAGGAAGACGACGACGGCATCACGGCCAGTCCGGTCACGGGTGATGAACCCGTGTCGGGGCCTTCGCGTTGGCCGGCGATCGCCCTGGTGGCGAATGGGGCCCTGCTCGCGACAACCTTGAGCCTTGCGGCCGGCTTCTTCTTCGTCAAGCAGCCGGTGGCGATGCTGACCGAGATGCATGAGGAATTGCTGCGCATGCGTGGCAGCGAAGCGCGGCTGAACGAGCAGATCGAGGCGGCCAGCGATCGGACCAGCAAGACCATCGCCGAGCGCCTCGACGAGACCGACGAGAAACTGGCGGGAATATCCTCCGGGCTCGGCGAGTTGAGGACCGGTCTCGAAGACGGTGTGAGGGCGATCGAGAGCCAGAGCGCGCATGCCGACGAAAGCTACATGCGCGTGCTCATCGCCATTTCCGACCTGGCCGAGGCGAAACCAGCCGAGACCCGTCCGCCCGTCTCCGGAAAGGCGGCAAGACGCGTCGCCGCGCCAGAGATCGCCGAGGGCGGGGAGGGTACGCTCAATAGTTTGACCGGCGCTCCCTCATCGGACGCCGCACGCTTTGAGCGGGTGACGCTGGCAGACGGTTCGGTTTCTTACCGCCGAATGCGCTAGCCCGGCGCTGATGCGTGATCGCGTGGCGGCGGAGCACGCTATACTTCTATAACAAATTGAAATCGCGACGAATTTACCAAGGCTTAATGCGGTTCCCCCAGTGTCGGGCTTCCTGCCGCATTGGCGCGGGAATCGGGACGAGTCTCTGCGAAGCGCGAAACGAGGTCCCTTGGGGAACGGCTTCATATGACCTGGCCAAGGCCAACGACACTGCAGAAATCGGAGCACCAGCCCAGACGGTCTGGTGTTTCGGTATGCCGGCTCGTGGCAATGCTGGTCGCGACCTTCATCCTTGCATTTGTCCCGACGCCGCCCGCTTCGGCCCAGCAGCGCACGATTGCGATCGGCAGCGGCAATGTCACGAACGTCACCGTACGTCCGAGTTCGACGCTGACGATTACCACCACGAGACCCTTTGCCAATCTGGTGGTCGGCGATGTGGGGATCGCCGATGTCGTGCCTCTTTCCGACCGCACGTTCTACATCCAGGCCGTCGCGACCGGCGTGACGAATATCTCGATCTATGACGGCTCCGACCGCCTCCTCGGGGTGGTCGATACACGTGTTCGCCTGGACATGAGCGAAGTGTCGGAGGCGGTCCGCGCTGCGGTGCCGAGCGCGACGGTCCATGTGCGCAACTTCAACAACCGGATCCATCTTTCCGGAACGGTGAAGAGTGCCCCGGACGTCGCGCGGGTCGTCGAGGTGGCACAGCAATACTCCGACGAGCCGGTCATCAATGCCCTTGCCGTCAGCAGTGCCCAGCAGGTGTCTCTGGAGGTGCGCGTCCTTGAAGCGCGTCGGTCGGCGGGGCGGGATCTCGGCGTCAATCTGAGAGGTGTCGGCGCCCGCGGGATCGGCGTGAGCGGCTCGCGGTTGTTGCTGAACGCCAATGAGGACGGGGAGCCGACCAGCTATCTGGTCAATGATGGCGGCCGCAATTCGCAGGGCACGCCGTTCGGTTCTCTGGTCGCACAGGTTCTGCAGAGCGCCGGCATCCAGATCGACGTCGTGATCAACGCTCTGGAGAAAAAGGGTCTTGCGCGCCGGCTGGCGCAACCGAACCTCACGACGATCAGCGGCGAAACAGCGAGTTTTCATGCCGGCGGCGAAGTGCCGATCCAGGCGGCCTTTTCGGCGGCCAACGGTTCGACCGCCACGCAGACCGATTATCGCCCCTATGGCGTGCGCCTTGAGTTTCTGCCGACCGTCCTCGACGATGGGCTGGTGAACCTGAAGATCATGACGGAAGTCAGCGAAATCGACGGTTCGGTCGTCGTCAACGGCAATCCGGGCTTCACCTCCCGCAAGGCGGAAGCGGTGATCGAGCTTCGCGACGGCCAGAGCTTCGCCATGGCCGGCCTGCTGCAGACGGTCAATGCCAAGACGATCGAGCAGATGCCCTGGATCGGCAATATTCCGATCCTCGGCGCGCTGTTTCGATCGACCAGTTTCCAGAAGCAGGAGACCGATCTCGTGATTGTCGTGACGCCCCGTCTGGTCCAGCCGGTGGCCGACGTCGCGATGCTCTCCTCGCCCCTCGACGCCACGCGGCCATCCAACGACATCGAGTTGTTCGGCCTCGGGGTGACGGAAGTCGACAACCTTCCCCTTGATCGCCGTCCGGTCGGTGCGACCTCGGGGGCCCATTCGCAAGCGCCCTACGGCCATTTCCTCGATTTCGACGAGTGAGGCGGTGATGACCCATCTGCACCCTCCTCTGCTCGTAGTCGCCGCCTGCCTCTGGCTGGGCGGCTGCACGGAATATGTCAGCCAGCGCGACACGATCTCGCCGACGGCCGGCCAGGCGGTGGCAACGAATTTGCGGATGCATGTCGCCGACCCCCAGGCGGCCTACCGATACAACACCGTCATCCGGATGGACGGGCAGGCCGCGCTGAACGCCCAGAAGCGATATCGGCGCGGTGCGCTGCCAGTGGCCGCGCCCGCTTCTGCTCCGGCTGCCGTCCCCGCTGAATAGGAGGGGGCGCCCTCATGGCGGAGTGGCGTCCGAATCTTGATTGTCGCATGAAGAATTGGATCGGCTGATGCGATGTCTCGAGTGTCTGCAGCAAGAAACGGATCGTGCAACTCCTTCGTTACAATTGCCGAATTCCCAGTAAAGGAAAGAAAACGGCAAATCGATATGGCGTGTCAATTCGAGAGATGAAAGGCTGAGTGTTCGCGTGATCCGGTATTTGATCCTGGCGGCGGCAGTCGGGTCGGGCGGCGTGGCGGTCTGGATGACGACGGCGACGGAGCCCGAGCCCGTCATCGTTTCGCCCGCCCCGACGCCCGCCGAAACGGTCGACGTTCTGGTGGCCGCCGGCGACATTGCCCCCGGAACCGGCTTGAGCGAGGGTAATCTGCGATGGTCGCCCTGGCCGGCCAATGCAGTGGCCTCGAATTTCGTCAGACGCAGCGAACGGCCGGAAGCGATCGCCAGCCTGAGCGGTGCTCTCACCCGTGGTCCCCTGACCACCAACGATCCGATCATCGAAAGCCAGCTCACGACGCGGGCGAGCGGATTGATGTCGGCGCTTCTGCCGCCCGGAAAACGGGCCGTTGCCGTTCGCATTTCGGCCGAGTCGACGGCCGGCGGTTTCGTGCTCCCCAACGACCGTGTGGACGTCGTCCATACCGTGACACCGCCCGCCGAGAACGGCGGCATGCCGCAGCCGCGAAGCGCGGTCATTCTGCAGAACATTTCCGTCATGGCGATCGATCAGAGCCAGAACACCATCGATGCGAAGGAACCGCAGACGAGCGTTCTCGGCCAGACCGCGACGCTTGCCCTCGATCTCGCCGAAGTCGAGATCGTGACGGCGGCCCAGGCGTCCGGCACGTTGACCCTGGCACTGCGTTCGGCTGCCGACCACAGTATCACGCCCCAACCACGGTCCGAGCCGCGCCGCGAAGAGCAGAGGACCACCGTCACGGTGCACCGCAAGGGCGAGCGCGATGTCGTTGAAGTCGCGCCTCACGGGTCCGGCGCGATGATGGGGAGGACTCGCTGATGCTGGAGGACGAGGGCGGAACGGTCACACAGCCGCAGTCGGACGCTGCAGCGATGCCGAATGGCGCGAGCGCGCCGCCGCCGCTGCCTCGCCTCGACATCGCGCTGTTCCACGCCACCCCGGAATTCGAAAGGAGCGCCAGGGCGGCGCTGTCGGATCGCCGCATGCGCCGGGCGCGGGCGGTGGTCGAGAACGGCGGCCTGCCGGCTGCCATCGCCACCTTCCGCAAATCCCGCACGCCGGATCTCTTGATTGTCGAGACCCTGGCGGAGGGGGACGATCTGCTGCGCGAACTCGCCGACCTCGCCGAGGTCTGCCTGCGTCGTACCAAGGTCATCGTCATCGGCCGACGCAACGACATCCATCTTTATCGCAGCCTGATCGACCATGGGGTAAGCGAATATCTGCCGATGCCCGTCGATGCGATGGGGCTGATCGCCGGCGTCGCGCGGCTTTACCGCGATCCGCAGGCCCCGGCGCAAGGCAAGATCTGGGCATTCTTCGGCGCACGCGGCGGCGTCGGCTCCTCCACCATCGCCCACAACACTGCCTGGTCGATCGCCGAAGACCACAAGAGTGAAACGCTGCTTCTGGATTTCGATCTGCCTTTCGGAACCTGCGGCCTCGACTTCAACATCGAGGCTTCGAAGAGCATTCTCGACGCATTGCGCGATCCCGACCGCCTCGATGACGTGCTTCTGGAGCGAATCGTCGCCAAGCAGGGCGAGCGGCTCAACATCCTGACGCCCTCGCTGAACCTTTCGGACGAAATGGAGATTCCGGCGAACGGGCTGGAAAAGCTCATCGATACCGCCCGGGCAAGCGCCGGCGTGACGGTCCTCGATCTTCCGCATCTGTGGGCTCCCTGGCTGCAGAGCCTTCTGGCGGATGCCGACGAGATCGTCGTCACGGCGATGCCGGACCTTGCCAACATGCGCAACGTCAAGAATATCCTCAATGTCTTGAATTCCATCCGCCAGAACGATCGCAAGCCGCATCTCGTGCTCAGCCAGACCGGCGTCTCCAAGCGTCCGGAAATCAAGCTCGCCGATTTCGCCAAGGCGACCGGATGCGAGCCGGTCGCCACGATTCCGTTCGATCCAAGCCTCTTCGGAAAGGCGGCCAACAATGGCCAGATGCTGTCCGAGATCTCGGCCCGTGCGGTGCCGGCCCGCGCCGTCTCGGATCTGGCGAGCCACTTGTTCGAAGCAAAGGCCGCGCCCGCCGGGAAGGGGCGGACCACGCTGTCCCGCTTCCTGAAATGGTAGTTCCGCCTCGCTACGGCTTGCTACGGTTTCCGGCGTTGCGTCCAGCGTGTGAAAAGAGCGCCAGGACGGTCCGCGGTTTCGCCGAATGCGACCGCGGCGTCGCGGCTTTGGAGTTCGGCCTCGTCATGCCGGTGTTCGTCGTCGCCGTTCTCGGCATGGTAGATGTGGGCTTCATGCTGTTCGAGAAGATGGCGCTCGACCAGATGCTGCGTTCGGCGGCGCAACTCGCCATCGAGGACCCGGCCGAAGCGGGGCTGTACGAGGCCGTTCGCCTGACCGCGGCCCCCGAACTCGCGGTGGCGGCGTCGGAAGCCACGCCGCAGACAGGGGAGGTGGCGTTGTCGGTGCGACGCTACGGCGTCTGCGCCGAGGCACCGGATACCGAGGTCGCGATCAACGCGACCTGCGCCGGCGGCCAGCCCACCTCGATCCTCTACCGCCTGGAAGCCTCCAAAGGCTATACGGGCTATCTGCTGCCACAGATGGACGTCGGCGCGCAGGTCGTGGTGCAGATCCGATGAGCGGTTCGCGCAGCTTTCTCCGCGATCGCAGGGGCGCGACGGCGGTCGAGTTCGCAATGGTCTGCCTGCCCCTGATGCTCGTCTTCTTCGGTGTCTTCGAATTCGGCCGCGCCTTCCAGACGCGCAACAACATCGCCTATGCCGCAGGGGTGGCGAGCCGTGCCCTCCTCATCGATCCCGCCTTGAGTGACGCGATGGTGGAAAGTCAGATCCGCGGCGCATTCGAGGGAGGCGATGCGAGCCTCCTTGAGGTGAGCGTCGGGACCGAGAGCGAAGGCACGTTGGTCTTCCGCACGCTCGATGTGACCTATCCGTTCAGTTCCGTCGTTCCGATCGTCATGGACGACGTGATCACGCTCGGCGTTTCGCGGCGTGTGCCGACCGGGTGAGGGCGCCAGAAGCCTGCCTGTCCGCCGTTACGCCGCTTTTTCGGCAAGTTGATTAAACTTTGCTCCATCGCTTTCACGGCGCCGAAAATTCCGTCTCCTAAACTCCTCGGATCATTCACGAAACGCCCGGGACGCGGGTGTGAGGGCCAGGAAGGAGAGGGGAGGTTCGATGTTCGGCAAGAAGCATGACGACGAAGTCCCCTCCGATGTCGCCCTGGACGAAATCGCAGTTCAGCCTTCGGCCGAGGTCAGGCCCCAACCGCCCGCCGAGATCTCCCGGCCGAAGCGAGAAGGCCCGAAGGACGAACTCGACCGGCATCACGAGGTCAAGCGCCAGGTCTTCGACGCGCTGATCGATGCGATCGACGTCTCGCTGATTTCGGAAATGGATCCCGGCGAGGCGCGCGAGGAGATCATCCAGGTCGTCAACGCCATCATCGGGGCGCGCAAGATCCAGATTTCGGTGCCCGAGCAGGAGCGCCTCGTCGGCGAGATCTGCGACGATGTGCTGGGTTATGGGCCGCTCGAGCAGCTTCTCGCCCGCGACGACATTGCCGACATCATGGTCAATGGCTGCGACCCGATCTTCATCGAAGTCGGCGGTCGCGTCCAGGAAACCGACATCGCCTTTCATTCCAACGAGCAGCTTCTCAACGTGTGCCAGCGCATCGTCTCGAAAGTCGGGCGCCGCGTCGACGAGTCGAGCCCGATCTGCGACGCGCGTCTGGAAGACGGCAGCCGCGTCAACGTGATCGCACCGCCGCTCGCGATCCACGGACCGACGCTGACGATCCGCAAGTTCAAGAAGGACAAGCTGACCCTCGATCAGCTCGTCCAGTTCGGCGCGATCTCGCCGGAAGGGGCGGAGATCCTCAAGATCATCGGCCGGGTGCGTTGCAACGTCGTCATCTCGGGCGGCACCGGCTCGGGCAAGACGACGCTTCTGAACTGCCTGACCCGCTATATCGACCCGGAAGAGCGCATCATCACCTGCGAGGATTCCGCCGAGTTGCAGCTTCAGCAGCGCCATGTCGTGAGCCTCGAAACGCGTCCGCCCAATCTGGAGGGTGAGGGCGAGATCACCATGCGCGCCCTCGTCAAGAACTGTCTACGCATGCGTCCCGAGCGCATCATCGTCGGCGAGGTGCGCGGCCCGGAGGTGTTCGACCTCCTCCAGGCCATGAATACCGGCCATGACGGTTCGATGGGCACGATCCACGCCAACAGCCCACGCGAATGCCTGAAGCGCATGGAGTCGATGATCGCGATGGGCGGCTTCACCCTGCCGGCGGCCACCGTGCGCGAGATCATCGTCGGCTCGGTCGACGTCATCATCCAGGCGACGCGGCTGCGCGATGGTTCGCGCCGCATCACCCACATCACCGAAGTCCTCGGCATGGAGGGCGACGTCATCACCACCCAGGACCTCTTCGTCTACGACATGTCGGGCGAGGGGCCGGACGGCAAGGTGCTCGGCGAACATCGCTCGACTGGAGTCGGGCGTCCCGCCTTCTGGGAGCGGGCCCGCTATTATGGCGAGGAAAAGCGCCTCGCCGCCGCGCTCGACGCCGCCGCGCCGAAGGACATGGCGGCCTGATGACGCTGCTTCCCGATCTGCCACAGCAACTTGTCGTCTTCCTTCTCGGGGCGTTTTCCGTCGCTGGAGTGCTGATTGCGATCGCTCCGGCGTTGCGGCGCCAGAACCCCTATCAGATGCGCTTTGCGTCCATCGCAGAGAGTTCTACCGCAGTACTGGTCCCCGAAAAGCGAGAAGGCGGCCGGCGCAAGCGCTCGATCGACGAAACCCTTCGCGAGATCGAGGAAAAACAGAAGGCGCAGACGAAGAAGAAGTCGGCGCGCCCGACCCTCGTTCGGCGGATGCGCCAGGCGGACATCAGCTGGAGCAAGCGGACCTACGTGATCGTCTGCCTGCTCGTCGGGCTTTTCAGCGGTCAGCTCTTTGTCTTCTTCGGCTTCAGCCTGCTTGTCGCCACCGGTTTCGGGCTCGCCGGCGGCCTGCTCCTGCCGCATCTCTTCGTGAACTTTCGCTGCAGCCGCCGCCGCAAGCAGTTCTCCAACGCTTTTCCTGGAGCCGTCGACGTCATCGTGCGCGGCATCAAGTCCGGGCTTCCGCTGGTCGACTGCCTGAAGATGATCGCCTCCGAAGCGCCGGAGCCGGTGCGCGGCGAGTTCAAGCTCGTGATCGAGGATCAGACGATCGGGCTTCCCATCGCCGAGGCCGTAGAGCGCATGAGCGAGCGCATGCAGATGCCCGAGGTCAATTTCTTCGCCATCGTCATCGCGATCCAGTCGCGCACGGGCGGCAATCTCTCGGAGGTTCTCGCCAATCTTTCCAAGGTTCTGCGCGACCGCAAGCAGATGGAAGCTAAGATCCGTGCGATGAGCCAGGAAGCGAAGACCTCCGGCGCGATCATCGCAGCGCTTCCGTTCTTCGTCTGCGCGATCACCTATTTCACCAGCCCCGATTTCATCGGTCTGCTGTTCACCGAGACCACCGGCAACATCCTTCTTGCCGGCTGCGGCGTCTGGATGACCTTCGGTGTGCTGGTGATGCGCAAGATGATCAGTTTCGACTTCTAGGTGGACCCGATGAACGGCTTTCCCTTCGACACCGAACTGGTGACGCAGCTTATCGCCGGAGCGAGCGTCGCGCTTGCGATCGTCGTGGTCGCCTGGCCTTATCTGGGGTCCGATCGCCTCGCCGCGCGCATGCGCCAGATCGCGGAGGAGACCGATGGCATCCGTCGCCGCGAACGCGCGGCCCTCCTGGATCGCCGGGATGCGCTGACGCGAGCCCCTCCGAAGCGGCTCTATCAGTTGATCGTCAAGCAGCTCAATCTCGGTGCCAAGGCGGATGATGCGACCATGGCGCGCCTTCTGCAGCAGGCCGGCTATCGCGGCAGCGGCCAGGTGGTGAAGTTTCTCGCCGCCCGTGTCATCTCCGCCGCGACGATGATGATCGCCGGCCCGTTGTATCTTTCGCTCGTCGCCGGCCAGCCGCCGTCGATCGTGCTGGTATCGGTGATCTTCTGCGGGGCGCTCGGCTATTTCGTACCGGTCGTTGCGATGAAGAACCGGGTTCAGAAGCGCCAGACCTCGATCCGGCGCGCCTGGCCCGAGGCGCTTGACCTGATGCTGATCTGCGTCGAGGCGGGGATGAGCGTCGAGGCAGCGTTCCGCAAGGTCTCGGGGGAAATCGCCGTCCAGTCGGTCGAACTCGCCGAAGAGCTCAATCTGACGACCGCCGAGCTCTCCTATCTGCAGGATCGGCGCAAGGCGCTCGAAAATCTCGGCGCGCGCACCGATGTCGAGGGTGTGCGGGCGGTCGTCACGGCTCTTATCCAGGCCGAGCGCTATGGCACGCCGGTCGGCCAGGCGATGCGCGTTCTCGCTCAGGAAACCCGCGACATGCGCATGGCGGAAGCCGAGAAGAAGGCGGCAGCCCTGCCGCCGAAGCTCACCGTCCCGATGATCGTGTTCTTCCTGCCGGTCCTGTTCGTGGTCATTCTCGGACCGGTTGCGGTCCAGGCATTGTCGCAATGAGGGCGAACAACGAAGCCACCATTCCGGCGTGGCTCAAAAGTCTTGCCGCCGACCGTCAGGGCTCGGTCAGCATCATCGCCGGCATCGTTCTGCCGGTTGCGGTGATCGGCCTCGGTTTCGGAGCGGAAACCGGCATATGGTACTACAAGCAACGCCTGATTCAGCATGCCGCCGATGTCGGCGCGCATGCCGCCGCCGTGCGCAAACGCTCCGGCGCTTCCTACCAGACCATGCGCAACGCCGCGCTCTTCGTGGCGAGCGAGAGCGGTTATACGGGCACCAACGACGCCTTCATCGTCAACGATCCGCCGACGAGCGGACCGAACCAGGGCATTGCCGGCATGGTCGAGGTGAAAATGACCATCGACCAGCCCCGTCTGTTTTCAGCCATCATCTCATCCGATCCCCTGACCTTCAGCGGCCGGGCGGTCGCCAAGATCAGCGAAGCGTCGAAAGCCTGCATTCTCGCGCTCGACACGACGAGTTCGGGCGCCGTGACGGCCTCGGGCTCGACCTCCGTCGCGCTCGACGGCTGCGACATCGCCTCCAACTCGAACGCCGCCGACGCCTTCGCCATGGGCGGCGATGCGGCCGTCGAAACGGGCTGCGTCGTGACGGTGGGCGAGGCAGCGACGACCAGCGCGCTGACCCTCAATGAATGCGCCGCTCCCAAGGAGAATGCGCCTCTCATCGCCGACCCCTACCGCGACGTGGTGGAGCCTGCGGTGCAGGGCACCTGCATCGGCAAGAATGTCGGCAACACCAAGAACCTGACGACCCTCACCCCGGGCGAGAATCATCCGAGTGGAATCACCGCCATGCGCTTCTGCAGCGGGCTGCAGATCAAGGGTGACACGCATTTCGACCCGGGCCTTTACATCATCGAGGGGGGCACCCTCACGGTGAACGGCGATTCCGCGAAGGTGACGGGGGAAGGCGTGACCTTCTTCCTCACCGCCGGAGCGGAGGTCAAGTTCACCGGCAACGCCTCGCTCGACCTCGCGGCGCCGACCTCGGGACCTTACGCCGGTCTTCTTTTCTTCGGAGGCCGCGACCAGCTCGATCTCGGTCACACCATCGCCGGGACATCGGATTCGGTCCTCGACGGAGCGATCTATCTGCCTGGCTCGGACATCAAGTATCGCGGCAATTCTTCGGGCGCCAACGGATGCACCCAGATCGTCGCGAACACGATCGATCTCAGCGGCAATTCCTCGCTTGCCTCGAACTGCACCGCGAATGGCGGCCGCGACATCATCTCGGTCGCCGCGGTGACACTCGTCGAATGAGCCCGGATGCAGCCTGAACGTCGTGGATGGGCAGGCTTTCGAGCCGCTCTGCCCGATCAGGCTTTGTGTTGCGCCGTAGGGCGCTGGTGGAGCAAGCGGCGTAGGTGCAGATCCTTGCAATAGCGAAGCGTCGGAGCCGGTTGCAGCGATGGTCCCGGCGAAGTCAGTCGGGGGTTAGGTAGCCGAGCGAGCAGTGCGGCCGCTGTGTGTTGAAGTCCAGGGCCCAGTCGGCCCTCAAGTCGCGCCCGTGGCTGCTGCGAGACGCTGCTACTCGGCTTCGGTCGGACCGGTCGCGCAGTCATTCTCGACGACACCTGTCGTCCGGACCCCAATCGCATCGACAATCACTCTTGCGATCCGAAGATCGACGGCCCCTTGCGTCTCCGGAGCGATCCGAATTCCGCGGCTGAGGAAGTACGCGTCGATCTGTTGACCGCAATTCGGGCGGAATTCCCGAAGTGCGCCTGCATCGTCAGGCTTCTCAACGAATTGGCCGGCAATCGCTCCGAAGGCGTCGTCCCAAAACGGTGACCACTGCCCACCCTCGAACTTCCCGCAGTAGGTCTGAAAGAAATCCGAGCATTAAGCGTTCATCTGCTCGTAGCTTGGACGAACGAGCCCCTGGCGAAGATTCGACCATCGATCGGCGAGCTCGGCCATCGGCCTCGGAAGTCTCACCCGGGCTTCGCCGACGTCTTTTCTCCGCAGCGACTGCTTCTCCAGCGTCCGTCCGACCAAGCCGACGAGATCGCCCGGGACGCGGCCGCGAAGACAGTAGACACCGCTCTTCGGATGCTTCCGGGGACGAGCCGTACGCAACACCATGTGTACCACCTTTGTGTACCACGCGGCGATTGCGAAACCCTTGCGCTAGAGAGTGTAAAGTGAAATCAATGACTTAGATTGGTTCTGGCGGAGAGGAAGGGATTCGAACCCTCGATACCGTTTCCGGTATACTCCCTTAGCAGGGGAGCGCCTTCGACCGCTCGGCCACCTCTCCACACCGCCCGGATACCATATTTCCGCGCCTTCGCAACCCGTGATCCGGCAGTTTCATGCAAGCCGGGGCCCGCGCGGACGTGGGACCCGGGTTGGTGGGTCGCGAAAACAGTGCGGGTTTCCGCAGTCGAGGTGCTGGCGCTGCCGGCGTCGGCCTCGCACGCGCCGCTTTTCCCCGCGAGCCTCAGGCGGTCGCCAGGAAGGGTGGGCGCCTGAGGTCGAGGGTTGCCGGGAAGGACGGGTCGGCGAATTCGCGCACCGGTTCGAAGCCGCCGGGCGTGTGGC
Organism: Jiella marina; assembly: GCF_024359545.1. Classification (GTDB taxonomy): domain Bacteria; phylum Pseudomonadota; class Alphaproteobacteria; order Rhizobiales; family Rhizobiaceae; genus Jiella. The sequence goes on from NZ_JAKQZG010000010.1 coordinate 112,936, forward strand.
CGATGTCCTGGAAACGGGCGAGACGGCGCGCTTCGGCCTCGTAGGAATTGACCGGGAACACGTCGTAGTTCCGGCCGCCCGGATGGGCGACGTGATAGACGCAGCCGCCGAGGGAGCGCCTGGTCCAGCGATCGTAGATGTCGAAGGTGAGCGGCGCGTGGACGGGGATCGTCGGGTGCAGGCCGGACGCCGGCTGCCACGCCTTGAAGCGCACCCCCGCGACCGCCTCCTTGCCCTTGCCGGTCGCCATCATTGGCACTTCGCGGCCATTGCAGGTGACGATGTGGCGGGCGGGGTCGAATTGCGAGAGCTTCACCTGCAGCCGCTCGACGGAGGAATCGACGAAGCGCACCGTGCCGCCGATCGCGCCGGTCTCGCCCATCACATGCCAGGGCTCCAGTGCCTGGCGCAGTTCCATCGTGATGCCCTCGCGCTCGATCTTCCCGCAGAAGGGAAAGCGGAATTCGGCCTGGGCCTCGAACCATTCCGGCCGGACCGGATAGCCCGAACGGTTGATGTCGGCCAGCACGTCGGTGAAATCGGCCCAGACGAACACCGGCAGCATGAAGCGGTCGTGCAGTTCGGTGCCCCAGCGCACGAACTTGCCGGTCTGCGGCTCCTTCCAGAACTTCATGATCAGCGCCCGGATCAGAAGCTGCTGGGCGAGGCTCATGCGCGCGTCCGGCGGCATCTCGAAACCGCGGAACTCGACAAGGCCGAGACGCCCCGTCGGCCCGTCCGGCGAATAGAGCTTGTCGATGCAGATTTCGGCCCGGTGGGTGTTGCCGGTGACGTCGATCAGGAGATTGCGGAACAGCCGGTCGACGAGCCAGGGCGGCGTCGAGAAGGAATCCTGCGTGACCTGCGCCATGGCGATCTCGAGCTCGTAGAGCTGGTCGTGCCGGCCCTCGTCGATGCGCGGCGCCTGGCTGGTCGGGCCGATGAACAGGCCGGAGAACAGGTAGGAGAGGGACGGGTGACGCTGCCAGTAGAGGACCAGCGATTTGAGCAGGTCCGGCCGGCGCAGGAAGGGCGAGTCCAGTGGCGTGGCGCCGCCGACCACGACATGGTTGCCGCCGCCGGTGCCGGCATGCTTGCCGTCGATCATGAACTTGTCGGTGCCGAGCCGGGAATGGCGGGCATCCTCGTAGACGCCCATGGTGATCGCCTTCGCCTCCTCCCAGGAGGCCGACGGGTGGACGTTGACCTCGATCACGCCAGGATCGGGGGCGACCCGGATGACGTTCAGACGCGGATCGTGCGGCGGGCCATAGCCCTCGATCTGCACCGGCAGGCCTTCGCGCTCGGCGACTTCCTCGATGACGCCGAGAAGGTCGAGATAGGCCTCGACGAACTCCAGCGGAGGCATGAAGACGCAAAGCTTGCCATCGCGCGGCTCGATCGAAAGCGCGGTGCGGACATGGCCGACGATTTCGCCGGAAGTCGGCACGAAGCTCCCATAGCTCGGATAGAGGCCGCCGGCGGCCCCGCCTTCCTGCGGCAGCGGCTGAAGCGGCTCCATCCACTGGCTCATGCCGTCCATGGATTGGCCCATGCCGGCACGGCCCGGAGCTTCCGCTCCGCCGCGGCTGTTCTGCTGCATCTCGACCCGGCCCCATTGCTGGCGGTTTTGCGGCGGCAGCGGCGGAAAGGGCTGGGTCGGATCGTCGGGGTGGATGAAGGGGAAGTCGGCGGGGCCGAGATGGGGCAGGGCCGCCAGCGGCAGCCTGTAGCCCATGGCGGAATCGCCGGGCACCAGATAGAGGTGGCGCCGCCGCGTCGACCAGCGCTCGGAAAACCAGCGCACGCCGCGGGCCCGCGCCTGCCACGCCTGGACGGGAAGCACATGACCTGTCGGCTTGGACAGGCCGCGCTCGAAGACGCGGGCCAGCCGGGCGCGCTCCTCCCGGTCCTCCAGCTTGGAATCGGTCGGCTCGACATTGCCGGGAAGCTGGGATTCGCGGAGCAGCCAGTAGGCGGCGTCCTCATAGGCCGGCAGCACGTTGTCGGAACTGACGCCGACGGTTTCGGCCACGGCGCGGGCGAAACGCTCCGATTCCTCCGGGCCGATCGGCTTGTCGGAGGCTTCACGGGCGATCAGTTCGGGGTTCTTCCAGACGGGCGCGCCGTCCTTGCGCCAGTAGAGCGAGAAGGTCCAGCGGGGCAGCGTCTCGCCCGGATACCATTTGCCCTGGCCGTAATGCAGGAATCCGCCGGGCGCGAAACGGTCTCGAAGCCGGCGGATCAGCGTGTCGGCGAGCCCGCGCTTGGTCGGTCCGGTGGCGTCGGAATTCCATTCGGGCGCCTCGAAATCGTCGATCGAGACGAAGGTCGGCTCGCCGCCCATGGTAAGCCGCACGTCGTTGGCCTTGAGCTCCGCGTCGATCCGGTCGCCGAGCTTGTCGAGTTCTTCCCAGCTTTCATCGGAAAACGGGTAGGAGACGCGCGGACGCTCCGACACGCGCGTCACCGTCATCTCGAAGTCGAATTCCACCTCTGCATAGTCGACTGCGCCGGAAATCGGTGCGGCGGAGCGAAAATGCGGCGTCGCGGCAAGCGGCACATGGCTTTCCCCGGTCAGAAGCCCGGAGGTCGGATCGAGGCCGATCCAGCCGGCGCCGGGCAGATAGACTTCCGCCCAAGCGTGCAGGTCCGTGAAGTCGTAGGACGTGCCCGCCGGGCCGTCGAGGGCGACGATGTCGGGCTTCAGCTGGATCAGATAGCCGGAGACGAAGCGGGCGGCGAAGCCCAGATGGCGCAGCACGTTGACGAGCAGCCAGGAGGAATCCCGGCACGAACCGGAGCCCTTCTCCAAAGTCTCTTCGGGCGTCTGCACGCCCGGCTCCATGCGCACCAGATAATCGACCCGCCGTTCGATCGCCTGGTTGAGGCCGACGAGGAAATTGACGGTGCCCTTCTCGCTACGGTCGAGATTTTCCAGGAAATCCGAGACCAACGGGCCCGCCGGCTCGGGCACGAGATAGGCCGCCAGATCGCTCTTCAGCACCTCGTCATAGGTGAAGGGCCATTCCTGGGCCGCTTCCTCGACGAAAAAGTCGAAGGGATTGTAGACCGTCATGTCGGCCAGAAGGTCGACCTCGATCTTGAATTCGGTCGCCTTCTCCGGAAAGACGAAGCGGGCGAGGTAGTTGCCGAACGGGTCCTGCTGCCAGTTGACGAAGTGGTTTTCGGGCAGGACCTTCAGGGAATAGGAGGGAACGCGGGTCCGCGAGTGGGGTGCGGGTCTCAGCCGGATGATCTGGGGCGCGAGATTGACCGGGCGGTCGTATTTGTAATGCGTGACGTGGTGCAGGGCGGCAAGAATCGACATCGGCGCTTTCGTTCATCCGTTCTCATCGGGAGCGAAGCTTATCGCCCTTCCGCGCCGCGGCAAGCGTAGGGACGCGCATTAGTGGATCGGACCAAGCGCGCATAGCGGCTTTTTGTCGAAATCGCTGCCCACACGGGAACCGGTTGTCTGCATAAACATTGACGCGCGCAGTCTTTTCGGCGCCGAAGCCCTGACTCCGCCATCCGGCCTGACTGATTTTGGCGCTGCTGCGATGACGTTTGCACATGGCGGACCGCGTGTGGTTCGAACCGGTGCCCTGCACCTCGAGGACAAAGATGAAACTGTTTTCCTGCCCGGCCTGTGCGCATGTGGTGTTTTTCGAGAATGTGGTCTGCGTGCGCTGCAATCATGCGCTCGGCTACGAGCCGGAGCGCAACCGGATGCTGGCGCTCGAGCCCGACGAGGGCATCTTCGTGGAAGCCGGCACCCATTCTGACGGTGCCCGCTGGAAATACTGCGCCAATTACGAATACGGCGTCTGCAACTGGCTGATCTCCGGCGACGCTTCCGATGTCTACTGCCGGGCCTGCCGGCACAACGTCACCGTGCCGGACACGTCGGACCCGGCGAATCTCGCCCACTGGCAGAAGATGGAAATCGCCAAGCGCCGGATGTTCTACACGCTCATGCGACTGCGCCTGCCGCTCGTCACCCGCGACGAGGCGGAAGAAGGCCTGGGCTTCGAATTTCTCGCCGAGACGCCCGGCGAGCCGCATGTGATGACCGGCCACGATTTCGGGCTGATCACCATCGCTCTGGCCGAGGCCGACGACCCGGAACGCGAAAAGCGCCGCTCCGCGATGGGCGAGCCTTATCGCACGCTCCTCGGCCATTTCCGCCACGAGGTCGGCCACTGGTACTGGGACCGGCTTGTGCGCGATGGCGCCGCCGAAGCGCTTCAGGCATCGCGAACGACCTTCGGGGACGACACGGAAGACTATGGCGTAGCACTGAAGCGCCACTACGAAAATGGTCCCAAGCCGAACTGGCAGGACGAATATGTCTCATCCTATGCCGGCGCGCATGCCTGGGAGGACTTCGCGGAGACTTGGGCGCATTATCTCCATATCGTCGACTCGCTGGAGACCGGCCATTGGTGGGGCGTCTCGGTCGATCCCCGCGTGCGCGATGCGGGTCTTCTGACGACGACGATCGACTTCGACGTCTTTGCGCAGGACACGACGATCGACGATATCGTGGACGCATGGCTGGCGCTTTCAGCCGCGCTGAACTCCTTCAACCGATCGATGGGCCACCAGGATCTCTATCCGTTCGTGATCTCGGACATGGTGAAGGGCAAGCTCGGCTTCATTCATGATCTGGTGCATGGCCGGTTTGGAGCGTGATATCAGGCGCCTCCTCGTGCCCAAGGGCATGCGGGGTGGGCGCGGTCACATGCGGGGTTGGGCGTGATCAGTAGAGCCACATGAGCGTGGGCAGATATCCCATCGTCTGGAGATACTCGACGCCCTCGATCGCCGGAAAGACCGCCAGGAAGTAGAGCGCATCGACGAAGGTCCGCCGGAGCGCCACCGGCGAGAACGCCACCTGGCCGGCATCGCGGTAGCCCGACAGCCTCGGCCAGAAGAGGGGTGTTCGCGCGGCATAGGCATCGTAGGCGGCACCGAACTTGCCCCGCAAAAAGGCGGCCTCGCGGCGCGCCGTGATCAGGAAGACGAGACAGGTCGCAATCCCGAGTGCGGCCGCGATGATGATCGAGCCGAACATCAGCCCGATGCCGGCGGCCCCGATGGTCGAGAACAGGTAAAGCGGATTGTGGGTGAGCGAATAGGGGCCGTCCGTCACCAGTTCGCTGTTCTTCTTGCTCCCGACATACAGGATGCTCCACAGCCGTCCGAAGATGCAGGCGAGAACCAGGGCGAGCCCGGTCATCTCGATGAGCTCGTGGGCGTTCGAAGCTTCGTTCCAGCCCGGACGGGTAAAGAGAAGCGCACCGATCACGAGGCCGCTCAGGATCTGCACGGCGATCAGCCGCTTCTTCTGATCGAATGGCTTGGGCGCGATTGTATGAGACATGGAACCTCTCCTGGGCGAACAATGCGAACGATCGGGCGCATCACGGCATGCCGAGAAAGTTGGGAAGCCAATCGCATACGTCCGATCCGCCAGAAAGGCCAGCCACATCCTGATCTGCCGAGGCCTGCCATCGGCGCCTCGAGACCCCTGGCGTCGATCAGCAGCCGACCTGAGGCGGGGAAAATTCAGCCATTACTTGCGGCGACCCGAGAAAAAGCCCGCTTGCAACTATCAGCATCGCTGTCTGTTTTACTAAAGTAGTATTTATGCAGTTTGACTACGTAACGATAAATTCATTGTTGCTGACGCATGTCTGTTTCATGCCAGTTCTGTGGGTCGACTCTTGTTCCGTGGCCAACGAGATCGCGAGTTCAAGCCACGTCTCAGCGTAACAAGGGTCAAGTTGATGTCGCTATCTCTCTTTCGTGGTAACCTGGACAACCAGAAAACTGCCGCTCTCGACGCGCTTCGCGCCAATGTCATGCTGGCGGATGCGAATTTGTCCATTACCTATCTCAATCCCGAGCTCAAGAAACTCCTCTCCGAAGCCGAAAGCGAACTGAAGCAGGACTTGCCGAACTTCAGCGTTGCAGGTCTGGTCGGCGCCAATATCGACATCTTCCACAAGAACCCCAGCCATCAGCGCAACATGCTGGCCCGGCTCGAGCGCCCCCATAGCGCGACGATCAAGGTCGGCAGACGTGTTTTCGATCTCCTGGTCACCCCGCTGAAGATAGGGGCCGTGACGCAGGGCTTCGTCGTCGAATGGGCTGACGCCAAGGAGAGGCTGCTCAATCTCGACTATGCCAGTCAGATGACCGCCGTCCGCAGGTCCCAGGCGGTGATCGAGTTCACGGTCGATGGCGTGATCACCGACGCCAATGACAATTTCCTTCGTGTCATGGGCTACAGGCTCGACGAAATCGTTGGAAAGCACCATTCGATGTTCGTCGAATCGGGGGCTCGCGAGAGCAGCGAGTATCGGGAGTTCTGGGCCGGTCTGCGCGAAGGCCGGTTCCAGGCGGACGAGTTCCGCCGAATAGGGAAAGGCGCGCGCGAGGTCTGGATCCAGGGATCCTACAACCCGATCGTCGATGCCAATGGCAAGGTGACGCGGGTGGTGAAATACGCGATCGACGTGACGGACCGGGTCAAGGCGGTCGCCACGGTGGGCGAGGCGTTGAGCGACCTCGCGGAAGGCCGGCTCGATCAGCGGATCGACAACCCGCTGCCGCCTGAGCTCGACCAGCTCCGCATCGATTTCAACAAGGCCGTCGAAAGGGTCGAGGCGGCGATGCGCCAGGTCAAGAACTCGACCACGACGATCGGCGAAGGCATGAACGAGATCACCACCGCCGCCAACGACCTCTCGCATCGCACGGAGCAGCAGGCGGCCAGCATCGAGGAAACCGTCGCTGCGCTTCAGGAAGTCACCCGGGGCATCAACGACACGGCCACCGACGCCATGAAGGCCAATGATTCGGCGACGACGGCCTTGCGCGATGCCGAGAACGGCGGTGCGGTCGTTTCCAAGGCCGTCGCGGCGATGAACCAGATCGAGGCCTCTTCGCAGCAGATTTCGCAGATCATCGGCGTGATCGATGAAATCGCCTTCCAGACCAATCTTCTCGCCTTGAACGCCGGTGTCGAGGCGGCGCGTGCCGGCGAGGCCGGCAAGGGATTTGCCGTGGTCGCCCAGGAAGTTCGGGCGCTCGCCCAGCGTTCGGCCGAGGCGGCCAAGGAGATCAAGGGGCTGATCATGACCTCCTCCGAACAGGTCGAAAGCGGCGTGGAACTCGCCCGTGCTTCCGGCAAATCATTGGAGGAGATCGTCGCGCGGGTCGAGGAAGTCAGCCGGTTCGTCGGCGAGATCGCCCGCAACGCCAATCAGCAGGCCTCGACCCTGCGCGAGGTCTCGAGCGCGGCCGACCAGATGGACAAGGTCACCCAGCAGAACGCCGCCATGGTGGAAGAGACGACGGCGGCGGCGAAGAATCTCAGCATCGAGACCAACGATCTTTCCCAGCTCATGCGGCGTTTCCAGACCCGCTCCAGCGGACCGGCCGCCGCCGGCGCTCCGCGCCAGTCCGCTCCCACATCCCGCAACGCCGGCGGCCGGCGCCCGATGAGCCACGGAAACACGGCTCTGAAGGCCGAACCGGCCGGCGAGGCGTGGGCCGAGTTCTGATCCGGTCACGCCATTCCCAGTCCTCAGCCGGCATGATCGAGGGCCCCGCGTCCATCAAGGCGCGGGGCCTTTTCCGTCGAAGAAGCTGGCCCCGATCGACCATCTCGCCGAGCCTCCTCCATTTCGATAAGGATCGCCGATGCGGGTGGCCGAAGAATGCTCTCGGGCGACACAGAGAAAGACGGAGGGGAAAGGCGGATGTGCAATCTCTATTCGGTCACCAAGGGGCAGGCCGCCATTCGCGAACTGACCCGGGCCATGGCCGACAGGACCGGGAATATGCCCTCCATGCCGGCGATCTTCCCCGACACCGCCGCGCCAGTCGTGCGTAATGGCACCGAGGGGCGGGAACTCACCCTCGCCAGGTGGGGAATGCCCTCACCGGCACGGGCGCTGGAAAATCGCAGGACCGACCCCGGTGTGACCAACATCCGCAACACGAAGAGCCCGCACTGGCGCCGGTGGCTCGGCGTGGAGCACCGTTGCCTCGTCCCCTTCACGGCTTTCTCGGAGTACGAAGCCGTCGGGTCCGCAAAGGTCCCTGTCTGGTTTGCAGCCGACGAGGATCGTCCGCTCCTCGTCTTCGCCGGCATCTGGACGAACTGGACGAGTGTGCGGAAGGTCAAGGAAGGGGAGGTGAACGCCGACCTCTTCGGTTTCCTCACTTGCGAGGCGAATCGGACTGTGGGCGCCGTTCATCCCAAGGCGATGCCGGTCATCCTGACGACGGCCGAGGAGCGCGACATCTGGATGCGTGCGGGGTGGGACGAAGCCAGGGACCTCCAACGTCCTCTGCCGGACGATGGGCTCCGCATCGTTGCACGCGGCGAGCGTCAGGATCCGCCGGTGGAGGAGAGTTGATCCGAGGCGAAGGCCTTCGCTTCAAGCCTCGTGTTCCGAACCCTCAGCGGGCGCGCGAACCGAGCTGGCGCATCTCCTCGAGCCAGCCCGCGCGCTTCGTCTCGCTCGCTGCCTCGACCATGCCGTAGAGCGTCTCGCGCACCGGCCGGATTCCGACGAAGTTCAGGATGTTCCGACGCAGGCACGCAATGCCGTGATTGCGGAACCAGAGCCGGTAGACCAGGGCCGGCATCCCCATGGTCACGACCACCCGAGCCGATTTGCCCCTGAGCCGGCCCTTGGGAAAGCCTGCCCCTTCCGAAACATATTCGAAGGCGACCCCCGGCCGCATGATCTGTTCCAGGAACCCCTTCAGCAACGCAGGCATGGTGCCGAGCCAGAGCGGGAAGACGATCACGACGTGATCGCTTGCAGACAGGGCGTCGGCCGCCGGCCGCAGGTTTTCGGGCACCGCTCCCTTCATGAAATCGGCCTGACCGGTCAGGGGCGGAATGTCGAGCGTGACGAGGTCGAGCGTCGTGACCGTATGTCCGGCGGTTTCGGCGCCTTCGCGATAGGCGTTTGCCAGCGCCCGGCAGAGGCGCTCCGGGGAGGGGTCCGGATGTCCGATGACAAGGAGGATGCGCTTGGCCATGGGGTCCTCGCATGGATTGGAATTCCCATCTTGCTGCTTCGCTCGCCTCCGGCGTTGATGAAGATCAATTCCGTGCCTGTTCCAGGCAATAGAATGGGACGGTCACCGGCAGCCGATCGCAGGCGTGAGCGGAGACCTGTCTGCGATCGCCTACCTGTGGACGCGGTGCTTGACGCGAACAGTGTTTTCGCGCGTGCTGGTCCATCGTGAGGGAGGAAGTGGGCGCTGATGGAGACGATGCGAATCTGGGTCCTCGTGGCTGATCCGATGCGTGCGCGCATCGTGCGGGATGCGATGTCGCAATTGTCGGATGGTCCGGCCGAACTCGTGCTTCGCGCCCGCAACCGGCGCGTCAGGAGCGTCATGATGGATTCCGCCGTCTCACGGGCTGTCGCCGAAACGTCGGAGACCAGCGCCGAGGCGAGCCGTCTGCTTCTGGAGGAAGACGTCGAGAACTTCGCCTGCATGCTGGTCGACATCCTCGAATCCCACTATCGCGCGGGCGAATTCGACCGGTTCGCCATCGTCGCGGTCGCGCCCTTCATGGATATCCTGCGTTCGATGCTGACCGCTTCGTTGCGGTCGGTGCTCCTTGCGGCGATCGTTCGAGACCTCACCCGGCTGCCGGCCGCGGAGCTTCGGGCCACGACGAAGCAGATTTTGGCGGAAATGCCGTGATTGCGCGACGCGCGACCATCACGGCGACAGGACCAGAAGCCTTTGCGAGAGGCCGTTCGCAAACGAACCGGATGAAGGCCGGTGCCGCCCGCTGATGAAGAAGAGGAGAACAGACATGAAAGCAACCGTCGCTGCGTCGATCGTGGCGCTCTTTTGCTTCGGGAATTCGACTGCTGCTGTTGCCCAGCCTGAGTTCGGCGACGTGGCGGCCGGCCGGACGGTGGCCGCCGAAATCTGCTCGGCCTGCCACGCCATCGCGGCGGAAGAGAGTGGCGAAAGCCCGGTGCCCGAGGCGCCCAGCTTCGTTGACGTCGCCGCAACATCGGGGATGACGGCCACGGCCCTGTTCGCCTGGATGACGACCTCCCATCCCACGATGCCGAACATCATTCTGTCTCCGGAAGAGCTGAGGAACGTCGTCGCCTACATCCTCTCGCTTCAGGACCCCACCTGAGGCGACGGGCCTCTTCTTCCGACTTCCCTTTGTCCGTCCCCGTACGGTGCCTGCTTGCCGTGAACGCCTTGGCTTGTCCGGCCGACACAGCTATCGACGTTGATGATCAGCGCTTGAAGCAGGTATTGTGTTGCTCACCGATGGTCGGCAAGATGCCCGCACGTGTTGTATCGATCCGCAAGGGCGGGCCTCGGAGAGTTTCCGCATCGCAGAAGGCCCAGGCCCGGGTTTCGGAATTCGCTTGGTGGAACGGACTATCTGGTCATCAGAATGGATGTCGCCAAAGGACGCGGCCTGACGGGGCCCCGTTTCGCGACCAAAGATGTGTTGGTGGCAGGATGAACCAGACGATGGCGGATGTCTGTCAGTGGTGCAGGGGGAGCAATCGTTCGGTCTGCGCCGCGGTCCCGCTGCATTTTCACGAGGAAATCCGGCGGATATCGCATATCCGCACCTTCGAGGCCGGCACCACGATCGCCAGCGAGGGGCATGAGGCACTGTTCGTGGGAACGGTTCTTCGCGGTGTCCTGCGGCTGGTCAAGACGCTGGCCGACGGCCGCCAGCAGATCGTCGGACTGCTGTTTGCGTCCGACATGTTCGGACGGGTCTTCTCCGACGAGATGCCGTTTGCGATCGAGGCGGCGACGAAGGTCGAGCTCTGCATGGCGCCACGCCGCCGCTTCGAGACGCTGCTTTCGCGGCACCATGAACTCGAGCACGAGATCCTGATCCGCACGCTGGACGAACTCGATGCCGGGCGAAACTGGATGGTCGTTCTGGGCTGTCAGAACATGCTCGAGCGCGTGGCGGCGTTCCTGGCCATCCTGACCATCCGGGAGCATGTTCTGGAAGACGCAGCCGAAGGGTCGGAGCGGGCCGCCATTGTCGAGGTGCCGCTCAGCAGGGCCGATATGGCCGCCTATCTGGGAACGACGCTGGAAACGGTGAGCCGATCGATTCACCGCATCGCGGATCACGGTGCGATCGAGATCATCGACCCCCGCCAGTTCCTGATCAAGGACTGGCCGGCCCTCCTGCGCCTGTCGGGCCGGTCGGATCTGACGAGCCATCAGTTCCTCGGCCGCTTCTCTGGACATGACGACAACATGCGCACGCTGTCGGAAGCCTGCTGACGGTTGGTTTCGCGTTCTGGCCCTTCGGGCTTTGCATCCCGTTCAGGCATGGGCCGAAGCCCATCCCGCAGGTTCTTTGCGTGTCACATTCGTGTCTGCACTGCCGTGGGACATTCCCATGGCGAAGGTCGTCGGCCCGGATTTGATCGGCATCAAGGACGGCGGGCTGAAAATGGTGCTGTGTCGCGATGCGTCGCCGCCTTCGTTCGAAAGCGCGTCGCTCGTTTCCGAAGCCACACCGCCTGGTGGCTTCGTTCTTTCGAAGCGAATGCGGATCATCGACCGCCTTCAACGGGAACGCCTCTGAGATGCCGAAGCGAAGGACCCTTCTTATCCTCGCCGTCTTCGCGGTCGCCGCGGGTGCGGGCTATTTCGGCTATCAGCAATATCAGCCGAGCGGGCTGCCGGACGGTTTCGCCACGAGCAACGGCCGGATCGAGGCTGTCGAGATCGACGTGGCCGCCAAAACGGCGGGGCGTATCGCCGAGATCGTCGTCGGCGAGGGCGACTATATCGAGGCCGGCCAGAAGCTCGCGACCATGGACATCGCCACCTTGCGGGCGCAGTTGCGCGAGGCCGAAGCCAATCTCGAACGGGCGAAGATCGGCGTCGAGACCGCCGAGGCGGAAGTGCGCCAGCAGGAGGCCCAGCGCGACGCGGCCGAGGCGCTGGTGGCCCAGCGACAGGCGGAACTCGGCTCGCTGGAAAAGGATCTTTCCCGCACGAGGGAGCTCGTCCAGCGTGGCACCACCTCCCAGCAGCAACTCGACCAGAGCACCGCGGCCGTCGAGGGCGGCAAGGCGGCGCTCGGAGCAGCCCGGGCTCAGGTCGCCGCGGCGGAGGCCGCCATCACCCATGCGCGCTCGAGCGTCGTCGCTGCCCGTTCGCAGATCGCGGCCGCCGAGGCCACGAAGGAACGCATCCAGGCCGATATCGACGACTCCACCCTGCGTTCGCCGCGCGCCGGTCGAGTGCAATATCGTGTCGCCCAGCCGGGAGAAGTGGTTGGCGCCGGAGGTGCCGTCCTCAATCTCGTCGACCTGACCGACGTCTTCATGACCTTCTTCCTGCCGACGGACGCGGCGGGCCGCGTCGCGGTCGGCAGCGAGGTGCGGCTGGTGCTCGATGCGGCCCCGCAATACGTGATCCCCGCCCGCGTCACCTATGTCGCCGATGTTGCGCAGTTCACGCCGAAGACCGTCGAGACCGAGGAGGAGCGGCAGAAGCTCTCCTTTCGGGTGAAGGCGGGCGTCGATCCGGCCGTGTTGAAGCAATATGTCCGCTACGTGAAGACCGGCCTGCCGGGCGTCGCCTATGTCCGGCTCGACGACCGGGCGGCATGGCCGGACGACCTTGCCGTCCGTCTGCCCGATGAGTGACGAAGAGCCGGCGGAGCCGGGCACGGTCGCGCAGATGTCGGGCGTTTCGCTGGGTTACGGCAAGACGATCGCCCTCGACGACGTCACCCTGGCGTTTCCAGCGGGTCGCCTGATCGGCCTCGTCGGTCCGGACGGCGTCGGCAAGTCCAGCCTGCTGGCGCTTCTGGCCGGCGCGCGGGCTCTGCAGAAGGGGTCGATCGAGGTGCTTGGCGGCGACATTGCCAGCGCGCGCCATCGTCGGGCTGTCTGCCCCCGGATCGCCTACATGCCGCAAGGGCTTGGCAAGAACCTCTACCCCTCGCTCTCGGTCGAGGAGAACATCGCCTTCTTCAGCCGCCTGTTCGGCCAGGGCCCGCAGGAGCGGCGCCGGCGGATCGACCATCTGACCCGGAGCACGGGCCTTTTTCCCTTCAAGGACCGGTCGGCGGGCAAGCTCTCCGGTGGCATGAAGCAGAAGCTCGGGCTTTGCTGCGCGCTGATCCACGATCCGGACCTTCTGATCCTGGACGAGCCGACCACCGGCGTCGATCCTCTGTCGCGGCGCCAGTTCTGGGCGCTGATCGACGTGATCCGCCGCGAGCGCCCCGGCATGAGCGTCCTTGTGGCAACGGCCTATATGGAGGAGGCGGCGCGCTTCGACTGGCTGGTCGCGATGGATGCGGGAAAAGTGCTCGCCACCGGCAGCGCGACCGAGCTTCAGGCGAAGACAGGAACGACATCGCTCGAAGCCGCCTTCGTCGCTTTTCTGCCGGAGGCGAAACGCGAGGGTTACAGCCCCGTCGTGACCACCCCCTTCGAGCCGCGAGACGGCGGCCCGCCGGCGATCGAGGCCGACGGCCTCACAATGCGCTTCGGCGATTTCACCGCCGTCGACCATGTGAGCCTCAAGATCGAGCGCGGCGAGATCTTCGGCTTCCTGGGTTCGAACGGCTGCGGCAAGACCACGACCATGAAGATGCTGACCGGCCTTCTGCCGGCGAGCGAGGGCGAGGCCCGCCTCTTCGGCCGCCGTGTGGATCCGAAGGATCTGATGATCCGCCGCCGCGTCGGCTACATGTCCCAGGGCTTCTCGCTCTATGGCGAATTGACGGTGCGCCAGAACCTGTCGCTCCACGCCAATCTCTTTCACATTCCCGAAGGTGAGCTCGAGGCGCGGGTCGACGAGATGATCGCGCGGTTCGATCTGGCGGACTCGGCCGACGCCTACCCGGAAGCGCTGCCGCTCGGCCGCCGCCAGCGCCTGTCGCTCGCCGTGGCGCTCATCCATCGGCCGGAGATGCTGATCCTCGACGAACCCACATCGGGCGTCGATCCCGTCGCGCGGGATGGCTTCTGGCGGATTCTGATCGACCTTGCCCGCAAGGACGGGGTGACGATCTTTATTTCCACCCACTTCATGAACGAAGCCGAGCGCTGCGATCGCGTTTCGCTGATGCATGCCGGCCGCGTCCTGGTAACGGCGGACCAGCGGACATTGCCGGCCTCCCGCGGCGTCGCGACGCTGGAGGAAGCCTTCATCGGCTATCTGGAAGCGGCTTCGGGGGAAGCCGGCGGGGCACCCGAGTCGCTGCTGGACGACCAAGCCGATCGCTTGAGAGTAGCGGCTAAGAGCGACGCTTCGGCGGATCCGAGCGCTTTCGAGCGACTGAGCGGGCCGGAGGAGGCGCGTCCCTTGATCGAAGGCCACAGCTTTCCGGAAAAACGGCCGAAACCCCGCGCGTTCGATTTCCGTCGCATGCGCAGCTATGCCCGGCGCGAGGCCCTGGAGCTGCGGCGTGATCCGGTGCGGTTGACGATGGCGCTGATCGGCTGCGCGCTCCTGATGTTCGTGATGGGATACGGCATCAATCTCGACGTCCAGAACCTGACATTCGCGGTTCTCGATCGCGATCAGACGACGGTCAGCCGCGACTATACCCTGAACATCGCCGGCTCGGACTATTTCGACGAAAAGCCGCCGCTCGAAAGCTATCGTGAACTCGATCGCCGCATGCGCGCCGGCGAGATCGGGCTCGCCCTCGAAATCCCGCCGGGCTTTGCGCGCGACATCGCCCGCGGAAAGGACGTCGCCGTGGCCGCCTGGATCGACGGCGCGATGCCGAGCCGGGCGGAGACGATCAGCGGCTATGTCCAGGGCATGCATCTCAACTGGCTGGCCCGCAAGGCCCGCGAGTCCGGTCAGCCCGATGCCCTGGCGGGGCCCGCCGAGATCGAGATCCGCTATCGCTACAATCCGGATGTGAAGAGCCTGGTCGCGATGGTGCCGGCCATCATCCCGATGCTTCTGATGATGATCCCGTCCATGCTCGCGGCGCTCAGCGTCGTGCGCGAGAAGGAACTCGGCTCGATCGTCAATTTCTACGTCACGCCGACGACGCGGCTCGAATTCCTGATCGGCAAGCAATTGCCCTATGTCGCGATCGCGACGTTCAGTTTCGTGCTTCTTGCGGTGCTCGCCGTCTTCTTCTTCGCTGTGCCGCTCAAGGGCAGTTTCACGACCCTGCTCGTCGCGGCGATCGTCTACGGGGCCGCCGCGACGGCGATGGGGCTTCTGATCTCGAGTTTCATGAAGAGCCAGATCGCCGCGATCTTCGGTACCGCGATCCTGACGCTTCTGCCGGCGCAAAGCTTTTCCGGCATGATCGACCCCGTCTCGTCCCTGGAAGGCTTCGGCCGCGTCGTCGGCGAGATGTACCCGACCACCTATTTCCTCACCATCACGCGCGGCGTGTTTTCCAAGGCGCTCGGATTTGGCGATCTTGCCGGACAGTTTCTCCCTCTGATCCTCGCCGTGCCCGTTCTCCTCGGCCTGTCCGCGGCGTTCCTCAAGAAGCAGGAGCGGTGAGACATGTCGGCAAGCCTCGCCAACATCTTTCATCTCGGCATCAAGGAACTGCGCAGCCTCTGGCGCGATCCGGTTCTGCTGATCTTCGTCCTCTATGCTTTCAGCCTGGCGATCTATTCGACTGCGACGTCCATTCCGGGAACTCTCAACCGGGCGCCGATCTCGATCGTCGATCACGACCGCTCGCAACTCTCGACACGGATCCGGGCGGCGTTCTATCCACCGTTTTTCATCGAGCCCGTGCTGATCGACGAAAGCGAGATGGACCGACGGCTCGACGAGGGCCACGATACCTTCGCCCTGGTCATTCCGCCCGATTTCCAGAAGGACGTCCTCGCCGGGCACCGTCCGAGCGTGCAGTTGAATGTCGACGCGACCCGAATCTCCCAGGCCTTCGCCGGCTCGGGCTATGTCCAGTCGATCGTCTCGGGCGAGGTGGCGGCGTTTGCGCGGCGCTATCGTGCGGCCGAGGCTCTTCCCGTCGATCTGGCGCTGCGGGCGCGTTTCAATCCCGCCCTTGATCAATCCTGGTTCGGTGCGGTGGTGGAGGTCATTAACAATGTCACCATGTTCGCGATCATCCTGACCGGGGCCGCGCTGATCCGCGAGCGCGAGCATGGCACGATCGAGCACCTCCTGGTCATGCCGCTGACACCCTTCGAGATCATGGCCAGCAAGATCTGGTCGATGGGCCTCGTCGTGCTCGTGGCCTGCGCCTTCTCGATCCTGTTGGTGGTGAGGGAACTGCTCTCGGTTTCGATCGGAGGCTCGATCCCCCTGTTTATCTTCGGCACGATGCTCCATCTTTTCGCGGCATCGTCGATGGGGATATTCCTGGCGACCCTCGCCCGCACGATGCCGCAACTCGGTCTGCTCATCATTCTCGTCCTCCTGCCGCTGCAGATGCTGTCCGGCGGCATGACGCCCATGGAAAGCATGCCGGAGGCGGTGCGGATCCTGATGTTCGCGGCCCCGACGACACACTTCGTCTCGCTCGGCCAGGCGATCCTGTTTCGCGGCGCCGGCATCGGCGAGGTCTGGCCGCAACTCGTCGCGATCACGATCATCGGCGCCGTCCTGTTCGCGGCCGCGCTGATGCGCTTCCGCGCTTCGATCGGCGCGATGGCTTGAGTTTTTGGCCGGAAGGTTCGATGCTGCACTGCAGAAACGGAGATCGGCGGCTCGGGTCTTTGACCCGCATCAAGGCGGCAAGAGCCTCCCGATGCTGATGTCCGATGCCTGTTGGATGGAGGCGGCGACGGGGTGGCGCTCTCGCATATTCTGGCGCAGGCGTGCCCCGCGCCCCAGCGAATTGACGAGGACCTCAACATGATCCAGCCGCCCGGCACCCCCACCGGCAAGGCGACCGGATCGTCTCGGGACACCGCCTGGCATGGGCTCGTGGTCGACGCCGTGATGACCCGGCTCGAAAGCTCCCCCGACGGCCTTTCCAATTCTGAAGCCGAGCGTCGGCTGGCGCTCTTCGGGCCGAACGCGCTGCCCCAGCCGCCCGCCCGGTCGATCGCCGCGATCATCCTGTCGCAACTGAAGAGCCCGCTGATCTATCTGCTGCTGGCGGCGGCGGCGGTCTCCTTCCTGCTCGGCGAATATGACGATGCCGGCTTCATCTTCCTCGTGCTGACGATCAACACGGCGGTCGGGGCAACGCAGGAATGGCGGGCCGAGGCGAACACGGCAGCGCTCCGCTCGGCGATCACCACCGTGGCGCGGGTTCTCCGAAACGGCACCGTGCGGCGCCTGGACTCGCACCAGCTTGTGCCGGGCGACGTCGTGCTCCTCGAAGGCGGCGACCGGATCCCGGCCGACCTGCGCCTTTTGGAGGCGAACGAGGTCCAAGCCGACGAATCCTCGCTCACCGGCGAGTCTTTGCCCGTAGACAAGGCCGCCGGCGAAGCCCTGCCGGAGGACACGCCGCTTGCCGAGCGGCTGACCATGCTGCACGCCGGCTCCACATTGCAGCGCGGCCGCGCCCGGGCCCTGGTCGTGGCGACCGGAAGCCATACGGAACTCGGCGCCATCGCCGGCGCGCTCAAGAGCCCGGCCGCCGCACCGCCACTGACGCGGCGGCTCGACCGGTTCGCGCGCATGCTCGGCCTGGTCTCGCTCGTTCTCGTCGGCGCCGTCATGGCGCTCCAGCTCAGCCTCGGCGAGTCGCTTTCGGAGACCTTTTTCGTGGCGATTGCGCTGGCCGTCGCGATCATCCCGGAAGGGCTTCCCGTCGCGGTGACGATCGCGCTCTCGATCGCCACCCGGCGTATGGCGCTGCGCAACGTCATCGTGCGGCATCTGCCAGCGGTGGAGGGGCTTGGCGCCTGCACGGTGGTGGCCACCGACAAGACCGGGACGCTGACGATGAACCAGCTCACCGCCAAGCGGCTCTGGCTGCCGGACCATGGTTTCGTCGAGGTCGAGGGGGCGGGCTTCGAGACCAGCGCAAGGCTGCATCAGGAGGGGCAGGGCTTGAGCGATACCGCGCATGGGGCGGTGCGCTCCCTCGCGCGCTCGGCCGCGCTCTGCAACGACGCCGATTTCGATCCCGATGGGGGCAAGGAAGGTCGCAGCGGCGACGCGGTCGATCTCGCCTTCCTGGTGCTCGCGCTCAAGACCGGCCTGGATACGGGCGTTCTGCGCAAGACCGCGCGCCGGATTGCCGATCTGCCATTCTCGGCGGAACGCAAATATGCCGCCAGCCTGCACGATCACGGCGACGGCCATATCCTCCACATCAAGGGATCGGCGGAAGTCATCGTGCCGCTTTGCGACCACGTCGACGGCGAAAACGTGCTGCAACTGGCCGACGAGATGGCGAGCCGCGGCTACCGGGTCCTCGCGGTGGCGGCGAAACCCGTGGGAGCGGCCGACGATCCGGCGGGCCGCCGGGCGTTGGACGGAGATCTTCAGGGGCTGATACTGCTCGGCCTCGTCGGCTTCATCGATCCGCTGCGACCCGAGGCGAAACAGGCCGTCGCCGAGTGCCGCCGCGCGGGCGTGGCGGTGAAGATGATCACCGGCGACCACGCTGCGACCGCCTTCGCCATCGCCCGCGAACTTGGCATCGCCGAAAGGCCGGAGGAGGTCGTCACCGGTCGCGAGGTCGCCGCCGACGACAGCGGAAGCAGCGCACGGGTCGCAGGTGCAAGTGTCTTTGCCCGGGTCGAACCGGCCCACAAGGTGCGGATCGTCGAGGCGCTGAAACGCGCGGGCCATGTGGTCGCCATGACCGGCGACGGGGTCAATGACGCGCCCGCTCTGCATCGCGCCGATCTCGGCGTGGCCATGGGCCGGGACGGCACGGATGCGGCCCGCGACGCGGCCGACCTCGTTCTCGCCGACGACAATTTCGCCTCGATCGTCGCCGGCATCGAGGAAGGCCGGGCGGCCTACGCGAACATCCGCAAGGTCATCTATCTCCTGGTCGCGACGGGGGCGGCGGAAGCCCTGATCTTCCTTCTGGCGCTGGCCACCGGCCTGCCGCTCCCGCTGACAGCGGTCCAGCTCCTCTGGCTGAACCTGGTGACCAACGGCGTGCAGGACGTGGCCCTCGCGGCGGAGGGGTCGGAGAAGGGACTCCTCGACCGGCGGCCCCGGCCGCCGCGGGAACCGGTCTTCGACAGGCTGATGATCCGCGAGACGTTGCTCGCCGGTGCCGTGATGGGGCTCGTCTCGACGGCGGCCTTCGCCTGGATGATCGCGCAGGGCATGAGCGAGTCCGATGCGCGCAACACGCTGCTGTTCCTGATGGTCGCCTTCATGAACGTGCATGTCTTCAATTGCCGGTCCGAGACGCGCTCCACCTTCCGGATCCCGCTCTCGAACAACTGGCCGCTGATGGCGGCGATCGTCGGCGCGCAGGCCGTTCATATCGGTGCCGCCTTTACGCCGGGTCTGAGCGATGTCCTCGAACTGGAGCCGCTGCCCTGGAGCGAATGGCTGATGCTGATTCCGCTGGCGCTCACCGTCCTCCTCGTCATGGAAGCCGACAAATGGCTCCGATCGCGACGGTCGAGCCGTCCCGAAAGGCGCTCCCGTGAGCTTCGGAGCGCCTGAGAGATCGGCGAAATGCCGTCAGTCGATGGCAGTCTGTCGGCCGAGTGGGAGAACCAGGGCCTCGATGCGGTCACGGCCGGCGGCAACGAAGCGGCGCGCAGGGCCGGAGCGTGTCTCCGGCGCCAAGGCGAAACTGCCCCAGTGAATGCCGATGGCATGGCGCGCCCTGAGATCCTCGGCGATGCGGACCGCCTCTTCGGGGCTGGCATGCTCCTCGCGAACCAGATAATCCGGCTCGGAGGCGCCGATCGGGACGAGAACGAGATCATAGGGTCCGCGCTGGCGGCCGATCTCGGCAAAGACCGATCCGTACCCGGTATCGCCGATGAAGAGCACCCGTCGGTCGCGCGAGCGGATCTCCCAGGAGAAGGCCTTGCCGTCGGGGATGCCCAGAAGGTTGCGCTTGGTCGCATGGATGGCGGGAAGGGCTGTCACCGTCAGGCTGCCGAGCATGGCATTCTGGCCGAGCTTGAGCGGACCGACGCGCGTGAAGCCGGCATCCCGGCCGTAATGGCCGAGGCCTTCGGGCAGGATGATCGTGGCTTGCGGAAATCGCCGCGCGATCGCCCGCAGCGACGGCATGTGCAGGTGATCGTAGTCGCCATGCGAAATCAGAACCGCATCGATCCGCGGCAGGGAACTCTCGGAAAGCAGCGGTTTGTGGAAGGCGTGGGGCAGCGGGCTCGCCAGATCGACCGGCGTGTCGAGGACCGGATCGGTCAGGATCGAGAGCCCTGCGATTTCTATCCGGGCGGTCGCATGGCCGTACCAGGTGAGGCGAAGGTCCGACTTTGCGCGCCCCACCCGGGCCTTGCCGTCAAACAGCCTTCTGTCCAGCCGCTGGTCGGTGTTCAGATAATTGCCGGTCGCGATCGCCAGATGGTGCAGCGGCAATGCGAGCGGCCGAAGCGCCGGCGGAAATGCCCCGCTCTCGGGGTCATCGCTTCCACGTGTCGCCAGACACCCGGCAAGCGCCAGGATCGTCAGCATCGCCAGAAGAACGGCGGGACCTGCGCTTCGCATCACACTCCCGTCGTCTTTGCGATATGGCACTCGAAGTGCCGCGTGCTGCCCAAGCGACAACGAAGCACCTCGGCCTTCGCGCCGCAAGCACCGTCAGCGACAGCCCTTGCGCCGTTCCCAGCGCTTGATCGCCTCGACCTGGCGTCGCTCGACCGGCCGCAGCTTCCCATAGGGCGGGAAGCAACCACGCCCGAACGTCCGGATCGCGCGACGGGATTCGAAGCAATAGCCCGCATCGGCATAGATCGCATTGCGGGCGTACCAGAGTTCGCCACAACTCATCGACCGGTAGCGCTGCGCCATCGCTTCGGATCCGCCGAAGGCGAGGATCATCGTCATTGCGGCTGCGCCAAGGCCAAGGATGCGCGTTCTTTTCTCGATCATGGCTGAGACCTCCCTGGGTTCATGGAGCCCGGGAGTCTAGCGGCGGCCGCGGTCGGGTGATTGACGAAAATCAATTGCGGAAACTTGCAACCTTGCTGATCCGTCATCGCCGAAGGTGTGAGACGGCGAACGATCTCACGACGGGACCACCCTCGCGCTTTGCGCCTTCGACGCGAGGTCCGGCGCCGGGGAAAAGGTCCGGAAGTGCCGCCCGATACTCAAGGCATATGATATATCGGGCAAGTGATATGGCTTGGCTCAGGGCACCAGGACGGCGGCTCCCTGGAAACGCCCGGCGCGCAGGTCGGCCAGCGCGGCATTGGCCGCACTCAGGGGATAGACCGTGGTCGTCGTCTTCACCCCCGCCTGCGGAGCGACGGCGAGGAATTCCCTTGCATCCTCGCGGGTCAGGTTCGCCACCGAGACGATCGAGCGCTCCTCCCAGAGATCGCGATAGGGAAATTGCGGGATGTCGCTCATGTGGATGCCGCCGCAGACGACCCGACCGCCCTTGCGCACGGCCTTCAGCGCAGCCGGCACCAGCGCGCCGACGGGGGCGAACAGGATCGTCGCGTCCAGAGGTTTGGGGGGCGCTTCCTCGGATCCGCCCGCCCAGGCGCAGCCGAGCGAAAGAGCGTGGCGTTGCGCGGCCTCGTCGCCGGGACGGGTGAAGGCGAAAACCTCGCGCTCCTGCCAGACGCAGACCTGGGCGATGATATGGGCGGCCGCCCCGAAACCATAGAGGCCGATGCGCTTCGCGTCGCCGGCCATCTTCAACGAACGCCAGCCGATCAGACCGGCGCACATCAGGGGCGCGGCGGCGACCGGATCGTCGAAATCCGGCATGGCGAAGGCAAAGGCGGCGTCGGCCACGACATGGGTCGCAAAACCGCCGTCGCGGGTGTAGCCGGTGAACAGGGGATGATCGCAGAGATTCTCGCGACCTTCGACGCAATAGGGGCAGGCCCCGCAGGTGTGGCCGAGCCAGGGCACGCCGACGCGGGTTCCAAGCGTCGGCGCCGACACGCCTTCGCCCAGCGCTTCGACGATCCCGACGATCTCGTGGCCCGGCACGATCGGCAGGTTCGGATCGGGCAGATCGCCGTCGACCACGTGAAGATCAGTGCGGCAGACGGCGCAGGCTTCCATGCGGACGAGAATTTCGCCGGGGCCGGGTGTGGGGTCAGGTCGCTCCTCGAACTGCAGCGGCCGACCGATCTCGTGGAGCACCATGGCATGCATGTCGAACCTCGTTTGCAACGAGCAGGCTGGATGGGGTCTCCCCGGTCGAACCGACTTCGGGGCGATTCGTCCCCTGGAGACGCGGGGTCCTGCGGGCAAGACACGCCGGAAGGGAACCGGGTGTGGACAATAATTGGGCCATCCGGGGCGAGATTTGATCCCGATCAAAGTGGGTCGCTTCGAACGGGGGCTTGATGGGGTCGTCCTGGCGTTGGGGCGATCCTTCGAACCATCGCCCCGCGTCAAAACATCAACCGACCTGACGTGGCTTCGATCGGGTCAAACGATCGCGTCAGGCCATTTTGGACAGGAGATGCATCATGGCCGACAATACCACCCAGCTTCCGGTGAAGACCGAGACCAAAGCGCCTGAAACCAGCGGACCGCGCGCCTGGTCGCCCTTTGAGAGCCTGCGCGGCGAAATGGACCGGCTGTTCGACATGTTCGGCGGTCGCTCGCGCGGTGCCCTCTCGCGCCCCGGCTTCGAATTCGATTTCGGCTTTCCCCGGGACATGATGTTCGGCTCCGGTTCCCCGGCGGTCGACGTCGCGGAAAAGGAAACCGAATACGAGATCACCGCCGAACTCCCCGGCCTCGACGAGAAGGATGTCGAGGTGAAGATCGCCAATGGCGCGCTGACCATCAAGGGCGAGAAGAAGGCCGAGAAGGAGGAAAAGCAGAAGGACTATTATCTGTCCGAGCGGCGCTATGGCTCCTTCGTCAGGTCCTTCGCGCTGCCCAAGGGCGTCGATCAGGACAAGATCGCGGCGCATTTCGCCAAGGGCGTTCTGACGGTCACCCTGCCCAAGACGCCAGAAGCAAAGGCCGAGGAAAAGACGATCGCGATCAAGGCTGCCTGATCGGGACGTCGCATCGGCCGCCGGACGTCTTTCAGCCCCAATGACGTCCGGCACCCCCACACCTGAAACCCGGCGGCCGATTGCCCCGGATCGAGGATAGCGCGATGGCGGAGGATACGTCTTCCAACCGCAAGCATGACGTGACCATGTGGTACGTCTTCGCCGCGATGATGGCGATCCTGGCCCTGCAATGGGCCTGGCAGACCTATTCGCAGGTCGAGACGATACCCTACAGCCGTTTCGAACAACTCCTCGATCAGGACAAGGTCGCCGAGGTTTCGGTCGGAGACGACCGGATCCAGGGAACGCTGAAGGTCCCGCTGGCGAGCGGCAAGTCGGAGTTCGTCACGGTTCGTGTCGACCCGGCGATTGCCGAAAAGCTCGCGGCCCACGACGTCACGGCAACGGGCATCGGCTCGGGCGGCTTCATAGCGACAATCCTGTCCTGGGTGCTGCCGATCTTCGTCTTCTACATGATCTGGGCCTTCGCCTTTCGACGCATGGCGAGCGGACCGGGCCTCGGTGGCGGTCTGATGTCGATCGGCAAGTCGCGCGCCAAGGTCTATGTGGAGAAGGATACGAAGGTCACCTTTTCCGACGTCGCCGGTGTCGAGGACGCCAAGGCGGAACTGGCCGAGGTCGTGGCCTTCCTGAAGGATTCCGGCACCTATGGGCGACTGGGCGCGCGCGTGCCGAAGGGCATTCTGCTGGTCGGTCCGCCGGGCACCGGCAAGACGTTGCTGGCGCGGGCCGTGGCCGGCGAAGCCGGCGTGCCGTTCTTCTCGATCTCCGGCTCGGAGTTCGTGGAGATGTTCGTCGGTGTCGGGGCCGCGCGGGTTCGCGACCTTTTCGCCGAAGCACGTAAGGCGGCGCCCGCCATCATCTTCATCGATGAACTCGACGCGCTCGGGCGCAGCCGGGCGGCGGGCGGCAATCTCGGCGGCTTCGACGAGAAGGAGCAGACCCTGAACCAGCTTCTTGCAGAACTGGACGGTTTCGACCCGTCCGTCGGCGTCATCCTGCTGGCGGCCACCAACCGGCCGGAGATCCTCGATCCCGCTCTCCTGCGCGCCGGCCGGTTCGACCGGCAGGTGCTCGTCGACCGGCCGGACCAGGCCGGACGGCTGGCGATCCTGAAGGTTCATGTCAAGAAGATCGTCATCGACGAGACCGTGCAACTGGAAACGGTCGCGGGTCTCACCACCGGCTTCACCGGCGCAGACCTCGCCAATCTGGTCAACGAGGCAGCCATCGCCGCGACCCGCCGCGATGGCGATGCGGTCACGCTTGCCGATTTCACGGCCGCAATCGAACGCATCGTCGCCGGCATCGAGAAGAAGAGCCGTATCCTCGGGCCCGCTGAGAGGCGCCGCGTCGCCTATCACGAGATGGGCCACGCGCTGGTGGCGGCGGGTCTTCCCGGGGTCGATCCCGTCGAGAAGGTCTCGATCGTTCCGCGCGGGGTCGGTGCTCTGGGGTACACCATGCAGCGCCCGACCGAGGATCGCTTCCTGCTCGCGACGAGCGAACTGAAGAACCGCATCGCCGTCCTGATGGGCGGCCGGGCGGCGGAGGCGCTGATTTTCGACGGCGACGTGTCGACCGGAGCGGCCGACGACCTGCAGCGCGCCACCGACGTCGCGACCGAGATGGCCGTCAAATACGGCATGAGCGAAACGCTCGGCCAGCGCACCTACAGCCGTACCGTCCAGACCTTTCTCGCCGCGCCCGCGGACAAATCCTTCGAGGCTTCCGACGAGACCGGACGGGAGATCGACGTCGCGGTTCGCGAGACGATCGAGGAGGCGGCACAGCGGGCGAGAGCCATTCTTGTCCGCAAGCGCGCCGATCTCGAGGCCGGGGTCGAGATGCTGTTGCGGCATGAGACGTTGACCGCCGCGGAATTCCCACCGCTGCGCGGCAATACGGGATCCCGGAACGAGGAAAGACCCAGGACGACCGTGACGGCCGCCTGAGTGCAAGGCAAGACTTCCGTGCCATTCGGGCGCAGAACTTGAGGAGGATATCGAGCATGCCAAAGTCTCCGACCACCGCATTCTTTGACGATCTGCCGCAGCCATCCGAACTGGTCTTCATCGACTATCAGGCCTGGCATCTTCCCATGCATCTTGCCGCCGGGTTCGCCCAGGGTGCAGCGAGCCTGTTCCTGGCGGGGCTCGACTTCTGGGCCCATCGGCTCACCGAGGACCGGAAGACGCTTCAGGGGCTGATGGCCTGTTGGGACTTCGAGGCGGCCGAGCGATTGCAGCGCGACTGGCTGGAGACGGCCGTCAGGCATTATGGCGGAGTGAACGAGACGGTCTCGAATGTGACGCAACAGGCTACGGGCCGTCTCGCCGAAGACCTCAACGATGTCTGGATGCTGCCGGCTGTCAGTCCTGTAAAGGACGAGGCTTCGCCGAAGAAATAGTGCTGGGTCGTTCGACCGGGGCTATGAGAGCCGCCCGACCGGCGCCGTGAGAAGAGTGATCCCGAAGGATCACTCGTCGGCGCTGGCGAGGACACGAGGATCTTGGCGCTTCTGGGGCAGGCGCAGGCTTGCGAACCGAGGCGCCCGCCGATTGCCCCCATGTCGATCAGTCTCGGTCCTTGCCTTCGGCAAACTGCTCCCAGGCAGCCATGGCATGGGCCGAATACATGAGCGACGGCCCACCACCCATATAGACTGCCACGCCGAGCGCTTCCTCGAATTCCGTCTTGGTCGCTCCAAGCTTGATCAGCGCGTCCGTATGGAAGCCGATGCAACCGTCGCAGCGCGTTGCGATTGCGATGCCGAGCGCGATCAGTTCCTTGGTTTTCCTGTCGAGTGCGCCGGCGGCCGTCGCGGTCGAGCCGAGCGTCGAGAACGCATGCATCGTATCGGGAATGTCCCGCCGCAAGGTGCGGGTGTGGGATGAGATGTCCCTGGTGACATCGGGATAATAGGTGCTCATCGGGTTCTTTCGCTGAAAGGTCGTTCGACAGATGAATGCGGGCCAGAAGCCGACGGCGGGTCCGGTTCTGAGCGCACCCGCCTTTTGTCGCGTTTGGTGGAGGCTTGGCGTTGACCGGGATCAAGTCTGCGGGGAGTCTGGGGCCGATCGCCCTGTCGAGCGGAGCGCGACTTGATCCCGATCAAGGTCGGCTTGGTGGGCCGAATTAGAATGCAGCGCAGCATTCTCTCATCAGGGACGGTCCCTGCCTTTCGTCGGGCAAGGGGCCGGGTCGCGTCGCGATGCCGGAAGAGTTCGAAACGGGTGAAGTCGTTGCCGTTAGAGGCGCGGTGGTCGATGTGCGCTTTTCGACGGACCGACTGCCGCCGATCGACAGCGCGCTGACGATCGAGGCGGAGGACATCGCGAGCGGGGATGTTCTGAATGGGCACGCGAACGGCGAGCCCCTGGTGCTCGAGGTTCACAGCCATCTCGACACGCGGACCGTGCGTGCGGTGGCGCTGCAGGCGACGGCGGGGCTGAAGCGTCATGTCGCGGCCCGCGCAACAGGCCGGCCGGTCACGGTGCCCGTCGGCGACGCCGTGCTCGGACGGCTTCTCGACGTGCGCGGCGCGGTGCGCGACAAGGGGGAGGTGCTTTCGGCCGATACACCGCGGCGCGGCATTCACAATCCCCCACCACCGTTGATCCAGTCCGAATCCGGCGCCGGCGGCGGTCTGTTCGAGACCGGGATCAAGGTGATCGACTTCTTCGCGCCGCTCTCGCAAGGGGGCAAGGCCGCGATGTTCGGCGGCGCGGGCGTCGGCAAGACCGTGCTGGTGATGGAACTGATCCACGCCATGGTCGAGAAGTATCGCGGCATCTCGGTCTTCGCCGGGATCGGCGAGCGTTCCCGCGAGGGCCATGAGCTCCTGACCGAGATGGACCGTTCCGGCGTCCTGCCGCGCACCGTCCTCGTCTACGGCCAGATGAACGAGCCGCCGGGCGCGCGCTGGCGCGTGCCGATGACGGCCCTGTCGATCGCCGAGCATTTTCGCGACGAGAAGCACCAGAACGTGCTCCTGCTGATGGACAACGTCTTCCGCTTCCTCCAGGCGGGCGCGGAGATTTCGAGCCTTCTCGGCCGGCTGCCATCGCGGGTCGGCTATCAGCCGACGCTGGCCAGCGAGGTGGCGGCTCTTGAGGAGCGGATCGCCTCCGCCTCGGGAGCCGCCGTCACGGCGATTCAGGCGGTCTACGTGCCTGCCGACGATTTCACCGACCCGGCCGTGACCGCGATTTCGAGCCATATGGACAGTGTCATCATCTTGTCCCGGGCGCTGGCGGCGGAGGGGTTCTATCCGGCCGTCGATCCACTCGCCTCGTCCTCGGTGCTGCTTGATCCCGGCATCGTCGGCGACGAGCACTATCGCCTCGCCGAGCGCGCCCGCCAGGCACTCGCCCGGTTCAAGGAACTGCAGGACATCATCGCGCTTCTGGGCGTCGAGGAACTGGGACCGGAGGATCGGCTGACCGTGCGCCGCGCCCGCCGACTGCAGCGCTTCTTCAGCCAGCCCTTCGTCGTGACGGAAGCCTTTACCGGCATGGCAGGGCAGAGCGTGAGTCGTGCCGACACGCTGAAGGGGGTGGAAGCCATTCTCGACGGCGATGCCGATGGGTGGGCGGAAGACTCCCTCTATATGATCGGCACGCTGGACGACGCTGCGCAGAAGGACGCCGCATCGAAAGCCGCGGGGAGCAGGAAGGACGCGGCGGCATGAAGCTGATGATCGTCACACCGCTGTCGGTGGCCGTGGAGGAGGAGGGCGTCGCCGCGATCCGGGCGGAGGATGGTTCGGGCTCCTTCGGCATCTTGCCCGGCCATGCGGATTTCCTGACCGCTTTGTCGCTGTCTGTGGTGAGTTGGACGAGCCGGGACGGCAAGCGCCATCACTGCGCCATTCGCAAGGGTGTCCTGAGCGTCGAGCAGGGGGCCCGGGTCAAGATCGCCACGCGCGAGGCGATCCTCGGCGATGATCTGGCCACCCTTCACGAAACGGTCCTTGCCCGCTTCGAAGCCGATCTCGAGAACGAGCGCCGCGAGCGCGTCGAGGCGACCCGGCTGGAACTGGCCGCAATCCGCCAGATCATGCGTCATGTTCGCTCCGAATTCGGCTCGCAAGCGGGCGCCAACGGGGCGGAGCCATGACCGAAACGCACGAGAGCCCCCGAAACGCTTCGCAGGACAAGCCCACTCACCCCAAACCCGCGGATCGCCTGGCGGAGTCTGTGGAGATCCGGGCGGAGCGTCATCGCCAGTGGACGGAGAAGGGTGAGCCCGCCATCGCCCATCGCCTCGCGCAGATTGGCGTTCTTGGCTGGATGGTGGTGACGCCGATGTTGATCGGTCTGTTTGTCGGCCGCTGGCTGGATCAGGCTCTCGGCTCGCGCCTCACCTTCGCCGGCGCGCTCCTAATGGTCGGGACCGGCCTCGGCGCGTGGTCGGCGTGGAAATGGATGAACCGGACATGAATCTCTCCCTTGCGCTTCCAGCCTGGCCGCTGGTTCTGGCCCTGCCCTTCTGTCTCCTGAGCGGCGTCCTCCTGGGCGTCCGGCATTTCGGGGCGCTATGGCGGCAGGCTCAGGCGCTCGCGACCGGCGATCGCCCGAAACGCGCGGCCGGCCTCGCCGTTCTGCGCTTTCTCGGGCTTGCGGGCAGTCTCGTCGCGGCGAGCCTGTTCGGGGCGCTGCCGCTGCTTGCCCTGGCGTTCGGCGTGCTGATCGGCCGCTCGGTGGTCATGCGCCGGGTGGAAAGGGCCGCGCCATGACCGCGCCGCTGACCACCGAGCCGCTCTTCACCTTCGGACCCGTTTCGATCAGCGCGCCCGTGGTCGTTACATGGGCGCTGATGGCGTTTCTCCTGGCTGGAAGCGTCCTCGCGACGCGGCGCCTTTCGCTGAAGCCCTCGACGCTGCAGGCGGCGCTCGAAATGGTGGTGGAGACCATCGACGGGCAGATCCGCGACATCATGCAGGCCGAGCCCGGACCCTATCGTGCCTTCATCGGGACGCTCTTCATCTACATTCTGCTTGCCAACTGGTCGTCGCTGATGCCGGGCGTCGAGCCGCCGACGGCCCATCTCGAGACCGACGCGGCACTGGCGCTGCTCGTCTTCCTCGCCGTCATCCTCTTCGGCATCCGAGCCAACGGACCGCTCGGATACCTGAAGAGCTTTGCGGCGCCGACCGTCCTGATGATCCCGCTGAATCTCGTCGAGACCATCACGCGCTCGCTGTCGCTCGTCGTGCGCCTCTTCGGCAACGTGATGAGCGGGGTCTTCGTCATCGGCATCGTCCTGTCGCTGGCCGGCCTCTTCGTGCCGATCCCGCTGATGGCCCTCGATCTGCTGACCGGGGCGGTCCAGGCCTACATCTTCGCCGTTCTTGCCGCCGTCTTCATCGCCGGCACCATTTCCGAAGGGCGGCCCCATGCCGCCGAAAATCTCCAGACATCCGAAAGGAAAACGCCATGAACTGGCTTGCCTTCGCCAGCATTTTGGGCGCCGCGCTCGCCGTCTCTTTCGGCGCCATCGGCCCGGCGCTTGCCGAGGGCCGCGCGGTCGCCTCCGCGCTCGATGCCATCGCCCGTCAGCCCGAAGCAGCTTCCACCATCTCGCGCACTCTCTTCGTCGGCCTCGCCATGATCGAGACGACCGCGATCTATTGTCTGGTGGTCGCGTTGCTTCTCCTCTTCGCCAACCCGTTCGTCTGAGCGTTCGATGACCATCGACTGGTGGACGCTCGGGTTTCAGACCGTCAACGTCCTGATCCTGATCTGGCTGCTCGGCCGCTTCTTCTTCAAACCGCTCAGCCGGATGATCGCCGAGCGCAAGGAGGCCGCTGCGGACATGCTGGCCGAAGCCGAGGCTGCGCACCGGAACGCTGAAGAAGCTCTCGAAGGCATCGCGGCGACGCGGGCGGGTTTTGCCGAGGAGCGCGAGGCGCTTCTTCGCAAGGCGCGAGGAGAGGCCGAGACGCTGCGGCAGGAGATGCTCGAAGCAGCGAAGGCAGAGGCGGAGAAGCGTCTCGCGGCCGCCGAGACCGAGATCGCTCACAAGGCCGGAGCCGAACGGGCAGCGCTCCAAGCGGAAGCTGCGCGACTTGCCGTGGAGATCGCGCAACGGCTTCTCGCGCGCCTCCACGGCGCGAAGGCGATGGAGGTTTTTCTCGACGATCTTCTCAAGGCCGTCGCAGCGCTGCCTTCGGCCGAACGCCGGACGATCGCAGCCAATGGCGCCCATTTCACCGCTGTCAGTTCCGCGCCTCTGGATCAGCAGGAACAGACACGATGCCGCGACCGTCTCGCCGAGATTCTGGGGCGGCAACCCGCGATCGAATTTCAGAGCGATCCGAGCCTGATCGCGGGGCTCGAACTGAAGGGCGAGCATCTGACCGTCGAGAACAGTTGGCGGGCCGATCTCGAAACCATCCGCAGGGAACTCGGCCATGAACGAAATCCCTGACAGGGGAAGCCAGCACGGCGATGAACCGACCTCGCAGGCGCCCGCGGGCGAATGGCTGGAGGGGGCAAGACAGCGGGTCGCGGGCGCGGTGATCGGGCCGAAGGCGCGGCAGATCGGCCGGGTGGAAGAGGTCGGCGACGGCATCGCCATGGTCTCCGGTCTTGCCGAGGCGCGGCTCGACGAGCTTCTCGATTTCGGCAACGGTCGCTTCGGCTTCGCCCAGGTACTGGAGGAGGAGAGCGTCGGCTGCGTGCTCCTCGACATGGGCGCCGGCATTGAAGCGGGCGATCAGGTCGCCGGAACGGGCGACGTCCTGCGCGTGCCGGTGGGGGAGGGGCTTCTGGGCCGGATCGTCGATCCTCTCGGAAGGCCGCTCGATGGCAAGGGCGAGATCGCTGCTGCCCATCGCGAGCCGATCGAGCGCCCGGCCCCGGAGATCATCGCCCGTGAGGCCGTCACGCAGCCGGTCGAGACCGGGACACTCGTCCTCGACACGCTCTTTGCCCTCGGTCGCGGTCAGCGCGAACTGATCATCGGCGATCGCGCCACGGGCAAGAGCACGCTCGCGATCGATGCGATCATCGCCCAGAAGACGAGCGACATGATCTCGGTCTATGTCGCGATCGGCCAGAAGAGCGCCAATGTCCGTCGCGCCATCGAGGCCATTCACACCCATGGCGCGCCGGAGCGCACGATCGTCGTCGTTGCCGGCCCTTCCGACGCGCCCGGCCTGCAATGGATCGCGCCCTTTGCCGGCATGACGATCGCCGAGTTCTTCCGCGATCGCGGCCAGCATGCGCTGATCGTGCTCGACGATCTGACGAAGCACGCCGCAACCCACCGCGAAATCGCACTTCTGACCCGCCAGTCGCCGGGCCGCGAGGCCTATCCCGGTGATGTCTTCTACGTTCATGCCCGGCTTCTGGAGCGCGCCGCCATGCTCTCGAAGGAGAACGGCGGCGGCTCGCTGACGGCGCTTCCCATCGCAGAGACCGATGCCGGCAATCTCTCGGCCTATATTCCGACGAACCTGATCTCGATCACCGACGGGCAGATCGTGCTCGACGCCAGGCTGTTCAATGAAGGGCAGAAACCGGCGGTCGATGTGGGCACCTCCGTCAGTCGTGTCGGCGGCAAGACGCAGGCCAGAGCGTTGCGCGATGCGGCGTCGACCATGCGCCTCGACTATGCGCAGTTCCTCGAACTCGAAATGTTCACGCGCTTCGGCGGCCTCTCCGACGCCCGCGTGCGAGCGCGCCTGGCGCGGGGCGCACGCATCCGGGCGATACTGAGCCAGCGTCCCGCGCAGCCCTATCGTCTGGCGGAAGAAGTGGCGCTGGTCACGGCGGTTCAGAGCGGCCTCGCCGATTCCGTACCCCTCGAGGCCTTCCCGGCCTTTGCCGCCGCAATCGGGGAGAGAATGAAGGGCGAGTTGCCGGATGTGGTCCGGCGGATCGAGGACGAGGGCGCACTCGACGAGGCGGGGCGCACCGCGCTTGAGGATTGGCTCGGCGGCCTTGCCGGCGAATTCGCAGACACCAAGAAGGTCCGTGGATGAGCGAGCGGCTGTCCGAGATATCCGCCCGGATCGATGGCATCCGTCAGCTCGGCGGGGTGGTGAACGCCATGCGCGGCATTGCCGGGGCGCGCATCCAGCAGGCGCGGGCGGAACTGACGGCCGTCGATACCTATTCGGCGATCATCGAACAGGCGCTAGGCCGGGCGCTCGCCCTCATGCCCTCGTCTGCCGCCGGAGAGGGCGCGGCCGCCCGGGGGGCGACGGCGCTCGTCGTATTTGCCGGCGAACAGGGCTTCGCCGGCGCGTTCTCGGAAAAGGTGCTTGCGGCGATCGCCGGCGAGGACAAGCCGGTGTTCCTGATCGGAACGCGCGGCGCGACGCTCGCCGCGGAACGCGGGATCATGCCCGGCTGGCAGAGGTCGATGCCCTCCCATTCGGGCGGTGTCCCGAAGCTCGCAAGCGATGTGGTGGACGCGCTTTACGAGAGGATCGCCCGCGGCGCCGTGCACGGCGTCGAGACCGTCTATGCCGAGGCCGCCAATTCGGGCGAACTGACGATCCGGCGCAGGCAGCTCTTGCCCCTCGATCGGAAGGCGTTCAGCGTGAAACAGGAGGCGGTGCCGCCCCTCGTCAATCTGGCGCCCGAAGAACTCGTTTTCGAGATTACGGCGGAATTCCTGACGGCGCGCCTCACGCGGGCTGCCCTTCACGCCTTCGCCGCCGAGAATCAGGCGCGCATGAACGCCATGGCCGCAGCCCGCCGCGACATCGACCGCCGCCTCGCCGATCTCGAGGCGAGTTTCCGCCGCGTGCGTCAGGAGGCGATCACCGCGGAGATCGTCGAGCTCGCGGCAGGTTCCGCGGCGGCCCGCTGAGACGGCCGACTTCCAGTCCCGGCCGGTTCCACCGCAGACTGTCCTGGCTTCCAACGCGCTCCGTGTTTGATCTCGCGCAAGGCGGAATGCGGCCGGCCATGCTGTCTTTCCCGTACCGGCCAACGAATTTGCCGAATCGGAGATGCAAGAATGATCCTGCCCACTGGTGCCGTCGTTGCCGTTGCGGATGGCACGACCCTGAAGCTCTATCACAACAGGGCGGCCGAGCCCCATATCGAACTCGTCCCCCATGACGATCCGGAGATTGCCGCGAAGAACCCGGGATCGGGCACGCGCCATCGCGACAGCTCGGCCAATCCGGATGTCCACCGGGGTGAGGAAGACAAGTTCGCTGCGGGAACCGCCGACTATCTGAACCGGATGGTGACCGACGGAAAGATCGACCAGCTGTTCCTGATCGCGGATCCCCGGACGCTGGGCGAACTGCGCCGGCATTTCCACCCGAAGCTTCGCGAAAAGCTCGTCGGCGAATTGCACAAGGACCTTGTCGCCCATCCGGTCGAGGATATCGTGAAGGCGATCCACCACGCCTGAGCGAGGGGATCGTCAATTCCTGCGGTGAAGCTTGCTGGAGAATGCCATGTTCCGCCTCGGCCTCGCGTTGACTGTCAGCCTCTTGGCGTTCGGCCCCGCTCAGGGGCAGCCCAAGGGCGTTCCTGCCGAAGGCAAGCGCATCGCCGAGCGCTGGTGCGCCACCTGCCATATCGTCTCGCCGGAACAGGAGAGCGGGAACGCCGACGTCATGACCTTCATGGCCATCGCCAGGAAGAATGCCGACGATCTCGGATCGCTGGCGACCTTCCTGGTCGATCCCCATCCGGTGATGGCCGATACCAGCCTGACCCAGCGCGAGATCGCCGATCTCGTCGCCTATATCGGCAGCCTGCAGTGACCCGGGGCGTCCGCTCGGAGGCGTGACCCGCAGCCTTATCGCATTTCAGCAACGCCTCGGCCCGGGTGGCTTCCGAAGCCACCCGGGCGAGCGCTCAGCGCGCGATGAACAGGGGCAGGGGCGGTTTTTCGATCATCGAGCGGGTGACGCCGCCGAAGAACCGTTCGCGCAGTCGGGAATGGCCATAGGCCCCCATGACGATCATCTCCGCCGAAACGTCATAGGCATGGTCGCGGATCACGTCAGCCACCGGCTTGCCCGAGCTTGGCAGACGATCGACCGTCACCTTGGCGCCGTGACGCGCCAGATAGGCGGCGACATCGGCGCCGGGCTCCGGGCCGGCCCCGGCCGTGGTCGTCTGCGGATCCACCAGCACGACGCGCACCTCGTCCGCCCCGCCAAGGATTTCCGCCGCCTCGTAGACGGCGCGAGAGGCCTCCGGCGTGGACGACCAGGCGACGACGATCCGGCGCGGCCGAAGCGTGGCTTGCGCTCCCTCTGGCAGGAGCAGGACAGGGCGGCGGCTGTCGAAGAGCGCGCCTTCGAGGACGACTTCGGCGATATAGCGGTCCGAAGCGAGTTCCGGACCGACGAGGACGAGATCGGCGTAGCGAGCCCTGCGTCCCACGGCCTGCGCGATCATCGCGTGCTCGTGATGGGCGGTGTCGACGTCGGCCGAAACATCGGCCTTGGCGAGGCGCGCTTCGACGCGTTCCATGCGCTCGCGCAACTGCCGCACCTGCTCGCGCTGCTCTTCGAGCCAGTAGTCGGAACCGACGGCAGCTTCGCCGAGCGGCGGCGGCTGGGTGATCGCGGCGAGGAGGACGGAAAGATGCGCCTTTTCCGCCTCGCAAAGGGATTGGGCCAGGGTGAGATCGGCGTCGGATTGCTCGAGGCCGGTCACGCTGAGGATGGTCTTGAAGCGCATGGGGTGTCTCCGTCGCGCCGGCGGAACGATTCCGCCGCTGCCGAGCGGAGGTTAGACCCGGCGCTCTGCCGAAGTGTTGCGCTAGATCAAATCCGCCACCCGGGTTTCGCCGGGCGGCATCGCCGCCGACCGACAGCATCGTAAGCCAAGAGAAGATTTGATTTTCGTCAACGCAGGCACGAGCGCACGGACGCATCCTTGGATACAGGGCGAACCGCTTGCCGTGAGGGCCGGACTCGTCTGTCGCAGCCCCATGATCCGAGAACAGGGAGAGCAGCAATGGCCGAGGAAAATACCTCGTTTTTCGGTGCGAACGGTCTTGAGAGCGTCACCGCGGACAGTCGGCATCGGCTCGCTGGGCTGATCCACATGAATGCCGGTTTCATCGAAGCGGCCGCCCGTTGCGGCACGGAGTGGGCCGACTTCACCCGCAGGCGACTGGAACGCGACATGGAGATGTCGCGGAAGCTGGCCGCCTGCCGGGACGTGCCGGAAGCCATCGACGTCTTTCAGAAATTCTATCAGACGGCTTTTTCCGACTATTCTTCCGAGTTCGGGACATTCTGGAAGAACAGTGCGGACATCGCTTCCGACGCGATGAGCCGGGTGGTTCGCGAAACGGGTGCCATGGCGAACCGAGAGGGTCCCAAGACGGGTAAATCCTCCTGAGCAACGACTGCGAGGCCCGTCCGCTGGCCTCGAACCATTGATGTCGGGACGCAGGCGTCGGGATCCTTGCGGGTCCCCGCCGCGTGTTCCGGCTCGCGAACGGCAATGGGTTTAGAATTATTCTAGTCTGTATGGCGTGTTGCGGCTATGGTTGTTCGCCCCAAGGTCTGGTGGAGCGCCGCGAGCCATGCCGCAAAAAACCGATGAACGAGCCGCACCGGTCTGGCGAGAGGTCGCGGAGCGGGCGTTTCTTCCTGTCCTCTGCATTCTGGTGGCGATCGGGGGGTTCGGCTGGCTGACCGAGCGGCCCGATCTTGCCGCCGGCGCATGGGCGGTGGCGACAGCTGCCGCCCTGATCGTTCTTGCAGCCGACATGGTGCGCAGCCTCCGGCGCGGAGATTTCGGCCTCGACGTCATTGCCGCGCTCGCGATGATCGGTGCGCTCTGGCTGGGCGAGTATTTCGCCGGGGCCGTCATCGCACTGATGTTTTCCGGTGGTCAGGCACTGGAGGCCTATGCCGAGCGGCGGGCGAAGGGCGAACTGACGGCGCTGCTGGCCCGTATGCCCCGCAAGGCGATGCGCCATGGCGAAACGGGCCTCGAAGAGATCCCGGTCGACGATGTCGAGGCCGGCGATCTGATCCTTGTGCGACAGGGCGAAGTCGTTCCCGTCGACGGCACGGTATCGGGCGGCGCCGCGACGCTGGACGAATCGGCCCTGACCGGGGAATCGGT
The DNA here is from genome assembly GCF_024359545.1 of Jiella marina. Taxonomy (GTDB): domain Bacteria; phylum Pseudomonadota; class Alphaproteobacteria; order Rhizobiales; family Rhizobiaceae; genus Jiella. The sequence goes on from NZ_JAKQZG010000010.1 coordinate 149,168, forward strand.
TCCCGTCCGCCATTCGGCGGGCGATGAAATCATGAGCGGCACGCTCAACGCCGGCGATCCTTTCGATCTCAGGGCATCGAACAAGGCTGCGGCCAGTACCTATGCCGGCATTGTTCGCCTGGTCGAGGAGGCGCAGGCGGGAAAGGCGCCGAGCACGCGGCTCGCTGCCCGTTTCGCTCTCGCTTTTCTGGCGGTCACGCTCGTCATGGCCGGCGCGGCCTGGTTCCTGTCCGGCGATCCCACCCGTGCGCTGGCCGTTCTCGTGGTCGCGACGCCATGCCCCCTCATCCTCGCCGTGCCGGTCGCGATCATTGCCGGCGTCTCCCGTACGGCCCGACAGGGCGTCCTCGTCAAAGGTGGCGGCGTTCTGGAGGCGCTGGCGGGCGTGAAGACGGTGATCTTCGACAAGACAGGCACGGTCACCGACGGCCGGGCGCGGCTCGTGGATCAGATCGCCCGCCCGGATCTCGACCCCGCGGAGGTCCTGCACCTCGCCGCCTCCCTCGACCAGACCTCGCCCCATGTCCTCGCAAAGGCCCTGGCGGAGGCGGCGCGCGATCGCGGGCTGACGCTCGCGACTCCTGCCGAAGTTCGGGAAACGCCGGGCGACGGGATCGAAGGAGTGGTGGACGGGCGTTCCATAATCGTTGGCGGCTGGCGGTATGTGGCCGGCACGCTCACGGGCGAGGACGAGTTCGGACAAGAACTCGCCGGCTGGTCCCGCCGACCGGGTACGGTATCGGTCGTGGTCGCACTCGACGGAAAGCTCGCCGGCGCCTTCCTGTTTGCCGACGAGGTGCGGCCGGAGGCGGGAACCGTGCTGAGGCATCTGCGGGGCGGGGGTGTCGAGCGGATCGTGCTCGCGACCGGCGACCGGGCCGACGTGGCCGACGAGATCGCCGCGTTTCTCGGTGTCGATCGCGTCGTCGCCGGCATGACGCCGCAGGGAAAGATCGAGCTCGTCGAGGAAGAACGCGCGAACGGCCCGGTCATGATGGTCGGCGACGGGGTGAACGACGCGCCGGCGCTCGCGGCCGCCGAAGTGGGCGTCGCCATGGGCGCGCGGGGGGCGGCGGCTTCCGCCGAAGCCGCCGACGTGGTGCTTCTTGCCGACCGCCTGGACCGGCTGGCGGGCGCGATCATCGTCGCCAGGCGTTCGCGACGGATCGCGCTTCAGAGCGTCATGGTGGGGCTCGGCCTCTCCTTCGCCGCGATGGTCGCAGCCGCCTTCGGCTATCTGACGCCGGTCGAGGGCGCACTGCTTCAGGAAGTGATCGACGTGTTCGCGATCCTCAACGCCTTGCGGGCGCTGGGTGTGCCCATCGGCGAGCTTCTTTCGGGACAGGGGCTCGCGCCGGCGGATGTCGCCAAGCTCGAGGGCGAGCACCGCGAACTCGAGGAAGTGCTCGATGCGATCGGCACGCTTGCCGCGCGCGTTCGGTATCTGGAGGCGCCGGAACTGCGCCGCGAACTCGACGCCCTCGATCGTTTGTTGAACGAGCGCCTGCTTCCCCATGAAATGGCCGACGACCGCGAGATCTATCGCCGACTGCGTTCCGGCCCAGGCATGATCGACGCACTGGCCGGCATGAGCCGCGGCCATATGGAGATCCGCCGCATGATCCAGACCTTGCGGGGACTGGGCACGGGGCTGGAAGCCCGCGAGCCAACCGAGGCGGAGCGCTATGCGATCGAGCGTCACCTGCACGGGCTCCTGGCGATCACGCGGCTGCACTTCGCGCAGGAAGACGAGATCTATCGCGCCCTCGAGGCGGCCTGACGGCGGGTTATTTGTCAACGGCGTGTGTGCGACAGCGCGGCCACGTCGGACGCCTCGATCCACCCATCCGGCGAAAGCGCCTTCGTGATCAGCCCGTATTTGGTCTGCGTGACTTTGAGCTCGCGGTACCAGTGGACGAGATCGCCCCAGGGATTGTTGATCTGGGCGAGGCCCGAGATGAACGCGACGATCGTTCCGACCTCGATCGCCCCGATGACGGCATAGTAGCCGCCCACGGCCAGGATCGCGGCGACCCCGACATGGTGCATCAGGTTCATCAGGAAGTTCATCGAGTATTTGAGCTTGAAGATCCCCATGTTGATCTGAAAAACCGTCGCGATTTCCGCCCCGAGCGCTTTCGTCGCGCCTGATAGCGGTTCGGCGATGATGTCGGAACTGAGTGCACGCAGCGTCGCAATCCGTTTCCCGACCCGGCGGTTGATCGCGCTTTGCATCAACGGCACGAAGACGAACTGTGGGGACAGGACAAGCAGGGCCACCAGCGCCATGAGCGGTTCGAGATAGGCCAGATAGGCGAAGGTCGAGACGAGGATGCCGCCCTTCAGGATCGGCTCCGAAAGACTGACGCCGACAAAATTGCCGATCGGTTCGACCTCGCTGAGGACCAGCGAGACCTCCACGCCCGGGGCGATATGCCGGTTCTTGGGCAAGGCGAGATGCCCGACACGGTCGAGGATGGCGCTCCGCAGCCAGCGGACCGCGTTCTCGCTGACCCGTCCGCGATAGACGTTCATGCCGAGCTTCAGAAGACCCAGCGCGATGGCTGTTCCCGCGTAGATCGCGGCGAGGCGGAAGATGGCCTCGAGGTTTCCGCCCTGCGTTGCCTGATTGACGATCCGTCGCTGCAATTCGAGCGGTGCCAGATTCACCAGAAAGACGCCGGCCGAAAGGATGACGAGCCAGACCTGCTCGGAGACGCCGCAGCGCCAGATCGTGCCGGACAGGGTCGGTGGAAGCGGTCGTTTGCCGCAATCGTCCGGCCGGCTATCAGGCGAACCGCCCTGCGGGATGTCCGTGTCGAGCTTCGTTATCGTCATGGCTGAGCCTTCGAGCCCGCTGCTGAGCGCCGTTGGCCTCACGTGCCGCGTTTGACCGCCGGCGCCATGCGGTCCGTGGGTCCTTCCGATCGAAGAGCTGCTCGGGCATGGCGGACGGAGCCGGGCGATCCGCCTCCTTCGTCGAGCCCGTCACCAAAGCCCGGAGATCGCCGACTTGCCTTGACGAATATCAAAGCGAACGGGCGACGGCAGCGCAGAATTCGCGATGAATCAAAAGCTTTCCGCCTGCAGCGATCGGGCCAAGGTCAAAGCGTGGCGGAACTTGTACGACAGACAAGAAAAGGGCGGCAAGCCAATGGCGGAGTGGGAGACGGGCGTCCCGATCGATCGAGAGAAGAAGGTATGCCGGCAAGCGGCCATGGCGCCCGATCTTCTGGATATCATCGGCGACGGCGTCGTCAGCACGGACCAATCTGGCCGCATCCTGATCTTCAATCGCGCCGCCGAAGAGATCTTCGGCTTTGCCGCAGAGGAGGTGCTGGGTCGGCCTGTCGAGGTCTTGATGCCGGATCGCTTTCACGCAGGGCATATCCGGCATGTCCGCACGCTGGCATCGTCCGCCTCCTTCGCAACCCGCCTGATGGGCCATCGCCGCAGCGTCATGGGACGCCGTCGCAATGGCGAGGAGTTTCCCCTGGAGGCGACGCTTTCCCGATCTGTCCTCGATGGCGCGCCGATCCTGACGGTCGTCATTCGCGACGTCACCGAACGTCGCCGCCAGGAAGCCGAGCTTGCCGCCAGTCGTCAGGTCCTTGCCGATGCCGAACGGCGGCTGCGGCTGGCCCTCGAAGCCGGCTCGATGGGGGTCTGGGAATGGCACAGGGCCACCGACAGGCTCGACGCCGATCCGCTTGCGCGCCGCCTGTGGGGGCTGCCGGAGACGGGTCCGCTTCGCCGCGCCGACCTGGACCATGGTAGCGCCGCCGGACTGGGCACGGCTGTCGATCGCGTGGCAGAGGAGGGCGGCGAAACCGAACTGGAATTGCAGACCACCCAGGCAGACGGCTCGCGTCGCTGGGTTCTGATCAAGGGCGCGGTGTTCACGCCGGATACCGCCGACGCAGCGACGATCGTCGGCGTCACCTTCGACGTGACCGAACGCGCAACCGCGGAGGAGCAGCGCCGGCTGATCATCGGCGAACTGGACCACCGCATGAAGAATCTGCTTGCGATGATCAATGCGATCATCGCGATGAGCGGCAGCCAGGGCATGTCGTTGCCGGATTACAAGCGCGCCCTGCTGGCTCGGATGGGTGCCCTCTCGCAGACCCACAATCTGCTGGTCGCGGGCCACTGGACCGGGACGACGCTTCAGGATCTCATCGCAGGCGAGATGGGGGCCTACGGTTATCCGGAGGGTGATCGGGTCGTCGTTTCGGGGCCGGATGTCCCGCTTGGCCCGGGCTTGGGGCTCGCCATGGGCCTGGCGCTGCATGAGCTTGCGACGAACGCCGCCAAATATGGCGCCTTGAGCGCGAGCGGCGGGCGCGTGACGATGGACTGGTCGCTGCGGGCCGGGCGGGGAGAAACCCGGCTGGCCTTCGAATGGCGCGAGAGTGGCGGGCCACCCGTCGAGCCGCCCACCCGGCGCGGCTTCGGCAGCGTCCTGATCGAGCGGATGATGCGGCTGCGCGGCGCCGAAGTCGCCATCGACTACGCACCGGAAGGGCTCTGCTGCCGGATCGATCTACCCGTGGGAGACGTCGGCGTCAGATCGGGCGAGACTTGATGGCCGCGCTGGGCGCCTCGTCCTCGATAGCGCTGCTCCGGTTTGCCCGTGAGAGGGCGAGGGCTGACGGCCACCTACCATTCGTTGCGTGAGCCAGCGGATGGCGCCTGTCCTCAGAAGTGCTCGCCGATCCGGAAGGGGCCGTGCCGGGTCGAGGCGGCGACGAGATAGGCGGTGGACCATCCGATCAGGATGAAACCGCCGATGCCTTCCAGAGCCCCGAGGAGTCGCCATTCGGGCGAAAGCACAAGGTCGCCATAGCCGAGCGTCGAGAAGGTCGTGGTCGAGAAATACAGGGCCTCTTCCAGGTTTCCATGCGCCCCGATCGCGACATAGACGATCGCCCAGAGCCAGACTTCCAGCGTGTGGGCCCCGAAAAGGCCCAGCACCGTCACCAGCATGGCGATCGTCTGGCCGAAGCCGTGCCTCTGCAGGCGCAACCACCGGATCAGGTTTCGCATGACCCTTGTGAGAAGGATCAGGCTGATCGTGTGGATCAGCACGGTGAGCGAGATCACGATGGTGCCGAGGCCGAGATTGAGGGCCATGCGCCTTTCCCCTGCTACGCCGACTCGGCCGCCGATCCTATGCGGTCGCGTCGATTCGGGACATGGCCTCTTCGCGGCCGGGCTCCTCCCGCTTTATCGAAGGGTTGACCGGGCCACGGAAGCCCGGTCCCAAACCACCGCCCAACCGACAATCTTTTCGCGGCAGCCTACTCGGCGGCGTCCGGCATCGTGGCCGGCTCGGGGGCGAATTGCTGTTTTTCCACCGCCATCGGATTGTTGGGGTGAGCGGTCCAATTGCCGTATTCGTCCGGGATCGGCTTTTTGGTGCGCGGGTCGTAGGCGGCAATCCGCTCCATGGTGATACAGTCCTCGACCGGGCAGACATTGACGCAGAGATTGCAGCCGACGCACTCCTCGTCGATCACCTCGAACTTCCGCACCCCGTCCACCATGTTGGTGATCGCCTGATGGGAGGTGTCCTCGCAGGCGATATGGCAGCGGCCGCAGGAGATGCATTTGTCCTGGTCGATGCGGGCCTTGGTGACGTAGTTGAGGTTCAGATACTGCCAGTCGGTGACGTTCGGCGCCGCCCGGCCGCGGAAATCCTCGATCGAGGCGTAGCCCTTCTCGTCCATCCAGTCGGAGAGGCCCGAGGCCATTTCCTTCACGACCTTGAAGCCATATGTCATCGCCGCCGTGCAGACCTGCACCGTGCCGCAGCCGAGCGCAATGAATTCCGCCGCATCGCGCCAGGTGGTGATGCCGCCGATACCGGACATCGGAATGCCGACAGTCTCCGGATCGCGGGCGATCTCCGCCACCATGTTGAGCGCGATCGGCTTCACCGCCGGGCCGCAATAGCCGCCATGGGAGCCTTTTCCGTCGATGGTCGGCGTGGGGGCGAAATTGTCGAGGTCGATCGACATGATCGAGGAGACCGTGTTGATCAGCGAGACGGCGTCCGCTCCGCCCTTCTTCGCCGCGCGGGCGGGGTAGCGGATATCGGTGATGTTCGGCGTGAGCTTGACGATCACCGGCAGCTTCGAGTGCTCCTTGCACCAGCGGGCGACCATCTCGATATATTCCGGCACCTGGCCGACGGCTGAGCCCATGCCGCGCTCGCTCATCCCGTGCGGGCAGCCGAAATTGAGCTCGACCCCGTCCGCACCCGTCTGTTCGACGAGGGCCAGGATCTTCTGCCAGGGCGCTTCCTCGCAAGGCACCATGAGGGAGACGATCATCGCCCGGTCGGGCCAGTTGCGCTTGACCCGGGCGATTTCCTCGAGATTGGTGTCGAGCGCCCGGTCGGTGATCAGTTCGATATTGTTCAGGCCGATCAGGCGGCGGTCCGGCCCATGGATCGCGCCGTAGCGCGGGCCGTTGACGTTGACGATCGGCGGATCCTCGCCGAGTGTCTTCCACACGACCCCGCCCCATCCGGCCTCGAAGGCGCGCTGGACGTTGTATTCCTTGTCCGTCGGCGGGGCGGAGGCCAGCCAGAACGGATTGGGTGAGGAAATGCCGAGGAAGCTCGTCGATAGGTCGGCCATTCGGTCTTGTCCTTAGCTTGCTGGTGCCTTGAAGATCATCTGCACGGGCGCGATCATGCCGGCCTTGATGGCTGAGACCATGTTCTTCACCTTCTCTCCGACCGTTGGACCCATGAGCAGGTGAAGGCCGAGCGGAGCCGGGCCGTTAGCGCTCGCCTGGGCCTGGACACGCTCGAAGAATGCCAGAGCGACACCGCGCCGGTCGGTTTCGCCAAGCAACTCGAAACCGGCAGAGGACGCGGCGCTGCGATAGGTCTCGGGGGTCGCCAGCGCCGAAAATTCCGGAGTTTCCGACCAGGGAAGGGGGTAAGCGGGGTCGCCCTGACCAACATGCATGACGTCGTAGACGGCGAACATCCCCTTGGGCGAGAGCACCCGGCGTGTTTCGGCAAAGAGCGTCGTCTTGTCGGGAATGTTCATGCCCACATGAAACATCGTCGCGAGATCGAAGCAGGCCGATGCAAAGGGCAGCGCGGTGGCGCTGGCGACGTCGAACCGGACCTTGTCCGAAAGTCCGCAGCGGCGGGTCAATTCGGTCGCGGTGTCGACATAGGCGGGTGTCAGATCGATACCGGTAACCTCGCATCGGTAGCGGCTGGCGATGGTTCGAGCCGGACCGCCGATGCCGGAGCCGATATCCAGAACGCGCGTTCGTTGATCGATCGTCAGCTTATCGAGGAGATGGGCGGTGGCCTCCGCACCGCCGATGTGAAATTCATCCACCGCCTTGAGTTGATCGGATGTCAGGCTCTCGGGATCGATCCCCGCCTGCTCGATGCCTGCAAGAATACGTGGCAGGAGATCGACGGAAGCATAATGTCGGACGACGCCGTCTTCCTTGAAGGACATGCCTTTCGTCTCCTCTTGAACGAGCGCCGGAGGCTGTTCGAGATTTGCTTCCCTGTGGCTGATGACTGTCAAGCAGCTTCAGTTCACCTGATCGTTCGATCGGCTTGCCCGCCGTTCGGCTCCCCGGCGTTCCGCCTTTTGCTCGACAAGCGCTTTCACTCCGCCGCGACCTTCGTCGCGGCCATCAGCGTCGCGTGAATGTCCTCCGCCGCGATCTTGCCGTCCTCCACCGCGACGACGGTGAGATCTTCGCCGCCGACGACGCAGTCGCCGCCGGCCCAGACGCCCTCCAGCGAGGTGCGGCGCGCGGCATCGACCTTGATGCGGCCTTTTTCCAGCGAGATCGAAGCGGCTTCCTCGCTCGTCCCGTCGGCGACGAAGCTCTGGCCGATCGCCTTGAACACCTGGTCGGCCTCGATGGTGACGATCTCGCCGGTGAGCGTCAGCTTTCCGTCCTGGCTGACGGTCCGTTCCAGCTCGATGCCCATGACATGGCCGTTTTCGGCAAGAATGCGCTTGGGCTGCAGGTTGAAGCGCAGATGCACTCCGCGTGTCGCGGCCACTTCCTGCTCATAGGCGGACGCGTTCATCGCCTCGCGGCCCCGGCGATAGGCGATCGTCACCTCTTCGGCGCCCAGCGCCTTGGCCTGCACGCCGGCGTCGATCGCCGTCATGCCGCCGCCGATGACGACCACGCGCCGGCCGACCGGCAGTTCGCTCAGGTCCCGGGTCTGGCGAAGATCGGCGATCCAGGCGACCGCATCATGGGCGCCGCTCGCGGTCTCGCCCTCCGCGCCAAGGGCGTTCACGCCGGCGAGGCCGAGGCCCAGAAAGACGGCGTCGTATTCCTTGCGGAGCTCGGCCAGATGAATGTCATGGCCGAGTGCTTTCTTCGTCTCGATGGTGATGCCGCCGATTTTCAGGAGGAACTCCACCTCCCTCTGGGCGAAATCCTCCGTCGCCTTGTAGGCGGCGATGCCGTATTCGTTCAGCCCGCCGGGTTTTTCCCGGGCCTCGAAGATCGTCACATCGTGACCCTTCATGGCGAGGCGATGGGCCGCCGAGAGCCCGGCCGGGCCGGCACCGACCACGGCGATCCGCTGACCCGTCGGCGCGGCGCGCTGGAACGGATGCGTCCCCGCTTCCATCAGCACATCGGTGGCAAAGCGTTGCAGCATGCCGATCTTGACCGGCTGGCCCTCGGCCGTCTCGCGGACGCAGACCTCCTCGCACAGTGTCTCCGTCGGGCAGACACGCGCGCACATGCCGCCGAGAATGTTCGCCGAGAGTATGGTCTTCGCCGCGCCCTTGGGATTGTGCGCCTGGATCTCGCGGATGAAGAGCGGGATATCGATGGCTGTGGGGCAGGCCTGCATGCACGGGGCGTCGTAGCAGAAATAGCAGCGATCCGCCTCGACCAGCGCCTCGTGCGGTTCGAGCGCCGGATGGAGATCGGAAAAGCCCTGACCGAGTGCCTCTTCGGACAGGCGGCCCGGCCGGATATCGGGTTGGCGCGGTGCAGAATTCGTCATCGCGATCATTCCCTTTCTTCGCTCAGCCGCAGGCGGCGATCGAAAAGCAGAATGATTCTATTTTTTCAGAAGGTCAAATTTTTTATCGTTTGGACAAATTTATGGGGCGACGAAGATGGAGGCCGTGCAGTTGTCGCGCCTCGCTGAAGGCGAGTCGCGATGCGGTCTCCCGACAGCCTTCGCCTCTCCGCATGGGAAAGGGACTTGACCGAAACAGCCGCGAGCGCGTCTGTCGACGAACCAATCAGGGGAGGAGACGACATGACGACGAACTGCTTCGAGACGCTCGATCCGCGCTTTCAACGCCTTTTCGTGCCGACGGCGCAACTGGACAGGCTCTACACGGGATGCCGCTGGGCCGAGGGGCCGGCCTATTTTCCCGCCGGACGCTACCTTGTCTGGTCCGACATCCCGAACGATCGTATGTTGCGGTATGACGAGTGCAGCGGCGCGGTCAGCGTGTTCCGTCAGCCGGCCGGCCACTCCAACGGCAATACGGTGGACCGCGCCGGGCGGCTGGTCACCTGCGAGCATGGCGGGAGGCGGGTTTCACGCACCGAAGTCGACGGGCGCGTGACGACGATCGCCGACAGCTACGAAGGCAAGCGGCTCAACAGTCCGAACGACGTCGTGGTGAAATCCGACGGCACGATCTGGTTCACCGATCCGACCTATGGCATCGACACGGATTATGAGGGCCACAAGGCCGAAAGCGAGCAGGGGGGCAGCTACGTCTTCCGCTATGATCCCCGCGATGACAGCCTCGCGATCGTCGCCGATGATTTCGTCAAGCCGAACGGCCTCGCCTTTTCGCTCGACGAGCGCACCCTCTACATCGTCGATACCGGCCGTACCCATCAGGAAGACGGGCCGCGCCACATTCGCCGTTTCGCAGTCACCGATGACAACACCCTTTCGGGCGGAGAAGTTTTCGCGGAATGCACCTGCGGGCTCTTCGACGGCTTTCGTCTCGACGATGCGGGGCGGATATGGACGAGCGCCGGCGACGGCGTTCATTGCTACGACCCGGACGGCACGCTGATCGGCAAGATCCTGGTCCCCGAGGTGGTCGCCAATGTCTGCTTCGGCGGGCCGAAGCGGAACTACCTCTATATCTGCGGGACCACATCGCTTTACGCCGTCCGGCTGGCGGTCAATGGTGCGAAGACGTTCTGATCCGCGCGCTGTAGATCGCGCTCGAAACTCGGAATGGTTGTAGGCGAAATATCCTATATTTTCGTCTTCTGGTTTCGTGTCGACAAGCCGTAGTGCTCGGCCTGGAGATCGACTCGCGTAACGCTATCGTAATCTTGATCGCTATCGCTCGGCCATCAGTCTTGAAAAATCATGCCGTCGCGCCCACGTAGGAAAATGTTCTCTAAAGGAGCATTAATCCATGGGCGCTGCGGCGCTTCGCACACTCATTGGCTGTATTTGCTGTCTTGTCATGGCGACGCCCTCCGGGGGCGCGATGGCGGGAGACAAGGGCTATCTGCGCGAGATCGCCGGTCCCGTGGCGGCCGACGTCGTCAAGGTGCGCGATGGCGATACGGTCGAGGTGGAGGCGCATGTCTGGCCGATGCATTCGGTCCATGTCGCCGTGCGTCTGCGCGGCATCGACGCGCCGGAAAAGCGCGGCCATTGTGAGGCTGAAAAGGCCGCCGCAGTACGCGCGGCCGCGCGCCTCACCGAACTTGTCGAGGGCGGCACGGTGCAACTCACCGAGATCGCCGGCGACAAGTACTACGGCCGCGTTCTGGCTCGGCTTTCGGTGCCCGGCCATGACGATCTTGGCGGGACGCTTCTCAAGGAAGGGCTCGTCGCCCCCTATGAGGGCGGCAAGCGCCGCGACTGGTGCAGCGATCAGGCCCTCCGCAGCGGCCTCGCTATAGGCCAAGCCGATCGCGGGTAGGCGGCGGGACTACTCCTTTTCCGGCACAGGGACGTTGAACCCGTTCAGCGTGACCGAGACGAGGCAGTAGAGGCCCACCAGATAGATCAGCTCGCTCGCGCCCTGTTGGCCAAAGGCCTTGACCGCCATGTTGTAGGTCGGCCGGGGGAGGATGCCGCCGCCATTGAGAAGCGCGTAGGCGACGTCATAGGCGATTTCTTCCTCGCCCTCGAGGCCGGTGGGCTTCACGCCAGCCACCAGCGTCGAAAGCCGCTCCTCGGTCATGCCCTCCTTCTCGGCGACGGCGACATGGGCATAGATCTCGTAGGCCGCGTTGAAATGGGCGCCGGTGACCAGGATCGCGATCTGGCGGACATTGTCCGGCAAGGTGGCGTTCATGGACATCGCCTTGGTCAGGTCCCAGATCGCGGACCCGATGGCCGGTGATTGCAGCCAGGGATTCCACGGACCCATCAGGGCGCCGTCTTCACGCACGGCCTCGAATGCGTTGAAATTGCTGGAAATCCCGGCCTTCATATCCTCATAGAGCGGCTTTTGCTCATCGCTGAGATCGGCGGGCTCGATCAGAGGCAGGCGCATGGCGGGTGATCCTCGTCTGGTGGTCGCTTCTGCTGCAATGCAGCAAGGCCTGTCATGGTTGCCTGCCCGCCGGGTTGATTTCCAGAGTGCGTGGGGCGGACGATGTCGAGCCCGACCACTTCAGCCGAACCCTCGATTGCGCGTCCTGCCGAAGCTGGATAAGCCTCCCGGCCATCGAGACTTCATTCGAACCCGGAGAGTTGCGGATGGCCCGCGCCGAGGACAAGCTTGCCGAACTCGTGCGCCATGTGGTCGCCGCCTTCGAGCCGAAGATCGCCGTCCGCCTGTGGAGCGGCGAGCGGCTCGGGCCCGAGACCGGTCCGGTGCTTTCGTTGAACGATCCGGCGGCGATCGCCGGGCTCGCGGTTCGCCCGAACATCGCCACCGCCGTCGGTCTCTGGATGTCCAAGGCGATCGACATCGAGAACGGCACGATCTTCGACCTGGCGGCGGCCCGGTCCGACATCCGCACCAATCAGGCTCTGAAGCGGATCGACAAATTGAAGATCGCCGGCGCTCTGCCCGCCCTTTACGGGCTCTCCCGCAAGGCGAGGAGGACCGGTCCGGCTTCCGGCGCGGATGCGACCGCCAGCGGGTCGTCGAAGGCGGCGATCCAGTTTCACTACGACGTGTCGAACGATTTCTACCGGCTCTTCCTCGACAGCCGCATGCTTTATTCCTGCGGCTATTTCGACGGTTGGCACGAGGACATCGACAAGGCGCAATTCGACAAGCTGGACATGATCTGCCGCAAGCTGCGGCTGAAGCAAGGCGAGCGCTTTCTCGACATCGGCTGCGGCTGGGGGGCGCTCCTCATCCATGCCGCGGAGAATTACGGCGTGACCGGGCAGGGCGTGACACTGAGCCAGGCGCAGTTCGATCTCGCACGCCAGCGCATTGCGGAAAAGGGTCTCGAAGACCGGATCACCGTCGAGCTCAAGCCTTTCGAGGAGCTGAACGGTCGGTTCGACAAGGTCGCCTCGATCGGCATGTTCGAGCATGTCGGCTGGGACAAGCACGACACCTACTTCAAGGCGGTGCGCAAACTCCTCGAGCCGGGCGGGCTCTATCTGCATCACGCCATCACCCGGCCGGCGAAAGAAACCGATCAAAAATTTCGCAAGGGAACGAAGGAATACCAGGCGATCATTCGCTACATCTTCCCCGGCGCCGAACTCGACCATATCGGCCATTCGGCGCAGTTCCTCGAGAAGCACCGCTTCGAAGTCCATGATGTGGAGAACTGGCGCGAGCATTACGCCCGCACCTGCCGACTGTGGCACGACCGGCTGCTCGCCCGTTTCGACGACGCGGCGGCGCTTGCGGGCGAAGAACGCGCCCGACTCTGGCTTCTCTATCTCGCCGGCGTCTCGCTCGGCTTCGAGCGCGGCGGCCTGCTCATCTATCAGACGCTCGCCTCGAAACGCGCCAAGGGGCCGAGCGGCCTGCCGCCGACGCGGCGGGATCTATATCGCTGAAACCTGAGAATGGACGGGAGGCGAGGGGTATGACCCCCCCCCGGCAAAACCAAAAGGCCGCTTCCCTGTTCAGGAAGCGGCCCCGTGATATTCGTCAGCCGGCGGTCGGAGAGACCGCATGCGGACTCAAAGATTCTGTCATGCGAAGCGAAGAGGCTGCTCCCCGCGACCACCCAGAATCACCGATCCAGCCGGCTTCAGACAATCACTCGACATTGGATCACCTCCTTTCGCTTCGTTGTACACGAGGAGGAGTATGGGGCGGAAAAAGTGGCAGTGCAAGAGGCTGCCAAAATTTTCGTCAGTTTTACACAAGCCTCTTCGTCTGCTGCATTTCTCGGCAGTCGCGCTCGAGGTGCGGCTTTGTCTCCGCTGGTGCAGCAGGGTCGATCAGAGGGCGACGTCGGCGCTTTCGCCGGGGCGCAAGGGCGCGAAGGCGGACGGCGCGATGTTCTGCTGGCGCAGAGCCTCTTGCAGCCGCTCCGCCGGCTCTTCGCGCGGTTCGTTGGTGAGCTGGAACGTGCCCCAGTGAATGCCGAGGGCGCGAGTGGCCCCAAGGTCGCGAAAGATGGCGACGGCCTCGTCGGGATCGACATGCTGCGGCGCCATGAACCAGCGTGGCTCGTAGGCGCCGATCGGAAGAAGGGCGAGGTCGGGGGCGCCGTGCGCCTCCCGGATCGCGCGGAAGATCCGGCCGTCGCCATAGCCGGTGTCACCGGCGAAATAGACCTGCAGGCGGGGCGTCTTGACGATGAAGCCGCACCAGAGCGCCATGCGCGTATCGCGCAGCCTTCGCCGCGACCAGTGATTGGCGGGCACGAGCACGATCGCCTGGCCATTGCTGAGCTCGACCGTCTCGCCCCAGTCGCGCGCGGCGACATTGAGCCCGGGGATGGCGGGGTAAAGGAGACGATCGTTGCCGAGCGCCGTGACGATCTTCGGGCGATCTCGATCGTGAAGCCGCCGCAGGGTCGCGACATCACAATGGTCGTAGTGATTGTGGGAGAGAAGCACGAGGTCGATCGGCGGAAGATCGGCGAAATGGATGCCGGGTGCCGCAACCCGTTTCGGTCCGGCGAAGGAGAGAGGGCTTGCCCGCTCCGACCAGATCGGATCGGTCAGAATGTTCAGGCCGTCCAGCTGCAGAAGCACGCTGGCATGGCCTGCCATGGTGACCCGGCCACCGGCGATACGCGGTTCCGGCTTAGCCGGCGTTACAGCGACATGGTCAGGCCACTTCGCCGGCTTCGGGCCGAAGCGCCAGCGCAGAAGCTCGCCGATGCCCCGTCGATCGTCCGGTGAACTGCCCGGATTGAAAAAGCGGGTGCCGTCGAAATGATCGGACACCGGGCCCGAGTAATAGGGGTTCTTCGCCATGATCGCCGTTGCCGGATCTGTCCGCAAGCCGGGACGCGGAAGACCGGATGCACGGCGCGCGCCAGCTTGCTCCGCGCCGCCGGGACGCAATTGTTCATGCGCCTTGTTCTAGGGCGTGTCGCGAAGGGTTCGACAGCGGGTTACCCGCGGCAAAGACGAGGCTGCCCGATCCCATCGGAATCCGGCAGCCTGATACCACGCGAAGACAAGGTTTCAACGACCCAAATGATGGGTCTCCTGCTTGCCGTAGACCGGCGTCGGGATGCCCTCCATTCGGGCTTTCAGCTGGAGCGCCAGATAGAGCGAGTAGTGGCGCGACTGGTGGAGATTGCCGCCGTGGAACCACAGATGCTCGATCTGGGTCGGCTTCCACATGTTGCGCTGTTCGCCCTCCCAGGGGCCAGGGTCCTTGGTCGTGTCGGAGCCGAGACCCCAGACCTTGCCGACTTTGTCGGCGGCCTCCTGGCCGACGAGGTCGGCCACCCAGCCGTTCATCGAGCCGTAGCCGGTGGCGTAGACGATGAGATCGGCGGGAAGCTCCGAACCGTCCTCGAATTTCACGCCGGTTTCGGTGATCTCGCTCACCTGGCCGGCCTTCAGCTTGATCTTGCCGTCGATGATCAGCTGCGAGGCGCCGACGTCGATATAGTAGCCGGAGCCGCGCCGGAGATATTTCATGAACAGGCCGGAATTGTCCGCACCCCAGTCGAGCTGGAAGCCGGCCTTCTCCAGCCCCTCATAGAAGGCTTTGTCCACCTCCCTGATCTTGTCATAGATCGGGATCTGGAACTCGTGCATGATCCGATAGGGGATCGAGGCGAAGATCATGTCCGCCTTGTGGGTGGTGATGCCGTTCTTCAGCGCGCGCTCGGAATAAAGATCGCCGAGGCCGTATTCCATCAGCGGGTCGGAGCGCACGATGTGCGTGGTCGAGCGCTGCACCATGGTGACGTCCGCGCCCGCTTCCCAGAGGGCGGCCGAGATGTCGTGCGCGGAATTGTTGGAGCCGATGACGACGACCTTCTTGTCCTTGTACGCGTCCGGACCGGGATGCTGCGAGGAATGGTGCTGTTCACCCTTGAAGCGGTCCATGCCGGGAAAGTTCGGGATGTTGGGCTTGCCCGACATGCCGGTGGCGAAGACCAGTTCCTTGGGGCGCAGCGTGACTTCCTCGCCATCCCGGTCGACGACCACTTCCCACTCGCCCTTCGCCTCGTCGTAACGGGCGCTCTTGGCGGTGGTCCGCGTCCAGTAGTTGAGCTCCATCACCCGCGTGTACATTTCCAGCCAGTCGCCGATCTTGTCCTTCGGCGAGAACACGGGCCAGTTCTTGGGGAAATCGATATAGGGCAGGTGGTCGTACCAGACCGGATCGTGCAGGCAGAGCGACTTGTAGCGCTTGCGCCAGGAATCGCCGGGCCGATCGTTCTTCTCGACGATGATCGTCGGAATGCCGAGCTGGCGAAGCCGCGCGCCGAGCCCGATGCCGCCCTGGCCGCCGCCGATGATCACCACATAGGGCTGGGTCTCATAGCCAAGGCTTTTCGCCTCCGCCTCGCGCTTTTCGAGCCAGCTCTGGCGGTTGGCGTCCTGGCCATGCTCGGCGCCCATCGGACGCCGCTCGCCCATCGGCTCTTCGAAGCCCTTGAGTTCCGTCATCGCAGTCAGGAACGTCCAGGCCTTGCCGTCCTTCAGCCGGAGCAGTCCTTCGCCGCGCGCCACCTCGGTGTCGAATGTGAACCAGGCGGTGACGATACCGCCGTCTTCGCTGGGCTCTTCGGATAGTTGGAAATTGCGCGGCTTCACCCCGCCGAGCACGGCGTTCAGCATGTCCGCGACGCCGTCGGGATTCTCCACCGTCTTGATGTTCCAGGTGAAACTGACGAGGTCGCGCCAGAAGCTCGTCGCGGCGAACATCGAGGCCGCCTTGTCGGCATCACCCGCGGCGAGCGCCGCCTCGAAATCTGACAGCCACGTTTCGGCCTGCTCACGCGCGGTATTCGCCGGCGCGGCGGCCGGCCGTTCCAAAGTCTCGCTCATCCATGTCCTCCCTCGGGCCGCCTTCTTGCTTCATTGGTCGGCTCCGAATTCAAACATTGTCAGAAGTCGAAAACTTTTGCCAGTCGCGACCGCCGGATGGCGGTCACCATGTCTTGCAGGGCAGCTTTTCGTAGGGAGATGGCGACTTGGCCAAGGTCACTTAGCGCGCTGGGTGGACGCTCAGCGGTCCTCGGGAAAGAAGGCCGGGCCGACAATCCGAATGCCTTCTGCCGTTCGTCGGATCTCGGAGCGCGCGATCTTCTCCTGTCCGTCCGACCGGTCGGGCCGCGCGGTGGGAATCGGGATATGTTGCAGGCGTAGTTCCGAGACCTCGTAGGTCTTCGCGTCGTCATTGCTTTGCGCGAGTGTAGGAGCAGTGGTCGCTACGAGAAGCGACAAGCAAGCACCAAATTGAAGAAAAGTCTTCATATCGGGAAATCTCCGAACCGCATCGTCGATGATGGTCATCGATCTGTTGGGATTGAGAATTTCCGGGACGGGAATTGGTTCCCGCCAAATCAATTCGGCAGGCGCATGTCAGTCTTGCTTTCTGAAAGCGCTGGTTCGCCTCGGCCCTTGAAAACCGGCGAGACGGGCGCGGCGAAAGCCGCCGGGAAAAAATCTGAAATATCGGGTGGGAGAGCCACCGCTCACCCATCCCCCTCTTGATGTCGAAACGGCGTGTCGCCGTAGAACCCCCGTTCGAACCCCTCGGGATCGAGCCTCTTAGAGGATGTCGATCTTCACCGGCGCGGTGCCGGAGTGGATCATGCCGATGCGCGAGGCGGCGGCGCGGGACAGGTCGATCACACGGCCACCATGGTAAGGACCGCGATCGTTGATGCGAACGACGACGGACTTGCCGTTGCGGCTGTTGGTGACGCGCACCTTGGTGCCGAAGGGAAGCGTCTTGTGAGCCGCCGTCATGGCGTTCATGTTGAAGCGCTCGCCATTGGCGGTGGTGCGGCCGTGAAAGCGCTTGCCGTAGTAGGAGGCGTTTCCGGAAGCGGCCTGCTTGGCGCCGGCGAAAGCCTCTGCGGAGACGATCGGTGCGGAGGTGAAAGCCGGGGCGGCGAGCAGAGCGGCCGCGAGGGCGATGGTCTTCGCGATGTTCATCTTTTTCCTTTGCTGCGTTGCGTGTTCGGCGAGCGGGTCATTCGTCAATCCATGTGTCGAAAGCGTGATCGGAAATCGGCGAGAGAAAGATTTTTTCGAGACGGCAGGAACTTTTTTACGATTCACTGCATGCGTCTGATCCAAAAGAGAAAATTTAGCTGCGAACTATTCGCTTTGCGACATGGTCGTCGCATATCGGCGTCTTGGCGGAGGATGCCGATGCGGGTTTCGGACGGCAATTGGCAGGCGCCTGGCAAGGGGCCCGCGAGGGATGCGCGGGCTGGCTCGCATGTCGGCGGGATCGTGTTTTCCCTTCAGCTTGTTGAGAATCCACGGCGCCTGCGTTTCCGCGGGCTGCATCCTGCGCTATCGATAGGCGAAAACTGGGAGGAAAAACGCAATGGAACGACCTTGGCTGGCGCACTACCCGGAGGGAGTCGACGCCCGTCTTCCCGAAACGTCATACCGCTCGCTCGCCGACATCTTCGAGGAGGCTTTCGCCAGCTATCGCGATCGACCGGCCTATTTCTTCATGGGCTTGACCATGAGCTTCGGCGAGTTCGACCGCCTGTCGCGGGATTTCGCGGCCTATCTCCAGTCGATCGGTTTGAAGAAGGGCGACCGGATCGGGCTGATGATGCCAAATGTCCCGCAATATCCCGTGGCGGTCGCAGGGGCGGCCCGCGCGGGGCTGACGATCGTCAACACCAACCCTCTCTACACGCCCGGCGAACTCACCCATCAGATGAAGGATTCGGGCGCCCGCGCCATCGTGGTTCTGGAGAACATGGCGGCGACGGTCGCTGCGGCGCGCGCCAAGACCGATCTCGAGCACGTGATCGTCACCACGATGGGCGACTGCCTTCCCCGACCCAAGCGCTGGATCGTCAATTTCGTCGTGCGCCGCGTCAAGAAGATGGTGCCCGCCTTCGACCTGCCGGATGCCATTCCGTTTTCCAAGGCCCTGGCGAAGGGCAAGGACCTGAAGCTTGCCCCGGTCACGGTCGCCCCGGAGGACGCTGCGGTCCTGCAATACACCGGCGGCACGACGGGCGTCTCCAAGGGCGCGATGCTGACCCATGCCAATATCGTGGCGAATGTCCTGCAATCGGAGATGTGGAACGAACCGGCCCTGCGCCAGCGGGCCGAAGGCGAACAGACGATCACGGTCTGCGCCCTGCCGATCTATCACGTCTTCGGCTTCACGGTGAACATGATGCTCTCGGTCCGCACCGGCGGTGCCAGCATCCTGATCCCCAATCCGCGCGACATTCCGGCGACTTTGGAGGCGATCAAGGGGTTTCGCTTCCACTCCTTTCCCGCCGTCAACACGCTGTTCAACGCCATTGCCCGGCATCCCGACGCCAAAACCGTCGACTGGTCGAGCCTGAAGTTGTCCGTCGGCGGTGGCATGGCGGTTCAGGCCGGCACCGCCGAGCGGTGGAAGGCCCTCACCGGTTGCGCGATCTGCGAGGGCTACGGCCTGACGGAAACCTCGCCCTCGGCCTGCTGCAATCCGACGAACTCCACCGAGTATACTGGCACGATCGGCGTTCCGATCCCCTCGACCGATCTCGCGATTCTCGACGAGGAAGGCCATCATCTGAAGCCGGGCGAGCCGGGGGAAGTGGCGATCCGCGGGCCGCAGGTCATGGCGGGCTACTGGAACCGGCCGAAGGACACCGCCGCGGTCATGGCGGCGGACGGCTTCTTCCGGACAGGCGACATCGGGGTGATGGACGAGACCGGCGTCTTCCGGATCGTCGACCGCAAGAAGGACATGATCAACGTCTCGGGCTTCAACGTCTATCCGAACGAGGTCGAGGACGTGGTGACGCAGATGCCGGGCGTTCTCGAAGCGGCGGCGATCGCCATTCCCGACGAAAATTCGGGCGAGGCGGTGAAGCTCTTCGTCGTGCGGGACGGCGAGGAGATTGGCGAAGACGACATCAAGGCCTATTGCCGGGAAAACCTCACCGGCTACAAGCGGCCGCGTGTGATCGTGTTTCGCGACGAGCTGCCGAAATCGGCCGTCGGCAAGGTTCTCCGGCGCGAATTGCGGGACTGAGTCTCGTCGGGTGACGGTGGCGGGCGCCGGTCAGCTCGCCCGCCGCTCCTTCGTCACCTTGCCCGTCGAGAACGTCTCGTCCAGTGCGTAGCCGGCGCCGCGGACGGTGCGGATCGGGTCGCGCTCGCGGCCGCGATTGATCGCCTTGCGCAGGCGACCGACATGGACGTCGACCGTACGCTCGTCCACATAGATGTCGCGGCCCCAGACCCCGTCGAGAAGCTGCTCGCGGGAAAAGACCCGGCCGGGCGCCTGCATGAAGAACTCCATCAGGCGGAATTCCGTCGGCCCCAGCTTGATCTCGCGACCGGCGCGGCGGACGCGGTGGGTCTCGCGATCGAGATCGATGTCACCCGCCGACAGGTGCGTGGCGATCTTCTCCGGCTTGGTGCGCCGAAGCATGGCCCGCACGCGGGCGACGAGTTCCGGCGTGGAAAAGGGTTTCACCACATAGTCGTCGGCCCCGACAGACAGGCCCCGTACACGCTCGGTCTCTTCGCCGCGGGCCGTCAGCATGATGATCGGCAGCCGCTCGGACTCCTCTCGCTGGCGCAGCCGGCGGCACAGTTCGACCCCGGAGAGGCCCGGCAGCATCCAGTCGAGGATGAGGAGGTCGGGCAGCTCTTCCTTCAGCCTGAGATCGGCCTCGTCGCCGCGGGCGATCACGTCGACCGCGTAGCCCTCCGCCTCGAGATTGTAGCGCAGGAGGACGCCGAGGGCCTCTTCATCCTCCACGACGGCGATGCGCGCGCTCATGTTCTTCAGTTCTCCATGCTGCCAGGCGGGGCCATCGTGACGTCGGTCTGGGCGATGGACGGCGTCTGGTCGTCCTTCGGCCGCTCCACCTCCATCTGTTCGCCGGTCTTGATGTAGTAGATGGTCTCGGCGATGTTCGTCGCGTGGTCGCCGATCCGCTCGATGTTCTTGGCCGTGAACAGCAGATGCGTACAGGCGGTGATGTTGCGCGGATCTTCCATCATGTAGGTGAGAAGCTCGCGGAAGATCGAGGTGTACATCGCATCGATGCCGTCGTCGCTGTCGCGCACGGCAAGCGCCCGCTTGTGGTCGCGGGTCCCATAGGCGTCGAGCACTTCCTTGAGCTGCACCAGGGCGAGTTCCGAGAGGTGCTCAATGCCGCGCACGAGCTGCATCGGCTGGGAATGCTCGTGGACCGCGATCACCCGCTTGGCGATGTTCTTGGCCAGATCCCCGATCCGTTCCAGATCGTTGGAAATGCGGATCGCGCCGACGATCTCGCGCAGGTCAATCGCCATGGGCTGACGCTTGGCGATGGTCTTGATGGCGCGCTCGTCGATCTCGCGCTGGGCGGCGTCGAGAAGGAGGTCGTCGGCCACCACCGACTGGGCCAGCCCCCAGTCGGAGCGCATGAGCGCGTTGACGGCCTGTTCGACCATCCGTTCGGCCTGTCCGCCCATCTCGGAGATCCGGCGGACGATGTATCTCAGTTCGTCCTCGTAGGAGGAGACGATATGCTCGGCCATGGGTTCGGCCTCCTTGGTCGTGGTGGCGCCCGCCGGATCAGCCGAAGCGGCCGGTGATGTAGTCCTGGGTGCGCTTGTCGTCGGGATTGGAGAACATCTTTTCGGTCGGACCGACTTCGGCGAGATCGCCCAGATGGAACATGGCCGTGATCTGCGACACGCGGGCGGCCTGCTGCATCGAATGGGTGACGATGACGATGGTGAAGTTCTCCCGCAATTCGTCGATCAACTCTTCCACGGTCGCGGTCGCGATCGGGTCGAGCGCGGAGCAGGGCTCGTCCATCAGGATGACTTCCGGCGAAACGGCGATCGCCCGGGCGATGCACAGGCGCTGCTGCTGTCCGCCTGAAAGGCCCGTTCCCGGCTCGTCGAGCCGGTCCTTCACCTCGTTGTAGAGGCCAGCCTTCTTGAGACTCGTGTGAACGATCTCGTCGAGTTCCTGCTTGTTGCGGGAGAGTCCATGAATCTTCGGGCCGTAGGCGACATTCTCGTAGATCGACTTGGGAAACGGGTTCGGCTTCTGAAACACCATGCCGACGCGGGCGCGCAGTTCGACCACGTCGATCGCCGGGTCGTAGATGTCCTCGCCGTCCAGGGTGATCTTGCCGCCGACGCTGGCCGAATCGATCGTGTCGTTCATGCGGTTGAGGCAGCGCAGATAGGTGGACTTGCCACAGCCCGACGGGCCGATCAGGGCCGTCACCTGGCGCTCGGGGATGTCGAGCGTGATCCCGTTCAGGGCCTGCTTCGACCCGTAGTGGACGGTCACGTCCTGGCTCTTCATCTTGATCGGCTTGGCGCTTTGCACGGCCTGCCCCCTGTTCAACGTCGCTTGTATGTTTTCCATCATAACCGACTCCTACCAGCGGCGTTCGAAGCGGCGGCGCAGAAAGATCGCCGTCAGGTTCATGATTGCAAGGAAGGCGAGAAGGATGATGATCGCGCCGGATGTCCGCTCGACGAAGGCGCGCTCGGCTTCGTTCGCCCACATGTAGATCTGGACGGGCAGGGCCGTGGCGGGATCCATCGGCGTCGACGGATAGTCCGCGACGAAGGCGACCATGCCGATCAGGAGCAGCGGAGCCGTCTCGCCGAGCGCCTGGGCGAGCCCGATGATCGTTCCCGTCAGGATGCCGGGTGCGGCGAGCGGCAGTACGTGGTGGAAGACCGTCTGGGTCTTCGAGGCCCCGACGCCGAGCGCTGCCCAGCGGATCGAGGGCGGAACCGCCCGCAGTGCCGCGCGCGTCGCGATGATGATCGTCGGCAGTGTCATCAGGGTCAGGACGAGGCCGCCGACCAGTGCGGCCGAGCGCGGCAGGCCGAACCAGTTGATGAAGACCGCAAGGCCCAGGAGACCGAAGACGATCGAAGGGACCGCCGCCAGATTGTTGATGTTCACCTCGATCAGATCGGTGAACTTGTTCTTCGGCGCGAACTCCTCGAGATAGATCGAAGCGGCGACGCCGATCGGCAGCGCAAGCGCGAGCACGATCAGCATCATGTAGAGCGAGCCGATGATCGCAACGCCCACGCCCGCCGTCTCGGCGCGCGAGGAGGCGCCGAAGGTGAAGAGGCCCGTGTTGAAGCGCTGCTCGATCGCGCCCTGTTCCTGCAGTGTCTCGATGTACTGGAGCTGCAGATCGCTGATCGGGCGCCGGTTTTCGGGCACCGCGAGGTCGTATTGTCCCTTGAGCGCACTGTCGAGTTCCGAACTCGCATAGAGCCAGACATCCTGGGTCGTCCCGATGATCGACAGATCGTTCAGGACCATGTCGCGCAGTTCGATGCGCACGCCGTCGGAAATCAGCGCGCCGACTGCCCGCATCGCATCGCGATCGGAGGTGTCGACGTCGAGAAGCTGGGCAAGGCCTTCGCGCGCGATCTGCGGATAGTTCGCCATCATCAGCTTGGTCTGGCTCTGGTTCGCCTGTTCCGGCGTGCCCAGGACCTCTTCCGAGAAGGTGATGGGAACCTGGATCTCGGTCTGCCAGAAGGCCGTGTAGCCCTTGGAGAATACGCTCCACAGAAGTGCGACGAGGAAGGCGAGGCCAATGGCGATGGCGATGATGCCATAGGCCTTGAACCGGCGTTCGGCCGCGTAGCGCTTCTTGATGCCGATGTCGCGGCGTTCCGGCCGGGCAGACGTTTCCGCGAGACCGTTGGCGGTCGTGTCGCTCATTCGTACTGCTCCTTGTATTTGCGCACGATGTAAAGCGCGTAGATGTTGAGGCAGAGCGTGATGACGAACAGCGTCATGCCGAGGGCGAAGGCGACCAGCGTCTGCGGCGAGTTGAACTCCAGGTCGCCGGTGAGCTGAGCCACGATCTTCACGGTGATCGTCGTCATGGCGTCGAAGGGGTTGATCGTCAGATTGGCGGCGACGCCGGCCGCCAGCACGACGATCATCGTCTCGCCGATCGCTCGCGAGGCGGTCAGAAGCAGCGCCGAGACGATGCCCGGCAGCGCGGCCGGCAGGATCACCCGCTTGATCGTCTCCGAGCGCGTGGCGCCGAGGCCGAGCGAGCCGTCCCGCAGTGAACGCGGGACCGAGGTGATGATGTCGTCCGACAGCGACGAGACGAAGGGGATCAGCATGATCGCCATCACCAGACCGGCGGTGAGCACGCTCTGGGCTTGGATGAAGCTCGTGTAGTCGCCGGTCACCAGCCCGGAGATCTGCGCCGAAAGATCGCGCAGGAACGGGCCGACGGTGACGAGGGCGAAGAAGCCGTAGACGATGGTCGGAATGCCCGCCAGCACCTCGAGCAGCGGTTTGACGACCGAGCGTGTCCTGCTGTCGGCATATTCGGCCATGTAGATCGCCGCAAACAGGCCGATGGGAACGGCGATCAGCATCGCGACGAAGCCGATATAGAGGGTGCCGGCGAGAAGCGGGATGAAGCCGAAGCTGCCAGCCGAGCCTTCCGATCCGGCGCCGGAGAAGCGCGGATTCCACTCGGTGCCGAAGAAGAACTCCATCGGCGAGATGCGCGAGAAGAAGTCGATCGTCTCGAACAGCATCGAAAACACGATGCCGACCGTCGTCATGATGGCGATGGAGGAGGCGGCGATCAGCGCGCCAGTCACGACACGCTCCACGCCATTGCGGGCGCGCAGACGCGGCGCGATGTTGCGATAGCCCCAGAACGCACCGCCGAGTGCCAGGAGGACGACGACCGCCGTCATCGCCCAGCGGCTGAAGATCTGCATGCCGTTCAGCTGGATCGCCAGCGGCACCATCCAGTCGGCGCTGGCCGAAGCGATCGGCACGCCGCGCTGGTTCAGAAGCTCGCGAAGCTCGGCGACCGGGGTTGCGTCGGTGATCGTCTCACGCTCGTCCGCGGGCAGGACGCGCAGGCCGGAACCAAGCGATTCGACAATCCCGTAGGCCAGATCCTCGGTCAGGCTGGTCTCGGCGAGAATTCCTTCGGGAAAACTGCCCCGGACGTCGCTTGCGATGACGATCGGCGAAACGACCAGCCAGACCATCAGCGCCAGGAGTGCCGGGATCATCGCCCAGCAAGCCACATAGGACGCGTGGTAGATCGGACGGGAATGAAGCTGGGCACCATCCTTGGCGGCGAGCGACCGGCTGTAACGATAGGCGAGGAAGGCGCCGGCCAGGCCGATGACGAGGACGAGGAAGATGATCGTGAGGGTCGACACGAGGAAAAACTTTCGCCGCAGAACGGGACTGTGAACAAGGCCGATGCCGTCTGCCGCGTTGCGGAAGGGGCAGTCGCGGTGTCATGGCCTTGCACGGCGAGTCCGCCGGCCGTCGTGGAACGGCCGGCGGAGGAGAGCTCTGGTTCAGAAACGAGACATTGCTGCTCGGTTCGAAAGCGGCTTACGAGCCGATCGTGACGCCGTTCTCGAAGTTCGAGATCTGCTCGTCGCGCTCTTCGGCCGGCAGCGGCACCAGGCCGTAGTCGACGGTCGGCGAACCGTCGCCGGTCATCTGCTCGGACAGGAAGAACTGGACGTATTCCGACAGGCCCGGAACGACGCCGAGATGGGCGCGCTTCACGTAGAAGAAGAGCGGACGCGAAACCGGATACTCGCCTGTCGCGATGGTCTCGGCCGACGGCGTGACGTCGTTGATGGTCGCGACCTTCAGCTTGTCCTGGTTCTGCTCGTAGAAGGCCAGGCCGAACACGCCGATCGCCTGCTTGTTGGCGTCGATGCGGGCCAGGGTCTCGGTGTAGTCGCCCGAGATCTCGGAAACGGCACCGCCGGTGCGAACGGACATGCAAGCTTCTTCAGCCCCGTCCTCGTCCATGCCGGAATCCATGAACGCCTGCATGGCGCCGGAGTCCTCGCAGCCCTGAAGCAGAAGCTTCTCTTCGAAGACTTCGCGCGTGCCGTGGTTGGAAGCCGGGATGAAGGCAACGATTTCCTGATCCGGGAGCGAAGAGTCGACGTCGCTCCAGCTGGTGTTCGGATTGTCGACGACATTGCCGTCCTGCGGAACCTGAGCGGCCATCGCCTTGAACACCATTTCCGGCGTCAGAGCGAAGTCGGGACCGGAAGCGTCCGAAGCGAAGACGATGCCGTCATAGCCGAACTTGACCTCGGAGATCTCGGTCACGCCAGCGTCGGCGCAAGCCTGGATCTCGCTGTCGCGGATGGCACGCGAGGCGTTGGCGACGTCGATGGTGTCAGGGCCGACGCCCTGGCAGAACTGCTTGAGGCCGGCGGAGGAACCGCCCGACTCGACGACCGGGGTCGGATAGTCCGGAAAGACTTCGCCGAAGTTCTCGGCGACGATCTGGGCGTAGGGCAGAACGGTGGACGAGCCAGCGACCTGGACCTGCTCGTTGCTCTGGGCCATCGCGGTGCCGCCGAGCATGGTGGCGGTGCCGAGCGCGAGGCCGGCGAGAAGCGTCTTGTTCACGGTGAAAGTCTCCCTGTGGAGTTTTGCGTTCGAACCAGCTCAGTTGCGCCGCCCGGTGCGGCTGCGGTTCGGGGGAATCCCTAACGACTTCGCAAGAACTCTCTATGACAAAAACATATCGCGTATATGACAGTTCAAGCCATTGAATCGAAAGGCAATTTCCGACTTTCGGCCGAATTTGTCTCCTGTCCGCCCGAAACGGGAAACCGGGCCGTGAAGACGGAACCCTGGCCGAGCGTCGATTCCACGATCAGGCGGCTCTTGTGGCGCAGGAGAATGTTGCGGACGATCGAAAGCCCGAGTCCCGTACCGCGCTTCGACCGGGAATTGCCCACATCGATCCGGTAGAATCGCTCGGTCAGTCGCGGCACGTGCTCGGCCGGGATGCCCGGCCCGAAATCGCGAACCGAGGCGTCGATCACCGCCTCGCCGCGTTCGCTCGCGCGCTTGACGGACAGTTCGATGCGTCCGCCCTCGGGCCCGTATTTGCAGGCGTTCTCGACGAGGTTCGAGAAGACCTGGATCAATTCGTCCTCATCACCCTCGACGATCGCGCTCGTCTCCGGCCCCTCGAAGATGAGCGCCACCCCGATCTCCTTGGCCACCGGCTCGATCTGCGAGGCCACCTTGTTCATGACGGTGACGAGATCTGCCTTGGTGTTCACCGGCACGTGCCGCTTCATCTCGACCCGCGAGAGGGACAGTAGGTCGTCGATCAGCCGCGACATGCGCATCGCCTGTTCGCGCATGATCGGGAGGAACTGTTCGCGCGCCTTCGGGTCGTCGCGGGCGGGGCCCTGCAGCGTCTCAATGAAGCCGGTCAGGGAGGCGAGTGGGGTTCTCAGCTCATGAGATGCGTTGGCGACGAAATCGGTGCGCATGCGCTCGACGCGGCGCTCGGCCGTGCGGTCGTGAAACAGGACGAGGAAGAAATGCGGCTTCTCGCCCTGAAAGGCCGGAATCGGCAGAATCTCCACGCCCCAGTGGCGTTCGACCGGCCGCTTTTCCTCCAGCGTCGCGGAATGGACCATGGCATCGGCCATGGCCGCCTCGATCGCCGAGAGGAGTTCCGGCGAGCGGAAGCGCAACGAGACGGCGTCGCCCAGCGCCATGTTGCCGAAGGCGATGGCCGAACTGGGGTTGCGGTAGCGGATCAGCATGTCTCGGTCGACGATCAGCGCGGGTTCTTGAAGCGCCTCGACGGCCGCCTTCATGCCGCGACCCGGCCAGACGGGGTCGGCAGGAGCGGGGGGCTCGGCCAGTCTCAACCGCTTCTGTCGCGAGGGCCAGTGGACCGTCAGCATCAGAACCAT
Source organism: Jiella marina (assembly GCF_024359545.1). Classification (GTDB taxonomy): domain Bacteria; phylum Pseudomonadota; class Alphaproteobacteria; order Rhizobiales; family Rhizobiaceae; genus Jiella. The sequence goes on from NZ_JAKQZG010000010.1 coordinate 176,475, forward strand.
GAAGACCAGGACGCTGCCCGGGGTGGCCACGGGCCACGCCAGTGCCAGAGCCGTCAGCGATGCGGCCGCAACGATCGTCACCCGTTTTCTGCGCATGGCCTCGTCTGCTTCGCGGTGCTGCTGCGAATCGTTGCAGGCCGCTTTACCACCGGAATGTGAAGGATCGGACTCAAGGCCGCCGCGCGTCGCTACTGTCCGCTTGCGCCCTCGGCCCGCAACTGCACCCCGAAGAGGAGAATGTCCTGGCCATTCGCTCCCACCGCGGGATCGATGGCGATCTGCCCGCCGGCCACGGCCTCCGGGGGAAATTGCATCTGGAACAGGAAATTTTCTTCCGGCAACGAGGTCGTGAAGCGCTGCCGCCCGCAGACGGTTTCGCCGCCGAAGAGGCAGCGCAGGGCGAATTCTCGCGGCTGGCCATCAGGCGAGCCGACGATCAGTTCGCCATTGGCCGCCTGCCCCCCGAAGCGACGGGCGATATCGCCCGAGATTGGAAGCTGGACCTCGCCGCCGTCCGCGGGGGCCGAAATCCGGATCACGGTTCGCTCGCCGGTGCCTTCGGCGAGGGCGATCGTCCCCTCCTCATTGGCCAGTTCGCGAAATTCCTGTGGCGAATAGAGTGCCGTCCAGCCGCTTTCGGCCGCGACATCGGCGACAGACGCATCCACCCCGCTGCCGCCTTCGCTGATCGCGTCCTCGATCGAAAGCGCGCCCTGTTCGGCCGCCGGCTCCGCAGCCCGGTCGGGAGCGACCGAGGTGAAGAAGGGCAGTGCGATCCAGACGGCGGCACCGACCAGGAATGCGAGCAGGAGCAGGATCACCGCTGCGACGAGGGCGCGCCCTCCACGCGATTTCTTGCGCGTCTCCCGTGGGTCCGCTTCGGGCGCGTCTCCTTCATCCGGCGAAGGATCGAACTCGGCAGCCCTGTCGTCGGCGGCAAGCGTGCCGAGAGCAGGAGGGGCGCTGGTGGCTGAAGAGGGCGGCGAGGGATCGGTTTCGACGGGCACAGGTTCCGTCACGGGCACCGGCGTCCCGTCGTCGTCGGCGGACGAGGTCGTCCCAGCGAAATCGGCCTCGATGGCCTCGATGGCCGCAATCAGATCCCGTCGGTGGGCGTCGGCCGCAGCGCTGTCGGTATCGTTGGTCGCTTCGAGCTTGACGAGGGCGCGCTCGGCCGCCTCGTAGATCTGCAATCGAAAGTCGGGGTCTTGCGCATCCCCCTTCTCCAAGGCGCGCCGCAGACTCTTTTCGATCGCGCTTGCCAAGAACCAACGTCCCTCATCGTCACATACGCCGCAAGGCTGCGGCACTCGGACGCAAAGCCATGGTTTTCCACTATGTATCAGGCCGCTGTCGGCTTGCAATGGGGCGCCGCAGGGGTGCAGGAAAAGCCGATCGCACAGCCTTGCGGGTTTACGGCGGTCGGTTGCCGGCCATCTTTCGGCGCTGGCCTTCCTCGAACGACGGATCTGTCCGTGAGCATATTGATGTCCGACCCCCAGGGACCGCCGGTCCCCAACCGCATCGCGGCCCATGGCGTGATCGGCGACATGAAGACGATCGCTCTGGTCGCACAGGACGGGACGATCGACTTTTTTTCCTATCCCAGCGGGGACGGGCCGACGCTGTTCGCCGGCCTCCTCGATCCGAACAAGGGCGGCAACTTCGCCTTTCACGTGGTCGACGGCACCCAGGCCTATCGCCAGATCTATCTGCCCGACACCAATATCCTGATCAGCCGCTTTCTCGGCGACGACGGCATCGGCGAGATCTGCGACTACATGCCGATCGACGGGTCCGGACGGATCGTCCGGCGCGCCAAGGCGATCGTCAACCGCCAGAAATTCGCCTTGAGCGTGTCGCCGCGGCCCGATTATGCCCGGGTCGAGCCAAAGCTGCGCGCGGTCCAGGGCGGGGTCAAGGTCACCTGGACCAGCACGGAAGGCAAGGACGAGGCGGTCTATCTCTACGCTTCCTTCCCGCTTTCGATCGAAGGCACCGACATTGTCGGCGATACCGAACTGGAAGAGGGCGAGAAGTGCTGGGTGGTCCTGTGTCCGGGGTTCGTCGAGAACCTCCCGGTGGTCGATCGCTACGTCTCGCGATCGTTTCACGAGACCCGCGATTTCTGGCACAAATGGGTCAACCGCGGCACCTATCCGACCTTCTGGCGCGAACTGGTCGTACGTTCGGCGCTGACCCTGAAACTCCTCACCTCGTCGGAATACGGCTCGATCGCAGCCGCGGCCACCTTCGGTTTGCCGGAGGTCCTGGGCGGCGAGCGCAACTGGGACTATCGCTATTGCTGGGTCCGCGATGCCGCCTTCACGCTCTATGCCCTGTCGCGGCTCGGCTATTACGACGAAGCGGAAGCCTTCATCCACTTCCTGATGGAGCGCGCGGTCGAGACCGGCGAATCCGGCCTGCAGATCATGTATCGCATGGATGGCACGAACGAGATGCCCGAATGCGAACTCGACCATCTGGACGGTTATGACGGCTCGAAGCCGGTGCGCATCGGCAATGCCGCCTATCAGCAGCGCCAGATGGACATTTACGGCGAGTTCCTCGACGCGCTCTACATCTCGACCAAAGCACGCGGCAAGCCGGCCTATTCCGTCTGGACGAAGATCTCCCGCCTCATCGACTGGCTGTGCGGCAGTTGGCACCTGCCTGATCGCGGCATCTGGGAAAGCCGCGGCGAGCCGAAGGAGTATCTGTCGTCACGGCTGATGTGCTGGGTGGCCTTCGACCGGGCGCTCCGGATCGCCGAAGACCATTCGCTCCCCGCCGACATACTGCGCTGGCGTGCCGAGCGCGACGAGATCCAGCGGACCATCCTCGAGGAATACTGGAACCCCGACATCGGCGCCTTCACCCAGTTCAAGGGATCGACCTCTCTGGACGCGGTGGTTCTGTTGATGCCGCTGGTCAAGTTCATCAACCCGCGCGATCCCATGTGGACCTCCACCCTGAAGGCGGTGCGGTCCCATCTCGTGCGGGACTGCCTGGTCAAGCGCTACATCAACACGCAAGAGAACGACGACGGGCTCGAAGGCGAAGAAGGGGCCTTCACCATCTGCTCCTTCTGGTATGTCGAGGCGCTGGCCCGCACCGGCTACATTGCCGAAGCGCGGCTGTTGTTCGAGAAGCTCCATACCTACGGAAACCATCTCGGCCTGTTCGCGGAGGAACTCTCCTCGGCCGGCGATCATCTCGGCAATTTCCCGCAGGGCCTCACCCATCTTTCGCTGATCTCTGCAGCGATCTGGCTCGATCGATCGTTGAACGGAAACCGGAAGGATCCCGGCTATTTCGAGTTCAAGATGATGGAGGACCCCGATGGCATCTTCTGATTTGATGCGCCTTGACGGCCAGGTCGCCGTCGTGACCGGCGCGTCCTCGGGCATCGGACGCGCCTCGGCGATCGCGCTGGCCGAGGCCGGCGCCGACGTTGCCGTGAACTATCGAAGCAAGGACGAGGCGGCGAGGGAGGTCGTCGCGGAAATCGAGAAACGCGGCCGCAAGGGCGTGGCCATGCAGGCGGACATTTCGAAGGAGGACGACGTGCTCGCCCTCTTCGACGAGGCCGAGGAGACGCTGGGCCTTCCCGACATCGTCATGTCCAACGCGGGCATCCAGAGGGACGCCGCGATCGCCGATATGAGCTTCGACGACTGGAACGCGGTAATCTCGATCAATCTGGGGGGCGGCTTTCTCGTGGGCCGCGAAGCGATCCGGCGTTTCCGCAAGAAGGGGCTGCGCGAGTCGGTGAGCCGGTCCGTGGGAAAGCTCGTCTACGATTCCTCGGTGCACCAGCAGATCCCCTGGGCATTCCGCGCCAACTACGCTGCTGCCAAGGGCGGGATCGATCTGCTGATGCGCTCGCTGGCCCAGGAAGTGGCTCACGAGAAGATCCGGGTGAACTCTGTCGCACCGGGCGCCATCGCAACAGCGATCAATGCCGAGGCTCGGGAAGACGACAAGCAGGCGATCCTGGATCTCATCCCCTATGGCCGCATCGGCGATCCGGAAGACATCGGCCGGGTGGTGGCCTGGCTCGTCTCGGACGCGGCGGACTACATCGTCGGTCAGACGATTTTCGCTGATGGCGGAATGACCCTTTACCCGGGCTTCCGCGGCAATGGCTGACTTTCCGCGCTTCGGCTGTGCGCGCCGCGTCGCGGCTGCTATCTAGCGCTCGAAGAATGACGAGAATCAGGGGAGCATCGCCATGGCACTTGACGGGCGGGTCGCGATCGTCACCGGGGGCGCAAAGGGAATCGGCTATGCCGTGGCGCGGCGCTTTCTCCATGACGGGGCGAAGGTCGTCATCGCCGATGCCGACGAGAAGGCGGCCAATGCGGCGGCCTCCGATCTGGGCAATCTCGGCGACGTGATGCCGGTGATCTGCAACGTTGCCCAGCGGCTCGACGTGCACAACCTCCTCGCCAGCGCGCTCGACCGGTTCGGCGACGTGGACATTCTGGTGAACAATGCCGGTATCGTCCACAAGGCGAACTTCCTCGACCTCGACGAGGAAGACTTCACCAAGGTTCTCGACATCAATCTCAAGGGCTCCTTTCTCTGCGGCCAGGCGGTGGCGCGTCATCTGGTGGCGAAGGTGAAGAAGGGCGGCCCGGCCGGCGCCATCGTCAACATGTCGTCGGTCAATGCCGTCTTCGCGATTGCCGATCAGGTCGGTTATTCGGTCTCGAAGGGCGGCATCAACCAGCTCACCAAGGTCATGGCCCTGTCGCTGGCGCCGCACGGCATCCGAGTGAACGCGATCGGGCCCGGCTCGATCATGACCGATCTCCTGCGCGCCGTCGCCGAGGACGAAGAAGCCTCCCGGCGCATCCTGTCGCGCACCCCGCTGGGACGGATCGGCGATCCCAAGGAGATCGCCGCGATCGCGAGTTTCCTCGCTTCCGACGAGGCGAGCTACATCACCGGCCAGACGATCTATGCCGATGGCGGCCGACTGCCGCTGAACTATACGGTGAATGTGGCGCGCAACGAGGACGAGTGAGCCAGCGCAGTTGGCCTCGTCCCACTGAGGCAACGCCGTGATCTTCGGCGAGCCAAAGGGGAGGGCGCCGACCGCTCGACCGTTTGTCAGCGGCTGGCCGTGATGCCCAGGCACTGATCGCGATCGCCCACCTCGAAGGGTTTATGAGTCTGGCGGTGAAACTCTTTCGCCAGCCCGCGAGTTGCCCACCGACAGGGCCTTGCGCGGCAAGGCTGCAACCGCTATATCTGTCGAACCCTCCAAGATGAGCGTGGCAACTTTGCCTGCCGTCGCCTGAGGCCGAGACATGCTCCTCGGCACTGTTTTCCCGTATTTCTCCGAACAATCCTTAGCCGTGGAACCTCCCACGGACCTCAGCTCAAGAGCACCAGCCCCCGAATGAAACTTCAGGACCTGAAGAACAAGAGCGCACCCGAGCTTATCGCCTTCGCCGAGGAAAACGGCGTCGAGAACGCTTCGGTGCTGCGCAAGCAGGAATTGCTATTTGCGATTTTGAAGCGCCTCGCCGCCCAGGAAGTCGAGATCATCGGCGAGGGCGTGGTCGAGATCCTGCAGGACGGGTTTGCCTTCCTGCGCTCGCCGGAAGCCAATTATCTTCCCGGCCCGGACGACATCTACGTTTCGCCCTCGCAGATCCGCAAATTCCAGCTGAAGACCGGCGATACCGTCGAAGGCCCGATCCGCAGTCCCAAGGAAGGCGAGCGTTACTTCGCCCTCCTCAAGGTCAACACGATCAATTTCGACGATCCCGAGAAGATCCGCTACAAGAGCCACTTCGACAATCTGACGCCGCTTTATCCGAACGAGCGTTTCCGGATGGAGCTCGAGGATCCAACCTCGAAGAAGGATCTGTCGGCCCGCGTCATCGATCTCGTCGCCCCGCTCGGCAAGGGCCAGCGCGGCCTGATCGTCGCTCCGCCGCGCACGGGTAAGACCGTTCTCCTTCAGAACATCGCCCATTCGATCACCGCCAACCACCCCGAATGCTACCTCATCGTGCTGCTCATCGACGAGCGGCCCGAGGAAGTGACGGACATGCAGCGCTCGGTGCGCGGCGAGGTGGTGTCTTCCACCTTCGACGAGCCGGCGACGCGCCACGTTCAGGTGGCTGAGATGGTGATCGAAAAGGCCAAGCGCCTGGTCGAGCACGGCCGCGACGTGGTCATCCTTCTGGACTCCATCACCCGCCTCGGACGCGCCTACAACACAACCGTTCCCTCCTCCGGCAAGGTGCTGACCGGCGGTGTCGACGCCAACGCCCTGCAGCGCCCGAAGCGCTTCTTCGGCGCGGCGCGCAATATCGAGGAAGGCGGCTCGCTGACCATCATCGCAACGGCGCTGATCGATACCGGCTCGCGCATGGACGAGGTGATCTTCGAGGAGTTCAAGGGCACCGGCAACTCGGAAATCGTGCTCGACCGCAAGGTCGCCGACAAGCGCACCTTCCCGGCCATGGATATCCTCAAGTCCGGCACCCGCAAGGAAGACCTGCTCGTGCCGCGTCAGGAGCTTCAGAAGATCTTCGTTCTGCGTCGCATCCTGGCGCCGATGGGCACCACGGACGCGATCGAGTTCCTCAACGACAAACTCAAACAGACCAAATCGAACGCCGAGTTCTTCGACTCGATGAATACCTGATGGCGTCAAGCGGGTTCGGCTCTGGCCGAGCCCGCCCTTGCGACCGTTCCGAAGCGGCCCTCATTGAGTGGCCGCCGCGCCTGCGCCATCTTCTCCCAGCGCTGCGAGCCGCGAGCGCGCTTCGGCATCGCCGTTTTCCGCGGCGCGCTGATACCATTTGATCGCCTCCGCCCTGTTGCGCGGGATGCCGTCGCCATTCATCAGGAACTCGGCGAACTGCACCTGGCCCGGCGCGTACCCGGCCTCCGCCGACAGACGATAGAGGGCTGCCGTCACGACCGGATCGTGAGTGACGCCGAGCCCCTCGCGATAGAGTTCGGCAAGCCCGCTGAGCGCTTCACCATCGCCCTTCGCCGCTGCCTGCCGTAGCCAGAAGAGGCCCTGCTGATCGTTGCGGTCGACACCTTCGCCTGACTGCAGCATGTGCGCGAGACGCACGGCGGCGCCAGTATGGCCGGCCTGCGCGGCGCGCTCGTACCATTGGGCGGCTTCCGGGGCGTTGCTCGCCACGCCCTCGCCGGACCGCAGCCGTTGCGCCAGCTGGAACTGCGCCTCGCTGTCCCCGGCTTCCGCGGCCGCGCGGTAGACGCGCGTCGCCGCTTCCGGGTCGGCCGGTCCGCCCCGGCCCTCGACATAGAGGTCGGCCAGTTGCATCTGCGCCGGCAGGAGGCCTTGCTCTGAGGCCTTTTCAAGCCAGCCCCGGGCTTCGGCGGCGTCCGCTTCCACGCCGCGGCCATTGAGATAGGCGAGCCCCAGGCCGTACTGGCCGTAGCGGTCGCCACTATCCGCCGCCTCGCGCAACCATCGTACGCCCTCGGCACGGTCCTGAGCCGTTCCGCGGCCCTGGCTGTAGAGGATCGACAGTTGCGTCTGGGCCTGGGTGTTGCCGTTCTCGGCCGCCTTCAGGAACCAGTCGAATGCTTCGCGGTCGTCCTGGCGAACGCCTTCGCCGTTGAAATGGGCCCAGCCGAGCTCGAGTTGCGATGAGGCATATCCGTTTGCGGCCGCTTTGCGATACCACTGCAGGGCTTCGTCGCGATCCTTGGCGACGCCGCGGCCGTCATCATACATGCGGGCGAGATTGTCCTGGGCGACGGGTTCGCCCGCCTCCGCCGCCTGGCGGTAGAGCGCGACCGCCCGCGACTCGTCCTGTTCGACGCCGAGCCCCTTTGAATAGAGATAGCCGAGATTGACGAGGCTACCGTTGTCGCCCTGTTCGGCGGCTTTCTCGTACCATTGGCGGGCCTGCGCATAATCCTGTGCGACGCCAAGACCTTCCTCGTAGAACTTGCCGAGATTGCGCTGCGCGGTGGCATATCCCCCGTCGGCCGCCTTTCGAACCCATTCGATGCCTTTCGGCGGATTGGGCTGCGTTCCCGTTCCGTAGATGAGCCGGAAGCCATAGCTGTTCTGGGAGTCGAGATCGCCGGCCTCGGCCGCCTTGCGGAACCATTCGAGGGCTTCCGCATCGTCTCTCGCGACGCCCCGGCCATTTGCCAGGAAACGCGCGAGATTGGCCTGACCATCGACATCACCGGCCTCGGCCGCCTTGCGAAAATGCGCGATGGCCTCGCCGTCGTCCGGCGTCAGCCCGCCGCGACCATCGGCCGTGAACACGCCGACCATGTTGGCGGCAAAGGCGTTACCGGCTTCGGCGGCGCGGCGATAGAAGTCCAGCGCCTTTGCGTCGTCCGCCTCAAGCCCGCCGCGGCCGTTCTCGTGGAAATTTCCGACCCACATCAGAGCGTCGGCATCCCCGGCCTCGGCCGCTTGGCGGAAGAGATCAAGCGCGGCCGCATGGTCCTGTTCGACGCCCGAGCCGTTGGCAAGTCGCCAGCCGAGGTTCACCTGGCCATCCACGTCGTCGGCCTCGGCCGCCTGGCGGAAATAGGGGATGGCTGCGGCGGGATCGGGCTCGAGGCCGCCCCGTCCGTCGGCCGTGAACACGCCGACCATGTTGGCAGCAAAGGCGTTGCCGGCCTTGGCGGCGCGCCGGTAGTAGTCCAGCGCCGCTGCATCGTCCGCCTCAAGACCGCCGCGGCCGACTTCATGGAAATTGCCGATCCACATCAGGGCGCTGGCATCGCCCGCCGACGCCGATTGGCGGAACAGCTCCAACGCCCGGGCCTCGTCGCGTGGCGCGCCGAGGCCTTCCTGCAGCATGTAGCCGATTTCCAACTGGGCCTCGGCATTTCCCGCGTCGGCGGCCCGCTGAAGCAGGGCGAAACCTCGCTCGGCGTCGGGTTCGAGCCCTCCCCGACCGTCACGGTGATAGAGACCGACGGCGTAGAGCGCCCAGGGCGTGCCCATTTCGGCGCTCTGCTGGTAGAGCGCCAGCGCTCGTGCTTCATCCTGCTCGACGCCCTGACCGGTCTCGTACAATTGTCCGAAATCATATTGCGCGGCGGCGTGACCCGCCTGCGCGGCCCGATCGTAAGAGCGCACCGCCTCGTCGAAACGTTCGGCCGAGCGATAGGCCCGCGCGAGCTGGAAGGCATAGCGCGGATTGTCGGGGTGGGCGGAAACGGCCGCAAGACAGGCGGGAATGGCGCGCTCGAAGGCCACGGCGTCCGGATCGCGCTCGCCGGTCAGGCCGTCCGGCCGCGCCGCATCGTCGGGGTCGGAGGCTAGCGCGTCGCAGGTGGCGACGGCTTCCTCGATCGATCCGGCCCAAGCATCGGAGGTGGCCTGGACGCCCGGCTCGGCAACGTCTCCAGCTTGAGGGGCTCCGCCGCCGTCCTCGCCTTGCGGCGGCGCAGCGTTCGGGGAAGAGGGGGCGGCCAGCGGCGTCGTCTGCGGCGGTGCGTCGGACCCCGCTGCAGCCCAGCCACTTGCGGGTGCAAGGAAGGCAGCGATGGCCGAGGCCATGACCAAAGCCTTGATCGGCGCGATGAAAGCCGAGCGTGGGATGGGTTTGCCACCCATCCTCGATGCGGGAGGGATCATCGGCAGCATGACGCGCTCTTCTCTTCTTCCCTATGGGAAGACGATAGCACAAACTCGCGCGGTCACGCCTTGATTTCGTTCACGTTCATGTTTTGCCGAAGAGGCACGGTCTGCCACGGCGGGGTCGTCTTGGAAAAAAAAGGGGGTTCGAAACCGGGCCTGCAGCGCAGGCCGCGCCGCAGGCCCGGCGAAACTCAGCCCTCTTCCTTGTCGATCGTCACGGGAAGGGTCGGCTCGACCGGAGTCGGCTCAGGAAGCGTGACCTTCTTCTCCGCGGTTTCGAAGGAAGTCATCGGCGCTTCGGCCGTCACATCCTTGTTCTTGAAACTGCAGGCCATGGCGCCCGATGTCGCGGCAAGCCCGAGTCCCAGGCTGGCCGTCACTGCGAGAAGCATTCTCATGGCATTCTCCATCGTCTGGTTTCGACCATGACGAGGGTAAGGACGAATGGGCTGGGCGCAAGTCGATGGGGCGAAACCCGAATCACTTCTTGGTGCGTTGCACACTTTCGTCGCCGGTCTCGCCTTGGGCTGCATCCGCCTGATCGGCCCGGCTGACCGTGTAGCCACGCTCGCGCAGAAGCGCCACGAGGCCCTTCTCTCCCGGCAGATGTAGAGCGCCCACGGCAATGAAACTCGCCCCGTCTTCGAGAAAGGGCTGCATGCGTTCGGCCATGCGCAGATTGCGCTCGATCACGACCTTTTCCTCGAACCCGTCATAGCCTTCGCCGGCGCCGACCAGCATGCCGCCATTGGGCACCGCCGCTTCGACGGCAGGCAGGATCATGGCCACCTCGCCCTTGAGATACAGATCGATCATCGTTTCGAAGACGTCTTCGAGGGCATCGTCGATCTCAAGGACGGCGATGAAGCCGTCCATCTGCTGCTTCAGAGGAATCGAGGCGATGGCGGATAGCTGCTCCACCGCCGTTTCGAGTCCTTCGACCGGCTTTCCCGCTGCCTCGGCGCGCCTGGCGAGGTCGGCGTCGAGGGCGAGGGCGCCCCCCTCGGTTCGGGCCTTTTCGCAGGCCGGCATCATGAAGCCGACCGAGAGGAACCAGGGCTGCAATGTCTCGACCGACTGGAGCGGAACACCCTTCTCGCGCAGCGCCGCCTTCAGCGTCTCTTCCTGTGAGGGATCGAGATAGTCCGACAGGGTCTTGCCGGCCGGAAGCGTGACGAGTTCCGGCGTCTGCCAGATCATGGCGGCGGATTTCACCGGATCGGTGATGTCGGTCGTCTCGATCACCAGACGGTCGGACGTCGAAAAGGCCGTTTCGGTGGCGGGGGAAAGCTCCAGGACCCGCGGGTCCGACATGTGCATCGTGCCGAACAGATAGGAGGCCGTCCGGCCGTCGCGTTCGATCCGGAAGAGCCGGCCCTGGCCGTTCGGCACGGCGGCGGCCTTCTCTCGCGCTTCGTCGAGCTTGCCCTCGGCCTGAAGCGCCGGAACGAGGCTTTCGCCCCGGCAGGCCGGCGTGGCGCCTTCGGCGATGCCGATCCCCGCCAGCAGCAGGATGAGAAGCACCACCGGCAGCGCCGCCAGCAAGCGCTGGACGATCAGCGCGGCGCGGTCCGAAAGCCCGGCGTGGTCCCAGCGGGTCGCACGGTCGATCTGGCCGGTCATCCTGACACTCCCCTTGCGCTTGATGCGAGTGGCCGCCAGCATGCACAGCACTTTGCCACCAAATCGTGAAAATGACCGCGAAGGAATGCCTTGCCTCGCGCAAGGCTCTCAGCGTAGCCGCTCACCATCGTTCCCTTCGAAGGAAACGCCATGAACTGAGTTATTCCTGAACGGCTCATAGAACGCTGGAAAGCAGGATCTCTGATAGGGCCCTCCATCGCGACGCAACGCCTACCTGCGGTCCCGCATGTCCATTCTTTCATTTATTTTACGCAGAACGTCTGCATATTCTTCGATTTCCTCTTCCGGGAGGCTCTCGATCAGCCAGAAGAGAGTTTTCTCATTATCGAAGTTGAATTCGCGTACGCGTTCAGACGCGACGGACTCGGCCAGTGCTGAAACCATGCGGTCGAGACGCGAGCGCAGAACGTCGATCCGGCCCCGGAGGCTCCGGAATGGAACGGATCGAATGCGGGCCCTCATGTCATCAAGAATGAGGTCGAGTTCACCGAGTTCGACGTTCACGATCCTCTGTTTCGCTTGCTCGGCCAGCTGCATCGCCGCTGTCGCGTCGAGGCCGGCCAAGCTCGTCATACGCTTGCGAGGGATGCCCAATGCAGATGGGACAGCCGCGCTCCACAATTCTCCCTCGCCGACATTCTTTCTCAGCGATCGGCCGCGCTCCCGCCTGAAGCCTGCGAAGCAGGGCCAGGACGGTCGACTGGAGTCGAGGGCGCATCCAAGGACCGGCTGCGGAAGAACGGCGAGAAGACGCGAAGAACCGTCCTTTACGAGGTATTGGCTTCCGTCCGGCACGGTGATCGTTGCATCCGTCCTCTTCACGGGCAGGGTGAATATGGCGTCCTCTGCGTCTTGCGATGAGACTTCCAGAACCGGCAGATCCGGGTCTTCCGGCAGTTTCAAAATGCAGAAGTCGAGTGGCTGTCCTCTCGAACGACCGTAGGGCCAGTGGACGCGAATGCCGGCTGCCTCGAACGTCTCGTCACTTCGGATTTCCTTGCAGGCAGATTGCCCGATACGGCGGGTCGCGATGTGCTTTGCTCCAACGGCTCTTTTTGCCTGATAGTAGGCGACTGGAACGTCGTAATGCGCGACCAGCCAGGTCAGATCACGTTCGTCGAGAAACACGAGCGACTCCGCACTTGGGTCGAACGGTATGTCGAGCGTTGCGTTATGTGCGACGATTTCGTCGCTCAGGTCCTGCCGGATGATGCGCTCGGTGCCATAAAGCAGGGCGTAGCCGCCGAACCAAAGCGCCGGCAACACCAGCCACCACCGGGAAACCCGACCGACGCTTGCTTCGAAGGTCAGGCCCAGGAACCCCAAATTGACGAGCGCGATCGACCAGAAAAAAGCGCCGGCGAACATCAGAAAGATGCCGGTCACGGGTATCGCCTGCAGGGCGAAAATCACGGCAGTCGCGACGAAGAAAAGCAGCGAAAATGGAAACTTCTTCATCGCTGGGCAAATCCGACAATTCCTGGCTGTCTTGTCTTACATCTGAGTTGCTGCGCTTGCCTTACCGTTTTCCCTCGGATCTTCATCAAGGATCAGGAGGAGCGCCGCCGGGCGCGCGGGTGGGCGTCGCGATAGACGCTCATCAGGCGGTTCGAATCGACGGCCGTGTAGTTCTGCGTCGTCGACAGGCTGGCGTGCCCGAGGAGGTCCTGGATCGTACGCAGATCGCCGCCCGCCGCGAGCAGGTGCGTCGCGAAGGAATGGCGGAGCGCATGGGGGGTCGCCGAGGGCGGCAGGCCGAGGGCGCTGCGCAGCCGCACCATGTTTCGCTGGACGATCTGCGGCCGCAGCGGTCCGCCGCGCGCACCGCGAAACAGCGGTTCCTCGGAGCCGAGGGCGAACGGGCAGAGCCGGCGATACTCGGCGACGGCCTCCAGCACCGCCGGGAGCAGCGGCACGATCCGCGTCTTGCCGCCCTTGCCCTCGATCGGCATCGCGCGCTGGCCCGGATCGGTGAGCGCGTCGCCCGGCAGTGACAGCGCTTCGGAAATGCGCAGGCCGCAGCCGTAGAGCAGCGTCAGCACGGCGACGTCGCGCGCGGCGATCCATGGCTCGACGGCAAAGCTCCCGGCTTCCTCCGAAACCTCCAGCGCATCGTCGACGCTCAACGGGCGCGGCAGGGATTTCGGCTGTTTCGGCGCGCGCATCGCTCGGGCGCCGGCGGAGGAGGCAAGGCCCTTTCGTTCGAGGTGCCGCAGGAACGAGCGCACGCCGGAGAGATTGCGCCCCAGCGAGCGGGCGCCCGTGCCGTCGCGCCGGCGGTCGGCGAGAAAGGCCCTGAGTTCGGCGGTCTTCAGATCGGCGAGATCGGTGATTTCGGCGGGCCTGGCGTTGTATTCCGTCAGAAAGACGAGGAACTGCCTGAGATCGCGCTCATAGGAGTCGATCGTGTGCTGGCTGGCGTTGCGCTCATGGGCGAGAGCCTCCAGCCATGCGGCCTTTTCATCGAGCACGGGACGGCTCGCATGGACGAGGATCGTGTCGCTCATCGTCGTCTCCCTGCCTTGGCGCTTCGAAACCCGGCGTCGAAGGTCCGCCAGACGAATTGCAAGCGTATCGGACAATTGACCAGACGCCATGAAACCATGAAGGCTTGAACGGAGTCTTGTCGTCTGAGGATGGCAGGCGATCTCGAACCCGTTCACGCCCGCACCATCTCATCCCACGAAGCGGCTCCTTTGCCCGGTCGTCCGGCGACCGGTGCGAGAGGGCCGCGACTTTCAAACGACAGGAGACCTTCCGATGAAACGCAACGCAACCGCCGTCTGGAAAGGCGCGCTCGCCGATGGTACCGGCGCCATCACCACCCAGTCCGGCGCGCTCTCCGACCACGGTTATTCCTTCAAGGCCCGCTTCGAGGACGAGAGCGGCAAGTCCGGGACCAATCCCGAAGAGCTTCTGGCGGCCGCCCATGCCGGCTGCTTCGCCATGCAGCTTTCGCATTTTCTGGCCGAGAACGGCACCCCGGCGGAAGAATTGAAGGCCAATGCCGTCGTCAGCGTCGAGCAGGTCTCGGAAGGCTTCGAGATCAAGCAGAGTGCCATCACGCTGGAAGCCAAAGTGCCGGGCATCGACGAAGGCACCTTCGGCGAACTGGCCGCCAAGGCGAAGGATGGCTGCCCCGTCTCCAAGGCACTCGGCGCGATCACCGTGACCCTCGACGCCAAGCTGGTCTGATCTTCCCTCGCACTGCGGCGTCGGGCGATCTGTCCATCTTGCCCGACGCTATCTTTCAGTCTTCTTGTCCACCGCCGCGGGCGGCTGATCGCAAATCGGCTGCCGCTCGTATCACGTTCGTGGGAACCGCCATTCACCCGCCACGCTCGTGCGCCAGAACACCAGCTTGCGGCCGATGCACGGTCGGCGCATATTGCTCGCCCAAGGGTGTTTCTGGAGATGATGGAAGCAATGCCCCAGCTCTTTCTTCTGGGCCTCGTCGGAGCCGCGGCCTGGTTGGGCTACAAGCAGATGGCGCGCGAAGCCGATCGCGTGTCCGAGCGCAATCGGCGCTCCGAGGCCGAAATGCGCACCGGCGCCCAAGGCACGCTGGTGCGTGACCCGGACGGGGTCTATCGTCTGAAAAAGGACTGACGGAAAGAACGCGCGGGGCGATGCGGTCTGCCAGCGATCATCCGGCGCCGCCGCTTTGCTGCAGCGAAACGTCTTGCATAGTCGACACGCAAGGGCGTTCGGCCGACCGGGGAACCGATCGGCCGAAATCATCGTGGCACGGGCTGGATCAGCCGGTGCTATCGGTTGGCGTCAGCTTCAGGAGACGGCCGCCGTTTCCGTCTTCGAGCAGCCAGAGCGCCCCGTCAGGGCCCTGCTCGACCTCGCGGATCCGGGCTCCCATGTCGAAGCGCCCGATTTCGCGGGCGAAGGTGCCGTCGTCCTGTTCGCCGAGTTCGACATGGACGAGGGCCTGACTTCTCAGTCCGCCGATGAAGCCGTCGCCCTGCCAGTCGGGGAACATGTCGCCGTCATAGATGACGAAGCCCGCCGGCGCGATGACCGGTGTCCAGGAGATTTCCGGCTTTTTGTACTGCTCGGCCGTGTCGTGATCGGGGATCGGCGTGCCTGAATAGTTGATGCCGTTGGAAACCTCCGGCCAGCCATAATTCGCTCCGGGCTCGATCCGGTTCAATTCGTCGCCGCCGCGCGGGCCCATCTCGTGGACCCAGAGCTGGCCGTCGCCGTCGAATGCGATGCCGAGCATATTGCGGTTGCCCATCGTCCAGAACTGTTCGGCGACACCGCCTTCCTCGGCGAACGGATTGTCCTCGGGGACCGAGCCATCCGGGTTCAGACGCAAGACCTTGCCGAGATTGGTGTCCATGTCCTGGGCCGGCGTCTTCTTCTGGCGGTCGCCGGACGTCACGAACATCATGCCTTCCTGATCGGAGCCTTCCGGCCCGAAGGCAATGCGGTGGGAATAGTGGCCCTGGCCCGAGACCTTGGGATTCTGGCGCCAGATGACGTTCAGCCCTTCAAGGCGCGGCCGATCGCCGTCCATGGCAAGCCGGGCACGGGCAATTGCCGCACCCTGACCCCCTTCACCTTCTTCGGCAAAGGAAAGATAGACGACATTGTTCTCGGCGAAGTCGGGATGCAGCACGACATCGCCGAGGCCGCCCTGGCCGCCATAAGCGACGGCCGGGACGCCGGCGACTGGCGTCTTCTCGCTGCCGTCGGCAGAGACGTGCATCAGCGTGCCGGCCTTTTCGGTCACCAGCATCGAACCGTCGGGCAGGAATGTCATTGCCCAGGGCTCGTCGAATTCGGCAACCGGCTCGACCGCAACGGTGGCACCGCTCGAGGATTCGATTGTGGTCTGGGCCTGTGCGGGCAGCGTCAGCGCCAGCAGCGCGACGCCGAAAAGGGGCGTTTTGTCAAGGAAACGGGTCGTCGACATGAGTGCCTCATCTTGAACTGTGGTGGGGAGAGCCGGATTCGTGGACTGCTCCGTCAAGCGACAAGGCCGTGGGTGAAGTCGGCGTTCCATCAAGGTCGATCACCGTAGCGTCATCCCGCTTCTGCGATTGCTCGCTGGTCGCCTTGGTTCGCCGGTTCCAGGGCCGCGCGCAACAGCGAGGTTTCCGGGAACAACAGGACGCTTGTTGGTCGAGCCGTGCCGCGCAGGGTCGCGAGGGTCGAGCGGACGCCATTCGGCTCGTCCAGCTCGCCAAGCTTGGCCAGCTTGCGCGAAACCACGAGTGGAACGTCGTTTTCCTTGGCGAAATCCTGAAGCCGGGCGGCGGTGTTCACCGTGCGACCGAGTGCCGTGCGAGCCAGTTGCCCGCGTTGGCTGCCACCTCCGATGCGTCCGAAGATCGCCGTCCCCGCATGGAGCCCGACGGCAACGCGCAGGGGACTGCCGACTTCCTTGCCGACCCGGGCGTTCATCTCGTCGACGATTTCCAGGATTGCGAGGGCTGCGTCGGCCGCGTCACGGGAGGCCTTCTCGATCGAACCCACGGAAAACACGGCCATGAGACCGTCACCCATGAACTTGTCGACCTCGCCGCCATGGGTCTCGATGGCGCGCGCGGCGCGGTCGAAGTAGGCATTGAGAAGATGCACCACGTCATAGGGCAGAAGACGCTCGGCGATGCCGGTAAAGCCGCGCAGATCGGCGAACAGGACGGCGGTCTCGCGTTCCACGCCGAAGCGGGAGCTGTCGCCGAGGATCGAGCGATCGTAGATCTCGCCGGCGCCGACGAGCTGGCGCACGGTGACGTTGCCGCTCGGATGATACTGGCACGCCAGACGCACGTCGGGCGGCGCTCCGATCTTGGCCAGCAGCCTTGCTTCCGTCAGTCCGGGCGCGTCTTTCTCCCGGTCGTGACCCTTCAGCACGAGAATGCGGCAGGTCGAGCAACGACCTCTTCCGCCGCATGCCGAGGCGTGGGGAATCGCGGCCGATCGGCTGGCCTCCAGCACGCTTGCGCCCTTCATTGCCGTGACGACGCGGCGTGATCGGTCCAGGCCGTCATAGGCCACGAGCACCCGGTTTCGCCGGCCGACCACGGGGCGCAGGATGATGGCCGCGATCAGGAGGGTCAGCGCCATCGCAGCGCCGGCCCGCATTGAATCGGCCGCCTGCACGATGTCCGCCGCAGCCCCGAGCGGCATTGGCGGATTGGGCAAGACGGCCCGGCCGCCGCTGACGAAGCCGGTGAAGGCGAATACCACCAGGGCGGTCGCCAGGCAGGCCAGAAAGGGTGCGGTTCTGTCGAACCAGGAACGGCCCTTGAGCCACATGTGAACGCCAAGACAGCCATGCAGCCAGACAATCGTGAGCAGCAGGGTCTGAAGGACGGCACCGCCTGGCCATACCAGAGCCAGGAGCTCGCGGTATCCGACGTCGTTGCCCCACAAGACATCCGCGCCCCGCGTAGCCACGATGTGGGGAAACAGCAGCAGCGGAATGGCAAGTCCTGCCGCGATCTGGATGGTCTGAAGCGCCGGCAGCTTCCAGTTTCGCCGCTGCCAGACACCGGCGACGGCCAGCACGACATGGACGAGGAGCGACCCGTAGAGAAGCGTGAAGCCGATCGGGTTTCCCCAAAGGGCGCCCTTGAAGGCGGCGCCCGCCTGCATCGCACTCAGGGACAGATTGCCGAGCGCATGGTTGGCGAGATGCATGGCGGCATAGGCAAAGAGGATGAGCCCCGAAACCTGGCGCCAGCGACCGACGTCCAGAAGAGCCGGTGGCAATCGGGAGCGCCAGACGCGACGGAGCGCCGCTGCACGCAACGCGCGCTTGGATGACACGGTCGTTCCCTCTTCCATCGTCCCGTCCCAGCTCGCGCCGGTCACCTGGCGACGGATCTGTCACCGCCCCTCTTGCCGGCCTTCGATGTCTCCGTCCTCCGCGGAGGATCGCCTTCTTGGCCAAGATAGGGACCGTCTCGGCCCATCGCACGACACAAGACCGTTGCGAAGGCCCGAAAATCACGGAGACGCACCGTCGTCTGGCGGAAGGCCAATGCCAGCCGGCGCGAGGGCGCGGGCTCCTCGATCGCCAGGATCGCGATCCCGGCACTGCGGTTTTCGTCCTCGACGGCCATGGCCGGGATCAGCGTCGAGCCGAGCCCGCCGGCCACCATGCGCAGAACGGTCGTGAGGCTGGTCGCGCCGAAGGCCGCTCGTTCGTGATCGTCGGCCAGGCGACAGACATCCATCGTCTGGGCGCGCAAGCAGTGGCCCTCTTCGAGAAGGATCATCCGTTCGGTTGCCAGAAGCGAGGCGGGAACGGGATTGGGGAGGCGGACTGCCTCGTGAGCAGGCACCGCCAGATAGAACGGGTCGTCGAACAACGGGATCGTCTCGATGTCCGCATCCCCGATCGGCAGCGCCACCACGGCGCAGTCGATCTCGCCGCTCTGAAGATCCGCGACGAGACGTTCGGTGATGCTTTCGCGGATCTCGCATTCGAGGGCCGGAAACTCTTTCGAAAGCGCCGGCAGCAGTTTCGGCAGGAGATAGGGCGCGACGGTCGCGATCATCCCGACCCTCAGCCGACGCCCCATCAGGGCCGAACCCGTATCGCCGAGGCTTTCGAGCTCCTTCACTTCGGCCAGGATGCTTCGCACCCGCTCGCCCACCATCATGCCGTCCGACGTGAGCGCGACGCCTGCGGAGGTGCGCGAGAAGAGGGCCGTGCCGAAGAATTCCTCCATCTGGGCGATCTGACCGGAGAGCGCCGGCTGGCTGATGTGGAGACGCTTGGCCGCGCGGCCGAAATGCAGCGTCTCGCTGAGCGCCTGAAAATAGCGCATTTGGCGGAGCGTGAGCATGGGCGATAAGATAATCCGATCGAGAGCGTGATGAAATACGATTGGAGTTGATCGGCGTAAACCCACATATGGAGTATGGAACGTTTCCAGGGAAATCTGTTCCCTGGCAATCCTGCGACACAAGGTGGAGGTCCCCCATGGCAGACCGCAATACATTGCGCACGACGGCAGGCGCGCCCTGGCCGAACAATCAGGATTCGCTGTCCGCTGGCGAGCGGGGCCCGCTCCTGCTCCAGGACTATCAGCTGATCGAGAAGCTCGCTCATCAGAACCGCGAGCGCATTCCCGAGCGAACCGTTCACGCCAAGGGCTGGGGTGCCCATGGCAAGCTCGTGATCACCGAGGACATCTCGAAATACACCAAGGCCAAGTGCCTCCAGAAGGGCGCCGAGACGCCGATGCTGGCCCGTTTCTCGACGGTGGCCGGCGAGCAGGGCGCGGCCGACCACGAGCGCGACGTTCGCGGTTTTGCGCTGAAGTTCTACACTGAGGACGGCAACTGGGATCTCGTCGGCAACAACACCCCGGTGTTCTTCGTCCGCGATCCCTACAAGTTCCCGGACTTCATCCACACCCAGAAGCGTCATCCGAAGACCAACATGCGCTCGCCGACGGCCATGTTCGACTTCTGGTCGCTGTCGCCGGAGGCGCTGCATCAGGTGACGATCCTGATGTCGGATCGCGGCCTGCCGCAGTCCCCGATGCACATGAACGGCTACGGTTCGCACACCTTCTCGTTCTGGAACGACGCCGGTGAGCGTTACTGGGTGAAGTTCCACTTCAAGACCCAGCAGGGCCACGACTTCTACACCAACGAGGAAGCCGAGAAGATCATCGGCAAGACTCGCGAAGGCTATCAGGAGCGGCTCTTCAACACGATCGAGGAGGGCAAATATCCGCGCTGGAAGTTCCAGGTGCAGATCATGCCCGAGCTCGACGCCGAGAAGTGCGACTTCAACCCGTTCGATCTCACCAAGGTCTGGCCGCATGACCAGTTCCCGATGATCGACGTCGGCTATTTCGAGCTGAACCGCAACGCGGACAACTACTTCGCCGAGATCGAGAACGCCGCCTTCTCGCCGTCGAACATTGTCCCGGGCATCTCGTTCTCGCCGGACAAGATGCTGCAGGCGCGCATCTTCTCCTATGCCGACGCCCACCGCTACCGTCTCGGCACCCATTACGAGACGATCCCGGTGAACCGGCCGCGCATGGAAGTGCTGAACTACCACAAGGACGGCACGATGAACGTCTATGGTGGTGTGCGCACCGGCAACGAGAACGCCTATTACGAGCCGAACTCCTATGGCGATCAGGGGGCGGCCGTCGAGGATCGCGGGGCCCAGGAGCCGCCGCTGAAGATCTCCGGCGACGCGGCCCGCTTCGACCATCGCGTCGGCTATGACGACTACAGCCAGGTCCGCGCGCTGGTCATGAAGGTGATGGACGAGCCGCAGCGTCAGCGCCTCTACAAGAACATGGGCGGCGCCATGGCCGGCATCCCGACCGAGATCGCCGAGCGCTGGTTCGGTCACCTCCGGCAGGTGCATCCGGACTACGAGGCGGGCGTCCGCGCTGCCTGGATGGAAGCCAACCAGAGCGAGGAGTACATGGCGAACTCCCATCCGGTGACCGACGACACGCCGCAGCAGACCTCCGGCAACAATGCCGGCGACCAGCCGCAGGCGGCCGAGTAATACCGTCTGTTGCGATGGTCCGGTTTTTGCCGGGCGTTATTGTCGCGACAAGTCAGCTATCGATGCGGGCCGGGGCTTTTGCTCCGGCCCGTTTTCGTTCGGGCCCTAGCGGCGCCAAACGCTATGTGACATCGCATCTTGAACAGAGAACCGGCGAGTGTGTATCTATACACATGGACAGTCGCGCCGTACCCGATCGATTGTCGCGGGATGGATGGGTGAGGGTCCGACAGCGCGGAAGCCATCTTCAGCTTCGGCATCCCGCCAAGCCGGGGCTCGTGACACTGCCCCATCCCAAGCGGGATATTCCTGTCGGGACATTGCGCAGCATCGAAAAGCAATCGGGCTTGAAGCCGAGGCGGGAGTCGTGAACGACTATATCGCATTGATCCACAAGGACACCGACAGCGATTTCGGCGTGTCTTTTCCCGACTTTCCGGGCTGTGTCACAGCGGGCCGGACGCTCGACGATGCGCGAATTATGGCGGAGGAAGCGCTTGCGCTCCATGTGGAAGGGTTGCTGGAAGACGGCGAGGCCTTGCCGCGGCCATCGACCTTGGAGACGATCATCGCTACACGCGAAAACCGCGATGCCGTGGCGATCCTCGTCAAACGACCATCACCGGAGCGGCGGACCGTCCGCGTCAATGTCACCCTTCCGGCGGAGGATCTTGCCGCCATCGACACTTATGCGCGGCAGCACGGCATGACTCGATCGGGCTTTCTCGCGGCCGCCGCCAGACGCAAATTGAAAGAATCAGCCTGAAAGGCAGCGACCACACATGACCTATCTCGGCCTCGATCTCGGCACCTCTTCGCTGAAAGCGCTTCTGATCGACGATGATCAGCGCCCGATCGGCTCGGCCTCGGTGCCGCTTTCCGTCGAGCGGCCGGCCTTCGGCTGGTCTGAGCAGAATCCGGAAAGCTGGATCGTCGCCTGCGAGGAGGCGCTGTCGAAGCTGAAGGCCGATCACCCGAAGGAACTCGCGGCCGTTTCGGGGATCGGCCTGTCCGGTCACATGCATGGGGCAACGCTTCTTGACGCAAGCGAGGCGGTCCTGCGTCCCTGTATCCTGTGGAACGACACGCGCAGCCATGAAGAAGCGCGCGCCCTCGACGACGAGGAGTCGCGGGCGATCACCGGCAATATCGTCTTTCCCGGATTCACGGCGCCCAAGCTCGCCTGGGTGAAGGCGAACGAACCGGACATCTTTGCGAAGACCGCCCGGGTGCTCCTGCCGAAGGACTATCTGCGGCTCTGGCTCACCGGCGAGGCCGTGTCCGAAATGTCTGATGCGGCCGGCACGGCCTGGCTTGAGACCGGCAAGCGTGACTGGTCGGAGCGGATGCTGGCGCGCACCGATCTGTCGCTCTCTCACATGCCTAGGCTGGTCGAAGGCACGGAGGCCTCCGGCATGCTACGGGCTGAACTCGCCGGAAAATTCGGCATGAAGTCCGACGTGGTCGTGGCCGGCGGGGGCGGGGACAATGCGGCCTCGGCCTGCGGCGTCGGCGTTGCCGAGCCCGGCACGGGCTTCCTGTCGCTTGGAACCTCCGGCGTTTTGTTCACCGCGGTCGCCGGCTACGATCCCGTGCCCGAGACAGCGCTTCACACCTTTTGCCACGCCATCCCCGGCCTTTGGCACCAAATGGGCGTGACCCTGTCCGCTGCCGGCTCCGTCGACTGGCTGTCGAAGCTCCTCAAGGAAGAGCCCGGCGATCTGACCGGCCGCCTGGGCGAGACGATCGCCGCGCCGGGCCGGCTGATCTTCCTGCCGTACCTCTCCGGCGAACGGACCCCGCACAATGACTCCGACATTCGCGGCGTGTTTGCGGGCCTTGAAGCCGACCATGATCGCGAGGCGATGACCCGCGCCGTGCTCGAAGGTGTCGCCTTCTCGATGAAGGACTGTCTGGAGGCGGCCGGCGATGCGTCACGGCCGAAGCGGCTCGTCGCCGTCGGTGCGGGGTCGCGCTCGGCCTATTGGCTGCAATTGATGGCGACGGTTCTCGAAACCGAAATCGCGCTGCCGGAAGCCGGCGATTTCGGCGCAGCCTTCGGGGCCGCGCGCCTCGGCATCACGGCCGCGACCGGCGCCGATCCGAAATCGGTTCTGACCGCGCCGCCGGTTTCGAGGACCTTCGAACCCGTGGCCGACCGGATCGAACCCTATCGCGAAGCCTATCGCCGCTACCGCGCGCTCTACCCGGCGATCAAACAGGCGATGGCCGGATAGAGCGTTGCCGCACGCGCTTCCGGCCCTATCCCCGATGGTGCATTGCAAACAATTTCTGTTGATCAGGGGTGGTGCGGCACTCTTGCGCACTTTCAAGTGACGCAAATCACAGCAAATGCGGACGGTAACGTTGTCCCTTGTTCCAAACACTGGTTTGGAGAGAAGTTTCTATGTCCGAATTTGGAGCGAGTTTCGCTGAGTCGAAACTGCCAACTGCGTCTCCGTGCGAGACCGCAAACATCGCCATAAACCCGGCATCTGCACGACAAGCCCAGGCCGGGCTGCCGATTGCGCTGCGGCGCCTGATCGTCCTTGCCCTCAATCTCGCGACGCTGGCCCTTCTGGGCGGCGGGCTCTTCATGCTGCTCGCGGCAAACGGCTTTGATGTCCTCGACGGCGTCATTTTCCTCGGCTTCCTGCTCGCCACGCCGTGGACCGCGCTCGGTTTCTGGAATGCCGTCATCGGCCTCTTCGTCATTCACGGCCGCCGTGCGGCCGAAACCGTGCATCCCTATTTCGCCCGCTCGGCCAGCCGCCGTCGGCCCGCCCGGCTTCAAAGCCGCACGGACATTCTCGTCTGCGTGCGCAATGAGGAGCCGGAGCCGATCTTCGAGCGGCTGGAGGCGATGCGGGTCAGCCTGGAGGCGACGGGGCTTGGCGACAATTTCCGCTTCGCCGTGCTCAGCGACACCTCCGATCCGATGTGCGCCGTTTCCGAGCGCCAGGCCTTCGACCGGTTTGCAAGGTTCTTCGACCATCGAGCGGAAAGTGAGCGGCCGATCTATCGCCGCCGCGAGGTCAATACCGGTTTCAAGGCGGGCAATGTCCGCGAATTCCTCGAACGTCATGGCACCGAGTCCGACTTTTTCCTGCCGCTCGATTCCGACAGCGTGATGAGCGGCGACGTGATCGTGCGCATGGCGCAGGCGATGGAGGACAATCCGCAGATCGGCATTCTGCAAAGCCTCGTCGTCGGCATGCCCGCGACAAGCGGCTTCGCGCGCCTGTTCCAGTTCGGCATGCGCCACGGCATGCGCGCCTTCACCATGGGCTCGGCCTGGTGGAGCGCCGATTGCGGACCCTATTGGGGTCACAACGCGCTGATCCGCACCGAAGCCTTCGTCACCCATTGCGAACTGCCGACCCTGCCGGGCCGCGCGCCGCTCGGCGGTCCGGTGCTGTCCCACGACCAGCTGGAGGCGGTGTTCATGCGCCGCGCCGGCTACGAAGTGCGGGTGATCCCGGTCGAGACCCAGAGCTTCGAGGCCAACCCGCCGACGCTTCTCGATTTCCAGAAGCGCGATCTGCGCTGGTGTCAGGGCAACATGCAGTATTGGCGCTTTCTCGTCGCGCCGGGGCTGAAGCCCGTCAGCCGGTTCCAGATCGCCCAGGCCATCCTGATGTATATCGCGCCGGCTGCCTGGATCGCGATGACGCTGGCGGCCACTGCCAAGGCCATGACCGGCGGCTACGATCCCGGCATGCTGGAACTCGGCATGGGATTGTTCCTGGCCATTTTCTTCATGTCGGTCTCGCCGAAGATCGCCGGGGTGATCGACGTGCTTCTGACGTCCGGTGGCATGCGCTCTTACGGCGGCGCGCCGCGGTTCATGCTGTCGGCTTTCGTCGAACTCGTCGTGTCGATGCTCATGGCGCCGATCGTTGCCGTCTATGTTACGGTCTTCCTGGCGGGTCTGCCCTGCGGCCGCACGGTCGTGTGGAACGGCCAGAACCGCGATCGGCTGGGCCTGGCCTGGAACGCCGCGGCAAGGGCGATGATCCCGCAGGCGTTCCTGGCTGCCGGTCTCACCGCGGCGCTGCTCTTCGGGGCTGGCGGACTGGCCCTGCTTCTCGCCATGCCCTTCCTCGCCGGGTTGCTTCTCGCGATTCCGTTCACGGTGGTGACCGCCTCGCCGAGCTTCGGTCGGCTGGTGGCTCGGCTCGGCCTCTTCGCCGTGCCGGAGGAATCAGCGATGCCGCCGGTCCTTCGAAGCGTCGTGCCCCTTGCCGCTCGACCCTGGCGTCGGCCGGTTCGCGGGCGTGAGGCTGCGAATGCAGGGGCAATCGCGGTAGCGGATCGCGCCGCTCGGGCGGAGCGGGCGTGAGGTTTCGCCGCCGCGTCGCGCTTTGGCGCGGTGTCTGGCGCAGCCTCGCCATCTATCGCTTCGACCGGCGCCACCGCAAAAGCCTCGCCCGGCTCTACGCGTCCTTCGTGCGGCCGGGCGACCTCGTCTTCGACATCGGCGCGCATGTAGGAGATCGCACGGCAGCCTTTGCCGGGCTCGGCGCGCGGGTCGTCGCCGTCGAGCCGCAGCCCCATCTTGCCCGCTTTCTCAGGCTGGCCTTTGCGGGCAAGTCCCGCGTCACTGTCATCGAAGCGGCCGTGGGCGATCGAGCGGGAACGATCCGCCTCAATCTCAATCTCGCCAATCCCACCGTCGCCAGCGCCTCGGACGCTTTCGTCGAGGCGGCCGGGCGCGGCGGCGAGGCCTGGAGCGGACAGGTCTGGGAGGGCACGGTCGACGTGCCTGCCACGACGCTGGATCAACTCATCGCCGAACATGGGCATCCGGCCTTCGTGAAGATCGATGTGGAGGGATTCGAGGACAAGGTGCTCGACGGGCTGAGCGATGCTTCATTGCCGCCCGCCCTGTCCTTCGAGTTCGTCACGCTCGACCGCTCCGCCGCCCAGCGCGCGCTGGAGCGGGCGGCATCGCTCGGCTATCGGCACTTCAACCTGTCTCTCGGCGAAAGCCACACCATGATGTTCGAGACTGCCCAGCCCGTCCCGGTCTTGGCCGAAACACTTGCCACCCTGTCGGAGGAGGCGAATTCCGGAGATGTGTATTGTTTCCTTCGGCCCGAAGTCGCCGGATAGGTTTCGTCTCGCGGCGCCGTTGGAGAACTCGAAGAGGACGCTATGCCGTCAGGCAGGCCAGTGCGGGCACGACGATGCCTGTTTGCCTTCGGTTGACGAGAACACCCCAACCTCCACCTTGCCGGTATGAACCTCGTTTGCCCTTCCTCACGGATGCCGCCCTCAACCATGGATCATCGCTCGTGAGTGCGGTGTCGCGGGCTCTCTGGCTGATGGAGAAGAACCAGCCCGAACTGCGCGAAACGAACCTCGCCGAGCCGCAGCCGGGCGAAGTCGTTGTGGAGACCCTGTTCGGTGCGATCAGCCGAGGCACCGAGGCTCTGGTCGCGGCCGGTCAGGTACCGGAAAGCGAGTGGGACCGGATGCGGGCGCCGTTTCAGGAGGGCGATTTCCCGTTCCCTGTGAAATACGGCTATGCGGCCGTCGGCCGGATCGTGGGCGGCGATGAATCCCGCCTGGACGAGACGGTTTTCTCTCTCCATCCCCATCAGGACCGCTTCGTGGTGCCGAGCGACGCGGCGATTCCTGTGCCGGAAGATGTTCCGCCGCAGCGCGCGGTGCTGGCGGCCAACATGGAAACCGCGCTCAACATCGTCTGGGATGCCGCCATCATGCCGGGCGATCATGTTGCGGTGGTGGGTGGTGGTCTCGTCGGCCTTCTCGTCGCCAGTCTGGCCGCGAAGATCCCGGCCACGCGGACGACCGTCGTCGATATCGACCCGGAACGTGCACCGATCGTCGAGCGCCTGGGGGCGGGATTTGCCGCACCCGATCGGGTGCCGGAGAATTGCGACGTGGTGATCCACGCATCAGCGAGCGAGGCGGGACTTCGCAGCGCTCTTGCGGCGGCCGGGTTCGAGGCGCGGGTGGTCGAGGCGAGCTGGTACGGCGCGCGTGACGTCGCCGTGCCGCTGGGCGAGGCGTTCCACAGCCGGCGCCTCTCGCTCGTCGCCTCCCAGGTCGGACGCGTTGCCGCGGGCCGCTCGGCACGCTGGGACAATCGACGGCGCCTGGAAACCGCCCTGTCGCTCCTCGCCGACGACCGGCTGGATGCGCTCATTTCCGGCGAGACGCGTTTCGGCGAACTGGCCGGCCGCTATGCCGCGATCCTGGCCGATGCCGGCACGTTATGCCACCTTATCCGATACGATGATTGAGAGAGGACGAGACCGATGTTCGCCGTCGAGGTTCGAGACCACATGATGATCGCCCACAGCCTGCCGCGCGCCGTGTTCGGCCCGGCCCAGGCGATGCACGGGGCGACCTTCGTGGTCGATGCGGCCTTTTTCACCGAGGATCTCGACGAGGACGGTCTGGCGATCGACATCGGGCTCGCGACCCGCGTTCTGGGCGAGGTGCTCGCACCGCTCAACTATCAGAATCTCGACGAGATCGAGATGTTTGCCGGCAAGGTCACTACTACCGAGTTTCTCGCCAAGCACCTCTTCGACGAAATCGCGAGGCGTATCCGGGCGGGTGAACTCGGGGAGGGCGGCAGTCGGATCCGGCGGTTGAAGATCACCTTGAACGAATCCCATGTGGCCCGCGCCTGGTATGAGGCCGCGCTATGACAGGCGGCCATCTCACCTTCGCCATTCCCGGCGACCTCGACACGCCGTCTGGCGGCTATCGCTACGACCGGCGGCTGATCGCCGAACTGCGCGGTCTCGGCTGGACGGTCGACCATCTGGGCCTGCCGCCGGGTTTCCCGGAGCCCAACGCCCACGAACTGGCGACCGTCGCGGCGGAATTTTCCGGTCTGCCGGATGGTGCGCTGGTGCTGGTCGACGGTCTCGCCTTCGGGGCGATGCCCGAGATCGCGCGGCACGAGGCGAAACGCTTGCGGCTCGTCGCTCTGGTCCATCACCCGCTCGCCCTGGAGACCGGCCTCGGCGAGCCGCTCCGCCGGCATCTCGAGGAGAGCGAACGCGAGGCGCTGAAAGCCGCACGGGCTGTCATCGTGACCAGTCCGGCGACCGGCCGGACGCTCCGGGTCGATTTTTCCGTGCCGGGCGATCGCGTGACCGTGGCGCCGCCCGGAACGGATCGCCCGAGTGCCCGCCCGCCCAAGCCGGCGCGGGGCGAGGACGATCCGCTGATGATCCTGTCCATCGGCACGGTGAGCCCGCGCAAGGACCATGAAACCCTGGTGGCTGCATTGGCGCAAGTCGCCGATTGTCCCTGGCGGTGCCGGATCGTTGGCAGTACCACGGCCGACCCGCAAACGGCCGGGCGGCTGGCGGAGCGGATCACGGCGCTCGGGCTGGAAGGGCGGGTCGAACTCGCCGGCGCGCAGGAGGATGTGGCGGGCGAATACGCCGAGGCCGATATCTTTGCTCTCGCCAGCCGCTACGAGGGCTATGGCATGGTGTTTGCGGAGGCCATGGCGAACGGCCTGCCGATCGTCTACTGCGCCGAAGGAGAACCACGGGATCTGATCCCGCGTCAGGCGAGCCGGCACGTTCCGCCGGGCGATGTGGCGGCGCTGGCGGCGGCGCTTCGCACCTTCCTCTCCGACGACGATCTGAGACGGCAGGCGGCCGAGGCCTCGCGTCATGCGGCCGAAGCGCTTCCGACATGGCAGGACACGGCGAAGATCGTGGCCGATCGTCTCGCCGCTGTCGCACAGCCCGCATGAGCGCGCGGCCATGAGCGGCTTTTCCGAAAGCTGGCTCGGCCTGCGGGAGCCGGCCGACTTGCGCGCCCGCGATGCGGCGCTCGCGGCTCGGGCGGCTGCCTTCGTGCAGGCCAAGGAGGGCGGCGATCCGGCGCGCAT
Source organism: Jiella marina (assembly GCF_024359545.1). Lineage (GTDB taxonomy): Bacteria > Pseudomonadota > Alphaproteobacteria > Rhizobiales > Rhizobiaceae > Jiella. The sequence continues at coordinate 205,143 of NZ_JAKQZG010000010.1, forward strand.
CGTCGATCTCGGCTGCGGCACCGGCTCGACCTTGCAGGCGCTTCATGGTCAGGTGCCTGGAGCCGACTGGCTGCTCGTCGACAATGACGCCGAGCTGCTTTCCGCTGCGGTGAGGCGTGCTGAAACCCTGGGGGCGCAGGCCCGAGCCCTCGAGACAGATCTCACCGAACTCGCTGCGATCCCCTTCGATGGCGTGCGGCTGGTGACAGCCTCGGCGCTGTTCGATCTGGCGGCGGGGGATTTCGTGGATGCGCTCGTCCAACGGCTGAGCACCGCGGGTGCCGGGCTCTATGCCGCCCTGAACTATGACGGATCGAAGGAGTTCGAGCCCTCCCACCCGCTCGACGGCGTCGTCATGGCAGCGTTCAATCGGCATCAGGTCCAGGCCAAGGGCCTCGGGGGCGGCCGGGCGCTAGGTCCTGCGGCGGTCTCCCATCTGACGCGCAGCTTCGAAGCTCGCGGTTACACCGTCGAAATCGCCGAAAGCCCCTGGCGTCTTGGCCCCGCCGAGACTGCGCTTGCCTCGGCCCACATTGCGGGCATGGCGGATGCCGTTGCCGAACTCGACGTCCTCGACCGGGCGGAGCTCGAAGGCTGGCGGCAGGCGCGGCTGACGATGGCGGCGGCCACGACGACGATCGTCGGCCATCTCGATCTGCTGGCCCGGCCGGGCTGATCACACCATGCGGTAGAGCGTCGGGTCGCGGCGGATCACGTGGTGGTGCAGGACCCCGCCGAAATGCATCACGAAGAGCACCAGGATCGACCATCCGAGAACCTCGTGGATGCCCAGGAGCGTCCAGCCGATGTCGGACTTGCCGAGCGGCGACCAGACGGTGACGAGACCGAACCAGTCCAGGGGGAAGCCAAGGGCGTTCGTCGCGAGGAAGCCGATGAGCGGCTGGGCGATGAGCGCGACATACAGGAGGATGTGGACGATCGTCGCGACCCGCGCCTGGAGCGCCGGCATGGGCGGGTGCGGTGGCGGTGGAAAGATCAGCCGTACGGCAAGCCGGGCGAGCATCAGCCACAGGACGAGAAACCCAAGGGATTCATGCACCAGATAGAAGACTAGCTTCGTGTCGTCCTTGATGAACTCGATCACCATGCCGAATGGCCAGACCACGAGGACGAGGAGGGCGATCAGCCAATGCAGCGCACGGGCTGCGGGCCGATAACGTTCGGCGGGAGAGAGTTGAGGCTCGGCGATGGCCATGTCCGCTCCGTCGTCTGACGATCTCTGCCTTCAGTAAAGCGGCTTCCCGGCGCGAGCGAAAGCGTCTTGCTGCACTTTGCTTCGCTGGGGCTACGGGCGACCGGCCAACGCGGCCTCGATCTCTTCGGCCCTCGGCATCGCCGTCTGGGCGCCGACCTTGCGGCAGGAGAGCGACGCGGCGACAGCCGCGCGGCCGGCGGCCTCGGCTTCGGACAGGCCCGAGGAGAGGGCGACGGCGAGCACTCCGACGAAGGTGTCGCCCGCGCCCGTCGTGTCGACCACCTCGACGGCCAGGGCGGGGATGGTTTGGGCAGTCCCGTCCATCTGCGACACGATGACGCCCTCCGCGCCCAGCGTCGCGATGACCGCAAGACCAAAGCGGCGCGACAGGTCAGCGGCTTTCTCGGCGACCGTGCCCCCCGCACCTTCGCTCAGGGCGGAGGCGGCTTCGAGTTCCGACTCGTTGACGACGAGAATGTCCGCTTCCGACACAAGCCCCGTGAGATCGTCGCGCGAAAGATCACCGGGCACCGGAGCGAGATTGACCACCACGCGACCGCCGGCCGCATGCATGAGCCGAGCCGCCGCAAGGCTCTCGCCGAGCGGCACCTCCATTTGCAGCACCAGAATGTTGGCCTTGTCGAAGACCGAGGGGTCGATCTTCGCGGCCTCCGGCAGCCGGTTCGCGCCGCTGGCGACGGTGATGGCGTTCTCGCCCCTCGCGTCGATGGAAATGAAGGCACAGCCCGTCCGTTCGGAAACGATCTGGAGGCCGTCTGTGTCGATGCCCTCCGCCTTGAGCTGCTCGGTCGCGGCGACGCCGAGATCGTCCGAACCCACCGCTCCGACGAAAGAGACCCGCCCGCCTTCGCCTGACGCCCGGGCTGCCGCAACAGCCTGATTGGCGCCCTTGCCGCCGAAGAGCTGCTCATAGCGGGGCGACAGCACCGTCTCGCCCGGCCGGGCGATGGAATTCACCCGGCAGACGAGATCGATGTTCACCGAGCCGAACACGAAGACCGAACCGGGATCGTTGGAATGGGGACGAGGCATGCGGAAAGCCCTTTGCAAGGAGGTCTGCTTGCCGCTTGTCGGCGGTCTTCGCGGGCAGATCAAGCGAGACGGGACCTGTCACGCCGAGGTTCGGATCTTAACCGAACGGTAAGCATGATTCGTCAATCTGGGTATGGCGGGATGGCATGGGAGCCGAGGGCATCCCGCGCTGCGGCGATTGAAGCGAAATCCGTCCTTTGTGCCTGTTTGGAATAAGAAATGATTAGGAGCTTCTGGGTAGTTTCCGGGCGTCGCAGAAGGCCCATTGTTCACTAAGGTTAGCAGACGAAAATGAAACTCGGCAACATGAAAATTTCAGCAAAGCTCATTTCAGCATTTTGCTTCCTGACATTCGTATCGATGGGCATGGGCGGCGCTGTCTACTGGACAATTGCCAAAATTGAACAAGAATCCATGCTCAAAGATCGGCGGATTGAGCTCAACGAAGCTGCAATCGATGCGCGGTTTTCGCTGGCGCGCCAGGAAAATTCGCTCCGCGGATTCATGATCACGCGTGACGAATATTTTGCCGGTCGGGTGAAAGAGCATCTGCAGTCGTTCGAGACGGCGCTTGAAAAAGTGATGGCCATGTCCGGGCCTGACAGCGCCTTCGCCTCCCAGTTCGAGGAGGTGGAACGAGCCATGGCGGCCTGGCACAGCGAAATCGCCGATCCGGTCATCGCCAATGCCCGACAGGATTCGACCTATCCGAGAGCGCTCGCGATCTTCAATTCCGGCAAGGCCGACCAGTTCATCGAGCCGATCGAGGGAACGATCGACGCGCTTCGTGATCGCGAGCGGGCCGCGATGGACGTGTCCCAGGCGTCGGCTGCCGAGGCGATCGCCTTCGCCAATACCGTTATCGTGACAGGACTCCTTTTCCTCGCCGGTTCGGCCATCGTGCTCGGCTTCATGCTCGCCAAGGGTATCGTGCGGCCGCTCGATCAGATGACCCAGGTGATGCGGCGGCTCGCAGGCGGCGACAAGAGTGTCGACGTGCCGGCCCAGGATCGCGGCGACGAGATCGGTTCGATGGCTGCCGCGGTGCAGACCTTCAAGGCGCAGGCGATCGAGCAGGAGCGTCTGGAGAAGGAGGCGCAAGCCTCCCGCATCAGCCAGGAAGAGGCCAAGCAGCGCCAGGCGGCGCTCGACAACGCCAAGGCGGAAGACCTGCGGGTCTTCGTCGGAATGGTCGAGGCGGGCTTCGACCGGCTCTCCTCCGGCGACCTGACGGTTCGCATGTCGGGCAGGATCGCGCCGGAATTCGAGCCGATCCGGGCGAAGTTCAACGCGTCGGTGGAGGCGCTCGAAGGGGCGATCGGCCATGTGGTCGGCACGATCGGGGCGATCCGCACCGGCCTTTCGGAAATCAACGTG
>NZ_JAKQZG010000011.1 GCF_024359545.1 Jiella marina
GACGTTGATTTCCGAAAGGCCGGTGCGGATCGCCCCGATCGTGCCGACCACATGGCCGATCGCCCCTTCGAGCGCCTCCACCGAAGCGTTGAACTTCGCCCGGATCGGTTCGAATTCCGGCGCAATCTTGCCCGACATGCGAACCGTCAGGTCGCCGGAGGAGAGCCGGTCGAAGCCCGCCTCGACCATTCCGACGAAGACCCGCAGGTCTTCCGCCTTGGCGTTGTCGAGCGCCGCCTGACGCTGCTTGGCCTCTTCCTGGCTGATGCGGGAGGCTTCCGCCTCCTTCTCCAGACGCTCCTGCTCGATCGCCTGCGCCTTGAAGGTCTGCACCGCGGCAGCCATCGACCCGATCTCGTCGCCGCGCCCGAGATGGGGAACCGCGATCGTCTTGTCGCCGGCCGCCAGGGCGGACATGACTTCAGTCGTCTGACGGATCGGACCGGTGACGCTGCGTCGCAAGAAAAAGACGACGATCCCGACCACAAAGGCGGCGATGACCGCGCCGATTAAAGTGCCATGCACGATCTTCTGGTCCGCTGTCGCTTCCAGATGGGAGAAATCCCAGGCTGTCACGAGCGTACCGATCGGCTTTTCGGTTCCGCCGATAGGTGTGGCGACAATGAAATGCCCGTCGCTCCAGGTGGACCTCACATTCTCCACACCGTCCGAGACAACGGTGAGATCGCCAACGCTCGGCAGTTCCTCATGGGCGAAGCTCGTCAACGGCGCGCCATCGCGATCGAGTACGAGCACATCCGACAATCCGCTCGCCTTGTCAGCGGCCAGTTCTGCATAGACATTCTCGACGACTTCGGTCTTGCCCCATTTCACGCCGCCCGCCATCTGCTCGGCCATCTGGCCGACGATGATCCCCACCGATCCCTCGGCCTGTCCGTAGAGACTGCTTTTCAACTGCTGCAGCTCGAGAGCGACCAGAGCGGCAATCCCGACCAGGACCGGAATGACGGTCACGGCCGCCGCTTTCACGGTGAGCGAGCGCAGGCCGGATGAAGTGTTCGAAGTTTTCGACATGGGGTAACGCCTGTTGTCATAAGCACCGAGCCGTCCACACCGGCGGGACGACCCGACACCGGTGGCGGACGCGTATTACGGTTCGCGCGAAAATGAGGTGCGGCGCGGCTGGCCGCTCATGCGCCGACGCGCGTCCGGCTTTCTCGGCCTGCGCATCGGCGCTGTTCTATGCCCTCGAGGAGCCCGCTCAGAGGTCGAGCATGTCCAGATTGACGCCGACCGTCGCGGCGCCGATCGCCTCGCCCGTCTCTGGATCGAGGATGGTGAAGCTCGCCTGGGACTGCAGCATCTGCGTGGATTCGTCCTGTTCGATCTCGTCCACGAAGACAGCCTCGCCACCGGTGCCGAAAGTCTTCTGCCACTTGGCCTCGTCGCCCTGCCAGTAGTCCGAGGTCGGATCGCTCTGGCCGACATTGAGACCGCGCGCATCCATGACGAAGACCTCGGTCAGGAGGCCCTGTTCGTCGTCGCGCACCTTCTGGAGATATTTCGAGGCCGCCGACTGGAGCGTCTCGTCGATCAGCTCGCCGCCGCCGGCATCGACCTCGGCGCGCCATTTCTGGTCCAGCGCGTCGATATCGGCCTGGGAATAGGACACGGTCTTCGCGTTCTGCGCCTTGATCGCGGAAACCAGGACGGGATCGGTCAAGACGGCCTTGAGCTTGCCGTTCACCACATCGAGAACCGGCGCCTCATGCGGACCGGCGGCGAAGGCCGTCGTTGCGAAAGCCAGCGCGGCCACGGCGCCAAGCACAGATTTGCCATTCATCATTCAGTTTCCCCTCTCGGCATTTTCATGCAGATATCGTTCGTGAGATTTACTATCACCCGTATGTGGCGGGCAGAAGCAATCCGAGATTTGGGGAAAAGAATGAAGATTCTACTTCGATTTCATCGCGGAAATCTGCTTTGAAATTTTAATTTGATTGCAGTCGAAACTAGCATTCTGGCTGATGAAAGCTGGGACAGTCGAAGCTTCTCTTGGCGGAGCGAAAACTGCTCTTCGGCTCCGCTATTAGCCAAGCTCTCTGGCCCTTTTGGAGCGTTGCTACGCTCTCCCATAACCGCCAGACGTCGGCGTGGTGACGATCACCGCCTCACCGGCAGCAAGCGACGTCTGGTCGCAGGCGGCTAGCGCCTCCACGCGGCCGTCGCGCCGCCGCACCTCGGTGCGGCCCGTCGCGCCGTCCGCTCCTCCGGCGATTCCCCGCGGTGGCAAAGACCGGTGGGAGGACAGGATCGCGCAGTCCATCTCTTCGAGAAACCGGATCGTGCGCTTCGTGCCGTCGCCCCCGCGCTTGTCGCCGTCGCCGCCCGAACCTTTGCGGATGTGAAAGTCCTCGAGCACCACCGGATAGCGCATTTCGAGAATTTCCGGATCGGTGAGCCGGGAATTTGTCATGTGGACGTGGACACCGGCCGTTCCGGCGAACGTCCGGCCGTCATTCATCCGGCCCGCCGGTGAGCCGGAACAGATCGTCTCATAGTATTGGTAGCGGTCGTTTCCAAACGTCAGGTTGTTCATCGTCCCTTCGGAATTGGAAAGCGCGCCGAAGGCAGCGAACAGCGCATTGGTGACGTGCTGGGAGGTTTCGACATTGCCGGCGACGACGGCCGCCGGGTACTCGGGCTTCAGCATCGAGCCATCGGGCACGACGATCGTCACGGGCCTGAGGCAGCCGGCATTCATCGGGATCGGCTTTTCGACCATCACCCGGAAGACGTAGAGGACCGCGGCTCGGGTCACCGGTTCGGGGGCGTTGAAATTGTTCTCGCGGGATTCAGAAGTCCCGGTGAAATCCACCGTCGCTTCGCGCTTCGCCTTGTCGACCGAGACCTTCACCTTGATCACTTGGCCGGTGTCGGTCGGATATTCGAAGGCGCAGTCTTCGAGCGTGTCGATCAACTCGCGCACGGCTTCGGCCGCGTTGTCCTGGACAAAATCCATATAGGCCTGGACGACGTCGAGCCCGAAGGTCTCGACCATCTTGCCGAGTTCGGCGACGCCCTTTTCGTTCGCCGCGATCTGCGCCTTGAGATCGGCGATGTTCTGCTCGGGGTTGCGCGCGGGATAGGAATGGTTGGTGAGAACGCGGCGGAGTTTCTCTTCCTGGAATTCGCCTTGGTCGACGAGCTTCAGATTGTCGATCAGCACGCCTTCTTCATCGACCTTGGTGGCACGCGGGGTCATCGAGCCCGGTGCGACGCCGCCGACATCGGCGTGATGGCCGCGGGAGGCGACGTAGAAGAGGATGCGGGGTTGCCCACCCTTCCCCTTGTGGGGAGGGTCGGACCGTAGGTCCGGGGTGGGGGTCTCCTGCGCGGGCTCTCCCCCCACCCGCCGCTCCGCGGCGACCTCCCCACGAGGGGGAGGTGGGGTGCTTGCACTATCCGCCAAATCCGAAAACACCGGCGTCACCACCGTGATGTCCGGCAGATGCGTGCCGCCATTATAGGGCGCGTTCAGCGCGAAGACGTCGCCCGGCCGGATTTGCCCCTCGTTCTGGGCGATGATCGCTTCGACCGAGCGGTCCATGGAGCCGAGATGCACCGGCATGTGGGGCGCATTGGCGACGAGTGCGCCCTTGGCGTCGAAGACCGCGCAGGAGAAGTCGAGCCGTTCCTTGATGTTGACCGAGGACGCCGTGTTCTGGAGGGTCACGCCCATCTGCTCGGCGATCGACATGAAGAGATTGTTGAAGACTTCGAGGAGCACCGGATCGGCGCCCTTGCCTTCCTTGCCACCTCCCGTCCCGAGAGCTGCAAGGCGCGGCTTCGCCTCGACGCGGGTCAGGAGCACGTCGTTCGCCGGTGTCGCTTCCGCCGCCCAGCCCGGCTCGACGACGATGGTCTGGTTCGGCTCGACGATCAGCGCCGGGCCCTTCACCTTGGCTCCGGGACCGAAATGCTCGCGGCGGATGATGGTGGCTTCGCGCTCGCTTCCGTCGGTGAAGAAGGCGCCTGTTCCGGCCTCCGCCTCGTTCGAAGCTTCCTTGGTCAGGGCCGGCTCGCCGGTCTTGTCCTCGGGCGTTTCCGTGGTCTCGACAGACACGGTCTCGACCGTGATCGCGCGACCAGGATAGACGAAACCGAACTGCGCCTTGTGCGCCGCTTCGAAGCCCGCGCGGGCGTTTTCGATGGATCCGTCATAGGGGACGGGAAGCGTCGTGTCGGTGCCGTCATAGCGGAGTTGCAGGAGCACTTCCGTCGCATGGCCACCGGGCGCGACGCCTTGCGCTTCGATCTCCTGAGCCGTTTCACCCGCCAGACGCTCGGCCAGACGTTCGATCTCGGACTTCGCGTCGTCGGCAAGCGGCGTCACCAGCGCCTGGGAGCGGCTGGCGAAGAGCGATGACAAGCCAATGCCGTAGGCCGACAAGAGGCCCGACATCGGATGAACGAGCACGCTCTCCATCGACAGGGCGTCGGCGACGAGGCAGGCATGCTGGCCGCCGGCGCCGCCGAAGGAATTCAGAAGATATTTCGAGACGTCGTAGCCGCGCTGGACAGAGATCTTCTTGATGGCGTTCGCCATGTTCTCGACGGCGATGGTGAGGAACCCCTCGGCAATGTCCTCCGGGCTGCGCCCGTCCCCCAGCCGCTCGGCCAGTTCGCCGAATTTCTGGCGCACCACATCCACGTCGAGCGGCTGATCCTGGTTCGGCCCGAAGACAGCGGGAAAGAGTTCCGGCTTCAGCTTGCCGAGCATGACGTTGGCATCCGTTACCGTCAGCGGTCCGCCCTTGCCATAGGCGGCGGGACCGGGATGGGCGCCGGCCGAGGCCGGGCCGACCTGAAAGCGCCCCTGATCGACGGACAGGATCGAGCCGCCGCCTGCCGCGACCGTATGAATGCGCAGCATTGGCGCGCGGATGCGCACGCCGGCGACTTCGGAATCGAGCGCGCGCTCGTAGGAGCCGGCATAATGGGTGACGTCGGTCGAGGTGCCGCCCATGTCGAAGCCGATCACCTTGTCGAAGCCCGCGATCTTTGCGGTTTCCGCCATGCCGACGACGCCGCCGGCCGGGCCGGACAGGATCGCGTCCTTGCCCTGGAACATCTCGGCTGCCGTCAGCCCCCCCGATGACATCATGAACTGCAGTGAGGGGGCATCCTCGTCGCCCGTCTCGGCGCCGAGCGCGCTCGCGACCTTGTCCACATAGCGCCTCAGGATCGGCGTCAGATAGGCGTCGACCACCGTCGTGTCGCCGCGCCCGACGAGCTTCACCAAAGGCGAGACCTCGTGGCTCACGGAGATCTGCCGAAAACCGGCGCTTTCGGCGAGCGTCTTCGCCCGCCCCTCGTGCTCCGGATAGCGCCAGGAATGCATGAAGACGATGGCGACAGCGTCGATCCCGTCTGCCTTTGCGGCTTGCAATGCCTCGAGCGCTTGCGCCTCGTCGAGCGCCACCTCTACCGTCCCGTCCGCAAGCACGCGCTCCGGCACCTCGGCGACGCGCTCATAAAGCTGTTCGGGCAGGATGATTTCCTTGGCGAAGATGTCCGGTCGGGCCTGATAGGCGATGCGCAAGGCGTCGCGGAAGCCGCGCGTGATCAGGAGAAGCGTGCGGTCGCCCTTGCGCTCCAGCAGCGCGTTGGTCGCAACCGTGGTGCCCATGCGCACCGTGCCGATGCGCATGGGCGGAATGGCGGCACCGGTCATGACTCCGAGGGTCTGGCGAATGCCTTCCAGCGCCGCGTCGTCATAGGCACCGGGGTTTTCCGACAGCAGCTTGCGGGGGTGGAGAACACCTTCCGGATCGCGACCGATGACGTCGGTGAAGGTGCCCCCGCGATCGATGAAGAAATCCCAGCGCCCGGCCGCCGAACCGTTCTGACCTTCGCCCTGCATGGAGGCACCTCATCCTGATATATAATTCATCGATAATTTATCGGTATATTCTCACCGTGTCCATGAACTGTCCAGCGCGATCCACTTTCGCCTGCCTTCTCAGCGCCTTGGCGAGCCCAGCGCAAGCTCGCGCCCGTAATCTGCTCCCACTTCCAAAATCATCGCCGAGCCCCTTTGCCGAAACCGCTCTGGGCTTTGCACTCAGGCCTTCGAGAGATGATCTCCGGAGGAGGAAAGAAGCATGTTGTCTCAGATCGCAACCTATTCCGACCGCTCCCTGTTCGACCGAACCATTCTCGGCATCTCCCTGTCCGGCGCGGCCGTGATGGCGGCAGGCTGGAGTTGGCTGATCCTTTCGGTGATCTTCGGCGCGGTCGGGCTCATCTGAACACTTTCCACGCCATCTGCCTCCCGACCTTGCATCCCCGGGCCCCCTCGCCTAGACAGCGGCCCGGCTTCTGGACGAAGACAAGCGATGCGGGCGGGCGATGGCCGAGCTTCGGACACCCTATTATCTGATCGACAAGGCGCGGCTTGTTGAAAACATGCGCGTCATGGACCGCGTGCGAAAAGAGTCCGGCGCCAAGGTCCTGCTGGCGCTGAAATGCTTCGCCTCATGGGCGGTGTTCGACCTGATGTCCGAGCACATGGACGGCACCACCTCGTCCTCGCTGAACGAGGTGCGCCTCGGACAGACCCGGTTCGGCGGCGAGACCCACGCCTATTCGGTCGCCTATGCCGATCACGAGATCGACGAAGTCGTCTGCCATGCCGACAAGATCATCTTCAACTCGATTTCCCAGCTGACGCGCTTCGAGGCCCAGAGCGCTAACCTCATCCGCGGCCTGCGCCTCAATCCGGGCGTCAGCACCTCGGAATTCGATCTCGCCGACCCGGCTCGCCCCTTCTCGCGGCTCGGCGAATGGGACGCGGAGAAGGTCGCCGGCGTCATCGACAAGATTTCCGGCTTCATGGTCCACAACAACTGCGAGAACGCGGATTTCGCGCTGTTCGACCGCATGCTGGGCCAGATCGAGGAAAAGTTCGGTCATCTGTTTCACAAGGTGAACTGGGTGAGCCTCGGCGGCGGCATTCATTTCACCGGCAAGGATTATCCAGTCGAAGCCTTCAGCCGCCGGCTGAGGGCCTTCGCCGAGACCTATGGCGTCCAGGTCTATCTGGAGCCCGGGGAAGCGGCGATCACCAGGACGACGACGCTGGAAGTCACGGTGCTCGACCGGCTCTTCAACGGCAAGGAGCTGGCGATCGTCGATTCCTCGGTCGAAGCCCATATGCTCGACCTACTGATCTACCGCGAGAGCGCGAAGATGGGGCCGAACACCGGCGATCATCGCATCATGATCTGCGGCAAATCCTGCCTCGCCGGAGACGTGTTCGGCGAGTTTTCCTTCGAGCGCCCCTTGGAAATCGGCGATCGCATCTCCATTCAGGATGCAGCCGGTTACACCATGGTCAAGAAGAACTGGTTCAACGGCGTCGCCATGCCGGCGATCGCGGTGAAAGAACTCGACGGCACGGTTCGCGTGGCCCGCGAGTTTTCTTACGAAGACTACGAACGAAGCCTTTCATAGGCGAAACGAGCCTTTGCGGGGAGATCCAGGCCTCATGAAATCCAACGTCCTGATCATCGGCGCCGGCGGCGTGGCGCAGGTGGTGGCGCATAAATGCGCCCAGAACAACGACCGTTTCGGCGATCTTCACATCGCCTCGCGCACGGTCTCGAAATGCGAGGCGATCGTCCAGTCCGTGCGCGACAAGGGCGCCATGAAACAGGACGGCGTCTTCCAGCCGCATCAACTCGACGCCACGGATGTCGCAGCAACGGCGGCGCTTATCGAGAAGACCGGCGCGAAGATCGTCATCAATGTGGGTTCGGCCTTCGTCAACATGCCGGTGCTCTCGGCCTGTATCCAGACGGGCGCCGCCTATATCGACACGGCGATCCACGAGGATCCCCTGAAGATCTGCGAGACGCCGCCCTGGTACGGCAATTACGAATGGAAGCGGCGGGACGAGGTCGAGAAGGCCGGCATCACCGCGATCCTCGGCGCGGGGTTCGATCCGGGCGTCGTCAACGCCTATGCAAGGCTCGCCGAAGACGAGTATCTCGACGAGATCACCTCGATCGACATCGTCGACGTCAACGCCGGCACCCACGGCAAGTGGTTCGCGACGAATTTCGACCCGGAGATCAATTTCCGCGAGTTCACCGGTGTCGTCTATTCCTGGCAGAACGGCGCCTGGCAGACCAACCAGATGTTCGAGATCCCGCGCGAATGGGATCTGCCGGTGGTCGGCAAGCGGCCGACCTACATGACCGGGCATGACGAGATCCATTCGCTCTCGGCCCGCTATCCGCAGGCCGACGTCCGGTTCTGGATGGGCTTCGGCGAACGCTATGTGCAGGTGTTCACGGTTCTGAAGAACCTCGGCCTCTTGTCGGAGCAGCCGATCGAGACCGCCGAGGGCCAGCAGGTCGTCCCGCTGAAGGTCGTGAAGGCCTGCCTCCCCGACCCCGCCTCGCTGGCACCCGAATATGAGGGCAACACCTGCATCGGCGATCTCGTGAAGGGCAAGAGGGACGGCAAGGACGCCGAAGTCTTCATCTACAACGTCGCCGACCACAAGGTGGCCTATGAAGAAGTGGGCAGCCAGGGGATCAGCTACACCGCCGGCGTGCCGCCGGTGGCTGCGGCTCTTCTGATCGCCGACGGCACCTGGGACGTGAAGAAGATGGTCAATGTCGAGGACCTGCCGCCGAAGCCCTTCCTTGAGCTCCTCGGCAAGATGGGTCTGCCGACGCAGGTGAAGGTGAACGGCGAGGAGGTTGCCGCGGACCTCGCCGCATGAGGATTCAGATTCGGGCTGAAATACAAAAAAAGGGCGGGCCCGAACGTGGGTCCGCCTTTTTTTCAATTGGAATGCGTTTCTTCAGAACGGCTTGGCGAGCATGAGCCAGTAGGTGATGGCGACGAGGACGAGCATGAGCACTGACAGTCCTGCCGCCATGCCCTTGCTGCCGGCGGCAAGCGCCCGCCGGCTGCGGGCGCCGGCGATCGGATAGGCCACGAGCACGGCGATCCCGACCCAGGTGAAGACCGCGCCGAACCAGGCCGGCGCCATCAGCGCAAGGATCAGGCCGAGAAGCCCGACGAGGCTCGTGAGCGCGACCGCGCCGATATAGACGGCCTTCTTGACGCCGCCCATCGTCGCCTGCCCAGCGGATGGCGTGGCCAGCGCGACACCGCCCCATGCGAGCGTCAGGAGTAGCGCCAGCATTGCCAGGCCACCATGGGCCTTCACCAGAATCTCGTACATGGGTCTCCCCCTTCCCGCCTGCTTTCCCCCGAGCGTTAGGCGACTTGGCCTTTCAAGACAATGGCTCCCGACGCGCTCGAAAGATAGGATCGGGCTGGCGGCGGGTGCTGGGTGCGTCTCGCGATCCCGCGCCGCGTGACAGTGGCGCTTTCGCTTCGCGCCTCGCGCGGATGTCCTAAGGAGCCTTGCCTATGGCCTTTGCCGGCGAATTGATCTGCGATCCGGCCTTGACGGTGCCGGAGCTCGTCTCCATCGAACTCACCAATCGCTGCAACAAGGGGTGCCCGTTCTGCTACAATCACAGCACGCGCCACGGCGAAGTTTCCTGGACAGTCGAAGAACTGACCGCCTTCATCGCGGACTGCGCAGCCCATGGAACCAGGGCGGTCTCGTTCGGCGGCGGCGAACCGCTGCAGTTCGAAGGCCTGCTCGCCGTTCTGGACGCGACGCGGCACATGCTCTTTCGCTCACTGACCACGAACGGCCTGCTGCTCGATGCCGCCTGGATCCGGACCCTTGCAAAAGCCGGGATCGAGAAGATCCACGTCTCCATCCACTTTCCGCATGTGAGGCGCGAGGTGAGCCGTGTCATACGGCAGGTGAAAGCGCTGGAGGAAGCGGGGATTGCCTCCGGCATCAATCTTCTGGTTCCTCATGCCCATGTCGATGCCGCCCGAAGCGCAGCCGCGCTTGTCGAGGACGCCGGCATCGGCCGCGATCGCATCGTCCTCCTGCCGGAGCGCGGCGAGGCCTTCATGGCGCTCGAGACGATCGCGGAAATCGCCAAGGATCGCCCGTTCCAATCCATGAGTTGCCTGAAGTGCTGCCAGATGGATCCCCGCTTCGCCTCGGTCGGCTGGGACAAGCGTGTCGGCTGGTGCTCCTATACACCGTCGCGGCGCAAGCTGGAAACGCTGGATGCACATGGCCTCAGCGAGGCCCTTCGGCCGCTCGATCTCGCCTATTGCGGCCCTGCAACTCTCGACGCGCCGACTGCAAGAGACATCACGCTTCACCCCCATGATGATGCTGCCGCGTCTCGAACCGAGAGCAGAGGTCGGGTCGCACAGCCGGTCGGCGCAGCGCTGCCTGAAACCCATTGTCGTACTCGGGAAAGAGTCTCGCGCGCCGACTATCCCGCTGCCCACTCGCAGATGACCTATTGGTTCGGAGCCGATGCCGACGGTCAGATCGCGCTCTTCGATCCCTATGACCAGGCCCCGGTCCCCGGAGGGGCCGCGCAGTTCACGGACATCCCCCGCTTCTTCGACGGCCTGACGGCGGACGCTTCCGGCTGCCGCCCGCTTCATCTCGACGCCTCGCCGGCGCTCGACTTCTTCCGCGGCAAGCGACTCGAAATCCCCCGGACGGACACCGATCCTTCGGCGGGCTGGGAGTTCTACGAGAACGTCCTCATGTGGGTGGACGACATGGCCGCCTTCACGGCCGCCTTGCGCAATCCGCCCGTCGAACCTCTTCCCTTTCTTCCCGCACCTCCTCGAGAGGTGGATGCCGCCGCTCCGCCGCACGACCAGCCGATTGCGAACACCGCCTATCCGATCCGGTTTTCGGGCCAGCCGAGCTTGCTCCACTTCGCCGAACTGTCGCTGCGCGATCTCTGGCATCTTCGCGATCAGGGCGTCATCGATTCCTTCTTTTTCGATGGGGATTCCGCCAGGCGCGATCCATCATGGCGGCCATTCTTCGGCCTGGAACGGTTTCACGTCCCGACCATGGAGTGCGCCCCCTATGTGAGGAGCGATCGCCGACCCGTCGAAACCCTGACCCTGGAGGTGCTTGGACAGGATGGTTTCGCGCCGAGCGGACTGGTCCACTTTCCCGAGATCCGTTTCGCCGAGGCACAGGAGTTTCAGCCGGCCGTGCTCGTTCCCTGCTCGTCCTGGGGCAACGGCACCGTCCGCCTGATCGACGGGACGCGCGATCGCCTGGACAGGGTCGTCCTCCCGCAAAGTGCTCCAAGGCGTGCGGCCACCGCGTTGAAAACCAGGCCCGCTCCCTGAACCGAACCCGGCTTCAGTCGGGACCGGAGCAGGCGCGATGTCCTCACCGATTCCCGGAAAATTCGGCCGCGCGCATGGACTATTTAGCCGCCTGCACTCAATCTCATTCCTGTCACAATTGGAATCGGCCAGGGATCTGGCGGCAACGGAGACGCGTGGATGGCGTATATCGACCCCATTATCGATTTCATGAACAACATCTTCTGGGGCTACGTCCTGATCTACGGCCTGCTCGGGGTTGGCGTCTTCTTCACGCTGAGGCTCGGCTTTCTCCAGTTCCGCCATTTTCCCGAGTTCTTTCGCGTCGTGAAGGGCAGCAGCTCGACCGACAAGGCAGGCATCACGCCCATCCAGGCATTGACGGTCTCGCTGGCGAGCCGCGTCGGCACCGGCAATCTCGCCGGTGTCGCCGTCGCGCTGACCCTCGGCGGTCCGGGCGCGATCTTCTGGATGTGGATGGTGGCACTGGTCGGCATGGCGACGGCCTATGCGGAATCGACCCTCGCCCAGCTCTACAAGGTGCGCAATGCCGAAGGGCAGTATCGCGGCGGACCGGCCTTCTACATCTCGCACGGGCTTGGCCTGCCCTGGCTCGGCGGGGTGTTTTCGATCTGCCTGATCCTCTCCTTCGGCCTCGTCTTCAATGCGGTTCAGGCGAATTCGATTGCAGACGCTGTCGAAGCCGCCTTCGGGTTCGAGAAATACTGGATCGGCATCGTGCTTGCCGCTCTCGCCGGCATCGTGATCTTCGGCGGCATCCGGTCGATCGCTCGGGTGGCGGAAGTGATCGTCCCGTTCATGGCCGTCGCCTACCTCCTCGTCGCGATCTATGTCCTGGCGGTCCACATCACCGAAGTTCCCACCATGCTGTGGCTGATCGTGCGGGACGCCTTCGGCCTGGAGGAAGCCGTCGGCGGTGTCACGGGCGGCCTGGCCGCTGCCATGCTCAACGGCGTCAAGCGCGGCCTGTTCTCCAACGAAGCCGGCATGGGCTCGGCGCCGAACATCGCCGCGGTCGCGACGCCCGACCCGCACCACCCCTCCTCGCAGGGTCTGGTGCAGGGGCTTGGCGTCTTCATCGACACGCTTCTGATCTGTACCGCGACGGCGCTGATGATCCTCCTGTCGGGTGTCTACGAAGCCGGGCCCGACGCCGTCACCGGCACCGAACTGACCCAGACCGCCCTTTCCGCGCATACCGGCGAGTGGGGCACCTATTTCGTCGCGATCGCGATCTTCTTCTTCGCCTTCACCTCGATCATCGGCAACTACTCCTATTCGGAGAACGCGCTGACCTTTCTCGGTGCCGGCAACAAGGTGGGGCTCACGATCATGCGGATCGCCGTGCTCCTGATGGTGATCTGGGGCTCGGTCCAGTCGGTCAGGACGGTGTTCAACACCGCCGACGCCTCCATGGGCCTGATGGCGACGATCAACCTCATCGCGATCGTGGCGCTCTCCGGCACGGTCGCGAAGCTCACGAAGGATTATTTCCGCCAGAAGAAGAGCGGCATGGAGCCGATGTTCGACAATGACGACTATCCCGAACTGCGGGGCAAGATCGACGGCACGATCTGGACCCCGCACGGGGATATCGTGCGCAAGTCCTGACCTGCTCCATTTTCGGAGTTGAAGCGGGCGGACCCTCCGACCGGGTTCGCCCGCTTTTCATTCGCTCCTCCCCCCTCTATGACCGGGCTCATCGCAAACGGACAGACGAGGAGGCTCATCTTGGCAGAGGCAAAGCGGATCGACGGCAAGGCGGTATCGGCGCGCATCATCGAGACCGTCAAACAGGCCACCGCCTCCCTGACGGCAGAGACGGGCACCGTGCCCGGGCTCGCGGTCGTCATCGTCGGCGAGGATCCGGCAAGCCAGGTCTATGTCGGCTCGAAGGCTCGAACCGCCAATGAATGCGGCTTCAAGTCGATCAAGCACGAGCTTCCCGCCGAGACGAGCGAAGAGACGCTTCTGAAGATCGTCGGCGACCTCAACGCCGATCCGTCCGTCCACGGCATTCTCGTGCAATTGCCGCTGCCGGACCACATCGACGAAGCCAAGGTGATCCAGACGATCGACCCGGACAAGGATGTCGACGGCTTTCACCTGATCAATGTCGGCCGCCTGTCGACGGGCCAGCTCGACCAGGCCTTTGTGCCCTGTACGCCGGCGGGTTCGATGATCCTGATCCGCGAGGTTCTGGGCGATGATCTTTCGGGCAAGCATGCGGTTGTCGTCGGGCGCTCCAACATCGTCGGCAAGCCGATGGCGCAGCTTCTGCTTTCCGCCAATGCCACAGTGACCATCGCCCATTCGCGCACGAAGGATCTGCCGGCCATGTGCCGCAGCGCCGACATTCTGGTCGCGGCCGTGGGCCGCCCGGAGATGCTGACCGGCGAGTATGTGAAGGAGGGCGCGGTCGTCATCGATGTCGGCATCAACCGGATCCCGGCACCCGAAAAGGGCGAAGGCAAGACCCGCCTCGTCGGCGACGTGAACTATTCCGAAGCCGCCGAGAAGGCCAGCGCCATCACGCCCGTTCCGGGCGGTGTCGGACCGATGACCATCGGGCTCCTGATGGCAAATACGCTCCGCTCGGCCTGCCGTACGGCCGGCAAGGAACCACCGAAAATCTGAGAACGAAAAACTGCGCGAGGGCACTCGGGTCCAAGTGCTGGGGAAGGATGGACGGTCCGGTCTTGAGACCGAACCGTCCGAGTCGCCTCCCCGGCAACTCCCGCCGCGGCAACGCCAATGGAGTCGCTGCTCTCCTTGGGCTTTTCCACGTTCAATCCAATACCCCGGGTTCCCGCCCTGCGATAGAGACGGAAAAACGCACTCCAAAGCTTTTGGAAACTCTCGTTAAGAAAGTCCTACCAGCCGAGAGTTGGCCTCACAGTCGGTTCGCCAGCGCACGCGTCGGCCAGCAGGTCTCGGGCAGGCCAAGCCGCGCTTCCGCTTCGCCGATCGAACGGCGCGTCTTGAAGCCGGCGAGACCATCGGCTCCGCCGACATCGTGGCCGAGGGCGATCAGCTTCTTCTGCATGCGGTAGACATCGCCCCGGGTGAGACGATCCGTCCTCTGCCAGCCTGTCTTGAGCGGCCCTGCCCCGATGATGCGATCGGCGACATGCCCGACGAACAGGGCGTAGAGGTCGGAATTGTTGTATTCCTTGATCACGTAGAAATTCGGCGTCGCGATGAAGGCCGGGCCGAAACGCCCGGCCGGCATCATCAGATGCCCCTGCCTCGCGCGCTCGTGGTCGGGGAACGGACGTCCCGAGACTCGCTGCACGCCGGCCTCCACGAAACTCTCGATCGGAATGCCGCGATCCGGCCCCTCGTTTCGGCAGGAGACGTTCGGCGGAACGATCGCCTCGAAACCCCAGTCGCGCCCGGTCTGCCAGCCAGCCTCCTTCAGATAGTTCGCGATCGAGGCCAGGGTGTCGGGCACCGAACCCCAGATATCCTTGCGGCCGTCGCCGTCGAAATCGACGGCGCGCGCCAGGAACTTCGAGGGCATGAATTGCGGCTGACCCAGCGCCCCGGCCCAGGACGACTTCATCTCCCCCACCTTCAGATGGCCGTCGGCGACGATCTGGAGCGCGGCGAGAAGTTCCTCTCGAAACATGTCCTTGCGACGGGACAGATAGGCCTTGGTGCCCAGAACCTCGAACGCGTTCATCGGGATCTTGGCCCGACCAAACGCCGATTCCCGGCCCCAGATCGCCAGGATGATCGGCGCCGGCACGCCATAGCGCGCCTCGATCTGCTGTAGCAGCGTTCTGTTCTGCTGATAGAGCTTGCGCGCGATCGCCGCGTTGCCGGACACGGCGCCCTCGGAGAGATAATCTGCGCCATTCTTGAACTCGGCCTGGAAGTTGATCTCCTCGACCGTGTTCTTGCCGCCGGGCAGGACGAGATCGGGAAGCTTCAGGTTGGGCGAGACGTTGCGAAAGGCCGCCTCGAAGACCGGACGCGGAACGCCCCGCGCCCGGGCCGCCGGCCAGATGTCCCGCTCGAGAAACGTCCGGAAACCCGCGTTGAGCGATTGGGCGCGCGGCGACACGACTGCTGCGAGAATCACGAGAACGGCGAGGGTGAGGCGATAGAATTGCTTGGTCATGCCGCAGTGATAGCGGCGATCCCGAATCAGGAAAACCCGTTCTGCGGCAGCGGCGATCACCGTCCCTTGAAAGCCGGCCGGCGCTTCTCGAAAAAGGCTTCCACCGCCTCGCGGAAATCCTCGCTCATATAGGCTCTGAGTATCAGGTCGCGATCTTGAGCACCGCTCCCCTCCATGCGCAGTCGCAGAAGAGCGTCCTTGGTTGCGGCCAGCGTGACGGGGCTGAGCGTCTCGATCTGCCCGGCTAGGCGCTGCGCTTCCGCGATCAGCGCCTCGCGATCGGGACAAAGCCGGCTGACGAGCCCGGCAGCCAGTGCCGATTCGGCGTTCATCAGTTCGCTCGTGAGCAGCATGTCTCGCGCCCGTCCCTCCCCCACCAGGGCACAGAGGCGGGAAAGGTTGGCGATCGAAAGCGCATTGCCGAGGGTGCGAGCGATGGGAAAGCCGAAGCGCAGATCGGCTGTGGCAATCCGGATATCGGCTGCACAGGCGATCGCCGCTCCGCCGCCGGTCGCGGCTCCCGCCATCGCCGCGATGACGGGGACCGGACAGCGCTCGATCGCGCCGAACACCCGGTCCATGAGGGCTTCATAGGCCAGAACTGCAGCCTCGTCCCGCACCTGGCGAAAAACGTTGATGTCCGTGCCGGCTGCGAATGCCCGCTCCCCGGCGCCGGCGATCACCATGCAGCGGATATCCCCGCCCGCCTCGATCGCCTCGCAGTGCTCGGCGAGCCGCTCATACATGTCGAGCGTCAGCGCGTTCATCGCGTCCGGGCGGTTGAGCGTGAGCCAGGCCGTCCTGCCGCGAAGTTCGAAGAGGAGCGTGTCGTCGCTCATCCTTGTCCACCCTGCATCTTCAGCCTCTTTCCGCAACATCTCCGGACAAACGAAAGCCCGGCCGATCGGGCCGGGCTTCAGCAAACCTGACGGAGCCGCAGCGTGCTCGGCGCGGTCGCAGCAATCAGGTGTTCATTGCCTTAAGCTCTTCCACATAGGTCTGCGGGAAAAGCATGTGGTTCGGCACCCGGTAGCCCATGTGCTTGGCGATGTCGCCGACGAAGGAGCTGCAATTGTAGGCGACGGCATGCCAGAGCGGGCTCGACCCCTGAAGGTCGCGGATATGGGCGACGACGTCCTGATACTGTGAGGCCGTAAGCGGGACCGTCCATTCGGCGGTCATGTAGGCGCGTTCGGTGTCGCCGTCACTGGGGCCCGTCTCGGAGGGTACCGGCAGAACGTGGCCGATCGTGTAGGGCACGTTGCTGGTCGAGGCCGGATGGAGGCCCGCGACCTCGGTCATGCTGGGAATCAGCACGCCGTTCGCATCGTAGGGCACCCGTCCATTGGCATCGAGCTTGCCGAACACCACGAAGCTGTGGCCGTAGCTGAGCGCATTGCGGGCGCGGAAGGAGATGAAATAGGGCTTGTCGATGCGCGACTGGCCCGTCGCCTCCTCGACCGGAGCATAGGCGGTGCTGTGGACGAGGCCTGAATCGGCGCTGGTGGACCGCGAGGCGGTCGAGCTACATCCGGCAACCGCAAGGCACAGAAGAGCCGCACCCGCGACCCGGAGGGTGGAGGAAAGCATTGTTCCGCCTTTCTCAGTGAACGAAACGTCTTGCCCGTTCAACGACTTCAGTCCGAAATACGCAGCAGACGCCTTCCAATCCTACGACCCCATGGCGGTTCTGTGACCGCTTTTCTTCGGGATCGTTCTGCGACAAATCGCCCGTCTCGATCGGCGTGTCAGCCAAGAGTTTTCGCGTCGTCGTCGCAAGCTTCGCCGCAACTCGTGTGACATTGCGGCAGGGCGCGGAACCGTTGTTCGCTCGCCCGATCAGTCAGGCCGGGGAAGGCCGCGTGGCGACCTCCCCCGAAGCCTTGGAAGGGAAATTAGCCCTTCGTGACGTAGGCCGGCTCAGCGTAGACCGGCTCAGCGACCGGGGCCTTGCCCTTGCCCTTGCCGATGCCCTTGCCCATGCAGCCAGCGAAGGTTGCGAGAGCGAAGCACGCGACCGATGCGATAACGATTTTCTTCATGATAACTACCTATCAGTCCCTGACGGTTGATGCCGCAGTTTGGATTCCCGACGCGTTTGCGGCCGGTGCGTTCGGAACCTGTTGCCAAACGAGGCGTGCGGCAAGTGCGGAAAAGCCACAGTGGCCGCCGAACGTCTTGAACCTACCCGGCGATGGTTAACGATTTGTTTCGCGAGACTGATTCACTTCGCAAAAAGCCCGGAAAAGCAGGACATTCGCCTCTGCGATTCAATCGTTGGCCAGCCAGCGTCAAGCGTTGCCCAACCGCCTCAATTCGCGTGAATTCTTGAAAACATCCGGGAGCGTTGCAGAGAATTCGACGCAAAGATGACACACCTGTCGAAGCGTCAGCCCGCAGCGCCCCATCCCGAGCCTGTCGACTCAGAAATTGCCGGCGTTCCCGATCGCCGCGGGAGGGGTCGCGTCGAAGACCCCGGCGGGCTGCGTCTGCTGTCCCGGCACCTCGGTCACGGACACCGCCGCCCCCGGCGGTCCATTGATCACCTGCCGCGCCTCGCGAAGCGCTTCCCGGTTCTGCGCCAGAATTGTCGCTCGCTCGGAATTGGTCAGAACCTCGCCCGGCAGGCCTGTCGCCGAGGCGAACTCCTGGGCAAGCGCCGTGCGCGTGCTGAAACAGGCCTGATAGGCCTGCTCGACGATGACCTCCTCCGGAAGACCCTGTTGCACCAGTTTGACGCTTTCGTCGTAATTGCAGAAGGCGTCCGCGCGCAGGGCCACGTCGTAAGCCCCGGTGACCGGTCCATGTTGTTTCTGGATGGCCGCCTTCCGGGTGTTGTAGGCGTTGAGATAGGTCTTCCGCAGCGCCAGCCGGCATTGGGCATAGACCAGATCGCCAGGCTGCATCAGCAGGCTTCGGCAATGGGCGTCGTCTGCCGGTGCGTTGACGTCCAGCACCTCTTCGACACCGCCGCCACTGGTCACGCAACCGGACAGAGCGACGGAAATGGCTGCGACAGCCATGATGCGCATCATTGATTCGATCCCGAAAAGTGAGTTGGACGCCGCAGTCGACGTAGCCCGGCGGCCTGCCGGGATGTCGGGTGCGAAGTTCCGCAAGTCGTCGAACGGGGCAAGAGATCTTCGAGAAGTTCCCGCCCGGCCGCAGCGCACCTCCTGACAATCATTGCGGCGAAGGTGTGGCGCCGGCGAGATGAGGCCGACGCACTCTGCTCTCCGATTCCCCTGCGCTACTGACCGATCGCCCGGCGCACCTCTTCCTCCAGCGCCGAGGTCGCCTTCTTGGCTGCGCATGTCCGGCTCGGACTGACGACGACCTGCTGCTGCAGATCGGATGGATCCTGCGGACAGACCTCGCTGGCGATGTCCTGCGAGACCATCACGGTCAGCGGTATTTCGGAGACCTTTCGCGAAAGATGGTCCGCGAGAGTGGTCTTCACGTCCCAGTCCCCGAGCGAAACCTCGACGAGAGCGGCATCCGGATCTGTCAGGGTCGGGTCATCGGTCGCTTCGCCCGTCTCCTGCGCGCCGGCCGCTCCTGTCAGAAGAACGAACGTGAAAAGGGCAAGGCCGGCCCAGTGTGACGGCCTGCCCCGAACAATATTCCATGACATCCAATTACGTCTCCGAAAACGCGTCTCCAGACGGAAAGCACCAGAGCCGGTTCCGTTCCAGCCGAAGCGACCGAGATTCCTTGAGTGGCTCCGGCCGGAAGCATGGCAAGGGATCGCGACGCAATTGCGAACGGTCGCTGGGGAAGTGTGCGGCGCAGCATAACGGAGCCGGCACACAGTTCAGCTTACTGCCCCAGTAAAATTATCTTATTTCGCATGTATTTTGATAGGAATTACGCATCATCCAATAGAGAACAGCCGATCCACCGAAATATCATGGCTGCTATGCCATTGTGCGCCGCAGCATAATGCACTACCTCCTGGGCACGGAACAAACACAACCTGTCACGAGGATTGAAAAAATGAAAAAACTTGCGATCGCCAGTGCAGCCATTCTCGCGGCCGGCCTGACCAGCGTCGGCGCCCAGGAACTCCGCCCGGATGCAGCCCGCAGCATTGCCCTCGGCAATGTCACTGGCGCGGCCTACTACACCGTCGAGCCGGAAGGCTTCCGGGTCGTCGCCACGCTTCAGGCCGGCATGAGCGGTGAGCCGGTGCGTTTCGTCTCCACGCTCACCGATGGCCAGGTGATGACCATCGAGGTTCCGGCGGTTTCCAACCACGGCGCTTCCGATCTGACGATCCGCCGGGTCGGTGATCGGCTTGAAGTCCAGCCCGGCTCGAACCGCCGCGCCGAACTCGAGTTCTGAGTTCCCACTTCGGCTTTGAGCCGATGAAATGAAAGCATCCAAGACAAGACGGGCGGCATTCGGTTCGAATGCCGCCCGTCTTGTCTTGGCGCGCTGAATGGGCCGAAACGCCGCTCCCCGATTCAAGCTCGGGTCTTTTCCCACCACCTGATTGCTGGCATGGTCGGGCCATGAGCAAACAGGCCGTGGGCGCCGACGACGCCCTGATCATCGTCGATGTTCAGAACGATTTCTGTGCCGGAGGTGCGCTGGCCGTGCCGGATGGCGAAGCCGTGGTGCCCCTGATCAACGACCTGGCGAAGGCGTTTTCGATCGTGGTGCTGACCCAGGACTGGCACACACCGGGCCACATTTCCTTTGCCTCCACCCATCATCGCCAGGCCTTCGAGACGATCGAACTTGCCTATGGCAATCAGGTCCTCTGGCCGGACCACTGTGTCATGGATTCCCATGGTGCGGCGTTCCACGCAGGCCTTTCCGTGCCAAATGCCCAGATGATCGTCAGGAAGGGATTTCACCCCGACGTCGACAGCTATTCGGCCTTCGTCGAAGCCGATCATCGGACACCGACGGGTCTCGCCGGCTATCTGCAGGAACGCGGCGTCCGGCGCGTCTTCGCCTGCGGACTTGCGACAGATTTTTGCGTTGGCTGGACAGCGCTCGACGCTCGCAAGGCCGGGTTCGATGTAACCGTCATCGAGGATGCATGCCGTGCCATCGACCTTGATGGGTCCCTCGACAAGGCATGGGCCGACATGACAGCGGCGGGCGTGTCACGTCTGACCTCGAACGACCTGCGTCTTTCCTGAGACGACCGCCCCGAACAGCGCTTCAGCGCTCTTTTTTCGAAGGCCCGTCGGACGGGCCATCGATCCGGCTCGGGGCGATCGGGTCGGAAGCGGGGAAGGTCTCGTCCAGCGCTTCATCCAGCTCGTTCTCTTCGACCGATCCTTCCTCGCGGCGGGCCTTTTCCTCCTCGGGTTCAGTCGTCGGTTTGTGCTTGTCGTCAATCATGATCGAATTCCAAGTGCTCGTGGTGGCTGAAGTGTCGTCGAGAGGGCTTCACGAAGCGGCTTTGCGCAGGACGCCTTGGACGGGTTAGAGCCAGGTCTTGGTCCAACCCGGCTCGACAGCGCGGTTATCGACCGCTTTTGCCGAAGAGCAGGCGATGCCCTCCACGTCCATGATTAACGTCCAAGTCACCGCATTGTTCGGATCGCGGCAGGATTTAACGGAGACGGCAATCCATCGCTTCGCCACCATCTCCGCTGCCTTGCAGAAAGCAAAGCAGGGACGCTTCAGCCGAGCCAGCAGAAGAGCCGCCCCGACCATTTGTGCCGGGACGGCTGGCTGCTCGTCTGGTAAGGCCTCAAACAGCCCGGGTTCGTCCCGACGGACGAACAGGCTTGGTCAGCCCTCTTCTGCGAGACCTTCGAACAGGGCGGTCGACAGATAACGCTCGGCGAAGGACGGGATGATCACCACGAGGTTCTTGCCCGCCATCTCCTCACGCTGGCCGACCCGAATGGCGGCGCCGAGCGCGGCGCCGGACGAAATGCCGACCGGCACACCTTCCAGTCGCGCCACGAGCCGCGACAGTTCGAAGGATTCCTCGTTGGATATCTGGATCACCTCGTCATAAACTTCCTGATCGAGAATCGCCGGTGCGAAGCCTGCGCCGATACCCTGGATCTTGTGCGGCCCGGGATTGCCGCCGGACAGGACGGGAGAGGCTTCAGGCTCGACGGCGATGACCTTCATCGCCGGGTTCCGGCTTTTCAGCACCTGACCGGCACCGGTGATCGTCCCGCCTGTGCCGATCCCGGCGATGAACGCATCGACCTTGCCGCCGGTATCGTTCCAGATCTCTTCGGCGGTTGTGACGCGGTGAATCTGCGGATTGGCCGGGTTCTCGAACTGCTGGGGCATCACCGCGTCGGGATGCTGTGCGACCAGCTCCTCGGCCTTGGCGATCGCGCCCTTCATGCCCTTCGCGCCTTCGGTCAGGACCAGATCGGCGCCGAGCAGCCGCAGCATCTTGCGGCGCTCCATCGACATGGTCTCGGGCATGGTCAGGATCAGCTTGTAGCCCTTGGCAGCGGCTGCGAAGGCGAGCGCTATACCGGTGTTGCCCGAGGTCGGCTCGACCAGCGTCGTCTTGCCCGGCGTGATCTTGCCGTCGGCCTCGAGCTTTTCGAGCATCGCCACGCCGATGCGATCCTTGACGCTCGCGATCGGATTGAAGAATTCGAGCTTGGCGAGAAGGTTGGCTTTCATGCCCTTCTCGCGCGCCAGCTTGTCGAGCCGCACGAGCGGCGTGTCGCCGATCGTGTCGACGATGGAATCGTAGATGCGTCCGCGACCCTTGGTGCGAGCCTGAGACTGGTTGACGGCGTCGTCCATGATTTCCTCCGTTCGGTCGTTATAGCGTGTCTGTTGTTTCGTTCCGGCCATAAACCCGCTCAGCCCGGCGGCGCGGAGATCGACTGCGCCGCTTTGTCGCTCCTGCGGTGAATCCGCGTCCGGCCGCATGGCGTCAGACCGTCTCATCTTATCATCTAGGCCGCGCACCCCCGGCCTTGGAGGCCGGTTTTCCCAAAGCTTCGGCGCTGAGAAGAAAAACCTTTCTCTCGGCTCGCGCCGAGCCGCTCTTCCGTTTCGCCCGCTCCGCTCCTTAGCTTTTGAAATATTTTCGTAATTTTTCCTTCGAGGATTTCGCTTCAGATCGTTCGTCTGGAACAGCTCGCCACTGAACGGCGACGCTGACGAAGAAAATGCACCCATCGAGACAAGAAACAAAATGACGGGAAGAAACAGACAGCGAGGTCGACGCGATGCGCCAATCCTTTGAACACATGAAGACCTTTTGCGGGGAATTTCTGCTTCTCGTCACCGCCGTCACCCTGGCCTCGACGGCGGCAGCCTTCTGGTTCTTCAAACCCTACGGCCAGTCGGCCATGCTGGCGGCGGCCGGCTTCGTCGTCACGGTGACGCTTCTTTCGGCCGTGCCCTATCTCACCTATGTGGTGTTGCGCTTCTCGTCGCTGCTGGCCGACAATAACGGCCTGATGAAAGCGGCGACAACGGATCGGCTCACCGGCGTTCTCAACCGCCAGGGCTTCGACAAGAAGATGAAGGCGCATCTGCGTGCTTTGGTCGGACGTCCCGATCTCGGCCTGATGGTGCTGATCGTCGATGCCGACCATTTCAAGCAGATCAACGACAGTCTCGGTCATCCGGTCGGCGATCAGGCTCTGAAGAAGATCGCCGCCACCCTGATGCGCTCCGTTCGCGGCAGCGATGCCGTGGGGCGCCTCGGCGGCGAGGAATTCGTGATCTCGCTTCCCTGCTCCGATCCGCAGAAAGGCGCGATGGTGGCCGAGCGGCTGCGCATGGCCATCAACCGTCTCTATGTGGGATCCGGCACCCAGAGCACCCAGCTGTCGGTATCGCTCGGCGGCGTCTTCCTCAAGACTCCGCAGCCCTTCGACCGCATCTACGCGGCAGCGGACGCCAATCTCTACCAATCCAAGCAGAACGGCCGGAACCGCACGACGATCACCAGCATCGCCGCCCGCGGCCGCAACCGCTTCGGCCTCCCCGATACGCCACCGGCCCAGCCGGCACTCCAGGCCGCGCGGTAGGATGAACGACGCCGGTTTCGGAGATGGCGGCCGGCGTGGCCGTCAACTGCGTCCGGTCGACCCGAAGCCGCCCTCGCCGCGAGCCGATGAGGACAGGGTGGTTACCGCCTCGAAACGGCACCCAGCGACCGGCGCCACGACGATCTGAGCAATCCGGTCGCCCCGTGCAATCTCCACCGCCTCCTGCCCCAGATTGACGAGCAGGACCTTGATCTCCCCGCGATAGTCACTGTCGACCGTTCCCGGCGTATTGAGCACCGTCACCCCGTGACGCATGGCGAGCCCCGAACGCGGCCTGATCTGCATCTCGAAACCGGGCGGGATCTCCATGGCAAAGCCGGTGGGCACCAGGACACGCTCGCCGGGCGTGAGCATCAGAGGCTCGGCGACAGCGGCTCTGAGATCGGCACCGGCGGCGCCTGCCGTGGCAAAGCTCGGAAGCGGCAGGTCCTCGCCATGGTCGAGGCGCAGGACCCGCACGATCACCTCGGCAGCGCTCATGCTTCGCTCTTTCCGACAAGCCGGGCGGCGATCCAGTCCGCCAGACGCTCTGCCACTGCGGTCTTCTCCATCTTCGGCCAGCTTTCCACGTCGTCCGCCGTGACCAGCTCAACGGTGTTTTCCACCCCGCCCATGACACCACCGGCCGGCGAAACGTCATTGGCCACGATCGCGTCGGCGCCCTTTCTCTCGAGTTTGCCGCGCGCGTTCTTCAGGAGATCGTCGGTCTCGGCCGCGAATCCGATCACCAGGCGCGGCCTCTCGGCATGGTGCCCGATCGTGGCAAGGATATCCGGGTTTTCCGCGAGGACGAGCGCCGGCGGCCCCTCCGCGGTCTTCTTGATCTTGCCGCTGCTCAGGGCGGCGACCCGCCAGTCCGCGACGGCCGCCACGAACACGGCGACGTCGGCCGGAAGCGCCGCCTCGACCGCCGCCAGCATCTCCGCTGCAGTCTCCACCTTCTGCGTCGTGACGCCGGTGGGATCGGGCAGCGTGACCGGCCCGCTCACCAGCGTGACCTCCACTCCCAGCCTCTGGAGGGCCTCCGCGATGGCATGTCCCTGCCGGCCCGAGGAGCGATTGGCGATGTAGCGAACCGGATCGATCGGCTCATGGGTCGGTCCGGAGGTGACGATGGCCCGCAGCCCCGCCAGCGGACGGGCGGCAGGTGAAAGGATCGCATCGGCCGCCGCGACGATTTCGAGCGGCTCGGCCATCCGCCCGCGCCCGGCTTCGCCCTTCTCGGCCATCTCACCGACACCGGGTCCGACGAAACGAACGCCATCCGCCGTGAGCCGGGCCTGGTTCCTGCGGGTCGCAGGATGATCCCACATCGCCGGATTCATGGCCGGCGCCATCAGGATGGGCGCGCGTGTGGCAAGCAGGATCGCGGCCGCGAGATCGTCCGCCAGCCCGTTCGCCGCCTGGGCCATGCGATCGGCCGTCGCCGGCGCGACGATGACGAGATCATGCTCGCGGGCCAGCCGGATATGGCCGACATCCTGCTCGTCTTCGCGGTCGAACAGGTCGGAGAAGACCTTCGACGCTGCGAGTGCGCCGACCGACAGGGGCGTGACGAATTCTGCCGCCGCCCGCGTCATCACCGGCGTCACGGATGCGCCGCGCTCGCGCAGCCGCCGGATCAGATCAAGGCACTTGTAGGCCGCGATGCCGCCGCCGATGATCAGGAGAATGCGCTTTGTCGAAAGCGGGCTCATAACTTCAATGCCCCGTGCAACGGGTTTTCGCGTCTTCAGGTAACGTATGCCCCCCGCGGAATCGGTTGAAGAGGTTTGCGCGCGCCTCACCTTCGAGTGCACCGCTGTCATGGAGCGCCCAAGTCCGGAATCGAGCTGGGAAAACCTTATTCAGAACTTCCCTTGTTAGCCTCACCATGACTCGATCCGATGCTGCTTCGCGCTCGCAAGTTTTGTCTAGCGACCCTGCCTCGCTACGGCAACGCATCCCGCCGCATCTCCGTCCACCGGGCCTCGCCCTCAGAACACCACCGAAATCGCGATCGTGACCAGCGCGATGGCGATCACCCAGCGCTCCACATGCGCCAGGATGATGCTGGGCTTGGTGTCCTGGACAAGGTCGAGCAGCGTATCGTCGTTGAGGCGGACGCCGTTTTCGACCAGATCCGGCAGTTCGCGGCCGAGGATTTCGAGCCCGATCGCGAATTCGGGGGCTCGGCCCAAGAGCTTGAGGGCGGCGTTCAGGCCGTCCCGCGCCTCCTGCAACTTCGCCGCCGGGCCCAACTCGCGCATGATGTAGTCGGACACGACCGGCTCGGCGGTGACCCACATGTTGAACTTCGGGTCGAAGGAGCGCGCGACACCTTCGACGACCACCATGGTCTTTTGCAGGAGCACGAGTTCGGGCCGCGCCTTCATGTCGAAGAGCTCGGTCACTTCGAAGAGCAGCGACAGGAGGTGGCCCATGGAAATCGTCTCGGCAGGCTGCCCGTAGATCGGCTCGCCGATCGCCCGCAAGGCCTGGGCGAAGCTCGCCACGTCCTGGCTGCGCGGCACGTAGCCCGCCTCGAAATGGACCTCCGCCACGCGCCGATAGTCGCGCTGGATAAAGCCGTAGAGGATCTCGGCGAGGAAGCGCTTGGAATCGCGATTCAGCCGGCCGACAATGCCGAGATCGACGGCCACGATCGTGCTGTCCGGCGCGATGAACAGATTGCCCTGGTGCATGTCGGCATGGAAGAAGCCGTCGCGCATCGCCTGGCGCAGGAAGGATTGAACGACGGTGACGCCGATCTTCTTGGTGTCGTGGCCGGCGGCGATCACGCCGGCGACGTCGCTCAGCTTGATCCCGTCGATCCATTCCATGGTCAGGACGTCGCGGCCCGTGCGCTCCCAATCGATCGCGGGAACGCGGAAGCCTTTGTCGTCGGCGACGTTCTCGGCCATCTCGGAGGAAGCCGCCGCCTCCAGGCGCAGATCCATCTCGATGCGGGTCGACTGGGTGAGCGTGTCGATGACCGCTACCGGTCGCAGCCGGCGCGAGGAGGGGACGAACCGTTCAAGGAACCGGGCGATGAAGGCAAAAGCCTCGAGTTCGCGTCGAAAACGGCCGCGCACCCCGGGGCGGATGCACTTGACGGCGGCATACCGTTCGCTGCCGTCCGGGTTGCGGATCCGGGCCTTATAGACCTGCGCGATCGAAGCGGCCCCGACAACCTCGCCAAGGTCGATGAAGAGGTCGTCGATCGGGCGGCCCAGCGTGGCTTCGATTTCGGCCACGGCGAGCTTGCGCTCGAAGGGCGGAACCTTGTCCTGGAGTGCGCCCAGTTCGCCGGCGATGTCGGCACCGACGAGGTCGGGCCGTGTCGCCAGAAACTGGCCGAGCTTCACATAGGAGGGGCCCAGCCGGTTGAGCGCCCGCGACAGACGGTCGGAGCGCGCCTGTCCTTTGGTGGAGCGTCGCTGGATGAGCCGGGCAAGACGATGAAGCAGGGCGGGCCCCGGTGGCAGGCCTTCAGCGGGGAAGGCACCGACCACGCCTTCGCGGGCGAGCACGTAGGCGGCCCGCACCAATGCGATCGTACCGGAGATTGGATTTGCCACGGATTCAGCCGCTCAAGCCGTCGCGGACGCGCATCGCCCCATCAAAGTTTCCACCCGGAATGGATCGCCGCGATGCCGCCTGAAAGATTGCGATAGTCGACCCGCTCGAAGCCGGCCCGGCGGATCGCCGCGGCGAAATTCGTCTGGTTGGGGAAACGCCGGATCGATTCGACGAGATATTCATAGGATTCCCGATCCCGGGCGACCACTTCGCCGATTCGCGGGATCGCCTTGAACGACCACGCCTCATACACCCGATCGAGCATCGGCAGATCGACTTCGGAAAATTCAAGGCAGAGAAACCGCCCGCCGGGTTTCAGAACGCGATAGGCTTCCGAGAGAGCCGCGTCGATTTTCGGAACGTTGCGGATGCCGAAGGCGATCGTGTAGGCGTCGAAACTGTTATCGGGCAGAGGCAGCGATTCTGCGTTGCCCTCGACGAATTCCAGATTTCCGTCCAGCCGCCGCTTTGCTGCCCGTTCAGCGCCGACGCCAAGCATCGAGGCGTTGATGTCGAGGACCGTGCCATGCGCCCGGCGTCGTGTCGCTTCCACGATGCGAAAGGCGATGTCGCCGGTTCCGCCTGCAACGTCCAGGAAGCGATATTCCGGCCGGTGCGGCGGGCTGAGCCAGGCCACCATGGCGGCTTTCCAGGCCCTGTGCAGGCCGCCCGACATCAGGTCGTTCATCAGATCGTAGCGCTCGGCCACGCGATGGAAGACGCCGTTGACCCGCTCCTGCTTCTCGCCGCCGCCTTCGACCGTCCGGTAGCCATAGGCCGTCTCCATGGCATCGGTTGCGGTGACGCGGGGCTGCGACATGACGGTGTCCCTCATTGCATCGCATCGCCTTGATGCGGATATGTGACGGCGGCGCTACGGACGGTTCGGCTTGCCGGAAGCGGCAGCTTCGTTCATTCGCGATGCGCCATACCGCGATCGCAGGGACTTAATCAAACATGCCGGAATTGCCAGAGGTCGAGACGGTGCGCCGCGGTCTGGAACCGGTGATGGCGGGCGCGATGATCGAGCGCGTCACGCTCGCCAGGCCGGATCTGCGCTTTCCGCTGCCGGAGAATTTTGCCGAAAGGCTCGCCGGGCAGCGCATCGCGGCGCTCGGACGACGGGCGAAATATCTTCTCGCCGATCTGGAAGGCGGCACCGTGCTCGCCATGCATCTCGGCATGTCGGGATCGTTTCGGATCGAAAGCCGGAGCGGCACCAGCCTGCCGGGGCGGTTCGTCCACGCTCGCTCGACCGCGCGGTTGCACGACCACGTTCGCTTCGACCTCATGGAGCCGGGCGGAATGCCGGTCACGGTCATCTTCAACGACCCGCGCCGCTTCGGCTACATGTCGCTCGTCGAGAGGGCCGATTTCGGAGCGCATCCCCATTTTCGCAATCTCGGCATCGAGCCGACCGGCAACGAATTGTCGGGCGCAGCGCTGGCGCCGCTCTTTGCCGGGCGTCAGGCGCCCCTGAAGGCGGTCCTCCTCGACCAGAAAATCATTGCCGGTCTCGGCAACATCTATGTCTGCGAGGCGCTGTGGCGGGCCCGCCTTTCCCCACGCCGCGCCGCCGGGACGCTCGTGACCGCCAAGGGAGCTCCCAGCAAACGTCTCGATGATCTCGCCATCCATATTCGCGAAACCATCGCCGACGCGATTGCCGCAGGCGGGTCCTCCTTGCGCGATTACCGGCAGGCCGACGGCTCGCTCGGGTATTTCCAGCACTCCTTTGCCGTCTACGACCGCGAGGACGAGCCCTGCCCCCGCCCGACCTGCCGGGGGATCATCAGGAGGATCGTGCAAAGCGGGCGGTCGACCTTCTTCTGCCCCGTCTGCCAGCGCTGATCGGACGCCTGAACTGCCACAGCACCAGCCTGCGGGTCACAACTCATTTGCGACAGTTTCACACATGAAGTTCAGAGAATACCAATCTTTCTTTCCTAAAGTTGCGATCAGAACGACCTTTGCCGCCATTGTCGCGGCAAGAATATAAGCCAGGAATACGGATCGCGACATGTACGGAAATGGCCTCAACAGTATCCGTGTCCGATTCACGATCCTGGTCGCAGGCTTCACCGCACTCGGCGGCATCGCGATCATGTGGCTCGACGCTCATGTCGACCTCGAACATGCCAGCTTCGGCACATGGCTCCTGCTGGGAGTGGCGATCACAGCCGTCCCGGCCCTCGTCACCTATGCCCTTGCTGGCAGGCTCACCGGGGCGATCGGCCACCTGCGTGCCAGCACCGAAGCACTCGCCGCCGGCGCGACGGACGTGACGATCGATGTCGATTGCCCATGCGAGGTCGGCGGCCTGGCGGACAGTTTTCGCAAGATGGTCGCCCGGTTCAACGCCAACGTCGTGCGAATGAACGTGCTGGCCTATTCCGACGCCGTCACCACCCTCCCGAACCGCATGGCGCTCAATCAGACGCTCCGCCATGCGCTGGCCCCGAAGCAGAACACGAGCTTCGAAGCCGCGCTGCTCTTCATCGACATCGACAATTTCAAGCAGGTGAACGACACGTTCGGCCACGAGATCGGTGATCATGTCCTGCGGCAGGCGGCCGATCGCATTCTGGGCGAAACCTGTGGCACGAGCATCGCGAAGCTCGAACCCTGCGTGTCGCCGATCGGCGAACCCTGCCGGAAGGCGCCGGACAAGCCTTTTCTCGCCCGCTTCGCCGGCGACGAGTTCGTCGCCGTTCTGCCGGGTGCATTCGGCGAAAAAGAACTCGAGGAGATGGCGCAGGCCGTCATCGCCGCGCTGACGCGTCCCTTCGACGCGGACGGAGTCATGGTCAGCCTGGGCGCCTCCATCGGCATCACCCGCACGCCCCAGGACGCGCGCGATGCCGACATTCTCGTGCACTATGCCGATCTCGCCATGTATGCGGCCAAGCGGGCCGGACGTGGCGGCTATGCCTTCTTCACTCCGGCCCTTCAGATCGAGGCCGAGGCCAATCTCAAGATGGAGGCTACGGTGCGCGCAGCGATCGAGCGCGACGACCTGATCCTCTATTTCCAGCCGAAGCTCAGGGTCGACACTCTGGAGATCGTCGGCGTCGAAGCTCTGGTGCGCATGCGCGACGAGACCGGCAAACTCGTCCCACCGGGAGACTTCATCGCGATTTGCGAACGGTGCGGGCTGATCGAGCGCGTGGGCGAGATCGTGCTCGACAAGGCCGTGGCGCAGGCGCGCGCGTGGCTGAGCGGCGGGCTGCGTCTCCCGGTGGCGATCAACGTTTCCCCGGTCCAATTCGCGCGGCCGGGATTCGCCGATTCCGTTCTGGCCGTGATCGAAGCCGCCGGAATTCCCGGCGATCTTCTGGAGGTCGAGGTGACCGAGAGCACGATCATGAAGGACGCCGATTCGACAGAACGTCGGATAGGCCGGCTGCGATCGGGTGGCGTCAAGGTTTCCATCGACGATTTCGGGACGGGCTATTCGAACATCTCGCAGCTTTCGCGCCTATCCTTCGACACGCTCAAGATCGACCGTTCGCTGTTGCAGGCGGTGGACAGCGATCCTCGCGGCAGGACCATCCTTCTTTCGGTGATCGAACTCGCCGAGCGGTTGGGCAATGCCACGATCGTCGAAGGCGTCGAGACCGCGGAGCAGCTCGAGTTCCTGCGCCAGAGCGGCTGCCAGGAGGTGCAAGGCTTCTTCTTCGGCCGGCCGATGCCGGCCGAAGACCTTATTGTCTGGCTTGCCAAGCGAGCGACCGGCAGGCCCGAAACAATCAAGCCGCTCGTGGCAGGCGAGCCACGCAAGGTCGCGTGAGAAGCGCATTCTCCGACAGGCCCCGCGGAGGCGGCAGCCAGGGACAGGCGTGTCTGGCCTGAGGCTTTCCGGGGCCGAGATTCCCCTGCGGCCGGCAAAGGTCCAGTCGAGGAGCATTCCGGCGCATTATCCGAACGAAGGCTCGAAACACCACCGTCTCGCAGCCGCCAAATCGCGCTTGCATGGCTCCGAAAACGCCCGACATATCCGTCACCTATCCCGACAAGGATCCCGGGTTGCCTTTACCGCAGCGATCGGCCACTCATTGCGCATCGCATGAGACGGGCGGGCGCCCGACCTATCCGGCGCCCAGTCCCTTATTCCTGACGGAGCCCCATGAGCTACGAAACCATCAAGGTCGAGACCCGCGGACGTGTCGGGCTCATCACCTTTAATCGACCCAAAGCCATGAACGCGCTCAGCCAGCAGATGATGCGCGAGATCGTGCAGGCCCTCTCGGCCTTCGGCGGCGACGCCAAGATCGGCGCCGTCGTCCTCACCGGCTCGGAAAAGGCGTTTGCCGCCGGCGCGGACATCAAGGAAATGCAGGAAGTGGAGTTCACCGAGGCGTTCTTCTCCGACCTGTGGGGCGAATGGGAGGGCCTCGGCAATTTCCGCAAACCGACGATCGCCGCCGTGGCCGGCTACGCGCTCGGGGGCGGCTGCGAAGTGGCGCTGATGTGCGACTTCGTGATCGCCGCGGACAACGCCAAGTTCGGCCAGCCAGAGATCACCCTTGGTGTCATCCCGGGCATGGGCGGAACCCAGCGTCTCGCCCGTTCCATCGGCAAGGCCAAGGCCATGGATCTTTGTCTCACTGGCCGGATGATGGACGCGACCGAAGCCGAGCGTTGCGGTCTCGTCTCGCGGATCGTGCCCGCGTCGGAACTCATCGAGGAGGCGCTGCGCGCCGCCGACAAGATCGCCAATTTCTCCCTGCCCGCCGTCATGATGACGAAGGAGGCGGTGAACCGGGCCTTCGAGGTTCCGCTTTCGGAGGGTTTGCGCTTCGAACGGCGGCTCTTCCATTCGACCTTCGCCACGGAAGACCAGAGCGAAGGCATGGACGCCTTCATCCAGAAGCGGACCCCCCAGTTCCGCAACCGCTGACCGGCGAGCCATCGCGCACCCAAGACAAATTGCAGGGAACAAGGCGGAGCCCGTCGAAGCCATATTGACGGCGGGCAAGCCGCTCCTTATAAGGCGCGGCAAATGGCGGCGTCTTTCGGCGCCGCCCATTCTTTTGCGCCAGCGTGTTTGCTTTAAGAACGCTGCAGCGCCACGCAAAGCATAAGAGAAGAGAGTTCGAGAATGGCCAATACCCCTTCCGCCAAGAAGGCGACGCGGAAGATCGCGCGCCGGACTGAGATCAACACGGCACGCCGCTCCCGCGTCCGCACCTTCCTGCGCAAGGTGGAGGAGGCGATCGCTTCCGGAGACCAGGAAGCCGCGCTTGCCGCATTCCGGGTTGCCGAACCGGAAATGCGCCGCGCTGCCAGCAAGGGTGTGTTCCACCGCAATACCGTGTCGCGGAAGATCTCTCGCCTGTCGCACCGGGTGAAGGCGCTAGGCGGGGCCTGATCCGCCCAACTACGTATCGAGCGAGAGACGCATGAAGGAGCCCGGCCTTGCCGGGCTTTTTGATTCTGTGGTTCTACCGTGCACTGGAGCCGGCCAGTCCTGGATGTTCTTTGAATAACTACAAACGCGAGATCCATGATCGCGCGTTATTGCGAGACCTAGGGACAGGCTACTGGCCGAACGGCGGACGGCCCGGGGCCGGCCACCGACCGCTGCCGAAGTCAGGTGCGGGATTGGCCCGACAGCTCGGGACGGGCTTCCAGCCATGCCGAAACAGCCGCCCCGTCACCCTCATCAGCTCGCCTGGTGGGCAGAGAGACATGATTCGGCCATCAGAATGAGCAATTTTCGTGCCGCGAAGGTTCTGGACTCCCTCACCGCCTGACGTGATTAGAAATACGTTTTAAAATCAATATCTTACATGAGGTCACTGAACTCATGAAAATTGCCGGCTAAGCGATTTCCGGCAAGCCCTTGAGTCAAGTGGGCCGTCATAAATTTTGCAAATTTTATTCTTCTCCCGCGGCTCGCCGCGATGCGACCGACGTGAGAGTCCCACGCCCGCTGGGCTTTTCGGCAATGAGCAAGGGGGCCTGCGATGTCCATCCCGCAACAGCGTCGCGGCCTGTGGCACGGAATCTCTCAGAGTCGGCTTGCCCAGTCTCCCGCTGTCTCGTAATATTTGTGGATGACAAGAGCGGAGCAAGACGAAGTGTGGGGACAAGTGGGGTTATCCAGACATTCCAAGAATGACTCGGGGCCCCCACCGGAAAACTTCCGAATCAATCCTTCGTAGATTCCGCTTTCTATCAACAAGCCGCAAGACGTGAGCTGCCGGTACGGAACCATCCGGCCGACGCCTTTCGTCTTGCCTATCGTGAAGACGGAGACAACGCCATGGCTTCAGGTTATCGCGGCGACGTGACGGTTGGCGAGTGCTGGTCTGCGCTTTCCGAGGATCCGTCGGCCGTCCTCGTCGATGTCCGGACGGCGGCGGAGTGGACCTATGTCGGGATCCCCGATCTCAGTCGCCTGCGCCAGAACCCGCTTCTGATCGAGTGGCAGTCCTTCCCGTCCATGGAGGTCGATCCGGATTTCGCGGCGCGGGTCGTGGTGGCGGTCAAGGAGCGTGGTGGCGATCAGACCACGCCGATCTACTTCCTCTGCCGGTCGGGTGTGCGCTCGATCGCCAGCGCCAAGGCAGCGACGAGTGCCGGCTTCGAAAACTGTTTCAACGTGATCGATGGTTTCGAGGGCCCGCCCGACGAGGACGGGCACAGGGGTCGGAAAGCCGGCTGGAAGGCCGAAGACCTGCCATGGCTCCAGAGGTAAGCGGCCAAATGGCAGTACAGGCGGATCGAGTAATGCGTACGCACGGTATGGGCGACGACCGGGCGAATTCGAAAATGAGGCATGGGGCGGATATGCAAGGCGGCGAACGAGATCAGGCCGAGGTAATGGAGCGCGTGAAGGCGCGGCTCAAGGCACAGCTTGGTCAGGACATCTTCATGAGCTGGTTCCAGCGCATGAAGCTGGACAACCTCGGCAAAGGCATATGCCAGGTGTCGGTGCCGACGGCCTTTCTGCGGAGCTGGATTCAGTCGCACTATCAGGAACTGTTGACCGAGATTTTCGCGGACGAGGTGCCCGGCACTCTGCGCGTCGACATCGTCGTGCGCTCCGCCGTACGCGGTGGCGGCGTCACCATTCGTTCGAGCCGGATCGGCGGACGGACAGCTGCGGCCGCAGCCCTTCCCGCCTCGGAGCCGGAGGCCCTCGAAGTCGCCACCGTGCGCGATCTGGCGGCGCGGCAGGCCGAGCCCGAAGTGCTGGCCGCGAGCCAGCCGGAATTCGGTTCGCCGCTCGACCCGCGCTACGTCTTCGACAGTTTCATCGAGGGCGCGTCGAACCGCGTCGCACTCGCCGCCGGAAAAGCAGTGGCCGAAAGCGGGCCGGGCGCGCTGCGCTTCAACCCGCTTTTCATCCATGCCGCCGTCGGCCTCGGCAAGACCCATCTCTTGCAGGCGATCGCAAATGCGGCGGTCCGGCGCAAGGACCAACCGCGGGTGGTCTATCTGACCGCGGAATATTTCATGTGGCGCTTTGCCGCCGCGATCCGCGACAACCGGGCGCTCGACCTCAAGGAGACCCTGCGCGGCATCGACATCCTGATCATCGACGACACGCAGTTTCTTCAGGGCAAATCGATCCAGCAGGAGTTCTGCCACCTCCTCAACGCCCTGATCGATTCCGCCAAGCAGGTGATCTGCG
Organism: Jiella marina; assembly: GCF_024359545.1. Taxonomy (GTDB): domain Bacteria; phylum Pseudomonadota; class Alphaproteobacteria; order Rhizobiales; family Rhizobiaceae; genus Jiella. The sequence continues at coordinate 34,586 of NZ_JAKQZG010000011.1, forward strand.
CCGCCGACCGGCCGGCGAGCGAGCTGGAATCGCTTGATCCGCGGGTGCGCTCGCGGCTTTCCAACGGCATTACCCTGGAAATCGGCATTCCCGACTACGACATGCGCCGCGCGATACTGGAGAGCCGCGCCGAGGCCATGCGCACGGAAGATCCGTCCTTCTCGATGCCGGACCACATGATCGAGGCCATCGCCAAGCGCGTCATCGGCTCGGGCCGGGATCTGGAAGGCGCGTTCAACCAGATCGCCTTCCGCCATTCCCTCGGCCAGCCATTGTCGCAGGCTCATCTCGACGATCTGCTGAACCAGTTGACGCGGGCGAATGTCGAGCGGCGCGTGCGCATCGAGGACATCCTGAAGTTCGTCTCCCGGCACTACAATGTGACCCGGACGGACCTTTTGTCGTCACGCCGGACCAAGACGATCGTGAGGCCGCGCCAGATCGCCATGTATCTGGCCAAGACCATGACGCCGCGCTCGCTGCCCGAAATTGGCCGGCGCTTCGGCGGCCGCGATCACACGACCGTGCTTCATGCCGTCCGCAAGATCGAGAACGAACGCTCCGGTGACGAGCGCTTCTCCAACGAACTCGACATCATCCGCCGGATGATCGAGGAATAACCACCGCCCATTTTCCGGAGCCGCAACGCACGCATGTTCGACGATCCGCGTTCGCACGGGCTCTGGGAGAGAACTGCGCCGCCTGCTCCCGAGACCCACGTCCTCTCCCGCGAGACGACGGTCGACGTCGCGGTGATCGGCGCCGGATATACCGGCCTCTCCGCCGCCCTCCATCTGGCGGAGGCGGGTGCAAACGTCGCCGTGATCGAGGCGGCCGAGATCGGCTTTGGCGGGTCGGGCCGGAATGTCGGCCTGGTCAATGCCGGGCTTTGGGTGCGGCCCGACGACATGCCCGACATTCTCGGTCACCCTCATGGCGAGAGGCTGCTTTCGCTTCTGGCGGGAGCGCCGGACGCGGTCTTCGCGCTGATCGAGCAGCATCAGATCGCCTGCGAGGCCGAGCGACGAGGCACGCTTCATTGCGGCGTCGGCCGCGCCGGGGCGGATGAGTTGGCCGAGCGTGCCCGGCAATGGCAGACGCGCGGGGCGCCCGTGACGCTGCTCGGTGAAGCGGAGGCAGAGCGAGCGACCGGGTCGCCGGCCTTCTCCGCCGCCCTTCTCGATCGCCGTGCCGGCACGATCCAGCCGCTTGCCTATGCGCGCGGCCTCGCCGCCGCGGCAATTGCAGCCGGTGCGGAGATCTTCACCAACAGCCGCGTCAGGAGTGTTTCGCGACAAGGAGAAGCCTGGAGGGTGGCGACCGCCGCCGGTTCCATCACCGCCGACTGGATCATCGTCGCCACCAATGCCACCACGACGACGCCCTGGCCGGAACTGCGGGAGGAGATCGTCCACCTCCCCTATTTCAACATCGCGACGAAGCCCCTTTCGGCCAATCTCCTCGGCTCCATCCTGCCGGAGCGCCAGGGCTGCTGGGATACGAAATCGGTGCTCTCCTCCTTCCGCCTCGATCAGGCCGGGCGGCTGATCGTCGGCAGTGTCGGGGCGCTGAGCGGCACGGGCGCCGGCATCCACCGGCGCTGGGCGCGACGGCATCTGCAGCGGCTGTTTCCGCAGTTGGGCGATATCGCCTTCGAGAGCGAATGGTACGGCCAGATCGGCATGACGTCGGATGCCGTGCCGCGCTTCCACACGCTCGACGAGCGTGTCGTCTCGATCAGCGGCTATAATGGCCGGGGCATCGCGCCGGGCACGGTGTTCGGACGCGTGCTTGCCGAGTTCGTGCTGGGCAAGATCGGCGAGTCGGAGATGCCGCTGCCGGTCAGCGTCCCCGAAGCCCAGCGGTTTCGCGGGATGCGCGAAAGCAGCTACCGGATCGGCAGTCAGCTTGCCCATCTGAAACCCGGCTATTGAGCCGTTTCGCGTCTTACCGCTCGCCCCGCCGATAGGGCTGCATCAGGGCCTGCGGCACACGGGCGCGGCGCGACATGACGATCAACGCGACGATCGACAGGATATACGGCATCATCAGGAAGAGCTGATACGGCACGACACTGCCGTAAGCCGTCTGCAGGCGAAGCTGATAGGCGTCGAAGAAGGCGAACAGCAGCGCGCCGAAGAGCGCGCGCCCCGGCCGCCAGGCGGCAAAGACGACCAGCGCAATGCAGACCCAGCCGCGCCCCTGGATCATGGTCGGGAAGAAGCTGTTGAAGGCCGACAGCGTCAGGAACGCGCCGCCCAGTCCCATCAGGGCGCTGCCGCAAACGACGGCGCCGATCCGAACCGCGATCGGATCGATCCCCTGCGCTTCCGCGGCGTGGGGATTTTCACCGGTCATGCGCACGGCAAGCCCCAGCGGCGTGCGGGCGATGACATAGGCGATCAGGGCCGCGCACGCGATCGCCAGATAGGTGGGCGGTGTCTGGGCAAAGAGCGTCGGGCCGATGAAGGGCAGATCGGACAGGCCCGGAATGTCGATCGGCGCAAACGGCGTGATCGTCGGCGGCGTGCCCTGGACCGGCACGGCCAAACGAAAGACGTAATAGCCGAGGCTCGAGGCGAGCAGCGTGATGCCGAGCCCGGTCACGTGCTGGGACAGCCCCAGCGGCACGGTCATCACCGCGTGGAGGAGCCCGAAGGCCGCTCCGCCGATCGCGGCAGCGAGCAGACCCGTCCAGAGGTCGGCGCCCTGAAACACGGCCAGCCAGCCGAGCATCGCACCGAAGCTCATGATGCCTTCGATGCCGAGATTGAGAACGCCTGCGCGCTCGCAGATGAGGGCACCGAGCGTGCCGAAGATCAACGGCGTCGCAATGCGCAGGACCGCGGCCCACAGGCCGACCGAACCGAGAATCTCGAACGCCTCGCTCATCGCCGGATCCTGTAGCTCGAAAGAAGCAGCGCGACGAGCATGGTCAGAAGCGAGAACGCCACCGTCACATCGGCGATGAAGCTCGGCACGCCGAGCGCCCGGCTCATGGAATCGGAGCCGACGAACATGGTCGCCGCGAAGACCGCTGCCGCCGCGACGCCGAGCGGCTGCAGATTGGCGAGCATGGCAACGATGATGCCGGCATAGCCATAGCCCGGCGAGAGGTCGGTGGTGACGTAGCCCTTGACGCCGAGCACCTCGATGACGCCGGCAAGCCCGGCCAGACCGCCGGACAGGCAGGCGACCTTGAGAAGCGTGGCGCCCAGCGGAATCCCGGCGAAGCGGGAGGCTTCGGGATTCAGCCCGACGGAGCGAGATTCGAGGCCGAACACCGTCTTCGACTGCATGATCTGGAGAAGGATCGCGAGGAGAAGCGCGACCAGAAGGCCTACGTGCAGCCGCGAGCGCTCGGCGAGCTTCGGCAGTTCCGCCTCGGAGACGATCGGGACCGACTGGGGCCAGCCAAAGGCGAGCGGATCCTTGAGCGGGCCCTCGATCATCATGGAGACGAAGAGGAGCACGACGAAATTCAGAAGCAGCGTCGTCACCACCTCGTCGACGCCGAAGCGGAGGCGCAGTGCTACCGGCACCAGCAGAAGCACCATTCCCGCCACGGCACCCGCCGCCATCAGCGCCACGATCAGAAGCGGAGCCGGCAGATGCAGCCAGTTCTGCGAGCCGAGAGCGGCCGCCGTGATCGCGCCGAGATAGAATTGCCCCTCCCCACCGATATTCCAGACCTTGGCGCGAAAGGCGATCGCTGCGGCAAGGCCGGTCAGAATCAGCGGAGCGGTGCGGGTCAGCGTCTCGGTCCAGGCGAGGCGAGAGCCGAAGGCGCCGTCGAGGATCGCGAGATAGGCCTGGCCGACATTGGCGCCGGCGAGTGCGATCAGCCCGCCGGAGAGGATGAGCGCGGCCACCACGGCGCCCACGGGCGCAAGCAGGGTCAGGGCGGCGGAGCGCTCGGTGCGGCGTTCCAGACGCATCAGGCCGCCGCCTCCCATTCGCCGGACATCATCAGGCCGAGCTTTCGGGCATCGAGCCCATCGGCCGAAACGGGCGGCGAGAGCCGGCCGCCGACGATCGCCTGGACCCGGTCGCTCAAGGCCAACACCTCGTCGAGATCCTCCGAGATCAGGACGACGCCCGCGCCGGCATCCCGCGCGGCAAGGATCTCGCCGTGGACGGCGGCGATTGCGCCCTCGTCGAGCCCGCGCGTCGGCTGGGCGGCGAGCAGGATCTTCGGCGTCTCCACCAGATTGCGGCCGAAAATCAGCTTCTGCATGTTTCCGCCAGAGAGAAGCCGGGTGCGGCTTTCCGGCCCGCCGCCGCGCACGTCGAACCGCTTGACGATCCCGTCGGTGAACTGCCGTGCCGCGCCCTCGCGCACGAAGCCGTGGCGGGCAAATCGGGGATCGCGCAGCCGCTCCAGAATGGTGTTCTCCCAGAGCGACAGATCCCCGATCGCGCCCTCCGAATTGCGATCTTCCGGGATGCGGGCGACGCCGATCGCGACGAAATCCCGCGCGTCCAGCTGGCCCGCGTCCTGACCGAGGATGGTGAGCGTGCCGCTTGCCGGCCGGGCGAGACCGGAGAGGAGTTTCGCGAGCGTCGTCTGCCCATTGCCCGAGACACCCACGATGCCGAGCGTTTCGCCCGCACTCACCAGGAAGCACACATCCGAAAGCCGCCGGACACCGTTCTCGACGACATCGACGCCGGCGGCTTCCGCGACGATCTCGCCCGCCTCGCTTGCCTGTCGCACCGGCCGGGCGACACGCCGTCCGACCATCAGTTCGGCGAGTTCTTCCTTGCTCGTCTCGGTCGCGCGGCGTTCGGCCACGAGCTTCCCCGCCCGCAGCACCAGAACCCGGTCGGCCGCCGCCATCACCTCGTTCAGCTTGTGGGAGATGAAGATGATCGACAGCCCCTCCCCCGCCATCACCTTCAGCGTCTGGAACAGGCTGTCGCTCTCGGCTGGCGTCAGCACCGCCGTCGGCTCGTCGAGGATCAGGATGCGGGCGTCGTTGTAGAGGGCTTTCAGGATTTCCACCCGCTGGCGCTCACCGACGGAAAGATCGGCGACGAGAGCCTCCGGCTCGGCCTTCAGCCCGAAGCGCTCGGCAATACTCGCGAGCTTGGCGCGCGCCGCCTTCCGGTCGGAGCGCCAGGAAAGCAGGCTCTCCGTGCCGGTCATGACGTTGTCCAGCACCGAGAGATTGGGTGCCAGGGTGAAATGCTGATGCACCATGCCGACACCGGCGGCGATCGCCGCCTTCGGCCGGCCGAGCGGCAACTCCTTCCCCTCGACCGAGACGCGGCCCTCGTCCGGCATGTAATGGCCGAACAGAATATTCATCAGCGTCGTCTTGCCGGCGCCGTTCTCCCCCAGAAGTGCGACGATCTCGCCGCGCCTGAGCGTCAGCGACACGTCGTCATTCGCCGCGAAGGTGCCGAAGCGCTTGGTGATGTGTTCGAGGGCGAGGACGGTCGGGGTGGTGTCCGCAGTTTGCGGGGAAGCAATCATCAGCCTGAAGCCTCGTCAATGTCCGCAGGCGCGCCAACCGCTTCATAAGAGCGGGTCAATGCGGGAAGCCTGATCTCCCCCCTTGCGGGGGAGATGGGTGGGAACCCAGAGGGGGGTGCGGCGCCGGCCGTCGGAAGTTCTCCGCCAGGGACGCCCCCTCTGCCTGCCGGCATCTCCCCCGCAAGGGGGGAGATCGAAACTTGGCCGCTTGCACCTTGACTACGAGCGTTGCTCTGGCCAATGCGTTAGCGCCAGACTCATACAAGGTGAGAAAAGGCGCCCCTCCTCGATCACTTCGGCTCGTTAAAGTCGATCGGCACCTCGAATTCGCCGGCCTTGATCGCCGCGCGCTTCTCCTCCATCGCCTTCACGGCGTCGGCCGGCACCATGGATTCGGCGTAGACGATGTCGTTGCCGCCTTCCTTCATCAGGCTGTAGGGCGTGTAGTTCTTGCCGGTCGGGTTGCCAGCCCTGGTGTCGGCGACGGCAGCGTCGAGGATCGGGCGGAAGTACCACATGGCGTTGGCGAAGACCGTGTCCGGATAGCGCTCAGTATAGTCGATCAGCGAGCCGATCGCCTTGATGCCGCGTTCCTTGGCAGCGTCCGCCGTGCCGATGCGCTCGCCGAACAGGATGTCGGCGCCGGCGTCGATCTGGGCAAGCCCCGCCTCGCGGGCCTTGGGCGGATCGAAGAAGGTGCCGATGAAGCCGATCAGGTGCTTGGCATCGGGCCGCACCTCGTTGACGCCCATGCGGAAGCCGTTGATCAGCATGTTCACTTCGGGGATCGGAATCGCGCCGACCGCGCCGAAGGTGCCGCTTTCGCTCATCGGGCCGGCGAGCATGCCCGCGAGATAGGCCGCCTCGTGGTTCCAGGTGCCGAAGGTGCCGAAATTGTCGCCGGCCGGCTCGCCGGAGGAGCCCATGAGGAACATGGTCTCGGGATAGTCCGCCGCGACCTGGCGCGCCTCGCGCTCCACCGCATAAGCCTCACCGACGATCAGATCGGCGCCGCCCTCGGCATATTCACGCATCGCACGGGGATAGTCCGTGCCGCTCACGCCTTCGGAAAAGACGTATTCGATCGCGCCGTCGGCCGCCGCCTCCTGCATCGCCTTGTGAAGGCGCGAGTTCCAGGCGTTCTCGACCGGCGAAGCGTGGATGCCCGCCACCTTGAGCTTTGTGTCCTGGGCAAAGCCGGAGCGCATCGGCAGAGCCAGCGCGGCGCCGAGCCCGGCGCCCGCGACGAGAACCCGGCGCCGGTCGATCAGTGTCTTCTTCATGGTGTGGAACGCTCCCCAGCGATGTTGTCGATCGAACTCGTGATCACAGCGCAGTTTGGATATCTGCACAAAAGCTTGTCAACCGTAGCGATCGATTAGCAAGCGGTCATTCCCCGCCTTTCACCCTTCCCGGGGTGCGTAACTCGCGGGATCGATGATCGTCGCGTCCCGGTCTGGCAGGGTTAGGCGGCTCTGGCGCCGCTCACTCCGCGCAATCACGCGGCCGGCCTTCACCACGGCGAGGCGGTTCGCCTTCAACCGGATCGCTTCGATCGGGTCCCGAGCCTGGAGCACGACGAGATCGGCCGCCTTGCCGACTTCGAGCCCGTAATCGTCGAGGCCCATGGCCTTGGCGGAATTGACCGTCACGGCGTCGAAACAGCTTCGGATGGCATCGCGGGAGGTCATCTGCGCCACGTGAACCGCCATATGCGCCACCTCCAGCATGTCGCCGGAGCCGAGCGAATACCAGGGGTCCATCACGCAGTCATGGCCAAAGGCGACGTTGATTCCGGCCGCCATCAGCTCCGGCACGCGGGTCATGCCGCGGCGCTTCGGGTAGGTGTCGTGGCGGCCCTGTAGCGTGATGTTGATCAGCGGGTTCGGAATGACGTCAATTTCCGCCTCGGCGATCAGCGGGATCAGCTTCGAGACGTAGTAATTGTCCATGGAGTGCATGGAGGTGAGGTGCGAGCCCGCGACGCGGCCCTTGAGCCCATGGCGCACCGTCTCGGCGGCCAGCGTCTCCACATGGCGCGACATCGGATCGTCGGTCTCGTCGCAGTGCATGTCGACCCTGAGACCGCGCTCGGCGGCAATCCGGCACAAGGCCGCGACCGACTTCGCGCCATCTTCCATCGTGCGTTCGAAATGCGGGATGCCGCCGACGATGTCGACGCCCATGTCGAGCGCCCGTTCCAGCAACTCCGCCGCACCCGGCGACCGGAAATAACCGTCCTGGGGGAAGGCAACGAGCTGGAGGTCGATGTATCCGCGCACACGGTCGCGGACTTCGAGCAGCGCCTCGGCGGTGACGAGGCGCGGGTCGGAAACGTCCACATGGCTGCGGATGGCGAGCAGGCCCTGGCTTGCGGCGAGATCGCAATAACGAACCGCCCGCTCGACCAGGGCCTCGCGGGTGAGAAGCGGCTTCAGCTCACCCCAGAGCGCGATGCCTTCGAGAAGCGTGCCCGAGAGGTTCATGCGCGGCAGACCGAGCGAGAGCGTCGCGTCCATATGGAAATGCGGATCAATGAACGGTGGCGAAACGAACGAACCAGTGGCGTCGATCGTCTCGCCCGCTTCGGCCGAAATCCCCGTTTCGATCGCCGTGATGCGCCCACCCGAAAGGCCGATATCCATGTCGCGGCGCCCGTCGGGAAGATTGGCGTGTTTCACGACGAGATCGAAGCTCATGGGCCTGCCCTTTGAAAATTATCCGCTTGGCTCTCGCATGCCGAGAAGCCGCGGGGATTCTGCACGGAAGGCCGCCCTCCGCAATCGCCCCGCGCAACGACGGAACGCTTTGCATGTCGCGCAATATTCCGTTAGGTCACTTTGTTGTTGATTGACCTCAGAACGGGTCCGAACGGATTGAAAGGTCAGGAATCGCTCTCATGATGGCGCGGTCCTGACTGCAGAACGGGAGATGTCGATGCGGCCGCTTCTTTGGATCACCCTCATGATGATCGGGTTCCTGTCCGTTGGACAGGCTCGTGCAGCCGATGATGTGATGGTGGTGTTCGACGGCTCGAACTCCATGTGGGGACAGATTGAAGGCCGGCCCAAGATCGAGATCGCCCGCGAGGCCATCGCCAACCTTCTGGGCGACTGGACCGAAAGCACCCAGATCGGGCTCATGGCCTATGGCCACCGGCGCCAAGGCGACTGCAACGACATCGAGACCTTAGTCCCGCTTGGGAAGACCGATCGCGGTGCGTTTCTCGAGACGGCCCGCTCCATCGTCCCGCGCGGCAAGACCCCGCTGACCAGCGCCATCGAACAGGCAGCCAACGGTCTGTCCTATCGCGACCGCAATGCAACCGTGGTCGTGGTCACCGATGGCATCGAGAGTTGCAACCGCGACCCTTGCGCGCTTGCCGAAATGCTTGAGGAAACCGGCGTCGGCTTTACCGCCCATGTCATCGGCTTCGATGTCGGCGACGACGATCGGCGTTCGCTCGCCTGCATCGCCGAGAAGACTGGCGGGCAGTTCTTCGCGGCCGAGGATGCGGAACAGCTGAACGAGGCCCTGAGCTTCGTGAGCGAGACTGTCTCGGCCGAGACCGAGCCGGTGGAGGAAACGACGAGCGTCGAGTTCGCGGCCGAGGAAACGGCGGTTGCAGGCGAGGATATCGAGGTCACCTGGAGCCCCGTTCTCGACGAGCGCGACTATGTCACGCTCGTGCCGGCCGATGCGGAAGACGACACGATCGGCAATCACGTCCGGGCAGGATCGAGCCAGCCCGGCCGGATCACCGCGCCGAGCGAACCGGGCGCCTATCAGCTTCGCTATGTGCGCGACTCCGACCGGTCGGTTGTCTCGGCGAAACCGATCGAGGTCACCGGTCCGGCCATCACGCTCACCGTGCCCGAAAGCGCCACGGCGGGATCGAGCTTCAATGTCGCCTGGAGCGAACGCATCCAGCATCAGGACTACGTGGTCATCGTTCCCGCCGGCTCCGATCCCGGCACGTCGGGCAATTATCGGCGTGTACGCGACGACGAGTCCGGCGATCTCGTCGCCCCGGCCGATCCGGGTCTTTACGAAGTCCGCTACGTTCTGAACGAGGGCGGCAAGACCGTTGCTTCGGCGCCGATCGAGATCGTCGACGCCGCGATCACCCTTGCCGTGCCCGAAACGACCACGACCGGGTCGAGCTTCGACGTGAGATGGGGGCAGCGCATTCACCATCAGGACTATGTCGTCATCGTGCCGGCTGGCTCAGACCCCGGCACCTCGGGCAATTATCGCCGCGTGCGCGACGCCGAATCCGGTGATCTCATCGCGCCAGCCGATCCGGGCCTCTACGAAGTCCGCTATGTCCTGAACGAAGGCGGCAAGACCGTCGCCTCGGCGCCGATCGAAGTCACGAGCGCGGCGATCAGCCTCACCGTTCCGGAAACAGTGACGACCGGAGCACGGTTCGAGGTCGCCTGGAGCCAGAGCGTCCATTCGCAGGACTATGTCGTCATCGTGCCAGCTGGTTCGGACCCTGGTACATCGGGGAATTATCGCCGCGTGCGCGGCGCCCAGTCCGGCACTCTGGTCGCCCCTTCCGATCCGGGATTCTACGAGGTTCGCTATGTCCTGAACGAGGGCGGCAAGACCCTCGCATCCGAGCCGGTCGAGGTCACGAATGCAACCATCAGCCTCACCGTGCCGGAAGCCGTCACCACCGGAGCGCGGTTCGAGGTCGCCTGGAGCCAGGCAATCCACTCGCAGGACTATGTCGTCATCGTTCCGGCCGGTTCGAACCCCGGCACCTCCGGCAATTACCGGCGGGTCAAGGACGCACAGTCGGGCACTCTCGTCGCGCCCTCCGATCCCGGCCTTTACGAAGTTCGCTACATTCTCAACGAAGGTGACAAGACCCTCGCTTCCGCGCCGGTCGAGGTCACGGACGCAACCATCAGCCTGACCGTGCCGGAGACCGTCACCACCGGGCAGAGCTTCGAGGTCGCCTGGAGCCAGAGTGTCCACTCGCGGGACTATGTCGTCATCGTCCCGGCCGGCTCCGATCCGGGCACGTCCGGCAATTATCGCAGGGTCAAAGCCGCCGAGTCCGGCACTCTGATCGCCCCCTCCGATCCGGGTCTCTATGAAGTCCGCTATGTCCTCAACGAGGGCGGCAAGATCCTCGCGTCCGCTCCAGTCGAGGTAACGGGGGCGACCATCAGTCTGACCGTACCGGAAACAATCACCACCGGGCAGAGCTTCGAGGTCGCCTGGAACCAGACCATCCACTCACGGGACTATGTCATCATTGTTCCGGCCGGCTCCGATCCCGGCACCTCGGGCAATTATCGCAGGGTCAAGGCCGCTCAATCCGGCAATCTCGTCGCCCCCTCCGATCCGGGAATGTACGAGGTTCGCTATGTCCTGAACGAGGGCGGCAAGACTTTGGGATCCACGCCGGTCGAGGTCGTCAACGCGGCGATGGAGTTGACGGCGCCGGAGACGGTACGGGCGGGTGGCGAGATCGACGTCGCACTGAACGGTACGCCGCCACACCACCGGGATTATGTCGGGATCGCCCCTGCCGGCGCCGAAAAGCTCAGCGATTATCGCCGGGTCCGGGGTGCCGCAACCATCAGCTTCAAGGCGCCCGAGGAAAAGGGCCTGTACGAAATCCGCTACGTCCTGAACGAGGGCTCGAAGACCATCGCCACGACCATGATCGAGGTTGTGGACGAAAACGCTGCGATCGACACGGGCGGTTCGCTGGACGCCCCCGAAACCGCGGCGCCCGGTGCGTCCGTCACCGTCGACTGGACCAGTTCCTCCCAGAGCGAGCGCCAACGCATTTCGCTGGCCCGGCGCGACCAGGCAGACTTCACCTGGATCACGGCCCAGAAGCTCGGATCGGAAGCCTCCTTGAGCTTTGCCATGCCGCAGGAGCCGGGGTTTTACGAATTCCGACTTCTCGACCTTGCCGCAAGCAGCGTGCTCAGCCGCTCGATCATTGAGGTCAAGTGACACGCGGCGCTGAGGAGAGGCAGCCTGGCCCGCGTGGAGAGCGATCCTCGTGGCTCGCGCCCGGACGAAGGATGAAGTCGGGAAGGCGAAGCCGCCGGACCTTCGTCAGGCGACGTGGAAGAGCCGTTCGATGTCGTGTTCGTCGATGGGCTTCGGGCGACCAAGATGGAAGCCCTGCATCATGTCGACTTCCATGTCGCGCAGGAGCCTGGCCTGCTCCTCGGTCTCGACGCCTTCCACGAGCACGCGGAACCGGCGATTGCGCACGAGCGAGATGATGTCGCGCAGCATCGTATAGCCCTCGCGGGTCTCGCAATCATGGAGGAAGCTGCGGTCGATCTTGATCAGGTCGAACTGCCCCATCCGGAGAAGCTCCAGCCCTGAATAGCCGGTGCCGAAATCGTCGAGCCAGACCTGGATGCCGAGTTCGCGAATCCGCATCACATTGTTGAATGCCTGGGGCTCGCAGGAGAAGCGTACGCTTTCGGTGATCTCGAGGGCGAGATTTTGCGGCCGGATGCCGTGCCGGCCCAACGTTTCGGCGAGGCGCAAGGGAAATCCCGGTGCGCGCAACTGGACGGACGACACGTTCACAGAGACGATCGCGCCGAGTTTGCGCTCGGCCATGTCGGCGCACACCCGGTCGATCATCCACAGACCGAGCGGAATGATCGCCCCGGTTTTCTCGGCAAGCGGGATGAACACGGCGGGGCTGATCGCGCTGTGGTCGAGATCCTTGAGGCGCATGAGAGATTCGAAGCCGAGGCATTCATGGGACTCGGCATCGACCAGCGGCTGGTAAACGACCGAGACCAGGTTCTTTTCGATCGCCACGTCGAGGAGTTCCGAAAGGTTCTGTCTGGCCTGTTCCTCGATGATCGTCTCCGGGTCGAAGATCGTATAGGTCGCGCGGCCGGAAAATTTCGAAGCGTACAGCGCGCGGTCTGCCTCCTGGAGCAGGGTATTAAGGTCGGCCCCCATCGGCTGGCGCGTCATCGATGCGCCGACACTGATCGTGACCACACTCCCGCCATCGCTCCGGTCCGGATGATCGATGCCGAGCCCTTCGACGGCTTCACACAGCCGCTCCGCCAAGGCGCTGAGCTGTTCAGAATCCTCCACCCCGCACAGGACGACGAACTCCTCGCCGCCATAGCGTCCGGCGATGGAGCCATTGGCCTCTGCCGTCTCATGGATCGTGCGCGCGAGCTTGACGAGACAGTCGTCTCCAGCCTGGTGGCCGAGCCGGTCGTTGAAGCGCTTGAAATAGTCGACGTCGATCAGAAGCACCCCGATATTCGTCACGGATCGGTTGAGCCAGAGGCGGCGCATGAGATCGAATTCACGGGTGAAGGCCCGCCGGTTCTTCAGGCCGGTCAGCGGATCCGTATTGGCGATCTCGACGAGCTGACGGCCCTTCTCCTTGGCTTCGTTTTCCTGCATCTCCGCATGCAGACCATGCAGGAAGGTCTGATAGCGCTCGACGCCGAGACGCCAGGAAAGATAGAGCGACAGGGCGCACAGATTGATGAAATAGATCGACAGGATCGTGCGCGTCGTCAGGCCCACGTCGAGCCGGAAATAGACGATGCCGGCGTAGAAGCCGGTAATCAGCAACGACGAAATCGCCGAAAGCCAGAAGCGGAAATTGAAAAAGAGGTTGGAGCCGAGAATGAACACGGTTCCGAACACCACGAAGTCGGACAGCGCATTCTGGTGCTCGGTCTGGGTCGCAACGAGCAGCCAGCCCACGCCTCCCGCCACGAGGGCGGCGGCGGCAACCATTTGCAGGCGCGAAAGCGAACACTCAAAGCGGATGCAGCACTCGGTCAGCGTCAGAAAGAAGATGCCGAGTGCGAAACGCGTCGCGATGAGACTGCCGGCGACATCCGGAAACAGCCATGCGTCGAACAGTCCGTAAAGGAGATAGGTGAGGACAGCAGTCCAGAGGCCACCCCTGACCGCACGGCGGATCTGGGCTTCGTTCTTTTGTCGAAACGCGTCATGAAGGAGAGGATCGGCGATCTTCCATCTCGCCCGTCTCATCTCTTCGACGACGCGCGCCGCAAGATTGTCGCTCAGTTGCATCCGCCTGCATTCCCTTTTCCACCGCTGACGGGCGGGATGATCGGGACGAAGCACGAGCGCGATCCTCATGTCTCGCGCGGTACAAGCGATCCGTCACTATCGGTCCGAGAACACGGAAATGCGAGCGGGTCTCCCCCGACGCGCCATTTCCGACCTCCATGCGTTTGCCACCACGGCATATGATGCACGCACGACCACCGCATATGATAGGATCGAATTACTACTAAGCTTCCGTTAATAGACGGGCGAATGCGGTCAAGCGCATCGAATAAATTCACCTCGACAATTTCAGATTGCTATAGATGTATCCCGCAATCGTTAAGAAATACATTTGCCGTCAGCCAACTCGCCTGGCGCGATCGGATTTTTCATCAGGATATCAGTGATCTTGAAATGGGGAGGCGTTGTTTCCTCTCGGCCGCCGCCGCGGCCCGCATTTTTCACTCTGGGCTTTTCACTCACCGGGTATCGAACGAACCCGAGGAGAGCCCCATGATCCGCAACACCCTCATCGCTCTGGCCACCATCGTCGCCACCGCCTCCGTCTTCTCCGCCCCGGCCCAGGCCGGTGGCTGGCACAAGAAGCAGTACCACCACGTGAAGCACCACAAGGTCTGCCATATCAAGAAGAAGAAGGTCTTCGCCGGCTACGACGAGTGCGGCAACAAGCTCTGGGTCTGGAAGCGCATCCGCCACTGCCACTGAGCATTTCACCAGTCCCCCGCTGTCCGGCCCTCTCCCCCTCCCTCCCGAAGCCGGACAGTTTCCGAAGCCACCCCGTCCTCCCCGGGGTGGCTTCTTCGCGTCTCAGGATGCCCGTCTCAATCCATTGATATTTCGAAAGAACGTGGAATTTTTCTACGCCGACGCAAGGTCAATTTACGGAACCAGGCAGCGGCCTCGCAGTTTGGCACCTCGAAGCGGACAATCGCTCTCAAGAGGAATGATTCAATGAAAACCGCCAGAACAATCGCGGCCCTTGCCGCAGCATCCGCACTTGCTCTGCCACTCGCGACGACGCCCGCCTCGGCGGCCGTCAAGGTGGGCACGCTCGGCTGTCATAGCGACGGGGCAACCGGCTTCATCATCGGCTCGTCGGAAGATCTCGTCTGCGAATTCACGCCCGCCGGCGGCGGTGCGCGCGAAGTCTATGCCGGCACGCTCGACACGTTCGGACTCGATGTCGGCGTGACCGGACGCACGGTCATGACCTGGGCCGTGGTGATGCCGGACGGCAATGCCTATCGCGAGAGCGGGCTCGCCGGCACCTATGTCGGCGCCACCGCGGAAGCTTCGGCCCTCGTCGGCGGCGGGGCCAACGTGCTCGTCGGCGGTTCCAACGACAGCTACATGCTCCAGCCGATCAGCGTGCAGGCCCAGGAAGGGATCAACGCGGCTGTCGGCGTTTCGAAGTTCACCCTCGAGCCGGCGCAGGCTGTTCCGACCACCGAGCAGCCGGTCGCCGTTCCGGCCGAGCCGGTGACGCCCGACGGGTCTGTGGTTCGGCCCAAGTAAACCGGAACGACGCATGCGTTTCACTGATGGCGGTGCCCCAGGGTGCCGCCATTTTTTGTGAGCGCTCGACACTCCACCCCTTCCCGCGACTTCGACAAATCCGCTATCGGAAACGACGCATTTCGATTCGCAAAGGCAAACCATGACCATTCGCGTGCACAAGGGCGACATTCCCGATCTCTCCCGCTACACCGGCCCTGTCGCCATCGACACGGAAACCCTCGGCCTCAACACCCGGCGCGATCGTCTCTGCGTGGTCCAGCTTTCCCCCGGAGACGGAACGGCGGATGTGGTGCAGATCGCCAAGGGTCAGACCGAGGCGCCGAACATCGTGACGCTCCTCAAGGACCCTTCGAAAACGAAGATCTTCCACTATGCCCGGTTCGACGTGGCGGCGCTCTATCACGCCTTCGGCGCGATGACCGACGGCATCTTCTGCACCAAGATCGCCTCACGCCTGACGCGCACCTACACCGACCGGCATGGGCTGAAGGACCTCGCGCGCGAACTGATCGGCGTCGATCTCTCCAAGCAGCAGCAATCCTCCGACTGGGCGGCGGAAACCCTGTCACCGGCCCAGGTGGAGTATGCCGCCTCCGACGTTCTTTATCTGCACGACATCATGGGCGTGCTCTACAAGCGGCTCGATCGCGAAGACCGGATGGAACTCGCCAAGTCCTGCTTCGCCTTCCTGCCGACGCGCGTGAAGCTCGATCTCGCCGGCTGGGACGAGGAAGACATCTTCTCCCACTCGATCTGAGCGCAAGGATGCACTCTCGAACCGAGATGCCGCATCACAGCTTCGACGAACAGCGCTGGTGGGACACTTTTCCAGCGCGTTTCGGCAATCGGGGCGCAGAATAGCTCGGCGATCGCGTGTCTCGCGACAGGCCTGCGCGTCGAGACCGCTCTGCAAGCCGAGGCAAGAGGCAGCCTGCCTCTATCACGCCAGGTTCTCTCAGGGTCCATGCCCCCTCGAAGCGGGCCGAGGTCTCATCCCTGGTGCCAAGACGGAGCGCCAATGAGCCGGGGGGCGATATATTTACCTTTATTTAACGTTTCTTTCCCTGATCGCTCTCCTGTTCGCGGGGCGAGGCGCCGCCGGCCGCGCTACGCTCTACCGCGTTCCCGGCCCGTATTGCCAAGCCGAGCAGCGACGCAGGACGGATATCCCAAGCGTCGCAATCGGGACAAAGCGAGCCTCGAATGCGAGCCTTGCGTCGCGTTCAAGACCACCGATTTCTGCATAGATGTTATGCAAAATTGCCCCAGAAATGCACATCGCCGGTTCCCGGTCTCGGCAACGGTGCAATCCCTTGTTCGCGGGGTTCGCCGACGCTTCAAATACTCCGGATTTTCCGATTATTTTTCAGCTGTTTAATCGACAGAACGAGGAGGAGCATCGGGACACGCCAGCGAGGGATCGCTGCCCAATAAGCTTGCTCTGAGCTTACTGTTTTTTAGGCACGCTGACGAATGTTCGCGATCCGTCATTCCATGTCGCAAACAGACTGCCGAAGCAGGGCGAAAACCTCCAAATGCGGGTCACATGCAATCGCGGTTCAGAAAGGTCGCCGCCATGGTCCACAGCATCCTCCGCAACGAAGCCGTCCAGGCCGTCGCCGTCACCGCCCTCATCTCCGCCGCCCTGCTCCTGACGGTCGGTGTCCTCACTGTTGTGGCGTAAGACGAACGTCCTATCGGGCGCAGAAAATCCGGGCAATCTGCTCGTGAAACCAGACAAGACCGGAGACGAACAATGTATCGTCTCCGGTTTTCTTTTGGCCTGAACACATCTTTCAGCCGGCCGATTTGCCTCGGGCAATGGGTCGGGCGCAATCAGATCGTGATCCGGCGGAGGGCGGCATCGGGATGGCGCCGCCCTTTCCATTGTTTCGGATAGCCGAACGACACCTCCTCGAAGCGCACGCCGTCGATCACGTGGCTCGATGGCATATGGAGATGGCCCGAAACCACGGCCCTGGCGCGATAGCGCCGATGCCAGTCTCGCGTCGCCTGTGTCCCGCACCACAGGGAGAAGCGCGGAATGCGCGGCGGCTTCGCGAGTTCTTCGCGTAGCGGCCAGTGATTGACGAGAACGGTCGGCAGTCCATCGTCAACGCCGTCCAGCCGGGCCGCGGTCGTCTCGCAACGGATCCGGCACCAGTCCGCCCGACCCCCATGGGGATAGGGCGACAGGAACTGCTCGTCGGCGCAACGCACGCCGCCTTCCCGCGCCCAGGCCAGCGCATCGGCCTCCGCCACATGGTCCGGGCGGAAGCTGTAGTCGTAAAGCAGGAACATCGGCACCAACCGCGCACGGGTTCCTTCGATGTCGAGTACCGGATATTCGTCCTCGGGCGTCAGCACGCCGTAGCTGCGACAGAGTTCGACGAAGGCTTGGTAGCGCTCTTCGCCACGCAGCGCGGCCGTTCCCGGCTCCGCATCCTTGCCCGACACCGCCCAGAGTTCGTGATTGCCGGGCACCCAGACCAGACGGCGGAACTTGGGCAGAAGCGCGTCGAACGCCAGGCGCATATGGCGCTCGGTCTCGCCCACATCGCCGGCCAGGATCAACCAGTCGTCCTGCCGGGACGCGATATCGGCCAGAGCTTCGCGATTGGCGGCAAAGCCCAGATGCAAATCGGCGACTGCATAGAGTCTCACGAGACCGCCCGCCCCCGGGCGTCGAGCCTCGTCGAACCGATCTCCTCGATAGTCTCTTCCCTCATCGGGACCGCCTTCCTGAACCGAACGTCGACGAAGTCGGAAGCCGTTGAAACGGCGATCGCCAGCCGGTGCTCCGCGCCGACCTCGCGCCGCAGGAAACGCCAGCGCCCCGGATCGTCGGGACATGCATCGGTGAAGCCGATCGCGATCGGCTCGGCATCGATCGAATAGGAAAAGCCGTCGAGCGGCAGCGCCAGCCCCATTCCCCGCGCCTTGATATAGGCCTCCTTCAACGTCCAGAACGCAAAGAAGCGTTCCGTCAATTCGTCGTCGCTTCCGGCCGCTCGTGCATGAGCGGCCTCGTCCGGGGCGAAATAGCGGTCGGTCAGCCCGCGCAGGTCGCTGGAGCGCGCGATCCATTCGACATCGACGCCGAGATCGCAGTGGCGACCGACCGCGAGCGCCACGAGCCCCCGCGTGTGGGACAGGTTGAACACGAGGCCAGGCGCTGCGTCCGCCTGCTCCGGGGCCACCGCCGGCCGCCCATACCGGTTCGGCTGGAAGCGCCAGTCGCCGGGCGCGATATCGGCGTGGCGCGACAGCACCGTGCGCACAAGAGCGCGGCCGGCCAGATATTCGGTTCGCGCGCCCTCGACCTTGTAGCGGTCGTAGCGCTGCCGCTCCTCGGCATTCAGGATCGTGCGATAGGCGCTGAGTTCGGCCTCACCGATCGCCGGAAGCTCACTGAGCCATACGGTGATTTCGGCTGCCCCGTCCCGTTCGTTCAAGGGGTCCCTTTCATTGGCGGTCGAAAAGCTCTCAGGGGTTTCCCACATCCCGGGCAGCATGGAAACGAGGGAGCGCCGATGTCGAAGACACTGATCATCCTGGGCCTCGTCATCGTGGCGATCGGCCTCGCCTGGCCGTGGATCGGCCGCCTCGGCCTCGGGCAGTTGCCGGGCGACATCATCATCCGGCGCGGCGAGACCACCTTCTACCTGCCCATCGTCACCTGCCTGGTCCTCAGCATCGTCGCTTCGATCGTCCTCTGGCTGTTCGGCCGCTAAGATCGGGGACGCTGCGGTCCTCAGAATTCCAGGCAGATCTTGCCGAAATGGGCGCCGGATTCCTCATGGCGGAAGGCGTCGGCAATCTCGTCGAGCGCGAAGCTCCGGTCGATCTGCGGCTTGAGCCCCGTCGCTTCGAGGGCGCGGACGAAATCCATCTGGTGCTGCCGGCTGCCAACGATGAGGCCCTTGAGGCGCTGTTGCTTCGCCATCAGGGCGGCAGTGGGGATTTCGCCCGACCGCCCCGTCAGGACACCGATGAGAGCGATATGTCCCGCGATCCGGCAGGCCGTGATCGACTGTCCGAGCGTTGCCGGACCCCCCACCTCGACCACGTGATCGACGCCGCGACCGTTCGTCAATTCGAGGACGCGCTCGCCCCAGTTCTCGGTCGTCTTGTAATTGATCGTATGGGCTGCGCCGAGTGATTTCAGACGCTCGAGCTTTTCGTCCGAGGAGGAGGTGGAAATCACGGTCGCGCCCATAGCTCTGGCAAGTTCCATGGCAAAGATCGAGACGCCACCGGTGCCGAGGGTGAGAACGCTGTCGCCGGCCTTGAGCCCGCCATCGACCACGAGGGCGCGCCATGCGGTCAGCCCGGCCGTCGTCAACGTCGCCGCTTCGGCGTGGGTGTAGCCCTTGGGTGCGTGGGTGAACCAGCTTGCCGGTCGCACCACGAGTTCGCGCGCATAGCCGTCGACGCCGTCACCGGGTGTCGTCTTGAAGTCGGCGACGGCCGCTTCGCCGTTCTGCCATTTGGGAAAGAAGCACGAGACGACGTGATCGCCGGCCTTGAACTCCTCGACATCCGCGCCGACCGCTTCCACCACGCCGGCGCCATCCGACATCGGAATGCGCCCGTTCTCGCTCGGCATCCGCCCCGAGACCACGCCGTAGTCGTGGAAGTTGAGGGAACTTGCGTGGATGCGGACGCGGATTTCGCCGGAGCCCGGCTCACCCGGATCGCCGAGATCGACCAGCGAGAGCTTGTCGAGACCGCCCGGCTTGGCCAGCTTGATTGCCTTCATCGTCACACTCCGTCGCATCCCGCATTGCGTTCGCAAGCGGCTTTGGATTCAGATCGTTCGGGGTAACGAGCTAGGCGCAGCCAGGGTTCGGGCCAGGAAACGCTCCGTCCGAAGAGAGGAGACGGCAAGGCAAAGCCCCGGCCGATCAGGGAAATCGACCGAGGCTGTGCGAACAGGTCCAGCACCGAATGTTCGGATCGGCGCCAGGGATTGCGACAGGATCAGGAGTGGTAGGCCACCTCGCCGTGATAGGCGAGGTCGAGGCCCTCGCGCTCCTGTTCGGTCGTCGGACGCAGACCGACGATCAGGTCCACGATCTTGTAGATGATCGCCGAGAGGACACCGGACCAGACGATGGTGATCAGCACCGCAACGATCTGTGCCCAAGTCTGGCTCATCATGGTCACGCCCTCGCCATAGCCGACACCGCCGAGCGCCGAGGAGGTGAAGATGCCTGTGCCGACCGCGCCGATGATGCCGCCGATACCATGGACCCCGAACACGTCGAGGCTGTCATCGTATTTCAGGGCGTTCTTCACCACGGAGACGAAGAAGTAGCAGCCGGCGCTGGCGATCGCGCCGAGCACGATCGCGCCGACCGGGCCGATCGTGCCGCATGCAGGCGTGACGGCGACGAGGCCCGCGACGATGCCCGAGGCCCCGCCCAGCATTGAGGCCTTGCCGCGCATGGCCGCCTCGATCGCACACCAGGCGACGAGCGCGCCGGCCGTGGCGGTGAAGGTGTTGATCATCGCGAGCACGGCGGCGGCGGTCGATTCCAGATTCGAGCCGGCATTGAATCCGAACCAGCCGACCCACAGGATCGAGGCGCCCACCATGGTGAGCGTCATCGAGTGGGGCGCCATCATGTCCCGGCCGAGACCGGCGCGCTTGCCGACCATCACGCTGCCGACCAGGGCGGCGATGCCCGCATTGATGTGGACGACCGTGCCACCGGCGAAGTCGAGTGCTGCGACGCCGCCCGAGAGGACGCCGTTGAAGATCAGGCCCGCGCCGTCCCACACCATGTGGGCGACCGGGAAATAGACGAAGGTCGACCAGAGGATCGTGAACAGGACGACCGCCGAGAAACGGATTCGCTCGGCAAAGGCGCCGACGATCAGCGCCGGCGTGATCACCGCGAAGGTCATCTGGAAGGCGATGAAGAGATATTCGGGAATGACGACGCCGTCGGAGAAGGTGGCCGAGGTCGAGTCCACCGTGACGCCGGCAAGGAACAGCTTGCCGAGACCGCCCCAGAAATAGGAGGTACCGCCGCCGAAGGCGAAGGAATAGCCCCACAGCACCCAGACAATCATCATCACGCCGGCGATGATCGTGCACTGCATGAGGACGGACAGCATGTTCTTGGCCCGCACGAGCCCGCCGTAGAACAGGGCGAGGCCTGGCATGGTCATGAACAGGACGAGCAGCGTCGACGTCATCATCCAGGCGACGTCGCCCTTGTCGACGGTGGGCGCCACGGCCGTGGCGGCTTCACTCGCGGTGGCCTGGGCTTCCTGGGCGAGCGCGGCGGCCTGCGACAGGAGTAGCAGCGTGCAGGAGCCGAGGCCCGCGGCGAGACGATGCCGGGAGGGGAAGCGGGATTTCATCATGCAACGGAACTTTCGATCGCGAAACGACCCTGGAGGGATGGCGCCTGAAACAGCGGCCCGATCCCTCGCTATCAAGTGCCGTGCCAAGTCCCGACCGAACTCACGAAGCTTTGAGAGTCAGGCGGTTGCGGGGGAAGCCGACGAGCCGGATAGCTTAAAACTTGCGCGTTTGACCAATAAGTGGGCTTTCCCTGATCACATGGCAGGCAGACCGGTCCTGAGGCACGGCGATGCGATTATGCGAGGATCAGCCGCGGATCGTCATCCCGATAGAGAGCCGCCGCTAGATCGGGGCGGTTTGCGAGCACGGCCCTCTGGTTGAGCGAGCCTTTGTCTGTGACCTCGCCAGCATCGATCGAGGGCGGCGTCTCCATGAGTATCAAGCGACATACCCGATTGGCCGAGCCGGTCGCCTGAGCCGCGAATTCGGTCAGCCTCTCCTGCAAGATCTGCCGCAAATCAGGATGCGAGAGAACGCCGGCATCGTCCAACACCTCCGCCTTACGGCCGACCAGCCGGCGACATTCGGCGATGTCCGGCAGGCCGAGCGCCCCGATCTCGTCCTGCCCTTCCCCCACGATGACGGCATCACGGATCGCCGCGCCGAAATGGTCGACCAGCGCCGCCCGCAGCGGCCCCACGGCCACCCAGGTGCCGGTGTCCAGCTTGAAGTTCTCGGCCACACGGCCGTCGAAGAGAAAACCCTTCGAGGCATCACCCGGCACGGCGAAACGCAAGGCGTCGCCCAGCCGATAAAAACCCTCCTCGTCGAAGGCGGCTTCGCTCTGTTCGGGCCGGCGCCAATAGCCGGGCGTGATGTTCGGACCCTTGAGCCGGGCTTCGAGACGACCGGACGTCGGTACGAGCTTCAGGGTGCATTCGCGCGCCGGGATCCCGATATTGCCGGATTCGGGCTGCGGGTCGGTGCCGGCGATGGCGAAGGGGCCGGTCTCGGTCGACCCTAGCCCGCTGACCAGCCGCACACGCTGGCCGAGGGTCTCCAGCGCGAAGCGCTCCAGTTCGTCCCAGGTATGCTGAGCCATGCCGGCCCCGGCATACATCATCATCTTGAGGTCCTTGAAGAAGGCCCGGCGCAAGTCGTCGTCGTGGCGAAAGCGGCGGGTCAGCTCTTCGTAGCCCTTCGGCACGTTGAAGTACCAGGTGGGCGAAACCTCCTTCAGATTACGGCAGGTCTCGTCCATGCCCTGCGGGCTCGGTTTGCCCTCGTCGATATAGTAGCTGCCTCCGTTCCAGAAGGTCAGGTTGAACACCTTGTTGCCGGCCGCCGTGTGGTTCCAGGGCGCCCAGTCGACCAGAACCGGCGGCTCCTCGGTGAGGAAGCGGTAGCAATCCGCCACCATTGCCTGATTGGCGGCCAGCATCCCGTTCGACTGGATCACGCCCTTGGGCGAACCGGTCGAACCAGAAGTGAAGAGGAACTTGGCGATGGTGCCAGGGCCGATGCGATCGAACGCCGCCTCCACCGCTCTAGTGGGCTCGGTGTTCAGAAGATCGTCGAAGGCAAGACATTCACGGCCGGCAATTTCGCCTTTGCCGAGGACGACAGGCACGTTCTCGGGCAGTACCGCCGTTATCGCCTTAGCAAACGCATCGCCGTCCGCGGCGAAGACGAGTCCGGGCGTCAGGTCACGGACAATGTCCTTGAGCTTGCCGAAATCCTTCGAGACCAGCGAGTAGGCCGGAGAGATCGGCGCATAGGGAATACCGACATGCATCGCGGCGAGCGCCAGCGTCGCGTGTTCGAGGTCGTTGCCGGAGAGGATCATCACCGGCCGCTCGACCGAAGCCGGCCCGTCGAGGAGAGCCTGACCCAACGCACGGACCCGGGCGACCATCTCGCGATAGCTGATCCGGCGCCATCCTGGCGCGCCCAGGGCCCACCGCTGGGCAAACACCGTTCGGTCGGGAGCCCTTTCCGCCCATGTCAGCAAAGGCTCGGTAATCCGCTTCGGATAAGGGGGCAGTTTGCCTGTCTGGTAGATGACGATGCTACCGTCGGGGTGCTCTTCGGTCACCAATTCGGGCGACCACACTCGCGACGGACGCAGCGGCATCGTCTGCGAAACCAGCGCCTCGCCAACTCCGGTCGGCGTGCGTTCCCGCGCCGCCTCCTGTCGTTCGCTCACTGCAACCTCCCTGTCGCGGGCTTGCGACCTCCACCTCCCGCGAACCAAGCCATGGTGGCGAAGCGCGCCATTCTTGTCCACATGAAAACAATCCACACGGAAACAAAATTGACTCGCCCGGCCGATGCGTGCTCAATCCTGAGAGTGACGACGCAACAGGGCCAGCGATGAGCGACGCGGAGATTTCGAAGTTTCTGACCATCGAAGAGGATGGCCCCATCGCCCTGGTCGGCCTCAACCGCCCGGACAAGCGCAATGCCATCTCAGACCGTTTCGTCGAGGCGATCGGAGAGGCCGTCGCCCGAGTGGAACAGACGTCCAAAGCGGCTGTCCTTCATGGCCATGGGCCGCATTTCTGCGCGGGGCTGGATCTCGCCGAACATTCGGAAAAGTCCCCGATCGAAGGCATCCACGGTTCGCGCCGCTGGCATCGCATCTTCGCGACGATCGAGCGCGGCCAGATTCCCTGGGTCTCGGCACTGCATGGCGCAGTGGTTGGCGGCGGGCTGGAGCTCGCGGCCTCGACCCATATCCGGGTGGCGGACAAGTCCGCCTTCTTCGCGCTCCCCGAGGGCCAGCGGGGAATCTTCGTCGGCGGTGGCGGCTCGGTGCGGATCGCGCGGCTGATGGGGGCGGCCCGGATGGCCGATCTCATGCTGTCCGGCCGAGTGATCGACGCCGCCCTCGCGGAACAGTGGAACGTCGTTCAATATGTCGTCGACGAGGGCACGGCGCTCGACAGGGCCAAAGCCATCGCCAAGTCTGCCGCCGGCAACGCGCCCCTGTCGAACTACGCGGTGATCCAGGCACTGCCGCGCATCCAGGACATGAGCTCCGAGGACGGGCTGTTCGTGGAGAGCCTGATGGCCTCCTTCACCCAGACGAGCCCGGAGGCCAAGGAGCGTCTTCGCGCCTTTCTAGAGAAGCGCGCCGGCAAGGTCGCACTCGACAGGAAGGGCTGAGGCGGTGGACGGGTTCGACGACGCGGAAACGAAAGAGAGCGACGTCCTCACCCGGCCTGATCCCTCGCTCGGAACAGTAGGGGCCGACCAAGCCATCCGCCTTGGTCCGCTGGAGCGCAGTCTGGGTTTCCATCTGCGGCTGTCGCAAATGCGCGCCTTCACCGATTTCTTCGAAACCTTCGCTGGGGATGGTCTTCAGCCCGGCAGCCTCTCCGTCCTGATCCTGATCGGCGAAAACCCGGGCATCCGCCAAGGTGTGCTCGCCCAGACGCTGATGATCAAGCGCTCGCACATGGCCAAGATCGTGCAAGGCTTTGGCGAGAAAGGGCTGGTCGCGCGGCGCGTCCCGGCGGACGATCGGCGCTCGGTCGAATTGCGCCTGACGGACAAGGGCGAGAGCCTCGTGGCGAGCACCATGCCGAAGTTCCTTGCCCATGAGGCGGCGAGCGCCGACAGCCTGACCGCCGAGGAACGCCAAACACTTCTTGCGCTCTTGACCAAGTTTCATGGCGCCAAGGGCCCCGCGCGTTGAGAGCCAAGAGGAGAACCCGTCCCCATGAATGTCGACGAGTTGATCGCGATCGACGTCCACACCCATGCGGAAGAGCCCTGCGGCTGCCACCCGGACGACGGCTATGACGACTTCCAGGCCGCGATGGCGACCTATTTCAAGGCGCCCTACAAGCATCCGCCGACCATGCGGGAGACGACAGAATATTACCGCGAGAAGAAGATCGGCTGCGTCATCTTCCCGGTGGATGCCGAGCGCGAGACCGGCTTTCGCCGCTATGCGAACGAGGAAGTCGCCGAGATCGCGGCGGAAAATTCCGACATCATGACTCCTTTCGCCTCGATCGACCCCGCAAAAGGCAAAGCGGGTGCACGTGAGGCCCGTCGCCTGATCGAGGAATTCGGCATCAAGGGCTTCAAGTTCCACCCGACGATGCAGGGCTTCTATCCCAACGACCGCTCGGCCTATGTGCTTTACGAGGCGATCGCCGAAGCCGGCTGCATCGCCCTCTTCCACACCGGCCAGACCGGTGTCGGCTCGGGCATGCCCGGCGGCATGGGCATGCGGCTCAAATATTCGAACCCGATCCATCTCGACGACGTCGCCGTGGATTTTCCCGGCATGCCGATCATCATGGCGCACCCCTCCTTCCCCTGGCAGGAGGAAGCGCTCGCCGTCGCCCAGCACAAGCCGAACGTCTATATCGACATGTCCGGCTGGTCGCCGAAATACTTCCCGCCGATCCTGGTCAAATACGCCAACTCGATCCTCAAGCACAAAATGCTGTTCGGCTCCGACTGGCCGGTGATCAAGCCCGACCGCTGGCTCGCCGATTTCGAGAAGCTGGAGATGAAGGACGAGGTGCGCCCGCTGATTCTGAAGGAGAATGCGCGGCGGCTGCTGAAGATCTGAGGTCTCGGCGCACCATCAGGCCGCGGGTGCAAAAGGGGGGCGCCTCGATTATCTTCGTTGCGTGAGACCGAAAAGGAGCAGGCCATGGCAGTTGCAGAGAAGGTCAGTATCGAGTTGCCTTCGGACATGCTGCGCACCATCCGCCAGAGCGTCGAAGCGGGGGAGTTCGGCTCCGAAAGCGAAGCGCTACAGGACGCAGTGCGGGCCTGGCAGCGGGAGCGTCATGCCGAAGCGGAGCAATTGGAGGCGATCAGAGCAAAAATCGATCGCTCCATCAACGATCCACGGCCGAGCCTGACCTCGGAGGAGGCTCGTGCCGCCATCACGCGTTTCATCCGTGAGGAAGAAGAAGCCGCGCTCGATGAGACGCGTTGAGGTAACTTACCGACCAGAAGCAATCAGTGACATTCGGCAAATCTACCGGGCCGTCTTAGCAAAAAGTCGAAGCCGAAGAGTGGCGGCTCGCTACGCCCAACGAATTTATCAAAGATGCGAAAAGATCGGCGATGTACCACTCGGCGGACGTCCGCGCGATGATCTGAGACCCGGCCTGAGGTCCGTACCCTTCGAAAAGTCCGCCTTGATACTCTATCAGGTCGACGAGTCTGTATTGATCATCAACGTTTTCCCTCGGGGCCAGGATTACGAATCGCTTTTTCAAGATCGAACCGTTCCCTCATCGAAGTAGCCCAGTAGCCATACGAAAGCCCCTCGCCCTTGCGCCCGTCCGGCGATGCCGTCAGAACGAATGCGAAGCGAGCGAGCAGGATCGGCTGAAGCGGCACCATGAGCGAAACCGAGGGCACCGAGACGAGCGCCATGGCGGCGGGTAGCGGAAAGGCAGAGCCCTATCGCGTGCTCGCGCGCAAATACCGCCCCCTGTCGTTTGAGGATCTCATCGGCCAGGAACCGATGGTCCGAACGCTCACCAATGCCTTCGAGACCGGCCGCATTGCACAGGCCTGGATGCTGACCGGCGTGCGCGGGGTCGGCAAGACGACGACGGCGCGCATCCTCGCCCGCGCGCTGAACTACGAAACCGACACGATCCACGAACCGACGATCCATATGCAGGGCCATGGCATCCATTGCCAGGCGATCATGGAGGGCCGGCATGTGGACGTGGTCGAGATGGACGCGGCGTCCCATACCGGCATCGACGATGTGCGCGAGATCATCGCGCAGGTGCGCTATCGCCCGGTTTCGGCCAGGTACAAGGTCTACATCATCGATGAAGTGCACATGCTCTCGAACCAGGCTTTCAACGGCCTCTTGAAGACGCTCGAAGAGCCGCCGGAGCATGTGAAGTTCGTCTTCGCGACGACCGAGATCCGCAAGGTGCCGATCACGGTGCTGTCGCGCTGCCAGCGCTTCGATCTGCGCCGCGTCGAATCGGCAACGCTGATCGCGCATCTCAAGGGCATCGCCGAGAAGGAAGGCGTTTCGATCGAGGACGACGCCCTGCGGCTGATCGCCCGGGCGGCGGAAGGGTCGGTGCGCGATGCCCTCTCGCTGATGGATCAGGCGATCGCCCATGGCGCGGGCACCGTTCCGGCAACGGCGGTGCGCGACATGCTGGGCCTCGCCGATCGCGTCCGGATCATCGACCTGTTCGAGAAGCTGATGGCGGGGGACGCGTCAGGCGCGCTTGCCGAACTTCGCGATCAATATGCCTCCGGGGCCGACCCGGCGATCGTCATCGCCGAGCTCGCCGACTTCACCCATCTCGTCTCCACGCTGCGCTACGTGCCGGAAGCGGTGGAGGATGCCTCGCTATCGCCGGTGGAGGCCGAGCGCGGCCTCGAAATGTCGAAGACCCTGTCAATCCGCACGCTCGGCCAGGTCTGGCAGCTGCTGCTGAAAGCCAGCGAAGATCTGCGCGTGACGGCCACGCCGCGACAGGCGGCGGAGATGGCGCTGATTCGCATCGCCCATGCGGCCGATCTCCCTTCCCCCGACGATCTCCTGCGCATGCTGCGCGAGGGCGGGACAGAGGATTTACCCGTGCCCTCCGGCTCGCAGGGAGAAGCCGCTACGCCTGGCCGCAGAAGCGGACCCGGCCCGGGTTCTCACGGGACAGCAGCCACGCAGCCATCGGCCGAACCGCCGCGAATGGTCACTTCGCCCGACGCCGGCCGCCCGCGACTGATGGCGCAGCAGGGCGGCAGTGCGCCACGCGCGGAACAGCGCCCTCAGCCGCAGACCGCCGACGAGCCCATGATCGCCAGCATGGCCGATCTGGCGAAGCTTGCCGATGCCAGGCGCGATTCGCTGATGCGTGTGTCGGTGCGGCGCTATCTGCGCCCGGTAAAATTCCAGCCAGGCCGCATCGAGGTGGCGCTGGCGCCGGAAGCGCCCAAGACGCTGATCGGCGATCTCACCAAGCGCCTGCACGACTGGACCGGCCGGCGCTGGGTCGTTTCAGTCGCGTCGTCGGGCGGCGGCGAGACCCTGGACGAGATCGATGCCTCGAAACGCGCGGCCCTTCTCGACGACGCGGCGAGCGACCCCGAGGTTGCTGCGGTCCTCGCCGCCTTTCCGGGCGCCAAGATCACCAATGTGACGGTTCGCGGCGAAGCCGAGGATGCGGCCGAGACCGCGCCGGATACCGAACTCATCCCGGACGACGAGTTCGTCGCCGATCCGGACGAGGCCGACGACGAGGACTGAGGCTTTCGGCCATTTTCGCTCCATCGGTCGCAACCAGGGTGACCCCACCCCTATATTGCGAACACGACCCACGCCTTCTGACCAGGAGAATCGCGATGAAAGACCTGATGAACATGATGAAGCAGGCCAAGGCCATGCAGGAGAAGATGGGCGAGCTTCAGGAGGAGGTGAAGTCCGTCGAGGCGGCCGGCCAGTCCGGCGGCGGACTGGTGACCGTCACTCTCAAGGGCACGGGCGAAATGGCCAGCCTCGTCATCGATCTGTCGCTGATGAAGGAAGAGGAAAAGGACATCCTCGAAGACCTCGTCGTCGCGGCCCATGCCGATGCCCACACCAAGCTGCAGCTCGCCATCCAGGAAAAGACCCAGGAACTCACCGCCGGGCTCAACCTGCCGACCGGCATGAAGTTTCCCTTCTAAGACCGACACAAGCATCCCATGGCAAAGACCGTCGCCGGCCCGGAGATCGAGCGGCTGATCCAGCTTCTCGCCAAGCTTCCGGGCCTTGGACCCCGCTCGGCCCGCCGCGCGGCGCTGCATCTCGTCAAGCGCCGGGAACAGCTCCTGGCGCCGCTGGCCGCCGCCATGGCCGAGGCGCGCGACGGCATCGGCGTGTGTTCGACCTGCGGCAATATCGACACGCGCGACCCCTGCACGATCTGCGTCGACCCGACCCGCGACCATCGCACCGTTATCGTCGTGGAGGATGTCTCCGATCTCTGGGCGCTGGAGCGGGCCAAGGCGCTGAACGCGGCCTATCACGTACTGGGCGGCGTCTTGTCGCCGCTTGAGGGAATCGGGCCTGAGGATCTGACGATCCGCCAGTTGATCGACCGCGTCGAAAAGGGAGACGTCTCCGAGCTCGTCATTGCCGTCAACGCCACCGTCGAAGGGCAGACCACGGCCCATTACATCATGGACCGACTGGAGGGCTTCGAGATCAGAATCACCCGGCTTGCCCATGGCGTGCCTGTCGGCGGCGAACTCGACTATCTGGACGAGGGCACCCTTGCAGCGGCCATGCGCTCCCGCACGGCGCTTTGAGCCGGTTTTACGGGGTTCGGGCGAGGAATTGCGGCTTGGCAGGCTCGATTTGGCGGGCATGAAAATCGCCATGCGAAAATCGCTTGATCTTCAATGCGCTCTTTTATAAGAACCCGCCCACACGAGACGGACGCCCCAGCGTTCGTCCAGCCGCCAGCCGGCAGCGTGGGGCCATAGCTCAGCTGGGAGAGCGCTACAATGGCATTGTAGAGGTCAGCGGTTCGATCCCGCTTGGCTCCACCAACAAGTTTCCGAGGGCTTGGCGAGATATCGCTGGGCCCTTTTTCACGAGCCATACAGTTTCGGGTGGATAAGCATCGCTCCCGGGATTTCCCCCGAACCGCTCACGGCGTTCGGAAGAGCGCTTTCCGGATACCGCGACTGCGAGCGCGCCGGGCGCATGAGGCGCTCCTCGTAAGAAGCAGCGCTCTTCTGGCGCGAGAAACCTCAACCAAGGTGAAAACCTGTAGAGGATCCGAGGGGAGAAGGTTGCCCTCCGCAGCGTCCACTTGCTGGAAAACGTTCTCGAAGAACCCGCAAAAGAAAGAGAGCCGCCGCGGCCTGGAGGGGGATACACCGCGACGACTCTCGTTCACTTCCAGTGGCGCCGGTCCTGGAGAGGGGGGAAGAGGACCCTTGCGCCTGAATTTCGGCTCTAAAGCGGGGGACGTGCCTTGGCCGAATACGACGCATTGATCGCGCCGTCACAAGAGAGAATGCGACTCGCGGGCCAAGAAATCAAGATGAATGATGACGCGGGCCTCTCACATCGATGTGAAGGGCCGATACAATTGGAGAAAAGCACCTCCTGCC
This sequence comes from Jiella marina, assembly GCF_024359545.1. Lineage (GTDB taxonomy): Bacteria > Pseudomonadota > Alphaproteobacteria > Rhizobiales > Rhizobiaceae > Jiella. Next base: position 65,089 of record NZ_JAKQZG010000011.1, read on the forward strand.
AATCATTGCAAACCCTTCATGGACAAGGAAAAGCGAATAGCGAAGGCGCGTGACTTTTGCGCAACGGAAATCTTCCGCTGGGGCAGGAAAGGTCGGCGATGGACAGCGTGCCGGGGTCGCGATACCAGTCCCTCACCATCCCATCGGCGGTTTCCGCGCGATCCTTCCTTCACGAGTCCACGGCCACGCGATGAAAAAAGGTGATCACCTCTTCCTGGTCGACGGGTCGGCCTACATCTTCCGCGCCTACCATGCGCTACCGCCCCTCACCCGCAAGTCGGACGGCCTGCCGGTCGGCGCGGTGTCCGGCTTCTGCAACATGCTGTGGAAGCTCATCGAGGAATCGCGCGACACCTCGGTCGGGGTCGCACCCACCCATTTCGCGGTGATCTTCGACCATTCCTCGACCACCTTCCGAAATGAGCTCTACGACCAGTACAAGGCCAACCGCACGGCGCCGCCGGAAGATCTGGTGCCGCAATTCGCACTGATCCGCGAGGCGGTGCGCGCCTTCGATCTCGCCTGCATCGAAAAGGAAGGCTACGAGGCCGACGATCTGATCGCGACCTACACGCGCCAGGCGGTCGCCGCCGGCGGCGACGTCACCATCGTCTCCTCGGACAAGGACCTAATGCAACTCGTCGGCCCCGGCGTCATCCTCTACGACCAGATGAAGGACAAGCGCCTCGGCGCGGAGGAAGTGAAGGAGAAGTTCGGCGTCTATCCCGAGAAGATGATCGATCTCCAGGCACTGGTGGGCGACACGTCCGACAATGTGCCGGGTGTCCCCGGAATCGGGCCGAAGACGGCAGCGCAGCTGCTCGACGAATATGGTGACCTCGACACGCTTCTCGAACGCGCCGAGGAGATCAAGCAGGCCAAGCGCCGGCAGAACCTGATCGAATTCGCCGAGCAGGCGCGGCTTTCGCGGAAGCTCGTGACGCTCGACTGCGAGACGCCGCTCGACACCCCGCTCGACGAGTTGTTCATCCACGAGCCGGATGGCGAGAAGCTGATCTCCTTCCTCAAGGCGATGGAGTTCACCACCCTTACCCGCCGCGTCTCCGCGACCCTCGGCACCGATGCGAGCGAGGTGGAAAAGGCCGACATCGCCGTGGAAGGCCCGGCCCGTGGCCCCGATCTCGATCCGGCCGAGGCCGGTCCCGCCCTTGTGCAGGATGCGGCGGACGGCGAAGCGCGGCTGCCGCTGACACCGAAGGCGCTTGCCGAGGCACGCCGGGCCAATGCCGGCGCAGTCCCGATCGATCGCAGCGCCTATCTGACGATCCGCGACGCCGAAGCTCTGGAAGCGTTCCTGACCGACGCCCGCGAAACCGGTCTGCTCGCCTTCGACACCGAGACCGCGACGCTTTCTGCGATGAATGGCGAACTGGTCGGCGTCTCCTTCGCGACCCGGCCCGGCCGCGCGGCCTATCTGCCGCTGGCGCATCTGCCGGCCGGAGGAGAGGCCGATCTGCTGTCGGAAAAGAGCGTCGAGGAGGAGATCGGACCGCAGCTCGCCCTCGATACGGCGCTCGCGATCCTCAAGCCTCTCCTCGAAGACCCGGCGATCCTGAAGATCGGTCAGAACTTCAAATACGACTATCTCGTCATGCTGCGGCACGGCGTCACCATCGCGCCTTTCGACGATACGATGCTGATCTCCTACGCGCTCGACGCCTCGGCCTCGCTCTCGGGCCACGGCATGGACGAATTGTCGGAGCGCTTCCTCGGCCACAAGCCGATCAGCTTCAAGGAGCTCTGCGGATCGGGCCGAACCGCCAAGCCGATTGCGTCCTGCGAGATCGAAAAGGTCACCGAATACGCCGCCGAGGACGCCGACGTTACCCTGCGGCTCTGGCAGGTGCTGAAGCCCCGCCTTGCCGCAGAGGGGCTTGCTTCGGTCTATGAGCGGCTGGAGCGGCCGCTTCTGCCAGTTCTCGCCCGCATGGAGCATCGTGGCATTCGCACCGACCGGCAGATCCTCTCGCGGCTCTCCGGGCGCTTTGCCCAGAAGCAGGCGGGGCTTGAAGCGGAGATCGCCGAAATGGCCGGCGAGGAGTTCAACCCCGGCTCGCCGAAGCAGCTCGGCGAGATCCTGTTCGGAAAGCTCGGCCTTCCCGGCGGCAAGAAGACCAAGAGCGGCCAGTGGTCGACGGACGTGAAGGTTCTGGAAGAGCTTGCGGCGGAAGGCCACGAGCTGCCCTCGAGGATCGTGGAGTGGCGCCAGCTGACCAAGCTCAAGGGCACCTACACCGACACGCTGCCGAACCACATGGATAGTGCCGGCCGCATCCACACATCCTATTCCATGGCTTCGACCACGACGGGCCGCCTCTCCTCCTCCGAGCCGAACCTTCAGAACATTCCCGTGCGCACCGAAGAGGGGCGCGCCATCCGCACGGCCTTCGTCGCGTCGGAAGGCACCAAGCTCGTCTCAGCCGACTACAGCCAGATCGAACTGCGCATTCTCGCCCATATCGCCGATATCCCGCAGCTCAAGCAGGCCTTCCAGGAAGGGCTCGACATCCATGCAATGACGGCGTCGGAAATGTTCGGCGTGCCGGTCGAGGGCATGGACCCGATGGTTCGTCGCCGGGCGAAGGCCATCAATTTCGGCATCATCTACGGCATTTCCGCCTTCGGCCTCGCCAACCAGCTGGCAATCCCGCGCGAGGAGGCGAGCCTCTACATCAAGCGCTATTTCGAGCGCTTCCCCGGCATTCGCGATTACATGGACGAGACCAAGGCCTTCGCCAAGCAGCACGGCTATGTCGAGACCCTGTTCGGCCGCCGCGCGCACTACCCCGACATCAAGGCCTCGAACCCCTCGCTCCGCGCCTTCAACGAGCGCGCCGCGATCAACGCGCCCATTCAGGGCACGGCGGCCGACATCATTCGCCGGGCGATGATCCGCATGGAGCCGGCGCTGGCCGAGGCCGGGCTTGCGGCGAAGATGCTGCTGCAGGTTCACGACGAACTGATCTTCGAAGTCCCCGAGGATGAGGTCGAGGCGACGCTGCCGGTGGTCCGAAAGGCGATGGAGGAGGCCGCCTTGCCGCGCGTGATTCTTTCCGTCCCGCTGGAGGTGGAGGCGAAGGCCGCGGAGAACTGGGAGGCCGCACATTGACGCGGCCATCCCTGGCCAATCGGACCAGGAAGCGGCGGCGTTCCGAGAGTGATCGATAGTTAGCTCTCGATCCAACACCTTGAAGCCTTACGCTTTCCGATGTTTCCTGATGATCTGCAGGTGAAATTCCTCATGCGTGAAGCATAGACGGCTTGAAGTCCGCGCTCGTGCACCAATCTTAGACCGCGGAAGGGCTTGCGCATCAGCAAGGCGCCTTGATTTCGAACCCCTGCCAGGGACAACAGCCGGCTCGACTTGTCGGAACGGCGCTATTTTGATTGCAGATTGCGCAAACCACGCACTTTGGAGATCGGTGAGAGCGTATGGACCAACGCGAGGGCGAGAATCCGGAGACGTTCGGCGTCCCATCCAACATCACGACCGCCGCGCTCGCCAAGCTGCCTCTGGCTTTGGTGCTGACCAACCCGCATCTTGATGGCAACCCGATCATCTACGCCAACCACGCCTTCGAGCGGATCACCGGCTACGCGGCACCAGCCACGATCGGTCGCAACTGCCGTTTCCTGCAAGGCGACGAGACCGATCCGGATCATTCAAGGCAGATCGGAGAAGCGCTTCGCGAAGAGCGCGACATCTCGCTGGACATTCTGAACTATCGGGCTGACGGCTCCAAATTCGTCAATCGCCTGATGATCACGCCTCTGTATGACGAGCAGGACCGGCTCCAGTGTTTCCTCGGCGTCCAGCGTGACATGAGCGATGGAGCCGACGCCGAAACGACTTCGACGGGCGGCCAGAATGCTCCCATCGACGCCGCACTCGGCGAAATTCAGCACCGGGTGAAGAATCACCTCTCGATGATCGTCGGCATGATCCGCATGCAGGCGCGCGCCAAGACCAGCGAAGAGAGCTTTTCGGCGCTCGCCCGCCGGATCGAGAGCCTGCAACTGCTCTATCAGGAAATGACCGAAGCCGGCGTCGGCTCGACGCGCTCGGAGCGGGTGCCGCTGGGCGCCTATATCAGCCGCGTCGCGGCGACGATCGGACATCTGGACGGGCGCCGCTCCGTGCGCATCAATGTCGATTGCGACGCGATCGAGGTAAAGGTCGATCAGGCCGCCCGGATCGGCCTGTTGTTTTCCGAGCTTCTGACCAATTCGCTCAAACACGCGTTCCAGGAGCGTGAGGAGGGTCTGGTCGAGACCCGGCTGAAGATGCTCTCCTCCGGCGTCATCCGCTTGACGGTGACCGACGACGGAATCGGCATGCCGGCCGAGAGCAATTGGCCGTATGGGGGCGCAAGGCCGGAACCGCTGTCGTCCGATGAGGTGGAAGACATCACGGAAGATGCCAGCGAAAAGGCGCAAGACCAAGCCAACGGCAAGGTCAACGAAGCGCGGGAAATCGCCGAATCCATGGGCATGTCGCGCAGAGCCCCTTCATCCTCCGGCAGCGAGATCGTGGAAAGCGGCGATCAGGCCGTGCGCCGCCAGAAGGCGCGTTCGCAGGAAGGCGGACTCGGCGGTCGCATCACGACCTCGCTCGTGCGTGGACTGAATGCCCGGCTCGACGTGAGCTCGCACACGACGGGCACGACGGTGATGGTCGACATCCCGCCGGAATGATGACAAAGACCGTCCCATCGAAGAAACGGTCGACGGGAACACAGGATCGATGGGGCGCGACGAGGCGAAAGACCGGCTGATCGTCGGCTTGGACGTGACCGGCCCGGCGGCCGCAGAAGAGATCGTCGCAACGCTCGGCGACGAAGTGACCTGGTACAAGATCGGTTATCAACTCGCCTTGAGCGGCGGCCTGCCGCTGGTCGGTGAACTGGCGGCATCCGGAAAGCGCGTCTTTCTGGATCTGAAACTCCTCGACATTTCCAACACGGTCGAAAAGGGTGTCGAGAGCGCCCTCGCCCTCGGCGCATCGATGTTGACGGTCCACGCCTATCCCCACGCCATGAAGGCGGCCGTGAAGGCCGCGGCCGGTTCGCCCCTGACGTTGCTCGGCGTTACTGTGCTGACCTCTCTCGATGATGAGGACCTGGAAGGGGCGGGCTATCGCTACAACGTCGCCGATCTTGCTGCCCTGCGGGTCGCGCAGGCTCGCGACATCGGCATGGGCGGTCTCGTCGCCTCGGCTGCCGAGGCGATGGCGATCCGCGAGATCGTCGGGCCCGACATGGCGCTGGTGACACCGGGGATCCGGCCGACGGGAAGCGCCTCTGGCGACCAGAAGCGCGTCGCGACACCCGCCGACGCCCTTCAGGCCGGCGCCTCGCATCTGGTGGTCGCCAGACCCATCATCGCGGCGGAAGATCCGAGAGCGGCAGCCGGCGCGATCCTCGACGAGATGGCTACTGCTGCCGTTTGAATTCATGAGGAGGAGTTGAAGATATGGCCAAAGGCTATTGGATCGCCCGAGTCGACGTGCGGGACCCGGAGGGCTACAAGGCCTATGTGGAGACGGCCAAGCCTGCCTTTGAAGCGCATGGGGCGAAGTTCCTCGTGCGCGGCGGCGCTGTCACGGAACTCGAAGGCTCGGCGCGTGCGCGCAATGTGGTGATCGAGTTCGACTCGGTCGAGACTGCCCTCGCCTGCTACAACAGCCCGGACTATCAGAAGGCCAAGGCCATTCGCGAGCAATACGCCACCGCCGACATGTACATTGTCGAGGGTTACGAGGGCTAAGCGCCACGGAGCGCGACCATGCCTTGATCAACAAAAAGAACCGCGTGAATGCCGATCATCCACGCGGTTCTTTTTGTTGATGGCCTGAGCGAGGAACGGGCCGGTCGTCCCGGCCCATCCTCTCGCCTTCTCGGCTCTATTGATGCGCGAGCACCGCCAGCAGCAGGAGCGCGACGATATTGGTGATCTTGATCGCCGGGTTCACGGCAGGGCCCGCCGTATCCTTGTAAGGATCGCCGACCGTATCGCCCGTGACCGAAGCCTTGTGGGCCTCGGAGCCCTTCAGGTGCCGGGTGCCTGCCGCATCGACGAAGCCGTCCTCGAAGGACTTCTTGGCGTTGTCCCAGGCGCCGCCGCCCGACGTCATGGAGATCGCAACGAAGATACCCGTCACGATGACTCCGAGAAGCATGGCGCCCACGGCCGAAAAGGCCTGGCTCTTGTCGGCGATCAGCAGCACGGCGAAGTAGACGACGATCGGTGCCAGAACCGGCAGGAGGGACGGGACGACCATCTCCTTGATCGCCGCGCGCGTGAGAAGATCGACGGCCCGTGCGTAGTTCGGCCGTTCGGTGCCGGCCATGATGCCCGGCTTCTCACGGAACTGACGGCGCACTTCGTCGACCACCGAACTGGCCGCACGTCCGACCGCCGTCATGGCGATGCCACCGAACAGGAACGGGATCAGGCCACCGAGAAGAAGCCCCACCACCACGAACGGGTTGGCCAGCGAGAAGTCGGGCTGAACACCCTGGAAGTAAGCGTATTCGCCACTGCCATTGGCGCTCTGTTCGATGAAGTACTGCAGATCGTAATTGTAGGCGGCGAACAGAACCAGCGCGCCGAGGCCCGCCGAGCCGATCGCATACCCCTTGGTGACTGCCTTGGTGGTGTTGCCAACCGCGTCGAGGGCGTCGGTCGAGCGACGCACATCCGCCGGCAGGCCCGCCATTTCCGCGATGCCGCCGGCATTGTCCGTCACCGGGCCGAAGGCATCGAGGGCAACGATCATGCCGGCAACGCCGAGCATGGCGGTCACCGCGATGCCGGTGCCGTAGAGGCCGGACAGCTGATAGGTCGAAATGATGCCGGCGACGATCACGATCGTTGGCAGCGCCGTCGCCTCGAGCGAGACGGCGAGACCCTGGATGACGTTCGTTCCATGCCCTGAGACCGAAGCCTCCGAGATCGAGCGGACCGGCCGGAAGCCGATGCCGGTGTAGTACTCCGTGATCCAGACGATGAGGCCGGTCACGGCAAGGCCGATGATGCCGCAGATGAACAGGTTGAGGCCGTTGATCATCACGCCTGCCGAGGACTCGCCCACGTCGCCGAAGCCGACGGTGAAGTAGTTGGCGATGGCGAGACCGACGATCGACAGGAGCGTCGTGACCCACAGACCCTTGTAGAGGGCGCCCATGATCGAGCCGTTGGCGCCGAGGCGCACGAAGAAGGTGCCGATGATCGAGGTGACGATGCAGGCGCCGCAGATCGCGAGCGGATAGATCATCACGCTTTCGATCACGTCGGAGCCGGCAAAGAAGATCGCGCCGAGCACCATGGTCGCGACGACCGTCACGGCGTAGGTCTCGAACAGGTCGGCCGCCATGCCAGCGCAGTCGCCGACATTGTCACCGACATTGTCGGCGATCGTGGCCGGGTTGCGAGGATCGTCCTCGGGAATGCCGGCTTCCACCTTGCCGACGAGATCGCCGCCGACATCGGCACCCTTGGTGAAGATGCCGCCGCCGAGACGGGCGAAGATCGAGATCAGCGAGGCGCCGAACCCGAGCGACACCAGCGCGTCGATGACCGTGCGGTCAGCCGGCGCGAAGCCGAAGGTGCTGGTGAGGACCAGAAAGTAGATGGTGACGCCGAGAAGCGCGAGGCCCGCGACGAGGAGGCCGGTGATCGCGCCGGACTTGAACGCCACGCCGAGACCGAGCCCCAGCGAACGGGCCGCCGCCTGGGCGGTGCGGATGTTGGCACGGACCGAGACATTCATGCCGATGAAGCCGGCAAGGCCGGACAGAATGGCGCCGATGGCAAAGCCCACCGCCGCATAGAGCGAGAGAAGCAGCCAGGTCAGTGCGAAGACGACGATGCCGACGATCGCGATGGTCGTGTATTGCCGGGTGAGATAGGCCTGTGCCCCTTCGCGGATCGCGCCTGCGATCTCCTGCATCCGGGCCGTGCCCTGATCCGCGGCCATGACCGATCGCGTCGCCCAGATGGCGTAAACGACGGCGAGCAGCCCACACAGGGCTACGACCAGTAGAATTGTCTGCATGCCGTTTCCTCAATTCCTCGCCAGACTGCAGCCGGCGATCTCCCGTTATTCGTTATGACCTCGCCGGCTTGCCCCCCACCGGGTCAGGCGGTCGCGAGGTTATATGAGGCGGGAACGGCGTCAAGCGTTCCGTCCGGCGCCTTCGGCGTCAGAACTGCTTTCTCAACGGGAATAAGGGGAAGCGGAGCGGGCGGACCGGCGCGCTTCGAGGAGAAGCGCCGCCAGACAGACGCCCACGATCGGCAGACCGATCAGATTCATCGTGTCCCAGCCGCTGGTCACGAAGACCCGGCCGGACAGAAACGAGGCGAACGCGACGGAGGAAAACAGGACGAGATCGTGGAACCCCTGCGTCTTGTTCTTCTCCGATGGGCGATGGGTCTCGGCGACCATGGCGGTGGCACCGATGAAGCCGAAATTCCAGCCGAAGCCGAGGAGGACGAGGCCCAGCCAGAACTGCCAGACCGCGATCCCGGACAGAAACACGAGGAAACTGGCGATCAGCGCCAGAAGGCCGATGCCGATGATTCGCTCCTTCCCGTATCGCGCGATCAGCCGCCCGGTGAAGAAGCTCGGGGCGAACATCGCCATCACATGCCACTGGATGCCCAGGAAGCTCGCCTCCTGCGGATGGCCGCAGGCGACGATGGCGAGCGGCGCGCCGGTCATCACGAAGCTCATCATCGCGAAGCTGCCGACACCGCACAGAAGCGCGGTCAGGAATCGCGGCTGGCTGACGATCTCTGCCAGCGGCCGCGCCTCTGCTTCACTCGTCGCGGCCGCATCGGCGGCTTCGTCTCGCTCGGGGACCCGCAGGCGGGACAGAACGGCAGATCCGAGGAGCCCGAGGATGCACACGCCGAAAAAGGCGCCAGCGAACTCGGCGGGGCGAAACAGGCCGGTGGTGAAGTTCACCATCTGCGGGCCGATGACGGCCGCAAACATGCCTCCCGCGAGCACGATGGCGATCGCCCGTGCCTGGTAGTCATGTGGAGCGCCATCGGTGGCGGCGAAGCGATATTGCTGGGTGAAGGCGTTGCCGCTGCCGATCACCATCATCGCAGCGACGAAGAACCAGAAATTCTGGGAAAACAGCGCAAAACCGGCGAGAAGCCCGCCGACCGACACCGCCAAAGCGCCTGAACACAGGCCGAGGCGGCGCCCGACCAGGCGCATGAACGCGGCCGCCGGCAGGGCGCCGATGGCAACCCCGACGTTGAATCCCGTCACCGGCAGCGTCGCGAGTGTCTTGTCCTCAAGGAGGAGCCAGGTCCCGGCGAGACCGCCGGTCGAAATCGCCACCGGCGCCGCTGCCCCGACCACCGCCTGCGCGGTTGCAAGCACGAAGGCGTTGCGCCGCGCAAAGGAGACGGTCGCAACGGGTGCGCCCGGAGACGAGATCGCGGTCATGACCGCCGGTCCGCTTCGCTGCGGCTTTGCCGGGCAATCCGGTCGAGCACGGCATTGACGAGAGCCGGTTCTTCTTCGGTGTAGAAGGCCCGGGCGACGTCGATATATTCGTTCACGATGACGGCGACCGGCACGTCCAGGCGCTGCTTGATCTCGAACACGCCGGCTCTCAGGATCGCGCGCAGGGTGGTGTCCAGCCGCGCCAGCGGCCAGTCGGTCGGAAGCGCGCCGTGGATCAGCGGGTCGATCGCCGTCTGCTGTCGCACGACCCCCGAGACGATGTCGCGAAACCAGGCGGCGTCGGCGGCGCGATACTGCTCGCCGTCGATCTCGCGACCGAGGCGGAAGGACTCGTATTCCGCCACCGTTTCGAGAAGGTTCGATCCGCCGACGTCCATCTGGTACAGCGCCTGCACCGCCGCCAGGCGGGCGGCGCCACGCTTGTTGGCGGATTTCATGGGTCGTTTCGGCTCAGACGGACCGGCCATGATCAGCCCCCGAACTGTTCGCGGAGCGCGATCATCGTCAGGGCGGTCTTGGCTGCCTCCCCGCCCTTGTCCTTGCGGGCGGGATCGGCGCGCACCAGCGCCTGCTCCTCGTTCTCGACGGTCAGGATTCCGTTGCCGATGGCGAGCCCCTCGTCGACGGCCAGCGACATGAGCGCGCGAGCCGACTCGTTAGCGACGATATCGAAATGGTGGGTCTCGCCCCGGATCACGCAGCCGAGCGCGACGAAACCGTCATAGTCGGTACCGCCGGCATCGGCGCCCGACAGCGCGAAACCGATCGCGGCCGGCACCTCCAGCGAGCCCGGCACGGTGACGACGTCGTAAGTGGCGCCGGCGCCGTCGAGGGCCGCCTTGACGCCGCCGAGGAGATGATCGGCGATATGCTCGTAATAGCGCGCCTCGACGATGAGGATGTGGGGCTTCGTCGCCATGTCGTTGGTCCTTTGCAGGCGGAGTCCGAATCACGGTCGGGCGGGTCGTGAGATCGAGCCCGGCCGGATCGGGCGGCCGGTTCGGCCGGGGAAAACGGGGACGGCGCGCCGTCGACCGAGCCGTCGAAACGCTCTCAGCCGTTCGCCGCGCCGAACAGGCGCTCGGCATAACGCGCAATCTGGTCGATCTCAAGATTGACGAGATCACCGACGTTGCGTTCACCCCAAGTCGTCACCTCCAGCGAGTGGCGGATCAGAAGCACGTCGAAGACGTCGTCGGCCACCGAATTGACGGTGAGCGAGGTCCCGTCGAGGGCGACGGAACCCTTGCGGGCGATGTAGCGCTTCAGATCTTCGGGCGCCTTCAAGCGAAAGCGGACCGCCTCCCCCTCCTCTTCGCGCGAGACGATTTCGGCAAGACCGTCGACATGACCGGAGACGAGATGTCCGCCGAGCTCGTCGCCGACTTTCAGGGAACGCTCCAGATTGATGCGCGAGCCCTCCTGCCAGGTGCCGGCGGTGGTCAGGCGCAGCGCTTCTTCCCAGGCTTCGACATCGAACCAGCGGCCGTTCGAGCCCGGCTCCGGCAGGGCGGTCACGGTCAGGCAGACGCCGGAACAGGCAATCGACGCGCCAAGAGCGATGTTCGCCGGATCATAGACGGTGGTGACACGAAAAGCCCGGCCCTTGTCGCGCGGCTGCGTCCCGGCGATCTGCCCCACATCCGTGACGATTCCCGTGAACATCAGGCGACCCCGCAATCAAACTCGTACCAATGGTCGTCGCCGAAGCGCTGGTCCCGAACCAATGGGAAGCGTTGCCGCGCCTCGGCCAGTCCGACCGGCGCCAGAATGCCGGCTTCGCCGATCTCGATCCCTCCTTGCACGAGGATCAGGCGGTCCACCAGCCCGTCGGCGAGAAAACTCGAGGCAAGCTCCGCCCCTCCCTCGACGAGGATGGAGGTGATGCCGGTTGCCCCCAGATCCTCCATCAGTTCCGGCAGGGCGACGCGGCCGGTTTCGGGGTCTGTGTCACAGGCGACGAAGGAAACGCCCGCTTCCGCCAGCGCCGCACGGCGCTCCGGATCGGCATCGGCAAAGGCGACGACGAAAGTGGGCGTGTCGCGTGCCGTCCGAACCACCGTCATGTCCGGTGAAAGCCGCAGGTTCGGATCGAGGATGATCCGGGCGGGCGAACGATCGGACATGCCCGGCAGCCGGCAGTCGAGACGCGGATCGTCCTCGAGAGCGGTGCCGGCCCCGATCATGATCGCATCGGTCTGGGCGCGGATCAGATGGGTCTGGGCGTTGGAAATCGGCCCGGTGATTTTGACCTGGCCCTCGCCGCGCAGCCCGATCCGCCCGTCCCTGGAAAGCGCCATTTTCAGGGTCACCCCCGGCCGGCCGCTCCGATGACGCGTGAGATAGCCGGCGATATTGCGCGCCGCTTCTTCGGCCAGCACCTTCGGCGTAACCTTCAGCCCGCCATCGAGCAGGATCCGGTGCCCCTTGCCGTCGACCCGCGGATCGGGATCGGACGCCGCCGAGACCACGCGGGTGATTCCGGCGGTGACGAGAGCTTCCGCGCAAGGGGGCGTACGACCGTGATGGGCACAGGGCTCCAGCGTGACATAGGCAGTCGCGCCGCGCGCGAGTTCTCCCGCTTCGGCCAGCGCGCCGGCTTCGGCATGCGGCCTCCCACCCAGCGCCGTCACGCCGCGCCCCACGATCCGCGGCGGCCGTCCGTCGCCCTCGTCTCGCACGATCAGGGTCGCGACGGACGGATTGGTGCCGGTACGCCCGACATTGCGTCTGGCGTAGCGAATGGCGGCCGCCATGAAACGGCGATCATAGGGCTGTTCGGGCGAAAAGACCGACGGGTCAGCGATCATCCGCGGCCTCGTCTTCGGTCTCGACACGCTCCGAACCGTCGACCGGCTCCGGCACCTGTGGACGCGCCAGTTCGCCGATCACGGATTCGAAGTCGCTCGCCTCGGCGAAATCGCGGTAGACCGAGGCAAAGCGCACATAGGCGACGTCGTCGAGACCGCGCAGCGCCTCCATCACCATGGCGCCGATCATGTCGGAACTGACTTCGCCCTCGCTGGTCTGTTCGAGACGGCGCACGATGCCGGAGATCATCCGTTCGACGCGCTCCGGATCGACCGGGCGCTTGCGCAGCGCCACCTGTACCGACCGTGCCAGCTTGTCCCGCTCGAACGGCACCTTCTTGCCCGATTTCTTGACGACGTGCAGTTCGCGGAGTTGGACGCGCTCGAAAGTGGTGAAGCGGCCGTTGCAGTCGGGGCAGACCCGACGCCGCCGGATCGCGGCTCCGTCCTCGGCCGGACGGGAGTCCTTCACCTGGCTGTCCTGCGAGCCGCAATAGGGACAGCGCATGTCGATTTCCCCTGCTTACCGATCTGAAACACGAAAGAGCCGCCTTCGCGCCGCGCATCGTCGCGAAATCCGTTTCCCGAGCGATCGGGAGATAAGGCGAATGGGAAGCAATGCGAAGGGCCAGAGCAGTCATGCGAACGGACCGCGCGGTTCGGTCGCACGGCCCGCCATTCGAAGTTGCGTCCGAGACCCGCTCAGATCGTCTGGTAGATCGGGAAACGGTCCGTCAGGGCCACGACCCGCTCCTTGACCGAAGCCTCGACCGCGGCGTTGCCTTCCTCGGAATTCGCCGCCCGCAGGCCATCGAGCACCTCGATGATCAGCTTGCCGACCTCGCGGAATTCGGCCGCGCCGAAGCCGCGGCTCGTCGCCGCCGGGGTGCCGAGACGAACGCCCGAGGTGATCGTCGGCTTTTCCGGATCGTTCGGCACGCCGTTCTTGTTGCAGGTGATGTTGGCCCGCCCGAGCGCCTGTTCCGACGCCTTTCCGGTCAGGTTCTTCGGACGCAGGTCGACCAGCATGAGATGCGTGTCGGTACCGCCGGAAACGATGTCGAGACCGCCCTCGCGAAGGGTTTCGGCAAGAACCTTGGCGTTCTCGGCGACCGCCGCAATGTAGGAGCGATAGGCCGGCGTCAGCGCCTCGCCGAAGGCCACGGCCTTGCCGGCGATGACATGCATCAGCGGACCGCCCTGGAGCCCCGGGAAGACCGCCGAATTGATCTTCTTGGCGATCGCCTCGTCATTGGTCAGCACGATGCCGCCGCGCGGACCGCGCAGGGTCTTGTGGGTCGTCGAGGTCGCAACATGGGCGTGCGGGAACGGGCTCGGATGATGGCCCGCGGCGACGAGACCGGCAAAATGCGCCATGTCCACCCACAGGATCGCCCCGACTTCGTCGGCGATCTTGCGGAAGCGGGCGAAATCGATCTGGCGCGAATAGGCCGAGCCACCCGCGATGATGACAGCTGGCTTGTGCTCCTTGGCGAGGCTCTCGACCTGATCGTAGTCGATCAGGCCGGTTTCGAGATCGAGGCCGTACTGGACCGGATTGAACCACTTGCCGGACAAATTGGGCTTGGCGCCGTGGGTCAGGTGACCGCCCGCATCGAGGCTCATGCCGAGAAGCGTATCGCCCGGCTTCGACAGCGCGAGCAGGACGGCCTGGTTGGCCTGACTGCCGGAGTTCGGCTGAACATTGGCGAATTCGCAACCGAAGAGCTGCTTCACCCGGTCGATCGCCAGATTTTCGACCACGTCGACATACTGGCAGCCGCCATAGTAGCGGCGGCCGGGATAGCCTTCGGCATATTTGTTGGTGAGGACGGAGCCCTGGGCCTCGAGAACCGCGCGGGAGACGATGTTCTCCGAAGCGATCAGCTCGATCTCATGGCGCTGACGCTCGAGTTCCTTGCCGACGGCGCCGAAGACATCAGCATCACGCTCGGAAAGCGAAGCCGTGAAGAAATCGGAGAAGTCGTTCTGTCCGGCGGTTGGGGAAACCTGGCTCATGCTTGCACTCTCCTTTGAGGCGTTGGGCCGCTGGCCGCGTTCGGCCTGCGAACACGCGCTGGCCGAAATACGCGCAGAAGCACGCGCGTGCGGAATTTCGTCGCGACTTACCATACGCCAGAAGCCGCGCCAAGCGCACCTCCACGCGGCCGTATGGCGCGGCCCACCCCGGTTTACCCACGGCGATGAGGACGCAGACAGATGTTGCCGGCACCCGAACGACAAGCCTAATGACTGCGTTTCGCCGGTCCTCAGGCGGCCCTCGCAAGCTGCTTCTCGAATAGCGACAGGGCGCGTCCGCTGGCCTGATCCATGTTGTAGTAGGAATAGTCGCCAAGGCGGCCGGCGAACCACACCTTGCCGGCGAGTTGGCGCGCTTCGTCCTTGTACTTTCGCAGCCTGACAGCCGTCTCTGGCGTCGGGACCGGGTAGTAAGGCTCATTTCGCCCGATCTCGTAGGCCTCCGGAAATTCCTTTACGAGAACCGCACTCTGTGTGGCCTGCCCGGTCAGATGGGACAGATCGGTGATGCGCGTATATCCTGGCGCATTGGGATAGCTGATCGTTCCGACGGGTTGAACCGGCCGATGATCGACGGTCCGCAACTGGAACTGAACGCTGCGATACGGCAAGGCGCCGAAACGATAATCGAAATAGGCGTCGATGGGGCCGGTGAAGACAATTTTTGCTGCGGGATGAGCGCGGCGGGCATCCACAAACTCGGTGTTGAGGGCAATTTCGATCCTCTCGTGCGCAAGCATGCGCTCGAACATCGGCACGTAACCGTTCGCCGGCATGGCCTGAAACCGATCTGGGAAATACCGGTCGTCATAACTGACGGAGACGGGAAGTCGCGCCAGAACCGATGCGTCCAGATCGAGCGGCTGCAGGCCCCAATGCTTCTTCACGTAGTTCTCGTAGACGTTCCGATAGACGAAACTCGCGAACTCGCGAATATCGGAGTCCTCGTGATCTATGAGTTTCAAGATCGTGATACGTGCGCCGTAGCCGAAGGTGTGGATCAGCTTCGCGGAAACCCGTTCGGCAAAAGAGGATGAGAAGGCGACCTTGATCGAATCGAGATTGAACGGCAGTGGCAGGAGCTTGTCTTCGACTGCCGCAAGAGTCTTGTGCACATAGGGCCGCCAAGAGGTGAACTGCGACAGATAATCCCGCACGTGCTCGCTGTTCGTATGAAAGATATGCGGACCATGCTTGTGGACGATGTTGCCCGCCTCATCCACATAGTCGTAGGCGTTGCCGGCGAGATGGCCGCGTCGGTCGACAAGCAGCACCTTCTTATGAAGGACGCTGGCAATCCGTTCGGCAACGATTGCGCCGGTGAAACCCGCGCCGACAACGATCCAATCCAAGTTTTCATTGCCCTCCAGAGACAGATGAGAGCGAAAACTCACTCTCCCTTACAGGATGACGTAAGGGAGTCGATTGCACAACCCTAGCCTGGCAATATCGACGGCGGGAGCACCTACAGCATCGGACCGCCCGTATATAGCAAACGCACCAAGCCAGTTAGAGGCCGTCCGGAAAGTGTTGAATGGCCGGGATGGCGATGATTCCAGAGGGCTTCTGAAGCCTGATCTGGAAGAGCCATTTGGACCCCGACCACTTGCGCGCAGCATAACCGCGAACATCTGCGCTACGAAACCGACCTGACCGATAGCGAATGGGCAGTCTTGGAGTCGGAACTGCCGAAACCGAAGGGGACGGGACGGCCGCCGGAAATGGCCAATGCGGGAGATCGTCAATGCGATTTTCTACGTCTTGCGCGGCGGCATTCCCTGGCGCCTGATCCCGAAAGACCTTCCACCCAAGAGCACGGTGTTCGATCATTTCAGCCGCTGGCGTGACGAAGGCGTATTCGCCGGCATCAATCATCGCCTGGTGATGGCCGACCGCGAGCAGCTGGGCCGTGATGCTTCGCCGAGCGCTGCCGTGCTCGACAGCCAGAGCGTCAAGACCACCGAAAGCGGCGGGCCCCGAGGTTATGACGCCGGCAAGAAAGTCAAAGGACGCAAACGCCAAGCGATGGTGGATACGGATGGCCGAGCCCTTGTTATTGATCCCCAGCCTGCCGACGTTCAGGATCGCAACGGGGCCGTTCCGGTCCTCAAAGTCTCGCGGAAATCCTATCCGTTCGTCGAGAAAGCCTTTGCCGACATGGCCTATTCTGGCGATCAACGAAAATGGCGACCCTGATCGATATCGAGATCGTCCGAAAACCGCCTGACCAGGTCGGCTTTGCCGTTCATCCCAGACGCTGGGTCGTCGAACGCTTCTTCGGATGGATCAGTCGGAATCGGCGGCTCTGGAAAGATGCCGAGGCCACCATCGCTTCTGCAAAAGCCTTCCTCTACGCCGGCCTCCGTCATGATCCTTATCCGAAGGCTCGCAAGGGCATCATGACCCTCGCCGGACGGACTCTTAGGCATCGTCACTCGAAATAGCCTTATTGACATCCGTTACGATGTACCCTTTTGGATTCGGATCATCGCCAAGATATTGGACATGCACATCAACGACGAAAGTGCTTGTCATTGGGTTTGCTTCCTTCGTCATCCTGTCCTTGAGATCCTGAAAATTCTTTCGGAAACAAACTGGAACAGGCTTTTCTGATATCTCCGAGATAACACCCTTATCCCCACTCCTGCCACTTCCCTTCCGAGGCCCTTGTTGGCCTGTTCCATAAATAACATTACTTCTTTTTCAATCCGATTTGGCTTGGCACTTTCAAGCGTAATCGGGGGTTGAGAGGAAATTATCGACATCGATTACCGCTCGATTTAGCTCATGCTCATCAAAGCTGTATTCGGCAACTATGGTCTTGGGCCCCGCTTGGGGGAGCTTGCCATTTGTAGCCTACCGCTGCCGCCTCACAAGCGAATAGAAACACGGCACCGCGCTCGTCCTTCGTCGTTTCTACCAAGGCAGATTGCGTCTGCCTGCGAAAGGCCGACCCAACACCATTCACCAGCGTCCTCCAATCGGTGCGGCCATCGTCAATTGCGTCCGCGATCTGAGCGATACTCATGGGCCTGATGCGTCCCTGAGAGCGCCAAGAATGAGCTTGCGCAGTTCGCCGCGCCTGAATACCCGATTATGCTTTTGGCGGGCTCTGAGGTCGGCCGGATTGCCGACAAAGCCCACGAGCAACAGTATATGGTCTACCGCTTTCAATTCGGCGTCGATTTCGCTGATCCGCTTCTCAAGGCAGGCGCATTCTGTAGCGAGGTCGCGGCGCTTTCGGACAAAGCCGTATATCGTGAGGGAAATCATACACCATTATCAGGCTATGCCACTGCTTAGCCTACCGGTTTGATGGTGCATCTGATACACAAGGGCGCATCGGAGCGAAAAGTGCGTACCGGTTTTCGGATAATCCGATGCGAAAACAAAGGACTGGTGCATGAAACCCGATTCGGGAATCGGGTCTCATGCCCGGGCGTCCTCTTAGCACCGGATATAGGGACGATACACCCAGCCGAGTTCGCGAACGCCGCCATTCGCCAGCGGTTCGGCGACATGCGCCCAGGGCCGCCCGTTCGGATATTCGCTCAGGACCACGACCACGTGCCCGTCGCGCAGCGTGTTGATGATCCGGCTCTTGTTGCCGGGCGCGGTGCGCACATTCAAGGGCGTGTTGGTCGGGTCGGCGACCACGCAGCGCGGGCGGCGGTCGCGGGCCGGCTGGGGCTCGCTCCAGGCGCGGCGATCGTTCGCCCTGGCCTCCGCCGCGCGGCGTTCGGCCTCTTCGCGCTGGCGCCGCTCAGCGTCGAGGCGCTCCTCGATCTCGGCCAGGCGGCGCTTGTATTCCTCTTCCAGCTTCTCGCGCAATTCCGCCTCGCGGCGCAGCCGGTCGGCTTCCGCATCCGCCTGCTTCTGGCGCAGAACGGCCCGGTCGCGCGCGGCATTGAGGGCGATCTCGTGGCGCAGGCTGCCGGAGAAATCGGCGGCGCACTGGTCGAGCATCGCGATGGCGACTTCCGGCTCTGCCGTCTCGGCCCTTGTCGCGCAGGTTGAGGCGGCGCTGTCGAGGACGAGCTCGGCCTGGCGCACCTCCGCCTGGCACATGGCGTTGCCGGCGATGAAATCGCGGAGCGCCGACACTGTGCCGGCCCCGCGCGCGACCTCGAACAGGGCCGCGCAGCCGGCCCCGGCGCGCCCCTCCTCTTCCATCGCGTCGTTGCTCGCCACCGTCTCGGGCAGGCAATTGCGCACCTCGCTGCGCGGCACCACCACGCGATAGCTGTAGCGGCCGATATTAGTGCCGTTGGCATGGCGCGCCGAGACGTCGAGCTTCAGGACTGCCGAACTCGCGGGCGACTCTCCCGCGCCGTCCAGGCGCTCTTCCGGCGCGGGCGCAACGGCGATGTCGAGAAACACGCCTTCGGCGGCCGGATCGCCCGACCCGTCCTCGCCCGCCGGCAATTGCCGCAGCAGAGGCCAGGCGGTGGCCCCGACAGTTTCATTGATACGCTGCTGCCGGCTGCCCGAGAGTTCGGTGTAGGCGCTGTTGAAGGTGTCGTCGATCGAGCGGGCAAGCTGGCATTCCGACGCGTCGACATCTGCGGTCACCCTATAGGCGAGCGGCATCGTCGTGTCCTTGAGCAGCCCATGCTGCTGCAGCCGCGCGATCGCCTTGAGCGAGGCTTCACGCAGAGCCCCGTCCACATCGTAGAACTCGCGGCTGGAGAAGGTGTCGGAGAGTTCCGCCACGCCGAGCCGGTTGAGGTCGAGGGTGAGCGTCGGGCCGGTCTCGGTGGCGCAGATGCGGCCGGTCTCGGGGTCGAGGATCGTCAGGCCCAGATAGAGCCTCAGGATTTCCGGCAGGCGGCGTTCGGGCTCCACGGTGAGGAACATGTCGGAGCCGAAGAAATCCTTCAGCGCCTGCGCGGTCGAAGCAGAACTCGCCCGCTGCGGCAGGATGCCCTCGACCATCTGGCGGTACGCACGGCCGAGCCGCGGCGTGTATTTGTCGGGGATCGCGGCCGCGATCAGGCTGTTCAGGTCGCGCCGCCGGCCGCTGCCGATACGCGGCTCGTCCTCGGCGATCCCGATGAAGGTGATCGCCCGGTTCTTCAGCCGGTCGACGCATTCGGCCGTCGCCGTGCGGCTTTCCAGACCGTAGAGCCAGCGTTCCACCGAAGCCTGCCATTCCTGGGCATAAGCCTGGGCTCGGGCGGCGTCACTTGACAGCGCAACGGCGCCCAAGGCGAAAAGGATGGCGAAAATCCAGCGCATGGCAGCCTCGTGCATCGGCGAACTCGAAACGTGCCATCCGTCATTACCGCCCCCTTGCCGCAAGGGCAATTCCGCTCACCCGATCCTGAAGGCGGGCTGGCTCAGCGGCCCCGCGCGAGGCAGCGGCGATAGGCCCGCCCTCCGTCGCGGCGGGCACTCTGTGCCTTGATCGCGCGGGCGCCGAAGGAATCTTCCGACCGGTCGACCCGCCCTTGATAGTCGTTGGCGGCCGTCTGGCGGGCGTATTCGCGACAATATCTGTCGGTTCCGGGCTGGTAGGGATTGGCCGACACGCGCGCGCCGGCGATCGGCGATCCATTCGGATAAGGCGTTGCGGTATTGCAGCCGGCGAGCGCTGCCAGCGGCAGTGCGACGATGATCCAACGCATGGGGATGACTCCTGAGATTGCGTTCACCCAATCGTCTGATCTGATGCAGGAATTCGAAAAGCCAACGCCATCAAGGCGATGTGTTCGCTGGTCGTCTCTCGCCAGAATGCCTCGTGCCAAGGACCAACCCCACGGCCAAGGGTGGGCTGCTGCCAAGGCCCTGACCGCAGCGACCAATCCGCTGCCAAGCTGGTTGAGGGGTCATTTCCGCACAGGCGTCCTATATCGTTACGAAATCGTTAACGGCGCAGTCCGGGCGCGCTTCTGAAGCGGCCGGACTGTGCCAGATCGGCACGGAAATTCTGGCATGAAAGCTGCTGCGAGCCGCTGGAACGCAGACATTCGAAGCCAATAGGAGTATCGCATGTCCCGTAGCCTCTTGCTCGCCGCCACGACCGCGCTCGGCGTGTTCGGCCTCGCGAACCCTTTCCTGGCCGGCCCCACAGCGGCGCAGGATTCCGGCGATCCGATCAGCGGGAGCGAAGAGTTCCTGCGCGATGGGGGCAGTATCCGCCTCACCCCCGAGATCGCCCGCCCCCGTGACGATGGCGAGTTCCTCGAAGACGGCGGCGAGATCCGCAGCGGCATCGATCGCCTCAATGGCGTCGTGCCGGTAGACGAGGACGCGGTCGGCACCGATCCCGACATCTATTCCGACGGCGGGCGCGAGGAGTTCCTCGAAGACGGCGGCTCCATCACCGTGACGCCGACGCCGCGTCCGGTATTTCTCCGCGAGCGCAGCGCGAAGCGTCACTGGCGGCATGACAAGCCCGCGCCGGCCCGCTGGCGTGACCATGGCTCCATCACCTACGTCACGGTCGATTTTGACGACGATGACGGGCGCTCGTCGTTTCAGTCTCTGCCGACCAAGAGAGGTCTGGATAACGCCAGTTCCGTTCCGCTACCGGTGGAAGCTCGCTTGATCCATGTCGAGAGCGAGCGCCTCGACCGACGGCCGATGCCGGCCTCGGGGATCGAAGTCCTTTGGCGCGGTGGCGCCAAGATCATCCGGATCGCAGAGGGCTACAGCTACAGCGCCGACAACCAGACGGTGTCGCAGAAATAACCGGTCGCCGCGCGCCGGGTCAGCGAATGAACGGATTGGTGCGGCGCTCGTCGCCGATCCGGCTGCCCGGGCCGTGGCCGGAGAGAAAGCCGACATCGTCGCCGAGCGGCAGGACTTTCTCGTGGATCGAGCGGATCAGCGTGTCGTGGTCGCCGCCGGGCAGATCCGTGCGGCCGATCGAGCCTGAGAACAACACGTCGCCCAGATGGGCGAAGCGCAGTTCGCGATTGAAGAAGATCACATGGCCCGGCGCATGGCCCGGCGTGTGATAGACTTCGAACTTGTGCTCGCCGAAGCCGACCGTCTCGCCCTCTTCCAGCCAGCGGTCCGGCGTGCAGTTCTTCATGCCGGAACCGACGCCGAACATCCGGCATTGCTCCTCGATCGAGTTCAGAAGCAATTCGTCGTCGCGATGGGGTCCGACGATCTCCGCTCCCGTGAGAGCTTTCAGATCCATCGCCCCGCCGGCATGGTCGAGATGGCCATGCGTGAGCCAGATCGCTTCGAGCGAAATACCCAGTTCCTTCACGGCGGCCGCGATCTGATCGGCATCGCCGCCCGGATCGACGACGACGCCGACCTTGTCGTCGGCATCGAACAGGATGCAGCAATTCTGCTGGAACACGGTGACGGGAACGATCTGAGCGTTGAGTCGGGTCAATCAGGCCTCCGGGCGGATGATCAGGCTGGATGGGCCTCCAGCATAGGACAGGTGGCGCCGCCTGCCACCGCCCGCAACCGAGACGCGGCCGGAATCAGCGTTCCGCCTTCTTCGCCGTCCAGATCACGTGCTTGGCCCCGCGTCCCTTACGACTCGCGCGAACCTTGTGCTCCTCGACGGCGAAACCGGCCTGTGCGAGCCGCGCCGTGAAGCCGCGATCGGGATGGGCCGACCAGATGGCTAGCACGCCGCCGTCCTTCAGGGCCTGCCGCGCCTGACCTAGTCCCGGGACGTCGTAGAGCCGGTCATTGGCCTCGGTGGTGAGCCCCTCCGGACCGTTGTCGACGTCGAGGAGGATTGCGTCGAATTCCCTGTCAGCCGCCGCAATGATGTCCGCGATGTCGGCGTTTCGGATGTAGACGCGGGGATCGTCGAGCCCGCCCGCAAAGATCGCGGCCATCTCGCCGCGCGCCCAGTCGATCACCTCGGGCACCAGTTCGGCCACCACGATGCGCGCCTTCGCAGAAGCCTGCTCGACCAAGGCGCGGAGCGTGAACCCCATGCCGAGCCCGCCGATCAGGATGCCGGGCCGGTCACGATCCGGGATCAGCTCGAGCGCCAGGCGCGCCAGTGCCTCTTCCGAGCCGCTGAGCCGAGAGTTCATCAGCTCGTTGGCGCCGAGCATGATGGAGAACTCCGAGCCTCGGCGCATAAGCCGAAGTTCGCCTTCTTCGCCAGGAATCCGTGCCGTGCCGAGATGCTCCCAAGGGATCATGGATCAGCCGCTCGATCGTCTTGTTGGAAAGCAAAGGCGGGCGCCCGGAAAGGACCTTCTCGGGCGCAGCCGCGTGACAGACCCGGCCCTACTCGGCCGCGGCACGCTTCGGCGTCACCTCGGCCACGTAATCCTCGACGAGGCACTTGGAGATCTCGCCCGGCGTGAAGCGCCAGTCGGCAATCTCCGATACCGGCGTCACTTCGGCCGCCGTACCGGTCAGGAAGCACTCGGAAAAGCCGGAGAGTTCGTCCGGCATGATCGCCCGCTCCACGACTTCGATGCCGCGGCGCTTCGCCAGATCGATCACCGTGCGGCGGGTGATGCCGTCGAGGAAACAGTCGGGCTTCGGCGTGTGGATGACCCCGTCCTGGATGAAGAAGACGTTGGCGCCCGTCGCCTCGGCGACCTGGCCGCGCCAGTCGAGCATGAGGGCGTCGGCGTAACCCTTCGCCTCGGCCGCGTGCTTCGAGATCGTGCAGATCATGTAGAGCCCGGCGGCCTTCGACTTCGACGGCGCGGTCCGCGGATCGGGACGCCGGTACTCGGCGAGGTCGAGGCGGATGCCCTTCATCTTCTGCTCGGGATCGAAATAGCTCGGCCACTGCCAGATGGCGATCGCTACGTTGATGCGGTTCTGCTGGGCCGAAACGCCCATCATCTCCGAACCGCGCCATGCGATCGGGCGGACATAGGCGTCCGCGAAGCCTTGGCGGCGCAGGAGTTCCTCCGTCGCCGCGTCGATCTCGTCGGCGGAATAGGGAACCTTGAAACCGAGGATGCGGCCGGACTCGATCAGCCGGTCGGTGTGCTCGCGCAGCTTGAACACCGCGCCGCCGTAGGCGCGCTCGCCTTCGAAGACGGCGCTCGCATAATGCAAGCCATGGGTCAGCACATGGATCTTGGCGTCCGCCCAGGCGACAAACTCGCCATTGAACCAGATTTCGCCGTCTCGCTGATCGAAAGGAACCGCGCTCATCGTCTCACTCGCGCCACTTGCCGGGCGCTCTCCCTAGATTTGGTCCTGGATGCTGCACCACACTTAACGCAAAACAGCCACGAATCGCGTGGTCGGACGAGGGAAACTTATTGCCAGCGCTCGGCGAGCGCCTGTTTCCACTTCCTGAAAGCCTGTGTAACAATAAACGCAAATTACGTCAATGGTGCTGACCTATCTCATGGATACCACCGCCGTCCGAGCCGAGTCGACCAAGGAGGAGACGGACGTCGCAGTCGTTCGCGATCCGCTTCCAACGCTCGGCGCGCTCGACTTCCGCATGATCGAATTGTTGTTCTTCGCCTATCGCGAATTCACGGCGGACGCCGATTCCATCCTGGTGCGCTACGGCTTCGGACGCGCCCATCACCGCGTCTTGCATTTCGTCAATCGCGAGCCGGGCCTGACGATCGCAGAGCTCCTGGAAATCCTCCAGATCACCAAGCAGTCGCTGTCGCGCGTGCTGCGACAGTTGATCGACGAGGATTTCATTCGCCAGATCCCCGGCGACGAGGATCGGCGGCAGCGGCGTCTCTACCCCACCATGAAGGGCCGAGAACTCGCCGTCGAGCTCTCCTGCGCCCAGGTTCGGCGGATCGACCAGGCGCTGGCGGAAACCGGCGCCGAGGATCTCGGACCGATCGCGACCTTTCTGGCCTCGATGGCCAATGATCGCGAGTCCGCGCGCGAATGGTTCCTTCGCAAGGACATCAGCTGGAAAGACCCTGCATGAGCGAAACCGCGACCGATCTCGAGAACGTTCCCGTCGCGCTGGGGGATGACGCGCCCCACATTCTCGTCGTCGACGACGATCGACGCATCCGCTCACTCCTGTCGCGTTTTCTTGCCGAGAAGCACTTCCGCGTCTCCATGGCGGCCGACGCGGCCGAGGCCCGGCGCATCCTGGGCGGCCTCGACTTCGACCTCATCATCGTCGACGTCATGATGCCGGGCGAGAACGGCGTCGAGCTCGTCCGCGCCATCCGCAAGACCCGCGAGGCGCCGATCCTCATGCTCACCGCGCGCTCCGAAACCGAGCACCGGATCGAAGGGCTGGAGGCCGGCGCCGACGACTATCTGCCCAAGCCGTTCGACCCGCGGGAACTCCTCCTCCGCGTCAACAACATCCTGAAGCGCGGCACTTCGCAGCCGGTCGCCAAGCTGGAGCATGTGCGTTTCGGGCCCTTCACCTTCTTCCTGTCGCGGCGCGAGTTGAAGCGGGGGTCCGAAGTGATCCGGCTGACCGAACGCGAACAGGAGATCATGAGCCAGTTCGCCGCCAAGGCCGGCGAGACGATCCCCCGGCTCGAGCTTCTGGGCGACGAAAGCGAAGTGGGCGAGCGCACCGTCGACGTCCAGATCAACCGGCTGCGACGCAAGATCGAATCCGACCCGACCAATCCGCTCTGGCTTCAGACGGTGCGCGGCATCGGCTACCGGCTGAACATCGACTGAGGATCGGTAACGTCTCCTTCCCGGATTTAAACGGGAGAGGCGGACGACGGGGTGCGGATCGTGCTAAGCGTCGAGCCATGTCCCTGATCGAGCGAATATTCAGCCCGAAGAGTTGGCCAGAGCCGCCGGCGCGCCTGAAGGCGCTGACGGATCGGCTCCAGGGGACGCGATTCCAGAAATTCTCGAGAAAGCTGCGCGGCACAAGATGGCCGAGCCGGCTCGACATCTGGCGCGGACCCTTGCGCCCGGTCCCGCGCATCGTCCAGCGGGTGATGCCGAAGGGGCTCTACGCCCGCTCGCTGATCATCATCATTGCCCCCGTCGTGCTTCTGCAGTGCGTGGTGACCGTCGTATTCATGGAACGCCACTGGCAGCTCGTGACCCAGAGGCTGTCGGAAGCGGTGGTCCAGGACATCGCGGCCGTCGTCGATCTCGTCAATCTCCACGCAGGAGAGGACGACCTCGACGATGTTCTGCGGATCGCCCAGCGACGACTCGACCTCAATGTCGCGCTTCTGCCCGCCGAGCCCCTGCCGGCGCCCGCCCCGAAGCCATTCTTCAACATCCTCGACGGCATCCTGTCGCGCGAGATCACCGACAAGATCGGCCGTCCCTTCTGGATCGACACGGTCGGCAACTCCAAGATCGTCGAGATCCGCATCCTTCTCGACCAGGGGGTGCTGCGCGTCTTCGCGCCACGCAATTCCGCCTACGCCTCGAATACCCATATTTTCCTGGTCTGGATGGTCGGCACGTCGCTTGTCCTTCTGGTGATCGCGATTCTGTTTCTGCGCAATCAGATCCGCCCGATCCAGGCGCTTGCCGCCGCCGCCGAAGGGTTCGGGCGCGGCAAGCCGATGCCGCCCGACTTCCGTCCCCGCGGGGCTTCGGAGGTTCGCCGAGCCTCCCTCGCCTTCATCCAGATGCGCGACCGCATCGAGCGTCAGATGGAGCAGCGTACGCAGATGCTGAACGGCGTCAGCCACGATCTGCGCACGGTGCTCACCCGGTTCCGGCTCCAGCTCGCCCTTCTCGGCGAGGGGGAGGACCAGGACGAACTCAACTCCGATATCGACGAGATGCAGCGGATGCTCGAAGGCTATCTCGCCTTCGCCAAGGGCGAGGTCGGGGAGGATGTGAGCGAAATCGATCTGGAGGTCCTGTTCCAGAGATTTCGCAGCGAAGCCAGACTGAAAGGCAAGTCGCTCGACTACGAGCTGAGCGGCGATCCGCGGGTCACGGTACGCCCCGACGCCTTCACGCGCATGGTCACCAACCTCGTCGCCAATGCGCTGCGCCACGGCGATACGGTGCGGATCACCGCCAATCATGACTCGCGATGGCTGAGCATCGCCATCGAAGACGACGGGCCCGGCGTTGCACCGGACAAGCGCGAGGAGGTGTTCAAGCCCTTCGTGCGGCTCGACGTCGCCCGCAACATCGATGTCGGCGGTACCGGTCTCGGTCTTGCCATCGCCCGCGATACGGCCCGCGCCCATGGCGGCGACATCCTCTTGTCGGAAAGCCGGCTGGGCGGCTTGCGGGCCCTGATCCGACTGCCGGCCTAGACGAAGTGCTGGGCCCTCACCCGATCGCGGCAAAGCGGTCGACGAAGCGCCGGTCGATGCGGTCCTTGAGACGGAAGGCATAGGAGGACCGCACCGCCAGACCGTTTCGCGCTCCGATCGCCTCTCCGTTCCACAGCGCGAGCAGCATCAGATATTCGCGCTGGGCGTCGTAGCGCCGAAGCACCCCTCCCAATGCGGCAAGGCGAAGGTTATCGGCCAGCACCGGACCTTCGCGCACGGCGAAGACACCCGCCTTCGGTCGCTCCTGACCGATCAACGCAACACAGTCGCCCCCGCCGAAGATCCGGTCGTCGTTTTCCGCCTGCAGCGTGGGATGAACCCGCATGAAGCCGCGCTCGTCGACCGAGAGACCCGAGGCGCCGAGAAACTGCGGCGCCTTGGCGCCTGTCGTCACCAGCACAGCGTCCGCCGGGATGGCTTGACGACCCTCCAGGATCACCTCGTCCGGTTCGATGCGCGTGGCTCGGAGTTTGTCGTAAAGCGTGATGTCGGCTTCGGCGAGAGAGCGGCGGGCGAGTTTGCGGCCGTGTTCCGGCAATCCGGCCAGGAACCTCCGACCGGCGACGAGCGCAATCGCGATGTCCCCGATAGCACCACATTCACGAAAGCGGCGACGCAGGGCGTGGGCAAGCTCGAAACCGGCCGGTCCCCCGCCGACCACGACGAGATGGCGCAATTTTCCCTCCCGCGCACCATCGAGAAGCGCCTCCCACTTCGACCGGAAGACCGAAATCGGCTTGACGATCAACCCATGGTCCTCGGCACCAGGGATGTTCGACACATCCGGGACGATGCCGACATCGAGCGAAAGCAGCGAATAGCCGATGGGGTCATGGCCGGCCAGTTGGATTGTCCGGTTCGCACGGTCGATTCCGGTGGCGGGCGCGTGGATGAAACGTGCGCCCGCTCCCTTGGCGAGGCGCGCCAGGTCGATCTCGCCGGAATCGATCGGATACTGCCCCGATACCCGCCCGGGCAGCATGCCGGAATAGGGCGCCATAGCTTCCTTCGCGACGAGCGTGAGGTGCACGTCGGCAAGCGGCCGGCGCGCAAAGGCCTCGAGCACGAAGAGGTGGGCGTGGCCGCCGCCGATCAGCACGATGTCCTTCATCGTATTGATCCTATGAGCAATTGTTTCGATTGATACAAGCAGGGGTTATTCCCTGTTTTGCGTCCTGAGTGCGCTCTCCCGAAGCCACCGCAGGGAACGAATACCCGGATCTCGAGAGCTGCCGCATCGCTCGACAGCCCTCTAAATCGGGCCCGCCGCGACGCCACAAGACCAGCCGATTTGTTGACATAAGCATATCTTTATGTGATTGAGGCCGGCAGCCAGAAGGATATGCGATCAACATGACCTCTTCGACCGACCAGCTTTTCGGACCGATTACCGATGGACGTCATCCGGCCGAAGCAGCCGAAGCGCTGAAGAAGGCCGCGTCCGAGCGGATCCTGGTGCTCGACGGCGCGATGGGCACGGAAATCCAGCTCCTCGGCCTCAGCGAGGACGATTTTCGCGGCCACCGTTTCGGCGCCTGCGAGTGCCATCTCCAGGGCAATAACGATCTCCTCAATCTGACCCAGCCCAAGGCGATCGAGGACATCCACTACGCCTATGCGATGGCCGGCGCGGATATCCTCGAAACCAACACCTTCTCCTCCACGACGATCGCGCAGGCCGATTACCAGATGGAGGATCAGGTCTATGAATTGAACCGCGACGGGGCCCGTTTGGCTCGTCGTGCGGCAATTCGCGCCGAACAGACCGACGGCCGCCGCCGCTTTGTCGCGGGCGCTCTCGGCCCGACGAACCGCACCGCCTCGATCTCGCCGGACGTCAACAATCCCGGCTTTCGCGCCGTCACCTTCGATGATCTGCGCGAGGCCTATGGCGGCCAGCTGCGCGGTCTGATCGACGGCGGCGCCGATATCATCCTGATCGAGACGATCTTCGACACGCTGAACGCCAAGGCGGCGATCTTCGCATGTGAGGAGATCTTCGCCGAAAAGGGCGTGCGCCTGCCGATCATGATCTCGGGCACGATCACCGATCTTTCCGGCCGCACCCTGTCCGGCCAGACGCCGACCGGCTTCTGGCATTCGGTGCGCCACGCCAAGCCTTTCACCATCGGCCTCAACTGCGCGCTCGGCGCGGCCGCGATGCGCGATCACCTGGCCGAGATTTCCGGCGTCGCCGACACCTTCGTCTGCGCCTATCCGAATGCCGGCCTGCCGAACGAATTCGGCGAATATGACCAGAGCCCCGAGGCGATGGCCAAGGAGGTCGAGATCTTCGCCAAGGAAGGCCTCGTCAACGTCATCGGCGGCTGCTGCGGCTCGACGCCCGACCACATCCAGGCGCTTGCCAGGATGCTCGAGGGCTACAAGCCGCGCCAGATCCCCAAGATCGAACCCAAAATGCGGCTTTCGGGCCTCGAGCCCTTCACGCTGACCAAGGACATTCCCTTCGTCAATGTGGGCGAGCGTACCAACGTCACCGGGTCGGCGCGCTTCCGCAAGCTGATCAAGGAGAACGACTACCCGACCGCGCTCGAGGTCGCGCGGCAGCAGGTGGAAAACGGCGCCCAGGTCATCGACGTCAACATGGACGAGGGCCTGATCGACTCCAAGCAGGCGATGGTCGACTACCTCAACCTCGTCGCCGCCGAGCCGGACATCGCCAAGGTGCCGATCATGATCGACTCCTCCAAATGGGAGGTGATCGAGGCCGGCCTGAAATGCGTCCAGGGCAAGGCGATCGTCAATTCGATCTCCATGAAGGAGGGCGAGGAAGCCTTCCTCGAACAGGCGCGTCTGGTGAAGAACTACGGCGCGGCGGTGGTTGTCATGGCCTTCGACGAAAAGGGCCAGGCGGACAGCTACGAGCGCAAGGTGGAGATCTGCACCCGCGCCTACAAACTTCTGACCGAGAAAGCGGGAGTGGCGCCCGAGGATATCATCTTCGACCCCAACATCTTCGCCGTCGCGACCGGCATCGAAGAGCACAACCCCTACGGCGTCGCCTTCATCGAAGCGACCCGGACGATCCGTGAGACCCTGCCCCACTGCCACATCTCGGGCGGCGTCTCGAACCTGTCCTTCTCGTTCCGCGGCAACGAGGCCGTGCGTGAGGCGATGCACGCCGTGTTCCTCTACCACGCCATCCAGGCGGGCATGGACATGGGCATCGTCAATGCCGGCCAGCTCGCGGTCTACGATACGATCGATCCGGAACTCCGGGAAGCCTGCGAGGACGTGGTCCTGAACCGCACCCGCGAAGACGGCATCGACCCGACCGAGCGGCTTCTGGATCTGGCCGAACGCTACAAGGGCCAGGGCGGCGGCAAGGCCAAGGAAAAGGACCTCTCCTGGCGCGAGAAGCCGGTGAACGAGCGCCTCGCCCATGCCCTCGTCAACGGTATCACCGACTATATCGAAGACGACACCGAGGAAGCCCGCGCCGCTGCCGAGCGCCCGCTCCACGTCATCGAAGGGCCGCTGATGGACGGCATGAACATCGTCGGCGACCTGTTCGGGTCCGGCAAGATGTTCCTGCCGCAGGTGGTGAAGTCCGCCCGCGTGATGAAACAGGCGGTCGCCTATCTGATGCCGTATATGGAGGAGGAGAAGCGGCTTGCCGGCGGCGAGGCCCGCAAGAACGCCGGCAAGGTGCTGATGGCGACCGTGAAGGGCGATGTCCACGACATCGGCAAGAACATCGTCGGTGTCGTGCTGGCCTGCAACAATTACGAGGTCGTCGATCTCGGCGTCATGGTGCCCGCGGCCAAGATCCTCGAAACGGCGAAGAAGGAAGAGGTCGACATCATCGGCCTCTCCGGCCTGATCACGCCGTCGCTGGACGAGATGGTCCATGTGGCGTCGGAACTCGAGCGCGAGGGCTTCGACATCCCACTCCTGATCGGCGGCGCGACGACGAGCCGCGTCCACACGGCGGTGAAGATCCATCCGCAATATCAGAAGGGCCAGTCGGTCTATGTGACCGACGCATCGCGCGCTGTTGGCGTCGTCTCGCATCTCCTGTCGGAGGAAACCCGCGACAAGACGATCGAGGGCATCCGCGAGGAGTACAAGAAGGTCGCAGAGGCCCATGAGAAGTCCGAGCGCGACAAGAAGCGCCTGACGCTGGCGGCCGCGCGCGCCAACGCCTTCAAGACGGACTGGTCGGCTTTCGAGGCCAAGGCGCCATCCTTCTTCGGTACCCGCGTGTTCAAGGATTTCGACCTCGCCGATCTCGCCAGCCACATCGACTGGACGCCCTTCTTCCAGACCTGGGAGATGAAAGGGCGTTATCCGGCGATCCTCGAGGACGAGCGTCAGGGCGAAGCTGCGCGCGCGCTGTTCAACGACGCCCAGGCAATGCTGAAGCAGATCGTCGAGGAAAAGTGGTTCAAGCCGCAGGCGGTCGTCGGCTTCTGGCCGGCCAACGCGGTTGGCGACGACATCCGTCTCTTCACCGACGAGAGCCGCAAGGACGAACTCGCCACCTTCTTCACGCTGCGCCAGCAGCTGACCAAGCGCGGCGACCGGCCGAACCTCGCCATGTCCGACTTCGTCGCGCCCGAGGATTCCGGCAAGCCCGACTATGTCGGCGGCTTCTGCGTGACGGCCGGCATCGAGGAGGAGGCGATCGCCAACCGCTTCGCCAAGGCCAATGACGACTACGCCTCGATCATGGTCAAGGCGCTGGCCGACCGCTTCGCCGAGGCCTTTGCCGAGCGCATGCACGAGATCGTCCGCAAGGAGCTCTGGGGCTATGCGCCCGACGAGGACTATTCGCCGGAAGAGCTGATCACCGAGCCCTATCGCGGCATCCGCCCGGCCCCCGGCTATCCCGCTCAGCCCGACCACACCGAGAAGCTCACCCTGTTCGAACTTCTCGATGCGGAAAAGGAGATCGGCGTGAAGCTGACCGAAAGCCTCGCCATGTGGCCTGGCTCGTCGGTCTCGGGGCTCTATATCGGCCATCCGGATGCGCACTATTTCGGCGTCGCCAAGGTGGAGCGCGATCAGGTCGAGGACTACGCCACGCGCAAATCCATGTCGGTGGAAGAGGTCGAGCGCTGGCTCGCTCCGGTCCTGAACTACATTCCGAAGCCGAAGGACGAAGCCCGGATCGACGCCGCGGCCTGACAGCAATCATTGCCGCCATGCCGGATTTCTCTGGCATGGCGGCGCTTTTCGACAAGAATTATCCCGCAAGCCCCATTTTTTGGAACATCGAATGCTGCGATCCCGCATTGCAGCAACTATGTTTCTCTTAAACGCGAAGCCGTCGTCTGCCGCGTGCAGCCCTCGGCATGTGCGCCCCGCCAGTGTCGCGGGGCTTTTCATGGGAGCGGCCCGTTTCCGCCGGCCGCAACTGCAGGCATGGGAAAGGAAGTTCGATGAGTTCTGTCGCCGAAGCAAAGCCGGAGACCGCGTTTCCGATCCCGGCCGGCGTCTTCGCCGAGACGGTCACCTCGGTCACGCATTACACCGACCGGCTCTTCGCCTTTCGAATGACCCGGCCCCAGAGCTTCCGCTTCCGCTCCGGCGAGTTCGTCATGATCGGCCTGCCCAATGCCGAAAAGCCGGTCTACCGCGCCTATTCGATTGCCAGCCCCTCCTGGGACGAGGAACTCGAATTCTTCTCGATCAAGGTGCCGGGCGGCCCGCTGACCGAGCATCTCCAGAAGATCCAGCCGGGCGACACCGTGCTCATGCGCAAGAAGCCGACGGGCACGCTCGTGCTCGACGCGCTGAAGCCCGGCAAGCGGCTGTTCCTGTTCTCCACCGGCACCGGCATCGCGCCCTTCGCCTCGGTGATCCGCGATCCCGAGACCTACGAGAAGTTCGATCAGGTCATCCTCACCCAGACCTGCCGGCTCGACGCGGAGCTGAAATACGGCCGCGAACTCGTCGAAAACACGAAGACCGACGAGTTGATGAGCGAATTCGTCGGCGACAAGCTGCTCTTCCATGCCAGCGCGACCCGCGAGGGCGAGCCCAAGGGCGAACGCGTCACCAAGCTGATCGAAAGCGGCAAGCTCTGTTCCGATCTCGGCATCGAGGCGCTGAACCCGGAAACCGACCGCGCGATGATCTGCGGGTCGATGGCCATGTTGCGTGAGATCGAGGGCCTGTTGCAGGATCGCGGCTTCGAGGAAGGGGCGAACAACAAGCCCGGCACTTACGTGGTGGAACGCGCTTTCGTGGATTGATGCGGGGGCGCCCAGGACAATTGGTGCGCTCTGGAGCCCTCGTGGTTCGACAGGCTCACCATGAGGGTGTTGGGGATGGGACGATATTGACGGCCGCCCCCATTCAGCCGCGCGGCGATCTGAACCGACCTAGCTGTAGCCCTCACCCTGAGCCTGTCGAAGGGCGAGGGCGCTCCGGCGCGGGCAACAAGAGCAAAGACAGTTCCGTTCGCTCCCCTTGCGAAGCGAAGTGATCGCTTGGGGCCATAGCCCCATCTCACAATATTGCTCCTGGAAATCTCTTCAGCTCACAAATCAACAACTTGTACCGGTCGCCTATCGCGCTCGATGCCCATCCCCCGGGAATGTTCTCAAACAGTCGACGAGATCTCCTGATCTGACCGGATAGAGCCGTCTGGCGTCTTCGACGGAAACCGGACGGCGGCCGACTTTCGATCCTGAATGATAATCCACGGCTCGCCGTTTGCTGCGGCCTCGATCAACGCCGACAATTCGGATTTCGCCCGATCACATCTATCGTCCTGATCATCGGCACCGTCCTTCGCCCCCACGCGCCCCACAGCGACGCGTATATCCGTTGACTGGCAACGGCTTCCCGCCCACCGGAGAGCCCTCTCCAGTCAGCCCGGCGCAGGCTCCAGCCGTTAACCATTGTTAACCGGCTGATCAGAGCCCCTCGAACACCAATTCGCTGGACGATGACGAAGACCCTAACAGACACCCGCCCCATCCGCCTGAAAGGACGATCCTTCCTTGCGATCGTGCTGTCGCCGGAACTGCCTTTCAACAACTGGCTCGAACGCCTCGACGATCTCGCCGCGCGTTCGACCGGCTTCTTTCTCGGCCGGCCGATCGTGCTCGACGTCGACGGGCTCGACCTCACCCAGGACGATCTGAAGGATCTGCTCGGCGAACTCGGCGAGCGCGGCGTTCGTGTCATGGGCATCGAGGGCGCACGTCCCTCGATCCTCGGCACCAACATGCCGCCGGCGATGAAGGGCGGCCGCCCGGCCGGCGACATCGAGCCCGAAGCGGCCGCACCGGCTGAGCAGAAGGCCGCGCCGTCGGAAGCGTCGGATGAGCCCAAGGCAGCGCCGAAAGCAGCCGAGCGCACCGAGGTGACGAACCGTGTCGTTTCCTCGATCGTCATCGAAGAACCGGTTCGCTCCGGCCAGTCGATCATCTTCCCGGAAGGCGACGTAACCATCCTCGGCTCCGTCGCTTCGGGGGCCGAGATCGTGGCGGGCGGCTCGATCCACGTCTACGGCACGCTGCGCGGCCGGGCGATGGCGGGCTCGGTCGGCAATGCGTCGGCCCGGATCTTCTGCCGCAAGCTCGAGGCCGAGCTTCTGGCGATCGACGGGCTCTACAAGATGCCCGACGACATGGACCCCAAATATCGCGGTCAGGCCGTCACGGTCTGGCTCGAAGGCGACACCATCAAAGCGGAGAAACTGGCCTGAGGCCGCTTGGCCGGCCAGCAGGCAGGAGACGAAAATGGCGAAAGTAATCGTTGTGACCTCCGGCAAGGGAGGCGTCGGCAAGACCACTTCCACGGCCGCGCTCGGCGCAGCGCTCGCCCAGCGGGGCGAAAAGACGGTGGTCGTCGATTTCGACGTCGGCCTGCGGAATCTCGACCTCGTCATGGGCGCCGAACGCCGCGTGGTCTATGACCTGATCAATGTCGTCCAGGGCGACGCCAAGCTCTCCCAGGCGCTGATCCGCGACAAGCGTCTGGAGACGCTGCATCTCCTGCCCGCCTCGCAGACCCGCGACAAGGACAATCTGACGGCCGAGGGCGTCGAGAAGGTCATCGACGAGCTGCGCAAGAGCTTCGACTGGATCATCTGCGACTCGCCGGCCGGCATCGAGCGCGGCGCCACGCTCGCCATGCGCCATGCCGACATCGCCGTCGTCGTCACCAACCCGGAAGTCTCCTCGGTGCGCGATTCCGACCGCATCATCGGCCTGCTCGACGCCAAGACCAAGAAGGCCGAGGACGGCGAGCGGATCGAGAAGCACCTGCTGCTGACCCGCTACGACCCCAACCGGGCCGAGCGCGGCGATATGCTGAAGGTCGACGATGTTCTCGAAATCCTGTCGATCCCGCTTCTCGGCATCATCCCCGAATCGATGGACGTGCTGCGCGCCTCGAACCTCGGTGCGCCGGTGACGCTGAACGACACCAATTGTGCTCCCGCACTTGCCTATCGCGATGCGGCCCGCCGGCTCGCCGGCGAGCAGGTGGCGATGACCATTCCGGGCGAACGCCGCGGTTTCATCAACAAGCTTTTCGGTCGGAGGGCCGCATGAGCCTATTCAGCTTCCTGAACAGGCGAAACACGGCACCGATGGCGCGCGAGCGTCTGCAGGTGCTGCTCGCCCACGAACGCGCGACGGTGGGTCATTCCGATCTCGTCGGCCTGCTTCGCGAAGAGATCCTCGCTGTCATTGCCAAGCATGTGCAGATCGATGGCGAGAAGGTCAACGTCACGATGGAACGGGGCGAGAACGTCTCGACCCTCGAGGTCGATATCGAGATTCCCGTGACCGCAAGCGTCCGCGCGGCCTGACCCAAGGCCCACGGTAATGGCCGCCTGCGGACGCCACGGCGTCCGGGCGGTATCCTTCAAAAGGAGATGATGATGAGCCGAGCCCAATTGATCTCCCGGCTTCAGGAACTGCAGAAGATGCCGAAATTCCAGAAGCGCGACATCCGCTCCATCGCCGGCTTCCTGCCGACCGATGCACTCGCCAAGCATGTCGAGGCCTGCGAAGAGGCCGCCGCGCGTTAAGCCGGAATGAAACGAGGAGCCCCGGCAGCGGACCGTGCGGCGGCAGCGCGGCCGGGACTTCAGACAAGGGCGTTCACCGTGGATCCGGTGGGCGCCCTTTCCTTTTGCGTTGAAAAGTTCGAACGGGGCGAGCGATCGCCGAAGCAGCCGCCGCCACCTTATCCCGCACGATTGCCCTGAGCGCGCCCCGAAACCGCTTGCACTCCGGGCATCACCTGCTAGTTTCGCCGCCAACCGGAGCGATGGAATGTCGCACCGGCCGAAGGACGGTTCCCGAGCTGCGAAGCGGCGAGGGCGAAGAGGGAATGCGAAGGGCCGACCCAAGCCGGGGACCTTTATCGCAGCCGACCCCGCGACTGTAGAGCGGCGAGGTCTTGCCACCGAATTCGAACCCACGGCCAGCTGGCCGAGGCTCGAGACGGAAAGCCACTGGAGCATCGCTTCGGGAAGGCGAGGCAAGGACCGACGACCCGCGAGCCAGGAGACCTGCCGACCTTCTGATCAAACCAGCCGTAAGGCTGTCGTCACGGAGGTTGATATGACGACTGAAACCCGTTCCATTGCCGGTCTTCATTCCGGCACGCGCCTTGCCACCGGCGTGTTCGCTCTCGTTCTCGGCGCCTTCTTCGTCTGGGGTGCGGGCTTTGCCCACTCCGACGCCCTGCATGCCACGACCCACGACGTGCGCCATGCCAACGGTTTTCCCTGCCACTGAGATCGGCACGGCCGCATCAGCGGCCTTCGTTCGATTCGAAACGGCCGGCTGCCGACAGCCGGGCAAGGGGGTAAACCATGCTCGTTCGTTTTCTGCTCGCCACGCTTGTGGCCGGGCTCTTCGTCGGCGTCGTCATGACGCCCATCCAGTATATGCGGGTCGTGCCACTGATCCTGCACGCCGAAGCCTATGAGAATGGCGGACCCGGCATCGAGCCGGCGCATCATCATGACGCGGGGCTCGTCTCCTCGGCCTCGGCGCATGGGGTCGACGGAAAGGTGATCCTGGCCCACGTGCCGGCCGGCGGAGCAGAAGCCAACCCTGCCCTCTTCGAGAGCCGCCTTCTCGGCACGCTGGCCGCCAACATCGTCACCGGCGCGGGCTTTGCGCTGATGCTGGCAGCGGTCGCGATGCTGACCGGGCGGCGGATCACGGCTCAAAACGGAGCGCTCTGGGGCCTTGCCGGCTTTGGCGCGGTGGCGCTTGCGCCGGCCCTCGGCCTGCCGCCGGAACTGCCGGCCATGCCGGCTGCCGATCTCACGCTGCGCCAGACCTGGTGGATCATGACCGTCGGACTGACGGCGATCGGGCTCTATTGCCTGATCCTCCGGCGCGAAACGGCGCTGCGGGTTGCGGGTGTTGCGCTCCTCGTTGTCCCGCATCTCTTCGCCGCGCCCCATCCGGCCGACCTGTCCAGTCCGATTCCGCCGACGCTCGCGGCCGAATTCGCCGTGGCCTCGCTTGCCACGGGCGCATTGTTCTGGGTTCTGATCGGGCTTTCCGTCGGTTTCGCCCAGGACCGGATGTTGCGGGCAGAGGGATGAGCACGGGCGCGCCGACGGACGTCACCCTGATCCTGGGCGGCGCCCGCTCGGGCAAGAGCGCGTTCGCCGAACGGCTCGTCGAAGACAGCGGCTTGTCGCCGGTCTACCTCGCGACCGGCCGCGCCTACGACGCGGAAATGGAAGCGCGGATCACGGATCACCGCGGCCGGCGCGGAGACGCCTGGTGGACGGTGGAAGAACCGCTGGCCCTCCCCGAAGCGCTTGGGCGAGAGGCGCGAGCGGACCGGATTATCCTCGTCGATTGTCTCACCCTCTGGGTGACCAATCTGATGCTTGAGGATCGCGACATCGCGGTCGAATCCGCTCGGCTTGCCGAAACGCTGGATGGTGATCTAGCCGGGCCGGTCGTGCTGGTCTCGAATGAAGTCGGCCTCGGCATCGTGCCGGACAACCGAATGGCCCGCGAGTTTCGCGATCACGCCGGTCGACTGCACCAGACGATCGCGGCACTGGCCTCGACCGTGTGGTTCGTCGCCGCCGGCCTGCCCCTCAAGATGAAAGGCTGAGCCTCGCCGCTCGCCAACCACAAACGGAGGCATTCATGCCCAACCAGAAAATCCCCGCCACCGTCATCACCGGCTTTCTCGGTGCCGGCAAGACGACCCTGATCCGCAATCTCCTTGAAAATGCGGGCGGGCGGAAGATCGCGCTGATCATCAACGAATTTGGCGATCTCGGCGTCGACGGCGACATTCTGAAAGGCTGCGGAATCGAGACCTGCAGCGAGGACGACGTGGTCGAACTGACCAATGGCTGCATCTGCTGTACCGTCGCCGACGATTTCATCCCGACCATGACCAAGCTCCTGGAACGCGATGCGCTGCCGGACCACATCGTCATCGAAACCTCGGGTCTTGCCCTGCCCCAGCCTCTGGTCGCCGCCTTCAACTGGCCGGAGGTGAAGACCCGGATGACCGTCGACGGCGTCGTGACGGTGATCGATGCAGCGGCCGTTGCCGCCGGCCGCTTCGCCGACGACGAGGAAAAGGTCGCCGCCCAGCGCCTTGCCGACGAAAGCCTTGATCACGAGAACCCGCTGGAAGAACTCTTCGAGGACCAGATCCGCGCCGCCGATCTCATCGTCCTCAACAAGGCCGATCTGATCGATCGCGACACGCTGGAGAGGGTGCGCCAGGAAACGAGCAAGGCGAGCGCCCGCCCGGTGAAGACCATCGCCGCCGAGAACGGCAAGCTCCCGGCAGACGTGCTTCTCGGGATTGCCGCCGGCACGGAAGACCTGATCGCGTCACGAAAGTCGCATCACGAGATGGAGCACGAGGACGGCGACCACGACCATGATCACGACGAGTTCGAAAGCTTCGTCGCGACGGCCGGCCCTGTCCAGCAAACCGAGAGCTTCCTGGCCGGCCTGCGCGAGTTGATCGCCAGCCACGACGTCCTTCGCCTCAAGGGCTTTGCCGCCGTTCCCGGCAAGCCGATGCGCCTCGTTGTCCAGGCCGTCGGCCAGCGGATCGAGACCTATTACGACCGCCCCTGGCGCCCTGAGGAGACCAGGGAGACGCGGCTGGTGGTGATCGGCCTTCATGACGGGCTCGACGCTGAGACGCGGGATGCGATCGCAGATCAGATCGCGGCCCTGGCATCCGGCGAGGCGGCAGCGACGGCGGCCGAATAGGCCCCCCATGCATCTCCTGCTTGCCCAGAAAGGCACGATCGACGACGGCGGCGAGGCGGTCGATCTCGGCCAGTCGCCTGGCGAGATCGTCTTTCTCTCCGCCGCCGATACGGAGATCGCGAGCCTTTCGGCCGCCGCGCACCGGCTCGGTTTCGGGCCGGGTGAGTTGCGGCTCGCCAATCTCCTGCGGCTGAAGCACCCGATGTCGGTCGACGCCTATGTCGGCTGCACCTTGCGGCATGCAAAGCTCGTCGTCGTCCGGCTCCTCGGCGGCGCGGCGTACTGGCCCTATGGTCTCGACGCCCTGCTCGCCAATGCGCAGGCCTCCGGCGGCCGGCTTGCGGTCATTCCGGGCGACGACAAGCCCGATCCCGGCCTCGACGCCTATACGACGATCCCGCTCGAACAACGCGACCGGCTCTGGCGGATGCTGATCGAGGGTGGCCCGGCGAATGCGGAAGCGTTTCTGGCAGGCTGCCGAGCCGTCTTGGGCGTCGGTAGTTGGCCGGGCGAAGCACAGCCGCTGCTGAAGGCTGGGGTGCTGGAGCGGGACAAGGCTGCGGCCGCACGCCCCCCTCTTTCCTGCCGGACATCTCCCCTGCAAGGGGGGAGATCGGATGAGACGAGCGACGGCAGCAAATCTCAAGAGCATTGGGCCGCCGCGGAAGTCGCAGACAAGAGCACTGCAGCCGGACAAGGTCCTTTCTCCCCCCTTGCAGGGGAGATGCCCGGCAGGGCAGAGGGGGGTGAGCAGCCGCAGCATCTCCGTCATCCCGGCCTTGAGCCGGGATCCACGCCAAGCCAGACAGACCCTCGCGACGTTTCGGGCAAACCACCGACTGTCCCGGACCGCAGCAAAGGGCGAGATGCCGAGGCATGGATCCCGGCTCAAGGCCGGGATGACGCAAAGGGTGAGAGGCCGCTCGTCGCCATCGTTTTCTATCGTGCCCTCGTCCAGAGCGGACAGACCGAGCCCGTGGAAGCGCTCGCCAGCGCCCTCCGCAACCAAGGCC
The DNA here is from genome assembly GCF_024359545.1 of Jiella marina. Classification (GTDB taxonomy): domain Bacteria; phylum Pseudomonadota; class Alphaproteobacteria; order Rhizobiales; family Rhizobiaceae; genus Jiella. Next base: position 104,842 of record NZ_JAKQZG010000011.1, read on the forward strand.
TGGACGCCCTCCCCGTCTACATCTCCAGTCTCAAGGACCCCGTCTCGGTCGAAACGCTCCGCGCGCTCTTCGGCAAGCGCCAGCCCGATGTGGTGATCAATCTCACCGGATTCGCGGTCTCCTCGCCCGGCGGCGAACGCCAGCCGACGGTGCTGGAAGAAAATGGCGCGGTCGTCATCCAGGCGGTGCTTGCCAGCGGCTCGGAAGAGGCGTGGCATGAGTCGAGCCAGGGCCTGACCGCCCGCGATCTGGCCATGAGTGTCGCCCTGCCGGAGATCGACGGTCGTCTGCTGTCCCGCGCCATCGCGTTCAAGTCGGCAGGCGAATGGGACGACCTGACCCAGACCGACATCGTCGCTCACCGCAGCGTTGCCGATCGCGTGGCGTTCGTCGCCGAACTCGCCGCCAGATGGGCACGACTGCGGAGAAAACCGAACGGCCACAAGCGGGTTGCGGTCATGCTCGCCAACTATCCGAACCGGGACGGACGACTGGGGAACGGCGTCGGCCTCGACACCCCGGCCGGCACGATCGAAGTGCTGACGGCGATGCACGCGGCGGGCTATCCGATCGCGAACATTCCCGCCGACGGCAACGCCCTGATCGACCATCTGATGGCCGGCCCGACGAATGCCGGCACGAAAGCCCGTGAAATCCGGGAGGTGATGCCGCTTGCCGCCTATCGTCGGTTCTTCGAGCGCCTGCCGGAGCCGGTGCGCGCGGCGGTGACGGAGCGCTGGGGCGAGCCCGAGCGCGACCCCTTCTGTCTCGCCGATGAGGGCGGCTTCGCCCTGCCGCTCGCCCATTTCGGCGAGACCCTGGTCGGCATCCAGCCGGCCCGCGGCTACAATATCGATCCGAAGGAAACCTACCACTCGCCGGACCTCGTGCCGCCGCACAATTATCTGGCGCTCTACGCCTATCTCCGCGACGTCTACGGGGCCGACGCGGTGATCCACATGGGCAAGCACGGCAATCTGGAATGGCTGCCCGGCAAGGCACTGGCCCTCTCCGAGACCTGTTTTCCTGAAACGGTCTTCGGCCCGCTGCCGCATCTCTATCCGTTCATCGTCAATGATCCCGGCGAAGGCACGCAGGCCAAACGCCGCAATTCGGCAGTGATCATCGATCATCTGACGCCGCCCCTGACCCGCGCCGAAAGCTACGGGCCGCTGAAGGATCTCGAAGGCCTCGTCGACGAATATTACGAAGCGGCGGGGGCGGACCAGCGCCGGCTGACGCTGCTCAAGACGCAGATCCTCGATCTCGTGCGCGACATCGGCCTCGATCAGGATGCCGGGATCGGCGATGGCGACGCCGAAGACAGCGCGCTCGAAAAGCTCGACGCCTATCTCTGCGATCTGAAGGAGATGCAGATCCGCGACGGACTGCACATTTTCGGCGTCGCACCGGAAGGCCGGCTGCTCACCGACCTCGTCGTGGCGCTGGCACGCCTACCGCGCGGGAGCGAGCCGGGCGAGGCCTCACTACATCGGGCGCTGGCGGATGATCTGGGTCTTGCCTTGAATCACCCCACGCTCAACTCTCGGCGTCATCCCGGCCTTGAGCCGGGATCCATGCCAAACCTTTTGAGCCGCGACGACCATCCGGGGAAATCGCCCCCTGTTCTGGACCGTAGCGGAAGTGGCGACGCGGAGGCATGGATCCCGGCTCAAGGCCGGGATGACGCCGACGGCGCGGCTGTCGACGCCACCGTTCGCGAGTTCGACGAAGCGCCTCCCTTCGACCCGCTCGACTGCGACATGGCCGCCCCCTGGAACGGTCCATTCCCGGATCTTCTCCACAACCTCTCCACAGAGCCGTGGCGCACGGTGGGCGACACCGTGGAGCGGCTCGAACTCCTCGCGGCGCAGCTTGTCTCAGGCGAAATTGCCCTCCCTGCCGACATGCCGCAGACCACCGCTATCCTCGATCATATCCACGCGCGCCTTAAACCCTCTGTGGAATCCTGTGGAAACGCCGAGATCGCGGGGCTCCTGTCTGGCCTCGCCGGCCGCTTCGTGCCCCCCGGTCCGTCCGGCGCGCCGACGCGGGGGCGACCGGACGTCCTGCCGACGGGGCGGAACTTCTTCTCCGTCGATACGCGCGCCGTGCCCACCGAAACGGCCTACACGCTCGGCAAGAAATCCGCCGAGCTTCTCGTCACCCGCCATCTGCAGGACCAGGGCGAATGGCCGACATCCTTCGGCCTCACCGCCTGGGGCACGTCCAACATGCGCACGGGCGGCGACGATATTGCCCAAGCGCTGGCCCTGATCGGGGCGAAACCGATCTGGGATCGCGCCTCGCGTCGGGTGACCGGCTATGAGATCGTCACGCTTGCCGAGCTCGGCCGCCCGCGTGTCGACGTGACCTTGCGCATTTCCGGCTTCTTCCGCGATGCCTTTCCCGATCAGATCGCGCTGTTCGACAAGGCAATCCGGGCCGTCGGCGCGCTCGACGAGGACGAGGCGGACAACCCCATCGCCGCGCGCATGGCGCAGGAGCGGAAAGCGCTCGTCGAACAGGGCCACACGGATGAGGAAGCGCAGAAGCGCAGCGGTTTCCGCGTCTTCGGTTCCAAACCCGGTGCGTACGGCGCGGGGCTTCAGGCGCTGATCGACGAGAAGGGCTGGGACGACACCGCCGATCTCGCCGAAAGCTACCTCGTCTGGGGCTCCTATGCCTATGGCGCGGACGTCGAAGGCGAGGCCGAGCGCGAGAGCTTCGAGACGCGGCTTTCCGGCATCGAGGCGGTGGTTCAGAACCAGGACAATCGCGAGCACGATCTCCTCGATTCCGACGACTACTACCAGTTCGAAGGCGGCATGACGGCTGCGGCCCAGCATGTCTCGGGTGCGCGGCCGGTGATCTATCACAACGACCATTCGCGGCCTGAGCGGCCGGTGATCCGGACGCTGGAGGAGGAAATCGGCCGGGTCATACGCGCCCGTGTGGTCAATCCGAAATGGATCGCCGGCGTCATGCGCCATGGCTACAAGGGCGCCTTCGAGATCGCCGCGACCATCGACTACATGTTCGCCTTTGCCGCGACGACGGGCGCCGTGCGCGACCATCATTTCGAGGCCGCCTACAACGCCTTTCTGATGGACGAGTCCGTGCGGGAGTTCATGAACGAAAACAATCCGGCTGCGCTCGCGGAAATCCGCGATCGGTTTGCAGAGGCAATCGATCGCGGTTTGTGGACGCCGCGATCGAATTCCGCCATGGCCGAACTTCGGTCTTGAACCGGAGCCGGCTTCGGATCATGACAGCTCCATGACACCGACCATTCAGCTGATCGATCTGCCCGAAAACGACCTGCGCCAGCGCATCGTCGCGCCGCTCGCGGAATATTCGACGCGCAAGAATTTCGCGTTCGCTCCCCGTTTCGTCACGCTCGCCCTGAATGACGGGCAAGGCATCGATGGCGGTCTGATCGCCCAGATCTATTGGGACTGGATGTATATCGAAATTCTTGCCGTGCCGGAGCGCTGGCGCGGACAGGGTCTCGGCCGCGCGCTGATCGAAAACGCCGAGGCGATCGCGCGCGAAAACGGCTGCACCGGCGTTTGGGTCGACACCTATTCCTTCCAGTCGCCGGGCTTTTACGAAGCGATGGGCTACAAGCCGTTCGGCGAGCTGCCGGACTATCCGAAGGGCGAGGAGCGGCTGTTCTTCGCCAAGCTGTTTCAGACCGGCGAGGCGCCGGAATCCGGGAGAGCCGCATGAGCGAGGAAACGCCCGAACGCCGCAAGGCGACCGATGGCATGAGCGAAGCGGAACTCGACGCCCGCCATGCCGAGAAGATGAAGAAGAAGAAGGCCGCGCGCGACAAGATCATCGCGACGAAGACGATCGAGAAGGGTCTCCTCATCGTCCACACCGGCAAGGGCAAGGGCAAGTCCACCGCCGCCTTCGGCCTCGTGTTTCGCGCCCTCGGCAATGGCATGAAGGTGGGCGTCGTCCAGTTCGTCAAAGGGAAGTGGGAGACGGGCGAGCGCAAGATCCTCGAACATTTCCCCGACCAGGTGACGATGACCGCCATGGGCGACGGCTTCACCTGGGAGACCCAGGACCGCCAGCGCGACATCCAGGCCGCCAGGGCCGCATGGGAGCGGGCGAAGACGATGATCATGGATGACGAACACGACATGGTGCTGCTCGACGAAATGAACATCGTCCTGCGCTACGACTATCTCGACATTGCCGAAGTGCTGGAATTCCTGAAGCAGAAGCCCGAGAAGAAGCACGTCGTCATCACCGGGCGGAACGCCAAGGACGAGTTGATCGAACTCGCCGATCTCGTCACCGAGATGGAGATGGTGAAACACCCCTTCCGCTCCGGCGTGAAGGCGCAGAAGGGCATCGAGTTCTGACGCCGACCCAGCGCGGCAATTGAGTAGACCCTCATCCTGAGCCTGTCGAAGGGCGAGGGTCGCTTGGCGCCGGCGTTGCCTCTTCCCTCGTCCTTCGACAGGCTCAGGATGAGGGAAGAGGCGGGCGCGGCGAGTCTCTGGCGTTGGTTTGATTCTTTGGAAGGGCGCCGCGCTTCAGGGAAGGGAAGAAGCACGTCGTCATCACCGGGCGGAACACCAAGGACGAGTTGATCGAACTCGCCGATCTCGTCACCGAGATGGAGATGGTGAAACACCCCTTCCGCTCCGGCGTGAAGGCGCAGAAGGGCATCGAGTTCTGACGCCGACCCAGCGCGGCAATTGAGTAGACCCTCATCCTGAGCCTGTCGAAGGGCGAGGGTCGCTTGGCGCCGGCGTTGCCTCTTCCCTCGCCCTTCGACAGGCTCAGGATGAGGGAAGAGGCGGGCGCGGCAAGTCTTTGGCGTTGGTTTGATCCGTTGGGAGGGGGCCGCGCTTCAGGGAAGGATCGTGCCTGGATAGGTCTGCGGATCGGGGATCGTTCCGGTTCCCTCTCCCAGCGCGCGCTGCATCAAGACCGTATCGATCCAGCGGCCGAACTTGAGCCCAGTCGCCGGCATCGTCCCGATCATCTGGAAGCCGGCCTTCTCGTGCAGCCGGATCGAGCCGCGGTTTTCCGCGCCACCGATGACAGCGAGCATCTGGCGAAAGCCAAGATGCGTGCAGTCCTCGATCAGCCGCTCGATGAGTTCCCATCCGATCCCCTTCCCCCGCGCTTCGGGCGCGAGATAGATCGAATCCTCCACCAGCCAGTTGTAGGCCGGCCGCGTCCGATAGCCCCCGGCATAGGCATAGCCGAGGATCGTGCCATCGCCGGCCTCGGCCACCAGATAGGGATAGCCCTTGCCCGTCACCGCCCGAAACCGCTGCCGCATCTCCGCCTCGTCGGGCGGCACCAGTTCATAGGTCGCCGTACCGTGGAGCACCTGTTCGGCATAGATCGCCGTGATGGCCGCAAGATCGGCCTCTTCGGCCGGACGAAGCAAATGAGCGCCGAGCACGTAAAATCCCTCCAGCCGACAAATGGGGCAAGAGCCGCAAGCGAGAGCGATTCCCGCATACTGCTACGGTTGCCGAAGAAATCGCAGCCACAGCTCCATTGCAAGAAGCAGAGATGAACATCCTCTGGACGGGTCGAAATGTGTGGGGAAGCGCACGAGCCTCAGACCTTCTGGCTCCTGAGCGACGCCGGAAGTCCACACGCAAAGAGGCGCGCCCGATACCGGACGCGCCTCTCTTTATACACCGAAATCTAAGGGTCGCAGCTTACGCCGCGTCTTCCTCGGCCTTGTCCTTCTTGATCTCCTGGCCGGTCGTCTGGTCGACGACCTTCATCGACAGGCGAACCTTGCCGCGCTCGTCAAAGCCCATGAGCTTGACCCAGACCTTGTCGCCTTCCTTGACGACGTCGGTGGTCTTGCCGACGCGCTCCGAGGCGAGCTGGGAGATGTGGACGAGGCCGTCGCGCGAGCCGAAGAAGTTGACGAAGGCGCCGAACTCGACGGTCTTCACCACCGTGCCCTCGTAGACCTCGCCGACTTCCGGCTCGGCCACGATGGAGTGGATCCACTTCTTGGCCGCCTCGATCTCCTTGCCGGAGGAAGAGGCGATCTTCACCGTGCCGTCGTCCTCGATGTTGATCTTGGCACCGGTCTTTTCCACGATCTCGCGGATCACCTTGCCGCCGGAGCCGATCACGTCGCGGATCTTGTCGGTCGGAACGTGCATGACCTCGATGCGCGGCGCGAACTCGCCGAGCTCGGCGCGGCTCTCCGACAGGGCCTTGGACATCTCGCCGAGGATGTGGACACGTCCGCCCTTGGCCTGCTCGAGGGCGATCTTCATGATCTCCTCGGTGATGCCGTCGATCTTGATGTCCATCTGGAGCGAGGTGATGCCCTCGCCCGTGCCGGCCACCTTGAAGTCCATGTCGCCGAGGTGATCCTCGTCGCCGAGAATGTCGGAAAGGACAGCGAAGCGCTCGTCTTCCTTGATCAGGCCCATGGCGATGCCGGCCACCGGACGGGTCAGCGGAACGCCCGCATCCATCAGCGCCAGCGAGGTGCCGCAGACGGTCGCCATCGAGGAAGAGCCGTTCGATTCGGTGATCTCGGAGACGACGCGCAGCGTGTAGGGGAACTGGTCCGGACGCGGCAGCATCGGATGGATCGCGCGCCAGGCGAGCTTGCCATGACCGATCTCGCGGCGGCCGGGCGAGCCCATGCGGCCGGTCTCACCCACCGAATAGGGCGGGAAGTTGTAGTGGAGAAGGAAATTCTCCTTGTAGGTCCCGGTCAGCGCGTCGACGAACTGCTCGTCCTCGCCGGTGCCAAGGGTCGCCACGACCAGCGCCTGGGTCTCGCCGCGGGTGAACACCGCCGAGCCGTGGGTGCGCGGCAGGACGCCGACTTCGGCGACGATGTTGCGCACCGTCGAGAGATCGCGGCCGTCGATGCGGCTCTTGGTGTCGAGAATGTTCCAGCGGACGATCTTGGCCTGGAGCGACTTGAAGACCGCGCCGACCTCTTCCTTGGAATATTTCGTCTCTTCCGCACCCTCGGGCAGGAAGTGCCCGGTCACCTTCGCCTTGGCGGCGTCGACAGCGGCATAGCGTGCCTGCTTGTCGGTGATCTTGTAGGCCTCGCGCAGGTCGTTCTCGACCAGCTGAAGCATCTCGCCTTCGAGCGCCGAGTGATCCGGCGCGACGTGCTCGCGCGGTTCCTTGGCGGCGACTTCGGCGAGCTTGATGATCGCGTCGATCACCGGCTGGAAGCCCTTGTGACCCGCCATCACGGCGCCAAGCATGACCTCTTCGGAGAGTTCCTGCGCTTCCGACTCGACCATCAGGACCGCGGCGTCGGTGCCGGCGACCACGAGATCGAGGGAGGACTCGGCCATCTCGTCGACATGCGGGTTGATCTTGTATTCGCCGCCGATGTAGCCGACGCGCGCGCCGCCGATCGGACCCATGAAGGGGACGCCCGAGAGCGTCAGCGCCGCGGAAACGGCGACCATGGCGACGATGTCCGGATCGTTCTCGAGATCATGCTGGAGAACCGTCGCGACGACCTGGGTGTCGTTCTTGTAGCCCTCGGCGAAGAGCGGACGGATCGGACGGTCGATGAGACGCGAGGTCAGCGTCTCCTTTTCGCTCGGCCGGCCTTCGCGCTTGAAGAAGCCGCCCGGGATCTTGCCGGCCGCGAAGGTCTTTTCCTGATAGTTGACCGTCAGCGGGAAGAAGTCGAAGCCGGCCTTGGGCTGCTTCTCGGAGACGACGGTCGCGAGAACCACGGTCTCGCCATAGGTCGCGAGCACGGCACCGTCCGCCTGACGGGCGATCTTGCCGGTCTCGAGGGTCAGCGGACGTCCCGCCCAGTCGATTTCCACCTTGTGGGAATTGAACATGTACTTGCCTTTCTCATGCACCCCGCCTGGCTGGAGGGGCACTCAACGTTCTCGGTGTTTTCAAACGCGTCACGGGCAAGACGACAGGAGGCTTCGCGAAACCTCTTTTCGAGGCGATCGGGCCGCTACGGGCTCGATAGAAGCATCCGGCAATCCTGCCCCATGACCGTTCAGCGGTTCGAAGCGGCTGCGCCGGACGCGCGGCCCGCTTCAACGGGGCTCGGCCACGGCCTCGGCCGTGCCCGATAGAGATCGGCGGGCCGCCGGCAAGTGCCGGGGTCCGCCGAAAGTGTCGTTAGCGGCGCAGGCCCAGACGCTCGATCAGCGACTGGTAGCGGCTGACTTCGCGCGACTTCAGATAGTCGAGCAGACGACGACGCTGGGAAACCAGCTTCAGAAGCCCGCGGCGCGAATGGTTGTCCTTCTTGTGCGACTTGAAATGTTCGGTCAGGTTGGTGATCCGTTCAGTGAGGATCGCGACCTGGACTTCCGGCGAACCGGTGTCGCCTTCCTTCGTCGCATATTCCGTCATGAGCTCAGCCTTGCGCTCAGCCGTGATCGACATCGCGTTACCCTTTCTGTTCGTCTTGTTGGGGTCGGGACGCCCGGCGCCGGGATGTCGTCCAGCACGGGCCGTTTCCAAGAGGCGGCAACCGACATGGGATGCTGCCTGCCGCGCATATAGGGGAAAAATCCCGGCAATAATAGGGGGAGAAAGCGGCTGCAGGCCCGAAAGCCCGAAAATCCGCCCGTTGCCAACCCCTAGCGGCTGCACAAGCCCGCTTTGGCCTTTCCAAGGGCGGTGCTAGTCTCTAAGAACGTCAGTCCCAAAGCCGTCCCGGCTCGAACTCAACGGCCTCCGTCCATGCGTATCATCATCGAACGTTCGAACCTTCTGAAGTCGCTGTCCCACGTCCACCGGGTCGTGGAACGGCGCAACACGATTCCCATCCTGTCGAACGTCCTGGTGCGCACCGAGGACGAGGCGCTGCGGCTGAAGGCCACCGATCTCGACATCGAGATCACCGAAAGCGTCAAGGCGGCGGGCGAACAGCCCGGCGGCACCACGGTGCCGGCCCATCTTCTCTACGACATCGTGCGCAAGCTGCCGGACGGCTCGGAGGTCAAGCTCGCCACCAATGGCGAAGGCACGCAGATGACGGTCTCGTCGGGCCGGTCGAACTTCCGCCTGCAATGCCTGCCGGAAGCCGATTTTCCCGATATCACCGCCGGCGATCTCAGCCATCATTTCACGATGGAGGCCGGCCAGCTCCTGCGGCTGATCGAGCGCACGCAGTTCGCGATCTCGACCGAGGAGACGCGCTATTATCTGAACGGCATCTATCTCCACACGGTGGAGGCCGACGGCGATCTCACCCTCAGAGCCGTGGCGACCGACGGCCATCGCCTCGCCCGCGCCGAGATGAAGGCGCCTTCCGGTTCGGAAGGCATGCCGGGCATCATCGTGCCGCGCAAGACCGTCGGCGAAGTGCAGAAGCTTCTCGGCGATTGCGACGCCGACGACGAGATCACCGTCGATCTGTCCGATTCGAAGATCCGTTTCGTGATCGGCAACGTGGTGATGACCTCCAAACTGATCGACGGCACCTTCCCGGATTACCAACGCGTGATCCCGCAGAACAACGACAAGGCGCTGACACTGGACCGGCAGAGCTTTTCGGCCGCCGTCGACCGCGTCTCGACCATATCGTCCGAGCGAGGCCGTGCGGTGAAGCTCTCGCTCAGCCCCGCGCAGCTCGTTCTGACCGTCAATTCGCCCGACAGCGGCACGGCGACCGAGGAACTTGCCGTCGAATATGATTCGGACGAGATCGAGATCGGCTTCAACGCCCGTTACCTCCTCGACATCACCGCCCAGCTTTCCGGCGAGAGCGCGGTCTTCATGCTGGCCGATCCCGGCTCGCCGACGCTGATCCGGGACGGCGGCGACGAGACGACGCTCTACGTTCTGATGCCGATGCGGGTGTGAGCCAGACGGGTTCGAACGCACAGGCTTCGACGCGGATCACCCGGCTGCGGCTGGGCGACTTCCGCAACTACGAGACCCTCACGCTCGGTTTCGACAGCCCCTTCGTTGTCTTTTTCGGCAATAACGGCGTCGGCAAGACCAATCTCCTCGAAGCCCTGTCGCTGATGTCGCCCGGCCGGGGCCTGCGGCGTGCGACCTATGGCGAGATGGCGCGCCAGGCGGGAAGCGGCGGCTTTCTGGTGAGGAGCGAGGTGGTTTCGTCCGATGCGGCGACGACAGTCGAAAGCCGCCTCTCGCCGGATGGCTCGGGCCGTGCCCTCAAGATCGACGAGACGGCGGTGAAGACCGCCGACGAGCTGCTCGACATTCTCCGCGTCCTGTGGCTGACGCCGGCGATGGATGGGCTCTTCACCGGGCCCGCCGGCGATCGACGCCGCTTCCTCGACCGGATGGTGCTTGCAGTCGACCCCGCCCATGGCCGGCGCGCCAGCGATTATGAACGGGCCATGCGCTCGCGCAACCGGCTGCTGTCTGAAGACCGCATGGACGACAGCTGGCTTTCGGGCTTGGAGACGCAGATGGCCGAACTCGGCGTCGCCATGGCGATCGCGCGGGCCGACCTCGTGCGCATGCTGTCGGACAAGATCGCGGCGGCGGCCGCTGCGAGCCCCTTCCCCGTCGCCCGGCTGAGCCTCGCCTCGGGTTTCGAGGCGGTCGATTTCTCGATGGCGGCGGTCGAGATCGAGGAAGAGGCGCGGCTGGCTCTGCGACGTTCCCGTCCGCTCGACCGCGCCGCCGGGCGAACGCGTGAGGGCGTGCACCGCGCCGACCTTTCGGTCTATTATGCGGAAAAGGACATGCCGGCCGCGCTCGCCTCCACCGGCGAGCAGAAGGCGCTGCTGATCGGCCTCGTCCTCGCCCACGCCCAGCTCGTCGCCGCCGTTTCCGGCTTCCGGCCGGTCATGCTGCTTGATGAAGTGGCGGCCCATCTCGACCCGGGGCGGCGCGCGGCCCTGTTCGAACTGATCGGCTCGCTGGACGTCCAGGCTTTCATGACCGGTACCGACGCCCATCTGTTCGAGGCGATCGCGGATCGCGCCAACATGATCCCGGTCGGCGGCGACCAGGAAGGACGGTGACATGACGGACGAGCGCAGCCTCGACCAAAGCGAACTCGCCCGCTACGCCCGGCACATCGTGCTGCCGGAGGTGGGCGGGCCGGGCCAGCAGAAGCTGAAACGGGCCCGCATCCTCGTCATCGGCGCCGGCGGCATCGGCTCGCCGGTGGCACTCTATCTCGCCGCGGCAGGTGCCGGTACGCTCGGCCTCGTGGACGACGACACAGTGTCGCTGTCGAACCTCCAGCGGCAGGTGATCCACGGCACGAAGGACATCGATCGGCCCAAGCTCGAAAGCGCCCAGGACAAGATCGCGGACATCAATCCGCATGTGCATGTCGTCCCGTATCACCAGAGAATCGACGCAGGGAACGGTGCCGCGATCGTCCGCGATTACGATCTCGTCGTGGACGGGTCGGACAATTTCACCACGCGTTACGCCATGGCCGATCTTTGCGAAGCCGCCGAGCGGATCCTGGTGACGGCGGCCGTGCAGCGCTTTTCCGGCTCTCTGACAGTGCTCGCGCCGCACTTGAGCGACGCGGAAGGTCGGCCGAACCCACGCTATCGCGACCTCTTTCCGGAGCCGCCTCCCGCCGGCGTCGTTCCCACATGCGCCGAAGCCGGCATCCTGGGCACGACAACCGGGGTTCTCGGGACGCTCGCTGCCAACGAAGCCATCAAGCTCGTCTGCGGCATCGGCGAGCCGCTGATCGGCCGCCTGTTGATGGTCGACCTTCTCGCGCCCCGCTTCGAGACGATTCGCTATCGGCGGCCGAAGTCGGGTTGAGCGGTTTCAGCGACGCGGGCGTCCCGATCGATCATACCCCTTCCGCCTGGACGGACGAGGGAGCCGGTTCGTCCACTGCCTCATGCTCCGGCAGGATCAGCGACAGGAGGATCGCCGCCAGACCCGACAGGGTGATCGGCGTCGCAAAGACCTGGCGAATGAAATCGGGCAATTGCTGGGTCGCGTCCGGCACCAGCGTCACCCCAAGGCCGAGGCCGAAGGAGACGGCCATGATGTAGGCCTTGCGACGGTCGATCTCCTGGGTGGCCAGAATGCGGATGCCGGCAACGGCGATGGTGCCGAAGAGAACCAGCGTGGCGCCGCCCAGAACCGGCTTCGGGACAAGCAGGAACGCGCTGCCGATGATCGGCAGGAAGCCGAGCACTACCAGAAGGCCGGCGATGTAATAGCCGACATGACGGCTGGCGACGCCGGTCATCTGGATGACGCCGTTGTTCTGGGAGAAGGTGGTGTTGGGGAAGGTGTTGAACATCGCGGCGATACCGGAATTGACACCGTCCGCCAGGACACCGCCCTTGATCCGGCTGAGATAGAGCGGCCCCTTCACGGGCTCGCCGGAGATCACGGAATTGGCGGTCAGGTCGCCGGTCGTCTCGATCGCGGTGATCAGGTAGATGAAGGCGATCGGCAGGAACAGGCCAAGGTCGAAATCGATGCCGTATTTGAACGGGATCGGGACGGCAAAGAGCGGCGCCGAGCCGAAGTTCGAGAAGTTCACCATGCCCAGGATCGCGGCGACGACGAAGCCGACGATGAGCCCCAGCATGATCGCCGAAATGCGGACCATCGGATTGGCATGGAAGGTGAACACCAGGATCACCGCGACCACGAGAAAGCCGAGCGCGAGATTGACCGGGTCGCCGAGATTTTCGCCTGCATTCGCCCCACCCGCGAAGTCGGTGAAGCCGACCTTGACCAGCGACAGGCCAATCACGGTGATGACGATGCCGGTCACGGTCGGGGTGATGACGCGGCCGAGCTTGCCGATGAATTGCGATAGCACCACCTCGACCAGGCACCCGACGAGGCAGAGGCCGAAGATCATCGCCAGAATGTCCTCCGGCGTGCCGCCATTGTTCTTCACCGCGAAACCGGCGGCGAGAATGGCACCCAGAAAGGCGAAGCTCGTGCCCTGCAGACTGAGGAGGCCGGAGCCGACCGGCCCGATCCTCCGGCACTGGATGAAGGTCGCCACGCCGGAGACGAACAGCGACATGGCGATCAGATAGGGCACCTCGCTGCCGAGGCCGAGCACGCCGCCGATGATCAGTGTCGGCGTCACGATACCGACGATGGCTGCGAGAATATGCTGCAGCGCCGCCAGTGCGCTCGCACCGGGCGACGGCACGTCGTTCAGCTTGTAGATCATGGCGCCAACCGGCGCTGCTTTCGTTTCGCTCACTTTGCCCACCTCGCCATCATCGACCGCGGCTTTCCTTGCGGAAAACCGCTCCCGTGGCTGGGTAAGGCAGAATGCGTGCCAAACGCCCTTGAACAACCCGAGGACACATGAAAACGCCCCCGACCTCTCGGTCGGGAGCGCCCGGCGATCAGATTGTCATGGACTGCATACGGCTACATAGCCGGTCCGCAGAGAGGCTCAGCGATTGATTACGCCGCTTCCGCCTCGATCTGCTTATCGTTCGCGTTGCCGGGATCGGTCGCGATCGAAATCTTCCGCGGCTTCATCGCCTCGGGAATGACCCGCACGAGATTGATGTGCAGAAGGCCGTTCTTGAGGCTCGCGCCCTTCACCTCGACATGCTCGGCGAGCTGGAACCGGCGCTCGAAGGCGCGGCCGGCAATGCCGCGATAGAGCGTTTCGGCGGAGCTGTCGTCCTTCTCGGCCTTCTCGCCGGTGATCGTCAGCGTGTTCTCACGCGACTCGATCGAGAGTTCGTCCTCGCCGAAACCGGCCACCGCCATGGTGATGCGGTAGGCGTTCTCGCCGGTGCGTTCGATGTTGTAGGGCGGATAGGTCTGGCCATTGTCCGGCTGGGACATGTTGTCGAGCATCGAGAAGAGACGGTCGAAACCGACGGTCGAGCGGTACAGCGGCGCAAAATCAACGTGACGCATGGTGTCCTCCAAGAGAAGCAACAGTGTGAGCGTATGACCGATCAAGCAACCCGACTGGCGTTGCTTCGGTCGCGTGACCCTGTGAAGCGGTCACGTCCTGGATTTGGGGCTCGCGATTTCGCCGTTCAAGAGCTTCCAGGACGCCGAGCAAGAAAAAAATGCACCATGCGACTGAACGGCAGGAGCGCGCCGTGCCGCCTTGGCGACTTGCGCTACTCCGCGCTTTCCTGAACGCCGGATGAATGGCGGCTTCCGGAGAGGTTCAGATGGTGTCTGCGATTATCCGCGTCATCGGGTCGGCCGGGCTGCAAACCAATCGCCTTGTTCCGCGCCGTCCCGCCGCCGCCCGTCTGTCGAGTTCAGCGGCGGACCTCAAACGGTCGCAGTGTCCCGTCCCTTCCACTGTGGCCGCTCGGCCGGGAGTCTTAAGACGGGGCTCCCGGTCTTTTTTCCGTTCTTCAAAGATCATGACGCAACAAAAGACCGCCCGCCATGCGGCGAGCAGTCTGCGAGAATTCTTTATCTGAAGCGAATGTTGGATCGCGTCCGACGCGCCCCTCAGGCGGCGGCCCGGGACATGGGAAGCATCGCCTGGGACGAGCCGGTTCCAACTGCAGGCGGCGTGGAACGATCGCGATCCTCCTGCATCATGCGCAGCCGCGACTTCTGGTCTTCGTTCTCGCGGCGAAGACGCTCGATCTCGTATTTCCGCTTCCAGGCGAGGCGGCGATAGTGGGACTGGGTCAGGAAGGTTCCGATGCCTCCAAGGATCAGACCGACGACCAGAGAGCCCATCAGAAGGTAGAACAGGGGCACGCTGTAGGTCAGCTGCGGGATCGATCCGAACGGGTCGAGGGTGATCGGCACTTCGCCACGGTTGGCGACGAAGAAGATGACGAGCACGATCGCGATCGGCGCAAGAATGAGGAAGGAAAGAATTTTGGCGATCATGGTCTCTTAGTCTCTCTTCGTCCCGCCCCGGTAGCATCTTGATGTCGAAGCCTAACGCGCTGGCACGCAGCCGCGCTCCTTCTCCATCACGCTCGTTCAGTAAATGGCAGACGGGGCGCTGCGGTCAACGCCTGACCGCGACATCGTCGAGACCGCGAATCCGCGTCGAGCGTCATTCCTCGTTCAGGCGCTCGCGCAGTTCCTTGCCGGCCTTGAAGAAAGGCACCCACTTCTCTTCGACCTCCACGGCCTCGCCGGTCCGCGGGTTGCGGCCGGAGCGGGGCGGCCGGTTCTTGACCGAGAATGCCCCGAACCCGCGCAGTTCCACGCGGCTGGAATCGCAAAGAGCCTCTGTGATCTCATCGAAGATCGCGTTGACGATGGTTTCCACGTCCCGCTGATAAAGATGGGGATTGCGGTTGGCGATCGCCTGAACCAGTTCCGACTTGATCATTCGCGCTCTCCTTTCGGCGCGCCCGTCCGGCACTTTGAGCGATGCCGGCGCCAACTCCCGCCAAATCCCGGGCCATTGGCAAAACAGACAGACATTTCCGAAGCTTCATCGAACCTTTGTGCGGCTATCGAAAGGCTGCCAGAGCGAAACGAGCCCGTCAAGATGACCGGTCTTCATCAAGAGCGCCTTGTCGATCGAACCGGCACGCGGATCGAGACCAAGCCAGCCATAGACGGTCCCGCGCACCGATGCCAGCATCGACCATGAGAATGGCTCTTCCGGCTTGCGGTCGACGAAATCGAGCCCCGCCTCGATCTCGCGTTCCTCTTCCAGCCACCGCCGCACGGCCTCCTCGCCGCCGAGCTCGTCGACGAGTTGTCGCTCGAGCCCCTGGCGGCCGCTGAAGATGGAACCGTCCGCCAGCCGTCGAACCTCGCCAACCGACAGATTCCGGCGCTCGGCGACGAGGTCGACGAACCAGTCATAGGTATCCATGACCAGCCGATTGATCATTTCCTTCGCCTCTTCCGGCGGCGGGCCGAACGGCGATGGCTCGGCCTTGAGCGGTCCGGACTTGATGGCGTTCACCTCGACACCCACCGTGTCGAGCAGCTTCTCCGCATTCACATACTGGAAGATGACGCCGATCGAGCCGACGATCGAGGTGCGGCGGGCGACGATGCGGTCGGTTCCGGCAGCGATCATGTAAGCGGCCGACGCTGCAAGCGTGCCCACTTCGGCGACAACCGGCTTGGTTTCGGCAATGTCGCGGACCGCCTGATAGATGGATTCCCCGCCAACGGTCGTGCCGCCGGGCGAGTCGATCCGCAGCACGACGGCCTTGACATTGTCTTCCTGCTTCAAGCGATCGAGGAGGTCGAGCAGCTTGCGATCCTCCAGGATCATGCCTTCGATGGCGACCCGTGCGATCTGACCGCCGCCGGCGGAGGGAATCGCCTTCGGATAGCCGGCCAGAAGCGGGATGGCGAGCACGGCCAGCGCGACGACCACCACTGCGACGATCCGCCAGAAGCTCAGCTTGCGGCGCAGGCGGCGGCGATCGATCATCTCTTCGGCGTTCGCGACCATGACGGCCTCCATCGTGCGAGCCCTCGCAAGTCAGGGCTTCGTCGCCAGCCGGTTACCGAAAAGCGGCGCCGCTGTGAAGCGGGTCACTCGTCGCGGGATGTCTCCGGCGCGGTAAGGTTACGACCTTGGAGCTGTCGTAAAATACCCGCATTGATGCTACAAGGCCGCGCCAATCGACATGCGAGCATGCCCTGTTCAAGCTCGCACGCTCCGGCGGGACCCTTCCGGACCAGAGGTTTTTTGTTGACGTTGCAAAGTGTTGAGCTCGATGCTGAGGGGCATAATATCGCCGGCTTGACGCGCCACGCGGGTTCGCCCTCCCAAAGCCGGGAGGCCGAGTTCCGGCGCGCACGGCGACATGCCAGCATCGTTCGTGTCCTGAAGATCGGCCTGCCGCTTGTCGCCATCCTGATCCTGGTGAGCGGTGCCGCAGCCATCTGGTTCGCCCGCAGCCTGCCCGACGATGTTTCGGTGACCAGCGCCGCGATCGACGACGGCCAGGTCGTCATGGAGGATCCGCGCATGTCGGGCGTCGACGGCGAGGACCGTCCCTACGAACTCATCGCCAGACGCGCCATCCAGTCTCTGGACGGCACCGGCATCACACTCGACAAGATCGAAGCCAAGGTGCCCGTCAACGACGAGACCTCGGCGGAGATCGCGGCCACGACCGGCTATTACGACGCATCGGCGGGGATGCTGTCCCTCACCGAGGGGATCAGGGTTAAGACTAATAACGGCGTTTCCATCCAGCTCGCCGGTGCGAACATTGACCTGTCGGAAGGTACGCTGCATGGTCAGGGGCCCGTTCTGATCAAATCGGCGGGTCAGACGATCCGTTCCGAGACATTGAAGGTCTCTGACAGCGGCAAGCTCCTGTCGTTCGGCGGCGGCGTGCGCATGCTGATCGAGCCCGACTCGCTCAAGGAACAATCCGCGACCTTCCTTCCCAAGAGTAACTAACCCATGAGCCTGCTCAATTTTCGTCTGCCGGCCATCTGCCTGGGCGCGCTGCTTGCCACGACGGTCTTCGCCGCGGCACAGAACCAGGCGGAGGGCCGCAATTTCGGCGCGCTGCAGATCCGGGGCGATCAGCCGATCGCGATCGAATCCGATCAGCTCGATGTCGACGATCGCAAGACCGTGGCGACCTTCACCGGCAACGTCTCCGTGCGGCAGGGCGAAACGGCGCTGCGGTCCGGCAAGCTGATCGTCTATTACAAGCGTGACGGCGCCAGGGAGGCATCCGCCGAACCCTCGGCCGGCGCGCTGCCAAGCGGCTCCAGCCAGATCGAAAAGCTGGAGGCCACCGGCAACGTCTACGTCAAGTCCGCCGACCAGGTGGCGACTGCCGACCGCGCTTCGTTCGACATGTCGAGTGAAGTCGTGCTCATGACCGGCAACGTCGTCCTCACCCAGGGCGAGAACGTCGCCGAGGGCTGCCGTCTGCAGATCGAGATGGACACGGGCGTCGCCCGGCTCGAAAGCCGCGACTGCGGCGGCGCTGCCGGCGGCGGTCGGGTCAGGCTGATGCTGACGCCGGGCCAGGACGGCAATTGAGGTCCGAACCTTGAACGTGATGACCAAGGCGAGCAGCGGAAGCGACGTAAGGGAGGAACTCGCCGGTACGCTGGTCGCTCACGGTCTGACCAAGACCTATCGCGGCCGGCGGGTCGTCGATGATATCGGCCTGGTGGTCAGACGCGGCGAGGCCGTGGGCCTTCTCGGCCCGAACGGGGCCGGCAAGACCACCTGCTTCTACATGATCACGGGGCTGATTCCCGTGGATTCCGGCCGGATCATGCTCGACGGGCACGACATCACCCGCGTGCCCATGTATCGCCGAGCCCGCCTCGGCATTGGCTATCTGCCGCAGGAAGCATCGATCTTTCGCGGCCTGTCGGTGGAAGACAACATCCGCGCCGTGCTCGAGGTCGCCCAGCCCGACCGCAAGCTGCGCGAGGCCGAACTCGACGAGCTGCTCGAGGAATTCCACATCAGCCATCTGCGCAAGCAGCCCTCGACATCGCTTTCGGGCGGCGAGCGCCGCCGCTGCGAAATCGCCCGGGCGCTGGCCTCCAAGCCCACCTTCATGCTCCTGGACGAACCCTTCGCCGGCGTCGATCCGATTGCTGTCGCCGACATCCAAGGTCTCGTTCGCCATTTGACGGCACGGGGCATCGGCGTTCTGATCACCGACCACAATGTCCGCGAGACGCTCGGTCTCATCGACCGCGCCTATATCATGCATGCCGGCGCCCTCCTCACTCACGGGACGCCGCAGGGAATCGTCAACAACCCAGACGTGCGACGTCTTTACCTTGGTGACAGCTTCAGCCTCTGACTTGCCAAGGGCTTGGCTCGCTCCACATCTGCGCGATTGACAAGCAATCATGCAAACCGCTTTGATATGCGGCATCGGACAGGGGAGGTCGTCCGCCTTTCCATCCGATAGCCTCAGCCCGACGAGGCGCCTCGCGCGCTTCTCCAGTCCCACGGCCAAAGCGAGTATGA
This sequence comes from Jiella marina, assembly GCF_024359545.1. Lineage (GTDB taxonomy): Bacteria > Pseudomonadota > Alphaproteobacteria > Rhizobiales > Rhizobiaceae > Jiella. Next base: position 123,689 of record NZ_JAKQZG010000011.1, read on the forward strand.
TCTTTGCGTCCCATGGCTCTATCGGCAAAGCTGCAGATCAGACAGTCCCAGGCGCTGGTGATGACACCGCAGCTCCTGCAGTCGATCCGCCTGCTGCAATACAGCCATACCGAGTTGAACGCTTTCGTGGAGACGCAAATCGAGCGAAATCCGTTGCTCGTGGTCGGTCCGCAGGGAGCAAGCGAAGACGGGGGCGCGGCTCAACCTTCCGGGGAGCCCGCTCCGCCCGAGGGCACTGGCCTGGCGGATAAGCAGGTCTCTCCTCCCGCCGCCTCCCTCCCCTCGCCTTCCGGGCCAGCGGGAGCGGGCCGCAGCAGCTCCGGATCGGGCCGGCAGAACGCGCTCGACGGTGATCTCGGCATCGAGAATCTTGCCGATCGGCGGCCCTCCTTGCACCATCACGTGCTTGCCGAGGTCTCAGACATCATTCTCGAGGGAACCGAACGCAAGATCGGCGAGGCGCTCGCCGAGCATCTGGACGAAAGCGGCTATCTCAGGATCGAGATCGAGGAGGTAGCGACCAGCCTGGGTGTATCTCCGACCGTCGTGGAAGCGGTGCTGAGCCGGCTGCAGACCGATATTACCCCCGCCGGCCTCTTCGCACGATCGCTCTCGGAGTGTCTCGGCATCCAGCTGAAGCGCCAGAACCGCTTCGATCCGGTGATGGCGCGGGTCCTCGACAATCTCGACCTTCTCGCCCGACGCGACTTTACGGCTCTGCGCCGTCTGACGGGCGAGGACGAGGCAGGGCTGATGGAGATCTTGGCGGAGATCCGCGGGCTCGACCCGAAGCCGGGTCACGCCTTCGTCCACGACAACACCGAAACCATCGTCCCCGACGTCTTCGTGACGGAAGGCGCTGACGGCGGCTGGCGGGTGGAACTCAATCCGGATGCGCTGCCGAGGGTTCTCGTCGACAACGACTATCTCGCCGCCGTGCGCGACGGCGTGCGGACGGAGGCCGACAAGGCGTTCATCGGTGAATGTCAACAATCAGCGAACTGGCTCGTGCGCTCGCTCGATCAGCGTGCGAAGACGATCCTGAAGGTCGCAAGCGAGATCGTCAGGCGCCAGGACGGGTTCCTCAACCGCGGCGTCGGCGGGTTGAAGCCGATGACGCTGATGTCGGTCGCCGAAGCGATCGGCATGCACGAATCGACGGTCAGCCGGGTCACGGCGACGAAATACATTGCCACCCCCCGCGGCACATTCGACATGCGCTTCTTCTTCACCGTGGCGATTGCGTCCGCCAATGGCGGCGACGCCCACTCGGCGGAGAGCGTCAAGCATCGCATCAAGATGCTGGTAGACGCCGAAACCGTCGGCAAGGTCATGTCCGACGACGACATTGCCGCTGTCCTCAAGAAGGAAGGCATCGATCTCGCCCGGCGCACGGTTGCGAAATACCGCGAAGCGCTCGGCATTCCCTCCTCGATCCAGCGACGGCGGGAAATGAACGCCCGCCGGCTGGCCTCCTGAGCCTGGCGGATGCGGCCGGCTCGCCCATGACCGCGTTTCCGACCACCACTTCGTCCATTGCGCTTGCGCCGATCGCACCTAGCTTGAGAGAGGTTGGGAGCGCGTTGACAGGGCGGAACATCGTCCCTAGAAGGCGCCACCTCCCAGACTCGGTGGCGGCCGCGACATTCGACATGCGAGGGCACGGCCCAAAGAGCAGGCGAGAGCCGCTTCGAGGGGACCGGTTCGGGCCTGTAGATCCGGTGTGCGGCGGCGATGATAAGGAGCATAATCGGATGAGCCTGCGTGTTTCGGGAAAGCACATGGATGTCGGCGAAGCCTTCCGCATCCGGATCGAAGAGCGTCTCGGCGAAGCGGTCGACAAGTATTTCGACGGCAATTTTTCCGGCACGGTCGTCGTATCGAAGGACGGAAGCCGCTACACTACCGACTGCACCGTGCATCTCGATACCGGCGTCGTCTTCCAGGCTACCGGTGCCGCTCATGATCCCGAGGCAAGCTTCGTCGAGGCCTCCGAGCGCATCGACAAGCGTCTGCGCCGCTACAAGCGCCGGCTGAAGGGCCATCAGAACAACGGCCACAAGGAAATGGCCTATTCGATCATGGCGGCGATCCCGGACGAGGCCGAGGAAGTGCCGGAGGACTACGCGCCCGCAATTATCGCGGAGACGACGCTCAAGGTCGGAACCCATTCCGTGGCCGGCGCGGTCATGGAACTCGACCGGCAGGACAGCCCCTTCGTTCTCTTCCGCAACGCCCAGTCGGGCGATCTGAACATCGTGTTCCGCCGCTCGGACGGCAATTACGGCTGGGTTGACCCGTCGAACTATTCGGGGAATTCGTAAAGGCGACACAAGGTTGATCGGCTAGGAAGACGCGCCCGTCCCGCAACGAGAAGGCAGCCTTGATGGATGTCGAGACCCTGATCGACCCTGACGCGATTTTGCCCGCTCTGCGGGCGAATTCCAAAAAGCAGGTTCTCCAGGAAATGGCCGCAAAGGCCGCCGAGATCACCGGCCTGCCGGAGCGGGAGATCTTCGAAACGATTCTCGGGCGCGAGAAGCTCGGATCGACGGCGGTCGGCAACGGCATCGCCATTCCGCACGGCAAGCTGGCGGCGCTCGACAAGATCGTCGGCATCTTTGCCCGATTGTCCCGACCTGCCGATTTCGACGCGCTGGACGACCAGCCCGTCGACATCGTCTTTCTTCTGCTGGCGCCGGAAGGCGCCGGCGCCGACCATTTGAAGGCACTGTCGAAAGTGGCACGGCTGCTCAGAAGCCGTGAAATCGTCGACGAGATCCGCGATTCGACCGATGGTCGCACGATCTACGCCCTGATGACCAACGCCATGGCGAAGAACGCCGCCTGAGGCGCCCGCTGCCATTTTCGGCAGCTAGCCCTTACCTGCACACCCGGGACCCTCCCGAAATCGACCACCATGGACCATGCGCCCGGCTTCTCGCCGCCCACGTCACTTAATGGTTGTTGAATAAATATATTCTTTGATAGGTTGCATGCCGTTCGGGACGGCCGTGCGACATTTCCGTTTTCACGGCTGCCCCGCGAAGGGGAGGGTGGCGGCTTGCGCGCCGCAGCCCGGCAAGCCGTGGAAAGGAATGTGTCGGCCCGATGAGCGGATCGCTTCTGCAACAGACCCGCATCGGCGAGTTGACCACCCCGCTCGGGAAAGATGTTCTCGTTCTTCACCGACTGAACGGCTCGGAGGCAATCAGCGAGAATTTCGACCTGCGCGTCGACGCCCTCTCGAAATCACCGAACCTCGACTTCTCTTCCGCAATCGGCGAGCACTGCACGATCCGATTGAACACGATCCGCGACGGCACGCGCTATTTCGACGGCATCCTGACCGCGGCCCAGTGGCTGGGCGCCGAGGAAGGGGCCTATCGCTATCAGCTGATACTCCGCCCCTGGCTCGAATTGCTCGCACATCGAGTGAACACTCTGATCTTTCACGAGCAGACCGCCCCCGACATCATCAAGCGCGTCTTCGGCGAGCATGGCGGCCTCGCCCGCTTCGAGGACAGGCTCACCCGGTCCTATCCGACCCTCGAATACACGGTCCAGTTCGAGGAAAGCGACATGGATTTCGTGCGGCGCCTGATGGAAGCCCACGGCATCGCCTATTACTACAAGCACCAGAAGGGCGAGCACACGCTCGTCATGGTCGACGGTATTTCCGGCTACGATCCCGTGCCCGGTGCGACGCGCAGCTATTATCCGCTCGACCGGCAGTATCGCCGCGACGAGGAGCATCTCTCCCGTGTGGTGACCGAAAGGCGCTTCACCTCCGGCAAGTCGACGCTGAACGACTACGACTTCAAGAAGCCCTCGGCCGACATGAAGGCCGAGCGGCGTGGCGACACGGATTTTCCCCACGGTGATCTCGAGATCTACCGCTATCCCGGCCGCTATGTGGATCGCGGGGACGGCGAGGATATCTCCCGCGCACGCATCGAAGCGACGCGCGCCACCGACCGCCAGATCAGCGCCAGCGGCGACTGCATGAGTCTCTCACCGGGCCATCTCGTCACCGTCCAGAAGCATCCGACGGGCGCGATCAACCGCGAATATCTGACCCTTGCGGCGAACCACCATTACCTCGCCGAGGACTATATCAGCGGCGCGTCCGGCGACGAGGAATCCTATCAGGGCTCCTACGCCTTCCTGCCCTCGGACGTGCCCTTCGTGCCGCTTTCCACGACGCCGCGGCCGAAGACGCCCGGCCCCCAGACCGCGAAGGTGGTCGGCGAGGGCGAGATCGACTGCGACGAGCACGGGCGCATCCTCGTGCGCTTCCACTGGGACCGGAAGGGCGACCAGTCCATGCGCTGCCGCGTGGCGCAGGTCTGGGCGGGGAAGAATTTCGGCGGCATCTTCATTCCCCGCATCGGCATGGAAGTGATCGTCGAATTTCTCGACGGCAATCCCGACCGACCGATCGTGACCGGCTGCGTCTACAATGGCGAGAACAAGCCGCCCTATCCGCTCAAGGAGAAGAAGAACATCGCCGGCTGGAAGTCGAATTCCACCGTCGGCGGCGGCGGCTACAACGAGTTGGCGATCGACGACACCAAGGGCGACGAACTCGTCCGGCTCCACGCCCAGCACGATCTCGAAGCCAAGGTTCTGAACGACGAGCGGCGCCACGTCCTCAACGATCGCAAGACCGCGATCGATCATGACGACACACTGGACGTCGGCAACGAGCTGACGGTGACGGCGGGCAAGAAGATCACGCTGCGCGTCGGCGCCAGCACCATCGTCATGGACGGCACCTCGATCGCGATCCAGTCGCCCAATGTGGAGATCAAGGCCTCCCAGGAATTCTCCTCCAAGGCGGGCCTGACCTCCGAACACAAGGCCGGCATGCTGATGGACATCAAGGGCGCCATGGTGAAGATCAACACATGAGCGCGCCGCCGGACCCGGGCGCGCGCGACCGGCCGCCTTCCCCGGACGCCGGGCGCGAACCGGCGATCCCGGAGATGGCGGAAGCGGTGTTCGCCGCGATCCCGGAAATCATGGAGGACATGCGCGCGAGGCCGGGGCGCGAGACGAGCCTTGCCTTTCTCGACAAGCTCGTGGATTCCCCGACCCCGGAAGAGGCCGTCACCTTCTGCGCCTATCTCCTGCCGCCCCGGGTGTCGGTCGGCTGGGGCTACCGCTGCCTTGCCCCGCAGACATGGACGCTGACCGAGACGGACCGCAGCCTCCTGCAACTCGTCGAGGACTGGCTGCGCGAGCCGAGCGAAGAGGCCCGTTTCGACGTTCTGGAGATGGCCTCGGCGATCCGCCCGCGAAGCCCGGCCGTATGGCTCGGGCTCGGCGCGGGCTGGAGCGGCGGCAGCATTTCCGCGCCGGACCTGCCACCGGTTCCCGCCCCGGCCTTCGCCGCACCGCGTGCCGTCAATGCGAGCATCCTCAGCCTCCTCGCACGCGCCGCCGCCAAGGACCGCGAAGCGGCGCTAAGGCAGTTCGTCGGCCTCGGCCGGCGGATTGCCGCCGAATGGCCGGCACCCGGGCCTCATCGCTGACCCCCGAAGACAGACACGAGAACGCCATGCGCATCGATCTTGTCATCGAAAATCTGGACATGCTGGACAATGGCGGCCCGACGACATTCTCGGCCACCGATCACGGTTTTTCCATCGGCCGCGAACGGCCGCGGGACTGGGTCCTGCCCGATCCGGATCGCTTCATCTCCGGTCACCATTGCGAGGTGCGTTTCGAAGACGGCGACTTCGTGCTCGTCGACCATTCGACCAATGGCACCTTCGTGAACGGCTCGGATTCGCGGCTGCGGGGGCCGCATCGTCTCTGTGACGGCGACCGCATTCATATCGGCAATTATGTTGTCGCCGTCCGGCTGGACGATCCACATGGTTCGTCCGATGTCCCGCTTCGCGGCGGGTCGGATCCCTACGGCTGGGGCGAACCGGCCCCTGGTGACGATGCGGACGCAACCGCCGGGATGCAAAGCGGCTGGTCGATCGACGGGCCGTTCGCGCCGCCGATCGACCTGGCGCCGCCGCGCCAGCCCCGCCCGTCCGAGTTCGAGCAGCACCCCGTCGATCTCTCCACCGGATGGGATTCCGGCGCATGGGGCAACGCGGAGACGGAGACCTCGGCCGGCCCGCGGCAACCCACACCGCCACCCTCGGCGTCGCCCTTCGACGAACCCTGGAGCGGCGAAGAAGCGGACGATATTTTCGAACTCGGCCAGCCCGAGCCACTCAAACCCCGCCAGACCACGCCGAACTCGCCTCGACCGCTTCGCGGGGAGTGGGACGAAGAGGCCTGGGGGCAAAGGCCTCCACCACCCGAAGCAGACGAGGATGGATGGCCTCCGGCCCGCCCAAGCTACGACCGTGATCGCCCCAGACCCGCTCCGCCATCCGGTCGGCCTCACCCGATACGCAATGCTCCCGCGCGCAGGGCGCATGATCCGGCCTCGATGCCGGCCTCTCCCGACCCGCGCCAGCCGGCGCCTGCCGAGCGCTCCTATGCGGACGAAGGACCGGCGCGACCGACAGGCGACGACCGGCTCCTGCAGATCATCGCCGAAACCGCCGGGCTCGACCCGCGCGTCTTCGCTGGTCGAAGGCCGGAGGAAGCCGCGCGCGAAATCGGTCTGGTCATGTCCCTTGCGACCGATGGGATTATCGAACTCCTGCGCATGCGTGCCAAGGCGAAGACCGTGACCCGCAGCGCCAACCGCACCACGATCGAGGCGGCCGGCAACAACGCGCTCAAATTCTCGCCCAATGCCAGTGCGGCGCTCGCCAAGATGCTGGGCGCGGAAGGACCCGGCTATCTGTCGCCGCGTGAGAGTTTCTCGGAGGCGTTTCGCGATCTCTCCCAACACGAGATGATCACCTTCGCCGCCATGCAGAAGGCGCTGAAGCGGCTGCTGGACGACCTCTCGCCGGAATCGATCGAGGAGCGCGCGCCCTCCTCTCTGGTGCCGTTCTCGAAGAAGGCCCAGGCCTGGGACCTCTTCGTCACGCGGTGGGACGCCAAGACCGAGCCTTTCGAGAACGGCATGCTCGACGTCTTTCTCCAGTATTTCCGTGAGATCTACGATCAGACGTCCCGATCAGACCGGGGCTGAGCGAGAAGGCCCGCGACGCTCCCACGTCATACGGTCCGCGCAACGACAGGTCATGAAGTCGCCGCAGCATTGACACAATAGGTTGCATGAATTTTAATGCGCTCTCATAACGAGTATCATGCGAGATGAGGGTCAAGACCATGCGCGGTGGATTGTTCGCATTCTCCTGTCTGGCGACCGGCTTGTTGATGACGGCGCCCGCGGCAGCCGAACCGGCCTACAGCCGGCAGGACGTCGCAGATTTCTTCGCCCAGTCGGCAGAGACGGCAAAGTCCTTGTCGCTGGGCAAGACCCGGGGCCTGCAGCTGGGATCGAAGACCGGCAAGACCCGCGGCATCTGCATCGGCCTCGCCTCGGAGTGCAATGATGGCGAGCGGCCGACGGGTTTCGATCTTCTGATCAATTTCGGGCTGGACTCGGCGGCCCTGACCCCTGTCGCGCAGGAAAACCTCAATGAGATGGCCGCCGGGCTCACCGACAAGCGCCTCAGCACGGTGCGCTTCGTCATCGAGGGCCATACCGACGCGACGGGCAGCGAGGGCTACAATGACGAGCTCTCGCGCCGGCGGGCGGAATCGGTGCGTACTTATCTGCTTGCGCGCGGCATCGACGCCGGCAAGATCGAAGCCGTCGGGCTCGGCGAACGGGCGCCGCGTGTTGCCGATCCCTTCGATCCCCAGAACCGCCGCGTCGAAATGCGGGTGAGCCTGCAATAGGCTTCCCCGCCGGGCACCGACGCATGGCGGATGCAGACAGCCTGCTTCAGCCGATTTCGGACGCCGCACCCTGCGGGCCCGATCTCGTCGCCGAATTCGACGGGGAGTTTCTCAACTTCCGCGATCGGATCGAAGCCATGCTGCCGGAGCGTTTTGCCGGCGGCCGCTTCATGCGCGAGGACGGCCTGCCTTTCGAACCGCGCGAGATCAAGATCAGCACGGAAAAGAAGGCGATCGACGCGCTTCTCGAACGCTCGCGCGACATCCGGTTCGTGCTGATCGAGGCCCGGCTTTACCTGCTGACCGGCCGGCTTCAGGATTTCGCCGCCAGGCTCGATGCCATCGCGCAGCTTCTGGATCGCCACTGGGAGCACGTCCATCCCACCGACCCGATGAGCCGGCGGGCGGAACTGGAAGGTTTCGAGCCGCCCTCTTCGGGGCCGATCCCCCTGCAATTCGTGCCGCTCGTCCGGGACAAGCGCGCCGGCGCGATCCGCTATCGCGACTACATGATCGCTACGGGCGAGATCACCAGTCCCGAGGGCGAGTCGACGCCCGACGAGACCACGATCCTCGGCGCACTCGCCGACGAGGCCAACAAGGCCGCCGTCGACGCGCTTTGCGAAACGCTCGACGCGATCAAGGGGCATTTCTCCGCCATATCCACGATCATGAGCGAGCGCGGCGGCTCTTCGACCGTTCCGAAGACCAGCGCCTTTCTCGGCGCATTGGCCCGCATCCGCGCCCTCGTCACCGAAGCGCGCGGCGAAGAGGCCGAGCCGGCCAAGGCCGCCGAGGACGCGGCAGCGAGCGGCACGGCGACTGCCCCCGCCACGACCGCCAACCTGTCCGCGCTTGCAACCATTCCGATTGGCAGCCATGGCGAGGCAGCGGCCGCCCTTGTCGCCGCCGAGCGCTATTTCACCCGGCTCGAACCCTCGGCCCCGTCTCTCCTTCTGGTGCATCAGGCCCGCAAGCTCATTGGCCGGCCGTTGCTCGAAGCCCTGCAAGCCTTGGCACCTGACCTTGTCGCCTCGGCAAAGCTCGGGATCGCCGGGCCGCCGGGGTTCGAATTGGAAATCTCCCGGCTACAGACGCTCTCCGAAGCCGCACTTGCCGACCGCGTCGAACTGGAGATCGAACCCCAGGCCCCGAACGCAGAAGACGAATCGCGCTTCGAGGCCCAAACCCGCGAGCGTGCCGCCGGCCTGATCGCCAGTGTCGAGGCCTATTTCCTGCTGGCCGAACCATCCAGCCCGGTTCCGCTTCTCCTGGCCCGCGCCCGCGACCTTCTGGGCAAGGATTTCACGACGCTGATGCCCCAGATCTTCCCTTCCCTGCGATCCAACTAAGGATGAGGCGAGTGCTGCGTTAAGCCTTTGGACGCATTCAAGGCGACGCGGCGTCAATTTCTCGCTTTGGTTTTATTGACAATCTATAGCAACTCTGGCTTGCTTTCATAGATCCAATGCAACGGGAGCAAGACGCCATGGCCTCCGATTCCGGTCAGCGCTTCATCAAGCGGAACCGGCCGCCGCGGGTTCAGATCGCCTACGAGGATCCGCATGATTCCAACCGCCGTGTCGAACTGCCCTTCGTCATGGGTGTGATGGCCGACCTGTCCGGCAATGCCGGCGCGGAGAAACCGCCGGTCGGCGAGCGGCATCTCGAACAGGTGGACATGGACACGTTCGACGAGCTGATGGCGAGCAAGGTCCAGCCGGGCGTCCGTTTCGCCGTCGAGAACAAGCTCGGGGACAAGGGCAGCGACAAGCTCAGCGTCGACCTGAAGTTCAAGAGCATGGACGATTTCTCGCCGGCCGCCGTCGCGAAGAACGTCCCGCCGCTCAAGAGCCTGCTCGAAGCGCGCCAGCAGCTCAACAATCTGCGCAGCTACATGACCGGGCGGGTGAAGGCCGAGGATATCCTGCAGAAGCTTCTCTCCGATCCCGAGCTGATGGCGGCGATCAAGGACCGCCGCGGCCAAGCGAAGGCCGCGGCCCTCACGGACGACACCAAGGATGCGGACGAGCCCAAAGCCGGCTCCGGCGACGAATGACGGCCTGAAGGGGGGATCCGACCGATGAGCAACAACCCGACCACCGCGCTCGACGAGCGCTCAGAGAGTGCCGTCGCCACCCGTGACGAGAGCGAGGCCGATGCCTTCGCCGAGATGCTGAAACAAAGCATCAACCCCTCGCGCTCGGAAAGCCGCGACAAGGAGGTGGACGGTGCCTTCGACACGCTGATCGCCGAGGCGCTGTCGAACGCCGACCTCGTCTCGACCGATGTCTACGAGACCATCGAGGCGCTGATCGCCAAGATCGACGAGACCCTGTCCGACCAGGTCAACGCGATCATCCATCATCCGACCTTCCAGGAGATCGAGAGCGCCTGGCGCGGCCTCGAATATCTGGTCACCCATTCCGAGACCGACGCGAATCTGAAGCTGAAGGTGATGAATGTCGGCAAGATGGAGCTCTATCGCGAGCTCGAGACCTATCGCGGCGCGCGCTGGGACCAGAGCCCGCTGTTCAAGGAGATCTACGAGGCCGAGTTCGGCCAGCTCGGCGGCCAGCCCTATGGCGCGCTGATCGGCGACTACTACTTCGAGAAATCGCCCACCGACATCGCGCTCCTGCGCCATCTGGGCAAGATCGCGTCCGCCTCCCATTGCCCGTTCATCGCATCCGCCGGCCCGGCCCTTCTCGACATGGAAAGCTGGACCGAGCTCTCGACGCCGCGCGACATCTCGACGGTTCTCGACACGCCGGACTTCGCCGCCTGGAAATCGCTGCGGGATTCGGAGAACTCCCGCTATATCGGCCTCTGCATGCCGCGGGTGCTCGCACGCGAGCCCTATGGCGCGAAATCGGTGCCCGTCGAGGAATTCGGCTTCGAGGAGGAGACGGACGGTCACGCGGGCAAGAAATACGCCTGGATGAACGCCTCCTACACCTTCGCCGCCAACATCAACCGCGCCTTCAAGGAGTATGGCTGGACGGTGCGGATCCGGGGCGTCAATTCCGGCGGCGAGGTGGCCGATCTTCCGACCCACGCCTTCCCGACCAGCGACCCGGCAGCCGGCGGCGGCAAGATGGTCGACCTCAAATGCCCGACCGAGATCGCGATCTCCGACCGCCGAGAGGCGGAGCTTTCCAAGGCCGGCCTCCTGCCGCTGATCCACCGCAAGAACACCGACAAGGCGGCCTTCATCGGCGCCCAGTCGCTCTATCGGCCGAAAGCCTATGACGACGCGGAGGCGACGGCCTCCGACAATCTGTCCTCGCGGCTGCCCTACATGTTCGCCGTCTCCCGCTTCGGCCATTACCTGAAGCAGATGGTGCGCGATCATATCGGTACCTACAAGGAACAGGAAAAGCTGCAGAACTGGCTGCAGACCTGGATCTACCAATATGTCGACGGCGATCCCTTGAACTCGTCCGACGAGGCCAAGGCCAAGCGCCCTCTGGCCGAGGCCCGGGTCGAAGTGTTCCCGGACGAGGAAAACCCCGGCTATTACGGCGCGAAATTCTACCTGCGCCCGCATTTCCAGCTCGAAGGCATGGATATCGGCCTCAGCCTCGTCTCCAAGCTTCCCAAGAACGCCGAGAGCTGACGCGCCGGCTCCGGCGCCCGGCCGCCGTCACCGTTCGGCCGGCGCGTTTTCTAGACCAACAGTTTTCAACGGGCGGAACGGCCGCCCGATCATCACCGGAGAGGCGACATGGCAGTCGATATTTTTCTCAAGATCGATGGCATCCCGGGCGAAGCCCAGGACGAAAAGCACCAGGGCGAGATCGACGTTCTCGCCTGGAACTGGGGGCTCGCCCAGAGTGGCACGACCCATATGGGCCCGGGCGCCGGCTCGGGCAAAGTCTCGGTGCAGGACATCACCTTCACCAAGTATTGCGACAAGTCGACCACCAACATCATGAAATACTGCTCCAACGGCAAGCACATTCCGAAGGCGCTTCTCACGATCCGCAAGGCCGGCGGTGACGCCCCGGTCGAATATTTCAAGCTGGACATGACCGATCTCATCGTCTCCTCCTACGCCACCGGCGGCTCTGCGGACGGGCTCGACCGGCTGCAGGAGACGATCACGCTCAACTTTCGCAAGTTCAACGTGACCTACACCGAGCAGACCAAGCAGGGCACGCCGGGCGCTTCGACGGAAGCGACCTGGGACATCGCCGCGAATGTCGGCTCGTAGGGTCGGGGTATAACGCCCCTCCCCTTGCCGTCTCGGCGCTCCGCCACGAACGGAGCGCCACTTTCAACTGAAACCCGTCTCCTTCGCCTTGTCCCGGGAGCCCGTCCATGGCTCGCGTCCCGACCCATGACCGCTATCAGGCACCCCTGATGCTCGCCTTCGCCGAGCCGCATCGCCGCCGGCAGGCGCTCGAGAAGGATTCGCGTCAGGGGAGCGAGCAGAGCCCGGAACGGGCGAAATCGCTGGTCGCAGCGCCGGGCCGCGTGGCCGGCCGCCGCGAGATCATCGCCGGCTTCCGCCGAAGCCTGGAAACGCTCGCGAACACCATCGACCTCGCCTCCGCCCGCGACCTCGAACCCTATCCGATGGTCGCGGGCTCGATCCTCAATTACGGCCTTCCCGACGTCACGCCGCTCACCGCCGGCTCGCTGGCGGTCGCAAGTCTCGTCGACGAACTGCGCCAGGCGCTTCTGCGCCACGAGCCCCGGCTGATCGCCGAAAGCCTTCTCGTCGAGCAGGGAAGCCGCACCGGCTTCATCGCCGATGCCAGCGGTTTCGACAGCGAGCGCCAGCGGCTGCGCTTCGAGATCTCCGCCGAACTCGCCTTCAACCCGCAGCCGATCCCCGTCGCCTTCCACGCCGATCTCGACGTCGCTGCCGGCAAGGTCGCGATCGACACCGCGACGCTCGTCTCATGAACGAGGCCTTCCTTGCCGCCTATGAGGACGAGCTGGCGATTCTCTATGAACGCGCCCAGGAATTCGCCGACGAGTTTCCGGGCGTCGCCGAGCGCCTGGGCGGGCTCAAGCGCGAGACCATGGACCCCGGCATCAAGGGGCTTCTGGAAGGGGCCGCCTTCATGGCCGCGAGGGTGCAGCTCGAACTGAAGGCCGAGTTTTCGACCTTCACGAGCGAGCTTCTGGAGCGCCTGCTTCCCGGCCATCTGGAACCGATACCCTCGGCCGCCCTCGTCGCCAGCGAACCCGACCCGCAGGATGGGGCGAACGAGGCGGCGAAGGTGATTCCGGCCGGCGCGATCATGGAGAGCGTCCACCGTGACGCCGCGCGGGGCGTTGCCTGCCGCTTTCGGTTGGGAAGCCCGATCACGGTCTGGCCAATCGCGATCGCGCGGGCGGAATATCACGCCTCGCCCGCGCCCCTCCAGGCGCTCGATCCCGGAACCCGGCCGGACACGCTGGCGGGGTTAAGATTGTCGCTGAAACGGCTGCAACCGCCGGTACAGCCGGGTTCGCCCGAAAAGATCAAACCCTTCGCGCTTCCGGGCCTTGATAGCCTCGTCATCCACATCATCGGCTACCGGGCCGAGCAGGACCTGATCTACGAACAGCTCTTCGCCCGGCTGAACGCCATCACGCTGCGCTATCTCGACCAGAACGGCGATCCACGCTTTCGCCGTCTGCCGCTGTCGGCCATCGGACAGATCGGCTTTTCCCGCGACGAAAGCCTGTTTCCGCCCGACGATCACGTCTCGCCGGGCTTTGCCTTGCTCAGAGAATTTTTTGCCTTTCCGGACCGATTTCTCGGCTTTCGCCTGACCGGCCTCGCCAAGGCGCTGAACGGCATCGAGGCGGCCGAGATCGACCTCGTCTTCGAGTTTTCCGAAGCCGCGCCGACGCTGGCAGCCCGCGTCTCGGCCCAGAGTTTCCGGCTCTTCGCGGCGCCTTGCGTCAATCTCTTCGAAAAGGCCTGCGACCGCATCCGGCTGACGGCAGGCCGCTTCGAGCATGCGGTCGTGCCCGATCGCAGCGCGCTTCTGGAATATGAACCGCATCGCGTGATGAAGGTCGCCGCACATTTTTCCGGCAGAGCGGACAGCCTGCCGGTCGAGCCGCTCTACGCCCCGGCCTCCGCCGTTCCGGCCGGCGAGGAGGCGATGACCTACACGACCCGCCGCCTGCCGCGCCGCCTGACCGATCGGGAGCGGCGTCACGGATCGAGCCCGTCCTATCGCGGCACCGATCTGTTCCTCACGCTCGGCGACCAGACGACGCTCGATGAAGACCGCTCTCCGCGCGAACTCGCCGCCACCGCGCTCTGCTCCAACCGCCATCTCGCCGGCGAACTGGCCGCCGTCCCAGGCGGCGGCAAGATGCGGCTTCTGGGAAACAGCGAATTGCCGGTGACGGCAATCGTCGGGCCGACCCCGCCCCGCGAGGCGATCGCCACCGGCAAAGGTCGCCGGGGCGCGGCCGCGACGGGCGACGTGTTGTGGCGGCTCCTGAGCTTCCTGTCGTTCAATCACACGGGGCTGGCCAGCGGCGATGCCAGGGCCGCCGCCGATGCACTCCGCGAAATCCTGTCGCTTTATTCGGATGCGTCGGACATCGCCGCCGAGCGGCGCCTGCGCGGCATTCTTGCGATCGAATGCCGGCCGGTGACACGCCGGCTGCGGCGCCCGGACGGGTTTCACGGCGCGCGCGGCATCGAGGCGACGATCACGCTGGACGACGCCGCCTTCGAAGGCGCGGGCGTCATGCTGCTCGGCGCCGTGCTGGAGCGTTTCCTCGCCGATCTCTCCGGCGTCAACTCCTTCGTCGAGACCGTGGTCGCGACACCTGGCCGGGGCATCGTCAAGCGCTGGCCACCACGCTCGGGCACGGGGCCGGTCCTGTGACGCTCAAAGACGACATCGCCGCCGATCCCGACGCGATCGACCTCTTCGTGCTCTTGCGAGCGATCGAGCGCGGCGCGCCCGACAAGCCGCGCATCGGCAAGAGCCGCACGGCGCGTGAGGACGCGGTGACGCTCGGCCAGGAGCCCTACGTCGATTTTCCCGTCGGCAACGTCGCAGGGCTGGCGGTGCAGGGCGATCGGGCCCATGTGACGACGCGCTTTCTCGGCCTGTTCGGACCACAGGGTGCCCTGCCCCTGGCCACGACGCTGGAAGCGCTCGCCTGGCGCGACGCGCGCGATCCGTCCTTCCTGCGTTTCACCGAGATCTTCTCGAACCGCTTCCTTCAACTGTTCTTCCGCGCCTGGGCCGATGCCCGGCCGATCGCCCAGCATGACCGGCCGGATGATGACCGGTTTGCCCTTTATCTCGGCGCTCTCGCGGGCCTCGGCACGCCGTCGGTCAGGCAGAGCGGCATCGTGCCCGACGGGGCGAAGATCGGCTTCGCCGGGCTTGTGTCGCCCCGCGTGAAAACGCCGGCTCAACTCGCCCTGCTCATCCACGGCGTCCTCGACGTGACGGTGCGGGTGGTCGAGCGGGTTCCAAGCTGGCTCGTCTTCGACGCTGGCGAGCAGACGGCGATCGGCCGGGCTCGATCGAGCCTTGGCCGGGATACGGCGATCGGCGCGCGCATGCTGTCGCTGAGCGACAAGATTGCCGTCGAAATCCGCGCGGCAAGCCTTGCCGAATACCGCGACTACCTCCCAGGCGGTGCCGAGGCAGCACGTCTCTCCGACCTGATCTTCCTGGCGCTCGGCCGCCGGGTGGAGACTGAAATCCGCCTCGGCCTGCCCGCCCATCTCGCCGAGCCCGTGCGGCTCGGGCGCTGCGGCCAGCTTGGCTGGACCGGCTGGATCGCCCCGCCCGAGGCCGGCCGACCCAACTCCGATCGCATGCGCTTCGACGCCCGCTATACGACGCCGCCTCCGACCGCAAGGCGGCAAACCGAGGATGCCGCCCCATGACCGACATCAATTACGCAAGCTTGTTGGGCAAACTCACGCCGCTTGCCCACAAAGCATTTCATGACGGATTCCGCCAAGCCGAGAAGGCCGGCAATCGTGAAGCCGAACTCGAGCACTTTCTCACGTTCTTGCTCATGAACGATAAGTCCGACATGTCCGTCATTCTCGACCATCTCGGCCATGATCGCGGCGTTGTCCTATCGGAACTGACCCAATCGATTCGAAATCTCCGAGAAAACATCACCAAGAAGCCGGCGATCAGTCCTGCCTTGACCAATAGCCTGCGCACCGCATGGCTCTATGCGTCACTGCTGTTCGAATCCGGCGCCATCCGAAGCGGCCATATCCTCTTCGGCGTTTTGCAGGACGATGGACTCAAGAAGACATTGCGCGCGGCATCGAGGACGCTCGCATCAGTGGGGACAGAAGAGATTCTGACCTGCGGAGACGAAGTTTGGAAGCAATCGGAAGAGGAGCATGCCGCGAATGCGAGCCGCTCGACAGATGCAACGCCGACAACCTCGCGATCGTCCGCATCGGACAAGGGCGCGGTCGATTCATCGGCCCTTGCCCGCTTCGCCACCGACCTCACCACCGAAGCCGAGAGCGGCAAGATGGACCCGGTGGTCGGGCGCGATCATGAAATCCGCCAGATCGTCGACGTTCTCCTGCGCCGACGCCAGAACAATCCGCTGCTGACCGGCGAGGCCGGCGTCGGCAAGACCGCCGTGGTCGAAGGCTTCGCCCAGCGGATCGCCGCCGGCGACGTACCGCCCTCCCTGCGGGGTGTCCGGCTCTACGCCCTCGATATCGGACTGATGCAGGCGGGCGCCGCGATGAAGGGGGAGTTCGAGCAGCGGCTGCGGGCCCTCGTCGACGAGGTGCAGGCCTCAACCGATCCGATCATCCTGTTCATCGACGAAATCCACACGCTGGTCGGCGCCGGCGGCCAGAAGGGCACGGGCGACGCCGCCAATCTTCTGAAACCGGCGCTCGCCCGCGGCACGCTGCGCACCATCGGCGCCACGACCTTCGCCGAATACCGCGCCCATATCGAGAGCGATCCGGCGCTGACCCGCCGCTTCCAGCCGGTCGAGATCGGCGAGCCGGACATTCCGCGCTGCGCGCGCATGTTGCGCGGCCTCGCCGCCCCCATGGAGCGGCATCACGGCGTGCGGATTCTGGACGAGGCGGTGATGGCGGCGGTGTCGCTTTCGGCGCGCTACATTCCTGCCCGCCAATTGCCCGACAAGGCCGTCAGCCTGCTCGACACGGCCGCCGCGCGGGTCGCGATCAGCCAGACGACCATTCCGGCCGCGATTGCCGATCTCGACGCCAGCCTCGCGGCCCTTCAGGCGGAGCGCGACGCGCTCTCCCGCGAGGCTGGCCTGTCCGAGGACCAGAGCGAGCGGATCGCCGAGATCGATGCCGAGATCGACGCAAAGACCGCCGAGCGTGGCGACCTCGCCACGGCCCATGAGGAAGAGGCCGCGTTGGTGGAGAGGATCGTGGGGCTGACCGCGCCCGACAGCGTTCTCGCCAAGAGCGCGGACGGCCCTGCGGAGCCTCTTCCTGAAGCGGAAGTCCGCGAGCCGGCCCCGAACGAAACGGCCCTTTCGGACGCGATGACCGCCCTGAACGCGATCGATCCCGACCGGCGGATGATCCATGCCCAGGTCGATGCCGATGCGGTCGCCTCCGTCGTGGCGGACTGGACCGGCATTCCGGTCGGTCGAATGCTGCGCGACGAGATCGCCACCGTTCTCAACCTGGCAGAACGGCTGAAGCAGCGGGTGATCGGCCAGGATCACGGGCTCTGGACCATCGCAAGGCGGATCGAGACGAGCCGCGCCGGGCTCGACGATCCCGGCAAGCCTGTGGGCGTTTTCCTGCTCGCAGGCCCCTCCGGCGTCGGCAAAACTGAAACCGCGCTGGCGCTCGCCGAAACGCTCTATGGCGGCGAGCAGAACCTCATCACCATCAACATGTCGGAGTTCCAGGAGGCCCACACGGTCTCGCTCCTGAAGGGCGCGCCTCCGGGCTATGTGGGCTATGGCGAGGGCGGGCGGCTGACCGAAGCGGTGCGCCGCCGGCCCTATTCGGTCGTGCTTCTCGACGAGGTGGAAAAGGCCCATCCGGACGTCCACGAACTGTTCTTCCAGGTCTTCGACAAGGGCTGGATGGAGGATGGCAACGGACGGCGGATCGATTTTCGCAACACCCTGATCATCCTGACCTCCAATGTCGGCACCCAGGCGATCATGGAGGCGACCGATTACGGCGCCACCGACGCGGCAATCGAGGATCTGGACCAGATGCTGAGGCCCGAACTTCTCGCCGTCTTCCCGCCGGCCCTGATCGGGCGGATGGTGACGGTGCCCTACAAGCCGCTTTCGGCGGAGATGATGGAGGGGATCGTCCGGCTGCATCTGAACCGGATCGTCAAACGCGTCCGGGAAAGTCAGCGTGCGACGCTGACGATCGACGATGCGGTGGTAAAGGAGATCGTCCGGCGCTGCCAAGATCCGCAATCGGGCGGCCGGATGATCGACCGGATCATTACCCAGACCCTGCTACCCGACCTATCGCGCCGTTTTCTCGACAGGATGGTCAATGGCGAGACGGCGACCACGGCCACCGTCATGCTTGACGAAACGGGTGAGTTCGCGACCGCCGTTTCTTGAGTGTCGTTGCGAAACCGTGGGTCTCCAACTCAGCGGCGTCCGCGGAAGCGGCCACTGTCAATCTCGCGCATGCGCCTCTCGAGATCGGCCATGGAGACGGCGCGGTTCAGATAGGCGTGCTCAAGGGTTTCGGGGCTTTCTGGAAGGAAGATCGAGCGGAGCTTGCTGGTCATTTTCATGTGCGTTCTCCTATGTCGTTGACCTCAAGCTAAGCGTCATGGTGCAGCGCAGCAATTGGGGGTCCTGCAAGCCAGCCATGCATTGCGATGGAGCCACCGAGAAGCTTTTCTTCACAATTTTGAGGAGTCCGACATGACCCGGAAAGCGGACCAAAAAAAATAAAGGGCCGGTGCCCGAAGGCACCAGCCCTATCCTACCTACGATCGTCGATTGATCGTGGCACACTCACTGATGCGGCATTACATGCTGCCGAGCGTGATCATCTCGTCTTCATTCAACAGCGGATACTGGTCGGTGTTGAACTCCTGCAGACCTTCGACCTGGTCCTCGGTGATGCTCGGGGCAACGAAGTTTCCGTTCTGAGCGACAAGAGCGTTCAGCGGGATCGCAACCTGCTTCTCACCCATGCCGAGGAAACCGCCGGAACCGATGACAGCGAAGAGCTGGTTGTCGATGTTCGCGACCTCTTCGATGTCGCCCAGAAGGTCGCCGTCTTCACCGATGATGTTGTAGTCGGTGATCTCGTCGACGCTCATCTGGATTTCGCGGGCGGCATCCGTGGCCACGGCGATGTAGAGATCGCTGTCCGAACCGCCGGTGCTGGCCGTCGACATCTGGTCATCGGAGCTCTCGCTCTGCTGCGCCATGTTCGACTGGTTCTGCTGATCGCTCTGAGCGTTCATCTGGTCCTGGCCGGACTGCTGATCTTCGCCCATGTCGGCCGACTGCATCTCGTTGCCTTCGGCGTCCTCATAGCGAATCGTCGGCTCACCCTGGGCCTGATTGACCTGGATGTTCGCTTCTTCGCTCTCGTACCGGATCTCCGGACGCTGATCGGCACCCTGGACACTGACCTGCGGCTGCGCCTGCTGGATCATCACGTCAGCCTGCTCGTTGCCATCCGTCTGAACCTCGGGACGGCTGTCTTCGGCGACGTTCACGCTCGGCTGACCCTGCTCGACCGTGACATCAGGCTGCGACTGGTTCACGTCGACGTTCGGGTTCGGCATGCGAACCGTAATCTGCGGCTGCGGAATGTCGACGGTGATCGACGGAGCCGGCTGGCGCACGGTGATGGTCGGACGCGGCTGCGTCACGTTCACGTCCGGCTGAGCCTGCTCGACGGTGACGTCGGGCTCGGGAACGTCCACACGAACCTCCGGCACATCCGGATCGACCACGACATCGGCGTCGCCCTGCATCTGATCGCTGGTCGCGCTGTCATTGGCCTGCGGCTGCGTCGCGTCATTGTTGTTGCTGTCCTGCGCAAAAGCCGGCGCAACAAAAATCGTACTCATCAGAAGAGCAATTTTCAGATTCGGTTTCATAAAACCTCCACAAATACTTTTGGAAACGCCGCGTGATCGAGTTCACGCCGCTCTTGTGAGACAAACATTCTTCGCGGGGGACTGTTCCTGCGAAATTTCGACACTTTCGCGTCGCAGCTAAATATTCAAGTTATTTATGGCTCTGATGCGCACAGAATTTAAAGTCTTTAAAAATCGGCCCACACCCCCGTTTTCCGGCTCTTCCAGGAGGAAGCTCGAGCGCCGAGCACGACATGGCAGGGCGGGGACAAGCGCTCACCTCGGGCCGGATAGTCCGATCGAGAGAATCCCGAGCTCCTGTGAGACCTCTGGCCGGTTGCGGCTCAGTCTGGCGAAAAGATGTAGCCGGATCCGCGCACGGTACGGATCACCGTCGGATGGGCCGGATCGGGTTCGATCTTCTTGCGAATCCGGGTGATCCGCACATCCACGGCGCGATCGAAGGGCTCGCTGTCCCGCGCGCTCGCCAGGTCGAGAAGACGTTCGCGCGAAAGAACCCGGAGGGGATTTTCCGAAAAGGCCTTCAACAGGGCAAATTCGCTGTGCACCAACGGCTGTTCCTCGCCATCATCGCCCCGCAGGGTCTGTGCATCGAGATCCAGCCATTTCGTGCCGAAGCGGACTTCCCGGCGCTGCGGCGGCGACGCCTCCTCCGGGCGGGCAGCGGCCTGCGCCCCGGCGCGGCGCATCACCGAGCGGATCCGCGCCAGGAGTTCGCGCAGTTCGCAGGGCTTGGCGATATAGTCGTCTGCACCGAGCTCCAGCCCGACCACCCGGTCGACCAGGCTTGCGGTGGCCGTCAACATGATCACGGGCACGCTGTTTTCGGCCTTCAATCCGCGCACGATCGAGAGACCATCCTCCCCCGGCATGTTCAGGTCGAGAATGATCAGGTCCGGCATTTCCTTGGCCATCTGGGCGCGCAACGCTTCGCCGCCGTCGAGAAGGCGCACGCAGTAGCCGTGCATGTCGAGATAGTCGCCGATGAGCGCGCGCGTCTCGGCTTCGTCGTCGACGACGAAGATCCGAGCCTCATTGGTATTACTCATGGAGTCTCCAGAAGCGGGATCATGATCGAGAAGCTGGCGCCACCAAGCGGGCCATTCTCCTCGACCGTCACCTCACCCTCATGCAATTCGACGATCTTTCGGACGATCGAAAGACCGAGCCCGGTCGAGCTTTCCCCAGCGGTCGGCTGCGCGGAGAGACGCTGGAAGCGACCGAAGAGTCGGACCGTATCCTGGTCGTTGAGCCCTGGACCGGAGTCCGACACGCAGATCCGCACGAAACCGTCCTCACGGCGAGCCTCCACGCGGATCTCACCACCGAGGGGGGTGTATTTGATGGCATTGCTGATCAGATTGTCGACCGCTTCGGCGATGCGGTCGGGATCGCACGCTGCCGTGAGTTGCGGCTCGACATCGACCGTCAGGGTCTGCTCTTTCGAGTCAGCCAGAGCCCGGCTCAATTCCGCCGTGCCCGCGACCAGGGAGGACAGATCGATCGCCTGCTTGTCGACCGAAATGTCGAGCGCATCGGACAGGGCATCAGCGATCGAGACCTCGACGATCCGCGTCATCCGCTCGGCAGACCCGCGAATCTGGTCCACCTGCCGGGAAAACAGTTCGCGGGTCTTGTCCTCCAGCCGCTCGGAAAGCGTGGACAGCATCTCGGAACGGCCGAGGATGACCGCGAGCGGATTCTTCAGGTCATGGGCGATGGTCCCGAGGATCTCGTTCTTGAAGGCGTTGACGCGCTTGAGAAGCGCGCCCTGCGCGCGCAGCCGTTCATTGGCACTGCCGAGTTCGGCGGTGCGCCGCCTGACACGCTCTTCCAGCTCTTCATTGGCCTTGCGCAGCTCGTCGTAGAGATGGGCGTTGTCGAAGGCGATGGCGAGCTTGGCGGAAAAGACCGAGACCAGCGACGTCTGGGTTTCCGTCAGTTCGTCCTCGGTTGCAAGGGCGACCAGGATCTCCGCGCCGCTGCCGGTCTTGACGTAAAGACAGACAAGGCCGTCCTTGCGAACCGGACCTCCCGCCGCAGCCGCATCGGAAAACAGACCCAGCTTGTCAAAGCCCGTGTCGGGAGAGCGTTCGAACTTGCCGAGACCCGCCAGCACCAACGGGTCTGCGCCATTGTTCTCCCGCATGATCAGGATGCCGTCGGTCTCGATCTCGAGGAGTGCACTGATCTGGATGAGGACACCGTGAGCCAGCGTCTGCAGCGAGCGATCGTCGAAGAGCGAGGCGGATGCCGCGACGATCATCTCCAGACCGATGCGTGTGTCGTCGAGGCGCTTGAGCTGGTCATAGCCCCGAAGCGCCGCGGTCAGCGTCGTGAACAGCTTCTCCGACGTGAGCTCGGTCTTGGCCTTGTAGTCGTTGATGTCGTACTCGACGACGACCCGGTGCTCCGGCGCCTGACCAGGCTGCCCGGTGCGCAGGATGATGCGCACCAATTCATTCTTCAGTTCCTCCCTGATCGCCTGGGCGAGGCGCAGACCGGCGTCGTCGGTTTCCATCACCACGTCGAGAAGGACGACGGCCGTATCGGGGTGCGCGCGCAGGAGTTCGAGTCCTTCCCGGGCCGAGTGCGCTCCGACGATCTCGAGACCGTAACCTTGCAGGGAGAAATGCTTCAGCGCGAAGCGCGTGCCATCGTGCACCGCCTCGTCATCATCGATGACGGCGATTTTCCAGCCGACCGCGACGGAACTGCCGGCTTCGGCCTCCGACGGCTCCGCAAACTCAAGAAAATCACTCGGCATGATGCTGCAAACCGTCGGGTCGGCCCTCGTGGCGATAACGAACTTCCATTCGTGTGAAAGGAAATTTCCCTATCATAACCGAGGGCTGTTCGCGCTGCCAGTAGATTTACCGCCCGGCGGCAGGCTGGCGCTACGTCATGCACGGGATTCATCGACATGACGGCAAAGATGCCAAAAGCTGCCTCTTCGAAAGGATGCACCGCCCCCTCGGCCGCGTGATCGGCCGACGAAACGCCCGCAGAGCGACTGCCTGCCTCAATCGTAACCGAGCACGCGGATCATCGCAGGGCCGAGAATCACGGCGAACAGGACCGGCAGGAAGAAGACGATCATCGGTACCGTCAGCTTCGGCGGGAGCGCGGCGGCCTTCTTCTCGGCGGCGTTCATGCGCATGTCCCGGTTTTCCTGGGCCATGGTGCGCAGCGCTTGGCCCAGCGGCGTGCCGTAGCGTTCCGCCTGAATGAGTGCCGTGCAGACCGCCTTGACGCCTTCCAGGCCGGTTCGGGACACCAGGTTCTCATAGGCGGTCTTTCGATCCGGCAGATAGGAGAGCTCGGCACAGAGCAGGATCAGCTCTTCCGCAAGCGGGATCGACTGAATGCCGATTTCGTCCGCAACGCGTCGAAAGGCGCCCTCGATGGACTGGCCCGATTCCACACAGATCAGCATCAGGTCGAGCGCATCCGGCCAGGCGCGCGTGATCGACTGGCGCCGCTTCTGGGCGGTGTTGCTGACGATCACCACCGGCAAATAGAAGCCCACATAGGCAACGATCAGCATCACCAGGATACGAACGCCCATCGGCCAGTTCGAGAGAATTCCGATACCGAAAATGTAGAAGCCGGCGAAGGCGAGAAGGACGAGCGGGGCGCAGACCCGGGCGAACAGGAACATCGTCAAGGGGCGCTGGCCGCGATAGCCGGCGGCACGCAGATTGCTGACGGTCTTGTCGTCGACGAGGAGCGAACGCAGGTTCAACTGCTCGACGACCATGCTGGCAATGCCGCGCTTTTCCTGGTGGCGCAGACCGCGCGACTGTTCCTTTTCGGCAGCGAGCTTGGCACGTTCGCGGGCACGGATCTGGTCGCGTTCGAGCGCCACCGATTTCATCCGGCTCTTCAGCTTGTTGCCGCTGAGGGCCGGCACCGCGATGGCAAGGACCGTCATGAAGACGCCGAGCGCAACAGCCAGGCTCAGCACCAACTGGCTCGACAGGCCCATGGTCTGAAAGACCGATTCCATCGTCAGAACGCTCCTTGTGTGATGCCTGAGCTCAACGGTTCAAACGGTCCAGGTCAGAAGTCGAAATTGATCATGTTCTTCATGACGAAGATGCCGAGGCTCATCCAGATCGCGCTCAGACCCACCAGGATCTTGCCGACGTCGGTCGTGTAGAGCAGGCTGATGTATTCGGGGTTCGTCAGGAACACGAGGAAGGCGACGATGACCGGCAGACTGCCGATGATCGCGCCGGACGCCTTGGCTTCCATCGACATGGCCTGGACCTTGTCGCGCATCTTCTTGCGCTCGCGCAGAACCTTGGAGAGGTTGCCGAGCGCTTCCGACAGATTGCCGCCGGCCTGGGACTGGATGCCAATGACGATGGCGAAGAAGTTCGCCTCTGCCGTCGGGATGTTGCGATAGAGCCGTTCCACCGCTTCGGTGATCGACATGCCCATCTGCTGGCTCTCGACGATGCGCCGGAACTCCGATTTCACCGGTTCGCTCGTCTCGCCGGCGATCATGCGCAGGGTGTCGTTGAGCGGCAGGCCCGACTTGACGCCGCGCACGATGAGATCGATCGCGGTTGGAAATTCCCGGGTGAACTTGGCAAACCGCTTCTTGCGCGCGCGGGCGACGATGAAGCGCGGCACTCCGAAGCCGACGACGATCGCGATGCCGACGGTCATGATCAGAGAGAACCCGAACAGCAGGCAGATCAGAAGCGTGACAATGCCGAGGCCTGCGCTCATCAGCATGAACTGCTTGGCGGTAATCGTCATCCCGGCCTGCTCCAGCTGACGCTGCAGGGTCAGCTTCGACAGATGCTTGTCGCGCTCCTTCTGACGGGTTTCCAGATCCTTGAGCGAGTTCTGGATGGTCTTGCGGCGCTTAACCTGCTCCTGGAGACGGTCGCGATGGGCCTTGTGGGCCATGCGATCGTTTTCGTCGCGGCTAACAAGACTCCGCCGCTGCTCGACCTTCTTTTCCGTTGCGAGCCGCGGCTGCAGCAACGCGAAGGCCAGGCCGCCTGCCGCCAGGCTCGACAACAGGACGAAGAGGAGGATTCCAGCCGTTCCCATCGTCACATCCCCGCATCGGCATTGTCGGCCGCGCTTTCGTCGAGGGCGCGGGCAAGCCGGTTCTCTTCGTTGTAATAGCGGGCACGATCCCAGAAGACCGGTCGGCCGATGCCAGTCGAGCGATGGCGGCCCAGAATCCGGCCATTGGCGTCCTCGCCGAGGATCTCGTAGACGAACAGGTCCTGGGTGGTGATGACGTCGCCTTCCATGCCCACCACCTCGGTGATGTGGGTGATGCGGCGCGAGCCGTCGCGAAGGCGGGCGGCCTGCACGATCACGTCCACCGAACCAGTGATGATTTCCTTGACCGTCTTGGAGGGAAGCGAATAGCCGCCCATGGCGATCATCGATTCCATACGGTTCAGGCATTCGCGCGGGCTGTTCGAGTGGATCGTGCCCATCGATCCGTCATGGCCGGTGTTCATCGCCTGCAAGAGGTCGAACACTTCCGGTCCGCGCACCTCGCCGACGATGATGCGTTCGGGGCGCATACGCAGGCAGTTCTTGACGAGATCGCGCATGGTGATTTCGCCCTCGCCCTCGATGTTCGGCGGACGGGTTTCGAGACGCACCACATGGGGCTGCTGGAGCTGGAGTTCGGCGGAGTCCTCGCAGGTGATGATGCGCTCGTCATGGTCGATGTAGCGCGTCAGCGTGTTGAGCAGCGTCGTCTTGCCCGAGCCCGTACCGCCGGAGATGACGACGTTGCATCGGACGCGGCCGATGATCTGGAGGATCTCCGCGCCGGCCGGGGTAATCGAGCCGTATTGGACGAGCTGATCGAGGGTCAGCTTGTCCTTCTTGAACTTACGAATGGTCAGCGCCGTGCCATCGATCGCGAGCGGCGGCGCGATGACGTTGACGCGGCTGCCGTCGGGAAGACGCGCGTCGCAGATCGGCGAGGTCTCGTCGACGCGCCGGCCTACCTGGCTGACGATGCGCTGGCAGATATTGAGAAGCTGCTGGTTGTCGCGGAACCGGATCGAGGTTTCCTCGACCTTGCCGCCAACTTCGATGAAGGTCTGACGCGAGCCGTTGACCATGATGTCGGCGATGTCGTCGCGCGCCAGCAGCGGCTCCAGGGGCCCGTAGCCCAGAACGTCGTTGCAGATATCGGCGAGCAGGTCTTCCTGCTCGGCGATCGACATTGCGAAGTTCTTGATCGCGATGATGTCGTTGACGATGTCGCGGATTTCCTCGCGCGCCGATTCCTGGTCCATGCCGGCGAGCTGCGACAGGTCGATCGTATCGATCAGTGCGGCAAAGACCTGGCTCTTGCGGTCGTAATATTCCGGCGAACGGTCGGGCGCTGCCCGCGGGGCAGGAGCGCTTTCGGCGCGCGGCTTCGGGGCCGGCTTGGGCTCGGGTGCCCTCGGCTTGGCCTCCGCCGGCGCAGGTGAAGCCGGCCGAGGCATCGTCGCGACGTCGCGAGCGGGGCTCTTCTCGTTTCCGCGCTTGCCGAACATGGCTCAATGCTCCCAGTTTATGGCTTCGTCTTCGTCGGATGGACAAGCGATCACCGCTGCGACGCCGTTCGCAGCGGCAAGGAACTGCCCGAATTTCTCAGGCCTTGCGGCGAAATCGATCGAGAAGCCCGGGCCGCTTCGCCTTCTTGGCTTCGCCACGACCGGTCAGGACATGCGCAATGGTGCTCAGGACCGCGACCGTCGGATGTTTGGAGTCGGTCTCCGCCAGCATGCGCCCGCTATTCGCTGCATTGCCGAAGAGATGCGGGTCGAAGGCGATCTCGCCGATCGGTTCGAGGCCAAGCGGCTCGCAGAATTCGTCGGCCGAGATCTCCGGACGCTTCGGGATCGCGAGCTGGTTGAGGATGAGGGACGGGGGTCCGTCATTTGGCCGAAGCTTCTTCAGCGTGTCGACGAGGTTCTTGGTGTTGCGGAGATTGGCGAGATCCGGCGTTGCCGTGATCACCACACGGTCGACCTGGGCCAGGACGTTCCGCGTCCACTCGTTCCAGACATGCGGAACGTCGAGAACCACGGCCGGCGCCCCGCGCTGCGCGGTCTCGATCAGCGCGCTGAACGCGTCGCCCTCGAAATCGTAGGTGCGATCGAGCATGGAGGGCGCCGCGAGCAACGACAGATGCTCGGCGCACTGGGCGAGCAGGCGGTCGAGATAGACGTCGTCGATCCGGTCGGCCGAAAACAGCGCTTCGGCAATCCCCTGGGCCGGGTCCTGGTCGAAATTGATGTTCGCGGTGCCGAAAGCGAGGTCGAGATCGGCAAGCACCACGTCCGAGGCGAAGAGGTTGGAGATCGACCACGCGACATTATGGGCGATGGTCGACGAACCGACGCCGCCCTTG
Source organism: Jiella marina (assembly GCF_024359545.1). Classification (GTDB taxonomy): domain Bacteria; phylum Pseudomonadota; class Alphaproteobacteria; order Rhizobiales; family Rhizobiaceae; genus Jiella. The sequence continues at coordinate 150,980 of NZ_JAKQZG010000011.1, forward strand.
GCGCCGACGAAGGCGATCGAACGACCGAGCGGCTCGTTCCCCTCCGCCACGAAGAGGTCGCCGATCACCGTCATCACGTCGCCGATCGAGATCGGCGCCACGAGATACTCGGAAATGCCCCGGTGGATCAGATCGCGATAGAGCGCGACGTCGTTGTAGTGGCCGATGATCACGACCTTCGAGCCGGGATCGCAGACTTCCGCCAGCCGTTCGAGCTCGTGCAGGAGTTCCGAAGGCGGCAGCCGGGATTCGAGGATGACGAGATTGGGCGTCGGGGCCGACTGAAAATGCTCGACCGCGGCCCTGATGCCGCCCATCTGCACCTTGAGATGGGCCTTCGCCATACGGCGGTCGGCACCGGCCTTTTCGATCGGACGTTCGATCGATTCCGACTCGCAGAACGCCTGGACCGAGATGCGGGGGATAGGCCGCACCTGATCGAGCCGGCTCCGCTCATCCTCTTCGCCGACATCCACATCGGCGGGAAGCGTATTATCCATGGACATGTCTTCCCTCACCACTCGTAGTCCGACTCGGCATCCATCGCGTCCGAGGTCGTATCCTCGCCGTCGCGGTAATTCCCGATCACCTCGGTCCGCCGGGCCGCATCGCTGGGATCCATGCCACGCGGTCCGAGAAGGTCGCGCGGATCGGCGATCTGCGCGGCCAGGTTCTGCTGGGAGGCGCAGCCGAAATTGAAGTAGTTCTTGTTCTCCGAGGTCTCCGACAGATCCTCGGGCCAGCGCCCACAAGGGCCCGTCTTGGCAACGAGAGTCGAATAGGCGAGCCGGATCGGCGTCGCCCCTTCGTCGCCAACGGCGGAATAGGGCTGGACCATGATCTGGTGGCGCGCGACCTTCCGCTTCTGCAGCGTCTTGATCACGTCGTGGGAGACGCGTTCCGCCGCCGCCTCGTTCGCAGAACCGTAGGGAACCATGACCCGGATCGTGTCGATGCGGTCATTGCGGAAGCGATCGGCGAATTCCTCGACACGGCTGCGGCTCGACATCGTCAGCCTGGCCTCGGAGGAGGCTACCGGAATGTCGATGGCCGTCTCCGCCTGGGTCACGACGATGGGGTGGCGCGTCCGGTAGTCGTCGGGGATCGAGCCGACCTCGACGTGATGGACGTTGCCGCAACCGGCGACCAGAGCCAGCGTCGCGACGGCGAGGCCGTGTCGGATGGCCGGATTGGAGCCGATCGAAAGGATCCGGCTGGCGCGGCGGGAGAGAGGAAGCGTGGTCACGGTCTTCAAATCCTCGCGGGTGGTCACTTGTAGATGAAGCCGACAACGCCGTGGTAGCGGCCGGGCGGGAGCTTCGTTTCCATGTGGCCGTAGACACGGTTCAGCCGACCCAGGAAGTTTGCCGAGCCATCGCTGGAAAGGGCGAATCCATCATCCGGCCGAGCCAGTGCCTGGCGAGCGGTGGGACGGACGAGATAGGGGGTCACGATGACGACCAGTTCGGTCTCGTACCGCTGGAAATCGCGGCTGCGGAACAGGCTTCCCAAGACCGGGAGCTTGGCCAGTCCCGGAAGTCCCGACACGACCTGACGGACCTCGTCGCGCACGAGGCCGGCGATCACCAGCGACCCGCCGGACGGCATTTCCACCGTGGTGTCGGCGAGACGCTTGCGCAGACCGATGAGGTTGACGGCAGGGGCGACGCCGCGCGGCACGCTGAACGGGTTTTCGAAACTCGGCTCGGAAACGCTGGTGCGGATCTTCAGGCTGATGCGACCGGCAGACAAGACGAGCGGCGTGAAGTCGAGACCGATGCCGTAGTCGATTTCCTTGCTCTCGTAGACGACCCGAGCCGGGTCGGTGTCGTAGCCGACGATATTGCCGGCAGCATCAAGGATCGGGGTCGTGTCTTCCGGCTCTTCGCTCTTGCCGGCGGCGACAGTGTATGTGCCGCCGACCTTGAAGCTCGCCTTTTCACCGGAAATCGCCGTCAGGCTCGGCTCGGCGAGCGTGCGCATCACGCCTGCCTGTTCGAGAGCTGAGAGCTCGGAGTCGAGCGAGGTCGTGCCGATCGTTCCGCTGGCCGTCAGCCCGCTGCCCGAGAGCGCCTTGCCGAGGCCGAAGGGATTATCGTTGACGAGACCGAAGGAGACGCCGTCCATCGCCGCCGACAAAGTGCCGTTCAGGCCAAGCTGCTTGACGATCGAGCGCTGCACCTCGGCGACGGTGACCTTCAACGTCACCTGATCCTCGCCGCGGATCTGCAGAAGATTGACGATCTGGCTCTGCTGGCGCCGTTCCTGAGCGAAGGCGACATCGGCCCCACCGCCGGCGCCTTGCGATTGAGCGGAAGCGGACTGGATGTACTGACCGGTCGTACCTTCGCCGCCAGTGACGAAGATTCGAGCCAGCCGTTCGACCTTCGCCGCATCCTGCGGTGTTTGCACGATGCCGGTCAGAACGACGTTGTCGTTCAGCATCTCGACCTTCACCTCCGAATCCGGCACGTATTTGCGGATGGAGGCCTCGAGGCCGGTGATGTCGCGCTCGATCTCCAGATCGATCGAGGCGATCTGCCGGTTGTTGCGATCGAACACCACAATGTTCGTCTGGCCGATCTTCTTGCCGAAGACATAGATCCGGCGGGCGTCGCGGGTGACGGCGTCGGCAACCCCAGGGTTGGCGACCAGAATGTCGTGGGCGTCGGCCGAAAGCACGATGACCTTCGATTTGTTGAGGCCGAGTTTCACGGTCTGCCGTGCCTGGTGAACGTTCACGACCGTGTTTTCGGCGCGAGCCTGCTGGGCCGTCAGGACCGGGCTCGCCACCATCGAAGCGGCGGAAAGCGCCACAATGGCGGTGCGCAGGGCCGAAGCGATCTGGCGCGGGCGCGGGATGGCAGTCATCTGGGTCATCGTCTTCGTCCGGGGGGTCGCCGTCGTCATGGGTCTCACCGTCATTGCGTCGTGGTGACGTCGTCGATCTTGCCGTAGCGAACGACGCGGATCTTGTTGCGTTGAGCCTTCTCCCGCTCGAGCAGGAACTTGGCGTAGCCCGGCGTGCCCGGGATCGAGTCGGCCAGCGACCGGAGCGACAGGACGAACCGGTCGGCCATCTGCTGCGCCGCCGTCAGCGCCTCGGCCTGTTCGGGATCCACCTCGAGAGTGGCGACGTTGCCGACGACGACCTTCTGGCCGTCCTGCTCCTGAACGGTCTGATCGATCGCGAGGACACGCAGATTGCGCAGCACCGTCTCGGTCGCCATGCTGTCCGAGCGCCCATTGGCGCTCTGCAGACGGCGCGTCATGATCACGTCGACATGGTCGTTGGGCAGGATGAAGCCGCCGGCGGCCGTCTCCGCGGAGATTCGCACCGAGACGGCGCGCTTGCCTTCGCTCAAGATCGCCGAAAGGAAGCCGTGCTCGGGCTTGATCAGCTTGGATTCGCGCACCGGCTCCCCGGCGAAGAAGGACTGGCGGGCGATCGAGCCGTGGAACTCATCGGTCGCATTGGGGCGCTCGGACTTCAGGATCAGATCGGGACCCACGCCGTCCTGAGGCCATTTCTGCCAGGCGAGGCCACCCTCGACGATCGATCCCATCGGAACCTCGTTCTTCGTGATCAGAACGTCGACAAGGCGGATGGGCGGCTGTGCGGGAGCCGCGGTGATGATGACCGGTTCCTGAGGTTCCGGCTGCGACAGATTGAGGGCCACCAACCCGGCGCCAACGGCAGCCAAGAGGGCCACGCCAATGATTGCGACACGCGCAAGGCTCATCCGACAACTCCCGCAGTTCGAGCCGGCGAACCGGCTGTCCTTGCCCTGTTATCGGTGCCAAAACCTCAATGTATGGTTAACAAAACCTATCGAGGGCGAAATAATGCCCTGCGCAGAAGGGATTCGAACCCGTCGCACCAACGCTAGCTGCCCTTCCGTCAAGCCTCGCGCAAGGCCTCTCAGAGACTGGCGGCTGTGCGGGCGGCCTGATCGTAATGGCCGGAAAGCAGCCGGAGAAGATGGGCGATCTCCGACATGCGCTCGGCGGACAGGCCCAGTTCCGAAATGCCTTCGACGAGGATCTTCTCGCGCAGCGTGCGGTAGCGGCCGCATGCGGCTTCGCCCGCCTCGGTCACGGCGACCAGACGTTCCTTGCCGGCCTTCTCGCGGACCACCAGCCCCCGCTGCTCGAGCTTCTTGATGGCGTAGGTGGCCAGGTGCGTGTCCTCGATGCCGAGCACCAGACAGATATCCGCGAGCCGCTTCGGCTTGCCACGATGGGTGACGGTATGGAGGACGAGGATTTCGGTCGCCGTCAGACCGGGCTCGCCCGCCGCGGTCATGCAGCGGACCATCCAGCGTTCGAACGCATGGCCCGAGAGGATCATGCCGAATTCGACTTCGGAAAGCTCGGGCGCCGATCCATCCGCAAGGTGAGCCGACGACACGATCGGGCCGATCCTGCTCGTCGATCCTTCGTCCTTTGTGCCCATTGCCTCCCCCGGAATTCGAGCCGTCCAGCGGCGAGCCGATATCAGGAACTGACGCCGAACGCACGTCTGGCCTCTGCCCCGATGGCGGACCGTCGATCCTGCCACCGCGAACGCAGTTCGGGCGGCCCAGTTGCGAGACGCGTACCGGAGATTCTCAAAAAGGCCGCAACTTTTTCTTTCTCAGGGAGTTATTGAGCCGACCAACTTTCATGTAAAAAAGGAGTACCAGCCATGATCGGTTGGGCTATTACCTTCCTTGTGATCGCTCTGATCGCAGCACTGCTTGGCTTCGGCGGCGTTGCCGGCACGGCAGTCGGTATTGCGAAGATCATCTTCTTCGTAGCGATCGTTCTCTTCGTCTTCTCTCTGATCTTCGGACGCCGCAGAGCACTATAATTCATCCATATACGAGCGACGAGATAATGAATTGGCCGCCCCCTTGAAGTGGAGGCGGCCTTTCTTCTTAGAGAAGGAATTCGCACGCCGCAGAAGATCTTGAAGTTCATCGCTCGTCGGCGGCCGGCTCCGGGCTCGCCCGTTCCAGATAATCCTTAGAGCGCATCTCGAAGAGACGCGAGGCCGTGCGGTCGAACTCGAAGGCCTCGGTCCCCGAACGGCCGCGATAGAGTTCGTCTGCCGGCGCATCGGCGAGGACCACGAGACGGCGCCCGGAATCATAGAGGGCATCGACGAGCGTAATGAAACGCTTGGCCTCGTTGCGTTCGGCTTCCGCCATCACAGGAACGTTCTCGACGATGATCGTGTGGAAACGCCTCGCGATCGCCAGAAAGTCCTGTGCACCCAGAGGACGCTTCAAGAGATCTTCGAAGGCAAAGCGTGCCGCTCCGTTGCCGCTGCGCGGCACCGGGATGGTGCGGCCCTTGATGGAAAGGGACGTGCTCGTCTCGCGCTCGCCGTCCAGCAGCCTTTGCCAGGCAGCCTCGATCCGGTCGGCAGCGTTTTCTTCGCCCGTCTCGACATAGATGTCGTCCACCCCGAGGAAGGCGAGACGATAATCCTCTTCGCCTTTCAGTTCGAAGATTTCGGCATGATCCTTCAGAACCTTCACGAAGGGCAGGAAGAGCGGCCGGTTGAGACCGTCGGGATAAAGATCGTCGGGCGCGACGTTCGATGTCGCCACCAGGACCAATCCGTTGGCGAACAGGGCCTTGAAGAGCCGCGACAGGATCATCGCGTCGGCGATGTCGGTCACGGTGAATTCGTCGAAACACAGGAGCCGGGATCGCGCGACGATCGCTTCCGCCACGGGCGGGATCGGGTCGTCGCCCTTGGCCTCGCCGTTCTTCGCCTTCTTGCGATGCTCGCCGATGAGTTCGTGTACCTCGCCCATGAAGGCGTGGAAATGCACCCGTCGCTTGGACGCGACCGAGCTGTGGCGAAAGAACATGTCCATCAGCATGGTCTTGCCGCGACCGACATCGCCATGGACGTAGAGGCCCTTGACCGGCTCGCTGTCGCGTTTGCGCCCGAACAGCCAGCCCAGCGCGCTCTTCTTCGTCGCACCGATCTCGGCGGACAGGCGACGGTCGAGCGCATCGAGCCGATCGGCGAGCAGACGCTGTCTGTGATCGGCCTCGATCTCGCCGGTTTCGATCAGACGCTCGAGCGCCGAGCGCACCGGGCCGAGCCGGTCTCGCGGCTGCGGGATCGCGCTGGATGCCATCGTCGGACGGAGCCCTCCCCTCGCCTAGCGGGATGCGGCCGGCAGATCTGCTTCAGGAACAGCGACCGACCACGCTGCAACGCAGCAATATGGCCAGCCCCGCTCCCGCGGCAACCGTTCAACGACGTTACCCGGCTCCAAGACCTCTTGGAACTCGACTGGACCCCACGAGCGCTCGCGGAATCGCCCGCGAGACCCGAAGAGTTTGTCTCATATGCGGCGCAGAAGCCGACTCAGCGATAAAGGCTGATGCTCTGGCCGCCGGTGGTGCGCCCTTCGTAGCGGGAATCGCCCGACGAACTCAGATTGGCGACGTTCGATCCGCTGCCATCCTTGAGCACCACCTGGCTTCCCGAGACGTCCCAGGCCGACACGTCGGCCACCCGGCCCGGGCAGCCGCGCGAGGCAGCGCGGTAGCCACCGGACCATTTGGTCAGCGACAGGATGATCTGGCAGTTGCCGCCATCGGTCGTCACCTTGTAGGCGCCCAGCACAGAATTGCGCGACAGCGCCGGCTGGCTGACCGCGGCGACCTGCGTGTTCTGCTGATCGCCGGTGGCCGAGGCGTCGCTCTGATCGCCGCTGGGCGATGCTTCGGCGCCATCGGAATCGGTCGCGGAATCGAAGTCGTTGCCCGGGGGCGGCGGCGGTGGCGGTGGCGGCAACTGGTTGGCCGCCACGCGGCCCGTCGGAGCCGGCGTCAGCGGCGCAGGGCCGCTGTCGTAATAGGACGGAACCGAGCGCGAACAGCCCGCCGCCGCCAGGAGCACGGCCAACACCGCCGTTGTCCTCAATGCCTGATTCATCGAATCAATTCCCCCAAAAGCTGTAGCGAGCTTGCGCCATTCGATGTTCTCGCCGCCGAGGAGCCCATAAAGCGGGCCGAAACAATGACATGCAAGGCGGCACGGCGGCTTTCCGCGCACGATCGTGACCACAATGCCACAAAACACGCCGCGATCGCACCCTCCGGCGGTCAATGACGAACTTCGCTGCGCAGCCTTCGTCCTCTTCGAACGCCATTACTTGCGGCGAGCACTCGATGCGATTCTCTCGGACCTAGGCCTCGTCACTTGCCGCCTCGAAATCTCCGGTCTGCGGGTCCATGACCCACAATTCGCCTGAGGAGATGTCGAACCAGGCGCCGTAGAGTGTCAGTTCGCCATCCGCTTCGAGGGCCTCGATGGCGGGGAAGGTGCGCAGATTCGCGATGGAATAGCGGATCGCGATCCGCTCCAGTGCGGCCTGGCGCTCCTGCTCGGTCATCAGCGCGTTGGCGCCGACCGACCTGGCCGCCGGGTCGAGCAGGCTCATCCACTTGCCGATAAAGTCGCCGGGCGAGAGCGGCTCGGCCGCAGGCGAGAGCGCGGCATGAATGCCGCCGCACTTGCCGTGCCCCAGTATGACGATGTGCCTGACCTTGAGGGAGTGGATCGCGAATTCCAGCGCGGCCGATGTCGAGTGATACTCGCCGTCGGGCTCGTAGGGGGGAACCAGATTGGCGACGTTGCGCACGACGAAGATCTCGCCGGGCCCGCAATTGAACAGCGTCTCCGGCGCGGTGCGTGAATCGCAGCAAGCGATCACCATCGTCGTCGGATGCTGGCCTTTCTGGGCGAGGTCGCGAAACCGCGCGCGCTCGGAGGGGAGCCGCTGATCCTTGAAGGACCGGTAGCCGGCGAGAAGGTGATCGGGGAGCAAGGTCGTCATGGAACGTGTCTAGCGCCTCGCTGCACCGCAATCAATTCATCCGCAACCGAAGCTTGACAGCGCTTGTCTCACTCGGCCCGTGAGCCAGGCAGACATCACGCCGTGGGCGGATATCAATCGACGGCCTAAACGCCAACCTTTGCCAGGCGCCGCATCTGGACCATGGCCATCGGGTGTTTCAGGCTGTCGATGTCGGTCTCAAGCGTCAGTTCGTCGGCCCCTCGCTTGGCGGTTCTCGCCAGGAGTTCGAACACCGTGGCTGTCGTCGATTGCAGGGCCTTCTCCATGCTCGCGCCACCCAGCAGCCGGGCCAGCAGGACGGCGGAGGTCAAGTCACCGACGCCCTTGGGCGCGTTCTCGATCATCCGATGCTCGGCGAGGATCGTCTCGCGATCGCCAACCAGAAGATTGCCCGTGCCGCCGCGAAGCATCGGGAAGGCGGAGGTCACCACGACGATCTGCGGGCCGAGCGCGCTCGCCGCCTCGACGAGTTCGGCATTGTCCGCGAGTTCCAGGCCGGAGAGGAATTCGAGTTCGAACCGGTTCGGCGTGGCAAGGCTGGAAATCGGCAGGAGCTGATCGCGGATTGCTTCCAGGGTCTCCCTCGGCTGGTACAACCGGCCGGCGTCGGCGGTCGCCGGATCGCACAGGATCAGCGCCATCGGGTTCTTTTCACGCACCGCCTCGATCAGCCTGACGGTCGGGGCGATCTGGTCCGGCGCCCCGAAATAGCCTGTCATGACCGCGCCGACCTCATGGAGCCAGGGCGAGGCGGCGAGTTCGTCCATCATGGTGGCGAAGTCTTCGGCGGGCGGAACGATGCGGCGGCCCGGCCCGTGGCCCGGATGCCAGGGCAGCGTCACCGTGGGAACCGACCAGACCGGATAGCCCAGCACTTCCAGCGCGAACGCCGCGGCACGATTGCCGACGGTGCCACGCACCACATGGCTCGAAATGGAGATCACGGCCGGATTGTCGCCGCGGAAGGATGCGTCAGAATTCATGCCGCCTCTTCAGGCCTCAGGAAAGGAGTTGGCTGGCGAGCAGGAGCGCGAGGACGACGAAGCCGACGATGCTGGCCAAGCGGCCGATCCGCGTGCCGAGCACCTCCACACGGTCGTCCTGGTCGACGTCTTTCGCCAGGAAATGATCGCGCGTTCTGGTCGCGATCGCCTGCGTATGCGCGCCGATCTGCGGTTCCGTCTCATGGCGCACCCGATCAAGGATTGCTCTGGCCTCGCGCTGACGCTCGTCTTCTGAAGGATCGCGGCTCATCTCGACCTTTGGTCTCTCGGGTTCGGGTCGCCTTGTCACGCCCCCAGCGGCAGAACGGGACCAGCCCGGCCTAGCGGGCCATGGCATGATACTCGGCATTGGGCCGCATGTCGCTGGCCGCCGCCACGCGATTCGACATGGCGAAGAACCCCGCAACCTGTGCGATATCGAAGATCGCCCGGTTCGAAAACCCGGCCTCACGCAGAGCGTCCCGATCGGCTTCGACGATCGTATCCGGCCTTTCGGTCAGCTTGGTGACGAATTCGAGCATGGCGGTGCGCTTCTCATCAAACCCGGCCGCGCGCCAGTTCTGGGCGATCGTCTCGCCGAGGGCGGGATCGCCGGAGAGTTCGCGCACGGCCGCCCCGTGGGCAGCGAGGCAGTAATGGCAGTGATTGATCGCCGAGACGACGACGGCGATGATCTCGCGATCGAGCTTGGAGAGCTCGCTGTCGGCCAGCATGACCTCGTTGTAGAAGCGCGAAAAGGCTTCGAGCTTGGCCTCGTCGAAGCCGTAGGCGAGGAGCACGTTCGGCACGAGACCGAGCTTTTCCTGGCATTTGTCGAAATAGGCGCGCGTCTTGTCCGACAATGGCTCGGCGAGGCCGAGGTCGAGCGCTGTCACTGGACGGTCGCGATCTGAGATCATGTTTTCCTCTCCCTGGACGTGGTTTCGCGCCTCGCAGTGTGGCGCACCTCCCCTATGATAGATGCCACGAACCGGGGCCGACGCGACAGGAGGAGGGCGCGCAATGGACAATCCGACGAGCCGGGACAAGGCCGAGATCCTCGCATCAGTCGCCGAGATCATCGGCGAAGATTCCGCGGCGAGCAAGCTCGCCCCGCTCCTGTTCGCCCGACCGCCCGCCGAAGATCTGGAAGCCTTCACGACCGAGGGACTCGCCGCGGCGGCGGCCACGGCTGCGCTGGCCCTGGCCGATCATCGGACGGGCAACCCCCAGGTCCGGATCGACCGGCCCGAAAGCTTCCGACGCCAGGATCAGCCCCAGGATCTCATCACCGTCGTCAGCGACGACATGGCCTTCCTGTTCGATTCGATGACGGCCGAGGTCGCCGACAAGGCCAAGGAGATCCATTACATCACCCATCCGATCCTCGATGTCGCGCGGCACGAGGACGGCACTCTTTCGGAATTCGCGGCCTCGCGCTTCGGCGAGGAGACGCGCGCCGGCACCAGCCGCGTGAGCGTCATCCAGTTCGCGGTCGACCCGCTTGCGACGGAGGACTCCGGCGCGAGCCTCGTCGCGGAGATCCGGGCGATCCTCGCCCAGGTGACTCACGCCAACCGCGATTTCCAGGCGATGCGCGAGCGTGTGAGCCAGACGGTGAACGACCTCGAACGGCGCGCGGCGGGGCTTGAGGGCGAAGATCGCGCGACGAACGAAGAAGCCGCCAGACTGCTCGCCTGGCTCCGCGACGACAATTTCATCTTCCTCGGCGTGTGCAATTACGATTATCGCGGCGAGGCCCATAGCGAAGTTCTCGAACGCCGGCAGAGCGACGCGCTCGGCATCCTGTCGGACCCTGAAATCCGCGTCCTCGGCCGCGGCGGCCGCCCGATGGTCACGACGCCGGAAATCCGGGCTTTCCTCGAAGCACCCAACCCCTTGATCGTCACCAAGGCCAACGCCCGCTCGGTGGTCCACCGCCGCGCCTACATGGATTACATCGGCGTCAAGCAATATGACGAGGCGGGCCAGTTGACCGGCGAACTCAGGATTGTCGGCCTGTTCACCTCGACCGCCTATACGCGCTCGATCCTGACCATCCCCTATATCCGCCGCAAGGCCGAAAAGGTGATCGAACGCTCCGGTTACCGGCCCGATTCCCATTCCGGAAAGGCACTACTCAACGCACTCGAATCCTATCCGCGCGACGAGGTCTTCCAGATCGACGCCGATCTTCTGGAAAAATACGCTTCCACCGTCGTCGAACTCGGCGAGCGGCCGCGGGTGCGCGTTCTGCCCCGCGTCGACCGCTTCGACCGTTTCGCCTCGATCACCGTCTATGTTCCGCGCGACCGCTACGATTCACGGCTGCGCGAACGGATCGGGATGCTGCTGGCGGAAGCCTATGACGGCCATGTCTCGGCTTACTATCCGGCCTTTCCCGAGGGCCTGCTCGCCCGCGTCCACATCATCATCGGCCGCTCGGGCGATCCGACCCCTGCAGTCAATGTCGCGCAGCTCGAATCGCGCATCACCGAGATGGCGAAGAACTGGGAAGACGAGTTCTTCGCCGCCCTCGACCAGTCGGACGCGCCCAGTCACTATCGCAACTTCGTCACGGGCCTGCCCGGCAGCTACCGGGACGTCGTGTCCGCGACGGAAGCCGTCACCGATGTCGGCGTCATCGACGGGCTGAGCGAGGACGAGCCGCTCTTCGTCGACTTCTATCGCCGCGGCGGCGATGCCAGCGAAACGGTGCGGCTGAAGATCTACCATCTCGGTCAGGCGGTGGCGCTTTCGACCCGCGTGCCGATCCTTGAAAACATGGGCTTCGGGGTCGTCTCCGAACGCACCTACCGGATCGTCAAACCACATGGCGAGACCGTGCATCTCCATGACATGGATCTGGTGCGACAGCGCGGCGACGGCCCGATCCCGCTCGACGACGACGGCGAGGCACTCCAGGACACCTTTACCGCGGTCTGGCGCGGCCGGATCGAGAATGACGGCTTCAACGCGCTGGTGCTGGAGGCCGGGCTCGACTTCCGCAAGGCCAACGTGCTTCGGGCCTACTCCCGCTATCTCCGCCAGGTGGGCGTGAGCTATTCTCCGGATTATCTCGCTCAGGCGCTGGTGCGTCTTCCGCAGATCACCGGGGCACTGTGGCGGCTGTTCGAGACCACTTTCGATCCCGGCAACGCCAACAAGGCTTCCGATGCCGAAGCGGCCCCCACCGAAGAACCGGAATCGCGGCAGGCGAGACGCGCCGAGGCCCGCGGCGCCGGCGACATCCACGACGAGATCCTGCAGGCCCTCGACGACGTCGCCTCGATCGACGACGACCGCATCGTGCGGCGGTTCCTGAACGTGATCATGGCGACGCTGCGCACCAATTACTTCGCCGTCGACGGCATTTCGGCGGAACCGGACTCGCAGCCGGGCGAAGTCTCACCGGCGCTTGCCTTCAAGTTCGATTCCTCCGCCGTTGAGGGCCTGCCAGCGCCCGTGCCGTTCCGCGAGATCTTCGTGTTCGACGCCCGCGTCGAGGGCGTGCATCTGCGCTTCGGCTCGGTGGCGCGCGGCGGTCTGAGATGGTCCGACCGCGCCCAGGACTTCCGCACCGAGGTGCTTGGCCTCGTTAAGGCGCAGCAGGTCAAGAACGCCGTCATCGTGCCGGTGGGCGCCAAGGGCGGCTTCTATCCCAAGCGCCTGCCCGATCCCGCGCAGCGCGACCAATGGTTTGCCGCTGGCCGCTCGGCCTATGTGGTCTTCATCGCCTCGCTCCTGTCGATCACCGACAATATCGTCGGGGAAATCGTGAAGACTCCGCAGAACGTGCGCCGACACGACGGCGACGACCCCTATTTCGTCGTCGCCGCGGACAAGGGCACGGCGACCTTCTCCGACACCGCCAACGCCATCGCCCAGTCGGAGGATTTCTGGCTCGACGACGCTTTCGCGTCCGGTGGCTCCGCCGGCTACGACCACAAGGCAATGGGCATCACCGCCCGCGGCGCCTGGGAGGCCGTGAAGCGGCATTTCCGCGAGATCGAGCGGGACGGCAAGGCCTGGGACATCCAGTCCGAACCCTTCACCGCCGTCGGCTGCGGCGACATGTCGGGCGACGTCTTCGGCAACGGCATGCTTCTGTCCGACAAGACGCGGCTGCTCGCCGCCTTCGACCATCGCGACATCTTCATCGATCCCGATCCGGACCCGGCGACCTCCTTCGAGGAACGCAAGCGGATGTTCGCGCTGCAGCGTTCCTCCTGGGCCGACTACGACAAGGACAAGATCTCCGAGGGTGGCGGCGTCTTCTCTCGGCGGGAGAAGCGAATCAAGCTTTCGGACGCCGCACGCGACGCGATCGGCTGGGACCGGAACGAAGGCACGCCGACGGAAATCATCACCGCGATTCTCAAGGCCCCGGCCGATCTCCTCTGGTTCGGCGGCATCGGCACCTATATCCGCGCGTCCTCCGAAACCAACGCCGATGTCGGCGACCGCGCCAACGATGCTTTGCGCGTGACCGGCAGCGAGGTCCGGGCCAAGGTGGTCGGCGAAGGCGCCAATCTCGGCGTCACCCAGAAGGGCCGTATCGAATTCGCCCGGGCCGGCGGGCGCGTCAATTCCGATGCGATCGACAATTCGGCGGGCGTCAACACCTCCGACGTCGAGGTGAACATCAAGATCGCGCTGAAATCTGCCATGGCCGACGGCCGCCTGTCGCGCGAGGACCGCAACACGCTCCTCTCCTCCATGACCGACGAGGTGGCGGATCTCGTCCTGTCGAACAATTACGAACAGACGCTGGCACTTTCGCTGGAACAGGCACGCGGGGCCGGTGCGCTCGCTCTTCAGGCTCGTTTCATGGCCGTTCTGGAGGAAGACGGCACGCTGAACCGTGTGGTCGAGACGCTGCCCTCCGAGGCAGCGATCGCCGATCTGCGCAGCCAGGGCGCGGGGCTGACCCGGCCGGAACTCGGCGTGCTTCTCGCCTATGCCAAGATCGTCCTGTTCGACTCGCTCGTGGCCGGGTCCCTGCCGGACGATCCCTATCTGGAAGACCGGCTGACCGACTATTTCCCGGTCCCCATGCGCCGCGACTTCTCCCGCGACATCAAGGGCCATCGCCTGGCCCGCGAAATCATCGCGACGGTGCTCGCCAACGAGATCGTCAATCGCACGGGCCCGACCTTCGTCACCGTGGCGCGCGAGACCACCGGCGCCTCGGCCTCGGAGATCGTCCGGGCCTTCGTCGCCGCCGCCGACGGTTTCGATGCGCGCAGCCTCTACGAGCGCATCGATGCGCTTGACTGCCGTGTCAGCGGCGAAACCCAGAACGGCCTTTATGCCGTGGTCGGCGAGTTCCTTCGCCGCACGACCCTCTGGTTCGTCCAGAACCAGCGCTTCGAGAGCGGCCTGACGAGCGTTGCCATCGACAGTCGCGACGCCCTCGGCAAGCTGCGGCCAGAGCTCAATGCCATCGCCTCGGACCTTTCGCAGAGAGAGAACGAGGAACGGGCAGCGAAATGGGTCGAGCGAGGCGTGCCGGAGGATCTTGCCGAAGACATCGCGCTTCTGCCGCTCGTCAGCCTGATCCCCGACATTTCGGCTGTGGCGAAGGAGACAGATCTTCCGCTGAAGGAGGCGACCGCCTGCTACTTCGCGATCACAGAACTCTTCGAACTCGGGCGACTGGAGGATGCGCTCACCCGGCTCAACCCCAACGACTATTTCGACACGCTCGCCGTCCAGCGGGCCGAGAGCGGCATTGCCCGGGCTCGCCGGCAACTGACCACGGCCGCGCTCCGCAACAACCGTTCGGCCAAGGCCTGGGCCGAGGAAAGGTCGATCGCGGTCGAGCGCATCCGCAGCCAGATCGCCATGCTCGCAGGCAGCGGCGAAACCTCGGTCGCCAGGCTGACGGTCGCTGCGGGACTTTTGTCGGATCTTGCCAACCAGGCGTGATAGCAGCACTATATCCTTACTTAAGGTAAGGATTGTTGCCGATGCGTGGGACGTGGCTTACCTGCCGATCCGGCGCGCACGGTTGGAGGAGCGTGGCGTTCGCGGTCATCTGTCTGACGCCGGCGGCAAGCGGTATCGCCACGGCGCAGGAGCAGAGAGGCCCGACCCGGCTGATGCCGGTGCAGGTACCGGCCGGCTTTGCCGCTGGCCCGCTCCAGCCGAATGTCTCGCAGATCATGATCCGGCAGCTTCGACAAGCCAGCGAGAGCGCGGCAGGAAACTGCCTCGGCGACATGCGCCAGATCACGGTTGCCGCCCCCTCAAGGAAGTCGGCGGCGGAGTTTCAGAGCAATGCGGATCTTCGCCTAAGCGAGATCGTCGCGCTCGGCCGAAGAAGAGCGCCGAACGACCTCCTCCTTCTCTATTCGCTGACGGGCATCGGCAAGGCCGACATCTACCAGGGTCAGCCGCAGATTGCGGCGGCGTTCCGCTATCGTCTGATCGATGTTCAGGCCGATACAGTTCTCCTTCAGGCCTCGCACTTTTCCGAACGGCTCCAAGGCGGACGCTGCGATCCGGCGAAACTTTAGCCGGAAACCGCCGAGGCGGAGCGCCAGACGGCGATCTCATGCTTCGAAGAGGCGCTGAGCGAAGCTTTTCCCGAACTCATGGGTGATGCGGCGGCCCAAATCCTTTCTGCCGCGATATGCGCACCCGTCCCCGAAGGACCGACTGTCACCGTGGTGGTGGACAGGAATGGAAAGGACGCGCTGCGGCCGGTCTATTACGAAGACGCCGTGCTCGAAGGACTCCTCACCGCCGGCGGGCAATCTGACGCCGGCATGTCCTATTTCACCGTTCGACAGGCTGATACCGACCTCTCGTCAGAGTTCGTCACAGACGATGAAGAGGCAAAGACAAGCGAGGAGGATATCGAAAGCGCGGCGCGTTCGCTTGCCGGCCGTTCGGCCTATCTCCTCGTTTACCAGCCCCGTGCGACCGCCAAAACGGAGCCGTTTACTGGACTTACCCAACTCGAAGCGACGATCGATTACCGGCTCTACGATATCGACAAGCGAGAATTCGTCGCTGACGACAGCGTCGAAGTCGAGGACGAATATCTGACGGGCTGCGCGACCACGATCGCCGGACAGAGCAGCGATCCTCTTTGCATCAAAGCCTTCGTCGCCCAGAGGCTGCGAACCCTGGCGAGCGAACTCGGACGCGGCTTGGCCGTCAATCTCGCAAGGCGTCAGCAGGCTCGATAGATCCAGGCGCCGGTATCGGAGAAGATCGGCGCGCACGTCTCTTCGACCTCGAAATCCGATTGCCCTGCCCGTCGCCGCTTCCTATTGCTTGGCGAAGCTCTGCTGCTCGAGGGGACCACAATGGCAATCGCACGGACCGACGCGCCGCAGGAAAGCGGTTCGCCGTTGAAGCGCCCCGGCGTCTGGGGCTGGATGACCTTCGATTTCGCCGCCCAGCCCTTCTTCACCGTCGTCATCACCTTCGTCTTCGGACCTTACTTCGTCTCGCAACTGGCGCCGAACCCGGCGACCGGTCAGACATGGTGGGCATTCTCCGCAGCTGTCGCCGGTTTTCTTGTCGCCATCGGCTCGCCCTTTCTGGGCACGGTCGCCGACCGGGCTGGGCCGCGCAAACCCTGGATCGCCGTGTTCGCGGTGGTGAAGATCACGGCGCTCTGCCTCATCTGGTTCGCTGCCCCCGGCTCGTCGCTCCTGATTGCCGCCCTCCTGATCGTTCTCGCCAGTGTCGCGGCCGAGTTCTCGATCGTCTTCAACGACGCCATGCTGCCGCGCCTCCTGCCGCCCGCCGCCATCGGCCGCATCTCGAACATCGCCTGGGGGCTCGGCTATGCCGGCGGCATGATCTTCCTGATCGCAGCGCTGGCGTTTCTCGCGGGCTCCGAGAAAACCGGCTTGACGCTCCTGGGCCTTGAGCCAGCCTTCGGCCTCGATCCGGCCGAGGGTGAAGGCGCCCGCGCGACCGGGCCGCTGGCCGCGCTCTGGTATCTCGTCTTCGTCCTGCCGATGTTCTTCTTCACACCGGACCGTCCGCGCGGGGAGCCGGTGCGCCAGGCCGTGAGAAAAGGCGGAGCCGATCTCCTCGCCACCTTCCGCGAGATCCGCGCCCGCATCCCGCTCTTTCGTTTCCTCATAGCCCGGATGATCTATCAGGACGGCGTCAACGCGCTTCTCGTTCTCGGCGGAGCGTTCGCCGCCGGCATGTTCGGCTGGTCGCTGGTCGAGAGCGGCCTGTTCGGCATCATCCTCAACGTCACGGCGATCATCGGCTGCCTCGGCGCCAGCGTGCTCGATGCGCGCCTCGGCTCCAAGGCGGTGGTGATGATGGCGATCGGATGCCTGACGGTGGCGACGATCGGCATCATCTCGACAGCCCCGGACTCGACGCTCTTCGGCTTCCTTTCCTTCGCACCAGTGGCCGAAGGCGCCAGCGGCCCCTTCGCGACGCCGGCGGAAAAGAGCTACATCGTCTACGGCCTGCTGATCGGCCTCGCCTTCGGCCCGATCCAGGCCTCATCGCGCTCCTGGATGGCGAAATCGGTCACAGCCGACGAGGCGGGCCGCTATTTCGGCTTTTATGCCTTCATCGGCCGGGCGACGGCGTTCCTCGCGCCGGCCATGGTCAGCGCGGCGACGGCGATGGCGGAGACGGGTTTCGATCCGCTCACCGCCTCGCGCATCGGCATGGCGACGCTGATCGCCTTCTTCATCGTCGGGCTGCTGATCCTCATCCCGACGCCCGGCCCCGACAAGGCGAGGTCCGCAAGCTAGGCCGCTCCGCTCGCCGCCGTGGTGACGAGACCCGCACCTTCGGGTTCCAGCGAGACGAGCAGCGGCCCCTCGCCCTGCATGTGCTGATCGATGGCGCGCTTGGCCTCTTCTTTCAGGCCGGCGGTCGCATCGAGGATTTCACGCGACTTGAGAAAGTCGAGCACGCCATAGGGCGAAACCGCCGGGCGCAGCAGGAGATCGGGCGGGGAATACCGCACCTTCGTATCGATGATCGCCTGCATGGTGAGTTGGGAAGAACCGATGACGGCTTGGACCGGCGTCGGCATGCGGGTGCCGTCGCCGAGGGGACCGCCATTCACGTCGACCGCAACGATGAGATCGGCCTTGCCGCGCAACCGGTCGAAGGGCAGCGGATTGATGATGCCACCATCGACCATCAGCCGCCCGTCGCGCCGCACGGGCCGGAATACCGCCGGGATCGCGCAGGAGGCGGCGACCGCGCTGCGCAACTCGCCGGTCTCCAGTTCGCATCCCGCCCGGGCGTAGAAATCCGTTGCCATGACGCCGAGCGGCAACCGCAATTCCTCGAAGGTCAGCGGCACGTCCGGCGGCAGGAAGGCATCCATGACCCGGCGCGCATTGAGCTGGCCGAGGCGAAAACCGCCATCGGCCAGGAAGTCCTGCAGGGAGACGGGGCGGGTCTGCCAGAGCCGGCCGATGACGATGCGCGGGCTCGTGAAGCAGTCGAGCATGTAGCTCTTGATGTCATGCGCCGACATGCCTGCGGCATAGCCGGCGCCGATGATGGCGCCGATCGACGAGCCGGTCACGCGCACGGGCTTCAGACTGAGCTCGTCGAGGGCCTCAAGGACATGGATATGGGCAAGGCCCCGCGCGCCACCGCCGCCAAGCGCGAGACCGAGCCGCATGCTGGCCCTCAGGCTCCGGCCGGACCGACGGTCACGACGGTCGGCTTCACGTCGAGCAGCTTCTTCGCCATCGTCTTCACCTCGTCGAGCGTCACGGCGTCGATGATCGCCTGGCGGCGATCGATATAATCGGTGCCGAGATCATCGAGTTGAATGCCCACGAGCGTCGAAGCGACCGCGAGAGAGGAATCGAGATTGCGCACGGCGTAAGAGCCTTTCACATAGGCCTTGGCCTTGGCAAGCTCTTCCGCCCTCGGTCCCTCATTCGCCATCCGCTGCAACTCGGCACGGATCAGTTCGACCGTCTCGGCCGCGCTCTCGGCCTTCGTCGCCGTGGCGATGCCGATGAGGGCCGCGTGGTCGTAGGTGGCGAGCCAGGAGCTTGCGCCATAGGCAAGGCCGCGCTTCTCGCGGATTTCCTCATAGAGACGCGAGGTGAAGGAACCGCCGCCGAGAATGTGGTTCACGAGATAGGCGGCAAAGAACTCCTCGTCGTCGCGCATGACGCCCGGCAGGGCGAAGCGGATCGTCGTCTGCGGCACGGCCAGATCGACATTGACGTCCTTGCCCATTTCCGGCTCGGCGATCGCGATCGCCTGCAGATCGGCTTCGGCGGGCAGATCGCCGAAGACCTGATCGAGGCGCTCGCCGAGCGCATCCGCAGTGATGTCGCCCACCACCCCGACGACGAGGTTGTCGCGGGCGAAGGTGCGGGCGCGAAACGCTTCCAGATCGTCGGCCGTGACCGTCATCAGGCTTTCGACCGTGCCTTCCGTCGGCCGCTGGTACGGATGCCCGGCGAAGACCGTCTGGCGATAGGCTTCGGAGGCGATCTCGCCGGGGTCGTTGCGGTCGGCGATGATGCCGGTGGCGATCTGCCCGCGGATCCGGCTCACCGGCTCCTCGTCGAAACGCGGGTCGCTGAGCGCGAGGCTCAGAAGGTCGAACGCCTCGTCCTCGAATTCGGTGATCGTGCGGAAGGACCCGGTGAAATTGTCGTAGCTCGCGTCGAAGCTCATCGACACGCCGAGGTCGTCCAGCTTGCGCTGGAAGTCCGCACTTCCGATCTCACCGGCGCCCTCGTCGAGAAGGCCGGTGAGGAGATTGGCGGTCCCCTCCTTGCCATCGGGATCCTGAGTCGAGCCGCCGCCCTTGAAGGCGAACTTCATCGCGATCAGCGGGTTGGAATGGTCCTCGACGAGCAGGGCCTTGATGCCGCCCGGGCTCGTCACCTCCTGGATGTCGACGGCAGCGGCCGGCATGGGCGCGAAGGCGACGAACGAAAAGGACATCGCGGCGGTGACGCCGGCGATCGCCCGATTGATGTTGAAAAGGGTCATGATGGTCGTCGAACTCTTCAATTCGTTCAGGAGCGCGTCTCGTCGGCCTGCGGCTCGGCCGAAGCCGCCGTGGCCTTCGCGGGTTCCGGCCGCAGATAGCCGGTCACCGAGCGCTTGGGCTGCAGATATTTCCGGGCGACTTCGTTCACGTCTTCCACCGTGACCGCCTCGATGCGGTCGGGCCAGGTCTCGACATCCTCGATCGTGCGACCGGTGGAGAGCGCGGCCGCCACCCGGCGCGCCATCGATGTCTGGCTGTCGCGCAGATAGATCATGTTCTTGCGCACGCGGTTCTTCGCCCGCTCGAGTTCTTCCTCCGTAATGCCTTCGCTGCGGATCCGGGTGATCTCCGCCTCGATCGCCTCTTCGATGTCGGCAAGTGTCGCCTCCCCCCGCGGCATACCGTAGAGGGTGAACTTGCCGTCGTTGAGAGCGGTGCCGCCGTAATAGGCGCCGGTTCCCGCGGCGATCGCCTTTTCGACGACGAGCGAGCGGTAGAGCCGGCTCGTCGTGCCGCCGCCGAGGACGTCCGAGAGCACGTCGAGGGCTTCCGCCTCGCCCGGCTCGGCCGTGGTGTCGGACGGCACCAGATAGACCCGCTGCATCGAGGGCTGGGTGACCTTCGGGTCGCTCAGCGTGACGGTGCGTGCGGCCAGCGGCTCCGGCTCGGCGGGGCGAATGCGCTCGCCAGGTTCGGCGCGGCGCTCGAGCTTGCCATAGGTCTCCTTGGCCAACCGGCGCACCTCGTCGACGGTCACGTCGCCGGCAACCAGAAGGGTGGCGTTGTTGGGCGTATAATATTTGTCGTAGAAGGCGATCGCATCCTCGGCCGTCAGCTCTTCCATCTCGGAGCGCCAGCCGATCACCGGTGTGCCGTAGGGGCTGTTCTGGAAGAGGGCTGCCTGCACCGCTTCGGAAAGCTGGGAGCCCGGATCATTGTCGATCCGCATGCGCCGTTCTTCCAGGATCACGTCGCGCTCGGGCAGGACGGTCTCCTCGTCGAGGACGAGGTTCGCCATGCGATCGGCTTCGTAGCCCATCACCATTTCGAGCGCGGAGGACGGAACCTGCTGGTAGTAGCCGGTATAGTCCTGGCTGGTGAAGGCGTTCTCCTGGCCGCCGATCTCGGCGACGGCACGGGAAAACTCGCCCTCGGGATGATTGGGCGTGCCTTTGAACATCAGATGCTCGAGGAAGTGGGCAATGCCGCTTTCGCCCGGCGCCTCGTCGGCGCTGCCGACATTGTAATAGACCATCTGGGTCACGACCGGGGCGCGACGATCGGGCAGGACGACGACGCGCAGGCCGTTGTCGAGGGTGAAGTCGGTGATCCGCTCCTCGATCGGCTGGGCGTCATCCTTGGCTTCGGCGGTCTCGGCCTTGGTTGGCTCCGCAGCAGTTTCGGTCCGGGCCGTCTCCGCGTCCGTCGCATTCTGGGCGAAGGCGATCGGAGCGCTTCCCACTCCGATCAGGAGAGCGAGCGCCGTGGTTGTCGTGGCGCGCGTAAGAAAGGTCATCGTCGTTTCGTGTCCTCGTCACGTTCGAATCCGGGCGCGACTATGCCCAATCGCAAGCTCGCGAACCACTTACGCTTTCGTTAGGCGTTTTCCGTGTCCGACCGAGGCAAGCCCGGATATTGGCTTTCCCTCCCTCGTCAGGAAGCACCGGATAGCCGGAGAAACCGCAGCACCGTCGCGCCCATTTGTCGCGTCTCGTCGAGCTGCCAACCCGCGGGCACTTCGAAGTCTGCGCTTTCGGCCTCTTCCACGACCGCGCGAGCCCCCGGTTTCAGCCATCCCCCTTCGAGCGCAGAAGCGAGGGCCTTCTCCCCCAGCCCCTTGCCGTAAGGCGGGTCGGCGAAGAGGAGATCGAACGGTTCCATCGTCCCGACCTGCCCGAGCCGCATCGCGTCGCGGCGGAAGATCTTCGAGCGGCCATTGAGGCCGAAGGCCTCCATATTGCTGCGGATCAGGCCGCGGGCCTCCACGTCCTCCTCGACGAAGAGGCAGAAGCGGGCTCCGCGCGACAGGGCCTCGAAGCCAAGCGCGCCGGTCCCCGAGAAGAGATCGAGCACCCTCGCGCCGTCGAGATCGAATTCCGGCCGGTGGGCGAGAATGTTGAACAGGGTCTCGCGGTTGCGGTCGGTGGTGGGGCGAATGCGGTCGCTCTTCGGCTCGGCGAGACGGCGTCCGCGCAATTCGCCCGCAACGATACGCATGGCCGGTCAGTCCTTCTTCGGACCGCGGGAGGTCGGCCGGCCGCCCCTGTTCGCTGGGGCCCTATCCCCCGAAGGCTTGTTGCCCGGCCCCTTCTTCTTGGGGCCCATGCGCCGGTTGGGATCGTGGCTCTTCGGCTTCTCGGCGCGGCTGGCCCGCACCTCTTCCTCCGCCGCCTTCTTCGGACCGACGGGACGGCCACCGGGGGCGACCCAGACATTGGCGACACGCCGGCCCGTACCCAAAGGCTTGGATGACGGCCTGTCGGACCCGGCCTCCTTGTCGAAGCGGCCCTTGCCCTTCCGGTCGTCGCCGCCCTCACGGCCGCCGCCACGCACCGAACGCAGCGGCTTGTCGCCATCTGGCGCAAAACGCGGCTTGGCACCGCCGTCCCGCTTGCCGCCCTGCCGCGGTGCATCACCGCCCGTGTCGCCACGCCGCGCAGGCCGATCCGGCCGGTCGCCACCCCGCGAAGGTCGCTCAGTCCGGGTGTCGAGCCGGCCGAGCGCGTCCTCGCGCTTTTCGTTGCGCAGCCGCTTCTTGTTGGGCGCCGTCTCGGCGCGCCGGGGCTTGTCGCCGGCCTCGGATTTTCGGGAGGGTCGCTCCGCCTCGACCGGCTTGTTGGAAAACGGGTTGAGGATCGGCGCGTCGAAATCGGCGCCGGCTTCCTCGATCAGCCTTGGGCCAAGCTGATCGCGCAGCGTCTTCCCGTGGATCTCGCGCACCGCCCCTTCGGCGAGATCGGCCAGCTGGAACGGCCCGTAGGAGAGGCGGATCAGGCGGTTGACGTCGAGGCCGAGATGGCCGAGCACGCGCTTGACCTCGCGGTTCTTGCCTTCGCGCAGGCCGAGCGTCAGCCAGACATTGGTGCCCTGCACCCGATCGAGCGAGGCTTCGATCGCACCGTAGAAGACGCCGTCGATGGCGACCCCGTTGCGCAATTCGTCGAGCTGGGCCTGATCGACGGAGCCATGAGCCCGCACGCGATAGCGCCGCAGCCAGCCGGTCGCGGGCAGCTCCAGGACACGAGCGAGCCCGCCGTCATTGGTCAGGAGAAGCAGGCCCTCGGTATTGATGTCGAGCCGGCCGACGGCGAGGGAACGCGGCATATCCTTCGGCAGGCGCTCGAACACGGTCGGGCGTCCTTCGGGATCGCGATTGGTGGTGACGAGCCCGGCCGGCTTGTGGAACAGCCACAGCCGCGTGCGCTCCATGGCGGGCAGCGCCTCGCCGTCGACGGTGATGCGATCCTTCGGGCCGACGTCGAGGGCCGGCGAGTCGAGGACGGCGCCGTTCACCGCCACCCGCCCCTCGGCGATCATCGCCTCGGCATCGCGCCGTGACGCGACTCCGGCGCGCGCGAGGCGGCGGGCGATGCGCATGGTCTCGCCAGCAATGCCGGCTTCCTCCAGAACCTTCGGCGCCGGCGCGGAGCGCCCCCCATCCTTTCGCGGACGATCGCCGCCGCGCTTCCGGTCGTCGTCGCCGACGGGTCGCGGCCTGCGCTCGCCCGGCTTCTCGTCATGCTTCAGCCGCCCATAGCTCTTTGGCTTGCCTCGTTTGTCACCCTCGGCCTTTGCTTCACCATGGGAGAGCATGCCCCGGCTCTTTGGGGTGAATGGCTTGCCGGACGCACGCGAGCGGCCAGGTGCGGATGAGCGGCCCTGGGCATCACCTTCCGCCTTGCCAGCGCCTCTATCCTTCCATTGCGGCTTGCCCTCGCTGCGGCGCGGGCCGCGAGAGGCTGCGGCCTTGTCGGCGGCCTGCCTGCCGCCATCACGGCGCGGATTGCCGGAGCGCCCGTCGCCGCGCTGCTTGCCGTCGGAGCGCGGCCTGCCCGGGCGAGGCCCAGAGCCGCGGCCACCCTTGTCGTCTTCACTCATCGAATTGCTTTCATCGTCCTGGCGGATGGCGACGTGGCGCATCGCCCGTCGCGTTCCTCAACTTCTCAAAAACAGCTGGTCGGCCTCTGCCCGTCGCCATTGCACCCGCAAATGCGGCGCCTCTGGCCCGTCGGCGCATGCGGATACGCCCCGCCATGCGCCTTCTCGGCTTTCGCCGCCCTTTGCGGGTGCTATAGCAAGCGAGTGTCGAGCGAGCGAGACCGATTTGACGATCAAGCAACCGAATTTCATGGACCTCGCGCTGGATGAGGCCCGGATGGCGGCCGAACGCGGCGAAATCCCGGTCGGCGCCGTTCTCGTGCGCCACGACGTCGTGCTCGCCACGGCCGGCAACGAGACGATCCTTGACTCCGATCCGACGGCCCATGCCGAGATCGTCGCGATCCGCCGGGCCTGCGCCGCCCTCGCCTCCCAGCGGCTGCCTGATTGCGATCTCTATGTGACGCTGGAGCCCTGCGCCATGTGCGCAGCGGCGATCTCCTTTGCAAGGATCCGGCGGCTTTACTTCGGCGCCTGGGACGAAAAGGGCGGCGCGGTCGAGAACGGCCCGCGTTTCTTCGCACAACCCACCTGCCACCATGCACCCGAGGTCTATTCCGGCATTGGCGCGACGCCGAGTGGGGCACTGTTGAAGCGCTTCTTTCGGGACCGGCGCTCTCAGGGCGAATGACCTTGAACCCTTGAAGTATTCCCTGAGACAGGGCATGTGTCCTGGCAATCCGAAACTTTGGGCGCCATCCGCGATTTTGCGGGCGCCGTGATTGCAGCCCGGTCGCCCCTCGCGCCGGCATCGCTCTTTATTCGAAGGACCGTCATGGCCGTTTCGATCGACCTGAAAGCGCCGGACGCGCGCGCCGAACTTGCCGCCAATGCGCTGTCGGCGGGCAGCCTCGCTTCGGCTGCAGCCGAGGAAAAGCCCTCGCTGATCGGCCTGTCGCGCGAGGAATTGGGCGCAGCGCTCGAAGCCGTCGGCGTCCCGGCCCGGCAGATCAAGATGCGCGTCGCCCAGCTCTGGCACTGGCTCTATGTGCGCGGCGTCGCGGATTTCTCGTTGATGGCGAACGTCTCGAAGGATCTGCGCGAAAAGCTCGATGCCGCCTATACGATCGCGCGGCCGGAGATCGTTACCGAACAGGTGTCGGTGGACGGCACGCGCAAATGGGTGCTGCGCTTTCCGGCCAAGGGCGCCGGCCGTCCGGTAGAGATCGAGACGGTCTATATTCCCGAGGAAGGCCGCGGCACGCTCTGCGTCTCTTCCCAGGTCGGCTGCACGCTCACGTGCACCTTCTGCCACACCGGCACCCAGCGGCTCGTGCGTAACCTGACCGCCGACGAGATCGTCGGCCAGGTGCTTCTCGCCCGCGACCGGCTTGGCGACTTCCCCGATGCCGCGACGCCGGCGGGTGCGATCGTTCCGACCGAGGGACGCTACGTTTCCAATGTCGTGATGATGGGCATGGGCGAGCCGCTCTACAATTTTGACAACGTCAAGGCAGCGCTGGCCGTCGTTTCCGATGGCGAAGGCCTCGCACTGTCGAAGCGGCGGATCACGCTCTCGACCTCCGGCGTCGTGCCGATGATCGAAAAGGCCGGCGCCGAAATGGGCGTGATGCTGGCGATCTCGCTCCACGCGGTGCGTGACGAGTTGCGCGACGAACTGGTGCCGATCAACAAGAAGTACCCGCTGAAGGATCTGCTCGACGCCTGCCGGGCCTATCCCGGCCTGTCGAACGCGAAGCGCATCACCTTCGAATATGTGATGCTCAAGGGCGTCAACGATTCCATGGAGGACGCGCGCGAACTGGTGCGGCTTCTGAGAGGCATTCCCGCGAAGATCAATCTCATCCCCTTCAACCCCTGGCCGGGCAGCCGCTACGATTGTTCGGAGTGGGACGAGATCGAGCGCTTTGCCGACTATGTTAACCAGGCGGGCTATGCCTCGCCGATCCGCACCCCGCGCGGCCGCGACATCTTCGCCGCCTGCGGGCAGCTCAAGTCGGAATCGGAGCGCATGCGCAAGAAGGATCGCGACGCGCTGCAAGGCGCGGCCTGAGGGATCAGGACGTTGCTACGACGGCATCGGTTCATGACGCTACCGTGTGTTGACATGCCGCGCCGCCTCTTCTGAGATGTGCGGCGGGGCTACCGCCATTCGCGCGGAACACGACAGGTGCATGATGTGGTGGGGATTCCTGATGATCCGTCGCCTGATCCTTGGCCTTGCCCTTCTTCTTTCCGCTCCCGCCTTTGCGCAGTCGGCCGATGCAGGCATCCCCGCCGGCTGGTGGATCTCGATCGGCGACCTGCCTGTCGAGACGAGCAAATCCGGCATCGTGCGAACCTTCGAAGAAGTACTGATCATCGACGAGACCGGCATGGTCGAGGATCGGATCATGACCTTCGGGCAGCCTTCGCCGTCGAACTGCGCGAGCGATCCCAGCCTCTGCCACGACATGCCGCTGGCTTGGAAGGGCAAGCTCTCGGTCGATGACGATGTGTGGATCTTCTCCGAGCGCGTTGAAGGCACCGAGCCGATCGACCGGATGGAGGCCGGCAGCCCGCTGCTTCGTGCTCTCGCGATCCTGGCTCGGAATGGCTGGCGTGTGACCTCCGAAGCAGATGGCCAGCGCCTTGTGCTCGACGCGGGCGACGGCTCTCCCGAACGAGTCTTCGCGAAAATCGACCCGCAAACTCTGAAACGGATCCGTGCGGCCTTCTTCGTACCCCAGATCTCCGCCGCGGACCACTGGCGCTGCTTCCTGGCTAACGCCATGGCCGGCAATGCGGCCTTCGATACGCTCGGCGGCGACCCAGCCCACCGGCCCGAATGGTTCGATGATTTCGCGCGCGGCGCCTCCTATCTCCAGGCGCTGAGAGCGATCTTCGATACGGCCGTGTCAGACACAGACGGCGCAACGCAGACCCCGCCCCTCGATCGCAGACTCGTCGCAGAATTCGACACACTCGGAACACCGACTAACGCGGAGGACCGCGACGCCCTCGTCAAGCGCTATCAGCAACTCCTGATGCGGATTTACGCGAACGAGAGCGACGGCGCCGTGGATCTTGGGTTGGACGAGGCCGCGGTCGACGCGCTGAAGACGGCCAACGCCGCGATGGTCGATGCTTCGCAGTCCGGCTCAGGCCTCTTCAACGACCTGTATTGTCTCAATTTCAGGGCGCGTTGACGCGACGGATCAGAACGTGGCCGCGCCCAGGATAGGCCCGGGCGCGCCCGGTGATCCCGCCTGCAGGATGACCGCACAATCGTCGGCTCCCTTCGCCGCCCCACAACGGCCGAGATCGAAGCGGGCGGCGCGACCGTCCCACCTCCCGAGCGCCGTCATCCCGCGGACGGCATGGGCATAGCTCACGGTGCGGCCTCGATTTTCCCCGCGATGGATGGCGACGTCGGAGCTCCGGGTGAAATCCACCCGCCAGAGCGTGCCGCTTCCCCGCCCCTTGCCGACAGCGACCGTTCCCGCCTTCGCGTCGATCCGGATATCGACCGCAAGCGGCGAGCCCATCAAGCGCGAGATCGCGCCCGGACTGGAGCCCACCGTATGCCCGCCGCCATCGACGACGGCCTGCGGCGTGTAGACGCGTCCATCGCCGCGCCTGACGGCATAGGCGCGCTGGCGGGCGGAATAGGCCGGATCGCCCAGCGTGTCCTTCCAGCCGAGACGATCCCAGTAGTCGACATGAAAGCCGAGGGCGAGCACGTCCGGCCGGGAAGCCAGGTCTTCCAGCACCGCGTCGGCGGGCGGGCAGGAGGAACATCCCTGGCTGGTGAAGAGCTCCACCACATGGCGGGTCTCGGCCTTGGAAGGCGCGGCCAGAAAGGTCAAGGCCACGATCAGGGCGGCGGCGGATCGATGGGCGGACATCGGGGAACTCCTCGAAGCGGTTCCTCGGTCATTCGATTGTGCCGGCGGAAACGTTACATTGCGCCTCGGGCGGTTTAAGGCTGCCGGGGTGGGACGGGAAAGACGAACAGGCGTTTGAGTGTTGGAGCTTCGGCGATGAGAACCGTATTGCGATTTCTGTTCGTCATCCCGATCGGCTATGTGGCCGCCTGTCTCACGGCCGCCTTCGCCATGCTCTGGCCGTTCCTCGAACTCGACGGAGCGGCCGCGCTCGATCCGGTCATGTTCGTCCATACCAGCTTCTATTTCGCCGCCCAGGCCGCTCAGATCGGCGGGGTCGCCATCCTGCCCTGGGCCGCCTTCATGATCGTCACCGAACTGTTCGGCATTTCCTCGGTTCTGGTCCATGCGATCGCCGGATTCCTAGGCGGCCTAGCCATCATCTTCCTTGCCTACGGGCCAGACATGGTCCCCACGAGCGTGGAAACGGCGATCCTCGTCGCCGCGACCACCTTCGGACTGGTCTACTGGATCGTCGCCGGGCGCGGTGCCGGAAGCTGGCGCCGCCGAAGCCCCTCGCCGGCCGCAGAGGGCCAGGCACAATGACTTTGCGGTCCGTCCCGCGCGGAGGGTGAACGGCCCGTTTCATCGGGCCCTGTCCACATGGCGCAACCTGATCGGGGCCGTGGCGTTGGGCAGGTCAAACGAACCTCATCGAACGAGACTGCCATGACCTCCCTGCCCGACCATATGAAAGCCCTCGTCCTCAAGCATGACGGCTATTCCGGCACGGCCGAAGGGCCGACGATCGAACGCCTGTCGGATTGGGTCGAGCTTCAGGAGATTCCGCTGCCCAAACCTTCAGGCAGCGAGGTGCTGGTCAAGGTGGGGCTCGCCAACGTCAACCCGTCGGACCTTCATTACATCAAGGGCGAATACGGTCAGCCGCGGCGCAAGGGAACGCCCGCAGGCTTCGAAGGCATGGGCGAAGTGGTCGCCGCCGGCGAGGACGAGGCATCGCAGGCCCTCGTCGGCCAGCGCGTCGCCGTCTCCGCGAGCCGTGGCGGCAGCGGAACCTGGGCCGAGTATGCGCTGACCTCCGCAAGCGCGGTGGTCCCGCTTCATCCGAAGCTCCGCGACGAGGACGCGGCCGCCCTGATCGTCAACCCGGTGACCGCGTGGGCGATGGTCAACCTCGTCAAGGAGGCGGGAGCCAAGTCCTTCGTCATGACGGCTGGTGCGAGCCAGCTCGGCAAGCTGATGGCGCCGCTCGCCAAGGACATGGGGCTCGGCACCATCGCGACCGTCCGGCGAGAGGAGCATCGCTCGCCGCTGGAAGGCCTCGGCGTGGGTACGGTGCTGAACACCGCACGCGAGGATTTCGAGGACATGCTGGTGATGGCGATGCGCCAGCACGCGCCGACCATTATGCTGGATGCCGTGGCCGACAAGAGTTCGGCGGAGATCTTCGCGGCAATGCCCGCGAATTCGCGCTGGATCATCTACGGCAAGATGTCGCCGGAGGCACCGGCGCTCCCCAATCTCGGGCAGATGGTGTTCATGAAGAAAGTCATCGAAGGCTTCTGGCTGGCCGAATGGATGACCCGCGCAAGCCCCGAGCAGCGCAAGCAGGCCTTCACCGAGGTTCAGGATCGCTTCATCGCCGGAAAATGGACCACCGACGTCGCGGCGACACTGTCACTGGAGGAGTCTGTCGACGGCCTTGCGGATGCTCTCTCCGGGCTTAATCGCGGCAAGGTTCTTATTCGACCCTAGATGGAACAGCGCGAGCGTATCCCCTCGATTCATGCCGAAGCGGCGAACGTCTGCTGCATTTCCGACTCGTAGAGCACGCAGATGCCCTTGCCTCTCTCCTTGGCGACGTAGAGCGCCTTGTCGGCCTGGGCCATGCATACGTCGAGAGCATGCGCCACATCCGACTGGCGGGCCACGCCTATGCTCGCGCTGATTCGGACGAGCAGATCATCCTCAACGCGGTATGGGGCTGACAGGCTGGTAACAATGCGGGCCCCAAAGGCCCGCACCGCCGCCATGTTGTCGCGCGGTGACAAGATGAGGAACTCATCTCCGCCCAGACGACAGATCGCCGATCTTTCACCTGCGACAGCCTCCAGACGTTGCGCCACCTGCTGCAGCAGGAGGTCGCCAATTCCGTGGCCATGACGGTCGTTGACCTGCTTGAAACCGTCGAGGTCGAGGTAATAGAGTACCAGATCGGAGCTTTCGGCGCGCTTCTTCTGGAAGGCGGCCTCCAGGCCCCGCCGGTTGAGCAGCCCCGTCAGGGGATCCCGTACGGCCTGCTTGCGCTCGCGTTCCTCCCCCTTCAGTGCTCGGATGAGGGCATCGCGATTATGCGCGATGATGCCACGACCGACGAGCAGGAACGCGCCGCCCTGAAGGACCAGGAGCGGGATCACGTCGGCGTGCAGCACCCCATAGCTGATCTCGTATCCCATGATGATGATAAGGCCCTGCAGCAGTGCGTAGCGCGGGGCAGGGAAATTGCGGCCCAGAATTGCTGCGATCGTCGCGAAACCGGATGCGAGCGCGACCACTGTCATCGTGACGTCCCCCGACTGAATGACCAGCGCGAGGGTCAGAGCCACCAGGCAGCTCCAGGCAAGACCGGCAAGGAAGAGCACATCCGAGGACTTCTCGGGATGGCGCGTCATCCAGAGACGCACCACCAGCAAAGCGATATCCACCGCCACAATGAACAGGAAGACGACATCGCCGGATCGCAGGAAGGCGACCAGCGCGATCGCCATCGAGTTGACGGCTCCTGCAACGAGCGCCGCGAGAGAGTTGTAGAATGTGGACAGCAGGCGCGATTTCACCTCGGGCGCAAGGTCATGCCCGACCTCGGCGATCCACCGCACCCAGCGATGTCGCGGCTCTCTGACCATCGCGGTCCGCTTCATCGAACGCTCCTAACCATGCGACGAACCTGTCACAAGGAGCTTAAGATTCCTCCACCGGCATGAGTAAAACGACCCGCTGGGTGATCATGAGGCGTGCCGGAGGGGCGAACAGACCCTACTGCACCGCAAAAACTTGTATCTCTGGCGGTTTCTGTTTCAGCGCGATTTCTATATCCCCGTCGAAAGGCACGCGAAAAACGCTGGCGAGAGCGAAACGAGACTGGAGGCGTCATGTGCGGGATTTGCGGTGAGATCCGCTTCGATGGGGAACTGGCTTCGGGCGAACGGTTGCAGCGCATGGGCGACTGCCTCGCACGCCGGGGACCGGATGGCGCCGGACAGGTCATGCGCGGGCCGATCGGCCTCGGCCATCGTCGCCTGAAGATCATCGACCTGTCGGAAAAGGCCCAGCAGCCGATGGTCGACCCGGAACTGGGGCTGACCATCGCCTTCAACGGCTGCATCTACAATTACCCCGAACTGCGCAAGGAACTCGAGGGCAAGGGCTACCGCTTCTTCTCGACCGGCGACACGGAAGTCATCATCAAGGCCTATCACGCCTGGGGCCGCGACTGCGTGAAGCATTTCCACGGCATGTTCGCCTTCGCGATCGCCGAGCGGGAATCGGGCCGCGTGATGCTCGCCCGCGACCGATTCGGCATCAAGCCGCTCTACCTGTCGCAGAACGACAAGCGCCTCTATCTCGCCTCCTCGCTCCCGGCGATCCTCGCCACTGGCGACGTCGACCGGACGATCGACCGGGAGGCGCTGCACCATTACATGACGTTCCACGCGGTGGTTCCGCCGCCGCTCACCATCGTCAAGGGTGTGCGCAAGCTGCCGCCCGCGACGACCCGGATGATCGAGCCGAACGGCTCCTTCGACGATCAGGTCTACTGGGCGCCGGACTTCTCGCCGCGCGAGGGCGACGACAAGCTGTCCTCCGACGACTGGCGCGATCTGGTCATGCAGGCGCTGAGAACGGCCGTCGATCGGCGCATGGTCGCCGACGTACCCGTCGGCGTGCTTCTGTCGGGCGGTGTCGATTCCTCGCTGATCGTCGGCCTTCTCGCCGAGGCCGGCCAGAAGAACCTCAACACCTTTTCGATCGGCTTCGAGGACGCCAATGGCGAGGTCGGCAACGAGTTCGAATTCTCCGACATCATCGCCAAGCATTACGGCACCGAGCATCACAAGATCTTCGTGCCGGGATCGGAGCTGATGGAGCATCTGCCGGGGACCATCCGCTCCATGTCCGAGCCGATGGTCTCCTACGACAATGTCGGCTTCTATCTCCTGTCCCGCGAAGTCTCCAAGCACATCAAGGTGGTGCAGTCCGGCCAGGGCGCGGACGAGATCTTCGGCGGCTATCACTGGTATCCGAAGATGGTCGGCGCCAACGACCCGCTCGCCGCCTATTCCCGCGCCTTCTTCGACCGCAGCCATGAAACGCTGAAGAGCCAGATCGCGCCCGAGTGGCAGACCGAGGAGGACGTCTCCCGCGATTTCGTCGCCCGGCATTTCGCGATGGCGGGGGCCGAGAACCCGGTCGACAAGGCGCTCAGGGTCGATGCCCATGTCATGCTGGTCGACGATCCGGTGAAGCGCGTCGACAACATGACCATGGCCTGGGGCCTGGAAGCGCGCGTCCCGTTCCTCGATCATGAATTGGTGGAACTCGCCGCCCGCGTGCCGGCGGAAGAAAAGCTCAAGCAGGACGGCAAGGGGGTCCTGAAAGAGGTCGCCCGGCAGGTCGTGCCGTCGGAGGTGATCGACCGCAAGAAGGGCTATTTCCCCGTTCCGCAGCTCAAATACATCTCCGGCCCCTATCTCGACATGGTCAAGGACACGCTCGGTTCCGAAGCAGCGAAGGGACGCGGCCTGTTCCAGCAGTCCTATCTGGACGAACTCTTCGCCAATCCGTCCGAACACATCACGCCGCTCAGAGGCTCGGAACTCTGGCAGGTGGCGCTTCTGGAACTGTGGCTGCAGGAACAGGGGGTCTGATCCCATGGCAGGCGACCAGAATGGCGAGCGCGCTCAAGCCGAGCATCGGCTGGAGAAGCTGCGCGCGTCGGCGCCGAAGGGGCCGGCTGCGCGCGAGCGGTCCAATGGAGACGGGCTGAAGAAGAACGCGATCCTCGATTGCGGTTGGGGGCGGCTGGTCTTCGGCCAGACCTTCTCCGACCAGCGCGAGATCGCCAACTCCCTGCGCGAAGAAGGGCCGGACCGCCGCGACATCGCCTTTTACGTCAAGGACCCGCACGTTCTCCTGAGCCACGCGCCGCAGGAGCTTTTCCTCGACCCCTCGCACACCTATCGTCTCGACCTGTCCACCTACCGCCCGAGCACGCGCCGGCCGCGCGGCTATTTCATCCGCCGCCTCGCCTCGGAGCAGGATGCGACCGAAGTCAACCGCATCTACCAGTCGCGCAACATGGTGCAGGTGCACCCGGCCTTCTTCTGGACGAACCGCGACAACCGGGCCCTCACCTATTTCGTCGCCGAAGACGAGACCACCGGCGCGATCCTCGGCACGGTGACCGGCGTTCACAATCGCCGTGCCTTCGGCGATCCGGAGAACGGCTCGTCGCTGTGGTGTCTGGCGGTCGACCCGCAGGCGACCCATCCCGGTATCGGCGAGAGCCTGGTGCGGCGCCTCGCCGAGCATTTCCAGGCTCGCGGCTGCGCCTTCATGGACCTGTCGGTGATGCACGACAACGACAAGGCCATCGGGCTCTACGAGAAGCTCGGTTTCGTCCGGGTCTCCTATTTCACCGTCAAGCGCAAGAACGAGATCAACGAGCGCCTCTTCACCGGCCCGAATGCCGACTACGAAGGCCTCAACCCCTATGCCCAGATCATCGTCGACGAGGCCCGGCGGCGTGGCATCCATTGTGAAGTGGTGGATGCGGCCGGCGGTTTTTTCCGTCTTACCCATGGCGGCCGTACGGTCTTGTGTCGTGAGAGTCTCTCGGAACTGACTACCGCCGTCGCCATGTCGATCTGCGACGACAAGTCGGTCACCCGCCGCATCGTCGAAGGGGCCGGCGTCAAGGTGCCCGAACAGATCGACGGCGATTCCGACGACGATGCCATCAAGGCGTTTCTCGAAAAGCACGGCCAGATCGTCGTCAAACCCTCGCGCGGCGAACAGGGCCGCGGCATTTCGGTCGGAATCGAGACCCTCGACGAGGCCAAGGCGGCAATCAAGGCGGCCAAGGAACAGTCGCCGCAGGTGCTTCTGGAGGCCTGTTTTCAGGGGGACGATCTGCGGCTCATCGTGATCGACTACCGGCTGGTGGCGGCCGCTCTGCGCAAACCGCCTTCGGTCACCGGCGACGGCCGGGCGTCGGTGAGAGAACTCATCGAACACCTGTCGCGGCGGCGCTCGGCTGCGACAGGCGGCGAAAGCAAGGTGCCACTCGACGCCGAGACCGAGCGCTGCGTCAAGCAGGCTGGCTACGCCATGGACGATGTGCCGGCGGAGGGCGAGCGTGTCGTCGTGCGCAAGACGGCCAATCTGCATACCGGCGGCACGATCCACGATGTGACCGGCGACATTCATCCCGCTTTGGTGGAAGCGGCGGTTGCGGCGGCCCGTGCAATCGAGATACCGGTGACGGGAATCGATTTGATGATCAAGGCGCCGCAATTGCCGGACTATGTGTTCATCGAGGCGAACGAACGGCCGGGGCTTGCCAATCACGAGCCACAGCCGACGGCAGAGCGTTTCATCGACTTGCTGTTCCCGCTCTCGATGCCATTTTCGGTGCGTGCCGCCAGAAGCCAGCAGCGAAAATCGCTTAAGGAGGATTGAGTGCCAAGGTTAACCATCGATACGGAGTATCTGACGGAGCAACTCAAGGCGCTTTTTCATATCCCAAGCCCCACCGGCTATACGGACACCGTCGTCCGTCACGTCGCCAAGGAACTGGAACGGCTCGGCCTCAAGGTCGAGCTGACCCGCCGCGGCGCGATCTCGGCGGTTCGGCAAGGTTCGCGCCGCGCTTCGGCCCGCGCCGTCGTCAGCCATCTCGATACGCTCGGCGCGCAGGTGAAGCGGCTGAAGGAGAACGGCCGGCTGGAACTCGTGCCCATCGGCCACTGGTCAGCCCGTTTCGCCGAAGGCGCCCGCTGCACGATCTTCTCCGACGCGGGCACCTATCGCGGCACGATCCTCCCGCTCAAGGCGTCCGGCCACACCTATAACGAGGAAATCGATACGCTGCCGGTCGGCTGGGACTATGTGGAGCTGCGCGTCGATGCCCTTGCCCGTGATCTCAACGAAGTCACCAAGCTCGGCATCGAGATCGGCGACACGGTCGCGATCGATCCGCAGCCGGAATTCCTCGACAACGGCTTCATCGTCTCGCGTCATCTCGATAACAAGGCCGGTGTGGCGGTGATGCTCGCTGCCTTGAACGCCATGGAAAAGGCCGGGGCGGTCACCCCGGTCGACACCCACTGGCTGTTCACCATCGCCGAAGAGGTGGGCGTGGGCGCCGCCTCGATCCTGACGCCCGACGTCGCCTCGATGATCGCCGTCGACAACGGCACCTCGGCGCCGGGTCAGAACTCGTCGGAATTCGGCGTGACCATCGGCATGGCCGACCAGACCGGGCCGTTCGACTATCATCTGACGAAGAAGCTGGTGCGGCTCTGCCTCGACGAGGACATCCGCTACCAGAAGGACATCTTCCGCTATTATCGCTCCGATTCCGCCTCGGCGATCGAGGCCGGCCATGATGTCCGCACAGCCCTGATCACCTTCGGCGTCGATGCCTCGCACGGCTATGAGCGCATCCACATCCATGCGCTTCGCTCGCTGTCGGAGCTGATCACCGCCTATCTCACCTCGCCTGTCGAGATCGAGCGCGACCGCAATCTCCATGCGGGTCTGAAAGGCTTCACCCGGCAACCGGACGCCGAAGCCGCCCAGGCGCTCGCCCGCGACATCGAAGATCCCGGCGAATAGGCACTCGGGGTCCGGGCGTTGGATTCCGAAACCCTTCTCACATCGCTCGGACAAAGGTTCGAAGCCGGGCTCGCGATCGGCGCGACCTGGATCTCTGATCTGTCGGCTGCGGTTGCGGCCCATCCCTGGCTTTCCGCTGCCGCTCTGCTTGTCTTCGGCCTCGGCTTTGCCCTGTCCCGCAGCGTCCTTGCCGCGATCGCGACGAGTTTCATCGCCATCGCCGCCATCGTCGGCGCCGATCCCGTGACCGATCCTGTCAAGCAGCGGGTGTTCTCGGTCGGCTGCCTCGTGGCGATCATCCTGACGAGCCTGGCGCTGGCACTCGCCCGTCGACGGCGGCAGCGGCTCGCTGACGAGAAGGCGAAGCTTCTGAGCGACATGGCCGAGCTTCAGCGACTCTACGATCGGGAGGTCACCTGGCGGCGCGCCGCCGGCGATCCGGCACCACCCCCGGAAAGCGCCCGGACGAACTGACCGTCGTGGTTCTGGCGAAAGGCTGCGCGCGGGCTCCTACGCTTTGCGTTGCGCCCGGTCCACCCGTTCTGCCGAGGCCCCGAGCGGAAAGCGAATGACGATCACGAATGCCTCGCCGACCATCGATCGCTCGATGGTTCCGGACAGTTCACCGCGGATCGTCGCGTCGATCAGCTTCGTTCCGAAACCCGGTCTCGCCATCGTGGGATCGGTTTCGATCCCGCCCGTCTCGCTCCAGACGATTTCGAGATCGGTGTCCTGGGGTTTCCATTCCACGACAAGCGAGCCGTTCGTTTCCGACAACGCCCCGTATTTCATGGCGTTGGTGGCAAGCTCGTGGAAAGTCAGGCCAAGCGCCTGGGCCTTGGTCTCGTCCACTTCGACCTCGGGGCCGAAGATCATGTAATCCTCGCGATCCTCGCCGAAGACCTGAGCCAGTTCACCCGACAGGAGCTCGTCCACGCGCGCCCTGCCCCATGTCGAGCGGGTCAGCATTTCCTGGGCCGAGGCCATGGCCTGCAGCCGCGCCGAATAGCGCTCGACGAATTCGTCGAGATTTTCGGCCCGGCGCGCGGTCTGGCGCGCAATCGACAGCATGCGGGCAATGGAATTCTTGATCCGATGGTTCATTTCGCGAAGCATCAGATCCTTCTGCGCGAGATTGCGCTCGCCTTCGCGGTTCAGCGCCGCGACCGCCTCGACACGACGCGCCTGAACCAGCGCGAGGAGTGCAAGAACGAGGGCCAGCATCAGCACCACCGCGGCAAGCAGTGCTGCCGGATAATTCGAGCCGATCCGTCTGAACTCCGGCGTCGGGGTCAGACGGACGGTCCATTCGCGCCCGAGGACGTCCAGCTTGCGATCCGTCGACAGCTGCTTCTCCACTCTGGCACCCTCATTCTCCGCCGACGCGTAAATGAGGTTCTCCGGGCTCGCGGCACCGTCGAACACTTCAACGCGCACGGGCAGGATCGGCTCTTCAAGAAGCACCGCATTCAACAGATCGCCGACGCGAAACGGGGCGTAGACGAAACCCGGAATATCGGCCGCAGCCGCGGCCGGCTCTTCCTCCGCACCGACCATCGGCAGGTAGATCAGAAAACCGAACTGCCGGTTCTCGTCGATCTCCTGAACCAGCCGAACCGCGCCGCTGGCCTGGGCGTCGCCGACGCGCGCCGCCTTCTCCATGGCCTCCCGGCGCGTCTCGTCGGCATACATGTCGTAGCCGAGCGCTGCCCGATTCCGCTCGTCCTGAGGTTCCAGAAGCACGATCGGCGTGCGGATCGGCTGATCGGTCTCGGGCCAGATGCCAATCTCGTCGCCGTAGCGCTCGGTGAGGTCACTGCGCGCCGGTTCAACCGCCGTCGTTGGAACCACCCGCGCGAAACCGATGCCCTGGATCCCGTTGTAGCGATCGGCAAGATCGAGGCCTGCCAGAAACGTCCGATATGTCTCGCGCGGGACGTCGATCCCCTCGACCGTCATGAACGCCCGTGCCGCATCGAGAAGCGCGAGGTGCAATTGCAGCCGCGCCTCGACACGTTCCATCGCGTCATCGGCCAATTGGCCAAAGCGCAACCGGTCGGCATCCTCGCTCGACATCCAGAGCTGCCCCGCGAGCGACAGGCCGATCGCCGTCGCGAGGAAAAAGACCGCAGCCGGGAGGAGGCGTTTGCGCAAGAAAACCCAATCTGGCGAAGGGCGTCAGAGGATCCTGCGCCACCAATCCATTTAGGCGGCCCTCCCCGAAAACGGAATCATTTCACCCCCGAGCATTGCGCAATTGCGGCCTATGCCCGCATTTCCGCAACACTTTTCGGTTTGCGGAAGCCCGGGGAGCGCGGTCAGCCCATGAACTGGCCGCCATTCACCTCGATCACCTGTCCGGTGATGTAGCCTGAGAGTTGAGGGCTTGCCAGAAACAGATAGGAAGCGGCGCAATCCTCGGCGGTACCGAGACGCTTCATGGGGATAGAAGCCGCCGTCGCGTCGAGCTTTTCCTGCGAGGAGTAGCGACGATGGAAATCCGTCATGATCGTACCGGGCGAAACCGCATTGACCCGGATATGATCGGGCGCGAGTTCGCGCGCCATTGCCCGGGTCCAGGTGGAGATGAAGGCTTTCGACGAGGAATAGAGCGACGACCCCGGGCTACCGCCGATAATCGCCGAGATCGACGAGGTGTTGACGATCGCGGCTCCGCCCTCGGCCTGACCACCCGCCTTCAGGGCCGGCAGAAGGGCCGTCGTCAGCGCGACGACGGAGCGCACATTGAGATCGACCACTGCGTCGAACTGCTCTGCCCCCACCTCGGCTGCCGGCACGCGGCCCATCATGGTGCCCGCATTGTTGACGAGGACATTGAGGCGTCCGTCGAGATGCTTTTCGAGGTCTGCGGCAAGTCGCTCCCCACCGTCCCTCGCCCCGAGGTCGGCAGTCATAAGCTCCAGCCGGCCTTTTTGTTCGTCTTTCAGACCGGCCAGGAGATCCGTTTCGGCATGTTCGAGACTGCGTCCGGCATGGGCGATGACATGCGCGCCTGTCGCCAGGAAGGCCCGCGTGACCGCGGCCCCGATTCCCCGGCCTGCGCCGGTGACGACGACGGTCTTGCCCTCGAAAAGCCGGCTGTCGAACCCATTCATGTTCTTCCTCCCCATTCGCTTTCGTCCTTGCGGCGAAGAGCAATGACGCACCCGGTGACGGCAAGGAGAAGCCAGGCTGCGATCAGGATCATGCCGCCGCTCGGCGCCGCATTGGTGAACAGGCGATCGCCGGTGAAATAGCGCGTCGCGAGGTCGCCGGAGAACAGAGCGACGCCGACCACGATGCCAAAGCCGGCAAGGCCGATCAGGCGCGGCGCGTGCAGAACCAACGCCGC
The DNA here is from genome assembly GCF_024359545.1 of Jiella marina. Lineage (GTDB taxonomy): Bacteria > Pseudomonadota > Alphaproteobacteria > Rhizobiales > Rhizobiaceae > Jiella. The sequence continues at coordinate 190,069 of NZ_JAKQZG010000011.1, forward strand.
CAGTGCGACAAGCGCCGGTGCATGAACCAGCGCCAGCGCCGCGGCAATCGCCACCAGGCGGTTCTCCCCGCCATGGGCGGCCAGCGCTGCCCCGCCGACGCCCGCCGCGCCAAGCAGACCGGCAAAGACGCAAAGCACGCCGCCGGTGCGATGCCCCGAGCTGCGTCTGGAGTCCGTCACGAGGATTGTTGCGCCGGAGAGTCCCCGCGAGCGGGGGTGTCCGAGCGGCGGGTGGTAATCGCGACCTCCGGCATTTCATCGAGGACCGAGCCTGGCCACAGCTTGTAGCCGACGGCATAGGCGGCCTTGGCAAGAAGATGGGCCGAGAGCGGAGCGGTCAGCAGAAAGAAGGCGATGGCGGCGATCGCTCGCAAGGCCACCGGCAGGGAATCGGCCATCAGGGCCAGCGCGAGAAGCGCCATGCCCGAGCCGACGGCCCCGGCCTTCGAGGCCGCATGCATGCGCGAATAGATGTCGGGAAGTCGCAGGATGCCGAAGGCGGCGATCGCCGCGAAGGCCGAACCCACGAGGAGCAGAAGACCGGCCAGAATGGTGACGATCGATTCCATCATCGCGCTGCTTCCCCCGTATCGGCCGCCGGATTGCCGCTTCCCGTGTCGCGATGCGGATCATCGTCCATGATCGGCAGACCCTGGCGCTCGTCGTCGTCGGCGGTTTTCCCCCGCGCCAGGATGAAGCGCGCGAAGGCGACGGTGGCCAGAAATCCCACGAGGCCAAGGGCGATGGCGATATCGACATAAAGCGTACGGCCCGTGTCGATACCGATGACGGCAATGAAACCGATAGCGACCGAGGTCAGCATGTCGAGGCCGAGAACACGGTCGGGCAAGGTCGGGCCGCGGATGATCCGGGCGATGGTGAAGAAGAAGGCCAGGCCCAGCATCGCGAGGGAAAGGCTGAGGCAGATGTCGAGAAATTCGCTTGCGAACTCGCTCATCGGAAGGCCTCGAGAATCTTGCGCTCGAACCCGTTGGCGATGTCCGCCCGGGCCTCCTCCGGGTCGGACGCGTCGATCGCATGAACGTAGAGGGTCGAACGATCCTCCGACACGTCGACGGAGAGCGTGCCCGGGGTCAAAGTGATCAGATTGGCCAGAAGCGTGATTTCGAAATCGCGGTCGACCTTGAGCGGATAGGCAAAAATGCCGGGCGTCAGTTGCATGCGCGGCGACAGGACGAGCACGGCCACCCGCCAGGCCGATTTCACGAGTTCGATGAGGAACAAGATGAGCAAAGACACGACTCGTCCGCCCCGCTCGACATAGCCGACCGTGCCGATCTGGGCGCGGGTCAGATGCAGGGACGCCGCCCCGAGAAGAAAGCCGAAGACGAGATTGACGAGGGTGAAGGAGCCGGTCACGACCGTCCACACCAGCGCCAGCACGATGTTGATCAGAAAAAGCGTCACGATCCGCCTCCGAAGACCGATTCGACATAGGAGGCCGGATCGACGACGCCGCTCGCGGCCACATCCGTCCAGGCGAGGAGCCATTGCGGGGTGACGCCGGCGGCGACCACGAAAACGGCCAGAATCAGAAGCGGCAGCAATGAGAACGCCGGTGACGGCTCGCCTTCCGCCATGAACTCGCTTCGCATTTGCGGCGGTGCCTCGCCCGGCGCGGGGCGGTTGCGCCAGAAGGCGAGCGCGAAGAGCCGGGCCGAGGCGATCGTGGTCAGGAAGCCGGACAGGAGGATCATCGCAGCGAGCCACGGCAGATCTGCGCCGATCGTCCCGCGAACGAGCGCCACCTTGGGCCAGAAGCCCGAAAAGGGCGGCAGGCCGGAAACCGCAAACAGAAAGATCAGCATCAGCGCCGCAAGGCCCGGCCGCTCACGCCACAGCCCGCCCATCGAACGGAGCGACGACGTGCCCGCCACCCGCGCAGCCATGCCGGCCGCCAGATAAAGCGCCGTCATCACCACGATGGAGTGAAGGGCATAGAAGATCGAACCGGACAGACCGACCGCCAGCATGGCGGATCCGGTGGCGCCGGTGGCTTGTCCGCTCGCGGCCGCGGCGGCGTCGACGAGGCCGCCATCGGCGGCGGGAAGCGCAAGGCCCGCCATGATGATGCCGATTCCCGAAATCACCAGATAGTTCAAGAGCCGCCGCAGATCCGACTGGGCCAGCGCTCCCAGCGCGCCGACCAGCATGGTGAGCGCGGCGACCCAGCCGATCAGCGTGGCCAGTTCCGCGCGCTCAGGCGGAAGAAGCATCATGAGAACACGGATCAGGGCGTAGACGCCGACCTTGGTGAGAAGCCCGGCAAACAGCGCGGAGACCACGAAACGCGGCGTGTGATAGGACGCCGGCAGCCAGAAATTCAGCGGAAAGGCCGCCGCCTTCATGCCGAAGGCCACGAGGAAGAGGACCGCGATCGTGAACAGCGCTCCGTCATTCTCCATCTGGCCGGCCTTTTCGGCGATGTCGGCCATGTTGAGCGTTCCGGTCAGACCGTAGAGATAACCCGTGGTGATCAGGAAGAGCGTCGTCGCGACGAGGTTCAGGAAGCAGTATTTCGTCGCGCCATCGAGCTGTTCGTGCTCGGAGCCGAGGATCAACAGGCCGAAGGAGCCGATCAGCAGCACCTCGAACCAGACATAGAGGTTGAAGAGGTCCCCGGTCAGGAAGGCTCCCGACACGCCGCCCATCATCAGGAACAGGAACGGGAAGAAACCGTAGCGACGCTCCGTCCGGTTGATCGAGCCGACGGCGTAGATCGCCGAGGCGAGCCCGACGAAGCCGGCGACCGTGACAAACAGGGCGCCCATCATGTCGACCGTGAAGGCGATGCCGAAGGGCGCCTTCCAGCTTCCCATCATCATCGTCTGGGGGCCTTCGGCGGCGACCTTCAGAAGAAGCAGGACGTCCACGACGAAAAGCGCCAGGAACCCGGGAATGGCAAAGAACGGGTGCCAGTCGATGCGCTTTCTCAGCATCAGCAGCACCGCCCCGAAGAGGAGGCAGATCGCCACGGGCATCACGATGAGATAGTCCGACGCGTGGAGCCCGCCGGGCAACATCGCTTCCGCCTTCAGTTCCGCCAGAGACGGGCCTGAACCGTGGGAGGTCGCACCTTCAGTTGTTTCAGAGGATGAGGCCATGAATTTCGATCAATATCCCAGCGGCGGCAGGCCGTCATTCTCGGGCTCGGCGACACGCATCTCGTCGGTGTCGTCGGTCCCGAGGTCCTGATAGGCGCGGTAGGCAAGCACGAGAAGAAAGGCGAAGAAGGAGAATGAGATCACGATCGCCGTCAGGACCAGCGCCTGCGGCAGGGGATTTGCGACGTCGGAGACGGTCTCGGCGTCTTGCGGAATGAAAGGCGGCGCGACGGAGACGATGCGCCCCGCCGTGAAGATCAGGATGTTCACGGCATTGGAAAGCAGCACGACGCCGAGCAGCATCCGGATGATGTGCTTCGACAGAAGAAGGTACAGCGAGACCGTGAACAGGCAGCCGACGAGGACGCTCAGGGCGGTTTCCATTCAGTCGCTCTCCCGTTCTTCCAGCGCGAGCGCGATCGACGTGATGCTCCCCACGACCACGAGATAGACGCCGATGTCGAACAAGAGCGGCGTCGAGAGGCCGACATCACCGCCGAGGATGGCCGGAAACGCCCAGAGGCCGGTCATGAAACCCTGGCCGGTGAAGACGGACAGAAGACCGGCGATCACGGCAAAGAACAGGCCGCAGGCGGAAATCGCCAGCGGGTGGAAATAAAGCGCACGGCGTACCGGCGCGACGCCGCAGGCGATGCCGTAGATCGCGAAGGCCGAGGCGGCGATCAGCCCGCCGATGAACCCGCCGCCGGGTTCGTTGTGGCCGCGCAGGAGCACGAAGACCGAGAACAGCACCATCAGGCTCGTCAGATACGGCGCCGTGAAGCGGAAGATGATGGTTCTCATGGCGTCGTCTCGGTCGGATCGGGTTGGGCCTTGCCGCCGCGGCCGACCCGGATGCGGATCAGCGCCAGGATCGCCAGCCCCGTGATCATCACGACCGCGATCTCGCCCATCGTATCCACCCCGCGGAAGTCGACGAGGATGACGTTCACGATGTTGCGGCCATGGGCGATGGCGTAGCTGTAGCGCTCGAAGAAGTCGGACAGGACCGGATCGAAGGGTCGCTGGGTGATGAGAAGCAGGAACAGGCCGAAACCGATGCCGCCGGCCAGCGCCAGCGCCGCATCAGGGAGCGTCTCGCGCAAGGGCCGGTGATCGGCCGGCGAAAGCTTCAGCCGCGTCATGACCAGGGCAAGGATCACCACCGACAGCGTCTCGACCATGAACTGGGTGAAGGAGAGGTCGGGCGCTCCGAGCAACATGAACATCAGCGCGACGCCGAAACCCTGAATGCCGAGGGACACGATCGCCGTCAGCCGGTTCTTGGCGATGACCACGGCGACGATGCCGACGATGATCAGCGCCAGGACCACCCATTCGTAGAAGCGCAGGTCGGGGAATTTCGGCTCGGCCGGCACCGCCCCGGTGATCGCCATCGGCACGAGGAGAGCGGCGGCGATCACGATGACGGTCGCGGTCATGTAATAGTCGAGTCGGCCGGACTGCAGACGACTGGTCAGCGCGAAAGCGAACCGCAACAGGCCCCGCATCGCCTGGTCGAAACCATGGTCCGGCCCCCAGCCGAGCGCCGAGAGAAAGCCGCTCGTCGCCCGTCTGATGCCCGTTGAGGCGAGGTAGATGACGATGCCGAGCGCGACCGTGGCCATCGACAGCGCGAAGGCGAGATTGAGATGCGGGATCCAGCCGATCTCGATCTCCACCGGTTCGCCGACCGTCGCACTGGCCATCGGGCTCGAGAACAGCTCGTGATAGGTGCCGTAGAACAGCGCCCCCAGCAGGCTGAGAACGCCGAGCACCAAGGGTCCGAGCCAGATGGTCAGCGCACCTTCGTGGGGATGCTCGATCGTCTCCGGCTTCTTGCCGACGAAGGGCTTCAGAGCGACGATGAAGGCGGCCGCGAACATCAGCGCATTGCCCAGGATCGCCGCGACCAGAAGTGCGATGTGATAGGCGTCGCCATATTCGAGGGCGTGATAGATCTCTTCCTTGGCAAGGAACCCGACGAAGGGGGTGAGCCCGCCCATGGAGAGCGCGCAAAGGAGCGCTGCCGCAAAGGTCAGTGGCATCGCCCGTCCGAGCCCGCCCAACTGGTCGATCTCGCGCGTATGCGCGCTGTGATCGACGGAGCCGGCCACCATGAAGAGCCCGCCCTTGAACAACGAATGGGCGATCAGATAGAGCACCGCCGCAATGAGCGCCGTCTCGCTGCCGACACCGATCAGCATGACCAGAAGCCCGAGCGAAGCCACCGTTGTATAGGCCAGCGTGATCTTGATGTCGGTCGCGCGCACCGCCAGCAGCGCGCCGACGACGAGCGTGACGGCACCGAAGGCCGGCAGAACGGTGGTCCAGAGGGCGGTATCGCCCAGCGCCGGCTGCATGCGCATCAACAGATAGACGCCTGCCTTCACCATGGTCGCCGAATGCAGATAGGCCGAAACCGGCGTTGGCGCCTCCATGGCGTTCGGCAACCAGACATGGAACGGCATCTGCGCCGACTTCGTGAAAGCGCCGCCGAGCACGAGAATGAAGATCGCCGTGTAATACGGGCTGTCTCGAAGCGCGTCGCCGGCGGCCAGCACCTCGGTCATCGAATGAAGACCCGTCCACTCGCGAATGGCGATCACGCCCGCCAGCAGAACGAGCCCGCCGCCCCCGGTGATGACGAGCGCCTGGATCGCGCCGCGACGCGCCCGCTCCCGCTCGTGGTCGAAGCCGATCAGCAGGAAGGAGGTGATCGAGGTGAGTTCCCAATAGACGAAGAGCGTCAGCAGATCGTCGGCCAGTACGAGGCCGAGCATCGCGCCCATGAACATCAGGATGAAGGAGAAGAACCGGCCCTGGTCGCGATGACCCTTCAGATAACCGCCGGCGTAAAGCACGATCAGCGTGCCGATACCGGTGATCAGAAGTGCGAATGTCGAGGACAGCCCGTCGATGCGGAACGAAAAGCGGGCGTCGAAGGCTGGGATCCACTCATAGCCGAAGGTCAACACCTCGCCTTCCGCAACCCGCGGAACGGTCGACCACAGGATCGCAAACGCGACCGCCGGCGCCAGGGCCAACAGCCATGCCGCATGATGACCCAGCCCCCGCCTCAGGATCGGCGCAAGGGCTGCGGCGAGAAATGGCAGGGCAAGGGCCAGTGTTCCGGTCGTCGCCTCGATTTCCGCCATGCCTCGCTATTGCCCTCCGAAACCACCAAGTCCTCCGGCCATTTCGGCGAGGCACGCGGCAAATCATAGGAAGGCAGGCGGTTTGGGGCAAGCGCAGGAGCGCTCGCGCCGGCAATCATCCACGTTGCAAATGGATGACGAAAATGTTCAACGCCGCCCGGCTTGACGATGTCGCGACGCGCGCCGACGCGAAGCCGACCAAAGAGACGAGTGACAGAACGTCGCGGGAAACGCCTCGTCTTGGGGCCATTTTTGCAACAGTTCCTTTACCAATCTGGCACAGGCGCCGGATCCGGCGCATCGAGTTTCGCCCGATCCGGTGGAACTTGCGGGCGATTTGCGCTCCAATCCCAAAATGACATATCCCGCTCGATGACCGAGCGTCGCCCGCCTGAGAAAGCCGACTGATGAGACATCCCGCATTCCCCGCCGACCTGCCGCAACCGCCAAGCCCCGAGAAGCGGCCGCTGACGGATACGCGGCACGGCCTGGAGCGGACGGATGCCTATGCCTGGCTGCGCGCGGACAACTGGCAGGAGGTCTTCAAGGACACGGCCGTCCTCGACCCCGCCATCCGCGCCCATCTCGAGGCGGAGAACGAGTATCAAAAAGCCGTCATGGCCGGCACTGAAGGCCTGAGAGAAACGCTCGTCGCCGAAATGCGAGGGCGAATCAAGGAAGACGATTCTTCCGTCCCTGCGCCCGACGGCCCCTACGCCTACGGCGTCGCCTATCAGACAGGCGCCGAGTATCCGCGCTTCGTGCGCCGGCCCCGCGACGGCGGAGAGGAAAGCGTGCTGCTCGACGGCCAGAAGGAAGCGGCCGACCGGCCCTATTTTTCGCTCGGCGGCGTCAGCCATTCCGGCGATCATCGCTGGCTCGCCTGGTCCTATGACGACAAGGGCTCGGAATTCTACACGCTCCGCGTTCGCGATCTGGAGACCGGCGAAGACACGTCCGAGCTCATCGAGGACACCGGTTCGGGCGGCGTGTGGTCGGCGCGTTCGAACGGTTTCTTCTACACCCGCCTCGATTCCAACCACCGGCCGAGCCGCATCTTCTACCACAAGCTCGGCAGCGATCCGCTCGACGACGCGCTGATCTACGAAGAGACGGACGCCGGCTTCTTCATGGGCGTCGGCAAGACCCAGTCGGACGAGTTCGTGGTCATCGACATCCACGACCACGAGACGTCGGAATGCTGGCTCATTCCGGCCGCGAACCCGGCAGCCGAGCCGCGGCTGCTTGCCGAGCGCGAGACCGGCGTCGAATACGACGTCGATGAGGGTGGCGGCACGCTCTATATCCGCACCAACGCCGACGGCGCCCGCGACTACAAGATCGTCACTGCCTCGATCGATTCGGCCCGGCGGTCGGACTGGACCGATTACGTGCCCCATGAGGACGGGCGGCTCCTTCTCAACCATTTCGTCCTGAAGAACCATCTCGTCTGGCTCGAGCGCCGCGAGGGCCTTCCGCGCATCGTGGTCAAGCGGCTCTCCGACGGCGAGGAGCATGCGATCGCCTTCGACGAGGAAGCCTATTCGCTCGGCCTGTCGGGGACCTACGAGTTCGACACGACGACCATCCGCTTCTCCTATTCATCGCTGACCACACCGGGCCAGACTTTCGACTACGATGTCGAGACCCGCGAGCGGACGCTCCTGAAGACCCAGGAGGTACCCTCGGGCCATGAGCCTGCCGACTACGTCACAAGGCGCATCTTCGCGCCGGCCAAGGACGGCGAGACCGTGCCGGTCTCGCTTCTCTATCGCAAGGACACGCCGCTCGACGGCACGGCGCCCTGCCTGCTCTATGGCTACGGTTCCTACGGCATCACCATTCCGGCCAGCTTCAACACCAACGCCCTGTCGCTGGTGAACCGCGGCTTCGTCTATGCCATCGCCCATATCAGAGGCGGCAAGGACAAGGGCTTTGCCTGGTACGATGCCGGGCGCCGGCGCAACAAGGCGAACACCTTCACCGATTTCATTGCGGCGGCCGACCATCTCGTTTCGGAGAGGTTCACCGCCTATAAGCGCATCGTCGCCGAAGGCGGCTCGGCCGGCGGCATGCTGATGGGCGCGGTCGCCAACATGGCGCCGGAAAAGTTCGGCGGCATCGTCGCCGTGGTGCCCTTCGTCGACGTGCTCAACACCATGCTCGACGACACGCTGCCGCTCACCCCGCCGGAATGGCCGGAATGGGGCAATCCCATCCTGTCGGGCGAGGATTACGGGATCATCGCCTCCTATTCGCCCTATGACAACGTGAAGGCCCAGGCCTATCCGCCGATCCTGGCGCTCGCCGGCCTCACCGATCCGCGCGTGACCTATTGGGAGCCGGCGAAATGGGTCGCGCGGCTGCGTGAAATGAAGACCGACGACAATCCGGTCATCCTGCGCACCAACATGGATTCCGGCCATGCCGGCGCCTCGGGCCGATTCTCGAAGCTCGAGGAGATCGCCTACATCTACGCCTTCACCTTGAAGCTGATGGGCAAGGCCTGACGCCTATTCGCGGCCGGTCGGCGTTCTCCCACAAGGCCCATGCGGCCTCGTCGACGCCGTGAACAGGTTGGTCGCAAGACGCCCTGGCTCGCAACGTGCATGATCCCGCCCGCTGACGTGTTTCGGGAATTCTCCTTGCGGCCGTCAACGATTGCCGACAAATACCGCGGGGCACGAACAACCCAGGGAGGAACGTGTGTCGAATCTGTCATCCGAGGCGCACGAACGGCCTCAGACGCCGGACGAGCCTGTTCCGGCAGAAGGCAGCACCTGTGCTTGCGGAAGCGGTCTGTCTCCCGAGCACTGCTGCCGGATGGACAAGGCCGCTGCTGCAGCGGCGACGATGGATGCGAATCTGGAAGACGCCTCGCAAGCGGGCGCATCGGCCTTGCGGTCCGGCGATTTCGAGCGCGCCGAAAAGCTTGCCCTGATGGTGCTCGAGGCCGTGCCACTCCACGTCCCTGCCCTGCAGACCCTCGCCGGGGTGCGTCTGCATGAAAAGCGTCAGCAGGCCGCCGCCGTTCTTCTGGAACGGATGACCGAAGTCGAGCCCCTGAACTATTGGGCCGTCAGCAAGCTCGCGCTCTTGGAACTCGGCCGGCACAACCTGCCCGCTGCCGAGCGCTTCGCACGCCAGGCGCTCCGGATCGCGCCGCGCAACCCGCAATCCCACAATCTGATGGGTGTTGCCCTGACCAATACGGGGCGGGCCGCCGCCGGCGAATATCACCATCGGCGCGCGCTGGAGCTTTCCGGCAAGCGCATTCCGATGGTTCTGTCCAATCTCGCGCTCAACCTGAAGAACCAGGGGCGCATGGAAGAAGCTCGTGCGCTCTATGCGGAAGCGGACGCCCTCGAACCCGGCAACCGCCAGACCTTGCTTGGCTGGGCGCAGCTTGAGGAGGCGGACCGCAATCTGTCCGAGGCGACGCGGCTGATCGACCGGGTCGAGGAGATCAGCAGACCCTCGCCGGCGACGCGCCAGACACGCGCGGCAATCCTCGGCCGGGAACGGCGTTTCGAGGAAGCACTGGCGGTTCTCGCCGAGAGTGACGACCGCACGCTGCGGCCGATCGAGCTTCTCGAGCGCGGCCGGCTCCTCGACAAGATGGGCCGCTATGACGAAGCCTGGGACGACTTTGCCACCGGCAAGCGCCGGGCCATCGAAATGGGAGCGCGGACCTACCGGGAAGACGAGGCGAATGCGACCGCCGAACAGCTCAAGTCCTTCTTCGTCCAGAACAATGTCGAACTTCTTCCCCGGGCCGGCCTTCGTGACGACGTCGCCCAGCCGATCTTCATCCTCGGCTTTCCGCGCTCGGGCACGACGCTGCTGGAACAATCGCTTTCTGTCAGCCCGCTGATTTCGGCCGGCGACGAACTGCCCATGGTCCATGAGATCGCCGCCATCATGCCGCGCCTTCTCAACAGTCCCCATGAATATCCGGGCGCGCTGGCCGAACTCTGGATGGGCGACAAGCTCGAAGGCCTCGACGCGCTCCGGGACACCTATCTGCAGCGTGTCCAGCAGATGCGGATCGTCGAGGACGGCGCGAGGATGTTCACCGACAAGATGCCGCTGAACGAAGTCCATCTGGGGCTGATCGGATTGATGTTCCCCAAGGCGCCTCTGATCCACGTGATCCGGCATCCGCTCGACATCATGGTCTCCGCCATGTCCAACATGTTCACCCACGGTCTCTTCTGCGGGGCCGAACTGGAAAGCGCTGCCAAGCATCTGGTGCTGAGCCATGAACTGGTCGCCCATTACCGCGCGAACATGCCGCTGAACTATCTGGCGGTGCACTACGAGGACATGGTCGACGACCAGGAGGCGACGATGCGCCGGGTCTTCGACTTCATCGACATGCCCTTCGATCCCCACGTCCTGAAATTCGAGGAAAATGTCCGCTTCGCCCGGACCGCAAGCTACGCGCAGGTCACGGAGAGGCTCTACGACCGCTCGCGCTATCGCCATCGCCATTATCTGAAGCATCTTGAGCCGGTTCTGCCGATCCTCCAGCCGCTGATCGAGCGCCTGGGCTATGGCAGCGAGCCGAACGTGAGTGGGGGATAGAACCTCCGAGGCTCGCAAACGGCGGACAAGAAAAAAACGGCCGCTTTCCTCTCCGATCAGGAGCGTCGCCTTTGCGGGCGGAGGCTCACGGCCCTGCAGCCTGGTCGTCTCGTACTCGGCATTTGCATCCGCGCACGACGCTTTTCGACCCATCGCTTTGCTTGGGACGGCTGATCGACGCCGGTCCTACCAATCCTTGCACATGGATCCGCACGTCTCGGTCATGCGGCCACCGAAGACGCAAGATCCAGCCGGTCAACCGTCAAATTGAACTCGACTTAGTGTTGAAAGTCGGTAAAGATCAAACCCGGATCGACATGACGTAGGGTTTGCATCCGCGAATCATGTCCGAAATTCGCCATCTCTGATTAGAGGAGAAGATTGATGGCCTCGACCGGGCAGGGAATGTACTACACCGCCGTCAATCAGAACGGAAGCGGCAGCTACACTGTGGTTGGGGGACCCTACAACCCTGGCAGTCCACGAATCGTGACGGACAATGTGGATTCGGGCGATCCTGACGATCCGACAGTCCTCGGGGACATCTCCGACGATGCGTTCACGATCAACAACCCAGGAAATTTCGAATATACTTACGTCGCTGCACTGGCGAATGGCGATGGTTTCATTGCCTACGCGGCCGGCTACGGTTACTATGTTTTCCAATACACGTACAATGGCTACAATCAATATACAAATAGCAGCATTACTGCAAACAACGCGCCGTTTGCGATTTGCTTTGCCTCCGGCACCGCGATCGCCACGAAGCGTGGCCGGGTCGCCGTCGAAGATCTGCAGATAGGCGACACGGCCGTGACGGCCTCGGGCCTGACGCGCGATATCATCTGGATCGGCCGCCGCACGCTCGATTGCTCGGGCGAGAACGCGCACATGGCGCCGGTCCGGGTGAAGGCGAATGCCTTCGGTGCCGGTGTGCCGGAGCGCGACGTGCTGATGTCGCCCGGTCATCCAGTGATGGTGCGGCAGAACGGCCGCGAAGTGCTCGTGCCGGTG
>NZ_JAKQZG010000012.1 GCF_024359545.1 Jiella marina
GGCAGACATAATCCACTCCACTTGCAAGCCCCATTGGGGTGCACAACTTATAGAGTAGGTTTGGGGGTGTTGGCGGGCTTTGTAAACGGCGTTTCGTAGTCCATGTCACACTCGCGGCCCTGCGCTTTGATCTCCCCGGTTCTTGGATCGCGACGAATCACCTGTGGTCCAAGTGATGGATCGCGGGGGCGACCAGCGATGTAAAACCGTTCCGAGGTATGAATACCGCTCTCCGTATTTCTGAAGACCGTCGCCGGGCCTGCGGTCCGGTGGAGTTCATCCTTATGATGCCATTCAAGTTGTTGCGGCCGTCCAAGTTTGTCGAAGACGATCTCCGATGGTGAGTCATCGGGCGGGCTCTGCCGTAGTCCATTGAATGTGGTGCGCTGAAATGTCCGCAAACCGGTATTTCGATCATACACGGTCTCGGTAACGTAAACATCCTCGCTGGGTTTAATGTATTTCACACTCAATGGTAGCGAATACATCTTAAAATTGCAATATTTGTCTCGTTCCCAACTATCTACGCAATTCTCAGCCGTTCCCCGGTCTTACCCGCTTTTTCCCTGACGGCTTGGGAAGCCTTTCGCTCGTCCTCCAGCCACTCTCATCCTCGGACAGGCCGAGAACCCTGTCTGAGCAACGGGTTGGCCAATTCCCGCGAGACACGAAGCTAGCACCGAGAACGGGCCCGTTTTCTCCAAACCCTCAGGAGAGAACGATGGGGTACTGGAAAGACGAACATGAACTCAAGCGTGGACGCATTCTCCTGCCGGACGGGCAGTGGGTTCGCCCGGTTGGGCCGATACTTAAGATTTGGGACGGCGATATCTGGTGCGATCCGAAGGAAGAAATCGATCAACCCACCTATGAACAGGGCCTCGCCCGCTTCATGGAGACGGTCGTGACGGCAGGCTATTGCGGACGCTCGGGAAGTGCGCGGTTTAATTTCGTGTATCAAAACGTCACTGACCGGGCGAAGGGAGACCTCTTCAATTGGGCGGAACGGTTTATCGACCGGGATGCGTTGCCGCGAAACCCGGAAGATGAAGTATCGATCTGCGACCGGTTCGGCTGCGCTCCGCGACGGACCATGAACCGACTGAAGGAGCGGATCGACGCGCCCAGGGAATATTTGCTTCAGGAGCGCGGTCTTTGGCGCATCTGCTATCTCTCGCTGGCGAGGAAGTGCTTCCTTGCTCGCATCGGGTATCCGGGCTTCTGCGTGCGGCAGATTTCCTAAGGTGTCTGGACTGACCGTTTAACAGGTCTTGGACCGGGCCGATCGTTGATTGGCCCGGTCGCTTCGTTCTCAGCTTGCTGTCCGTCCGGCCATTGGCATCGCGCATCACGATGTTCCTGTTCCCGCGAGTGGCCAGTTTGTGGATCAAACATCACGTTGTGGCAGGCAAGGCGGCACACACCGAAGACATGCTTGCCGACTGCGCGCTTCCGCCGGGGTTCGCGAGAACGCATTGGGGGTGCTGCTTCGAGCGAGTCGAAATCGAAGATAACGCCCGGACCGGGCCCTCAAGCATTCGCTGCCTCCTTCAAAGCCGGGGTCTCACCACCCCTAGGAAGGAGACAAGGAAATGACTACTGACGACAAGCCTAAGAAACCCGACCGGCTGAAGAAGCCCGAGCGCGCGCCCTATCTCAGTGCCGTTCTGGTGATCCTGCCGCTGATTTCCGCGATTATGCTTTGGACCGCGCTGCGCAATCTCGGCACCGCCGAGAGCGGGTTCACTGGCTTTCTGAAAACGCTGCTGCTGCCGCTGGCCGCGTTCATCGTGGCCTATGCGGTCTACCGCATGGCGATTGAGAAGGCGGCGACGCTCTTCTCCGTCGGTTATGTGTTGGCCGGGATCGTCGGACTCGTTTCGATTCTGATCGTCGGGGCGAGCCTCTTCATGGGGACGTTACCGGGCCTGATCATCAAGCAGGTGGAAGAGCGCCGACTGCAGGTCTACGCCTCCGAGACCGCGCGTTATTCCGACGTCCGGACGGCCCACGGAGCGCAGGCGGGGCGCGTCGTCCCGGTCGTCATGGCGATCGCTGCCGACCTCGATACCAAGACGGAATGCGAAAAGACGAGTTCCTGCGTGTCACTGCGCGGTTCCGGCGGCTATGGCAGCACGACACGGACGCTGGAAGCGCTCGCCAGCCGTGCGGCGGCGGTGCGGGACGAGGCTGCAGCCGGCCTCCAGCAACGTGATGCGGTGCGCGGCGAACTCGCGGATCATCTGGCGCGGATGGGAACTGTCCTCGCGGATGAAGACCGGGACGTCTGGGAGCGCCGGATCGCCTTGCGGGAACTCGATGCCGGTCTCGAACAGCTGCTGAACCGTCTGGACGAAGCTGTTCCGACGGCCATGCTCGCCGCCTATGCCGGGGAGTTGCGGACAGGCGTGAACATTCCGGACCGGCCCGACGTCACGGCCCGCGTCAATGCTCTGCTGGCGGGCTATGCCGCGAACCTCGAAACTGTTCTGGGTCAGGCTGGAACCGGGGCCATTGAGCGGCCCGCGTTCCCGCCGCGCACAGGGGCCATCCAAACCTTGTCATACGTCGGCGAATTCGCACCGGTGGCATTGCTTGTTCTCAGTGTAGAGCTCGTATTTCCCCTGGTTCTTTGGGTTTATACGGTCCTCTCACTCCTGTGGGCACGGTATCAGGCCAACCCGGATGACAACGGCCCGGCGCCGCGCGAGAGCGATTTCGACGATCTAACCAATCTCCGCCCCATCGACGTGCCGAAGCGTCGCCGCGTGCGGAAACTCGTCGAATCCGACGACGATCAGGACGTAGATGACACGCCGCCGGTTCGCCGGGGCCGCGCCCGCTGAGGCGATATTCGCGAAACTGCTTGATCGGGGGGCCTATGGCCCCCCGATCTGCGTTTGGCGTGAGGGTGGCCGGATGGCGCATTGCCAATTCCGCCCGAACCCCGCCGACGAGTGCTGACGAAACCTCCTAGCGATGACTAGCCGGGCAATGCGCGCGGTTTTTTTCAGTCATCAGGAAAGGCATTCGTCATGCCCATTGATTTCTCCTCAATTCCCATTTCCGGCGGCGTCCTCGTCGCTGGAGCACTTTGGGCCGGGGCCTCCGCCTATGCCCTTGGTCCGCTGGTCGCCGAACGTAGCGCCGAACAAATCGGCTGGACGGCCGATTGCGAGCAGCGGATCGCGGCCGACATCAAGACCCGCCAGCCTGCACCGGAGCCCGGTTTCGCTTTCCAGTGCGGTGATCTGCTCGGCGGTCTGCCGGGTGAGCAGCGCCAGTTCCTCGACATGTTCGGCATGGGTATCGCCTGTGACGCCATGGATCGGGCGCAAGCCCGCAAACGCCATCTCGCGGAACTGAAGCGCCAGCGCATCGAACGCGCTGCTGCCGAGGCCGGATCGCGCTGCGCATGTGCCGTCTCGCACATGACGATGGTGAAGCGCTGGGACTTTGCCCTCGCCGCCGGGACCGCGCGGACAGTCGTCCCGTCGTCCGTCACCAATCTCCGCGCCTCGCTGCTCGAATCCCTCGCCAGCCCCGCCTGCGCGGGCGTCGCGAAACTGGAGGACTGATCCATGATCTTCGGCACTGTTTCCATCGACGGCCACGCCGTCCACACACACCGGGATACCTACCGGATCGCCGATCTCAGCGTGTTCTCGGTCCGTCGTCCGTTTCTCGCCGTCGGCGCGACAATCGCAGCGGGGACGGCCGCCTTCGGTGTCGCCCATGCCGATCTGCTCTATCCGTCCGAATGGCTGGCGATCGTCGGCGTCTCGGTCGTTTCGCTCGCTTGCGGCTTGACCCTTGGGCAGCTGAAGCTTCTGAGCCGCGATCTGCGCGGCACGGAACTGACCGGTGCCATCTACGGCACCTATGGCCATCTCAACCGCGTGCGCAAAGAGGTGTTCTCCGTCCAGCTCAGCCTGCAGACGGGAGGCCGACCATGATCCCCGGCGGTCCCAATCTCCGCGCCATCATCCGCATCAATGTCCAGATCGTCTTCGGTCTCGTCTTCGCGGGCGTGGCGTGGCTCTCCTGGCAGAATGTTTCGGTTCTCTGGTGGCAACTCGGCCTGATCGCGATCCTCACCGCTGCTGCGGCGGTGGGGCTGCTCACGACGGCCGTCGGCGAGATCAAAGGCTTCGTGATGCGCGACCTGCGCGTCAACGCCTATCGTCGCCAGGGCGCGACGCCGAAGTCCGATGGCCTCGTTTCCTCCGACGCGCTGCGCAGCGAGGGGGTCATCAAATGAGTTGGCCCTTCGGAAAATCCAAGCCGGTTCCGGCGACTGCCAGAGCCATCATCGATCCCGAGGGGCGGCGGCTCCTCGGGACGACGTTCGCAGGTGAGCCGATCTGGGCGCCAAAAGGACATTCGCTCCTTTTAAGTGCAAATGGTGGTGGAAAAACCACGTGCGGTGCGATGGTCTGGCTCTATTCTTTGCTGTCCTCGGTCAGTCGCCCTGCGATACTGGCATTCGATAGTAAAAACGGCGAAATGGCTATGCAGGCCGCGCCGATGATTGCCGAGATGGGCATCCCTGTCGGAGTCATCGACGATACATTCGTGCTGGGCCCGGACTTTCCCTTCCGGGTTTCCCTGAACCCGTTCGGCGGGATCACCTCGGTCTATCAGCGGAACCGGGAAGACCTCGTCTTTTCCTCGGAAAACGCAAACCAGGCGCTCATTCCCGATCCACCGAATGATGCACGCAATCAGTACTTTAGGGATCAGCCGAGAACAATCATAGAGTTTGCGACCTACGCGCTGTTGAAGCGCAATGCCCGGCTCGCCACGCCCGGCGGCGTCTGGGGGCTGATTTCAAATCCGAAGATGCTCCTCAAGGTCGCGGCAGTCGAAGCCGACGAAGGCGAAGACATGCTCCAGGCTCTTGCCCTCGACGTGCTCGGCATGGCCGATCACGAGCACTGGCCGCAGCATAGGAGCGCTGCTCTGAAGTCTATGAGGGTGTTCGCCGCCGGATCGCGGCTCCATCGTGCCGGTCTCGATGCGGACACCACCCATGCCGATCTGATCCGCCAGCGTGCCGTTATCTTCCTCGTCGGTCCGCAGGCGTTCATGAACCGAATCGGCAACTATTACGCGCTTCATATCCTAAGCTTCTGCGAGGCGCTGTATGGTGGCGCGGGGCCGCTCACCATGATCGCGGACGAGTTCACGAATGCACCTCTGAAGCCACTGGTTGAATCGCTCACAACGCTACGCGCTTTTGGGGCAGAGTTCCACGGCATTGCGCAGAGCCGCTCGGAGATCGAACGACGGTTCGGACGCCTGGAAACCCAGACGATCGAAGAGAACGCCATCATCAAGCAGTGGTTCGGCTTCTCGTCCTTCGACGAAGCGGCCCGCGTCTCGAAGGCGATGGGCGAAGAGATCGTCGTCTCATCGAACTTGAGCGCCGGTCATCAGGATGTGCGGCTGCAAAGCACGTTCCAGACCAGCAAGGCGCCGGTGATGTCTGGGGCTGAACTGATGGCAATGCAGCGCGGTCATTTTCTGTATCATGCCAAGGGTCTTGGCTTCGGCACGGGCTTGATGACGGGCATGCAGAATATCGATCCGTTCTGCCACATGATCCGCCCCAATGATCTGGAAGGTGGTCGCCTGACGCCCGATCCGAAGTTCGTCTTCCGGATGCCGGGCCGGGAGGGCGAGCAATGATCGTCCTTCGCTATCTCTCGCTCATTCTGTGGGTCGCCGCGCCAGCGGCGGCCCTCGGTATCTATGCCGGCTGGGGCGTGCCGCATGTCATCTTTCAGTACACCTACCGGGACAACGGCCATCCGCACGACCTGACCGTCCCCCGACATTATCTGACCTGCACCTTCGTCGGTCCCTACGGTGCCATCACCGTGGCGGCGGAAAGGGCAAAGTGCGGGTGGGTTCGCTTCTTCAAGGATAGTGCGGATCAGTGAGGCGCGCCGGGCGGATGCCAGATCCGATGCTTCAAGCGGAAGATTTGGGTCAGCTCCGTCCGCGCCATGCCTTTCAAGACGTCGAGCACAAGGTCCTGCTCGACCTCGCGCCGCGCGATTTGCGCGTCGCAGAAAGCCCTGTCCTGCAGGACGAGCTGATACGGCCCAACCGCCTTCCAGAAAGCAGCATAGTCAAGCGGTTCGAGCCACTCGGTCACGTCTTCGATGTGTTCAAAGGCAGGCATGATCCCAGCGTACCAAAAGGCCGGATTCCAACGCAAATTTGTGACGAGAAGGAGCGCTTTCCTTGAGCGACGATCTGAGAAGCGAACTTGCCAAAGCGTTCGATGACGCCGTGCGCAAACACGAAGCGAAGGTCCTCAAAACCTCGCAGGATTGGCGCGCTTACCGCAAGATCGAGGAACGACACACTCGCGCCCGCGAAGATGCCGAGAGGCGCTACCGCGACGAATACGAGACGCGCGTCGAGAAGGCCCGGCGCGACATCATCGCGGAAAAGGCGACACCGGCCCACGAAATCCGCCCGCCTTTCGGAACCGATGAGTTCAAGAAGGAAGATATCGAGCTTCAGGCACACCGGCGTGTCCAGAAGGATCACGAGGTCATGCTGACGGGCATCGATCAGGCCGAGACGGCCGAAAAGGAAGCGTTGCTGGCCGAAGCCGCCGAACGGCGCAAGCTCGACGGTCAGTCAAAAGACCAGTTCGCGAAAGCCAGCGATCGCCGCTCCGGCCGCGATCGCCGCATCAGGCCGTCATTCAGCTGAGCAAACGAACGGAGAAAGGGAGCATTTGAGATGACTGAAGACGACAGCCGTATCACTGCCGCCCGGGAAAGCTTCACCGGCCGCAATCTCACCGGCAGCCAGTTCGACGAGGCGCACATGATCTGCGGGATCATCAAGCGCAGAATTGAGAAGGCCGGTTCCTTCCGTGAAGCGCTGACCGATTACGCTCATGCCTTCGCCCGCTCGGAGCGCTTCGACAGCGTGCAGGCCGAGACGGTTCTCCGCGACATGTTCAAGGCACTGAACGGCCAGACCATGAACGCCATGCGCGAGGGCCTCAAAGAGCGCGACGCTGAAATCGAGCGATCGCCGAGCGAAGACATTCACCTCCTGGCCCGCTCGATCCCGGATCGCATCAAGGACGGCCCGACCATGCCGTTCTACCGCGCCTATGACGAGGCAGGGCTGGAGCTCTCGCAAAAGCTCGGCATCACCGAGCAGACCGCCAAAGCGCTCATGAAGGAGACGTTCTATCAGGCCGAAGGCATGGACCTCTACGAGTTCTGCAAAGAAGTGGAGGAGGCCTATCACCGGCCCGTCCGCGAAGCCGAGCGCGGTGCCCGGAAGGCCGAAGCTGTGGAGAAGCGTCAGTTTTCGCCAACCCGCTAATCTAGCGTGGCGAAGATCATCTCCCGAGCGAACCAGTAATAGGAACTATTTCCTTGACATTATCGGTCGACTTTCTGTAGAGTGTTCTCTTTTTGTTCGAGATAGTAAATCGGACGCACAAAGGAGACGCCAGACGGAAGAAGGAGCAACAAGGCCATGACGCATCCCCCCATATCACCAGACAGCACAGCGAAGCCGGACCTTTCCCTCTCCGTCGATTGGGAGCTCTACGCCTCCTATCTCGAAGAGTCGGACGCCTCGGATGAAGACAAGCAGGCGCTGATCAAAAGCCTCTTTGCCATCGTCCTTGGTTTCGTCGATCTCGGCTTCCGGCTCAATCCGGTCCAGCACTGTGGCGGTGACGGGGGCGAGGAGGCGCTCCGCCAAATCATTGCAGAGCATGCGCAAGAATCGGGTAAACTGCCCCAAGGAGATGCGCATGAGTGAAGACCAGCAAATGAAGGCGGTGATCTACTGCCGAGTATCCTCAAAAGGCCAGCAGGATGAAGGGCATGGCCTCGAAAGTCAGGAGACCCGCTGCCGTCAGTATGCGGCGCTAAAAGGCTATGAAGTCACCGCCGTTTTCCCTGACACGATCAGCGGCGGCGGTGACTTCATGAAGCGCCCCGGCATGAAGGCGCTTCTCGCCTTTCTCGATGCTCAGCCGGACGAGCGCTTCGTCGTCATCTTCGACGATCTGAAGCGCTTTGCTCGTGACACGCGGTTCCACTTCGATCTGCGCGACGCCTTCCGGCAACGCAAGGCGGTTATCGAATGCCTGAACTTCCGCCTCGACGACACGCCGGAAGGCGAGTTCATCGAGACGATCCTGGCGGCACAAGGCGCGCTGGAGCGCAAGCAGAATGGCCGGCAGGTGGCGCAGAAGATGCGCGCCCGCATGGAAAACGGCTTTTGGACATTCAATTCCCCTGTCGGGTATGTCTTCAAAACGATCAAAGGCCGGGGAAAAGTGCTAGTGCCGAGCGAGCCGCTCGCCGGCATCGTCCGCGAGGCCTTTGAAGGCTATGCCGCCGGGCGCTTCCAGTCACAGGCGGAGATCAAGCGCTTCTTCGAGAGCTTCCCGGAGTTTCCGCGCAATAAGGCGGGCGGAATCACGTTCCAGCGCGTCACCGACCTCCTTACCCAGCCGCTATACACCGGCTATATCTGCAACGAGACTTACGGCCTCAACTGGCTCAAGGGCCAGCACGAACCGCTGATCTCGATCGAGACCTTCGACAAGGTCCAGGAGCGCCGCACAGGCCCGGCCAAACTGCCGATCCGCAAGGACATCGGTGACGACTTCGTCTTGCGCGGCTTTGTCGTCTGCGCGGATTGCAGTGTGCAGCTTCGCAGCTGCTGGACCACCGGCAACACCAAGCGCTATCCATATTATCTCTGTCAGACGAAGGGCTGCGAGAGCTACGGCAAGTCGATACCCCGCGATAAGATCGAGGGCGACGTCGGACAACTCGTCCGGACCCTTGAGCCGAGCCAAAAGCTGTTCGACCTCGCCGCGCGGATGTTCCGCGATGCCTGGGCGCGGCGCGCCGCCCAAGCCGCCGAGATGGTCAAATCCGGCAAGGAGCAGCTACGCACTATCGACAAGCGGATCGACGGACTTCTCGGCCGTGTCGTCGAGGCAACCAATCCGGCGGTGATCAAAACCTATGAAGACAAGATCAGCGAGCTCGAACGTGATCGCTTGAGGCTGCGTGAACAAGTCGCCGGATTCGTGCCGGAGGATGGCAGGCTGGAAAATCTGCTAGAACTCTCCCTCCGCTTCCTCGCAAACCCTTGGAAACTCTGGGAAACGGGCAATATCACAGCCCGCAGAATCGTGCTCAGATTGGCCTTCGTGGACCGTCTGGAATACGACCGGAAAACGGGTCCTAGAACCCCAAAAACCACCTTACCATTCAAGGTGTTAGAGGGGTTTTGCACTCCGCTTTTGGGAAATGGTGCGGGTGGTCGGACTCGAACCGACACTCTGTCACCAGAACCGGATTTTGAGTCCGGCGCGTCTACCGATTCCGCCACACCCGCAGTCGCTTCGAAGCCTGTCGCCAAGACGCGTTGCGTCTCGTCCGAGCTTCGTCATCGGCGCATCCCCATCGCACAGTCGAGGCCGTGTCGTCCAGGGTTTATTCCGGCCCGCCCCTGCGCGCTGGCTCAGCGCTCGATCCGTGGCAGCAGAACCTTTGCGGACAGTCCGCCGAGTTCGGAGCGTGAGAGTTCCAGCCGGCCGCGATATTCTCCCGTGACGTCGCGCACGATGGAGAGCCCCAGCCCGCTGCCCGGAGTCGCCTCGTCCAGGCGCTTTCCGCGTTTCAGGGCTTCCCGGATTTCCGCGCCGGTCAGGCCCGGGCCGTCATCCTCGATCGTGACGGCGAATCGTTCGGCCTCTTCGGCGCGGCAGGTCAGTCGAATGCGCGACTTCGCCCATTTTCCGGCATTCTCCAGAAGGTTGCCGACCACTTCCTCCAGATCCTGGCGTTCGCCGGCGAAGACGATGTCGTCGGCCGCCTCGGCAACGAACTCGACATCCAGATGCGGATTGAGCTTCGCGATGACGCGGACGATCCGCTCCAGGACGGGATGAACCGGCGTACGGAAGACGATGCTCTGTCCCTGGGCCGCGACCCGCGCCCGATCGAGATAATGTTGCACCTGCTGGCGCATGCGCTCGGCCTGCTCGGTGACCACACGGTCCTTGCCGCCCTCCATCGCCCGTGCCTCGTTCATCAGGATCGCGATCGGGGTCTTCAGGGAATGGGCGAGATTGCCGACCTGGGTGCGCGAGCGCTCGACGATGCGCCGGTTGTTGTCGATCAGCGCATTCATCTCCGCGGCGAGCGGTTCGATCTCGGCCGGGAAGCCCGTTTCGAGGCGCTCGGCCTCTCCTTCGCGCACGGCCGCGAGAGACCGCCTGACCCGTGCCAAGGGCCGCAAGGCGATCAGGATCACGAGCACATTGACCAGAATGGTGCCGAGTCCTACCCCGCCAAGATAAAGGAGCAGCGTCCGGTCGAAGGCTGCGATATCGTCCTCCACGGTCGCGAGGCTGCCCATGACGCGAAAGCGCGCGGCGTGGTTCTCGGCATCGAGAACCACCTCCGTCTCGGTCACGTGCAGGCGCTGCCGATCGGGGCCTTCGGTGACATAGCTTCGCCGGTACATGCGGTCGAAGGGTGCGCGCGAAAGCGGAAACTCGGGCACCGAAAGGCGCGCAAGGGACGCAGACGACAGCCCACCGCTTGTGTTTGCACTGGCCGGCACGACCTCCCAGTACCAGCCGGAAAGCGGCTGAACGTAGCGAAGATCGCCGAGATCGGGCGTTCCCTGCAGTTCGCCTTCCTCGTCGACACTCACCGTATTGACGAGATTGTAGAGCTGCGCCGTCAGGAGGTTCTCGAAACCGCGCGTCGCCGTCCTTTCGTAGAGACCTGAAATCAGGCCCCCGACCACCACCAGCGCGACCATGACCCAGAGACTGGTGAGCAGGATGACGCGAAGCGTCAAAGACCGGCGCTGGAACAGCGCGGAGATCGGCGCCAACCCCCGCTGCCTTGCCGGCCGCCCGGCCCGCCATTTCCGCAGCGTTTCGGCCGCGGCCCGTCCAACCATCAGCCTTCGCCGCCCGGATCGCGCATCCGGTAGCCCTGACCGCGGATCGTCTCGATGAGATCGACGCCGAGCTTCTTGCGCAAGCGCCCGACGAAGACCTCGATCGTATTGGAATCCCGATCGAAATCCTGATCGTAGAGATGCTCGATCAGCTCGGTCCGCGAGACCACGCGATCCTGATGATGCATCAGATAGTCGAGCAGGCGATATTCGTGGGAGGTCAGTTTCAGCGGCGTTCCGTCGACACTCACCCGGGACGAGCGCGTGTCCAGCCGTACGGGGCCGCAGAAGATCTCCGAGGACGCATGCCCGGCCGCCCGCCGGATCAGCGCGCGCACCCGTGCCAGGACTTCCTCGACATGGAAGGGCTTGGCGACATAGTCGTCAGCGCCGGCATCGATGCCGGCCACCTTGTCGCTCCAGCGATCGCGCGCGGTGAGGATGAGGACAGGCATCTGCCGGTTTTCCCGCCGCCATCGTTCCAGAACGCTGATGCCGTCGATCTGGGGCAGGCCGATGTCGAGGATGACCGCATCGTAAGGCTCCGTATCGCCGAGGAAATGCCCCTCCTCACCATCGAAGGCGCTATCGACGACATAGCCGGCGCCGGTCAGGGCCTCGGTCAACTGGCGGTTCAGGGTTTCGTCATCCTCGACGATCAGAACTCGCATGGATCAATTCCGTCCCTTCCGCCTACCGAATGTTCTGAATTCCCAAACTGGACCGGCCATCCGAAACGCGTGCCGATGCGGCCAGTCGCTCGTCACGGCCGAATGGTGATCGTCCGCTTGCGCGGCCGTTCGTTGCCCTTGCCTGGCACCAGAACCGTGACGACGCAAACCATCTGACCGCCCTGGTTGCGCGTGGAAACGGACAGCACCTGGCCACCGGTCTGGCGGGCGGCGCGACTTGCCGCGCCGGAACAATCGCTGGCCGCCACGCGGAAAGGCGCATCGAAACCCAGATCCGCCCGCGCTGCCGCAGGCGCGGGCCCAAGGCCCATCGCGAGAAGAAGCATCAACGCCAGGGATCGTCTTGCGCGTGTCATCCGAGTCCAATCGAGCGAGCAGGCGGTTTCATCATGGAAGAGACTGCTAGCAAATCCCGGCTGAATGACGAATGAACGTTTCGCGAGAAAGCCCGCCCGGCCCCGAACGGCAACCCTTCGCGCGGGAAGACTAGCCGCTCATCCCGGCCGAGAAAAGATCGCATTGCGAGCCGTGCCGGCCCCCCAGACCGGGCTGATCTGTGCGACCGAGACTGCCAGGACAGTGGGAAGCGCACCAAAGGCGGACATCTGGTCATCGGCCGAAACGACAAGGCCGGCTTGCATCGATTCCGTCGTGACCGCGTTCGCACCCCCATCACCAATTGTGACACGGTAGCGCTCGGCCTCCTCGCCGAGCGGAACATCCCGTGCCGACCAATTGTCGCCGCCCACGCGCGTGCGCCTGATCCAGGACAGGGTCACGCTGCCACCCTCTGCGAAGGCCGCACGCAGATGCACGGGCGAGAGCGGCCGCACCGAACGCTCGCCCAACGCCTGCGTGAGGGTCAGGGAAGCCGGATTGTCCAGGCTGCGGCCGAAAGGGGCGACGACGAAGTCGAGCGCCCGGCCCACCTCGCCGGCCTCGATGCCGAGGGGCAGGCAGGCCTCGTCGAGAAGCGCAAAGAGCGCTCCCGGCGAGGCGCCGGCCGCCATCGCGTCCTCCGTGCCGCCCTGGGCGCGAAGCAGGCCGCGCAATCTGTATTCTCCCAGCGCCACTTCTTCCGCCGTCTCGAACTGCAAAACCTCCAGGGCGCCATTGTCGCAAAGAACCGCGCAGAGGTTGCCACCGGCATAAAGATGAGCGCGCGAAACCGAAGACAGGGTTCCCCGCGGCAACGCGACGTCGAGCGCGTTCATCCGGTCCAAACGACCCTCGGGCCCAGGACCGAGCGGCGCGGTCAGGCGGCCGAGCGTGCCGCGCCTGGTGACCCGCAATCTTTGCCGCAGCGTGCCGTCATCGGCGAGCGTGTCGATCTCGTAGCCCGGGAACGGGCTGGCGCTGAGGGCGACCCGGGCGCCCTCAGCCCCGGAGCCGCCCGGCGGCAGCGGCAGATCGAGAAACGCCGCGAAGGGGCGTGAGGCCAAAGGCGGACGTGGATTCGACCCGACCACAGGCGCGCCCATGTCGATCCCGCCGCCGCGCCGTGGCGGAATCCGCCGCGCCGTGACGCGATGGGCCTCGCCTGTCTCGATCCGGATGACCAGCCATTCGCCTGGCCGGTCGCCGATCGTGACGGCATCACCCGCTTCGAGGACTAGGTCCGCGGCCTGCAGCGCAAAGGACGCCGTCTCGGAGGCGATCCCGCTTTCGCTCAGCATACTCGCCGCGAAGCTCTGTGCTGCCGCTTCGTCCATGACGGCCGGCAGGCTGACGATCTCTTGGCGCGGCGCCGGAACGCTCGCCCGGGTCGCCTCGGCGCTCCCGGTCTGATAGGCCCGCCAGGGGTCGAGAAAGTTCAGTGCCACGGCGTCCACCGTCTCGGCCGCTTCCGAGCGCCGCAATTCGACCAGCGGCTGATCGGCCTCGTCGACAAAGGTCGCGAGACTGCGCTCCGGCGAGACCCGCGCGAGCGAGCGGGCGACCAGCGTGCCGTCGGTGACATGGGCGATCGCACCGGTCAGGCGGAAAAGGCTCTCCAGCGAATCCCGCGCCGAGGCCGGTGCGTTCTCGACCCAGCCGCCCAGCGTGGCTTCGAGCCCGGTCAGATCAATGTCGGCGATCTCGTGCGCGCCAAGGATCTCGGCAACCAGCCGGTCGAGCGGTGCATTCGCCAGGCGGCCGCTCAGCCAGTGGCCGAGGCGCCAATTGTCCCCGTCGCTCCAGACGCCGGTGCGGGTGGGAAAGGCCGGAAACGGGCGCGCATCCCAGGTCCAGACATGAATCGCATCCGGGTCGACCATACGGCCGCCATAAACCGTCGAGACCGGGTTTGCCGCCTCATCGAACGCCTCGTCTTCCGGGTCCCAATAGGCGAGATGGGTTTCGAGAAAGCGCCTCTGGACGAGATCGTCCCGCCCGACGGTCGAGAAATGCGGGATGTCGCTTTCCGACGATTTCGGATCGACGAAGAGGTTCGGCTGATTGGCGCCCTTGTCGATCGCCGGACAGCCGAGTTCGGCGAGCCAGATGGGCTTGGCCATGGGCTGATAGGTGGTCGGGGTGGCCAGTTCGGTGCCGTTCCGACGTTCGTGGTGCGGGTTCGACCACCAGCCGACGAGATCCTTCGGCCGGAAGACCCAGGGCTTTCCGTGGGCGCCATCGCTGATCGGCGCACGGTTCCTGAGCGCGCGATCCGTCTCGCTCGGATAGTACCAGTCGAAATACTCGCCGCCGGCGATGCCGGCCCGCAAGCCGTTGCGATCGTAGATCGAGGGAGCGTCCGGGTCGCTGTCGCCGTCGCGCCAGTCGGTCAGGGGCAGGTAGTCGTCGATGGCGATCACGTCGATCGCCGGAGACGCCCAGAGCGGATCGAGGTTGAAGAAGACGTCGCCCGAGCCGTCGTCGGGGTGATAGCCGAAATACTCGCTCCAATCGGCCGAATAGGATACGACCCCTTCGGGCATCAGCGCCTTCACGGCTTCGGCGATCGCGATCAGCCCCTCGACGAACGGAAAGCGGCCTTGATCGTCGCGCACCCGCGTGAGCCCGCGCATCTCGGAACCGATGAAGAAGGCGTCCACACCGGCTTTCGCCGCCAGATGCGCCTGATGGAAGATCATGCGGCGGTAGGACCATTCGTTCGGTCCCGTGTAGAACAGTCGTCCGCCGACCCAGGAGAAGTCGTCCGGCGTGGCATCGCCCAAGAAACTCTCGATCGCCTGCCGTGCGGCGGCCGTGCCATCCGCGCTGCCGGCCGCGCCGACGGCGATATCGAGCGTGATCCGCCCGCGCCAGGGGAAAGCCGCCTGCTCGGTTCCGCCATAAGGGTCCGGCAGACCGTTCCCTTCGCCGATCTCCATGAGGATGAAGGGATAATAGGTGACCTTCAGTCCCCGCGCCTTCAGATCGGCGATCGCCCGCAAGACGCCCTGGTCGCTCGGCGTTCCGCCATAGGCCGGCCCGCCGTCGCGATAGGCGATGCGCTCGGCGGAGGCCCGGCCGAGCGGCCCGACATGCCAGTCCTCGGTCTCGTCGCGATCGTCGATCTCCACCTTGGGCTTGAACCGGCAGGATCCGGCCCGAAGGTCGTCGCCGAACCAGGCGACCACCAGGGCCGCGCGTTTCAGCGCGGGGCAGAGCGCCGTCAATTCGTTCATGGAAGCGGTGAAATCGCTCTCGCCATGGAGGATATTCCGGTTCAGAAGCGCATCTTCGCCTTCCGAGATCCGCTCGCGCACGACCTCGGGATCGAGGCCGTGTTCGCTCGCGCCGGGAATGACGGTGATCGCCCGGATCTGGCCTTCCAGCTCGCCGATCGGCCGCAGAACCTCGCAACTGATCTGCGGAATGCGATTGCCGTAGCGTTCGAGCGCCAGCCGCTCGAAGACGATATAGGCGAGGCCGCGATAGGCCGGCGCATTGCCCGCGCCCTGCCTCGCCTCGATCAGCGGATCGGGATCTTGCGTCTCGTTGCCGAGATAGACGCGGAAATTCACCTCGGTGAGGTCCATTTCCTCGCCATCGGCCCAGATCCGGCGGATGCCGGCGATCGGCCCCTCGCAGAGGCCAAGGGCGACATTGCCGAAATAGCTGTAGGTGGTGACCTCCACAGTCGGCTGAGCCGACTTGCCACCCTGGCGTTCGGTGTTGACCTCCTCCTCGAATCGGGTGGTCCAGATCACCTGCCCGGCGATCCGCGCGGTGCCGTAGATGCGGGGAATGCCTGTGCCTTCTTCCGCCGCCATGATGCGCAGGCTTTCGAGCCGCGCGCCTTCGATCCGCCGGGTCTCGCCGAAGAGAGACTGGTCGATCGCCGCGCCCGCGAGCGCACCGGCCGCACGGCCGAGAACCGCGCCGAAGGGACCGCCGATGAAGCTGCCGAGCACCGTGCCGGCAGCCTGCAGAACAAGAGTCGCCATCGATCACTCCGGAAAGCGGAAAGAGCCGGAAAGCCGAGCGCGCCAGGCCTTCGGAAAAGCGGAGGAGACAACCGCCGCGCCTTGATAGGCGTGGATGATGCGCTCGCCTTCGTCGAGGATCGCGCAATGGGTT
The DNA here is from genome assembly GCF_024359545.1 of Jiella marina. Taxonomy (GTDB): domain Bacteria; phylum Pseudomonadota; class Alphaproteobacteria; order Rhizobiales; family Rhizobiaceae; genus Jiella. Next base: position 16,191 of record NZ_JAKQZG010000012.1, read on the forward strand.
GCCGGCGCGCCCCGCCGCCAGCGAAACAGGAGGACGTCGCCTGGCAGCGCATCAGCGAGATCGATTCTGTGGAGATGCCGTTCGGCCGCTTCCGTCAGCCGATCCGCCCCGCTGCGCAGGCTCCAAGTCACAGCATAGGCGCCGGGCGTTTCGGGCTCGCAGCCGTAAAGTTCACGCCACACGCCCCGGATCAGGCCGAGGCAATCGCAGCCGATGCCCCTGGTCGAGCCCTGATGCCGGTAGGGCGTGCCGAGAAACGCGCGAGCAGCGAGAAGCACTCGCGTTCCGACATCGTCCCTCATGGCACCACCGGCGACCCGTCATGCAGATTGCCGGACTTGGCGACGGCGAGCACCGCGTCGTTTCCGGGGATATGGGGAAACCCGCGAAAGTTCTGCCGGTTGGCGAAGCGGTCCCGGCAGGTGGAAAAGCGCTTGTCGCAGCCCTGGACCAGACGGAACCGATCGCCGGCCTCGATCTCCGCGACGACCGGCTCGGCGAGGATCAGACGAACCGTCCCGGCCCCCGTGGCCGCAGCCGAGGCGATGTCGGCGCCGAGGCCCGCCGCCTTGCCGTCGAGGATCACGGCTCGGCCGAAGAAATAGCAATCGGGAGCGGCCCCCAGCGGCGTCGCCGTCTCAATCGTCTGGCCATCGGCAGAAGACACGACGCATTCGACGGTGTAGGGAGCAGGCGAGAGGTCGAAGCCGCAGCGCGTATCGCCCAGAACGGCATCGCAGCGGCGGCGGTAAAGCCGCCCGCGCACGGCATCGAGCTTCGTCGCCAGGCTGCGGAGTTCGGCGGTGAAGGCGACCGCGCTGCGCTTGACCTCTCCGATCTGCGAGACATCGACGCGCAGATGCGCTGCAGGATTTCGCCAGTCGACGACGAAGGTCTCGACCTTTGCCCCATCATAGCGCCCGGCGGCGATGTCCGCCTCGGTGATGGCTACAGAACTCAGGGCGCCCTCCACTTCCCGCGTGGTCGGGCCGAGACCCAGGGCCGCTTCCGCCTCGCTCGCGCTCAGCCCTGAGGTCGCCTCGAACCGCGTGCCGTCGAATTCGAGCAGCCCGTCATGGTCGGTGAAACCGAAAACGACGCCGTCCTTGCGGGTCAGTCGCCAGCAATGGCTGAGCGTCGTCACCGGGCCGGCGGTCGCCGCCAGCATGTCCGGCGAAAGCGTTCTCATGGCCGTACCTCGATCAGGGGAATGCTGGGAATGTCGCCGGCCTCGAAGGCAGCGATGTTGATGGCGAGCTGATCGAGATCGAAGCGCACCGGCACGTCGAATTCGAACCCTGCCGTGATCGAGGCCGACATCGGCGGCGGCGCGTCGAAGCTCACGATCCCGGTGGCCGCATCCACCGTGACGCCGCTCGCCACAGCCACTCCGTCGATGGCGATCGTCACCGTCCCTGCAACGGGCTTTTCGATCGGCCGGCGATAGGCCCCTTCTCCGCTCCCATAGGACTTCAGGAGCTGGAACTCCGTCGTCGTTCCGTCGCCGGCACCGATCGCCTGGTCGAGGGGCGACTGCGCCTGTCCGAACGGCGCGGAGGAATGGTCGAGCGGGTCGCGAAAGCGAAAACCGGTGAACTTGCCGCGCCGCGCTTCGAAGAACTCGGCGACGGCCACCAGATCGGCCAGGCTCTTCAGCCCCGAACCCGCATCATAGCGATGGACGGAGCGGGCATGGCGCTGATTGCGATGTTCGAAGCCGGTAGACAGCCGCACGATCTCGGTCAGACGTTCCGGTCCGCCGGTGGTGCCGAAGGCGATGCGCAGCGGAAAGCGCTCCTCGCTGAAGCTCTCGATCGCCATCGCCTCACACTCCCCGGCGCCCGCGCACGGCCGCACGGGCCAGCATCGCCTGGATCTGGGCTTCCGCCCGCCGGAAGCTTGGGGCGTCGGGGGTGGCAACGTTGAAGATGATGTTCGGCGCTTCGCGGGAAGCCGGCGCCGCCACGCCCAGCGTTCCGTCGACGCCCCGGCTCAGAGGCAGGATCGCCTCGGCACCCGCCTCCCCCATCAGTCCGGTCTTGCCGCCCACCGGGAAGTAGCTCGGCGTCGAGACCACACCGCCCTTGGCGAAAGGCAGGATGGATCCCGATCCCGAGGCCGCCGATGCTCCTGTCAGTCCCGAAAACAGCTGGCCGATCGCGTTGGAGGCGAGATCGCCCAGGGGTTTGAGTGCGGCGTCGAGCGCGATCGACGAAAGCCGCATGGCGAGCTGGCGCAGCACCCCGTCGAGCGACCGGCTACCGGTGACGGCACTCGCGAAGGCCGACGTCAGGGCGGAGCCAAAGCTCTCGGCCCGTTTCGAAAGGTCGCCCAGCGCCTTGTCGAGTCCGGTCATATCCGCGCGGATCGCGACGGTGAACGTTTCGTCTTCTTCCATCGTGTTGGAATCCGTCATTGAGGATCGTTTGGCGAGCGCCGGTGTCCAAGGGGCTCGCCGATCGCGGAGGAATCAGGAAAGCGCGCCATCAACCGCTCGAACTCCGAGCGCGAAGGCAGGGGCCCGGCCGTGGCGATCCGCGGACCAAGAACGCTTGCCAGTTCGCGCGGCGTCATCCGCCAGAAGGCCTCGGACGAAAGCTTGAGGAGGCCGAAACCGACCGCCATTGCCTCGTCCCAGGGAAACGCTGCACTTCCCTCTTCTGCCGCCCGACGCGGCGGCCCGCTCAAGGGTTTGCGGTGCCTGCGCCGGCCGCCTCCTCGCCGCTGCCGAAGGCCGCCGAGAGAAGTTCCGCTGCAAGCGCAGCCGCCCCGGCAGCCGCCCCGTCGATCCGCATCCTCTCGACCTCGGCATCCTTCACCTCGGCCCCACCCCCGCGAAGGCCCGCGCCGATGATGCGGATGAGATCGCGAGCCGAGAGCCGGCCCGACTGGAACCGCTCCGCAAGCGCGCCGAGATTGTCGGCGGCAAAGGCGTCTTCCAGTTCGGCGAGCGCGCCCAGCGTCAGGCAGAGCCGGCGCTCCGTACCGTCGATGATCGCGGAGACCTCGCCGCGTCGTCTGTTCACCGCCATTGTCAAAGCGCCGCGAAGGTCAGTGCGCCGGCAGATTCGAAGGTCGCCTCGAAGGTGACTTCGCCATCATGCTCGCCGCCATATTCGAGCGCCGTCACCTGGAACGGTCCTTCGATCGTGCCGAAATCGGGGATCACCGCCTGAAAGGCGGCAATTCGCGATTCGAAGAAGAGCTGTCGTAGCTCGGCATCCGAGGTCGCATCCTTGAAGATGCCGCCGCCGGAAAGCGAAGCCCGCTGCACCCCAGCCCCGCCCAAAAGCTCGCGCCAGCGGCCCGCACTTTCGCTGTCGGTGATATCCACCGTCTGGGCATTGAAGGCGATCCGACGGGCGCGAAGCCCGGCGATCGTCTGGAAACTGCCGTCTCCATCCGCGTCCAGCTTGAGAAGAAGATCCTTGCCGCGTTGCGCGCTCATCTCGAACAGCCTCTCCCTCACGGCAAAGTCTTGCCGCGGCCAATAAAAAAGCGGCCCCGAAGGACCGCCGGTTCATGTGTCGATTGTGATGTCGGTCGAAGTCGCGCCCGACCGGCCTCCGTTCAGAGGCTCAGTCTCGGGCCCGTCATCCCTGCGATCAGGAGGCGAGCGGCTCCGTGACTGCCCGGAACCGCAGAATGCCATGATAGGTGGCCGTGTCCGTCTCGCGCCGCGCCTCGGCGAATTGCAGCCGCAGATTCACCAGCTGATGGCCTTCGAGGGTCAGATGCGCGTCGTTCAGCCGTTCCGAGATCTTGTCCATGATCTCGTAGGTCTCGGCCTTGCCGCCACCCTTCGCCCAGACATGGAGCGTCAGAATATGCTCGGCGCCGTCCTCGGTGCCGGTCGACCAGTCGACCACCGCCGTGCGGCCGAAGGTCAGATAGGGAAAGCTTGCCCGCTCCGGCCGCCGATCGAACACCTTGGGCCCGCCGAGAAGCGCCGTCAGCGCCGGGTCGGAGGTGAGTGTCGAAAAGATTGTTTCCTGAAGTTCAGCGCTGGGATGCGCCATTGGACCGGTCCTCGCTCACGGGATCCTACACTATGAAATATAAGTCGAAACGAACGCCTCGTCACGCGGTTCGAGCGTTCCTCGATCAAGTTTTTGCGTGATCGCCATTTCCGGCCGAACCGCTCTCTTGCCATGCCGCTTCGTCATCGTCCCACGGATTGGCGAAAAGCGCCGCAATCGTCCGGTCTCGGTCGAGATTGGAGGTGGAGGGCAGTCCATCGATTGGCCGGCTCCGGCCGGTTCTCGCCATCCGCGCCACCGCCTTTTCCACCCGCCGGCGGAATCCGCGGCTGAGGCCTGCGGTGTCGATCGACACGCTCAACCGCATCGGTCTCAACGCTCCTCTTCGCAGCGGCAGACGAGATAGCGTCCCGTTTCGTCGGGATCATGCACCGAGAGGATCACGAGCCGCCTCGACCCGATCCGCAGCGACATGCCCCGCATCACGTCCCCATTCGCCCGGCAGATCACCCGATGGGTCACGAGCGCCTCACGCTGGTCGAAACGCTCCCGGGAGACGACGGAGACGGGCTCGACGTGAACCGAGAGCTCCCGCACCTCCTGCCAGCTCGTCTCGCCGCCGCCTGCCCCATCATCGCCGATCACCGCCTGGTCGAGCGCCACTTGGCGGTTCAACATCCCGGGGTCCAGAAAGAGCGGCGCCATCAGAGCCGCACCCGGCGATAGGGCGCGATCAAATGCTCGGCGAGCGCTGGCCTCAGCGCCGGCTGCATGTCGCGGGAAACCAGAGCGCGCGCCTCGTAGCTCGTTGCCACCAGCATCTTCAACGCCAGCACCAGATCGGACGGGCGATCCGCATCGGCAAAGCCCGCCTGAAAGGTGATCTCGACGCCGTTCGCCGCGCCCTGGATGACCGGCTCGGCCAGACGAAACGCCTCCGTTCCGCGCGGCCGTTCGGCGATCGCCTCTTCCGCCGTGTAGACGGTGGGCGTACCGTCGGCCGCATAGGCGGTTACGGATTCCACGGTGATCAGCGGCCGCCTGGTGGCGACGATCCAGCCGTCGAGCGGCACCGGATCGAGGATCAGCCGAAAGCTGCGGACCATCAAGGCAAGTTGCGTCTCGCGTTCGATCGCCTCGCGGCCGGCTCGAATGAGGTCAGCGATCAGGTCGTCCTCGTCGTCGCGCTCGATCCGCGCCCAGCTCTTCGCGTCGGCAAGACTCAGCGGCTCCTCGGCGCCGCCGAGATCGATGGTCGTCATGGAGGGGCCTCCGAAAAGAGAAAGGCCCGGCGCAAAGGCCGGGCCCGACAGGTTTTTTGAGCGAATCGCGGATCAGGCGGAGAAGTCGAGGAACTTCGCCGCGTCGAAATCCTGGATGCCGCCGCCCACGCGCTTGGTCGTGTAGAAGAGGACGTAGGGTTTCGCCGAATACGGATCGCGCAGCACCCGCACCCCCTGGCGGTCGACCACGAGATAGAAGCGGGCGAAGTCGCCAAAGGCGATCGCATGCGCTCCGGTGGCGATATCGGGCATGTCCTCGGCCTCGACCAGCGGGAAGCCCATCAGCGTCGCCCGCGCGCCGGCCGAGGCCGGCGGCTGCCAGAGATAATTGCCGTCGGTGTCCTTCAGCTTGCGCACCGTGGCCTGCGTCCGGCGGTTCATGACGAAGCTCGCATTCTGGCGGTAGCCCGCCTTCAGCGCATAGACGAGGTCCACCAGGGCATCGGCAGCCTCGCCGGTGGAAAAGGCCCCGTCGGTCCCGGTCGACACGGTGCCCACCGAACCCCAGGCCCAACTCGCCTCGTCGACGGTCGGATAGGTCATGAACCCCCGGGGCTTGCTCGACCCGTCGCCGGTGACGAAGGCCGCGCCCTCCTGGGCGGCGAAGGCCTGCTCCACCTCCTCGCCGATCCAGCGATCGATATCGACTGCCGCGTCGTCGAGAAGGGCCGCCGTCGCCGCCGGCATGGCGTAGAGTTCCATCGTCGGGAAGGAGAGTTCGGCAAGCTGCGGCGCAGTGGTCTGCGGTCGCGCCGCGGTCTCCGTCACCCAGCCGGTCTGCGCGCCGGAGATGGCAAACGGCTTCTTCAGAACCGCGGTCGAGACAGTCCGCACCGTCGCGATCGAGCGGATCGGCGAGACCGCCGTCAGCCGGCGGCCGATTTCAGTCTCGGTCTCGTCGGGCACCAGGAAGCCGCCATCGGCCCCGGTGAGGCTCGACATCGCCTTTTCCTCGAAGCGCCGCAGCGGCCCTTCGTCTCCGCCCCGAACATAGCGCTCGAAGGCGCTCTTGTGCTCGCTGAAAGGCTGGCCGCGCCGCTCGCCGCCGCCCAGCGCCGGGCGCATCTCTTTCAGGGTCAGCCGCTCGATCCGCCGGTTCTGGCTGTCCAGCGCTTCGGCGATCCGGTCCACCTTGTCGCGGCTGACGACGTCGGACTGCATGCGCTGTTCGAGTTCGGCAAGCCGCGCATCGTTCGCCTCGCGAAAGCTCTCGAAGGTGCGCATCATCTCGTCGTGCAGCCCGGCGGCTTCCGGCTCGATCGTCTTCGTCTCGAACCCGATGGCGTTGTCGTCCATGTCATATCTCCTGATTGGAAAGATCTGAATTGCTCGAAAGCCGGCCCGCTCGGCCTTCAGGCTGCCGCGAGCCGGCCGGCAGACCGGGGAAGCCGGGCCCGCACCGCCCCGGGCGTGATCCGGGCGCGCTCCTGCATCGGAAAGGTCACGAGCGAGACCTCCCACAAATCGACGGTGACGAGGCGCCGGGCCGCCCTGCCCTGGCCGCGCCGCGCAAGCCGGGTGCGAAACCCGATGGACAGGCCGTCCAGCGCCCCGGCCGCGACCAGCGCGGCCGCCTCGCGCCCGCCCTGGGTGTCGAGAGCGAATGCGCCGTGCACCTTCAGCCCCGTCCGGTCCTCGGCGATGTCGAGCCAGCGGCCAATCGGACGACCGGGATCATGCTGCCACAGCATGCGGATATCCCCTGCCCGGCGCCTCATCAGCGAAGCGGCGAAGGCGCCGGGTTCGATCGTGTCGCCGGACAGGTCCGGCGTTCCGAAGATCGCGGCATAGCCGGTGAAGCGAGAGGGCAGATCAACGCTGGACGCCATAACCCACCGCCTCCCGCTTCTCGTCCCGTGTCAGGAAATCTGCCGCACCGACCCGCGCCCACAGTGCCTCGCGTTCGGCGCTCAGCCCCTCGACCTGGTCGAGATCGATGGAAAGCTTCAGTTTGGGAGAACCCGCGTGGGCCGCCAACCAGTCGCCCAAGGGGCCGATGATGCGCTTGATCATCGGCAGGACCGTCAGCCGGTAGAGCGCCCGGTTCGCCTCCTGGTAATTGCTGTAGGTCGCATCGCCCGGAATCCCGAGCAGCATGGGCGGCACGCCGAAGGCGAGCGCGATGTCGCGCGCCGCGCCATTGCGGGCTTCGACGAAGTCCATATCCTTCGGCGAAAGGGCCATCGCCTTCCAGTCCAGGCCCCCTTCGAGCAGAAGGGGTCTGCCTGCGCGTGCCGCCCCGGAATAGCCTGTCTCGAGCTCGGTCTTCAGCCGGTCGAACTGATCGGGCGAGAGATTCCCGCCGCCCTCGGTCTTGTAGATCAGCGCGCCGGACGGCCGCGCCGAATTGTCGAGCAGCGCCTTGTTCCAGAGCGCCGCCGAATTGTGCAGGTCGAGCGCCGTCTGTGCCGCGGCGAGCGGCGGATAGCCCTCATGGTCGGCCAGCGGGTGAAACAGTTTGAGCGCCAGCAGCCTTGCCGGCGCGTCGCCGGCCGCCTCGGCCGGGATGCGCCGAAGGGCCGCCCCGACCCGATACTCATAGGCCTCCGGCCAGCCGTCAGGGTCCTCGATCACCCGCACCCGGTCGGGGCGCAAGACGTGGAGAGCCTTGAGCGCCCCCTCCAGCACGACCGCTTCGACATAGGCCTCGCCGGAGAGGAGCAGGTGGCCGCAGACCGTCTCGATGAAGGCCGCACCGTCGCTCGTCGGGTTCGGTTGCCGCATGAGATCGAGAAGCGGATGATCGGCGACTTCCTTCTCCTCCTCGTAGAGAAGCAGCGGAATCGCCGCCGCCGCCTCGCTGATCAGCCGGACCGAGCGATAGACGATCGGGTTGCGCATGAAGCCCGAGCGCGAGAGCGCCGAATAGGAGCGCTGCGTCCAGGTGCCGTCGCCGGCTCCCGTGAAGACCAGAGCACCGGCCACCGTCCCCATGGATTTCTGCTCGTCCGGTCGGGCCACGCTCGAAGAAGCGGGCAGCCGCGCTGGCCCGCCGCCGAGCCAGCCGGCGATGGATCGCACCAATCCCATGCGTGTCTCCTGATTGTCGTGAAGAAGGCGGCCACGACCGCCAGTCTCGCTAAAGCCCGCGAATGCGGGGTTCCTCGCCGCGCCCGGAAAGCGCCGTCACGGCCCAGACCAGCGCGTCCAGCCGGTCGGGCGATCGCCCGCCGCTCAAACCATCCGGACCGAAATCCGCCATCTCGTCTTCGAGTTCGGGAAACCGGCCAGCATGGCGCACCCGACCCTGCTGATAGAGGGCGGCGACGGGCTCCGCCCGCACCCACTTCCCCCGGCTTGCCCGCACCGCCTGAAACGGGATCGTGGACGCTGCGGCCCTGAGCACCGCTTCCACCATGTCGCCGCCCTGGTTCACCTCGGCGACGATCCGGTCGGCTTCGAGTTCGTCATGGAGCGCGACCGCCGCGCTCGCCCATTCATGCGGCTTCGCGCGCTGTCGGCTCCGGTCCGCGAGAACGAAGATGGTCCCTTCGCCGTCGCGGCCCGCCGCGACGATGCCGCAGGCGTCCGAGCGCCTGGTGGCGCTCGCCGGCGGATCGATCGCCACCACGATCCGGCGAAGCTCGGGGGCCGCGTCGCAGCGATGCCGCTCGATGAGCTCCAGGTCGAACAGCGCGTCCTGGCGCGCCGAGAGGATCACCCCGTCGAGTTCCTGCCGCCCGAGCCGCGTCCCGCCATATCGTTCCCGCATGGCGGCCATGAAGCCGGGCGCCAGATGGGCGGCGTTCTCCTCGGTGCGCATATGCGCCGTGACCGTCGCCGGATCGTCCATCAACCGCTTCAAGAGCGGGATCGGCCGCGGCGTCGTGGTGAACAGCACGCGCGGCCGTTCGCCCAGCCGCAGCCCGAATTGCAGATTGTCGTAGCAGGCCTCGCCATGCACCCATTTCGCCAGTTCGTCGCCCCAAGCGAGATCGAACTGATAGCCGCGCAGCGCATCGGGGTCTTCCGACGAAAAGATCTGGGCAATCGCACCGTTGGAAAACACCAACCGCCGCCGGCTCGCCTCGAAAACCGGCTTGAGACTGCGCGAGACCGCCAGAAGCCCGCTTTCGCCGTCGATCATGACTTCCCGGGCATCGGCCAGGGTCTCCGCGATCAGGCCGACGCGCCCGTGCGGCCGGGTGGCGAACGGCGCCTCCCCCGCCACCATGGCCTTCACCCACTCCGCCCCGGCGCGCGTCTTGCCGGAGCCGCGCCCGCCGATGATCAGCCATTGCCGCCAGTCTCCCGCGGGCGGAAGCTGTGCCGGCCGCGCCAGCGCCGTCCAGGGCGGCGAAGCCATGGCCAGCACCGACGCCTCATACTGCCCGACGATTTCACCCGCTTGCTTCCAGAATTCGGCGTCGCTCAGCCTCTCCGCCGGACATATCCCGCCCGAATCCTCTTCCATCCCCTGTTTCGTCGTCATCCGCGCCGTGTCCGACCAGCCGTCGGGGCCGTCCGCGACCGCCGCCGGGCCGGAGCCTTGCCATCAGCGGTATTCCCGCCGAACAGACCGCCGCGCTCCTTTCGCCGCGCATCGAGTTGCTTGAGCCGTACCAGCAATTCGTCGCGCAAGCGTAGCGTCTCCGCTTCGCTGCCCTCGTCCGTCTCGCCCTCCTGGCGCCGGAGTTCCAAGAGCTTTTCCAGAGCGCGGGTGAGCAGGATCAGCGCATCAGCGCGCTCCTTCAGCCCGGCCTTCGGCCGCGACACGCCCTCGATAGGATGAAAGTCTCCAACCTGCTGCAATTCCAGATGCGCGATTTCCTTTTCCAGAAAGGTGAAAAGCCGGTCCGACAAGAGCGCCGCCATCTGACCCCCGAACGCCTTCATGCACAAGCGCCCCACTGCGATCCGAAGACCGCGGCCGCCAGACATGAAAAAAGCGGCCCGGAGAACTCCGTGCCGCCGACAATTTTTCGACTATGCCTGAACCCTATCCGAAGACCGCGACGCAGTCAAGGCATATTTTCCCAATTATATACGTGACAAAGCATGAGTGATTCGATGGTTGGCTAGCATGACAGGCCGGAGAGTGAAGGCGCACTTCAAATCGATGAAGCGCAGGGTGAGCTTGCGGCAGAAGTCGCAAGGATGCTTCCTGAGTGAGAGGATCGCGACGAGCTGTCTACCGCGTTTTCTTATCGTTTGATTCAAAAAATTCTGCAATTCCAAGAGAGGCTTCGTTTACCCATTTAAATACGCGGCCTGCCAGTTCCTCTGCATCTTTTGCGGCACTTAAGATTGTTCGCGTAGTTATATTTATCTCTTTTTGATTTAGATTCATGCCGCCATGTAGGAAACGGATTAGTTGGTGACTGTCTGCGCCCTCGGCGCGCTTGAGAAGGATGCCGTGCACAATGTCGTGCCGGGTTTCGGATTGAGCCCTAATTTCGCTGAACAGGCGTTCATAGTTCAAGGCGCCGTCATCTGGCATGTTGAGAGAACGAAAGAACCTCTTTAAATAGCCGAGCTTACACTTAAGAGCTCACGGGCGTTCTGGCTCCATGTAAGCCCCGCCGACTTGGTGGATTATGCCAACCATCATATCGAGCCCGGATTCTAAGTGCCCCGTGCAACTGTTGGTCGGCCGACAGACGCGAAGAACATGATCTCATCAAAATCTAACGGGTCCGACAAAGATGGCTCCTGGAGGGATGATGAGCGGCGCGACGAAGTTTTAAAGCGGATGCTGGAAACGCCACCGCAGCCAAAGAGTGGTGACAAAGAGAAGTCAGCTATTGAAAAGCGAGAGGTCGCCGGGAGCCAACGAAAAAAAATGGGGCCCCTTGGATCGTCTGAAGATTAGAATGTGAAACAGAAGTTTGCGGGGGTAAGTTTTTTGGAGTGAATGGAATATCGGCGGCGGCCAAAGCCCTTGCCAAGTGTGTTTCCTGCGAGACCCATATACCAAACGCAAGGAAGTTTCCCGGTTTCGTTGACCCCATCGCAACGTTCCACCCAGAATCGTTAAGAACCCTTCCAATTTGTAAGGCAAAGTAAAGAGCTTCAGGGTCTCCATCCATGAATCGCAAGTTCACCGACCCTGTGTTAATTTTGAGGGATGAAGATAGACTTCTAACTTGATTCGCCGTCAAGGCTCTCCAAGCAACAGATTTTTTGATTCTCTCTGCCTCTAGCTGCGCAAATTTTGCTTCTTTCTCAAGAATTGCGGATCGCTCGTTGGCCTCTGCCGCGCGTGCCCCAGCAACCGCAGCGGCTTCTTGCGCAGACGATATCTCAGCCTGCGCGGCAGTCCTGAATTCTGCGATCTGCCGGTCCTTCTCAGCTGAGATCTTTGCGGAGACCGCAAAGATGAGGACGCTGCACACGGCCGCAATGGCCACAGAGCTTAGGTAAATACCATTTACCCAAGAGTTGATTGTCTCAAGGTTGAGCCCGAACATGCTTCCAGGTTGGTTCATATTGGCTGGTGTCTGCATCATATTGGCAGCATCAGCGTTCCATGTCGTCCTGATTTTTTCGCTTTAATCGCAAAATTTTGCGCGTCTTCTGCTTAGGCGTGTGCGCTTTCGTCAGGCCGCCGATAGGTAAGGCGCTTGCCTTCGATACCAGGAAGGGCAGCATCGCGGCGCTGGATATCGGTGACGCCCAGCTTGACGCGGTGGTTATAGCGGAAATCGAATTCCGCGAGATAGCGGTGGGTATGGGCTTCCTCGCAGTGGTGATAGCCGCCCGTCATGCCGCGCTTGTTTCGCACAATGGCCGCGAAAGCGCGTAGTCAAGCCGGCTCCTCCTCCGGCCACTCGACGATATGGTCTTCGAACTCCTCGAGCGGCATGCCCTCTTCGCTGACCGTACGACCCTTCACGGAGATTCCGGCCTGATGCACCGTCTCCCGGTCGCCGGAGACGAGATAATGCCACCAATAGAGATCACGCTCTTCGGCAACGAGGCGATAGGCGCAGGTCGGCGGGAGCCAGGTGAGGCTGCGAACCGTCTCGGGCGTCAGGCCGACGCAGTCGGGAACCACCTCCTGGCGAGTCTCGTACTGCCGGCAGGAGCACTTGTCGTCGTCGAGCAGCCGGCAGGCGACGTTCGTCCAGGCGATTTCGCCCGTGTCCCAGTCTTCCAGCTTGTTCAGGCAGCAGCGCCCGCATCCGTCGCAGAGCGCTTCCCACTCGCTGGCGGACAGCTCTTCGAGCGATTTCACCTTCCAGAAGGGCGGGTCGGAAATTTCGGACATCAAGAAACAGTGTCGTGATTCTTCAAGATTTTTCCACGGCGTCGTTCTATAACCCGCGCGCTCTCTGACCTAGGATGGTACAAGACGGCACGCAAGGGACGAATGCGGCTCGACGCTAGGCACCTGAGAGGGCGGCGCGGGCCACGAGAACAGGCTGGACCGTGCAGGACGAATCGAAACCCCTTCGCAAGCGCAGGCAGCCATCGCGGCTGATCGAGGTCGATGCGTGGATCGACTCCAGCATCTGGCGCGCGTTTCATTCGTTTTCCGCCTGGTGGGAAAGCGTCACGATCTTTTCCCGCCGGTTCCGGGCCCGCGGCTTCAACCGGGTTCTGGTGGAACTCTCCTGCGAGGGGCTGACGCTTGGTCTCGCCGGCTTCGTCCTGCTCCTCGCGCTCGCCCAGCCGGCAATCGAGGTGACGCGCGACGGTCTGCCGCAGGAATCGGAATACTCGGTTTCGTTCCTCGACCGGCATGGCGAGGAGATCGGCCGACGCGGCATCCTGCGGGCGGCGGCCGTTCCGATCGACGAACTGCCTGACCATTTCATCAAGGCGGTGCTCGCTACCGAGGATCGCCGCTTCTTCGACCATTTCGGCATCGATTTCTTCGGTCTCGTGCGGGCCATGACCGAGAATGCGCGCGCCGGCGGCGTGGTCCAGGGTGGTTCGACCCTGACCCAGCAGCTCGCCAAGAACCTGTTCCTGTCCAATGAGCGCACGCTCGACCGCAAGATTAAGGAAGCCTTCCTGTCGCTCTGGCTGGAATCGCATCTGACGAAGCGCGAGATCCTCGCGATGTATCTCGACCGCGCCTATATGGGCGGCGGCAGTTTCGGCGCACCCGCAGCGGCCGAGTTCTATTTCGGCAAGAACATCCGCGACGTCTCCCTGTCCGAAGCCGCGATGCTTGCGGGCCTCTTCAAGGCGCCGGCCAAATACGCCCCCCACATCAATCTTCCTGCGGCCCGTGCCCGCGCCAACGAAGTCCTGACCAACATGGTCCAGGCGAATTTCGCGACCGAGGGCCAGGTCATCGCCGCGCGGCGCAATCCGGCGGTCGCCGTCGACCGCTCGGTGACCCAGTCGCCGGATTATTTCCTCGACTTCGCCTTCGAGGACGTTCAGCGCATCGCCAGGGAAGCGGGGATCAAGACACGCAATCTCACGGCCCGCACGACGATTGACCTGGAACTCCAGAAACTCGCCGACGAATCGATCGAGTACCATCTTCGCCAGTTCGGCAAGACCTACAATGTCGGCGAGGGTGCGATGGTCGTGCTGTCGTCCGACGGCAGCGTGCGCGCGATTGTCGGCGGACGGGATTACGGTGTCTCGCAGTTCAATCGCGCCACCAACGCGCTGCGCCAACCCGGCTCGTCCTTCAAGGTCTATGTTTACGCCACGGCGATGCAGCAGGGCATGAAGCCGTCCGACACGATCCTCGACTCGCCGATCACCATCGGCCGCTGGTCGCCGCAGAACTACGGCCGCTCCTTCTCCGGCCGGGTAACGCTGTCGAACGCCCTGCGGCGTTCCCTCAACGTGCCGGCGGTGCGCCTCTATCAGAAGGTCGGTTTCGAGAATACGGTCGAAATGGCGAAGGCGATGGGCGTCGAGTCGCCGCTTAGAGGCGACAAGACGATGGCGCTCGGCACCAGCGAGGTCACGGTCCTTGATCAGGCGACGGCCTACACCGTGTTCGCCAATGGCGGCCTGAGCTCGAACCGCCACGCGACCCAGCAACTCCTCGACGCCCAGGGCAATGTCGTGTGGGACGCCCGCCGGGACATGCCGCCGCAAAAACGCGTCTTGAGCGAGGAAGCCACCAAGTCGATGAACGAGATGCTGGTCAGCGTGACCGAGGCAGGGACGGCAAGGCGCGCCCAGCTTCCCATGACGAAGGTCGGCGGCAAGACGGGCACGACCCAGTCCTATCGCGACGGCTGGTTCGTCGGCTTCACCGGCAATTATGTCGGCGCGGTCTGGTTCGGCAACGACAGTTTCGGCCCGACCAACAAGCTGACCGGCGGTTCGCTCCCGGCCATGACCTGGCAGCGTTTCATGGAAGCGGCCCACAAGAACATCGACCTGAAACCGATCCCCTATATCGACAACCCCTTCCCCGATTCGAGCGGCAATGTCGCCGCCAGTGAAGGAAATGGCGAGGGGCCGCCGGCCCCCGAATCCCTGAATCGCAGAACGCAGGAGGTCCTTTCCGACATCGCGAAACGGTTGGAAGATCTGTCTCCGCTCGATCCCTCGCAAGTCGCCTCGGCCGACACGTCCCTCACGGGCGGACCGCCCAGCCGGTCACGATAAGCCTGCGATCGGGTCGACGTCATGCGTTTCACGATTCTGGTCATCATCGCCGTTGCCACGGCGCTCTATCTTGGAGGGTGGACGGCCGCCTGGGCGGTTCGCGAGTCGAGTGAGATCGGCACGGTGAGTGTCGGTGCCTGGGTCGCCAATCCCTTCGCCGGCGCGCCCGATGCCGACCCCTATTCCAAGGCCCGGCTGGCCAAGGTCGGCAACCTTACCCTCGGCATTGGAGAGGGCGTCCTGTTTCGGGCCGAAGAGGATGACAACGGCCAGCCACTCCGGCGCGAATGCAGCTATCTCATCGAAGGAACGACGCCGCCTGCCCGCGTCTTCACCCTGGTTCCCTTTACGCCGGACGGCCGGCTCGTGCGTCCGCCCAGCGGGCAGCCGGGCTGGCTGACCTCGAACAATCTGATGCGCGAGGAGGACAATTCCTTCGCCATTGCCGTCGGCCCGAGAGCGCGAGCCGGCAACTGGCTCGCCACCCAGGGCGAGGGCCCGCTGGTGCTGACGCTTTCGCTCTACGACACGCCTGTCAGTTCGGCCAGCGGTGCCGCGAGCCTGAGACTGCCGAGCCTCGTGCGGAAAGGCTGCCTCGATGGGTAAGCTGGTTCTGTCGCTTCTCATCGGTCTCGTCGGGGCGGGGCTCGTCCATATTGCCGTGATCTTCGCCATGCCCTCGGTTGCCGAGCGCAATGCCTGGAGCCGACTTGCCGATCTCGGCGAGCCCTACGCCCTCGTCCGTGTCCAGCCGCTCGAAAGCGAACCCGGCACGGTCTCTGCCTCGACGGATGCGCCGGTCGGCGACTTCGCCTTCGTCGATCCCGCCTTCATTACTGCCGGTTGCCGCTTTTCGCTCGAACGCGGTCCGGTTCGCATCTATGCCCGCGAGCGCAACATCACCTTCTGGTCGGCCTCGATCTACAATCGCCAGGGTGACAATCTCTACAGTATCAACGACCGGGCAGCGATCGACGGTATCGTGGACCTTCTCGTCGGCACCCGCGACCAGATCGTCGATGCCGAGGCAGAGAACGAAACGGGAGGCAGCCGCATCCCGGTCGAGGTCGAGACGGTCGAAGGCTACATGACCATTCGCGCCCTCGTCGACGAAGAGAGCAAACGGCCCTTCGTCGACTCCTTCATCCAGTCGGTGCAATGCGAAGCGGCCGAAGAACTCGCCGGCCGATAGACGCCTTCGGCTCATCGAGCCGCAAGGACCCGTGGAGCCGGCCGCGAACAAAACCCGGGCGATCGATCACCCTGCAGCGAGATCGATGTCGTCCGAGCGGTTGAATTCCGAAGCCGCCGATCGTCGGGCAGACAAGCGCGGCTGATCTCCCCGACGCGACCGCCCAGCGGCTTCGATCGTCTCGTAACGCACGCACGGCAGGATCACGATCTCCGCACCGTCGGCCTCTTCTGCCGATGGCGACGGTCTTCGCATCCGGTGCGATTGCAACTCGAACTGCAACACAACTCCCATGGTCCTGCCCCCTGACCATTTTCATCAATCCCCGGCGAGAGCCTGTTGCTTCGCGTCTGGCTGACGACAACCGAGGAGAGTTAACAGCTTGCTAAGAAATCTTTCGTAAACCTATCCATAGCCGTCGAATTCACGTGCTCGTGAAGCCAACCGGGCCGCTAGTGTGCCGAATGTATCACAACCGGAAGCCGAACGGCTCGGATGATATCGGTCTGGCGTCTCCGGTCTGGCTCCGAGCCTCGCAGCCGGATGGACCGACTGAATGCCGCGCATCTTCCGAACGCTTGAGAATCGTGGGGACCGCAGCGGCTTCGATACGATCATGCTGGCCGCCGTCACGAGCTTCGCCGAGCTTCGCCGGCCGACCCCGGCGCATATGGCCGATCTCTCCCGTCTGGTCTCCCCGCTCTGGGACAAGCTCGGCCATTCCGCCAAGCGCGCGATCGTCGTCACGCTCTCCCGCTCGCCGCAAGTGCCCCGTCCGATCGTCGAACGCATCCTCGCCGAACCGGCCGAGATCGCGGCGCCGTTTCTCCTGAGCAGCCCCTGCCTGACGGCGGACGATCTGGAACGTTCCGCCGCCAAGCTGGACGGGCACCTGCAGACCCACCCATCCGACATGGCATCGCCGCCAGAAAATCAGACGCCCGTGGCCACGACACCGCTGCCGGAGGCTTCCTCGAGAAAGGCCCAGTCGGGCTCCTCGCAGGCACCGCTGGAAAGTGCTGCGGCGGCAAGAGACGCGCTGCGGGCCTTGGCGGCCCGCTCCACCCGCCGGCCGGTCTCTCGACCGGAATTGCCAAAGGCGCCAGCCCCGGAGATGCACGACCCTAGGGCACACGAGCCACAAGCTCTGGCACCGAAAGCCCACGGACCGATCAACGCCGAGATGTTCCTGGGGCAAGCCAGAAGCGGGAACCGTGCCGCCGTCTGTCAGCTATTGGTCGACTCGCTGGGTCTCGCTCCCGCGACCGCGACATTGATCGAAGCCGATGGCGATGGCCGTAGACTGGCCGAAGCGCTGAAGGCGCTCGACCTCCCAGAGGCAGATGCCATGACCATCATCATGCTTCTCTGCCACCCGGTCGGCCACGACTATAAGGCGTTCGAACGCTTGCGGGAGGAGTTCGCAACGATGACGGTCGCCGAGTGCCGAACCCGCCTCGGCCTTCCCGCAACCGCTTCACCGGCCAGCACCGCCTCCGGCAGATCGACTGGCGCGCAACACCAGTCCCAATTCATGGAGGCAAGACGGCGGGAGCCCGCCGCTCCGCCGCGCGCTGTCTCCTTCGGGCGGCGCTCGGCTGCGCCCGGTTCTGGCAAGCGCCTCGGCAACGGCTGAATCGCTTCGGACCGGATCAGCTCTGGATGGCGAGAATCATGGCCAGGGCAATGAGTGCGGTCACGATCGCCATCGCCCGATCGAAGGCCGCGATCGCCCGGTCGAGATCGTCCGGTGTCAGGTCACGGCGACCAGCCGGGTTCAGGAGCGGCGCGTCGACGATCAACTCACCATAACGGCGTGGACCGCCGAGCGACACGTCGAGCCCGACGGCCATCGCCACCTCGGGCCATCCGGCATTGGGCGAGCGATGCTTCGGTGCATCCCGCCGCGACACGGCCATCGTTTCCCGAAAGCCCGGCGGGCGCCCCTGCCCCATGATCCGCACCAGCGTCGATGCGGCCGCGAACAGAACCGCGGTCGCGCGCGCCGGGATGAAATTCATGAGATCGTCGAGCTTCGCCGAAGCATAGCCGAAATCGCTGTAGCGCGAGTTCATATGGCCGATCATCGAATCGGCCGTGTTCACGACCTTGTAGGCGAGAAGCCCCGGCAAACCGAAGACGAGATACCAGAGAACTGGCGCAATCACGCCGTCCGAGGCGTTCTCGGCCAGACTTTCGAGCGCGGCTCGAACGACACCGGACGCATCGAGCCCTTCCGGATCCCGCCCGACGATCTGCGACACTGCCTGACGACCCGCCGGCAGCCCACCCGTGCGAAGCGCCGTCGCCACCGCCCGGACATGATCGACCAGACTCTTCTGCGCCAGAAACACCGCCACAATCAGCGCCTCGACCACCATGCCGACAAAGCCGAAGGCGTCGGCAAGCGCCGCGACAAAATTGCCGAGGATAAGCGCGCCCAGAAGCAAGAGGCCAAGCGCGAAGAAACCGGCGCGCCGGCGCGTCTCCGGCGTGAAGTCCGGTCGGTTGAGCCGCCGGTCGAGTCCGTCCATCGCCCAGCCGATCACGACGACGGGATGGGACACGCGCTTCCACAGCGCCGGCGGATCGCCCACCAGACGATCGAGGATCAATCCGGTCAACAGAATCCCCAGGCGTTCCATCAGATGGTCTCCAACCGTTCGGAGCATACGCGGCCAAGCCGGCCGGTCCCCGCCTGAAGTCGGAGGCCCGGCTTGTCGAAATCCTTGCTCATCGCCGATCGATCACATGGCAGAACGAGCCCATGACCGAGCCCCGCCTGAGCCCGGTCACACCCAGATCCGTCCCCAACGCGTCCCGTGCAGCGAAAAGCGACGAAACGCCTGTATCCTCGGCCGCCTCGCGCAGAGTGACTGAATAATGGAACTCGTGCCCCATCAACTCTCCCTCGAAGGGCGCTCCTGCCAACGGCCGAAGCCGGCGATAACCGAGATGGAGCCGCCTTTCGGCAAAGCTCGTGACGAGCGGCAGAAGCCCGGTCATCGCGTGGGCCTCGCCCGCGGCATCCACGAGCTCTTCGCCAAGCACCATGTAGCCGCCACACTCACCGTAGATCAGCACGCCCCGCTCCGCCGCCGTTCGCATCCCGGCCTTGAACTTTCCCGCCGCAGCGAGGCTTCCACCATGAAGCTCCGGATAGCCGCCCGGCAGGAAGATCGCGTCGGCTTCCCTCGTTGGCGCTTCGTCGGCAAGCGGCGAAAAGAAGGACAATTCGGCGCCCTGCTCCGCCCAGCCCTTGAGCATGTGCGGATAGGCAAATGCGAAGGCCGCGTCCCGGGCGATGGCGATCCGCTGCCCCAGTGGCCGGAGCATGCGAACGCCCGGGCTTTCCTGGCCCGATCCCGGTGCCCCGAGCGCGGCGAGCCCGTCGAGTTCGGCATTCTCCGTCATCCATCGGGCCGCCGTCTCCAGGAAAGCGGAAAGGTCGCGATGCTCTCCAGCCTGAACGAGACCGAGATGCCGCTCCGGCAAGGCGAGTTCGTCGCGGCGCGGCAGAATTGCCAGAATCGGGATGCCGAGCGGTTCAAGCGCATTGCGCAGCATCGCCCCATGGCGCGGCGAGCCCACGCGGTTCAGGATCAACCCGGCGACACGCGTATCGGCACGAAAGCTGTGAAACCCCGAGACGAGGGCCGCGACCGAATGGGACTGCCGCGCGCAATCGACCACCAATGCGATGTTCAAGCCGAGCCGGGCGGCGAGGTCGGCGGCCGAACCGGTCCCGTCGGCCGCGCCGTCGAACAGGCCCATCATCGCCTCGACGATGAAGGCGTCCGCGCCTCGCGCCTGCTCCGCCCCCAACGCTTCGAGGAGTTCCGGCCGCATGGCGAAGGCATCGAGATTGATGCAGGGTTCACCGCTGGCCGCTGCATGAAACGCCGGGTCGATATAATCCGGCCCGGCCTTGGCCGACCGAACGCGGCGCCCGCTGGCGCGCAGGGCCGCGATCAGGGCAAGCGTCACGGTCGTCTTGCCGGTGCCGGAGGCCGGTGCTGCAATCATCAGGCCGGCCAAACGCGCCCTCCGTGCTCAACACCCGCAATCATACTCAAACCCGTCGCCTCGCCCGTTTCTCGCCCGGTCATCGCGTCACGCGATGTCCTCTTATCAGAACTTGGCTATAAGCGCGCAATGGGCCACAACCTCGAACCCGAAGGCAGAAAACCGAAGGACCGGCCGCTCAGGCGCGGCTGGACGACCGGCGCCTGCGCAACAGCGGCGACGAAGGCGGCGCTGACGGCGCTTCTCACGGGGGAATTCCCCGATCCCGTCGCCATCCGCCTCCCTAAGGGCGAAGAGCCGACCTTCGCCCTCAACCGGGAAACGCTGACGCGCGAGACCGCGATAGCCGCCATCGTCAAGGATGCCGGCGACGATCCGGACGTGACCCATCGCGCGGAAATCGTCTCCACCGTCCGCTTCGGCCCGGTCGGCTCGGGGCTCCGCTTCACCGCCGGCGCCGGAGTCGGCACGGTGACCCGCGCCGGCCTGCCGATCCCGCCGGGCGAGCCGGCCATCAATC
Source organism: Jiella marina (assembly GCF_024359545.1). GTDB lineage: Bacteria > Pseudomonadota > Alphaproteobacteria > Rhizobiales > Rhizobiaceae > Jiella. The sequence goes on from NZ_JAKQZG010000012.1 coordinate 36,723, forward strand.
CGGTGCCCCGCCAGATGATGCGCGACGTGGTCGAAACCCTCTGCGCCGCTCATGGCCGACCGGCCGATGTGATCGTCGAAATCGGCGTCACCCATGGCGACGAGCTGGCCCGCCAGACCTGGAACCCCCGCCTCGGCATCGTCGGCGGCCTCTCGATCCTCGGCACGACGGGAATCGTCCACCCCTTTTCCTGCTCGGCCTGGATCCACTCGATCCATCGCGGCATCGACGTCGCCCGCGCCGCTGGCCTTCGTCACGTGGTCGGCTCGACAGGCTCGGCCAGCGAATCGCTCGCCCGTTCGCTGTTTCCGGACCTGCCGGAAATCGCCTATCTCGACATGGGCGATTTCGCCGGCGGGCTGATGAAATATCTGCGCCAGCATCCGATTGAGCAACTCACGATCGCCGGTGGCTTCGCCAAGCTGACGAAGCTGGCACAGGGAGCGATGGACCTTCATTCCGGCCGGAGCCAGGTGGATTTGGCGTTTCTGGCCGAACTCGCGTCTGCACAGGGCGGCGATGCAGCGCTGAGCCGCCGTATCGAGGCGGCCAACACAGCCAAGGAAGCGCTCGAAATCGCGCAAACAGAAGGCATCGAGCTGGCCCAGGCGGTCGCCCTGGCAGCCCGGACGGCCGCGACGCAAGTGCTCGCTGATTCAGGTGTCAGCGTCGGTATTGTGGTCGCCGACCGGGCCGGAGGTCTCCTGGCTCATGTCTGAGCTTCCCGCTTTAGATCCGTCCATCCTGCTTCTTGGCGGCACCGCCGACGCCAACCGGCTCGCCGAAGCCCTCGTCGAACGCTTCGGCCCCGGATCCATCATCTTCTCTCTCGCGGGACGAACCGAAACGCCGAGAATGCCGGCCGATGTCGAGATCCGTGTCGGCGGATTCGGCGGCGCGTCCGGCCTGGCCGCTTTCCTGATCGAACACCGCATCGACCTCCTCATCGACGCGACGCATCCGTTTGCCGCCGGCATCGCCCGCAACGCCGCCAAAGCCGCCGACGAGGCTGGCGTCCGCCGCGTCAAGCTCATGCGTCCGCCTTGGACCGCGAAGGCCGGCGACGACTGGCGCCAGGTCTCCTGCCTCGCAGAGGCACGTGATGCACTGCCTCCCGGTGCGCGACCGTTTCTGGCGCTCGGCCGGCAGCACCTCTCCCCCTTCATGAAGCGCCAGGACCTCCGGCCGCTCGCCCGGATGATCGAGCGGCCCGACCCGCCGCTGCCGGATCATTGGACGCTGGTGCTTACCCGCCCTTCGCCTGAGTGGCCGGACGAAGCCGAGCTGATGGAACGGCACGGCGTGACCTATCTCGTCTCGCGCAATTCCGGCGGCACGGCCTCCTACGCCAAGATCGAAGCTGCGCGCCGGCTGGGGCTTCCGGTCGTCATGATCGAACGCCCGTCCTCGGTCCCCGGCGAGACTGCGACGAACATCGAAGAGGTGATGGCGCGGCTCGAAACCCGGCCAGCAGCGAGGACCTGACTAAACCGCGGGCGCAGCTTTGCGCTTCGGCCGCAGAATATGGACGTGCCCCGCATCGTAAAGCTTCGAATCGATGAAGTCCCTGGCGCCCAGCCCGCGTCCGACGAAGATCAGCGCGGTGCGGGTGAGCTTGGCCTCACGGGCCGCGCGATGCACCTCGCCAAGCGTCGAACGAATGAAGGCCTCGTCCGGCCATCCGACCCGATAGGCGATGATCGCCGGGCAATCCGACCCATAGGCTTCGAGCGGGAGAAGCTCGCGCTGAATATGCGGGATGTTGCGGATGGAAAGATGGATCGCCAGCGTCGCGCCGCTCTGACCCAATGTCGACAGCGCCTCGCCCTCGGGCATGGAGGAGGATTTCATCGCCGTACGCGTGAGGATCACCGTCTGGCAGATCTCCGGAACCGTCAGCTCCGTCTTCAGCGCCGCCGCCGCGGCCGCAAAGGCCGGCACGCCGGGCGTGATCTCGTAGGGAATCGACAGCGCGTCCAGCCGCCGCATCTGCTCGGCGATCGCGCCATAGAGCGACGGGTCGCCGGAATGAACCCGCGCCACGTCCTCGCCGCGCTCCTCGGCCGCCACGATCTCGGCGATGATCTCGTCGAGCGTCATCGGCGCCGTGTCGAGCACCCGGGCACCCTCCGGCGCGGCCGCAACCACCTCCTGCGGCACAAGCGAGCCGGCATAAAGGCAGACCGGACAGCGCTCGATCAGCCGCAGTCCGCGCACGGTGATGAGATCGGGAGCGCCGGGCCCCGCGCCGATGAAATGAACCGTCATGAGCCGCTTCGTCCTGCTTGCATCGATGGAATTCTGTCGAAGTGATCGGCTTTCGAGCACAGAAGCGGAGAGCTCACAAGCAGCCATACCGCCGCGATGTCGGTCGAAGTGTCCGCCAGCGCGACGTCGGACAGGCCGGATCGCTCTCTTGGAGAGCGGTAACGGCTTCTCATCGCAGCCGAAACTGGGTAGCCTCCCGGATTATGAAAATCGCCTTCCCCTTCGCTGCCATTGTCGGCCAGGATTCCATGAAGCTGGCGCTTCAGATCGCCGCCGTCGATCCGGCCGTCGGCGGCGTGCTCGTCTTTGGCGATCGCGGCACCGGAAAATCCACGGCCGTTCGCGCGCTGGCTGCCGTGCTTCCCGAAATGACGGCCGCCACCTGCCCCTATCATTGCGATCCCGCCCGCCCCGAAGAGGCTTGCGAGAGCTGCCTGGCCAGGCATGCAGCGGGCGAAAGCCCGGATACCCATGTCCTGCCCGTGCCCGTGGTCGATCTGCCGCTGGGGGCGACGGAAGACCGGATCGCCGGCGCCCTTGATCTGGAACGCGCGCTCTCGGCCGGCGAGAAGCGATTCGAGCCCGGCCTTCTGGCCAAGGCCCATCGCGGATTTCTCTATATCGACGAAATCAATCTGCTCGAGGATCACCTCGTCGATCTTCTGCTCGACGTCGCGGCGTCAGGCGAAAACGTCGTGGAGCGCGAGGGCCTCAGCGTCCGACATCCGGCGCGGTTCGTCCTGATCGGCAGCGGCAATCCGGAGGAAGGCGAGCTTCGCCCTCAGCTTCTCGACCGGTTCGGCCTTTCGGTCGAGGTCACGACGCCGGAGGATCTGAAGACCCGGATCGAGGTGGTGAAACGTCGTGACGCCTTCGAGCGCGACCCCGTAAAATTCGCCGATCTCTATGAGGCGGGCAACGCGGCCATTCGCGACAGTATCATCGCCGCCAGGAGCCGCCTCGCCGATATCGTGGTCCCCGACTCTGCCCTCGAAAAGGCGGCCCAACTGTGCATACGGTTGGGTACGGACGGTCTGCGCGGCGAACTGACCCTGATGCGTGCGGCCCGCGCCTACGCCGCTCTCCAAGGCGACACGGAGGTCGTCTGGTCCCATCTCGCCCGGCTTGCGCCGCTTGCGCTTTCCCATCGCCTGCGCCGCGATCCGCTCGACGAGGCGGGCTCCGTGTCTCGCGTCGCACGGGCGGTGGACGAACTGGAAGCCGCATAGCGAAAGGTTCGATGGTGGCCGCGCCCTCCTCCTCGACTGCTGCGGCCAATGACGACACGGCCGACGACGCCCCGCCCGACGATTGGCGCGACGTCGAAACGGCCCTCGCCCTTTTCGCGACGTCACCCTCCATCGGCCTGCGCCTTGCCGCACGGCCGGGTCCCGCGCGAGACGCGGCCATTGCACTCCTCAAGGGCTGGCTGCCCGCGGGTGATCCGTTTCGGCGAATGCCTGCCACCATTTCCGAGGCTGCCCTCATCGGCGGGCTCGATCTTGCGGCCTCCCTCGACGCCGGCCAGCCGGTCCTGGAGCGGGGATTGCTGGCCTCGGCCGATGGCGGGGTCGTGCTTGCAACGATGGCCGAGCGCATGCCGGGCGAAACCGCCACTCTCGTCGCGCACGCTCTCGACACCGGCGCGATCCGCGTCGAGCGGGACGGCCTCTCCGCAGATCTTCCGTCGCGTGTCGGCGTCGTCGCGCTGGACGAGTCGATGGAAGCCGACGAGGCACCGCCCGAAGCGCTGAGCGAACGTCTTGGCCTTTGGCTCGCCCTTGATGGGGCTGATCCGCGCAAGACCTCCGACCGATCCCTCACGGCGGAAGCGATCGCCGCGGCGCGACGTCGGCTTGCCGCGGTCGAGACCGACGACGCTGCCATCGAGATTCTCTGCCAGGCCGCGGCAGCATTCGGAATCGTGTCCCTGCGCGCGCCGACACTGGCTCTTCGAACCGCGCGCGCTTCGGCCGCCCTTGCGGGGCGGGTGCAGGTAGCGGAACAGGATGTGGAGACGGCGATCCGCCACGTATTGGCGCCGCGCGCCACACGTCTGCCGACCCCGCCCGAGGAGCCCGATCACGATCCGTTGCCGGACGAAGAAACAGACGATCGCGACGCCGACACGCCGCCCGAGCAGGATCGTTCCGCCGAACTGCAGCCTGAGGCGGGTCTTGCGGACCCACCCGAGGACATGACCGTCGAAACGACGAACATGGCCCTGCCCGACGATCTCCTGCGCCGTCTCGCGGCCATGCTGCGGGCGCCGCAGAAGCTTGCGGGTTCGGGGCGCGCCGGCGGACACAGCAAATCGGTGAGACGCGGCCGTGTGGTCGGCACCCGCCCGGGCGATCCGCGCCGCGACCGCCTCGACCTCGTGGCGACGCTGCGCGCAGCCGCCCCCTGGCAGGGCTTGCGACAGAGCGAGACGGAAGCACCCAGCCGTGGCAGTCTGCAGGTCCGCTCATCGGACCTCCGCATCAGGCGCTATCGCGGCAAGTCGGAAACGGCGACGATCTTCGCCGTCGACGCCTCCGGTTCCGCCGCCCTCGCCCGGCTTTCCGAGGCCAAGGGTGCGGTGGAGCGCATCCTCGCGGAATGCTATGTCCGGCGCGATCGGGTTGCCCTCGTCGCCTTTCGCGGCAGCCGGGCCGACGTGCTGCTTCCCGAAACCAAGTCCCTGACCCGCGCCAAGCGCTGCCTGTCGGCGCTGCCAGCCGGCGGAGGAACCCCGCTCGCCAGCGGCATCCTGGCCGCGTTGGCCCTCGCCCGCGCTTCGGCCCGCGAAGGCCGGACGCCCCTCATCACCCTTCTGACCGATGGACGCGCCAATATCGGCAAGGATGGGGCCGCCGGCCGCCCCGCGGCCATGGCGGACGCCCGTGAGGCGGCCATCGCGGTCAGGAAAGCGGGCATCGCCGCCCTCGTCGTGGATCTCGCCCAACGGCCGAGCGAGGCGGCGCGGGAAATCGCCGAGACGATGGGCGCCACCTATCTGGCCCTGCCGCGAGCCGACTCCGCCGCGCTGTCCAATGCTGTCGCCAGCGTGTCGCGAACGCCCGCCGCGTCGACTGCGCACCGATGAGTCGCGCACTCGACTTCGACCGCGACGGCCGCGACTGGCCCCATCGGGAGACGAGCCGCTTCGTCGATGCGGGAGGGACGCGGTTTCACGTGCAGATTCTGGGCCCCGAAGACGCGCCGCCGCTTCTTCTGCTGCACGGCACCGGCGCCTCGACCCATTCCTTCCGTGATCTCGCCCCCCTTATGGCTGGACACTACCGGGTCGTCATGCTCGACCTGCCCGGCCACGGCTTCACCGGCCGGCCGCGCTGGCGCCGCCCGTCGATCACCGGTATGGCCGCGGCCATCGCCGATCTCATGGCCGCGCTCGAAATCTCGCCGCGCTACGCCGCCGGCCATTCGGCGGGCGCCGCGATCCTTCTGCGCATGGCACTCGACGGCCAGCTCGCGCCCGAGCGGATCGTCTCGCTCAACGGCGCGCTGTTGCCCTTCCCGGGTGTCGCGGCCCATCTCTTTCCCGGCCTTGCCAAGCTTCTCTTCCTCAATCCCCTCGCCCCGCGCTTCTTTTCCTGGCGCGCCCGCGGCGGCAACGCGGTGTCGCGGCTCATGGAAGGCACAGGCTCCAACATCTCGTGGGAAGGCATCGCTTTCTATGAGCGCCTGCTGGCCTCGCCCGAGCATGTGGATGCTGCCCTGTCGATGATGGCGAACTGGGATCTGGAAAGCCTGCGACGCGACCTTCCCCGGCTCGCCGTGCCGCTGACCCTCGTCGTCGGCACCAGGGATCGAGCCGTGCCGCCAGACGTGTCCGAGCGCGTCGCCCGCATGGTGCGCCGAAGCGAGGTCGTGCCCCTGCCCGGCCTCGGCCATCTCGCTCACGAGGAAGCGCCGGAGAGGGTGGCCGAACTGATGGAAAAGGCCCTGAATCCGCATCCGGCAGAATAATGATTGCCCCGGCCGCCCCCTGCTTGCGCGGTCCGGGACAATGGCTATGATCTGCCGACCATCGGAGGTTTGATGTTCCACCTATTGTCCGAGGCCCGGTAGGCACCCTGTCGGCGCGTCGCCCAGCCACGCGAAGACAGGGCCGATCGTGAGCAGCCGCGGCGGAAATCCGCCAGCGGCAGAACGGTCACGGCTGCCATTGCGGCAGCGCCCAACGGACATCACGAACAATGGACATTTCGCGCGACGAACAGCGCATCCTGCACCTTCTGGCGCAGGGCGGACGCATCGAACTGGTCCGCAATGACATCAACCGCAAGATCGAGGCGATCCACTGCTATACGCGGGAGGGGTGGCTCTATCCCGGCCTCGATCTCTTTCTGTTTCGCAAGCTCAAACGGCGAAAGGCAATCTCGTCGAGACGGAGCGAACCGTATCGAATCACCGAGAGGGGGCTTCGCCTCGTGAGGGCGCAACTCGACAACAGATAGACCGGACACCTTCGATCTCGGCCCCGGGGAAACAGCCTCCCCGGGGCATCGAACCGCAACCCGCCGCCTACAGGAACCGCCGCGGCATCCGATAGGGCAGCATCCATTGCACGACCGGATTGGCGAAGCGGTCGAGATCGAGGCTCTCGTGGATCGCCGTCACGTCCCGGCCGAGCAGCCGGCTCGCCACCACCGAACGCGTGTAGAACGGCGAATCTTCCAGAGTTTCCAGCACTTTTGCCTCAGCGCCGCGTTCGCATCGGGTGGAACGGCGCATGCGCCAGAAGCTGCGATCGAGACGCGCCGGCGGCGGTGGTTCGAAATCGGTGACGCCGGTCTTCGGATCGAACTTGATCGCCAGCGAGCAGGACTGGTCGTCGCGGTCGAGGAGGTCGTAGAGCACGACCGTTCCCTCCGGCACGTTCGCACGGCACCAGTTCCAGCGGTGGAAGGTCTCTTCCAGAGGAACCTCGCCGGTATTGAAGTCGAAATAGCCGCTCCCCGACCAGGACAAGGAGGGCTGTTCGAGTTCCACTTCTACTCGCGCGCAGGGGGCGATCGGCCACCAGCAATGCCGCGCATCGGCATCGAGCGCCACCGGATGATTGACCACCGCTTCGGGGTAGAGCCGCACGGTGCCCTTCACCCGTTTGGGAATCAGCGGCGTAATCTCGTCGATCGAAACGGTTAGGCTCGTGCCGTCCCAGCGCATGGCGCTGGGCCCCACGGACAGCGTACCGGCGTCGCGATGGAGCGCGTTCGCTCGCCGCTCGGTCATCGTCCAGCGCTTGCCGCGCGAACCGGTCAGCGCGACATTGATCGAGACGTGATTTTCCGGCGCGCTGCGCCCCGCGAAGCGGTAATAGGGCGAAAACACGCTGCCGACGAAGCCGATCAGCGTGAGCGAGTACGCGCCGTCTGCCGAAAGCGCGTCCACATACCACCAGGCATAGCCCCCGGGCGGGACGGTCTGGTCGAAGCGCGGTCCGCCAGGATGGCCTCTGCTGCGAGCTTGCCGGAAAGCGCCGCCATCGGAAGCCCGGCCCCGGGGTGGACGCTGCCGCCGCAGAGATAAAGGCCGGGGAGCTTCGTTCGGGCGCCCGGGCGCTGGAACGAAGCCGTCGACCCATGCGAGGCCCGCCCGTAGAGCGCTCCGCCCGTCCCCGGAAAACGCCTCTCGAAATCTGAGGGCGTCGAAACGTCCATCGCTTCCCAGTCCGGTCGTGCCACCTGCAAGCCCGAGGCTGCGAGTCGGGAAAATGCCGCCGTCACGCATCGTTCGACCTCCTCCTTGTCGAATGTTCTGGTGTCGCCGTCGGCCGGCGCGTTGATGATGAGAAACAGCCGCTCGCGGCGCCCGTAAGTGTCTTCGAGGTCGAGACGGCCGGTATCGTCACGGTCCTCGGCACAGACATAGACGGTCGGATCATCGGGCAGCCGTCGCTCGATGAGGATCTGATCGAACTCGCGGGCATAGTTGGCGGAAAAGAAGACGTTGTGCCGGAAGAGCGTGGCGCCCCTCACCTCCGCCTGCAGCGCGACCGTCAGGGCCGAGAGCGAGCGCTCGGCCGGCGCGAGCGGAGGGTCGACCGCCCTTCGCGCAGCCTCGCCGAAACACCCTCCCGCCAGTGCTGCGACGTCGCAATTGGCCAGCACCGTGTCGACCTCGATCCGCTCGCCGCTTGCGAGCGTGACGCCACTCGCCCGCCCGTTTGCATTCTCGATCGATGCCACCGCCGCGCCGTATCTGATGCGCGTGCCCTTTCGTTCCGCGAGATCGGAGAGCACCCGGGCGAGGCGATGCATGCCGCCCTCGACCAGCCAGACGCCTGCCTGCTCGACATGGGCGATCAGCATCAGAGTCGCCGGCGCGAGAAAGGGCGACGAGCCGTTATAGGTCGCATAGCGCCCGAAGAGCTGCCGCAGGCGCGGATCGGAGAACTGCGCCGTCAGCGCCTTCCAGAGCGTCGTCTGCGCACCGATACGCATGATGGCCGGCAGCCCCGCCGGCCCCGCCCGCGCGACGAGCCCCAAGGGGCCAGCCGGGCGCTCGGCCCGCATGAAGATCGACGACAGCGTTTCGCAGACATCCCGGCTGCGCGCGCAGAAGTCCCGAAACTCGCGCGCCGAACGCGCTCCGGAAAACGCCGCGATCGCTGCTTCCGAGCGCGCCTGGTCGGTGAAGAGGTCGAGCCAGCTTCCGTCGGAGAAGGCATGGCGCGCGATCGTCTGGGACGGACGAAGGTCGAGATGATCGTCCAGCCGCTCCCCGGCCTCGCGGAAAATTTCTTCAAAGACGTCGCGAAGGGTGAGGACGGTGGGGCCCACATCGACGGCGCGGCCTTCAACTTCCGTTTCGGAAAGCTTGCCGCCCGGGGCTTTGGCCGCCTCCAGCAGGGTCACGTCGGCGCCGCGGGACGCCAGCCGAACAGCCGCCGCAAGCCCTCCTATACCGCTGCCGATGATCGCCACATGCATTCGATCGTCCTCGGAACCTTTCGAAGAAGATTGACATGAGCGCCATCTGGTTGTCCAATAAAATTGACAGTAAGACCTGTCCAGAAGGATTGACGATCATGTCGGCCACTGATTCAGCACCGCCCTCCCACGCCTCCGAACGGCCTTCAGGATGGGCGGCCCCTTGGCGGGAAATCCGGCGCTTCTTCAAACCCACGCGGGAATGGTGGCAACAGACGCGAAACCGCCGCCTCGCCGATCGGGACTTCCAGCGAAGCGCTGCAAACTTCTGGCTGACCCGGCCGATCGCACGGCGCAATTCCCGCCGCCTGTTCGATCTCGTCGCCGGTTTCGTCTACTCTCAGGTCCTGACCGCCGGGGTGGAATTGAAGCTGTTCGATCGGCTGTCGGAGCGCCCGCGCACCCTGTCGGAAGTCGCCTTTGCCACGGGGCTGAGCGAAGATGCGGCGCGCCGCCTGTTGCGCGCCTCGGCCGCGCTCGATCTGGTCGAGATCGACGACACGGAAGACGAGACGCTCTATGCGCTCGGTCCCCTCGGTGCCGCACTGATCGCCAATCCCGGTGCCCAGGCGATGATCCGCCATCATGGGGCGGTCTACGAAGACCTGAAGGATCCGGTCGCGCTTCTTAAGGGCGAGCGGAAGGCGACCGCTTTGTCGAAGCTCTGGCCCTATGCCGGCAGTGAAGACGGAACCGGCTCGGCTGACTTCGACGTCGCCGCCTATACCGATCTCATGTCGACCAGCCAGGAGATCGTGGCCGACGAGATCCTCGAATCCTACGACATGTCCTGGTCGAAGCGGATGCTCGATCTGGGTGGCGGCGACGGCCGCTTCCTGGCCAAGGTCGCGAAGAAATATCCCGACATCGACCTCCACCTTTTCGACCTCCCTCCGGTTGCGGAAATCGCGCGCAAGCGGCTTGCCGACTCCCGCTTCGGTCGCCGGATCACCGTCCATGCCGGCAATTTCTTCACCGATCCGTTTCCTGAAGGCTACGACTTCGTCAGCCTCGTGCGCATTCTGCACGACCATGACGATGAGGCCGCGATCCGCCTGTTGACGAAAATCCGCGAGGGATTGCAGCCCGGCGGGGTCGTGATGATTGCCGAACCCATGGCGGGCAACCGCCACTCGGCGCCGATCGCCGACGCCTATTTCGGCTTCTACCTCCTCGCAATGGGCCGCGGCCGGGCCCGGACGCCCGAGGAAATCGGCGATCTCATGAATGCCGCCGGCATCTATCGCGTCCGGGAGGTAACCACCGCGCTACCGGTCGCCACCCGCATCGTCATGGGCGAAATTCCGCGCCGCAATGTCGAGTTTTCTTGACAGTTAATGCTGTAAAGTTAAGTTTACACCGCATCCAAGGAGTCGCCTCGTGGGAATGCCCTCAACCGCCATCGTCTTTTCCGAGCCGCACGCCATCGCCGTGCGTGACCTCGCCCTGGCGGATCGCCAGGCGGACGATGTGCTGGTGGAGATCGAGGCCTCCGGCATCTCCACGGGCACCGAACGCCTCTTGTGGAGCGGCGAGATGCCGCCCTTCCCCGGCATGGGTTATCCGCTGGTCCCGGGCTACGAAGCGGTGGGCCGCGTCGTCGACGCCGGCGATCGCTCGGTTCTTCAGGAAGGCGCACGGGTCTTCGTGCCCGGATCGAACGGTTTTCGCGAAGCCCGCGGCCTATTCGGCGCTTCTGCATCCATGCTGCAACTGCCGGAAACCCGGCTCGTCTCCGTGCCTCGGAAACTTGAGGACGAAGCCGTTCTCCTCGCCCTGTCGGCAACGGCCTACCATGCCGTCGCAGCGTCCGACGCGCTGCCCGAGCTGGTCGTCGGCCATGGCGTCCTTGGACGACTGGCCTCCCGGATCGTCGTCGCCCTGGGCGGCAAGCCGTGTGTCTGGGAGACCGCCGAAACGCGGCGGAGCGGCGCGCAGGGTTACGAAGTGATCGACCCGGCAATGGAAGATCGTCGCGACTATCGGAGCATTCTCGATGTGAGCGGCGATGCCGCGATCATCGATGCCCTCGTGCCGCATCTCGCCCGTTCGGGCGAGATCGTTCTCGCCGGCTTCTACAAGGAGCCGGTGGGCTTTGCCTTTCCCCCCGCCTTCATGCGCGAGGCGCGCTTCCGCATTGCCGCAGAGTGGCAGCCGCAAGACATGGCTGCCGTCCTCGAACTGATCGAACAGGACCGCCTCGATCTCGGTGGCCTCCTGACCCATACGGCGCGCCCGGTCGAAGCCGAAGCGGCCTATCGCACGGCGTTCGAAGACGCCGACTGCCTGAAAATGATCCTGGATTGGAGAGCGATGTGACCAACGCTCTGAAGAACATGACCCCCATCGCGAACGGCTCGACCGAAGACATGGTCCAGCGGCTGAGAGCCGAAGCCGCCGAGGGCCCGGATGGCGTCTCGACCGCCCCGGTCACCAAGGAAACCCAGATCATCGCGATCTACGGCAAGGGCGGCATCGGCAAGTCGTTCACGCTGGCCAACCTCTCCTACATGATGGCGAGCCAGGGCAAGCGGGTGCTGCTCATCGGCTGCGACCCGAAATCCGACACCACCTCGCTGCTCTTCGGCGGCAAGGCATGCCCGACCATCATCCAGACCTCGTCGGCCAAGAAGGCCGCCGGCGAGGAAGTCGACATCTCCGACGTCTGCTTCAAGCGCGACGGCGTCTTCGCCATGGAGCTCGGTGGGCCGGAAGTCGGCCGCGGCTGCGGCGGGCGCGGCATCATCCACGGTTTCGAACTCCTGGAAAAGCTGGGCTTTCACGAGTGGGGCTTCGACTACGTCCTGCTCGACTTCCTGGGCGACGTGGTCTGTGGCGGCTTCGGCCTGCCGATCGCCCGCGACATGTGCCAGAAGGTCATCGTCGTCGGCGCCAACGATCTCCAGTCTCTCTATGTCGCCAACAATGTCTGCTCGGCGGTCGAATACTTCCGTAAGCTCGGCGGCAATGTCGGCGTCGCCGGCATGGTGGTGAACAAGGATGACGGCACCGGCGAGGCGGAAGCCTTCGCCAAATCGGTCGGCATCCCGGTTCTCTCCGCGATCCCCGCCGACGAGGACATCCGCCGCAAGAGCGCGAATTACCAGATCGTCGGCAAGCCCGGCGGACGCTGGGCACCGCTCTTCGAGGAGCTGGCGACCAATGTCGCCGAAGCCCCGCCGCTGCATCCGACCCCGCTCGACCAGGACGGTCTGCTCGCGCTCTTCGACGATGAGGAGACCGGCCGCGAAGTCGTACTCTCCCCGGCGAGCCAGGAAGACATGCTTGGCCGACCCGTGCCGACGCGGCCTTCCCTCGAAGTCGTCTACGACAACGCTTGAGGCCGGCCCGATGGATTTCTCCGACACCGATCTGAGGCGTGACGATGGCGGCGGCGCACATGCCGAAGCCCCCGCGCCGGCCAATCCCGCGCCCCGCGAAGGCGATGCCTCCTGCCACGCCGGCAAGGCGGAGATGCGGGCCGCGGCCCAGAAGGCCGGCCAGAGCGAGATCCTGGACCGCTACGCCAAGGACTATCCGACCGGTCCCCACGACCAGCCGCAATCCATGTGTCCGGCGTTCGGCTCGCTGCGCGTCGGCCTGCGGATGCGGCGCACCGCGACGGTTCTCTCCGGCTCGGCCTGCTGCGTCTACGGCCTGACCTTCACATCGCATTTCTACGGCGCACGGCGCACCGTCGGCTATGTCCCGTTCAATTCCGAGACACTCGTGACCGGAAAACTGTTCGAGGACATCCGCGACGCCGTCCACGAGCTCGCCGATCCCGAGCACTACGACGCCATCGTCGTGACCAATCTCTGTGTGCCGACCGCTTCGGGTGTGCCGCTTCGGCTGCTGCCGAAGGAAATCAATGGCGTGCGCATCATCGGGATAGACGTGCCGGGCTTCGGGGTGCCAACCCATGCCGAGGCCAAGGATATCCTCGCCGGCGCGATGCTCACCCGCGCCCGCTCGGAAGCCGAATCCGGTCCCGTCGCCGCGCCGAGCGGCCCGCGTGCCGACCGGCCGACCATTGCGCTCCTGGGCGAGATGTTCCCCGCCGATCCGATGGTAATTGGCGCGTTGCTCGAACCGATGGGCCTCGCCGCCGGACCTGTGGTCCCGACGCGGGAGTGGCGCGAACTCTACGCAGCGCTCGACTGCACGGTCGCCGCCGCAATCCATCCCTTCTACACGGCATCCATTCGAGAATTCGAGGCGGCCGGTCGGTCGGTGGTGGGCTCCGCTCCCGTGGGAGTGGAAGGCACGGCCAACTGGCTAACTCGGATCGGCGAGGCCGCCGCCGTACCGGCGAGTCGCGTGGCGGCCGCCCAGAACGCCGTCCTCCCGGCGATCCGGGGAGCGCTCGCCGGGGCCCCGGTGAAGGGTCGCATCACCCTGTCGGGCTATGAAGGCTCGGAGCTCCTGGTGGCGCGGCTGCTGGTCGAGAGCGGGGCCGACGTTCGCTATGTCGGAACCGCCTGCCCGAAAACCCGCTGGTCGGATCACGACCGCGAATGGCTGGAGGCCAAGGGCGTTCATGTGAAATTCCGCGCCTCGCTGGAAGACGATCTGGCGGCCTTCGAGGAATTCTCGCCGGACCTCGCCATCGGCACCACTCCGGTGGTCCAGAAGGCCAAGCAATCGGCGACGCCGGCGCTCTACTTCACCAATCTGATCTCCTCGCGCCCGCTGATGGGGCCGGCCGGCGCCGGGTCCCTGGCCGAGGTCGTCAACGGCGCGATCGGCTCGAAACCTCGCTTCGACACGATGAAGGCGTTCTTCGAAGGCGTCGGCGAGGGCTATGCCGCGGGTGTCTGGGAAGACGTTCCGCAAGAACCCAAACCGGCCAAACGCCGGACCGACGTGCCCGTCCGCGCAACCGGCAAGACCGCGTCCTACGACGCCGGCATGGGGGACGTCTGACATGCTCGTCCTCGACCACGACAGAGCCGGCGGCTATTGGGGTGCAGTCTATGTCTTCACCGCGGTGAAGGGGCTGCAGGTCGTCATCGACGGCCCGGTCGGCTGCGAAAACCTGCCTGTCACGTCGGTGCTGCACTACACCGACGCCCTGCCGCCGCATGAGTTGCCGATCGTCGTCACCGGCCTGGCGGAAGAGAATCTCGGCCAGACCGGCACCGAAGGCGCGATGAAGCGTGCCCATTTGACGCTCGATCCAACCCAGCCTTCGGTCGTCGTTACCGGCTCGATCGCCGAGATGATCGGCGGCGGCGTCACGCCGGAGGGCACGAACCTCAAGCGCTTCCTGCCCCGCACGATCGACGAGGACCAGTGGCAGTGCGCCGACCGGGCGCTGAAGTGGCTGTTCACCGAATATGGCCCGAAGAAGGGCAAGGTCCCCGCTCCCAAGGAGCGCAAGGAGGGCGAGAAGCCGAAGGTCAACATCATCGGCCCCGCCTACGGCATGTTCAACATGCCCTCCGACCTTACCGAAATCCGCCGGCTGATCGAGGGCATCGGCGCCGAGGTGAATCTGGTGTTTCCGCTCGGCGCCCATCTGAAGGACGTGCCGAAGCTGACCCTGGCCGAGGCCAACGTCTGCCTTTACCGCGAATACGGTCGGCAGCTCTGCGAGGCGCTGGAGCGCCCCTATCTGCAGGCGCCCATCGGCCTTCATTCGACCACCGCCTTCCTGCGGAAGCTTGGCGAAATGCTCGGCCTTGATCCCGAGCCCTTCATCGAGCGCGAGAAGCACACCACGATCAAGCCCCTATGGGATCTGTGGCGCTCGGTGACGCAGGATTTCTTCGGCACCGCGAGCTTCGCGATCGTCGCCAACGAGACCTATGCCCGAGGCGTCCGCCATTTTCTCGAAGACGAGATGGGCCTGCCCTGTCGCTTCGCGGTCTCCCGGCTGGCCGGCAAGAAGACCTTGAACGATGAGGTCCGCCAGAACGTGAAGGACACCCCGCCCCTCGTCCTCTTCGGCTCCTACAACGAGCGCATGTATCTAGCGGAGACGGGCGGACGCGGCACATTCATCCCAGCGTCTTTCCCCGGCGCCGCCATCCGCCGCCACACGGGGACGCCCTTCATGGGCTACTCCGGCGCGACCTATCTCGTCCAGGAAGTCTGCAATTCGCTGTTTGACGCGCTGTTCCACATCCTGCCGCTCGGCTCGGACATGGACAGGATCGCGCCGACACCCGCCAGACGACACGACGAACTCACCTGGTCGAAGACCGCAAACGAGGCGTTGCAGGCCGCGCTCGAGCGCGAACCGGTCCTCATTCGCATTTCCGCCGCGCGCCGGCTTCGCGACGCGGCCGAAGCGGCCGCCCGCCGCGAACGCTCCGAGAGGGTCGAGATCCGCCACATCAAGGCGCTGACGCCTGCCGAGGAGGCCCTGACATGATGTCCGGCCTTCCATCCCTTCCGCATGACGACCCGCACAGGACAACCAGGGAGACTGCCCCATGAGCCTCGTCCAACGTCACGGCCTGTCCCTCTTCCGCGCCGAGAAGCAGGAATACCGGATGGTCTACGCGCTGACCTTCCCGCTGTTCTTCGCAGTCGCGCTTGTCTCGCGGGTTCTGCCCGCTCGCCTGCGGCCCATCCCGTTCGGCAATGGCGGTTTCTTCGCCGTCTTCCGGGATGCGAGAGCCGCCGCCCATTCCGTCCTTCCCTACGCCTTCATGCGATAGCGCGCGGGGGAAAGAAGCTTCGGAGGCGCCCCGCACTTTCCCGCGCGGCCGGCCCGGAGAACCTGGAAACAAGGAGAAAGGAACATGGCAGAAAACCTAACCGGCCGGGAAGCGGGAACGCTGTCCGGTCTGACCGAGAGAGAGGCGCAGGAGTTCAACGGGCTCTTCATTACCTCCTTTCTCGTCTTCACGGGTGTGGCGATCGTCGCACACATCCTCGTCTGGGCCTGGCGACCCTGGCTGCAGACGCCCGAGGTGAGCTCGGCGGCTCTCGATGTCGCCCAGCCCTTTCTCACGTTGATCGGCTAAGGAGGCTGACCCCATGTGGAGAGTTTGGCTTCTCTTCGATCCGCGCCGGGCCCTGATCGGGCTTTTCACCTTTCTCTTGGTGCTGGCGCTCCTGATCCACTTCATCCTGTTGTCGACCGCGCGCTTCAACTGGCTGGCCAATCCCAATCCGCCGGACGGGACCCAGGTCAGCCAGATCGAACTGCCGATCCACTTCGCCTGAAGCGATCCAATCAAGAATCGGGACGGCGACCGTCGCCGTCCCGGAATCGGCCTTCACCCAGAGGGGAGTGACTTGACATGGCGATGCTCTCATTCGAGCGGAAATATCGTGTGCGAGGAGGCACGCTCATCGGCGGCGATCTCTTCGATTTCTGGGTGGGCCCGTTTTATGTCGGCTTTTTCGGCGTCACGGCGGTGTTCTGCGCCCTGCTCGGCTCGCTCCTGATCTTCTACGACGTCAGCCAGAGCAATGCCGGCATGAACGTCTTTGCCTGGTCGGTGAATCCGCCATCGATCGAATACGGTCTCGGGCTCGCCCCGCTCGATCAGGGCGGCACCTGGCAGCTCGTCACCATCCTCGCCTGCGGCGCCTTCTTCTCTTGGGTCCTGCGCGAGATCGAGATCTGCCGAAAGCTCGGCATCGGCTGGCACGTGCCGATCGCCTATTCCTTCGCTGTCCTCGCCTATGTCTCGTTGGTGGTCATTCGCCCGCTGCTCCTGGGCGCCTGGGGCCACGGATTCCCTTACGGGATCATGTCGCATCTCGATTGGGTGTCGAACGTCGGCTACCAGTTCCTGCACTTCCACTACAATCCCGCGCACATGCTGGCGGTGACCTTCTTCTTCACCACCACGATGTTCCTCGGCCTCCATGCCGGCGTCATTCTGGGCGCGGTCAATCCGGGCAAGGGCGAGACGGTCAAGTATGGCGAGCACGAGAACGCCTATTTCCGCGACTTCATCTGCTACTCGATCGGCCCTTACGGCATTCACCGTCTCGGTCTGTTCTTCGCGCTGAACGCCGGCTTCTGGAGCGCGGTCTGCATCATCATTTCCGGTCCCTTCTGGGACAAGGGCTGGCCGTATTTCTTCGACTTCTACCTGAAGACGCCTGCCGCCATCGGCAACGTTGCTTACTAAGGAGGCGGCACGATGGGTACCTATTCCTCGATCTACAACCGCATTCAGATCCGCGGACCGTTCGATCCCGGCGTCCCGCTGAGAAACTCCAGCGACACGCGGATCCAGACCAAGACCTTCTCCTACTGGCTGGGAAAGATCGGCGATCCGCAGGTCGGACCGCTCTATCTCGGCTGGTCGGGGGCGGCGTCCCTCGCCTTCGGCTTCATCGCCATCGAGATCATCGGTCTCAACATGTGGGCCTCGGTCAACTGGGACCCCTACGCCTTCATCCGCAACCTCGCCTTCCTGTCCCTCGATCCGCCGCCGGCGGAGTACGGGCTCAACCCGCTGGTCCCGCTCGGCGATGGCGGCTGGTGGATCCTCGCCGGCTTCTTCCTGACCACCTCGATCATCCTGTGGTGGGTCAGAAGCTATACCCGGGCTCGGGCCCTGGGCATGGGCACCCATACGTCCTGGGCCTTCGCCTCGGCGATCTTCCTCTACCTCTCGCTCGGCCTGTTCCGGCCGATCCTGATGGGCTCGTGGTCGGAGGCCGTGCCCTTCGGCATCATCACCCATCTGAACTGGACCGCCTCGGTCTCGGTGCTTTACGGCAACTGGTACTACAACCCCTTCCACATGCTCTCGATCGTCTTCCTCTATGGCTCCACCATGCTGTTCGCGATGCATGGCGCGACGATCCTGGCCGTGTCCCGCTTCGGCGGCGAGCGCGAGGCCGAAGAGATCGTCGATCGCGGCACGGCCGCCGAACGCGGCGCGCTGTTCTGGCGCTGGACGATGGGCTTCAACGCCACCTTCGAGTCGATCCACCGCTGGGCCTGGTGGTTCGCCGTACTGACGACCTTCACCGGCGCGATCGGCGTCCTCCTCACGGGAACGGTGGTCGACAACTGGTACCTGTGGGGCGTCAAGCATGGCATCGCGCCCGAATACCCCTCGGTCTATCCGGCCTATCCGATCCCTGACGAAGCAGTGCGGAGTATGGTCCAATGAGCGCCCGTTACACACGCAACAGCCCCATCATCGTGGGCGTCCTCGCGGCCGCGCTCGTTCTCATCGGCCTTGCCGTGCCACCCTGGGTCTTTCCCCCGATCAAATCGGTGGAGACCGGGCCCGCAGCGATTGAAATGGTCCAGTTCATCGACGCCGATCGCGAACTGCCGTACGACTTCCGCCCGGAACCTCTGGAGCCGGCCGATAACACCGACAGCCCTTTGGCCAGCGAGGTCTACCAGAACGTCCAGGTACTGGGAGAATTGACGGACGCGGAATTTACCCGCCTCATGCTCGCCATCACCGAATGGGTGTCTCCCGAGCAGGGTTGCGAATACTGCCATGATCTGACGTCGGAAGAGGGCTTTGCCAGCGACGACGTCTATACCAAAGTGGTGGCGCGCAACATGCTGCAGATGGTCCGCCACATCAACACGAACTGGCCCGAGCACGTCGCCCCGTCAGGCGTCACCTGCTACACCTGCCACCGCGGCCAGAATGTCCCGCCCTGGAGTTGGTACGACCAGAACCGGCCCGGCGGCGACCAGTTCATGGGCAAGCCCCGGCCCTGGCATCTCGAGGCCAAGACCATCCGCCAGTTCTTCCCGACGGTTCCTTACGCGGAATATCTGATGGAAGAACATGCGAGCGCTCAGATCCAGTCGGCGGATCCGCTCGTCTCTCGCACCGGCGGGGCCGAGGTCGCGTTGGAGCAGCAGGCCGAGGATCTCTATCTCTTCATGATGCAGATGGCGAACTCGATGAACGTCAACTGCACCTACTGTCACAATTCCCGCGCCTTCCGCGACTGGTCGCAGTCCACCCCCTATCGCTGGATCGCCTATTGGGGCATCCGGATGACGCGGGACATCAATTCCAACTACATCCAGCCCTTGGCGTCGGTGTTCCCCGACAACAGGCTCGGGCCCCTCGGCGATCCGGCCAAGGCCCATTGCGGCACCTGCCACCTCGGCAACAACAAACCGCTCGGCGGCTATGAACTGCTGGATCATTATCTCGTCGGTCTGACCGAAAACGGCGAAGCGCCGGATCCGGCACCGAAACAGGCGATCATCCTCGGCGAGGCGCAACCGACGGCGGTCACCGGCGAAAACCAGACCGCCGAAGAGCCGGCACCGGCACCGGTCTCCGAGGAGGCGATCGAGCAGTCCGTCGCTCCGGGCGAAGGCGGGAGCGGCCAGGGCGACGGGGTAGACTACAACTCGCAGGAACAGCCGGCAGATACCGGGGGCAACACCGATCTCGGTGGAACCGTCGAACCGATCCCCCAGGACGAAAGCGTCAATCCGCCGTCCTCCGAACCGACCGGGACGGAGGCACCGCAGGGCGCAGCGCCGAGCCAGGTCGACCCGGATTCGCCGGATGCGACGATGGAAGGCGAAGGCACGGCGGATGCTCCTTCGACCGGCCAGCCGCCGAGCAACCCGCTGCCCGAGGACAGCGCACCTGCGAGGACCGAGCCTGAGCCTGCCAGTGGCGAGGGCGAGACCTCCGACAGTGCAGGTCAAGCCGCCACGACCCGCGGCCCTGCACAGGGAACCACGACCCGGTTCGACTGACGGCCTCGGAAAACCATACGATCCTCTGGAATGGCCGGGCCGCCATAGCGGTCCGGCCTTCCTTGTAACGGCAGGTCTTGGATCGCAGGAAAAGGCGACCGGTCCCTGTGTCCGCCGTAACGGGCTCCGTTCCGGGTCATGGTCGGAAGAACTTGGGCCCCTATGATTCCGACTCGTTCCCGCGGTCGCTCGGCCACGAGGTCGGGCTTTCGAGCAGGCTTCCCATGAATCTGCGCCGACACCTGAAATCGCTGAAGACCGCCGTCGGCGTCGAAGAGAGCCCCGCGCAGATCTCCAAGGAGCGATCAAGTCCCGCCAAGCTCCTTCTGCTCGGCTATCTTTCCTATGTCGTCGCAGGCTGGATAGTCCTCAGCCTGCCCATCTCGCAGGCCCAACCGCTCGGTTCGCTCGACACGCTGTTCACGGCGGTCTCGGCGGTCTCGACAACAGGCCTGACCTCGATCGACACCGGCGCCAGCTACACGCTGATCGGCCAGGTCGCGATTCTTCTGATGTTCCAACTCGGCGGCATCGGCTACATGACCGTCAGTTCCTTCGCCTTTCTCTCGGTCAGCGATCGGCTCAATCAGACCCAGGAACAGACCGCGCGAACAGCCTACTCCCTGCCGAACTGGCTTTCATCGAAGCTGTTCATCCGATCCGTGGTGCTGTTCACGCTCGGCTGCGAAGCCGCCGGGGCGCTGGCGCTCTTTCTGCTGCTGCGCGATGCGGGTGATCCCGCGCCGATCTGGAGCGCCATCTTCCATGCGGTCTCGGCGTTTTGCACTGCCGGCTTCAGCCTCAACGCGGAAAGTTTCGTCCCCTATGCCGACGACGTCGGCATCAATCTGGTGCTGTCCATCCTCAGCATACTGGGCGCCATGGGCTTCATCGTTGTCGCCGATGTCATGCGACGGATCGGCGGCAATGCGCGGCATTTCGGCTTCACCACCAAGATCATCGTCCGCACGACGCTCCTGCTACTGCTGATCGGAACAGTCCTGATCTTTCTGGCGGAGCCCATGCTCGACACGGTTGCCCCTGCGGACCGTCTGCTCATCGCCTTCTTCCAGGCGATGACCGCTTCGACAACTGTCGGCTTCAACACGATCGACATCTCGGGCATCGGCAATGCGACCGCCATGGTGCTGATGGTCCTGATGCTCATCGGCGCCTCACCCGCCGGAACGGGCGGTGGCATCAAGACCACGTCCTTTGCCGCGATGCTGGCTCTCGCCCATTCGACCCTGAAGGGCCGTGATGCGGTCATGTTCTTCGGCCGAAAGATGCTCCCGGCCCAGGTTCAGGCCGCGGCCACGACCTTCATCTCCTATATCGGCATGCTCTGCGTCGCGCTGTTCTTCCTGTCCCTCACGGAACACGGCGTGCGCTTCGAGATTGTCGCCTTCGAAGCGGTGTCGGCGATCGGCACGGTCGGGCTTTCCATGGGCCTGACGGACGAGCTCTCCGTCCTCGGCAAGCTGATCATCATCCTGCTGATGTTCGCAGGCCGCCTGGGCATCCTGACCTTCGGTCTGGCCTTGACCGTTCCCGATGACGGCGAGGAGACGAAGGGCGACAACGAACTCGCGCTGTGACCATCTCGCCGCCCGGCGTCACTCGATCGGCACCACCACGAAGCGGACATCGCCATTCGGCGCCTGAAGCAGCAGGAGGGCGTTCCGCCGACCCTCCTCTTTCAGCTTGGCGATCTTCTCCTCAACCTCCGCTGCGCTCGAAACGGTTTCCTGCGCGACTTCGGTGATCAGCATGCCGGCTTCGACGCCCTTTTCGGCCGCGCCGGAATTCGCTGCCACGTCGGTCACCACGACGCCGGTCGCGTCAGCGGCCAGCTTGAACTCGGCCCGCAGTTCCTCATCGAGATCGGCGAGCGTCATGCCAAGCGTCTGGATTCCGCCCTCGGCGTCCGTGTCTTCGGCGGTCGCGCTCTCGTCGCCGCCATCGGCCTCGGCCAGCAGCTTCTCGCCATCTTCGAGACGACCCAGCGTGACCTCCACCTCGCGCTCGCGCGCCGGTTCGCTGCGCGATTCCTTGCGCAGGATCTTGATCGTCACGGTCTTGCCGACCGGTGTCTCCGCCACCATACGAGGCAGGTCGTTGGAGCCTTCGACCGGACGCCCGTCGAAGGCCACGATCACGTCGCCGACCTTCAGGCTGCCATTGTCCGAAGGGCCCCCGTCGACCACGCCCATCACCACGGCACCCTGGGCATCCTCGATGCCGAGGCCTCGGGCGATATTGTCGTTCAGGGCCTGTAGACGAATGCCCAGCCAGCCCCGACGGGTCTCGCCGAATTCGCGCAGCTGGTTGACGACATTGACCGCGAGCTTGGACGGGATCGAAAAGCCGATGCCAATCGAGCCCCCGGTCGGCGAGATGATCGCCGTATTGATGCCGATGACGTCGCCATTCATGTCGAACAGCGGGCCGCCCGAATTGCCTCGATTGATCGCCGCGTCCGTCTGGATGAAATTGTCGTAGGGCCCAGCATTGATGTTGCGGCCCCGCGCCGAGACGATCCCGACCGAGACGGAACCGCCCAGACCGAAGGGATTGCCGATCGCCATCACCCAGTCGCCGATGCGAAGACTTTCCGAATCGCCGAACTTCACGAAGGGCAGCGGCTCCTCGGACTCGACCTTCAGCACGGCGATGTCGGTCTTCGGGTCCGTGCCCAGCAATTCGGCGTCGAGCTGGTCGCCATTGGCGAAATTCACCGTAATCGTGTCGGCGTCGCCGATGACGTGGTTGTTGGTGATGACGATGCCGGACGGATCGATGACGAAGCCGGAGCCTAGGGACTGGGCGCGACGCTCGCCCGGCCCCCGCCTGTCGCGCAGGAGGTCGTCGAAGAAGTCCTGGAGCGGGGAACCTTCCGGCGCTTCGAGAGGCGGAATGCCGCGACCCGGACGCTCCACGCCCTGGGCTGTCGAGACGTTGACCACCGCATCGAGAAGCGATTCGGCAAGATCGGCGACCGAGACCGGTCCATGTTTTGCCGAGGGCGATGTCTGGATCGTCGTTGGCGCCGTCGCGGCTGAATCGGGCAACGGTTCGGGATCCTGAGGCTCCTGCGCCTCGCCGGTCTCCCCATCCGTCGGCGGGACCGGCAGGACGGGCACATCCTCGGCCGTCCCCGCCTCCGGGGCGGGCGTGTCCGGTTCAACCGTCTGAGCGTTGGCAAGAGAAGCCATGGAAAGGAGCAGGCTGGCCGTCAAGACGGAGATCGACGCTCGCGCGCGCTGGGCAATCATCGCGAATCCTTAATCGTCATGCCGCTTGAACGACCTCGCGTCGCACTTGCGGCCGGTAACCATCACGGGAGCGGAGAATTGAGACTGAATCAAGGGGCTTTGCCGCCGCTTGAGAAATGGTGATCGCTTCCGAGCGTGCGAACAGGCTCATCTGCGGCAGGAACGCCCGCCCTTTCGCGAAAGACCTGCGCTTCTTCGCCGCGCATCCGACTTTCGCTCACCCTCGAACGATCCACACGACGCCGACCCCGAGACACACCGCGACCAGGCCTCCGATTCGCAGGCGGTCGGGAGAGGCTTGCGAGGCCGCTTCGGCCATCCTGCGGGCCAGCCCGGGAAACAGGCAATAGACGATGCCCTCGATCACGAGAAGGAGACCGAGGGCATCGAAGAAGTCGCGCATCTACTGAACCGCGGTGCTGGCCGTGTCGTTGTTCGCGGCTTCCGCCTGGCCGCTATTCGCGGTCGGATCCGGCTCGCTCGCCGGCTCCGCAGCGGCGGCGGCCTCCGGCTCCGTCGCTGGCTCTCCAGCGTCGGCCGATTGCGGTTCGGGTGCGGGCTCCGAAATGGACGAGTCCGGCTCGGTGGCCTCCGGCACATTCAGCGTACCCTGAACCGGTTCCTCGGCATCAGGCTGCGCCGCATCCCCCGCCGATTGCGCCGCGTCGGGCTGGCTGGCAGCCGCGCCACCGCCATCCGGACTGGTCGCTTCCGGCTCGGCGAGCCCCGGAATCTGAGAGGGAACGCCCTCCGGCAGATCCTCGCGATCGCGCTTGAAGTAGCGGAAGAATTCCGAATCCGGCGAAAGCACCATGGTCGTACCGGAATTCTGCAGCGCGGTGCGATAGGCCTGCATCGAGCGGTAGAAGTCGAAGAATTCCGGATCGCGACCAAAGGATTCGGCGAAGATGCGGTTGCGCTCGGCGTCGCCCTCACCCTTCAGGATCTCTGCGTCCTTGCGCGCGGCCGAAACCGTCTCGACGACCTCGCGGTCGGCAGCGGCCCGGATTTCACGCGCCGCGACCTGGCCACGTGCACGAAGCCGCTCGGCTTCAGCCAGACGCTCGGCCTGCATGCGCTCATAGGTCTGCTGCGAGACTTCCTGAGTGAGGTCCGTACGCCTGATGCGAACGTCGTCGATTTCGATTCCGAGACTTCCCGCATCGGCCCGGATCTGATCGCGCACCTGGCGCATCATCTCGCCGCGCTCATCGGACAACGCCGCTTCGAAACCGCGCAGACCGTAGACCCGGCGAAGGGCAGCGTCGAGGCGGGTCCGCAGGCGCTGCTCAGCCTGCAGTATCGAGCCCGACACCGTCTGACGGAATTGTGCCGCATCCGCGATGTTGTAGACCACGAACGCGTCGACCTCATAGAACTTGCCGCCGGACACCTGGACGCGGATATCGTCCAGATCGAAACGCAGGAGCCGGTCCGGCAGTTTCTGGACGTTGTCTGCGCCAGCAAACGAGAATGGCAGCTTGAAGTACAGACCGGGATCGTCGACGACGCGGCGGATCTCGCCGAAGCGCAGAACGATCGCCTGCTCCTTTTCATTGACCACGAAGATCGCGTTCCACAGAAGCAGGACGCCGATCGCCGCGGCAATGATTATGGCGTAGAAGCGGTTGGCCATCAGTTGCTCCCTCCCTGGTTCGCAACGCCCTGCCGGCTCGAGTTGCGGCCAAGTTCGTTCAGCGGGAGATAGGGAACGACGCCCTGTCCTTCGCCGTCCACGTTGCGCTCGAGAATGACCTTGTCGGATTCGCGCAAGACGTTCTCCATCGTTTCGAGGAACAGGCGCTTGCGCGTCACGTCCGGCGCCTTGGCATACTGGTCGAGGATCAGCGAGAAGCGCTGCGCCTCACCGGACGCTTCCTGCACCACGCGGTCCTTGTATGCGGCCGCATCTTCGCGGATCTGGGCCGCTTCACCGCGCGCCTGACCGGTCTGCTGGTTGCGGTAGCGATTGGCCTCTTCGACGAACCGGTCCTCGTCCTGCTCGGCACGCTGCACCTCGTCGAAGGCGTCGGCGACCTGCGTGGGCGGCGCGGCATCCTCGATCGAGATCGCGTTGATCCGCACGCCTGCGCCATATTCGTTGAGCGTGTCCTGGGTGATTTCCCGGACTTCCTCGGCGATTCCGGCGCGGTCGTCGCGGAAGACGTCCTGCACAGGGCGACGGCCGACCACTTCGCGCATGGCGCTTTCGGAAACCTGCTGCACCATCGCCACCGGATCGTCGACGTTGAACAGGAAGTTCTTCGGGTCGTCGACCTGATAGAGCACGGCGAACTGGACATCGACGATGTTCTGGTCGCCCGACAGCATCAGGCCGGAATTGTCGCCGCGCTGGTTCGAGCCGAGCGTGATCTGGCTCTCGACGACCGGGACGGTATCCACCGTCTCGAACGGCCAGAGCAGGAAGTGGAGACCCGGTCCGGACAATTCGGTCTTCGGCTTGCCGAAAAGCATCTCGACACCGACCTCGTCCGGCTGAACGGTGTAGACCGCCTTGAACAGCCAGAGCACCGCGGCACCGATGATGATGAGGAAAACCCAGCCGAAATTCGCAGCCCCGCCGCCGGACGAACCGCCGCCACCGGGCATGGCCCGCCGCAGTCGATCCTGGCCGCGCCGCAGAATATCCTCGAGGTCGGGCGAGTTGTTCCCGCCGCCGGTCGGGCGCGGTCCCTGCGGGCGCTGGCCCCAGGGTCCGCCATTGCCGCCGCCTTTCCAACCGCCGTTGCCGGTCTGATTGCTCCAGGGCATCGATGTCCTTTCAATGTACCGGGAAGAGCGAGTATCGAGCCTTTCGGAACTCGCGCTTGATATGTCTCAGCCCTTATAAGAACTGCGAAATTGGCTTTCAACGCATCCGCGACCTTTTCGCACTCGATGATCAGACTTCGCCGCAGGATCGCGTTGCATTTGGCTCAATTTGTGGACCTGCTGGCCGGAGTATTGCGTCGCCGATAGACGACGAAGCGCGTCTCGGCACTGTCACGCTCCCCGCGTTCGAGCGTTTCGGAACGGATTTCGTCCCATTCGGCCGGATCGATTGCCGGAAAGGTCGCGTCTCCCTTGGGCGAGGTCATGACTTCGGTGACGTAGAGTGTCTCGATCTCGTCGAAGAATAGCCGGTAGATCTCTCCGCCCCCGGCGATCACGATTTCGTCGGCGCCACGTGTTTCCGCGCAGGCCCGGGCGATCGCGAGCGCCTCCGTCGCCGTAGCGGCAAGGTGGGCGCCTTCGAACACGCCCTTGCCCTGTCGAGACAGGACGATCGTGTCCCGGCCGTCCAGCACCCGGCCGATCGAATCAAGCGTCTTGCGCCCCATGATCATCGGCTTGCCCATGGTCAGGCGGCGATACCGCTTGAGATCGCTCGGCACGCGCCATGGCATCTCTCCACCGCTGCCGATCACGCGGTTTTCGGCCATGGCCACGACCGCGACCAGAGGAATCGTATCGCTCAAACCGCCACCTGCGCCTTGATATGCGGATGCGCCTCGTAGCCTTCGATGGCGATGTCTTCGAAGCGAAAGCCGAACAGATCGGTCACCCCCGGATCGAGCTTGAGCCGCGGCAGGGGCAAGGGCTCGCGGGAGAGCTGCAATCGCGCCTGGTCGAAATGATTGTTGTAGAGATGGGCATCGCCCAGCGTGTGGACAAAATCGCCCGGCTCCAGTTCGCAGACCTGCGCGACCATGGCGGTCAGCAGCGCATAGGAGGCGATGTTGAACGGAACACCGAGAAAGATGTCGGCCGAACGCTGGTAGAGCTGGCACGACAGCCGACCATCCGCCACGTAGAACTGGAACAGGCAGTGGCACGGTGGCAGCGCCATCTCGTCGACCAGCGCCGGGTTCCAGGCCGAAACGATCAGCCGGCGTGAATTGGGCGTGGTGCGAATGGACTCGACCACCTTGGCGATCTGATCGATATGGCCACCATGATAATCGGGCCAGGAACGCCACTGCGCGCCGTAGACCGGGCCGAGGTCACCGTTCTCGTCCGCCCATTCGTCCCATATGCGCACGCCGTTTTCCTTGAGATAGGCGATATTGGTGTCGCCGTTCAGGAACCAGAGAAGCTCATGGATGATGGAGCGCAGGTGAAGGCGCTTCGTCGTGACCAGCGGAAAACCCGCCGACAAGTCGAAGCGCATTTGATGGCCGAAGACCGAACGCGTCCCGGTGCCCGTCCGGTCGCCCTTGTCGGCGCCGGTCGCAAGCACACGGTCGAGGAGTTCGAGATACTGCTTCATTCGGGTTCTGCTGTCCCCTCGTCGCGCATCCGCATTCAGAAAGCGGCGCCGAAGCACATCGCAAGCGCCGCGGGCCGCCCCATCGGAAACGGCATCGATTCCGCAAAGCCGGGCGCGAGTCGAGACTGCGACCTGTTGGCCGTCGGGTTTTCCAGCGCTTTCCACCCGCATGGTCAACGCACGCAGGAGTCGCGGGGCGGGTGATCTAGCTTCAGAGACTGTCGATCTTGCCGAGATGATCCGCCGCCAGATAGTAGACGACGAGGCGGCTCTTGGCCCGCTCGCCCCGCATTGCCTCGAGCGCGGCGTCTACAGCCCCT
Source organism: Jiella marina (assembly GCF_024359545.1). Lineage (GTDB taxonomy): Bacteria > Pseudomonadota > Alphaproteobacteria > Rhizobiales > Rhizobiaceae > Jiella. The sequence continues at coordinate 64,472 of NZ_JAKQZG010000012.1, forward strand.
TTCGCCGCCTCGGCGGATACGGCGCAGGCTTTTTCGACCCAGGCCGCAGCGCGCTCGACCTCCTTCGGATCGGTCGCAGCGACCATGGCTGCATCCGGTTTGCGCAGCACCAGTGACAGCCTGCGCTCGAGCTTCTTCACCACCTCTTCGCTCGCCTGCGGCCGATATTCGCGAACCTTCGCCAGATAGTCCATTTGCTCCTCCCGGGACATTAGCCGGCCAAGGATAGAACGAATCAAGTCCGAAAGACAGGAGAAGCGCGCCGCTCCTCTTTTCACGCCAGACCAAAGCCCTTATATTCGCGCCTGCCGGTCATTCGGCCGGCTATGGCGATAAACGTTCGATGGAATAAACCTTTCGGACCCGGGGGCGGTACCCGGCGCCTCCACCATTTTCCATCTTTTCCGGGATGGCAAGTGGCGGGGGCGAAATAGGATCGACGAGGGTGTAAAGATCGAATTTTCGCTCGGCATGGTTCCGCCGTTATCGGGCCGTACAAATAGTTGCCAACGACAACTATGCGGAAGCACGTCTCGCTGCGTAAGCAGCGCGAACGCTTCAATTCAAGTCCTGAGGGTTCGCACTCTTAGGCGGGGCTCGGAGGCGCCTGGCAACAGAAGCCTCCACTTTTGTGAGTTGATGCGTCGGCCAGGCCGTACGGATCGTCGGGGGAACGTGAAGGTCGGAACGCCGCAATGGGCCAGGACTTAATCCGCTACGATGTTCTCGCACAGGATGCGCTGCGCGGCGTGATCCGCAAGGTGCTGGGCGAGGTCGCGAAGACTGGCTTGCCTGGCGAACATCATTTCTTCATCACCTTCCTGACCACGGCCCCGGGCGTGCGGATATCGTCAAGGCTTCGGGAGAAGTACCCCGAACTGATGACGATCGTCATCCAGCATCAGTATTGGGATCTCAACGTCACCGACACGGGTTTCGAGGTGGGGCTGTCCTTCTCCGACATTCCCGAGCGCCTGCTCGTCCCGTTCAGCGCGGTGCGCGGCTTCTACGATCCCGCCGTGAATTTCGAACTCGAATTCGACGTTCAGAACGCCGAAGCAGCGGATGATGAGGCGGATGAAACGGCTTCCGCGCCGACACCGCTTGCGCAGCCCGTATCGATCGGCCCCTCCAGATCGGCCGAGGAAGCGGGAGACGACGAGGGCGAAGACGCAGAGACCGAACGCCGGGACGCGGAAGTCGTCTCACTCGACGCGTTCCGCAAGAAGACCTGAATCACGCCGGAATCGGGAATGGCCGAGATCGTCAATCTGCGGCAGGCCCGCAAGGCGCGAAAGCGTCAGGACGAGGCGCAAAGGGCCGAGGAGAACCGCAAGCGGTTCGGCCGGACGAAGTCCGAGAAGACCCTGCAATCCCGTGAGGCGCAACGCGCCGAAGCGCTTCTCGACGGAGCGAAACGTGAAGTGCCTTCGATCGTCGGTGCTCCGACGCCTTCCGGTGGGATGCGTGATGAGCGGCACGAAGACGATGCCGACAACGGTCCCGCCACTTCGTGACAATCGTCAAGCGTTCCATCTCGATCAGCGGTCATTCGACATCGATCAGTGTCGAGGAAGCATTCTGGAACGGTCTGCGCGACATCGCCGAGCGGCAGGAAACCTCGATCGCCCGGCTCGTCGCAGCGATCGATGCCGAGCGCGATACGCAGACCAACCTTTCCTCGGCCATCCGTCTGTTCGTCTTCGATGACGCCTTGCGCCGGGCCGAGCGGATCGAGGACGGAGGTCCGTCCGACTGAGACGAGCCTGTCGCCCCGCCGTATCATTCCTGAACGCATACCGGCCGCCGGTAAGCCAAGGCCGGCCGACGGCCCCGTCAGAACTCGAGCGGATTGCTGACGCCCGGCAGTGAGGGAAATTCCTTGTTCGTCCCACCATCCGCAGCCGGTGGCGGGTCGAAGTTGAGCGTGGCCGGCGATCCGCCGGACCCGTTGCGCGACGGCTCCGGCGTCGGCTGGTTTCGTCGCTGCGCCGCGTTCTCTCGATTTGCGGCTTGCTGGGCCCGCCTCTTCGCGGCTTCGGCCTCGTCCCGACGTGCCTGTTCTTCGGCCGCGCGCTGGGCAGCCGCCTGCTCTTCCGCTTGCCGCCGTTCCTCGGCTGCGCGGGCGCGCTCGGCCGCGACGGTTTCCCGCCATCGATAGAAGCGCGCCTCGCGGCGCAGCCGAAGCTTTTCTTCCAGGCTTTCCTGCATGGCTTCGACGCGCGCCTGCTCGCGCTCCAGCGCCCGCACTGACAGGTAATTGGTCAGACCGGTCGCATCCAGCTGCAGTTCCGGCTGCGAGAGGCGACCGGCCAGTGCGTAGTTGACTACGGGCTCAGCCCCTTCCACACGGTCGACGCCGGGATCGATCGCCAGCCGCATGTCCCCGTCGAGACCGAGATCGGACAGATCCAGGCTCGCGTCGATGGTAAGCTGGGTGTCTCCCTCATCCAGCGTGACGGGTGCGAAGCGGATCGTTCCACCGGCGACGGTGAATTCCGTCTCGGCCTCTTCCACCGGAAAGGCGCGGCCTTTGCTGATCGTCCTAAACGTCTCGGCCGTTTCCGCCTGCGGCCTGAAATCTTCGGAATCCGCAGCGGCGAGAAGCGGTTGCAGGGTGTTCTGGCCAACACCGGGCAATTTTATGCCGCGAACCGTCACGCTGCCCGCCCCCGTCGTCGCCGAAACAAGCGCCTGATAGGACTGGCCGCTGCTTTCGAGGCGGATCTCTCCGCTCATCTGGGCTGGATCATCGGAGCTGGCGGCTGCCGGGAAAAGCCCCGCGAGATCGATGTCCTGTGCCAGGGCGACGAGGGAGAAGCCGCCGAGACCGCCGGTGTTGCGCAGGGTGGCCCGTGCCGTCAGCGGCGCCCCATCATACTGCGCCTTCATGGCGGAGAGCGATACTTCGGAACCGGAGAGCGCGAGATCGGCCGAGACGTCGGACAGTGCCGTCGCCCCCAGCGTCATGCGATCGGCCGTCAGATTCAAAGCCGCCTCCACCGGAGGCAGCAAGGCCGGCCGGAACGATTCCGACGACCAGTCGACCATTCCGGCGACATCCAGCAGAGGGCGGCCGTAGACGAGATTGGCGACCCACGGCAGCGACAGTTCCGACACATGGACATTGCCGCCGAGCGGCTCCTCCGGCCGCTTGTCCAACGCCGCCGAAAGCGAGACATCGGCGATCGTTCCGCCGAGATCGGGCAGATGCCAGCCGCCGTCCTGATAGATCAGCCCGCCACTGACGGAGACGGGGACGATGTCGAAGGATTGCCCGAGATCCACCGCCAGCGCGCGCAGCCAAGGCCCCGCATCGTCGCTGTTCACATAGACGGACAGATCGGCCCCGGTGACGCCGCCGGGGGTCACCTCCAGAACGCCGTCCACGCTGACTTCGTTTCCGGGCGCACGCAGGGTAGCGCTCGTCACCGCCGGCCCCGTCTCGGCGGCCGAGAGCGAGAGTTCGGCTTCGAGCGGCGATGGCGGCGAGACGTCCACGGCGGAAATGCCGAGCTGGCCGAGGAGCACCGTCGGCCGGTCGTTCTTGAGCTGAAGATCGAGGCCGAACCGGCCGCTCTCGGTGCGCGCATAGATGCCATTCTCGATGGCCGAGGACATGTCGATGCGGGTGCCGTCGGCCGTGCCGCGCATGCGCACGAGCAGTGTCGGGCGCTTGCCGTCCTCGCCTTCCACCGCCTCGACTTCGCCGGAGAGATCGAGGGGCGACAGGCGATTGGCCCGCTCCGCCAGCACCTCGATCAGGGGAATGCCGGGGCGGACCCGCCTCAGAAAGTCAAAGAAGCGATCCGGATCCTGCGATTCGAGCGCCACCTTGAGCCTGCCCTTGGCATCGCCGCCGTCGAGATCCGACAGGGTGCCGGAGGAGGTGACGCGCGCGCCGGCCAGTCCTTCGATCACCAGCTCGTCGACGGTCAGCGTCCCGCCATCGAAGCTGAGATCGGCGTTCACGCTGTCGGCCGCCGCATCGGCAAAGGTAATCGGGCCAGCATCGAGGGCAATGTCGAACCGGTCGGCCTCGGCCAGGGAATCATCGCGCCCGGTGAAGAGCCGGGACAGCGCCAGGACCGCGTCCAGATCGACCCGTTCGCCCTGAAGGTCGGCCGTAATCTTGGTGTGATCTTCCGCCCGCACCCGCGCGATCTGGCCGCTGATCTCGTCCCCGCCGACATCGACCTCGAGATTCTCGAAGATCTGCCTGTCTGGCGATAGGGTCGTCTGGGCAGAGAAACCGGCACGAGACAGCGTCCTGACGGCCGGATCGATCGTGCCGGTCAGCCAGTCCGAAAAGCCAGAGGGCTGTTGCGAGGCCACCAACAGGCGACCCGAGAACTCGAAATCCTTGTCGAGACCGACATCTCCGGCCGCTTCGATGCGGGTGCGCCCCGGCAGTTCGGCGGCGAAGCTGTCGAGCCGCCAGCCGGTCGGTTGCGGGCGGGCCACGAGCGCAACATCGCGAATCGTCGTGTCTCCCGCCGTCACCACCGGCAGGGACAGCGCGATCGTCCCGTCGATCGTCGGCCTTGGAACATCGGCAAGGACCGCGCGCATGGCTTCGATCCGGCGGGAAAGCCCGAGCCGCTCAGCATCCGGATCATCCTTGGCCACCGCGCCGGGCGGCAAAGCCTCTTCCTCGGCGTTCAAGGCATCGACATTGACCTGCTCGCCCTCAAGCTCCAGGGCGAAGCTCGGCTCGGCCCCGTAGTCGAGACTTCCGCTTCCCGTCAGAATGTAGGGTTGAGTTCCCCCGCCCGCCTGCATACGCAGCTCGGACACTTCAGCACGATCGGCGGTCAGGCGAATGTTGCCGCCGGCACGCAGCGGCGCTACCGCCGGCTCGGCCTCGGTCATGCTCGGCTGTCCGCGCTCCTGCGGGTCGAGGGAATCGAAAGGATTGGCCTGTTCTTCCGCCTGCGCATCGAGGACCTGATCGGGTACGGGCCGGATCAATCCGAAGCTGCCGGCAAATCCGGGTACGGAATTCGCGGCCGTCGCCGTGCCATCCAGAATGATCCTGGTATCCAGCGCATCGTTGGCCGCTGTGACGCGGACCGGCATGCTGCCATCGTCCTGCGGCAGGCCGGTGCGGACGTCGAACACCACGCGCTGGCCGTCGACCGTGAAGGAGCCCGTCCCATCGACCGGACCAGCCAGAGATTCCGCCGAAAGCGTCGCGTCGATATCGAGGAGAGTCTTGGTCCGCCCGATGCTCTCGTCATCGATGATGACGGTGCCGTCCTCGATGACCACATTCTCGAGAACGACGGTCGCACCGGTCGGGATCTCCGGATTGTCGACGACCCAGCGAATGCTTTCGTCCGCGCGGATCGGCAGACGCACCGTCGGCCGTTCCAGCGCCATCGAATAGATGAAGATCTCGCCGGAGAGATAGGGCGCGAGTTCCGCGTCCATGCGAAAGCGGTCGACAGTGAGAAGCGCCTCGCCTTCCGGACCTTTGACTTCGACCTCGTCGAAGGTCACGGAGGGAAAGGGCAGAAGCCGGGCCGAGGCGGCCCCCTTCACCGTCACCTCGCGGCCGAGGATCTTCGAGGCCTCGCGCTCGAAATCGGCGCGATAGGCCGTCCAGTCGATGAAATACGGCGCCACCAGCGCTCCCAGGAGCGCCAGCACCAACAATCCACCAAACAGGACGAATGCCCGGACCAGAACCCTTCTCCTTCCGCAATCTCTCCCGGTAGACGGCCATCGAGGCCGAGGAAGCGAAAATCACGCAGAGTCTAGCACAGGACGACAGCTTGAACCTGAAAGGCCGAAGCCTGCGCATGATCGCGCCGACAGGATAGGCCAGAACAGACCCGGAATGTCGAGGGGGTTTTGTTGCGTCACAACATGAAGATTTTGCCAGGATTGAGAATGTCTTGCGGATCGAGCGCCCGCTTGATCGTTCGCATCACGTCGACGGCGTCGCCGAGTTCGGCGTTCAGATAGCGGCGCTTGCCCTGGCCGACGCCGTGTTCGCCAGTGCAGGTGCCATCCATGGCGACGGCGCGCTCCGCCAGTCTCGCCATGAACCCCTCGGCCGCCTCGATCTCGCGCTCGTCCTCCATGTCGAGGAGCAGGGTGACGTGAAAATTGCCGTCGCCCACATGACCGATGATCGGGCCGATCAGGCCGTTTTCGTCCAGGTCCGCCTGGGTTTCGCGAATGCACTCGGCCAGCCGCGAGACCGGCACACACACGTCGGTGGCGATCGCCCGGCAGCCCGGCCGCAGTTGCACCGTCGCCCAATACATGTCGTGGCGCGCCTTCCAGAGCTTGGCTCGTTCCTCCGTCCGCTGGGAAGCCTCCAGCGGACCGCCCCCGTTTTCCTCCGCGAGTATGCCGAACATCTCCGCCTGCTCGGCAACGCCGCTCGGCGAACCGTGAAACTCGACGAAGAGCGAGGGCGTCGCCGCGAGGTCGAGCTTAGCATAGGCGTTCGCGGCCTCCATCGAAGCCGCGTCGAGAAGCTCGATCCGCGCCACTGGAATCCCGCTCTGCACCGTCTGGATCACCGTGTTGCAGGCCGTTTCAACGCTCGGAAACGGACAGACGCCGGAGAGAATGGCTTCCGGAATGCCGTAGAGCTTCAGATTGATCTTGGTGATGATGCCGAGCGTGCCTTCCGAACCGACGAGGAGACGCGTCAGGTCGTATCCGGCGGATGTCTTCTTCGCCCGGCGCGCGGTGCGAATGATCCGCCCGTCGGCCATCACGGCCGTCACGCCGATCACATTGTCGCGCATGGTGCCGTAACGGACCGCATTGGTGCCCGAGGCGCGGGTCGCGGCCATGCCGCCGAGGCTCGCATTGGCGCCCGGATCGATCGGAAAGAACAGGCCAGTATCGCGCAGATGCGCGTTCAGCGCCTCGCGCGTCACGCCGGCCTCGACGGTGCAGTCGAGATCCTCGGCATTGACGGCAAGCACCTTGTCCATGCGCGAGAGATCGAGCGAGACACCGCCCTGCGGAGCGTTGATATGGCCTTCCAGCGAAGAGCCTGTGCCGAAGGCGATGATCGGCGTGTCGTGCTCGGCACAGATCGTCACGACCTTCTGCACCTCCGCCTCGGTCTCGGCGAAGACCACGACATCAGGAGCCTGATTCGGGATGTAGGTCGTCGTGTGGGCGTGGGCGCGGCGGACGTCCTCGCCGGTGACCGCGCGGTCCCCGAAGATCTGCTTGAGCGTGCTGACGGCTGTGGCGATGCCCGGCCGTTCGGCCGGTCTTTCGGCGAGAATGTCTTCCAGTGCCATGATCGTCCTTCCCAGGCCTTCCAGATCGCCAGCCTTGCCACACCGGCGAATCGTGCATGACCGAGGACGTCTCGCGTCGATACGGACAATGTCGGCTCGTGGGTGGCAGCGTCGAATACCGAACCAGTGAGCCGATACGCCCTGCAAGATCAAGCCCAAATGCGGATGCCGATTCCACATCGACTCCGGCGCGTCGGTGAGCGAGGGTCATCCGGACGGTGAAAGCAAGATGGAAGGCATGCGCGATGCGAGAGACGATCCCCGCCCCGTTCCGCTCGTCGAAGATGACGATCGAGCCCGCCTGGATCGACTACAACGGCCATCTCAACCTGGCCTATTATCACGTACTGTTCGATCGCGGCCTGGACGAACTCTTCGATGCGATCGGGCTGGGCGAGAGCTATCGCGAGCGGACCGGCTACACGACCTACACGGCCGAGGCGCATATCTGTTACTTGCGGGAAGTCCCGTCGGCAGCGACGGTCCAGGTGACAACCCAGATCGTCGGCCTGGACGCCAAGCGCCTTCATATCTTTCAGGAACTCTACCACGAGGATGGCTGGCTCGCGGCGACGGTCGAGAATCTGAGCCTGTCCATCAACCAGAACACCCCGCATGGACCGAAGGTGGCGCCCTTCCCGGCCGAAACCTTTCAAGGAGTCAAGGCGGCAGCAGAGGCCCACGCGGCCCTGCCCCGCCCAGAGCGTGTCTCCCGCTCGATCAAACCGCTCAAGCTCTAGCCCGGATGTGGAGGTCTCGGGTCTCGCGATATCCCTGATCGATCTCCGCCCTCACAGCATCTACGACAGAACCCGCGTGTTCATGCGGCGGCTGCGCCTTCGGGTGAGCCGCAGCCCGTCCCGCATCTTCAGAGCCATAAGAGCGATGTTGACGCCGCCTGCGACGAGTTCCAGCGCCTGCACGAAGATGAAGACCGTATCGAACTCCCCGCGTGCGGCCTTGGCAGCCAGGAACAGAGCTGACGGGATCAGGATCAGAAGGCCATTCGCGGCGATGATCGGCATCCGCCGCTTCTTGGCTCGCACCAGGTCTCCTTGACGCTTCGAACCGAGCGAAGCGCCGGATGCTCCGACGGCCAGCATCGCCGGCACGAGCAGGATGAAGCCGTAGGGAATGGCCTGCTTTACCGCAGCGACGGCGTCTTGCGACCCGGAAAGCTCCACAGCCACGGTGCTCAGCCAGAACAGCGCGATGAGCGAAAGCGCCAGACCGCCTGCGACGGGATGGATCAGCTTCGGCATGTCATCATCTCCAAATTAAACATAGCATGCTATATATCATTGCATAGCATGCTATGCAAATGCTTGTTGCGTGGATGACTTTCGACAAGGACCGATCTGCCGGCTATCTCGTGAACCACATGGCGCGGCTCTTCGCCCGAGCGCTACAGGAGCGGATCGCGCCGCTCGGTCTGTCGACCGGCACGTTCCCGGTGCTGCTGGTCCTTTGGGAAGACGAGGGATTGACCCAGCGCGATCTCGTCGCGCGTCTCGACATCGAGCAGGCGACCATGGCGAACACCCTGACGCGCATGGAGCGCGACGGGCTGATTACCCGCAAAAAGGATCCGTCAGACGGGCGTGTCCAGCGGATCTGGCTCACGCAACGAGCTCGCCAGCTTCACGAACCAGCCACCCAGGCCGCGAACGAAGTCAACGAGATCGCTCTTTCGAATCTCACTGAAGAGGAAAAGCAAACGTTCCTGGATCTGATCGCCCGAGTCATCACACGACTTGGCGAAGGCGAACGATGATCGCCGCTCGCGTGGCCCTGCCCCGACGCCATTCGGCCCCAAGCCGATTGGCGACCTTCGAATGCCAATCGCTCAAGCCGCCTTGGCCGATCCCCGCGCCGCCTTCGCGCCGGTTTCCCGAAGCTGACGGGCAAGTTCCGAAAGGACCGCGTCGGTTCCCTGCGGCGTCGCGGGCTTTGCGCTCCTGCCGATCGCAAGAGCGTCCAGGACCGCGAGCGTAATCGCCTGCTCACGCTCGCGCGCGTCCTTGGCGAGGCAGTAAATCATGACGTGAAACTGCAGCTTGCCGATTTCGCTCGTCGCGACGGACACGAGAGTGTCGGGACCAGCCGTCTCGACGCCGGCCTTCCGCGTCGCGAACTGGTGGAAGCGGGCGGCGAGCTCCCGGTCGCTGGCCAGAGCCGCGTCCGCGGCATCGTTGATCGTCGCGACAACGTCAGCAGCCGGCAAAGGCTGTTCGAGGGTCAGGGTGAAACGATGGGGCGCGAAATGGCGTGGCTGTGCCTCCACGCGCACCGCCCCGGTTAGTAGAATCGAATTGGGCAGCATGACGGTTCGGCCCGTCCCGGCCGCGCCGAGCCCTGTGGCCGGCAATTCCATGATCGTCGTCGAGAAAAGGCCGTGATCCATCACTTCGCCATGGATACCGCCGAGTTCGATCCGGTCGCCCACCTTGAAGAGATGGCCGCCGAAACGCAGCATCGAGCCGGCCGCACACATGATCAGTTCCTTGGTCGCGACGACCAGCGCGACGAGCACCGCCGTCAGCGAGAGGATCATGTTCTGGATTTCCGACAGCCAGATCGCTAGTAGGCCGATGGCCAGAAGCACGTTGCACAGCGCCCGAAGCTTGAAGCGGCGATGGCGCAGCGCGACCGGATCCGACCGGCGCGTCAGCACCCACTCGCCGGCGATGCGCAGCGCCAGCGAGATCGCCACGAGCACGACAGTCACGGTCAGATTGTCGGCGATGTGCGACGGGATGAAGAAATTCACGACGAGACCTCGCTCTTCCATCTCCGAACGCCAAAAGCCGCACAAGGCGGAGTTCGGCGGGGCTATGAAACGATGCCTCGGTTATCTCCCGGACACGGTTAAGCGAAGCTTTCCGAATCGTGACGATTTGAAGGTGTTTCGACGGCAGGCCGCGCCGCCGCGGAGAAGGCAATGAAGGTGCCCCACTCCCCGTGCGATCCCGCTCAGACCTCCCGCTCGGCCATCGCCCTCGCGATCGCGCGGTCGGCTTCGCGATCTGAAGCCGAAAGCCCGGCGATGGTGCCTTTCCGGTCGGCCTCGGGCTTGTGCTGGATGAGCTTCCAACTGCCCTCGAGGCTCTCCACCGTCAGCCGCAGACCCACGATCGCCCGCGACAGCTTGGTGATGAACTCCTCCGGCGCGTCGGACAGCGCCCAGGGCTCGGGGCGTCCGGCCTCGAACTGGTTGGTGAGAGCGTCGAGATGGGCGGCAAGCCAAGCGTCGTCTGTGATCGCTTCGAGCCGACCCCGGGCCTCGACGATCACATAGTTCCAGGTGGGCACGACCTTTCCATGCTCGCGTTTCGACGCATAGAAGGAGGGCGAGACATAGGCCTGGGGCCCCTGGAACACCGCCAGCGAAACGCGCGACTCCTCGAGAATGCGCCAGTGGGCGTTCGGCCGCGCGACATGGGCCTCGATCGTCAGAACGCCGGCTGTCTCCTTGACGACGACCGGCACATGGGTCGCATGGTAGTCGTCGCCATCGACAGTGACGAGGCTAGCAAAGCGGATGTCGCGCATCGCCTGGATCAGCACGTCGGAGCGGGACTCACGAAACTGATTGGGAATGTACATGACGACCTCGAAAGCGCTGCGTCCGCGCGATTTGCGTCCGCGCCAGTGCTGTCTCAGTTTTCGCCGATCTCCACAAGCGCCTCCCGCGAAGCGACCGCCTGCCCATCCCGCATGACTTCGATCCTGAGACCATAGCGACCTGCGACCGGCGCGCGCTTTCGGCCGGTGAACTGCATATAGGCCGCTTTCGCGCGATCGAGCGGATCGCTCATGCTCTCGCTGAACACGCTGCCATCCGGCGCCGAGATGACGATATGAATGCGATCACCGGCGGCGAGATTGGCGAACCATCCCCAGCCGACGGTGACCGGATCGCCCGGCACCGCTGACGGCGGCGGCCCGTCCGTCACGAAGGTCTCGTATTGCGGCACATGGCCCGCAATGCCGAGCGCGAGGATCGAGCGATCGGCGGCCTTCATCCAGGCCGCCGCTTCCTGCGACCAGAGCGACCCGGACTGAGACGCGTCCTCAACGCATCCCGCATCGAGCGGCCGGCCGCTGGTTGGATCGATGACCTCTCCGTTGCGCCGCAGGATGATTTCCACATGGGGAAACTCGGCATTCCCGGAAGCGCCGACCGCGCCGATGACATCGCCTGCAGCGATCGGATCGCCCGGGCCGACCCGGATCGACCCGCGCTTCAGGTGGCAATATTGGACTTCCGTCCCATCCGAGAGCTCGGCGACGACGCCATTGCCACAATCCTGACCGGCGAGGCGCGCCCGGTCGGCTTCGCTCTGCGCGAGCCGATCCGACATCTCATCGCGCGTCCTGAGTACCCTGCCCTTGCCGAGCGCCCGGACGGACACGTCGCGCCCGACATCGGCCATCGAAAGCACGCGGATATCCGTGCCCTTGTGCCCTTCATAGGATTTGGTCCCACAGAAAGGATCCGCGACACCGTCGCCTGGCTGCATGTCGGGATATTGCTGAACGAAGCAGGCGACGCCCGGCTCGCAGTCGAGAGGCACGGCGAGGCCGGCCACCGGGCTCTGCGCGACGGCCGGCGAGGCCATCGCGGCAAGCCCGACGAGCGCGGTCACGACAAACGTTGCAAAGGCCGGCCGCAAAATCTATTCACCGCTTCGACTTCAGACACGACCCACCATAGACGATCGAGACCCCCATGGCATCCCGCAAGCTCCTCCTTCTTCCCGGCGACGGCATCGGCACCGAAATCGCGGCGGAGGTCGAGAAGCTTCTCGCCGTTCTGAATGAGGAAAGAAGCGCCGGCTTCGAGACGGAAACGGCCCTCGTCGGCGGTGCCGCCTATGATGCGGAAGGGGTCCCCGTCTCCGACGCCACCATGGCGCTCGCGCAAGCGGCCGACGCGGTCCTTTTCGGCGCCGTCGGCGGGCCGAAATGGGATGGCGTCGCCTATGACAAGCGGCCCGAGGCCGGGCTCCTCCGGCTGCGCAAGGAGATGGAGCTCTTCGCCAATCTGCGGCCGGCGATCTGCTATCCCGCGCTGGCCGAAGCCTCTTCGCTGAAGCGAGACCTCGTCGAAGGCCTCGACATCCTGATCGTGCGCGAACTGACGGGCGGCGTCTATTTCGGCGAACCGAAGGAAATCCAGGATCTCGGCAACGGCCAGAAACGGGCGATCGACACCCAGGTCTACGACACGTACGAGATCGAGCGTATCGCTCGCGTCGCCTTCGACCTTGCACGCACGCGGCGGAACAAGGTGACGTCGATGGAAAAGCGCAACGTCATGGTCTCGGGCCTCTACTGGAACGAGGTCGTCACCCGCATCCACAAGGACGAATATGCGGACGTCGCGCTGGAGCACGAACTCGCCGACGCCGGCGGTATGAAACTCGTCAAGAGCCCCAAGATCTACGACGTCATCGTCACCGACAATCTTTTTGGCGACATGCTCTCCGACATTGCCGCGATGCTCACCGGCTCGCTCGGCATGCTGCCCTCGGCCTCGCTCGGCGCGCCGGACGCGGCGACCGGCAAACGCAAGGCGCTCTACGAGCCGGTTCATGGCTCTGCCCCGGACATAGCCGGCACGGGCGAGGCCAATCCGCTCGCGATGATCGCGTCGCTTGCCATGGGCCTGCGCTATTCCTTCGAAATGCTAGCCGAGGCGGACGCGCTGGAAGCTGCCATCGCCGAGACGCTGGAAGCCGGCATCCGCACCGGCGACATCATGGCGGAAGGCTGCACGAAGGTCGGCACCAGCGCCATGGGCGACGCGGTCGCCGAACGCTTCCGGGCCAAGCTCACCGCCTGACCGATACCCCGCCCCGGCAAGGCTTCGCGCCGCGTCTCGACAGATCACGTTTTCTTCAAGCGCGAGACCCGGCGCATCGCCGTAGCGTATCTGCGAGCACCGCCGGACGCGTCGGCCCGGCGTGCGCGACAGTGCGACGACACTGGCAGAGGGACCGGGCGTGACAGACGACAGCAATCAGGCCTTCGACAGCACGCCCCAGCCTGCGCGGGCGAGCGCTCTGTCCCTGTTCGACAACTTTCCGATCGAGCGAGATTTCGAGCGTCTGGCCGACCCCGCCGTCTATCATCCCCTGCCGGACGACTGGGTGATCGGCCTCGCCGACATCGAAGGGTCCACCGAAGCCGTCGAACGGGGGCAGTACAAGGCGGTGAACACGGTCGCCGCTTCCGTCATCGCTGCCGTGGCGAACGCGCTGGAGGGGCGTGACTTTCCCTTCGTCTTCGCTGGCGACGGCGCCGGCTTTGCTCTTCCGGCCGCTCTCGCCGAAAAGGGTCGTGCCGCCCTCGCGGCGGTGGCCGGCTGGGCGGAAGAGACCTTCGGCTTTCATCTGCGCATCGCCATGACGCCGGTCGCGGCGATCCGAGCCCACGGCCATGATGTGCGGGTCGCGCGCTTCGCCGCCTCCTCCGACGTGTCCTACACGATGTTTGGTGGCGGCGGCCTCGCCTATGCCGAAGCCCGCATGAAGGCCGGTGAGTTTCGCATCGAGCCTACCGCCGGCGAGGCCGCCCGGCCCGATCTGACGGGGCTGTCCTGCCGTTTCTCGGCAATCCCAGCCGCGAATGGCGTTATTCTCTCGATCATCGTCCTGCCGCGCGACAACCCGCCCGATGCCCGCTTTTTTCCCCTCGTCACCGACATTTTGGCGCTGATTGCGGGAACTGAGTCTGCCGGCCGCCCCGTGCCCGACACCGGCCCAGAGCAGCGCTGGCCGACAGAGGGCCTGATGCTGGAAGCCCGCACGGCGGCAGCCCGAAGCGGACGGCCCTTGTGGCTCTCCGTCCTGTCCGTCGCAATCCGCTCCCTGCTGGCGCATCTCACCTTCGTCACAGGCAGAAGGGTCGGCACCTTCGAACCGGCCCGTTATCGGGCCGAACTCGTGCGCAATACCGACTTCCGCAAGTTCGACGACGGGCTGATGATGACGGTGGATTGCAGTCTGGAGGTGGCCGATCGCATCGCCGCGCGGATCGAGGAAGCCGAGAGCGAAGGCATCGCTTATGGCGGACTCCATCGCCAGGATGCCGCCCTGATGACCTGCTTCGTCCCCACCGCCAGCCGCAGCGATCACGTGCATTTCGTCGATGGCGCCATGGGCGGCTATTCGGCCGCCGCCGCCAGGGCCTTGCGCGAGCGGCGCGGTGCCAACCATGAGGCGCAGTCCGGCTGAGACGCCCGGCCGATGTTCCGATGTTCAGGCGAAGCGGTCGGCCTTGGCAAAGGCGCTGCGCAGGCCGATCGCGGCGAAGAGCGCCGAGGCGACGGCGTTCCAACCGGCGAAGGACAGTCCCAGGAAGCGGCCTGCCGCATCGTCGCAGGAAGGTGGCCGCGTCGCATCGATACCACTGCCCCCGAGAAGATCGACCGAAGACAGGTCCCCTGCCCCGCCGACCTGGGCGCAGCCGCTGGGCCCTGCCCAGAACTGCCACTCGACGCCGGCATGGTAGACCGCCAGCCCCAGCGAGACGAGCATGATCAGACCGACGATGAGGATGAGCCCCCTGACCAGCGGGGCCGCCCCGCGGCCAGCCGCCAGAACGAAGGCCACCAGGGCCACCGGCACGCCGACATAATAGGGAATGCGCTCGGTCAGGCAGAGCGCGCAGGGGATGAAGCCGAGAGCATATTCGAAAACGAGCGCCGACCCCACGGTGAGCGCCATGCCACCCAGGAGAAAGCCCGAGGCAAGGACCTGGCGAAAGCCGATCGGGCGTCGGAACATGTCGGATACGGCCATCTATAAAACCTTCAGAACACGTAGCGAATGGCGACGAACCCGCCGATCAACAGGACCATGAACAGCGTGAACAGGATCCCGAGATGCTTCTCGATGAAGCCCTGGATCGGGGCGCCGTAGCGGCTCAGAAGCCATGCGACCAGGAAGAACCGCGCCCCGCGTCCGATGATCGAGACCACCGTGAAGACCACGAGGTTCAGGCCCGTGACGCCGGAGAAAATCGTCAGCACCTTGTAGGGAAAGGGCGTGAGCGCCGCAAACAGCACCGCCCAGCCGCCCCATTCGTTGTAGCGCTCGGTCATCAGGGCGAAATCGTCGGCCTTGCCGTAGATTTCGAGGATCGGCCGTCCGATCAGATCGAAGAACAGCGCGCCGATGGCATAGCCGAGAAAGGCGCCGAGCACCGAACCGACGGTCGCAACGAGCGCGATCCGGATCCACTTGGCCCGCTCCGCGATCACCATCGGGATCAGAAGCACGTCCGGCGGGATCGGAAAGACCGAACTCTCGATGAAGGAGATCACCCCAAGCCCGCGCTCGGCGTGACGCGTCGCGGCGAGCGACATGACCCAGTCATAGAGGCGGCGAAGCATGGAGGATCAGATTTCAGCGCGTGGCGGGAGCGAAAGAGCGGATTGCCATTTACCCGCGCTTAGGCCGAAGCGCCGGCAAAGGCAATCCCCGGGACGCACCCGCCGCCAAGCAAAGCCTTTGCGTCGCAGCCCGCAGGAAACCGGGCAGCGAGGTGGCAACCATCCGTCGGACGGCCACCCCGCTTGTCGCGCCATGGCGCGTTACGAGGTCGGAACCTGCGACGAAGCAGTGGTCTCGCCCGGCTCGGTCACGACCGGGATCTGCGGAACACCGTCCGGCTCGAGCTCGATGTTGACCGGATTCGGGTAGTGATCGAGCATGCTCCCGTTCGCCGCGTCGATCCCGACGCCGACCACGCCGCCAATGAGCACGTTACCGGCCATGCTGGTGGCGCCACCCCCGCTGACCTTGGTGCGGACCTCGACGACTTCCGTCTGATAGCCGGCCTTGCTCGCGGTGACCGTGAATTCCTGCTTGCGTGGCACATCGAGCACGCAGGACGTTTCGCATTGTTCGCCGGTCGATGTGGCGATCTTGGTGCCTTCCGGCTTGGCGTTGATTGCCACCTCTTCGGAACTGCCGCGGGTGATCGTGCCACAACCCGCAAGCATTCCCATCGCGCATAGCGCCAGTATAGAATTCCGCATAAGTCCCCCTTCAAAAAAGAAAGGGGCGCGTATCTGCTTCCTCAGGTTGCGTCAATAAAAAATAAGTGGCGCTAACTATCTGTTGTCAAAACAGAACCGGTTCACCGCGGACGTTTTCCGCGTCGAACTCCTCACACGCCGCTCAAGACGATCACCGTCGGGCGGTCCGGCAACGTCCCGACCGAGATAGTGAATCCCGCCGTATCGCGCCAATCCACCGCGAAATCCGGCACCTTGGCAAGGAATCGGTCGATCGGTCCGCGAAAGCGGTGCATCGGCAGGATGATCTGCGAGCGCAGCCGCTCGGCGATCTCGCCCATACCGTCCTGACTCATCGTCATGCCCCCATCCACTGGCACCATGAGAATGTCGAGCCGGCCAATTGCGGCGAAGTCGTCCTCGGTGAGCTTGTGGTGCAGATGGCCGAGATGGCCGATGCACAGCCCTGCCACTTCGAAGATGAAGATCGAATTGCCGTCCGCCTCCATGGCCCCGCCCCAGGAGCGGATATCGGTCGGCACGTTGCGGACATACATGTCGTCGAGGGTCAGGCGATGGCGGGCCGGCCCGTCGCCGTTCGGATTCCAGCCGCGCAGCACGTGGGGTATTTCCGGATCCGGAAATGGCGTGTTGTGGGAGGAATGCGCCTTGTTCATTGTCACGATGTCGGGGAGTTCCGGCCCGGCATAGCCGGCAAAATCGGTTGCGGCGCGCACCCCGTTTGGACTTTCGATCAGAAAGGTCGAATGGGTGACGTAGGTGATCCGGACCGTCCGGTCCGTCGCCTGGTCCTGAAACAGGCCGCGTTCGTTCGAGGAAAACTGAGCGAAGGTGACGGTCGGCGACAGGCTTGCGATCGCGTGGCACTGGCTGGGTCGCTCCTCGGAAGCGGCGCCCGCCTGCGCCATAGCCGGAGCTGACCAAAGGGCGGTCAGACACAAGGTCAGCGGTACGGCCAGGACCAGCGGAACATTGAGGCGAAGGCGCATGACGCTTGAATCCTCTGCTGCTGTCGGATCTCGTGGCGGATGGTTCGGGCCTGCTTGGCCTCCACTCCTGCAACGCAGGCTAGCGGCATCGCCACGCGAACCAAATCAACACCCTGTCATCTTACAGATCGATCCCCTCGGGAGCCTCGTCGCGCGGGTTTGCGGGCTCGGCCGCCAACAGGCTGCGCTCCCGCAGGAAGGGATGGATCGCGACGGCTTCGCGCAATTGCGCCTGTGCCAGACGATGCCGGCCCTGTCGCATCAGGATCAACGCCCGGCCGGCCATGGCCGCGAAATGCCTCGGCTCCAGCGCAATGGCCTTGTCGACGTCCTCCAGCGCGGCGTCGAAATCCTCCTGCAGGAAGCGGACGAAACCCCGCTGATTCCAGGCCTCGGCATAATCGGGAGAACGCGTGATCGCATGGTCGAGAAGCTCGCGAGCCCCGGCGAAATCATATGAGCCGCGACTCTTCATCGCGGCCTCAACGAGTTGCTGCGTCCTGGCATCGGGCGCGTGCATCCAATGCCGCCAGATCCGCTCTTCGATCAGGCGGGCCGCCCGCTCGTCCGTCGCTGCGGCGAGATCGTCGAAGAGCCGATCCTTGCTCTCCTGTCTGCCTTGGTCAGCGGCAAGGCCGCGGTCTCCCGCATCTTGCGCGTAAGACACCAGCGACGCCGAGAGCACGAGACACAGGGAGAGAAATACAGGCAGCGCGCCATGGCGTCGGTCGCCAACCCTTCCGCATCGATGCACAACCCGCCTCCCTGAGCTTTTCCTTTCGACCACCGGAAGCAGCAAGACCACTCCGCCTGCGAAGCACACCAGTTGGCGCTGGTCACGGAAAGTCATAATCTCGTCATTCGGCTGCAATTCGGGGGCCATAGCCTTCGCCGCGGATGGGAAAGAAAGGTCGCTTGCGATGACGATCCACCGGCTGGCCTATGTCTCGCGGCCTTCTCCCGAAATCGACCCCGAAGCGGTTCGCGCCATCGCTGAGGCTGCCCGGGAGCGCAATCGCGATCTGGAGGTGACAGGCCTTCTCGTTCACGAATTCGGCCGCTTCATCCAGCTTCTGGAAGGCCCGATCGCCTCGCTGGAGGAGCTGATGGTCGACATCATCCGTGATCCGCGCCACAGCGACATCCGCATCTTTCTCCAGCAAAGCGGCG
Organism: Jiella marina; assembly: GCF_024359545.1. Taxonomy (GTDB): domain Bacteria; phylum Pseudomonadota; class Alphaproteobacteria; order Rhizobiales; family Rhizobiaceae; genus Jiella. Next base: position 82,957 of record NZ_JAKQZG010000012.1, read on the forward strand.
CCGAACGCACCATGGAGCGCTGGCTCCTGTTGTCCGATTTCGATCGCAGCGCCACGACGCCTGGAGAGCTGGAAGTGCGTGAGGAGATCGTGCGGGCCGCGCTCGCCAGCCTTGCCGAGCTTGACTACGAACGCCGGCAGGCCGCCATGAAAGAATGACCCCGCCGTGGGTTGAGCCCGATCGGCTGCATCAACGTGGCTTGTCGCCGAGCATTTTTTGCCAACGCGCCTTCATCGCGGCACCCCCATCGAGCGGTCCCTCGGGATAAGACAATTCGTCCGCGCCGATCTTTACGAAAGCCTGTTTCGACCGCGTCCAGATATGGCCGGCCGGGACCAGCCAGGACGCATCGTCGAGCGTGCCTGCCTTGATGTTCAGCCGGCCGGGATCGCCTTCGGAGCGATGCTGGATGCGCACGCCGCATTCCGGACAGAAGTCGCCAAGCCGCACGGTGCCGCTCTCGGCCACACGCCGCGAGGTGGCCATCTCGCCGGTGACCGCGACCGAGGCCGGATCGCAGCGCATGCTTTCCCCGAAGGCGCTTGAGGTCTGGGTCTGGCACTCGGTGCAATGGCAGAGATAGAACATCGCGGGCACGGCGCGGATCTCGTAACGCACGCGGCCGCACTGGCATCCTCCGGTCAGAGGCAGCGACGGCATGTTCAACGTCATCGATTTCCCCTCAATCCGCCGTCGGCAGCCGCCGCATGGTGAACTCGATCTGGTCGCCCGGCAATTGCCGCCAGCTCTCGACCTGCGTCCAATAGGCGGCCTTGGGGTATTTCTCGAACCATTCGCGCGCCTTTTGCCGCGCCTCCGGCCGGGCGAGCGTGAAGGTCTCGCGCACGAAGCTGTCGCCGGCCGAAGCACGCGCTCGTCGCGTCTTTTCAAGCTGGCGCTTCAGCCCGCCAAGTGGCGGGCGAACCGGCGAGACCATGCGAACTCCGCGAAAATTACGTTTTGGCTTGATGCCTTGAAAAGATAGTGTCCGCGGCAAGAATTTGCGAATCGCAAACGCCGCGGCTGAACGGGCCGTCAGCTCGCCCGACCGGCGTCGTGGCACGAGATCTGGGGACGGACGACACCGACGATGAACAAAGCCGATCTGCCCAAAGGCCTGCCCGAGGACATCGACCGCAAGAAAGCGATGGCGCGGGCCTGGTTCGAGGCCTTGCGGGATCGCATCTGCAAGGCCTTCGAGACGATCGAGGACGAATTCGGCGAGGAATTCTCCGACACGCCCGGCCGGTTCGTGCAGACCGAATGGTCGCGCGACAACGATGGCGGCGGCGGGCTGATGTCGATGATGCACGGCCGCGTCTTCGAAAAGGTGGGCGTCCATACCTCGACGGTCTATGGCGAGTTTTCGCCCGAGTTCCGCCAACAGATCCCCGGCGCTGAGGAAGATCCGAGCTTCTGGGCGTCCGGCATTTCCCTCATCGCCCATATGCGCAATCCGAACGTGCCGGCCGTGCACATGAACACACGCATGGTAGTGACCACCAGCCAGTGGTTCGGCGGCGGCGCGGATCTGACGCCGACTCTCGACCGGCGCCGCATGGAAGACGACAAGGACACGATCGCCTTTCACCGTGCCCTCAAATTCGTCTGCGACCGGCATCGCGGGGTGGCGGATTACGACCGGCTCAAGAACTGGTGCGACGAGTATTTCTTCCTGCCCCACCGCAACGAACCGCGCGGCGTGGGCGGCATCTTCTATGACTGGCTCCATTCCCCCGACGAGGCCGGCGGCTGGGATGAGGACTTCGCCTTCACCCGGGACGTCGGCAAGGCGTTCCTGGTGGTCTATCCCCACATCGTCCGCCAGAACGTCGCCGAGCCCTTCACCGAAGAGGACCGGGAAGAGCAGTTGATCCGCCGCGGGCGCTATGTGGAATACAATCTGCTTTACGATCGCGGCACGCTCTTCGGCCTGAAGACCGGCGGCAACGTCCAGTCCATTCTTTCGTCCATGCCACCGGTGGTGAAATGGCCTTGAACAGGACCGTCGAAAAGGAGCGCGGGTCTCGTCCCAGGCGGGTCGTCGGTGCCGCCGGGCGTGCCGGGTCATAAGTCCAATAAAGTGATTATATAGTCCCGGTCAGGCTTTCTTAAAAAAAACGTCAACCGATTGAACTGTTATATGTTTCAGCGTTTCGGCTCCCTATATTACAAGCGTAAGAAGGGAGGCAAAGAACCATGTATGAACTGAATTGCGCCAATGTCATTCCGGGCTCGCGACGCATCATTCGCGCCGAAACGCAAGCGGGCGTGGTCCGCCGTGCCATCGCCCAGGCCAACGCGCTCGGCATCGAGCGGATCAGCCCGGCGATGATGGACACGATCCGCGAGAGAACCGTCGAGGTCGACGAGACCAACGACCGCGCGGCCTGATCGGCTGCTGCGAAGAGGTCTCTCGATCCTTGCAAGGGTCGCGTCGATGACAAGACGGGCGGCATCCTCGGATGCCGCCCGTCTTGTTTTCTGAACCACTCCGGTTCTCAGCTTTCCGTGCGGACTGCGGCAAGCAGGGCCTGCCGGTCCATGGCAAAGCCGCTTTCGGCCCAAAGCCGCTTCAACCGATCGAGTTCGCGGCCGAGTTCCGGTCCCTTGGCAATGCCCGCTTCCTGCAGGTCGTCCCCGCCGAGGGGAAAGCTTGGCACTTCAAAGCTCCCGGCGGTTTCCAGCTGGCGAACCAGATGCGCCATGTCACCGAGAAGGGCAGCGTCCTGCGCGGCCTTCGCCTGTGTCCGGGCGATCGCCAGCCGCAGTCGGTCGATGATCGCCTGCCGGTCGCCGAAATAAAGCCGTGTCCTGAAGTCCTTGTCGCTCTCGGCCGGCTTCGGCTCTTCCGCTGTGGCAAAGGCCACCAGCCGGTCCCGATCCTGGTTCGACAGTTTCAGATGGCGAGCCATTTCGGTGATCCGGGCGGGATCCGGCGGAATGATCGCCATCAGCCGCAGCAACGAGTCCGCTTCCCAGCCCCGGTGCCGCTCGGCCTCGACCAGCCCGTGAATGTGATCGATGCCCCAGCGCTCGCTTTCGGGAAGCACTTTCGTCAGCACGCCGGTCTGCCGCATCCACAGAAGCGCGCGGGAGGGATCGGGCGCGGCGAGGAGCTTCTTCAATTCGGCCCAGACGCGCTCGACCGACAGCCGCTCGAGCCCGTCCTTCATCCGCGTCGCGGCCCTCAGACCTTCAGCATCGGGCCTTCCCCGCCCGTACCAGGCGAAGAAGCGGAAGAAGCGCAGAATCCGCAGACGGTCCTCGAGAATCCGCGTTTCGGCATCGCCGATGAAGCGCAGATTGCCGGCTTCGATGTCGCCTACGCCGCCGACCAGATCCAGGATCTCGCCATCGGCCGAGACGTAGAGGGCGTTGATGGTGAAATCCCGGCGTTCCGCATCGGCCTGCCAGTCGCGGCCGAAGGTCACCACGGCGTGGCGCCCGTCGGTTTCGATGTCGCGCCGAAGCGTCGTCACCTCATAGGGTTGGCCCGCACTGACGACCGTGATCGTGCCATGTTCGATGCCGGTGGGCACCGCCTTCAGGCCGATCGCCTCGACCCGGCGAATGGTCTCCTCCGGGAGCGTGGTCGTCGCGATATCCATATCGGTGACCGGCCGGCCCATCAGCGTGTTGCGCACGGCGCCGCCGACGACGCGAGCCTCATCGCCATCCTGGCCAAGCGCCTGAAGCAGCTGCTGCAACGCCGGATTTTTAAGCCATTCGGCATCGAGTGAAGTCATGCATAGTACCGTTCGTAGAGTGTTCTGAGGATCCCGGCCGTCACGCCCCAGATGAAGCGCTCGCCGAAGGGCATCGTGTAATAGTGCCGGGTAATTCCGTCGAAGATCCGGCTTTCCTGCCGATGATTGGCCGCATCCATCAGGAAGCCGAGGGGCACCTCGAAGACGTCCTCGACCTCGACCGGATTGGCTGTCAGTTCGAATCTGGGAGCGACGATGGCGATCACCGGCGTGATTCGAAAGCCCGTCGTCGTGAAATAGCGCGGCAGGCGGCCGATCGGTTCGACGAGCGCCGGGGACAGCGCGATCTCCTCTTCGGCCTCGCGCAGCGCCGCCGCCTCGGGCGAGTCGTCGGTCGGATCGACCGCTCCACCCGGAAGCGCGATCTGGCCAGAATGCTTGCGCAGGCTGCGGGTCCGCGTCGTCAGGATCACCGTGGCGCCGGCCGGATGGTCGACAACCGGGATCAACACCGCGGCTTCCCGTCCCGGGCTCTTCGCGACGTGGGTGATGAGGTCCGGGTTGAGCCGGTGGTCTCCATAGGCGGGTTCCGGACCGGGCAAGATCTGGCCGCCTGCCACCGCCCCGGAATCACCGCCGCCCACGATCCGGGCTCTGAGATCGGCGGCCGTCAACACGTCGCGTCCGGCCGTCACGAGCGGGCGGCCTCCTCCGCCAGCGGCACATCGAATCGCGCACCCGCGGAGCGGATGAAGAAGCCCTGCGCGTCCTCCTCGATCAGATCGGCGAGGTCATAGGCGAGCGCTCGCGTCAGCCGCGCCTCGAGTCGCCCGCGCACGAGAATGTAAGGACGAAACGCCGCATCGGTGTCCGTTGCAAAGCGCAACGGGTGATTCGGCCCGGCTTCGACAAGATCGCCCACGTCGGTCCGAAAGGTCAGGACAGGCTCCTCTTTGCCTTGCCGGCTCATCTCCACCGCGTTGAACGGCGCGTCCTCGACCGTGATGCCCAGCTTTTCGACCGGCGTGACGAGATAGATCCGCCCGTCCTCGTCCTTGCGCAAGACACTGGAAAACAGGCGCTTCAGAGCCTCACGCCGGATCGGCGTTCCCTTGTAGAACCACGTCCCGTCGGCGGCGATCCGCATCTCGATGTCGCCGCAAAAGGGCGGATTCCAGCGCTCGACCGGCGGCGCGCCCCGGCCCGCACGCTCGGCTCGTGAAACGAGCGCCGAAAGGCTCACATCGCCGCTAGCCGCTTGATTCGCCATAATCTCCGCTTCGATTGCCAGACGACACCACTCGGGCTCCGTCTTATTTTGGCCGGTGTTCGTCCTCACGAAATAGTTGGACCGGCAGCGCTTGCCACCTCGAACGCCCATCGCTTTGATGGATTGACGATTCAGTGTTTTTCGGCACGCTATCGCGGTGCAACATCAGGTTCTCGGATCGGAGACCTCTCTTATGACGATTCTCGCTCCCCAGGAGTCGGCGCTCAGCCAGGACGCCGTCGTGGAAATGGCCGAAAAGGCGCTCGCCGATATCGGCAAGGCCAAGGAGTCCATTGGTCGGGTCATCTTCGGCCAGGAAAGCGTCGTCGAGCAGACCGTGATCTCCATCCTCGCCGGCGGCCATGCCCTCCTCGTCGGCGTGCCGGGTCTCGCCAAGACCAAGCTGGTCGATACGCTCGGCATTGCGCTCGGCCTCGACGCACGGCGCATCCAGTTCACCCCCGATCTCATGCCCTCCGACATCATCGGCACCGAGGTCATGGATCAGGACGAAACCGGCCGCCGTTCCTTCCGCTATGTGAAGGGTCCGGTCTTCGCCCAGCTCCTGATGGCCGACGAGATCAACCGTGCCTCGCCGCGCACCCAGTCGGCGCTCCTGCAGGCGATGCAGGAATACCACGTCACCGTCGCCGGCGAGCCCTACGACCTGCCTGCCCCGTTCCATGTGCTCGCCACCCAGAACCCGCTGGAGCAGGAGGGCACCTATCCCCTCCCCGAAGCGCAGCTCGACCGCTTCCTCATGCAGGTCGACGTCCACTATCCGGACCTCGCCTCCGAACGGCGCATCCTGCTTGAATCCGGCGGCGAGAGCGACCGCGCCGAGCCGGTGCTGACCTCGGACCGCCTGCGCGAGATCCAGGCGTTGGTCCGGCGCATGCCCGTGCCCGAAAGCGTCGTCGAAACCATCCTGACCCTCGTTCGCTCGGCGCGGCCCGGCAGCGGACACAAGGAAGCCGACACCCACATCGCCTGGGGTCCCGGCCCCCGTGCTTCGCAGTCGCTGATGACCTGCGTGCGCGCCCGTGCCCTCTATGACGGCCGGCTCGCGCCCTCGGTCGACGACGTGCTGGCACTCGCCGAACCGATCCTGCAGCACCGCATGGCGCTCAACTTCGCCGCGCGTGCCGAGGGAATGAGCGTGCGCGACGTGATCGCGGCGCTGAAGCGCGACATCGGCTGAGCCGGGACCGCTTGATGCCGATCGGCTCCACCGTCGAACTCACCAGCGCATCGGACGCCCTCGTTCGCGGGCGGCAGCGCGCGATCCTGATGCCCGATCTCCTGATCGAGGCGCGGCGCATCGTCTCGACCGTGATCGCCGGATGGCATGGCCGCCGCCGTCGCGGTGTCGGCGAGAATTTCTGGCAGTTCCGCCCCTTTGTCGAAGGCGAGCAGGTGTCGCGCATCGACTGGCGCCGCTCGGCCCGAGACGATCATGTCTATCTGCGCGACCGGGAATGGGAAGCTGCCCACACGGTGTGGCTTTGGGCCGACCCGTCGCCCTCCATGCGCTATCAATCGCAGGCGGCTCAGGTTTCCAAGGAATCGCGCGCACTCGTCCTTGTTCTGGCGCTGGCCGAACTTCTGTCGCGCTCGGGCGAGCGCATCGGCTATCCGGGCGTGATGGACCCGATCTCGGCCCGCAACGCCGCCGAGCGCGTTGCCGCCGTCCTCATGGGCGATCGGCCGCAGCATGACTTTCCGCCAGACGACAGGCTGAAGCGCTTCTCCGAGATCGTCATCATCAGCGATCTCCTCGATCCGCTGGACGAAATCCTGGAGCGGGTCGACCGGATCGGCCGGCGCGGCATTCGCGGCCATCTGGTGATGATCGCCGACCCGGCCGAAGAGACCTTTCCCTATGCCGGGCGCACCGAATTCCGCGATCCCGAGAGCGGCGGCCGCCTGACTGCCGGACGGGCCGAGACATTGCGCGAAGAATACAGCGAAATCTACATGGCCCGCCGCGAGACCATGGCTCAGCATTGCCGGCGGCTTGGTTGGAGCTTCATTCCCCACCGCACCGACCGGCTCGCCTCGGAAGCGCTCGTCGCGCTCCATGCGCGCTTGTCCGGTGTTCCGCAGGCCACGGGGCGGCGCTCATGATCGGCGGTCTGTCCCTCTCCTTCGGCGCGCCTTTCGTGCTCGTCGGCCTTCTGGCGCTGCCGGTGATCTGGTGGCTGTTGAAGCTGACGCCGCCGCGCCCGCAGACCGAGACCTTCCCGCCATTGCGGATCCTCCAGCGCGTCCTGAAGACCGAGGAGACGCCCTCTAAGAGTCCGTGGTGGCTGACGCTGCTGCGGCTTCTGCTCGCGGCGCTGGTCATCTTTGCGCTCGCCATTCCGACACTCAATCCGCGCGAGAGCCTCGTCTCCGGCTCCGGCCCGCTCGCTCTCCTCGTCGACAATGGCTGGTCGTCCGGCGGCGACTGGGACGCTCGGCGCCGGGCGGCGGAGGACATCATCACCCAGGCCGGCGAGGCGGGCCGCCCCGTCGCCCTCGCCTTTACTGCCGAAGGCAGCGGCGACCCGGCCACGCCGGTCGAGGCCGCCACGGCGCTCGAGCGACTGGCAGCGGCCCAGGTGCGGCCGATCCCGGTGAACCGCACCGCCGCTGCCGACCGCATCGTCACGGCGCTGGAAGGCGAGACACCGGGCTCGCTGATATTTCTCTCCGATGGGCTCGACAGCGAGGACGCCCAGGGCGCGGCCGCAGCCCTCGCGGCCCTCACCCCCGGCGAGGCCATCCTCTATTCGCCGAGCATCGACGACGTGGTCGCCCTGACCAATGCCGACAATTCCACCGATGCTCTGGTGGTTTCGGCAGTACGACCGGCGGGAATCGCCGGCGGCGACTTCACCCTGACGGCGCGCGACGCCCAGTCCCGCGAGATCGGCAGCGCGCCGGTCGAATTTTCGGGCGAGGACGGTCGCGGGGAGGCCCGTTTCGCGGTGCCGGTTGAACTCCGAAACGACATCTCGCGCATCGAGGTTCAGGGGCTTGCCACGGCGGGCGCCGTGCGGCTTCTGGACGATTCCTTCCGGCGCCGGCGTGTCGGGCTGGTCTCGGGCGAATCCGCCGATGCAGCCCAGCCGCTGCTTTCGCCGCTCTATTACATCTCGCGGGCGCTGCAGCCCTTCGCCGATCTGGCGCGGCCCGCCAGCTCCAATCTGGCAGAGGCGATCCCCCAACTGATCGAGCGCAAACCCTCCGTCATCGTGCTCGCCGACATCGGCGTGCTTCCGGCCGAGGCCGAGACCGCGATGGAAAAATTCGTCACGGACGGCGGTTATCTCGTGCGGTTTGCCGGTCCGCGCCTTGCCGCGACCACCGGCGAGGACGATCTCGTCCCCGTCAGGCTGCGCGCCGGCGAGCGTCAGTTGGGCGGTGCGATGTCATGGTCCGAGCCGCAGAGAGTGGCGGCGATGAGCGACGAGAGCCCGTTTGCGGGCATCGACGTGCCGGAGGACGTGACCGTGTCCCGGCAGATCCTCGCCGAACCCTCGGCCGATCTGTCGGAGCGCACCTGGGCGAGCCTCGCCGACGGCACGCCGCTGGTCACGGCCGAGCAGATGGGAGCCGGAACGATCGTACTCTTCCACGTGACCGCGGAAGCCACCTGGTCCAACCTGCCGATCTCCGGTGCCTTCGTCGACATGCTTCGCCGCATCGTCAATCTGTCGCGCGCCACCTCAGGGTCTCCCGACGGCCAGACGACGGCAGACAGCCTGCCGCCTTACCGGCTCCTGGACGGCAGTGGCCGGCTCGTCTCCCCCGGCCCGGAGGCCCAGCCCCTGGTTCCCGCCGCCGATGGGACGCCCAATCCGGTGACGCTGGAAAATCCGCCGGGCCTGTATGGCAGCGAGGATGGCTATGTGGCGCATAATCTCCTCGCCGCCGACGACCGCCTGGCGCCGCTGCCGGAACTCGATCTCGGTGCGCCGGTCGAAACCCGGCCCTATGCCAATGAGGACAGCCTCGATCTGCGCCCCTGGCTCTTCGCTGCCGCGCTCGTGCTCTTTGCCCTCGATGCCCTGGCGCTCCTGTGGCTGAACGGCGCGCTCAACCGGCTCGGCTCGCTGTTCTCGCGGCGCCGGAATGCGGCCCTGCCCGGTCTCGCCCTGGCCATTGGCGGGCTGGGGCTTGCCGCCGCATTGGTGGCCGTGCCGAGTACGCCCGCTTCGGCGCAAAGCCTCGAAGAGGCGCGCAATTTCGATCTTCAGCGTGCCATCGAAGCCACCTCCAAGACCCATCTCGCCTATGTCGAAACGGGTGACGAGGCGACCGACGAGCGCTCCCGGGCGGGTCTGCGCGGCCTATCCCAGTTCATTGCCGCGAAGACGGCGCTGGAACCCGGCGAGCCCATGGGCGTCGACATCTCGAGCGATGAGCTTTCGTTTTTCCCGATCATCTACTGGCCCGTCACCGCCGAAGCTCCGATGCCGGAAGAGGACGCGATCAGCCGGATCGACGCCTATATGAAACAGGGCGGCACGGTGCTCTTCGACGTCGCGGACGACTCGCTGTCGTCCCTCTCGGGCAGCGTCTCGGCAGGCCAGCGCCGTCTCCGCGATCTCCTCGCCGACCTCGACATCCCGCCGCTGGAGCCGGTCCCGCAGGACCATGTCCTGACCAAGGCCTTCTACATCATGGACGAGTTTCCCGGCCGCCATTCGGATTCGCCGCTCTGGGTGGAGTCGCTCGTCCAGGAGGCCGATGGCACTGCCCGCCCCGCCCGCGGCGGCGATGGCGTCTCGACCCTGATGATCACCGCCAATGATTTCGCCGGCGCCTGGGCCGTCGACGAGCAGGGCCTGTTCCTCTACCCGACCGATTCCGCCGATCCCGCCCAGCGCGAATATGCCTATCGCGCTGGGGTGAACATCGTCATGTATGTCCTGACCGGCAACTACAAGGCCGATCAGGTCCATGTGCCTGCGCTTCTGGAGAGGCTCGGCCAATGACTTGGTCCATCGCCTTCGCGCCCTTTTTCTCCTGGCCGATCCTCGCCGCGCTGGCTGTTCCGGCCGCAATCCTGGCGCTCGTCCTTCTTCTGGCGCGCACGCCCGGCTCGATCGTGCGCATCCTGGCGATCGCAGCGCTCATTCTGGCGCTCGCGAACCCCGTTGTGCTTCAGGAAGAGCGCGATCCGATGAAGAGCGTGGTCGCGCTGGTGGTCGATCGCAGCCAGAGCCAAGGCATCGAAAATCGCGGCGCGGAAACCGATGAGGCCGCCGCCGCACTGAAGGCGAGCCTGGCACGCTTTCCCGAGTTCGAAGTCCGCACGGTCGAGGCGAGATCGGGCAGTTCGCCCTCCGGCGACGCGACCACCGCCCTCTTCGGTGCCCTGTCGGACGGGTTGAAGGACGTCGCGCCCGCTCGGGTCGCAGGCGCGATCATGGTCACCGACGGCCAGGTCCACGACGTTCCGGAAGACGCTGGCGCGATCGGCTTCGACGCGCCGGTCCATGGCCTGATCACGGGCCGTGAGGACGAATTCGACCGGCGGATCGAGGTAACGACGAGTCCCCGTTTCGGTCTGGTCGACGAAGAGCAGCGCCTCTCCTATCGCGTCATCGAGGAAGGGGAAGGCGCCGGTACGGCACCCGTCCAGGTCCAGGCCTATCTGAACGGCGACCTTATCGCCCGCGAGCAGGCGACGCCCGGCGCGAACGAGACGTTGACCTTCCAACTGCCCCGCGCCGGCAAGAACATTCTCGAACTCTCCGTCGCAGAGGGCGACAACGAGATCACCGACGTCAACAATCGCGCCATTGCGGTCGTCGACGGCATTCGCGAGAACCTCCGCGTTCTTCTCGTCTCCGGCGAACCCCATGCCGGCGAACGCACCTGGCGCAATCTCCTGAAGTCCGACGCGGCGGTCGACCTCGTGCATTTCACCATCCTGCGCCCGCCAGAGAAGCAGGACGGAACGCCGATCGACGAATTGTCCCTCATCGCCTTTCCGACCCGCGAACTCTTCGTCGAGAAGATCGAGGATTTCGACCTCATCATCTTCGACCGTTACCAGGAACGCGGCGTCCTCCCGTCGCTCTATTTCGACTACATCGCCCAATATGTCGAAAACGGCGGAGCGATGCTGATCGCATCCGGCCCGGAATATGCCGGCAATGAAAGCGTCGCGCTGACGCCGCTGCAATGGATCCTGCCGGCCCAGCCGACGGGCGGGATCGACGAAAGCGCCTATTATCCGCAGGTCTCCGATCTTGGCCGCAAGCACCCCGTTACGCGCAGCCTGCCGGGTTCGGAGAGCGAGCCGCCGGATTGGAGCCCCTGGTTCCGATCGATCGATGTCGGTGAACCGCGCGGCGAAACCGTGATGAATGGGCCGGACGGCAAACCGCTGCTCATCCTCGACCGGGTCGGCGAAGGCCGGATCGCGCTGCTGCTGTCCGATCAGGAATGGCTCTGGTCGCGCGGCTTCGAAGGCGGCGGCCCGCATGTGGCGCTCTTCCGCCGTCTGGCGCACTGGCTGATGAAGGAACCCGAGCTCGAGGAAGAAGCGCTCGAGGCCGAGGCTCGGGGCTCCGACCTCGTCGTGACGCGCCAGACGATCGGTGACGATCCAGGCCCGGCGACGGTGATCACGCCGTCGGGGTCGGCCGAGACGCTCGCCCTGACGAATGTCAGCCCTGGCCGCTGGGAAGGCGTTCTGGAGACCGACGAGCTCGGTCTGTTCCAGGCCGCAAATGGCGATCTGCGCGCGCTCGGAACCGTGGGGCCGATCAATCCGCGGGAGTATCGTGAAGCGATCTCCTCGGAGGAGAAGCTCGAGCCTATCGCCGACGCAACGCGCGGCAGCGTCCGCCGGATCGCCGAGGGCGGGTCCGTCGAGGTCCCTCGCATCGTTCCGATCAGCGGGCGAGCCGACGGCGACGGGCGTGACTGGATCGGCCTGAAGACCACAGAGGAAACCATCCTGCGCGGCGTGGACCGCACGCCGCTCTTTGCCGGTTTCCTGGGTCTCGGCGTGCTTCTGCTGGCGCTTTCGGCCACATGGTATCGGGAAGGCCGATAGTCTTTCCCCACCCAAGACATCGATGTTCTTCGATCACTTCTTCGTCATGTCGCCTGCTTACCCACAAGGCTAGGCTTTTGCCCTCGGCCTTTCGGACCGTGATCCACCATTCCTTCAAGCTTTTCTGGCCGAATTGCACCACGATTCCTATTCGGCCACGCCATGTCCAAACCCGACCCGATCTACAGAGATCTCGTCTTCCGTGTGACGAAGCCTGTCGCAGGATTGATGATCTGCGCGCTGCTCGCTCTTCTGGCGGTCATCGTCCTCGTCGCCGATCGCCAGACCTATTCCGCACAGGAACGTCAGGCGGCCCTCACGCGTCATGCCGTTTCGGTTCAGGCTGAAAACCTTCTCAAGACCGCTCGCGACTACGCCACCTGGACCGAGGCTCTGGACAATCTGGTCATCCGCTTCGACGCCGCTTGGGCCAAAGAGAACATCGAACTCTGGCTCTACGAGAACTTCGACATCGACACGGCCTTCGTCGTCACCGCCAGGGGCGAGATCACCTATGCCTTCGTCCATGGCGTTGGCGGCAACCAGCAGTCCCGGCAAGACGTATCGGACGAGCTTCGACATTATGTGGAGGCCGCGGAGAACGAAGGATCCGTACCGGCCGGCCTTGCGGTGGTGAACGGCCTTCCGGCCAACGTCGCAGTGGCACCGATCGTGAACACCGAAGAGGAACTTCCCTCGGGTGTCGAGAGACGTTTTCTAGTCGTGGTCCAGTCATTGCGACCCAGCGTGCTGGAGAAGATCGCCACCACTTATCTCCTCCCCGGCCTCGCATTGGGCGAGGCCAGTGACAGTGGCGAACCCTCGATCGCACTGATGAACGGAAACGCTCGGACCATCGGAGTCTTGGCCTGGCAGGGAGACCGGCCGGGCGATGCCATGATGAAAATGATGATCCCACTCTGGGGCTTCATGGCACTTGGATTGGCCCTGGTCACCCGCCACATCTTCCGCCAGGCCGACGAGGCCGCCCGTCTGATCGAAGAGAGCGATCATCGCGCGACCCACGACCTCTTGACCGGCCTTCCGAACCGGGCGGGGCTCATCCGTCATCTCGAGGCAGAATGGTCGAAGTTCGAAAACCGCCAGCAGCGCTTTTCGGTTCTCTATATCGATCTGGACGGCTTCAAGAGCGTGAACGACACCCATGGTCATGAGGCCGGCGATCAGATCCTCATGGTCGTCGCCCATCGGCTTCGTTTCTGTCTGGCCAATACGGGCATCGTCGGCCGCATGGGTGGAGACGAATTCATCGTCCTTCTACCCCGCCAGCATGAGACCAGTCGCGTTCGTGCGCTGGCTCTGGCGCTGATCGCCGCGATCGAGCAGCCGATCCAGATGAAGAATGGCGCCATCGCATCGATCAGCGCGACGATCGGCGCAGCAACGGTCACGCCGGGTTGCAGCGATCCGCTCGCCCTCTTGCAGCGCGCCGATAGCGCTCTCAATCTCGGCAAGAAGATCGGCAAGTCGAATGTGCACTTCGCTTCCTTGACCGCGGGAGAAGGCGCAAGTGCCCCCGCCGCACATAATGCGACAGCGAGCGCAGCATCGCTTGAGCCGGCGCGCAGCGTCCGCTGACATCGTGCCTTTCCAGGCCCGCGCGTCTTATCCGGAACTACGCGCCTCTGTCGCAACGGGCCGTGCCGTGACTGCACCCGACAGGCTCTTGCCCGCAGATCCGATCAAATCCAGGATCAGCAATCGCCGCTGATCCACGGGACCTGGCAAAGTGACATCGCCGGGTGGAATTGGTCTGTAGCCGAGAGGCGCATAATAGGGCGGATCGCCGACGAGCAGGATCGTGGTCTCGCCCCGCTCCCGCGCAGTCTCCGCGCAAAGACGCATGAGCGCCTTGCCGACGCCTTTGTTCTTGTAGGCAGGGCGGACGGCAAGGGGTCCGAGAAACAGGCAGTCGACCTCGCCCACCCGGATCGGCGTGAGCCGCACCGAGGCGATGATCGTACCACCGAGTTCGGCGACGAAAGAGAGCGACCGATCATGCGGCGCCATTTCGCGGACGCGCTCGGCCGCACGAGCAAAACGGCCCGGCCCGAAGGCTTCCTCGGCGATTTCAGCGATGGCGAGGTCGTGGTCGGCATGTTCCGGCAGGAGCCGGACGTCGGCAAGCGAGGTCATGGGTGCGCTCTGGGATTTGACGGGACGATCGCATCGCTTCGCGCGTGCGGACCGATAAAGACGCAAGGATGCAGCGGCTCAATGCCTTTCGGCAGAGATGTCCTCTCGTCGTCGGCTTACCCGCATTGCCAGTCTCCCAAGCATGTTCCTGCGGTTACCATCCGGACGATCGAAAATCCAGCGGCCACTTGTCGGATGATTGTCATCACCAGCGTTGACGAACCGTCGCGGCGGCGGGGTGGAACGCGCCCTGATACGAGAGGTTTGACCCTCAAAGCTAATCATCGACGGGACGGAGACAGATGGGACTTCTCGTAGACGGCCAGTGGCAGGACAAGTGGTACGACACCGACAAGACCGGCGGCCGCTTCAAACGCACGGAAACAACGTTTCGCGACTGGATCACGCCGGACGGATCGCCCGGCCCCGACGGTCAGAAGGCCTATCCCGCCGAAGCCGGCCGCTATCACCTCTACGTCTCGCTCGCCTGCCCCTGGGCGCACAGGGCGCTGATCGTGCGCAAGCTGAAGAAGCTCGAAGACGTGATCTCGCTGTCGGTCGTGGACTACCACATGGGCGAGGAAGGGTGGGTCTTTTCGGAACGGCCGGGCGCCATTCCCGACACGGTTCTCGGCAAGCAGCGCCTCTATGAGGTCTATCTGGAGGCCGACCCGCATTATACCGGCCGGGTCACCGTTCCCGTGCTGTGGGACAAGAAGACCGGCACGATCGTCAACAACGAGTCGGCCGAACTGATCCGCATTCTCGATACCGGCTTTGCGGCGTTCAGCGACGTCCCGGGCACGGTCACACCGGCCGAGCATTTCGACGAGATCGAGAGCATCAACGACCGGATCTACCACACGGTGAACAACGGCGTTTACAAATGCGGCTTCGCGACCACCCAGGAAGCCTATGAGGAGCCGTTCGGCAAACTCTTCGAGACTCTGGATTTCCTCGAGGACCGGCTTTCCCGGCAGCGTTATCTGGTCGGGTCATCCGGACCCACCGAGGCAGACTGGCGCCTCTTCACCACCCTGATCCGCTTCGATCCGGTCTATCACGGCCATTTCAAGTGTAATCAGAGGCGGATCGCCGACTATCCCGCGCTCTACGACTACATGCTCGAACTCTACCAATGGCCGGGCGTGGCGGAGACGGTCAATTTCGACCACATCAAGAGCCACTATTACACCAGCCACAAGACCATCAACCCGACCGGGATCGTCCCGCTCGGACCCGAGCAGCATCTGGACCGCCCTCACGGACGGGGCTCAATGCCTCTGGCGGCGTAACCACCGGGCCGGGTTCCCCCTCGGCCTTTTCAAGCCAAGGGCGGCGAGGTGGTTTCCGCGCCGCGCCAGTCCGGTAGTAACGGCTTCGGCGCGCTCTTGGTCGCATGCCGCATCGCCAGCCACTCGGTCGGCGCCATCGCGGTGAGACGGCGGAACTCCCGATTGAAGTTGGATTTGGTCGCGAATCCGCTCGCTAGCATCGCGCCGGTGACCGAAGCGCCGGCAGCCAGTTCGTTGCAGGCGTCGGCGACGCGATACGCATTCACGTGGCGGGAAACGTTCCCGCCGGTCTGCCGGTTTATCGCCTCCGAGACGCGCTTGGCCGGAAGACCAAGGCGCCGGGCAAGGCGCGACAGTGTCAATTCGCTGTCGCGCGACAGGCCCTGATCGCGCAGGAGGTGGTCAAGCTCGGCCATGATGGCCCGGTCCCGTTCCCGCTCCGCAGCGATCTCTCCCTCATCCTGGTTCGGCTGATCACCGAGCCCCGTCTCCGGCGTCGTCTCGGCGTTGCCCAGATTGCGTGACGACGCGCAGACACCGATCAACAGCAGCGTCAGGCTCGACCCGACGCTGACGATCCAGCTCTTCACCCAGCCATCACCCGACAGGACCGCCACCGAGATCGCCGCATCGCTCAGCGCCGAGAAAACCATCGCGATGGCGATCACGCGCCAGATCAGCGGCGGCCAGTCGCCGGCATCGAGACGCGCCTCGGGCAAGGCGTCGGCACCCCGGCGCAAGACATGGAGCATGGCGACGCCATAGCCGGCAAAGATTGCAATGACGGCCGGGTCGATCACCTCGCGCACCCGCCAGATGCAGAAGCCCACAAAGGCCGGCGCCAGAAGATGGAGGAGAGCGGTCCCCTCCAGGCGACCGGAATCGCGTGCCGCCTTCAGGGCGAGCCAGGCAAGCGGCGGGATCAGGGCCGCCGTCACGGGCTGGACGAGACGGAAGGGTGCCACAGCGTAATATTGCGCCAGAGCATTGATCACGCCCTGGACCATGCAGGTCACAAGAAGCGCCGCGAGCGGAGCCGTGATCGCGCCTCTCACGACAAGACGGACGAGCGTATAGGCAAGCGCGAGCGAGACGACGATCGAGATCGGCAGGGCGAGCATGGCGGCGCTCCGTTGGTGACCGGCTCTCGATAGGCCTCAAACCGGATCCGCGCGACCTCGAACCGGTTTCAGGACGCAAAAACTCCTGATCCGGGCGACCGATGGGCCGGGCCAAGCGCCCACCCTCTCGCCAAAGGAAAGCGCCATGCGCCAACACATCTTCGCCTTCGCCTCGCTCGCAGCACTCCTCGCCACCGGTTCGGCCCATGCCGAGCCTCTCGCCGGCTATGACCGGTTCCCGGTCAAGGCGGACCACCGGGCCGTGCTCGTTCCTGCCTCGATCTGGTATCCCGCCGGGGCACGCACCTACCCGGTGCCGATTGGCGACAACGACCTGTTCGTCGGCACGAAGGCGCTGGTCGGCGCTGCCGCCGAGACCGGCAAGCACCCGCTGGTCCTCCTGTCCCACGGCTCTGGCGGGAACATGGACAGTCTCGGCTGGCTGTCGTCAGAGCTCGCCCTGCGAGGCGCGATGGTGCTGGCCGTCAATCATCCCGGCACGACCTCCGGCGATTCCTCCCCGCGCCGCACGCTCCGGATCGACGAGCGCGCAAAGGATCTGAGCGCCGCTCTCGACACCCTGCTCGCCGACCCGAGCTTCGGCCCCTTCGTCGACACCACCCGCATCAGCGCCCTCGGCTTCTCGCTCGGCGGCACGGCCGTTCTCAACCTCGTGGGCGGCCATTTCGAGCGAGGGAAGTATCGCGACTACTGCCAGAGTTTCGTGACGCAACCCGATTGCGTGTTCTTCCGCAAGGGCGGCGTCGACTTCGACAATCTGCCGGAGGTCATGGAAGCGGATGTCCGCGATCGCCGCGTTGGATCTGTCGTCGCCGTCGAACCCGGCATGACCGACGCGCTCTCACATCAGAGCGTGAAAGAAATGAACCTCCCGGTGCTCCTGATCAGTTTCGGCGCGCCCGATCCCTGGCGGGCTGTCGACGTGTCGGCCTCCGGCAGCGACCTCGCGGCACGCCTGCCCGACGCCACTCACGAAACGATCCGCCCCGCATCGCACTTCACGTTCCTCCCGCTCTGCAAGTCCGGCGGCGCTGAGCGTCTCGAAGAGGAGGGCGACGATCCGGTCTGCACCGACCCGGCCGGCGCGAACCGGGCGAAGGTCCACGCCGAGGTCGTTGCAGCAACTGCCCGCTTTTTCGGCCTCTCGTCAGAGGTGAAGCAGGCTGATCTGTCTCACCAATAAGCGTCGAACGCCGAGCGTCCGGCCAACTCGGCGAGCCGCCGGCGGGTTGCGGGCGTCGTATCATCCGGCAGATCGTCGAGAGCGTAGAACCCGCTCTCGGCGATTTCGGTGTCCGGGCGTTTCGGCTCGCTCTGCTGTACGCCGTCACAGTGAAAGAACAGCACGTGGTCGCGGTTGGAGGCGTTCTTGTTGAAATAGACGGCCTTGAGAGAAAGCGTGCCGGTGACGGTCAGATTTCCCTCTTCCTTCAGTTCGCGCACAACCCCCTCTTCCGCCGTTTCCCCGGGATCGACACCCCCGCCCGGCATGTGCCAGCCGGACACATAGGTGTGACGAACGAGAAAAATCCGGCCCGCCTCGTCGAAAGCGGCAGCGCGTACGCCAAGCGTCATCGGGTTTCGGAAGAGATGTATGCCGTGCATCGCCCGGACAAGGATTTTCTCGAAGGCCATGGTTCTACTCACTTCGCTGAAAACTAGATCAAGGGGCTGAACGACAAAGGAAAGCCGATCGATGTTTCGACTCGCCCATCTCTCCGACATCCATCTCGGGCCGCTGCCGGAACTCTCGTTTCGCGAACTCGCCTCCAAGCGGGTGACTGGCTATGTGAACTGGCATCGCAACCGCCGCCGGGCGATGTTCGGCGACACGCTGACGAACCTCCTGCAGGATCTGAAGGAGGAAGCGCCGGACCATGTTGCCGTCACCGGCGATCTCGTCAATCTCGCGACCAAGAAGGAAACCGTCGCCGCCCGGCTCTGGCTGGAAGATCTGGGCACGCCCCACGATGTTTCGGTCGTTCCCGGCAATCATGACGCTTATGTTCCCGGCGCTCTGCGGCGCTCCTATGATGAATGGTACCCCTATATGGTGGGAGACAACGCGCTCCACGCCATGGGGACGTCCTTTCCCTATCTGCGCCAGCGGGGGCCCGTCGCCATTCTGGGGGTCTCCACGGCGGAGGCGACGGCGCCCTTCTTTGCCACCGGGACCTTCAAGCGCCGCCAGGCGCTTCAACTGGCCCGTCTGCTCGAACGCGCCGGGGAAACCGGCCACTTCCGGGTCGTGATGATCCACCATCCTCCGATCTCCGGATCCACCTCCTGGCACAAGCGCCTGATCGGCAAGCAGTTCTTTTCCAAGGTCATGCGCGATGTGGGAGCCGAACTCGTGCTGCACGGCCATACCCATCTCGATACGCTCCATTGGCTGGACGGGCCGCAGGGCAAGATCCCGGTCGTCGGCGTTCCCTCGGCCAGCCAGGGCCCCGGCAGCGAGCATCCGGCGTCGCGATACAATCTTTTCGAGATCACCGGCGAGCCAGGCGACTGGTCCCTCATCCAGCGCGAGCGCGGATTGCGGGCCACGGGGCATGGCATCGGCTGGGTCCGCGAGCGCGAACTGCTCACCGACGGGCGTGCGGTGAACACAGAACCCCGGGAGGATGCCCGCGAAGCGGTTTAGGGCTCTCTCCTGGAGAGCAGGCCCGGCCTCAGCCGACGATGGTCATGCCCCGATAGGAGGCGATCGCCAGAAGCAGGCCGGCGCCGATGACCGCTCCGATCATCAGCCAAGTCAGCGCAATCAGAAACTCGCCGGTCTTCGAGCGCCGCTGCGGCACCTTCAACGGCTCGGTCTCGTCGGTGGTCGCCTTGCCGTTTTTTGCCTTGCCGTCGCCGAGCATGTCGTCGGCGGCGAACGCCTTTTCGCGCTCGACGATGCGCGAGGCGACATAGTCCGTAACATGATCGGCGATGGCCCGCGGCTCGGTGGATTCGGCCAGCGTCAGCCGGCCGAGCCGCGTCTCGCGCACGAAGCGGTAGGTGCGCCGGTCGCGCGCCATCATCACATTGGCGGTTCCGTCGATCCAGAGACGCGGGTGGCTGCCGCCAGCGACGGTGAAATCAAAGAAATCGTCGCCGGGCTCGAGTTCGTCGATCACCGGCTGCAGTTCTTCGGCGAGGATTTCGAGCCGGGCCCGATCGGCCTCGCGAATGTCGACGACGACGTCGGAACGTTGCGCTGCCGCGATCTTGGCCTGCCGCACGGCATCGGCCAGACGCTTCGTTCCCATCAGGGATGCGATATTGTCCTTGCCCTCGCCCATGCTGCGCCTCGAATCATCGTGTCTTAACGTTTCATTTACCGTAGCGGTGTTTGGCACCGAAAGGAACTGCATGCCGCGGTGCGAAGACCGACTCAACCGGGCTGGGCGCCTTCGGCGTCCCGAATCGCCTGTTCAATGATCTCGCGGCACGCCGCGAATGCTTCCAGCATCAGCATATGGCCGGTTTCGGGCAGACGCGTGACATGGAAGGCCGCAGGCAGACCTTCGCACTGCTCGACGGGTGTGACCGGATCATCCTCGCCCCACAAGACCCGGATCGGACAGCCGACCCCCGCGATCGCATCGAGTGGCAGAATGCCCTGCCGTCCACTCCCGAACAGGAGATCGAAGATCTGCCTGATGGCCCGGCGCTGCTCGGACCCGCCGCGTTCGATGAGGAAGTCAGCCGGCAACTCTCCGCCCGGTGCCATCATCATGGCCATCCCGTACCGATAGGCAGCCTCGTCTTCCGCCTCCATGACCGCGCGGATCGGGCTGAGACCGATCTCGGGACCAAAGCCGCCCGGCGCAAGCAGGGTCAGCGAGCGGATCCGCTCGGGCGCGAACAGCGCCGCAAGGCAAGCCACCGCACCGCCCATGGAATGGCCGACGATATGGGCTTCACGAATATCGCGGCGCTCCAGCTCGGCAAGCACGGCGCGCGCCGCGATCTTGGGTGGACCGAAACCCGGGAATTCAAGCGACTGCCCATGCCCGGGCAGATCGAAGGCGAGGCAATGAAATCCCTCGCCGGCAAAGACTTCCGCCAGATTGCGGAAGATCTCCTTGCGCCCGTCGAAACCGTGGAGAAAGACGAGCGTCGGGCCCGCCCTCTCCCCGGTCTCGATCGCGGCAAGAGATGCGGCTTCGCTCACTTCGTCGCCGTTTCGGCAATGATCCGGTTCACCGCCGAGACAAGCGCTTCGAGCGAAGCGGTCACGATATTCTTGTTGATGCCGGCGCCATACAGACGACCGCCTTCATAGCTGACTTCCATGTAGGAGATTGCCCGCGCGTCGGAGCCCGCCCCGAGCGAGTGCTCGGAATAGTCGAACACCGAGAACTCGATCCCGAGATGACGCGAGAGCGCGTCGACGAACCCGTCGATGGGTCCCGTGCCGATGCCGTCGATCGTCAGTTCCTGACCGTTGTCGATGATGGTGGCCTCCACGACACGGCTGCCCTTCACGTCCGGATGCGGCCGGGTGAAGTGATCGACGAAGCGGAAGCGACCTTCCGGCTGCTCCACATAACGCTCAATGAAGCGGTTGTAGATCGCCCGCACCGGCAGTTCGACGCCGGTCTCATCGGTGATCCGCTGAATGTCCTCGCGGAACTCGATCTGCAGATTGCGCGGCAGGTTCAGCCCGTAATCGGCCTGGAGCACATAGGCGATGCCGCCCTTGCCCGACTGCGAGTTGATCCGGATGATCGCCTCGTAGCTGCGGCCCACATCCTGCGGGTCGATCGGCAGATAGGGAACTTCCCAGAACTCGCTGTTGGCGGCGCGATGGGCCTTCATGCCCTTGTTGATCGCGTCCTGATGCGAGCCGGAAAAGGCCGTGTAAACCAACTCGCCCACATAAGGGTGGCGCTCCGGAATGGTCAGCCGGTTGCAGTATTCGTAGACGTCCTTCAGGTGGTTGATGTCGGTGATGTCCAGCCCGGGATCGACGCCCTGCGTGTACATGTTCAGGGCCATTGTCACGAGATCGACATTGCCGGTACGCTCGCCATTGCCGAACAGCGTGCCTTCGACGCGATCGCCGCCGGCCATCAGGCCGAGTTCGGCCGCCGCCACCGCCGTGCCGCGGTCATTGTGGGGATGCAGCGAAACGATCAGATTGTCGCGATTGTCGAGATTGCGGCACATCCATTCGATCTGATCGGCGTGGATGTTGGGCGTCGACATTTCGACGGTCGCCGGCAGATTGATTATCAGCTTGTTCTCCGGCGTCGGCTGCACGATCTCGGCGACCGCATTGCAGATCTCGGCGGCGAACTCGAGTTCGGTGCCGGTGAAGCTTTCCGGCGAATACTGGAAGCGATAACCGCCGCCGGCCTTGGCAGCCATGTCGGTGATCATCTTGGCGGCGTCCACGGCGATCTGCTTGATGCCCGCGCGATCCTTCTGGAACACGATCCGCCGCTGGGCCTCGCTCGTCGAATTGTAGAAGTGGACGATCGGCCGAACCGCACCCTCGAGCGAGTCGAAGGTCTTCTGAATCAGTTCGGGGCGGCACTGGACCAGAACCTGCAGCGATACGTCCGCCGGCGCCCCGGCCTTTTCGATGCACCAGCGGGCGAAATCGAAATCCGTCTGGGAGGCGGACGGAAAGCCGATCTCGATTTCCTTGAAGTTCATCGCCAGCAACATGGCGAAGAAGCGCGCCTTGCGGTCATGGCCCATCGGATCGACGAGCGCCTGATTGCCGTCTCGCAGATCGACGGAACACCAGATGGGGGGCTCCGTGATGGTCCTTGATGGCCACTGCCGATCGGGCAGGTCCACCTGAGGATAGGGGCGGTACTTCCGCGAAGCCGTGGGCATGGTGTGCCGCTTTTCCGCGGACGGCTGGTCCGCCGCAGGAACGGGAGATGTTGCGGATTGAGCGATAGCTGACATCGGTATCGAGCCTTCTCGGGCGGATGGCCGCTCTTGGCGAATTGCGCGACGGCGAAATTGCGGACGCATCCAGATATTTCGATTTCGGGTGAAGTCCAAGGGACTGGAGCGCTGGCCGCAGCCGCGCCGGCTCGACCGCCGGACGCCCCTTGTCTATCGGGTCCGACGGTCGCCGCTAAGGCCGAGAAGGAGAAGGCCCGTGGCCGCACGCAGATCATTCCCGCCGACAGTCGGCAGATGAGGCGCAGTGATGGTTTCGGCCAGACGATTCATGCGGCGAAAATAGCGTTCCGGAGGCCTTTTGCAAGAAATTTTCCCGCCGCAAGCCGGCTACCCATCTTTCGTCGCTGTCGTGGAGGTTTTTACAGCATCTTTACCATCCCCGCCGATGCTGAATCGCACGCCCCACCCAAGCTTGCCCGAGGTCTTCGAATGGCGATATCCGACGAGACGTCGCCCAATCGGCGTTGGCCGATCCTCTCGCTGCGCCTTCTTGCCACGACGATCGGCGTCGCGGCGCTGCAGTTCGCCGGTGTCATCGCGACGGGATTGTTCGTCCACCTGATGCCAGCGGAGACGGCATGGGGGTGGTGGGTTCCGCTATGGATTCCGGCTGGAACCGCGATGGCGCTGGTGCTGTGCTTCGGTCCCATCGTCGCCCCCGGAATATGGCTCGGGGCGCTTCTGGGCGAACTTCACTTCGGGTCGCCTCTGCTGGCCTGGACTATGCTTCCCCTCATCAACACGCTCTGCCCCATCCTGGTGTATTGGGGCTTGAAGCGGCTGCATATCCAGGCCAGCGAGTTTCTGTCGACCACGCACAACGCTTTCGTTTTCCTTGCCCTGATGATTGTGGTCGAGGCACTGTTCTGCGCTACGGTGGGATCGGTTCTTCTGGACCCCACCATCGTGACGGATCCAAATACCTTCTTCTTGCGATGGGGAAGATGGGCGCTTGGCAACATCAGTGCTGATCTTGTCGTCGGTGTCGCGCTGTTCTGCCTGATCCAATCGGTTCGACGTCCCCATGAGCGACCACGCCTGGCCTCCTGGATCGTGATCGTCGCAGGCGTGATTGGTGCGGCGTTCCTCTTCTCGGACTGGACAAACCGCTTCGGCCTGGCATTCCTGCCGGCCAGCTTCGCCCTGTTCCCGCTCGCGGTCTGGTCGGGGTTGCGCCAACGGCAGTCAGAGACCGCGCTTCTGGTCATGGCCATCGCCTTGACCGTCTCGGTTTCGACAGCGATGGGACACGGCATTTTCGCGGCCGCCGGTCCACCGAAACTCAACTCTCTCGTCCTGCAGGCGTTTCTTTTCGCGTTCAGCCTGACGGCGTTCCTGCTCTCGGCAGCCAATGGCGAACGCCTGTCGGTCAATCGCAAGCTCGAAAACATGCTCGACGCGCTCGATCTTCTGGTTGCCGAGCGGACCGCTGCCCTGAACGCGGCCAATGATCAGCTCAAGGCCGAAATCAAAGATGGGCGCAGGACAAGCGCGATCATGCGCGGCCATAGCCATATCATGCAAATGCTCGCCAAGGGTGCGACACGTGAGGCGATGCTCGAAGCGCTTGTCTGCGAGTTTCGCCGTATCGAGCCCCAATTTGAGGCGGCGATCCTCTTGCGGAGCGAGAGCACGGAATGGCGCGTGGTGGCCGGGCCATCGTCTGCCCAGGCTTTCGCCCTGTTCGCAAGACGCCTCGCCCAGACGACACGGGAGGACTACGCCCAGTCGTCGGGGGGCGAGACCGCTCCAAGTCTCATGCGCAAGCGCCTCGCCCATGCCTTCTCCGTGGGGAGCAACGCCAAGGACGAGGCCGCTCTCGCCGCCATTCACGCCCTGACGATCCCGCTTGGCCTCGACGATGACGACGAGGCCCTGTTCTGCGTTCGTGGCAAAGACCCGGCCTCGCGCGGCTATGACGTTGATTTCGTTGCCGACACCGCCCGGCTGGCGGGCATCGTCCTGACGCACACCCATTCGATGGACCGGCTCCATCATGCGGCATCGCATGATTTCATGACCGGTCTCCTCAATCGCCACGGCTTCTTCGAACAGATCGGATCGCTCTGCGAGACACGGCCCGGCACGCAGGGTCCGGATACGCTGACGATGCTCTTCATCGATCTCGACGGGTTCAAGGCGATCAACGACCAGCTCGGACACGAGATCGGTGATCGGCTGCTGATCGAAATCGCTCAGCGCTTCAAGGAAACCCTCGGCCATGACGGGCCGATCTGCCGTTTGGGCGGCGACGAATTCGTCGTCGCGCTGATCGGAGACGGCGACGCCCGGAAGGCCGAGCAGATCGCCGAGCGACTGATCCTTGCCTGTCAAAACACGCGAACGCTCGAAAACACCCGCCTTCGGGTCACGCCCAGCATCGGCATCGCGCAGGGCAACCGAAAGACACGCTCCCCCAGCGCAATTCTCGATCAGGCGGACGCCGCGATGTATGCTGCCAAACGCGAAGGAGGCGATCGGATCCGACTTTTCGAAAGCGCGCCACTAGCATCGGCGGCGATCGCCTGAAGACTACCACTATCTCTACCTGTGATAAATTTCTTGTAAAAATTTTCGCTTTAGTTGTATTTTAGTCTCCCGAAGGAGGCTACCTATGGCAAAGCGCACCATCGACTGGATCATCGTTCGCGATTTCAAAAAGAGAGAAATCGGGGCCATTGGCTTCATTGGAAACAAGGCCGCTGTCATCGGAAGCTTTTACGATTACAGGGACGGCAACATGGATGGGCAGGTCAGCCTCGGCGAACGAATTGCCGCAATGATTTCCCCATTCGACCTAAAAAGACGAGCAATCGTCGAGGTTGCCATGACTGCACGATACGATCCCAACGTGCTGATGCGCGATACAAGTTTCGCCCAAATGGCTGCCCATCACTATCTGAGCTTCGCGGCCGGACTGATCAATGACGGCGTATATGCAGTGTATTTCAGCCGAGGCGTGAAGTCGATTGCTGGCGCCGTTGCAGGTCGCGTCGCAGCCGGAACGATCAAGCAATTTCTCATCCGCAAGGGCATGGAGAAGGCTGTACGTGAAATCTATGATGAAGCCATGATACCGCATTGATCTTCGTCTTCACCTCATAACACCGGCACGCCGACCTGCTTGGCCTCCTCCTCCGGCTCCACATGAATGGAGACACGCACGCCGGTGAATTCCTCCTGTAGCGCGTCCTCGATCCGGTCGCAGATGCAATGGGCGTCGCCGACGGTCATGGCGCTCGGGACGACCAGGTGAAATTCGATGAACATTGCCCGGCCCGCCAGCCGCGTCTTGAGATCGTGGACCTCGAGCGCGCCATCGGCATTGGCGGAGATCGTCTCGCGCACCCGCGCCTCGGATTCCGGCTCGATCGCCTGATCCATCAGTCCGGAGAGCGACGACATGACGACCTTGGCGCCTTCCCGCAGGATGTTCAGCGCGACGACCGCTGCCAGGATGGGATCGAGCACGGACCATCCGGTCACCGTCGCAAGGCCGAGCCCGAGAAGCACGCCGACCGACGTCACGACATCGGCCATGATGTGCCGCCCGTCGGCGGCGAAGGCCGGCGAATTGTGCGATCGTCCGCGGCGGATCAGATACAATGCCCAGCCGGCATTGATCGCCGTTGCCACCCCGTTGATCAACATGCCTTCGAGGGGTGCCTCGAAAGTGCGGGGCACCTGATACGCCAACCATGCCTCACGCAGGATGACGAGCGCGGCAACGACGATGAGCACGCCTTCCACCACGGCCGAGAAATACTCCGCCTTGGTGTGGCCGAACGGATGGTCGCTGTCGGCCGGCTTGTAGCTCACATAGATTGCCCAGAGCGCGACCAGGCCGGCCACCACGTTGACGACCGATTCCAGCGCGTCGGAAAACAGCGCGACCGATCCCGTGACCCAATAGGCGTAGTATTTGATCGCGAGCACCAGCAACGCGACCACAACCGTCAGGGCCGCGATCCGCTTGGCGACCGAAGCTTTGCCATCTGCCATCTGTTCGTCAGCGCCTAGAGCATGATGCGGAGAGTTTGCACGATCCTGCCGACAGGATCATGCGTCAGGACAAGCGGTCGGAGCGGGATGACGAGGAGCTCATCCCGCTCCGTCCCGGGTTCAGGCGGCTTTTTCCCGCGCCTTGCGCGGTAAATGCGCGACGATGTTCTCGATCATGCGCATGCCGGCGTCGCCGCCAAGGCTCATGATGCTCTCCGGGTGGAACTGAACGGCCGCGACCGGCTCGTGCTTGTGTTCGAAGGCCATGACGATGCCGTCCTCGGTTTCCGCCGTCACCTCGAAATCCGCCGGCAGTCGCACCGGATCGGCGAAGATGGAATGATAGCGCCCCACCGTGATTTCGTGGGGGAGGCCGGAGAAGATCAGGCCCGGATTGCCCACGCGAATGCGAGAGGGCTTGCCGTGCACGGGCACGTGCAGCGTCCGGAGCGCGCCGCCATAGGCTTCGGCGAGCGCCTGCAGGCCGAGACAGACACCGAAGATCGCCGAGCCACGCTCGCGGGCCGCGGCGATCGTGCCCCTGCAGTCGAAATCCGCCGGCGCGCCCGGCCCGGGTGACAGCACGACCAGGTCGGGATCGATCCGCTCGAAGACCTCCGCCGGCACCGGCGTGCGCACCGTCGCGACGCTCGCCCCCGTCTGGCGTAAATAGTTCGCCAGCGTGTGGACGAAGGAGTCTTCGTGGTCGACGAGGAGGATCTTCAGCCCCTGCCCCACCCGCGCGGTCTCGCGCACACCGGTCGCGGCATTGGAGGCGCCAGCCTCGCGGATCGCGCCGAGAAGCGCAGAGGCCTTCAGCTCCGTCTCGGCCTCTTCCTCTTCAGGGTTTGAATCGTAGAGCAGCGTCGCGCCGGCCCGCACCTCGGCGATGCCATCCTTCAGCCGGATGGTGCGCAGCGTCAGGCCGGTGTTCATGTCGCCATTGAAATGCACCATGCCGACGGCGCCGCCATACCAGGCCCGCGGGCTCTTCTCGTGCTTCTCGATGAAGCGCATGGCCCAGAGCTTCGGCGCACCGGTGACCGTCACGGCCCAGGCGTGGGACAGGAAGGCGTCGAAGGCGTCCATGTCGTCGCGAAGCCGGCCTTCGATGTGATCCACGGTGTGGATGAGGCGCGAATACATCTCGATCTGGCGCCGACCGATGACCTTCACCGACCCCGGCTCGCACACCCGGCTCTTGTCGTTGCGGTCGACGTCGGAGCACATGGTGAGTTCCGACTCGTCCTTCTTCGAGTTCAAAAGCTTCAGGATTTGCTCGGAATCCGAGATCGCATCCTCGCCGCGCTTGATCGTGCCAGAGATCGGGCAGGTCTCGACGCGCCGGCCATTGACCCGCACGAACATTTCCGGGCTCGCCCCGATCAGGAACTCGTTCTCGCCGAGATTGATCAGGAAGGAATAGGGCGACGGATTCACCGCCTTGAGGCGGCGGGAAATCTCCGAGGGACGGTGTTCGGCCCGTTCGTAGAAGACCTGGCCCGGCACCACTTCGAAGAGATCGCCCCGGATGAAACGCTCCTTGGCCTGGCGGACGAGGTCAGCATATTCGCCGGGCCGATGGTCGCCGCGCGACGGGATGGTGTCGGCCGAGGCGAACGGAGCCGGAGCTCCTCCCCCTTCGCGATCGGCCGTCGAGAGCCCGTCGCGCTCGAAAGCGTAGCGGGTGAGATAGGCCGAGGCGGAATAATGATCGACCTCGAGCAACTCGTCGGGGAGATACAGCACCAGATCGCGGCGCTCCGGATCACGCGCCTGGACCTCCTCCACCGGGTCGAACTGAAAGGCGAGATCGTAGCCGAAGGCACCGTAGAGGCCGATGGCGCCGTCCTCGTCGGAGCGAAACAGCGAGACGATCCGGCGCAGGACCGAGAAGACCGTCGGGATGCGCGAGCGTTCCTCTTCGGTGACGGAACCGGCCGGCTCGGCGACCCGGACCTCCACGCGATCGTCCAGCCGCTCCAGCGAAGCGATCTCCTTGCCGCCTTCCAGGGCGTCGGCGATCCATCCCGCGATGAGCGCGCCCCGCGGATTGAGCGCCTCGATCCAAAGATGCCGCCCCCGCGATGCGATCGCGACAGGAGGGTCGACGAAAGCCACGTCCTGGCGCGTGTAGCGACCGGGATATTCGTAGTTCGAGAACAGGATCGCGCCGCGCCGCGCATCCAGCCGGTCGAAATAGGGCTCGATCGCGCCCGCATAGGCCACGCGTTCGCGCCGGCGCGAGACCGTGATGCCACCGGCGGTCACGTAACGCTCGCTGCCATCTTGAAGATGTTCGCTCACCATCCCTTGTCTCCGGGTCTTCAGCCCCACAGGCCGGACGCTTTGCGAAAAAGGCCGCCCGGATTGCGAGGCGGCCTTCTTGTCTGGTCACAGACGTGACGGTTCGGCCGCTGTTTAGCGCGCCCACCACCAACGGTTCATCGTGACGATCGATTGTCTCATGGAAAAACCGATAGACCGAACGCGATCAAAGGGCAATGGGCGACCGCCGGTCAACGAACGGCGCGCCTCAGGCTGCAGCAACGATCTCACGCTCCTGTTCCTCAGCCATGTCGAATCCGGCCAGAAACGCCGCAAAGGCTCCGATCTCCACGGGTCGCGAGATGTGATAGCCCTGGACGTACTCCACCGCCGGTTTGAGTGAGCGAAGGTGACGCAGGCGCTCCTCCGTCTCGATGCCTTCGACGACGAGCGTCTTGCCGGTCGCATGGACCACCTCGATGGCAAGATCGAGCATGCGCGACTTGACGCTGCCGTTCGGCGCCATGGCAAAGGCACGGTCAATCTTCACACCGTCAACGGCCAGGTCGACGACATTGTCGATGCTGGAGTATCCGGTTCCGAAATCGTCGATATAGGTCATGATCCCGGCCTCCTTCAGCCTGTCGATCTGACACTGCATTTGCCTCACATCGATCGCATCGCTCTCCACAAGCTCGGCGACCAGTTCGAAACGGTCACGCGTGCCGTCGAACGCGCTGAAGGTCTCGACGAGCGAGGAGTTCATGAGATCGCGCGGGAACAGATTGAAGGTGACCCGCAATCGCCTGTCCGTGGGCAAGGCCCGAGAGAGGTCTTGGAAAGCGCGCTCCACCACCATCCTGGTGAAGGGCATGGTCAGTCCATATTTCTCGACCAAGGGTATGAACCGATCCGGGTAGACGATGCGGTCGTCGACATCCCTCCAGCGCGCCAGAACCTCGCAAGCGACGATCTCGCCGGTCCGCAGATCCATGATCGGCTGATAGAGACACTCGACCGACTCCGCTGTCAGATTCCGACGGAAGCGGGCCTCGAAGGACAGATAGTGCGCAAGGGCGGAGCGGCTCTGAAAGCCTGCTCCGGTGGCGAAACAGACCGCGAGCGTCAGGAAGGCCAGGGCATATCCCTTTTGCTCCCAGAGGATGGATGGCAGCGAAGCTTCCGTCGCGACACAGACATATCCGTTGCCGAGACATTCGAGATGCCGCTGACGCAATCCCAGCGCGGTCCCGAACGTTGTTTCTCCCTGGATTGTCGCTGCGTAGATTCCCTCTCTACCCATCTGGTGCCAACTCGTCCCAGGACCGGAGGCAAAGATGGTTTCAACGGCCAACCAGCTCGATTCTTTCCGCGCTTCCTCGCGCATCGGGATGAGGACGGCAAAGTTCTTCTGCCGAACTATGGAGGCCTTCAGCCCCGCATGCCCGAGACGGTCGAGAGCCCGATCGACCCAGAGTTCCCCTTCGAGTCCCGAGGAGACGATCGACAGATCCGGCGCTCCAAGGTCGACCGGCTCGGCGAGAACGCCGCCACTGGACGAGCAGAGGACCGTGTTGCCGCGGATGTGCAGAAAATCGTTCAGCCCATCGGGCAGCAAGGCCACAGGCTTCAACTGGCTGAAATACTCCTCGCTGCAGGGCGTCGAGGTGACCGTTGTCTCGAGACGGTCGAACGCCGTTACCAGATGGCCTTCCATTTCCCGATACGGCCCGAGTGCTTCGGCGGATCTTGATGCCATCGCCTCATGCACTGCATGGCTCGTCAAGGTCAGCGCGCCGACGCAAAGCAGCAGAAGAACGAGGCAGCCAACGAGAATGCCGATGAAGCGTTGCCGTCTGGTCGAAAGAAGGTGACTGACGAGTTTTGCCATTCGTAGCGCCCTGTTGCACGTCAGAAGTTCAACAGGGAATCCATCAAGGATCGCTTAACAAGCCCGATTGCGGTCGATGGAAATAGCCGGTTTTTCCGAACCAAACCCCGTAAAGATCAAAGGCTTCGCGCGAGATGGTGGAGAGAACGTCTTGGCGAACCGATCGTCCCGAAGTGGTGGAGGATCGAGCCGACATCTTGCTTGCAGGCCTCACCCTTTCTTGGAAAGCGTGCAGGGATCAGGGGTCGAGGCCGCGGCGGAACACTCGGCCGCCGCGGCCTCGAGGGGTTCAGAAGAGCCCTTCGATCTGACCTTCAGCATTGAGGCGGATCGCCTCTGCCGCTGGCTTGGACGGCAGACCGGGCAGCGTCATGATCTGGCCGCAGATCGCAACCACGAAACCGGCGCCAGCGGAAAGCCGCACCTCTCGTACATGAACGCTGTGCCCTTCCGGGGCCCCGCGCCGGGTAGGGTCGGTCGAGAAGGAATACTGCGTCTTCGCCATGCAGACCGGCAGGTTGCCGTAGCCGGCCTCTTCCCATGCGACCAGCTGATCCCGCACGGACTGATCGGCCGTGACCTCCGCCCCGCGATAGATCTTCTTCACCACCGTCTCGATCTTCTCGAAAAGGCCCATTTCGTCGGGATAGATCGGCGTGAAATCTGCCGCTCCTCCGTCGGCCAGCGCAACGACCTTGTTTGCCAGCTCCTCGGTCCCGGCCGAGCCCTCGGCCCAATGCCGGCAGAGCACCGCCTCGACACCCAGCCCGGCCACATAGGCTTTCACGGCCTCGATCTCGGCTTCGGTGTCGGCGGCGAAGTGATTGATCGCGACGACGACCGGCACGCCGAAGCTCTTCACATTCTGCACATGCCGCCCAAGATTGGCGCAGCCGGCCTTCACTGCTTCGACATTTTCCGCACCGAGATCGTCCTTGGCGACGCCGCCATTCATCTTCATGGCCCGCACCGTCGCCACGACGACCGCTGCTGATGGTTTCAGCCCCGCCTTGCGGCACTTGATGTTGAAGAACTTCTCGGCACCCAGATCGGCGCCGAAACCGGCTTCCGTCACCACATAATCGGCCAGCTTCAGAGCCGCCTTGGTCGCGACCACCGAATTGCAGCCATGGGCGATATTGGCGAAGGGGCCACCATGCACGAAGGCCGGATTGTTCTCCAGCGTCTGCACGAGATTGGGCTGGATCGCGTCCTTCAGGAGCACAGCCATAGCACCGTCGGCTTTCAGGTCGCGGGCGGTGACCGCAGTCTTGTCGCGGCGATAGCCGATGATGATGTCGCCGAGACGGCGCTCGAGATCGGCAAGGTCGGTCGCCAGGCACAGGATCGCCATCACTTCCGAAGCGACCGTGATGTCGAAACCGGTCTCCCTCGGAAAACCGTTGGCGACGCCGCCGAGCGAAGTGACGATGCCGCGCAAGGCCCGGTCGTTCATGTCGAGCACCCGGCGCCAGGTGACCCTGCGCGAGTCGATCTCCAGCTCGTTGCCCCAATAGATATGGTTGTCGATCATCGCCGACAGCAGATTGTGGGCCGTGGTGATGGCGTGGAAATCGCCGGTGAAATGGAGGTTCATCTCCTCCATCGGCACGACCTGGGCATAGCCGCCGCCGGCCGCGCCGCCCTTCACGCCGAAGCAGGGTCCGAGGGAGGCCTCACGGATGCAGATCAGCGCGTTCTTGCCGATCCGGTTCAGCCCGTCGCCAAGCCCCACGGTGGTCGTGGTCTTACCCTCGCCGGCCGGCGTCGGATTGACCGCTGTCACCAGGATCAGCTTGCCGTCCGGGCGGCCCTCCAGCGATTGCAGAAAGGGAGCGGAGATCTTCGCCTTGTCGTGCCCATAGGGGATGATGTCGTCTTCCGACATGCCAAGGCGAGCGGCGACCTCCTTGATCGGCTTCTTCTTCGCCGCCCGCGCGATCGCGATGTCGGATTGAAACTCGGCCACGGCCATCCCCTCCATGATTGTCTTGATCGGTTGGCGGGGAAAATAGCCAAGTCATCGGACATTGGCCACAGCAGGGTCGCGGTTGCCGTCCCTTCGCGAGGCGGTGGCGTCGCAGACGCGAGACGGCGGAGTGCGTGAAGCGGCGACCGGGTTGTTCAGCGCTCTTTTGGACAAAAGAAAAGCCCGGTGTGGGAGGTCACCGGGCTTTTCTTTACTCTGGTCCGTGGGTCGCTGCGCCAGGAGGATAGCGCGTGGGCCGACGTCCTTTACTGGGTTGAACATCCGCGACCGATCCGATTGGGAGGAAATGGACGATCACGTGCTCGCTGCCCCAACGCACAAAAGCTAGCATAGGTTTCATGGATTAGCTGTTACCCGGCTGCTACGATTCCATGGCAATGAGGCTGGCATTACCGCCTGCGGCCGCAGTATTGACCGAAATGACCTGTTCGCGCGCAAATCGAACCACGTAGTTCGGCCCGCCGGCCTTCGGCCCCGTTCCGGAAAGACCTGACCCTCCAAAGGGTTGAGAACCGACAATGGCGCCGATGATGTTTCGGTTCACATATACGTTACCCACGGTGAGCCTTTGGGCGACTTTCAAGGCCGTGTCGTTGATGCGGCTGTGGACACCGAGCGTCAGGCCGTAACCGGTCGCCTCGATGGCATCGAGGATCCTGGGAAAGTCCTTCGTCTTCCAGCGCACCACGTGAAGGATCGGGCCGAACACCTCACGATCGAGCGCTTCCGGCCGGTCGAGCTCGACGATGTGGGGCGCGAAATAATGACCGGCGGAGGAGAGTTCCGGCTTGAGCTTGCCCTTGAAGCGGACCGTCTGCTCGCGCTCCATCCGCGCGACGTGGTCGTTCAGCATGGCGAGTTGCTCGGCATCGATGACCGGGCCGATATCCGTCGCGATATCATGTGGATCGCCGACGGTAAGCTCGGCGGCTGCGCCGGCAATCATCTCGAGAATCCGGTCGGCGACGTCCTCCTGCAGGAACAGAAGCCGCAGGGCCGAACAGCGCTGGCCGGCGGAGCGGAAGGCGGACATCACCACGTCGTCCGTGACCTGCTCCGGCAGGGCGGTCGCGTCGGCGATCAGCGCGTTGATGCCGCCGGTTTCGGCGATCAGCGGGGCGATGGGGGTTTTGCGAGCGGCAAGGGCGCGGTTGATGGCGAAGGCCGTTTCTGTCGAACCGGTGAAGGCGACACAGGCGGTCGCATCATGGGAGGTAAGCGCGGCACCCGTGGCACCATCGCCCGGCGCGAGGATCAAGTGCTCCTTCGGAAAGCCCGCCTCGTGCAGGAGAGCGATGGCCTTCGCCGCAATCAGCGGCGTCTGCTCGGCGGGCTTGGCGATCACGACATTGCCGGCAGAAAGCCCCGCCGAGACCTGTCCGGTGAAAATCGCCAGCGGGAAGTTCCAGGGCGAGATCGCGACGACCACGCCCCGCGAGCGGTAGGTGAGCCGGTTTTCCTCACCGGTCGGACCCGGAAGCTCCACCGGTTTGGCAAAGAGCCGCACCGCCTCGTCGGCATAAAAGCGCAGAAAGTCGACCGCCTCGCGGATTTCGGCGACCGCGTCGTCCAGCGTCTTGCCGCCTTCGGCCGCGAGGATCGCCAGAAGCTCGCTCTCGCGCTCCTCCATCAGCGACGCGGCCTTGCGCAGGCGCTCGGCGCGCTTTTCGGCCGGAACCGCCTCGCAGGCTCGCGCATGTTTCGCCGCCTCGGCCATCACCGCCTTTGCCGCATCCGCGGTCAGATGGTGACTGGTGCCGAAGACCGCGCCGTTCACTGGCGAGCGAATCTCGACCGCCGTCGACGTCCCGGACTTTTCCGCCAGCGGCAATCCGCAGCGGGCGATGAGCCCCTTAACACTGGTTCGCGAACGGCGCTTCAGCAGCTTTTCGAGGAACAGCCGCTCGCCGACCTCGATGCCGGTCGAGTTCTTGCGCGGCGTGAAGAGGTCCTTCGGCAGGCCGATCTTCGGATGCCGCGCCGGTCCCGCCGCCAGCATCTCGCGCGGCCGCTCCAGAAGCTCGTCGATCGGGATGTCCTCGTCACCGACCTTGGCGACGAAGGAGGAATTCGCACCGTTCTCCAGCAGACGGCGCACGAGATAGGCGAGAAGATCGCGATAGCCGCCGACTGGCGCATAGATGCGGGTCGCGACGCCCTTGGGCGTGTTCCGCCGCATCGTCTCGTAGAGCCCTTCGCCCATGCCGTGGAGGCGCTGGAACTCGAAACCGGTCAGATCGTCGCCCGCCATCTCCAGAATGGTCGCGACGGTGAGCGCGTTATGGGTCGCGAACTGCGGATAGATCCGCTCGCGCCGATCGAGCAGCGCCTTAGAGCAGACGAGATAGGACAGGTCCGTCGCCGGCTTGCGGGAGAAGACCGGATAGCCGGAGAGGCCCTTTTCCTGGGCGTGCTTGATCTCCGTGTCCCAATAGGCGCCCTTGACGAGCCGCACCATCATGCGGATGCCCGCCGCGTCCGCCAGCTGATCGATATGCTCGATCACCGCCAGCGCGCGCTTCTGATAGGCCTGGATCGCGAGGCCGAAGCCCTGCCAGCCCTTGAAGTCGAAGCGCTTGACGAATTCGTCGATGACGTCGAGCGAGATTTCCAGGCGCTCGGCCTCCTCGGCGTCGATCGTGAGATTCAGGTCGTAGCTCTGAGCCCGCTTCGCCAGAGCTTCGACCTTCGGCAGAAGCTCGGCGATCACCCGGTCATGCTGCAGCGGGTGATAGCGCGGATGGAGCGCCGAGAGCTTGACCGAGATGCCCGGCCGGTCGGGCAACGGCTTGTTGCCGGCCTTGCGGCCGATCTTCTCGATCGCATCGGCATAGGATCGATAATAGCGCTCGGCGTCTGCCGACGTCCGGGCGCCCTCGCCCAGCATGTCGTAGGAATGGCGGTAGCCCTTGGATTCAAAGCCGCGCGCCCGCTCCAGCGCGTCCTCGATCGTCTCGCCGAGCACGAAATGCCGGCCGAGAAAGCGCATGGCCTGTCGCGTCGCCTGGCGCACGGCCGGCCCGCCGACGCGCTTGACGAGCCCTGACAACACGCCCTGGGGCGTCTCGCCCGGCCGGATGATGCGCGCAGAAATCCCCAGAGCCCAGGCGGAAGCCGCCGTCAGCATCCGGTCCTCGTGGCCTTCGTGATGGGCCCAGTCGCCGGCGCCGATCTTCTCCTCGATCAGCCGGTCCTGCGTCGCCGCATCCGGCACGCGCAGAAGCGCCTCGGCGAGGATCATCAGCGCCAGCCCCTCGCGGCTCGAAAGCCCGAACTCGCGCAGGAAATCCTCCACCCCGCCGATCCCGCCGGCAGCCTTGCGAATCCCCTCGATCAGCCCCCGCGCCCGCTTGTCGACCTTCTCCTCGCTGTGGGACCATCGCTCCGACGCCTGCAACAGCGCCGAGACCGAAGCCTGGTCGTCCGGCGCGAACGGCGCGGAGAACGGTGACGGGAAGCTCGCGGAGCGAGCGGCAGGTTCAATCGCGGACATGAGGCGAATCCGGCACCAGAGTGGAAACAACACGCGGATCGAGCGAGCTTAGGGATGTCTGGATACGGGCGCAATCGGGGGCAGTATGGCGAGTTGCGAAGACATGAACTTTCAAGCCGACAGATTATGTCTCGCCGGAGGGAGTCGTGTTCCCACCCTAAGGCCACAATACATAGAGATAGGCCAGATAGCCTGCCAGAAGAACGCCGCCTTCACGGCGACCGATCCGAAGTCCGGTGGTCGAGAAGAGCATGAACAAAAGCGTGACCGCGACCATCAGAAGATTGTCGAAGGTCGCGATCTCCGCGGGCACGCGCGTTGGCGAAATCAGCGCCGTAACGCCGGCAATACCCAGAAGATTGTAGATATTGGAACCGACGATGTTACCGAAGGCGACGTCGCTCTGCCGCTTGAAAGCAGCCACGATCGACGTGACGAGTTCGGGCATGGATGTGCCGATAGCCACGATGGTCAGCCCGATCACGGTCTCCGGTACACCGAAAGCTTCCGCGATCGAGACCGCCCCTCCAACGAGAAATCGTCCACCCAACACGACGAGCGCCAGTCCACCAATCGCGATCAGTAACGGCAGGATCAGCCCGCCGGTGGAGCTGGACTGAGGCACGACGGCGGGATCAACAGCTTCTAAGGCGCGCGCCTTTTCATAGGCGGCGCCGTGTTCGGCCGCGGTGCTTTCCTGGCGGAAGGCGAAATAGATGTAGAGCGCAAGCGCGACCACGAAGACCAGGCCCACAGGTCTTCCGAAGGGCACCAGAAAAGCCAACACAGCGAAGACCAGGGTCACACCAACCATGACCATCGCATCCCGCCGCAGCGCGGAGGAAGATACGGCAATCGGGAAGAGGATTGCCGAGATTCCGGCAATGAGCAGGATGTTCGCGATGTTCGAGCCGACGATATTGCCGAATGCAATCCCGGGCGCACCCGAGAGCGCTGCCTGAACGGAGGTGACCAGTTCGGGAGCGGAGGTGCCGAACCCAACCAGAGTCAGACCGATGACGAGGGGCGAGACACCAAGGTGCTCTGCAACCTTGACTGCCCCGCGAACCAGGAGATCGCCGCCCGCGATCAAAAGCACGAGCCCTCCGATCAGGGGCAGCCAGACGTCAACTATCATTCCGCTCCTCCACAACAGCGTTGAGGGGCGATCTATCCCGTAGCAGCCAAGCCGCAAGGCCGCGACCCTCTCCACTTTGACGTCATTTACTAGCCGGCGAGGCGCATTGAAGGGCCGACGCTCTGGAGCCCTGATGCCGGGGGCGCGTCCCTTGCATTACCGTTTGGCGAAGGCGCTCAGCGGATGCTTGATCAGATTGCCTTCGTCCGCAGCCCGACACAGTTTCCACCCATGTTCGACGATCTGACACTTCCGCCACTTCCGTTCGATCTCTCTCACCTCCCGCAATTCGATCTTCTTGCTTCTGCTCTTCTGCTGTTGCTGCTCTGGGTCGCGCGGAAAATCGTGGTGCACTCAATCCGAGCTCGCACGGAATTGGCGTCACACAACCAGCGCCGCCTCATTGCCTCCAGTCGCAACGTCTTTCTCCTGCTGCTTCTGATCGGGCTCGTGCTGATCTGGGCGCCTCAATTGCGAACCTTCGCGCTGTCCCTGACGGCCGTCGCCGTGGCGATCGTCGTGGCGACGAAGGAGCTGATCCTTTGTCTTTCGGGCGCCGTGCTTCGGGCCACGACCCGCGCCTTCGCTGTCGGCGACTGGATCGAGGTCGGCGAGAGCCGGGGTGAAGTCACGGATCACACGCTGCTGGCGACCACACTTCTGGAGTTCGGTACAGGACCCCATGCCTACATGCCCACGGGGCGCACGCTTGTCGTGCCGAACAGCGTGCTGTTGACGACAACCGTGCGAAACCAGACGGCACTGCGCGAACACACCTACCACCGCTTCGCGGTCACGTTCGAACCCATGCCGAACATCAAGGAAGCTCACGAGGCCGTCTCGAGAATCGTCAGAGGGCACTATGAGCCGTTCCGTACGGGAGCCGCTCAAGCCAATGCGTCGATAGAACTCCGGACCCGGACCGATCTTCCCGACCCCGCACCTCTCGTCCGATTTCGCACGTCAGACCTGGGAAAGCTGCGTATCGAGATCAGCGTCTTCTGCCCTTCACATGTCGCCGAGCGGCTTGAAAGCGAGATCACCATCGACCTGCTCGCCCAGCTTCAGGCGGCAACACGGCAAGCCCCAACCGAAGGTCAAGCGTCATTGGAAAAGATCGACTGATATGCCGACGCTCTTCATCATACTCGATATGGCAGCAATCTTCAGTTCGCTCGTCGCCGCGGCTCTTTGGTATCAGGCCGGCGCGCGGTTGGTCCGCCGCGTCTCGCGCTTCGAGACCTTGGACCAGGCCGACCTCAACAGGATGGTCGTGGCCATGAACCGGAGTGCAATTCTCAACCGCCGTGCTGCGCTCGCTTCAGCAGCTGCAGCGATTTGTATCGCCCTGCGCTTTGGGGCTTCGCTCGTCGGACCTGCAGCTTCAGTCTAGCGCAGGGCATCCGCAACGCGAGACGCCACCACGTCTTGACGGAATGAAGGAGCCATCCAGGGGCCGTCGTCAGCCGGGGTAAGAGAAGCCGAAAGTTGCCGCGATTACCGCGCAACTCGCAAACGAGAACTCGCGACCTTACAGATTCCTATCCACAGACCCGGTCGAAGCTTCATCCCTAGCCATCTGTTTTCTCGCTCCAAACGACACCGTTCTCGAGGGAAAGCCACATCGCCATCTTTTCGAGTTCGGCATTGAGTGCGTCGCGGCTTTCTGACGGCGCGTCTGGCTCGAAATGCACCGAGTGTACCAGGAGCCGCGCGTTATGACGGTCGGACTTGAGGTCCACCCGGGCAACCAATCGGTCGCCGAACAGAAACGGCAGGACATAGTAGCCGTATACCCGTTTGGCGGCCGGAACGTAGATTTCGATGCGATAGCGAAATCCGAACAATCGTTCGGTGCGATCCCGCTCCCAGATGAGCGGATCGAAGGGGACGAGCAGCGCCGTGGCATCGATCCGTCGCGGCCGTCGCGCATCGCGATGGAGCCAGGCGTGGCGCCAGCCGGGCACGTCGACCGGGACGAGCACGCCCTCCTCGGCTAGAGAGAGGATCGCTTCTCGCGCCTGTTCCGGCGATTGACGGAAATAGTCGCGAAGCTCCTTGTCCGTCGCGATCCCGTGGGCGCGGGCCGCCCGGGCGATCGGTTCGCGATGGGCATCCGCGTCCGATGGTGTGGGCTGCGCCAGTATTTCAGCTGGCAGCACCCGTTCGGGCAGGTCATAGACACGCTTGAAACTGCCCTCCCGCGTCGCCGTCGTGATATGCCCGGCCCAGAACAGCCATTCGAGCGCACGCTTGGTATCGCTCCATTCCCACCAGCCCGACTGCCCCTGATGATCGTCGAAATCCGAGACCGACATCGGTCCGTCGGCCCGGATGCGTTCGAGGACGGCCATGGCCTCCGCCCGCCTCTCGGTCGCAAAGACGCGCATCCAGTTCCAGGCCGCCTCCCCGCGATCGGCTTGCGCCATTCGCCAGCGAAGCAGGGGCTGCAACTCGAATGGCAGCAGGGACGCCTCATGGGCCCAGTATTCGAACAGCCGTCTCTGACGTCTCGGTCCCCAGGCGAGTTGATCGAGCTCGGCCCGGTCGTAGGCCCCAAGCCTCGAGAAGGCGGGGAGATAGTGGGCGCGAGACAGCACATTGACGCTGTCGATCTGATGGAGATGAAGACGGTCGAGAAGGCGGCGCAGGTGCATCGGCTTGACCGTGGCCGGGCGGCTGCCACAAAACCCTTGCGCGGCCAGCGCGATGCGACGCCCCTGGGGAAGGCTTACTCGTTCCATCCGCTTCCTGAAGACACTCGCGGTTCGGCGGCCAGACGGAAGGATCCGACTCGGCCGTGCGCAAGTCTGGCATCGTCGAGGCGGGTTTGGCTATCCGTCGAGTTCTTCGCAACTTCCTGATCAGAACGGGGCATCAACGCTCCACCGGCGTTGCCGTCCGATCCGGCGCACCACCCGCCGGCAATTCCCGCCCCTCCATCAACGCCTCCACCTCCGGATAGAACCATTTCTGCCCGGGATAGCCTTCCAGCCGCCCGATCTCTTGCCCGTCATCGCCAATGAGCACAAAGGTCGGCGTGAAGACAGCCGGCATCAGGCCTTCGATACCTCCACGGCGATCTTCGAAGATGTTGACGCGGCGGAGCGGGGCGATCTGGCCGATGCGGCTCTTCGGGTAGTCCGGGGCGATCTCTTCGTCGAATTTCCGGCAGAAGGGGCAGCCATCCTGTTCGAACATCAGGAGTTCGGCGGCCCGGGCGGGGGCGGAGGACAGCAGGACGCCGCACAGCATCGCCGACAGGAGAAGAGCGAATGCCAAGGGTCGCGGCAAGGCAGGCGCGGAGAGCGGGCTCATGGCGCCAAGGATAGCGAAGAAGCAGCGCGTCGCACAGCGATCGCGGCGTTTCCTCGTTCCCCTCGTGCTCGAGACGCTATCTCCCCAACCGCGGTGCGTTTGAAACACTCGCTGCCACATCTCAGCTTCGTCATTCTCGGCCTCCGGGCCGAGAATCCAGAAACGTCGCCGAGCGAAGAATGGTCAGAGTTCGAACCCGCAAGCGGGCCTGCCAGTTCGGAGGCCGCCCTGGATCCTCGGCCCGGAGGCCGAGGATGACGATTGTGGCGATGCCGCGGGCATCCAGAGAAGCCGGTGTATGACTCACCTCTTGGACGGACAGAAGGGAGTTCTGCCTCCCCGCTTTGAACCGCCGATCAGGCGTAGATGTCCATCACCTGGTTGAGGAGATCGATGGCCTCTTCCTTCGGCCGCTGGAAGGAGTTGCGACCGATGATCGAGCCGTTGCCGCCGCCTTCGCGGATGGCGCGGACTTCTTCCAGGAGCTCCGGCGTGTTCTTGGCGGCGCCACCGGAGAAGACGACGACGCGCTTGCCGTTGAAGGCCGCCTGCATGACATGCTTGACGCGGCCGGCCATGCTCTGGCTGTCGACCGGGTACTTCTCGTAGGTCGACTTCGCCGCGTCGAGATCGATGTGGGAGGTCGGCAGCTTCACCTTGATGATCGTCGCCCCCATCAGCGCTGCCATGTGGGCAGCGTAGGCGATGATGTCGGTGCCGGTCTCGCCGTCCTTGGTCACCTTGCCGCCGCGCGGATAGGACCAGACGACCGAGATGAGCCCGCGCGACTTGGCGTAATGGCTGATCTCGCGCAGCTCCTCGATCATGTCGTAGGAGCATTCCGAGCCCGGATAGATGGTGAAGCCCACGCCGATGCAGCCGAGGCGCATCGCGTCGTCGACCGTGCCGGTGAGCGCCTGGTCGTTGTTCGAGACCAGCGAATTGCCGCTGTTGACCTTCAGGATCAGCGGCACTTCTCCGGCGAAGGTGTCGGCGCCCTGCTCCAGAAGGCCGAGCGGCGCGGCATAGCCGGACACGCCGGATTCGATCGCGAGTTGGTAGAGATAATGCGGGTCGTAGGCGGCCGGGTTCGGCGCGAAGCTGCGGGCGGGGCCGTGCTCGAAGCCCTGATCGACCGGCAGGATGACCAGCCGGCCGGTGCCGCCGAGGCGCCCATGCATGAGCAGCCGTGACAGGTTGCTCTTCAGGCCCGGCGTTTCTCCCTCATACCAGGACAGGATGTTGCGGACGACCTCGGTTCTCAGCATGCTCTTGATATCCTTGTGGCAAATGACAGGAGCCTGGGGAAGCCCAGTGCGACTTTGGTGTCTTCTTTTGCCGACAGATCGCCGCCGCGTCCAGAGAGCGGGAAAAATCCCAATCGATTAAATTGAGCTGCCGCGATCAAAGACGACTAGAAAACTGCCCCAAGGTGAGCTTTTGCCCGCGCGGGCGGCAAGTCTTCGCGTGCGGTGCGTCACCGAAGGGCGAGTTCGGCCACCGCTTCGGCCAAGAGATTCGCCCCGGTCACGATCGCCGACCATTCGGTGAACTCCTCCGGCGCGTGGGACACACCGCCGCGGCTCGGCACGAAGATCAGCGCCGACGGGCATAGGCTCTGCATGGTCTGCGCATCGTGTCCGGCGCCCGAGGGCATGGGCCTGTGGGGCGTTCCGGTCCGCTCGGCGATCGCCGTCAAATCTTGAAACAGTGCCGGATCGAGGCCGACCGGATCGAGCCATGTCGTCACGTCGAGGTCGAAACCGAGATCATGGTCCGCGGCGCTCTTGCCCGCAGGTTTTTGCAAGCCAGCGACAAGACGGTGCATGACAGCGGCATCCGTATCGCGCACGATCACCGTAAACGCGGCCTCGCCGGGAATCGTATGCGGAAAGTTCGGTTGGAGCTCCACCTTGCCGATGGTGATCCGGCTTTCCGCGGTTCCCTGCCGCGCGATCAGGGTCGGGATCTCCTGGGCGAAGGCCGCGAGACCGGCAAAGGCGTCGGCGCGCAGGTCCATAGGCGTCGTGCCGGAATGGTTCGCGTGACCCCGAAACCGCCCGGACAGCGAGGCCATGCCCGAAACGGTGTGGGCGAGACCGATCGCGATTCCCTCGCGCTCGAGGATCGGCCCCTGCTCGATATGCAGTTCCAGAAAAGCCGCGATCTCTTCCGGCGCGCGTCGCGCATCGAGCGCGGCCAGCGGATCGAGCGATTGGGCGGCCATGGCCTCCCAGAGCCGGACGTCGTCGGCATCCCGCGCGCTCTCCAGCCATTCGCGTGTGACGAGGCCCGCGATCGCCTGGGACCCCAGCATGCCGCCAAAGCGCCCCTCCTCCTCGGCTGTCGCCACGATTTCCACGGCGCGCTTCGGGACGAGGCCAGCATCACGCATCGAAAGCACCGCCTCGAACGCCGCCGCCACGCCCAGCGCCCCATCGAAAGCGCCGCCATTGGGGACCGTGTCGAGATGCGAGCCTGCAACGATCGCCGGACCTTCGGATGGGCCGAAGCGGCCCCAGACATTGGCGGCGCCGTCCGTCCGGGTGGCGAGGCCCTCCTCAGCCATGCGCGCCGCGAACCAGCGGCGCACCGCCATGTCGGCGTCGGAGAAGCCGACCCGGTCGAAGCCGCGCGTCGCGGCATTGCGGCCGAAGCCGTTGATGCCGTCGAGGATCGAGCGCAGCCGATCGGCGTCGATCCTGATTGGAGCCGTCATCGCATTCTCCCGCCCCGAACGGGCCCTTCCTCGACATGGTGGTCACGCATCGGGCACGTTTTGGCGCTTTCGTCTTGCCCTCTCCGGGAGGCCTCTACTTACCGCTAGGCCGCCACGGAAAGGAGCCCTCATGAGAACCTTCCTCGCCGCCGCGCTTGCCGCCTTCGCGATGATCATCGCCGGTCCGGCCGCCGCACAGACCCCACCGAACGTTCTGATCGTCGGCCAGATCGCCGAACCGAAATCCCTCGATCCGCAGGCCGTCACGGCCACCAACGACTTTCGCATCGTCGTCAACATGTATGACGGGCTGGTGCGCTACAAGTCCGGCACGCTGGAGGTCGAACCCGACCTCGCCGAAAGCTGGACGATCTCCGACGACGGCACGGTCTATACCTTCAAGCTGCGCGAGGGCGTGACCTTTCACGATGGCACACCGGTCAACGCCGAGGCGGTGAAGTTCACCTTCGACCGGATGCTGAACGAGGACCATCCCTATCACGACACCGGTCCCTTCCCGCTCGCGTTCTTCTTCTCCCAGGTCGATAGCGTCACCGCCAAGGACGAGCTGACCGTCGAATTCAGGCTGAAGGAGCCCTTCGCGCCCTTTCTGTCGAACCTCGCCTATCCGACCGGCCTGATCGTATCGCCGGCGGCCGTCGAGCAATATGGCGAGGATTTCGGCCGCAATCCGGTCGGCTCCGGTGCCTTCCAGTTCGCCGAATGGGACCCGAACGCCAAGGTCGTCGTCACCCGCAACGCGGA
Organism: Jiella marina; assembly: GCF_024359545.1. Classification (GTDB taxonomy): domain Bacteria; phylum Pseudomonadota; class Alphaproteobacteria; order Rhizobiales; family Rhizobiaceae; genus Jiella. Next base: position 127,094 of record NZ_JAKQZG010000012.1, read on the forward strand.
TTACTGGGAAGGCGCGCCCTCCCTCGAAGCCGTCGTCTTCCGGCCCGTCACCGACGCCAACACCCGCGTGGCGGAGATGCTGTCGGGAGGCATCGACCTGATGGTTGAAGTGCCGCCGGACTCGCTGGCGCAGTTCCGCGATGCCCCCGACTTCACGGTCTATGAAGAGGCCGGCCCGCATGTCTGGTTCCTGATCCTGAACACCAAAGAAGGCCCCTTCTCCGACAAGCGCGTGCGCCAGGCGGTGAACTACGCGATCAACAAGGAATCCCTGGTCGACGATGTCCTCCAGGGAACGGCCGAAGTCGCCGCGGGTCCGATCGCTCCGGCCTTTTCCTGGGCCAATGACGGCTCGGTGGAACCCTACCCTTATGATCCCGAAAAGGCGAAGGAGCTGATCAAGGAAGCCGGCGCCGAGGGCGCGAATCTCACCTTCTACGTCACCGAAGGCGGTTCCGGCATGCTCGACCCGGTGCCGATGGCGACCGCGATCCAGGCCGATCTCAAGGCCGTCGGCCTCAATGCCCGCATCGAGACCTACGAGTGGAACACCTTCCTGTCGAACGTCAATCCGGGTCTCGCAGGCAAGGCGGACATGGCCGAGATGGCCTGGATGACCAATGATCCGGACACGCTTCCCTTCCTGACGCTGCGTTCCGATGCCATGCCGAGCGAAGGCGGCTTCAATTCGGGCTACTATTCGAACCCTGAACTCGACGAACTCCTGAACCAGGCCCGTCGCACGACGGACCAGTCGGAACGCGCCGAGCTTTACAAACAGGTGCAGCAGCTCGTTCACGACGAAGCGCCCTGGGCTTTCATCGCCAACTGGAAGCAGAACGCCGTCGCCACCGACGCCGTCGAGAACTTCTCGCTGGAGCCGTCCTTCCTGCTGGTGTTGAAGGACGTGACCAAGGGGTGACGGCGGCCAACGAAGCGGCGGCGCTTACCTGCAAGGCGCAGCGCCCCTCCTCCCTCATGGTGAGCCTGTCGAACCATGAGGGGCACGGCGACCGAGGCGCCAAGCGCCCCGCACCCTTCGACAGGCTCAGGATGAGGGGCTACTCGGGACGTGGCGCTGACGTCACCGGCAAGAGGCGGACGTCACGGCAGGGAACTGTTCCGTCATGACCGCCATCATCGCAAAGCGCCTCCTCGCGGCGATCCCCGTCCTCGTCGGCCTGTCGGTGATCGTCTTCCTGATGATCGCGCTGATCCCCGGAGACCCGGCCACCGCCATCCTGGGCTCCTATGCGACACCGGAAAACGTCGCCCGGCTCAACGCCGATCTCGGCCTCGACAAGACCCTGCCGCAACAGTATCTCGCCTGGATCTCCGGCGTTCTGCAGGGTGATTTCGGCCGCTCCTACGCGCTCAATCGTCCTGTCATCGACATCGTTCTCGAACGCTTTTCGGCGACGTTGCTACTCGCCGGTGCCGCGCTGATCCTCGCGACGATCTTCGGACTTCTCGCCGGCATCGTTTCAGCCGTGCGCCAGTTCGGCCTGGCCGACAAGACGATCACCCTCGTCGTGCTGATCGGCATCTCGGTCCCGTCCTTCTGGCTGGGGCTGATCCTGATCCTGTTCTTCGCGGTCCGGATCCAGCTGTTTCCCGCGAGCGGCATGGTCGCGATCTATGGGGGAGGCGGACCGCGGGACATTCTGCACCATCTCGTTCTGCCGGCTGTGACCCTCGCGGTCGTCGCGACCGGCGTCATCGCGCGGCTGACGCGCACGGCGATGCTCGAAGTGCTGCGTCAGGACTATATCCGCACCGCCCGCGCCAAGGGCCTGTCCGAACGCCGGGTGATCTATCGCCACGCCTTCATGGCAGCCCTTGTCTCGGTCATTCCGGTGATCGGCATTCAGGCCGGCTTCGTCCTCGGCGGCGCGGTCTATATCGAAACGGTGTTCCAATGGCCGGGTGTCGGCGCGATGCTCGTCAACGCCATTTCCCAGCGCGACATCCTGCTCGTCCAGGGCGGCGTGCTCGTCGTCGCGGCGTCCTACGTGCTGTTCAATCTGGCCGCCGACGTCTGTCAGACCCTGCTCGATCCGAGGCTGAAATGACGACGGCGGCAACCAATACCGAGGCTCAGCCGCACGCCGGACGGAAACAGCGCAGCGAACGCCCCTCGACCCTGGCGCTCCTTGTCAACAACCGCCTCGCGGCAGCCGGCCTCGTCATTCTCGGCGTGATCGTCGCCACGGCCCTTGCCGCGCCGATCCTGCCGCTCGCCGATCCCAACGCGACCAACCCGGCCGGCCGTCTGGCGCCGCTCTTTTCCGAAGGCCACATTCTCGGCACCGACGCGCTCGGCCGCGACACGCTTTCGAGGCTGATCTGGGGCGCGCGGGTATCGCTCGCCGTCGGCTTCTCGGCCTCGGTGATCGCCGCAGTCGTCGGCTCCGCGATCGGCCTCGTCGCCGGCTATGCCGGCGGGCGGACCGATCAGGTCATGATGCGCCTGATCGACATGCTGATGGCGTTTCCCTACATCCTCCTCGCGCTCGCCATCGTCGCGATCCTGGGGCCTGGCCTGATCAACGCGCTCTACGCGATCGCCATCGTCAACGTCCCCTTCTTCGCCCGCAACATCCGCGGCATCACCATCGGTCTTGCGCGGCGCGAATTCGTCGACGCGGCCCGGCTTTCCGGCAAGGGGCCGTTGCGCATTCTCGGCTCCGACATCCTGCCGAACGTGCTCCCCACCATCGTCATCACGCTCTCGACCACCGTCGGCTGGATGATCCTGGAGACCGCCGGCCTGTCCTTCCTCGGTCTTGGCGCGCAGCCGCCCCAGGCGGATCTCGGCTCGATGCTGGGCGAAGGCCGCAAGGTGCTGTTCACCGCACCGACCATCTCGCTCGTGCCCGGTCTGATGATCTTCCTGATCGTGATGTCGATCAATCTGATCGGCGACGGCATTCGCGACGTGCTCGACCCGCGCTTGCGCTCCGGGGCGCTGGCGCGCCCTTCCTTCCGCACCGCGATCCTGCCGGATCGGGCCAGACCGGCCAGCATGATCGACCAGGCTGCGACCCTCGACGTGAAGAACCTGGAAACCCAGTTCCGCATGGGCTCCGAGGTCTACCGCGCCGCCGGCGGCGTCGACCTCAGGATCGCGCGCGGCGAATGTCTGGGCCTCGTCGGCGAATCCGGCTCCGGCAAGTCGGTGACGGCGATGAGCCTGATGGGCCTCGTTCCCTCGCCACCCGGCGTCATCGCCGGCGGCCTGATCGGCTTCAAGGGCGAGGATCTGGCCGAAGCCCCGGACAAACGGATCCGCGAGTTGCGCGGCGGCGCGGTGTCCCATGTCTTTCAGGACCCGCTCGCCACCCTGCATCCCCTGTTTCCCGTCGGCGACCAGCTCGTCGAGGCGATCCGGGCGCACCAAAGAATCGGCAGGAGCGAGGCCGAAACGAAGGCGGAGGACCTGCTCGCCCTCGTCCGGATCCCCAACCCGGCAGCGCGGATGAAGGCCCTGCCCCACGAACTCTCCGGCGGCCTGCGCCAACGCGTCTCGATCGCCATGGCGCTCGCCAACGATCCCGAACTGATCATCGCCGACGAACCGACCACCGCCCTCGACGTCACGGTGCAGGCCCAGGTTCTGCGGCTGATGGACGATCTGAGGCGCGAACGCGATGCGGCCGTCCTCTTCATCACCCATGATTTCGGCGTCGTCTCGGAAATATGCGAGCGCGTGGCGGTGATGTATGCCGGTCGGATCGTCGAGACCGGCCGCACCGACGAAATCCTGAAGGAGCCGACCCATCCCTATACCCGCATGCTGATCGACTGCGTGCCTGTCATGGGCGAGCCGGAGCGCCGGCTCGATGCGGTGCCCGGCCGCCCGCCGCCGGTCAACCGCCTGCCCCCGGGCTGCGCCTTCGCCGATCGCTGCCCCCGCGCGCAAGCCGATTGCCGGTCCGGCGACATTCCGCTGGAAGCCAAGCGCGGCAGCCTGGAAGCCCGCTGCCTGCATCCGCTCCAACCCGGCGAGTCCCTGACATGAGCGCTCTCATGGAAATTCGTGATCTCACCCGCACCTTCGGCGGCGGGCGCACGATCTTCGGCACGACGAAACCCAGCCTTCAGGCAGTGCGCGGCCTCTCCCTCGACCTGAAGAAGGGCGAGACGCTCGGTGTCGTCGGCGAATCCGGTTGCGGAAAGTCGACGCTGGCGCGCATGCTGGTCGGCCTCGACAAGCCCTCCACCGGCACGATCCGCCTTGACGGTGAGGATCTGACCACCGCCGGCACAAGGGCGCTAGCGCGGCGGGTCCAATATGTCTTCCAGGACCCGGTCTCCTCGCTCAACCCGCGCCAGACGATCCGCACGATCCTCGAAGCGCCGATGCGTCATCTCCTCGGCCTTCGATCCGAGGAACGCGAGAAGCGGCTCCAGGCTCTGGTCGAGGACGTCAATCTCAGACCGGAATTCCTGGAAAGATATCCGCACGAATTCTCCGGCGGCCAGGCCCAGCGCATCGGCATCGCCCGAGCGCTCGCCGCGGAGCCCGACATCATCGTCCTCGACGAACCGGTCTCGGCCCTCGACGTGTCGGTGCAGGCCCAGGTTCTGAACCTGCTCGACCGGCTGAAGACCGAGCGCCAGCTGACCTATGTCTTCATCAGCCACGACCTGTCCGTGGTCGAAAGCGTCTCGACCCGCGTCGCGGTCATGTATTTCGGTTCGGTCGTCGAGGAAGCGCCGGGTCGCGCCATGTTCCGGGCGCCGCTTCACCCCTATACGCAGCTCCTGATCGGCTCGGCGCCCATCCCGGGCCGCAAGCGCGGCAAGACCGCCGACGACATTGCCGAGTTGCCGGATCCCTACAATCCGCCGCCGGGCTGCCCCTTCGCGCCGCGTTGCCCGAAGGTCGAAGCGGACTGCCGTGAAAGCACGCCGCCGCTGGAGGCCAAGGATCGCGGGCCGGAACACAAGGCGGCCTGCTTCCACCCGCTCGCGACCGCGGAAAGGGCCGGTTCGACGCCGCCAAGCTGAACGGGCCCGACACACGCCTCTCACGCAACGCCCCACAAGCTTGTGACGCAACTGCATGACGCGGAGCCGGTTTAACATCTCGGCCTGTTCGAGGCTCAGATGAGACGATCCTTGCGGAGACAGAGCATTGCGCAATTCTTCAAGACATGTGGTGCGTGGCGGCATCGCAGTTGCCCTTGTCGGACTGGGTCTGGCGCCAGCAGCTTCGAGCGCCGACTATTTCGCCCGCTATCACGGCGACTGGACCGGCGGCGGCCCGGTGAAGGTCGCGCAGCTTCCGGAGCCGACGAACGTCTTCTGCGATATCAAGGGGACACGCGATGGAGGCCGGTCCTTTTCCCTCTCCGGCCAGTGTCGGGCGATGCTGGTCCTCAGCCGAAAGATCGGCGCGACGCTCCGCTACGACCCGGAAACCGACATGTATCGCGGCGCCTATGAAGGCTCGTCCAGCGGACCCGCCAAGCTGCAAGGCAAGCTCGAAGGGGCCACGCTCAATCTGAAGGTGACCTGGAACAAGACCATCTATGACGACCAGTTCGCCCGAATGCTGATCGAAAACCGCGGCGGCGGCGCCTTCACCATGAAGGTCCTCGAACAGATCGACGGAAAGGAAGTGGTCGTCTCGGATCTGTCCTTCGAGAACGGCTGACTATCGACGAACAAGGAGCGAGCCTCGCCGTCAGACCGCGAGGCCGAAGCCCTGCATCAACCGCCGGATCAGCGGATCGGGATGGCCTGACGTGAAGATCGCCGTGTCGGCCTTGGGTTCCACCGCTTCGTCCTCCACCGGAACCGGCAGGATCGACAGCGCCCGCCGGGCAATGGCCTCCGCCGGATCGAGCCAGTCGACGGGCCAGGGCGCGGTCTTTCGCATGCGGTTGACCAGAAACGGATAGTGCGTGCAGGCGAGCACGACGATGTCCGTCCGGCGCTCGCCCTCGTTCAGAAAGCAGGGCGCGATCTCGGCGCGCACACTGGCCTCATCCACGAAACCGCCCCGCACATAGGTCTCGGCAAGAGCCGCCAGCCTGACGCTGCCAACCAGATGGACGTCACATCGCCCCGCCCATTTCTCGATCAGGTCCCGCGTGTATTGCCGCCTGACGGTCCCGGGCGTCGCCAGCACGGAGATCAGCCGCGAATGGGTCCGCTCCGCGGCCGGCTTGATCGCCGGCACCGTGCCGACGAACAGCATGTCCGGATAGGCCGCCCGCAGAGCCTCGAGCGACAGGGTCGAAGCCGTGTTGCAGGCAATGACGCAGATCAGCGGATCGTGTTCGGCGATCAACCGGCCGAAGAGCTCGACCAGGCGCGCGCGGAGAGCGTCCTCCTCCCAGTCGCCATAGGGAAACCCTGCATCATCGGCGACATAGACGAACCGCCGATCCGGCATCAGCACGCGCGCTTCGCGCAAAACCGTCAGGCCCCCCACCCCGCTATCCAGGATCAGGACCGGCCGGCCAGGATGCCGGTTGGCGACGGCGCTCATCAGCCCTCGTCCTTCGTTTCGCCTTGGCGTCTCGCCTCGTGATCGAAAGCCTTGATCACCCCGCGCAGCGTCCGCACCTCGGGCTCGGAGAAGTTCGCCTTGGTCAGCATGGTGCGAAGGTTCTGGGTCAGAACCTCGCGCTTGGCCTCCGGGAAGAAGTAGCCGGCCCGGTCGAGCGAGGACTCCAGATGCTGGAACAGCCGAAACAGGTCCTCCTTGGAAGCCGGCGGCGGTTCAGTCGCCGAAAAGCGCGGCGCGAGATCGCCGTTCTTGCCCGCAGCCTGCCAGGCGTAGCTCATCAGAAGGACGGCCTGGGCAATGTTGAGCGAAGCGAAATTCGGATCGACGGGAAAGGTCACGATCTCGTCGGCGAGGCCGACCTCGTGATTGTTGAGCCCCCAGCGCTCGCGGCCGAACAGGATGCCCGTTCCCTGTCCCTCCGCGGCGCGTCGGCGCAACTCGGCCGCCGCCGTCTCGGGTCCGCGAACCGGCTTGAAACTGTCCCGCGGCCTCGCCGTCGTGGCATAGACGAATTGGAGTTCGGAGATCGCCTCCTCGACCGTGTCGAACAGCCGGACCGCGTCGATCACGTGGTCGGCGCGCGAAGCGGCCGCACGCGCCTTCTCGCTCGGCCAGCCGTCGCGCGGATTGACGAGGCGCAGATCGGCGAGCCCGAAATTCGCCATGGCCCGGGCGACCATGCCGATGTTCTCGCCGAGCTGCGGCTCGACCAGGATGATCGCGGGCCCCCTCGTCACCGTTTCATCACCGCCATTCTCGCTCAACGAGCATCTCCCGTGCATTCTGCCGCAGAAACCGCGCCTCCCCGCCTGCCGAGGAGCGGGATGCAGCGCATTTCAGGCGATCCGCACGTTCGATAGCCTGTCACGCGTGACGCGCCAAGGCCCGCTCATTCACCACAGAAAGCCGTCGACGCCCTGCCAGGCCCGACGGTGCTCGGCTTCGGGATCGCCGAGAATGCGGTCTCGCTCGTCGAAGATCATCGTTCGACGATCGTCACCCTCATAGGCAGGCCAACTGACGCCCGGGCGGCCCTTGCGCACGAATTCGAGCCAGTGCCGGCGCATCCGCTTTTCGAGATTGTGGCGAAGAGGGTCGGGAAAGATGCCGAGATAGATCGACCGGAACGGCTTGACGAAACCTTCAAAGAGAAGCGGCAGGTCGACCGAGTGGGTCGCGCCCTGCCCGCGCAGCATGCCCTTCGCTTCCCAGTCGAGCCGATAGAAATAGACCCCCTGTCCGAACTCGACATGTCGGTCGGCAAACTGGATGGCCGGCATGCGGAACAAAAGGTCCGTGCCCGCTTCGACGCGCCCCTCCCGGTCGTCCTGATAGAGCGACGTGACACGCTCGGCGGCTTCCTGGCCGGCAAACCGCGCGACCTGATCGGTCAGCGCGGCCATCGAAGTCGCGGTCGGCAGGATCGGCAGGTCCATGAAGAAGGTGAACTCGTCGCGATTGGTGCCGATCAGAAGCGGCACGGGCTTGGCGTCCCGGGCCAGATCCAGGGGTGTGTCGCCCGCAATCTCCACGCCGTCCACATAAGGTCGCGACACGATCCCCGGAAAGCGCGAAGCCGCATTGCGAACGAGGCGCCCGAAGGCTTCCGTCGGCAGCCGGAACAGCCCTTCCGGACTCGCACGCGCCCCGAGCATGCGCAGCAGTTCCTCCCCGACCTCCGCCGCCCGCGCCTTGCCATAGAACATGTTGAGCCCGCCCGACTGCATGATCGCCTTGTCGAACAGAGGGTGCGATCGCTGCGCCACCAGGTGGAAGCCGACCGAGGCGGCTCCCGCCGATTCGCCACCGATCGTGACCTGGTCCGGATCGCCGCCGAAGGCCGCGATGTTGTCGCGAACCCATTGCAGTGCCAGACGCTGGTCCAACAGCCCGGCATTGGGAACGAAGCGTTCGTCCTCCTCGTAGATCTCGGCAAAGGCGTTGAAGCCGAAAAGGCCGAGACGATAGTTCATCGTTACGACGACGACGTCTCCCCGCCGCGCCAGGTCATCGCCGGGATACTGGCTGCCGGACCCGATGATGAAGCCGCCGCCATGGATGAAGACCAGAACCGGCCGCTTTCCCGAAACGTCCGGCGTCCAGACGTTCAGCGACAGGCAGTCTTCGTCGAAATCTTCCATCGCGCCCAACGCCTTGGCGAGCGGCCCGGGCAGTGTTCGTTTCTGCGGCGCGGAAGGGCCGTAGCGAAAGGCCTCGAACGGCTTTTCGAACCGCGCCCGGGACACCGGGGCTGCGAATCGCCTCGACCCCGTCGGCGCTTCGGCATAGGGTATGCCGAGAAAAGCGGTGATGCCGCCTTGTCTTCGCCCGGTCAGCGGACCACAGGGGGCATCGACTTTCACATTGCTCGACATTCTCGTACTCCGGTCCTGCGGCCCGTCGCTTGCCGCATGCGCACATCTTGCAACGTTGTCCGCCGTTGCAACCCGCCCTCCCCGAGCCCGCCTGCTTTGCGTCCGGCAGGACGGGTGTTATAGGGCGCACACGGTGGGTCAGGCATCGATCACCGGCGCAGCACGAGCGCGCCGAAATCCAGTTTCCAAGGAAGGCACCAATGGCAAAGATCAAGGTCGACAATCCGGTCGTGGAGCTCGACGGCGACGAGATGACCCGGATCATCTGGCAATTCATCAAGGAAAAGCTGATCCATCCCTATCTCGACATCGACCTTGAATATTACGATTTGGGTGTCGAGCATCGGGACGAGACCGACGATCAGGTGACGGTCGACGCGGCGAATGCGATCAAGAAGCACGGCGTCGGCGTCAAATGCGCGACCATCACCCCGGACGAGGCGCGCGTCGAGGAATTCGGCCTGAAGAAGATGTGGCGTTCGCCGAATGGCACGATCCGCAACATTCTGGGCGGCGTGATCTTCCGCGAGCCGATCATCTGCAAGAACGTGCCCCGCCTCGTTCCCGGCTGGACCAAGCCGATCATCGTCGGCCGCCACGCTTTCGGCGATCAGTACCGCGCCACCGACTTCCGGTTCCCGGGCAAGGGCAAGCTGACGATGAAGTTCGTCGGCGAGGACGGCACCGAGACCGAGCACGAGGTGTTCGACGCGCCCGCTTCCGGCGTTGCCATGGGCATGTACAATCTCGACGGCTCGATCCGCGATTTTGCACGAGCTTCGATGAATTACGGCCTGCAGCGAAAGGTGCCGGTCTATCTCTCGACCAAGAACACCATCCTCAAGGCCTATGACGGCCGCTTCAAGGACCTGTTCCAGGAAGTCTATGAGGCCGAGTTCGCCGACAAGTTCAAGCAGGCCGGCATCACCTACGAGCACCGCCTGATCGACGACATGGTCGCGGCTAGCCTGAAATGGTCCGGCGGCTATGTCTGGGCCTGCAAGAACTATGATGGCGACGTCCAGTCCGACACGGTGGCCCAGGGCTTCGGCTCGCTCGGCCTGATGACCTCGGTTCTGATGACGCCGGACGGTCAGACGGTCGAAGCCGAGGCCGCCCACGGCACCGTCACGCGCCATTTCCGCCAGCACCAGAAGGGCGAGCAGACATCGACCAATTCGATCGCCTCGATCTTCGCCTGGTCGCGCGGCCTCGCTCATCGGGCCAAGCTCGACGACAATTCCGATCTCGCCGAGTTCGCTCAGAAGCTCGAAAAGGTCTGCATTTCGACGGTCGAGAGCGGCTTCATGACCAAGGATCTGGCGCTTCTGATCGGCCCGGATCAGCCTTGGCTTTCGACGACGGGCTTCCTCGACAAGGTCGACGAGAACCTCTCCAAGGCGATGGGCATGTCCTGAGGCGCGGTAGCGATTTCAGGTTCGAAACCGGCCGGCGCGGTATCCCGCGCCGGCTTTTTCTTTCAGAAGGAACGTGAGATGTCTCACCGAAGCCGGCTCGGCTGCATCGTCGTCGATTGCCAGACGCGCGAACTGGGTGAAGCGCTTGAATTTTGGTCAGGCCTCTTCGGCTGCTCCGGCAAGGTCGACGAGGACGGGAAATATGCAGTGCTGAAGATGCCCGACGGGGAGCCGAAGGTGCTGATCCAGGCGGTCGACCACGCGCCGCGCGTTCATCTCGATATCGAAACGGATGATAGGCAGGCCGAGGCCCGCCGCCTCGAAGCTCTCGGCGCCAAGCGCGTCGAAGCGGTCAAGTCCTGGATCGTCATGGAAGCGCCAACCGGCCAGCGCTTCTGTCTGGTCCCGCCGCAGCGGCAGGACTTCGAAGAGAACGCGAGACGCTTCGAAGACTAAGGTCGCTTGGCTGTTGCTGCACCCGTCCAATCGTCGCGGATGGATGCGGCTTCTCAGGCGGCCTGTAGCGCCTCTTCCACGGCGGCGAGCGCATCCTTCGCTCGATCGCCCTCCGGACCGCCGGCCTGGGCCATGTCCGGGCGGCCGCCGCCGCCCTTTCCACCGATCGCGGCACTGGCGGCCCGCACCAGTGCGACCGCATCGAAGCGAGTCGTCAGATCTTCGGTCACGCCGACCACCACGCTGGCCTTGCCGTCTGCGACGCTGACGAAGGTGATAACGCCCGAGCCGAGCTTTGCCTTGGCCTCGTCGACGAGGCCCTTGAGCTCCTTGCCGGCGACGCCCTCAAGCACACGACCGAGATACGACACGCCCGCAACCGACTTCGCGGCCATGCCTTCGCCGGCCCCACCGTCGCCTGCAAGCGCCAGTTTCTTCTTGGCCTCGGCGAGTTCCCGCTCCAGGCGCCGCCGCTCCTCCAAAAGGGTTTCAAGCCGATCGGTCGCCTCAGCCGGCGCCACCTTCATCAGGGACGCCATCCGCCGCACGCGTTCGTCCTGCTCAAGGAGATAGCGACGTGCCGCGTCGCCCGTCAGCGCCTCGACGCGGCGCACACCAGCCGCAACGCCGGCCTCCGAGACCACATGGACGAGACCGATCTCGCCGGTGGAGCGTACATGGGTGCCGCCGCACAGCTCGATCGAAAACGTCTTGCCGGCCTTCTCGCCCTCTTCCGCGACCCCCATCGACACGACGCGCACCTCGTCGCCGTATTTTTCGCCGAACAGCGCCATGGCTCCGGATTCGATCGCGTCGTCGACCGCCATCAGACGCGTCTCGACCGGCGCGTTTTGAAGGATGATGCCGTTCGCGAGCCGCTCGATCGTCACGAGTTCGTCGTCCTCAATCGGCTTCGGATGCGAGAAATCGAAACGAAGCCGCTCCGGCGCCACCATCGAGCCCTTCTGCGCAACGTGTGTTCCGAGCACCTCCCGCAACGCCTCGTGAATGAGATGTGTAGCGGAGTGGTTGGCGCGGATATGGCTGCGACGGCGGTGATCGACCTCGAGATCGAGCGGCATGCCAAGCTTGACCGTGCCCCGCGTCACCTTGCAGCGATGGACGAAAAGCCCTTCGGCGAATTTCCGCGTGTCGGTAACGGCGAGTTCGACACCCTCGCCCCGCATGGTCCCGGTATCGCCCAGCTGGCCACCCGATTCGCCGTAGAACGGAGTCTGATTGACGACGAGCGAGACTTCGTCGCCCTCCACGGCCGTTTCGGTCTCCGTCCCGTCCTTGACCAGCGCGACCACCACGCCGCCGGCCCGCTCGGTCTCGTAGCCGAGGAATTCCGTCGCGCCGACGCGCTCGCGGATCGGGAACCAGATATTCTCCGCCGCGGCCTCGCCGGACCCGGCCCAGCTGGCGCGCGCTTCGGCCTTCTGCCGCTCCATCGCGGTGTTGAAGGCGTTGAGATCGACGGCGATGCCGCGCTGGCGCAGGGCATCCTGGGTCAGATCGAGGGGGAAGCCGTAGGTGTCATAGAGCTTGAACGCGGTTTCGCCGGAAAGCTTCTCCCCGGCCGACATGCCTTCCGTCGCATCCGAAAGGAGCGCCAGCCCCCGGTCCAGCGTCTGAAGGAACCGCTTCTCCTCGAGCTTGAGGGTCTCGGAGGTCAACGCTTCGGCGCGCACCAGTTCCGGATAGGCGCGTCCCATCTCGGCGACCAGCGTCGGCAGCACCTTGTAGAGCACAGGCTCGCGGGCGCCGAGCAGGCGCGCGTGCCGCATCGCCCGGCGCATGATCCGGCGCAGCACATAGCCGCGGCCGTCATTGGACGGCAGGACGCCGTCAGCAATCAGGAAGGCCGTCGAGCGCAGATGGTCGGCAATCACCCGGTGGCTGGCGAGGCTCTCACCGCTCGCGTGCGAACCGATAGCCGACTCCACCGACGCGATGAGCGTCTTGAAAAGGTCGGTCTCGTAATTCGAATGCACGCCCTGCAGGATCGCGGCCATGCGTTCGAGACCCATGCCGGTATCGATCGAAGGGCGCGGCAGATCGATCCGCGTCTCGGCATCGACCTGATCGAACTGCATGAAGACGAGATTCCAGAACTCCAGGAACCGGTCGCCATCCTCCTCGGGGCTGCCTGGAGGGCCGCCCGCCACGCCCTCGCCCTGATCGAAGAAGATCTCGGAGCAGGGGCCGCAGGGGCCGGTCTCGCCCATCGTCCAGAAATTGTCCGAGGTGGGGATGCGGATGATGCGGTCGTCGGACAGTCCGGCGATCTTCTTCCACAGGAGGGCCGCGTCTTCGTCTTCGGAAAACACGGTCACGAGCAGGCGATCCGCCGGCAAGTCGAACTCGCGGGTGGTCAGATTCCAGGCGAGTTCGATCGCCTGTTCCTTGAAATAATCGCCGAAGGAGAAATTCCCCAGCATCTCGAAGAAGGTGTGATGGCGAGCGGTGTAACCGACATTGTCGAGATCGTTGTGCTTGCCGCCGGCGCGCACGACCTTCTGCGCCGTCGTCGCGCGGTTGTAGGGGCGCTTTTCGAGGCCGGTGAAGACATTCTTGAACTGCACCATGCCGGCATTGGTGAACATCAATGTCGGATCGTTGCGGGGAACCAGAGGCGACGAGGCGACCCGCTCATGCCCGTTCTTCTCGAAATACTCGAGAAAAGCCGACCGGATTTCGTTGACGCCACTCATGAGCGAGACCTTCGCGAAACGATGCAATTGAAACGGCCCGACCGCCGGCCTGAAACCGGCGATGCGGACCGTCGGCCTTTTACTAGGGCCTCGAAGTCGTGTCTATCGGGTCGCGATCCCCGGAAAGGCAGCCGGTGCCGACAGTTGCCGGCAGCCCGCCCTCAATCCTCGGCAGCGTCGTCCTCGCGCCCGTCGTCCAGAAGCTGCTCGGCGATCAGGCCGGCATTCTGGCGGATCGCCGTCTCGATCTCATTCGCGACCGCCGGATTGTCGCGGAGGAAGTTCTTGGCGTTCTCACGCCCCTGCCCCAGCCGCTGGCTGTTGTAGGAGAACCACGCTCCCGACTTCTCCACGATCCCCGACTTCACGCCGAGATCGACCAGTTCGCCCATCTTCGACACGCCTTCGCCATACATGATGTCGAACTCGACCTGCTTGAAGGGCGGCGCCAGCTTGTTCTTGACCACCTTCACCTTGGTCTGGTTGCCGGTGACCTCGTCGCGGTCCTTGATCGAGCCGATGCGGCGGATGTCGAGACGGACGGAAGAATAGAATTTGAGTGCGTTGCCGCCCGTCGTCGTTTCGGGCGAGCCGAACATCACGCCGATCTTCATGCGGATCTGGTTGATGAAGATCACCATGCATTTCGACCGGGAGATCGAGCCGGTGAGCTTGCGCAGCGCCTGACTCATCAGCCGCGCCTGCATGCCGGGCAGCGAATCGCCCATCTCCCCCTCGATCTCCGCGCGCGGCGTCAGCGCCGCCACCGAGTCGACGACGAGGACGTCGATCGCGCCGGAGCGCACCAGCGTGTCAGCGATTTCCAGCGCCTGCTCGCCGGTGTCGGGCTGAGAAATCAGAAGGTTCTCGAGATCGACGCCAAGCTTGCGGGCATAGACCGGGTCCAGCGCGTGCTCGGCATCGACGAAGGCGCAGATCCCGCCCTTCTTCTGGGCTTCCGACACGGTGTGGAGCGCAAGGGTCGTCTTGCCCGAGCTTTCCGGTCCGTAGATCTCGACGATCCGGCCCTTCGGCAGACCGCCGACGCCCAGCGCAATGTCGAGACCGAGCGAGCCGGTCGAGACGGTCTCGATCTCGACGATCTTCTCGTTCTGCCCGAGGCGCATGATCGAGCCCTTGCCGAAGGCGCGTTCGATCTGCGACAGCGCGGCATCAAGAGCCTTGTTCTTGTCCAACGAATTATCCTCGACGAGACGGAGAGCATTTTGTGCCATGAAGTCCTGACCTTATTCCACGCGTGAGCCGGAGGTGCAATGATCCTTATCCAAGGGGGTATGTACTCTATTTGTTCTCGATCCACAAGTGGTTGAACACGTTTTGTTCTCAATCCGTGTGGGCTCGATTCGCCCGCTTCGGCATGATGAATGGTTGATAAAACATGAACGCGCGAATCTCGGCCAAGCAGGATCCCGCGATCTTCGTCGTCGGTGCGGCGCATTTCGATCGGCGCGCCAAGGCGAACGGGCCATATCATCCCGGCGCCTCGAATCCCGGGCGTCTGTTCAATACGGCCGGCGGCTCCGCCTTCAACGCGACGGTCGCCTTGCGCGCCCTGGGAGCGCGCGTGTCGTTTGTGAGCGCACGCGGGGGTGACGGCGACGGCAAGGGGATCGCCAGCGCGCTTCGCGATCTCAGCGTCGAGGACTACAGCGTGACATGGCTCGACCGAGCCATGCCGACCTATACGGCGATCCTGGACGACCGTGGTGAACTCGTCGCCGGGATTGCCGACACCTCTCTCTATGACCTCCTCGGACCGAAGCTTCTGACGCGCAAGCATGTGCGGACGGGCCTTGCCGGAGCCGAGGCCATCCTCTTGGATGCCAATTTGCCCGGCCCCACCATCGCGGCGCTCGTCGAGGCGGCAGGTGACAGACCGGTCGCGGCAATAGGAGTGTCACCAGCGAAGGTCCGGCGGATCCTGCCGGTCTTGCCGCGGCTTTCCGCCGTGTTCCTGTCGCGAGCCGAGGCTGCGGCGCTGGTCGAGGCGACCGTCGCAACGAGCCTGCGCCTGATAGGCGAACTCCTGTCGGAACTCGGCGTGCGGCGGGCGATCATCAGCGACGGACCCCTCGAGGCCGCCCTGCTGGAGAGCGGCACTCTGCGGTTCCAGCGCCCGCCCATCGTCCGGCCACGCGACGTCACCGGTGCCGGCGACACGCTGGCCGCGGTCACCCTGATGGGGGATCTTGCCGGCCTGTCATGGACGGAGGCGGCACGCCGCGGCCTGATCGCCGCCTCCCTACGCATCTCGAGCGAGGGCTTTCCACCACCCGATCTGTCCCGAGCGATCGACGACATTCTCCCGAATCTTCAAGATCCGACGAGCGAAAGCTGAGTGCCGATGCCAAACCCCCATGACCTTTTTCAGCTTTCAGACGCGATTCGCGAGGCTCAGGCGACAGGCCGCGCCGTCGTCGCGCTGGAATCCACCATCGTGACCCATGGCATGCCCTACCCCCAGAACCTGGAGACCGCGCGCCGCGTCGAGGCCGCCGTCAGAGCGGCGGGAGCCGAACCGGCGACGATCGCCGTCCTCGACGGGCAGCTGCGCATCGGTCTGGCGGATGAGGAACTCGCCGCTCTGGCAAAGGCCGAAGGCGTAATGAAGCTCTCCCGGGCCGACCTGGCGTTTGCGATGGCGACGGGCCGCACCGGCTCGACGACCGTCGCGGCGACCATGATCGCGGCGGAAAAGGCGGGCATTCCGGTCTTTGCCACCGGCGGGATCGGCGGGGTTCACCGCGGGGGCGAGACGAGCCTCGACATCTCCGCCGATCTGGAGGAGCTGTCGCGAACGGACGTCATCGTCGTCTCGGCCGGGGCCAAGGCCATTCTGGATATTGGCCGAACACTCGAATTTCTGGAAACCAAAGGGGTCCCCGTCGTCGCCTATCAAAGCGACGAGATGCCGGCCTTCTGGTCTCGCCGGTCCGGCCATCCCGCGCCCTTGCGTCTCGATCGCCCCGTTGAGATCGCGAGGTTTCAGGCGATCCGCGCCGCGCTTGGTATCGAAGGCGGAATGCTCGTCGCCAATCCGCTTGGGGAAGACGAAGCCATTCCGGCGGAGACCGTTAGCCGCTGGATCGATGCAGCGCTCGCAGAGGCGGCGGAGAACGGCGTCGCGGGCAAGGCGGTGACCCCCTATCTCCTGGGCCGGATCGTCGAACTCAGCGAGGGCCAGTCGCTCACCGCCAACATCGCCCTCATCCTTGCCAATGCGCGGCTGGCCGGAGAGATTGCCGTCGCGCTGAAGGCCGCTCGGTAGGCGCGCGCCGCAGGCGATCGGCAATTAGGCCATCAGCGCGCCCTGTGCCGTCGCCCTTGGGGAGCGTATTGCGCCCTATGCAGGGGCAAGCAAGGCGTCGACGTGGCGCCCTACTTCTCGTTCAGGGCCGTCTTCACCGCGACGGCAAGATCGCGAAGCGAGAACGGCTTGGCCAGAAAGCCGAATTTCTCTCCCTCGGGCATGTTCTTCGCGAAGGCGTCCTCGGCATAGCCGGACACGAAGATGAACTTCAATTCGGGCCGCTTCTTGCGCATTTCCCTGAGAAGTGTCGGCCCGTCCATTTCCGGCATGACGACGTCGGACACGACAAGGTCGATCTTGCCGTCGAGTTCGTCCATCACCTCCAGCGCCTCAATACCCGACGCGGCCTCGTGAACGTCGTAGCCACGCATCTTCAAGGCGCGCACATTGCCGGCGCGCACGTGATCCTCGTCCTCCACCAAGAGGATGGAATCCGTGCCGGAAAGGTCCATCTTGGCGTTGCCGGCGGCGGCGGCCGTCTCCGATCCGCTTGAGGCGATCTCGGCCGGAACGTGACGCGGCAGGAAGATGCGGAACGTCGTGCCCTCGCCCGGCCTGCTGTCGACATAGATGAAGCCGTTCGACTGCTTGATGATGCCATAGACCATCGAAAGCCCGAGGCCGGTGCCCTTGCCGATTTCCTTCGTCGTGTAGAACGGCTCGAAGATCCGCTCGGCCACTTCGGGCGGCATTCCGGTGCCGGTATCGGCCACCTCGACCAGCACATAGTCGCCCTCGACGAGTTCGCCATAACCGAAGGCCATGGCCTCCTTGGCTTGAACGTTTCGCGTCGTGATGGTGATCTTGCCGCCATCGGGCATCGCGTCGCGGGCGTTTTGCACGAGATTGGTGATCACCTGCTCGAACTGGCCGATATCGGCCATCACCGGCCACAGATCGCGGGCGTGCTGGCGCTCGAGCGTCGCATGGTCGCCACTGACCCGCTTCAACAGAAGATGCATGTCGGCGATCACGTCCGTCAGATTCAGCATCTTCGGCCGCATCGTCTGCCGCCGCGAATAGGCGAGAAGCTGGCGAACGAGGGACGCCGCACGATTGGCGCTCTGCTTGATCAGAAGCAGATCCTGGAAGGAGGGATCGCCGGTGCGGTGGTTGAGGAGCAGGAAGTCGACCGAGGCGGTGATGATGGTGAGCACGTTGTTGAAGTCGTGGGCGATGCCGCCGGCAAGATTGCCGATCGCCTGCATCTTCTGGCTCTTGGCGAACTGCTCCTCCAGCGCGCGCTGCTGGGTGATATCGACGCCATAGACAATGATCGACTCGTCGGCGTCCGGACCGGCTTTCGGGACCGCACTGACATAAAGCCGGACCGCCTTGGTCTTTTCGCCTGCGATCTCCGCGTCGACGGGGGCGACACCGGCCCGGCCGGCCGTCGCTTCCGCGAGGGCGCGGCGCAGGGTCTCATGTCCGCCTTCGCGCACGGATTCCAGGAACCGGATCCGCCCGTCTGCGGCCTGCCCGCCGAAGAGCTGGCGGAACACCGCGTTGGAGCGCACGACATTGCCCTCGTCGTCCAGTGTCGCGATCGCCATGGGCGAGGAGTTGAAGAAGCGAGTGAAGCGCGCCTCGGCCACTTCCACCGGCGTTGCCACCTCGCTTTCGCCGGCCCGATTGAGAACAAGCGTCCGCACGCTGCCGGGTGCGGCCGTATCCTCGACGCCCGGCTTGCGCAGGAGCCGGACAGGCAGGCTGCGGCCATCGGCCGTGGTCAGATCGAGATCGACGACCGAGACGCCGTCGTGGTCCCTGTTCTCTTCGTCCGCCTCGGTGAAAAGGGCCTTCGACGTCGCCGGCAGGAATTCCAGAAAGGACCGCTGGTAGGGCTTCAGATCGGCCAGGTCGAGGCCGAGCCACTCCGCTAGAGTGGCATTGATATAGGCGATGCGATGCTCGGAATCGGAAGCGAAGAAGCCGGCCGGTGCCTTGTCCAGATAGTCGATCGCATGCTGCAGATCCTGGAACGAACTCTCCTCGTGCTTGCGATCGGCGGTGATGTCGAGAATCTGCCACGCCTGCATGTGGCCGCCGCCGGTCGGAAGCGGCCGGACCGAGGCCCGGTACCATCGCGGCGCGCCATCGGATTTCGCCTGCCCGGCCAGACTATGGGCGAGGCGGAACTCACGCTGGCCGGAACGGCCTTCCCGCGCCAGATTGGCGAGATGATAGATCGCCTCGGCCGCTTCGACCTCGCGCGACAAGAGCCGTTCGAGGGTGCGGATATCGCCGGGCTTGGCGGCTCCGGTGATCTCGCCATAGGCGCGGTTGGCGTAGACGATCTGGCCCTTGCGGTCGACGATCAGCAGCCCGGTGCGGGCGCTGTCGACGAAGTCGCGGGCAATTCCGGCATCGGCGGTCTTGCCGGAAAAGCGGATGAAACCGAGCACGGCAGCGAAGATCGCCAGGATTCCGACCGCCGACAGCGTGCCGAAGATCGCAATCAACGAGGCCTGGCCATAGGACGAATGACCGAACACGGCCAGGCTTGCGCCCATCAGAATAAAGGCACCGCCCAGCAGAAGCAGCCGCCGCACACCCGATGCCGCCGTCGTTCGGTCGATCATGGGCTTGTCGATCGCCCCGGAAGCCGCTCCGTCCATCCCAGCGCGCCCCTTCTCGTCAAAAAACCTGCCGCGTGATTCGCAAGAAATAGCTGTTTTCGTCCGGACCGACGAGCCGGCAATTTCGTTTTCTGTCCTTCATCGGAGCGTCGGCATATCAGGTCAGCCTTGCCCGAAAGACGGTCTGCACGAGGCAAAATTCTTCCAGACCGCAGGCCGCTCGAACGTATCGCAAGCCTTGCCGGACCTCGAAATATGCGGCAGGACCACGGGAGGGCTTTCGCGTTCGACGAGGTCCGCTCTGGGGTCCGCGCAAGGAGTTGCCCGAGACATGCCGCAATGGATCATCGATCTCTTTGGATCGAGCCTCGCCCCGATCGTCTGGGTGGCCTTCGTGGCCGCGATCGTCTGCATACTGGCGATCGGATTCCTGTTCGTCGCAAAACGCTTCTGGGGTGGCGCGATCGGGTCCCATGCAAAGCACAAAGGCCCACGCCTCGCCGTGGTCGACATGGCCCGCATCGACGAGAAGCGGAAACTCGTGCTGGTCAAGCGCGACGATGTCGAGCATCTCGTGCTGGTGGGCGGACAGACCGAACTGCTCGTCGAAGCCGGGATCCGGCGCGGCGCCATGGAGGCACCTTCGTCAGCGGAGCCGACACTCGATGAAGCCCCCCGCCCTCCGGCCGCCGTTCCGCCGGCAGTCGCTCCGAGGCCGGAACCGACGCCTGAACCGGAGCCGGCGAAGGCTCCGGCGGCCTCGCCCAAAGTCCCCGTTG
Source organism: Jiella marina (assembly GCF_024359545.1). Lineage (GTDB taxonomy): Bacteria > Pseudomonadota > Alphaproteobacteria > Rhizobiales > Rhizobiaceae > Jiella. Next base: position 147,272 of record NZ_JAKQZG010000012.1, read on the forward strand.
CGCAATCTGATGCCGCCTCTCGATCGCCGTCCGGGACCGCGGAGACGCCGCCCGTGCAACCGACCACGGCGACTGTCGCAAGTCAGCCGGCTGCGCCGGTCGCGAAGGCCGCGGACCCGAACGCCACACGCCCTCGCGAAGAACGACCGACATCCGTCGCGAGCCGAGACGAACGGCCAAAGCGCGGCGTCGAAGCCGCTGGAGCCCTCGCCGCGCGTGTACTGGGGGAACGGACCCTCGCCCGCCAGCCGGCGGAAACCGTCTCGCCCGTTGCCGAAAAGCAGGAGCAACAGGCTGCGCCTTCCCCTTCGACGCCGTCCCCGAGTGTGCCGCCGCGTTCGCGCGCCACGCCGACACTGCCTCCGCAATTGCAGCCGGAGCGCTCGTCCGACACCGCCGCCTCGCCAAGCCGACCCGAATCGCCAAGCCGGCGGCCGCGGGCTTTCGAGCGCATCGAGCCTCATATCGACGCGCCTCTGACGGCCGAACTCGACACGTCCCCCGATCGCCCGTCCCATCCAGAGCAAGCCGTGGCCACCACGGCCCCGTCGATCGAACCGGAGAGCGCAACCGCCCCCTTCCCTGCGCGCAAAGAGAACAACGGCGGAAGCACCTTGGCGACGACACTCGGCGCCGCGACCTCTCTCGGGCCGCAGAGAACATCGCAACCGGGCACGGATCGCCCGCTTGCCGGGCGGGCCTCACGCGGACCCCTGTCGGTGAAGAGCTTTGCCATGGCCATCCAGAACCGGGGTGGACGGGGCGAGACCGAAGTCCGCCGCACGTCCGCTCAAGCCGAAGGTGGCACTGCGACGAAACCTGCCGAGGCGCCGCAAAAGTCCGTGCCCGCCGCAGAAGATGCGCGGCCGGTCGACACGCTGAAAAAGGACAAGGAAGGCGGCTCTCTCGAAGACAGCCTGGAGAGCTTCCTCTCCGCGGAACTGACGTCGAACTTCCTGTCCGACGAACCCGCGCGCAAGGAGGCAGCGCCGTCCGTTTCACGGGCATCTGCCGCGCGGCCGGATGCGCCTCGTGCGACATCGACTCTCCCCGCTCAGGCGAACGGGACCGCCCCCGCCAATCCGTCTTCTGCCGCTCAAGGCAGCAGTTCGAGCAACGGCGGTGCTGAAACCCGGGCTCGCGACGTGGAGCCGTCAAGAGAAGCAAGGAACGCTGCCGCAGACGCCGGACGTCCCAGCCAGACGGAAACGAACGCGGCGCAGACGCCCCCCGCCTCGTCGCCACAGGCGTCCGTGACGGCCGGCGCTGCACAGCAGACGGCGAAGAAGCCTGGCGAAGCTACAGGCAGCACCGGGGCGGACCCTGCGGCAGCCTCCGCCCCTTCCGAGCCCAGACACGTCAACGGCCCAGCGGCCATGGAAGATGCGTCGGAAAAACCCGGCGCCACCCCGGCCTTGCCCGCCAGTCCGACTGCCCCCCAACCGAAGGAGACAGAGGCCAAGAAGGCCGAAGCGTCCTCGGACGCGGCAACGCCTGGACCGCAATTCAACCGACCGCAGGCTTCGCAACCACAGCCGGCCAGGACACCCCCGGCCGGTGGTGGCCGTCCCGTGCAATGGCCCGACGCCGCGCATGCCCGAAACATGGCGGCTGCCGATCACGACCGGCATCAGCAGGATGCGAAGCTGGAAGAGGAGATGGAGCGGCTTCTCGGCAATGTGGAGAAGGCAGAAGAAACCGATCAGGCCGAGAAGAAGAGCTGAGGCTCAACAAGAGAACCGAGCGCTGCGCCGTTCGGGGCATAGGCTGGAAAGGCAGAGGTCGAAGCCCGCCCGAGCCGCATCGCCCGGGCTTGCTCGTTCAAGGCGCTCGCAATGGGTCCGCCCGATAGACGGCGCCCGGAAATTCCAAGCCGCGAACCACTCTTGCTGACTTGTGCCGTTATCGGCAAACCCGCGGCGCGGGCGAATGCCTCCGCACCGGGACAGTTCATTGGTCTTTGCGACCGGCATCAGCGCGCCGGTCGTCCACGCGATGACTTTGCTCCGCCGAGGCCGGCGGAACCCGGCTATTCGTCCCGATAGACCTTCTCGCGCCGCTCGTGCCGCTCCTGGGCTTCGAGGGAAAGGGTCGCGATCGGCCGGGCATCCAAGCGGCGCAGGCTGATCGGTTCGCCCGTCTCTTCGCAGTAGCCGTAGGACCCGTCTTCGATCCGATCCAGAGCCGCGTCGATCTTGGAGATCAGCTTTCTCTGGCGGTCGCGGGCGCGAAGCTCGATGGCCCGATCGGTCTCAGAGGAGGCACGGTCGGCGATATCGGCGAGATTGCTGTTGTCGTTTGCCAGGGCTTCCAGCGTCTCGCGCGACTCCCGCAGGATTTCCGCTTTCCAGGTGAGAAGCTTGCGTCGGAAATATTCCTTCTGACGATCATTCATGAAAGGTCCGTCTTCCGATAGCGTCAGATCGGCATTGAGTGTCTGGCTCATACGCACCTCCGTTCCGGCAGCCGGCTTATAGCGTCGCTTTGCGAAGCGAACAAGTTACGTTTGCGTCCTAGCCAAGTCTCACGCAATGAATCTAAGATACGGTATTCGCTAGTGTTTCCGATTCGCCACTGGAAAGCCCAGAAGCTGACCCGACGCCGGCACCAGTTTCACGCGAGCTTGACGCGCAGAAATCGGTTCGGAACTTGCCTGATCGCGGTTTCGTCGTTCCGCAACAAACAGACGATTGCCCGGCTCGCCGTTTCAGCCTAATCAACATCCATGTCGGGATCGTTCAGCCACACGCTCTTCATTCTTCGCCATGCCCATTCCTCCTGGGCGCGGCCCGGCGAGCGCGATCACCAGCGCCCGCTGGACGAGCGTGGCGAGGCCGACGCGGCACGACTGGCGGAGATCTTCGCTGCGGAAGACCTCACGGTCGATGTCGTCGTCACCTCGACAGCGGTCCGCGCGGCAAAGACCCTGGAATCGTTGCAGCCCAGCCTCGGCAAGGACCTGACCGTCGAAACCTCCGACGATCTCTACGCGCTGGGCGTCGAAGCCTATTTTGCTGCCGCGCGGCGCCAGAGAGAAGCAAAGCGCGTCCTCATCGTCGGCCACAACCCGATGATCGAGGACTTCACCCGGTCCGTCACCGGCAGCGCCGACGAGGACGCCGCCGCGCAGATCGCCACGGGTTTTCCCACCTGCGCCCTGGCGATCGTCGGCCTCAAGAGCGGGTTCGAGGAACTCGAGCCCGGCAGCGGCCATCTTGAGCGCGTGATCATTCCCTGATCGGCATTGCCCCTTCGAAGCGCGCCCGAAGCTTCCTATATCGCGGTCGCAGCATCTGACACGCCAGGAGAACAGCGCCCCCCGATGACGTCTCTCGCCGACGAGGCCCGGCTCGTCCTCGACAATTTCGCCGACCGAACGGCGGGGATCTTCCATCCGAACCTGCGACTTGGCGTGACCGGTCTCTCCCGGGCCGGCAAGACCGTGTTCATCACGGCGCTAATCCACAATCTCCTCAGTGGCGGCCGCTTGCCGCTCTTCAAGGCGCAGGCTGACGGCCGGATCCTCGGCGCCGATCTGGAAGAGCAACCGGACGACGCCGTGCCACGCTTCCAGTACGAGGATCATATCCGCCAGATCGTCGAGGAGCGGGTCTGGCCAGAATCGACCCGGGCGATCTCCGAACTGCGGCTGACGATCGCCTTTGAATCGGCATCGGGCTGGCGGCGCGTGCTGCCGGGCGGGCGACTGTCCATCGACATCGTCGACTACCCGGGCGAATGGCTGCTTGATCTGCCGCTGATCGACAAGGATTTCGCCACCTTCTCGGCCGAAGCGCTTGAGCGCGCGCGTCTGCCCTCCCGACGTGCGGAAGCCGGCCCGTTCCTCAAAAAGCTCGCCAATATCGACCTGTCCGCGCCAGCCGACGAAGTGACGGCACGCGATCTCAGCGTCGCCTTCGCGAACTATCTGAAGGCCTGTCGCGCCGACAGCACGGCGCTGTCGACCCTGCCGCCCGGCCGCTTTTTGATGCCCGGCGATCTCGAAGGTTCGCCGGCGCTGACCTTCGCGCCCCTGCCCGTCGAACCCGGCCAGACCTATCCCAAGGGTTCGATGGCGGCGCATTTGTCACGGCGCTACGAGGCCTACAAGACCGTCGTCGTCAAACCCTTCTTTCGCAATCACTTCGCCCGGCTCGACCGGCAGATCCTGCTGGTCGACGCTCTGCAGGCGATCAATGCCGGACCGGAGGCCGTCGCGGATCTCGAAACCGCGCTGACGGACATCCTCTCCTGCTTCCGGCCGGGCCGTTCCACGTGGCTCGGCTCCTTCCTGACGCGGCGGATCGACCGCATCCTCGTCGCCGCGACGAAGGCCGATCACCTACACCGCGAGAGCCATCGCCGGCTGGAGGCGATCGTGCGGAAACTCGTTGACGACGCGGTCAGACGCGCGAATTTCTCGGGAGCCCAGACCTCGGTCCTCGCCATGGCGGCGGTGCGGGCCACCCATGAGGCTACCGTGACCGATCAGGGCGAGGAGTTGCCCGTGATTGTCGGCACACCTGCCGCGGGCGAAACGATCGGCAAGCGGACTTTCGACGGCAAGACCGAAACGGCCGTCTTCCCGGGCGACCTGCCGCAGGACCCACACCGGCTCTTCGCGCCTGATGGCGGAATCGAACCAAACTCGATCCGCTTCGTGCGGTTTCGCCCGCCCAGGCTCGAACGCACTGCCGAGGGTTTCACTCTGTCCCTGCCGCACATCCGTCTCGACCGCGCCCTGGAATTCCTGCTGGGAGATCGCCTGCAATGAGCGAAGATCGAGACCGGCGCCGGCGTGCGCCGGGCGCCTTCGACGTCGGCTCCCCGGAGCCGCGCACCGAAGAACGAACCTCCGACACGGCGTCCCAGGCACCGCGCATGCCGCGCTCCATCGCCACGCTCGAAGACGTGCGGATCGAACCCGACGAGGCGATCGACGAGGATCTGATCGCCGAGGCAGAAACGCCGGCCACCGTGTCGAAGAAACGCTTCTCCTTCGCCAAACTGTTCGCCGCGGCCTTCGGGATCCTCGTCTCGCTCGCCTTCGGTCTGGCGATCGATTCCGTCGTTCGCGAACTCTTCGCCCGGGCCGACTGGCTGGGCTGGGCAACGCTTGGCGTGGTCGCGCTTCTCGTCATCGCGGCGCTCGGCATCGCGTTTCGCGAGATCGTCGGCCTGATGCGGCTTTCCGCCGTCGACCGCGAGCGACAGCGGGCGCTGGCGGCCTATCGCGCCGATTCTCTGAGCGAGGCCAAGCTCGCGGTCTCGACGCTCGAAACCCTGCTTTCCCACCGCTCGGAAACGGCGCGCGGTCGTGCGCACATCGCCAGCCTCAAGAACGAGGTGATCGACGGGGCCGACTATCTGGCGCTCGCCGAGGAACACATGCTCGGCCCCCTCGATCGCAAGGCACGGGCGCTGGTGCTCGGCTCGGCAAAGCGCGTCTCGGTCGTGACCGCGGTCAGCCCCAAGGCGCTCGTCGACGTCGCCTATGTGGTGTTCGAGAACGTCAAGCTCATCCGCACCATGTCGGAACTCTACGGCGCGAGGCCCGGAACGCTGGGGCTGATCAAGCTGACGCGAGACGTGCTCACCCATCTGGCCGTCACAGGCTCGATCGCCGTCGGCGACAGCCTGGTGCATCAGGTGGTGGGACACGGGGTCGCCGCACGCCTGTCCTCGCGGCTCGGCGAAGGCGTGGTGAACGGTCTTCTCACCGCCCGCGTGGGGCTCGCGGCGATGGATCTCTGCCGGCCGCTGCCGTTTCTCAGGGCAACACGACCGCGCATCGGTGCCGTCTTGTCCGAACTCGCGGCCCATTCCGGCATGGAGCGGGAAAAGCGCTGAGGAAGCAATCCCCCTCAACGCCAGGGCCGGGGCCAGGTCAGGTATCGCGACCGAAGGCGAGCCTTACGTCTTCGCGTCCCAGGCCTCCAGGGCTTCCTTGAAGACCCGGTCGCCCGGAATGCCCTTTTCGATGGAGATCAGCGCCCGGCGCCCCGTCGCATAGGCGAGGGGGATATCGATCCACTGTTCGCTCTCGAGAAGGGCCAGATTGTTCTGGACCGCCTGGTCGAGATTGTTCAGCGCGATGATGAAGAAGCCGTCGGAGATCTTGCCGGCCACGCCGATCAATGGCTCGCCTCGCGCCTGCTCGGTGTCCTTCAGCGCCAGCCTCTGGACATTGGTGACGCTGCCGCCACCGAAATCGGGTGGTGTGTCGAATTCCAGTTCGATGACATGGCTGGCCGGCAATGTCGGATCGGCGTTGCGCCTGATCGTCATGGTCATCTTGAGGTTTTCGTCGGGAACGTCGGCGACCGCACGAATGGCGGGCTCCGGCGGCTGGCCCTCGACCGGTGGCTCCTCGATCACCGACCAGACGACATTGCCGCTCTCCTGGGTGCCGGGCAGTTCGCCCGTGCGCTCCTGATAGAAGACCGCCTTCTGCGCGACGTCCAGCGCCGCCACTTCGGTGCCCTCACCGGTGGCGTTGTCTGGAGAGCCGCCATCGGCCTCCGCCACTCCGTCCGGCGTCGAGGAATCGGTTGCTTCTGCGCCGTCAGCGCCGCCGGCATCGTCCGTGCCGCCCTCGGTCGCAACGCCGGGAACGGCGCTCGCATCCCCGTTCTCGTCTCCGACCACGGCAGGATTCTCACCGATCTCGCTCTGCACGGTTGGCGTCGCCGCCGGATCCGCAGAGGGGGAGGCAACAGGCTCGGCGGCCGCGATGTTGGTTCCCTCGTCAAAGGCGTTCGGCATCGGCTCCGCCGGTCCGGCATCGACTTCCGAACCGTCCGGCAGCAGACGCTGGGTGAAGCGGCGTGTCGATTCCGGCTCCTCCGCCGGGGTGGCGGCGTCCTGCGCGGTGCCGGCATCCGGGTTAGAGGTCGCGGCCTCGGTCTGCTCGCCCTCCGGAGTCGCAACCCCTTCCGGCGTGGCACCGTCCGGTTCGGCGGCCTGATCCGCGATCGTGCCGATTCCCGCAGGCTCGACCAGCAAGGCCTCGATCTCGTCGCGAAAGATCCAGCCCGCCGTACCAAGCCCGCCAAGGACCAGAACGACGATAGCGGCCGTTGCGATGGAACGCCCGCGTCCCTGGCTGGACCGACGCGCCGGATAGCGCGGAGCCGTGATGTCCGCCTCGGGAATCCCGTCCTCGTCATCGACACGGACGTCGCGCGGCACACCCTCTTCCCGGCCCTGCCGCCGTTCGGCGAAATGATAGGGCTCTTCGTCTTCCGCAACCGCGGGCTCGCGCTCGGGTGTTTCCCCAGGCACGATGAAGGGGGCCCCGATCGCTGGCGGTTGACCGCCAGACTCGGGCTCTTCCGTCGCCGCCGGAATGAACGGTTGCCGGTCTTCTCCCTCATCGACACGGGACGGCTCTCCCGTCTCGTCCTGACCGGGTGCAGTTTCGGCGCCTTCCATTCGCGGCGATGCACCGGGCATCGGCGGCGCAAGGTCGGGACCGGCCGAACTCGGCTCGGCTGGCGCCGGTAGTCCATCGTCCGGCTCGGAAGGTCGCGGCTCGTCGGATGGAACTTCGGCCTGCGGTGGTTGCTGCGTGGAACCCTGATCGGCCGGGACTGAAGCGGCCGGTTCCGTCGCCCTTTCCTGATCAACGGGGTCGGGCTCAGGCGCCGGAGGTCCCGCCGGGGCTTCGGCGGCGGGAGATGGCGGCTGTTGCGGCGGCGCTGGCTGCTGGGCCGGCGGGGGCGTCGCAGATTCCGCGGCCGGGCCGACCGTATCGGGCTCCGCTGGTTCGGCCGGGGACGGCCCGGCGTCGGCCGGGGGCGGCGCAGGCTCTCGAGCGGCTTGCGGCGCTTCGGCTCCGGCTGCCGGCTCCGCTGACGCCTCGGCCGCTGCAGCGCCCTGTTCCTGCTCGATATAGTGCGCTTCCGTCCGGGAGATCGCGTCTTCGAGCGCGGCGAGACGCGCAGAAACCACCGACTCCGCCAGAGGCGGATTCGCGGCGTCGATCTGCCGTTGAATCGCGGCACGCGCCTTTTCGTACACCTTTTGGCGCATTTGCGGCGTCGCACGCGGCAGGCCGTCAATGGTCTTACGAAGTACGCCGCTCAAATCCGCCATGGATCGCAGTCACTCGCTATTCTCGATCGAAGATGTCCCGGCGCCCGCGACTCTAGTCCTGAAACGGATCGCGAACAAGTATTGTATCGTCACGCTCGGGCGAAGTGGACAAAAGCGTTACCGGCGCTTCGACCAGCTCCTCTATGTGCCTGACATACTTGACGGCCTGCGCCGGAAGGTCGCTCCAGCGTCGTGCGCCGGCCGTCGTCTCCTGCCAGCCTTCGAAGCTTTCGTAGATGGGCTCAACCTGTCTTTGCTCGGAAAGACTGGCCGGAAAATAGTCGATCGTCTTACCGTTCAGCTTATACCCGACGACGACTTTGATTTCCTCAAGACCATCCAGAACATCCAGCTTGGTCAAGGCCAGTCCGTCGATGCCGTTGACGGCGACGGCCTGACGAACGAGGACCGCGTCGAACCAGCCGCAACGGCGCTTGCGCCCGGTCACCGTGCCGAACTCGCGGCCGCGCTCGCCGAGGAAGGTACCGACCTCGTTGTCCTGTTCGCTGGGGAACGGCCCTTCGCCGACCCGCGTCGTGTAGGCCTTGGTGATGCCGAGGACGAAGCCGACGCTGCCGGGCCCGAGACCGGAGCCGGCCGCTGCCTGGCCCGAAACCGTGTTGGAGGACGTCACGAACGGATAGGTGCCGTGGTCGATGTCGAGGAGCGTGCCCTGCGCGCCCTCAAACAGGATGCGGGCGCCGGCCTTCCGACGCTCGTCGAGCAGCCGCCAGACCCGGTCCATGAAGGGCACGATCTCGTCGGCCACGGAGGTGAGTTCCTCGAGAAGGGCGCTTGTCTCGATTTCCTCCTGGCCAAGCCCGCGGCGCAGGGCGTTGTGATGGGCAAGCAGCCTCTCGATCCGCTCCGGCAACGATTCGGGATGGGCAAGATCCATCACGCGGATGGCCCGGCGGCCCACCTTGTCCTCGTAGGCCGGGCCGATCCCCCGGCCGGTGGTGCCGATCTTCGTGCCGGCGTTGGCGCTTTCTCGGGTGGCGTCCAGTTCCCGGTGAATGGAAAGGATCAGCGCCGCGTTGTCGGCGATGCGCAGCGTCGTCGGATCGATCGTGACGCCCTGCCCTTCGAGCCGCTTGCGCTCGGCGACGAAGGCATGGGGATCGAAGACGACGCCATTGCCGATGACCGAAAGCTTGCCGGAACGGACGAGGCCGGAAGGCAGGAGCGAAAGCTTGTAGGAGACACCGTCGACGACCAGCGTATGGCCGGCATTGTGGCCGCCCTGAAAGCGCACCACGACGTCGGCCCGTTCCGAGAGCCAGTCGACGATCTTGCCCTTTCCTTCGTCACCCCACTGCGATCCGATGACGACGACGTTGCCCATATGCTTCCTCACGGACTATGGCCGGCACCGGGCGGTGCTGGCCAAATCTGTTTGTCATGGCCTGAATTGAGAATTCCAACAAAGGCTGTGATGCGAAACCGTCGTCAGGCTTGACGACAAGACGCCTTGCCAAGGCTGTAGCGCGAGGCGCCCCGGCCTGTCCACAAATTGCGAGCACGGAACGTGTTTTCGCCCCTCGGATGGAACGTTTCGGAGCCGCGCGGCCTTCGATTGGGCGGCCGGCGCTGGCCATCCACCGCGATCCCGAATACACGGACGCCCTGACCGCTTGCTTGCCGTCTTTTCAATCTGGCGCCAGGCAACGGCCTTCGAGGGGACAATGCCACGCTTTCTCGTCCATCCCTATGTCGTCCTGTCCACGGTGGCGCTGCTGTGGGCCGGCAACGCCATCGCCGGCAAACTGGCGGCCGGGCACATCTCGCCGATGCTTCTGACGCTGTTCCGGTGGACCTTCGCGAGTCTGTTCATCCTGCCCTTCGCGCTCGGCGACGTGAAGCGGGACTGGCCCGTCATCCGTCCGCGTCTCGCCTACATGCTGGCGCTCGGCGCGATCGGCTTCTCCTCCTTCAACGCCTTGTTCTATCTCGCGGTCAACTACACCACGGCGATCAACGTGACGATCGAACAGTCGGCCATGCCGCTGGTCGTCTTCCTCGCGAATTTCCTGCTGTTCCGCATGGGCGTCGCGCCGTTGCAGATCGCCGGCTTCAGCCTCACCCTGGTTGGTGTCGCGCTGACGACTTCCCATGGCGACCTGTCGGCGCTCCTGGAACTCGACCTCAATCGCGGCGACGCGCTGATGATGCTCGCCGTCCTGCTCTATGGCGGCTATACGGTGGCCCTGCGATTCAAGCCACAGATCCACTGGCGCTCGACGATCATGGTGCTATCGCTTGCGGCCCTTCTGACCGCGATGGTGTTCGCCGCGATCGAGTTCGCGCTGGGCAAGACGCAACTCCCCGATCTGCAGGGCGCCGGCGCGGCGCTCTACACGGCGATCTTTCCCTCGCTGCTCGCCCAGTCGCTCTACATTAAGGGTGTTGAGATGATCGGCCCGAACCGGGCGAACCTGTTCATCAACTTCGTGCCGGTTTTCGGCGCCATTCTGGCGGTTCTGATCGTCGGAGAGGAACTCTTCCTCTACCATATCATCGCGCTCGCCTGCGTCCTCGGTGGCATCACGATCGCCGAACGGGGTGCCCGGCGACTGCGAGCCGGATGACGCGCGCGGGCAGCGGAATCGCTCAAACGAAAAAAGTCGCGTGCGGCTTGATACCGCACGCGACCATGAAACAGTCGGAACTGCTCGCGCCGGCTGACGGGCGAACCCGGCCGGCGCGGAGAAATCAGATGCCGAGGCCTTCGTAGCGCTTCTTGAAGCGCGAAACGCGACCGCCGCGGTCGAGAAGGTGCTGATTGCCGCCCGTCCAGGCCGGATGGCTGGTCGGGTCGATCTCGAGATTGAGCTTGTCGCCTTCCGATCCCCAGGTCGAACGGGTCTGGTACTCGGTCCCGTTGGTCATGACGATGGTGATCGTGTGGTAGTCGGGATGGATGTCGGCCTTCATCACTTACGGTCCTTGGCACAAATTGCGACAAAAATCCCCGGTCCATCGCTCCGCCCGGCGCCGAGCCGAGATGGATATGCGATGTGACGGGGACGGATAAGCTGGATCGCTTCCAAAATCTGGTGCGAGCCTATACATCAGGCGCCGGGCCGGCACAAGGTCCGGGCTGCACTGCGAACCGGCTCGAAAAGACCGATAAGGGAGGTTTTCTTGCGCGAACCCAAACCGGCTGCGCCGAGCCAAGGATCCAAACCGGCGAAGCCGGCCCAAGGCAAGGAGCGCCGGAACCTGCGACCGCTCGCCCGGCTGGCTCCCTATGTTCTGCATCACAAGACGCTCGCGGTCGGGGCGGTGTTCTTCCTGGCGCTTGCCGCGCTGACGACGCTGTCGCTGCCGCTTGCCGTCCGCCGCGTCATCGATCACGGCTTCATCGAGGCCGATACCGGGCTGATCGACAATTACTTCATGATGCTGATCGCACTCGCGGGCATCCTCGCGATCGCCAGCGCCGGACGGTATTTCTTCGTCATCACGCTCGGTGAGCGGGTCGTGTCCGATCTGCGCAAGGACGTGTTCGCGCATCTGACCAAGCTGTCGCCCTCCTTCTACGACACGGCCGAATCCGGCGAGATCGTCTCGCGTCTCGCCGCCGACACGACGCAGGTGAAATCCGCCGTCGGCTCGACCGCCTCGCTCTTTCTGCGCAATGCGATCCTCTTCCTCGGCGCGCTGGCGATGATGGTCGCGACCAGCCCGGCGCTGTCCCTGATCGTGATCGCGGCGATTCCCTTCATCGTCCTGCCGCTCGTCGCCTTCGGCCGCGGCGTGCGCCGGCGGTCCCGCCATGCCCAGGACACGCTCGCCGCCGCCACCGCCTATGCCAGCGAGGCGATCGGCGCGATGCGCACGGTGCAGGCCTTCACCAGCGAGCGCTTCGTCACCGGCCGCTTTGCCGGCGCGGTGGACGAAGCCTTCGGCGCGGCCCGCGCCTCGATCAAGGCGCGCGCGCTTCTTACCGCCATCGCCATCTTCCTGATCTTCGCCTCGGTGATCGCCGTCCTGTGGATCGGTGCAAGCCGGGTGACGGCCGGAACACTCTCACCCGGCACGCTCAGCCAGTTCCTGCTCTACGCAGTTTTCGCCGCCGGCGCGCTGGGACAGCTTTCCGAAGTGTGGGGCGAGCTGGCACTCGCCGCCGGAGCGGCGGAGCGGCTGTCCGAACTCCTCGCAGAACGCCCGGCCATCCTCGCCCCGGAGCATCCTGCCGCCCTGCCCGCACCTTCCGTCGGCCGCCTAGCGTTCGAGAATGTCTTCTTCGCATATCCGAGCCGGCCGGACCTGCCGACGCTGAACGGTCTCTCCTTCGCGGTCGAACCCGGCGAGACGGTTGCGATCGTGGGACCGTCGGGCGCCGGCAAGTCGACCATCTTCGCCCTGCTCGAACGCTTCTACGATCCCGATTCGGGCTCCATCCGCGTCGACGGCGTCGACTTGAGGGAGACGGATCCGACGGAGATGCGCGGCCGGATCGCGCTTGTTCCCCAGGACACGACGATCTTCGCCGCGAGCGCAACGGACAATATCGCCTTCGGCAATCCCGGCGCACGCCAGACCGCCATCGCCGAAGCAGCCAGTCAGGCGCTTGCCGACGGCTTCGTCCGCGAGCTCCCCGAAGGCTACGACACGCTCCTCGGCGAGCGTGGCGTGACCTTGTCGGGTGGGCAGCGCCAGCGGATCGCCATCGCCCGCGCACTCTTGCGCGACGCGCCGATCCTGCTTCTCGACGAGGCGACGTCGGCGCTCGATGCCGAGAGCGAAGTGCTGGTGCAAAAGGCGCTCGACGAATTGATGGTCGGCCGCACGACCCTCGTCATCGCCCACAGGCTGGCGACGGTTCTCAAAGCTGATCGGATTCTGGTTCTCGATCGTGGCACGGTGGTCGAGGAAGGGGATCATCAGAGCCTGATCGCGAAGAACGGGCTCTATGCCCGGCTTGCGCGACTGCAATTCGAGGCCGGGCGGCTGGACCAGGCTGCGGAGTAGAAGGCGGCCGCCGGCCGTTCGACCCTACCGTGTGAACTGCGAGCCGCACGTCGGGAAAACGTCATCCATTCTGACATCGCCGTGATCACTGAGGGTACACAGATCACGTCGAGAGGAGCGGCGAAGCTGCGCCCCCCGGGGCCTTCGTACCTTCTGCGCACGCTGGTTCTGGTCCGACTGTTCCAGCGATGCGACCGACAGAGGGTCGAGATTTTCGTCAGAGCGTTGCGACGCTGGCGTCGGTTCGGCTCCCAACGCGAACTCCACAGGATGATTCCATGAAGACGAGAACGACGATCGCACTTCTCCTGACCGCCGGCCTCGCCGCGCCAGCCTTTGCCCAGAGCGACATGACCCCCTCCGTCACCGCTTCCGATCAGAGCGTTTCGAACGGCGTCATCAGCGCCGATACCGTGACCGCGCCGGAGAATGGCTGGCTCGTCGTCCACCGCACCGATTCGGAGATGAAGCCCGGCCCGGTCGTCGGACACGCACCGCTTCGCGCCGGCATGAATGAAGACGTTGCAGCGATCCTCACCGAGGACGTGGCCAGCGGTGACATGCTGATGCTGATGGTCCACTCCGAAGCCGGCGGCAGCGAGACGGGTGTGTTCGAATATACGCTTGGCGCGAGCGAGGACGGGCCCATCCGCGTCGACGACAATCTGGTCATGACGACGGTCACCGCCGAATAGGCCTTGTTCGGCGTCCGGCGAAATTCAGACCAGCGATCAGCAGGAGAGGCGCCTTTCGGGGCGCCTCTCCTGCAATGGCTCCCCTGCCCTCTCAGGCGCAATCGACGGCGAACGGCGCCGGCTACTCTCTCAGCATTCGGTGAGCTTGAACTCGATGCGGCGGTTGCGGGCCTGGGTGGTTTCGCCTTCGATCAGGGGCCGGCATTCGCCGAAGCCGGTCGCCATGAGGCTATCCGGCGGCCCCATGACTTACCAGATACCTCCCAAGGGGACTCGCGCGCTCGGTCGAAAGCCCCGGTCGTCGACGCGAACCGCCCGCCGGAAATCGGAACGCCCTGTCCCTGCGGAAGTGGCAACACAATCCGATAGCCGCCGACACACCCCGTTATTGCACGTCCGGCAAGGTGACCGACACTTCGATCGCCGAATACCAGGCGGCGAGATCGGCGATGTCTTCATCCGAAAGCCCGGAGGCGATGATCGACATCTGCTGGTGCTGGCGCTGCCCGCCGCGAAAAGCCTTCAGCTGCTCGGTGAGGTAGAACATGCTGTCGCCGGCAAGATTGGGTGCGTCGGGCGCCTTCGCAACGCCGTCGAGACCGTGGCAGGGAACGCACTGCCCCGCCTTCTCCTTGCCGGCGGCGAGATCGGCCGCCTGAGCCCCCGCCCCTGTGAGACTGGCGACGAGGATGGCATTCGCGAAAAGGCGGATGATCATGCGGTTTCCCGTGTTGTGGCGGAGGCGAGGCCGCGGCAGCGAAATGCCGGCCGCACACGCGGTGCGACCGGCGAGATGATCGGCGATCAGTTCTCGTAGGAGATCCGATAGAGCGCGCCCGCGAGATCGTCAGAGACGAGAAGCGAACCGTCCTTCAGCACTTCGACGTCGACCGGCCGGCCGATATACTCGCCGCTGTCCGTGAGCCAGCCTGAGGCGAACACCTCCGTCTCACCCGCCGTGCCATCCTCGTTCACAGGGGTGAACATCACCCGAGCGCCCACGGGCTCGGTCCGATTCCACGATCCATGCTGCGCCGAAAAGATGCCGCCGCGATATTTCTGCGGGAAGCTCCGGGCGTCGTAGAAGTCCATGCCGAGATCGGCCGCATGGGCCACCATCTCGACCTGTGGCGCCACAGCATCGGCCGGTGGCTCGGAATCCTTGTACTCGTTCGTCCTCACGGTGCCGCCGCCATACCAGGGGAAACCGAAATTCTGGCCGGCCTGGGTCGCGCGGTTGAGTTCGCCCGGCGGAATGTCGTCACCCATGCCGTCGACCTGGTTGTCGGTGAACCAGAGATCGCCATTGGCCGGGTTGAACTGCATGCCGACGGAATTGCGGATGCCGGTCGCGTAGACTTCACGTTTGCTGCCGTCGCGATCCATCCGGATGATGCCGCCGATCCCCTCCCTGTTGTAAAGGTCCATCTTCTCCTGCGGCGGAACGTTGAAGGGCTGGCCGAGCGCGATGTAGAGCTTGTCGTCCGGCCCCACGCGACAGACGCGCGCCGTGTGATTGAACGACTCTTCCGACGTCGGCACCAGCTCCCCCTGGTCCACCACGACGCCGACCGCTACATCCGGGCTTTCATAGAAGAACTCGGCCGCAGGCAGAACCAGGACGCGGTTCTGCTCGGCGATGTAAAGAAAGCCGTCCTTCGAAAAGCAAACGCCGTTCGGGATGGTGAAATCGATCGACGGCGCGAATTCCTTCACTTCGTCCGCCACACGGTTCTTGTCGCGATCCGTGACCACCCAGACGTTCTGCTTGCGCGTGCCGACAAAGGTCGCAACGCCCTGCGGACCGACGGCGATGTGCCGCGCGTCGGGAACGACCGCATAGAGTTCGATCTTGAAGCCGTCCGGCAGTTCGATCTGTTCAAGGTTCTTGCGAAGCTGATCGGCATAGTCGCCCGTCTGCTCGATGGTCCTGAAATCCATCGACGTACCGGTCGACTGAAAAGCCTGCAGCTTCTTCATGTTGTCGCCGCTCTGCCCGTAGGCGTGCGTCGCCGCCACGAGGCCAAGCATGGCCACCGTGCCCAACAAAATGCGCTTCATATTTCCTCCCAGGCGCCTGTTTTCAGCGCTCGTTCTCCGCGGATCTCCCTTCCGCGTGACGAATGCTGTCCCCAAATCCAGCAGTCGTCAACAGCCCTTTACGAAAGACAATCGCAGTCGCGAGCGACAAGTCGAGCGGTTGAGATCACGGAAAACCCAAAAGGTGATTGTGCCTCAATGTCTTCCGGAAAATACGAAACGTGCGAATGCGTCCGGGATGCGACGAGAATTCCCACGCCCAGCGTTCGGCTGACGACCTCAGCGCTCCGTCAGCTTGAACTCGATGCGGCGATTGCGAGCCCGGGCTTCGGGCGTGTCGCCTTCGACCAAGGGCTGATATTCGCCAAAGCCTGTGGCAGCCAGACGATCCGGCGGCACGCCCTGGCTGACCAGATACTTGACCACGGAGCTGGCACGCTCGGTCGAAAGCTCCCAGTTATCCTCGAAGCGGCCGCCGGAAATCGGCACATTGTCGGTGTGGCCGTCGACACGAATGATCCAGTTGATGTCGGAGGGGATTTCCCGCGCCAGCTCCTGGATGGCCTCGGCAAGCTTCTGCATCTCGTCCTGCCCTGCGGGCTGCAACTCGTCGGAGCCCGACGGGAACAGCACCTCGGACTGGAAGACGAAGCGGTCGCCGACGATGCGGATGTTCTCACGGTCGGAGAGAATTTCCCGCAAGCGCCCGAAGAAGTCGGACCGGTAGCGCGACAGTTCCTGGACCCGCTGCGCAAGCGCCACGTTGAGTCGCCGGCCGAGATCGGCGATCCGGGTCTGGCTCTCGCGATCGCGCTCCTCGGAAACTTCCAGCGCCCCTTCCAGCGCCGCGATCTGCTGGCGAAGCGCAGAAAGCTGCTGGTTCAAGAGCTCGATCTGCGAACGGGCACGTTGCGAGATGCCCTGCTCGTCCTCCAGTGCCTCTTCGAGTGCGCTGACCTTCTCGCTTGCTGCTGCCGCCGAACCGCTGCCCGACTCCAGAGCCTGCTGGAGCCGCGTACGCTCGTCCTCCACGGAAGCGAGCGAAGCGCGCAGCGTGGCAATCTGGTCCTGATAGTCCTGGCTGGAGGAGCGTTCGAGGGCGAGCAACTGCGTCAGCTCGTTGATTTGGCTGTTCAGCCTGTCGAGCACCTCGTCCTTGCCGGAAATCTCGCGGCTGAGCAGGAACTGCGCCAACACGAACACCGAGAGAAGGAACATGATCGCCAGAAGCAGCGTCGACAACGCGTCGACGAAGCCCGGCCAGTAATCGACCGTGCGCTCGCTGCGGCGATTGCGGGCCAGCGCCATGTTCTATTCGCTTTCGGAGCCGCCACCGGCCCCCACGATCCGCGGCGCCGGTGGCGGTGTCGGCCGCTCCGACTGGCCCTGCGGGCCGCTGCGTCCGGGGGGACTCCCATGGCCGACCTGGCCGGCAAGCCGATCGAGCACGTGGCGCAATTCGCGCTGCTCGCTGGCCTGCGCTTCGACGAAGTCGCGCAGAAGCTGCTGCTCGCCGCGCATATGCTGGACGAGCCCCTGAATACTCTCGGCGAGATTGGCCATGGCCGTGCTGGTCCGCGGGCTGGCGTTCTGGTCCTGCAGCATGCGGTTCAAACGATCGGACAGAAGCCGCAATTCTTCGGCCCCGTCTTGCTGCCCACCGGCAGCCGGGGCGGGAAGCGCCATGTCGGAACCGACATCCGTGACCGAGGAGAGCCAGTTCTCGAGTTCCGTGTAGAAACGGTTCTGCGCCCGGCCAATCTGCAGATCGAGAAAACCGAGGATGAGCGAGCCCGAGAGACCGAAAAGCGAGGACGAAAACGCCGTTCCCATACCGGCCAACGGAGCCGCAAGGCCCGCCTTCAAGGCATCGAGGATGGAACTCGTGTCGCCCGCCGCCGGATCGAGGCCCTGGATCGTCGCGCCGATCGAGCCGATCGTCCGCAACAAGCCCCAAAACGTGCCGAGCAGACCGAGAAAGACGAGCAACCCGATCAGATAGCGCGCGATATCGCGGGTCTCGTCGAGCCGCGTGGCGATCGAATCGAGGATCGAGCGCATGGAGGTGGTCGACAGGGAGATCGACCGGCGGCGGCCGATCAGCGCCCGCATCGGCGCCAGCAACACCGGCGGGCGCATCCGCTCGAAATTGTCGGCGCCCTCGCGATAGGCGTTGACCCATCGGACTTCGCGCGACAGGCGCCAGACCTGCAGAAGCGCCAGAAAGATACCGACCGCCAACACGCCGACGATGAGCCCGTTGAGCCCCGGATTGGTCAGGAAGGCGGAAGAGACCTGCCGGCCGAGAATGGCCGCGACGAAACCGGCGAGCGCCAGAAACACCAGCATCGACCACAGGAAGACCAGCGGGCTCGACAAACGGTTCGGGTCGAACTCGTCCGCTCTTGCCTTGTTCTCCGTCGGTGCGTTGAAGACCTGCATGTGGCGTTTCACTCAACTCTCAAGGGCCGACCTTCGCGAACGCCTTACTGACGTCTCTCCCGTCGACCACGCCGCGTTCTCGCGCAACCGCCGCCTCGAATAACGACTGATATCCCGACCTCGTCCCGCAAAACATATACAAAGATCGTCGAGATTTGAAATGACGTCGCCCGCCTAACCCCCGGATTTCGGCCCGAAACGCAAGGCGCGGCCGGTCACTGCGCCGCGGCACTGTCCGCCGCACCGCGCGCGGCGCGCGCCCGCTTGTCGGTCGCGGTCTTCAACTGGCCCACGAGTGCCTTGTGGATCGCCTCGTTTCCGCAGGCGATATCGCCCTTGAGATGATCGAACTTTTCGCCGGCAAGCCCGGTCACGAAGCCTCCCGCCTCGCGGACGAGGATCGATCCCGCCGCAACGTCCCAGGGCTTCAGGCTGCGCTCCCAGAACCCGTCGAACCGCCCGGCCGCGACATAGGCGAGATCGAGCGACGCCGCTCCGATTCGACGGATCCCGGCCGATTCCGCCATTATCTGACGGATTTCGTAGAGATACGCCGTATGGTCGCCATGCCCGAGGAAGGGCGCACCGGTTCCGAACAAAGCTTCAGGCAGGCGCTGGCGGGCCGCGACCCGGATCCGGCGATCGTTGACGAAAGCGCCGCCGCCCCTTTCAGCCACGTAGAGCTCGTCCTGGATCGGATTGAAGATCACGCCGGCGACGATCTGGCCGTCGCGCTCGAGCGCGATGGACACCGCGAAGTTCGGAATGCCGTGGAGGAAGTTCGTCGTCCCGTCCAAGGGGTCGACGATCCAGCGATGCTGCGGGTCGCGCCCTTCGACTGCGCCACGCTCCTCCATCAGGAAGCCCCAGTCGGGGCGCACGCGCGAAAGCTCCTTGAAGACCACCTCCTCGGCCCGGCGATCGGCATTGGAAACGAAATCCGCCGGCCCTTTGAGCGAGACCTGCAGGTTCTGAACTTCGCCGAAATCGCGGACGAGCGAGCGCCCCGCCTTCATGGCGGCCTGGATCATGACGTTGAGGAGCGCGGAGCGGGCCATCGCATTCTTTCGGTAGGTTGGGTCTGCCAGACCGAGCCAGCGCTTGCCGGCTCACGGCACGGCGTCGACCATGTCAGTCGGCGCGACGCAGATAGGTGATCTCGTTGGTATCCACCAGGATCTTCTCGCCCGACTCGATGAAGGGTGGCACCATCACCCGCATACCGTTTTCCATGACCGCCGGCTTGTAGGACGAGGTAGCGGTCTGTCCCTTCACAACGGGATCGGCCTCGACGATGGTGAGCACCACCTGGTCGGGCAGCTGGATGCCGATCGGCCGATCGTCGTGGCTTTCGACCGTCACCATCATGCCGTCCTGCAGGAAGGCCGAGCGCTCGCCGACGAAGTCCTTCTGCAGTTCGAGCTGCTCGAACGTCTCCGTATCCATGAAGACCAGCATTTCGCCTTCGGCGTAGAGATACTGGTAGTCCTTCTGCTCGAGGCGGACCCGCTCGACTGTCTCGGAGGCGCGGAACCGCTCGTTGAGCTTGGTGCCGTCGATCAGGTTCTTCAGCTCCACCTGCGCGAAGGCACCGCCCTTGCCGGGCTTCACATGGGCGGTCTTGACCGCCACCCACAGCCCGCCATTGTGCTCGATCACATTGCCGGGCCGGATTTCATTGCCGTTGATCTTCATCGAAACTCTCGAATTCTCATAAGCCGAAGGAAGCCGTCGGCATCCGACGGCCGGAAAGCCGTTCTGCCGGTCTCCCCGCGCGGTCCCGACGCTCATGGCGGGGCCGCTCGCGAATGGAGCGACGGGCGATATCCGTCGATCGGCGATCAGCGGGCTCAAGATCATAAAAACCCGACGGGTTCAAGCCAGGGGCCCGCTTCGCCGGTCATCCCGATCGCAGGCGATTGGCCGCCTCGAGTGCCGTTTTCTGCGTGGTCGGATCGAGCCCCCGGAAGAAATCGTCGAGGACGGGATCCGAGTTACGCATCCGCTTGGCGAGCACCGCCCATTTGGCGGCTTCCGCACGATCCGGCTCGGTCCCGATCCCGTCCTTGTAGAGATGGGCCAGACGATTGATCGCAATGGGGTTGCCGAGTTCGGCCGCATGTTTGAGGAAGCGGAACCCGTCCTTCATCCGCGCCGGACCGCCCTTGCCGTTGATCAGCCAGATCCCGTATTCGATCTGGGCGGTGTCCAGACCGTTGACGGCCGCTGCCCGCAGCCATCCCCGCGCCTTCTCTTCGTCCGCCGTTACACCGAGACCGGAGGCGTAGAGCTGTGCCATGGCATATTGCGCATCGGCGACGCCCGCATTGGCGGCCTCCTCGAAATAGCCGAACGCATCCTTGAAGCCGCCGGCCGGCGAGGCTTCGATCAGCATCTGGCCGTAATTGTACTGGGCGAGTGGCAGACCGTGGTCGGCTGCGGCCTTCATCAGATCGCGGGCCTTCGCCACGTCCTGAGAGACCGCGGTGCCGTCGAGAAGGATCATGGCATAGCGGAACTGCGCCTCCGCACTCCCGGCACTCGCCGCCGCCTCGTACCAGCGAGCGGCCTGGGTCAGATCCTGAGGCACGCCGAGCCCGCGCGAATAGATCTCGCCGAGAAGCGTCTGTGCGGCCGGATCCCCGAGATTGGCCAGCGGCTCGGCGAGCTTCGCCGCGGTCAGGTAGAAGCCTCGCTGAAAGGCGCCATAGGCGAGATCGGCGGGGTTGGAGGCCGCGTCCGCCTCTGGAGCCGCCTCCTCTTTCTGGGACGGCACCGGCAGCGCATCCTGACGCGAACCGCGCAGCATGTCGGGGTCGCTCTCCCCTGCCAGCGGCGCTGGTGTCGTCGCCCCGGGGTCGGGTTCTTCGGCTGCCTGTGCCGTGTTGGCCAGGGTCGCCACCATGCACGCCATGGCAAGGAGCCCGCCCGTGAGCCGACCGGAGACACGACAGGCGCGGCGCCGCAGGATCGCCGTCCCGATCATGCCGCCACCCTCTCGAAATAAGCATCGAAGATGGCATTGGCCCGGGCGACGGCCGCCGCCGGATCGACGTCGTCTCCAAAGACGGCCGCGGACAGCGCGACGAATTCCGCCCCGGTCTCCGCCGCCTCGTCGAGCCGCTCGACGTCCTGCCCGGCCATCAGGATGCAGGGAAGCTCGACGATCTCCGCCCACCAGGCGGCGAGAGCCAGGCTCTTGCGATGGATTTCGGGCTCCCGGTCGCCGCCGAACCGCCCGAAGAAGAGATAGTCCGGCAGCGCCTCGCCGGCTTCCAGCGCATCATGCCGGGTCTCGAAGCCCGAACCACCGACGATCGACTTCGGTGCAAAGCGCTCGACGGCTTCGGCCAGTGCCTCGACACGGCCTTCCGTGAGATGCAGCCCGTCCGCCTTGCTGCGCCCGAGCACGCGGGTGTCGTCCACGACGAGCGCAGCAGCGCCTGCCTCCTGGATGATCGGCACCAGCGCTTCGGCATAGGCCTGATAGGCCGGGCCTTCGCGCCCGGCCGGATCGATCAGCACCGAGGCGACATCACCGGCGCCCAGCGCCGCGCGCAGTCGCGCTTCAGCGTTTTCGTCGGAAAGAGGCGTGGTGACGAGCACAAGCCGCGGACGGATGGGTTCTAGGATCATGGTTCGGATCGATTATCGCAGTCGGACGAATCTGTGAAGCACAAGAGCCGATGGACGCGACCGCTCGAGCGGCCGGCGCGGCGACCAGCGTCGGTGATAAGACAGCCAAGCTCTGACAGTACATGAATCTGCCGCACCAATGCGGCAAAGCCCGGGCAAGCGCGCCACGAGCGCTCGACTTCGCAGGAGCATTCTCTTGTGCGCGGACGAGCGGTTGCGCCAAGCAGCGGATTTCGTCAAATCGCGTTGCATCGCTCCTCACGAGGGGCTATGAGGGCGCTCCGTTATCGCTGCACGGCATTGGGGCGTCGCCAAGCGGTAAGGCAGCGGCTTTTGGTGCCGCCATTCGCAGGTTCGAATCCTGCCGCCCCAGCCAAATCCAGCTAAGTCATTGAAATAATGATCGCTCCGTTCCAGCTGGGGAGACATTCCTCCAAGTGGGACACACGACTGTGACACAACCGTGTGACACGGAGTGTGAAATGGGGATCGCGACAGGTCTCGAACGACGCGGCGCCGTCTACTATTGGCGCAAGCGCCTTCCGGACACGCTCGCCGGGCGAATCGGCTTGACGCATGTTAAGATCAGTCTTCGAACCCGTGAGGTTCAGGAGGCGCGATATCTCGGTGCTTGCCTGAACGGTATGGCTGCAGAGTTGCTGATGAGCGAACTTCCAGAGATCACACGAGAGCAACTGCAGTCGCTGTTCCGCAGCACCTTCGAACAGCATCGCCGTAAGCTCGGCATTCTCGCAGACTTCGCGCGAAGCGAACGGGGCTTCACGGCATTGCAGGAGGTCCAAGAAGAGACGGCGATGGGGTGGGCGTATCGTCATTTTTCCCAGAACGGCCTGCACGCTTCGATCGACGAGGATGCTCGAGGTCGCCTAGCGAAGGCCGGCCTGTCCGAGGAAGAGATCGAGCGCGTCGCGGCGACGGTTGGACGTATGAAGGCGCATGGCGAGGCGGAACCTTCGGCGTTTCGCCTGGCCGACGCCATCGTGGCAACCGGTGCCGAGGTCACGGCAGCAACGACAGCGAAAACGCAGCCGATCTATCTGAGGGCCCTGGGCGAAGCGCTTCTGAAGACGGACGAGCGCTATCGCAACGATCCATTCGATTTCGATGCGGAGATCAGTTCGCTTTCGCCCAAGGACGACACCCCTTCCAGTTTAGAAAGAATCGAACAATCGGCATCGAAGACGACCTCGGAGTCCGCAGAAGTTCGCCCGCTGTGCGGCGAGACTGCCCCCCTGCCCTCACGACCGTCGCCGACCTTTTCGAAAGAAACGGTGGCGGCACACACGGGCAGCGTGATCTCAATCAGCGCCAAGCTGATCGAGAAAAAGCTCCGAGATGAGGTTTGGGACGAAAAGACCGCACGCCAGGCCCGAATGATCTTCGATCTCTTCGCGCGTTTCCTCACCGAAGATGCACGCGTCAACGACCTGGCCGAGCTTCGGCAACATCATCTTGATGCTTTCGAGAGTTTTCTAAGGATTCTGCACAAGACATATGGGAAGAGCCCGAAAGACAGGCATCGGACAATCGCCGATCTCCGGAAGGATGGCGAACAAAGGCCGTCAGCCGAACGGGGGCTTTCCGGCGCGACCCGGAACCGGCACCTGACCTTTATCGGCCAGCTCCTGCGCCGGGCTAAGTCGGCTGGCATTCCGGTCGACTCCCAGCTCGATCTGACGGAGTTTCGCGCACGAAAAACCAAACGTGGCCGCGACGATCGGCCTGTGCCGACCCGGAGCCAGATCGAAACGTTCTTTCACCAACCGGTCTTCACCGGATGCGGCGACTGGGACGACATGCATCGTCCAGGCGATCGGATATTCCACCGCGCGGCCTATTTCGGCCCCCTGCTTGCCAACTATCAGGGGATGCGGCGCGAGGAATATTGCGGCCTGTCCGTGGAGGACATCGTCACCGATAACGGCGACCATCCCTATATCCATGTTTGCTTCAATGAATTTCGACGACTGAAGAATCCTCAGTCGGTTCGGAACCTGGCTCTTCATCCCGAACTCATCCGCCTGAGTTTTCTCGATTACGTCGATACGATCAGAAAGCTTGGATATCGTCGGCTGTTTCCCGACCTTCATTCACCCTCGAGCCGCAGCCTCTTAGGAGATCGCCTTTACGACGAACTTCGCCCGTCATTTAAGACATGCGGCTTCACGCCCCACCAATCGCGTCATTTCTTCAACAACGAACTGAAACAGAAGCGTGTCGACGCCGAGTTCCGAGCGGACCTAATGGGGCATGGTGGAAAGACGGAAACGACAGAACGCTACTGCAATCCCACCGACGTCGTGAACCAGCTCGAAGATCTTTCGAAGGTGCCTATCGTGACAGCGCATCTTTCGCCGCACGCAATCAGACTGGTCCCATGGGTCAAAGAAAAGGCCATTGCACCGTGGAGCAGGGCATCAAAAGCAAAAACCAGAGCATAGCAAAATATCTCGCAGCCTGAGCAAACAGCCTTACGGACAGACGTAAATGGGCCGGGAGGAGACCGGCTGCTTTCGGACGATGGAGCCGAGAAGCTGCTGTTCCGCAGTCCTGAAGAGTTTCGGGCGCCGCGAGGCGTACGAAAGTCGCCGAAGAAGGAACCCGCGGGATGTCGTGATCGGGTTATGGGGTTTTCGGCTGACGGTCGTGCCGGAATGGGTGATGTCGGCGGCAGGGCGACGTCGAGTTTTCCTTGAGACGCCTTGGATGTCTCTCGGACATCGATGCCAGGGGCGTCGTTGGATGCAGGATGACGCGGCTCGCGAGGTTGAATTCGGGGACTGGCACGTGGAGGGCCGTGCCCTGAAGAGCGGATTCGGGCCGCCGGGCACGGGAAAGTCGCATCTGGTGGCCGCCATCGGCCTTGCTCTCGTCGAGAACGGCTGGCGGATCCTCTTCGCCCGCACCATCGATCTCGTCCAGAAGCTGCAGGTGGCCCGTCGCGAACTCGCCCTCGAAGCGGCGATCTCAAGCTCGACAAGTATCACCTGTTGATCCTCGATGATCTCGCCTACGTCACCAAAAGCCAGGCCGAGACCAGCGTGCTGTTCGAACTCATCAGCACCCGCTACGAGCGGCGTTCCTTGCTGATCACAGCCAACCAGGCCTTTGGCGAATGGAACCGGATCTTCCCCGACGCCGCCATGACGGTCGCGGCGGTCGATCGCTTGGTCCACCACGCGACCATCTTCGAGATGAACGTCGAAAGCTACCGGCGGAGAACCGCCGCGGACCGGGGCGACCGCCTTCGCGTGTGATACCCAGGACCGCACCGTGATTGTCGCTCCGCGTTAATCACACTGAATAATCCTCGCCATCGGCGCCGCCGGCGGGGGAATTCTACCCCATTTTTCGTCTAAGCTATTGATCCCACGCAATCTTCGTCAGAGATTCTCTCTCACCTGTGACAGCATGGTCTGACGGCGGCGACGATACTCGCTCCATAGATAAAGTCCTAGGGTCGAGCGCGCCAAAACGCCAGGGGCTGAGCGAAGAACACCTTAACGTTCCTGATAAGGGCGTGCCTTTGGCCGATTAAGCGGAGGCCGCCAGACAAGCGGCAGCAGCGCATTGTCGCCCGCTTGCCCAGTTTAACATCGGGGCCAAGTGGCCGAATGGGCCAGGATGCTGGCGTATGGCCTGAAAGACGCTGTTGACGTCGCCCGCTGAAGGATCGCCAAGGGCTCCTGCGAGCGCCTCCGCAAAAAACGCCTAAACATACTTGCGCTTTTTCGCGGATCCTTCCTCCGGAGAGGACGACTTTTCGCGTGTCACTTTCGAGTTCGCAGCGAAAATGGATCGCGACCAATCAAGGACCCGATCCGTGAGCTATCTGCTTTTTGTTTCCTGCCGACATGAACCGGTTCGCGACCGTGCACATGCAGGTCACTGTTCCATGCATGGGCGACGGCAGGGCGCTTACGACCTTCGGCACTGCGATCAGGACCGCTCCGCGCTGGTTCTCGCCGGAGGTCCGAGGCTTAACGCGAAGGAGATGGCAATTTCCGCCTTCGATGTCGGCAGTTGCCTCATCGAGACGGCAGTCCAGCTTGGTGCGTCGCGGCCGAAAAACGCGATGATCGGTTCGGAACTTCTTTTCACCGTATCGCCCGGCTTTTTCGACGTGAGCCTTCCAGCTCTGCTCGCTCCAGAGGAGGTGCTGGCGCTGCAAACGCGGTACCACTCCCTGTGCCGGAACGCCGGGTGGCGTCATCGATGGCTGGACGAGGAGCGCAAGGAGGGTGGCGAAGAGCCGTTGCCTGCCGGCCTTGTGGAGCGCTGGTGCGCCGTGCGCGAAAGAGCCGGAGAGAAGACGTTTGAGACCATGGGCAGGATCAATCCGGAGCGCATCCATATCTGGGCGATGACGATCCTTCTCGCCGTGTCAGAACGACAGGGATGGAAGATCGCATGCTGGCGGCTTGATCTCGATGAAATGACTCCGCACCTCAGCGTCTTCATCGTCCCGTTCTACGAGAAGCGGACAAAGCATACGACAAAGACCTGCGTGAGCACCCGCCACCACTTCGGCAAGCGCCATCAGCTGAGCGCCCTGCAGGACTGGATCGGCGAGGTTTGCGCCCCGCTCGGTCTTCGACGCGGGATTCCGAGCGAAATCACAGCAGCACGGCATTTGAAGCCCGTAGTTTACCGTCGTCACGAGCGGGAGAAATCGGAGCTCACTTCAAGGAAGGCAACCCTGAATGCCGAGCGCGCTGCGTTCGAGGAGGAGATGAGAGGAAAGCGCATCAAACTGGAGCAATGGCAGATGGAACTGGCAGATCGCGAAGCGGCGATTGTCAGCCGGGAAGCAGAGGATGAGGCGTTGGCTGAAACCCTCAAGGTGCGCGAGCAGGAGCTTTCCAGACGTGAGATATCTGAAAGGACTTCGCGAGGACGTCTGTCCGAGCGATCGAAGTCACTGGAAAAGGACCGCAAAGCCGCGGAAGAAAAGTTCATCCAGATGGATCGGCGCTTGAAGGAACTGGCGCGGGTCATTCACGACGGGCTCGCGGTATCGCACGCCATCCTAGAGATGGATACATCGGACGAAGCGCAGACCCTTCGCGACGTCGTCACCGCGCTCAAGATCACCCTCGACCACCAATCTGACATCGGCACGCTGATCACCAGATGGCAGGAGCGGACCCGCTTTCCTACGCATGGATTGGCTCGACCGGGTTAGGCCGCATTCCTCTTGTCCGATCGTCAAAATCGCCGCCATGAAGCCGAAGAAGCAAGCGGCCGGGTTTGCCTCCTGGGATCACCCGCTCGGCCTTGAGGATCACCATGTTCCGAGGCCCGCCGCAGAACCCGGCGGATCAAGGCGTGCGATGCTTTCGGCAGATCACCTCGACGTTGGCGTTTATCAATCCGCCCGGGGCATCGATCCCGACGGGACGGCACAAACGCTCAAGCCTCTCTTGACCGTCGGCGAAGGCCTTCACCTCCGCCCCGAGCAAGCGGAATTGTGCTTCTCTCCTTCGTGACGCTTCTCGCTAAGCTAGGTCTAAGAAAGACTGGCCGTTAACCACGATTGCTGTATTTGGGTGAGCGTTAGTAGCTTGAGAAGCTTTTAGGCTTACATTGAAGACACCGCTCGGGACTGGCCCGGCGGCGATAGAGTCAGATTGCAGGTGGGCGCCATGGGCGGCCACCGGAGAGGCGCCAACCTACTCCAGCAGCCTGGCCACAGCAACTCGCTAGGAGAGATTGCCATGGTTACGCCCCTGATGGCGCGCGCGACGGATTCGTGCAAGCCCCGTCTTGATTTCCTGACCAACATCCACCGCCGGCCCGGCCACGAGCCCGCAACCTTGGTTTTCCCGCAGATGGGCACGTCGGCCGTCGCCTTGCGCACCGAGCCCGCGACGAGCGCCGCTTCCGCCGCCAACGACCCCGGGCACAGCCAGAGCAAGCGGCGGACCTTCGGCCCTGTGTTCCGGCGGTCCGATCTCCGGCTCATCCGCCGGTTCATGGCGCTGCTTACGGAAATCGAGTGCCTGGTTGTGCCGGCGGACGGGCTGGTCCACCGGGACGGTTTGATCGACGAAGTTTTCCTCGAAAAGCTCGCCGCGATCGGCGTCGTCAATCTCCAGCCTTCGCGCGTGGGCATGATCGTGACTTTGCCGCGTTAGGCGCCGTCAGCATGGGCCCGCATTTCGCGGGCCCATGCTGACGGCATATCCGATTCCGCAACCTGGCCTGGGCGCTGGGGAGGAGGCTGTATGCCGGTACGCAGCAAGACCACGACTGACGGCGGCGACTGCCGCACCTCAACGCTAGCGACTGCTCCCGTCCTTGTCACGAATGCCAACCGTATCGTGGAGAAGGCGATCTCTCTGGCCTTCCCGGCCGCCGAGGCCACCACGCCGAGAGTCCCTCCTGTCGAAAGCGATCTCGTTGCTCGGCTCGTAACGGTCTGGCTCATGGAGGCCATCCCGGACGCCACCGGGACGCTCGTCGGCCGCCGCTGATCTTCGTCCCGAGGAACCTGCGCGCGTCCAGTCTTCAGCGACGCATCACTCCGATTCCTTTCACTTTGACTTGGCCTTCGGCCGGGCATGGAGACGCATTATGCCCAGTATTCAAAAGCCCGCGTGCTCGGGCGACACCAACCACTCGGGGACCGCTTCATCTCGGAGCGCTCTTGAGTCCTTCCTCGAAAGTGAGGCCACCCGCATCGTCTCCGAGGCGGTGCGCGCCGCCGAGGCACTGCCCGAGGATGCTGTTCTCGGAGCCTTCTCCACGATCGGCTCGATCACCCGCTCCATTACTACCCGGGCCGGTCAGGTGATTCCTGCCGTTATTGCGGAAGTACTCAAAATGGACGAGCGCCTCGTTGTCCTTCGGGAGGTGGAAATGCCGATCACTCGGACGGCCGCTGATATCGTCCGGCAAAATGCGACCGATCATCCCCTTCTTCTCTCGCACGAGGAGGCGACCGACCGGCGCTTCATCGTCGATCTGGTGGTGATCGAGAAGGAGTGCCGACACGCCATGCTCTACGACGCCAAGAGGGGCGCGGCCGCCCTCTCCTCATGCAAGGGTGTCCTGGCATTGCTGCGCGGGTCGGCGCTCACCGGAGCGAGCGCCCTGCGTGGAATTGGTCATGATGTCGCTACCGTCTCTTACGGCATCATCGACCGATACGGGCGCACCGGCGCCGATCCCACCCGCACGATCGGCCCAGACGACCTAAATGCCCATTTTGGGGTGCCGGTTCGAGCGACCCTCGACGCCTTCGATACGATCCTCGGCAGAACGCTTGCCGCCCAGCTTGGGCCGCTGGCGGCTTCGATCGTCGCCCTTTCGCGGCCGCCGGCGCATGAGACGAAATCGGAAAGCGCCGTTGTGGGGCAGGAATCGAGCGACTCCCCGACCGTCGCCTTGCCGGCGCGACTTATCGGCCCGGCCGAACGGCGGTCCATGGCCGCTGGTGGGGCGGCCTCCGTCTTCAGGAGGGTCCGCTAATGACCATCATCCTCCTGCACCCGCCCCGCTCCGGCAGGCGCGCCTCGTGCTGCGAGCCGGCCCAACCCGAAAAGAGTGAACCGGCTGAGGCGGTTCTTGTCATTCCCACACCTCCCGTCCTGCTGATCGCCTATGCCCTACGTGCGCATCGCTCCGGCCGGTTGGACGTCGCCACGGCGGACAGGCTCATCCCCCGCATGCTTGCCAGCGGTGATGCCGCCGCCCAGGTGGTCGCCAACTTCCTTCTCACCCGCCAGCACCGACTGCCGGACTCCAGTCCGCCAGCTGCCGGCCTGGCCGCCATGATCGGAAGCCCGCAGTCCATCAATTCCTTCACCGACAGGAGATTGTCATGACGAAGCACCCGGTTCCCAAACATCCGAAGCAGACCGACGATACGCGCGGGCTCGGGGAGCCACGCGCGTCGAAGAAGCAGGCCCGCTCCAAGCCGGCGCCCGCGCTGCCGAAGACCGGCCCGGCGATGACGCCCACCGGACGCGAGCTAGTCAGGCGCCTGTGGGCGTGCCGGGCCAAAAAAGCCGCGCTCCCAAACGCTGCCTCCTATGAGGACGACGACGGCCTGCTGGATGGGCCCGTCGCTTCCGGAAGCAGCGATCCTCAACCGGCGCCAGCCGTGCCCCCTCCTGCGGCGGACGACATCGCCCTAGCGCTGCTGCTCGGCCGCGCCTTGGCGGCGCCCGACGTTCTGGACCGGCTCGCCTGCGGCGCTCCCGTGCTTCTGCTACGCACAGCCGAGCCCGCGGCGATTGCCGAGCGCATGGCGCGTCTCGCCAGCGGCGGTGTACTCTCGCCCGATCGCCATCAGGCGTTCCGCAACGCGGATCTGCGCGGGCTCTACCGCCGAAACGCTCGGACCGCGGTGATCATTCTGGAGGAGGAGGCCGCCAAGCCGGGCCGCAAGGCGGAAAGAAATGGTCCGTCCGTTCTGATCGCCTCGGCGCTCGCCTGCGCTGCCCCGGTGATCGTCATCGCCGGTCGAGGCAAGAGCGATCTCGCCGATGCGGCACTTCCCTATGCCGAAGTGGACGTGAGCCTAACTGAACTCGATCCGGACATCATTCGCTCGACCCTGCGCAATATGCTGAACACACGCCGTGTCCACCGGCTTTCCGCCGGGCAGGCGAAGGTCCTGACCTTGACCGATCTGGCACTCGCAGCCCGGCCGGGCGTCTCGGCGACACAGGCCGTCGCGAGCCTAAAGCGGCTGGCGGCGGCTCGGCTCGGCTCCGGCGAGAAAAACCCGGCCGGGCCGCGCCTGGAAGAACTCGCCGGCTACGGTCCGGCTCGCGCCTGGGGTCTCGACCTCGCCCGAGATCTCTCCGACTGGAAGGCTGGTCGCATCGCTTGGAGCGCGATCGATCACGGTCTGCTTCTGTCGGGCCCGCCCGGCACCGGCAAAACAACCTTTGCCAAGGCGCTTGCCGAGACCTGCGGCGTGCCGCTGATCGCTTCGTCGGTAGCGCAGTGGCAGCAAGGTGATGGCCATCTTGGCACTGTCTTGGGTCGGATGAGGAAAACCTTCGAGGAAGCCTGGGCGAAGTCGCCGGCTATCCTCTTCCTGGACGAGGCAGACGGCATCGGCCGGCGCGATCACCTGAGCGGCGACCATGTCGAATACTGGGAACAGGTCGTGAACGGCATGTTGGAGCTCGTTGATGGCGTCTGTTCTGGCGAGGGTGTCGTTCTGGTTGGTGCGACAAATCATCCTGAGCGTATTGATCCAGCCCTGCGGCGTTCCGGCCGTTTGGATCGGCACATCACGATTCCCCTGCCCGATATCCCCGCGCTCGAGCAGATCCTGCGCACGCATCTGGACGGCGCTCTGTCCGGAGAGGACCTGCGAGGTATTGCGCGCCTTTGCCTCGGCGCGACGGGTGCCGATTTAGCGGCCTATGTACGACGCGCCGATCGTCTGGCCCGACGGGCCGATCGGCAAATCACAATTGACGATCTGGCGACAGCAATTGCCGAGGAACGGCCCCGCCGACCGGAAGAGGCGCGGAGCGTCGAGGCGGTGCACGAGGCCGGTCACGCCATCGTCGCCATGCGCGAGACCGGAGCCAGAGAGATCACACTGGCGATCGATCAGCCGCATGGTGGCTACACCCTGATGGGTGGCGGGGAGAGCACTGCCTTCCCATCGAAGGAAGATCTCGGGCGGCACGTGATCATGCTGATGGCCGGGCGAGCTGCCGAGGAAGCGATCCTGGGCGCCCCGAGCGCAGGAGCGGGCGGGAGCAAGGAAAGCGACTTGGCCCGCGCCACGATGCTCGCTCTCTCGATCGAGACCGGGCTGGGGCTTGGGGATGACGGCGGTCTGGTGTGGGAGGCGCAAGACATGGCGCTCGCGCGCCTTGGGGCCGACCCCGGTCTGCGGCAGCGGGTTTCCGCCATGCTGGACGCAGCCTATGCCCGCGCCAAAGGGACCATCATGGTCGAAAGGGACACGGTGCTGCGTCTTGCTGAGGCGCTTCTGCGGCGAAGCGTGCTGGAGCCGTCCGAGGTACTAGCGATCATTGATGGGGCCGCGGACGCAAAGCTCGGGGATGCCGGCCAGGAGAGCCCGGATCGAGAGGCTGAGATGAAGGAGGTGTTCGCCCGACCGGCCGTGAAGCGCACCGAAGACAGGAAAGCACCCGGCCGGGATCTGGGCCCGCGAGGCGCGTCGCCAACCTCTGTCCTGATCGGCGAGGACAAACCTGCCGGCACGCAAGCCTCTGATCAGGCGTAGATCCCAGTTCCACCTCAACCCGGCGGGCGAGACATCTCGCCGGGTCGGCATCAGAACTATCAATCGTGAAGGAGGGCCATCCATGCTGCCCCGTATCCCGCCGCAAGTAACGGTCGATCTCACCCGCCGTCTGCGCGCGCTTGCCGACGATCTTGACCGCATCGCCGCGGGCCAGGGACCGAGTGAGGCCGAGCTTTCCGCGGCTCCGCTCCTGACCGGCTGAGGGCTTGTGGCCGAGCCGACATTCAGAATGGCTGGGCATGTCGAGGGGCATCCCGACTGCGGGCCCGGCTCCGTGATGACTTCGCCGATCTGGCACGTCGATCGATCGCTGACTTGGGGCCGCACCCTCTCGCGCCTGTATCGCCTCGGCGTGCCCGCAGGAAACGATCTTCAATAGTGCAGGCACTCTTGCTTGAGGCGTACTCCGCTGGATGCCCTGCGTCAGATTGATGGAGGACGGGAACCCCAGAGAGATCGCGGGCTACCGCTTGGTATCTCCGCTTCCGAGGCTGCTCTCCAATGCCAGGATGGCCACATCGGCAATCGTCATCCTACAATTGGCCGCCTTCCCGATCAAGGCGGCCTTGAGCTCCGGCGTGATCCGGATGTTCAGCTGCTCTGTCCGGCCTTTCCGGCGCAAGGCTCGCCCGTCGAGCAGTGGGGGCGATCCCGCCTGCTGTGTGGCTGCCTGTGCCGGCGGCAATCCGGTCCGGTGGAGCTCGGGCCCGAGGGACGCGTGTGCCGCCTGAAAAAGATCGAGCCGGGTATCGCGAGGCCGATCTCCAGTGCGCTTGAATGTTCCGTCATCGGCCATGACGCAGCTCCGTGTGCATGGCCGGATCGAGGAGCTTCGTTAGCACGGCCGAGGCGAGCGCCTCCGCATCGGCTCGCGCGCTCGGCAGACCCGACACGGCGGCGTCGTCCAGCGAATGGATCGTCCCGCCGTAGGACCAGACAGCGCGATGCGCCGCCCTGTCCGGAAGGCCGGGAAGGACCGGCCGCTGCATTCGCTGGAGTTGTTCCAGGGCGTCCCGAGCCGTTCTCTCCCGCCAGGACAGCATGTTGGTCGCCGAGAGCACATAAGCCAGCGGAATGGTAGTGCGCCCCCTCGTCGACCTCAGGAGAATGTCGACGCCGATCGCCTCAATGGCGTCGAGAACCGACAGACGGCAGGGAACCAGGACGGCATCGGCCATGATGGCGGATCGCATTCCGAGCGAGCGGCGGCTTCCCTCCGAATCGATCAGGACGACGTCGAAATAGGCTCTTCCGCCTTGAACCGCCTTCTCCAGTTGAGAGGAATCGAGGGCAGGCATGACTTGGATCGTATCGGGCAGGCCTGCCATCTGCGACCAGCGCACGAGCGGCGCATTGGGATCCGCGTCGATGATGAGAACGCGGGCGTTGACATCGGCGAAGGCGCTGGCCAACGCCAGGACCATCGAGCTCTTGCCGGAGCCGCCCTTGAATGAAACGGATGCGAGGACAGGCATGGCTGTTCATCTCCTTGGTTAATCATCCTCGGAGCGTTGGCCGATTCCACGAAAGTAAGAAGCGTGCCCGATGGGAGGAAATGGCAGGCTGCCGGCTAGCAGCTGGCTAGCCGCTATCTTCCTGCTAGCAGTCGACTAGCTCGCATCGAGCGAACGCTGACGGCCCTTGTGGGAGTGGGCCTTCAACGTAAGCATCGCCGTCACCCACCTTGCTGATCGCGACGTAGCCGGCGAGTTTCCGGGCCTTTCGAACGAAGGGAAAGGCTTGGAGCCATGTCGATGTCATGTGCTGATACTGGCACGAAACCAGTTCGGCGGTTCGAGGTCTTCACGGGCGCAGGTCGGCGGCGCGACTGGAGCGACGAAGAGAAGGCGGCGATCGTCGCGGAGAGCTATTCCGGCCTGGAGAGCGTTTGCGCCGTTGCGCGGCGTCACGGGCTGAGCCATTCGCAACTCTTCACCTGGCGGCGCAAGTTGCGGCAGACGGCTTTGGCGAAGTCCGATGTGTCCCCGACCGAACCGACATTCGTGCCGGTGGTCATCGAACCGCCTGCCATTGAGAAGAAGCCTCGCGCGAAGCGGAAACGGTCACGCTCGTCCGGCAAGGCGATCCCGGCGGTCGAGCTGGAGATCGACGGCGTCGCGGTGAAGATCGCCAAGGGTGCTGACGCCAGAACGATCGCGGCGGTGATCGATGCGTTGAAGGGCAGTGCGTGATCGGGCCGAGCGGCACCGTCCGCGTCATGGTCGCGACGAAGCCCGTCGACTTCCGCAAAGGGGCAGAGGGTCTCGCCGCGCTGGTGCGCGAGACGATGGCGGCCGATCCTTTCGGCGGAACGGTCTACGTCTTCCGCGCCAAACGAGCTGACCGGATCAAGCTGATCTTCTGGGATGGTACGGGACTGGTTCTTGTCGCAAAGCGGCTTGAGGACGGCGCGTTCAAATGGCCTGCGATCACGGACGGCGTCATTCGGCTGTCGGCCGCGCAGCTCTCCGCGCTTCTCGATCATCCATGTGGATGCTCCTTGTAGTCAGGCTGATGCCCCCTCAAGTCGACGCTTTCGATCCGATGGCTTCGTAGGTCACGGATGGCCTGAAGAACGGCGTCGCAGTCGTGGAAGAGATAGGCTCCACTGGCCTGGCGATCGATGGCAATGCGACCGTCACGGATTTGGACATAAAGCCACTTCGTGGGGATGCGGAGCCTCAAAGCCAGTTCTGCGATGCCGATAGATCCTGGAGCATGACGCCAGCGCGATTGCGGTTTGCGGGCCGGCCATCCGGCTTGCTTGCGGATGCGTCGCACGGTGTGGGAGGTCACTCTGTCCGGTGTTTTCGGAGAACGATATCCCTCGGCGGTCAACACGGCGGCGATCTCTTCGTCAGGCATTGTCGTCCCGGAAAGCTCGAGCGCTCGACGCTTCATCTCCTCACCCCGTTCCAGGCTGCTCAGCTTCGCGACCGGGCGCCTGACGGCGATTTCGCTGACTTCGCCGCCGCGCCAGACAATTCGGATCATGGCGGTGTCGTGGTCGCCGCGGTCGAGAATGATCTTTTCGACGAGGCAGCGTAGCAGTGCCTTTCTGTCGGTATCCCTGGTTCGAGGATCGGCCCAAAGCTGCGGCAGCCGTCCAGCGAGCGCGATGACCTGGGCGGTCTCGGTCCTACTCAGGACTGCAAGCGGCGCCAGGTCGGCGCATTGTCGCGACAAAGCCTCTTCGGCGGCCCTCAATTCGACGAGTGCAGCTTCCCAGCGTCGTTCCAGCTCGGCAGCGACCAACCGGTTGTCGGGATCGACCTTGTTATATTGACGCTCTGCCAAGGATGCTTGGTACCGCTTTCGCGTTACCTGCTGTTCAACGGCAGCGCGCGCAGCCTCATCGGCCTGCTGCCTGCATCGCCGCGCCTTCGACAGCGCTTCGATTTCGGTAGGAGCCAGGGCGACAAGGAAGGCTTGCGCTACCGGCTCGTCTACGATGGCGGCACCAAGGCTCTGACAACTCGGCGCTCCCCGCTGTGTGCGAAGATGGTTGCAGACGTATTCGCCTCCATGCTGATAGCGAACGTACATTTTGTGGCCGCACCGGGCGCACCACACGATCCCCTGCAGCAGCAACTGCCCATCGCGCGGTGCTCCTCTGGTCTTGGTCTTCATATAATCGGCCCGATTGTCGCGGAGGATGGCCTGGATCGTCTCGAAAGTAGCCCAGTCGATATAGGCTGGATAACGGTCCTTCACGACGATCCGCCATTGGTCGCGGGATCGGGTGGACTTGTGTGAGCGGCCGCCATTGCCCGGCACGCGCTCCGTGCGCTTGCGTCCGAAGACGAACGCGCCAGCATAGGCCGGATTCTTCAAGATCGCGGTGACGGCAGCGACGGTTCCGCGGACCCAATGAAGTTCGCCATATCGGTCGCGGCGCGGCAGGTCGACACCCTGCGTGTTCAAGAAACGCATGACCTTGGCGGCCGAGCGCAATCGCAGAAAGCTATCGAACAGCATGACCAGCCGCTGCTGGACTTCGACGTTCGGATCCTTCACCACGACGTTGCCAGGTTCGCGCACCAGCCCCACGGGGAGCATCTGTGCGAGGTCCCCGCGCTCGGCCTTGGCGAGCAGGCCGGCTGTGAGGCGGCCGCGGATCGTATGGAGCTCGAGTTCGGAGATCGCGCCTTTCAGCCCGAGAAGAAGGCGTCCATTGCTCGAACCGGGATCATAGACGCCGTCGCGATCGGCGATCAGGCAGTTCCGCAGACCGCAGATGTCGAGAAGTGGATACCAATCCGAACAATTGCGGGCCAAGCGGGTGACGTCGACCGACAAAACAAGACCTACCTCGTTCAGGCTGACGCGAGCCGTCAGTTCCTGGAAGCCGCGCCGATCCAGGACGGAGGATCCACTCAGTCCGAGATCGGTGTCGATGATGTCAATGTCGTTCCGGCCCCAGCCCAGTTCCTCGGCCCGTTGTCGCAACGCGTATTGAAGACGCAGGCTTTCCTGATGAGCGATGACCTGGGCCGGTGTCGACTGGCGGATGTAAACGACAGCCTTGCGAGCGAGATGCGTCGCCGAAATCAGTTCGGACTTCATGGCCGATCTCCACCAAAACGGCCGCGACGTCCTCGACGACCCGCTGCCGCAGGGAAGCGGGAAGCCTTGACCAGAGGTCCTTTGGGTCGATTGGCATGATCGTCGAGTTGGTTGGCCAGCGAGATCAGGTCTCGCAGAGCTTCAACGCTCAACTTCGACAGATTCTCCATGTCGGTCGAAAGTTCTGTCACGCGGACCGGAACGAAGAGCCGAGTATCGAGCTCACTTGCCACCTCGTAGGAGGGCGGCAGATTGCCCCCTTGGCGCGTCGAAAGACCCAATATACGGAAACTCTTCCCGTACAGGGGATGGTGCGGATCCAGAACCCTGATGATCTCCGGTGTGGGAGCGTCAGCCTCACTTGAGGGCGCATTCTTGCAGGTCTTCGCTCGAAGGTCTGGACTGGCGCCGCGTTCATGAGGCCCGAACGACACGGGTGCCCGAAGCTGTGAGCTGATGGGCATCGAGGCCGATAAATCTCTCGCCGAAGGCGTGGGAGTGGAGTTCCCCCGGTTTTGTGGACACGATCTGACTTTCAAAGGAGAGTGTCCGAATGCCGAGAACAAGAGCGCCCTATTCAGCGGAGTTTCGGGAGCAGATGATTGCGCTGGTTCGGGCTGGCCGTCGCCCGGAAGATTTGGCCAAGGAATTCGAGCCCTGCGCCCACACGATTTATGGCTGGGCCCGCAAGGCCGACCTTAGCGGCGATGGAAACGCTGCTGGCCTGGAAGAGAAGGAGCGCGCTGAGCTGCAACGTCTTCGCAAGGAGAACAAGCAGTTGCGGCTGGAGCGCGATATCCTGTCAAAGGCCGCGGCCTGGTTTGCTCAGAACGACGGGACGTCGTTCAGGTCTTCGAATTCATGACCGCGAACCAGGCCCAGTTTCCGATCCAATCGATGTGCGAGGTGTTCGGCGTCTCGCGTTCGGGCTTTTACGCTTGGCAGAGCCGCTCTCCCTCCAACCGCGCCG
Organism: Jiella marina; assembly: GCF_024359545.1. Taxonomy (GTDB): domain Bacteria; phylum Pseudomonadota; class Alphaproteobacteria; order Rhizobiales; family Rhizobiaceae; genus Jiella. Next base: position 184,962 of record NZ_JAKQZG010000012.1, read on the forward strand.
TTGAAGACGCGGCGCTCTCGCAGAGGATCGCGGCAATCCACACCGCGTCTCACCAGACCTACGGTTCGCCACGGATCCACGCTGAGCTCCGTGAGGGTGGCGTCGCCGTCGGTCGCAAGCGGATCGAGCGGCTGATGAAAGTCGATGGCCTTGCCGGTGTGAGCCGCCGCCGCTCGGCACGTACGACGATCCGCGATGACCGCGTCCGTCCGGCCTGCGATCTCGTCGATCGTAACTTCTATGCAGAGGCGCCGAACCAGCTCTGGGTCGCCGACATCACCTCCATCCCGACCTGGGCCGGCTTCCTCTATCTCGCGGTCGTGCTCGACGCCTTCTCGAGGCGGATCGTCGGCTGGTCGATGGCAAACAACCTGAAGACCCAGGTGGTCGTCGATGCGATGAACATGGCGCTCGCCCAGAGACATCCGACGAATGTCATTCATCATTCGGACCAGGGATCGCAATATACATCCGTGGCCTTCGGGCTGAGATGCAAGGAGGCCGGTGTGCGTCCATCGATGGGGTCGGTAGGCGATGCCTACGACAACGCGATGTGCGAGAGCTTCTTTGCCACGCTCGAATGCGAACTGCTCGATCGCCGCAAGTTCCCGACCAAAGCCGAGGCGCGCATGGCCGTCTTTAGCTTCATCGAGGGCTGGTACAATCCCGCTCGCCGCCATTCGGCCATCGGCTACAAATCGCCGATCGAATACGAAAGGAGCGTCAAAGTCGCATCGAAAAGTGTAAGCCCCTAACTGTCCACGGAACCGGGGGAACTCCAATCGTCGACGTGACGCCAAGCCATGCGCCCCTCTTCGTCGAGCGTGAAGAGGCGGGGCCATGTGTTGTCGAACAGGGCTTTCACTTCAGAATTGCGCCGATCGCCTCGAGCAGGGCGTTCACGGCCTGTAGCAAAGCTCGCGAGACGCCTGGAACGACGGCATCCGCCTCAGGTCCCAAGCTGTCATCCGCTTCAATTTGAAAGAGAGGCCGCATAAGATCGGAGACGCTTTCCCTGTTCCCGAGGCTATTCGACTGTGCCGCCGACCCGAAAGACTGAAGACGCAGCGACCGTGCCGTCCGATTCCAGGTGGCAGCCGCGATTGCACGACGTCGCGAAACTCGCTGGTGTCTCCCATCAGACAGTCTCGCGGGTCGTCAACGGACATCCCTACGTCAAGGCGGAGACGCGGCTGAAGGTTGTCGAGGCGATGGAGGCCTTGACCTATGTGCCCAATGCTTCCGCCCGCGCTCTCGCCAAAGGCCGTACCCAGACCATCGGCGTCATCTGTTACGAGACGACACTTTATGGACCCGCCGCCGCGCTGATCGGCATTGAAATGCGCGCCCGGGAACTCAGCCATTCGGTCAATATCGTGTCGATCAGTTCGCTCGACGCTGCGATGATCAAGGAGGCGTTCCTGCGCCTCTATCGGCAGTCCGTCGCGGGCGTCGCGCTGATGTGCCCGCAATCCGCGATCGATTTCGATCCAAAGCTCCTCGACGTCGATCTGCCGCTCGTCGGGGTCTGGGGCCCGCGTCTCGGCACCGTGCCGATCGTCTCGATCGACGAGATCGGCGGTGCGGGAAAGGCGACCCGACATCTTCTCGACAGGGGCTACGACACGGTCCACTTCGTCGGCGGGCCGGCGGGCCGCGTCGGTTCGAACGAGCGGATGAAGGGCTGGTCGGAGGCGCTGAAATCGGCCGGTCGGCGGGTTCCCGAGCCTCTCCATGGCGACTGGAGCGCCCGAAGCGGCTATGAGGCGGGTCGCATCCTTGCCGCCGACCGGGACGTCTCGGCCGTCTTCGTCGCGAGCGACCAGATGGCGCTCGGCCTGCTCCTCGCGCTCGGCGAAGGCGGGCGGCGCGTGCCGGAGGATATCGCCGTGGTCGGCTTCGACGACGTGCCCGAAGCGGCCTTCTTTTCCCCACCTTTGACCACGATCCGCCAGGATTTCTTCGGGATCGGCCGCCACGTGGTCGACGCCCTCCTGGCGCCGGACGTACAGGCCGGAACGAAGGCGGTGCCCGCGTCGTCAGTTCTTCCCGTCGACCTCATCGTCCGGAGGAGCTCTGGCCCGGCCTGATTTCCGGGCTCTGGGAGAGGTCGCAAGGGCGAGGCCCGCGCCGCCTGGCGTTTTCCCGGATCGCCCCGGAACCGACGGACCGTTAGCTCCTGATCGGCCGCCGGGTCCATCTCCTCAATCGTTCCCGCTCCACTCTTCGATGTCCAATCGGCCCAAGCTCCGTGCGCCCTGCCCGGCTGTCTGACTACGCCAATGAGCCGGCGAAGCATCCGAGTCTTGCGCCGTTGAAGCCTATCTGTTAGCGTTAACATAAATGGGGAGAACGGGAGGACGAATGTCGGGCAAAGGCCGGGCCGGAGGCGATTTTCTCGCGCGGACAGGGCGCGGCGAGCTGGCGTTCGCCATGGCGCCGGCCATCATCCTCGTCGTGCTTCTATGCATCTATCCGCTCGGCCTCGCGACAACCGCGAGCCTAGAAGGCGACACGGGCTTCACCCTCTCCCGCTATGTGGAGTTCTTCACCAGCGCGGAGACCGCGAGACCCCTCCTCCGCACCGTGACGCTCGCCGTCGCCACCATGCTCGTGTCGATCGCGATCAGCATCCCGCTCGGTTATGTCGCCCGCTCGTCGCCCATACTCGGCACGTTGATCCGGCTCCTCGTCGCCCTTCCCCTCGCGGTTCCGGTGCTGATCGCCGGTTACGCGCTCACCCTGTTCTTCTCGCGCAACGGCCTCTTCAACAATGTCCTGGTGCAGGTGCTCTCGGTTCTGTCGGAGCCGATGACCATCTCCTATACCTGGAGCGGCCTCATCATCGCCTGTGTCTGGCGGTTCTTTCCCTATACCGGCCTTCTCGTCATCACCGCGATCGGCGCCAT
>NZ_JAKQZG010000013.1 GCF_024359545.1 Jiella marina
CTGGACCTCAGCCATGGTTAAACCGGACAGCAGTGGGACAAGCCCGAGGATGACGAAGTTTCAGCGGGTGAGCAGATATTGCATCCACCCGGTCCGCCAGGTGACGCAAGTCTTCGCCAAGCCAGATCCCCCAATCAGCGCGACTGACCAAACCGCAGCCGCTCCCTCTGCCGCCCTTCGTGATCGAAATTGCCCGGATCGAGCCACGCCTCAAAGCCCGCTTTCAGTCGCGGCCATTCGCCGTCGAGCATCGAAAACCAGGCCGTGTCGCGGTTTTCGCCTTTTACCACCATGTGCTGGCGGAAGACACCCTCGAAACTGAAGCCGAAGCGGGTCGCGGCGCGCTTCGAGGGCTCGTTGCGATCGTCGCATTTCCATTCGAAGCGGCGATAGCCGAGCGTCTCGAAGACGTGGCGGGCCGTGAGATACAGCGCTTCGGTGGTGATCCGCGTCCGGGCGATTGCTGGACCCCAGAGTATGCTGCCGATTTCGACCGCGCCGTGCTCGGGGGTGATCCGCATGAGGGCCTGCCGCCCCCCGGCCCGGCCGGTCGCCTTGTCGATGACGGCGAAGAACAGCGGGTCGTCGGAGCTCGCGGCTCTTTGCACCCATTCCGCCGATTCGGCTTCGCTCGTGGGCGGCGCCTCGAAGAGGTAGCGATAGCGAGGCGCAGCATCGGCACCTGTCGCAATGGCATGCAGGGTTTCGGCATGTCGTGCGGGGTCGAGCGGTTCGAGCCGTGCATACCGACCGTCGAGCACGAGGCGCTCGGGCCGCTTCGCCGGCACATCGATCACGGGATTTGCCATTTCGGTCATTCCCCTCCTTCGGCCATCGCACTCACCCGCCGTCTTCTGCTCCTCGGTAGCAGGCTAGATGCGCCCACGCGCACAAAAAAGCGCCAACGAAGCGAGCTTCGCCGACGCTTTCGGTCCTTGGGAGGGACGTTCGAACCGTATGCCGCTCAGGCCGTCACTTCCGCCACGTCGAAGACGAGCGGCTTGGCGCTGGCGATCTCCTTGTGGGCGCGCACCTTGTCGAGCACGTCTTCGGGCACCGGCGAATCGACATAGAGCAGCGCGATCGCGTTGCCGCCCGGCCGGTCGCGGCCGAGCTGGAAGTTCGCGATGTTCACGCCGGCATTGCCGAAAGTCGTGCCGAGAAGGCCGATGATGCCCGGTGCGTCGTTGTTGGTGGTGTAGACCATGTAGCGGCCGATTTCGGCGTCGAGATTGATGCCCTTGATCTGGATGAAGCGCGGCTTGCCGTCGGAGAAGACGGTGCCGGCGACCGAGCGCGTCTGCTTCTCGGTGGTCACCGTCAGCTTGATATAGGTCTCGAACACGCCCGACTGGTCGCGGCGCGACTCGGTGATCTGGATGCCGCGTTCCTTCGCCATCACCGGGGCCGAGACCATGTTGACGTCCGCGACCTGGCTCTTGATCAGGCCGGACAGCGTCGCCGAGGTCAGCGCCTTGGTGTTCATCGTGGCGACGGTACCATCATAGACGATCTCGACCGACTTGATCGGCTCCTCCGTCACCTGGCCGACAAAGGCCCCGAGGCATTCGGCGAGCTTCACGAAGGGGGTGAGGATCGGAGCCTCTTCCGCCGTGATCGAGGGCATGTTGATGGCGTTCGACACGGCACCGCGCAGGAGATAGTCCGACATCTGCTCGGCGACCTGCAGCGCGACGTTTTCCTGGGCTTCCGAGGTCGAAGCGCCGAGATGCGGCGTGCAGACGACGTTGTCGAGGCCGAAGAGCGGCGACTCCTTCGCGGGCTCCGTCTCGAAGACGTCGACGCCGGCGCCCGCGACCTTGCCGGACTGGATCGCGGCGGCGAGATCGGCCTCGACCACGAGACCGCCGCGGGCGCAATTGATGATGCGCACGCCATCCTTCATCTTGGCGATGGCGGCCGCGTTGATCAGGCCCTTGGTCTTTTCCGTCATCGGCGTGTGGAGCGTGATGAAGTCGGCGCGCTTGTAGAGTTCGTCGAGTTCGACCTTTTCGATGCCGAGCTGAGCGGCGCGTTCCGCGGAGAGGAACGGATCGAAGGCGATCACCCGCATCTTCAGGCCAACGCCGCGCGAGGCGACGATCGAGCCGATATTGCCGCAGCCGATGACGCCCAGCGTCTTGCCGGTGATCTCGACGCCCATGAAGCGGTTCTTCTCCCACTTGCCGGCCTGGGTCGAGGTATCGGCGGCGGGAAGCTGGCGGGCGACGGCGAACATCAGCGCCACGGCGTGCTCGGCGGTGGTGATGGAGTTGCCGAAGGGCGTGTTCATCACGATGATGCCCTTCCGGCTGGCGGCCGGGATGTCGACATTGTCGACGCCGATGCCGGCCCGGCCGATGACCTTCAGATTGGTCGCCGCAGCGATCAGCTTCTCGGTCGCCTTGGTGGCGGAGCGGATGGCGAGACCGTCATAGTCGCCGATGATTTCGAGGAGCTTGTCCTTGTCCTTGCCGATCTGCGGCTGGAAGTCGACCTCGATGCCGCGATCCTTGAAGATCTGGACGGCGGTTTCGGAAAGGGCGTCGGAAACGAGAACCTTGGGGGCTGCCATGGGTGTTGTCCTTCTGACTGCGACGCGGGCATTGCCCGGCGGTCGCTGAAACGATCATGCGCCGACCTCTCCGATCGTCATCCCGGCCTCGAGCCGGGACCTATGCCTCGGCGTTTCGGCGGGCAGTTCGGTCGAAGGGATGCATTCTTCCTCGACCCGATCGGTTCATGTTCGGCGGTTTGGAATGGATCCCGGCTCGAGGCCGGGATGACGCGGTTGAGATGTCGGGTGCCTGTGACTGCGGCGTTTGTCATCGATATTGAAAAGACACTGGACGCCACGACGACATTTGACGCGGCCGCAAGCTTCAAGCTCTGAGCCCCTCATCCTGAGCCTGTCGAAGGACGAGGGGCGGGCCGCCTAGCCTCAGTGCGTCATCCCTCGCCCTTCGACAGGCTCAGGATGAGGGATGATGCCAGGCGTCGGAGCAGTTAAGCCGCCTTCTTGAGTTCGCCCTTCTGGGTCTCATAGGCCCAGGCGAGCCAAGGCATCAGCGCTTCCAAATCGGAGGCCTCGACCGTCGCGCCGCACCAGATGCGCAGCCCCGCAGGGGCGTCACGATAGGCGCCGATGTCGAGGGCGACGCCCTCTTTCTCGAGCAGCGAGGCGACGCCCTTGGCGAAGGCGTTCTGCGCGTCTTCGGGCTGGGCGACGAGGTCCGGATCGGTGAAGGTCAGACAGACCGAGGTGTTCGAGCGGATCTCGGGGCGCTTCGCCAGAAAGCCGATCCAGTCATTGGCGGCAACGAAATCCTCGACCACCTTCAGATTGGCGTTCGCTCGGGCCTTCAAAGCGTCCAGACCGCCGATCGACTTGCCCCAGGCGAGCGCATCGAGATAGTCCTCGACGCAGAGCATGGAGGGCGTGTTGATGGTTTCGCCCTTGAAGATGCCCTCGATCAGCTTGCCGTTCTTGGTCATGCGGAAGATCTTCGGCAGCGGCCAGGCCGGCTTGTAGCTTTCCAGCCGCTCGACCGCGCGGGGCGAAAGGATGAGCATGCCGTGGGCCGCCTCACCGCCCATCACCTTCTGCCAGGAGAAGGTGACGACGTCGAGCTTGTCGAAGGGAAGGTCCTGCGCGAAGGCGGCGGACGTCGCGTCGCAGATGGTGAGGCCCTGGCGGTCGGCCGGAATGGCGTCGCCATTCGGCATTTTTACGCCGGACGTGGTGCCGTTCCAGGTGAAGACCACATCGCGGTCGAAATCGACCTCGGCGAAATCGACGATTTCGCCATAAGGCGCTTCGAAGGTGCGAACGTCGGTGAGCTTCAACTGCTTGACCGCGTCGGTCACCCAGCCGGCGCCGAAGCTTTCCCAGGCGACGACGTCGGTGCCGCGCTGGCCGAGCAGCGACCACATCGCCATCTCGACGGCGCCGGTGTCGGACGCCGGAACGATGCCGATGCGATAGTCAGCGGGAACGTTGAGAATCTCGCGGGTTTCGTCGATCGCCTGGGCAAGTTTCGACTTGCCGATCTTGGCGCGATGTGAGCGTCCGAGCGCGGCATCTTCAAGCGCTTCCAGCGACCAGCCGGGTCGCTTGGCGCAAGGTCCAGACGAAAAGCGGGGATTGGCCGGACGCGTGTCCGGCTTGGAGATCTGTGCCATCTTGTAGCTACCCTTTCAGATAGGCGCCTCTCGTTGGGGAGAGGTGTCCCATCCATGGCGCTACTCCCGGAGCCGCACCGCCGTCAAGCGACATTTTCGAGACGCTTTCCGGCCAAGCCGGAAAGATCTTTGTCTTCAGATGCTTATCCGTAGTGATTTCGCACCACGGCATTGGCGATCTCCTCGCGGCCGATCACGCCGACGATATCTTCCGGCCGCGGCAGGCCGCGCAGTTCGCGCACGACGATCGCATAGGAGCGGTTGCGGCGGTTCATGCGGGTGACGACCGTGTTCAGGGTGTGGGCCGCGGAGGCGATGATGAATTCCTGCGATCCGATCTCGTTCAGGGTCTGCCGGGCAAAGCGGTCGGCCTCGTAGGGGATGGTGCCGAAGCGCACGAAGCCGGTGATTCGGGTGCCGTCGGTGGTGATGACGCGGGTCTTGTGGACATCGACCTGTTTCAGCGCCTCCGTGACCGTCATCGTGCCCGGCAGGACGACGACGTCGCGAACCATGGTCTCGCTCGCCTGCTGGACGAGGAACATGTTGGTGGTGCGGTCGGTCGGAATCGGACGGCCGCGGTTCCTCAGCTTGATCGTGTAGATGTCCGCCGTCGTCATGGCCCGGCGCACGCCGATGGCGATTGCGACCGCCAGCACTAGCGGCAGGATGATCTCGTAGTCGCGAGTCATCTCGAAGATCATCACGATCGCCGTCATCGCGGCCGAGGTGGCACCGCCGACCATGGCGCCCATGCCGATGATCGCGAAGGTCTCCGGCGCAATGTGGGCGCCCGGCAGGAGCGTGTGGCCGATCACGCCGATCGCCCCGCCAAGCGTCGCGCCCATGAAGAGACTCGGCGAGAAGATGCCACCGGACGCCCCCGCCCCCAGACTGACGCAGGTCGCCACCAGCTTTCCGAAGAACAGGAGAAGCAGAAGCAGCGCCGTGGTGATGCCACCGTTCAAGACGTCCTGGATCGTCGAATAGCCAACGCTCATCACATGGTAGTGGCCGGCGAAGAGGAAGAAGCCGTAACCGAGGCAGCCGACCGCGAGCATGCCGAGAACGTTCTGCACGTATGGATTGACGTTCGAATTGTCGAAGAAGTCCTCGGTCTTCTGCAGAAGCTTCACGAACGCCCAGGCGGCGACGCCCATGAGGACGCCGGTGAGCGCCGCGAGCACCAGTTCGGCGCCATTGACCGCCTGCCCTTCGACCAGACCGTCGAAGGGCACGACGAAGGCCGACTCGACGCCCATCGCCGCGCGGTAGACATAGGTGGAGGTCGCGGTCGCCACGACCACCGGCAGGAAAGTCCGGGTCGAAACTTCCGGCAAGAGCACTTCCGAGGCGAAGAGCACACCGCCGAGCGGCGTGTTGAAGGTCGCCGCGATGCCGGCGCCGGCACCGGCGGACAGAAGCGTGATCTTCTGATGCCGCACGAGGCGCAGCCGGCGCGCGAAGGTCGAGCCGAAGGAGGAGCCGATCTGGATGATCGGCCCTTCGCGTCCGACCGAGGCGCCGGTGCCGATCGAGATCGCCGAGGCGAGCGACTTCACCGCCGCGACGATGCCGCGGACATTGCCGTTCTGGTGATAGATCGCGAACATCACCTCCGGCACGCCATGGCCCTTGGCCTCGGGCGCAAACTTCCTGACAAGCCAGACGACGACGAGACCGCCGATCACCGGCACGAAGATGATGCCCGCTCTCCACGAACTCTCGGGCCCGTAGGAGTTGGGATCGAGATGGATCGACAAGACGCCGTAGAAGGCGAGATTGTAGATGAAGGCGATCAGGTACTTGAAGACGATCGCTCCAACGCCGGCGACGATGCCGACGATCAGCGCCAGGACGAGCATCGTCCGCAGTTTCACCTCACGGTCCGGCGGCGCCTCTGCCTCCGATGCGGTGGACGCAGCGGGGCGGATGGGCGGACTCTCGACGGACATGGGTGCGGACTGACTTGAAGTTTGGCGGTTGCGGGAACGGCCCCTCTATTTCACCCTCGGCCCGCGATAGGAAGGGCATGCGGGAAAAAAACGTGGTCGGCGTCCGTTCTTGCAGCCGAGCACCCTGCTAGCCGTCCTGCCAGAACTGGAGGGCATCACCCGTCACCGGATCGGTCTGCGGCAGCGCGAGGGACGCGATCTGTCTTGCGGCCGCTTCGACATCCATTTCGCCGGCACGCGTGATCGCGCCATTCTGGCCGGGTGGATAGGCGCCGACGACGGCGAAGTCGCTCGTGCCGGACAGGCGCTTGTGGCCGACACCGGCCGGTATGATCACGACGTCGCCCGGGTTCATCTCGACCGTGATGCCGCTATCGCCGCCGAAGCCGACCGTCGCGGAACCGCAGGCGCAGCCGAGGACCTCATGACCTTCGACATGATAATGCCAGTGGTCGAAGACCGTGTAGACCCAGGTCCCCTGCCATCCGTTCGTCGTGAAGCAGTCCGCGATCGCATCGGCGTCCGGGTTCTCGAACGCGCCGGGCATCACGACCAGCGGAAGCCGGCTGTTCGGGATCGTGGCTTCGGGTTCGAGGCAATGGGTCTCGATCGTCATGGCGGCGCTCCCTGGCGTTGCAGCCCGGCTGCAGTGTCGGGCTTTCGCGAAAGAGACGTTCACAGGGGGCGGGAGTTCCGCTATGAGGGCGTTCCTCTGCGGTCATATCCTTGACGGGACGCTGCATTCGTCCTCACGTCGGCCGCAAGACAATTCCATGCGAGATCGCGCTCGGCAACCTGCCGCCGTCCCGCTTCGTCCGGTGCCCGACAATGCCGAAATCCCTGCCGACCCTTCCCTCACCCTTCGTGGTCGAAACCGTCCTGAAGCGCGACATTTTCGGGGAGATCGCCATCGGTCATCTCGAAAGCGACACGGCGACGAAGGTGATCCGGCGTCGGGTCGCGGCCTCCGCCCGTCCCGTGCGCCGCTTCGCCTGGCATCTGGCCAACCGCGAGATTACCGCGCTGTCCGCCCTGAAGGACGTGGCCGGCGTGCCGCAGCTTCTCGGCGTCGACAAGGAAGCGCTCTATCGCGGCTATATCGAAGGCGCGCCGCTGCACGTCGCCAAGCCGAAGGGCAATCTCGCCTATTTCCAGGACGCCAAGCGGCTGATGCGCGAAATCCACCGTGCCGGCGTCGCCCATAACGACCTCGCCAAGCCGCAGAACTGGCTGATCACACCGGATGGTCGCGCGGCCCTCATCGACCTGCAACTCGCCGTGCGTTTCCGTCGGCGCGGCCCGCTGTTCCGGCTGCTCGCACGCGAGGATCTGCGCCATCTCCTCAAGCAGAAGAAGAGCTTCTGCAAACAGTATCTGACGCCCTCGGAAAAGCGCATGCTGGCGCAAAAGAGCCTGCCGGCGCGGGTCTGGCTGAAGACCGGCAAGCCCGTCTACAACCTCGTTACCCGCGGCATCTTCAACTGGTCCGACGGCGAAGGCACCAAGGACCGGCTCGACACCGACGGCAAGACGATCGCCGCACGGCTCGGCAAGGAGCCGGGAGTGACCGGCCATGTGCTTTCGCTGTTTCCCTATCCGAAGAAGAACGGCGTCGGGATCTACGCCTTCGTGGAGGTCGCGCCCGACGCGACACCTTCGGAGGTGGAGCGGCGGATCGCCGAAACGCTTCGCCCCCGCCCGGACGTGATCCAGGCCGTCCACGCCCTCCCGCGCGACGCCGCCGGCCAGCCGCGCGAAGATCTGTTGCGGCTGATCGCGATCAATCAGGTAGACCGTCTTGCCTCCGTCGCCGGCGACGAGGCCTCGCTGGCCGCCGCCATGGCGATCGCCGACGACCGGCGCAATTTCACCGACCGCCGGCTCTGATCCCGGCGCCTCCGGCGAAATCACTCACTGCGCCTGATGGACAAAATCCGAAGACGCCCCGCCCTTAGCGCGCTTCGAGCCTCAGTGTCTTCTCGACGACGCGAGCGAATTGCTGCAACCGGCCCTCGGGGCGCTCGCCGATCAGGTCGGCAAGGCGGGCGGGAATGGCCAGGGTGAAACCGCCCCGCGGGTCCTGGGCCCATTTGAACTGGTCGAGAATCCCCGGCATCGAGGCGGTCAGCAGATAGGTGGCGCGAAACAGCGAGGCGAGGATTTGCGCCCGTTTCAGCAGGCGTTCGTCGATCAGGCGTTCCAGTTCGGGAATGTGGCGCTGCTCGACGCTGCCTTCGTGGCGGTAGAAATTGGTGAGGCCAAGAAAGGCCCGCCCGCGATGGTCGATCGCGGGAATCGCGGCATGGGCGACGATCGAGAGCGCCTGCTTGCCGCGATAGTCGGGATGCGCCCGCCAGCCGATATCGGCGAGAAGGCAGGCTGCGGTCCTCAGCCGTTCCTCTTCGGGCGTCTCGTCGATCGACAGGGCCTCGAAGGTGCGCCGGGTCCATTCCACCAGTTCCCAGGCATGGTCGGGCGAGCGCGAACGCAGGATCGCGAGTTCGCGCGTGGCCTCGATCAGGGGATCCTTGGCCTTTTCGGGCTCGGGCAGGCGGTCGTACAGGAAGCCCTCGCGCACGCCGAGGGCGGAGAGCACGATCTTTTCGGGTTTGATGAACTTGACGACGCTCTTCAGCGCCACGGCGCCATAGGCCAGCAGCGAACGCCGCGACTTGGAGACGGCGGCGATGCCCGGCAACTTCTCCGGCTCGGCACGGATCACCGCGTCGAGAAAGGCTTCGAGACCGGCCGCCGGAATCTCATAGGCATGCATGACATGCAGCGGATAGCCGACCTGCTCCATGTGCAGCTTGGCGAGATTGCGCCAGGTGCCACCGACGGCGAAGAAGGCACGCCCCGCGCCACGTTCGGCAAGTCCACTGGCCGCGACGTGGCTGTCGGCGAGGGCCTGTGCATTGCCGAGATCGCCGCCGGAGAGATCGCGCAGCCTGAGGCCGCCCAGCGGCATGGTCATACCCTCGCCGACCGCCCCCTCGGCAATGTCGACGAGTTCCAGGCTACCGCCACCGAGATCGCCGACAATGCCGTCAGGCCTGTTGAAACCGGCCAGGACGCCGTTTGCGGCGCCCCGTGCCTCGTCGGCGCCGGAAAGGATGATCACCTTGCGCCCGAGCGCGGCTTCCGCCGCGGCGATGAATTCCGGCCCGTTCTGCGCCTCGCGGGCGGCGGCGGTCGCCAGCGGGTAGAGGTCCTTGACGCCGGCCTGCGCCGCCAGCCGGGCAAAACGCTTGAGCGCGGCAAGGGCGTTGTCGACCGCCTGCGGGTCGAGACGGTTGGTCTGAGCCAGTCCCTTGCCCAGACCGCTCAGGACCTTTTCGTTGAACAGGACCGTCAGGACGCGCGAATGGCCTTCGTAGATCACCAACCGGACCGAATTCGATCCGATGTCGACCACCCCGACCGGGATCGCGCCCGGCAGACGCCCGGGTGCGGAACCTTTAGTCGAAGCGCCCGTGTTCGGCGCGTTGTCTTGCGATGAGTTTTGGAGCATCCGTCTTCAGCGCTTTCCCGCGGCCCGACAAACTCGGGTTTGTCATGAAATAGCGTTGCGCGTTGAAGGGCTGTTCGCCCGGCGAGGGCACGATATGGCGCGATGACCCGTCCGCGACCACCGACCAGCTCTGCTGATTGTCCAGAATGTTGCCGAGCATGATCTGCGACAAGACCTGGCTGTGAACCGTCGGGTTGGTGATCGGCACCAGCACCTCCACGCGCCGATCCAGATTGCGCGGCATCAAATCGGCCGAGCCGAGATAGACGATGGCCTTGTCGGAGGGCAAGCCCTGGCCGTTGCCGAAACAGTAGATGCGACTGTGTTCCAGGAAGCGGCCGACGATCGACTTGACGCGGATATTGTCCGACAGACCCGGCACGCGCGGCTTCAGGCAGCAGATGCCGCGTACCACGAGATCGATCTCGACACCGGCCTGGCTCGCCCGATAGAGCGCGTCGATGATCTTGGCGTCGACCAGCGAGTTCATCTTCAGCCAGATCTGACCCGGCCTCCCGGCCCGCACATTGGCGGCTTCGGCCTCGATCAGCCGGATGATCGTGTCGCGCATCGTGACCGGAGAGACCGCCAGCCGCTTGAGCGCGTTCGGCTCGGCATAGCCGGTGATGTAGTTGAAGACGAGGCTGACATCGTGGGCGATCTCGGGATCGGCCGTGAAATAGGAGAGATCCGTGTAGATCTTCGCCGTGATCGGATGATAGTTGCCGGTCCCGATATGGCAGAAGCTGACGAGCTTGCCCTCCTCCCGCCGCACGACGAGGGAGAGTTTGGCATGGGTCTTCTTCTCGATAAAGCCGAAGACCACCTGCACGCCGGCGCGCTCCATGTCGCGGGCCCAGCGGATGTTGGCCTCCTCGTCGAAGCGCGCCTTAAGTTCGATCAGCGCAGTCACCGACTTGCCGGCCTCGGCCGCGTCGATCAGCGCGCGGACGATGGGCGAGTCGTTCGAGGTGCGATAGAGCGTCTGCTTGATGGCGATGACGTTCGGATCGGCCGCCGCCTGACGGAGGAACTGGACCACCACGTCGAAGGATTCGTAGGGGTGGTGGACGATGATGTCCTTTTCCCGGATCGCGGCGAAACAGTCGCCATTGTGCTCGCGAATACGCTCCGGGAAACGGGGAATGTACGCCTCGAATTTCAGATCGTCGCGAGAGGCCTTGCAGATCTGCGAGAGCGAATCGAGGGCCAGCATCCCGTCCATCACCGAAATGCGCGCCTCGGGCACCTCCAACTCGGCCGCCACGAAATTGCGCAGGCCCTCCGGCATGATCGAATCGAACTCGATGCGGATCACCGATCCGCGCCGCCGCCGCTTCAGCGCTGTCTCGAACAGCCGGACGAGATCTTCCGCCTCTTCCTCCACCTCGATATCGGAATCGCGGATGATGCGGAACGTGCCCGACCCCTTCACCCGGTAGCCGGGGAAGAGCCGTCCGATGAAAAGGGCGACGACGCTCTCCAGCGGAACGTAGCGGGCCACGCCGCTCTCGCCGATGGGCATCTCCACGAAACGGTGCAGCGCGATCGGCAGGCGCAGAAGCGCGTTCATGCGGTTGGAATCGCGCTCGCGGATCAGGTCGAGCGCGATGGAGAAGCCGAGATTTGGGATGAAGGGGAACGGGTGAGCCGGATCGATCGACAGGGGTGTCAGGACCGGGAAGATCGTTTCGTCGAAATGCTTCTCCAGCCAGGCCCGCTCCGGGCCCTTCAGTTCGCCGGCACCGACGATCATGATCTTTTCCTGGCGCAGCGCCTTCATCAGTTCGGCGAGCGAAGCCTGCTGCTCGCTCTGGAGGCGGCTGACTTCGTCCAGGATCCGGTCGAGCTGTTCCTGGGGCGTCAGCCCGTCGACGCTGCGAACGGGGAGCTTTTCGCGTACCTGACCGGCCAGACCGGCCACGCGGACCATGAAGAACTCGTCGAGATTGTCCGCCGAGATCGACAGGAAGCGCACCCGTTCCAGAAGCGGATGCGCCGGGTTCTGGGACTCCTCCAGGACCCGCCGGTTGAACTGCAGCCAGGACAGTTCGCGATTGATGTAGCGATCCTGGGGCAGTTCGTCCGTCTCATTGGTCAGGCGCGGGTGGGCATCACCTGCCGCGTCGTTTTCGGCAAGGATTGCCTCGGCGTCGGACACAAGAGAGCCAGCGTTTTGTTCGGTCTGCGACATCGGGCCCTCCGGCTGCGATGGTGTCCGCCGTGCGTCGTCGGAGGTCACGGCGGTACGGCTGGACGCTGCGGCGGCCTTCGCGCTGGAACGCCGGGGGCCGGTCGGCTTGGAGGCTCTGGGTTTTGCGGACGTGCCCGCACCGGCCGTCCTGCTCTCCCCGTCACCCTTGCGGGTTGCTTTCCGGCGAGTCGGCGTTCGGTCGGTATCGCTCATCGGGACAGTCCTCCTTGTTCCGGGTCCGTTAGCCGCCCCGAAAGACGCTATGATGACATGGGCCGGGTCAGCCGCCGACCATGTCCTCCCGCTCCAATATGCGGCGCAACAGCGGCCGCGTCACCCGGCCCTTCACCGCAAGCGTCTCCCGATCGACGGCGGCGACAAGCTTGCGCGCCTGATCGAGCGAGCGTTCCATCCGCTCGGTCAGGTAGCGCAGGGATTTCGGATCGATCGCCATCTGCCGGTCGGCAAACAGCTTGACGAGGACCCCGTCCAGAAGCGCGTCGTCCGGCGCGCCGAGTGTCGCGACGGTGGCGGCGGAAAGGCGCGAGCGCAGATCCCGGGTCGCGAAATCGATGGCGCCGGGCGGTGTGCTGGCCGTGGCGAGCAGGCTGCCGCCGCCGAGACGGGCGGCATTGGCGAGCGCGAAGAGCTCGGCTTCGTCATGGACGCCGCCGTCGATGTCGTCGACCACCGCGCAGAAATCCGGAGTCTCCAGGATCGCGTCGATCGAAGCCTCGCCGGAGGCGATGGCCCCCGCCCGGCGGGCCCAGACATTGGCGAGATGCGTCTTGCCCGAGCCTGGCGGACCGACGATGACGAGGATCGGATGCGGCCAGGCCGGCCAGGCATCGATCGCTTCCACCGCCATCCGGTTGGCCGCGGTGACTACCAGGTCCTCGCGCGCCAGCGAGGGCCGATGCGGCAGTTCGAGCGGGAGTTGCGCCGGCATGGGTCTGCCCTACCGCTGCGCAGCGTCGGGCGCGTCGCCCGAAGGCGGAATGACGGGGGCCGCGACCCGCGGGCTGATCGCGGCTGGTTCGCGCGACGTCTCGCGGCCGAAATACATCTCGCTCTGCAGATATTGCGACAGAGCGAAGCGCACGAGAACGCCAACCGCGGCGGCCAGAGGGACGGCCATCAGCAGTCCGACGAAGCCGAACAGGGCGCCGAAGGCGAAGAGCGCGAACATCAGCCAGACCGGATGCAGGCCGACCGAGGCGCCCACCAGCTTCGGCTGCAGGATGTTGCCCTCGAAGAACTGACCGGTGAAGAAGATGGCGGCGACGACGATGACCCAGATCGCGTCCGGCCAGAACTGCACCAGTGCGACGCCGACCGAGAGGATGAGCCCCAGGACCGACCCGACATAGGGGATGAAGGAGACCAGACCGGCGAAGAGTCCGATCAGGAGGCCGAAATTGAGCCCGACCATGGTGAGCGCGACACCGTAGAAGGTGCCGAGAATCAGGCAGACGCTCCCCTGCCCCCGCACGAAGCCCGCCACCGAACGGTCGATGTCGCGGGCGAGCCGCCGGATCGTCGCGGCATGCTGGCGAGGCGTCCAGCTGTCGACCTTTTCGACCATCCGGTCCCAGTCGAGCAGGATGTAGAAGGCGACGACCGGCGTCACCACGAACAGCGAGACGAAATTGACCACCGCGAGCGAGGACGACCAGAGCGAGGCGATGAAGGAGGTGACGAAGCCGGACCCCTCGCTGACGAGCTGGGCGAGATCCTGCTTCAGATTGGCTTCGCTGTCGGGCAAAAGCCAGCCGATCGAACTCGACTCCAGCCAATCCATGAGCGCCTGAAACCGGTCGACATATTCCGGAATGCGCTCGGCGAGGCCGCCGATCTGGTTTGCCACGACCGGAACGAGGATGCCCAGGACACCGGCGAAGACGAGCACGAACAGTCCAAGGATGATCACCGTCGCGAAAAGCCGCGAGATCCCCCGACGCTCCAGCCAGTCGGCCACCGGATCGAGCAGATAGGCCAGCACCATGCCGAGCACGAAGGGCAGAAGGATTTCGGAGAACAGCCAGAGCAGGAAGACGCCGATGAGCGCGGCCATGCTCCAGAAGAACACCTGCCGCCGAATCAGGGCGCTGCGATCGGTCATGGGCTGCCGCTTTCTGAAGAATCGGAATCGTCGGGCGACGCCATATGTCGGAGCCAGTCCACGAGATAGGCGGCTGCCGAGGCCACGGTCAAGAGGAGCGTCACGCCGATCAGGAGATCAAGGGCGAAGCCAAGATCGATGCCGAAAGCCGCCTCGCCGAGGACGCTGGCCGCCAGCGCGATCTGCGCCACCGTCGTCGCTTTGGAGACGAAGAGCGGGCGCACCGCCATGGGCAGCCCCATGACATAGCTGAGCAGAAAGGCGCTCACGATCAGGATGTCGCGGCTGACGACCGCGATCACCAGCCAGTCCGGCAGCTGGCCGAGCAGACCGAGACTGATGAATACGGCCGTCAGCAGCGCCTTGTCGGCGATCGGATCGAGATAGAGGCCAAGCGTCGATTGCTGGTCGAAATGCCGCGCGATCGCCCCGTCGATCCCGTCCGACACGCCGGCGAAAACGAAGATCGCGAAGGCCAGGCCCCAACTCCCGTCGATGAGCGCCCAGACCATCACCGGCACGACCAGAAGCCGGATGATCGAGATGATGTTGGGAATGGTCATGATCGTCGATCCGCACGGGCTGCAACGGCGCCTGACCAGGAATATAGGCTCCGCCGCGAATGGGCGCGACCGTCATCAAAGCGAGAAAAAGCGGCAGGGATCCGGCACGGCAGAGGGGCCGGGGCTTGCCGACCGGTCGCGATCATGTCAACTCCGGCTGAAAAGGGGCGCGAAGACACATGACCGAGGATCGCAGTTCTTTGACCTATCGGGACGCCGGCGTCGACATCGATGCCGGCAACGAGATGGTCCGCCGGATCAAGCCGCATGTGCGTTCGACGATGCGCAAGGGCGCGGACGGCGAGATCGGCGGCTTTGGCGGTGTCTTCGACCTGAAGGCCGCAGGCTTTTCCGATCCGGTTCTCGTCGCAGCCAATGACGGCGTCGGCACCAAGGTCAAGATTGCCATCGAGACCGGCCTTCACGCCACCATCGGCATCGATCTCGTCGCCATGTGCGTCAACGATCTGATCGTCCAGGGCGCCGAACCGCTGTTCTTTCTAGACTATTACGCGACCGGCCATCTGGACCCCGCCGAGGGCGAGGCGATCGTCAAGGGCATCGCCGAGGGTTGCAAGCTCGCCGGCTGTGCGCTTCTGGGCGGCGAAACGGCGGAAATGCCCGGGCTCTACGCCAAGGGCGACTACGATCTTGCCGGCTTTGCCGTGGGCGCGGCCGAGCGCGACCAGCTTCTGCCGAAATCGGCGGCGCTCGAAACAGGCGACATGATCCTCGGCCTCGCGTCGTCCGGCGCCCACTCCAACGGCTATTCGCTGGTGCGCCGGATCGTCGAGCGAAGCGGAGCCGCCTATGACGCGCCCGCGCCTTTCGATGAAACACGGAGCCTGGCCGAAGCGCTGATCGAGCCGACGCGGATCTACGTCAAGCCGCTCCTGTCGGCGATCCGTCAGTCGGCCGGCATCAAGGCGCTCGCCCACATCACCGGCGGCGGCTTCGTGGAGAACATTCCGCGCGTCCTGCTCGATCATCTCGCCGCCAATATCGATCTTCCTGCCATCGCTCCGCCGCCGGTCTTCGGCTGGCTCAAGCAGGTCGGCGACGTGGCCGATGCCGAGATGCTCCGCACCTTCAATTGCGGGATCGGCATGATCGTCGTCGTGGCGGAAGCCGATGCGGCGACGGCCTCGGCGATCCTGCAGGCAGAAGGCGAGACGGTGGTGCCGCTCGGCCGGCTGCGGCCGCGCCGTGACGCCGCCGTCACCTTCAACGGGGAGGTGGCGTTCCGATGAGCCGAAGCCAACGCCAGCGCGTCGCGGTGATGATCTCCGGTCGCGGCACCAATATGGGAGCACTGATCGCCGCCGGCATGGACCCGCTCTATCCCGGCCAGGTGGTCGCCGTGATTTCCAACCGACCCGATGCGCCGGGCCTCGAGACGGCGCGCCGCTACGACATCCCGGCCAAGGCGATCGACCAGAAGGCCTATGCGAGCCGGGAACAACACGAAGCGGCCGTCATCGCAGCGATCGAGGAGTGCCGGCCCGACGTCATCTGCCTTGCCGGCTACATGCGGCTCCTGTCGGAAGATTTCGTCCGGCGCTACGAGGGGCGGATCATCAACATCCACCCTTCCCTCCTGCCGCTGTTTCCCGGCCTCGACACCCATCGCCGGGCGCTTTCTGCCGGCATGCGCATCCACGGCTGCACCGTCCACTACGTCACCGACCGGATGGACGAGGGGCCGATCATCGCCCAGGCCGCGATCGGCATCGAGCCCGGCGACACGCCGCAGAGCCTTGCGGAGCGCCTGCTTCGCGCCGAGCACCGGCTCTACCCCCATGCCCTGAAGCTGGTCCTCACCGGCGAGGTTCGGATCGCGAACGGCCGGGCCGTCCTGCGCACGCCCGCTCGGCGCAGGATCGGAGAAACCGACGATCCCGACCTTCAGGTCCCGCCCGCGACCCCTATCCTGGTCGCGCCGGACGCCAGACAGAACTGAAATTGCCAGAAGCCACCATCGATAGAGGAAGGCCTGAACCGGGTCGAACCAAACCAGGAGAGGGAACAGCCATGTCCAACCGTATCGCAATGACCGCCATCGCAGGCCTCGGATTCGTCGCCGCGGCCTGCTCGAGCACGGCCAACACGCCCGCGCCGCAACGCACGCCCGGCGCGCCCCTGCAGCCGGCGGGGGCTGCCGGCACCGCCGCGCCCGGCGTCTCCACCGGCGGCTTTCCCGGTGTCGGCGCCGGCGGTCCCGGCACGGCCGGCGCGGGCGGCGGCGGAAGCTGCAATGCCGGCGCGGCGCGTTTCCTCGTCGGCCAGCTCGCCAATGTCGAGGCCACCGAACAGGCCGAGCAGGCGACGGGCGCGGAAGACGTGCGCATCCTCTATCCCGGCCAGCCCACCACCCAGGAGTTCATCCCGACCCGGGTGACCCTCGACACCAACAATCAGAACGAGATCACCGCGGTGCGCTGCGGTTGAGCCGAAACGCAAGACGGGCGGATCGCCGATCCGCCCGTTCGATGCTTCTCAGGATTTGACCGGGCTGCGCCCGGACGGTCAGATCGCCGCGTGAACGCTTGCGCTCGGCCAGGCGCACTGCGCCGACAGGTCGGCGTAGAACAAGTCGGCCAGACGCTTGCGCTCAGCCTCGACCAGCGGGCCCTCGGTCTCGACTTCCAGGCAGCGGCCATGCTGGCCGGCCGGGATCAGGTCGGGATTGGCGAGGACGTCGTCGAGGTCGTTCTCGAACCAGCCGCGCGTGCCCATGTCGAAGAAGCTCTCCGCCGGCAGGCCGTCTGCCAGGAGCACGTCGTGCTGGTCAAGCTCGACATGCCAGTAGGTGACGGTGTTCATGTGGGTGCGCTCGATGGTCGTACCGTTGATCAGGTTCATGATCGGCACCAACACCTCGCGCCCCCCCTGGCGCACCATTACCGGATGGCCGGGGGACAGCATCACGTCGCGCTCGGGAACGCCCGCCCCGAAAGCTCCAGCGCGAACATTGACCGGGGCGTGATGCCAGTTCTGTCCCCCGCACTCAATCGTTCGCTTCCCAATCCACACGATGGAACGCTTGGTGCCGAAGGCCGTCAAGGCAATGTCACCGACAGACAGATCTTCGATGAAAACGGGACCTTGCGCCGTTGTGATCTGGGTGGCAGGTGTGAAGCATTGGATTGCAAAAGAACTTGATGTTATATCCGCTGTATCTCCGACGCCATAATTCATATTATATTGCGCGATGAAGTAATTACCAGCGCCCGCGGTAAGGATGAAACCATCACCATTGTTCAAGGCTCCAACGTATGTGAGACCCGTACCGGGAGAGGAGCCCGGATTAAAAAGGTCATCAGAAACATCGCCTAAGATAAATAGGTTATCGTCTCCGGGAACGCCCTCATCATAATCGCTGAAGGTATCTGCAAATCCGCCAGAAAGTACACTGTACGTTCCCAACGATACTTGCGTTACTTGATTAACATACATGCTTCGTGTGGGCATGACTCTTCCCCCGATACCCCAAAGGAATGTGCGCGGTTCCGCGCGCTTCGCGCATTAGGCGGTCTCTCAATGAGATTACAAGTGAAATTCCCTTGTCGCTAACGAATTTCGCCTTGTAGAGCCAAAGCGCATCACCATAAAGCGGATGGGCGCGCGGCGTCCCAGGGGTCGGAAAGCGGCCCTATCTCCAATCGCCGCAGGCGGATTCCCAAAACGTCTTGAAAGCGGTGCTTGCAGCGAAACCTCATGCACCATGGAGCGCAGTCCCGGCTTTCTGGTGCGCTTCAACCGGCGAAACTTGCCGGCCGTTCTTGTTCAAGGAACCAACGGAAAACGGGCCGGCGAACCGACCCGTTTGAATGCACCCAGAACGTCGAGCTGGATCAGTCCTTGTCGAGCCGGAAGTCTTCGTGACAGCCCTTGCAGTTCTGGGTCACCATGCCGAAGGCCTGCTTGAAGGCGTCAATGTCCTGCGGCGCCGCGTCCATCGCGGCCTGGGTATCTTCCTGATACTTCACCAGAGCGGCCTGAAATTCTTCCGGCTGCTCCCAGATCGCCGGAGCAGCCTCTGTATCGCCGCCGGTCTTGGAATCCTCGGGGAAGTAGTCGCCGAACTTCATCGCGATGTCGTGCATCTGCGAGAAGACCTGAGCCGCCTTGTCGGCGGTGAATTCCTGCTCGCCCTTCAGCATCGCGCCACCGAGCTTCGCCGCGTCGCCATTGTCCTCCATCAATTGCTGCCGCTTCTCGATCGCTTCCATGTTCTGTGCGATCGCCGGGACGGCGAGGATGGCGGCGCCGGCGAGAGCCAGCGTTGCAAGGCCGAACGGTCTTTTCTGCATCATCGGAACGAACTCCTTTCCCCAAACCGCGAGTTGCCGCGGTATCCGGTTCATCTGGAACCATTCCATTGTTAGGCAACAAAGCGAGGGCGGCGTGACGGTCACGAAAGCTTGCGTCCGGCGTGTGCGCCCGAAACGCAATCGGCCCCGGCGCGAACGCCGGGGCCGGTCCATGTCACCAAAGCCTTGCGACCAAGCGCTGCCGCTCAGCCGGTCGCCTTTTCGTAGCAGTCCAGGACGTAATCCCAGTTGATGAGATTGTCGACGAAGGCCGACAGGTATTTCGGCCGGGCGTTGCGATAGTCGATGTAATAGGAGTGCTCCCACACGTCGACGCCGAGGATCGGCACGCCGCCATGCACGAGCGGGTTCTCGCCGTTCGGCGTCTTCATGATCTCGAGCTTGCCGTTCTTGACCGCGACCCAGGCCCAGCCCGAGCCGAACTGGCCCGCGCCGGCGGCTTCGAAATCGGCCTTGAACTTGTCGTAGCCGCCGAGATCGGAATCGAACGCCGCCGCGAGCTTGCCGGGCAGGCTCGTGCCGCCGCCGCCGGGCTTCATCCAGTTCCAGAAGTGCAGGTGGTTGTAGTGCTGGCCGGCATTGTTAAAGAGCGCCTGGTCGGTGCCGTAGGACTTCTTGACGATCTCCTCGAGGGGAAGGTCGGCCATTCCTGCCTTCTCGGCGAGCTCGTTGCCCTTGGTCACGTAAGCATTGTGGTGCTTGTCGTGATGATACTCGAGAGTTTCCTTCGACATGTACGGGCCCAACGCGTCGTAAGCGTAGGGAAGATCCGGCAGTGTGAACGCCATGGTGATCTCCTTCGTCCTTCAGGTTTGAAAATTCCGGCGGCGGACCAGCCTTGCGGGACCGGAAAGCCATCGCTTTCCGCCGCTCCCGGCAGAGATCGGCCCGAGCCACCTTTCGCGACGAAGAGCTAGGGCGCCGTGGCTGTTTCGCCACCTCCCCGAGGCGGGAAGACGAAGGGAATTTCGCGCCTCAGCGGCCCGATTTCGCGAAGGCCCAATAGGCCTCGCGCGCTTCGCGATAGACCGGTCCCGGCTGCAGCGGACGTCCTTCGATGCCATTGACCGGAACCACCTTGGAGTGATTGCCGGTGGAGAAGATCTCGTCGGCCTCCATGAAATCTTCGACCGTGAGCGTCTTTTCCACGACCTCGCGGCCGGCCTTGCGCAGGAGGTCGATGATGCGCTGGCGGGTGATGCCGTTGAGGAAACAGCCGTTCGGAATCGGCGTGAAGACGACGCCGTCCTTGACGAAGAAGATGTTGGACGAGCCCGTCTCGGCGACATTGCCGAGCATGTCCAGGACGAGGGCGTTGCCGAAGCCGCGGCTCCGCGCCTCGAGGATGGCGCGGGCATTGTTCGGATAGAGGCAGCCGGCCTTGGCGAGCGTCGGCATCGTCTCCGGCGTCGGCCGCCGGAAGGGCGAGACCGTCAGCGAAAAACCCGCCGGCTCGATCATCGGCGTCTCATAGAGGCAGAGGCAGAAGCGGGTGGATTCGGGCAGCGCCGGCACGCCCATGTAACCGCCCTCTTCGGCCCAATACATCGGACGGATATAGACCGCCGTCTTGCCGTCGAAGCCTTCGAGCCCCTGGTGGACTAGCGACTCGATCTCCCTGGCCGGAACCGTCGCCTTCAGGCCCAGCGTCTCGGCCGAGGCGTTCACCCGCTCGCAATGCCGGTCGAGATCCGGCGCCATGCCTTCAAACCAGCGGGCGCCGTCGAACACCGTCGAGCCCAGCCACATGGCATGGCTCTTCGGGCCGATCAGCGCCGGGCTCCCTTCATGCCAGGTTCCGTCGACGAAGGTGCGGGTTCGAAGCTCGCTGGTGGTGGAATGGGACATGTCTCGAATGGCTCCTGTTCGAACCGGCAGGCGGGCGAACCGCGCCGGTCGCAAGACGGCCTAGCGCCCGGCGCGCGCGATTTCAATCGCGACCCGATGGCCCGATGACAGATCTGCCCCATCTTGCTCGTCGGTGGGAGGATGACGGCCAGGAGGATTGGTTTGCCCGCAGCTTACGTGTTCGATGCCTATGGAACGCTCTTCAACGTTCATGCTGCCGTTGCCAGGCACGCCGGGGAGATCGGCGAGGCGGGGCAGCAGCTTTCCGACATCTGGCGGCGCAAGCAGCTCGAATATTCCTGGGTCCGCGGGCTGATGGGCGATTCCAGCCGCGATTTCTGGGATCTGACCGAGGACGCGCTCGACTATGCCTTCCGGAAGGTTCCGAGCGCCGATCCGAAACTGCGCGACGCGCTGCTGGAATCATATCGCGATCTCGACACGTTCCCGGAAGTGCCCGCCACGCTTCGCACGCTGAAGGAAAAGGGGGCGCGGCTCGCGATCCTGTCCAACGGCTCGCGCGACATGCTCCACCGCGCCGCGCGCTCGGCCGGAATCGAGACGTTCTTCGACGGGATCTTCTCGGCCGAGGAGTGCGGCACCTACAAGACGGCGCCCGCCGTCTACGACATGGTGACCACGGCCTTCCGGATCTATCCGGACGCCGTCTCCTTCCAGTCTTCCAATCGCTGGGACATTGCCGGCGCCAGGAAGTTCGGCTTCCGCACGGTCTGGATCAACCGCTCGGGCGAGCCGGACGAATACAAGGATCTCGCGCCCGACGCGATCCTGCCCGACCTTGCCGGGCTGACAAAGACGATCTGAGCCATCGCCGGCGCCGCCCTACACGCGCGGCCGCCAGGCGGACCGCGAGGACGATCCGTTCAACCGTCCGTGAGCAAGGAACCAGTTCGTCGCAATCTCGTTTTCGCTTCAACCAAAACAAAATGCGCCTGTGGCACGATCCCCGTTCGCAGGCGTCAAGAAATCATAAGAAAACGGTAGAGGCTGGAGAAATGACGAATCAAGCGGGTCGCGCCCTGTCGCGTCGGAGTTTCCTGACGGCGGCTGGACTTGGAACCATGGCTACGGTTGCCGGCTGCAGCAGCACAAGCAATCGTGCCAAGATCATCGGTCTGACGGCATTCGCCGACGACCGCACCAGTTCACGCTATTCCAACATCTACGGTCGCATGGTCGATCACGGCGAGGTCATCCCGCCGGTCAATCTGCGCCGCGTCCCCGAGCGTTTCCTGCGCCGCGAAGTCGCCGATCCGACGGGTGAGGCGCCGGGCACGGTCGTGGTCGATACCACCAACAAGTTCGCCTATTTCGTCATGCCCGGCGGGCGTGCCATGCGTTACGGCGTCGGCGTCGGCCGCGAGGGCTTCGGCTGGAGCGGCCGCGCCGAAGTGCGCGCCAAGAAGGTCTGGCCGACCTGGACGCCGCCGAAGGAGATGATCCAGCGCAAGCCGGAACTCGCCGAATTTGCCGGCGGCATGCCGGGCGGGATCATGAACCCGCTGGGCGCACGCGCAATGTATCTCTATCAGGGCAACCGCGACACGCTGTACCGCCTGCACGGATCCCCCGAATACTGGACGATCGGCACCAACGAGTCCTCGGGCTGCATCCGCTTCATGAATCAGGACATCATCGACCTGTATCAGCGGGTGAGCATCGGCGCTCCCGTCGTGGTGCGCGCAGGCGCCTACGTCTGATCGAAATCATTCACTGGGAATCTATGAGAAGCAAGCGGTCCTCGGGCCGCTCGCTTTTCTTATGGGCATTCCATCCGTTCTGACTGCTGATCGAGCCATCGAGCTTTTGGCCACGACTATGTCCTCCGGCCCGTCGGTCTCAAACTCGAGGCCCCCGAGGCGGGGCGACGGCAATTTCGACCTTCTCGCGATCGAGCGAAGCCCGAAGAGGGCCGGTCGGTGCTGTCTCCGTCACCAGGAGATCGATCTGGCTCCAGCGGGCATAGCGCGCGGTGAACAAGCGGTCGAACTTGGTCGAATCGCAAGCGACCATGCGCCGCGCGCTGCGCGCGATCATCGCGCCATAGACCTCCGAGGCCTCGATCAGGGCGTCGCTCGGCCCTTCGGGCGAAATACCGCTGGCGCCGAGGATTGCCCAGTCGGCGTTCAGCCCTTCTAGAAAGCGCAGAGCCTGACCGCCATGGGTGGCGCCTTCGCCCGCATGATAGATGCCGGGCACGATCATCACGCGGATCGTCGGGTTGATCGACAGCACCGTCGCGACGCTGAAGGAATGGGTGATGACCGTGACGTTCTTCAGAACCGTCGCGAGACGACGCGCGATGTGGGTCGTCGTCGCGCCCGAACCGATCATCAGGACCGAGGCGTCGCCGAGCCGGCTCGCCGCATGATGGGCGATCGCCGTGCGCTCCTCGACATGCTCGGTATGGCGCTTGGAGAGCGATGGCTCGCTGCGCGAGCGCAGAACCGCACCGCCATAGGTGCGACTGATCGTGCCGCGGGCCGACAGATCGTCAAGGTCGCGGCGGATGGTTTCGCCGGTGACACCGAATTCCTCGGCGAGTTCGCCGACGCGCAAGGTCGGATTGGAACTGAGGCGAGCAACGATGGCGCTCTGCCGGGTGGCCTTCTTGCTCACCTTGCCATCCTCTCGCCCTCAGCCTTCGGACAACACGCGCTCGAGCGTGTCGGCGAAGAGATCGGCCTCGGAGCGGTTCAGGCAAAGCGGCGGGCGAATCTTGAGCGTATGGCCATAGGGGCCGGCGGCGCCGATCAGCACGTGCTCGCGCTTGAGACCGTTGATGAGGCGACTGGCAAGCTCGGGATCGGGACGGTGCGCATCGCCCTCCTCGATGAGGTCGAGGCCGATGAACAGTCCCGCACCGCGCGGCGTTCCAACCCGGGCGTCCCTGGCCGCAAGATCGTGCAGCCGCGAAAGAAGGTGACTGCCGACATCACGCGCATTCTCCTGCAGCCGCTCCTCCTCGATCACGGACAAGACGGCCGCCCCGGCTGCGGCCGCGACGGGATTTCCGCCGAAGGTGTTGAAATAGCCGACCGCCGCCGAGAATCGTGACAGATCCTCGGGCTTTGCCGCGACGCCGGCCATCGGGAAACCGTTGCCCATGGGCTTTCCCATCGTGACCATGTCGGGCTCGACCCCGTGGCGCGCAAAGCCCCAGAAGGCGTCGCCGGTGCGTGCGAATCCCGGCTGCACCTCGTCGGCGATATAGACGCCTCCCGCCGCGCGCGCCGCCTCCACCGCCGGCCGCAGGAAGCCGGCCGGATCGGCGAAGACGCCATCACTGGAGAAGATCGAGTCGCATATGAAGGCGGAGAGGCCATAGCCCCGACCTTTCAGCGTCGCGATCGCCTCCTCGACAGAGGCTGCGAAACCCCCGGCGATATCCTCCTCGAAGCGGGTTGGCGCCGGCGCCGGGATCGCGACCACATGGGCGGGCGGACTCGCCTGTTTGAAGGCGGAGGGCGAGATCGCCGTCACAGCAGCGGTGTTGCCGTGATAGGCGGTCTCGGTGACAATCACGCCCCGCGCCCCGGTCACCGCCTCGGCAACGCGCAGCGCCAGATCGTTGGCTTCGCTGCCGGTGCAGGTCAGGACGATGTTGGAGAGCGGGTCAGGAAGCCGCTCCTTCAGCCGTTCGAGATAGTTGTCGACCACCTGGTTCAGATAGCGCGAATGAATGTTGAGGCGGCCCATCTGCCGGGTGACTGCCTCGACGACCTTCGGATGGGTGTGACCGACCGAGGGGACATTGTTGTAGAAGTCGAGATAGCGCTCGCCATTGGCCGCCTGCATCCAGGCACCCTCGGCGCTGACCATCTCGATAGGCTCGCGGTAGAAGAGGACCGACAGGGCACCGGTGTTGGCGAGGCGCCGCTTCACCGTCTCGCGGGCTTTCGCCTCGGCATCATCCGCCCGAAAGGCATTCATGTCGAGGATCTGTCTGGTCGATCTCGCCATCATCCGGGCCTTCCCGTCACGCGCCGTTCTTCGAGAGATAATCCTCGGCCAGCCGTACCGTACCGTCGGTATAGCCGGTCCCGAGTTCCTGGGCGGTCTCGGTCTCGGAATGACTGGCGATCCAGGCGGTCAGCAGCATGCGCCGCAGCATGATGAAGGTCGGGATCATCGTCACATGTTCCTCGCCGAGCGGCGCGACCGTGCGATAGCCGCGCACCCAGGCGTCCGCGAGCGCCGGGATGAAGGGTTCTTCCTCGATGAAACTGATGGCGGCGGCGAAGTCGTAGACGAACCAGGAGAAGCCGCAGTCGTCGAAATCGATGACCGTGGTCCGGTCGCCCTCCACCAGAAGGTTGGCAAGTCGCAGATCCGCATGGACGAGGCCGAAGCGGTCCTCACCTTCGCCATAGGCAGCGAGCTTCTTTTCCAGAACGGCGGCCGTCTTCTCCAGCACCGCCTTCCCCTCGGCGGCGAGACCGAGCGCGGCCCGCCAATCGCCCCAGAGCGGCTTGTCGCCGAGCATGGTTTCGAAACGCCAGGTCTTGCGCACGAAGCCCGCCGGACGCTCCCAGCGCTGGACATGATCATGCAGCCGGGCGCTGATCGCGCCGAGCCGCTCGAAGCCGGGCTCCAGCGAATGGTCGGCGGGCGGCTCGCGCCCCGGCGCGAGCGCAAAGGCGACCACGTGCCGGGTTTCGCCATCCTGGTCGAAGGCCGCGATCCGCTCGCCTCCCTGGCGCGGCAAGGGCGGCGGGGTGGTCACCACGTCTTCGCGGCGCAACGCCTCGATCCATTCGAGCTCGGACCGGATTTCGGCCTCGGTATGGTAGTCCGGCCGGTGGACGCGCAGCACGATCGGCTCCGCCGTGCTCCCATCCCGGGCGAGGAAGGTCGCGTTTTCGGACAGGTTGAGCAGCGTGACCTCTGCGTCAGGCGACAGGCCCCACTCGCCGAGCAGCGAACGGGCACCCTGTTTCAGCCTTTCGACGAAGTCGTCTGCGTACAGACCAGCCATGTGCGCTCTCCGGCATCGAATGTGGGGTTGTGCGATTCTTACGAAAAAAATCTGCGTATCTCAACATTCGCCCTTGCGGGTCGAAAGTTTTTTTGTGCAGAATTCGAACAGTGTTCGCTTCCTGGGCAGACCCAGCGTCATGCCGGTCGGGAGCGGCCTCGACCTGTCACTGCTGCGGATCAACTCTGAAGAGGCAAAGCGACATGAACATCTCCAGACGCACATTCACCGCCGGCATGGGAGCGCTCGGCGCCGCCTCCGTCCTGGGCGGAACGCGCAAGGCCTTCGCCCAGCGCGCGGACGAACTCAACATCCTGTGCTGGGAGGGCTACAACACCGACGACGTGCTCGGCCCCTTCCGCGAGATGCATCCGGATGCGACGGTCCGGGCCGAGAGCGGCACCTCCGATCCCGACATGATCAACAAGCTGAGAGCCGGCGAGGTGAATGTCTGGGACCTGATCAATCTCAACCAGCCCTGGGCCCGCCAACGCCTGATGCCGGAAGGGCTGATCAAGCCGCTCGACAAGGAGCGCTTCATGCCGTTCTTCGAGAGAATGGCGCCGGAATTTTCCAACCCGCCCTACCCGCTGGCCTTTTCCGACGATGACGAACTGATCGGCATGCCGCAACGCTACGGCCCCTTCAGCTTCGTCGTGAACACCGACAAGATCAGCCGCGAGACCGCCGAGAACGAGGGCTGGAACATCTTCCTCGACCCGGCCATGCAGGGTCGCTACGGCGTCCTGACCTACGACAACTGGAACCTGATCCACCTGTCGATCACCGCCGGCATCAACCCGTTCCAGCCGATGGACGACGCGGCCAAGGAGAAGTTCCGCGAAGTCGCCACGCAGATCATGGGCGGGGCGACGCTGAAGAGCGCCGATCTCGTCGCCATGAACACCGCGCTGATCAATGGCGAGATCGACGCCTATTTCACCGGCGGCACCTACACGGCGAGCCCCGCCCGCCTCGACGGCTTCTCCAACATTCGCGGCATCACGCCGGCAAGCGGCCCGATCGACGGCAAGGGCGGCGTCGCCTGGATCGAACTGACCTCGCTCGTCAACAATCCGGACCCGAGCCCGCTCGCCGCCGACTTCCTCGAATTCGTGCAGCAGCCGGAAATCTGCAAGGCGGTGGGCTTTGCCGAAGGCACCTACAATCCGGTCGCGCAGATGGGCGATCCGGACGTGCGCGCGCTCTGGAACGAGGAAGAACTCGACGCGATCCAGTGGGACAGCCTCGAGGAGGAAATGGCACGTTCGGCGGAATACGCCGTCGTCGCGGACTATGACGAACTGATGGGCATCTACACCCAGGCCCGCCGCGCCTGACCGAGGCGGGTTCCGATAAGCTCCCGGACTTCGCTGTCCACGCGGTCCGGGAGCGTGTTTCTCATGGGTTCGCGGGCTGCGCTGAATGCGGTGCGCCCTCCACGACGACGGAAGTAATGAGTCAGAACCAACCCATTCTGCGCCTTGCGGGGCTCCTCAAGAAATTCAACGGTTTCACGGCGCTCGATTCCGTCGACCTCTCGGTCAGCGAGGGCGAGTTCCTCGCCATCGTCGGCCCCTCGGGAAGCGGCAAGACGACACTGATCCGTCTGCTCGTCGGCATGGACGAGCAGACGGACGGCACGATCTGGCTGCGCGACGAGCGTCTCGACACCGTCCCGGCCAATGAGCGCCCGACCTGCATGGTCTTCCAGTCGCTGGCGCTGTTTCCCCACCGCACGGTCGGCCAGAACATCGAATTCCCGCTGAAGATCCGAAAGGTCGACGCGGCCAGGCGCAAGGAACGCGCGCTTGAGCTTCTGAACCTCCTGCGGCTGCCCGAACATTATTACGATCGCCGCATCAACGAATGCTCCGGCGGCGAGCGCCAGCGTATCGCACTCGCCAGGGCCCTCGCCTTCGACCCGGAAATCCTGTTCTTCGACGAGCCGCTATCGGCCCTCGACTATCGGCTGCGCAAGACGCTGGAGAAGGAACTGAAGGATCTCCACCAGCGCACCGGCAAGACCTTCATCTACATCACCCACAGCCTCGAAGAGGCGATGGTGATGTCGGACCGCATCGCGATCATGCGCAAGGGGCAGTTCGAGCAGATCGGACCGGGCGAGGAGATCTATGCCCGGCCGCAGAGCCGCTTCGTCGCCGAATTCATGGGCGAGGTGAACCTCTTTCCGGCTCGGCCCGGCGAGGGTGCCCACGCCTTCGAGGGCCTTGCCGTCGACGACAAGGCTGCGGCGCAGCAGGGCCTCATCGCAGCCGAAGGCGCCTATCTCATGGTCCGGCCGGAAAAGGTCCGCGTCCTGGAGGAAGGCGAGAGAGCAGACTTCACTACCGCCGGAACCGTACATGCCGGCTATCTCCTTGGATCGCGCCGCCAATATGAGATCGAGCGCGGAGATCAGAAGCCGCTGATCATCGAGATCGTCCAGGACGGCTCGCCGCCGCTCGCCGATGGCGCCAGGGTCCGGCTCGGCTTCGATGCGGGCGACACCCATCTTGTCGAGAGGGACTGACGGGCGATGGACGCGCTTCAACGACGTCTCGGCACGCTCTACGCGGTTCCCGCCGTCGCGCTTCTGGTGCTCAGCTTCGTCGCACCGCTTCTGGTGGTCGCGGCTTTCTCGACCATGCCGCAGGGCGTGTTTTCGCTTCTCCACCTGCCGGACTTTTCGGCCTATGGCACGCTCGTCACGCAGGGCTATTGGCAATCGCTTCTCTGGTCGCTGTTCATGGCCTTCGCCGCGACGGTGATCCTGTTCGTCATCTCCTGGCCCCTCGCCTTCGGCATGGCGAAGGTGTTCAAGCGCTTCACGCTCGTCCTGACGATCGGCGTCGTGCTCACACTCTTTGTCTCGGAGAACATCCGGCTCTTCGGCTGGGTGCTGACCCTGATGAAGGGCGGACTCATCGACGGCTATCTCGGCGCCTGGTTCGGCGGTGGCCTGGAGGGCGCGCTCTACAACGTCCCAGTCATCATCTTCGGCCTCGTCTACGTCTATTTCCCCTTCATGCTGTTTCCGCTCGCCCAGGGGATCGCCATGGTGCCGGACGATGCGCGGCAGGCCGCGCGTGATCTCGGCGCCAGCCGCTGGCAGATCCTGACGGAAATCGACCTACCGCTTTCGGCGCCCGGCATCGTGGTGGGGAGCCTCTTCACCTTCGTGCTCGCCACCGGGGCGCTGGCCGAAGCGAAGCTTCTCGGCGGATCGGCGGTGATCGTCATGGCCGCGGAGGTGGAGACCGCCTTCACCTATGGCCAGGACTGGCCGCTGGGCTCCGCCCTGTCGATGACGCTGATCGCCATCGTCGCGGTGCTCGCGATCTTCACCATCGCGCGCATCGATCTCGACTCGATCATGGGCCGGAGGGGCTGATGAAGACCGGACGCTTCCTCACCGCCGCGCTCTATCTCTATGGCATCGCGATCCTCGTCGCGCTCTATCTGCCGCTCCTTTCGGTCGGTTTCGCCTCGATCTCCAAGTCGCGCTATCTGAGCTTTCCGGTCCGGCGCTATGCTTTCGAATGGTATGGCGAGGCGCTTTCCAGCGGGACGGTGGCCGATCTCGTCGTCACCTCGCTCATCACCGCCGCTCTGGTGACGCTCGTCTCCGTGGTCGTCGGCTTCTTCGGCGCGCTGGCCTTCGCGCGCTATTCCTGGCGCTATCGCAAGCTCTTCCAGAAATTCGTGCTCCTGCCGATCTTCTTCCCTCAGACGGTCCTGGGGCTCGCGCTGCTCATGTGGTTCAACGCCATCGGCATCGTGCCGAGCTGGAAGACGGCGGTCGTCGCCCATCTCGTGTGGATCACACCGATCACGACGCTGATCATCGCGATCCGCGCCTACAGCTTCGATCCCGCGCTGGAAGAGGCCGCCCGCGACATGGGCTGCACGACGCTTCAAACCTTGAAGGAAGTGACGCTGCCGCTGCTTGCGCCCGGCATCGTCTCGGCGGGTCTCTTCGCCTTCCTCCTGAGCTGGGGCAACTTCCCGCTGTCGCTGTTCACCACCGGGGCTGACTCGACGCTGCCCGAATGGCTCTATGCCAAGATGGTCTCCGGCTATTCGCCGCTCGTGCCGACGGTCGGCATGCTCTCGGTCTTCGCCTCGGCGCTGCTGCTTCTGATCGCCATCGCCATACCGTTCCTCATCAACCGGGCCCGGTCGACGGAATCGGCCTGACGCTCGCATCGAAAAAGGGAGGCTCGCAATGCTCACGTCAATCAAGGATCGCAGCGTCGTCGTGACCGGCGGCTCGAAGGGGATCGGCCGGGGCATCGCCCGCGTCTTTGCCGCGCAAGGGGCCAAGGTGATGATTGCGGGCCGCGGCGAGGACGCCGCGAAAGCGGCCGTCGCCGAAATCCGCGACGCCGGCGGCACGGCCGAATATCATCTCTGTGACGTTTCCGACTGGGAGGCGGTGCAAGGCCTCGTCGACGCGACCGTCAAGGCCTTCGGCGGCCTCGATATCATGTGTGCCAATGCCGGCGCCTTCCCCCAGACCAAGATGGTCGACATGGACCCGAGCGAATGGGACCAGGTTCTCGCCACCAATCTCAAGAGCAGCTTTCTCTGCGTGAAGGCCTGCATTCCGGTCTTCGAGAAGGCCGGCAAGGGCCGGGTGATCCTGACTTCCTCGATCACCGGACCCGTCACCGGCTTTCCCGGATGGACCCATTACGGCGCCTCGAAATCCGGCCAGCTCGGCTTCCTGAAAACCGCGGCGATGGAGCTCGCGCGCTATGGCGTGACGATCAACGCGGTCATGCCGGGCAATATCTACACCGAAGGGCTTCAGGATCTCGGCGAAGACTATCTCAAGACCATGGCGGCCTCGATTCCGCTGAAGCGGCTCGGCGCGGTCGAGGATATCGGCAACGCCGCCCTGTTCTTCGCCTCCGACGAGGCCGGCTACATCACCGGCCAGACGATCATCGTCGACGGCGGCCAGATCCTGCCAGAATCCGTCGAGGCGATCGAGGAAATGTAGGCCGCGACAAGCCTGCGGACGTCCGCTCGTCGATCCACGCAGCGGCCGCCTCCGCCCGCACTTCCTCGCGCTGACGCGCCGGGTCGATACTCTCCGGCACGACCAGTCGAGCGCGAAATCGGGACCCCTTTGACGCGGCGGGGCGACGGAACCCGCCGCTCGCCATCGCCGTTGCCGTTTCATCGAACCATTCCAAAGAACCGAGCGAGTTTCGATGAAACACGACGTCTGTGCGCTGGCCGATCTGTCGGAGACCGGTCTCCACGAAATCGAAATCGGCGAGATGAAGATCCTCCTCGCCCGCGACGGCGACAAGGTCTATGCGACCGGCGCGAACTGCACCCACAAGGGCGCACCGCTCAAGAACGGCGCGCGGGTCGGCAACCGGGTCATCTGCCCTTGGCACCACGCCAATTTCGATCTGGAGACCGGCGACCACATCGAGCCGCCGGGCCAGGGCTGCCTGTCGCGCTTTGCCACCGAGGTTTCGGACGGCCGCGTGATGGTGGAAGTGCCGGAAGGCGCTCAGCCACATCGGCCGGAAGTCGATCCGGCCGAGCGCAAGGCCGGCGGCGAGCGGATTTTCGCGATCGTCGGCGGCGGGGCGGCCGGCCTTGCCTGTGCGCAGGAACTGGTTCGTCGCGGATTCGACGGTCGCATCGTCATGTTCTCCGACGATGGCGAGACGCCCTATGACCGCACCGCGCTGTCGAAGACCTACATGCAGGGCAAGACGGACGACGACGACCTGCCACTGGTCGGTGCGGGCGGCCTCGACGAGATCGGGGTCGAGCGGATCACGGAAAAGGTCTCGCGCATCGACGCGGCCAACCGGACCATCCACTTTGCCGGCAAAGACGGGGTGAACGAAGGCCTCGTCTACGACCGCTGCTTCGCAGCCCCCGGCAGCGCCTCCGGCACGCTCCCGCTCGAAAACGCCGACCTGCCGAACGTCTTCACCCTGCGTACCCATGAGGACGCAATCCCCATCCGAAAGGCGGCGGAAGCGGCTCAGAACATCGTCATCGTCGGCTCCGGCTTCATCGGCATGGAAGTCGCGGCGGCCCTCGTCCAGCGCGGCAAGTCCGTCACCGTCGTCTCTCAGGAGACGCTGCCCTTCGCCTCGAAGTTCGGCGATGCGGTCGCCGGTCAGATCGCGGCCCAGCATCGCGAGAAGGGCGTCGACCTGAAGACCAACAGCGCCGTATCGAAGATCGAGGAAAAGCGCGGGGCCGTCAGCGCGGTGCATCTGGCAAGCGGCGAGGAAGTGCCGGCGGACATGGTGCTGATCGCCGTCGGAGCGCGGCCGCGTCTCGACATTTTCGGCGAAGGCGTCGAAGGCGGAATCGAGGTCGGGGCCGACCTGTCGGTCGATCCGGCCCTCTATGTCGGTGGCGATGTGGCGAAGTTCCCCCTGCCGGGCCAGGGATACAGCACCCGCATCGAGCACTGGCGGGTCGCCGAACAGCATGGACGCCACGCGGCCCGCGCCATGCTCGGCGACACGACGCCCTTTTCCGGCATCCCCTTCTTCTGGTCGGCGCAATACGGCCCGATCCACTATGTCGGCCATGCGAAAGGGTTCGACGAGTGCCATATCGAAGGCGATCTCGACGCCGGCAGCTACACCGCCTTCTACATCAAGGACGACAAGGTCGTCGCGGCGCTCGGCCGGGGCAAGGCGGATGTCACCGACGAGCTTCACGCGCTGATGCTGGCCTCATCGCCGACGCCCGCCAGAAGCGACCTTGCGGCGGTCAACTGGCAGCCGGGCGCCCTGTTGGTATAAGCCCGGCCAACGGCCTCACGCGACCTGGCGGAGCCCGCCCGAACGGGCCGGCTTCTGCCAAGGCAGAAGCGCGTCGGCGGAAATCCTGCCCGCGCCATAGACCATGAGCGCCAACGCCATTGCGGCCCAGGGCAGATGGAAATTCGCCCAGCCGCCGGGCACCGTGATCTGGATCACCGCCGTCATGATCAGGATGCCGAAGGCCGCGAAGCGCGTCCCGAGCCCGAGGACGAGGAGAATCGGCAGCACGATCTCGGCGATGCCGGCCAGCGTCGCGGAGACGAGCGGGAACGGATAGGCATATTGCGCGCCGAGAATATGCAGCTTGAATTCCTGCTGGAACAGGTATTTCGCGCCGGTCGAGAGCTGCAGGAAGCCCTCCCATTTCGTCAGGCCGGATTTGAAGAACGGCACGGCCAAGGCGATGCGCAGGGCCAGGAGCGGCAGCGACGCTGGAATGGCGGCGAGCACGGTTTCGGCTCGTTTCAGAGCTTCAAGCATCGTCATTCTCCTTGATGATGGGGGCGTCGTCGGAAAAGGCGCCGAGACGGATTAGCGCCGTCAGCGCGCGGCCGAAGTCGAAAGTCGGCTCGTCAGCTGCGGCCATTGCGGCCTCGCCCAGAGGTGCGCCGTTCAAAAGCGCAGCCGCGAAGGCGACATCCCAAGCAGGCAGAACGGTGAGTTCGCAGCGTATGTCCGGCCGTGTGATCAGGACGGCTTCCGCGACCCAGTGTTCCACCGGCCGAACCGGCTCCGCCTGATGGTTGGCGAAGATCGTGCCGATCGGGAAGGCAGACGAGACGAGCCGGGCCGCCGGATGCGGCGTCAGCCGCGCGGTGCCGAGCCTCTCGGGCGGGACCGCGGCGAGCGCATCCATGGTCAGAAGGCCGGCGTCCCGCGAATGAAACGCCGAAGCCATGGCATCTTCGAGACGCGCGATATCCGACAGATAGGGAACGCTCCGGGCCGGCTCGAAGCCGGCCACGAAGGCCGGAAAGCCGCTGCCATAGGTGAGAAGCACCGGCGATGTCGGGCGTTCGACGTCGACATAGGCTCGCGCCATGCCGCGAAAGAAATCCTCGCCCACGAGCCGCATCACCAGCGGGTAGCGCCGCTCCAGCGCGCGGGTCAGGCCGACGCCGACATTGTTGCGATAGACCGCGAAGCGCCGGGCATCGAGCCGGCCGCAGCGTGTGGAAAGCCCCTCCGGCATGACCGCTTCGCGCGCCAGGAGATAGGTCGAGAACATGGCGCCGACCTCCGTCATGCGGCGGACCGGCTGATAGCCGCCTCCGAAGACGCTAGGCGAGCCCGGGCAAGCGCCGCCTCGACCTTTTTGGCCTCTGCATAAAGCGCCGGGAATTCAGGGACGTCATTGTCCCATTCGACGAGGGTCGGGAGCGGTCCGGCCCTGTCGAGCATGTGGGAATAGAGCGCGAAGACGTCGGGCAGGACCGGCGAGGCGTGGGCATCGATCAGAAGCCGCTCGCCCGCCTCGTCTTCGGTCTCGTCATAGCCCGCGAGATGGATCTCGCCGACCTTCTCCATCGGAAAGCGGTCGATATAGGCGAAGGGATCGAGCCGGTGATTGACCGCCGAAACCATGACGTTGTTGACGTCCAGCAGCAAGCCGCAGCCGGTCCGATCGCTGATTGCGGCGAGGAAGTCGATCTCTTCGATCGTCGATTCCGCGAAGATCAGATAGGTGGAGGGGTTTTCGAGCAGCATGCGCGTGCCCACCGCCTCCTGCGTCTCGGCGACGTGCCGCGCGACGCGGTCGAGGGTTTCCGGCGTATAGGGCAACGGAAGAAGATCGTTGAAGAACTCGCTGTCATGGGTCGACCAGGCGAGATGTTCCGAAAAGCTCGCCGGGCGGTAGCGCTCGATCAGATGTCTGAGGCGCTTCAGATGATCGCGGTCGAGATCGCCCTCTCCGCCGATCGACAGGCCAACGCCGTGCAGCGAAAGCGGATAGGGCTCGGCGATCGCGGCAAGCTGGCGATGCGGCAGACCGCCCTCGCCCATGTAGTTTTCCGCATGAACCTCGAAAAAGCCGAGGGCCGGCCGTGTCTTCAAGATCGTATCGACGTGGTCGGGCTTGAGGCCGAGGCCGGCGGCGACGGGCAGTGCCATGGTCATCCTCCCTGCGTGTCTTTCCGGATGGCATGGCCCGGCGGGTTCGCCGGGCCACATTGTGCTTGGAGCGGCCGACGGCTCAGCTCGGCAGATCGCGTTCCAGGGGCTCCAGCGAGCCCATGCGATCACCCGGGACTTCCATCGTCTCGCAGGTGCCGGCCGGAACGGCCTTCCAGGCATTGCCCTGATAGTCGACGGAGGAGGTGCCGGCGCAGGTCGTGCCCTCGCCTGCGGCGCAGTCGTTCTGTCCGGCCAGTGCCACGCCGTAGCACTTGACCGTCCCCTCCTCCGCGGCGGATGCCGGGACAGCGGAGGTGGCAAGGGCAGCGGCCAGCGAGCCGGCGAGCGCGAGGTGGAATGAGCGGCGATCCATGATTTGGTCTCCCTGAGGATTGCACGTTGACGAGGCATGTCATCGGCCTCGTCTTGCCGCTTCGCCGGCCGCCGCAATGGCGTTACGCAGCGTCGGGACCTCTCACGACCATGTGATTGGGCAGCGACGGATCCCATGGGAAAAGAGGGCATGGTCCGGCTCGCCCCGGCCGCTTGCCCCAATCGCTTGCCACGGGGCCGTGCCGAGGTGAAAATCCTTGGCGGGACTGAAACAAATCCTTGGACCGATCCGAAAGACGAGACATGCCGCCTGCTTCATCGTCCAAGCTCCAGGCGCTCGACGATCTGCTCTTGGCCGCCAATGCCGGCGACGAAAAGGCTTATCGCGCGTTCCTGGTCGAGGTTTCGGTGATCGTCAGGCGCTTCGCCACCCGGCGAATGCCCCGACAATCGGCCGGGTTCGACGTCGAGGATCTGGTGCAGGAGATACTTCTGGCGGTGCACAACAAGCGCCACACCTGGCGGGCGGGAGAACCCGTCGCGCCCTGGCTGTTCGCGATCGCGCGCTACAAGGCGATCGACGCCTATCGGCGGCGCGGCCGACGGATCGAGGTGGATATCGCCGATTTCAGCGATGTCATCGAGGATCCGGACGCCGTTCCCTCCGCGGTCGGCCACGACGTGTCGCGCGCGCTCGATTCGCTCGGCGGACGCCAGCGGGCGGTCGTCTCGGCGCTGTCGGTGGAAGGCAAGTCGATCGGCGAGACGGCGAAGAAGCTCGACATGAGCGAAGGCGCGGTCCGGGTGGCGTTTCATCGGGGCCTGGCGGCCATCGCCAAGAAATTCGGACGAGACTGACAATGCAGACGCGTGAGTTGATCGAGGATCTGGTGGCAGGCGCCGGGCGGCAGGACCAGGGGTTCGTGCCGCCCTTCTGGGCCGTGGCGTGCCTGGCGCCGCTTCTCGCCGCCGCCGTCTTCTGGCCGGCGCTCGGACCGCGGCCGGACTTCGCGGCCGCCCTTCAGACCGTGCGCTTCGACCTGAAGTTCGTGCAGGCGGGACTGCTCGCGGTGACCGCCTTCGCGACGCTGGTGGCACTGGCGCGGCCAGCCCAGCCATGGCGCCATCGCGCCCTCACGATCCTTCTGCCGGCCCTGGTGCTGGCGTCCGCCGTCCTAATGGAACTGGCGCTCGTGCCACCGGAACTCTGGGCCACCCGCGCGGCCGGGTCCAACGCGCTGATCTGCCTGACGGCGATCCCATCGATCGGCGCTCCGGTGCTTGCCCTGTTTCTCTTCGCCCTCCGCCGCCAGGCGCCAACGCGGCCGATGCTTTCCGGCTCCGTCGCCGGCCTGGGCGCGGCGGGGACCGCGGCGGTCTTCTACGCCGCCCACTGCACCGACGATTCACCGCTTTTCGTGGCGCTCTGGTATCCGCTGGCCTCCCTGATCCTCGTGGCCGCCGGCGCCTTGATCGGAAGCCGGGTCTTGCGCTGGTAAGGGCCGTCGTCAGCGCATTGCTTGTCCTCGCTAGCCCGGGGCCGGCGAGGCTCCGAGGAAGCGGCAAGGCACTGATGTGTGCGGGTTCCTGCATCCATCTCCGGAGTGAGTCGCAGTGCAGGAATCGGCGCGGAGCAGCGTTTTCCTCTTTGCGCCAAGGTGTTGCCCGGTCTTCAAACTTTCAAACACCCGCAAAGCGCCTGACATGGAATCTCTCGAATGTGCCCGCGTCCAGGAACATTCGAAAGGTTCGAACATGGCCGCCCGAAATCGTTACAGCCAACTCTCCCTTTCCCGCCGCCGCTTCATGGTCGGCACCGGCGCGGCTGCGCTGACCGCCGCCTCCGGCCTTGCCATGCCGGCGATCAGCCGCGCCCAGAGCCGTCCGCAATTCACCCACGGCGTCCAGTCCGGCGATGTGGATGCCTCGTCCGGCATGGCCTGGGTCCGCGCCGACCGTCCGGCTCGCGTCGATTTCGAATGGGCGACGACGGAGAGCTTCCAGAACGCGAAGCGCCTCCACAGCCTCGACGCGACGCCGAACCGCGATCTGGCGGTCAAACGCCTGCTCGCCGACCTGCCTTCCGATCAGGAGATCTTTTGGCGGGCGACCGCGACGGACCTCACCGATTCTAACGCCGTTTCCGAGCCGATCATCGGTCGCTTTCGCACCGCCCCGACCTCCAAGCGCTCGATCAAGTTCGCCTGGTCGGGCGACACGGCCGGCCAGGGCTGGGGCATCGACGAGGACAAGGGCGGCATGAAGACCTACACCACCATGGCGGGTCACGACCTCGACTTCTTCATCCACTCCGGCGACACGATCTATGCCGACGGCCCCCTGAAGGAGGAAGTCGAACTCGAGAGCGGCGGAACCTGGAAGAACATCGTCATTCCGGAAAAGGAAAAGGTGGCCGAGACGCTGGACGAATATCGTGGCCAGTGGAAATACAACATGATGGACGAGAACCTGCAGGCGTTCAACGCGCAGGTTCCGACCTTCTTCCAGTGGGACGACCACGAGGTCGTCAACAACTGGTCGAGCAGCAAGGATCTGTCCGAGGACGACCGCTATTCGGTGAAGAACGTCATGCTTCTCGCCGCCCGTGCCGGTCAGGCGTTCCACGAGATGACGCCGATCCGCTACATGCCGGAGGAGCCGGGCCGGGTTTACCGCACGATCCATTACGGCCCGCTGCTCGACGTCTTCTTCCTTGATCTGCGCTCCTATCGCGGCGCGAACAGCGACAACACTCAAGAGCAGGCCTCCGACGCAACGGCCATGATGGGCGCCCAACAGATCGCCTGGCTGAAGCGCGAACTGACCAATTCCAACGCCACCTGGAAGGTGATCGCCTGCGACATGCCGATCGGGCTTCTGGTTCCCGATGGCGATCGCTGGGAGGCCGTGGCCAATGGCGATGACAGCGACCCCAAGGGCCGAGAAATGGAATTCGCCGAAATCCTGCGCTTCATCAAGGCGGCGGGGATCACCAATACCGTGTGGCTGACGGCGGACGTCCACTACACCGCCGCCCATCACTACAGCCCGGACCGCGCCGCATTCCAGGATTTCGAGCCCTTCTGGGAGTTCGTCTCCGGCCCGATCCACGCCGGCACCTTCGGCCCCAACAAGCTCGACATGACCTTCGGCCCGGAAGTGCGCTACGTGAAGGCGCCGGAGGAAGGCCAGGTCAACCTGCCGCCGTCGATGGGCCTGCAGTTCTTCGGCCTGGTCGAGATCGACGGGGACACCGAGGCGATGACCGTCCGCCTCATGGACGTAGCCGACACCGAACTCTGGTCGACCACGCTGGAGCCGGTCCGTCAGGGCTGATCCGGCAAGCCATCGAGAACGATCGGACCGGAGGCGTCATGCTTCCGGTCCGAAGCCTCGAGATATATGAGGCGGCAGGCGCGGCTTCCCCCGCATGCCGGGCGAGGGGGCAGTCCGGCGGCGGGGAATTCTGGCGGCCCGGGCCATCCCATTGGCCGAAGCGGACGCTATGCCGGCCGAAGGACCGCGGCAAATGAACAAGAGATAATCTTCGCGGGCCGCAAATTCTCCATATTCGCAAGCTTACGGCTCTGCGCAGCGGTCGAGGCGAGGGAACGGCAGCCCCTGCGCTCACTTCTCGCGCGACCGCTCTTTCGCAGTTGCGAATTATTCTGTATAGGCTGGCGCGATCCTGAAACCCGCTCGGTTGCTCGCTGCCTTTTGGCACGGCGAGACATGAGGCGCGTCACAACTCCGGTACCCATTTTATGAAGCTTCGCAACATCGCGATCATCGCGCATGTCGACCATGGCAAAACGACCCTCGTCGACAAGCTCCTCGCCCAGTCCGGCACGTTCCGCGACAACCAGCGCACCGAAGAGCGTGCGATGGACTCCAATGATCTGGAGAAGGAGCGCGGCATCACCATCCTCGCCAAGGCGACGTCGGTGGAGTGGAAGGACACGCGCATCAACA
Organism: Jiella marina; assembly: GCF_024359545.1. Taxonomy (GTDB): domain Bacteria; phylum Pseudomonadota; class Alphaproteobacteria; order Rhizobiales; family Rhizobiaceae; genus Jiella. The sequence continues at coordinate 38,947 of NZ_JAKQZG010000013.1, forward strand.
TCGTCGACACGCCGGGCCACGCCGATTTCGGCGGCGAAGTCGAGCGTATCCTCAACATGGTGGATGGCGCCGTCATCCTGGTCGACGCCGCCGAAGGCCCGATGCCGCAGACCAAGTTCGTGCTCGGCAAGGCGCTGAAGGTCGGTCTGAAGCCGATCGTCGCGATCAACAAGATCGACCGCTCCGACGAGCGCCACCAAGAAGTCCTCGACGAGATCTTCGACCTCTTCGTCGCGCTCGACGCCAATGAAGAGCAGCTCGACTTCCCGGTGCTCTATGGCTCCGGCCGGGGCGGCTGGATGGCCTCCGAGCCCGACGGCCCGCAGGACCAGGGTCTGACCCCGCTGTTCGACCTGATCCTCAATCATGTTCCCGAGCCGGATACGGCCGGCAAGGACGAGCCGTTCAAGATGATCGGCACGATCCTCGAAGCGAACCCGTTCCTTGGACGCCTGATCACCGGCCGCATCCAGTCCGGCTCGATCAAGCCGAACCAGGCGGTCAAGGTGCTGTCGCGTGACGGTAAGCTGCTCGAGAATGGCCGCATCTCCAAGATCCTCGCCTTCCGGGGCCTCGAGCGAGTGCCGCTGGAAGGTGCGGAAGCTGGTGACATCGTTGCGATCGCGGGCCTTTCCAAGGGCACCGTCGCCGACACCTTCTGCGATCCGCAGGTCACGGCGCCCCTCGAAGCCCAGCCGATCGATCCGCCGACGGTGACGATGTCCTTCATCGTCAACGACTCGCCCCTCGCTGGCACCGAGGGCGACAAGGTGACGAGCCGCGTCATCCGCGACCGCCTGATGAAGGAAGCCGAGGGCAATGTCGCGCTGAAGATCGAAGAAGCCGCCGACAAGGATTCCTTCTACGTCTCCGGTCGCGGCGAATTGCAGCTCGCCGTCCTCATCGAGACCATGCGCCGCGAGGGCTTCGAGCTCGGCATTTCGCGTCCGCGCGTCGTCATGAAGGAAGGCGAGAACGGCGAGCTTCTGGAGCCCATCGAAGAGGTGGTAATCGACGTCGACGAGGAGCATTCCGGCGTCGTCGTTCAGAAGATGTCCGAGCGCAAGGCCGACATGATCGAGCTGCGCCCTTCGGGCGGCGATCGTCAGCGCCTCGTCTTCCATGCCCCGACCCGCGGCCTGATCGGCTACCAGTCCGAGCTTCTGACCGACACGCGCGGCACGGCGATCATGAACCGCCTGTTCCACTCCTACGCCCCCTTCAAGGGCGAGCTGGCCGGCCGCAACAACGGCGTGCTGATCTCGTCTGAAGACGGCGAGAGCGTCGCCTATGCGATGTTCAACCTGGAAGACCGCGGCCCGATGGTCATCGACGCGGGCGTCAAGGTCTATGCCGGCATGATCATCGGCATCCATTCGCGCGAGAACGATCTCGAAGTGAACGTGCTGAAGGGCAAGAAGCTCACCAACATGCGTGCGTCCGGCAAGGACGAAGCGGTGAAGCTGACGCCGCCGATCCGCATGACGCTCGACCGGGCGCTGTCCTGGATTCAGGACGACGAGCTGGTCGAGGTCACGCCGAAGAACATCCGGCTGCGCAAGCTCTATCTCGATCCGCATGAGCGCAAGCGCTTTGAAAAGAGCCGCAAGGCTGCCTGACATGGTTATGCCACGGCGCCCGACAGGGCGCTGTGGTCCAATCAGCAGGCCCGCGACCCCGCCAAGATCATGTGGCTCCCCTGCAACCTTTGCATAACTCGACAAAAAACTTCACCTATGATCTTTTCGGCCGGGATCATGAGAGTGAAGGGATGGGATCAGGCGTGCGGAAGACCGACAGGTTGCGGCTCGACGATCAGCTCTGCTTTGCCCTTTACGCCGCAACGAATGCGGTGACGCGGGCCTATCGTCCGCTGCTGCAAAATCTCAATCTTACCTACCCGCAATATCTGGTCATGCTGACCCTGTGGCAGGACGGGACGTCCTCTTCGCGGGATATCTCCGAGCGGCTGAAACTCGCGCCGAATGCGCTGACGCCGCTGCTCGATCGACTGGAGAAAGCGGGCTTCATCGCCCGCAAGCGGGACCAGAGCGATCGCCGCATCGTGCATATCAGCCTGACGGAGGCGGGCAAGGCGCTGGAAAGCACGGTGGCGGATGCCCAATACAGTGTCGCTTGCCAGACCCGGCTGACTGACGAGGGGCTCGCCGAATTGCGCGAGGAACTCTTCGCCCTCGTGGAGCGCATGTCGGACAAGGAACCGGTGAGCGAAGAGGGCTGACCGCCGACCGACAAGGCGCCGCTTCGCACTCCGCCGTCGGATGCATTCCCGAAAAAATCAATCGCCCCGGAGAAGACCGGAGCGATGAACCAAAGGCACGGCATCAGGAATGTATCGACCCATAGAGGGCCGATGCGCGCCGGGCGAATTCAGGCCGCGCGGCGCAGTTCGACGCCCGGAGCGGATTTCCGCGTCTCGATCTTGCCGAGAATACCGATCGCATAGGCAAGGCTTGCCGCTTCGGCGCGGGCGCGGTCGAGGCCGGGCGCAGCCTCTTCGTCCAGGGTGAAGATCGTGCCGCCGAACAGGAAGGGCGCTTCGTAGGCTGCACGCTGGACGAGGCCGATCGGCATGCGCTGGGTCGGGCTCGCCTCGACGATCGCCTCGACCGAACGGGCAATGCGGCTCGGAATGGTGGCGACGGCGCTCGCGACGAAGCACCAGTCGCGACCGCGCCGACCGCGGCCCGCGTCCTGGCGCAGCATCTCGTCGGTCTCGACCGCAAAGGAGGCCGAGAGCGGCGAGAAGCGGACCGGGATGATATGACGGTCGCACAGCCGCGCGGCGGTGCGGATCATCTCCGCTTCGTCACCGGCATCGATCACGACCAGTTCGCCGCGCCGCCGGGCTGCCCGGACCAGCTTTTCAAGCGCCATCTCGTCGCGAACACGCTCCACGCTCACCTTCGCCGGAACGCCATCCCGCTCGGCCCAGGCCGCGAGATCGCCGTCACGTGCGGCATCGACGAGAACGACGGGAATGTCTGCAGCCGCCGCAACGCTCGCCAAAGTCAGGGCAAGCGTGGACGTCCCGGAGGTCTTGAGGGAACCGATCGAGATGGCTGAGAGCATGGGACATCCTTTTCGCGCCAAGGGCGCGGGGTCGAGGGGCGATCAGGTCGGAGCCTTCCGCCTGGGCTCAAGAGGTTCGGTTCGTCGGGCGAGAAGCCGCCAACAGGCGATACTCGTTGTCTTGCTCAACGATTGAGGAATGCTACGGCATTCATGGTTAACGAGAGGTTAAATTCCGAAGCTTGCGGTAACCCTTTCTCAACCCTTCGGGTGAACTGCCCTTCGATCCCGACGCTCCGGCCTCCGGTTCGCAGGACCCGCGCCCCACGCAATCAAAATCGCGAATTTCCCCGGTCCGGCCAGTCTTTCGCCTCTTTCACCCGGTGCCGCGGCGTGGCAGAAGACGGCCATGCTACAGATCACCGACCTTTCCGCGCGTGTCGCCGGACGCCTGCTCATCGACCATGCGAGCCTGACCATTCCGTCCGGTACGAAGGCTGGCCTCGTCGGCCGCAACGGCGCCGGCAAGTCGACGTTGTTCCGGGTGATCACCGGCGATCTGGCCGCCGAGACCGGCTCGGTCTCCTTTCCCAAGAACACGCGGCTCGGCCAGGTCGCCCAGGAAGCGCCCGGCACGAGCGAATCCCTGATCGAGATCGTCCTCAAGGCCGATACCGAGCGTCTGGCGCTTCTCGAAGAAGCCGAAACGGCGAGCGATCCCACCCGTATCGCCGATATTCACACGCGCCTTGCCGACATCGCCGCCCATTCGGCCGAGGCGCGGGCCTCGGCGATCCTGTCCGGCCTCGGCTTCGACATGGCAGCGCAGGCGCGCCCGGCCTCGTCCTTTTCCGGCGGCTGGCGGATGCGCGTGGCGTTGGCCGCCGTCCTGTTCTCGCGGCCCGATCTCCTGCTTCTCGACGAGCCGACGAACTATCTCGACCTCGAAGGCACCCTGTGGCTGGAAAATTTCGTCAGCCGCTATCCTCACACCGTGATCGTGATTTCCCACGACCGCGACGTTCTCAACAATGCGATCAATTCGATCGTCCATCTCGACCAGAAGAAGCTCGTCTTCTATCGCGGCGACTACGACCAGTTCGAGCGCCAGCGCGCCGAAAAGCTGGAGCTCCTGCAAAAATCGATTGCCAAGCAGGAAGCCCAGAAGAAGCACATGGAAGCCTTCGTCGAGCGTTTCCGGGCCAAGGCATCCAAGGCCCGCCAGGCGCAGTCGCGCCTGAAAGCGCTGGAAAAGATGAAGCCGCTCCAGGCGATCGTCGAAGAGAACGTCACGCCCTTCACCTTCCCTGCCCCCGAGAAGCAGGCCGCCTCGCCGATCATCCGCATGGAGAACGTCTCGGTCGGCTACCAGCCGGGACAACCGATCCTGAAGAACCTCAACCTCAGGATCGACACCGAGGACCGGATCGCCCTTCTCGGCCAGAACGGTAACGGCAAGTCCACCTTCGCCAAGCTCCTAGCCGAGCGGCTGAAAGAGGAAACAGGCACGATCACCCGTGCGCCGGGGCTGAAGATCGCCTTTTTCGCCCAGCACCAGATCGACGATCTGAGGCCCGCCGAGAGCGCCGTCCAGCACTTGCGCCGGCTGATGCCCGAGGCACCCGAAGCCAAGGTGCGCAGCAAGGTCGCGCAGATGGGCCTGCCGACCATGAAGATGGATACGGCCGCCGACAAGCTCTCCGGCGGCGAGAAGGCCCGGCTCCTGATGGGGCTCGCCACGCTCGACGCGCCGAACCTTCTGATCCTCGACGAGCCGACCAACCATCTCGACATCGAGGCCCGCGAAAGCCTCGTCCACGCGATGAACGACTATCCGGGCGCCGTCATCCTGATCAGCCACGACCGCCATATGGTCGAGGCGACCATGGACCGGCTCTGGATCGTCGGCGACGGGACGGTCTCGCGTTATGACGGCGATCTCGACGACTACAAGAAGCTGATCCTTTCGGGCTCGCGCTCCGGCGGCGGAGCGGGCGCCGTTCTCGGCGCCGACGACGCGGTCGAAACGCAAGTCCCGCAGCCGCAGGCGTCGAAGGCGGATCAGCGCCGCCTGGCGGCCGAGCGGCGCGAAACTCTCAAGCCTTTGAAGAAGAAGATCTCCCAGCTCGAAATCCAGATCTCCCGGCTGCAGAAGACCATCGGCGATTTCGATCAGAAGCTCGCCGACCCGGCGCTCTACACCAAGGAACCCGCCAAGGCAGCCGACCTCAACAAGCAGCGGGCCGACGCCGTGAAGACGCTCGAATCCTGCGAAGAGGACTGGCTGGCGCTCACCGAAGAGCACGATTCGGCGATGGCTGCGGAGTAGATTCCGCCTGCCTCGCCGTCGCTCTCAGTCGAGTTCGCGCGCTTCCGAGGGCAGCATGATCGGGATGCCGTCGCGGATCGGGAAGGCGAGCTTCGCCGCCTTCGAAACGAGTTCGTTCTTCTGGCGATCGTAGACGAGGGGAGATTTCGTCAGCGGGCAGACCAGAAGCTCCAGAAGCTTCGGGTCCGGCTGACCGTCGTTTTTGCGTTCGCTCATCGTCCGTCCCGCAGGCTCAATGTCGACCCTCCGATACCATCGGCTGTCATTCGCCGCGCCACCTATTGCAACGTCGGGGTCGAGCCGTCGTCGCCGCCTTCCCTGGCGAGGGAAATCTCGGTGATCGCGACCAGGGTTTCCGCCCGCGTCTTCAGATCCGGGGCTTCGAGAAGCGCCTGCTTTTCGGCCGCGCCATAGGGCGACATCATCGACAGGGCGTTGACCAGCGTCTCGTTCGAGGCCTGGGCGATGCTGTCCCAGTCGGCTTCCATGTCGTTGGCCTCGAGATATTGCCGGAAGGCACGCAAGAGGCCGTCGCGATCCACGTCGCCGGCCCCCTCGCCCGGGTCGAGATCCCCCAGAAACGCCGCCACGCGGCAGGAGCGAAAGGGGGTGCGGACCGTCAGCTCTTCGAGCACGCGGAAACGCGCGATGCCGTGAAGGGAAATGATGTAGCGACCGTCCCCCGACTCCGCGAAGGACACGATCCGTCCCATACACCCTACTTCGCAAAGCAGGGGCTCGCCTTCGCGCTTCATCGCACCGTCGAGGCGTGGCTGGATCATGCCGATCACGCGCTCGCTCGCCATCGCATGGTCGATCATCTTGAGATAGCGCGGCTCGAAGATGTTCAGCGGCAACTGCCCGCCCGGCAGGAGCAATGCGCCCCCCAAGGGGAACACCGGGATCGTGGTCGGCAGATGGGCTTCGTCCGTGTAGTTGATATTGCCCGCCTGAACCAAGAAAACCTCCGTCGTTTCAGCACGAATCTGGAACGTACGGAGGCGATCTCAAGTGTCGATCGGGCCCGCCGGGAAGCGACAGGATGCCGCCTCTCTCTCACCCAAGCAGTCTGGTCGGGCACAGGCCCAGGGCGACCGAACGACCCGGTCGTGTCAGGAGAACAGGAGCGAGGAGAGACGCCGTCTTGCGTCCTTGGTGGCCGGATCGGTCGGTCCCCAGGCAGCAAAAAACTCCAGAAGCTTCAGCCGCGCAGCATCCTCGTTGAAGCTGCGGTCGCGGCGAATGATCTCCAGAAGATGGCCGGCGGCCGTCTGGCGGTCACCCATGGCGTTTGCGATGAGCGCCAGGTCGAAGCGGGCCTGATGGTCGTCGGCATTGCCTTCGATCCGCGCCTGCAGCTGAACCGGATCGCCGAGATGGGCGATCTCCTCCTGAAGCTTCAGCTTCGCCCTGACGCCTGCGACGGCGGGATCGTCCGCCTTGTCCGCCGGAACCTGGTCGATCAGCGCCTTGGCCCGCTCGGCATCGCCCGCCTGAAGATAGCATTCGGCAAGGCCCCCGGTCGCGCCGGGATGGCCCGGCTCATGCTGGAGGATCGCCCCGAAGAGCTGAGCGGCATTGCCCGCATCGCCATTCGCCAGAAGTGTGTTCGCCTCCTGCAGCGCTTCGGCGATCGGATCCCCGCCGCCCTGCTGGCCCGAAGTCAGGCGATCGATGAAGGCCTTGATCTCGCTTTCGGGAAGCGCACCCATGAAGCCGTCGATGGGTTGTCCGTTGGCGAAGGCGAAGACCGCCGGAATCGACTGGACGCCGAGCTGGCCGGCCACCGCCGGGTGCTCGTCGATATTCATCTTGACGAGCTTGACCTTGCCGCCGGCGGCCCGCACCGCCTGCTCCAGGATCGGCGTCAACTGCTTGCACGGGCCGCACCAGGGCGCCCAGAAATCGACGAGAACCGGCTGGTTCCGCGATTCCTGGATCACGTCGGCGGAGAATTTCGCCGTGGTCGTATCCTTGATCAGGTCGGCGGGTGCCGGTCCCGCGCCCTCCATCAGCCCTGCCAGGGAGCTACCGCCCTGGGGCTGAGCCCGAGGTTGCGGCTGGGCTGCCGTCGGTTGCGGACCGAGGCCGACCGATTGCTGGCCGAAGCCGCCATAAGGATTACCGTAGGGATTGTCGCTCATCCGCTCGTCCCGTCTGCCTGATCTGTCTCGCCTTCGAGCCCGATGACCAGCGGCTCATGGCCGGTCGCTCGGAAGAATTTCATCAATCCGTCGGTCGGGATCGTCGTAGTCGCCCGGTTGGTCAACGGATGGCAGTTCACCATATCGTGCGCAAGGAGCCCCTCATCAAGCACCACCGAGATACGGTGCTCCGTATCGTTGATGACGCCGAAGGCGGTGACGGAGCCGGGTTCGACGCCCAGCATCGCCATCATCGCCTCGGCATTGCCGAAGGACAGCCGCCCCTGCGCGCCGATCCGCCGATGGAGCGTCTTCAGATCGACCTCCCGGCTCTCTTCGGCGACGACCAGAAAATACCGGCTCTTCTTGTCCTTGACGAAGAGATTCTTGGTGTGACCGCCGGGGATCGTACCGCGCAGTTCCTGGGATTCGGCGACCGTATGGAGCGGGGGGTGCTCGACGGTCGAAACCGCGATCCCGAGTTCCTCCAGATACCGCATCAGATCGTCGCGCGTGGCTACCACCGGCTCGTCCTCAAACGCCATTGTATCGTTCGTCCGCCCCGCAATAGCCGATGGGAGAGCCGCATTGAAGAGCGTCCCGGAAGGGAATCGCAGCACCTGGGAGGCTCGTCACGGAATCTTGGAAAATCGGCGAAATTCGCTGTTGCATTCGCCGTAGCTTTCGGCCATATACCGCCCACCTTCGGGGCTGACGAGTCGGCGCCGATCGGAGCGGGCGGGTGTAGCTCAGGGGTAGAGCACAACCTTGCCAAGGTTGGGGTCGTGGGTTCGAATCCCATCGCCCGCTCCAGTTTCCTTAAAATTTTCAGATAGATAAAGCTCGATACTCCGCAGTCCGGTCGATTGATCGACGGGAGCGCTCTGCGCGTGCACGGCTCACCCGGTCCACTTGCGAATTCAGCCCGCCAATGCTGCGAGCGCATGGAGGCCGATCACCGCCTCGGCCGCGAAGATCCCCACGAGAATGCGTTGGCCGAAAGCCTGATGGGCCGCGAACCCCACCGCGAGCGAAACGAGGCGCACCCAGGTCGGAATGTCGGCGAGCGCGCCCGAGGGATAGAACACGAGCTGGGCGATGACCGCCGCGACCAGCGCGGTTGCGATCGTACGGGCCAGCGCAGCCGCCTGCGACGTCTCGTCGATGCGGCTGGCCGAGACGACTCCGAGATAGCGCCACACATCGGTCGGCAGCCATCCGCCGAGCAGGATGAAGACGTAGGGCCACCAGGAAACAGCGTCGGAATAGACCCAGTCGGACATCAGTTCGTCCGAGCCCGGCCGTCGAGAAACGCGCCGCAGACGAACGCCGCCAGCCCACCCCCGATTCCCGCGACCAGAAGCTCATAGCCCGGCGTCAGCCAATGCGCCGGTGGCAGCGCGGCCATGCCGAAGAAGAGGGCGAGCCGTCCGGAGCGATCCCTCGCCGAGCCATAGAGCGAGGTGAAAAAGTAGACGGGCGTGAGAAAGGCCAGCGCCCCCGTCGCAAGCGCCGGCAACTGGCCCATCAGATTGAACACGAGGGCGACGAGCACGGTGTTCAATGCGGTCAGCGTCACCGCAAAGCCGCCGAAAAACGCCGTGCGCTTGTCCCGCGGCACCTTGTCGAAGCGCTCCATGGCGAAGACCCAGGCGGTGATCGCCACGAAATGCGACAGGAACAGGAGGGTCGGCGTGCGCGTCTTCGGGCCGCGCATTTCGGGCATCAACGCCACCACCATGGGCATCATCCGCATGGAGGACAGCGCAACCGCGAGGGCTGCTGCCGGAAGTGACACCCCGGCGGTGATCGCGCCCAGGAGAATGATCTTGGCTGGCAGCGCCCAGACGACCGCCGTCATGAAGGCGGATTCCTGCCAGGAAATCCCCGCCTCGCGGCACAAGCCCGCAAAGCCAAAAAAAGCCGTGGTGAGGATAAGGGCCGGCGGCGTGAAGATGCCTTTTGCACCGATCAACGCCCAGCCGAGGCTTGTCCGCTCGGCTTCAGAATCCGGGATGGTCATGAGCCAGCTTGGCCCCGCGCAACGCAAAACGAAATCGGCCCGCCCTCGCGGGCGAGCCGATGCGTTGATATTGGCCGGAGTGGCGTGTCGTCAATTCGCCCGGCGCGGAACCTTGGGAACCGAACCGCTGCGCCGGCTCGACTTGGGCTCGCCGCCCTCTTCGGGCTCCGGCGCTTCGTCTTCGATATCCGAACCGTCGGCGGCAACCTTGGCGCGCTTCTTCGATTCTGCGCTCTTCTTGGAGCGAGGGGGCGGCACTTCGTCCGCGATCGCCTCCAGCGAGATCTTCTTCTCGCCAGCCTCGTCCTCGACCACGCTGACGCGGACCGTTCCGCCCCGCTTCAGCTTGCCGAAGAGCACTTCGTCCGCCAGTGGCTTCTTGATGTGCTCCTGAATGACCCGGCCGAGCGGACGCGCGCCCATGGCTTCGTCGTAACCCTTCTCGGCGAGCCACGACACGGCATCAGGCGTGAGTTCGAAGATCACGCCCCGCTCGGACAGCTGAGCCTCGAGCTGCATGACGAACTTTTCCACCACCTGATGGATCACCGGCGTCGGCAGCGCGCCGAACGGGATGACCGCATCGAGACGATTGCGGAATTCCGGCGTGAACAGGCGGTTGATCGCCTCTTCGTCGGCGCCGGTGCGCTTGGAGTGGCCGAAGCCGATCGTGGCCTTGGCCATTTCCGCTGCGCCCGCATTGGTCGTCATGATCAGGATCACATTGCGGAAATTGATCTGCTTGCCGTTGTGGTCGGTCAGACGGCCGTGATCCATGACCTGCAGCAGGATGTTGAACAGATCCGGATGCGCCTTCTCGATCTCGTCGAGCAGAAGCACGCAGTGCGGATGCTGGTCGACACCGTCGGTCAACAGGCCGCCCTGATCGAAGCCGACATAGCCCGGAGGCGCGCCGATCAGACGCGAGACCGTGTGCCGCTCCATATATTCCGACATGTCGAAACGCAGGAGTTCGACGCCGAGCGACGAGGCGAGCTGACGCGCGACCTCGGTCTTGCCGACGCCCGTCGGACCCGAGAACAGGTAGGAGCCGATCGGCTTGTCCGGCTCGCGCAGGCCGGCGCGGGCCAGCTTGATCGCGGATGCCAGGCTCTCGATCGCCTGATCCTGACCGTAGACGACGCGCTTCAGCTGCTCGTCCAGATGGGCGAGAACCTCCTCGTCGTCCTTGGAGACGGCTTTGGCCGGAATCCGGGCCATGGTCGCGATCGTCGCCTCGATCTCCTTCACGCCGATCTGCTTCTTGCGCTTGTTCTCCGGCATCAGCATCTGCGACGCCCCGGTCTCGTCGATCACGTCGATCGCCTTGTCCGGCAGCTTGCGGTCGGTGATGTAACGGGCCGAAAGCTCCACCGCCGACTTGATGGCGTCATTGGTGAACTTCACCCGGTGGAAATCCTCGAAATAGGGCTTCAGGCCCTTGAGGATCGACACCGCGTCTTCGACAGACGGCTCCTTCACGTCGATCTTCTGGAAGCGACGGACCAGCGCCCGGTCCTTCTCGAAGAACTGGCGATACTCCTTGTAGGTGGTCGAGCCGATGCAACGGATCGCCCCCGAGGACAAGGCCGGCTTCAGGAGATTGGACGCATCCATGGCGCCGCCCGAGGTCGCACCTGCGCCGATCACCGTATGGATCTCATCGATGAACAGCACCGCGCCCGGATAGTCCTCGAGCTCCTTGACGACCTGCTTGAGCCGCTCCTCAAAATCGCCGCGGTAGCGGGTTCCGGCGAGCAGCGTGCCCATGTCGAGCGAAAAGATCGTGGCATCCGCGAGCACGTCCGGCACGTCGCCCTCGACGACGCGCTTGGCGAGACCTTCGGCGATTGCCGTCTTGCCGACGCCCGGATCGCCCACATAGAGCGGGTTGTTCTTCGAGCGGCGGCAGAGAACCTGGATCGTGCGGTTGATCTCGTCGGCGCGGCCGATCAGCGGATCGATCCGACCCGTGCGGGCCTTCTCGTTGAGATTGATGCAGTAGGCGGTGAGAGCGTCAGGCGCGTTCTTGCGCTTGCCCTCCTCCTCCTGCCCGACCGTCGACTGGTCGTCCTCCGCCCCGCGCACGGGGCGGCTCTCGGAGGCGCCGGGGCGCTTCGAGATGCCGTGGGAGATGAAGTTGACCGCATCGTAGCGGGTCATCTCCTGCTCCTGCAGGAAGTAGGCGGCATGGCTTTCGCGCTCGGCGAAGATCGCCACGAGCACGTTGGCGCCGGTTACTTCCTCGCGGCCGGAACTCTGGACATGGATGACCGCGCGCTGGATCACCCGATGGAAACCGGCAGTCGGCTTGGAATCCTCCTCGTGCCCGGTGACGAGGTTGGCGAGTTCGGTATCGATGTAGGATGTGAGATTCTTGCGCAGAAGGTCGATGTCGACGCTGCAGCCCCGCATCACGGCCGCCGCGTCCTTGTCCTCGAGAAGGGCCAGGAGCAGATGCTCGAGCGTCGCGAATTCCTGATGACGCTCATTGGCAAATGTCAGGGCCTGATGAAGTGCCTTCTCAAGGCTTTGCGAAAATGTCGGCAAGCTTCACCTCAATTCTTTTCCATCACGCATTGCAGCGGATGCTGGTGTTGGCGCGCGAAGTCCATGACTTGCGTGACCTTCGTCTCCGCAACCTCGAACGTATAGACTCCGCATTCTCCGACGCCATGATTGTGCACGTGCAGCATAATCCTGGTGGCGGCTTCGTGATCTTTCTGAAAGAAGCGCTCCAGGACATGAATGACGAACTCCATCGGAGTGTAATCGTCGTTCAGAAGCAGCACTCTGTAAAGGCTCGGGCGCTTGGTTTTCGGTTTCGTTCGCGTGATGACCGAGGTTCCGCGTTCGTTATTCCCGTCGCCTCCGTCATCTTCCCCCTCGAGCCTGTAGGGGCGGTTGTTAAGCCTTTCGTCCATCAGCCTTCCGGTCCGTTCAGCCACCATCGCCTTGGCTCTCATGTATGCACTGGGTGAGGAAATTTAAGGAGCCGCGCGAACGCCCTGTGGCGCACGGGCGGACACACCGTCATCGTTGACGAAACACTAACGCAAAAAGGCCCGGGTGGAACCGGGCCTTTCGATCAAATTCCGTGGTTGCCGACCGCGCTAATGCGCCGCGGCGTAGACCGGACATCAGTTGGCGGAGGCGCTGGCCTTCTTCTCGGCAGCCGACGCAGTCTCCTTGGCAGCCTTGGTCGCCGTGTTGGAAGCCATCGCAGCCGTGTTCTCGAACGGCTTGTAGGTCTCCTTGGCGATACCGGCGTAGATATCGTTGATCTTCGTCACCTGCGAGACCCAGTTTTCATAGGCCGTCTTGGCGAAGTCGGTCTGGACCTCGATGGACTTGTCCAGGGTCTTGGCCTGCACGAGCTTCTCCATCATCGCCGTCTGCTGCTCGTAGGTCTTCTTGGCGAAGTCGGCGTTCTCGGCGGTGATCTGCTGGAGGCCCTTGGTCATCGCGGCGAAGGACTTCAGCGCGTTGTCCATGGCTTCCTTGGTGACCTTGCCGGCGTCTTCATACATGTTCATGGGTTGATCCTTTCCCGTCCTCAAATTCATGATCCGGGAGCGGCGACCCGACTGCTCATCATGTCAGCGACGCCGTCCTCGACTTGCTGATCCAAGACATATTGCATCGCACAAAACATTGCAAGGGGGCTATGTTGCGGTGCAGCAAATTTTCGGCGGAGCTTCGCTCGCTCACCGCGGCCGGACGGGCGGGAAGAGAGCGAATTGGCAATGACGCTCCGTGGCCGGGCCGGACTCAGCGCCGGGGTTGGCTAATAGAGTCAATAAAATACGACGGATATAAACCGATTGGTAATCCAACGGGGATTACGGTCTGTGCCATGAAACCGGCGCAACTGCGGGCTAGCGAATTTTCGTATTGGGGCAACAACGCCCACAAGAGCTCTCCAGTTCGCCGCACCACACAGAAGATTGAAGAGTGACCGCGTGCAATTCGATCTGTCGTATCTAAGACGCGCCGCCCGCCAGTTCACGAAATATGCCGCCCTCGTCGTGGTCGGCACGGGCGTTGCGCTGACTGCCAATTCGGGCGAGGCAAAAGCCAACTCGAAATATGCCGGCTTCGTCATCGACGCCAATAACGGCAAGGTTCTCTATTCGGACCGTGCGGACGAATACCGTTACCCTGCTTCGCTGACGAAGATGATGACGCTCTACATGACCTTCGAGGCATTGAAGGCCGGGCGCATTTCCAAGACCGACAAGATGCCGGTTTCGAGCTATGCCGCGGGCCGCCCGCCGTCGAAGCTCGGCCTGAAGACCGGCAGCTATCTGACGGTGGAAGAGGGCATCTATTCGCTGGTGACCAAATCGGCCAACGACGCCGCGGTGGTCTTGGCGGAATTCCTCGCCGGTTCGGAATCGGCCTTCGCCCGCAAGATGACCGCCAAGGCCCACAGCCTCGGCATGCCCAAGACCCAGTTCCGCAATGCCAACGGCCTGCCGAACGGCGAGCAGCGCACGACGGCGCGCGACATGGCAACGCTGGGCATCGCTCTGCGCGAGCATTTCCCGGAGTACTACGGCTATTTCTCGACCCGGTCCTACAATTTTCGGGGTCGCCGGCTCGGAAACCACAATCGCGTTCTCGGCCGCTACAAGGGCGTCGACGGGATCAAGACCGGCTACATCAACGCGTCCGGCTTCAACCTCGTCAGCTCGGTCAAGACCGATGACGGCAAGAGCGTCGTGGCGGTGGTGATGGGCGGCCGCTCGGGCCGCTCGCGCGACAATCACATGGTCGACCTGTTGCAGCGCTACATGCCGAAGGCGAGCCGCCGCGATGGCGGACCGCTGATCGCCGCCCGGCCGGATCTCGGCGTTGCCGTCGCCGCGCTTCCCAAGGAAGGCCCGGTGCCGGACAGCCGGCCGACGCGTGGCGCCATGTCGATCGACGACCGCATCGCCATGGCCTATGAGAGCTCGCCCGGTCAGGACATCGCCGCGCGGCTGCCGCAGCCGACCGCCCGGCCGCTCCAGGGTCGCGATGCGATCCGCGCCGCCCTGGTCGAAGAGCGCCCGTCGCGGGTGGCCTCGATCATCCCGCTGGCGCGGCCGGCCGCAGCCAGGAACGTGCCGGTTCCCGCCGCCTCCATTCCGAACGCGACCAGCGATGTGGATCGGGCCACGACCAGCGCAATCGGCCGCAGGGCCCCGGCGAAAGCCGTTCCGTCCCGTATCGACTCCGCCTGGGTGGTGCAGATCGCGGCAACCGACACGGCACAGCAGGCTCTGAGCATGCTCGACAAGGCCAAGCGCGCGGTCGGTTCACCGCTCCAGGCGGCCGAACCCTTCACCGAGACCGTGAATAGCGGTGGCAACACCCTGCACCGCGCCCGCTTCGCTGGCTTCTCGACCAAGGACGAAGCATGGAAGGCCTGCGCCGCCCTGAAGCAGCGCTCCTACAATTGCTACGCGGTCGCCAACTGATCGCATCCGGTTCGCCCGCCAGGCGAACCGCCCCATGGCCCTGAAGCCATGGACCGGCCGGCCCGAAACGACGGGCCAGCCCTGACGGTAAAGGGCCGGTGTCGGCCTGTCGTCGAACCTGGCATGACGCCACCGGAATACCGATCGGCACGATCTCCCGCCCGATCCCGCATCGGGTCGAGCCGCAAGGGATCTGCCGGCGGAGCACACCGCAAACAGTATCGAGTTCTCGGATGCAACCGCCCTGCGGCGGCCGATCCGAAGGTGCGTTGAGAGGGGAAGTCATGTCCAGCGAAAATCCAGGCCGCGACCTGACCATCGCCAGCCGCTCCGGCCTTCCGGCACCGACCCTTCCGGCCGGCACCCACCCGCTTCAGCAGGCTGCCCTCCGCCTTTCCGACGCGCGCGACGGCCGCTCGCGCATGAAGGCTAAGGAACTGGTCGGCCTGCTTCTGTCCTATGGCGCCCGTGCCTGGCGCGCCTCGCAGCCGGTCAGCCATACGCGGATCTTGAGCTACTCGCCCAAGGGCAGCGTCGCCATCCGCATGCGCTTCCGCTGAATGGAATCCTCAAGGTCGGCAGATTTCGCCGGGCCGCCCGCAGTGGTCAAAAGACGCCGATCTCCTGAAGCTCGCGATTGAGCTGCGGCGGCAGATCGTCGTCGCCCTCGCTCAGCGTGGGCAGATCGGGCGGCGCGTCGTCCGGCTTCAGATAACGCCAGCCCTGAAACGGTCGCCGCGGCTGGTTGCGCGTCAGAACGACCTGGGGTTCGAGCACGATCCGGCACCGTGTCGTGCCCTCGTGATCGGAAAACGGCTCGATCCCGACGATGGCCTGCCGAGCCTGCACGAAGCCGCGGATCACCCAATAGAGCGAACCACCCTCGGCGAGCTCGGAGGCGCGCTTCGGCACCATCCGCGTGATATGGGCGTAGGCCTCGGAATGCCCGGCCGCCTGCGCACGGGCACGACGATATTCCACATGCCGGATCAGATCGTCCGGCGCATCGACGCCAACGCAGAGCTTGATGAGGTGCAAGGCCATGGCGTCAGATGTGGCCCTGCCCGGCGGGGAGGCCAAGATGCACTCGGCGCTTTTCCACCGGATTCCGCAAACACGCACCAGTGCGGCCCGCGCTGGACGCCGATCACCGACTGGTCAGCCGGCGATCCGAACGGGCCCTGCTAAAGGGCAGCCGCTCATTTGAGACCGGCGGCCGGCCTTCACGACCAACACAGCGCACGCACCTGCGCGCGCCGCGAAGCCAGAGCTGAGATTTTCAAGAGAGTTGGCGCCCTTGTGGGGCGCGAAGCGGCGCCGCTCGCGTCAGTTCGCAGCGATCGCCACTGTCTCGGCGTTTTCGAACAAGAAGCCGAGAATCATAAGAGCCGAGAACACCGCGACCGTCCAAACGGTCACGCCCCAGCACGATTTCCGCACGCTGTCATCCATGATCAGAGACTATCCTGAACCCCGAATTTCAAGCTCCGCAACATCCCCCCGGCGGCGAGCTCAAGGCGTTAATTATCCGTTAAAGTCGGCCTCTACAAGCGGGTGCCAAAACGAATTTTATGCGATCTTGCATAGGTGCCTTGCATAAAGCTTGACCATTCTGCCGATGCCACCGCCCATTCATTGGGCTTTGCCGATCCCGCGGGCCGTGGCACCTGTTTTCACACGCGGCGACTCGCAGTCGCTTGCGATCCGACGCAGTCTGCCGCTCCGCCCTTTCGCAGGCCCTAACACATGAACCTTCATTTGAACGATACCCTCGCCGTCACGGTCTTTCTCGCAGCGTGGCTCGGCTACAACATCGTCGTCGATCGCCATGCCCGAGCCGGCCGCGGTCTCACCGGCGCGATGAACGCGGAGCGCCGGCGATGGATGCAGGCCATGCTGAAGCGCGATCTTCGCATGATCGACACGGCGATCATGGCCGGGCTTCAACAGGGGACGGCGTTCTTCGCCTCGGCCTGCATCTTCGCCATCGGCGGCTGTTTCGCGCTACTGGGCTCCGCGGAGGAAATCTCGGCCATCGCCGCCGATCTGCCGTTTTCCGGCGAACTCGATCGCGCTCTCGTGGAACTGAAGCTCTTCGGCCTGATCGCGATCTTCTGCCACGCCTTCTTCAAGTTCGGCTGGTCGTATCGCCTGTTCAACTATTGCTCGATCCTGATCGGCGCCGTGCCGATGCGCGAGGACGCCGCCGCCGACATGCCGGCGGCCGGGGCCGCGATCGAGCGGGCCGCCGGCCTCAACCAGATCGCCGGTCGGCACTTCAACGCCGGCCTTCGATCGATCTTCTTCGCCGTCGCCTATCTCGGCTGGCTGCTCGGCCCCCTCGCCCTCGTGGCCTCGACCGTCATCGTCGTCACGATTCTCGCCCACCGCCAGTTCCACTCGCGGGCGCTCAAGGTCATCGTGCAGGCCCAGTGAGGCGCCCTCAGCCGCGAGGCGCCGGCACGAGCGCATCCGTCCGGCCCTCGATCCAGTAGGCGAGGAGGCCGAGATATTCGCGAATCGCGAAATGCACCTTTTCGAGATTGCGCGTCGTCGCGCTGGACGGGCGCCAGAGCATTGCGCCTGCGGGCGTGCGATAGTCGACCGGATAGGGCACCACGTCGAAACCGACCTGGCGAAAACAGCCGACCGCTCGCGGCATGTGATAGGCCGAGGTGAGGAGGAGCCAGGTTTCGCCGGGCTTGGGATTGGCGGCCTGCTTCGCATAGAGGGCGTTTTCGAATGTGTCGCGCGCCTTGGCTTCCAGCACCAGCCTCTCAGGCGAAAGCCCGGCGCCCAGAAAGAAGGCTCTTGCCGGGATCGTCTCGGCAATATCGTCTTCGAAGATTGCCGCCACGCCGCCGCTGAAGACCACCCGCGCCTGCGGATAGCGGCGCGCCAGGATCAGGGCCTCGGTCGCCCGGTCCGCCGCCTCGTTGAACTCGACGACGTCTCGGGTGCGGGCCACTCGGGTGTCGAAGCCCCCGCCGAGGACCACGATCCCGGCGATCCGTTCCGGCAGATCGGGCCGGGGAAAGCGGTTTTCCAGATAGGCGGTCATCGCCAAGCCGAGGGGCGTCAGGCTGCAGACGAGAAGGGCGAACAAAGCGAGCCCCATCAGCGCCGCACCCAGCCGCCGATATCGCAAGCGCCTGACGAGGAAGCCGAAGAGCGCGAGGATGAGGATGGCGACGAGGGGCTGGACGAGAAACCAGCCGATCTTCGCAACGTAGAAAAACAGAGCCTGCCCCCTCTCTTCGACCGGCGGCCACCGGCGCCTGCCGATGGCGCCGCAGATCATCTCAGCCCTCGTCCCGGGCTCCGGCGACGCCGCCATTTTGGCGGGTTTGCTTCCGGCCTTCCGCCCCCTCCGGATCGGCGATTGGCCTCCCCGCCTCCTCTGCTGAAGTCAGCGTCACCGGCGTCCGCAGCAAGACCTCGCGATGCGGGAAGGGTATCTTGATGCCGTTCTCCTGAAACGCGTCCCAGAGCGCAAGCAGCACCTCGCCCTTGACGTTGGTGAGGCCTGCGGGCGGATCCTTGATCCAGAAACGGATGATGAAGTCGAGCGAGGAATCGCCGAAGGCCGTCATCCAGCAGACGACCGGCTTTTCCGAGACCACCCGGCCGACGCTCGCCGTCGCCTCCTTGGCGATGCGGATGACGTCGTGCGGGTTGGAATCGTAGGAAACGCCGAAATGGACGTCGATCCGCACGAGTTCGTTGGAGAACGACCAGTTGATCACCTGATTGGTAATGAAGTCCTCGTTCGGGATCAGATACTCGCGCCCGTCGCGGGTGATGACCGAGACGAATCGGGCGCGCAGTTCGCGGATCCAGCCAAACGTATCGCCGAGCGAGATCGTGTCGCCGGGTTTGATCGAACGGTCGAGGAGGATGATGATGCCGGAGATGAAGTTCGACACCACCTTCTGAAGGCCGAAACCGAGACCGACGCCGAGCGCACCCGACAGAACGGTCAGTGCCGTCAGATCGACGCCGACGGCCGCGAGCGCCACGACGCAGGCGATCACGATCAGCCCGACCTTGAGCAGCTTGCCGATCAGGACCCGTAACGCGGGCGTCAGTTCCTGGCTGCGCTTGACCCTCGTATCCAGGAAATTGCCGACGACCGAGGCGAGCCAGAGGGTGATCGCCAGGACGATCACTGCCTTGATCACCAGAAGGGCAGATATTCGCGCCTCACCGACGGTGATCGCGGTCGAATCGAGGGCGTTCGAGACCGGCTCGGTCCAGTCGAGGATCGACAGGGCCGCGACGACCCAGGCGGTGACGGTGATCGCGCGCGCGGCAAGACGATTGCGGACGATCCGTGAGCCGACGTGAATGACGAGGTAGGCGAGCGCCAGCTTGAAGACGACGGAAACGATCGACGATTGCGGTCCGCCCGCGGCGCTGTCGATCAGGGTGACGAGCCACAGGCAGAGAACGAAATAGACGAGCTTCATGCGCCGCCGGATCGCGACGTTGATCCGCAGAAGGCTGGGCGCCGCCTTGATCTTGCGCGCCTGTCGCTCGAGTGGTCCGCGGGTGACGCGATTGAGAAGAAAGGCGATGGCGATCGCCACCGCGATCACCGCAAGCTGGGCAAGCGAAGACGGTTCGTGAAAGAAGTCGAGGGCCTGGTTGGCCCAGGTGGAGACGCGCGCGGTGAACTGCCTCAGCGCCTCCTGCTCCATCAGGCGCGGTCCCAGTGCGGCGCGAAGGACGGATTGATCAGGCGCTCGCAGCGCAAGGTCAGGGCCGTGATCGCCGCGTTCTCGTCATCGGTCAGCTCGAAGTCGAATATGTCGAGATTTTCCGCAAGACGCTCGGGCTTTGAGGTGCGGGGAATCGCACCGACGCCATCCTGTTCGATCTCCCAGCGCAGGACGATCTGGGCCGGCGACTTGCCGTGTCGGTCGGCCGCTTCACGGATCACCGGATGGTTCAGCACCTCGCCGCCGCGTCCGATCGGTGAATAGGCGACAAGTCCCATGCCATGACGGCGGCAGGCCGAAAGCACGGCTTCCTGAGACAGGAACGGGTGATACTCCACCTGATTGCAGACAAGCGGGCGCGCGGCCATGGCAGACGCTTCGTCGACGAGGGTGCTGGGGAAATTGGCCACGCCGACGTGCTGTGTCAGCCCCTGATCCGCCGTCATGCACAAGGCATCGATGGATTCCTCCAGTGCGACGTCCGGGTTCGGCCAATGGATCAGGAGCAGGTCGAGGGCGCCGATCCCGATCGTCTCGACGGACCGGCGCGCCGAGGCGAGAAGGTCCGATTCGGCGAGATCGGTCCACCAGACCTTGCTCGTCACGAACAGCTCTTCGCGAGCGATCCCGCTCTTGCGGATCCCCTCGCCCACTTCGCGCTCATTGCCGTACATATAGGCGGTGTCGATATGGCGGTAGCCGATCTCGATCGCCCGCGCCACCATGTCGACGCAATCCTGTCCTTCCAGCGTGTACGTCCCGAGGCCGATGGCGGGGATTTTCGCGCCGCTCGCATCGATGATCTTCATGGAAGTCCTTTCCAAACACTTCTGCGGCGCGTAGGCCCGCTTTGGACAGGAAACATAGGCGGCGACGGCACCGTTCCATCCACCGCAAAGCGTAATCCGGGAACGTAAGGGACCCCGTCCCGCAATAATCGGAGCCCACCGGAATCGAGGAAAGCTTGGCAGACAAGGCAAATCCTTCGGCTCGCGGACGCGTCGAGATCATCGACATCGCCAGGGCCGTCGCCATCATCGCGATGGCGATCTATCATTTCACCTGGGATCTCGAACACTTCTCCTATGTCGCCCCCGGACTGACCGGCCAGGGCTTCTGGCGCATCTTCGCCCGCGCGATTGCCTCCAGCTTCCTGTTTCTGGTCGGCGTCAGCCTTGTGCTCGCCCATGGCCGCAAGATCCGCTGGTCAAAATTCGCCGTCAGGCTGGCGCAGATCGTGGCCGGCGCCCTCGCCGTCACGGTCGCGACCTGGTTTGCCACGCCGAACAGCTTCGTCTTCTTTGGAATTCTCCACCACATCGCACTCGCCAGCGTCCTCGGGCTGGCCTTTCTGCGTCTCCCCGTCTGGTTCACCGCGCTCTGCGGCGCGCTCGTCGTCGCACTGCCGAGCTTCCTCGACCTGCCGGGCTTCGACACGCGCTGGACGGCCTGGATCGGCTGGTTTGGCAAGCCGCCGCTTTCCAACGATCTCGTGCCGATCTTTCCCTTTTTCGGTGCCGTGCTCCTGGGGATCGCCGCGGGGCGCCTTGCCCTGGAGCATGGGCTGATTCAGCGCATGCGCAGCTGGAACGACAGTCTGAGCAGCTTCCGCCTTCTGGGCGTGGCGGGCCGTCACGCCCTGATCATCTATCTTCTGCACCAGCCGATTCTCTTCGGACTGGTCGCCATCGCCTCGACGATTGTCCCTCCTGATCGCGAAGCGGTCTTTCAGGCGGATTGCAGCCGTCAGTGCCGAGCAACGCAGAGTAAAGCGTTCTGCCAGCGATACTGCGCCTGCGCACAAGATCGGCTGGAAGCCGAGGGTCTGCTCGACCGGCTGATGGCGAATGACGCAAGCCCGGAAGACATGACCCGGGTCCGTGAACTGGCCTCCTCCTGCAGCGTCGATTCCGCCCGGTAGGACGCCTGCACGTTCAACCGGATCGCGACACCTGTCCGACGCCGAGTTCGGCCATGCGCGTGAGGCAGGCTTCCTCGGCCGCTTCGAGTTCGGCCAGCATGCCGTCGATGTCGCGCTTCTTCTGCTCCAGTTCCGCTCGGCGATCGGCGACCCTGCGCAGAATCGTGCGAAGCTGACCGGCCTCGCCCGGCGGTTCGCGGTACATCTGGATGATCTCGCGGATCTCGGCGATCGAGAAGCCGAGGCGTTTGCCGCGCAGGATGTTGCGAAGGAGCTGCCGGTCAGACGGGCGGAACAGCCTTGTCCGCCCCCGCCGCACCGGCGACAAGAGCCCTTCGTCCTCGTAGAAGCGGATCGTTCTGGTGGATATGCCGAATTCGCGCGTCAGCTCGGTAATCGTATAAAATTCGCGCATCGCTCTCCGGCCGTACGACTCACCCGTGCCCCGACAATGCTTGCGCCATGACTTACGTAAAAGTCAAATTGCGACACTCGTTCGCCTCAGCGAACAGTTCCGTCGCCAGAAATGGGAAGACCGACCTGACACGGCCGAAGGATCGTTGGGGAAGCTGTTTTCTCAGATCCCGAACCACCACGCCGCCAGACCCAGAAAGGCGAAAAAGCCGACCACGTCGGTCACCGTCGTCACGAACGTGCCGGAGGCGATCGCCGGATCGGCGCCGAAATGGTCGAGCACGATGGGGATCAGGATACCGGCCAGCGCAGCCGCCAGCATGTTGACGATCATGGCGACGGCGATGACGCCACCCAGCCCGAAATTGCCGAACCACAGGGCCGCCACGACGCCGATGAGGATGGCGAACAGGGCACCGTTCAAAAGGCCGATCAGCGTCTCCCTGCGCACGATCCGCCCGGCGTTATAGATGTCGATGTCGCGCGAGGCGAGCGCGCGCACGGCCACCGTCATCGTCTGCGTGCCGGCATTGCCGCCCATGGAGGCGACGATCGGCATCAGAACGGCGAGCGCGACCATCTGCTCGATGGTCGCGTCGAAGAGGCCGATGACCAGCGAAGCGAGGATCGCCGTGGCGAGATTCACCAGGAGCCAGGTGAAACGCGACTGGACGGCGGTGAAGACCGTATCGGAAATCTCTTCGTCGCCGACGCCGCCGAGACGGCGGATGTCCTCTTCCGCCTCCTGCTGCACGATGTCGATGACGTCGTCGATCGTGAGGATGCCGACCAGACGGTCGGTGCCGTCGACCACGGCGGCCGAAAGCAGGTCGTACTGCTCGATGATCTGGGCGGCTTCCTCCTGGTCGGTCTCGGCCGGGATCGCATGCCGCGTCTCGTGCATGATCTCCTCGATCTTGGCCGGCCGCCGCGTGCGCAGGATCCGGTCGAGATCGACCGCGCCGAGGAGCTTGAACGTCGGATCGACGACGAAGATCTGGGCGAAGGATTCGGGAAGGTCCTCCTCCTCGCGCATGTAGTCGATGGTCTGGCCGACCGTCCAATAGGGCGGCACGGCGACGAATTCGGTCTGCATGCGCCGGCCGGCGGATTCTTCCGGATATTCCAGCGAACGGCGCAGGCGAAGCCGCTCGCGGAACGGCAATTTGGCGAGGATTTCCTTGCGGTCTTCCTCTTCGAGATCCTCCAGAATGTAGACCGCGTCGTCGGAATCGAGCTCGCGCAGCGCCTCGGCGACCTGATCGTTCGGCATGGCGTCGACGATCGACAGGCGGATCGCCTCGTCGACTTCGGTCAGCGCCGTGTAGTCGAAATCCTCGCCCATGAGGCGCACGAGCGCCTGGCGCTCGTCATGGCCGAGATTGCGCAGGACGTCGCCGAGTTCGGATTCGTGCAGCGGACCCACGGTCTCGCGCAGGAAGGTCTCGTCTTCCGCCGCGATCGCCGCCTTGACGCGGTCCAGGAACGCCTCGGCGATATAGCCGTCCTCGTCGTAGATGCCGGCGCGAGGTTCGGACAGAGGCGCATCCAAGACATGCTGTGTGTCAGCCATGAAGCCCCCTTCTGAACGAAACGATCTGCAGCATCCCCGCCACGTGCCCGGACGCGTCTAGCGCATCGTGCAGGAAACAAAAATGGATTTCCTGTGAAATGCACCGCACGGTCATCCGATCGACCGTCTCCTGTCGGAAACGGATTCGATCACCGGCGTTCGGGAGAGCGCTGTTGCAACACGGCTGCCATTTCAGCCACGGGCCTGCTATACTTCTGTCTGTCGCTCGCTCGTGCGACGGAAGGGGCATTGTGGGATCCGGGGCATGACGAAGAAGCTTGATACGGCGATCGATTCCATCAGCGATCGCGTGACCGATATCTGCGAATTTCTCCACGACCTGCAACCCGGAGAACCCATCGATCCCGAGGCGCTCGCCGAGGCCCGGCACGATTGCTCCAACGTCACCCAGTCGATGGGGTCGCTGAAGCGCGTGGTCAACCGGATCGAGCCCAAGGGGAGTTGAGGCGTATCCGGCCTCGGCGCAGCTTGAACACCAGTAGCAGCGCCCGAGTGTGTCGGGCTCCTGTCTGCAAGGCGGCTGGACCCGCAGGCGTCACGACGCGCCGGCTCTCTCTCACGACGAGACGCAGGCAGCCCAAATCTCACTGGCAGGTCAGTTTCAGACCGTCTCGGGCGCGTAATACAGAGGCGATTCGGTACGCGAACGGAGCGCCTTATGTCTGCCAGACCCCTCACCGCCAAACAGGCTGTCGTCAAGGTACGAACCTTGGTGCGCAAGGGGGCCGTCAGCGACGCGCTGAAGATCTGCAACACCGCGCTCTCGTCGGCGCCCGAAAACGAAAGCCTGCTCGCCGAGGTCGACAAGATCCGCGCGCATCCCCGCGCCAAGGCCGGATCGGTTCATGTCCAGGCCGATCTCGTCAAGGTTCTGGCCTTGCACCGCTCGGGGCGTCACGAAGAACTCGTCCCGCTGGCGCAGAAACTGGCGCCGCACTATCCGCAATATCCCTTCGTCCCGGAGCTGCTCGGCGAAGCCCTGCACAAGCTCGACGAGTACAACAAATCCGCCGGCGCCTATAAGGTCGCGGTTCTGCTCAATCCGGGAAAGATCGAAACCCACAAGCCGCTCGGCATCACGCTCTGCAAGGCGATGCGCCACAAGGAGGCAGAAGAGGCGCTGTCGATCTTCCTTCGCTCCTTCCCCGATGACACCCAGGCGCTGTCCATGCGCGGCAATGCGCTGAGCTGGATGTCGCGGCACGAAGAAGCGCTGCGGGACTTCGACCGCGCGACCGAACTGGATCCGGACTATATCGGCGCTCATTTCGACCGGGGGCGCGCGCTGATCGCCTATGGCCAGAAGAGCGAAGCCATCACCGCCATGGAAACGGTGCTGCGCCTGAAGCCGGACCATGGCCAGGCCCATATGAGCTTGAGCGGGCTGAAGAAATACGGCGGCGCGGACGATCCGCATCTGATGCAGATGGAGACGCTGTTCGACTCGCCGGACATGCCCACTTCTGAAAAGGCCGGCCTCGGCTTTGCGCTCGCAAAGGCCCATGACGATCTGGGCGATGTCGATCGCGCATTTCAGTGCCTTGCCGAGGGAAACCGGCTGCGCCGGGAGATGCTCTCCTACCAGGACGAGAGCAACGCGCAGTTCTTCTCCACCATCCGCTCGACCTTCACGGAGAAGATGGCGCCCCATATGGACACGCTGCCATCAGGCGACGCACTCGGCGAGTTGCCCCATCAGCCCGTTTTCATTCTCGGCATGCCGCGCTCCGGCACGACGCTGACCGAACAGATCCTCGCCAGCCACTCGCAGGTCTTCGGCGCCGGAGAGCTGATCGCCCTGCGGCGAATCCTCCCGCCGATCCTGGAATCGATTGCCGGCGGCAGTGACACGCCCCTTGTCGAGCATCTGAAGAAGATCCGCAGCGCCTATGGCGCCGTCCTGAAGTCCTTCGGCAGCGCGACACCGATCATCACCGACAAGATGCCGTCGAACTTCTACTGGATCGGCTTCATCCGACTGGCCATGCCGGAGGCGAAGATCATTCATCTGAAGCGTGATCCGGTCGCCACCTGCTGGTCGAACTACCGGCAGTATTTCGGTGCCGACGGCGTTGGATATGTCTACGATCTTCAGGACATTGCCCGGTTCCACCGCCGCCACAACGAGCTCATGAGCCATTGGCACGAAGCCTTCCCCGATAGCATCTACGAACTCGACTACGACGGGCTGACCGAGGATCAGGAGGGCGAAACCCGGGCGCTGCTCGCCCATTGCGGCCTGGAATTCGAAGAGGGCTGCCTCGACTTCCACAAGACTGCGCGTTCGGTGCACACGGCCAGCCATACGCAGGTTCGCGAGAAAATGTATCGCGGCAGTTCACAGGAATGGCGGCGCTACGAACAGCATCTTGGCCCGCTGCTGGAGGAACTGGCGCCGATCCTCAAGGATTGACGCCGCCGTCCGGGCTTTCTCGGGCGCCTGTCAGAAGCCGGTCTGCGCGAGAAAGCGCTCGACCATGCCGCGATAGCCGCCGCCGAAGAGCCTGAGATGCACGAGCGCCGGCCAGAGCTGGTAGATCGGCAGGCGCTCGCGATAGCCGGGCGCCTGACCACCATAGGCGTCGAAGAAACGCGCGCTCGGGCTCGCGAACAGGGTCAGCATCGCGATGTCGACCTCGCGGTCGCCATAGTAGCAGGCCGGATCGATGAGCCCGGAAATCCGGCCTTCGAAAGCCAGCACATTGCCGCTCCACATGTCGCCATGCAGCAGAGCCGGTGCCGGGCGGGCGGGCAGGTGTTCATGGATCTGTGCGGCGAGACGCTCCACCCGGACCGCGAGATCGCTTGCCACGCCCGATAGCGGCGGCAGGAGGCGGTGTTCGGCAAAGAAGGCCGGCCAGTCGTCTTTCCAGCCATTGGCGATCTGCAGCGACCCGAAGGCATAGTCGTCCGCCCACCCGTAGCGCTCGCCGGTCCTGTCGTGCAGTCGCCGCAGGACTTCGCCCAGATCCTCCCACGCGCTTCCCAGCCCGCCATCATCCGGAAGGCGTTCGATCACCAGGGCCTCGTCGTCGGCGGCGAACACGCGCGGCGCTGGACAGCCGGCCTCGGCGATCGCCTGCAGCATCCGCGCTTCGACCTTCGGCGCCGGCCCCGATTTCACCAAAGCCTCGCGGCCATCCTCCAGCATCAAGCGTGTGACGCTCGAAAGGGAGCCGCCCGCAAACGGTTCTTGGCTCTGCAACGTGCCGCCCATCATCCGGGCAGCCCGCTCCGCAAGATCGGTCATTTCATGTCTTTCTTGAGCTTGGCGATCAGTCCCTCAGCGCCTTCGCAGGCGTCCCGCCAGGCATCGTCGAAGGCCGCGTCGTCCTCGTAATAGGGATCGGTGACCGACTGGCCGGCGCGTCCTTGCACATGGTCGAGGAGCAGACTGACGCTCGCCCGGGCATTCGCCGGGCAGAGACGACGCAGACCGGCAAGATTCTCGCTGTCGAGACCGATCACGTAATCGAAGCGGTGGAAATCCTCTTCACGAATCTGCCGGGCCCGACGCTCGCTGATGTCGATACCGTTGCGCCGCGCGACAGCCTGGGCCCGCGGATCGGGCGGATAGCCGAGATGCCACCGGCCAAGGCCGGCCGAATCGACCTCGACCGTCATTTGCGCGCGCTCCGCCGCTGCACGAAAGGCCGCTTCGGCCAGCGGTGAGCGGCAGATATTGCCGAGACAGACGAACAGCACGGCCGGGGTCTGGCTCATTGTCTGGCTCATGGGCGATACTCTCTTCGCGACATCGATGCGATCTCAACCTATTTGCCGCCGTTCTGGCAACCAGAAGATAGGCCTTCGAATCTAGGTCTGCCGCCGGGCAAGCGAAGCGGTGATGCGTTGCCGCATGCCCGATGCGCGCCGAATCGGTTTCCGGCGCTGGACTTCCCGGCACCCTTCAGCAGATATCGCCACCATGACAGAGCCATGCATCATTACGGTGGCGATCACCGGTTCTCTCCCGAAGAAATCCAACAATCCGGCGGTTCCGATCACCGTTTCGGAGCAGGTCGAATCGACCCATGAGGCATTCGAGGCCGGAGCGAGCCTCGTCCACTGCCATGTGCGCAACGACGATGAGAGCCCGTCCTCGGACCCGGAGAAATTCGCGCGCCTCCTGGAGGGGGTGCGCAAGCATTGCCCCGGCATGATCGTGCAGTTTTCCACCGGCGGCCGGTCCGGCAATGGCCGCGAGCGCGGCGGCATGCTGCCCTTGAAGCCCGACATGGCCTCGCTGTCGACTGGCTCGGTGAATTTTCCCACCCGCGTCTACGAAAACTCCCCCGATCTCGTGGACTGGCTGGCGGAGGAAATGCTCCGGTATGGAGTCAAGCCGGAGATCGAGGCCTTCGATCTGTCGATGATCTTCAAGGCCGCCGAAATGGTCCGTGAAGGCAAGATCGAAGCCCCGCTCCATGTCCAGTTTGTCATGGGGGTCAAGAACGCCATGCCGCCGGACCGGGAGAGCTTCGCCTTCTTCGTCGAGACCCTGAAGCGTATTGCGCCCGGCGCGACTTTCACGGGCGCCGGCATCGGTCGCCATCAGACGACGCTCTGCGAATGGAGCCTCGAACATGGCGGCCATTGCCGCACCGGGCTCGAGGATAACGTGCGGCTGAGCCGCGACGAGTTGGCGCCCTCGAACGCGGCGCTGGTAAAGGTGGTGGCCACGCTTTGCGAGAAGCACGGCCGACATCCCGCCACGCCCGCCGAGGCGCGGCAAATCCTCTCGCTGCCGCCCGCCTGACACTCCCGCCCTCGACTTTCCGGGGGCAATCGCGCATTTCATCCCCCATGATAGACACCCGACAAACCGTCCGCCGTCTCCACCAGGCCACGCTCTTCCTGTGGCAGAGAATCGAGATCTGGACGCTCATCGGCGCCCTTCTCGTCGCGGGCGCGATATGGACTTTCGTTTCGCTCGCCGGCGAGGTCATCGAGGGCGACACGAGAGCGCTCGATACGGATATCCTGCTTGCCTTTCGGGTTGCCTCCGACACCTCCGACCCGCTGGGGCCCCGCTGGCTGGAAGAGTTCGGTCGCGACGTCACGGCGCTCGGCAGCGTCGGCATCCTGGTGATGATCACGGCGTTCGTCGGGCTGTATCTCTGGGTCTCCGGCAAGGTGCGATCCATGATCATGGTGGTGGCGGCGATCGCCAGCGGCTTCCTGGTGAGCCAGCTCCTGAAGATGGGGTTCGACCGGCCCCGTCCGCAGCTCGTCCCCCATGGCGCCCACGTCTATACGGCGAGCTTTCCGAGCGGCCATGCGATGATGTCGGCGGTCACCTATCTGACGCTCGGGATCCTGCTTGCGCGCGTCGAGGCCCGCCGCCGCGTCCGGGCCTATCTGCTCGCGATCGCCTGCTTCCTGACGGTGATCATCGGCATCAGCCGCGTCTATCTCGGCGTCCACTGGCCGACCGACGTGCTCGCCGGCTGGACCGCCGGCGCGGCCTGGGCGGTGATGTGGTGGCTGCTGGCCAGCTGGCTGGAACGGCGCGGTGCCGTCGAGAAGAGCCCGCAGAACATGGCCGCGACGGGTTATGATCTGGCCTATACCGGGCAGAAGGACGGCGAGGAGATTGCGGATCCAACGCCGCAAGCCAGGGCTCCGGTGGAGCGCCATTCCTCCTGAATTTCTGCCAGCCCTGTTCCTTTTGGAGCGTCACGTTTTGAACCGTACCGGCTTCCTGATCGAAAGCTCCGGTTCAAGGCAGCTGCGACGCGAATCGTCGATTCGTCAATGAAATTTAGAATTTGGCCGGGCGCCAATCCCCGTGTTCCTTCAAGCTCACGGGTTTTTTCACGATCACACTTGCAATCTCCCGGCATGCTATGGAATTGATCATGCACACGGACGCGGCGTTCCTGACAGCTCTCGCCGCGCAGCCTCAATGCAGGTGCAATAAGAACCGACACATAGGCGGTCGATGGAATATTTTCTCCAGCAATTGATCAACGGCGTCACCCTGGGATCGATCTACGGTCTCATCGCCATCGGTTACACGATGGTCTACGGCATCATCGGAATGATCAATTTCGCCCATGGCGAAATCTTCATGATCGGTTCCTTCATCGCCCTGACGGTCTTTCTGATCCTCGCTGCGATCGGCATCACCTTCCTTCCCATCGTGCTTCTTTTGATGGTGATCGTGGCGATGCTGTGTACCGCCGCCTGGGGCTGGACCATCGAGCGGATCGCCTACCGCCCCTTGCGCGGCTCCTTCCGCCTCGCGCCGCTGATCACCGCGATCGGCATGTCGATCTTCCTGCAGAACTTCGTTCAGGTGACCCAGGGCGCCCGCGTCAAGCCGCTGCCGCCGCAGATCCAGGGCGGCATCACGCTGATGGACAGCCCGAGCGGCATCGTCGTGCAGATTTCCTGGATGCAGATCATCATCATCGCGATGACGATCATCCTGATGGTCGGCTTCTCGCTCCTGATCTCGAAGACCTCGCTCGGCCGCCAGCAGCGCGCCTGCGAACAGGACCGCAAGATGGCCTCGCTCTTGGGCGTCAATGTCGACCGCACGATCTCGCTGACCTTCGTCATGGGCGCCAGCTTGGCCGCCGTCGCCGGCATGATGTATCTGCTCTATTACGGCGTCATCGACTTCTACATCGGCTTCATCGCCGGCGTGAAAGCCTTCACCGCGGCCGTTCTCGGCGGCATCGGATCGCTTCCGGGCGCCATGCTCGGCGGTCTGGCGATCGGGCTGATCGAGACCTTCTGGTCCGGCTATTTCTCGGTCGAATACAAGGATGTCGCCGCCTTCTCGATCCTCGCGATCGTCCTGATCTTCATGCCCTCCGGCCTGCTCGGTCGGCCTGAAGTCGAGAAGGTCTGATCCGAATGGCCGACACGACCTCTCCCTCCGCCGCGAACCGTCCGGAAGGCGCCGAGCGGCTTTCCGAAGCGCGACGCGACGCCATGCGCGGCGAGCCGCCTTACAGCGAAGCGCCGCCGGAAGACACCCGCCTCGTCCGCGCTCTGAAGGAGGGCGGCATCACGGCCGCCCTCGTCGCGGCGCTGACCCTGTTCTTCTTCGCCTTCAGGACCGATATCGCCGTCGGGGGCCTGTCGCTGACAGCGAGCCCGGTCGTGTGGATCATCGCCATCGCGATCGCCTTCGCCGGCCGCTTCCTGCTCACCTATTTCGTCTTTGCCGGCGATACTGCCGTCGTGGGTGGTTGGAAGAAGGTCGCGGCCGGCACCGGGCGCATGCCGATCGGCAAGATCCTCGGCGTTCTGCTGCTATTCATCGCGCTGACGCTGCCGATCCTCCTGCCGCAATTCCTGCCCAGCCAGAACCGGTATCTCCTCAATCTCGGCATCACGATCCTCACCTATGTGATGCTCGGCTGGGGTCTCAACATCGTCGTCGGTCTCGCCGGCCTCCTCGATCTCGGATACGTGGCGTTCTATGCCGTCGGCGCCTATTCCTTCGCGCTTCTCGCCACCAATTTCGAACTCGGCTTCTGGGTCTGCCTGCCAATGGCCGGCCTTTTCGCAGCAATGTGGGGCGTCATTCTCGGCTTCCCGGTCCTGCGGCTGAGGGGCGACTATCTCGCCATCGTGACGCTCGCCTTCGGCGAGATCATACGAATCGTGCTGTTGAACTGGTACGAATTCACCGGTGGCCCCGACGGCATTCTCGGTATTCCCGAGCCGTCCTTCTTCGGCCTGGAGTTCAACCGCCGCGACGGTTCGTTCTCGGACTTCTTCGGAATCGAATATTCGCCGATCCAGAAGTTCATCTATCTCTACTACATCATCCTGGCGCTCGCGCTTCTGACCAACTTCGTCACCATGCGCCTGCGCAAGCTGCCAGTCGGCCGCGCCTGGGAGGCTCTGCGCGAAGACGAGATCGCCTGCCGCTCGCTCGGCATCAACACCACCAATGTGAAGCTGACCGCATTCGCCACGGGCGCGATGTTCGGCGGTTTTGCCGGGTCGTTCTTTGCCACGAAGCAGCAGTTCATCTCGCCGGAAAGCTTCACCTTCATCGAATCGGCGATCATTCTCGCCATCGTCGTTCTCGGCGGTCTCGGCTCCCAGCTCGGCGTCGTCATCGCCTCGGTAGCGATGATCGGCGGCATCGAGCTTCTGCGCAAACTGACCGTGCTCCAGGCCGTCTTCGGCAATGATTTCGATCCGACCCAGTACCGCATGCTGATCTTCGGCCTCGCCATGGTCCTGATCATGGTCTGGAAGCCGCGTGGGCTCGTCTCAACCCGATCGCCCTCGGCGGTCTACAAGGAGAAGAAGACGATCGGCGCCGACATGGTTGCCCAGGGCGAGGGCCACTGATGCTCAAGGAAACGCAAAACTGGTCGGCCAATCCGGTCCTGTCGGTCGAGCATCTGACCATGCGCTTCGGCGGCCTCGTCGCCGTCGACGATCTGTCCTTCAATGTCGGACGCGGCGACATCACCGCCCTGATCGGCCCCAACGGCGCCGGCAAGACCACGGTCTTCAACTGCGTCACCGGCTTCTACAAGCCGACCGAAGGGCGCATCGCGCTTCGCCGCGACCAGGCGGTCGCCGACGGGACGCTGGCGGAACTGACGAAGAGCGGCCGGCAGTATTTCGACGGCGACAAGGGCGGCGTCTTTCTCCTGGAGCGCATGCCCGACTTCAAGATCACCGAAGTCGCGGGCGTCGCGCGGACCTTCCAGAACATCCGGCTGTTCGGCGGCATGACCGTCCTGGAGAACCTGCTCGTCGCTCAGCATAACCAGCTGATGCAGGCCTCCAGCTTCACCATCGGCGGGCTGTTCGGCCTGCCCGGCTACCGCAAGGCCGCCGCCGCCGCGAAGGACAAGGCGGTGGAGTGGCTGCGCCACGTCAATCTGCTCGATCGCGCCGACGATCCGGCGGCCGACCTTCCCTATGGCGCCCAGCGACGTCTGGAGATCGCGCGGGCGCTGTGCACCAATCCGGTGCTGCTCTGCCTCGACGAACCGGCAGCCGGCCTCAACCCGCGCGAATCGGCCGAGCTCAACGAGCTCCTGCGTTTCATCCGCGACGAGCATGGTGTGTCGGTCCTTTTGATCGAGCACGACATGGGCGTCGTCATGGAAATCTCCGACCACATCATCGTCCTCGACTACGGCAAGAAGATCGCCGACGGGACTGCCTCCGAGGTTCGCTCCGATCCGAAGGTGATCGCCGCCTATCTCGGCGTCGACGACGAGGAGGTCGATGAAGTCGAGCGCGATCTCGACGTTCAGACCGGCCATTCCGCTTCCGAGGGAGGATCCCAGTGAGCGCCGCCGAGACCCTGCCGGCCGCTGCCGAACCGCTGCTCGCCGTCCGCGGCGTCGAGACCTTCTACGGCAAGATCCAGGCCCTGCGCGGCGTCGACGTCGACGTCCAGCGCGGCGAGATCGTCACGCTGATCGGCGCCAATGGCGCAGGCAAGTCGACGCTGATGATGACGATCTGCGGTAACCCGAAGGCGCGGACCGGCCAGATCATTTACAATGGGCAGGACATCACCAATCTGCCGACCCATTCGATCATGTCCATGTCGATCGCCCAGTCGCCGGAAGGCCGCCGGGTGTTCCCGCGCATGACGGTGCTGGAAAACCTCCAGATGGGCGCGATCCTGGAGAACGAGAAATATTTCGACGACGACCTCAAGCGCGTCTTCGAACTGTTTCCCCGGCTGAAGGAACGGCGCAACCAGCGCGGCGGCACGCTGTCGGGCGGCGAGCAGCAGATGCTGGCGATCGGCCGGGCGCTGATGAGCCGGCCGAAGCTGCTGCTGCTCGACGAGCCGTCGCTAGGCCTTGCTCCGCTGGTGGTGAAACAGATTTTCGAGGTGATCCGCGAGTTGAACCAGAACGAGGGCCTGACGGTCTTTCTGGTGGAGCAGAACGCCTTTCACGCGCTTCGTCTTGCCCATCGCGGCTACGTGATGGTGAACGGATCGATCACGATGACCGGAACGGGCCGCGAGCTTCTCGCCCGCGAAGAGGTTCGCAGCGCCTATCTCGAAGGAGGGGCGCACTGACATGACGCCGGTAATGGGTATCCTCTGGGAGGTTTCCTTCGCCGAATTCCTCTTCGTCACCGTCATTCTCGGCGGCGGCGGAGCCTGGATGATCGGCCGTTCGACGGCTCTGACCTGGAGCGGCTGGGGTCTGCTGGCCTTCTATGTCGGGCTCTTGGCGCTCGCGGTGCGCTTCATTCACTTCAGCCTGTTCAACGGGTCGTTCCTGCTTCCCGTCTCGACGTTCTGGACCGGGCTCTACTACGGCATCATCGACTTCATCGTCCTGTTCGCGATCGCCGCCGCCGGCCGTCTCTTCGTCCGAAACCGGCAGATGGCGCGGCAATACGGCTTTCTGCGGGGCTCGACCGGCTGAGATTCGGCGACCGGCGGAAGCCATCCGCCCGACGCTTGCCCGTGAATGATTTCCGGGCTTTAATCCCCGGCAGGTAGGGGAGGAATTACCTGCTGCGGCCGAACGGCCGTAACGATGTTCAACACAGGGAAGGTTCGTATGAAGAAGGCACTTCTAGCAGGCGCGGCTCTCAATCTGGTCTTTGCGGGCACCGCCTTCGCCGACATCACCATCGGCGTCGCCGGCCCGATGACCGGCCAGTATGCAAGCTTCGGCGAACAGCTGAGGATCGGCGCCGAACAGGCCGTTGCCGACATCAACGAGGCGGGTGGCGTCAATGGCGAGATGCTGCAGCTCTCGGTCGGCGACGACGCATGCGATCCGAAGCAGGCCGTGGCCGTCGCGAACAACTTCGCCGGCGAGGGTGTTCCGTTCGTCGCCGGTCACTTCTGCTCGGGCTCCTCGATCCCGGCCAGCCAGGTCTATGCCGACGAGCTGATCGTCCAGATCTCGCCGGCCTCCACCAACCCGAAATTCACCGACGACCGTCCGGGCGAAGGCATCTTCCGTGTCTGCGGCCGTGACGACCAGCAGGGCGAAGTCGCCGGCAACTACATCGCCGAGAACTTCCCGGACGCCAAGGTCGCGATCATCAACGACAAAACCGCCTACGGCAAGGGTCTCGCCGACGAGACGCAGAAGGCCTTCGAGGCGGCGGGCGGCGAGCCGGTTCTGGTCGAAGCCTACACGGCCGGCGAGAAGGACTACACCTCGCTCGTCACCAAGCTGAAGCAGGCCGGCGTCAACCTGCTCTACATCGGCGGCTACCACACCGAGGCCGGCCTGATGGCCCGCCAGATGCGCGAGCAGGGCATGGACACGGTCATCATGTCCGGCGATGCGCTCGTCACCGACGAGTACTGGGCGATCACTGGCGATGCCGGCGAAGGCACGCTGATGACCTTCTCGCCGGATCCGCGCAAGAACGAAGCGGCCGCTCCGGTCGTCCAGAAGCTCGAGGAAGAGGGCAAGACGGCCGAAGGCTACGTCCTCTACACCTATGCAGCGATCCAGGCCTGGGCCGATGCGGCGAACGCAGCCGGCTCGACCGAGTACGACGCCGTGGTCAAGGCGCTCGATGACGGCGACTTCGACACCGTGATCGGCAATCTGTCCTTCGACGACAAGGGCGACGTCACCCTGCCGGGCTACGTCATGTACGAGTGGTCCGACGGCGAGTACGGACAGCTTCAGTCCGCCAGCATGTCCGGAGACGACTCCATGTCGAAGGACGACGGCGCCATGGAAGAGCAGTCGAACTGACGCGCAGGCATCATCCCTGATGCTTCGGGCCCGCGGCGCAAGCCGCGGGCCTTTTCTTTGCAGTCCGCTTCCCGGACCGACGCATAAAGAAAAGCCCCGGCCACATGCGCGGCCGAGGCTTGATGAGTCCAGAACTGAATCGTCGGCGGAGTCAGCCGTTGACGGCGGTCGCCTGACGCAAGGCGGTCGCCACGTGATCCTTCTTCAGCAGCTCCGCCACGAGGAAGGCGAGCTCCAGCGCCTGATTGGCGTTGAGCCGCGGATCACAATGGGTGTGGTAGCGGTCCGACAGATCCTCGGCGAGGATCGGGCGCGCGCCGCCAGTGCATTCGGTCACGTCCTTGCCGGTCATCTCGATATGGATGCCGCCGGGATGCGTGCCCTCCGCTCGGTGCACATCGAAGAAGGCCTGCACTTCGGCGAGGATCCGCTCGAAGGGGCGCGTCTTGTAGCGGTTCAGCGTGATCGTGTTGCCGTGCATCGGATCGCAGGACCAGACGACCTTGCGACCCTCGCGCTCGACGGCGCGGATCAGCTTCGGCAGGCACTCCTCGACCCGCTCGTGGCCGAAACGGGTGATCAGCGTCAGACGACCGGCCTTGTTATCCGGGTTCAGCCGATCAATCAGGCGCAAGAGATCGTCGGGCTCGGAGGATGGGCCGCATTTCAGACCGAGCGGATTCTGGATGCCCCGGCAGAATTCGATATGGGCGTGGTCGAGCTGGCGGGTCCGGTCGCCGATCCAGATCATGTGGCCGGAGGTCGCGTACCAGTCGCCGGAGGTGGAATCGACGCGGGTGAGCGCCTGTTCGTAGCCCAGAAGCAGCGCCTCGTGGCTGGTGAAGAAGTCGGTCTCGCGCAGCGAGGGGTGGTTTTCGGCATCGATGCCGATCGCGCGCATGAAGGCCATCGTCTCGGAGATCCGGTCGGCGAGCGCACTGTAGCGCTCGGCCTCCGGGCTGCCGGCGACGAAGCCGAGCATCCACTGGTGGACATTGTCGAGATTGGCGTAGCCGCCCTGGGCGAAGGCACGCAGCAGATTGAGCGTCGCCGCCGACTGGCGGTAGGCCTCGATCTGGCGCTCGGGATTGGGAATGCGCGCGCCCTCTGTGAACTCGATGCCGTTGATGATGTCGCCGCGATAGGATGGCAGCGTCTTGCCGTCCTTGGTCTCGTTGTCGGACGAGCGGGGCTTGGCGAACTGGCCGGCGATGCGGCCGACCTTCACGACCGGCTGTGAGCCGGCGAAGGTGAGCACGATCGCCATCTGCAGGAAGGCGCGGAAGAAGTCACGAATGTTGTCAGCGCCGTGTTCGGCAAAGCTCTCGGCGCAGTCGCCGCCCTGAAGCAGGAAGGCCTCACCTTCGGCGACTTCCGCCAGCGACTTCTTCAGCTTGCGCGCCTCGCCGGCAAAGACCAGCGGCGGGAAGCTCGCGAGGCGCTCTTCCGTTTCGGCGAGAGCGGCGGGATCCGGATAGTCCGGCACCTGCAGAACAGGCTTTGAGCGCCAGCTCGACGGTGTCCAATCCTTTGCCATTACCAACTCTCCTGACCGGGACCGCCGGTCGCTTTCCGCCTCGGTTTCGTGATGATGAAAGGCCGGCGGCGCCGATACGCCTTGCCGATTTCCCAACGTGGGCGGTCTTTAAGCACCAAATGGCCGCTTTGTCATCACCAAGAGGCACGAAGCGCGCCATTCCTTTTCGGCACTGGCCGCGCCCGGCTCAGACGAGTTCGTCCGTCCAGACCTCGAAGCCCGAAAGCTGGTTGGGGCCGAAAGTGTGGGTGAGCGGCACGTCGGCGGCGTCACGCCCCTGCGCGATCAGGATGCGGCCGATGCGCGGCTGGTTGTTGCGCGGGTCGAAGGTCCACCAGCGCCCGCCGAGATAGACTTCCATCCAGGCGGCGAAATCCATCGGCGCATAGGGCGGCGGCTGGCCGATGTCGCTGACATAGCCGGTGCAATAGCGCGTCGGGATGTTCATCGCCCGGCAGAAGGCAACGGCGAGATGCGTGAAGTCACGGCATACTCCGCGCCCTTCCGCATAGGTCTCGGCGGCCGTCCGCGTCGCGCGGGAATGCTCATAGCCGAAGGTCACGTGGTTGTGGACGAAATTGCAGATCGCCTGCACCCGCTGCCAGCCTTCGGGCGTGTGGCCGAACAGCCGCCAGGCCTCGTTGGAGAGGATGTCGGTCTCGCAGTAGCGGCTGCCGAGCAGGAACTGGAGCGTATCGGCGGGCAATTCCTCCACCTTGTGCTGGCGGGCGTCGAAGGCCTGCTCGTCGGGCTGCCCGCTGTCATGGATGATGCTGTCGGTGCCGAGCACGAAGCGGCCGGGAGGCGCGACCAGACGGTTGCACCAATTGCCGAAACTGTCGCGATAGCTTTCGAGCGGCACGACAGGGTTGGTGATCAGATGGTCCGGCCGTTCCAGATAGCCGACGCGCGAATAGTGCACGTTGAGGATGACGATCATCGGCGTCGGCGCGGGGAAATCATAGGTGAGCTGGCAGCCCAGTCTGATGCGCATGTCGCGGCAAATCCTCGAGGAATGGGCCCGGCCTCGGCGAGCGGAGACATGTCCGCGGCGGCGCCGGCAATGGGAGGAGACGGGATGGCCCGCTCCGGTCCTGCGAAACGTCATCCTACACGATCGGCCGCGCCCGGGATGCGCAAATTTCAGGCTGACTGCGCAAGATCGACATGGCGGCCGCCCCGCTCCGCGACGAGGCGGTCGAACAATTGGGCCTCATCTTCGTGGAGGTCGACCGAACGCGGATAGCGTGGCTGATGCCGGTCCTTGAGAACCGGGGTCTCGAAGCCATGGGTCTCGGTGACGAAGCGGCTCAGGCCCTCCCCGCCATAGAGCGTGCGAAACCCCTGCATGACCGCATCGAGATAGCTCTGCAGGATCGCCGCCTGACGGTCCTCGGCAGTCGCAGCGCCCTGATGCGCCTCGTAGATATAGACGGGAATGTCCGCGATCGGCGGATTCTCCACCCACAGCCGGCCGAGATCGACAATGCGGCGGCTGTAGCCCGCCTCGCGCTCGTCGACGGCGGGCAGGTGGTCGACGAGATCATAGACGACGACGCCATGCACGGCCGCGTCCTCGTCCGGCTTCACGGAGAGTAGCGCCATATCCTCCGCGGCATCGCGCGGCAGCCAGAAGCGGCGCCACCCGGCCGCCTCGGCGCGGCGAATCCCGAGGAACTTCGTCCGGAGCGTGCGGCGATTGACCAGCGAGCCATAGCCGAAATAGGCGACGATACGCCCCTGCCGCGCCAGGTCCGCGAGTTCGGGATGGTCGTCATGAAAGGCCGTGTCCTGCATGGGAGTCCATCTGGGTCTTAAGGGCAGGGAAATCGAGGTGGGTCGCGAGATATCGTTCCTGTCGACGGCACTCAAGCCTCGCAGGCGCCCCGATCGGCTCAATCCCGGACCGGTAGCTCGTGGCGCTCCCCACGCCACTCGGGCCCGATCGACGCGAGCGTCAATCGAAACGGAGACGGACCGCCCTACCCTTGACGTTCACGTAAGTGTCGGAGAGCGTGCCGCC
This sequence comes from Jiella marina, assembly GCF_024359545.1. Lineage (GTDB taxonomy): Bacteria > Pseudomonadota > Alphaproteobacteria > Rhizobiales > Rhizobiaceae > Jiella. The sequence continues at coordinate 77,841 of NZ_JAKQZG010000013.1, forward strand.
ATGCCCATCTTCACCCATCATGCCGGCGCCACGGCCCATGACGCGTTCTTTCCGGTCAGCCAGCGCGAGTTGACGGTCGCGACCGACGACGGCGTCTCGCTGCCGGCGACACTCTATTCCGGCGACGGCCCCGGCCCGGCCGTGCTGGTCTCTTCCGCGGCGGCGGTCGAGCACCGCTTCTATCGTGCCTTTGCGACCCACCTCGTCGAACAGGGGGCACGGGCGGTCCTGACCTACGATTTCCGCGGCGTCGGCGCCGGCGCCAAGGACGCGGCGGCAAAGCGCTATCGCATGAAGGATTGGGGCATCCACGACCTGCCGGCCGCCCTTGACGCGCTGGCCTCGGCGGCGGGACCCGGGCCGATCGTCGGCATCGGCCATTCCTTCGGCGGGGTGGCGCTCGGTCTCTGCGGCGTTGCGGACCGCTTCGAGCGCTACGCGATGGTGGCTTCCCTCAACGGCTATTACGGCCGCACCGCCGAACCGCTGCGGGTTTTTGCCCGGATGAACCTCGCCGGTGTGCCGGCGACACGGCTCCTCGGCCATGTGCCGGCGTCGGTCGGACTCGGCACGGCTCTCGCGGGGCCGATCTTTCGCGACTGGGCGCGCTGGTGCCGACATCCGGATTTCCTTTTCGCCGAGCCCGAGATCGCCGGGGCCGACAGCTTTGCCAAAGTGCGCCTGCCGCTGCTTTCGATTGGCGTCACCGACGATTCCTGGGGCACCGAAGCCGCCGTCCAGGCGCTGCTCGACCACTTTCCGAATGCTCAAGTTTCGCAATGCTGGCTCTCGCCGAGCGAGGCGGGTCAGCCGATCGGCCATATGGGCTTTTTCCGCCGCGCGATGCGCGCGACGCTCTGGCCGGTAGCCACCCGCTTTCTGCTGGAGGCCGAACTGCCGAAGGAGACCGGTTAGCGCTTCGAGCTGCCCATCGGGGCGGCCACCATGATCGCTGCCGCTGCGATCAGAGCCATGCCGAACAAGCCCCGGAACCCTGGCGTTTCACTGAAGATCAGAAAACTCCAGAGGGCGGCGAACAGGAGATAGGCGTTGTCGAGGACGCCGATGACGGGCGACGGAGCCAACTGGTAGGCCCGTGCGACACAGGTGGCGATGATCACCATCAGAACGGCAAGCCCGACGATCAAGCCGATCTCGGACCATCCGACCGGTGACCAGAGGGACAGAACGAACGGCGCGCGATCGACCGCCGACGCGTCCAGATCGAGCCCCACCAGGATCACGAGCCCGGCCCCGCCAGCCATTGCGAGCGAGAAATTGAGATTGAGAGCCATGGCGAGCGCGCTCTCGCCGCCGCAGCGGCTGCGGGTCACGATCGCCGCCAGCGCGTAGCAGGCGGCCGAGACGAAGGGCAGGCCGATCAGAGAAGACAAGGCCACCGGATCCGGAGACAGGACCGTCAGAACGCCGGCCAGTCCGATCGCCACCGCACCCCAGCCGCGGCCGCCGAGAGGCTCCCGCAAAAGCCAGGCGGAAAACACCGCCATCATCAGCGGCGCCGTGTAGAGCGCCGCCGCCGCGGTTGCGAAGGAGATCGAAGGCAGGGCCGCATAGTAGCAGACCCACATGCCGGTGAGCAGAGCGCTCCGCAGCCACACCCAGCGCGATCCGCTCCACCCGAGGACGCCGCGGCGGCGCCACAGTTCGACACCCGAAATCAGCACGCTTGCGATCAGTGAACGGATGAGCAAGAGTTGCCCAAGGGGCAGGCGATCACTGGCGAGCTTGACCAGCGCGTCCGACAGCGACAGGAGGAGGACAGCAACGACAATCGCCCCTGCGCCGCCTCGCAGCACTGAATTTTCAATCTTCATGATAGGCCTGCGGTTTGCGTCGCGGAAAATCGTCTCGCCCTTTCAATCGCGCCGTCGCCGCATCCACAAACGTCTTCTCGTCGAATATCCATGAGTTCAGGTTATGAATCTGTCGCTCAAATCGCTGCCGCCATTATCGAGCCTCAGGCCCTTCGAGGCCGCGGCGCGGCTCCAGAGCTTCACTCTCGCGGCGGAAGAACTCGGACTGACCCAGGCCGCCATCAGCAAGCAGATCCGCCTTCTGGAGGCGGATCTCGGCACGCCGCTTTTCGAACGGCGGAACCGGGGCGTCTTCCTGAGTGCGGCGGGGCGCCGGCTGGGCCAGGTGGTCAGCCAGGCTCTGGCGGATATCGCGACGGAAGCCGGCCAGCTTCGCGGGCGATCGCGGCCCAAAGAGGCGGTGCTGTTCTGCCAGCTCTGCGAAGCCTTCTACTGGCTGACGCCGCGGCTTGCGCGCTTTCACGGCCGGCATCCGGAGATCGAGCTGCGGCTGGTCTCCTCGATCAGACCGCTGATCGAAAGCCCCGATTCCTTCGACGTCGCCATCCAGACATCGGGCCGGCCATCGGGCAGCTATCCTCTCGCCTTCACGGCCGATGACGAGGTGTTTCCCGTCTGTGCACCTGCCCTCCTCGAAGGCGCAGGGAGCCCTTTGACGCTGGAAACCCTGTGCGATCTTTCGCTGCTGTCACACCGCGTGCTCCCACAGGACTGGATCGACTGGGACGACTTTCTGCCAAGGGTCGGTTCGGCGCTCCGCGTGGGCGCCAAGGCACGGCCCTTCGACAGCTATCCGCTGGTCCTCCAGGCGGCGATCGCCGGACACGGCGTCGCACTGGGCTGGCGGCGGACGGTCCAGCCCCTGCTCGAGGCCGGTACATTGGTGAGACCCTGTCGCGAAACACTGCTCCGTCCGCGCGAGATTTCGGTCTTTACCAGCCCCGAAGGTCGAACCCGGCCGGAAACGCGCGCCCTCCTCGCCTGGCTCCGCGAAGAATTCGATGACGGCCGAACCGGGCTTGCGGGCGAAAAAATGTCGCAGCTGTCGTAATTCTGCCGCTTCCGCAGGGTGAATTGGGCGCAGCATGGCTGGAGGGGTTCAGCTTCGAGAGTTGAGACGATGGGAGCCCGACCGAGGGACGGTCGGAGGTGTCCTTTGGCTTGATTCAGGCGGGTTCAAAGCCCTGACAGCCGAAGCGGGAACGTCGGCGGCTTGGTAAAATTTCTGCGAAGAAAAGGAATTGGTTACCAAGATTCGGCGATGATCAGGAGTGAGATCGGTGCGCTGACCGAAACGGGCAGCACGGAGCGAAGGGGGCTCCCGGCCGATCGAAGCGCATGATGAACGGATGGGGGACGCGGTTGACCGCTAGAGATTTCGAGGGGAACGGCCCGGCCGGGCCGAAGACTTCGCCGCGCAGCCAAGGCCTTCTTCGCCGAGCCCTTTGGGGCGGCGCAATCGCGCTCTCGGCGATGGCCGCGATCGGACTCTCCACGCAGATTTGGGCTTCCGACCCCTCCTCCGGCAGCGCCGAAGTCGAGCTGGCAGCCGCCGATACCACCCCGATCACGATCGCCCTGCGCGATGCCGCCGCGTCCCCTCCGACCTACGGTGCGCGAAACTCCAACCTGACCGAGCCGACAGGCCTGCGTGCTGGCGAACGCCCCGACCCGGGCCATGAACTCGCAGAACGCGGCGGACGCGTCTATCGTCCCGATGCGGCAGGCTCCGCCTCCCAAGCCGCGCAGCCGGATGCCGCAGACGCCTTGTCGCAGGTCGCAGACCTGCCGGAGCCGTCCCCGGAGGCCAAGGCCCCCTGGGGCTCGATCCCGAAAGAGCTGGAAGCACAGGTCGCGGCCGAGACGGTTTCGCAGAAGCCGGCCAAGCCCCGCCCCGCCCGCCAGGAAAGCGAGCCGAGCGGCCAGGGCGCCCTCGCCCAGCTCGCAGCCTTTAACCCGAAGCCCTCCCTGCGCGAAAAGCTCGAAGGCACGGGTGTCGCCGCATTCCAGTCGCCGACCGACAATCCCCGCCCCTCCTTGCGGGCGGAGATCGAAGCCGCTGCTGCCACTCAGGCCGATGAGCTCGGCGAGGAGGATCTTCTCGCGGCGATCCCGCTTCCCGAACCCCGTCCGGAAGCGTCGGAGAGCGAAGGCGTGCAGGTCGCCAGCCTCGAGCCGCAAGACGGGCCAAATTCCCTCGGCACCGCGGTCGAGGAGATGACGGCGCTTGCCGTGCCGCTTCCGACCCGTCGTCCGGACTACTCACCGCCGGTCGCAGCGCAGCCGGACGAGCCAACCCGGCAGCCGGCGAGCCGTCAGGCCCCCCGCCGCGCGCCGGACGTCGCCAGCACGCGTCCCCAGACGCCCGGCAACGACAATTCATCCGGCGGCATCGGCAGCTTCTTCAAGAAGCTCTTCAAGGGCGATGTCAGCAAGAAGCTGCCCCATCCCAGCATGGGGATCGCGGTCTACGACATCTCGGCACAGGCGGTCTATCTGCCCGGCGGAGAGGAGCTGGAAGCTCACTCCGGCCTCGGCCACATGAAGGACGACCCGCGCTACGTGAACCAGAAGAACCGCGGGCCGACGCCGCCGAACATCTATAATCTGCGCATGCGCGAGGCGCTGTTCCATGGCGCCGAAGCGGTCCGCCTGCTGCCGGCGGACGGGCGCAAGAAATACAATCGCGACGGCCTTCTCGCCCACCCCTACATGTATGTCCGCGGCGGCGGAAACGACAAATCGATGTCCAATGGCTGCATGACAGTCAAGGAGTACGAGCGCTTCCTGAACGCCTTCAAACGCGGGCAGATCAAGCGCCTCATCGTGGTGTCGAGCCTTCGCGACCTGCCGACCTACATGGCGGCGCTCTGAGGGGTCCTGCCTGCCCGCTACGCGCCGGCGGTTCTCACCTCTCCACGCAACAGGGCTGCATGGAGAGACGCTTCGTTCGCCCTTGTGGGTCGGCCTCCTCAGGCCGCAAAGAGCTGTCGGATCGCCCTATCACTCGTATTCGTCAGCGACAGGGCCTGGAGGCCGAGCTCTTCCCGCGCCTGCAGGGCTCTGAGACGCGCGGATTCCTCCTCCATGTCGGCGTCCACGAGTTGGGCGATCCCTCCCCGCAACGTGTTCGACAGGCCGTCCAGAAAGCTATCCTGCATGGCAATGCGCTCTTTCAGCGCGCCCAGCCTCGCGGCGGCCGTCGACACATCGCGATGCATCTTGTCGACGACGGTGAGATAGCTCTCGATCATCTCCGGTTTGGCGGCGACATCGATATCGAGGATTCCAAAATCGTAGAGTGGTCCGGAACTCACTTCGACGGCGGAGACGAAGATCCCGCTTCCGGACGCAGCGTCCCGATTGGCCGCGCGATCCATGACGAACTTGAAGTCGTCGCCCTCGGTCTCGATGCTGAGATTGGGAATCGCACCCATGATCGAATCGAGAACCATCACCATGTCCTCGGAAGTCTGGACCATTCCGTCGTCCTTGCCGAGGGCTTCGTTCACGGTCGCTCGATCGATGACGAAACTCCGAAGATTGGTGTAGCTCGTGAAGTCGAAGCTGATGACCATGCCGCGATAGACGCGGAAAGGCTCGAAATCCACCGTCAGCGAGGAGCCTGTCTGACCGTAATGGATGCCCGTATTGCCGAGACCACCGCTCGTCGCGGTGGTCGTCGTGAAGTTGCTGACTCTCATCGATGCGCCGTCAGTGCCGGAAAGTTCCCGATCCACGAGACGAATGAATTCCGTGACCTCGCCGTCGGAATCGGTCTCTTCGCGCGGCATCACCCAGACCGGAGCGCCCACCGCCACTCGCAGGACATCGACGAAGTCGTCGCGCGTATCGATCACTCCACCGGCGCTCGGCAGGACGCTGTCGACCAACGCCCTGTCGATGACCACGTGGAGAGGGACACCCGGCTCATAGGGCGGCGGCAGCGCCGGATCGCCGCTGTCCTCCGCACCAAGCGTCAGCGTGAAGCTCATCGTGTCGCCGGTGCCGAACGTCACGGGGCCATCGAAGGCAAAGTCCTGATGGGCGCCGACTGCGGCTCGAAACGGCCCGTCGGTGGTGTATCCTGTCTCCGTTGACGCGGACACGAAACGCAGCCCGCCGATGGTCTTCGGGGACCGTTCCTCGGCCTGGAGAATACCCCCACCATCACCGTTGAACAGCGACACCTCGCTGATATCGAGGCCGATCGTCGAGAGATCGATCCGGCCGTCGGAGCCTCGAACGATCGAGGCGGGAACGAGCGAAATCCGCTTGGAGGCGTCGGCTTCGTGGAGGTCGTCGATATTGGTGTCGAGCCAGTTCACGCCGGCGAAACTCGCGGCCTCGGCGATCGAGGCGATCGCGGATTGCGCCTCCGCGATTTCCTTCTGAAGGGCTTCCCGGTCAACGCTCGAATCCTGTGCCGAAACGATGAGCGACTTGACGCGCGAAACGACTCCCTCGACGGCCGACATGCCGTCATAGGCGGTGTCGACCATGGAGGCTCCAAGCCCCAGCGCGTCCTGAACGGCGCCGATGCTGTCAAGATCCACACGCATCGTGGTCGCCACCGACCAATAGGTCGCGTCGTCCCTGGCACCACTGACGCGATATCCCGACGACATGGTCTCTTGCGTCGCAACAAGGGAGTCCTGCGTCGCGCGGAGGGCGGCAAGACCGGTCATGGTCGAGATGTTGGTGTGAAGACTGATCAAGACGGCATCCGTTTCCAAGGATGCCTGATGTTTCGCGAACGCGCGTGTAGAAATTTTAAAGAAACATTCTTAACACACGCGATGCTTTTAGCCGGCTATGACCCTGATAATGGCGTGATGCATCGATGTTGCTGGAGGTCAGACGGAGTCCGTCCGTTACTTCAGCCGGTCACAAAATTGACGACCCAATACCGGCCGCATCCCGTCACAGACGCTCACCATTCTTCAGTCGATAGCTCGGCTCGTACATGGTGACGAGTTCTTCAGAGGCGGTCGGATGAACGGCCATGGTCGCGTCGAAGTCGTCCTTGGTGACGCCCGCCTTGACGGCCACCCCCAGAACCTGGGCGAGTTCCCCCGCATCGTGGCCGAGGACATGGGCGCCCAGAACGCGGCGACTGTCCCCGTCGACGACGAGCTTCATCAGCATCTTCCCCTCGCGCCCGGACAGGGTGTTCTTCATCGGGCGGAAGGCGGTGCGATAGATCTCGACGTTTTCGAAGCGCTTGCAGGCCTCGGCCTCTGACAGACCGACCGTCCCGATCTCGGGCTGCGAAAACACCGCCGTCGCGATGGTCTCGTAGTCCGGCTTCGTCGGCTTGCCGAGATAGACCGTGTCGATCAGGCACATGGCTTCGTGGATCGCCACGGGAGTCAGTTGCACCCGATGGGTCACGTCCCCCAGCGCGTAGATATTCTCGACATTCGTGCGGGAATAGTCGTCGACGATGATCGCGCCCCGCGCGTCGAGTTCGACACCGGCCGCCTCGCAGCCGAGATTCTCGGTGTTCGGGTTGCGGCCGATCGCCAGCATGATCTCGTCGGCGACGATATGCTCGCCGCTCTTGCAGAAGGCCAGGCGCTTTCCGTCGGGGCGCTCCTCGACGGCTTCGAACGTGTCGCAGCAGCGCACGCGCAGACCCTTGGCCTCCATCTGCTGATGCAGTTCGTGGCGCAGATCGTCGTCGAAGCCCTGAAGGATCTCCTGACCGCGATAGACCAGCGTCGTGTCGACGCCGAGACCGTGGAAGATGTTGGCGAACTCCACGGCGATATAGCCCCCGCCCAAGATCGCGATCGATTCCGGCAGGCGCTCCAGATGGAAGGCCTCTTCGGAGGTCAGGCAGTGTTCGGCTCCCGGCATCGCCGGGTGCCGGTTCGGCCGCCCGCCGGTGGCGATCACGATGCGCTCAGCCGTGACCGTGCGATCCTGATCGGTCAGGCGGATCGTATGCGGCCCCTCGATCACCGCGCGACTGTGGATCGCTTCACCGCCGGCCTTGCCGATATTGGTCTCGTAGAGCCCGGCAAGACGCCCGATCTCCTTGTCCTTCGCCGCCATCAGCGTCGGCCAGTCGAAGCGCGTCTCGCCCACCGTCCAGCCGTAACCGACCGCATCCTCGAAGGCTTCGTGGAACTGAGAGGCGTAGACGAAGAGCTTCTTGGGCACACAGCCCCGGATCACGCAGGTGCCGCCATAGCGATATTCTTCCGCCACGGCCACGCGCTTGCCGAGTTGCGCTGCGCGCCGCGCGGCGCGCACGCCGCCGGACCCCCCGCCAATGACGAACAGGTCGTAGTCGAACTCGGCCATGGCAATTGTCCTTTATCAGGGGGCAGCGCGTGTTCGCAGCGCCTGCCGATCAGCGCGCCCGGCAGAAAAGGCTTGCGGCCGATGCCACCGGTGACCCGGTCCGGCATCGACGCACCCGCGTCATCCTACTGAGACCGAAGCCGTTCAGTTCTGGGCACCCTCGTCGGCAGCCGGGGCCGCACCGGCCGTCATCTCACGCAGCCCCTCGAAAGCGGCCTGGCGCAGATCGCGCACGATCCCGCTGCTCCAGACTTCGGCGGCTTCCAGCATGTTGCGGGTCGCGAGCGGTCCCTGGGCGAGAAGCTTCTGGCCCGCCCCGGACTGGTAGAAATTTGCGATCGCCGTCAGTTCTTCCTCGGTGAAGAGATTGGCATAGACCCGGGCGATTTCATTCTCGAGGGCTGCCCGCCGCGGCGCCAGTTCCAGGGCGGCATTGTCGACCATTTCGGAAATCGCAGCTTCCCGATCGGGATTATTGGCGATCAGCTCCGACTTCACCTGGGTCGCGGCGTTGGGGAGGATCTGGTCGAACTGGTCCGTCGCATTGATCGCGTCGATCGCCGCCCGCGCCGCGCTCAGATGGCTTTCGGTCACTTCCTGAGCCTGCAGGCTGGCCGGAAACAGGAAGATTGCGGTCGCGGCGATCATGAAGATCCGTCGCATCGGCATCCTGGAAAACATGGGTCCGTTCATCTCCGTTCGCTTTGCCTGCGCGGCGCACTATCCGGTTGGCGAGGATCGCGCAAGCCGCACCTAAAGGCCTTGCCAGCCGCCACCCGGGACGTTCTCGCGTTTCACGTCATGCTGCGCAGGCCCGATTGTGTCGCGACGATAACCTCGCCCGCAAGCCCCAGGAACAAGCCATGTTCCACGACACCCGGCACGTCGTGCAGGGCTCGCGAAAGCGACTCTGGATCGGGAATGCGGCCAAAAGCGGCATCGAGAATAAGGTGACCGCTGTCGGTAATGAAAGGCTCCTCGCCGAGCCGTCGCAAGGTGAGGTCGCATTCGAGCCCGAGATCCTGAGCGGCCTTCTGGATCGCCAGATAGGTGGCGATCATGCCGAAACCATTGATCTCGATTGGCAAGGGAAAGGCGCCGAGGGTCTCGACCAGCTTGGTCTCGTCGGCGATTACCAGCATCTTCGCAGAGGCGGCCGCGACGATCTTCTCGCGCAGGAGGGCCCCGCCTCCGCCCTTGATGAGCCGAAGTTCGGGATCGATTTCGTCGGCACCATCGATTGTGAGGTCGAGTTGCGGCACCGTCTCCAGGGTCTGCATAGGGATGCCGAGCTCGCGGCAGAGCGCCTCGGTGCGCTGGGAGGTCGCGACGCCGACGACCTTCAGTCCGGCTTCGACCTTGCCGGCCAAGGCGTGGATGAAGGCTTCCGCCGTGGAGCCCGTGCCGATCCCGAGCCGCATGCCATCCTCGACATGATCGAGCGCCGCTCGCCCGGCCGCCTGCTTCAAGTCACCCGCATCCGCCATTCGGTCCTCCACGCTTTGCCGCCATCGTCTAGCAGGCTCGTCCGCCTGCCGATAGGGGAGAGAGGGAGCGCGCGCGAAAGCAGCAGTGGCGCAGGCTGGGCCGCGGCCCGGCCGCGACGCGTCGCCGCGGCCGGATTATCAGGCCTTGCAGCCGATCAGCCGGCGACCTTCGCCGCGATCTGGGCAATGTGCTTGCCCTGGAAGCTCGCACCGTCGAGCTCGATCTGGCTCGGCATGCGCGAACCGTCGCCCTTGGCAATGGTCGTGGCGCCATAGGGCGAACCGCCGACGATCTCGTCCATCGTCATCATGCCGGCATGGGCGTAGGGCAGTCCGACGACCATCAATCCCTGATGCAGCAGCACCTTGATGATCGAGAACAGCGTCGTCTCGTTGCCGCCATGCTGCGTCGCGGTGGAGGTGAAGGCACCGCCGACCTTGCCGACGAGAGCGCCCTTCGCCCAGAGCGGACCGGTCTGGTCCCAGAAGGACTGCATCTGCGAGCACATGTTGCCGTAGCGCGTCGGCGCGCCGATGACGATCGCGTCATAGTTCGGCAGTTCGTCCACCGTGCAGACCGGATAGGGATGATCGGTCTTGAAACCGGCCGCCTCGACGACTTCCTGCGGCGCCGTTTCGGGAACGCGCTTGATCTCGACGCTCGCACCGGCACTCGCGGCGCCGTCGGCGACCGCCTTCGCCATCGTCTCGATATGTCCGTAGCTGGAATAGTAGAGGACCAGGACCTTTGCCATGCCGTTCGTTCCCTTTCGTGAATTGTCGCTCGTTGCGAGCATTGCCGCAGACGACATAACGGAAACGGCGGCGGATCGTCCGCCCCTGCTGGCGCGACGGACTGTCACCACAGGACAGACAATGACGCTCTCCTGTCGCCGAACGGAATATCGGGACCTGCCGGCTCGGGCAGTCACGCGATGCCACGGCGGCTTCGCCCTCTTGCATTCCGTTTCGACCCTGCGCCTTATGCGGCACCTGACGAGCAGCCGGGAGATCGCCACATGTCCGAACGCGCCACCACCGCAGCCATGCTCGCGATTGGCGACGAGCTTCTGTCCGGCCGCACCAAGGACAAGAACATCGGCCATCTCGCCGAAGTGCTGACGCTGGCCGGCATCGACCTGAAGGAGGTCCGGATCGTCGGTGACGAGACCGAGATGATCGCCGAGGCGCTGAACGCCCTGCGGGCGCGCTACGACTTCGTCTTCACCTCCGGCGGAATCGGCCCGACCCATGACGACATCACCGCCGATGCCGTAGGGGCCGCCTTCGGGTTGCCAGTCGATGAACATCCCGAGGCGGTGGCTCTCCTCTCGGCCCATTACGCCCGCCGCGAGATGCCCTTCACACCGGCGCGGCGCCGGATGACGCGCACGCCGCAAGGCGCAAGCCTGATCGAGAACAAGGTGTCGGCCGCGCCAGGCTTTCGCGTCGAGAACGTCTTCGTCATGGCCGGCGTGCCCAGCGTCTTTCAGGCCATGATGGCGGAGGTCCTACCGCTCCTGCCGGCGGGCGAACCGCTGAAGAGCGCCTCGGTGGTGAGCCATGCCGGCGAGGGCGATATCGGTGATGCGCTCACGGCAATCGCCCGCGCTCACGAGAACGTGGTGATCGGCTCCTATCCGCGCTTCGACGGCGAACGCTTTTCGACGGAGATCCTCGTTCGCTCGCGCGACGAGGCCGCGCTCAATGCCGCCGTCGAGGCTGTCCGGGCCATGCTGGCCGCCCTCGATCCGCGTTGACTGTGCGGCGCGGCGAACCATTGTGTGAACGAGAACGCCGGGCAGGTGCTCCGCAGAATCATCGAGCGCCAGCGCGAATGATCGTTCGAACCGATTTTACCCGAATGTTTGGCTTCCGATCCGGCGCCGCCGCCGCTATGCCACGACAGACTGATCAATCACGAGGAAGGGCAACATCGTGACGACACGGACCGAAACCGATTCCATCGGCGCGATCGAGGTCGCGAGCGACCGCTACTGGGGCGCGCAGACCGAGCGTTCGCGCAACAATTTCAGGATCGGGCTCGAACGCCAGCCGATGCCGTTGATCGTTGCGCTCGCGACCGTCAAGAAAGCGGCGGCGCGCGTCAATTCGAAGAAGGGCAAGCTGCCGGCGAACCTTTTGAACGCCATCGAGCAGGCGGCCGATCAGATCATCGACCGGGAACTCGACGATCACTTTCCCCTCGTCGTCTATCAGACCGGCTCGGGCACCCAGACCAACATGAACGTCAACGAGGTGATCTCGAATCGGGCGATCGAGATCCTGGGCGGTGAAATGGGCTCGAAGAAGCCGGTCCATCCCAACGACCACGTCAATATGAGCCAGTCCTCCAACGACGTGTTCCCGACTGCCATGCACGTCGCGGCGGTGGTCGAGACCGAAAAGCGCCTCCTGCCCGCGCTCGACAGGCTGCACGTTTCGCTCGACAAGAAGGCGAAGGAATTCGCCGACATCATCAAGATCGGCCGCACCCACACCCAGGACGCGACGCCGGTGACGCTCGGCCAGGAATTTTCCGGCTATGCAATGGCGCTGGAGTTGTCCAAGAAGCGCATCGCCGACGCCCTGGATGGCGTCTACGCCCTCGCCCAGGGCGGCACGGCGGTCGGCACCGGCCTCAACGCCCCGGTCGGCTTCGACGCCGACATCGCGATCGAGATCGCCAGGCTCACCGGCCTGCCCTTCCGCACCGCCGAGAACAAGTTCGAGGCGCTCGCCTCCCACGGCGCCCTCGCCTTCTTCCACGGCGCCTTGAACACGCTCGCCGCCGATCTGATGAAGATCGCCAACGACATCCGCTTCCTCGGCTCGGGTCCGCGCTCCGGCCTTGGCGAACTCAACCTTCCGGCCAACGAACCCGGTTCCTCGATCATGCCGGGCAAGGTCAATCCGACCCAGGCGGAAGCGCTGACCATGGTGGCGACGGAAGTCTTTGGGCACGAGACGACGGTGACGGTCGCCGCGTCCCAGGGCCATTTCGAACTCAACGTCTTCAAGCCGGTGATCGCCAACGCGGTCCTCTCCTCGATCCGGCTCCTGTCGGACGGCATGGAGAGCTTCGCCGAACATTGCGTCGATGGCATTGAGGCGAATGAGGAGCGCATCAAGTCGCTGATGGAGCAGTCGCTGATGCTGGTGACGGCGCTCGCGCCCACCATCGGCTACGACAACGCCGCGAACATCGCCAAGACCGCTCACAAGAACGGCACAACCTTGCGCGAGGAAGCGATCGCCTCCGGCCTCGTGTCGGGCGAGGACTACGACCGCATCGTCGATCCGCGCACCATGATCGCCCCCAAGTGACAACAGGGCGATCGCCGAGGGCCGATCGTCCTGCGATCGATTGTATCGCGATTCATTGACAATATGTCGGATTGTCGCCGGGATGAATTCCGGGCGACGTCCATCTAATCTTTCGGGATCGCAGCCGGCGGGTTTGTCCCGTGCGGCTTTCTCTTAACGGAAAGACCATCCCATGAATGCCAATCTGATCCTCGCCGGACGCGTCCTGCTTTCGGCAATCTTCATCGTCGCCGGTTTCGGCAAGCTTGTCGGGGCGGCAGGTTTTGCCGGTTATCTCGGCAGCCTCGGCTTCCCCGTTCCGCTCGTCATGGCCTATCTCGTCGGCGCCTTCGAACTCCTCGGCGGCCTCGCGATCCTCGCCGGCTTCCAGACGCGGACGGTCGCGATCGCGCTGGCCGCATTCTGTGTCGCCACCGGACTGATCGCCCATCTCGGGGAACAGAATGCGCTTCTGAAGAACATCGCGCTCGCGGGCGGTTTCCTCGTCCTTGCGGGTTCGGGAGCCGGCGCGTTCGCGGTCGACAAGACCCGCCGGGAAAGCCGCTACGCCTGAGCCCGGGTCCATCCCTGACCAAACGAAAAACTCGCTCCCATCTCTTGCTTCGCCATGAGGTCCTGTTGAAAAAGTCGCGCGACTTTCCAGCCTCATTTGTTGAACCAAGCGATGGGACGATCGCATGATACAAACCCTGGTCCGTGACTATTCCTGGATCCACCTCGGGATCGGACTGTTCGGCAATTTCTGCTTCGTGGTCGGTTCGGTCCTCTTCTTCAAGACATTCGAGTCTCTTTACACCCTGGCGGTCTGGCTGTTCGTTGCTGGGTCGACCGGCATGTTCCTCGGCTCGCTGGGCGAACTCGCCAAGTCGCTCTACGAGCGACATGAAAAGAGGGAACAGGGCCGCTCTGCAGGCAGCTGAATCCTATTGCCGCGAAGCGTCGTTCAGCGACCAGTCGTAGCGATAGCCAACGATCTCCGGATCCTCGCCCGACAGGAGCGCGGCCGCCTCGCCTTCGGCATAGCGTTCGAGATGGGCCCGCAGGCCCGCCTCGCCGCCGAAATCCTCGCCGAACCAGTCATATATGCGCGAAGCGAGGAGCCCCCCGCCAGGGCTTTCGCGCAGACCCCTCTCGCTGTTGACATAGGCCCGGGCCGCCGCGTCGAGATCGGCATCGAGCGTCTCCGCCGCCCAGGGGTCCGGCCGCAGATCGGGACATCCGACGGAGGCGCAGTTTACCGCATAATGCACGCGCGGATGGCCCATCGGCCGCAGGATCGCGTGTTCGATATCATCGAGCGAAAGTTCGACTTCGCCGATCCTTACCCGCTTTGCCGACCATGGTCCGCGATTGAAGGCGCTCGAAAGGCTGGCGAAGAAACCGCGATCTTCCGTGCCGATCTCGATGTCCCGGATGGAGTCCACCGGATAGTGATCGAGCACCACGTCAAGCGTCACGGCATTGTAGAGATTGGCGAAGAAGGCGAATTTCTGCGCCGCCGTCAGCTTCTTCCACTCGAGCGCTTCCCACTCCGCGATCTGACGTTTCAGAGCCTCGCGATCCGCCGGCGTGACATCGCCGTATCGCACGAGATTGAGCGCTCCCGGCCGGTCGACGACATAGGCCGACAGGAATTGCCGATAGGCTGCGTCATCGACCGCTATCGTTTCTTCCTTCGCTGCGCCGGCGAAGGCTCGGGCGATGTCGGCATCGGCCCGGTCGTTGAGTTCGGTGACGTCGAATGGCTTTGCCTCGAAGGCGTGTGCGGAACTCGCGGTGCCCATCGCCAGACCCATTGCGATTGCCGAGGCCAGAGCCATTCGCGCGAGCCGGATGCCTCGCCTGGCCGGTTGCCGCTGACAGTCGGGTCCCGGTGAGGTGGTCCCTGTCATCTCAATAAAATCCTCCGGCTCTTCCGACCGCTCGCGGCTGGGGGAATCCGGCCGTCTCATCGGTCATTCGCCCACAGGCCTCAAACGTTACACGTTTCACAACAAGTCTGGAGCCGTCAAATCTTTGGTAATGAAACTCGTCTGGTCCGGCTGCCGTTGATTCCGTGAATGCCCGAGACAGAAACAATTCCAATGCAAACAGACGTTTCGGGCCTCACGAAAGCATAAGGAGGACGCTCAATGTTCTTGAGAACGACTTCTGCAATCGCCCTCGCATCGGCCATGTTCATCGCGCCGAGCGCCATTGCTCAGGACACGAATGATAATCCCATGGCGACCACCATGGAGAACGGTTCTGCGGGCGAAAACCCGGGCATCGTCTCGTTGCCTGACTGGCATCCTGACATGACCGCCGACAATTCCATGAGCGCCGAGAACATCATCGACATGGATGTGATCGGCGCCGACGGTGAAGATATCGGTGACGTCGAGAATGTGCTCTTCGGAACCGATGGTCGCGCCCTTTCGATCATCGCCGAAGTTGGCGGCGTCTGGGATATCGGCGACACCCATGTCAGCATCCCCTGGGACGACCTCGACATCGATATGGCGGAGTCGCAGGTCCGCGTTCCGGTCACCGAGGATAATGTCGATGACTATTCCCTGTTCGATCAGGAACTCATCGGGGCCGAGACCGCCAGTTCGCAGATCGCCGATCTCGAAAGCGGCTGGTTCTCCGACGCTGAAACCGGACCGCGCGTCTGGCGGGCGAGCGAACTCATCGACGATTACGTGCGCTATCAGGGCGACCAGAGCTGGACCAATTACGGCTATGTCGACGACGTGATGATCACGGACGGCGAAATCTCGGCCGTGGTTGTTCGCCCGGACACGGGTTATGGCGGCTTCAATAACGGGCTCTACTCGTACCCGTATTACGGCTATGATTATGGCTGGTCGCCGGGCCTGACGAATTACGACCTGCCTTACGATGAGGCGACGATCCGCGATCGCCAGCCGATGGAAATGCAGAATTCCGGCTGATCGGCTGACAAGTACGTCATGACGGAGGCTGCCCCGGCGCCGAGTGGTGCCGGGGCACTTTTTTGCCTCTCGTCCCGCGGCCCTTTGGGTTCACGTCCATCGGGCGAGTCTTTCGGCCACCGCCGCCCACGTCGCGACAGCATGAATCGCGCGTCCGATCGATATTTCGCTGAGAATCCGAAGAAAGTGGTGGGTGATATAGGGCTCGAACCTATGACCCGCTGATTAAGAGATAGCTGGTAATGGGCGTCAGTAGGGGTCAGCTCTACCCTCGCGTCGCCTTCAATGTCCCACGATACCGAGTGTAGAGAGATATTTTCGGGCCTGCCTGCAACGGTAAACTTTTTTGGCGGTGACCTAGGCGTGACCTGAAACGTCCATGGTGCTAACCGTCAGGTCACGCTATCCGCTTCGCAGGTCACGCTAATGCCTACTGAGATCCTTGACGGCAACACCATCCGTAAAGCGGTCCGCACCGCCAGCGACGGCGAAAGCGAGATCTACCGGGACGCGACAATGCCCGGTCTCGCGATCCGCGTGCAGTCAGGAGCCGCCGCTTGGTACCTGATCACGCGGGCGAAAAAGATTGCCATCGGCCCGCTGTCGGCGTTCGACGCCGCGGACATCCCAGAGCTGCGCAATCTGGTCGCTCGCGCTCGTGGCATGCTCACCGAGGGCAACGACCCATCAGCAATGCTCAAAGCGTCCGTCGCCCACCGCTCCGTCGACGCCTCGGCAGCCCAGGCGGCGGCCGCGTCGGGAACCGTCATGAGGTGGGAAGGCATGCGCGACGCCTACCTCGCCTGGTGCAAGGGCCACCGTTCGCCAGACACACATCGAGGCTACCGCTCCGCCCTCGGTGCGGTCCCGGGCTCGCCACTTGAGGCGGACTTCAAGTCGATCGCCGGGCGCCCAGTGACGCTGATCACCACGCACGACCTCAGGCTCGTCCGGAACTCCGTCCTCGGACGCGGCAACGTGGACGGGAAGCAGGTGTCGAACTCGAACCAGGCGCGGTTATCGGTCGCAGCTATGAAGGCGGTGTTCGGCTGGGCCGTCGAGAACTCTGAAGTCACTGGCCTGACCGCGAATGTCGCTACCGAGCTGAAGCGCGCTCCGACGTCGTCCGTCAGCGCATACGAAGAGCACGAAGAGAGCGAGGCTCCACGGGCGCTGACACTGGAAGAACTCGGCATGATCGTCATCGGGCTGGAGGCGGCGAAGAATCATGCCGCGAGGCTAGCCATCTTGCTACAGATGATGACCGGGCAGCGCCGAATGACCGTTGTCCGCGCGCGTCGGCGGGCCTTCGTGGAGCACCCCAAGTACGGCATGGTCTGGAAGATCGGGCCGGACAAGAGCGGTAAATTTCGCGTCTTGCCGCTGCCCGATCTCGCCGCCAGCGCGGTTCGCGCCGCGCAGGCGTATGGTCGGACCGGTAACGCCTGGCTTTTCCCTCAACAGCGTCTGCGCCGTAAGACGGACCCCGGGACGGGCCACATGTCCGAGCGCATGCTCAACGAAGTATTGGAAGAGCTGCGCGCGCCTGGCGGTCCTCTGGCGTCCGCGCCATGGGCAGCCACCCATGACCTCCGTCGCGCGTTCGTCACGCACATGCGCCCCCGGGTGACGACTCTCGGACTGACGAAAGAGGCGGTGCCGATGATCACGAGAGCCGATGAAGGGCGGTATGGCCTTGATGAGACGGTATACGACCAGGATCCCGCCCTGCCCGACAAGTCGCTGATGCTGGAGGAGTGGGATCGCCTGATCAAAGAGGGCTGCGCCCAAGCCGAAGCCCGGCTCCAGCGGCCCTAGTGCCTCGTCTCGCCAAAGCCGTCGATCATCGCAAGCGCTTCCTCCACCGACATTGCCGGCCCCCGGCGCGCCTCGTCGACGGCGGCGGTGATCCGGTCCGCCAGCTCACCGACGGACGTCCAGCCCTCGATATCCCGCTGCCTCTGCGCCCGGCTCTCCTCGATCAGCCGACGCGCCCGCTCTCTGGCATCATCGAGCAAAGCCTGCTTCGAGTTGCAGGACACCCTGCGGCGGGTCATCGGGATCCTCCCCCTGAGCGACGATCCAATTCGACGACGAGTCCGGGATCCCAGTCGGACCCCTCGTGCGAGTAGCCCCGAGGATTGCAGACGACCCGGGTGTCGGACACCCGATAGTCGTGCGACGAGTGTACGTGACCGTGCACCCACAGGTCGGGCCGACCGGTCTCGATGACCGGGGTTAGATCCGAAACGAAAGCCGGATTCAGTAGGCTCTCATGGTACTCAGGCGACACGCTGCGCGGATGCGGCGCGTGGTGCGTCACGACGACTGTGGGTCCTTCAAACGGCGTGGCGAGCGCCTCTTCAATATACGTCCTGCTCCGCTGGTGCATCGCTCGCGCGTCGTTCGGCGTCCAACGGCGGACCAGGCCTCCCCCGTCACCGACGCGTACGGCGTAATGATCCGCAAGCAGCCGCTCAGCGATGTCCATCGAATGTCCGATCTCCAGACCCGCCTCGCGGCCGACCTTGCCCGCCACGTACAGCGCGTAGTCGGTCCAGAGTGTCGCCCCTACGAAGCGCACACCGTCAAGGACAACGCTGCTGTCGTCGAGCAAATGCACGCCATCGACGGGATGAGCGTGCGCCATCGCGCGGCCGTGCGCGACGGAGTCCCCGTAGAACTCGTGATTCCCCGCGACGAAGATGACGGGCATATGGTACCCGATGCACTGGCTCAGCCAGCGCATCGAACCGAGCACCGGGTCGGTCACGTCGCCGGCGCAGACGCAGACGTCTGCCTCCGGGATCTCGAGTTCCATGCCGTCGGCGCCGATATGAAGGTCGGACAGGATCCAGATACGCATCGTCAGACCTCCGCGTGTTCGTCGCAGCGCACGGCGATCCAGCCGCCCGTGCGCTTGCGCCCGGGAGCTCCGCAGACCTCGCACGTCCGCTGCGCCTCCTCGTCGGCGGCGTCGACCATCATCTCGATGTCCTCGCCGCCGTTGTGGTAACAGCGAAGTCCGCCAAATTTTTCCTTGATCTGCGTAATCCGGAAAGACTGACGATCCTCCGGTGCGAGCGCGGGGTCGATGCGCTCGAGCAGGCGCGCGACCAGCGGCACCCAGCCCGGCGGCGGCGAGACATCAAATGCCTGCTGGAGCATCTCAGGGAACCGCTCGCGCAGGCCCGCCGGATCATAGGTATGGATATTATCGGACATCAGGATGTCTCCTTTTCACAGGGTGTCGATGCACCCGGAGAGAGACCGGATGCCGTCAGCGTGTGCGTGTGCGTGGTCGTATGTCGATCATCGGGGCAATTCCGTTGTTCTGGCCCGGGATTCGTCCGGGGCGCCGAGGCGGAACCAGCCCTGCTCAGTCAGGACAGCCGACAGGTCGGCAGCATTGAGGATGACGCGACCGGCGCGGCCTGCGACGAGGGTAGGCTTTCCTGCCGGCTTCCATGCGCCGACGAGTTCGTTACCCACCAGCGCCTCGAAGCCCCATCCCTCGATTACCGGGGAACTCGCGAGCGCGATGTCGGAGGGACGCCCGAACTCCGCGATCTCTCGGACCCCTCGGGCGACAAGCTCGTAGCGTTCCGCATCCCGGATGAGCAGCTCCCGCTGTTCGGGGCTGATGTCAAATGGCTTCATTCGGGGCCTCCGTCGACGATTTGGGCCCCGAGCGCGTCGGCCACCTGTTGGAGGTGCGTACCCAGACGGTACCAGCGCGATTGGGTGCGCCCGACGCCCGCCCGGACGGAGAGCGCCAGAAGCGGCGAAGTCCGCGTCCATCCGGCGCCGAGGACCGGATGCGACGCGACCTCCCCCTCAAGAATGATCACTCCGCGGCTGCCGAACCGCCAAAGGTCGATGAGCGGTGTACCCTTCTCCTCCAGAAAATTAGGTGACGGCCATCCGTGAAGGAGGGTGTCCCGCAGGTCGGCGCAGAGACTCTCGTAACGCGCGAGCGTGTGCTCGATGTGAGCGCGCTCGCGGTCCGTCATGGGCGTCCGGCTCATCGTCCGGCCTCCGGAGCAAGCGGCAGCGGCCACGGTTCCCGGAGGCGGACGTAGCTGCCGTCGAGTCGCCGCGCCCACGTGCCGTCTGCGGCGTATGCCTGGATCTCGATCGACAGGACGTGGCCGAAATCGTCGACGCCCATGATGCAGGGGCAACCGCCCATCCGAGCGACGGACCACCGGCGCAGCACCGGGCAGTCGTCCGTCAGACGCGGCCCCGGGGCGGCATCCTGGGCATAGTAAAGCGCGGTGCGGTCGGCCAACGCTCGGATGTCGAGCCGCCGGCGCTGGGGGAATGGAATCGGTCGGGAATCGTAGGAATCTTCGTGAGACGGCATGCGGTTCTCCTCTGATACGGCCGTCGCTTGATTGCGGCGGCGGGCCTGACGGGTGTCAGCTACGTATCGAGAAGGTCGTGTTCCGCATGGTGGTCGCTCCGGTTGTGTTGCCACAGGTAGCCGGCCGGCGGCGCGGCGTCGAGGACCCTGCCGGACGCGGACGCCGGCAGGGTTAACGGGGAGCGATCGTCAATCGTCATCGCTCGGCTTTTTGGTCGTCCCGCCTACGACCTCCCATGGCTTGCTTCCGGGAAGAAAGGCGGGGCGGCGCGGTCCCGTGACTACCGGCGCTTCCACCGTCGGATCGTGGATCGGTCGGTAGCCACTGATGATGTCCGGTCGCGAGAGCACCGACTCAAGGTCGTCGACCGATGCCGGGTAGCGTCCGATGACCTCCGTGACGATGTCGTCGCGTACTAGGTGGCTGAGACGAAGTTCGATCAGTCGGTTGCCCCGCCAGGTCCGGCGCGTGAAGTCGTCAGCCATTCGTCTCGCGTCGTTGATACCGTCGTAGGCGACGTCCAGTTCCACTACTGTCGCATCGGCGAAACGCTTCAAGCGCTCTGCCTTGCCGGCCTCGACCTTCGCCACCGCTTTTGCAAACCGCTGCTCACGCGTCGGCTTGGGCAGCCGCGCCGCCCGTTGCTTGCGGTCGCCGTGCTTATAGTCCCTGAGGCGGATACGTCGGGCCTTCTCGCCGGCGGCCTCGTACTTGAACCTTCTGTCGAGCTCTGACGAATGGTCAACCTCGGCGAGCAGGTCTGGATCCTTGAGCTCTTCCGTGAACCAAGCGAATGCCGCCCGGTCCGGGCCGTGCGCCCGGATCGCGCGGAGGAGGACTGCGCCTCGATATTCTTTCCGGGCGGCGTCCCGATCCGTCGGCCCGCCCCCGTACGCCTCGTGAAGAGAGCCGAACCAAGCGCCGGAGATGTAATTTGGCGCTATACGCCGGCCGTGCTGCCGCGCGAGTTCCGAGGCTTTGTCCCACACATGCGAATTGACTCGAAGATCCGGCACGTCCGGCGCGCCGGTGAAGGGTTTGGCCGACTTGTGGATGCCCCCCAGCTTGGCCGTCTCGACCTGCGGGGGCAGCATCGCGATTTGGAGGACGAACGCCGAGATCGGAGCCCCCTTCGCAGCTCGGCGGCGCGGCGCGGCGTACTCGACGCGGAAGCGCCGGACCTCCTTAAGATCCGAAACGGCGCGCTTCAGTGCCGTCGTCAGTCGCCCCACCTGCATCGGCGCCTCGTCGTAGCCGATGGCGGCAGCCGCTTCCTCCGGGCTGTAGTGAAGGACCGTATCTGGCTCCATCGGATCCCAGCGCGTCCGGCTCATTCGAAGCGCCAGGTGGCGGTAGAGATGAATGCCGTAGCGCGACGACATCGTCGCGAGTGCGGCCAACTCGAGATACGCGTAAGACGGCTGGCTTGCGAGCAGCCACCACACCCGCGACGGAAGCGAGAACCGGACGACGTCGGCTTCGGCGCCCGACTCGTGCCAGCCGACCAAGAGAGGGACATCGGTCACCGTGCGCCCCCCGGGGATGCTGTATGACACCGAAGTCCGGTTCAGCGCGGCAACCGATTTCAAGACGTGGGCACGCCGGGCGGAAGTACCGAGGAACGCAAGGACGCCTTTCATCGGAACCTCGAGCTCCTGCCCGACGACCTCGCGCTCGGTCCCCTGCTCCGATGCGACGTACGCGGCTTCGTACGCGGCGGCGACAAGGTACTCGTGGATTGCCAAGTCTCGAGCGGAGAGCATCCCGTCGCCTTTGACGGTGACGGTGTCGAGCATCTCCGCCGGCCGGGGCGACTGGGGGGCGATCGAGCGGAAGATTTCGACGCTGGCCGATGCCTTTGCGACGCTCCCCCGTGGAGCCGGGTTATAGAGCCCGCTCTCCCGCCCTTCGATCTCCCCGCCCTCGGATACCACCGCAGCCAGGGCGGCGTTCTCGAGCCGCGCGTACGACGTCGTGGGCACCCGCCTCCGCCTCAATCTCTGTACCGCCATCGTCCCTCTCCCATTTCGTCGCCTCGTGCAGACGTCCTGTGATCAAATGCTGAGCTCTGTCCGAGCGTGGAGCAAGCGATGGCTGTTAGATGTGCGACCAAATGAGCCGCTCGCCGTTAGATGCGCGATCAAATGCCTTCGATCTGGCGAGCGACGAAGAGGCCCGGTCAACCGTTTGGGTTTGCGATACTAAGTAGAAGTCAACTAAGGGCTCCGCCGGCGGATGGCTCCGTGCCTTCGGCTGGCGGTACGCCGCTCGCTCGCGCCATCGGTCGCGCAACTCGTTAGATATGCGACCGAATGGAACATCTTCCGTTAGATCTGCGATCAAATGGTCCGCAAAAACGTAGGCATTTCGAGAAAAATCCACCACCGCCTTGGCCTGATACTAAGTAGAATCCAACGACCCTCTCGCACCTTGGGATTCCGCCCCTGCTAGGAGTCTTCCTGCTCGCGCTGTTGGGATCCTCCGCGCGAGCCAGCCGACAACAAGCTCCGCGAGGGTCTCTCGAAAGCCGTTCCGCTTCGCGGGGTATTGGCCAGGGCATGGAGAGAGATAAGCGTCGCGCCCAACCGACGAGCGTCGAGCGATCGCTACGCGATGGGTCTCCCCCGACGCCCGTCGTCAACCTTCTCGCGAGAGCAGCCGACCGATCTCGCGAGAAGGTCTCCGTGCGCTCCGCGCGACAAGAAGCCTGTCGCCCCGGGGCGAAGCGGGATCCCCGCTCGCGCGCGGGCCGACGCTATCGCGAGGGGTCTCCCCCGGGTGGGAAGCCTGCAATAAGCGCCGACGATTTCGTGTTTTACATGTCAAACATCGCTTGCGAGATTTCCGCCGGCGGAGCACCCTTGGTCTGAGCAGGGGGACACCGAGATGACGACGACGGACAAGCAGACCGAAGCCATCGCGGCGCTGTACACCGCGATGGCGACGCAGGGCGGCAAACGCACCGTACGAGAGCTGGCGGCTGAAGACCGCGCCACGTACAACCGCGATGCCCAGCGCAGGCACCGCGAGAAGAAGCGGGCCTCGGCCGAAGCCGGCCGACCGGAGGCGACGGACGAAGCGATCAGGATCGCCCTCTCCGATGCCGCGATTCTCCTGCTCGCCGTGGGCGGTCCCGGCGCCAACGCGATCGAGCGAGCCGTTCATACGGCTTTCCCGGGACGACCGGGCGTCGCGTCGTCGACGCGCATGCGAGCGCGAGCTGGGACGCTGCGGCCGCGCATGTTGACCCCCGAACGTCTCTCTATGCCTAAACCCTGATCCACACGTCGCCGTCGTCTCTTGCAGGCCCATCCGACAAGCTCATGCCTCACGCGGTGAGCGGGATGACAGGGCTATGGTGACGAGACATGCGGAAGAGCAGCGGAGGTACAGGGCACGGCTGCGTGAACGTGCGAAGGCCGGGGCAACCGGTTCCCGCGGCGCGCCCGAAACGCGGATTGTCGTTCAAGGACTGGCCGTCGCCGTGCGGCGTCTGGCTGAGGCTGTGCGCAAGGCTCCAGACGGCCCGGAAGCCCTTGTCTACGAGCGGCTAATGCGAACGGCTCACAGGCATCTCACCCGGCAAGGATTCGATGCTGCCGAGTCCTACACGAGGCTATCTCATTACACGCTGCCGGACGACGCCAAGGCACGCCGTCGACGGGCCGACGCGGAGCGCCGTTTCTGGGCATCCGGAGACCGTGCGGATTGACGTTCGCGCCCATTACTCCCGTCATGCGGTGAGCACCGCCGGCAGATCACGCGGTGTCGGCATTTTGCACCGCCAGCGGGCCTCCCATGACCACACATGGAATGTGCCGATGTGACGGCGCGCTTGCGGAATCAGACGCCCGGCTGGAGGAGTCTCACCATGACTGAGACCCCTCCAGCCGAAGACGACCTGACGCTCCTGCAGCGCCACTGGCCGCACGGCCACGGCGCGGATCCCGACGCCGTATCGGCGGTTGCCGAGGCGATCTACGACGGACGGAGGGACTGGGAGATCGAATTCGCGGGGGACCGCGCCGCCATTCGGCAGGACGGCAAGGGCGGCCTCGAGTCGCAGGGTCGCATCGACAGGATGCTGATGAAGCGCTGGAGGAACGGCGAACGGCGGATCCCGGAGTGGATGGCCGCCGGGCTGCTGCGCCCGCCCGGGATCGTCCGTACCCGACGCCAGCAAGACATCGAGCGTTGGCTGGCAGAGCTTAGCGCGCAAGATCGCGAGGCGCGGGACTTCATCGCCGCCGAGGAGGCTCGGCTGCACGGGCGGGTCGCCGCGCAGGTCGCGCGGTACGTTCCTTCGGTCGTCCGAGACCCGGTCAAGCGACCGAATACTCGCAGTCGAAGGTGGCGCTGCGCTCCTACGTTACCGAGGGCGACGAGGACAGCGATCTGTTTCCAAAGGCGTGGATCCCGGACGCATTCGTTTTCTAGGTCCTGAAGGAGAATGCACTCGTGGCCCGAGTTTCCGTCCGTGGGTTGATCGGCAAATTCCAAGCCGAACGAACGGAATTCGTGGCCACGAAGCGCGGGTTGTTGGCAGCCATCAGCATAGCTGATCGTATCGCCGACGAACCCGGCGAACGGGAAATACGGCTGGTCGAGATACCCCGGTTCAACGCGCTCTTTTTCTGGATCACGGGCCCGAAGCCACGCTTCGTCGACCGGGTCAGGGGTGACGAGTTCACGGAATAGACCATCGTCGAGGAGTTGGTCCGTCGACGACGCATCGCTTTGGGCATCGAACCCAGCCCGGATGATACGCCTCGCTTCGGACGGTGATCCACCGCGCTAGGCCAGGGCATCGGTCAGAGGCAGAAGTGCACCATCGAGCGATCCGACATCGCACAGCGGGTGTAGGCGAAACGCCGCATGTTCGGACCTCGAAGCATCGCATCGGAGGCAGCCGCATAACGACGTCCAACTCAACCCGCCGCCTAGTGCCTGTCCTTCGCAAGGAGGTGACCTGGTCCGACCGCATCATCCGCCCGTGACATCCGAGATCACGGACGAGACGACCGCCACCACCTGACTAGATGCCCTCTCGACAGAAGGAGGACCCATGACAGTCAGGAGCGGCCTATCAGAAGCCCAGCGACTCGACCTGATCTGCGACGCGATCCGGTACTGCCAGCGCGTCCGCGACAAGGGGATGCCGAATTCGGCCTGGACGAAGGCGCTGCGCGACCCCATACACTTCCTGTGGGAGAAGCGCGGGGGAAACAAGCTCGAGGCCGCCCGCTACCGGTCGCTCGCCTCTGCGGGCATCCCCCGGGGCGGCGGCAGGATCCGCTACGACCACGCCGTGCCGTTCAGGGCCTTGCAGGCGCAGCTCATGGAGATGGCCGACCCCTCCACGGACGCGGTAAAGGAGGTCCTCGTCCGCGACCTGACGGTCTGCATCATCACCTCCGAGGAAGAGGCACTTCTCAATGCGGCCCGCCTCGGCAGCCGCATGCCTCCGAACTGGGACGGTCGAGACCCGCTGGCGCGGTACCATACCGTCGGGATCGAGGTCGAGCCGAATCCTGCCTACGTCGGCGGAGCGTAGTTCTCATGCTTGTCGGATCAGCGATTGCAAGAATCGAGGGCGTCAACACCAAAGATTCCCCGAGTTTGGCGATGACTGCGCCAGCCCCCTCGTCGATGAGCACCCTCCCGGCATCGCGCCCGTCGGCGAGCGTCACGATGACCAGCCGCTGACCGTACGGGTCCGTGCGGCTGCCGGACATCGAGTAGCCACCCGACATCAAAGTCTGGAGCCGCCGCGTCGCCGTCGGAACGGTGGCGGGCCCATCTAGGCGCCCCACGTACACAATAGCCCCCAATTCGCGGAAGTGGGTGTAATTGTGTACGTGGAGGTCTATCAGTCTGCTTTCTCGTCGCTGTACGAGAGGTCATCCAGGGCATCTGGACCGCTCTCGGACGCGTGAGCCTAACCCCTCGGTCCACGCCCGGACGGCACGGACACCCTCAGCAGGCAGAGTCGGGTAGTCCTCGAAGATCTCAACGTCCGACCGCCCAGCTTGCAGGTATGCTAGGATGGTCCGCGCGGGCACCTAGGTGCCAGACACGCACGGCTCCCCGGAAATGATACTCGGGTCCTCCAACACGCGCGCCGCCCGCTTGGCATTCGCCGCAGCCCGGTTGTCGGGCCAGAGCCTCTTGAAAGTCTCCACCTGCTCGTCAATCGGTTTCGGCCGCCTCGCCTAGCATCTTGCGCCCGACGAGTCTCCGCTATCCCGAGACTCATCCCGCACGGGCCCTCCATGCCAACCCCCCCCTCCATCGGCTTCGGCCTCTCCATCGATCACGCCGCCTTCGCCCGCGACATGAACGCCATCGGCCGGAAGGCCATCCCCCGCGCTGCCGCCGCGGTCATGAACCGGGCGGCCCGCGAGGCCGTGGTCGCGTTGAAGGAAAACGCCGTCGACGTCTTCGACAGGCCGAAGCCGATGACGCTCCAGGCCTTCACCTTACGGCCGGCGCGCATCAAACACGGCGCATCCGCCACGGCGACTGTGAGCATCAAAGCTGCCGGCGGCGTCGTACCTCGTCCGCCAGATCAAGGGCGGCGTTCGCAAGACTGGCGAGGACGGCGGGTCCGGTCCGCGCGACCTCTTCACGTAGGCGATCAAGCCGGACCGCTATTGCGGCGTGCCGCGCGGAGCGTCGAGGAAGCGGTTCCGGTTCGAGAAGACCGTCCAGAAGGCGAACCGGAAGTTCGCGACCCAACGCGAGTTCGGGTACCAGCTCGACCGTAAGATGGCCCGTGCACTTGGGACGCGCGGCGCCAGGAGCTGACGACGGCTTGCGCGGACGGGCGCCCGGTGTAAGGAGTCTCGTCATGACCGAGCCTCCTTACACGCCGCCTCGCCCCAAACCCGCCCGGCGAACCACCAGTCCCGTCGCCCGCGAGACCCTCGGCGTCCTCGACGAGGCGACGGAACGCGTCCTGCGGGCGACGTGGCCGGACAAGTCCATCGAAGCCGGGGACTTCGTCCGGATCGGTCTCGAGATTTACGGAACCGAGGATCGATGGCGTCGCGAGATCGCGGCCGACCTCGTGCTCTTCCGGCCTGCGGGCAAGGGCAGCATGCCGTCCGCCGGCGCGCTGGACCGCAGCCTGATCCGGCGCTGGGCGTCGGGCGAGAAGCCCATCCCGCCTTGGGTCGGCCCTGCCCTTCTGAAGATCCCGTCCATCGCCATCGCCCGCATGCGCGCACACATCGATCACCTCCGGGCGCAGGTCGCCGAGTTCGACGCGGCACTTGTCGAGGAGGAGCGCCGGATGGACGGCGTCCTCCGCGGCTGGGTCGCGCGGTATGCCGAGCCGCCGCGCGTCGTCGCTCCGCCGCCGGGTCCGCGAACACGGAAACGGGACTGGCCGGCCGTCTCGACCGACGACGCCGAGGCCGCGCAGGACGCGGGCTCCTCGGCGTACGAGATTTTCGCGGGGCTGTCGGACGACGAGACGACGGGGCGGCCGGACCATCCGGAACTCGCGGAGGAATGGGACGCCGGGTGGCGGGAGGCCAACGCCGCGCACCGAGAGCGGCACGCGGCGGTGGTGGAGCGGGCGAAGGCGAAGGGCTGACGGCACTCGACAGACCGTGAGAGCGGTCGGAACCTAAGGCCGGATCACTTCCACTTGGCAGCGTCGATGGTGCAAAACGCGTTACCGACGCGTGCCGCCACGGCCTGCCTAGCGGCACCGCGCGCGGCCGCCGCCTAGAGAGTCCGAAGGAGCCCACGACATGATGCAGCCGGGCGCCAGGAGACATCTCAAGACCTTTGTTATGAATTGGGCGGAACGCGCGGCTCCCTCCCGGGGACGGAGTGTCACTGCCTTCGTGAGCCTTGTTGCTTCCAACGGACAGGCGATACCGCGAACCACTTGGCCATAATTACATCAGTAGTGCAGAGTAATGCGTGATAATACTGATTCTCGGAGTATCTTCCTGCGCATTTCCACCTTATCAAGCATTGGTATTTTGATGCCGCGGTTCTGTGTCATCGCGTCGGCGGAAACCCTGAGCTGCAACACCACAGCGAGCGCTTGCATTTGCGCGATAATCGACCATAGTCCCATAAGGTTTTGGGTATATTCGTGCTTCCGTTGCGTTGGAGCGCTCCAATGATTCGCATCGTGGCCATAATAATGCTTATGGTGATCATCCCGGTGCTCGCGAGAGCAGAGCCGGTTCCGTCGTTCCAGAACATGTATCTGGAGGAAGCGCAGGAGGCCGCCGGACACGTCGGGATCGAGCTTGAGATCGAGATAGTCGAGTCCTCGGATCGCAAGGGAATCGTGATTAAACAGATCCCCGGCCCGGGCTCGGAGCTAGGAAGCGACCGCGCCGTTTGGCTGAGGGTCTCGAACGGGATCACCTTGCCCGACTTGAAGGGCCGTCCGCAGGAGGAGGCGCTTGCCGCCTTGCGCGACCTGGGAGTAGCGGTCGACGTCACCGAAAGCAGGCACGACGGCGGCGTCCGCGGGACCGTTTGGTCGCAGGTCCCAGTAGGCGGAACAGCCATAGACGTGACGACCCAAGCGGTCTTCCTCGACGTGGTCGGTGGTCGATATGTAGCTGTCCCAGGCGTGACGGGAACGCTCCTAAGCGATGGTATGAATGCGATCCGTTCAGGGGAACTTACTCCCATGGAGATGCCTACCGATCCAAGCGGTTTCGTGAGCCGGTCGGTACAAGAGAATCGTCGTGATTGTTCGGGATTCGACGTTCGGACCGCCACCGTGATCGGGACGAAGCCGCCGGCTGGGAGCGAGGTTTATCCAGGCACCAGTGTCCAGGTGGATTATGCCATAGGCCAGGGGTTCCGCTACGACAATCAGTGCGGGCCGGAGCCGCTTACTCCTCATGACAGGGGTGGCTGCGCGGGTGGGGCTAGGCACGAGGTTTGCTAGAAGCGAGGTGCAAAATGGAACGATATTGTCGCCTTGCTGTGCTGCTGACGTTCTTTTTGACGTGCACGACTCATGTGGCCGCCAAGCAGATCGAAGCGTCCGATGCGGCCAATCTCGCGGCCCGCGTCGGCCTCGGCACGGCGAAGCTCTGGATGGATCACAAGAGCATCTCGATCCCCCCATCGTCGCTTCCTGCCGCCGAGCGCAGCGAGAAAATCGAGCAGTCGCTCAGCCGCTACGAAGAGCTTCGCAACGGCTATTCCGGCGTTTCGACCGTTGCGACTGGAGTGAAATGGGGCACGGGCGGACTTATCGCAGGCGTGGCCCTCTACGGCGGTCCGCAGGCCGCGGTGACCGTGCCGCTTACCTTAATCGGTGCCGCCTCGGCAATTTCGCTCGACCTCACGAACCGCAAGGTTGAGGAAATCGGAAACAAGCGGGCAGGCATGCTTCTCAGCACGCTCCGGAACGAACTAGTGGCTGAGTCTGGCGCCGCCAGCTTAGAGGGTCTGCTCAACAATCCCGAGCTTCTACGGGAGACCGTCGAGAAGAGCGACCGCTTTCTTCGCGACGTTAAGGAGCGGGCCCAGGCCTCCAACGACGATGAGCTAGTCAAGACCGCTGCCGAGGCGCTGTCGCGGGCCGGGGCGGCCCACACCGTCGCGACGCTGGATGCGCTGGGCGTCGTCGCGGACGACGTAGATCGCCTAGATCGGAGTTTCGGGGAGTTCGCGTCCGAGGTCAGAAACAGCCAGAAGCGGGTGCAGGATACTCTGGTCGCACACGAGGGCGCTATCGTCTCCCTAAGCGGCGATGTTACCGAGTTGGCGTCCGACGTCCAGACTGTCAGGGAGGAGGTGACCAAGCTTGGCAGCAACCAAGGCCTGATGGCGGACTTCATGTTCTCCTCCATGCCGCCATCTGAGAAAGTCCGCGCTCTGAGGTCTGGGCTAATGGACTCCCGGATCGCCTGCCCTGCGGAGCAGACCAATTGCGACGCCCAGACGATTAAAACGGCACTGATTGAACAGTACGATGGCGAGGCACGAGTAGCGATGCGGGTGCAAGCCGCGGGACAGGTGCTCAGGGGCATCAGCGACGTCCAAGCGATCACCTCGAACCTAGGAATTCCAATCGGTGAGGACGGTCAGAAGGCGATTGATATCGCTTCGGGTGCGTTAAACGCCTACATGAGCTTTATGTCCGGCAATCCGTTGGGTGCGATCGCTTCCGTCACCGGCATGTTCGGCAAGAAGCCCGATCCGGATGCGGAGCGGTTCAAGGTGATGATGGGTTACCTCAAGGAACAGTTTGGGGCCGTCAATGCCAAACTGGATGACATTCTGAAGAACCAGAAGGTGCTCCTGGATGCCGTGTCGGAGGTGTCCCGCCAAGTCCAGGCCTCCTACGAGGCGCTGGACGCGCGCCTGAGCGAGATGCAGGTCGAGCAGCAGCGCATCTCAAACGCAGTGAAATCGTTGGTTTGGCGAGAGTGGGAAGCTTGCTACACGGTTTATGCCAAGGCGATCACCGGAGACAGCATCTCCGAAGACGACGGGTCATATGTCGACCGGGCGACCCTCAGGTTCCCCTCGTTCGACGCCGCCCGCCGCCTCCTCGATGCGCGGGCTGCCCCGGCGAGCGACTGCATCCAGACCGTGCTGCGCACGACGTCGGCCGGCACAGCCAGTAGGTGGTTCGGCCACTTCTTGGACGCTGATCGCGCCCTTAACCCCGAGCGTCTGCGCGACCCGAGCACCCTGTCGGCTGCGGAAAGGGATGAGGCGAATGCGTGGCAGGGGCTTCTCACGTCGTACCGCCAGAACGTGGTCGACCCAGCCTTTGCCGTAGCGGTCGACTTCGCCATCCGCCACGGAGCCTCTCCCTCGACACTTCTGTTCATGAACGCATCTCCCATCGAGGGGGTACAGGACCTAGCGACCGTGAGCGGCGAGATCGGCAAGGGGTTCCGGTACCAGTGCACCAGTCGCGATGGGCGGGAGGCCCTGATCCGGGGACTAGTTTGCCTCCCCGGGGAAAGCGAGGACGAGATCGCGCGGGACATCACTTCGATCGCTCTCAACACTGATATTTTGCTCGACATCACGGACTGGATGCTCGTCGTGAGCCAGTTGGCGGACCTCTACGCGGAGGACCCGGTTCGGTTCGCGCGCGACATGGACGAGGTCTACCGGCTGCCCTCCTATTCGCACGGCGAGGAGATCACCCGCGCATCGGTAGACATGCTGACTCTCGCAATCGCCTACTATGCGCGCATACATGGAGGCGTCACGGCGCTTGCGATGGCGGAGGACATTCGCGACGGTCGGCTTGACGACCGCCTTGTCCGCATAGCTGAGAACAGCCCCTATCTTGCCGAGAATGCGGCTCACGTCTATCTGAACATGCTCCGCGGGAATTGGCCTCCGATGCCCGACACGGCCGAGCCCAGCTTCGCCGATAAGTACGGCCAAGCCTACGTGTATGCACAAGTCTCGAACGAGGCGAACCGTTTCGAACCGCTTTACGCCCTTTTCGGTCGCGATCGGCCCTTGACGCTCACAGAGCAGGGTGCGGTCGGGATGCAGTTCTCGGTAGGTGAGCGAAACGCCGTTCTGCCGTTACCTACCCCAGTCCGTTTCGCGGAGGGCTCTTTCGTTTATCCTCCAAGGCGTGCCGCACTGTTCGCCCAGAGGGAGAGGATGATCGAGAGATACCTAGACTATCAGCTCGGTGAGGATACCGCGCTCGCGGCTGTCGTATTGCCTCAGTAGCAGTTTCCGACTGTCGGATTGAAGAAGCGCATTGCCTCCGGTGCAGGAAGCCAAAGACGCCATCGAAAGTCGCCTGTTGGAATGCCTGTAAGGCGCGTCTCGCCCATTACGGCCTGACCCTCCGGCAGGCCGACGACGAGGCGTCGGACTGGTCCGACACGCTTCGCGATCTCCTCTTCACACCATCATCTTCGCTGATGTCAGCGATTTCCGCCGATATCAATCGCATACAATGGTGCCGAGCTGATCAACCGCTACCGGCCGTGTGCTCCGTATCCGAGCGCCCACCAGAAAGCTGCCTTATAGCCGTAGAGCCAGAGGACGCAGAACGCGATGCTGAACACCGCGAGCGTCACCGGAAGCATGAAGGAGGACAACTCCATTGGGCAGCCTCGTAGGGACGTGGGAGCCATCGTGCGTCCGTGATTGCGGACAAACCCTCAACGTCCGGTCGATGCTCCGCCGCGCGCGCGTCCGTTCGGTGGTGATGGTTAGCGAGCGGTTTCCATGAGACGCCCGGCCATAGTATCCGGTGCCGGACGTCGGGGAGGATCGCATGGGCACGGCTGCAGATAGGCTGACTGAGTTCTGGGGTGGCTTCGAGGGCGGCCGCCACTGGATCCACCCCGCCGACGAGGCCATCCTTCGGCAGGACCGCTACGATGCCCGCGTCCGCTGGGACGCCCCGGAGAACCAAACCGACGCCGTTGACGAGTTCCGCCGCGAGCGGTCCCGCCTCCAAGCCTCGCTGATCCCGCAGCCATATATCGGCGACCTGCGCCGCGCGGACATCGTCCTGTGCCTCTTGAACCCCGGCCTCGACCCCGGCAACTGGCTCGACGAGGGCAGCCGGACAGTGACGCGTGCCCTGAAGCTTTCGGGACTGCATCAAGCACCTCTCGCGTCACCGTTCTGGTGCGTCGATCCCGAGATCGCGAACACGGGCGCCTTCCGATGGTGGTGGCCGAAATTTGCCGCCCTTGCCGACGGGCTGGTTGCCGACGGCTGGTCGTTCGACGAAGCAATGTCGTCCCTTGCGCAGCGCGTCGCCTGCGTGGAGATCGTCGCTTACCACTCGCGGAGATCCAACCTCATCAGTGACGACCTCATCGCCGCGCTGCCGTCGTCCCAGCTCGCGATCGAGTTCGTCCGGGAACGGGCGACCGAGGGCGCGCAGGTCATCTTGTTCCGCAGCCACGCCGGCTGGGGCCTCGCCGACGACGGCGACCGCGTCCGCCTGGTGACCGACTCCCAGCGGTCCATCAACGTCGGACCGGACACCCAGGCCGGCGGGATCATCCGGCGGAGGATGAACCCCGACCTCGCGGCGCTCGCCCCGTTCGCCGACGCCTTCGCGGCGCCCGGCTTCTTCTTCGGCGAGTGGGCCGGCGGGCAACCGATGGAAGGCGGCGCGGTGCAGATGCCGTTCTTTTCGATGTCGGATCCTGCGCAAGCCTTCGTCACCGCTGCATACGATGGCGGGTGGGTGCCGTCGGACTTCTCGTGGACGGACTGGCACGGCGCGAAGGAGGCAACCCGCCTCCAGCGCGAGCCCGGCGCGGTGGAGGCGGCGAGCGTCCGTCAGCTTGCCAAGCTTCTGACGACGCTGATCCGGGGCGACCGGTTCTCGGAAGGCACGCTCGCGTCCGCGTTCGAGAGCGGGCTTCTCCCCCGCATCCTCCGCCGGGTCGCGGAGCTGGCCAATCTGACCGGGTATCAGCCCATGGAGCTACCGGACCCCTGGTTCACCCTGACCGTCCATGACGGGGCGTCGCTCGAGCTGCCCGGCATCTACGAGTGGGTCATCCAGGGCGTCGGCAGCTACATCGGCCGCTACACGCGCGGCACCCGCCCGACCCGTCAGTATACCCAGAACGTCCGCAACCTGCTCGCCGGGCGGGGATACCGCGCAGGGAACGCTGCCGGGTTCAGGCGCATCCATGTCGCGCTGGCGGACGCGGTGCGGGCTGGACGGGGCATCGAGTTGCACATTCTCGAGAACCCGGCGGCGGGGAACATCGGTGCGCGGG
Source organism: Jiella marina (assembly GCF_024359545.1). Classification (GTDB taxonomy): domain Bacteria; phylum Pseudomonadota; class Alphaproteobacteria; order Rhizobiales; family Rhizobiaceae; genus Jiella. The sequence continues at coordinate 111,838 of NZ_JAKQZG010000013.1, forward strand.
AAATGGCGCTGATCGCGGAGCGTGGGACGTTGAACGGCACGGGGCAGCCGGGCGGGGACGGCGCGCCGCCCGAGTAAGGGATCAACGGCGGCCGCGCAAATCCGCCGTCAACAATCTGGGAATCGCCCTCCCAACATCATCATGCCTGCCGTCGAAAGTTGCGGCCAAACCTGCCGGAGTCCTTGCAACAAAAGGAGTCGGGCAGGATGCCGAGGCGGCCGCGCAACAGCGCCGGGGTGATGATTGAGAGCGGCGATGAGACGACGCCGCGCGGTGAGAGCGCCTCCAACCGCGTGAAGTCGCTCGCCGCCATCGCGTTGATGCTTGACCGCGACCGGAACACGATCGCGAAATGGCTGGAACAGGGCTGCCCGGCCATCCAGCGCGGCAACAAGCGACCAGAACTCCGTGGGAGCTGGACATCGCCGACGTGGTGAAGTGGCTCGTCCGCCGGGCCGCCGAGTCCGAGGCGACGCGGTCGCCGCCGAGCGAGCCGGGCCACATCCCGGAGGACGAAGCCAAACGCCGTCGCGCCGCCACCCTTTCCCCCGGAGACATCCCACATGGCCGACTGGCTCACCCCCACATCCCGGACGAAGTCTTCATCCTGTCGGAGGCCAACGGCTTCCGCTCGCGCGGCACCGCGTGCTGAAGGCCGGCGCCGACTACCAAGCCGGCACCGTGCTCGAGTCCGAGGAAGTCGACGGCGACCCTACCGGGTTCGCGGTTCCGTACGTCGGCGCCGAGACCGCCGTCATCCTGTGCCGCCACGTCGACGCGACGGACGCCGCCCCGCTGGTGGGGGTCGAGGCTGCGGTCATCGATAGCGACGAGGTCAAGCGGTTCGAGCTCACGCTACCGACCGTCCCAGCGGCCGCCGCTTCCGCCATCGCGGCACTCGCCGTGAACGGCATTAAGGCCCGCTGAGCGCGGTCCTCCCCACATCCCTTGGAGACGCACACCGTGCTCAACCATTCCGACCTCTTCACCTTCACCAGCCTGACGACGGCCATCAACAAGGACCCCAACGCACCCGACGACCTCGGCCGCTGGTTCAAGTGGCACGCCCAGGGCATCAGCACGCTCACGGCGATCGAGGAGCGCGACGGCGTCATCGGGCTGGTCCAGTCACAGCCGCGCGGCGCCGCAATCGGTCAGGCGGGACACCCGCCGGGCGAAGGCTCTCCCGGTGCCGCACTACCCGCTCTACGACTCGATCCTCGCCACAGAGGTGCAGTCGGTCCGCGCCTTCGGCAGCGACAGCGACAGCGACAGCGACAGCGAGATGGAGACCGGGTGCTGGCGAACGGCAAGGCGTGGTCCTGCAAGAAGGCGCACACCGTCAAGGCGAAAGCCTTCTGCACGAAGACGACGGGGGCGTCGTGCTGTGGGAGCGAGCCGAGAAAGACGTCCCTCTCGATGCGCGGCGGTCTAGCTACGTCGATACCGACCGGGGCGCGCGAACGGTGAACTGCGCGCTGCACATGCTGGAGCGCGAAGCCCTCCTACAGGCACAGTGCGTGCGCTTCAGCGGCGAAATCCCTTGGGAGTTGGCCCGCGAGCTCACGGTGGACGACGAGATCCGGGTCGCGGGCCGCTACATCTCGGGCGCCGCGCCGGTCGGGAAAATCATGGACCTAGAGCTGTCCGCCGACGGGGACGGCAACCGTGTCGCGAGCTTCACCACCGGCTGCGTGCCGGGCGACGGCGATCCCGCCCGATGACGAGTTCGATGAGGTGACGGGCGCCCTCGTCTACAAGGTGACGGGCAAGTCGGCTTCGACGCCCGTCAACGCGATGTCCCTTCGGATTGCGACGCCGCGCGTGTTCGAGTGGTCGAACCAAGCGGCGTCGCAGCTCGCCGCGATGTTCGTCGCCGACGACCCGGAGAAGGAGTTGGCAACGCGGGTGACGCAGCTTGTCGTCGGCTACGACGCCTTGCGACAGGAGGACCTGCTTTCAAGGAGGCTGCGGGTTACGTGCCGGCCGTTGGCGCTGCCGAGGCAGATCGACTTGGAGTCCGAGGCATGAGCAGCTCGTCCACCCGTCAGCTCGTCCGCGCGCTCAAGAAGGCGACCCGGCCCATCAGCACCCGCGTCCTGCGGGCGGCGGATATCCGCGCGGGTCGCGGGGAGAGCGCGCAGGAGTTCACCGTCATCGGAGCGCGCCGGGCACCAAGATCGATGTGTCGGCGGCGTTCGTCAGCGTGTCGGTGCCGGATGCGGAGCCGAATGAAGACGTACCTTCCGGTTAGGCTTCCTCGGCTATCCGTCCGGTTAGCCTCTCAAGGGCGAGCTGAAGCATCCGGTCATCGAACAGACGCTGCTTACGCTCGCCAGCTTCGATCCCGCCCGCCCAGTTGCGAAGACCTTCCCGCACCGCAGGAACGTTGGCCTCAGCCCCGTGATCGAGGAGCCAATCGATCGTCCCTAGCAGCTCCATACCCAAGGGGGACTCGAAGCCATCAATGGTGTCCGATGTTGCGTGTAGGGCTGCCAGATAGGGACGAGCGTCTGCCGACTTCAAGTAGGCTGCAACGTGGTCGCGCTTACTGTCCTCAAACCATACAATATCCAAGGGTCCAGCATCAGCAATCCGCCGCTCGCAGTGCAGGTAGCTACCGTCCAAACTGTTCAGCAGGTGTTGCAGGTTCTGCGCATAGGGGCCATACCGCTCCGCCTTGTAGGCTAGCTTCAACGGACTATCTACCCCAGTCGCTTTCACATTTCGATCAAGCAAGTAGGTCAGTTTCTGGATTTCCAGCATTGTGCATTCGATGCCTAAGATCCAATACCGACGCACCAACTCTGCAACCAGAGCACGCGCAGGAGTGAGTTTCTCGACGCCCTCTCGTTTGGCGACGTTCTGATAGACATCAGTCGGCTCGTAGACGATCACATCAACATCAATCAAATCACCCAGAGCCTGCTCGATACGCGGCCTCACTTCCCGCCAGTCCAAGCCCCCGTTTCCGCTGCCGAGTGGCGGCAGAGCAATCGACCGTACGCCGTTCGCAATCACGAACCGCTTGAGATCTTCCAATCCTTGATCGATCCACTCGATTTTCGACGGGTTTCGCCAATGCTTTTTGGTGGGGAAATTGACGATCCAGCGTGGTCCGCCGACCCAGTCGGTTCGCTCTGTAACGAAGATCTGGCCGACCTTGATTTCTTCGTTCTTGCAGGCTGCAGCATAAGCCCGAAAATTAGCCGGGAACGCCTCCTTGAACATGAGGGCAATGCCTTTTCCCATCACGCCCACAGTGTTGACCGTGTTGACGAGGGCTTCAGCACCCGAGTTGAGTAGATTGCCTGAAACAAATCTAATCATCAGAAGTAGTATTTCCGCTGTGCGATGACCCGCATATTTAACCCCCGGCGCTCGGTCTGGCGCTTCACAGAAGCCATGACGGCCTCATTATAGCATGCGATACCCAATAGACCAGCACACGGAAGCGACCTGTGGACAAGTGCTTCTGCTTGATATCGCTCGAACTTGCCGGGATCCTCCGCATTTCTCTTGAAGTCCTTCGCCCGCAATATTGCCCAGTCTATTTCATTCAACCTTTGCATGTCCGTATAGAATCTTGCAGCCTGTAGATATGCATGCCGATCCGTGAAGACGATTGGTAACCCAGCTTCATTAAGCTTGTGTAGCGACGAGACGAGAACGACGATCTCCTCATTGGCCCTCTTCCGGATCCCGCCATATCCAGTTTTGATGTTGAGCATCATCGGAGAGAATGGGGTGAAGTAGAACGGTACGTAGTCGCCCAGCGTGCCGTTTGGATGACACGGAACCGGGTGATTGGTTCGCCTATCGATCAGCTCGAGGTTGCCGATAGCGACGTAGTTTGGGTCCGAGACGTGGGCCTTCTTGCAGTGCAGGCCGTTGTCCAAAATCCATTCGACATTGTCCCGATGTACGATCCGGAAGATCAGGGCCCTCTCTGCCGTCAAATCAGCCATACATCCACCATCCGAGCACCCGTCGAACGCAACATGCGGACATCTTGTTGATGGCTAGCGCCAGCGTAGATGTCCGGATGTCCTATCGTCCTTGTCCATGGGAGGATGGGCTACCACGCCAGTTCAAGTGACTCCAGAATTACCTGACGACACTCAGTAGCGGCCGCCCCGCCCTCGTCGCCGCCCGCTCCAAATCCTCGGCGGCCTCGGCAAGCCGACGCATCGCCGACGCGAGCGCCGGGTCGCGGTTGTCCCGGTGCAGGATTTCGGCCATCGCCTGGGCGTCGTAGGTGGATCCGAGCAGCTCGGCCAGCTTGTCCTTTGCGCGCTGATGGGCAACACTTTTTGGCATCCGGACCTCGAAAGTTGCGGCGCAACCGCGCCTGGTGATGGGGAACGCGCCCCGGCGCTGACCGATCGCCTCACCAAGCCGAGCGCCCGGCCGGTGCCCGGCTCGCGGTGGACGGCGACTTCGGCCCGAACGTGAAGCGCGCGGTGGTCGCCTACCAGAAGGCGCACGGCGCGAAGGCGGACGGCGTCGTGGGGCCGGAGACGTGGAGCCACTTGGAGAAGCAGCTCCCGGGAGAGCGCGAGAACCTCGGCAAGACGCCCGTTGCCGAGCTGCCCAACGTCGGCAAGGTCGCCACCGCCACGGCCGCCGCCGTCTCGCTCGGCCAGGCGAAGGCGCAGCTCGAGGCGGCTGCCGCTCAGGTCGGTGGCCTCGCCGGTCAGGTCGCCGGCATCCCGAGGCTCGCCGACGCCGCGGAGGCGCTGGCATCCGGCGTGGTCGCCGTCGCCGGCCTCGTGGGCGTCGCCGCGCTGCCCTATGCCGGCTACGAGTGGCTCCGGTCGCGCCGGACGTACGAAGGTGTCGCCGCATGACCACCGTCCTCGCCTGGTTCGCCGGCACCCGCGTGGGCCACTGGCTGGCCGCCGCCGGGGCGGGCGCCCTCGTCGCCCTCGGCATCGTCGCCCGCGTGTACGGCGCCGGGCAGCGCGCCGAGGAGTCTCGGCAGACGCGAGACTCCCTCGACGCCCTGCGCGAAAGGAACCGGACCGATGACCAGGTTGACGCTCTCAGTGCTCGCGCTCGCCGCGATGAGTTCGCTGGCTGGGTGCGCGACGACCGCGCCTAGCTCCGGCTGCGACGGCTGGCGCGCGATCCGGCCGACGGCGGCCGACGGCGGCCGACGTCGCGAGCACGTCGGACGAGCTCGTGCGGCAGGTCGTCGAGCACAATCGGCACGGCGCCGCGCGGTGCGGATGGCGGGCTTGAAACAAAGAGGCCCCGGCGAGTGATGCCGGGACCTCCATTGTTCAGCGACGCGCCATCGCATTGGCGACGATCCGGTTGAGATGCTCCAGGTCGAACTCGCATTCCTCCATCCAGTGGAAGATCGCGTCGTTGGCGCCCTGCCAGTCCAGGACCCCAAGCGGAGCCGCCCGAAAGGCCGTGGAGCCGTGCCAGTTCTCCTGCGCCCACCGGGAGAAGTCGTACTGGTCCTTGAACAACGCCCGCCCACGCTCGTCGGCGAGGATCATCAGGCTGAGCCAGCCAAAGTCGTCCATCCACTCGCGAAGCAAGCCGATGTCCACGTCCTCGGCTTCCCGGCGCGCGTCCTCGATAGCGCGCTCGCGGGCCTCGAGTTCGTCCGCGACATCCTCGGCTCCAGACACCTCTCCCTCGACCAGCGTGGCGCCGAAGCGCTCTGCGATCGCCTCCAGCGTCGGCTTTTGGGTCGCGACCGTGCGCTCGATCAGCGCGTCGAGGGCCGTGCCCCCCGTGATGTTGTTGGCGATGCCCGCGTCCGTCACGACCTTTCGGAACTCGGCGAACTGCTTCTTCGGCAGCGTCAGGTTCTGATAGAGCCAGCGGGCGACGTCGGCGGCTTGGGCGCCCTTGATGAGGCCGCAGACCATCTGGCTGGGCGGCTCCTGCCCCTTGCGGATCGCCGACGGCAAGCTGCGGAACCGCTCAGCGGCGACCGCCGCCATGCGGTCCAGCGTCTCAGTGTCGAGGTGTGCCTTCGGCGTGAACTTCAAGATCTTGGCCATTCCTGTTTTCCTTCCGTTGAGGTGCTGAGGGGCACCCGATTGCCCGCGAGTCGGACGCCGTCGTGCCGCCTATGCGGCGGACCTCGACTGCGTGCTCTGGGCGGAAGGAGAGAATGGCGGCGGGATGCATGATGAGCCTTCTTAGGGGTTGGGTTGGGCACCGAGGCCCCGGCTGATGGTGCCGGCCGGGGCCTCGGTCGTTCAGCGGTTCTTCAGGACGAAGTCGACCTGCCAGAGGACGTTGACCGTGGTGTGCGAGAGCCAGTGGGAGAGCGTCGACCGGACCACCGATGCCGGCATGCCCTCGATGGGCACCTTCACCTCGGGCGTGACCGCCAGCATCTTGTCGATGTTCGCCTCCATGAAGGCGGCGAGGCGCTCGGTGGAGCCGAACGGCTGCGGCTGCGGGCGCGCCTTGAAGACCGTGATGGCGACGATCGCCAGGCCAGCACCCTCCTCAAGCCAGTCGAGGAGGCGGAGCACCTGCTGGCGCTCCCCTTCGATGCTAGCGGCGCGCGCCGCGCCGTCGTTGTTGTCGTTACTGATCATGTTGTCCGCAGTTCCTTCCAAATCGCGCATAGGGGCGCGTGTCCCGCGAGTCCGACGAATTCGAGCCGCCTATCAGGCGGACCTCGGCATCGTGCTCGGGGCGGAAGGAAAGGAGGGCGGCGGCGGACATGATGGCCTCGTTGAAGTGGACGGCCTGGATGACAGGAGTCGCCCGGGGGAGTCTAGCCCAGGCCGAAACGGTGTCGAAACTCGGTTCTCGCGCGCCTTACGTCGTCCCTTGCATTTTAGACGTCCACCATCCTCCGACACCCAGAAGGAGGGACACCCCCATGCTCGCCGCCATCCTGTCCGCCATGCGCGCTATGGCATCCGCCGCCGCCCACCTCGCCGCGCAGGGTTTCCGCTACGCTTGGTGGGCCGTCGAGTGGACGGTTTCCCTCCCCGGCCGCATGCTCAGCGGTGGCGGAGGCGGCTCCCTCCCCCTGCCGCCCGATGCAGCCCCACCGCCGGACACGGCAGGCGAGATCGCCGCGATGGTCGCCAAGCGCGGCAAGGGGCGCGCCCTGCCCGGCGCGCTGCCGTCCGATCTCGACCCGGCGCCCGACGGCACCGACCCGGTGTCAGCAACGGTGCACGCTTACGCCCGCGCGTCGGCGACCGACCGCCGGCAGGTGTCCCTTGAGGCCCTGTCGCCGGACCAAGTGTCGTGGCTGCTTCGGCTCCAGCCGCACGACCTCGACCGCCTCGCGGCAGCGGGCGGCTTGGTGTGTGGGCGCCTAGCGCGCGGACTGGGCGGTGGGGCGCTGGGTGTCGAACCGTGCAGGCGTCGGGAGCCGGAGCTGACGGAGGCGGAGGTCTCCGGCCGGGAGGAGGTGCCGGTGGTCGAGGGGTTCGCCGAGCGGGTGCGGCGTCGAAGGGCGGGCGGGCCTCGGCTCGTCATGGGGTGACGGATGTCGCTGGGGGCTTGTCTGGGGCAAGCCCGCCGGCGTGACTGGCATCACACGGTCGGTGGCGACATTACGATGAAGCTTGCTCCCCATGCGGGATACCGGAAGGGTCTAAACGAGGGGCGGTCCGGAGACGGGCCGCCCCTCTTCGTTTCTCCTCTTCGAGGACCAGCCACGATTGTGCCCGCTTTCAAAAAGGCTTTCTGACGCCTCAGTGATAACAATACGTTACTGGGATGTCCGCAAGGGATTGCGCGATCCCTGCAATGACTTCGGCCTCCTAAGATCGCCCGATTGAAGCAGTTAGAGTGACTGACCGTCTTTGCCCTACCGCATCTACTCTTTGACATAGCCTAAGGGGTGCCGTGGCGCGAGTTCCATCGCCGCCGCTACCGCGGTGGCGGCCCGGTGCCATATCCGCCGAGCGGAATGTCAGGTTGCAGTTCGCCCTCCTCGCAGAAGCGAACGCTCCACGCCTCCTTGCCGCCCGCCCATCTGACGGCCTCGACGAATGCCTTAGAGTGACCGGCGTCGCGAAGCTTCTGCAACCTGTCCTCCAGGATAATTCCTGGTCGCCACCACCCGCCGGTGCCTACCGTGAAGCCATCGTCATCATTCATGACCGTGATCGGAGCGTCGATCCGCCAGACCGACAAAAGATCTGCGTCTTCCTGAGTGAAATGCTGCCACGAGATTTTGAGGCGCTCCTGGCTCATATGGTCCTCCCTGATGCACGATCAGGCTACGGGCGAAGTACGCAAGGGACACGGCTGGCCGGAAGCTAACCTCCCGCCGGGTAGCCGGCGAACGTTCGCAGCGAGTGTATTCCGACGTGATCATCTTCCGCTCGAGCCGTTGCAGCCAGCACTTCGCATCCCACTCAAACTCGCCGGCCTCGGCGCTTTCGATCGATCTGCCACGAAGTCGATCGGCGGTCTTGGCGGATGGCAGCCTCAGTTCGAATGCGAGGGAGACAGCGTTCGCGACACCATCGGCGCGCCGACGGAACAAAGGGCGTCTGCAATCGAGCAAATCAGGTTGTCCAGATGTGCACGAGCGTATCGGTTTAGTGCCTTGCTGTAGTGCATTTGTTCGATGGGGATTGCCGAACACATGAACTTTCGACAGCTCCGGTGACCACACTGGATCTCCCAAAGTTACTTAGTGAGGCAATCCTCGATTTCTCAGCGTCTGAGCGACGCGATCCGGTCGGGCCGACGCGACCCCGGCTCGGGTTCCGGGCGAATTCGGTTGACCGGCCCTAACAATCCGCCCGATCAGACCTCGCCAGTCGGGACACACGGCCGCGTCCGTCTGCTATCGACTGCCCCCTTGCGGTCTTCTCCGAAGCGGTCGCAAGCCGAACACCAACCGCATAGCGCTCGCCATGGGCGATGAACACCGCTCCGAGAGCCTCGAGAGCTTCGCGGATCCTTGCGGCGCTACTAGCCTTCGGGACCCTCAGACCGTTTTCGAAATCGTTCAGCAGGCTGCGCCCGCAACCCGCTCGCTCGCACAGCTTGCCTTGGCTGATGCCAAGCATTGCTCGTGCGCCCCGGCATGCGATGCCATCGATGGGCGGATACTCAGGCAAGGCGAATCCTTGCAATCCGGATCGCTCCAGTCGGGTCCCATTCCTGTCCGCCTTACCTCCAGACTGACGTTCCAGCATTCGCTCCAAGGATCCATGCGCGACGCATGTCAGTCGACGTTTCAGCCAATATGCCCGAATCCTCATCTCGCGTCGACGGCGCCAGCGTTCGCTGAGCATGAGCGGCCCACCGTAACGCAACCAACCGGCCTTTCTAACCCCCGTCGGCTGATGCGAACGGTAGAAGAGATCAAGATTGCAAACCTTCAGCTTCATGGCGTCAGGTTGTTCAAGGCCGAGGCCATCCATTGGCGGGGGCCGTGGCGCAGCTTCGGAGCCGTCGAGTTCGCCACCCTCGAATGGGTCGGCTCGTTCAACAATCGCCGGCTTGTCGAGCCAATTGGCAACATCACACCCGTGAAGCAGAAGCCGCATACTACGCCGAGCTTGAGGCAATGCCGATCGCTGCCTAGGACTAAAGCTAAACGGTCTCTGGGAAACCCGGCGCGTTTCAGCGGCATCCTACATCGAGAGCTTGGTAGGCACTCAAGATCAAATATCTGGCGTAACCTCAGTATCTCCGCTCGCCGCCACCTCCCCGTCGATTCCATTATCAGGTGGCTATCGGCTTACTGGAGATCCGCGCCAGTCCTGTCAGAAGGAGCCCTCACGACTATCATTGAAAATTGGCTTGAGCTTCCAGCCACTGGAAGCTCGATGATGAGAAGACAGACCGGAGGTTGGCAGGCCATGGACCATGATCATCATCACGCGGCACCTGACATCCAGGCGGGGACCGAGACGGCGAGAGACCCGGTTTGTGGGATGACGGTCGCAGTCAAGCCCAACGGGCGTCACGCTGAGTTTGGGGGCAACACCTTCCATTTCTGTTCCGAGAATTGCCAGACGAAGTTCACCATCGATCCCTGGTTTTACGGCTCGGGTCGAGCAGCAGGACCGAAGCAGGCTGTGCCGGTCAATATTCAATACACATGCCCGATGCACCCTGAGATCGTCACCGACGCTCCGGGGGCCTGCCCGATCTGTGGCATGGCGCTGGAGCCGATGCTGCCTTCCGACGAGCCCAGCGAGGAGTTGACCGACTTCACCCGCCGGATGTGGATTTCGGCGGCGGCGGCGGTACCGCTGATCGTGCTGACCATGGGCGAACTGGTGGCGCTACCCGTGCGCGATTGGATCGGTCACCAGACCGCCAGCTATCTCGAATTCGTGCTGGCGACGCCGATCATTCTCTGGGCGGCTCTGCCGTTCTTTCAGCGTGGCTGGGACTCGGTGGTGAACCGTAGCCCTAACATGTGGACACTGATCAGCCTCGGCGTAGCGGCAGCCTATCTCTACTCGTTGGTCGCGACATTCCTGCCGGGCGTCTTTCCCGATGCTTATCGGATGGGCGAGGGTGTCGGCACCTATTACGAAGCGGCCGTGGTGATCGTCGCGCTGGTATTCGTCGGGCAGGTCCTGGAACTGCGTGCGCGCGAACGCACTGGCGACGCGATCCGCGCGCTTCTGGACCTAGCGCCCAAGACCGCGCGCCGCATCTTGCCTGATGGCTCGGAATATGACGCGCCGCTGGACAACATCATGGAAGGCGACCGTTTGCGTGTGCGCCCGGGAGATGCGGTGCCGGTCGACGGGACGGTTATCGAGGGCCGATCATCCTTGGACGAAAGCATGCTCACCGGCGAGTCGATGCCGGTGGAAAAGGGTCCGGGCGATGCCGTGACCGGGGCTACGATCAACAAGAACGGCTCGCTGGTGATGGAGGCGGGTAAGGTCGGATCCGACACGGTGCTGGCACAGATCGTGACGATGGTATCGAATGCACGCCGTTCCCGCGCCCCGATCCAGGGACTGGCGGACAGGGTGTCGGCGGTGTTTGTCCCGGCGGTCGTGGCCATCGCCGTTTTCGCCTTCGGTGTCTGGCTGACCTTTGGCCCGGAACCCGCGCTTGTTTTCGCCATAGCCTCGGCCGTGTCCGTGCTGATCATCGCGTGTCCTTGCGCCCTGGGACTGGCAACACCGATCTCCATCACCACGGCGGCGGGGCGCGGGGCGCAGGCTGGCGTTCTAATCAAGGACGCGGAGGCGCTGGAGCGCATGGCGGCCGTTGATACACTGATAGTCGACAAGACCGGCACGCTGACCATGGGTAAGCCGAAGCTGACCGATACGCTCGCGCTCGGAAACCTGACGGAGCCCGACCTCCTATCACTGGCGGCAGCGCTGGAGCGCGGCTCGGAACACCCGCTGGCCGAAGCGATCGTCGAGGGAGCTGAGGCGCAGGGTGCCCCGCGTCAGGAAGCCGCGGACTTCGAAGCAGTCACCGGCAAGGGCGTGCGCGGCAACGTCGGCGGGCGCGCGGTTGCGCTCGGCAACTCCGCTATGATGCGGGAGATGGGGCTGGATGTGACGCGGGCCGAAGGGAAGGCCGACACGCTGCGCGCTGAAGGCAAGACGGCGATGTTCATTGCGGTTGAGGGCGCGCTGGCAGGCATCGTGGCGGTGGCCGACCCGATCAAGGAATCAACGGCGCAGGCAATCAGGGAACTCCACGGCCAGGGGCTACGCGTCATCATGGCGACGGGCGACAACGAACGCACGGCGCAGGCGGTCGCGGGGCGGCTCGGCATCGACGAGGTCCGCGCGGGCGTGCTGCCCGAGGCCAAGAAGGACCTGATCGACCAGTTGCGCCGCGATGGCCACAAGATCGCGATGGCAGGCGACGGCGTCAACGACGCGCCCGCGCTTGCCGCCGCCGATGTTGGCATCGCCATGGGAACGGGCGCAGACGTGGCGATGGAAAGTGCGGGGATTACCCTCCTGGGCGGTGACCTGATGGGCATTGTCCGGGCGCGCAAGCTGGCGCGCGCCACCCTGCGCAACATCAAGCAGAACCTGTTCTTCGCCTTCGCCTACAACGCCCTCGGCGTACCGGTCGCGGCAGGGCTGCTCTACCCCGTCACCGGGCTTCTGCTCTCCCCCATGATCGCGGCAGCGGCGATGAGCCTGTCTTCGGTATCAGTCATCAGCAATGCACTTCGGCTCAGGCGGGTCGACCTGTGATCCAGGCTTCCCTCAAGCTCAAAGCGCGTCGGTTTCCGACGCAGTCATGGTGTGGCGAGCAATGAGCAATTCAAACTTGACGTCCTCTGATCCGACGCGTGTCCTCTCGGATCGGCTCAACCAGAACTGCTTCTGCGTCACGCTCGACCGTCGATCGCTGTGCGAGGCACTAGAGCAAGAAGCTGGCGATCCGGAATTCTGCGAAAGGTTCATCCGCCCTAAGGCTCACTTGTTCTCGAACGTGCCGGTATTCCTTTCTGCCAGCCAGGTAGCCGAGATGCAGAAGGTGGTCGCAGCTATCGAGCAGACGGCCCGGCTCACAGCGTACAAGGCCGCGGTTTTCTCTTGGGCCCCCAAAATCTCGCGGGAGGATCACGGCCCGGCTGGCGCCCTGATGGGCTACGACTTCCATCTTGGTGAAGACGGCCCCCGACTTATCGAGATTAATACCAACGCCGGTGGGGCATTCCTCAACGCTCTTCTTGCAAGAGCGCAGCGCACTTGCTGTGCGGAAATGGACCTACCAATTAAGCCGCACGCCTTTGAGGATGCGGCGTTTCGCATGTTCCAAAACGAATGGATGCGCCAGCGGGGAAACGGTGCAATACGTCGGATTGCTATCGTCGACGACAGGCCGGAGGAACAGTATCTTTATCCTGAGTTCGTGCTGGCGAGGCAAGCCTTGGCCGCTCGCGGCGTGGACGCAGTCATCGCGGACGCCAGCCAGCTTCGCGTTGAGGCCGGTCGGCTCAGCCTCGAGGGAAAGCCGATCGACCTTGTTTACAACCGGGTCACCGATTTTGCGTTCGATCGGCCAGAACACAAAGCGTTACGAGACGCCTACCGAGACGGCGCCGTGGTCGTCACGCCGAATTCCTACAACCACGCGCTGCTCGCCGACAAACGGAACCTTTCGATCCTCTCAGATCCGGCATTGATCGAGTCCTGGGGCTTGGAACCGAAACTTCTGGCGCAGCTCCGCTCTGTTCCGCGCACTGTCCTTGTCACTCCCGAAAATGCCGAGGACCTTTGGAAGTCGCGGAAGGCCCTGTTTTTCAAGCCGACGGGCGGACACGGTGGAAAGGCAGTGTATCGCGGCGACAAGGTGACGAAAGGCGTCTGGGCAGAGATCAAGGGGGGTGGCTACGTTGCCCAGACCCTGGTCAGGCCGAGCGAGCGCATGATCAGGATCGATGACGCATTCCAGCCGCGCAAGATGGACATCAGGCTCTATACCTATGATGGACAGGTGCTTCTGGTTGCTGCGCGCCTCTATCAAGGACAAACCACGAATTTCAGAACACCTGGAGGCGGGTTTGCTCCAGTATTTGTGGTTCGATCATGACGGCATTTCGGGAAGATCAAAGGAACTGAGGATGACCTATACAATTAATCGAACGATTGCTGGCTGGGGTATCGATGACATTGCCGCCCGAACGCGCAAGGCGTTAGCGAACCATGGCTTCGGCATACTGACCGAAATTGACGTCAAGGCGACGATGAAGAAAAAGCTCGATGTCGAGATGTCGGCGTATCGCATCCTCGGCGCCTGTAATCCGAAGATGGCGCATCAGGCGATCGGAATCGAGCCACGGGTAGGCGCGATGCTGCCCTGCAATGTCATCCTGCGCGAAGTCGAGGGCGGCGTGGAAATCAGTGCGATCGACCCGGTGGCGTCTATGCAGGCGATCGAAAACGCCGAACTGACAGCCGTGGCGGGTGAGGTGCGGGACCTTCTGGCGAAAGCCGTCGACGCGATTTGATGGGATATACCAATGAGACGAACGCGCGCGCCTTTTCCGAAGACCGCGCACGCCCTGCTGGCCTGTGGGAGGCGCCCGAACTTCCCGTCGCCTACTTCTCGTTCGTCCTGCATTTCGTCTGGGAGTTCGTTCAGGTTCCGACCTATACCGGCATGGCCGAGATGCCTCACTGGGAGGCGATCAAGCTTTGCATGTCGGCAACTTTTGGCGATGTCGGGTTCGCGCTGACTGCATTTTGGGCTGCCTGTCTGGCGGCACGTAGCCGTGACTGGCTCCTTCGGCCAACCCGCTTTCCGGCCGGACTCTTTGTCGCTGTCGGTATCGTCCTGACCGTAGGGTTCGAGTACTACTATACCAACATCAGCTTACGCTGGTCCTATTCGGAACTGATGCCGCTCGTACCGCCGTTAGGCACTGGTCTGAGTCCGCTCCTCCAATGGGTCGTCGTTCCGCTGCTCGTGATCTGGCTGACCCGCCGCCATCTCCTCGGCGCGCAGGCCATACGCGAGGCCAATGCATGAAGGGTCGACTGCCCAATGCCCGCTGCGGTCTCTGGCCACGGCCGCAGTGGCCGGAAGTTTCAGCGAGTTTTGCCGGTGCGGTCTTCGACGGTGAGAAAATCAGCGACGGCAGACATTGGGCACTTCTCGCATAGGGCTCGTAAGGGATTGCGGCTTTTCCAGAGGGCAACGCGACCAAAGCCTGAAAGAGGAATTGATGACGAGCGAATACCAGAAGAACAGCATCACCCTGTCGGGGGCTGTGGCCATGGGCACCGGTGTGATGATTGGGGCCGGTATCTTTGCGCTGACGGGCCAGATTGCCGAACTCGCCGGTCCGCTCTTCCCGCTCTCGTTCGTTGTCGGTGCGATCGTGACCGCGTTCAGCGCCTACACTTACATCAAGATGTCGAATGCGTTTCCGTCTGCGGGCGGCGTCGCCATGATCCTGAAGAAAGCTTACGGGCCGACGACGGTCGCGGCAGGCGCCTCTCTGCTGATGGCGCTGTCAATGGTTATCAGCGAAAGTCTTGTCGCGCGCACCTTCGGCACATATTCCCTTCAGGCCTTCGGAGGCGATCCGGATAGTGTTCTCGTGCCGATCCTCGGCGTAGGGCTGATTGTATTCGCCTTTCTTCTGAATGCCTCGGGCACGCGGTCGGTTGGGATGTTCTCCATCGTCATGGCGGTGCTCAAGGTGGGCGGGATCGCGCTGTTCGGAGTTGCGGGACTCTGGGCGAGCGGCATCACCTTCGAGGCCACCGGCGGCGAGATGGGCGCGGGCGGTTTCATCGCCTCGGTCGCGCTGTCGATACTCGCCTTTAAGGGCTTCACTACCATCACGAACAGCGGCGCCGAGATCACCGACCCGCATCGCAATGTTGGCCGGGCCATCGTCTGGTCGATCGCGATCTGCATCGTCGTCTATCTCCTGGTCGCCTTTGCGGTCAGCTCCAGCCTTTCGCTCGACCGCATCGTGGCAGCAAAGGACTACGCGCTGGCCGAAGCTGCCCAGCCCGCCCTTGGTCAGACCGGCTTCTACCTGACCGCGGCACTCGCGTTGATCGCGACAGCATCGGGTCTGATCGCGAGCGTTTTCGCGGTCTCGCGGATGCTGGCGATGCTGACCAACATGAAAATGATCCCGCACAGTCATTTCGGAATGTCGGGCACAATCAAGGACCACACGCTCATCTACACAGTCGTGATCGCTGGCTTTCTCACAGTATTCTTCGACCTCAGCCGGATCGCCTCGCTTGGCGCCTTCTTTTACCTGGTGATGGACATCATCATTCACTGGGGCGTGTTCCGGCACTTACGCCAAGAGATCGGCGCGCATGGCTGGATGCTGCTGACGGCCATCGCGCTCGATGCCGGGGTACTGGCTGCATTCACCGGGATGAAGTGGCAGTCAGATCCGATGATCGTCGTGATCGGCATTGTCGGCATGGCATTGGTGTTCCTATTTGTGGGAATTTTCTTGGCACGAGGCCAAGTTAGCAGAGGCGGCCACGAGCATAGTTGAAAACGGCTCAGCCATTAACTCCTTCTGCTGTCTTTTCTCAACCCGACCATTCTATACTCATCGGACAGTTGTTGGAGACCGATACTCATATCAGTTCTGGGTTGACCGTCCCAGCTACAGGACCCCTCATTCGATCCAGAGAGCAACGGTTTGCGACGAGCGTGATTGTCGTTGCGCTCCCCATAGACAGGAGGTTCTCATGAGTGCGGTACTGCCATCATCCCCAGAAAAGAAGGCCGTCCTCTACCGGATGGTCATGGAGGAGCATGTCTGTCCCTACGGGCTGAAGTCGAAGGACCTTCTCGAGCGCGAAGGGTTCGCGGTCGACGACAACTGGCTGACGACCCGCGACGAGACCGACGCCTTCAAGGCAAAGCATGGCGTCGAGACGACGCCGCAGACCTTCATCGGCGGCGATCGCGTCGGCGGCTACACCGATCTGCGCGAACATTTCGGCAAGTCGGTCCAGTCTAAGGACGAGACCACCTACCAGCCGGTGATCGCCATCTTCTCGGTTGCCTTCCTGATGGCGCTGGCGGTCTCCTTTGCCGCCTATGAGACGATCTTCACCGTGCGGGCGATCGAGTGGTTCTTCGCCATCTCCATGTGCCTGCTCGGCATTCAGAAGCTGCAGGACGTCGAGAGCTTCTCGACCATGTTCCTGAACTACGACCTTCTGGCGAAGCGATGGGTGCGCTACGGCAAGATCTACCCGTTCGGCGAGACGCTGGCCGGCGTGCTGATGATTGCCGGCACCCTCACCTGGCTGTCGGCGCCGATCGCGCTGGTCATCGGGACGATCGGCGCCGTGTCGGTCTTCTATGCGGTCTATGTGCAGAAGCGCGAACTCAAATGCGCCTGCGTCGGCGGCGGCTCGAACGTGCCGCTGGGCTTCGTGTCGCTGACCGAGAACCTTGTCATGATCGGCATGGGTCTGTGGATGCCCCTTCGCATGATCGGGGGAGGCTGAAGCCTCCTCGTTCCAACCATGTGCCAACACTGCGGACCGGGATCGGGGACGCTCCTCGTCTTCGACAAGAACTCCGCCGTTGGCTTTCAAGACTACCCGACGGAAAAGCCACCTTCAGCAGGGAGAACAACGATGATGGGCGAACACTCTGGCGATATGGGATGGATGCCTTTTGGCATGGGACTCTGGGGCATTTTCGTCCTTGTAGTCTTCGTGCTGGTGATCGCGGCGCTGGTGAAATACCTGCGACGGTGATCGTGGCGGGTTCAGAAGATGCCGTTGGCCTTCTGGACCTCGCGAATATAGGCGACGATGTCGACGACTTGGCGCTCACTCACGCCCTCAACCGGCGGCATGTTTCCGAAGCCCCAGTGGTGGGCACGGGCGCCTTGCGTCGCCGCGATCAGGAATGCCTGATCGCCATGGTGGCTCGGCTCGTAGATCCGATGGATCAGCGGCGGCCCCTGTTCGGTGCCGCCGGCGTTATCCCCGTGGCAGGCAGCACAGTTCGCGGCGAAGAGTTCCTGTCCACGCTCCGCCCGGACGGAGAGCTGTGGGACTGTCACGGCCACGATATGCTCGTCGGATGCCGGTCCTCCGGACGGGGTCCACCAGAGAAGGAACGCGCCGATTGCGAGCGCGCCGGCGATGGCTGAGATGGTCGCTTTCGATGCCGTCATCGGCGTCTCCTCATGTCACTTCGAACCAGGTCATCATTCCGCCGGCGGCATGCTCCAGCATGTGGCAATGGCGCACCCGGACCCACTCGTTCGGCCGGACCGCGATCTTTGAGCCCAGGCGTCCATTAACCGTCGGCGTGTTGCCGATGCGGCCGCCATGTGCCCACTCCATCATCTGGCCGAAGCCGTCTGCGATGGAGCCGTCCTGGACGAGACGCCAGTCGTCGAGGACCAGAACGAGGTCGCGGTCGGCACCCCGCCACGGCTCAGGCTCGTCGACGATCAGCGCCCCGTGAAGCCCGCGGGCATTCTGCTCCCAGGATCGATTGTGGGAGTGGTACCAGTAGGTCCCCGGATCCGGCGCGACGAAATCGTAGGAGAATTGCTCACCGGGCGCGATCGCCGCCTGCGTGAGGCCAGGCACGCCATCCATCGCGTTGTCGATCCGGATGCCGTGCCAGTGCACGCTGGTCGGCTGATCGAGGCCGTTCTCGACATCGACGGCCAGACGTTCGCCTGCACGCACCCGCACCACCGGCCCTGGCGCGGTACCGTTGAATGCCCAGACAGGCGTGGGGCCTGCGAATGTCTCGGGCACGATCTGCGCCTGGCCTACGGCAGCGACGAGAAGGTGCTGTGTGGCGGCGGATGCCCTCGATATTCCAGTCGTTGCAAGCATCGCGCTCGATCCGAGCAGGAAGCTCCGGCGACTGATCGAACATGTCATCGTGCTGGCCCTCCCCAGCCGCAGAAGCCTTCATCGCGCGCCGGTGCGACCGTCTGGCTCGGATTGATTGCCGCAGCGGCGGCAGATGTCATGAAACCTTTCCCCTGCCCGCCATTTCAGGCACTGCGGGACGTGCTCGACTAGATGGAAGGTAGACGACATCCGACATTCCAGTCCGACCAGGGATCCTTGCACGGGACTTCACGGTCCAGCGTTCGTCCAACCGGTGCTCATGCAACCGCTCGGCCATGGCTCGCGACATCACGATATCCGCGTCGAGGCTTCGACACATCGCCTGAAGCCGGCTCGCAAGGTTTACGGCGTCGCCGAGTACAGTGCATTCGTTATGAGCCCCGGCGGCGATCACGCCTCCGATGACGCTCCCGTGATGCAGACCTATACCAAAAGACAGCGCAGCTTCACCGGAGCCGACACGTCGGTCACTCCACGCGTCAAGCTGCTGAATCAACTGCTGGGAACAGTCGAATGCATTCGCGGTGTCCTGCTGGCTGGATGCGGGAAAGCCAAATACGACCATGACCCCATCGCCGATGAACTTGTCGATGGTGCCACCGTATTCAGAGACCATCGCGACGACGCGGTACCTGAAGTCCGATAGCAGTGATGCGACCTCCTCAAGGGGCATCTTCTCTGCGAGGCTGGTGAACCCGCGGATATCCAGGAACATGACGGCCGCCTCGTGGCGTCCCAGGCCAACGCCCAACCCTTTCGAAGCGAGGAGTTCGGCTGTCCCTGGAGAAAAGAAGCGAGCGAGGTTGGCACGTTCACTCGACTTCGACAGAGTTGATCTCACCAAGCGTTTGATGTCCACGACCAGCATGATCTGGATGGCCGCAACAGCGGCGAATGCCAGAAGCCGAACACTCGCCGCCTGAAGATCTTCCTGCGCGAGGCCCAATCGGTAGGGGTCAGCGAAGAGTGACATCGCCCCAGTTACGATGGACCCGAGCGACACGATCGCTGCGAAGAAGAGGACGGGTCCGACACGCATTCGCATGCTGGCATGCGCCAGGAGGACGAACGCGATGGCGAGACTTGGCGTGGCCAGCGCATCGGAGACCGAGATTCCCGGGATGAACATGTGCTCTGCCGCGAGGTAGACGACAAGCACCGCGTCGATGAACACGTAAACCCAGTTGAAACTCGCTCGGAACGCGCCTGTCGCGACGAGAAGCACTGCGGTGAAGGACGTGCCGGTGTAAGCGGCGAGCAGTATCAGATGGATCCCATGGCTTTCGATGTCCGGTTCCAAAGCCACCGAAATCGCAAAGACCGCCAATGCGAAGAACCGCCAGATGACGGTCCGCATCTCATTGCGGGATTCCACCCGGATGATCGTCCGATCAAGTTCCTCCCCTGCAAAGTCAACTACTGCCATCGGTGTGAATTGCGCTCCGCCGCAAACGATTCCCGTTTTCGATCTTGAAGGTCACTCAGCGAATCAGTCCTGGCCCTCGAGATCGGCAATCAGAGCCTTCATCTCGCCGATCTCCCGGCGCTGCGCCTCGATGATCTCGTCGGCGAGCTTGCGGACGCGCGGATCGGAGATGTTGGCACGCTCGCTGGTCAGTATGGCGATCGAATGATGCGGGATCATCGCCTTCATCCAGGCGACGTCCGCGATCGTGTCCTGGCTGCGCACGAGATAGAGCGAGCCGGCGAAGGCGATGATTGCAGCGGCGAAGATCGCGACATTGGCCGTTCGGTTTCGGTACATGCCGAGCATGAAGGCAAGCATGATGACGGCCATTGTCGCCCCCATGACGATCGCCATCCATGCCCGGGTTTCGCTGAAGAGGATGTGATCGAGGCTGTAGGTGTTCAGATACATCAGTCCGAACATCACGATGGTGGAGGTCGCGATCATCGCGCCGAAGGTCGAGTATTTCATGAGGCGGGTCTCTGGATGGTGGGACTTGGGACGTGGTCCCGCTGGGCGGTTGGCGCCGCCCGGCGGGAATGTTGCTTATTTCATCTCAACGACGGTCAACTTGCCGCGAACTCGTTCCGCAACGAACTCGATCGCCTGACCTTCCTTTGCCGTTTCCAGCATCGCGGGATCGGCGACGACGAACACCATCGTCATTGCCGGCATGTCGAGATTGACCAGTTCCTCATGCCTGATCGTCAGCTTCTTGGCCTTGGCGTCGACCTTCTGCACGGTTCCTTTGGTGAATTCAGCGGCTATCGAAGGACTCGCCACAGAGAACGAAAGGAACGCGAATGTCGCGATTTTGGTCAATTTCATCGTATTTTTCCTTCATAAGATTTGATTTGTTTGGTCGCGAGTGTCGCTAGCCAGACGCTCTTCCATCTGGCCAACGATAACCAGCATTACAGCAGGCCATACTCGGATCCGGGAACGAGGAAGTTCCAGCCGAGAGGGGTCGGGGCAGTTGCCTTCCCGGTCGCGAAACTCCCAGACTGCACCTGATCTCTTCTGGTCTCCTCCAGCTTCTCAATCCCATATTCAGAGCCGGGAATGATGTTGTGGTTGCTTACGCCTGCATCTGGAACGCTGTAGCCGAACGTCTGAGGCGGATGACTAAATATGGTATGATCCACCGAATTTGCCGGGATATGCCCTCCTCCTTTCGCTATCGCAAGGCGTTCGGCAGTCTCATGACTTTCGATTCCAGCTTCCGATCCGGGCACTAGCCCGCCGGCGAAGGCAGATGAGGTGATCAGCGTGCTCGCAATAGCCGCGATGATAATCTTTTTCATTTGTTACATTCCTCGTATTCAGTGTTTGAGATTACTTGGCGGCCACGTCTAGCGGACCGTGCATGCCGGATTCGTAGTGGCCGGGGATCAGACAGGCGAACTCGAAGCTGCCGTCATTCGTGAAGGTCCAGGCGATCTGGCCACTCTCGCCGGGCTCCAGACGCACGGAGTTCGGATCGGCGTGCTCCATCTCCGGGAACTTCTCCATGAGCGCCTTGTGCTCCTGGATCGCCTCCTGCCCGTCCATGACGAACTCGTGCTCAAGCTCGCCATCGTTGCGGATGTCGAGAAGCACGGTCTCGCCCCGCTTGACCGCGATCGATGATGGCTCGAACAGCATCTCGCCGTCGTCGGTCTCCAGCATCCGCACGGCGATGGTCCGCTCCGCTTGCGCGGGCTCCGCCGGCTTGCCGAGCATCATCTCGTCGTGGTGCCCGCCCGAATGGCTCCCGGCCGCCAAGGCGGCGGCAGGAGCCAGTGGCAACATGGCGGCGAGCAGCAGCGTCGTAAGTTTGCGCATGAATGGTCCTCTTTGGTTGTGGTTGATGTCCCTTGCGTCCCGGCCTCAATGGCCGGAATGATCGCCGCCGGCCGGCATGACGCGTCTGGCGGATGGCGTGTGGGGTAGTGCGGCACCGTCGGCGCTGCCTGCCGGCGCGACAGGCGCTTCAGGGAGCGATCCGGTCCATTCGTAGGCCACCGTTCCGGCGGGAAATTCGTAATCGCCCGGATCGGCGTAATCGTCGGCCGCAAGCCCGTCCCGAACCTTCATCACGGTGAACATGCCGCCCATCTCGAGGGCGCCGAACTGCCCCCAGCCGGCCATCATCGGGATCGTGTTGTCTGGCAACGGCATCGCCATCTCGGCCATTTCGGCCATCCCGGTTTCGCCCATCGGCATGTAGTCCGGTTGGATCTGGCGTATCTTCGCCGCAATCCTGGCCTTGTCGGCATTCATCGGCGTCGGGATATCGTGTCCCATCGCGTTCATCGTGTGGTGCGACTTGTGGCAGTGCAGGGCCCAGTCGCCCGGATAGACCGCGTCGAACTCGTAGGCCCGCATTGCCCCCACGGGAATGTCGATCGAGACCTCCGGCCAGCGTGCCTCGGGCCTCACCCATCCTCCGTCCGTGCAGGTCACCTCGAAGTCGTAACCGTGCATGTGGATCGGATGATTGGTCATCGTTAGGTTTCCGACCCGCACCCGCACCCGGTCGCCGGTGGCCGCGACGAGAGGTGCGACATCCGGGAAAACCCGGGCATTGATCGCCCACAGATTGAAATCGGTCATCTCCATGACCTTCGGCAAATACGCACCGGGATCGATGTCGTAGGCCGACAGCATGAAAACGAAGTCGCGATCGACCGGCATGAAGGTTGGATCCTTCGGATGGATGATGAACATGCCCATCATCCCCATGGCCATCTGGACCATCTCGTCGCCATGCGGATGGTACATGAAGGTCCCGCTCTTCACGGCGTCGAACTCGTAGACGAACGTCTTGCCCGGCGGGATTCCCGGCTGGGTCAGTCCGGTCACGCCGTCCATGCCGCAGGGCAGGATCACGCCGTGCCAGTGAACGGTCGTGTGCTCCCTCAATCTGTTCGATACGAAGATCCGCACCCGGTCGCCTTCGACGCATTCGATGGTCGGTCCCGGCGCCTGGCCGTTGTAGCCCCACAGATAGGCGGTCATGCCCTCGCCCATCTCCCGCTCCACCGGTTCGGCAACGAGGTGGAACTCCTTGACGCCGTTGTTCATGCGAAAGGGCAGCGACCAGCCGTTCAGCGTGACCACGGGATTGTAGTCCGGCCCGGCCGTCGGCATCACCGGCGGCTGCGTGGCCGCCGTTTCCATGATCGGCGCTTCCGGAAGCCCCATGGCCGACGTCTTCGACCAGGCAGCGACACCTGCAAGAGCCGCTCCGGCCCCGATGAATTGTCGTCTCGAAACCATCGTTCGGATCCTTTCGATCAATCGTCGCCGGAGGCGGACGCCATCTCGGCGTCACCAGCGGCTTCGGGCGCATCTTCGCCACCGCCGTAGACGGCCGCGGTGAGAGCGGCGTCGGCGAGGTGGAATTCGCGCTTTGCGTTGAGGGAGAGCAGGATCGCGTCGAGCTTCGCCCGCGTATCGGCGAGGAGATCGAAGGTGCTCGTGATCATCCCGTTGTAGGTGAGAAGAGCTTCCTTCTCGACCGTCGTCCGCAATGGCACGACGCGAGAACGGTAGTGTCGGGCGATCTCGCTGCGGCCGCGATAGGCCTTGTAGGCAGCGCGTGCCTGCGACCGGATATCGACGGCTTTGGCTGCCAACTGGTTGGCGGCCTTCAGGTACTGGAATTCCGCCTTTCGAAGCCGGGCCTGCCCGCTGTCGAAGATCGGGATTTCGAGCCCAACTTCGATGACACCCGAAACAACGTTATTCGTTTCTTCAGTTCCGTCCTCCTGCTCTTCGACTTCCTTCTCCACTTCCAGGCCGGCAGCCAGTTCCAGGTCCGACACGTATCGCGTGGCCTCGGTCAGGCCGTAGGACCGCGCCAGCGCCTCGAGTTCGAGACGCGCGACCTGAAGGTCGACCCGGTTGCGAAGAGCCTCCGCCTCGATCGCCTTGAAGGCCTTCAGCTTGCCGGGCAGTGCGGGCAATGCGTTCGGAACCTCGAAATCGAGATTCTTCCCCCATACGCCCATCACCCGGAAGAGCTTTTCCTTCGCCAGTTGCGCGGCCAATCGCGCTTCGGCTGTCCGCCCGGTCAGCTCGGCATAGAAGGCCTGTTCGCGGGCCTGCTCGACCTTCGGCATCGCTCCGGTCCGGCCCAGTTCGCTGGCCAGTTCCGCGGCAGCGTCCGCGGCGACCTTCGCACGGTTCAGATAGGCGACCGTCTCCCAGGCCGCGACAGCCTCGATCCAAGCCTCACGCGTTCTGGCCGCAAGCGCCAGCGTTGCATCGACGGCCCGCAATTGCGCTTGGAGGACCCGGACCTCGGCGACGTCGAGGCGCCGTTCCCGGGTCATCATCCGGATGATGTTGGCGGCGATCAGCCCCTCGATCGTCCGTCCGACGCCAATCCCGCTGTAGGAGAGCGAAAGCCTCGGATTGACGGCGAGCCCTTCCTGCCAGAGTTCGGCAACCGACAATCCGACCTCTGCATAGTCCGCCTGCAACGCCTTGTTGCTGAGAAGGGCGACCTGCACGGCCGCGTCGGCGCCGATATATTTTGCCGCGAGCAGGTTCCGGACCCGCTCGTTGGCCGCCGCAGCCTGCGCCTGATCCTGGACCCAGACCGTCTGCTTTCCCAGACGGCGTCCGGCGTCTGCCGACACGACACTGAAGCCGAGATCCGGCTCGAATGTCTCCGAAGCCGCGACGCAGCCGGACATGATCAGCGGCAGGAGAAGGACGCTGCTCACCTTGAACAGCGGCCTCATAGTGCCGGCTCCCGGCCGGCAACGGGCGCCATATCTACGCCCGTACCGCGAAAGCCTGCCGGCTCGCGGACAATGCGATGGGTATAGGCACCGACGACGGAAGCTTGGCCAAGTGTTCCGCCGGGAATGCTCGGGTCCTCAGGCGACGGGAATACGGTTGTTTCGGGCAGACCCCGAGCAGCGTCCGCACAGCCCGCCAGAAGCAGGCCGGGCAGGATGCCGGCAATGATGGAGAATCTCATTGTTGAACCTGAACGCCATACCGTTCGCCGCGAGATGCGCCTCGCGGAACCGGTCATGGAGGAAGAGGATCAGGCTTCGCCGTGGGCGAATTCCTGACGTCCACGCTTCTTGCGACCAAGGAATGGCCGGAAGACGCAATAAGGCTGAGAAAAGCCCTGGACGATCAGATTCGAGGAGGACGCTCGGTGGTGGGTCCGGACTGTCCGGTCAGATCCGCCGAGAGGAGCGGGTAGGACAGACTGCGGCTGACCGGCACGGCGTCGGTCGGCCCGACGGCCTGCGGGACGGCCGTAACGCAGTGCGTCGCACAGTCACTTCCGCCGACAGCCTTGTGGTCATGAGCCTTGGACGGAGCATGGTCGCCATCGCGCACATGCTCCCTCATCCCACTGACATCCAATTGAGCGGACATCGACAAGGCAGGAGGCTGCGTGGACATTGTGGGGATATCCGCCCCAACCGATCCGACTGACGCAAACAGCATGCTCAGCACAACCGCAAAAGCGGTCAGCAGCCGAGCTGGCATCCAAGCATGGGATCGGTGCAACGTCATTGAGGTATCGATATCATGATCTCAGAGAGACGTCCATACTCGAGTCCGGTATCCTGGTTTGATGCGACGTACCCGGAAGGCATGGCGGCAATGAAATCGGAAAATTTTTCCGATGGGCGCACCGTCCACTCAAGAAAGGCGTCACCTTGCTCTTGGATGCAAACGGATCAGCGTTCTCGCTCGTCACGCTACCCTCGAGCTGCCGGCCAAGACACTTCGGGATGCGCGAGCGCGCGGCGGAGATGCCAAAGGAAGCGGGCCTTCTCAATCTCATCCCCAGAATACGGACCGGAAAACTCAAGAAAGTCGTCCTCTCACGCTCCGCTTCCTAGACGCCACCCTACTTAGGCCTTAGTCAGCCACTAGGGGTTTGCTCCTCACCCATATTTTCACAGCAAGTCGTGAATGCTCAGGCCGGAGTGGCTGAACAACGACGCGTTTGGGATCGACCGACATGGCAAAGTTTCTTGCGAAATTCACTGCGATCGCAATCTTGATCGCGGCCTTTGCCGGTTGCTCATCAACTTCTTCGAATTCGAACATGACGGTCGGTGCTCCTGCCACGAGCTTCGCCGGGACCGATCAGCAGGTTCGGTTCACACCCTGGTCGGGGCAAAGCGCCGTTGGCCAGTTGGCGAAGCCCTATTTCATCTCTTTCCGTGCCCGTAATGCTGAAAGCTACGGCCATTCGTTCGTCGCCTTCGGCGAACTCGATTCGCGCGGTAACGTCCCCTACGACAATGGGGGAGTCCTCATCTCGAACATGACCGAGATCGCCGGTCTTCACCCCGCAGGCGGCAACGCTGTCTATACCATGGGCCATATCGCCCCGGTCCCATCCGAGACCGGCTTCTCGGACGGCGACACCGAGATTAGATATCTTCAGAACGAGATGACCATTGCACTCACACCGGAAGAGTATCAGCGTATCCTTGGCCGGATCCGGCAGCTTCAGGGCAACAGCCCGCTCTGGCACGCCGTCGCCTATAACTGCTCGACTTTCACGAACAAGATCGCTGACTTTATGGGCATGGAAACGGTCAACCACTTGCTCTTCCCGCGTAATTACATTGCGGCGCTGAAGGACGCCAATTCCGGCGTCGAGACGCTTAGCGGGAGTGTTGATACCTTAGGGTGAACTTTCCCGCCGGATAGGCCGCGACAGCCCCGCCCCCTCGACGTCTATAGCATGGATCCAATATCGGACGCCCCGCTGGGATAGGCGAACATGGTCGACTTGAGCTTCTCGGCCGTGATCCCGTGGCGGATCGCAAGTGCGAAGATATTGATGACCTCATCGGCATGCGGACCGACCAAGTGCGCCCCGAGGACGAGGTCGGTCTCTTTGTCCACCAGCACCTTGAAGCCGTAGATCTTCTCCGCCGCCTGACGCGCCGTGAACCACCCCTCAGCGCGGGCGCTCTTCATCCCGAACTTCATGCCCTTATCCCGCGCTTCGGCCTCGGTGAGCCCCACAGCGGCGATCGGCGGAATCGTGAAGGCGACGCTCGGCACGCCGTCGTAGTTTGGCCTCTGCTTGTTGCCTTCGAGCAGATTGGCGGCAGCGACCTTGGCGTCATGGCTCGAAACAGGGGTGAGCGGCGGTCCCATCTGAGCGGCGTCGCCGGCGGCGTAGACCGTCGGATTGGATACGCTTTGAAGGTGCGCGTTCAGGACGAGCCGCCCGTTCTCGTGCTTGATCCCGGCGGCGGCGAGATCGAGGTCGGTGAGAGCCGGCTTGCGCCCGGCGGCGTGCACGACGAGATCGGCCTCTACGGTCAGTTCGCCGTCAAGGTCCATCGCCGAAACTCGATAGCCTTCTCCGGATTTCTCGATCGCGGTCACCTCTGCATCTGTCCGAACGTCGATGCCAAGGTCGCGAAACTTGTCCATCAGCCAGCCGACGAGGTCCGGATCGAAGTGCTTCAGCATGCGCTCGCCATGCTGGAAGATCGTCACCTTGGCGCCGGCGCGGGCGGCGATGTGGGAGAACTCCGCAGCGATGTAGCCGCCGCCGACGAGCACGATCCGCTTGGGCAGCCTCTCGAGCTCCAGAAAACCCTCGTTGTCGATGAGGTGCTCCTCGCCCGGGATTCCGAGCCGCAGCGGCTCCGCACCGGCAGCGATCAGGACGTGTCGCGCTTCGACCGGCGTGCCTCCGATGTCGAGCGTGTTCGGTCCGGTAAACCGCGCCCGTCCGTGAAAGGTGTCGATGCCCTTCTCTTCGTAACGCTGCTCGTGCTTGTCCGGAATCGGAACGGTGAAGCTGCGCTTGAAGGCGAGGAGACCTGGCCACTCGAGATGGGTATCTCCTTCCACGCCATGGCCCTGCATGCGCCAGGCGTGGTCGGCCGCATCGGTGCCGCCGATCATCATCTTCTTGGGGTCGCAGCCTCTCAAGGCACAGGTGCCGCCGAAGGAGCGGAAATCCGCCACCGCCACGCTCCACCCCGCCGCGCGCACACGCATCGCGGCAACCATCGCTGCCGTCCCGGTGCCGATAATCAGAAGATCGTAGCTGATAGCCATGGTTCATTCCTTTCCTTGAAGTTGGCGGACGCGCCGCCGCGAGGCTGTCCAGCCGAACGGAGCGCCGATGTCGCAGAGGACGTCGGCTCCGCCCAGCGTCGGGAGCGGCATTCCTGGGCGACTATCCGTCATCCGATCGCCGTCTCGATGAGCGTCCCAGAGTTCTCCGGCTTCGGGACGTCGGTCTGAACCGGCCCGGCGCAGCCGCCATTCTCCCGGAATCTCGGGAACGATTTGCTCGGCCGACTCCTCGTCAGAGCGGAAATTGACAATGGCCGATGCCACCGCCGCGGCGAAAGTCCATGCGAGGCCGTCGCCAATCCCGGAGCTCGCGCCCCCTTTCCGGCGGGCTGAGACCGAGAGCGTCGGTCATTGACCCCTGCAGGATGACGGACATTCTCACGCCGCCGGCGGCAACCGCTCCGAGCGAGTCCATCCCGGCCGTCCGGCGCATCACGCAGTAGACCGGTCCCCTGCCAACGCTGGAGGTGTAGTGGAGGGCCATGCCTGCGGCTATCGTCTCCGGTTCGTCGACATCGAGACCTGCGTAGTCGGCGAATATCTCGGCCCGGAAGGGCGGGTCCGGTCGGACACGCTGCTCCCTCTGTTCCGTATCGTCGGGCGAGACCGCCCAGGGCGCGTGCTGGGCGGTCATGAGGCATTGCATTTCGCTGCGTCGCAAACGTCTTGGGCGGCGCGATGTTTCAACCGGCGCAACAGGATAGCTTAGCCACATCCTTGCCGAATCCCTGTGCGGCGAGCTTCAGGCCCTCCACTGTGGTGAGATATGGGAAGATGGTTTCACCGAGCGCCCGCGTCGTCATGCCGACCTGCAACGCCATCGAAAGTGTCTGGATGCTGTCGGCGCCCTCGGGCGCGAGGATCTGGCCACCGAGCAGCCGGTCGGTCCTGGCGTCGGCCACGAGCTTGATCAGCCCGCGCGTATCTCTGGCGACCAGTGCCCGCGGCACCTGATCAAGCGGGACGACCGAGGTCTTTGGGTCACATCCCGCGGCGCGTGCACCGGCCTCGGTCAGCCCTACGCCCGCCACCTGAGGATCCGTGAACACGACCCAAGGCATGGCTCCATTGTCGTAGACCAGGCTGTCGCCGTTCAGCGCATTCTTCGCCGCAAGTTTCGCGCCGTAGGCCGCCATGTAGACGAACTGGTCGCGCCCGGTGACGTCGCCCGCGGCATAGACGCCGGGCCGGGTGGTCCGCATGCGGTTGTCGACGACGACCGCGCCGCGCCAGTCGAGCTCGACGCCGGCATCCGTAAGGTTCAGGATTTCCACGTTGGGACGCCGGCCTGTGGTCGCCAGAACGCGGGCGGCGCTCAGTGTCACTTCCCTGCCTTCGGAGAGCACGGTGAGCACGGCCCCTTCGTCGTGACGCGCGATGCGACGGTAGAAGACTCCGGTCCGGACCGTTACGCCCTCGTCCCTAAGATAGGCCGTCAGCGCCTCCGAAACCTCGGGCTCGGCTTCGGGCAGGAGACGGGACCGCGTCACGAGCGTCACCGCAGTTCCCAGACGCGCGAACATCTGCGCGAGTTCGCAGCCTATGTAACCGCCGCCGATGACGAGGAGCGAGGCAGGCTGCTCGGTCAGTTCCAGCGCCGTTGTGCTGGTCAGGACCGGCACGTCCCTGATGCCGGCGATGTCCGGGATCACCGGCGATGCCCCGGTTGCGATGATGACTTTTCCCGCACTGAGCGGCGCACCATCGACCAGGAGGGCGTCGCCCTCGAAGCGCACCTGGCCTTCGATGTAGTCCACGGCTTCGTAGTCCGGCAGCAGGTCCGCGTACTTTTTCTGCCGCAAGCTTGCAACGAGATCGTCCTTCGCTGCGATGAGCGACGGCCAGTCGGTTACCCGAACTCCGCACGTGAGCCCCAGGAACCGTTCAGCAGCACTGGCGCCGTGCAGCGCTTCCGCCGCTCGGATCATTGTCTTGGACGGCACGCAGCCGACATTCACGCAGGTGCCGCCGATCGTTCCGTGGCCGATGAGGGCAACCCGCGCGCCGAGGTCCGCGGCGGTGATGGCGGCGGAAAATCCGGCCGAACCCGCGCCGACCACCGCGAGATCGTAGCTGCCCTGGCGGGGCATTGAGCAGCATGCATCCATGTCATCGTCCTTCGGTATTCGATCGAGTGGGGGCGTGCAGCAATCTGCCGCCCGGCGCTGAAGCCAAAGACCGTAGGCGATCAGCCCCAGCGCGACGAAAAGCACCGGCAAGAGCACATAGTCGAGCCAACCGAGCCAGGCCGACAGGCCGACAGGCCGACTGCGCCAACGCCAATGACGAGGATTGGGGTGAAGCAGCAGATCGCGGCGACCACGGCGCCAACGATGCCGGACCTGGTGATGGTGCGATCCTTCATCGCACGTCAGCTTTGCGCCGCTGCCGGATACCCGGCGTTCGTCGAGGCGGCGCGGATCCCCGCGGTATTGGAAATCGCGGGGTCGAAGACGACGGTGGCGGTTTTCGCCTCGAAATCGATCTTGACGGAGCGCACGCCCTCGACGGCCTCCATGGCCAGACGGACAGTTATCGGACAGGTCGCGCAGGTCATGTTCTCCACGTCGAACACCACGGTCTTGAGTTCGGCTTGCGCGGATGCCGTCTGACCGGCGGCTGGCAAACTCTGAATCGCCAGGATCGCCGGCGCCCCCAATAGGACGGCTGCGGCTGCGGCGGTGGAAGCGAAATAGGATTTCATGAAAAGCCTCCTTGCTCAGTAAAGAAGCGGCGCCCACCAGTCGATCGTGATCGCGACGAGCACTAGGACAGTGGCGGACCAGAGAGCTGTCCTGGTAAGAAGTGCTGATCGCGACCGGGCGCAGACGGAGCCGGGCTCGCAGATCGTGTTCGGCTGGAAGTAGACCTGCCGGAACCCGAGGCCGATGAAGAGGAGCGCGATAGCTGCGAACAAGGGCTTCAGGGGCTCGAGCGCAGTCAGATTGCCGATCCATGCGCCCGAGACGCCGAGCGAGAGAAGGGCCAGCGGCCCAATGCAGCAGCTTGACGCGAAGACCGCCCCAGTGACACCTCCGGCCGCGAACCAGTCCTTCCGGCGGCTTCCGACTTCCTCCGCGGGATGCCAACGTTCCCGGTTCGTGATGCTCATCATCTTCGCCTTTCGATCCTCCGCTCGATCTTCTATAAGGTCTGTAGCAACTACAGGCTCAAGAGGGTTTTTCGCGATGAGCGATCACGCGTCCGGGAGGGGTCTGCGGCGCGCTGAGCTGGCGCGACGAACCGGCTGCAATCTCGAAACCGTCCGCTATTATGAGAAGATCGGTATGATGCCCGATCCGCCGCGCACGGCGGCAGGCTACCGGGTCTACGGCTCGGATCATGTCTCGCGGCTGAAATTCATCCTGCGCGCCAGAGAGCTTGGGTTCTCGATCGAGGAGATTCGGGGGCTTCTCGACCTCGTTGACGGCGGCGACCAGACTTGTGCGGAGATCAAGGAGCGTACCGAACGCCACCTTTC
Organism: Jiella marina; assembly: GCF_024359545.1. Taxonomy (GTDB): domain Bacteria; phylum Pseudomonadota; class Alphaproteobacteria; order Rhizobiales; family Rhizobiaceae; genus Jiella. Next base: position 143,159 of record NZ_JAKQZG010000013.1, read on the forward strand.
GAACGTGCGGACGAAGATTGCAGACCTCAGACGGATTGAGATAGTGCTTGCGGCGGCGGCGGCCCGATGTTCGGGAGGTGATGTGCCGGACTGCGCGGTTCTGGAAACGCTCGAAGGCTCATGACTGCGCTAAGTTCGTCCTGCTGCGTTCACCCCGCAGCGTTTCACCGCCACGGGTAGGCGCCTCTCCCGGGATCGAGCGTGACCGTCGCATCTGGCCTGATGAGGATTTCGTCCTTGACAGGACGCATCCGTGCGACGCCGTCCTCCACCGGCTACTCGTGGCTCGCGAACCTGCCCGCGACGGTAGCCGATCTGCTCAACTTCCATCGCTGCTGCTGACGGACGAGTACCCCGCCCGACCCTCGCCGTTGGCAGTGTCGGGCGGGATGACGGATGGTCGATCGTGAGACCTCCAGCTTTGAACTCATGCGCCGCGGCGAGGCCGACAAAGCCGAGGCTGATGGCCGCCGCAGTAGCGATATGCATCAACCTCATTTGGGATACCGCGCATAAATCGAGCGGTTCATCGTCGGGACGATCGACAACCGACTGAAGAACGCGGTGGCCAATGGGATCGTGCTCCTTCCCGACAGCATCGAGGACGCGGCGTCGGCCGAGGCCGACGTCCGGGACTTCGTCGACGGCGCGGTGAGGTCCGCGATGGCGGGGGTCGGCCGACTGATGTCCGGTGCCGGCGTCCGTTCGGCGATCGAACGGATCTATACAATGGCCATGGGCGTACTCGAAGGCTACGCCGACGGTCCAGAGAGAGGCGACGCATGACCAAGCATATCATCTTCGGACGCTTGGGGCCCGCCGACGCCTTCCGGCCGCCGCGCGCCGTGGACACGGTCGCGACCACTCTCGACCTCCTCGACGCCGCGGGAAGCCTGCGTTTCGGTGTGGACCGCGCCCTGAAGCACCTCGCTGGCTGGCACCTGACTCCCACTGCGGTCGGCATCGACCTGATCACGTTGGCGGCCCACGTCCATGCCGCGGACACGCGGCTGAACCGGGTGCAGGCCTCACAGGACGGGTGGATGCGTGAGATCAGCATCGTCGTTCCCGTCTCCGACGTCGCCGTCTGGGATCGGGCGACCGCCCCCCTAGAGCGCATGCTCCGGTTCCTGACCGGCGACCTGTGGGCGGTCCGCTTCCGCCCCTGCCTCGCTCCGGCCGCCCGCCTCTGTCGCGTCAGCCGAGATCGCGGACACGACATCCGTTCACGGGGGTCTCCCTGTTCTCCGGCGGTCTCGACAGTCTCATCGGGGCAGTCGACGAACTTCACGAGGGGGGGGTTCCCCTTTTCGTCAGCCACGGCGGCGAAGGCGGCGTGAGCGCGCCCCAAGGCAGGCTGTTCCGCGAGCTCGCGGCCCGTCAGGCAGATCACGCGCGTCCGGTCCGGCTCCGCCTGGCCATGACCATCCCGAGCAACCTCGTCGCCGGAATCGGAGGCGAGAACTCCACCCGCGGGCGGTCCTTCCTGTTTTTCGCGGCCGCGGCGTTCGCCGGGTCGGCGTTCGCCCGACCGTTCGACCTCCGGGTTCCGGAGAACGGCCTGATCTTCCTGAACGTGCCGCTCGACGTCACGCGGGTGGGAAGCAACAGCACGCGGACGACGCATCCGTTCTACATCCACCGCTGGAACGAGCTGCTCGCGACCGTCGGCATCCGGGGCCGCGTCGTGAACCCCTACTGGGACCGCACCAAGGGTGAGATGGTCGACGGATGCGCGAACCCGGCCGCCCTCGAGGCGCTGGCGCCGCTGGTCGCTGTCCTGCGCGCACCCGTCGACGAGGCGCTGGTATGCGGGCGACCACGCCCATTGCGGCTACTGCCTCCCCTGCATTATCCGTCGCGCCTCGCTCCTGCGGACGCCGTGGGACGGCAGGGACGAAACCGGGTATGCACTCGACGACCTCACCTCCGAGGTCCTCGATACGACCAAAGCTAAGGGACGGCAGGTGCGAGGTTTCCAATACGCGATCGCCCGCCTTCGGGAGAGGCCGGAACTGCCCGAGACATGGGTCTACAAGCCGGGCCCGCTGCTGGAGGACGCCGCCATCGTGCCAGACCTCGTCGGCGTCTACCGACGCGGCATGGCGGAAGTCGCCGAGGTCCTCGAAGACGTCGAGGCGAGGCCGCTTGATGGTCGCGATGGCTGAGGCCCTGGTCGACTTCCACTGCCACCTCGACCTCTTCCCGGACTTCGAGGAGCTCGTGCGCGAGTGCGACGCGGCGGGGCTCTACACCCTCGCCGTGACGACGACGCCTCGCGCTTGGCGGCGCAACCACAATCTCGCTTCGGCGACCCGACACGTCAGGGCGGCACTCGGCCTGCACCCGCAGCTTGTCGCGGACCACGGGGACGAGATCGCCCTGTTCGAGGCGCTGCTTCCCGAGACACGGTACGTCGGAGAGGTCGGCCTCGACGCCGGACCTGCCCACTTCCGTTCCCTGGAGCGCCAGCGCGAGGTGTTCCGACGCGTCCTAGTGGCGTGCGCGTCTGCCGGTGACAAGGTGCTCTCGGTCCACAGTGTCCGCGCGGCCACGCTGGTTCTGGACATGGTGGAGGCGCACCTACCCCGGGGACGGTCGAACGTCGTCCTGCACTGGTTCTCCGGCAGCAAGGCCGAAGCGCGGCGAGCCGTCGACCTTGGATGCTGGTTCTCGATCAACGCGGCGATGATGCAGTCCGACCGGATGTCGGCCATCGTCAGGACCGTGGTCCCGATCGACCGGATCCTGACGGAGACAGACGGTCCGTTCGCGCGAGAGGGAGACGACGCTGCCCGGCCAGCCGATGTCGGCAGGGCCACCTCAATGCTGGCGTCGTCATTCGGCATTCCCGAGGGCGAGATGGCAAAACGGATCCGCACGAACCTCGCCGCCCTCGTGAGCTGAGAGAACGAGGGCTTGTGTCGTAGTTCACAGATCCTCAATCTGGCCCTCTGGTTCGGCCTGCACGTGCTGTTCCGGGAGGTCTACCAGGTTCGGGTCGGACCGCTCACGCTCGACGTCCCGAGCCTGGCAAGCATCGACCCCGTCGCGCTCCTTCTCTTCTGCGGTGCGGCCATCGCCTTGTTCTGATTGCGCCTTGGTGCGGTGACAGTGCTTCTGGGTCCTGCCGTCGCCGGCGCGGGCTGGCAATCCATTCAGGGTATTCCGTGAAAGGCATCTGTTCGGCGAGCCGCTTGGCGACCGCTTCTTCGGCGGCCCGTATGTCGTCCACGGGGGCGGACAGGGAGATCCGGACCTCCTCGACATGCCGCCCGTTCTTCGGGTCGAGTCCCTCGGGGAGGCGGTGCTCAAATGCACCGTAGACCTTCCAGTCCCCGCCGCGGTGCTCAGGCCGCACTCGAGAGGCCGACACCCGGCGATACCTGCACGCGATCGACAAAACGGAGGGCGGGCATCCTCGAACTTTCAGGATGGACCGGATCCACAATAGCCAGAGACTTTGAGGTGTAGGGTCGCTGACCCATGCGAGCGTCGGCTATCATGCCCTCAACATTTTCAACGTCTCGCCGAAGATGACCCACCGCACGTCGTCGAACTTGGCGAACTCGGCCCACAGCTCTCGCGACCAGGACGCGGGATCGCGCAGGAACCGTTCGTAGTCGTCCCGTGCGGCGTGGGCGTCGACGGGGTTCGAGACGACGGTCCCGCGCGCGCCGCCCTTGCTATAGAACTCCCCCTCGACGCGCTCGGGCGACGCTGTGAGCGATACGGCCCAGTTCTCGTCGTCCGCGCCCGGCGGGTCGTAGATCTCGACACGGCACACGCCGTCGACGACGGAGAGCTGTTGGCATAAGATGTCGGCGGTCCTCGCCATTATGATGGCCTCCAGTTCGGCGTCGGTCCGGGTCATTGAATCAGTTCTGCAAATTCCGCGAGGTCAGTCAGCGCGCGCCCGCGCAGCCGGGCCGCCAAGCGGTCGACGGCGATCTCCGGCTGCGTCATGCGCAGACGGCGGCGGAGGGCGCTGTAGCGGTCGGTGGCGGTCATGGTTTGCCCCCTCGTTCGTTCGGCGCTTCAGGCGTTGACCAACAGTGCCGATCCCACGTCTCGTCCGCACGCGCTCGTGCTTGTCTCCGTCATCCTGCGTTGGAGCCCTGCATCCAGGAATCTCACCGATGACCAAGAAAGCGCGATGGCTGGTGGACCATCCGGCGTCGGCAGCCGACGTGGCGACCACATTCGAGGCTTCTTCAGCCAAGGGCTCGAACGCTATAGACTTGGCACCGCCGTCTATTGATGCCGATCTTGTAGCATAGAGGCCCCGGCATCACTGCGGGACCTCCGGTATTGAGCCCTAGACCTGCTCATGTTCGGTCAGCTCCGTTGGCGCGAGGCTCATCCGCAGACGTCGAATGAACCGTCCTTACAGTCGATGAAGCGACGCGAGCTCGGGTCGGCGATGAACGCCTCTAACGTGTCGATGTGATCGGACCACTCCGCTGGGATGTGTCGAAGGTGGAGCGTTCGACCATCCGCAAAGCTGATGCTCATTGCGTCCGAATAGCTGCTTCGGTCGCGGTTGATTTCATAGGTCGCGCCCGCTGCTTTCACCGCTTTGCGGAATTCTGCGGCTGGATTTTCGCGAACTACTTTTGATTCAGCGGTATTAACCGCCTTAGATCGAACTGCCATGCTTCAGTATCCTCGAAGTACGCCGCCTCTTGATTGAGACAACTCCAATATCTCATGACTCTGCTTCAATGTCAAACTGGAAAATCTTCAAGCCATTGATTTTGATGGTTTTTTAGGAAGGATCGCACCTGTAAGTGTTTGATTTAGATGATCCCGAGAATTTATCCTGCGGCTGATCAGGAAGGTGGCGTCTTGTGCATACGCCGCCGCCGAATCCACCTCGACATGGAAGTGTAGGCACCGTGAAGGGTGCACGCTCGCCGCTGCGCAAGAGCAGCTACTTTTCGAGCTTTCTCGAGCCGCGCCGAACAGCGGAAACGGCACTGGTCCGGTGCCGTGACCCCAGTTCGGTGCCCGCCGATTGGGCGACGATCCAAGGATCCGTCATCTCGTTCGAGTCTTGCATGCTGGCCGTTGAGGCGGCGCACGGCTTCGACGTGATCCTCGAGCGCGCCCATCCGGTATGCTGTTGCGACGGCAGTTTACGGATGGCGCTTCATGGCACGCCGGATGCTGACACGTTCCGCGCGGCGATGAGTTCGTTCAACCCGTGCCCTTTGCTACAGCCGGCGGCCAGGATGAATGGGGCGGCTCCATGAGCTACAGTGGAGGGAGCGAAGGCGGAAGCGACGCACGCCGCTCTCAATGCCTTTTGTCCACCTCTTCGATCTCCGCGACCTTCTTGCTCACGTGGTCCATGAAGTCGCCTTCAAGGACGGCGAACTTGCCGTTCTTCCGAAGGTCAGCGGCGACGATACAAACCCGGCCGCGCTCGACGCATTCCCTGACGATCTCGTACTCGAGGTCATCGGGGTCGGCGATGTTGTGGGCTTACGAAGGCGTCGCCGCATGACCGCCGCCCTCGCTTGGTTGCGCCCCCGCCGGCCGCTGGCTCGCGGCCGCCGGGGCCGGCGCACTGGTAGACCTCGGCATCCTTGCCCGCGTGTACGGCGCCGGGCGGCGAGCCGAGGAGTCTCGGGTAGCGCCAGCCTCCTCGACGCGCTGTGTGAAAGGAACCGGATCGATGAACAAGTTGACCGTCTCGATAATCGCGCCGCTCGCGACGAGCTGCCTCGCTGGGTGCGCGACGACGGGTAGCCCGTCCGGCTGCGACGGGTGGCAGGCGATCCGGCCGACGGCGGACGACCATGTGCGGCAGGTGCTGGAGCACAACAGGTTCGGTATCGTGCGCTGCGGGTGGCGGGCCTGAAACGAAGAGGCCTCGGCAGTGGTGCCGGGGCCTTTGTCGTGATCGTCTTGGCGTCGAGCGACCCTATTCGGGTCGGAGAGCCTCGAGGTCATACTCCTCGCCTTCCATGCAGTGGAAGAGCAAGTCGTTCGCCGCCTGCCACCGGAGGCCTTCGCGGGGCGCGCCGCTGAAGGTTTCGGATCCTTCCCAGTTGAGCTGGACCCATTCGGACAAGTGGTCGTGGTCCCGGAACGGCTCGTCCGAGCGCTCGAGGACCAACTCGAAGAGCCAGTCCTCGTTCTCCGCGAGCCAGTCTGCCAGCAAGTCGAGCCGCTCGTTCTCTACCTCGCGCTCGCGGTCGGGGAAGTCGCGCACCTCGGCACCTCCGCTGGTCCGCGCGTTCCCCTCGGCGCGCAGCTTGGGGTTCAGCTTCACGACCTCGGCCATCATTCGTGCTCCGCCCCGAACTCCGGCATGTCACCAAGGAGGCGCTGAACACTGCTGTCGTGCGCCCCCATCCAACCATCGAGCACGTCTCCGAGCTGGAGGCGGGTGAGCCCCAAGATCGGCATGCGCGTGCACACTACGGTTTCGAGGTGGTGTTCGAGGATCAATTCGCGCAGTTCGTGCATCATCATCGTGCAGGGCTCCTCCGGCGTGCCGGCCTTCTCGAGCACCTCGAAGACGAGACGGTAGCCGTGCTGCTCGAGGTAACCGACCAGCTTCTCCTCGAGGAGTTCCACCGGGTCGATGCGGGCGTTGAATCGCTCCGCGAATGCCGCGTCTCGGGCCAGCGCGGAGATCAGGAACGCCATCCCATCCCGGCGGCGGAAGCAGGCGCCCGTCGACTTGACCAAGTCGAGTAGGTGCGGACCGAAGTCGGTCTGCGTACATACCCACACCGCAGCGCCGCGAAGGACGAAGCATTGGCGGGTCGGGTCCTCGGGGTCGGGGAAGATCTCCGGCGCCCCGCCGAACAGGGCCGGGTTGGTCGCGAACTGCTCGCGGACCGTCAGTGCGATGATTGCGACCTTCGCGAAGTCGGCCGGGACTCCGCCGTCGGAGTAAACGATCCCGAAATTCTTCTGGGTCGCGTTCAGGTCGTCGAGGCTGATGATGCTGTTGTCGTTGTCGGACATGCCGATCCTCCGTTGCGGCACCCGTTCGGGTCGGTGCCAGACACCCTCATGCTCGGCAGCCACACGCCGCCTATGCGGCGGGCCGCGACGGTGGCGGCAGTGCTGGAGATGAGGGTGACGGAGGGGATCATCGGACGTCCATTGATGTGGGACGGGATACATCCCAGGAGTCGGGCGGCGCGTCGAGCCCGTCCTCGAAATGCGGTTCGCAGAGGCTCAATTCGCCGCTTGCAATTTTAGCCACCATCCTTCGGTGCACTTAGAGGGAGGACACCCGCATGCTCGCAGCCATCGCCGCCGCACTCCGCGCCGCCGCTTCCAGCCTCGCCGCCGCCGGCCGCTGGTGCTGGACCGCACTCGACTGGCTGGCGTCCATACCCGGCCGGATGCTCGGCGGTGGAGGCGGCTCCCTCCCCATGCCGCCCGAGCCCGCACCGGCGCCGGACACCGCGAAGGACATCGCGGCGCTGGTCGCCAAGCGCGGTCGCGCCCGCGAACTCCCTGGCTTGCTTCCGTCCGTCCTCGAGCCACGCCCCGATGGAACGGACCCGGTGTCCGCGATCGTTCACGCCTACGCCCGCGCTTCGGCGACGGACCGCCGGCAGGTCGACCTGTCGGCGCTGTCGCCGGACCAGGTGAGCTGGCTCCTCCGGCTCCGGCCGCACGACCTCAATCGCCTTGCGGCAGCCGGCGGCCTCGTCTGCGGGCGGCTGGCGCGGGGGATGGGCGGCGGCGCTCTGGGTGTCGAACCGTGTCGGCGTCGGGAAGCGGAGCCGTCGGCCGAGGAGTTGGCCGGACGAAAGGAGCCGTCGGCGATCGAGTCTTTCACTGATCGGGTGCGGCACCGGAAGGCGGGTGGGCCTCGACTGGTGATGGAATGACGCTTGCGGGGGCGGCTCAAAGATGGGACGCCCCTTTCTGTTTCAGGGCACCGCGCAGGTGGCTGGCAACCCGGCGAAGGCCGGAGTACGGAGGCCTGCGGCGGTCCTTCCTCTGGCGAGGCCGATGCTCATCACGGCCAGCTTCCCACTCGGCCTGTTCGTGGACTTGTGGTGGCTGCCGGCGTTTCGGCGGCGTCGTGGGCGAGATGGCCATCTCGCCAGCTCTCCGACCTACCGGAGGCAGCTTGCGGAGGTGCCGGGCGCGAAGGCGGCCGCTGTTGTGGCGACCGGGATGCTGACTGCACTGTGCGTCGGCGCGTTCTTCGCGAGGCGCCTGTGGCAGCGGCATTTTTGAGGCGGTCGGCGCGCGCCGGCCCGTCAGTCTGCTACCCCCCGCGCCTCGTGCCCGGTCTGTTCATGTCCTTCCGCAGTGCGACCGCGTCCCGCAGTGCGTCTCGAGCACGACCTGAGGAGTGGTCGGAACGCCGGGCGAGTTCTTCCGGCGTGTGGCCCGGTGTTCCAAAAGGTACGTCGACAGCCACTTCTCGTATCCGAGGCTCGTCACCGCCTCCTTCCGGATGTAAGCCGCGGGCCATTCCGCTTGCCGGGTCAACTCGACAGCCTTCCCCTCCTCGCGGCGGACACGATCCTGCTCGTCAGCAGATCGCTGATTACTGCTTACTGATATTTTCTCGCATTGTGGCCAAACTCAATCTTCTGACCGCCAGTGGACGAATAGACATCCTAAGAAAATTCGGGAATTATTACTCGAACTCCGCAGAAATTATTAGACTCATTCGTTACGATCTCTTGAATCGAGGTAGCCTTTTCCGGCGATTATCGCGATTACTGCCGAACCCATAAACAATATTGCGTAAACAAAATTTAAATACCCGTCTCCTATGGAAATTGACATTCCAGCGATCATTAGAGCCAAGTAACCCAGACCCATTGCTCCAAAAAACGCGATCATGGCATATACTACAGCTATCGCCATAACCCCAAGAGTTCCAATCCTCAACAATTTACATTCCTTTCATATAATCAAATAATAATATTAACCAGATTCTGCACGATTTACATAGATATACGATACCAATCACATATAGCTCGCCGAATTTTCGGTATTTCACAATGAATTGCTGTTATGAGAGGATGTCTAACCAAGCCAGACATCCAGAAACAGCATGAGGACGAAACCGATGGACAGGCCCAGAGTTGCCTTGTCCTGATGCCCCCTACGGTGCGTCTCAGGTATGATCTCGTGACTGATCACATAGAGCATCGCGCCCGCGGCGAAGGCTAACCCCCAAGGCAGAAGCGGCTGCGAAAACGTAATGATACCCGCGCCGAGCAGACCGCCGATCGGTTCCACCAGCCCAGTCAGTGCGGCGATGCCCCAAGCACGACGCTTTGAATACCCCTCCCCCAGAAGCGACACGGCCACAGCAAGACCCTCGGGGGCGTTTTGCAACCCGATCCCGATGGCCAAAGGCAATCCGTCCTTCAGCCCGCCTGATCCGAAGCCAACGCCGACAGCAAGACCCTCCGGGAAATTGTGGATTGTGATCGCGATGATGAAGAGCCAGACGCGCCTGAGCGAGGCGGCCTCGGGCCCTTCGCGCCCCACGCTAAAGTGCTCATGCGGCAGCTTCTCATTCATCAGTGCAACGGCGCCCATGCCGAGCAGGATTGCCAGGCAGACGATAGCAGCCGGTGCCGCCTCGTTGTCGAATTGCAACTCAGCAGCGTCGAGCGCAGGAATGATCAGCGAGAAGAACGAGGCGGCCAGCATCACCCCCGCCGCGAACCCGAGCGAGAGATCTCGCGTTCCTTGCGAAGGAAGTCGTCCAAAGAGCACCGGAACGGCACCGAAGGCGGTCAGGGATCCGGCAGCAAGGCTGCCCAAAAATCCGAGAGCTATCGGGGAAAATTCAGTCACGAGCCACTTGCGGCTACCTCTTCGGCCACTCTCGTCCTCAGTTCCGCTTTTCCGAACGGCGCGAGCGGCCTCCCATTTACGAAGAATGTCGGAGTCTGGCTTACACCCATGGTTTCCACATCGGCGCGATCCTGGTTCAGGATTGCCGTTGTCTGAGGCGCCTGCATTTGTGTTCGAGCGGCATCGGCATCGAGTCCCGCACTTGCAGCGATCTGCAGGACCAGCCCTGGCTCAGGAGCTCCATGCGAGGCCCATTGCGGCTGCTCGCGCATGATGGCTTGAAGCACCGGTTCGAAGACGCCCTGCATCCTCGCCGCCTCAAGGACGCGGATGGCTTCTTCGGACCCCTCGCCATGGAACGGTGTGTAGCGTAGGACCACGCGCACCGCCGCGCCATGCTCGGCTATAATCTGCTTCACAGTCGGGTAGAAGGCGCGGCAAGCCTCGCAGGCGGGATCAAAGAACTCGACAATAGTGACCGGTGCTTGCTCCGGTCCAAGGATCGGCGAATACGGTCGCAACAATGCCTCAGCCTGCTCAGGCGGGAGGGTCCCCGTGGCAGTGGCGGTGATGGCCGCGGGGCGCGTAGCGAACCACGAGGCCGCAGCGAAGACCGCAAGGCCCACGACAAGAATGGACAGAATCAATGGTCGGCGGGTCATGAACGCGGTTCCTTCAAAGAGAGAATCGATAAGCTCGCCGTGAGAATGAAGGCCAGAAGCGACAGAAGCGGGATGGGGACGCCAAGGATTGCCTGGTTGTCGTCGGTGCAGGAAGGTCCCGTCGCGGTGCATGGCTGGACGGGCTCCGGGATGATGCCCGCGTAGAGGCCGATATGCCAAAGCGCGACCATCCCCCCCCGAGGCTGAGCGCTACACCGTAGCGCCCGACGCGGGCATCCTGCCACCAGAGGCCAAGGCCTAGGACGATTGGTAGCGGAAACATAAAGGCACGCTGATACCAGCACAGCAGGCAGGGCATCCGGCCCAGCACCTCGCCGATGAACAGCACCGAGAGCGACGCCACAACCGTTACAACCCATGCGGCAGTCAACGCTGCTTCGCCAGTCACTCTCGTTGTCATGCGTCTATGTACCCTCTCAACTCAGCGAGCGCCTCCCCAGCGGGAATTCCCGTCCGGGCCAGCAGCATGAAGAACGCGTGCTCCGAGACGCCCGCACACGATTTCCGGAAGGGTGTCAGTTTCAATACAATCGGCCTGACCGCGATTCTCGGTTCATTGCGTTCCTACATCCTCAAGCTACTGGAGGTTCAAGCTGCTTTCCTGAGACCCACGATGGTTTCACGTGCCTGTGACTCGGGAGCTCCCCTTGCCGATCCGCGCAGCAGTATCTACCAAGACTGGAACATTGCGGAGACGCGGATGCTGACTATTGGCGCTCTTGCCAGGAAGACTGGGTCGAAGGTGCAAACGATCCGCTACTACGAGCAGATCGGGCTGATGCCCGAACCGGGCCGAACCGAGGGCGGACAGCGGCGCTACGGCGACGCCGAACTCGACCGGTTGTCCTTCATCCGTCATGCTCGACAGCTCGGCTTCAGACTGGAAGCGATCCGCGAACTCCTGAATCTGAGCGATCAGCCAGATAAGCCGTGCCAGGAAGCCGACTCCATTGCGAGACGGCAGTTGAAGCAGGTGGAGCAGCGTCTCGCGCGGCTGGAAGCCTTGCGTACGGAACTCGAACGCATGGTGCATGAATGTAGCGGTGGCCGAACAGCCGATTGCCGCGTGCTGGAGGTACTGCGCGACCATTCTGAATGCCTGACCGACCACAACGAGATCGGCGCCTAGAATGCCCGCGGCACTCGTCTATCCGCTTGCCGCGCTGGCCGAGATCGCCGGCTGCTTTGCCATCTGGGCATGGTGGCGCCTTGATGCATCTGCCCTTTGGCTCGCGCCGGGTGTGGTCGCTCTTGTGGCGTTCGGCTGGCTTCTCGCACAGGTCGATACCATCGCAGCGGGACGAGCCTTCGCCGCCTATGGCGGGGTCTATATCGCGGCCTCGGTCCTCTGGATGTGGCTCGCCGAAGCACATCGCCCCGACAGATGGGATGTGCTCGGTACCACAGTCTGCCTACTCGGCGCAGCGATCATACTCGCCGCCCCGCGTGGCGCCTGAATCTTTCCTCTTGAAGCTACAGTTGCTGGAGCGATTACACGTCTCGTCGACCGATTCTTCGGCTGATGTTGGTGCACCGCTCCATCCGCACGATGCGCCAATGCACCTATGGCACACGGGTGATAGGCCGCAAATCCTTGGACTGCGTCCGCGGACCGTTATGGGCGTCGATTCTTCAGCACTATGGGCCAAAGGGAACATCCGATGCCGCACGATCATGGACATGCGCATATCGACCCGGATTCCGGCGACCGCCGGGTCTCGATTGCAATCTGGGCCAACGCTTTACTGACAGTCGCCCAGATTTTTGGAGGCATCCTGTCCGGCAGCCTCGCGCTGGTCGCCGACGCACTGCACAATTTCTCCGACATGGCGTCGCTGGCAATTGCTTTTGCCGCACGCAAGATCGCACGGAGGCCGGCGGATGCACGTATGACCTTCGGCTATGGCCGGATCGAAATCGTTGCGGCGCTTATCAACTACACCACGCTGATCCTCGTCGGCTTCTACCTGATCTACGAGGGCGGCATGCGGATGATCGATCCCCCCGAGGTCGCGGGCTGGACGGTGGTCATCCTGGGCGGCGTGGCACTTGTGGTCGACACGTTAACGGCTTTGCTCACGTACTCCATGCAGAAAGGCAGCGTGAATATCCGCGCGCTCTTCCTCCATAATCTCTCGGACGCACTGGCATCGCTTGCCGTCATCATCGGCGGTACGCTCATCATTCTCTACGACATGCGCTGGGTTGATCCGGCCATCACGATCGGCATCGCGCTCTACATCCTCTATCTCGCTTTCACCGAGATTGGAGGCCCGATCCGGACCCTGATGCTGGGCAGCCCGCCGGACATCGACAACGACTCCGTTGTCGATGCGTTACGCGGAGTCGACGGTGTCGCGGACATCCATCATGCCCATTTTTGGCAGATGGAGGAGCATGTTGCCGCTCTCGACACCCATGTGGTGATAGAGAAGAAAGCCTGGGATCGCCTCGAAGACATCAAGCAAGCCATCAAGCGGATGCTCGAAAGCGAGTTCGGCATCACCCATTCAACGCTCGAGTTCGAGCGAGAGGACCAGTCGCATTGCAGCGCAGATCTGTATGGCCACGACGCCCGTCCTAGCCGGCAAGAGGATGATTGAGACCGGCCGCACCGAGTTCCAGAGTCTGCTTCTCCTTGCCGAAAACTCGGCCCAGCAAAAGTGATTTCTGACGAGCGCCGGACAGCGTTGGGAGGCAGATGTAAACGGACACCTCAACCCGGCTCTGGCGAATAATCCCACCTCCAGTCGTGGCTCCACAGCGCGATTCCATGATGGTTGGTGTCAGATCCACGAGGCAGTGTGCGCACGGAGGCTCGGTTTTCGACGGGTCAGAATCGGAACTGCGCACCGGGGAATTTGTCGGACGGGCTTCGGTCACTGAAATGAATCCGCAGCCTTGGCGGCTCGGAAGCATACTGCTTACGGCTCGGAAGAAGACAGCTTCTCAATCGTCCTCCCGCTCTGCGCCGTCTCCTCTCCTGTAGCCGCACCCGGATAAATGACTCAGTGAATCGACTAAGTCTCTGTTTATATTGATTTAAGGTGCGCCACTGCGACTAGGTCTTTGACTCTGTCGGCGCGGAACCTGACTCGATCCGAAAGGAGTGCGCGAAAGGTTGACTCGGCACGGGTCAGAGGTCACTAAGCGAAGGCGAAGCAGTCCACGAGGCGCCTTCGGAGTGCCGACGAACTCCCTCGGCCGCTCAGGAACGATGTTTCAGATCCCGCTGAGGAAATTCAGGTCCAAGACCTGGCTCTCGTGCAGGTCGCGCGCCGTGAGTTGGTCGAGGGTGCCGATCCTTAAGACGTCCCTCGACCCAGGAGTACCCCTCCGGAAGGGCGACGGGGTCGAGCTGGGCATTCAGCTCCGCAGCCAACTCCTTTTCTGTGGCGGGAAGTTCGCCGTCCTCGAGGACCGCGAACAGCAGGACTTCAACAGCCCCCGCCTCCCAATGCGGGTACGCCGTGACGCGGAGCATCCGGATTGATCGATAGATGCGGCCGAGTTCCGAATCCTTCTCGTGCTTCGAAACGATGCGGCTGCGCCACCTGGATAGTGCGCGTACGAAGGCGTCCGGGTAGACGAAGCGCCCGTGCTTGCGCTCAAGCGCGCTTCCGAACCCGGCCCGCCCCTCGTCAGTCCGGAAACCTTCCTGCCGCGTCCAGCTCCAGACCACGGCCCACGGTCATCATGCGGCCGAGGTCGACAACAACCTCGGTCGACGGTGGGTTCTCGAGAAGCACAGACCGGAGTCCTGCCGGACGCCGCCTCCTTCATGAACGCCTCGGACGCGGGAACGAGCGGAGAGAAGGTAGGTGGGAGAACTCCCACAAAAGGTTCGCAAGGGCCGCGAATACGAGATAACGGCGCAGCGCGACCAGCCAGTTTCGCCGCTCCGCAACATGTGACATCGGCGCCGCGATCATTGAAACGCTCGAAGGATGCTGTCGAGCCAGCCGCTCTCCGGCGGTGGCGTGTTCGTCAATGCGTTGATGTAGACAATCAGGTTCGTGCGGGCGAATTCCGCGCCGTGGAAGATGGCGGCATGGCGTCCACCGCGGTCGATGACATGGATCATTGGCGCGTAGGTCGTACGCGCGGACAGGGCTGCGAAGGACGCCGCCGCCTTGGCGGCGCCATCACCCACCGTGACGGGCAGCCAGTTCGATCTGTCCAAGTCTGCGACAGAGGCGACACCCACCGTGAGGAAGGTGACCCGATCGCGCATCGACGTGATGTTCACCCCCTCTTGCACCGCGCGCAAAAGCGCCTGCTGCGCAATGCAAGGCGAACCGCAGACCGCGGGTGCGAAGCTGACCACGAGTATCTTGTCCTGAAGCCCGTCCAGACGCACCGTCGATCCGTCGGCAGCGGTCCCATTCAGCGGTGGCGCAAGGCGTCCATCGGAATGCTCGAAGGCGGGCTCCCGCTCGGCCATGAGTTCGTCGATCGGGGCGTCGGAACTATGCGCGGAAGCGCTTCCAATGGGCGCGAGCATCAACGCCAGGATGAGAACGATACGTTCCGCTATCCGCCCTCCAAGCCGTCGGCGGACTGCCACCGGCTGTGACCTTCCCGGTGAGCGCCGCGACGCGCCTGCGAGAGACCGTGTTCTCTCGCTCCGACTGGTTGGTTCGTCAACTGATCCGGGATCAGGCGTGATACCGAGAACTCCCGAGCTTTGACGTGGGCGGTTTGGCCCGGTTGCGCCGTCTCGTCGGTGACGGGCCTGACTGATAGTCCGCGCTGCGCACCCTCGCCTGGGAAGCGCAGCGCCAATACCGAGCGCGCCGATATCCGTCAGCGCCCGCAGTCGTAGGCGAGGCAGGGAGAGGTAGGCTGATTTCATCGGGTCTCTTTCAGCGGGGAGACGCAGGCCCGAATGTCGGTGCGGGCCTGCGCGACTATTAGCCGTCGTTTTTCGGGACGGCGTGGTGAGGCTGGGCGGCCATTGCCTGCATCATCTCGGTGCAGGCCTCCATCATCGGGCGCATCTGCTGCATCATCTGCATCATGCCTTGCATGCCTTGCATGCCCTGCATGCCGGACTCCTCACCGCCCATCATGCCTTGCATGCCGGACATGTCGCCGCCCTGCATGTCACTGCCCTTCATGGTGTCGCCCTGCATCATCTTCTCAGGCGCGGCATCCTCCTGCGCGAAGGTCACGGGTGCGGCAATGATGGCCGCGAACGCGATCGCAAGGCCAAGTCTGGTGTTCGTTTTCATGGTCGTTACCTCAGTTGGGTTTGGTTTCAGTCCCTGGTCGTACCCGGCACGTCGGTCGGGCTCCTGTCTGCGTCACAGCTTTTGCTCTTGCACATGACGCAGTATCCGGTGGCGCACATCACAGCGCAGGGGGCGAGCGCCAGGATCAACGGTGCGGCCCCGATCGCCGTGAGCCAGCCCCAGTTCAACGCCATCCCCGCGCTGGTGATCGCCATCGTGGCGATCACCAGCCCCCTGCGGCCCAGCGGCATGCGAAACCCAGCGGAGCGCGGCCTCGGGGCCGGATGAGATGTGTCGGTCAAGTTCAGTTCCTTCCGTTTGCGATGATGTTTCCGAACAGCGCGATGCCCTCCGCGCTGTCCCGCTGCCAAGGATCTCGAGCGACAGCCGTGTTCACGAGTCACCCTCGTCGTTCGCTGTGACGTCGGCCTGAAACGTGCGCTGCCGCTCCGGCCAAGTGCTCTTGATGAAGGCGAGCACTGTCCGGATCTGTTCGTCCGTCAGCACGTCTTTGAAGGCGGGCATGTCGCTGTCGTAGCCCGGCACGACCCCACCAACGCCCAGCCTTGTAATGATGAAGAGCTGCCGATCCGCGTGGTGCCAGGTGTGCCCGGTCTCGTCATGCGGCGGCGCCGGCATTCGGCCGTTATCGAGCCGCCGCATCCAGTCGGTTTGACCCTCCAGATTGTCGCCATGGCAAGACGCGCAGTTCGCGGCGTAAAGGTCCTGCCCAAGAGCGATCTCCTCCGCCGTGACCGGCTCGCCCAGGAAGGTGACGTCCTGCGCAGCCGCCTCGCCGCCGCGCTGCTCCGCCAGCACGGCGGCGACCACGAAAGCCGTCGCCGCAGCACCGGTGGCGAGGACGACTGCCATTGTCTTCATTTCTGCCCCCGGACGTATTTCGCCAGCGCCACGACGCCAAGGACCAGAACCGACACGACGAGCAAGAGCACAAGCCCGCCGCCGGCCATCATCAGGCCCATCATCGGCCCGCCCATCATTCCGCCCATGCACTCACTCATCGGAGTAGACGGAGATTCCGCCCTCGCCGAAGGCATACGTCTTCAACGTGCCGGTCTTCTCCGGTGCCATTCCGGGGGCATTGCCCGGCATGCCAGGGAGCGTGATACCGGCGATCTTCGGACGCTCCGTCACCAGGCGCTCGATGATCTCCGCCGGCACGAGGCCGCTGACGTAGTAGCCGTCGATCTCGGCGAGATGGCAGCCGATCCCGTCCTGCGGCACGCCGACCTCGACCGAGCGCCGATCGAAACCCGGATCGTCGACGCGGGTGACATGATAGCCCTTGCTTTCGAGGTACTCGGCGTAGGTGTCGCAGCACCCGCAGTTGGGGTCCCGCCAGATCGTGACCTGCCTGGACGGCATGGTCTGTTCCGTGGGGGCGGCATCAGCGGTGGTCGCCCGGCTTGCATCCTGCGCCGAGGACAAGGTGCCGAAGGCAATACCTCCAGCGACCGCGAGGGCCGCAATCGAGGTGATGGCAAAAGCTTTCTTCATGATAAAATCCTTCAGGATGCCGCAAGCGCGGACCAGGTGATGCCGCGGTCGCGGCTCTGTTTCAGGCCGCCATCCAGAGCGGCGACGATGTGTTCAGGATCGATCGGGTTCACCGCCACGGCGGAGGCGTCACCCGACGTCAAACGGGACCAGACGACGCCGGCGTCCTTTGAATTCCAGACACCCGACGGCAGCGCGGCGTAGAGGGTCTCCGGGGCGGTATGTACGCTGACCAGCGCACGGACCGGCTCGCCCGACGGCAGCGGCGCTTCGGGAGGCGGTGCATCGCCGGCTACCAGAGCGTCCATCGCGTTGCCGGGCTGAACGTCCTGCCAACGGCAGAAGCAATCCGGCACGCGCGTGATCCCGGTGTCGGTGCCCGCGTAGATCCAGATCCCGCCCATGCCGGTCGCGAGATCGACCGAGGCAAGCGAGCGAAGATCACGCTCCGCATCATCGAGCCACGGACGGTCCATCGCGAGGCTCCAGTTCCTGCCGGCATCCTCGCTTTTCCAGAGGCCGTCACTGCGGATCGCGGCGTACATCATGTCGGGCTGGCCAGCCGCCATGATGACCGTGTCGACGGCCCCTTCGCCGTTTCCGACAGCACGATCTTTCCATGTGCGTCCTCCATCCTGCGAGATGGCAACCCGGCCGGAAGCGAGCCCGGCGACGATGCGGCCTGGCCGTTCGGGATGCGTTGCCAGCGCAAGGATGCCATCGGGCCCGGACAAGGTGCTTCGCGTGCGTCCCCCGTCGTCGCTGCGACTGAGCGTTGCTCCTGCGACGAGCAGCGCCTTCCCGTCGAATGCGAGAACCACGGCCGGGAACGATGCCGACATGGCCGGGCGTAACGCGACCGGAAGCGCCAGAAGTCCGACTGCGGTCAAGGAAGCAGACAGAAATCCGCGTCGGGTCTGATGGAGGAAGCCCTGCGGGCTCCCGGAGGCGGACATGGTGGCGCCCGAAGGCGCCGGGTCGGGATTTCGAGCCATTGTTCAACTGTCACTGATCGATTGGTCGTCTGCCGAAAAGCCGGAAATAATCCGGCATCGGTCACCACCGTGCTTCGGCGCCAACGCACCGATAGTCACGGAAAGACGCCCCGACGCGATAGCGCCGGGCGTCAGATCAGATGAGAGTTCGAGGGGGCTGCTCTGTCGGAGGGCACGTCAGGCCACAATGGTCGTCAGTTACCGCCGGGTCCAATAGACCGCCCGTCGGCTGAACGAACCGATCGCCGTGCGGTCCGAGGACGGCCGCAAGACTGCCTGAGCCGCAAAGGAAATCGCAGGCGAGGCCCATACCGCCAACTTCGGGACCATCACAGGCCTCGCAGTCCGCCATGTCCATGGATGCGACGTCGATGGCCACCATGTCGGCGGCCATCTTTGCCGAGCCAGCCGCATGCGCAACCGAACTCGCCGCGAATGCGGCGAGGAGTGCGACAAATATCAGGCGGGCGATGAACTGCATGAGCGTAGGCTATTCCTCGTTCTGTCCAATTGCCAGCGCGGCACATGGGCGATCTGTCCTGAAGCCAGACCGGATCATGGCGAGCAGACCATCTGATCTCCTGGACATCCCACGGCTAGCGTCACGATGGTCCATTACCATCGCAGTGAACAGATGGGGCTTCCCCTCACTGGAAGGTCAAGAGCGACAAGAGGCTATTTTGATAGCCTTCGGCAAAGGCCGCCGCATCAGGCATCGTTTGGGTTTGCTGTCCTGCGAAAATACGAGCGTCGATAGGTTCGCTTGCGCGGGCTTCGCCACCCGTCACGGTTTCCAACCCGGCTGACACAAGCGTGAAAAGGGTGAAGCCCCCCACGAAAGCAAGCACGGATCCCCGGTCGTCCTCGCGCGCCTCGTGCGCCTCTTCCAGCATATCCTCGACGGCTGCCACGGTCAGCAAGCCGGCAACGAAGACAAGGGCTGCCATCTTCACGCTCTCTCCCGCACCTCGCAGTATGAAGAATGCGACGAGGGCGGACCCGACACAAAACAGGATGAACGACGCCGAAAGAAGCAGCCGACGCCGTCGGGGCACCCCCTTGTCCCGGAAGTTGGCCATCGCGGCGTAGCCTTCCGGGACATCGGCCAATACCTGGCCGAACGCCAGAACCATCGCAAGGTTGCTGGATACGGCCGAGCCCGTTCCGAGCATCATGCCGTCGCTGGTGAGATCCACCGCGACGGCGACGTAGATCATCCACATCCCCGTTCGGTTCCCGCGGCTGCCATCCTTCTGAAGTCCCTCCACGAGGGCCTCGATCATGACATAGGAGACGCCGCCCGCCGCGAAGGCTGCCGCGAGCCACCAGCCGGCCAGAACGTCTACGGCCTCGGGGATTAGTTCGACCGCGACGATCGCGATGACGATTCCGGAAGCGGCATGCAGCGCCCAGTTCAGTAGTCGGGAAGACGGCTTCCAGAACTCTGCCACGAGCGCCCCGGCGAAATTTCCCGCTCCCGGCAGGAGAGACAGGAAGAAGACCTGCCAGAAACTACTCATG
Organism: Jiella marina; assembly: GCF_024359545.1. Lineage (GTDB taxonomy): Bacteria > Pseudomonadota > Alphaproteobacteria > Rhizobiales > Rhizobiaceae > Jiella. The sequence goes on from NZ_JAKQZG010000013.1 coordinate 162,917, forward strand.
CCGCGTCCCCTGAGCTGTCGTGTTGGCGATGGTGCGATGGCAGATAATGAACTTCTGTTGCTCTCATCAGGCTTTCCTGCCCTGCGCTCAACGATCCGAAGGCTTGAATGAACCTAGCTCCGGGCGACAGAATCGGAAGGGTTCGGCGGGCCAAAGCGGGGGCCTCATCCTGTCATTCAAGGCGCCTTTGATGCACACCGGGATGGTCGGCTGATATCTTGTGAAACATTTCTACGATCAGGGGCTTGCTCCTCTAGCCGCTGGAGGTTGTAGCCATCCGGTGGCAGAAGATGGGACCCACCGATGGCGGCAGAACTCCAGCAGACACGCTACCGCGTCAGCGGCATGGATTGTGCCTCGTGCGCGTCGAAGATCGACAAGGCTGTGCGACGTCTGGAAGGCGTCGGAGACGTAGCCGTGTCGGTCGCGGCCGGCACGATGACGGTGGCACACGAGAAGGCGCTCACTCCGGCAGCAATCATCCGCCAGGTAAAGAACCTCGGTTACGGAATCGGAGAAGTTAGCCGCGGCGTCCGAGGAACCGGCAATGCGGCGGCTCCCACTGATGGCGAGAATCCGAACCATCATTCGCATGCCCACGAGCATGCTGGCGATGAAGCGTGGTGGAGAACGCCCAAGGCGGTTCTGACGCTGACGTGCGGCCTCGCATTGGCAATTGCCTATCTGGCGGGCGTGGCTTTTCCAGCGTTTGAGAGCTGGGCCTTCCTGCTAGCACTCGCCGTTGGCCTCGTTCCGATCGCAAGGCGCGCCGCCGCAGCAGCTCGCTACGGCTCGCCGTTTTCCATCGAGATGCTGATGACGATTGCCGCCGTCGGCGCGGTGATCATCGGCGCGACGGAAGAAGCAGCGGCCGTGGTCCTCCTGTTTCTGATCGGCGAGATGCTGGAGGGCGTGGCCGCCGGTCGGGCACGGAAGAATATTCAGGGCCTGACGGACCTCGTGCCGAAGACGGCGCTTCTGGTGCGGGACGGCGAGACGGTCGCGGTAGCCGCCGACGGACTGGCCGTCGGCTCCATAATTCTGGTGCGCCCCGGCGATCGCGTTGCGGCGGACGGCGTCATCGCCGAGGGAGCCGGCGAGGTCGACGAAGCGCCCGTGACAGGAGAGAGCGTACCAAAGCGCAAGAGCGTCGGCGACACGGTGTTCGCGGGCACGATCAATGCAAGCGGTGTGCTGCGGATCAAGGTCACTGCCGCCGCTTCCGACAATACCATCGCGCGTGTGGTGCGGCTGGTGGAGGAGGCCCAGGAGGCAAAGGCCCCAACCGAGAGGTTCATCGACCGGTTCTCCCGTTACTACACCCCTGGCGTCCTGGTATTCGCGGCGCTGACGGCGATCCTGCCTCCGCTCCTTTTCGCCGAGCCTTGGAACGACTGGATCTACAAGGGTCTGGCCATCCTCTTGATCGGCTGCCCCTGCGCGCTCGTCATCTCGACCCCTGCGGCCATCGCTGCCGGAATGTCCGCCGGTGCCCGCCGAGGTCTCCTCATGAAGGGCGGTGCGGTACTGGAGAACCTCGGCAGAGTGACCGCTGTCGCGCTCGACAAGACCGGGACAATCACGATGGGAAAGCCCGAGGTCACCGACGTGATCGCGATCGGCCGAGCGGAGCGGGACATACTTTCCTTGGCCGCGTCGCTGGAACAGGGATCAAGCCACCCGCTGGCTATGGCAATTCTGCAGGAGGCAAAGGCCAGGAAGGCGCCGCTCCCGCCGGCGTTCGACGCCGAAGCCATTCCGGGCGAAGGGATCGCCGGCAGCGTCGGCGGCGAACGGGTATTCCTCGGCTCTCCCCTGGCTGCAGGTCGGCGCACGCAGATCTGCGAGAACGTTAGCACCAAGATCACCGTTCTCAACGACGCGGGCAAGACCGTCTCCGTCCTTCTGGCCGGTAACACGGTTGCAGGTCTGATCGCCATGCGGGACGAGCCCCGCCCCGATGCCGCATCGGGGCTCAGGGCCCTGCGCGGTCGAGGCGTCCTGATCATGATGCTGACGGGCGACAACCGACGGACAGGAGACGCCGTAGCGAAGAGCCTGGGGATCCGGGCGCGGTCGGAATTGCTGCCGCAGGACAAGCAGCAGGCGGTGCGAGACCTCCAGGCGGAGGGCCATTTCGTTGCCAAGGTCGGCGACGGCATCAACGATGCCCCCGCCCTGGCTGCCGCAGACATAGGCATCGCCATGGGTGGAGGGACCGACGTGGCTCTGGAAACAGCGGACGCCGCGGTCCTGCATGGCCGGGTTCAGGACATTCCGGACATGATTGCCTTGTCGCGATCCGCAATGCGCAACATTCATCAGAACATCGCGATCGCGCTTGGCCTCAAGGCGGTGTTCCTGGTGACGACTTTACTCGGCGTGACGGGCCTCTGGCCAGCTATCCTGGCAGATACAGGAGCAACGGTACTGGTGACAGCCAACGCCATGCGACTGCTCGGCTGGAGGCCGCAATGATCAACGTGACCGAGCAAGTCCTCCGCCTCGGGCCTCTCATCGTTCTCCTGACAACCTGCTTCTGGCTGATGATTGCAACCAGCCGAACGTCGTCCATGATCGACGGCAAGGCTTACGGCTTCGCCGGAAACTCACGCCAGCAGGTCGCACAGGGATTGTTCCGCCTGAGTGTCATCGGCGCCCTTGGCGCGCTGATCGGATACGCCGCAGAGATAAGGTGGCCGATCCTGCGTCCGGTCGGCAAGCTCGAATGGCTGCACGCAGTCGGATTGGCGTTGGCGCTGGCAGGCCAGTTCCTGACGGTTTTTGCACAGTCCAGCATGGGAAGACGTTGGCGTGTGGGAGTTCCCTCCGCCGCGCCGGACGCACTGGTCACGCAGGGTTCATTTGGGGTCTCACGCAACCCGGTGTTCCTCGGCATGCTCGCAATGGCCCTAGGCCTGGCACTGGCGGTTCCGTCGATCGCGATGATCGTTTGCGCCACCGCCTTCTGGCTGGCCTGCGAGATTCAGGTCCGGGATGAGGAGCGGTTCCTCGAAAGTGCCTTCACAGACCAATACGTCGCTTACCGGTCCCGGGTGCGACGATGGTTCTAATCCGTGTCAAATCAAGGAGAGCAAGATGCGTAGTTTTGGGAACACGCTCGCGACGGCTGCGGCAGGCTTACTCATGATGTCGTCCGTCGCATCGGCGACAGGCGAATCGGTGGAGGTCTTTTCCACATCTGGCTGCGGCTGCTGCATCGGCTGGATTAAACACATGGAGGGCGCCGGGTTCGAAGTGACGAACGACAACCTCGCGATGGCTGATCTGTATGCTCGAAAAATGAAGGCCGGACTGAAGCAGGATCAGACTTCCTGCCACACCGGTTTTGTCGAAGGATATGTCATCGAGGGGCATGTTCCGGCCGCCTCTGTGGCGCGCCTCCTTAAAGAGCGACCGGATGCGATCGGCCTCGCCGTGCCCGGAATGCCGGTGGGGTCTCCCGGCATGGGCGAAAGCGGCGAACCGTACGACGTACTTCTCGTGCAGACTGACGGATCTGCAACCGTCTACGACACCTACCCGCAGTCCAAGGATGTTCCAGTACAATGAGGTTTCCGACATCGATCGTCCTCGTCCTCACCCTGACCGGAGCTGCGGCCGCGCACGAAGTAACGGCCGGGGACCTGGTCATCGGTCATCCCTGGTCGCGCGCAACGCCTGCAACAGCCAAGACCGGCGTGGGATATCTGACAGTCACGAACAACGGCAGCGAGCCGGATCGGCTGATTGGCGGTTCCGCGGACGTCTCGGCAGGATTCAGGTTGCACACCTCCAAAATTGTCGACGGAGTCGCACGGATGCGCCCGCTCGAGGGTGGGCTCCCAATCGCTCCGGGCGAAACCATCTCACTAAAGCCAGGCGCCACCCACGTGATGTTGACGGGCATGAAGAAGCCGATTCTGGAAGCCGAGCCCTTCGCAGGAACTCTCGTGTTCGAGAAGGCGGGTTCCGTGCCGGTCGAGTTCACAGTCGAAGGCTTCGGCGGACGCCCTGCGGAAGCGTCAGATAGCCATCTGGAGAAACGACAGTGAGCCCGAAAACCCTTCGCAGAACGTTGTGGGGCGCCGTCGTCGTCCTGTGCCTGTTCGTGGGCGCGACTGCTGGCGTCACCATCATGCGCGCTTCGGGTCAGGCTCCCCTCCCCGGAGAAGCGTCATCCGGTATCGCCAACATTGGCGGCGAGTTTTCTCTTGTCGACCACGAAGGGCGACGCCGTGAATGGCGTGACTTTCGGGGTGAGCCGGTAGCGCTGTTCTTCGGCTTCACGAATTGTCCGGATATCTGTCCGACGACCCTTGGTGAACTCTCGGTGCTGCTGGACGATCTTGGTCCCCAAGGCGACGATCTTCAGGTACTCTTGATCAGCGGCGATCCGGAGCGGGATACGCCGGAGCGGCTCAACGAATACCTAAAGTCGTTTGATCCGCAGATTGTTGGTCTGACCGGCACAGAGGCAGAAGTTGACGAGGCATTCTCGGCTTTCAAGGCCTACCGCGCACTCGTTCCGCTGGAGAACGGCGAATACACGGTCGATCATTCCGCCGGGGTCTACCTATTTGATCGCGACGGAAGCTTTTACGGCACATTGGACATCCACGAGTCGCCAGAGGTCCAGCGGCAAAAAGTTGAGCGCCTGTTGGCTAGCTGAGAGATGCCGAAGCGGCGCTCAAGCTGACTCGAGCAAAAAGCTGCTGCCGACGCCACCCACAAGCAGCCAACGAACCGGCCTTTCGCAAAAATCTGGAAATCGAAACATGCCCCAGCCCGCGCGAATGCGCTCATTGCGGCACAGGGGTGAAAAGAGGCCGCACCGAGGATGAAAGCGTTCCGCATTGGATTGGCTTCTCGGTGTCGTGCCCGAGCCCAATCCGGCGGCGCTCCATATCGGGAACGATCACGAACACCCGTCAACGCCGTTCTCGCGCGGCGCTGGCGGGTCACCGGACATCGGGAACAGG
>NZ_JAKQZG010000014.1 GCF_024359545.1 Jiella marina
CTAGCAATCTGATCGCACTATGCGAAGCTGAGAAAGCTACCATTGTCGAATTCAGCAATTTTCGCTGGAATACTTCAATAGTTCCTACTGTCGGATCGAGCAACGCCGTAATCTACGATGAGAACGCGAAGAAATACAGCATTTCTATAGGCGACAGAAAAATCAATGATTGTGAAGAAATATCACAGCAATACCTCAACTTGAAATGCGTATCTGATACCGAAGAGTTCTATTTCAATGCTCTAACATCGACGTTCATGTCACTAAAACTTAAGCCGGTCATCAGAGCTGAAACAGCAAATACCGGACATCTCATTGTAGGAAAGTGCTATCAGCAATGACCACCATCACCCTGTCCGACTTGAAATCGCACCTCCGGCTCGATCCTGACGATACGAGCGACGACACGCTGTTGACGAACCTCATCGGCGAGGCAACGGAACTGGCAGCCGCATGGATCGGCCGCGACACCTTCGCCACACTCGCCGAGGACGACGCGATCATCAACGGCGCCGTCATGCGCGTCGCCGCATTCTGCTACGACACCCGCAGCGAGACGCCACCGGCGGAACTATTCACGCCGCTGAATGCGCACCGGGAATGGAGCTTCTGACGTGGTCCGTTCGTCCAATCAGCTCGCCAAGCTCAATTGGAAGTTCGACGCGATCCCGCGCGCCATCCGCGAGGCCGTGGCCCCGGCGCTGGATAAGAGCGCCGATCAGCTCGTCGCCGCGGCGCAGCACCTGGCACCCGAACAGTCCGGCGACCTGAAGGACTCGATCAGAAAGGAAGCCGGCGAGCATGATCTACAGCGCCGCATCCTCGCCGGCGACAACGTGGCGTTCTACGCCGTCCATGTCGAGCACGGCACCGCCGAGGCCGCAGCGAAGCCGTTCTTTTATCCGGCCTACCGGCTTCAGAAGAAGTCCATTCAATCCCGGATCAAGCGGGCGATCAGCAAGGCCGTCAAAGAGAAATGGGCGAAATGATCGACCCGTCGCTCGACCTTCAGGCCGCTATTCGCGACCGCCTGGTCAACGATCCGGCCGTTACCGCCCTGATCGCGCCCGCCTCGATCCGCGACGGCAATCTTCGCCCTGACACCTTCCCCGGCATCATCTTCGGACCCTCTCAAACCGTGCTCGAAAACATTACTTTTTCACGACGTCACGTTCGTTATTTCGTTGATCTTCACGCTTGGACAAAGGAGGCGGGAACGGTCGCGGTGAAGACCCTCGCCGCAGCCGTGGCGCTCGCTTTGTCGACTACGCCGACCCATCCCGGCCTGATTGATTTCACCGTCGATCAGGTTCGCACCATGCGCGATCCGGGCGGCGAATATGGGCACGCCGTCATCTCGCTCTCGGCGCTCGTCGAGGCGCCCGAATGAAAGCCGGCAAGCTCGACCGCAAGATCACAATCTCGCGCGAGACCGAGACCGAGACCGAGACCGTCGACCGTTACGGCACGGCGGCGAGCACCTGGACGCCGATCGTCACCGTCGCGGCGCAGCGCGTCACCATGTCGACCGATGAATTCCTCGCGGCCTCTGGCGAGCGCACCGAGACCGCGATCGTTTTCCGCATCCGGCACCGCGCCGACGTGACCTTAAGCGACCGCGTCATCTTCGAAGGACAGGCCTTCGACCTCGTCGAGATCAAGGAAATCGGACGGCGCGAAGGGCTCGAACTGCGGTGCGAGGCTCGCCGATGAAGGGCAGGAAGCCGGAAAGCGTTATCGCTGGCTCGCACCCGATCGCGACCGTGCCGAACCCGCCGACCTGGTTGTCGAAGGACGCCAAGGCCGAATGGCGCCGCGTCGCGCCGGTGCTCGTCGAGCGCGGCGTTCTGACGATTGCCGATCTCGGCGCCCTGGAGGGCTACGCAACAGCCATGGGCCGCGTCCGCGAGGCCGAAGCTGTGATCCGTAAGGAAGGCGCCACCTACATCGCAGCGTCCGGCCCGAAGCGCCACCCGGCCGTGACGACCCAAGACGCGGCGTTGAAGACCGCGCGCCTGTTTGCGGCCGAGCTTGGCCTGACGCCCTACAGCCGCAGCCGCACCGCCATGCAGGGATCGGCGGCCGATGACGAGCCGTCACCGCTCGATCTATGACCAGCTCGACCTATCCCGCATGGATCTACGACGACAGCCCGATCGACGACCCGTTCGGCTATGGCGAGCGCGCGGTCGAGTTCCTTCGCCGGCTGAAGCATCCGAAGGCACCGGGCCGCGCATTCCAACTCGATCCTTGGCAAGAACGCATCGTCCGGCGCGTCTATGGTCCGCGCCACCCGAACGGCGATCGGATCGTCAAGACGGTCGTGCTTCTCCTACCGCGCGGCAACCGGAAGACCTCGCTCTCGGCGGCTCTCGCGCTTCTCCATACGATCGGACCCGAGCGCGTTCCCGGCGGAGAGGCCATCTTTGCCGCGTCAGATCGCACTCAGGCAGGCATCGGCTTCCGCGAGGCAGCGAACATCATCCGCGAGGACAAGCGCGTTCTGGCGGCAACCTCGATCTATGACGCTCACAATTCGGCTAAGAAGATCGTCCTCAATCGCGACGGATCGTTCCTTGAAGTCGTGTCGAGCGATGGCAAGGCACAGCATGGCCGAACACCCGGCTTCGTCCTCGCCGACGAGCTACACGTCTGGCGTGGTGAAGACCTTTTCGAAGCCCTGACGACCGGCCTTGAGAAGACCGACAACGGCTTGCTTGTCATCGCCACGACCGCAGGACGTGGGCAGGACGGCACCGCATGGCGTGTGATCGAGGACGCCCGCAAGGTGGCGCGTGGCGAGGTGAAAGACGCCTCGATCCTGCCAATCCTTTTCGAAGCCGACACCGAGGACGATTGGAAGGACGAAGCTCTATGGCACCGCGTCAATCCGGGCCTGGCCCATGGCTACCCGAGCCTGGACGGTATGCGCCGGCACGCCAAGCGCGCCGAGCGCTCGCCGATCGAGCGCGAATCCTTCCGCCAGCTCAAGCTGAATATCTGGCTCGACAAGTCGACCGATCCCTTCGTCGATATGGCCGTTTACGATCGCGGCGCCGACCCGATCGACATGGAAGCCCTCGCTGGTCAGCCTTGCTGGATTGGCGTCGACATGAGCACGACGACCGATCTAACCGCCGTCGTCGCCGCGTTCCGTCATCCTGACGACGACGAGCGCTTCGTCGTGCTTCCTCACTTCTTCATTCCTGGCGACAACGTGCGCGCCCGTGGCGAACGTGACGGCGTGCCCTATCCGGCTTGGAAGGACGAAGGGCACCTCACGGCGACGCCCGGCAACGTGATCGATTACCGCGCGGTTGAGCGGCACATTCGCCAGCTTGCCGACCTCTACGACGTGCGCGAGGTCAACTTCGATCCGGCTTACGCTCAACCCGTCATGGCACCACTCGCCGAGGATGGCTTCCCCGTCGCCACTATGCGGCAGGGCTGGGTAACGCAATCGCCGGCTCTGAACACTCTTGAGCGTGCGATCGTCGCCGAGAAGTTCCAGCACGGCGGGCACCCCGTATTGCGCTGGAATTTCCAGAACGTCGCGATCCACACCGACAGCGCCGGCAATCGCACCATGCACAAAGGCAAGAGCACCGATCGGATCGACGGCGCTGTCGCGACGTGGATGGCGGTCTCGCGTGCCGCAGCCAACGAACAGCCCACACCCTCGATCTACTCGTCGGACGCCTGGTCCGACGAGCTGGCCTATTTTTAAGGAACACCATGGCGCGAAGCGACGAAGCAGAACTCGCTATCAGACTTGAAGCGAAAATCCGCGACTTTCAGCGGAACCTTGACCGAGCGCAGCGCGCGGCCAATCAAAATTTCAAGCGGATCGAGACTGACGCCGAGAAGTCCGCGTCGAGGCTCGAAAGCACCTTCGCCAAGGCCGGCAAGGGCATGTCCGCCGGCTTGAAGGCAGGCCTCGCCGGTCTCGCCGCCGGCGGCATCGCGGGCATTATCGGTCGCGCCCGCGACCTGACCCGCGAGGTCGCCAACGTCAGCAATGAAGCCAAGCGCGCCGGCCTTTCATCGAAGGCGTTTCAGGAACTTGGTTACGTCGCGCGACAGAACCGCATCGATGTCGACGCCCTGGTCGACGGTATGAAGGAGCTTTCCCTTCGCGCCGACGAATTCCGCATCACCGGCGCCGGTCCCGCTGCCGAAGCCTTCAAGCGGCTTGGCTTCACCGCGACCGAACTCTCGCGCAAGCTCAAAGACCCTTCGGCCCTACTGGTCGAGATCATCGGCAAGCTCGAACGCTTCGACAAGGCGTCTCAGATCCGCATCGCCGACGAGATCTTCGGCGGCACCGGCGGCGAGCGCTTCGTCGAGCTTCTGGACCGTGGCGCCGATGGCGTGCGCACCTTGATCAAGGAGGCGAACGATTTCGGCATCATCATGGATGACGCCATGATCAAGCGCGCCGACGAGCTGGACCGGAAGTTCCAGAAGATCACCGAGACCGTCTCGACCGGCCTCAAGCGCGCCGTGGTCGACGTGGTCGACGGGATGGGCGAGTTCTTCGACCAGTTCAACAAGCTCGAGGAACAGGCCGACAGGACGATCCAGAAGCAGTTGCAGAGCATCTACGGCGATCGACAGGCGCTCATCGAACGCATCGCCGAGCTGAAGGGGCAGCGCGCCGACAGCTTCTTTCCCGGCGCGATAGACGGCGAGATCAAGGTCGCAGAGGCGGGCGTAAAGCGGCTCACTGACGAGGCAATGCGCCTTCGCGACGTGCTCGATCGCCGGTCAGGCTACAGCGAGAACTTCGTTTTCCAAGCTGGCGACGAGGCGAAGGATGCCGCCCCGAAGGTCACGACTTTGAACGAGGCCGTCGCCGGCATGAACAGCGCCGGTGCTTCCGGTGCGAGCGGCATCAATAGCTTCGCCGAAGCGATCCGCAGCCTCAAGAATGAGATCCCCGGATTGACCGGGCAACTCGCCGAGATGGATGCCCGGACCCGCATCAACGGCGCGTATCGGGCCGCACTTCAAAAGGCCACCTCGATCGGCGACACGATCCGCGCCGAGAAGCTTCGCGACGAGGCTCTATCCGCGCTCTCGATCAAGACGGCGACCACCGACAGCGCCGGCTATCTCTCTGGGAAGCTCGCGAGCGGCAAGCCGAAAAGCTACGTCCTCGACATGGAAGCCGACTTCGCGGACGCCCTCGCGAAAATGCTGGCGTCCGCACCCGATGCCGTTCGGGCCGCGACCACGATCAACAGCGGTGCCCGATCCGTTCGAAGGCAAGCCGAGCTGTTCGACGCTGCGGTGAAGAAATACGGCAGCGAGGCCGCGGCACGTAAATGGGTGGCACCTCCTGGCAAGTCGCAGCACAACCGCGGCACCGCGGCCGACCTGGACTTTCAGACCGACGAGGCCCGCAACTGGTTTCACGACAACGCCAGTTCCTACGGCCTGACGTTCCCGATGAAGCACGAGCCGTGGCACATCGAAAGCGCGAGCGCTCGCCGACAGGCCGACGATGAAACGTTCATGGCCGACCGAGAGAACAAGGCCGAGCTGACTAAGGCCAAGACCCAGGCGCTTCGCGATCAGGTTTTGGCCTATGGCGAGATTGTCGCCAGCGCCCGCCAGTTCATCGGCGAACAGGGCATGGAACAGCAGGCGTTGGGCATCTCGGCAACGGCCGCGGCCAAGCTCCGCTATGAACATGCAATGCTCGCCGAAGCGCAGCGCGCCGGCATCGCCCTGACGCCGCAGCAGCGTGCGCAAATCTCAGCGCTCGCCGGCGAAATGGCGAACGGCGAAGCGGCCGCTCAAGGCTTCGCTGACGAACAGGACAAGGCCAAGCAGGCAGCCGAAAAATGGCGCAATTTCGGGCTCGATCTTGCAAAGGGCTTCGTCGCTGATCTCCGCGCCGGTAAGTCGGCAGGGGAGGCCTTCGCGAACGTGCTCGACAAGATCGCGTCCAAGCTCATCGATATGGCGATCAACAACCTTTTCGCCAACGCCTTCGGCGGTGAAGGCGGCGGCGGTTTCTTCGCCCTGATCGGCAAGCTGTTCGGCTTCAAGGACGGCGGCATCGTCGAGGCGGCATCGGGCGGCTACATTCGCGGTCCTGGCACGAGCACAAGCGATAGCATCCCGGCGCGATTGAGCGACGGCGAGTTCGTCGTCAATGCAGCCGCAACGAAGCGCAACCGGGCTCTGCTTGAGGCAGTCAACAGCGGGGACATTCAGGCTTCTGCCGCCGGCGGCCTCGTCGGCGCCGCCCCGATCAGCTCGCCGCGCCTTGGCTCGACCGCAGGCGCAAGTGCACCGATCGCCATCACCTCAAACGTCACGCTCAACGCCAACGGCGGCGACCCAAAGCAGAACGCCGACCTTGCCCGACAGACCGCCGCGGCGGTCGATGCGCAGATGCGCGCCATCGTTCAACAGGAACTCCGCAATGCTACCCGCCCCGGTGGCGGCTTCGATTCAATAATGGGCCGCAGATAGAGAAGTGATAGACGAGTAACGAGGAAATAAAAAAGGCGCGTCGGGGGAGAACAGGGACCGACGCGCCTTCACAGGGATCGGATAAGCGACCAAAAAGGAGTATCGGCAGCATATCCACACCTTCTTATAGGGAGAAATCAGTGGAATGCACAAAATTATCTTTGAAAAATCTGATTCTCTCCGCGACCCTACGGTGCTATAATTGGTGCGCACACAGAGAGGTCATGCCGGCCCGAGCTTTGTCAGATCGGGCCGGATCATATCGACCTCGTTTCAAAGGGTGGACGGAATACGAGACCGTCCCCATCAGGCAGTCGAAGCCGCCCGGAAGATCGGTAGTGATCGCTCCCCCGATGGAGATCATCGGACGCCCACACCGGTTTGTGCCGAAGGTGCGCCCGCGCGCAACCTTGAAAGACAATCACGAAAAGACGACGCTCTGCGAACGCCTCAAAGGAGGCACTGCAACGTCGGTCATGCTTCGATCGCGGTTTAGGGTCGGGCGTGAAGTGTTACGGCTGCGGCCGTAGCGACCGGGATGGCCGAAAGGCTGGGTTTCGGAGATTAAGGCGCGGGAATGGTCCCCACCGCGCCGGCTAGACAAGCCTACTCTCTACATCGAACTGTCAGACGCAGAATGAACCCCTTAGAAGGACAATAGCAGGCTTCTAGCCTTGCTTCCTTCTGGGGGGAAAGAACTATCTCCGCAGGGATGCTCCAACGCATGTTCCAACACACAATTTCAATACAAAAGAAAATCCTGAATTGATTGGCGAGCGCAGCGAGCCAACCCGAGCGAAGCGAGGGCACGAGGCTACATAAAACAGAAAAATTAAGAATTAACGATAGGTCATTAATGATATATACTTATATCTTTGGAAATTATATTTGCGGCGCCTACTAGACGACGCGGTAAATCTGAATCATAGACGCTCTCGCAATCTCCAAACCGAGGGAAACATCAATGGATATCACCCTGTCCCGGCCTGAATTTTGGTCCGTCGTCGAGAAGCTCGTCGAAGCCGCTGCGGCCGTTTGCCCGATCACTGGCGCACCGGATGCGAAAAACGCCGTTGCGGTCGTGCTCGCCGGTTTTGCGGGCGTCTCGATCGCTGAGGACGCGGACGAGGATGCCTAGCAGAGTCACCGAAAATAATCTGCCAATGCCTCTTGCGCTTTTGGAATTGGAAATCTAAATTCCAATTCCAACAGAGGAGTAAGCGATGGCAAAAAGCTGGGCGGACTACAAACGGGAAGCGAAGGAACGGGCAAAGGCCGCTGCCAAGGGAATGCCTGACTTGGCAGACCCCTACCTCAAGCGAACCTTCGCGGCATTCTTCGAAGCTGACACGGCTAACGATGCCGATGGAGGCGACTGGAGCGAGATCACCGAAATGCTGGGCTACGGTGGCGTTCACCTGCCGAGCTTCGCTGAAAATACGTGGCCGGAGTTCGAAGGCTCGAACCTTCAGGCAAGTGGGGTGATCAATCGCGGCGCACTTGGTCGGGCCGAAGCGCTCGCCGACGCCATGCAAGACGGGCTCCGCATCCTCGCGGAGAAGATCAACCGCTTCAAGCGTGAAGAGATCGAGGCCCGGATCACCGAACTGGAAAAGTCCGATCTTTCTGACCCGGCCGCCAAGAAACGCGCCCTCGAAGAGATCGTCGAACTGAACCGCATTGAGGCGCGGCTGGCGAAGTCCGTCCGCCTGACGATCCCGGTCTATGAAATCAAGGGCTGAAAAGCCTGCGATACCTGCCGACGCGGTTGCAGCCGCGCCGACAGAGGAAAGTGCAGTCCATACACTTCAGCGCCCATAGGGCAGAAAGAACCATAGCATGAATGCGACATACACGCACGAAGAGATGACAAGGGAAGCCTACGCAGCACTTCTCATGTCAGAGATTGGCGATCGCGATCTAGTCAAGACCGTCAGGACAGCTGACTTCTATCATCTAGAGTATATCAATTCGCCGGTTGGACTCGTCGTTCTTGCGCATCACGGGATGAATGGTTGCGAAGCCATTCACCCCGCCGCATTCGACTTCGAAGCCGCGACCGGCCTCAAGCCGTTGGACACCGAGCCGGTTCCAGGTGTCGCTTCGAACTTCTTGCGGCATTCTATCAGGCGCAGACAGACGGGCTCCCTCGTCCTTGCCGCTTGCGGGCGGATGATCCATGCAGGCGAGCCCGAAGCCCCCGGTTTCAGAATGGACTTTGGCAGATTGGAGGCAACGGAAAACGCGGCCGGCCTTGTTGTCGCAGCGCTGAAGGACAGGACTGCCTACGTCATTCGGCCCTCGCTCGACATGGATTTGGAGGGTGGAGAATGACCCTTTCACCCGAAATGCAGAAACTTATTGCCAGCGTCACAGCTCGGTCAGAAAGAAGTGAGCTTAAATCCGAGATCGACAGCGTGATTGACGTGATCGGCGACGCGCATGACGCCCTCTATCCGCTCACGCAGAACGCGTCCGGCTATCTCACGATCAAGGCCAGCGAAGCCTACCTCGCGATCGAGAACGCGATGGGTATTCTCTGCGATATGGCTGAACGCCTGAGTGACACGACCGAAGCGGCTTGAAGCGCGTTCCGGCATAACAAAGAGAAGGGCTGGCTATCGCCGGCCCTTTTGCTTCTTCGTCAGATCAAAGACCGAGCTACGTCGAAAATCTGCGCAAGATCAGCGACGAAGCCCACTAAAGCCGCAATCGAGATAATGGTCGCGGCCATTGTCGAATATAGCGATTTGCGGGAGCGCTTACGCTTTGCGGCCATCTGACAGACTCCTTCATTGATCGAATGAGCGTCAGGGGCAGAATGTTTGTCGGACTCTCAGGACTGGCTGTCAAATTCGCGACGGGCCGAATTCCTGTCGTGAGACGAGTTATAGGTCTGACAACTAGCTGATGGCGCTATCCGCGCCGCTGATTTTCGGACAGCGGGTTATCCACAGTTCATCTTCGCCGCGAAGGCACCGGTTGCCGCCGCCGCTGTAACTTATTCACAGGTGGATCATCCCCAAAACTGCTACACTTGGAGCAGAGAGCGAATCTCTAACTCTCTGATTTTAATGAAGAAAAGAAGGTTGGCTGGGGAACCTGGATTCGAACCAGGACTAACGGAGTCAGAGTCCGCTGGTCTACCGTTAACCTATTCCCCAGCATGCGCCCCAGATAGGAACGCTAAAGAACAGCACGATACTGCATCAAGATCGGCTATTGCCGAGTGATATGAGTAGCCTTGGCCGTTCGTCGGGCGTCATATAACGATCTTGCGGGCGCGTGTGAACCCTCATGGCCGAAAAATTGTGTACCTGGGAGACTTGCCTGCAGAGGTTCTTGTGAGCGGCTGACGCCTCGACCGGCGGAGGACCAAGCTGATCCGGGCGGACGCCGCCTTCTTGATGCATTCGTCTTGTCACCCTCGGGATTGCCCCCTGAGCGAGCCCCCGGCGCGACCGCCTCTGATTCCGGTTGATGCAGGCTTTCGGAATTATCCGCGGTGGCGGCTAATCGATGGCGATCGGGTGGTTTCTCCCCTACCTTCCGGCCATGACCGCCCGCCCTGCTCTTTCCGCCGATGACAACGCGCCGATCCTCCTGCCTGAGCCATTTCTCAAATGGTTTGCCGGACATGGCTGGGCGCCACGGCTACATCAGCTGGAATTGCTGCGAAGGGCCGAAGCCGGAGCGTCAGTGCTCTTGATCGCACCGACAGGGGCGGGCAAGACGCTTGCCGGTTTCCTGCCGGCGCTGGTCGATCTGTCGCGACGCCGCAGGCGCAAGCCGGGGGAGCGGGCTCGCGGCGTGCACACCCTCTATGTGTCGCCCCTCAAGGCGCTCGCCACCGACATCCAGCGCAATCTGGAGCGCCCGGTCACCGAGATCGGCCTGTCCGTCTCGCTTGAAAGCCGCACCGGCGACACGTCCCAGGTGCGGCGGCAGCGCCAGAAGCTCAAGCCCCCGGACATTCTTCTGACGACGCCAGAACAGCTGGCGCTGCTCATCGCTTCGAAGGACGCAGAGACCTTCTTTTCCGATCTGCGCTACGTGGTGTTCGACGAGCTGCACTCGCTGGTCACCTCCAAACGCGGTCATCTCCTGGCGCTGGGGCTCGCACGGCTGAGGAAACTGCGTCCTGAGCTTCAGACCATCGGGTTGTCCGCCACGGTCTCCGAGCCGGCAGAACTCTGTCGTTGGCTTGTGGCACAATCACCCGGCGCCGCGCCGCAGGCTGATCTGATCACGGTGGCAGGCGGAGCCAAGCCGGAGATCACCATTCTGGAATCGGAAGAGCGCGTGCCCTGGCAGGGCCACTCGGCGCGATATGCCCTGCCGGAAATCTACGCGGCGATCAAGGCGCACAAGACGACGCTGCTCTTCGTAAACACCCGCAGCCAGGCCGAGTTTCTGTTCCAGGAACTGTGGCGGATCAACGAGGACACGCTGTCGATCGCGCTGCATCACGGTTCGCTCGATGTCGGCCAGCGGCGCAAGGTGGAAGCGGCCATGGCGAAGAATGAGTTGCGGGCCGTGGTGGCGACCTCGACACTCGACCTCGGCATCGACTGGGGCGATGTCGATCTCGTCGTCCATGTGGGCGCGCCGAAGGGCGCCTCGCGGCTGGCCCAGCGGATCGGCCGGGCGAACCACCGGATGGACGAGCCCTCCAAGGCGATCCTCGTCCCCGCCAACCGCTTCGAGGTGATGGAATGCCGCGCGGCCCTCGACGCCAATTATCTCGGCGCCCAGGACACGCCCCCGCTACGGGACGGCGCGCTCGACGTGCTCGCCCAGCACATGCTCGGCATGGCCGTCGCTGGGCCGTTTCGTTCGGACGATCTTTATGTCGAAGTCATTTCCGCTGCGCCCTATGCCGCCCTGTCCCGCGAAGCCTTCGACCGGATCGTCGAGTTCGTGGCGACGGGCGGCTATGCGCTCAAGGTCTATGAGCGCTATGCCAAGATCCGGCTCACCGAAGACGGCACCTGGCGCCTGACTCATCCGCGTTTCGCGCAGCAATACAGAATGAACGCCGGCACGATCATCGAGGCGCCGATGCTGGAGATCCGGCTGATCCGGCGGCGGACCCGCTCGGCGATCGCCCGGGGCGGACGACCGCTCGGCAAGATCGAGGAGGCATTTCTCGAAACGCTCGCGCCCGGCGATACTTTCCTCTTTGCCGGCGAAGTCCTCAAGTTCGAGGGCATCTTCGAGACTTCGTGCCTCGTCACCAAGGCAGCCAGCGAAGAGCCGAAGGTGCCCTATTATGGCGGCTCGAAATTTCCGCTCACCACCTATCTCGCCAAGGAGGTGCGGGCGATGCTCGCCGATCCGGCGCGCTGGTCGGCGCTGCCCGATCAGGTCTCCGAGTGGCTCGCGATCCAGGCGAGAAAGTCCCTCATTCCAGGGCCCGACGACCTCCTTGTCGAGACCTTTCCGAATGGCCGGCTGTCCCACATGGTGCTCTATCCCTTCGAGGGGCGCCTCGCCCACCAGACGCTCGGGATGCTGCTGACTCGCCGGCTGGAGCGCGCCCGGGCGATGCCGCTCGGCTTCGTTGCCACCGACTACGCCATCTCGATCTGGGGCCGCCGCGACATGGGCGCGATGATCGCCGACGGCTCGCTCTCCCTCGACGCCCTGTTCGACGAGGACATGCTGGGCGACGACCTCGAAGACTGGATGGCCGATTCCTGGCTCCTGAAGCGCACCTTCCGGCAATGCGCGGTGATTTCGGGGCTGATCGAGCGGCGCCATCCAGGCCAGGAGAAGACTGGCCGCCAGGTGACCGTTTCCACCGACCTCGTCTACGACGTCCTCAGAGCCCACGAGCCCGATCACATCCTTCTGCAGGCAACATGGGCCGACGCCGCAACCGGCCTCCTCGACGTCACGCGCGTGTCGGACCTCCTCGCCCGCATCAAACATCACATCGTCCACAAGGACCTCGACCAGATTTCGCCGCTCGCCGTGCCGGTGATGCTCGAAATCGGTCGCGAAAGCGTCGTCGGCGAAGCACGAGACGAAGCGCTTCGCGAAGCTTCGCAGGAGGCGATGATCGCGCTGGCGATGGGGGAGATCAGGGATGACGGCGCCCGGGACGCGGGATCGTGAGAATCTACCGGCTGCGCCCTGCGGTGCCGGGTCGCAGCTTCGCCCTCCCGACGAAATCCTGCTTGCGCTTTCTGCCCGCCATGATTCAAACAAGAACGAAACGCGAATCATGGACGTCCAGCGAGACGTCGGGACACGGGATTGCGGCGATGAACGCTTTGGCGCGGCGGCTGAAGCAGGGAGAGTGCGAAGGTCTGGCGATGCGGCTCGGCGGCGAAGCTGTGGTCTGTGACCCCGCTGGCGTCCTGCATCTCGTCGAGGCGAACACCTTGGTCGTCTCCGACCTCCATCTGGAAAAAGGGGCGGCCTTTGCCCGCCGCGGCATGTTCCTGCCGCCCTATGACACGGCGGCAACGCTTTCGCTTCTTGCCTCGACGCTGGATCGCTACCGGCCCTCACGCGTCATCTGCCTGGGAGATTCCTTTCACGATCGCGACGGTGCAGCGCTGATGCCGGCACCCGAGCGTGAGCGCCTTGCCACGTTGATGAAAGGCCGCGACTGGATCTGGATCACCGGCAATCACGACCCCCTGCCCCCGCGAGGCCTCGGCGGAGAGACCTTGACCGAGATCAGCGTCGGTGCGCTCTCCTTCCGCCACGAGCCGAGCGCCGGGCCGCGGCGTGGCGAGGTCGCCGGACACCTGCATCCGGTCGCACGCCTTGCAGGGCGCGGCTCGCGTCGGGCCTGTTTCGCCACAGATGGCGAGCGGATGATCCTGCCGTCATTTGGCGTCACCACCGGCGGTCTCAATGTCCTCGATCGGGCGTTTCACGGCATGTTCGACCTGACACGGGCGATGGCATGCATGATCGGGCACAAGGGAATCTATCCGATCGGGTTTCGAGCGCTGGCCTGATGCGCGGGACAGAAACAGAGCCAGAAATTCAGAAGGTCACGGCGAAGGCGATCACCTGACACGCTGCGACGACGAGCGAAATGGTCAGGCGCAGGGGACCAAACCAGGCCGGCAGCCGCCCGCTCCGGGCAGCCCACCAATCCCAAAGGCCTGCGGCGAGAAAGCCGAGCGCGAATCCGGCGAAGACATAGGGCGGCGGCACGAAGACGAGCGCCCAGCCGAACAGCGAGGGGACCACCGAGGCAATCAGCGTGCCGATGCTCTGATGGTCCGGGGAGAGGGAATAGCCCCAACGGATGCCGCCGAGGAAGGCGAGGATCGTCGTAGAATAGCCGACATGGGCGAGAACGAGCTGCTGATAGGCGATAAACGCCGAGCCGGCATAGACCAGGAGGCCGGTCGTCGCGACGAAGGGAACCAGCCCGAACAAAGCGAGTGCCCAGGCTGTGCGTTTATGGTCACGCCTGGTGCTGGAAGACCTCCCGCCTCCGATCTCGGCACTCTGAGGTTGGCCTGATCGGAACTCGGCCGTTTCGTCTTGCGCCCTGCTCATGAGAGAAGACATAGGCTCTGAGGCGCAAAGGCGAAGCGGTCATGCAGCGGGTGAGGACGATCAGTCGCGTTTGAAGACGACGCGACCGAACCAGCCGGTAAAGATCGCCAACGCCACCGCCGCAAAACCGTAGATGACGGCATAGTGGGTGGCGAAGTCCGATATCATGCTCTCGAAGCCGGTCTTGACCACCCAAAGCGGCTCCGAGCTTTCCCGAATGAAGACGCCGCTCTTGAAGAGATAGGCCCGGGCGAGATGCTGTCCTGTGGGCAGACCCGCGGGCAATTGCAGATCGGCCCGAAACAGCGTGGGGCTGACGAACTCCACCGAACCGACCGACTGGTTGAAGAGACCCGATCGCTCGCGCAGGCGCCGAAGCGCCGCGGCGTAGACGTCCGTCTCGTCGGGTTCCAGAGACTGCACCGGCGGCTCGTCACCCGCCGAGCCCGGCTCCGTTTCGGTGACGAGACTCGGCGCGCGCGGCTGTTCGGCAACGCCCGGTTTGTCGATAGTCGGCTGACCGGCGGGCGCGGGCGCTGCAGCGGAGTTCAGCCGAATATCCTGGATACCGAGCGACAGCCGCCGACGGAATTCGCGTCGCGTGATGTCGGAGAGCGGCCGCGTCGCCGCAAGTGCATAGGATCCGGGAACGGAGTTGAAGGTCTCCGACCCTCGGTTCACCCAGACACCCAGCGTGCGTTCCTTTTGCCGCACGACGACCGGACGGCGCGGACCGACGAGCACGACGACGATGTCGTAACGCTGCTGGCGCAGGAGACGGGCGTCCGCATTGTCGAGGGCCCCGAAAACGACGAGGCGTGCGCCGGTGAAATCCGAGCTGATGGCGATCGTGTCGGTGGAAAGCCCGATCTCGAAGCTCTCCACGGCGTCCTGCGCTGCCGCGCCGGACGCCCCATGAAGAAGTGCGAAGGCCAGGACGGCCGCGATGAGCGCGGCAATGCCACCTTCCCGTTTCCTTTGCCGCAGTCGCACCTGACGTTTCATCATCCGATCTCTCCCGTCGGAAGAGTGATCGTGAACGGCTCGACAGGCGTCGCGACCAGCTCGTAGCCAAGGCGCAGCCCGACCGCGAGCACCAATAGCGCAAGGAGCGCACGCAGCTGATCGCCACGGAGCTTGCGCCCCGCCTCCGCCCCGAACTGCGCACCGACGACGCCGCCGATCATCAGGAGAAATGCCAGGACGACGTCGATCGTGCCATTGGTCGCGGCCTGCAGGACGGTCGTCACCGCCGCGGTGAAGATGATCTGGAAGAGCGAGGTGCCGATCACCACACTGGTCGGTACCCGCAGCAGATAGATCATCGCCGGAACGGCGATAAAGCCGCCGCCGACACCCATGATCGCGGCCAGGATACCGATCAGAAAGCCCAACCCCAGGACCGGGATGACGGAGACATAGAGCTTCGAACGCTGGAACCGCATCTTGAGCGGCAGTCCGTGGACCCAGCTGTGCTGGCCGGGTCGGCGCACCTCCCCCGATCCGCCGCGCGAGGTTCGCAGCATCGCCTGGATGCTCTCGACCAGCATCAGTCCGCCGATCCCGCCAAGAAAGATCACGTAGAGAAGCGAGACCACGAGATCGAGCTGGCCGACCCGGCGCAGAAGCGTGAAGATCGCGACGCCGGCGAACGACCCCACCAGCCCGCCCAGGAGCAGGACGGTTCCAAGCTTCATGTCGACGGTCCCACGCTTGTAGTGGGCCAATGCTCCGGAAAACGAGGCCGCGATCACCTGGTTGGCGCCGGTCGCAACCGCCACGGCCGGCGGGATGTTGTAGAAGATCAGAAGCGGCGTGATCAGAAAGCCGCCACCCACACCGAAGAGGCCCGAGAGGAAGCCGACAGCCGCTCCCATCCCGACCAGGACAAACACGTTGACCGAAATTTCCGCGATCGGAAGATAGAGATTCACCGGGCGTAGCGATCTGGAAAGCTGGGGAGAAAACGAAAGCGGGACCGGACCTGTTCTTGGCCCGATCCCACCTTGCTGTCAAATGCCGGACGCCCCTGAATTTGGCGGGAATCCGCCAGAGGGAGCGCCAGCAGACTATCCGTTTCGACGCTCCAGCAACTTGCGGATCAGCGTCTCGTCCACCTGGCCCGTGGCTTCCAGCCCGCTATCGGCCTGGAAGGCCTTGATCGCCTGGATCGTCTTGTCTCCGATGATCCCGTCCGGCGCTCCCGGCTCGTAGCCGAGTTTGATCAGAATGGCCTGGATGTTGCGGATCGCCCGGGTCATGTCGACGGACGACGTCTCGGGAGTGATGGACGAGGTTTTGGTCTGGGACGACGGTGCGTTCCAGGACTTCGGGATGTCGACGGTGTTCGCCGCCTCGTTGCGTGGACGCTCCTTGAAGCTCGAGACGCGCGCCTCGGCTTGCTGGACCTCTTCGCCGTTGAGCGACTTCCTGATCTCGTCGCGTTTGGCGGCTGCATCGGAATCACCCTTGGCCGCCACGATCGCGAACCATTTGAACGATTCCATCAGATCCCGATCGACCCCGGCGCCACGCGCATAGAGAATGCCGAGATTGTACTGGCTGTCCTGCATTCCGTACTCGGCGGCGCTTTCGAACCAGCGGGCCGCGAGTTCCGGATCCGACTTGCCATCGATGCCGGTGGCGTAGAGCACGGCGAGATTGTGCATGGCCCGGACATTGCCGCCTTCGGCCGCCGCCAGATAGAAGTCGCGCGCCCGGGCGGGATCACGCTCGACGCCATTGCCCTTTTCGTAGAGCGTTCCGAGACTGTACTGCGCCGGCGCGAAACCCGCGTCGGCGGACAGGGTGAACCACTGTGCGGCGGCTTTCGGATCCGGTTCGCCGGCCCGGCCTTCCATCAATCGAAGACCGATCTCGAACAGGGCCTTGGGTTCACGCGCCTTCGCCGCCTCCATCAGAGCCTCGGGTGCGACGCCTTCCGGGATGGACGGAAGATCGTTCGAAGACATGCCGACGGAAGCACTGTCCGCAGCCGGCTCGTCGACGACGTCGGCAGCCGCCGGGCTGTCTCCCGTCTCCACCACACCCTGGGGCTGAGAGCGCCCGGTTTCGGGTTTCGGCGTCGCCACGCCGTCAGGCAGCTTGAAGCCGTTGTTTGATTCGGGAAGGGCCGCCGGAGACAAGAGCGGTGCCTTGCCGGCGACGTCGGGGGGGCTGTCCTTCGCAGCGAGACTGTTC
The DNA here is from genome assembly GCF_024359545.1 of Jiella marina. GTDB lineage: Bacteria > Pseudomonadota > Alphaproteobacteria > Rhizobiales > Rhizobiaceae > Jiella. The sequence goes on from NZ_JAKQZG010000014.1 coordinate 17,218, forward strand.
GAGGCGACTTCACGCTTGACCGTGTCGGGTGTCGCAACGATGCCTTCGGCAGCCGAATTCGGCTCGGCGGCTTCGGGCGTGATCTTGGCGGTCTGAGCGGGCTTTTCGACGGGCTCCTCGCCACCCATCATCGTCGAGGCGACATGGCCGAGGGGCAGAGCCATCAGGGCCAGAAGCACCGCACTGATGGCGAGAAAGATTGGCTTGCGGCGACGCGCCAGCATCTCGCCGAGCCTCTCCCTGCCGGACAGCTCCTCGCCGGTGTCGCCGCCGCGCATTGCATCGGCTTCCGCAGCGGCTGCGAGCGCCGCGCGGCGGGCAGCGGCGATGAAATCCTCCTTGCCGTCAGAACCGGCCGCCCCACCAGCGTTCGAATGGTCGCGGACCGCCTGCTTGGCTCGAACCCGCTCCACGAGCGACATGACGTCAGGCTGGCCAGACCCCACCGCCAAAGGCCGGTTGGCCTCCTGGCTGTCGAGAAACTCCGGCGCCGAAACGGAAGGTGCTGCGGCGTGATGCAGAGGCCCCTGCTCGTCCGGCGTTTCATTCCAGCCGGACTCCTGGTCGAGAGCGCCCTCATCCTCTGTTCCGTCCCAGCGCGCTTCGGCCTCTTCGCTCGCGACAGCTGCGGCGTTGCGGCGGCGCCCGAGCCGCTTGGACAGCATTCCCCGCAATCCGCCAGCGGGCTTGGCATCCTCGCGAGCGCCGATATCCTCGGCCGCGACCTCGGGACTCGACGAAGCGCCGGCAGACTGGCGGGATCCGGAGAAATCCCCTTCGATGCGATCGATCCGGTCCACGAGCTTCAGGAGCGTCGCGTGCATCGCTTCGTAGAAGGCTTGCGATTGCTCGCCGCTCTGCCGCGACATCTCCTCGAGCGAACGCAGGTCACTGGTCAGTTGCGCGACATAGTCGCCCTGACGGCTGTCACCGCTTTCGAGAATCCGCTTCACCGCCTGGTCGGCCGCAGCGCGGGCGGATTCGAGGGCGGACTCGCGGCTTTCATCGAGCCGGAACTCGATGGTCGCAAGGCGTTCATTCAGTTCCGGGTCGGAAACCGCGCCGGTGTACCCGACCTCTGAAATCCGATCGGTGAGTTGGCGGACCTGCGCTTCGAGCGACGCCACAATCTCGTCGTCGAGCCGCGGGACGGCCAGGAGTTCGATCTGCTCACCGATCGCTTTCAGACGCGCCTCGAGAGCGGAGATGTCCGGCTCGGACGACCGGTTGAGGCCGGCCAGATTGTCGAGCTGGCTGGAAAAGGCTTCGATCCGCTCGGTCAGGGCTGCTGCAGCCGACCCCTCCGAAAGGCTTTCGATGCGATCGGCGAGGTCCGCGATGCGCGCCGACATGGCATCGGTGTCGGCCTCGGCCAGCCCGTCGACACGGCTGGTCAGAGCCTGGAGCCGCGCTTCCACACGCTCGACCGGAGACATGTCGACCGTCGGCACCTTGTTCGCCGCCGCGACGATGGCGCGCGAAATCTCGTCGAGCCGGTCTTCCAGGAGCTGGAATTGTGCGTCAGACGCCTCCTCCTGCTGCCGGCGACCGAGAACGTCCAGCCCCTCTGCCAGGGACTGGATGCGCTGCTCTAACGGGCCGAGACCGAAATTCTCCGGAAGCTTGTTGAGCGCGGATTCGAGCTGCTCCATGCGGCTCGCCATCGCTTCCATCTTCGACTCGATCTCGCGCGAGGCGAAGCGCTCTTCGAGCACGCCCCAGCGCTGCTCCACTGCCTTGACCGATTGTTCGGAAGCGAGCGTCTCGAGCTTTTCGCGAAGGCTGGCCATCTCGGTGCGCAAGAGGTCGGACAGACCCGCATCCGTGCCCTGCCCCGTGTTCTCCAGGAGCCGGCCTTCGAATTCCTCCCAACGGCGCTCGACCGCCTTGACATGTTCCTCGCTGGCGAGCTGGCCCAGCGAACTGCGGAGACGCTCCAACTCGTCCTTGATGTCGCGGCGCTCGGACGTCTCGGCGGCCTGCCGGTCGGACAGGGTCGTCCGCAGATCGTCCCATTTGCGGTCGGCCTGCTGCAGGCTCTCCTCCTGCGCAGCGCTCCTGACCAGCTTGCCGATCGAATCGAGTTCGCTCTGGAGACTCTGCAGCCCGGCCTGATCGGCGCCACTGCCGGTCATCTGCGACAAGCCGTCGGCGACCCGGGCAATCTCCGCCTCGATCTGCTCGCTGCTGGCCCGTTCGGCGATCATCTTGCGCAGATCGTCAACGGCCGCACGCATATCGTCGAACCGCGGCTGGAAGCTTTTGGCCATATCCGCGCGAAGCTCTTCGCGCAGCCGCTCAAGCTGAGCCGTGATGTCGGGAACCCCGGCAGCCCGGCGACGCTCGTTCATCGCGGCAGCTTCCGCGTAGCGACCACCCTCTCTTTGCGGCAGCGGCGAAACCGTCCCCTCGCCTCGTTCGCTCACGGTCTCCCGAGCCGACGTCTCCTCATGCGACCCTGTCTCGTCCGTTCGTTCGGCCTTGTTGAGCGCACGCTGGCGCATCACGATTTGTGAAACGGCATCGGAGAACTCGGCTCGCGGCGCCGGACGCGGGCCGCCCGCCGCGACTTGTGCCGGCACCCGCATGGCGGAGGCGCGTTCGCCTGCCTCGGACTGACTGCGCATGGGCGGCTCCGCCGCCCGCGCCTGACCGGCGGTGATCCGTGAAAGACGCGCTTCCAGTGCCTCAAGAGTACGGCTCAGCGACTCCAGCGACGACGTCTCGTCACCCCCCTTGTGCTGATGCGCCTGCGTCTCTCTTACGTCCGCCATATCCAGTCTTTCCCGGCCGGCTGGGCCTGTCACGGACCCGCTCCCACAATCTTTACGATTCGAGCCTTGGCATCGGGCCGATCCCACACCATCTCCGCGCGAGGTATCTTGATGGCCAATGTCAGTTACGGCTCATTAGGGATTAGACCCGGAAGCCGGAATGAAGCTGGAGGAATTTCCTCCCTAGGTCTTTTAACGGCCGTATTTGGTCCGATATTCCGCTAAGGTAGGACGTGTGATTGCCGACTCGGGTTTTCGGCATCGCGTTCGGGGCAAAATGGAATCATGAAATGGCACATCTGAAAGCGGTCGAAACACAAGAAGAAGAACCAACCGTCGACGTGAACTTCCTGCTTGGGCTGAGCGGCGACGCCAATGCGGACAAGGAAACCTTCCGGATCGGCGATCTCTCCCAGGAATTCGGCGTCACGCTGCGGACCCTGCGCTTCTACGAGGATCGCGGACTGCTTGCGCCGGCGCGGCGCGGCACGACGCGGCTCTACAGTCGCCGGGACCGGACGCGGCTGCGGCTCATCCTCCTCGCCAAGATGCTCGGCTTCTCGCTGACCGAGGCGAAGCAACTCATCGAGCTGTATCACCAGCCCAACGGCAAGACGAAGCAGCTCGAAGTTTCGCTGGAGCGATTCGAAGAGCAGCGCCACATCCTGCTCGAGCAGAAGCGCGAGATCGAGGAATCGATCGAAGCGATGGACGTGACGATCAATTTTGTGCGTTCGCAGCTCGAGGAAACGACACACTGATCTCGGACGGATCTGCTGATCCGGGACAGGACGGGTCTTACGCGGGGCGCCGGCCCGGCGGGAGAAGCTAAGCGCGAGGCAGCTCTCCAGCGTGAGGCGACTTCACCAGCCGATGAAATATCCACGACCTGCCATTGACGTTTACGTCAATGGCAGTCATATCGCCGTGGAAACGCCTCGCCTGGAATGAGGGCCGTCATCCCGACGGCCGTCTGCGGGTTCACCGCATGGGCGCGGCCAATGTCGGAGGAGGCGACGCTCATGGCTGAGGCCTATATCTACGATCACGTGCGCACGCCGCGCGGGCGCGGTAAGAAGGACGGCTCCCTGCACGAGGTTCCGGCCATACGCCTCGGTGCCAAGGTTCTGGAGGCGCTCCGCGATCGCAACGAGCTCGATACCGCGAAGGTCGATGACGTCATCTTCGGCTGTGTCGATCCGGTGGCGGAGGCCGGCAGCGTCATTCCCAAAGCGGCCGCTTTCGAGGCGGGCTATGCGTTCTCCGCCCCCGGCATGCAGATTTCACGCTTCTGCGCCTCCGGCCTCGACGCCGTCAATCTCGCGGCGGCGAAAGTTGCGCAGGGTGCTGATGATCTCGTCATTGCTGGCGGTGTCGAATCCATGTCGCGAGTCGGCATGGGCATGTCGGGTGGGTCCTGGTTCATGGACCCGTCGGTCGGAATTCCTGCCTATTTCATGCCGCAGGGGGTTTCCGCCGACCTGATCGCGACGAAATACGGCTTCACCCGCGACGATGTCGACGCCTATGCCGTGGAAAGCCAGAAGCGGGCCGGCAAGGCCTGGCAGGAGGGCCGTTTCCAGAAATCGGTCATCCCGATCAAGGATCAGAACGGCCTGACCATCCTCGAGCGCGACGAACACATGCGTCCGACCTCGGACATGCAGTCGCTCGGAAGTCTCAACCCCTCCTTCGCGGCGATCGGCGACATGGGTGGCTATGATTCCGTCGCCATCCAGGCACATCCCGAGGTCGAAGCGGTCGAGCATGTCCACCATGCCGGCAATTCATCCGGCATCGTTGACGGAGCCGCCGGCGTGCTGATCGGCTCGGAAGAAGGCGGCAAAGCGCTGGGCGTCAAGCCGCGTGCGCGAATCCGGGCCTTCGCCAATATCGGATCTGACCCGGCCCTGATGCTGACCGGCCCCGTCGATGTGACGAAGAAGCTCCTCGAACGTTCGGGCATGTCGCTCAAGGACATCGACCTCTTCGAACTCAACGAGGCCTTCGCGGCGGTCGTCCTGCGCTACATGCAGGCTTTCGATATCGATCACGACATCATCAACGTCAATGGTGGCGCGATCGCCATGGGGCATCCGCTCGGCGCCACCGGCGCCATGATCCTCGGCACCGTGCTCGATGAATTGGAGCGCCAGGACAAGCAGACGGCCCTCGTCACGCTGTGCATCGGCGCCGGCATGGGCACGGCGACGATCATCGAGCGCGTGTGACCGTCCGTGCCGGTTATCGCGCGCGGGTGGAAGCTGGGCTTGCTAAGCGGTGACGCTCTCGATCACCGCAGTGGGCAGGTCGAAGCTGGTCGAAGGCAGGGCCTCGAAGGCCGGCTTGGCGAAATAATAGCCCTGGAACAGGGTGACGCCCGCCGCCTTCAGCGCCCCAAACTCGGCCTCGGATTCGATGCCCTCGGCGAGAACCTTGATGCCGAGTTCGCGAGCCACATAGAGGATGGCGGACAGGATCGTCTGCCGCGTCGGCGAGCGGTCGACGTCGCGCACGAGTCGCATGTCGATCTTGATGAGATCCGGCTGGAAGTCGGCCAGCAGACCGAGCCCAGCGTAACCGGCGCCGAAATCGTCGAGCGCCGTGATGAACCCTATGCGGCGATATTCGGTAATGATGCGCTGGAGATGCGCGACGTCCGTCATCTCCTCGCATTCGGTGAACTCGAACATGATCGACTGAAGCGGAAAATCGCTCTTGCGCGCCGCCGCAAGGGTGGCACGCAGACACGCCGAAGGCTCGTACACGGCATTCGGCAGAAAGTTGATCGAAAGATGCAGGTCAGGCCTCGGGAAGAGACGCGCTGCAAGGTCGATCGCCTTGACCCGGCAGGCCTGATCAAACCGGTATTTCTGTTCGTTCGTGACCCGGTTGAGAACGCTGTATGCCCCCTCGCCGGCCGGACCACGCACAAGCGCCTCGTATCCCCAAACCCGATCGTCCTTCGTGTCAATGATCGGCTGGAAGGCCATCGAGAATGTGAAATCGAGGGGCGCGGAAGTCTGGCATCCGGGACAGGCGGCGGCGGGCATCGGATTGATTCCTCAAAGGTCGCAAGCTGCGCTTACGATGCCTCGATTTCGTTTAGAGTTCCTCAATTCCGTTTCGGCAGAGCGCGCAAACTGACTGAAACCCAAGCAATAATTCGCAGCCGGCAATATTTTCCGGACTGCCAACGCCACGGCAATGGGAGAGCGCCATGAGCTACGAGAACTTCACGGTCGAGACCGACGCAGACGGCATCGCTCTCGTCACCTGGGACATGCCGAACCGCTCGATGAACGTCTTCACCGATGACGCGATGGCCGAGATCGATCGGATCGTCGATCAGGTCGTCGCTGACGATGCGGTCAAGGGCGTGGTCTTCACCTCCGGCAAGAAGGGCTCCTTCACCGGCGGAGCCGATCTGAAGTCGATCAGCCGGATGTTCAGCGATTTTGCCGCTGCCGTCGGTGAAAACCGCCAGGCGGCGATCGAGCAGCTGTTCGAACGCGCCGGCAGGATGTCCTGGCTGTGGCGCAAGCTCGAGACCTGCGGCAAGCCCTTCGTGGCAGCCGTGAACGGCACCTGCATGGGCGGCGGCTTCGAACTGGCGCTGGCCTGCCATGGTCGGGTGGCGGCGGAGTCGGCGGTGATGGGCCTGCCGGAAGTGAAGGTCGGCATTTTCCCTGGCGCAGGTGGCACCCAGCGCGTTCCGCGAATGACCGACACCCAGGAAGCCCTGCAGATGCTTCTGAAGGGCGCGCCGCTGTCGCCCGAAAAAGCCAGGAAGATGGGCTTGATCGATCAGGTCGTTGCCGATGGCGATCTGGTCGAAACCGCCAAGGCGATGCTGCGCGAAGGTGTTTCGCCGGTGAAGCCCTGGGACGAGGAGCGCTTCAAGCTGCCGTCCGGCCCGGTTTATTCGCCCCAGGGCGCGAAGGTCTGGCCAGCGGTCTCTTCGCTCTATCGCAAGGAGACGGCGGACAATTACCCGGGCGCCCGCGCCATCGTGAAATGCGTCTACGAAGGCCTGCTCCTGCCGATGGACACGGCGCTCCGCGTCGAGCAGCGCTACTTCACGGAGGTCCTGCAGACCACCGAAGCGCAGATGATGATCCGCTCGCTCTTCGTCTCCTCGCAGGCGCTGTCCAAGGGCGCGCGGCGCCCGAAGGACGTCCCGGCGAGCAATTTGAAGACACTCGGCGTGGTCGGCGCCGGCTTCATGGGCGCCGGCATCGCCTATGTGGCGGCCAAGGGTGGGTTGAACGTCGTCCTGATCGATCAGGAACAGGCGGCCGCCGACAAGGGCAAGGCACATTCCCAGAAGCTCGTGGAAGGCCTGGTCTCGAAGGGCCGCATGGGCCAGGAGGAAGGCGAAGCCCTTGTTTCCCGGATCACCGCCACGACGGATTATGCGGCCCTAGACGACGCGGAACTCGTCATCGAGGCCGTGTTCGAGGATCGCGACGTGAAGGCGGCGGTGACCGAGAAGGTTTCGGCCGTGCTCGATGCGGACGCGATCTACGCCTCCAACACCTCGACCATCCCCATTACCAGCCTCGCCGAAACCTTCGCGGAGCCGGAGCGCTTCATCGGCATCCACTTCTTCTCGCCGGTGGACAAGATGATGCTGACCGAGGTGATCCTCGGTGAGAAGACATCCGACAAAGCCCTTGCCGTTGCTCTCGATTTCGTCCGCGTGATCAAGAAGACGCCGATCGTCGTCAACGACTCGCGCGGCTTCTTCGCCAATCGCTGCGTGCTTCGCTACATGAACGAAGCCTACGACATGCTGGTCGAGGGTGTGCCACCGGCGATGATCGAGAATGCCGCAAAATTCGCGGGCATGCCGGTTGGCCCCCTGGCGCTGAACGACGAGACGGCGATCGATCTGTCGCTGCGGATCATGAAGGCGACCATGCGGGACATGGGCGACGATGCCGTCGATCCGCGCCATTTCAAGCTAGTTGAGACGATGACGTCCAATGGCCGACTCGGCCGTAAATCCCAGAAGGGGTTCTACGATTACCCGGAGAAGCCGGCCAAGAAGAAGCTGTGGCCCGAACTCAAGCAGATGTTCACGCAGCAGGACCCGGAGAGCATCGATTTCGAGGAACTGAAGCAGCGCTTCCTGGTGACGATGGCGCTGGAGGCCGCCCGGACCATGGCGGAAGGCGTCGTCGTCGACCCGCGCGAAGCCGATATCGGTTCGATCTTCGGCTTCGGGTTCGCACCCTACACCGGCGGCACGATCAGCTATATCGACGGCATGGGCGTGAAGAAATTCGTCGCGCTCTGCGAAAAGCTCGAAGCGAAATTCGGCGAGCGCTTCCAGCCGATCCCGCTTCTGCGGGAGATGGCCGAGAAGGGCGAGACCTTCTATCAGCGCTTCCAGCCGGCCGACAGCCAGGCGCAAGCCGCCTGAGGGCGGCAACGCAGCAAAGCGCCGACCCCGCAAGGAGCCCGGCCTCTAAGGTTAGCTCTGGCGATCTGTCTCAAAATGAGATGACGCCAGAGCTTTGCCATGTTTAAAGGTTGATATTCGAGACGAAGGGATTTTAGCAGCCTCGGTGGAGGGACCGGAGGCTGCGGATCGCGTGGACGGCCGTTTTTCGGCCTTTGAGCCAAGCGATCGGCCAAGGAGACGGGGACATGTCGACGGAGGGTGGACCTCATCCCGGCGGAGATTTCTCTGTCGGGTATGCGGACAATGGCTCGCGTCCCAGCGAAGAGGCCATTCGAAAGCGCCTCATCGATCGGCGCCGGCAGTACGACGCAGCCGCAGAGGCGGCGCGATTCTCGACCCGGCTTCGCCGGCGGATTTTCGGTGCCGCCGTGTCGCGTCGAAAGGATGCCATGGCACCCGCGGCGCAATCGCGCCTGGCCGCACTTCGCGACAAGCCGATCCAGGCCTTCTGCGCGATGGCGATCCTGTCCTCGGCCGTTCTTGCCGGCGCGATGCTCTGGTTTCAGGCCAACCCAGAAAATTCGAGGCAAACGCCGTTCGCCGAGCGCGAAATGCCCGTGAAGCCAGACCTGCCCGAACCATCGAGCCTGGAGGCCGACCTTCAGAGGGTGCGAGACGCCGACGGCTCCTCCCCCAACATTCAAACGACAGACGGGGACCGGAACAGCCAAAAAGGGCCAAGCGCGCAGACCGTCTCCGACCCGCGGCAGGTGTCGACCGGCACGGGAAGGAGCAAAGCGCCGCCATCCGCGCTTCCGGCAGCAGCGATCCTCGACGACGCAGGCCTCAGAGTCGAGAAGCGCGGCATCGGGATGCCACCGACCCGCAGCAAGGAAATCATCGATCCCGTTGCCGTGGCTTTGGCGCTTCGTCTCCCGGAGAGCGCCGAAGCTTCTGCGAAGGCGCCGGACGGGTCTGCCCTCGACACGACCTTCACCGGAAGCCTCTATTCGGCGCTTCCCTCGATGGCAGAGACCGGCCTGGAAAAGGTCACCGAACTATCCCCGGTCACCGGCGAAGGCGGAGACGTTCCTCACCAGGCCGGTGTGATGGCGTCGCTCGTCGAGATCTCCAATGACGAATTCGGCTCGACCGAAAGCAGCGGAGAGCTCGTCGCGATCTCGCCATCGATCCTGTTGCGGGCGACAGATGACGAAGTGGCAGCCCAGAAGCCGGCAGGCGAAAAGGAAAGCGCAGGGACCCCATCGTCCCGTGGCACGGCCAATGCCTCGGTGAACATGCGGGCCGAGGCCGACAATAAGGGGAAGATCGTCGCCATCCTGTCGAAGGGCGACACGCTCGAAATCGTGTCCTGCCAGGGCTGGTGCGAGGTGAAGGACGACAGGGGCCGTCAGGGCTTCGTCTATGAGAGCTTCATCGACAGGCCGAACGGAGACTGAGCGCGCAGTACGCAGCTGGTGGAAGGGCTGACGGTCTTGGGAAGCGCCCGGACCGTCGTCCCTCGCCGCTTCGTCGGCGCACTTCCGCAAATTGCAACTGCGTCGAGGAAAAAACGGAGACCGTTCTGCGCGCTGGCCAAGTCGCCGGCTGCGCCCTGTAGGACTGGAGTCACAGCTGCGCGCGGATGCCAGTAGCAACGGGCGAACCGGTCACGCCTTTCTGCCGACGGTATCCGCGACCCGGGCGCCGCGTCGGCCGACCGGCTTGGGCGGCGGGTCGGTCGTGTCGACGGCCGTCTGATGTTCCATTTCCGCGTTGATCTCGGCGCCGAGGATGAAGATCAGCGAGGAAATCCAGACCCACATCATGAAGCCCACTACCGCCCCGAGAGAGCCATAGGTGGCGTTGTAGTTGGCCATGTTCTGAAGATACCATGAGAAGCTGATCGAGGCGCCGAGCCAGATCGTGGCCGTCAGGAATGCGCCGACCATGACCCAGCGCCAGCGCGCGCGGTTTCGGCTCGGGCCGTAGCGATAGATGATCGCAATGGACGCCACGATCAGCACGAAGGCCACCGGCCAGCGCATGGCGGCGATCACACTTTCGGTGAAGCTCCGCAGACCGAGGATCGCCATCAGTGCCGGCACCACGCCCACAGCCGTGATGAGAACGACGCCGACAAAGATCGCCCCCAGGGTAAAGCCGAGCGCGATCAGGTTGAGCTTCAGAAAGCTGCGCTTTTCGCTCTCGCCATAGGCGACGTTCATCGCCTCGAATAGCGTCTTGATGCCGTTGTTCGCACTCCACATGGCAAACAGCGAGCCCGTGATGAAGCCGATCGAGAGCGAGGCAGAGCCCTGTGAAGTCAGATTGTCGAGTTGCGCCTGAAGAAGCTCGGTCCCGGCCGTGGGCAGAAACTGCCCGATGAAGGCGATATGGCCGCTGATCGTCATCGGATCGCTGACGAACCCATAAATGGAGACGAACACGCCGAACGCGGGAAACAAGGCGAGAAGCAGGTAGAAGGTCGCTCCGGCCGCGATCAGCATGACGCGATCCTCGAAGAAGGCGAAGTAGACGCGAACCGCGATATCCTTCCAGCCTTTCCAGGGGATGCGCGTCGGGTAGGTCGCATCCCGCCCGCGGCCCGGCTCGCCGGCCCGATGACGCATTTCCTCACTGGTCTGAGCGGCGAACCGCATGTCACTCACGGAGCGATCGTCCTTTCTGCAAATGCCGCTGGCTGGCTGGAGCCTTCGCGCAGGTCACGCGTTTCGAAGATGGTCGACAGCGTCCTGCGAGCCAAGCAATGAACCGCATTTGCAATGTCCTTGACGAACATTTGTTCCTATTCCGTTGCCGAGAATGGTGGCCTGCGAGCTTGTGCGCCCACGCTGGACATTGCTTCTCGCGCCCATTATGACAGGAAAGGTATATTTTCCTTTATCGCATTGTCCGCAGGACCTCGCACCATGTTTTCGCATGATCGAATCTGGGCCGCGATCGACGCTTTGGCCGCGCGTAACAACCTCTCCGCGTCTGGGCTCGCGCGGCGTGCAGGTCTCGACCCGACCACCTTCAATCGATCCAAGCGCAGCGCCACCGACGGCCGGCCGCGCTGGCCCTCCACCGAGTCCATCGCCAAAGTGATCGAAGCGACCGGGACGACCATTGAAGATTTCACCATGCTGCTCGGCACGAAGGGCAGTCTCGACGTGGGCTCCCTGGCGCGCCGGGCGAATGTCTCGGTTCCGCTTCTGGGTTTTGCACAGGCGGGCACCGGTGGGTATTTCGACGACGCCGGCTACCCTGTCGGCCAGGGGTGGGACGAGATCAGACTTCCGGCGACCTCTGACGAAACCACCTATGCGCTCGAGGTCTCCGGAAATTCCATGCTGCCGCTCTATCGTGATGGTGATGTCATCATCGTCGCGCCGGGCGTCTCCATCCGCCGGGGCGACCGGGTGGTGGTGCGGACCCGCGAGGGCGAAGTCATGGCCAAGATCCTGCAGCGTCAGACCGCACGGACCATCGAGTTGGCCTCGGTCAATCCCGATTATCCCGATCGACAGTTCGCGCTCGAAGAGATCGAATGGATGGCGCGGATACTCTGGGCGAGCCAGTGACGCTGGAACGAATTCGCTTCACCATCGTGACAGCGGTCGGCCTCGCTCTCCTGGCAACCGGCCTCCTTGCTCTTGTGCCAGAGCACCGCGAAGCAAACGATGTCTTCGAGGCCGCGCGCCAGACCCGGGACGCCAGAGCTCAGGCAGCAGCCTCCGCCGATTCCCTGACCGCGGCCGAGAAAGACGCGGCACGGCTGGAGGTCGAGCGGCGCATCGCGGCGCGCAACGTCTCTCCCGATGATGTGACGGCGATCGGTGACGTCCCCGACGAACTCGTTCGTCTGCCGCCCCGCGCGCCCCTGTCGGACGAGACACTTCAGGCCGACACGCCCCGTCCGACGCTTCTGCCGCGTCCGATCGCGATCGATGGCGGACGGATCGCGATCCGCCAGGGTGTCATAACCCTGCCGGGTCTCGAGGTCCTGGACTTGAGGGAGCGCTGTGGCGAGGAACCGCGAAGCTGGCCGTGTGGCGTGCGCTCCCGCACTGAACTGCGGCGCTATCTGCGCGGCCGCTCGATCCGCTGCGAGGAGGTGCCGCGAGAGTTCGGCCTGCGCCGCGAAGAGATCACCACGACCTGCACTGTCGGCGGCGAAGACATCGGCCAATGGGTCGTGGAGAACGGTTGGGCGCGGGCCTCGCCTGACGGGCCCTACACCCAGGTCGAGGCCGAGGCGCAAGCCGGGCGGCGCGGTATCTGGCGATGAGCCGGCCGAGCGCCGCCTTCAGTTCGCGCTGGCGAGCTTGCCTTCAAGCGCCTGGGCGATGAGCGAGCGCGTCTCGCCGATCCCGTAAAGGGCCACGAAGGACCCGAAGCGCGGTCCCCGCTCCTGTCCGAGCAGGATCTGGTAGAGCGCCTGGAACCACTCGACCGACACCCCCGGGCCTCCTTCGGGTCCCTTTTTCTTGTGGTCCTGATACCGCTCGATCGGCCGCGCGACGTCGAGCATCGCGCCCTGGATCGTCTCGCCATCGGCGTCGGCGGGCAGCGAGGCCAGTTTCGCATCGAGCGCTGCGAGCGCCTCCCGTTCGACCGCGTCGGGTGCCCGGAAACGCTTTGCCGGCTTCACGAAATCGTCGTAGTAGCGCAGCGCATAGCCCACCAACCGATCGAGTTCAGGATCGGTTTCCTGGGTCACGCCCGGAGCATAGCGGCTGATGAAGCCCCACAGCGTTCCCTTGTCGCCGGCATTGGACGCCGAAACGAGATTGAGGAGCATGGCGAAGGGCACGGCGATGCCATGGGCCGGCGGATGGCCGTCATGGATATGCCAGACGGGGTTCTGCAATTGCTGCCGCGCGTCTTGCCGCTGATAGGCCGAAACGAAGGCATAATAGTCGTCGACCGCCTTCGGGATCACGTCGAAATAGAGCTTCTTCGCCGTCTTCGGCTTCTGGAACATGTAGAGCGACAGGCTCTCGGGCGAGGCATAGGCGAGCCAGTCCTCGATCGTGAGGCCGTTGCCCTTCGACTTCGAGATCTTCTGGCCCTTGTCGTCCAAGAAGAGTTCGTAGTTGAAACCCTCCGGCGGGCGGGCTCCGAGCACCCGGCAGATCTTCGACGACAGCGTCACGGAATCGATCAGATCCTTGCCCGCCATCTCGTAGTCGACGCCAAGCGCCGCCCAGCGAAGCGCCCAGTCGGCCTTCCACTGACACTTGACCGCACCGCCCGTCACGCTCGTCTCGATGCGCTCGCCCGTATCCGGGTCGAGATAGGCGATCAGCCCGTTCTCCGCATCCCGCTCGACCATCGGGACCTGAAGCACGATGCCGGTCTGCGGATGAACCGGCAGGAAGGGCGAATAGGTGGCACGCCGATCCGGCCCGAGAGTCGGCAGGATGATCTCCAGGACCTCGTCATAGTGGGCGAGCATCTTCAGGAGCGTCTCGTCGAACCGGCCGGTCGTGTAATAGTCGGTCGCCGAGGCGAACTCGTAGTCGAAGCCGAAACGGTCGAGAAAGGCGCGCAGCCGTGCATTGTTCGCCGCTGCAAAGGACGGATGCTCGTTCGAGAACGGATCCGGGATCCGCGAAAGCGGCTTGCCGAGATGGGTCGCCATCATCTCGCGATTGGGGACATTGTCCGGTACCTTGCGAAGACCGTCCATGTCATCGGAGAAGCACAGAAGCCGCGTCGGCACCGCATCGTCGGTCAGGACGCGGAAGGCATGGCGGACCATGGAGGTGCGCGCGACCTCTCCGAAAGTGCCGATATGCGGCAGGCCGGACGGACCATAGCCGGTCTCGAACAGAACCTCGGCCGGCATGCCACTGGCCTCGAAGCGTTTCAGGATCCGACGGGCCTCCTCGAACGGCCAGGCATTCGAGGCCATGGCCTCGTCCCGCAACAGGGAGGCTTCGTTCGGCAGGGTCGACATATGATCGTTCCAGAAAAAGGTCCATCCGATGCCAGCCGCTTCGCATCGTGCGAAGCCGGCCGGCGGTCAAGCGTTCCGTCTAAGAAGAAGCCGCCGACCCGTCAACAAAGGCAGAGCCGAGCGGGACGATCTCGCCTCTTGTGGCGGGCGCCGCCCACGCTTAAGTCTCGACACGCAAACACGAGAGAAACGAGTCACCGATGGACGAGATGGAACCGCAAGACGCCCTGATTCACCTGATGATTGCCTCGGCAGCGGCGGATGGACAAATCAGTGGCGTGGAACAGCGGGAATTCACCGTCCTCTTGCGCACGCTTCCCGTCTTCGACGGCTTTGATGAATCTCGACTGCAGCAGATCGTGCGTGACTGCGGGGATCTGCTCGATCGCGAGGACGGCCTCGACACGATCATCCAGAACGTCAGACGTTCGGTTCCCGACAATCTCTACGAGACCGCCTATGCGCTCGCCGTCGAGGTCGTGTCTTCCGACATTCACGCCTCGCAGCCCGAATTGCGCCTTCTGGAAATGCTGCGCGACGCCTTCAATCTCGACCGCCTGACCGCCGGTGCGATCGAGCACTCCGCCCGGGTGCGTTACCGCCGTTTCTGAAGCAGGCCTTCGGGAAGTCAGAGTGCTGCGCCTTCCCGTCGGTTGATGAGCGATCTCAGAACGCACTGATCGGGAAATACCGCAACATCATCTCGGACATCCGCCCCTTGCTGACGAGCTGGGCGATCGCATAGTCGATCGCGCGCGCAAGCTCCCCGTCGCCGGGCGCGACGGCGATCGACAGGCCCTCGCCGAGGAAACGATCGGAAAGAAACGGTCCGCCGACAAAGGTGCAACAGCGCTCGGCGGCATCGCTCTCCAACCAGAAGGAGAGGCTGACCCCGTCGCCGAAATAGGCGTCCACCTTGCCCTGCCGCATTGCTGCCAGCGCTTCGAGCCGATCCGAATAGGTCTGGACCTTGGCGTCGGGGAAAAAGGCGCTGAACATCGCCGCATGCGCGCTGCCTTCAGTCACGCCGACGACCTTGCCGGCAAGGTTGTCGGCGACGGGCGTCGCAATCTTCCGGTCCTTGCGGGCGACAAAACGGGCCGGATAGCGGAAATAGGGCTGGGTGAAACCGAATTCCTGCCGGGTCGCGGCGTTCATCGCCAGCCCGGCGATCACCGCCTCGCCATCGCCATTCTTCAGGGCCGGGACAAGATCCTTGAACGGAAGTGCCTCGATCTGGCAACGCGACAGGATGTCGAGTTCTTCGCAGATCCCGCGCACGAGATCGACGTTGAAGCCCGTCAGCCGACCCCGCGAATCCAGGAAATTGAAGGGTGGATAGTCGGTACTGGTCAGAAAACGGATTCTCGGCCGATCGCTGAGATCAGGCTTCGCCATGCGCTGACGCTGGTCGAAGAAATTAGGGGTCGGGACCGCGACTCCGTCCTTTTCGGCGGCCCTGATCGGCGCATCTGCGAACAGCAGCGTTAAGGAAAACGAAAGAATCAACTTAAGCGAGAGATATTCTCTCAGAGGTTTCTTCCCTGAAAAACGCAACCCCAGCATCATCGTCTCCCAAGCCGACGAGCCCTGCCCCAGGACCCACAAGGGAAGGTAGCGCCTCTTGCGTGAGAGTCTGGAGTTTGATCACGCACCAGAAGACGTCTCCTGTTTGTACCCAAAGGGTCCTGTCAGGCAAGATGGATTTGCGAGCGATGCCTACCGGCTTCGGCAGCACCAGTCCAGCGATCGGGGGAGCGCTTCCAAAGAGCCGGGCGCCGATCCGGTCTTTTCTTCAAGGCAGAGACGAATCCTGGAAATCCTTGGCGTCTCGCAAGTCGCGGCGTTGCAGGCCCGCGCCGCCGCGATCCGCAACGGCAGTGATCTCGCCAGCGAACTGATCGTCGCAGGCATCGTCGAAGAAGCGCATTTTGCCGAAGTGGCCGCCGAAGTTCTGGGTCTGCCTTTCGAGCCGGTCAACGAGATCGACGAGATTTTCGGCGTCGAAACCCTCCTTGGCCGGCCGCCGCCGCGCCTGATCAAGACCTGCGATCCTACGCTTCAAGCCAAGGTCTTCGTATGTCCGACCTTCGAATGCCTCGACAGAATTGCGAGGAGCCAGGCCCTGCAATCCCAGTGGCGGGGCAAGATTCGGGTCACCACGCCCTCGCAGGTGCTTGCCGCTATCGACCGACAGACAGCCTCCGCCCGGAGCCGGGCCGCGACCTTGAGCCTGTCTGCGGACACGCCCCGCTTTTCTGCCCGCACCGTCATCGAACCCCAGCAGAGTGCGGCCATCATCGCAATCCTTCTGGGCGCGGCGGTGCTTCACCATTTCGATCCGGCGCTTCTGCTCACAACTCTCCATGTGATCAGCACGACCTTCTTCGCCCTTTGTCTCGGCTTTCGCTTTCCCGCGATTTTCCTGCCCAAGGAGAGGCGGTCGCCGGCCCGAACGATCCCGGAGCCGGGAGGCGGCGACGCAACGGGGACGGTCCCGATCTATTCCGTCCTGGTGGCGCTCCACCACGAGGTGGCGATGATCCCGAAACTGGTTGAATCCTTGGAGCGGCTGGACTGGCCGAAGACGCGACTCGATATCAAGCTCGTGTGCGAAGCCGACGACCTGCCGACCATTCGGGCCGCGTACCGCGAGACCCATGGCAGGGCCCAGTTCTCAGTGGTGCTGGTTCCGCCGGGGCAACCGCGCACCAAGCCGAAGGCGCTGAACCACGCTCTGCCCCTCGCCTTCGGAGAATTCGTCGTGCTCTACGACGCCGAGGATGAGCCCGATCCGCTGCAATTGCGCGAGGCGTATGGCCGCTTTCGTGATGGCCCGCCGGAGCTCGCCTGCCTTCAGGCGCCCCTGGTGATCAGAAACGGCCACGACCATTGGCTGGCCGGACTATTCGCCCTGGAATATGCGGCGCTTTTTCGCCGCCTGCTGCCATGGCTTGCGCATCACGAGTTCCCCCTGCCGCTGGGCGGTACGTCCAACCATTTCGTGCGCCGCCATCTCGTGGCTGTCGGAGGCTGGGATTCTCATAACGTTACCGAAGACGCCGATCTCGGGATCCGGCTTTACCGGGCCGGCTATCGCATCGAAACGCTGACCCGTCCCACCTACGAGCAGGCGCCGGAACGCTGGCTGGTCTGGCATCGGCAAAGGACGCGCTGGATGAAGGGATGGTTCGTCACCTACCTTCTGCACATGCGAGAGCCCCTGCGTCTGTGCAGGAATCTCGGCGCCAAGGCGGCAGTGGCCTTTCAACTCCTGTTTCTCGGCATGCTGGCCTCGTCGGTCGCGCATCCCTTCTTCATCGCGATCTGCCTTTATTATGCCTGGGAGCTATCGAGCGGCTATCTGACGCTCGCAGAGGCCGGCTTCGTCTTCGCATTGGACGTGTTCAACGTCGTGTTCGGCTATGCGCTCTTCATCGCCCACTCCTCCATGGCCCTCGAAGACGACGAGCGAAGGGCTCTGAAGGGCCGTTACCGGTATATTCCGGCCTACTGGGCGATCCTCGCCTTCTCCTCGCTTCGAGCAATCATCCAGCTGTTTATCGACCCGCACAAATGGGAGAAGACGCCGCACGGACTCGACTCACGGGCCGATACCAGCGATCCGCGCTACCGGATCGATCCAATCCCGTAAGGCGCGGTCTCGTCCCTGGTGTGCCGGAATGTGACGGGCATAGGCGTTAAATCAGTCGGACGACAAGTCAGGACGTTATTGTCCGTCCTCGCTGCAAGCGTTCGATTGCCTTGCCCAGAATTGCCTGCAGGCGTTCGCGCTCGCCCTCACTGATCTGTTCGATATCGAGGAAGATGCGAGCCCCTTCGGAATACTCGTTGATCACGGCAGAGGCGGGCTCCGCCCCCGCATCGAGTGTGCCCTCGACGAGATAAGGGACGACCTTGCGACTGATGCCCTTCAACGAAATCGGTTCGAGCGGCCTCGCCCGCACGATGTCGGTGACATGGGCGTAGGTCTCGTAGCTGAGCACGATGCCGCCTGGCTCGGCGATCTGTTCGAGACGGGCGGCCAGGTTCGCCTCGGCACCGATGATCGTATAGTCCATCCGGTCCTGGCTGCCGAAATTGCCGACGTTGCAGTAGCCGGTATTGATGCCCATGCGTGTCTGGAACGGGCGCTCGATGCCCCGCCGGCGCCATTCCTGGTTCAACTGAGTCATTCGCTCCTGCATGGCGATCGCCATGCGGACGCAGGCCTGCGCGTCCTCCTTGGTTCCGCGGGTTTCCGGATCGCCGAAAAAGGCCAGGATCGCGTCACCGATGAACTTGTCGACGGTCGCGCCATGCTCGTGGGCGATCTTCGACATTTCGGTGAAATACTCGTTGAGAAGCGCGGTCAGTTCCTCGGGCTGCAGACGTTCCGAGGTGACGGTGAAATCCTTGATGTCGGAGAAGAATACCGTCAGCTTCTTTCGCTCGGTGGAGATCACCACGTCCCGCTCGCCCGAAAAGATGCTGCGATAGACCTGTGGCGACAGGTATTTCGAGATCTTCATCGAAATCGCGGCGAGGAAGGAATTCGTCTCCTCGAGTTCCCGGTTCATCCGCCGGAAGACCCGTGCCTGACGCCACTGCATGGTGGCAAAGCCCGCGCCGAAGAGACCGGCACCAGCGAAATAGGCGAGCAGATATTTGAAGGAGAGAAGGTTGGCCGCGATCGGCTGCGCGATCTCGACCTCCTGAATGCCGCGAACGTCGCCGACCTTCCAGTCGCGCTTGGGGCTTTCTGGATGCGTATTGTGGCACTGAACGCAGGCCTCGCCCATCAACACAGGCGCCGCCAGCCTGATTTGCCGGTCCAGAAGTGACCCGCCGACTTCCATAATGTGCGGCATCTGGCCCGACTTGTCGGCACGAAAGGTTGAAAGAGCATTGCGCTCAAACGGGTCGAGCCTGTGAGGATCCCGCGACGTAAAGACGAAATCCGAGACGAAACGATAACGCATGTTCTCGCCGCGGCCGCCGATGACATCTCCCAATTCCAGGGAGAGGGTCGCCGGTATAGGAATCCCGCCGGCGATGGTGTGGTAGTTGTGGGAAGGGACGGCGTTGCCGTCCGCTGCCATCACCCGGGATATGACGTTCTTGGCGTAATAGCCGCGAATGTCGGTGATCATCGCATCAAGGCTCTCGGCCTGGCGCCTGAGAGCAACGTCGGAAAGATGGCGAAGATCGAGCCAGACCGCCAAGGGCAGGAGGGCCAGCGCCACGACGACGACTAAGGCGAAAATGATCGGCCTTGCCACGAGATAGTTGAACAGCGCGCCCACGATCCGCCTCATCTGCCGTCTGCAGTTTCGGCGAGATCATACCGGAAGGTCGGCGACACTTCATCGCTGTGCGCAAGGAAAAAACTGTTCGCGAATGTCTGCATGGAATGCAGTTGCAGTCGCGCGCGGTCGCTGCGGCGGATCTGCTGGAACCCGGTCGTCCCGCGGCTGATCGAGAGCGCGGGATCGCCTAGATTCGTTCTTACTCCGCGACGTCTCGAACTTACTCCGCGACGTCTCGAACGGCTGCGCCGGTGGCATCGACCGTGTTGCCGACGTCCCGTCCGACACCGCGAACGGTGTTGGCGCAAGCGGACACGAACAGCGCACCTGCCAGCGCGGCGAAAATCAGGGTATGACGCATCTTCACCGGACTTACTCCACATTGTTGTTACCTGATCAACAAACGTCGAGATTGCCTGCCCAGTTCCCGCGAGCCCATAGCCTCCTCGAAACCCGCCCGTCCGCGCGGTGTCGATCGCAGGTGAGATTCCGCGACCACGTTTACGGGAACTCGACCTTTTCAGATTGCTGCGTCGCAATAACATTCCCCGCAAGCACCGGGCGGCCTGCAAGATCGCCGCCTGGAGATTGCCCGACACCGGCTAGCCGAGAGATTTCGAATGGCAACGAGCAACAATTCTGCACAAGCCGATGTCGCCATCAGCCGCGACAACGCCGTCACCAAACAGGACGAAATCCTGGTGTTCGTCCTGCAGGGCGGCGGCGCCCTCGGGTCCTATCAGGCCGGCGCCTTCGATGTGCTGGAGCGTTCCGGGGCCGAGCCCGACTGGATTGCGGGAATTTCGATTGGTGCGATCAATGCCGCGCTGATCGCCGGCAATGCGCCCGGCGACAGGGTCCAGGCGCTGCGTGCCTTCTGGGACGAGGTGTCCTCCTCCATCGTCTTCGGCCCGCCTCTGCCCGGTCTTGCCATCCGCACCGCCTTCAACGAGGCAAGTGCCGCCTCTTCGGCGCTTCTCGGCATTCCAGGGTTCTTCAAACCGCGTTATCCGCCGAGCTACGTGCTGCCAGCCTCCTCACCCGATATTCTGGGCTATTACGACACCAGCCCCTTGCGGGCGACGCTGGAGCGCCTGATCGATTTCGACCGACTGAACAATGGCGAAACCCGCGTCAGCCTGGGCGCGGTGAATGTGACGACCGGCAACTTCCATTATTTCGACACGGCCGACATGCGGCTTGGCCCGGAACACATCATGGCGAGCGGCGCCCTGCCTCCCGGTTTTCCGCCTGTCGAGATCGACGGCGAATGGTACTGGGATGGCGGGCTCGTCTCCAATACGCCGCTGCAATACGTGCTCGACCGCGATTGCGAACACGACATGTGCGTCTTCCAGATCGATCTCTTCAGTTCGCGGGGCCCGCTCCCCGATACGATCTTCGACCTGTCTGAACGCGAGAAGGACATCCGTTATTCAAGCCGAACAAGGCTCAACACGGACGTCGCCAAGGCGAGGCAGAAGGAGCGGCGCGCCATGCACCGCCTTCTGGCCAAGCTGCCAGAAGACTTTCAGGACGATCCGGATGCGCAGCTCCTGCGGGAGGCATCCAACGACGCCTCCGTCACCGTGGTCCATCTGATCAATCGCCGGAAGGCCTGGAGCCGTGATTCAAAAGACTACGAGTTTTCGCGGAAATCGGTGAATGAGCGCTGGGAGGATGGGGTGCGTGACGCCCGTCAGACCCTCGACCATCCGAACTTCCGCAATCGCCACAAGCCCGGCATTTCCATCGAGGTGCTAGATCTGTGCCGCGGCGATTGAGAGTTCGCAAGCACCGGATTTATCTTCGTCGACAGCCAGCCAACGGAACCAGGGCGTGGCTGGCGGGATTTCGAGATGAAACCTCGACTTAATACGGGAAAGGGCATAGTGAGCCAAAGCCCGTCGCGCGAGGGTCGAATTTCGCTTTCATAACCAAAGCGAAGCTCGGCTTTCCCGGCCGTCTCGCAAGAGCGAAGTTTTCCAGAGTGTCCCTGAACAGAGTCTCGTCCGTGTCCCCTGCCGGTTTTTCCAACCTACGCCGGTCCCTTCGTCGGCAAGGCGGCAAGCGGCAAAAAAGAATTTCCGCTATCCTGCGAGGCTTCAGCCATCGCGATCGCACCGAACCGACGATCGGCGAACTCTCGCAGGCTTTCGACACGCGTGCCTTCGGCGCCTTCTTCATCCTTTTCGGGGGGCTCAATCTCGTTCCCCTGCCGCCACCGGCCTCGTTCTTCCTCGGCCTGCCGCTGATGTTCTTTACCATCCAGCTTGCCATCGGACGGCATCGGCTCTGGCTGCCGGATTTGGTCCGCCGGATGCGGCTCAGCCCGCAACGGATCGCCCAGGTCATGCAGAAGATCGGGCCGATGCTGCGGCGGATCGAGCGGCTGGCGCGTCACCGCTACTGGATCGAGCCGGAACGGCTGCTCCTTTCTGTGGTCGGCTGGTACTGCTTCGTGATGTCGATCGTCGTGGCGATCCCCTTTCCCTTTTCCAACCTGATCCCCGGCATTTCCATCGCGCTGGTAGGCGTTGCCATCAGCGCCCGGGACGGACTCTGGCTGATCGCGGCCCTGATCGTGGGAATCATCGGCGTCGCGGTCTTGGGCGGTGTCTATGGCGCTGCACTCTTTGCCGTGCTGCAGCTGTTCTAGAGCCCAGGGCGACGGCGAACGGCAGCGTGACAGTCGGATCGGACCGCCCTACCCTTTGGCCCCATGTTTCTGAGCTTTTTTCTCCAGTTGAAGGCTGCGGGCGTCCCGGTCACGCTGCGTGAGCACCTCGCCCTCCTGGACGGGATGCGAACTGGTCTCGTCGCTTATGACGTCGAAGGCTTCTACTATCTCGCCCGGGCTGCGCTGGTGAAGGACGAACGCTTCGTCGACCGCTTCGACCGCGTGTTTGCGGATGTTTTCAAGGGTGTGGAAGCCGTTTCGGGCGCGGCCAGTGGCGACGAAGGCGTTGCGGCCCGGGAACTCCCCGAAGAATGGCTCCGACGGCTCGCCGAAAAGCACCTGAGCGAGGAGGAAAAGAAGCTTGTCGAGAGCCTGGGCGGCTTCGATAAGCTCATGGAGACGCTGCGCGAGCGGCTCGCCGAACAGACCAAGCGCCACCAGGGCGGCTCGAAATGGATCGGCACCGGCGGCACGTCGCCCTTCGGCGCCTATGGCTACAACCCGGAAGGCGTGCGCATCGGCCAGAACGAGAGCCGGCATCGCCGGGCGGTGAAGGTCTGGGACCGGCGGGAATTCAAGGATTTCGACGACGACCTGTCCCTCGGCACCCGCAATATCCGCGTGGCCCTGAAGCGGCTCCGGCACTGGGTCCGCGAAGGCGCGGCGGAAGAACTCGATCTTTCGGGCACGATCCGCTCGACGGCCCATAATGGCTATCTCGACGTGAAGACGCGGCCTGAACGCCACAACGCGGTAAAGCTTCTCCTGTTTCTGGATGTTGGCGGATCAATGGACGATCATGTCCGCGAAGTGGAAGAGCTGTTTTCCGCCGCCCGCTCGGAATTTAAGCATCTCGACTTCTACTATTTCCACAACTGTCCCTATGAGCGGCTGTGGAAGGACAATCGCCGCCGCCATGCCGAGACGATCCCCACCGAGGAGGTGATCCGAACCTATGGGCCGGACTACAAGGTCCTGTTCGTGGGGGATGCCTCCATGAGCCCCTACGAGATCATGATGCCGGGCGGTTCGGTCGAACACTGGAACGCCGAGCCCGGGCGCGTCTGGCTCGATCGCATGACGGCGAAATGGGCGAAGACCGCCTGGCTCAATCCATCGAACCAGCGCTATTGGGGCTACACCGAGTCGATTACGATGGTGCGCGAGGCGATGGAAGGGCGCATGTACCCCCTCACCATCGGCGGTATCGAAGCCGCAACGCGCGAACTCTCGCGGTAAGAGGCAGGAAGCGACCTCGGCCAGAGCCTTCACACGACGACGGGCCTCCTCCCGTCACCCCTTCTTTTAAATATTGTTAACTTGCCGAAGTCTGCGACGAGGCGAAAAGTGTCTCTGGGTAAGCCGGAGATGCCGGCTTTACGCGACCATTCCTGTGGCCGTTCGCGCCATGACGAGACCACCGAAACAGGGCTTCTTTCGCAATGGCCATTTCCGCTCCCCGCTCAGAGGGTTGGTCGAAACTCAGCATCGTCCTTCACTGGCTGATCGTCCTGTTCATCGTCGTGCAGTTCGTTGATCACGAGTGGATGGTGGACATGTGGCGCGCGACGCGGCGCGGGGCCGAGATCGATTTCACCACCGCGACATGGGGCTGGGTCCATATCGTGACCGGCACGCTGGTGCTGATCGCCGCGTTGCTCCGTCTGTGGGATCGCTACGCAAACGGCCGGCCGCCCTATCCGGCAGGCGAACCCAACTGGGCACTCTGGTTGGCGAAGGTCACCCACGTCCTGATCTACGCAATTCTGATCCTGATGCCGGTGACGGGTCTTCTTGCCTGGAACCTGATGATCGGTGAACTCGCCGAGATCCATGAACTCCTGTGGACCCCGCTGCTTGTCCTGGTCGGTCTTCACATCGCGGGCTCGCTCGTACAGCACT
The DNA here is from genome assembly GCF_024359545.1 of Jiella marina. Lineage (GTDB taxonomy): Bacteria > Pseudomonadota > Alphaproteobacteria > Rhizobiales > Rhizobiaceae > Jiella. Next base: position 41,261 of record NZ_JAKQZG010000014.1, read on the forward strand.
TCTATTTCAAGACGGACGTGTTGAGACGCATGCTGCGGCCGGCGCAGTAACAGCAGCGCGGCCGGAACGAGTCAGAAGCCGAAGGCTCGCGCGCCGGCGACGAGCACCGTGCCGATGACGACGACCGCAATCAGCGGCAGACGGAGAGAGAGAACCGCGCAGAGAAGGATGGTGATCCGCTCCGGCCAATCGCCCGAGACGAGGACCGGCGACACGATCGCCGTCAGCACCGCCGCCGGAACGGCGTCAAGCGCCGCGGCCGCGCGCGGCGGGATGCTGCCGAACAGCGAGATGACGAGATAGCCACCGATCCGGGTCAGGTAGGTCAGCGCGCCTGCCGCCACGATCACGAGCCAGATCGTCGCTGCGGACCAGGCTCCGTCGGCGGTCACCAATTCGTTGGTCATGGGCCTTCAACGCCCCTTTCCTCGCCCTCCGAATCTCCAGACCGGGGCTGCGGACCGACGATCGCGGCGACGGCGATGCCGGCGAGGCCGCCGAGGCTGACATGCCAGGGCGGACCGAAGAGCCAGTAGATCAACACCGAGACGGCGAGGCTCGTGCCGGCCACGGGATAGAACAGACCCCGCTTGCGGAACGTCATCACCAGAGCGAGGAAATAGACTGGCAGGACGAAATCGAGGCCGAAGGCCTCCGGGTCCTCGATCAGCCGGCCGAAGCCAGCGCCGCCGAGCGTCGCCAGGAGCCAACCGATGTAGAGGATGAGAGCATAGGTGAAATAGTAGCTCGCCGTCAGCCGCGTCTTCGCCGCGCGCACCTCCGCAGCGCCGAAGGCCGGGTCGACGAGCAGGAAAAAGCCGGTGAGCTTCTGAAGGAACGAAAACGAGCTGAAATGCCGGCCGAGAGACGCCGAATAGAGGACATGCCGGAAATTCAGCGCGAAGACGGTCAGGAGCACCGACCAGATCGGCGCGCCGAGGCCCATGAGTTGCAGTGCGGCCAGTTGCGACGCGCCGGCAAACACGACGCTGGAAAATCCCATTGCCTGGGCGACGCTCAGCCCTTCCTGCACCGCGATCGCGCCGTAGACGACACCGAACGGCAAGACGGCGAGGAGAACGGGCAGGACTTCGCGCAGAGCGTCCGCGCTCTCGCTGCGTGCCGGACGGTCGCCAGCTGCATCGGAATGCTCTGTTGTGTCGGATAAACGCGTCAAGGTGGATGTCAGCGTAAGTGCAAAGAAGCACACCGAGCTGGGATGCACGGTGCGTGAAAGGAGAGTGAGGCTGTTTCATACCCGCGACGGCCGCTCCTGACCAGCGCCAAGGCATGTCCGCTGCGTCCTTCAGCGGTAGACACTCACGCCCTTCGGCCGAAGCCCAAGAGCCGGCCTTCCATTTCAGAGAATGCCCAGCGCGGCCACCCGAAAACCGGTCGGAAGCCGATCCTATTGGCTCGCCACGTCCAGAACCTCCCGCGGGAACGCCGCCAGCGTGATCGTCCAGCGATCGAAGGCATCGGTGAGGCGCGTTCGGGTGAGGTCGATGGCCGAAACGTTGAGCTCGACCACCGGCAGCCCCTCGGGCGTCAGATAGGACTTGTTGAAGGGCTGCGAGCCGTTCCAGATATTCACGAGCTCGAGCGCGACGTTCCGCTGGTCCCAGATGGCATAGAAGTCCAGCACACCGCAGTCACGGTTGTCCTCGCACTCCAGAAAGAACAGCTGATAGGCCGTGCCGTTGATATCGCCGACGATGACGGGATCGCCGTTCTCGATCGACGTCAGATCGGCCTCGCCATAGCCGCGCGCGATCTCGAGGATCGCTTCGAAGTCGTTGCGGTCGATTTGCGGCGGCGTTCCCTGAGCACTGGCCGAGACCACGGGCGATGCCAGCAGGAGGGCTGCCCAGAAGCTGATAGCGCGGAGAGGTCTCGGCAGGCGGAAAAGCATGTTGGGGTCCGTTCCGTGAATCGTCCCCAAAGCTGCGGCCATGCGCCTGCGCGCGCAAGGGGCACCCTAATTCCTCCAACGCTTTATCACGTCCCGTGGCGGTTTTGCACCGTCATCCCCGCCTGGAGGAAAGGCGTTCTATCCTGGCTCGCGCCCGATCAGGGTGAACCAGGCCGCCTCGTCGATCACCTCGACCCCCAGTTCGCTGGCCTTCTTCAGCTTCGAACCGGCTCCCGGCCCTGCGACAACCAGATCGGTTTTCTTCGAGACGGAACCGGCTGCCTTCGCGCCCAGGCTCTCGGCCATCACCTTGGCTTCGTCTCGGCTCATATGTTCCAGCGCGCCGGTGAAGACGATCGTCTTGCCGGCGACCGGCGAGGTTTCGGCGGGCTTCTCGACCTCCTCGATTTCGAGCTCCGCGACGAGCGCATCGACGAGCTTCAGATTGTGCTCCTCGGAAAAGAATCGCGCGATCGCGGTGATCACCGCCCCGCCAATATCCTCCAGCGCGTCCATTTCGGCGGCGGCCTCCTCGTCGCCGGCGGCGATCTTCAGCCCCGCCTCGTGAAAGGCTTCGAAGCTGCCATAGGCCCGGGCAATCACGCGCGCCGTCGCCTCGCCCACATGGCGGATGCCGAAGGAAAAGATCAGCCGGTCGAGGCCGATAGTCCGGCGCGCCTCGATCGCCTCGAACAGGTTTTTCGCGGAGAGCTCGCCGAAGCCCTCCTTGTCCTTGAGCTTCTTCATGCCCTCGTCGTTGCGGCGCTTGAGGGTGAAGATATCGGCCGGGGTGCGGACCGGAAAATCCGGATCGTCGTAGAAGAAGTCGATCTGCTTGTCGCCCAGCCCGTCGATATCGAAGGCCTTGCGCGAGACGAAGAGCTTCAGGTGCTCCCGGCGCTGAAACGGACAGGCGAACTCGCCGGTACAGCGGCGCACGACGCTCTGGGCGCCAGAGGCCGTCTCCTCCCGCACCACCTCGGTCTTGAGTTCGCAGGGACAAACGGAAGGAAATTCGAACGGCTCGGCGCCCTTGGGGCGCTTGTCGGCCACGATGCCCAGCACCTGCGGGATCACGTCACCCGCGCGCTGAATCTGGACCGTGTCGCCGATGCGCACATCGAGCCGGGCGATCTCGTCGGCATTGTGCAACGTCGCATTGGTCACCACGACGCCGCCCACGGTCACCGGCTCCAGCTTGGCGACCGGCGTCAGCGCGCCAGTGCGGCCCACCTGGATCTCGATGTCGTTGAGAATGGTCGTCGCCTTCTCGGCGGGGAATTTGTGGGCGATCGCCCAGCGCGGGCTGCGGGAGACGAAGCCGAGCCGACGCTGCAGGGCAAGATCGTCGACCTTGTAGACGACGCCGTCGATGTCATAGGGGAGCGTCGCCCGCTGTTCCTCGATCGCGCGGTAGTGCTCGATCAGCCCTTCGATCGAGTCGAAGCGCTTCATCAGCGGGTTCACCGTGAAGCCGAAGCCGGCGATCGCCTCCACGACTTCCATCTGGGTCGCGCCCGGAACCTCGCTCGCCTCGCCCCAGGCATAGGCAAAGAATTCGAGCTTCCGCGACCGCGTGATTCCAGCATCCAGCTGGCGCAGCGATCCGGCGGCGGCGTTGCGTGGATTAGCGTAGATCTGCCCGCCGGTCTCGGCCTGGCGGGCATTGAGGTCGGCAAAGGCCGCGTGGCTCATATAGACCTCGCCGCGCACCTCGAAGACCGAAGGCGCCTTGCCCTTCAGCCGGTTGGGAATGTCGCCGATCGTCATCGCGTTGCGGGTCACGTCCTCGCCCGTCGTCCCGTCTCCGCGGGTCGCGGCGGAGACGAGCTTACCCTCCTCGTAGCGTAGCGACAGGGACAGTCCGTCGATCTTCGGCTCGGCGGTGATGGCGAGCGGGGCATCTTCGGCGAGCTTCAGAAAACGCCGGACGCGCTTGGCGAAATCCGCGACATCCTCGTCGGAAAACGCATTGTCGAGTGAGAGCATCGGCAGCGCATGACGGATCTTGCCGAACTTTTCCGACACTTCCGAGCCGACGCGGCTCGACGGCGAATCCTCGCGGATCAGAGCGGGAAAGCGGGCCTCGATCGCGCTGTTGCGGCGCCTCAGCGCATCGTAGTCGGCGTCGGATATCGTCGGCGCATCGTCCCGGTGGTAGCGCCGGTCGTGCTCGGCGATCTCCCGCGCCAGGCGCTCCAACTCGTCTCTGGCCTCGGTATCGGTCAGTTCCTCGACCGGCCGCCCTTCGCTCTCCACCATTCTACCGCCCGCTCCAACGCGTCACTCGATCCGATCAGTCAGAGCCATTCCAGATCGGGAAGGTCAAGCGCCAGCACGCGCTCGGCGATCCGCCGTTGCACGAAAGGCAGGCGCGTTGCCACCGGCATGCCGATGCCGAGCAGAGCTTTGGTGTAGCCCGGCGGAGCGCCGATGAAGTCGGTCGCCTCGCGGGTCTGTTTCATGATCTTGTGGATCACCGGCAGGCGCTTCGATTCATATTCGCTCTCGCGTCCCTCGGCGAGAAGGAACGCGATGGTTGCCGCATCCCAGATCCCGAGATTCATGCCCCGCCCGCCGACGGGCGAATGCACATGGGCGGCATCCCCCGCCAGAAATACCCGGCCCTTGGCCATGCGCTCCGCCCTGCGGAAGGCGACATGGAAGGTTGAAGCCCAGACGACCGTTTCGATGTTTTCGGCCGCCGCGACCAGCGCATCCGTCGAATCCATGAATCCGATCAGCCGGGCGCGGCGATCGTCGAGGGGCAGGAGCGCGTGGGACGGACGCGACGAATCGAGCGAGATCCTGGCGCGATGCGGATCGATCGGTTCGGCGAATTGCACGTCGGCGAGCGCAAAGGTGCCGGGATACCCCTCGCCCTCCCACGGGATACCGATCTCCTCGCGCACCCGGGAATGGGCGCCGTCGCAGCCAAGAATTGCATGGGCTTTCACCATCTCGCCGGTCGAAAGCCGTGCTGTCGGGCGATGGGTCTCCCCGACAGCTTCCACCGCGACATTCCACTCCACCCGGATCGAGCGCTCTTCCAGCCAGTCGATCATCAGCCGTTCGGTGCGGCCTTGCGGAAGCGACAGAATATAGGGATAGGACGTTCGCGCCCTGCCGAGACTCAAAGAGAACAAAGGTTTGCCGCCGGAAAGAAAGTCGGCGCCTTCGATCCGCGTGCCGGCTGCGATCATCCGCTCCGCAAGGCCGGAGGCCTCGAAGCCCCGCAAGGTGGTCGGCAGAACGGCAAGCGCGCGAGACTGATCGGCCGGTGTCGGCCCCTCGCCGGCATCAATGATGCGCACCGCGATGCCGCGCCGGGTCAGTTCGACCGCGGCCGCCAGCCCCACCGGCCCGGCCCCGGCGATCAGCACCAAATCGTGCTCAGCCATCCTGCTCCCCTTTCGATGGCCCATTCACCGGCGCCAAACATGCCGTCCTCAACGCGTCCCGGCTCCGATCAGACGATCGGCCGCCGCCCGCGCCTCTTCCGTCACGCTTTCCCCCGCCAGCATGCGCGCGATTTCCTCGCGCCGGCCGCTCGTGTCGATCGCCGCGACACGGGTTGCGACCCGCTCCTCCTCGGCGCCAGTGCTCGCCTTGGAGATCAGAAGATGGGTCGCGGCACGTGCCGCCACCTGCGGCGCGTGCGTCACAGCGAGCACCTGCACCGAGCCGGCCAGCCGCGCCAGCCGCCGCCCGATGGCATCGGCTACGGCTCCGCCAACGCCGGTGTCGATCTCGTCGAAGACCAGCGTCGGCGCCGAGCCACGATCGGCGAGCGCCACCTTGAGCGCCAGGAGGAAGCGCGACAGCTCGCCGCCGGAGGCGACCTTCATCATCGGGCCGGCCCGCGTGCCGGGATTGGTGCGCACATGGAACTCGATCGCGTCGATGCCCGCCGCACTCGCCTGTTCGGGATCGCTCGTCACCACGACGATGAAGCTCGCGCGGTCGAGCTTGAGATCCGGCAACTCCGCCATCACCGCCGCTTCGAGCATGCGGGCAGCGACCTCGCGCTTTTCGGAGAGTTCGGCAGCCGCGCGATCGAAGCGCTCGCGCTTTTCGGCGACCTCACGCTCCAGCGTTCCGAGCCGCTCTTCTCCGGCGTCGAGATCGGCGAGATCGCCGATCATGCGGGCGGTGAGCTCCGGCAGGTCGTCAACGGGCACGTTGAATTTGCGGCCCGCGGCGCGCAGCGCAAACAGGCGTTCCTCGGTCTCTTCCAGAGCGCGCGGGTCGAACTCCAGCGACCGCAGCGCGCCCTCCAGGCTCATCTGCGCGTCGGACAAGGCGTCGAGCGCGACATCCAGACGCCCGATCGCCTCGTCGAGCAGGCCCGGAAGCTCGTCGCGCTTGCGGTCGAGCCGCTTCAGGACATTGGCGAGACCCGGCACCGGCGAGGTCGGCCCCGACAGTTCCTCATGGGCGTCATTGACGTCAGTGGCGATCTTTTCCGAGCGCATCATGACCTGGCGGCGTTCGGCCAGTTCCTCTTCCTCGCCCGCGATCGGAGCGAGTTCGGAGAGTTCGTCCACGGCGCTTCTGAGATAATCCGCCTCGCGGGCCGCGGCCTCCACCTTGGCGCGATGCCTGGCGAGCGCATCACGCGCCGCGCGCCACTCGGCAAAGAGCTGCGCCACCGCTTCGGCGTCGCGCTCCAGCCCGCCGAACTGATCCAGCAGCTGGCGGTGGCTATCGGTATCGACCAGCGCGCGGTCGTCGTGCTGGCCGTGGATCTCGACGAGGCCGAGGCCGAGCTGGCGCATCAGCGCGACGCTGGATGGCCGGTCGTTGACGAAGACGCGGGTGCGGCCATCAGCGTTCTGCACGCGCCGCAGAACCAGATCACCGTCGTCGTCAAACCCGTTCTCGGAAAGAAGCGCGCGTGCAGGGTGATCGGACGCGATGTCGAAGGCGGCGATCACTTCGCCCTGCTTGGCACCATGACGCACGAGGCCGCCATCGCCACGGCCGCCAAGGGCCAGTGACAGGGCATCGAGGAGAATGGATTTGCCTGCGCCGGTCTCACCGGTGAGAACGGACAATCCCTCGCCGAGCGTCAGCTCGAGCCGTTCGATGAGAACGATGTCGCGGATCGAAAGATGAACCAGCATGGTCCAGCACGGGTAGAAGAACAAAGCCGGAATGGCAACGGGGTTTTAGATAGGCGGTCCCGGGGCGTCTGCCCACTTCTTTCTGTCCCGCATGCGACAAGACTGAATAGCGCCGCATGCCCCCGATTCCTGCATTTACCGGCTGAAACAGAAAAGCGCCCGGCGGTTTTCGCCGAGCGCTTCCGAAATTTGCAGAAATGCGTACGCCTCAGGCGCCGATGATCTTCTTCGTCGCAGCCGCGAACCAGGAATCCTCGGAACCGGCCTGCGGCCGCAGACCACCGCCCTGAAGCAGGGCGTACGAGTCGCGATACCAGGGGGAGTCCGGGAAGTTCTGGCCAAGCACGGAAGCCGCCGCCTGCGCCTCGCGGGTGAGACCCATAGCGTAATAGGCTTCGGTAAGACGCGCGAGGGCCTCTTCCACCTGCCGCGATTCGGGATAGACGTCGATGACGTTCTTGAAGCGGTTGACCGCAGCCAGATACTCACGACGTTCGAGATAGTAGCGCCCGACCTGCATCTCCTTGCCGGCGAGCTGATCGCGCGCGATGCGGAGCTTGGACTTCGCGTCCTCCGCATAGGCGGTGTCCGGGAAACGTTCCATCAGCTCGCGCATCGCGGCCGCGGCGCGCGCCGTTTCCTTCTGGTCGCGGGTCACGTCGTCGATCTGTCGGTAGTGCGACAGACCGATGATATACTGAGCGTAGGCCGCGTCCTCGGTACCCGGGTAGAGCTGGATATAGCGCTTGGCGGAGTTCTCGGCATCCTCGTACTGACCGCTGCGATAGCTGGCGAAGGCCCGCATGATCAGCGCCTTGCGCGCCCATTCCGAATAGGGATGCTGGCGGTCGATCGCCTCGAACTTCTTGGCCGCCTCGCTCAGGCGCCCGCCTTCCAGATTGGCGAGTCCCTGATTGTAGAGGACGTCCGGCGGCTCCGTCTGCGCGGCGAGCGCCAGCACATCAACGTCACTGTCGCCCGACATGCACGCCGACAGGCCGAGCGGCAGGCCGGCAATCGAGATCGTCAGTGCCATGCGCGCGGCGGTGGAGAAGCGTGTCAATCCAGGCCGTGTCGCTTGTTTCATCTTCGCGGGCCCCCTTACCCCCGTTCAGCCCCGGCGCGAGTCTTAAAAGACAGCCGTCACTCGGACAATCGTGAAGCCGGAGCAAGGCGCCGATTTTGTGACCGATGTGACGGATAGGCCGAAGCTGTGGCAAGTTTGCACAGATTCCATCATCCCGACGGACCGTCGGATGGCGCCAGCGTTCCAGAAGATGCTCGCCTCAAAGCGTCTGTGGACCATAGGCCGGCGCTGCCACGGCCACGAGCGGGGCGTGACGGACCGGATCGACGCGGCGCGACGGCATCTCGACGATCTCGTAGGCCTTGCGATCGGCCAAGAGGGCCTGCAGCGCCAGCGCATTCAGCCTGTGACCGCCACGATAGGATTTGTAGCAACCCAGGACCCGGGCACCGGCCAGGGCCTGATCGCCGACGGCGTCCAGAGCCTTGTGACGGACGAATTCGTCCTCGAAACGCAGACCTTCGGGATTGACCACACGGCCATCGTCGGAGAGCACGACCGAGTTCTCAAGCGAAGAGCCGAGCGCATAGCCCGCCGCCCACAGGCGCTCGACATCGGCCATGAAGCCGAAGGTGCGAGCCGTGGAGAGATCCTTGCGGAACCGCTCTGCGGTCAGATCAGCCCGATAGACCTGTCGGCCGATCGCGGCGTTGGCAAAATCGATCTCGATTTCGAAGCGGGTGCCGGCATGCGGACGATATTCGGCATAGGCGCCGTTCAGTTCGACCCGCACCGGTTTCAGGACGCGCAGATAACGGCGCTTGGCAGCCTGGCGGACGACACCGGCCTCATTGAGCGCGGCGACGTAGTGGGCAGAGCAACCGTCGAGAATCGGCATCTCGCGTGCATCGATCTGGGCGACGACATTGTCGATGCCGACGGCATAGAGCGCCGCCATCAGATGCTCGATCGTCGAGACGTGGGAGCCGCGCGGGTCGCCGACCACGGTCGACAGATCGGTCAGAGCGGAATGGCGCGAGACCGCCGGAATTTCGTGAACGAAACCGTCATCCTCAAGAAGATGAAAGACGATACCAGTATCCACTTCGGCGGGGAGCAGGGTCAGACGAACAGGCAGACCGCTGTGGACCCCCACACCCTCGAAATCCACTCGTGAGCCAATCGTCTGCTGAAACATCAACACGTCTGAACAACCCTTCCCGACGCCGGTATCCAAGCGTCGCCCTTGGGGCGGTCGGGTTTTCCCGATCCGCCGGCCGGCCGCGCCAATCGCAATGAATGGGAGCCGTGTAACCCCTCCGTTACCTAGGATTTTCCTAGAACGGAGACCCGTTTCAACAAAATCACGGTTTCTTACCCGTTGTTAAAGCGAACGCCTGATCCTGCTGCAATTTCTTAATTTTTTCATCGACTTAACAAAACAGGCCCGCCGATTTTCACCGGCGGGCCTGTCACATGTCCGCAACATCGGCGGAAATCAGTTTGCCTGACGGCGCAGGAAGGCCGGGATTTCCAGCTGATCTTCCTCGCTGGTGTGCCGGGCGACCGGCGCGGGGCGGGCCGCCGATTCCGATGCCGAACGACGCGGTGCATAGGGATTCGGCTCGACATGGGCACGGCGCGCCGGTTCAGCGGGCTGGTGATGCTCCTCGTCCTCGCGGCGCGACAGCCCCGTCGTCAGGCGACGCAGCAGGCCCATGGCGCCCCGCTCGTCGGCCGGCACATCGCTCTGTGCGGTCGTACGGCCCTCGATCTCCCCACGGACCACCGGCGGGAAATCTTCGACGCGCGGGAGACGCGTCTGCTGCACGGGCTCCATCTCGGTCTCTTGTGCCGAAGCAGACGGACGCGAGGAAGGCTGCGGAGCGACCTGGGCGATTTCTGCCGCCAAGGCGGCCGTGAAGTCGTCTTCCACCTGCGACGGCACATCGTCGTCGTCATTGGCCGACTGCGCGACAGGAGCCGCGGCGGCCGGCTTTGCCGGGGCCGGAGCAGCCTGCGCCGGCTGCTGGGCCATGACGGGCTGCGGAGCCGGCTGCTTCGGCTGCGCCGGAGCGGCCGCTGCCGGCTGTGCGACAGCAGCGGACGAAGCGGCGGCAGTACGCGCGATGGCTTCCATCTCCGCCTTGTCGATGCCCGTGGCGACAACCGAGACGCGGATCACGCCTTCGAGGCTCTCGTCGAAGGTCGCGCCAAGGATGATGTTGGCGTCCTGATCGACTTCCTCACGGATGCGGGTCGCAGCCTCGTCGACCTCGAAGAGCGTCAGATCGCGGCCGCCGGTGATCGAGATCAGGAGACCCTTGGCGCCCTTCATCGAGGTTTCGTCGAGGAGCGGGTTGGCGATCGCGGCCTCGGCGGCGGCCATCGCGCGACCTTCGCCGGACGCCTCGCCGGTGCCCATCATCGCCTTGCCCATCTCTCGCATCACCGAACGGACGTCGGCGAAGTCGAGGTTGATGAGGCCTTCCTTGACCATCAGGTCGGTGATGCAGGCAACGCCCGAATAGAGCACCTGGTCGGCCATCGCGAAGGCGTCGGCGAAGGTGGTCTTGTCGTTGGCGATGCGGAAGAGGTTCTGGTTCGGAATGACGATCAGCGTGTCGACATTCTTCTGCAGCTCTTCGATGCCCTGCTCGGCAATGCGGAGCCGGCGCTGGCCCTCGAAGTGGAACGGCTTGGTGACCACGCCGACCGTGAGAATGCCCTTTTCGCGCGCCGCGCGAGCCACGACCGGGGCCGCGCCCGTGCCGGTACCGCCGCCCATGCCGGCGGTGACGAAGCACATGTGCGAACCGAGGAGGTGATCGCAGATCTCGTCGATCGATTCTTCTGCCGCTGCGCGGCCGACCTCGGGCTGCGAGCCGGCGCCGAGACCTTCGGTCACGGCGACGCCCATCTGGATGATCCGCTCGGCACGAGAGGAACGCAGGGCCTGAGCATCGGTGTTGGCGATGACGAAATCAACGCCTTCGAGGCCAGCGTTGATCATGTTGTTGACAGCGTTGCAGCCGCCGCCGCCGACGCCGAACACGGTGATCCGCGGCTTCAATTCGGTGATATCCGGCTTCTTCAAGGTGATGCTCATTCCTTTAGTCCTCTTTCCAATCGGTGAGGCCGTCCCGCCGCGCGGCCATGCCGTTTACTATGCATTGCGAACCTTGCGCGCGGCGCGCCAATCTGTTCCGCGGCCACCCCAGAGGCCGCGTCTTATTCTTCAAAGGCTTCGTCTCAGCCATGAGCCGAATCGGCCGCCCTCCATGGCCTTGCCGAAGGCCTGAACGGCAATCGAGCGTTGTGCGACATATTCGCGATGGGCCACCTGCGGATAGATCAGCAGTCCGACAGAGGTGGCAAAGCCCGGCCCCTTGTTGGATGGATTGAGACCCGTCACCCCTAGCGGACGCCCGAGGCGAACGTTGCGCTGCAGGATCGCCCGCGCGGTATCAGCGATGCCGGCGAGCTGGCTGGCGCCGCCGGTGAGAATCACCCGCTTGCCGATGACGTGTCCAAGCCCTGAGGCGTGCAGGCGGTCGCGCACCAGTTCGAGAGTCTCTTCGACCCGGGGCCGAATGATCTTGGTGACCAGGGAGCGGCCGATGATGATCGGCTGGCCCTCGCCGCTGTCTCCGAGCGCCGGAACGGTCAGCGGCTCGCCGCTGTCGTCGACGAATTCGGAGAGCGAACTGCCATGCATGACCTTCAGCCGCTCGGCGTCGGCCGGGCTGATCGACAGGCCGCGGGCGAGATCCATGGTGATGTTGTTGCCGCCGATCGCGACCTGATCGGCATAGATGAAGCGGCCGTTCTGGAAGATCGCGATCGTCGTCGCGCCGCTGCCCATATCGATGCAGGCCGACCCCATGGCCGCCTCATCCTCGACCATGGTCGCCAGCGCGCTGGCATAGGGCGTTGCGACGAAAGCTTCGACGACGAGCTGCGCGCGGTTGATCGCCGCCTCGAGATTGCGCAGCGGCGCCAGCTCGGCGGTCAGAACGTGAAGATTGGCAGCCAGATGCTGGCCTGACATGCCTTCGGGGTTCTCCAGACCCGATTCGCCGTCGAGCGACAGATCGAACACCTTGGAATGCAGCGCGATCCGATTGGGATCGATCGGCAGTTTCGCGGCCGCTTCCGTAACCCTCGAAATATCCGCTGCCGACACTTCTCCGACGACCTCGACCGCAGCCGCATTGCGGGCGCTCTTCAATCGCCCTGCAGTGACGGAGACGATCAGCGATTCGACCGTGAGGCCAGCCATGCGCTCGGCCGCGTCGACGCATTGGCGGATCGCCTGCTCGGCCGCCGCGATGTCGACGACCGCTCCGGACTTGATGCCGCGCGAGCGATGATGTCCGACGCCGATAACCTCGATCGTATGGGTGCGGTCCGGCAGCATGTCGCCGGCGACACGCGGACGCAGGCGGGCAATCAGGCAGGAGATCTTTTCGGAACCGACATCGAGGACCGAGATCACGCGCGAACGCCTGCTCGACAACCCTTTCATCCGGGGCAGGTCCGACTTGCCGAAGCTCAGGAAACTCATACCGGCTTATCCTTGCGCATGCGCTTGAGGAGCTTCTCGCGCTCTTCGAGCCGGGCATTGCGGCGGGCCAACGCGTCGGGCGTCAGCTTCACGACGACGCGGTCGTCGAGACGCATGTCGACGGCAGCGATGTCGCGCGAGAGCAACGCATTCTGCCGATCCATACGCACGACCTCCGCCAAAGCCTTGAGGGGCTCGGTTTCCGGCAGCCGGACGACGATTCCATTCTCGAGTTCGAGGTCCCAGCGGCGGCTCCCCACCCGGATATAGGCCTTCACCCTTGCGCGAAGCTCGGGCACGGCCTCCATCTCGTCGACGAGACCGGCCGCGGTCGCGGCAGCGCCTTCGCCCACGACAACGGGCAGAGCATCGAAGCGCCCCGGCGCGTAAGGCACGATCGTCTTGCCCTCGCGATTGATGACGAAGAAGCGCTGGCCGGTCTGCCAGACAGCATAGGGGCGATGCTCGGTGACCTCGATCTGGACGCGATTGGGCAGGATCTTCGCCACCGACACCCGGTCGATCCAGGGCATCGCCTCCAGCGTCTCGCGCGCCGCAGTCGGGTCGAGCGAGAGGAGCGTCGTCGAGCCGGTTTCCCAGAGCGCCTGCAGAACATCGATTTCCGAAGTTTCTGCATTGCCGACCACGTCGATCTTCTCGATCGAGAAACCGAAGGATTGGCCGACCCCATCAACGACGTCGACCACGTGTCCGCCCTGGACGACCCCGTAAGCGATAGCACCAGACGTCACCGCCAGAGCCAGCATGCCGAAGCGCGGCAACCGCATGGCGGCGGCCGCGTTCCCGATCCCGGCCAGACGTCGAGCGAGCCGGATTGCGGTGAGCCTGTGCCGGCTCGGACCCTGATGAGCCTCCAACCGCGCTTCGATTTCGGGCATCAGCGATCGCATGACGCGTCCTCCACCATCCAGGTGAGGAGATCTTCGAAACTGTGGCCGGCCGCGCGCGCGATATCCGGCACCAGCGACGTCGGCGTCATGCCGGGCTGGGTATTGACCTCGAGCCAGACGAGTTCGCCCCCCTCGCCGAAACGATCGTCGTATCGAAAGTCGGAACGCGAGATGCCACGGCAGCCAATCGCCTCGTGGGCTGCGAGCGAGTGCTCCTGGATGCGCCGCGCCACGGGCTTCGGGATGTCAGCCGGCACGACATGGCGCGAACCACCCGGCTGGTATTTCGATTCATAGTCGTAGAAGGCGTAGCCCTCGGGCACGATCTCGCAGACTTCGAGCGCGACACCGCCCATCACGGCGCAGGTGAGTTCGCGACCGTGGACGTATCGCTCGGCCATGATCATGTCGCCATAGGGCCAGTCGGAGGCGTAGAGTTCCTGCGGAGGGCGCGACTGGTCCTCGCGGACGATCAGGACGCCGAAGCTCGATCCTTCCGCCACCGGCTTGATGACGTAGGGCGGCGGCATGACATGCGCCGGAGCCGCGTCCAGCCGATGCAGAACCTTGGCCTCGGCGATCGGCACACCGGCGGCCTTGGCGACGATCTTCGCCCGCTCCTTGTGCATGGCGAGCGCCGAAGCGAGCACGCCGGAATGGGTGTAGGGAATTGCCAGATATTCCAGGATGCCCTGGATCGTGCCGTCCTCGCCGAAGGGACCGTGCAGGGCGTTGAAGGCGACATCCGGCTTGAGCTCGGCAAGCCGGGCCGCGACCTGGCGGTCGACGTCGACGCGGGTGACCTGGTAGCCGACCTTCTCGAGCGCGTCGGCGCAGGCGTTTCCCGACGACAGGCTCACGGGGCGCTCCGAAGAGAACCCGCCCATCAAGACTGCTATGTGCTTCGCCATTCCGCGCCCGTTCCCCGTCGACAGAAGAGGGTTTGGGCCATTTTTCGCAGAACGATGGTTAAACGAAGGTTAACCGACTGTGGCGAAAGCAAGAAATTTGAAAGGGTCAGGCGGGGAAACGGTCAGGGATCCGGCCAAAGTGAGTGCTTAGTCCAGGCTGGGTCGCGACTTCTCCAGGAAGTGTGCACCGTCGACGCCGAGACGAAAGCGTTGCGATCGCAAGAGCGAGAATTCGTTCTTTATTCAGCGATCTTAATGGATTGCGCTCTCCCGCTCATGTATTGAATGACGCTCCAGTCTTCCTTCGGAGAACAGCCCTCCAGGGAAATCAGCCAACCGCCTTCTGCGCATCGAGCTTTTCCAGCTGCTTGGGGAGCGCATAGGCCCATTGGGTGATCGAGCCGGCGCCAAGACATACGACCATGTCGCCGGGCTGGGCGAGCTGGTGCACGAGGGGTGCGATCTCCTCCGGCCCGTCGATGAGACGGGCGTCGCGATGTCCGCCGAGCTTCAGCCGCTCGACGAGCATTTCGGAATTGACGAATTCGATCGGATCCTCGCCCGCCGCATAGACGGGTGCGATGACCACCGTGTCGGCATCGTTGAAGCAGGCGGCAAATTCGGAGAAGAGCGCCTGCAGCCGGGTGTAGCGGTGCGGCTGGACGATGGCGATGACGCGGCCTTCCGCCGAAGAGCGCGCCGCCGCGAGAACCGCGCGGATTTCCACCGGGTGATGGCCGTAATCGTCGTAGATCGCGACGTCGTTGACGACACCGGTCAGGGTGAAGCGTCGCCTGACGCCTCCGAAACTCGCCATGCCGTTGCGGATCGCATCGCCCGAAATGCCGAGCCGGTGCGCGACCGCCACGGCCGCCGTCGCATTGGACACGTTGTGGCGGCCCGGCATCGGCAGCGCCAGATCGGCAATGTGCTCTGTCTTGCCGGTGACGCGGTCGCGGATGGAGACGTCGAAGCGCGAGCGGCCCGCTTCGAAGCGCAGATTCTCGAAGCGCACGTCCGCCTGAATGTTCTCACCATAGGTGATCACCCGGCGGTCTTCGATCTCGCCCACCAAGCCCTGGACGACGGGATGATCGAGGCACATGACGGCAAAGCCGTAGAACGGGACGTTCTCGATGAAAGAGCGAAAGGCCGCCCGGACATTCTCGAAGGTCCCGTAATGGTCGAGATGTTCCGGGTCGATATTGGTGACGACTGCGACGTCGGCAGGCAGTTTCAGAAAGGTGCCGTCGCTCTCGTCCGCCTCGACGACCATCCAGTCGCCGGTGCCCATGCGCGCATTGGTGCCATAGGCGTTAATGATGCCGCCATTGACCACGGTCGGATCCAGCCCGCCGGCATCGAGCAGGGTCGCGACCATGGAGGTGGTGGTGGTCTTGCCGTGGGTGCCGCCGATGGCGATCGCCTGACGGAAGCGCATGAGTTCGGCCAGCATCTCCGCGCGCCGGACGATCGGCAGGAGGCGTTCCCTGGCAGCGGCGAGTTCCGGATTGGTGCGCCGGATCGCGGTCGATACGACGACGACCTCCGCCGTTCCCAGATTCTCCGCCGAATGGCCGATATGGACGGTGACGCCCTTCTCCCTCAGCCGCGTGACATTGGCGTTTTCGCTCTGATCGGAGCCCTGCACGGTGTAGCCGAGATTGACCAGCACCTCGGCGATGCCGCTCATGCCGATCCCGCCGATCCCGATAAAATGCACCGGTCCGATATTCGGCGGCATCTTCATGGCTGAAATCCTTATTCTTCCAATGGGACGTCAGACGGCCTGACCGACACCGGGCATAGAGGCAACGAGATCGGCGAGCAAGGCGGCGGCATTTGGCACACCGGTCGAACGCGCGGCGGCAGCCATGCGGCTCGCCCGCTCCGGATCGTGAGCGATACCGGAAATCAACTCGGCGAGGCGTTCGGGCGACAACTCAGACTGCGCACAGACGAGCGCCCCGCCCTCCGCCTCAAGCCGCGCAGCATTCGCCGCCTGGTCATGGTCCAGCGCATAGGGGTACGGCACGAGAATTGCCGGGCGCCCGATCACAGCAATCTCTGAAACCGTCGACGCGCCGGAGCGGCTGACGACGAGGTGGCCCTTGCCGATCCGGTCGGCCATGTCGGTGAAGAAAGGAGCGACCTCAGCCTCGATGCCGCTCTGGGCATAGTGCGCCCGCACGCGCTCCTCGTCGTCGGCGCGGGCCTGCTGGGTGAGCACGAGCCGCTGCCGCAGTTCGGCCGGCAGGAGGGCGACGGCCTTCGGAATAGCATCCGAAAAATACTGGGCGCCCTGGCTGCCGCCGAAGACCACCAGGCGGAAGCGCTCGTCCGGCCCCGACGGCTGGTAGCCGAGCTTCGCCGCCTCGAGCACCGCCGGGCGCACCGGATTTCCGGTCACGACGATCTTGTCGCGGAACAATGGATCGGCCTTGTCCTGAGGAATGCCAGCCGCGATCCGGTCGACGCGCCGCGCCAGAAACTTGTTGGCGCGTCCCATGACGGCGTTCTGCTCGTGGATGATCGTCGGCCGCCCGGCGCGGGTCGCCGCCATCAGCGGCGGCACGGTCGGATAGCCGCCGAAGCCGATGACGACGGCGGGACGGATCTTGCGGACCAGTCGTCCCGCCTCGCGAAAGCCCTGCCAAAGCGTCCAGAGGGACTTGGCGACGGCGAAGGGATTCTTCGAAGCGAAAGTCGCCGAGCGGACCCGATGGACCTCTTTCACGGGAAAGCGCTCGGCATAGCGTCCGGCCCGCTCGTCGGTGACGAGTTCCACGGTGTGACCACGGGCGATCAGTTCATGAGCGAGCGCTTCGGCGGGAAAGAGATGCCCGCCGGTGCCACCGGCGGCAAGAAGAATGGTGGGCATGGAAACTCGTGAAGGAATGGGAGCGAAACACTGCCCGGCCCAATTCGCAAACAGGGCTAGATGCCAGCGTCAGTGTGTGCCACCTAACATTGGGCGAGTGTCACTCCTAGTGTGGCGACCCGCGGCGCTGACCGAAGCCTGCCTCAACCTCGATCGGATTTGTGCCGAGTTTTCGCGCGAGCGTGGGCTTGTGCGGTCATGCGGCGCGCATCGCGCAGGACAAGCCAGCCGATCAGCAACGCGCTGAGGGGCGTGACCAGAAGCAGAGCTGCCGTCTCGATGGGGCTCATTTATCCAGCTCCCGAAGGGTGCGTTTCGCAAATTTATGTAAGGCGAAACTCGCCAAAAAGCAAAGCATGGCAACGGCAATGGCGAGCCAGCCCTGCCCCACATTGACCAGGATTGTCGAGGGGATCGAGAGGCCTCCAATCAGGAAAAGGCCGATAGCGATACCGTTCGAATAGGCGGCCTGGAGCTTGATCTGTTCGCGCTCAGCCTCCGTCCTGGGCGTCGGCGTCCCCGTGCCGACATCCCAGAAGTCGCGCTCCATCACCGGCGCTTACGCACCATGGAGAACCATGGTCCGTTGCACGAGTTGATCGGTATAGGAGCGGTTTTCCGGCCGCTTGCGGGTCAGCGCCAGGACGAAGCCGGCGGACATGGCGATCGCCAGCATCGACGAGCCGCCATAGGAGATGAAGGGCAGCGTCATGCCCTTGGCCGGCATCAGCTGCAGATTGACCGCCATGTTGATGATCGACTGGAGGCCGAAGATGAAGACGAGGCCACAGATCGCCAGTCGCGTGAACACGTCGCGCTGCTTCAGGGCAACGGACAGGCCGCGCAGGACAATGAAGGAGAAGATCGCGGCGAGAGCCATGCAAGCGATGATTCCGAATTCCTCGGCAAGCACCGAAAAGGCGAAGTCGGTGTGGCTGTCGGGCAGAAGCCGCTTGACGGTGCCTTCCCCCGGCCCCTGACCGAGCCAGCCGCCGTTGAAGATCGCCTCGCGCGCCCGGTCGGTCTGGAACGTGTCACCCTCGCCCGTCCAGAACCGATCGATACGGCTCGCCACATGGGGAAACACGAAATAGGCACTGGCTGCGCCGGCGAGCCCCAGGCCGCCGAGAACGCCGATCCAGAGCCAGGGCACGCCGGCCATGAAGAACAGTCCGCCCCAGGCTCCGGCGACCAGGATCGTCTGGCCGAGATCGGGCTGGGCCACGAGCAGAGCCGCCACCACCAGAAGCAGGATCATCGCGTAGAGATTGCCCGGAACATCGGGTGTGCGGGCCTGTTCGGAGAACAGCCAGGCGCAGATGATCACGAAACAGGGCTTCATGAACTCCGAGGGCTGGAGATTCAGCGGGCCAAGGTCGATCCAGCGCCGCGCACCCTTGATCTCCGTGCCGATGAACAGGGCCGCGACCATCATCACGACCGAGACCCCGAGGATGAGAAAGGCAGCGCGGCGTACACCGCGCGGCGTCAGCAGCGAGGTTGCGAACATCACCAGACAGGAGGGAATCAGAAACAAGGCGTGACGCTTCACGAAATGGAACGGCTCCAGCCCGATCCGTTCCGCCACCGGCGGGCTGGCGGCAAAGGACAGCATCGCCCCGCCGACGAGCAAGGTGAGGAAGGCCACGAGCAGCCACCGGTCGACCCCTCGCCACCAATCGGCGACCACATTGCGCCCCAGCTTGAACGTCATCACGATTCCCCGCGGATCGGCTCGATATCGGGCAGGCTCTCGACCGCAGCGCGGAAAGCGTCACCCCGAACCTCGAAATTTCGAAACTGATCGAAGCTCGCGCAGGCGGGAGAGAGAAGCACCACGGCGTCCTCGCCCGCCGCATCGGCGTCGGCCGCCGCATGCGCGACGGCAACCGCCAGTGTGCCAGAGATTTCGTAAGGAATTCGTTCACCAAGAGTGGCAGCGAAGGATGGCGCCGCCTCTCCGATCAGATAAGCCTTGGCGATCCGCGGGAAATACGGCTTCAGCGCCGCGATTCCTCCCTCTTTCGGCAGCCCGCCGGCGATCCAGTAGATGCGTTTGAAGGCCGCGAGCGCGGGGGCCGCGGCGTCCGCATTGGTCGCCTTCGAATCATTGACGAACAGAATGCGCCCGCGGCGGCCCACCTGTTCCATGCGGTGGGCAAGTCCCGGAAAGCTGCGAAGACCCCGCCGGATGGCCTCGTCCTCCACTTCGAGACAAGTCAGGGTCGCCACGGCCGCGGCCGCATTCTGCGCGTTGTGGCGCCCGCGCAGCGAACCGATTTCCGAAAGGTCGAAGGTCGCCGGCTCGAAACCGGGCATGCGGCGGTGAAGCGACTTTCCGTCGAAACCGACCCCGCGTTCGATCGCCGCGGCCTGGGAAATCCGCGTCACATGCTTGCCGTCGGATTCCAGCCCCATGACGATCTGCCGAGAGGGCTCGTCGTCGACGCCGACGATCGCCATCGTGGCGCCGGAGACCAGCCGCGCCTTGATCGCCGCATAGTTTCCCATGCTGCCATGGCGATCGAGATGATCGGGGGAGAGGTTGAGAAGGACACCGACGGTCGGCTCGATCGTCGGCGTCAAGTCGATCTGATAGGAGGAGCACTCCACCACATAGTGATTTTCCGGCGCCAGCTCGTCGAGCGTGAGCACCGCGACACCGATATTGCCGCCGAGCTGAGTGTTCCGGCCGGCGCTTTTCAGACAATGGGCGATGAGAGCCGTCGTCGTTGACTTGCCGTTCGTTCCGGTGATGGCAACGAACGGTGCCGACGAGGCAATGGAGCGCCGCTCCTGGCAAAAAAGTTCGACATCCCCCATCACGGGCACGCCATGCACCCGCGCCAGTTCGACCGTCCAATGGGGCTTGGGGTGAGTGAGAGGCACACCGGGCGACAGGACGAGCGCGCGGAACCGCGTCCAGTCCGCGTCCCGAAGGGCACCCGTCGGAATCCCCTCCGAGGCCGCCTTCTCCACGCTTGCAGGATTGTCGTCGAAGGCAAGCACATCGGCGCCGCCGGCGACCAGCGCACGCGCCGTGGCGAGGCCGGAACCGCCGAGCCCGAACAATGCAATCCGCTGGCCGGAGAACGTTCGGACGGGAATCATCGCGCCTCGCCTATCTGAGTTTGAGGGTCGACAAACCCACGAATGCCAGCATGAATGCGATGATCCAGAAGCGTACCACCACCTGGCTTTCGGTCCAACCGAGCTTCTCGAAATGGTGATGGATCGGGGCCATGAGGAAGACGCGCTTGCCGGTCAGTTTGAACGAGACGACCTGGATGATCACCGACAGCGCCTCGATGACGAAGAGCCCGCCAATGATGGCAAGCACGATCTCGTGCTTGGTCGCAACAGCAACGGTGCCGGTGAGACCGCCCAGCGCCAGCGAGCCGGTGTCACCCATGAAGATCGCGGCCGGCGGCGCGTTGAACCAGAGGAAGCCGAGCCCCGCACCGATCACCGCACCGCAGAGCGGCGCGAGTTCGCCCGTACCCGCGACATAATGGATCTGCAGGTAGTTCGAGAAATTCACATTGCCGGCGACATAGGCGATCAGACCAAAAGCTGCAGCGGCGATCATGATCGGCACGATCGCCAACCCGTCGAGCCCATCGGTCAGATTCACCGCGTTGCCCGCTCCGACCACGACGACGGCAGCAAAGCCGATATAGAACCAGCCGAGATCCAGCAGAAGCTGCTTGATGAAGGGAAAGGCGAGCGAGGTGGCGAAGCTGCCGGTACCGGCATGGACGATGATCCCGGCCGCCAGAGCCGCGATGACGAATTCGAGCGCGAGGCGCGACTTGCCGGAAAAGCCCTTGTCACTCTGCTTGGTCACTTTGAGATAGTCGTCGTAGAAACCGATCGCCCCGAAACCGACCGTGACCATCAGGACTGTCCAGACATAGACGTTCTGGAGATCGGCCCACAGCAAGGTCGAGACGATGACACCCGAGAGGATCATCAAGCCGCCCATGGTGGGCGTGCCGGCCTTCTTGAAATGGGTCTGCGGGCCGTCGGCGCGAATCGGCTGTCCCCGGCCCTGGCGGATCCGAAGCGCGGAAATGATGGCCGGACCGAACAGGAAGACGACGATGAAGCCGGTGATCATCGCCGCGCCGGTGCGGAAGGTGATGTAGCGAAAGACGTTGAAGAGCGGAAATGCGTCGCCGAAATTTCCGAGATACGCGATCATTCCCCGCCTCCGCCGCTCGGCTCGGAAGGCGCATCCGCCGAGGCGGCCGCCGGTGCCGGCTCGGCAGGCTTCACCTCGTATCGTTCGAGAAGCTTTTCGACCAAGGGGGAGAATCCAATGCTCTTCGACGCCTTCACCATGACGACGTCGCCGTCGCGGAAGCTCCTTAACAGATCGGCGAGGAGTTCGTCGTTGCTTTCATGCCACTGACAGGCGATCTCCCCGGCCAGAACCTCATCCAGCGCCTTCATCTCCTCCCCGGCGAGGAACACCATGTCGACGCCGCCGGCGAGAATCGGCTCCTTCAGTTCCGCATGGAGCGTCGGCGAGGTTTCTCCAAGCTCCAGCATGTCGCCCAGAACGGCAATGCGCCGTCCGCCCTCGCCGCTTTCGGCCCGCGAAAGGACATCGATCGCAGCGCGCATGGAAGCCGGGTTGGCGTTGTAGCTGTCGTCGATCAGTGTGACGGTCGTACCGCCAGGCATGGCGAGCTTGTGTCGCCCGCCCCGCCCCTTCACGGCCCGCCAGCTCGACAGTGCGTTTGCCACCGCCTGGACATCGGCGCCGATCCGGTGCGCGGCACCCAGAACGGCCAGAACGTTCTGCGCCATGTGGCGGCCGGGGATGGAAAGCGTCAGCTTCACCGGCTCGCCGGCAATTTCCGCCTCGACTTCGGCCCCCTGCCGATCCGAGCGGAAATCCAGCAGACGATAATCGGCCCCGGCCGATTCGCCGAAGGTCGCGATTTCCTTGACGCCGGCCTTGCGGGCATAGGTCGCAAGCGGGCCGCATTGCGGGTCATCGGCGTTGAGGATGGCCGTGCCGTCTGCCACCACGCCCTCGAAGATCTCGGCCTTTGCCTGCGCGATCTCGTCGAGATCGCGGAAATGACCGAGATGCGCCGGCGCGATCAGCGTGATGATGGCGACGTGAGGCCGGACGAGCTTGACCAAAGGGCGGATCTCGCCGGGATGGTTCATGCCGATCTCGAAGACCGCAAAGCGGCAATCGGCCGGTAGCCGCGCGAGAGACAGCGGCACGCCCCAGTGGTTGTTGAAGGAAGCCGCGCTCGCATGGACTCTGCCGCAGGCCGAAAGGCCGTGGCGAAGCGCTTCCTTGCTGGTCGTCTTCCCGACGCTGCCTGTCACGGCGACGATCTTGGCGCGCGAGCGAGCCCGCGCGGTTTCCGCCAGCCGCGAGAGGGACTTGAGCACGTCGTCGACAACGAGCATCGGCGCCTGGACGCGGCCAAGCGCCGGCAACTTCTGCTCCGAGACGACGAGAACCGAAGCGCCTGCCCTCAGCGCGCCGGTCAGGAAATCATGGCCGTCAAACCGTTCGCCCTTGATGGCGAAAAAGGCGTCGCCCGGCTCCAGCGTGCGCGTATCGATGGAAATGCCGCTGACCGATTCCGGCAGATCGCCCATGGGCCGGGCCTGCAAGGCCTCGATCAGAACACTCGTTTCCCAAAGCATCTCACTCATTTCGCGCGCTCCGCGATGGCCGACTCGACTTCCTCGTGGTCGCTGAAGTGGTGGGTGGTATCGCCGACAGTCTGCCCGATCTCGTGGCCCTTGCCGGCAATGACGACGCTGTCGCCGGCCGCCGCCAGCCGCACGGCCTCCCGGATCGCCTCTCGCCGGTCACCGATCTCGGTTGCGCCCGGAGCTGCTGCCATGATCTCTGCCCGGATCGCTGCCGGCTCCTCGGAACGGGGATTGTCGTCGGTGACGATGACGATGTCGGCAAGCCGCGTGGCGATCTCGCCCATCATCGGCCGCTTTGCCCTGTCTCGGTCGCCGCCACAGCCGACCACAACGATGACTCGCCCGGTCGTAAAGGGCCGCACCGAGGAGAGCACGTTCTCGAGGGCCTCGGGCTTGTGGGCATAGTCCACGAAGACCGGCGCGCCCTCGTCCGTGGTGCCCGCCAGTTCCAGCCGCCCGGCCGCGCCCTTGAGCTTCTCCAGCGCGGCCAGCGCCTCGGAGACCGGCACCCCAGTCGCGATGGCAAGCCCGGCCGCGACAAGGGCATTCGACATCTGAAAGTTTCCGGCAAGCGGCAGCACCACGCGGTAGAGCCGGCCCTCCGCTTCGATCTCGGCGATCTGGCGGCTGCGCTCATGTTCAAGCCGCTTCAGGGTGAGGAAGTCGCCCTTGCGGCCGACCGTCATGACCCGGGCCGAGACGCCGGTGGCGACTTCGATCGCGCGGCCCGACCAGGCATCGTCGGCGTTGATCACCGCCGGCGCGCCCTTCGGCAGAAGCGTCGTGAAGAGCCGCATCTTCGCCTGGAAATAGCTCTCGGCGTCGGGATGATAGTCGAGATGGTCATGGCCGAGATTGGTGAAGGCGGCGGCCTTCAGCGCCACGCCGTCCAGCCGACGCTGGTCGAGACCATGGCTCGAGGCCTCCATCGCGGCATGGGTGACGCCTTCGGACGCAAGATCCGCCATCAGCCTGGCGAGTTCCACCGGATCGGGCGTCGTCAGCGTGCCGTAGGCATCGCGGCCCGGCGAAACCACGCCGGTGGTGCCGATCGATGCCGCGGCATATCCCGATTGCTGCCAGATCTGCCGCGTGAAGGTCGCAATCGAGGTCTTCCCGGCTGTGCCCGTCACGGCGACGACATTCTCGGGGTGCGCCCCGAAGAACCGTGCGGCCATGACCGCGAGCGCATGGCGGGGATCATCGCAGCGCACGAGGGGAAAAACCGTTTCGACCCTTGCCTCGGAAGCGCACAGGACTGCGGCAGCCCCCTTCGCCTCCGCGTCCGGCACGAAGCGCGAGCCATCGGCTTTGGTGCCGGGAAGCGCTGCAAACAGAGCGCCATGCGCCACCGCGCGCGAATCGGCCGTCAGAGAGGAAATCTCCGTCGCGGCTTCGCCCTCGATCGTCCCCAGACCATCTGCGAGAAGGGAGAGTTTCATGGCCCCTGTCCTTGCTCCGTCGCTCCGGCCGGAAGCATGGCCCCGACCGACTGGTCTTCTATCGTCTAATAGGAGACGAGCAAGGACTTTCCTTCTTCACCGAAATCGGGACGAACCTTCAGAAGCGTCGCGGCGCGGCGAATGATGTTGCCGACCGTGGGGG
Source organism: Jiella marina (assembly GCF_024359545.1). Lineage (GTDB taxonomy): Bacteria > Pseudomonadota > Alphaproteobacteria > Rhizobiales > Rhizobiaceae > Jiella. The sequence goes on from NZ_JAKQZG010000014.1 coordinate 65,892, forward strand.
CGGCGTTCATGCCCGCCGTCGCGTAATACTGCCCCTCTTCCGGCTTCGGCTCGTCGACGACGACGAGAACGATGTAGCGCGGCTTGTCGATCGGAAAGGCCGACAGGAAGGCGTTGAACTTCTTGGTGTTGGAATAGCGGCCATTGACGACCTTGTTCGCCGTGCCCGTCTTGCCGCCGACCCGGTAGCCGGGAATATCCGCCTTGTTGCCGGAGCCCCGCTGATCCGCCACGTTAAGACGGAACAGGTAGCGCATAAGATCGCTGGTCTTTTCGGAAACGACGCGGGTCGAGATCGCGTCGGCTTCCTCCTTGGTTCGCGGAAGGAACGTCGGCGGAATGAGCTTGCCGCCATTCACGAGCGCCGCCGCGGCGACCGCGGTCTGCAACGGCGTCGTGGAGACGCCGTGGCCGTAGGAGATCGTGATCGAGTTGATCTGCTTCCAGACATTGGGCTGGGTTGGGGTCGCGACCTCCGGAAGCTCGGTATCCATCTTCGTGAGAAGGCCGAGCTTGGTCAGAAACTCCCTGTGCCCCTCGATGCCCACGGCTTCGGCTTCCCGCGCGGTACCAATGTTCGAGGAGTAGATGAAGATCTCCGGGACCGTCAGCACGCGACGCTTGCCGTGGAAGTCGGAGATGGTGAAGCCGCCGATGCGGATCGGATGCGTGGCGTCGAACGAGTCGGTGATCTTTACCTTCCCCGAATCGAGGGCCATCGCCGTGGTGAAGGTCTTGAAGGTCGACCCCATCTCGAACAGGCCGGCCGACATGCGGTTCATGCGATCCTTGTCGAGGGCCTGGGACGGGATGTTCGGATCGTAGTCGGGAAGCGAGGTCATGGCGACGACTTCGCCCGTCTCCACATCGAGGACCAGGCCGCCGGCCGCGATCGCCTTGTAGCGCTTCATCGCCGCCGCCACCTCGTCGCGGACGATGTGCTGGACACGCAGATCCATCGCCAGCTTGACGGGTTCGAGTTCCGTATCGACGGCGAGTCCTGCCTTCTGCAGAGCAAGATAACCCTGATCGTCGATATATTTCTCCATCCCCGCGGTGCCCTGATTGTCGACATTCGTATGTCCGACGATGAAGCCTGCGGTGTTGCGGCCGGGATAGAAGCGACGGGTCTCGGTCCTGAAACCGATGCCGGGAATGCCGAGATCGAGGATCTGCTGCTGCTGACGCGGGGTCAGTTCACGCCGCAGCCAGACGAAGCCGGCATCCGAATCGAGATGCTTGTAGAGCCATTTCGGATCGAGGCCAGGCAAGACGCTGAGCAGGAGTTCGCTCGCCTCGTCGGCGTCGACGATGCGGCGCGGCTCGGCAAACAGAGAAGCGGTCTTGATGTCGGTCGCGAGCGGTGCGCCATTGCGGTCGACGATGTCGGGGCGTGAGGCCATGATCTGATCGCTCGCCCGGAACATGGCGGCGGTCTGCTCCGGCTCCATGCCCCACTGGACGAGACGCATCCCGATCACGCCGTAGACGCCGGCGAACAGCGCGATCGCGATCGCGAACCGGCCAACGTTGCGCGGCGGGTCACGATGCGGCTTGCGACGGCCGAACCGGTCATAGGGCGAACATGGTGCAGCCGATCGTCCGGGCTCCTGCGCCGGTCGGACGGAACGCTTCAGCTTGGCAAGGAGAGTCTTCATCGAATGTCCGCCTCGGACTGGTATGCAAACTTGACGACGGATTCGCGCCGCTGGGGAACGGGAATGACCACCGGTTCGGCCGGCAGTTCGTCACTCGCGACGATCTGATCCGGCCGCATCGGCTTCAGTTGCAGTTCTTCCTCGTAGATCGTCGCCAGGCGCTGCAGCCGGGACGGCTGGTTGAGAAGCGTCCAGTCGGCGTCCAGAAGGGCGATCGTCTCCTTTTCCAGAGCGATCTTGTGGTCGATCTTCGCAACCTGCTGCTCGAGTTCTTCGGCCTCGTGCTTGATCTTGTAAGTGTAGCTCGCCGCGCCCAGCATTGCGGCGACGAGAAGAACGTTGAGTGTTTTCAGCATCGTCAGTCTCCGCTCGTAGGACTGGCGGCAAGCGAGGGCAGCGCCGCGAAATCGAGGAGGTCATCGCCTTCGCGCGCCGGCGCATCGGTGCGCACACCGACGCGGAGTTTCGCCGAGCGGCTCCGCGGATTACGCTCCGCCTCCTCGGGCGACGCGGCGATCGCCTTGTTGCTCGCCGTAAAGGTGGACGGCAGCGTCGCAACGTCGGGCATGTGCCGGGAGGCAGACGGCGGCGAAGAACGGTCGCGAAGGAAGCGCTTCACGATCCGGTCTTCCAGCGAATGGAACGTGACGACGACCAGCCGCCCACCGGGTTTCAGCGCGCGCTCGGCGGCCACGAGCGCGCGGGCGAGTTCGCCGAGCTCGTCGTTGACGAAGATGCGCAGCGCCTGGAAGCTGCGGGTCGCGGGATCGATCTTGTCCTTCGGCGAGCGCCCCACGACTTTCGCAATCGTCTCTGCGAGGTCGAGTGTTGTCGTGAATGGCCGCTCGGCTCGCCTTGCCGCGATGGCACGGGAAATCCGCCCGGCGTGGCGCTCCTCGCCGAGGATCCCCAGGATGCGGGTCAGGTCGCCTGGCTTGATGCGATTGACCACGTCGGCTGCGGTCGGTCCGGAGGCAGCCATGCGCATGTCGAGCGGGCCGTCCTTTTGAAAGGAGAAGCCCCGCTCGGCCTCGTCGATCTGCATGGACGAGACGCCGATATCCAGGACGACGCCGTCGACGCCGTCCGCAAAGCGCTGCAATGCGATCTCGTCCAGTGAAGAGAAACGTCCCTCGACAAGGTCCAACCTGCCGCCGGAAGACGAAACGAGCGGGTGTCCGGCCGCGATCGCCGTCGGATCGCGGTCGATCGCAACGACCGTCGCGTCCCGCTCGAGAAGCCCACGACTGTAACCGCCGGCCCCGAATGTCCCGTCGACGATGACCTCTCCGGCCTGCGGCGACAGCGCCGCGACCACTTCGGATAATAGCACCGGAACATGACGGGCTGGTCCGCCAACGGTGGGTTCCCCGACCCCGCCGTCGCCCGCCATTATTCCGGTGTTTCGGCGGAAGCCGAAAACCCTTGCCTGTTCTGCAGCGTGGTCTGCAGTCTCTCGCGCGACTGCGAGCGGAACGCCTCGAACCGTTCCGGATCCCACAGCTGGAAGGAATGCTTCACGCCGACGAACGCCACGCGGTCGGTGATTCCGGTATGGGCGCGAATGAAGTCGGTCATCTGGATCCGCCCCTCCGTATCGAACTTCAGATAGGCCCCGTCGCCATAGGCGTAGAGAGCGAGATCCTGGTAGAGATCGCTGAAAGGATCGACCGCTTCCATCTGCCTCTCGTAGTGCTCCATCAGTTCCGGACCGCCGACATCGATGGCCGGTCGCGAGAGGCTGCGCATGGCAAACAACTCGCGGATCCCGCGACTGGCGATCACCTGACGAAACGATGAAGGAACAGAGACGCGCCCCTTCGCATCGATGTTGTGGACGTAGCTGGATAAAAAGCGGTCCATCACCGGAAGCTCGACCCAACCCGCCCCAAGACCAGGCGACTGCCCAACACTCATCTACCCCTTCGACCAGCCGGCCGAAGGCGCGAACACACATGCCGACGCGGCCTCCGCCAAGGCCATCGTCCAGCCTCCAGACATGCCGGAAGCCCGAAGCGAACTGGTTGATTTCAGGCCGGAAACGACCCCTCTGAGATGGCATTTGGGATAGCATGGGCAACCATGGGCGTCAATGGGAACAGGGCTTCAAACCCGTGCCCCAAGCTAAACTCCAGCCTATCCGAAAAGCGGTTAACGCCTTACTAATCCTGAATTATTCCTTTCCATGTTAAATTTATAAGGAATACGTCATAAATCGGCTTCTGCCGTGAATCCCCTGGCGTCAGGGGCGTACGGCCCAGTCGACGTTGCGAAGCCGCCTACGGATTTCTTTTCGTCAAGAAGAGACGACGTGACCGCCGCCACATAGCCGGCGCGATGCGGATCTTTGCGGGATCAAAGTGCCAGCCGGCCTGTAAGCCGGGTTCTGTGCGCGACAATGCCGCACGGCGACCATTCCTCTGGGACGGCCCTTGCGGACCGCCTCAAGCAACCCACCCGGACGACTGGCCCGGAGAAAGGCTGGCGGTGGGGCGCTGCCCCACGCCGCGTCGTCCCTATTCGGTCTTGCTCCCGGTGGGGTTTGCCCTGCCGCCGCTGTTGCCAGCGACGCGGTGGGCTCTTACCCCACCCTTTCACCCTTACCCCGCCGATCCTTCGGCTCTCTTCCTCGCGTCGGCCAGTTCGCGCGAGCCGAACGACAGGCGGGGCGGTCTGCTTTCTGTGGCACTTTCCCTGGGGTCGCCCCCGCCGGACGTTATCCGGCACCGTTTCTCCGTGGAGCCCGGACTTTCCTCCCCCGCCGTCTTTCGACATGTGACGGGAGCGGCCGCCCGGCCGGCTGGCGCACCCTCACTCTTCGAGGTGCCTTCATATGTCAATGGAAAATGGCCCGCGACCAGGCCGATCAGCTCACCAACGACCGCGCGCCACGATCGACCAAGGCCTGCCTCAGCCGCTTCAACGTCCTGACCGTGGAAAGATCGGCAACCCCGTCGACGCAAGCCGGCCGGAAATGGCGCTGAAAGGCGATCGTCGCGAAGCGCGTCGCCTCGTCGAAGTCGCCGGTCGGAGACAGTTCGTAGCCGTAGGAAGCCAGATCGCGCTGCCAACGCAGAACCGCGTCGCCGCCGTCCCCCGGCGAGAGGCACGGACCAGCCTCCATGGGGGCGGACGAGACGAAATGGCCGATACCGGCCGCGGCCAGCCGTTCCCAGGGAAATTTCTCCCCGGGATCCTGCTTTCGGGCCGGCGCCACATCGGAATGGCCGAGCACGCGTTCCGGCGCAATCCGGTGACGAGCGACGATCTCGGCGGAAAGGCGCATCACCTTTGTGATCTGGCCTTCTGGAAAATCGGGATAGCCCCCAGCGTGGCCAGCATTGACGATCTCGATGCCGACGGAGAGCGAATTGATGTCACAAACGCCCTGCCAGCTGCCCTGCCCTGCATGCCAGGCACGATGCTGCTCGGGGACCATCTGGACGACGCGTCCATCTTCGTGGACGACATAATGGCAGGACACCTCGCTCGCCGGATCGGCAAGCCAGCGAACCGCACCTTCGCCCGTGCCCATGCCGGTATAGTGAAGGATCAACATGGACGGGCCGCCAGCCATGCGGCGGTCGTTGAAATTGGGCGATGCGCAGATCTCGTCGACGAGCGGACTGTCCGCCGGGAAGCCCGTCAAGCCGCGTGCCTCTTCTCGATCTCCGAATAAGCGGCGTTGATCGCCTTCATTCGCTCCGAGGCGATGAACATGAATTCGTCCGGCACGCCGCGCGCTGCCAGCCGGTCCGGATGGTTCTCCTTGACCAGCGCCAGATATTGCGACCGCGCCTCCGACGCGCTTGCATCGGCCGCGATGCCAAGCACGGCATAAGGGTTGCCCGGCCCCTGAATATGCCGGTCCCGCAACCGCTCGAATGCCGTTTCATCGAGACCGAAGATACTCGCGATCTCCCGCAAAAAGGCCAGTTCGCGCTCGTGCACCACCCCGTCGGCCTTGGCGATATGGAACAGCCCGTCCAGCACGTCGCCCAGAAGCTGGCAGTTCCCGTTCTCGTCGGCGCAAAGCCCCCTCAGCCGCGAGGCGTAGACTTCGAAACCGGCGATATCCTGCTTCGCGATATCATAGAGGCGGAAGACGTTGCGCATCTCTTCGGGCGGGATCTCGAGGATCTGACGGAAAGCGGAAACCTCGGCGGGCGAGACGATCCCGTCCGCCTTGGCCATCTTCGCCGAAAGCGCGATCACCGCGACCGAAAAGGCAACACGGCGCCTGGTCTCGCGATCGCTGGAGAACATCGACCGCACCGCCTCGAACACGGCGTCGACCGTCGCGCGGCCGCCGGCCGGGATCGACTGCAGCAAGGCATTGAGTGTCGAGAGGATCCGCATCGCGTCCACCACTGCGCTTCGGAATGAAGAGAGCACTATCCATCATGGGCATGCCCAAGGCAAACATCCGGCGCTCCGTTCCGCCGGGTGCAAGGTCCGTGAAAGTGGGGCGTGATGTCCTCACTTCGACCCGTGCCGGAAACAATTGCGCGAGGAGCCGGCGGTCGCCAAGATTTCGCCGCACCTTCGCGTTTCACATGCCATTGGGGAAATTGGGGCATTTTCGGGGGAAAAGCCATGCATGCCGAGGCCGAGAGCGGGGTCGACCTCGACACTTCCGACGTTCGTACGGAATTGTCGCACGACACGATCATCGAAAAGAAGACGATGCGTTCACGGCGCGCCTTTCTGGGCGGGCTGGCCGCGACGGCTGCCCTTGCCGGATGCCGATCCACGCCGATGAGCGTCGAGGAACTGGGTCTCTCGTCCTTTTCGGCGAGTGCTGCCCATCATTATCCGATCCACGGGATCGACGTCGCCAAATATCAGGGCGACATCGACTGGCACGCCGCGCGCCGGGCCGAAACGGCATTTGCCTTTCTGAAGGCCACGGAAGGCGGCGACCGGCTCGACGATCGCTTTCATCAGAACTGGCGCGGTGCCGCCAAGGCCGGAGTTCCGCGCGGCGCCTACCATTTCTGGTATCATTGCCGCCCGGGCCACGAGCAGGCCAAATGGTTCATCGAGAACGTGCCGCGGCAGCGCGGCGCCCTACCGCCGGTGATCGACGTGGAGTGGACGCCGTTCTCGCCGACCTGCACGATCCGCCCGCCACGCGAAGAACTCGTGCGCGAAGTGGGCGAAATGGCCGAGGCGTTGGAACGCCATTACGGCCAGCGGCCCCTGTTCTATATCCCGATCGACGTTCACCGGGACCGCTTCGTCGGGGCCTTCCCGAACCACGAGTTCTGGCTGCGCGCCGTCGCCGACCATCCGGACAACGTCTACGAGAACCGGAAATTCCGCTTCTGGCAGTATACGGCGACGGGATCGGTCGACGGGATCGAAGGCGAGGTTGACCGCAACGCCTTTGCCGGCACGCATGGCGACTGGGCGAAATGGCTGAAGGCCCACACGCGAGCCTGATCTTGGCCCCGCCACCTTCAAACCGCCATCATGGGTGCATAGCGGGCCTCAACGCCATTGATCAGCCTCAGGAGAATCCGTTCGATGACAGTCCTGCCACGCCTCGCCGCGTCGTTTGCCCTTCTTCTCGCCGGTACGGCAGGCGTGAGTGCGCAGCAATGCGGCGGCGATTTCTCGGCCTTTCTCGAAGGCGTTCGGCAGGAGGCTCTGGCAAAGGGCCTGTCGCAGAGTGCCGTCGATGCCGCGGTCTCCGACATGCGGATCGACCAGAAGGTCCTCGCCCGCGACCGTTCTCAGGGCGTCTTCGCTCAGGACTGGCGCCAGTTTGCCACCCGCATGGTCAATGCCTATCGGCTTCAGCAGGGCAAGGCGAACCTGCGCAAATATTCCGATACGTTCGATCGCGTCGAAGCCGAGACCGGCGTGCCGGGCCCGGTGATCACCAGCTTCTGGGGCCTGGAAACGGACTACGGCGCCGTGCTCGGCGATTTCGACACGCTCGCCGCGCTCGCGACCCTTGCTCACGACTGCCGCCGGCCGGAACTCTTCCGCCCGCACCTGATCGGAGCGATCGAGATCGTCGACAAGGGCTATCTGCGCCCTGGCGAAATGCGCGGCGCCTGGGCCGGAGAAATCGGCCAGACCCAGCTTCTGCCAGAGGAATACGTCGCGTTCGGCACCGACGCGGACGGAAATGGGCGCGTCGACTTGCGCGAGGACGAGGCCGACGTCCTGATGACCACGGGCAAATACATCGAGTCTCTCGGATGGCGCCGTGGCGAACCCTGGCTCGAAGCCGTTCGCGTGCCGAGCAACTTTCCGTGGGAGCGAGCGGCGCTCGTCAACAAGGAGCCGCGATCGAACTTTGCCGATCTCGGCGTGACCAAGGCCGACGGCTCGCCGCTTGCCGCGGACGATCTGCCCGCCTCGCTGATCCTGCCGATGGGACGCGGTGGCCCTGCCTTTCTCGCCTATCCCAATTTCCAGATCTATCTGACCTGGAACAACTCCCTCGTCTATTCCCTGACGGCGGCCTATTTCGCCACACGGCTCGCCGGTGCCGAGCCTGTCGACATGGGCAATCCGCAGCCGGGCCTCTCGATGGAACAGACGAAGGTGCTGCAGCAAAAGCTCGTCGATCGCGGTTACGACACCGGCGGCGTGGATGGCATCGTCGGCGAAAACACCCGAGCAGCCGTGCGGTCAGAACAGCAAAGGCTGGGATTGCCGGCCGATGGCTGGCCGACGCCAGACCTTTTGTCGTCACTCTAGCGCTGGTTTCCCAGGATCGCCGCTCTCTCGGGCCTCGCGTCCCGGACATACCGTTCCATCCGCGCGGATCAGCTTCTCGGCGCTGTCGAGGCGCCGAGAAGCTGGGAAGACATCCCGTGGAGCCTTCCCATCCGGCCGGACCCCGAATTTATAGTTGTATCATCTGATATTATTCGAATTAGTCGCGAATTTTCCAGAATCGGACGAGATGTTCTTTTCCAGCCGAAGAACATTTTCGACTGCCAAGGTCCGGCAATCGGACGAAACTATCCCCAACATTTGGCGATGTGACAGATTGCCGCAACGCACAACGTGGGAGATTGTAAGTGGTGCCGGATGCTTCCACCTATCCTGGAGACGTTGCGAGACCTATCTTAATCTCGCGAAGCCTTGAAAATGCACATTTTCTGCGCACCGGCCGTGTCTAAGCCCCGGTTCAGTCAGTGAAGGCGTTGCAATCATGTGACATTGCTGAACGGCGTTATGGCAGCGCGCTGCCCTTCCCGGAGAGCGCCCTAAGTAAACCATCCATCAACCCCAAGGCGCTGTTGCCGGCTTTGAATTATGCAATTCCTGAGCTAGAGGAAGCGGTACCCGAAGCTGCGGCAGCAGTAGAACACTCCGAACGATGTTCGCGCGTACTTTAAAGCCGCCTAAACGTAAGATAGCAGAATAGATGCGAAATTCCAAAGCCGCCTCCGACATCGATCGTCAAATTGCCGCCCGTATACGGCTCGCCCGTCTTGAAAGCGGCATGTCCCAGGAAAAACTTGCCGAGGCGCTTGGGATTACGTTTCAGCAGGTTCAGAAATACGAAAAGGGTCTGAACCGCATTTCGGCTGGCCGTCTGCGGGAAATCGCCGATACGCTTGGCCGTGAAGTCACGTGGTTCTTCGAAGAGATGCCAACCTACGAGGCCTACCCGACCCTGTCGAAGGCCGACTTGAGAATGCTACGCAATCTCAAGGCACTCACCCCTGAGACGCGCAGGGCCGTCGACGCTCTGCTGTCCTCTCTCAGCGGATCGGGGGAAGCCGCCAAGTAACACGGCCCAATCCGGCGGCTGTCAGTGAATAGTCGGGAAATCCTGTTTTTCCCGACGAACGAAGGGCTTCAGAACAGGCGAGCGTACACGAAGCGCGGCCGCGGCGTGGGACGCGTTACTCTTTGCTGAAAAGACAGTCCGAAGGCAGGCTTTCGACCCGACATCAAGCACTGCGCCGATCGGCATGCGCAGCGTCGCGAATGTGAAAGCAGACTTCTCCGGCCCCGCGATATTGATCGAGGGACAGGTATCCGGCCACATGAAGCGCCCTGTCCGGGCCCGCCATGAGGATCGAACCAAGGTCGCTCGTGGCGGCTTTGAATGCGATCGTCCGCACCGACCGGCCGTCCTCGCCCGTAAGCGTCGCGGCCACATGACCGTTTCCGACGACATTGGCTCGCGTAACCCGATGACGCGCCACGGCCAGCATGGGCGTCTCGTGTCCGGCGCCGTAGGGACCGGCCTTTTCCAGCATGGTATACAGCGAACTCGTCAAGCCGGCCGCGCTCACCGTGCCGTCGATCCGCAAGGCATCGGTCTCGCGAACGGACTCGTAGTCCGCTTGGGCGCCCGTTTCCAGGAAGGCGCGCAATTCGCCAAGCCTGTCGCGCCGGACCGTCAGGCCAGCGGCCATGGCATGGCCACCGCCTTTCTCGATGATGCCTGCATCCACGGCCTGCCGCACCAGGCGACCGAGATCAATGCCGATCACCGACCGCCCGGACGCTGTCCCCTTGCCGCTTTCGTCGAAAGCCACCGCAAAGGCAGGGCGGCGATAGCGTTCCTTCAGCCGCGCAGCGATGAGCCCGACGATCCCCGGGTGCCATCGCTCCGAGCCAACGAGGAGCACGGGTGGCCCCTCGCCGTTTCCGATCTCCGACGCGACTTCGGCCTCCGCTTCGGTCAGCATCTCTCGTTCCATCGCCTGACGTTCAGCGTTCAGCTGATCGAGGCGCTCGGCAAGCGTTCCGGCCGCTGCGGCATCGTCGAGGCAGAGGAGCCGACTTCCCAGGGACGCGTCGCCGATCCGCCCACCGGCATTGATCCGCGGACCGAGGAGAAAACCGAGATGATGGCATTGCGGCGGGCCGGAGAGGCGCGCCACGCGTGCGAGGGCAGCCAACCCTGCATTGCCGCCCTGCCGCATGACGTTGAGTCCCTGCACGACGAAAGCCCGGTTCAGCCCCTTCAGGGGAACCACGTCGCAAACCGTCGCCAGGCTCACGAGATCGAGCATTGCCATCAGGTCCGGCAGGTCACCGGCAGGGCTGCCCTCCCGGCGCAGGAGGCGCGTCGTCGCGACCAGGGTCATGAAGACGACGCCGGCCGCAGCCATGTAGCCGAGCCCCGAAAGATCGTCCTGCCGGTTCGGATTGACCAGTGCGACGGCTTCGGGAAGCTCGAGATTGGCCTGATGATGGTCGAGGACGAGGAGATCAAGGCCGAGCCTGCTGGCTTCCGCCGCCGTTTCGAGGCTCGTCGTTCCGCAATCCACGGTCACCAGGAGGCTGGCCCCGGCTTCGGCCAATTCGCGCACGGCTCCCGGATTGGGGCCATAGCCTTCCGTGATCCGGTCGGGGATCCGGATCGTGGGATCGAGACCGAAATGGCTGAGATAGCGCCACAGGAGCGCCGACGACGCAGCGCCGTCGACATCGTAGTCGCCGAAGATCGCGACCCTCTCCCGCCGGGCGATCGCGGCGCCGAGACGGGCTGCAGCCGTCTCCATGTCGGTCAGGGTCGAGGGATCGGGCATCTCATCGCGCAGTTTCGGCTGAAGAAACCTCGCGGCTTCGGTGGCACCAACGCCACGGGCCGCCAAGACCCGACAGAGGATGTCCGGAAGGCCGAGTTTCTGCGCCATGGCGAGCGCACTCGCTTCCATGCGCGTGTCCAGTGCGCTCACCCAGCGTCGGCCGGAAGCTGAGCGATCGACGTCGAGAAAGCTGCGGGTCGGCGGAATCATCATGACAAATGCGTTGGACGGCAGGATTGCGAGGCGCGATCAGGCGCTCGAGCTTCCGACGTAGTGATGAGCGCGCACCTCGCGGATGGTGCGCGAGTGAGATCGCATGACCAGCGTGTGGGTCGTGATGCGATCGCGATAGAAGCGAACTCCGTCGAGCAGATTGCCGTCGGTCACGCCGGTTGCCGCAAAGATGACGTTGCCCGCCGCCATCTCTTCGACCGTGTAGATCTTGTAGGGATCGACGATGCCCATGCGCTCGGCGCGCGCCCGCTTCTCGTTGGTGTTGAGCTGCAGGCGGCCCTGCATCTGACCGCCGGTACATCTGAGCGCCGCCGCCGCGAGGACGCCCTCCGGCGCGCCTCCGATTCCCATATAGATGTCGATGCCGGTCTCTTCCGGGTCGGTGGTGTGGATCACCCCCGCCACGTCGCCATCGCCGATCAGTCGGATTGCCGCGCCTGTCTCACGCACGGCGGCAATGAGCTGGGCATGGCGGGGCCGATCGAGAATACAGGCGGTGAGGTCCGCCACCGCAACGCCCTTTGCCTTGGCGAGGGCGGCGAGATTTTCCTCGGGCGTATTGGCGAGATTGACCACGTCCTGCGGCAAGCCGGGACCGACCGCGATCTTCTCCATATAGACGTCGGGCGCATTAAGAAGGCTGCCGTTCTCGGCAACGGCAAGCACGGTCAGGGAATTCGGCAGGTTCTTGGCGCAGACCGTCGTCCCTTCGAGCGGGTCAAGCGCGATATCGACCTCCGGCCCGCCCTTGCCGACGGTCTCGCCGATGAACAGCATCGGCGCCTCGTCACGCTCGCCCTCGCCGATCACGACGGTTCCGCTGATCGCGACCTCGTTCAGGGCCGAGCGCATCGCATCGACCGCCGCCTGGTCTGCGGCCTTCTCGTCGCCGCGCCCGCGCAGTCGGGCGGCAGCGATCGCCGCCTGCTCCGTGACTCGTGCCAGTTCCAGTGTCAGTAGGCGGTGAAGAGCCTCGCCGCCCGTTGGGGTCTTGTCGCTCATCGGCCGCTTCCTTGCCCGTCCCCGTCAGTGTTCGTGGCGCTTCCTGCCGAGACCGATATGCGCCACACAGCTGACAATGCGATGTCGCGTTTACACGCCAGCTTTGCGCTCTCTTAAGCGATCGTTGACGGTTTCACCATCGACATTCTTCAACGCACCGGGAGGCCGGCGCTCCGGCCTGTCCCCCTCGCGCGTCCGCTGCTTCTGCGATAACGCCCGAAACCAGCAGGCCGTTCGACCGGCCAGGCACGGGTCCTCTCAACGTCAGTCCAGATCTTCGATCCGGATCATCTGCGGTTCATCCTTGAGATGTCCGTCGGTCGACAGCGCATCGAGTGCCTTGCGGATCGCCGCCTCGGTGGTCTCGTGTGTGACCATGACGACCGGAGCCGCCTCTTCGCCATTCTTCGCCGCGGCTTTGCGCTGGACGATCGATTCGAGCGAGATGCCGTTCTCGGCCATTCGATTGGCGATCGAAGCGAAGGCGCCGACACGGTCATAAACGGAGAGGCGGATATAGTAGCCTCCCTCATGCGCCCGCATCCGCGCCCGCTGATAGGGCTGCAGGCGTGCCGGGGGAATTCCCAGCGTCGGCGGCACAAAGCCACCCGCGACATCCATGATGTCAGACAGGACAGCCGAGGCCGTCGCCGGACCACCGGCGCCGGGTCCGGCCAACAGGATCGAGCCCAGAAGATCGCTGTCGACGGCCACGGCGTTGGTCACGCCGTCGACCTGCGCCAGGGCGGAGCGCGCTGGGATCATTGCCGGATGCACGCGCTGCTCGATCCCCGTGTCGGTCTTCAGGCCCACCGCCAGGAGCTTGATGCGATAGCCGAGCTCGCTCGCGGCGTTGATGTCGTCGATGGAGATCTTCGAGATTCCCTCGACAAAGATGCTGTCGAGCGAGATCTCGCAGCCGAAGGCGAGCGAGGTCAGGATCGCCAGCTTGTGAGCGGCGTCATAACCGCCGATGTCAAAAGTCGGATCGGCCTCGGCGTAGCCGAGATCCTGTGCGTCCTTCAGACAGGCGTCGAAGCTGAGCCCCTCCTTTTCCATACGCGTCAGTATGTAATTGCAGGTCCCGTTCAGGATACCATAGACCCGCGAAACATCGTTGCCGGATAGAGCCTCGCGCATGGTCTTGATGGCTGGAATACCGCCCGCGACCGCTGCCTCGAACAGGATTTCTGTCCCGTTTTCGGCCGCGAGCCGAGCCAGCGCGACGCCGTGATGGGCAAGCAGAGCCTTGTTGGCCGTGACAACGGGAAGACCGCGCCTGAGGGCCGCTTCCACGGCCTCGCGCACGATGCCGTCCGAGCCGCCGATCAGTTCCACGAAGGCATCGATCTCGCCTTCACGGGCAAGTGCCACCGGATCGTCGAACCAGGCCATGCCGCTCGCGTCGAAGCCGCGATTCTTCGTGCGATCGCGAGCCGACACGCCGGCGACGCGGATCGGCCGCCCGACACGCTCGGCGAGGAGTTCGGATTTTCGTTCGATCAGTTGCGCAACATTGGCACCGACGGTTCCGAGCCCGGCGAGGCCGAGCCGCAATTCGCTTTTCATGACAAACCCGTTTTGGACGGAATCAGGACGCGTTCAGGAGTGCGCCCGCAAAGAGACGACGTTTTCCCCCGCCGAGCCGTTCGAGGCAAGGAAGCGGCGGATGTTGCGTGCCGCCTGTCGGATGCGGTGCTCGTTCTCCACGAGCGCGATCCGAACGTGATCGTCGCCATGTTCACCGAAGCCGACACCCGGCGCGACGGCGACTTCCGCCTGCTCGATCAGAAGCTTGGAGAACTCGAGCGAGCCAAGATGGCGATAGGCGGGCGGAATCGGCACCCAGGCGAACATGGTCGAGGATGGCGGCGGCACCTGCCATCCGGCGCGGCCGAAGGACTCGACCAGGACGTCACGGCGGCGGCGATAGGTGGTGCGCACTTCCTCGATCGCCTCGTCTCCGCCGTTGAGCGCGGCCGTGGCGGCGACCTGGATCGGCGTGAACGCGCCATAGTCGAGATAGGACTTCACTCGGGCCAGCGCCGCGATCAGCCGCTCGTTGCCGACCGCAAAGCCCATTCGCCAGCCGGGCATGGAGAACGTCTTCGACATGGAGGTGAACTCCACCGCTACGTCCATTGCGCCCTCGATCTCGAGGATGGAGGGCGGCACAACGTCGTCGAAATAGATCTCGGCATAGGCGAGATCCGACAGCACGATGATCTCGTGCTTCTTGGCGAAGGCGACGACCTCCCGATAAAAATCGAGATCCGCCATGTAGGCCGTCGGATTCGACGGATAGTTGAGGATGATTGCGATCGGCTTCGGGATCGAATGACGGACCGCGCGGTCGATCGCGGTCATGAAGTCCGCATCGGGCTTGGCCGGGATCGCGCGGATCGTGCCGCCCGACATGATGAAGCCGAAGGCGTGGATCGGATAGGTCGGGTTCGGGCAGAGCACCACATCGCCCGGCGCGGTGATCGCCTGGGCCATGTTGGCGAAGCCTTCCTTCGAGCCGAGCGTCGCCACGACCTGCGTCGCCGGGTCGAGGGTCACGCCGAAGCGCCGCTTGTAATAGCCGGCCTGGGCTCGACGCAGCCCCGCGATTCCCTTCGAGGCGGAATAGCGGTGGGTGCGGGAATCCTGGATCACCTCGCACAGCTTGTCGACGATGAATTTCGGCGTCGGCAGATCGGGATTGCCCATGCCGAGATCGATGATATCGGCGCCGCCGGCCCGGGCCGACGCCTTCAGGCGATTGACTTCTTCGAAGACGTAAGGCGGCAGCCGCCTGACTTTGTGAAATTCTTCCATCGTTCTCGCCCTCCGGCCCCATGCCGGGAAAATCGTTAGCGCTGAGCCTGCCGGCCTGTCAGTCGGAAGACAAGCCGGTTCGGCGTCATTCCTCGCCGGCCTCGATTCGCCGCAGCACCTCTTCCGGCGTGCGGCTCGGCCCGGTTCGACCGGCGGAGCCTTCGCCCTCTGCGGCCGGCCGCTCTGCCAGCGCCTGATCGACGGTGCGGGCCTGCTCCTGCCGCAGGCGCGTCATGCGGGCGATATCCGCCTCGTATTGCGCCGACGAGGCGCGACCACGGCGCCGGCTGGCAATGGCGTTCATGCGGCCCTGCTGCTGAGCCACCACCGCGTCCTCGACCTGCGGTGCCGCAGCGTTGGGATAGGCGCCGAGCTGCGGATATCCGTCCGGACCCAGACGTTGTCCGGAGGCGGGAAACCCGGAACTGCTAGCCGAAGCGGCGAGCACCGGTTCCTGCGTGCCAGAGCTGGCAGACTGACAGCCGGCCACCGCCACGCCAAGCGCAGCTACTGCCAGACACCGGGTCACGAACCCTGCAAACATCACGGACGCCTTTTTTCGAAACGCGGATCCGGTTCATCCCGTCGCAACGATCGATCCCTTTCCGCATATGTGCAGTCAAGCGATCGGATGACCGGAAAATCCTGCGCCGCCAATCCTTGAAGCCTACCCGCGCAGGCTTTGCCGAAACGGGAGCACGCTTCAATTCCCCATCGGCTGTGTCATATCCTACAGAAACGGCATTTACAAAAGACAGAGCGTCCGTTTCTTGTCGGGATAACGAAAAAGACGCCGAGATCCGGACGCGGCCGCGCAGCAGGACGGAAAACCTGCCGAAAAGGACACCGCTGCCGGAATATAGGGAGGAGTCAGCATGGCCAGCAAAGCGAGCAACCCGCACCCGGCCGAAGCAAATCCGATCCCCGAAGACTTCGTGGTGAAGGATCCGGAAGCCTTCGCGCGCAACATGGCGCGCATGCTGGAGCAGATCGGCAAGGCCGCCGCCGCCTGGGTGGGACCTCGCGAAAAGGGTGACGCGATCGACGAAGGCCCCGTCCCTATGGTCGAGATCGTGCAGACCCTGTCGCGCGTCTCGGAATACTGGATGACCGACCCGGCCCGGGCCATGGAGGCGCAGAGCAAGCTGTTTGCCAACTATCTGACGGTCTGGAGCAACTCGATCCGCCGCATGACGGGCGAGGCGCCCACCCCGATCTTCGAGCCGCCCAAATCGGACAAGCGCTTTTCCGATGCCGAGTGGGACAGCCATCTGTTCTTCGATTTCATCAAGCAGACCTATCTCCTGACGAGCCGCTGGGCCGACGATCTGGTGGAGCGAGCCGAGGGGCTGGATCCCCATACACGCCACAAGGCCGCCTTCTACGTCCGCCAGATCTCGAACGCCCTGGCGCCGTCGAACTTCATCATGACCAATCCGGAGCTCTACCGCGAGACGGTGGCCTCCAACGGCGAAAACCTCGTGCGCGGCATGAAAATGTTCGCCGAGGACATGGCCGCCGGCCACGGCAATTTGCGCCTGCGCCAGGCCGACTATTCGAAATACGAGGTCGGCCGCGACATGGCGGTGACCCCCGGCAAGGTCGTTGCGCAGAACGAGGTCTGTCAGATCATCCAGTATGCGCCGCAGACGGAAACCGTCTTCAAGCGCCCGCTGCTCATCGTCCCGCCCTGGATCAACAAGTTCTACATTCTCGATCTCAACCCCGAGAAGTCGCTGATCAAATGGCTGGTCGAACAGGGCCTGACCGTCTTCGTCGTCTCCTGGGTCAATCCGGACGAGCGCCACGCGGACAAGGACTGGCAGGCCTATATCGAGGAGGGCATCGTCTTCGGGCTCGATACGGTCGAGGCTGCGACAGGGGAAAAAGAAGTCAATGCGGTCGGCTATTGTGTCGGCGGCACGCTTCTCGGCGCCTCGCTCGCCTATCTCAAGGCGAAAGGCGACGAGCGCATCCAGTCCACCACCTTTCTGACAACCCAGATCGATTTCACCCATGCCGGCGACCTCAAGGTTTTCGTCGACGAGGGGCAGATCCAGGCGCTGGAACGGGCGATGGAGTCGAAAGGCTATCTCGAAGGATCGCAGATGGCGACAGCCTTCAACCTGTTGCGCTCCGGCGATCTGATCTGGCCCTATTTCGTCAACAACTATCTGCGGGGCAAGGAGCCCCTGCCCTTCGACCTCCTCTACTGGAACGCCGATTCCACCCGCATGCCCAAGGCGAACCACCTGTTCTATCTGCGCAATTGCTACCACGAGAACAATCTGTCGCGTGGGCGGATGGAGATTGGCGGGGTGAAGCTCGATCTCTCAAAGGTGACGATTCCGATCTACAACCTCGCCACCAAGGACGATCACATCGCCCCGGCCCGCTCGGTGTTCCTCGGCTGCGGCGCCTTCGGCTCGAAGGTCAATTTCGTCCTGACCGGCTCGGGCCATATCGCCGGCGTTGTGAACCCGCCAGCAAAGAACAAGTACCAGTTCTGGACCGGCCCGGCGCCCAAGGATGTCGGCAGCTTCGAGGACTGGCTGCTCGCCGCCAAGGAGACGCGGGGCTCCTGGTGGCCCCATTGGCTCGAATGGATCACGCCGCTCTCCGGCGACCAGGTCAAGGCGCGCAAGCCCGGCAGCCGCAAGGCAAAGCCCATCGAGGACGCGCCGGGTAGCTATGTAAAGGTGAAGTCGTGAGACGTCTCCTCGTCGCCTTCAAAGTGCTTGCCTGCCTCGCCGTCTTCTCACCGGCAGCCGCGCAGGGCCCCACGGGCATTGCCATCGTCGAGGCCCCGGAAGCGGGCTCCGGCGTCTGCTTTGCCGGCAATCCCGAAACCGGCTTCTCCTGCGCGCGGGACAAATGCATCGCCGAATCCGGGCTGGAGCCGCGCGATTGCCTCCGGGTGCGCTGGTGCTATCCATCGGGCTGGACGGCGGACCTGTTCCTGCAGACGGCGGATGGCTTTCATTTCCACCGCTACATTTGCGGCTCGGGATCACGCGCCGAGATGATTTCCCTCGCCAAAGCCGTGTGCAGCGATCCGCAAAAGGCGGACTACCTCGAATGCTCTTTCGCGCGCGCCTGGGATCCCGACGGCAATGATGTCGAGGTGGACGAACAACTTCGGGCGGCTCGCTGAAGGCTTGCCCTACCGACGATCGCCCGCTTCCAGATTGCCGCAGGCCCCGAAACCGGCTACAGACCCTTGCAGGTTCCGGGAGCACCCGCCGCCCGCAGGCTGATTCTCAGCCGTGGTAAAGCGCCCGACTTGGAACAGCCTCGCTCTTCTCAGGGCATCGCTGGCCGGTGGCAATGCGGGCTCCCACCTCTCACAGGCCGTCATGCGATGCCGGAAAGAGCTTCCGACATGACATCATCCTATACACCCCTGGCATCGCTGCCGGTTCTCAAGGATCAGGCGAGACGCCTGCGCGCTTCGCTCGAAGCCGAGGGGCGACCCATCTCGCATTGCCGGGCCCTCGAACTCGTGGCCCATCAATACGGGTTCCGCGACTGGAACACGCTTCACGCCCGGATCGGCAACCGGCCACCGCTGACGCCCTTCAATCTCGGCGCAAAGGTGACAGGCACCTATCTCGGCCAGAGATTCACCGGCGAAGTCATCTCGGCGAGTGCGTTCGAAGCCGATCCCACCCGCATCCGGCTGACGCTGCGCTTCGACGAGCCGGTGGACGTTGTGACATTCGACAGTTTCTCGTCGTTCCGTCACCGGGTGAACTGCGTCGTCGACGACACCGGTCGAAGCCGCGAAAAGACCTCGAACGGCCTGCCGCATGTGGAACTCGCCTGGTAGCGCAACGCGTTCAGTCTCAATATTGACCCGGCGGGGGCGCTCCGCTACCCGCCGGTGATGGTGTCCTTTCCTTCCTCGCTCATCCCTGCCCGGCTGATCCAGCGTTACAAGCGCTTCCTGGCGGATGTGGAGATGGAGGGCGAGGACACGCCCGTCACCGTTCATTGCCCGAATCCGGGCGCGATGCTCGGCCTCAAGGTGCCGGGCTCGCGGGTCTGGCTGTCGCGCTCGCCCAACCGCAATCGCAAGCTGCCGCTGACGCTGGAAATAGTCGAGGCGGATGGGACACTGGTCGGGATCAATACGGGCCTGCCCAACCGCCTCGCCGAAGAGGCGATCGACGCCAGTCTCGTGCCGGCTCTCGCCGGGCTTGGGCAGGCGCGGCGGGAGGTGCGCTATGGCACGTGCTCGCGCGTCGATCTCCTCTATGAGGAACCCGACGGCCGTCCGGTCTATGTGGAGGTGAAGAACGTCCATCTGATGCGCGAACCGGGGCTCGCCGAGTTTCCCGATTGCGTGACGGCGCGGGGCGCGCGGCATCTGACCGAACTCGCCGATCAGGTGGAGGCCGGTCACCGGGCGGTGATGCTCTATATCGTGCAGCGCGGCGACTGCGATCGCCTCTCCTTCGCCGGCGACCTCGATCCGGCCTATGCGGCGGGTTTTGCCGAAGCTCGACGCCGAGGGGTTGAAGCCTGGGCGGTTCGGTGCGACATCAGCTTGAATGCGATAAAGCCCGTGACCGTTCTTCCGATCGTCGAGACCGCACGCCCATGACCACCTATCTCGAGGCCGAGGCGAATCCGCTTCGCAACACCGGCGCCATCCGGATTTACGACGCCGATGCCTTTGCCGGCATGCGCAAGGCCTGCCAACTGACCGCGCGATGCCTCGACGGGCTGGTCGAGATCGTGCAGCCGGGCGTCACGACCCAGGCGATCGACGACTTCGTCTATGATTTCGCGGTTTCTCACGACGCGGTGCCGGCGACGCTGAACTACCGTGGCTACACCAAGAGCGTCTGCACCTCGATCAACCATGTCGTCTGCCACGGTATTCCCAATGAGAAGCCGCTCAAGGAAGGCGACATCGTCAATATCGACGTGACGTTGATCGTTGACGGCTGGCATGGCGATTCCTCGCGCATGTACCCGGTCGGCCGGGTCAAGCGCGCGGCCGAGCGCCTGTGCGACGTCACCTACCGTTCGCTTCTACTCGGCATCGATGCGGTGCGTCCGGGTGGACATATCGGCGACATCGGGGCGGCGATCCAGACCTATGCGGAGTCGGAGCGCTGCTCGGTCGTCCGCGATTTCTGTGGCCACGGCGTCGGCAAGCTGTTCCACGACGCGCCGAACATCCTCCATTACGGCCACCGCGGCGAAGGACCGGAGATGCGCCCCGGCATGATCTTCACCATCGAGCCGATGATCAATCTCGGTCGTCCGCATGTGAAGATCCTGTCCGACGGCTGGACGGCCGTGACGCGCGACCGCACGCTGTCGGCCCAGTACGAACATACGATCGGCGTGACCGAGGATGGCTGCGAGGTCTTCACCTTCTCCCCGGGCAGGTTCGACACGCCGGGGATCGCCTTCGATCCCAATCTCGATGCGGCGCGCTAGCCTGCGGTTCGACGATGAACGCGTCGGACCGGAAGGATGATCGCACCGGTATGGCCGATGATATCGAACCTGACGCCCCCGCTGGTGACGGCGATTTCTTCGGTCTGAGCGAAGACCAGGGATCTGCCGGGCGAAAGACCGGTAAGCGTTCCGGCCACATCCCCACAACGCCTAGACATCACGATGGCCATCGCGACCGCCTGCGCGAGCGCTTCGTCAACGCCGGCGCCGAAGCCCTCGCTGACTACGAACTTCTGGAACTCATCCTCTTTCGCTCGATCCCGCGCAAGGACGTCAAGCCCATCGCCAAGGCGCTGCTTGCCCGCTTCGGGTCGCTGGCAGAGGTGCTCAACGCGCCCCAGCGGCGGCTCACCGAGGTGCCCGGCGTCAAGGATGCGGTGGCGCTCGATCTTGCCATCGTCGCCGCCGTCAACCAGCGGGCGATGCGCTCGGCCGTGCGGCAGCGCGAAGTCCTCTCCTCATGGTCGGCCGTCCTCGACTATTGCACCGCCGTGATGGCCCACGAAGCGCGCGAGCAGTTCCGCATCCTGTTCCTCGACAAGAAGAACGCCCTGATCGCCGACGAGGTGCAGGGGACCGGCACGGTCGACCACACGCCGGTCTATCCCCGCGAGGTCGTTCGCCGCGCGCTGGAACTGAACGCCACGGCCCTGATCCTCGTCCATAACCACCCCTCCGGCGATCCGACACCCTCGCGCGCCGATATCGAGATGACCAAGACGATCATCTCGACCGCCAAGCCGCTCGGCATCGTCGTCCACGACCACGTCATTGTCGGCAAGAACGGTCACGCCAGCCTCAAGGGGCTGAGGCTGATCTGACCGAAATCAGTGCAGCGTGCCGCCATCTTTCACGAGCTGGATCTCTTTCGGCTTGATCAGACCCTGATGCATGACGCGGACGGACTGGATCATGGCCTCGATCTCGCGCTCCCAATGGTCCAGAAAACGCTTCAGGCGCGGGTAGTCGGGCGCCATGTCCTCGAACTGCCAGAAGAATGTCTGAAGCAATGTCGGATGATCCGGCATCCGGTAAAGCACCTCCGCCGAGGTCAGGCTGTAGCCTTCCAGCATTCGGCGAAACGAAGCGTCGACAGTTCTTCCAGTCATGGGCACACACCTCATCGAGCGGCGCCGGCCGACCATCGGCCGACCCTTCGATGCTGCGCCGCTTTCGTTAACGACGTCTTAACCGGTGACTTGTCATAAGCTCCGGTTCGGCGATTAAACCGTCAGTCCAATGGAAGGCGCAAGCGGCTTTTCGCCGCATTCCGCGCCAGATGCAGCCGCTGCCCAGCGACCGGGCACATCCGAGATGTCGTCAATAGTCGCCGCCGGAAGGCAGTCCCTCGAGGAAGGCCTGCGCCTCCTTGCGGATCGTCTTCACCTTCTCGCCGTCCATCCTGTCGAGCGTCGCATAGGTGCGGTTCATGCGGGGATTGCCGCGCAGGTTCTTCTCGTTCCGGGCGATGAAATCCCAGTAGAGCAGATTGAAGGGGCATGCGCCCTCGCCCGTCTTGGTCTTCGGCGAATAGGCGCAGTCAGCGCAATAGTCCGACATCTTGTCGATGTAGTTCGCGGACGCAGCATAGGGTTTGGAGGCGAAGAGGCCGCCATCCGCGTAGAGGATCATGCCGACCACATTGGGCATCTCCACCCATTCATAGGCGTCGTGATAGACGACGAGATACCATTCCTGCACCTCGCGCGGATCGAAGCCGCAGAGAAGGCAGAAATTGCCGATCACCATCAGCCGCTGGATATGGTGGTTGTAGGCGCTCTCGCGGACCTCTTCGAAGCACTGGCGCAGGCAGTTCAGTTCGGTCTCGCCGGTCCAGAAGAAGTCGGGAAGCCTGCGCTGGGCGTTGAGCTTGTTGGAGGCGGCGTAGTCCGGCATGTGCAGCCAGTAGACGCCGCGGATGAACTCGCGCCAGCCGATGATCTGGCGGATGAACCCCTCCACCGCATTGATTGGCGCCTTGCCCTCCCGATACGCCTCCTCGGCCCGATCGCAGGCCTCGCGAGGATCGATCAGGCCGCAGTTGATCAGGCCCGAGAGATGCGAATGGAAGAGCAGCGGCTCGCCCTGGCGCATGGCGTCCTGATAGGTGCCGAAATCCGGCAGGGCTTCGTCGACGAACCAGTTGAGGTAATGGAGCGCTTGCCGGCGCGAAACCGGATAGTCGAATTTCTCCAGCGATCCGAAATGGTTGCCGAAGCGAGTTGAGACGAGTTCGAGGACGGCTTCGGTGGTGTCGTCCACCGAATATGTGGGGCGCTCCGGCGCGCGGACCGCCTTCTTCAGCGGCTCGCGATTGTCGTGGTCGAAGTTCCATTTGCCTTCGGCGGGGTGATCGCCCTCCATCAGATAGCCGGTGTCCTTGCGCATCTCGCGATAGAAATACTCCATGCGCAGTTCCTTGAGCCCTTCGGCCCAGTCGGCAAAGCGCTCATGCGTGCAGAGGAACCGCTCGTCGGCCCGGATCTCCACATCAATGGAGAACTCTTCGCGCCAATCCGCCATCATCTGGCGGACACGCCATTCGCCGGGCTCCGTCACGACGAGACGGTCCGGCTTATGCCTTTCCACCGCACGCTTGACCTCGCCGGTAAAAGAACCGCTGTTCTGCGGATCGTCGAGAGTCACGTAATCGACCTTGATCCCGCGCGCTTCCAGATCCTCGGCGAAGTGCCGCATGGCGGCAAAGAGGAAGGCGATCTTGCGCTTGTGATGCCGGACGTATCGCGTCTCGTCGGCGACTTCGCACATCAGCACGACATCGCCATCCGCGATGTCGGAGAGCGATGAAATATCAAGACTGAGCTGGTCGCCGAGGACGAAACGCAGGACCGTCATCCGGTCAACTCCGGATCGCGCGGGTTTCTGCAACCGCCAAATCCAACCGAATGCCGCTCTTGCCGGTCAAACGTCACATGAGCCTCTCATCTGCGTTCTCGCAAGGAGACCGTGCCCGGTCCATTGCACTCAGGCAAAACTGGTTCAGCCGGTGACGTTCGAAAGAGCTTCAGCGTCCCTCATGGGTGCGACCGATCGCGCCTCCCCGTTCAATGACAGGCGACACCGTCCACCGATCGCAGATCCTGCACCAGCCTGTCGGCAAAGGCGCGCACGACAGGGCGCATGAAGCGCACGGACGGATAGGCGAGAACCATCTCGGCCGACTTCACCTCGTAGTCGGGCAGAATCCGCACCAACCGTCCGTCCTTCAGCGCCTCGCGCGCGAAAAGCGTCTGGATCGGACCGCATGCATGCCCGTCGAGAAGCGTGTTCAGGATGACGTTCGCATCGTTGGTGTGGATGAAGGGTCGGACCGGAATGTCGTGCTGTTCGCTGCCCGCGACGAGCGTCAGGATCTTGCGCGGCGAGATCACCTGCGCGGTGGTGATCAGCGGGAGATCGCCGAGCTGCTCGGGTCGTGCGATGCCGCCGACCCGATCGAGAAATGCCGGGCTTGCGCACAAAAGGCGCTCCACCGTCCCGAGCCTGCGGATGACGACGTCCTGATTCTCCGGCCGCGAATAGCGGATCGCCATGTCGAAATTGTCGTAGACGAGATCGATGGCGCGGTTTTCGAGGACGAGATCGACGGAGACCTGCGGATGATCCCGCTGGAAACCCATCACGATCGGGTGGATGACCTTGCCGCCGACGCAGGTCTGGGCGTGGATGCGAAGCGAACCCTCGATTGCTCCCGTCTCGATCCTGATCCCTTCCATCGCGGCGTCGATCGCCGCGAGGCCGGAGCGGGTGGCCTCGTAGAGCGCTTCGCCGGCAGACGTCGCACGCACATGGCGGGGCGAGCGCTCCAGAAGCCGGGCTTGCACATGCCGCTCCAGATTAGCGAGGTGCTTGGAAATGGCCGGCTGGCTGACGCCCAGATCATCGGCGGCGCCGGTCATGGAGCCCCGCTCGATCGTTCGCGCAAAGGCTCTCAAGGCGGCCGTCAGGTCCATCACCATTCCAATCGGCTATGCATGCTATATCTCGATCGCCATTGCTCATATTGCGGTCGAATGATCTTCACAAGCCACATTCGACAGGTGGCGATACATTCCATGGCGATCACGCGCACGAGCATCTCACGACGATCCCTCCTCATCGGCGGAGCAGCGGCAGGCCTTGCCGGTTGTACGACGCCCGGCCGCCAGACAACGAGGCCGGATGCGTCGCGTCCCCTGCCGCTCGAGAGTGCTGGATACGGCGCACCCAGCGACCCGCTTCAGGCGAAGCGCACGGATGCGCTCGATGAACGCTATTCCGCCCTGGTCGACGACGGCCACGAGCTGCCGGCCATCCCTTATTGGAAAATGGACCCGAAATATTTCCGCCAACGCGTCCCGAACCCGACTGGCGAACCCGCCGGCACGGTCGTTGTCGATACGCCGAATCGGTTCCTCTATCTCGTCGAGGCCGATGGCATGGCGATGCGCTACGGCGTCGGGATCGGGCGCGCCGGCTTCGTCTGGGGCGGCGAAGGCACGATCCACTGGCGCCAGCATTGGCCGCGCTGGAAAGTCCCGGCGGAGATGATTGCGCGCAAGCCCTCGCTCGAGATCTATTCGGTCGAAAACGGCGGCATGGAACCGGGCATCGGCAATCCGCTGGGCGCCCGGGCCCTCTACATCTTCAAGAACGGCCGGGATACGCTCTACCGCCTCCATGGCACGCCGGAATGGTGGACGATCGGCGGGGCGAATTCATCGGGCTGCGTGCGGCTCGTCAATCAGGACGTGATCGACCTCTACGAGCGGGTTCCCTATCACGCCCGGATCGTCGTCCATCAGTCCGCGATGGACGACCGCATTGTCGCGATCTGACGATCCGAGAACAGCGCCCGATCCGGGCGGGAAAAGCGATGTTCGCCCTCAACTTCGCATCACGCGGATTGCGGACCGGCCGCCATCGACCCCGATGATCTGGCCGGTGATCCACGAGCCGGCCTCGGTGAGAAGCACCTCCGCCATGCCGGCGACGTCATCGGGCCGCCCGAGCCGCGGAATGGCGTGCATCTTGGCGACTGCATCGGCCATTTTGGGATTACCGGCCACCGTCTGTCCCAAGGGCGTATCGATCAGCGAAGGCGCGATGGCGTTCACCCGGATCTGCGGCGCATATTCGGTGGCGAGCGTGCGGGTCAGCCCGACGACTGCGCCCTTGGCCATGGCGATCGAGGCGTGGGCGGAGAACCCCTGATCGACGGCAACGGTCGAAAAGAACAGCGCGCTGGCGCCGTTCTCTGCCTTCATCAAGGCATCGCTCGAAGCCTGGAACGCCCGCGCCGCGCCGACGGCATTCAACCGAAAATCACCGACGAAATCTTCCGGTTTTGCACGCGCGAACGGCTTGAGATTGATCGACCCGACCGCGTAGACCAGGCCATCCAGCGGCCCTTCGATCTCGGCAGCGGTTCGCTCGATTGCCTCGTCCTCCATGACGTCGCAGACGATGCTCTGCGCAGAGAACTCCTCTGCGATCCGGCCGAGTTCGTCGCCGTTACGTCCGGCGACGACGATCTCATGCCCGGCCCCGTTCAGGCGGCGCGCGATCGCCGACCCGATACCGCCATTTCCGCCATAGATCAGATAACGTCCCATTTCGGCCCCTTTGCTCGTCATTCTCTTGGCGAAAGCGGTGCGCTCCCGCCCCAAATCAATGGGTCGAGAACACGGGGTCGGAAGAAAGGGTTTCTGAGAATCGGCCAGGTGCGTCGAAATGCCGGGGCATGAAGAGAGCGCCCTTCTTCCCGAATTGACGCGAATCTGCGCAGATTGGAGGCAGTGAAGAAAACAATGGTCGGCTGGCAGCCATGCGGCGGTACGAGGAAACCGTCATTGCACGGTGCCAGCCGACCCCCCACGGGACCCAGGAGATGCGGCGGACCTGAGCATTCCATGGGGTAACTCGCAGGGTGCCAGATCGCTGGCTTATTCCCTGGAATTCCTTGGCTGAACACTTGCCCAGAAAAGACTCAAATGCAACTTCGCCGCAGCGCCGAAAGCCAAACTTTTATCAAGAGGGTTAAGACGCTGACAACTCTGCTATCCGGCGTCCTGGTGCATTATCCACACGCTTTGCCGCGATCGTCCTCGGCTGTCTCCAGCCGGTCGCGTCCGGCCCGCTTGGCGGCGTAAAGCGCAGCGTCGGCGCGCTTCAGGATCGCCGCCGGCTGATTCTGCTCCCTCGACGAGAAGGCGAGGCCCTCGCTCACCGTGACATGGAGCCTCTCGCCCACGATGTCGAAGGGCGTATCCCGGATCTCCGCGCCGATCCGCTTTGCGACGGCCACCGCGGTTTCGGCATCGGCCGCCGGCATGAGCACCGCGAATTCCTCGCCCCCATAGCGGCAGGCGAGATCGGTCGAGCGAATCGAAGCTTCGAGCCGACGGGCAAACTCCCGCAAGACGGCGTCGCCGGCGTCGTGGCCGAAGCCGTCATTGATGCGCTTGAAATGATCGATGTCCGCGATGATCAGCGCAAAGCTTTCGCGTTGGCCGTTCGCCCGCTCGACGGCGCGCTGCAGATGCATGTCGAAGAAGCGGCGGTTGTGAAGCTTCGTCAACGGATCGAGCACCGCCAGTTCGATCGTCTCGTCCACTGAACGCCGCAGCTGGTCGTCATAGCGCTTGCGCCGGATCTGCGTCTTCATCCGGGCTGCCAGTTCGTTGCGATCGACCGGACGCGAGACGTAGTCGTTGGCGCCGAGTTCGAGCGCGCGCGCAGCCGTCTCCTCTCCGTCGGCGGCCGCCAGGGCGAGGATCGGGATCGAACGCGTGGCGTCGCTGGATCGCAATTGCGAGACCAGACGCAGCGGATCGCAGTGCCGGGCCGACAGGTCGATCACGACGACCTCGGCGTTGGTTTCGCGAACCGCAGCGAAGAAGGTGGAGGCCTTGTCCGCAATCGATACAGCGGCAGGGCTGCCGAGATAGCGCACCAGCCGGCGCCCCTCGCCGGCTTCCTCCACATAGGCGACGACACGGGCCGAGTCGTCGAGATCGATGCGCGCCTGCTCATCGGCGTTGCCCGTGACCTGCAGCGCCGTGCGGGCGCGAGCGCGCCATTCGTCGGTGGCGCGCTTCAAGCGAACCAGGCTGCGCACCCGGGCAAACAGTGGCAGGTCGCGCACCGGCTTCGTCAGGAAATCGTCGGCGCCGGCCTCAAGCCCCGCCACCCGATCCTCGGGCTGGTCGAGCGCCGTGATCAGCACAACGGGAATATGCATGAGCTCGGGATCGGCCTTGATCCGGCGACAGACCTCGAACCCATCGAGATCGGGCATCATGACGTCGAGCAGGACGATGTCGATCGCCTCACGGCGACAGATCGCCAGCGCTTCGGCGCCATTGTCGACGGCAACGACGTCGAAATACTCCGCCGTCAAACGCGCCGACAGGACCCGGAGATTGATTTCGACATCATCGACGACAAGGATCCGTGCGGTCATGGCGCCGCTCACGCATCATCGAGAAAGGAGCGGACGACTTCCATGAATCGAGTCACCGAGATCGGCTTGGAGATGTAAGCCTCGCATCCCCCCTGGCGGATGCGTTCCTCGTCGCCCTTCATCGCAAAGGCCGTTACCGCCACGACCGGAATCTGGTGGAGTTCGGGATCGGCCTTGAGCTGCTTGGTCACGTCGAGCCCGGAGATCTCCGGAAGCTGGATGTCCATCAGGATGAGATCGGGCCGATTTTGACGCGCGAGTTCGACGGCAGACAAGCCGCTACGCGTCTGGACGGTCTCATAGCCATGCGCCACCAGGAGATCCCGGAACAGCTTCATGTTGAGCTCATTGTCCTCGACGATCATCACGGTCTTCGCCATCGTCGATACTCCTTGCCTCGACCGGCCCGCCGAATTGCGTTACCCAGAGCACATCTAATCGAATTTGTTTAAGAATCGGGAATCAGGTCGTTGACCTTCTTTAAGGATGTCGAGCCGCGACCACGCTCGGGAACGCAGAAACCGGAAATCGACGCCCCGGCAGCGGAAGCGATTGCCGTCAAGGCATTGGCCTTTATAGCCGGTGACGAGATACTACTTAAGCGATTCCTTGCCCTCACCGGCCTCGACCCACAGGAGATGCGCCGGGCCGCTAGTGAGCCGGGCTTTCTCCCCGGGGTGCTCGATTTCATCCTCGGCCATGAGCCAACACTCGCAGCCTTCTGTGATGCAACGCAAATCCCCCCGTCCAGCGTTCCGGCGGCGCGACGCGCGCTCGGCGGCCCGAGCGAGGTCGAAACCTGGTGAAACGCGGGCCGGTCAGCGCGGGGCCTTCGGTGGCGGACATCCCGAAGCGACGGGATGCCCTGCTCGTTCTTGACGTGGACGAGGTGATTCTCGAATTCATCGAGCCGTTCTCGCGGCTCCTTGGCGAGTATGGCGCCAAGCTCCACCCTGAGAGTTTCCGGCTGACGGGCAACGTCCGTTCGATTTCGACCGGAACCGCCCTCTCCGGCTCGGAACTCGACCGCATCACCGAACAACTCTATCAGGAGCAGGAGCATCGTCAGCCGCTCGTGTCCGGCGTGGCAGAGGCGCTCTCGCGGCTCGGCGAGGTGGCGGACATCCTGTTCCTGACGGCGATGACGCCGGCCTATTACGGCAAGCGTCGTGCCTTGCTCGATGGCCACGGCCTCGACCATCCGATGATCGCAACGGAGCGTTCCAAGGGCGCCGTGGTCGCGCAGCTCGCCGAGCGCTGGCTTGGCCCGATCGTCTTCGTCGATGATCTGCCGCCGAATCTCGCCGCCGTGCGGCAGCGGGTCGATCGCGTGCGTCTGATGCATCTGATGGCCAACGAAGTGTTCCGCGACCATCTGCCGCCGCTCCCCTCCGGCGCCGTCAGCGCCGCGAACTGGCACGAAGGTCAAAACATCGTTCTCGACTGGCTGCGAATCGACGCTTCGTCCTGAGGGCCGCCGACGGTTGAACCGGGCCACTGTTCGATCGCGCTTTTTCCCGGGATCAGCTATGATCGCGCGCGGCCGGATTGGAAAACCATGGCGACCTCGGATCCTTTCAGCTTCTGTCGGGACTGTTTCACCGAATCGCACGGTTCGGCACGGCGTTGTCGCGCCTGCGGGAGCCCCCGGATCCTCCGCCACGCGGAGCTGCGATCGCTCGCCATCGCCCATATCGACTGCGACGCCTTCTACGCCAGCATCGAAAAGCGTGACCGCCCGGAGCTCGCCGATCGGCCGCTGATCATCGGTGGCGGACGGCGCGGCGTCGTCTCCACTGCCTGTTACATTGCGCGAATCCGCGGCGTGCGGTCGGCCATGCCGATGTTCAAGGCGCTGCAACTCTGCCCGAACGCAACGGTGCTCAGGCCCGACATGGCGAAATATGCGACCGTCGGCCGATCCGTCCGCGCCTTGATGAACGAGATCACGCCTCTCGTGGAACCGCTGTCGATCGACGAGGCGTTTCTCGACCTTTCCGGCACCGAAACGCTCCACCGCGCGCCAAGCGCCCTCACCCTCGCGCGTCTCGCCCGACGCATCGAGACCGAACTGGGCATCACCGTCTCGATCGGGCTTTCCCACAACAAATTCCTCGCCAAGATCGCCAGCGACCTGGAAAAGCCCCGCGGCTTTTCCGTCATCGGCCGGGAGGAGACGCTCCGGTTCTTGTCCGACAAGCCGATCGGGCTGATCTGGGGCGTCGGCCAGGCGATGGATCGCAAACTCGAGCGCGACGGTCTCCGCGTCATCGGCCAGCTTCAGACGATGGACGAAACCGACCTGATGAAGCGCTATGGCGACATCGGCCGCCGCCTCTGGCGGCTGTCACGCGGTATCGACGAGCGAAGCGTCAATCCGCGCGGCGAGGCCAAGAGCATCTCCACCGAGACGACGTTTTCGACCGACAAGTCGACGCGCGAGGAGCTGCTGCCCATCCTGCGGGACCTGTCCGAAACGGTGGCGGCGCGGCTCAAGGCCACCGATCTGGCGGCTTCGGGAATCGTCCTCAAACTCAAGACCGCGGACTTTAAGCTGCGCACACGAAACCGCCGGCTGGCCGATCCGACACGTCTCGCAGACCGGATCTTCGCGACCGGACGCGCCCTGTTGGAGCGCGAACTCGACGGCACGCGCTTTCGCCTGATCGGTATCGGCTGCGTCGATTTCTCTCCCGCGACGCGGGCCGACCCGGTCGATCTCGTCGACCGGGGCGCAGAGAAGCGCGCCAAGGCCGAAGCCGCACTCGATGATCTGCGATCGAAGTTCGGCAAGACGGCGATCGAGACCGGCCTCACCTTCGGTCGGCTGGAACGCCGCCATCGCGAGACCCAGCCGCCCGATCCGTCCGCAACGGCGCCCGACGTCTCGGCAGAATAGTCCCGGCGAAATGAGCCTTTAGCGACGGTATGGCGGCCGAACGCACCCGCCTCAAGCTATCGATAAAATTTTTTCATTAATCCGTTGATTTAGAAAGACTAAAATCCGCCCTACAATAGCTCGACGTCAAGAACACCGGGTGCGGCCTTCACGGCGCTCGCCATCTGGGGCGAGACGCGGTAGCGGCCCGGAAGGGTGATCTCCACCTCGCGTTCGCCGTCGTCGCGGACCAGCACCAGCGAGACTTCGCTGTCGCCATCGCCGGAGAGCTGCCCGCGGAAGACCTGAAGCGGCTTCGCATCGCGCATGAAGATCCGCAGCGCCTTCTGCATGCGCACGGCTTCGTCCTCCAGCGACTGAACGCCCTGGACGCGAAACGAGATGCCTTCAGGCCGCTCTTCCGCCGAGACCGTCACGATCACCGAAGCGCCGGGCTCCAGAACATCGCGGAATGCGACCAGCGCCTCGGAAAACAGCACCACCTCGTACTGGCCGCTCGGATCGGAAAGCTGGACAATGCCGATCTTGCCGCCGGTGCGGGTCTTGCGTTCCTGCCTCGACGTGACGGTGCCGGCGAGCCGACCGGCGGTGGCGCCGCGCTTGACGCTCGCCACCACCTCGGCGTGGGACTGAACACGCAGACGCTTCAGCGTCTCGCGATATTCGTCGAGTGGATGGGCCGACAGATAGAAGCCCACCGCCTGAAACTCCCGCAGAAGCTTTTCCGACGCCGTCCAGAGCGGAGCCGGATTGAGCTTCAGCGGCTCGGGCGCCGAGCCCGCCCCGCCAAACAGTTCGTTCTGGCCCGATAGCCGGCTCTCGTGCACCATCAGCGCGTAGCCCGCCAGCCGCTCGATATTGGCCGTGAGCAACGAACGGTCATGGCCGAAACAGTCGAGCGCGCCGGCCGCGATCAGGAATTCCAGCGTGCGCTTGTTGACGATCTTCGGATCGATCCGCGCGCAAAAATCTTCGAGCGACGCAAACGGCGCCTCGCCCCGGCGTGCCACGATGTGCTCGACGGCATGCTCGCCGACGCCCTTGATCGCCGCGAGCGCGTAGAAGATCTTTTTCTCGCCGACCTCGAAGGCCTTGTAGGAGGTCTGCACCGACGGCGGGACGATCCTGATCCCTAGCCGCTCGGCATCCATGCGGAAGTCGTTGAGCTTGTCGGTATTGCCGGAATCGAGCGTCATCGACGCGGCCAGGAACTCGACCGGATAATTCGCCTTGAGATAGGCCGTCTGGTAGGCGACGAGCGCGTAGCAGGCGGCGTGGGACTTGTTGAAGCCGTAGTCGGCGAACTTGGCCAGAAGGTCGAAGATCGTGTTCGCCTGAGCCTTGTCGATGCCGTTTTCCAGGCAGCCATCGACGAAGCGGACGCGCTGCTTGTCCATCTCGGCGCGGATCTTCTTGCCCATGGCGCGGCGCAGGAGGTCGGCTTCACCCAGCGAGTAGCCGGCCAGGACCTGGGCGATCTGCATCACCTGTTCCTGGTAGATGATGACGCCCTGAGTCTCCTTCAGGATCGACTCGATCTTCGGATGGATGATGTCGAGTTCTTCCTCCCCATGCTTTCGCGCATTGTAGGTCGGAATGTTCTCCATCGGTCCCGGCCGATAGAGCGCGACGAGGGCGATGATGTCCTCCAGACAGTCGGGCCGCATGCCGATCAGCGCCTTGCGCATGCCGACCGATTCCACCTGGAACACGCCGACCGTCTCGCCGCGTGTCAGCATCTCGTAGGTCTTGCCGTCGTCGAGCGGCAGGGCCGATAGATCGATGTCGACGCCCCTTCGGGCGATCAGTTCGACCGCCGTCTGCAACACGGTCAGCGTCTTGAGGCCAAGGAAGTCGAACTTCACCAGGCCCGCCGGCTCGACCCATTTCATGTTGAACTGGGTGACCGGCATGTCCGAGCGCGGATCGCGGTACATCGGGACGAGCTTCGACAAGGGCCGGTCGCCGATCACGATGCCGGCAGCATGGGTCGAGGCGTGTCGGTAAAGCCCCTCGAGTTTCAAGGCGATCGAGATCAGCCGATCGACGATCTCCTCCTTTTCGCGAGCCTCCTGGAGCCGGGGCTCCTCCTCCAGCGCCTTGGCGAGCGTCACCGGATTGGCCGGGTTTTGCGGCACGAGTTTGCACAGCTTGTCCACATGGCCATAAGACATCTCGAGCACACGGCCGACATCGCGCAGCACGGCGCGCGCCTGCAGCGTTCCGAAGGTGATGATCTGGCCGACCTGCTCGCGGCCGTACTTCTCCTGGACGTAGCGGATCACCTCTTCGCGGCGGTCCTGGCAGAAGTCGATGTCGAAATCCGGCATCGAAACGCGCTCGGGATTGAGGAAGCGCTCGAACAGGAGCGAGAAGCGCAGCGGATCGAGATCGGTGATGGTCAGCGAATAGGCGACCAGGGAGCCGGCACCCGAACCACGGCCTGGCCCCACCGGAATCCCCTGCGCCTTCGCCCATTTGATGAAGTCGGAGACGATCAGGAAGTAGCCGGGAAACTTCATCCGCTCGATGATCGACAGCTCGAATTCAAGCCGCTCGCGATAGGCCTCCTCGCTCACGCCGGGCGCCAACCCGAGCTTGGCGATGCGCTGTTCGAGACCCTCGAAGGCCTGACGCCGCAATTCCGCCACCTCGGCGGCTTCCGCCTCCACCGGGTCGGCATCGGCGCCCGCGAATCGCGGCAGGATGGGAGCCCGGGTGCGCGGCCGGTGGGAGCAGCGCCGTGCAATTTCGACGGTGTTCTCCAGCGCCTCCGGAAGGTCGGAGAACAGCGCCGCCATCTCCTCCTTCGACTTCAGGCAATGATCCTTCGACAGCCGGCGCCGATCCTCGTGGCTGACCAGCCGGTTTCCCGCCACGGCCAGAAGCGCGTCATGGGCCTCGAAATCCTCGGCACAGAAGAAATAGGGCTCGTTTGTCGCCACGAGCGGCAGTTCCAGCTCATAGGCGAGCGCCACCGTCTCCGCCTCGACACGCTGGCTGTAGCCCTGCTGACGCTGCAGTTCCACATAGAGCCGGTCGCCGAAAAGTTCGGCCAGGCGTTCCATCCGCTGGCGAGCAATCGCCGGCCGCTCGCCTGCGATCGCCAGACCGATCGGCCCCAGCGGACCGCCGGAAAGCGCAATGACGCCCGTCGTCCGCTCTGCGATCCAGTCGAGACGCGTGAGCGGCCGCTGATTGTCAGGGTCGCCGAGATAGGCCAGCGAGACGATCTCGACGAGATTGGCGTAGCCCTCCTCGGTAGCGGCGATCAGCGCCAGCGGCGCCACCGGCGACAAGCCGCGTTCGCCACGGCCGGGGCGCGTATCGACCTCGCAATCGGCGAAATCCACGTCCAGCTGGCAACCGACGATCGGCTGGATGCCGGCCTTGGCGGCTTTCTCTGAGAATTCGAGAGCGCCGAAGAGATTGTTGGTATCGGCAATGCCAATCGCCGGCGCCGCATCGCCTTGCGCAAACTTGATGATCTGGTCGAGCCGCAGCGCGCCTTCGAGAAGCGAAAAGGAACTGTGCACGCGAAGATGTACGAAGGGCAGCGCTTCGGTTCCCGCCAACTGCAACACTCCAGCGGTCTCACTCGTCATCGACCCGTCCCCCGCAGCAATTCGTCAGACATCCCGTCGGAATGTGTCCGGAGCATTATGACCCGCATACATGGCGCGAAAGGCGCCCGACCGCGCCCGTCCCCAGAAAAGTCCGGTCGTCCACCGACGATGCCATCCGCGTCCGGCAGATACATCGGGATGCAGCGCCGCCGAGGCTCGTCAGATCGCGTGGATGACCAAGCTAACAGCGAACACGAAGCTCGAAATTGCGACGAGCGAAAGAACATCTTTGACGATGACGATCATGACAGCACACCTTCGATATCCCGTTATGATCGGCATTTGTTCTTATTTTGTTCTAATTGTCAAGCGATCCAAGGGCCGCGATCGGTGCTCAATTTGCCAGCGTTGTCGGGATGGTTGATGGCCGACGCACCCTGCAAGGCCGCGCCCCGTCATCCTGGCACGGCTTTGATGTGAAATTCCAAGCAGGTATGCGCGCTTTGGGCCGACCACGCGAACGCGCCGCCCGTGCCGAACCATGCTCGGGACGATCGAGTTCGTGACGGATGGGTATAGTGCGGAACGAGCCGGCTTCGCGGTTCGAAGCCGAACCGTTCGGGTTTAGCCCATGTCGAGCGGGACGACCTTGCCGTTTTCGAGGGTGATCGCCCGATCCATGCGTTTGGCCAGATCGTGATTGTGGGTGGCGATCAGCGCCGCGACCCCCGACTGGCGCACCAGCGCCGTCAGCGCATCGAAGACATAGCTCGACGTCGTCGGATCGAGATTGCCCGTCGGCTCGTCGGCCAGAAGCACGTGCGGTGAATTGGCGACGGCGCGGGCGATCGCCACGCGCTGCTGCTCGCCGCCGGACAGTTCGGCGGGGCGGTGGTGGGAGCGCTTGCCGATGCGCATGTAATCCAGAAGCTCCTGGGCGCGCGAGGCCGCTTCGCCGTGCTTCAGACCCATGATCATCTGCGGCATCATGACGTTTTCGAGCGCCGAGAATTCCGGCAGGAGGTGGTGGAACTGGTAGACGAAGCCGATCGCTTGGCGGCGCATGGCCGTGCGTCGGTCGTCGCCGAGCGTTCCGCAGGCCTCGCCGCCCACATAGACCTCGCCCGTGTCCGGGCGATCCAGGAGCCCGGCGATATGGAGGAG
This sequence comes from Jiella marina, assembly GCF_024359545.1. Lineage (GTDB taxonomy): Bacteria > Pseudomonadota > Alphaproteobacteria > Rhizobiales > Rhizobiaceae > Jiella. The sequence goes on from NZ_JAKQZG010000014.1 coordinate 101,692, forward strand.
CGTCGATTTGCCGGCCCCGGAGGGCGCGACGAGCGCCACCATTTCACCGGGGGAGATCATCATCTCGGCCTCGTCGAGGATCGTCAGGCGGTTCTCGCCCTGCTCGTAATGCCGGCCGACCGCTTCGAGGCGAAGCGCTGCTTGTTCCACCATCATTCGTACCGCAAGGCGTCGACAGGATCGAGGCGGGACGCCCGCCAGGAGGGCGGGATCGTCGCCAGGAAGGACAGTCCGATGGCCATGCACACGACGAGGATGACCTCGCCGGTCTCCACTTCCGCCGGAAGCTGGCTGAGGAAGTAGAGCTGCGGGTCGAACAGGACGACGCCAGTGATCCAGGAGAAGAATTGCCGCACGCTCTCGATGTTGAGGCAGAAGAGGACCCCGAGAAGGAAGCCTGCGAAGGTGCCGACCACGCCGATCGACGCACCGGTGATGAGAAACACCCGCATCACCGCGCCCTTGGTCGCGCCCATCGTTCTCAGGATGGCGATGTCCCGCCCCTTGTCCTTCACCAGCATGAACAGGCCGGAGATGATGTTCAGCGCCGCGACCAGGACGATCAGCGTCAGGATGATGAACATCACATTCCGCTCGACGGTGAGCGCCGAGAAGAAGCTCTCATTCTGCTTCTGCCAGGTCACCGTGTAGATCGGGCGACCAGCGGCATCGGCGATATCGGCCTGCATTTCGGCCACCTGATCGGGATCGTTGACGAAGATCTCGATCGACTGGACCTGGTCCTCCTGGTTGAAATAGAGCTGCGCCTCGGCAAGCGGCATGTAGACGTAAGCCGCATCGTATTCCGACAGGCCGATCTCGAAGATCGCGCTGACGGGATAGGCCTTCACACGCGGCGTGGTGCCGAGAGGCGTCACGTCGCCCTCGGGCGAGACCAGCGTGATCTGATCGCCGAGCCTCAGACCCAGCGACTGGGCCAGGCGGCTTCCGATGGCCACCCCCTCACCCTCGTCGAAACCCTTGAGCGATCCGAGGGTGATGTTGTCGGCGACGGGATCGAGATTCTGCAGATCGGCCTCACGCACGCCCTTGACCAGCGCGCCGCTTGAAGACGTGGCAGGACCGGAGGCGAGAACCTGCCCCTGGACCAGCGGCATGACGAAATCGACGCCGGACACCCGGACCACGCGTTTGGCCACCTCGTCATAGTCGGTCAGAGGCTGGTCGATCGGAGAGAGAATCACGTGGCCGTTGACCCCGAGGATGCGTGTAAGGAGTTCCGCCCGGAATCCGTTCATCACCGACATGACGATGATCAGCGCCGCCACGCCCAGCATGATGCCGACGAAGGAAAAGCCGGCGATCACCGAGACGCCGGCGTCCCGGCGCCGCGAGCGCAGGTAGCGCCCCGCGATCATCCATTCGAAGCGCGAGAACGGTTTGGTCGACCCGGCGCCCCGCCCGTTCTCGGCGACGGAAGTCTCGCTCATGCCTGCACCCGCGTCACGACGGAGGCGAGCGGGATCGTCTCACGCTCCCCACTCGCGCGGATCTTGATCTCGGCCTCGCCTGCCTTGGCGCCGCGCGGCCCGACGATGACCTGCATCGGCAAGCCGATCAGATCCATGGTCGCGAATTTGGCACCGGCGCGCGTATCCTGGTCGTCATAGAGAACATCCAGCCCGGCCCTGCCCATCTCGGCGTAAAGCTGTTCGCAAGCCGCATCGCATTCCGCATCGCCGGGCTTCATGTTGATCAGACCGACATCGAAGGGCGCGATGGATTTCGGCCAGATGATGCCGTTCTCGTCATGGGACGCTTCGATGGTCGCGGCGACGAGACGGCTCGGGCCGATGCCGTAGGAGCCCATGTGAACGGGGGTTTCCTTGCCGTCCGGCCCGGTGACCACCGCATTCATGGCGCTCGAATACTTGGTCCCGAAATAGAAGATGTGGCCGACCTCGATGCCGCGGGCCGCGACCTTGTCGTCTTCCGGCAGCGCGTCCCAGGTGGCTGTATCGTGCATCTCGTCCGTCGCTGCATAAGGCGTCGTCCAGCGGTCGACGATCGCGGCCAGCGAGACCGCATCGGAAAAGTCGATCCCCTCGCCCGGAACCTCGAGATCGAGGAAATCGCGATGGCAGAAGACCTCGCTCTCGCCGGTCGAGGCGAGAATGATGAACTCATGGCTGAGATTGCCGCCGATCGGTCCGGTCTCGGCGCGCATCGGAATCGCCTTCAGACCGCAGCGCGCGAAGGTCCGCAGATAGGAGACGAACATGCGGTGATAGGCGGTCTGCGCCGCCTCGAAGTCGAGATCGAAGGAATAGGCGTCCTTCATTAGGAATTCGCGCGAGCGCATGACGCCGAAGCGCGGCCGCACCTCATCGCGGAATTTCCACTGGATGTGGTAGAGGTTGAGCGGCAGATCCTTGTAGGAGCGCACATAGGACCGGAAGATGTCGGTGATCATCTCCTCGTTCGTGGGACCATAGAGCAGATCCCGCTCGTGGCGATCCTCGATCCGCAGCATCTCCTTGCCATAGGCGTCGTAGCGCCCGCTCTCCCGCCAGAGATCGGCGGACTGGATCGTCGGCATCAGAAGCTCGATCGCGCCGGAGCGGTTCTGCTCTTCACGGATGATGTTGCACACCTTGTCCAGCACCCGCTTGCCGAGCGGCAGGAAGGAATAGATGCCCGCCGACTGCTGGCGGATCATGCCCGCGCGCAGCATCAGCCGATGCGAGACGATCTCCGCCTCTTTCGGATTCTCCTTGAGAATGGGAAGAAAAAACCGCGACAGACGCATGGCGGGTCCGATCTGGAACGTCGAGTGAATCTCTGTTTGCGCTGAACCGCCTCTTAAACGGTCGGTCCGGGGTTGAAAAGATCGCAAGTCGGTGTGGCGCAACCCGAAATGCCGCTGATCCGGCGATGAGACATGAAATTCGTCACGAAGAATGTCAGGGCGTAAAATTTCACGTGACAAGACTGTGCCACGCGGCTAACGTTTGGTCGCATAAAAACCGTGCCGTTCAAGGTACGAAATTAAGCGGTCTAGTCTTGGGAGGACGTGATTTCTGGCGCGGCCGATACGCCGCAGCCCCGGCAAAGCCGGCAGGAAATCCAGGCACGCGAATTCGAATGCAAGGCGAAAGCCTTGCATTTTTTTTGGGCAATTATCCTTGCTGCCCACTCTTCCAGCACAATAGTTCTTCTGAAAGTTCGCGTGATCACAGGCGTGAAACACGACAAACTTCCTTGGCTGCCGAAGTCGAGCCAGAGAGGCCAGATTGCCAAGGGGCAGTGGCTTGCTCAGGTGCCGGGGATGAAATGCGGCAGATCGTCCGGTCCGAGGCCATAGACCTGCGTGACGACGTAGAAGCACGCAAAGACCACCGTGGCGAGAATGGTCGTCACGATCAGCTTTCGCCCCATACGGTGTTCCGCCGGCGCACTTGAGGTCGTGCCGAGGATCACTTCCTCGGATTCAAGCTGCGAGCGATGGCCGAAAGGCAGCACGACGAAGAGCGTCGTCCACCAGATGATGAAATAGATGGCGAGCGCCGAGATGATTCCCATCCGCACCTCCTGTCGTTATCCTGAGCCACCGGCCTCCGCCTGACCCAACGATCGTCGCCTTGAGCCTTGATTCCCGTGCCGGAAGGGCCGCTCAGACCTGTTCGAGTTCCGTGAGCGTCCCGTGCACGTCACCCGGGTGCAGGAACAGCACCGGCTTGCCATGGGCGCCGATCTTCGGTTCGCCGTCACCCAGGACACGTGCGCCCGTGGCGACGAGCCGGTCCCGCGCGGCGATGATGTCGGGCACTTCATAGCACAGATGGTGCATGCCGCCCTTCGGGTTCTTTTCGAGAAACGCCGCGATCGGCGACGTCGCGCCCAGAGGCTCCAACAGCTCGATCTTGGTGTTGTCGAGTTCCACGAACACCACCGTCACACCATGCTCGGGCAGGCTCTGCGGCGCCGTCACGCTAGCTCCGAGCTTCGTGCGATAGGTCTCGGCCGCCGCCGCCAGATCGGGCACCGCCAGAGCGACATGATTCAACCGGCCGAGCATGAGCGGACGCCTTCCCTGAAACTTGATTTTCGACACTGACCAAAACATGCTCGGAAAGGCAACAGCTTCCCGGTTCATACGCTCGGCACGAATGATCAAACTCTACGGATTCGGCCCGGGTCTCGGGCTGCCGGACCTCAGCCCTTTCGTGATCAAGGCCATGATCCTCCTGGAGATGGCCGGGCTTCCCTTCGAGGTCAAGACGGGCCTTGGCGGAGTCCGCAAGGCGCCGAAGCGCAAGCTCCCCTTCATCGAGGACGACGGAAAGGTGGTGGCCGACAGCCGCTTCATCCTCTCCTATCTCGAGCGACGATACGGCGCAGACTTCAGCGGCGGATATGACGAGGCGACGCTTGCGGTCGGCCTGATGGCCGAGCGCATGCTCGAAGAATCGAGCTATTTCCTCGCTCTCGAACGACGCTGGATCAGGCCCGATGGATGGGCCGTGCTGGAAGAGACGGCATTTAGCCGGCTGCCCCGTCCGATGCGTGCGATCTTTCCGCCGCTGGTCCGCCGCAGCGTGCGGAAATCCCTGGAGGGGCAAGGCACCGGCCGGCTGACGGAGTCCGAAAACGACGCGCTTGCCGCCGAGAACGGCCGCGCTCTGGCGCTGCTTCTCGCGGACAAGCCCTATCTTCTGGGCGATCGTCCCTGCCGCTCGGACGCAACGGCGCTCGCCTTCATCCTCGCTGGGAGCTGCGATGCCTTTCCCGGCGCGATCCGCGACTCCATCGTCAACGAGCCGAACGTCCTCGCCTATCGCGACCGGCTCCGGGCTCAGTACCTGCAGGGATCGGCGAGAACGGAGTCCTCCGGCTGACGCCGGCAGTTACGGGCTCGAGACGAACACCGTCACGATCGGCTTCTTGCCCCAGGCATCGGCCGCGGCGAAACGGACCGCCCGGCGCACGGCCTCGCGCACTGTATCGGGGTCCTTGCGGCGCTTCGGCGGAATGCTTTCCACGGCATCGGCCGCAGCGTCGACGAGGATGTCCTCCATGTCGTCGCCCTCATCGTCGGCTTCCGGAATGCCGAGAGCGACGATTTCGGGATCGTCCCGGAGCGTGAACTTGGCCGTCAGTTCCACATGCACCGCGATGTGCCCGACGAAGGACAGGCGCCGCCGTTCGACGATTCCCGTCTCCTCGACCGTACCCAGGAGACGACCGTCCTTGTAGATGCGGCCGACGGGCACTTGATCGACAATTTCCGCATCGCCGGGCCACAGCCTCACCATATCGCCGTTGCGGGCGGGAACCACCGATTTGACGCCTGCTTCCTTCGCGAGCGCCGCATGGGCCACCAGATGGGCCGGTTCGCCATGGGCCGGCACCGCGATCGACGGACGCACCCATTCATACATGTCCCGCATCTCGCTACGGCGGGGATGACCGGACACGTGCACCAGCGCCTCGTTGTCCTCCAACACCCGAACACCGCGATCGATGAGGGCGTTCTTGATCTCGATGATCCCCTTTTCGTTGCCGGGGATCGAGCGGGAGGAAAAGATCACCATGTCGCCCTTGGAGAGGCTGACGGCAGGATGCTCGTCGCGGGCGAGCCGGGCCAGAGCGGCCCGCGGCTCACCCTGGCTGCCGGTCAGGATGATCACCGCCTTTTCCGGCGGAATGTAGCCGAAATCCTGTTCGGACAGGAAGGATGGGATGCCCTCCAGATAGCCGAGCTCGTCCGACACATCGATGACGCGCCGCATCGACCGGCCCATCAGCAGGACCTGCCGTCCGGCATCGCGGGCGGCGATCGCGACGGAGCGGATGCGGCCGACATTGGACGAAAACGTCGTGACCGCGACGCGGCCCGGCGCTTCGGTGATGATCTTGGCGAGCGAGGCGGAGACCTCGCGTTCGCTCGGACTGATGCCGTCGCGCATGGCGTTGGTGGAGTCGGCGATCATCGCCAGAACCCCCTCCTCGCCGATCTCGCGCAGCCGCCGCTCGTCCGTCGGCGCGCCGAGGACCGGCGTCGCGTCGATCTTCCAGTCGCCCGTGTGAAGAACGGTTCCCGCCTCCGTGCGGATCGCGAGCGCCACGGGCTCCGGGATGGAGTGGGTAACGTTGATCGCCTCGATCTCGAAGGAGCCGATCTTGAAGCGATCCCCGGCCTTGAAGATCTCGACCGGAATCTCCGGCGCTTCCGGCTCACCCTCCCGCTTGGCGGCCAGAAGGTTGGCCGTAAAGGCCGTAGCGTAGACCGGCGCCTTCAGACGCGGCCACAGATCGAGCAGAGCGCCGTAATGATCCTCATGGGCATGGGTGATGACGATGCCCTTCACCGAGAGGCGGTTCTCCTCGATGAAGCGGATGTCCGGCAGAACGAGGTCGACACCCGGGATTTCCGGCCCGGCGAAGGACACGCCGCAATCGACCACGATCCATTCGCGATCGCTTTCGGGCCCGAAGCCATAGAGCGCGAAATTCATCCCGATTTCGCCGAGGCCGCCAAGCGGACAGAACACGAGCTCGCTCTTGTTGCTGTTTTTCATCAAGCTCTTGCTTTCCCGTCACGAGAGCAAAAAGCGATCAAAGGGAATCGCCATTTCGCTCCAAGTCTTTGTTTCAACGCAAGACGTTGTCCGAAACGTCAGCGACTTTTCAGCATCATGCTCTGGCCGAAGCGACGCCGCCGAAATGGACGTCGCCCGCCGCAATTCGTGTCGCCTGCCCGTTCGGCTCCCGTATCACCAATTGGCACTCGGCATCGATCGTTTCAAACACGCCCCGAACGATCCGCCCGCCGAGATCAACGGCCACCTCGCCACCGATACCCGCAGCACGTTCCAGCCAGCGGTCCCGGATCGCGGCAAGGCCGCGACCGCTGTCCCAAAGGCCGATATTGTCCATCCAGGCGTCGCTCAAGGCGAAGAACAGATCGCCCGCATCGCACGCGGTGCCCAGCGCGCGCAGGCTGGTCGCCGGATAGGGCGTCCCGACCGGATGCTCGGCGACATTCACTCCAATGCCAATCGCGACCGCAAAGTCGTTCGGCCCGGCCGCGCTCGTCTCGAGCAGGATACCGGAGAGCTTGGCCCCGTCGGCGAGTACGTCGTTCGGCCATTTCAGCGCGAAACGCCCGCCTTTCGCGACATCCCCGCCATCCGGTCCGATCGCGACCGAGTTCTGCGGCAGCAGGGCTTCGAGCGCATCTCCGAGCGCAAGCGCGGCGACGAAACCGAGCGAGGCAGCGGCCGAAAGCGGGACGTCGGGCTTGAGCAGCAGCGTCGCGGCAAGATTGCCGGGCTGGCCGTCCCAGGGGCGGCCACGCCGTCCGCGCCCGCCGGTCTGATGGCCCGTCACGAGCCAGAGCCGACCCGTGTCACCGGAGGAAGCCCGCCCCAATGCCTCGGCGTTGGTCGAGCCGATCGCGTCGAAGGTTTCGAGCCGGTATCCCGCTGCGATCGCGGTGGGGGAAAGAGCGAAACCGGCCGCCACTGTCAGAAGAAGGTCTTTGCCGCTGCCTCTGCCGCCGCGAAGATCGGTCCGCCGACGAAAAGGTAGACCGGGAAGACGAACAGGCCGGCGCACCACAGCACAGCCTTGAGCTCGATCGCCATCGGCACGAACTCTTCCGCCGGCTCATCGAACCACATCACCTTGACGATGCGCAGATAGTAGTAGAGCCCGACCACGCTCGCCAGAACACCGATGATCGCGAGCGGCCAGAGATCGGCACGCACGGCGGCCATGAAGACGAAATACTTGCCGATGAAGCCGGCGAGCGGCGGAAGCCCGGCCAGCGACAGCATCATGATCGTCAGGAACAGCGCCATCGCCGGATTGGTCCGCGACAGGCCCGCGAGATCGTCGATCTCTTCGACCATGCCCTCGCGGCGGCGCATGGCGAGGATCACCGCGAAGGTGCCGAGCGTCATCGCCAGATAGATCGCCATGTAGAGAAGAACGCCGCGCACACCTTCGACATTCGCCGCCGCCAGCCCGACCAGCGCGTAACCCATATGGGCGATGGAGGAATAGGCCATCAGCCGCTTGATGTTCTTCTGGCCGATGGCGGCAAAGGCGCCGAAGACCATCGAGGCGATCGAGATGAAGACGATCACCTGCTGCCAGTCGGCCGCCAGCGGCTCGAAACCCTGAACGGTGAAGCGGGTGATCAGCGCCATGGCGGCGACCTTCGGCGCACCGGCCAGGAATGCCGTGATCGGCGTGGGGGCGCCCTCATAGACGTCCGGCGTCCACATATGGAACGGCACGGCGGAGATCTTGAACGCGAGACCGGCCAAGACGAAGACGATGCCGACCACGAGGCCGAGCGAGCGCTCGCCGTCGGCCACCGCTGCGGCGATGGCCGTGAACTCGATCTGGCCCGTAAAGCCGTAGACCATCGAGGCGCCGTAGAGCAGCATGCCCGACGAGAGCGCGCCGAGGACGAAATATTTGAGTCCCGCCTCGGTCGAGCGCACCGAATCCCGGTTGATCGCCGCCAGCACGTAGATCGCCAGCGACTGCAGTTCGAGGCCGAGATAGAGCGCGATCATGTCACCGGCGGAAACCATGACCATCATGCCGGTGGTCGACAGGATGACGAGCACCGGGAACTCGAAGCGGTTGAAGCGCTCGCTCTCGGCAAAGCCGACCGACATGATGACGGCTGCCGCCGAGCCGATCAGCACCAGAACCTTCATGAAGCGCGCGAACGGATCGACCACGAAGGAGCCGCCGAAACCGATTCCCATGGGCGTGATCAGGATCAGCCAGAGCGCCGCAATGATGATCAGAGCGACCGAAAGCCCCGTCACGGTCTGCGAGCTCTTCTCGCCCATGAAGACGCCGATCATCAGAAGGATCATCGCGCCGACCGACATGATCAGTTCGGGCGCGGCGATCGAAAGGCTGCTGGCGAGGATATCCGTCATCACAGAGGGGCCTTTAGAGAAATTCCTGAAGCCTTCGGAAGATTTCCCGTCGCTAAGAGATCACCGACGGGACAGGCAATGGGTTTTAAAGTCCGAGGGCGGCCACGCCGCCCCGGGAGATTAGTGAAGCACCGCCACAGCGCCGCTTCCGGCGGCATCGAGCGCAGCAGTGTAACTGTTGACCAGCGCCTCGACCGAGGCGGCGGTGATGTCGAAGACCGGCATCGGATAGACGCCGAAGAAAATGACCAGCACGACCAGCGGATAGAGAAGCAGCTTCTCGCGACCGGTCAGATCCATGATCGAGCGCAGGCTCTCCTTCTCCAGCGCGCCGAAGATCACCCGGCGATAGAGCCACAGCGCGTAGCCCGCTGACAGGATCACGCCGGTCGTCGCGAAGATCGCCACCCAGGTATTGACCTGGAAGACGGCGATCAGCGTCAGAAACTCGCCGACGAAACCACTCGTGCCCGGAAGGCCCACATTCGCCATGGTGAAGATCAGCATCACGACCGCATAATGCGGCATCCGGTTCACCAGACCGCCATAGGCCGCGATCTCGCGGGTGTGCATCCGGTCGTAGACGACGCCGACGCAAAGGAACAACGCGCCGGAGACGAGACCGTGCGAGAGCATCTGGAAGATCGCGCCCTGCACGCCCTGCTCGTTGGCGGCGAAGATGCCCATGGTCACGAAGCCCATATGGGCGACCGAGGAATAGGCGATCAGCTTCTTGATGTCCTCCTGCATCAGCGCGACCAGCGAGGTGTAGATGATCGCCACCACGGAAAGCGCGAAGATCAACGGCGCGAAGTCGGCCGAGGCCAGCGGGAACATCGGCAGCGAGAAGCGCAGGAAGCCATAGCCGCCGAGCTTCAGGAGGATGCCCGCCAGGATCACGGAGCCTGCCGTCGGGGCCTCCACGTGGGCGTCCGGCAGCCAGGTATGGACCGGCCACATGGGCATCTTCACGGCAAAGGAAGCCAGGAAGGCGAACCACAGCCAAGGCTGCATGGTGGCCGGGAAGTCGTGCTGCAAGAGCTCCGGAATGGCAGTCGTGCCAGCGTCCCAATACATCGCCATGATGGCGATGAGCATCAGCACCGAGCCCAGGAAGGTATAGAGGAAGAACTTGTAGCTCGCGTAGATCCGCCGCTTGCCGCCCCAGACGCCGATGATCAGGAACATCGGGATCAGGCCGCCCTCGAAGAAGATGTAGAAGAGCACGAGGTCGAGCGCGCAGAACACGCCGATGACCAGCGTCTCCAGCACGAGGAAGGCGATCATGTACTCCTTCACGCGCGTCTTCACAGACTCGAAGCTCGCGAGAATACAGATCGGCATGAGGAAGGTGGTCAGGATGACAAACAGCATCGAGATGCCGTCAACACCCATGTGGTAGGTGATGCCGGTGCCCAGCCATTCGAAGCGCTCGACCATCTGAAAATCGGCGGTCGAGGAATCGAAATCGACCCACACCCAGAGCGACAGAATGAAGGTGAATACCGTCGTCAGCAGCGCGACGTTGCGCACGTTGCGCCGCGCGAGTTCATTGTCATCCTTGATGAAAAGGATCAGAATCGCGCCGACCAGCGGGAGAAAGGTGACGGTCGAAAGGATCGGCCAGTCGGTCATCAGTTGGCTCCCCCGAGCATCGTCCAGGTGACCAGCGCGGCAACGCCGATCAGCATCGCGAAGGCATAGTGGTACAAATATCCGCTCTGCAGCCGAACGACCCGGCCGGTGACGTCGAGCACGCGCGCCGAAACCCCATCCGGTCCGAGCCCGTCGATGACCTTGCCGTCACCCGTCTTCCAGAGGAAGCGTCCGATCGCCTGCGCCGGGCGCACGAAGATGAACTCGTAAAGCTCGTCGAAGTACCACTTGTTGAGCAGGAACGTGTAGAGCCCGCGATGGCGCTTCGCCGTGTCCTTCGCCAGGTGCGGCGAGCGGATGTAGAAGAAGTAGGCGGTGACGAAGCCGATGGCCATCATCACGGTCGGGATGAACGCGATCCAGAACGGCGTCTCGTGCAGATCGTGCAGGACGTGGTTGTCCGCTCCGGTGAACAGCGCCGAATGCCAGAACTCGTCATAGGCCTCGCCGATGAAAGAGCCTTCGAACAGCAGGCCTGCCAGAAGCGCGCCCGCCGCGAGGACGTAGAGCGGGATCAACATGACCTGCGGTGACTCGTGCACGTGATGCATCACGTCGGCAGACGCCCGCGGCTTGCCGTGGAAGGTGAGGAAGATCAGGCGCCAGGAATAGAAGCTCGTCAGCAGCGCCGAGATCACCGTCAGACCCCAGCCGTAAAGAGCGAAGGAATTGTGCCCGGCATAGGCCGCCTCGATGACAGCATCCTTCGAGAAGTACCCGGCGGTGAAGGGAAAGCCGGTCAGCGCCAGCGTGCCGATCACCATCATCCAGTAGGTGATGGGAATGTGGTTCTTCAGACCGCCCATGCGCCGCATGTCCTGCTCGTCGGAGACCGCGTGAATGACGGAGCCGGCGCCGAGGAACAGAAGCGCCTTGAAGAAGGCGTGGGTGAAGAGGTGGAAGATCGCCACGGAATAGGCGCCGACGCCGAGCGCCACGAACATGTAGCCGAGCTGCGAGCAGGTCGAGTAGGCGATGACGCGTTTGATGTCGTTCTGGACGAGACCGACAGTGGCGGCAAAGAACGCCGTCGTCGCGCCAATGAACGTGACGAAGGTGAGCGCGGTGTGGCTGAGCTCGAAGATCGGCGACATGCGCGCCAGCATGAAAACGCCGGCGGTGACCATGGTCGCAGCATGGATGAGCGCGGAGACGGGCGTCGGGCCTTCCATGGCGTCGGGCAGCCAGGTGTGAAGGCCGAGTTGGGCGGACTTACCCATAGCGCCCATGAAGAGGAGCAGGCAGACCGCGGTGAGCGCCCCACCCATGGTCAGCGCATAGCCCGCAAAATTCATGACGATGTCGCCCGCGCCATGAGCGGCGGCTTCCGCGCCCTCTGCCGCCGCGTGGGCACCCTCGCCACCCATGGTGGCCGCCACATCGGCGGCACCGGCAAAGATCGTGTCGAGATTGACCGAACCGAACAGCACGAAGACGCCGAAGATGCCGAGCGCAAAGCCGAAGTCGCCAACGCGGTTGACGACGAAGGCCTTCATCGCCGCGGCATTGGCCGAGGGCTTCTTGTACCAGAATCCGATCAGGAGATAGGAGGCGAGACCGACGCCTTCCCAGCCGAAGAACATCTGGACGAGATTGTTCGACGTCACCAGCATCAGCATGGCAAAGGTGAAGAGCGAGAGATAGGCGAAGAAGCGCGGACGATGCGGATCGTGGTGCATGTAGCCGATCGAGTAGACATGCACGAGCGCGGAGACGGTGTTGACCACGACCAGCATCACCAGGGTCAGCCGGTCGATCCGCAGAGACCACGAGACATCCAGCCCGCCGGACTGCATCCAGTGCAGGAGCGAGATCCGCATGGTCTCGCCTTCCCCGAAGCCGAAGCTCAGGAAGCCGATCCAGGACAGGATGGCAGCCAGCACCATGAAGCCGGAGGTCGTGTATTCGGCGGCCTTGGCTCCGATCGACTTGCCGAACAGCCCGGCGATCAGGAAGCCTGCCAGCGGCAGGAGGACGATGATCGGATACACCGCGATCAGCCTTTCATCGTGTTGACGTCATCCACGGCGATCGAGCCGCGGTTTCTGAAGAAGACCACCAGAATGGCGAGACCGATGGCCGCCTCGGCCGCGGCGACGGTCAGAATGAAGAGGGCAAAGACCTGGCCGACCAGATCGCCCAGGAAGGCCGAGAACGCCACCATGTTGATGTTGACCGCCAGCAGGATGAGCTCGATCGACATCAGGATGGTGATGATGTTCTTCCGGTTCATGAAGATGCCGAACACCCCGGTGACGAAGAGGATCGCCGCAACGGTGAGGTAGTGGCCGAGACTGATTTCCATGGTCTTGCTTCCTTCTCCGCCTCAGATGCCCCGGCCGCTTTCGACCTTGCGGACCTCGATCGCCGTGGCGGGATTGCGCGCCACCTGGGCGGGGATCGACTGGCGCTTCAGACCGGCCTTGTGGCGAAGCGTCAGCACGATCGCACCGATCATCGCGACGAAGAGGATGAGACCGGCGAGCTGAAAGAACAGGATGTAGCGGGTGTAGAGCACGCTCCCGAGCGCCTCGATGTTCGACATCACGCTGAGCGGCGGCATCGGCATCGCCGTGTTGGCGACGATCTCCGGCTCGTAGACGCTGCCCGTCGCGGCGATGATCAGTTCGGCGAGCAGCACGACACCGATGATCAGCCCGAAGGGTGCGTATTCCAGCGCGCCCTGCTTGATCCGGCCGAAGTCGAGATCGAGCATCATCACGACGAAGAGGAAGAGGATCGCCACCGCGCCGACATAGACGACGATCAGGATCAGCGCCAGGAACTCCGCACCGGCCAGAAGGAACAGACCGGCGGCAGCGACGAAGGTCAGGATCAGGAAGAGGACGGAGTGCACCGGATTGCGGGAGAACACGACCATGAGCGCCGCGCCGACCGCAATGAAGGCGAAGATATAGAAAAAGAATGCCTGAAGGCCGAGCATTCTCGGGCTCCCCTCATGTTCCGACACGCGGCGATTCGGGCCGCTTCGTTCATCATCGATGGCCGAGCCGGGCCCGGCCGCGATTCCCGCCTGATTCCTGCGTTCGCTTAGCGGTATGGCGCATCGAGCGCAATGTTGCGCGCGAGTTCGCGCTCCCACCGATCGCCATTCGCGAGCAGTTTTTCCTTGTCGTAGTAGAGCTCTTCGCGGGTTTCCGTCGCGAACTCGAAATTCGGGCCTTCCACGATCGCGTCGACCGGGCAGGCTTCCTGGCAAAAGCCGCAGTAGATGCACTTCACCATATCGATGTCGTAGCGGATGGTACGGCGGGTGCCATCGTTACGGCGCGGGCCGGCCTCGATGGTAATCGCCTGCGCCGGGCAGATCGCCTCGCAAAGCTTGCAGGCGATGCAGCGCTCCTGGCCGTTCGGATAACGGCGCAGGGCGTGCTCGCCGCGAAAGCGCGGGCTGACCGGCCCCTTTTCGAAGGGATAGTTCACGGTCGCCTTCGGCGCGAAGAAATAGCGCATGGACAGGACGAAGGCCTTCGCGAACTCGATGAGGAACAGCGAACGGACCGATTGTGCAATCTGGGACATGGGCCTTGCCCTCCCCTCTTTCAGTTCAACCCGCGATCATCGGCCCGAAGAACCAGCCGGCGACGGGAAAGAAAATCAATTGTGAAATCCGCGCGATGTTCAGCGCAGTGGAAGCGCCGAGGCGCTCCGACGGCCGCTGCCTGGCGACCTGCCCCATAATCAGCCCGATGACGTAGAAGTCGATCACGCCGAGGGCGAGACCGACCAGAGCACCGAGGACCGCCGGGTCGGTCATGCCGCCACCGCCACGGCACCCCAGCCGAAGAGCTGCAGGACGAAGGCGACGATGACGACCATCGCCAGCGACAGCGGCAGGAAGACCTTCCAGCCCAGCCGCATCAACTGGTCATAGCGGTAGCGCGGCACGAATGCCTTCACCATGGCGAACATGAAGAACACCAGCGCGACCTTCGCCAGGAACCAGATGACGCCCGGAACCCAGGTGAACGGTGCGAAGTTGAACGGCGGAAGCCAGCCCCCCAAGAAGAGGATGGTCGTCAGGCAGCACATCAGAGTGATGGCGGCGTATTCGCCGAGCATGAACATCATGTACGGGGTCGACCCATATTCGACCATGAAACCGGCGACGAGTTCGGATTCGGCTTCGGGAAGGTCGAATGGCGGCCGGTTCGTCTCGGCGAGCGCCGAGATGAAGAACACGATGAACATCGGGAACAGGCCGAGCCAGTGCCAGTCGAGGAACGTGTTCGGCAGGCCGATCATCGTGCCGAATCCGGTCTGCTGCGCGAGCACGATATGGCTGAGATTCAGCGAGCCGACGCACAGGAGCACGGTCACGATGACGAAGCCGATCGAGACCTCGTAGGAGACCATCTGCGCAGCCGAGCGCAGCGCACCGAGAAAGGCGTATTTCGAGTTCGACGCCCAGCCGCCCATGATCACGCCATAGACCTCGAGCGAGGAGATCGCGAAGACGTAGAGAATGCCGATATTGATGTCGGCGATCACCCAGCCGTCGGCCACCGGCACGACGGCGAATGTCGCCAGCGCCAACGTCACCGCCACCAGAGGTGCGAGCAGAAAGACGACCTTGTCGGAGCTGGCCGGAACGACCGGTTCCTTGAGCACGAACTTCAAGAGGTCGGCGAAGGACTGGAACAGGCCCCAGGGCCCAACGACGTTCGGGCCGCGCCGGTTCTGGACCGCCGCCCAGACCTTACGATCGGCCAGCAGGATGTAGGCGATCAGGACCAAGAGGACGACGAGGAAAAGAACGCTCTGCGCCAGGATGATGAGCCCCGGCCAGACATAGAATGAGAAGAAGTCCGTCACGTTCGAGCGTCCTTATTCCGCTGCTTCGAGATGCTCGGCTTGGGCGAGCCTTGAACATTCGGCCATCACCTTGGAGGCTCGCGCGATCGGGTTCGTCAGATAGAAATCCGCGAGCTTCGAGGCGAGCGGTTCATTGCCGAGCGAACCGGCCCTGTCGGCGAGGCTCAGAAGGTCGTCGTGACCGGCTGGCTCGATTCGATCGGTGCGCATCGTCGGGTGCGACTGGTAGAGATCGCGGCGCAACGCAGCAAGGGAATCGAAAGGCAACGTCTTGCCGAGAACCGCCGAGAGCGCCCGGATGATCGCCCAATCCTCGCGCGCGTCGCCCGGAGGAAAGGCCGCGCGGGTGGTCACCTGCGCCCGGCCCTCGGTATTGACGAACGTGCCGTCCTTTTCCGTATAGGCGGCGCCGGGCAGGATCACGTCGGCCCGGTGGGCGCCGCGGTCACCATGGGTGCCGACATAGACGACGAAGGGCCCGGGCGCGATCTCGACCTCGTCGCCGCCGAGGCTGAACAGGACGTCGACGGCTCCGCCGGCCATCTCGCCGAAGCTCTTGCCGCCCTCACCCGGCACGAAGCCGATATCGAGCGCGCCGACCCGTGACGCCGCGGTGTGAAGGACGTTGAAACCGTTCCAGTCGCCACTGAATGCGCCGATCTCGCGGGCGAGCGCTGCGGCGGATGCGAGAACGTTCGTACCGTTCTCACCGGAAATCGCGCCGCTTCCGACGATGATCATCGGTCGCTCGGCATTCTTCAGCGCGTCGAAGAATCCCTGGCTTGCGCCCGCGACATCCGAGAGCGTCTCCGTGCCGGCACCGAGATAGGTGTAGGCGTAGCGCAGATTGACACTCTCGCCGATGACGCCGATCGGAAAGCCGCCCATGCGCCAGCGCTTGCGGATGCGGGCGTTGAGGACGGACGCCTCGAAGCGGGGATTGGCGCCGATGATGAGAAGCGCGTCGGCGTCCTCGATCCCGGCAATGGTCGTGTTGAAGAGATAGCTGCCACGCCCTGCCGACGGATCGTGCTTCGCACCGTCCTGTCGGCAATCGACGGAGGTCGAGCCGAGCTCGGCCATGAGCTTCTTCAGGGCCCACATTTCCTCCACGGCCGCCAGATCACCCGCCACGGCGCCGATCTTTTCCGGCGCAGTATTGCCGACCTTGTCGCGGATCGCAGCGAAGGCTTCCTGCCAGGTTGCAGGCTGCAGCTTTCCGTCACGGCGCACGTAAGGTCGGTCCAGGCGCTGGGTCCTGAGGCCATCCCAGACGAAGCGGGTCTTGTCCGAGATCCATTCCTCGTTCACCGCCTCGTTGATGCGCGGCATGATGCGCAGCACTTCGCGGCCGCGCGTATCGACGCGGATCGCAGAGCCGACAGCGTCCATGACGTCGATCGTCTCGGTCTTGGTCAATTCCCAGGGACGCGCCTGGAAGGCATAAGGACGCGAGGTCAACGCACCGACGGGGCAGAGATCGATCACATTGCCCTGCAGCTCGGAGGTCATCGCCTGTTCGAGGAAGGTCGTGATCTCGGCATCCTCGCCGCGGCCGACGAGGCCGAGCTCGGAAATGCCGGCGACTTCGGTGGTGAAGCGGACGCAGCGCGTGCAGTGGATGCAGCGCGTCATGATCGTCTTCACCAGCGGGCCGATATACTTGTCCTCGACCGCGCGCTTGTTCTCCTGGTAGCGCGAGGAGTCGACGCCATAGGCCATGGCCTGGTCCTGCAGATCGCACTCGCCGCCCTGATCGCAGATCGGGCAGTCGAGCGGATGGTTGATCAGCAGGAACTCCATGACGCCCTCGCGGGCCTTCTTCACCATCGGCGTATTGGTGAACATTTCCGGCAGTTCGCCGTTCGGCCCTGGCCGCAGATCGCGAACGCCCATGGCGCAGGAGGCAGCCGGCTTCGGCGGGCCACCCTTCACCTCGACGAGACACATGCGGCAATTGCCGGCGATCGACAGCCGCTCATGGAAACAGAAACGCGGAATCTCGGCGCCCGCCTCCTCCGCCGCCTGCAGCAGCGTGTAGTGGTCCGGAACCTCGATCTCTTTGCCGTCGACTTTCAGCTTCGCCATGATGACCTTCACTTTCAGCTCACGGAAACATAGGGTCCCATGAGCCGCAGAAATTAGTTATTCCGCCGCCTCGAGCACTGGCTTCACGTCGTGCGCATTGTGCGAGAACTCGTCGATGCGCCGCTCGATCTCGGCGCGGAAATGCCGGACGAGGCCCTGGATCGGCCAGGCCGCCGCATCACCGAGCGCGCAGATCGTGTGGCCTTCGACCTGCTTCGTCACATCGAGAAGCATGTCGATCTCGCGCTTCTGAGCATGGCCGGTAACCATGCGCTCCATCACGCGCCACATCCAGCCGGTGCCCTCGCGGCACGGGGTGCACTGGCCGCAGCTCTCATGCTTGTAGAAATAGGAGATGCGGGCGATCGCCTTCACGATGTCGGTGGACTTGTCCATGACGATCACGGCCGCGGTGCCGAGCGAGGTCTTGATCTCGCGCAGCCCGTCGAAATCCATCGGCGCATCGATGATGTCTTGCCCCGGCACCAGCGGCACGGACGAGCCGCCAGGGATCACGGCGAGAAGATTGTCCCAGCCGCCGCGAATGCCGCCGCAATGCTTCTCGATCAGCTCCCGGAACGGGATCGACATCGCCTCTTCGACGGTACAGGGCTGCTCGACATGGCCGGACACGCAGAAGAGCTTGGTGCCGGTGTTGTTCTGCCGCCCGATGCCGGCAAACCATGAGCCGCCACGACGCAGGATCGTCGGAGCCACCGCAATCGATTCGACGTTGTTGACCGTCGTCGGGCAGCCATAGAGGCCGACATTCGCCGGGAATGGCGGCTTCAGGCGGGGCTGGCCCTTCTTGCCTTCGAGGCTCTCCAGAAGCGCCGTCTCTTCACCACAGATATAGGCGCCGGCGCCGTGATGGACGATGATGTCGTAGTCCCAGCCGCATTTGTTGTCCCGGCCGAGATAGCCCTGCTCGTAGCACTCGTCGATCGCCCGCTGCAGCGCCTGACGCTCGCGCACATATTCGCCGCGAATGTAGATGTAGGCGGCATGGGCGCCCATGGCGAAACCGGCGATCACACAGCCTTCGATCAGCGTGAACGGGTCGTTGCGCATGATCTCCCGGTCCTTGCAGGTCCCGGGCTCGGATTCGTCGGCATTGACGACGAGGTAATGCGGCCGCTCGCCGACCTCCTTCGGCATGAAGGACCATTTCAGCCCGGTCGGAAAACCGGCGCCGCCACGACCACGAAGACCGGAGGCCTTCATCTCGTTGATGATCCAGTCGCGACCCTTGCCGATGATGTCGGCGGTGCCATCGAAATGGCCGCGTTTCAGCGCCGCCTTCAGGCTCTTGTCGCGAAGCCCGTAGATATTGGTGAAGATCCGGTCCTTATCCTGAAGCATGTCGCTCCTCCTTCACCTCACGCGTCGCCCGGCCGCGACTGCGAGCCCGACTGCAAATCCCGCGCCTGCTCGATCCAGCCCTCGCGGACGGCCCGGCCCCGGAAATTCAGATAATCGTCGATCCAGATCAGCTCGGTCTCGCGCCATTTGGCAATCTGCCAGAAATGGAAGACACCGAGATCGTTCAGCTTGCCCTCGATAACGGGACCGATACCCTTGATCTGCTTCAGATCGTCGGCTTCGCCCTGGGGCGCCGAAAGAAGATCGGCCGGCTTGTCGCCGGGCTCTCTGGCCGGCTCTGGTTCCTCCGCCTCGCTCTCGAAGCGATCGTCGTGAGCGGGGCCTGTCGTCGTGTCCGACGTGACTGCGCGCCGACCCTCGGCCAGCGTATCCGTCGATTCGCTCAGGACCTTCGACGTCTCTTCGCCACTCGCCACGCGGGGCGGCTGGTGCCCATCATCATCGGCAAGGTGTTTGTCAGCCGGGATGACCGCGTCCTCGGCAGCCGCCTCGGCGCGACGGAAATCGCCGCTGGTCTCACGGCCGGTATCGGCCGACTCTTCATCATCCTCGACGTCGTCGGGGCCGTGACGCTCGCCACCGGTCTGCCCTGCCGCCGGCTTGTGACCTTCCGCGGCAAGCTCGTCGCTCTCGCGCTCCTCGCCGCGCTGATCGGCGTTGCCGTCCGCCGCCTTGCCCGGAGATTTCAGGCTCGGGTCGCTCTCGGTGGATTCCGTATCGGGACGGCCCGCCTCCGACGGTGGTGTGGAGACGGTCTCGCCGGCCCCTTCACCCTGCGCCTTCGAACCGTTGGCGGGACCATGCCCGAAATCGCGTTCCTGCTCCTCGATCAGGTCGTCATAATCGCCCTTGAGCGTGGTCAGCCCGCCAATCGGAACCGAGAGATGCCGTCCGTTCTGCGGTCCCGGCTTCACTTCCTCACCGCGACCCGCGTCGAAGAGGTCGATGATCTCTTCCAGTCGCTCGGGCGTCAGATCCTCGTAGGTATCCTGGAAGATCATCACCATCGGCGCGTTCACGCAGGCCCCGAGGCATTCGACCTCCTCCCAGGACAACGAGCCCTTCTCGTTGCGGTGGAACTGCTCGGCATGGATCTTCTTGCGACAGACGGCCTTCAGATCTTCCGCGCCCCGCAGCATGCAAGGCGTCGTGCCACACACCTGGATGTGCGCCTTGGTGCCGACCGGGTGCAGCTGGAACTGGGTATAGAAGGTCGCGACCTCGAGCACGCGGATCAGCGGCATTTCGAGCATCTCGGCGACATGCTCGATCGCGGCCTTGGTGACCCAACCCTCCTGGTCCTGCGCCCGCATCAGAAGCGGGATGACAGCGGATTGCTGGCGACCTTCGGGATATTTGCGAATCGTCGCTTCGGCCCAGGCCGCGTTCTCTTCGGTGAAAGCGAAACCGGCGGGTTGCGCGGTCTCTTCCGCGAGACGTCTGACGGACATCGGTTCTCTATCTTAGAGCGGTTCAACATGCGATGTTGCGGCGCGTTCTATCACAAGACTGACAAAAGGCCAGTGGCGGATGACCGCAGTTTTCGATTGATTGAAAGCACCGACGAGCGCCCGTCAAGCGCCGAGGAGAGCTTCCACCGAAACCGTGAATCCGGGCGGAGAAAGATCGACTGTCTCGCCGCGGCCGAGGATGCGTGTCAGTATCTCGCCTTCGACGGACGAGCGCCGGTGATGGATCAGGCGACCCTGTTCCGGAGACACGATCAGATAGTGTGAGATCGACGAAACGGCGAAGTAATCGGCCAGCTTGTGCGTCGCGTCGAAAACGGCGCTCGACGGCGACTCGATCTCGACGACGACCACCGGATTGGTCGCAACCAGACTGTTCGGATCGTAAGGCCCACAATGCACCAAAGCGTCGGGTTCGCGGACCGTGTGATCGTCAATTCGCACGCTGACGCCGTCGATGAAGGCGCTGCAGTCCAAGCCCCGCTCACGAATTCCCGATCGTAGAGCCAGCCATGCGCTCGCTTTCGCCTCCGCATGCCGGATCCGCTCCGATTGCAGCCGCACGGCCTCGCCCGCCACCAGTTCGTAGCGCTCCCCTTCCGGCAGCGCCTGCGACCAGACAAGGAACTCGTCCGCGCTCATCGGCGCAAGGGGCAGCGCTTCGTTCTTCATGAGCCGACACTACCCTAACGGTCCGAAATTCGGAACGCTTTTCGCCCGGCGCCAGGAGCCGCCGGGCTGCGAGTCAGCGATCGACCTCGCCGAAGACGATATCGAGCGTGCCGAGGATCGCCGAGACGTCGGCCAGCATATGCCCCTTGCACATGACGTCCATCGCCTGGAGATGGGCGAAACCTGGCGCGCGGATCTTGCAGCGATGCGGCTTGTTGGTGCCGTCGGAGACGAGATAGACACCGAATTCGCCTTTCGGCGCCTCGACCGCCGCGTAGACCTCGCCTTCGGGGAGATGGAAACCCTCGGTGTAGAGCTTGAAGTGGTGGATGATCGCTTCCATCGAACGCTTCATCTGACCGCGCTTCGGTGGCACCACCTTGCCCTCGGTCGAGGAAACGGGCCCCTGCCCTTCCGCGCTCGAGAGCTTCTCGACGCACTGCTTCATGATCCTGGCGGATTCGCGCATCTCGACCATGCGAATGAGATAGCGGTCGTAGCAGTCCCCGTTCTTGCCGATGGGGATGTCGAAATCCATTTCCTCGTAGCACTCATAGGGCTGCGACTTGCGCAGATCCCACGCTGCACCCGACCCACGCACCATCACGCCCGAAAAGCCCATCGCCCAGGCGTCTTCGAGATTGACGACGCCGATGTCGACATTGCGCTGCTTGAAGATGCGGTTGTCGGTGAGCAGGCCCTCGATGTCGTCACAGACCTTCAAGAACGGGTCGCACCAGGCACCGATATCGTCGATCAGCTTCTGCGGCAGGTCCTGATGAACGCCGCCGGGCCGGAAATAGCCCGCATGAAGACGCGCCCCGGATGCACGCTCGTAGAAGACCATGAGCTTCTCGCGCTCCTCGAAGCCCCAGAGCGGCGGCGTCAGCGCGCCAACGTCCATGGCCTGGGTGGTCACGTTGAGGAGATGCGAGAGGATGCGACCGATCTCGCTGTAGAGCACGCGGATGAGCTGGCCGCGTTTCGGCACCTCCACCTCAGCGAGGCGCTCGATCGCCATGCAGAAGGCATGCTCCTGATTCATCGGCGCGACGTAGTCGAGCCGATCGAAATAGGGGATCGCCTGAAGATAGGTCTTGTGCTCGATCAGCTTCTCGGTACCGCGATGCAACAGACCGATATGCGGGTCGACGCGCTCGACGATCTCGCCGTCGAGTTCCAGAACCAGCCGCAGCACGCCATGCGCCGCCGGGTGCTGGGGACCGAAATTGATGTTGAAGTTGCGGACGTCGATCTCAGCCATTCGACCTGTCCTCTTGGGAAGCAAACTGCGCCAGGAATTCGCCACCGGTCATTTTCTTGGTGTCGTTGGCGAAATCATACCAGTCGGGCTTGGAGTCGACGAAGATCTGCTGCGTGAAGCAGGCCTCTGTCAGGTCGTCGAAGGCCGCCGCCGAGATGGCGTAGTGCGTCGCGTCCTTCGATCGCCAGAACAGCGTCGAGCCGCAACGATTGCAGAAGCCGCGCTCGCCCCAGTCGGACGATTCGTAGATCCCGAGGAAATCGGTTCCCGCGATGACCACTTCCTCGCTGGCTTCGACCGCCATGAATGGCCCGCTCGACCAACGACGACAGATGTCGCAATGGCAGGCACCGACATCCTGATTGTGAAGGTCGGCGTCGATTCGTACGCCGCCGCAAAGGCACCGGGCCTGGAGCCGCTTGGCCGTCATCGCCTGTCCTCGCTTTACTGGCTCTTGGCTTTCTCGTCGCCCGGGAGAACGTATTCCGTTCCCTCCCACGGCGAGAGGAAGTCGAAATTGCGGAATTCCTGGCGAAGCTCGACGGGCTCGTACACCACCTGCTTCTTCTCTTCGTCGTAATGAACCTCGACGAAACCGGTCAGCGGGAAATCCTTGCGCATCGGATGCCCCTCGAAGCCGTAATCCGTCAGGATGCGGCGGAGATCCGGGTGGCCGGTGAAGAGGATTCCGTAGAAATCATAGGCCTCGCGCTCGAACCAGTCCGCCGCCGGGAACACGCCCGCGACCGAGGGGACGGGATCGTCCTCGGCGGTGCGGACCTTCACCCGGATCCGCTGATTCTGCCGGGGCGACAGCAGGTGATAGACCACTTCGAAGCGCTTCTCGCGCGCCGGGTAGTCGACACCGCAGATATCGATGAGATTGACGAACTGGGTCTGAGGATCGTCGCGGAGGACGGTCATCACCTTGACGATGTCTTCCGGCGACACGACCAGCGTCAGTTCACCAAAGCGGAACTCGCTCGAGCCAAGACGCTCCCCCAGCACTTCGGCGACATAGTCAGCCATGTCGGTGGTAGCAAAATCGCGCATCGGTGGCTGCTCCTCGTCCTAGCGCTCGATGGTGCCTGTACGGCGGATCTTCTTCTGCAGGAGAAGCACGCCGTAAAGCAGCGCCTCGGCGCTCGGCGGACAACCGGGCACGTAGATGTCCACCGGCACGACGCGATCGCAGCCGCGCACCACCGAATAGGAGTAATGGTAATAGCCGCCGCCATTGGCGCAGGAGCCCATGGAGATGACATAGCGGGGCTCGGGCATCTGGTCGTAGACCTTGCGCAGCGCCGGCGCCATCTTGTTGGTCAGCGTGCCGGCGACGATCATCACGTCCGACTGACGCGGTGAGGCACGCGGCGCGAAGCCGAACCGCTCCGCGTCATAACGCGGCATCGACATCTGCATCATCTCGACCGCGCAACAGGCGAGACCGAACGTCATCCACATGAGCGAGCCGGTGCGCGCCCATTGGATCAGATCGTCCGTCGATGTGACGAGAAAGCCCTTGTCGGCCAGCTCGTTGTTGACGTCGGTCACGAACGGGTCTTCTGCCGGCACGATCGGCCGGGCAGTCTGGCCCGTACCCGTTCCCATCTCCGCAGCGCGCGGAGCGAACGGCTGGTCGCCGATGATCAATCCCATTCCAAAGCGCCCTTTTTCCATTCATAGATGAAGCCGACGGTCAGGACGCCGAGAAACACCATCATCGACCAGAAGCCGAACCAGCCGAGCGTGCCGAAGGTGGCCGCCCAGGGGAAGAGGAACGCGACTTCCAGATCGAAAATGATGAACAGGATCGAGACCAGATAGAATCGGACATCGAACTTCATGCGCGAATCGTCGAAAGCGTCGAAGCCGCACTCATAGGCCGACAGCTTCTCGTCATCCGGCGCCTTGAAGGCGAGGAGAAACGGCGAGACGAGAAGCGCCAGGCCAACGATCAGCGCGACGCCCACGAAGATGACGATCGGCAGATAGGATGCGAGAAGTTCGCTCATCGGCCCCTTCCGGTTTTCCGCATCGGCGCACTGAGGAGGATTTCTCTCCGCGCCATCGATACTTGGCGGGCCGCCAAACGTGCGATCCCGCATTGCGGCGACGGTTATCGCCTTCTTAGAATCTGTGCAAGGCATCCGCGCGCGCAAGCGTCGGAAAGCACCCCGCTCCGCCTCGCATACGGCTTGGAAACTTCCTCCCTTACCGCCTGGCATGCACTTGCCATCGCCGTACGAAGGCCGCAACCATGGCGGATCTCGAGTTCTGGAAATGGGGAGGAGTTCACAATGGCCGACAGCAAGGAAGCGGGATGGCTGCCCATGGCGGGCGCGTTTCGCGATGGCCGGCGGATCCTGGTGACGGTTCGCGGCGGCGAACAGGGGCCGGCGGAGGTCGACACGGTGCGCTGGGCGACCGTGCGCGGGTCCTCAGAGCGGCGATGGGTCGCGACCGACATGGGCCCGGACGGCTTCGTCACCTATGAGGACGACGAACTGGTCGCCTGGATGCCCTGGCCGGAGCCGACCCACCAGCAATCCTCCGTGACGATCCCCGCCCCGGCCGACGAAGCGGATTTCGAGGATCAGGGCTCGGGGATCTGACCCGAAGGGTAGCAGCCGAGCGAAGGCCTGTCCGAGATGCTTCGGCATTCGAAGCGGATGGGAGAGCGCTCGGCATACGCCGCGACATCGCAGGCGCACAAGGACTTAGTCCTCAGAACCGATCCGCATTCGCACCAAAGCGCAATGCCAAGCCACTGTAGTGTCTGGAAAATGGCGCGAGTGACGGGGCTCGAACCCGCGACCTCCGGCGTGACAGGCCGGCACTCTAACCGACTGAGCTACACCCGCGCTCGTGCCGCTCTCGGCGGCTCGTGAGGCGGTCGTTTACGGAGAAGCTTCCAACCTGTCAAGCATCTCGTTCCGCCAAATCTGCAATTGGATGACAGCGATCGGCAAAGGATCGAAAATGACGCCTTTTGGCGCCGCCGTGGCGAGAGAACGCGGCCTTTACGTCGCTTGAAGCCATGGAGAATCAGTCCGTCTCGGCCCGCATGCCTGGATAAGGTCCGGGCCCGAATGCTGGGCAGCCGCGATTCGCTTTCTTCCGCCGACACGCCCGATCCATCTCAAGGGGTTCCATGCTCCATCAGGTACCGAAACTCAGTTCCGTCGGATGAGATGACGCAGCTTTTTCCCGACGCTCCGCGCCGAAACTGCGGCCACTTGGCGGGTATCCCGAGGCGGCGCCGGTCGAAGGTCTGAGGGATCTTCCCCCAAAAGGGACAGGAGCGCCACCAACTCCACCCGGATTTGCCGATGCTGGCGTTCATCCAGAAGCGCAAGGCCCTTGTCCTCCACCGCAGCGCGGAAATTCCGAAGATTCGCCAGCACGCGCGTCGCACCCAGCAACTCCGTCTCGTTGCTCTTCAGCGTATTGATCAGGGCGACCAAATGGCGGGCGACCTCGCCTGCGTTTGCCGGATCGGCCAAAATCGGCCGGACGCGAGTGGCGATGCGCGGCGGGATCGGGTCGTTCTGTCCGGTCGATTGCGGCTCCGCCACGCCGCGATCGGCGGCAAAGGCCCGCATGACCCAGTTGGGGATGGCCTGCGGTCGCGGCGGTGTGAAGGGGTAGAGGTGCTCCACCGGTTGGTCCAGGCTGTCGCGCGTCGCCAAAAGTGCGAAGCCCGCAAAGGTCCACAACTCTCTGAGATGCGGGTTCTTCAGTGCCGCAAGCGATTCGCGGAACGCCAGAAAATAGAGTTCGAGATCGGCCACGCGATCGAAGTCCGTCGGCGCGCCGACATAGTCCAGATAGGATTCGGCAAGCGCGAGCTCGCCGAGTTCGTTCTCGATCTCCCCGGCATCCTTCAGCCGGTAGGCATCCACGATCAGCTCGCGCGGAAGGTCGGCCACATGCTCGCGGAGCTTCAAGCGTCGATTGATCCAGCTGTAACTCAGCTTCAGATCCGGCGCCATCTGCAGATTGGCTTCGATGAACTCGATGGTCTCATGGGAAAAGCTGTCAGGAAGGACGGCGCAAGCGATCGTCTTGAAGCCGACGTATTTCTCCGGATCACGGCCCAGCAATTCGCGCATGCTCGCGAGCCGCCGGTTGCCGTTCACCACCAGGCCCTGCCGGGTGATCAGCAGCGGCTCGGTCTGCAGGGCATATTGCTCCAGCTCCGCAAAGATCGGAGACGTCTCGTCGCTGGCTTTGGCCACAAGCAACCGGTGCAGGATGGCCTGGACACGCGAATCGGCTTCGACGATCCGTCCTTCCGCATCCAGCAAGCCTTCATCGCGGCAGGCATGGCGGATTTCGGAGAGGACGCGGCCATTGTCGGCCCGGTAGACCAGCCGCTCCGCCTCCACCGGCACCACCGGCAAATCGACGTAACCGTCCTGGGTACGCACATATTGGGTCGACTGAGGCCGGGAGACGTCCAGCACGTCGGCCAAGGCGTCTGAAGAGCGCGCCTCGCGCAAGATGCCGTTCGGGCTCGTCAGCATGAGGATACCCTCCGCAGTGTTGGGATCAGTCGCCAGCGGAGAATTTCATCTGGGCCTGCGCAGATGACAGCGCAATAGAAGCAGGGAGAAACTCCCTGGGTCGTCCGACCCAATCGAAGGGCTGAACACCTGACGCAGAAGGATGTTGGAAAACATAGCGAAATCAATTTCGCTGGTACTCCCAAGGGGACTCGAACCCCTGTTTCCGCCGTGAGAGGGCGGCGTCCTAGACCGCTAGACGATGGGAGCCTTTGCGCTGGTGGGCGCTCTCTTAGAAGCTCTTATTCTTCAGCGCAAGAGCTTTTCTCGGGAAGTTACCGATTGCTGGCCGCTCACTCCGACGAAGGCGCTTCCGCAAGATCGAGACGCTTCAAAATTCGGCCGTCGGCCAGCGAGATCAGGTAAAGCCTCACGCCCCTCTCTCCGGTCGTGCGAAGCAGGGCCCGGTCGCCGTCCAGAGAGACATCGACCACCTCTTCTCCCGCGGGAAGCGAAACGGTGCTGGCTTCTTCGGCCGAGCCGAGCCCACCCGGCAGCGTCTTGTAGACAACGACGCCCAGCACGGCCATAACGCCGACGATCATGATCCCGATCGAGACGGCCAGAAGCCGGACCATCTTCCGCCGCACGCGTTCGGCGACAGGGTCGAGCGGCTTTTCGTCATCGCCGTCAATATCATTGTTGAGCGCCATCTCGGCCCCTTTTCGCTTGCATGTCCATGCCTCGGGCCGCCGCGATCGCCTCGGGCCCGCCGGCTGCTCCTACAGGGCTTGAAACCATGGAGACAAGACGCTTCCTCGTCGATCCGGCCAGCGAGGGCGCGCGGCTCGACGTTTTCCTGGCCGAGGCGCTCGAGGGCGCCCTTTCCCGCAGCCGGCTCAAGGCGCTGATCGAATCGGGCGCGGCTCGGATCGACGGGGCAGCTGCCACCAGCGCGAAGCAGAAGGTCGGATCGGCCCAGACGGTGGAACTGGCGTTGCCGCCTCCCGAAGACGCGCGACCACAAGCCGAATCAATTCCGCTCGCCGTTGTCTACGAGGACAGCGCGCTGATCGTCGTCGACAAGCCGGCCGGACTCGTGGTGCATCCCGGAGCCGGCAACCCGACCGGCACCCTCGTCAACGCCCTCATCGCCCATTGCGGTCCCAGCCTGACGGGGATCGGCGGCGAGCGCCGGCCCGGAATCGTCCATCGCCTCGACAAGGACACGGGCGGTCTCCTCGTGGTCGCCAAGACCGAACGCGCCCATGTGGACCTCTCGGAGCAGTTTGCCGCCCACGGTCGCGACGGACGCCTTCACCGGGCCTATCTCGCAGTCTGCTGGAATGTGCCCCGCCCTGCCCACGGCACCATCGACGCGGCGCTGGGCCGCTCGACGGCGAATCGCATCAAACGAGCCGTCGTGCCCGCAGGACGCAGCGACGCGCGACACGCGGTCACGCACTATGAGACGGTCGCCGTCAGCGATGCGACGGAGGCCGCCCTCACCCGATGTCGCCTCGAGACCGGCCGCACGCATCAGATCCGGGTTCATATGGCGCATATCGGCTATCCCCTGATCGGAGACCCACTGTATGGCACGGGACTGAAGACCAAGGCTGCGCGTCTGCCCGAGGATAGTCGCCAGGTTGTTACGGCCTTTGACCGCCAGGCCCTGCATGCGGCCGAGCTCGGCTTCGTACATCCCGAAACCGGAGCGGCCTTGCGCTTCCGGTCGCCACTCCCGCAGGATATGCGGAACCTTTGCAAAGCGCTGATGATTCCCCTCCCGGACGGGCTATGATCGGTTCTGGTCGGTGGATCAGAGGCAAGCGACAGGGCGCGGCGGACGCAGCATTAAATTGCTGCAATGTTAGCCGGGAACACGTGCAACGGATGCGGGCCGCACCCATATGAGCCTATGTGCGGGTTGGCGTCTGCGGCCCGCGAGAAGGCCGGCTTTCGTGGCAAAGCGGCCGATATCATGAATGGAGGGCGCAATATGGCCCAGATCAACCTTCCGACGGTGGCGTCGGGCGATGGCGGTCTGACACGCTATTTAGAAGAGATTCGTCGGTTTCCAATGCTGGAGCCGCAGGAAGAATACATGCTCGCAAAGCGCTATGCGGAGCATGACGACCGGAATGCAGCCCAGAAACTCGTCACCAGCCACCTGCGACTCGTCGCCAAGATCGCGATGGGCTACCGCGGCTACGGCCTGCCGATCGGCGAAGTCATTTCCGAAGGCAATGTCGGCCTGATGCAGGCCGTCAAGCGCTTCGACCCGGAACGCGGGTTCAGGCTGGCAACCTACGCCATGTGGTGGATCAAGGCTTCGATCCAGGAGTATATCCTGCGGTCTTGGAGCCTGGTAAAAATGGGCACCACCGCCAATCAGAAACGTCTGTTCTTCAATCTGCGCAAGATGAAGAGCCGCATTCAGGCGCTGGACGAAGGCGATCTTCGTCCCGAGCAGGTGAACCAGATCGCCACCAATCTCGGCGTTTCGGAGGACGAGGTGATCTCGATGAATCGCCGACTTTCCGGCGATGCATCGCTGAACGCTCCGATCCGCGCGACCGAGGGCGAATCGGGCGAATGGCAGGACTGGCTGGTCGATGACGCCGAATCCCAGGAAGACATTCTGGCGCGGCAGGACGAATACGATCAGCGGCGCGGCATGCTGCGCTCGGCGATGGATGTCCTGAACGACCGCGAACGGCGGATCTTCGAGGCGCGCCGTCTGGCTGAAGAGCCGCTGACGCTCGAGGCCCTTTCCGGCGAATTCGACATCTCGCGCGAACGCGTGCGGCAGATCGAGGTACGGGCGTTCGAAAAGGTCCAGAAGGCCGTCCGCGACAAGGCCGCGGCGGCCCAGGACGCGCTGACACCCGTCAGCCCGTAAGCTCGCGCCATGTGACAAGAGAAGAAAGGCCGGATGCAGGACATGCTCCGGCCTTTTTGCTGTCCGGGCTCTTGCCCCCACCCGTTCCGGGAGTCAGCGCAACTCCGGAATGCGGCCGATCGGAAAGATCCCGGCCGAGAGGATCCCGTCTTTCGCGCGCATCTCGATCACAGTCCGACCGTTGATCTGGCGTCCGGCCATGGGGACCGCGGAGGCGATCGCGCCCGCGATGTTGGCAAGGTCCGGTGCGACCGTGCCAACGAGCTTGGCGATCTCGTCGGGGTCGGCGACGGCCAGTTCGAACGCCCCGTTGAGCCGTCCCTCATCATTGAAGGCGAACTCTCCGCTGAGTTCGGCATTGGCCGAGCCCATCTCGATCAACAGGGAGCGAAGCGCGATATCCTTGCCGGCGAGGAGCACCCGTGCCGACTGACCGCGCGCGCCGCCCGCGAGCCAGTCCGCAGCGTCGCCGATCGTCGCGTCCACCGTCGCGTCAAGCGGCGGCAGGTCCGGGGCGTTCGGCATGACAAGCTTGCCGCTGTCGACCACACCGAAAACGTCGAGATTGCCGTCGCGCCGCCGCGCATGCGTCTCGGTGTGAGTCGCCTCGGCGAGTGGCTGTCGACCGTTCGCCGGCTCTACCAGGGCAACGACCGGCCCGTCGGAGACGAGCGAGAAGCGATCCAGCCCCTCGGTCCAGAAAGACGCGCTTGCCTGGGCGAGCGACCAGCGGATATCGAGTGGCGGAACGGTGGCGGCATCCAGCAGCAAGGGCCCATCGAGTTCGGCGACGACGCGGTTGGGTCGATAGATCTGGGCCGCCGTGCGGAGCGCGCCCGCCGAGGCCCGGAGACCGTTGTCTGGCCCGTCCAAGGTCACCGCGTCGCAGCGGATCCCGATTCGGAACGGATAGCCGAACACCTCGCGATTGGGGCAGCCGACCTCCGTGCCGCGCGCTCGCGCCTGTTCGATCGCCTGATCGACCGCCGCGTCGAGCCGTCCCGCGAGATAGTACCATGCGCCGGAAAGACCGGCCGCCAGCACGATGACGATGACGACGATGCCGAGGAACGCACGGCGCCCCCTTCTCGGACTGTCGCTTGACGGATTCATCCTCGTATCCTCTTACACAAATCAAACCCGCCGGTGGCAATGGACGAGACGTATCGGGCGCAATGGAAGAATTCTGGGTATTCGGTTACGGGTCACTGATCTGGCGACCAGGCTTTGACTATGTGGAAAGCGCAAAGGCAAGGCTCGCAGGCTATCATCGTTCGCTTTGCGTCCACTCCTTCGTCCACCGCGGCACGCCGGAGCGGCCCGGCCTCGTCTTCGGCCTCGACCGCGGCGGCTCGTGCGTCGGAATGGCCTTTCGGGTCGAGGATTCGAAAAAGGACGCCACCATCGCCTATCTCCGCGAGCGAGAACTCGTCACCCATGTCTATCGGGAACTGGTTCTGCAGATCCGTACGGTGGACGGCCGGCGCGTGCGGGCGCTCACCTATGTGGTCGATCGCGGCCACACCCAGTATGCGGGCAAGATGGACACCGCCTCGGCAGCTGCCATCGTAAAGCGCAGCCATGGCCGCTCGGGTGCCAATGTAGACTATGTCAGGAACGCATTCGAGCATATCGATGCGATGGGCTTGAAGGACCATTGGCTCCAGGAGGTCGTATCCCGGCTGTGACAGCTGACGATGCGCGGCGAGAACACCGGCCAGCCTTTGCTCAAGACTGCACCGGGTCACCGATACCGTTCAACCGGCCGGAGTTTTCCGCCGGCTTCGAGCCGGGATCGTGCGGACCATGGCGTCCGGACGACAGTTCCCTCGAACGCGACTCGATCGCCGACCGCAGCGCGTCCAGAAACTCCTGGCGGCCGAGCCCTGACGGCAGCACGGGCAGGAATTCGGCCCGGATCGTCCCCTTCTTCTTGATGAAGCTGTTGCGCGGCCAACAGAGGCCGGAATTGAGAGCGACGGGGACCACCGGCAGTCCCAGCGCCTCGTAGAGCCGAAAGACGCCCTGGCGATATTCGACCTCGGCACCGGGGGCCGTCCGTGTGCCTTCGGGAAAAATGACGATTTGCCGCCCCTGCCGGACTGCGACCTCGGCGGCAGAAACCATGGCGTTGATGGCGCCGCCTCGCTTGGCCCGATCGACCGGGATCATGTTCATCCGCCGGGCGAAGGCACCGAACAGCGGGATCGCCATCAGTTCCTTCTTCAGAATGAAAGTCGGCCGCTCGATTTCGGGCAGAAGCGCGAAGATTTCCCAGAAGGACTGATGCTTGGAGGCGATGATCGCCCCGCCTGACGGGATATGCTCCTGTCCGGTCAGGACGGAGCGCGTGCCGACAATCTTGGCCAGAAGCCACAAGCTCGACTTCGCCCAATTCTTGACGATCCGCCAGGCCGTCTCTTCCCGCACGAAGAAGAAGACCGGCGAAAAGAAGATCAGTTGCAGGATCAGATTGGCGTAGAAGGCGACATTGAAGGCAAGCGAGCGCAAGAACGTCATGGGCCGTCGGGCTCCGGGGCAGATGTGATGCAGCCGTTCCTCACGCGGCGATGCCGTGGAAGATGGGCCGGCGACCACTGAAGATCAGCGGCTCGCATAGCACGCCTCCTCTCCGTGATCGACATGAGATCGGCCTCCATCGCGAGCAGGCGTCGCGCGGCATCATTCCGCCTGGTCGAGGCTCGCGAGCTGGGGCGGCGCCGGCATGGGAGGATTGGACAACCCGACGGCGCCGCGCAGCCGCGTGGCGATCAGCTTGGCATATTCGGTCAGCATGATCTTGAGCCCCGACAGGCTCGGCATCGCATCGCGCTGCCACAAATCATCGCGCCTCACGGCGTAGGGCGTGACGGAGCGAATCGTGTCGACGCGGTCGAATTCGATCAGCGAACGCGGCATGTGATAGTCGCTCGTCACCAGAATGAGATCGCGAAAGCCCAGACTCGAGGCCCACCGGCCAGTCATCTCGGCGTTACCGATCGTATCGGCGGCGACATAGTCGATGTCGACGCAGCAGTCGAACCAGGCCTTGTCGGTGTCTGTCAGGCGCGCCAGGGTGGTCGCCGTGGTGCCCGGATGGACGCCGCTGATCAGCAGTCTGCGACCACGCCCATCCTTCAGGAGATCGATCGCATAGTCGATGCGCATGGCACCGCCGGTCAGGACAACGATGCCGTCGGCCGCCGCGGCACCCGCCGGCTTCGACAGGCGCTCCACCTCCTCAGCGAAACGCAGGAAACCGCCCGCGAAATAGCCGGCCATCGCCGCAAGGATCAGCGCGCCGGCCAGCGACCGTTTGCGGCCCGACCAGGGTGCCGACCGCCGCTTCACCCTCTGGGGGGAAGGCTCGGCCATGGCTTCTAGTGGATCGAAAGCAATCGTCATTGCGGCCACTCTTCACGGTCGCAACACCGGTAAAGGCATCGGGATGCTGCGGAGAAAGGCTGTTTCAGGCCGACTGCTACGCAACCTGCCATCACTGCTCCCTTCTTTTCGCGATATCGATCCGACCATGGCGCGCGAATGCGGCAGCGCATTGACGATCGATGACAAAACATAAAGTTCGACCAATCCGGTTAACTAAGGCTTAACCTTCGACCGGCGAGATCATGTCGATTTCGGCCAGATGGCGTGTGACCGTCCAGCGCGAGGTCAGGGCCGTCAGCGTCGCCACCGTGACGATCAATCCGACCACGCCGGCATATCCGAACCAGCCGATCGAGAACGATCCGAACAGCGCACTGATCTGATCGGCTTCGGGCGTCGCCCGGTTGGAATCGGTCCAGGATCCGATCAATGCAAAGACCATCATCGCCAGAACACCACCGGTGGCCGCACCGATGAGACCAAGCCGCAGGAAGTGGCGCTGGAATTCCGAAGCGATGAACCCGGCCCGCGCGCCGACGAAATGCAGGACCTCGACGATCTGGCGGTTGCCGGACATGGCGCCGCGCGTGGCGAAAACCACGGTGAGGATCGTCGCGATCAGGACGAGGGCCAGCACGAAGCTCCCCGCCAGCACCATCGAACGCGCCATGGCGACGAGCCGCGACACCCAGGCCCTGTGATCGTCGAGTTCGGACTGCGGGACCTGCCGCCGCAGTTCCTCGCCGAGCGCCGCGAAATCCGGCGGATCGTCCGAGTCGATGCCGATGATCACCAGCCGAGGAACCGGCAGTTCGTCGAGATCGACACCTTCGCCGAGCCAGGGTTCGAGCAGACGACCGGTGGAGGCCTCGTCCATGATGGAGGCCCCGACGACACCCGGTGTCTCGATCGCGATCTGCCGCACCGTCTCCAGCGCGACCAGCATGTCGAGACCTTCGGCCGGCTTCACCTGAACGGTGATTTCCTCCGAAATGTCGTTCTGCCAGCGGCCGGCGGTCTCCGAGACGAGACTGACGCCGCCGACGGTCAGGCTCGCCAGGAAGGTCATGATCGCGATGACCGTGGTCAGCGCCCTGCCCGCCACGTTTCCGGGTGGGACGATCGGCGTGGCGCGCGGCTGCCGCAGGCTGTTTGCCCAGCCGAGAACGCGCTCCCTGATATCGACGAGATGGGCTGCGAGATCAGTCATAGATGGTGAGCCGACCGTCGGAGAGAACCAGCCGTCGCGCCTCGACCTGGTCCATCAGACCCAGATCGTGGGTGGCGATGACGACGGCGGTCCCGGAGCGATTGAGTTCCAGGAACAGTCTCAGCAGCCGGCGGGCGAGCGGCGCGTCGACATTGCCGGTCGGCTCGTCCGCAAGCAGGATGTCCGGCTGATCGATCAGCGCGCGGGCGATCGCGGCGCGCTGCTTCTCGCCGCCGGAGAGAACGACGGGGAGTGCATTGATACGCTCGCCGAGACCGACCCATTTGATCAGATCGACCACGTCCTGGCGATAGGTCGCCTCTTCCTTGCCGCGCACCCGCAGCGGCAGGGCGACATTCTCATAGGTCGTCATGTGATCGAGCAGACGGAAATCCTGGAACACCACGCCGATTCGGCGCCGGATCGACGGCAGGTCCCGGCGCGTCAGAGTCGCGACGTCGCGTCCGAGCACGGTGATCAGGCCGCGCGTCGGCTTGAGCGCCAGAAACAGCATCCTGAGCAGGCTGGTCTTGCCCGCGCCGGACGGGCCCGTCAGGAACTGGAAGGACTGGCGGCGGATCTCGAAGGTGAGATCGCGCAGCACCTCCGGCCCCATGTCATAGCGCAGCCCGACATTTTCGAACCGTATCAAGCCGGATCCCCGTTCTCGTTCAACAAGCGGGCCGATCTCCGCTCGGCCCATCGAAACGACGCGGCAATGCCGGAAGACCTTGGCCATTTCGCGCCGATGCATGCCGTCGCGCCGGAACGCGCCGCCCGGGCGGCGACGGCGTTCACCACTTGTTAAGCATGTTTCCTTACCGCTTGCTGGATCGATCAGCGGAGGATCGCATGGACGCATTCGGCAAGAGCAGCGGCGCACACTCGCCCCTCCAGCATGAGCCGCGACGACAGATCGCGCTAGGCCCCTGCCTCGAAGGCCACGCCGAAGTGACCTCCCGCACGCGGCGAACCAAGTCGCCGAGCGAGATGGCGGCCGCCCGAAACACCTTCGGCGCACGCAGTGCCAATCCGGAAGGCGAGCCCGCGCAGCATTTCGGCCGCCGCAAGCCGACCGGACCGGCCGCAGGCCACGGCGCACGGCCGGATCTCGTGTGGTCGCAGGTCGCCGGACTTTCGCGCGGGAGGGAGACCACCTCGCAGCCGGTACAACATGGCGCCGGGAGCGCCTCCGCCCGACCGCACCCCGTGTCGCATCGCGCGAGCCGACAGCGCCTGACTCCCGCGCGATTCGGCGTCCTCGCCGCGGGCTTCGCCTTCGGCCTGGCCCTTCTGCCGACCTTTCTGCTGAGCTTCCCCGAAGCGCCGGTGGCGGCGACGGTCTTCGATTCGTCCGCCACCTCCTCCGTCCGGCTGCTGGAGGTCTCCGCCTCGATCAGCGAGCGCGGCGAAGGCAAGGTGCTGACGATCACCGGCACCGTGGAGAACCGCGGCAAGGCTGTTGCGGTCATTCCGACCATCAGGGTAGATTTCGAGAATCCAGACGGTCACGTGAACAGTCGCACGCTGCGCACCGCCGTCGCCACGCTCGATCCGAACCAGCGGGTCGAAATCGTTTCAATGATCGCCGTGCCGGCCCGGTCCGATGGAGAAGTCAGAGTGGGATTCCTGGAGACCGCCCGCGAAGGAACGCCGTGATCACGGTTCGCGGAAAATCGATCGAGACCCTCTTCAGCGCCGACGAGATCGCCGGCGAGGTCCAGCGCGTCGCCCGCGAGATCGCGGCAAGCGCCACCGACGATCTGATCATCGTCTCGGTGCTGAAGGGCGCCTTCGTCTTCGCCGCCGACCTTCTCAGAGCCCTGCATGAGGAAGGCATCGCGCCGGAGGTCGAGTTCATTTCGCTGTCGAGCTACGGCGGCGGGACCGAGGGCGGTGAAATCCGCATTCTGCGCGACGTCGATGCCGACGTTTCGGGTCGCCCCGTCCTTCTGGTCGACGACATCCTGGAATCGGGCCGCACGCTTCATTTCGCGCGCGAGCTCCTGCTTTCGCGGGGCGCGACGTCGGTTCGTCTGGCGGCACTTCTGGAAAAGCGCGGGCATCGCAAGGCGGAGATCGACGCCGACTTCATCGGTTTCGACTGCCCGGACCATTTCGTCGTGGGCTATGGAATGGATGTGGGCCACGCCTTCCGCGAACTGCCCTTCATCGGACGCGTCGTCGGGTGACGCCCCGCGGCGGAAGCCGACTTTCACCCTTGCCAAGGCCGATAGTGACGGCTTTTGGCCTCATTCCCGCTCGAATATCCTCGCAAGTCAGCTTCGGACCAGCTAAATCGGCGATTGCTGGTGGCACATGGACTCATCGCGCGAAGATGAGAGGTATTGCGTGGCTAAGATCTTGATTGCGGAAGACGACATGGGAGTTCGGCGTCTCGTCGAGCGGGCCCTGCGTCTGGACGGCCATGACGTCACGACGGCGGAAGACGGCGAACTGGCGCTCGAAACCCTCGAGGAGCAGGAAGGCGCCTTCGACCTCGTGCTCTCCGACATTCGCATGCCGGCAATGACCGGCATCGAACTCGCCCATGCCAGCGCGAAGCGGTGGCCGGGCCTGCCGATTCTCCTGATGACCGGATATGCCGAACAGAAGGAAGCGGCGGAAGATCTCGCCTCGATCATTCTCGGCGTCCTCGACAAGCCGTTCTCGATTGCTGAGATTCGGCGTCATGTCGGCCGGATTCTCGCCGAGAACGAATCCGCGGAGACCGAAGAAGTGCTTCCCCAGCGATACTGCGCCTGATCGCGAGCGGCGCGTTTCCCCGCGCCGACGGCCAAGTCCGAGATCAAGCTGCAGAATGCTGGCGAGTTCTCGGCACGTTCTTCAAGAAGCCTAAACTGAACTGCGGAAAGCGGCCTTTCACGAGGCCGCTTTCCGTCAGTGCAGTTCGGTTTTTCGGCGATATTCCTGCAATTGCGTCGTTCGCAGACCGGCCAGCCCATGCTGATCGATCGACATCTGCCATGACAGGAACTCCTCCACCGTCAGCGTGTAACGCGAACACGCCTCATCCAGGCTGAGCAAGCCGCCGCGCACGGCGGCCACGACCTCGGCCTTTCGACGGATGACCCAACGCCGCGTATTGGTCGGCGGTAGATCTGCCAGCGTCAACGGACTCCCATCGGGGCCGATGACGTATTTCACTCTTGGTCTAACCTGATCGGTCATTGCACTCTCGACAATTTACCCAAAGACCCAATCAGCGATGACCATAACCCCCGCTTCTAAAAATTCCGTCAAGCCACACGTAAGCTTTCGATAAGAAGTCGCTGAAAATCATCGCATATCGCGACAGGCCTTCGGCTTTCGCCGCCAAAGCTGAGTGATTTCGCCAAATTTTCGCCCTGAAGAACCCTTGAAAGAGCAGGCGAATTGGCCGTATCGAAACGTGCCGTCTGTCTTCGCCTTCTTCGCTGAAGAGACTGTCGCGCGATCGAACCGAACGCAGCGAAAGCGTCAAATGTCATTGAACAGTCTGGATATTCCCAAGCCGCCGGCCGAGACCCGGGTGGTCGTCGCCATGTCGGGCGGAGTGGATTCCTCGGTGGTCGCCGCGCTTCTCGCGGAAGCCGGCTATGACGTCGTCGGCATCACCCTGCAGCTTTACGACAGCGGCGCGACGCCGCGCCGCGCAGGAGCCTGCTGCGCGGGTCAGGACATTCATGACGCCCGCCGCGTCTCCGAAAAGCTCGGCATCGACCATTACGTGCTCGACTATGAGGAGAAGTTCCGCAAGGCCGTGATCGATCCTTTCGCCGAGAGCTACCTTGCCGGCGAGACGCCGATTCCCTGTGTCGCCTGCAATCAGACGGTCAAGTTCCGCGATCTTCTGGAGACCGCCGCGGATCTCGGCGCGGATGCGCTGGCCACCGGCCACTATATCGAGACCCGGCAGCGGGGCGCTCATCGCGCCATGTTTCGACCGCGCGACCTCGACCGCGACCAGAGCTATTTCCTCTATGGGACGACGCAGGCGCAACTCGACTTCCTGCGGTTTCCCTTGGGCACGCTGACCAAGGACGAAACGCGCCAGATCGCCGAACGCTTTGGCCTCGCCGTCGCGGCCAAGCCGGACAGTCAGGACATCTGCTTCGTCGCCAAGGGCCGCTATTTTGACGTGATTCGCAAGCTCCGCCCCGAGGCTGGCGAGCCGGGCGATATCGTCCATATCGACGGGCGGCACCTCGGCCGGCACGAGGGCATCGTCAATTTCACGATCGGCCAGCGCCGCGGCCTCGGCGTCGCTGCGGGCGAGCCGCTCTATGTCGTCGCCCTCGACGCCGCGTCAGCGACCGTGACGGTCGGCCCGCGTTCGGCGCTCAGGACGCATCGGATCCGGCTGCGCGACGTCAACTGGCTCGGCGAGACGCGCCCGGAGGACTATGCAGCCTCGGAACGCGAGCTCCACGTCAAGGTCCGCTCCACCCGTCCGCCCGCGCCGGCCCATATCCGCGCGACTTCGGATGGTTCGGTCGAAGTGGAGCTAGTGCTGGGCGAAGACGGCGTCGCGCCCGGTCAGGCCTGCGTCTTCTATGACGGGGTGGAAGCCGGCGCAGAAGTTCTCGGCGGCGGCGTCATCACGGAGAGCCTGCCGGAAGTCGAAGCAGCCAACGCAGACCGCGATTTGGTGACGACGACGGCTTGAGGATCGTTCCAGCGTGTCGGGAGCGGGATGCGCTCGGCTACAGATTGTCTGCACGGCGATTGCATTCGGCTGAGTTTGGCCGCCTCGATTCGGCGACAGCCCCGTCCTCCGGGCCTTGAGCCGGGATGACGACATCAAAGTGGAGCGCCCCTTCCGACCGAGGCAAGCTGCGCGGAACAAGGTGCTCGCCACGCCACCTTTTCCTCACACGCCGTTCTTCAGCGGCGACGCAGAACTCAGAATACGCACCGTTTCCACCGCCTCGGCCGCGCCGGTTTCCGGTTGCCGGCGATTCACGATGCAGTCGATGAAGTGGCGCAGTTCGCGGTCGAGCGGCAGGCCGGGCGAGACCGGCAGGTAGGTGACGGGGGCGTTCTCGAAGGAGAAATTAGGGCCGTCGCGCCAGACCCGATGGCCGTAGAGCGAGAGTTTCTCGCCCTCGGGTGCCAGATCGTCGAAGACCAGCATGCCCTGCGTGCCGATCACCGAGAAGCGTCGGTCGCGGTAGGGCGAGACGCGCGAGACATGCACTTCCGCCTTGAGGCCGCCGGCGAACTCCAGAACGATGTCGGCAATGTCGGTCTCGTCGGAAAGCACGCTCCGCCGCGTCGCCGAGACGCTCTGGGGCATCGCGTTCGACAGCTTGAGGATGAGCGACAGGTCGTGCGGGGCGAGATCCCACACCACATCCATGCCAAGGAAACGGCCGAGCCCCATGCGGTTTGCGATCAGATGGCGGACCGTGCCGATCCGCCCTTCCGCGACAGCGGCGCAGAGCCGTTGAAACACCGGATGAAAGCGCAGGACGTGGCCGACCATCAGAATACGGTTGGCGCGCTCCGCGACCTGCGCCGTCAGTTCGGCATCGGCCGGGTCGAGGGCGATCGGCTTTTCGATCAGGACGTCCTTGCCGGCGGCAAAGGCCGCCCGCGCCACGGGCCCATGGACGCTCGCGGGCAAAGCCAGCACCAGCGCATCGATGTCGGTGGAGGCGATCGCCGCATCGGGCTCAAGCGCGGGCACGTCGAAACGCTCGGCGAATCCCTCTGCCCGGTCGGGGTTGCGGTCGGCGACGGCGGCCAGCACACCGATCTCGGCCAGCGTGCGAATATGGTTCTGGCCCCACTGCCCGCATCCGACGACGGCGATTCTCGGCTGCATCCGCTTTCCTTTCCCGCTCGATCCGTTTCTTTCCCGCGCCGGACCGATCTTCATCATATCCGCGTGGCTCTAGCCCCCGCTTCGGACGAGAGCAAGGAAGACGAGCCGTCTTCGCAGGGCCAACGCCCGATGCCGTTGCTACCGGTCGGCGATCTTGTATTCACGCATCTTGCGATAGAGCGTCGAGCGGCCGATCCCGAGCCTTCGGGCGATCTCGCTCATGCGGCCATCATACTGGTCGACGGCCAGACGAATGAGATCTGCCTCCACATCGACGATCCGGCGGATCTGGCCATCCGTGTCGCGAATCGGGAACGCCCCCTCGGGCACCGGTTCGCTTGTTGCGGCGGTTGCTGCCGGTTCCGCTCCCCCGCCTGAGTCGGACGCAAGAGAAGGCTGCGGCATAGGCACTTCGTCCGTCGTGATCGCCTCGCCTCCCGCGACCACACCCAGCGCGCCGCCTCCCCGTTCTGTGGCCTCGATCATCGCGGCAATCTGGGGGAAATCCTCCACGCCCAGCATCTCCGTCTCGCCCAGGACCACGGCGCGATGCAGGACGTTTTCGAGCTGGCGAATATTGCCCGGCCAGTCATAGCTTTGCAGAAGCTCCAGGGCGGGCGCGTCGATCGCCTTCACGGGCGAAGCGCGCTCCACCAGTGTCAGTCGAGCCAGAAACTGCCGGCACAGTTCGCCGATCTCGGAACGGCGGTCGCGCAGGGGCGGCACGGTGATCTCGAAGGCGTTGAGCCGATAATAGAGGTCTTCGCGGAAACGCCCGTCGGCCACCGCTGCACCCAGATCGCGATTGGTCGCCGAAATCAGCCGGACATCCACCTTAAGCGGCTTGCTCGCCCCGACCGGGTCGATCTCGCCTTCCTGCAGCACGCGCAGCAGCTTGACCTGGGCGGCGGGCGCGAGCTCGCCGACCTCGTCGAGAAACAGCGTTCCCCCGTCGGCTTCCAGAAACTTGCCACCATGCGGTTGGGTCGCGTCGGTGAAGGCGCCCTTGGCATGGCCGAACAGGATGCTTTCGACAAGTTCGGACGGCAGCGCCCCGCAATTGACCGTCACGAAAGGCTTCTCGGCGCGCTCGCCGACCGACTGGATCGCCCGCGCCAGCCACTCCTTGCCCACACCCGTCTCACCGCCGATCAGGATCGGAATGTTGGAGCGCGCCGCCTTGGCCGCCTTTTCCAGGACCGGCGCCATGATCGGCGACATCCGCTCGGGCGTCAGTTTCGAAATGCCGGCGTGCTTCTGGCTCGGCCGGGCCGTGGCGTGCATCCGCACGGCATTCGCCAGTGTCTGGCGGAACCGTTCCGGTGCGACCGGCTTGACCACGAAGTCGAACGCGCCCGTGCGCATCGCTTCGACAACCGTGTCGATCGAACCCTTCGCCGTCTGGACGATGATCGGCACGTCCATGCGGTTGCGGCGCATCTCCGCCATGACCTCCATGCCGCTCTTGTCGGGCATCATCAGGTCGAGCACGACGGCGGCGATCTGTCCCGCCTTGGGACTGCCCAAGGCGTTGATCGCCGCGCGGCCGCCATCGCAATGCAGCGGTTGCAGACCCATGCGGGAGATGTGAGCATCGAGCAGACGCCGCTGTATCGGATCGTCATCGACGATCAGAACGATCTCGGTCATATTCGCCTCCGATCTCGTCTTGGTGCGAGAATGACCCAATTTGGCACGCACGGATAAAATCCATCTCAACAAGGACGGACAATAATTTGCCTTTGATTTCAGCCACTTTCGAAGAAAGACGGTAACCTTTCAGAAAGGCTTGGCCGGCGCGAAATCGCGGCCTCTGCCGGCTTGGCCGCCCGGGATGAAACCGCTATTGGCGATGCAAACCGACACGAGACGAGACTTGATGACGATGCCCATGACCTTCCATCCACTGCGCTCCGCGGCAGAAGCGGCGGCGACAGAGAATGCCGCCCTGCCCGAGTGGAACCTCGCCGACCTCTATCCCGGCATGCAGAGCCCGGAATTGGCCGATGATCTCGCAAAGGCGCGAGAACTGGCCAGCGCGTTCCAGAGCCGCTGGCGCGGGAAGCTGGCGGAGGAGGTCCGCGCCACGGACGGCAAACTGGCGGACGCGGTGAAGCAGTATGAGGAGCTGGAAGAGCTTCTCGGCCGGATCATCTCCTATGCCGGGCTCATCTATTCCGGTGACACCTCGGATCCCGCCCGCGCCAAGTTTTATGGCGACATCCAGTCCAACGTCACCGACATCGCCTCGAAGCTCCTGTTCTTCAGTCTCGAATTGAACCGGGTCGACGACAGCGAGATGGACGCGGCGATGGATCGTGACCCGGCGCTCGGCCACTACCGGCCCTGGATCGTCGATCTGAGGCAGGACAAGCCGTTTCAGCTCGAAGACCGAGTGGAGGAGCTCTTCCACGACAAGGCGGTCACGGGCGCCGGCGCCTGGAACCGGCTGTTCGACGAGACGCTCACCTCGCTGCGCTTCACCGTCGACGACGAGGACATGTCGATCGAGGCGGCGCTGAACCTTCTGCAGGACACCGAGCGAGAGAAGCGGCGCAAGGCCGCGAGCGCGCTCGCCAACGTCTTCAGCGAGAACCTGCGCACCTTCACCCTGATCACCAACACGCTCGCCAAGGACAAGGAGATCTCCGACCGCTGGCGGGGCTTCGAGGACGTCGCCGATTCCCGCCATCTCGCCAATCGCGTCGAGCGCGACGTGGTCGACGCGCTGACCAAGGCAGTGAGCGACGCCTATCCGACGATCTCCCACCGCTACTACGCGATGAAGGCGAAGTGGCTCGGGCTCGACCAGCTCGAATATTGGGACCGCAACGCGCCGCTCCCGGACGCCAAGCGCCGCGACATTCCATGGGACGAAGCCCGCCAGACGGTGCTGTCGGCCTATTCGGGCTTCGCGCCGGAGATGGCCTCGATCGCCGAGCGCTTCTTCGACAATTCCTGGATCGACGCCGCGGTGCGGCCGGGCAAGTCGCCGGGCGCCTTCGCCCACCCGACAGTGCCGAGCGTCCACCCCTATGTCCTGCTCAACTATATGGGCAAGCCGCGCGACGTGATGACGCTCGCTCATGAACTCGGCCACGGGGTCCATCAGGTGCTGGCCGGGCGCCAGGGCGCGCTGATGGCGGCGACCCCGCTAACCCTTGCCGAAACCGCTTCGGTCTTCGGTGAGATGCTGACCTTCCGCTCCCTGCTCGATCAGGCCAAGACCGACGCGGAGCGCAAGACGCTGCTCGCCTCCAAGGTCGAGGACATGATCAACACGGTGGTCCGGCAGATCGCCTTCTACCAGTTCGAGCGTCGGCTCCATATCGAGCGCCGCGAGGGCGAACTGACCGCCGAGCGCATCGGCGAGATCTGGCTCGAGATTCAGGGCGCGAGCCTTGGCCCGGCGATCCGGCTGGGCGATGGCTACGACACCTACTGGACCTACATCCCGCACTTCATCCACTCGCCCTTCTACGTCTACGCCTATGCCTTCGGCGACTGCCTGGTGAACTCGCTCTATGCGGTCTACCGGAACTCCGAGACGGGCTTTCAGGAGAAGTATTTCGAGATGCTGAAGGCCGGCGGCACCAAGCACCACTCGGAGCTTCTGGCCCCCTTCGGCCTCGACGCGTCCGATCCCGCCTTCTGGTCGAAGGGCCTGTCGATGATCTCCGGATTCATCGACGAGCTGGAAGCGATGGGCTGAGGAACTCGGCCGGCGCTGCATCTGCGCGCCGGCCGCCGCAAACATGCAGACGCAATCCGTCCAAGCGCCCCTATTATTTGACAGGGAAACCGTCTAGCGCGTTCGCAGGATTTGCCACGCGCCGACGGCACCTTAGCTTGCCCTCCGCTGGAACACCGTCTTTGAGGAATTGAGAGCGCCCATGTCTGAGAATGGCCACCCGATCCACGGCACAATCACCGGCCCGGTCGTCATGATCGGCTTCGGGTCCATCGGCAAGGGAACGCTGCCGCTGATCGAGCGGCATTTCAATTACGACAAGAACCGCTTCATCGTCGTCGATCCCGACGATTCCGGTCGCCATCTCCTCGACGAGCGCGGCATCCGCTTCGTCCATGAGGCGGTGACCCGCAAGAATTATGAGGAACTCCTCACCCCGCTTCTCACCGAAGGCGATGGCCAGGGCTTCTGCGTCAACCTCTCCGTCGACACCGGCTCGCTCGACCTGATCAAGCTCTGCCGCAAGCTGGGCGTTCTTTACATCGACACCGTCGTCGAGCCGTGGCTTGGCTTCTACTTCGACAAGAACATGTCGAATGCCGAACGCACGAACTACGCGCTGCGCGAGACGGTGCGCAAGGAGAAGCGCAAGAACCCGGGCGGCACGACGGCCGTCTCCTGCTGCGGCGCCAATCCCGGCATGGTCTCCTGGTTCGTCAAGAAGGCGCTCGTCGACATCGCCCGCGACACCGGCCTGGAGTTCACCGAGCCCGGCCAGCACGACCGCGAAGCCTGGGCGAAGCTGATGAAGAAGGCCGGCGTCAAGGGCGTCCACATCGCCGAGCGCGACACCCAGCGCGCCAAGCTGCCGAAACCGATGAACGTCTTCTGGAACACGTGGTCGGTGGAAGGCTTCCTTTCAGAGGGTATGCAGCCGTCGGAACTCGGCTGGGGCACCCATGAGAAGTGGATGCCGAAGAACGCCAAGAAGCACAAGAAGGGCTGTCAGGCGGCGATCTATCTCGAGCAGCCGGGCGCCAACACCCGCGTGCGCACCTGGTGCCCGAC
The DNA here is from genome assembly GCF_024359545.1 of Jiella marina. Lineage (GTDB taxonomy): Bacteria > Pseudomonadota > Alphaproteobacteria > Rhizobiales > Rhizobiaceae > Jiella. The sequence goes on from NZ_JAKQZG010000014.1 coordinate 146,589, forward strand.
CCCGGGACCGCAATACGGCTTCCTGGTGACCCACAACGAGTCGATCTCGATCGCCGACTATTTCACCCATCGCAACAAGGACGACGAGGTCACCTATCGGCCGACCTCGCACTATGCCTATCACCCGGCGAATGATGCCGTGCTTTCCCTGCACGAACTCTTCGGCGCCGCCGGCAAGATCCAGCCCGAGCTTCACGTTCTCGACGAGAACGAGATCGTCGACGGCATCGATGAACTCGGCGTGCTCCTCTACGGCCACGAGAAGAACGCCTACTGGTACGGCTCGCAGCTGTCGATCGAGGAAACCCGCCAGATCGCGCCCTACCAGAACGCCACCGGGCTGCAGGTGACCTCGGCCGTGCTCGCCGGCATGGTCTGGGCGCTGGAGAATCCGGAAGTCGGCATCGTCGAGGCCGACGAGATGGACTACAAGCGCTGCCTCGAAGTGCAGACGCCCTATCTCGGGCCGGTCAAGGGCTACTACACCAACTGGACCCCGCTCGTGGATCGTCCTGGCCTCTTCCCCGAAGACATCGACGAGAAGGACCCCTGGCAGTTCAAGAACATCCTCGTCCGCTGATGGAGCGAAGCGTGGATTTCTGAGGATTCCGCGTGAATCGCAGTGTCACATTCCATGACAGAAGGCCGAAATTCGGCTATGCCGGTTCGAAAGGTTGTCTCGAACTGAAACAGCGTTGCAGCAGCGGGATGACAGAGGTTGAGTTCGGCGCGTGGTCGTGCGGATCCGTCCACGCCGAGAAATGAGGGGGTATCCGATGCGTCGAGGCGCCATCGCACTTGCAGTCATCGCAACGGCAGGGCTGGCGGCCTGTCAGACGGGCGGCAGATCCGCCTCGGTGCAGCCGCAGGGAATCGAGGGTCGGTGGTCGTCCGTCGGCGGGCCCGTCGCCTACACGGCGACCTTCAACAACGGCCGGTTCGCGTCCGTCGAGCAGGGCACCGGCGGTGTCCTCGCCAGCGGCACCTATTCCTCGCTCGGGCCGGGACAGATCAACATTCTCTACACCTCGCGCACGACAGGCGCCCAGCAATCGGCGAATTGCAATCAGGTTGCGCCCAGCCGTCTGGCCTGTGCCAACTCCACCGGGACGCGTTTCGAGTTCGTGCGCGCCTGACGCATTCGACGAACCTGTTTACCTTTGCTGGGACCGGCTGCGGAAAGCGGCCGGTCTTAGCATTTGTCGCATTCAAATCTCAGCGAAATCGCCTATATCGGCACTGCCGAGCGCGTTGAAGCGCAAGGCGATTTGAACGAGGTGTGCGACAGGAAGGCCGAGCGATCGGATTCGCTTCTTCCGTGCACGCCCTCCCACCCATTGCGTGTGTTCAGGGATGGCAGGATGAACGCCCTTACCAAGACGGTCGCCGAGCGCGCGATCGGCCCCCTTCCCCCGGAGCATCCTCCCGTCAAGCGATCGAAGGTCGGCGTGCTGCTCGTCAATCTCGGCACGCCGGACGGGACCGACTTCAAGCCGATGCGCCGCTATCTGAAGGAATTCCTTTCGGACAAGCGGGTCATCGAATGGCCTCGCGTGGCCTGGTATCCGATTCTCTACGGCATCGTGCTCAACACCCGGCCGAAGAAGTCCGGTGCGGCCTATGCCGAGATCTGGAACACCGAAAAGAACGAATCGCCTTTGCGGACCTTCACCCGGTCGCAGGGCGAAAAGCTTGCGATGCGAATGGCCGGCCATGGCGAGGTCGTCGTCGACTGGGCAATGCGCTACGGCAACCCGTCGATCGCCGAGCGCGCCGACTATCTGATGCAGGAAGGCTGCGAGCGGATCCTCGTCTTCCCGCTCTATCCGCAATACTCCGCCTCGACCACGGCGACGGTGAACGACAAGTTCTTCGAGCACATGATGGCGCAGCGCTGGATGCCGGCGGTGCGCACCGTGCCTGCCTATCACGACGAGCCGGTCTATATCGACGCGCTCGCCCGCTCGATCGAGACCCATCTCGAAAGCCTCGATTTCGAGCCGGAAAAGGTGATCGCCTCGTATCACGGCATCCCGCAGAGCTATTTCCGCAAGGGCGACCCCTATCACTGCCACTGCCAGAAGACCTCGCGCCTCCTGAAGGAGCGGCTCGGCTGGCCGGAGGGGCGGCTGATCACCACCTTCCAGTCGCGCTTCGGCCCGGAGGAATGGCTGCAGCCCTATACGGACAAGACGGTCGAGGAACTGGCACGAACGGGGACCAAGCGGATCGCTGTCCTCAATCCCGGCTTCGTCTCCGACTGTCTGGAGACGCTGGAAGAGATCGCCGGTGAAGCCGGTGAAATTTTCCACGAGGCCGGCGGCGAGCATTTCTCCCACATTCCATGCCTCAACGATTCCGAGGCGGGCATGGACGTCATCGAGGCGATGGTGCGACGTGAGCTGAAAGGCTGGATCGACGTCGAATAACGAGCGGGCAAGCTTGGCGGCAAGACCGCCCTTGCCTTCGGTCCCTGCACAGGCATAGTCAGGCGGGGCCTTGCAACAGGTGCGCCCGCCGGAATACGCGGCTGGCGCTGGAGACCGGCATGTTGACCGCCAGCAGCATCTTTATCCTCGTCGTCCTTTTCTTCGGCATCGTCGTCCTGTTTTCGACGATCAAGATCGTGCCGCAGGGATACAACTATACCGTCGAGAATTTCGGCCGATACACCCGGACACTGACGCCGGGGCTGAACATTCTGGTGCCCTTTGTCGAGCGTGTCGGGCACAAGATGAACATGATGGAGCAGGTGCTCGACGTCCCGACGCAGGAGGTGATCACCCGCGACAACGCTTCGGTGGCCGCGGACGGCGTCGCCTTCTACCAGATCCTCGACGCCAAATCGGCGGCCTATGAGGTCTCCGGCCTCGACAATGCGATCCTCAATCTGGTGATGACCAATCTGCGCTCGGTCATGGGCTCGATGGATCTCGACGATCTCCTGTCCAATCGCGATGCGATCTCGGAGAAGATTCTGCGCGTGGTCGACAATGCCTCCGACAATTGGGGCATCAAGATCACCCGCATCGAGATCAAGGACATCAACCCGCCGAAGAATCTCGTCGATGCCATGGCTCGCCAGATGATGGCCGAGCGCGAAAAGCGAGCCGAGATCCTCGAAGCCGAAGGCTCGCGCAACGCCGCCATCCTGCGGGCGGAGGGCGAGAAGCAGTCGCAGATCCTGCAGGCCGAGGGCAAGCGCGAGGCGGCCTATAGGGAAGCGGAAGCGCGCGAGCGCCTGGCCGAGGCGGAGGCAACCGCAACGCGGCTGGTCTCGGAGGCGATTTCCGCAGGTGACGTTCAGGCCATCAACTACTTCGTTGCCCAGAAATACACCGAAGCGCTCGGCAAGCTCGCCGCCGCGCCCAACCAACGGGTCGTCCTGATGCCGCTGGAGGCATCCTCGCTCATCGGCTCTGTGGCCGGCATCGCCGAAATTGCCCGCGCGACCTTCGGAGAAGAGCCGAGCCCAACCACTCCGCCGACACGCCCGCGACCGCGCACTGATCGCCCAGCCTGGACAGTCCCGCAAAGCCAGCCAGACGCGGATTGAGCCCGATGGATTCCCTCCTCGAAGCGCTGATGGACTATGGCTGGTGGATCGCCGGTCTCCTCTTGCTCATCCTCGAAGTCGCCCTGCCCGGCGTCTACCTCGTGTTCTTCGGCATCGCCGCCTTGATCATCGGCACGAACGCCTTCTTCCTGTCCGGAACGGGCTGGTTCGGCTGGGAGCAGCAGGTCGTCGCCTTCGTGGTCGTTTCGGCCGTCTGCCTCTATCTCGGCCGGCGCTGGTACGACCGGGTCGAGCAGAGCGAGGAAGGCTCGAGCCTCAACAGCCGCACACGCCGTCTCGTCGGGCGCGAAGCCCCGCTGACCCAGGCCATCACCAATGGTCGCGGCCGGATCGCGGTCGAGGATAGCTGGTGGACCGTCTCCGGCCCGGACCTGCCCGAGGGAACCCGCGTCCGCGTGACCGGCGCCGACGGTTCGGTTCTGCGGGTCGAGCCCGTCGACTGAGGCCG
>NZ_JAKQZG010000015.1 GCF_024359545.1 Jiella marina
GTCTTTCTGAGCAACCTAAGTGTTTAGCAAGTTCTGCAGGCAGTGTAAGTTTTGATAATTCCATACAGTCCACCCGTAATAAAGAAAATTGCAAAAATTTGTGCGGGGGTATCTTACATGCAATTGGCGCCAATGTCCCCCATGGGGTCTGGAAATCGCATATCGCGAAAAAACCTAGTACAGTTTATCCTGTTTCACCCCCAATAACATTCCAATACGCAGCATTAGAGGGCCGGGTAACCCTTGAGATTTTGCGCAATCATGCGGTCGCATCTGTCTACCGCCATGTCTAAGCGCTGGTAATCGCTCAGCCGTACGCCGATAGCGACGAAGAGCGGATAGATCTAATCAGTTCAAATTAAAGGGATAATCGCGCTCAGGCTCGTCTGCCACCTATTAGGAATAAGGCGGTGGCTCTACAAGATTTCTCAATGTGTCGACGAGTGATGTTTTCACATACGATCTTAATTACGAGCGGCTTATCCCAGATCTCGGGTGCGATGCATCTGTGTCTTGGATAAGGCGGTGGATACAGATAAACTCATGAATCTCTGAGTGATATAGAAGATATGATACAGAATATATAATACTTGTATATATACGGATACTGATACTGATTGTATGCGGATATATGATAAGAAATAGATAGCAACGGTGTAACATAATCACCAGTGCGATTTCATAACATTAGCTACACGGAGATATTGCATAGGGTCGTATATCATGGCTAGTGCAGGACCATGAGCAATAGGCATGATCTGTAGCGAGATAGCTTTGTGTGGCTCTGGCCGTTCTTTCTGATAGCGATCGAAAGCGCGGAGCTGGAGGCAATACTCAAGGCAGGTGGATCAGAAGTGCCATCTATCGGAGTTTACAAATTGCCAAACGAACGTTATGCCATTTGTGAACTCGCAGGAGCATGTGGTCCCATGGCAAGCGAAGCAGCTATCCCGGCAAGTCGGTATGTTACCTATCTCAGAGTCTCTACGACGAAGCAGGGCGGGAGCGGGCTCGGTATCGAAGCTCAGAGAGAAGCTGTTGAACGGTATCTTCGGACCTGCGGTACGGATGTTCGTCCACTAGCCGAGTACGTCGAAATCGAGAGCGGTAAAAAAGCTGATCGTCCGAAGCTGAGGCAGGCAATCGAACATGCACAGCTTGCAGGTGCGCGGCTAGTGATCGCTAAGCTCGACCGGCTTTCGCGAAACGTCCACTTCCTGTCCGGCTTGAAAGATGCGGGCGTCGACTTCGTTGCGGCAGACATGCCCGACGCAAACAAGTTGACGGTGCATATCTTGGCTGCAGTGGCGGAACACGAGAGAGAGATGATCTCGGAACGTACGAAGGCCGCGTTGCAGGCTGCGAAGGCGAGGGGAAAGGTGCTTGGCAATCCGAAAGGAGCTGAACACCTCAAGGGACGAGGGAATGCAGAAGCTGTGCAGGCGATTGTGAAGGGCGCAGACCTCAAAGCTGAGCGCATGCGTAGCACAGTGGAGCGTCTGCAGGCGTCAGGCACGACCACTGCTCAAGGTATCGCTGCTGCGCTAAATGCTCAGGGCATTCTCTCGCCAAGGGGCGGTCTCTGGTCGGCCACGACGGTTCAGCGCTTGCGGGGTCGCCTCGGAATGGCCTGAGATGGGTCGCCAGCGCCCATAGCGGCTCTCTGAGGGGCGGTGTGACCTCATTCGGTATGGTTGGCTGAAAACGCCAGACGCTTGCCACAATCGCTCTATTGGCAGCATCAATTGCGTAGTCAGCTTGCGGACGGGCTGAATGCTGACCTCCGAGTGTCGCCAGCGGCTGCAGTCGGCCGATACTGGACTCTGGACGGGCGGCTTCGGAACGTACGCATTCGATAGCTGACGTTCCTCTCATGGCTGAATTGGCAGCACTCCCCTAAGTTCTTGTGGTTCGTTTCAGCTGTCTGCGACTGCGTCCAGAGCCATGGGCTACAAGATATTAGCTTGATGAGCTACGACCTCCGGCATTGCGACCCGAGAAGCTTGTCGCAATAGCCAAGTGGGACCGCTACGTTCGAGGCCTGCCTACTATTGTAGAAACCCTGGCAGACGCCTGATGCCGATGGTTTCGCGCTATAGGTTTGAAGGCTGCTGCTAGTCTTGCAGGGCATGCATGATATTGCCCTCAGGATCAATTGCGATTTTGAATTCAGCCCGTCATCTTGAAGCTCATGCTCAGTCCGCAATGCAAGAACGTGTGGGATCCTAATGATCGACTGGTCTCGCGGAGGATGGACAGGGAGCGTAAACCGCTGGGTGCGGCGGGAGGTGACCGAGCAGCTACGTGGGAACCCGGTTGCCCGCCGCGCCCGCTACGGGCTCGCTCATCGTGCGCTGCGTCGCCTTCTCGGCTCAAGCACCTTTGGGCGGCTCGTAATCGCGTACATGGCTGTAAACGTCGCGATGGTCACGGCCGAGGCGCTCAGCGCTTGGCTTGTCCCGACCTGGTTGCCTGCCTGGAGTGCCTCCGGCTCGGCGCCGGCGACCGACATCAAAGCTCTGGTGCTGAACGTATCGAGCTATCTGCTCGGCGCGCAGATCGGGCTGCTGGGAGTCATCTCGCTATCGCTGGCGCTCGTGACATTGATCGCCCAACGCGAGGGATCCTCGACTGACGTTCAGGTCTACTATCACGAGTCCTTCTCGTTCGAACTCGTCGCGAGCTGCGTTGCCTTGGCGGCGGTGTTGTGCGCCCAGCTCCTCTGGCCTTTGCAGTTCTTCCTTCACCGCCTCGGGCTCGGCACCGAGCTCCAGTTCTTCAAGCTTTGCTTGTTGGGTCTCCACCTTGCCTGGTTGCTGGTAAACCTCGCGGCGGTGGCCTATTTCATCGCCACCACGTTTCGGTTCGTTCAGCAGTCTGCTCGCGAGACTCTTCGCGAACGCTACACCGCCAACGTTGTACTGCCGCGCGATCTGACACAGCGGCTGCGCGAGCAACTCTATGGGCTCGCGACGAAGGAGCTCATCGGCGACGACGAGGAGGATCGGGGGCGCCCTACCGCAACCTTCGGCTTCGACTTCGGGGCGCCTTGGACCGTCGAGGTCGAGACGTTCTTCGATCGGCCGGCGGTGCTCCACGACGTCAGGATGACGTGGGTGCGCTGGGTGCTGCAGCGCTGGTCCGCCCGGTGCGTCACAGCGGCCGCTCAGCAACCCACCTCGGCGTCGCACGGCCTTGGCCGCCATGGACCCTCGATTTGGTTCACGCCACAAATAGGTGGGGTACTACGGGGAAACGTTAGCTGGTGCCGAAGGCACGAAGGGGTTCCCCTGACTGCCCTGGAGAAGTTCGTTTTGCGTCGCGCTTTCATCTTCAGGAGCAGCCGTGATGAAGAATGAGCTCCCCAGGCCCGAGGAAATCCTTGAAGAATTGGCCGATAAGGCAGCTGCGCAGATCGAGCGCCTCGCCCCGGTCGCCTTCGACGGCGCATTCCGCGAGATGACCCGATATCATCGCTTCTTGCTGGCGCTAGGAGCCTCGCGCGACCCGAGCGGTGCTGCTTTCAACTTCGCCGAAATCGCGGGGTACGCGTGGCACGCGCCACACAAGGAGTGGATTAGGCAATACCGTCGTTTGTTCGAGCGTGCCGCCGACAGGCTCGTTGACGACAGTCATTTCGTTCGATCCCTCGCCTACGTTCCCGGCCGACTGATGCCAGGATCCGGAGACCCCGAGCTGTCGCCAAACGTGGTGCGCGCGATCTTGGGCCTCGGTCCGTTGCTCGTCGGCCGGCTCGAGGCCTGGGTGACGAAGCGCACCACGGTCGAGACCCATCAGGGGCAGGCCGCAGAGCCCCGGCTGGCGCTCGCGGGGTCTGACGCGAAGGCGTACGAGAACCTTCTTCCCGACATCGTAGGGGCGTGGGAAAGCCTACTCCGCTACCCGTCGTCAATGTACGGTTGGCGCGAGCGTGGCGAGCAGACAGACGTCGAGCGCTGGGCGGCATTCGGATCCAGCTGGCCCTTCCTGTGGCAGCACCTGACAAACACGGCCTACTGCCTTGCCTTGGCTGTTTGGAATGAGGACGAGGCGGGTGCCGCCCTGTTCCGCGAGGCGCTGGTGCGGTGGGCACATGCAATTGACCCTCGCTTGGACGATCGAGCCGAGCTGCGGCACCGGCGTCTGCTCTTTCCAAGCATCCTCGACTTGAACTGGCCGGAGGCTAGCGCAAAGGCCGCGCCGCTCGGCTACGATTACATGCCGCCGCCGAACCCGGACCAGCTATTCTCAAGCGTAGCCCGGGGTGCACACGACGACACGGTGTTGCTGACGGCAGCGCTGCTGCTGTTCTGGACCATCAACGAAAAGCAGGTTTCTGACATCGGTGCACGCACTGCACGGGCGCTCCTCAGTCGGGAGGCGAGCGACGACCATCATCGCCATGCGGGCCGACGACTGCTGAGCTTCCGTTCGCTTTTCCTTGACATGCTGCGCCTCGAGATGGCGGGGGAGCGGTACAGCCAAGGCTCCTATACAGCCGACCTCGACAACTCCGTCGCATTGCTCGATAACATGACAGAGCGTCGCGTGGTGCCAGGGCGAGTGTTCACGCCCTCCACGCTGCACGGCCGCGACGGCCTCCTGTCGTCTGATCTTGTGATCCTGCTGGCGCACGTTCCGTACGAGGGTGACGACGGTCTAAAGGAGCGGATCACCGCACTCGCGCACGAAGAGGAGGTGTTGCCTGAAGGCGATGGGTCGCTGCGAGACATCCTCCACCAGCTCGGGCGGTTTCAGTCGACGTTGGAGCAGCCGTTTTCCGCGCTTGATCGCGGCGTTCAGCTTCTTTCGCCAGACTGCGATGCTGAGCAGGCGAAGGCTCGACTGCTGGTGATCGTCAACGAGGTCTCGAACGTGATCGAGGAGAAGCGGCGGCACCGACTTCAGATACGTCCTGCCGATCCTGCGAAGCTGGAGCGTTTTCGCTCGGCGATAGAAGAAGCGCTGCTGACCTCGGAAGTGGAAGCGCCCTTTTTCCGCGGTGTGGTGGTCGGTCGGGGCGCCGAAGGCGACGGCGCCGAGTGGCGTGACCTGACTTTCTCGGGAATCGGTAAGGCACAGCTTACCGAGCCGCCGATGGAGTCGCTGAGCTCCCACTTCGAGGAGATGCTGGTTTCCGGCTCCCGCGAGATGGCGGGTAGGCACGCCTGGGCTGCGTTCCGCCAGCGCCCGCGCACCAAGGTGACAGTCGCGGGTCGGGCGGAAGAGGAGGCATTCTGGCGCGATTTGCGTCCCCTCGTCCAGAAAGTCGGTCCCGAGCCCGCGCTCGTCGTCTCGCACCACCCCGAGGGCCGGGCGTTGCGACGGTTTCTCTATGCGCCGGCTGCAGATCGCCCGGAACTTGCGATCGAGCAGCGTCCTCGCGCGGTCAGAGGGGAGTCCTATATCGCCACGATTGAGGGCGTCGACGTGTTCGGCGCAGACCTCCCACCAGGTGAGGCATGGCTGTTCTCCGCAACGTCGCTTCGCGAGGTGCGATACGCCAAGACAACACCTCCTGATCGCTACGCCGAGCTGACGTTTGAGCTGGGCGAAGATATGAAAGGCACGCTTCGTGTCCGGGTGCGTCAGGCGCTGAAATGGGCGGACACCCCGACGTTCGAACTCAATGCACCTGATCCGACGGCCGAAGGCGGAATAGAAGATCCAGTATAGACTCTGCCCCCACCATACCGGGCGTTACGGTATCCAGAGCTACGTAGAGCAGCATCATATCTCAGGTTAGTCCCGTTGTGGCTTCGTAGCGACCGCTCTTGAGAGATGAACGAGGCGTCCCGAACGACCGAGATGGGCGCATTCCAGCCGCCAAGCTGAACTGAGCGGGTTTGGCGAACCCTTTAGCGCTCAGAAGCTCGCCAGAAGGCAGATCGGCAGTGTGCCGTAAGAAGGGATGCTTAGCGCCCTAACGCCTCTCACTGGCGCTCTATGGCTTGCTGAGAGGCATCGAAGCCAAAGCGCAGCTCCTCCAGCGCCCGCGATAGCTGCGGGAGGGTATATCCCGCCTTCATGTAGTGCTGATGTGTCACACCCTGCTGGGCATGGCCGACAATGGCTTTGATGATTGGGTCGGCTACGTCGGCCTGTGCGAGCGCTGTAATGACCGTATGCCTGAAGCTGTGGAATACGAGGCCCGGACGCTTGATCTGCAGCTCGACTAAAAAGCGGTCGTTGAACCAGCGTCCTAACGTTCGGCCCCATCCGTTCTTCGGGCAGTAGGTGAACTCGTCGAATAGCTTTGTGTGGCCGTCCTGTCTAAGCTTCTGTACATGCTCGATGAAGCCGAGCCGTATCAATGCCGAATGGACAGGAACGAGCCGCTTCGCAGCCTGCGTCTTGAGGTGCGTTCCATCCCCAAGATCGTTGATGTCGAAGTACCATCGGCCATCCGCATCCTGCTTGATGTCATCGAGGTAAATCTGCGCGATCTCATTCAGACGAGCGCCAGTATAAAGGCCGATGAGCGGTCCCCACTTCTGGTAGGGCTTCCGAGGGGAGCTGTAATGGCCAGTTTCGACGGCCGTCAGGATGGTCCGTACCTGATCGGCAGTGAACGCCTCCCTGTCGCCTGTACTCTGTTTCCTGTTCATCCGCACTGCAGAGCCGGCGAACAGTTCCACATCGTGATGGCCGTTGCCCTTCGCCCACTTGAAGAGGTCCGAGTACGTCTGCAGATACTTGTTGATCGTCGTTACGCTGATCTTGTCCGTATCTGAAACGGCCAGCGCCTCAGAGAGCGACTTGTTGCGTGTCTGAGGATTCTTGTTGCGGTTCTTCGGGTAGGAAAGCAGCACGTTCTTAACTCGTGCCGCGTCCTGTGTGGTGAGCTGCCGGGTATCTGTATTGGACCCGAGTATCTCGAAAAGCAGGCGGAAGTGGTCGGCCCTCTCGATCGTCGTCTTCTCCGACCATGCCTTCGCTCGTAAGCGTTCCTCCGTATGGCTTTTTACCAGTTCAGAAAGAGGAATCGAGACGGCATCGGCTTCCGTCGCGCCTGACAAGGCATTCGTATTCGCTGGCTCGTCATACGCGTATGTTTCGAGCCGTTGATCGTAAGCCAGGATGTTTTTGCAGTAGTCTCTATAGGCTCGGCTGAACTCCGCTCGCAGCGTTCCGTACGCCGGAGAATCTTTCGTAACTGGCAGCTCGTACTTCTCGATAAAGCTGCTGAGGTGCACGTCGTCATCTTGTCCGGGAATAAGGGGATAGTCGTTGAGCACTGCGTGTGTTGCAAAACTCACTCCGGCTTCACCGGCTGATTTCTCCGAGGCCGTAAGCCGGCCGTGCTCGTTCATATGCCTCTGCCGTTTCCGTAGCAGTTCTTGGAAATGGCGGGTGAGGACGCCTCTGATTTCGCTGTAGTTCATGCTCTGCACTGCTGGCCGACTCAACACCGTCTCTCCACTACAGCTAAGCGCACGCGCCAGTTTCACGGCCAGCGTCGCATTGCTCGTCTGCAACGACAGTTTGACCGTACTTGCTTTCTGCTCTGGATGCAGCCGCCATGGGATCGGGAATCGTAGATAGTAGATGCCGTGTCGCGAGAGCGTGAGATAGCTCGGATTATGCATTACGATGTCTCACCGGAATGTCTCACCGATGAAAACCGTACGCAAGTTCTTGATCTTACAGGCGTTTGGTGGGCCCGGAGGGACTCGAACCCCCAACCAAGCGGTTATGAGCCGCCGGCTCTAACCATTGAGCTACAGGCCCGCCCGTGCAGGATTCGTTCTGCTTCCGTCTTTGACGCCGAGCGACCGCCCGAGGGTTGGTCGCAGAGGTTTCGACGGCATACGCCCTGCAAGCGAACCGATAGCGAGTTCCGGCTGAAAGTGCCAGACCAAAACGACGGACGAGCTCGATTCGGATGGGCGGAGGATGTGCGCTGAACTCGCGGTTCGGGCGATCTGGCAATTCGACGCGTCCTTCGTGTCGGTTCCGGCGCTTGGAGCCGGTCCGTTGCGTGTCGCGGGCGCAAGGGAGCGTTTCCGCCCATGGCGGCCGGTCAAACAATTGGGAGACGGGCGGCCGTCATGGATCGGCCCCATTGCAGCCTCAGAAAACCTTTCCAACATATGCTGGTAGGGCACCCTCATCCATCAGAGTGATGGGTGCGAATTGCAGATCGCTTTCGAGCACGCGACGGCATGACGTCGCCGTCCAGAAGGCGCAAGAAGAAGCGAGCTCGCCAGCGCGAAGACGAAGGGCGAACTTCGAAGAGAGGAAGCCTCCAGACGATGGCAGAATTCCAGAGATTTTTTGGCCGCGCTCGCAAGGGCGTGGTGCGGTGGAGCATCGGAGCCGTTGCGGCCGTGATGCTCGTTCCCCTGGCGGTGTCGGGCGCGAGCGCCCAGGGCAGTGGCGCGGCGCAGCGCATTGCCGACCATTTCGCCGGGATCCCGTCGATGCATGGCGATTTCATCCAGTTCGATCCGAATGGTCGCCAGTCGGAAGGCAAGTTCTACATCGAGCGCCCCGGCAAGGTGCGCTTCGATTATGCGAACGCGCCCCTGCGGGTGATCGCCGACGGATCGACGGTCGCGATCAACAACAAGAAGCTCAACACGTGGGATACCTATCCGCTGTCGAAGACGCCGATGAAGCTTCTCCTCGACCGGCGGATCGATCTGTCCTCGGCGAATATCCGCAGCGTGAAGGAAGAGCCGGATCTGACGACGATCGTCATGGGCGACCGATCGGTGTTCGGCTCGTCCTACATCACCATGATGTTCGATCCTCAGTCCTATGACCTGAAGCAGTGGACCATCCGCGATCAGCAGGGCAAGGAGACGACGGTGATGATCTACAACGTCAAGACGGGCGGGAACATCCAGGATTCCGCCTTCAAGATCCCCTATACGGCGATCAGCCAAGGCCAGACCGGCAACCGCTGAGGGCCGTCGCGGCCATTTTGAAGAAGCAAGGAGACCGGGCTGCGTGAGCGGGCCGGTCTTCGTTTATCGGCTGAAGAACTCCAGGAGCGCAGCCTGCGTCTCCTTCGGCGCTTCCTCGACGACGAAGTGACCGGAGGGCAGGGCGGCGCCTTCGACCGTCACGCACCATGGACGCCACAGGTCCAGCGGGGCCGTTCCCGAACTTGGAATGCCGGCATTGCCCCAGAGCGCCAGGACGGGAGGCGCGATCTTGTGTCCGGCCGCCCTGTCCTCCCGGTCCAACTGCCAGTCGATGGTGGCGCCGGCGCGATAGTCATTGCAGGCGCCGTGGACATTTTCAGGCTGTCCAAAGCTCTGGCGGTATTCGTCCAGCGCGGCTGGCGCGAAAGCGGAGAGGGACCCGGCTTTCGTCCAACTCTTGATCGTATGTTCCAGATAGTAGATGGGGTCGGCGGCGATCAGCCTCTCCGGCAGCGGGAAGGGCTGGGCCAGAAACGGCCAGTGGTAGGTCTTCATCGCCGCGCCCGCGTCCATCCGTTCCCAGACGTCGGCCACCGGCACGATGTCGAGGACGGCCAGGCGGCTGATCGTTTCCGGGTGGTCGAGCGCCATCCGGTAGGCGACCCGGCCGCCCCTGTCATGGCCCGCGACGGCGAAGCTCTCGTGCCCGAGCGCTGCCATGACGGCAACCATGTCCCGTCCCATCTGGCGCTTGGAATAGATGTGATTGTGCGGGTCGTTCTCGGGCTTCGAAGATCGGCCATAGCCCCGCAGATCCGGGATCACCAGGGTGAAGCGTTCGGCGAGGGCCGGGGCGATCCCGGCCCACATGGCCCCGGTCTGGGGATATCCGTGAAGAAGCAGGAGCGGCGGCCCGTTGCCGCCGATACGGCACAAGATCTCTGCTCCCTCGCCGTTGAGGACGCTTTCGCGAAAACCCTCGAACATCGGCATCCCTCTCTTGGTGTCCCCTGTCGGACGAAGATACGGCCGGGCGACCCGGCGGCAAGTCGAAGTGGAAAAACGGGGCGTCAGCCTTGCCGTGCTGGATCGGTGGCCTTATGCGCTGGTGTTTCCCGCCCGAACGCGAACCTTTCCCGATCCGTCATCCATGCCCTTTTCCGTCGCCACCTGGAACATCAACTCCGTGCGCCTGCGCTGCGGTCTCGTCGAACGCCTGCTTCAGGAATGGCGTCCGGACGTCCTGTGCCTGCAGGAGACCAAGTGCCCCAATGACCAGTTCCCGGAAAAGGCCTTTCGCGCCGCCGGTTACGAGCACATCGCGCTGCATGGCCAGAAGGGCTATCACGGCGTGGCGACGCTCTCGAAACTGCCGTTCGAGGATATCGTCCGGCAGGATTTCTGCGCTGTCGGCGATGCGCGGCATCTTTCGACGCGGATCGCGGTTGGTGATCGGAAGATCCGGATTCACAACCTCTACGTTCCGGCCGGCGGCGACGAGCCGAACCCCGAGATCAATCCGAAATTCCGCCACAAGCTCGATTTCGTCGAGGAGCTTCGGCGCACCGACGCCGAGGGCGAGTCCGGCGTCTCGGCGCTGCTCCTGGGGGATCTCAACATCGCGCCGCTCGAGACCGACGTCTGGTCCCACAAGCAGCTCCTGAAGGTCGTCTCTCACACGCCCGTCGAATGCGAAGGCCTGACGCTCGCGATGCAGGATGGGCGCTGGACCGACATGATGCGGCTCCATTATCCGCCGGAGGAGGTGCTGTTCACCTGGTGGAGCTATCGCGCCAAGGACTGGGCAGCCTCCAACCGCGGGCGGCGCCTCGATCACATCTGGGGATCGTCCGACCTCGCACCGCAGCTTGCGAACGTGGAGATTCTGACCGAGGCGCGCGGCTGGGAGCGACCCTCCGATCATGTGCCGGTGATTGCACGGTTCGACCTGAACTGACCAGCGATCACGCATCTTTTGGTTGAAGAGCGAGGCGGCCTTCCGTAACGTTGCCTATCCGATCGCCATAATGGTGGGCGAGGGAGGAGGCTCTCGATGCGTGGTCCCCATCGGCTTGTCGTCTGTTTCGACGGCACCTGGAACAATGCGGATACCAGCGGCGAGGAGGCGACCAATGTCGAGCGCATCGCCCGCGCCGTCAAAGGCGACAGCGGGACGACGCCGCAGGTCACGCTGTATCTGCGCGGTGTCGGGTCCACGGGACACCGGCTGCAGCAGATCGTTGACGGCGCGACGGGAAACGGCGTCGACGACAATATCCGCTCAGCCTACCAGTTTCTGGCCCAAAACTATCTGCCGGCCCGATTCGACATTGAAGGGAACCGTATTGAGGCCGACGAGATCTTTCTGTTCGGCTTTTCGCGGGGGGCCTTTTCGGCGCGTTCGCTTGCCGGCTTCATCTCCAGTTCGGGCCTGTTGAAGCGTCAGCAGCTTCACCGGCTTGGAGACGCCTGGGACTACTACCGGCGCGAAGGGGAGCGGACCCCGCAGAGTTTTTGCGACATCTACGATGCCGACTGCCACAAGGACATCACGATCCAGTTTGTCGGGGTGTGGGATACGGTCGGCGCCCTCGGCATTCCCACTTCCGTGGTCAACCTGCCGCTCCTCAACGCGGAGCATCAATTCCACGACACCACCCCCTCGCGGATCGTGAAACATGCCTATCACGCCGTGGCAATCGATGAGCACCGCGACGAATTCGTCCCGACACTCTGGACCGGAGAAGTCCCGGATGGCGCCGTTATCGAGCAGGTCTGGTTTGCCGGGGCGCATTCGGATATCGGCGGCGGATATCGCCATCGAGGGTTGGCAAATGTCCCGCTCCACTGGATGGCCGAAAAAGCAAAGTGCTGCGGGCTTGAGCTCGACTGGCATCTGTTGAACCAAGATGTGCCGGATGCCACGGGGCCGCAGCACGAATCCCGTGTGTCCTTCGGCTGGAAGGACCGGGTTACGCCAACGATCCGCCAGATCAAGCAGACTTCATTCGAAACGAGCTTCCTGGAGGAAGCGTATTGGCCGAAGGACAAGTCCGGCAACCGCCTCAAGCCGATCAACGAGTGCATTCACCCGAACGCCCTTGAGCGCTGGGGCAGGACGGTCGAGTTGATCCTCGACGAGGATCCGTTGAAGCAGGGTGATATCGTCTATGAGCCCAAGAATCTCGGCGCCGCTCGGGCTTCGGTTTGACGCGCTCTCATCCATCCTGCGTGCTGATGGCAGCGGCCCCGATGTGTAGCGCGCCTACCTGAGGTGCTCAGAACTCTTCGCTGCAGTTCAACTGAAACGCTGTTCCATCGCCGAAATATCGGCCAGCATCGCGTCGAGCTCGTCGCGCAGGCGCCCCTGAAGGTTTGCCGCGAATTCCGGATATTCTTCCAGCATGCGGCGAAACAGGCTTCGCGAAATGCGGATCAGATCGCAGTCGGTCTCGGTCCGGGCGCTCGCCGGGCGGATCGTCTCGGTGATCAGGCAGAGTTCGCCGAGCAGGGTGCCCGGGCCGTGATGGGCGACGATCTTGGCCGCTTCGCCGCGGCCGCGGAGCAGCGCCACCTGCCCGGAAACGATGACGAAACCCGCATCCGCCCGTGCGCTTTCACGGAACACGAACTCGCCGGCGCGCAGCCTCCGGTGTTCGGCGCCGAAGGCGAGGAGGCGGAGCTGGTCGTTTTCGAGATCGTCGAAGAGTTGGACCTGCCGCAGGATCGCGATATCGCTCTCAAGGCTCATCTCTTCGGCGTACCGTTGTTCGTTGCCTCAAGGCGAGAATCGCCCGGGAGTTTGGCCGTCAGGCGCCGATCGTCAGCCACCATGGAGGGCAGATGACGTGACACGCGCGAATATCGTGCGACGATAGCGCTTCTACAGTGTCTAAAAAATGGTCAATGAAGTGTAAACGGCGCGGAGGAAAATCGCCATGGCGCGCCCGCAACCCGGCGCGCCATGGCGAAGCGCCGGGTCAGGGCATCAGCTTGTAGCCGCCGGATTCGGTGACGAGGAGCCGCGCATTGGATGGATCGGGCTCGATCTTCTGGCGAAGACGATAGACGTGGGTTTCCAGCGTGTGCGTCGTCACGCCGGAATTGTAGCCCCAAACCTCTTCGAGGAGGATATCGCGGGTGATCACCTTGCGATCGGCACGGTAGAGATAACGGATGATCGCCGTCTCCTTCTCCGTCAGCCGGATCTTGCCGCCCTTTTCGTCGATCAGCACCTTCTGGCTCGGCTTGAAGACGTAAGGACCGACCTGGAAGGTGGCGTCCTCGCTCTGCTCGTGCTGGCGCAATTGCGCCCGGATGCGGGCGAGCAGGACGGCGAAGCGGAACGGCTTGGTGACATAGTCGTTCGCGCCGGCTTCAAGGCCGAGGATCGTATCGGAATCGGTGTCCTGCGCCGTCAATATGATGATCGGCGCCTTGAACCCGCCCTTGCGAAGAACCTTCACGGCTTCGCGGCCATCCATGTCGGGCAGGCCGACATCCATGACCACCAGATCGATCAACCCGCCGCGCGCCGTGGCGATGCCTTTGGCGGCTGTCGGCTCCTGAAGGACGTTGAACTCTTCGTGCAGAGACAATTGCTCGGCAAGGGTCTCCCGCAGATCGTCGTCATCGTCGACAATGAGTATGCTTCGTGCGCTCATCCTGACTCGCGGCTCGGCTTCCCGTTCTTGGCCGCCGATCGCCCCATGTCGGCACCAATGGATTGTAACATAGGGATTTCGGCGATAGGACAACACCAGTTCGGATTTGCAATGATTTTTCTCGCCGTTGCGTAAGTCGATTGACACGATCACCGTTCGCCGGGCTCCGGGTTGTCCGCAGCGCGGTATATTGGCGGTCGGCCCCTTGCGAATGCGCTGTGCCCTCGGACGGAGCGGAACCTCCTGCGTGAAGCGCGAGGGCGACGGTGCAACGCCCGTCGGGCATATGGCCATCCTTGAGATGTGGTATCGCCGCGGCCGTTTGCCACGGCCCAAAAGTCCTCTTGTGCCGCGCCCTGTCCAGGCCGGGCGAGACGGCTGGTGCGACGCGCCACGCCATCCCGCCTATAACCGTCATGTCGCTCTGCCCTTTCCGGCCAGCGCCGAGAGCCTGGCGCGCGAGGATCGGCTCTACGATGTCATCGTCGTTCTGGACTGGAACTACCGGACGCGTGTGCGGGGCCGGGGCAGCGCGATCTTCCTGCATGTGGCCAAGCCTGGATATCCGCCGACCGAAGGCTGCGTCGCCGTCTCGCCCGCCGACATGCGTCGGCTGGCCCCGTATCTGTCCAGGCGCAGTCGGATCGCCGTGATCAGATAGGCTGCCTGCGCGAAATCGACCTTCGGGGCACGCCGTGATGTTCCGCGCCGACGCTTGCCGGACCTCAGTCGATTCAAGGTGGTGCAACCCCTTGGCCCCCAGCGAGTTCACTTCTCGAACCCTTCCAATTTTCCGCCATCCGCAAGGAAGGCGGTTGCAGTTTTGGGGAACGAGAGATGGATCGCAGCGAAATCACCGACAATCCGAAGATCGAGCCCTATGACGAGCCGACGGGCGGCTGGGGTTCCGTCAAGTCGCTGGTCGCGAAGTCCACTCAGGAGGGACTTCTGGCCTCCAGCGTGTGGTCGACATTGGGGGATCAGAACAAGGCCGACGGATATCAGTGCGTTTCCTGTTCCTGGGCAAAGCCTGCCGACCCCAAGCCATTCGAATATTGCGAGAACGGCGCCAAGGCGACCATGTGGGAGATCACTCCTAAGCGCTGCGATCGGGACTTCTTCGCCCGCCATACGGTCACCGAGCTTCTCGAATGGACCGACCATGACCTGGAGAAGCAGGGCCGGCTGACGACGCCGATGAAATACGATCGCAGCCTTGACCAGTATGTTCCGGTCAAATGGGAGGAGGCGTTCCGCGAGATCGGCGAGGAGCTGAACGCCCTCGATCCGAAATCGGTTGTCTTCTACGTCTCGGGTCGCGCCTCGCTCGAAGCCTCGCACATGTGGCAGCTCTTCGCCCGGATCTACGGCTCGAACAACCTGCCCGATTCCTCGAACATGTGCCACGAGTCGACGTCGGTCGGCCTGCCGGAATCGATCGGCTCGCCGGTCGGAACCGTCACGCTCGAAGACTTCGACGCCTGTGACATGATGTTCTTCTTCGGCCACAACACCGGCACCAACGCACCCCGCCTTTTGCATTGGGTGCAGGAGGCGCGCAAGCGCGGCGCGCCGGTCATCACCTTCAACCCGATCCTCGAACGTGGCCTGATGCGGTTCAAGAGCCCTCAGAACCCGTTGGAAATGCTGACGCCCGACCAGGGCACGAAGATGTCGAGCGACTACTACCAGGTGCGGGGCGGCGGCGACATCGCTGCCATGACCGGCATCGCCAAGGCGGTCTTCGCACTCGACGACGCGGCTCGGGAAAACGGCGGAAAACGCGTTCTCGACACGGATTTCATCGCCGAGCACGGACACGGCTTCGAAGCCTTCGAGGCCTTCGTGCGAGCCGCGGAATGGCATGAGATCGAGCGCTGTTCGGGCCTGTCGCGCGACGAACTCGAACATGTCGGCCGGGTCTATTCCAAGGCCGAGCGCGTGATCGGCAATTACGGCATGGGGCTGACCCAGCACCGCCACGGCATCGAGAACGTTCAGATGCTCTGCAATCTGCTGCTCATGCGCGGCATGATGGGCAAGAAGGGTGCTGGCATCTCGCCCATCCGTGGCCACTCCAACGTGCAGGGCCAGCGCACGGTGGGAATCACCGAGAAGCTCGACCTGATCCCGCACGAGAAGTTCGAGGAGTTCTACGGCTTCACGGTGCCCAAGGAGAAAGGGCTCGACACGGTCGAGGCCTGCCAGGGTGTGATCGACGGCTCGGTAAAGGGCTTCGTCTGCCTCGGCGGCAATTTCTCCCGCGCTGCGCCGGAGACGGAGATGATGGAAGAGGCGTGGCGGAAGATGCGCCTCAACGTCCAGATCTCGACGAAGCTCAATCGCAACCATTTGCTGGCCTGCGAAAAGACCTACATCCTGCCGTGTCTCGGCCGGATCGAGAAGCATATCGAGAACGGCGTCGCTCAGACCGTTTCGGTGGAGGATTCGACGGCCTGTGTCCATGCCTCCTACGGCAACCGGGAGCCGGCCTCTCGGGAACTGCTGTCGGAGCCGAAGATCACCGCCGAACTCGCCAAGGCGACCGTCGCCGGCAAATCCACCGTGCCCTGGGATGAATGGGTTGCCGACTACTCCAAGGTGCGCGACGCGATCGAGCGCGCCTATCCGGCCGACTTCAAGGATTTCAACAAGCGGATGGGGACGCCCGGCGGCTTCCATCGTGATATCGGCGCCTCCCGGCGCGAGTGGCGCACCGACACGGGCAAGGCGAATTTCCTCGTACCCGAGAGTTTCGACGTCGATCCCGACATCGATACGTCGGCGCAGGACGTGTTGAAGCTGATTACCGTGCGCTCGAACGACCAGTTCAATACGACCGTCTACGGTTACGACGACCGGCTGCGCGGCGTGCATGGCACGCGCATGGTGATACTGATGAATGAAGAGGACATGCGCCGGCTGGGGCTCACTAATGACGATCGCGTCGATCTGGAAACCCACGCCGATGACGGCGTCCACCGCCGCGTCGAGAACTACCGGGTTCACGCATGGCAGCTGCCGAAGGGCAATTGCGCCGGCTACTATCCCGAGCTCAACGCCCTCGTGCCGCTCTGGCACCATTCCCGCCGTGCCCACGTGCCGGCGGCGAAGTCCGTCCCGGTGAGGATCATCAAGCGGCCGGTGACATGATCGTCGCCACGGACCCTTCGTATTGATGGCCTCCCGTCTCGGCTTCTTCATTGCCGGGTGAGACGCGGCTGCGTCTCACGGCCGCTTCAGGCTTCAGCCAACGTCCCACTGCCTCGGCGCTTTGCCGATACGGTCGAGGCGAGTGCTGATCCTTGTAAATTGGTCATACCACTTGAACATATCATGCCGCACAGCAGCAAAGGTGTGGCCTTTTCCAACGAAAGCTGCTGTTCGGTTTGACAGGAGGCTAGTCTTGTGCTCGAAATTGGTCTGACCATTGGAAACCACGCATGAAGAAGCCAGAGAATTTCACGGAAACCGAGCCCACCCGCGGCACCGAGCGGGTGATGGCGTTTTTCCGTGACAGGATCCTGAGCGGCGAACTGAAGACCGGCGAGCGGCTGCCCTCCGAGCGCGAGCTGGCGGCGACCCTCAATGTCGGGCGGCCGCTCCTGCGGGAGGCCATGCGCTCGCTTGCCATGCTGGGTCTCGTCGATATCCGCCACGGCAGCGGGGCCTTCGTCGGCAAGGCCGATATTGCCGTCCTGACGGACTTCTTCACCTTTACGCTCGCCGGTGAGCAGAACGTGTCGGAAGACATCATGCAGGCGCGCATGGCGATCGAATGCCAGGCGATCCGGCTCGCCTGCGAGCGCGCCACCGACGCCGATCTCGATCGGATCGGCGCCTGTCTGACGGCGATCATCGACACGGTCGGCGACCCCAAGAAGGGTGGCGAAGCGGATTTCCGCTTCCACGCCGCCATCGTCCAGGCCAGCCATAGCCAGGCGCTGATCACGCTCTATCGCGCGATCTCAGAACTCCTGGTCAGAAGTCACGTGGAGCGCCGGCGGGTCACGTCCGGCATTTCCGAGATCGTCGACGATATCGTGGAATCGCACCGTCGTGTCTTCGTCTCGATCGTCGCCGGCAATGGCGACGAGGCGGATGCGCGACTGCGCGAGCACTTCGCGGTCGGCGACGAGATGCGCCGCAAGGGCATCATCGCTGCCTATTCGAGAGGTGGCACGACAAACCAAGCCTGAACCAGAAAAGGGAGGAGACCTTCATGTTCACATCCGTAACCGGCCGGGTCGCATCGGCCATGCTTGCCTTCGGCATGATGACGGCGCCACTGGCAGCCCAGGAACTGCGCTACGCCCATGTGGGCGCCGAGGGCGACATCCAGACGCGCTATGCGTCGGAAGCCGCCGAAGGGATCGAGCAGGCGACGAACGGCGATGTCACCGTCCAAGTGTTCCCGGCGAGCCAGCTCGGCGGCGTCGCCGAAATGGTCGATGGCGTGCGTCTCGGCTCGATCTCCATGGGCCATCACGACTTCGCCTCGCTCGCGCGCATCGTGCCGGAGGTTGCCGTCTTCAACGCGCCCTTCATCTACACGAGCGCCGATCAGGCGCTGGCCGCGACCGACCCGAACTCCTCACCCGCCGTCCAGGAGATCAATGAGCGCCTCGTCGAGGAAGGCGGCGTCCGGATCATCGGCCGCATCTATCGCGGCGCCCGCCACATTTCCTCGAACTTCCCTGTCAAGACACCGGCCGATCTCGCGGACAAGCCGTTCCGCGCTGTTCCGCTCGATCTCTGGGTCTCCATGGTGACGGGCTTCGGCGCGACGCCGACGCCGGTCGAGGTGTCGGAGTTGCCCACCGCCCTGATGACCGGCCTCGTCGTCGGTCAGGAAAACCCGCTGACCATGATCTCGGCCAACAAGCTCTACGAGGTGCAGTCGCATGTCGCGCTGACCGGTCACATGCATTCGGTGCTGGCGGTCTTCATCAACGAGAACGTCTGGCAGGGACTCAGCGAGGAACACCAGGCGGCGATCACCCAGGTGCTCGACGAGAAGGCCAAGGAGTCGCTGCAGTGGGCGAAGGATTCCGAACAGGATCTGATCGCGGAGCTGAAGGACGCCGGCATGACCGTCGTCACCGAGGAGGACGGGCTGGACATCCCCGCCTTCCGCGAAGCGGTGCTGGCCCAGATCAACGAGGACTTCCCCGAATTCGGCCCCTATATCGAGCAGATCGCAGAGGTCGAAGCCGCCGAATAATCGCTCTGAAATGACGAGGCGGGCGCGCTCGCGCCCGCTTCCTGCCTTCGGGGATCGTCATGATCATCGCCAAGCGCATCATCGAATATGTCAGCATCGTCCTTCTGGGGGCTCTGGTCTTCGTACCCTTCGCCCAGGTGGTGATGCGCGACGTATTCGTCGCACCGATCGTCGGCGCGGAGGAGTTCACCCGCTTCCTTCTGATCTGCGTCGTCTTCGTCGCCTATCCGCTCGTGGTGGAAGAAGGTGACAACATCGTCATGGGGGATCTGCGCAATTCACTGCCGCACGCCATTCGCAGGGCGCTCAATCTCCTCATCTCGATCGTCGCGATCGGGGTCTCGGGGTTGCTCGCCTATGTCGTGATCACGACCATCGGCGACAATCTGCGGAATGCGACACCGACCCTGAAGATTCCCTTCTGGCTGTTCCTCGGCTCGACCTTCTTCGGCTTCCTGGCCGCCACGGTGGTTCACATCATCCACCTGCGCAAACCGCCGCAGAAGAACAGCAGCGTGAGTTTGTGAGGGCCCAAGGCGTGCGACTGCGATGGAGCTTTTGCTCAGACTGAGGAGATTCGTCATCCTCGGGCCTGTCCCGAGGACCTACTGTCGGCATCGCCACAAAACCGTGTGTCATTGGTCTCGTAGAAAATGTTTCAACGGCAATAGATTCTCGGGACAGGCCCGAGAATGACGTCCTGGATGGATGTCCGGCACCCTATCAACGAGCGTTGACGCGCTCCACCCCACCCGTTCGCAGGAGGTCCTGACCGCTCCCAAGACCTCCTGAGACCGCAACTCTCATTCCTCATTCGGGCGCGGCCGATCGATCGCCGGGACATGAAACGTCCATGCGATCGCCACCGCCGCCCAACCGCCAAGGGTTCCCATGGGTCTCGCCCTGATCGTCGCCTTCCTCGTTCTCTTCATGGCAGGGTTTCCGGTCGTCTACGCCATTCTCCTGCCGGCGATCGGCTATGTGCTCCTGGAGGGCTTTCCGCTCGGGCTTCTCGCCCAGCGGATCACCTATGCGCTGGATTCCTTTCCTCTGGTGGCGGTGCCGATCTTCATCTTCGTCGGCAATCTCATGAACCTCGCCGGTGTGACCGATCGCATCTTCCGCTTCGCCGACACGCTGGTCGGGCGCGCGCCGGGCGGGCTGGCCCAGGTGAACATCTTTTCCTCGCTGATCTTCTCCGGCATGTCCGGTGCCGCCCTGGCGGATGTCGGCGGCCTCGGCAAGATCGAGATCGAGGCGATGCGCAAGCGCGGCTTCGACGCGCCGTTCTCGGCGGCGATCACGGCCTCCTCGGCGGTCGTCGGGCCGATCTTTCCGCCCTCGATCCCGCTCATCGTCTATGGCTCGGTCACGAGCGTGTCGATCATCCAGCTTCTCATTGCGGGCATTATCCCGGCGCTGATCTGCGTGGCGCTTCTGATGGCGACGGCGGCGATCCTGTCGCTCCGCCACGCCATGCCGCGGGCCGAGCGCTGGCCGACGCCGCGCGAGGTGATCCGAGATCTCCTGCCGGCGCTGCCTGCCATCCTGGCGCCGGTCCTGATGGTGGCTGGCATGATGCTCGGCCTGTTCACGCCGACGGAAGCCGCCGCCGTCACCGCCTTCTACGTGATCCTTATCTCGGGCCTCGTCTATCGTGAGCTGACATGGGCGCACCTGAAGGAGTCCATGCTCGCCACCGTGCGCGCCACCAGCGCGATCCTGATCATCGTCGCGGCGGCCGCGCTCTTCGGCTGGATCCTCGCCGTGGAGCAGGTGCCCCAGGATTTCGCCAAGCTGATCCTGCAGATCTCCACCGATCCGGTGATTCTGCTCCTGATCGCGAACCTCATCTTCTTCATCGCTGGCATGTTCCTCGATTCCACCACGGCGACGCTTCTCGTGGTGCCGGTGATCGCACCGCCCATGGTACTCGCCGGTGTCGACCCGGTTCATCTCGGTATCGTCGCGATCTTCAACCTGATGGTCGGGCTTCTGACACCGCCTATGGGTTTGTCGCTGTTCCTCGTCTCGTCGATCGCCGGCATCACGCTCCGCCAGCTCTTGCGCGCGCTCGCCCCGTTTTACATCCCCCTGCTACTGACGCTTGGAATCATCACCTTCGCCCCCGATCTCGTTCTCTGGCTGCCCAGTTTCCTGCGTTAGCCGCAATCACGAAAGGATAGTCTCATGCACATCGTCGTCGGTTCGGATCATGCCGGTTTTCCCATGAAGGCGGAAATTGTTCGTTGCATCGAAGAGCTGGGACACAAGGTGACGGATGTCGGCTCCCATGACGATCAGCCGGTCGACTTTCCCGACATCGCGCGCCTCGTGACTCGGGCCGTGACCTCCAAGGAGGCCGATCGCGGCATGATGGTCTGCGGCACCGGCGTCGGCGCTTCGATCGCGGCGAACAAGGTCCGGGGCATCCGCGCCGCCGTTTGCCACGACGTGCATTCGGCTCACCAATGCGTCGAGCATGACGATGTGAACATCATGTGCATCGGTGCGCAGATCGTCGGCCCTTGGCTGGCCCGCGATCTGGTGAAAGCCTTCCTAGAGGCCGAGTTCTCGACCAGCGAGGAGTTCCGCCGTCGCGTGGACAAGCTCGCCGATATGGACTCGGAGCGCTGACACCGACGATGGCGGGTCTGGCTATTGGCGAGGGGGCGCTGCCGCGTCAGCGGCGCCCCATCTTCAGAAGCCGCGAGACGATGAAGATCGGTACGACCACGGCCGCGCCCAGGAGGAAATAATAGACGGCTCGCTCCATCGAGCCGAAAAGGCTGCGCCAGACCCAGTCGAGAGTCCGCATGGCCCAGTCGAGCATGTCGTAAGGGTCCCAGCGCAGCCAGGACAGGATGAAGCCGACCAGGACCGACAACAGGATCAGCCGGATCGCAACGGAGATCGGCGAGCCGCCGAGAAAGTGTGAGATGCGTTCGGACATGGCTGGCAGGCGTCTTCCTTCGTTGCGGTGGGTTCGCAGTTAGGCGCTGCCGATTGACGCTGCAAGTCGCCAACGCATTCGGCCGAGCTCATTCCGGCAGCATGGCTTCGAGCGTTTCGATCCGGTCCGCCTCATGGGCCGGCTTGTCCCATCTCAGCCGCGAGACCCGGGGAAAGCGCATGGCGACGCCGGATTTGTGACGGTTGGAGCGCGCGAGCCCCTCGAAGGCGACCTCGATGACCAGGCCATGGTCCGGCTCGGCCCGCACCGACCGCACCGGCCCGAAGCGCTCGATCGTGTTGTCGCGGATATATTTGTCGAGCTGCTTCAACTCCTCGTCCGTGAAGCCGAAATAGGCCTTGCCGACGGGGACGAGTTCCAGATCGTCGGCCGGGCCGGTCCAGACGCCGAAGGTGTAGTCGGAATAGTAGCTCGAGCGTTTGCCGTGACCGCGCTGGGCGTACATCAGCACCGCGTCGATCAGATGCGGGTCCTTTTTCCACTTGAACCACGGTCCCTTGGGCCGGCCCGGCACATAGGCCGAATCCCAGCGCTTCAGCATCAGCCCCTCGATCACCGGATGCGGCGGCGTCTCCCGGTGCCGGGCCAGCGTTGCGAAATCCTCGAAGGACACCACCGGCGAGAGATCGAAGCGGGTCGGCTCGAGCTTGGAGACGAAGGCCGACAGACGCTCTCGGCGTTCGGCGAAGGGCACGGGGCGGATGTCTTCGCCCTCGTCGATCAGAAGATCATAGCAGCGAAGGAAGACCGGGTATTTCTTCAGGATCGCCGCAGAGACGGTCTTGCGGTTCAGGCGCTGCTGCAGATCGGAAAAGGTGCCGACCACGATGTCGTCCTGCCGGCCGCTTTCGGTGTCGAGTTGCGGTTCGCCCTTCCGGTCGGTGCGCGGCTGGGCGACCAGAAGCTCGCCGTCGAGCGTGCCCTCGAAGGTCATGTGGTCGACGAGATCGGGAAAGGCCGGCGAGATGTCGTCGCCCGTGCGCGAATAAAGCCGCTTCGTTCCGCGTTCGGCGCTCGCCTGGACGCGGATTCCGTCCCATTTCCACTCGGCCGCATAGGCTTCGGGATCGATCAGGCCGTGATCCGGCTCTTCGAGCGGCTGGGACAGCATCACCGGCCGGAAAGGCGCGGCAGCCGCCGAGACCGGCTTCTCGCTCCGTCCCTCCAGCCAGGCGAAGAGCGTTTCATAGGGCGGCTCCAGCCCGTGCCACAGCTCCTCGATCTCGGCGATGTCCTTCTCTCCGAAATCCGCGAGCGCCTGCTTGGCAAGGCGGGCCGAGACGCCGATGCGCAAGCCGCCGGTGACGAGCTTGATCAGCGCATAGCGGCCGGATGTGTCGAGCCGGTCGAGCCAGGCTTCCACGAGGCGCGGACCCTGCTGCCGTGTTGCGGCGTTGAGGCGGGTGACGATCTCATGGAGGGTGGGAGGGGGCGATTGATTTGAGGCGTGGGCGGCTGGGGACCCCCCTCTGCCCTGCCGGGCATCTCCCCCGCAAGGGGGGAGAGTGGCTTCCGTCTGCCGATCCGCTTCGACTTCATCTCTCAGTGCCAGAGATTGGGTGTCAGGCGAGGGCGCTCCAACCCCTCTCCCCCCTTGCGGGGGAGATGTCGGCGAAGCCGACAGAGGGGGGTGAGCAACGTCTGAACTTTCCCCCTCAACAACCCGCTCCCCTTCCGGCCAAACCAGTGAGATCGTCTCGGCGAGATCGCCCACATAGTCGTAGGAATAGCCGAACAGCACCTCGTCCATCCGGCTCGTGACCAGTTCGCGCAACATCGCGGGCTTGACGCTCTTGATGTCCAGGTCGCCGGTGATGGCGGCGAGCGCCAGACCGCGCTCGGGATCGGGCACCGAGGCGAAGTGATCGACGAGGAGGCGCAGCTTGCCATTGCGCGAGGGCTGCAGGACGAGGGCGTCGAGGAGATCGGCGAAGGGTTTCATCGCGGCGAAAGATGCAGCGTCCGGGCGCTGCGGCAAGCGAGAACCGCCCGTGCCGGCGTCACCGGCCTTACGGTCGGGTCCAGGTCTGGACGGTGCGGCAGAAGACCCGCGCGAGGCAGCCGCGCAGTTCCAGATGCCCGTCGACGAGGCGCAGGCCGCCATCATAGGTGTCGTTGCTCCGGGGATCGCGGACCTGTCCCTTGAGTTCCGGCAGAGAGCCCGAGACCGTGGCGACGCTCTCGCCGCTATAGCGGCCGCTGGCGATCCGGGCGCAGAAGCCGGCCCCGCAGGGGGCGATTTCGATCTGCGTTCCATCTTCGCTGATCCAGTCGCCGACGATCTGCGGAGACGCCTGCGCATGTCCGAGGCCGGCCGCAAGGCATAGGGCGATAAGGGCGGATGTCGTGGAAACTCGTCTCATGGCGATGCATCTGGGCGACGATCATGGCGTGACGAGGAAGAGCGGCGGGGCGAAACGTCACACCCGCGTCGGCAGCGCCCGCGCGCCCCTGATGCCGCGCAGCTTCAGATGATGGCGGGCGGTAAAGACTGCGTCGGCGTCCATGCCCGGTTCGCGGGTCAGCCAGTCGAGATAATCGTCCGGGACCTTGGCGATCTCGACGCCCTTGTAGCGCCCGAAGCGCAGCTTGGCGAGGAGCGCCGGCTCGTTCGACACCCGTTCCGCCCGGTCGAGAAAATCGGCGAGGTCGTGACAACGGGGCAGGAGCACCCGCGTGATGTCCCTGAGAAGCACCGCGGTACACACCGCGTCGTAGAGCGCGCGGTGGGGGCTGAGGCCGGCAAGAAGATGCTCGACCGGCGACAGATCGAGCGGCACGTATTTCACCAGACTTTGCAGCCCGTGCGCCTTGGCGGACGGAAAGGCGCGCAGGGCCAGCTTGTGGGTGCAGAGCCATCGGCCGGTGAAGCGCAATCGCGAGCGATCGAAGGCGGCGCGCTGGGCGGCAAAGACCTCGGCGTCTCTGAAAGGAGCGGCAGCTTCGGTAAAGCTCGGTGCGCCCTCGAGCATCGCGTCGGTGATCCTATGCACGCGACGGGCGTGTGGGTTGATCGGCACGCCCGCCGGATCGCAAAGGCTCTGCATCGCGTTTCCGATCTCGCCGGTCGCAAGGTCGAGATCGACCGAACCGATCTCGATCACCGCGTCCTCCTCGAGCCTCTGTCCAGCCGTCTCCGTGTCGATGACGCGAACTTTCGTTGGTGGTTGTTCGGCGAACAGCGAGGGCGTGGTCGGCACGGGCGGGAAGAGATCGATCATCGCACAGAACATCGTCGCGTCGGCACCGAACGGCAAGCCTCTGCGACCCTGACTTCGATTGGAAGCAGAGATCGGCGGGGTCGGCTACAGCCGCATGCCCACCGGATGGCTCTCCGCGAGGCGCTCGACCTCCGACATGCGGCTCATGGTCGCCTCGTAGCCGATCTCGATCGCTTCCTCGGCCCGGAAGAACTCGCCAAGGCCGATGTCGCGCACGCGCGGCTGCAGCGACAGGTCGGGCGGATCGCCGGCAAGGCGGGCCCGCGAGATGCGGTCCTGGATGATGTTGAAGGCGTCGATCATGTTGCGCGTCAGCCCGAGTTTCTTGCGGCGCTGCGCGGCGACGCTGTCGTCGGCCGGAGCGACGGGACGAAACGCGTTCTCGGCTCCGGCCTCCTCGTGTTCGGCACGCATTCTGAGGACCGCGGCCCGGCCGAAGAGATCGTAGTGCAGATTGACGGCCATCACATTCTGCTGCTCGAAGACGCGGCAGACATTCGCCGGCACCGGATTGACGAGGGCGCCGTCCATGAGCCGCCGCCCGCCGCAGATCACCGGTTCGAAGACGCCGGGGAGGGCATAGGAGGCCCGCATCGCCAAAACCAGCGACCCGGTGTCAAGCCAGACTTCATGCCCTGTCTCTCCGTCGGTCGCGACGCAGATCAGCGGTCGGTCGAGATCCTCGATTCTGGTATCGGCCAGCGCTTCGGTGAGCCGTCGGCTGAGGCGCATCCCGCCGATCAGGCCGGCCCCGCCGATCCGGAAGTCGAGATAGCGCACCAGCCCCCGGCGCGTCAGCGAACGCGCGAAGGCCTCGAGTTCCGGCAGCTTGCCAGCCAGGTAGCAGCCGCCGACAAGGGCGCCGATCGAGGTGCCGGCAATCATCGAGATGGGGATCTGGTATTCGTCCAGCGCTTTCAGGACGCCGATATGGGCCCAGCCACGCGCCGCACCGCCACCCAGCGCCAGGGCGATGCCCCCGCGCGGCTTCTTGCCTTTGGCTGCGGTGACAGGCGTGGAAGCTTGCGTGGCAAGCGGTTCTTCGCGCCAGCCGAATACGCGGTCAAGCATCTTTCGGCGCTCCGGTTGGAGTTCGACATCCGACTTCTCAGGATAAGACGAACTCTTGACCACGAGATTAAGACGGCTCCGCCTCTCCCGGATCGAAGGAGAGACGATGTCCATCCGGCATCACCACGCGGTAGAAGCACGTGCTCCGACCGGTGTGGCAGGTCTCCTCCCGGCGCGCCACCGCAACTTTCAGCCAGACGGCGTCCTGGTCGCAGTCGACACGGATTTCCTTCACGCTCTGCAGGGCTCCCGACGTCTCTCCCTTTTTCCAAAGCGCGTTTCGCGACCGGGACCAGTAATGGGCGGTGCCGGTCGACAGGGTCAGTTCGAGGGCCTCGGCGTTCATGTGCGCAACCATGAGAAGTTCGCTACTCTCACAGTCGGTCACCACCGCGGTCACCAGACCGAACTGGTCGAACCGCGGGCGCAGGAGCTTGCCCTCTTCCTGCTCGATCTTGTCAGTGGAAGGCTCAGAAAACGCAACAGGCGTCGACATGGGATGATGCGCGTCAGTTCGCCTGGCCGACCAGACGCAGGACCCGGTCCTTCAACGCGCTGTCCTCGGCAAAAACGCCGCGATAGGCGTTGGTCAGCGTCGTCGATCCCTTGCTGCGGATCCCGCGCATCGACATGCACATATGCTCCGCCTCGACGATGACCGCGACCCCCTTCGGCTTGAGGGTGTCATGCAACGCATCGGCGACCTGGGCGGTCATGGCTTCCTGGGTCTGCAGCCTGCGGCCGAACATGTCGACGAGGCGT
Organism: Jiella marina; assembly: GCF_024359545.1. GTDB lineage: Bacteria > Pseudomonadota > Alphaproteobacteria > Rhizobiales > Rhizobiaceae > Jiella. The sequence goes on from NZ_JAKQZG010000015.1 coordinate 26,790, forward strand.
GCAATCTTGGAGAGACCCAGCACACGCCCCTCCGGCAGATAGGCGACATGCGCCTTGCCGACGACGGGCACCATGTGGTGTTCGCAATGGGTGTGGAAGCTGATGTCCTTGACGAGGACGAGGTCATCATAGCCCGCGACTTCCTCGAAGGTGCGACCGAGAACGTCCGCCGGTTCATAATTGTAGCCGCCGAACAATTCTTCATAGGCCTTGACCACGCGCTTCGGCGTTTCCTTCAGGCCTTCGCGCTCGGGGTCTTCGCCGATCCAGCGCAGCAAGGTCTCGACAGCGGCTTCCGCTTCGGCCCGACTGGGCCGGTCTCCGCGCCGATCGTCCGGCATGTCGGGAAATTTCTTGACGACAGCTTCCATGCTTTCAGGCCCCGATCTCGTCGGAATTCGTGCTGCAACCCACAAGGAGTGATGGTCCGGCGCACTGGACGATCCCTCGGTGTTGGCTGCGGTCTTGCGGTTCTTCACGTGCGGGTCGTTCCTCGTGATGACGGCCATCTCTCGCACGAAGGCGATTTCGGGCAAATGATCCGGCTGAAAGCGACAACTATCGAACCGGCGCCCGGACACCTATATAATCAGACGGTAGGTAGTTTGACAGACCGCACAGCAAAAACCTCGGAGCGAGGCTATACCGTGATAGATGACGTCTATAATGCCAAGATCCTGGAATTCGCCGGAAATATTCCGCGCATCGGACGCCTTGATGCGCCGGACGCCAGCGCCACGGCTCACTCGCGCCTGTGCGGTTCGACCGTCACCATCGATCTCAAGGTGGAAGACGGGCAAGTCTCGGATTTTGCGCATGAAGTGAAGGCTTGCGCGCTGGGACAGGCCTCGTCCTCGGTCATGGCACGCAACATCATCGGAGCGACGCCCGAAGAGCTTCGAAGCGTACGCGAGGCGATGCGCGCCATGCTCAAGGAGAATGCCGCTCCACCCGAGGGCCGCTTTGCGGATCTCAAATATCTGGAGCCCGTCCGCGACCATAAGGCGCGGCACGCCTCGACGCTTCTGACCTTCGACGCGGTGGTCGACGCGCTCGACCAGATCGAGGCAGAGAAACGGGGCGAGGCGGCCTGAGCCGTCGGAGGGGGAACGAGGTCGTGCGATGAAACCGTCGGAGGCGCTCGAGAAGCATCGCGAGACGATCCGTGAAGTGCTCTCGCGCTATCCGGTCAGCAATCCGCGAATCTTCGGCTCGGTGGCGCGTGGCGAGGATACGGAGCGAAGCGATCTCGACATCATCGTTGAAGGGCATGACCCGCTGTCTTATTTCGATCTGTTCCGTGCCCAGGACGAATTGAAGAGCAAAACCGGTCTGGCCGTGGACCTCAGGCTGGACGGCGAATTCTCGCCACGCGTTCTCCGGCGCATTCAGCGGGATTTCATCGCGCTTTGACCGACGATCCAATCGATCCGGTTCTGCTCGATCTGCTCGTCAGTTTGCATGAGGCCTGCCTGCGGTGCCAACGGGTCGCAGGGCGGACGTCACTTGAAGGCGTGGCCACGGATGAGTTTGCGCAATTGGCTGTCTCTAAAGCCATCGAACAAGTGGGCGAGGGTGCGCATCGCGTGCTTCGAAAGTTCCCGGAATTCGTAGCGGAACATCCGGAAATCGAATTCCGCTACGCCTTCTTGATGCGCAACCGCATCGCTCATGGTTACGACACGCTGGACTGGCCGACATTGTGGCAGATCGCGGTGACGTCGGTCCCGGAATTTCGCAAGTCGCTCGAACCCATTCTCAAAGATGCCGGCGAAGATCTCCCGTAACTACACCGGTCCGTGGCGCAGAACACCGGGTCGCTTGCTCGGCGTGGCCTTCGTGCGCGCCTATCAGCTCAGCTTTTCGCCGCTGATCGGGGGGCATTGCAGGCATATCCCGACCTGTTCCGAATATGCCTATGAAGCGATTGCGCGGCATGGGCTGTGGCGCGGCGGCTGGCTCTCGGCGAAGCGTGTCGCCAAATGCGGTCCCTTCGGCGGCCATGGCATCGACAACGTTCCGGATCGATAGAGCGGGCAGAAGCTTGGCCGAAACTGCCGCCGCGGCGGAGACGGAGTCTTGTTTCACGGATTCGTCTTGTGACGCGTCGGCGACCCGACTATATCGCGGCCGGGCTTGAAGCTCACGCCAATCACACCACCCGCGCTCGTAGGCGGGACTGGACAACAGGAGACATGACAATGGCCGAGGCCGTTTCCCTTTCTTTTCCCGATGGTTCCGAGCGCTCTTACGATGCCGCGATCAGCGGCGCGGAGATCGCGACCGGCATTTCCAAGTCGCTCGCCAAGAAGGCCATCGCCTACGCGCTCGACGGCGAAGTACGTGACCTCGCCGATCCGGTCGGTCGCTCCGGCCAACTGGAAATCCTGACCCGCGACGACCCGCGTGCGCTCGAACTCATCCGGCATGACGCTGCCCATGTGATGGCCGAAGCCGTGCAGGAACTCTGGCCTGGCACCCAGGTCACCATCGGCCCGGTGATCGAGAACGGTTTCTATTACGATTTTGCTCGCAACGAGCCCTTCACCCCGGACGATCTGCCGGTCATTGAAAAGAAGATGGCCGAGATCATCCGTCGCAATGCGCGCTTCACCAAGGAAGTCTGGCCGCGCGACAAGGCCAAGCAGGTCTTCGCCCAGAAGGGCGAGAACTACAAGGTCGAGCTGGTCGACGCGATCCCCGAGGATCAGGACGTCAAGATCTATTCGCAGGGCGCGTGGTTCGATCTGTGTCGCGGGCCGCACATGGTCTCGACCGGACAGATCGGCGACGCGTTCAAGCTGATGAAGGTGGCCGGCGCCTATTGGCGGGGCGATGCCAACAACCCGATGCTGACCCGCATCTACGGGACGGCCTGGGCGACCAAGGAGCAACTCGCCAACTATCTCCACATGCTGGAGGAAGCCGAGAAGCGCGACCATCGCCGCCTCGGCCGCGAGATGGATCTCTTCCACTTCCAGGAGGAAGGGCCGGGCGTCGTCTTCTGGCACGGCAAGGGCTGGCGCATGTTCCAGACCCTCGTCTCCTATATGCGCCGGCGGCTCGAAGGCGTCTATGACGAGGTCAACGCCCCGCAGGTGCTCGACAATTCGCTCTGGAAGACCTCCGGCCACTGGGGCTGGTATCGCGAGAACATGTTCGCGGTCACCTGCGCCGACGAAGAGGCCGAGGACGAGCGCGTCTTCGCGCTGAAGCCGATGAACTGCCCGGGCCATGTCCAGATCTTCAAGCACGGCCTGAAATCCTATCGCGAACTGCCGATCCGGCTTGCGGAATTCGGCACGGTCCATCGCTATGAGCCGTCGGGCGCCATGCATGGGTTGATGCGCGTGCGCGGCTTCACCCAGGACGATGCGCATGTCTTCTGCACCGAGGAGCAGATGGCGGCGGAATGCCTGCGCATCAACGATCTGATCCTGTCGGTCTACGAGGATTTCGGCTTTGAAGAGATCGTCGTGAAGCTTTCCACCCGGCCGGAAAAGCGCGTCGGCTCCGACGAGAGCTGGGACCGCGCGGAAAGGATCATGGGCGAGGTGTTGGAACAGATCGCCAGCCAGTCCGGCGGGCGGATCAAGACCGGCATCCTGCCGGGCGAGGGCGCGTTCTACGGCCCGAAATTCGAATACACGCTGCGGGATGCGATCGGCCGCGAGTGGCAATGCGGCACCACCCAGGTCGACTTCAACCTGCCGGAACGCTTCGGCGCGTTCTATATCGATCAGAACTCCGAAAAGCGGCAGCCGGTGATGATCCACCGGGCGATCTGCGGGTCGATGGAGCGCTTCCTCGGGATTCTCATCGAGAACTATGCCGGTCACATGCCGCTCTGGTTCGCGCCGGAGCAGGTGGTCGTCGCGACCATCACCTCCGAGGCGGACGATTACGCGATGGAAGTCGCTGCGGCGTTGAAGGCGGCGGGGCTGAGGGCGAGCGTCGATCTGCGGAACGAAAAGATCAACTACAAGGTCCGCGAGCATTCGCTGGCCAAGGTCCCGGTCATGCTCGTCTGCGGCAAGCGGGAAGCCGAAGAGCGGACGGTCAACATCCGCCGGCTCGGCTCGCGCGACCAGACTGCCCGCGGTCTCGACGAGGCGATCGAGATCCTCGCAGCGGAGTCCGTGCCGCCGGACCTGAAGCGTGACGGAGCGGGTCTCAGGGCAGCCTGAGACCATTCATCAAACAAGAAAGCGGAGAGGGCGCCCCGATCGCGCCTTCTCCGCTTCCTTCGATTTGGAGGGAGTTGCACCCTCATCGAATCGTCTTGTTGAACCGCTTGCGAGCAAGAATGCATGGGGATCGGGTGCTTTGAGGAGCCGTTCCTCCGCCGCGCAGCCGTGGAATCCAGCCTGCCTCAGTCGCCCGAACCCCCGAACTGATCCGGTGTCGAGATCAGGTCCGAGGTCAGGACCTCGACGTCGGTGTCCTCGCCGGCCTCGACCTTGAAGCCGCGCTGATAAACCCGGTCGTTGTTCTTGGCGACGATGACATAGTCACCCTCGGCAAGCACCATCGAGGGGAACGCGCCGACGCTCTCGCGCACCAGATCGCCGGAGGCCGTGGTGATCGTCCAGGCCGTGTCTGCGATCGCCTCACCGCCATGTTCGCGCACCAGCTTCATGGTCAGAAGGGCCGCCCTGTGGGTGAGGGTCGCTTCGGTCAGCTTGCCCGCCTCGACACGAATCTCGGCGCGAACCAGCGCATTGACCGAGCCGTAATTCGAGACGACGTGATAGGTGCCGGAATTGAGCCGAACCACCTTCTCGGGCGGCACGTCGCTGGCGACGAGTTGACGATCCGCCTCCGCCTTGGCGTCGGTGTAGATGTCGAAGGTGAGACGCGAGGCAGCCGGTTTCTCGTCGTCACCGACGACGGCGTTGAGCTTGAGTCCGCCGGCGTCGAGCGTGATGGTCTCGCGGGTCTTCACGCCGGGAAAGTCGATCCGCTTCACGGTTCCGGCGCGTCCGAAACCCACGTGAAGGATATAGGAGCCGGCGGGAACCTCGAAATCAGGCGCTGCTCTTTCCGAGGACGCCACCAGGGAGGGGCGGCCATCCAGCGACGGAACGGCGGCGAAGAGCCGCCAGATCAGCCCGTTGGGAATGGGCTCTCCCTCTTCGGAAAGACGGGCCGAAAGCGAGAGTGTCGCGTTGCTGCGAAACAGGTTCTGATTGGGAACGGATTGCGGCGCGTAGGCCGGCAGGCCCGGCAGATCGATCTTCGGAGCGACCGGCGCGCCATCCGGGCGGTTCGGCAGAGCGATCGGCTCGAAAGACCGCAAGGAGCGGATTGGCGGCGCACCAACATCGGCCGCCTGGGGAATGATGTCGGATGCGGACGGCGATGAATAAGGGCCCGGCTTTCCCGGTCCGTCACCGTCGAGAAGACCGCCAAGACCACCGCCCTGAAAGAACCCCCCGCCATTGCGGTCTTGGGCCGTTGCAGAATGCGGGTTCAGCCCGGCGAGGGCGATAGTACTGGCGATGCACAGACGAACCACAAGACGCGCGTCGGCGCGCCGCGCGATCGCGAGCGACGCTCTGTACAAGCCCCGGAACCTGCTTTCCCTCATGTGGCGGCTGCTCCCATGCCCGGAGTCATGAGCCCAAATGCGGGTCGAATTCAAGGCATTCTCCGCACAATCGCAGGAGTCCTGAAAGAGCGTGTCGAAATCGCCACGGCGATTGCCACGGGCTCGCGAACGAACTAGCACTCTGTCGGAATCTGGAGACTTCGAATTGACAGACGCATCGACTCATCTTTCCACCCGGCGTTCCATCCCCATTCCCATGCTCGGCGGCCCGGCACCGGAGGGGGATCAACTCGAACGCATGCTGACAATCGCCGCGCGTGTCCCCGACCACGGCAAGCTCGCTCCCTGGCGGTTCATTCTGTACCGCGGCGAGCCCGCAGCGAAGATCGGCGAGGCCCTGGCGAGCCTCGTGGCGAAGCGCGAAGGCGACCGGATGACAGACAATCGCCACCAGGTGGAATGCGAGCGGTTCACCCGGGCGCCGCTCGTCGTCGGGGTGATCTCGACGGCGAAGGAGCATGTGAAGATCCCGATCTGGGAGCAGCAGCTCTCGGGCGCCGCGGCGGCGATGAATCTCGTCCATGCCGCTCATGCCGAGGGTTTTGCCGCGAACTGGGTGACCGAATGGGTCGCCTATGACGAGGAGGCCAAGGCCATTCTCGGCATCGCGGCGGACGAAAAGGTCGTCGGCTTCATCCACATCGGAACGCCGCAGACCGGCCCGTCCGAGCGACCGCGGCCGGAGCTTTCGACGATCGTCTCCGAAGCCCGGGCGCCGGAGACTGCCTGATGCTCTTCTACACGACCGATACGAACCAGCACGGTCTGCCGCACGATCCCTTCAAGGCGATCGTGGCGCCGCGTCCGATCGGCTGGATCTCCACCCGCAGCAAGGCCGGCGAGGTCAACCTCGCGCCCTACAGCTTCTTCAACGCGATCAGCGACAATCCGAAGCTCGTCATGTTCTCCTCGGCTGGCATGAAGGACACGGCGAGCTTTGCCATCGAGAAGGGTGAGTTCGCCGCCAATCTGGCGACGCGGGATCTCGCGAAGCACGTCAACCGTAGTTCCGCCCCGGCGCCGCGCGGCGTCAGCGAATTCACCTTTTCCGGTCTCACCGAAGCTCCCTGCCGAGTCGTCGACGTCCCGCGGGTTGCCGAGAGCCCGGCGGTACTGGAATGCCAGGTGACGGATCATTTCCAGCCCAAGGCGCTTGACGGCGCCTTCTCGAAGAACACGGTCGTGATCGGTCAGGTCGTCGCCATCCATATCGACGAGCGAATTCTCATCGACGGCCAGATCGACATGGGGCTCGCCGCGCCGCTGTCCCGCCTCGGCTATCTGGACTATGCGGTGACGGACCAGGTGTTTCAGATGCGCCGGCCGCGCGAACCCGACGCTTCCGACATCTGAGGTTTCCGGCCGACGCGGTCCGAGTCTGGTGGTTCGGCCGGAGGTCAGGCGACGGCGGCGCTGGCGGCCAGACCGTACTTTGCCTCGAAGGCGCTCGCGGTCATCGGCCGGCCATAGAGGAAGCCCTGGGCTTCGCTGGCATGGCTTTTCATGAAGTCGGCCTGTTCGGGCGTTTCGATGCCTTCGGCGATCACGTCCAGGCCGCAGCCGGCCGCCATTCGTGAAATGGCATCAACGATCGCCTGGTCCTTTCGATCGTTCTCGATGTTTCGGACGAAGGAGCGATCGATCTTCAAGCGCGTGATCGGGATCTCCTTCAGCATCGTCAACGACGCGTAGCCGGTGCCGAAATCGTCGAAGGCGATGCCGATGCCGAGGTCGCGGAGTTCTGCGAGCCTGGCGATGGTCGCGGCTTCATTGCGCAGGATGATGTTCTCGGTGACTTCCAGTTCCAGAGCCTCTGGCGGCAGAGAGCAGCTGTCCAGAGTCGCTTGGACCAGGCTGGCGAATTCCCGCGAACGCAGTTGGGCCGCGAACAGATTGACGCCGATCTGGAAGTCCTCGGCCCCCGCCGCCCGCCAGCGCGCCGCTTGCTGGCAAGCCGTGGCCAGAATCCAGGTGCCCACGGGCTCTGCCAGGGGCCCGGCCTCCAGGACGGGAAGGAAGAGGCCAGGACTGAGGACGCCACGATACGGGTAGTTCCAGCGGATCAGGGCTTCCGCGCCGACGAGCGCACCGTCGGAAAGCCTGATCTGGGGCTGGTAGTAGAGTTCCAGATCGCCGTCCTCAAAGGCTTCCTGCAGCTCGATCGCGGTATTGGCCTTGTCGTTCGCCGCATTGCGGAGCACCTGGCTGAATACGCTTACGCGGCTACGGCCCTTCATCTTCGCGTCGTAGAGTGCGAGATCGGCATTGCGAAACACCTGTTCGGCAGAGGCATATCTTTCGTCGACGGCCGCGATGCCCACGCTCGCGGAGATATGAACGGTCTGTCCGCGCAGTGCGAGCGGTTCCTTGATGCTGCGGATGATGCGCTCGCCGATCGCCGAGGCATGAACGGGGTCGTTCGTCCCGCCGATCAGCACCGCGAATTCGTCGCCGCTAAGGCGCGCCAGATCGTGGTCCGGCTCCTCCGCCAGAGCGGCGCGGAGACGATCCGCCACGATCTTGAGCACCTCGTCCCCGCCCGAATGGCCCTGGGTGTCGTTCACGAGCTTGAAGCCGTCGAGGTCGATCAGGAGGGCTGTGAAGGGTGTCTGCGAGCTCTCGAAAAGGACCACGGCCTTGTCGAGAGCGAGATTGAAGCGTTCCCGGTTTGCCAGCCCCGTCAGCGTGTCGCTGTAGGCAAGCGTCCTGATCTTCTCTTCGGTTCGCAGGCGTTCGCGCTGATCGCGGAATGCGATGACGGTCTGGCTGGTCCCGCCGAGCTTGAATTCACGACGCAGCACCCGGACCGGAACGAGATCGGGCGCGTCTCCGCTCAGCTCCGCGTCCATTTCCTCGCCTTCGGTGATATCCGCCAGCGAGAGGCCCGACAGGAGTGACGAGATGGTCTGCCCGACCAGCATGTCTCTCGGCTTGCCTGTCAGTCGCGACAATTCCTCGTTTGCGGACAGCACCACACCCTTTCCGCAGACGGCCAAACCCTCGAACGCCAGATTGGCCAGTTCACCGAGCCGCTGCTGGTCCTCGACAAGCTTGGCCCGCGCTTTCAGCGTGAGGCGCAACCCGAACAGCGAGACCGCAAAGAGCCCCAGGCAGACGGCTGCGACGATCGGCGCCAGGAGCTGGGGCTCGATGGTGAGCGGAGGGAAGAGGACGTACGGATCATAGGTGAGCCGCAACGCCGCCATGCCGGAGACATGCAGGATGGCGATCGCGAGAACCAGCAAAGGTGCCCCGAATGGGCGAAACGAGCGATTGCGCTCCCCGGCCATCATCATCGACAGGGCGAAGATCGGGAGGGATGCGACGATGGAAACCGTCACCAGGGTCGGATCCCATTCGATCCGTCCTCGGACCAAGAATGCATACTGCCCCAGATAATGCAGGAGTATGGTTCCGATCCCGAGAACGAGACCGCCACCCAGGCGGCGCAGACGGGAACGGCGACCGGCCGAAATCGCCATGCCGAGTCCGATGCCCAGCGTCCCGATCAGAAGCGATATAGCGGTGAGGACGGGTTCGAACCCCGCGGGCATCCCCGGCTTGTAGGCCAACATGGCGATCATGTGGGTCGCCCAGGCGGTCGAGCCGGCTGCCACCAGGCTCATCAGGACGAGCCGCGTTCTGAGCCTGCCTTCCGCCCGCCAGGCGTGGTGCGACACCGAGAACGAACCATAGACGCCGACGATACAGACAAAACCGGCGAGAGCCAGAAGCTCCGCGTCGTGTCCCTCGCGCAGGCAGGTGAGGATTTCTTGCATGGTCCAGCTCTCCTGGCGTCTGATTATCCTAGAGAGATTAAGTCACTGTTTCTGCGACGATCGGACATGCCGTCTTCCGTCTTGAGGAGAACCCAGAAGAGCCGCGGTTGCAGACGGCACGGAAAGCGGAGAGTTTTCGTATGGTTAGGTCGCAGGGCACCGGGGCTCGGGACGAAGCCGCGCCTGCCTCGTTAATGATCCCGCTATGAAACTTTTTCGTTCGTCAACGGATATGGTGAACGAAAGCTAAACCTTTTGCCGTGATCATCGCCCCAAGGATCGTTTGAAGGGGAAGGTGCTGCGGTTGATGATCGTACAGCGATTTGCCAACTGGGCCGCCACCGCGACCACCAGGGAGCGGGCGGAAGCGGCGACGATGCTGGCGGAAACCCTCGTGGAAGGTCAGGCGAGCGGCCAGGACCGCGAGGCGATCGTCGCGACACTGACGTGGCTCCTCGACGATCCCGCTCCCTCGGTGCGTCTCGCCATGGCCACGGTTCTTTCCGATGGTTTCGACGTCCCGCGTTCGCTTCTTCTATCGCTGGCGTCCGACGTCGATTCCGTCGCCCGCATCATCGCCGGCCGATCCCAGCTTCTGTCCGATCGTGATCTGGTCGATCTCGCTGCGGCGGGTTCCCCTGCGGCCCGGATCGCGATCGCGGAGCGGCCGCTTGTGCCGCTTCCGGTCTCCGCCGTCATCGCCGAGATCGGCGAGGCGGAGGCAGCTCTTGCCCTTTGCCGCAACGATGGTGCGGCGATCGCCAGCCTCTCCTTCAGTCGGCTGGCGCAGCGCTTTTCGGCGCGAGGCGACATCCGCGAAGCCCTGCTTGGCCGCAGCGATCTGCCGGCCGAGACCCGGCACGGCCTGATGATCGAAGCGGCGGATGTCCTGGCGCAGTCGGATTTCCTGACCAATCTGCTCGGCGCCGACCAGGCTCGGTCGCTGGCGACACTCGCCTGCGAGCGCGCTACGAGCCTCTTCTGCGAGGAATCGAGCGAGCAGCAGACGGCGCGCTTTGCAGGACATTTGCGGGCCAGCGGGACGATCACGCTCTCGCTGATCATCCGCACGCTCGTTTCCGGCAATATCGATCTCTTCACCGCCCTGTTGTCGGAGCTATCCGATCTTTCGGGAAAGCGGGTGGTTTCGATCGTGGCAGACGGCAGAACCTCATCTCTGAGGGCTCTGGCTTCGAGCTGCGGGATTCCTGCGAACATCCTCCCGCTCTTCAGCGAGGCGCTCGAAGTCTGGAGGGCGATCGCCCGGGGCAAGAGCCACGTGCGCCCGGCCGCCGTTCCCGCGGTGATGCTCGAGCGTCTGGGCTCGGCCTATCCGGTGGGGACAGTTTCGTCCGAGGTGCTGGCACAGTTGCGGCGCCTTGCGGCCGAAACCGAGCGTGATGCGGTTCGTGAGGATGCCCGCCGCATCGCCGCCTGAGACGTCGAGAGAGTGAAGCTTCTTCACGCGGCGATGACGAGCGCATGCCCCGGCCTGACTTCGTTGCCGGTCACGCGGCAATGACCGGGTGAGGCCATATTGCCGAGGAGGTGGCGCTTCAATAGCGGAATTGCTCGGCCAGGATCCGCTCGTCCCAGGAGTGCTCCTGATCGAAGAGGATGTAGCAGGTGTCCGTTCCCGACTCGCGGATCTTGAGCCGGGTCACCGATTTCACCTCGGTCGCGTCGGCGACCGCGTTGACAGGCCGCTTTTCGGCTTCGAGGGCGACGATCTCGACTTCCTGATGATTGCGCAGCAGCGCCCCGCGCCAGCGGCGCGGACGGAACGGACTGACCGGCGTCAGCGCCAGAAGCGGCGCGTCGATCGGCAGGATGGGCCCCTGGGCCGAGAGATTGTAGGCGGTCGATCCCGTGGGAGTGGCCACCATGACACCATCGCAGACCAGTTCGTCGAGGCGCACCGTTCCGTCGATCGAGATCTGCAGCCGGGCGGCCTGATAGGACTGGCGGAAGATTGCCACCTCGTTGATGGCGAGCGCCCGATGCTCCGTCCCGCTGGCGTCCACCGCGATCATCTCGAGCGGATGGATGACGTTCTCCACAGCGGCCTGGATGCGCTCGCGCAGCCCTTCCTCGCGATAGTGGTTCATCAGAAAGCCGATCGTGCCCTTGTTCATGCCGTAGATCGGCTGGGCCGTGTCTATGAAGCGATGCAGCGTCTGCAGCATGAAGCCGTCGCCACCAAGCGCCACGATCACGTCGGCCTGGTCCGGAGCCTCGTTTCCGTAGAGTGCCGAAAGATGGAGCGCCGCCTCCTGGGCGGCCGGCGTCTCGCTCGCAACGAAAGCTATGGAATGGAGAGTTCTGGGCATCTTTCGGCGGGCCCCATCGCTGGCGGAGGGCAGCCTTCGCAGGCAAGAGCGGCGTCACCCGACTTGGGGCGGCCTCGCAGCCTCGGCTAGAAAAGGGCAGGGGCGGTCGAAAGAGACGAAAGGGGCCGAGGGCCCCTTTCCATGATGTTCGCGTCCCGAGGGAGCGGCGGCTTCCTATTGGAAACCGAATTTGGCGGCCAATCGCCGGAGAAGGCCGGCAGGCATCGCCGGCTTGTCCTCTTCCCCGGGATGGTCTCTTGTCTAAGCGCCGGCGAAGGGGTGCGCAGCCGAGCCCTTCTTCGAGACGACTTCGGCGGCCGTCGGCGTGCCCTTGATGGCGCGCTCGATGGACTCCATCGTGGCCTGGTAGTTGTAGTCGCGGATCTTCGCGTCGTCCTCGGCTTCCCAGTGGATGAAGACACCCACGCAGATGAAGAGGTCGTCGGCTTCGGCGGCCGGGATGATACCCTTTTCCACCGAGTCGGCGACGGCGCGCGCAACGGCGGTCTGGGCCGGGCCGAACATCTGGACGGCCTGCTTGGCGCCCTTGATGGTGACCTTGTTGAACATCACCGTGTTCGGCTTGGCCGGAAGGTTCGGCGCGACGACCGCGAGAAGCGTCGTGAAGCCGTCCTTGTTGTTGGTCAGCGAGTTACAGAACGCTGCCTCGGCCGCCGAACCGCGCGGTCCGATGATCAGGTCGATGTGCGCGACTTCGTTCCCCTCGCCGACGAGCGATTCGCCGACCATCACTTTGTTGATTGTCGCCATGAGCAATTCCTCCAAACTAACGTTTGCTAACGCGACCGGCGGAAGGCCGGCCATTTCGAAAAGTTCCGATCCGATGAAGGGAATTCAGCCGCACGCAGACTGAGTGCTGCATTGGACGTCCTCCCTCCAGGTCATCAGACTATCCTTGTTCGCGGCGTCCGCTCGGGGACCGGTTTGCCAGATAGCTGTGGGGCCACATGGCACCCTGCGGCGAACAGTCAATCACCCCGCGAGCCCTTCCGCAAGGTTCTTGGCGAAGACGGTTGCAACGGTGAGATCGGCTGAGGTTCCTGGGTTGAGCCCCTCCTGCTTCAAGGCGGCGTCGAATGTCATGGCGTGTCTGAGGCGGTCTGGCGATTCAGTGTTTGTTTTCAGTGTGTTGGAAAATTCGGCAAAGCGCCTGCGGGTTTCTTCCGCCCGGCTCGTACCGAATTTGCGCAGGATATGGCTGTCGGGAAATTGCCGTGCGAAAGCGAGAAAGACGGCGAGCGTCGGTCCATCACCGAGGTCGCCATCTGGAGGAAACGGGCTCGAATCATAAGCCGGCAGACCGATTTCGAAGATCTCCCGAAATCCGTCGCGATACTGGCGCGCGACGAGGTCGGCGTCGGCTGCGAGGGCCATCGCCTCGACGAGGCCGATCCGGGGCGGTTGCTTGACGTCGTGATCGGCTCTTTCCCCCAGCCCGCCGGGGCTCGCCAGCGCGATGGCGGCAAAGGCCTGCCGGGCATCGTCCGCTTGAAGTTCGGCGAGGACGCGTTTCAGGCTGACTTGCAGGTCCGCTGAGACCTCGCCGCCCGCTCTCGACGGCGCGATTGCTTCCGCTGCCTTCGCCAGCGGCGCGCACAGGAGCAGGATCCCGAGATTGGCGTTGACCCCGACGGCCGCAAAACTTGCCTCTGTCGCCCGCAAAATGCGGCGTCCGACCGGTGCGCCCCGCTCCGCCATGGCCGGCGCTGCGGCCTCTGCAGCCTGCAAGAACGTGTCGATCGTCATCCGGTGACCGGCCGCGAAGCGGTGGACGTTTCCGGGCTTCAGCGTCTCGATCTCGGCTCGGCACGCGGCGAGGAAGGCGCGCTCGATCATGCCGGCTCGCTCGCTTCCGACGGTCATGTCAGGGCAGTTTCGCTCGGCACTTGGTTGGCGGCACGGCGCTTCGCGACGGCATCGAGCACGTGTCCCGCCCGAATTGCCGCAATGTCGAGGCCGCTTGCCTTCTTCAGGCCGGTCCAGGCCGGCATGGAATTCACCTCGATCACATGAGCCCGCCCGTCGGCATCCCTGAGAAGGTCGACACCACAGAAATCGCCGCCGACAGCGTCGCAGGCTGCCACGGCGAGATTTTCGAGTTCCGCGTCGGGCTTGACCGCATGAGCGGCGGCGCCCTGCTTGATATTGGTGATCCAGCAGGCCGCTTCGCGGCGCATGGCTGCCACGACCCGCCCGCCGGAAACGAGCAGCCGATAGTCCGACCAGCGGCCGGCGAGCGAATGCCCGACGAAGCGCTGGAGATAATAGACACCGCCGGCTATCTCGTCGTGGGGAGGCAGATCATCGACGCTGCCGATCAGCTTCAGGCCCTTGCCCTGGGCTCCGAAGAGCGGCTTCAGGACGAGAGCATGGTTCTCCGCCTGCACGATCGCCTCGGCCTGCTTGCGCGATTCCACCGTCCAGCTCCGGGGTGAGGGGAGGCCGGCCCGGGCGAGCAGGAAGCTCGTCATTGCCTTGTCGACGCAGTTCTCGATCGCGCGGGCGTCGTTCGTCACATGCACGCCAAGCCGCCCCAGCGCATGGAGAAGCGAAAGCCGTCGCGTCACCGCCTCGAAACTGCCCCCATCCATCGTGCGCACGCAGACCGCGTCGGGCAGCGTCTCCCCAAGGCCCGGAAACCGGACCCCGTGCCGCGCTTCGGTGTCGAAGCCGACATCGGCGAGCCCTGTCGTCTCCACCCATGCTCCGCGGGCCTCAAAGGCCGCGCGAAGCTCACGGGCATGCCGATCGAGGCTCGCCGTGACGAGGAGGATGCGCGGGGCCCCGGGCGCCAGGGCTTCAGTTGCCGGCCTCCTAGTTGAATGAGGCATCGACGAGTTCCGGGTCGACTCCGCCGGCGGAGAAGGTCTCGCCGCTGTCGAGGGAGACGACATGCACCTCGGCGGGAGAGAACAGCATCGGGTCGATCTTGTAGAAATCGCCGTCGTAGCGGCTGAAGATCTCCTTGAACGGCGTGCCGTAATCCTTCGACTGGCTGCTCGGTAGCTTCTCCGCAAGTTCGCGGGCCTTGTCCGCAGGCCCTTTGACGTGCAGCAGCACCCGGCCGCCATAGATAACCGCGTCGTTGGTGCGGCCCATGGCGGTCAGGAAATCCGGGTGCGGCGGGCAGAGCGGCGCGGTCCCCATGCCTTCGACGATGTTTGCCATATCGAAGTGGAGTTCATGGGCCTTGTGCAGCGCCACCTCGACCACGCGTCCGACGATCTGGACGCTGCCGGCCAGCGACTGGGTCGGCGTGAAGATGATCGTCAGCCGTTCCGGCGCCACGTCGCAATCGGCGGCGATTCGACGGACGAGGGCTTCCGGCGGGGGACTGGCCGCTTCCAGGACCAGGGTCGCCGTCTCGCTCTGGTCGGCATAGGCGATGTCCTGGAACAGCGCTTCCTTGCCGGCGAGGGCGCGGGCGGGGCCGGAGCCCATCGAGAAATAGTCCGGCTCGCCCTCCGCGGCGGTCAGCTGCCAGCCGGCATACTGGCTGCCCATGCAGGCGATCACCGGGTTCGAGGAACGTACCGCCAGCGAGAACGGCCAGCGGGGCAGGCGCTCGGACGGGCCGATCGAGACGGTCCCGAGGCCGCCGAGGCAGATCTCGGTGATCAGCCGACCGGCCTCCAGACTGCCGGGCGCCTCGGCGCCTGCGTCGATCAGCCTTTCGCCGGCTGCGCCTTTGGAAACAGCCACCTTCAATTCACCGGCGCGGTCGCACAACTCGCCGACCAGCCGCTCCACTTCCTGATTCACCGATAGTCTTGCCGTCTGGCTCATGCGGCGATTCTCCCAAAGACCTCGTTGATTTGATGTGCCCGTTCCGTGAACAGCCCGACCGCCGCCTCGACGTCGCCCGCCTCGGCGACGATCGTGCAGAGCGGATCGCCGGTTCTGAAGCTGGCCGGAGGCCTGGAGCGATCGCGCGTCCAGTCCGGCCAGTCGAACCCGGCGGGGACCGTGATGTCGCGCGCGGTCCAGGCCAGCCCGGCCGCGCGGATCGTTTCTCGCTTCGGGGGCGACCCGCTTGGCAGACGGCCCTCGCAAGCGTCGAGATGCATGCGGACGAGCGGGGCGCGCTCGTCCTCGAAGATGTCGAGCGTTGCCCCAGCCCGGGCATTGATTTCCAGAAGCACGGGCCCGGCCTCGGTCGAGACGAAGTCCGCGCTGCACAGGCCGACGAGCGGCAGGTGCGAGAGGATCGCAGCAACGGCCCTGCGCATCTCCTCGTCCCATGCCGGCGGTGTGGGCAGCGGGCCGACGGCGCCGGCATAGCGGAAGGGTTCGTCATCGCACGGATCGGTCCACTGCCGGGTATAGCCGAGTGGCGCATGATCCGCGCCATTCGCGACGAAGGCCAACGAGATGCGCTCGCCCGCCACGAAACGCTGATAATAGCGGTCGGGCGCTGCCGGAGCGTCGCCGAAACGAACATGGCTGCCGCCCGACCCGCCGATCTTTTTCGACAGCCAATTGGCCGGGTCTTCCGGCGTTGCGGAGCGGATCTCCGGATGGGCGACGCCCGCCACCGCGCAGATCGCGGCGAAGGCCTTCGGATCCTTCAACTGCCGCGACGCCTGCGCGCTGGTGCCGAGGATCGGCCATCGTCGCCCGATCTCTTCCAGAAGTTCGGGCCGATCCTCAAAGCCGGCGCCATAGACGAAGCCTATCGGCGTCTCGCCTTCCGACAGGCGTTCCAATGCAGTGAGAAGCTCGTCCCCGGAAAAGCCGTCGGGATATTCGCCATGCAGGACTTCGCAGCGTTTCGCATGCTCGGCGAGATCGAGATCGGAGAAGAAATCCACCGCCAGCGCGTCGATCCCGGCAAGCCTGGCGCTTGTCGCGATCTGGCGCGCCGAGAAGGCGGCAGTCAGAATCGTGGGGCGTTGCCCGTCGCTCATGAAACGAGGCTGCGGGCCAGCTGGAACGCGTCGCGGAAATCGAGGGTTTGCGGCTCGCTCGCCTCGATCATGCGCTTCAACAGGCCCTGTTCGGTCTGCGACTTCATCGGTCCGACGGCAAGGGCGCCGATGCCGAGCGCGTCGGTACCTTCGATCGGCTCGCCATCGGCCATCACGTCGATGCCTTCGAGGCCGACCGGCGGAACCGCGTTGACGTCGGCCGCAACGAGAAGCTTGGAGGCGGCCTTGAGCTGATCGGCCGAAAGCACCTGCACGCCGGCCTTCGCCGCCGAGAAGATCACCTCGACGTCCTTGACGATGGCGGTGTTCTTCTCGTCGCTGGAGCCGTCGACCGCCTCGACCTCGACGCCGAAACGCTCCGTCATCTCGTCAGCCCGCTTCTGAACGCGTTCGACGCCGCTATAGCCGACGATCTTCACCTTTGCGCCTTCGAGCGCCGCGATCACGGCCGAGCAATAGCCGACGACGCCGGTCGCACCGAAGACGGCGATGGTGACGTCGGAGAGCGACTTGCCCTTTTCCTGCTTCAGCGTCCGCTCGACGCAGGCGACCATCGCGGCGGCAGTGGTGAATGAGCCGGCCGGGTCGGCCATGATGTTGCAGCCGAATGGCGGGACCAGAGCGTTCTTGGCCGCCTCGATCATGTCGAGCGCCAGGACGGCGTCGTCACCGCCGAAGAAGAGGGCGGACGCCGTGCCATGGTCCGGTGGTCGCGAGAAGATCACGTCCTGAACGAGATCGGCCACCTCCTCCAGCGTGACCTCCTCGTAAGGCGTGACGGAGTCGTAACCGGCATCGAGAGCCTGGTTCACGTCGAAAGGGCTGACATGCTTGTGGGGTGTCAGCATGTGGAGAATGTTCTTGGCGGCCATTGTCGGATCCTCCGTAAAGCGGTCGTTCGTATGGGTTGCGCTGCGCTGAAGTCTCGGGCGCAACGGCGAAAAGTACAGGTCAGCCGGAGCCGGATCGTCTCGCCAGGGCCGGGCTCCGGGCGATCTCGATCCCGTGGTTTCGGCCGGCGACGATGCGGATCTCCAGACCTGCAGCAATGTCGAGGTCGCGGAGTTCCGCCACCAGCCGTTCGGCGAACTCGGGGGACTCGGCGAAGGCGAAGCCGGTCGGGCCCCAGGAACTCTGGCCGATCCCGTGGGCGCCATGGTCTGCCAGCCAGCCGCAGACGCGGCCGACCTTCGCACTGGTGAAGACCCCGCCCTGCGCCGGCGCGAAATGCTGACCGACGATCTCCTGGATCTCCGAAATCGCGGCGCCGAAGGCTGGCAGATCGCTTTCGGCCAGTCCCGGAAGCGCCAGCAGCAGAACGAGTTGGCAGATCCGGGCGGCATCCGCTTCGGCGAAGAGCGGCAGGTCGGCAAAGGCGTCGAGCTCGGCCTGGCCGTGAAATCCTTCGTCGCGCGGATCCATGACGAGGATGGCCCGCCAGGACTCAGGAAACGGCATGCGAGCGACGAGCGGCGGCGGCAGGTCCGACTGGCCTTTGCCGCCATCGACGGCGACGCCGCCGCCGGTGACGAAGGAGGCGCCGAGGCCCGAGCGGTTGCCCCGGCCGAGCAGAGCCGCATCACGTGCCGGATCGAGGTTGCGACCTTCCAGCCTGCGCAGACCGCAGGCCACGGCGAGCGCGAGCTGCGTGCCCGAGCCGAGACCGGAATGGGCCGGCATGGCGGACACGATTTGCAGATCGTACTGACCCGTCAAATCGAGGCCCTTGCGCATGCGATCGAGATAATCGGCTGCGCGTTCGGCATGGGGACCGTCGACGGTATCGGCGAAAGCCCTGCGAATCGCGACCCGCGTCGTCGGCTCCTCGAGCGCGAGCCCGATGCCCCCGAAACGGCGACCGAGAGAGCCGCCGGGATCGAGGAATCCCAGATGAAGGCGGGCGGGCGCGCAGACGGTGACGACGTCGTCGATCAAAAAAATACCCTGCTCTTGCGATGCCCCGTGCCCTATTATTGTGGCTCGACACAGTGGGGCAAGGGAGAAATCACCATGGCTGCCAAGACATTTTCCGACGCGGAAGTCGAAGAGCGCCTCAAGGCAGAGTTGCCGACCTGGCGATTGGAAGACGGCTGGATCCGGCGGACCTACAAGACCGCGAGCTGGAAGGGTACGCTGATGGTGATCAACGCCGTCGGCCATCTGGCGGAGGCCGCCTTCCACCACCCCGACATCACGGCATCTTACGCCTGGGTCGAGGTTCGGCTGATGAACCACGCGGCCAAGGGGATCACCGAATCGGATTTCGCGCTGGCGAAGATGATCGAGCAGGTCGTCATGTGGCAGCCCGGCAAGGAGGACGGCCCGCTTCAGGGAACACCGGACGATCCGCGCTTCGCCTACATCAAATACGACAAATCGTGATGCGGCCGAAATTGGCATTTGACCTTGTGGGCCGGGGCGGTACGTTGCCGCCGGGCACAGAAAGCGAGATCTCGTGGACATAGCGTGGATCGACGGTAAACCGGCGACCCGGGAAGACGCTCTCCAGGCAGCGGCGGGATTGATCGGCAAGTCCAGGCAACCCTTGATTGCCGGGCTGCGGACGGATGTGGCGGGTCTTCGCACCGCATTCGATCTGGCGCGTCGCTGTGGCGGTGTGGTCGATCACTGCGACTCGGACGCGGTCTACCCGCTGGTTACGGCGCTGCGCGACAGCGGTGCATTTCTTGGCGCGCCGGCCGAGATGCGCAGGCGCGCCGACAAGATCCTGATCGTCGGGGATCGTGCGCTTGAGACTGGCGGCGATCTGGTGCGTTGGGTGGTCGAGGGCGAGCCCGATCTAGGGGTGAGAACCCGCGCGTCGAAACGGGGCATCATGGCGATCGGCTCAAACGGAGCCGCATCCTTGGAAGGGGCGGACGTAACCCGAATCGCCTGCGAGGCCGACGATCTCATCGATCTCCTCGGCCTGCTGCGGGCTCAACTGGCTGGTCACCGGCTTGGCAAAGGTCCGGTCGCTGAGGAAGAGCTCGGGAGAATTGCCGAATTCCTGAAGCACGCCGGTTTCGGCTGCGTGATTTTCGCGCCGGAGGAACTGGGTGAACTCGGCACCGAGCAACTTCTCGGTCTTGTGTCCGATCTCAACGCCGAGACCCGGTTCAGCACAGTGCCGATTCTGGCCGTGCCGGATGCCTTCGGTGCCGCGCTCTACGCCACGTGGTCGAGCGGCTATCCGTTGCGCGTGAATTTGGGGACCGAGGTCGTTCAGCATGATCCGGCCCTTTACGCGGCCAGCAGACAGCTTGTCGGGGGCGAGACGGACCTGACGATCTGGATCGACGCGCTCGAAGGTGAGGGCAATGCGCCCGCAAGTTCGGCCACAAGCATCGTCTTGTCGTGTGAGCCTCCCTCGAGCGGAGACGCGCCTGCCGTGGCCTTCGCGGTTGCAAAACCCGGCCGCGACCATGACGGCGTTCTCTACGAACCGCGGTTCGGAAGCTTCGTCCCCGTCTCCGCATCATCCGGCGGCGAAGGGGCGGCAAGTGATTTGCCGACCGTCGCAACCCTGCTCGAAGACCTGACGGCCGAGCTCGGCGCGGTCGCGAAGGCGGCATGACGATGGCGGCCTGGAGGAAACACTCATAATGCTGACACGGCTCAAGAACGGCCATGTCGTCGATCCGGCCAATGATCGCGACGCGGTCGGCGATCTGTTCGTCAAGGACGGCGTGGTCGTCGCGCCGCCCCCATCGGGCACCGCGGCAGACGAAGAGATCGACTGCAGCGGCCTCGTGGTGATGGCGGGTGCGATCGACATCCACTCCCATATCGCCGGCGGCCATGTGAACACGGCCCGCCTGCTTCTGCCGGAATATCATCAGGCGTTTCAGGCGCGACCCGGCTTGACGTCGCTCTCCAAGGTCGGATGGACGACCGAGGAAACCGGCCTGCGTTACGCCGAGATGGGCTTCACGACGGTGGTCGAGCCAGCCATGGCGCCGACCGCGGCCCTTCATGCCCATCTGGAACTCGCCGATACGCCGATCATCGACAAGGCGACGCTCGTCGTCCTCGGCAATGACGATCTCCTGATGACGATGATCCGCGAGGGCGAAAGCGAGAGTGCCATCGCCGACTATGTCGCCTGGACGGTTTCGTCGTCCCGCGCGCTTGGCGTGAAATGCATCAACGCGGGTGGTTCGGCGGCCTTCAAGGAAAATGTCCGCAAGTTCGATTTCGACGATGTCGTGCCGGACTACGGCGTCTCTTCGCGCCAGATCGTCAAGACGCTGCAGAAAGCGGTGGGCGATCTCGGCATCCCGCATCCGCTGCACGTTCATTGCAACAATCTGGGCGTGCCCGGCGATTCCTCCGATTCGATCGAGGCGACGATCCGCGCGGCCGAGGGCGATCCGCTGCACCTCGCCCACATCCAGTTCTATGGTTATGGCACCGAAGGCAAGCGCCGCTTTTCCTCCCGCGGGCAGCAGCTGGCCGAACTCGTGAATGCCGCGCCGGAAGTCACCGTCGATATCGGCCAGGTGATGTTCGGCCAGACGGTGACGATCTCCTCCGACGAGCTGCGCCAGTTCGCCGGGCGCGGGCAGGCGAGCCCGAAGAAGAGCGTCATCTTCGATCACGAGGCCAATGGCGGCGGCGTGGTGCCGATGAACTACAAGGAAAAGAGCTTCTTCAACGCGCTGCAATGGGCGATCGGGCTGGAGCTCTTCCTGCTGATCGAGAATCCGGCCCAGGTGTTCTTCACCACCGACCATCCCAACGGCGCGCCATTCACGACCTATCCCGACATCTTTGCGCTTCTGATGGATCGCGGCGTGCGTCAGCGTTGGCTCGACGCGCTACCGAAGGCGGTCGCCAAGATGACGACGCTCGGCGAGATCGAGCGCGAATATACGTTGAACGAGATCGCGACCATGACCCGGGCGGCGCCCGCCCGGCTTTTGGGCACGACGGATCGCGGCCATCTCGGCGAGGGCGCGGTCGCCGATATCGCCATCTACCGGCCGGGCGAGGACAAGACCGCGATGTTCGGCAAGGCGGCCTATGTGCTGAAGGACGGCGAACTGGTCGTGAAGGACGGCAGCGTGGTCAAGCGGCGCTACGGGCGGGCCCTGACCCTGCGGCCGGAAGCCGACAAGGCGATGAAGAGCCGGCTTGATCGCTATTTCGACGAAAAATACGGGATCCCCGCGCGCTGGTTAGAGGTGCCAGAGCACGCCATCGGCCGGACCGATCCCTTCAAGGTGGTGCCATGCCGGAGTTGAGCGAACCGATGGTCGTGAACGGGATTTCGATCGACGACAGTTTCGCCGAAGCCTTTCCGATGAGCGGCACGGCGATCCAGATCACCGCCGTCAACGAGAAATGGGCGCTTCAGGCGGCGACGACGATGACCGGTTTCGCGACCTCGGTCATCGCCTGCGGCTGCGAGGGCGGGATCGAGCGGTTGCTGTCGCCCGACGAGACCCGCGACGGCCGGCCGGGCGTCCGGGTCCTGTTCTTCGGCTTCGATCCCGGCGGACTCGAGAAGCAGGTGACGACGCGCCTCGGCCAGTGCATCCTGACCTGCCCGACGGCGGCCTGCTATGCCGATCTCGATACGGAACAGTCGATCGATCTCGGATCGGCCATTCGCTATTTCGCCGATGGCTGGCAGATTTCGAAAAAGTTCGAGGACAAGCATTTCTGGCGCATGCCGGTGATGGAAGGCGAATTCCTCTGCGAGGCGAAGACCGGCGTGACGGGCGACGGGGTCGGCGGCGGTAATCTGTTGCTGATGGCCCGCACGGTGGATCAGGCGTTGAGGGCTTCGGAGGCGGCGGTCGCCGCCATGCGCAATGTCCGCGACGTGATCATGCCGTTTCCCGGAGGCATCGTGCGCTCCGGCTCCAAGGTTGGCGGCAAATACAAGGGCATGATGGCCTCCACCAACGACGCCTATTGTCCGACGCTGAAGGGCGTCACGGATTCCGCGCTTGGTCCCGAAATTGGTTCGGTGCTTGAGATCGTGATCGACGGGCTGACCGCGGACGCGGTGTCGAACGCCATGCGGGCCGGCATGAAGGCGGTGGTCGATCTCGGGCCGGAAGAGGGCGCGCTGAGAATCGGCGCCGGCAATTACGGCGGCAATCTCGGACCGCATCATTTTCATCTGAAGGAACTCGCGCCATGACCGGGCTGACCTTTCGCAAGAAAGCCGAGCCGGAGCAGCGCCTGGATCTTTCCGGCCTGACCGCCGGTCGTCTGGCCGGCCTCTCGGCGAGCGAGATCGCCGCATTGGCGATCGGGACGACGCGCGAAACGGTCCGCGTCGGCGACATGTTCGATCTGTCCGGCGACGATCCGGCCTCGATCCGCTTTGAAGGCGGGTCGGAGCGCTTCGACCGCGTTGGCGAGGCGATGGAAACGGGCGAGATCATCGTCGATGGCGACGCGGGTGTGCGGCTCGGTCGCGCCATGACGGGCGGACGAATCACGGTCACCGGCTCGGTCGGCGGATATGCCGGTTCGGTGATGGGCGGCGGCGTGATCGACATTCGCGGCGATGCCGGCGAACGCCTCGGAGCGCCCTTGGCTGGCGAGAGATCCGGCATGGAAGGCGGCACCATCAAGGTTGGCGGCAAGGCCGGTGCCCGAGCGGCTGACCGCATGCGCCGGGGCACGATCTCTGTCGCAGGCGATGCGGGGCCGGATGCCGGTAGCCGGATGATCGCCGGAACGTTGATCGTCGGCGGCAGGGCTGCGGGAACGCCCGGACGCCTGATGAAGCGGGGAACACTCATCCTGGCCGGCGGAGCGGAGCGGTTCGCGCCGACTTTCCTCGACAATGGCCCGGCCGATCTCCTCATCCTCAAGGTGATGGCGCGAAGCTTCAGCGCCGGTGAGGTGGGCTCGGTGCCCTTCGAGGACATGGCGATGCGTCGCCTCGGCGGTGATACGGCGGTGCTGGGTCTCGGCGAGATTTTCCTGCCGCTGTAATGGGAAAAGCCGGTTTCGCTCGCAGCGAGGCCGGCTTTTCGCAAGTCATCCTTACAATCTACGATGGGCGCTTATGTCGCGCGCCTCGAGCGATGCGATCATGCATCCCTCGCTCTATCATCTGCGAACCTCTGAGACAGGAGTGACGGCTGGGTGCCGTCGATGCATGGAGGATCACAGGTTCGATGATTGATCTCG
The DNA here is from genome assembly GCF_024359545.1 of Jiella marina. Lineage (GTDB taxonomy): Bacteria > Pseudomonadota > Alphaproteobacteria > Rhizobiales > Rhizobiaceae > Jiella. Next base: position 50,617 of record NZ_JAKQZG010000015.1, read on the forward strand.
TTCTGACCGTCTGCATGGTTGCCAATCCGGCGAATTGCAAAGAGGAGCGCCTGAGCTATCAGGCCCGGGCGACGAGCGCCCAGTGCATGATGCTGTCGTCTCCCTATGTGGCCGCGTGGGCGGGCGATCACCCGCAATGGTCCGTGAAACGGTGGCGCTGCGAATGGCCGAGTGAGCGCAAGCAGCCCATCTGATCGCCTGCAGCGACACATGCGAGCCCATCCATTCCTCTCCCTCGCTGAGCCGCAAGGTCGATAAGGCGGGTCCGGCCTTGCGTTCCTGATACCTGGACAGGCTGGTCTTACGCGGTGCACGCTTTTCATTGCCGGTCAGAGCCCCATCTTGTCGCCTGGCACCGGACATGAATGGAGGAGACCAGGATGGCGGCACAACCACCGATCTGCGACTTCGGCTGGCCGGCGAAGGACGCCGAACTGATCGGCGTCGACGGCAAGAAGCACCGTCTGTTCGACCACAAGGGCGAGAACGGCCTGCTTGTCGCCTTCATCTGCAATCACTGCCCCTATGTAAAAGCGGTGATCGACCGGCTCGTGCGCGATGCCCGCGAGCTGGAAGCGCTCGGCATCAACACGGTGGCGATCTCGTCCAACGACGTCGAGACCTATCCGCAGGACTCCTTCGACAACATGAAGCGCTTTGCGGAAGTGCATGGCTTCGGCTTTCCCTATCTCTACGACGAAGACCAAAGCGTCGCGCGGGCATACGAAGCTGTATGCACTCCGGACTTCTTCGGCTTCAACGGGGATCTGAAGCTGCAATATCGTGGTCGCATCGATGCCTCGCGCAAGGAGCAGGCCCCAGAGGGCACCGAGCGTGAACTGTTCAACGCCATGCGTCAGGTGGCGGAAACGGGGGAGGGGCCAAGCGAGCAGACCCCGTCCATCGGCTGTTCGATCAAGTGGAAGGATGCCGCCTGATGGTTTCACCCGCTTGGCCGAAGGCGGTCCTGTTCGATCTCGACGGAACGCTGGTTCATTCGGCGCCCGACATCCATGCCGCGCTCAACCAGACCCTTGAAGGCGAGGGCGAACCGACCTTCAGCCTCGAAGCCGTTACCCGGATGATTGGTGCCGGCGTGCCGAAACTGATCGAGCGGGCCTATGCGGCCTTGGACAAGTCGCTCGAGCCGGCGGAACTCGATCGTCTCGTCGATCGCTTTCTCGCCCTCTACGAGCCGCGCAGCACCGAACTGACCCGGCTGTTTCCGGGTGCCGCGGAGATCGTCGGTTCGCTGAAGGCTGAAGGTCGTCGAGTGGGGGTCGTCACCAACAAGCCCGGCCAGGCGACCGCCGCGATCCTCAGGCACTTCGGTCTGGTCGACCACATGGATGTCGTGGTCGGCGGCGATGCCGGTCCACCGAAGAAGCCCGAGCCCGGTCTGCTGCTCCACGCCTGCGAGACGCTCGGCCTTTCGATCGGGGACGTCGTCTTCATCGGCGACAGCGAAAACGACGTCGCCGCAGCGAAGGCTGCCGAGATCTCCGTGGTCGTCGTGACAGGCGGCTATACGGCGCTCTCGCCGGAAGAACTTGGGGCGGACGCCGTCATCGAACGCCTGGACGAGGTCCGCTCGACCTTCGATCGTCTGGTCCCGGCAGGTGCGGGCGTCTGACCAGCGCCAGGCTGTTTTGAAGGCCGGCTGCGCTCCACCTGAGCGAAAATAGCCGGTCGCTATTGGCAGTCCAAGGCCGCGACACATTTTCGCCATCAGTATTGCCGTTTGATTTCAAAGACATATGTCCATCGCTGGATGCGGCCAAACCGCTTCGCCGGAAACGGCGAGGCAGGGAGGTCCTATGTTGATGGATTATGGAAGAGCCGAAGATACCGTTCTGGCAGGCGCGATTGCGTTCTGGCTGCTAGTCATCGCGGGAGCGTTGTTGTTTTCCGCCTAGTCTCCAGATAGCGCGTGACGCTTCGGAAAGTCTTGCTGCGGCAAACGAGGCACGCCGGCGGTCCGAAGAAAATAACTGAACTTGAGAAATATTTCGGCCTGACTGGCTGCTCCGATTTTTGTTGCATTTCGATGCAACCTTTTAAACACAAAGCCATTTCCGCTTTGCAGCCGGCTTCGCCCGAAGCAGAAGGCTGTGGTTTCGAAGGGAGGTTTTGGGCATGCCGAGGATCGACGAGGCGGCGGAGATCCGTGCACTGGCTTATCAGATCTGGGAGCGGGAAGGGCGACCGAGTGGTCGCGAGCACGAGCATTGGGCGGAAGCAAACCGCATCTATGCGGAATTGCATCCGCAGGCCGAAGATCGCGCTGAGGCCCCTGTTCTGATGCGGGATCCCGGTTCCGCGGAGCGATCGGAAGTCGAGAGGCTCCGGGCGGCCCTGTGGACCCCTGAACCCTTTGCAGCCGAATTCGAAAGCCGGGAATCGTCTTCTCGGAGTGAGCCTTGGCGGCGGGCACGGCCCGTTCCCGCACCGAGCGGTGGCTCGGCCCCGCTTTCCAGCGCCTGGCGGAACCGCGCCTGAGCGCTCGCTGGCTTCGGCGCGGTGCCGTGTGCGATGCGCGTCAGCCGCGCTGGCTGTCCTTCTTCTTCAGCGCCGACCACGTATCTTGCTGTGAAAGCATTTGCTTGAGATAGGCGACATTGGCTTCGGCGGCGTCGGGTGAGAGCTCCGCTGAGGCGATCTGCTTGGCTTCGTCGAAGCGTCCCTGCAGGCCGACGACCAAGGCGAGATTCTGTCGGACGCGGCTGTCGCTTCCAGGCTGCGTGACAGCAGCACGCAAAGACGATTCCGCCGAGGCGAGATCATTGGTCAAAATGTATGACATGCCGAGATTCGACAGCACCGTCGGCTCGTTCGGCTTGATGTCCAGCGCTTTTCTGTAAAGCACGCGAGCCTTGTCCGAATGGCCCATCTGATCGAGGATCGCACCTTCGGCCGAGAAGAGCCGCCAGTCGGGCTGATCCGGCGTCTGGGCGCGGCGGATCGTCTCGAGCGCCTTGGGCAGATTGCCGGCTGCCGCCAGCGCCTTGCCATAGGCCGAGAGGACGTCACGGTCCTTCGGATGGGCGATCGCCACCTGCTGCATCACCGCGAGCGACTGATCGTTGCGCCCCGCCATCTGCAGGACCGCTGCGTAGGAGAGGCCGACGCCCTTGTCCTTCGGGGTCCGCTCATAGGCCGCGCCATAGGACCGCACGACGCCTTGCAATTCATTGGTCGACATCGAGGCGACGGACCGACCCGAGTCCGCCCGATTGATCGAGCCGGTCGTCTCGTTGGAGACCGATGCACAGCCCTGCAGCCCCATGAATCCGATCGCCGCGGCGGCAAGAAGAGTCCGCTTCAGGCGCGGCATGGAACGTGCGTCGCAAGCGGCCATGGGTCCATTCCTCCAATTCAAGTCTCAAGGCGCGGCCGCGTCGGGCCGATTTCTCGGAGGAAAGTATTTTGTTAACCCTAACGACCGGTTAATACGCCCTCTTTGATCGGGCTCTACGCGGTCGTGGCGCGCCAGGCATGGCGCCATTCTCCTATCGTCGCCCGATCCGGTTGAAGGAACACGCAGCAATGCCCATCACGCTTTCGTCCGAGTCCAGCGCATCGGCCCGTCCGGTCCGACCCGTCTTTTCCGGTGCACTCGATCACTTGTCCGAGGCCGAGCAGCACTGGGCGAAGACGATGCGGTTTTCGGGCGATGCGAGCTCGGTGCTGATTGTCCCGGGCGAGGTCGGTGCACCGGCTTCGGCCTTGCTCGGGCTCGGCAAGAAGCCGGAAGGCAAGGTCGCAGCCAAGCGTCTGCCGCTTCTGTTCGGCGCCCTTGCCAACAATCTGCCGGCAGGCGATTGGGCTCTCGCATCGCAGGATGGAGTGGACGAGGCGGGCGACCCGACGCTCGGGGCCCTGGCGACTCTCCTCGGCGGCTATCGCTTCACGCGCTACAAGGGCGCGAAGTCAGCCGAAACCGGGGGCGAGACCAGCTATTGCGCCGGCGAAGGCGCGGATATCGCCGAAGCCGAGCGGATCGCCGCTGGCTGTTTCCTCGCCCGCGATCTGATCAACACACCTGCCAACGATCTCGGCCCTGCCGAACTGGAAGCAGAGGCCCGCAAACTCGCCGGCGAATTCGGTGCCGAGTTCAAGGTCACCCGCGGTGACGATTTGATCGCGTCGAACTTCCCCATGATCCATGCCGTCGGGCGTGCCAGCGCCAGCGCGCCGCGGCTGATCGACTTTTCCTGGGGACGCGCCGACGCACCCAAGGTCACGCTGGTCGGCAAGGGGGTCATCTTCGACACTGGTGGCCTGGACCTCAAGCCTTCCTCGGCGATGCTCCTGATGAAGAAGGATATGGGCGGTTCGGCCAATGTCCTCGGCCTGGCCCGCATTATCATGGCGAGCAAGCTGGATGTCCGGCTGCGCGTTCTCGTGCCGGCGGTCGAGAACGCCGTATCCGGCTCGGCCTTTCGGCCGGGGGACGTGCTGCCCAGCCGCAAGGGCAAGACGGTCGAGATCGGCAATACCGACGCCGAGGGGCGTCTGGTGCTCGCCGACGCCCTGACGCTCGCCGACGAGGAGGAGCCGGAACTCCTGATCGACATGGCGACCCTGACCGGGGCAGCGCGGGTGGCGCTCGGACCCGACGTTCCGCCCTTCTACACGGCCGACGACGCCTTCGCCGAGGCGCTTGCCGAAGCCTCGATCGACGTGGCGGACCCGGTCTGGCAGCTGCCGCTGTGGCAGCCCTATGCCGACGGGCTTTCATCCAAGATCGCCGATACCAACAACGTCACCAGCGACGGTTTCGCCGGCTCGATCACCGCCGCGCTGTTCCTCCAGGGTTTCGTGGAACAGGCCCGGATCTGGGCGCACTTCGACATTTATGGCTGGCGTCCGAAGGCCTCCACGATCGGCCCCGTCGGCGGGGAAGCGCAAGCGATCCGAGCGATTTATGCCGTGCTGAAGCGCCGCTATCCGGCGGCTGGGGCATGAAGGAAGAAGGGAGACATGCCGACCATGGATGACGCCCTCGATCCGCGTCTCAATGCCTATCGGGACGACCTCGCTGATATCCGGCTGAAAGGCCGGGTGGAGGCCGAGCGCTTCGTCGAAGGCGAGTTCGCGCGGGTCACGTCGCCTCTGGCACCCGTGCGGCGGCGGCCGTTGCCGGAGGAATCCCTCGACACTGAACTGCTCAAGGGCGAGCGGGTGCGCGTGTTCGATGACAGTGGCGATGGCTGGGCTTGGGTGCAGTCCGAAGCGGATGGCTATGTGGGCTATCTGCCGGTGGCGTGTCTCGGCCCGGACACCGCGCCGCCGCCGACCGCACGCGTGATCGCGCCGCGCACGCTGGTGTTTCCGCAGCCGGACATCAAGCGTCCGCCGGTGGGCTCGCTCACGATGGGAGCGCTGGTGGCGATCGTCGGCGAGGCGAGTGATCACAACGCCGAATACGCCGAACTCGACTCGGGTGGCTTCGTCGTGCGCCAGCACCTCGCGCCCCTCGAAGCAACGATGCCGGACTTCGTCGCGGCGGCCGAACCGTTTCTCGGCGTTCCCTATCTCTGGGGCGGCAAGAGCGCGCTCGGCATCGACTGTTCGGGCCTCGTCCAACTCGGTCTCTGGATGGCAGGACAGCAGGCGCCGCGCGATACCGACATGCAGGAGCGCGCGCTCGGCACGCGGCTCGCCGGCATCGAGGCCCTGCGCCGCGGCGATCTGGTGTTCTGGAAAGGCCATGTGGGCATTATGCAGGACGGACAGACGCTTCTGCACGCCAATGCCCATCACATGATGACGGCGAGCGAGCCGCTGGAAGTTGCGGTCGAGCGGATGGAAAAGAAGGGCGTCGCCGTCACCAGCATCAGGCGGCTCGATTTCGGATAAGGCGTGCCGTAGACAGAGCACGCACAGAATACCAAGGGCGGGGACGGATGAGTGAGCGTGCGAACGGGCCGCGGACCGGCGGGCAGATCCTGGTCGACCAGTTGCTGGTCCAAGGCGCGGACACCGCCTTCTGCGTCCCTGGCGAGAGCTATCTCGCCGTGCTGGATGCGCTCCACGACGTCGGCGACCGCATCCGGCTGATCAATGCCCGGCACGAGGCGGGTGCTGCCAACATGGCGGAGGCCTATGGCAAGCTGACGGGAAGGCCTGGACTCTGCTTCGTCACGCGCGGTCCCGGCGCCTGCCATGCGGCTGTCGGCGTCCACACGGCGTTTCAGGATTCGACGCCGATGATCCTCTTCGTCGGTCAGGTCGGTCGCGATGTCCGCGATCGCGAGGCGTTTCAGGAAGTCGACTATCGCGCCATGTTCGGCCCACTCGCTAAATGGGTCGCCGAAATCGACAGCGTCGAGCGCATCCCGGAATATCTGGCCCGCGCCTATCGGACCGCCATGTCCGGCCGGCCGGGGCCGGTGGTTCTCTCGCTGCCGGAAGACATGCTGACAGAAAGCGCCGATGGGCCGGATGCGCCGGCGGTCGAGGCGGTCGAAGCAGCCGCTGCACCGGGGGATCTCGTTCGCATCCGCGCCATTCTGGCCGAGGCGAAGCGCCCGATGATGATCGTCGGCGGCAGCGGCTGGAGCGACGAGGCGGCGCGCGACATCACCGCCTTCGCCGAGGCGAACGGCCTCCCCGCAGCCTGTTCGTTTCGCCGCCAGGATGTCGTCTCGTCCCGAAGCGAATGCTTCATCGGCGCGTTCGGCACGTCGGTCTCGCCGAGCCTCGTGCGGCGCATGGCGGAGGTGGACGTGCTTCTCGTCATTGGAGCGCGGCTCGGCGACATGACGACGAAGGCCTACACCACGATCCATGCGCCGACCCCGGCCGCGCGGGTGATTCACGTCCATCCGTCACCTGACGAAATCGGCCGAGTCTATCAGCCTGAACTCGGCCTTTGCACGACGCCACGCCGGATTGCCGCCGTTCTGGCCGACGCCCGCTGGTTCGAACCGGCGCAATGGGCGAATTGGCGCGGATCACTGCGCGAAGAATTTCTCGCCGACAGGGTGCCGGAGGGCGAAGCCGGCCCGCTCGATCTCGGGGCGGCCTTCGCCGAACTCCGCGAACGTCTGCCCGACGACGCGATCATCACCCTCGACGCCGGCAATCACACCGGCTGGCCGCAGCGCTATCTCGATTTCGGCCGCCCGGGCCGCCAGCTCGGATCGACGGCCGGAGCGATGGGCTATGCGGTTCCCGCCGCCGTTGCCGCCGCCCTGCGCCATCCCGGTCAGACGGTGATCGGCTGCGTCGGCGATGGCGGTTTCCAGATGAGCGGCATGGAACTGGCGACCGCCACCCAATACGGCGCAAAGCCAATCATCGTCGTCTTCAATAACGGCACCTACGGCACGATCCGCATGCATCAGGAGCGCGAATATCCCGAGCGCGTGGTCGGCACGGATCTCATCAATCCCGACTTTTGCGGGCTTGCCGCGGCCATGGGTTGCCATGCGGAACGGGTGACGACGACGGAGGAATTTCTCCCCGCTTTCGAGCGCGCCAGCGCCTCGGGAAGAGCGGTCTTGATCGAACTTGCGACCGACCCCGAGCGGATTTCCACACGCGGAACCATTGCCAAGCTTCGCAATCGGTAAGGCGGGCGCTACAACGCTTCGACAATCAACAGGGAGGGAAAGAACATGGCCGAGAAAATCGCCGTGGTGACCGGCGGCGGCACCGGTGTCGGCAAGGCGATGACGAAAGCCTTGGTGGAGATCGGCTTCACCGTCGTCATCAGCGGCCGCAGGCAGGAGGTGCTGGAGGCTGCCGCGCAGGAGATCGACCCTGCGGCCGTTCATCCCGTCCCGGCGGACGTGGCAGACCGCGCATCCGTTGCGGCACTCTTCAAGGCCGTGGAGGACAAGTTCTCCCGCCTCGATCTTCTGGTCAACAATGCGGGCATCTTCCCGCCGTCAGTCCCGCTGGAGGAACTGTCGGAGGCCGACTGGAACGCCTCGGTCGGCGTCAACCTGTCAGGGGCGTTCTACTGCACGCAGGAGGCCTTCCGCATCATGAAGGCGCAGACGCCGCAGGGCGGACGCATCATCAACAACGGATCGATCTCGGCGACGACGCCGCGGCCGAATTCGGCGCCCTACACGGCGACGAAACATGCGATCACCGGACTGACAAAGTCATCTTCGCTCGACGGCCGTCGCTTCGACATCGCCGTCGGGCAGATCGATATCGGCAATGCCGCCAGCGAGATGACCGGTAAGATGGGCCATGGCGTGCCCCAGGCCGACGGTTCGATGGCGCCGGAACCGACCATCGATGCCGCCCATATCGGCCGGGCGGTGGCCTATATGGCAAGCCTGCCGCTGGACGCGAACGTCTTCACCATGACCGTTATGGCGAATCAGATGCCTTTCGTCGGGCGCGGCTGACATCCCTGGAAGAATCCGCAGCGCCGTTCCTCAATGTCGGGAGCGGCGCTGCCGGAATCACGCGGCAAAGTCGCTGCGGGCCGATTCCGGGAACATGCGCTCCAGATTGAGGAAGCAGATCATGTCGCCCTGATGGGCGATGATGCCCTCGACATAGCTCTTGTCGAAGCCGGAGGTCATTTCGGGAACCGGCTGGACGAGGGAGCTGTCCAAGGTCAGTATATCGGAGACGCGGTCCACCATCAGGCCGAAGATCGCACCGCCGAGTTCGGCGACGACGATCGCGCTGCGTTCGGTGGGCTCCGACCAGCCGAGACCGAGCTTGCGCGCGGTGTTGATGACCGGGATGACGGCGCCGCGGAGGTTCATCATGCCCATCACTTCCGGCGAGGCGTGGGGGAGGGGCGTCGATTTCGCCCATCCGCGGATTTCGCGGATCGAAATGGTGCGAACGCAGAATTGCTGTTCGCCGAGAAAGAAGGCAATGATCTCGATGGGATCGTTCGTCGCCTGAGCCTGAGCTGTGCCGCTGTCTAGTGGTGTCATTAGAATTCTTCCCAATCCGGGCTGGTGGATGCGGAGTTTGACGGTTCTGCCATGCTCTTGGCTGAGAAGGCCGACTGGACGTCGCTCATCAAGGCGCGGGCAGGAGAATGTGTAGTGCCTCTGCCTTTTGCTTGGCTTGAGGCGGCAACGAGACGGGGCTTGGACTGATTGGCCGGCTTTCTCGCCCGATCGTTGTTGGCAGCGCTTGCGGCGCCCGTGCCCGAATGGCGGAACTGGCGCAGCAGTTCGTCGAGCTCCTGCGTCTCGCGAGCGAGATTGTGGCAGGCGGCTGTCGACTCCTCGACCATGGTGGCGTTCTGCTGCGTGCCCTCGTCGATCGATCCGACCGCCTTGCTGATCTCGGCAAGGCCCATGGCCTGATTGCGCGCGCCCTCGACGATGGCGCGAACATTCTGGTCGATCTCCTGGACCTCGGCGACGATCGTCTGAAGGGCCTCGCCGGTCTCGCTGACCAGCGACACGCCGTTCTTGACCTGCTCGGAAGACGCCGTGATCAGCGACTTGATCTCCTTGGCCGCATGGGCAGAGCGTTGGGCGAGTTCCCGGACTTCCTGCGCGACCACGGCAAAGCCCTTGCCCGCCTCGCCGGCTCGCGCGGCCTCGACGCCGGCATTGAGCGCGAGAAGATTCGTCTGGAAGGCGATCTCGTCGATGACGCCGATGATGCTGACGATCTGGTTGGAAGACTGTTCGATCGCGCTCATTGCCGTGACAGCGCTGCGCATCACGGTGCCGGATTTCTCGGCCCCGGCTTTGGTCTTCGTGACGAGGGCGCCCGCCTGCTCGGCGCTTGCGGTCGAGGTGGCGACGGTGCCGGACAGTTCCTCGATCGCTGCGGCGGTTTCTTCCACCGAGGCCGCCTGCTGCTCCGTCCGGCGCGCCAGATCGTCGGACGCCACCCGGATTTCCTCGCTGGCCGCGCTGATCGTCGAAGCTGTGGTGTTCACCTGCGAGAGAACGTTCTCGAGCTTGTCCAGCGAGTGGTTGAAGTCGACCCGCAACTGATCGAGCGAGGGGGCGAACTGCTTCTCGATGCGTTGTGTCAAATCGCCATTGGCAAGCCGGGTCAGGCCTGCACCAATCGCACTGACGGCTTCCACCCGGTCGGAGACGTCGCTCGCGAACTTCACGACCTTCAGGACCTTGCCGTTCATGTCGCGAATGGGATTGTAGGAGGCCTGCATGTGGATCACGCGTCCGCCCTTGGCGATGCGCTTGAATTCCTCGGTGAAGTACTCGCCTCGCGCCATCCTCTGCCAGAAATCCTGATATTCCCGGCTCTGCGCGTATTCCGGCTCGACGAGGCAGGAATGATGCTTGCCGACGAGCTCGTCGCTCGAATAGCCAAGCAGCTTCAGGGCGTTTTCATTGGCGGCGAGAATCTCTCCCGAAGGCGAAAATTCGAGCATGGCCTGGCCGCGCGAGATCGCATCGAGCTTGGCGTCGATCTCCGTGAATTTCAGCTTGTCCCAGGTGATGTCGCAGGCAAGCTTGGCGATCTTGTAGACCTTTCCGCGCCTGTCCAGGATCGGGTAGTACCAGGCCTGCAGCCAGACGTCGTCACCGGCCTTGTTGCGGCGCTTGAGTTCGCCCCACTGGAACTCCCCGGCCACGAGCTTCTTCCAGAAATCACGATATTCCGCGCTGGCGGCGTAGTCCCGGTCCTGCATCGCGGCGTGGGTGAGCGAGGAAATCGTCTTCGGGTCATAATCGAAATAGTCGAAGAACATCTGGTTCGCCTTCAGGGCGCGCCCCTCGAGGTCGAATTCCACGATGATCAGCGTCTTGCCGACAGCTTCGAGAATGTTCTGCGCGTCCGATCCGATGCTGTTACCGATGAATTTCATGCTGCTCACCCGCATGTTGAAGAAGATCGTTGCAGACGGGAACGCACCACAGCGTCCTGTCGCAGATTTTTGCTTTCAGATCGGCCTCACCCGTGGGGCTTGGGCACAGTTTCCACTTCTGAACCAAGACGATCGCATGGCCCTATTAATAATCGGTAGAAGTTGGATAAACCTTGCGATTGGATGCCGTTTTCTTCACCAGAACGCATGCTCTGTGAGCAAACGGCGAGCGGAACCTTGACGTCAGGCAGTGGCCATCGCTTTCGCCATGGTTTCGATGCATAAGAGCGAATTCGCGGTTGCCATCGCACCGCTCAGGGACTCAACCGTGACATGCGCCAGGCCCTCGCCACTTCGATCGAGTCGCGCGCGACTCCCGAACCGGGGCCAACGCCGAGGGTTCGGACCGCTACTCCCGCCGATCTCGATCAGCTCGTCGCCCTCGAAAACGCGGTCTTCACGAGCGACCGCATCTCCCGTCGCTCCTTCCGCAATCTGATCGGTGCTTCCAGCGCGCTGATTCTCGTCGTGGAAGACCCCGCCTGCGTGTCGAAGGATGCGACGGAGGTGCTCGGATATGCGGCCTTGTTGTTTCGCCGCGGAACCGGTCTTGCCCGGCTTTATTCGCTGGCCGTCGCGCCGCAGGCTGCGGGCCGGGGGATAGGGCGGAGCCTGCTCGACGCGGCCGAGGCGGCGGCCTTCGACTGCGACCGCATCCTCTTGCGGCTGGAAGTCCGGGAGGACAACACCCGGGCGATCGGCCTTTATCGTGCAGCCGGCTACCGGCCGATCGGACGCTATCTCGATTATTACGCCGATCACATGCCGGCGCTCCGCTTTGAAAAGACTCTGCGCGGCTCGCGCCCGTTCGAGACGGGCGTGCCCTATTACGAGCAGACGACCGACTTCACCTGCGGCGCCTGCTGCCTGATGATGGCGATGGCCCGTGACCTGCCGGACTTCGAGTTGGATCCGGTGATGGAGATCCGGCTTTGGCGCGAGGCGACGACCGTCTTCATGATGTCGGGGCCCGGGGGATGCGACCCATACGGCCTCGCCGTGACCGCCTATGAATTTGGGCTCGACGCGGCAATTCACGTCTCCCATGCAGGCGATCTGTTTCTCGACAGCGTGCGCAGCGTCGAGAAGCAGAAGGTCATGGCGCTCGCCCAGGAGGATTTTCGCCGCCGGGCGGCGCGCTACGCGATTCCCGTTGTCGTCTCGCCGTTCTCGCTGGACGATCTGCGCCGACAGATCGCCGCTGGCGGCACGGCGATCGTCCTCGTCTCCGGCTACCAGATGTTCTCCAAGAAGGTGCCGCATTGGGTGCTCGTCCATGGCGACGACGGGCGCCATCTGATCGTCCATGATCCATGGGTGGCGGACGAGCGCGGCGAATCGATCGCCGATGCGGCCTATCTTCCCGTTCCCTACGAGACCTTCGACAGAATGGCCCGCTTCGGCAAGGCGGGCCTGAGGGCGGCGGTCATGTTGTCCAAGCGTCGGAGCTGAATCGTCGTCATGTCCCAGTGGGTTGTCCTCGTCGGGCGATCGTCCGAACTCGACAATGGCGCGACGCCGCACAAGGTGATGACGTGCCGCGACTATCTCGCACGGCCCGCTCTGTTTCGCGGGCAGCGGCCGAAGATCATCAACCTGTCCCGCTCCTACGCGTATCAGAGCCGTGCCTATTACGCTTCGCTTCTAGCCGAGGCGCGGGGTCATCGGATCATTCCTTCGGTCGAGACGATGATCGACCTGTCGGAGAAGAAGCTCTACGAGAACGCCCTGCCGGAACTCGACGCTGCGCTTCGCAAGGCGACGGAGAAGGGCGAACGACCGGCCTCGCCGATCCGGGTCTATTTCGGCTATGTCGAGGACCCGCGGCTCGAACGCTTCGCCAAGCTGGTGTTCGACTGGTTTCGCGCCCCGGCCTTGGAAGTCCATCTGGAGCCGGCCGCATCGCCCCTGATCATTCGGCGGATCGCCTTCGCTCCGCTCGGCAAGCTGGACGACGCCGAGATGCGGCGCCTCAACAGCGCGATGGAGCGCTACACGGCGCGTGAATGGCGGGCTGCAAAGACCAAGACGCCGGCGAAATATGCTTTTGCGACGCTCTACGATCCCCGCGAGGAATTGCCGCCGTCCTCCGTCGATACGCTGAAGCACTGGGCGCGGGTGGCTGCAAGGCTCGGAGTCGATGTCGAGCCGATCACCCGCAAGGACTTGCCGCGCCTTGCCAATTTCGACGCGCTGTTCATTCGCGAGACGACGTCGATCTCGAACCACACCTATCGTTTCGCAAGGCGCGCGATGCAGGAGGGGATGCCGGTCATCGACGACCCGATCTCGATGATCCGCTGCACGAACAAGGTCTATCTCAACGAGCTGATGGCGGCGAACGGGGTCGCCTGTCCGCCGAGCGTCATGATCGCCGGGCGTGAGGACTTCAGGAAAGCGGCCGACGTGCTGGGTTTCCCGATGGTCCTGAAGATCCCGGACGGGTCCTTCTCGCGCGGGGTGAAGAAGGTCGACGACTTTGCCGGCCTCGAGAAACTCGCCAGTGCCTGGCTGGAGGACAGCGACCTTCTCATTGCCCAGAAATTCATGCCGACGAAGTTCGACTGGCGGATCGGCGTCCTCGGCGGTGAACCGCTGTTTGCTGTCCAGTATCTGATGGCGAAAAGCCATTGGCAGATCATCAATCACGAGACCGGCGGACGGCCTCTCGAAGGCGGCTTCAAGGCATTCTCGCTGGGCGAGGCTCCGCCCCATGTGCTGGACGCGGGCCTGCGGTCGGCTCGCTGCATCGGCGACGGGCTCTATGGCGTCGACCTCAAGGAGACCGAGGACGGTGTCTTCGTCATCGAGGTCAACGACAATCCGAACCTCGAACACGGTGTCGAGGATCAGATCGAAAAGGACGAGGTCTGGACCCGGCTCACCCGCTGGTTCATCGAGCGGCTGGAGCGGTAGACGCTCCAGCTTGGCGGGCGCCTCTATGCAGGCGCTCCGTGCCCCGCGGCTTCCAACGCCTCGATGCGCCAACGCAGATAGGCGGCTTCGAGCACCAGGCACTGGTCGTAGCGCAACCCGTAACGAGTCTCACCCGTTGCCACTTCGACGTCCACAGTTTCGGTGATCTCGACGGTTTCCGTCTCCGGCACGGGATACGTCACCGCACAGCCGGCGGGATCCAGCACCGCTTCGCCCGCCTCGTCGAGAACCGGCATCTCCCGGACCACGGGCTCCTCCATCATGTCCTCGTGGACGACCAGGACCGGCACTCCCTCGCGGATCACGATGTCTTCCCGCCGCCGGGTCGTTGGCCGCGTGACCGGTCGCGTGACCGCTCGGGTGCGGCTGACCGCACGCCGCTCGACCACCGCATCCGTACAGAAGAGCGCATAGCGTTCCGGGTCGAGGCCTTCGGCGCGGAAAGCGTCTGCCACATCCTGCGCGATATAGCCCAGATGCAGTCGCGCATTGTCGGTCCCCTTGGCGTCGATGGCGTTCTTCCATTGGAAGACAGCTGGCCGAACGCGCGCCCAGGCCCGCAATTCCGCTGCAGTTGGCGCGCTGCGCAGGATCTTCTCGGCGGCATCAGAGGTGTTGATCGTTCCGGTGGCGGCGTAGACGACCGAGGCTCTGAGCGCGGCGGTGCCGAAGCTGTAGGCGTTGTCGCTGGCATGGGCGATCGCACCCTGCGCTCGGATCGCCTCGGCGCCCGGCACGGTTCCCACCCCGAGTCTGCCGGCAAGATACGCCGACCCGTCGCCCATGACGTAGAATGTCTCCGTGCCATTGCCGCGACCGGAATACATTCGCTGTCCTGCCGTCGCCGTGACCGTGGCCAGAAAAGTCGAATAGGCGCCCGGCGAGACGGCCGAATTGTAGCTCTTGACGCCGTCGGCGGCCGAAAGGTTCAGATTGTTGGCGATCGAAAGAAGGCTGGTGTCATCGGCGAATCCCCCAAAGCCGATGCGCGGACTTGCGCTCGCCGTCTTGCGAAATTCGGCGATCACACCGCCGGTGCCGAAACCCGTCCCGAGATTGACCACCCGCAGGGCATCGGACGAGGTAGCCGGGTTGTGGTAGGACGTCAGCAGCCACTTCGCATTGGCGGTGCCGCCATTGACGTCCTCGATCGCGAGGCCTGCGAAACCGCCGACACCGGAGATCGACAAGGAAGCTGATGGGCTGTCCGTGCCTATGCCGATCCACCCAGTGTCCTTGTCGATGACCAGGGCATCGGCGAAATTCGTGCCATCGGGCGAGACCTTGATGCGAAAGTCGTCGTCGCCGTAAAGCCCCATCAGGGCTCGCGTCGACCAGCCCGTCTGGAATGCGAATCCGGAATCGTCGCTTTCGGCCTCCTTGTTGAAGGTGCCCAGCACGCTGCCATTGCCGCTGCCGGAGACGTCGTCATGGCTGATGAGGACGGCCGAGGTCTTGACCGCGAGCCGGTTGAAATCGTCGGCCGTCGTGTTGACGCCGAAGGTTTGAACCGCCCCGCTGCCGAGATCCGCGGCGCTGAGTCCGACAGGCACCCAGCCGGCGTCACCATAGACCAGGAGCGCCGAGTCGGCTTCGCTCCAGCAGCGCCAGCCGATCTGCGGCGCAAGATGCATCCAGGCGCCATCCTGCCAAACGGCGACCGTGCCGGTCTGGCCGCTCCACGCTCCGCTCGCTCCAGAGGCGACGATGTAGCGCGCGCCGTCGGCGGGCGGCTCGGCCGGCGGAGCGGTGAGGTCGTCCTGCAGCACGGAGAGCTGGACGATCGCGTCCAGACGAACCAGCGCCTCGTTGTGCGAGACGTGCTTCTGGGCCTGGTCGGCAAGAATATAGGGAAGGGCGAGGCGGTCGGTATCGTTCGGCATGGCGGCGTCCCATTTGGGTTTCTTCCAAAGGATCGCCGGTTTTCGAGAGGCGGGGATAAGTCTGTGTTTGTCCGCAAGCGTCGTCTGATGACGAGGACCCGGTAGTGTCAGATACGCTTCAGCCGAAGAGCGACCACAGGAACGGCAGCAGGATCGCCGTCGCCAGCGCATTGAGGCCCATGGCGAGGCCGGAGAAGGCACCGGCGACCTCGCTTTCCTGCAGCGCCCTTGCTGTGCCGATCCCGTGTGATGCCGTGCCGAGCGCGAAGCCGCGCGCCGTTGGATCGAAGATCCGCAGCCGATCGAGCACGACAGGACCGAGCGCACCCCCGAGGATGCCGGTGATGATCACGAAGACGGCGGTCAATGACGGCAGTCCGCCGAGCTTCTCGACGATGCCCATCGCGACGGGCGCCGTCACCGATTTGGGCGCGAGCGAGACGAGGCTGATCGCGTCGAGCCGCAGGAGGTAGCCGATCCCGACGGCCGTCGTCATGGCTGTGAGGGAGCCGGCGAGAAGGCTGACGGTGATCGCAAGTGCGCTCTCCTTCACCCGTTCGATCTGCCGATAGAGCGGGATCGCCAGCGCTACTGTCGCCGGGCCGAGCAGGAAGTGGATGAACTGCGCGCCTTCGAAATAGGTCGGGTAGGGCGTGTCGGTGGCGATGAGGATCGCCACGATCGCCGCCGCCGAGAGAAAGACCGGATTGAGCAACGCCGGCCGACCGGCCTTGCGGTAGAGCCATTGCGCCACCTGGAACAGGACGAGCGTCATGGTCAGAGCCAGGAGAGGACTGGCCGCAAGATAGACCCAGATGTCGGAAATCGTCTCTCCCATCGCCGATCAGTCCTTGCTGCTCGCGGCATGCGTCTGGCCACCGGAATGGCGGGGCGTGAACCGGCTCATGACGAATGCCGTGACCGCGATCGTCAGGAGCGTCGAGGCAAGAAGTGCACCCCCGACGGCAAAGGCCTCGTCTTCGAGCCGCGCCGCATGCTGCATGATGCCGACGCCGGCCGGCACGAAGAGCAGGGAGAGATTCGACAACAGCCCGTCGCCGACTTTTGCCAGCGAACCCGGCACCTTGCCCCTGATCACGAGAGCGGCGAACAACAGCACCATCCCCACCACAGGGCCCGGCAGCGGCAGGCCGGCGCCGACCGTGATGGCCTCACCGACGAGTTGACACAGGAAGATCGCGGTCAGGGCCGGCAGCATTGGCCTCTCCTTCGGCTGTTGGGAAAGCCTCGCCAGCCTATTGCGGTCGACACCGCATGGCGAGGGAGGACTGGCAACTTCACCCTCGCATCCGATCGGCCTTCGTGGCATGGAACGCTCATGCGCTTTCCACCTCACTTCCTCGATGAAATCCGCGACCGGATTCCGATCTCCGAGGTCGTCGGCCGGCGCGTGACCTTCGACCGGAAGAAATCGAACCCGGGCCGGGGGGATTTCTGGGCCTGCTGCCCTTTCCATGGCGAAAAGACGCCGTCTTTCCACTGCGAGGACCGCAAGGGTCGCTATCACTGCTTCGGCTGCGGCGTCTCGGGGGATCATTTCCGGTTTCTGACCGAACTCGAAGGCATGTCCTTTCCCGAAGCGGTCGAACGGCTGGCTGGTGAGGCCGGTGTCGCCATGCCGGAGCGCGATCCGGCCGCGGAGGAACGCGAGGCCCGGCGGGGCACGCTGATGGACGCGCTGACCGAAGCGGCCGCCTTCTTCCGTCAGACCCTGCACGAAACCGAGGGCGCCAAGGCGCGAGCGTATCTGCGCGACCGGGGGATGGACCCCCGCACGCAGGCGGCCTTCGGCCTCGGCTATGCCCCGAACTCCCGCAACCGGCTGAAGGAGCATCTGACCTCAAAGGGGATCGGCAAGGCGGAGGTCGAAGCGGCCGGCCTCGTCGTGCACGGCGACGACATCGCCGTCTCCTATGACCGGTTCCGGGACCGGATCATGTTTCCGATCGCCGATCTGCGCGAGCAGGTCGTTGCCTTCGGCGGCCGCGCGATGTCGGCCGAGGCCCAGGCAAAATACCTGAACTCGCCGGAGACCGAGGTCTTCCACAAGGGCGAGATGCTGTTCAATCTTGCCAAGGCTCGCCGCGCGGCTCGCGAGGCCGGCACCCTGATCGTCGTCGAAGGCTATATGGACGCGATCATGCTGTCGCAGGCGGGCTTCGAACATGCGGTCGCGCCGCTCGGCACGGCGATGACCGAGCGCCAGCTCGAGCTTCTCTGGCGCACGGCGGCGGAGCCGATCCTGTGTTTCGACGGTGACGCCGCCGGCATCAAGGCCGCCAACCGGGCGGCCGAACTCGCTCTGCCGGCACTCAAGCCCGGCCGCTCGCTGCGCTTTGCCCTTCTGCCCGAGGGCAAGGATCCCGACGATTTGCTCCGCGACGGTGGCGCCGATGCCTTCCACGAGGTTCTGCGCGCAGCGCGGCCGCTTGCCGACCTCGTCTGGATGCGCGAAACGCAGGGTGGGACTTTCGACACGCCGGAGCGCCGGGCCGACCTGGAACACAGGCTGAAGGCGATGTTTCGCCAGATTGCGGACGAGTCAGTCCGCCGTCACTATCTCGACGATCTGACGACGCGGCTGCGAAGCTTTTTCCGGCCGGCTCCGGGCGGGCCAGGCCGATCCCGGCGAGATGGCGGTCAGAAGGGACGTGGCAGGCCCCAGGGGGGCGGGGGAGGATATGGTCGCGGCCAGGCACAGACCCGCGCCGCGGTTTCCGATCGGCTGGCACGTTCGCCGCTTCTGGCTTCGAACCGACTGCCCGAGCCTTCCATGCGCGAGATCGCGATCGTGATCGGCTTCGTCAATCATCCGCTCCTGCTGGAGGAAGAGTTCGACGTCTTTGCCGATCTGGAACTGCCGGCGGGCGATCTGGCGCGGCTCCGGTCGGCCGTTCTCGATGCCCATGTCGCCAATCCGCCGCAGGACCGCGAGGCGCTTCTGGCCGAATTGACGCGCCACGGCGTCTCTTCCGTCTTTTCGACCTACGAGGCGAAGGTACGGACCTTGCGCCTTTGGCCGGTCCTTGCCGAGGCGGCGCCGGAGGACGCGCGTCAGGCTTTGCGACAGCTTCTCCATCTGCACCACCGCTTTCTCGCGCTGCGCCGCGAATTGCGCTTTGCCGAGGAGAGCTTCGGGCGAGAGCAGACCGAGGCAGCCTATGCGCACATGATGGAGGTCAAGAGCGAGATCGAGCGCGTCGAAGGCACCGAGGCTCTCATCGAAGGTTTCGGCCTCTTGTCCGGGCGGCCGATGAAGGCGATTTGAGCTTTTGGGCTTTTCGCCTTAAAAAACCTCGCAAATTCGCCGCAGCCATTGCACCGGACTGCTTGACAGAACATATGTGATCGGTCGAGACGACAAACAATCCGATTCCTGAGCTTGAAAGATTGCGGAACTGCGCCTTTTACGAGGCGCCGTCTGGCGAAATCCGCACCGCGCGAACAGCAAGCGCGTGCCATGGTTAAGCCGGCGTTAACGGCAGATGTCTTAGCATAGCGGCCGTGTGCGTCGCAGCATGGCGCCAACCCTCGATGTTTCCAGAGGGTCCGCCCGCCGGCATGCGAACTGGAGAATGAGACGAATGGCGACAAAGGCCAAAGAAAGCGAAGCGCCGGTCGAGGAGCGCACCGACACTGCTCCCGATGGTCCGCTGCTCGACCTTTCGGATGACGCCGTCAAGAAGATGATCAAGGCCGCCAAGAAGCGCGGCTTCGTGACCATGGACAAGCTGAACTCGATGCTGTCGGCCGACGATGTAACGTCGGAGCAGATCGAGGACATGATGGCCATGCTCAACGACATGGGCATCAACGTCGTGGAAGACGACGAGGAGGGCGAACAGGAGGAGTCCTCCGAATCCTCTGAGTCCACCGAAGTTGCAGAGACCGGCGCGACCCAGGTCGCCACGACGCCCAAGCGCGAGGCCGGTGACCGGACCGATGATCCGGTGCGCATGTATCTGCGCGAGATGGGCTCGGTCGAGTTGCTGTCGCGCGAAGGCGAGATCGCCATCGCCAAGCGCATCGAGGCCGGCCGCGAGACGATGATCGCGGGCCTCTGCGAGAGCCCGCTGACCTTCCAGGCGATCATCATCTGGCGCGACGAACTCAACGAAGGCAACATCATGTTGCGCGAGATCGTCGATCTCGAAGCGACCTATGCCGGTCCCGAGGCGAAGACGCCGACCCCGCCCGCTGCCGAGGGTGCTTCGGTGCCCGCCAATGGCGCGGCCCAGAACGGTGCTGCCGCGAATGGCGGGGAAGCGCAGGGGCAGGGCGACGGCCAGTCGGTCGGTGAGGACGACGAGGACGACGACGATCTGGAGAACAACCTGTCGCTCGCTGCGATGGAAGCCGAGATCCGGCCCCAGGTCATGGCGATCTTCGACCAGATCGCCGATGGCTATCGCCGGCTGCGCAAGCTTCAGGACCAGCAGGTTGAAAACCGCCTTGCGGCCCAGGGCAATCTGTCGCCCAGCCAGGAGCGCGCCTACAAGAAGCTCAAGGAAGAGCTGATCACGGCGGTGAAGAGCCTGTCGCTCAACCAGAACCGTATCGACGCGCTGGTTGCCCAGCTCTACGACATCAACAAGCGGCTCGTCGGCAATGAAGGCCGGCTGCTGCGTCTCGCCGAATCCCACAATGTGAAGCGCGAGGAGTTCCTGCGCGAATATCAGGGCTCGGAGCTCGACCCGAACTGGACGCGCCACGTCGCCAATCTCTCCGGCAAGGGCTGGCTGAAATTCGTCCAGAACGAGAAGGAAGGGATCAAGGCGCTCCGCCAGGAGATCCAGAATCTCGCCACCGAGACCGGCCTGGAAATCACCGAGTTCCGCCGCATCGTCCAGATGGTAAAGAAGGGCGAGGCCGAGGCGCGCCAGGCGAAGAAGGAGATGGTCGAGGCGAACCTGCGTCTCGTGATCTCGATTGCCAAGAAATATACCAATCGCGGCCTGCAGTTCCTGGATCTGATCCAGGAGGGCAATATCGGCCTGATGAAGGCGGTGGACAAGTTCGAATACCGCCGCGGCTACAAGTTCTCGACCTATGCGACCTGGTGGATTCGGCAGGCGATCACCCGCTCGATCGCCGATCAGGCCCGCACGATTCGCATTCCTGTGCACATGATCGAGACGATCAACAAGATCGTCCGCACCTCGCGCCAGATGCTCCACGAGATCGGCCGCGAGCCGACGCCGGAGGAGCTGGCCGAGAAGCTGGCGATGCCGCTCGAAAAGGTCCGCAAGGTCCTGAAGATCGCCAAGGAGCCGATCTCTCTCGAAACGCCGGTCGGCGACGAGGAAGATTCGCATCTGGGCGACTTCATCGAGGACAAGAACGCGGTCCTGCCGATCGACGCGGCCATCCAGGGCAATCTGCGCGAGACGACCACCCGCGTCCTCGCGTCGCTCACCCCGCGTGAAGAGCGTGTGCTGCGCATGCGCTTCGGCATCGGCATGAACACCGACCACACGCTCGAAGAGGTCGGCCAGCAGTTCTCGGTCACCCGCGAACGCATCCGCCAGATCGAGGCCAAGGCCCTCAGGAAGCTCAAGCATCCGAGCCGGTCGAGGAAGCTCCGGAGCTTCCTCGACAGCTGACGGGTCAGAGGCGATGCCGACAGTCGCGGTCTTCTACGGCATCGTCATTCGCATGTACTTCTTCGACCACAACCCGCCGCACTTCCATGCCCAGTATGGACGTGCGCGGGCTTTGGTGCGCATATCCGACGGGGAAATCATCGCGGGCGCTCTGCCCAAGACCGCGACCCGCATGATCCGCGAATGGGCTCTCGACCGGCGCGAACAGCTTGAGCTAAACTGGCGAAACGCAAGTGTCGGGATAGCGCTGGAGCGCATTCCCGGTCCCGATGGAGATGGCCATGAGTGACACGGCATTTCCGATGGTGGATGTCCTCGCGGTGCGGGCCTTGCCGGGCCACGTCCTGGAACTTCGCTTTTCGACAGGCGAGGAGGGGCGTTTTTCCCTGGCCGATCTCGTCGCTTCCGACGCGCCGATGGTTCGACCGCTGAAGGACGAGACAGAGTTCGCGCGTGTCTTCCTCGAGCTTGGCAATCCGGTCTGGCCGCATGGTTTCGACCTCGATGCCATCGCCCTCTACATGGACATGCGAGATCGTGGCCTGTTGCGAAGGCCCGCGGCATGAGCGCGCTTCCCGATCATCTTGCCGAGTCGCCTCAACCCCCCACCACCCAGGCCGCGGAAGGCATGCTGCGTCGCCCGTTCACCGTCGCCGAGATCGAGGCGATGGTCGCCGCCGGCATCATGGACGAGCATGACCGCGTCGAACTGATCGGCGGAGAGCTCGTGCCGATGTCCGCCAAGGGGATCAGCCACGAGCGGCTCAAGACCTTCCTCAACATGGACCTGGCGAGACAGCTCCCCGCGCCATTGGCATTCACGCCCGAAACCACCTTTCGCCTCTCTGACGACACGTTTCTCGAGCCCGATTTCGTCGTCTATGAGAAATCTGTCGGTCTCGAAGGCTTGAACGGTGCGACCTGCCTCTTGGCGATCGAGATCGGCGCCTCCAGTCTTGCCTATGATCGCGGCCGCACGGCCATGATCTATGCCGGTTTCGGTATCCGTGAGCTCTGGGTGATCGACGCAGCAACGCTCGAAACCCGCGTCTTCCGCGAGCCGACACCGACCGGCTACCGCCGCATCGCGGATCTTCTGCCAGACACCACTCTCGCCGCACTTTTCGTGCCGGGCCTCGCCATTCGCCTCTCCGGCCATAGCTGACCGGTCGACGGAGAAAACGAGGCGTATGATGTCCATCCTGAAGAAGCTGTTCGGAATTGGCGGCCCGAGTGCCGGGGCAACCGGCGAGTCCGGCGAGGCGCCTCCGACCGACAGCCGCGACTACAAGGGCTTCACCATCCACGCCACGCCGATCCCCGAAGGCGGCCAGTTCCGCCTCTCGGCCCTGATCCAGAAGGAAATCGGCGGCGAGACCAAATCCCACCGCCTGGTCCGCGCCGATCTGTTTTCCTCAAAGGACGAGGCGGCGACCTTCGCCTTCCGCAAGGCCGAGCAGGTGATCGATGAACAGGGCGATCAGGTCTTCGAGGGGTAGCGGGGAAATTGGTGCCATGGGGCGGATTGCCCTCGGCTGATTTAGCAGTCCGCCTGATGCGCCATCGAACCGCGAACTCCGGCCATCTTAGATATCCGGCTGCGACAGCCCTTGCCACATAACTACCCGGCATTGCATTCTGACTGACAGAGGCAAGGGGATGGCGTGGCTGCGACCGAACGCGAAGAAATTACAGACCAAGAAAGCTTTAAACGCTGGCTCGAAGGTCAGCCGAATGATGTCGCGCAGGTCATGGCGGTTCGTGCCGCTTTGCGGGTTTTTCCGCTTGTGCTGGGTGAACATGTCTACCGTCGGACGCGGAAGCATTATGTCGATGACCTGATTCGATTGACCTTAACTAGTGCACGATGTCTGATCATCTCGTGGGCTGCGCGCAAATATCCGATCCACGAAATGGCCGAAGCCGCTGCTTCTGCCGCCGACACCGCCGCTTACGCCGCCAGAGCCGCCATTGCCCACACCGCCTTCGCCGCCCACGCCGCCGACGCCGCCGCCGCCGCCGCCGACGCCGCCGCTGCAGCTGCTAGAGCCGCTTTCGCCGCCGACGCCGCCAGAGCTGCTGCCGCCAGAGCCGCCTCAGCTGCCGCCGCCGCTGCGTACGCCGCTGCCTATGCGGCCGCCGCCGCCGCCGATGTCGCCGCTGGCACCGCCGCTTGGAAGGCTGTCGAAATCGAGGCGCGCTGGATTGATAAAGGCGGGAATGCGGGAGACCTGCTCAATACGCCACTCTGGCCTGCAGATGAGCACAGCACGCTGTGCACTGGCGCCGACACGATAGCGCTCGATGGCGGCCGCATAGCACCCGAATGGGTATTATCTGCGCTAGAATCCTATTCGAACGACCCAAACATTCGTGCCAGTTCTTGGGTGCTTTGGGCGGAATGGTATTCTGCGCTGCTTCCAATGCATCCGTTTAAAACGCCGTTCAGCGCCTTTGGCGAGGCGGCGGACCTCGAGATCGTGCGCCAATCGAATAACTTCTGGGATCGTCATCCCGACGACGTGATGGCGGCCATCGCCTCGATCGTCGAAAGGCGTCGTGGGACGGTGAAGGTCGAGGATGGTGGTGAGGATGAATCTCTTCCAGACGACACGACATTGTCCCAGTTTATCTTCAGTCTTCTGCAGTCCGAGCTTCGTGAATATTCGCTCGATGAAATCGTGGCTGCGTGTAGAGAGGCCGGCTTTACAGGACCGCGGTCTTCAATTCGGGGGCGCGTGAACACGCTGACGAGTGAAGGGCGTATTCGACGAGTGTCCCGAGCCATCTACGCTTCGATCGGCTACGAGCCGCCTGGACTAACGTCCGACGTCGAGATCCCACCCCAAGAGCGCGCGCCCGTCGAGACTGTCGTTTCAGACGGCAGAGTCCTGCGTCTGGTCCATCCGCCTTCTACCGAGAATGCTAGCGTTGCGACAATTCATGGGATCCTTCGCACGGAAGCCGATTGGCTTCGGGGACGGATAAGCGGACAAATGCCTGATGCTACAACGTCCTTTGATCAGTTGATCAACGAGCTCGGCATCGATTTGCAGACTATGAACGTGGTCGGTGCCGGATATTGGACGAATGTCCTCGCTCAGATGGCAGCGCGGGTGGATGAAACACTGCTTGAAGATGCGGCCGGTCGGTTCGCAGGCTTTGTGGTCAATCTGGATCTGTTTCTGAAGCAGTTTCCAGAGTGGGAGGAGTACATCCGCGGTGCACAAAATGCCGAACTGCGGGCGCTCTCCCAAACTGATACCGAGGCGGAAACGATGGATCTCGTCGAAGCGCTTGTGGAGGCCAATGATGTAATCGACTCGTCGGTTTCGGACCCGATCAGCTTTCTCAACAAGGCGCTCTTGGATGCGCCGGTGTATAATCCTGAAACGGCGTATGGCTTTTACCAAAGCCTTTCGAACGTATTGCGCTCAATTGCGCAGATCGCGGTCAGGCACGGACCCGAGCAACTGGCTCGTCTCGCTCGGGAAACGGGAACGGAGGCACGTAAGAAGGCTGTCTCTTGGACGGTCGGCGGGATACTTCTCGGCTGCGGCTTAAGTCTGGGGAGACTCGCCGAGCAGGTTCCTTCGATGTTCGGTTTCCTTGGTCCTGTGTTGAAGCTGTTCGGTGTTGGTGGCTAGAGCATCGGACACTTAACCGTACGCATATCCTGCTTCTGTGAGGTAGTTCCAACATTCGTCTTTGTCATAGAGACCGCAGATGTCGCCGATGATCCGCCATAAGGCGTCGAAGGTCCGAGCTTCTGCCTTGCGCAAGTGGGCTTTGAGCTTGGCGAAGGCCATCTCGATCGGGTTGATGTCGGGGCTGTAGGGTGGGAGAAAGAGGAACCAGGCGCCTCTTTCCTTCAGGATCGCTGCCGCCTTTGCGCTTTTGTGAACCGCCAGATTGTCGAGGACGACCACGTCGCCCTTGCTGAGCGTGGGGGTGAGCTGGGTCTCGACATAGGTATCGAAGACGGATCGGTTCATGGCTTGATCGAGCACCCAGGGCGCCGTCAGACGGTCGCAACGCAGGCCGGCGATGAAGGTCTGCGTGCCCCAGTGGCCGAAGGGTGCCTTGGCCCGCAGCCTCTGGCCCTTTCGGCTTCGACCACGCAATTGGGTCATCTTCGTATTGACCGAAGTTTCATCGATAAAGACCAACCGATGGGGCTGCAGCCGCATCCGTGGCTGGCGCTTGTCGACCCAGACGCGTCGCTCGTCACGAATGTCTGCGCGTGCGCACTCCGCTGCCATCAGCGATTTTTTTATATGTGAAGCCGCGGCGGCACAGAAAGCGCGACAACACGGCCGGGTCGGCCGTCATCCCATGAATCTCCAGAAGTCTGGCTGCCAGTTCCGGCATCGTGATGTCCGGTTGGCGTTCGACTTCGCCAATCAGAAAGGTCTCGAAAGGCTCCAGCTTGCCGCTGCCCCGTGGCCGACCCTGCCGCGGTGGGACAGCCGAGCCCTCGCGATCATGACGCTGCATCAGCTTGATCGCGAAGCTCTCGCTCACACCGAAATGCCGCGCCGTCGAGCGACGGGAATGTCCCTCCGCAATGCGCCCGACCACACGTTCACGAAGATCCATCGAATAGCTGCGGCCCATGATCCACCTCCTGTCTCAGTGAATCACCCTTCAGAAAACTTGCAAACCTTCGATTCTCATTTCATGTCCGTCGCTCTAAAAGGGGCGCATCGACGGGTTCGCGCCATCTGCGGCCAGCCTTCTCAGGCGGTAGAATGAACCCTCATCCGCTTTACGGGCACCTTCCCCCCCTGTGCGGGAGAAGTCGTGGGCGCCTTGGCTCGGGCGGCTTGACTTCGACCAAAGCCGGCATCCTCTCAACGCCTCTTGCCACCACCCTATCTCCGGTCCACATTGACGTAAACGTCAAAGGGAGGGCGCCGCCATGGCCGAGACACTCAAAGGCAAGACGATCTTCATGTCCGGCGGGTCGCGCGGGATTGGGCTGGCGATCGCGCTGCGGGCCGCGCGGGACGGGGCGAATGTGGTGGTGGCGGCGAAGACCGCCGAGCCGCATCCCAAGCTGCCGGGGACGATCCACACCGCCGTCGAGGAGATCGAGAAGGCTGGCGGGCAGGGGCTTGGCGTTCTGTGCGACATCCGCGAGGAGACACAGGTTCAGGCTGCTGTGGATCAGGCGGTCGAGCGGTTCGGCGGGATCGACATCGTCGTCAACAACGCCTCGGCGATCCAGCTGACCGATACGGTCTCGACCCACATGAAGCGCTACGACCTGATGAACGGGGTCAATGCGCGCGGCACGTTCCTGGTTTCCAAGCTCTCTATCCCGCATCTGAAGAAGGCGGACAACCCGCATATCCTGACGCTGTCGCCGCCGCTCGACATGAAGGCGAAATGGTTCGCCGGCCACATCGCCTATTCCATGGCGAAGTTCGGCATGTCGATGGTCACGCTTGGCCTGGCCGAGGAGTTGAGGAAGGACGGCATCGCCGCGAATTCGCTCTGGCCGATTTCGGTGATCGACACGGCGGCGGTGCGCAACGTCCTGGGCGGCGCGTCCATGGCCGCGATGAGCCGCTCGCCGGAGATCATGGCCGATGCGGCCCATGCCATTCTGACCCGGTCGGCGCGCGAATGCTCCGGCAATTTCTTCATCGACGAACTCCTCCTCATGGAAGAGGGCGTGACGGACTTTTCGCAATACGGGCCGGAGGAGGGCGTGCCGATGGCCGATTTCTTCGTGCCGGACGAAGCCTTCGAGAAGGCGATCACCAAGGTGAAGCGGCAATTCGGTTGACAGGTCTGCGCGGGTTTGGAAATCGGAGCGGGATGGTTCGGCCGGTGACGACCGCCCGTGCGCCCGAGGAGATCCGATGACCCAAGCCGACACGCATGCGCTGATCACGCGCTATCTCGACGCCTTCAACGCGGGCGATGTGGACACCATGCTCGCCTGTCTCGACGAGGACGTCGCCCATGACGTGAACGAGGGCGGCCGGGAGATCGGCCGCGACCCGTTCCGCAGCTTCATCGCCACCATGGCCCGCCACTACGACGAGCAGCTCGGCGACATCGTCGTCTTCGCCTCCGAGGACGGCACCCGCGCGGCGGCGGAATTCACCGTCCGTGGCCGCTATCGTGAGACGGCGCCGGGCCTGCCGGAAGCCTCCAACCAGGCCTATTCGATCCCCGCCGGCCAGTTCTTCTCGGTCGAGAACGGCAAGATCGCCCGGGTCACCACCTATTACAATCTCAAGGCCTGGATCGCGGCGGTGTCGACGGCATGAGCGACCAAACCCCCACCCTGTCCTTTCCCGTCCTGAAGGGCGAGGAGATCAAGACCGTCCTCGACGATCTGGCGCGCCTGCGCATCGTGGTGTTTCGCGCCTTTCCCTATCTCTACGAGGGCGACGAGGACTATGAACGTCGCTATCTCGCGACCTATTCCGAATCCCCCGGTGCGATGACGGTGCTCGCCCGCACCGCCGAGGGGGAAATCGTCGGCGCGGCGACGGCAGCCCCGCTGGGCGATCACCAGCCGCAATTGTCGCAAGCCTTCGCCGATCATGGGATCGACCCAGCCGGCGTCTTCTATCTCGCCGAATCCGTGCTCCTGCCGGAATATCGCGGGCTGGGCGTCGGCCATCGGTTCTTCGATGCCCGAGAGGCCGCGGGACGGGACGGCGGCTATCGCACGGCGGCATTCTGCGGCGTGGTGCGCCCGGCCGACCACCCGGCGCGGCCGGTGGATTATCGCCCGCTCGACGGTTTCTGGCAGAAGCGCGGCTACCGGCGGGTCGAGGGTCTCGTCTCGCATATGAGCTGGCGCGATATCGGCGAGACGGACGAGAGCGAGAAGCCGATGCAGTTCTGGACGCAGCCGCTGGATTGACGGCTCGTCTTCACGGGGCGGGCACGAAGCTTTGATCGCCGCATCACCGGTGCAAAGAGGCGAGGGCGGTTTCCACACGCTCTCGCCTATCTAGCCTTGTCCCCATCGAAATCTTCGAGGAGGCAAGGCAAATGACGAAACGCTTGGGAGTTTCCATCGGCGCAGCGGTGACGATACTCGCCGCCGGCGCGACGATGGCGTCGGCCGGTGAGATGGTGAGCTATTCCGCCGCGGGCAGCGAGTATGAAGGCTACTACGCGCCTGCCGAGGGCGACGCCAAGGGCCTCGTGCTGGTCATTCACGACTGGGACGGGCTGACCGACTACGAGCGCACCCGCGCCGACATGCTGGCCGAGATGGGCTACGACGCCTTCTCGCTGGACCTCTACGGCGCCGGCAACCGGCCGGAGACGACCGAAGCCAAGAAGGCCGAGACGGGCAAGCTCTACGAGGATCGCGAAGCCATGCGCACCCGCATCCTCGCTGGTCTCGAAGCGGCGCGAGGCCAGTCCGACGAGAATATGGCGGTGGTCATGGGCTATTGCTTCGGCGGCGCGGCGGTTCTCGAACTCGCTCGATCAGGGCAGGCCGAAAACGTCACGGGCTACGCGACCTTCCATGGCGGCCTCTCCACACCGGAGGGCCAGAGCTATCCGGACGACACGCCGCCGATCCTGATCTCCCATGGCGGCGCTGACACCTCGATCTCCATCGAGGACGCCGCCACGCTTGCGAAAACACTCGAAGATGCCGGCATAACCTACGAG
This sequence comes from Jiella marina, assembly GCF_024359545.1. Lineage (GTDB taxonomy): Bacteria > Pseudomonadota > Alphaproteobacteria > Rhizobiales > Rhizobiaceae > Jiella. The sequence goes on from NZ_JAKQZG010000015.1 coordinate 79,563, forward strand.
CTCGACATCTATTCCGGCGCTCCGCACGCCTTCACCGTCTTCGGTTCCGACCGTTATCAGGAGGTCGCCGACACCAAGTCCTGGGCGGACTTTACCGACTTCCTGGAGCGGTACCTCGCCTCTGGCGAAAGCTGAGCGAGCGAGGCGGCGGGCTTACGGAAACAGCGGCAGCTGTTCGATCCCCGTCGTCTCTTCGATGCCGAAGGCGACGTTGAAGTTCTGCACCGCCTGGCCGGCTGAGCCCTTCACCAGATTGTCCAGCGTCGAGATGACGATCGCCCGGCCGGGAATCCGGTCGGGCACCACATTAATGACCACATAGTTCGAACCGCGGACCATCTGGGTCTGCGGAAGCACACCCTCGTCCGCCACCGTCACGAAAGGTTCCTTGGCGAAGGTCTCGATCAGGTGCTGGCGCAGGTCCTTGGCGGTCTGGCCCTTGGCCAGCCGGACATAACTCGTGCAGAGTTCGCCCCGGCTCATCGGGATGAGGTGGGGCGTGAAGTTGAGCCTGAGATCGGAAAGGCCGGCTGCGGCCGCGATTTCCTGCTCGATCTCCGGCATGTGGCGATGCTGGCCGACCGCATAGGGGGAAAGACCTTCACCGGCCTCGCAGAACAGCGTGTTCTCCTTCAGGCCCCGCCCGGCGCCGGAGACGCCGGATTTGGCGTCGATGACGATGTCGGACACGTCGATCAGCCCGGCGCTCGCGAGCGGGATCAGGGAGAGAAGGACCGCGGTCGGATAGCAGCCGGGGCAGGCGATCAGCCGGGCATGGGCGATCTTGTCGCGATAGATCTCGGTCAGGCCGTAGACCGCCTCGTTCTGAATGTCGGTCGCCGCGTGCTCGATGCCGTACCATTGCTGGTAGACCGAGGCGTCCCGCAGCCGGAAATCGGCCGACATGTCGATGATCTTCACCTTCGGAAACTGGCCGAAGATCGTCTTGGTGATGGCCTGGGTCGTGCCGTGTGGCAGACCGCAGAACACCGCGTCTACGGCGCCCCAGTCGGCATCCTCGACCTTGACGAGATCCGGCAGAGGCAGGTGGGCGAAATGCTTGAAGACGGCGCGCATCGGCTTGCCGGCATGGCTGTTCGCCGTCAGGACGACGATCTCCATGTTCGGATGGCGGGCGGCGAGGCGCACGAGGTCCGCACCCGTATATCCGCTCGCGCCAAGAACGCCGATCCTGAGCTTTTCGGCCATGTCCGCCTCCGTCGAGAGTTTCCGCCTCGCGCGCAGCAGGGCCAGCGCGAGATACGTCGGCGGGGGTTTAACGAATTCTGACGCGGTGTCGAGACCGTGCGGTCAGCGCGCCAACACGCCGGTCAGCGTCTCCACGATGTAATCCTGCGTCTCTTCGTCGAGATAGGCGTGCATCGGCAGGCTGATCACGTCCTTCGAGATTGCGTCGGAAGCCTTCAATTCGCCTCGCGAGACAGGGTAGTGCTCATAGGCCGTCTGCCGATGCAGGGGCTTGGGATAATAGATTGCCGTCGGAATGCCGGCATCCTTGAGCTTGGCCGCCACCGCGGCGCGGTCGGTACCTTCGGGCAGCCGCACCGTGTATTGCGCCCAGGTCGAGACGGCATCCCGCAGCAGGGCCTGCGTCCTCACGACGTGGGAGAGCTTCTGCGAGTAGCGCGCGGCAATGCGCCCCCGCGCCTCGATTTCCTCGGGGAAAATCGCCAGTTTTTCCAGAAGGATCGCGGCCTGGATCGTGTCCATGCGGCCGTTGATACCGATCCGGATGTTGTCGTACTTGTCTTCCAGGTTCTGGCCGTGGACACGCAGCGAGGTCATGACCGCGGCGAGCTCCGCGTCGTTGGTCTGGACGGCGCCGCCGTCACCGTAGCAGCCGAGAGGCTTGGCCGGAAAGAAACTCGTCGAGACGACGTCTGCCCAACGGCTTGCCATGGCCCCGTCGATCGTACCGCCATATCCCTGAGCGGCGTCGGCGATGAGCTTCAGCCCATGCTTGTCAGCGATCCGACGCAGGGCGGGATAGTCAGCCGGCTGGCCGAAAAGGCAGACGCCGATGATGGCGCGCGGATTGAGCCGGCCCTCGGCCTTTACCTCGGCGATGGCCGCTTCGAGGCTGTCGAGGTCCATGTTGAACGTGGTTTCGTCGACGTCGACGAAATAAGGGGTCGCGCCGAGCAATGCGACGGTCTCGGCGGTCGCTGCGAAGGTGAAGCTCGGGCAGAAGACGGCGTCGCCTTCCTTGATGCCCCATGCCATCAGGGGGAGGGTCAGCGCGTCGGTGCCGGAGGCGCAGCTCAGCGTGTGCTGCATGCTGCCGAAGAGTGACAAAGCCGTCTCCAATTCCCGGACTTCCGGCCCCATGATGAAGGCGCCGTGATCGAGGACGGTGGCGATACGCCGGTCGACCTTCTCGCGGATCCGGTCGCGTTGGGTCTGAAGGTCGATGAAGGGAATCGGCTGCATGGCTTTTTCAGGTCTGTCGGATTGATCGTGATTCGCTGGTGCACTGGCAGGTGGGCGAAATCATGCCGCGGTGCCAGTCAAGATTCGTGACAGGGGCTCACACAGAGGCATTGCCTGGCGTCAGGAACCACCGTTAGCCTTGGCCCGCCTTCTTCTCCGCCAGAATGCCGATAAGATACATTGCGACGCTCGATCCGGCGATGGCGGTGATGTCGGCGTGGTCGTAGGCGGGTGCGACCTCGACCACGTCGGCGCCGACGAGCTGCAGATTCTTCAGGTGACGCAGGACGGCAAGCATCTTGGCGCTCGACGGGCCGCCCGCGACGGGCGTTCCGGTCCCCGGCGCGAAGGCGGGATCGAGGCAGTCGATGTCGAAGGTGAGGTAAACATTGGTCCCACCGGTGCGCTCGTAGATCGCCGCTGCGATTTCGGCGCTGGTCATGTCCTCCAGATCGGCGCCACCCAGCATCGCGATGTCGCAGGTCTCCGGCGCATGGGTGCGGATCCCGACCTGGATCGATGTCGCGGGATCGATCAGGCCGGTCTCGACCGCCGCCTTGACGAAGGAGCCGTGATCGACGCGGAGGCCGCCATCTTCGCGGGAGGCCACCGGCCAAGTGTCCTGATGGGCGTCGAACTGGACGAGCGAGACTCGCCCGTGGCGTTCGACATGAGCCTGGAGGAGCGGATAGGTGATCGAGTGATCGCCGCCGAGGGTCAGGAGAAAGCCCGTGTCGGCGAGCAGGCGAGCCGCTTCCTTCCGGATCGCCTCATGCGCCGTTTCCGGCAGGCGATAGTCGAGAAGGCAATCCCCGTAGTCGACCACGGCCAGCGCCTCGAAGAAATCGCGCTCGAACGGATATTGCGGGTCGTTGTCGAAGATCGCCGAGGCGCGACGCAGCGCCTGCGGGCCGAATCGCGCACCGGGCCGGTTTGAGACCGCGCTGTCGAACGGAACGCCCCAGACGGTCACGTCCGAGCCGGACACATCCTTGGTGAAGCGTCGCCGCATGAAGGAGAGGGCGCCGGCATAGGTCGGATCGCTCGCGGCCCCGAGGACCTGCGGGGCGGTGAAGGCGTTGTCGATGGAATTTCCGGCCATGAGCGCTCCGCTTGGAAGAGTGTCGCGTATTGCCGGAAGCGATAGCGCTCGACTGCGCAAATTGAAGGGTCCGAATTCTCCTGGCCGCGATCGGTTCGCCATGTCTGAGGCGTAAAGGGCTCGCTCGCCTCAGCTTCCCAGATGCCGTCTCGCCGTATAGAGCGCGATCGCGGCGGCGTTCGAGACGTTCAGAGAGCGAATCGCGCCCGGCATCGAGAGCCGGGCGAGTGCCGAGACCGTCTCTCGGGTCTTCTGGCGCAGGCCCTTTCCTTCGGCACCGAGAACGATGGCAATCCGCTGTTCGGCGAGTATTGCCTCGAAACCGGCTTCTCCGTCCGAATCGAGGCCGACCGTCTGGAAACCGCGTTCCGCCAACTCCTCGATCGCTTCCGCCAGATTGCGGACTTCGATCTGGCGCACATGCTCCAGCGCGCCGGATGCCGCCTTGGCAAGGACGCCGCTCTCCTGGGGCGAATGCCGCGTGGTGCTGATCACGGCATCGGCGGCAAAAGCGGTCGCCGAGCGCAGGATCGCGCCGACATTGTGCGGGTCGGTGATCTGATCGAGGACAAGGACGAGCCTTGCGTCCTGAAGTTCACGCAAATCCATCGCCGGCAATGGATCGGCTTCGAGCGCCACGCCCTGATGGACGGCTTCCGAGCCCAGTTCTTCCGCGAGTTGCCGCGGCTCGACCATCTCCACCGGGCAGGGGATGTCGGATTCAGCGGTGTCGAGACGACCCAGCGCATTACGTGTTGCAAGAAGGCGATGAAGCTTCCGATTCGGGTTCTTCAGCGCCTCGGAAACGGTGTGGAGGCCATAGAGCCAGATCCGGCCCGGTTTCGGCGGCCTGCCGGCGGTCTTCTTCGGTGAGGCCTTGGGCTGCGCCGCGCCGCTCGCGCGCTTGGCGTCGCGATGGGCGCGACGCAGCCGGGCATAATGGGCGTCTTTGGGCGTTCCGGTGTCGTCGGTCATGCCATTCGCTTAGCGAAGCCCGATCGGCAGGGGAAGAGCGAAACGGGCGGTGATTTTGATGACGATGACTGCCAAGACGGCGTTGACAGATGGCCTTTCGCCTTTCATAAGGCCGCTCGGACACGCTGGAGGGCCGCAAGGTCGAGCCGGACGTTGCGATTGAAGGGAACGGTTCGCCGTTTTCGTGGTGATCGGAGGGGTGTCCGAGTGGTTAAAGGAGACGGACTGTAAATCCGTTGGCTAAGCCTACGCTGGTTCGAATCCAGCCCCCTCCACCATCGCATCGAAATCGGCTATAAGGATCCAGCCGAGTGCCGCGTGCGGGTATAGCTCAATGGTAGAGCAGCAGCCTTCCAAGCTGAATACGCGGGTTCGATTCCCGCTACCCGCTCCATTCACTTCGATAAAAGCGTTTGTCGCTGTATCGTTTAGATCTTACCCGCACACCTTGTCAGTTCGGCTCCTGCAAGCCTTCTTGGCAACGCAGTGGTTTGGCTAACCTTAATTCGGTATTCCGCCTGAGGGTCGCGACCTCAGGTTTCCAATGACTGATAAGAGCCCTTATGGTGGCCATAAGAAGCTCAATTGCCATTTACCGCGTCCCTCGCAATTCGACTACGAAAGCCACAAAAGAAATAGGCGACCTTCTATGTTGCAGTGTTGCATGATCGTCACACCAGTGGACGTTTTTTTTGAGTCTGCCTATTTATGTTGAGAGACATGAAGGCGGCGGTCGAACAGCGCTCGCCTAAGTGAAATGCCGAGATACCAACCTAGCCTTCATAGATTTGATATAATGCCAAATTGGCGGGTGGGTGTTTGGAGGAAACGTAATGAGTGCAATAGATACTACCGCAAAAGAACGTAGGCAGGAGTACCAACGTAGGTTCAGATATCTGCAAGAACGCGCTGTGCCACGAGACGTCGCGCGCAGATTGGCTAAGCAACAAATGAGCCGCGAGGTCGCCAGCGGGGCATCCATTGCAGCAAACGCTTTCCTTGCGGGAATGTCAGGACCGGCCCTTTTTGTTGCTCCGCTGACTCGCCTTGCATCACCTATTGCTGGAAGCTCAGTCGCGGCTGCATGGCGCGGGGCAGGTGAGGCGTTGCGTCGCACCATGATGGCCATACCGCCTTCGGCGGCGTCACAATTGACAATTGAAAAATTCAATGAGAAAAATCCATCATAGTGACGAACTTCCCCCAGTTGATAAACAGGATCGCGGTTCGGTGACTACTACGGGGAACCGCGACGCTGGTGGCAACAACGGCAGTGATATTCAATTGGATAAGGCAGTTCTCGCAAAAATATTTGCTGACTACGAAATTGAATCGGCGACCTTGTTTGAGAGTGTTGCGGGAAGATACCTCGATGCGACGACGGTCTCTGAGATTATCGCAGTATCGAGGAGCAGTTGAGTAGTGGTAATTCGGCTGTTGAAGTTATTAAATCCGGTCTCAAAGTAACAAGTTCTCCTATACCCTCTGCCGAACAATTAAGAGCCTATGAGGAGATTTCAACTGGTATGGCTAGCGAAATTGTCGGCATGGCACAAGTAGAGCAAAGTTCTTATATCTTTGGGAGGGATGATAAGAGGCGTCGCGATGATCGCTATAGACTTGCAGGTCTATTTTGTGGGCTTATAGCGTTCGCAGCAATGCTCTTCTTGGTTGCGTTTCTAGCCAGGCTTGGCAGCGATAGCGTAGCTTTGGCTGTATGTGGTTTTGGTATCGCCACGATTGTCAGTAGTTTTATCGTAGGCAATAAACTTAAAAATAATAAAAGCATCGAGAATTAATTCCCATACTTAGGGACGTTATGACTGCTCAATTCAAACACGGTGCCATTAACCCGAGAAAAATGAGTAGCCGACGTTCGTGATGCCTCATTTACGGCGCGCCCGCTCGCACATGCCGGGCAGGGTACTAATCTAATATACCAGCCGAGTACCGCGTGCGGGTTACGTCAGCTTGGGTCTCAGTGAGCTTCTGGTTGCAAGGGTGCGTGGGATGCGAGCTTCTTGGGTCGGTTGCGTCACGTTTCAACCAATGTCCCTGGCGATGTTGCGCTTTGCCGAGCGATCAATTCAAAGCGGGCTTGCTTCTCTGTCCCCAAGCTTCTATGTCGCGCGCACCGTAATTCTTCCGAAAATGGGGGCTGGCGATGGCCAAGAGCAAGTTTGAGCGGACGAAGCCGCATGTGAACATCGGGACGATCGGTCACGTTGACCACGGCAAGACGTCCCTGACGGCAGCGATCACGAAGTACTTCGGCGACTATCGCGCCTATGACCAGATCGACGCGGCGCCGGAAGAGAAGGCGCGCGGCATCACGATCTCGACCGCGCACGTCGAGTACGAGACGGAAAGCCGCCACTACGCGCACGTCGACTGCCCGGGCCACGCCGACTATGTGAAGAACATGATCACCGGCGCGGCGCAGATGGACGGCGCGATCCTGGTGGTTTCGGCGGCCGACGGCCCGATGCCGCAGACCCGCGAGCACATCCTGCTCGCCCGTCAGGTCGGCGTTCCGGCGATCGTGGTGTTTCTCAACAAGGTCGACCAGGTCGACGACGAGGAACTCCTGGAACTGGTCGAGCTCGAGGTTCGCGAGCTTCTGTCGTCCTACGAGTTCCCGGGCGACGACATTCCGATCGTCAAGGGTTCGGCGCTTGCGGCTCTCGAAGACTCCAACAAGGAGATCGGCGAGGAAGCGGTCAAGAAGCTGATGGCCGAGGTCGACGCCTACATCCCGACGCCGGAGCGTCCGGTTGACCAGCCGTTCCTGATGCCGATCGAGGACGTGTTCTCGATTTCGGGTCGTGGCACGGTGGTGACGGGCCGCGTCGAGCGCGGGATCATCAAGGTCGGCGAGGAAGTCGAGATCGTCGGCATCAAGGACACCCGCAAGACGACGGTCACGGGCGTCGAGATGTTCCGCAAGCTGCTCGACCAGGGCCAGGCGGGCGACAATATCGGCGCGCTGATCCGCGGTATTGACCGTGAGGGCGTCGAGCGCGGTCAGGTCCTGTGCAAGCCGGGTTCGGTGAAGCCGCACACGAAGTTCAAGGCCGAGGCCTACATCCTGACGAAGGAAGAGGGCGGTCGCCACACGCCGTTCTTCACGAACTACCGTCCGCAGTTCTACTTCCGCACGACGGACGTGACGGGTGTCGTCACGCTTCCCGAGGGCACGGAGATGGTGATGCCGGGCGACAACGTGACGATGGATGTCACGCTGATCGTTCCGATCGCGATGGAAGAGAAGCTGCGCTTCGCCATCCGTGAAGGCGGCCGCACCGTCGGCGCCGGCATCGTGGCGAGCATCGTCGAGTAAGTGACGCGTCAGGGCCAGCAAGCCGGCCTCGGCGATACGATACGACATGCATTTGAACGGGCGCCGAAGGCGCCCGTTTTTGCGAGGGCGTGCCTGGGAGTCGGATGGGTGACTTCCTACAGGCCCTCAGCGGCGGGGTGAAATAGGTCGGCAGGTCTCAAGAATATTCTCGAGCGCCGAGAAAGGCCCATGGGACCCGGATCAGTCCGTTTCAGGCTTCCGCCTTGCGGACGAGCGCCTGACCCGTCGGGAGTTCGATGATGCCGGCCTTGTCCGCAAAGAACTCGTCGAACGCCTTGCGTGCGCCGGGACATTTTCGCGAGCCATAATCGTCCGACACGACCATTCCTCCAGGCACGACGAGCGGCCAGAAGAATTCGAGAGAGTCCCGTGTGGGTGCGTGCAGGTCCACGTCGATATGGACGAGCGCGAAGGAGCCCCCTGCCACGGCCGTCAGCGTCTGCGGGATCCAGCCCACATGAAAGCTCACGTTGGAAAAGCCCGACAGGTTTTCGCGTGCGACTGCCTCCTCCGTGGATAGGTCGCCTTCGGTCCAGCGCACACTTCCATCTGCGAGGCGGTCGTCTTCGGTTGGTTCGGGAAGGCCTTCGAAAGCGTCGAAGAGATGGTAGGTCCTCTCGGCTTCATCCGCCGTCAGCATGAAATATGTCGACCGTCCGCGCCTGACGCCGCATTCGGCAACGTCGCCTTTCACCTGGGCAAGCGACCTGATCACGCTTTGCAAAACGAAGCAGCGTGGATCGGCGATACCGGGAATGCCGGTTGCGCCGGTCCACGCCTTCTCGAAAAACGGTTGCTCCTTCCAGACCATATGGTCGGAATAGATGTAGTAACCCGCTTCCCGCGCTGCGCGTCTGGCGAGGCGGCGTCGCAGGTTGCGCTTTTCTTCGGTCGACGCAAAAATCATCCCGATCGCCTCGGAAACCTTCATGGCGTCTTGTCATCCTTCTCGTCGGCTGGCGGAGCGGAGTGCCAATCTCTGTGCGCAGGCGCATAGAGCGTCAATCCGGTTCGTTGAGCAAGGGCAGGCTCGCTGGTAACGACCTGACCGTGGCGTCTTGCGATGGCGGAAAGGGCTGCCTCGTCCTGAGGGACATGCCGTCGCTTCCGCTTCTGTTCGTTGTAGGCATGACCATCGGACGAAAGCGACATGCCGGCCACGATGATTTGCGGGATCCCCACGGCAATGGCATAGCAGATCATGGTGATGCCGTTCGAGGGCCGGTCGTCACTTCCAAGCTCGGCGAACAGGGACCCCGCGATCGACTCGATCAGCAAATCCCGCTCCCGGTGGCGGATTTCAAACTCCTGAAACGGAACGAACGGGACCAGTCGCTTCATCCGCATGGTCCATGAGCCGCCTCGGCGCATGCGCAGGGTCGTCCGGATGTTCAACCCTGCGATCTGCTCCGGTTTGGTCTTTTGCAGAAGGAATGTCAGGTCTGAATCGGGCAAACCCTGCTTGGCCGCTGAGTGCCCGGCATATTTGATGTGAATATGCGCTGCGTTTTCTGGCAGCTCAGTCGGGATTGTCGGCTCCGGCGCGGAGGCCAGCAGAAACCAGGGCCGATCGGTCAATCCCCTGGCCGAGAGCCAGCGCCTCTGTTGACCGATGAGGCGGTCGAGTTTGCTGCTCATCGCCGCTTCTTCTTGGTTCGGTGCGCATATTCCGCCTGGACCATGGCTCCGATGCGTTTGGTCTCGTCGAGGGGTTCGTAAGCATAGTCGTAGAGCTCGCCCTCGAAATTGCGCGTGAGACCAAGAGTGTTTTGCATGTCGTTGTGCATCCATTCGAACTTTTGGAGATACCGACCGTCCGGTCGGTGTCTGAGTGCGAAGGTGAAGGTCGGTTTGCCTGTGGTCAGCGCTTCACACGTCATTGTCACGGAATCGGCAGTGATGATGAAATAATCCGCCGCTGCAAGAAAATCGCGGTATGGGTTCTCGCCCTGGCGATTCCACACGAAGACCCGATCGTGGCGCAGGGCCGAGATATTCTCCTGCAAGCTCGGCGGCGACCGGCGCGAGGTCGACACGAGGACGCGAAAACCCTTTTCCGCCAGATCGAAGACCGTGGCAGAGAGGCGATCGACGGTCGGTTGGTCGAAATCGTAGGCCTTGTTCGGCCCCCCGACCAACAAGGCGACCGTGGGTTCTCCCTGCGGAACGAAGCACCGCCGTGCTTCTGCTCGGCGCGCGCTTATCGCATCTGCGTGGATCTGATGGGGTACGCCGACCATCGCGTGAAAGCGCGGGTGCTCGTGTCCGACATCGCGCAAATCGTGTCGGGACGCGAAGGCCATGTCGAAACGTCTCTCGAACTGTGGCGCCGGACGTGCCAGATGAACCATGAATGGCCGGCGCCTGCAGCACGCGGCGATCACCATCGCGTGGGATTGTGCCTTGCCTCCGCAGGAGATGATGATGTCCGGCGGGCCTCTGGAGAAGAGCTTGGGTAAGAAATCGAGCTTCGGGCGCCACCACTGGAAGCGTCGCCGCATCGTCACGATGGTCGGGTCCGGATCGAGGAGCCGCGCCACGCCGAGGCATTGCGTCAGTGTTCCCGCCTTGGCCTCGCTGACGGTCCAGACACGGAGAGGGGCGGGCGCCTCGCTGCGGCCTGTCATGTCGGTTTCGACCACTGGCGTATCCCGACATCCGCGGCCAGGTCCGCTTCGGTCGTGGCGAGTCGAGCGTCGCTCGCCAGTGCCGTCAGGACAGCGCGATCCTCGTCCACCTGCCGGCGCTTGCGGTCGAGCTGATCGTAGGAATGGCCAGTTTTCGAAAGGGAGATGCCGGAGAGAACGACTTCCGGCACGCCGAGAAGCAGGCCATAACAGGCCATGGCGACGCCATTCGTGACCTTGCCGAGATCGCCGATTTCGTCGAGTGCGATGCCACTGACCTCAAGCACGACGCGCTCGCGATCCCGTCGTCGAAGCGGCCGCACGCGCCCGATATGATCGTAGGGCTTGCCCAGAAGGAGAAACCGAAGAGCAAGTCCCGGCACGGTATGAATCCACAAGAGGAGTCGGGTGTCGATGTGGCGGTGCTCTTCCCAGGATTTCTTCTTGGCCCTCACCGTCAGGTCAGCGCGCCCGAACCCCATCCCTTGGGCTGTGCGACCGGCGTTGTTGATGTCGACGCGCGCATGAGTGGCAAAGATGTCCCCCGGAACCGTCGGGTTCGGGGCCGAGCCGAGGATGAGCCAGGGCTTGTCCAGGATGCCGAGCGGTTTGAGCCATTTACGATGCTGGGCGACGAACGACCCTCGATTCCATTCTGTCCTACTCATCTTGCCCGGGCACCTGCACGGTCTCTTCGATGGAGCGCAGCATTCGCTGATATTCCTCCGAATTCTTCATCCTCCAGCTCTGGGCGGTCCAGACCAGTGGATCGCAATCGAGTTCCGGGCTGGAAAGCGACGTCGTGAGCGGAGCGACCGTCAGACCGTCCTTTCGCGTCATCGCCTCGCTGACATGGTGGAGCGTTATCTGATCGACGTGATAGCGCGGCAGCTTGCTGAGATTGGCGAGAAGGGCGCGCGACAACGCATCGGTGAAGTTCAGGCCTTGCCTCGTCGGCGCGAACGCGGCTGCTCCGGCTCGCACCTTCCGCCAGGGCTGCTTTTCGTCCCTGCGAATCAATGCGGCGTCAGAGCCGTCCAGCGCAGCAGCGACGGTCGGCCATAGGGGCTTTCGTGCGATTCCGTCGACATCGAGGCAGAGAACCGGCCGGCCTGTGGTGGTGAGAACGCCATGGAGCACGATAAAGCGCAAGGCGGTGAAATAGACCGACTGATAGGGCAGCGAATGAGCAATGGATGCGTCGTCAGTCGTCAGGGAGAGCGCAAGGTGGTGGAATTTGTCCGCCAGGCGTCGAACGTCCTCGATCGTCTCCTGGTCCGCGCCGGAGATATGGAGGTGTACTGATTGCGGAGCGGCGACTTTCTCGAAGGAGAGTAACATCCCGCGCGCGAACGAGTGGTAGTAGAAGCCGTTACAGGCCAGCAGGATCACTCCTTCGGTAGCAATCTCCCGCGGAAAGCTCAGGCCAGCGAGAAACGCATCCCGTTCGGCGCGAAAGTACGCCGCATCGCGGACAGCCCTGAGGCAGCGGGCTCCAATGCGAAAGCGCTGCCAACGCGAATGCCGCTTGCGCTGTATGATCTCGGCTTTGTCGAGCGTCGGCAATGCGGCCACCCTCCGTTTCGTCAGACCCGTGCTGATAATCGCCTCTTCCCGCAGTGTCACGGGGGTTCTCCAGCGTTTGGTCGCGATCGGCCGCAGTTGCACGGGGACGGATCATTCGAATTCGCCGGGCGGCCTACCGTTCTCCTTCCTGCCGCCCAGATCGGCTTCGCTCTTACGGGAGGAGACGACTGCTCCCCTCGATCTTGGCACGGTCCCGTCCGGAATGGCTTTGGAGCGCCCGCTTTCTGGCGAGCGCGTCGGTCCGGGACACCCGCTGCCTCCCACGCAATCGAGTACCCTGGCGCACGATCGTTTGACTTGGCGCAAAGACACTCTTCGTATGCCGCAGGAAACCGTTTTTGCTGCGCTGCCGTCGACTCGCCACTCTTTGACGCCGTTCACTTTGCGAGCCCGGCTTTCAGGAGCGACCGCTTCTTGCTAGAGCAGCGCAGAAACCAAGAGGGAATTAGCAAATGACCATCGACGTCGCCCGCGTTTTCATCGGCTTCGACACCAAGGAGGTGCTCGCCTACCACGTGCTTGCGCAGAGCATCTTGGAAAACTCCTCGATGCCGGTCGCATTTTCTCCAATCGTTCTAAAGAACCTCGAAGGTATCTTTAAGCGCGAGCGACATAATCTCCAATCCACAGAATTTTCCTTCTCGCGCTTCCTGGTCCCCGCCTTGTCGAACTACGAGGGCTGGAGCCTGTTCATGGATTGCGACATGATGCTGAGGGCCGACATTGCCGAACTCTGGAAGCTTCGTGACGATCGCTATGCCGCCATGTGCGTCAAGCATGACTATACGCCGAAGATCGAGACCAAGTTCCTCGGCCAGACCCAGACCAAATACGAGAAGAAGAACTGGTCGAGCGTCATCCTGTTCAACAACGCCAAATGCAAGGCGCTGACCGAGGACTACGTCAACTCGGCTTCGGGTCTGCAACTCCATCAGTTCAAGTGGCTCGAGAACGACGATCTGATCGGCGAGCTGCCGGCGGAATGGAACTGGCTCGTCAACGAGTACGAATATAACGAGAACGCCAAGAACGTTCACTTCACCGATGGCGGCCCCTATTTCGACGAATACAAGGACTGCGACTATGCCGACGAGTGGTTCGCCGCGCGCGACCGCACGCTCTTCGTTCAGCAGCGCGAAGGCTGAGGCAGCCGTTCGCGGAATCCGGATCGGTTGTCACCAGGCCGGGCCTCCTGAACTGCCACGGATGACGGACATCGATGAGTGAGCTTCCAGACGAGCCGACTGATTGGGCTCGTTTCTTCGCGCGTTACCGCACGGTGGTGCTGGTGGCCAACAGCGAGGCGGCGGATATCCCGGCGCTTCGCCACCGTTTCGGCGAGGGCGTGCTGTTCGTCTTCTTCAACAAGGTCTACAAGGTTCTCGACGAACCCTTTGACCGACCGGCGCTTTTGGTGTCTCGATCCAGTCCGGCCGGGGCGAATCTGGTCTACCGCCGAGAAGTGGACGCGGTGTGCCGGTTCTTTCCCGGTCACGCGTTCCTCGGAATCCTCAATCTCGTCGCAGCGACCGGCGAACGCTTCAGCAGCGCCGACGAGTTTGGGGGGCGCGCCGTCGGTCATCTCGACCTCGTATCGCACTATTCCGGCTTCTATCCGGCCGACTACGCGCCGACGAGCGGTTTTGCACTCGCCGTCTGGCTCGTCGAATCATGCCCGGATGTTTCGGTGATTCTCGCCGGCTTCACCGCCGAACGCTCGGATCGGTGGAAACTCTTTCACGATCATGAATGGACCTTCGAGCAGATCGTCCAGCGACTTTTGATGCGGGCCGGGCGCCTTGGAGCGATCGGCGGACGCGAGCGGCCGCCGTTGACCGCCATCGCACAGCGCTTCCCGGATGTGCAGCCACAGGAGATCGCGCTGGTTGCGGCCGAAGTACTGTCCGCTCGCCAGGAGGGGACCAACCGATCGGTCGACCGTCTCTATTCGATCGTGAAGCCGCTGGCTTCGATCGACGGGATCTTTCGGCGACTGAAGCCGAAGACGCGAAAGCAGCGCCTCCAGGAACGGGCCGATCGACCAGAAGGAGGTTGAAAAGGGCCTTGTGCGCCGTGCGTAGGGGCACGACGTTTGCTTGGCACGAAATCATCCCGACCTGGGTCTTGCAGTTCCCGCGGCAAGGCGATATTGCGGCTTCGGCCATAGGGGTATAGCTCAGTTGGTAGAGCGGCGGTCTCCAAAACCGCAGGTCGGGGGTTCGAGCCCCTCTGCCCCTGCCATTCGCCTGATGCCGCTTTTTCGTCGGGCCACAGTTTTTCACCCGGTATGGGCCTTGTGAATCAGCGCGAGGCCCGCTAAATACCTGCCGAAACATGAACGGCGCGTGGGGCTGGTCAACCGCCTTTCACGCGCTTTAGCCGTGAGCACTCGATGGCCAAGACGAATCCCTTCACTTTCCTCGAGCAGGTGCGTTCGGAAACGTCGAAGGTGACGTGGCCGACCCGGCGCGAGACGGTGATCTCGACGATCATGGTGTTCGTGATGGTCGCCTTCGCGGCGGCGTTTTTCTTTATTGCCGATCAGGCGCTCGGCTACATCGTCGGCCTGATCATGAACGCGGGCGTCTGACGGCGCCTCGGGAGACATCGACAGTTTCATGACCGCCCGCTGGTATATCGTTCACGCCTATTCGAATTTCGAAAAGAAGGTGGCCGAATCGATCGAGGAGCAAGCCCGTCAGAAGGGGCTTTCCGACAAGTTCGAGAAGATCCTCGTGCCGACCGAGAAGGTCGTCGAGGTGCGTCGTGGCCGCAAGGTCGATGCCGAGCGCAAGTTCTTCCCCGGCTATGTTCTGGTCAAGGCCGAGCTGACCGATCAGGTCTTCTCGATGATCAAGAACACGCCGAAGGTGACGGGATTTCTCGGGCCGGACAACCGCCCGGTGCCGATCTCCGAGGCCGAGGCCGACCATATTCTGAACCAGGTCCAGGATGGCGTCGAGCGGCCGAAGCCGACCATGTCCTTCGATATCGGCGAGCAGGTGCGGGTCTCCGACGGTCCCTTTGCCTCGTTCAACGGCGTCGTTCAGGAAGTCGACCAGGAGCGCGCGCGTCTCAAGGTGGAAGTTTCGATCTTCGGGCGTGCGACGCCCGTCGATCTCGAATTCGGTCAGGTCGAAAAGGTCTGATCGGACAGGCGGGCTCGGCCCGCTTCTCGTGCGGGAGGCGAGGCGGCTTTGCCGGCCGATATCGCCGCACCGCGCGGACTGCGAAACGCCGGTGGCGCAAGACGCTCTGACCGGCAGACGAATGAAGGCAGGAGCAAATGGCTAAGAAAGTTGCGGGCCAGCTGAAGCTTCAGGTCCCGGCCGGATCGGCGACGCCGTCGCCCCCGATCGGACCGGCGCTCGGTCAGCGTGGCATTAACATCATGGAGTTCTGCAAGGCGTTCAACGCGCAGACCCAGGAAGCCGAGAAGGGTTCGCCCATCCCGGTGGTGATCACCTACTATCAGGACAAGTCCTTCACCTTCGCGATGAAGACGCCGCCGGTGACCTACTTCCTCAAGAAGGCGGTCAACCTGAAGAGCGGCTCCAAGGCGCCGGGCAAGGAGACGGCCGGCACCGTGTCGCGCACTCAGCTGCGCGAGATCGCCGAGAAGAAGATGGTGGACCTCAACGCCAACGACCTCGACGCCGCTACGGCGATGGTCGAAGGCTCAGCGCGGTCCATGGGCCTGCAGGTGGTGGAGTAAGCACGATGGCGAAAGTTGGAAAGCGTATCCGCGCCGCCCGCGAAGGCATCGAGCGCACCAAGCTCTACACGCTGGACGAGGCGATCGCGATGCTGAAGCAGAAGGCTTCGGTGAAGTTCGACGAGACGATCGAAGTCGCGATGAATCTCGGCGTCGATCCGCGTCACGCCGACCAGATGGTCCGCGGTGTCGTCAATCTGCCGAACGGCACCGGCCGCGCCGTGCGTGTCGCCGTCTTCGCGCGCGGTGACAAGGCCGAGGAGGCGAAGGCGGCCGGAGCGGATATCGTCGGCGCCGAGGATCTCGTCGCCGAGATCCAGGCCGGCAACATCAATTTCGATCGCGCCATCGCGACGCCGGACATGATGGCCCTCGTCGGTCGTCTGGGTAAGGTACTCGGCCCTCGCGGCCTGATGCCGAACCCGCGTGTCGGCACCGTGACGCCGGACGTCACCGAGGCCGTCAAGGCTTCGAAGGGTGGCGCCGTCGAGTTCCGCGTCGAGAAGGCCGGCATCGTTCATGCCGGCGTCGGCAAGTCGTCCTTCGATGCTTCGGCCCTCGCCGAGAACATCCGCGCCTTTGCAGATGCCGTGAACAAGGCCAAGCCGTCGGGCGCCAAGGGTGTCTACGTCAAGCGCGTGGCGATCACTTCGACCATGGGGCCGGGCGTCAAGATCGACCCGTCGACGCTTTCGGGCGCGGCTGCAGCCTGACCCTTCAATTCGCGGGGGCGAGTGTTTATATCGCGCCCTCGCGCTTTAAAGAATTCCGGGCTCGTCCCGGGAACGGGAGCCGCCGGAAGGGGGCTCCCGAAATGCCTGTCCGAGATTGTGGGCGACCGGCCGTTTTCAAGCGACCGGTCATAATCGTGAGAAAGCCTGCATGAGACGGGGAAGGACCAGTTTCCGGCGGATGCCGGATTTGGGTTCGAACTCCGAATGCCTTGCGCCGCCCGTGGGTTCCATCCCGCGTGGATCGGGTGAGGGGACAGGATCTCCGAGCGTCGTCCGGATGATCCGGGCGGCAAAAGGCAACCAGACCGCATGGTTCGCTCCGGCGAACGGCGCGGTCAACTGGAGAGAGGCAGTGGACAGAGCGGAAAAACGCGAATTCGTCACGTCGCTCAACGAGACCTTCAAGGACTCGGGATCGATCGTGGTGGCCCACTATGCCGGTCTCACCGTGGCGCAGATGAACGACTATCGTTCCAAGATGCGTCAGGCCGGTGGGTCCGTCAAAGTCGCGAAGAACCGTCTCGCCAAGATCGCTCTTCAAGGCACGGACGCCGAAGGCATCTCGAACCTGTTCGAGGGCCAGACTCTGATCGCTTATTCCAGCGATCCGATCGTGGCGGCCAAGGTCTCCAACGACTTCGCCAAGGGTAACGAGAAGCTCGTGATCCTCGGCGGCGCCATGGGGCCGACCACCCTGGATGCGGACGGTGTGAAGGCTCTCGCCACCATGCCGTCGCTGGATGAACTCAGAGCGAAGCTCGTCGGCATGATCAACACGCCGGCCACGCGCATCGCTGGGGTTCTTCAGGCACCGGCGGGTCAGCTCGCACGCGTGTTTGGGGCCTATGCCAAGAAGGACGAGGCGGCGTGAGGCTGGTTCCTCGCTGCTCAACTCAAAGTTCGAACCTAAGGAAGATGAAAAATGGCTGATCTCGCCAAGATCGTTGAAGACCTGTCGAGCCTGACCGTCCTCGAGGCGGCTGAGCTGTCGAAGATGCTGGAAGAGAAGTGGGGCGTCTCCGCCGCTGCTCCGGTCGCCGTCGCGGCTGCCGGTGGCGCTGGTGGTGAGGCTGCCGCGGCTGTCGAAGAGCAGACGGAGTTCACCGTCATCCTCGCCAGCGCCGGCGCTCAGAAGATCAACGTCATCAAGGAAGTCCGCGCGCTCACGGGCCTTGGCCTCAAGGAAGCCAAGGACCTCGTCGACAACGCGCCGAAGCCGATCAAGGAAGACGTCGACAAGGACGAGGCCAACAAGATCAAGGAAGCGCTGGAGAAAGCCGGCGCGACCGTCGAACTCAAGTAATCGCGGCTTTGGCCGCGGTTTCGCGACGAAAATTGGTGGGCGGAGCGGCTTCTTGCCGTTCCGCCTTCCGTGCTCGCTGGAATCGGTGAACGAGGCCTTCCTTGGAGGGTCGTTAAAGCCGGTCTCGGGAGCGAGGTGAGCCAGGACAGCGATGGGTGCGTATCATCGAACGTTCCAGGCGGTCTCTTTCCGGCACGAAACGGCCGCTGAAGATCGGGTGCGTTGGGTGATACGGACCGGCAAGCCGGACGAACCATAGTTTTCACGCCTTGTGCGTGGCCGGGTCTTCGACCCGACAGTCGAGTTTCGCCGCGGCAACGCGGCTTCCCTCTCCACAGAGGGATAGCAATGTCAGCCCTTCGGTCAAGGGCTCAGACGTCACGAGAAGGAGCGACGATGTCCCAAACGACGACATTCAGCGGTCGCAGGCGGGTGCGCAAGTTCTTCGGGTCGATTCCCGAGGTCGCGCAGATGCCCAATCTCATCGAGGTCCAGAAGGCCTCGTATGATCAGTTTCTGATGGTCGACGAGCCGGAAGGCGGGCGCGCCGACGAAGGCCTGCAGGCGGTCTTCAAGTCGGTCTTCCCGATTTCCGACTTTTCCGGCCAGGCGATGCTCGAATTCGTCAAGTACGAGTTCGAGGCGCCGAAGTTCGACGTGGACGAGTGCCGCCAGCGCGATCTCACCTACGCCGCGCCGCTGAAGGTCACGCTCCGCCTGATCGTGTTCGATATCGACGAGGACACCCAGTCCAAGTCGATCAAGGACATCAAGGAGCAGGACGTCTACATGGGCGACATGCCGCTCATGACGATGAACGGCACCTTCATCATCAACGGCACCGAGCGCGTCATCGTCTCGCAGATGCACCGTTCTCCGGGCGTGTTCTTCGACCACGACAAGGGCAAGTCGCACTCTTCCGGCAAGCTGCTCTTTGCGGCCCGCGTGATCCCCTATCGCGGCTCCTGGCTCGACATCGAGTTCGACGCCAAGGACATCGTCCATGCGCGTATCGACCGCCGCCGCAAGATCCCCGTGACGTCGCTGCTCATGGCGCTCGGCATGGACGGCGAGGAGATCCTGTCGACGTTCTACAATGTCCTGCATTTCGCCAAGGACAAGAACGGCTGGCGGGTTCCGTTCTCGGTCGAGCGCGTTCGCGGCCAGAATGCTGCCGTCGATCTGATCGATGCGGATTCCGGCGAAGTCCTGGTCGAGGCGGGCAAGAAGGTGACGGCGCGCCAGGCTCGTCAGATGCAGGAGAAGGGCGTCAAGGCTCTCCGCGCCACGGAAGAGGATCTCTACGGCTACTATCTCGCCGAGGACATCGTGAACTTCGCTACGGGCGAAGTGTATCTCGAAGCCGGCGACGAGATCGACGAGAAGACGCTGAAGACGCTCATCGACGCGGGTTATGACGAGATCTCGGTTCTCGACATCGACCACGTCAATGTCGGCGCCTACATCCGCAACACGCTTGCCGCCGACAAGAACGAGACCCGTCAGGACGCGCTGTTCGACATCTACCGGGTGATGCGCCCGGGCGAGCCGCCGACGATGGAAACCGCCGAGGCGATGTTCAATTCGCTGTTCTTCGACGCCGAGCGCTACGACCTGTCGGCCGTCGGCCGCGTGAAGATGAACATGCGTCTCGAAGTCGACGCCGAGGACACGGTGCGTGTGCTGCGCAAGGAGGACATCCTTGCCGTGGTTCGCACGCTCGTGGATCTTCGCGACGGCCGCGGCGAGATCGACGACATCGACAATCTCGGCAACCGCCGGGTGCGCTCGGTCGGCGAACTCATGGAGAACCAGTACCGCGTTGGTCTCCTGCGCATGGAGCGGGCGATCAAGGAGCGCATGTCGTCGGTCGAGGTCGACACCGTCATGCCGCAGGACCTGATCAACGCGAAGCCGGCGGCCGCCGCTGTGCGCGAGTTCTTCGGCTCCTCGCAGCTCTCGCAGTTCATGGATCAGACCAACCCGCTGTCGGAAATCACCCACAAGCGTCGTCTCTCGGCGCTTGGACCGGGCGGTCTGACCCGCGAGCGCGCAGGCTTCGAAGTGCGCGACGTGCACCCGACGCATTACGGCCGCATCTGCCCGATCGAGACGCCGGAAGGCCCGAACATCGGTCTGATCAATTCGCTTGCGACCTTCGCCCGCGTCAACAAGTACGGCTTCATCGAAAGTCCGTATCGACGCGTCGTGGACGGCAAGGTGACGAGTGAGGTCGTCTACCTGTCGGCGATGGAGGAATCCAAGCACCACGTCGCTCAGGCGAATGCGATCCTGAACGATGACGGCACCTTCCAGAACGAGTTCGTGGTCTGCCGCCACCAGGGCGACGTCTTCATGACGCCGCGCGACAATGTCGACCTGATGGACGTGTCGCCGAAGCAGCTCGTTTCGGTGGCCGCGGCTCTGATCCCGTTCCTCGAGAACGACGACGCCAACCGCGCGCTGATGGGCTCGAACATGCAGCGTCAGGCCGTGCCGCTGGTGCGCGCCGAAGCGCCGTTCGTCGGCACCGGCATGGAGCCGGTGGTGGCGCGGGACTCCGGTGCCGCCATTGGCGCACGCCGGACCGGCATCGTCGACCAGGTGGACGCGACGCGTATCGTCATCCGCGCAACGGAAGATCTCCAGGCCGGCAAGTCCGGCGTCGATATCTACCGGCTGATGAAGTTCCAGCGTTCCAACCAGAACACCTGCATCAACCAGCGTCCGCTGGTCACCGTGGGTGACAAGGTCAACAAGGGCGACATCATCGCCGACGGTCCTTCGACCGATCTCGGTGATCTGGCGCTTGGCCGGAACGTGCTCGTCGCGTTCATGCCGTGGAACGGCTACAACTACGAGGACTCGATCCTGCTTTCGGAGCGGATCGTCGCCGACGACGTCTTCACCTCGATTCATATCGAGGAATTCGAGGTCATGGCCCGCGACACCAAGCTCGGGCCGGAAGAGATCACGCGCGACATTCCGAACGTTTCGGAAGAGGCGCTGAAGAACCTCGACGAGGCGGGCATCGTCTATATCGGCGCGGAAGTGCAGCCGGGAGACATCCTGGTCGGCAAGATCACGCCGAAGGGCGAAAGCCCGATGACGCCGGAGGAAAAGCTCCTGCGCGCCATCTTCGGCGAGAAGGCCTCGGACGTTCGCGACACATCGAGCCGCATGCCTCCGGGCGCCTACGGCACGGTCGTCGAAGTGCGCGTGTTCAACCGCCACGGCGTCGAGAAGGACGAGCGCGCCATGGCGATCGAGCGCGAGGAGATCGAGCGTCTCGCCAAGGACCGCGACGACGAACAGGCCATCCTCGACCGCAACGTCTATGGCCGCCTGGTCGAGATGCTCGACGGCAAGACCGCGATCGCCGGTCCGAAGGGCTTCAAGAAGGGCTCCGCCCTGTCGCCCGAGGTGATGGCCGAATATTCCCGCTCGCAGTGGTGGATGTTCGCCGTCGAGGATGAGAAGCTCCAGGGCGAACTCGAGGATCTGCGCAACGTCTATGACGAGGCGAAGAAGACGCTCGAGCAGCGCTTCATGGACAAGGTCGAGAAGGTCCAGCGCGGCGACGAGCTGCCGCCGGGCGTCATGAAGCAGGTGAAGGTCTTCGTCGCGGTCAAGCGCAAGATCCAGCCGGGCGACAAGATGGCCGGACGTCACGGCAACAAGGGCGTCGTCTCGCGCATCGTTCCGGTCGAGGACATGCCGTTCACCGAGGACGGCACCCATGTCGATATCGTGCTCAACCCGTTGGGCGTGCCGTCGCGCATGAATGTCGGGCAGATCCTCGAGACCCATCTTGGCTGGGCGTGTTCCGGCATGGGCAAGAAGATCGGCGAGATGATCGAGGCCTACAAGCAGGACCACGACGTATCGCCGCTTCGCAACGAGATCGCTGGCCTTCTGGGCGACAACGACCGCAACGAGCCGGTGAAGTCCTATGACGACGACAGCGTCGTCACGCTCGCCAAGCAGATGTCGAAGGGCGTGTCCATCGCGACGCCGGTCTTCGACGGTGCCAACGAGAAGGACATCGTCGAATGGCTGGAGAATGCCGGTCTGAACGGTTCCGGTCAGGTCACGCTCTATGACGGGCGTACCGGCGAGGCCTTCGACAGGCAGGTGACGGTCGGCTACATCTACATGTTGAAGCTGCACCATCTGGTCGACGACAAGATCCATGCCCGTTCGATCGGCCCGTACTCTCTGGTCACCCAGCAGCCGCTGGGCGGCAAGGCGCAGTTCGGTGGTCAGCGCTTCGGCGAGATGGAGGTCTGGGCCCTCGAAGCCTACGGTGCGGCCTACACGCTGCAGGAGATGCTGACGGTGAAGTCGGACGACGTGGCTGGCCGTACGAAGGTCTACGAGTCGATCGTGCGCGGCGACGATGCCTTCGAGTCGGGCATTCCCGAGAGCTTCAACGTGCTCGTAAAGGAAATGCGCTCGCTCGGCCTCGACGTCGACCTGCAGAACACGGCGGCCGAACTGCCGGCTCCGCCGACGGCGACCGATCTGCCGGACGCGGCCGAATAAGACGAAGACCTGCGAGGGCCGCCGGAGACGGTGGCCCGAACCGGCGCCGAGACCCGCGCCGGTTCGAATGCGAGGATGATTTCAGCGGCAGGCCTCGCCGCCGCGATTCAGGGGTGAATGCCCCAGAAGGAGAAAGCCATGAACCAAGAGGTCATGAACATCTTCAACCCGCAGGCCGCGGCGCAGACGTTCGACTCGATCCGGATCTCGCTGGCGAGCCCGGAAAAGATCCTCTCCTGGTCCTTCGGCGAGATCAAGAAGCCGGAAACCATCAACTACCGCACGTTCAAGCCGGAGCGCGACGGCCTGTTCTGCGCGCGCATTTTCGGTCCGATCAAGGACTACGAATGCCTGTGCGGCAAGTACAAGCGCATGAAGTACAAGGGCATCATCTGCGAGAAGTGCGGCGTCGAGGTCACCCTCTCGCGCGTGCGCCGCGAGCGCATGGGCCACATCGAACTCGCCGCGCCCGTCGCCCATATCTGGTTCCTGAAGTCGCTGCCGAGCCGCATCGGCACGCTGCTCGACATGACCCTCAAGGACATCGAGCGGGTTCTGTATTTCGAGAACTACATCGTCACCGAGCCGGGCCTCACCTCGCTGAAGGAGCATCAGCTCCTGACCGAGGAAGAGTACATGATCGCCGTCGACGAGTTTGGCGAGGATTCCTTCACCGCGCTGATCGGTGCCGAGGCGATCCAGGATCTCCTTGGTGCGATGGATCTCGAAAAGATCGCCGGCGACCTTCGTGAAGAGCTTGCGACGACGACGTCCGAGCTCAAGACGAAGAAGCTGATGAAGCGGCTGAAGATCGTCGAGAACTTCCTGGAATCCGGCAACCGCCCGGAATGGATGATCATGACCGTCGTTCCGGTGATACCGCCGGACCTGCGTCCGCTCGTCCCGTTGGACGGTGGCCGCTTCGCGACATCCGATCTCAACGATCTCTATCGCCGCGTCATCAACCGTAACAACCGTCTGAAGCGGCTGATCGAGCTGCGTGCGCCGGGCATCATCATCCGCAACGAGAAGCGGATGCTGCAGGAGGCCGTCGACGCGCTGTTCGACAATGGCCGCCGCGGCCGCGTCATCACGGGTGCCAACAAGCGCCCGCTGAAGTCGCTGTCGGACATGCTCAAGGGCAAGCAGGGCCGGTTCCGCCAGAACCTGCTCGGCAAGCGCGTCGACTATTCCGGCCGCTCGGTCATCGTGACCGGTCCGGAGCTCAAGCTGCATCAGTGCGGCCTGCCGAAGAAGATGGCGCTGGAGCTGTTCAAACCCTTCATCTACGCCCGCCTCGACGCCAAGGGCTTCTCCTCCACGGTGAAGCAGGCGAAGAAGCTGGTCGAGAAGGAGCGTCCGGAAGTCTGGGATATCCTCGACGAGGTGATCCGCGAGCATCCGGTGCTTCTGAACCGCGCACCGACGCTTCACCGTCTGGGCATCCAGGCGTTCGAGCCGGTGCTGATCGAGGGCAAGGCGATTCAGCTCCACCCGCTGGTCTGCACCGCCTTCAACGCGGACTTCGACGGCGATCAGATGGCAGTGCACGTGCCGCTGTCGATCGAGGCGCAGCTCGAAGCACGCGTCCTGATGATGTCGACCAACAACATCCTGCATCCGGCGAACGGCGCACCGATCATCGTGCCGTCGCAGGACATGGTGCTGGGGCTCTATTACCTGTCGATCATGAACGAGAACGAGCCCGGCGAGGGCATGGTGTTCTCCGACATCGGCGAGCTGGAGCAGGCGATCTACACCAAGGCCGTCACGCTGCACACCAAGATCAAGGGACGTTTCAAGACCGTCGACGCCGAGGGCAACCCGGTTTCGGCGATCCACGAGACGACCCCCGGTCGCATGCTGATCGGCGAGCTTCTTCCGAAGAACGCCGCCGTGCCCTTCGACATCTGCAATCAGCTGATGACCAAGAAGAACATCTCGAAGATGATCGATCAGGTCTATCGCCACTGCGGACAGAAGGAGACGGTGATCTTCTGCGACCGGATCATGCAGCTTGGGTTCCGCCACGCCTGCACCGCCGGCATCTCCTTCGGCAAGGATGACATGCTCATCCCCGATACGAAGGCCGGCATGATCTCGGAGACGCAGGCGCTCGCCAAGGAATACGAGCAGCAGTACAATGACGGCCTGATCACCCAAGGCGAGAAGTACAACAAGGTCGTCGACGCCTGGGCGAAGTGCACGGACAAGATCGCCGACGAGATGATGGGCCGCATCAAGGCCATCGAGTTCGACGAAGAGACCGGCCGCCAGAAGCCGATGAACTCGATCTACATGATGTCGCACTCGGGTGCGCGTGGTTCGCCGACCCAGATGCGTCAGCTGGCGGCGATGCGCGGCCTGATGACCAAGCCGTCGGGCGAGATCATCGAGACGCCGATCATCTCGAACTTCAAGGAAGGCCTGACCGTGCTCGAGTACTTCAACTCGACCCACGGTGCCCGTAAGGGCCTCGCAGACACCGCCTTGAAGACGGCGAACTCGGGTTACCTGACCCGCCGTCTGGTCGACGTCGCGCAGGACTGCATCATCACGCAGACCGATTGCGGCACCGACAAGGGCCTCACCATGCAGCCGATCGTCGACGCCGGACAGGTCGTCGCGACGCTCGGTCAGCGTATCCTCGGCCGTACGGCGCTCGAAGACATCCTGCACCCGCAGACCGGCGAGGTTCTCGTCGCGGGCGGCCGGACCGTCGAGGAGGCCGATGTCGAGGTGATCGAGAAGGCCGGCGTCCAGTCGGTGAAGATCCGCTCGGCCCTGACCTGCGAGATCCGCACCGGCATCTGCGCCACCTGCTACGGGCGCGATCTCGCCCGCGGCACGCCCGTCAACATGGGCGAGGCCGTCGGCGTCATCGCGGCGCAGTCGATCGGCGAGCCGGGCACCCAGCTCACCATGCGTACCTTCCACATGGGCGGTACCGCGCAGGTGGTGGACTCGTCGTTCCTTGAGGCGTCCTACGAAGGCACGGTGAAGATCCGCAACCGCAACGTCGTTCGGGACTCCGACGGCAAGCTGGTGGCGATGGGCCGAAACATGGCGATCCTGATCATGGATCAGGCCGGCAAGGAGCGTGCTTCGCACCGCGTCACTTACGGTTCGCGCGTCTATGTGGACGACGGGGATACGGTGCGTCGCGGCCAGCGTATCGCCGAGTGGGATCCGTACACCCGTCCGGTTCTCACCGAGCTGGAAGGCACGATCGACTTTGAGGACATGGTGGACGGCGTCTCGGTCTCCGAGCAGACCGACGAGTCGACCGGCATCACCAAGCGCGCCGTCATCGACTGGCGGGCGAGCCCGCGTGGCCAGGATCTGAAGCCGGCGATCGTCATCAAGGGCGACAATGGCGAGATCCTCAAGCTCGCGCGCGGTTCGGATGCACGCTACTTCCAGTCCGTGGATGCGATCCTGTCGGTCGAGCCGGCGCAGAAGGTGAAGGCCGGCGACGTCCTTTCGCGTATTCCGATGGAAAGCGCGAAGACCAAGGACATCACCGGTGGTCTGCCGCGCGTGGCCGAACTGTTCGAGGCCCGCAAGCCGAAGGACAACGCGGTCATCGCCGAGATCGACGGCACGGTGAAGTTCGGGCGCGACTACAAGAACAAGCGCCGGATCATCGTCGAGCCGCATGAGGACGGCGTCGAGCCCGTCGAGTACCTGATCCCGAAGGGCAAGCCCTTCCACCTTCAGGAAGGCGACATGATCGAGAAGGGCGACTACATCCTCGACGGCAACCCGGCGCCGCACGACATCCTGGCGATCCGCGGCGTGGAGGCTCTCGCGAGCTACCTCGTCAACGAGATCCAGGAGGTCTACCGGCTCCAGGGCGTGTTGATCAACGACAAGCACATCGAGGTCATCGTCCGGCAGATGCTGCAGAAGGTGGAGATCGAGGAGTCCGGCGATTCGGGCTACATTCCGGGCGACCATGTCGACCGGATCGAGCTCGCCGAGATCAACGAGCGGCTCGAAGAGGAAGGCAAGAAGCCGGCTTCGGGCAGCCCCGTTCTCCTCGGCATCACCAAGGCCAGCCTGCAGACCCCGTCCTTCATCTCGGCGGCGTCCTTCCAGGAGACCACCCGCGTCCTCACCGAGGCGGCGGTCGCCGGCAAGATGGATACGCTGCAGGGCCTCAAGGAGAACGTCATCGTCGGCCGCCTCATCCCGGCGGGCACCGGTGGCATGATGACCCAGATGCGGCGCATCGCAGGTTCGCGCGACGACCTCATCCTGGAGGATCGCCGCAACGCGGCGAATGTTGCCGAGACCGACCGGATGCTCACCCAGGTCGACGACGCAGCCGAGTAAGCGCGTCTAAAGAACGAGACTGCACGGAGGCCGCCCTAGTGGGCGGCCTCTTGCATTTGTGCTCGGAAATATTGGAAGGCGGAGCTCGCTCCCCAATCGGTGCATATGAAAGAAGGACAACGGCATGCTGGGCGCTGATAGCTCGATCCTGGCGATCGACCTGGATGACCGCGAGACGATGGCGCCGCTGCTCGCGCTCAACAACGCGCATGCCGCGGAGCTCTCGCTTCTCGACGAGACGGGCTTTCATCTGCTGGTCGGCGCCGCGCGTCTGGCGTTGCGCTCCGCCGATTCGACAGCCTTCGTCTTGGCCCTCGATCAGACCGCCACGACCTATGACAGTCCGAACTATCACTGGTTCCGCGACCGTTACGAGCGTTTCCTCTACGTCGACCGGATCGTCGTCGCACCGGCTGCACGGGGCAGGGGACTGGCACGCCGCCTGTACGACGCCGTCTTCATGGGCGCCGACCAGTCGGCGATTCCCCGGGTGGTCTGCGAGGTGAACATCCAGCCGCCGAATCCGGCTTCAGAGCGGTTCCACGAAGCGCTCGGGTTTCGCGTCGTCGGGGAGGCGACCATCCATGGCGGTCAAAAAACGGTACGATATTACGAGCGTCCGGTCCCCGGTGCGCCCCAGTGACGCGAAAGCCTTCAAAATCGAGCCGGAAACCCGCTTCCCCGGCTTGACTGTGTCTGAAGGACCGATTAGGTACGCGCCAACCGAGCCGATGTGAGGCCGAATCTTCCCGTAGACGCCACGTCCGGGAAACCGGCGCCTCAAACAAGGCTTCGTTCAACGAGACGTCAATCTCTGGCGCATGACCGCTTCTGTGGTCCTCTGCATTCGTCCGGGCCGTCCGCAAGTGAAGCGGAACGATGGCCCGG
Organism: Jiella marina; assembly: GCF_024359545.1. Lineage (GTDB taxonomy): Bacteria > Pseudomonadota > Alphaproteobacteria > Rhizobiales > Rhizobiaceae > Jiella. Next base: position 107,189 of record NZ_JAKQZG010000015.1, read on the forward strand.
TTTCGCGCATGGAGAACGGAAGTTCTCTCTGCGCGGAGAGACTCTCGTGTCGAACCTGGGACTGGAAGTTTTAAAGGAAGGTTGGATGCCGACCATCAACCAATTGATCCGGAAGCCGCGCGTGCGTCCCACCGAACGCAACACGGTCCCGGCCCTCGAGGCGAACCCCCAGAAGCGCGGCGTCTGCACGCGCGTCTACACGACCACGCCGAAGAAGCCGAACTCGGCGCTTCGTAAGGTCGCCAAGGTGCGTCTCGTCAACGGCTACGAAGTCATCGGCTACATTCCGGGCGAGGGCCACAATCTTCAGGAGCACTCCGTGGTGATGATCCGCGGCGGGCGCGTGAAGGACTTGCCTGGCGTGCGCTATCACATCATCCGCGGCGTTCTGGATACCCAGGGCGTGAAGAACCGGAAGCAGCGTCGTTCGAAGTACGGCGCCAAGCGTCCGAAGTAATCGACCCGCGATAAGTTGAAGAGACGATAGAATGTCCCGCCGTCACAGAGCCGAAAAGCGCGAGATCAATCCGGACCCGAAGTTCGGCGATCTCGTGGTGTCCAAGTTCATGAACGCCGTGATGTACGACGGCAAGAAATCGGTTGCCGAGCGCATCGTTTACGGCGCGTTCGACTCCGTTCACGACAAGACCCGCCAGGATGCGGTCGCGGTCTTCCATCAGGCGCTCGAGAACATCGCGCCGCACGTGGAAGTTCGTTCGCGTCGTGTCGGCGGTGCGACCTACCAGGTTCCCGTGGACGTGCGTCCGGAGCGTCGTCAGGCGCTGGCCATTCGCTGGCTGATCACGGCCGCGCGCAACCGCAACGAGACCACGATGGTCGATCGCCTCTCCGGCGAGCTGATGGACGCCGCGAACAATCGCGGTTCGGCCGTCAAGAAGCGCGAGGACACGCACCGGATGGCCGAAGCCAACCGCGCCTTCTCGCACTATCGCTGGTAATTCTGGCTTCCTTCTGAAAGGCGACGCCCCGATGGCACGCGATTACAAGATCGAAGACTACCGAAATTTCGGCATCATGGCCCACATCGATGCCGGCAAGACGACGACGACCGAACGGATTCTGTTCTACACCGGTAAGTCCCACAAGATCGGCGAAGTCCATGACGGCGCCGCGACGATGGACTGGATGGAGCAGGAGCAGGAGCGCGGCATCACGATCACGTCCGCCGCGACGACCACCTTCTGGGAAGGCCGCGACGGCAAGAAGCGCCGCTTCAACATCATCGACACGCCGGGCCACGTCGACTTCACGATCGAGGTCGAGCGTTCGCTGCGCGTGCTCGACGGTGCGATCGCGCTCCTCGACGCCAACGCCGGTGTCGAGCCGCAGACCGAGACCGTCTGGCGCCAGGCCGACAAGTACGAAGTTCCGCGGATGATCTTCGTCAACAAGATGGACAAGATCGGCGCCGACTTCTTCCGTTGCGTCGAGATGATCAAGTCGCGCCTCGGTGCGCGTCCGATCGTCATCCAGCTGCCGATCGGTGCCGAGAGTGAGCTCAAGGGCGTCGTCGACCTGATCGAGATGAAGGCCTATGTCTGGCGCGACGAGACGCTCGGCGCCCAGTGGGACATTCTCGACATTCCTGCCGACATGCAGGCTCAGGCCGAGGAATACCGCGAGGCGATGATCGAAGCGGCTGTCGAGATCGACGAGCCGACGATGGAGCGTTACCTCGAAGGCGAGATGCCGTCGAACGACGAACTGCGCAAGCTGATCCGCAAGGGCACCTGCGACGTTTGGTTCACGCCGGTTCTCTGCGGCTCGGCCTTCAAGAACAAGGGCGTGCAGCCGCTTCTGGACGCTGTCGTGGACTTCCTTCCTTCGCCGGTCGAGGTGAAGGCGATCCGCGGTATCGACCCGAAGACCGAGACCGAGACCATTCGCAAGTCGGCGGATGAAGAGCCGCTCTCGATGCTCGCCTTCAAGATCATGAACGACCCGTTCGTCGGTTCGCTCACCTTCGCGCGCATCTATTCCGGCGTGCTCACCAAGGGTTCGTCCCTGATGAACACGGTCAAGGAGAAGCGCGAGCGCATCGGCCGCATGCTGCAGATGCACTCCAACTCGCGCGAAGACATCGAAGAGGCTTATGCCGGCGACATCGTCGCTCTGGCCGGTCTCAAGGAGACGACGACGGGCGACACGCTCTGCGATCCCCTGAAGCCGGTCATTCTTGAGCGCATGGAATTCCCCGATCCGGTCATCGAGATCGCGATCGAGCCGAAGACCAAGTCGGACCAGGAGAAAATGGGCCTCGCGCTCAATCGTCTCGCGGCGGAGGATCCGTCCTTCCGCGTGAAGACAGACGAAGAGTCCGGCCAGACGATCATCGCCGGCATGGGCGAGCTTCATCTCGACATTCTCGTCGATCGCATGAAGCGCGAGTTCAAGGTCGAAGCGAATATCGGTGCGCCGCAGGTTGCCTATCGCGAGACCATCACCAGCCGGGCCGAAGTGGACTATACCCACAAGAAGCAGACCGGCGGTACGGGCCAGTTCGCTCGCGTCAAGATGATCTTCGAGCCCGCCGAGATCGGCGAAGGCTTCTCCTTCGAGTCGAAGATCGTCGGTGGTGCGGTTCCGAAGGAGTACATCCCGGGTGTCGAGAAGGGTATCGCTTCGGTGATGACCTCCGGTCCGATCGCGGGCTTCCCGATGGTCGACATCAAGGCGCAGCTCATCGACGGTGCGTTCCACGACGTCGACTCCTCGGTTCTCGCCTTCGAGATCGCGTCTCGTGCCGGTTTCCGCGAAGCCATCCAGAAGGCTGGTCCGCGGCTTCTCGAGCCGGTGATGAAGGTCGAGGTGGTGACGCCTGAGGATTATGTCGGCGACGTGATCGGCGATCTGAACTCGCGGCGCGGCCAGATCCAGGGCACCGAGCCTCGCGGCATCGCCCAGGTGGTCAACGCCTTCGTGCCGCTGGCCAACATGTTCGGCTACGTGAACACGCTGCGCTCGATGTCTCAGGGCCGGGCCCAGTACACGATGATCTTCGACCACTACGAGCCGGTTCCGAACCAGGTCGCGGAAGAGATCCAGAAGAAATACGCCTGACCAGCTTCGGTCTGAAACGGTGGGGCTCCAAGCGAGCCGAATTGAATTAAACGGAGTGGCAAGATGGCCAAGAGCAAGTTTGAGCGGACGAAGCCGCATGTGAACATCGGGACGATCGGTCACGTCGACCACGGCAAGACGTCCCTGACGGCGGCGATCACGAAGTACTTCGGCGACTATCGCGCCTATGACCAGATCGACGCGGCGCCGGAAGAGAAGGCGCGCGGCATCACGATCTCGACCGCGCACGTCGAGTACGAGACGGAGAGCCGTCACTACGCTCACGTCGACTGCCCTGGCCACGCCGACTATGTGAAGAACATGATCACCGGTGCGGCGCAGATGGACGGCGCGATCCTGGTGGTCTCGGCGGCTGACGGCCCGATGCCGCAGACCCGCGAGCACATCCTGCTCGCCCGTCAGGTCGGCGTTCCGGCGATCGTCGTGTTCCTCAACAAGGTCGACCAGGTCGACGACGAGGAGCTCCTGGAGCTGGTCGAGCTCGAGGTTCGCGAGCTTCTGTCGTCCTACGAGTTCCCGGGCGACGACATTCCGATCGTCAAGGGTTCGGCGCTTGCGGCTCTGGAAGACTCCAACAAGGAGATCGGCGAGGAAGCGGTCAAGAAGCTGATGGCCGAGGTCGACGCCTACATCCCGACGCCGGAGCGTCCGGTTGACCAGCCGTTCCTGATGCCGATCGAGGACGTGTTCTCGATCTCGGGTCGTGGCACGGTGGTGACGGGCCGCGTCGAGCGCGGGATCATCAAGGTCGGCGAGGAAGTCGAGATCGTCGGCATCAAGGACACGCGCAAGACGACGGTGACCGGTGTCGAGATGTTCCGCAAGCTGCTCGATCAGGGCCAGGCGGGCGACAATATCGGCGCGCTGATCCGCGGTATCGACCGTGAAGGCGTCGAGCGCGGTCAGGTCCTGTGCAAGCCGGGTTCGGTGAAGCCGCACACAAAGTTCAAGGCGGAAGCCTACATCCTGACGAAGGAAGAGGGCGGACGTCATACGCCGTTCTTCACGAACTACCGTCCGCAGTTCTACTTCCGCACGACGGACGTGACGGGTGTCGTGACGCTTCCCGAGGGGACCGAGATGGTGATGCCGGGCGACAACGTGACGATGGATGTCACGCTGATCGTTCCGATCGCGATGGAAGAGAAGCTGCGATTCGCGATCCGCGAAGGCGGCCGCACCGTCGGCGCGGGTATCGTCGCGAGCATCGTCGAGTAAGTGACGCGTCAGGGCCGGCGCGCCGCGGAGTGTTCCGCCAGCGCCGGCCCTTTGCCGCCGAAGGGCGGTAGCGGGACGAGGTCCCGTTTTCGAACTTGGCTGCCTTGAAAGAACAAGCGTTCGGAAAAGGGCTGGCGTGCCGGTCGCTTCCGACAGAGGACAATAGAACATGAACGGCCAGAATATCCGCATCCGTCTGAAGGCGTTCGACCATCGGGTCCTCGACGCTTCGACGCGCGAGATCGTGTCGACGGCCAAGCGCACCGGCGCGAATGTGCGCGGGCCGATCCCGCTGCCGACGCGGATCGAGAAGTTCACGGTCAACCGCTCGCCGCACATCGACAAGAAGTCGCGCGAGCAGTTCGAAATGCGCACCCACAAGCGGCTCCTCGACATCGTCGATCCGACGCCGCAGACGGTCGATGCGCTGATGAAGCTCGATCTCGCCGCTGGCGTTGATGTCGAGATCAAGCTCTGATCCGAGCACGGGAAGGATAACGCCCATGCGTTCAGGTGTGATTGCACAGAAGGTCGGCATGACCCGCGTCTACAACGACGCCGGCGAGCATGTTCCGGTCACCGTCCTGAAGGTCGAGAACCTGCAGGTCGTCGCCCAGCGGACCGCTGAGAAGAACGGCTACACTGCCGTTCAGCTCGGTGCGGGTCTCGCCAAGGTGAAGAACACGTCCAAGGCCATGCGCGGCGTCTTCGCGCAGGCCTCGGTCGAGCCCAAGCGCAAGCTCGTCGAGTTTCGCGTCTCCGAAGACAACATGATCGACGTCGGGTCCGAGATCACCGCCGATCATTTCGTCGCCGGACAGATGGTCGACGTGACCGGGACCTCCATCGGTAAGGGTTTTGCCGGTGCGATGAAGCGGCACAATTTCGGCGGTCTGCGCGCCACCCACGGCGTATCCGTTTCGCACCGTTCGCACGGTTCGACCGGTCAGCGCCAGGATCCCGGCAAGGTCTTCAAGAACAAGAAGATGGCCGGTCACATGGGCCAGGTGCGGGTGACCACCCAGAACCTGGAGATCGTCCGCACGGATCCCGAAAAGGGCCTGATCCTCGTGCGCGGCGCCGTGCCGGGCTCGAAGGGCGGTTGGATCGAGATTCGCGACGCCGTGAAGGCTTCGCTGCCGGAGAACGCGCCGAAGCCGGCCGCGCTCCGCGGTGCAGCCGATGGGGCGGCGCAGGCCGAAGCGGCCGAGACCGAGGGTGCTGAGTAATGGATATCACGATCAAAAGCCTCGACGGGTCGGACGCCGGCAAGGCGACCCTCGCCGACGACATCTTCGGTCTGGAGCCGCGCGACGACATTCTCCAGCGCATGGTGCGCTGGCAGCTTGCCAAGCGCCAGCAGGGCACGCATCAGTCGCTCGGCCGTTCGGAGATCGCCCGGACTGGCGCGAAGCTCTACCGGCAGAAGGGCACCGGTCGTGCCCGTCACGGCTCGGCCCGCGCTCCGCAGTTCCGCGGCGGCGGCAAGGCCCACGGCCCTGTGTCGCGGAGCCATGCCCACGACCTTCCCAAGAAGGTGCGGGCGCTGGCGCTGAAGCACGCCCTTTCGGCCAAGGCGAAGTCCGGCGGTCTCATCATCGTCGACGAGCTGAAGTCGGCCGAGGCCAAGACCAAGGCGACCGCGAAGCAGTTCGCTGATCTGGGTCTTGCCAATGCGCTGATCATCGGCGGCGCGGAGATCGACGAGAACTTCTCGCGGTCGGCGCGCAACATTCCGCACATCGACGTCCTGCCGGTTCAGGGCATCAATGTTTACGACATTCTGCGCCGCCAGACGCTGGTTCTGTCCAAGGCGGCCGTCGAAGCTCTCGAGGAGCGGTTCAAATGACCGATCTGCGCCATTACGACGTCATCACCTCGCCGGTGATCACCGAGAAGTCGACGCTGCAGTCGGAATCGAACCAGGTCGTCTTCAACGTTCCGAAGACGGCGACGAAGCCCGAGATCAAGGCGGCAGTCGAGAACCTGTTCAACGTCAAGGTCGCCGCTGTGAACACGCTGGTTCGCAAGGGCAAGGTCAAGCGCTTCCGCGGTCGGATTGGTCGCCAGAGCGACAAGAAGAAAGCCGTCGTGACGCTGGCCGAGGGCCAGTCCATCGACGTCTCGACCGGACTCTGAGCGGGACCGGAGGAATAGGCACATGGCACTGAAGAATTTCAAGCCGAACACGCCGAGCCAGCGTCAGCTGGTCATCGTCGACCGTTCGGGCCTCCACAAGGGCAAGCCGGTCAAGCATCTGACCGAGGGCCTGTCGCAGAAGGGTGGCCGCAACAACACCGGCCGCGTGACAGCCCGCTATCAGGGTGGTGGTCACAAGCGCACCTACCGCATCGTCGACTTCAAGCGTCGCAAGCTCGACGTTGAAGGCATCGTCGAGCGGATCGAATACGATCCGAACCGGACGGCGTTCATCGCCCTGGTCAAGTATTCCGATGGCGAGCTGGCCTACATCCTGGCTCCGCAGCGTCTTTCGGCGGGCGACACGGTCGTCGCCGGCATGTCCGGCGTCGACGTGAAGCCGGGCAATGCGATGCCGCTTTCGGCGATCCCGGTCGGCACCATCATCCACAATGTGGAAATGAAGCCGGAGAAGGGTGGTCAGATCGCGCGCTCGGCCGGGTCCTACGCACAGCTCGTCGGCCGTGACCAGGGCATGGCGATCCTGCGCCTGAACTCGGGCGAACAGCGCCTGGTGCCGTCGAACTGTTTTGCAACGGTCGGTGCTGTGTCGAACCCCGACCACGGCAACATCAACAACGGCAAGGCGGGCCGCTCGCGCTGGCTCGGCAAGCGGCCGCATGTTCGCGGCGTTGCGATGAACCCGGTCGACCACCCGCACGGTGGCGGTGAAGGCCGCACCTCCGGCGGCCGCCATCCGGTGAGCCCCTGGGGCAAGCCGACCAAGGGCAAGCGCACGCGCCAGAACAAGGCGACCGACAAGTTCATCATGCGCTCGCGCCATCAGCGCAAGAAGTAAGGAAAGCTCTCATGGCACGTTCTGTCTGGAAGGGCCCGTTCGTCGATGGCTTTCTTCTGAAGAAGGCCGACAAGGCCCGTTCGAGCGGTCGCAACGACGTCATCAAGATTTGGAGCCGTCGCTCGACCATTTTGCCGCAATTCGTCGGCCTGACCTTCGGCGTCTACAACGGTTCCAAGCATGTTCCGGTGTCGGTGAACGAGGACATGGTCGGACACAAGTTCGGCGAGTTCGCACCGACCCGCACCTATTACGGCCACGGCGCCGACAAGAAGGCGAAGAGGAAGTAAACCATGGGCAAGGCGAAAGCCGAGCGTCGGCTGTCGGACAACGAGGCGAAGGCTGTCGCCCGTTCCATCCGCGTCAGCCCGCAGAAACTCAATCTCGTCGCGCAGCTGATCCGCGGCAAGAAGGTCGACACGGCGCTGGCCGAACTGACCTTCTCGCGCAAGCGGATCGCCGAGACGGTGAAGAAGACGTTGGAAAGCGCAATCGCCAACGCCGAGAACAACCATGATCTCGACGTCGATTCGCTGGTGGTTGCCGAGGCTTACGTGGGCAAGTCGATCACCATGAAGCGCTTCCATGCCCGCGGTCGCGGTCGTGCGAGCCGGGTGGAGAAGCCCTTCGCGCATCTGACCATCGTCGTGCGCGAAGTCGAGGAAATCGAGGAGGCCGCGTAATGGGTCAGAAAGTCAATCCGACCGGCCTCAGGCTCGGCATCAATCGGACCTGGGATTCGCGCTGGTTCGCGGACAAGGCCGAGTATGGCCAGCTGCTGCACGAAGACCTGAAGATCCGCAATTACCTCTTGAAGGAACTCAAGCAGGCTGCGGTTTCCAAGGTCGTCATCGAGCGCCCGCATAAAAAGTGCCGGATCACCATCCACTCGGCTCGTCCGGGTATTGTGATCGGCAAGAAGGGTGCCGACATTGAGAAGCTGCGTCGCAAGCTGACGCAGATGACCAAGGCCGAGACGCACATCAACATCGTCGAGGTGCGCAAGCCCGAGACCGATGCGACCCTGGTCGCCCAGTCGATCGCTCAGCAGCTGGAGCGCCGCGTGGCGTTCCGCCGGGCGATGAAGCGGGCGGTTCAGTCTGCGATGCGCCTCGGGGCCGAAGGCATCCGTATCAATTGCGGCGGCCGTCTCGGCGGCGCGGAAATCGCGCGCACCGAGTGGTACCGCGAGGGCCGGGTGCCGCTGCATACGCTTCGTGCGGATATCGACTACGGCACGGCCGAAGCCGAGACCGCCTACGGCATCTGCGGCGTCAAGGTTTGGATCTTCAAGGGCGAGATCCTCGAACACGATCCGATGGCTGCCGAGCGGCGTCAGGTCGAGGGCGAGGGCAATCAGGGCGGCGGTCGCCGTCGCGAGCACGCCTGAGCGCCTTTAGAATTCGGAGTTTAGAAGATGCTGCAGCCAAAGCGCACCAAATACCGCAAGGCGTTCAAGGGACGCATTCACGGTGCGGCGAAGGGCGGGACCGCGTTGAATTTCGGCGCCTATGGTCTGAAGGCCCTTGAGCCGGATCGGGTCACCGCCCGGCAGATCGAGGCCGCTCGCCGCGCCATTACGCGTCAGATGAAGCGTCAGGGCCGTGTGTGGATCCGGATCTTCCCGGACCTTCCCGTGACCTCGAAGCCGACCGAAGTTCGAATGGGTAAGGGCAAGGGTTCCGTCGACTACTGGGCCGCCCGGGTTCATCCCGGCCGCGTCATGTTCGAGATCGACGGCGTTCCCGAGGACATCGCCCGCGAGGCCCTGCGCCTCGGTGCCGCGAAGCTGTCGGTTCGTACGCGCTTCATCCAGCGCATCGCCGAATAAGGAGAGTTTGACGTGAAAGCTTCCGACGTCAGAGCCATGACCCAGGACGAACTCACCGACGAGCTCGCCAAGCTGAAGAAAGAGCAGTTCAATCTGCGTTTCCAGCAGGCCACGGGTCAGCTCGAAAACACCGCGCGCGTCAGGCAGGTTCGGCGTGACATCGCCCGGATCAAGACGATTGCCCGCGCCAAGGCGGACACCGCCAAGGCCTAAAGGACGAGACAATGCCGAAACGCATTCTGCAAGGGACTGTCGTCTCCGACAAGAACGACAAGACGGTGGTTGTGCTGGTGGAACGCCGTTTCACCCACCCGCTGTTCAAGAAGACGGTGCGCCGCTCCAAGAAGTACAAGGCGCATGACGAAGCCAACCAGTACAAGGTCGGCGATATCGTCTCCATCCAGGAATCTCGTCCGATTTCGAAGGACAAGAACTGGGTCGTCGTTGCGACGGAAACGGCCCAAGCGGCAAGTTGAACATCATCGCCGGTCCCGCGCCGAACAGGCGCTTTCCGGCGGCAAGCTTTTGAAGGCGGCCTGACATGATTCAGATGCAAACAAACCTCGACGTCGCGGACAATTCCGGCGCGCGTCGTGTCATGTGCATCAAGGTTCTGGGCGGCTCGAAGCGGAAATACGCCTCGGTCGGCGACGTCATCGTCGTGTCCGTCAAGGAGGCGATCCCGCGTGGCCGCGTCAAGAAGGGCGACGTGATGAAGGCCGTGGTGGTTCGTACCGCCAAGGACATCCGTCGCGCCGACGGTTCGGTGATTCGGTTCGATTCGAACGCCGCCGTCCTGATCGACAACAAGAAGGAGCCGATCGGCACTCGTATCTTCGGGCCGGTTCCCCGCGAACTTCGCGGCAAGAACCACATGAAGATCGTGTCGCTCGCCCCCGAGGTTCTTTAAGAGGAGAGCGGACGATGCAGAAGATCCGCAAGGGCGACACGGTCGTCGTGCTCGCCGGCAAGGACAAGGGCCGGTCGGGTGAAGTCATTCAGGTGATGCCGAAGGACGATCGCGCTTTGGTGCGCGGCGTGAACATGGTCAAGCGCCATCAGCGCCAGACGGCTTCCCAGGAAGCCGGCATCGTCAACAAGGAAGCCCCGATCCACCTGTCGAATCTGGCCGTCGCCGATCCGAAGGACGGCAAGGTGACCCGTATCGGCATCAAGACTCTCGAAGACGGCACCAAGGTGCGCGTCGCCAAGCGTTCGGGGGAACAGATCAATGGCTGAAGCCGCCACCTACGAACCGCGCCTGAAGCGCGTTTATCGCGATGACATTCGCAAGGCCCTGCAGGAAGAGTTCTCCTACGAGAACAACATGCAGGTTCCGCGTCTGGACAAGATCGTGATCAATATGGGCGTCGGTGAAGCCACCGGCGATTCCAAGAAGCCGACCACGGCGGCCGAGGACCTGGCGCGCATTGCCGGCCAGAAGCCGGTGATCACCCGCGCCTCGAAGTCGATTGCCGGCTTCAAGGTCCGCGAGGGCATGCCGATCGGCTGCAAGGTCACGCTTCGCCGCGAACGCATGTACGAGTTTCTGGATCGTCTGATCCAGATCGCACTGCCGCGTGTCCGCGACTTCCGCGGCCTGAACCCCAAGAGCTTCGATGGCCGCGGCAACTTCGCCATGGGCATCAAGGAGCACATCGTGTTCCCCGAGATCAACTACGACAAGGTTGATCAGATGTGGGGCATGGACATCATCGTCTGTACGACGGCCAAGACCGACGAGGAAGCACGCGCCCTTCTCAAGGCGTTCAACTTCCCCTTCCGTCAGAACTGAAGCCTGTAACGGCAGACGAGCAAAGGACGATAGAATGGCCAAGAAGGGCATGATCGAACAGAACAAGCACCGCGAAAAGCTGGTGGCGAAGTACGCCGCCAAGCGGGCTGCTCTGAAGGCGATTACCAAGAACGGCGAGCTTCCGATGGAAGAGCGGTTCAAGGCGCAGCTCGAGCTCGCCGAACTGCCGCGCAACGGTTCGAAGGTGCGCATCCGCAATCGCTGCGAAGTGACGGGGCGTCCGCGCGCCTACTATCGCAAGCTCAAGATGAGCCGTATCGCGCTCCGGGAACTCGGCAATAACGGCCAGATCCCCGGCATCGTGAAGTCGAGCTGGTAAGGAGGTTCGTCATGTCGATGTCTGATCCGCTCGGCGATATGCTGACGCGCATCCGCAATGCGGTCATGCGTAACAAGTCCTCGGTTTCCACGCCCGCTTCCAAGCTGCGCGGCCGTGTGCTCGACGTTCTCAAGGACGAAGGGTATATCCGGGGCTACACGCACACCGATTTCGGCAACGGCAAGTCCGAGTTCGAGATCGAGCTGAAGTATTACGAAGGCCAGCCGGTCATCCGCGAGATTGCGCGCGTGTCCAAGCCGGGTCGCCGCGTCTATGTGTCGGCCAAGACGATCCCGCAGGTCGCCAATGGCCTGGGCATTTCGGTGCTTTCGACGCCGAAGGGCGTGATGGCCGATCATAGTGCGCGTGAACACAATGTGGGGGGCGAGGTTCTCTGCCAGATCTTCTGATCGGGCAGGCACCATGCCTTGGGAAGGATCGAGGCGCGACCGGGTTCGCGCGTCGATCCGTTTCCTGTAATTGAGCCGAGCATGATCCCGCTCGCGGCCTTGGGCCAAGCAGAACGGGTTTCATGCCTGAAACGGACAGGGTTTCGAAATGTCTCGTATTGGTAAGAAGCCGGTCGCCATTCCCGATGGCGTTACCGCCACGGTCGAAGGGCAGACGGTCAAGGCCAAGGGTCCCAAGGGCGAGCTCTCCTTCGTCGTGAACGACGAGGTTCTGGTCAAGCTTGATGAAGGGGCGATCAAGGTCGACCCGCGCGATCAGAGCAAGCAGGCCCTGTCAAAATGGGGCATGTCGCGCACGATGATCTCCAACATCCTCAACGGGGTGAAGACCGGCTTCGAGAAGAAGCTCGAGATCAGCGGCGTGGGTTATCGCGCCGCGATGCAGGGCAAGAACCTGCAGCTTTCGCTGGGCTTTTCGCACGAGGTCGTCTACCAGACGCCGGAAGGCATCCAGATCCAGGTCCCCAAGCCGACCGAGATCGTCGTGTCGGGAATCGACAAGCAGCGCGTGGGCCAGGTCGCGTCCGAGATCCGCGAATATCGCTCTCCCGAGCCCTACAAGGGCAAGGGCGTGAAATACGCGAACGAGACCATCGTTCGCAAGGAAGGCAAGAAGAAGTAAGGTCCGTCATGGCTACTCCGAAGGAATCGCTCCGGCGCCGTGCTTCGCGCATCCGCCGCTCATTGAAGAAGGTGGCGAATGGCCGTCCGCGGCTGTCCGTTCATCGCTCTTCCAAGAATATCTATGCCCAGGTCATCGACGACGAAGCGGGCCGCACGCTGGCCGCCGCATCGTCGCTTGAGCCGTCGCTGCGCGGCGAGTTGAAGACCGGTGCCGACGTTGCCGCTGCGGCTGCTGTCGGCAAGCTCGTCGCCGAGCGCGCGAAGGAAGCCGGTGTCACCGACGTCGTTTTCGATCGCGGCGCGTTCATCTATCACGGCCGGGTCAAGGCCGTTGCCGATTCGGCCCGCGAGGCCGGTCTGAACTTCTAGGAGTTCGACAAGTTTCCGACACGGCGGGCAAAACCCGCCGTGTTTCGCTGCGGCCTGCAACGTCTGGCCGTTCCCTGGACGCCTCCGGAAAAGAACAAGGACTAGGATATGGCGCCTCGTAATGACCGCAATGATCGGCGTGACGATCATGACGACGGGTTTGTCGACAAGCTCGTTCACATCAACCGCGTCGCCAAGGTGGTGAAGGGCGGCCGTCGATTCGGCTTCGCCGCGCTCGTCGTCGTCGGCGATTTGAAGGGCCGGGTCGGTTTCGGCCATGGCAAGGCGCGCGAAGTGCCCGAGGCGATCCGCAAGGCGACGGAAGCCGCCAAGCGCGATCTGATCTTCGTGCCGCTGCGCGATGCCCGCACGCTGCACCATGACGTGACCGGCCGCCACGGCGCTGGCAAGGTCATTCTGCGCGCGGCCGAGGCCGGTACGGGTATCATCGCCGGTGGCCCGATGCGTGCGGTGTTCGAGGCGGTCGGCATGCATGACGTGGTCGCGAAGTCGCTTGGCACGTCGAACCCCTACAACATGGTTCGTGCCACGTTCGACGCGTTGAAGAACGCCACCCATCCGAAGGACGTCGCGGCTCGTCGCGGCATCAAGTATTCGACGCTGCAGGCTCGCCGCCGCGAGGGTGGTGCCGCCGCGCAGGCGCCCGCCGAAGAAGCCGCCGCAGCCGAGTAATCCGGCTTTCCGCGCTATTGTTTGAAGGAGCCAAAACCATGGCCAAGAGCAAGACTGCCGGCAAGACGGTTACCGTCGAGCAGATCGGCAGCCCTATCCGCCGCCCGAAGGATCAGCGTCAGACGCTGGTGGGTCTCGGATTGGGCAAGATGAACCGGCGCCGTACCCTGGAAGATACGCCGGCCGTTCGCGGAATGATCGCGAAGGTCTCCCATATGGTGCGAGTCGTCGAGGAGGCGTAATCCGCCTTCGGAAGCTGCAGTGGCTCGGTCCTTGGAGGGCCGCCAATCAGCGAATCTCATTTGCCAGGCCGTTCGGGCGCTCCGTGTGAGCGGCAGCCGCGGCCAAGGAGAACGGACATGAAACTCAACGAGCTTTCCGACAAGGAGGGCGCCACCCACTCCCGCAAGCGCGTCGGTCGCGGCATCGGTTCGGGCCGTGGCAAGACTGGTGGTCGGGGCGTCAAGGGTCAGAAGTCGCGCTCGGGCGTTGCCGTCAACGCCTTCGAGGGCGGTCAGATGCCGCTTTATCGGCGTCTGCCGAAGCGTGGCTTCGTCAACATCTTCGCCAAGGATTACAATGTCGTGTCGGTCGGGCGCCTGCAGCAGGCTGTCGACGCCGGTCGGCTCGACGCGAGCGCGCCGATCGATCTGGCGACGCTGGTCGAAGCGGGCATCGTCCGCCGTCCCAAGGATGGCGTTCGTCTCCTCGGCGACGGCGATCTGTCCGCCAAGCTGACCCTCACCGTCGCGGGCGCCTCCAAGTCGGCGGTCGCGAAGGTCGAGAAGGCCGGGGGTTCGGTGACGACGACGGCACCGGCGAAGGCGGCCGAGTAAGCGTCAGCTTCTCGAAACCCATATCAATGCATCACGGTCGGCCGCTTATGCGGCCGATCGTTTTCCTGCGGTGCGTACCATACGCCGAGCGTCGCCTGTCCCGAAGGTGGGACATCTCTATGCTTGCATGGCGAGGCCGCGCCGCTTATTTGACGGACTCTCGGGAAGAGGGTCGGTTCAGTCTGCCCGAGTTCGGTCGGGCGCCCTGACGCGCTTTCCGGCCAACAATCGGGACAACCGGGAGAGCGCCTCGTCATGGCATCGGCAGCGGAACAACTTGCCGCAAATCTCAACTTTTCGGCTTTTGCCAAGGCCGAGGATCTGAAAAAGCGCATCTGGTTCACTCTTGGCGCTTTGCTCGTCTATCGCCTGGGGACGTATATCCCCATGCCCGGCATCGATCCGGAAGCGCTCGCACGAGCCTTCGAGCAGCAGTCCACCGGCATTCTCGGCCTCTTCAACATGTTCTCGGGCGGCGCCGTCGGGCGCATGGCGATCTTCGCCCTCGGGATCATGCCCTACATCTCCGCCTCGATCATCATTCAGCTGATGACCTCGGTCGTTCCCTCGCTGGAACAGCTGAAGAAGGAAGGTGAGCAGGGCCGTAAGGTCATCAACCAGTACACCCGTTACGGCACGGTGCTGCTTGCGACGTTCCAGGCCTATGGCATTGCCGTCGGGTTGGAGACGCAGGCAGGGCTCGTCGTCGATCCGGGCTGGTTCTTCCGGATCTCGGCAGTCATTACGCTTGTCGGCGGTACGATGTTCCTGATGTGGCTCGGTGAACAGATTACCTCGCGCGGCATCGGCAACGGTATTTCGCTGATCATCTTCGCGGGCATCGTCGCGCATCTGCCGGCCGCGATCGCCAACCTCCTCGAACTTGGCCGCACGGGCGCTCTGTCGACCGCGGTGATCCTGCTGGTCATCGTCGTCGCGATCGCCTGCATCGCCTTCATCGTTTTCATGGAGCGCGCCCAGCGCCGTCTTCTGATCCAGTATCCGAAGCGACAGGTGGGCAACCGCATGTTCCAGGGTGACACGTCGCACCTGCCGCTGAAGCTGAACACCGCCGGCGTCATTCCGCCAATCTTCGCCTCATCGCTTCTGCTCCTGCCGGTGACGGTGGCGAATTTCGCCGATACCGAGAACCTGCCGGACTGGGGCACGGCGATCGTCGCCGCGCTTGGGCACGGCCAGCCGCTCTACATGCTGTTCTATGCGGGCCTGATCGCCTTCTTCGCCTTCTTCTACACGGCCGTCGTCTTCAATCCGAAGGACACTGCCGACAATCTGAAGAAGCATGGCGGCTTCATTCCCGGCATTCGGCCGGGCGAACGGACGGCCGAGTATATCGACTACGTCTTGACGCGCATTACGGTGGTCGGCGCGCTCTACCTGGTCCTGATCTGCCTGCTGCCCGAATTCCTGATTTCCGCAGCCGGCGTTCCGTTCTATCTCGGTGGTACGTCGCTGCTCATCGTCGTCAGCGTGACGATGGACACGGTGGCTCAGATTCAGGGGCATCTGCTGGCCCATCAGTATGAAGGGCTCGTGAAGAAAGCCAAGCTCAGAGGGGGGAAACGGGGAGCCAGATGAAGCTGATTTTGCTAGGACCGCCGGGCGCGGGGAAGGGCACGCAGGCGCAAAGGCTGGTCAATCGCCACAACATTCCGCAGCTTTCCACCGGCGACATGCTGCGGGCGGCCGTGGCGGCCGAAACCGAAGTCGGGAAGAAGGCCAAGGCGATCATGGACGCCGGTGATCTGGTTCCCGACGAGGTGGTGAACGCCATCGTCGCGGAGCGGATCGAACAGCCGGATTGTGCGAACGGCTTCATCCTCGACGGCTATCCCCGCACGCTGAAGCAGGCGGACGCCCTCGAAGCGCTGCTTGCCGAGCGGGGGCTGAAACTCGATCATGTGATCGAGATGCGGGTCGAAGACGAGGTCCTCGTCAAGCGGGTCTCGGGGCGGTTTTCCTGCGCCAAATGCGGCGCGGTCTATCACGATGAGGATCATAAGCCGAAGGCGGAAGGCGTTTGCGACAATTGCGGCTCCACCGACTTCAAGCGGCGCCCTGACGACAACGCCGAGACCATGCGCTCGCGGTTGCGCACCTACTACAAGGAAACCTCGCCGCTCCTCGGCTACTACCATTGCAAGGGAACGCTGAAGACGATCGACGGGATGGCGCCGATCGATACGGTGACGAACAGTATCGAGTCCATCCTGGCAGGCTAGGGAGCCACGGCTACGTAGCGAAGACAGGGGACGCCGCCCTGCCGGTGTCCCGCCGCTGCGATTCTCTCGCCGACTGCCTGTCCGCTGCCCGCCGGGATCATGTCTGCATTGCCGGTGACGGGCTGGCGGTGGCCCCCTCGTTCGCTAAGATCTCCTACGTGTTGAAGGTCGAGGGCGACTGTACGCACGCCTCTGGCCTCGCTGAGGGGCCGTAACGTGATAGGATGATATCGCCGATGACGGTCGACATCGCCCGGGAAAATCTGGAAATCGGCGCCGGCAGTCGAGAGGTCTACGAGCCCTCCAGCCCGGTGGCCCAGTTCGGCCCGGACGAACCGCTGCATCTCGATGCCGGTGTCGACCTCGCGCCTTTCCAGCTGGCCTACAATACGTACGGCACACTCAACGCCAGCAAGACCAACGCGATCCTTGTCTGTCATGCGCTGACGGGTGATCACTATGCTGCCAGCCAATCGCCCGTGACGGGCAAGCCGGGCTGGTGGTCTTCGATCATCGGGCCCGGCAAGCCGATCGACACGGATCGTTATTTCGTCATCTGTTCCAACGTCCTCGGCGGTTGTCTCGGCTCGACGGGGCCGGCCTCGATCAACCCCAAGACCGGCGAACCCTACGGCCTCACCCTGCCGGTCATCACGATCCGGGACATGGTGCGCGCCCAGGCCATGCTGGTCGAGAAGCTCGGCATCGACACGTTGTTCGCCGTCATCGGTGGGTCGATGGGTGGCATGCAGGTCCTGCAGTGGACGGTGAGCTATCCCAACAAGGTGTTTGCCGCGTTGCCGATCGCGACCGGCGCACGCCACTGCGCTCAGAACATCGCCTTCCACGAAGTCGGCCGCCAGGCTGTCATGGCCGATCCCGACTGGCATGGCGGTCGCTATTTCGCGCATGGCAAGCGACCGGTGAAGGGCCTCGCCGTCGCCCGCATGACCGCGCACGTGACCTATCTGTCGGAAATGGCGCTGCACCGGAAGTTCGGGCGCAACCTGCAGGATCGCGAGACGCTGGGATTCGGCTTCGAAGCCGACTTCCAGATCGAGAGCTACCTGCGCCACCAGGGCATGACCTTCGTCGACCGCTTCGATGCCAACTCCTATCTCTACATGACCCGCGCGATGGACTATTTCGACATCGCAGCGGATTACGGTGGCAGCCTTGCCCGCGCGTTCAGGGGGTCGCAGACGCGATTCTGCCTGGTGTCCTTCTCGTCCGACTGGCTGTTTCCGACCGAGGAGAATCGGGCCGTGGTCCACGCTCTCAACGCGGCGGCGGCCTCGGTTTCCTTCGTCGAGATCGAGACCGATCGTGGCCACGACGCGTTTCTTCTGGAGGAGCCACACTTCTTCGATGCGATCAACGGTTTCGTCTCTTCGGCTGCCCGGGCGAGGGGGCTTTCCTCGTGAGCGTTTCTGCGCAAACCGGAGCGGTCTCTTCAACGGCCACGAGTGAGCTAGTCACAGCGCCCGCGACGGCGCGCGTCGACCTCGAACTGATCGCGGAACTGGTCGCACCCTACTCCCGCGTGCTCGACGTCGGTTGTGGGGACGGAGCGCTCCTGTCGCTCCTTGAGATGCGCCGCTCGATCGACGGCCGCGGCGTCGAACTCAGCCAGGTTGGCGTCAACGAATGCGTCGCACGCGGGCTTTCGGTCATTCAGGGCGATGCCGACAAGGACCTCGTCTATTATCCCGACGACAGTTTCGACTATGTCATCCTGTCCCAGACGATCCAGGCGACCCACAATCCCAAGACCGTGCTGGCCGAGCTCCTGCGGATCGGGGGACGCGCGATCGTCTCGTTCCCCAATTTCGGCCATTGGTCGATTCGATACTGGGTCGGTCTGCGCGGGCGGATGCCGGTGACGAAAAATCTCAGCCAGGCCTGGTACGAGACGCCCAACATCCATTTTTGCACGATCCGCGATTTCGTGGCCCTGGCGGAAGAACTCGGCGCGACGGTCGAGACCGCGATGGCGATCAATGCGACCGGCCAGAAGATGGGCATGAAGATGCCCTGGTGGTTCTGGAATCTCTTCGGGCAGCAGGCCGTATTCGTCCTCAAGCGCTGACGGCGCCGGGTATCCCAAAGCCTCTGAGCGAGCGCGGGGCCGCCATGCAGGCGTCGTTCACCGCCGTGACCTTTCCTCCAGGAGAATGGCGACGGATCGTCTGGCGATCGGCAGCGGTGCCTTCGGATCAATGGGGCGTGGCGGTTCGTCAGGGTGGTCGGAGCGCAGTTCCAGACGGAAGCGATGGTCCGGTCGCGGCGTCGGCAGCAGCGCGTCGATGTCGTGATGGCCGGCGTTGAGATAGACGAGCGCCCGCTCGCTCTCGACGTCTTCCTCGCGCCGGGGAGCGTAGACACTCATGCCGAGGAAGTGCCGCCGGGCCTGGTGCCAGTCGTGCTCGGTCATCGTCTCGGCATGCTCGTTGAGCCAGATGACGTCCTCGACCTCGCCTCCCTCGACTATCCCGCCGGTCAGAAAGCAGTCTGCCGACAGCGCCGGGTGGAAACGGCGCAGCGCCGCCAGCTTCGTCACATACGCGATCAGGGCCGGGTCTGCGCTTTCCCAGTCGAGCCACAGGATTTCGTTGTCCTGGCAATAGGCGTTGTTGTTGCCCTGTTGCGAGCGGCCGAACTCGTCGCCCGCCACAATCATCAGGCTGCCGCGCGAAACGAACAGCGTGGCTAGCATCGCGCGGATGTCGCGGCCACGCGCCTCGATGACCGCCGGATCGTCGGTCGCGCCCTCGACACCATTGTTCCAGCTGTGATTGTCGCCGTGGCCGTCGCGATTGTGCTCGCCATTGGCAAGATTGTGCTTGCGCGAGAACATGGTGAGGTCGGCCAGGGTGAAGCCGTCATGCGGGGCGATCATGTTGACGCCCGTTGAGGGACGCCGGCCCTTGCCGCCGAAGATGTCTTCAGAGCCGGCAAGACGGGTTGCGAGATCGCCCACCATGTGTGTCTGGCCACGCCAGAAACGGCGGACATCGTCGCGATACTGGTCTTGCCACTCGAAGAAGGGCGGCGGGAACTCGCCAACCCGGTAGCCGCCGGGCCCGATGTCCCAGGATTCGGCCACATGGATACGGTCCCTCAATACCGGATCGGTCCCGATTGCCGTCAGGAGCGGGGCGTCGGGTGAAAAGCCATCGTCGCTGCGGCCGAGAACCGGCGCCAGATCGTAGCGGAAGCCGTCGATCCCCATCGTCTGCACGTAATGGCGCAGCGTGTCGACAAAGAGCCGTGTGACCGGGGCGCGGTCGCAGGCGAAGGTGTTGCCGCATCCCGTATCGTTGACGAGCGATCCATCCGATGCGTGGCGATAATAGACCGCGTTGTCGAGCCCGCGATAGCTGAGTGTCGGCCCCTCGACCGGACCTTCCCCGGAATGGTTGAACACCACATCGAGGAGAACTCGGATCCCGCGGGCATGAAGCGCGTCGGTGACCCTGCGCATGTCGGCTGGACCGTTGGGTGCAAGGCGCGGGTCGAGCGCCATATGGGGGATGGGGTTGTAACCCCAGGCATTGGTCAAGCCGAGCTTCACCAGGTGCGTTTCGTCCATCCAGGCCGCACAGGGCATCAGTTCGACGGTGTCGACGCCGATCTGCTCCAGATGGTCGAGCAATTGAGGCTCGGCCAGTGCTGCAAGCGTGCCCCGAAGCGGTGCCGGGATGGCCGGATGGCGCTGGGAAAATGCCCGCACATGGAGTTCATAGGTGAAGCCCGGCGTGGCATTGGGCAGGGGCGTGGCGTCGCGCCCCAATTGCGAGACGATCGCGCGGGGCACATAGGGCCCGCTATCGACGCCTTGCTCCCGAGGTGCGGCGAGCGCTGGGTGGTACAAGAAGGGCCTGTCGAGCCGGATCGCATAGGGATCGACCAGAAGCTTGGACGGATCGAAGCGATGGCCTGCCTCGGGATCGAACGGGCCTTCGGCGCGAAAGCCGTAGCGTGCGCTTTCTCTCAGACCCGGGACGAAGCCGAAACGAATGCCGCCCTTGTCGCCGGGCAGCGCCAGCCGCTGGACCTCGGCCGTGCCCGCGGCATCGAACAGGCAGAGCGCGACCTCGTCGGCATTCTCGGAAAAGACGGCGAAATGGACGCCGTCACTGTCGATCGTGGCGCCAAGGCGCTCCGGCAGACTGCGTTCGGAGGTGATCGTGAAGCTCATCTCTCGCTGTTAGCCCGTAGCGCTCTCGTCTGTCATCCGTTGGTCCGCGGCCAAACAGCCCGGCCACGGCAAACCTCACAGGTTTTGGCGTTCGTCAGCGGTGATTTGCCCGAGCACTCGATTTCCGTACGCGGAATGCTTGCCATGGTCAGTTGACTGAAGGGCGACCAACGGCTTTCGTAGGAGAGACAACCAAAGAGAGAGAATGGCGACATCGCCGATCCTGCCACCCCGATGATCGATAGTCCGAGTTTTTCCATCGACGGCGCCGCGGGTGTCGAACGGTTCGAAGCTTGGCGGACATTGGTCCGTCCGATGTTCGATGTCGAAATCGAAGGCCGGGCCGACACCTTCGAGGGCAGGGCGGAGGTCGTGGCCGTCGGCGAATCGCTGATTGCCCGTACGCGTGCCCAGCCACAATCCTTCCGTCGCGATGCGAGCCGGCTTCGCGAGAGCGGCTGGGATCACATCGTCCTTCAGCACTATACCAGCGGCGGGTTTTGCGGAGTGAACGGCGATCGGGAGCTCGCGCTCGCTCCGGGTGACTTTTCGATTCTGGATCTGTCGCGGACTTTGGAGACCCGCGCCACGAGCTTCGCCAATCTCACGCTCGTCGTGCCGCGGGATCAGTGGCAATCCTTCCTGCCGGGCATCACGCCCTGCTCGAGCATCTCAGCCCGAGAGGCGATCGCGCCGAATCTCGGCCGCCATCTGCGAGCGCTATTCGACAATACCGGCGAGATGACGCCGGAGGAGTTCGCGGCCGGAGTCGAGGCGGTCGGGGCGGTGCTGTCGGGCCAGAAGGACATGGGCGGAGCCAGTTCCGCTTCCCGGGCGAGCATCGCAGCGAGCCTGCGCGAACGTCTGATCGACTGGCTGGCAGGCAATCTCTCGCGCGAGGATCTGGACCCTCAGACGATCGCGGCCGCCTGCGGGGTCTCTCGGGCGACGATCTATCGCTTGGCGCAGATCGACGGCGGGCTCATGGCCATGGTTCAGAAGCTCCGGCTGGAACATGCCCGCGACCTCCTGGCTGCGCGCCATCGGCAAGCTCTGCCGATCGCGGAAGTGGCCGCTCGGGCGGGTTTTCGCAGCAATGCGCATTTCTCTCGTGCTTTCCGACGGAGATACCAGATCACGCCGCGGGATTTCCGGCATCTGGTTCGCGTTGGCTATGATCCGGACGTGCTGACGGCCGACTACCGGCTGCGCAACTGGATAAAGACCATGCGGGCGTTTTCCGCCGAATTGTAGCCGGCACCGCATCTCCGCCTTATTTCGGTGCTTCCTGTCCGGATAGGCACTCCGCGAGTGCGAAGCATCTACGCTTCGCCAGCGGGCGGCTGGAGGATGGACCGCGTCTCCGCAGGAGCGGGATTTGCCGCTTTCTCGCAGGTCCCGACCAAAAATCCACATCGATATCATCCCTGCGCCGTCTCCCTGAGACGCTGGGTCAAATCCGACATGTTACCGCCCCATTGCGAACGGCAAGGAGCCTGTCGGGGATGACTTGCCAGGGGGAAATAGTCATGCGCTTCAAAGCATTGCTGGCCGCGGTTGCTGTGGCTGGACTGTCGCTTGCGGGCTGTGCGACGACGTCGGACGCCGTGTCCACGATGAATACGCGATGGGTGGGCCAGTCTTCGGACGCGTTCTTCAGCGCCTACGGACCGCCGATGCGGCAGTTCCCGCGCGCCGACGGCGGGTCCATCTACACCTGGATCGGCGGCCAGACGACCGTTCGTCGGAACCTCACGCCGCCGCCTCGGCCTCAGCAGAACCAGTTCGACACATCGCCCTTCGGCCGCAAATACGAGAAGTCGACCACGCGGGAATCGGTAGAGGCGGACGGGACGGTGGTGCGGCGCACGACGAGCTCCTCGGCCAGCGTGAACTTCGATCCTTCCCAGCTTCTCGGGGCTTTGGGCGGCGCGCAACCTCAGCCGACTTACGAAGAAAAGCGCCTTTATTGCGAAGTCCAACTGACCGCCGCCCCGGATGGCACCATCACCAATTTCGTCATCTCCCGGGACACCGAGGCTGAGGGCTTCGGCCTCTCACGTTGCGCCGAAATCTTCGCCGTCGAAGCCTCCTGACGCAAAAAGCGGAGTGGTTCCGTGCGGATGGGATCTATGCCGATCCGCTCGGCCAGCATCACGTGCCCGTCCACAGGAAGAGGAAGTCGATCATGCTTCATCGTCTCGCCATGGTCAGCATCGCCGCCGCATCACTGATCGTCGGCATGACGCCGGCTGTCGCCCAGTCGAACGGCTTCGTGCTGTCGACCGACCGCGGCGGCTGTTATCTGGAATTCTCGGACGTCCCCATGGGGGCGGAAAGCCGCGCCCTGGTGAAGGGCCGGGGTTGCGCGGAAGGCGGGTTCGGCAATCTCGCGGCCTGGCGCACTGACGGGTCGGCCTACATCCTCGAATATGCGAACAGCGCCGGTGCGTTGATGCCGCTGGCACGCCTCGAACCGAATGGCCGCGGTGGCTACGAGGGCTATTACGGCGACGGGGACCCCATCAGCATGGCGCCCGCCGATCAGTTCGGTTCTTCGCCGGCGCCCTCACAGGCGCCCGCTCCGAACCTGGGTGCCGCACGTGCGTGCACGGCCGACATCGCGACAGGCTCCTGCGCGTCCGACTTCGACGTCACCCCTCCACCCTACAGCGACACGTTCCCCTCCATCGAGACCAAGGTGCGTCAGAACGTGCGCGCCCGGCCCGATATGAACGCGCCGAAGATGGGCACCTTCGAGGCACGCACCTGCATGGACGTGCGTCAGTGCGTCGAAGTCGGCGGCGGAGAGTGGTGGTGCGAAGTCTCCTTCGCCGACCGCACGGGCTGGATGATCCAGCAGGATCCGTCCACCGTCTTCATGCAGAATGGCTGCGGCTGAGATGCGCAAGCCGAGCTTTGGCACAAGGCCGAGATCGGACGCTGCAGACCGCCGAGATCGCGGTGTGATGCCCGTCACAGACCCGTGGCGGGCATTTTCGTAGCTTTGGTCAACGACGGACGAAGGAAACGCCAACGTCCGCAGGAAGCCAAACTCGGAGACACTGTGATGATCAAGCTCAACCGCACCACCGCCGCCCAGATCATGGCCGCGATCATTCCCTTCCTCGGGGTCGCCGGAAATGCCGACACCGCCAACGCGATCTCTCGCGAAGACCAGGCCTATGCCAGCAGCCCCTACGATTACTGCGACGCCAAGAAGGTCGCCGCCGTCTGGGGCATTTCGGTCAGCCGCGCCAAGTCGGTGATCGGACGCAAGATCCTGCAGGGCAATCAGCGCCTCTTGAATGCCGACATCGACTCGACCGCCCGCTCGGTCCGCTGCTCCATCGTCGATATCGGCCTGTCCTACCGCGATGCCGAGAAGCTTGCCGCCTATTGGGGCCGCACGTCGAGCGACGCCAAGGCCAAGGCGGCCGCGATCGCCAGCCAGTACGGCGGCGGCAAGTTCCGCATCATGATGGCTCACGTCATCGGTCGCCGCTGAGCGAAGGATGCATCCCATGAAAGAGGCGGGCGAGGGGTGACCCTTGCCCGCTTTCGCGTTTCAGCGATCGGAGCCCGACGACAATCGCTGCGCCAGCCGCTGCAGGCGGGAAGGACGCGAAATCTCGATCGGTGGGAGAGCGCTCAGTCTTTCCGTCCAGCGATTCTTCGCGTCCGGCTCGAAGTCCAGCGCCGCAATGAAAGCCGCGAACTGGCCGGCTTCCGCGAATTCCGCCGCTGCGGCGTCCGGTTGGCGGCAGTGGTCAAGGATGGCGGCGAAAAGGCAGGCCTGGTCGATGATCAGATCGGAATCCATCGATCCCGGCAGGATGCGCACTTCCAGCGTCGCCTTGCCGGGCACGTCCGCCACGACGTTCAGCAGGTTGAAGTCGACATATTTGGAGAATTCGATCTCCGAGAGACGGGCGAGCACCGTCTGCCAGTCCAGCCCGTTGAAATCGGGCGCGTCGACGATCGCCGCCAGCCCCGCCGGCGGCGGCCCGAGTCGCACGCATCTCAGATTGGTCTCGACGAGTTGGCGCAACTCCGGGCCGAAGCGGGAGACGAGTTTGACAAGGCGGCGGAAGACAGGGGCGTGGCGGATCCGGACCGCGTCGAAATGGATATGAACCGCGGCTTCCTGAGGCACCAGGAAACCAAGCCCATGTGCCGGAGCCAGCAGGCGCTTCAGCGTCGCCCGATGGTCGGATGAAATCGGCTCGCTGATCAGTTCGCAGGGGCGCTCGCGCTCTCCAGGTAGTGTCGCCGCCAGCATGAGCGAGGCGTTCGACGCGTCGGCGAGGCGATAGATGGTCCCGTCATCGGTGGTGGGGCTCGTGCCGAAGAGTTCACCGACCGGGTCGAGAAGCACGTCGAGCGCCGCGTCCGGGTCGCCATGACGCTCAAGCAGCCGCAGAAGACGCGCATCGTCACTGAGGACCCGGAACCAGCCCGGCCGCGACGGGGCTTCACGATCGAGATCGGCCTGGATCGTGAGATCGTCCACGCAGCGCGCGATGCGCTGGCCCGACGTGTCGTAAACGTCGAAGCCGAGGACGAGATTGTAGAAGACCGGCGTGCCGGGAACCAGGCTCGGTTCGGACTGGGGAAACAGAACCCGTCGGACCGATCCGCCGCAATCGGCGGCGAGCCGTTCCGCGTAGTCCCGCCGGGTCAGGCCGCGCGGTGCGAGCAGCTCGCATTCGACACCGATCTTCCAGTCGAGCATCCGGCCTCCGCTATATCGTGTGACGTCCGCGGTTCGCGACCCCGGTTCCAACCGGATTGGGGACCGCGAGCCGTCGTCGAAAACCCACTCCCTATCGGGCTGTCATGGCGCTCCGGAACGCGTTTCCTCTCAGGTCACCACATCCGGCTCGGTCCGCCCCGTCCGCTTCTTGATCTCGCCGATCACGTCGGCGGTCTGGATCAGTTCCTGCAGAGCCTCTTCCGGTGCCAGAGAATGCTTCGCCGGGTCCGGCTCGAAGCGCTCGATATAGACGCGCAGGGTCGCGCCGGCGGTGCCGGTGCCGGACAGGCGGTAGACGATGCGCGAGCCGCCGGAAAAGACGATGCGCACGCCCTGGCTGGTCGCGACCGAACCGTCGATCGGGTCCTTGTAGGAAAAATCGTCGGCTTCCGAGACGACGAGCGTGCCGAAGCGCTGGCCGGCCATGGAAGCCAGACGGTCGCGCAGCGATTCCATCAGACCGTTGGCGGCCTTGGAATCAATCTCCTCGAAATCGTGCCGTTGATAGAAGTTGCGGCCGAATTCCGCCCAGTGCGCCTTCAGGATCTCGTGCACGCTCTCGCGACGTTCGGCCAGGATGTTGAGCCACAGGAGCACGGCCCAGACGCCGTCCTTCTCGCGTACGTGGTCCGAGCCGGTCCCGGCCGATTCCTCGCCGCAGATCGTGACTTTGCCGGCATCGAGCAGATTGCCGAAGAACTTCCAGCCGGTCGGCGTCTCGTAGATGCCGATGCCGCGCTTCTGGGCGACGCGATCGGCGGCTTGGCTCGTCGGCATGGAGCGCGCGACACCGGCGATCCCGTTGGCATAGCCCGGTGCGAGATGGGCATTCGCCGCGAGGACGGCGAGCGAATCCGACGGCGAGACCACGATGCCCTTGCCGACGATCAGATTGCGATCGCCATCACCGTCGGAGGCAGCGCCGAAGTCGGGCCCGTCTTCGGCCATCAGCCGGGAGATCAGATCCTTGGCATGGACGGCGTTGGGGTCCGGATGGCCGCCGCCGAAATCCTCTTTCGGCACGTTGTTGACGACGCTGCCATCCGGCGCGCCGAGACGGTTGACCAGAATCTCCGTCGCGTAGGGGCCGGTGACGGCGTGCATGGCGTCGAAGCGCAGTCGGAAGCCGGAAGCGATCAGGTCACGAATCTTGTCGAAATCGAACAGCGTTTCCATCAGTTCGGCATAGTCGGCAACCGGATCGACCACTTCGACCACCATGTCGCCGAGCCTTGTCTCGCCGAGTTTGGAAATGTCCGGCGCCGTTTCGGTCCAGACCCGGTAGCGGCTGATCGACTGGCTCTTCTCGTAGATCGTTGCCGTGATGCGCTCGGGCGCCGGGCCGCCATTGGCGACATTGTACTTGATGCCGAAATCGCCCTTCGGGCCGCCAGGATTGTGGCTGGCCGACAGGATGATGCCGCCGGAGGCTTGGCGTTTGCGGATCAGGTTCGAGGCGGCCGGCGTCGAGAGGATGCCGTCCTGTCCGACGATCACCC
Source organism: Jiella marina (assembly GCF_024359545.1). Lineage (GTDB taxonomy): Bacteria > Pseudomonadota > Alphaproteobacteria > Rhizobiales > Rhizobiaceae > Jiella. The sequence continues at coordinate 134,164 of NZ_JAKQZG010000015.1, forward strand.
GACCATAGCCGTTGCCCGCCGCCATGCGGATCGCGGTCAGGATGACCTCGCGATTGAAGAAGCGGCCGTCGCCGCCGATGACCAGCGTCTCGCCGCCGTCGAGCGGCAGCGCGTCGAAGATGGACTGGATGAAGTTCGCCGCGTAGTTCGGCTGCTGGAAATGGGGAACTTTCTTGCGAAGGCCGGAGGTGCCGGGCTTTTGATCGTCGTACGGCGTGGTCGCGATCGTTTCGATCATCGTCTACTCTTTCATCAGATCGCGGTAGAGGCCCGCATAAAGTCCCGCGCTCTTCGACCAGGAAACGTCTGCTTTCATGGCAGAGGATTGCAGTTTCCGCCAGACATTTGCGTCCTGGTAGAGGCGCAGCGTCCTGTCCACCGCGCGAAGCAGGTCCGTTTCGCTGGGTTCGGCAAAGATGAGCCCCGTTGCCGCTTCGGAAGTGACGGCGGCATAATTTGCGTCGACCACCGTATCGGCAAGCCCACCGACCTTCGCGACGATCGGAATGCAACCATAGCGCAGGCCGTAGAGCTGAGTGAGGCCACACGGTTCGAAACGCGACGGAATGAGGATCGCGTCCGCACCGGCCTGGACACGGTGCGACAGGGTCTCGTCATAGCCGATCCGAACGCCGATGCGATCCGGGTGGCGAGAATGGGCGGCGAAGAACGCGCCCTCGATCATCGCCTCGCCGGTGCCGACGACGACGAGGCGTACGCCGCGCTCGACGAGGTCGTCACAGATGCCGGCGACGAGATCGAGGCCCTTCTGCCAGGTCAGCCGGCTGACGACGGCGAAGATCGGGCCGTTCTCTCGTCTGAGGCCGAATTCGCCTTCGATGGCGCGCTTGTTGTGGAGGCGGGCCTTGAGCGAGCGGCGCGTATAGTTGGCCGCGATCGCCGTGTCGGTCTCCGGATTCCAGACATCGGTGTCGATGCCGTTGACGATGCCGATCAGGCGTTCGCCCCGACCGCGCAGCAGCCCATCGAGCCCCATACCGCCGCCCTCGGTGACGATCTCGTCGGCATAGGTCGGGCTCACCGTGGTGACGACGTCGCAGGCATGGAGACCGCCTTTCAGGAAGCCGACATTGCCGTAGTATTCCACGCCTTCGATCGACCAGGTCGAATCCGGCAGACCGAGGCGAGGAAAGATCGTCGAGGGATAGTTGCCCTGAAAGGCGAGGTTGTGAATCGTCAGGACGGTGCGCGGTCGCGGACGGTTCGATGCCGCGAGATAGACCGGGGCGAGGGCGGCCTGCCAGTCGTGAACATGGACGATGTCGGGCCGATAGGATTCGATCGCGCCCTGGGCGATCGCGGCGCCGGTCTTGGAAAGGACGGCGAAACGCAGCCAGTTGTCGCCGAAATCATGGCCGCCGGCATCGCTGTACGGCCCTCCGAGGCGATCGAAGAGTTCCGGTGCATCAAGGACGAACAGGCGGAGACCGTTGAGCGTCGTCGCAAGAATACGGATTGGTATGTCAAGGATCGTGTCGAGATCGATGGTCTCGATCGAATCCGAGACGCGTTGGAGCGCCTTCATGACGACCGGATAGCCGGGCACCAGCGTGGTCACGTCGCATCCATGGGCGGCGAGCGCGAAGGGCAGGGCTCCGGCGACATCGGCCAGGCCCCCCGTCTTGATCAGCGGAAAGACTTCCGAAGCGATCGAGAGGATTCTCATCTGGGGATCAGTATGTGAGCCGCTCGATCATCGGTTTGGTGACGAGACAGATGCCCGCCGCCGTCCGACGGAACCGCGTGGCGTCGAGCTCGGGATCTTCGCCGATCACGAGCCCGTCGGGGATATGCACGCCGCGGTCGATGATGGCGTTCTTGACCGAAGCGTTCCGCCCGATGTGCGCCTGGGGAAGAACGACCGCATGATCGAGCTTTGAAAAGGAGTGTGTTCTCACGCCGGTAAACAGCAGCGAACTGTGCAGCGAGCCACCGGAGATGATGCAATCACCGGACACCAGCGACGAGATCGCCATACCGCGTCGCCCGTCTTCGTCATGGACAAATTTCGCCGGCGGAACGGTTTCGGCATAGGTCCAGATCGGCCAGTCACGGTCGTATATGTCGAGCGGCGGGACCACGTCCGTCAGGTCGATATTGGCCTGCCAGTAGGCATCGACGGTTCCGACGTCACGCCAGTAGGCCTCGCTGTCGGGTTCCGCCGCCGAACGCACGACGGAGCGGTTGAACCGGTGGGCGACCGCCTTTCCGTGCCGGACGATGTGCGGAATGATGTCCTTGCCGAAATCGCGCTGCGAATTGGGATCCGACGCGTCGCGACGCAGCTGGTCCATCAGGAAGGTGGTTTCGAAGACGTAGATCCCCATCGAGGCGAGCGCCACGTCCGGACGGCCGGGAATGGAGGGCGGGTCCTTCGGCTTCTCGATGAAGTCGGTGATCTGGAATTTCTCATCCACATGCATCACGCCGAAGCCGGTTGCCTCCATGCGCGGGACTTCCAGGCAGCCGACCGTTACGTCCGCGCCGGAATCCACATGCTGCTGGAGCATGATCTCGTAGTCCATCTTGTAGATGTGATCGCCGGCGAGGATGACGATGTGGCGGGGCGCGTAGTCCTCGATGATGTCGATGTTCTGGTAGACCGCATCGGCCGTTCCCGCATACCACTGGTCTTCCGAGACGCGCTGGCTGGCGGGCAGAATGTCGAAGCTCTCGTTGCGGCCGGGACGCAGGAAGTTCCAGCCGTTCTGCAGGTGGCGGATCAGGCTGTGCGCCTTGTACTGGGTGGCCACGCTGATACGCCGAATACCCGAATTGATGGCGTTCGAGAGGGCAAAGTCGATGATGCGGGTCTTTCCGCCGAAATAGACTGCGGGCTTGGCGCGGGTGTCGGTCAACTCCAGGAGGCGGCTGCCGCGGCCGCCGGCCAGGACGTAAGCCATGGAGTCGCGCGCAAGCGGTGCGATCGATCGATTGTCCGGCATTGTCTTCCTCCCACTTCGGCGATCTGGGCCGGTTTGTTCCGGCCACTCCTTCGGCGACGCGCGCCCTCGCTCTCGCGTCGCCGATCAAGCCCGCCCTCGAAAGAGGCTAGATAGGGGAGCCGGTGTCAAGGACGACGGCTTCGCCGACGCCACGATTCCTTCGGAAGAGGCGTTCAGCCGAGCTGGCCGGGGCCTGCCTGCCAGATGTCCTTGGCGTATTCGCGGATCGAGCGGTCGGAGGAAAACCAACCCATGCGCGCCGTGTTGCGCACGGCCTTGGTCTGCCACTCGTCCTGCCGGGTCCACAGGCTGTCCAACTCGCGCTGGGTCTGCCAATAGGCCGCGAAATCGGCACAGATCATCCACCAGTCATTGTTGTAGAGATTGGAGACCAGCGAGTGATAGCGGGCCGGGCTCTCCGGGGCGAAGAGACCGCTGGAGATCGCGTCGAGCGCTTCGCGAAGCAGCGGCAGGTTGTCGATGATCGAGCGCCCGCTATGGGCTTCCCGCCGCCGCTGCGCGACCTGGTCCGCCGTCAGACCGAAGATGAAGATGTTGTCCTCGCCGACATGTTCGAGCATCTCGACATTCGCGCCGTCGAGGGTTCCGATGGTCAGCGCGCCGTTGAGGGCGAACTTCATGTTGCCCGTGCCGGAGGCTTCCAGCCCGGCCGTCGAGATCTGTTCGGAGAGGTCGGCCGCCGGCATGATGATTTCGGCAAGGCTGACATTGTAATTCGGGATGAACACGACCTTCAGGAGATCGCGAACGGCAGGATCGGAATTTATCAGCCGGGCGACGTCGTTCGCCAGATGGATGATCTCCTTGGCCTGGGCGTAGCTCGGGGCCGCCTTGCCGGCAAAGATCTTCACACGTGGCGTCCAGTTCTTCTCCGGATGCGACCGGATCTGATCGTAGAGCGCGACCGCCTCGATGATGTTCAGGAACTGGCGCTTGTATTCGTGAATGCGCTTCACCTGGATGTCGAAGATCGCGTCCGGGTCGACCTGGACCGCCAGCCGGTCGGAAATCACGTCGGCCAGCCGGACTTTGTTCGCTCGCTTGACCGCGGCGAACTTCTCCCGGAAGGCAGCGTCGTCGGCCAGCTTGTCGACGTCGGCGATCTTCTCGATGTCGTCGAGAAAACCTGGGCCGATCGCATCGGTGAGAAGGTTCGTCAGACCTGGGTTGCATTCCATCAGCCAGCGCCGGGGGGTGACGCCATTGGTCTTGTTCTGGATACGGTCCGGATAGAGGCTGTGCAGGTCGCTGAAGACCGTTTCCTTCATCAATTCGGTATGGAGCGCCGACACGCCGTTGACCGCATGGCTGCCGACGAAGGCGAGCTGGCCCATGCGCACCCTTCGGCCATGGCCCTCATCGATCAGTGAGATAGCTGCGACCTGAGAACCGTCGAAATCGCGCTCCTGCGAGGCCTCGCGGATGATGTCGGCGTTGATCTGGTAGATGATCTGCATCTGGCGCGGCAGAAGCCGCTCGAAGAGATGCACCGGCCAGTGTTCGAGCGCTTCGGGCAGAAGCGTGTGGTTGGTGTAGCCGAAGGTGTTGCGGGTGATCGTCCAGGCCTGCTGCCATTCGAAGCCGTGGACGTCAACGAGAAGGCGCATGAGTTCGGCGACGGAGACGGCCGGATGGGTGTCGTTGAGCTGGATGGCGACCTTGTCCGCCAGATTGGCGAGACTGTCGTTCTCGCGCAGGTGTCGCCGCAGGATGTCCTGCAGCGAGGCGGAAGAAAAGAAGAACTCCTGGCGCAGCCGCAATTCCTGGCCCGCCTGGTGGGAATCGGCCGGGTAGAGAACGCGTGTGATCGCCTCCGCCTTGTTGGATTCAACGAGCGCGCCGATGTGGTCGCCGGAATTGAAGGCGTCGAGCAGGATCGGATCGACCGCTTGGGCGCTCCAGAGGCGCAGCGTGTTGACCTGGCTGCCGCGCCAGCCGACGATCGGCGTGTCGTAGGCGACGGCCAGAACGCGCTCAGCCGGGCGCCAGACCTGGCGGGCGGGCCGTCCGGCCTCGTGCTGGGTCATGACCTTGCCGCCGAAGCCGATCTCATAGGTCGAGTCCCGCCGCTCGAACTCCCACGGGTTACCGTGGACGAGCCAGGTCTCCGGCAGTTCCACCTGGGCACCCTCGGCGATCTCCTGGCGGAAGAAGCCATGAACGTAGCGGATGCCGTAGCCGACGCCGGGGACACCCGTGGAGGCCATGGATTCCATGAAGCAGGCGGCCAGGCGTCCGAGGCCGCCATTGCCGAGAGCGGCATCCGGCTCCAGAAGCTCGACCATGTCGAGGTCGACATCGTAGCGCTTCAGCGCCTCCCGGATGGGCTCGGTCAGCTGCAGATTGTTGATCGCGTCGCGCAGGAGGCGACCGATCAGGAACTCCATCGACAGGTAATAGACGCGCTTGTCGCCGCTCTCACGTGTCCGGTCGGTCGAAGCGAACCAGTGGTCGATGATGCGATCGCGCACGACCAGCGTGACGGCACGCAGCCAGTCGTATTTTCGGGCCTGTTCGGGATGCTTGCAGATCGAATAGGTGAGTTTTTCGACGATCTGCCGCGCCAGCGTGTCCGGATCGTTCTGACGTGGCGCCGGGATCCTTGCGCCGTTCGACTCGCTCTGGGGGGTAGCTGACATCAAGACTTCCTCATGGCGTGAATGGCGGCGACGAGCCCCCGGGTCGAAGGATCGCGGCCTTCGGCCGGCGAATCCCCGGTGACGATCGGCACCAGATCGTTGGCGAGTTCCTTGCCCAGTTCGACGCCCCACTGGTCGAAGGCATTGATCCCGAAGAGTTGGGCTTCGACGAATACGCGGTGCTCGTAGAGCGCGATCAGACTTCCCAAGGTTTCGGGATCGAGAGTCGGATAGAGGATCGTCAAGGACGGGCGATCGCCGGTGAAGACGCGGTGGGGCGCGATCTCTTCGGCTTCGGCCTCGGAGCGGCCGGCAGCGAGAAGCTGATCGCGCGCCTCGGCGAGCGTGCGCCCGCGCATCAGGGCTTCGCTCTGGGCGAGGCAATTGGCGAGCAGGAGTTCCTGGTGCTCCGCCATGTCCGCGCTTTCATGGGCGTTGGCGCCAACCAGAAACTCGACGGGGACGATGTCCGTGCCTTGATGCAGAAGCTGGAAGAAGGCGTGCTGGCCGTTGGTGCCGGGTTCGCCCCAGACCACCGGGCCGCTGACAGCGACGGGCTTCCCGTCGAGGGCGACGCCCTTGCCGTTCGATTCCATGTCGAGCTGCTGCAGATAGGCCGGGAAGCGCGCAAGACGCTGATCGTAGGGAATGATCGCTCGCGTCGGATAGCCCATCAGCGCCCGGTGCCAGTAACCGACCAGACCGAGCAGGACCGGCAGGTTCTCCTCGAGCGGCGCCGATTTGAAGTGCTGGTCCATGGCACGCGCGCCGGCGAGAAAGGCGCGAAACCGTTTTGGTCCAATCGCGATCATCAAAGGCAGGCCGATGGCCGACCAGATGGAGTAACGGCCGCCAACCCATTCCCAGAACCCGAAGACGCGTTCCTTGTCGATCCCGAAAGCGTCGACCTTGTCGAGCGCGGTGGAAACGGCGGCGAAATGGTCGCCGACGGCGGCTTCCCCGAGGGCCGCCACGACCCAGCGTCGTGCGGTCGCCGCGTTGGTCATGGTCTCGATCGTGGTGAACGTCTTCGAGGCGACGATGAACAGGGTCGTCTTTGGATCGAGGCCCGACAGAGTGTCGGCCATGTGGGCGCCGTCGACATTCGAGACGAAATGCGTCCTCGGACCGTCGTGATAGGGCCTGAGGGCGAGTGTCGCCATGGCGGGGCCCAAGTCCGAGCCGCCAATACCGATATTGACGACGTCGGTGATCAGGTCGCCCCCAGACCCGGTGATCTCGCCATTGCGCAGCTTGTCGGCGAAATTCGTCATCGCCGTGAGAACGCCGAGAACCTCCGCGCTCACTGCCGTGCCGTCAGCGCGCATGGCATCGGCCGGTTCGGCCCGCAGAGCGACATGAAGTACCGAGCGGTTTTCGGTCGTGTTGATGCGCTCGCCGCCGAACATGGCGTCGCGCTTGGCCGCGATCCGTCGGGCCCGTGCCAGATCCAGGAGCAGGGAACGTGTCTGAGCGTCGATGGCGGTCTTGGAATAGTCCAGCAGCAACCGGCCGGTTTCGGCCGAGAAATGTTCGAAACGGCCTGGGTCTTCGGCGAAAAGCTCACGGACCCCGCGGGCACGGGCTTCAACCGCTTTGGCCCTCAGCCCTTCAAGTTCTGGGCTTCCAATTTCCGGGCTCGCTTCGCTCGTGCTCATTCGCCCCTTCCGTCAATTCTGGTCCAGGCCCTGGTCCGGCGTACGGGCACGCCAGCGCAACGGCGTTCCCGGAGGGCGTCGATCAAAGGCGCCGACCCGATGGTGTGTTGTATGCCTCGACAAAAGGCAGCGGGCAAGCCTGCCAAGAAATTGACCGGTCACAAACCATGCTCTCGGCAACCTGCCGCGGTTGGATCAGGCAGTTGGGAGCCGACAAGGATTTCGGAAGGGGAGCACCCGTATTTTTGCTGCTGGCCCGGTCTCTGACGGGATTGGCACGCCAGGGCGCTTGATCAGAACGACGGAGCGGTTCGCCCCGCAGAAACCCGATGGCGGTCTTGGGACGCACCGGGGGTCGACTGCGAAACCGCCGGCGGCAGGACCGCCGGCGGTTTCGCTCGTACTCAGTCTATCGTCACCGTTTTGGCGTTCATGAAGGCATGAATGCCCTCTTTGGAGAGTTCACGACCATAGCCGGAGCGCTTGACGCCGCCGAAGGGCAGGCGGGGATCGGAAGCCGTCATGCGGTTCACGTGGGTTCCGCCCTGGTCGAGATCGCGCACGAAACGCTCGATTTCGGCGTTCTCACTGGTCCACACCGAACCGCCGAGCCCGAAGTCCGAATCGTTGGCGAGCGTGATCGCCTCGTCGATGGAACTGATCTTGAAGAAGATCGCGCAGGGACCGAAGAATTCCTCATGATAGGCAGCGGCCTCCTTGCCGACATTTTCCAGCATCGAGGGCTTGAAGAAGAAGCCCGGACCCTCATGGGCGCCGCCCGTTCGCAACGTGGCTCCGGCGCTGACGGAGCGGTCGATCTGATCGGTCAGGTCCGAAACGCTCGATTCGAGCGCCACGGGGCCGAGGTCGGTGTCGGCATCCATGGGGTCGCCGATCCGCATCGACTCGATCTTGTCCTGGAAGCGGGCGACATAGTCGTCGTACACGTCCGCATGGACGATGAAGCGCTTGGCGGCGATACAGCTCTGGCCGTTGTTCTGCATACGCGCGGTTACGCCGACAGATACGGCCTTTTCGAGATCGGCCGACGGCATCACGATGAAAGGATCGGAACCACCCAGCTCCAGGACGGTCGTCTTGATCTCGGAGCCGGCCGTGGATGCGACGGCCGACCCGGCCGCTTCGCTGCCGGTCAGGGTGGCGGCGCGAATGCGCCGGTCGCGCAGAATCGGCTCCACCCGCTTCGACGAGATCAGGAGCGTCTGGAAGACGCCTTGGGGCGCGTCGGCCTCGAGCAGGACCTTCTCGATCTCGAGCGCACACTGGCTGACATTCGACGCATGCTTCAGGAGCCCGACATTGCCAGCCATCAGCGCCGGTGCGATGAAGCGAAAGCACTGCCAGTAGGGGAAGTTCCACGGCATCACCGCGAGCACGGGGCCGATCGGGCGGTAGGCGACGTAGTTCCTCGAAGCAGGCCCGGGGCGGGTGTCGTCGGCAATCAGCCGCTCACCCTCATCGGCATAGTAGCGGCAGCCCAGGGCGGACTTCTCCACCTCAGCCACAGCTTCCTTGTACCGCTTGCCCATTTCCAGGGTCGCGATCCTTGCGAGCTCCTCCTTGCGGCTCTCCAGCACGTCCGCCACGCGGTTCAGAAGGTCAGCGCGCTTGGAATAGCTCGTCAGCCGCCAGTCGTGATAGGCAAGCTCCGCATTGGCAAGCGCCCGTTCGACGCTGGCCTCCTCGTGTTCGGCATAGTCTTCGATGACCTCGCCGGTTGCGGGATTGACGCTCTTTGGCATCGTCTTTCTCCGATCATGATAGGACGCGACAAAGCGACCGCCCGCTCGTCGCCGATGATGAACGATTCTAGGACGTCCACCCGCAACGAAAAAGCGGGCGCGATGGCCGCGCCCGCTTCGAAAATTCTGTTTTTGCTGCTGCCGCAGGATGAAACTTCGGGAGGGCCTAGACAGCCCCTGAGGCGAGACGGGCGGCCGCGCCATCGAGCGAGCGGCTGACCGAATGGACAAACGGCGCGTCCGCGTCATCGGCCGGAACCCGGCGGAGTGACAGGCGCCATGCCTCGATGATCATCTGCTTTTCAGTTTCGGACAAGCGATCGTCCCGTAGCATGTGGTCGGGAGATTCGTACGTCCGTGCTTCGGATGATCGAAACTGCCGTAGTCCGCTCTTTGCGCCGCCATCAATACCTCCGAGTCTTTTTTGTTATCAGTGGCCCCAATTGTCGTCTCAGGCAATTTAAAACCCTGAGTCGAACCAGTGATTATAGATGGCTCATACTGCCTGCATAGTGGGCGCTTTGTGCTGTCCACTCCGGATGGTAAGCGATTGCTTTTAGATCCGGCCCGCCGCGAGCCGCTCTGCAGCTTCGTCCAAGGAGCGATGGGTGGAACGCACTTCCGGAGCGTCAGGCTCATTGGCCAAGATGTGCTTCAGTGAAGAGCGCCACTCGTCCAGGATCATCTGCTTCTCCGTCTCGGAAAGCCGATCATCATTAAGGACGTGTTCGGGGGATTCGTAAGTGCCGTGTTTCGGATGGTCGAATTTCGCAAATTTAAGCGCTTCGGTCGCCATGGGATGTCTCCATTAACTTGCATTTTTTCTTGTCGCGCCGCCATCCACTACAGTCGTAACGATGGCAGTGGCGCCATATTTTCGATAAGTTACAACGTATTCGCAGAGGCATGGTTTCGCGGCGTACCGTCGCAGCGGCACGATTACGACACTGAAATGACAGAGAATTATCTTAGGCGGCTGCGCAAAAAGCGGCGCATCTGCGGCAAAAAGTCACCAGTTTTGCGGTGACTTGCGGCGCAAGTCTCGACCTCGATGGCCGACTCCCCACCTCTCAAACGTCGATGCGGAACGCTGCGGCCAGAGGGGCTTCTTCCAGGTTCTCGCCACCACCGCCCCGATCGACGATCAGGAAGTCCGAGACCTCCCCCAGAGCGAGCAGCGGGTGGTGCCATACGCCTGGAGCATAGTTCACACCCTGGCGGCCGGTGGCCAGAAAGGCGACGGGGTCACCGGGGCGCCCGGCGTCGTCATGGGCAACGACCACCAGCCAAGGCCGATCGTTCAGCGGATAGAAGGCCTGACTGCCCAGCGGGTGCCGCTCGAACATACCGATTTCCACCGGCGGCACGAAGGGCTGGCCCCGGAAAATCGAGATCAGGGGCTGACCGTTCTCGGCCGCAACATCGACCTTGGCGAGATCATGGTAGCGCGTGGTCGTGCCGCCATTGATCAGGCGTTCTTCCGCGCCTGTGGTTTCGATCACGTCGCCGAAGGGGGCAAAGGCCTCCTTGCTCAGCTGGATGGCGGAAAGTCGGCGACCCGACGTCATGCTTTTCTTCCGTAAAGCCGCAGCCGCGAGACACCGCCATCGGGGAATATGTCGAGGCGAACATGCGTGACCGGTTCCCCCAGCGGTTCGGTCGCAAATTCTGCGACATTGTCGGCTTCGAGCCTGGTTTCCGGGACGATCAGCGGCCAACCGCGGCTCGCCGCCTCGACCGCTTCTGTGGTGGTCTCGTCGCCGAGCCGGCCGGCGCGCAGGGTGAAACGATCCGGATAGTTGCCCTTGAAGTGGTTGGTGTCGATGGCGATCCGCTCGATCATGCCGGCCGTGCCGAGCTTCAGGACGCACCAGTCGTTGCCGGGCTGGCGCCGCCGTGCCGTTTCCCAGCCATCGGCCATGACCGGAGCGCGTCCAGGCGCGAGCATGTTGAGCGGATGACCGTAATGGGCGTCGTTCCACGCGACGGCCGAGCCGCCATTCTCCATCGCGCCCAGATCCACGGTTTCGTCGGCACCAACAAGGCTCCAGTCCTTGGCGATCGTGCCATAGACTCGTAGACGCGCGACGCCGCCATCGGGATAGATGTGAAGGCGCAGCCAGCGAGCCGGGCCGGCACCCTCGACACGGAAGAGATTGTGGCTGTCGCCCTTGAGCACCGCCCGCGGGACCAGCGGCTGCCAGTCGGTCTCGGCCGGCTCCCCGATCGTGTCCGCCGCCTCGACCATCGCTTCCGGCGGAAAATTGCCGGTGAAGAAGGAGGTGTCGATGTCGACCGCAGCGATGACGCCGCGTTGACCGAGCTTGATGACGGCGTGGTCATGACCCTCGACGCGCTTGCGCCGCGACTCCCATCCATCCATCCATTTGCCGTGATCGTCGAAGCGGTCCGGATAGAAGACCGGCGGCGCCGGATCGATCATGCGCGACTTGTCGGCAAAGAAGTCGTCGGTCGCGAATGTGACCATGGTGCCGAGGCGCGGCTGGGCGAGGTCGACCGTGTAGCGGGAGAGTTCCTCGGCTTCGGGGAGAGGGGATGCGGTGAGGAAACGTTCCGAACTCATGACGCGTGGCTTTCAAAGATCGAGTTGATGCGCAGCCGGGCGATCTTTTCGACCTCGGCCGCGGCGGTGGCAAATTCCCGGTCGCGATCGTTCTCGACCCTGGTTTCGAAGGCCGAGAGGATCGCCGTCTTGTCGAGGCCCTTGACCGCAATGATGAAGGGGAAGCCGAAGCGCTCGACATAGCGGCTGTTCAGGTCGCTGAAGCGCTTCAACTCCTCTGGCGTCAGACTGTCGAGTCCCGCGCCGGCCTGCTCGGCCTTCGACTGCGCGGTCAACTCGCCGGCGAGGGCCAGCTTGCCGGCAAGGTCGGGGTGGGCTTTCAGAATCCCCAGGCGCTCGTCTTCGCTCGCCTCCCGGAAGGTGCGGTTGAGTGCGCCGGAGACGCCGGCCGGGCAGTCATGCGCGTCGTGGAGCCCGTGGGCAAAGGCGCGTTCGGCGATGAAGGGGGAATGTTCGAAGACGCCGCCGAAGGTCTCGACAAAGGCGTCCTCATCCATCCGGCTCGGCCGCAGGCCTTCGCGATAGGGAAATGTCTCCCGCCAATGCCGGGCGATGTCGATGCGCCGTGCTACCCAGACATCGGGCTTCGACTGCACGTAATCGAGGAACCGGGCCAGCGCCGCGGCGCGGCCGGGCCGGCCGACAAGGCGGCAGTGGAGACCGACATTCAGCATCTTCGGCTGGCCGGCCTCGCCTTCTGCGTAGAGCACGTCGAAGGCGTCCTTCAGATAGGTGAAGAACTGGTCGCCCGAATTGAAGCCCTGGGGCGTGGCGAACCGCATGTCGTTGGCGTCAAGCGTATAGGGGATGATCAGGTGAGGCCCCTTCGGGCCCTCGATCCAGTAGGGGAGCTCATCGGCATAGCTGTCGGAGGAATAGGCAAATCCCCCTTCCTCCATCACCAGCTTCAGCGTGTTGACGGAGGGCTTGCCCTGGTAGATGCCGAGCGGACGCGAGCCGGTGACCGCGGTGTGGAGGCGGACCGCCTCGTCGATGTGCTGGCGCTCCATCTCTTCCGGAAAATCCTTGTATTCGAGCCAGCGTAGCCCGTGGCTGGCGATCTCCCAGTCCGCCTCCCGCATCGCCTCGACGGCTTCCGGATTGCGTTCCATCGCCCGGGTCACGCCAAAGACGGTGACCGGCATGTTCCGTTCCGTGAAAAGCCGCCAAAGCCGCCAGAAGCCGGAGCGAGCGCCGTATTCGTAGAGCGATTCCATGTTGAGGTTGCGCTGGCCCGGCCAGGGCTGGGCGCCAACGATTTCGGAAAGAAGCGCTTCGGATGCCGGGTCGCCGTCGAGGATCGAGCTCTCGCCGCCTTCCTCGTAGTTCACCACGAACTGGACGCAGATCCTGGCGTGACCGCTGCCGCCGGGATTCGGCCATTTCGGATCGGGCGAGGTGCGGCCATAGCCGAGAAGGTCGCGGGGATAGCGCTCTGTCATGGATGATCACTTCGGAAAGGATGCCGACCGACCCTTGGGTAGCGGCTGAGCCGCGAAGGATCAATCACTGACGAGGTGAGCCCATGCCCGACGGCATCTGACAGCGACGAAGCATCGATCTCCCCTGCATGGAGCAGATCAGGCGATTTACACTGGCGGCC
>NZ_JAKQZG010000016.1 GCF_024359545.1 Jiella marina
TCCGGCACCGGCGGCGGCAAAGAGCGCTCCCCGCCCGATGCCGCAGATGAAGAACACCGGGACGGGCGGTGCTGCCCGCGCGGCAAACCACGACGTCGCCTCTGAAGGATGGGAGGAGTTTTGATGCCTCGCAAGTCAACCAAGAAAACCGGCGCAACCGCGGCTGACGGCACGGTCTTTCCGCTCCCCGCGGTCCTCGACCTCAAGGCGACCGGGCCGCTGACGGAGGGTCTCCTCGCGATGCGCGGCCAGAACCTCGTGCTCGACGCTTCCAAGGTCGAGCGCCTGGGCACCCAGTGCGTCCAGATTCTGATGGCAGCCGCGGCGACCTGGAAGGACGACATGGCTTCGATCAGCATCGTCGAACCCTCCGATTCCTTCAGCGCCGGCCTCCGGATCCTCGGCCTCACGCCGCAAGCCATTCTCGAAAAGGAAATCGCACAATGAGCCGCACCATCCTCACCATCGACGATTCGCGCACCATGCGCGAAATGCTCAAGGCGACGCTCGCCTCCTCGGGCTTCACCGTGGTTCAGGCCGAAGACGGCCAGCACGGGATCGAGGTTCTCCAGTCCATGGGGCAGGAACCCGACGTGATCATCACCGACATCAACATGCCTCGCAAGGACGGCTTCCAGTTCATCGAGGAAGTGCGTGCGAGCGCCGATCGCCGGGCGATCCCGATCCTGGTGCTCACCACGGAAAGCGATGCGGAGAAGAAGCAGCGGGCGCGGCTTGCCGGCGCCACGGGCTGGATCGTCAAGCCGTTCGATCCCCGCAAACTGGTGGACGCGATCAACCGCGTCGCCGCGTAAGCACCGAAGACGTCCGTCCGAACGGCGATCAAGGTCAAGGCAACATACCGGCGCTCATATGCCGGGTCGAGGGTGGGAAAGAGATAGATCCATGGACGCGATGGCGGAAATCCGGCAGACCTTTTTCGAGGAATGCGCCGAACAGTTGGCGGACCTCGAGGCGGGTCTTCTGGCAATCGAGAACGGCGAGGCCGACTCCGATACCGTGAATGCCGTGTTCCGCGCGGTCCATTCGATCAAGGGCGGAGCGGGTGCGTTCTGCCTCGACGATCTGGTGCATTTCGCCCATGTCTTCGAGACCACTCTCGACGAGATGCGCTCGGGCCGTCTCGATACCAGCGACAAGGTCATCAAGATCATGCTGCGCTCGTCCGATGCGCTGGCGGATCTGGTGACCGTTGCACGCGACGGCGGGACGGCCGATGCCGAGCGCAACGCCACGCTGATCGACGAGCTCAAGGGCCTCGTCGCCCTCGCCAAGGGCGAGGAGCCGCCGGCACCTTCGGCCGGTGCTGGCGCCCCCGCGGCTGACGGTCCCACTTATGACGACGGCATGGGCGATCTCGACTTCACGCCGGTGGCGGTCGACCTGTCCGACCTCATGGGGGTGGGCGGCGACAACACGTTCAAGATCGAGTTCAAGCCCAATCCGCGCATGTACGCCAAGGCGAACGACGCGATCCGGGTGCTGCGCGATCTCTATGAACTCGGCGAGGTCAAGGTCACCTGCAACACTGGCGAGGTGCCGCTTCTGACGGCGATCGATCCCGAAGGCGCCTACCTCTCCTTCTCGGTCGAACTGTCCACCGCCGAGAGCGAGTCCAAGGTCCGCGAAGTCTTCGAATTCGTCGAGTTCGATTGCGACCTCTCCGTCGAGGAAGTTGCACCCGAGATGGGCGAAATGGATCTCGACGGCGTCGATCCCGACATCGCCGACATCCTGAGCCGTATCAAGGCCAGCGACGATGACGAGGCCCCCTCCGCCGTGAGCGATGAGCCCGAGGAGGAGGAAGTCGAGGAGGCGGAACCGGAAGCACCGGTCGCGAAAGCCGAGCCCGAGCCGGTCGCCGAAGCGCCGAAGGCGCCACCCGCACCCGCCAAGCCTGCTGCTCCCGCCCCGGCTCCGGCTCCGAGCGCCCCCAAGGGCGAAGCGCAGGACGCCAAGGGTGCGTCCGGCAGCCCGGCACAGACGATCCGCGTCGATCTGGAGCGCGTCGACCGGCTGATCGACCTCGTCGGCGAGCTGGTGATCCACCAGGTGATGCTCTCCCAGCGGGCCTATCAGGCCGGGCTTGCCCGCGCTTCCGACGTCGCCGTCGGCTTCGACGAGCTCGAGCAGCTGACCCGCGAGATCCAGGACTCGGTCATGGCGATCCGCGCCCAGCCGGTGAAGTCCGTGTTCCAGCGCCTGCCGCGCCTTGTCCGCGAGGTCGCCGACATTTCCGGCAAGCAGGTCCGCCTCGTCACCGAGGGTGAGTGGACCGAGGTCGACAAGACGGTCATCGAGCGTCTGGCCGATCCGCTGACCCACATGATCCGCAACGCCATCGATCACGGTCTCGAAAAGCCCGAGAAGCGCCTCGAAGTCGGCAAGGCCGAGGAAGGCGTCGTCCGCGTCGCGGCGATGCATCGCTCGGGCCGCATCGTCATCGAGATTTCCGACGACGGCGCCGGCATCAATCGCAAGAAGGTGAAGGAGATCGCCTCCGACAAGGGCCTGATCCCCGCCGATGCGAATCTGTCGGACGAGGAGATCGACAATCTGATCTTCATGCCCGGCTTCTCGACGGCGTCCGAGATTTCCTCGCTATCGGGCCGCGGCGTCGGCATGGACGTGGTCAAGCGCTCCATTCAGGCGCTCGGCGGTCGCGTGTCGATCTCGTCGAAGCCCGGCAAGGGCTCGACCTTCACCATGAGCCTTCCGCTGACGCTCGCCGTTCTCGACGGCATGATCGTCTCGGTCGGCGACCAGACAGTGGTGGTGCCGCTGACGGCGATCATCGAGACGCTGCAGCCGAAATCTTCCGAAGTGAAGAGCTTCGGCGGCGACGCCCGCCTGATCCAGGTTCGCGACGCCTTCCTGCCGCTCGTCGATGTTGCCCGCGAGCTCGGCTATTCCTACGAGCCCTCCAATGCGACCGGTGGCGTCGCCATTCTGGTCGAAGCGGAGAACGGCGCCCGTTCGGCGCTCCTCGTCGATGCGATCCAGGGCCAGCGGCAGGTCGTGATCAAGAGTCTCGAAGCCAATTACGGCCGCGTCCCCGGCATCGCCGCGGCGACGATCCTCGGTGACGGACGTGTTGCCCTGATTCTCGACGTCGATGCCGTCGTCGCCACGTCGCGGGTCGAGGGCAACTTCTTCAATCAGGCAGCGGAGTGAGCGACATGACGACGGTCTCACCAGCCCATAACGACAATCGGGGCGAACTGGGCTACGCCCGAGAACTCATCGCATTTCGCATCGGAGAGCAGGAATTCTGCGTCGACATCATGTCGGTGCGCGAGATCCGCGGATGGACACCGGCGACACCGCTGCCGCATTCGCCCTCCTATGTGATCGGCGTGATCAATCTGCGCGGCGCGGTTCTGCCGATCGTCGATCTGGCGGCGCGACTTGGCTTTCCGCGCACCGAGCCGACGGCGCGCAGCGTGATCATCGTGGTGCGCGTGGAGCAGCAGCTCTTCGGTCTCCTGGTGGATGCCGTGTCGGATATACTGACGATCACCGACGAGGCGCTGCAGCCCACACCCGACCTTGCCTCCGACCTCGCCAAGACCTTCGTGCGCGGCGTCATGGCGATCGAGGGCCGGATGATCTCGCTGATCGCGACCGACAACGTTCTTCCGCAGTTCCAGGCGGTCGCCTGAACGGCGCGCTGATCAAAAACGCATGCGCAACGGGTACATGAACGCTGCCCGAAGATCTGACCGGCGACCGCAAGGGTGTCGCCCCTACGAGAGGAGAGACGGCCGGTGAGTGCTTCGCGAGAGCCCATCATGCGTTCGCAATCGCGCGCGGGTTCCGATGCCAAGTCGGTGGGAAGCGGCGAATTTCCGATGACGGAGAAGGATTTCGCCACGATCGCGAAACTTCTCTACGAGGACGCCGGCATCTTCCTCGCGGAGACCAAGGCGACCTTCGTCTACTCCCGACTTTCCAAGCGGCTTCGGGCGCTGGGACTGGAAAGCTTCAAGGACTACTGCTCCCTTGTCCAGACGACGGGCAAGGCGGGCGGAGAGCGCATGGCGATGCTCGCCGCGCTGACGACCAACGTCACCCATTTCTTCCGTGAAAAGCACCATTTCGACTTTCTGCGCGACACGCTTCTTCCCCCCCTTCTCGCCGAGGCCAAGCGGGGTGGCCGCGTACGGCTGTGGTCGGCAGGCTGCTCGATCGGCCATGAGCCCTATTCGATCGCGCTGACTGTCCTGTCCATGATGCCGGATGCGGCCGAGCACGACGTGCGCATCCTGGCGAGCGACATCGATCCGAACGTGGTTGCGACCGGTCGCGCCGGCGTCTACGCGGCGAGCGCGCTGGAAAGCATTCCCACCGAGATGCGCCGCAAGTGGTTCCGCCCCAGTTCGGCGGATTCGCTGGGCGGAAAGGGTCACGCTGCGACCGAGATGATCTACGAGGTGGCCGATCCGCTGCGCGATCTGGTCGCCTTTCGCGAATTGAATCTCATCGGGGAATGGCCGATGCGCGGCCAGTTCGACGCGATCTTCTGTCGCAATGTGACGATCTATTTCGACCAGCCGACGCGCGAGCGTGTCTGGAAGCGGTTCAGCGAGCGGCTGCACCCGGAGGGCGTCCTGTTCATCGGACATTCCGAACGGATCACCGGGCCGGCTCTCGAGGTTCTCGAGTTCCAGGGCAACACGTCCTACCGGAAGGTTCGTTGAGCGAAGATCGGCGAACACTCGAAGAATGAGGGTTTGCGCCGTTGACGGGACGCGGGGAGCCTACGGGGCGTTCGTGGATAACCGCAACGGAACGGAGACGATGCGCCGGATCGATCAAGAGAGGATCGCCGGCCTTGGGGGAACTTTGCCATGTGCGCTGCAAGCGTTCTTGTTGTCGACGACTCCATGACGATGCGGGCTTTGATCAAGCACGCGCTGAGCCGTGACCCCGAGATCCGGGTCGTCGGCGAAGCGTCGAATCCGTTCGAGGCACGCACCAAGATGAAGGAACTCGATCCGGACGTGGTGACGCTGGATGTCGAGATGCCGAACATGAACGGCATCGAGTTCCTGGAAAAGATCATGACGCTCAGGCCGACGCCGGTGATCATGGTGTCGAACCTCACCGCCCCCGGCGCTGCCGCGACCCTTGCAGCGCTGGAGATCGGCGCTTTCGACTGCGTCGCCAAGCCGAGCGCGCGCGAGAACATGTTCGAATCCCTGCCAGGCATGATCAAGGAAGCCGCCCGGGCGAAGCCCGGCATGGCGAAGCGATGGAATTCGGGTCCGCAGCGAATCAACGTCTCGCCGCGCGAGACGGCTCGGCCGCAGCGCGCCGCTCGGATGCCCGAGCTGATCGCCATCGGCTCCTCGACCGGTGGGGTGGAGGCCCTGATGCAGGTTCTGTCGGAATTCCCGGCCGATTGCCCGCCGACCCTCATCGTCCAGCATCTGCCCGCGGCGTTCACGACCTCCTTCGCCGCCCGGCTCGACCGTGCGTCACGCGCCACCGTGGTCGAGGCCAAGGGCGGCGAATCGCTCATGCCTGGCCACATCTATCTCGCGCCCGGCGGCGAACGGCACATGTTGCTGAAGTCCGGCTCCCGGCCATCGATCGCGCTGGTGGAGGGCGCTACGGTCTCGGGACACCGACCGTCCGTCGACGTTCTGTTCTCCTCGATCGCCAAGGGCTTCAAGGGCGAGGCCTGCGGCCTGATCCTCACCGGCATGGGGCGAGACGGGGCGCAGGGCCTTCTCGAAATGCGTCAGTCCGGTGCGCAGACCCTTGGTCAGGACGAGGAAACCTCTCTGGTTTACGGGATGCCGCGGGTGGCATTCGAAATCGGTGCGGTTACGCGACAACTGCCTCTGAACAAGGTCGCAAAGTACATTTTCAGCTAGGCTTACGGTTTGATAATAAAGAGATTTTTCGCGCCGCGGAGAGATTTCTTTCATCAAATTCGTGTCTACTCGGCCTCGGAAGGAAAACGCCATGAGCATCGCACAACACTTAAAGGTCCTGATCGTCGACGATCACCGCACGAGTCGCATGCTGATCCGCGACGCGCTGGAGCAGCTCGGCATCAAGAACATCGTCTTTGCCTGCGATGGCGAAGAAGCGTTGAAGGCGATGATGGCGACGCCCTGCCACATCATCATCTCGGACTTCAACATGCCGAAGCTCGACGGGATCCAGCTGCTCAAGGCCATTCGCTCGTACAATCCGACGAAGAAGACGCCGTTCATCATTCTGACGAGCAAGGGCGACCGCGAGCTTGTGATGAAGGCCGCCCAGCTCGGTGTGAACAACTTTCTGGCCAAGCCGATCACGGTGCCGGTGCTGAAGAAGACGATCGAAGCGGTCGTGGGAAGGTTGCAGTGATCCAGAGCGGCGCACGGCCCAATCGAATCCATATCATGCAGGGCGAAGCCCGAGTGGAGAGGGGCGAAAATGTCGTGCTGACGACATTGCTCGGCTCATGCGTCGCCGCTTGCATCCGCGATCCCGAGGCCGGGGTTGGCGGCATGAATCACTTCCTTCTTCCCGGAAGCGGAGGGGCGGAGGGTGGCCGGGCCGAAAGCTTCGGTCTCTATCTGATGGAAGTTCTCATCAACGGTCTGCTGCAGAAGGGCGCGCGTCGGGCGCATCTGGAAGCCAAGCTCTTCGGTGGAGCGCGCACGGTCGACGGCCTGTCGGATGTCGGCTCCAAGAACGCCGCCTTCGCCGAGCGATTCCTCAAGATGGAGGGCATTCGCTATCTCGGCGGAAGCCTCGGCGGGACGCGGGGGCGCCGGATCGAATACTGGCCGGTCTCGGGCCGAGCCCGGCAGATCTTCTTCGAGGACACGACGATGCCGAAAATCCCCGTCGCGCCGCCCGCGCGTCCGCCCCAGTCGGTCGGCGACGTCGACCTGTTTTGATCGCGTCCCTCACGACGAGGCTTCGGCGGGCAGACGTTCATGGAGCCCGCCGGTGCGAAGCTGCGCACGACCAGGAAAAGATGAGAGCATTCGCATGACGACGCATTCTCTTTCGGACCTCCTGCGGTCCCTGTCCGAGGAACTGCGGGCCCTTTCGGGAACCACGGAGGAAATGCACCATCTGGTCTGCCATGATCATCTGAGCCAGGACAGCGATTATGTTCGCACGGTCCAGAGTATCGATCACACGACGCAGATGCTCGACAATCTCTCCACGTTCCTGGCGGTGATCGGGGAAGAGGCGAGCGAGGACTGGCAGGTCGCGGTGGGCACCGCGCTGGAGACGGTCCGGATGACCGAGCTCAAGCGTCGCCTGCACGGCAGCAGCGCCGAGACGCCGGATTCGAGCAACGACAATGGTGATCTGGAACTCTTCGGATAAGGCGGAGCCAGGCCGAGGGCCTGGCTTGCCGCGTCACGGGGCGGCGTTTGAAACCGCGCGTCTGTGACGGAGCCCAACGCAGACACGGGCGCCGGGCGGCCATCCTGAAACGCCAAACTTCGCCGGCTGGCGGCCATGGCCGAAGAGCAGCCGCAGCCGGTCCGGCGAAACCATCTACTCGGCGGCCTGGCGGTCCACCCAGGCCATGTCGTCCCGTTTCTCCTTTCGGGCCGCCGCCTCGTCGAGCGCGCGGAGGCGATCCTCCTCCTCGCTCATGTAGCTGCGAGTGATCGGCAGGGTGTCGAGGCTCTTGGTGAGCTGGATCTGGAAGACCACGAGATCCTGCCAGCGGAATGCCGTCTCCGAGACGACGAGATAGAACTCCCACATGCGGCAGAAGCGCTCGTCATAGAGCGCCTTGGCCTCCTCGCGCCGCGCCAGGAAGCGCTCCCGCCAGGCTTTCAGCGTCTCGGCATAGTGGATGCGCAGGACTTCCACGTCGTTGACGATCAGGCCATTGCGCTGAACGGCCTCCATGATTTCCGAAAGCGCAGGAATGTATCCGCCTGGGAAGATGTATTTGGCGATATAGGAGTTGGTCGTGCCCGGCGGGTCGTATCGCCCGATCGTGTGGAGCAGCATCACGCCGTCGTCCTTCAACACGCTCTCGCAGCGCTTGAAGTATTCGTCGTAGAAGCCGACGCCGACATGTTCGAACATGCCGACCGACACGATCCGGTCGAACGGGCCTTCGGTCTTGCGGTAATCTTCGAGCCGGAACTCGGCGAGATCGGAAAGGCCGCTTTCTGCTGCCCTGCGATTGGCGATGGTCAGCTGCTCGTCCGACAATGTGACGCCGACCACATTGGCCTGCAGATTGCGGGCCAGATAAAGCCCCATGCCGCCCCAGCCGCAGCCGATGTCGAGGACGCGAAGGCCTGGCTTGTCGAGTTTCATCTTGGCCGCGATGTGCCGCTTCTTGGCGAGCTGCGCCTCTTCGAGGGTCGCGTTCCTATCCTCGAAATAGGCGCAGGAATACTGGCGGTCCTCATCAAGGAACAGATCGTAGAGCTGCCCCGACAGGTCGTAGTGATGCTTGACGTTGGAGCGGGCGCGTTTGGGCGTGTTGTACTGCACGATGCGGCGCGCCGCGACGCGCACCCGCTCGATCACCTTCATCCACGTCTGGTCGGTCGCGTGGTTGCCCGCATTCTGGAAGATGAGCGCGAGAACGTCGTAGAGGCTGCCTTCGACGACGTCGATCTCGCCGTTCATGTAGGCTTCGCCGAATTTCAGGCTCGGATTGAGCGCGACGGCTCGTTCGGCCGCCCTGCTGTTGAACCGCAGGGCCACCGGCATTCCGGTGCCGTCGCCCCATCTGTGGGTCTGACCGTCCGCGTCGATCACCTTGAAATCGCCGAAGGCGATAATGCGGTCGAGATAGAATTTCAGAATTCCGTTCATACTGTCGATCTCCTGGCCGAAGCCCCTAAGAGACCGCGGCGGCCGTCGTCAGCCGTCGGGTACCGTTACACGCTGCACTGCGATACGGAATCCTAATTGAGACTCACGATATGAAAAGAGCCCCGCCGTGGGCGGGGCTCCAATTTTTGACAAAAAAATGTCGGGCTGCAGATTTTTTCAGGCCGAGGCTGCGTTCTCTTCGCCTTCGCTCGCTTCGGTCTCGGTGTCCTCGCCTTCTTCGATCTCGTCCTCGTCGGCATATTCGTCCTCGTCCGGGCCGTACATGGCCTCGACCGAGGTGAGATCCTCGCCGCGCGCCTGGCGCTCGGCCTCGTCCGGCGAGCGGGCGATATTGAACTCGATCTCCACCGAGACTTCCGGGTGAAGGCTGATGGTCACGCTGTGCAGACCGATCGTCTTGATCGGATGGTTCAGTTCGACCTGGTTGCGGCCGACCTTGTAGCCTTCCTCGGCGAGGATCTCGGAGACGTCGCGGGTCGACACCGAGCCGTAGAGCTGACCGGTCTCGCCGGCCGAGCGCACGACGATGAAGCTCTTGCCCTCGAGCGTATCGGCGACGCTCTTGGCTTCGGCCTTGCGCTCTTCGTTGCGCTGGACGAGCTGGGCCTTCTGCGCCTCGAAACGCGCGCGGTTGGCTTCGTTGGCGCGAAGCGCACGGCCGGTGGGCAGGAGATAGTTGCGCGCATAGCCATCGCGCACCTTCACGGTGTCGCCCATCTGGCCGAGCTTGGCGATGCGTTCGAGAAGAATGACGTCCATTGTGATGGTTCCCTTGTTTGAAGTCGTGTGGAATGCTTGGGTTCAGGCGGAATCGGTCGGAGGGGCGCGCAGCTGCCGCCAGGTGTCGGCAAGCCCCATGATCGTGAAGATCAGGATCGGAAAAGACAGGATCACGATCCCCGCATAGCTCGCAAAGAGCAGCAGGCCGCGATTGGAGCGACCCCGCGAACGGGCGTGGAGCCGGGCGAGCCCCACCAGGGTGAATGCCATGCCGAAGGCGCCCATGACGACGGTCGCGGCAAGGGCGATCGTTCCCGGCAGGAACGAAACGGCAAGGGCGGTCACGAACACGAAGAGCGCCACCGGTGGCAGGTGCGCGGCTGTCGGCAGATCGTCCTTCGGCCTCGGCAGGCGACCGGAGGTCCGCACGATCCAGGCCCCGAGATAGAGCCCGACCACCAGCGTCAGCGTCAGAACCGCCGGCTGCACCAGCGGCACCAGATTGAGGAGCAGGCCGGCGACATTGTCGAGTTCGGCCTCGCTCACCTGGGCGGCGGTGCCTCCCTCGCTCAGGGCCGCCACGATCTCCGGCTTCAGCGCCTCGACATCGTAGCCGAAATACCAGCCGAGACCGAGGCATGCGAGGGTGGCCATCAGGGCGATGGCGAACAGCACGCGATCGAGAGGATACCAGAGCAGCTTCGGAGGCGCCGGTTGCGGGGCCTGGCCCGGCCCAGCCTCGTTCTGATTGGCCGCCATGTTCGGATCGTCATGCGCCGGATCGCCCAGCGGCTGGGCGAGGCCGAGGAGATGGCCGGCGATCGCGGCCGGACCGGTCATGGCAACGATCAGGAGAAGCGCACCGGCCCAGGAGCCCGAAAGCGCCACGATGACGAGCGCGGAGGCGATCGCCGCGATGGCACCTGCAACCGTTCCCCAGCCAAGGCTGGCGATCGCGATCGGGATCGGCGCGGCGAGCGCCAGCGTCACGGCCGAACTCGATTGCAGGACGACCCCTGCAAACAGAAGCGCGCTCGCTGTTCCCGCGGCGGCGGCAATGAGGAGGCTGGAAGGTTTCATCTCGTCCGGTCGCTGTCCTGCACGCGGGCAGTTAGAGGCGTCTTGCCCCAGCTCGATCGCCGGTCCCGAACCTGCGATCGTCTTGGTCTTTTGCGGTTCGTCCGCCACTTCGGCGGCGGACGAAACCTTGGTCTTCATCCATGGCGCGCGGGCGACCGTCCGTCAGCCGCTCCCGCGTCCTACTTGATGACGTAGGGCAGCAGGCCCAGGAAGCGGGCCCGCTTGATGGCGCGGGCAAGCGCGCGCTGGTTCTTCTGGGAAACCGCCGTGATGCGCGAAGGCACGATCTTGCCGCGCTCGGAGACGTAGCGCTGCAGGAGGCGGATGTCCTTGTAGTCGATCTTCGGCGCTTCGGAGCCGGAGAACGGGTCGGACTTGCGCCGGCGATGGAAAGGACGGCGAGTGGGAAGCTGGGCGATATCGACCATGAGAGCTTACTCCGAATCAGAATCGCGGTTGCGGCGGGGGCGGTCGTCGTCGCGGTCGCGACGCGGACCCCGATCATCGTCACGGTCGCGGCGCGGGCCACGATCACCGCGATCGCGGTCACCGCCGCGGCGGGGGCGGTCGTCGCGCTTCTGCATCATCGCGGACGGGCCTTCTTCATGGGCCTCGACGCGGATGGTCATGTAACGCAGGATGTCTTCGTTGAAGCGCATCAGGCGCTCCATCTCATCGACCGCCTCGGAAGGCGCATCGATGTTGAGCATCGTGTAATACGCCTTGCGGTTCTTCTTGATGCGGTAGGTCAGGGTCTTCAGACCCCAGTTCTCCACCTTGACGACCTTGCCGCCATTCGACTCGAGAATGCCCCGGAACGTTTCCACCAGCTGGTCGACCTGCTGGTTCGAGACGTCCTGGCGCGCGAGGAAAACATGCTCGTAAAGAGCCATTCGGTTCACGCCTTTCCGTTTTCGTTCATCCTGGCCCGAACCAGCGGCTAAGCCTCTGCCACTTCCCGGGATGGCCGGAAGGCCGGAACGGAAAGGCGACATCGAGAGCGGTCGAGAGCGGAGACACGGGAAGCCGACGACATTTGAAGCGTCATGATGCCGGAAATCCGGCAGCCTTCCGTTCAGCCCCCAGCTGGTTGCCGGGCTATGATGGGCGGCGCATAGCGCGAGCTGTCGAAAAATGCAAGCCCGTCCCATCGCCAGCCGGGTCGAAGCTCGAATGTGCGCTGCAATCCCTGGCTGTCGGCGCCGATGGTGGCGAAAGCGCAGAGGGCGGATGTCGCAACGGGGTGGCCCGTCCGAGCGCGCCGCGCGGCTATGGATGTCGCAAGGTGGCGGCCTAACTGCCCAGCCGAATTCTCGATCAGAACCTGATCCTGCCTTCCATTCCTCATGTGCTGCCGGTCTGCGGATCGAGGCTGCCGCGACAGATCCCGGAGAACCGAATGCCGCACGACCACACGACGATCACCACGGGAATTGCCGGGCTCGACGAAGTCCTGAAAGGCGGATTCCCGATCTCGAACATCTATGTCCTGAAGGGCATTCCAGGCTCCGGCAAGACGACGGCGGCGCTGCAGTTCCTCCGCGCCGGGGTCGAGCAGGGCGAGCGGTGCCTCTATGTCAGTCTCGCCCAGACCGGGGAGGAGCTGAGGCAGATCGCAGCGTCGCACGGCTGGAGTCTCGACGGAATCGATATCGCGGAGTTGTCGGCCACCGAGGATGCGGCGATGGCCGTCGACCAATCGATCTTCCAGACCGCCGATCTGAAGCTCGACGAGACTCGCAAGGCCATCATCTCCGCCATCGACAAATACGCTCCTCGCAGGGTCGTCTACGACTCCTTGCTCGAAGTCCGGGTGCTGACGGGCGACGACGCCCGTTTCCGCCGGGAGTTGATCGGCCTGAAGACGATACTCGCCAAGCGGGCGATCACAGGTCTTCTCGTCGATACGGATACCGATCATGGCCGCTCGCGCGATGACGAGATCGAGGCGATCGCCCACGGCGTCATCCGCCTGGACAAGACACTGCCCGATTACGGGGTCGCGCGCCGGCGGATCGAGGTCTCGAAAATGCGGGGCAGACCGGTCGCCGATGGCTATCATGACATGGTCATTCGCGAGGGCGACGGTGTGGTGGTGTTTCCGCGGATCGTCCCGCGCGTCGCGGCGGAGCAGACGAAGTCGCTCGACCTGATCAAATCGGGCGTCGAAAATCTCGACAACCTGCTGGGCGGCGGCCAGGAGGCCGGCACGACGACCTTGGTGATCGGGCAGGCCGGTACCGGCAAGTCGACCATGGCCTCGCTCTATGCCACGGCGGCGCTCAAGCGCGGCGAACATGTGGCCCTGTTTCTGTTCGAGGAACGTGTCGAGACCTTCTTCCGGCGCTCGGAAGGTCTCGGCATGGATCTCCGGGGCTTCAGTGAGGACGGCAGGCTCTTGATCAAGGACTTCAATCCCGGCGAGGTCACCGCCGGCCAGTTCGGCCAGATCGTGCAGGAGGAGATTGCACGCGATCGCACGCGCGTCGTGGTGATCGACAGCTTCACGGGCTATCTCAGCGCCCTTCCGAACCGCGACCAGGCCGTTCAGGACATCCAGTCGCTTCTCAAGTTTCTGGCGCGTCGAGGTGTTTTGACGATGCTGATCGTTGCACAGCATGGCTTGATCGGTCAGAACGTCTCCATTGACGTCGATGTGAGCTTCCTCGGCGATACCGTGTTGCTTCTCAGGATCGAAGAAGACGGCCATCGCTTGCGGCGGTCGATCACCGCGGTGAAAAAGCGGCACGGCCCCCACGCGATGAGTGTGCATGAGCTTTCAATCACGGCGGACGGTGTCAGTGTCAGTCCATCATCGCTCAATCGGGTAGACTAACAAGGAATTGCCTGTGTTCTCAGACCTCGAAGAGGTCCTGATCTATGCTCCCTTTCGCAACGACGGCCAGATGCTGTCGAGCCTTCTCGAGACGCATGCCATTCAGGCCTCTGCATGCTTGGATGTCGATGCCCTCTCGGCGGCTCTGAAGGATGATCGTCTGCCGGGAGCCTTGATCTTGACGCAGGAGGCGTTGACGGCGCAGGTGATCGCACTCGTGCGCACACATCTCTCGGCGCAGCCGGAATGGTCGGAATTGACCGTGTTCGTGCTCGTGGAAAAGGGCGCGTTGCCGGCGACGATGGCGCGCTACCTGGCCGAGCACTGGCCAGGCTCGCGCCAGGTCTTCTACCAGCGACCGCTTGCCACGATCGAACTTCTGAGCGGCGTGCAGTCCGCACTGCTGGCCCGGCTAAGGCAGCGGGAGGTTCGTGATCACATGGCTCTCGAGCGCGAGTTGCGGCACGAGCTGAACCATCGCGTGAAGAACATTCTGGCGAGCGTCACCGCGATCTTTCGCATGACGGCCCGCAACAGCAGCAGCGTGGAGGAACTGACGCAGACGTTTGGCGGCCGTCTGATGACACTGGGCAGTGTCCACTCGGCCCTGTTCGAGGCCGGCGGCGAGGCCGTGGACATTCGCGAACTGGTGACGCTGATACTCTCGCCATATGGGGGCCAGGAGGGTGCACGCTACGAGCTTTCCGGACCGCCGCTCGACCTCAACAAGGACGCCGCCACCAATTTGAGCCTGACGCTTCATGAATTGACGACCAACGCGATCAAATACGGCGCGTGGTCGGTCGAATCCGGTCGGATCTCGATCGCGTGGAAGGTGGAAGGGCCGACCTTCACCCTGAGCTGGCGGGAAACCGGCGGGCCCGAGCTTTCGGAGCCGACCCGTCGCGGCTATGGGACCCGCTACATTCGAAGCTCGTTTCAAACCCTGCTTGGAAATCCACCCGAAATCCGCTTTGAACGTCAGGGACTTGCTCTCGATGCGCATGGACCACGCAACAGGATCGAATGGGGCTCCCATCCGGATCAAAACGAAGCCGAGTTCGTTGGTTCGTGACCTTTGACCGGATAGGGCGGAATGAAAATATTCTGTTTGGAAGATAACCCCCTCGTATCTCTCGATCTGGAAATGATGATCGAGGATGCGGGGCATGATTGCGTCGGCTCGGCCGTGAGCTTCGCCGAGGCTTCCGCCCAATGGGAGGAGGGTCTCGATTTCGATCTGGCTCTGATCGACATCGATCTGACGGACGGGAAGACCGGCATCGACGCCGCCCGCTGGCTGAAGGCACGCGGGATCCCGGGATGTTTCGTGACGGGACAGACCGAGTTGGCCAATGAACATCGCGATCTCGTCATCGACGTCGTCACGAAGCCGGTGGACGAGGCCGCGATCAAGCGGGTCTTCGATCTGGTCGAATAGCGCCTCTCTCGGGCTGCTGCCTGCCATGGGTGGCAGATCAAGTCGGCAATCGAGAAATAGCTGCAATGACTCCCTGTTTGGTTCGGATTGCCGAAGCCTCTTGGATATGAGGCGCTCTGCAATCGTCCCATGTTGGCCCTCGCGCGCCGGGAAAATGTCGCACCGCGCGTAACCCTCTATGCGCGCGTGTGAAGATCCATTACCCACGGGTCTCTCGTGGTCGAGCGTTATTGCGCCGTCTGCAACGAAGGAAACAAGTATCTCGTGCCGTCGGGGAGACGCTCGCTCAATGTTCCGAATCCTGATGTCCACCTTGGCGGCGTGTATTCTATGCGCTGGCAATGTCTCTGCCGATCAGCTTGCCGGCAAGTGGACCGTTCCTCGTGCCACTTATAAGAATATGTCGCAGGATGCCTGCAATGGCGACGAAACTGCCTTCAAGCAGTTGTTCAACGACGCTCTCGTGGAAGGCCATCCTGTCGCGTTGAACAGTCTTGCGTGGATGATCGGCCCAAGCCAGAGATGCGCTTTCGTCCACCATGACCAGGAGGACTGGGTGAGCCTGCTTCGTCGATCGGCGGAAGCGGGGTACCCCGTTGCCATGAAGAACTACGGCAATCTTCTCCTGCAGGGCGAGAAGGTGCAGCGCAACATTCCCAAGGGTCTCAAGCTGCTGCAGGCCGCCGAAAGCAGGGGACATTCCACGGCCGCTGTCGCCCTGGCCTCGATCTTCGCCGACGAGCTCTACGGCTTCGATCAGAACTGGAACGTTGCGAAGCGTCATGCCCGCCGAGCCCTGAAGCTCGGCGCAAAAGGGACGGCGCGGACGCGGATGCGGCAAATACTCCGCGAGATTGAACGCTGCTCACTGCTCGCCCCGTGCTGAGGCGCGATCCGGCAGGGGTTTCGAGGTGATCCGGCAGATCATCATGCGGGGTCTGGCGTAACGATCTCGCGCAGTAGGCACCGTGAAATGCTCATGCAGAAAACCTCCCCCTGGCCTGCGCCGGAGGGAGGTTTTGACGAAATTCGCGAAAGCGGCCGAACCGCTCAGTTCCGTGCGACGATCTCCTCGCCGCTCACCACCATGCGCAGGCCGAGGCCACCGGGTTTGCGGCGGGCGAGGAAGCGCGGGCGGCGGCGCTGATGGGGCGCGGCGCGGCGGGGGGCCGGGGCGGTGGCCTTGACCTTGCCGAGGGTTTCTTCCAGCGCCACCACCGAGCCGTCGGCTTCGATCATCAGCATGGGCAGGCCGAAGACATCCGCCCAGCCGCGCCAGTCGGCCGCGACGTCGAAGAGGTCGCCGGCGACGAGCAGGGGCACCGTGCAGAGCGGATCCTCGTGGTAGAGTTCCAGCGTGACCGTGACATTGCCTTCGCCGTCTTCCATCGCCCGGGCGGCAACGCCGCGAAAGGCGCGAGCCGGAAGCGTCAGCGACACCGGCAGGCCGCAGCCTTCCAGAGTGCGGCGGATGACGGCGCCGCGGCGGTCGACGCGATAGGTGACCTCGACGCCGTCATCGCCGGTGGAAAAGCTCTGGTGACGGTCGCAGTCGCGCGGGTCGAAGCGAAGGGGCGCGGCTGCCCAGTTCGGACGCGGCAGCATTTCGGTTTTCTGAGCGATGGTCATGTTTGACGCCTTCTGCCTCTCCTGAGAGCCGATCGTTGCGGCCCGTATTCCCTGTCAGTTGGCCGATGTGTCCCGGCCTTTGATGATTTGGAGAATAGGCAGAGCGTCTTGACCGGCGCCTAAGAAAGTCAGTTAAGTCTTCCTGACCTTTCGGACGGTTATCAAAACACAAACTTGAATCAAATTTAAACGACCTTTCCCGGGTTTAAGATATTGTCAGGATCAAACAGCCGTTTGAGTTTTACTTGCAGATCCATTTCGGTGGGGTGCTTGGTCCGGGCGAGTTCCTCGCGCTTCAACTGACCGATCCCGTGCTCGGCGGCAAACGTGCCGTCCATGTCGCGGACGATGGCGTGGACGATCGCGTTGATTTCGTGCCAGCGCGCGAGGAAGGCGCTCGTCTCGGCGCCGACGGGCTGCGAGATGTTGTAATGGACGTTGCCGTCGCCCAGATGCCCGAAGGCGCAGATGCGCGCATCCGGTATCGCGGCGAGCACCGCCTTGTCGGCGGCCTCCAGGAATTCCGGGACCCGGGCGACAGGCACCGCGACGTCGTGCTTGATCGAGCCGCCTTCGGGCCGCTGCGCCCAGTTCATGGATTCGCGCAT
The DNA here is from genome assembly GCF_024359545.1 of Jiella marina. Lineage (GTDB taxonomy): Bacteria > Pseudomonadota > Alphaproteobacteria > Rhizobiales > Rhizobiaceae > Jiella. Next base: position 17,165 of record NZ_JAKQZG010000016.1, read on the forward strand.
GTGCCAGAAGGCCTTCGCCTCGGAGAGCGACTTGGCGATCGCGGCGTCGGCGACGATCCCGGCCTCGAAAGCCTCTGCCAGGATCGCCTCCAGCATGGCACCGGCGTCCTCTTGGGATCGGCTCGACGAGATCTCGATCAGCACGTACCAAGGATGCGAATCCGCCATCGGGTCGCGCGCACCTTCGATGTGTCTGAGCACGAATTCGAGGCCGAGACGGGGCAGGAACTCGAAACCGGTGAGGCCGGTGCCGGCGTGGCGTTCGGCGATGGTCAGGAGCTTCAGCGCCTCGGCCGGAGAGGCGAGGCCGGCATAGGCGACCTCGCGACCGGCGGGCTTCGGGAAAAGTTTCATCACCGCCCCGGTCATCACCGCAAGCGTTCCCTCCGAACCGATCAGAAGATCGCGGATGTCGTAGCCGCGATTGTCCTTCTTCAGCTTGCGCAGACCCTGGAATATCTCGCCGGAGGGCAGGACGGCCTCGACCCCGAGGCAGAGATCGCGGGTGTTGCCGTAGGCGAGGACACCGGTGCCGCCCGCATTGGAGGCGAGATTGCCGCCGATCTGGCACGAGCCTTCCGAACCGAGCGACAGGGGAAAGAAGAGCCCGGCCTCGTCGGCCGCTTCCTGAACGCGCTGGAGCACGACGCCTGCATCGACGGTGATCGTGCGACCAACCGGATCGACCTCCCGGATCGTATCGAGACGGGACAGGTTGAGCAGGATTTCACAGCGCGAACGTGGCGACTGGCCGCCGACCAGGCCGGTATTGCCACCCTGGGGCACGATCGGCGTCTTCGTCTCGCTGGCGAGCGTCATGATCGCCGCGACTTCTTCCACGCTGCCGGGGCGCAGCACCACCGCCGTCTCGCCGGCATAAAGGCCTCGCGGTTCCTCCAGATAGGGCTCCATGTCGTTTGGCGTCGTCAGCGCATTCTTCTCGCCAACGATCGCGGCGAAGCGGGTGATCAGCGCATCGGAAAGCGGCGCGGGAGGTGTCTTGTCGGGGTTTCCGGTCATGGGGCAGCACGTCGCTTGGCGTTGCGGGATGACGAGGAGATAAGCCTTTCAGACCGCACGGTCGAGCCGCCCTGCAAAGCCCCCCGTTTGCTTCGTCAGCGGGGAGCGGCGGCGCGCTTCAGCCGGTCGTTGATCGCCTCGCCGAGTCCGTGGCGCGGAATCGAGGCGACGACGATCCGGTCGATGTCCGGGGAGTCGAAGGCGGCGAGCGCGGCAAAGAGATGCGCTGCCGCTTCGGCGAGATCGCCGGTCGGACTGAGATTGATGACTGCGGCGGCTGTCTCGATCCCGGGCAGCGGAGCGGGGCCGAAGGCGATCACATGCTCACCGGGTTCGACCGCGGCGGCATCGAGCCGGACGCGACCCTCCGGCGCATAGTGGGAGGCGAGCGCGCCGGGAGCGGCGATTGCCGCGTCCGCTTCCGGATCGGTGACGGGCAGGCCGGCGGCATCCGCCAGGGCCTCGCGTGAAACACCGCCGGCGCGCAGGAGCACCAGCCGGTCGGCGAACGGTCGCACGATGGTCGATTCCACACCGACCGCAGACGGCCCGCCGTCGAGGATCAGCGCGATCCGGCCGGAGAGCCCGCGCGCCACAATTTCAGCACTGGTGCCGGTGACCTTGCCGGAGGGGTTGGCGCTCGGCGCGACCAGGGGACGTTCAAGACGACCGGCAAGACGCGCCGCCACGCCCTGTGGCATGCGGAGCGCGACGGTCGGCAGGCCAGCGGTCGCCAGCGGGTGGACCGGGGCGTTCTCGGCAAGCGGCAGGACGAGGGTGAGGGGGCCGGGCCAGAAGCGCTCCGCGAGGCGTTCGGCCACCGGGTCGAAGTCTGCCACGCGTTTTGCCATGGCGAGACCGTCCACATGGCAGATCAGCGGATTGAATTGCGGCCGGCCCTTGGCGGCATAGATCGCCGCGACCGCGGATCCCGACGCCGCGTCGCCGGCCAGTCCGTAGACCGTCTCCGTCGGCAAGGCGACGAGTTCGCCGGCTCTCAGAAGCGCTTCGGCGCGCTCCTCTGCGGCATCATCGGCAAGGGGGATGATTTCGGTCTGCATGGTCTGCTGGATTGCAGACCTTGCGCGCGGTGAAAAGCGTTTTCCGGCCGCAAACGGCCGTTTTTCTCAGCGCGTTGCTTCGAAGGCCGAGAAGACGCGGCGATTGGCCGTGTCGAGTTCGGCCAGCTGGTCGGCGGAGGCGTGGCGCACCCGCCCGCCGCGATCGGACTGATCGGCGCCGAGCTGGGTCAGCACGCGCGCCGGCATGGTCAGGGCATTGGCCCGGCGCGCGGCTTGCGCCGACTGGATGACATCGAGAACGCGTGAGCGATGCCGGATTGCGGCCTCTTCTTCCTCGATCTGCGTGACGGCGGCCCGGGCCGGCGTGAAGATCAGGTCGTCGAGGCTGCGTGCCGCGATCGACACCGCATTCTGGAAGCTGCTCACATGGGCCGTAAGAGCGCGGGCCGCCTTGTCAGTGAGGACGGAAGGCTTCGACGCGATCTTTGCGGGCTCGGCGGCCGCTGCCTCGTCGCCTTTGGCGATCGCAGTCAGGAGCTTCAGCGGATCGACGGACACCGGATGGCCGGATGGACCGTAGGCAGCGAGCAGCGGGTTCTCGGCCGGATCGGCGCTCGTGTCGTCCTTTCGCGGCGCGGCCTGCGGAATCGCAGCGGCGACCTTGGTTTTCGTCTCTTCCGAGACCGACGCGATCAGCTGATCGGCTGCGGCCGGAGCTTCGTCGATCAGTTCGGCGAAGGGCCAGGCCTTGCGGAGACCGTCATGGTCGAGGCTCGCGACGTTCACGTCGATGTCGGTCTTCGCGCCCTTCACCCGATACGGGCAGGTGCGGGAATTGCAGTTGTGCATCGAGGAGAACTGCCAAAGCGCGTAGGACGGCCAGGTCTCTTCCGGGAACTTGCCGGTGATGTCGTTGCGATAGCGCGCATACCAGAGCGGCAGGCGCGACAGTAGCGGATAGTCGTCGGCGTTCTGAGCGATATAGTCCGCCGTCGAGCCGTTGGTGTAGAGAACCGGATAACGGCCGGTGCGGATCTTGATCTGGTCGGCGAAGATCTCGGCGTCCTCGAGGCTCATCCACTCTTCGCTGTTGTCCTCGATGTCGAGCGCGATGAGATCGTCCTCCGCCGGCTCGGCGAATTCGATGAAATGATCGGCCTGTTCGCGCGGGTTGCCCGGCCGGCCGAGATGATAGGCGCCCCACAGGAGCCCCTTCATCTTCGCCATCTGCCGGCGGGTCATGTAGAGTTCCTTGGTGACGGAATACTTCCACCAGCGGTTCTTGCAGAGCTTGTAGTCGTCACCGCTCAGCTTGCCGCAGCTCCATTCCGGCGGCAGACCGTCCGAAGCCTTGTTGATGAAGCCGGCGATCCGCTTGTCGGAGCTCAGTTCTTCCCAGTCGATGGGATTGAACTCGTAGGCGTCGATGACGAGCGCCTTGTCTTCGGATTTCCATGGCTCGTTCCAGGCCGCCAGGGCCGAACTCGTGCCGGTGATGATCAAGGTGGAAGCCAAGATCAGAGCGAGTCGCATCGTAGCTGCGAACGCAGCCTTGTGCTTCGTCATCGCGTGTTGCCCCCTCGACGCCGTCTCGTGCGGTTGCCGCTATGTGTGTCCCCAGGGCGTTCCCCAAAGCCGAAGCTTCATCGCCCTCGTGATTTCAAGCTTGTACCCGGAAATCGGGCATGTTCCGGGCGGCGAGTTCACGAATTATTACAACCTGGCCCGTGCGCGGTCGCATGTGGAGCGACCAATCTCCAATCTGACAGATTTGATGAAAATTCGAAATCATAGACGTGCCAGAGGGTTAATGGAGTTTTCGGTACGCCCGCCCGTCCCCGAGGGCAACGCGCACCCGGAAGGTTCAGTGGCCGCCTGGCGGTTCATCTCGTTCAGGCTGAGGTCAGCTTGCCCTCTGGGAGGCGAGGAATTCGGGAGCCAAGACGGGCGAACAGCCTGAAATGCGGAGAAGCCACCCCGGGGAGGACGGGGTGGCTTCGGGAAACTGTCCGGCTTCGGGAGGGGGACGGGACCGGACAGCGGGGGACTGTCGGGACCGGTCTCAGTGGCAGCGGCGAATGCGCTTCCAGACCCAGAGCTTGTTGCCGCACTCGTCATAGCCGGCGAAGACCTTCTGCTTCTTGATGTGGCAGACCTTCTCGTACTTGACGTGATGATAGTGCTTCTTGTGCCAGCCACCGGCCTGAGCGGGAGCGGAGAAGGCAGCGGCTGCGGTGGCGACGGTGGCCAGGGCGATCAGGGTGTTGCGGATCATGGGGGCTCTCCTCGGGTTCGTTCGATGCCAGGAGAGTGAAAGGCCCAGAGCCGAAAACGCGGTGTCCACACGAAAAAATCCCGCGAAATGCCGCGGGATTTTCGATAAAGCTTCGCCCCCGAAGGACAAATTTCTTCAGGATGTCTTTGCGGCCAGGGCGGACATCATCCGCTGATCTTGGAAAAATCCGCGACCCGGCCGCAGGCCGTGCGGATGCGGGTCAAGAGCGCCAGCCGGTTGGCGCGGACGGCAGGGTCCTCGGCATTGACCAGCACCTTGTCGAAAAAGGCATCGACCGGCAGGCGCAGCTTGGCGAGGCCCGCCATGGCCTGCTCGTAATCGGCGTTCTGCAAAGCATCGGCCAGTTCGATCTCCGCCCGGTCGATCGCGGCGGCAAGCAGTTTCTCTTCCTGCTCGGCCAACAGATCGAGATCGACCGTCTCGGCGATCGCGGTGCCCTTCTTCTCCTCGGCGGCCAGAATGTTCGCAGCGCGCCTGTAGCCGGCGAGGAGGTTCGCTCCGTCCTCGGTGACGAGGAACGAGCCCAGCGCCTCGACGCGACGCGTGATGTCGAGGAGGTCGTCATTGGCCGCTGCACCGCCACCGAGCACCGCGTCGACGAGATCGTGGCGCGCCCCGGCATCGCGGAGCTGCACTTTCAGCCGGTCGTGAAAGAAGGCGAGGAGGTCGCCGGCCGGGGTCAGCGTACCGAGCTTCAGTGAGAGGCCATTGTCCGCGAGCAGCCGGATCACCCCCAGCGCCGCACGACGCAGCGCATAAGGATCCTTCGACCCGGTCGGCTTTTCGTCGATGGCCCAGAAGCCGACGAGCATGTCGAGCTTGTCGGCCAGCGCGACGCAGATCGAGACGGGGTCGCTCGGCACGATGTCCGAGGGGCCGAGCGGCTTGTAGTGCTCCTCGATCGCCGCCTGTACCGAGGGGTGCTCGCCCTGAAGCCCGGCATAATAGCGGCCCATCAAGCCCTGCAGTTCGGGGAACTCGCCGACGGCTTCGGTAGGCAGATCGGCCTTCGAAAGCAGCGCCGCACGCCTGGCCAGGGCTTTCAGCTCGTCGATTGAAACGCTCTGTCCGCCAAGCTCCGCCCCCTCGGGATAGACGGTCTCGGCGATCGTTTCCGCGAGCGCGGCAATGCGCGCGACGCGTTCGCCCTGGCTGCCGAGCTTGGCGTGGAACGTCACGCCGAGCGCGTCGAGCTTGGCCATGCGCTGGTCGAGCGGCTTGTTGAGGTCCAGCCCAAACTTCTCGGCCGAAGCTTTCAGCCCGTCGAGGTCGGGAAGATCCGCCTGGTCGGTCTGCCAGAAATACAGTGCATCGGAGAGCCGGGCGCGCACGACCTTGCCGTTGCCCTGGGCGATCTCGGCGCCACCGTCGCTCGCCGCGATGTTCGAGACCAGCAGGAAGTGATTTGACAGGGTGTTTTCGCGGCCATCCGAGGCGCCGCCCTGCGCCCGGGTGACGAAGCATTTCTGGTTCGTCTTGATGGTGAGCTGGATCACCTCCGGCGGGATTTCCAGAAAGGCCGCGTCGAATTCGCCCATCAGCGTCACCGGCCATTCCACGAGGCCGGAAACCTCCTCCAGCAGCCCTTCGTCGGGCACGACTTCGAGACCCTTCGCAAAGGCGAGGTTTTCCGCATCGTGGCGGATCATCTCCTTGCGCCGCTCGGCATCGAGCACCACGCGCGCCTTTTCGAGGCTTGCCACATAGTCGTCGAAGCGGCGCACCTTGATCGGATCGGGTGCGTGGAAGCGGTGGCCATAGGTGAGATTGTCCGATTTCAGCCCGTCGATCTCGAACGCGACGACCACCGGCTCCTCGGTCTCGGGACCGAAGGTGCACAGGATCGACTGCAGCGGCCGCACCCAGCGCAGCGAACCGGGCGTCGCCGAAGCCGGGCCCCAGCGCATGGATTTCGGCCAGGGAAAATCGCGGATGATCGCCGGCATCGCCTCGGCGACGATCTCTTCCGCTGCCCGGCCGGGCTTCCTGATGGTCGCGACGTAGAAATCGCCCTTCTTCGGGTCGGACTTCACCTCTGCCTCGTCGATCGAGGCAAGACCCGCGCCGCGCAGAAAACCCTGGATCGCCTTTTCCGGCGCGTCGGTGCGCGGACCCTTCCGCTCCTCGATCACGTCCTTGGAACGCGCCTCGACGCCACGAATGTCGAGCGCAAGGCGGCGCGGCGTCCAGTATTCCCGCGCGCCCTCATAGGTCAGACCCGCATCGACCAGCGCATTGGTGACGAGGGATTTCAGATCGCCCGCCGCCTTGCGCTGCATGCGGGCGGGAATTTCCTCGGATCGGAGTTCGATGAGTAGGTCGGGCATGGCTCGGCATCCTCACCCTCCCCTTGATGGGGAGGGTCGGCGCGTAGCGCCGGGGTGGGGTGATGGCGCCGCCCCCCACCCGCCGCTTCGCGGCGACCTCCCCACGAGGGGGAAGTGGGCGGAGAGTCAGTCACAGACGAAGTGTCGTCGCCGCTCTTCGACCACGGCAAAGATGGTGTCAAGGACGGCTTCGATTTCGAAACGCACTTCGTCGTTCCAGAAGCGCAGCACACGATAGCCCTGCGACTTCAGCCAGCGGTCGCGCTCGAAATCCGCTCTGGCGTGTCGAGGCGATCCGTGCTGCGCGCCGTCGATTTCGATCACCAGTCTCAACCGATGGGACGCAAAGTCCACGGTGAACGGGCCGATGGGAGCTTGCCGCCGAAAATGACTTCCTTCGATTGGAATGCGGGTGAGATGGCGCCAGAGTTTTCTTTCCCAGTCGGTCTGATTGTCGCGCAGCTGCCGCGCCCGGTTTCGCCGAAACCGCTCAAGCGACATCGCTGGCGCCGCCCCCGTTGTGGCATCTCGACCGCCGCACCGCCTCGCGAAAAGCCCGAAGCTCGGGGACGGAGGCAAGCCGGATCTTGCGGCCGGAGAATTCGCGGAAAAAAGTCTCGAGCCCGGGCGCGGAATGGCGCGGAAAGCTCCAGACCCATTTGAGAAAGCCCCAGTCCAGGCGTTCGGGGCAGCCGGGAGCCATGTCCGGGCGGACGCGGCCATAGCCGAGCGCGATACGCTTGACGATGCGGCGCAGGCAGATGTCGCGCGGCAGGTCGATATAGATCAGCGTGTCGGCCCTGGTAGCTCGTAGAGCGAGCGTGCGGGAATTGTTGCCGTCGAAGACCCAGCCCTCCGTCGCGATCGCCTCGGCGACGAGAGCAGGCAGTTCGCTGCTGTCGCGCGGCCGCCAGCCGGGTTTCCAATAGATCTGGTCGAAATGGACGACGCGCAGGTCGAGGGCGCGGCCGATCTCGCGGGCAAGGGTGGACTTGCCGCTCCCCGGGCAGCCGATGACCATGACATTGCGCCCGACGACCGAGCCCGACACCCCACACCTCGTGTCCTTGGATCGAATGAAACCGTTGCACCGCCATCGAAGCTGACCTTGCGCGGGGGATCAACGGGAAGGTGCGGTCCCGGCCATGGATTCCGGTGAATCGCGGGCGCCGCGCCTTCAGATCGCGCCGCCGAACGTGTCGCACGCGGTGACGTCGCCGCTCTCGAAACCGCGGCGGAACCATTCCTGTCTTTGCGCCGAGGTGCCGTGGGTGAAGGAATCCGGCACGACGGTCCCCTGGCTGCGGCGCTGCAGCGTGTCGTCGCCGATCTGCTGCGCAGCGTTGAGCGCCTCGTCGATATCGCCGGCCTCGACGATGCCGTCGCCATTCGCGTCATGGGCCCAGATGCCGGCATAGCAGTCCGCCTGCAATTCGACGCGCACCGAAAGAGCGTTGCCCTCGGCCTCGCTCATGTTCTGGCGGGCCTGATGATAGCGCGGCAGGATTCCGGTCAGGTTCTGGACATGGTGGCCGACCTCGTGGGCGACGACATAGGCCTGGGCGAAGTCGCCGGGGGCATTCAGTTGCTGGCGAAGCTGCCGGAAGAAGGAGAGGTCGATATAGAGCTTGCGATCGCTGGGACAGTAGAATGGACCGGTCGCCGAGCCCGCAATGCCGCAGGCCGAACGCACCTGGTTCGAAAAGAGAACGAGCGTCGGCTCGGGATAGGTCTCGCCGCTTGCCTGAAAGCGCTGATTCCACGTGTCCTCGGTCTCAGCGAGCACGGTCGCGACGAAATCGTCGGTCTCGTCCGCCGTGTTCGCGACCCCCGGGCCGCTGGAGCCGGATTGATAGGTGCCGCCTCCTCCGCCGCGGTCTCCGAGGAGAGCCAGCGGATTGATGCCGAATCCGAGCCACAGGACGAGGGCGATGATGATGAGGCCAATACCGCCGCCCCCACCGGCGCGTGCGGGGATGCGCAAGCCGCTGCCGCGCCCCATCCCCCTGCCGAAGCCGCCGCCGCGCCGGTCTTCGATATTGCTCGACTGTCTGCGACCGCGCCACCGCATGGCGTGTTCTCCCTCGCTTCGGCCGCCTGCCGACCGGCCTTGTCACTTCCTGGTCGGCAAAATAGCGCCGGCGCGGGCAAGGCAACGTCCCCGGCAGCGAAGGCCTGATCCGGTGACGCATCGTCACCACCCGGTGGCTTTTCTCCCGCACCATGCCACCTATCTGCGACCAGACTTCGGGGGCCTCGCGCTCCCTCCCACGGATTGCAAGCCTTCATGCCCGCTTCTTCAGACGCATCGCCGATCCTCGCCGTTCAAGGGGTTTCGAAGACCTATGAGGGCGGGTTCCAGGCCCTGAAGGCCATCGACCTCGAAATAGCGAAGGGGGAGATCTTCGCGCTTCTCGGGCCGAACGGCGCCGGCAAGACGACGCTGATCTCGATCATCTGCGGCATCGTGAACCTGTCCTCCGGCACGATCACGGTGGATGGCCACGACATCGATCGCGACTATCGCGCCGCCCGTAAGAAGATCGGCCTCGTGCCCCAGGAGCTGACCACCGACGCCTTCGAGACGGTCTGGGACACGGTGTCCTTCTCGCGCGGCCTCTTCGGGAAGAAGAAGGATCCGGCCCATATCGAGAAGGTGCTGCGCGATCTCTCGCTCTGGGAAAAGCGCGACAACCGGATCATGACCCTGTCGGGCGGCATGAAACGCCGTGTGCTGATTGCCAAGGCGCTGTCGCACGAGCCGGAGCTTCTGTTCCTCGACGAGCCGACGGCGGGCGTCGACGTGGCGCTGAGGCGCGAGATGTGGGCGGTGGTGCGCAAGCTGCGCGAGGCGGGCGTCACCATCATCCTCACTACCCACTATATCGAGGAGGCGGAGATGATGGCCGACCGGATCGGCGTCATTTCCAGGGGCGAGCTGATCCTGGTCGAGGAGAAGACCGAGCTGATGCGCAAGCTCGGCCACAAGGAACTGACGCTGCATCTGCAGGAGCCGCTCGGCGCCGTGCCGGAGGGCTTTTCCGACTACGACCTTTCCCTGTCTGAGGACGGAAGCAGCCTGACCTACAGCTACGACACCAATGCCGAGCGCACCGGCATCGCCAGCCTCATGCGCCGGCTCGCCGAAGAGGGCATCCGTTTTCGCGACATTTCCACCAAACAGTCGACGCTCGAGGAAATCTTCGTGAACCTCGTCGAGGAACGGGCATGAACTTCACCGCCATCGCCGCCATCTACAAATTCGAGATGGCGCGCACCTTCCGCACGATCATGCAGAGCGTGATCTCGCCGGTGATCTCCACCTCGCTCTATTTCGTCGTCTTCGGTGCGGCGATCGGCTCGCGCATCGAGGAGGTGGACGGGGTGTCCTACGGCGCCTTCATCGTGCCGGGCCTGATCATGCTGTCGCTGCTGCAACAGAGCCTGACCAACGCCGCCTTCGGCATCTATTTTCCGAAATTCGTCGGCACGGTCTACGAGATCCTCTCGGCGCCGATTTCCGCCTTCGAGATCGTCATCGGCTATGTCGGCGCGGCGGCGACGAAGTCGATCGCGCTCGGCCTGATCATCCTGGCAACGGCGGCGCTCTTCGTCGACTTGCGGATCGAGCATCCGCTCTGGATGATCTTCTTCCTGGTGCTGACGGCGGTCACCTTCGCCATGTTCGGCTTCATCATCGGCATCTGGGCCGACGGTTTCGAGAAGCTGCAGCTCGTTCCGCTCCTGATCGTCACGCCGCTCGCCTTTCTGGGCGGCAGCTTCTATTCGATCAACATGCTCCCCGAGTTCTGGCAGGACGTCAGCCTGATCAATCCGGTGGTTTACCTCATCAGCGGTTTCCGCTGGGCCTTCTACGGCGCGTCGGACGTTTCGATCGCCGTCAGCCTCGGCATGACGCTGGTCTTTCTGGCTGCGACGCTCGGTGCCATCGCATGGATCTTCAAGACGGGCTGGCGGCTGAAGAGCTGACGAACCACCGGCCTCAGTGCTGATATGGATCCACCGCATCCCTTAGCCCGTCGCCGACGAACGAAAACGCCAGCACGACCAGCACTACCGGCACCATCGGCAGGAGCAGCCAGGGATAGAGCGCCACCGCCTCGATGTTCTGGGCTTCCGAGAGGAGCACGCCCCAGGAGGTGATGGGCGGGCGGAGGCCGAGGCCGAGGAAGGACAGCGCCGTCTCGGCGAGGATCATGGTCGGGATCGACAGCGAGGCCGAGGCGATCAGATGGCTCATGAAATTCGGCAGGAGATGCCGGAAGATGATCCGCCGCGGCCGCGCTCCCAGCATTTCGGCGGCGACCACGAAATCCTCCTCGCGAAGCGCAAAGAGCTTCGAGCGCACCGCACGCGCCAGCCCGGGCCAGTCGAGCAGGGCCAGGATCAGCGTGATGCCGAAATAGATCAGAAGCGGGCTCCAGGTGACCGGGAGCGCCGCCGAGAGGGCTAGCCATAGCGGCAGTTCCGGGATCGATCGCAGGATTTCCGTGGTGCGCTGGACCGTCGCGTCGATCCAGCCGCCGAAATATCCGGCAAGACCGCCGATGGTGATGCCGAGAATGAAGGACAGCGTTACGCCGACAAGACCGATGGTGAGCGAGATGCGGGCACCATAGGTGATGCGCGACAGCATGTCCCGGCCGAGCCGGTCGGTGCCGAGCAGGAAGAAGGTGCCGCCTTCTGGCGGACAGACCAGATGCTTGTCGGCCGGGATCATGCCCCAGAAGCGATAGGGCTCGCCGGAACAGAAGAATCGCAAGGGCAGCGGCCGGCTCGTGTCTTCGGCATATTCCCGTTTGAGGGTTTCCATGTTGAGGGAATAGTCGAGCGGATAGACGAAGGGGCCGACGAATTCGCCATCGTGGAAGAGATGCACCGCCTGGGGCGGGGCGAAGATGTAGTCGGTGTGGCGCGACTGCAGTTCGTAGGGCGACAGGAACTCGACGATCAGGATCGAGGCGTAGCTGAGCGCCAGGAAGACGAGGCACACCACCGCCACCTTGTGCCGCAGGAAACGCCACCAGATCAGCCGAGCCTGCGAGGCCTTGGCGTAGCGCTCGGAGACGACCGAGCCGGCGGCGATGGTCGCTTCCGGATCGAAGGGTTCGCGCGAGACGAAATGGGTCGTGTCGCTCATCGGGCGCTCTTTGCCCCCAGCCGGATGCGGGGGTCGAGGACGGCAAGCAGGATGTCGGAGATGAACATACCGACGACGGTGAGGAGCGCGAGGAACATCAGGAATGAGCCGGCAAGATACATGTCCTGACTGCGCAGCGACGAAAGCAGCATCGGGCCGGTGGTCGGCAGGCTCATCACCGCCGAGATGATCACCGAACCCGAGACGATCTGCGGCAGGATGCCGCCGAGATCGGCGATGAAGGGGTTGAGCGCCATGCGCAGGGGGTATTTGAACAGGATCGTCCGCTCGGGCAGGCCCTTGGCCCGCGCCGTGATGACATATTGCCGGTTCAGCTCATCGAGCAGATTGGCCCGCAGCCGGCGGATCATGCCCGCCGTGCCGGCCGTGCCGATGACCAGCACCGGCACCCAGAGATGGGCGAAGACCGAGCCGACTTTCCCGAGCGACCAGGGCTCGTCGATATATTCCGGCGCCATCAGCCCGCCGATCGACGTGCCGAACCAGACATTGGCCAGGTAAAGCAGGATCAGCGCGAGCAGGAAGTTCGGCGTGGCGAGGCCGAGAAAACCGAGGAACGACAGGCCGTGATCGGTCCAGGAATATTGGTGGGTCGCCGAATAGATCCCGATCGGGAACGACACCAGATAGATGAAGAGGACGGTCGCCGCGTTGAGGAGGAGCGTCAGCGGCATGCGTTCGCCGACGACGTCGGCGACCGGCTGGCTGTACTCGAAGGAATAGCCGAGATCGCCGTGAAGCAGGCCGGTGGCCCAGACGAGATATTGCTCCCAGAGCGGGCGGTCGAGGCCGTACTCCTCCCGCAGGAAGGCGATCCGTTCGGCCGTGACCTGTTCGCCCTGGGCCTGGATCTCGGCGATGTAGCTCGTCAGATAGTCGCCCGGCGGAAGCTGGATGATGGCGAAGACGAGCACGCTGATCGCGACGAGCGTCAGCGCCATGGTGACGAGGCGGCTCAAAAGATAGCGGATCACGACGCGCTGTCCGCCGTCGACACTTCCGGGCAGGCGAAATGGAACGTGTCCGGATTGTAGATGCCGAAATAACCGCCGGGATTGTAATTGTAGATGCCGCGCTCAGGCACGCCTTCGAGCGTGTTCGAGACGACGACGATCTGGTCCACCTCCGACACGATGCCGATGGTGAAGACCTGATCGGCGAAGATTTCGAGGGCCTCCTTCCAGATGCGAATGCGCTCGTCGCGTTCCAGCGTCGAGGCCCAGGCCTTTCTGAGCGCGATCAGCTTCTTGAGCGGTTTGAGGCTCGAGGCGTCGCCCGGCTCCTCGCCGCCCGTGCCGCCGGTCTCGACCCACATGCCGAAGCCCGGCCATTCGAGCTGTTCGGCGGTCGAGGGAACGAGTTCCGCCGGGTCCGTGTCCGGTGTCGGCAGGCCGTTGTCGAGGCCGGTCCAGACCGACATCAGGGTCGAGCCGGCCTTGATGCGGTTGCGGAAGATCTCGCGCTGGGATTCGCGGATCAGGAGTTCGATGCCGAGTTTGCGCCAGTCGTCGCGGATCAGTTGCAGGACATCGGATTGTTCGCGGCTTTCGCCGGCGGTCTCGATGACGATCCGCATCTCGCGCCCATCTGGCAGACGCCGAAGCCCGCGCGGCGTTTCGCGGGTCAGACCGAGTTCGTCGAGCAACGCCTCTGCCTGTTCGGGGTCGTAGTCCGTCCAGAGCGAGCGGAGGTTGGGATCGTAGAGCGGCGAGCCGGGCAGAACCGTGTTGCCGCCGGGTTCGGCGAGGCCATAGAAGATCGCCTTGTTGATGTCCTCGCGATTGATGGCGAGCGACAGGGCACGGCGGAAATCGGCCGTTTGCAGCAGCTTGCGCCAGACCGGGTCGGTGGCGTTGAGATTTGGATAGAGCGCGACATGGGCGCCGCGGCCGGATTTCCAGCGGCGGACCTCGAAATCCGAGCGTTTCTCGCCGCGTTTCAGGAAAGGGTAGTTCGGAAAGGAGAGATAAGCGGCCTGCAGGTCGGATTCGCCATTGGCGACCTTGGCGGGGATGAGGTCAGGATTGGAGATCGTCAGCGCGACCTCGTCGATATAGGGAAGCTGCCGTCCGGCCTGGTCGACGCGGTGGAAATAGGGATTGCGGGCAAAGATCAGCCGCTGCGAGGGCGGTTCGGTCACGAGCATCCAGGGCTGCAGCGTCGGCAGGTCGGGATTGTCGTTGCGCGAGGCCCGGTCCTTCTTGAAGTGGAGGCCGGCCCAATTGCGCTGTCCGGCCTTCTCGACCCGCTCGGCGAGCTTCTGGGGATCCTGATAGCGCTCGTGATATTTCTTGAGGTAATGGGCCGGCCGGAAGATCTCGAAGGGTGTGGCCGCTGCCTGGGAGGCGAGGAAGTTCGGGTTCGGCTTCGCCCATTCATAGCGTACGGTGTACTCGTCCGGGAAGGTCACTTCCGGCTTCTCGCCATCGACCAGGAGCTCGCCCGGAACGCCGAATTTGGCGATGTTCTCGTTGGTCGCCATGTCCTCCCAGAAATAGCGAAAGTCCTCCGAGGTGAACGGCGCGCCGTCGGACCATTTCATCCCCTGCCTCAGATGGAAGGTGAAGATCCGACCTTCCTCTACCTCGACGCTCTTGGCGATGTCCGGGACGATTTCGTAGTTCGTGTCATAGGCGACGAGCCGCGCATAGCCGAAGACCGGCATGATGCGACTGTCCTTGGCGCTGCCGCCGAGCATGTTCAGCGTGCCGCCCAGCGAATCGGCGGGGCAGGCGGCGTCCACATCGAGAACGCGCGGCACCTCCGGCAGGCGCTGTTCGAGCGGTGGAAGCTCGCCCTTCGCGACGGCCGGGGCCAGAGACTTCGGTTCGGGAGGGGTCTGTGCGAAAGCCTGGGGCAGCGCGAGAAGCAGGAAAAGTGCCGAAACGAGCAGAGATGGGCTTCGGCAGCCGCCGCGCACGGTGCGAAGATGGCTCCTCACTGCCTTCGAACGCGCCATAGGGTGTCTGATCCTTCCCAGTCTTTGCGGCCAGTAAGCTTCGGTGCCCAAACTTTGTCAATGTTCTCCTTCCGCGCGGGTCAACTTGGAATTCGAGCGTTTTTCGAGTGGCGAACGCTTCGTCGCGAAAGGGATGAACAGCGCCGTCTTGCCGCTCGCGGCGGGCTTGCCACATCAGGGTCGGAACGTCGGGCTCGATGCCGAGTTCGGCCGATGAACGGGAATGGAACGGCATGATCGAAGGGCGGGTCGCAATTCTGGTGAAGGGCTATCCGCGCCTGTCGGAAACCTTCATCGCGCAAGAAATCGCCGGTCTCCAGGATCGAGGACTGCAGCAACTCATCGTCTCGCTGCGCCAGCCCCAGGAGGCGAAGGTCCATCCGGTGCACCGGCGGATCACCGCCCCCGTTCTCTATCTGCCGGAATATCTGAAGGACGATCCGGCGCGGGTGAAGCGCGGCCGGGAATTCGCGTCGCGCCAGCCGGGCTATGCCGAGGCCGAGAAGCTGTTTCAGGCCGATCTCGCCCGGGACCATACGGCCAACCGCTATCGCCGTTTTGGCCAGGCCTGCGTGCTCGCCGCAGAACTTCCCGCCGATGTCGGCTGGCTCCACACCCATTATCTGCACACGCCGGCCTCGGTCGCCCGCTATGCCGCGGCGATCCTCGGGCTCGGTTGGTCGTTTTCCGCCCACGCCAAGGACATCTGGACGAGCGAGGCCTGGGAATTGTCGGAAAAGCTCGATTCGGCGTCCTTCGGGGTCACCTGCACGGGCACCAACCTGGACTATCTGCGCTCGCTCGCCAAGCGGCCGCAACAGGTCGAACTCGTCTATCACGGCCTCGACGTTTCCGGGATCACGCCGCCCGAGCGGAAAGCCTTCGACGGCAGTCGCCCCTTTCGCATCGTCTCGGTGGGCCGGGCGGTGGAAAAGAAGGGCTATGCCGATCTGATCCGTGCGCTTGCCCGCCTCAAGGACCGGAACTGGCATTTCGACCATGTGGGCGGCGGAACGCTGGCGAATAGGCTCAAGGAACAGGCCGAGAAGGCGGGCATTGCCGAGCGGATCACCTGGCACGGCAGCCGCGCGCGTGACGAAGTCTTTGAACTTCTCGCCAGGGCCGATCTCTTCGTCCTGCCCTCGCGGATCGCCAAGTCCGGAGATCGTGACGGCTTGCCCAACGTGCTGATGGAGGCGCAGGCGCACCGCCTGCCGGTCGTTTCCACCCGGGTTTCGGCGATCCCCGAACTGGTCGAGGACGGGCGGACCGGCCTTCTGGTCGACGAGCGCGACCCGAAGGCGCTCGCCGCGGCGATCGCCCGGGTGATCGACGAGCCGGAACTGGCGCTTCGTCTCGGCAAGGCGGGCGAGGAGCGGGTGCGCTCGAAATTCTCGCCCGAGCCGGGCCTCGACCGGGTGGCCGCGCTTCTTGGCGGGGCGCTCAAGGCGGAGGCCGCGTGATGGCGGCGGACTTTCCCCTGACTGTGGCTGCCCTCGACCGGCTTGCCGGCGAAGACAGGGCCGTGGCGCTCTGGTGGCGCGACGACGATGCGCGGCGGCCCTCGGTCGCGCTCGACCGGCTGCTCCTTCTCAGGGAAAAACAGGACCTGCAGCTCGCCCTCGCCGTCATTCCGGAGGATGCAGAGCCGGGGCTTGCCGCGCGTCTCGACCACAACGGCATGATCGCTGCGCTCCTGCATGGCTGGTCGCATGCGAACCATGCGCCAGCGGACGAGAAGCGGGCCGAGTTCGGCGATCACCGGCCGAACGCGGCCATGGAACGTGAACTGATCGAGGGCCGGGCCCGCCTCGTCGATCTCTTCGGGGAGCGGTTCCTGCCGGTCTTCGTACCGCCCTGGAACCGGATCGGCGAACGGGCGAGGACACTGCTGCCGACGCTGGGCCTGCCGATCGTCTCGACCTATGGCCCTGCTCGGCCGCCCGTCCTGGGCGGTCCGGCCGAACTCAACACCCATCTCGACATCATGGACTGGCGGGCGAAGTCCGGGCTTGCCATGGACGAAGCGGACCGCCGGCTGTCGGACCTGATCGAAACGCGGCGCGGCGGATCGGTCGAGCCAATCGGGATCCTCTCCCACCACCTCCAGCATGACGAAGCGGCCTGGGCGCTTCTGGAACGGCTCTTGGCAGAGATGGCCCGCCACCCGGCGGTGCTTTGGCCGGACATGGCCGCGTTGATGGCGGCGCGAAACACGCAATGATTCCCGACCCATTCGGGACGAGGCCGATCTTGCAATGTCGACGTGTTCTTCGCTGTCGGTTACCGGTTTTCTTACTGAACCGAAGATAAATGCGCCATTCAGGGCTCATTCCGCAGGGGAAGGTTACAAGGCGATCATCGAAACGTTGATTTCGCCCCAAGCCCCAACGCCCCCACGAAGGAAGCCTGAAATGTCGAACTCTCTCGCTCCCCGCCTTCTCGCTGCCCTGGTCGCTCTCGGCGCTCTCGGTTCCGTCGCCGACGCCGGCCAGTTCAAGGCCGCCAAGATCCAGAGCGCCGGCGCCTCGATCTCCTGCTCGATCCCCAACGCCGTCGTCTGCTCGATCTCCAGCAACAAGGGCATCCGGTCCGTCAAGATCAGGGCAAATGGTCCGAACGGCCCGTTCAACCTGGTCAACAAGTCCTATCCCGGCTGCCCGAAGAGCGTGAAGGTTTCCTGGGACTCGGCCTATCACTCCTCGTCGAAGCAGGTCGTCGAGTGCAGGTCGGCGAAGCTGAAGCTCGGCGGTCGCTGATCGCGCGAGCGACCCAAACGCCTCACATGCGCGCAGCCCTTTGCGGTCGGCAGGTCTCTGCCGGCCGCAAAACGTCTGGAAATCCGCCGCCGAATGGTGTCAACCGGTCGTCTCGCAGCGGGAAGACGGCAGGCAGAGATGATCGGCAAGCTCAAGGGCACGATTGACGAGATCGGCGAGGACCATGTGGTCGTCGACGTTCATGGTGTCGGCTATGTCGCCTTTTGCGGTGCCAAGACGCTCGCGGCGCTCGGCGGTGCGGGAGAAGCGGTGATCCTGTTCATCGAGACCATCGTGCGTGAGGACATGATCCGGCTCTACGGGTTTTCGAGCGCCGCTGAACGCGACTGGTTCCGCCTGCTCCAGACGGTCCAGGGCGTCGGCTCCAAGGTGGCGCTCGCGGTGATCGGGACTCTGTCGCCCGGCGATCTCGCCAATGCGGTCGCCCTCCAGGACAAGGCGATGGTCGCGCGCTCTCCCGGCGTCGGCCCGAAGGTCGCCGCGCGCATCGTCGCCGAACTGAAGGACCGTGCGCCAGCCTTTTCCGGTGCCGACGCCGAAGAAAGCTTCGGCCTCAAGCGCGACATCGGAGGCGGCACCGCCTCGGCGCCGATCGCCGACGCTGTCTCGGCCCTCACCAATCTCGGCTATGCTCGAGATCAGGCCGCCAACGCCGTCGCGGCGGCCGTGAAGGAAGCCGGGGCGGATGCTGACAGTGCGAAGTTGATCCGGCTGGGGCTGAAGAAGCTGGCGCGCTGAGCGCCCGGAAAGATCGAGAGCGGTATTTCCGGCTGTCCGCCGGTGGCGAGCTCTGCTATTGTGACGCCATGCGCAACGATTCCGTCAGTTTTTCAGGCAATCGCAATTTTGGCCGCCGAAAGGCTTGGCGACGCATGCGCGTGTGATCTGCGCCCACGATAGTCCGTCTCAAGCCGCTCTTCGAAGCGGCTTTTTTTATGGAGTTGGGAAGTGTTCCCGGTCATAGAACATATCGACGACGTGTTGCCGCACATTGCGGGCGACAATGGCATCTATGTCTCGAAATACGCGACGCACGATACGATCGACTACGGGCATCATCTCGATGAGACCTTCAATTCGGCCATCAGACGCGAGTGCCGAGGCCTGAAGTTCAACAAGTCCGGACGGCTCATCGCGCGGCCCTTCCACAAATTCTTCAACCTCGGCGAACGGGAACGGGTCGAGGATGTCGATTGGTCAAGGCCGCATCGAATCCTGGAAAAGCTCGATGGTACGATGATCCATCCAGCTTTCGTGGAAAGCGAAATGGTATTGATGACCCGAAAGGGCATTACGCGACAGGCGCTCGAGGCAGCGTCGTACGCGACCGAAGGATTGCTCGCTCTGGCACGCGATCGCTTGGATGTCGGCAAGACCGCCATCTTCGAATTCACATCGCCGGGTAGTCGGATCGTCATCGGTTATGACAAGCCTGCGCTGACACTTCTCGCCATCCGCGACAACACGACCGGTGCTTATGCGGATTTCGAGCTGATGCATGACATGGCCGGGCATTACGGTGTGCCGGTTGTCAGCAGCCATCGCGTCGACGGTTCCACCCCCACTTTTGTTTCGGGAGTTCGCGGACTCACCGAAATCGAGGGCTATGTGATCGTGTTCGATGATGGTCACCGGCTGAAGTTGAAGACCGACTACTACGCGCTGCGGCACAAGACGCTTGCCAGTCTGGCGCTCGAAAAGAACGCGCTGGATCGTGTGCTAAAGGACGCTGTCGACGACGTGGTGCCGCTTCTTCCCCCTGCGGCTGCACAAAAGCTCTTGGCCTACCAAGTCGCTGTTCTGGCTGGTGTCTCGCGTCTCGACACGCATGTGGCTGAACTGCTCGAGCTCTATCGCAGCGCGGATCGTAAGACCCAGGCACAGGTGATCAACGAGAAGCTGGACAAGCGCCTGCGCCCCGTTGCCTTCAAGTCCCTCGACGGCAAGAGTTCGCGGAATGCTATTCTTGACATCCTTCGGTGGGCATCACACAGCCAGACGCGGATTGATGCGGTTCGGGATCTGTTCGCCATGTCCTGGAATGGCGAGGATTTCGAGATCGAGGATGGCTGGTCGGATGAGAAGGAAAGCGATTGTCTGAGACGGACCGCCTGATCTCCCCCGAAAAGCGCGGCGAGGATATCGACGCGACCTTGCGCCCCCAGCGGCTCGACGATTTCGTCGGCCAGGCGGCGGCGCGGGCGAATCTCAAGGTCTTCATCGAGGCGGCGAAGGCGCGCGGCGAGGCG
Organism: Jiella marina; assembly: GCF_024359545.1. GTDB lineage: Bacteria > Pseudomonadota > Alphaproteobacteria > Rhizobiales > Rhizobiaceae > Jiella. The sequence goes on from NZ_JAKQZG010000016.1 coordinate 37,000, forward strand.
CTGGATCACGTGCTCTTCGTCGGGCCGCCCGGCCTCGGCAAGACGACGCTCGCCCAGATCATGGCGAAGGAACTCGGCGTCAATTTCCGCTCGACCTCCGGTCCGGTGATCGCCAAGGCCGGCGATCTCGCCGCGCTCCTCACCAATCTGGAAGAGCGCGACGTGCTCTTCATCGACGAGATCCACCGCCTCAACCCGGCGGTCGAGGAAATCCTCTATCCGGCGATGGAGGATTTCCAGCTCGATCTCATCATCGGCGAGGGACCGGCCGCGCGTTCGGTGAAGATCGATCTGTCGAAATTCACCCTCGTCGCCGCGACGACCCGGCTTGGCCTTCTGACGACGCCGCTGCGCGATCGCTTCGGCATTCCGGTCCGGCTGAATTTCTACACGGTCGAGGAACTGGAACATATCGTCACCCGCGGCGCCCGGCTGATGCAGATGCCGATGGGCGAAGACGGGGCGAAGGAGATCGCCCGCCGCGCCCGCGGCACGCCGCGCATCGCCGGCCGCCTCCTGCGCCGGGTCCGCGATTTCGCGCAGTTTGCCGGGGCCGAAACCGTGAACCGCAAGGTGGCCGACGAAGCGCTGTCGCGGCTCGAGGTGGACAGCCTCGGCCTCGACCAGCTCGACCGGCGCTATCTCGACCTCATCGCGCTCAATTTCGGCGGCGGTCCGGTCGGCATCGAGACCATCGCCGCCGCGCTCTCCGAGCCGCGCGATGCGATCGAGGACATCGTCGAGCCCTATCTCCTGCAGCAGGGCTTCCTCCAGCGCACGCCGCGTGGCCGGCTTCTAACGCAACATGCGTTCCGCCATCTCGGCCTCGCGGTGCCGCCGGCCTATCAAGGCGTCCAGTCGAACCTCTTCGACGAGGGCGAATAGGCCGGCGCTGAATTGCCGGCTGCGGGGCTGTCGGATGACCTCGCCGGGGGCTGCTATCGCGATGCGGCGCGAATTGTCTTTGCCCCGGCCGCTTCGAGCGTGGCGAGCGATGCGCCGGAAAGTTCTTCTCGGGCGAGATCGAGGAATTTCTCGGCCTGCTCGCGAATGGCCTCGCACTGTTGCCTGTCGCGGCACATCGGCACGATCTCGGTCAGGCAGTTCAGGAAATGCTGGCCGGCGATCATGTCGGAGGCGGCATATTGCCTGAGATGGCCGAAGCCGATTTCCAGATAGGCGGGGAAGTCGTCCAACAGACTCACGGCACGGAGCTTGCCGTTGTCGTCGATGATGTAGGGGCTGCGCTCCGACCGGCCGGCAATCTTCGCCATGGCTGCCTTCAGCCAGTCGAGGCAGGTGATCGCCGTATAGGGATCGTTCACGCCGGGCGACAGCGCCCGGCCGGCGATCTCGACCAGTTCGTCGAACAAAAAGTTCAGATCCTGGCCCGGGCTCCGTGTGTTGCCGACGGCGATCGTGGAACGCAGCTTGTCGCATGTCTCGTCGTTCACCCGCTCGGCCGGCCAGGCAAGCGCGATGACCTGACCCACATGGATGAAATTGCCCGGCCTACAGGTGAGTCGCACGACAACATCTTCGGTCGAGGTCGCCTCGATCAGGGACTCCGCATCGACAATCTGCACATAGCCGACACGGTCGGAAAGAATGCGTCTGTATCCGGGCGTGTCGCTTCCGCCTTCACCGAGGTCGGGTGTCTTGCGAAGGGCCGGCGGCAACTGCCATCGCAGATCGTTCAGCGCCTCGTCGTCATGGGCAGGCTTTTCCGGATATTCCTTTCCGATCCGCTTCAGGAGCGTGTGACCGATGTCGGCGATGACGTTGGAGATGTGAATCTTCGACGGGACGTGGTGGATGAAGTAGATCAGCACGCCGATCGAGAGGATCGCCAGAACGAGCGCACCGAAGATCGCTATGTTGGGCACGAACATGGCGGCGAAATCGCCGTTCTCGCTGCCGTCCCGCACGGTGCGCAGGACGATCATGCAGTAGACAAAGGTCGCGACGAACACCGCCAGCGTCACCTGGTTGCCGCGATCGTTCATGAAATTGGTGAGGAGTCTTGGCCCGTAGCTGCCGGAGGCGAAGACCACCGCCGCCATGGTGACGGAGAAGACCGTGCCGGCGACGCCGATCATCGATCCGCCGATGGCGCCGAGAAGCGTCCGCGCCCCTTCCGGTTGCGTGGCATAGAGGAAGGGTCCGCTGCCCAGCCAGTCCGGCTCCACCAGCGTGTCGATTTCGACAAGGGTGAAGGCGAGGATCGCCGAGAGAAGGGCCAGCACCGAGGGCAGGAACCAGTAGCTCGCCTTGATGCGCTCGTAATACTGAATAAGGAGAGCGCGCATCTGGCCTCTTCGGTGTGGCGGATCGACGATCCGGGCATTTATGCAGGACGGTGTCCAGAGCTAGAGCCGGGCCGCAAAAACCCTGCGTTCGGCCGTCAAGAGATTTTTAGCTTTATTTCCGGCAAGCGCTATTCGTTCGAATATGAAGTATGGAACTGATATGAATTCCTTGGTGTCAGAGGAGAATTTCATGAAGGTGTTCTTAATATCAGCGGTGCTGGCTGGTTCGGCGATGCTTCTGTCGGGTGCTCAGGCCGCCGATTCGAAGCCCAACCCGGTCGAGCAGGTCAGCTATTTTCGCGCCGACGCGCGCGATCGCCCCGGCTGCACGCCGAATTTCATCGATGGGCAGTTGCGCTGGCCGGCGGGAATCGGCAATCCGGCGGCGAGCTGTCCCGATGCTTATGCCTGGACCTCGATGCTTGAGGCGGTTCGGGAGAAGTTCTGGACCTGGGGCACCGATCAGACGATCTGGATATCCGATCCGAAGCCGATCTGCCTGCCGGGGCAGGTCAGTCAGGACTGCTGCGATCCGTCCGTCATGGACCGGACGCCGCCGATCGAGGGGGCTCCGCCCAGCGGGTGTCCGTTCTTCCCGACCGACTGGACCAATCCGCCGCCGCTGACGGTCGCCAAGCCCAATCCGAGTCACAGCCACGATTTCCTGAACACGCTGGATCCGGCTCGCGTGCTGCGGCAGGAAGAGGCCGAGATCGTGTTCAGGAACCGGCCCTTCGTCCGCTACAGCTTCCTGCAGAATCTTTACAACAAAGAGAGCCTGGGTGCGCGCTTCACGGCGATGCAGAACTGGATCAGCGACCATGCGCCCTATGCCAATCCGGCCCTGACGGTCGATTATCCGACCGACGCCGTCATGTTCAAGGTCGACTTCTTCAGCCAGTCCGAAATGCTGGAGTCGGGGCTCATCAGCGATACCGACGGAAATGGTCAGCGGCTCGATCCGCCCAACAATCCCGAGCATCCCTATGTCACGATGCTGATCGAGGAGACCCTTGCGCCCGGTGACGAGGAGCCGGAACTCTTTTATCTCGTCTCGGTGACCGCGGCGTCCAAGGCCCTGCCCAACTGGCATTGGTACGCCTTCGAACATGTCGGCAATCTGGGACGCTGCGACTATACGGGTTGCAACGATTCCTTTGGCTTTGACGCCCGCGGCGTCGAAGTGGGCGGCGCGTCCTTCGGGCAGAACTACATTCCACCGAAAACGGAAGATTCCGACGACGCGTCGAACGACATCGTCTTTCGCACCGGAACGCCCTACACCGTCGCGGAAACCGGCGAGTCGATCACGCCCTCTCTCGACGCCTTGCTGGCTGCGATGGGTGTCGCGACGGCCGACAGCGTCAGCGACCCGAACACGCCTTCGGCCGCCGATCCGGCCTGGCGGAGCTACCGGCTGAAGGCCAGCCAGATCAGTTTCGTCACGAATACGGGCGTGCCCACCCATGCCGGGCAGTCGATCACGGAGGGCGGCTTCGTCAATTCGGCCTCCTGCATGACCTGCCATTCCCAGGCCGGACCGGATGCCGACGGCAATGCGGGCGTGCCGGGCATCGGCAGCCAGACCAATCTCAACCTGTTCGGCCTCAACCAGACCGTCAACGGCGCGCCGGAGCCAAGCTGGTTCTTCGCCGAGGGCACGACCGTCATGCGCTCGCTGCCGATGGACTTCGTATGGGGCATGTTGAACGCGTCCTGCGTCGACCCGGATGGCGACACGGGAAAATGCAAGTCCTACAATGATCCGCATTTCGCCCCGCCGATCGGCCGTATCGAGCCGGGAGCGACCACGCGCCGATAGAGCGTGATGGTGCGCGAGGGCGGGATGCGATGCGCTTCGCTCGCGATCCTGCTCTGACCGCCTGTTCGAGGGTCAAGACGAAGTCGCGGGCTGGAGGACCAGCCCGCGACGATGATCGATGAATTCTCGGCGACCGGATGTCGGAGCGACCGCGCTACATCGCCGAGCCGCCGAGATCGACCTTGAAGAAGAGCGTCTCGCCGGAGGAATCGTCGACACCGTCATTGTCGGTCACGGCATAGGCCGTCCCGTCGGCGGCGAAGGTGAAGCCCTCGATCTTGTCGACCACATAGCCAGCGGTGGCCTTCAGGTCGGGGAGGAAGTCGTGGACCTCCTCCTTGGTCACGGTCGGCAGCTCGTCGCCGATCGGTGCCGGGTTCAGATCGGCCTTGGCGACGCGGTAGAGCTTCTTGATCTTCGCCGCTTCGCCGATCTGGTTGTCGCGCTCGACGATGTAGAGATGGTCGCCATGGGCGGTGATCTCCGACAGGCCGACCCAGCCCTTCTCCGCCGATTCGAGCGGATAGCGCACGGCCGACCACTCCTTCGAGCCTGGCTTGTAGGCGAGAAGCTTGACCTCGCCCTCCGGATCGTCCTTCCACTCCCGCTGAATGGCGATCCAAAGCGTGTCGCCATCCATGGTCACGCCTTCGGCGCCGAAGCGGATCTCGTTGGCGAGAAGGGCATCGGGGAAGGGCACGATTTCGGTGACATTGCCCTGGCCGTCCACATGGACGAGCTGATGCGGGATCTCGCGGTCGGTGCGGCCTTCGCTCGCCAGCCAGAAGCCGCCTTCGCCATCCGGGGCAATGCCTTCGAGGTCGAGATTCGGCGCGACGTCGCCGTCCCGCATCACCGTCATCGCGCCGGTGATTGTCGCCGGCATGGACGACGCGTCGATCGTGAAGATGCGCGGCTGGTTCTTGTAGAAGGAATCCGACACCGCATAGAGCGTCGAAGCGTTCTCAGGGTCCGCGGCGAGGCCAGACAGCGCGCCCCAGCCGAGCGGCGTTCCGTCCTGGTCTTCCGAGACGATCATCGGATAGCTCGGCGTGCCCTCGGCGCGCTCATAGATCATGACGTGCGACCGCGCGCCGCCATCCTCGATCAGATCTTCCTCGTTCGATGTCGCGAAGAGATTGCGCGAGGGGATCGCCACCGCACCCTCCGGGCCGACGCCGGAGGGCAGAAGCTGAACGAGCTCCGGATCGCCGTCGCCGATCTGGTAGACGCCCACCGCCGAGCCGCGCTCGGAGAGCACGAAGGCATAGGTGGTGCCGTCGAATGTCGCGGTTTCGAGTCCCTCCGGCTCGACGCCCTTGGCGTCGGAGCGCTTGTCCGGATAATGGCCGGCGCGCACCAGCTCGTATTCGAAGGCGGGGCCGGATTCATAGGCGACCGTGCCGTCCTTGTTCCAGACGGTAAAGGAGCGCGAACCACCTTCGTAATCGCCCTCATTGGCGGTGACGAAGCGGTCGTCGTCGATCCACTGCACGGCGTCGGGCTCGCGCTTGCGGCCTTCCTGACTGCCGGTGAGAGCGATCTCGCCATTGTCCTCGGTGTCGATGCCCTGAAGGTCGATGGCGCCGGCAGAGAAATGGTTGGTCACTTCGCCGGTGGCTGCGTCGATGATCGCCAGGTGATTGTTCTCCTGAAGCGTCACGACGATCTCGTTCTGGCCGTTGAAATCGACGAATTCCGGCTCGGGATCCTCGCCGCCGATCTCGGCAAGGCCGGTCATCTCGACCGTCTTCATCGAAGCGCAATCCGGCGCGCCGTCGGTGAGCGAGAAGATGGTGACGAAGCCCGCCGGCATCTGGGGCAGGGCGCCGTCGTCGAGATCCTCGTCGCGCTCGTTCTCGATGGCGACGGCCGCGAACTGGCCGTCCCTGGAGACCGCGACCGAATCCGGCTGGCCGCCGAGATCGCAGGAGGCGATTTCGCTTTTCCCGGCGATGTCGACGACCGCGAGGCGTCCCGACGGATTGGTGAAGCTCTCCGACGTGTTGACGCCGACCAAGACGTCCGGTCCGGCGACGGCGACCGAGGTCGGCTCGCCGGACAGGTTGATGAAGCCGAGCGGCTGGGGGGAGGCGGGATCGGTGATGTCGATCATGCCGATGCCACCGGCCGGGCTGTCGGAATAGATCAGCGTGTTGCCGTCCTGGCTTGCCGTGATGATCTCCGACGAGGTCACCGTCGCCGGGTCGGCATCGGCCGGCAGATTGCTCGCCACGGGAAAGGATGCGATGCGGGTGAACACCGGTTCGGCAAGCGCGCCGCCGGTTGCGGTCAGGATCGTGGTCGTGCAAAGCGCGGCGATGAGATGGCGCGGCATGTCCAGACACTCCTCATGGGTTTTCGGTTAAGGCCGCGCCGTTTTGCCCCCGCGTCGGTGACACGCAGATGACGCTTTACGGCTCGAAATTCGTCAGAAACCGCAAGGCCTTGATGAACAAGTGCAAAAAGGACCGATTTCCGGATGAGCAGTGATCTGGCAGGGCGCCTGACCGAAGACGGCCACCGGCTCGAGGTGCGGGTCTATTTCGAGGACACCGACTTTTCCGGCGTCGTCTATCACGCTCGCTATCTGCATTTTTTGGAGCGTGGGCGTTCGGACTTTTTGCGGTTGAAGGGCATCGGCCATCGCGAACTGATGGCCGGCACCTTCGGCGCGCCCATGGCTTTCGCGGTGCGGCGCATGGAGATCGACTTCCTGCGTCCTGCGCGCATCGACGATGTGCTGACCGTCTCGACCCGCACCCGGCAGCTCGGCGGCGCGCGGGTGCTCCTCGATCAGACGGTCCTGAAGGGCGACGAGGTGCTTCTCAATGCCAACGTCAAGGTCGCGGTGATCTCGCCCGAGGGCAAGCCGATGCGCATGCCGCCGCGTGTGCTGGAGGTCTTGGCGCCGGGCGCCAGCCAATAGGCCATGACCGGGCCGCACGCGCCAAGCCCTTGTCTGCGTCGGTCGTAACCGTCTGTTAACCCTAAATCGGTGACATGACGATCGCGCGGATTTTCGACGAATTCGCCATGCTTTTACCGGAATCACTTGGGAAAGCGGATGAGGGGATGCGTTTTCGGCATGCGTTCGGCGCTGCGACGACCGATCAGATGCGCGGCCGGCAAGTGGCGGCGGAATGTCGAGGACTTCGAGGCGCCCGCGCGGCGTGGCCGCTGCCGAACGTGATCGATGCGGTAACTTTGTAATGGATGAGGGGCGTGGCGCGGGGCGCCGACGCCCCTTGCCGGCTGAGACAAGAGCCGGCGGATTGAGGGGCTTGATCTGAAATGGACGGGCAAATCGCTCAGGAAGCGCTGCACGCGGCCGGTTCCGTATCCTTGTGGGATCTGTTCTGGCAGGCGGGCTTCATCGTCAAACTGGTGATGATCGGGCTGCTCGCGGCCTCGATCTGGTCCTGGGCGATCATCATCGACAAGATCCTGCGCTACGGCTCTTTCCGGCGCCAGCTCAACAAGTTCGAGAGCCATTTCTGGTCCGGCCAGTCGCTGGAGGAACTCTATCACACCCTCTCCGAACGCCGGACGACCGGCATGGGCGCGCTGTTCGTCGCTGCCATGCGCGAGTGGAAGAAGTCCTTCGAAAAGGGCGCCCGCTCTCCCATCGGCCTGCAGGCGCGGATCGAGAAGGCGATGGACGTCACGCTCGCCCGCGAGATGGACAGTCTGGAATCGCGGCTCGGCTATCTGGCGACGATCGGCTCGGCCGCGCCCTTCGTCGGCCTGTTCGGCACCGTCATCGGCATCATGACCTCGTTTCAGGCGATCGCCGGCTCGCAGCAGACGAGCCTTGCGGTCGTCGCGCCCGGTATCGCCGAGGCGCTGCTCGCGACCGCGATCGGCCTCGTTGCGGCGATTCCGGCGGTGGTCGCCTACAACAAGCTGTCGGCCGATGTCGGCAAGCTCGGCATGCGGCTGGAAGCCTTCGCGGACGAGTTCTCGGCCATCCTGTCGCGCCAGATCGACGAAAAGCTCGGCCAGCGCTGACCGGCGGTCAGAGACAAGCCAGAGAGGAACAACGCGATGGGAATGTCCACCGGCAAGGCAGGCGCGATGCGCACGCGGCGCGGACGCTCGCGTCGCGCCCCGATGAGCGAGATCAACGTCACGCCGATGGTCGACGTGATGCTCGTCCTCCTGATCATCTTCATGGTGGCGGCCCCCATGCTGACGGTGGGCGTGCCGATCCAATTGCCGGAAACCCAGGCGAAGTCCCTGAATTCCGAAACGCAGCCGATCACCATTTCGGTGAACTCGGACGGAACGGTCTTCCTGAACGAATCCGAAATCGCCGTCGAGGAGGTGGTGCCGAAGCTGCAGGCGATCGCGCGGGCCGGCTACGAGGAGCGGATCTTCGTACGCGGCGACCGCAGCGCGGACTATGGCACGGTGATGCGGGTGATGGGGCGCATTTCCGCCGCCGGTTTCCGCAATATCGGTCTCGTCACCGACCAAGACGTCAACGCCTGAGTCTGGCGCCAAGCCCATGAAGTCCGGCCTCGTCGTTTCCTCGATCCTCCATGCGGCAGCCCTCACCTGGGGGCTGTGGGCACTGGGTGCGCCCGAGCCGATGGAAGTGGCGGCGGTGGATTCCCTGCCGGTCGAGCTCGTGCCGCTCGAGGCCTATTCCCAGTCGGTAATCGGCGCCGAGGACGCGCCGGTGGCCGATACGCCAGCGCCCGAACCGACCGAGGCGTCCGAATCCGAGCCCGCCGAGAATGTCGGCGACAACACGGTCGATCTGCCGACACCGCCGACGCCGACGGAGCGACCGAAGGCGACGGAACAGGCGGCCGCACCCGCGCCGGCCCCAGCCGAGCCGGCGCCGCCCGAACCTGCGCCAGAGCCGGAACCCGCGCCGACGCCGGAGGCCGTGCCGCTGCCGGAGCCCGATCCGCAGCCTGCAGCGGAACCGGAGCCCGCCCCTCAGCAGGCCGAGCCGGAACCCGAGCCGCAGCCTCAGCCCGATCCCATCGAGCAGGCGATCGCCACCGCCGAGCCTCAGCCCGAACCCGGGCCGGCGACGCCGCCGGAGCCGCAGAACGTGCCGGTTCCGACTGCCCGGCCGGAGCCGCCCGCACCGAGACCTGCCGAGATGCAGCAGGCCGAGCGTCCGCGCGAGCCGGCGACCCAGACCGCGCAGCAGGAAAGCGAATTCGATCCCGACAAGATCGCCGCGCTCCTGAACAAGGAGAAGTCGGCCGGCGGCGGGGCGCAGAGCTCGCAGCGGCAGGCGGCCCTCGGCGGCGAGCGCACGACGGGGGGCCGTCTTTCGCAGAGCGAGCTCGACGCGCTGCGCGGCCAGGTCAGCCGCTGCTGGTCACCGCCGGCTGGCGTTTCGGAGGCGGGATCGCTGCGGGTTTCGATCCGCATGCAGCTCGACCCGTCCGGCGGTCTCGAAGGCCGCCCGGTCCTGGTCGACGGCGGCGGCGGTACACCGATCGAGCGGGCAGCAAGCGAGGCGGCGCTCAGGGCGGTGATCCGCTGCGCGCCCTATCAGTTGCCGGCGGAGAAATACGACACGTGGTCCGAGGTGATCCTGAACTTCGACCCGCAGGAGATGTTTTGACGCGAAAGCGTCATCAAAAATCCCGATTGAGTCGTTGGAAGGGCTGCGGGATTTGACGGTGCACGAGAGCGCCGATGCACCGGCCGGCGGGCAGGGGAGGCCCGGCGGATCCATGAAGGACGGGGGAGCGGGGCCGCGCGGCTGAAGAGCCGGAATGGCCCGCGCCAGAGGGATATTCGAACAATGCCAAGTTTCGCCAAACGCCTATGCGCGCTCGCGCTGGCCCTTGCCGGCTTCATCGCTTTCGCGATGCCGGCCCAGGCCGTTGTCGAGATCGACATCACCCAGGGCAACGTCCAGCCGCTGCCCATCGCCATTGCCGATTTCCAGTCGCAGGACGGGATCGGCAAGCAGATCTCGGATGTGGTCTCGGCCGATCTGAAGCGCTCCGGCCTGTTCGCGCCGATCGATCAGGCGGCCTTCATCCAGAAAGGTCTGGGCACCGACACCAGCCCGAACTTCCAGGACTGGACGGTGATCAACGCCCAGGCGCTGGTCGTCGGCCGCGTCTCGCCGGAAGCCGATGGGCGGCTGCGCGTCGAGTTCCGCCTGTGGGACACCTTTGCCGGCCAGCAGCTCGACGGCCAGCAATTCTACACCAACCCGGAAAACTGGCGCCGCGTCGCCCACATCATCTCTGACGCGATCTATGAGCGGCTGACCGGCGAGAAGGGCTATTTCGACACCCGCGTCGTCTTCGTCGCCGAATCCGGCGACAAGGCCAACCGGGTCAAGCGTCTGGCGATCATGGATCAGGACGGGGCGAATGTCCGCTATCTGACCGACGGCCGCGACCTCGTTCTCACGCCGCGCTTTTCGCCAAACCGCCAGGAGGTCACCTACATGTCCTTCGGCAATGGCGAGCCGCGGGTCTATCTCCTTCAGCTCGAAACCGGGCAGCGCGAGATCGTCGGCAATTTCCCGGGCATGACCTTCTCGCCGCGCTTCTCGCCGGACGGCCAGAAGGTGATCATGAGCCTACAGCAGAACGGCAACGCCAATATCTACGCCATGGATCTGCGTTCTCGGGCGACGACGCGGCTCACCTCCACCAATGCCATCGACACCTCGCCGTCATATTCGCCGGACGGCAACCGGATCGTCTTCGAATCCGACCGTGGCGGACGCCAGCAACTTTACGTGATGAACGCCGACGGCTCGAACCAGCAGCGCATCTCCTTCGGGGACGGCTCCTACTCGACGCCGGTCTGGTCGCCGCGCGGCGATCTGATCGCCTTCACCAAGCAGACGGGCGGGCAGTTCCAGATCGGCGTGATGCGGCCCGACGGCTCGGGTGAGCGCATCCTGACCTCCGGCTTTCACAATGAAGGCCCGACCTGGGCGCCGAACGGCCGGGTGCTGATGTTCTTCCGCGATCAGAAGGGCGGCGGCGGACCGCAGCTCTATTCCATCGATCTGACCGGCTACAACGAGCAGAAGATCCCGACCCCGAGCTACGCCTCGGACCCGGCCTGGTCGCCGCTCCTCGACTGAGTTGCGGCACGTCTGATCAGGCACCGAGGCCTTCATCGCTTCCTGTCGAGGGATTGCCCGAATCAAAGCATCGGCCCGAAAACCAAAACCGGTTTTCGGGCCGTTGCTTTTGGGCGAACTCGCGGCAGCCAGTCCGGCGCAAGCTTGGCTGCCTAAAAGCGAGTGACTGTTGCAAGGACGCATCAATCGTCCGGGAAAACCCTCTGAGGGCCGCGAATGCGGCAATGGCGCACAAAGCTGCCAAAACCCTGCCGCCTCGAGGGAGAAGCATTGGATTTTACCGGCTGTTAAGTGCGTGCGTGGTAAGCCGTCGGTAACCGAAATCCATTGGATTTGAAGGAGTTCACCATGCCGAGCATGGCCTTCCAAGGCAAGACGCGCATCGCTCTCGCCCTCGCCGCAAGCCTTCTCGTCGCCGGCTGCGGCACCAATCGCGACGCCCTGCCCGACAACGCCGCCGGCCTCGGCCTCGGCGGTCCCGGCGGTGCGGGGTCCGCCACCCCCGGCTCGGCCCAGGACTTCACGGTCAATGTCGGCGACCGGATCTTCTTCGACACCGACTCCTCGTCGATCCGGGCCGACGCGCAGCAGACGCTGCAGCGCCAGGCGCAGTGGCTTCAGCAATATCCGCAATACGCCATCACCATCGAAGGCCACGCCGACGAGCGCGGCACCCGCGAGTACAACCTCGCCCTCGGTGCCCGCCGCGCTTCGGCGACCCGGGACTACCTCGCTTCCCTGGGCGTTCCGGCCAGCCGGATGCGCACGATTTCCTACGGCAAGGAGCGGCCGGTCGCGGTCTGCGACGACATTTCCTGCTGGTCGCAGAACCGTCGCGCCGTGACGGTGCTCGGCGGCGCGGGAAGCTGATCGACCGATCTTCATAGCCAGCTTCCTTCAGGAAGCGGGATCGAACAGGAAAGCGGTGGAGACCCTCGTCTCCGCCGCTTCTGTCGACGGCACGCCAAACTTTGGCCGAACTCCCTCGTTCCATGCTCGAACGTGGATCGGATGCCGCACGCCGTTGCTTTTTTCCTCCCGGGGAGGGCCGATGACGCCCTCGCCTCTGGCCGACGGGCGGAAGCGCGCAACGTTATCGTGTTCCGATCCATCATGGCTTGATCGAGGGGATGATACCGTGACGAATTATCCGACGCTTCGCCGCGGCCTTGCGGCGGCAGCGCTTGTCGCTTTCCTGCAGCCGCAGACGGCGATGTCTTTCGAACTGCCCGGCGTGTTCGATCAGAGCGAGCGGCCGGCGGCCGAAGTGCCGCTTCCTGCGCCCTCGGTCTCAGAGGCCATGAGCCGGGACGATGGCCAGCCGATGCGGGTCGCGCAGTCGGGCGAGGTGCTGGTTCGCCTGAACCAGCTCGAAGAAGAAATCCGCCGGCTGAACGGCCGGGTCGAGGAGTTGAGTTTCCAGCTTCTTCAGGCCCAGGAGGACATGCGGAAATATCGCGAGGACAGTGAATTCCGCTTCCAGCAGCTGGAGGGCGGCAGTTCTTCTTCGTCCGGCAGCGGCGAACGGCGCGGCGAGGCGGCGCCGGCCCCGTCAGGCACGAGCAACGATCAGGCCGCGGTCGACGATATCGGCCAGCTTCTGGACAACGGCCTCGATACCTCATCGCTCGATACCGGCTCGGGCGACGGTCCGCCGTCCGGCGGCTCGCAGACGGTCGCGAGCGTTTCGCCGAACGGGCCGGGCGAGATGTATGATCTTGCCTACAATTATCTCCTCGCCGGCGACTATGCGCTCGCCGAAGAGGCCTTCCGGCAGTATTCCCAGACCTTTCCGAATGCGGATGACGCACCGGACGCGCAATACTGGCTGGGCGAGAGCCTGTTCCAGCAGCAGAAGTACAATGAGGCGGCCGAAGTGTTCCTCGAAGCCCAGAAAGGCCACCCCGACAGCGCCAAGGCGCCGGAAATGATGCTGAAGCTCGGCATGTCGCTCGCCAAGCTCAACAATCGCGAGACCGCCTGCGTCACGTACAAGGAAGTCTCGCGGCGCTATCCGCAGATGAGCGACAATGTCCGCCGCAAGCTCACTGACGAGCAGAAAGCTGCGAGCTGCTGAGCCCCTCGGGCCGATGGCCGTCGCCTTGGCCGACCGGATGGGCAGCCCTTCCTCACCCTCTCTACCTCTTCTGGATACCGCCCTCGTCGCGGCGATCGACGCGCTGATCGGCACAGCTACGACCTGCGGCGTCGAAACCGGCACCATTCTGCTCGCAGTCTCCGGCGGACCGGACTCGCTTGCTCTGTTGCTCGGAGCGGCGGCGTGGGTCCGTGCCGGGAAAACTTCGTCACGTCTTGCCGTCGCCACCGTGGATCATCGCCTGCGGCCCGAATCCGCCGGTGAGGCAGCCTTCGTCGCCCGGCTTTGTGCCGATCTGGGAATGGCGCATGACACCCTCGTATGGGACGGGGCGGAACACCGGGGCAATCTCGCAGCGGCGGCGCGAGAAGTGCGCTATCGCCTTCTTCTCGGCCACGCACGCAAATGCGGGGCAGGGCTCGTCTTGACCGCACACCATCAGGACGATCAGATCGAGACCCATTGTCTTGCCGAACGGCGCGGCGCGGCGCCCATCGACGCAGCGGGTATGCGAGCGCTCAGATACCTGGATGTGGACGTCCTGCTCGGGCGGCCCTTTCTCGAAATTCCCAGGACGAGCCTCGTGGAGGCTGTCGGACGGACGGGCTTGAGGCCTGTCGACGATCCCTCAAATCGTGATCCGGCCTATCAGCGCGTGACGATCCGGCAGCACCTGGCGGCAGGCCGGCTCGACCGAAAAAGCGTGCTCGAAGGCCTCAACCATTGCCGGCGCCAGCGGGAGGCGGCGGACGCCGCTCTCGCGAGGACCGTCGCGGAATTGTCCGCGGCCGATGCGCTCGCATTCCACACGGACGGCGCAGTCCGGCTTTCTTCCAAAGCCTACGCGGCGCTGGACGATGACATCGCCTGGCGGCTTCTGTCGCGGCTCGTCGTCGCGGTTTCAGGTGAAAACGCTCCGCCTTCGGGCCCTGCAATCCAGCGGATGCACCACGCCCTTCTCGCCGCATCGGCGGATGGCGAAGTCGTGATCCGCACGCTGGCAGGCGCGCTGATCATGAGCACGGATGCAATCCTGTTCATGCGCGAAATCGGACGGCGCGGCATTGAGTCGCTCGCTCTGGAGGCCGCGCCGCGTCTTGTCCCCGGTCGATGGCTGGCCGAACTCGGGTCGGCACGTCCGGGTCGGAGCCCTGCGTCCCGTCCGCACTGGACCCTCTTCGACGGGCGTTTCGCGGTGGAGATCGGCGCCTGGCAGGACGTTCCCGGTGCGACGCTCGTGCCATTGGCAAGCCTCGGCAAGGGCAATCGCCGCCAACTCTCGCAGCCGGTTCTGGTCGATGGGAAACGTCGGCCGGTAGCGGCGGCCGCGGCCGCCGCGGCGCGAATCGGTCCTGACCTGCCGAGGCTCGAATGTCTGTCTTTGAGCCGGTTTCGGCTCATGCGCGACCTGCCGGAAACACCTTCCGTTCAGCCCATTTCACGATGAGTGACGAAATGCTCCCCATTTTGCCGCAAATGGGGGGTCAAGATGTTGGCATTGGCCGGCGGAGCACTTATCTTCCGCCGGTCCGTATCGCGGTCATCTCGCCCATTCAGGAAGAGTGATGAACCAGAATTTTCGAAATTTCGCGCTTTGGGCCATCATTGCCCTGTTGTTGATCGCACTCTTCCAGCTGTTTTCCAACGGCTCGCAGAATGCCGGCGCGCGAGAGATCCCCTATTCGCAGTTTCTCGCCGATGTCGATACCGGCCGCGTCCAGACCGTGACGATCCAGGGCCAGCAGATCACCGGCAAGTTCAATGACGGGTCCTCGCCGTTCCAGACCTACGCCCCGGAAGACGCCAATCTCGTCTCGCGGCTGGAAAGCAAGAACGTCCAGATCAACGCCGCCCCTCCGGGTGACAATTCCAACCCGATCTGGTCGATGCTCCTGTCCTTCGGGCCGATCCTCCTGATCCTCGCCGTCTGGATCTTCCTGATGCGTCAGATGCAGGGCGGTGCCGGCGGCAAGGCGATGGGCTTCGGCAAGTCCAAGGCCAAGCTCCTGACCGAGGCCCACGGGCGCGTCACCTTTTCCGACGTCGCCGGCGTCGAGGAGGCCAAGCAGGACCTCGAGGAGATCGTCGAATTCCTGCGCGAGCCGCAGAAGTTCCAGCGCCTCGGCGGCAAGATCCCGCGCGGCGTGCTCCTCGTCGGCCCTCCGGGCACCGGTAAGACGCTGCTGGCGCGCTCCGTCGCGGGCGAAGCCAATGTGCCGTTCTTCACGATTTCGGGTTCGGACTTCGTCGAGATGTTCGTCGGCGTCGGCGCCAGCCGCGTCCGCGACATGTTCGAGCAGGCGAAGAAGAACTCGCCCTGCATCATCTTCATCGACGAGATCGATGCCGTCGGTCGTCACCGCGGCGCCGGGCTCGGCGGCGGCAATGACGAGCGCGAGCAGACGCTGAACCAGCTTCTGGTCGAGATGGACGGTTTCGAGGCGAACGAAGGCATCATCCTGATCGCCGCCACCAACCGTCCGGACGTGCTCGATCCTGCGCTTCTGCGTCCCGGCCGTTTCGACCGTCAGGTCGTCGTTCCGAATCCGGACGTCACTGGCCGCGAGCGCATTCTGAAGGTGCATGTGCGCAATGTGCCGCTTGCCCCGAATGTCGATCTGAAGACGATCGCGCGCGGCACGCCCGGCTTCTCGGGTGCGGACCTCGCCAACCTCGTCAATGAGGCAGCGCTGATGGCGGCGCGGCGTTCGAAGCGCCTCGTCACCATGCTCGAATTCGAGGACGCCAAGGACAAGGTCATGATGGGCGCCGAGCGCCGGTCCATGGCCATGACCGAGGAAGAGAAGAAGCTGACGGCCTATCACGAGGCCGGCCATGCTCTCGTCGGTATCCACGAGCCGTTCAACGATCCGCTGCACAAGGTCACGATCATTCCGCGCGGTCGGGCCCTCGGCGTGACCATGAACCTGCCGGAGCGCGACCGTTACGGCATGCGCAAGAACGAGATGGAGGCCCGTCTCGCCATGATCTTCGGCGGCCGTGCGGCGGAGGAGATCATCTATGGCGAGGAGAACGTCACCACCGGTGCCTCCAACGACATCCAGCAGGCGACCAACATGGCCCGCGCCATGGTGATGGAATACGGCATGAGCGACAAGCTCGGCCGGCTGCGCTACAAGCAGAACCAGGACGAGGTCTTCCTCGGCCATTCCGTCGCCCAGCAGCAGAACATGTCGGAAGAGACCGCCCGGCTGATCGACTCCGAGGTTCGCGGCATCATCGAGACCGCCGAGAACAAGGCGCGTCAGATTCTGCACGACCACATCGACGAGCTCCACACGCTCGCCAAGGCGCTGCTCGAATACGAGACGCTCTCCGGCGACGAGGTCCGCGACCTTCTGGCCGGCCGGCCGCTCAGCCGCGACATGGGCGACGACACCCCGCCGTCGCGCGGCTCGGCCGTGCCCAAGGCGGGCCCGCAGCGCCCGGCCCGAGGCGACGGTCTGGAGCCGCAGCCCACCTGAGCACAAGCCATTCAGGCGACGAGATCGAAGGGCGGCCCGCGGGTCGCCCTTTTTTCAGAGTTCCCTTACCTTCGATCGCGATTGCACCGGCGCTGCAACCGTTGCGAAACGTGGTGTGTCGGATAGTCCGGCCCGAAGGCAGCCGAAATCAACAATCACACCGGCCGAAGCCGTCAGGCTGCCCGGCCGGGCGACGAGGGTTCGTTACCATGGCAAAAAGCTATTTCGGAACCGACGGCATTCGCGGCACGGCCAATCGCCATCCGATGACCGCCGAGGTCGCGATGAAGGTCGGCATGGCCGCCGGCATCGTCTTCAAGCGTGGCAGCTATCGCCATCGGGTCGTCATCGGCAAGGACACGCGCCGTTCGAGCTACATGATCGAGAACGCCATGGTCGCGGGCTTCACCGCAGCCGGCGTCGACGTCTTCCTACTCGGACCCATGCCGACTCCGGCCGTCGCCATGCTGACGCGTTCGCTGAGGGCCGATATCGGGGTCATGATCTCCGCCTCGCACAATCCGTTCGAGGACAACGGCATCAAGCTGTTCGGTCCGGACGGCTACAAGCTCAACGATCATATCGAGGCAGAGATCGCTGCCCTCATCAACGAGGATCTCAGCGGGCGCATGCCGACAGGTGCAGGGATCGGCAAGGCCAAGCGTGTGGATGGCGACATCTACCGCTATATCGAGTTCGCCAAGCGCACCCTGCCGCGCGAACTCTCCTTCGAGGGCATGCGGGTGGCGATCGACTGCGCCAATGGCGCGGGCTATCGCGTTGCGCCCGAAGTGTTGTGGGAACTGGGCGCGGAGATCGTGCCGATCGGCGTTGACCCGGACGGCACGAACATCAATCTCGATTGCGGCTCGACCGCGCCGCAGGCGCTGATTTCCAAGGTCAAGGAAGTGCGTGCGGACATCGGCATCGCCCTCGATGGCGATGCCGACCGGGTGCTGCTTGTCGACGAGAAGGGCCAGATCGTTGATGGCGATCAGTTGATGGCGGTGATCGCCGAAAGCTGGGCCGACGACGGACGCCTCGCCGCCGGGGGCATCGTCGCGACGATCATGTCCAATCTCGGCCTCGAGCGCTTCCTCGAAGCCAAGCACCTCCAGCTGGCGCGCACCAAGGTCGGCGACCGCTACGTGGTCGAGCATATGCGTGAGCATGGCTACAATGTCGGCGGTGAACAGTCGGGCCACATCATCCTTTCGGATTTCGCCACCACCGGCGACGGCCTCGTCTCGGCGCTGCAGGTGCTGGGCGTGGTGAAGCGCAAGGGTGGCACTGTCTCGGAAATCTGCCGACGCTTCGAGCCGGTTCCGCAGGTCTTGAAGAACGTGCGCTATCGCAATGGCGAACCGCTCCAGGAAGGCCGGGTGCAGGATGCGATCGCCGCCGGCCGCGACCGGCTCGGCAACAGCGGGCGTCTGGTGATCCGCCCCTCGGGAACCGAGCCCCTGATCCGGGTGATGGCCGAGGGCGACGACGCCGCTCTGGTGGGCGCGGTGGTCGATGACATCGTCGGCGCCCTGACCCAGGCCGCGGCATAGGCCGACCTCCGAACCCTTGCCATTTCCTCGGTTGATGCCCCTCCGGCACCATCCTGCACAGCAGCTCGGGTGCCGCTTGGGCAATTCCTGCCTGATGTTTGTGCAATTACGGTAAACAACCGCTCAACGAAAACCTTTCGTTAACCATTCCTGTTTACCGTTTCCGGTGAGGTCACTTGAGAAGTGGCGTCAGCACCGAGCTCACCGGAGACGCAATCCATGAAGAAACTGCTTTTGACGACCGTCGCCGCCCTCGGTGCCTGGTCGTTCGCCGCCCCGGCTGCGATGGCCGCGGACATCATCGAAGAACCCGTCTACATCGCGCCGCCGGCGCCGGAACCGGTCGTGTCGCATGCCGGCTGGTACCTGCGCGGCGACGTCGGCTATAATTTCAAGTCCAAGTCGAGCGGCGACTACGACTTCTGGAATCCCGGCGACACGTCTCCTCTGCCGTATGACGACGGCTGGGTCCGCGGAATCGACCATACCGAGCACTACGACGAATTCTCGCTGCGCGGCTCGGCGAATTTCAGTGCCGGTGTCGGTTACCGCTTCAACAAGCATTTCCGCACCGATCTGACGGTCGACTACTTCAAGGCCGACATGGAAGGTTCGAGCCGGTGCGGCTACCTGGTCGAGATCGGCTACCTCCTGGATCCGACCAACAACGACTGCCGCTACAACGACTCTTCCTCGGCGTCGGTCTGGACTGCGATGGCCAACGCCTATGTCGACATCGGCACCTATGGTCGCATCACGCCCTATATCGGCGCCGGCCTCGGCTTCGCTCACGTCAGCTACGACGAGATGAAGAACAGCATCGATTGCACGGGCGGCCTGTGCACCGGCAACGGCACCTATGTGGGAACCCATCCGGGTGAGTCCTCCTGGCGCTTCGCCTCCTCGCTCATGGCCGGTGCGACCGTCGACATCACCAAGAAGCTGAAGTTCGACGCGGGCTACAAGTACACCCGGATCGCCGCCGGCGACGCCTTCGGCTACGACGCTCTTGATCGCAGCAATGGCGCGTCGGGCGTCCAGTCCCGTGACCATGGCTTCGACATCCACACCATCAAGGCTGGTCTGCGCTACGAATTCGGCGGTGGCGGCGTTGGGTTCGGCAAGGGCAAAGGCAAGGCGCCAGCCCCGCTGTACGACGAGCCGGCTCCGATCTACGCCGACGCACCGACCTACGTCGATACGCCGATCTACAAGTAAGGCCTCTTTGGCCACAAAGGGACACGAGTCGCGACCGAACTCTCGCGGCTCACCTTTCCCGAACAGGAACGCCCGCCGCATCTTAAATGATGCGGCGGGCGTTCCTGCGTCGAAGCTTGACCCACCAGGCCCTGGCGCCTTCCTAAGCTGCAAAAACCGCGGCCATGTCGGCGAAGCCCTTGAACTCCAGCGCATTGCCGGAGGGATCACGCAGGAACAGCGTCGCCTGCTCACCGGGTTCTCCACGAAACCGCACCATCGGTTTCTCGATCCAGTCGACGTCGTCCCGCTGGGACAGTCGTTCTGCAAGGGCGCTGAATTCTTCCATGGAAAGGACGACGCCGAAATGCGGAATCGGCACGGCATGACCGTCGACCTGACCGGTGGCATCGGCCGCGCGCTCTGCCGCATCCGCGCGGCGATGGGCGGAAAGCTGGTGGCCGAACAGGTCGAAATCGACCCAGGTTTCGGACGAACGGCCGATCTTCGCGCCGAGCACGTCGCGATAGAAGGCGCGCGTGGTCTCGAGATCGGCGACCGGGAAGGCGAGATGGAAGGGCTTGATCGTCATCGTCTGTTGACCTTGTTGGGGGGAGTGCGGCGACCGGCGAAAAGCAGGCCGCGGCGCCGGCGTTTCGGCGCATTGTCTTCGATCACGGCGCCGGTGTCCTCGCCATCGGGCATCTTTTCGACCGCGTGAAGGCCGGGTTTCGGTTTGACCAGCGGTTCGGGCGTGACCACACGCGAGGTCACCATGTCGCTGCCGGCGTAAACGCCCTCCGCTTCCTGCAGTTTCAGGCGCGCGGTGTCGCGATGGCGGACGTCCTCGACGATCCGCTCGGCGAGTTCCTCCTCGACGCCGAGGGCGTTGATCGTCGCGCCGCCGAAGGAAAGCGCCGATTCCACCGTCTCTCGGATTTCGTAGTCGACGCCTCGCGCCCTCAGGGAGAGGGCGTGGCTGCGGTCATAGGAGCGGACGTACAGTCGCACGTTCGGGAATTCGTGCCGGATGAGATCGACGACGCGGTCGGTCGTCTCGCGCTTGTTGGTACAGACGGCGACCAGTGAGGCCCGGCGGATCCCGGCGGCTTCGAGCACGTCCTTGCGCACGCCCGAGCCGAAATAGATGCGGAAACCGAAGCGCTCGGCCGTACGGATGCGATCGACCGAGGAGTCGAGGATGGTCACGTCGATCCCGCTCGACAGGAGCACCTGCGCGACGATCTGGCCGAAGCGAGAGAAGCCGACCAGCAGAACCTCCGAGCCGGCGCCTTCGAAATCCTCCTCCAGTTCCTCTTCCCGGGCCGGCTGCACCATGAGACGGCCGAGATAGGTGGCGAGAGGCGTGAGGACCATCGAAAGCGACACGATCGCGATCAGGATGGACGAGGTCTCGGCGGAGAAGATCTGGTTGGCGGCCGCCGCAGAGAAAAGCACGAAGCCAAATTCGCCGGCCTGCGCGAGAAGCGTCGCCACCTTGATGGACAGGTCGTGTCCCTCGCCGAAGAGGCGGCACAGGCCGTAGAGAAGTCCTGCCTTGACGACCATCAGGGCTGGGGCGGTGAACAGGATGATCATCCAGAACTCGCGGATCACCGCGAGATCGATCGACAGGCCGACACCGATGAAGAACAGGCCGAGCAGAAGCCCGCGAAATGGCTCGATATTGGCTTCCAGCTCGTGCCGATAGGAGGAATCGGCCAGGAAGACGCCGGCGATGAAGGCGCCCATCGCCATGGAGAAGCCGGCCGCCGCCATCAGCATGGCCGAGCCGAGAACGACGAAGAGGGCTGCCCCGAGCATGACCTCTCGCGCGCCTGCGGAAGCCATCAGCCGGAACAACGGATTGAGCAGGAACCGGCCGGCCAGGATGAGCGCCGCGACCGCCGCGACCGAGAGGGCGATCTGGCCGGGCTCGATCTCCGCCTCGCCGCCGAAAGGGCCGAGAAAGGGAATGATCGCCAGGAGCGGAACCACCGCGAGATCCTGAAACAGCAGCACCGAGAAGGCCGCCTGGCCATGATGGGTGTTGGTCTCCCCCGCTTCGTCGAGGAGCTGCATGCCGAAGGCGGTGGAGGAGAGCGCCAGGCCGAAACCGACGACAAGGGCGGTCGAGATGTCGAGGCCGACCGGGTAGGCCGCGACCGCCGCCAGCACGAGGCCGCTGACCATGACCTGGGCGAGGCCGATGCCGAAGATCTGGCGCCGCATCGCCCACAACCGGTCGAGCTTCAGTTCGAGCCCGATGATGAACAGGAGGAAGACGACGCCGAGCTCGCCGATCGCCAGAAGTTCCTCTCCCTCGCCGATCAGGCGGAAGACCGGCCCCATCGCGATGCCGGCGGCGAGATAGCCGAGCACGGTGCCCAGCCCCATCCGCTTGAACAGCGTGCCGGCGATGATCCCGCCGCCCAGGAGGAGGACAACCTCCAGGAAAATGGCTTCAGACCCGTGTTCCAATGGCGCTCGCTCATCCCTATCTGGTTCTCATCGCGGCTTGTCGCCGCTTCTTGATCATAGCGCAAACCCTGCCTTGCGGAGGATGCGCTGCACAATAGATATTTTCCGGGAAAGTGCAGGTGGGGAAACGATGGACGAAAACACCAGGCGCCTGACCGAGACCGCCGAGCGGCTGATCGACGCGGCGCGCCGCGCCGGCGCCGACAAGGCGGACGCGGCCGTTGTGCGGTCCTTCGGGCGCTCGGTCTCGGTGCGGCTCGGCAAGGTCGAGGATACCGAAAGCGCCGAGAGCGAAGACCTTGCCCTGCGCGTCTTCGTCGGCCAGCGCGTTTCGACCGTTTCCGCCGACATCAACGCCGATGTGGACCGTCTGGCCGAGCGCGCGGTCGCCATGGCTAGGGTCTCGCCGGAGGACCGTTTCGCGGCTCTCGCGCCGAGGGACCGCCTTGCGAAGGACGATCTCGACCTCGATCTCTACGATGCGACCGAGCTTGCGAGCGAGACCATGGTCGAGCAGGCCCTGGCGCTGGAAGATGCTGCGCGCGCCGTCAAGGGCGTCACCAATTCCAATGGCGCCTCGGTCTCCGCCGGCTCCAGCGGTCTCGTTCTCGTGACCTCGGAAGGCTTCGTCGGCGAGCGGATGCGCTCCGGCTTTTCGCGATCGGTCAGCGTGATCTCCGGCGAGGGGACGCGGATGGAGCGCGACTATGATTTCGATTCGCGCATCCACTACGCCGATCTCGACCCGGTGGAAGCGATCGGACGGCGGGCGGGCGAGCGCGTGGTGCGGCGGCTCGATCCCGGAAAGCTGCTGACCGCGACTTATCCGATCGTGTTCGATCCGCGCGTCGCGCGCGGGCTCCTCGCCAATCTCGTCAGCGCAATCAACGGTGCCGCGATCGCCCGCGGCACGAGCTTCCTGAAGGACCGGATGGGGGAGGCCGTGCTGCCGGAATCCATGACCGTGACCGACGAGCCGTTGCTGGCCCGTCGCGCGGGCTCGCGGCCGTTCGACGGCGAGGGTGTGCGCGGCGAGACCCTCAGGCTCGTCGAAAATGGCATCCTCAGGCATTGGCTGCTCGATACGGCCACCGCCAACGAACTCGGTCTTCAGACCAATGGCCGCGCGGCGCGCTCCTCCGGCGGCGTGTCGCCCTCGGCGAGCAACGTCACGCTTTCGCCTGGCGGGGTCTCGCCCGAAGAACTGATCGCCGAGACCGGGCACGGCATCTATGTGCACGAGATGATCGGCCAGGGCGCCAATCTCGTCACCGGCGACTACAGCCGCGGCGCGACCGGCTATCTGATCGAAAATGGCGAACTGACGCGCCCGGTGTCGGAAATCACCATCGCCGGCAATCTCAGGGAGATGCTCCTGTCGCTGACGGCCGCCAACGATCTCGACACGCGGTTCTCGATCGTCGCTCCGACCTTGCGCGTCGCCGGGATGACGGTCGCGGGGCAATAACGTGCCGGAACATGCTCCATCCCGCCTTGCCGACGACCTGACGCTCCTCTCCGAAGCCGCCCGCGAGGCGGGTTCGATCGCCATGCGGTATTTCCGCCGTGATCCGAAGGTCTGGTACAAGGAAGGCAATTCCCCCGTCAGCGAGGCCGACTACGCGGCGGACGATTATCTGAAGCGCGTCCTCACCGCCGCCCGGCCGGGCTATCGCTGGATCTCGGAAGAAACTCCGCCGGACGGCAGTGAGAGCGAGTCGGACGGGCGCTGCTTCGTTGTCGATCCGATCGATGGCACGCGCGCCTATCTGCGCGGCGAGGATGTCTGGTGCGTCTCGATCGCCGTGGTGGAGGCCGGACGGCCGATCGTCGGCGCGATTCACGTGCCGGTGCGCGAAGAGACCTTCGAAGTCACGGTGGACGGGCCGCCGCTGTTGAACGGCATGGCTTGCACGGTCAGTGCCGTCGCAGCCGGGCAGCCGATGCGGCTTTCGGTTCCCGACGGCATGCGGCGGAGAATGTCCAGGGCGCAACGCGAAGGGATCGTGTCGGTGGAGTCGATCCCGTCGCTCGCCTACCGGCTTTCGCTCGTGGCCTCCGGTCGGCTCGACGGCACGCTGGTGCGTCCGCGCGCCAATGACTGGGATCTGGCCGCCGCCGATCTCTTGCTGCAGCGGGCGGGCGGACTCATCTGCGACGATCAGGGCCATCTTCCCCATTATGGCCGGGAGGGCGGGTCGCATGGCCTGCTGGTGGCCGGAGCCCTTGGCTCCGAGCGCCGGCTGCGCGATATGGCGAGGGAAATCGCCGGTTGAGTGGGCCGCCCGGGCGTGGCGAAGCAAACGGAAAGGAGACTTCATGCAGGAAGAAAAACCCAAGCAGCTCTTGCACCTGGTTTTCGGCGGCGAGCTGAACGACCTCTCCAGCATCGAGTTCAAGGACCTGGAAAGCCTTGATATTGTCGGAATTTTCCCGGACTACGCCTCGGCACATGCCGCCTGGCGCGGCAAGGCGCAGCAGACCGTCGACAACGCGGCCATGCGCTACTTCATCGTGCACATGCACAGGCTGCTCGATCCGCAAAGCTGATGGGCAGGAATCGCAGGGGGCGACGTGTCGCGTACCATGTCGGATGAGACATTTTCCGGTGAAACGGTAGGACCCGTCGCAACGGTCGCACGAGACAAGACGGAGCGAAAGCGCCCGCCACGCCGGCGCAGCGTCATGCGCGAAATCGCCCGTTCGCCCGCCTTCGTCCAGATCGTGGGGGGAGCGGTCTATCGCTTGCTGCGTTTCGTTCGTGCCACCCAGCGACCGGTTCCGGGCTCCTCGGAAAGCGCCCGCATTCTGCGGGAGCAGCATCCGGCGATCGTCGGGCTCTGGCACGGCCAGCACCTCTTGGCCCCGTTCTTCCGACCGACCGACCTTCCCTATGCCGCGCTTCTGTCGCGTTCGACAGACGCCGCGATCAATGCGGCGGTGGTGGAGCGGTTCGGCATCGCCACGGTGCGCGGCTCCGGCGGTCGGTCGACGACGAAGGGCAAGCGCGCCCGCAAGAAGGGCGGTGCCCGGGCCCTCGTCGCCATGCGGCGCCTCCTGGCGAACCATACCGGCATCTGCATGATTGCCGATGTGCCCAAGGGAACCCCGCGCGAATCGGGGCAGGGCATCGTGACGCTCGCCAAGATTTCCGGCCGGCCGATCATCCCCTCCGCGGCGGTGACCAGCCGGCACCACATCGTCGAAAGTGCCTGGGACAGAACCCGGATTCCGCTTCCCTTCGGGCGGATCGCCGTGGTGATGGGCGAGGCGATCCACGTGCCGCCGGATGCCGACGACGCGCTTCTGGAGGAAAAGCGCCGCGAGGTGACGCAGGCGATCGAAACGGCAAACCGCGAGGCCGAGCGCCTCGTCGCGGCCCAAGCCGGGCGATCGCGGTGAGCGACGCCATGACCCGAGCCGCCTTTGCCGCTTATCGTCTGGCCGGCGTCGTCGCCTATCCGCTGATCGGCCCCTATGTCGGCTGGCGGGCGTCGCGCGGCAAGGAGGAGCGGCGGCGGCTGAAGGAGCGCTGCGGCCATGCCGGGCGCGAGCGGCCGGTTTCCGGTCCCGTGGTCTGGTTGCACGCGGCCAGCGTCGGGGAGACCGTGGCCGTGATGCCGCTCGTCCAGGCCATCGCCGCAGACGGCCTGTCGATCGTCATGACCACCGGCACCACCACCTCAGCTCGTCTGGTCGAGGAGCGCCTGGCGGATTCGGTGATCCATCAATATGTGCCCCTCGACGTCCAGCCGGCGGTGACCCGCTTCCTCGACCATTGGCGGCCGGATCTGGCGATCGTTGCGGAAAGCGAGATCTGGCCGCTCACCATCCAGGAACTGCGACAGCGTCACATTCCGCAACTTCTCGTCAATGCTCGCCTGTCCGACCGGTCCTTCAGCCGGTGGAAGGGGACGCCCCGCTTCGCCGAGGCGCTGTTCGAGAATTTCTCCCATGTGGTGGCGCAATCGGATGTCGACGGGGAGCGCTTTCGCATCCTGGGCGCCGCCTCGGTGTCCGTTGCTGGGAACCTGAAGGCCGACGCGGCCCCGCTTCCCTTCGATTCCGAGCAGCTCGCGAGGCTGAACGCTTCGCTCGGTGACCGGCCCCGCTGGGCGGCGATCTCGACCCATCCCGGTGAGGAGGAGATCGTCGCTGCGGCGCATCTCGCTCTCAAGACGCGCCATCCGGGCCTTTGCACCATCATTGTGCCGCGCCATGTCGAACGCGCGGCAGCTATCGCAAAAATTCTCGGCGACAAGGGCCTCAAAGTCGCGCGGCGCAGCCGCGGCGAGTGGCCGGAGCCGGGAATCGACATCTATCTCGGCGACACGATGGGCGAACTGGGCCTCGTCATGAGAACCACGGAGATCGCCTTCATCGGCAAGTCGATCACCGGCCAGGGCGGCCAGAACCCGCTCGAAGCCGCGATGCTCGGGACCGGCATCCTGTCCGGCCGCTATGTCCAGAATTTCCGCGACAGCTTTCAGCGTCTCCTGAGAAATGGCGGTGCCCAGATCGTGCGAGACGCCGACAGCCTGTCGGCGGCGGTGGACGATCTCCTCAGCGAGCCCGAACGGCGCCGGGCCATGGCGAGTGCCGCGGCCCGCACCGTGAGCGAGATGCGCGGCGCCCTCGATCGAACGCTGGGCGCGCTCGATCCCTATCTTCATCCCTTGCGGCTCTCGGTGAGCCTGGAGCAGCGCGAGCGCGCGGGGGCTCTGCGGTGAAGGCCGCGCGCGCGCCGGCCTTCTGGTGGCAGCCACCCTCTCTCGTTTCCCGCCTGCTCACGCCGGCATCCTTCACCTATGGCCGCGTCGCGCGGCGCAATCTGGTGCATGGGCCGCGGTCGCCCGCCGATTGCCCGGTTCTTTGCGTTGGCAATTTCACCGTCGGCGGGGGCGGCAAGACGCCGACGGCGATCGCGCTCGGCCATGCCGCGCTGTCTCTGGGGCGCCGGCCGGGCTTCGTCTCCCGCGGCTATGGACGCAAGAGCCGCAAACCGCTGATCGTCGATCCCGCGCGCCACGGCGTGGCCGATGTGGGCGACGAGCCTCTGCTTCTCGCGCGCGTCGCGCCGACGGCGGTCGCGGCTGACCGGGCGGTGGCGGCCGAACTCCTGATGCGCGAGCGTGGGGTGGATTTCGTCATCATGGATGACGGCTTCCAGAGCGCCCATCTTGCGATCGACTATGCGCTGATCGCCCTCGACGCTCGGCGCGGCCTCGGCAACGGCGCTGTCTTTCCGGCCGGCCCGCTGCGCGCACCGCTCATCGACCAGATCCGCCATGCGGACGGTCTGCTTCTCATCGGCTCCGACGAGGAGGACAATCGCAACGGGGAGGTGGCGGTTCGGATGATGGCGCGGGCGGGGCGGCCGATCTTTTCGGGCAGCCTCGTGCCGAAGTCGCGGCACATCCTGTTCGGCGAGCGGATCCTCGCCTTTGCCGGGATCGCCGATCCGACGAAGTTCTACGCCTCGCTTCGCGATCTTGGCTGCGACGTGGTGGAAACCCGCGACTTCCCCGACCATCACCCCTTCGTGCCCGACGATCTGGCGGCTCTCGCCGAGCGGGCGCGGACGGAAAAGCTTGTCCTGGCGACCACCCGCAAGGACGCCGTGCGGATCGCCGGCGTCGAGGATGGCGAGATATTCCTCAAAGGCTGCGCAGTGCTTGATGTCGAACTGGAATTTGCAGTGCCGACGGTCCCCCGGCGCATCGTCCGCGAGACGATCGCAGAATTCGAGCGACGGCGCACGCATCTCGTGCCCGCCCATCCGGCAGAGGGCTGAGCGCGGCTGTCAGTTCGCCTGACGCGCTTCCAGTTCGCGGCGGAAGGCCGCGGCCCCGTCCACATAGGCTTCCTGGCGTTCCACGCTCCAATAGCGCAGAAGGTCCAGCGGGATCGCCTCGCCGGTCACCGCGCAGCGGACATAGGAGCCCGCCCGGATCACCTG
Organism: Jiella marina; assembly: GCF_024359545.1. Taxonomy (GTDB): domain Bacteria; phylum Pseudomonadota; class Alphaproteobacteria; order Rhizobiales; family Rhizobiaceae; genus Jiella. Next base: position 64,994 of record NZ_JAKQZG010000016.1, read on the forward strand.
GAAATCCGGTGTCCCGTACCGCAGCTTCGCCTCGCCCGAATTTTCGAAACGGTTCATGGCCGTTCACTCCGATCGTTCGCGGCTCGCACTACGGCGTCTTTCCCGGAAATGCAATCGGACGATCCGACGCTGCGCTAAAGCATGAGCCCGATTTCGGAATCGGGTCTCATGCTCCAGACCTTTGTTTTCGCTTCGGATAATCCGAAAACCGGGACCACTTTTCGGTCCGATGCGCTATCGCCGGCCGAAGAGCTTCTCGATATCGGCAAGCCCCAGCTCGATAAAGGTCGGCCGGCCGTGATTGCACTGTCCGGCGCCCGGCGTCCTCTCCATCTCGCGCAACAGCGCGTTCATCTCGTCGAGCTTCAGCGCCCGGCCCGAGCGCACCGAGCCGTGGCAGGCGATGGTCGCGGCGACATGGTCGATGCGACTCGACACCGTGTCGGCCGTGCCGAATTCGGCCAGTTCGTCGGCGAGATCGCGGACGAGCCGGGCAATATCGGTCTGGCCGAGGATCGCCGGCGTCGCGCGCACCGCGACGGCGGCCGGGCCGAAGCGCTCGACGGTCAGCCCGAGCTGTTCCAGGCTTTCTGCGTGTTCGGCGAGGCGCTCGGCATCGTCCTCGGTCAGATCGATGATCTCGGGAATGAGCAGCCCCTGAGAGGGCAGTGCTCGACCGTGAATCGCCGTCTTCAGCGCCTCGTAGACCAGCCGCTCATGGGCAGCGTGCTGATCGACGAGAACGAGGCCCTTGTCGGTTTCGGCGACGATGTAATTGCCGTGAAGCTGTGCCCGCGCCGCGCCCAGCGGATAGTCTTCGGCCGCCTTGCGGACGGGCTGCTGCGGTCCGGTCGGTGCCATCCGCATCGGCGGGCCATCCGGGACCGGGTGCAAATCTTCGTCAAAGCCTGAGGGAGCGGAGAGGCCGGTGGGCGCCGTGTCCTCCTGCGCCGGCCGTTCCAGCGTCTCGGTCGCGCTCGGGGAGAACGGGCGGAAAGGCGAGGCGCCGGGATCGTAGTCAGCCTGGCGAGGGGCGGAGAAGCCGCCCGGCGCAAATCCGTCGAAGCGCCTGGGCGCCGGTTGGACGCTCTCCGCATTCGCCCGCATCCGCGCCATCAGGCCCGCCGTGCCTTCCGAGGATGCGCGCAGGCCCGATTCGGCGAAGGCCTGGCGCAGCGCGCCGACGATCAGGCCGCGCACGAGGCCGGGATCGCGAAACCGGACATCGGCCTTGGCCGGATGAACGTTGACGTCCACCAGCGTCGGATCGAGGGTCAAGAACAGGACGGCGACCGGGTGACGATCCTTCGCCATCACGTCGGCATAGCCGCCGCGCAGCGCCGAGACGAGCATCTTGTCGCGCACCGGCCGGCCATTGACGAAGAGATATTGCTGCAGCGAGTTGCCACGGCTGAAGGTCGGCAGACCCGCCAGTCCAGAAAGCCGCACCTCCTCGCGCTCGGCATCGAGCGTGATCGCATTTTCTGCGAATTCCTCGCTGACGATCTGGCCGATCCGCTCGCCCATGGTCCGCGCAGACTCGAACACGGTGGTCGAGCGGTCGGGGCCGGAGAGTTCGAAGCGGATTTCCGGCTCGGCGAGGGCCAGGCGCCGCACCACATCCGTAATAGCCGAGGTCTCGGCGCGGTCGCTCTTCAGGAATTTCAGCCGCGCCGGCACGCTCTGGAAGAGATCGCGTACCTCGACCACCGTGCCGCGCGACAGCGCCGTCGGGCGCGGGCCGTCGCATTCCCCATCTCGGATCTCGACCTCATGGGCTTCGCTTGCGCCCTCTGCCCGCGAGCGCAGGAGAAGCCGGGCGACCGATCCGATCGAAGGCAGCGCCTCGCCGCGAAAGCCCAGCGTCGCGATCCCGTCAAGGCCTGCGGCAAGCTTCGAGGTGCAGTGTCGCCGCACCGCCAGGCGCAATTCGTCCCGGGGGATGCCGCAGCCATCGTCAGTGACGCGCAACAGGGTCTTGCCGCCGCCGGCCGTCGCGATCTCGATCCGGGTCGCGCCGGCGTCGATGGCGTTTTCCACCAGTTCCTTGACGACGCTCGCCGGCCGTTCGACCACTTCGCCGGCAGCGATCTGATCGATGAGCTGTTCGTCGAGCTGGACGATGGGCAAGGGGACGCTCCGGGCCGCCGGGTAGGTTCAGGCCATGATTTTATTCGAGCATCGCCGGCGCTTCAAACGGCTGGCGGGGAAGTTTGCTGGAATCGCACCCTTCTCGGCAGACTTGTCCACTGACATCGAGATTACGCTTGGTTAACTATGAGTGCAGGACGTTTCAGTTGATTTAGTGAATTCTGCAACTTTTGGGAAAGTCTGGCCATGGAGGCATGGACGGAGTTTGCCCATGAAATTCAAACGGTCTGGCACGTGGGGCGTCGCAACGATGGCATCCGCGTTGATGGCAATGGTCGGCTCGAAGGACGCGGCAGCCGGCGCCTGGACCTTGAAGGCAGGCGAGGGGCAGGCGATCGTCACGGGGCTCTATTCGGAAGCGGACGCCGGGTTCGATTCGTTCGGCGATGTGAACTCCGACGTCGACTTCGCCAAGGGCACGGTGAGCGCTCTCGTCGAATATGGCCATACGGACTGGCTGACATTCCTGGGTGAAGCCGAGATCGGCAGTTCCGCCGAAAACGGGCTTCCCTTCGCCCGCCCGGCGCTGTCGAACTTCGCCGGCGGGGCCCGGATGCGCGTCTTCGAGGCTGAAGGCTTTGTCGCTTCGGCGCAATTGACCGCGCGTTTCGAAGACGCCTTTGGCGAAGCGGACGCGGCCGTGGACACCTTTGGCTGGGAGGCGCCGCAGATCGAGTCGCGGCTGCTTCTGGGCTACGGTTTCGAATTGTGGGACTACCCCATCTTCCTCGACGTGCAGGCGGGCTATCGGGCGCGGGTGGCGAAGCGCGACGAGGGCTTCGACGAGGTGAGGCTCGACTTTACCGCCGGGGTGCGGCCACGCTCCGACATGCTTCTGCTTCTCCAGTCCTTCTCGACCATCGCGGCGGCCGGGCCGGAGAGCGCCCGCCTGCCGGACTATCATTATCACAAGGCGCAGGCCTCCGTGGTTTATGACCTCAATGAAAAGTGGTCGCTGCAGGCAGGGGGCTTTGCAACGGTGGCCGGCAAGAACGCGCTGCGGGAACAGGGCGTCACGACGGCGGTCTGGTACCGGTTCTGAGCGCAGCTCGGGCCGGGGCCGATGTCGGGAGCAGCGTCTTCGGACGATCTGCTTTGATCGGGCCCATGTGCGAGGTTCTGGCCCGCTCGGCGGCCAATGAAGTAGCGAGGCGAGGGCGTGGCGCGGATGCGCGATCATCGGCCTCGGGCTGCAAAGCGTTTAGGCGGCGCGTCGGCCACAGGACACCGGCCAGTCCCAGAAGACCGATGGCGATCAGGAGTCCCGCTTTCAGATCGGCGCCAAGACCGATCAGCGTGACAGCACTCGCGGCCAGCCAGAGGACGGGCACCACCGCCAGAAGAAACCGCCAGCGGCTCGGCCAGAAGCCGAACAGGCCGAGCGCGACCAAAGCGGTCGGGTCCGGCGCGAGGCCGAACCATTCCAACGCGGCGATCTCATCGCCGAGGACGTAGCCGGCAAGCGGATGGCCGAACAGGCCATACAAGACGACGAAGGCGGCGATCGCCGCTCCGGCAGCCGTTTGTCCCATCTGAACCGCGCCTGCCGGCGCGATGAGGAAGGCGGCGAGGGCACAAAGCACCGCCTGAGCCGCGAACGCCCAGCCGGGATAGACGGCCGTCCAGTTGATCGTCTGGTAGACCCCGAAGAAGAAGGTCCAGCCGGAGGTGGCGAAGGCGAGCGCCAGAAGAATGGCGCTTGCGCGAGCCCCCTCGGGACGCCGTGAATGCAGCAGCCACAGCGTGCCACATGCGGCCAGTGTGAGCACCAGCGCGATCGGCCGGTGATTGTCGTTCAGAAGGCCGAACAGCCCGCGATAGATCGTCAGGTCGAAAAGCAGGAAGTCGGCAAGCGAATAGCTCGAAAGATCGGTAAGCATCGTGCGTCGTTACAGCTCGTCGAAATAGCGCGCCATCTCCTGACGCATGGCGGCGTCCGGCATGGGACCGCGTGCGGCCGCCATGTTTTCGCGGACGTGATCAACCTGCCGCGTCGCCGGAATGGCGACGGTGAGCGCCGGATGCGAGACGATGAACTTCAACAGAAATTTCGGCCAGGTTTCTGCTTCGATCTCGGCGGCGAAACCGGGTAGCTCGGCCCCCTCGACGGCCGAGATCAGCGCGCCGCGCCGGAACGGGCGGTTGGCGATGACGGCGATGCCGCGTTCTTGAGCGAGCGGCAGGAGCCGGTTTTCCGGCTCGCGGTCGGCGATGTTGTAGGTGAGCTGGACGAAGTCGATCGGCCTCGATTCCATGATCCGCTCTATCTCATCGTGCCGGCGGCCATGGGAGGTGGTAATGCCGACGTAGCGGACGAGGCCTTCCTCTTTCATCGCTTGGAGCGTGTCGAGATGACCTTCCCAGCCGAGGAGATTGTGCACCTGCATCACGCCGAAACGATCGACGCCCCACAGCCTCCGGGTCTCGGCGATCTGGTCGGGGCCTTCGGAAACGTCGGTAGTCCAGACCTTGTCGGTGGGAAAGAGCTGATCGGGAATGCCGAGCTGTTCGAGCCCGTGACCGACGGTCGCCTGGGACGAGCCGTACATGGGCGAGGAATCGATCATCGCGCCCCCGGCTTCGAAAAACGCTTCCATCACCGCAGTGCGCTGGGCGAGCGCTTCCGGGTTGTTGCCGACATTGAAGGTGATCCAGGTGCCCATGCCGACTACCGGCAGTTCAACGCCGGACGAGGGGATCGCCTTCCTGAGCGGCGATCCGGCGACCGCCTGCTGCGCGAAGGACGGGCCGGCAAGGGCGAGGACGCCCGACGCTGCAGCACCCTTCAGAACCGTGCGGCGAGGAATCGGCTTTTCGAACGGCATTCTGATCGTCCTCCGTGTCGTTTTCGTCTCGGAGGGCAACTGGCTTCAAAGCGTCTTCGTTGCGTCGAGGCCTGCGGCGAAACGCCTGCCCGGGTTCACGGTCGCGTCAGGTGTGCCACGTGCGCAGGGGCCGGGCGCTCGCGTAAGTTTGCGTCCAAGAGGGCGTATCCAGTGGATCGTAAGATGCACAAATCCTCCTTTAAGGACCGGGCGGCGGAACCAATCCCTGGATCCGACGAACGAATAAGCGCATAAGCCAT
>NZ_JAKQZG010000017.1 GCF_024359545.1 Jiella marina
CGGCCGGTCGCTGGACGAGATCGTGGCGGAGGTCTCTGGCATGGCGGATGTGGTGGCGAAGATCGCCGACAGCGCGCGCGAACAGGCGACGAGCCTTCGCGAGGTGTCGGGAGCGGCCGACCAGATGGACAAGGTGACGCAGCAGAACGCGGCGATGGTGGAGGAATCGACGGCGGCCGCGCAGACGCTGCAGAGCGAGACCGACGAACTGGCCCAGGTGGTGGCGCGGTTCAAGACGGCGAAGGCCGGCGGCACTGCGGCCCACGCAGCGCGACCGGCGCCCAAGCCCGCCAACCCCTCCGGTGCGGTCTCGCGGTCGTCCTCCAAGCCCGTGCCGCAGATGCGCGCGACCGGCTCCGGAGGCGCCGCGCAAAAGGTGGCCGCGCCGGCCGAGGAAAACTGGGAAGAGTTCTGAGGCGGCAGTCCCGTCTCGGTTGGGGCCGGCGGAGAGATCCGCCGGCCTTTGCTTTTTGAAAGGCCGGTTTACGGGGTGCGAGGGTAGGCTGGCGTCCGGATCTGCGGTCTCTTGGCGAGCCGCGTTAAACTTCGGTCATCTTCGTTTGCCTGCCTTGCTGTCTGCAGTGCGTCGTCCATCTTGCTGCACATGCGAAATACAGGAGTAGCGGACGATGAAACTTGATCAGAACGTCGCCGTCATCACCGGAGCGAGCTCGGGGATCGGCAAGGTGATCGCCCACACCTTCGCGCGCGATGGCGCCAAGGTCGCGATCTGCGACATCAACATGGACGGCGCCGAGAAGGCCGCCGCGGACATTCGCGGCGAAGGCGGCGACGCCATGGCCGTCGAGATGGACGTCACCAGCGAAGAGGCGGTCAATCGCGGCGTCGATGAGGTGGCCGAGCGCTATGGCCGGATCGACACGATGGTCTCGAACGCCGGCATCCAGATCGTCCATCCGATCGAGGACTTCCCCTATGAGGAGTTTCGCAAGCTGGTGACGATCCATCTGGACGGATCGTTTCTCCTGACCAAGGCCTGCGTGAAGCACATGTATCCGCGCAAATCGGGCTCGCTCATCTATATGGGCTCGGTGCACAGTCACGAGGCGTCGGCACTGAAGACCGCCTATGTCGCGGCCAAGCACGGCATTCTCGGCCTTGCGCGCACCATGGCCAAGGAAGGCGCCAAGCACGGGGTGCGGTCGAACACGATCTGCCCCGGCTTCGTGAAGACGCCGCTTGTCGAGAAGCAGATCCCGGAACAGGCAGAGAACCTCGGCATCTCCGAGGAGGACGTCGTCAACAAGATCATGCTGGGCGAGACGGTGGACCAGGAGTTCACCACGATGGAGGACGTGGCCGAAGTCGCCGTGTTCCTGGCGAGCTTCGGTTCGAACGCCCTTACCGGCCAGTCGATCGTGCCGAGCCATGGCTGGTACATGGCCTGACCCGGATCGTGGAAAGGCAGGAGTGGAGGGCTGACCGTCGCGTTCGGCAACCGCCGACCTTTCGATGGTGCGGCGAAGCCCTAACTATCCTGCCTGATCGGAGGACAACCTTATGGAAATCGTCGCTGTTCAGCCGGTTGTGGCGCTCATAGCCGGCATCCTGATCCTTATCGTCCCGCGGCTTTTGAATATCGTCGTGGCGATCTATCTCATCGTCATCGGCCTGATGGGCCTGTTTCCCGGCTACTTTGCAGGCGGCGTACCGGGAGCCGGGTGACGATGGCGGGCAAACCTCGCGTCGTCATTCTGGGCGGCGGCGCCGGCGGATCCGAACTCGCCTCGCAGCTGGGGAGCGATGGTGCGTGCGACGTGACGTTGGTGGATCGTCAGGCGGCCCATCTCTGGAAGCCGCGCCTGCATGAGTTTGCAGCCGGCACGATCGATTCGACCCTTTCGGAACTCAGCTATTACATGCTCGGCCGCATGCGCGGCTTTCGCTTCGAGCAGGGCGAGGTGCGCCGGATCGACCCGGCGGCGAAAACCGTCGAACTGGACGGGCCCGATGCGCCGGACGGGTTTCGTCCCGGCCCGCGCAGGATCGCCTATGATACGCTGGTCGTTGCCCTTGGTGGCGTGACGCCGGATTTCGGCACGAAGGGCGTGGCGGAGCATGCCGTGCGGTTGGACGAACGTCAGGATGCCGACCGGTTTCGCTCCCGCTTCGTGGCCGCGATGATCGCGGCGCGGGAAAAGGGTCGCCCCACGCGGATCGTGATCGTCGGCTCCGGCGCCACCGGAACCGAGCTTGCGGCGCATCTCAGGCAGGTCGAGCAGGCTTTCTTCCAGCCGCAGAACGGCGGAAAAAAGGGCCTCCTCAAGATCACTCTTGCCGAGGCTGCCCCGCAGCTCATGCCGGGTGCCGACGAGACGCTCCGCGCCGACGTGAAGGCCCGTCTCCACGCCCTCGACATCGAGACCGTCACCGACGCCAAGATTTCGGAAATTACCGCGGACAGCGTGAAGTCGGCCGACGGCACTGAGTATCCGGCCGATATTTCTGTCTGGGCGGCCGGCCTGGTCGGCAATCCGTGCCTCAAGGAGATCGCCGATTTCGAACTGGACAAGAAGGGGCGGATCGTCGTCGACCAGCATCTGCGCAGCAGTCTCGACCCGAACATCTTCGTCTTCGGGGACGCTGCGAGCTTCACACCCGAAGGCGAGGACATGCCGTTGCCACCGACCGCCCAGTGCGCGAGTCAGCAGGCGGACTATCTGGCCGACGCACTGCCGAAGATCATCCGGGGCGACGAGCCGGAGCCCTTCGTCTACGACGACAAGGGGCGGCTCCTCTCGCTGGCGCGGGCGGGCTCGGTCGGCATGATCGGCCTCGGCCGCAAGAGCGACATCCTGGTCAAGGGCCAGTTCGCCAACGCCGCCTACAAGAGCCTGCAGCGGCGACACCAATGGACGCTGCTCGGGCCGGTGAGGGGTGGGCTGGCGATCTTTGCCGACATGATCTCCCCGGCCAAGGGTGCGCAGCTGAAGCTGCACGGCTGAGCGATCCGGGACCGGGCTGGCAATCGACGCCGCTTCGTGCGACGCATCTCTTCATTGGAGACTTGCGAAGCGGTGACGAGGGCGAGCGATGGCGGCATTCGAGCCCGTGAAACTGGACGTCATGCCCGAAGGCAGCAAGCGCCTTACCTTTATCAACAGGCTCCTGCGCAATCCGGCTTCCGCTGCCCCGGCCGAACTCCTGAAAACGCCCGTCTTTGCACCGCCCTTCGCAAAGGGCCGACTCGTCTATGTCGCGGACCCGGAGGCTTTGGAGACGATCTTCGTCGAACGGCCGGAAGATTTCCCCAAGGGCCCGATCGACAATCGCATCCTTCGTCCGATTTTCCGCGACGGGCTGCTCCTCGCCGAAGGGGCGGACTGGCGCTGGAAACGCCGGCTGGCAGCGCCCGTCTTCTCACCGGCGGCCATGCGCCGCTTCATGCCTCAGATCGTCGCGCCGTTCCGCGAACTGGCGCTGGAATGGCAGGCGGCCGGCGGGCGCGTCGACGCGTCCGACGGGATGAAATCCGCCACGCTTTCGGTCATCGACAGGCTGCTGTTTGCCGGCCGCCGCGAGATCGATCCCGAGCTCATCAAACGGCATGTTGACGACTATCTCGCTCCGACGTCCTGGATGGTGGCCTATTCCCTGTTCGGTATTTCCGAAAAGCTGCCCTTTCCGGGACGTCGCAAGCTTGAGAACGCCAGGGATGCCGTCCAGGCCGTGCTGGCCGAGTTCGTGGCGCGCCGCCGGGCCGATGACGGAGGCGTCGACGATCTCTGCAATCGCCTGCTCGCGGCGTCCGATCCGAAGAGCGGACGGCGGCTGACGGACGAAGACACGGTCGACATGCTCCTCACGCTGATGTCGGCCGGCCACGAGACATCCGCCAATGCGCTTGCCTGGGCGATCTACTGCCTGGTGGAAATGCCCGAGGTGCAGGAGTGCCTGATCGCGGAGATCGATGCCGCGGTTGGCGATCGTCCCATCGAACATGCCGATATCGAGAAGCTGGGCACGGTGCGCGCCTTCATCGAGGAGACGATGCGGCTGTTTCCCCCTGCACCGGGTCTCTCGCGTCGGATGGTGAAGGCCGAGACGTTTGGCGGCATGCGCTTCGAACCCGATACCGCGGTGCTGATCCCGATCTATCTGATCCATCGGCATCCCGCCTTCTGGGATCGGCCGGACGTCTTCGATCTCGATCGATTCACGAATGGCAAGGATGCTGGCATCCAGCGCACCGTCTACATGCCGTTCGGCGCCGGGCCGAAGATCTGCCTGGGTGCCCAACTGGCTCTGGTCGAGATGACGGCCGGACTCGCGACGCTCCTCCAACACGTCCGTTTCAGCCGAGCGGCCGATGAGCAGCCGAGGCCGCTCCATCGCGTCACTTTGCGACCGGCAGAGAATTTTCAGGCCGTGGCCTTGCCCCGTCGGCACGAGGGTTCGTTCGAGGATGCCGGTCCGTCGGCCGAGGCTGCAGCTTGACCTCGGAGCTCAGGCGTTTTCCCTAACGGCCTCTTAATCTTAAGCCAGCCTTAACCCCGTTGAACCTAGGATCGCGACCCGAATGCGCGCGTCGAATCGATGCGGCGCTGATACGAAGCGATACGGGTCAGTCCATGGCGATCACGGCAGTCGACCACCACCAGCAGACATCCATCTTCCGGCGCGGCTTCGAGGCGACGGCCGGGGTTCTCCTATGGCTCCTCGCCGGCTTTCTCAGCCTAGCCTGCGTCACCTGGACGGTCACCGACCCGTCCCTCAGCCAGTCCAATCAGAACATGGTGGAAAATGCGGCGGGCCCGGCGGGCGCCATCGTGGCCGATCTGATGATGCAGGTCTTCGGTCTCGGCGCCGTCTTGGTCATTGCCTGGCCGGCGATCTGGGGCACGTTGCTTCTCGCTGGCCGCCCGATCGGGCGGATCTCCCGGCGCGGGTGGTATGCCGTCGGCGGGATCGTTCTCACCTGCGCGGCCATCGGCTGTTTCCAGGCACCCGAGAGTTGGCCGCTGCCGATCGGAATCGGTGGCGTCGCGGGTGATCTCGTCCTGCGCGTCCCGGCAAGCCTCTTCGGCGGTTATCCGTCGGGCTTCTGGGCGATTCCCCTGGCTTTGCTCTTCGCGGTTCCCGCGATCTGGCTGGACCTGATGGGAGCCGGGCTGATCGGCCGTGACTGGGAAACGCGCAATCGCCGCATTGCCGGCCTCGGCCGTGACGAGGAAGACGAAGAGGCTGGGGAAGGCAAGCTGTCTCTCGTGATCGGTGCCTGCGCCCACGCGATCTATTCCGCGAAGGCAGCCTATGCCCGACGCAGAGACGATTTTAACGCCCGCCGCGAGCCGGCGGAATTCGGCGATCGCTTCGACGACTGGCACGAAGAGGACATGGCTCCTGTCCATCGAGCCGCGCCATCGCCGCGCCCGGTCGATCGTTCGATCCGGGTGGCCATGCCGGGTGAGGCGCGCGCCTCGGATTTCGACACGGCCGAGTGGCAGGAGGATGACGACGCCGAGCCCTATGACCGGGGTTATGACGATCAAGACCGGCACGACGGGAACGAGTTCGGCGAAACCGACCCCTGGGCCTCGGTCGAGGAGGCGCTCGGACCTGGGGCGCCGGATAGGGTCTCGCTCGATCCGGACGACCGCGTCACTGCGAAGGACGATGAACAGGATACTGCCGGAGGCGGCTGGCGCGGTCTTCTCTCGGGCAATATCGTCGCTTTTCCAGGCAAGAGGGGCCAGCGCTCGCCCGAGGACGGACGCGCCGAGCCGCGGCCGCCACGGGTCGACGACAGGCCGCGCCCGGCTTCCGCGCAGGGCGGAAGCGCTCGCGCCCCCCAGTCAGACGGCGGAACCCGCGTCGTGCCGCAACAGACCGTGACGGCCGATCAGCAGCGGCTTCGCACCGGTTCGGGCCGCGCGGTCGCCCTGAAGCCCCAGGCGACGACGCTGCCGGATCCGAAGCTGTTCGAACTGCCCTCGATCGAATTCCTCTCGCCGCCCAAGGCGAAGGGCCGCGACGCGACCATGTCGCCGGAGGCGCTGCAGGAAAACGCACGGCTGCTCGAAGGGGTGCTGGAGGATTTCGGCGTCAAGGGTGAGATCATCGAGGTTCGTCCCGGCCCGGTCGTCACGCTCTACGAGCTCGAACCGGCCCCCGGCATCAAGTCGAGCCGCGTGATCGGCCTGGCCGACGATATTGCCCGCTCGATGTCGGCAATCGCCGCGCGTGTCGCCGTCATCCCGGGCAAGAACGCGATTGGCATCGAACTGCCGAACCAGCGGCGTGAGACCGTCTATTATCGCGAGATGATCGCGTCCGACTCTTTCAGCCAGAACAAGGGCAAGCTGCCGCTCGTCCTCGGCAAGACGATTGGCGGCGAGGCGGTGATCGCCGATCTCGCCAAGATGCCGCATCTTCTCGTCGCCGGTACGACCGGCTCGGGTAAGTCGGTCTCCATCAACACGATGATCCTGTCGCTCCTCTACAGGTTCACGCCGGCCGAGTGCCGCCTGATCATGATCGATCCGAAGATGCTCGAACTGTCGATCTATGACGGGATCCCGCATCTCCTTTCGCCGGTCGTGACCGACCCGAAGAAGGCGGTGGTCGCGCTGAAATGGACGGTCCGCGAGATGGAGGACCGCTATCGCAAGATGTCGAAGGTCGGCGTGCGGAATATCGACGGCTTCAACAGCCGGGTGAAGAGCGCGCTCGACAAGGGCGAGACTATCTCCCGCACGGTCCAGACCGGCTTCGACCGCGAGACCGGCGAGCCGATCTTCGAGACCGAGGAATTCGACCTCGAGCCCTTGCCTTACATCGTCGTCATCATCGACGAGATGGCCGACCTGATGATGGTCGCCGGCAAGGATATCGAAGGCGCCGTCCAGCGCCTCGCCCAGATGGCGCGTGCCGCCGGCATCCACGTGATCATGGCAACCCAGCGCCCCTCGGTCGACGTGATCACCGGCACGATCAAGGCGAACTTCCCGACGCGTATTTCCTTCCAGGTGACCTCGAAGATCGACTCGCGCACGATCCTCGGCGAGCAGGGCGCCGAGCAGCTCCTTGGGATGGGTGATATGCTGTTCATGGCCGGCGGCGGCCGCATCCAGCGCGTCCATGGTCCCTTCGTCGACGATGCCGAGGTGGAGGCGATCGTCAATCATCTGAAGTCGCAAGGGGTGCCGGATTATCTCGACGCCATCCTGGAAGACGAAGACGAGGATGGTGGCGGATCGGCCGGTGGCGGCGGTGGCTCGGGCGGAGGTTCCGGCGGAGCCGGCGACGACTCGGCCGATCCCTATGATCAGGCCGTGGCCGTGGTGCTGCGCGACGGCAAGGCTTCGACCTCCTACATCCAGCGCCGTCTCGGCATCGGCTACAACCGCGCCGCCTCGATCATCGAGAAGATGGAGCAGGAGGGGATCGTCGGGCCCGCCAATCACGCCGGCAAGCGCGAGATCCTGGTCCCGACCGAAGACGAGATGTGACCGGGCGAGAGGCCGGGCATTGCTCTCGATGAGAGCGTGACGCTCCCGTTCAAGCAAGTCGTATAGCGGCAAGACCGATCTTCTTCTGCAGGAGATCGGCCCTTGCCGCGCTGCACGAACCACGCCCGCAGGCCCGTTATGGCTTTGGTTGTGGGGGCTTCCTCGGTCCGGTTGCTTGGGAGCAAGCGATCCTGCGGCAGATCATCTCGATGACGACGCCCATGCACCTCTCAGGGCGTAGCCCGAACTGCTGGCGGCCGCGCTGCACTCTTGCCCTACGACTGCGAGCTATTGAGGTGCTCGCGCCCGCCGATCAATATCATCCAGGTGACCGCGAACAGCATCATGGAGACCAGTAGCACGGTGATGATGGTTCGGAATCGCCGCGGTTCCGTCGAATCGTCGGGCAGGTTCGGCCTGACCACCGTCTCGATATAAATGCTCTGCCGTCGGGCTTCGAGGCGCGCCTGATCGATGGCCTTGGAGGCCAGAGTTAGAGCTTGATCGGCGAGCACCTTTCGCAGAGTGAGTTCCTCGAACGTGGAGATCTGGTTCGACAAGGCATCGTCTGTGCCTGTCAGCTTTTGCTGCTCTTCGCTCAGTTGATCTTCGAGAACGCTCGCCTTGGTCTTCAGGGATGCAATCGTCGGATTCGAGGGGGAGACGCGGGTCTGTTGATCAATCGCAGCCCGTGTTCGTGCGAGTTCTCCGGTCAATTCGCCGATCACCGAAGCCGTCGGCGAAGCCTCCCCTTCGATATCGAGGAACATCTGTTGATTGCGGAATTGCGTCAGATTGCTCTGCGCTTCGAGCACGCGCTCTTCCGCCTGCGCCATCAGATTGTTCGCGTTGGAGAGCGCATCCTCTTCGGCCCGCTGGTTCATTCTGTTGGCCAGTTGCTCGCTTAGACGCAAGAGCTCCTGGGCGACGTTCTGGGAGTCTTCTGGCGTGAACAGATCGACGCGCAGCCAACTGATCCCGGTGTCTTGTTCGCGTACGATGCTGACGTAAGAAAGATAGCACTCGTACAATGTCTCGAAGGTCCGTTCGCTCCAGGGTTTGTAGCAAACGGAAATCGGATCGACCCATTCGCGGTTGAGATAGGTCTCCATGGGAAGCGTCTTCATCAGATCGCGCAGGGCGTCGCGAGACTCGATGTAGCTCTGGACGGCGTAGCTGTCGTCATCGGCGCGGCTGATGCCGAAGGTTTGGAGAAACGAGGAGAGGCCGCTCACGTCCTGGGTCGAAGCGCTTCTTACTAGGAAGCGACTCTCCGAGACGTAGCGGTCGCTCGCGATCGCTCCATAGTAGACGAATGCGCAGACCGTGGGGACGAGGACCACGGCGATAAACAGCAACCATCCCAACGAAAACGACGACGACAGACGCGCGGGCTTGGCGGGGGCACTGCCCTGCGTGCCTGCACGGGGGACGTCAAGCGCCTTCCTAGTGGTGGGGTTCAGAAGCGACACGCATCAACCTCGCGACACCGGAACCATTGCCTTGAGCGCTCTGTCCCGGACGAGCCGGCATGTCTTTTCACTAGGGTCTCTCCGCTATGGCCGCATTGGCGCAGCATCGCGTCCCGGTGTCCATCTTCAGTGCTATTATTCGCTCGAGAGGTCAAGCCGTTGCAGTCTTGGAGGTCCTCAAGGCCCGTGCGAGAGGCCGCGGTCTGGCGTCCCCGCAAGAACGGCGGTCCCGGCAGCAGGTCACGACCGGTCACCAAGCAGGACATCATCATTCGCCGCTGGCTTGTTGCAGGATGTGCATTCGGGCGTCCACTTGCTTCCGCAATTCGGCGAGAATGGGACCGGAATGGAAGAGAATTTCAGGCATGTAGCGCCTATAGCAGTTCGTCATAGAGCGCCTTGACCCGCTCCGAATAGCGCTCCGGCGAAAACTGAGCGGCCTGTTCCGGACCGCGGCGAGACAGTTCGGCCCGGAGATCATCGTCGTGGTCGATCATGCGGATGGCCTGGCCGATGGCCATGCTGTCGTAAGGGTCGGCCAGGAGCCCCGCTTCGCCCACCACCTCGGGAAGCGAGCTGGTATTGGCCGCAACGACCGGCGTGCCCAGAAGCATTGCCTCGAGGACCGGAAGGCCGAAGCCTTCGTAAAGCGAAGGAAAGAGCATGGCGCGGGCATTCTCGACCAGCGACAGCATCTGGAAGAATGGCAGATAGGGGAGGTGAATGATCCGCTGCCGCGGCGGGGCCTTCCGGCGTGAAAACAACGGCGCGGCGCTCTCGATCTTCTCGACGACCCTCTCATAGTCCCAGCCGAGCTTGCCGACGATCACGAGGGGATAGCGCGAGCCGGTCGACAGGTAGGCGTCGATCAGCCGCTCGATGTTCTTCTTGGGTTCGACGGCGCCGACGAAGATGAAGTAGCGCTGGGGCCGCAGGCGAAATGCCGCGATCTCGCGCAATTTCTCTTCTGCGGGCCGGGCGCGGTGGCGTTCGGGCAGGGCGACGGCCTGGTAGGTGTTGACGACCCGGTCCTCGTCCACCCCCAGATACTTGATGATGTCGCGCCGGGACGATTCCGAGACCGTCACGATCCTGTCCGCGGTCTTGGCCAGCGTGGTCAGGGTCTCAGAAAGGCGCGCTTGTTGTCGAGCGTGGTATGGGGAAGGCGCAGGGGAACGAGGTCGTGCACCGTGTAGATATTAGGGCAGCCCTTCACCTCGATCGCAGCCGGATGGGTGGCGTGCATGAGTTTCGGCTGGCGGAGCGGCTTGACCGCAAGCCGGCGTCCGTATCTCTGGACATGCCAATCGGCCCTGAGAAACAGCATCTCGACGGCCTGCTGACGGGCAAAGCCCTGCAGGTCAGGAAAGAGGCTGTCGCTTTCGCCGTGGGTGCAAGCGATTTCGCTGGCGGTGACGCCGAAAGGTGCAGCGGCCATGTACTGGCCTGCCCGACGAAACCGCCGGAAACGGGCGAAGATCGAGCGGTTTCCGGCCGAAGGATCGTAGAGCTTGATCTCGTTCCATTCCGGCTGATTGGGCGTCAACGGGAATTCGGTGTCGAAAAGGACATCCAGTTCATGCCCTTGCCCTCTCAGCACCTGCGTGAGGTTGCGGGCGTAGGACGCGATGCCGGTCCCCTGCTTGATCGCGAGATTGCGACCCTCGATCAAAACCGGTGCCGTCATCTGTGGTCCTGCATGTGAAGTGCTGATGGGGTGGGTCGAGCGTGATTGGGACCCGCTACGAGGTTCGTCCCGGCGCTGTCAACGGCGAGGCAAAGAGCCATCGAACGGACAAGTGGCTCTCGTCATGTCATTCTACGACAAGGTCCGCCCCTGCTTTACGGCATTGATCGCGTCCATGCCCATCTCCACATGGCGCTCCCAGCTCAGAGCCCGGTACCCATGGGCCCGGTTCCGCCACTCCTCGCGCAACGGGCTCGCCGATGCAGTCATGTCCACGACCGCGTCGGTCCAGGCCAGCCCGTCGATTTCGCCCAGGAGCAGGGCGCGCCCGTCGGCAATTTCCCGATGCACGGCGATATCGGAGGCGATGACGGGCGTCGACATGGACAATGCTTCGGCAACGGGCAGGCTGAAACCTTCGACCAGGGAGGGGGCGAGGAG
This sequence comes from Jiella marina, assembly GCF_024359545.1. Lineage (GTDB taxonomy): Bacteria > Pseudomonadota > Alphaproteobacteria > Rhizobiales > Rhizobiaceae > Jiella. The sequence goes on from NZ_JAKQZG010000017.1 coordinate 11,073, forward strand.
CGCCCGTGCGCCTTTCAGCAGCGCGGCAAGCCCGAGATCGGACAGATCCGCGACCTCGATGAGGTGCGGCCCGATTTCGCGGGAGCGTTCCAGGACGTCCAGCATGTTCTCGTTCTCCCATCCCCGCCGGCCGACGAGCACCAGCTTCGGGGCGTTAGCACCCAGACGTTTCACCACCTGGCGCCAGACATTGAACAGGAAGATCAGGTTCTTGCGTGGTTCGATCGTGCCGACGCTGACGAAATACGGAGCCTGGGGAAGGGGCGGTCGCGGCGATTCCCGGTCGGCGAACCACTGGTCGACGCCGAGCGGCACCACTCTCGATGGGGGGACATGCCAGCCCTGTTCCCGCATGTAGTCCGAAACGGCCGTCTGGGTGGCGGCGGAGTTGAGGATCATCATCGCCGCTTTCCTCGACACGGTCTGCAGACGGGCATGGTGGCGTGCGGCCGAGCCCGGCGAGCAGAATTCCGGATAGTCGACGGGAATCGCATCATGAATCAGAAAGACCGATTCCATCTGATGGGAGTCGAGCCAGGCGAAGCGGTCGGGCCGGTCGAGTTGAGTGTGTGAACTGTGAAAATAGCATCGCGCCTCGTTTCGTGTCTGGGCGAGGCGACGTCGCAGGAGGGTCGGCGCGGTAGTGATCTGCCGGAACGGAAATTGCAGCGTCTTCGCCGCCGCCTGACGACGGCTCTGGCGCTTGAGACGCCGCGCTCCGATCTGCCGGGGATCGGCGGGAGCCTCGATCGCAGTCTTCAGTTCCCGATAGAACGGATCGTCGGCTCCGGATTCCCGGTCGCGCATCCAGCCTGCCTCGATTCGGGCGAGATGGGTCTGCATCGTCTCCGGCGGTATGGCGCCATTGGCAAGCGGGAGCGTGATTACGGGAACGGCCGGACCGTAGCGCTCCTTCGTCACGATCTCCTGGGCATAAGCGTATTCCACACGGTCGATGCCCGTCGGCGCCCCCCGCAGCAGGCGCGAGGAAATCCGGGTGAGATCGAGAAAGATGGTCATGATGTCCTGGCACTCCAGCAAGCGATCAGACGACCGCCCGCTCTCCGATCACAGGGTCGAATAGAGATTGAGCGCAAACTCGACGTCGTCGAAGAGACGCCCGCGCCCGCGTTTCAGCACCAGCGCCTTGGAGCAGTACTCCAGGACGGTCTGTCGGTGATGGCTGACCAGGATCATGGCGCAGTGACCGCGCTCTCCGAACAGCGCATCCCGGCATTTCTTCTGGAAGCGCTGATCACCGACGCCCAGCACTTCGTCGATGAGATAGCACTCGAAATCGACGGCCAGGGTCAGGGAGAAGGCAAGACGCATCCGCATGCCGGAGGAATAGGTGTTGACGGGATAGCGAAGATGCCGGTCGATCTCCGAGAAATCGCTGACGAAGTCGATCATGTCCGGAATGGACCGACCATAGAGCCGGGCGATGAAGCGGATATTGTCGAGGCCGCTCATCTGCGGCTGCAAGCCGCCGCCGCCGAAGGACAGGGGCCAGGACATCTTCATCCCGCGACGGATGTGTCCGGCGGTCGGCTTCTCGACCCCTCCGACAAGTTTGACGAGAGTCGACTTCCCGGCTCCGTTTTTGCCGAGAACCGCAATCTTCTCCCCCACGCCGATCGAGAAGCTGATTCCGTCCAGGACTTTGACCGGGCCGGTTTCGCCATCATAGACCTTGACCAGATGAGTGAGTGTGACGTCGCGGTCGGACGGCGCTGGGCCAAGAGGTGCGGGCGGCTCGGGTGATACGGTTTTCTCGTCTTCCAGAAAACGCGTCTTCGGTCTGTGGGCCTTCTGACTGTCGTCAAGATTCTTGATTGGCGCGAGTGCAGCATCGGATTTGCCGCTTCCCTTTTCTAGCGCCCCTTTCACGGCATGTGTTCCATGGTGTTTGCAAGAAGCTTTTTGGCGATCTGATGCGCAGCCACGGCAAAGGCCGCTGTGATCAGGAGGACGAGCCCGACCCGTGGATGGGACGCGCGATCGGGCAGATTGGGAGACGAGATCGTTTGTAGATAGAGCCGTTCCGCAAAAGCCTCCTGTCGCGCGGTTTCGAGCGAACGATAACTCGTCGTGAGCGCTTGGATTGCCAGTTCACGCTCCAATGACAGGTTCTCGTAGGCAGAGAGCTTCGGTGCAAGCGAGTCCGTCGACCCAGCGAGTTCGTTCCTCACTTTCTCCACCTGTCTTGCGAGAGCGTCGCGCTGCTCATTGAGGCTGTTTAGACGGGGGTTTTTGGGTGCGCTTGCCTTCAGTTGGGCAATCTCGGTATCCACTTCGGTCAACTGCTGAGAGAGGTTGGTCATCAGCTCGATCTGCGATGTGGATTGCGCGTTGGGATCGAGGATGCTCTCATCGTTGCGAAAGTCGGTCATTCGCGTCTGTATGTCACGAACTCGCGCCTCATCCTCCGCCACAACGGACTGGGCAAACTGGATGGTGTCGCTTGTCGCGCGATCATTCATACGATTGACGAGCTGCTCGGCCTCATCGAGCAGAGAGGTGGCGATGGCTCGAGCGTCCTCGGGCGTGTAGGCCGTGACCGAGAGAGTGGAAATTCCGGTCGAGTCGTTGATGTCAATCGACACCGTGTCCTGCATGGCCGCGAAGAGACCTTCTCTCGATTCATCATAGAATATCCCGGGATAAACCGTCAGAAAATCGGATGGAGCCCGAGAGAGCATCGCCTCGAGATCGACATCCTGCGCAAGGTGCTCCGCCGCATCGCGGGATTGGAAATAGACCTTGATCACCTCACTCGATTCGTCACTGCGGCTCATCCCCGGAACGGCAAATGCCGAGGAGAGGATCGCGTCGCCGCCCTTGCGGACCACATAGGAGGCCTCGGACGTGTAGCGATCGGCAGCGAAAATGAAGAGATAGACCGCTGCCGCGAGGATCGGCAGGACCACGAGCAGCAGAAAGAGCCATGGCGGCCTGCGGCTGGCACTGACATCGGCGGATGCGTCGGGAGCGTCGAGCCTGCGCACCTCAGGAACCGCCCCATCCCCGGGAAGGCCGATCTCATAGGCCGTCTTCCGCTTGGGAAGAGTATCTAGGCGAGAAGTGGCAGGCGATGGGGCTGGCTTGCGAGTGGGGGCGAGTTCGGAAGGTGCACCGCGCCGGAAAAGCCGGAACTCGAGCGTTTCGATCGCACTAAACGCATTGGCGACCGCCGTCAGCGCCTTGGGACGGGCGCGCTTTCGCGGCAGCGTGCCGCTCCGTTTCTGCGACGAGTCCCGCGTTGCCGAGCTTGCTCGTTTCACGTCTCCTGCTCTCTCGCCCTTGGCCTCTCTGGCCTCCGGCTTTTTCGACAGGGATCGGGACACATCGTCTCTGAGCTCTCTCCGCTTGGAGGAGTCCACTAGGGATTTGATAGGGCGGGACATGGTTGAGCCTATCCGATATGCAAATGGCGCTCAGCGCGTTTCATGACAAGCAGTCCCAAGAAAAAAGTGCCGATGCCCCAAGCGAAAAGGTACCATATATTATAATAGAAAGTAAATCTCTCACCCATGAAGCCTGCTCGAAACAACTCCATGGCATGCACCATGGGGAACACGAGAATGACGTCTCGCGCTCTCTCGGGTAGCCAGGCGCACATGGCGAAGGCGCCCGTCAAGGGAAGCGTGAAATAAAGTATCGGTTGCAGCAAGCGTTTCAGCGGCTTCGACATCTCGGTCAGGCCGGAAAGCAGCAAAGTCATGCCAGCACCGAACAGAGACATCAGCAACCAGCCCGAGACCAGCAGGAGATTGTCGTTTGCCGGTTCGACATAGCCGAACAGGAAGAGAAGCAGGTAGCAGACAAGAAATGACAGGAAGATACTGATCATCTCCATCAAGATCTGCGCAATGAGAATATCGAGCAGGCGAATGTTCTGATGGAACAGGAGCGTGGCGTGCCGGCTAAGCCCATTGCCTCCCCGCGTGAGTAGGTGACGCCAAAGCGTCAGCATCGAATACCCTGTAAGAGTGAAGGCGACGACGGAGACGCCATGTGTCGTGGAACCCTTCATCAAAGACCACAAGATGATCACGCCGACAATCAGCGCCATGGGCTCGCCGATGAGCCAGAGGAAGCCAAGGTTCTGACGGCCATATTGGGCCATGATGTCACGGATCATCAGAGCGCGAACGACACGTACCTGCACGGCAAAGCGGGAGAAGAACGCCTGCATCCATGACAAGGCGGACAAAGAGGATCGTGTTCTTGATGGACCTTCAAAACGCTCCGTGCTCGCGGTCATGGGCTTGTTCGCAACCTTGCTCTCGTTCCGATACGGGACACGCCAAAGGGGGGCACGGCAGCACCGCAGAGTCCTGAACCTGAGTTAGCGGTTCGTGTCTGGCTTGGGCAAGTCCCCTCGGGGGCGCCTTCGCGGTTGCAGCATTTAGGGAGGTCTTGCGCCGTTTTTGTGATCGTTCGCTCCTCGCCAAGGGACGCTGTGGCAAAAACCCAACAAGCTCCGAGGAAACAGCGTCGCATGAAAGCAAAGTCTGGCCTGTGTTTACCCCTGTTGTGTAGCGCTATGCCAAGAACAATTCCGTGCGGCGATCCGCGTGCCGCGTCGTCTGGTGAGAACCGGCAACCGGCTTTGCGCGGAACGACGACGGGGTGCCGGTCCATACTCGGATCGGAAGAACGGGGGAATGGGTAGCTTCAAGCTTGGCGCGAGGCGATCCATCTGGCATTTGGAGTTCGCAATGGTGGCGACGGGATTGGCACGGCAGGCTGAGGGGACTTCTCTGCCGGAAGCCCGGGATGAAGACGGGGCGGGGCCCAAGCCATCGAAGACCACACCACCAACCGGAAGTGTGCGACTTGCCAGAGGTCCGGCTCGCACCGTGATCGCCGCTGCCATGGCGGGGTTGATGGCCGGATGTGCGGCCCTGCCATCAGCAGGTCCCTCCGCCGGCGCCTTCGTGGGCGACGTGGACGAGACCGCTGTTCAGTTTCGCGACGGTTATCTGCTGATTCCCGTCGATCGCACTGTGCTGGCCTATCAGCGTCCCGAAGCGCGCCCGAGCCTTCGCTCGATTGCCAGCCTCGGCCTGCCTGCGGATACGGGAATCGGTGTCGGCGACGTCGTTTCGGTTACGCTGTTCGAGGCCGGCGTCGGCGGACTGTTTTCCTCGATGGGGGCCAATGGCCAGGGATCGTCTTTCGTCCAACTTCCCAATCAGCAGGTCGCTCGCGACGGTTCCATTACCATTCCCTATGCCGGGCGCATTCAGGTGGCCGGCTCCACGACGAGCGCGGTCGAGCAGCGGATCGTCGCCGCACTTCGTGAGCGGGCGATAGAGCCGCAGGCGGTGGTGTCCGTTGTCCAGGGAACGTCGACTGCCGTTGCCGTGACCGGTGACGCGGTGGCGGGGGCCTCGGTTCCGGTCCCGACGAGCGGATTGAAGGTTCTCGATCTCATCGCCCGCGTCGGTGGGCCGACCGCCCCGATCTACGAGACCGCGATCGCGCTGACGCGCGGCAATCGCACGGTGCAGGTGCCGTTCTCGGCTCTGGTCGACAAGCCATCCGAAAATGTCTTCGTGCAGCCCGGTGACGTCGTTCTCGTCACGCGCCAGCCGCGGACCTATGTTGCGCTTGGCGCTACTGGATCCAACGATCAGCTACCGCTTCAGGGATATCAGATGGTACTGTCGGAGGCGCTCGCTCAGGTTGGCGGGCTCAACCCGCAGCTCGCCAATCCGACCGGGGTCTTCCTCCTGCGCCGGGAGCCAGCGGCCGAGATGATCGCACGATATGAGGGACAGGCGTTCGAGAGCGTACCGCCTTACGAAAAAGAGGCGACTCGTCTGTCGGGTGAAATTCCGGTTATCTACCGCTTCAATCTGCGCGAACCCACTGGCCTGATCTATGCGCAGGAGTTCGAGGTCCACAAGGGCGACATGCTCTATGTCGCGACCGCGCCTTACGTGCCCTTCAAGCAGGCCTTCGACGCTTTCACCGGTGTGGTCTCGCCGGCCGCGGCTACTGCTGCGGCGGTTGCGGCGACCTCGGCGCGCTTCTAGGGCATGGGACCCGATTTCGGAATCGGGTCTCATGATTTAGTTCATTGATTTCGCATCGGATTACCCGAAAACCGGGCCCACTTTTCGGTCCGATGCTGCAGGTCGCCGGGCGTCCGATGGCGCGCAGTGCGAGAATTTGCGTCGACGGGGCAGCGGGCGCGGACCGACCTCATCACTGCGCAGATGCGCCCGGTCCATGAACCCCGAATCTCGATCGAAGGCGCGCAACACGCCTCCTGCGAAGGCTGTTTCGTCGCTCCTATTGCCTGACGAGAAACAGGATGTGTAGGTCTTCCTTCGGGACGAAATCCTCATAGACCACCTCGAAACGCGTCGGCGCGATCTTCTTCACGCCGGTGCCGCAGAAGCTGACGAGGTTCTTCGGCGATCCCTTGTCGATCACGAGACGGAAGAGGCCGATCGGCTTTGCCCAATTGGCGCCGGTGGTCAGCACGTAATCGATCTTCCGATCCTGAAAGACGCTGTAGACGTCCGCCGGAGCGTTTGCGGCCGCTTTCTTCACCGCCCGGACGATGTCGTCCTCGATGCAGTAGCGCTCGCGAAATGCCCGGTCCTCCTCGGGGCTGAGATAATCCGCTCCGACCTCGGTCGCGACGAAGCTCGAGACCGAGGGTTTGTAACTGTGGCGAACGCTGACGGTCCGGCCCGGCGGAAAGGTCTGTTCCCAGTGATAGGCGAGGCGGAACGACCAATTGGGCAGGAGGTGCTCCTCCCAGCCCTTGCCGGCATCGTAGCTGACGATTTCACCGATTCCTTCCGACACCAGCGCATCCTTGTCGCTCTGCGGCAAGGCGTCGAGCGCCTTTGCTGTCGCTTCCGAATAGGGCGCCAAGGGAATCTCGAGCGCCTCCAGTCGGGCGGTGACGTTGTTGCCGTCGTGGAAGGCGGCGCGGTCGATCATCATCTCGACCGGCGAACCGTCGACCGTGGTCTCGAACTGAAACGGATCGTCCGCCTCGTTGCTCGGCAGATCGATCACCGAGTCGAAGGGCGCGATGTAGATTTCGGGAAGCGGGAAGGCGACGGTGGTCGTCACCGGCTTGTCGGTGATGTTGGCGAAGACATAGTCGACCGTGATCTGGTCGAGCGAAATCGATAGATCTTCCCGGCGCATCTCGATCGCATCGGTCCTGGTCAGGGTCAGCCCGCCGACGGCAATATTCGCCGTGGAATCATTGGCCGCGGCTGGCAGAAGCGAAGCCAGTAACAGCACGCTGGCGACAAACTCTCTCATGAACGCGCCGATCTCCCGAATGCCGGACCAAGCGTCGGTCCGGTGTCGCGGCGAGAGTGCCGGGAAGCGGGAGCGACGGCAAGTCTGATGTCGTGGCGTCGAACGGGATCGGCGCGGGACGCGCTCAGTTGAAAGAGGGTGGCTGCGACAGGTCGATTGCACCTGGAACGCTGTCGCCATCGTCCGTCGCAGGGGCCTCGGACGGTGTGGCTGGCGCCTGTTGTTGTGCCGGCTGTCCACCGCTTTGCGACCCCCCGGGGTTGCCAAGTTCGAGCGGCGGCAAGCCGAAGGCCGGCTGTGACCCGCCGCTCTGGCTTGACCCCGATCCGCCGGATCCAGTTGCGGGTGCGGGTTGCGAGCCCGGGAAATTCAGCGGCGGAAGTCCGAAGCCGTTATTGCCGGAGTTGCCCTGACCGCTGCCATTCGATGGCTGACCGAGCGGCGGGAGGCCGAAGGCCGGGCCATTGCCGCTCGACGGCAGGCCGAGATCGGGCAGGCCCAGATTGTCGCCCGACGTGCTCGGCGGCGGCGCTTCCGTCTTGTAGCGCATGACCATCTGCGGGAAGGCGATCGTCAATGCCACCATGATGAGCTGAATGCACACGAAGGGCACGGCGCCCCAATAGATCTGCCCTGTGGTGACCGGCTCCATGCGCTTGCCGGTGATGCGGTCGAGATAAGGCACCTTTGCTGCCACCGAACGCAGATAGAACAGCGCGAAGCCGAAGGGCGGATGCATGAACGACGTCTGCATGTTGAGCCCGAGAAGGACGCCGAACCAGATCAGATCGATGCCGAGCTTGTCGGCCACGGGTGCCAGAAGCGGCACGATGATGAAGGCGAGCTCAAAGAAGTCGAGGAAGAAGGCGAGCAGGAAGACGAGGATGTTGACGACGATAAGGAAGCCCGTCTCGCCGCCGGGCACGGCCGTCAGCAGTTCTTCGACCCAGATATGACCGTTGACGCCGTAGAATGTGAGCGAGAACACCCGCGCGCCGATCAGGATGAAGAGCACGAAGGCCGAGAGCTTCGCCGTCGACTCCATCGCCTGGGTCATCAGCGACAGGTTCAGCTTGCGCTTCGAGAAGGCGAGGATCAGCGCGCCCACGGCGCCCATGGCGCCACCTTCCGTGGGCGTGGCGACGCCGAGGAAGATCGTACCGAGCACGAGGAAGATGAGCGCCAGCGGCGGGATCATCACGATGATGACCTGCTGGGTGAGGTAAGACAGAAGCGGCAGTTTCAGAGCTCTGTTGATCACCGCGACCGTGTAGATGACGGATACGCCCACGACCGCGCCCCAGATAGCGGCACCCTGCTGCACGCGGCCTTCCAGATAGACCGAAGCCGCATAGCTGATCGCGATCGTCACAACGAGCGAGACGAGGAGCGAGGTGACACCGCGCCCGAGCGTGCGCGCTTCGGGCGGCAGGGCCGGCGCGGAGTTCGCCCGCCACATCGTCATGCCGAAGACGTACAAGAGATAGAGCCCGGAGAGGACCAGGGCCGGCACGAGCGCGCCGGAATACATGTCGCCGACCGACCGACCCAGCTGGTCGGCGAGCACGATCAGCACCAGCGAGGGCGGCACGATCTGCGCGAGCGTGCCCGAGGCCACGATGACGCCCGAGGCAAGGCGTCGATCATAGCCGTAGCGCAGCATGATCGGCAGGGAGATCAGGCCCATGGCGATCACCGAGGCGGCGACGACGCCGGTCGTCGCGGCGAGAAGCGCACCGACGAAGATCACGGCGTAGGCGAGACCGCCGCGCAAGGGACCGAAGAGCTGGCCGACGGTCTCGAGCAGGTCCTCCGCCATGCCGGAGCGCTCCAGTATGAGCCCCATGAAGGTGAAGAAGGGAATGGCAAGCAGCGTGTCATTCGACATCACGCCGCCATAGAACCGGTCGGGCAGGGCCGTCAGCAGCGGCCAGAACAGATTGATGTCATTCGAGAGGGGCGCGAGTTCGACGCCGATGACGAAGAAGAACAGGCCGATGGCCGCGAGCGCGAAGGCGACCGGATAGCCAAGCAGGAGCACGATCACCAGCGAGGCGAACATGATCGGCGCGAGATTGTGGGCGATGAACTCGATCATCGGCGCGTCTCCCGATCAGGCGCGGCGGGATGCGCCGGGTCGGGCGCGTCTGCGCCTCCCAGCGGCTTTTCCGGCGCAAGCGCGGCGAGTTCGTCCGGTGCAGCGTGGCTGGAGCCGGCCGGCGTGTCGTCGGGATAGTGGAAGAACAGGATGGCCGCGCGCTTGATCAGTTCCGAAACGCCCTGCATCACCAGAAGGATGAAGCCCGCAAGGAGCAACGCCTTGGCCGGCCAGACGATCAGGCCGCCGGCATTCGGCGAGCCTTCGCCGGTCGTGTAGGACCGCAGCACATAAGGCACCAGCATGTAGACCATCAGGATGGTGAAGGGCAGGAGCATCACGAGATGGCCGAGAAAGTCGATCCAGTCCCGCGTGCGCTTCGACAACATGTTCGAAATGATGTCGACGCGAATGTGCTCGTTGCGCTGGAGCGTCCATGCGGCGGCGAGCATGAAGATCGCGCCGAACAGATACCACTGCACTTCGAGCCAGGCATTCGACGACATGTCGAAGATCTTGCGGATCACCGCATTGCCGGCACTGACCAGAACGACGACGAGGACGAGCCAAGCGGCGCCTCGACCGATCACCGACGTGATCCTGTCGATTCCACGCGCCAAAGACATGAGAGCCGACATGCGGCCTGATCTCCCCCCGTTCGTCCGTCCCGGCGAGCGGCATCGCCGAGCGAGGCGCCGGTCTGGGCGTTGTCAGAAACGTCGCTCGGTCTCTTCGCCTGTTTTCAGGGCTCTCGCCGAGATCGACACTTTGGAAAAAGTCCCCGTGCGTTAGGGAAAAATGCGCCTTCGCGCAAGAGCATGCGCGCTACGCCTGATCGTCGCGCCTCAAGAAGCGGCTCGCGGAGTTTCCGATCGAAGTCCGGCCGAGGAACAGACTTCAACGCGTCCGCCCCGGACCTCCATCCTTCGTGATCGGAAAAAGCTTTGACGATCAAAGGTCAAAGGTCCAAATCTTGCTCTTGGGGGATTGGTGGGCGCGGCGTCTTGCGTTCGATGATCAGGCCCCTTGGGAGGAATGACATGGCAGTGCGCAACGTGTCCTTGCGGGATCGCTTCGATCTCGGGGTGGAGGACGTCCTGTTGTCGGGCCCGCAGGCCGTTCTGCGGCTGACCCTGATGCAGGCCGCACATGACCGCGCCGCGGGGCTCGCGACGGCAGGATACGTGACGGGTTATCGTGGTTCCCCGCTCGGTGGTCTCGATCAGCAATTCGCCCGGGCCGGCGAGATCCTCTCTCAGAATTCCATCGTCTTCGAACCCGGTCTCAATGAGGATCTCGCCGCGACCGCGCTCTGGGGAACGCAGCAGGCGGAACTGCGCGGGGAGGGGCGCTATGACGGCGTCTTCGGCCTCTGGTACGGCAAGGGGCCGGGCGTCGACCGGTCCGGCGACGCCTTCCGGCATGCCAATCTCGCCGGCACCTCGCCCCATGGCGGTGTGATCGCGCTTCTGGGCGACGATCACACCTGCGAAAGTTCGACCTCGGCTCACCAGTCGGAATTGGCCGCCATCGACGCGATGATGCCGATCTTCCATCCGGCGGGCGTTCAGGAAATTCTCGACTACGGCCTCACCGCCTTCGCCCTGTCCCGCTTTTCGGGTCTTTGGACGACGATGAAGTGCGTCAAGGACACGATCGAGTCGACGGCGACGGTGAAGGCGGCGGCGGATCGTCTGGCCCTTGTCGTGCCGGAGATCGCTTCGCCCCCGGGGGGGCGCAATATCCGCCGCGCGGCCCATCCTCTGGAGCAGGAGGCGATGCTCCACGAGCACCGTCTGCCGGCGGCTCTCGCTTTCATCGCCGCGAACGGCCTGAACCGGATCGTCCATTCTGGCGGTCGCAACCCGAAGATCGGGGTTCTCTCGCTTGGAAAATCCTGGCTCGACGTCGAGCAGGCGCTGGCCTCGCTCGGCATCGACGAGGTGGCGGCGGCGCGATTTGGCCTCCGCCTCGGCAAGGTCGCGGTGCCCTGGCCGCTGGAGCCCGGCTTCGTGCGCCGCTTCGCCGAAGGTCTCGATCTCCTGATGGTGGTGGAGGAAAAGCGCGGGGTGGTCGAGCCGCAGGTCAAGGAGATCCTCTACGGCACGGCGAACGCGCCGGTGGTCGTCGGCAAGGCCGATCAGGACGGGCGAACGCTCTTCAAGGTGAAGGGGGCGCTCGATTCCAACGACATCGCGGTGGCGATCGGTCGGGCGGTTCTGGTCCGGACACCAGAGGAGGCACTGCAAGCCCGCGTCGAGGCTCTGACAACGCTGCAGACCGAATTGGCGGCGACGGCGGAGATCGCAGCGCGTACCCCCTATTTCTGCGCCGGCTGCCCGCACAATTCCTCCACCCGCGTGCCGGAAGGCTCTCGGGCCTATGCCGGGATCGGTTGTCACTACATGGCCCAGTGGATGGACCGCGACACCGAAGGTTACACCCAGATGGGTGCGGAAGGGGCGAACTGGATCGGCGAGCGGCATTTCTCCAGGCGCGACCACGTCTTCCAGAACCTCGGCGACGGCACCTACAATCATTCGGGCGCGCTGGCGCTTCGAGCGGCGGTCGCTTCGGGCGCGAACATCACCTACAAGATCCTCTACAATGACGCCGTCGCCATGACCGGCGGCCAGCCCCACGAAGGCGGCCTGACAGTCCCGATGATCGCCGCGCAGGTCGTGTCGGCCGGCGTCCGGCGCGTTGTCGTCGTCTCCGACGAGCCGGACAAGCACAAGGGCGCATCCGGCCTGCCGGCCGGAGTCGCCTTCCACCATCGCCACGATCTCGATGCGGTCCAGCGCTCGCTTGCCGAAATATCCGGCGTGACCGTCCTGATCTATGACCAGACCTGCGCCGCCGAAAAACGCCGGCGCCGCAAGCGCGGCACCTTTCCCGATCCGGACCGCCGCGTCGTGATCAACGAACGCCTGTGTGAGGGCTGCGGCGATTGCGGCGTGCAGTCGAACTGCGTGGCCATCACCGCCGTCGAGACCGAGTTCGGCCGCAAGCGCGCGATCGATCAATCGGCCTGCAACAAGGACTTCTCCTGCCTGGAGGGTTTCTGCCCCGCTCTGGTGACGCTCGAGGGGGCGGCCTTGAAGACGGCGGAGGTCGCCACCGCCGAGCCGCCGAAAACGCCGGAGCCTTCGGTCGCCGAGCCCGAGAGCTCGGTCGGCATCGTGATCACCGGCGTCGGAGGCACGGGGGTCGTGACGATCGGCGCGATCATCGCCATGGCGGCGCATGTCGACGGCCATGGCGCCGGCGTGATCGACATGGCGGGGCTGGCTCAGAAGGGCGGCCCGGTCACCTCCCATGTGCGCATCGCGCCGACGCCGGGTGACGTCAAGGCGATCCGCGTCTCCGCCGGCGAGGCGCGGCTCGTCATCGGCTGCGACCTCGTCACCGCCGGTTCGGCCAAGGTGCGCGCCGCGATCACGCAGGGGAGCACCGCGGTTGTTCTCGACGTCCACGAGACGCTTTCGGGGGAGTTCACCCACAATGTCGATTTCTCCTTCCCGAACCGCCGCCTGATCGAAGCGATCGAGGCGGCAGCGGGCAAGGACCGGGTCCAGCGCATCGATGCGGAAGCGGTGGCGCGCCGGCTGTTCGGCAGCACGATCTTCGCCAACATGCTGATGCTCGGTCTCGCCTGGCAGACCGGCGCCCTGCCGATCTCCCGCGAGGCGCTCCGCCGCGCGATCCGGCTCAATGGCGTCGATGTCGAGACCAATCTTGCGGCGTTCGAATGGGGGCGCGCGATCGGCCACGATCCGGCCTGCTTGCCGGACGCGGCAAGGGCGAGCGAGACCTCGCTCGACCATCGCCGCCTCTCGGTCTCGCTGGACGAGATGATCGCACGTCGCGTCGCCGATCTGACCGCCTATCAGGACGCCGCCTATGCCGAGCGCTACGCAAAGATGGTCGAGGCGATACGGGCAGCAGAGAGCCGCGTCGCGTCCGGCCGCGAGGATCTGAGCCGCACCGTCGCCCGCGAGCTTTATCGTCTGATGGCGGTGAAGGACGAATACGAGGTCGCCCGGCTCTACACCGATGGCGGCTTTGCCGCGCAGCTTGCGGAGGGCTTCGAGAAGGGCGGGCGCCTGACCTTTCACTTCGCGCCGCCGATCTTCGGCGAGACCGGGCCGAACGGGCGGCCACGGAAACGCGCCTTCGGCTCCTGGATGCGGCCGGTGCTTGGCCTCATGGCGCGGATGCGCCGGATCCGCGGCACGATGATCGATCCGTTTCGCTTTTCGGCGGAGCGGCGTGAGGCGGGAGAGGAGCTCGACCGTTATCGTGGCACGCTCGACATGATCCTGGAGGGACTGACGCCCGAGAACCATGCCGCAGCGGTATCGCTGGCCGGCTGGCCGAAGGACCTCAACGGCTTCGGGCCGGTGCGGCGACAGAAGGCGGCTTTGGCCCATGCCCGGCGCGAGGAGGCCGAGAAGGCTTTTTCGACCCGCAAGGTGGTGGCGGAAGCCGCAGAATAACGCTTTTTCGGGTATCGGCCGCCATTGCCAGGCTCGCGGCTTGATGCGACATGTGCCCCATGTCCGACGAACCCGCCCGCCACTGGCCCCGCTTCATGAGCGACAAGGATCTTCGTGCCTATTTCGGCTTGTCCGAACGGGCCTTGCGGCACTACCGGGGTTTCAAGGAGTTTCCGGCGAAAGACGTGGTGGCGGGGAAGACCGATTCAGCCGCCGTTTCGCGCTTTTTCGACTGGGTGGCGGGTCTCTGCGATCAGCCGCCCAAGGCCAACAACCGCTACGTTCCCGGCGGCGACAAGGCCCCGGCGAAGCCGAAGCCGGCCGACGCGTGATCCCGTGGCGCGCACGAAGGCGGAAGAGTCCAAGCCGAAACCGGTGACCGAGGACTGGCTGCTGCGCTCGGCGTTTCACTATCTGGAGCGCTATGCGGCCTCCAGTGACGGATTGCGGCGAGTCATGCGGCGCCGCGCCGCGCGCCGTGTCGGCGGCATCGACCAGCTCCCGGCTGATCTCGATGCCATGCTCGATGCGCTGATTGCCCGTCTCGTCGAACTCAACCTTCTGGACGACAAGGCCTTTGCCGAGGCGAAGCTTGCAAGCCTTAGACGCCGGGGTACCTCGCGGGCGTTGGCTGCCGCGAAGCTCCAGGAAAAGGGCGTGCCGCGCGCACTGATCGATGAGACGCTCGCGAACGAGGAGAGCGGCGAGGCTGAAGCGGCCGCGGCCTATGTCCGCCGCAGGCGTTTTGGTCCCTATCGCAATCCCGGCCGCGGCGATCGGCGCGACAAGGAAATCGCCGCCATGGTGCGGGCGGGGTTTCCGCTCCGGCTGGCGGTCGCTGCGATCGACGGCGAGCTCGAAGTGGGCCCGGGTCAGTCGGACGCTTCGGACTGACCATCTACTTGTAATCGCGCGATCATTCGCGCCTGGAACCTCCCGGGCGGGTCGCCGTTACTATCCCGACCAAGCCAACAGTATCGTCGGTATCGACCGCCCGACCAGTAGAAGTCGGCGCTGGTCCTTGCCGGCCTTTTAAAGACAAGGACAGGAACAATGCCAAAGATTACCGAAGCGAAGATCGCAATCCTCGCCACGGACGGATTCGAACAGGCCGAACTGACCGAGCCGTTGGACAAGCTTCGCGAAGCCGGTGCTACCGTCCACGTCGTCTCGCCGAAGAGCGGCTCCATCAAGGGCTGGGATCAGGACCATTGGGACAAGGAAATCCCGGTCGATCACGAACTGTCCGAGATCCGGACGACGGATTACGACGCGCTGGTCCTGCCGGGCGGCCAGATCAACCCGGACGTGCTGCGCGCCAATCCTAAGGTCGTCAGCTTCGTGCGCGAGTTCTTCAACTCCAAGAAGCCGCTCGCCGCGATCTGCCATGCGCCGTGGCTCCTGATCGAAGCGGATGTCGTGCGCGGTCGCGACATGACCTCCTACAAATCGATCAAGACCGACGTGATCAATGCGGGCGGCAACTGGGTCGATGAGGAAGTCGTCGTTCATCAGGCCCTGATCACCTCGCGCAATCCCGGCGATCTTCCGGCCTTCATCGCGAAGATCATCGAGGAAGTCGAAGAGGGCCGCCACGAGGATCGCAAGGTCGCGTAAGGCCAATGCTCACTGCAGGTGACCTGCAGTGGAATTCGTGAATTATGTGAGGAGCCGGCGCCCCTATTCGGGCCGCCGGCTCCTTGCTTCTGCGATATTGCGTTTGACGGCGAGAATGTCGCGCTGGAGGCGCGCGAGTTCCTCGTCGTGGAGGGGAGACATCGGCCGTCCGGCCGTGTCGACCGCGGCCGTTTCGGCAATCGCGCGCAAGCGGGCGCGCAAGGCATCGCGCGGCAGCAGGTCCCCGACCGGTGGCTCGGTAGACGACGGAGCCTCGATCGCGGGTCGTGGCGCGGCAATCGGCGGTTCGGCTTCGGCCACGGCCACGGCCGGGGCGGTTCTTGCCGGTGTCCTGTCGAGTTCCGCCCGACGTCGGCGCAGCGCAGCCTCCAGGCTCAGTGCCTGTGCGGCTGACGCAGAGGGTGCAGCCGAACTCTGCACGGGCTCGCCCGCATTTTCGCTCGGCTTGCTTTCGATGTCGTCGGCCGGGGCGGAACCGGAACGCATCGAAGCCGGTGCGTCGTGGACGCTCGGTCGCATTTCCAGCGAATGATCGAAACCACGGTCGGCCTCCGACCGCGAATGGCCTGCAGGTTGGGTGTAATCGCGCGCGTACACTTCGTCCGCTGCAGAGTGGTCGAGCGTCATTGCGGGAGCGATTACCGTGGCCGGCCGGGGCCGCCGCATCGATTGACGGATGACCTTGAGGATTGCCAATCCCGCGGCGACGCCGACGCCGCCCAGGAACCCGATGAGACCGCCAGCCAGGACCAGGATCTTGCGGCTGGCGCTCGACGGATCGAGTGGTTGCGTGGCCGCGGAGATGATGCGCACATTGGCCGTGTTCATGCGCTCCTGCTCGCCTGTTTCCCTGGCGCGCAAGAGGAACGCCTCATAGACCGCGCGCGAAGCGTCGACCTCGCGCTCCAGCTCACGCAGCTTCACGAAGGATCCGCTGGTTTCGAGCTGCTTGTCCTTCAGCTCGCTGACCTGTCCGGCGAGCTGGCGTTCGGTTTCCTCCGCACGCGAAAGCTCGATCTGCGCCCCGGATACGATCCGGGCGAGTTCCTGGCGGATCGCCTGGCGCGTCGAGGAGAGCGCTTCCTCGATGCCGATCCGTCTCGGGTGGCGGGGGCCGAGTGTCGCGGCAAGAACCGCCCTTTGCTGGGCGAGGTCGGAATAGGTGCTGCGCAGCCTGGTCAGCGCTTCGGAGCGCAATTCCTCCGGAAACGAACCCTCGACGACGTCGTCGACGCTGGCGTTCTTCATCTGCTCGGCGCGGACCCTGAGCGAGGTGGTCTCGCCGCGGGACCTCGCGAGCTGGTCGTTGATGCGGACGATATAATCGTCGTCGACGAGGCGGCCGCCGACGCCGACGAGGCGGTTCTGGCTCTTGTAGTCCTCGACCGCCCGTTCCGCCTCGACGACGCTCTGGCGCAGTTCGGCGAGACGCGAGGAAAGGGCGTTGCTCGCCCGGCGGGCGGTTTCCGACTGGACCTCCGCCAACTCCTCGATGAAGGAATCGGCGACGAGATTGGCAAGTTTCGCCGACTTGTCCGGGTCGCGGCTTTCGATCGCGACATTGATCACGAAGCTCTTCGGATCGCGACTGACATGGAGTGCTTCGCGAAGGGCCCGCAGAAGGAAGAGCCTCTGCGTCTCCCGCGAGGCCTCGTCGTCTTCACTATTCAAGACCGACTGGATCGGCGCGAGCACCGGGGCGAAGAAACTCTCCGCCTCGCCGTTGAACTCGCTGTCCTCGGTGAGGTCGGCTTGTTCGATGACGCGGGTGAGCACGTCGTTCGAATAGATGACGGCGATCTGGCTTTCGATCAGGGCGAGTGTGGCGTCGCTCGGCAGGCCGTTCGGGGTCACCTCGTTCTGCACGACCTTGATGTCGCGCGGGTCCACCAGCACCTCGGTGATGGCGGTGTATTTCTTCGGCGTGGAGAGCGCGAGGAGAGTGGCGACCGCAAATCCGAGCAGGGTCGCAAGCACGATCATTCGCTTGGCGGCCCAGATTTCACTGATGAGGAAGAGCGGGTCGACCAGCGCGCCAAGGCCCGACGCGCCCGAGTTCTGCCGAGCGGCGGTGTCGTTTTGCGTGGGAATGCGCCTCGCTCCGCCTGAAGAACTCGGATCTGCGAACATTCACCCTACCGCCGCTAGCACTACTCGGGAACCATGGAAACTGGTTCGCCAAGGTGCGGAATTATGGTGAACAAATCGTTAATAAGACCGGCTACGGCTCCGTAGCGGGCTCAAATTGCGCCGCTCTTCGCCCGCGGAATTTCAGGCCGAGGCGAGGCGCCGTTTGATCAGATCGAGCCACGGCTTCGGCCTGAACGACCGGTCGAGGGGAAGCGGGCGGCTTTCATTGCCGTCAGGGCGTGGCATGACGTCGTTGATCCAGCTGTAGCGGTCGGTCATGCCCCAGGTGATGACGGCCTCGGGCGGCTTCCAGGCAAAGATCGCGTCGAGAAAGGTCGAGACCTTTTCAAGCGCGGCGGCGTCCTGGGCTTCGGGATCGGCCGGCGATTGCCAGTCGATGATATCGAGTTCGGTCACGATGAGCTTGACGCCCGACGCATCGAGCTCCCGGCTGAAACGCAGAAGTGCGTCGGCGTCGATCTCGCGGTCCATGTAGAGGTGCGCCTGAAGCCCCACTGCATCGACCCGAATGTTGGCGTCCTGAAGCTGCCGCACGATCGAGAGCATGATCACCCGCCGCTCCTCGAAATGCGGGCCGCGATATTCCAGATCGTATTCGTTGATGACGAGCCGGGCTTCAGGATCGGCGCGGGCGGTGGCCTCGAAGGCGATCGGGATATGGCGGGGGCCCAGCTTTCTCAGCCAGAACGTGTCGCGCAACGACTGGCCGTCATAGAAGGGGTCGTTGGCGATCACCTCGTTGACGACGTCCCAGCCGACAAGTCGGCCCCTGTAGCGGTCGCAGACCTGTTCGATGTGCTCGACAAGGGCCCGTTCGACGTCGGCTTCGCTATCGAGCATCGTGACCCAGTCGGGCGTCGCACCCCACCAGACATGGCAGGTGCCGCGCGTCGTCTTGCCATGACTGAGCGCAAAGTCGACGACCTTGTCGGCCGGTTCGAAGTTCCAAGTCTCGCGCGTCGGTCGAAGCAGGTCGAATTTCAGCGCGTTCATCGGCATGACGAGATCGCAATGGTCGAGAAAGGCTTGCCGATAGGCGGCATCTGCGTCCATGATCTCGGCCTGTATGGCGCTCCCGAACGGGACGGTCTGCCGTGCTGCACGGGAGGGGCCGGTGCTCCCCGGTATCGCAAGCGCGGCCGCGCCCGCCAGGACAGAACGTCGCGTTAAGTTTCGTCTGCGATAGATGGGGTCACCGCCATCGGCGTTGCGTCGCCGTGCCGCCATGCTAGCGCAATCGATCGCGCTCGGCTCGCCGGCGTCATCGGAAGCATCGACTGTCTTCATGGCACGTCATCTCTCCGGGGAAACAGGGTCATGCCGCTGAACGGATTGTGGATGGAAAGGCTTAAGGCCAACCTAAACCTGGTCCGGGACTACGGCTCCCTGCTTTCCGGCTCGGTCGGCCGGCTGGTGCTCTCGCTCGCCTATTTCGTTTCGATCGCCAACGGCCTGAGTGTCGGGGACTTCGGTCTGTTCGCGACTGCCTCGGCCACCGGCATCGTTCTGTCGCGTATCGCCGGCCTGGGGTTCGTCTCGCCGCTCTACCGCGTCGCCACCGTCCGTCCTCAGCTCATCGGCACCTACACGGTCGGCTTTCTCCTGGCGCTGGTCGTGTCGCTGCCTCTCGTCGCGGTCGCGGCGGGCGGGTTCTATCTGGTCTTCTTCGCAGGCGAGATGCCGCTTCCCGCCTTTGTCGCGATCATCGTGGCGGAGGTGTTGTGCTGGCGGCTTCTGGAAGTCGTGTGCATCGTCAATAACGGCATGGGCCGGTTCTTCGCCGGGGCCGTGATCGTCATCGTTGGCTCGGCAGTCCGCGCCGCCGCGGCCGTCGGCTTCGTGACCCTCGGTGATGGAAGCCTGACGGCGTGGGCCTTCACCTATCTCGCCGCCAATGCGATCGCCTTTCTCGTCGTGGCGATCATCTACTATCCGCGCCGCCGGCTGAGGTTTCGTCCCGCCCTTTATCTCGCGCGCTGGCGCGACAGCGTTTCGGTGGCCGGGGCCGAGATCATCTTTTACCTGCAGTCCGAACTCGACAAGCTCCTCGTCCTGTCGTTCGGGGGCGCCGAGACGGCTGGCATCTACGCGATACTGATGCGTCTCATCGATCTGACCGCGCTTCCGGTGCGCTCGTTCAATACCATGGTCGTGCAGAAGCTGATGCGCTCGCCGCAATGGCTGGAGAGTTGGCGCGTGCGCTGGGGGATCGAGGCCGGCGTCGCGCTCGTCTCGGTTGCAGGACTCACCTTCCTCGGCGGCTTTCTGCACTATTTCCCGCGTGCGCTCGGAGACAATGTGGCCGACGTTGCGCCGCTCGTTCTGCTGGCGCTTTTCGTCCCGGCCTTCCGCAACCTCGTCGAGTATCAGAGCGAGCTTCTCTACGCTCGCGGCAAGACCGCCATGCGGGCTCTGATCCTCGCGATCGTGGGGATGATGAAGGCGGGCCTGCTGATGGTCCTGTTGCGGGCCATGCCCGACCAGAACTCCTGGATCCTCGGCCTCAATGGACTTTTCCTGACGCTGTGGATCGTCTCGGCCTCGGCGAGCTATACGGCCCTCGACTGGCAGCCGGGCCGTCGCTGGCGGATGCGCGCGGAGGCTGCGCCGGCTAGAGCAGCCCCGCAGCCCGGCGAATGAGGGCGGGGTCGGTCGCGGTGAAGGACTGGATGCCGGCAGCGACTTGATGCGGGCCAAGATCGTCGACGAAATTTGCCAGCGCCTTTTCGCCGAGAGCCTGGCCGGACCAGTAGACGTGGCACAGCGACTCCGTCATCACCGCATAGTCGTCTTGCCGCCCTTCGACCTCGTCGACGAAGCGACCGTAGATCGTGCACTCAGACAGTTGGCGGGTGCGTGACAAGGCCTTCATCCAGGACTGGCCGGTCACGGTCTTGATCCGCTCGACCATCCGTCTGACAGCGCTGGTGCGCCAGGGGACGAGGGTCGTGATGTATCCGGTATCCGTGGTTTCGGGCGCGGTGATCCCGAGTAACTCTCCGGCCTTGCGGGACCAGGCGAGATGGTCGTCGATCATGTCGGGAGCGACGTCCGCCAGCGCATCGGCTTTGCGATAGAAGGAAATCCGGCCGTCGCGGGAAAAGGCGGAGACGTCGAATTCGCGCAGGAACACGACGTCGGAATCGATCGAGACCATGATCGCTTCGTCGATCTCGGCAGCGATGGCGAAACGGCGCAATTGCTGGACATGCCAGCCGCGCAACGGAGGGCCGAAGGGCGACAGCCAGATGCGTCGGCGTCCACCGGAAAGGGGATCGGGAAAGGGGCGTAGCCAGACCGGGAGCAAGGCCCGTTCGTCAATGATCTCCCGCCTTGGGCCGGCAAGCTGGCTGAACAGCGGCACATCGGCCGCCTCGACCAGGATCAGATGCCGGGTGTGGCCTGTGACGCGGGCGTCCATGCTCTCGCAGAGGAGCTTGCAGCGCTCGAAATCGCCGCGATAGCTCGCGGTGACCATGATGGTCGGAAGTTTCGTCGCGTCTGGTGCCATCGCCCCGATGTTCCGGCCAATTGAGATGCCATCGAGGATATCGGGATCTCGCAACATGGAGCCTACAGGCTCCCCACACACCATAGCCGCAGCTTGTCGAGGAGCAAGTCCTTCATGAAGGCCGGGTTGCCCAGGACGTAGCGGCGCCAGAGGCGCTTCGGCTCGAGGATCAGACGCCAGGCCCATTCGAGCCGCAGCGCGCGAACCGCACGGGGCGCCCGCCGCACGTCGCCTGCCAGAAAGTCGAACAGGGCGCCCACGGCCAGAAACACCTGACCGTGGCGCTGATCGAGATGACGGCCGATGAAGAGTTCCTGACGCGGAACGCCGAGGGCGACGATGACGATATCGGCCTTGGCCTGTTCCAGGCGCTCAAGGACGTCGGGAAGATCGTCGGGGGAGAAGAAGCCGTCCGAGACCGCCACGAATTCGTGGTTGGGCGCCAGTTCACGAAGGCGCATTGCGGCCCGCTCGGCGACGCCGGGCGCCGCACCGAGAAGGGCGACGCGACGATGTCCCGAGAGTCCAGCGACGAGGCGAGGCACGAAGTCTGTGCCATTGAGGTTCTCGGTGAAAGGCGACCCGTGCAGAAGCTTGGCGGCGATGTCGAGGCCAACCCCGTCGGGCAGAACCAGAAAGTCGCGCAACGCCTTGCGATAGCTAGCGTTCTTGCGGGAGATGTTGACGCAATGGGCGTTCAGAAAGGCGAGCTTCATGGGCCGGCCGCCCCGCAGTGCGGCCTCTACATAGCCGATGGCCGTCGCAGCCGTCGTGTTTGCTACCGCGATCCCGCCAATTGCATGGCAGGCCTCGTTATGAGGAGCAATGGCGGGTGAGTTCCGGGCATCGGTGAGTGCGTCCACGATCATCACCCGCGCTCCGGTGAGAGGGATACGAGGCGTCCAGCCTGTGGCGATGCCGTCGCTGCGCCGCGACTGTGTAGCTCATGGGCGCGGTCGAATCGCCGAAGCCCGTCCTGAATTGCACGGTCGAGGGCCAGCTTCTGGCTCATGGCGAAGGCCGATCCGTCCAGGCGCAGATTGGCTCCGGCCCGCTCCGCGCGAACCAGTGCCGCAAGCTCGTTTGCAAAACCGCGCGCATCATCGGCCGTCCGCACATTGGCCGGGATCCTGCCGATGCCGCGCAGGGCGGCAGGCGTCGCAACGGCCGGCATGCCTTCTTCGAAGGTCTCGATCGTCTTCAACTGCACCCCGGTGCCGCCCCTTGTAGCCAGCGCCAGAACGCGCGAAGCTCGGACGAAGGCCTGGGCATCGGGCACGCGTCCGACATAGCGGATGTTTGCGGGCGCAGCCGGAGGGCCTCCATCGAAACGCCCGGCGATGGCAACGGTGATGTCGTTCGGCAGATGCGGCGCGACCTCGTTCACGAACCAGTCGAGGCCGACCCGGTTGGGCGCCCAGCTCCACGTGCCGATCAGGCCCACGTCGTGCCTGCGCTCGCCGGCGTCATGCTTCGAAGCGGGCCGGCCGATCGACAGGGCAAGCGGCAGGGCACGCGGATCGCCGGCAAGTCCGAGGCCCTCCAGATCGGCGGCGCTGAGGCCATGAATCACTCTCGCCTGCCGGCAGAGCCGCGTCTCGACGCGTTTGAGCAGGGCGGCTTCACGGCGGTAGAGCAGGCGCGAAGTCGCGTCTGTGGCGTTCTTCGCATTCTCCAGCGCCGAACGATGCTCGACATTGTGGGCGATGAAGATCGACGGCATTTCGCGTGACAGGAAGGGATAGGCGCCGGGCATCTGCACGGAGTTCAGGATGTATCCGTCCACCGGTCCGGCCTCTGCCAGACGTTTCATCAGGGCGGCGCGCGAATAAAGTGCGAGCTTCTGGGCCGAAATGGTGCGTCCCGAGGCCATCGCCCGAAGCGCCCACAGCGCCTTTTGCTTGCGCGAGGCGAGGGCATTCTCGATTACGATCTCGCCGAGATCGACGGAGTCGTGGCCAGGCGGGCGGCTGCCCGGCCGTCTGAAACCGGCAAAGCTCAGTCGCACGCCCTGCCGACGATAGGCCGCGATGATCGCCTGGTTGGCGATCTCGAAGCCGGTCGTCGGATCCCGTTCCGGCAGCAAGGAGGTGACGAAGAGGAGGTGCATTCAGCCGGGGCCTGGTTACGTAATGGCACCACAAGCTGCGACAAACACCTTGCGATCCTCCTAATCCAATCGCGACAATTTCGATCAACGCGTCATTCCTGTGGGGCATGTGCGAAATCGATGGGATTTCGTTGTGTCTGGGCGAGAGATTGTTCACGAAGTCATGCTTTGCTGCGGCCAGCCTTTCAAAGCCGTCCGGGACGCAGCAGGCATGTCGCAGAAGATCACGATTGAATGTGTTTCGCCGGGTCTCGAAGCCGCACGCATCGAAACCGTGGTGACGCTGCCGACCTTTCGGCGGCCGGATCATCTCCTGAAGACCCTGTCCAGCCTGGCCCGGCAGCGAAATGCCGGGCCGTTCGCCGTCATCGTCATGGAGAACGATGCCGAAGGGCAGGAGGGGCTCCAGGCCGCGCGACCGCTCTTTGAAGACGGTACGATGGCCGGGCTCGTGCTCATTGCCCATGAGCGGGGCAATTGCTCGGCCTACAACGCCGGCTGGCAGACTGCCCTCGCCGATTTCCCCAATATGCGCCATCTCCTGGTCATCGACGATGACGAGACGGCCGACGAAAACTGGGTCGCGACGATGATCGCGGCGGCCGATGGTCTCGGCGCCGATATCGTCGGAGGGCCGCAAGTGCCGTGTTTCGAGGCAGGAGCGAAAATGGCGCTCAGCCGACATCCGGTCTTCGTGCCGCACTATCGCGAAACCCGGGTCGTGCCGATCTTGTTTTCATCCGGCAACGTGCTGATCCGCCGACATGTGCTGGAAGCCATGGGCGCGCCGTTCCTCGACACGGCGTTCAACTTCATCGGCGGCGGTGACAGCGATTTCTATTCGCGCTGCAAGGAGCGGGGCTTTCGCTTCGGCTGGTGCGCAGAGGCCTGCGTCTACGAGAGCGTACCAGCGCGGCGCACGGAGTTTTCCTGGCTCAACGCGCGCGGCCTGCGCAACGGGGCCATCTCCGCGATGATCGAGAGCCGGCGCGGACGCGGCGCGCTGGCGGGGTGGAAACGTGTCGCCAAGAGCCTGGCGCTGCTGGCCGCCTCGCCCTGGCGCTCGCTCGTGCTCGCCTGGGGTACCGGATCGCCGCTGATCGGCATCTACCACCTCCAGGTGGCACTTGGGCGGCTTTTCGCCGAGTTCGGACAGGTGAATGAGCAATACCGCCGACCTGAGCAGAACTGAGCCGGACCTCGCGATCGGCGCTGAGGACTGGATCGCTTTCGTCCGGCTGGTTGTCGCGGCAGCGGTCCTTTGCGCGCTCCTCGTCACCTTCACGCCCTTTGCCGTGACGTTCGAGGGCAATCAGGACGCGGGCTCGCTGATCAATCAGCTCGGCTATTCGGCCCTGGCGGGGTTGGTTCTCGCCAGCCATCTCGTCTTCACCAAACCTCGCGTCGGCCTGTCGCTCCTGCGACCCTGGTGGATCATCATGGCGGGATGGCTGCTGGCGAGCGCCTTCTGGGCACCCAGTCCGGAAAACGCCCTTCGCTCGGCTCTCTTCACGCTTCTCGCGATGAGCGCCGTCACGGGCGTCTTCTGCTTTCCGATCGATGGCCGGGCGTTTCGAACGGTCCTTGCCATCGGTGCGCTGGCCGTGCTTGGCCTGTCCTATTTCGGCGTCATTGCCATGCCGGCGTCGGCGATCCACGACGCGAGCGGCGGGGTGGGATCGGAAGCCGAACATGCCGGACTCTGGCGCGGTATCTATTCCCACAAGAACGTCGCCGGCGCGGTCATCGGCTCGCTGTTCTTCTTCGGCATCTATTTCTTTCGTTCCAACATGAAGCTGGTTGGCGTGACAATTGCCGCCGGAGCCTGCTTCTTCGTCCTGCAGACCGGTTCGAAGACCGCGACGGGCCTCCTGCCTCTGGTCACCGTCCTGGTCATCGGGCTGCGGCTGATGGGCGGTCGCCGGCTCTTGTCGGTGGCAATCTTCGCAACGCTGGTCACTATGGCGCTGCTGACGCTCGGAACCGTGCTCTCCCCGACCCTCGACGCGATCGTGCAATGGGCGGTGCCGGGCACCACCTTCACCGGGCGCATGGATCTCTGGCGCTTCGCCCTCGAGATCTTTCGTGGTCACGAGTGGACGGGCTTCGGCCTGAATGCCTTCTGGCAGACCGATGTGGTCGCACACACGGAGAGGAATTTCGAGCTGACCTGGGATCCGCGCGGCAGTCCGAACGCCCATAACGGCTATCTGGATGTTGCGATCTCGATGGGGGTGCCGGGCCTTGTGATCGCGGTGATCGCGCTCGTCATCCTGCCGCTGATCGATTATGCCCGGATTGGCCGTGACGCAGAGAGCACCTGCCTTGGTGACATGCTCCTGATGATCCTGACCTATCTGCTCCTGAATTCGTTTCTCGAGAGCTTTCTGTTCGAACGGGCCAATCCGGTCTGGATGCTGGTCTGGTTCGCCGTGGTGGGTCTCAGGCTGCTCGCCCGTCACCGGGTCGAGGCAGCGCCCGGAGATTGAAAGCGAAAAGCGCAAGCAAAGGGCATCGTTCGATCCGAAGCTGTCGCGCCTTCTCTCACGAGTTGAAGCAATCGATCGAGTAGAGCCGAGGGAGCGGTGCGGGAGCCTAAGCCGCTGCCTGCTTTTGAAGGGGCGCGCCGTTCGTCGTCGTTCGGTTGCCCGACTTCGCCAGACGTCGGCCAAGGGCGATGCCCGGTCGCTCGACGAAACGGTAGGTGAGCGCGCTGAACACGATCGTTCCAGCCATGATCAGGCCAATCGCCAGGAGCGCCTGCCCCTCGTTCGCACCGAGAAGGCGCTTGCCATCGGCGGCTTCCGAAAAGACGGACCAGGGAATATGCGGGCCAAGGATCGTGGCGACGTTTTCCGTGCGCGAGATCACGAAGGCGTGGGTCATGTAGACCGAATAGGAGATCGCCCCCAGGAAGGCGATCGGACGCGACTTCAGCACCTGGCTGATTCCGCCGCCCTCATGGGCAAAGACATAGACGGCGAAGCCGAAGACGAAGGGTGCGGCCACCGACAGAACGGTGCCGCCGAGAAGCGTCACGAAGACCGCCACCATCACGACGGTCGCGCACTCCGCAACGCTCCAGAGCCCCGAGGACCGTTCGTGACCCGGCTCGGTCGTCTCCTCCCACGCGATCCGCCGGATGAGCACGCCGACGGAGAAGCCGGCGAGACATCGCAGCCAGCCGAGATGCACGGTCGTGTCCATCGTGCCGTCGAAAAATGCGATCGCCACAAGCCCGATGGCGATCGTCATCGCGGCGAGCGGAATGAGAAAGGTGGGCGCGAAGACCACCACGGCAGCGAAAGCCGTATAGGCGAGCAGTTCGGCTGAAATGCTCCAGCTTGGATAGTTCCATCCCAGACTGTCGAGTACACCGAGGGAGTGCGTCATGAGAACGTTGTGAACGAGCGCAGAGACCGAATCACCGCCTTGAAATGCGGCGTCCGGTCCGCGCAGCTGGAGCATCGCCACCTCGTAAGCCACGAACAGGGCCAACATGGCGATGTGCAGCGGGTAGACGCGGAAGACGCGCTGCAGGAGGAACCCGCCGAAATTGCGCTTCTCTGCCAGGCTGTCGTGAAAGGCGTGGGCGATCACGAAGCCGGAGAGAACGAAGAAAAAGTCGACGAATAGAAAGCCATGGCGAAAGAAGGCGCTCTCGTGGATGAAACCCGAGACCGGCGCATGCAGGCAGACGACCAGCAGAGCGCAAATGCCGCGCCAGCCATCCAGCGCCGCAAATCTGCCTGCCCCCGAAGAACGCTGCTTGGCCTTCACGGCAATCATGGGCTCTCTTCTCCGCGATTTCCGGCGGGCATGGGGCGGGACGGCGCTCGCTCGTGAGCGCGAGAGCCAAGCCTAGACGCAGCAAGGGCAAGGAAACGTTAATCGGCCGCTCGCATTTCGATCTGTCGAGAGGATCTGCGGGGCCGCGAGGCCGTCTCCCGATGAGCTTGCTTGCAGCGCCGGACTTCCCGCCTAAGTGACGCGCCGGGACGATCTCGTTGTTTATGGAAAGGTTGCCGGCCCCGATGGATCGATTGCGCCTGCTTGCTGTCGACGCTGAAGACCTTGCGATCCTTTCGGCGCATTGTCAGGACGCGGTGATCCGCGTCGAGGATTGTCGATATTTCCCGCATGATCAGCAATTCGTCATGGAGATGAACCGCTTCGTCTGGGAGAAGGTCGTCTCGCCGAAACGCTTTTCCCTGTTTCATCGCCCGCAATACGAACGGCGGCGCGCAGTCCTGCATTTCGACCGGGTGACGGGCGCGAAGCGTTTGGGATTCGACAAGATGGGGGCCGAGGACGTGCTCGTGCTCCTGGCCGTGCGCTTCGAACAGGCGAGCGCGCCCTCCGGCGTCATCGAGCTTGTCTTTGCCGGCGGCTCCGCGATAAGGCTCGACGTCGAGGTCGTGGAAGCGCAACTGACCGATGTCGGCGGCGCCTGGAGCGCCGCGGCGCGGCCCAATCATGGCGGGTGAAAGGCCGCTGCGGCGAAGGCCAGCCCCCATGACAGTCATTGTCGCGCTGTTGCCGATCGCAACTGCGCTCGGGAGTGAAAAGGGAGACAGACTTGCCCTGGCGGCTTGAAAGCGGCGATCCGGATTTCGAGGCGCGCTTTGCCGCGCTGCTTTCCGCCAAGCGCGAGCAGGCGGCCGATGTCGACGACGCGGTGCGCGGGATCATCGCGCGGGTCCGTGCCGAGGGCGATGCCGCCGTTCTGGAACTCACCCATCGGTTCGACAAGCTGGAACTCACTCCTGCGACGATGCGCGTTTCGGACGCGGAGATCGAATCCGCCTTCGAAGCGACGCCCGCCGAGACCCGATCGGCCCTGGAACTCGCCCATCGCCGGATCACCGCTCATCACGAACGCCAGCGCCCGAAGGACGACCGCTACGTGGACGATGCCGGTGTGGAACTCGGCAGCCGCTGGACGGCGGTCGAGTCCGTCGGGCTCTACGTGCCGGGCGGGCAGGCGAGCTATCCCTCGTCTGTCCTGATGAACGCCGTGCCGGCAAAGGTCGCCGGGGTCGAGCGCATCGCCATGGTCGTGCCGGCCATGCGCGGCGCGCTCAATCCGCTTGTTCTGGCGGCCGCCCGGCTTGCCGGTGTCGATGAAATCTACCGGATCGGCGGCGCCCAGGCCGTGGCGGCTCTCGCCTACGGCACCGAGACCATCGCCCCTGTCGCCAAGATCGTCGGTCCCGGCAATGCCTTCGTCGCCGCGGCCAAGCGCCAGGTCTTCGGCCATGTGGGGATCGACATGATCGCCGGTCCGTCCGAGATCCTGGTGATCGCCGATGGCGACAACGATCCGGACTGGATCGCGGCCGATCTGTTGAGCCAGGCCGAGCATGACGAGGCGGCACAGTCGATCCTGATCACCGATGACGCCGCCTTCGCGGACGCGGTCGAACAGGCGGTGGAGCGCCAGCTGGCCCGTCTGTCGCGTTCCGAGACGGCCGCGGCGAGTTGGGCCGAACACGGCGCGATCATCGTGGTACCGTCCCTCGAAGATGCCGTGCCGCTGTCGGATCGGATCGCGCCGGAGCATCTTGAAATTGCCGTCGAGGAGCCGGACCGGCTCTTTGCGAAGCTTCGCAACGCGGGGGCTGTCTTCCTCGGCCGGCACACGCCGGAAGTGATCGGCGACTATGTGGGCGGGTCCAATCACGTGCTGCCGACAGCGCGCTCGGCGCGGTTTTCCTCCGGGCTTTCGGTGCTCGACTTCGTCAAGCGCACGTCGATCCTGAAGCTCGGGCCGGACCAGTTGCGGGCTCTCGGCCCCGCGGCGATCGAACTGGCGCGTGTCGAAGGTCTCGACGCCCACGGCCGCTCGGTCGCGATCCGGCTGAATTTGTGAGGCGGACGCCATGGCGGATGAAAGCCAATCCCAGGGCCGCCTCGTCGATGTCGAGCTCGACGAAACCATCGGCCGCGCCACACCGGACGTCGAGCACGAGCGCGCGGTCGCGATTTTCGATCTCATCGAGGAAAACGTCTTCAATCCGGCCGGTGCGCCCGAGGGGGCGCGGTTCAAGCTGAAGCTTTCGCTGGCCGACAAGCGCCTCGTCTTCGACATTCGCGACGAGAACGACCAGCAGCTGGTGACGCACATCCTGTCGCTGACGCCGTTTCGCAAGGTGATTCGCGACTATTTCATGATCTGCGACAGCTATTACGAAGCCATCCGCTCGGCGACGCCGCAGCAGATCGAGGCCATCGACATGGGCCGCCGCGGCATTCACAATGACGGCTCCCAGACCCTGATGGAGCGCCTGAAGGGCAAGATCGACATCGATCTCGACACGGCACGCCGGCTCTTTACCCTGATCTGCGTCCTCCACTGGCGGAGCTGATCGGTGTTGGCCGGGTTCTTTGTCGGCAGGGGGAATTTGGCCGTTTCGGTAAGCGGTTGGTCGGCCGCTGCCAGGCTCTTGCCAATCGGCAATTGCAGTTTAGCGGTACGACCACCCTCTGCCTGCCGGCATCTCCCCCACAAGGGGGGAGAAAGGCCTTCATGGACGCTGGCTCCCACCACTCTCCCCCCTTGTGGGCGAGATGTCACGTCAGTGACAGAGGGGGGTATGGAGGGCGTCTTGATAGCCATTCCCCACTCTGACCCTGGAGCCCATCGGTGAACGGGCCGGATCATCCGATCCCTTCGGCGGGCAACGAAAGTCCGCCGGCCAGCGGAGACAAGATCTCCTCCGTCCTGTTTCTCTGCGGCATGAACGCCATCCGCTCGCCGATTGCCGAGGCGCTCGCTCGGGAAATCTTGCCGCCGACGGTCTACATCGCCTCGGCCGGGGTGCGGTCCGGTCAGCGCGATCCGTTCGTCGATTCCGTGCTTGCCGAACGGGGCCTTTCCCTGGGCGAACGCCAGCCGCAGCGCTACGAGGATCTGGAAGACAGCTATTTCGACCTGATCGTCACCATGGCGCCCGAGGCCCACCATGCGGCGCTGGACGCGACCGGGACATCGTCGGTCGAGGTGGAATTCTGGCCGATGCCGGACCCTTCCGTCGTCACCGGTTCGCGCGAGCAGATCCTCGACGCCTATCGCGATCTTCTTGGGCGCATCGAACAAAGATTGCGGCAGCGCTTCAGCGGCGCAGCCTGACACGTGTGGTCAGTCAGCGAGCTGCAGGATCGCCACGCGCAGATCGTCGAGCCCCACGTCCTTTTCCGATGAGGTCGCGATCAGCGTCGGGAATGCGGCGGGTCGCCGCTTGATCGCCGCGAGCGTGTCATCGACGAGCTTGGGGATCGCCGGCTTCTTGATCTTGTCCACCTTGGTCAGAACGATCTGATAGGAGACCGCGGCGCGATCGAGAAGGTCTAGGACCTCCAGATCGTTCGCCTTGAGGCCATGCCGCGCATCGATCAGGAGGAAGACCCGCTTCAGGCTCGGCCGTCCGCGAAGATAGTCGAAGACGAGCTTGGTCCAGGCATCTACCCGGTCCTTCGGCGCCTTGGCATAGCCATAGCCCGGCATGTCCACCAGCGCGATCGGGGGCAGGCCAGCGGCGGGGTCGCCGTAGCCGTCGGGCACGAAATAGTTCAGTTCCTGCGTCCGGCCCGGCGTGTTCGAGGTGCGGGCGAGCCCCTTCTGGCCGAGCAGGGCATTGATCAGCGACGATTTGCCGACATTGGAACGCCCGGCGAAGGCGATTTCGGGCGGTCCTTCTGGCGGAAGAAACTTCAGCGCCGGCACGCCGCGTACGAAGACCCAAGGGGTGCGAAAGAAGCGCCGGTCGACCAGGTCAAGCGGGGAGGGGGCGTCGCTGTTCATCGGGCTTCCTCCAACGCCGTGACATCGGCTCCGCGGATGCGGTCGAGATTGCGCGTGATCTTGTCTACCGGCCAGTGCCACCAGGCGATTTCCAGGAGCCTTGCCACCGTCGCTTCGTCGAAACGCATGCGGACGACGCGGGCGGGATTGCCGCCGACGATGGCATAGGGTGGCACGTCCGTGACCACTGTCGAGCGGGCGGCCACGATCGCGCCGTCGCCGATCCTGACGCCCGGCATGATCAGGCTTTCCATGCCGAGCCAGACATCGTTGCCGACCACCGTATCACCCCGGCTCTGGCCGAGCCACGTGTTCACGTCGAACCCTTCCTCCCAGCCGCCCTGAAAGATGTTGAACGGATAGGTCGAAAAGCCACCCATGGCATGGTTCGCGCCATTCATGATGAAGCGCGTGCCCGAAGCGATCGCGACGAAGCGGCCGATGATCAGCCTGTCGCCGTAGAACTCGAAATGGTGCAGGACATTGCGCTCTTCGAAGCGCTCGGCGCCGTCGGGATCGTCATAATAGCTGTAGTCGCCGACTTCGATGTTCGGTCGGGTAATGACGTCCTTGAGGAACACCGCCCGCGGAAAGCCGGGGAGGGGATAGAGCGTGTCGGGTGATGGTCCCTGCATGTCTTGTCCTTGGCCCTGCCCGCAAGACGATCGGCGCCGATCCCCGCGACATGACGTATTTTCGAAGCAACCGGCTGCACGTACCGGCCATCTTCACCTCGCCGCGACTCTACCGGATCGCGTCGTAAATCTGCAGCCCATAATAGGACTCCAGACCTTCGAGCCGGACCCGCCCGCCCAGAATGCTCGAGCCGATGGAGGTATCGCAAAGCGTGTTCGAGAAGAACCGTTCATTGGCGATTCTGTAGCCGTAGCAATTCCTCTCACTGATCTTCTCCTCGACCTGAAACGAATATGTCGCGGGCGAGGCCAAGCTGAACTGGTGGAGGACGAACGGGACGGGACTGAGAAGGATCTTGTAGAGGCAAAAGCCGGCCAAAGGTCCAACGAGGAGGGCGGCGACCGTCTTGTGCCAGCTCCTGACACGGCCCGCGAAGCGAGGGTGGCGATCGGCATAGGCGAGGGCGCGGTAGAGTTCGAAGCTCAGGAGCGGCGCGACGAACACGCTGGCCGCGACCGCGAAGGGCATCATTCGATCGCCGTAGGCACGGGATGTGAGGAAGTCGTTAAGGCCATTGGGAACCGCCAGGATCAGCAGCACCGCGATGCCCGGCATGACCATGAGTGCAGAGACGATTTGATGATTGTCGATCACGAATCCGACGGCTCGTTCCGTCCGCGATGTACTGGCGATGATGATTCTTCCTTCCCCGCAATGGCCTCGTCCAATCCATCTGGCGGCATTGGAGCAATGCTCCGGTCAGACTCACGCAGTCTGACGCAGGGACGGTTGAGAAGGCGTTCACGCGCCGGAATGGCTGCAAATCGGGGCGACGCCGGATATCCGCAAGGCAGCGCCACGCCGTGACGTGTGGGGTTGGATGGCGCCGGCGTGCTGACGGAGGGCGAACGCCGTCCGCTGTTCGTCAGGAGGTCTTCTCTTTTCGTCGGAACAAGCCCCTCAGATTGTCCCAGAGTTCGATCTTCGCGCCGTTGCGCTTCATGATCACGCTCTGCTGGATGATCGAGAGGAAGTTGTTCCACGTCCAGTAGATCACGAGACCCGCGGGGAAAGACGCCAGCATGAAGGTGAAGATCACCGGCATCCAGGTGAAGATCATCTGCTGGGTCGGATCCGGCGGCGTCGGGTTGAGCCGCATCTGGATGAACATGGTGATGCCCATCAGGATCGGCCACACGCCGACCATCAGGATATACGGCATCTCGATCGGGATGAGACCGAAAAGGTTGAAGATGGACGTCGGATCGGGGGCCGCGAGATCCTGGATCCAGCCGAAGAAGGGCGCGTGCCGCATCTCGATGGTGACGTACAGCACCTTGTAGAGCGCGAAGAAGACGGGGATCTGGATGAGGATCGGCCAGCAACCCGCGGCCGGATTGATCTTCTCCTCCTTGTAGATCCGCATCATCTCCTGTTGCTGCTTCTGCTTGTCGTCCTTGAAGCGCTCGCGCAGCTCCATGATCTTGGGCTGCACGGTCTTCATGCGCGCCATCGACTTGTAGGACTTGTTGGCGAGCGGGAAGAAGAAGAGCTTGAGGATGACGGTGACGATCAGGATCGCCACGCCGAAATTGCCGATGAGCGTATAGATGTAATCGAGCGCATAGAACATCGGCCGGGTGATGAAATAGAACCAGCCCCAGTCGATCAGCTGGCCGAACTGGCGGATCTCCAGCGCCTCCTCGTAACCCTCGATCCGGTCCACGACCTTCGCGCCGGCGAAGTTGCGGGTGAGCGACGTGACGCTCTCGCCCGGCTGAACCGTCAGCGCATCGGTGACGAATTCCGTCTGGTAGTGCGGGCGCTGGCCGGTGCGGTAGAGAAAGCGGGATTCGAAGGCGCGGTTGCCTTCCGGGATCAGCGTCGTCGCCCAGTACTTGTCGGTGATGCCGAGCCAGCCGCCGGTCGATCGCGGTTGGTCGACACGCTGATCGTCCTCGATCGAGGAATAGGAGACTTCGTCGAGGCCCTCCTCGCCGAAGACGCCCAAAAGACCTTCGAAGAGAACATAGGCGGCCGCCACTTCCGGTTTGGAATAGCGCACGATCCGGCCATAGGGCGAAACGCTGACCGCTTCCGAGCCGGTGTTTTCGATCTGGTCTTCGATCGTGAACATGAAATGATCGTCGACGGAAATCGTCCGGCGGATGGTGAGATCGCCCTGGCTTGCGGTCAGCGTGACGGGCGAATCATGTGTCAGTCGCGCTCCGTCCTCGGCCTGCCACTCGGTCGATGCACCCACGACCGGCCCTTGCCCCGGGACGAGAATGCCGTTTTCCGAGAAATAGCCGTTCGGAAGCTGCTCGGGCGAGAGCAGGACGATGGTCGGCGAGGATTCGTCGACGGTCTCATGATAGTTCTTGAGCCGCAGATCATCGAGCCGTGCACCGGTCAGATTGATCGAACCGGACAGTTCGGGCGTATCGATCGGCACGCGATTGCCGTTTGCGATGACCGCCTCGCGATCTTGGGCGGCCGGCAGCTGCGGGCTGGAGATGACGCTTTCGCGGCCCGAAGGCGCGGCGATGTCGCTCTGGTCGGTGCCAGCCGAGGTCTGCGGCGTCTGCAGAGAGCCCTGTTCGGCGGCGATGCGCTCGGCTTCCTGCTGCTGCGCTTCCATGCGAGGGCTGACCACGAGGAATTGCCAGCCGACAAGGACCGCGATGGAAAGCGCCATGGCGATCAGGAAGTTGCGGTTGTTTTCCATCAGTCAGACCTCGATCGGCGCCGGTTCGGGCGCCGCTGCGTTTCGGCCGTCTCGCGTCTGGGCTCGGCCATCCTCGCGAAGCGGCGGCGCAATTCCTGCGACAATTCGGCGAAAGGCGCGCCAAGCACCTCCCTGCGCGCCACGATCACATAATCGATGCCGGGCAGCATGTCAGCCTCACCAGAGACCCGAATCGCTTCACGCAGGCGGCGGCGAATGCGATTGCGCTCGACGGCATTGCCGACCTTGCGGGTCACGGTCAGACCGTAACGCGCCGGCGACGTGTCGCCGCGCCGCAACGCTTCGATAAAGAAAAACGGGCCGTTCAGGCGACGGCCCTTTCGCGCGGCGACAAATTCCGCGCGCTTCTTGAGCGTGTGAAGAGCCATGGCGGGCGATCCGCTGACCGCCCGGCAACCCTTAGGCCGACAGCCGCTTGCGGCCGCGGGCGCGGCGGGCCGCGATCACCTTGCGGCCGCCCTTGGTGGCCATGCGGGCGCGAAAGCCGTGGCGACGTTTGCGGACGAGCCGCGAAGGCTGATAGGTACGCTTCATCGTCAATATACCCGCGTTTCCGGACGCGGGCCCTTCAATCTGTGTAATCCGGGAAACCGGCGCGGCCATCCGAGCGCAAACACCCGTCGCGCGGTACGCCGCCCGCTCGCTGTCGGGCTTATAAGAAGGCAAGGGCAGGAATGTCAATCATCCCGGTCACTCAAACTGGGCCGAGACGTGTCGCGCGTACCGCCTTCCTCGCTTGTGGCGCCGGCCAAGCTTCGTTAACTGTCAAGCGTCGTCGAGAAAATGGCTGAGGCGACGATGATCTTCCGGAACGTCGAGCGAATACATGCAGCGTAGAGCCCTGGGCATCGTCCTTTTCTGTCTCGTTCTCCTGGCGGCGATCGTCGCCGGCTATTGGGACATGCTGAACAGCGAACGCCTGCGCATCGCCGAGCGCAGCGAAAGAAGCGCCAGCGAGAATGCCGGTGCCGTGAGCGACGTCGCAGGAGTCGCGACCGGGGACGCGGAGGGTTCGCCTTCGGACGATGGACAGGCCGCTCGCCAGGCACAAAGCCCGGCTGCGGGCCCGGCGGATGGTGACGGCAGCGGTGCGGTCGACGTCGCGGCAACCGATGGACCGAGCGGCGCCACCGATTCCGCCGGTGACGAGAGCGAACCGGCAGTGGGTGCCGAACCTTCGGCTGACGCGGCCGCAACGTCTGATGCGGGCACGGGCGATGAGGGTCCAAGCGAGCAGGAGCCGGGCGCCACGGATGCGCGCGACGAGGCGACCGGTGAGGGCATCGACGGCGATGCGAACGCCCAGGTCGAGGCTCCTTCTGGCAGTGATTCCCGGTCATCCGCTGAGCCCGAGCCCTCGGATGTGGCGTCGGGCGATGCCGGCGAAGAGGCGCAGGGGCCGGTCAGCACTGCCGACGATCCCGGCTCGGCGGGAACCCAGGAAGCGAGCAGTTCGGTTTCGGGCGACGCCTCGCGGGAGAACGCCCGAACGCCGTCTCAGGGTGAGGACGGCGGGAGCCAGTTGATTGCGGCCGGCACGCCGGATGATGCGGCGGGTTCGGCAAGCGAGCCCTCCGATAAGGGCGACCGGATTGCGAACGCATCATCTGCCGGCGATTCGGCCACGGCACCGGGGGACTCCGAGGCCGCGAGACCGCCGCAGGCGGCCTCAGGTGAGGAGGATGATTCCGAAGTGGGGTCAAGCGCCCTGGATGATTCCTTGGCGGCTGCGGCTCCGGCGCCCGCCGATGATGCGACCGCTCTGCGCGATCCGGAAGCGGAAGACGCTTTGGCGGATGGCGCGACACCTTCAACTCTGGCCGGCGATGATGGTGGTGAGGATGCGCGCGCGGGTGGTGGTGTTGCGGCTGCCTCCAATGACCGCTCCGACGCTGCGAATGGGTCGGACGAGTCCGCTTCGGCCGAAGATCGCCAGACTTCCGATACTGCTACGGGCGCCGCACCATCCTCGCCGCCTCCGTCTGGTGAGGCGCGGGGCGATGACGAGACATCTGCGACGTCGACCGATTCCGCAGGGTCGACTGCGCCGGATGGGTCCGAAGGGGGCACCTTGCAGACCGCCTCCTCAGAAGACGCCTCGGACCAATCGGCTCCGGCATCCGCCGACGCTGAGGACCGGTCCAGTGCGACCGAGACTACCGGCGAGAATGCGATGGCGCTCGTCGAGACCCGTACCGGCGATGCCGCGCCATCTCCCGACGACCGTGTTGCGGCCGACGAAACGGCGGATCGGTCTACCCGCGGGACAGGAAACGGCGAGCAGCAGGACAGCGCCGCATCTTCGCCCGGCTCCGCGGGCGAAGATGAAGTGTCCCAGGCAAATGCCGCGACCAAGGAGGGTACGACGGCTGAAAGCTCGAATGGCGAACAGCCAGGGCCCACAGCGGATTCGAGCCCGGTGTCGGATGATCCGCTGCAGTCCACCGAAGCGGAGACCGCCGGATCGTCTGAACCGGCGAGCGCGGCCGTTCCCGATTCGCCCGGATCTGCGACGACGCCGACTCCAGGCCCTTCAAGTCCATCCGACGCCACGACCGACCGCGATACCGCGGTGCAGGCGGCGAATGACGATGGGGCGCCGGGAGACGCGGATGCCGTTGCCGACGCAGGCGAAGCGGAAGCAGGCTCCGAGCCCGGCGCCACGGATACCGCCATGGTCGAGCCCACAGGGGGCCGAACCTCCGGACCCGGCAGGCAGGAGCCCGCCACGGATGCCGTCGAGGCACAGACTCCCGCCGGGGCGGCCGAGACCGCGCCGGCGCCGGCTACGGATGTCCTTGCAGCTGGTCCGGACGGTGGCGTTGAGAAGGAGGACGTCGGCACCGTCGATGACACTCCCGAGGCCGCGAGCCAACAAACCGCGGACACGATCCCGGCCCCCGGCCGGGCCCCGTCGGATGCGGGCGAAGGAGTCTCGGCCGAAACAACGGCGCCGGTTCCCGCACCGACACTCGACGAAGCCGAGCGCCAGGCCGCGTCTCGGGCATCGAACGGCCCGGAAGACGATGCCACGTCCGGCAGCAGCGATCAGATCTCGAGCGCTGACAATTCCAGCACGGCGACCGAGCCGAACCCGGCGGATGCCGCAGCATCCGATGGCGAGGCGAGCGCGACAGGACCGCTGGCGGCCCTGGACGCGGAGGAGGGCGCCGCGACGCCCTCCGACCAGCCGGACTCCTCGGCCCTAACGGCGCCTCCGGCCTCGCTTCCATCGGACGAGGCGGATGCTGCGGACTCCGCATCTGACGAAGAGGGGGCTGCCGATGCGCCGGATGCTGCGGCCGGTCGCGACCAGGATTCCGGCGGTTCTTCTCCCGAGCCGTCCTCGAGCGCTGACAACGCCGCGGACGCTGCGGCTGGCAATGGCGCGGCAGAGACCCCGTCGATCGCATCTCCGACGGACACGGCCTCTGAGGACCGTTCGGCGCCGTCCGATGCCTTGCCGTCTGATCCGGATAGCGCCGTAGCGCGGACGGACCCGGCGCCCTCGCTTCCCACGCTTGCTCCGCCTGAGGGAGATGATGTCGCTGGTATCGACACCGAAGACGCAACGCGTCCCTCGTCGCCCGGCCGCGAGGCGAGCGATGCGCAGGACAAAGACGAACCACGCTTCGATCTTCTGCGGGTCGAGCCGGACGGGTCTGCGGTGATTGCCGGGCGTTCGCAGCCGGGCAGCACCGTGACGCTGCGCGACGGAGACAAGACGCTTGCCACCGAAAAGGCGACGCGGGGCGGTGATTTCGTCATCGTTCTCGACGAACCGCTGGCGGCTGGCGACCATTCGATCCGGATCCATTCGGAGACGCCGGACGGTGACGAAAAGGTTTCCGGCGAAACGGCCGTTGTCAGCGTGCCGCAGGACGGAAATGCAGACGAACTCCTGGCCATGGTCGAGCGGCCCGGCGAGGCCTCGCGGCTGATCGAAGTGCCGCGGGCGTTGTCGTCGGGATCGGATGCGGCAGAGAACGCCGCCGCCTCGGATGAGGCTGGTTCTGACGGGTCGGCGGCTCCTGCGCCCCCCATGACGGAAACACCTGCATCTTCAAGCACGTCGAGCGACGAGGCTCCATTGGCTTCTACGAACGACGACGAGACGCCGCAATCCGATGGCGCCGCGAGCGATCAGACCATGGCCGCTTTGCCGGGCGACGGCGCCGCGCCGGATGAAGCCGCGGGGCCGGAGGAGGACGCAACGTCGAACCGCGGAACGCGGCTTGGAAGCCCGCTGCGCGTCGAGGCGGTCGAGATCGACGGCGACCGGATGTTCATCGCCGGTTCGGCCGAGCCCGGCACGGCGTTCCGCGTTTATGTGGACAACGAGCCCTTTGCCGGCGGCCGGGCCGACGCCAATGGCCGCTTCGTCATCTCCTCCGCGCAGGATCTCGGTGTCGGCGACCACACGATCCGCGTCGACCGGCTGGCGCCCGACGGCGACGTCGTCGCACGGGTCGAGGTGCCGTTCTATCGTCCGGAAGGGTCGCAATTGGCCGCCGTCGCCGACGACAGCTCGGGTCAGGCCGGTGCCGCGCCGGGTCAGGGGGACGGCTCCCACGTCGATGGCGGAAACGCGCGCAAGAGTCGGCGTGTGTCGCGGCAGGCAGAGGAGCCGGACGTGCCGGCGTCGTCGGTGACTTCAAATGACGCCGTGGCCGAGGACGGACCGGCGATCGCCGAAGCCCCGGCGGGTGATCCGAGCCCCTCGGGCCCGGGCGAAACGATGCCGGCCGCGTCATCGGGCCCCGAGGCGGGAGACGGTGTGGAGGCGGCGCGGCCGCAACCCGGTGGAGAGTCCGGCGAAGGCTCCGCGCCGACGACGGATGCGGCCGCGACCGGCAAGCCGGCGGGGTCGCCGGACGTCGCCAATGCGGATGGCCCGGATTCGGCAGGGACGACGGAAACGGCCGAGACAACGGCTTCGCCCGATTCCGCCGCGGCGGACGCCGGCCCCGCTGACGCGGCCGACCAGCCGTCCGCTGCCGTCGAGGAACCGCGCACGGCCGATCGGGATCAGGATGCACGGGACGGACTGTCGCCTTCCGGGGATTTCGAAGCCCTGCCAGCTCAGGGCATTGAGCCGGACGTGGGCAGGTTCGGCGACGACCCTGTCGCGGGCCGCAATCGAGAGCCGGACAGGGTCGCTGTCGCCGAGCCGTCGCAGGTCCAGGACGAGAGCGTCCCGGCAGCTTCCGCCGCCATGGACGAGGCCTCGGAGCCGGGCCCGGCCGATGCGCCGGCGCTTCAGCTTGGCGAGACCGCGGCCTCGGACAAGTCGAGCCGGGTTCCGACACGCCGCCAGGCGGCCTTGTCGACGGCAAACCGCAGCCGGGTGATCATCCGCAAGGGCGACACGCTGTGGCGGATTTCGCGGGACGCCTATGGCGCCGGCCGGCGCTACACGGTGATCTATCTGGCCAATGGCGACCAGATCCGCGATCCGAACCTGATCTATCCCGGGCAGGTCTTCCAGATGCCCGAGGGGGACGACGAGGAATCCTCCGGCGAAGCCGGGAGCGGCCGTTCGGACGGATAGTCCCGGCGCCAGGACACCTGCTGCCGCCTTCCAGGGGCGGCGGCGAAAGCCCGGCCTGCGCTCTCATGTCGGAGCGCTTACCGGTCGACCTTTGCCTTGCGCGGCATTAGATCGGTTCCAAAGAACGGTCCAGACGGGATAACGGCGCGGCCGCCTGCCGGCCGCGAAGGGGAAACTTTTGGCTGACAATCGCGATGATCGCGTTTCCGGCGACAGCGGCAAGACCCTGTCGACCCTCCTCAATCTCTGGCCCTACATGTGGCCGGCCGAGCGGCCGGACCTCAAGATGCGCGTCATCTACGCCTCCATCTTCCTGGTCCTCGCCAAGCTCCTGACTGTCGGCGTTCCGTATTTCTACAAATGGGCGACCGATGCCCTCGACAATGCGGGCGAGACCCCCGGCTGGCTCCCCCTCGCTCTGACAGGCGCGATCACCCTCGTCGTCTCCTACAATGTCGCTCGCGTCGTCTCGGTCGGGCTCAACCAGCTCCGCGATGCGCTCTTTGCCCGCGTCGGTCAGCACGCGGTGCGCCGGCTCGCCTACCGCACCTTCGTCCACATGCACCGCCTGTCGCTCCGGTTCCATCTGGAGCGGCGCACCGGCGGGCTGTCGCGGATCATCGAGCGCGGGACCAAGGGGATCGAGGCGATCGTCCGCTTCACCATCCTCAACACGCTGCCGACGATCCTGGAGTTCATCCTCGTCGCTGCGATCTTCGCCTTCGCTTACGGTTTTCTCTATGTCGCGGTGATCGCGGTGACCATCTGGCTCTATGGCTGGTTCACCATCAAGGCGAGCGACTGGCGGATCGGCATCCGCCGCGACATGAATGATTCCGACACCGACGCCAATACCAAGGCGATCGACTCACTCCTGAACTTCGAGACCGTCAAATATTTCGGCAACGAGGCGATGGAGGCCGAGCGCTTCGACCGGTCCATGGCGCGCTACGAGGTGTCGGCCACGCGCATCTGGACTTCGCTCGGCTGGCTGAACTTCGGCCAGGGCGTGATCTTCGGCACCGGCATGGCGATCGTCATGGTGATGTCGGCGATGGCGGTTCGCGCCGGCACCCAGACGCTGGGCGATTTCGTCTTCGTCAACGCCATGCTGATGCAGCTGTCGATCCCGCTCAATTTCATCGGTTTCGTCTATCGCGAAATCCGTCAGGGGCTGACGGATATCGAGGAGATGTTCCGGCTTCTCGGCATCCGGGAAGAGGTGGTCGACCGGCCCGATGCCGAGCCGCTGGCGGTGTCAGAGGGCGCGATCCGCTTCGAGAACGTGAAGTTCGGCTATGATCCGGCCCGCCCGATCCTGAAAGGCGTTTCCTTCGAGGTCCCGCCGGGCAAATCCGTCGCGATCGTCGGACCCTCGGGCGCGGGCAAGTCGACGATCTCCCGGCTTCTGTTCCGCTTCTACGATGTCGGCTCGGGGCGCATCACCATCGACGGGCAGGACATCGCCCAGGTGACCCAGGAAAGCGTGCGCGCGGCGATCGGGATCGTGCCGCAGGATACGGTGCTCTTCAACGATACCATCGCCTACAACATTCGTTATGGCCGCGTGGACGCCAGCGATCAGGAGGTCGAGCGCGCGGCGGAACTCGCCCAGATCGCCGGCTTCATCCGCGACCTGCCGGAAGGCTTCGCCTCGATGGTGGGCGAGCGGGGTCTCAAGCTCTCCGGCGGCGAGAAGCAGCGCGTGGCGATCGCCCGCACGATCCTCAAGGCGCCGCCGATCCTCGTCCTCGACGAGGCGACGTCGGCGCTCGACACCCATACCGAGCAGGAAATCCAGTCGGCCCTCGACCTGGTCTCGAAGAACCGCACGACCCTCACCATCGCGCACCGGCTTTCGACCATCATCGATTCCGACGAGATCCTGGTGCTCAAGGCCGGCGAGATCGTCGAACGCGGTTCGCACCGCGAACTCCTTGCGAATGCCGGCCTCTATGCCGAAATGTGGGCGATGCAGCGCGAGGCGACCGAGGCCGAAGAAGCGCTGCGCAAGGCGCGGGAATCCGACGAGTTCGGCGTGATCGAGCGGCGGCGCACGGATCCGGTGTGAGCCGGCGGTCTCGCTGCGCGAGTCACGCGGCGGAACGGGCTCGCACATGGCCGCGTTGCGTTTCTGCGCGGCAAAGGCGGCACTCGTTTGCCACCTCGGACACTTGAAGATAGACAATTCCGCCCCTGCCGCCGGAGACAGAAGGGCCGCCGAAACCAGAAGGACACTTGAACGCCGTGCATATCATCGCATCCATCCGCAATGTCCTCGTCCCGGTTCATCGGGCCGGCTATCCCTTCATCGCGGCCTTCTTCGGTGCTTCGATCGTCCTCGGCTTTCTGTGGCAGCCGCTGTTCTGGCTGGGCCTGATCCTCACCCTCTGGTGCGCCTATTTCTTCCGCGATCCCGAGCGCGTGACCCCGGTCGCCGACCATCTGGTGATCAGCCCGGCCGATGGCCGTGTCTCGCTGGTGGGGCATGTGACACCGCCGGTGGAACTCGGGCTCGGCAACGAGCCGGTCCTGCGCGTCTCGGTTTTCATGACGGTGTTCGATTGCCATGTGAACCGCGCGCCGATGCGCGGGCGCATCGCCCGCATCATCTACCGTGAGGGCCAGTTCAAGAACGCCGAGCTCGACAAGGCGAGCGAGGTGAACGAGCGCAATTCGGTGGTCATCGAGACCCCGAAGGGCGAGATCGGCGTCGTTCAGATCGCCGGCCTGATTGCGCGGCGCATCATCTGCTGGTCGCAGCAGGAGGACCGGATCGAGGCGGGCGAGCGCTTCGGCCTCATCCGTTTCGGCTCTCGGCTCGATATCTATCTGCCGGGCGATGTTCGGGCCCGGGTTGCCGAGGGCCAGAGCGCCTATGCCGGAGAAACCGTGATCGCCGAATATGGCGAGAATCTCAAATCCTGGCCGGCGAGGCGCGACTGATGGCACTCGAAAAGCTCTTTCCGCCTTTCGATCCCGGCTCGCCCGACGAGCCGGAGGGCCAGCGATCCCGCCGGATTCCGTTTCGCCGGATCGTGCCGAACCTGATCACGATCCTTGCGATCTGCGCCGGCATGACCGGCATTCGGCTGGCCTTCGAGGGGCGGTTCGAGCTGGCGATCGCGATGGTTCTGGGCGCGGCGCTTCTCGACGGCATCGACGGGCGTGTCGCTCGGCTTCTGAAGGGCCAGAGCCGGTTCGGCGCCGAGATGGACTCACTGGCCGACATCGTCAATTTCGGCCTGGCGCCGGCGCTCGTGCTCTATGCCTATGTGCTCAAGGAGGCCGGCGCCTTCGGCTGGACCGCGGCGCTTCTCTACGTCTCGGGCTGTGCCCTGCGGCTTGCGCGCTTCAACACCATGCTCGACGATCCGCACCGGCCGAAATGGCACGGGGCCTTCTTCGTCGGCGTTCCCGCACCGGCCGGTGCCGCGCTCGCACTTCTGCCCATGTATGTTAGCCTGATCGGCATCGACGCCGGTCTGCCGCAGGTCACGGCTGGCTTCACGGCGTTCTATCTCGTCTTCGTCGGCCTGTTGATGGCAAGTCGCATCCCCACCTGGTCCGGGAAGGGGGCGGGCATCCGCGTGCCCCGCAGCTACGCGATCCCGATCATGCTGCTCGTCGTCCTCTATGTCGCGACGCTGGTCAGCTTCTTCTGGGCGACCCTGACGGTGACGGCGCTCGCCTACTATCTCTCGATCCCGTTCTCCTGGCGCGAGTTCGAGCGGCGTACCCAGCGGGAAAACCGGCTGACCTTCCCGAAGGCGGATTGAGGCGCGCCTATTTCCCGCCGCCGATCGGCTCCAGCGA
The DNA here is from genome assembly GCF_024359545.1 of Jiella marina. GTDB lineage: Bacteria > Pseudomonadota > Alphaproteobacteria > Rhizobiales > Rhizobiaceae > Jiella. Next base: position 54,938 of record NZ_JAKQZG010000017.1, read on the forward strand.
GTGGCGCTTGATCAGAGGAAACTGGGTGAGCATGAAAACGATGGTGATCGGCATGGTCGCCCAGACCTTGAAGCCGACCCAGAAATCGGTCGAGAAGTTCCGCCATACGACTTCGTTGATGATGGCCAGAAAGACGAAGAACAGGCCCCAGCGCAGGGTCAGCTTGCGCCAGCCCTCGGCGTCGAGCTTAAAGGCTTGGTCGAAGACGTAGCCGAGCAGCGACTTGCCGAAGAGCAGGCCGCCCAGAAGCACGGCGGCGAAGAGCGCGTTGACGATGGTCGGCTTCATCTTGATGAAGGTCTCGTCCTGAAGCCAGAGCGTGAGCGTGCCGAAGACCAGCACCACCGCGAGCGTGACCAGCGGCATGATCGGCAGCGTCCGCGTGATCGCCCAGGAGACCGAGAGCGAGATCACCATCGCGGCCATGAAGAGGGCGGTCGCAATGAAGATCGGCCCGCCCAGTTCGCCCAGCGCCGGCCACATGGCGGCGAGCTGCTCGCCGCGGGAATTGGCGAAGAAGAAGACGAGAAGCGGCCCGAGCTCCAGCGCGAATTTCAGAAGCGGGTTCACTTCCTTGCGGCCGGGCGCGTTCGGGTCTTCTTCGAAGATATGGTCTTTCATGCTCACCTCTTGCGCCGCTCATATGGGCGATGACCCAGGCGATTGATAGGCGTTGAATCGGAAAACGGAGAATCGATCGCGTCAGGCTCGCTCGATCCCCGCAATCGCATTGGCATAGTCGCGGGCTTTGAACGGCTCGAGGTCGTCGACGCCTTCGCCGACGCCGACGAAATAGACCGGCAGGCGATGTTTCGCCGCGATGGCGACCAGGATGCCGCCCCGGGCGGTGCCGTCGAGCTTGGTCATGACCAGGCCATTGACGCCGGAGACGTTGCGGAAGATCTCGACCTGGCTGAGCGCGTTCTGGCCGGTCGTCGCGTCGAGGGTCTGGAGGACGGTGTGCGGGGCGTCCGGCTCGCGCTTGGCGAGCACGCGGTTGATCTTTTCCAGTTCGGCCATCAGCTCGGCCTTGTTCTGGAGGCGGCCGGCCGTGTCGATGATCAGGACGTCGGAGTCGTTTTCCAAAGCCCGGTCATAGGCCTCGTAGCAAAGCCCCGCCGCGTCGGCACCGATCTGCTTGGCGACGACCTCAGCGCCCGTGCGCTCGCCCCAGATCTTCAACTGCTCTACCGCGGCCGCGCGGAAGGTGTCGCCGGCGCAGAGCGTCACCTTGAGGCCGGCGCGGGTGAGTTTCGCCGAAAGCTTGCCGATCGTGGTCGTCTTGCCGGTGCCGTTGACGCCGACCACCAGGATGACATGCGGCTTCTTTTCGAGATCGAGTTCCAGCGGCAGGGCGACCGGATCGAGCGTCTTCTCGATTTCCTCCGCCAGGATGCGACGGACTTCGGCGCCGGCAATCTCCTTGCCGAAACGACCCTCCGACAGGCGGTCGGTGATGCGCATCGCGGTCTCGACGCCGAGGTCTGCCTGGATCAGGACATCCTCGAAATCCTGCAGCGTGTCCTCGTCCAGCCGCCGCTTGGTGAAGAGCGAGGTGATCGAGCCGGACAGCTGGTTCGAGGACCGCGACAGACCTTCGCGCAGGCGCTGCACCCAGGACGTCCGCGGCGCTTCGGCGGGGCCGGGTGTCGGCTCGGCTCGCTCGCGCAGGCGGAAGCCGGCATCGTCCGGCATCGGCGCGCGGGGTGGCTGAGGCGCAACGGCAGTGGAGGAAGGCGTGTCCTCCTCTTCCGGCGGCAACTCCTCGTCGAGCCAGGAAAAGTCGGCCTCGTCCTCGCCGGGCTCGGCCGGCTCGACGCCGAGATGATCGTCCGGCGTTGCCGGGGCTACGTCGGGGGCGGTTTCGGTGGCGTCCTGTGACGGCTCGCGCGTCTCGCTTTCGATCGGCTCTACCGGCTCGTCGAGAAAGGTGAAGTCACCGTCGGCTTCGACCGGCTCCGGTTCCTTGTCGAGAAAGGAGAAATCGCTGTCGTCTTCCGGGTCTTCTAGGTCCAGCGACTGCGCATCAGCGTTTTTTTTTGAGCCTCGCCGCTTGTTTCGGGCACGTTCGATGTTTCGGGCTTCGGCTCGGCCACTTCGGAAAGTGGGGTGATGCCGCCGGTATCGTCGGACAGATCGGCACCCGCTTCGGAATCGGCCACCGAATGGGCGGCCGCCTGGGGGCGAACCTCCGGATCCGGGGCTTCCGGCCGTCCGAGTTCGGTGTCGGTCGGGCGCGGTGTTTGTCCGTTCTCGGGCGTGCGTGCTTCCTCGCTCGCCGATCCGAAGGAGAAGATGCGCCGGAAGAAGCCTTTTTTCTCAGCCATGACTGTCGTTCGTTCTTTCATTCGAGGATGGCCGGGCAGAACCTTCGGTCAGCGTCGGCACTCCGGTCAGGACGCCATCGGCGATACCGGTAATCATAGTGTCGACGATCCTCCCGGGGAGGCCGGCGTCGATCCGACACAGGGTGAAATCCTCGGCGCGGCCAAGGCCTTCCCGCTCGATCAGGATATTCTGGTGGGTGCCGACCCGGCTTTGAAGATGCGCTTCGTGGGCGATCTCGCCTGCGGCACGCAGGAGGGCGGCGCGTTCCTTGATCACCGGCTTTGCAAGCTGCGGCATCTTCGCGGCCGGTGTTCCCGCGCGCGGGCTGAAGGGGAAGACGTGCAGGAAGGTCAGCCCGCATTCCTCGACGAGCTTCAGCGAATTCTCGAACATCGCCTCGGTCTCGGTGGGGAACCCGGCGATGATGTCGGCGCCGAAGACGATGTCCGGGCGCTTCGCCCGCATCTCGGCGCAGAAGCGGATGGAATCGCCGCGGCTGTGCCGTCGCTTCATGCGCTTCAGGATCATGTCGTCGCCGGCCTGCAGCGAGAGATGGAGATGCGGCATGAAACGCGGTTCCGACGCGATCGCATCGACCAGCGCCGGATCGGCCTCGATGGAATCGATTGAGGAAAGCCGCAGCCGGGCAAGGTCCGGCACGCGGCGCAGGATCGTCTGGACAAGATCGCCGAGCCTTGGCCGGCCGGGCAGGTCGGCGCCCCAACTCGTCATGTCGACGCCGGAGAGAACCACCTCGTTGTAGCCGCTGTCCACCAGACGCTTCATCTGATCGACCACGGCACCCATCGGCACCGAGCGCGAGTTCCCGCGGCCATAGGGGATGATGCAGAAGGTGCAGCGATGGTCGCAACCGTTCTGGATCTGGACGATCGCCCGCGCGCGTCCTTCGATCGCATCGATCATGTGGCCGGCGGTCTCGGTCACGCTCATGATGTCGTTGACGCGGACCTTCTCCTCGGCCGAGACGCCGAAATCCGGCAGCTTGCGATAGTTCTCGGCGGCAAGCTTCTCCGTGTTGCCGATGACGGCGTCCACCTCCGCCATTTCGGCGAAGCGGTCGGGTTCGGTCTGGGCGGCGCAGCCGGTGACGACGATCTGCGCGTCCGGATTCTCGCGCCGCGCCTTGCGGATCTGCTGGCGGGCCTGGCGCACGGCTTCGGCGGTGACCGCGCAGGTGTTGAAGACGATGGCGGGGCGCGCCTCGGCGCCGAGGCCGGCTTCCTCCGCTTCGCGCTTCATGACTGCCGACTCATAGGTGTTGAGCCGGCAGCCGAAAGAGACGATCTCGACGCCCATCAGCCGAGTTCCCGCGTCTCGGTTTCGACGGGATCGTCGCGGGTGAAGGCTCCGGTCTCGGGGTCCAGCCGGCCGGACCATTCCCATTCGGCGGGACCGGTCATGACCACATGGTCGTCTTCGCGCCATTCGATCGTCAGCGTGCCGCCCGGCTGAGTGACGGCGACGGTGCGGCCGGTGCGCCTCGTGCGCGCGGCGGAAACGGCGGCGGCACAGGCGGCCGAGCCGCAGGCCCGCGTCAGCCCGACACCGCGCTCCCAGGTCCGCATGGTGAGGCTCGTCGGGCCTGTGACCTGGGCGATCGAGATGTTGGCGCGCTCGGGAAAGATCGGATGGTTTTCGAGGATCGGGCCGAACCGGTCGAGCGCCAGATCGTTCACGTCCCCCTTCACCCAGAAGATCGCATGGGGATTGCCCATGGACATGACGGAAGGCGAGTGCAGGACCGGCGCGTCGATCGGCCCGATCTGCAGTTCGATGGCGCGGGTGTCGCGGAACTCCTCCGCCAGCGGGATGTCCTGCCAGCCGAAGCGCGGCTTGCCCATGTCGACGGAGATCCTGCCGTCCTCATGCTCTTCGGCCAAGAGGAGGCCGGCCCGGGTCTCGAAGGTGAATTGCGTCTTGGCGGTTTCAGCGGCGAGCGCCTGGACGACGCAGCGCGTGCCGTTGCCGCAGGCTTCGGCCTCCGACCCGTCGCGATTGATGATCTTGACGTAAGCGTCGGTTCCGTCGATCCGGGGCGCATGGATCGCCATTATCTGATCGAACCGCGTGGCCGGATCCTCCGCGAGCGCGCGCGCAGCCGCCGTGGATATGCGGGTCTTGGATTCCCGCATGTCCACGACGAGGATTTCGTTGCCGCAACCGTTCATGCGCGCGAAGGAAACGCTCGATCCGTCCATCGATGCTAGCGCCGTCTGTTCCATGCAGCGCTATATGGCCGATCGGCCTTGGGAATGAAAGGTGGGGAGGGCGCCACGCTTGTGGCGCGGCAACGAAAACAAGCGTACTGTCGGCGAACTTCCTCTCAAGGGTTTCCCTGTGCCGACGATTTCGCCCGCGCTCGCGCCGATCCTCTTGCCTTTCGGAAAGTGAGCCAGGACTCCGGAGCGGGCGCACGCCGGGCCGAGCTCGAAGAGGCCGCTCCGCGGGGCGTCTGCGCGCCTGTCAGGGCGTCGAGAACGAGAACCGCGGTGCCGCCGCCTTCCATGAGCCGTCTTCGGCACGCACGGAAATCTGGTAGCTCCCGGCATCCTGCGGGAGATCGTCCGGAATGATGATCGCCGCCCGCAGGGTGCCGTCCTGACCGGTCCGGGTCTCTTCGAGAACGGAGAAGGCCGTGCCGGGCGTTCCTCCTGCGATCACGGCCGGCTGATCGGCGGGAAGGCCGCTCGCCGTGACCGTCACCGTCGAGCCCGGCTCGCCGCTTTGCGGTTGAAGCGAGACTTCGGCGTTTCCGTCGCCTGTGGTCAGGTCGGTAATCGACTGACCCAGATTGCGGATGTTGTCGCTGATGTCGGGATTGTCGGCCAGGAATCCTTCGATCGAGGATCGCACCGACGAACCCACCTCGGAGGCGGTGTCGCCCAGTTGGCGGCCGGCCTCGCTGGCGAAGGATTTCAGCCGGTCCATGGGCCCGGTGAGACTGACCGTCTGTCCGACCCGCAGATCGGCGGAGCCGTCGATGCGTGGGTTGGCCCGAAGAATCAGCCCCTCGGTGACATCGCAGCGCGAGGCGATCGTGCTCAGCGTGTCGCCCGGCTGAACCTCGACCTCGCTCCCGCAGCCCGTTCCATCTCCTGCGGATTGCGCCATTGCACCGATCGGCGCGAGCGTCAGGCCGCTCGCCAGAAGTGCTGCTTTCCACATTCCATCATCTCCCGCTTTCGGCAATTTTCCGGCATGGGGCCATGCCTGCTTCTTCAATGCCGAGGGAATGGCGGCGTTCCGCAGCCGGCCTGCACCTGGGCCGAATCCGCCGCCGAGAATGGCGGCACAGGATGCCGACGCGCTATTTCTCCCAGTCGGTGCCGATCGCGTCGCGATCGAGTTCGCGGGAGTCCTGCATGATGTCCTTGCACTCGGCACTGTCTGCCTGGTCGGGCTCCTGCGGGTATTCCGCACCGTCGGCGTCGCGGGTGAGTGCCATCTTGAAATAGATGGGGAAGTGATCCGAGCCGATATGCGGCAGCCGCTTCATCTCGATGTAGTCGAAACGGGCATTGTGGAACAGGTGATCGAGCGGCCAGCGAAGCAGCGGATAACGGGCGTCGAACGTGTTGTAGAAGCCGCGGCCGACGCGCGGGTCGAGGAGACGCGAGACGCGCTGGAAGAGCCGCGTCGTATGCGACCAGGCCACGTCGTTGAGATCGCCGCAGACGATCGCCGGCAGTTCGTCCGCGTCGACCAGGCGCGCGACCTTGACGAGTTCGGCGTCCCGGCCGGCGGAATCCGCGTAGGGAACCGGCGGCTCGGGGTGAACGCAATAAAGCCGGAAGTCCCGGCCCGGGCGAAGCGTGACCCGGGCGATGAAGGAGGGCACGTCCTCCATGACGAGTTCGGCGATCCGCACGTGGGAGAGTTCGAGCCGGGAATAGAGGATCATGCCGTAGGAATTGTCGAGCGGCCGCGAGATCACGTGCGGCATGGTTTCGCCCAGCGGTTCGAGCGCCTTCGCCCAGCCCTCGTCCACCTCCATGAAGAGCGCGAGATCGGGCTTTTCACGTCGCACCAGTTGGACTGCGTCTTCATAGCGCCGGTTCGACATTTTGACGTTGTAGGAAAGGATCGAGAATGTACCGGGGCCGTTCGGATCGCCCTCGTAGCGCTGCGACTGGGTCGAGCGCAGCGGCGAGAACTGGGCGATGCAGGCGATCTGCACGATCGCAACGATGGCGAGAATGCCGGCCAGCCACCATTTCCCTGAGCCTTCGATCAGCAAGAACGAGAGAACGGCGAGGAGCGCCGCGAGCGCCAGGATCTGCAGGCGCGGAAACGAGCAGACGCGGACAAACCCGTGGGAGATCCGCAGGAAAGGCAGGGCCGTCGCCACGGCGAGGACGGCTGTGAGGAAGCCGAGAACATAGATCATTGAGCGTCAGAGCGTGGGGTGGTTTCTCTTGACCAGGAAACTCCCGGCGGCGGGACACAACGACGCGGGGCTTTGTCAGGAAACCCCACGCTGCTCTGGCGTGGAAATAGGCCGCCGCCACAATCGTTCCATGTTTCGCGTCACGAGCACGCTCGGCGAGGAAACAAACCGATCCACAACGCGAGACAGCGCGGTCTCGCGACCGCGCTAGTCCCACCCTCCGCTCGCAGTGGGGCGTTGAGCGAGCGAAAGTGTCTCTTGTCTCAACTGTCGGGCAACCTGCTGACGCCGAGCCCGACCGGTGACGAACACCGACAACTTTCTGACTGAGGTGTCCCCTCTGGCGCTCTGTCGTTCCGTCGCACTGTGGAGTGGAAGGCCTAGAGAGATTTTTGCTGCTTCGACGTCGTTCGCGCTCCGGCTTGCATTCGACCTTTGCCGATCGTGCCTTGTTTTGCCTGTCGGGCACGGGGCGCCGAAGACACTGTTGCGAGGATCGTCGACACGGCCCTCGTCCAAGGGGCCAAAGGAACCGTTCAGGAATGCCCGCTCGCTCATGGCGGCGCGGAAACGTCAAACACCCCTTTCGAGCGGACAATCCGGCCGAAAGGGGCGTCGCTCAGTGTCGCCGTCGCCACGCAAGCAGAGCGTAGCGGCGGCTCAAGCATGCCGTGAGCGTTCAGGCCTATTGCCCCGGCACGACGTCCTCGCTCGGCCGCGGGGTCGAGGCCGTCTCCGCCGGCAGCACCGGATAGCTCACCTCGGGCATCTGGCCGGTCAGCGAGTCGAGGAAGGCGACGATGTCCTCCACCTCCTGGTCGGTGAGGTCTTCGCCGAGCTGCGAGGTGCCCATGATGGCGACGGCCTGCTTCAGATCCCAGACCTTGCCCGAATGGAAGTAGGGCGCCGTAAGGGCAATGTTGCGCAGGGGCGCGGCACGGAAGACGTAGGAATCGTCGGCCGTCTCGGTCACCGCGAAGCGTCCCTTGTCGTCTTCTGGCAGAACTTCCGCACCCGGCTTCTCGATCAGGCCGAAGGGATAATAGCCATTGCCTCCGAGATTTATGCCGCTGTGGCAGGATGCGCAGCCCTTGTCGATGAAGGTGGCGAGACCGGCCTTCTGCTGTTCGTCGAGGGCCGCCTCGTTGCCGTTGAGATAGGCGTCGAAGGGTGCGGGCGTCAGCAGCGTCGCCTCATAGGCCTCGATCGCTCTGGCGAAATTGTCGAACGTTACCGGGTCGCCCTCTTCCGGGAACGCCGCTTCGAACCATTCGACATATTGCGGCATGGACTTCAGCGTCGCGACGACGTTCTCCGGCGTGTTCGCCATCTCGACGCCGGCCTGCACCGGTCCCTTGGCCTGGGCCTTGAGATCTTCGGCGCGTCCGTCCCAGAACTGCGCCTCGTTGAAGACCGCGTTGAGGGCGGTCGGCGCGTTGCGCGGCCCCTTCTGCCAACCATGGCCGATGGAAGTCTCGAGATTGTCGTCGCCACCGGTCGCGAGGTTGTGGCAGGAGTTGCAGGAAAACACGCCCGACGCCGACATGCGCGGATCGAAGAACAGGGCCTTGCCGAGTTCGATCTTCTCCTCGGTGATCGGGTTGTCGGTCACGGCGGGGATGGTCGAGGGCAGTGGCTCGAACACCGAGACGGCCTGCTCGCGCAAGTCCTGAGCTGAGGCCGTGCCCATGAAGACCAGGGACAGGCCGGCGGCAGAGAGCAACGCGTTCAATGTCCTGTGCATGACAACCTCGCAAAATTCCTACTGAGTGAATGGAAGGCTTATTTACAATCGCACCATAACGGTCTCGTGAGGTGGCGACTTTGATCTCGCTCAAAGAGTTTGGAGATATTCCAAGCCACAATAGCGAGTTGAGTCGGAGCGATGATCAGGCAGACGTCACGCGTGTCGCCTCGCGTCGCGACCAGGGTCATCCAGGATTTCGGGGGATGGTCTCGGGTAGGCCCGGTCAGGGCAAACCTTGACATTCGGCCGCCTTCCTGTTTGAAGCTGCCGCAAATCCGCGACATGCCGTCCGCGACCCGCCGACCGGGCCCCTCGTCCTGACAGGTTTTCCCTGCAGGAAGCACGAGCCGCCCGGAGGTCAACATCCGCCAGCGAGATTCGCCCGCGGATGCGATCATGTTTTGTGCGTGAGGGTTTGCGAGCCGGCGCTGTTTGCCCCACCTTCCGGTCGATACCGGAAGGACGGAAGGAAGCTTGATGTTCGATTCACTGCAGGACCGCCTCGGGTCCATCCTGAACGGCCTCACGGGCCGCGGCGCGCTCTCCGAAAAGGATGTGAGCGCGGCGCTGCGTGAGGTTCGTCGGGCGCTGCTGGAAGCCGACGTCGCGCTCGATGTCGTGAGGGGCTTCACCGAGCGCGTGCGCGAGAAGGCCGTCGGCGCCGAAATCCTGAAGTCGATCAAGCCCGGCCAGATGGTCGTGAAGATCGTCCATGACGAGCTGATCGCGACACTCGGTGAAACCCAGGTGCCGATCGACCTCAACGCCCCGGCGCCGGTGGTCGTGATGATGGTCGGCCTTCAGGGCTCGGGCAAGACGACGACGACGGGCAAGATCGCCAAGCGGCTGACCGAGCGCCAGAAGAAAAAGGTCCTGATGGCCTCGCTCGACACGCGCCGCCCGGCCGCGCAGGAGCAGCTCAAGGTCCTCGGCGAACAGACCTCCGTCGCCACACTGCCGATCATTCCGGGGCAGGGCCCCGTCGAGATCGCCTCGCGCGCCGAACAGGCCGCGCGTCTCGGCGGCTATGACGTGGTCATTCTCGATACCGCCGGTCGCACCCATATCGACGAGCCGCTGATGGTCGAGATGGCCGAGATCAAGGCCCGCTCGAAGCCCCATGAAATCCTCTTGGTGGCCGACTCGCTGACCGGTCAGGACGCCGTCAATCTCGCCCGCTCCTTCGACGAGCGCGTGGGGATCACCGGGATCGTGCTGACTCGTGTCGACGGCGACGGGCGCGGCGGCGCGGCGCTGTCCATGCGCGCCGTCACCGGCAAGCCGATCAAGCTGATCGGTGTCGGCGAGAAGATGGATGCGCTGGAGGACTTCCACCCTTCGCGCATCGCCGACCGCATTCTCGGCATGGGTGACATCGTCTCGCTCGTTGAAAAGGCGGCCGAGAACATCGACGCGGAAAAGGCCGCGGCGATGGCCAAGAAGATGCAGGCCGGCAAGTTCGACCTGAACGACCTCGCCGATCAGATCCGCCAGATGCAGAAGATGGGTGGCATGGGCGGCATGATGGGCCTGATGCCCGGCATGGGCAAGATGAAGGACCAGATGTCGGCCGCCGGCCTCGACGACAAGATGCTGAAGCGCCAACTCGCCATCATCTCGTCCATGACTGCCAAGGAGCGTTCGCAGCCCGACATTCTGAAGCACAGCCGCAAGAAGCGCATCGCGGCGGGCTCCGGCACGTCCTCTGCCGACATCAACAAGCTGCTCAAGATGCACCGCCAGATGGCCGACATGATGAAGTCCATGGGCAAGGGCAAGGGCGGCATGATGGGCAAGATGATGGGCGGTCTCGCCGGCCGCATGGGCCTCGGCGGGCCCGGCGGCGGTGGCATGCCCGGCGGCATGCCGGATCTCTCCAAGATGGATCCGAAGGAACTTGAAGCGCTGGCCAAGGCGGCGCAGAGCGGTGGTATGCCCGGCCTGTCGAAGGGAATGCCTCCCGGAGCGGGCGGGCCCGGCGGCCTGCCGGGGATGCCCGGCGGCGGGTTCCCGGGTCTCCCTGGTTTGCCGGGCAAGAAGAAATGACGCCGATGGACACCAATCTTTCCGGCGCGAAACTCGGAACCGTTGATCCGATGGCCGAGCTCAAGAGGCTCCGGAAGTCGATCGACAATATCGATGCGGCTCTGATCCATATGCTGGCCGAGCGCTTCCGCTGCACGCAGACGGTCGGCGCGCTCAAGGCCGAACACGATCTTCCGCCGGCCGATCCGGCTCGCGAGAAAGAGCAGATCGCCCGGCTTCGCCGGCTTGCCGACGAGGCCGATCTCGATCCCGAATTTGCGGAGACCTTCCTGAACTTCGTCATCAAGGAAGTGATTCGTCACCACGAAGCCATCGCCGCCGAACGCGGCATGACCCCTTGAAGCAGGAGAATCGAAATGCCTTTGAAAATGCGTCTCGCCCGAGCCGGCTCGAAGAAGCGCCCCTATTATCACATCGTCGTCGCCGACGCCCGTTCGCCCCGCGACGGCCGCTTCATCGAGCAGCTCGGCGCCTGGAACCCGATGCTGCCGAAGGATGCCGAGCGCGTCACGCTGAACGAGGACCGCATCAAGCATTGGCTCGGCGAGGGCGCCCAGCCGACCGATCGCGTGCTGCGCTTCCTGGACAAGGCCGGCCTTGCCAGCCGTCCGCAGCGCAACAACCCGAAGAAGGCCGAGCCGGGCAAGAAGGCTCAGGAGCGCGAAGCCGAGCGCAAGCAGCGCGAGGAAGACGCCGCGGCCGCTGCTGCCGAGGCTGCATCCCAGACCTCCGGCGAGGAAGCCTCTGCCGAGTAAGGCTCCGGCTTTTCATGCCAGGCAATCTTGCAACGGGCGGTGCCGAAACGGCGCCGCCCGTTTTCTTTTTCAAGGCCATGCCAGCGCTACCAGAGCAGCGACAGCGCGGCGACCGTAGCGATCCCGGCCAGCACGTTGAGCGGGACACCGACCTTGATGAAATCCATGAAGCGGTAGCCGCCGGCGGAATAGACGAGCGCGTTGGTCTGGTAGCCGATGGGCGTCGCGAAGCTCGCGCTTGCGGCGAACATCACGACGATGACGAAGGGTCGCGGGTCGAGGCCAAGTGTATTCGCAAGACCGATCGCGACCGGCGTGACGACGACGGCGACCGCGTTGTTGGTGACGATCTCTGTCAGGGTCGAGGCAAGCACATAGACGGCGGCGAGCACCAGAAAGGCCGGCAGACCGCGCAGATAAGGCTCCAGTGCCGAAACCACGAGTCCGGCGCTGCCGGCGGTTTCCAGCGCCTTGCCGATGGTCAGCATGGCGAAGATCAGGAGGATGATCCCCCAGTCGACCGAGGCGATCGCCTCGTCGGAGTCGATGCAGCGGGTCAGAAGCACGAAGGCGACCGCGATCCAGGCGAGGCCTGCGATCGGCATGAGACCGAGCGCGTTGCCGAGGATGACGGCGAGCAGGGCGGCGAGCGCGAAGGGCGCGCGGGACGGTCGGAAGGCGCGCTCGGACGGCTCGTTCAGATTGACGAGGTTCTGATCGTCGGCGAGCCGCCGCAGATCCTCCGGCGCGCCCTCGAGCATCAACGTGTCGCCGACCTGAAGCGGCATCTCCTCCAGACGTTGGCCCAGATTTTCGCCGAAACGATGCAGGCCGATCGGGTAGACGCCATAGCGTCGGCGAAGCCGGGCGTCGCGGAGCGTCTGGCCGATCAGCCGGGCCTGCGGCGCGAGAAGCGTCTCGACCACGATGCTCGCGCGGCTTCCCACCGGCTCCAACTCGTGCTCTCCGGTGAAATCGACCCCCTTCCTCTCCCGCAGCGCCAGAAGCGTCGCCTGATCGGAATGCAGGACGACGATATCGCCGCGCTGCAGGACGACGGGCAGTTCGCGGCGCAGCGAGAGATCACCGCGAACGACGTCGATCACCCGGCGATCGGCGCCGGCGAAAAAGGCGATCTCGTCGCTCTTCCTGCCGACATAGGGGCTGCCAACCGGAATCAGGACCTCGACCAGGAAGCGCGAACGGCGCTTCGTCTCCAGGAGACCGGAGGGGTTGGTTCGCTCGGGAATCAGCGTGCGGTAGGCGAAGGATAGATAGGCACCACCCACCAGCGCGACGACGATGCCCACCGGCGTGATCTCGAAGAGCGAGAAGCGCGCCAGTCCGGCCTCGGTGGCGACACCGTCCACGAGAAGGTTGGTCGAGGTGCCGATCAGCGTGCAGGTGCCGCCCAGGATCGCCGCGAAGGAGAGGGGCATCAGGAGTCGTGACGGGTTGTCTCCCATCGCCCGGGCGAGGCCGGCGGCAAGTGGGATCATCATCACGACGAGGGGCGTGTTGTTGACGAAGGCCGAGGCGACGATCGTGATCGCGAGGAAGGCCACGACCGTCAGGCCTGGGCTCCGGCCGGCGAGACTGGTGAGTTTGCCGGCGATCTCTGCCAGCACGCCGGTGCGCACGAGTGCGCCGCTCAGCATGAACATGGCGATGATCGTCCAGGGCGCGCTGTTGGCGAAGGCCTGGACCATCGTCTTGGAATCGATTAAGCCGAGAACGAGCGTCGCCGCCATTCCGGCGATCGCGACCACTTCCGGTTTGAACCGTTCGCTCGCAAAGACCGCGAAAAGAAGAAGGACGAGACCGAGCGCGATCTCGGCCGAATAGGCGGAAAGCCCGAGGGTTTGAAGGAGCATGAAAGCGTTCTGCCGTCACAGAGCGCCCGAGGGTCGCCGGGCCGACTCGCCGGCGCGAGCGAAGACCGCCGGGCGTGCCGCGGCAGTCGCCGGAAATCGCGGAAGAAAGGCTCCGCCAGATCCGTTTCGGTCCTGCTAGGCTTTATGCACCGAGGACAGGGATCCGAAACACCGCCTTTTTAGCGGGTCTCATGAAGCCGGGGAAGAGGTCCTCTACCGTTCCGGCGGCTCCTTGGGGCAGAGCCATGATCCTCATGCAACCGCATGGGAGCACACCCTTGATGCATAAGCGCCGGTCAATCGTGCATCTTGCACGTGACTGGTCGCCAGGCGCTTGTCCCTCGGCGCCGTCATCCTCGGGCTTGTCCCGAGGATCCACCGCGAGATGTTCGTAGAGCTGTCCGTTGGAGGAGGAGCACTGGCGAGGTTCTGGTGCGTCGCCGGCAGTAGATCCTCGGGACAAGCCCGAGGATGACGATGTCTCGAAGGTCTGGCGGCATCAGTTATCCCAGGGAGGTGCAAACCTCGAAAAGGGAGTGAA
>NZ_JAKQZG010000018.1 GCF_024359545.1 Jiella marina
AAGGGGCTTTTCCGCTGCCGCAAGCAGTCTCGCACGGAGCTGCAATCCGTTGGCTAAATTGTACGCAATATCGGGACTGAAAGAGAATTCGGCGGAAAGAGTTTCAAGGATATCAACGCCGCGGCTGATGGACGATAGATCACCAAGCGCATCGCCACAATCGATTAGGATAATCGCGGCAGTAGCCCTTCCATCGGGTGTCTCATCCAACTCGCCTACGCGGCGAAGCGCTTCTGCGGGGTCCTTGTCCCGCAATTCCTGAAGCTTTTTAACAACACTATCGGTGCGCTCATTCATGAGCAGATATGATCCATCTTCCGCTTGAACTTTCTACGTAGATCCGCGTTGGCAGGAACCTTCAGTTCAGCAAGATAGGAATCGAATGCATTAACCAGTTGCTGATGCAACAGAGTGCGATTGACTGTGATCCGTCTGTCATGGGAAAAAACAAATACCTTACCGCTCTTACGGACAGTAATGCGGTCCGTTGATCCGGTGTGATGGAGCGCGCACCGACCCTGTTCATAAACATTGACCGCTAGATCGTTAGCGTTTCCGTGTTGCGGTACGCAGGCTATGAATGCCGGCCAATTGGTCAGGAATGCTTTGAAAAGTGCTTTGCTCTTGCCATTGTGGTTGATTAGTCCCTCTCGAAACCCCTGAATGGTCTCGATTAGCAGGAAGTCAATGGCCAAAACGGCAAAGCCGTTTGTCCCGCGGCCCTTTCCGTTTTCTGCATCGATCAGGAGCTGTGCGGGTTCGATAAAACGGCGTCGGATGCGTGCATTGAGGATGGCGATTCCCTTAGTCCAGTCTGCAGTAGCGCCGTTCGCTTCGCTCAGTGTGAGGCTCTTCCAGGTCCTTAGCCGGTGACCGGGAGCAATCTCGAAATCATCCGGCAGCTCAGGCGACCCCATACTATTCTGCCTTTGCTGCACGCTTGGCGGCGTCGGCATCCCTCTTTTCTGCCGCCTGAGCTTTGCGGTATGCCGCTACGCGTTTAATGATGGCCAACAGCTCGCTGAAATTCTGCACACTCGGTTCAATATCGAACAGTGGGCAGTCGTGCTCCTTATCGACACGGAAACCCACCTGGCACGGTTCATTGTAAGATTCCATACGAACGTGCCTAGAAGGCTCTTCAGATTCTTCAATCCCAGTCAGTTCGAGGCGAAGCCAGTATTCCTCGATCTCATCTTTGTCGTCTGTGAGTGTTTGGCGATTGAAGGTGAGGATACGTTTGCAATCCGCGCTACAGATATCCTGAATTTCGGAGAGAAGCTGATTTGCAATCGGCATCAATAGATATGACTGCACATCTTCCGGGAATTTGTCCGGTTCTCCGCGCGTGATTGAATCGACGACGAGGGCCGCCACACTTTCCGGCTGAAGCTGATCGATCGCGCATAAGATCAAATAGGCGAAAGCGCGAATGAGCGGTGTTTGCTCAACACCTGCCTTTGATGCCCGCATCATCAGATATGGAACGTTCACCAGCGCAAGGTGCAACACCTCGACGAGCGACGACGTGCTGAGCACAGCGCCCCAAGGCCGGTGTGTGATACTGCCATTGGCAAATTCGTTCGCGATGAGCGCAAATATGCCTAGCGATGTAAATTCGGCTTCGGCGCGCGCTTTCCACAGTTTTTTCAGTGTGGGGGAGGAAACGAATTCGAGCTTATTCCAGAAACGCGACTCCAGCGCCTGGAACTGACCATCAAGGCTGAGTGCCTCGGAAAACAATCGCAGAACTACATCGGGATGACGCGACAACAGCCGTTCCAGATGGGCGTTGTCCCAAAGCTTCACTTTGGGCCGAGGGTTGTTCCTCTGCCACTCCTTGACCCAATCGCGCGTCGGGTTAGAAAACTGGGTGTTGGTAGCAATGACGACATAGTCGAGGCCGCCTTTGGCCTGAGCGTTGATAATAGCGCTCTTTACCTCGTCAGATTCTACCGTACCGCTTCGCCCCTTGCATTCCACCCACCACACCTGCGGTTCCATTTCTTGATCGGCTGTTGGCGTATAGAAATGTGCTTCGAGATCGCGGCCGCCGTCTGAAGCGCCGCCGCCGCTTCCTCCCGTACGCCATTCAAGGTCTTTGGCGCCCATGGCATCGAAGAGCCAGTACAGACACTCTTCCAAGTCCTTGCCCTTCAATTCCGCGAAGGGAATCGAAGCCGGTAAAACCCATTCTTTTTCTTCTTCATTCATAGGAGTTTAAGCTACTATTTTTATATCCAAATTCCCAAATGAATATTGAATAACTGCAATTCAGACTTTTAGCCAAAGAGCCTTCGTGCCCGTTGGAAACAAGTCCAACAATCCGCCGGTTGGATGCCGCCAGCGCATCAGGTCAAGGAGAAAGCTAGGTTTTACCCTTTCAGCAATCAAGGAATCGCTCCTTGTATTGTGGCAGACAGGTGCACTCGCGTGCCCGAGCCTCACCGATAGCCGCAATTACGGAATCCGCACTTTCCGGCGGGATACGCATGCGTCCGTCTCGCAACGCCAAGAACACAGCATCTACAACAGAAGCTTCACCGAGATTCGTGGAAACGACAGGATGCGTCAGCAAATCCAGCGACCATCCTGCAAGTTGTCCGTTGCGGCAATGCTCGCGTGACCGTTTTCGGCCCCTTCTTTCATCCAGCACTGGGCAAAGACCGCGCTTCGACGCGATGGCTATCGTTGCGGCCTCTCCATCATCGAGGCTGGGCGAAGAGGTGAGCAAATGCAGAAAAAGTTCATATTCATTATCCGTCATTGCCTCGACGACGGCAGTCCCACTGGCGACAGCCTCTCTGAGAAACCCTTGCTCCCCGTTCTGATGACCCGTTTCATGATCCAGCTCGCCAGCCACTTCCTGTGGCACCAGAATCTGGTTCGGTATGGCGTTGAGGATAAGCGCGCCGCTCTGGCAAGCATGAAGATTGATCAGCACGCTTGTGTCGAGAACCAATGGCACGTCCACATTAATCAGCGAGCTTGACCAATTCATCAGTCTCTTTTTCCTCAAGCTCAATCTGATCGATAATGCCGCGAAGCTCGAGACGGCCGATATTTAGTAACTCGGCCAGTTGGCCCTCTGACATAAGGTCGCGCTTCCAGGCGGCATGAGCCATGAGGCTCATTCGATGCGAGACTAGTCGGTCGGCATCGGTTTTTGCAGGATCGCGAAGTACGGCGGAATCGCCAAGCACTTCACGCGCATGATCATCAGTAATGCCGCCTCTATTTTCAAACCAGTCCCACGTTCCTTTCTTCGCCAGCCCTATTTCCTCCAAGCGCAGGCAGCAGGCCTGTCTTGAAATATGGTATTCGTTGGCGAGGAGGATGATCAACCTGATGGTAATCTTTCCTGTGATCTCCTTGATCCGGCGAAAACTCTCAGTAAAACTTTCGGCGGGCGCCATGAAGGACCTGCCAAACGCGTTGGCGTAGCGCTCGTCTCTTGATAGAAATCGTTCGTTCGTTTCCAGAACTTCCGGGTTCTGCCGAGTTCCGAAAAAATGTCCAAGCTCATGCGCCGCAGACTGAACGCGACGGGGAAGGGGATGATTAGCATTAAGAAGGATGCTGGCGCCAATTCCCTCATCATAGCTGAACAACCCGGCCACTTTTGAAGTCGAGGATAGACGCCGCTGGTAAAGCCTGATGCCAAGCTGCCTGTCGATCAGTGAGAAGATGTCTGCAATTGGTCCTAGTCCGAGGCCAAGCCATTCGCGCAGTTCTGCCGCATGCTGCTCCGCAAGCATAACCACGTTACCACTGTTTATCCCGCGCTCTGGAGGATAGTTTCGAATTTTCCGGATTCCCAGCAAGTTTTCCAGCTCAACTTCAGCCTTAATGAGGTTGTTGAGCAACTGAATCGCTTCAGTAGTCTCAGTGTCCTCTGCCTCCCGTAGCTTACGGAATCGTGGCACCAGATCGGTATGCACTGCCTCACGACGAAGAAGCGCGTTGACAGAGAGTCCATAGCGGCTCGCGAGAGTCTGTATCTCCTGAATTCGCACGCGGCGCACACCCTGCTCAATAGATACAAGGGTGGGTCTTGACACGCCGAGGATCCGGGCTGCCTCTTCTTGTCGGACGCCGGCATTCTCACGCGCCATCCGCAGGCGGCGACCGATTTCTTGCGAACTTAGCTCGTTGAGATCAGCCATTGCGCCCTCCATCCATCCAATCATTCAAAAAGCTATTGCTTCCAAGCTCAGATCGATATGCTCTCCATTCATCAGCATGCGCGCTCAACATAGCCCTCAATTTTCTGGTCGTTCCGTCCAAAGTCTCACCCGTAGCAGTCGCGATCTGAGAGGCATGAGTGCGGAGTAATTCGTCCGGGCGGATAGCTAAATCAGCCAGGTGCTGCAGATGTCTTGCACCTACGCTGCCATATTCGATCATGATGTCCCGGTCAGCCTTCTCAGCGACGGGCATAAGCGCTTGCCCGAGGAGAGCCTCTCTGAGGTCTGAGATGACATAGACGCCCGGTTCTTCGTCGATCCCCGCCGCGTACATACTTTGGCGCCTAAGCAGACAGGCGGCACACAGCCCGCACTGCTTCCGGTAACCATCATTAACGATACGGCGGGTTTGCCAGCAGGAATGAGTTTGGGTCAAATGTAGGTAATTCTTGCCCGGCAAGTGCAGGAAGTCCCGCAGCGTTTGCCCCTTAGTGTGCCAGAGCCTGGGTTGCTGAAACTTGACTTCCCAGTCAAGGAGGGCCTGCAGGAACTGCTCCATTCGACGAAAGAAAGCTGGATGGTTCCTGTAGTCGGCATAGACGTTGTGCAAAGGTAGGATCGCAGGCCCTAAAGCCCCTTGACCGCTTTCGGGAACTACGACTCTCGATACCTGATACAACTGTGCCGCCATTGCGGTAATAGCCGCAAATTTGAAGCTGCGGCTTCGGAAGCTGCTTTCGTTCTTACGATAGTTGCGAGTGTCGAATGGAATGCGTTCAAACGGACTATCGTTCTTTTGGCGCCGCTGGCGGGTGCCAGCCACGCGAATGCACAAGGCCTCTTCTTCACCGCCGCTCAGGCCCGTGACGGCGCGTGAATCCAGGCCATCGCTGTAGGCGATTGCGACCTTTTTGGTTTTGTCGAAGTCCAAAGGAATCTGGCGCGCACCGATCGGTGATCTGTTCTTCGCGCGGAAAAAATTAAATTGCCAGGTGTCTCCGGTCAGAAAATACAGAGCCCGTCGCAGAGCATGTTGCACGGCGGGTTTCTGCCACCTTTCCAGGTCGATAACAGGGACGTGGAGGATGAAACTACGGGCCCAAGCACGCGATCTTTTCCAACGCCTGTCCGCAAATTCGATCGCGGCACATACAACGAGCAAATCGAAATGCCGTGGCAGGCATCCCGCTACATCGAACGAGTCAATGATTTCGGCATCAAACTGGATTTGTTCACCAATTTCTGCCAACTCCTCGTGCCCAGAGAGCCGCGCGGGTGGTTTTCCGCCGCTTTCAAGTACGATGAGGGTTTTGGCGGTAAGCGACGTGTGATTGTGGACGTTCATTGTTCGGGCCCTTCATCCACAGTCACTCGCTTCGGAGAACTGAAAGCCCTTCTGTTGCCATCTTTCATGGCCTGACAGAGCTTCTCCACGTCTATGTTGGAAAATGCTTCTGCATTTCGCTCAAGGCACTTTTGGTAGTCGACACGGCTTATGTCACCTAGGTCTCTTGCTTGAATGCAGTGTTCGTCTTGACGGTTCTTCACGATGCCTACCCACTCTCGGGTAGCGGCATCCAGCGCGGGCTGCAGCGCATCCGCAGGGGATGAGCCATCAAGAACATTGGCTATCAGCGTGCGTCGCAAAATGTCTGAAAACGACGACATAGAATGCCTTTCTAAGACGGCCTCGATATCCGAGACGGGATCGAGCGTCAGCTGTGACTGAGACAGGCAGGTCGACAGGTCCTGCACCATGAAGCTGAATTCCTTAACGCCTGCGTCAGTCATCATGCTGTGACATGCCTGGTTGACCCGCTCAGCAGGGCTGGCAGCATCACTGACTAGCTGCTCGCCGAACTTCTTCCATCGGGTACTTAGCCGTAAGTTTCTGAACGGGCCATCGGTCATGACATCTTTCCTTTGAAAAGAAAGTGGACGAAGAATCTGACATTGTCAATAAATAAAATTTTTTAGCTGACATTGATGGTATGATTCTCCACCGATGGGGGCTTACGCCCCCCAATTTTTGCTGATGAGCGCTATCGACGGTGGCCGATAAGGTTAGCTTGATAAGGAAGATATATCGGTGCGTATATAGTACAAATTAGGAAGGAGGGGGTATGGATTACACAAGAATACTCGCAGAGGGGGTTGGTGCTTGGCTTAAATTTGAATATGCTTGTGACAGGAGCGGACTATTTAGCGAGAAGTATCTTTCGCATCCGATCGGTCAAATATTAAGTTCACGTACAGGAAATCTCGCTCAAGCAGAATACAAACATCCTATATTGGCAGAATTATCGAAAGGTGTGGGACGGCGACCTGAGATAGATTCTGTTGTTTGTGATCCATATCCTGCAATTAATGTGGCAGTTGAATCAAAGTGGTTGGGGAAAACCAAGCCGAATGCAAAAGATATAATGTGGGACTTGATAAGGCTTGAGCTTATTGCGAATAAATTCAACGCTAGATGCTTCTTCATCCTAGGCGGCAAGCGGTCTGACTTGGAGAGTTATTTTTCTCGAAAGGCTTTTTCGGGTAAGCAAGAAAGCGGGATGGCCAGGCCGCTCCTTCTTCATAATAGGAACATTGTTCATAAGACAAACCTCGTTCCCCACAACAACCCTCGAGTGTCGCTTTTGAAGAAGCTCTTCGAAAGTTACCAAGATTTTGATTTTCCTCACAGACTGCTCACACGGCGAAGCGCCCCGTTTCCCCCAGGGGCTCGTGCAAAAGACCCGCAGGTATTTGTGTGGGAAGTGATGTCTGCACCAAATCGGGAAACGTTTCAGCCTCGTAACTCGGCTCACTATTCTGCTAGCGGCCAAAGCCGAAGATCAACCTATTCGAAGAAGAAGGATGCCAAGTGAACACGTCAATCTGTTGGCCATCCTATCTCCGTGGCCAACCAAGCTTGTCCGTCTTTTCGCGAACGTCTCTCAGATAACCGCTCAATTCCGGCTTAAGCCAGAACTCCGGTAATTCGACGGTGAAGTAGCCGGGATCGCGGGATACCAGCATGGCTGACTCGCCGCCGGTGGCAAGGCGGATGTCTTCGAGCTGTAGCAGCGGGCGGGATTGCTCCATCAGGTTATCGCCCGAGCCGTTCACCTGATTGGTGTTGACGTTGAAGCCGTGCACCATGACGGAGGTGCGGCCAGATCGGTGCTCAATCTCCTTGAGGGTGTCGAGGTCCGGCAGGCCGCGATAGAGCGTATGCGCCACGGCCTTCTTCCAGATTCGCGCGAGATCTCCTTGCCATATTTGGATTCGATCTGCGCGGCAGCGTTCTGGCACACACCGAGGAAGTTTATGCCGTCCTCGCGTTAGAGCGTCAGTACTTCGTAGAAATCGAGACGTAGAGCTGACCCCATTCCTCGCCGACGACAAGCGCCCGCAAAGGCCCGTGCGCATCGGCGAACCGCTCGATGATCGCGGCCTTCATGGCGCACGCGGGCAGGCGGCTCCAAAGCGCGCGGTGCCGGCATAGGCGGGGCGTCCGCTGCTTTGTCTTTATCCTCGTTCGACGCTTCGAGGATGGCGATACCGACCGATCCCAGCACATAGCCGCCGACCACCACGTAGAACCACACCAGTACGGATCGATCTTGAAGCCGATGAGGATGGCGGAGAAGACGACGAAGGCCGCGCCTGCAAGCCCGCGGTAGATAAACAGTCGTGCTTCATTCGGCTCGATGGTGATGCTGCCGAGCTTGAGCGGCTTCCCGCGTTAGCTGGGCGCGTTCTTCTTCACTGAGGCGGATGCTGAGCGGCGCGGCGCGTTTGCGCTCCGGCCCGTTCGCGGCGACCGGCGGTCCCTTCGCCGCACTTTCCCCAAGCCCGACGGCACTTGCGAAGACATCCGCTACGGAGAGCATGATGGCACCTGAAAATCCTTGGATTTTCGGTGCTCAAGTAGGGTATTCCACGCCTTCAAAGTCTCGAACAACTCGTTCGAGATTTCGCTGTCGAGGCGCACCGTCTCGGCCTTTCTTTCTGGCTTTCCTGACAGCCAGTCTCACCCCTTGCAACGGCCTGAAGGCCGTCTTTCGCTTCGCCCGCCCCTTCGGGGTGCAAGGGCTGAGCCTGCCTGCCTCTCCGGACGCCATCAAGGCCGCGACGGTCGCGGTCCTACCGGCGAAAGGAGAACGACATGCCATCCAAACCTCAGAAATTCGATGTCCACCAGGAGATCACCAACCGCATTGCCGAGGCGATCGAAACCGCGGGCGAATTCCAGCTTCCTTGGATCAGGTCCGGCGGCGGCCTGACGCGTCCCGTCAACGTCGCATCGAAGAATACCTATAACGGCGTTAATATCCTCAGCCTCTGGATTTCTGCGATCCAATCCGAATATCCGTCCAATCTCTGGGGCACCTACCGGCAATGGCAGGAGAAGGGATGTCAGGTCCGCAAGGGCGAAAAAGGCTCCCTCGTGGTTTTCTACAAGCGCTACACGGTCGAGGCCGCAGGCGATGACGAAAACGACGATGGCGAGCGTCTTGTCGCCCGGGCCAGTTGGGTATTCAACGCCGCGCAAGTCGAGGGCTTCTCGATTGAGACGCCGGATATTCCCGAGGCAGCCGTATTCGATCCCTTGGCGCGTGCTGAAGCCTTTGCGCAGGCGACTGGAGCCGTCATCCAGGAAACCGGCGACAGCGCTTGTTATCTTCCCGGCGACGATCTGATCCGTCTACCGGAACGGCGCCGCTTCACCGGCACCGACACCATGAGTGCCGGGGAGAGCTTCTATGCCGTGCTCTGCCATGAACTGGTCCACTGGTCCGGTGCAAAGAGCCGGCTGGACCGCAATCTTGCCCCACGCTTTGGCAGCGAGGCCTACGCGATGGAGGAACTGGTGGCCGAACTTGGTTCCGCCTTCCTTTGTGCGGAACTCGGCATCACGCCAGAACCGCGCACCGATCACGCTTGCTACATCAAGACCTGGCTTGAGGTTCTGAAAAACGACAACAAAGCGATTTTCTCGGCGGCCTCCAAGGCATCCGAAGCCGCGAACTGGTTGATCGCCCACGAGGTGGAGGCGGGCGCGTGAGCGCCCGTCACCCCCTTTTAGAAAGTTCGTCGCGCTCGCCTTCGGCTCGCACGTCGCCCTGCCGATAGCTCGTGAGATTGAATCTCGAATTTCGGAATGGAGCGCCTGATCGGTCCCACGAACTTACGGCTCCAGCAGCCGTTCCCAATCCCGACTTGCTCGGGGCAGCCGGAGCACGAACACGTCGTTTGCCCGGATTGTGTAGATGATCAGATGCGCCCGATAGGGGTGAATGCGGACCGGCGGCGTGATCTCGCGGCGCTCTCGTGCCATCTGCGGATTTTCGGCAATCAGCGATAGCGTATGCAAGAGGCCGGCCTGGTACTTTTCCGCCTGACCCTCGCCGAATTGCAGCGCGCCTTCCACGTAGATGTCGTAGAAATCCTGCTCCGCCAACGCCGAGAGCTTATAGATCATTCTCGTTCTTCTGGCGGTACCGCGACCGCGCTTCGGCCATCAATTCATCCGGACCTTTGTCGCTCTCGCCGCTGGCGATCGCCTCATCGACCATCTTCTGAAGTTGTGCGATTTGCGCGGCTCGCTCCTGATCGCGGCGGATCAGGTCGCGGATATAGTCGCTCGTATTGCCGTAGCGGCCGGATTTCGTCTGCGCTTCGACCCAGCTCCGCATCGGATCGGGCAGGGACACGTTCATTGTTGCCATTTTCAGCACCTCCAAACCTCATTATGGCACCAAATGGCAAAAATTGCCAAAAAAATTCTGTGGGGGTGGTGTTGGGGCGCGGCGGCTAATGGGATGTTGAAAGCTTCGTTTCTTGCTAATGCCCGAACTCACGCAGCCATCGTTCGGCCGTCCGTGATGTCATGGACACGGCACCATTCCGGCAATGTCAGGTCCATGTCGTCACCGCTATGGCGGTTGAAGAATTGCGGATCATCAAAATACGAGCCGACATAGATGACCGGCGCCCGGAATAGCCGCTGGTAGATCACTGTGCCGGGAATTTCTTCCAGCGTGTAATTCAGCGAGCGGGCAAAGATTTTGTCCCGGTCAGGGGTGAAACCCTGCGCTTCCTGGCGGGTCGCGGCCCGCTCGGTGTAGTCGGAGCAGATGCCATCAATGTAGGCTTTGACGGCCGGGTTGCCCTGATAGAGTCCGCGAACCCGACGCTCGATCCTGTCGAACTCCGGCGTTTTGAGATCGTTCCAGACCGTGACGGCCACATGATCGAAGGCGGCATCGAGGATCGGGCGACTCTTGCGCAGCCAGCGCGCTGCACTCGCCCGGCAGGTCTCGACTGCCTCGTCCCAGAGGGGATCGTCTCGGAGCGCGAAATTATGTGCATCGAGCGTATCGCAGAGGATCAGCCGCACCGAGCGAAACCGGCTTGCCGTTGCCTGAACCAGTTCCTTGAAAGCCCGCCCATGCATGGCGTCGATACAGCCGCAGATCGGCATGATGCAGCGATCCGTGCCGGTGAGATGGGCGGGGACATCAATCCGAAACATCGCCACCTCCCACCATCTGGCCATTTCGCCACCAGTACTCGAACTGGCGGCGCATGACCTTGGCATGTACCGCCGACTTCATTACGACGAAGTTGTTCCCGGCCGTGCCGGGCACATGCTGCATCGTCTTGTCGCCGTAGATCACGCAGATTTCCGAGCCGGAGAAGTAATCCTCCGGTATCCAGCGATAATCGGCGAGATCGCCGGCAATGACCGTATTTCCCGCGCAGATCGTCGAACGGAACCTGTAACCGGCTTTCCGCATGTCCTGCAGCTTCTGCGATACGGCTGCGCTCGATCGCCGGTCGTCGGCGCAGTGGAACAGGACTTCCCCACCGGGCGGCACGGTGTGCTCCACATCGGCGAGGACCTCAAGATAGTCGTCATAAGTGGTGAGGACGAAGTCGCGTTTTTCGACGCCGCTCGGCGTGATGAAGATGCCCTGTTCACTGAAACAAGTCTCGATCCGGCGCAACGTCCGTGCATCCGGCTCGCCGCGTTCGGCTTCGAGATTGGCCACGGTGGACTTCGCGAGTCCAGCTTTCTCAGCCAGTTCAGCTTGGCTCCAGTCAAGAAAACCACGCGCGGCTCTGATCTTTTCTGCGTTTAACATCGTCTAAAATATCAATCTGTAAATCAAAATCTGCTTTATATTATCAAAGAAATCATAGAAATTGTCAATGTTAATCCAATTTTAACATAATACATCTAAAACGGACCCATTCTGGTTCAATAATTTCGCTATGTATGAGGTTTGCTATGAAGATTTTGAAGGAAACGTTTTTCGAGCGCCTGCGCAACCGCCTGCCGGCCAACGACGCCCGCCGAGCCATCAAGGCTTTCCGTCGGGCCAAGCACCGGCTCGACATCGATTACATGACCGTCAAAGAGCTGTCGGAACTGCGCGAACGCTACCGCACCTCGGCAATGCTCGCGTGCCGGGCCGTGAAAGAGTGGGAGGTGCGCCATGCGGTTCGCCGCATGCAGGACGTCTACCGGGATCGCGAACGTCAGATCCTTTATGCCCAAGCCCGCGAGGCCGTCTCCATCTATCGCGATATCAAGCAGGACTATGTCGACTTTTACGAGATCGCGATGCATCAGGTCGGCGTGCCGGGTCGTGGGCAGCCATCGAAAGGCGTGTGGTACCCGCCGCAATGCGACCGGAATGGCCTTTGAAACGTCTGCGCAAGCCAAGCTGTGGTTCAACCGCCTACAGGCTTGGGCCTGATCGCTTCCGTCGTCTCTGAATTTCGGAGGCATGGACGCCCTTGGCCTCATCCGACTGAAAGGACCTGTATCGTGTGAGGTTACGGCGCAGGTCGGCAAGCTTCGTCGCCTGCACGTCCCGGAGTTCCTTAATACGTCTTTGGAGGATTGCGCGCTTCTCCCTTTGGCGGTCGATCAGAGCCTGGCGTTCGGCCTCGTGCCGGACTGCCGAGGTTTGAGCTTCAGCTTCCGCTTGACGCCGCAAATCCTGAAAGCGTCCGATTATTCTGTGCCATAGCCCTTTCAGGCCCTTCGGCAGCCGGGCGGCCCTTGTCTGGGCTTCCTCCTGTCGTTCTCGTTCGAGCCGATCTTCCAGCATCTTTCGCGCCGCGCGGTGCGCTTCGGTCATTTGATCGCGTGCAGCGTAGAGCGGTGCCGCCTTCCGCGCGAAGCCTTGGCGTGCGGTCTCGACGTGAGCACGCAAGGCCGGGGTCATCGCGTTGCTGATGACCTTCTTCGTAGCCGCGACGCCACGGAATCCTTCCGCCGATCCCAACCGTACGCGAACGGCCTTCGTCTTCTCGTTCAGAAGGCGCGGGAGAGCATGAATGTCGCCGTCATGCGTCAGAACCACGAAGTCACGCCGGTCGCCCTTGGCGAGGTAAAGGCCACGCTCTTCGAGCGCATGCGAAAACGCCTTGATCCCATCCGATCGCTGCCAGCAGGATTGTACCTGCGCCTTCAGCCAGCGCGGATCGAGACCGGTTCGCTTGGATTGCTGCCATTCTGCCAGGGTGAAATTGGTCGGATTCCGAGCATTGGCATTCTCGATCCCGGCCGGCATCTCCCACCCGTGCGTCAGATAGAGGTCCCGTGCGACCCCCATCAGCCGCGTCTTGAAGAAGGGGAGGTGCCGGGCGGTCATGCTTTCGGCGTCGATGCGGCTCCACACACAGTGCGCATGTCGCCGGCCTTCTTTTTCATGGAAGATGACGGCGCGCGGCTGCCCCTCCAGGCCCAGCCGTGTTTCGATCGTATCAATCGCATCGATGAAGTCCGAAACGGGCAAGCGTGCTTCGGCTGGTGGATTGAGGCTCAGCGAAAAGAGATACTGGCGGCAACGCGTGCCGCGGGAGATGGCTTCTGCTTCCTTGAACGCGTCGCGCAATGTCTCGCCGGCAAACCCGCGCATCTCATGGACGGCGACATGTTCGTTGTCGTCGGTCCGCATAAGATGGGTAGCGAGGTTGCCCCCGCTACCGCGTTGTGAGCCTTTGAGTATCATGCTCGGCTTCCGGTTTTGAGGCCGAGAGCCGTAATCAGGTGGGCCCTAATCTGTCCGACGTGATCGACGGCTTGCCGCAAGCCGGCTTCGAGGTCTGGCGTCACGGGCAAGGCGCCGATCCGTGCGGCGCTGGCCAATTCCTTCAGGCTCGCAGAGAGGTCCGAGCGCCCGAGCAGCGCGAGCGCCTTTGCCAAGGCTTGTCCATCGTCGACGAGGCGACCGCGGCGCCGTCTGGCTGGCGCGCGCAGATCGAGCGCTTTGGTCTTGATGTAGGTCCCTAACGGCAGACCCTCAGCCGCCGCATGTTGCTCTAGGCGCTGCCGCTCGGATGCCGTCAGGCGGAGCGAAAACGGTGCAAGACGTCTTTTGTGTTGCCGTTTCTTCGCTGGCGCGCCTGACTTATCGAAAATTTCTCTGAGTGTTTCCCGACCATTCTGTGCATTTACGGACATGGCGGCCTCGGGCCGCGGTCGAAATTCTCGTGCTTCAGAACGCTATTCCAGTCGGCCAAAACGTCGAACAATTCGTTCGAATGCGACCAGTCGCTGCGCGCCATACCTTTGAATATTCGACCCGGAGAGGACGCGACCGGTAGCGGAGGAGGGACTTGAACCCCCGACACGCGGATTATGATTCTTCAACGAAACGTTGAAATCATTGATCTTCCGCAGGCCATGTCGCGTCCTTGTCGCTGATACTCAGCCATGGAAAACGCATGTCAGGCCAAAAGCAGCCTCTCGGCGGCTGCCAGAGCTTCGGCTTCGTCGGCGGCGGGAAAGAGATGGCCGTAGGTGTCAAAGGTCATCTGAATCGACGAGTGGCCCATGCGGGTCTGAACGGCTTTCGGCGAGAGTTCGAGACCGCCGTCGGCTTTCGCGTTGATGCACCATGAGGCGTACCAATGCCGAAGGGCATGCATGCCGGTGTAGCGGGCAGCGAGGATGGGTTTGCCCTCGTCATCACGCTTGCGGGTCTCGATTGTCACGCCGGCCTTGATTATAGTCGGATGAAGGCCTCGGTTGATGATGTTGCCCAGGCTCTCAACGTTGCCGGCGGAATTCGGAAAGACGAGATCAAGGCGGCTCGGTGGACAAGCAAGCTTCCATTCCCGCAAAGTGTTCACGACGAGGGGCGTCAGTGGGATCGATCGATGCCCTGCCTCGCTCTTCGGAGCGCCGATCGCGTTGAACCGATCGGCGCGCTGGCGAACATGCACCGCGGCCTTGTCGAGATCCACGTCTCGCCAGGGCAGGCCGCGCAGTTCGCTTGCCCGCATGCCGGTGAAGATCGCCGTGATCAGCAATGGCCGAAATCTGCCCTCTGCGGCCTCCAGGATCGCGCGGACCTCTTCACGCGTCGGAATGTCGACGCCGTATTGCAGGCGCTTCCTCTGGCGTTTCTCGGAGGATTTCGAGCCGCGCCGCTTCGACATTTCGGAGACGACGTTCCTAACGACGAGGCCCCTCTCCTGCGCATCCGAGAGGATCGACCCAAGCGAGACCGTCACGCGCTTGACCATGGCCGGCGAGCGGCCATTCTCGCGAAGCGCCTCCTGAAAGGCGCGCACTGCCGGCACGGTGAGCTTGTTCAGCTTGGTGGCCCCGAGGAAGGGCTCGATATGGATCTGGACATGCTGGCGGTATTGGTCCGTCGTCGAGCGCTCCAGCCCGGCGGCGTCACAGCTCTTCAGCCATAGCGTTGCGGCCTCGCGCACGGTGACCGTTTGAGAATCGGCGACGTGGACGCCTTCGCGAACCTCGACGCTCGCCGTCGCGGCGAAGGCGTCCGCTTCCTTCTTCCGGGCGAAGGTCTTCAGCCGGCGCTTACCGGCCATGTCGGTGTAGTCGACCACCCATGCGGTCTTCTCAGCGCCCTTCGGCGTGGTCCAGGTGCGGCGACGGACGGACATTATTCGTCCTCTGAATGCTTTTTGGGGAACGGGTCTTCACGCGCAATGCGCAGCAATAGATTTAGGTCTCTGTCGTTGCCTGATGCCGCCTCGCTTAGTGCTCTGCCGATTGTTACAGCGCTTTTCGTCACAGATTTGAGCTCTCTCTCGATCCTCGTCATATTGGATTTCGTTTCTCTCAGTTCCTCGGCAAGGCTTAAAAACGCTGCGGTTTGCTCGCTGAGCATGCGATCTTGCCGCTCAATCTGCTCCGACGCGTCGTCGATGAACGACCCCTCAAGGCGCGCTATGATCTCCGCATTCATTGAACGATTGTTCACGTCGGCGGCAGCTTTAATGCGGTCGCGCATGCCGTCGGGCAAGCGGAGCACGTATTTATCCTGCGGCTGAGCGGGCTTCTTAGACATAGTGGCTATCAGCCATACTTTAGCGATTGACACAACTAATGGCTATGAGCCATCATACATAATGGCTACCAGCCATCAATGAACGAAAGGTAAACAGAGTGACGGACGACGATGAAGGGAAACTCGATCTGGTTTGGGGAGTAGAAGCCATCGCTAAACTGATCGGCCGCACCCATGCCGCGACCTACCACATGTGCGCCAATGGGGAGCTTCCGGCTCGGCGGATCGGCCGCCGCTGGGTCGCTAAACGCGAGGCTCTGGAGCGGTTCTTCGAGGATACGGCGGCGTGAACGCGAACGGACGGCTCGGCAACAAAAACCGTTAGGTTTGCCACTCACGCTAATCTGGCGGCGATGGTATTCAAGCCAACCGGGACAGGCCCGATCTAAAGCGCCTCCTACCAACGAAAAGCGAGGCGAGGACATGGTTGCCATTCGCCTTCCTACCTGACCCTCTTCAAGACGAAGACCGCAGTTCAGGCCGATAGACAAACCGAACTTATCCGAAGGAGGGCAAGTTGACCGCGCAAATTCTCGTTTTTCCGAGCCACCGCCGAGTTGGTAAAATCAGGCAAGCAGTGGCCTCACTTCGTCGCGCGCAAACCCAGAAGGACTTCACGGCTCGGTGGCTTCAGACCACCCGCATTCTGAAGAGCCAGTTGTTGGCTCTAGGACTGCCCCGAGAGGCCGTCATTCGCGAGGTCGGCCAATTTTCCCTCGCGCTTGAATGCGCCATCGACGTCTACCGCCAGAAGGGCGAATTGCCGAGTGAGATCGCATGAGTAAGATGGATTTCTTGATGATTCCGGTCGACGCGATGTTCAACAAGCACCTGACGTTGAACGATCTTCGTGTCCTCGCCGCTATCACCTTCCATGATCGCCGAGGAGCCAATGGCCGCGGTTGTTTCGCGACGAACTCTACTCTTGCCGTAAGGGCTGGGTGCGACACTAGAACGGTGAAGCGGGCCCTCTCAAGACTTCGAGAGCTTGGGT
This sequence comes from Jiella marina, assembly GCF_024359545.1. Classification (GTDB taxonomy): domain Bacteria; phylum Pseudomonadota; class Alphaproteobacteria; order Rhizobiales; family Rhizobiaceae; genus Jiella. The sequence continues at coordinate 16,518 of NZ_JAKQZG010000018.1, forward strand.
ATGTTCGTTCGGAGCATAGCGCGCATGACGGTCGTCGGTTCGTGCATCGCGTAGTCTATAGGTCCAGCATTGAAGAAAAAGGGGACAAGCACGCCCCCAATTCAGTCCCGGATAGGGGACATTCTGAGACCATATTGGGGACATCGCATCAGGTGCATCTTCAGGAAAATCAGGACCTTGCTAGTAGCAACCAGAAAGAGAAGCATATTCTGCTAAACAGAGAAGCAGATGCAGTGGAAACTGCGTCATCTGGCGATGACGCGAACCTTCTTTATCCACATGCATGGTTGGCTATCGTTGATCGGAACAAGGAAACAGCGTCGACGCGACAGCTCGAACGATGCCTGCCTTACCTCGAAAAGATCATGGAGGGCTACGAGACCGGCGACCCCGTTCACGGTCGTGCGTTCCGCCTGTGTGAGGAGATTGGGGCCATCCTCTATGAGAGGAAAGAGCACCCTGCCTATTCGGAGGCAAACGGTTGACCGATCTTTCCCTCAACCTTCTGTGGGGCACGAATTGCATCGCCAGAGCGGCGCACTGTTCGCTCGGCCTCGTGCAGCAAGTGATGGCACTCCCCGGCTGGCCCTGTCCGGCATCTTGTTGGCGGGTGGTCGATGGCCTTCGCAGGCAGATGATGAAGGTCGACGTCGCCAAAAACCGAATCGGGGATCGAGCTTCGGATCACTGATTGCGTCCAAGCCAAAATGCAGCAGCTGGCGTATTCCGAGCGGTCGTGGCCAGGAGGTGACGCGGCTTTAGGCGCACCACTGCACAAAAGTGGGTGCGGATCCTGCTTGCGCAAAAAACGAGAACGCCGCCATATGCGCTGCCGCCCGTGCCACAATGTCGGCAGCTGACTGTAAAGACCGGGATTTTATCGCGCTTCATGACTAGCCCGTTGCTCTCTTGCTTGGGTTTGGTCTTGCAGCGAATATCTTGAGATCTCTATGTTTTATGCGCCACGCCAAGGATGAGCGATTTCTTTTCAAGTGGTAACATGATACCATTTGACGGTCGATCACATTGAAACGAATTGGCCATGGCGAGGCATCCAGAAGTTCTGATTTTTCGTATGCAGAGCGGCACAAGCGCCGCATTGGCGCAGGTCGCCGAATATGAGAACCGGCAAGCCGGCCGACATCATCCGCGACATAGTCCAAGTACGCATCGAGGCCCATCAGTCGAAGGCGGCGGCATGATGGAAACCGAAGTTTTCCTTTACTCCATTGGGAAACCCAATCGAGCCAAGAACATCAGCTACTCGGATGCGTGTTCAATGGCGCGGATGGGGGTAATCCCTGGCGTCGTCACAGGTCCGGGCGGGTATAGCCTCCTCGTTGCCGTTGATCGGGGCGTCGAGGCCGAAGCGGTCATGAAACGAGTGGCGAATTGAGCGGGAAGAAGCCGTCCGGCGGCGGCAAGCCTACGACCCTCACGGTCGCCGATCCGAAAAAGAGCAAAGGCGCCTTGAAGTCCATTGGCGGTTCGCAGTCGGACGAATGGAACAACATCCTTGCAAATCAGGCCGTGCAAAGCCTTTGGAAAGCGCATTCCGACAGTGAATCGCTAGATCTGCAGATGAGTGCGACGATTGCTGCAATGATGGGCGTAGGGCCCAAAAGCGAGTTGGAGGGAATGCTTGCGACCCAGATGATCGCGACCCACAACGCCGCGATGGAGTGCTACCGCCGCGCGATGCTGAGCGAGCAGACCTTTGCCGGCCGCGATATGGCCCTTAGCCAGGCGAACCGCCTGGTGCGCTCCTACGCCACCCTCGTCGGCGCTCTGGACAAGCACCGGGGCAAGGGGCAGCAGACCGTCCGCGTCGAACACGTTCACGTCCACCAGGGCGGTCAAGCCATCGTCGGTAATGTCAGTCATGCCGGCCGGCGGCCGCAAGAAGAGACAGCAGCCGAAGCCGTCATGGACGGGGAGTGAGAAAGATGACGGTTGACCCCTTGCACTCCGCTCCTCGATGTGGAGCACACTCCCGCCGCACGGGAGAGCCCTGCAGGGCGCCGGCAATGACGAACGGCCGATGTCGGATGCATGGCGGGAGATCTACCGGGCCGGCGAAAGGCTCTCAGAACGCTCTGAAGCATGGGATGCGGTCGGCTGAAGCTGTGGCCCAGCGGAAGGCTTTGAACGCGTTGCTCCGGGAAAATCGAGAGATGGCGCTTCGGCTAAATTGAAACTGACCAATGAAGATGTTTCCAAAACGAGCGCTTTCTGCTCGCTTGGACGATTCTCCTTAATGCGGGGTGATCGCATCGAGGATGCGGCAATTCGAGATCGTGCCGCCGCCAGAGCATCGCGATGCGATGCGCTGCAGTTCATGCGCCAGCGCTTGAAGGTCGGCGATTTTTCGCTCGACCGCGGCCAAATGCGCCGCAGTGATCTCGTCGACGTCGCTGCAGGCGCGTTCATCATCCAACGAGAGTTCGAGAAGTTCGCGGATATTTTCGAGCGAAAAGCCCAGATCCCGGCACCGGCGAACGAACCGAAGCCGTTCCAGGGCCTCGGCGTCATAGGACCGGTAGTTGCCCGCGCTGCGAACCGGTGAAGGCAAAAGGCCGATCTTCTCGTAATATCGAATTGTCACGACCTTGGTCCTGGTCTCCCGGGCAAGATCGCCAATCTTCAGCTCGCCGTGTTTCATGACTTGACCCTATAGCCGCTATAGACAGCACGTAAAGGGTTGCAACGAACGAAGCGAGATTTGTTATGCCCTGCTGCTCCGATGACGGTTGCGCCTCAAGCGCGACGAGACAAACCGGCCAATATCGCGGCGTTCTCTGGATCGTGCTTGTGATTAACGCGAGCATGTTCCTGATCGAAATCATCGCCGGTCTCGCTGCCGGATCGACTGCGTTGCAGGCCGACGCGCTCGATTTCTTTGCCGATGCCGCGAATTACGGCATCAGCCTGTTCGTTCTGGGCATGAGCTTGCGCTGGCGTGCGAGTGCTGCCCTCGTAAAGGGCGCCTCGATGGGTTTCTTCGGTCTTTGGGTCATTGGAAGCGTCATCTGGCACACGCTGAACGGCGCTGTGCCAGGATGGGGCACCATGGGCGTTGTCGGGAGTATCGCACTCGCCGCCAATGCCGCCTGCCTTGCTCTCCTTTATGCTTGGCGCGAAGGCGATGCGAACAAGCGCTCGGTCTGGATTTGCTCGCGCAACGACGTGATCGCCAATCTCGCGGTTCTGGCGGCCGCCCTCGGTGTTTTCGGCACGGGCACGGGGTGGCCCGATATCATCGTGGCAAGCGTGATGGCAGTCCTGGCGCTGCAAGGGGCGGCAACGATCCTCCGGCAGTCTCTGTTCGAGCTTCGGGATGATCGCCGGATAAGCCTCCTGCCCAGTCCTCGCTGAAGCCATTTGTTGGTTTTCAGGCTCGCATCTCTGAAGGTAGCCAACCAAACCAAGGCGCCTGTCGTTTGTGCAGAATGGTGATAAATGCGGCGTTATTTTCCGCATGTGGGCATTCTCGATGACGCGGCTTCTTGTTCGTCTCCTTCCAGACCTCGGCCATATTAGTGCTTTCGAGCAAATGCGAGCCAGCATCGGAGCGCTTATCGGCATTGCCGTTACAGGCTTCGCCACGCTTCTGCTTCTCGGTGCTGATACCGCCATACCGCTTCTGGTGGCGCCGATGGGTGCGTCAGCGGTTCTTTTGTTCGCGGTGCCGTCCAGTCCTTTGGCTCAACCTTGGTCGATTATCGGCGGCAACGTATCTGCTGCGGTGGTCGGGATTGGTTGCCGGATGCTAATTCCCGACCCGCTTCTTGCCGCAGCGGTCGCAGTCTGCCTTGCCATAGCTCTCATGTTCGTTCTGCGATGTCTTCATCCTCCAGGTGGGGCGGTTGCGGTCACCGCCGTTCTGGCTGGCCCGATCGCCGACACCTTGGGATTCGGCTTTGCCGTCGTTCCGATCGGACTTAACTCGGCGCTCCTGCTTGCGGTGGCGCTCGGCTATAATCGATTGACAGGACACCGATATCCGCGCCTGCGGCCATCAGGGAATGTGAATCCCCATGGCACAAGAGATCCGTTGCCGCGTGATCGGACCGGGTTCACGCTCGACGATCTCGATATAGTGCTGGAGCGCCGAGGAAAGGTCGTCGATATCGATCGCAACGATCTGATGGAAATTTTGACGACGGCCGAGCATGAGGCTTATCGGCGCCGATCAGGAGATCTGACTTGTGGGGATGTGATGTCACGCGACGTGGTGACAGTATCGCCGACGACGACAATCGGCGAGGCGTGGGCCATCATTCGCGATCGAGATTTCAGCGTGCTTCCGGTAACAACGGACGATCGCAAACTCGTCGCGCTCCTGACGCGGGAGAATTTCGTTGACGCTGTCGGAAAGGGTCTTGGACGACCGTCCCTGCTGGCGGACAAGCGGTTGGAGCGCGGTCTCGACAAGGGATTTTCAACACGAATGCCGGTGGAGAGGATCGCCTCTAAAGCCCCCCTGACAGCCATGACGACGACGTCCATCGCGGAACTTGTTCCGATTCTGTCGAAGGCCGGACTGCACCATATTGCGGTGGTCGACGAGGCGACCCGACTGATCGGGCTTGTCACCCAGACGGATCTGGTGATGGCCCTGTTCAAGGGCAATGTCGGCAGCATGAACAAGAGAGCCGACTGATCCAAACTTGAAACAGAATACGATGAAAGTGTTTCAAAGACGAGCGTTCAAAGGATCGGTATGGGTGGAAATGGCATGTTATAGGGTTGAATTAACCACCCCCGTTGGCAAACGCGAAACCTGCTGACTTTTACCATGGGTCATGATTGCGATTCTCGCCCAGTTGGCTTCCGACCATTCGCTAGTCACGGTTCTCGCCGCACTCGTCATCTGCCTTGCCGCAGGATGGCTTCTTACGTCATTGCGCGATCGGGCGACGGCATCGGTCGGCATCGTCCGTCTCCAGTGGCTGGCCGGCACTGCGTTCGTCGCAGGGCTAGGGGTGTGGACCACTCACTTCATGGCCATGATCGGCTACCGCCCCGATCTCCCCCTCGGTTACGGGGCGGGCATCACCACCGCCTCCGCCGTGATCGGAGTTCTTGCGGTTGGTATGCCGGTCGCGGCCACGGTCGTCGTCCGGAACGCTGCAGCACGGGCTGCGCTTGGCGCCATGGCCGGCCTTGGCATCGGTGCCATGCACTACACGGGGATGCTTGCGCTGTCGGGTTGTCTCCAAAGCCAGCATGCGGGTGCGACGATCGCGGCCTATGGCGCGGGTGCCGTTCTCATGGCCATCGGTTGCGGCTCGTCACGGATTTCGTCATCGACTGCGCGTTTCTGTGCCGCGTTCACGCTCGCGGTCTGCAGCTCGCACTTCCTATCCATCTCGGGCACCACGCTCGCTCCTGTGCCCGACATGGCTGGGGTAGCCAGCGACAACGTTACGCTCAGCATCTTCACGGCGATGGGAGCCGCGGTGCTGTTGATCGGTGCGCTCATGACTATCCTCGCGGCACGACGCTTTGATGCCCAGGCCGAAGCCCATACTGCGATTCTGGCGACCGCGCTCCACAACATGTCGAATGGGCTGGTCTTCATCGAGAAGACGGGCAAGATCGGCCTCTTCAACGAGCGCTTCGTCGAGATGTTCGGTCTTTCCGGAATGGGACTCCGCCTCGGAATGACGATTGATGAGGTCATCGACCTAGTTTCGTCCGCCGCAGGATGGGATGCAGGCCAGCGCAAATGGGCTGCCGGACGCATCGAGGAACGCCTCCGGGCGACCAAATTCGCCCCTGTCGACTACGTCCTGCCAAACGGGCGCACTGTCGAGATCGACAGCAACTCCGTGGCGGGAGGCGGAACCGTCATCACCTACAACGACGTCACCGAGGAACGCGCGGCTCGCGCGGAAATCTCGGAGCTGGCCTACCACGACCCGCTCACCGGTCTGCCGAACCGCCTGGCCTTCCGGGAACGCAAGCTCGCCTTGATGGCGGGAGATAAGCCGTTCCATCTCCTTCTTGTCGATCTCGACCGCTTCAAGGCCGTTAACGATACCTACGGGCATGGGGTCGGCGATGAGCTTCTGGTGCAGGTCGCCAGCCGTATCGTCGCCATGGTCGGCGAGAACGGGTTCACGGGCCGCCTCGGCGGGGATGAGATCGGCGTGTTCGTCTACGGCGGCGCAGACAAGGCTTCTCAGATCGCCGAGGGAGTGGTCGAAGCCCTCTCGAAGCCGTTCATTCTGAGTGGGTTTACCGTGTCTGTCGGGTGTAGCATCGGTCTTTGCTCCGGCGAAGGGATCAATTCTCCCGACGTTCTGATGCAGTGCGCCGACGTCGCGCTCTACGATGCCAAGCATCAGGGTAAGGGACGCGTCGCCGCTTACCGCACCGGAATGCTTGAGGCAGCGACCGAGCGACACAAGCTAGAGGCGGACCTCCGGCAGGCCATGCCCCTCGGGCAGTTCCATCTGGCCTACCAGCCGATCATGACACTCGATACCGAAGAGATCGTCGGCTATGAGGCGCTCCTGCGTTGGGAGCACCCCGAGCGCGGCATGGTGCCGCCCGCAACGTTCATCCCGCTTGCCGAGGAGACGGGGCTCATTGTTGACATCGGACGTTGGGTATTGGAGGAGGCGTGCCGCGAGGCGGCATCATGGCCGAACGAGCGTCACGTTGCGGTGAACGTCTCGGCGGTCCAGTTCCGGTCGCCGCTGCTCCTGTCGCATCTGACTTCGGCACTGGCCGGGAGCGGGCTGCCGGCTCGGCGTCTAGAGGTCGAACTGACCGAAACGGCGCTGGTGGAGGACGGTGCGAAGATCGCCAGCGTGTTGGCGGACATTCGGCGTCTCGGCGTGAAGGTGGCGATGGACGATTTCGGGACGGGCTACTCGTCGCTCGCTCACCTCTGCGACTTCCCGCTCGACCGCATCAAGATCGACCGCAGCTTCGTCGTGGCGGCGGAGAAGAACTTGCGCGCTCATGGTGTCGTGATGGCCGTGGTGGCCCTTGGGCGGCAAATCGGAGTGCCGACGCTTGCGGAAGGCATCGAGACGGAGGAGCAACTGGAACTTCTTCGCGGCCTCGGGTGCGGAGCGGTTCAAGGCTACCTTATCGGGAAACCCGCCCGCCTGCGGGGCAAGGATTTCTCGTCACAAGGGCCTTGGCGAGCAACGGCCTGATCCTCTGCCTCTTGGACATGCCGGATCGTCGAAGACAAACCGAAGGGTGTGTATCTGGCCGATCATGCTGCGTCGGACCGGAACGACTGCTCGTAGGCGCGTCGGCGCGATGGAAAAAGGTTTGCAAAGGGTTGGAAGCTGCTGAACGTTTACCCGATCAAATCTGAAACAAAATTGCGAATTCTGTTGCAGGTTTGGCGACGCGGGCGATCGGCGGATTGGTAAGGTAAAAGGTCGTGACCGAAGATTTTTCTGGCGAGCAGTTCTTGCGAAGAAACGAAGTGGGCTATGTCTGGAGGCCTTCAAAGAGCGTACTCAACGCCAGTTCTGTAGCGTTGTCTCCGACTTTTTCGGGCTGGAGCAACCCGTTCAACTCCAGCATCGTCAGACCATGAATCTGTGCCCAGCAGGCCGTGGCCTGTCCTCTTGAGGGGCGTTCACGAACCTGGCCTTGCCGTTGCCCCAGTTCAATCAGGGCGACCGCGAAATCGAATGTTTTCAGGGCCCGAGGATCGAGATGGGCCGAGATCGTCCCGAATTCTCCGCCAAACATCAGACGGTAGAGCGACGGGTTCTGTCGCGCAAAGTCCAGATAGGCCGATGCTGCAGCGAAGAACTTCGATCGAAATCCTTTAGGCGCTTCTTTCGCACTTTTGTCGAGCGTCGCCGTCAATCGGTCGAATCCGACCAGTGCCAGCTCGGTCAGGAGCGCTGCCTTGTCCTCGAAATGCTTGTAAGGTGCCGCATGGCTCACTCCGGCGCGGCGTGAGACCGCGCGAAGGGTGAAATTCACCCCCTCGGGTTCGGCCAGCATGGTCATGGCGGTGTCCAAGATCACTCGCCGCAGATCGCCATGGTGGTAGGGTCGTTTGCTCGGTCCGGTCATTCAGTTTCCGACATCGTTCACCTTTTATGTTGACATCGTCTACATGAGCTTCTAGATGGCTGCAAGTTGTCACTGTCTACATAGGAGGCGGACATGAAACATACCAGCGAACTCGTCGCCGACACGACGACCGGTCCCAACCCGGCCGAAATCCTCGACCGTCAGCGGACGGCCTACCTGCGCGATGGCGCGCCGGATTTGGCGACGAGGCGCGCGGACCTTGGGAAGCTGCGTGCCCTTCTGGTCGAAAACCGCCGCGCGCTTGAAGAGGCCGTCGCTGCGGATTTCGGTCACCGCTCGCACAATGAGACGGCTATCATGGAACTCGTGCCGACCGTCGAAGGCATCGACTACCTGTCGAAGAACCTGCGCCGCTTCATGGCGCCGGAACGGCGGCATGTATCAGCCGTGTTCCGTATGGCGCGCGCCCGCGTCGCTTATCAGCCGCTCGGCGTGGTCGGCATCATCTCGCCCTGGAACTACCCGCTGAACCTCGCCCTGATGCCTCTCGCAACCGCCTTGGCAGCGGGAAACAGCGTGATGCTGAAACCCTCAGAGCTGACACCCCGCACCAGTGCACTCATGCAGCGGCTTCTCAAGGGCGCGTTCAAGGAGGACAAGGTTGCAGTCGTGACCGGGGATGCCGAGGTGGCGAAGGCGTTCAGCGCCTTGCCGTTCGATCACCTGATGTTCACCGGCAGCACCAAGGTCGGGCGCGCGGTGATGCGCGCCGCCAGCGACAACCTGACGCCAGTGACACTGGAGCTTGGGGGCAAGTCGCCGACGGTCGTCGCGCGCGGCGCGGTTGGCACGATGTCTGCCCGACGCATCGCCTACGGCAAGCTGGCCAATGCCGGACAGACCTGTGTCGCGCCCGATTATGCGCTGGTCCACCAGGACGACGTTGAGGCCTTCACGGCCGCATTCGACGCCGCGACCGGTAAATTCTATCCCGGCGGACCCACCAGCGACGACTACAGCACCATCGTAAGTGACGGTCACTTCGACCGGCTCACCGGCCTGATCGAGGACGCGCGGGCCAAGGGTGCCAGGATCGTGACTGTGGGCCACGACGCGGGCGACGCGGCGAAACGCAACCGCACCATCGCGCCGACCCTGATCCTGGACCCGACCGGGGACATGGACATCATGCAGGAGGAAATCTTCGGCCCCATCCTGCCCATCATGACCTACCGGACGCTGGAAGAGGCCATCGCCTTCGTCAACTGCCGCCCGCGCCCCCTCGCGCTCTACTGGTTCGGCCCGTCAGGTGAAGAGCAGGATCGCCTTCTGACGAAGACGACATCCGGCAACGTCGGCATCAACAGCACGGTCCTCCATGTCGCACAGGACGATCTTCCCTTCGGCGGTGTCGGCGAGAGCGGCATCGGGGCCTATCACGGCATCGAAGGTTTCCGCCGGTTCAGCCACGCCAAGGGCATCTACGCGCAGGGACGCTGGAACCTCGCCGATCTCGCCATGGCACCCTTCGGCAGGGTCGCCGAACAGCTTCTGAAGTTCATGCTCAGATAACGCGCAAACCACGGAGAACACACCATGACGCAGATTGCGGGGCGCACGGCGCTGATAACCGGCGGCGCTTCCGGCATTGGGCTTCTGATGGGCCGGATGCTCATGGAGCGTGGCGCGGCACGTCTGTTTGTCTGGGATGTCAGCGCGACCAATATTGACTTGGCTCGGGTCACCCTCGACCCGCTTGGCACCGTCGTCTTCGACCGCGTGGACGTGTCGGACACCGAAGCCGTTCGTGCCGCCGTCGCGCGGCTCGAAGCCGATGGTACGGCGATCGACCTGCTGATCAACAACGCGGGTATCGTAGTGGGCAAGCCCTTCCTCAAACATGGCCACGCCGATATCGACCGAACGCTGGCAATCAACACGGGGGCGCTGATGCACCTGACCCGCGCCCTGCTGCCCGGCATGGTGTCGCGGGGCCGGGGGCATGTGGTCAACATTGCCTCGGCGGCGGCGCTCGTCTCGAACCCGAACATGAGCGTATACGCCGCCAGTAAGTGGGCCGTGACCGGCTGGTCAGACTCCCTGCGTCAGGAGCTGGAGCGGTCAGGCACCGGCGTGCGCGTCACCACTGTTCTGCCCTATTACATCCACACCGGCATGTTCGACGGGGTGCGTTCGCGCCTCATCCCGATCCTTCAGCCCGAGGACGTCGCGCGCCGCATCCTGCGCGCTGTGCAGCGCGACGCCGTCTTTCTCCACATGCCCGCCATCGTGCGCCTGCTGCCGTTGCTGCGGGGACTTCTGCCAACTCGGGCGCTCGATTTCGTTCTCAACCGCATCTTTGGCGTCGCGAGCAGCATGGATGATTTTCACGGGCGTCAGGAAACGGCGAAAGATGTGCGCGAGCCAAAAGGCGACCTCTCGTGAAGACTGATAAGTGCGCCGGAGCGATCGTCCCCACGGTCTTTTAGTACCCGGATCGTCCTGCGCGTGATCGAGACACGCATCCCGCAACCTCGAACATTCATGTTTGGCGCAGCGAAAGACCGGCGGCTGCCCGGAGTGACCAGCATCCGCTCCAACCTGTCGCTGAAGGAAATGAAAGCGTCGAGCAAGTTGCCGGTAACGCCCGCCGCCGGCACTTGAGCGATACGCCGCTTGGTCAGAGGCAGGAGCGAGTGTCTGGCGAACCTGGCGCACAGCAGCCATTCGCTCATAGCCTGGCGAATGGCCAGTTTCCACCCACCACGGCCATTCGAAAGCTCGTTTCTGAAACACTTTCATAGTATTCTGTTTCACGCAGCGGGCTGCATCTTCTCCAGTACGCGCTGCACCTGCACCGCCTGCCACTGGCCACCACGAGCCGTTTTGAAGCTCCTTTCATTCAGGGCTTTGGCGATGGCGGACATGGACGAAATCCCTTCCGAACGAATGTCCTCGATCACTGGCGTCAGATCAGCCGCATGCTGCATGGCCTTCTCCTGACGACGGGCGATTGAGACGGCGCGGCCCTTGGTGCTCTCGGCTGCGAGGTTGCTTCGATCTCCACCGAGCTTCACGCCTCGCGCCTTTGCAGTGGCAAGCGCATCCTTCGTGCGCCTGGAGATCATCCGACGCTCTTCGTCGGCGACCATGGCCATGATCCCCACCGTCAGACGGTTCGCCGTTGGCATGTCGGCCGCGACGAAATCGACACCGGCCTTTTCGAGGCCGAGCAGGAAATGCGCGTCGCGGGACAGGCGATCGAGCTTGGCAATGACCAGGGTAGCATTGTGGAGCCGGGCAAGGCGCATGGCCTCAGCGAGCTTCGGGCGATCGTTCTTGCGACCGCTTTCGATCTCGACGACTTAGGCGACGAGCTGCCAGTTTCCACCGTTCAGAAAACCCTCGACGGCTCTGCGCTGCGCCTCGACACCGAGACCAGACTGACCCTGCCGTTCGATCGAGACCCGGAGGTAGGAAATGAAGCGTCCGTCAGCCATGTCTGGCGCCTTTCATTTGTTGCAACGAGCATTGCTACAAATGTAATCGATATTCTGAGGAGGTGTAAGAGACAAAATGGCAGCGGACCTCCGTCGGGTAAAATTCCGGAGTGAGCGAGGTCTCAGGACACACCGAACTCGCTAACGAGCATCGGTTCCGGCATTCTAAATGTCATCGACGAGTTCACACGCGACAGCCGTAAGGGAATGGATCTTCGCGGTCGGAGCGAAGTCAGCGTTCATCGAGCCTGTAGCCCTTGGGAGAACGGCTATCGCGAGAGTTTCAATTCCAAACTCCACGACGAGATTCTGAACGGCGAGGTCTTCTACTCGTTCGCCGAAGCAAAGGTCGTGATCGAGAACTGGCGCCGCCACTGCAACACGGCGAGGCCGCACTCGTAGCTCGGCTAGCGGACGCCTGCACCGGGGACCGTTCAATGGCCAGCGCCGCTAAACGGACCGGCGTCGACGGCAGCGCCAACTATGGCGCAAGGGCCGCCCCCCACTAAGATCCACCCCGGACCACCTCGTAGGGGCAGACCAAGCAAATGGTCTGCTGCTGGTTTCGCGGACACCGAGATAGGTAATCCATGAACACAGAGTGGAAGTGCGTTTTCGTATCTCGGTCCAGGCCTTTTGCTTTCCCGCTTTGGGCGGTGATTGTGCTCCAGTCGATCAGTAGGATCTATAGGCCGACATGATCGCGGTGATCTGCAGCGTGTCCAGCGAATGAGTTTGCGTCGGCGTGATGGCTTGCAGCTGTTCGGGTCTCAGACTGAGGATGTTGGCTGATGAGAGGCCGGCTATCGCGGTGTTGCTGATCGCGGCGATGTCCGTCGTCGAGAAGGCCGAGAGCTGGCTGGCCCCGAGCGCAGCGATCTGTGCCGCGCCAAGGCTCGCGACTTGAGCGGGCGTCAGGGCCTCCGCCTGCTGGGCTGTCAGAGCCATGATCATGTCTGGTGTCAGGCCAGCGATCGCGCTCGGATTGATCGCCGCGATCTGCTCTGCCGAGAGCGACGCGATCTTGTCTGTGCTGAACGTCGCCACCTGGATCGCGTTGAGCGTGCCCATCTGCGCGGTTGTCAACCCGTGGATCTGCGGGCTGTCCAGCGCCCTGAGTTGATAATAGGACAGGGCCGCAATCTGCGGGCTCGTCATGGAAGCGATCTGGTCGCCGCGGAGCGCCGCGATTTGGTCGGCGGAAAGCCCGGCGATTGCCGTTGTCTTGATCGCCCCAATGTGGGCGGCGGAAAACGCGGCGAGGTCTGCGGCACCGAGTGCGGCAATCTGGGTGGAACTCAGCGCACCAACCTGTGCAGGTGAGAAGCTGGTGATTTGAGCTAAGCTAAGAGCCTCGATCTGAGACGGCATGAGACCTGGAAGCGCTTTCGCGGTCAGGGCTGCAACCTGCGACGTGGTGAGCGCGCCTATCCCACCGGTCGAGAGCGCGCCCAACTGGCCAGCGCTAAGAGCGGTGATCTGCGCTGTCGTAAGGACCTCCACCTGCGAGGGCGAGAGGATGGCGACTTGGTTTGGCGTCAGTCCGGCGATCTGTGCTGGCTGAAGGGAGGATATCTGATCGAGGCTGAAGCCGGCGATACGCTCGGCGGGAAGACCGGCGATCGCGGAGCTGGCGAGCGCGGCAATGTGGCTAGACGACATTGCCGCGAGAGCGGAGCTGCTAAAGGATGCCACTTGTGCCGCGCTCAGAGCGGCCATCTGCGCCGTCGACAGCTTGGCGATCTGTCCGTCGCTGAGGGCCGGGATCTGAGTTGTCGTCAGGCCGGCGATCGCCTTCGGACCAATCGCAGCAAGCTGATCCGACGTCAGCGTATTCAGCTTGTCCGCCGAAAGGCCTGAGACTTGACCGGCACCGAGCGCACCAATCTGCGTCGTCGACAGGGCGCCAATCTGCGTTTGAGACAGGGAGTTGAGCTGCCCCGCGGTCAACGCCGCCATTTGGCTGTTCGTCAGTGCCGCGATCTGTTCGGCGACGAGTGTTGCCAATTTCTCTGTGGTCAGGCCGGAGATGGCGCTCGGGCTGAACGCAGCGACGACGGTAGCAGAGAGGCCCGCCAGCGCATCCACACTCAGGGCCTGGATCTGGGGCGCCGTAAATGCCGCCAATTGCTTTATCGTGAGACTATGGATCCGGTCGGAAGTAAGGCCCGCGACGTGATCGGGGGTCAGTCCGGCGATGGTCTTCACGCTGATTGAGGTGAACTGGTCCCCCGACAAGGCAGTCAGATGGTCACTTGACAGCGCGGCCACCTGCATCGCGGTCAGGGCTGCGATCTGGTTGGTCGACAAGGCGCCTATCTGCATCGGCGTAAGGGCGGCGACCTGCGCCGGCGTCAACGCGGCGATCTGGCTCGGGGTGAAAGCTGCCGATTTCTCGACGCTGAGGGCGGTGATAGCGTCCGGGGAAAGGCTCGACACCGACCCGGTTCCGATCGCTGCGATGTCGGAGATTGAAAAGGTCGCCAGATCCGCCGGGCTGAGCGCTCCGATTTGCGCAGCAGTCAGCGCGGCAACCTGTGTTGACGTCAGGGCTTCTGCCTGCATGGTGGTCAGGCTCGCCACGTGCGAGGCTGTCAGGCCCGCCACCGCCTTGGTGTTGAGCGCGGCAATCTGATCGACCGAGAATGCGGCGATGGATGCGTCAGACATGGCCGAAAGCTGCACCGCAGTCAGGCCACCGATCTGCGAAACCGACAGGCTCTGGATCTGGGAGGGGGTCAGCCAGGCCGCCTGCGTGCTTTTCAGCCCAGCAATCTGCGTCGCTGAAAGTGCCACGATCTGGGTCTCGTCGAAATCGGCGATCTTGTCGCCGGAGATACTCGAAAGTGCGCCGACGCCGAGTGCCGCGATGCCTTCTGGCGCTAGCGCCGCCAATTGGTCGGCGCTCATGGCTTCCACCTGCCGGGGCGTGAGCGATGCGATCTGCGTCGGCAGCAGTGCTCCGATCTGCGAAAGTGATAGAGCAGCAGTTTGATTGGCTGTCAGGCCTGCGATCGCCTTGGGAGCAAGCGCAGCGATCTGTTCGGGCCCAAGCGAGGAAAGGCTTTCCGTGGGGAGGACACTGAGTTGAAGTGCGGAGAGCGCGCGTATCTGCAGCGTCGATAGCGCTTCGGCCTGCGCCGGCGTGATGGCTGCAATCTGCGTCGGCTTCAACGCGGCGATATGGCCGGCTGTTAGGCCGGCGAATTGGTCGAGGCTGAGAGTTGCGACATTGCTTGCGGAGAGTCCGGAGATGGCAATCGGATTCATCGCCGCGACATTCGCCCGGGAGAAATGCTCCAGGGTGACCGGGGTGAGGGCAGCGAGCTGCAGCGCTGTCAGGCTGGAGACTTGCGACGAACTGAAGGCCTCGGCCTGTGCGGGCGTGAGGGCCGCGACCTGCGCTGCGGTCAGCCCGGCGACGGCGTTGGGTCTCAACGCCCCGATCTGCTCGGCGGATAGCTCGCCGAGCGCCGGGATGGACAGGGCGCTGACCTGTGCGGCCGTCATGGCGCCGATCTGCCGTGCCGACATAATATCGGCTTGCGTAGCACCGAGGGCGCCGATCTGAACGGGCTTCAGGGCGGCGACTTGCGCACTTGTCAGAGCAGAGACTTGGTCGAGGGTGAGAGCGGAGATAGTTTGTGGGGCAAGTCCAGCGATGGCGCCGTTGCCGATCGCGGCGATCTTCCCAATTGAGAAGGTCGCGACTTGTTCCGCCGACAGGGTGGCGATCTGAGGCAGGCTCAGGCTCGCGATCTGCGACGCGTTCAACGCCTCGGCCTGAGCCGGAGTCATTCTTCCGATCTGGGTGGTCGTGAGACCAGGGATGGCCTTGGGATTGATCGCGGTCACCTGCGCCAGGGAGAAATTGGCAAGGCCCTCGGTGCCCAGTGCGGCGACGTGGACCGCGGCCAAGGCGCCGACTTGGGCGACCGAAAGGCCCTGGATCTGCGCGGACGAGAGCGCTCTGACCTGGCTGGCCTTCAGCGCGGCGACTTGGCCGGTTGTCATGGCCCCAAGTTGATCCAGCGTCAGCGCCGCGCTGGACAGCCCGGTGATTGATCTCGGGTTAATGGACGCGAAGCCCGTGGTAGAGAAATGCGAGATCTGCTCAGCGCTGAACGCTGCGACCTGCTTGGCCGTGAGGCCCGCGATCTGCAGTGGCGTGAGAGCTGTGATATGTTCGCTGTTCATCGCGGCGATCTGCGCGCTCGTCAGTCCACCGATCGCGCGCGTGCTGATTGCGGCGACGTGAGAGCTCGACAACGCGGCGAAGGTCTCCGGCGAAAGCGCTGCAATCTGGCTTGGCCCGAACGCGCGCATCTGGATTGAGCTCAACGCCTGGACCTGCGTGTCCGTCAGCGCTTTAGCCTGGCCGGCACTCAAGGCCGCGATCTGGGTTGCCGATAGGGCCGCTATCTGATCGCCAGTGAGCGAGGCGACCTTATCACCCGAAAGACCCGGCAGCCCGACGACGCTTATCGCAGCGATATCCGCCTGCGAAAAGGTCGCGAGGTCGGCGATACTCAAGGCCGCAATCTGCGTGCGGCCGAGGCTTGCAATCTGGGCCGGCGTCAAAGCCTCTGCCTGGTCCGTGCTGAGGCCTGCAATCTGCGATCCGCTAAACGCAGCGATCTGGGAGCTTCGCAGGCTGGCGATCTTGTCGGCTCCAAGAGCCGCGATCTGATCGGCGGTGAGGCCTGGAATTGCCTTTGCCGAGATCGCAGAAACCTGGGCTTGAGACAAATGAGCGATTCCATCGACCGAAACGGCAGCGATCTGTGATGCGTTCAGGGCTCCGACCTCAAGCGGGCTCAGCGCGGTCAGCTCATCAATGCTCCAGCTGGAGACGGTCTTGGCCGGGATGGCCTTGATCTGGAGAAGGCTCTGAGAGGAGATCGTTGTCATCTTGGCGTGTGTCCGGGCTTTTGCTGAAAACTCTCGATGATCAGCAACCGTGCCAAGAACGTTGAACGACGTCCTCAGCGACCTTTGCCCTTCATCCGCGAGCCTGCGGCACGATCGCTGTCGATCAACCCTCCGCCCTCTCCGCATCTCCCAATGATCCGTGTGCAGGCTTGCCCAAGGCTGTCGGAAGGGGACAACCGGGCGCTGGGGCGGGCGATCGAATAGACAGCGTCTGATTGACGGACAGTTCACTGTCAGCCTGACCCTCCACGCCCATCAGAAGACGAAGGCAGATGCCCACCAAGCCGAATGGAATGGGCATCGCGAGCGTTCGTGAATGAGGCAAGTGGGCCGACCGGGAACCCAGTGGCGACGGGGCAGCCGCAGCTGTCGAGCATTAGGGCTTCGCCTCGGGCCGCAGCGAGAAGCAAGGCGGGAGCACGAGGGGAGTTCAGGGCGGCTCCAGCATTAATTGCGCTGGGCGAGGCGTTAGGCGCTCTTCTCGCCATAGGCTGCACCGGTGGCGGCGCCGACCTCCAACTCCATCAGCCGTTCGGCGGCAAAGCCGATCATCTCGCGAAGAATGTCTGCGTCGGCGCTCTGTTCGACCAGCGCGCGTAAGTCCATCATGGGTTTGGTCATCGGGGGCAGTCCTCGGTTCGGTTGCGTGTCGCAACTCGACCCTACCGCGGATCCCTCGGTGGCCGCTCACCTACACCACTCAGTGGGACACGACCTGATTGCATAGCCGTCTTGGAAGCCCTTTGAGCAAAGTATGACTTGGATTGTTTGGTATCAAAAGGCGATCTTAGCTCTCGGCAAGTGAAATCCAAGGCGCGGTGTTTGATGGACTGGATCGGACTGACGGATGAGGATCGTTCTCTTCTCCTGAGGTTGTTTGACCATGAGGCAGTCCCGCATATTCTGCCGTCACATATCGCGGAAGAGTTGCTTTTTCTTGGGTTCATTGAGCGTTGCGGCAGAGCTTTCGTAATCAGCGACGATGGCAAGGAGTTTGTTCGGATATTGGCGCGTCACCCGTGGTCTTCTCCTTGACGGCTTTGAGGTTCCGCTGACCATCCCAAGCAGCTTCGAACTTTCACCGCTGCGCTTAAAATTGGTGATACCTCCACATCCAAATGAGCAGATCACCCGCCAGACAAAGCGTCAATGATATCGATGGGGGGACTTCGAAGGCCGCGCGCGCCGGCCAAGATTGCTAGAAAGGGAGGCCCCGCTGACGGAGCAACGAAACCTCCCTTGTCAGTCAGTCTATGTGCTGATGCCCTCGCAAGTACGATCAGAACTCGGCCCATTCCTCTTCTGAACGGACCTGTTTCTCGACACGTGCAGCAGCTCCCGTTCCGGATGTCTTCAACTGCACCACGGTGGAACGGCCTGCACTCCGCGCTTTGCGGCCAGAGACCTGGCCGGCCTGACGCGGGCGTGACGAAGCGGTGGCTGTCTTGAACTGTGCCATCAGATCAGAAAGCTGATCGGTCTCCTTGGACAGCGTCTGGCTGGCAGCCGTCGCCTGTTCCACCATGGCTGCGTTCTGCTGCGTAACCTTGTCCATCTGGTCGGCAGCGCCTGCCACCTCGCGGAGGCTGACGGCCTGCTCGCTGGCGCTGGCGGCGATGCTCGCGATGATCTCGGCCGTGTGGCTGACCTGCGCTACGATCTCGTTCAGCGACTTTCCCGACGCGGTCACGAGTTCGACGCCGCTTTCGACTTCCTCGCGTGAAGTGGTGATCAGGCCCTTGATCTCTTTGGCAGCCTCTGCGGAACGCTGGGCGAGGCCGCGAACCTCCTGTGCGACAACGGCAAAGCCCTTCCCAGCCTCGCCGGCACGCGCCGCTTCCACGCCTGCATTAAGGGCGAGGAGATTGGTCTGGAACGCGATCTCGTCGATCACAGAGATGATCTGGTTGATCTCTTCGGAGGATTTCTCGATCCGATTCATCGCCGTGACTGCACGGCCGACGATCTCTCCGCCCTTCTCGGCATTGCTGCGGGCGGTCGTTGCTGAAGTCTGGGCGCGGCTGGCACCCTCCGCCGTTTCGTTGACGGCCTGCGTGATCTCGCCTAGCGCTGCGACTGTCTCCTCGATGGAAGCAGCCTGCTGCTCGGTGCGTTGGGCGAGGTCGTTGGAGGCGGTGTTGATTTCGGCAAGGCCGACACGAATCTGGCTGGTGGCGTGCACTACTTGGCCGATTGCACCTTCGAGCTTCTCGACGCTGTCATTGAACTTGGCCCGGATCGGCTCGAATTCCGCGGCGACCGGGTCCGACATGCGGACGGTCAGGTCGCCATTGGATAGCCGGTCGAACCCGACTTCGACGACCCCCACGAACGCACGTAAATCCTCGGCCTTGGCATTGTCCAGAGCCGCCTGGCGCTTCTTGGCCTCCTCTTGGCCGATACGGGAGCGCTCCGCCTCGCTCTTGAGGCGCTCCTGTTCGATCGCAGCCTGTTTGAAGGTCAGCACCGCGCTGGCCATCTGACCAACTTCGTCCTTGCGGTCGGTTGCTGGAACATCGACGCTCTTGTCGCCACCGGCAAGGCGGCGCATTGCCTCGGTCATGGCGACGACCGGCCGTGCGATCGAACGTGACAAAAGGAAGCCCATCAGCCCGGCGATGAACATGGCGAGAACGGCACCCGCCATCAGGGTCGTTTTGGCAGAAGCGTCAGCGGCAACTCGACCCTGAATTCGAGCCGCGACGATCGATTCCTGAGTTGCTCGAATCTCCTCAATGAGTTGTCGACCTTCGGTCAGCTTGAGCTTGCCGGTAAGAGCGAAAGCCATTTCGCGCGTCCGCGGATTCTGAGCGAGTTGAATCTGACGTTCGGCCGAATTCCTTTGCCAGTTTGCGACTGAGGCCTTCAGTGCGTCTATGCGAGCGACTTGCTCACTCGAAACTGTATGAGATTTGAAGTATTCGGCAGTCTCATTGAATGCCGTCTTCGCATGCTCATATGTCTGCAGGAAGATTTTGTCGTTACTGAGTAGGAAGCCGCGGACTGCATTCTGCTGCTCAAGCATGGTCTGAAGCAGTTGTTCAGCCCGGACGTTGAGATCAAAGCTCTTCTGGTTCGCGCTGGCGTCCTCATTAATCGTCTCAAGCGCGCGATATACGACCAGGTCAGCCGCTGCAGTTGCCACGATCACAGCAACAAAGGCGAGGATCAGTTTCTTGGGGGTTTTTAGATTGTCGATGAACACGTCGGAAGCCTTAGCAATTCGTTACCACTCTCGGTAGCGTGAAACGTATGGAGCACAGAATTTAATATTTACGAAACAGCGAACGGGCGCTCATCTCTCTGGGCGCACTGCAGAACTCCTTAGCTTAGGGGCGAATACGGACACCGTCATTTGGAACAGCTCCTTCCGCTCACTCTCGACCCGAGCCAGTCGCCAAACGAACGTTGCTGCATGCCAACTTCCCGAACTAGGCATTAAGAACCGGCGATGCGTGCCGGATCTGCCCGTTCATCTCGCTGCAGCGTTCTTTCGCTGTCGGTGTGGGAGCACGCGGATCCGGTCGCGGTCGATCAAGCCATCCGATCCACAGCGAGCGCGGCCGGGACAGGCTCGCGCCTGGTCGGAACGATCGCAATGCAGAATGCCGGGCTCGCTCGGGGTGCGGCCAGTCGCCGGCCACGCCCCGGAATCGCTCAAGTGAAGGTATGCAGCGCGAGCTTCAGGCTGCCGTCGTCTCGCTTCTCAAATACATGGGTGGCGATGCCGCCGATATCCGGACCATCGCCACCCTTCGCGCTCCACTTCTCCCCTGCCGGCTATGAGCCGGATTATTCCGGACACGCTCCAAGATCGCCGAAACCGCTCTGATGCTTCCACAGCTCACAACTGCAAGGTTTCGCTTGAGCGAGGAGCCGATCAACCAGCGATGAACGCTCCATGAATATTACGCTCAGTCAACTTTCAAATGGGCCTTGCAATAAAGCCTGCGCAGCCGAGCGATCGGCCTGCGAAACAGAAGGAAGGAAATCATGAGCAAGACATTGAAGGCGGCAGTGATCGCGATCGCTGCAGCCCCGCTGCTGCTCACCTCTATCGCTAACGAGGTTGCAGCAGCCCCCAAGAAGAGCGGGACCATCAAGTCCGGATCCTACGAGACGGTCTGCGACAAGAAGCCGAAGAGCTGCGGCTCGGAAGTCGAGCTGCCCCCGCGCAAGCCCAAGGCAGCCAAGCCGGCCAAGAAGGTCAGTCGGAAGCCTGGTGGTAATGGCTACACGCCGATCCCCGGAAAGGTGAAGCGTTGAGAAAGCCGCGAAGCGGCGCCGGATTCCCGATGGACCGACCGTCATTTGGTTCATGTGGAATCCGGCGCCGCTCTGACCACCCTCAATGAGGAACTGGAGCCATGAGCATCAACATCAAAGCCCTCAGCGGCTTGGTGCTCGCCCTCGGTCTCTCAGCCATAATGGTCACCTCGGCCAGCGCCGTTAAGCCACGCACCTGCCCGGACGGGACGGTGGTGGCGGACTCTGAGCGTTGCCCGAAAACCAAGAAGCCTGGCCCCAAGGCCAAGCTTCCCGGTCCCAAGCCATTGGTTGAGCGTCCGTCTGGGCGACATCGCCATCTCGCCCCCACCAAAGGGCAGGTCATCGGCCGATAGGCGCCTGCGCTTCGACGATGATCGCTGCGGCGAAGGAATCCCGAAACGAAGAAGATCTCCCTCAACGCGTCCGCAAACACGGTCCGTATGAGTGAACCAAGGAAAACAGTCATGTCTATTAACCTGAGCGCCTGCGGGGCGAGAGTCCGCCCCGCTCTCCTCCTGGCTATGGTCGCCTGTTTCTCACTGTCGGCGGCAGAGCAAGGCCTCGCCAAAAAAGCGAGTAACACGGGTACGACCAAGATCACCGTCAGCAACCTGAAAAAGAAGGGCTACAAGTGCGAGGTCGTGTCTTTGGGGCTCACCGAATGCGCCAAGACAGGCTCGAAGACCTATTGGTGCAGCACAAAGACCACGTGCACAGAAAAACCCCGAGTGCATCGCCCGGTTCGCGACCGCGCCGGCCCCGCCCCAATAGCTGGCCCCGTCGCTCCTCGTTGAGCCGCAATCCATCCCTCGATGTCACTGCCATGGCGCTAAAATGCGCCATGGCAGTAGGAGAACGTGCCATGTTGCCGGAAATCACCACGCCGCGTCTCACGCTTCGTGAAACCTGTCTGGAAGACGCACCCGGGATTCAGGCTTACCAGGCCGAGCCCGATCAATGGCGCAATCAGGCCGTCGAGCCTGAGGAACTGGCGGACGCTGAATTGCGGATCCAGCGCTATTTCGAACACAAGGGTCCCGACGATGCACGTCGTCTCTTCGTGTTCACCGCGCGCGAGAGGGCTTCCAACAACCGTGTTGTGGGTCAGGCCAGCATCTCTCGCTCGCATCCGGCCATCGGGCATCTAGGCTTCGGAGTGGGCGCCACATTTGCAGGCGCCGGCTTCGCAACCGAGATGGCGCAAGCCATGCTCCGCTTCGGCTTTGAGGATGTTGGCCTTCACCGCCTGGTCGCCAATGTCGCTGTCGAGAATCTCGCCTGCATCCGCGTGGTGGAAAAGATCGACATGGTCCGCGAAGGCGTCGAACGGGAAGCCATTTGGGCACAAGACCGCTGGTGGACCGAAGCGATGTATTCGATGCTTGAGGGCGAGTACGAGCGACTCTAGGTAGCTGGCTACGCTTCTTCTCAAGCGTCGCCAGCCGCGAGACAAACGGGGGCAGCAGCCTTCCCGAATCGCAGAACGTGAACAAAATTGGAACATCGGAGGTGCCGGTGTTCCAGACAATCGACGATTTGCGGCGAAACAAATGGTGGCTGGAACTGCGCTGTGTTGATTGCGAGCGATGCGTTCAGGTGCCCCATGCGATGCTGCCTCGGCGCTGCCGCCCCGACCTCCCCATCCATCTCGCCGCAGCGTTTTTCCGCTGTCGATGCGGCAGCAAGCAGATCCGCTCGCGGGCCGTCGATCTCGCCGATCCGGGACGCGCGCGGCCGCACTGGGCTAAGGCTTGGTGGGAGTGAGACCTGCGATCTACGCCAGGCAACCACCGAGCACCGGTGACCGTTCAGGGTGGTCGGCTTGTCGAGGATGGCCAATCGAATGAAACCGGAAGAACGCTATCCCAGTCGCCGGAAGGACCGGCAGACCCGCGCCTATGTGTTGATGGCCGTCGCTGCCGCCGCAGTCGCAGGCCTCATTGTTTTCGTCTTCAGCGGGGACGATCCATCCGGTGGCATCGAGCCGCGACAACAGGGCACGCCGGGCGACACAAGCGCCGGATAGGCGATCATCTTCTCGACCTCATCTTTGGGCTTCGATCGGCGTTTTCGGCGCGGCGAGTTCGTTGAGGGCGGTCGGGCTTAAATCGAACACGATGTTCGGCGAGGTGGCGAGTTCTTTTCATGAAAGCGGCGACGTCCGCACGTCCGAACAAAGCAACTGCCGCCGCTTGGGATTCTGTAGCGGTGACTGTCTTCGGGAGGCCGGAGCGCTGGCATAGTCCCGAACAGCCATCCGCTGTTGGGCGCATGAAGCCGCGCCTCAGCGACGACGACGAGCTTAGCGCGATCTTTGATGCAGGAAGGCGATATTATCGGCGTGAGACGTCGACACGGCTGCATCTATTGCGGCAGCAAGATCCTCTAGTGAGAAGGGCTTTGAGAGACGTGGAAGATTTCGGTTCGTGCCTGGCGGCAACTCCGCGTAACCGGTGACGAGCAGAACCGGCAGTTTAGGTTGCTCCTCTCGGATCGCGGCGATGAGCTGAAGGCCGGTCATGGCAGGCATTGCCTGATCGGTGATGACGAGATCTACGGCGGTATGTTGGATTATCTCCAATGCATTCGTGCCAGAGTGGGCTTCGATGACCCTATGGCCGAGATCTTCCAGCATGGCGACCGTGCCCATCAAAACGATTGGGTCGTCGTCCACCGCAAGGATCGTCAAAGTCTGTATTGGCG
Organism: Jiella marina; assembly: GCF_024359545.1. GTDB lineage: Bacteria > Pseudomonadota > Alphaproteobacteria > Rhizobiales > Rhizobiaceae > Jiella. Next base: position 39,944 of record NZ_JAKQZG010000018.1, read on the forward strand.
CCGGTCGCGTCTCTTCCGCTGAGACGGGGGGAGCGTCCTCGGCTACGGCGATATCCTTGGCAACAGGAAGCCATATCTCGGCCGTCGTTCCGACGCCCACTGCGCTCGAAAGCACGAATTGACCCCCAGACTGCCCAGCGAAGCCATGAACCATCGAGAGGCCAAGGCCTGTGCCCTTGCCGACGTCTTTGGTGGTAAAGAAGGGCTGGGTGGCAGACGCAAGAGTCGCAGAATCCATGCCGCATCCCGTATCGGTGACAGTAAGGCGAACATACTCACCAGCGGAAAGGGTTTCATCCGCGGCAACTCTGCTGACACCTTTGGTCGAGATCGTGATCGTTCCACCGTCCGGCATGGCGTCGCGCGCATTGACCGCGAGGTTGACCAGGGCCAATTCAAGCTGGTTGGCATCAGCATTGACCGACGGAAGACCGATCGGGAAGTTAGTCTCGATCTGCACGCTGGGCCCGATTGACCGCTGCAAGAGGTCGGCCATGCCGTGAACAAGTTCTGGCAGGTTCACGGCGGAGGGACGCAGATCCTGCCGCCGAGAGAACGAGAGCATGCGCTGAGTAAGTGAAGCCCCACGTTCCGCGCCGAGTATGGCTGTATCGATCAGCTGGCGGAGCTTCGGATCCTCAGGGAGGCGCTTCCTGAGAATTTCGAGGTTGGCCAGCACAGCGGCCAAGAGGTTGTTGAAGTCATGAGCCACGCCGCCGGTCAGATGGCCCAGCGCTTCCAGCTTCTGAGACTGACGAAGCTGTTCTTCAGCCTGCCGCCGAGCAGTGATATCGACTAGTCCGCATAGAGCTTGGACGAAGCGTCCGTCGGCGTCGCGCTCGACATGCGCGGATAACAAACAATCCAGCTGCCGTCCGTCCTTCGTGACGAATTGATATTCGGCGCCACGTACCTGCTGAGAGGCCAACAATGCAGGCCAGTCGACCTCCACACGGCGGCGTGCGGAGGCTTCTGTCATGAAATCGGTGAGTGGACGCCCGACAACTTCGGCGAACTCATAGCCGAGCACCTCAAGCCACACGTCGCTGACATGTTCGATGCAGCCGCTCTCATTAAGAGCATGCAGCGGAAGAGGGGTCCGCCGATAGAGAGTGACGAAGCGTTCTTGGCTTCTCTGTGTTGCAGCTGCTTCGCGTGCGCTCGCGAGGGCGAAGCGCTGATCGATGATCGAGGCGAGCAGAGCTAGGAACAGGATCAGGAAAGTCAGCGCGGCAACGGCGGATGCAAGAGCCATAGGATCGAGCGCCGGGGCCATCGCCGTCTTGCCAGCATCGGAATGCATCGTCATGGTCGCAGCCGCCATGCCCGTATAGTGCATTCCAGAAATCGCGAGGCCCATGGCGCCGGATGCCGCAAGCTTTCGCGAGGAGACTGTGCCCGTAAAAGCTAGCCAGAGTGCAGCAATCGAAGCGCCAATGGCAATGGCCACCGACGCGCCTACCAAACGGAGATCGTAGTCGATCGAGGCTGGCATCTGCATGGCATGCATTCCGAGGTAATGCATCGTCGCGATACCGCACCCCATGATGAGGCCGCCGGCGATCAGAATCGGCCAACTCACCACCCGGTCGGAAAGCAGCGCGAATCCGATGCCCGTTACGAGAATGGGCAACGCGAGCGACATGGCCGTCAGAGTGACGTCGTAACCGACCTCCATCGGTGTTCTGTAGGCGAGCATGGCGACGAAGTGCATGGACCAGATACCGCCACCCAGCGCAGTCGCTGCGGTGACAATCCAACCAATGCGAACCCATCCCGCTGCAGTTCGCACGCGGCCCGCGAGATCGAGAGCGGTATAGGCGGCCACTGTTGCGATAGAGACGGAAAGAATGACCAGCGGCCAGCTGTAGGTGCCGTCAACGATCATAACTTTTCCATCCTTGACATCTCGCCGTAGGCTGTTCGCAGGTTTTGACTGAGGTGGCAGATCCACCAGAGCAGAAGCCAGATCTAGCCTTCCCAGTTCCACGGCAGCCTGAACAGCGTCCGAGCTCTTAAGGACCTGATCAAGAACTGATGCTGAAACGTCCAGGTGAAAACCGGATAGCGGATCAAAAGTTGTCGAAATGTCAGCACTTCGGCCAACCCAGCTTTATCGCCCGTGTCGCATCCCATGTCGCGTGGAGCTGCCGAGCTTGTCAAGAAACCCCTGTAAGTCAGGGGAAATCGCTGCAACATGACTGCAACATCGAGAGACGGTCAAGATAGCACCGCCGCCGTTCTATGCCACTGATTTTAATACGAAATTATGTGGTAGCGGAGGAGGGACTTGAACCCCCGACACGCGGATTATGATTCCGCTGCTCTAACCAACTGAGCTACTCCGCCGCCGGGCCGCTTTGGCGGCAACGTCGCGGGGGTATAGGAGCGGTTTGCGATCCCTGTCAATGCCCTTTGCATGTGAGATCGAAACATTCGCCACGCGACTGTCGCGGCCCGCGCAGCCTGTCGATGTTGCAAAGCCCGCGGCGCTCCATAGTTCGGAGCGCCGCGGGTCTTGGCGGGCGGTACCGAGGCGCAGGGAGGGCGGGGGATCCACGCCTTGGGAACGCGCCCGCAGGCGGCCTGATCAATCCTTCAGTCCAGAGTGTTGGAGCGCCGTGCGTCCGCCAGGACGAACAAAAGGACGCTCCAACTCTCTGAATCGACGCATCAGGCTTTCCGAAAATCGATGCCGATTTTCGGGCCGATGCTGTAGCCGTCCCTTTCGATTACTCCGGGACGGACGGCGCTTCAGGCGCGAGAGCGCATTGCCTCGCGCCTTGCCGCCTTATTGCTGCGCGGCGTCATCCCCGTCGATGTCGCCGGAATCGTCCGGCTGGGCCTGATCGGGCATGAAGCGCATGCCGCGGCCGCCGCGCCGGTCGGAGCGGTCGAGCTTGCCGTCGCCATTGCGATCCATGCGCTCGACGAGACCGGAAAGCCGGCGATCGAACTCGGCCTGGGTGACTTCACCGTCGCCATTCGCGTCGAGGTCCTGGAAGCGGTCGACCATGCGCTCGCGCATCCGCTCCAGCCAGAGCGTCTGGAACTCCTCGATGGAGAGCGTGCCATTGTTGTCGGCATCGAAGCGGGCGAGTTGCTGCTGCCTGGCCTGATCGATCTCGTCCTGGGTCAGGCTGCCGTCCTGGTTGAGATCGAGCTCCTGCATGCGTTCGTGCATCATCGCGCGCGGTCCGCCGCCTCGGCCGCCCCAGCCGTGAGGTCCCATGCGGCCATGATGCATGCCGTGGCGGCCTTCGCCCCAGCGCTCGCCATGGCCCCGGCGTTCGCCATGATGGCCGCCGCGGTGGTGCCGGCCTTCGCCGCGTCCGCGCCAACCGTCATCGTCGTCACCGCGCCAGTGGGCCTGCTGGACGGGGCGTTCGCGGGCACCGCCGTTCTGGGCCGCATCGTTCTGGGCATTGCCGCTCTGGGCGAAGCTCAGACCACTCCAGAGGGCGGCGGCAGTGATGGCGATGGTCGAGATGGTCAGGGTCTTTTTCATCGGATCCTCTCTTGATTTCCCGAGGGTTTTCCGCCGGGGATGAGCGAGAGATAGGGCCTTGCCGTCGCAGAAATGTCCCGGCCGACCCGCCGATCTGTCGCCGCCTGTCGCATCCGGCCGTCTTGCGACAATCGCTTACAATTTTCTGCTGCGGCCTTTGCCGGGATGCCTATTGTCGGGTCATAGGAAGCCGTCCGCAGCAAGCCGAACGAAACGATCCCCATGGAAACAAGGCCCCATATCCTCGTCGTCGACGATCAGCGCGACATTCGCGAGCCGCTTGGCCGGTATCTCGAGAAGCACGGGATGAGGGTGACGCTTGCCGGCAGCGCGGCCGAGGCGCGGGAGGCCTGCAAGCGCCATTCCGTCGATCTCGTCGTTCTCGACATCATGATGCCGGGCGAAGACGGGCTCTCCCTCTGCCGCTCCTTGCGTGAGAGCGCCAACATGCCGGTGATCCTGCTCACTGCCATGGCCGAGGATGCGGACCGGATCGTCGGACTCGAAGTCGGCGCCGACGACTATGTGGTGAAGCCCTTCAATCCGCGCGAACTGCTCGCGCGAATCAAGGCAGTGCTTCGCCGGGCGACGACGCTGCCGCAATCGATGCAGCCTGTTTCCGAAGACCGAATGGCCTTCGGCGAATGGGTCTTCGATCTCGCCCGGCGCGAGGTCATGGGCGCTGATGGGGTGGTGGTGCCGCTTTCGACCGCCGAGTTCCGGCTGCTCTCTGCCTTCGTGCAGCGCCCGGGCATGGTGCTCACCCGCGATCAGCTCCTCGATCTCACCAGCGGACGCGAAGCCCATCCCTTCGACCGCTCCATCGACAACCAGATTTCGCGGCTCAGGCGCAAGCTGGAGGCCGATCCCAAGAACCCGGAAATCATCAAGACCGTCTGGGGTGGCGGCTATGTCTTTGCCGCTGCCGTGAAGGAGGCCTCGTGAGGCGCCTTCTTCCCCGGAGTCTGGGTGGCCAGTTCGCGACGCTTCTCATCATGGCGCTGCTGTTTGCGCATCTCGTCAGTCTGGCGCTGTTCTTCGACGAACGCGGCCGCGTGGTGCGGGCGGCCATCCGCTTCGGGGTCGTGGAGAAGGTTTCGACCCTCGTCCAGGTCTTCGACGACACCACGCCGGAACTCGGCCAGCGTCTGGCGACGGCCCTCAGCAACCGGCGCACGCGCCTCGAGATCGCGGAACGGAGCAGTTTGCCGCCGGACGGCATGAGTGAACGCGAGGAGGAATTCGCCGAGGAACTCGCCGATGCGCTCTCGGTCGACGAGCATGGCCCCCGCGCCCGCTTCACCGACCGCCCCCCGCGTCGCGATGAGGGCTGGATGCATCGCCACCATCGCGCTTTCACCGGTGTCGAGATTTCCATTCCGCTCGCCGGTGGGCGGTGGCTGAATGCGACCTCGGTGGTCAGGGCGCCACCCATCGGGCTCTCCTGGCCGTGGCTGGTCTCGCTTGGCGTCAGTGCGATTGCGACGCTTCTGGTGGCGGCGCTTCTCGTGCGCCGCATCACCGGGCCGATGCGCGAACTGGCGGCCGCGGCGGAAAAGATCGGCCGGGGCGAGGCGATCGACCCCGTGCCGGCGAAGGGGCCGAGCGAGATCCGCACCACCGTCGAGGCGTTCAACGTCATGCAGGAGCGTCTCTCGCGCTTCGTGCGCGACCGCACGCGCATGGTCGCCGCCATCAGCCACGATTTGCGCACGCCGATCACTTCATTGCGGCTGCGTGCGGAATTCATCGAGGACGCCGACCTTAAGCGCGACGTCGTCCGCACGCTCGACGAGATGCAGGCGATGGCGGATGCGACCCTGGCCTTCGCGCGCGAGGAGGGCGCGGGCGAGGCCACGCGCAGCGTCGATGTCGCGGCGCTGATCGACGGCTTCGTGGAGGACATGCGAGGCCTCGGCAAGGATGTCACTTATGAGGGGCCGGAGCGGCTCGTCTGGCGCTGCCGCCCGGTGAGCCTCAAGCGGGCTCTCGCCAATCTCGTGGAGAACGCCGTGCGCTATGCCGGCGCGGCGCGGATCGGTCTCGTGGAGGAAGGCGGCGAATTGCGGATCACGGTCGAGGACGACGGACCGGGGATCCCGGCGACGCATCTGGAGGAGGTCTTCGAGCCTTTCGTCCGTGTCGAGACCTCGCGCAGCCGCGAGACAGGTGGGGTCGGGCTCGGCCTGTCGATCGCCCGGTCGATCGTGCGCGCCCATGGGGGCGAATTGACCCTGACGAATCGGCAAACAGGCGGTCTCGTCGCCACCATCAGCCTGCCTTGAAGCCTCTCGCCGCCTTGGCGCCGCGGCCTATTTGGCTTGACTGAGTGTTGGCCGATTGCAAGGGGGAGGCGATGTTCAGGAACGGATTGCGGGAGATATGGGATTCCGGCCGGCCGGCGCTCAATGGCTGGCTCTCCATCGGCAATTCCTTCACCGCCGAGATCATGGCGGCGCAGGGCTATGATTCTCTGACGATCGATATCCAGCACGGCGCGCTCGACTATTCCTCGTTCCTGCCGATGTTCCAGGCGATGCGGGCTTCAGGCGTCGTGCCGATGGCCCGGGTGCCCTGGCGCGAACCGGGCATCGTCATGAAGGCGCTCGATGCCGGGGCGATGGGCATCATCTGCCCGATGATCAACAATGCCGAAGAGGCCGCCGAATTCGTCAGCTTCACGCGCTACCCGCCGCGTGGCCAGCGCAGCTTTGGCCCCACCCGCGCGACCGTCGCCTACGGCGGATACGACCTGTCGGCCAATGACGAAGTGCTGGCGCTGGCGATGATCGAAACGCGAGAGGGGGTCGAAAATCTCGACGCGATCGCGGCGACGCCCGGTCTCGACGGGCTCTATATCGGCCCCGCCGATCTCGCCCTCGGCAATTCCGAGGGGCGTCTTCCCCCGGGCTTCGACCGGGAGGAAGACGAGATGATCGCCCTGATCAAGCGGATTCTCGCGGCCTGCAAGGCGAACGGCATCAAGGCCTGCCTGCATTGCGCATCGCCTGACTATGCCGCGCGCGCGATTGGGTGGGGCTTCGACCTGACGACGGTCTCCAACGACGTGCGGCTTCTGGCAGAGGCCAGTGCCAATTCGGTGAAGCGGTGGCGGGAACTCGCCGGGTCGTGATCCTCGGCGACAAGCAGATGATCTGGTCTTGATCTTTTGAGCGCTGGAAGCGTCTTCATTCCGGCCAAGCGGCAGTTCGCCGCGAGATCCTGAATCCGGGAGGCGAGGGATGGACCGGTTTACCGGTGGCTGCCTCTGCGGCGACGTTCGGATTTTGGCAACAGGCCAGCCCTATCGCGTCGGCCTGTGCCATTGTCTCGACTGCCGCAAACATCACGGCGCACTGTTTCACGCTTCTGCCGTCTTTCCGCGCGAGGCGGTGACGGTTGAGGGGGAGGTGCGCGACTATGCCGGGCGCTTCTTCTGTCCTTGCTGCGGATCCTCGGTCTACTCGGTCAGCGCGGACGAGATCGAGGTGCATCTGGGTTCACTGGACAAGCCCGACCAACTGGTTCCGACCTATGAGTTGTGGACCATTCGCCGGGAATCCTGGCTTCCGGATTTTCCGATCGCGCGACACTATGAGCGGGATCGGGAAAACGAGAGCCGCGCCGAAGAATAGACTGGCTTCTCCCGGCATTGATGCCGGGAACGAGGGCCGCGAGTTGAGGACGATCGCCAGGCTTTCCGATGTCAGGGCAGAAGACCTGGACAACAGTCACTTGACACGACGGCTGCCGACACACCAGCGCCGCCTCCGTCCATAGGAGGGCTTCCACCCCGCTATCGTTCGTCGAGCTCTTCGCTTCAACCCACTGACGTCTTACCGCCCGCCCCTGCTGCGGCAGGATGGTGACCGCGGAGCGAGCCTGCCGCCATGCCGCCTCTCCGACGCCAGTCGGTTCGGAAGTCCTCGCGGGCGACAGACATCTTCGGCAGGCCTACGCCGTGCCTTCCGGCTCCATGTGGCCGAAGGGCAGTTCGTCGCGGATGCGGGTCAGGACGCCGATGAAGGCGCGCGCAAAGCCGTAGAAGCGTTCGCCGACCTCGTCGCGATCGGGCACGCGGATCGCATCGCCCTCTTCGTTCAGGACCGCGAACAGCACCCGGCCGCGGCTGTTTTCGGCCAGATGCACGGCGGCGATCTGGGAGACGTCCTCGAACGTGCCGTCCGTCGGCATGGCGAACAGGAATTCGCCGCCGATCATTTCGGCCGCCTGCCTCACGCAATCCTCAAACGAACCCTCCGCGAGGTCCGTGGCGTCGAGCGCCAGCTCGAACTCCACCGTCTCCACGCCCTCCCCGGCCTCGAAGACATGGCCTGGCTGCACCTGATCGATATCGATGGACATGATCGTCATTCCCCCTGTCTTATCCCTTGGCGAGGAGTGTGACGCGCCGACATGTCCAAACTTGGGCGGCCGGTCCGCCGGGTGGACAAGCCCGCGGCTTTCGGAAGACATTGGCTGCTCGAAAAAGACGCCGTCCATGCAGCGGCCGTCGCAAAATACGGGAGGAAATTCATGCGCGGTTTGATGCAGGACTGGCCGCTCTTGTGTTCGAAGATCATCGATCATGCGGCGCGCGAACACCCGCGTCGCGAGGTGGTCTCCCGTTCGGTCGAGGGCCCGATCCATCGCACCAATTACAAGGCCGTGCGTGAGCGCGCGCTCAAGCTTGCCCAGCGGCTCGAAAAGGACGGGTTCGGGGTCGGCGACCGGATCGCCACCATGGCCTGGAACACCTGGCGGCATCTGGAATGCTGGTACGGGATCACCGGCATCGGCGCAGTCTACCACACGCTCAACCCTCGGCTGTTTCCCGAACAGATCGCCTGGATCATGAACGATGCCGAGGACAAGCTCCTCTTCGTCGACCTGACCTTCCTGCCCCTCGTCGAGGCGCTTCAGCCCAAACTTCCCAGTCTCCGGAAGGTCGTCGTGCTGACCGACGCCGCGAACATGCCGGAGACGAAGGTCGCGAACGCGGTGCCATACGAGGAATGGCTGAACGAGGTCGATGGAGACTTCGCCTGGAAGGAATTCGACGAAACCACCGCAGCCGGCATGTGCTACACCTCGGGCACGACCGGCAATCCCAAGGGCGTCGTCTATTCCCACCGCTCCAATGTGCTGCATTCCATGCTATCGCAGGCGCCGGACGCCATGGGGCTTGCCTCCCGCGATTCCATGCTGCCGATCGTGCCGCTGTTCCATGCGAACGGCTGGGGTCTGGCTCTCACGGCGCCGATGGCCGGTGCGCGGCTGGTGATGCCCGGCCCGAAGATGGACGGGGCGTCGGTCCACGAGTTGATCAATACGGAAAAGGTCACCTGTTCGGCTGCCGTGCCGACGGTCTGGCTGATGCTGCTCCAGCATCTGCAATCCTCCGGCGGCGAATTGCCGACGCTCGACCGCGTGGTGATCGGCGGCTCGGCCTGTCCGCGCAAGGTGACCGACGCCTTCCAGAACCGCTACGGCGTCAAGGTTGTCCATGCCTGGGGCATGACGGAGATGAGCCCGCTGGGCACGCTCTGCGCGCTCAAGCCGGAAGTCGCCGACAAGACAGGCGAGGAACTGCTCGACGTCGAGGAGAAGCAGGGCTTCCCGCCCTTCGGCGTCGAGATGAAGGTGACGGACGATGCCAATGTGGAGCGGCCGCGCGACGGCAAGACATTCGGCCGCCTGAAGGTGCGCGGGCCGGCCGTCGCCAGCGCCTATTTCAAGAATCAGGGCGCCGAGATGTTCGATGAAGAGGGCTGGTTCGATACCGGCGACGTCGCCCATATCGATGAGAACGGCTACATGCAGATCACCGACCGGGCGAAGGACGTGATCAAGTCGGGCGGCGAATGGATTTCCTCGATCGAGCTGGAGAATATCGCCGTCGGCCATCCGGAGGTGGCCGAAGCCGCCGTGATCGGCCTCCAGCATCCCAAATGGGACGAGCGACCGCTGCTCGTCTGCGTGAAAAAGGAAGGCTGCGACCCGACGAAGGAGGACATCCTGGCCTTTCTTTCGGACAAGATCGCCAAATGGTGGATGCCGGACGACGTGGTCTTCGTCGAGGCGATTCCCCACACCGCGACCGGCAAGATCCAGAAGACGACGCTTCGCGAGGACTTCAGGGACTACGTCCTGCCGACGGCCTGACGCATCGCCAGCAAGGCTCGAACGCCGTCCTCGGCCCGGGCGCGCTTCCTAAAGCTCCGCAGCTTCTGTAGGATTGGCTGCGGACAAGAACTCCAAGCGTGAGCGATGAAGAGCGCCTTCGGCCATCTGCCGGTCTCCGGTCATTATGTCAGGAAGCGGCTGCGTCTGGCGGGTTTCGCCCGCTGGCTCGCCGGCTTCTCCCTCGTGACGACGCTTGCCGGCTTCGCCGTCTACCGGCTCGGCGGAATAGAATTGCGCGCGCTGATCGGCCTGTTTCTGCTCTGCGCAGGGATGGGTCTCCTCGCCTTTCTCCTGTCGTGCTACAGCCTCATGCGCGTCTGGTTCGGCGGCGTTCTGGGCGGCGGCAAATCGATCGCCGCCTTCGTGCTTGCGGTTCTGGCACTTCTGCCCTTGGGTCTTGCCGCCTATCTCCTCTACACGAATCCGCGCGCCAATCTCGCCTACACGGAAGGCATGGAGCCCGACACGATCGGCGAAGTGATCGAGACCGCTCCAACCGCGGCCGAGCGCTGGCGTCTGGCGATCAATGCCGAAGACCGGCCCAGCCTCGTGACCGGTCGCCGCTACTTCGCCGTCGCACCGGAAGTCTACAAGGCGGTGCGTCTCGTCCTGGCCGACCGGGGTTGGGAGGTGAACGAGGTCGAGGTCGGTCGGCCGGAGGAAATCGCCGAGGCCATCGAGAGCGGGGATCTCGGCGTCAGCGGGACGGTCGAGGCACCGATCCCCACGCCGCGTTCCGAGGCGCGGAACCTGACCGAGGCGGATCTCGTCACCACCCGCGACAGCGACCGCTACCAGATCGAAGCCACCGCCGAGGATTTCGTCTTCGAACTCCCGAGCGACATCGTCATCCGCATTCAGGAAGACGGCAACGAGACCTTCGTCGACGCCCGTTCGGCATCGCGGGCCATCGGTGTCGATTTCGGTCAGAACCGCCGTTTCCTCGAGAGCTTCTTCGACGACCTCGACACGGCGCTTGCGGGGCAGGTGGCGACGTCGTCGTAGGGCGCTTCAGCGTGGTCGGTATCAATCGGCAGGCCGATAGTGCCGGTCCTGCAAAGGCCCATCGGTTTCACAGACAATGCGACCGCGCTCTTCGAGGTCGTCGAGATGGGCCTTCACGGACAGGCCGGCGGCGCCGTGCAGGCGTGGATCGAGCCCCTGATAGATCGCGGCGACGATCTGAGGGATCGTGCGGTCGCCCGCCTCGATGCGCTTGACGATCGCCGCTTCGCGCATCGTCCGGTGGCGGATAAGTCCGCGCACGAAAGGGATCGGCCTTTCGACCGGCCCGCCGTGACCCGGCAGATAACGACCTTCCGAGCGCGTCAGCAGCTTGCGCAGCGAACTCATGTAGTCGCGCATCACCCCGTCGGGCGGCGCCACCACCGGTGTCGACCACGCCATCACATGGTCGCCGGAGAACAGAACGCCCGCCTCGGGCAGCGCCAGGGCAATGTGGTCGGACGCGTGGCCGGGCGTCGCCACCACCTCCAGCCTTCGGCCCGCGAGGTCGAGAACCTCGCCGTCTTGCAGAACGCGATCGAAGGCAAGACCGGTTTCGGCGGCGGCGTCGAGCCCTACGCCGCCATCGTCACCACGCGGCCTTGCCGTCATTCCGAGCAAGGGGGCGTCGACGCGTTGCCGGAAGTCGGCGGCCAGGGCCGCATGGTCGCGATGGCTGTGGGTGAGGATCACGCTCTCGACGGTGCGCTCCCCGATCGCCGCAATGAGCGCATCGCTATGGGCGTCGTCGTCCGGACCGGGATCGATGACGAAGCATTCACGGTCGCTCCCCAACACGTAGCTGTTGGTGCCCTTGAAGGTGAAGGCAGATGGGTTGTTCGCCGTTACCCGAAGGATGTCGGGCGCCACCGCGATCGCCGCGCCATAGGCCGGATCGAAATCGGTCCTGAAGGTAGGCTCCTTTTCGTCGCTCTCGTCGATCTTGCTCATGTCCCGGGGATCGTCCTCCAGCCCGTTTCCCGCTCGCCTTACCCTTCCTGCTCCGAAACGGCGAGGCGGATGGATCGTTTCCCGTCTGCGACCTGCGACTTAGGAGATATGTCTTCCAGGCGGCAGGCATTCGCGCGGCAAGCGACGGCAAAGGCTGCGCCCGAATTAATTGGCACCAGTCGCAGCACATTGCCCTCAGGGTATAGAGGCGATCGTTGCCGGCAAGGAAGCTGGATCAAACGCCTTGGGTTGCCAGGCCCTCGTGCGAATCCTGGACCGAGACGCCGGGCCGGACGCGCCGGGAATAGGCGCCGGCAACCTCGCCGGCGATCATGTCGGCGGTGACGGCGGAGAGCGTCCAGCCGAGATGGCCGTGGCCGGTGTTGTAGAAGACGCCCGGCCGGCGGCCCTGCCCCACCCGCGGCATCATGTTCGGCATCATCGGACGCAGGCCCGCCCAGGGCACGACGGAGGCGGTCGAAACGCCCGGGAAATGCGTGCGGCACCACTCGACCAGCGGGCGGATGCGGGCCGCCTTGATGTCGCGGTTCTCGCCGGTGAATTCGGCCGTGCCCGCGATGCGCAGTCGGTCCGCACCGAGGCGGCTGGTGACCACCTTGGCATGATCGTCGAGGATGCTGACCATCGGGGCGGCGGCCCGGCTCTCCTCGTCGTCCAGATTGACGGTGATGGAATAACCCTTCACCGGATAGACATTCACCCGATCCCCGAGCTGGTGCGCGAATTCGCGGCTGGCGACGCCGGCACAGACGACGACGCCGTCGAACCGCTCCTGCCGGGATGCATCGGTTCCGTCCTTTGAGCGCCACGAGACAGCAACGCTGCCATCCGAATTGGAGGCAAGGCGCGAGACATCCGCGCCGAAATGGGTGTGAGCGCCACGGCGGCGGCAGGCATCGGCCAGGCGGCGCGTATATTTGTGGATGTCGCCGGTAAAATCGGATTCAGTGAAGAAGCCGCCGATGAACTTGCCACGGATCGTGGGTTCGATGGCGGCGACCTCTTCGGCGGAAACCGCGACGCGCTTCAGCCCTCCCTTTTCAAGAAGTCTGTTGACCTCGGCTGCATGGTCGAATTCGCCCTGTTCCTCGTAGACATGCAGGATGCCGCGCTTTTCGACGTCGAAGTCGAAGCCTTCGCGCTCGGCCATGTCGAGGAGATGCCGGCGCGCGGCGATGGCGAGCCGGGTGGTGGCGATGGTGTTCTCTTCGTAGCTGCGGGCTGCGAGCACGAATTCGGCCATCCAGGACAGCTTGTGCCAGGACGGCGTCGGGTTGACCAGGAGCGGCGCGTCCTTGGTCAGCATCCATTTGAGGCCCTTGAGGAAGGTGCTCGGCCGGTTCCAGACCTCGGCGTTGGAGGCCGATAGCTGGCCGCCATTGGCGAAGGACGTCTCCATTGCAGCATAGGCCTGACGATCGAAGATCGTGACCTCGAAGCCACGCATGAGGAGCTTGTAGGCGGTGGTGATGCCGGTGATGCCGGCGCCGATGACGGCGATCGAAGTCATGACGAGCCTTTCTTCCGCGGTTTTCGCGGAGATCCGTGCGCGCCCCTCCCGTCATGAGCCTGAGAGCTTCACAGAAAGCCGGCGTACCCGGCCTCGTGCTTTCTCCTTCGGCGGACGGCCGGTGCCCTGGCCGCCACTCTTCGGATTTTTGCGACGAAACGGTCCCTTTGCCTGAGAGTTTCCGGGGCGGTTGCTCCTTCGGCGCCGGCCCGAGGGCCGATCTCTCCCGTATTCGTCGGTGATCGAAGTCTAGTGCCTGAACCTTGACCCGACAATGACGAGTCCCTCAAAGGTCCATGCATAGCTGCTATGCATTTTTGCATGATCAGATGGTTATAGCCGCATCCGGCCAACCTTGCGCGATTCGGCAAGCGCCAGTCCAAGTCGCGACGTTAGGATCGCCTCACGTCGCCTGAGAACCGGCCGCGTCGGCGGAGCGTGACCGGGCGACAGCCACGAACAAGACCCGCATGCGAAATCATCTGGACCCGCATTCTTGCGGACCATGTCGGAAAAGAGAACGTAACAAGCGTGGGCATCAAGGGCCGGATCATCGTTGCATTCCTGCCGGTCGCCATTCTGGCGATCGCGCTCGGTCTCGTCGCCCAGATGGCATGGCCGGAGGCAAGTCCCGCACCTGCGGTGACGGCGGTGCCGCAGCCGGTCCGGATCGCACCCGCTCCTGCTCCTGCTGCTCCAGCACCTGCCCGGCTGAACAAACCGGCCCCGCTCGGCGAATTCGCCTTGCGCGCTTCCAGCGATCTCGAACGCCTGCGAATCGCGGCCGTGGACTTCATCGAGGACGGCCGGAAGGACAGCTACGACCGCTTCCAGAGCGCCGCGAGCGAATTTGGCGAGCTTTCGCCGGAAGACCGCCGCCTTCTCGCCGGCGACGCAGGATCGGAGGCCGCCTGGAAGCGGGTAGAGACCGGTATCGCCTCCTGGCAGTCGGCGATGGACCAACTCTACGGCCTGCGAACCGGTGAGGCCAAGGCGACGGGCGCGGTGGCCGAATCCGGACCGCTGGCCGTCTCGGCGATGTCCGACGTGATCAAGCTTGCCTGGCGCGCCTTCGACATCGAGGCGCTCTATCACGCGACCGCCACCTTCGAATCCCTGAATGCCAGCCTCGTCTCGGCCGAACGGTTCCTGCGCACCGACGAAGGCGCCGCCTTCGACGTGGCGCAGTCCAAGCTGAACGAGGCGATTGGCCGGCATGCGGCGATGACCAAGCTGATGACGGACCCTGCCCAGCTCGAACGGGCGCGGGAATCGCTGTCGCTGATGAAGGATTATGGCGAGAAGCTCGGCGCAACGAAGGACTTCGCCGCGCGCATGCGCGAGCTTCGCGCCGGCATGCTGATCACCCTGCCCCGCGCGCTTGCCGACCACGTCGCGACGCTGCGGCGAGCAGCCACTGCAGATGTCCCCTCAATCGACCCGGTCGAGACGGCAAGCGTCTCGGCCGCCGACGGCGACGAAAACGCCGCGACCACCGCAAATCCGGGACCGGCGACCGCCGGCTTCGCACCCGGGCCCCTGGTGCTCGCCGGCAGCATCCTGATCGCGCTGGTCGCGCTCTTGAGCGGGTTTGTCGCCGCTCGCAAGATCGTCGGACCCTTCACCCAGTTTTCGGCGGCGCTGACCAGCCGGGCCCAAGACGAAACCCGCGCCCCGCTCGAGGAAGCCGAACGGGAGGACGAACTCGGCGACATCGCCCGGGCCGTCATTGCCATCGAAAAGCAGTCGAGCCGCAACGACGCCGCAAGCGCCGAAGCCGACGCCCGCCGTCGCCTCGGCGAGCTCGAGAAGATCGAGCAGCAGACGGCCTCCCTTTCGGCCGAGCGGGAGGCGCTCGAAGAGACGATGGGAACCCTGTCTTCAGGCATCAAGCGGCTGAGCGCAGGGGAAATGAACGTTCGGATCGCTGACGAGATGGGCGATCATTCCGAAATCGGCGAAGAGTTCGACAGGCTCGCCGAGAAGCTCGAACAGACCTTCAGCGCGCTGTCGATCGCCAATTCCTCGCTCGCGACGGGGCTCGGTGAGATTTTCGTCGCGACCGACGATCTCGCTCGGCGCACCGAGCAGCAGGCTGCCAATCTGGAACAGACCGTCGCCTCGCTGGGCGACGTCTCCGGTGCCGTTGCGGAAACGGCGGAAGGCGCGCGTCAGGCCGAACTCGCGGCAGCGACCGCCAAGGAGACGGCCGGTCGCGGCGGCGACATCGTCGGACGGGCGATCTCCGCCATGTCGGCAATCGAGCAGTCGTCCCAGAAGGTCGTGAAGATCATCGGCGTGATCGACGAGATCGCCTTCCAGACCAATCTTC
This sequence comes from Jiella marina, assembly GCF_024359545.1. Lineage (GTDB taxonomy): Bacteria > Pseudomonadota > Alphaproteobacteria > Rhizobiales > Rhizobiaceae > Jiella. The sequence continues at coordinate 55,457 of NZ_JAKQZG010000018.1, forward strand.
TGGCGCTCAATGCCGGTGTCGAGGCGGCACGCGCCGGCGAAGCGGGACGCGGCTTCGCCGTCGTCGCCCAGGAAGTCCGCGGCCTCGCCCAACGCTCGGCCGACGCGGCCAAGGAAATCAAGCAGCTGATCAACGCCTCGAACGGTCAGGTGAAGGAAGGCGTGTCGCTGGTGACGGCTTCCGGCGACTCGCTGGGCGAGATCGTCGGCAAGGTGGCGGAAGTCAGCCGCCTCGTTGCCGAAATCTCCCAGCGCGCCCAGGATCAGGCGGTGAATCTGAAGGAAGTTTCGAGCGCGGCCGAGCAGATGGACCAGGCGACCCAGCAGAACGCCGCCATGGTCGAGGAGACGACCGCCGCTGCCCAGAACCTGCGCGCCGAGACCGAGACGCTGGCCGTCCTGATTTCCGGCTTTGCGCCGGCGAAGTCGAAGCCCAAGTTCAGGTCCGCCCCCGACCACGGGCGCCCCCTCCACCGCCCTGCGCCAACCATGGCGCATGACGACGATGCGGACGACGACGTCACGCTCTGGCATGCGCCGCCAGTGCGCGCCGCGTCCGGCCGCGCCAGTGCCGTCGCCGTCAAGCGCGCGACGCCGGAAGAGGATGGCTGGGAGGAGTTCTGACCGTCGAGCGGGATCTGGCCACTTTCGTTTCGGCCGTGCCTTCCGACTTCAGCCCAATCCTCACCGTTGCAGACCCCCCTCTGTCACTTCGTGACATCTCCCCCGCAAGGGGGGAGAGTGGTGGGCGCTACCATCGATGAAGGCCTTTCTCCCCCCTTGCGGGGGGAGATGTCCGGCAGGACAGAGGGGTTACCCTCAGGCCCTGTCGCAGACGCTATATTCAGTCGCCTCAACCTCACTCCCCGCGGGGGAAGCGGGCGTTCTCCTCCACGACGTTCAAGTCCATGTGGTTGCGCATGTAGCGCTCCGACGCCTTCTGGAGCGGCTGGTAGTCCCAGGGGTAATAGGCACCGTTCCTCAGCGCGTCATAGACGACCCACCGCCGGGCCTGGCTCTCGCGCACTTCGGCGTCATACCGCGCCATGTCCCATTTCGCCCGCATCTGCGCCTGAAAGCCCTTGAGCGTCTCGGCATGGGCGGGGTCGCCCGCGAGGTTGGTCATCTCCTGCGGATCGGATTCGAGATCAAAGAGCTGCGGCGGGTCGAGTTCGCAATGGTTGAACTTCCACTTCCCCTCGCGGATCGAGACGAGCGGCGCATAGGAGCCTTCGGCGGCGTATTCCATATAGACCGGCTCCGGCCGCTCATGGCCGTTGACCAGCGGCAGCAGCGAATGGCCGTCGGTCCAGGGTTTGATCGCCCCCATGTCGATGCCGGCGAGATCGCAGAGTGTCGGGGTCATGTCGATCGTCGACACCGGAGAGTGGACGAGGCGCGGCTCAAGGCCGGGCGCCGAGATCATCAGCGGCACCCGGGCCGAGCCCTCGAAGAAGCTCATCTTGAACCACAGGCCGCGCTCGCCCAGCATGTCGCCATGGTCGGAGACGAAGGCGATCACTGTGTTCTCGTCCATGCGCGTGCGCTTCAGCACGTCGAGGATCGAGCCGATCTTCTCGTCGAGATAGGACAAATTCGCGAAGTAGCCGCGCCGCGAGCGGCGGACGTTTTCGCTCAGAATGTCGAACTTGGTGTAGTCGTTCGCCTGATAGAGTCGCTGCGAATGGGCATCCTGATCCTCGAACGGAATGGCGCCGGTCACCGGCTCCAGATGCTCGCAATTCTCGTAAAGGTCCCAGTATTTCCTCCGCGCGACGTAAGGATCGTGCGGGTGGGTGAAGGAAACGGTGAGCGCCCAGGGCCGGTCGTCATGGCCGCGCGAGAGCTGGAACAGCTTCTGCTCCGCAAAGAAGGCGACCTCGTCGTCATATTCCATCTGGTTGGAGATCTCGGCGACGCCCGCCCCGGTGACCGAACCCAGATTGTGGTACCACCAGTCGATCCGCTCGCCGGGCTTGCGATAGTCCGGCGTCCAGCCGAAATCGGCCGGGTAGACGTCGGTCGTCAGCCGCTCCTCGAAACCGTGGAGCTGGTCCGGTCCGACGAAATGCATCTTGCCCGACAGGCAGGTGTGATAGCCGGCTTTCCTGAGATGATGGGCATAGGTCGGGATCGCCGACTGGAACTCCGCCGCATTGTCGTAGACCCGCGTGCGCGACGGCAACTGCCCGGACATGAAGGACGCCCGCCCCGGCGCGCAGAGCGGGCTCGCCGTATAGCTGTTCTGAAACCGGGTCGAGCGCTCGGCCAGCGCCTTCAGATGCGGCATGTGCAGGAAATCCGCCGGCCCGTCAGGAAACAGCGTCCCATTGGCCTGATCGACCATGATGATGAGAATGTTCGGGCGGGACATGGCGGGAAACCCTTCTCGACGCTGTATTGATTGATGGCTCAAACAATGAACCTGCTCTAACGGTCATTGCCCCTGCCCACAATGGGGGTCCCGGCGCCGCCGGGGCAACCGCATAGGCGGATATGCGAAACAAGAAGCACGACGCGCCGTCATCCTCGGGCCTGTCCCGAGGATCCACAGCCAGAGTCGCATCAGAATCTTCGGAGATATCCTTCCTCCCGCGGAGAGCTCTAAGAACATCTCTCAGGAGATCATCGGGACAGGCCCGAGGATGACGGAACGGAACGGTATCACCCCCACTCGATCGCCCTGACCGCAACAGAAAGAGCGAAGCAGCCCGGCCGGCACTGCCTCTCATGTGGTTGGGTCGACTGGAATTCTCCACGTTGAGGCGACGCGCCCCGATGGGTGCATCGGAACCAACTCTCCTTCCAGCCACGCCGGATTGGCATCCGCCGCGCGGCGGGCTACAGCCCTGCCGAAAGGATGGGCCCAATGCTGCAGGACGATGCAACGGCACAGGCCGCCGCCGCGAGCGGGGTGGCGGGGCAGACGTGGCTCGGGCATGCGCGTGCGACCCTGGTGCTCGGCCTGCCGCTGATCGGCGTGCAGCTGGCACAGGTGACGATGAACGTCACCGACACCATCATGGTCGGCTGGCTCGGCGCCGGCGAACTCGCCGCAACGGTCCTGGCGACGCAGGCGTTCTTTCTTTTCTTCATCTTCGGTTCGGGCTTTGCCCATGCCGCGGTTCCGCTGGCGGCAACGGCCGAAGGCCAGGGGGATCCCCGCGGCGTGCGCCGTTCGATCCGCATGAGCCTCTGGGTGCTGATGCTCTATGGAGCCGTCACCATGGTGCCGCTCGCCCTGGTCGGTCCGATCCTTCTGGCGCTCGGACAGGAACCGGAGATCTCGCGCCTTGCCGCCGCCTATATGGCGCTCGGCCAGTGGTCGATGTTTCCGGCCCTGGCGATCCTCAGCCTGCGCGCCTACCTCACCGTGGTCAATCGCGCCTATCTGATGCTTTCGGTGATCGTCGCCGGTGCGCTCGCCAATGCCGGCTTCAACTACGTCTTCATCTTCGGCCATCTCGGCGCGCCGGCCCTGGGAATCGTCGGGGCGGCGCTGGCAACGGTTCTGGCGAATCTCACCATGGCTGGCCTTCTCATCGGCTACACGCTCGCAGCCCCCGCCCTGGCTCGCTATGAGCTCTATGCCCGCTTCTGGCGGCCCGACTGGCCGGCCTTCTTGGAAGTCGTACGCCTCGGTCTGCCGATTTCGGCGACGATCATCGCCGAGGTCGGGCTGTTCGCGACGTCCTCGATCATGATGGGCTGGCTCGGCACGATCCCGCTCGCTGCCCACGGTATCGCGCTGCAGATCGCCGCGATTTCCTTCATGGTCCCTCTGGGGCTTGCGAGCGCTGCGACCGTGCGCGTCGGACTGGCCGCCGGGCGAGGCGACAGGGTCGCCCTCGGCCGCGCGGGAACCGTCGTGATCCTGATCAGCGGATCGATCGCCTTCCTGGCCGCGATGCTCTTCTGGCTCGTGCCCGAGCGGCTCGTCGGCCTGTTTCTCGATCAGGCCAACGAAAACGCCGCCGATGTGCTGGAAACCGCCGTGCCACTGCTGCTCGTGGCGGCGGTCTTCCAGCTCGCCGACGCGCTTCAGGCGGTGGGCGCCGGCGTCCTGCGCGGCATGAAGGACACGCGCGTGCCGATGATCATGGCGCTGATCAGCTATTGGCTGGTCGGCATGCCGGTCGCCTATCTTCTGGCGTTCCCGGCGGGTGTCGGCGCCCCCGGCATCTGGTGGGGCCTCGCGTCGGGGCTGGCGGTGGCGGCGGTGATGTTGAACTGGCGCTATGTAAGGCGGGAACGGTATGGTTTGGCCCCGGAGTGACTGGACAACAAGACCGACTGATATGAGTCCCTCAATCTACCAAGTGCATTCTTAAAGCCCTGCGGACCGCCCGGCGGTGGAGAACCGGACAGGTCAGTGCCATTGATAGCCTACGGCAAACTGTGATTACGGGAGATACGTCGACACAAACTAGTAGCAAGGACTCACCCTTGAAGTTCAGTATCTTCAGCGTGCCCTTCTACCGATCACCGTGTGTATCACGCCCAGAGCGCGTTTTGGCTGGAGTAGGTTCGATCGACCGTACCTAGGTCCCTCTATACG
>NZ_JAKQZG010000019.1 GCF_024359545.1 Jiella marina
GGAACAGGTACCGCCACCCGCCGATCTACATCATGAAGACGATGCGGCGGATCTTGCGGCCGCTCTCCTCGCCGCGCTCCGCCTCATGGTCCCAGAGGTAGTTGAAGCGGTAGACCCCGCCGACGTTCACTCGGCGTGCTCCCCGGCGTCGATGAGTTCCTGGAAGCCAGCCATGAGGTTCTCGAGGTCCTCCTCCGGCGCTTGGTCGACCCAGTGCGCCTGGTGGCCCTCGTCGAGCCGGCTGAGTCTGTCCCAGGCCTCCGACGGGACCATGACGATCTTCCGCTTCCCGCGCTTCCTCAGGCCCACCGGCTCGCTCAGCGCGCGGTCGAGGATGTCGCCCGAGCTGCGGTTCAGGTCGGAGAACGTGAACTCCCTCATGGCATAGCTCCTGAAAGCATAACATTCGTACCCTTTCCCGCCCCAGGGGGGCGGGCTGGTCAATGCGGAAGCCACCACCATGTCGCCATGCGTGTCACATCAAACAAAGTTGCTCGCTCTTTAAGTTGCGAGCAACAAAGCCGCTGCTATGACCCATCCATGGGAATTTTCCTCCGCCTCGCGCTGCTTGCCGCCCTGCTACTTGGGTCGATGAGTCACGCCGCGGCCGTGGTCGAGGCGGTCGAAAGTCCCTGCCACATGGCGGAGCGGCTTTCATTGGATCCGCTCTATGGAGCGGGCACTATGGACGGCCCGGCGCCAGCGACGACGCAGGAGGCGAGTTCGGCCCACGCCCTCCACTGCAAACTTCCTGCAATGCAGGTCGTGGGGCCGTTTGTGGAGAGCCCTCGCAGAGCCGTGCTCCCCCTTCCGCGGTCGATCGAGTTGGGCTCCGGAGGCTCCCCCGGCCGGATCGAGCGTCCACCCATCTCGTAGTTACTAGACAACAGCACTGAGCCGAAAGCTTTTGTAGCGCGGCAGCTCGAATTCATCGCTCCCGCGCCGCTCTCGCATCCGTGCTTTTAAGGCCGGTTCACGCGCTCGCCGTACCGCGTTTGCGCGCATGAGCGAACCGATCCAAGAACCCGATGAGAACTCGACGGCCTCTCGGGCCACGCCTATTTCAAGGAGAAGACATGATCGACGCCAAGACGCGCCGCCCCCCGGCAATCACCCATCCATCGTGCGATTCGGCAAGCCGGGATGGAGCGACCGGCATGGACCGTCGCGCATTCATTGCGGTAATGGCGAGCGTTGCGCTCACGGGCTGCGTCTCCACGCAGGAGCCGACACGTGTCGTTCCGATCAAGCCTCCAGAGCCCAAGCCCGTACTCCCCGCGATGTACCGGGCGATGCCCAATGAGCGCTTTCCGATCCCGGCGGTCGACGTTAGCAATCTCGATCGACGGCTCTGGCGGCAAGTCGTCGACTACCCCACCACCGAGCGGGTCGGAACGCTCGTTGTCGATACGCCCGCCAAGTACCTCTACCTCGTGATGGAAGAAGGAACGGCGATGCGCTACGGGATCGGCGTCGGTCGCGGCGGCTTCTCCTGGTCAGGGCGGGCGACGATCGCCTATAAGCGCAAATGGCCGACATGGACGCCTCCGGCCGAGATGATCAAGCGTGAACCCGAACTCGCGCCATACAGTGCGGCGAACGGTGGAATGCCACCGTCCCTCGACAACCCACTCGGGGCCAGGGCGCTCTACATCTTTCAGGATGGGCGCGATACGCTCTACCGCTTGCATGGTACAAATCAGGCTTGGTCGATCGGAAAAGCGGTTTCCTCTGGTTGCATTCGCCTCCTGAATCAGGATGTCATCGACCTGTACGGACGGGTCCCGGACGGAACCCCTATCCGAGTAATTCCGGATCCAGCGACCGCTATGTCTGCCTAACAGCGGGTGACCGAGCGCCATCGAGTCTGGCGGACTCCCTCACAAGTTCGAGCGTTCGCCGTTTAGGACCGGGCCGGAGTTTGGACCCGATCTCCGATCTTCGGACGGTCCGGCCATCCAAACGATGTGCCGATAAGTCCTGCCATACAATTGCGTAAGCGGACGAGCATCGCGGTCGCTGAGCCACGGCTGTCGTGATCATCGAATATCGGTGGTCCGCCAAACACCCACCGCCGTCGTCGGCGAGGCGATCGCCTCAAATCCGCCGGAACTGTCGCTGAAATCAGTCGCGAACCTAGTCAAGGATGAATGCCCAAATGGATCGACGCTTCGTGGCGGTCAGTACCCTTGCGCTAATCCTGACGTTCGTACCCGGATCGGCGTCTGCCAGGACGGTGCACCCTTCCAGACCAGGCGAACTCTTGACGGTTGAGCACGCCGAGTTCGTCCTGTCTCCCGATCCTGCCGAGCCGATCGACCTCTATCTGGTCGTCTGGAACGGCACCGGTAGCAGCGTGACGATCAGCGGGGTGACAAGCCCGGCCGTTGCCCGCATCGCCGTCTCCCGCGGTCCGCATTCAGAGGACAAGCCACGAGCGGGCCTGTCCGGTGGTCTTGCCGTTCCCGCACGCTCCGAACTTCTCATGAAGGAGACAGGCCTGCATCTCCTGGCTGCCCCGCAGGAGCCGGCCTTGTCGCCTGGCGCAATGGTGCCCGTTACAGTTTCCTTCTTCGACGGCAGCGAACGGACCATTGTGGCGAATGTGCTTGCCGCGGGATCACCCCCGGAGGACCATCATCATGGCTCGTGATCGATCTCGTTCGGCCCTGATCTTGACGATGATCGCGACCAGCTTGTTTGCGTTCCCTGCCAAGGCAGCAGACATTGTGCCCCATCTGGCTGTCTACGATATGTCTATGCTCCGCAAGTCCTCCGATCTCGTCGGTGGCAGCGGACGCATCGCCCTTAAACTCGAGCGCGAAGCCTGTGAGCAGATCGAGCTGGACTACCGCTTCGTCGCCCGCTTTGAGCGCGAGGATGCCACCGTCGTCACCGACCAGCAGACGGTTTCGGTCGAGAATTTCGCCGCAAGGGCCTACCACTTCACCACGCGGACCTTCGTCGACAACGTCGAGGGATGGGTCATCCGCGGCAGCGCGACAAATACGGATACTCGTACGCGTGTTGAAATTGCCGAGCCAAGTGCCGAAACGTTCGACCTGCCATTGTCGGTCTTTCCCACAGCGCACACGATGGATCTCATCGACATGGCGATTGCTGGGGAAAGCCTCGTCGAGGCCCGTCTCTATGACGGCGACAACGAGGCAGGGAAACTCCTGACGACGACGGCGATCATCACCCCCGTCGAAGCGGAGGCAACGCCGCCCGGACCGGCGAATCCTGAGGCTGCCTCCTCGCCTGTCGCTGCGATGCTCGATCTGCGCAGATGGCGGGTGGCGGAGTCCTATTACAATAGTGACAGCAAGCTGGACGGCCTGCCACTGTTCCAGACAAGCTACACCCTGTACGAGAACGGCATCTCGGACGACATCATAATCGACAACGGCGACTACGCGTTCTCGGGCTCACTATCCAAGCTCGAGCTTGCGTCGGCGCCTGACTGCGAAGATGCCTCCTGAGATGCGGAAACTGGTGCACGATCCCGGCCGCCGACGCGTGGTTCCAAATCCAGCCGTTGAGAGAGGCGCGACCCTGAACTCCTACGATCTAATGCCTTCCCTGCCGTATGTGGCGCGGGCAATGTTTACCGCGATCACCCTGTTGTCCATCGGCGGGTGTGTCTCGATCACGGAGGATGCCTACACGGACCTGGCGCCGGCGACTCTCGCAGTGGCCGAGAGAACCCGCCCGGAAGGTTCGATTCTCATGCGCATATTCAAGGAGGAAAGCGAGCTGGAGGTTTGGAGGCAGGGGGCAGACGGCCGCTACGCGCTTCACAAGACCCATCCAATGTGCCGCTGGTCAGGGCGGCTAGGGCCGAAGACGGCTGACGGCGACAGGCAGGCGCCCGAGGGGTTTTATCAGGTTACGGCAAGCCTGATGAACCCGAACTCGAAATATCACCGCTCCTTTAATCTCGGCTATCCGAACCAACTGGAACGAGCGCTCGGTTACACCGGAGACTCCCTCATGGTCCACGGCGCCTGTTCCTCCGCGGGTTGCTTTGCCATGACAGACAATGGCGTGGCCGAGGTGTACGCCGAGGCGCAAAGTGCCTTCCGGATCGGACAAAGCGATTTTCAGGTCCAGTCTTTCCCATTCCGTATGACGGCTGAGCAGATGGCGAAGCATCAGGGCGACCCGAACATCGAGTTCTGGCGCAACCTTAAGCTCGGATACGACGTCTTCGAAGTCACCCGCAGGGAGCCGACGGTCGCGGCCTGCGGAGGGCGCTACGTGTTTGATGCCCGCCGCGTTGACGGCGCTGCGGCACTCGAACCGACCGCTGCCTGTCCTGCCATGAATACCAGGGTCGATCCCCGAGTGTCGGCAAAGCGACACGACGACGAGCGGGTTGTGCAGAAGCTTCTTGTAGAAGGCCGCGCCGAGATGGCGATGGCTTATGTCGATGGCGGGATGCACCCCAAATTCCGCAGCTTGCTGGCACGTCTCGGCGCGGAGGAGCTCGCCAGGGAAACATCGAGTACCGCCGTCCAGATCAGTCGACCCGATGCAGCTCTCGTTGATCCCTACCAGGCGGGCCAATAGGTCCGATCACCCGCCAATTCCTGATGTCCGGATCGCCCGAGCTGAACCGATCGAGAATGTTTGGCAGTTCGTTGGGACACTTGGCCCTCCAACCGCATTGCCGCCGCCGCCGCCGCCGCCGACGGTATCGTCGACCTCTGCCGCGGCAAGTTTGTCGATCAGCCCTTGAAAATCGTCCTCATCGAACTGCGGGAGTCGGCGCATGAATTCTGACCTGCGCTCTTTGGTATTTGGCAAATCCCGATCCGGCAGCGATGCTCTAACCCGCTCGAGCAACCAAATATCAATGGCCATGTGCGACCATCTCCTTCAGCGTCAGACTTCGGAGATAAGAGATGACCAACCGACGTCAGTTCATGATTGGTGTCCTGCTATTCTCTGCCCTGTCCGGTCCAACGGCCGCGCATCAAGCGTTCGAGCTTGATACGAAGTTTCTGCCGCAGCGTGTCGCCTTCTCTGGTTTCACACCCGGAACCATTGTCGTCGATCCGAAGGCGAGGTTCCTTTACCTGGTGGAAGAAGACGGTTTCGCGCGGCGCTACGGCATCGGCGTAGGCCGAGCTGGACTGAGCTTTTCCGGCCAGGCAGTAGTTGGCCGGAAGGCTGAATGGCCCCGTTGGACGCCGACACCAAACATGATCAAGCGCGAACCAGGGAAATATGCAAAATACGCGGGAGGGCTAAAGGGCGGCCCCGGCAACCCTTTGGGTGCCCGGGCGCTTTACCTTCATCGAAACGGCCAAGATACTCTCTACCGTATCCACGGGACGACTGAGCCATCTTCGATCGGTAAGGCTGTATCAAACGGCTGCATTCGGATGCTCAACGAGCATGTAATCGACCTGTATGATCGCGTGAGCGTAGGAGCCGAGGTGGTAGTGCGGTGATCGCCAGCGCCGGGTTTTCGGCGCGTGTCGAAAAAGCTCCTTCCGATGATAGATCCTACAACATGGATTCAATCATCGCCGACATCTGATTAGCCGGCAGCGAGCCAGCGTATTTGTCGCCGTTCACGAAGAACGTTGGCGTCGCGTCCACGCAAACCATCTTTTGTCCGCGCCTCTACGCGGCGACGATCTTCTGCTGCAATTCCTTGTCGTTTAGGCAGGCGGAGAACGTTTCCTGAGTGAAACCGGCCAGCTTGATAATGTTGAGAAAAGCCGCCGAAAAGTTTTCCACTCTTTCCCGTTGGTCTGCTGCTAGAAGAGGACATCGATCATGCGGTGCGCTGGGAATTACTTTGCGTGCAGAGCGCCGGCATTACTGCCGCGAGCGCGCGCGGGTCGAAGGGAACCCGCGAATGATCAGCTTGACCTTGCCGGTGACTATGTAGTCGGCCTTGATGGCCGGATAGCTGTTCTCGTGGAAGTTTGCGCAGTGGCCGCACTTCATCGAGGCGTATTCGACAATCGTTACCGGCGCATTCGGATCATCGATCACGATGTCCGGCAGTGGCCTTCGGCCATCAGTTTGTCGATGTCCAACGATCCCATCGGCTCCGGGACTTCGGTGCGGCCGGGTGGCCCTGCGGAAGGCACGAAAGTCTGGGCATTGACGGCTTCGTTCGTCGGCTGGGATGCTGCCATTGTACTCGCAATCGCGGAGCATCCGACGAGGACGAGGACAAAAGGCCCCTGCTCAGCTTGGCGGCTTTTCGAGAAGACTACAAAGATAGCACGGCTCGGTCGGTTTGGCGGATAAGCTAGATCAATTGCCGATCTTCCTGGTTCGATAACCGGGTCTATGGGGGGGGGCGATTCGGCTACTCCGCTAAGAGGCGGGTGAGGACAACAAATCCGGCGAAAAGCAGTGGCTGATGGAACAGGTAGATGGGCAGCGTTCGTTGCCCCACCCACGTCAGTACCCCGCCAAGATGTGCCCTGGGGCTATGGGGCTTCCGGTCCCGCTTTGATGGCCTGGCCACAAGGAGCCGGGTGCAGCCTATGCCCGCAAGTGTCACCCCAAACCACGGGAACACAGGCACAAAATCATTCGAAAATGGTGGCGCAGCAGCAAATCCGATCCAGGCCAGGAACCGTGTGTTGAAGGTCGGGGTTTCGAGAAAGAGCGGCGCCGCCAGCGTTGCGAATGAGGCGAAGAAGACCAAGCCAATTGGAAACCTCAAAAAGAGGAGTCCCAGGAGAGATCCCAACGCGATGGAGTGCAAAATTCCGAAGTAAATGAAACTGGTAGGAAAAGCACCATACGTGACCACTGATATCGCGGCAGCCGCCACGACAATCTTGGCAAGGCGCGTGAGGAATTTTTGCCAGTGGGTATAGCGGAAATGGGCCAGCACGAGCCCGACCCCAACGAGAAACATGAACGAGCCGGCGAGGCTGCGAGCAAATATAGTGACCGGAATACTGAACATCAGTGAGGGCGAAACATACCCGAAAAAGCTCAGGTCCCAGCCAAAGTGATAGATTACGACACCGATGATCGCCAATCCGCGCCACACATCGACAAATACGTAGCGCGTAGGACTGCAAGAGCTGCTCGGAACCTCAGGCACGGCAGAACCTGCCATCTTTACTGTCGCTGACATCAGAGGCTTTGGCCAGCGGCGGCTGAAATTCCAGCTATCGCGCCTGCCGGGTTTTCGGAGAGACAGCCGGATTTGTCACTGGCCAACTGTTTCGGGAGGATGGACGTCATCGATGGACTCCTTGTTCGGCATTCGGCCACCCCCTAGCTCCTCTACCCACTGGAGGCGCAAGGGATAAATGGCTGAAAAAGAATGGGACTGGAGCGCACCCCGTTTTTGACCAGCCAGGTAGTATAGCCGATAAGGCATAGGCATCCGCCTATGAGTACGACTATGTCGAAAGCTCCTGATGGCCCGTATTCTCGGGTTGAAGTGATCACTTCTGTGCAGCGCCGGCGTCGATGGTTGACGGCCGAGAAGGTCCGCCTCGTCGAGGAGGCGATGCAGCCTGGGATGAGCGTGTCCTTCGTAGCGCGGCAGGCAGGCGTCTCGCCGTCGCAGCTCTTTGCTTGGAAGCGTCGGATGCTGGAGGGCGGACATGCGGCCGTCCAGGCCGACGAAGACGTCGTCGGCACGTCGAGGGTCCGCGATCTTGAAAAGCGGGTCCGCGACCTTGAGCGGCTGCTCGGCCGCAAGACGATGGAGAACGAGATCCTCAAAGAGGCGCTCGACGTCGCTCGCCCAAAAAAACGGACATCGTCCTTGCTGTCCTGGAGCGATCCCGTGGGCGGTTCACGGTGAGCGTCGTGGCGCGGACGCTTGACGTCGCTCGTTCCCAGATCAACGAGCGACGCGGTAGGACCGTGAAGCCGCGGGGCCCGTATCGCAAGGCCGAGGATGCCGAGTTCCTGGCGCCCATCCGGGCCATCGTCGACGCCCGGCCGACCTATGGCTACCGGCGTGTGACGGCGCTGTTGAACCGTCGCCTGCGGGCGGAATGCCGCCCGGCGGTCAATGCAAAGCGGGTGCTGAGGATCATGCAGCATCATGGCCTGACGCTGGAGCGCCATACCGCCCGGCGGCCTGGTCGAACGTATGACTGCGTCGTCATTGCGCTGCGCTCGAACGTGCGTTCACCAGCGGGCTCGAACCGGTGGCCCCGCTGACTCACTGCTCAGACCATCTGGAGATCCATGCCAGGAACCGCGAGGTCGTGCGCATCTTCTTCGTCCTGGATGTCTGCGACCGCGAGGTCATTGCATGGTCCGCCGTGGCGCAGGCCGGATGGCTGCCGGACAACTACTGCAGCGCCTACCTTGCCAACGACACCGCCGACACCGCCCGAGCTGTCGGCCTGACTCTGCTCTTCACGCCCGTCCGCAGCCCGGAGTCGAACGGCATGTCGGAGGCCTTCGTTAAGACGGTGAAGCGCGACTATGCCAGCATCACCGTTCTGTCCGACGCCGCCACTATTCTCGCCTTGCTCCCCGACTGGGTCGAGGATTCTTGCGAGGTCCACGCGCACTCAGAATAGAAGTTCCGATCGCCGCGAGAGTTCATCTCGCTCAGTGCCTAAACCCAACCGCCGCCTGTCCGGCGAAATGCGAAACGGAGTCCACTTCAAGATTCATCGGTGATGCCTGCAACGATATCGCCAGAAACCCCGCGAAAACCCGTCTCGATAGTCATCCTATCCAGTAGCTGATCACCGCACACTACCGACGAGGATGTCGCGGTCGTCCGCTATGCCGATCCATTTTCCGGAGTCCAGCTCCGACTGCCGCTTTAGATAAAGGTAATCCGTCTCGTTCCAAGGAAGGATCCGCTCGTCCAGGTTGTCGAGCACGAAGTCGCCTTCGCTGGTTCGCACTGTCAGTACCGCATGGCCGGCACCGTTGCGCTGACGAAGAACGGTGATAAGGAGGGCTGAACGAGGAACACCTGCACGCTGGAGCATATACTGCTTCAGAAGCGCGAAGTCTTCGCAATCACCTTGCTTAGTGGGGTAGGCCCAGCGCTCGGCTACACCGAAAATCTCTTCGTCGGTTCGCGGGATGATGACCGTGTTAACGGAGCCGTTCACCTCGATCAACTGCGACCAGAGATCCTCGGTCAGGGTCGGAACGACAGCCGGCAGATTCGGCTGGCACTCGCTTTGATATCGTTGGCAGAATTCGTAGTGGCCGACGGGCTGCGATGTGCGCTCCAGCATCGGCATTTGCGATGGCTGTGCCAACGCGGTGTTCACGAAGATAGCAGCAACCAGTATTGCAAGTATTGTTTTAATAACTAGTTTGTATTTTTTTAACATTCCCGCCTCCTCCCTGATGATGAGAAGAGTGGCATACCGATTTTACTCTACAGCCAAAATCGACACCGCATTTCGAAGCGATTTTTATATAATCTATTCACTACATTCGATTTGAACGAAACCCCGGTCAGATCAAATGCGATCGTAAACTCCGCTCCAGGACGAGCGAGTTTCACCTGGCAGATCGCGGCACCCATGCCTGATCCGCCGTGGAGAAGCCTCGAATACAGCGGTCAGGAACCATCGGCAAAAGCCGCAAACAGTGAGAGCGTTTGTCCGAGGCCCCTGCCGCGCGACCAATCCTCAGCGTCGAAAGCCAGCCGGCACCCTCGCCGTTCGCGTTCGCCTAGGGAGCGGACTCATTGGGCATTGATCCAGATGCGGACGGCAGCCAGCTTGAGAGCGGCGGCGAAGTTGTCGGCGCGCCGGTCGTAGCGCGTGGCAAGGCCCCGCATCTGCTTGATGCGATTGAAGAAGCGCTCGACGAGGTTGCGCTGGCGGTAGACCCATCGACTGAAGGCGAAGGTGCCCTTGCGGATAGAGCGCGGCGGGATGTTCGCTCAGGCATTGCGGCTGGCGACGAAGGAGCGGATGCCGTCCGCGTCATAAGCTTTGTCGGCGATGACGGTCGCTCCGGGCGCGACGGCGTCGAGCAGCTTGGTCGCCATCGGCGCGTCGCCGGCCTGTCCGGCCGTCAGCTCGAGGCGCACAGGGCGCCCTTCGGCGTCGACGAGAGCATGGATCTTGGTGGTCAGGCCGCCACGGGAATGTCCCATGCAAGGATCGGCAGATCCCCCTTTTTCGCGCCGGCACCATGCTGGTGGACGCGAACGCAGGAGCTGTCGATCATGACGATGTCGCCGTCATAAGCCTTCGATACCGCTGCCAGGAGGCGATCCCACACACCGGCGGTCCGCCAGCGCGTGAAGCGGTTGTAGAGCGTGGTCCGAGGACCGTAACGCTCCGGGACGTCGCGCCAGGATGAGCCGGTGCGGAACCGCCAGAGGATGCCGTTGATCACCCGCCGGTCGTCGACCCGGGCGACGCCGCGGCTGTTTTGCGGCAGCAGCGGCTCGATGACAGCCCATTCCTGATCCGACAGTTCATGGCAACGCATGGCAATCTCCCTTCCAGGAGATTGAATCAGATTACGCCACCTCGCTGAACCCGTTTATGCGGACGCTCTCTAGCCACTTCTCGTTCTCCCCCGAACGATAGGCGCTGTCGGCCCAGACTTGCGAACCGGTGTTCTGTCGGCTCACGAGATGCCGAAGTTGCCGTCCGTCCGGGGCCGCCGCAGAGGTAACCGCGCTCTCGCGGATGAAGCCGAAGCGCTGGTCGATGCTGATGTGGGACTTGTAGCCAAAGACCGGCGTCGCGATCATCGGCAGCGGCGTACCGTCCGGGCGATAGCGAACCTTGCCGCCGATCTTCAGCGTCCAGCGGGCGTCGACATCCTTCTGAGCCGCCTTGGCCGGCTCGTTGGTCCAGATTTCGCCGGCGGACTCTCCGGCCTTGATCGCCGCCTTCTCGCCCTCGGTGTTGCGTTGCTTCGGCGCCGGAACCAGCGAGGCGTCGACGACCTGGCCAGCCATCGGGACGTAGCCCTTCTTCTGCAGTTGCCAGTCGAAGGCCTTCATCAGCCGCTTCAAAGTTCCCGTCTCGGTCAGCCTGTTGCGAAAGTGCCGGATGGTGTTCTCGTCCGGTGTCGGAGCGCCCAGGTCGAACCCAAGGAATCGCATCCAGGAAAGCCGGTCACGGATCATGAATTCCATGCGCGCGTCGGAGAGGTTGTGTTGCGCCTGCAGGATCAACGCCTTGAACATCGCTACGGGGTCGAACGGCGGCCGCCCGCCTTTGGAGCCATCGCCGTAGCCTAGCCCCTCGACCAACCAGCCGCGGAGATGCTCGAAATCCACGGTCGTCTCGAGCGTCTCAAGCGGATCGCCGTTCTTGCTCAGGCGTTCCAGATGCTCCGAGAGCCCGAAAAACGACCGCTGCTCCCAGGCCAGATTCTTGCGGGTGTCCAGCTCGGCGCTAGATAGGATCGTTCGCATTCTCCTTTACTCGGCAGATGATGAACCGGCTTCGGGGCAGGGCCGGCAGCCTGGAATAGTCGATCCGAAGATCCTGCTCCGGCACGTCGTATTCGATGTGCCTAGACAGAACCTTCGTCGCCTGACTCATGAGCCCTATCGTGATCCACTCGCCTGGGCAGCGGTGATCCAAATCGTGATCCCCGCCGCCTTGGGGAATAAAGTTGAAGGGGTTTCCGTCCCATTTGCGAAATCGCTCTGGTTGAAACGCCTCAGGCTCGTCCCACGTCCTGGCGTCGCGGTTCGTTCCGTAAAGATCCAGGATTACGCGTCGTCCACGGGGGAAACGGTATCCCCCCCACTCGAAATCGCGGCGCACCAGCGCAGCGACAGCGGGGAAGAAGGGGTAGAAGCGCCGAACCTCCTGGACGAACATTTCCGTAAAGCTCGTGTCGTCGCCAGCTTCGAGCTTGCGCCGGCATTCAGGAAACTGGTGGAGGGCATGGGCGACGAAGGTGATGTAGACGCCAACGGCGACGATCGGCCTGATCACGTTAAGGAGTTCCACAGCGGCAACGTGCGGGCTCAGCAGTTCGCCGTTCGAGCCCCGATGCTCCGCAATGATCGAAGCAGCCGATCCTTCCGGCGGGCGGATTTGCCCGGAACGGATCCGCCCGACGATATTCTCGATCCAGCGATCGGCCCGCTTGCGCGCCCACCGCGCCCGCCAGTGCGCGGGGCCGACTGATCCTGCGGCGTCGAACAGCGCCGTGATCTCGTGTGTTCGCTGTCGAACCTGAGACTCGGGGAGCGGCACCCCGGCCCAGGCGCAGGCCGCTCTTGTCAGGAGTTCGTGAAGCTCGTCGTAAAGGACAATCTCGTTTCTCAGCGCCCATAGGCGAGCGCGTGCCTGCCACTCCTCCGCAGTGATCGCCATCAGCACTTCGATACGCTCGGGCGTCATCAGCGACATGAACATCTGCTTGCGCAGTCGGTGGGCCTCGTCGTCCAGCCCCTGCACGCCGTGCTTTCCGAGCAGCGTCTTCTGGATGCGCCCGATCATGGCGCCATGTCGCATGAATCGACTTTGGTCGTAGAAGAGCCTGGCTGCCTCCGGCCCTGTCATGCAGGTCGCCTTCTGCAGCATAAGCCGGGTCTCGAACAGGTCCGATCCATACGCCCGACACTGCTTCGAGATGAACCTGTAGGGGTCAGCGAGAAGCGAGAGCGTTGCGTCTGGTCGGGTATCACGGGGAAGTTGCGGCATCAGAGCGCCTTCATCGGATGGAGTTCGGGTCAGCCTTGCGCACCCTCCCCTCGCCCCTCGGCCATACACTTTCGAGCAGCAGAAGGCTGACGCCGCTCACGATCCCCACATCGGCGAGGTTGAAAGCCGGCCAGTGATAGGCAGCGACGTAAAAATCCAGAAAGTCGGTGACTGCGCCATGCCGCAGGCGATCAAGGATGTTGGCGAGAGCGCCGCCGATGATGAGCCCCAGCGCAATGGCGGTCAGGCGGTTTGCGGCGCGCATCAGCCAAATGATGAGACCGATGACCATCGCCAGCGTGAAAGTCATCAGCATCCAAGGTGATGTGTCGCCGAAAAGCCCGAAGCTCACGCCGGTATTGTGCCAGAGGACCAGGTTGAAGAACTCGGTCACCGGGATCACCCGAGGCGGCTGCATCACGCTATTGATGATCCACCATTTGCTGACCTGATCGATCAGGAACCAGGCGGCGGCAATGGGCAACCCCAGCCGCAGCATGGAGGCGGACGTATGCGGGGCTGTTTGCGTCTGCACCATCAGAAGACCTTGAGAACCCAGAAGAGGACGATCAGCACGTAAACCACATAGGTGCCGACCAGAGCGAAGACCTGCCAGCGCCGGAATCCGGGCTCGGAGCCGCCCCAGCGGATGAAGGCGGCATAGAGCACAGGCATAAGCGCGACGAAGACGAAGCTGACCCAAAACAGATGAAAGTTCTCGATGGAGGTCCCGACCAGCGCCAGAGGCAGGAACCCCACGGTCACGGCCATGGCGTGGTCGCCAATGATGTTGGTGAGCGCCGGCGTGATCTGGCCGGACCGGGCGACGGTCCAGGCCGCAAAGGCTTCTGGCAGGGCCGCCACAGGTGCAGTGATGAAAAGACCGCCAACGATCGCCGAGATGCCGAGCGCCTTGACGATGTTCTGGGTGGCGATGACGGTAAAATAGGCGCCCAGCGCGAGCACCAACACGCCGGCAACGGCGAGCCAGATCTCGCGCTTTGACCAGTCGACCTGCTCACCTTCTCCGCGTCCGCGCAGGAACGCTTGGGCGAGGTAAGCGATATAGGCGGCGAACAGCAGCCAACCGTCGATCGGCTGAAGGCCGCGCCAGGCCGCGGGCAAAGTCAGCACGGCGAGCAGGACGAGGATTCCGAGGTAAGGCAGCGCCTGCACGCCCACAGCAGCCGGATCGACCCGCAGAAGGTGCTCTTGCAGGTGCCGGTCGTGACCGGGATCATTGGGGAGATCGCGCTTGCGGGTCGCCAGATAGCCGATCGTGACGAGGGTCGGAATGCCGATCACGGTCGATCCGAGGACAGCGCCGAGACCGATGCCGGATGCGTCCCGGACCGCGCTCGTAATGTTGATTCCGACCTCCGGGCTGGCGGTCGCGATGCCGATCAGCGAGCCACCTGCTGCGGCCGAGATACCCCATTGCCGGCGCACCTTCTTGAAGGGGTCGGCGAGGTGCTCCGACCCCCAATGCGCGGCATAGACGGCTACAAGCAGAACCACTACCCAGATCCAAACGCTCATTTCGCCTCCACTTCCAGGCCGCCTTGCGCGCTCGGTAACATCGCGATTGCGCTCATCCGATACGTCCAAGCGCCGGAAACGTCTGGAGGAGCCAGATCGCAAAGTTTGTGAGATGGCCAGTGATCATCGCGATGCCCATGACCACCATGATCCCGCCAGCGACGATCTTCAGAACCCGGCCTGTTCTGCGCATGGCCGTCATCCGCGCCATGAAGCCGCGCATGAACAGGGCGGCGAGGATGAAGGGAAGGCCGAGACCGAGCGAATAGACGGCCAGGAGCGCTGTTCCACTTCCGGCGGTGGCGTTTACGGCCGAAAGTCCCAGGATGGCGCCGAGGACCGGCCCGATGCAGGGTGTCCAGCCGAAAGCGAAGGCCAAACCGAGGAGATAGCTCGCCCAAGGGCCGCCGTGATGTGGGCCTGAATGAAATCTCACATCGCGCTCGAGCCAGGGCATGGGCACTAGGCCGGTCGTGAACAGGCCGAAGACGATGACGATCACGCCACCGATCAGGTTGGCTTCATAGAGGTGCGTGCGCAAAAGCCCGCTCAGGGCCGTCGCGCTGGCTCCGAGCAGGACGAAGACGGTGGTGAAGCCGAGCACGAAACAAAGGCTCAGGCCAAGTGTACGACCTGTCTCCTTGAGACTTCCCCCACTGCTTGCAAGCCCATCCGGGCTAATCGTGCGCCCGGCGACATAGGAGACGTAGCCCGGCACGAGCGGCAGCACGCAAGGCGATAGAAAGGAAACGACGCCCGCGGCAAAGGCCGTGGCTATGCCGATGCCGGAGAAGTCCACTACAGCAGCACCTCCGTCAGGCTTTGGCGCCGCTGGCCGCGGCGGCTTCCCGCAGGTCCGCGCGTGCATCCCGGATGATCGACCAGGAGGATTGCAGGAACAGCCCGGCGATCACGACGGCGACAACAAGGTCAGGCCAGGGAGAGGCGGTCCAGGCCACCAGCCCCGCCGCAACGACGACGGCGGCGTTGCCAATCGCATCGTTACGCGAGAACAGCCAAACCGCGCGGACATTGGCGTCGCCGGTCCGGTGAGGCAGCAGCGGAAGTACCGCGACCACATTGACGACGAGCGCAATCACCGCGAACAGACCCATCAGCTCGGCTTCGGGCTGTTGCTGCACCAGCACGCGATAGGCGGTATTGGCGAGAACCCCGAGACCAAGCGCGCCAAGAAACAGCCCCTGTATCAGGGCCGACCGGGCGCGCCAAACAAGGCTCCACCCGATAGCGAGGATGCCGAGGAAGGTGATCAGGCCATCGCCCAGGAAGTCGAGCGCATCGGCCTTGAGCGCCTGCGATCCTGATAGGAAGCCGCCGAACATCTCAATGACGCCGTAGCCGACATTGAGCACCACGACGATCCAGAGCGCCCGCTTGTAGGCCGGCGTGATGTGGGAAAGGTCCTTCGGTAGGTCGTCAATGTCGCCTTCGGCGTGGAGACTCGGCGCGTCCAGGCGATCGAGCCTATAGCCGATTCCTGTCACGGCGCGCTCAACCTCCGGAAGACGGGCATTGGGATCATTCACGTGCAGCGTCATGATCTGCGTGGCCGTCGAGACCTTCACATCCTCGACCCCGACCGAACGCACCGCCTTCTCGATCTTCGCCGCGCAGGTGGGGCAATCCATGCCGGTGACGCGGTAACGCGCCGTCTCGGCATCATTCGTTGAAGCTGCTACGCTCACGGCCATCTTCCCTGATCGAAAATGGCTATATATCATTCGTGACTGATATGTCGAGCGATGCCGAACTGATCGAGCGGGTCGATCTTCCGACCGTTGCCCTACGGACGAAATTGTTCCGGGGGTTGGCAGACGCCTCGCGCCTGTCGATCCTGGACGCCTTGCGCGCGGGGTCCTTGTCCGTGGGCGAGATCGTCGCGATCACCGGCCTGTCGCAATCGAACGCGTCCAACCATCTGCGGTGCCTCAGTGAATGCGGTCTCGTCGCCGGCGAGCAGCGCGGGCGCTTCGTTCATTACCGCCTAAGCGATCCGCGTCTCAACGAGCTGCTGGTCCTCGCCGATGAGTTGCTAGGCGAGACGGCCTGCGGCGTCGACGCTTGCGGGAACTACGGCGCCCGGTGATGCCGCGCCTTAGAGTGGTCGGCGGCGTTAGTGACGTATTTTGCGGGCGCGGCGATCAGTCAGGGCGGCTGTGGTATGACTGCCGAATGCCAGACCAGCGAGGCGCTCTCGTTGGGCTAGCCTTCAAAATACGACGCGATCAGCGTGAACAGGGCACAGCCGTCGATGAGAAAGCGGCCGAATAGCGCGTGTCCTCGGACGCCTCCTGCGCCTCCTCCAACATCTCCTCGACGGCGGCCAGGAGAAGGATACCCGCGCTGAAGGCGAGGGCGGCAAGCTTCAACGTTTCGCCTGCCCGCAGCAGCCAGTAGTCGATGCTGGCGCCCAGGAGGCAGGGAATGACGTAGGAGGCGGACAGGAGGATGCGGCGGCAGCGGGACGCGCCTTTTCTTTGAGATTGGCGATGGTGACAAAGTCTTCGGGCACATCAGCCATGATCTGGCCGAGCGCGAGGATGCACGTCAGACCGAGTGAAACGACGGAGCCGACACCGATCATCGAGCCATCGCTGAACAGGTCAATCGCGTCGGCGACATAGATCATTCAGGCTCCCGCAACTTCCTCGCCGCCGCCTTGGAACCGATCGACAATCCATCCCAGGACGACGTAGAAGGACCCGCCGAGTCATAGGCCGACGATGATGGCCCAGGGAGGCGGCGAACCGCCGAGCGCCTCCTGCAGCTCGACGGCGACCACGCACATCACGATCCCGGCGGCAGCATGGAGCGCGTGGTTCAGCATCCTCGCGGGACCACGGGAACAGCTCGGCCACCACGCCACCAGTGAAGTTGCCGAATGCGGGCATCCGAGGGAGAGCAAAAACGTGCAGATAGTCGGTCATAGACCGCCACCTAACAAGCCGTGTTACATGGGGTCCGTGCTTGGATGCGAACGCGCCTCAGCGAACAACGTCTCCTTGGTAAAAGTACGCGAACAGGCGCGGCCCCGAAGCGTAAGCGTTACTGTCGGATATTCTGCGGAGATTGCTTGCGGCGACTATCTTCGAAATGGGGCGGTTGATGTGGCATCCGCCAGCGAAGCGATTCCACGCGGGATTAAGTCGGTCCTGCCACCGCGAAACATTATCGTCGGGCGAACGGCCATGCTCGACATAGAGGAAGTGGCCGCCGGGTTTCAGAACACGGCTAATCTCCTTCAAGACAAGGCGGGGATCCGATACTGAACACAACGTCCAGGTCGAGACGACGCAATCAAAGCTGCCCGATTCTAAGGGTAGAGCCTCTCCCGCCGATTGCAGCAGCATCACGGGAATGTGCGTGTCCATGGCCGCTGCCCGCCGAAGCATACCTGCGCTTGGGTCGATACCTATGACGCATTCCAGCGAGTTTCTGTAGAAACCGAGATTTGCTCCTGAGCCGACTCCGATCTCCAGAACGCGCCCGCTCGCCTGGCGGGTTACAGCCTCGCGGTAGGGTCTCAGGCTGCCAGCTCTCATCGCTAGATGGGTTAGGCACGGGCATACGCTTTCACGATAGAAGCTCATCTGCAGCGTCTCCTCAACTCGGCGGAGTCCCGGCCCGGAGGCTAGGATGATCGGATGGCCGGCATCAGCGCGCACGGTTTGATACCGATGTGGTCTCATTCGCCCGTTACCCCACTGCGTTCGTTCGCGGCTCACGGGATGATCGGTACTGGCCCCACAGGACAAGGAGTATTCCGAGAAGCACCATCGGCAACGACAGGATCTGACCCATTGTTAGCCCACCATAGAGAAATCCGAGCTGAGGATCGGGCATGCGGAACAGCTCCACGGTGATCCGGCTCAGCCCGTACCCGAGCAGGAAGACACCCGTGATTATTCCGGGCCGCCTGCGAAGCGACGGTCTGTGCGCGAGCACGGCCAGGATTGCGAACAGCACTAGTCCTTCCAGGAATGCTTCATAAAGCTGGCTGGGGTGACGAGGCAGATCACCTGTCAAACGGCCTTCAAAATTGACCCCCGATCGGCGTCCAAAATTGGGTCTGACTCATATCTGATGCAGTTGAGGAGCGGACTGGCGATTCATGAAGGAGATCGCCATGTCGAACGCTATTTCGCTGTCATCGCTCATTCCGGCCGGGCTCTCGGTCGAGCAGTTTGAAGCCTGTGAAGGGGCCCTCATCGTAACCGCATCCGCCCGGAACAGGCAGGCGGTGTGCCCCTCTTGCTCATCGCGCGCAAGCCGCGTGCATAGCCGATACATTCGAGGCGTGACGGACTTGCCGGCAGCGGGGCGAGTGGTTCGGCTGCGTCTGGTCACCCGCCGTTTCCGGTGCGACGTTGGCACCTGCCGGCGCAAGATCTTTGCCGAACGCTTCGGTGACACGGTCCCCGAACGAGCGCGCCGCACGGGCCGGATGGAGTGCATAGTCCACTATCTCGGTCTTGCGCTCGGCGGTCGTCCGGCAGCCAGCTTCGCCGAGCGTTTAATGATGCCAGTCAGCAATGACACGCTGCTCCGTGTTGTCCGGCGCCGGGCGCAACAGCGAGACGATCCCCTGAGGGCCGTTGGCATCGACGACTTCGCGTTCCGCCGGAACCACTGTTATGGCTCGATTATCTGTGACCTCGAGCGGCGACAGATCGTCAAGATTCTGCCGGACCGGGAGATCGCCACGGTCGCGGCATGGCTGGCCGATCATCCAGAGATCCGCATTGTCTCACGCGACCGTGGTGGCGGCTATGGTGAGGCAGCGGCGCTCGCATTGCCAGAAGTGGTGCAGGTCGCGGACCGGTGGCACTTGATGGAGAATGCCAGCGCGGCCTTCCTCGCCACGGTGAGGAACTCGATGAAGCCAATCCGGGCCGCTCTCGGAGCGACGACGATCGACCCGAAGCTCCTGACTTCGGCGGAGCGGATCCAGTACGAAGGCTATCTGCGGCGCGAGGAGATGAACGGGGTGGTCGCAAGCCTCGCGGCGAGCGGCATCACGATCAAGGAGATCGTTCGGCAAACAGGTCGGAGCCGGAAACTGGTTCGCCAGATTGTCCGCGGCGAGCGCACCGATCTATTCCGCACGCGACAGGGATCGCTCGACCCGCACCTTCCTTATCTCGACGCCCAGTGGGAAGCAGGCTGCCGGAACGGCGCCGAACTCTGGCGTCGTCTTCGCAGCCAAGGGTTCAGGGGTTCGCTGCGGGTTGTTGGTGAGTGGGCCACGCGACGCAGACGATCAGAGCAAATCTCAGGATCTGAGCTTCGAAGGACCCCGTCCGCGAGAGCCATTGCCCGTCTGATGACGCTGAAGCGAGATCATTTGACGAAGACCGAGACGGTCACGGTCGCCGCGATCGAAGCCGGAGTGCCCAACCTGGCCAAGGCGAGAGAGTTGATCGACCGGTTTCATGCCATGATCCGCAGTCGAGAAGTCGGGGATCTTTCGTCCTGGATTCACGATGCCGAGGGAAGTTTGTTGGCGTCCTTCGCTCGCGGCATCAGTAAGGATGCATCCGCAGTGCAGGGTGCGATTACCGAACCGTGGTCGAACGGCCAGACGGAAGGCCAGGTGAACAAGCTCAAGCTCGTGAAGCGGCAAATGTACGGGCGCGCCAAGCTTGATCTTCTTGAGGCCCGCTTGCTCGGCGCCGCCTGATCGTCATCGAAAGTGCGTCAGACCCAAAATTGCACGCCGAATGACATTTTACTCTACAGCCAAAATCGACATCGCATTTCGAAGCGATTTTTATATAATCTATTCACTATATTCGATTTGAACGAAGCCCCGGTGTGTAGGGCGGTGAGAAAGTAGGCCACGGAGCGGCGGCGCTGATGCTGCGGCGGCCGGAGTAAAATCCGGCCAGTGGTTAGGCTGATTTCCTTTTGGGGAACGGCCGGGAATGTTCGCTGTGGAAGTTTACGCCGCCGTTCGGCATTTCGTGCTTATCGAGCGCAACAGCCAGCGAGAAGCGGCCCGGGTGTTTGGGCTGAGCCGCGAGACGGTCTCGAAGATGTGCCGGTTCTCGTTACCGCCGGGCTACACGCGGGTGAAGCCGGTTGCCAGGCCGAAGCTGGGAGCGTTGCTGCCGGTGATCGATTGGATCCTGGAAGCGGACGGCACGGCGCCGGTCAAGCAGCAGCACACGGCCAAGCGGATTTTCGAGCGTCTGCGCGACGAACACGGCTATGGCGGCGGCCTGACGGTGGTGAAGGACTATGTCCGGATTGCCCGGGGGCGCCTGCGCGAGACCTTCGTTCCGCTGGCGCATTCACCAGGTCATGCCCAGGTGGACTTCGGCGAGGCGATCGGCGTGATCGGCGGGGTCCGGCAGAAGATCCACTTCTTCTGCATGGACGTGCCGCAGTCGGACGCGCCGTTCGTGAAGGCCTATCCGCGGGAGACGACGGAAGCCTTCCTGGACGGTCACGTGTCGGCGTTCGACTTCTTCGGCAAGGTGCCGCTGTCGATCTTGTACGACAACACCACGATCGCGGTGGCCAGGATCTGCGGCGACGGCCGCCGTGAGCGCACCCGGGCCTTCACGGAACTCCAGAGCCACTACCTTTTTGCCGATCGTTTCGGCCGCCCTGGAAAGGGGAATGACAAAGGGAAAGTCGAGGGGCTGGTGAAGTATGCCCGGTCGAACTTCATGACGCCGATCCCGCAGGCGGCGAGCTTCGACGATCTCAACGCCATGCTGGCGGAGCGCTGCCGGCAGCGGCAGGGCGAAGTCGCCGGACGCCATAGCGAGACGATCGGCGAGCGGCTCGTCGCCGATCTGGAGGCCTTCAAGGACTTGCCGGCGACACCGCTCGAGCCGTGCGAGAAGCGAGCGGCCCGGGTCTCGTCCACCGCCCTGGTCCGCTACCGCTGCAACGACTACTCGGTGCCGACATCGTTCGGCTTCCGGGATGTTCTGGTGAAGGGCTTTGTCGACGAGGTGGTGATCCTGTGTGCCGGCGAAGAGATCGCCCGACACCGCCGCTCCTATGCCACCGGCACCTTTGTCTTCGACCCGCTGCATTATCTGATGCTGCTCGAGATGAAGCCGAACGCCCTCGACCAGGCGGCGCCGTTGCAGGGCTGGGATCTGCCCGAGACGTTCCAGCATCTGCGCCATCTTCTGGAGGCCCGTATGGGCAATCGCGGCAAGCGGGAGTTCATCCAGGTGCTGCGGCTGATGGAGGCGATGCCGATGGGGATCGTGGCGGCCGCGGTCACCGAGGCGATCCGGCTCGGCGCGATCGGGTTCGACGCGGTCAAGCTGATCGCTCTGTCGCGGATCGAACGACGGCCCCTGCGGCTTGACCTCTCTCGATATCCGCATCTGCCGAAGATGGATGTGAGGACAACGGCGGCGGCTGACTATGCCGTTCTGGTCCCCGGGAAGGCAGCATGAGCGGCAAGTCAGGGACCGATACGATGCCGACGGGAACCACGAGCGGCACGCCGCAGGTCCTGCTCGCGCACCATCTCAAGCAGTTGAAGCTGCCGACGGTTCTGCGGGAGTATGACAAGGTCGCCCGCGAATGCGCCCGCGAGGGTGTCGACCATCCCCGCTACCTGCTTCGCCTGATCGAATTGGAGCTGATCGATCGGGAGCGCCGCACGATCGAGCGACGGATCAAGGCGGCCCGGTTCCCGGCGGTCAAAAGCCTCGACACGTTCGACTTCACCGCGATTGCGAGCCTCAACAAGATGCTGGTGCTCGAGCTGGCGCGGTGCGAGTTCATCCTGCGCCGGGAGAACGTCATCGCCCTCGGCAACTCCGGCACCGGCAAGAGCCATGTGGCCCTGGCTCTTGGACTGGCCGCCTGCCAGAAGGGGCTCACCGTCACGTTCACCACCGCGGCGGCCCTCGTTCACCAGCTCATGGAAGCCCGCGACGAGCGCCGTCTTCTGAAGCAGCAACGCGATCTTCAGGCGGTGCAACTCCTCATCGTCGACGAGCTTGGCTACGTGCCGCTCTCACCGACGGGCGCCGAGCTTCTGTTCGAGGTGTTCTCGCAGCGCTACGAGCGCGGCTCCACCATCGTCACCTCGAACCTGCCGTTCGAGGACTGGACGAGCGTCCTGGGGTCGGAGCGGCTCACCGGCGCGTTGCTCGATCGCCTGACGCACCATGTCCATATCCTGACGATGAATGGCGACAGCTACCGCCTCAAGCAGTCCGCCGGGCAACGACGGGCTGCCGCGGCAAGGGCGGAGCAAAACCAGGCCACCGCCGAGACCGTGGATCCCGATACCGGCGAGATCACTGACCCCTGATCCTTAGGATAGACCGCGCGACATAGGAAAAGGCCCGATCGGGCCCTTTCCTATGTCGCGCCCCTGTCGGCCAGGTGGCCTGCTTTTACTCCGTCCCGCTGGCCTGGTTTTGCTCCGACGTTGACACCCCGGTCAGATCAAATGCGATCGTAAACTCCGCTCCAGGACGAGCGAGTTTCACCCGGCAGATCGTGGCCCCATGCCTGATCCGCCGTGGAGAAGCCTCGAATACAGCGGTCAGGAGCCATCGGCAAAAGCCGCAAACAATGAGAGCGTTTGTTCGAGGCCCCTGCCCCGCGACCAATCCACAGCGTCGAAAACCAGCCGGCACCCTCGCCGTTCGCGTTCGCCTAGGAGGAGCACTTCCTAAGAGCGACGTCTTTTCGCGAGGTAGGGTTTACCCCGCCCGACCCGTCAACGTCGTTCTCAGTGGCCTTTACGTGGCTCGTATGGAGAGCGATGGCCACTTCTTGGGCCTCCGGCCACTCTACGAGGTCAACCAGAGTCTGGTGGAGCCATGGGAGATACGGCATCAGCCGAGCGACCGGATGACGGCGTCGCGCTGGTCGACGGCGCGGCGGAGGCGGGCGATCTCGGCGCGGAGTTCGGCGGCTTCGTCTTGCGCGTCGAGGGCCATCGTGACCGCAGCCTTGGCGAGCGTGGACATCTGACCGGCATCATGGCGCGCCGACGACAGGGCGTGGTCCCACGCGCCATGGGCAGCCTCTTCTTCACGGGCGATGCGGCCGGCGCGGATCGCGTCGATCAAGCCGAAGATTGTCTGATGCATTACGACTGCAGCGATGGCTCCGGTGGCGAGAGCGCCGCCCTGGACTGCGTGAGGATTCGTGAATGCCATGGGGATCGCCTCCGGTTTGAGAACGGCAACTTGGAGGGCTCGGGAATCGACGTCAACGACTGCATTCCGGCATGACCGGCGAAGGGCTCACCGGATTCGAATAAGTCGAGACAACGGGAATTAGCTGCCGAAAGGAACCGGTCGGACATTTGCTATAGTGGCAGTTCACTCGTATGCGCATCGCCGCGAGCCTCGTCGTCCATTTCGCTGACTGCCCGCGCCGCCCTCGCGTCGTCGAGCACCGCCTGCTGCCGCTCCAGCGTCGGGCGGATCTCGTTGAGCGTCACTGGCGTGTAATTCCAAACATCGACGCCGACGTCGACCGAACGCCCGATGCCCGGCAGGCTGCCGTGCGAATGTCCGTAGAGATGAATGGCACCGTGATGGAGGCTGGGCCAGGTGCGAAGGGCGTAGTGGTCGAGCACCACGGGCATCTTCTCCTCCGGGTGCCGGAGCATCAGGCGGTCACGCGGCGGAGACGCCCAAGGGAGCGTGCGCACCTTCTCCCGGTCATGGTTGCCGATGATGAGGTGCTTGCGGCCGTTCAGACGGTCGAAGATCTCGCGGCCGCGTCCCGCCGTTGCGCCCATGGTGAAGTCACCGAGGTGGTAGACGATGTCGGATTTCCGCACGCGGTCATTCCAGCGGCGGATGAGACCCTCGTCCATGTCCTCGACATCGTAGAACGGGCGATCGCACATCGCGATGATGCCGCGATGGCCGAAGTGGGTGTCGGCGGTGAAGAAGATCTCAGCCATGGCTCGCATCCTCCATCGCTTGATGGGTCGCTTCGAGGAGCATTCGCAGATGCGGAGTTGCGTCGCCGATCACCGAGGAGGTGACCTCCGCGTCGCGAGCCCGGACTCGCAAAAGGTTCAGGTCTCGGAATGCAACCTTGAACGCCTCCGCGTCGGCAAACGCCCTGGGCCAATACGGGGTGATGAGCGCTTGGCTGGCGCAGACTAGAGCGCTCGCTAGAGCATGTCGCGCCCGGTAGCCCTCATAACTGTCGCGGGCGAGGTCGACCATCGCCCGGCTCTCCCGGTCGAGCAGCCGCAGCGCCATCGAGAGGTGTCGGGCGGCGGACCGCAATTGCGTCTTGAACGGGTTGGGCGGGATGTCTCTCGTCATGGCGGTCGCTCTATCTGTCGGGGCGTGCGTCGGCGCGGCCCGGAAGGGACCGTCAGGCAGTACGGCGACGTATGAGCTGCGAGCGAGAGATCATGAGAGCCTTGTGCGGCGTCGGGAGGGTTGGCGTCAAGCCGGCCGGCGGGCAAACAAACCGGCGCGGTGGCCGGGGCTGGTGTCGTCGACGGGGTGGGGTGGATCAGGCGGCCTGCGCCGACAGCCGCAGGACCTCGGCCCGGTCGCCCGCCGCGACCTCGGTGTCGAGGTACGCCATGGCGGCAGCCGCGCCACGCTCGGCAAGCCGGATCCTGTAGATGACCGACTGGAAGGACTTCCTGTCTTCGAAGTCGAGCGCGGCGATGGTTTCGGCGGCGGAACGGTACGTCATGGTCTCTCCCTCGCTTCTCAAGCTGCGCGCCGGATTCTGCGGACGTCGTAGCGGAGCTCGCCCACTTTCTCCTCGAGCGTCTCGAGGTGCGCCTCCAATGCGAGCATGTATGCGGCGACGGCCGGGGTGCAGCCGAGGCCGTTTGCCCTTCGGACGGCGATGTCATGCGTATGGTCGGTCATTGTCTCTCTCCCTCGTTGCGGACCCGGTCCCCCGCGTGCCCCAAGAGAAGCGTTGGGCGCCGGCGGGATGGCGTCAGATTCGAGGGGGATCGGCGGCAGAGATCAGGCTGCCTCTCCCGGCGACGCGTACCCACGGCCATAGCGATCGAGGAAGACGTTCGGCTGCTGCATCGCGCGGCACCAGCAACGCCACAGGAAGCCCCCTGCGTCCTCGCCGTGCTGGCCGAAGCGGAGTTCCTCCCGGAAGCGGCGTCGATGGGCGGCCGAAAGGCGACGTCGAGAGCACGGTTGATGGCGGCCTCCGCCGCCGGGCCGTCGTCCGGTCGCGGCCATTCGTGGATCGGGCCAAAGCCGATCTCAAGCAGGGCGTAGAGGTGGTCGGAGTTGGGGTCGTCGATGGTGTCCTCCTGGTGTTGGTGGACCAGCACGGGGCGCCGAGGCGCGGGCGCGAAACCGCCGGCGGAGGGCGGGATGGCGACCTCGAATCTTGCGGGATGGGCCGTCACGGTGAACGCGGCCGCCGAGGTCTACCAGTTCGGCCCCCTCTGCGAGGGGAATCGTGGGCCCCACCCCACCGGGCGCCGACCGGCAGGGGCGCTAACCCGTAGGCCTTCACTCCCCGGGTGGCGACACTTCGGCGGAGCGAAATCACGGCGGGCACCGCGACGCGCGGGGTGCCTGATCGCAACAGGCGTGACCTGACCGGTCACGCGCCTCGACCCACAAAAGGGGAAGCAGATGAACAAGACCTTCGCGAGGGCGCTGGGCATTGGACGACTGTCCGTGGTCCGCTTGAAGATCGTGGCAGTGAACCCGAAGCGGCAGCAGGCCCCGCAACTTGGAATCAGGCCCAGCGGGGGCTCGTAAACTATTTTGGCTGTGACCTGTACGTGACCTGAGAAGCCATCGCGCTGACCGCAAGGTCACACCTGCGGCCCCCAAGTGCCTGCTATATCAAGAAAATTTGGTGGGTGATGTAGGGTTCGAACCTACGACCCGCTGATTAAGAGTCAGCTGCTCTACCAACTGAGCTAATCACCCGTTCGCTGCGTGTCGCGAATGGCGGCTATATAAAGGGGCGGTTTGCGCCTGTCCACCCTGGAAACCGGGCGAGGGGTCAGGTTACGCAGAATTTTTTCGGCCCGTTTCGCTCTGCGGCGCCGCCCAGACGGGCGTGGGCGCGATGGACGGCCGGACAAGCGTTCACGTGGGAACGCGCCCGAGCGCAGGCGTTCTCGACGGACCGGCTCCTGCGAATCGATCAGAGGTCGGCAGATGTCCTCAGCTGCGCCGGTTCCAGGCGAAGCGGGCGGTCACTGCGACCGGCAGGGTCTCCGGCTGGATGCGGCGTATACCAGGGCGAAGCGCCTGTGGAGTCGAGGCGCCCTCGCCTGCGGAATCGCCCTGCCGTGCTGCGGCCTCCGCCGCCGACATGGGCTCTTCGGTCAGGTCGATGAACCGGATCCCCGCAAACATCGTCCGACGATAGACGAGCCGCGCGAGGCGCGTGTTTTGCTCCTCGCCGATCTTGATGCGGAATTCCTTCGGCAAATGAACGCTGTCGTCGAGGGTCAGCAATGCGCCCGTCGCGGAGATGTTGCGGACGATGCAGTCATAGGTGGAATAGCCATTGTTGAAGATCACCTTGGCGCGCTTCAACACACGGGTGCGCGGGGCGACCCGACGCTCGCCGCCATCCTGTTCGGGCACTGTCGATGTCATCTTCGGTCCCTTCGACGCAAAGCCTCCTCCAAAGGCGAGTATCCGGGCCGAGCCGTTGAAATTCGATGAACGGGATCGAGCGAACGTTACGGAAGGCGGCTTTGTCCTGGGAGATCGGAACGCACTCGCCGGCACACCGCCCCGAACGAAGACCTCGCTGAACGCCATCGGCCCGGAAACCGATCTCGATTTCCGGGCCGATGCGATGATGTTGTCCGGCGGCCGGGCTCCGCAGCTTCTCCATGCTCCTCGTCGGCGGGGCTCGCCTCGAGCCCCCACCCGCCCGCGGCGGCAAAGCCGCGAAGACGAGCAAAGCGAGACGAAGGCGCGGATCGGGCGGAAGGCGCCCGGTCCGGGGAGACTAGTTGCGTTCCTTGTCGACCAGAGCGTTGCTCTTGATCCACGGCATCATGCCGCGCAGCTTCTCGCCGACCTCTTCGATCTGGTGCTTGTCGTTGCGGCGGCGGATGCCCTTGAAGCGGGCCGCGCCCGAACGGTATTCCTGCATCCACTCGGAGGTGAACTTGCCGGTCTGGATGTCGCTGAGGATGCGCTTCATCTCGGCCTTGGTCTCGGGCGTGATGATGCGTGGACCGGAGACGTACTCGCCCCATTCGGCCGTGTTCGAGATCGAGTAGTTCATGTTGGCGATGCCGCCCTCATAGATGAGGTCGACGATCAGCTTCACCTCGTGGAGACACTCGAAATAGGCCATTTCCGGCGCGTAGCCGGCTTCCACCAGCGTCTCGAAGCCGGCGCGGATCAGCTCGACCAGACCGCCGCAGAGAACGACCTGTTCGCCGAAGAGATCGGTCTCGCACTCTTCCTGAAACGTCGTCTCGATGATGCCGGAACGGCCGCCACCGACGCCCGAGGCATAAGAGAGCCCGAGATCGAGCGCGTTGCCCGAGGCGTCCTGATGGACCGCGACCAGGCAGGGCACGCCACCGCCGCGCTGATATTCGCCGCGCACAGTGTGGCCCGGGCCCTTCGGCGCGATCATCAGGACGTCGACGGTCGCCTTCGGCTCGATCAGGCCGAAATGAACGTTGAGGCCATGGGCAAACGCGATCGCGGCGCCGTCCTTGATGTTGGGGGCGATCTCGTTCTTGTAGATGTCGGCCTGGAGTTCGTCCGGCGTTGCCATCATCATCAGATCGGCCCAGGCGGCGGCCTCCGCGACGGTCATGACCTTGAAGCCGTCGGCCTCGGCCTTCTTGGCCGTCGCCGAGCCCGGACGCAGCGCGATCGCGACGTTCGGAGCGCCGGAATCCTTGAGGTTCAGTGCATGGGCGCGGCCCTGGGAGCCATAGCCGATGACGGCGACCTTCTTCGACTTGATGAGATTGAGATCGGCATCGCGATCGTAATAGACGCGCATGGGTGTCATTCCTTCCCGTTTGGTTTGTGTGGGTTGTCTCGGTCATGTGGCCCGTCTTCGCCATGCGGACGGGCCGGTCCGCGTTTGGCCGTTTCCGACCCCTGGCTCGCCCCGTAAAGGGTGAGGAACTGCCGCGTGGCCCGGCGGGCCTCGCTGCGGATTTCGTCGTCGCTGAGCTTCAGGGGATCGCCCAGAAGCAGCCGGATCTGCACATCGCGCACGACGAGGCCGAAGAAGTCGCGGAACGCCGCCTCTCCGTCGTCGAATTCGAGAAGCCCCGCCTCGCGCCCGATCGCCAGCACCGGCTCCAGCCGCCGGCCCATGGCGTAAGGGCCATTCTCCAGCACGATCGTTCCGAGGTGGTGACCCGCCCCGCCCGCCTCACCCACCGCCAGGCGGTTGAGTGCGACGGAGGTATCACCGGACAGAACCGTCAGCCAGTCGGTGGCGAAATGCTCAAGGCTCGCCCGAAGCACCGCCAGGTCGATACCTTCGCGGGCCAGCGGCACGGCGCGCACCTTGGCCGCCTGCCACTGGACGGTGGCGGTCAACAACCCCTCGCGGTCACCGAACCACTTGTAGAGCGATTCCTTGGAGCAGGAGGCTGCTTTTGCGACGCTCGTCATGGTGAGCGCTGCCTTCGGATCGACGAGCAGGCCAAGCGCGGCATCGAGCACCGCCCGCTGGCGCGGCGTCGGAGCAACCGTTCCCTGTTTGCTGTCGTCCGCATGGGGCTTTGCCAAAGACATTCGTCTCGCCGGGTTAATCGTACCGTACGTTACGGTACAGCTCTCTAGCGGCTCGCCGCCACCGTTTCAAGTGCCTCGCTGGTCCGCCAGCTGGAGAAACTCGGACGCCCCTTCTCCGGTCCGGTTTTGATCCTGATAGACACGCGCGCCGCACCGATGCGGTTGGCGGCGGCTTTTGGCACAGCGGAAGGATGCTCCCTCTTTCCTTGGAGCTCCGAGCCCGCTTTTCCGTCCGATGCTCGAGCGGCCGCTTCAAGGCTCTTTCGACCCGGCAGGTAATTGGTCACGACTGGACTTTGCCCGGAACAGAAGGTCGCACAGGACTGTTGCACAACCCTCAGGACTGACGTCGCGCAGTGGCGGCGAAAGCGATCGAAGGGGCCGAGGGCGGGCTTAGCGCCAAACCTTTAGACCCCGTCGGATCGACACGGTGAGGCGGATACGAAAACCGCCATTCCAGCGCAAAGACCACAACCGCTCGCCACGCCAATCAAGCGCGTTCTGCCGCACCTTTGCATGAATGCGGAAATATGCGGGCGCATCAAGCCCGTTCCCCCAACAGGAGCATGTGATGAACAGCATCATCTATCTCATCGGACTGATCGTGGTCGTGCTTGTGATCCTGTCGCTCCTTGGACTGGCATAGGGAGAGAATCCATGTCCGACACCTCGAACACCCCCGGCTCATCCGGGCCCGACCATGATCGGCTCAAGAGCCGGATGGACGAAGAAGCCCGCGCCGCGCGTCACGAAGGCGAGCACGCGCGCGAGCACGCCAAGGCCGACGCCCGAGCCTTCGCAGACCAGGCCAAGGATCGTGCCTATCAGGGCGCCGATCAGGCCAAACAGACGGTCTCTTCCGATCTCGAAGATTTTGCAGCGGCCGTGCGCAAGGCCTCGGACGAACTTGGAGAGCGCGACCAGTCCATGGCGTCCCAGCTCGTGCGCGAGGTCGCAGGTGGGCTTGAGCACGCCTCACGCAATATCGGCGGGCGCGACGTCGGGGAACTGACCCGCTCGGTGGCCGCCTTCGGCCGCGAAAGACCCGTCGTCTTCATGGCGGGGATGGCGCTTGCCGGCCTCGCTCTGGGACGTTTCGTCCAGGCTTCGAGCGAAGACGATCGCGCGTCCGGGAGCAGCCACTCGACTGGTTCAAATTCCGGCAGGTCGCAAGACGAATGGCGTGACCCCGCACGGCCGTCCGGCCCACGTCCGGCACATGAGCCCGTTCCGGCAAGCGTAAGCGGGGCCCCGCCGACCACTACGTCGGCAAGCGGTGTCGCTTCCGTGTCCGGTGGAGCCACGTCGACAACCGACTCGCATGCCCGCTCCACGCTGGCGTCTCCGCAATCCCCGGCACGTTCCCGCCCCAGTGATATCACCAATGGAGACCAGAATGAGCGCTGATCCGAACTCCGGACGATCCCTGCCGGATCTCGTCCTCAACGCCCTGCGAGAGACGAGCGAACTCGTCCAGACCGAAATACGGATGATCCGCACGGAAATGTCCGACAAGGTGGCGCAGGTCGAAGCGGGCGCAGGTTCTCTCGCCGCCGGTGCGATCTGTCTTCTGGTCGCGCTTTTCGTTCTCGCCCAGGCGCTGATCGTGGCGCTGGGCGATGTCATCGGTAATGCCTGGGCCGCCCTTCTCGTCGGCGTCGTCATCGCGGTAATCGGTGCGGCACTCCTCTACAAGGGCAAGAAGAACCTCGAGCCCAGTAGCCTCACGCCGAACCGCACGGCCCGCCAGTTCGGCAAGGATACGGAATTCGTCAAGGAGCAGGCCCGATGAGCAAGGAAACCGACCGTCTGGAGCAGGAAGCCGAGGCTCATCGCTCCAACCTCGACTCGACGCTCGACGCCATTCGCGGAAAGCTGTCGCTTGGCCAGCTCGTGGACGAAGCAAGCCATCTTTTCCAGCAGGGTCATGGCGCAGAAGCCACACGCAATCTCGGCCGGCAGGTCAGGGACAATCCGCTGGCTCTGGGCATGATCGGTGCTGGGTTTGCCTGGCTGTTCATGGGAGGCGGCGCGCGCGCCCGCGGCTCCGAAACGGTGGATCGTTTCGAGCGCTGGCGCGAAGATCGCCACTATGACCGGTTCGATGAGGCATTCCCGCCGGAAGAACGAGCCGAGAGCCACGGGAGTCACACGGGCGACAGGCTCGGTTCGGCGGCCGGCTCGGTTTCCGAAACCGCCGCTTCCGCGAAAAGCTCGGCTGCCCGTGCCGGCGCTTCGGCGGGTCATGCCGCAAGCTCGGCTGGCCACTCTGTCCGGCAGGGCGCGCATGACGCCCGCGACGCGGCCGGGCGCGGCGCCAGTTCGGCCTATCGTGGCGCCCGATATTCCGAAGAACGCCTGGCCGATGGCGGCCGTCGAGCCGCGGCCTTCCTGAGAGACGAGCCGTTCGTCGCCGGCGCGCTGGCGCTAGGGGTCGGACTGGCGATCGCCTCTGCAATGCCGCGCACCCGGCAGGAGGACGCGTGGTTCGGCGATGCGAGCGACCAGGCCCGTGAGCGCGCCAAGGCCGAGGGGCACCATGCGATGGAGAAGGCGGAAACCGTTGCTCGCAGAAGCTACGATGCCGCCTCACAGGAAGCCGAACACCAGAATCTCAAGCCTGCTTCCTCCGGAGAGAGCAAGCCACTGGCCGAACGCGCGGCGGCCGTTGGACGGGCAGCCGAGGAAGCCGGCCGCGACGAAGCAAAGAAGCAAAGCTGAGGCCCATCTTGCGGCCGGGCCTCATGGCCTGGCCGCCTCCTGGCTTTAAAAGCACGAGCCATCGGTAGCGGATCTCGTGATCCCGCGGCCGGTGGCTTTTCTTCGTCGTGTCCTGCGGGCGGGGCTGCGATCCTCCCGGCCGACGACGCAGTTGGCAAGTCGAACCGGGTCCCTCAGACGGTGCAGATCCCTAAGCTTGGCCGCCATTTCGGAAATGGCGCTTGGCATAGGGCCAGAGGATGAGAACAAACAGGATGTTCAGCGGGATCAGGGCGAAGACCTTGAAGTCGACCCAGAGTTCCGTCGACTGGGTGCGCCAGATGGCCTCGTTGAGCCCGGCCAGGAACAGGAGATAGAGGGCGAGCATCCAGCTCAGACCCCGCCAACCGGCATCGTCGAGTTCCAGCGCGCCCTTCATCACATAGGCCAGAAGCGGACGTCCCACGAGGACAGACGTCAGGATCACCAGCCCATAAAGGCCGTTGATGATCGTCGGGCGGACCATGATGAAGGTCTCGTCCTCCAGCACGAGCGTCAGTCCGCCGGTCGCAAGGGCGATGGCGCAGCTGAAGGCGGGGAGAACGGGAAAACGGCCGTCCAGAAACCAGGAAAGGCCGGTGACGGCCACCACTGCGGCGATGAAGATCGCGGTCGCCGTCATGAAGTCGTAGTACTTGTAGCCTATGAAGAACAGGAGCAGCGGCGCGGCCTCGAAGCCGATGCGCCGAAAGATCGGCCCCACGGGCGGATGGCTTTTTTCACCGCCCGGGCCTTCCGCCAGCGTCTCACTCATGCGTCCGTCCGGTCGCGACCGCCTACCACCATTGCGCTACTCTGCTACGCCCGCCCAGTATTCCTGCGGTACCTCGCACGGGATGGCATATGGGGCGGTTCCTCGCGGAGGCGCGGCCTGAATTGCTGGCCGGCTGTCGACCATCCTTCGGCGGGCGACGATGTTCGGCGGAGGTGGCGAACGTCCCTATCCGGAGTGCCCACAGGCCCGCACGAAGCGACGGACGGTCTCGGCCATGCCGTATTCCAGTGCGTCGGCGGTCAGCCCATGGCCGATCGAGACTTCCGCGAGCTTCGGGATGCGGGCGACGAGGGGCGGAAGATTGGCCACCGTCAGGTCGTGGCCGGCATTGACGCCGAGACCGTTCGCGAAAGCGGCATCGGCGGTCTCGCCCAGCCTTGCGATCTCCGCCCTCGCCGCTTCGGGGTCCGAATGCGTCGCGCCATAGGGGCCGGTATAGAGTTCGACCCGGTCGCAACCCGTCGCGGCGGCCGCCTCCATCTGCGAGGGATCGGCGTCGGCGAAGAGCGAAACACGCGCTCCCTGGCCCTTCAACTGAGCGACGATCGGCTTGAGATAGTCGGCCTGCGCCATGAAGTCCCAGCCATGATCGGAGGTCGGCTGCGACGGGTCGTCCGGCACCAGGGTGATCTGTTCCGGCCGCGCCGCGCGGACGAGATCCAGGAACTCCTCGCTTGGATAGCCCTCGATGTTGAACTCGGCTTCGGGAAATTCCTCGTCGATCAGACGGCGGATTTCCGGCAGGTCGGAGAAGCGGATATGCCGCTGGTCCGGGCGCGGATGGACGGTCAGGCCATGGGCGCCGGATCGAAGCGCGATGCGCCCGAGACCGGTGACGCTCGGCCACGGCAGATCACGCCGGTTTCGCAGCATGGCGATGGCGTTGAGATTGACGGAGAGCTCGGGTCCCATCCCACCCCTTTCATGCGCAGAGCTTCACCCCCAGGGTGTGGGACCGGACATCGCGATGTCCCCGTCCCGCTCGCTGCAGCTGGTGACAAGCCTCGCCATGCGGAGGCATGCCTGCCCGATCCGCAGCCGAGTTTTTCGAAACGTCGGGATTATGAGTCACGCGATTTGTGCTTCCAGACGTCGTGCAAAAAATCTTGCTTTGACGCCCTCGACGGTTGACAACGAGGCCGCTGCCGCTTCCTCTCAGGGCCTGCTTGATTTGCCGGGAGATTGTTTGCATGGGCGGTTCGAAATTCATTCCGATCGTCGTGGCGGGTTTGGTCGGTCTTTTCATTGGCTGGTTGCTGGGCCCCGACATCGACGACGTCAGCGATGAGGTGTCAGGCCAGGTTGCCTCGTTGCAGGCCCCGGTGACCGAAATCCAGACCGGCATGCAGTCCATGTCGAACGAGGTTTCCTCCCGGCTGGACCAGACCGATACCGGCGTCAGCGAGGCGGTGGCTGGGCTGCAATCGCAGATCGAGACCCTGGCCCAGACGGTCGAAACCCGCACCAGCGAGCTCGCCAACGCCGTTCAGGCCCAGGCCGATCAGGCCGGCGGCGACGTTGAGGGCGGCATCGAGGAACTGAAGAGCGAGATCGCGCAGCTTCAGGAGAGCATGAGCCAGATGGCGGAGCGCGAGCCGGCCGCACAGTCCGATTCCGGCAGCGGCATGGGCTCGCTCGCCGAACAGGTCGGTCCTTCCGGTGCGATCCTGCTGCCTGGCCAGTCGGCGCTCTTCGGCAGCGGCCGCGTCAGCGTTGCGGAGGTTTCCGACGGTTCGGCGCAGATCGCCGCCGGTGACGGCGACGCGCAGGAGGTCTCGAGCGGCGACTCCGTCGATGTGGGCGATGGCTGCTCGGTCACGCTGGCCGGCACGGCCGGTGGAGCGGCTTTCCTTTCCTCGGATGGTTGCGCTGGCGAAAGCACGGCAGCCGCGGCTTCCGGATCCTCCGAATCCAGCGGCGGCTCCAGCGATCAGCAACAGGCGGCTGAGGCTTCCGGCAGCGATGAGGGTGCGACGGACCAGGGTGCCGCAGCAGCGGCGGCCACGTCGGGTTCCGCTTCCGGCGGTCAGGCCTCGGACTCCGGAGGCAGCGAGAGTGCTACTGCTTCCAGCGGCTCCTCGGGCTCGGACGGATCCGGGGACGGCATGACGCCGGTCGGCGGCACCGCGCAGTTTGGCGACACCAGCGTCTTCGTGTCCGGTATCCGCGAAGACAGCGCCATGCTGATGGTCGTCGGCGGCTCCCGCGAGAATGTCTCGGTGGGCTCCAGCCTCGACGCCGGCAATGGCTGCTCGATCACCCTCGACAGCGTCGAGAACAACATGGCAGCGCTTTCGGCTTCGGGATGCGGCGGCGAGGGTTCGTCCAACGATCAGGCCGCCCAGAACGCGGACGATTCGAGCTCGGACCAGGAGGCCCAGTCTTCGCAGCAGTCGAACGAGTCGGCTGGTAGCGACCAGGACGCCACCTCTTCCTCGGGCGAAACGTCTGAAGAGGGCGAAACTGCTGCCGCGGACCAGTCGTCTGGCGAAGGATCCGATGAGGCCGCAAGCGGAAGCGAACAGGCCGCATCGAGCGGCTCGGCCAGTGGCGACAGTTTTGAGACCGGCCAGACGGCGACCTTTGGCAACAAGCGGGTCTTTCTCTCCGGCATCGGCGACAACAACGCCACGCTGTTCGTCGTCGGCCCGAGCGACCGGCAGACGCTCGAGGTCGGATCGAGCATCGATCTCGGTGACGGCTGCACCGTGACGGTCGAAAGCGTGGAGGGCCGCAGGGCCAGCCTGTCGACGAGCGGCTGCGGCGGTGAAGGCGAAGCGGCCACGAGTGGCGGCGACAATGCCGGCGCCTCTTCGGGCGAGGCAACGGAAAGCAGCCAGCAGGATGCGGCGAGCGACGCCGGGTCATCGGATGACGCCGCCTCTTCCGAAGCGTCGGACAACAACGATTCCGCGTCCTCCGGCTCGAATGGCGAAGGCCAGACGAGCGAGACTGCCTCGGCCTCCTCGTCGGGCGAAGGGCTTGAGACCGGCCAGACCCAGACCTTCGGCGATCACAAGGTCTTCGTCTCCTCCGTCACCGACAGCGGCGCCACGCTCTACATCGTCGGAAGTGGCCGGCAGCAGGTGGCGAGCGGTGAGTCCGCCGATCTCGGCGACGGGTGCTCTGTCAGCCTCGACCGGGTCGAAAACCGCATGGCCTATCTCTCGGCCTCGGGCTGCTGAGCCAAAGGACCACTTCTTTTCCCGAAACGACAAGGGGCGCGGATTTCGGATCCGCGCCCCTTGTTTCCTAATGAGGTCGAGTCGCTCTCGCGCGACGCGGTCAATGCCCCTCGAAGGCGACGAGGGTCTGAACGCTGACCCCCATCGCTTCCAGCCGGCGGCGGCCGCCGAGTTCCGGCAGATCGATCACGAAACAGGCGCCGATGATCTCGGCTCCGAGTTCCCGCAGGAGCTTGACCGCCGCCTCGGCGGTTCCGCCGGTAGCGATCAGATCATCGGTCAGGAGCACACGCGTACCGGGCTTCACCGCGTCGCGATGCATCTCCATCTCGTCCACGCCGTATTCCAGGCTGTAGGCGACACGGATCGTCTCATGGGGCAGCTTGCCCTTCTTGCGGATCGGCACGAATCCGGCCGAAAGCTGATGCGACAAGGCCCCGCCCAGGATGAAGCCACGCGCCTCGATGCCCGCGACGAGGGCGACGCCCGAATCCTTGTAGGGCTCGACCAGCGCATCCACCGCCGCCCGGAAGACCTGCGGTTCGGCGAGAAGCGTCGTGATGTCGCGAAACATGATGCCAGGCGACGGATAGTCCGGAATCGTCCGGATTGCGGCGGCGAAATCCACCTCAGACTGCACCATGTTCTCCCCTGGAAGGATTGAGGGCGCTTACGCGCCCTTGCCGATCGTCTGGATCACCTCGAATCCTTCGAAGTTCGGATGACCCGCATAAAGCGGCCGCGTGCCGCCCGCCTTGCCGTGAGCCATACGGAAGGCGTCCGACTTGGTCCAGGCCACGAAGGCATCCTCGTTTTCCCAGACCGTGTGGGAAGAGTAAAGCCGGTGATCCTCACCTTCCGGCCCGCGCAGCATGTGGAACTCCACGAAGCCCGGCACCTCCTTGAGCTGCGATTCGCGGTTCAGCCAGAGCGCTTCGAACTCTTCCTCCGCACCCGGCAGAACCTTGAAGCGATTCATCGCGATATACATGCTCGATACCTTTTCCATTTTCCGATCGTCTCGCGATCCGCCACGCTTCGGCGGAGGCGACACCACACATGTCCTTTTGCAGGGGATGGCGTCCGATTCCAAGACGAACAAGAAAATATTCTTGCTCTCAACATGAAAGATATTGGCTCGTTGTTTGGAATGATTTCAGAAAGCGGTCACGCAAGTTGCATTCGCGCCGCCCGACAAGGCTTGCCCGTCGGCAACACCTTCGCAGACTCGACATCGCGGCCTGTTGCGGAGAAGAGGTGAAAGGGCATAAGCCTTGCCCCGATCCAGGGCACACGCCCTTCATGGGTCTTTGCGAAGACGGGCAGGCAACCGGCCGAACGCGTGACGAAAAAGAAGAAAATCTCTCTGAGGGCGCCCCAACGTCGCGGCTTGGTGGTCGAACTGCTCGGCCGCATCGCGCGCGAGAACGGCCGCGTCTTCATCCGGCAATACGCCATGGCGATCCTCTGTCTGGTCGCGGTCGCCGGCGCGACGGCGTTTCTCGCCTGGATCATGCGCGACGTCATCGACAAGATCTTCGTCCAGCAGAACCGGGCGGCGATCGTCTCGCTGCCGATCATCGTCTTCATCACCTTCTCGATCCGCGGGCTGGCCACCTATGGCCAGGGCGTGATTCTGGCGCGCATCGGCAACAACATCGTCGCGCGTTATCAGAGACGGCTGTTTGCCCACATCACCGAGCTGTCGGTCGATTTCTTCGCCGAGAACCGCTCCGCCCATCTCGCAGCCCGGATCAACCAGAACGTCTCGGGCATCCGGGACACGCTGAATCTCACGATCACCTCGCTCGCCCGCGACGTCCTCACCCTGGTCTTCCTGGTCTTCGTCATGATCTATCAGGATCCGATCCTGTCGGGCATCGCGCTTCTGGCCGGTCCGCCGATCGCCCTGATGATCGGAGGGCTGGCGCGGAAACTGCGCGTCGCCACCCGAGAGGCCATCGACATCAATGCCAGAGTGCTGGCCTCGATGCAGGAGGCGGCCCAGGGCATCACCGTGGTCAAGGCCTTCACCATGGAAGAGCCGCTGCGCGATCGCGTCGAAAGGCTGATCCTCAAGGCCGAGCAGCGCTCGAATCGGATCGCCGGCATCACCCAACGCACGACCCCGGTGACCGAAATAGTCGCGGGCCTCGCGATTGCAGGCGTCATCGCCTATTCCGGCTACCGGGCCGTGGTCTACGGCTATTCGCCGGGCTCGATGTTCGCCTTCATCACGGCTCTGCTGCTTGCCTATGATCCGGCGCGCCGTCTCGCCAAGCTGCAGGTTCAGCTCGAGCGTGCCCTCGTGAACGCCTCGATGATCTACGAGATCCTCGACATGGAGCCGCGGCAGCCCGATGCGCCGGATGCCCGGAACCTCACGATCGAGAAAGGCGAGATCGTCTTCGACGACGTCTCCTTTGGCTATTATCCGGGTGAGCCTGTTCTGCGCGGCCTCTCCTTCGTCGCGCCTGCCGGCAAGACCACGGCACTGATCGGCGCTTCGGGCGGCGGCAAGTCGACGATCATCGCGCTTCTGCAACGCTTCTACGACGTGTCCGAGGGGGCGATCACCGTCGATGGCGAGGACATCCGGCAGGTCACCAAGCGCTCGCTGCGCTCCAAGATCGCTTATGTGCCGCAGACCCCCTATCTGTTCGAGGGCACGATCCGTGAGAACATCCGGCTCGGGCGCCCCGACGCCACCGACGCCGAGATCGAAGAGGCCGCGCGCCAGGCACAGGCCGAGGAATTCATCCTCGCCGCGCCACAGGGTTACGACACGCCGGTCGGCGAGAACGGCATGACCCTGTCCGGTGGCCAGCGCCAGCGGCTGTCGATCGCCCGAGCGCTGGTGCGCGACGCTCCGATTCTGCTTCTGGATGAAGCGACATCCGCCCTCGACACGCGATCCGAGACACTGGTGCAGGCGGCGCTCGACGCGGCCATGCAGAACCGCACGGTGCTGGTCGTCGCCCATCGGCTTTCCACCATTACCGGCGCGGACCAGATCCTTGTTGTCGAGGATGGCCAGATCGCCGAGCGCGGCACCCACCGCGAGCTTCTGGACCGCGCCGACGGTCTCTACGCGCGCTTTTACGGATTGCAGACCCGTGATGACCGCCGCCCGGTCGATCTCGCAACGGCTAGGCGGTGAGTCCGAAAAGGCACCGCCCAGGACAGGGAGAACCGTCATGAAGCTTGTCGTTCTCGGAGCCGCCGGTCGGATGGGGCGAACGCTCGTCTCGATCATTTCAGAGGCCGAGGGCGTCTCGCTTCACGCCGCGATCGAACGCGAAGGGTCGGCTGCGCTCGGCAACGACGCGGGCACACTCGCCGGCATCGGCGAAAACGGCATCGCGGTGACGAGCGACCGCTCGGCAGCACTCGATGGAGCCGATGGCATCGTCGACTTCACGACCCCGGCGGTCTCCCTGGCCTTCGCCGAACAGGCGGCCAGGAACGGTCTCGTCCACGTCATCGGCACCACCGGTTTTTCGGCGGAGGAAGAGGCCGGCATCGCGGAAGCCGCCGAAAACGGCGCGCGGATCGTCAAATCCGGCAATATGAGCCTCGGCGTCAATCTGCTGGCCGTGCTGGTCGAAAAGGCGGCGCGCGCCCTCGATCCGCAGGCCTTCGACATCGAGGTTCTGGAGATGCACCACAAGCACAAGGTGGATGCGCCCTCCGGCACGGCCCTGCTTCTGGGCGAGGCCGCCGCCAAGGGGCGGAACGTCTCCCTGCAGGAACAGGCGGTGCGAACCCGCGACGGCATCACCGGCCCGCGCGAAACCGGCACGATCGGCTTCGCCACGCTGCGCGGCGGCTCGGTGGTCGGCGAGCATTCGGTGATTCTGGCCGGCGAAGGCGAGCGGATCGAACTCAAGCACATGGCGGGCGATCGGGCGATCTTCGCGCGCGGCGCCGTCCGCGCCGCAATGTGGGCCGCCGACAAGCCCGCCGGGCTCTATTCCATGCGCAACGTTCTCGGTCTCTGACGGGAAGGGCTGCGCTTCGCTCGCCGGACGCGATATAGAACGACTCCCGATCCTCTCTTGAGACCCGTCGAAAGGCACCCTCGATGTCCCGCATCCTCGTCCTCGTCCGCCACGGCCAAAGCGAGTGGAACCTGAAGAACCTCTTCACCGGCTGGAAGGACCCGGACCTGACGGAAAAGGGTGTCGAGGAAGCGAAGTCGGCCGGTCGCAAGCTGAAGGGCGAAGGCTTTACCTTCGATACGGCCTTCACCAGCGAACTGGGCCGCGCCCAGCGGACGCTCTCCTTGATGCTGGAGG
The DNA here is from genome assembly GCF_024359545.1 of Jiella marina. Lineage (GTDB taxonomy): Bacteria > Pseudomonadota > Alphaproteobacteria > Rhizobiales > Rhizobiaceae > Jiella. The sequence continues at coordinate 39,895 of NZ_JAKQZG010000019.1, forward strand.
AACTCGGCCAGACCGGTCTCGAGACAACCCGGAACGTCGCGCTCAACGAGCGTGACTATGGCGACCTTTCAGGGCTCAACAAGGATGACGCCCGCGAGAAATGGGGCGAGGAGCAGGTGCATGTCTGGCGCCGCTCCTACGACACGCCGCCCCCGGGGGGCGAGAGCCTGAAGGACACCGGCGCCCGCGTCTGGCCCTATTACATCCACACCATCCTGCCGCGGGTGATGGCCGGCGGCACGGTGCTGGTCGCCGCCCACGGCAATTCGCTGCGGGCGCTCGTCATGGCGCTCGACGGGTTGACGCCGGACCAGATCGTCGCCGAGGAGATCGCCACCGGCGTGCCGATCATCTATCGCCTGAAGGAAGACAGCTCGGTCGCCGAAAAGCGCGTTCTCGCAGACTGAGCGAAATCCGGCCCGTCGGACTGGCGTCGAAGGGCTGCCGACAGCGGGCTTGGGCCGGCGTGCTCCGTCTCTGCGCGGCGGGGCACTGCACCGAGCCGGATGCGCTCCGCAGCCCCCTGCTCGGGATTTCCACTGCGGGCTCGCTTGGTCGGCTTGTGCCCGCAGCCCGCCTCGAAGACTTCGGGCGCCATTCCTATCTGACTGGCCCATGGCCCGACGCCGCCCAGAAATCCCGAGCAATCCCCCGCCGGTCGAGCCCCGCTCATGCTGGCTCTGCGCCCGGCCTTTGGGAAGGCGCGTCGAATGGCATCATCCCCTGCCGAAGAGCCGAGGTGGGCGAGAGGTCGTGCCGGTCCATCCGATCTGCCATCGCACGATCCACGCAACCTTCTCCAACGTCGAACTCGCCCGGATCGCCGCTTCGGGCGAACACCTCGCCAAGCGACCGGAACTGCGTTCGTTCCTGCGCTGGATTGCCGGCAAGCCTGCGGATTTCCACGCCCCGACGCGGCGACGGCGGTAGGTTGGCGACGTCATTCACGGATGGATCCTGGACATGAACAGGCATCTACGCTTGTCCCCGCCTAAGGAAGGGATCCGAATGGAGTTCTGGGCAATTGCACCTTGAGCCCGATTGAGTGCTTTTAATCGCCTTCCGATTGTGCAACTCTTACGTCATTATTATCCTTTTTACGCGTCGGGAGCTTCGGAATGGCGACGATATTTGGCGGCTTGAGCTTGACCGATACCGTGTTTGACAGCGAGGGCTCGTTCGCCATGAACGGCGCGTTCGGGCTCCATTCGCTTTCGATCGCCGGACGTACCTACGTTTATGTGGCCGGCTGGTATGACAGCGGAGTTTCGGTCTTCGAACTCACGGCAGACGGGCAGTTCGACTTCGTCCAGACCTTGGGGGATGGAAACGCCACGGCCCTTCTCAATGCCTCAAACATCTCCTCTGTCGCGCTGCCAAGCGGGACGTTCGTCTACGTCAATGCCTATGGTGACGCCGGTATCACGGTCTACAGCGTCGCCGACAATGGCTCTCTCTCGTATGTCGATGCGGTGTTTGATGACGATACTCTTGAACTGAACGGCACCGAAGGTCGAACCAGTATCATCGAGGTCGGAGGAACCAGCTTCCTCATCGCGTCCGGCAGTGTCGATGACGGCGTCAGCGTCTTTCGCATCAACGCCGATGGGACTCTGACCAACACCGCGAATGTCGACAACGCCGAGAACGCCGCCTATGCCCTCAACGGAGCCAACGGAGTCGCCACCGTCACCTCCAACGGCACGACGTTCGTGTTCGTGGCAGCATTTGAAGAGGATGGCGTTTCCGCCTTCATCCTCGACGCCAGCGGAAATCTGACCTTCACCGACAGTGCTTTCGACAATGGGACGCTCGAACTCTATGCTCCTCTCAGCGTCGCGGCCCACGAAATCGGCGGTCAGGCCTACCTCTTTGTCGGCGGACGTCAAGACGACGGGATCAGTGTCTTCCAGGTGACGGCATCCGGCCAATTGATCAACGTCTTCAACATCAATGACACGTCCGCGCTCGGCCTCGACGGAGTCTCCAGTCTCTCCATTCTCGAAGTGGATGGCCAGGTCCTTCTCGCGGCGTCCGGACGGTACGATGAGGCCTTGTCGATTTTCAGCGTCGCGGCAGACGGTTCTCTGTCCCACATTTCGACCACCTTCGACACGTCTGGCGTGGCACTGGACGAGACCCTCTCCAACGCATTTGCGACCGTGGGCGATGGCACCTTCGTCATCACATCCAGCTTCAACGAGGACGGAATTTCCGCCTTTGGCTTCGGCGCCGGCGACGACACGCTCCAGGGCACGATCGACGACGACCGGATCCTCGGTCTCGCCGGAAATGACATCCTCAACGGCAATGGCGGCAATGACATCCTGATCGGCGGCTCCGGCGCCGATCAGATGGATGGTGGAGACGGCTTCGACCAGGCGAACTACGAGGGCTCGAACGGCGGCGTCACCATCAATCTGGGCAATGGTTCCGCGTCCGGCGGGCATGCCACGGGCGACTCGCTGGCCAATATCGAGGCCGTGGTCGGGTCCGCCTATGTCGATACGCTTTTCGGCAATGACGTCGCCAATATCCTGCGCGGCGAAGGCGGAGCCGACGTCCTGCGCGGCTTTAGCGGCAATGACCGGCTGTTCGGCGGTGACGGCAATGACCAGATCTTCGGCGATGTCGGCGCTGACATTCTCGACGGCGGCGAGGGCAACGACATTCTTCAGGGCGGCGCCGGCGCCGACCAGCTGATCGGCGGCAATGGCTACGACCAGGCGAACTACGCCAACTCCAGTTCGGCCGTGGCGGTCGATCTGCGCAACGGCAACACGATCGGCGGCGATGCGGCCGGCGACACGCTGTCCGGCATCGAGTCCCTGGTCGGTTCGGCCTATTTCGACACGCTCCTCGGCAACAACGTCGCAAACATCCTGCGCGGCGAAAACGGTTTCGACTATCTGCGCGGATTCGCCGGCAACGATCAGCTCTTCGGGGGCAACGGCAACGATACGCTCATCGGCGATGCCGGCAGCGACCGACTGCTCGGTGAGGCCGGAAGCGATATGCTATATGGTGGAGCGAACAACGACCAGCTCCTGGGCGGCGATGGCAACGACATCCTGAATGGCGGCGCCGGTGCCGACCAGATCCACGGTGGCGACGGCTACGACCAGGCGAACTACGAGAGCTCCGGTTCGGCGGTCGCGGTCGACCTGCGCAATGGCAACACGATCGGCGGCGATGCGGAGGGCGACACGATCACCGGCATCGAAGCGCTGGTGGGATCGGCCTATTTCGACACGCTGCTTGGCAACGGTCTCGCCAACATCCTGCGCGGCGAGAACGGCTTCGACTATCTCCGCGGCTTCGGCGGTAACGATCGCCTCTTCGGCGGCAACGGCAATGACACGCTCCTGGGAGACGCCGGGAGCGACATGCTCGAGGGCGGCTCGGGCAACGACAGGCTCACCGGAGGTCTCGACGGCGACACCTTCGTCTTCGCCAATGGCTTCGGCCGGGATACGATCACCGACTTCGACGCGCTGGGGAACTCCGAGAGGATCGATCTGTCGGCTGTCACGGCGATCACCGATTTCGCCGATCTTTCCGCCAATCACCTTACCCAGGTCGGAGCGAATGCGGTCATTACCGATGGAACGAACACGCTGACGCTGAGCAATGTCGACATTGGCGACCTGGATGCGAACGATTTC
>NZ_JAKQZG010000002.1 GCF_024359545.1 Jiella marina
ACAAACATGTTGTCGTCGGGTGATGCGGGCAAGCCGCCTTCATCATCCCTTTGTCATTCCGACCGAAGTCCGAAAGATCGTTTGATCGGCGTTTTCGGCAACCTTTAGAGCGAACCGGAGGGCTCGCCGGCGGCGCCGTCGCCGTCGATGGGTGGCTTATAGGCCCTGGCCCTTTTCGAAGTCAACGACTTTTTTCGAGAAAAATTCGAAGCCTTCAAAACCCGCAAAAATCGCCGGAAAACGCAGCATTTTCAGCGTTCCGGGGCGTCATCAGTGCGTCATGGGGGTATCGAATCGAACGAATCGGCACGCGATTTTTTCGGCCTCGCAAATCAGATTCCCCCATTGCCGGCGAGAAAGTCCCAAACGAGCTTCGTATTGAGAACGACGATCAGCACCGCGATGATCGCCGCGAGCGCAAGGAGCCATCTGGAGGGGCGCAACTTGCCCATCTTCTCGCTCTGGCTGGAGAACAGCACGAGTGGAATCACCGCAAAGGGCAGCTGCAGCGACAGGACGACCTGGGAAAGGACGAGAAGTTCGGCCGCGCCCGTCTCGCCATAGGAAATGATGGCAAAGGCGGCGGGCACGATCGCCAGTCCGCGCGTGATCAGTCGCCGGAGAACGACCGGCAGCCGCATCCGCAGGAAGCCCTGCATGACGATCTGCCCCGCCATGGTGGCGGTCACGGTCGAGGAAAGGCCCGAGGCCAGAAGCGCGACCGCAAAGAGAATCGGGGCAAGCGCCGAGCCCAGCAGCGGCTCGAGAAGCGCATGCGCATCGGTGAGATCCTCGACCTTTCCGGCGCCCGATCCCTGGAAGGCGGCCGCGGCCAGAATCAGGATCGCCGCATTCACGAGAAAGGCAAAAGCGAGCGCCACAGAGGAATCGATCGTGGCGAATCGGATCGCTGCACGACGCCCGCCCTTTTCCTGGTCATAGGCGCGCGTGTGGAGAACGCCCGTATGAAGATAGAGATTGTGAGGCATCACCGTCGCGCCGAGGATACCGAGCGCGATGTAAAGCATCGCCCCGTTCGTCACGATCTCGGGCGAGGGGAACAGGCCTGCGGCGATCTCGGCGATCGCGGGCTGGGCGAGGATCAGCTCGCCGACGAAACAGACGGCGATGATCAGGATCATCGTCGCCACGAAGGCCTCGATATAGCGGAAACCGCGATTCTGGAGATAGAGAATCAGGAAGACGTCGAGCGCGGTGACGACCACGCCCCAGACCAGCGGCAGGCCGAACAGAAGCTGCAGGCCAATCGCGGTTCCGATCACCTCGGCAAGATCGGTGGCGATGATGGCAAGTTCGGCCAGCACCCAGAGGGGCAGCGAGACCCAGCGAGGGAAATACTCCCGGCAGGCCTGGGCAAGGTCGAGACCGGTGGCGATGGCGAAGCGCGCACAGAGCGCCTGCAGGAGAATCGCCATCAACGAGGATAGAAGCACCGCGGCGAGAAGCGTGTAGCCGAATTGCGAGCCGCCGGCGATCGAGGTCGCCCAGTTGCCGGGATCCATGTAGCCGACCGCCACGAGAAAGCCGGGGCCGACAAAGGCAAGGAAGCGCCGAAAGACTCCGCCGGAACCGACCGCCACCGAGCGATGGGATTCGTCGAGAGAGGCGACATGCCCGCTTCCCCCCAGGGGGCCGCCCTCCGATTGCGGTTCTTCGGTCCGTTTTGCCGTAATTGTCTTTTGTCCCTGCCTGGCCGTTCTGTGGGTCGCGTCAAGGCTGAACTCACGGGCCCTGCAAAGGATGCGGCCTTCCTTTTGCATTGCAAATCATTTGCAAAGAAGCGCTCTGGATGATTTGCAGGATCTGGTGCCTTCCGGCGCGACGACCCATGGTCGGGTCCTTGTCCGAGAATGGGGCCGGCAGACGAGCGGGCGCGGTCTGACGATCAACGTCGAAGATCATGGGTGACGGAAACAGCGGAACGGCCATGGACTACGAGACCGTGTTGCGGGCGGCGGGTCTGCGCATCACCCGCCAGCGCCGGACGATCCTCGCCATTCTGGCCGAGGACGACGATCACCCCGACGCCCTGGCGCTTTATCGCCGCGCTTCGCGGATCGACCCGTCGATCTCGCTTTCCACGGTCTATCGGACCATGAAGGTTCTGGAGGAAAAGGGCGCGATCCAGCGTCACACCTTCGAAGGCGGGCCAGCCCGGTTCGAGCAGGCCGGAGGCCGACACCACGATCATCTCATCGACATCGAGACCGGCGAGGTGGTCGAGTTCCGGTCCGACCGGATCGAGCGGTTGCAGGAAATGATCGCCGAGGAACTCGGCTATGAGATCGTGTCCCACCGCCTGGAGCTCTATGGCCGTCGGCGGAAAGCGGATTGAGCGGGGCGGCGTCCGTCTCGAGGGCCGCGCACAGCCCTCCGCTTCCGAACTCGACGGCGGACCCCTATGAATTCGGACCTGTGCCATCGAACCCGGGGAGTCCGCCATGACGCTCATTCCGTTCGGTCCGGATCTCTGGATCGCAGACGGCCCGGTCGTCGAAGCGGCCGCAGGGTTTCATTATCCGACGCGCATGGTCCTGGTGCGGCTTGAGAGTGGCGATCTCTTCGTCTGGTCACCGGTCCGAATCTCGCATGCCCTCCAGGCGGAGGTCGATGCGATCGGACCGGTGCGGCATCTGATTGCTCCGAATGGATTGCACCACGTCTTTCTGGCCGACTGGCTGGCCGTCTATCCGCAGGCGCGGGCTCATGCAGCGCCCGGCTTGCGCCAGAAGCGTCCCGACATCGCCTTCGCCACTGACCTCGGGGACGTCGCGGATGAAGGATGGAGCGATGAGATCGAGCAGGTCGTGGTGGCGAACCGCATCACCACCGAGGTCGTCTTCTTCCATCGGCGCAGCCGGACGGTCCTGATTACCGATCTCCTGCAGCAATTTCCGTCGAACTGGTTCTCGGGATGGCGTGCCGCGGTAGCCTGGATGGACGGCATGATCGCGTCAGAACCGTGCATGCCGGCCAAGTTCCGTCTGGCCTTTCTGGGCCGTCCCGCCGGGCGCACGGCGCTTTCCCGCATCCTCGCCTGGCCGACGGACAAAATCGTCATGGCCCATGCTCCGCTCGTCGAACGGGGCGGTCGTGCGCTCTTGTCACGGGCCTTTGCCAGACTGTCCGAACCCGCCGGGGAATGATCAATCGGATTTTCTGCGCGAAAATCACCCCTGCCGAAGGTCAGGGCAGCGGTGTCACGACCAGCGCAGCTGCGGTGCCGCCGATCATCATGCCAAGCGTCACATCGTCGAAGGTGACGGCAAAGGCGAAGGCAAAGAGCGCCGCCATTGCGAGAAGCAGCGGCAGGATGACGAAAAGGGCAGTCTGTCGGATGGTGCGACTCATGGGGTATCGTCCTGTTGCGCGCGACGGCGGCCGATCTTCCGCCGCCGTTCGTTTTCGATGATGACGAAGAGATATTGGAAAAGCCTGAGCGCTCGCTGTGACGGCCGTCACAGCCCAAAGCAGACGCGGTGTCGCGCGAACCGACCACAACGCGGCGCGCAAACGAAAAACCCCCGACGTCCGTGACGCCGAGGGCTCTCGATCTGCTTCCGAGTCGGGGCGATGCTCAGTGGCAGACCTTGAAGCGCTTCCACTTGAAGATCGGCTTGCCGTAGTAGTCGTAGCCGATGAAGATCTTCTTCTTGATCCAGTTACAGTGCTTCTTGTAGCCGACGAACTTGTGGAAGCCGTGCGACTTGTGAAAGCCGTGCGACTTGTAGCCGGCATTCGCGGTCGAGGCCGTGGCGGTCGCGACGACGGCGAGGGTGGCAAGGCCGATCAGGGTCTTCTTGAACATGGTCTCTTCTCCTTGGTTTGGCGGGTGAGGCCTCTTGCCTCGCCCGATGAGAAGGACCCTACCGAGACGGTCGCCCGGTCGCTGTGTCGCGTGTCACAGGCCGACACAGGCTTCCAACGGCGTTTTAAGGCGCGCATGAACGCGATTGTCAGGAGCGGGCCGGAGCCGGTACAGCGAGACGATGAACGATCCCCACCCCCGTTTCACGCTCTTCGGCCAGACGCGCCCGGCCTCGCGCCCGGAGGCGGCGCTTTATCTCGTTGCGACACCGATCGGAAACCTCGGCGACATCACGCTTCGGGCGCTCGAGATCATCGCCGGAGCCGACCGGCTCGCCTGCGAGGACACCCGCGTCACCGGAAAGCTCCTCCAGCGCTTCGGGATCGAGCGGCGGATGACGCCCTATCACGAGCACAACGCCGCCGAGGCAGGGCCTGCTCTGATCGCCGCGATAGAAGCGGGCGAATCCGTGGCGCTGGTCTCCGACGCGGGCACGCCGCTCGTCTCCGATCCGGGCTACCGGCTGGTGCAGAGCGCCCATGAGGCCGACGTCAGGGTGGTGCCGATCCCCGGCGCCTCGGCGGTGACCACGGCGCTTCTGGCGAGTGGCCTGCCGACGGACGCGTTCTTCTTCGCCGGATTTCTGCCGCAGAAGGAAAAGGCCCGGGCCGAACGGCTGGAGGCCCTGGCCCGGATCCCCGGAACGCTGATCTTCTTCGAAGCGCCGTACCGGATCGCGGCAAGCCTTGCGGCGATGGCGGACGCCTATCCCGAGCGAGACGCCGCCGTCTGCCGCGAACTCACCAAGATGCACGAGACGGTCTATCGTGGCCCCCTGCCCGAACTCGCGCGGCAGTTTTCGGACATGGGCGACGTGCGCGGCGAGATCGTCGTGTGCATCGCGCCGCCGCCGGAAGCCGCAAAGGCGGGCGAGGCCGATGCCGACCAGATCCTCGCCGGCCTGCTGGAGGAGATGAAACCGGCCAAGGCCGCTCAGGAGGCGGCGAAGCTCACCGGCCTTCCCCGCCGTGATCTCTATCAGCGCGCCCTTGAGATCAAAGGAAAATGAGCCGGCAGCCGCGCGGCCAGCCGGATGCGAAGGCAGCAAAGCGTCGCCATCTTGGCCGCGGCCATCGCGGCGAGTGGCTTGCCGCCTGGGCGCTGCGGCTGAAGGGCTACCGAATCCTCGCGCGGCAATTCCGAACCAGGGCGGGCGAGGTCGACATCATCGCCCGGCGCGGCAACCTCGTCGCGGTCGTCGAGGTGAAGGCCCGGCCGACGCTGACAGCGGCGATGGATGCCGTCGGCCCGATGGCCCAGCGCCGGATCGAGGCCGCCGCCGATCTCTGGCTCACACGCCAGCCGGATTATCACAAGCTGTCGCTGCGCTTCGACATCGTCGCCGTCCTTCCGAAGCGCTGGCCGGTGCATGTGAAGGACGCCTGGCGCGGACGCTGATCGCAGTTCCGCCGGCGGTCTTCATCTCTACGACGCGGTTTGCACCGACAGGGCTTTCTCGGCTGCTTCGAGGCCCCAGGCGAGAAGCCGCTCGGCTGCTTCTGCGCTCGCCGCCTCCACATAGCATCTGAGTTCCGGTGCGTTTCCGGAGGCCCGGTAATGGACCGACTCTCCGGAGACGAGCATCACCCGGACACCGTCGAGGCGGTTGTTTTCGGCGACAGCCCCGACCGGCTCGAAGAAGCCTTCGCGCCAGGTTTCGTCATCGGCAAGACGCCGCAGGAAGGGCGCGCTCTTCTCGGCCGGGACCTCTTTGAGCCGGTGCGCGGCGGTAAAACCGGCATCGAGACCATCGACGAGCTTTGCGAGCGGAGTGCGGCTGGCTGCGACTTCGCACAGGACCGAAAGGATCGGCAGGACGCTGTCGCGGGTGGGCAGCGCTTCGAGCCGGCGCCCCTGCAGTTCGACCGCAGAACCGAGCAGCAGGCCGCCATTCGCCTCGAAGCCGACGATGCCGGGCTCGCCCGCCCTGGCGGCCTTTTCCATTCCCGCGATGACGAAGGGGCTGCCGACCTTCGTGCGGACGACCTTGGCGGCAATTCCCGAACGCTCGATGGCCGAGCTCGACGTGACTGGGGTAATGATGGTGCGAAGCTTCAGGTGATGGGCGGTGAGAAGTCCGATCACGTCGCCCCGCAGAACCGTCCCGGAGGCGTCCGCGACAAGCGGGCGATCGGCGTCGCCATCGGTCGAGACGAAGGCGTCACAGCGCCCCTCCTCCGCCCAGCCTTTCAGAAGCTTCAGATCCTCCGGGCGATGGGCTTCGGTGTCGACCGGAATGAAGGCATCTGCCCGGCCATAGGCGATGGTCTCGGCACCGAGCCCTTCGATCACGCGGACGAGAAGATCGCGGGCGACGGAGGAATGTTGATAGACGCCGATTGTCAGACCCGACAGTGCGTCTGGACCGAAGAATCGCTCATAGCGCGCCACGAAGGGCGTCTGCGCATCAAGGGCCTCGGCGCGGTGTTCCCACTCGGCCAGCGCCTCGAATTCGAGAAGATCATCTTCGCGAAGCGCGCCGAAGGCTTCCAGAATGCCGGCTTCGTCCGCCTTGCCGATCTCGCCAGTTGGCGAATAGAACTTCAAACCGTTGCGATCGTCGGGGATATGGCTTCCGGTCACCATGATCGCCGCCGCGTGCCACGCCATAGCGGCATGGGCGAGGGCCGGCGTCGGCACGGCTCCGCAGTCGATGGGTTCGAAACCCGCCGCTTCGGCGGCTGCGAGAACGAGCCCGGCGATCCGCGGGCTGCTCGACCTGAGGTCCCGTCCGACCAGAACCTGCCGCGAGGCGGTGGCAAGATTGTTGGCGTCGAGATAGCGCAGAAAGGCCAGACTGTACGCGTAGCATGGCCACCCGAGGAGATCGGTGACGAGGCCGCGCAGGCCGCTGGTCCCGAATTTCAGGCTCGACATGGGTGGTTCCTTTTTCGCCATGAGACACACGCCGTGGGAAATGGCCGCGAAGAATGAAGCTTCGTCATTCTCGAGCCCATCCCTACAACATTCACACATTTTCGATGAAACGCTTCACGGGTAGGCGATAGCGAGACGCGGCAACCCCCAGAAACACATTATCTTCAGGTTGCTAGCCCCCCTATAGGCCGTCATCCTCGGGCTTGTCCCGAGGATCTACCGAAAGGAGTTCGTAGGGCTCTTCTTGAGCGGAAGGGCATTCGGTGACGATTTTGGCCCTTCGTCGGCAGTAGATCCTCGGGACAAGCCCGAGGATGACGAAGCATCGAGGCGTGCTTCTTGATTTTCAAGAGGTGGTGTCGGCAATTCCTTGGTCCTTCCGCAGCCCCCTCATTACCCCCGCGCGTAGATATCCTCGATCCGCACGATGTCGTCCTCGCCAGTGTAGCTGCCGACCTGCACCTCGATGAGCTTCAGGTCGATCTTGCCGGGATTGTGCAGGCGGTGGACACAGCCGATGGGCAGATAGGCGGCTTCGTTCTCGTGATAGAACTTCACTTCGCCGTCGATCGTCACCTCGGCCGTCCCGTGAACGACCACCCAGTGCTCGGCGCGGTGATGGTGGCGCTGCAGGGACAGGCGACCGCCGGGTTTGACGCAGATATGCTTCACCTGGAACCGGTCGCCGATATCGATGCGCTGATACCAGCCCCAGGGCCGGTGCATGCGCAGATGCTCGCCGGCCTCCCGGCGGCCGGACTTCTTGAGTTCGGCGACCAGAGTCTTCACTTTCGGCGCCGCCTTCATCGAGGAGACCAGCACCGCGTCATGGGTGGTCACGACCACCACGTCGTCGAGGCCGACGACAGTTGTCAGCGCTTCTTCCGAGCGCACGAAGCTGTTCTTCGTGTCGAGCGCGACGACGTCACCTTCCAGCCGGTTGCCGTCCTCGTCCTTGGGCTTCACTGCATAGAGTGAGTCCCAGGAGCCGATGTCCGACCAGCCGAAATCGGCGGCGACGACGCCGCCCACCTTGGTCTTTTCCATCACAGCATAGTCGATCGAGATCGTCGGCGAGGCCGCAAAGGCCGCAGCATCGAGGCGGACGAAGTCGAGATCGCGCGTAGCCTTTTCCACCGCCTCGCGGGCCGCCGACAGGACATTCGGAGCGTGGGTCTTCAGCTCCTCCAGCATGATCTCGGTGGAAAAGGCGAAATTGCCGGAATTCCAGACATATCCTTCGGCAATGTAGCCCTCGGCCGTCGCCCGGTCGGGCTTTTCGACGAAGCGCTCGATCGAACGGGCGCCTTCGCCGAGGTCGTCGTCGGAAGGGTGGATGTAGCCATAGGCGGTCGAAGGATGGTCGGGCCGGATGCCGAGGGTCATGATCCGGCCGGTGGCCGCGACCCGAGCGGCCTTTTCGATGGCGCGCCGGAAGCCTGGCTCGTCGGTGATGACGTGATCCGAGGCGAGAAGCAGGCAGAGGCTGCCGGCCAGTTGCCGTTCGGCGAGCACCGCTCCCACCGCCACCGCAGGCGCACTGTCGCGGCGTTCCGGCTCGAGCACGATCTCGGCCTCGACCCCGATCCGCGCCAACTGTTCGGCGGTGATGAAACGGAAATCGTTGTTGGTGACGACGATGGGCCTCCCGAACCCCTCGCCGACCACTCGGCGGACCGTCGCCTGGAAGGCGGACAGACCGGCATCCAGCAGCTCGATGAACTGCTTCGGCATCGTGTCGCGCGAGACCGGCCAGAGCCGCGATCCCGCCCCGCCGGCCATGATGATCGGGACAATGGGAGGCAATTGGGTCATGGGTTTGTCACACCGCTCTTCGCAGACAACGTCAGGCCGCATTTGCCTTGACCGACGTCTTCTTCGTTGCTTTAGCAGATCGCCGCTTCTGACGGACAGGATGACACGAAAAAACTGGTCGAATGCCTAACGGCCCGATGCCGGCCTGACGACGTCGTGACGACAGCGCATGAAATTTCCGTTGCGTAAGAATCTGATCCCGCAGTACCATTGCCTTGCAGGTCTGTCGTCTCTCGGGCGCCACGAGCCCTCATGAACGACAGCAGCGCCAAAAACGCTCTTGGCCTTCCACTGCGGCAGAGGCGAACCGAATGGCTGCCGCCTCAGAGAAATGGACATGACGGCCGAGATCAAGAAGACGCAGACGTCAGGACTTGCGATCGCGCTGAAATCATTTCCATCGCTCTTTCCTCCCGCCATAGTGTTGCGGCGGCACGCCATCAACGAGTCCGCTGAGAAAAACGTCACCCGATTGGGGAGGCCCTGAACCGATGCCCTCGAACATGATCCGCAACGCCATTCTCGCCGGCACGGCCCTGACCGTGCTCGTCGCTGCGGCCACGCCGTTGCACGCCCAGTTGAGCGACGCCATCAACGACGCCATTCTCGGCGGCGGCTCCCAGCAGACCCAGCCGCCAGCGGCCCAGCCGCCGGCGGCCAACCCCGATCCACAGCCCGCCCCGGCCGCGCCCTCTCCTCCCAATCCGGAGCCGATCCCGGCGCCGGCAGCCGACGCCCAGCCGGCGCCCGACACGGCCACACCGGCCTATGCCAGCAATCCGACCCCGGTGCCCGGCAACACCGTCCCCGCCGCGACGCGGCTGCCGAACGGTGACGAGCCTTCGCTTGGTGAAGGCATCCGCCTGTCGCAGGACGAGATCTCGAACGGCAATGTCGGCTTCGCCCATGTGATCGAGATCGGACGCCACCTGTTCACCCAGTCCTTCGTTGCGCGCGAAGGCTATGGCGAAGGGCCGACGGGCCCGCGCGAGAAGAAGCGCCGCCAGATGGTCAGCAGCGGTCTTGGCCCGATGGCACCGTTCGCGCAGATCCCCTGGATGCGCGTCCACGGCCTCGACGCCCAGGCCTGTCTCGAATGCCACAACGTCTCGGGTTTCGAGGATCTGGAAGGCGGCGTGACGCCGGGTCGCACGGTGCGGCCGGACCGGGTCTCCGGTGCCGGCGCCGTCACCTCGGCCGCGATCATCAATCCGCTTCTGGAAGATCCCGCGCCGCAATGGGTACTCGACGCCTTCCGCGAGCGCGGTGCCGCCGATCCCGGCAACATGTACGCCGTCTTCCTGCGCAATCCGCCCCATGTTCTCGGCGCCGGCTACACCCAGAAACTCGCCGAGGAGATGACCTTCGACCTCCTGTCCCAGCGCCGCGCGGCGATCAGCCAGGCAGACTCGGCACGCGGCCAGTGGTACGAGATCCGTCTCAATTCCAAGGGCACGAATTTCGGCCGCTATCAGGTCCGCGTCGATCCGAGCGCTCCCTCTCCGGCCGGGCTTCTCCAGCCCTGCGGCGAGAATCCCGGACTGGTCGAGCGATGCGACGGCATCGAGGGCGTCAGCGAGGATTTCGTCGTGCGTCCCTTCCAGTGGAAGGGAATCGCCTCGAACATGCGCAATTTCGTTCGTGACGCGCTGAACTTCCACTTCGGCATGGTGCCGGTGGAACTCGCCCCGAACGATGCCGATCCGGATGGCGACGGGATTGCCAACGAGGTTTCGGTCGGAGAGGTGACGGCGCTCGCCGCCTTCGCGCTCAGCGCCCGGCCGCCCTCGCAGGCGGCCCCGGCCGGCAACCAGGAGCAGGCGCAGGTCGCTCGCGGCCGCGAACTTTTCGAAGGCAGCGGTCTGGCGAATTCCGCCGATGCCTGCGTCACCTGTCACCAGGTGTCGAAGACCGTGCTCAACCCGGTGGTCACCGTGCACGACCCGCGTACCCCGGAAGCCGCCGCCATCGCCTCGCGCGAATCCGCTCGTGGCGGTCCGGCCCTCACGGTCACGGAAAACGGTGTCGGCCTCGGTCAGGCGGCTCCGCGCGGCCTGCCGCTGCCGGTCGAACGGGAGTTCCTCGCCGGTGGCCAGACCTCGGCCCGCGAACGGGCGGTGACCCGGGAAAGCACCCAGGAGACCGGGCGGAACCTGCCGAACGGCGCCGCCTTCGCCTTCAACCTCAACATGAACACGCCGTCCGAGGACCGTGTCTATCAGGCGTCTCAGCCGCGGCTGCCGTCCGATTCCACCGGTGCGATCGAGGTGCCGCTGTTTTCGGACCTGAAGCGTCACGCCATGGGCCGGTGCCTCGCCGACGTCATCCGCCAGCAGACCGATCGCGAGGGCGTCTTCGTGCCGCGCGACCAGTATGTGACTCGCCCGCTCTGGGGTGTTGCGGATACCGGGCCGTGGCTGCATGACGGACGCGCGCTCAGCCTGCGCGACGCGATCCTGAAGCACGCCGACAGCGCCTGCCCGGATGACGGTTCCGGCCTCGTCAGCGAGGCGAACGGCGCGGTCGCCGCGTTCCAGGCCCTGTCGCCGGCCGACCAGGATGCGCTGATCGCCTTCCTGCGCACCCTGCGCCTGCCGCGGGACGCCAGCTTCGACAATGTCGCCGTGAACCGCTGATCCGCACGTTCACGCACAAGCCTTCGCTCGCCCCGGTCGGATCTCCCTGGCCGGGGCGAGCGCGTTTCGATCCCAAAGGGGTGGTGTGCCGCCTTTGTGGATCCGGACCACAGACTGCTCCCGAAGCTGAATCGATCTGAGCTTTCCACTCACGGCACGGAATGCAGCGAGCATTCGACGTGAGGAGAACAAAGATGCGTTCGAAACTGACCACTACCGCCCTCTGGTCCACGATGTTCGCGGTCGGCGCAAGCCTGCTGCCGACGACCGCTGGAGCGGACGGATATTACGGCCCGCGCGCCAGTGCTGCCCAGATCAACCGGATCATCGGCTCGTCCACCAGCCATGGCGGCTACGGCAGCCATGCGAGCTACAAGTCGCACCACACCGGCTATTATGGCGGTTACAGGTCGCATCATCGCGGCTATGGCAGCTATTCCACCCATGTGGGCTACGGCCACTATTCCGGTTCCACCGGCCACGATCTCGATGATTTCGATTATGTCGCGCGGCCCTACCGGAACTATGACGGCCGCCTCGTCTACAGCTACCAGACGGTTTCGCCGTTCACGGACACGGTCGAATATGTCGAGATCGAAGAGTATTCGCAGCCCGTGAAGCGTTCGGCCTATCAGCCCGCGCCGATGGACGAGCCCGAGGCGCGCACCGATGTCGGACAGCCGATCCTGTTCATGACCGGCAGCGAGCTGCTCAGCGAGACGGCCGTCGCCGATCTCGATAAGATCGGCGAGATCCTCGGTGCCTATACGGACACCGATGTGAAGATCCTACTCTCGGCCTATACCGACGCCTCCGGCACGCGCGAGCAGAACGTCCGGATTTCGACGAAGCGGATCGAGACGGTGAAGACCTATCTCACCGAGAAGTTCGAGATCCCGGCCGACCGCTTCGTGGAAGCGGCGATCGGCGAAGCGACCGCGCCCGGCGTAGACGACCCCTATGCCCCAGAAAACCGCCGGGTTGTCGTCTCGCTTCTGGGTGTCGATCTCGATCGCCCGGGCGATACGCCCGTCGCCAGCGCCAAGGGCGACGCCATGATGGACGACGCCGCGCCTCAGCCGAAGGCGAGCTACCGGGCCGCAGCTTACGAGACCTGCACGGTCCCGGCCTATCCCTATTCGTCGCAGAAGGTTACCGGCCGCCTCGTCGCCGCCGGCTTCCAGGATCTCGACGATTTCGGCGGCGGACGGCTGATCCAAGTGTGCAAGGTTTCCAACTGAGCACCGGCACAGCCGGCTTCACCCGGTCTTGATCGTGGCGTGCGGACCTTAACCATCCGTTCGCCACGATCTCCCTTGACGCAGCGTGCGGTCGGTCCCTCTGCCGGTGGCCTGTTCGGACCGCATCCCCGCCACGACAGACCCGCGCGAGAGCACGGGAGCGGCCGCCAGGCCCCCGGACCTGTTCCCTGCCGTTAAGTTCATGCTAGAACTCTCTTGGTCATAGAGGATGACACGATGATGAGTGGAGTATCGAGCATCGGTTCTATCCTACGGCAAGTTGCGTCTTTCCTCGTCTTTTGTCTTGCGATCAATTTGTCCGTGGCACAGGCGCAGGAAAGCGAACGCTACGCGCGCGGCCTGCCGATCGCCGATCAGGCGCGCCTGGAGGTCACCTCGGCGATCGCCGGCATCCTGACCTCCAACTGCATCGCCCCTGACGCGCCACGTCCCTATGATCTGACCTATCTCGGCCTGCCGGCCGGTGACCCGCATGTCAGCGAGAACGTCCGCTCGCGCATCAATGGCGCGCTGCAGGAAGCGCTGCGCACCTCGGGTCTCGCCATCAACGTCAACACCGCGGAAAACGCCCGGGTACTCGTGCCGATCCTCGGCAGCGGCGCGGAGAGCGGCCGGCGACTGGAGCAGGTGGTCAACCGGCTCTACGCCTCGACCTTCGCGGTCGCCGTCCAGGCCACGCGGCCGACCGTCGACGTCGCCCGGCTCACCGTTTCGATCTTCGCGCGCTCGGGCTCGGGCTCCTACACCTGCAATCGCACCGTGACGCTCGACCTGCATCTGCCAAGCTTCACCGTCATCGAGAATTTCCGGGGACCGAGCGCCGATCTGGTCGAGCTTGCCGGTGCCTATCAGGCGGTTCTCGCCGGCATCGCACCGAAGCTGACCAATGCCAGCGCTCTCGCATTCCGGCCGGAAGTGCGGGTCGAGGGGATCTGCTCGCTTTCCGAACGCGCCTCCGACACCTTCACCACCGCCTATTTCCAGATGCAGGAAGGCGAACTCGCCGCCTGGCTCGACGGCAAGTCGCTGCCGGCGCTGAAGACCGGTCCGGTCGGTGACGGCGAGGACGGGATCGTCATGGACGTGACCTACCGCCTGCCGGACACGGCCGCGCGCCTCGTCGACCTGACCATCACGATCCGCTCCGAAAACACCGTCCTCGCCCGCCGCCGCGCCCTTGCCGTGACCGATGTGGACATGCTCGACGGTTGCCGCCCGGCCACGCCCAGGGAGGCGGCCACGGACGAGGACAAGACGACCCGCCTCGCCGCCTCGAGCGACGACGGTGCGACGCCGGCCGGAGAAGAGATCGACACGAACGGTATCGCCAGCGACGGCAACGACTTCATCGGGGCAGACGATCGCAGTGACGACGGGCAGCCGCAGCGCCACCTCTTCGTCATCGCCAATCACGACTATCGCTATGCGGAGGGCGTGCGTTACGCCCAGCACGATGCGGCGGCGATCGAGAAGCTGTTCGTCGAGCAGTTCGGCCTCGCGCCCGCCAACATCACCCGCTACGACAATTTGACCAAGGCCGAGCTCGAATATCTGTTCGGCGACGCCCGCAGGCCGGGCACGATCGCCAATCAGATCTCCTCGCCCGACGCGGAAGTCTATGTCTATTTCGTCGGCCACGGCTCGCGCGCCTTCATGGCGGCCCCGGACGACACGACCCCCTATCTTCTCGGCTCGGACAGCCGGGCCGACCGGCTCGACCTGACGGGTTACAATCTCAACGTCATGATCGAGCAGCTCGCGGCGATGCGCAAACGCATCTTTCCCAAGGGCCGGGCGATCGTGATGCTGGAAAGCTGCTTCTCCGGCCGCTCCGATGCCGGCGATCTGGTGACCGGCATCAGCGCCCCGAATTCCGGGACGCCGCCGCAGGTGAAGACGCAGGAAGGCGTGACGCTGATCGCGGCGGCCCATTCCGATCAGGTGGCCGTCTGGGATTCCGACTATCGCCACGGCGTGTTCACCGACGCTCTGGTCTCGGGCCTTTACGGCGAGGCCGACCAGACCCGCTTCGGCGGCAATGGCGACGGTATCATCACCGTCGGCGAGCTGGAGGATTTCCTGCAAACCCGCGTCTCGCGGCGGATCAAGCAGGTCCGGCCCGAATTCCGGCAGACGCCGGAAATCGCCGGGGCCACCGCATCCGAAATCCTGTTCCGGCTACCGGAAGACGGCGTCGGCCGGGAAGAGGCCACCGAACGCGAGCATTACGAGCGGCTGACGGCCCGCGAGATCCTGGAATCGAAGAATCTCGGCGGGGTGCAATCCTATCTGCGCGGCTGCGTCTACTGCCCACTCAAGAACGAATTGCGCGAGCTCGTGCAGAACGAGCGCCGCCGCGAGGCGGTCTGCCGGGCCGAGGAGCGGCACGCCGCGGACCTCCTGCGGCGCGGCAGCAAGCTGGAGATCGGTGCCTATCTGCAAAGCTGCGAATGCTGCCAGAAGCGGCAGGAGCTGGAACAGGAACTCGCCAAGCTGAAGGCGCCCGATCCGGCCGCCCTGAAGGACGAAGCCCTTTGGACGGCGGCCGAGCGGGACGGTACCATCGATGCCTACTGGTACTATGTCCAGAACTGCGAGGAATGCACGAAAAAGGACGAGGGCGAAAAGAAGGTCGCCGACATCTGCGAGCGGGCCCAGGCGACGGTCGATTCCCAATGGCCGGTCGACAAGTCCTATGACGGGCTGTTGCGCTATCTCGCCAGCTGCAACGACATGCCGCCGGTCTGCGGCGCCTGCCGACGGATTTCCGAGGCGATCAATCTTGTCGCCGAGATCGAGAGCCGGCCGGACTTTTCCTCCGGCGAGGCGGTGCTCGCCTCGCGCGGCGGCCAGCAGCCCGAAATGGCCGCTCCTGCCGATGCCGAGGATCGGCAAGCTTACCGGACGGTGATGCAGTCCTCGAACTCGGACGATTACGACGCCTTTCTGGAGCGTTTCCCCACCAGCGTCTACGTGCCCGAGATCAAGGAGCGTCTGACCAATCTTCTGGCCGAGGAAGCCACCTGGGAAGAGGTCAGCAACGCCCATTCGGTGGAGGCTTATCGCCGCTACGTCTCGCAATATCCGAGCGGAGACCACCTGCGCGAAGCCCGCCGGAGGATCGAGATGCTCGAGGACGAATCGGACTGGCAGGAGGTGCTGATCGAGCGCTCGCGCGACGCGCTCGTGGAGTATCTCGCCAAGCGGCCCAGGGGCCGCTACTCCGAACAGGCACGACGGTTGCTGCGCGAGTTCGACCAGAACGGATGAACCCGCCGGCAGAACGACATGCGGCGGCGGCCCCAAAAGGTTCGCCGCCGCAGTCTTTGGCAAAGACGCGAGAATGAGGTTCGGCATGGGGCAGCCCGACACGCTCTTCACCTGGTCCGAGACCGCGCAGACGGAGTTCGAGGCGCTGGTCGATGGGACGGACGCGACGGATCGCTTCCGCCTGGCGCTCGCCCAGACGATCGCCAATGGCTGGGGCTCCAATCGCGACAAGCCGATCTGGGCGCTCGCCTCGACCCTTGCCCTTCTCGGCGACACGCAAGCCGGCCTCGGCAGCAGTCTCGATCTCCTCTGGGCCCAGCCGACCAAGCTGATCGCCCATCTGCGCGGGTCGGGCCATCCGGCGGTGGCGGCCAATGACGGCGGTTCGGTGCATCTGAAACTGCCGGGCGGCGCGCTGATGCTGGACCGGTTCCGGCTGCGGCTCCTGCAGAAATATCTGGAATTCCTGATCTCCTGCAACGGCTTCCAGCATTCCGAAGAGATCACCGTCGGGCTCGATGCCTGTCTGGCCAATGGCCTCGCGGACAAGGCGACGATCGAGACGACCGTGAAAGCGATCGCACGGATACTCTACCGCTACCGCACCGAACATTTCGACGACGGACACGCCACGTCCGCCTTTTCGATCCTGCGCGCCTATCTCGCCTCCGCCGGCGACGTGATCGATGACGACACCGTCTTCGCCTTCTGGACCGCCGAGGACAACAAGCACTTCCGCACCTATCAGGCGAGCTTCTTCGCCCTGAAGGACTATGTCGACGCGCTGGCCGCCGCCCGGGCCCGCTCGGCGATGCGCCGGGCCGGCGAGATCGACGCGCCCGGCATCGCGGGCGAGCTTTCCGTCGATTTCGTCGACCCGTTCGAAATGGCCGAAGAGGCCGATGAAGAGGATATCGCGGAAGCCGCCGAACAGGCTGCAGCCGCCCGCCATGAGGCCGGCGAGGAAGGCACCAGCGCGGCTCTCAAGGCGATCGCCGACGGCGAGGTGAAGATCCTGAAGAAGAAGGAGGAAATGCTGGCCGCCCCGATCATCTCCTCGGGCGAGTTCGGCTGCAGCCTGCCGGTGGCGACGGTCCGGCTCCTGGCGTTCCACCCGATTCAATCTGCGCTTTCCAATTCCTTGAGGACAGGTCGGGCAACGCTCCCCCTCGAACAGCGCGTGACCTGCGTGGAAGCCCGCCGCTATGGCGATCTTCTGGAAGAGGTGGAGAAGCTCGAAACCGCCATGACGGAATGGCTCAAGATCGCCTTTGCGGTGCGTTCCGAGGAAGCCTCGGGCAATGCAAGGGCGGATGCGATCCGGGCGGAGGGCGTGGCCCTTCTGAAGAGCCGGCGCAGCCAGTCCCTGGCACGACCGCGAGAGGAACTCGCCGCAGCCTTCGCTGCCGTCGAGAGAGCGCTCGTCACGGTCGCCCGCGGACTGGGAGCCTATCGGACGGCCGCCCGCGGCCGCCTGGGCACCGGCGACACGGTCGACGCCGGCTTCGAATCCGACAGGGCGCGCTTCGCCGAGCATCTGCGCCGGCTGTATGTGAACTAACGACTGCGTCCGAAAGCGGACCGACAGAAAGGGACCAGGCCGTGACCATTCGGCTCGATCAGATCACCTCACCCGACATGCTCGCCGATGCCGAGCGCCATTTCGTCGATCGTCAGGCCGCACGCACCCTTGCGTCGCCCGACACGGAACGCGCCGCCACCGGCGGCCGGATCGACATCAAGAGTTTCCTGGAAGGCGCCGCGCCCACGGCCGGACAGCCGATCCCCATCGGCCTGCTGAAGCTCAAGCGCCAGCACATGCGCACCCGCAGCCTGGCCTTCTCGACGGTCGCCCGCGCCGCCTCGACGGACACGATGGTCGCGCGCACCATCGGCGACTTCCGGATCGAAATCGTCGAAGACGAAGACGCGGTGTTCGTGGTCGTGTCGGGGCCCGACGGCCGCGATCTGCCCCGTCACCTTACCTTGATCCACGAAGAAAGACGATTGTCACTCGACCTCCCCTTAGGTAACCCTATCGGCGGAATCGTCCAGATCGGCCTTGATCCGTCTTCGGCCAGCGATCAGACTGTCATCGACATGTTGAAAGATCCGAAAACGGAGATCTACCTGTCGTAAGTGAGTGGGAGCGATGCAACTTCATCCGGCAAACAGCGACTTCGTCGGCACGGATGTCGAGCAGGCTCCCGAGACGGACGGGGCGGACACGCTTGAAACCTTTGGGAAGTTCGCGCACAGTCGCAAGACGATCCCGGTTCCTTCCGTTGCCCGGTCCGCGACGGCTTCCAACACGCAAAGGCGCATGCGTGTCATCATCCCGACGACGGCCAGACCTGTCGAACTGCGTGCGATCAAGCGGCGGCCACGGGTGCCGGCGAGCTACATGGCGGTCGCCGGCGATTTCCGGCCGCTTGCGCTGTCGGGCGATTACCATCGTTTCGTAAACGGGCCGCTGCGCCAGGTCGTCCCCGACCTTCCCTCAGTCGAGCTCAGCCTCGACGACGATCTCGACTGCGGCCGTTCATGGGAACTGCCCGTCCTGATCGCCCATCTGCTCGAAGCGTCGGGCCGGGCGGAAGAGGACAAGCCGGATCTCCTCTGGGCGACCGGCATGGTCGACGCCGATCTCAATCCGCAATCGGCCAATTACCACCTCCTCACCAAGCTCGAACTGAGCCGCGACCTTTTCGCCGAAAACCTTCAACGCGGCGGCAAGGCGGTCATGGTCATCCCCCCGCCGGTGAGCGAGGACGAACGGCAGGCGGTCGAACGATATGCCGGCGAATACGGGATTGCGCTGACCATCGCCGCCTCTGCCGCCGAGGTCTTCTCCGCCTTTGGCCTCTCTTTCGAACCGGAGGAGAGCGAGGTCCCGCCGCGGCACGATGAGGCGGACAAGGCCCAAACCTCTGAAACGCTGCTTTCGACCGCGGACGGTGCCGCTACCCTCCCCCCGCAGCCGACCAGCCCGCGCAAGCCGCTCGTCGCGCTTGCCGCAGGCGCTGTCGTCGTAACGGGCATCGCAGTGGCCGGGTTTGTCCTTTTCTCCTCTGAGCCTTCCACTTCTCCAGACGAAAGAGGCCAGCCCGAACGGGGCCCCGCCCTCGCCGGATCCCGGCTCGCGGTGGACGGGCTTTACGCGGAGAACAGAGCGGCATGTCAGGAGACCATCTACACCGGCGGCCAGTTTGCGGTCGAACCTGCCACCCAAGGAGCGGGCAGTCTCAGCCTGGCTGCCAGGGACGGCCTCTGCGGCCTGCGGCTCAGAAACATCTCCGACACGGCGCAGACGCTCTTCGTGGACACGCGGCTGGCGAGCCGGGCGATTCCCGGCAGCGCATCGATCCTGTCCGGTGGCGAGCTTTCGGCCGGAGAGGCGACCGTCCTCTACTTTGCCCGTCCGCCGACACCGGTTTCGGCCAATGCGGTACTCCGCGATCCAGGTGGCACGGAGAGCAGCATCACGATCGAGATCGACTGAACACCCCGATTTCCGAATTCGAGCCGAAGGGAGGAAGGCCATGAAGCGGATCCACGAAACGAGCCGGTTCTCGTTCGCCCGCCTGCGCGCCTCGGCCGCCGGCCTCGGCTTCGGCCTGCTCTGCGTTGCCGGCACGGCCATTCCCGCGGCCGCCCAGTCGGACATCAATTCAATTCTCGGCGGCGATGGTGGCAGCGCCGCACCGCTTGGCTCACAGGGCCAGAATGGCGCACCGGCTCCCGCGCTCCAAAGCGTCCCGCAATCTCTCCAGGGCCAGAGCGGCAATCCATCGGCCTCTTCCCTGGCGAACCCGCAGAAGGAACTCTGGCTGAAGAGCGATCATCCGACCGAAAACCTTTCGGTGATCTCGGTGCATCCGCTGCCCGGAGAGAAGTGCCAGGACGTCCTGTTCGACATCCGCCCGTCGACCCGCACCCGCCACAGCCCGTCGGTGCAAGGCACGCTGGACTTCGATCTCGACCAGCTCTGCCTCATCGGCCTGCGCAACGAATCCGACAAGCGCAGCATCGTGATCCGAGTCGGGGAAGAGCTGCGCACCGTGGCGATCGTCTCCGACAGCCGTCTGAATTCGGGGATCGCGCTTGGTCCAGGCCGCGAGATCGTCACCCCGATCCGCCCGCTCGACATCAAGGCGCTGACCATCGGCGTCGAGGCCGTCTGGGAAGACGAGCTCACGGCGGCCGATCCGAATGTCGAAGCCTTCAACCTGCGCCTGACCAATCGCAGCACCCCCGGAAGCTGAGGACTCACGACCATGGCGATCCAGCCCTCCAAGAAAACCGCCTCTTCCCGCATCGGCCTGTGCGCTCTCTTCGCCGCCGCGCTGATGGGAAGCGCCGCTCTGCCCTCGAACGCCGAAGCCTTCGATTTCAAACTGCCGGCAAGCGATTACGGCGAGGTCGTCCTGCCGCTGCGCCAGTCGCTCGGCGACGCCGCGCGTGACGTCATCGACCGGAAGAACGTCTTCGAGCCGGTCGGCCTCCTGCGGGAAGACGACCCGGTGCGCCAGCTCGCGCGGTCCGTCGGCCGACTCGACCTCAAGGTCGAGGAGGATGGCCAGCAGTTCCTCTCGACCTGCACCGCCACCAT
The DNA here is from genome assembly GCF_024359545.1 of Jiella marina. GTDB lineage: Bacteria > Pseudomonadota > Alphaproteobacteria > Rhizobiales > Rhizobiaceae > Jiella. The sequence continues at coordinate 20,362 of NZ_JAKQZG010000002.1, forward strand.
CGTCGAGGGCGGGCTGGTCCTGACCAATTACCACTGCATTCCGGGCTTTTCCGGGAAGGTTCTCGAGGCTTCGCTGCTGCTCGACTATTACGGGCCGGACAGCCAGACCACGCGTATTCCCGTGGAGACCACACCGGTCGAACAGGACCAGACACTCGACTATGCGCTCGCCCGGCTTGCCGGTCCGGTGCCGGAAGGGCTTCAGCCTCCGTCGTTCACCCCCGATCGCTCGCGGCCCCTCGAACGCCTCCTCGTCATCCATCACCCGGCCGGCCAGCCGAAGATGATGACGCAGTTCCGCTGCTACGCCGCCCAGTCCCAGGACGAAGGGCCGAAGCTGCGCCATCGCTGCGATACGCTGCCGGGCTCCTCGGGCGCTCCGATCTTCAACACCGAACGCCAGGTGATCGGCATCCACCACAGCGGCGGGCTGAACGAGAACGATCCGAACAGTTTCAATCAGGGTTCGAACAGCTCCGACATTCTTCTGAAGAGCGCTTTCCTCCATGCCCCCGCTGCCGGCGCTCCGCAGGACGATGCCACACCCGTGGCCACCGCCCCGAGCAACGGCACCACGCAACCGGCTGCCGCCGAGCAACCGTCGGTCGGCCGCAGCGACGCCGGCGGCCCGGCCCAGAACAGCTTCATCAATGGCGGCGTCGACCCGGCGGCAGAATACAACAAGCTGCTGTCGCAATGATCGAGGGCGGCAGCAGAAATCGCTCTGACGATTCCACTGACCTGACAAACGAACAACCGCATCAAAAGGCGTAGGAAAAAATGGCGATGATGACGGGTCTGACCTTTCAACCGAAAACGCGGATCGCGGCGAACACGCGCAAGCAGCGGGTCCTGACGCGCGCCCTGCTTGCGGGTCTCCTGGCCGCCACGGTTCCGGCAACGACCATCTTCGTCTCGCCGGCCGCTGCCCAGGCGACCCAGAACAGTGGGATGACCGAGCGCGCCGAGCGGATCGTGAAGTCGCTGCGTCCGGCCGCCCAGAGCCGCTATTCCGACGCCGCCTACACCAATCGCATCATCCAGATGGAGATCCCACTGCCGCGGCAGAACGGCAGCAAGACCATCGTGCTGAACTACAACCACTCGATCGATCTCGCGGTCTACTACAATTTCGACAGCTCGAAGATCACAAGGGAGACCGCCGAGGTTCTCGACGATCTGGGCTACGCGCTGCAGGCCAGCGAATTGTCCGGCAGCCAGTTCCTCGTCGCCGGCCATACCGACGCGTCGGGCTCCGACAGCTACAATCAGTGGCTCTCGGAACGCCGCGCCCTCTCCGCCAAGCGCTATCTCGTCGAGAACTTCCGCATCAATCCGGAGCGCCTGATCGTCGTCGGCTTCGGCGAAACGCGGCTTGCCGATGAGCGCCGGCCGCGCGACGGGATCAACCGCCGCGTCGAGATCACCCTGATCGAAGACGCCTATCGCGGCCCCACCGCCGAGCGTTTGACAGCGCCGCGTTCCACCTATCAGGGCGGCGAAGCCGCGACGCCGGAAGAGCTCGGCCTGGTTGAATATGGCTCCCGGCCCGCCCCCGCCCCCGTCACCGATTGCGACGGAACGCAGAATATCCGGGACAACCGGCCCGCCAATACCGGGCTCGACGATTTCGGCAATCGGCCCACGCCGGTCCCCTGCGGCGACCCGGCCCAGGCCGACGATGCGGCAGCCGCCCCGGCCGCTCCGCAGCCGGCGCCTGCGCCACCGGCCTCGAGCAACGCGACGCCCGTCGTCCCCGCGCCGGCCAATCCGGCTTCCGGCCAGAACTCGGCCATCACGAACTAGGAGGTGCCGCCACGACCCATGCCTCCTTACCCATCGGCCGGCCGAACATGCCGTCCAGACATCAAAACCTGAACGCCCCACTCTGAAAACTGGAGAGCCCACATGAAGACGCTTGCCAAGACTGCCGCCATCGCCGTTCTCGGCGTTTGCGCCATGGCCACCACCTCCTACGCCGCGACGATCAACGTCATGGTGGTCCAGGAGGACTGGGATCCGGAAAGCCTCGTCCGCAACAACCGCATCCAGAACGCGGTTCTTTCGACCTTCAACCAGACGCTCAATTCGCCGGCTTACCAGTCGCGGATCCAGCAGTACGGCATCGACGGCATGGACGTCTATGACGAGACCGCCACGACGCTGACCTTCTACCAGCAGGATCGCCAGCGCCGCACCGACGAAGAGCTGATCTCGCTGGTGCGCACGGTCAAGAACCCGCAGATGGACTACATCGTGCCCTACACGATCTATGCCCGTGCGGTGACCGACCCCTACACGCAGATCGTCTCGCTGCAGATGTCGCTGAACTACCGCGCTCTCGACGTGCGTAGCGGCCGCTTCGTCGGCGGCGACAATCTCGACATCGACACGGCGGGCGTGCCCTTCCAGGGCTGTGCCGCCGGCCTGAACGGCACCGCGGCCGACCCGCACTGCGTCAAGGAATTCGTGTCGCGCTATGGCGAGCAGCTGGCCCGCAACGCCGGCAACAAGCTCGCGATCCAGCTCGCCGCCCTTCTCGGCCGGCAGTATGGCGGCGCCTCGGCGGGCGAGCCGGTGAACGATGCGATCGGCGGCACCGACATCGCCGGCCTGCCTTCGGGCGGCGCGGGCGGCAGCGTCTGCGACAACCCGCCGACCACCTTCGCGGTCACCTTCCGCGGCTTCGAGCAGCGCCAGATGAACGCGGTCGAAGAGTACATGTCTTACTGGAAGTGCGCGATCGACCTCGACGTCACCGCTTCGGACTTCTCGGAGATCACCTTCTCCTACAAGACCCGCTCCGACCAGCAGCGCATCCTGCGCAATGTCCGCCTGATGCTGGAGCTGATGGGAACGATCGCCGAGCCGCAGACCCAGGGCGCAAACGAGATCGTCGTCGAAGCCCTCGGCATTCGCGAAAACTGATCCCATGATCCTGGCAGCGCCGGCCGATCGAGCCGGCGCTGCCTTCTTCGTCGCTGCGGCGCCACCGGCGTCGCAAATTCTGGCCGCCACGAGTGGAGCTTCATGAGATGCGTCGGTTCATCCTCCCCGCCCCTCGGTCTTCGCGTCGCGGCCCATCATGGCCGATTGGCCTCGGATCTCTGGTGGCAGCCGGCCTCGCCCTTCAGGCCCTCCCCGCCTCGGCTCAGACCAGTCTCGATCAGGCCGCCAGCCAGATTACTCCCGGCGCCGCTCCAGCCCTCGTTCCGCCGACCTCGCAGCTCTTCGACCGTAGCCGGGTCCTGCTCACCCTCCGTCCCGGCGAAACGCCCGAGAGCCTGCGCCAGGAAGCGGCACGCCGGCAGCAGGAATCCTCGACCGGCGCGATGGACACGACCATGGCGGCCCTCGCCGCGGCCCGTTCCCAGGGCGACAGGGTGATGACGATCTCGCTTCCTTCAGGAGTCCAGGAAAGCGCCAACGGGTCCGCTCCCCTCGCCATGATGCCTCCCTCCGGGGATTTCGCGGCCTCCCTGTCACCCGAAGCGGCGCGCATCGTCGAGACATTGCGTCAGATGCCACAGGTTGCGACCGTCGAGCCGAACGGCATGCGCTTTGCCCTGCAACAGCAGGACCCTGCCGACGCCTTCAACCAGTTGCTCGGCACCAGCCAGCCTGCCGCCGGGGGCCGCTCCCAGCGCGCCACGCCGAGCGCAGGGACGATCGACCAGATCATCGGCGGGGGCACGGTTCGTGGGCCGATCGTCTCGGGCAGCGTGCCAGTCCTGCCCGACGATCCGCTTACCCCGATGCAGTGGCACCTCTTCGCGAATGCCCCGACCCAGGCGGCCGATCGTCTGCCGGGCGGCACCGGCTTCCTCGCCTATCGCTCGGCAGGCCCTCGAGGCACCGGCGCGACCGGCCCGGTCGTTGCGATCATCGACACCGGCCTCGTCGCCCAGCATCAGGATCTTGCGCGCGATCGTATCCTGCCGGGCTACGACTTCATCACGCTGCCCTTCGTCGGCAATGACGGCGACGGGCGCGACGCCGACCCGACCGATACCGGCGACGGCAACGAGGCCAATGCGTGCTTCACGGGCTCGCCGCCGCGCGGCAATACCTGGCACGGCTCCCACGTGGCGGGCATTGCCGGCGCCGTGGAATCGGACAATCGGCTGGGCATCACCCTGCCGGGTGCGCCTGTCCGCATCATGCCGGTGCGAGTCCTCGGTCGCTGCGGCGGCTTCGATTCCGACATTATCGACGCCATGCGCTGGGCCGCAGGCCTACCCGTCGAGGGCGTGCCGGCAAATCCCAATCCGGCCAAGGTCGTGAACATGTCTCTCGGCGGACCGGGAACCTGCGCGACCGCCTTTCAGGAAGCGGTGGATGCCGTGCTGGCCGCCGGAGCGACGATCGTCGTCGCCGCCGGCAACAGCGCTGAAGACGCGCAGATGGCCTCGCCGGCAAGCTGCACCGGCGTGATCACGGTCGCAGCCTCCGATGCTCGCGGCGTCATCTCGCCCTTTTCGAATTACGGGCCGCGGATCGACATCATGGCGCCAGGCGGCGACGTTCGCCGGGACGACGACCGCAATGGACGGCCGGACGGCATCCTGTCCCTCGTCTCGGGCGGCTACGAATTCAAGGAGGGCACGTCGATGGCAGCGCCCCTCGTCGCTGCCGCTGCCGCGCTGCTTCTGTCCGATCGCCCCGATCTGGCGCCGAGCGGCGTCCGCTCGGCGCTGATCGCTTCGGCGCTTCCGCGAAACGACCAGCAATGTCCCCGGGGCTGCGGGGCCGGCCTCCTCCAGATCCCGTCCGACCCGGGCCAGATCTCCGCAGGCCGGCAATGACGGCAACCCTAAAGCCCCCTTCGCCCCTATCCGTTCGAGAGTGACGCGAGGTATAACGAATGCCAAGAATCCAACTCTTCTTCGCAATGCTGATCGGCGCGTTGACCTTGTCGGCACCCGCGCTGGCGCAGTCATGCGACAATTATCGTGTCGATGCGCGTCTGTTGAACATGCGGGCCGAGCCGAACGTCTTCGGGACGATCCTCGACGTCCTGCGCCAGAACGAACTCGTCTGCATCTCGCGCAGCCAGAACACCACCGGACAGGACTGGGGCTACGTCGTCTCCAAGAGTAGGCCCGACGGCACGGGAACCCAGACCGTCGAGGGATGGACCAGCCTGCGCTATCTGAGCCGAGTCGAAACGCCCAGCGCGCCGACCCCGCCGAGCACGGCCGATGGCGGTCCGTCCGGGCCGACGCCGGTATCTGAACCCGTGGATCTGAACTTCACCGATCCGGTCCCCTTCGGCCCGTTCCCGGTGCGCGGGCGCAGTCTGGAACAATTGGCCAACAGCCTTCCGCTGTTCTCGCCCATCGACGGCCTGCCCGAAGACCGCTGGAAGCAGAAATGCGTGACCTGCCACCAGTGGAACAAGGACCGTCTCTGCGATCAGGGCAAGTCCTATGCGGGCAATCCGGTCAACATCATCCGGATCAAGCATCCCTATGGCGGCCCCTACAAGAAGGCGCTCGCCACCTGGTCCGAGAGCGGCTGCCAATAGATCGGCCGCCGCGCCGCCCCGTGGGGCGGCACGCCAAGATGAAAAGAAGGAGCGCATTCCATGCTGAGGAAACGCATCGCGCTTGCCGCCGGCGCTTTTTCGGTGGCGATGTCCGTCGGGACAGCAGCCGGGGCTTGCGAGTTCTACAAGGCGATCGACACCCGGTCCGAACTCTTCGACATGCCCGACAGCGGCGCCGGCCTTGCCGTCGCCATCCTGCCGGAGGCCTCGCAGGCCTGCGTCATGGAGGAGAAGACCGACGGTTCGGGGCAAACATGGTACCGGCTGGCCTTCTACACGGCCGATGACATCAAGTACAATGTCGATGGCTGGGTTCGCGAGGGTGCGGTCGCCGACGCGCAAACGCCCCCCACCCAGGTCGCCGCCGTCGAAAATGCGCGGCAGGCACAGCCCGAGCAATCCGGCGGCAAGGAAGCCTTTTTCGCCCGCGACTGGACCCTCGACAAGACCCGTTCTCAGATCAATTTCATCACCATCAAGAAGGGCACGGTGATCGAGACCCACAGCTTCGGCGATCTCGAAGGATCGGTGAGCGCGGACGGGACGGCCGAACTCAAGATCAAGCTCGAATCCGTCAACACCGGAATCGACATCCGCGACGTCCGGATGCGCTTCCTCCTGTTCAATGTCGATGAATTCCCCGAAGCGGAAGTGACGGCGAAGATCGACCCGGCCGCGATCGACCGGATCTGGGACGACGCCACGATGAAATATGATCTGCCGATCACGGTTTCGATCCGCGGGCTCAGCCAGGAGTTCACCGTTCCGGTAATCATTTCCCGCCTGAAGGACGATATGGTCTCTGTGGTCTCGGCCTCGCCGGTGACGGTGAGCGGGTCCGATTTCGGCATGGAGGACGGCCTGAAGAAGCTCAGCGAGGCGGCGGGCGACATCGCCATCACGCCCTCGGCCCCGGTGACCTTCGATCTCGCCTTTGTTCCGGCGAGTTGAGAGCAGCGCTCGGCCTCGCGGCGAAGCAAGACACGGACAGGGGCGGCGGCCGCCACGAATGGCCGCCGCCAATGGTTGACTTCGCGGGTCTCACCTCGCATCTGCGAGCCATGCGAGTTGCCGAAGCAGACATCCTGATCATCCCGGGCTACAAGGGTTCGCCCGAGAACCACTGGCAAAGCCGTTGGGAGCGCAAGCTCTCGACGGCGCAGCGCGTCGCGCAGGCCGAGTGGTCGAAGCCCGTGCGCGACGATTGGACCGACGCGGTCGCGGAAGCGGTGAACGGCTCAAGGCGGCCGGTGGTGCTGGTCGCCCACTCCCTGGGTGTCGCCGCCGCGGTACAGGCCATCCCGAAATTTCAGCGCAAGGTGAATGGCGCCTTCTTTGTCGCGCCACCGGACGTCGCCAGCAATGCCATCCGTCCGAAGCATCTACGGACCTTCGGCCCTTATCCACGCGATCCGCTGCCCTTCCCGAGCCTCGTCGTGGCGAGCCGCGACGACATGTTCTCATCCTTCGACGCGGCCGAGGACATCGCCGGCGCCTGGGGCTCGCTTTTCATCGACGCAGGGCAAGCCGGCCACATCAATGCCGAAAGCGGGCATGGTCCCTGGCCGGAAGGGCTTCTGACATTCGGAAAGTTCATGAGCCACCTGCCCGCGACGACCGGGTGACGGAGTCCTTCGGATGGGGACCGTGCACACGGCACCGCTCCCATCCGGCACTCTCATCGAGCGGGCGGCGCCCTATTCGTCATGGACCTGCTTTTCGGCGTCGGCCAGAAGCTCGGTCATGACACGATTGATCTGGTGATCCGACTGGTCGACATTCGCGGCATCGAAATCGGCGCGGATCTTCTGAAAGATCCCGTCATCGGCCGGCGTCTGAAACGCCACGGCGATCACCTCCTGCGCGTAACGCTGGGCCTCGTCGCCGGAAAGCCCGAGCTTCTCGGCCGCCCAAAGCCCGAGCAGCTTGTTGCGCCGCGCTTCGATCCGGAACCGGAGTTCCTGGTCGTGAATGTACCGCGCCTCGAAATCCCTCTCCCGATCGGTAAAGGACATACCGTCTCTCCTCGCTGATCCGCCAACTGGCCATGCGCTTGCGACAAGGGCAAACGCGCTGGCCTCTTGAAGCAGATTTCAACTTCATCGGCTACCCGCCTTTCGGCGAGTCTGCCGGTCGACCCGGCCGATGGATCGATGGGCGGCTGGCAATCCGTCGGCTTCGCACCCAAATGTTCTGCCATGTTTGGTCCCTCTTCCGGTGCGACCGATTGTGATGAGGGGCCATTTGGTCTATTCACGCCGTCAAAAGGCTGTCGACCGCAACGATTCCCGAAGGTCGCCGCAAGCACCATGATCGAGTATTCATAATGACACGTCGTCGCCGCATCTACGAAGGCAAAGGCAAGATTCTTTACGAGGGCCCCGAGCCCGGCACTCTGGTTCAGTTTTTCAAGGACGACGCCACCGCCTTCAACAAGAAGAAGCATGAAGTCGTCGACGGCAAGGGCGTCCTGAACAACCGGATTTCCGAGTACATCTTCTCCCATCTGAACAAGATGGGGATTCCGACGCACTTCATCCGCCGCCTCAACATGCGCGAGCAGCTGATCAAGGAAGTCGAGATCATTCCGCTCGAAGTCGTGGTTCGCAACGTCGCGGCCGGCTCGCTCGCCAAGCGCCTCGGCATCGAGGAAGGCACGGTCCTGCCGCGCTCGATCATCGAGTTCTACTACAAGGCCGACGCGCTGGACGATCCGCTGGTGTCGGAAGAGCACATTACCGCCTTCGGCTGGGCAAGCCCGCAGGAAATCGACGACATCATGGCGCTCGCCATCCGCGTCAACGACTTCCTCTCCGGCCTCTTTCTCGGCGTCGGCATCCAGCTCATCGACTTCAAGATCGAGACGGGCCGGCTGTTCGAGGGCGAGATGATGCGCATCGTCGTCGCCGACGAGATCTCCCCCGATTCCTGCCGGCTGTGGGACGTGACCACCAGCGACAAGCTCGACAAGGACCGTTTCCGCCGCGACATGGGCGGGCTGGTCGAGGCCTATCAGGAAGTCGCCCGCCGGCTCGGCATCATGAACGAAAACGAGCCGCCCCGCCCTTCCGGGCCGGTACTGGTCAAGTGAGGCGGAAGCGACCCGCCAAGCAGCCGGTGCCGGCGCTCAAGCTGGTCTACTCCAAGGACAGGCGATCTCGTGACGAGGTTTCATGATTAAGGCCCGCATCGTCGTGACGCTGAAGACCGGCGTCCTCGACCCCCAAGGCAAGGCGATCGAGTCCGCCCTCGGCAATCTTGGCATCGAGGGCGTCGGGTCGGTCCGCCAGGGCAAGGTCTTCGACGTCGAACTGAACACCGACGACGCGGCGCACGCCAAGACCCAGCTCGACGCCATGTGCGAACAGCTTCTCGCCAACACGGTGATCGAGAACTATGCTGTGGAGATCGACCACGGGTAGCAGGGAGCCGAGTGATGGCGGAGGTGACGAACGAGCTGATGTATGAGGTCCTGAAGCGTGTCCATCAGGACGTGGGCGAGATGCGACAGGACATCAAGGAAGTGAAATCCGAGTTGAATTCGATCCGGGGTCACATGCTGTCCATGCAGCATGACATTCATAATATCTACGGCATTCTCGGTCGCCACGACGAGCGCCTCGACCGTATCGAGCGGCGGCTGGAGCTTCGTGAAATGGCCGAGCCCCACACGCCCTTCGAGCACGATCGATGAAAACCGCTGTCGTCCTTCTTCCCGGCCTCAATCGCGACCGCGACATGATTGCGGCGCTCACCACGATTACCGGCCAGGCGCCGGCAACGGTCTGGCAGACCGAGACCTCCTTGCCCGACGTCGACCTCGTGGTCGTGCCGGGCGGCTTCTCCTTCGGCGATTATCTCAGGGCCGGCGCCATTGCCGCGCGCTCGCCGGTGATGCGCGCCGTCGCCGAAGCGGCCGCCAGGGGCGTGCCGGTGCTCGGCGTGTGCAACGGCTTCCAGATCCTCTGCGAGGCGGGCCTCCTGCCGGGCGCGCTGATGCGCAACGCGGCGCTGCGCTTCGTCTGCCGCGAGGTGAAGCTCGAAGTTGTCAACGCCGGGACGCGCTTCACCAAGGCCTATTCGCAGGGTCAGGTGATCCGCTGCCCGGTTGCCCATCACGACGGCAACTATTTCGCCGACGACGAGACATTGAAGCGCATGAACGATGGCGGTCAGATCGTCTTCCGCTACGCGGAGGGCACGAACCCCAACGGCGCGATCCACGACATCGCAGGGATCGTCAACGAGGCCGGCAACGTGCTCGGCATGATGCCCCATCCGGAAAACCTCATCGAGCCGGAGCATGGCGGCACGGACGGGCGAGGCATCTTCGAGAGCGCGCTCAACATCTCCTCCAGCCTCGCCGCCTGACACACGATGCGCCCCGCGCCCCTTTTTAGAGGTCTCGTTCCGGCCCTCCTCGTCATCGGGCTTTCGGCCTGCGCGTCTGGTCCCTCGGCGCAAAGTCCGGGCAGCGACACCGGGCTCGACCGGATGGAGCGGTTGACGCTGAACGCCAATCGCTGCTGGTTCAAGAGCGGCGACCCGGCCTTTGCGGACTATTCGCTGGCGCCGGAGCTTTCGTCCTTTTCCGGCAAGCCGCGCTTCCTCCTCGTGCCCAAGGGAAAGCTCGAAGCGCGTCCGCTTCTGGTGGTGGAGGGCCGCAGCGGCTCGGGCCACGTCGACACCTACGGTCCGCTCCTGAACGAACCGGTCGGCTCGCGCCTCGGCGCTGACATCCGTCGTTGGTCAGGCGGCGACGACCGTTGCACAGCCTGACGTTCATGGTTCCAGCGCGCTTCCTGCGACCCACGGTCGTCCTCGCGGCGATGTCTCTGTTGAGCGTCTTTTCGGCCTGCGGCGGCGGCGCCTCTCTCGGCTCAGGCTTCGGCAATCCGGCCGGAGTATCGCCAAGGGACGAGATCGCCCTCTCCCGCCCCGGCCCGAACGAGCCATTGTCGCCAGTCGAAATCGCCTATGCCAAATCGACGGCCGCAGCGGTCTTCCGTCGCCGCACTTCGGAGCGTGCCACGACTTTCCTGCCGGGCGATGCCGTGGACGGTTTCGGGATCTGCCTGCGCTCGCCGGCCCGCACCGCCGAGGGCTACGACTACGCGCTCATCCTTCTGCAAAGGCGGCTTTCCAGCGCTCCGATCTCACAGGTGGACGACGACACGGTCGTCTTTCGCCGGCAGGCCGATTCGGCTCCCTGCCGCACCGCCAGCCTAGACTACGCATCGGTTCGTTAAGTCGTCACTCGACTGACGGCACCTACGCGCGGCGAGCGAATTACCACTGGCTGGCAACAGGCTTCACAGGCTCGGTGGGGTTCTTTTCGTACGCGGCAATCGCGGTGCTCAGTTCGTGATACTCGCTGCAGCCGTCCTCGAAATCTCCGTCGGAGAAAGTGAGCGCCACGCGCCGGCATTCGTCTCTGAGCCGGATCAGCAGGATCTTGGCATCTCGCAACCGGCCGAGTTCAAGATAGGCCTCGCCCAGATAGGCCATCGCACCGCGGTGGTGCGGGTTGATGGACAGGGCCCGGCCATAGGCGTCGAGCGCACGCTCGTGATTGCCGACCTTGCGCAGGGAAAAACCCAGCAGCGACCAGGCATTGTCGTGATGCGGCCGCCGTTCGACGACCTTGGCGAAGGCGGTGATCGCCTTTGCCCACTCCTTGGCGTCGAAGGCCTCGATGCCATCGGCGTAGTCGCTGTCGCCCGAGCGCACTTTGGGGCTCATTTCGCCGGAGAACACCGCATGAGCCGGGAGGGACGGCAGGACGACGACCGACATGAAGGCCACCACGACCAGGCATTTGAACGTCATTGCAGCCTCCCTGAGGGTTGCTTTCACGACCCTTGGCAACGCCATTCCCGTCCATGAGGAAACGGACTCACACTTCGAGATTCTACAAGGAGCCACCTCGATGCAAAAGCGCTGCAAAGGCCGCATCAGGGGCGCGAATTGACGCAAGGGGAGCATCGCTCCGGGCCGGGCCCAACAGGCTCAGCATGCCCATGCGGAAGCGACGATAATTTATATGTCTCTCTTATTTTTGTCCTGGAAATTCAGCATCCCTCACCATAAGTGTGCGCATTCACACGGATTTCCGGCTTATGCGACATTTCGAAGACACTTCGCTCCCCTTGTCACCCATCCCCCACTGGCTGACGGCATTTCTCATCGGGGGGGCGCTGATGGCGGCCCTTGCGCTGGGTATGGGTCTGATGCTTTCGCCTCGGGGCCTGGAGCAATGGTTCGCGGAAAATGGCCCTGTCGAATATTTGCAGGCCGGCATGGTCCTCATTGCCTCTGCGATCTTCGCCTATCTGGCTTCGCGATCCCGGCGAATGCTCTTCGCGCTCGCCCTCGTCGCGGCGTCTCTCCTTTTCATCGCCGCGCTCCGGGAGACACCACGCTGCGGGAGCGACTACTATCCTGGAGGCCTCTGCCTCGAGGGGAGCTGGAAGCACGGCGCAACGGCATTGGCCGCCCTTCTCATCCCCATCGGCATTTCTTTCCGCTGGCGCGAGATCCGGGCCGGATTCTCCTTCTCCGCCATCCTGTCGTTCTGGCCACTGGGCCTCTCTGCCCTGATTCTGGCGCCGGCGGAGCTTTCGGAGAAGTTTGGCTGGGTGGCATTCGAAGAGATCCTTGAACTGATCTCCTATCTTCTGGCGCTCAGCTTCGCCCTGGTGCTGCTTGGCAAACCGACAGAGGAGTGAAGTCGCCCGCTCCCCGCATTCCCATCCGCCCGCCGATCGTCTAGACGGGCAATGACAATGCCCCTTTGAGGGGAACTTGCCATTTCGCGAGGGCCGTCGCCCATGAACGGCCCGGTGACGGAGACGAGACCCGTGGATACCGAGATCACGCCCGAACTCGTGGCGGCCCATGGCCTGAAGCCCGACGAATATGAGCGCGTGCTCGCGCTGGTCGGCCGCACGCCGACCCTGACCGAACTCGGTATCTTCTCGGCCATGTGGAACGAGCACTGTTCCTACAAATCCTCCAAGCGCTGGCTGCGCACATTGCCGACCAAGGGCGAGCGCGTCATCCAGGGGCCGGGCGAGAATGCCGGCGTCGTCGATATCGGCGACGGGCTGTGCGTGGTCTTCAAGATGGAGAGCCACAATCATCCCTCCTATATCGAGCCCTATCAGGGCGCGGCCACGGGGGTCGGCGGCATCTTGCGCGACGTCTTCACCATGGGCGCGCGGCCGATCGCGGCGATGAACGCCCTGCGCTTTGGCGAACCGAACCACCCCAAGACCCGGCATCTGGTGGCGGGCGTCGTGGCGGGTGTCGGCGGATACGGCAATTCCTTCGGCGTGCCGACCGTCGGCGGCGAGGTCAATTTCCACAAGCGCTACAACGGCAACTGCCTGGTGAACGCCTTCGCCGCGGGCCTCGCGAAGACAGACGCGATCTTCTACTCCAAGGCCGAGGGCGTCGGCCTGCCTGTCGTCTATCTCGGCGCCAAGACCGGCCGCGACGGCGTCGGCGGCGCGACCATGGCCTCGGCCGAGTTCGACGAGAACATCGAGGAAAAGCGCCCGACCGTGCAGGTGGGCGATCCGTTCACAGAGAAGTGCCTGCTCGAAGCCTGTCTCGAACTGATGCAGACCGGCGCCGTCATCGCGATCCAGGACATGGGCGCGGCGGGCCTCACCTGCTCGGCCGTCGAAATGGGCGCCAAGGGCGATCTCGGCGTCGAACTCGACCTCGATACCGTGCCGGTGCGCGAGGCGAAGATGACCGCCTACGAGATGATGCTGTCGGAGAGCCAGGAGCGCATGCTCATGGTCCTTCGCCCCGAAAAGCGCGATGAGGCTGAGGCGATCTTCGTCAAATGGGGGCTCGACTTCGCCATTGTCGGGCGCACGACGGACGACAAGCGTTTCCGCATCCTGTGGGAAGGCCGGGAGGTCGCGAACCTGCCGATCATGGAACTCGGCGACGAGGCGCCGGAATACGACCGGCCCCATGTGGCCCCGACGCCGCGACCGGTTCTCGACGCGGCGTCCATCCCCGCCCCGCGCGACTGTGGTGCGGCGCTGCTGAGCCTGCTCGGCTCGCCGGATCTCTGCTCGCGGCGCTGGGTGTTCGAGCAGTACGACACGCTGATCCAGGGCAATTCGATCCAGCGCCCCGGCGGCGATGCCGGCGTGGTCCGCGTCGACGGCCATCCGACCAAGGCGCTCGCCTTTTCCTCCGACGTCACTCCGCGCTATTGCGAGGCCGATCCCTATCTCGGCGGCGCCCAGGCCGTCGCCGAGTGCTGGCGCAATCTGACGGCGGTGGGCGCCGAGCCGCTGGCGGCGACCGACAACCTCAATTTCGGCAATCCGGAAAAGCCGGAGCTCATGGGCCAGTTCGCCCGTGCCGTCGAAGGCATTGGGGCCGCCTGCAACGCGCTGTCCTTCCCAATCGTCTCGGGCAATGTCTCGCTCTACAACGAGACGCAGGGCCAGGCGATCCTGCCGACGCCCACCATCGGCGGAGTCGGCCTGATCGAGGACCGCCGCCATGTCGCGCGGGTCGATACGCTGACGGAGGGCGACGTCCTCTTCCTCGTCGGGCAGGACGGCACCCATCTCGGCGCCTCGGCCTATCTTGCGACCATCGAGGAACGCGAGGAAGGCGCCCCGCCGCCCGTCGATCTGGCCATGGAAAAGCGCCATGGCGATTTCGTCCGCACCTTCATCCGCTCCGGCGCGATCCGGACATGCCACGACATTTCCGATGGCGGGCTCGCCGTGGCGCTTGCCGAGATGTGCATCGCGTCGGACTGTGGCGCAGAGGTGGATGCCGGCGAGGGCGCGGATCACGCGGTTCTGTTCGGCGAGGATCAGGCCCGCTACGTGGTGGCGCTTTGCGAGGCGGATGTCGCGGCCTTCGAGGCAGCCGCCGCCGAGACGTCGATTCCTGTGCGCCGGCTCGGCGTAGCCGGCAAGGACCGCCTGGTGATCGCCGGCCGCCTGGATCTTTCGATCGATGCGATGACGGTCGCCCACGAAAGCTGGTTCCCGAGCTTCATGTCCGGCCGCATCGAGGCCGCGCAAACCGCCTGATCCCGTTGGCCTTTCTCGGACGCAGCGAAGCTTTGTCCAAGCGCCCGCCCGAATGTCGCGGATTGCGGTGCGCCGGGTCCGCCACTATCATTTCGGTCCAAGCCGATTCAGCCATGCGGGAGCGACGCCATGCCGATGAACGCCCAGGACATCGAGAAGATGATCAAGGAGGAGTTGCCTGACGCGATCGTGACGATACGCGATCTTGCGGGTGACGGTGACCACTACGCGGCCGAAATCGTCTCCGAGAGCTTCCGCGGCAAGTCGCGCGTCCAGCAGCATCAGATGGTCTACAAGGCACTGAGAGGGAATATGGGCGGAGAGCTGCACGCTCTGGCGCTACAGACCAGCGCGCCGAAATAGGCCGCACCGCAGGAAGGGGCAGAGTGAAGACGGGGCGCCGGCAGGCGGAATTGCTCAGGCCGGCGCCTTCAGATGGGCATCTTCGATCGCATGCTGCAGCAGCGCGGATTCGGCATCCGTCGACCCCGGCGGCTCGTCATAGCTGATATAGGCGATATCGACGGCTGCCGTCGTCGCGCCCAGCTCCAGACGCAGCTGTGCGGTCACACCCAGATGGCGGAACTCGAGGGCCAGAACGATGATCGGCACCTCGCCCCACTTCAGCCGTACTTCCCCGCCATCCGCAAAGCGCAGGACGCCGGGCTTGAGGTAAAGTTCGGCAGACGACGTAACGATGTCGTCCAGATTGCCGTAACGTTCCAGCCGGAGAAAGGCGACATAGTCGACCACGTCGACCAGCCGCAACTCCGCCGCGACTTCCTTTATCCCTTCCGCGAGCAGCCGCTCGCGCGTCATTGCCGATCTTTTCTTGATATCGAGCATGGCTACGCCGTGGCGACTCCCATCTTTGCCCCGGAACGGGTGTAGAGATAATAGATGATTTCAGCGACGGCTTTGAAGAACTGAGGCGGTATCATCTGGTCGATTTCGACATGATCGTACATCGACCTTGCCAAGAGCTTGTCCTCGATGATGGGCACCTCGTGTTCTTCGGCAATCTCGCGGATCTTCAATGCCACGAGGTCGGTGCCCTTGGCCACGACCATGGGCGCACCGCCCTCCTCGCGGGCGTAGCGCAATGCGATGGCGTAGTGCGTCGGGTTGGCGATCACCAGCGTCGCCTTCGGCACTTCGGCCATCATCCGCCGCTTGACGCGATCGCGGGCGATCTGGCGCTGGCGCGCCTTGATCATGGGATCGCCCTCCATCTGCTTGTTCTCGTCCTTGATCTCCTGCTTCGACATCATCAGGTCGCGCTTCCAATGCATGCGGCTGAGGCCGATATCGGCTGCGACGAGCAGGATCGTGGCGATGGAAACGGCGGACAGGAGCTTCATCGCCATGTCCAGGATGAGCTCGGGCATCAGCACGGGATCGGCATACATGGTGCGCATCATGGTCGGGAAACCCGACATCAGGATCGAGCCGACGATGATGCCGATGGCGATGAACTTGAACATGGCCTTGCCGAACTCCGTCACGCCCCTGAGGCCGAATATCCGCTTGAACCCGGAGGACAGCGAAATGTTCGAGGCCTTGGGCCGGATTCGCTCGACATTGATCTGCGGCGCGTTCTGCAGAAGGGACGCCAGGACCCCGCCGATGACGAGCATGAGCGTCGCCGGCATGATGAAGCGGCCGCATTCGACGGCCAGCATTTGCAAGACATGGAGTGCATCGGCGCCCGTCTCCAACTCCCACTGAAGTGGGTTTTCCATGGTGGATTTGAGACTGAGCAGCAATTGCGCCGCACTGTCCTTCACCTGGAACGTGAAGAAGGCCATCATCGCCAGGAAGGACGCCAGGATGGGAGCTTCGCGCGAAACCGGAAGGTTGCCCTTCTCCACGGTGTCGCGGATTTTCTTTTCCGTCGGCTCTTCTGTCTTTGACGACTTGTCTTCGCTATCCGCCAACGATTACCTCCCCTAAGCCGTTGACGTCGAGTGAACACTCTTGGCGTCGTGCCGATTACGGTTGCGCAGAAGTTACGGCGGAACGGTCAGACGGGGGCGGCGGAGATGGCCCTGCCTACTCCGCCTCCTCGCGCAGCATGATCTTGCCGTCAGCCGCCAGACGCAGCGCCTCCTTGGCGATCTGGCGCCGCGCACCGTCGATTTCGGCTTTCTGGACGGTGGCCTCCTGGTTGAGCTCGGCCTCGGCCATACGCCGGGCGCGAGCGCCCAGCGAGGACAGGACGGTCTCCTTCATCTCGGCGTCGGCAGAGCGCAGCGCCAGGATCAGGACGTCCGGAGCCACCGCGTCGAACAGCGCCAGGCGCGACTTGACCGGCAGGGACGGGATGTCCTCGAAGGCGAACAGCAGTTTCTCGAGAGCCTCTGCATCCTTCGGTCGGGTCGAGCGGAGGGACTCGATGATCTCTTCCGAGGATTCCTTGTCGAGACGGTTCACGATCTCGGCCAGGAAGGCGTGGCTTCCACCCTCTTCTCCGCTGTCCTCGACGGCGAGGAAGTTGCGGCGGATCTGGCTTTCCAGAATGCTCTGCACCTGGTGGCGCAACGGTTTCAGCGTCAGAATCCGGCGCATGATGTCGTTGCGCATGGCGGGCGCGAATTCGCGGATCATCAGCGAAGCCTTGTCGGCCTCGATCCGCGAGACGATGATCGCCACCATCTGCGGGTGCTCGGCCAGAAGCTTTTGCGCGAGATCCGCAGGCTCGGCCGCCGCGACCGCCTCCCAGACGTCGCCGTTTTCGTTGCCGCCCACGAGATCGGCAAGAACGGGATCGGCATCCTGCTCGGAAAAGATCGAGACGTACTCGTCTTTCGAGAGCGCGCTCTCGAGGAGCTCCGCCATCTGCTTTTCCGGCCCCGTCAGCGCCGCGCCCTTCTTGAAGGCATCGCGGAACTCGTCGACCAGTTCGTCGATCTGCTCGGGCTCGATCATCGGAAGCGAGGCCGCGCTGTCGCGAATCATGCGGATTTCATCCGGCGACAGATGCTTCAGGATCCGACCGGCCCCTTCGGCGCCGAGCGCGAGCAGGAGAATCGCCGCGCGCGCGCTGCCGTTTTCGGGCAGTCCCTGACCTTCGCCGGAATAGGCTGCGACGATTGACATGATCTCTTATGCAGCCCTCGAATTGCGGGCCTGAAGCTTCGACCCCGGCTTGGCGACTTCCGTCAGCGTGATGCCGAAGCGCTGCTCTTCCTTGTCGATGACGACGATCTCGCCGCGCGCGACGATCCGGCCATTGACCACGACGTCCACCGGATCGCCCACCTTGGTGTCGAGCTTCACCACGGCGCCGCGGCCGAGCTTGAGGATGTTGGCGACCGGCATGGTCGCGGATCCGAGAACGACCTGCATCGTCACCGGCACGTCCATCACCAGGTCGAGGTCGACATGGTCGGGCGCCTCGGCTTCTTTGGCCTCGTCGTCACCCTCGGAGTCTTCGTCCTCCTCGTCAACAGCCCCGGCGGCCCCGAAGGCGGCGGCGGGATCGAAACCGGTCGGCATCTCGAAACCGCCCAGTTCGCTGCCCTCGTCCTCACCGTCGGTGTCGTCGATGTCGAGGTCAAACTCTTTGTCGCTCATGAAACTCTCTTTCCAGGAACTCGAAACGTTTAGCGGAAACCGATCGACGACACCGCTTTCCGTGGATTAGCGGGCTAGACTGGCGCGAAGCCTGTCATGGGTGGCGGCAAGCGCCTCGCGATAGCTCTCGGGCAGTTCCGAGGCTTTCGTCCGGCCACCGGCGACATGGAAGTCTGCACGGCGCAGCAGTTCGCCGAGTTCGTCGGCGAGCCTGCGCGCCTCGGTGACCTGGCTCTCCAGGGCCCGCGTCGTCTCGACGCCTTCGTGGCGCAGCGAGACCACCGCTTCGGCGGCGCGGTTCAGCGCCTTCTCGGCGTCGATGATGGTGGTGGCGAGCTCGTTGTCGCGCAGGGTGCGGATTTCGCGATACATCCGGCCGCAGCGGATCGCCGTGACCACGAGCGCGATCATCAGAACGAAATCAATCAGATAGGATGTCATCGATGAACTCCTGTGCCGGATCGATTCGTTCCTCGACACGCACCACGTAGGAATCACGGGCGCGGCCGACCTGTCCCTTGAACATCGGCCGATCCTCGCATTCGAGCGGGATCAGGCTTGTGAGGCCGACATCGAGGGAAACGGTTTCGCCCACGCGGAAACGGGCGACTTGCGAGAGCGGGATCTTCTTCTTGCACAGAACCGCTTCGATCCGCATTTCGCTGCGCGCAAAGCTCGCCTCGATATCCTTCTTCCAGGCTTCGTCGGCGTCGACCTTGGGGCCTTCCGGAACGCCTGCGAGAAAACGGCGGTGGGGCGCGAGAAAGCTCAGCGGAATCGCGATCGTCAACGGGGCCGTGTAGCTCCCCATCACGATTTCGAAGCGAAACAGCGCATAGCGTTCGGGCTCTTCGCCCAGAGTTTCGGCCAGTTCCTCCGCGGTGACGAAATCACCGATCGACAGGCTGACCTCGGCCATGGGCTTGAAGACCCGCATGGCCGCGTCGAGAGCTTTGGCGAGGCCCAGCCGCAGGAACTGACGGTCGAGCAGCGTCGGTTCGCGCGAGGCGGCCAGATCCGCCGAGGGCTCGCACCCGAAGAAGCCGGCGACCAGGGCCTCCACCGTCCGACGCTCGACGGCCACGAAGCTCGGCCGCAGGAATCGGTTCGACAGGAGGGTAGCGAGCATGGAGGTGCCAGAGCCGGCCTCGGACGGGTCCGGTGCGTTCTCCACGTCGCACTGCTGGTACGTCACCTCGATCGGTTTCGTGGCGAGTTCGCCGAGTCTCGCGCCGATCTCGTCGGCCCAGTCCTCGGCCATCTTGGCCAGGCGCGGAAGCCGGGCCGGGTCGATCTCGGTCGCGCTCTTGAGGCGCGCACCGATCTCGGCGGGATCTGAGGCGAATGCAACGTCGCTCATGATATCACGCGCCCGAGCCGCCGCCGATGGTCTCGCTCTCGACCTGGTCGATGGTCGGGCGATCGCTGGCGGAAATGGTCTTGCGGCCATATTCGAGCGCCACCTGCGGCATCGCCCCGTTCATGTAGGCGATCAAGGTCGACTTCACGATCGTGAAGACGCGGGTCTGCTTGTCGCGGACATATTTCACCTTGGCAGCGATCGGACCGACGATGCCGTAGGAGAAGAACACACCGGCGAAGGTCCCGACCAGCGCCGCGGCGATCAGCCCGCCGAGCACTTCCGGCGACTGGTCGAGCGCGCCCATCGCCTTGATGACGCCGAGAACCGCGGCGACGATGCCGAGCGCCGGCAGGCCGTCAGCCATGTCCTGAAGTGCATGCTTGGGCTTCAGCGCGTCGTGCTGGATGGTGTGGATTTCCTCTTCCATCAGGGCCTCGATCTCATGAGGCCGGGCATTGCCGATGATGATCAGCCGCGCATAGTCGCAGATGAAGTTCAGCATCGGCGTATCCTTCAGGATGTTCGGATAGGCCTGGAAGATCGTCGACTCCGCGGGATCGTCGATATGGGCTTCGACCTCGCTGCGCGACTTCGAACGCATCTCTCGCATCAGCGCGTGCAGGAGACCCAGGACCTCGAGATAGTCCTTCTGCTTCGGGACCTTGTTCTTGAACGCCTCGCCCATCGCCTTGCCGGTGTCCTTGATCGTCTTGTTGGAGTTGCCGACGAGGAAGGTGCCGAAGGAGGATCCAAGGATGATCACGTATTCGAAGGGCTGAACGAGCACGTCGAGATGGCCGCCCATCGCCACGTAGCCGCCGAGTAGGCAGCCGAACGTCACGACCATACCAATCAGAATTCCCATGAGAGCCTCGAATGCGCGTTATCTACTGCTTCGGGGGTACGGCAGAAGCGCTTGTGCGAGCCTTGCCCTCGCCGCGGCTGGAAACCCTGAAAATTCGGGATTTGTCCCAATCAGGCTGAGGCAAGGGTGCCCGGAATAGGGTGCGCCGGTAGATCACAATCGAAGTCGTGGTCCGACCGCACTTCGCCCATCGATACCATTCGGGAGAGAACCGATCATGGAGGCTTCGCTTCCGGTCGCGCTGTCGGCGCAGCTTGCCATCGAGCGCCGCCTCGACACCGTTGCCCACAATCTCGCCAATCTGCGCACAGCCGGCTTTCGCTCCGAGGAGATCAGCTTCGAGGAACTCGTCAAACGGGCCGACGCCATCGGCTCCGATCCGGTGAGCCTGGTGGACGAGGGCGAAAGCTACATCTCGACCCGTGCGGGCGAATTGACCCAGACCGGCAATCCGCTCGACATGGCTGTCGCGGGCGATGCCTATTTTGCCTATCAGGGGGAAAATGGCCTCGTCTATACGCGCGACGGGCGCATGCGGATCAACGAGGCCGGCGGCATCGAGACGCTCACCGGCTATCCGCTGGTCGATGTCGGAGGCGCAGGACTTCAGATCGATCCCAATGGCGGCGAAGTCATCATCGCCCGGGACGGCATGATCACCCAGGACGGTCGCCAGCTCGGCGCGGTCGGACTCTTCACCATCCCCGCAAACGCCAAGCTGACCCGGCTCGACACTTCGGGTGTCATCCCCGACCAGGCCGCGCAGCCCGCCCTCGATTTCTCCCAGGTGGGAGTGATGCAGGGTTTCGTGGAAGGATCGAACGTCAATCCGATTCTGGAAATGACGCGGCTGATCACCCTGCAACGGACTTTCGAGAGTGCGGCCAATCTGGTGCGCACGAATGAATCGAGCCTGTCCGACGCCATCAGAACCCTCGGAGGCACGTCATGAGCCTGACCGCCGAAGCCAGCCCCGACTTTTCCGCGCTCGACGCGCCGCGCATCAATGTGTCGGGGCGCATCGTCGACGTTTCGCCCCAGGCTTTCCGGGTGGCGGGACTGTCGCCCTTCGTGCGGCTCGGCGACTGCATTGCCTGCCCCGGCACCGCGGGCGACGAGATCGGCGAAGTGGTGCGGATCGAATCCGACTGCCTGACGGTCAAGCCCTTTGGCATCCGCTCCACCCTCGGCGTCAAGAGCACGGCACGGCGCATCGGGCCCTATACCGTCGCCCCCACGACGGAATGGAAGGGCCGCGTCGTCAACGCCTTCGGCGAGCCCGTCGATGGCCTCGGTCCGATCGCCAAGGGCAGCGAGGAGCGCATTGCCGACGGATCGCCGCCACCGGCGCTCAAGCGCGGGCGTGTCGGCAAGCCGGTGCAGACCGGCATCCGCACGATCGACATCTTCACGCCCCTCGTCAAAGGCCAGCGCATCGGCATCTTCGCCGGCTCCGGCGTCGGCAAGTCGACGCTGATGGGCATGCTGTCACGGGCCAAGGGCTTCGACACCGCCGTCGTGGCGCTGGTCGGCGAGCGCGGCCGCGAAGTGCGCGAATTCCTCGAAGAGACCATGGCCGGCCACCTCGACAAGGTGGTGACGGTGGTGGCGACGGGCGACGAAAGCCCGATGATGCGCCGCCTCGCCCCGAAGACCGCGACCGCCGTCGCCGAATACTACCGCGACCAGGGGGAGAACGTTCTCCTCATCATCGACAGCGTCACCCGCCTCGCCCATGCGGCCCGCGACGTCGCGCTGGCCGCCGGCGAGCCGCCCGTGGCGCGCGGCTATCCGCCATCCGTCTTTTCCGAACTGCCGCAGCTTCTGGAGCGCGCCGGTCCCGGTTTCGAAGGCTCGGGCACGATCACCGGCGTCTTCTCCGTGCTCGTCGACGGCGACGACCACAATGATCCGATCGCCGACGCGATCCGCGGCACGCTCGACGGTCACATCGTCCTCGACCGGGCGATCGCCGAACAGGGCCGGTTCCCGGCCGTCGACGTCCTGAAATCCATCTCCCGCCTCGCCGACCGCGCCTGGAACGCCCAGGAACGCGAACTCGTCACGCGGCTGCGGGCGATGACCGCCCGCTTCGAAGACACCCGCGACCTGCGGCTTCTCGGCGGCTATCAGCGCGGCTCCGACACCACCCTCGACCAGGCCGTCGATCTGGTTCCGCACATCTACGACTATCTCGTGCAGAACCCCGGCGATCCGGTCACCGACAAGCCCTTCAAGGACCTGTCGAAGAAACTGAAAGAGGCGTTTGCGCCGCCGCCGGCAAAATAGCCGGCCTTCAATCGCCATTGCAAAGGCCCGGCCGATCCGCCGGGCCTTCTCGTGTTCGCGTCTCAGTACAGCCAGCGCACCAGAAACAGTGTGATCGCCGGGAACACGGCGAGGATCGCCGTGCGGACCACATCCGAGGCGACGAAGGGCGCGGCGCCCTGGAAGGTGCGGATCATCGGCGTGTCCTTCGCCATCGAATTGATGATGAAGAGATTGAGCCCCACCGGCGGTGTGATCAGCCCGACTTCGACGACGATGAGGATCAGGACGCCGAACCAGATGGCGAACTCGTCCGGCGGCAGGCCGAAATCGAGACCGGTGACGATCGGGAAGAAGATCGGCACGGTGAGCAGGATCATCGACAGCGAATCCATCACGCAGCCGAAGACGAGATAGGTCAGAAGGATCACCGTCAGGACGAGAGCGGGCGAAAAGCCCTGCTCGGTGACCCAGGTCGCGCCCTGCTGCGGCAGCTGGCTGAGGGCCAGGAAGGAATTGTAGACCCCGGCGCCGAGAATGATCAGGAAGATCATGCCGGTGGCGATCGCAGTGTCGCGGATGCTCTCGCCGAACGCCCCGTCCTTGAGCCCCCCGTTCAAAAGCGCGATCAGCCCGGTTCCCGCCGCGCCGACGGCCGCCCCCTCCGTCGGCGTGAACCAGCCGAAATAGATGCCGAAGACCACCAGAAAGAAAACGACGAGCACCGGCCACACGTCGCGGGTCAGCCGCAACCGTTCGGCCATCGAGGCCCGCTCGCGCACGCCGCTCGCGCCGGGCTTCAGCCGAACATAGATCGCGATGGTCAGCATGTAGCCGAGCATCGCCAGGATGCCCGGAACAACGGCCGCCAGAAAGAGCTTGGCGATGTTCTGCTCGGTCAGGATCGCGTAGATCACCAGAATGACCGAGGGCGGAATCAGGATGCCGAGGGTGCCGCCGGCGGCGAGCGCCCCCGTCGCCAGCCCACCATCATAGCCGAAGCGCTTCAGTTCCGGCAGCGCCACCTTGCCCATGGTCGCGGCAGTGGCGATGGACGAGCCGCAGATCGCGCCGAACCCGGCACAGGCGCCCACCGCCGCCATGGCGACGCCGCCCTTGCGGTGACCGATCCAGGCATTGGCGGCGCGAAACAGCGCCTGGCTCATGCCACCCTTGGCCGCGAACTGCCCCATCAGCAGAAACAAGGGGATGATCGACAGGGAGTAGTTGGAAAAGGTCGTGAAGGTCAGCGTCTTCAACTGCGCCAGGATCGGCGTGAACCGGTCAAGCACCAGCCAATTGCCGAAGAAGCCGCAGATCAGCATGGCCAGCCCGATCGGAACGCGCAGGAAGATCAGGGCGAGGAGAACGGGGAAGGAAAGAAGCGCGATGTCGAGGTTGGACATGAAAGCTTGCGGCTCGCCGGCTCAGTATTCGGGGTGGTGAGGCTGCGGCGCGGCGGCACTGGCGACCTCGATCACGGAGCGATAGATCGTATAGGCCGAGACGAGGACGAACGCCGCCGCACCGACGATCGAAAGGGCATAGCCCCACCAGACCGGCAGTCCCAGAATGAAGCTTTCCTCGCCGCTGCGCATCTTGTCCTGCAATCCGAGCGCCATGCGCCAGACGATGATGGCGGCGGCTCCCGTCATCAGCACATTGCCCACGAGTTCGGTGATCTGGACGCCTCTCGTGCCCATGACGCCGGAGAAGATATCGACCGTCACATGACCGCGCTTCAGCTGGCAGTAGGGCAGGAACATGAAGACCGCGACGCCCGCGGCGATCTCGACCAGCTCGAAATCGCCCGGAATCGGTCCGCAGCAGATGTCGTAGGTCAGGAGCAGGCGGCCGGTTATCGAGGCCGTGGTGAGGACGATGATGAAGACGAGGCAGATCCCGCCGAAGAATGCGAGGACGAGGGACAGCCCTTCGACCACACGGCCAAGGCCTCCCTCCTCGCGCGGGGTTGCTCCACTCTCGCTCAACTCGATCGCCTTGTCTTCGATCCCTGGCCGGCGCCGGACACACTCGCGCCGGACACGGGGACGGAACCGGACGGACTGGCCCCGTCCCTCGCGATTTTCACCTCAAAATCGCAGCGCGCTACTCGCTCTTGGCGGCGTCGGAGGAACTCTCCGTCATCCCCGCGTCGCTTCCCGCACCATCTTCGGCGGTGTGCTTCGCGATCAGCGCCTTGGCGTCGTTGAGCAGCGCCTGCCGTCCCTCCGCCTCGGCGACCCAGTCCTCGATGACCGACTGGGACGCATCCTTGAAGCGCTGCGTCTCGGCCTCGTCGAGCATGATGACGTTGTTGCCCGCATCCTCGGCCTTCTTCAGGCCAACCGCATCCTGCGCGGCCATCGCCTCGCCGGCCATCCGGGCGAGCTTCATTCCGGAATTGTCGTCGATGATCTTCTTCAGATCGTCGGGCAGACTCTCATAGGTGTCCTTGTTCATGGCGATGGCGAAGGTCTGGGTGTAGAGGCCGTTCTCGCCGGAAAAGCCGGTGTGGTTGTTCACCAGTTCCGACACGCGCAGCGGCAGCGTCACTTCCCAGGGAATGGTCGTGCCGTCGATGACGCCCTTCGACAGGGCCTCGGGCACCGCCGGAACCGGCATTCCGACGGGGGTCGCGCCGAGCTTGGTGAGAAGGTCGTTGATCACCCGCGAACCGCCGCGGATCTTCATGCCCTGAAGATCCCCCAGCTTCTCGATCGGCTCCTTGGTGTGGAAAAGACCAGGGCCGTGCGTGTGGACGGCGAGAAGATGAACCTCGTCGAATTCGTCCATCGCGTTCTTCTCGACGAACTCCTGGAACGCCTCGGAGGTCGAGACCGCATCGGTCATGATGAACGGCAATTCGAAGGTCTCGGCCTTCGGGAAGCGCCCCGGCGTATAGCCGAGCACCGTCCAGATCACGTCGACGACGCCGTCGCGCGCCTGATCGAACAGCTCCGGCGGAGAACCGCCGAGCTGCATCGAGGGATAGTGCTCGACGGCGATCCGGCCGTCCGATTGTTCCCCGATCGCCTCGCCCCAGGGCTCGAGCACCTCCTGCGGGATCGTCGCCTGCGGCGGCAGCATCTGGTGGACGCGCAAGGTGACGTCCTGCGCGGCCGCCCCGCTCAATCCTGCGGCCAACATCGCGCCTGCGAGAGCCGCCTTCACCATGGTCTTCAGCATGAGATCCTCCCCGATCGTCTTCCTGCCACCGCGCCGCGGTGGACACCGCCTGGTGCGGTTCGTGTCTCAGCGTGGTCGAAACCCGCCGACAAAGCAACGGCCGTCGGCCGTCCACTCCCTGTACGGCCACCTCTCGAAGATGATATGAACATTAAGCACCGGTAAAATGGTTTTGCCGGGCAGTTTCATAACCTATAGTTCATAATAGAGGCTTTTCGTCGACGGCTGCAGACGCGACTGCGACCTGGCGCTCCACCATCATCGCTCCAGATCAGCGCTGGCAGAATTCGACCGCTTCTCAACGGGAACGACTGGCAGGAAACGATCATGACCACTCCCCCCTTCAAGGCCGACCATGTCGGCAGCTTCCTGAGACCTGAACGGCTTCAGACCGCCCGGGCGCAGTTTGCCGACGGCAAGCTCTCGGCCGAGGAACTCCGCGCGATCGAGGACGAATGCATCCGCGAGGTGGTCCAGCGCCAGCAGGATGTCGGCCTCAAGGGCATCACCGACGGCGAGTTTCGGCGCACCTTCTTCCATGTGGATTTTCTGGAGAAGCTCCACGGCGTCAACGTCACCTATGGCGAGTTCAAGACGCATTTTCGGAAAGACGACGGCTCGGAAGTCGGCTTCGCCCCGCCGACCATGCATGTGGAAGACAAGATCGCCCATGCCGATTCGATCCAGGGTGCGGATTTCGACTTTCTGAAGTCCGTCGTCACCGAGACGCCGAAGGTCTCGATTCCCGCCCCCTCCATGCTGCATTTCCGCGGCGGGCGCGATGCGATCTCGAAAGATGTCTATCCCGATCTCGAAGCCTTCTACGACGATCTGACGGCCGCCTATCGCGACGAGATCAAGGATCTGGCCGATCGCGGCTGCCGCTACCTGCAGATGGACGACACGAATCTCGCCTATCTGTGCGATCCGGAAATCCGGGACCGCACGGCCAAGCGCGGCGACGACCCGGACGATCTGACCCGCCTCTACTGCCGGCTGGTCAACGACGCCATCAAGGACCGCCCCTCCGACATGACGATCTCGGTCCATTTGTGCCGGGGCAATTTCAAGAGCGCCTGGGTCGCGAAGGGCGGCTACGAGCCGGTCGCCGAGATCCTGTTCAACGAAATGGCGATCGACGGCTTTTTCCTGGAATATGACGACGAGCGTTCCGGCGACTTCGCGCCGCTGCGCCACATGCCGAAGGGCAAGACCGTGGTGCTCGGGCTGATGTCGTCGAAATCCGGCGATGTCGAGCCGGCCGACCTGGTCAAAAAGCGCATCGACGAGGCTTCGCAATTCGTCGATCTCGACCAGTGCGCCCTGTCGCACCAGTGCGGCTTCTCGTCGACCGCCCATGGCAACGACCTCACCGAGGACGACCAGTGGCGCAAGCTCGAACGCTGCGTCGAGGTGGCAAGGGCCGTCTGGGGGTAAGGACGCCCTCTTTGGGTTCAGGGCCATTGGTCCGGACGAAAGACAAAGGGGCCAGTCTCTCGACTGGCCCCTTTGTCTTGCCGGATCGCTCTACGCCGTCGCGACGTAGCGCGTCAGTTCTTCCGCGCTGAGAGGCGGATAGTCGGTGTAGCCCTCTTCGCCGCCGCCATAGAAGGTCGACTCGTCCCACTCGGCCAGCGGAGCGCCGAGGCCGATGCGGGTCACCAGATCGGGGTTGGAAATGAAAGGCCGGCCGAAACAGGCGAGATCGATCTCTCCCTTGGCGATCCGCTCGGCCGCGAGTTCCGGCGTATAGCCGTTATTGCCCATATAGACGCCGTCGAAATGCTGCTTCAGCGACCATGCCTTGAACTCATGCGGGTCGCGGCTGCCGCGGGTCGCACCCTCGATCACGTGGAGATAGACCAGCCGGCGCTTCGAAAGCTCCTTCACATAGGCGGTGAAGAGGGTCTCGGGATCGCTGTCGACGAGATCGTTCGCCGGCGAGACCGGCGAAATGCGGATGCCGGTGCGCTCCGGCCCGAACACCTCGGTCACGGCGTCGACCACCATCAGCGGAAACCGCATGCGGTTTTCGATCGAACCGCCGAATTCGTCGGTGCGCTTGTTGGCGCCGTCCCGCAGAAACTGGTCGAGGAGATAGCCATTCGCGGAATGGACCTCGACTCCGTCGAATCCGGCCCGCTTGGCGTTCTCGCTCGCCTTCACGAAATCGTCCACGACCCTCGGCAGCTCCGAGGCTTCGAGCGCCCGCGGCGTGGGGATGTCCTTGAACCCGTCAGCCGTGAAGGCCTTCATTTCCGGCTTCACGGCCGAGGAGGAGACCGGAAGTGCTCCGCCCGGCTGAAGGTCGGGATGCGACACGCGCCCGACATGCCAGAGCTGCAGGAACATCTTGCCGCCTTCGGCATGGACGGCATCGTTCACCTTCTGCCAGGCCGCGACCTGCTCGTCCGAGAAGATGCCCGGCGTCCAGGCATATCCGCGGCCTTCCGGCGAAATGTTCGTCGCCTCGGTGATGATCAGTCCGGCGCTTGCGCGTTGGCGGTAATAGTCCACATGCATGTCGCGGGGCACACCCGCATCGGTCGCGCGGCTGCGGGTCAGCGGAGCCATGACGACGCGGTTCGAAAGCTGGTTCGGACCGAGGCCGAAGGGCTGGAGGAGGACGTCGTTCGACATTCTATCGTCCTTTCGAGTATGGCCGGCCCCGCATTCATGGGGCAGAAATCGGGGCCGACCGGGGTGGACGCCGATATGGTGCGACGCAACACGGGCCGCCAGCCGCTGAACGCAGTGTTTGCAGTCCGGAGACCGATCGCCGGGAGGCGCGACGAATGGAGATCGCTTGAACTACCGCCATGCCTTTCATGCCGGCAATTTCGCCGATGTCGTCAAGCACGCGCTGTTGTGCCGGCTGGTGCGCTATCTCCAGCGCAAGGAGGGCGCGATCCGCGTCTACGACACCCATGCCGGCCCTGGTCTCTACGACCTCGACGGCGAGGCAGCGCGGCGGACGATGGAACATGCCGGAGGCGTCGCGGCGCTGGCTGCTGCTGATCCGGCCCTGCGGGAAGACCCGCTTCTCGCCGATTACTGGCAGGCCATCGCGCCGGATGTCGCCGACGGGCGCTATCCGGGCTCGCCGCTGATCGTTCGCCGTCTCCTGCGCCGGCAGGACCGGCTCTCGGCCTACGAGCTTCATCCCGAAGACGGGGCGGCGCTGAAGGCCCTGTTTGCCGGGGACAAAGCGGTGAAGGCGATTGCGCTCGACGGCTGGCTGGCGCTCGGGGCGCATCTGCCGCCGAAGGAAAAGCGCGGCCTCGTGCTCATCGACCCGCCCTTCGAGAAGGTGAGCGAGGTCGACGATCTCGCCGACGCCCTGGAGAAGGCCATCGTCCGCTGGCGCGGGGGAACCTATGCCGTGTGGTATCCGGTCAAGAAGCGCGCCACGGTCGAGCGGTTGCATGACCGGCTTTCGGCGCTCGCCCCGGACGAGATTGTCTTTGCCGAGTTCTATCGCGAAGCGTGGGAGCCCAGCGAGGCGGGAGCTGCAGAGACTTTCGTCGGCTCGGGCCTCGCCGTCATCAATCCGCCCTTCGTCTTCGCCGAGGAGGCCGAGCGGATCTTTTCGCGGCTCGCGCCCGTGCTCGTGCGAGGCAAAGCAGCAACATTTTCCATCAAAGACGGCGCCAAGGGGTGATAAGAAACCCCTTCATTTACAAACGGTGCTAGCCTTCGGCGAGTCCGAGAGTACGGCGGCCATTGTGCAGGCCCCGAGGGAGAATGAGATCATGCGCCGGTTTGCAAGCCTTTGTCTTTCGATCATGACGGCCTCGGTCGCGCTTCCCGCAGCCGCGGCCGACCTGCAGAAGTATCGCCCTGCGCCGATCAAAACCAACGTCCCGACGTGCGACAATGCCGACGTGCTGGGCGAGGTCGAGGATCAGTTCGAGTACGGCGCGCCGCGCATGCTGGAAGCCAAGCTCGAAATCCTCGAATTCACCGGCATGTTCGAAAAGGCCTATCTGCCGCCGGTCACGGACGATCCCTATCCTGACCCCAATCCGATCGAGCGGCGCTATTGCCAGGCCAAAGCCCTGATCTCCGACGGCAAGTGGCGGACGGTCTACTATCTGATCGAATATCCGATGGGCTATGCGGCCGCCGACAGCTATCTCGGCATTTTTTCGCCGGTGCGCGGCTGGCGTGCGGAGGGCTGCGTGCTCGGTCTTGACGAGTGGCACGTCTACGGCGCCAATTGCCAATCGCTGCGGCGCTACCCGCCCGAAGGCGCGGTGCTGCCCGACTATGTCTCGAAATACTGATCGACGAAACGAGCCCCATGCGCCTTTTCTACAGTCCCGCCTCGCCCTTCGCCGCCAAGGTGCGCATGGCGGCCCAACATTGTGACCTCGCCCTCGATGGCGTTCTGGCCGACACCGCGGCCGAGCCCGACGATCTTCTCTCGGCCAATCCGCTCGGCAAGATTCCGGCGCTCGTCCTCGACGATGGCGGCGTGCTCTATGACAGCGCCGTGATCTGCGACTATTTCGACAAGATGACCGGCGGTCAGCTCGTGCCCCAGGGGATCGACGAGTGGCGGGCGGTCAAGCTGGTGGAAGCGACCGCCGACGGCATCGCCGACGCGCTGATCCTCACCGTCTACGAAGACCGCTATCGCCCCGAAGACAAGCGTCATCAGCCCTGGGTCGACAAGCAGACGCGCAAGGCCGATCGCGGGCTCGAAGTGCTGGAGGCGATGATCGCCGATCTGCCGGACCGGCTGACGACGGCGCATTTCGCGCTGGCCAGCCTGTTTGGCTGGATGGATATCCGCTTTGCCGGCAAACTCGCGGCCGAACGCCCCGCCCTTGCCAAATGGTACGCTGATTTCCCGAGCGCGTTTCCCGCCTTTGAGGACCTGCGCCCCAAAGCCGGCTGAGAACGCCGCCCAACCGCCCATCTCCCGATGGTCATGGCTCATGGCCTGTCTGCCGCCCGCGGGTCACACCGGCGGCAGGACCACCGGGAGCATGCGCTTTTCCCGATCCGACACGAAGCAAAGGTCGAGGAGTTTCTGCACTTCGGCGGCGTGGCGGAAATCCGGCTCGCCATTGACGCCGGACAGGAGCGCCAGGACGAAACGGTCGGCATTGCGCGGCGTCGGCGGGCATTCGACCCGCTTCCAGGTCTGGGTGTGGATGTCCGGTCCGAGGCACACGTCGAGGCTGGACTCGAAAGTATTCGACCAGATCTTCAAGGCACCCGTAGTGCCATGGATCGTCAGGTCCAGATCGTTGGCCTTGCCCGTCGCATAGCGGCTCATGTGAACGACGCCGAGCGCGCCATTGTCGAATTCCACCGTCATCGCGCAGGAATCATTGGCGTCGAGCGTATAGGCGCCGATCGCGCCGCTCTCGGCCTTGTCGAAAGTCTTCAGCCGCGCCTGGAGTGCGCTGATGCCGAGGCCCGTGCCGAAGCAGGCAAAGTCGAGAATATGGATGCCGATATCGCCGAGAACGCCCTTGGAACCGTGGGCCGAGGACAGGCGCCACAGCCAGCGCTCGTCGGTCTGCCAGTCGCCCCAGTGATTGCCCGTGAGCCAGCTCTGGAGATAGCTCGCATCGACATGGCGGACCTCGCCGATCTCGCCGGCCGCCACCATGCGCCGCGCCATCTGGATGGCATGGGCATTGCGATAGGTGAGGTTGACCATGTTGATGAGGCCGGCCCGTTCGGCCGCGCCCACCATCTCGAAGGCGTCCTCGGCATTGAGCGCCAGGGGCTTTTCGCAGAAGATCGCCTTCCCCGCCTCGATCACCTGAAGAGTCGTCGGCTTGTGGGCGGCGTCGGGCGTGGCGTTGACCACCGCGTCGAACTCGCCCCATTCGAGCGCCCGCGCCAGATCGTCGAAGGCGTGCGGAATCGTATGCATCTCGGCAAAGGTGCGCGCCCGCTCGGCATTGACGTCGCAGGCGCCCACGACCCGGCAGCCGGGAATCGAGGTGAAGTGCTCGGCATGGCGATGGGCGATCGCGCCTGTGCCGAGGATCATGATGCGCTTTTCGCCGGCCGCACCCGCAGCCATCCCTTCGCCTGAGGGGGCGTTCGGAGTGTCCTGTGTCATGATCGCTCCCCCCGCCCTACCGGTAGCCCTGTTCGCCCGGCTTGTGCAGCGAGCCGCCCTTCTGCTCGATTCTCTCCGGCGCCTTGTCGACCGGCACGTTCGGCGCAGCCGAGACGTCTTTCCAGGCGGAGACGGGGTTGTAGGCCCAGCGCACGGCGTTGATCAGCACGCGCTGGATTTCGGGGTTGTGATAGATCGGATAGGTCTCATGACCGGGGCGGAAATAGAAGATCTTGCCCGCGCCGCGCTGATAGGTCAGGCCCGAACGGAACACCTCGCCGCCCTCGAACCAGGAGATGAACACCGTTTCCATCGGTTCGGGCACGAGGAAGGGCTCGCCGTACATTTCCGCATTCGGCAGTTCGATGGAATGGCCCACCCCTTGCACGATCGGATGCGAGCGATTGACCGCCCAGAGCCGCTCGCGCTCGCCGGCCTCGCGCCAACGCAGCGAACAGGGCGTGCCCATCAGCCGCTTGAAGGGTTTGGAAAAATGGCCCGAATGCAGGATGATCAGGCCCATGCCCTGATGGACGCGCTCGGCCACCCGGTCGACGATCGCCTCGTCGACCTGGCCGTGGGCCTTGTGCCCCCACCATAACAGCACGTCGGTCTCGTCGAGGCGTTCTTGCGGCAGGCCGTGCTCGGCCTCCTGGAGCGTCGCGGTCGACGCCTCGATTCCGTCTTCGGCGCCGAGAAAGCCGGCAATAGCCGCATGGATGCCGTCCGGATAGATCTCCTTGACGACATCATTGTTCTGCTCGTGGATGAACTCGTTCCAGACGACGGCCCGAATGGTCATGGCACCCTCCCGCGCGGTCCGTTTTGCGGACCTTTCTCGATTTGGCTCGACCAGTCGTTTGAAGAAGTCTCGCCCGACATCCGGGACGCCGGGTCAGATCGCTTCCAGAATGGCCACCGGCAACTCGGCGAAAACCGCATCGAGAGCGAGATCCGATGCGGCGTCGAGTTCCGCACCGGTAAAGATATTGCGCCAGCTACGGGTCTCCAGCCCATCGCCGAGAGATAGGCGCGTTCCCTCCCAGCCCCGGCAGGCTTCGAGGGGGTCGTCACCGCCGGCAAGCAGGCCGTAAGTCAGTCGCGGGGCGATCGCGATCACGGTGCGCCCGTCCTCGGAGCGCCGGGCGAAGGCGACCACATGGGCCGCCCGCTCTCCGCTCGCGACAAGCGGAATGTAGGCGCCTTTGGTGAAGAGGTCCGGGCTGTCCCGGCGAAACGTGAGAGCAGCCCGGGTCATCCGCGCCTTGACTACGCCGCTTCGCCAGTCGGCCATTGCCTCGGCAAAGGAATTTTCGTCGTCGATGGCCGCGCTTCGGGCGGCGAAGTCGACCGACCGACGATTATCGGGATCGACCAGGGAATGGTCGTAGAACTCCGTGCCCTGATAGATATCCGGCACGCCGGGAGCGGCGAGCTTGATCGCGGTCTGGGAGAGTGAGTTGAGCGCGCCGGCGGCGACATAGGGGCGCGCAACCTCCCAGAACCTTGCGATGAAGGACCCCTCTCCCCCTCCGGCGAGCATCGCCGCCACGAAATCGTGGAGCGCGGATTCGTAGGCTTCCGCCGGCGATGTCCAGCTCGTCCAGCGCTTGGCCTCGCGCACGGCCTTTTCGGCAAAGGCGGAGAGCCGCTCGGCGATCTCCTCTCTCAAAGCCTCGTCAGTGGGGTCGAAATCGGCCGGAAGGACGCCGAGGAGAGACTGGTAGAGGCCCCACTCGGTCTCCGGATCGGGCGAATTCAGGCCCGGCTCGATCTCGATCCGGTAGGGCGCCATCAGATTGGCAAATTCCGCCACCGACGCAGCCCAGGCCTCCGGCGCCTCGGAGAGCGTGTAGACCCGCGCACGGGCATCCTCGCCGCGCTTGGTGTCATGGGTGGAGGTCGCGAGCAGGCCTTCGGGCTGATCCTGCAGGCGGATCGCCATCGCCTCGTGAAACGCGTCGAGATCGGCGCCATAGTGGTCCGGCTCGCCGCCCACTTCATTGAGCGCGATCAGCCGATTGTAGCGGTAGAAGACCGTGTCCTCCACGGCCTTCGCCATGACGGCGCCGGTCGTCTGCTGGAAGCGTCGGGTGAAGTTCAGCGCCCCCGCAATGTCCTCGCCGTCCTCGAAGTCGAGTTTCAACAGCCGGCCGATGAACTGGATCGGCTCGTCCGCCTCGACCTCGCGGAAGGTCATGGCGAGATCGACAGCCTCTTCGATGATCGCGATGTCGCGGCGCGGCACGCCATCGACGGAGACATAGGTGCGATAGACCGGCAGCGCCGCCGCCACCTCGACGATCGCCCGGCCGATCGTGTCCTCGCCGAGATCGCGGGTCGACAGGCCGCGGGCCGCAACGGCGGAGGCGAGATCCTTCAGTGCCGCCAGTTCGCCGGCGAGGTTTTGCTTGAAGATCGTGCGCTTCTGCCGGTGGATCATCACCCGCAGGTCCTGCTCCTCGCCGAGGAAGCCGTGATAGGCCTCCGTCATCGCCGTTTCTCTTTCTGCATCGACATAGAGGCCGGACAGTGCGGTGATGAACTCGTAGCCGGTGGTGCCCTCGATCTCCCAGGTCGTGCGCAGCCTCTCGTCGCCGGTCAGGATCTTCTCGACATGGATCGAAGGCGCGCGACGCACCGACTGGAACGCCTGGCGCAGCTGTTCGAGATAGCCCTTCGGGTCGGCGAGCCCGTCCACATGGTCGATGCGGATGCCGTCGAGCCGGCGTTCGCGGGCAAGCCGGATGACGGTCTGGTGGGATTCGCGGAAGACCCGGCGGGATTCCTGGCGCACGCCGATCAGATCGGCGATCTCGAAGAAGCGGCGATAGGTGAGCTTTTCGCGCGCCGTCCGCCACCAGGCGAGCCGCCAGGCCTGGGCCTCGTGAAATTCGTGAAGCGCGGCCTTGTCGGCATTGATTTCGGCGAGCGCACGATCGAGGGCCGCACGGAAATCCGGCTCCTGCAGATGTTCCAGGAAACGCTCGGTCAGATCGTCGGCCTCTGCCGGGGTCGCGACGGAGAAGCGCCGGACGAGCCGGTCCTTTTCGGGATGATCGAGAAGGCCGAAGACATGACCATAGGTCCGCGGATCGATCGGCAGACCATAGCCGGAAGCGTCGAAGCGCAATGCCGCCGCTCGCTCGTCGAGGCGAACGCTGAGGTCGCCGGCCTCCAGCGCATCGCCATACGGTTTGGCAAGCACCGGCACCAGGATCTTCTCGGCCTCCCAGGCGATATCGAAGGTCTGGGCGTAGCGGCTTTCCGCACCCCAGCGCAGGACGTCTTCCCACCAATGGTTCGCCGGAGAGACACCCATGTGGTTGGGCACGAAATCGATGACGAGGCCAAGGTCTGCCGATGCCAGCGCATCGCTCATGCCGACGAAATCCGCGATGCCGCCGAGGCCCTCTTCGAGGGCGTTGTAGTCTGTGACGTCGTAGCCATGGGTCGAGCCTTCCGAGGCCGCGAAGATCGGCGAGGCATAGAGATGGCTGGTTCCGAGTTTGGCGAAATAGGGTGCCAGACCCGTGGCGGTGCGGAAGTCCATGCCCTCGCGAAACTGCAGGCGATAGGTGGCGACCAGCGGTCGGCTCATGACGATTTCGGCCTTTCCTCGCGCATGGCGCGTCCGAGCTGAAGGAAGCCTTCGTGATCGGAAAGCTCTTCCAGCGAGACTGCGCTCTTGATGCGCCAATTGGGATATTGATCGGTGGTTCCCGGCAAGTTGGGCTGCCGTGTCGATCCCACCATGTCGTCGAGTTGGACCGTCAGAAGCAGCGACGCGCTCTTGGCCAGATGACGGTGGACGGCGACGGCGAGGCCGAAGGGCAGTTCGTCCGGCACTGGCGCCCCGCCGCGGGCGATCGCGGCATATTCCTCGGGCATGGAGCCGGATTCGGCCAGCGCCTGAAGCAGCATCCAGCGCTCATGCAGGCGGGAGTTCCGGTCGCGCTCCGTCGCCACCTCGTCCTGGGTGCCGGCTTCGTACCTCAGCAGGATATCGGTGCCGGTCCACCAGCCAGCGAGCGTCGCCAGATCATGGGTGGAGACGCAGGCGAGCGAGAGGTGCGGATAGGCGCGGGGCGCGATGAACCCGCCATCGTCCAGCCGCTCGAAATAAAGGACGCGGTAGGAGAGCACGTTGGCCGAGGCCATCACGTCCCGAAAGCCCGGCGGCACCGTGCCCAGATCCTCGCCGATGACGAGGCAGGAGTTCTCCTTTGCGGCGGCGGCCACGGCGTCGACCATCCTGTCGAAATGATAGCGCACATAGCCGCCCCCTGCCGACCGCGCGTCGTTCGGGATCCACCACAGGCGGGCAAGCCCCATGGCATGATCGATCCGGACCGCACCGGCGTGGCGGGTGAGCGACGAAAACGCCTCGAAGAGCGGCTTGTGATCGCGCTCGGCGAGCGCCTTCGGCGACAGGGGCGCCAGGCCCCAGTCCTGGCCCTGGCTGTTGAACATGTCGGGCGGCGAGCCGACGCGCGCCGCCGCGACGGTCAGCTCCGGATCCGCCCAGGTCTCCGCCCCGTCCGGCGCGACGCCCACGGCCAGGTCGAGATAGAGCCCGATCTCCATGCCGGCGGTCTTGGCCCGGGCATGGGCGCTCGCCAACTGCTCCTCGGCCTCGAACTGCAGCCAGAGGTGAAAGCGGACCGCATCGGCGTTTTCCTCGGCAAAGCGCTGCACCGCGGCCGAGCGATGGTCCTTCAGATCCTCCGGCCAACCGTGCCAACCGGCATGGCCACCGGCTTCGACCTGCGCCTCGGAGATCGCCTCGAACAGGGCGAAACCACGCAGGGCTTCCCCGCCATTCTCGAGGAAGCGCTGAAAGGCCTGCTCGTCGCAGATCTCGGCCTTGCGCTCGAAGAAGATGCGCCGGAACAACCGGTGTTTCAGCCGGCCGACGGCGGGATAGTCAACGAGATCGCCTTCACCGCCTTCGAACAGGTTCGGCTCCTCGGCCTTCAGCGCTGCGATCGCCTCGCGCCCGCCTTCGAGGTGGTCGACGGCGATGTAGAGTGGGTTGAGGAAGCGCCGCGTCGAGGGCGAATAAGGGCTGTAGCGGCCGGGATCGGCCAGGAACAGCGCGTGCAGCGGATTGACGCCGACAAAGGCCGCGCCCTGCGCCGCCGCGATGCCGGCGAGGGTCGCCAGATCCTCGAAGTCGCCCATGCCGAGATTGCGCGCCGAGCGCAGCGCATAGAGCTGACAGGCGACGCCCCAGAACCGCTTGTCGGCGATCCCCTCGGGCAGCGGACAGGCGAGCGTCGGCCGATCGGCCGCCTCGTCGAAGCTGCCGGGAGCGCCGGTCTCGGGATCGACGCCAAGGGCGGCCAAAAGCGCCCGCTTGGCGTCGTCGTCGATCGATTTCTGCTCGCCGAGCTCGGAAATATAGGTGAGCTGGATGCCATGGCTGGCGGCGAGCCGGTCAAGGTCGGACTGCATCAGCGATTTCCTGCGATCAGCTTCTGGCTTTCCAGGCGGAAGACGACGGAAGGGCCCGGCAGGGTGCCGGACCGCAAGGCGTCGTCGGCCCCCTTGGGATGGGCATGAAGAAGATCGCCGGCCGTGAGATCGCCTTTGACCACGTCACTCGGAATCGCCCAGGCCTCGTCGTCGAGATTGGCGAAAAGGTGGAGACAGCCACCGTCCTTCAGATGCCAGGCGACAACGAAGGCGAGCGTATCGTCCAAGACGTGATATTCGCCGCAGCCCGCCGCCATGTCGCTGGCCAGAAGCGGCACGATCAGGCGTTGCCGCTTGTCGAGAAGCCGCTTCACCATCTCCAGCCGCCGACGATAGGTCGGTCGTTCGAGCATCGTCCAGTCGAGCTTCGACGCCTCGAAGGTGCTCAGCGCATTGGGATCGGGGATCAGCTTGCGCGCGTCCTCGTCACGAAAGGCGGCGAATTTCTTGAATTCCGAGCGCCGCCCCTCGCGCACCGCATCGGCCAATTCGCCGTCGAAATCGGTGAAGAAGCAGAAGGGATGGGTGTCGCCATACTCCTCCCCCATGAACATCAGCGGGATCTGGGGCGAGAGCAGCAAGATGGCCTGAAGACACTCAACCACCCGGCGGGAGGCAAGGTCCGTCAGCCGATCGCCAAAAGCGCGGTTGCCGATCTGATCGTGATTCTGAAGGAAATTCACGAAGGCCGTCGGCGGCAGATGGGCCGACGACACCCCGACCTCCTTGTCGCGATGGCCGGAATAGTCGCCCTGGAAGACGAAACCGGTCGCCAGCGCCTTCGCCATCTGCGCGACCGAGCGCCGACAATAGTCGGCATAGTAGCCTTCTTCCTCGTGGGTGGCGATCACATGGGCGGTGTGGTGGAAATCGTCGTTCCATTCGCCCGAGACGAGGGGCGGCCGACCGTTCTCACGCTCAATGTGCCAGGTGATGTTGCGGTCGTCCTCGGTCGTCAGATGGACATGGCGATTCGGGAAGACCTCGCGGACCCGCGCCGCCAGCTCCTTCACCAGCGGCGTGTCGGTCGTGTCCTTGATCGAATCGATCGCGTCGAGGCGCAGGCCGTCGATCCGGTATTCCTCGAGCCAGAAGAGCGCGTTGTCGATCATGAAGTCGCGCACCGGCTGTTCGTCATAGGCGATCGCCGCGCCCCAGGGCGTGTGGATCTCCTCGTGGAAGAACTCCGGCGCATAGGCGCCGAGATAGTTTCCGTCCGGGCCGAAGTGATTGTAGACCACGTCGAGAAAGACCATCAGCCCGCGCTTGTGCGCTTCATCGACCAGCCGCTTCAGGCCCGCAACGCCGCCATAGGCTTCATGCGGGCAGTAGAGCAGCACGCCGTCATAGCCCCAGCCCCGCTGGCCCATGAATTGCGCCACCGGCAGCAGCTCGATCGCGGTGATACCCACCTCTTTCAGATAGTCGAGCTTCTCGATGATGCCGGCGAAGGTGCCGTCGGGCGTGAAGGTGCCGGTGTGGAGTTCATAGAAGACGGTCTCTTCCCAGGGCCGGCCGTTCCACTCGGCGCTCTGCCACTCATAGGCCTGAGGATCGACCAGAACCGAGAGGCCGTGAACGTCGCCCGCCTGCGCCCGCGCCGCCGGATCCGGCACGACGAGTCCGCTCTCCAGCCGAAAGCCATAGGCACCGCCGAACGGGACCTTGTCGGTGGTGACCCGCCACCAGCCTTCGCCGTCCTTTTCCATCGGCAGGAAATCCGCCGGCTTGCCCGCGTGGTCGCCGATCGCAAGCTCGATCGAAGGGGCGGAGGGCGCCCACAGGCGAAACTCGGTGCCTGAGCCGGACGGCCGAGGGCCCCATCGGGTCTCGAAAGCGAAGCGATTGCCGGGTGATGCCATGACGAATGTTCTGTCCCTGTTCAAAGCATTGGGGCGAGGCGACCCTGCCGGCGACCGCTGAACCGCCATGCGGACATCCACGGAAGAGCAGCCTGCGAGCCCGGCTCAGCCGCCACCATGCTCCTTCGCAATTTGGAGCAGCGGCGGTTGGTTCCAGTCCGGTCTTTGATGAAATTTGTTTGTCCGGGCTTGGAGGCGGGCCCGGGCAACCCTTGCGGGCCTGTCGGGCGGCAAGAATGCCCGACCCGAAGACAACGCTCGTTCGCCCTGTGACGGGCATCACAGCGATCGGCGGAGAGGATCGGTAGGGTCTTCTCATCGGCGGACGGAACGAGCCGCCAGAAAGCAGAAAGAGACTGACCCCCGCAGCAACTCAACCGATCAGAAGGAAGCCCCGATGTTCAGGAAGACCATCCTCTCCACCGTCGCCGCCGCCATCCTCGCCACCTCGGCGGTCTCCGTCTCCACCACCACCGCTTCGGCCCGCGACCGGGATCGCGACCGTGCCGTCATCGGCGCCGTGATCGGCCTCGTCGGCGCAATCGCCGGGGTCAAGGCCGAACGCCCCCGCGGCCACGGCTATCCCCGCGGCGGCCACCACATCGACCGCCATGACGACGCCGAATGCTTCGAAAGGCCGATCAAGCGCTACAGCCGCCGCCACGGCCACCGCATCATCGTCGGCTACAAGACCATCTGCCGCTGACCGCTTCCTTCCAGCGGCAGAGGACGAAAACCCCCGGCTCGCCCCCACCGGGGGTTTTCGCGTTCTCCCTCGCGGAGTCCTACTGCGCCGGCTTGAAGCGCGGACCCTTCTCGGCGATCTCGTGGCCAGCAACGGATTGTCCCGACCCGTCAAGCATGTCCGCCCGCGCATCGATCGAAGACGCCGACGGGGACTGGGCCGGCGCCACCGTCATCAGAAGAATGATCCCGACCGTCCCCACCCCGATCCGCCACCAGGCGAACGGCGCGAAGCCGTGCCGCGAGACGAAGTCGAGGAGCGTTCGCACGACGAGTAGCGCG
Organism: Jiella marina; assembly: GCF_024359545.1. Taxonomy (GTDB): domain Bacteria; phylum Pseudomonadota; class Alphaproteobacteria; order Rhizobiales; family Rhizobiaceae; genus Jiella. Next base: position 60,702 of record NZ_JAKQZG010000002.1, read on the forward strand.
GAAACGAAGGCGAGGACGAAGCCGACCGCGATCAGCCCGAAATCGTCCATGGAAAGCGCGTCGCGGTTCTTCAAAAGATCGTAAGTGAAGGCGCCGACCATGGTCGGCATCGCCAGAAAGAAGGAGAACTCGGCGGCCGAGCGCTTGTCGGTGCCCATCAGCAGCGACCCGGCGATCGTCGCGCCCGAGCGAGAGGTGCCGGGGATCAGCGCCAGACACTGGAAGAGGCCGATCTTCAGGCACAGCGACAGCGGGTAATCCATCACGTCCCTGTAGAACACCTTGCGCGGCACGCGGTCGATGACGAGGAGCAGCACGCCGCCGACGATGAGTGCGATGCAGATCACCATCGGCGTTTCGAACAGGACGCGCTTGATGAAGTCGTGGGCGATCACCCCCGCCACCGCAGCCGGCAGGAAGGCGATGAGGATGCCAAGGACGAAGCGCCGGCTCTTCGGGTCGCTCGGCAGCGTGATGAAGAGCTGCCAGAGGCGGGTGAAGTAGACGATCAGGATCGCCAGGATCGCGCCGAGCTGGATCACCACCTCGAAGGTCCGGGCGGTCGACTGAAAGCCGAGGAAATGGCCGAGAAGCAGGATATGCCCGGTTGAGGAGACCGGCAGGAACTCCGTCAGACCTTCGACAATCCCGAGAATCGCCGCGTCGACATATGCAGCCCAGTCCATCGATACACCCCCTCGCAGCGGGCCCGTGCGCTGCTCGATCTGTGTCGGACCTTCCCCTGCGTCTCGATAGCCCCTCTGGCTGATGCGACGCTGTTCGGCAAGCGAAACCTTGTCTTGCAAGCCCTCATCTGGCCGCAATTCGGAACCAGTTGCGCTGTCGTGCGATTTCTTCGCCTGAGCACAGCGATTGGAAAATCAGGCATTTCCGATCTGTTGACGAATTTCTGCGAGGCTCGTCGGGACGTGTCGGCCCTTCAACCCCAGGGGGAGGAGAGCCGGTCTTTCACCGAGCCAGAGGCGGGCATGACCGTCCGTCTTTAACCTCCGAATCCAGACTGTATGCTCAAGCTTCACCATCATCCGATGTCCCCCGCCTCCCGCTTCGTCCGGCTCGTGCTCGGGGAGTATGGCGAGCGCTGCGAACTGGTGGAGGAACGGCCCTGGGAGCGGCGCCGGGAATTTCTCGCACTCAATCCCGCGGCGACACTGCCGGTTCTGATCGAGGACAACGGGCCGCCGATCGTCGGCGGCATCGTCTGCGGCGAGTATCTCGACGAGACCCGCGGCGCCTTCCAGCGCGACAAGCGGCTGATGTCGGAAAAGCCGTTGGAGCGCGCCGAGGCGCGACGCCTGACCGAGTGGTTCCTCTACAAGATGGACAATGAGGTCACGCGCTATCTCATCCGCGAGCGCGTCTTCAAGCTCGAGATGCGGCCCGATCAGGGCGGCGGCGCCCCGGACGCCTCCGCCATCCGCGCGGCACGCGCCAATCTGAAGCACCATCTGCGCTATCTCGGCTGGCTCGTGGAAAGCCGGGACTGGCTGGCGGGGACGCGCCTGTCCTATGCCGACATCGCGGCCGCGGCCGCCCTCTCGACGCTCGACTATATCGGCGAGATCTCCTGGGACGAGGAGCCTCTGGTCAAGGACTGGTATATGCGGCTGAAGTCGCGGCCCTCCTTCCGGGCTCTGCTTGCCGAACGCGTGCGCGGCCTGCCGCCCTCGCTCAACTACGCCGAACTCGATTTCTGATCGCCGCCGCGAAGGTTCTCGTCGCGAGTCGGATTGTCATGCGGCGAGCGACGATCAGCTTCTGTAATGCTCGATGAAGGCACGGAGCGCCGGGCGCATCTGGCGGCGCGACGGATAATAGATGCCGAAACCGTCGAACTCGGGGCAATGGTCGGCAAGAAGCCGCACGAGCCGTCCCGTCTCGATATGCTCGGCGACCTGCGGCAACAGCGCCACGGCGATGCCTAGTCCTTCGAGTGCCGCGGCAACTCCTGCCTGGGTGTCGTTGACGATGACCGCAGGCTTGGGGAGCGCGACCATGGGCTGCCCGTCGATCTGAAACTCCCACCGATAGATCGGTCCGGAATCGAAGCGGCGGACGATTCCGGCATGCCCGGCGAGATCGGCGGGTGTCACGGGCCTGCCGTGACGGGCGAGATAATCGGGGCTCGCAATGATCGCGAGCGCCATGGCCGGCCCGGTCGGCACGCGAATCATGTCCCGCTCGATCGATTCGCGCAGGCGGATTCCGGCGTCGAATCCTCTCGAAGTGACGTCGGCGAAGTCATCGTCCAAGGTGAAATCGAGGATGATGTGAGGATGGGTCTCGCGGAAGGCCGCGATCTTCCGCAAGATCACGATCTCATAGGCCGAACGGGAGAGGTTGACCTTCAAGGTCCCGCTCGGTTCGCCGCGCGCCGCACCCGCCGCGACGAGGGCCTCCGCAATCTCTCCGAAGGCCGGGCCGAGCCGCGAAAGCAGCGCCTCGCCATCGGGCGTCGGCGAGACCGAGCGCGTGGTCCGGTTCAACAATCTCAAGCCGAGCGCGGTCTCCAGCGAGGCGATCGCATGGCTGACCGCCGAGGGCGACAGCCCGACTTCACGTCCGGTTGCACGAAACGAGCGCAGCCGCGCGACGGTCACGAAAAGGGCGAGCGGAGATAGCAGCGAACGATCCATTGGTGCACCGTATCGAACAAGCTGTGAAATTGGCATGGGCTTTTGAAAGCCACCGCGCGGCCCACTTTCGGCTCACCACCCAAGAGAAGGACCAGAGACGATGCACCAGCGCAAACTCGGATCGGACCTCACGGTCTCGGCCATCGGCCTCGGCTGCATGGGCATGAGCCATGGCTATGGCGGCCAGGAGGAAGCGGAATCGATCAAGACGCTTCACCGCGCCATCGAGATCGGCGTGACCTTCTTCGACACGGCCGAGGTCTACGGCCCCTTCACCAACGAGAAGCTGCTCGGCAAGGCCCTGAAAGGCCGACGCGACGGTGTCGTCATCGCCACGAAATTCGGCTTCAACATCAAGACGGGCGTGGATGGCGCCGCCGCCATGGACGGTACGAACTCCCGGCCCGAGCATGTCAAACAGGTGGCCGACGAGTGCCTGTCGCGGCTCGGCATCGAGACGATCGACCTCTTCTACCAGCACCGCGTCGACCCGAACGTGCCGATCGAGGAGACCGTCGGCGCGATGGCCGAACTGGTGAAGGCCGGCAAGGTGCGGGCCCTCGGTCTTTCGGAGGCGGGACCGCAGACCATCCGGCGCGCCCATGCCGTGCATCCGATCGCCGCCCTGCAAAACGAGTACTCGCTCTGGACCCGCGATCCGGAAGCGGAAATCCTGCCGCTCTGCGAAGAACTCGGCATCGGCTTCGTGCCCTATTCGCCCCTTGGGCGCGGCCAGTTGACCGGGGCGCTCACCTCCCCCGACGATCTCTCCGAGAACGATTTCCGCCGCAACCTGCCGCGTTTCCAGGCCGAAGCCATGGCCGCCAACGCGGCGCTTGCCAAAACCCTGAAGTCGCTCGCCGCCGAACGGGGCGCCACCGCGGCGCAACTCGCACTCGCCTGGATTCTGGCGCAGAAGGACTTCATCGTCCCCATCCCCGGCGCCCGCAAGATCCGGCATCTGGAGGAAAACGCCGCGGCGGCCGATATCGTCCTGACGGAAGAGGAACGCACGGAGATCGGCATTCGTCTTTCGAATGTCAGCGGCGCGCGCTATCGTCCCGAGCAGCTTGCGATGACCGGGCGATAGGGAGTTCAAGGCGATGGCGAAGGACTGGAAACTGCCGCGCAAGGGAAGCTGCCGCTGCGGCGCACTGTCCATCGAGGTGACGGTCGCACCGATGATGACGGCCGCCTGCCATTGCCGCGGCTGCCAGAAGATGGCCTCCAGCGCCTATTCGCTGACGATGATGGTGCCCGAAGACGGTTTCGCCGTAACGAGCGGCGAACCCGTTCTGGGCGGACTGAAGGGCGAGGAGGTCCAGCACTTCTTCTGCCCGTCCTGCCTGACATGGGTGTTTTCGAAACCGAAGCGGCTGCCGGGCTTCGTCAACCTTAGATCCTCCATGCTGGACGACACGAGCGACATCGCGCCGTTCATCGAGACCTGCACGGAGGACAAGCTCGCCTTTGCCGAGACGGGTGCACCCCGCAGCTTCGAGAAATTCCCGGGCCCCGACGATTTCGGCCCGCTGCTTCAGGCGTTCGGGGAGTGGGTGGCGCGTTGAGCTGACCCGGCCTTCGAACCCTTGCGGCCATCGAACCTGCCCGTCATATCCGGGCCGATGACCCGCGCCGCCTCCAACGCCCTGAAGAGCTTCCTCGACGCCGAGGCCCGCCGCCTCGGCTTCGCCGCTTGCGGCATTGCCAGCGCCGAGGGCGACGTTCTAGCCGGACCGCGGCTCCAAGAATTCGTCGCGGACGGCCGCCACGGCACCATGGGCTGGATGCCGGAGACGCTCGAGCGCCGCCGCTCGCCGCGGGATCTCTGGCCGGACGTGCAGTCCATCCTTGTGCTCGCGATGAATTACGGGCCGGACGAGGACCCGCTGGCGATCCTCGCGCGCCCGGATCGGGGCGCGATCTCTGTCTATGCCCGCCACCGCGACTATCACGACGTGATCAAGGGCAAGCTCAAGGAGTGCGCCGCGCGCCTGATCGCCAAGGCCCGTCAGCTTGATCTCGGCGAACATGACGCCAAGGTCTTCGTCGATACGGCGCCGGTCATGGAAAAGCCGCTCGGGCAGGCGGCCGGCATCGGCTGGCAGGGCAAGCACACCAATCTTCTCAGCCGTGAACACGGCTCCTGGCTGTTTCTCGGCTCGATCTTCACCACGCTGCCGCTCGAATCGGACGAGGCCGCCGAAGAACATTGCGGCTCCTGCCGGGCCTGTCTCGACGCCTGCCCGACCGACGCCTTCCCGGCGCCGTTCCAGCTCGATGCCCGGCTTTGCATCTCCTACCTCACCATCGAGACCAAGGCGGTCATCCCGCGTCATCTGCGTGAGGCCATGGACAACCGCATTTATGGCTGCGACGACTGCCTTGCCGTCTGCCCCTGGAACAAGTTCGCCAAGGCTGCCCGCGAGGCGAAGCTCATCGCCCGGGACGATCTGCGCGCGCCGCGTCTGCAAGATCTGCTGACGCTCGACGATCCCGGCTTTCGCGCGCTCTTCTCCGGCTCCCCGATCAAGCGGATCGGGCGCGACAAGTTCGTCTCCAACTGTCTGATCGCGGCCGGCAATTCCGACGAAAAAGAGCTTCTTCCCCTTGTCGAGGTGCTGGGCGACGACCCTGCCCCGCTGGTGCGGGCGATGGCGGTCTGGGCGCTTTCGCGCCTCGATCCGGAACAGGCCTTGCAGCGTCGCGCCGGTGCGCTTCATAGGGAAGAAGAAGAGATCGTGCGGAGCGAGTGGCATGCCGTGGAAAAGGTCGAAGAATGAACCTCAGGACACCCGGCCTGGCGCGACGAGCGAGCCGACGGCGGCCCTCACGGGCGGCGAGGCCGACCACGCCGAGCGACGTCGACAAGCCCGCGCCCTCTTCCGCGCAGCGGCGGGCGGTGTCGAGCGACGTGGCGCCACCCTCACCGGCTCCGAGGCGCTCGGCGCGGGCTCGGCGGGCGCCGTTGCCATCGGCGCGCTGGCGCTCGGCGCGGTCGCGATTGGAGCATTCGCCATCGGCCGGCTCTCGGTGGGCCGCGCCCGCGTCGGCCGACTCGAAATGAAGGACGCCGACATCGATCGGCTGCGCATCGGCCTGCTGGAGATCGACACGATCGTCCCGCCGCGCCGCCGTTTTCACCTCTAAGCGATAGGCTCCATGCATCTTTTCGTCTTCGGCTACGGCTATTCCGCTTCCCATTTCGTCGACAGTCTCGACAAGTCCGAGGTGACCATCGAGGGTGTGACCGTACGCTCCACGGACAAGGCGCTGTCGCTGGCGGCCCACGGTTTGAAGCCACTGGTCTTTGATGGCGAGCATCCGGGCGAAGGGATCGCCGGCGCGCTGTATCGCGCGACCCATCTCATTATCTCGGCACCGCCCGGCCACGAGGCGCCGGCCGGCGCCCATGTCGGCGGCGCCAATGCCCGCGCCGGCGATCCCGTTCTGCGCTGGTATTTCGACGAAATCGCCCATGGCAGCCCGAACCTCGAATGGATCGGCTATCTGTCGACGGTCGGCGTCTATGGCGACCATGACGGCGCCTGGGTGGACGAGGAAACCCCGCCTGAACCGGTCTCGAAACGCTCCAAGGCGCGGATCGAGGCGGAAAATGCCTGGGTAGAGCTCGGCAAGACCCGGGGCGTGCCGGTCGCGATCTTGCGGCTCTCCGGCATTTACGGCCCCGGCCGCAACAGCTTCGTCAGTCTGAAGAACGGCACCGCCAAGCGTCTGGTGAAGCCGGGCCAGGTGTTCAATCGCATCCATGTGGACGACATCGCCGGTGCGCTGTCGCTCCTCGCCGACAAGCGCCTCGGCGGGATCTTCAACGTCACCGACGACGAGCCCGCCCCGCCCCAGGACGTGGTGCTGCACGCCGCCGAGTTGGTCGGCACCGAGCCTCCGGGCGAGACCGACTTCGCCGTCGCCGACCTTTCGCCCATGGCCCGCAGCTTCTATGGCGAGAACAAGCGCGTTTCGAACGCCAAGCTCAAGGAGGCGGGCTACAGCTTCCGCTATCCCACCTACCGCGAGGGTCTCGCGGGCCTCACCGGCGACTTCAAGGCGGGCTGAGACCGGATGCCGGTTGCCCGGCGTTTCTTTCTATGGAAAACAATCTCATGACGTCCCGAGGCAGGCTTGCGCACCGAGCCGACCGCACTGGGGCATGAGGTAGTGTTTTTCGGGAGGTAACACCATGGCAATCATCCGCACGGCTGCGATCGGGTTTCTGGCGAGCGCCGCGCTCGTCGGCTCCGCCTTCGCCCAGGAGGAGGCGGACGACACACTGACCGTCGGCGTGATGGTCACCCTGAGTGGTCCAGCGGCGGTGCTGGGACAGCAGGCGCGCGACGGCTTCATGCTGGCGCTGGAGGATATGGGCGGCGAACTCGGCGGGGTGAAGACCGAGATCATCACCGTCGACGACGAGCTGAAGCCCGATGTCGCCGCCAACAAGGCGCGCGAACTGGTCGAGCGCGACGACGCCGACTTCGTGGTCGGCCCGATCTTTTCCAACATCATGCAGGCGATCGCCAAGCCCGTGACCGATGGCGGCGCTTTCCTGATCAGCCCGAACGCCGGCCCATCGAATCTCGCCGGCGCCGATTGCGACAAGAACCTTTTCGTCGTCTCCTATCAGAACGACCAGAACCATGAGGTTCTCGGCAAATACGCCCAGGATCAGGGCTATCAGCGCGTCTTCCTGATGGCGCCGAACTATCAGGCGGGCAAGGATTCGCTCGCCGGCTTCAAGCGCTCCTACAAGGGCGAGGTGGTAAACGAGATCTACACCTCCCTCGGCCAGCTCGACTTTTCCGCCGAACTCGCCCAGATCGCCGCCGCCCAGCCGGACGCCGTCTTCACCTTCATGCCCGGCGGCATGGGCGTGAACCTCGTCAAGCAATATCGCCAGGCCGGTCTCGACCAGATCCCGTTCCTGTCCGCCTTCACCGTCGACGAGACGACGCTGCCGGCCCAGCAGGACGCCGCGCTCGGCTTCTTCGGCGGCTCCAACTGGGCGCCCGACATGGACAATGAGGCGTCGAAAGCCTTCGTCGCCGCCTATGAGGAGAAATACGGCAGCGTGCCGGGCAGCTACGCCATGCATGGCTACGACGCCGCCAAGCTGATCGACGCGGCGGTCAGGAAGGCCGGCCTCGGCGACCAGGACGCCCTGCGAAAGGCGCTCGAAAGCGCCGACTTCCAGTCGCTCCGCGGCGACTTCGAATTCGGCCCGAACCACTATCCGGTGCAGGACTTCTATCTCGTCAAGGTCGCCAAGCGCGACGACGGCAAGTTCCAGACCGAGATCGAACAGACGATCTTCGAGGACTATGCCGACAATTACGTCGCCTCGTGCAAGATGTGAGGTCAAGGTCGGGATCAAGCCAGGGCCGAGAAGCGAGACGTGTCAGTAGCCCCTCATCCTGAGGTGCGATCGGCGCGCAGCGACGGGAGCCTCGAAGGGCGGGGGGCGCTGGGCTCGACCTCGCCGCATCGCCCTTCCAAAGGCGCATCCCTTGAAATGGCAGCGCCTGCCCACTCGCCCTTCGAGGCTCGCTTCGCTCACGCCTCAGGATGAGGGGGCTCCTCCTACGCTCCACGAGCATGAGAACGACGCAGAATCCATGTTCAACCTCTTCCTTCTCCAGGCCCTGAACGGCGTGCAGTTCGGCATTCTCCTGTTTCTCGTCGCGGCCGGGCTGACGCTGATCTTCGGCGTCATGGATCTGATCAATCTGGCCCATGGCGTGCTCTATATGGTGGGCGCCTATTTCGTCGCGGCATTCACCGCGGCGACGGGCGACTTCTTCGTCGGTCTCGCCATCGCCCTGCCGGCGGCGCTCGCCTTCGGCATCCTGCTCGAAGTCCTGATCTTCCGGCATCTCTATGATCGCGACCATCTCGACCAGGTGCTCGCCACCTTCGGGCTGATCCTGATCCTCAACGAGGCGGTGAAGATCATCTGGGGCGCAGCGCCCATGAGCGTGCCGGTGCCGGACGCGCTTTCGGGCTCGATCCCCCTGATCGGCTTCCTGCGATATCCGGTGTTTCGCGTGGCGATCATCGCCGCCGGCCTCTTCACCGCCGTCGGTCTCTGGCTCCTGGTCAACCACACCCGCATCGGCATGCTGCTGCGCGCCGGCGCCTCCAACGCGCCGATGGTCTCGGCGCTCGGCGTCGACATCCGCCGGCTGTTCATGGTGATCTTCGGCCTCGGCGCCATGCTGGCGGCCTTTGCCGGGGCGATGATCGCGCCGATCCTCTCGGTCGAGCCGGGCATGGGCGACCAGATCCTGATCCTCACCTTCGTTGTCATCGTCATCGGCGGCGTCGGCTCGGTGCGCGGCGCCTTCGTCGCGGCGATTCTCGTCGGGCTGGTCGACACGCTCGGCCGCACCTTCGGGCCGATCCTGCTCGGCCAGATCATGGACGCCTCCGCCGCCTCGCAGACCGGGCGGACCATCGCGCCCATGCTGATCTACATCCTGATGGCCGCCGTCCTGTTCTTCCGGCCGACCGGGCTGTTTCCCGCCAGGGGAGCAGCGGCTTGAGCGCATCCGAGGCAGCCGGCCGACCGGTCGACCAGGTTCAAACGCCAGCGAAGCGTGGCCGGCTTTTCGGGCCGGGCCGCAGGCTTGCCGCGATCGTCATCTTCGCGGCCCTCGCTTTGTTGCCGCTGGTGGCGAACCTCATCGGCGATCCGTTCCTGGTGGTCACAGCGACGCGGATCATGGTCTTCGCGCTTGCGGCCCTGTCGCTCGATCTCCTCATCGGCTTCGGCGCGATGGTCTCCTTCGGCCACGCCGCCTTTCTCGGCATCGGCGCCTATGCGGTGGCGATCCTCGCGAGCCACGGCGTCGAGGACATTCTCGTCCAGACCGTCGTGGCGGTCGCCGCGGCCAGTCTCTTCGCCTTCGTCACCGGCGCGATCTCGCTGAAGACCAAGGGTGTCTATTTCATCATGATCACGCTGGCCTTCGGGCAGATGGCCTATTTCTTCATGGTCTCGCTGTCAGCCTATGGCGGCGACGACGGGATCACGCTGGATCGCCGCTCGACACTCCTCGGCAGCCGGCTTCTTTCCGACGACATCGCCCTTTTCTACGCCCTGCTCGCTGTGCTCGTCCTCGCCTATCTCGGCCTTACCCGCCTGATCGGCTCGCGCTTCGGCCGGGTGATCCGCGGGACACGGGAAAACCCCGCGCGCATGCAGGCGATCGGCTTCGAGCCGTTCCGCTTCCAGTTGACGGCCTATGTCATCGCCGGGGCGATCGCGGCCGTGGCAGGGGTCTTCCTAGCCAATCAGGCGGAATTCGTCTCGCCCGCCTATATGAGCTGGCAGCGCTCGGGCGAGCTGATCGTCATGGTCGTGGTCGGCGGTATGGGCACGCTGATCGGTCCGGTGGCCGGCGCCATCGCTTTCCTGCTCCTCGAAGACTGGCTCGCCGCCTTCTCCGAGCACTGGAAGCTCGGCCTTGGCGTCCTTCTCATCCTGCTCGTACTCTTCGGGCGCGGTGGGCTCGCGGGGCTTGCCAGGCGTCTCACGGGCGGGGGACGTGCATGAACACCCCACTTCTCTCGATCCAGGATCTTCGAAAGTCCTTCGGTGCCCTCAAGGTCACGGACGGCGTCACGCTCGACGTTCCCGCGGGGGAGCTTCACGCGGTGATCGGCCCCAACGGCGCCGGCAAGACCACGCTGATCCACCAACTCTCGGGCAGTCTCGCCAGCGATTCCGGCACGATCCACTTCGACGGCGATGAAGTGAGCCGGCTCACCATGCCTGAGCGAGTCAGACGCGGCATGGCGCGCTCGTTCCAGATCACCTCGATCCTTTCAGGCTTCACGGTGCTCGAAAACGCGGCGATGGCGGTTCAGGCCCGCTCCGGATCGAGCTTCCGCTTCTTCGGCAGGGCGGGCGCGGAGCGGCGGTTGAACGACGAGGCGATGGCCGCGCTTGACCGCGTCGGCCTCGTCGACCGCGCCGAGCGCCGTGCGGGCAGCCTCTCCCATGGCGAAAAGCGCCAGCTCGAAATGGCCATCGCGCTCGCGACCGGGCCGAAGCTCCTGCTTCTCGACGAACCGCTCGCCGGCACCGGCCATGAAGAATCAGCCGCGCTCGTCGCGCTGATCGCGGCGCTGAAGGAGACCCATACGATCGTTCTGATTGAACACGACATGGAAGCCGTGTTCCAGCTCGCCGATCGGGTCAGCGTCCTCGTCTATGGCCGCGTCATCGCTACGGGCACGCCGGAGGCGGTGCGCAACGATCCCCAGGTACGCGCGGCCTATCTCGGCGACGAGACGGAGGCGGCCTGATGCTCAAGGTCGAAGCCCTGGAAAGCGCCTATGGCGACAGCCGCATCCTGTTCGGGATCGACCTCGCCGTCGCCGCGGGCGAGGCGGTGACGCTGATCGGCCGCAACGGCATGGGCAAGACCACCACCGTCAAGTCGATCTTCGGGCTTCTGAAACCCACGGCCGGGCGCGTGCTGGTCGACGGCGACGATCTCACCGGCCAGCCGCCCCACCGGATCGCCCAGCGCGGACTCGGCCTCGTGCCGGAAGGCCGGCAGATCTTTCCGACGCTCTCGGTGGAGGAGAACCTCGTCGCGACACGGCGCTCCCGCGAGGGCGCGAAGGCAGCGCAATGGACCCTCGACGAGGTCTACCGCCTGTTTCCCCGGCTGAAGGAGCGGCGGCGGAACATGGGCAACCAGATTTCGGGCGGCGAGCAGCAGATGCTGGCGATCGGCCGCGCGCTGATGACCAATCCGCGCCTCGTCGTGCTGGACGAGGCGACCGAGGGACTTGCGCCCCTGATCCGCGAGGAGATCTGGACCTGTCTCGCGGCGATCAAGCAGGCCGGCGCCGCCATCCTCGTCATCGATAAGAATGTCGAGGCACTCTCGCGCTTCGCCGACCGCCACGTTGTGATCGAGAAAGGCCGCGTCGCCTGGGAGGGCACGACGGCGGACCTCATCGCGACGCCGGAGATCAAGGATCGATTCCTGCATGTCTGACAGCACCATGCCGGAGCCGGATGCAGCCTTCGAGCCGGTCTGGACCGGCGGCGCTCCCATCGCGGATATCGACGCAGCCTACGACAATGGCGCGGCCATTCCCGATGCAGCGAGCTACACACCGCGCTGGGCGGCGCTCGCCCGCGCCTTCCGCGACCGCATGATGGCTGCCGGCCGCGCCGAGTTGCACCTGCCCTACGGCGAAGGAAGTCGTCAGTATTACGACCTCTTCCATCCCGGAGGGACGCCAAAGGGCCTCGTCGTCTTCGTCCATGGCGGCTACTGGAAGGCGCAGGAGATCGGCAACTGGTCGCATCTTGCCGCTGGCAGCCTGGCCCATGACTTTGCGGTGGCGCTGCCGGAATACACGCTCTGTCCCGATACGAGCGTGCCGGACATCACCCGCGAGATCGGCGTCTTTCTCGATCATGTCGCGGCTCGGGTGACCGGCCCCATCCACCTCGCCGGTCATTCCGCCGGCGGTCACCTGGTGACCCGGATGCTCTGCGAAGACGCGCCGATCGCGGCGACGACCGCCGAGCGCACTGCCCGCACCGTGACGATCAGCGGCGTTCACGATCTGAGGCCCTTGGTGCGGACCAAAATGAACGAGACCCTGCGGCTCACGCCCGATGAGGCGACGGCCGAAAGCCCGGCGCTCCTGATGCCGCGCCCGGGCGTCGACCTCGTCTGCCTCGCCGGCGGGGCGGAGCTCGCCGAGTTTCGCCGGCAGAACGCCCTCCTCGCCAATGTCTGGCACGGCCTTCGGGCGAAGACGACGGCGCTCGAACAGCCGGACCGGCACCATTTCGACATCTGCGACGAGTTGGCGGACCCTGACAGCCGGCTCGTCGCCATCTTGACGGGGCTCGGATGAGACCCGAAACCAGACACGACGAAGCGCGGCGCATCGATTGTCGCTATCAAGACGGCAGGAGCAAGTGATGAAGACGATCTTCGTGCAGTTCAAATGCCGGCCGGGCATGGCCTACAAGGTCGCCGACGATCTGGTCCTCGACGTCGAGGAGATCTCGGAGGTCTACTCTACCTCGGGCCACTACGATCTGATCGCCAAGTTCTATCTGCAGGACGATCAGGACATCGGCCATTTCGTCACCGAAAAGCTGCAGGTTCTGGAGGGCGTGTCGGATACCTTCACGCTGGTGGCGTTCAAGGCGTTCGGCTGACACGGGCTCCAGGCCCCGCCTTCCATCGAAACTCAGGCCGTCAATTTCACAGGCATGCTGGGGGCTTGGCTTGCGCCTCTCGTGGCGGCCCCCCGCCGTTCTACCGGCGGCCAGACGCGGTTGCGGCCAGCCTGCTTGGCGGCGTAGAGCGCGCTGTCGGCCCCGGCGATGAGCGCGTCGCAGGCTTCCGGGGGCACACAGGCCGCCATCAGGCCCACACTCGCGGTGACCAAGCCCGCATCTTCCGCGCCCTCGTGTGGAATCGCCATTTCCACGATCCCTGTGCGAATGCGTTCCGCAACCCGATAAGCCTGCGAAAAGTCGGCGCCGTCCAGAAAGACCAGAAATTCCTCGCCGCCATAGCGCACCGCCAGATCGTCTTTGCCGGGTAGACTGGACCGGATGACCGCCGCGACGCGCTTGAGAGACAGATCGCCCACCAGATGGCCGTAATAGTCGTTGAACGGCTTGAAATGGTCGACGTCGATCATCAGGATCGCGAGCGGGCGTGCGCCGCTCCCGGCCCGATTGGCCAGTTCCTTCTCCAGACGCCGGCGGTTGAACAGACCGGTCAGGACATCCTTCTCGGCTTCGCGTTCGGCCAGTTCCAGCCGCGCCTGATCCTGGAGGCGGCGGAGGAAGCCGAGACGGGCATCCCATTGCATCTGCCGATTCGCCGAGAGGGAAAGATAGGCCGCGATCGCGATCATCATGGCGCCCACCTGGAGCACGGGCGCTGAGGCACCAACGCCAAGAAGCGTCCCGAGATAGATCGTGACGATCACCATGCTGGCGACGAGCGCGTGCCGATATTCGAGGCGGTAGAGAAGGTTCGTGTAGACCAGCACCATCACTGCCAGATACTGATAATGACTGGCTTCGCTATTGCCGGCGCTCAACGCGTAGATCGTCATGATCTGCGCCACCATCGCCACCGGCGGCAGGATCGCTGCGGTGTCCCTTACCACCGGGCCACGGCTCTTGAAGAACACCCATATGCTGGCAAGGAACAGCGGCGTGACGACAAGAAGATGGATCTGTACGCTCAGCCAGAACAGTTCCGGCACGATAAGATAATCGACCAGCAGGAAAGCGTTATAGCAGATCAGTGTCGGGATGATCAGAGCCCGAGCCAGGTGCTTGCGATAGTTCAGACGGTGGGCGTGATAGGCGGCCTCGATCTCGGCCGGGAAGCGGGATCTGTAAACCCGGTCGGCGAGAAGCTGATCGATCTGCGAAAGTTCCATCTAACGGTCGTGCGTCCGGGACAACTGACGAAACGCTAGACCATAGGTCCTGAAAATTGGGTTGAGTAAATTGCTCCGCTTTCGATCAAAATCCGGCACCCGGACACCGACGGCCAGGTGAAGGCAATTTCGCTCGTCTCTTGCAGCGGCGATCAACCCTTCTGGGCAGACGGAGGCGGCAGGTCCGAAAGCAGCAGCGCCGGCACCGCAGTCGGGCCGGCGCGCGAGCCGTCGCATCCTACCAGAGCGAGTAGCGAATGCCCGCCTGGATCGTGTGGCGCTTGAACCCGTCATCCTCACCATCCACCGTCAAGCTGGCGCCGGAGGTGTCGACGACGGTGACATTGCTTCTCGTCCCACCGTCGACGTCGGTGTAGCGGTAGCCGACATCGAGCTTGAGGTTCTTGGACACGTCGTAGGAAAGACCCGCCATCAAAGAATAGGCGAACCGCCAGCTGTCGGAATTGCCGAGATCGACGTCGAAATTGTCGCTGCAGTCCGAACCGGCCAATATGCAGTTATTGTCGTAGGAGACCTGCACCGCCCCGGCGCCGGCACCGACATAGGGGGTGAACCCCGCATAGGTGCCGAGATCGACATAGGCGTTGCCCATCACCTCCCAGGCGGTGACGTCGCCGCCGATCGTGGTGTTGGCGGCAGCGAAGTTGGCGTCGCTTACATCCGCAGTCCAGTATCCGACCGTGGCGTCGGCGCGGAGAAATTCGTTGAACTTGTAGCCCGCGCCGATGCTGAATGTCGGAGCCGCGTCGATTTCCAGCCCATCATAGGAGCCGCGGAACAGATCGGTAATGGCGGTGCCATCGTCGAACTGAAGAGTGAAGTCCGACGGCGCATCGCTCTTGAAGCTGTAGCCGACATCGCCGCGCAGATACCAGCCCGTGCCGATCTCGACGGGAACCACTTCCGGAACATCCTGATAGACGGGCGCGTCGTAGATCGGCGGAAGAATATCGGCCGCGGAGGCGGCACCGCTCCAGCCCATTGCCGCCATCGCCGTTCCGGCCATGATCCAAGTCGTCAGTCGCATCGAACCGTTCCCTCGCCACTTCGGGACAAAACCGCCGGCGCGGTTCGATCCGCGCCTTCGATCCGGACTTTGGCAGGGAAGGGTTAACGCGGAATTAACCGTGTTCGTTAACCTTGTCTCTCAACGGTTTTTTCACTCTTGCGCGCTCCACGACCGCGGCCTGGTCGCCCAGGGGGCCGGCTGCGGCTTCGGCCGCGGCCTTTTCGCGGAACATGCGGCGAACGATCTTGCCGCTCGTCGTGAGCGGCATTTCGGCGACGAAGGCAAGTTCGCGGGGGTATTCGTGTGCGGAAAGCCGTTCGCGGACGAAGTGCTGGATCTCGAAGGCCAGTCCCGCATCCGCCCCGTCCGGGTCATGCAGGACCACATAGGCCTTGACGATCTCGGTCCGCAGCGGGTCGGGCTTGCCGACCACCGCCGCAAGCTTCACCGCCGGGTGGGACAGAAGGCAGTTTTCCACGTCGCCCGGCCCGATCCGGTAGCCGGCCGAGGTGATGATATCGTCGTCGCGGCCGATGAAGGCGACATAGCCCGCCTCGTCCATCGTGGCCTGATCGCCGGTGAGCAGCCATTCGCCGGCAAACTTCGCGGCCGTGGCTTCCGGGTCCTGCCAATAGTTCAGGAACATCACCGGGTCGGGCGCCCGCACCGCGATCGTCCCGGCGACGCCGGGCGGAACCGGCCGCCCTTCCTCGTCGACGAGCGCCACCAGATGGCCCGGAACCGGCTTGCCGATCGCCCCGCCCTTCGAGACGCCGAAGGCGGCCGAGGAGCCGAGCACCATGTTGCATTCGGTCTGGCCGTAGAACTCGTTGACCGTCAGGCCGAGACGGTCGCGAGCCCAGTCGTAGGTCGCCGCGGGCAGGCTCTCACCCGCCGAGCCGATGGTGCGCAGATCGAGGTCCTCGAAGGCGGCGCGATCCTCGACACCAGCCAGCATTCTCAGCGCCGTCGCCGGCAGAAAGGCGTTGCGAACCTTCTGGCGCGCCATCAGCGCGAAGGCCTCTTCCGCCCGGAACCGGGCGGCGGTGAAGACAACGGGCACGCCGAAATAGAGCGAGGGCAGCAAGGCGTTCAGGAGTCCGCCGGCCCAGGCCCAGTCGGACGGCGTCCACAGCCGGTCGCCCTCTTTGGGAAATCCCTCATGGTGAAACTGCATGCCCGGCAGATGGCCCATCAGCACTCGATGGCCATGGAGCGCGCCCTTGGGCGGCCCGGTGGTGCCCGAGGTAAAGATGATCATCGCCGGGTCGTCCGGCCCGGTCGCCGTCTCTTCGTCAGGACCCTCATCGCCGGCGAGCATCGCCTCGAAGTCACGATAGCCGGAGCCCGAACTCATGTCGCCATCGACGACCACGACAGTCTCCAGCGCAGGAAGCGGAGCGTCGATCGCCTCCAGCGTCGCAAGGGCGGCTGCATGGATCACCACCATCCGCGCGCCCGAGGCCGCCAGCCGGTAGCCGAGCGCCTCCGGCCCGAAACGCTGGGCGAGCGGCACGGCGATCGCGCCCCTGCGATAGACGCCGAGATGGGCGATCGCGGCGGCAAAACTCTGCGGCAGGACGATCGCCACCCGATCGCCGCGGCCCACGCCGGTCTTCGCCATCGCCCCGGCAAAGCGACGCGAGGCTCCGGCGAGTTCGCCATAGGTCATCGTTCGGGCGGCCGCCGGCCCACGATCCTCGATCAGGCAGACGCGATCGCGCGCGCGCGCCGCCCAGACGTCGGCGCAGGCACGGGCAATGTTGAAGCGCGGCGGCAGCTGCCAGCGGAAATTGGCGTAAAGTGACTCGTAGGCTTTCATGGCTCGCGCCTTTTCGTGCGTCGCGCCCTTCATAGCGACCCGACTTCGCACATGCAGCATCATTTCGCATCGCAGCGAGCCGATTGGAAGGTGTGAGGCGTTGCGACGCCGTGCATGGCCGGCCGCCATGTCCGTTTTCACGTCATTGCGATGCACCGGAACGAGGCGATTGCGGCCCCGCGAGGGACTGTCTGCAGCAGAATCACCCTTGTTCGCGGCCTGCTCCCGACCCTCTCACGCATCGACAAGGCGGCGAAGTTGATGTTTTATCCCCGACGATGACAAGGGGCGGTCACAGACGAATGAACGGAGGCAGCTTCCGAACATGGATGTATCGACCGATGCTTGAAATCATCGTGCACTTGCGACGTCTCGCCTCTCTCTTCCGTTTCGTCATGCTCTTCGCGATCAGTGCCCTCGTTGCCGGTGGCATGATGCTGCGGCCGGCAGCGGCGGCGGAGCGTCTGGAACGGTGGGAACTCGAGGTCCTGATCAATCTCCAGGGCCTCCAGACGGACCGGCAATGTGTTCCCAATGGCGACGCGCAGTCGATCCATATTCTCGGCGTTTCCGCCGACGACACGCTGCTCGACGAGGTGGCGCGCACCGCGATCCTTACCGATCTCAGCCAGTTGATCGCGGTCCGGACCAATGCCCGCACCACCAAGGCCGACAATTTCCAGTCGATCGCCACGAGCTATTCGGGAGTCCAGGATCAGAACACCCGCGAGCTCGGGCGGCTGATCGAAGCCGCCTCCAATGCCGACATCACGGTTCTGGTGCGTCCCTATCGCGACCGCGGCGCGAGTGTCGATGCCGAAATCCGCCTGTGGGCCCGCGGCGCCGGCACCGCCAATTCAGGACTCAACTGCGTTCAGTCCTTCAATGTCGAGATCCCGACGAAAGAGATCGATCCGGCCTGCGCCCCAGCCTTCGCCAAAGCGAAGCAGGACGGCGATCCGGCACGGCTGGAAGCGTTTCGTGACTTCTTCCCGCAATGCCCGGAGGCAGCGGAGGCCGACCGGCTGGTGACCGAACTCAAGGCGGAAGAGGCGCAAAGGGCCGAGCGCGAGCGCTGCGAGCGCAACTTCGCCCGCGCCCGCGCCGAGGGCACGGTCTCGGCCTATTCGATCTTTCTCGATGAGAACATCGACTGCCCGGGCCGCGACGTGGTGATGGCGCTGAGAGATCAGGCGCGCAAATCCGAAGAGTGCGAGACCGCCTATCGCGATGCCCGCCGCCTCGACACGATTGACGGCTACGAGAAGTTCCTGCTCGACAATCGCGCCTGCCCCCAGGCCGATACCGCCTCGGCCTTCCTCACCATGAAGCGGCAGGAAGAACAGCGCGCGCAGGAGCCCGACCCGGCACCCTCCCAGCAGGCCGCGCGCAGTCAGCAGCCCCAGTATCAGCCGCCCGCCGGCAATCAGTCCTCATACAATACGGCGAGCTATCGGGGCTATCCGATCCCCGCCGATCTCGCCCGTTCCCAGTGTGGACAGCTCTGGTACATGCGCAATCTGATCTATCACCTGAACGGCTACTGCTTCAAAACCGCCAAGGCGCAGCGCTATTTCTCCAATGCGAGTTGCTATGGCGGCACGCCGAGCGGCAGCGATGCGCGGGAGGTAAGTCGCATTCAGGCGCTGGAACGGCAGAATGGCTGCTGATCGCGCCCTGCGCTCCCGCCCTGGCGGCGAGCGCATTGCTCAGGGACGAAAAAGATGGCCGCGTGCCTAGGGACTTGCGCACAAGGCTGCAGCGTGAAGGCGGCTCGCCGCAGCTTCCCATTCTGCTGGGGTCGCCTGCCTGCCGTCCTTGCCCTGACCGTGATCTGTGCCCTTGCCGCCATGGGCCCGGCAATTGCGGCCTCAATTCCACTATTTGATCGGCTGGAAGCGCTCCAGACCGCCTATCCCGAGCAGATCGCCGCGATCGAGCTCGACGCGCTGGTCATGCGCGACGGAACCCGGATTCCGATCGATGACGGTGAGGCGAAGGAGCATCAGACAAAGCTCGCCCGGGCGGATATCGAGGACATGCTGTCGCAGATCTATCCGATCGGGCGCTGCGATCAGGGAGCACCGCCGCCTCGAGACTCTGATCCGGGGCGCATCCGGAACGACGCCTTCTTCCGCGCCGTCTACGGTTCGTCCCGCGAGATCGCGGAGAGCCGCCTCGTTCCGGTCGACTGGTTCGGAACACGGCTGCGCTTTACCGAAACCGGCGGCGCTGATCAGGCCCTCGCCGCCGTCGCGCGCGATCTCGCCGCACTCGGCCGCTCCTTTCGGAAGTACCTGACGCCCTCTGCCGGGACCTTCAACTGGCGGATGATCGCCGGTACGGATCGTCTCAGCGCCCACAGTTTCGGCGCGGCCATCGACATCAACACATCCGTTGCAGACTACTGGCGCTGGGCGGGCGGCAAGCCCGGCAACGTTCCCGCCTACCGCAACCGCGTTCCTCGCGAGATCGTCGAAATCTTCGAACGCCACGGCTTCATCTGGGGCGGCAAGTGGTATCACTACGACACCATGCATTTCGAATACCGGCCTGAACTGATCGCCATCGGTCGCATGGCCGAAGCGCAAGGCTGTCCGCCGGATTGACGAGCGGATGTCGGGCCTCCTAGGCGGGGTCTTCCGGCGCTGACGGCAGATTCGGTAACGCCTGTAGAACTGAGGACGAGCACTAGCCTCGCCCTCGGGGCGGCTGCGAACTTACCGAGACGGCACGAGCGCGGGCGGGCCAGGATTTTCCGGGGGCGCGCACAGGAGCGTGCGCCAATTTTGACGTGACGAAATCTACGCGACAGATCGTCGCACTTGATTCAACACCCTGACATTAAAGAAAAATCTCTTACCACACGCCTTCCTCACGGGAATGGCATTGACCGGGACCGCGCGCTTTTCAGCATTTTCATGTAGACGGGCGCCAATCGAGCTTTTCTTTACTTTTCGAGCAAATGCCCACCGCCTCCCGGCGGGCTCGCTCCTGTGATCAATCCGAGGTCGTCATGCTGTCCGCCGCAAGCGAACGGGCTCCTTGCCTTGACCGTTCCTTCCCGCAGGTCCCGGAGATCGCCGTGCTCTGCGCCTGCCGCAACCGCACGGATCTTCACCGCTACGAGAATTATGCCGGGATTCTGGGATGGAAGATCGAAGCCACAACCGAAATCGCCAAGGTCCGGCAATTGGCCGAGACGATAAGGTTCGACGCGGTTGTCGTGGCCGGACTGGTTGAAGACCAAGCCGGTTGCGACGTCATTGCCGACATCCGTTCCGGATCCGGACCGAACAGGGATGCTCCCGTCATGCTGGTTCTCGACCATCTGAGCGAACGGGAAACCAGCTGGGGCAGCGATGTCCGGGTTGACTGGATGGAGTTCGAGGACGTCCTGCTGTCGACGTTCCGCATCAAGCTTCTGAAACTGGCCGAAAGCGCGGCGCGGTTGGCGGAGAAGCGATAGCCCGTTCCCGATTGCGCGGCCGTATTCCTCCTGGCGGCCGTAGCGGCGACGGTGGCGTGGGGCGCGCCATCGGCGCCTCAGGCGGCGGCGATCCGATTGCGGGTCGCCGCCGCCTTTCGTTTGTTGCGCTTCGCTTTCGTTTTGCCCATGATCGTCTGGGGCCACGGGGGAGGAGAGCGCGATGCTCAGCAATCGCCAGATGCAGATCATGGAAACGGCGAAACGATCCGGCCGCGTTCTCGTCGATGATTTGGCTGCGCGGTTCGAGGTCTCGCTCCAGACCATTCGCAAGGATCTCAACGAACTGTGCGAGGCGCGAATGCTGGCCCGCGTCCATGGCGGGGCGATCCTTTCTTCCGGGGTGGAGAATGTCGGCTACGATGCAAGGCGCATGATCGCAGCCGATGAAAAGAGCGCGATCGGCCGGGCCGTGGCCGACCTGATCCCCAACCGAGCCTCCCTCTTCATCAACATCGGCACGACCACCGAGGCGGTGGCGCATCAGCTCCTCAGGCACTCGGGCCTGATGGTGATCACCAACAACATCAATGTCGCGACCGCCATGCGCCCCTATCCGGAGGTGGAAGTGGTGATCGCCGGCGGCGTCGTGCGGCGCTCCGACGGCGGCATCGTCGGCGAAGCGGCCGTGGACTTCATCCGTCAGTTCAAGGTGGACTACGCCGTGATCGGGGCATCGGCCATCGACGCCGACGGCTCGCTCCTCGACTTCGATTATCGCGAGGTGCGCGTCGCCCAAGCGATCATCGGCAATGCCCGCAACGTGATCCTGGCCGCCGATTCCTCGAAATTCGATCGCTCCGCTCCGGTGCGCATCGGCCATCTGGACCAGGTCCAGACCTTCGTCACCGACCGCGCACCCTCCTCGATCGCCTCGATCTGCCGAGAGGCGAAGGTCAAGCTCGTCGAGACGGGAGACGGCGACGCTGATCATGCCGATCCCGCGGATGGCGCCGCAGCCTGACATTGCCTAGCCAGCGCATTTTCGTTTGACGTTCGCTTTGGTTTCGTAATATCCTCATCGACATTCGCAAACGCAACCGAAATGCTGCACTGCGAAGTGGGAGGCCATGAGGACTTACGACATCTTCGTCATCGGCGGAGGCATCAACGGCTGCGGCATTGCGCGCGACGCCGCCGGCCGCGGCTATCAGGTCGGCCTCGCCGAGATGAACGACCTCGCCTCCGGCACGTCGTCATGGTCGACCAAGCTCGTCCATGGCGGCCTGCGTTATCTGGAACATTACGAATTCCGGCTGGTGCGCCACGCGCTGATGGAGCGCGAGGTGCTCTGGTCGATCGCGCCCCACATCATTCGCCCCCTGCGCTTCATCCTGCCGCATCACGACGGCCTGCGGCCGAAATGGCTCCTGCGCATCGGGCTTTTTCTCTACGACCATATCGGTGGCCGCAAGAAGCTCAAGGCAACCAGCAGCGTCGATCTGACGGGGCCGCTCGGCGAGCCCCTGAAGCCGGAATTCACGTCAGGCTTCGAATATTCCGACGCACGCGTCGATGACGCCCGGCTGGTGGTGCTGAACGCCCGCTCGGCCGAGGAGCGCGGCGCCGACATCATGGTCCGCACCGAACTGGTTGGCGCCGAACAGAAGGACGGGCTCTGGAGTCTGACGCTGCGCGACCGCGCCTCCGGCACGAACCGGACCGTCCGCGCCCGCTTCCTCGTCAATACCGGCGGCCCCTGGGTCGACCGGGTCCTGCAGAACGCCCTCGGCCGCAATGCAGCCCATCACATCCGCCTCGTCCAGGGCTCGCACATCGTCACCCGCAAGCTCTACGAGCACGATCGCGCCTACATCTTCCAGAATTCCGACGGCCGGATCATCTTTGCCATTCCTTATGAGGAGGATTTCACCCTCGTCGGAACCACCGACCAGGACTACGAGGGGGACCCCGGCGAGGTCGAGATCTCGGAGAGCGAGATCGACTATCTGCTTGCGGCGGCCAGCGAGTATTTCCGCAATCCGGTGAAGCGCGAGGACGTGGTCTGGACCTTCTCCGGCGTGCGCCCGCTTTTCGACGATGGCGCCTCGAAGGCCCAGGAAGCGACCCGCGACTATGTTCTGCGGCTCGATGGCACGCCGAACGGGCCGGAACTTCTGAACTGCTTCGGCGGCAAGATCACCACCTACCGGGTGCTCGCCGAAGACGCGATGAAGCAGATCGAATCCGCCCTCAGCGCGAAGGGCGCAGCCTGGACCGACAAGGCGCCGCTGCCCGGCGGCGACTTTCCGGTCGAAGGCGTGAACGCCATCGAGGAGACGCTCGGCCGCCGGCTACCCGCCCTCGACGAGCGGACCCTGCGCCGGCTGGCCCGCTCCTACGGAACCGAGGCGGCCGACTTCATGAAGCCCGGCGAACTCGGCCGCGATTTCGGCCACGGCCTCTACCAGGCGGAAGTGGATTTCCTGATCGAACGCGAATGGGCGCGCACCGCCGAGGACATTCTCTGGCGGCGCTCGAAGCTCGGCCTGCGCTTCGCCGAAAGCGAAGTCGCTGAGCTTTCGAAATACACAGAGGCGGCAAACAGCGAGCGTCGGGCCGCCGCCGAATAGGCGCGGCTCCAAGAAACGGTCGGCGAAGCGCCTGGGAGGACGGATTGCTCGAACTGAAGAATGTCAGCCGAAAGGTCGGCGGCGAGGACCACATCATCGACGTCTCGCTGACGCTCAAGCGCTCGTCCCTGAACGTGCTGCTCGGCCCGACGCTGTCCGGCAAGACCAGCCTGATGCGGCTGATGGCAGGCCTCGACGCGCCCACCTCGGGCCAGGTGATCATGGACGGCAAGGACGTGACCGGCGTGCCGGTGCGCCAGCGCAATGTCGCCATGGTCTACCAGCAGTTCATCAATTACCCGACGCTGACGGTCTACGAGAACATCGCCTCGCCGATGCGCCTTGCCGGCAAGTCGAAATCCGAGATCGACGAGGCCGTGAAGCGCGCGGCCGATCTCCTGCAGATGACGCCCTATCTCGACCGCACGCCGCTGAACCTGTCCGGCGGCCAGCAGCAGAGGACGGCGCTCGCCCGCGCACTGGTCAAGAACGCCGATCTGGTGCTTCTCGACGAGCCGCTCGCCAATCTCGACTACAAGCTTCGCGAGGAGTTGCGCGAGGAATTGCCGAAGATCTTCGCCGAAACTGGTGCGATCTTCGTCTATGCGACGACCGAACCCCATGAGGCGCTGCTTCTCGGCGGCTCGACGGCGACCCTGTCCAAGGGCCGCGTCACCCAGTTTGGCGACACGACCAGTGTCTACCGCCGGCCCGCTGACCTGCTCACCGCCCGCACCTTCTCCGATCCGCCGCTGAACGTGCTCGATGTGGAAAAGCGTGGCGAGCGCTTCACCGGCGCCGGCAATGTCGATTTCGCCGCGGGTCCTGCCCTCGCCGGCCTTTCCGACGGGCGCTACCGGATCGGCGTCCGTCCGCACCGCCTGGAATTGGGCAGGGAGCATCCCGCGGGCTTCGACGCCACGATCTCGCTCAGCGAGGTCACCGGCTCGGAAACCTACATCCACGCCAAGCTCGGCGAAACGGCGATCGTCGCCCTAGTCCATGGCGTGCGCCGCGTGGAGGAAGGCGACGAGGTGCACCTGTCCTTCGACCCGGCCGACGTGCTGGTCTTCGATGCCGATGGCGGGGCCGTCCACGCCGCCCCGGCGATGGCGGCTTGAGGAGACGCTGAAATGGCCCGCATCCGCCTCGACCACATCCGCCACGCCTATACACCCGAACTGGCGAAGGCGAACAATTACGCCCTGCGCGAGGTCGACACCGCCTTCGAGGATGGCGGCGCCTATGCGCTGCTCGGCCCGTCCGGCTGCGGCAAGACCACGCTGCTCAACATCATTTCCGGGCTTCTCACCCCGTCGGAAGGCCATGTGCGCTTCGACGACAAGGACGTGACGATGCTGTCGCCGGAGGCGCGCAACATCGCCCAGGTGTTCCAGTTCCCGGTGATCTACGACACCATGACGGTGCGCGAGAACCTTGCCTTCCCCTTGAAAAACCGCAAGGTGCCGGCCGCCGAGATCAAGACCCGCGTCGCCGACATGCTGCGCCGGATCGGCCTCGAAGCGAAAGCCGACCGCAAAGCGCGCGGCCTGACGGCGGACGAGAAGCAGAAGATCTCGCTCGGCCGCGGCCTCGTGCGTTCCGACGTCAACGCGATCCTGTTCGACGAACCGCTGACCGTCATCGACCCGCACATGAAATGGCAGCTGCGCTCGGAGCTGAAGCAGCTTCACCGCGAATTCCAGATGACCATGGTCTACGTCACCCACGACCAGACCGAGGCGCTGACCTTCGCCGACAAGGTGGTGGTGATGTATGCGGGCGAAGTCGTTCAGATCGGCACGCCCGAGGAACTCTTCGAGCGCCCGCAGCACACATTCGTCGGCTATTTCATCGGCTCGCCCGGCATGAATGTCCTGCCCTGCAAGCTGGAAGGCGACGATGCGATCGTCTCCGGCAACCGGGTCACCATCCCGACCGGCCACTCCGGCTATCATTCCAGCCAGAAGATCGAACTCGGCATCCGGCCGGAATTCGTTTCGCTGGTCCCCCGAGGCCAAGGCATTCCGATCCAGGTCGAAAAGGTCGAGGACATCGGCTCGGAGAAGATCGTGCGCGCCCGCATGGGTGAGCATCGCCTCTCCGCGATCGTCGCCGAGGACAAGGAGATCCCGGCCGAGGCCGACGCCGCCTTCGCGGCCGACCGGCTCAATCTCTACGCCGATTCCTGGCTGGTCGAGCGAGGCTGAGGAGGAGCGAGATGGAAAAGACCTGGAACAACAAGGCCTGGCTCTTCGTCCTGCCGGTTCTCGTACTCGTCGCGTTTTCGGCGGTTATCCCGCTAATGACGGTGGTGAACTATTCGGTTCAGGACTCTTTCGGCAACAACCAGTTCTTCTGGTACGGCGCCGACTGGTTTCGCGAAGTGCTCACCTCCGAGCGCTTCCACGATTCCCTCATTCGCAATCTGATCTTCTCCGGCACCATTCTGGCGATCGAAGTGCCGCTCGGCATCCTTGTGGCGCTCGCCATGCCCAAGAAGGGCATCTGGGTGCCGGTCTGCCTCGTCCTGATGGCGCTGCCTCTACTGATCCCGTGGAACGTCGTCGGCACCATCTGGCAGGTCTTCGCGCGCACCGACATCGGCCTTCTCGGCTACACGGTCGATGCGCTGGGCATCAATTACAACTACGTGCAAAACCCCATCGATGCCTGGGTGACGGTCATTGTCATGGATGTCTGGCACTGGACGAGTCTCGTTGTGCTCCTGTGCTATGCGGGGCTCGTGTCGATTCCGGACGCCTACTATCAGGCCGCCAAGATCGACGGCGCCTCGCGCTGGGCCGTCTTCCGCTACATCCAACTGCCGAAGATGGGCCGCGTGCTTCTGATCGCCGTCCTCCTGCGCTTCATGGACAGTTTCATGATCTACACCGAGCCCTTCGTCGTGACCGGCGGCGGCCCGGGCAACTCCACCACGTTCCTGTCGATCGACCTCGTGAAACTCGCCATCGGCCAGTTCAACCTCGGCGAAGCGGCGGCCATGTCGATCATCTACTTCCTGATCATCCTGGTCCTGTCCTGGATCTTCTACACGGTGATGACCAATGTCGGCACGGACAAGCCGGTGAAGGGAGAGGGCGAATGAGCGATCAGGCGACCACCGCAAGCAGCGTCCCGGCCGCGGCCCATTCGGAAGGCGCGATCAAGGCACGCGCACGGGCCAGTTCCGGCGGCTTTCGCTGGAAGGCGCTGATCCCGGCGCTCTACATCCTCTTCCTGCTCCTGCCGATCTACTGGCTCGTCAATATGAGCTTCAAGACCAACCAGGAGATCCTCGGCCAACTGACGCTTTGGCCGACCAACCCGACGCTTCGCAATTACGAGGTGATCTTCACAGATCCGTCCTGGTATTCGGGCTACATCAATTCGATCATCTATGTCGTCTTGAACATGGTGATCTCGGTCGCCGTCGCCCTGCCGGCCGCCTATGCCTTCTCGCGCTACAAGTTCCTGGGCGACAAGCACCTGTTCTTCTGGCTGTTGACCAATCGCATGGCGCCGCCGGCGGTGTTCGCGCTGCCCTTCTTCCAGCTTTATTCCGCCTTCGGCCTGATCGACACGCATATCGCCGTCGCCCTTGCACACTGCCTGTTCAATGTGCCGTTGGCGGTCTGGATTCTCGAAGGCTTCATGTCGGGCGTGCCGAAGGAGATCGACGAGACCGCCTATATCGACGGCTATTCCTTCCCACGCTTCTTCTTCAAGATCTTCATGCCGCTGATCGCATCCGGCATCGGCGTCGCCGCCTTCTTCTGCTTCATGTTCTCCTGGGTCGAGCTCCTGATCGCCCGAACCCTGACGGTGACGGACGCCAAGCCCATCTCGGCGATCATGACGCGAACCGTGTCGGCCTCGGGGCTCGACTGGGGCGTGCTGGCCGCGGCAGGCGCGCTGACGATCATCCCCGGCGCGATCGTGATCTGGTTCGTGCGGAACTACATCGCCAAGGGCTTTGCGTTGGGGCGGGTGTGATGACGGAGTTGCTTGCTCAAGCGCTGCAGGACACCGCGCCCCACTCCAAAGCGCCGTCATCCTCGGGCTTGTCCCGAGGATCTACTGCCGCCAGAGCACAAAAACGTCGGGCCATTCGCCACCGCATCGAAACGTCCAGGACGGTAGATCCTCGGGACAAGCCCGAGGATGACGTCGTGCGCATAATGAACGGCGGGAAGTTAGTCGATGATGTCCTCGATCCCAAGGTTCAGCGCCGCCGCCAGTGCCTTCAGCGTCGACAGGCGCGGGTCGATCTTTCGGCTCTCGATATCCGACACGCTCGCCGCCCGCACGCCGGCCTTCGCCGCAAGCTCAGCCTGCGTCAGGCCGACCGACTTTCGCCAAGCGGCCAGCGGGTGAAGTTCGCCATTCAGGGAGGTCAGGACAAGCTCGGACGGCATGGCAGGCGCGCCTTGGGAGTTCATCCTTGCCTCCTCGGCGAGCGCAATATCGCCGATGTCTTCGATCAGCGCGTCATATTCGGCGCGGGTCATGACGATCATCGCCTCACCCTTCAGATTGACCGCTTCATTCATGACCAGACCTCACTTCCGATAGACTTCGCGTCTGTGGGCAACACGAACGACGTAAATCCCGTCGATTCGTTCGAAAACCGCACGCCAATCTCCATGTCTAAGGCGATAGAACGGAGCGCCGGACAATTTGACCACATCGCCGAGCCCAGTTTCCGCATAGCGCCCAAGCTTTTCGACGATCGCCACTCGGTCGCTCGGCGGCATCTTGCGCAACCCTTTGCGAGCTTCATGCGACCACTGAACCTTCATACGCTTGCCCGCTGTTTTGGTTCGCTTTCATACGCCAAAGCGGACGACGCTTCAATGGGAGCCTGCCCATGATCGACCTTTCCTGGATGGCCTGGACCTGGCCGACGGCGATATTCTTCATCGTCATCTTCTCGCTGATCGCGCTGATGGGCGTGTGGGAATATGTCTCGCCGGGCGGGCATCCACGCGTCGGCATCCTGCGCTTTGAGACGACGCGGGGGGATCGGCTGTTCGTCTCGCTGCTCGGCTCGGCCTTCATCTGTCTCGGCTGGCTGTGGGCCACCGATCTTTCGCTCTGGTACGCGCTGATCGTCTGCGCGGTGTTTTTCGTCCTCGTCTTCAGCCTCGTGTAACGACGCGAAGACGGGGAGGAACGCGGCCCGCACCGCCGCCGGTCGGCGCGGGCATCATCGAAATCGACCGGTTTCTGCAATGGGAGGAGTTCACATGAAACAGAGTTTGTGGGTTACGAGCGCCGCGCTCGCCATCGCGCTTGCGACGGGCCCGGCCTTCGCCGACATGGAGGCCGCCAAGAAGTTCCTCGACGAGGAAATCGGCGACATGTCCTCGCTGTCCCGCGCCGAGCAGGAAGAGGAGATGCAGTGGTTCATCGACGCCGCCCAGCCCTTCCAGGGCATGGACATCAAGGTCGTCTCGGAAACCATCACCACCCATGAATACGAGTCCAAGGTGCTGGCGCCGGCCTTCACCGCCATCACCGGCATCAACGTCACGCACGACCTGATCGGCGAGGGCGACGTCGTCGAGAAGCTGCAGACCCAGATGCAGTCCGGCGAGAACATCTACGACGCCTATGTCAACGATTCCGACCTGATCGGCACCCACTGGCGCTACCAGCAGGCCCGCTCGCTGACCGACTGGATGGAGAACGAGGGAGCGGACGTCACCAATCCGGGCCTCGACATCGACGACTTCATCGGCAAGTCCTTCACCACGGCGCCGGACGGCCAGATGTACCAGCTGCCCGACCAGCAGTTCGCGAA
The DNA here is from genome assembly GCF_024359545.1 of Jiella marina. Taxonomy (GTDB): domain Bacteria; phylum Pseudomonadota; class Alphaproteobacteria; order Rhizobiales; family Rhizobiaceae; genus Jiella. The sequence continues at coordinate 89,543 of NZ_JAKQZG010000002.1, forward strand.
CCTCTACTGGTTCCGCTACGACTGGTTCAACGACGAGAAGAACAAGGCCGATTTTCAGGAGAAATACGGCTACGAGCTCGGCGTTCCGGTCAACTGGTCGGCCTATGAGGACATCGCCGAGTTCTTCACCGGCCGCGACATGTCCCATATGGGCGTCGAGGGCCAAGTCTATGGTCACATGGATTATGGCAAGAAGGACCCTTCGCTCGGCTGGCGCTTCACCGATGCGTGGCTCTCCATGGCCGGCAATGGCGACAAGGGTATTCCGAACGGTGTGCCGGTGGACGAATGGGGCATCCGCGTCAACGAGCAGTCCCAGCCGACCGGCTCCTGCGTCGCGCGCGGCGGCGACACCAACGGCCCAGCGGCCGTCTACTCCATCGCCAAATATCTCGACTGGCTGAAGGCCTACGCCCCGCCGGAAGCGCAAGGCATGACCTTCTCCGAATCCGGCCCGGTCCCGGCGCAGGGCCAGATCGCCCAGCAGATCTTCTGGTACACCGCCTTTACCGCCGACATGGTGAAGGACGGGCTGCCGGTGGTCGACGAGAACGGAGATCCGAAATGGCGCATGGCGCCGTCTCCCCATGGTGTCTACTGGGTCGACGGCATGAAGCTCGGCTATCAGGATGCCGGTTCCTGGACCCTGATGAAGTCGACCCCGGTCGATCGCGCCAAGGCGGCCTGGCTCTACGCCCAGTTCGTCACCTCCAAGACCGTCGACGTGAAGAAGAGCCACGAAGGCCTGACCTTCATCCGCGAATCCACCATCCGCGATGACTCGTTTACCGAGCGGGCACCGAAGCTTGGCGGTCTCGTCGAGTTCTACCGCTCGCCGGCGCGCGTGCAGTGGACCCCGACCGGCACCAACGTGCCGGACTATCCGAAGCTCGCGCAGCTCTGGTGGCAGGCGATCGGCGATGCGGCCTCCGGCGCCAAGACCCCGCAGGAAGCCATGGACACGCTCTGCGCCGATCAGGAGCAGGTGCTGAACCGTCTCGAGCGGGCCGGCATACAAGGCGACATCGGCCCGAAGCTCAACGAAGAGCACGACATGGAGTACTGGGTCGAGCAGGCCAAGGCGAACGGCACCATCGCGCCGCAGCCGAAGAAGGAGAACGAGAAGGAAGAGCCCCAGACCGTCTCCTATGACGAACTGGTGAAGAGCTGGCAGGACGAGCAGGCTGCAATGCCGGAAGACGGCGGTCAGACCCCGGCGACGGCAACGCCCGCGTCTGCGGAAGGCTCGATGGAAACATCGAACTGAGCGGCAGCGCTCTTTGGACAAAGCTTGAGGCCGGGTTCAATCCCGGCCTCTTGCCATAGATATCGCGTGTGGAGGAGGACCAAGCATGTCCGGCTATGTCATCGCCATCGACCAGGGGACGACCTCGACGCGGGCGATCGTCTTCGACGACCGTTTCCAGATCAAGGGCGTCGCCCAGCAGGAATTCACCCAGCATTTTCCGCGTTCGGGCTGGGTCGAGCATGATCCCGAGGACATCTGGAATTCGGTCGTCGATACGGTCAAGGGCGCGCTCGCGGATGCCTCGCTTTCTGCCTCCGACATCGCCGCGATCGGCATCACCAACCAGCGCGAGACCGTGCTGATCTGGGATCGGGAGACCGGCAAGCCGATCCACAACGCCATCGTCTGGCAGGACCGCCGCACCACGGATATCTGCCGCAAGCTCGTCGCCGACGTCGCCGAGCCGATGATCACCGAGAAGACCGGGCTGATCGTCGATCCCTATTTTTCCGGCACCAAGATCGCCTGGATGCTGGATCACGTATCGGGCGCTCGCGCAAAGGCCGAGGCCGGCAAGCTCGCCTTCGGCACGGTGGATTCGTTTCTCCTCAGCCGCCTGACCGGCGGCAAGATGCACGCCACCGACGCGACCAATGCCTGCCGGACGCTGCTCTTCGACATCTCCGCTCATGATTGGGACGACGAGCTCTTGAGGCTCCTGAACGTGCCCCGCGCACTGATGCCGGAGGTGAAGGATTGCGACGCGGAGTTCGGCGTCACCGACGCCTCGCTCTTCGGCGCCGCCATTCCGGTTCTCGGCATGGCCGGCGACCAGCACGCCGCGACCCTCGGCCAGGCCTGCTTCACGCCCGGCATGCTGAAATCGACCTATGGCACAGGCTGCTTCGCCGTCCTCAACACCGGCACCGAGCGCGTGCCTTCCAACAACCGCCTTCTGACGACGATCGCCTATCGCCTTGGCGGCGAAACCACCTATGCGCTCGAAGGCTCGATCTTCATCGCCGGCGCGGCAGTGCAATGGCTGCGCGATGGGCTGAAACTGATCGACCGGGCCGACGTCACCGGCCCCATGGCGACGAAGGCCGATCCCGATCAGGACGTCTATCTGGTGCCCGCCTTCACCGGCCTCGGCGCCCCCTGGTGGGACGCCGAAGCACGCGGCGCGATCTACGGCCTTACCCGCAAGACCGGGCCGGAAGAACTCGCCCGCGCCGCGCTGGAAGCCGTCTGCTACCAGACCGCCGATCTCCTCTCCGCCATGAAGAAGGACTGGCCGAAGGCCGGCGATACGGTGCTTCGGGTCGATGGCGGCATGGTCGCGTCCGACTATACGATGCAGCGGCTCGCCGACATCCTGGACGCGCCGGTCGACCGGCCGGTGGTGCTGGAGACGACGGCGCTCGGCGCGGCCTGGCTCGCCGGCCAGAAGGCGGGCGTCTGGCCGGACCGGGAAGGTTTCGCCGCTCGCTGGAGGCTGGAGCGCCAGTTCACGCCGCAAATGGACGCGGTCACCCGCGGCCGCAAGCTCGCCGGCTGGGCCGATGCGGTGAAACGCACGCTGACGCGATAATCGCTTCGCCCGGGCAATCACTTCATGCGCGGAGCTTCCCGCCGAGGAAAGCGACCCGCATTCTTGCCATCGCCCGCGAAGGCCCATAGTTAGCGGCAATGCCCTCTCACGAGCCTGCGAACAAGTCCATGACCGAGCGTTTCAATTCCGTCCTCGACGCCATCGGCAACACGCCGCTGATCCGGCTGGCGCGTGCCTCCGAAGAGACGGGGTGCGAGATCTACGGGAAGGCCGAGTTCATGAATCCGGGCCAGTCGGTGAAGGATCGGGCGGGGCTGTTCATCATCCGCGACGCCGAGGAGAAAGGGCTCCTCGCCCCCGGCGGCATCATCGTCGAAGGCACCGCCGGCAATACCGGAATCGGGCTTTCGCTGGTCGCCAACGCGCTCGGCTACAAGACGGTGATCGTCATCCCCGAGACCCAGAGCGAGGAAAAGAAGGACGCGCTGCGTCTGATGGGTGCCGAGCTGATCGAAGTGCCGGCTGTCCCCTACAAGAACCCGAACAACTACGTGAAGCTCTCCGGCCGCCTCGCCGCACAGCTTGCCAAGACCCATTCGGCCGGGGCGATCTGGGCGAACCAATTCGACAATGTCGCGAACCGCGACGGCCATGTGGTGACGACGGCCGAGGAGATCTGGCATCAGACCGCCGGCGACGTCGACGGCTTCATCTGCGCGGTCGGCACCGGCGGCACGCTCGCCGGCACCGCCATGGGCCTGAAACGCCATTCCGGCCGCATCAAGATCGGCATCGCCGACCCGATGGGCGCGGCGCTCTACAATTACTACGCCCATGGCGAACTCAAGTCCGAAGGCTCGTCGATCACCGAAGGCATCGGCCAGGGCCGCGTCACCGCCAATCTCGAAGGCTTCGAGCCGGATTTCGCCTATCAGATCGGCGACGAAGAGGCCGTGCGCATCGTCTTCGACCTCGTCCAGGAAGAAGGCCTGTGTCTCGGGGGCTCGTCCGGCATCAACATCGCCGGCGCGATGCACATGGCCCGAGAGATGGGGCCGGGTCATACCATCGTGACGGTGCTCTGCGACTACGGCAATCGTTATCAGTCGAAGCTCTTCAACCCGGCCTTCCTGAAGGAAAAGGGCCTGCCGGTGCCCGAGTGGATCGGCCGGACGCCCGAGTACGACATTCCGTTCGAGGATGTTGCGTGACCGACGCGCTCTTTCGCGAGGATGCCTATCTCTCGACCGTAGAGGCGACGGTCACAGGCATCGGCGAGGATGGCGGCATTCTGACCGATCGCACGGTGTTCTATGCAACATCGGGCGGCCAGCCGGGCGATACCGGGCATTTCGAGCGCGCAGACGGTTCGATCATCAAGATCGCCGGCACCGTCACCGGCGGAACCAAGGACGAGATCGTTCATCGGCCCGCGGAGGGCGAGCCCGCACCGCAGATCGGTGAAAGCGTCGTGCTCCACATCGACTGGAAGCGCCGCTACCGGCTGATGCGCATGCACACGGCCTGCCACATCCTGTCCGTCGTCCTGCCCTATCCGATCACCGGCGCTTCCGTCGGCGAAGAGGAAAGCCGGGTCGATTTCGACCTCACCGACGCTTCGGCCGACAAGGCCGACGTCACCGAAAAGATGATGGCAATCGTCTCCGCCAATCATCCGGTCTTCACCCGCTGGATCACCGATGCGGAGCTCGAAGCCAATCCCGGCCTCGTCAAGTCTGCCAATGTCCGGCCGCCGCGCGGAGCCGGGCAGATTCGCCTCGTGTGCATTGGCGAGGAGGGCTCTGTCGACACCCAGCCCTGCGGCGGCACCCATGTCTCGGAGACCCAGGAGGTCGGGGACATTCATATCGGCAAGATCGAGAAGAAGGGCCGGGAAAACCGCCGCTTCCGCATCCGGTTCGGTCCCATGCCTGCGTGATGGGCGCCCGCGGTCCGCAGTATTGATGCGGGCTGGGAGGACTTCAGTCCAGGCAGTCGCCGGGCCCCCAATCTTGCGCCATGCGAATCGCCCTGTCCGAAACGGGTCGTTTCGTCGTGAAGCATCGAATGATCGATGATCGTCTTCCGCTCAAGCGCCGAAGAGGTCGGGCCTCTCGACGCTGAGGTTCTGCACCGTGCGCAGGACCTCTTGTAGATGGGCGGCCATCGTGCGGCCGACCTCTTCGCCCTCGCCGCGCTCCATGGCATCGAGAATCGCGGTGTGCTGCGCGAGCAAAATCTCCAGATGCCCCGCCTCCGGCAGGCTGAGATAGCGCACGCGATCCATCTGCAGCTTGACCGTCTGGATCAGCCGCCAGCTCTTCGATAGTCCCGCCTCCACGCAGAAGGCCCGGTGAAACGCTTCATCGAGCTCCATGAACCGCTCATGATCGGATTGCCTTGCGGCGAGTTCCTGCTCGGCCAGATTGGCGCGCTGGGCGATCAGGAATCGCGGTGCGCACCGCGGCGTCAGCCGCCTGACCACGGAAACCTCGAGTGCCTCCCGGATGAACTGGGCTTCCTCCACATCCGCAAGCCGGATGGGCGCGACGAAGCTGCCTCGTTGCGGCAGGATGTCGATCAGACCCTCGTCAGCCAGTCGGATGAGCGCTTCGCGCACCGGCGTCCGCGACACCCCAAGCTGAAGGGCCAGCTCCTTTTCGCTCAGGCTCTCCGAAGGCATCATGGCAAGCGTCGTGATCGCCCGTCGCAACACTTCGTAAATCTGCGGCGATATCGGGAGCCGATTGTTTACCGGCTTGAAGCTTCGACCCGGGAGAGAAGGACGGTCGGAGGCGCCGCCTTCCGCCGTTCGGATGTCCGCGCCACTCGGACTGAGTTTCATGCCTGATCCTGAGTTGACACTAAGGGAGTACCTCACCTGTTGCACCTACCGGCCGGTCGTTCAAGCCTGATGGTGCCAACCAACATGCTACCATGCCAGAGGCGCGGCAATCCAGGAACAGGGTGGAGGTCGTCTATTCGGCTTCGTCCTTGGCAGAGGGGTCACCAAGGCCACCATGCGCATGAATGCCGGTATCACTTGCGGCGCCCCAGCATATGTATTATCTATTAATACACAACCGAAGGCGACCGATGATCCGATCGTTCAAAGGCAAGCTTGCAGAAGCGCTCGGAAACGGTCGGGCCGCCAAGGGCTTTCCGCCGGATCTGGTCAAAGTGGCGACGCGGAAGCTTGCCTATCTCAAACGGGCACGGCTTCTGTCGGACCTCGCAGCACCACCGGGCAATCGACTGGAAAGCTTGCAGGGCAATCGGGAAGGGCAGCACTCGATCAGAATCAATGATCAATGGCGGATCTGTTTCGTCTGGCGGGACGGTGCCGCCGACGAAGTCGAGATCGTCGATTATCACTAGAGGCCGCAATGGAAGACCTGAAGGAAATGCGCCCCGTCCACCCGGGAGAAATTCTCCGGGAAGAGTTCATGATCCCGTACAAACTGACGGCGGGAAAGCTCGCCAAGGCCCTCAAGGTCAATCGGGACCGGATCGAAAAACTGTCCCGGGAACAGATCGGAGTGTCCGCCGATACCGCTCTGCGACTCGGCAAGTATTTCGGTACGACGGCCGAACTCTGGCTGGGGCTTCAGTCGGACTGGGATCTCAGAATGGCGCAGGAATCCGCCGATCTCAGCGGCATCGACCCGATCGCGGCATAATCCACAGCCTCAACTGAAAACGAGTTGGGCCTTCACCGCCTGGGTCCTGTCGCCGGCCAGGGCAAAGGCCTCGTCCAGCCGATCGAGTGGCAGCCGGTGGGTGATCATCGGACGGACGTCGATCGCGCCTTCATTGATGAGGCGAACAGCCTCGGCGAACTCTTCATGGAAGCGGTGCGTGCCGACCATGTCGATCTCCTTGCCGACCAGCGCATTCAGCGGGACGGCGATGTTGCCACCGACGCCCACCTGGACGAGCCGGCCAAGCGGACGAACAGCCGCGATCGCCGAAGCGATGGCCGGCGCGGCCGCCGAACATTCGAAGGCCACGTCGAACCAGCCCTTGTCGGCGGCGTAGGCCTCCATTTCGCTGCCGTCCCGGGCGACGTTGATCGTGCGGGTCGCCCCCATTTCGCGCGCCACGTCGAGCGGGCGGTCGTGCAGGTCGGTCACGACGATCTCCGCCGCGCCGCGATGGCGCGCGACGGCAGCGCACAGGACACCGATCGGCCCTGCACCCGTCACGAGGACGCGTTTGCCGGCAAGATCGCCGGCACGGTTGGCGGCGTGGAGGCACACCGCCAGCGGCTCGGATGTGGCCCCCTCGTCGAGCCCGCGCGCTTCGGCAAGCGGCACGCACTGCGACGCCGGCACGACCATCTTCTCGCGGAACAGTCCCTGTTCATGAGGCAGGCGTAGGGCCGAGCCGGAAAAACGCATGTTCAGGCAATGCTGCGGGTGGCCCTCGGCGCAGTAGCGGCATTCCCCGCAAGGTCGGCTGGGATTGACGGCGACCTTCTGCCCGACCGACAGACCCGACACGCCGGCGCCCAGCGCCGCGATCGTACCCGCCGCCTCGTGGCCCAGGATGATCGGCTCCCGCACCCGGATCGGACCGAAGCCGCCCTCGTGGAAATAGTGCAGATCCGAGCCGCAGATGCCGCCCGCCCCCATGGCGACGAGAACCTCCCCGGCCTGCGGCTCATCGAGCTCGGTCGTCTCAAGACGGACGTCATGTTGCGCGTAAAGGCGGCAGACGCGGGTTTGCATGGCGGATTTCTCAATCGAACAGGATGGACGGCAGCCATGTGGAAAAGGCCGGCACATAGGAGACGAGAAGCAGGATCGCGATATTGGTCAGGATGAAGGGCGTGATCGCGCGCACCACCGGCGCCAGCGGCAACCGGGCGATGTTCGCGCAGACGAAGAGGCAGACGCCGACGGGCGGGGTCGTCAGACCGATCATCAGATTGAGGACGGCGAAGGTCGCGAAATGGATCGGATCGATGCCGACGCTGGTCGCGAGCGACAGGAGTGGCACGAAGAGGACGATCAGCGCGGCGATCGTCTCCATGAACATGCCGATGAACAGCAGGAAGATGTTGATCAGGAGAATGACCACGAACTTGTTGTCGGTGATCGACAGAACGGTCTCTGCGATCGCCTGGGGAATGCGTTCGGAAACGAGGATCCAGCCGAACACGTTGGCGAACCCGACGAGAGCCAGGATCGCCGCGGAGGCCACGGCCGAGTCGATCAGAACCTTCGGCACCGCCCGCAGCGGCAATTCGCGATAGATGAAGGCCCCGACGACGAAAGCGTAGATACTGGCGACGACGGCGGTTTCCGTCGGCGTGACCTTGCCGGAAAGCAGGCTGCCGACGATCAGACCGGTCATGAACAGCGCCCAGAACGCGTCGAGAAAGGAGCGGCCGAGTTCGCCGACGCCCTGCCAGGGCTGGCGGGGAAATCCCTTGCGTACGGCGATCAGATAGGTCGTCACCATCATGGCGAGACCGAGCAGGAAGCCGGGAATGGCGCCCGCCATGAACATCCGCCCGACCGAAATGCCCGAGAGCGAACCGACGATGATCATCGGCACCGAGGGCGGGATGATCGGCCCGACGGTCGAGGACGCGGCGGTGACGGCGGCGGAAAAGTCGCCGGGATAGCCGGCCTTCTTCATGCCGGGGATCATCACCCCGCCGATCGAGGCGGCATCGGCGACGGCCGTGCCCGAAATGCCGCCGAACAGCATTGAGGCGGCAACGTTGGACAGACCCAGCCCGCCGCGCAGCCAGCCGACGAGCGCATTGGCGAAGCGCACGATGCGCGCGGTGATGCCGCCATGGTTCATCAGATTGCCGGCCAGGATGAAGCCGGGGATCGACAGGAGGACGAAGACGTCCATCCCGGCGTACATCTTCTGCGGAATCACCACCAGCGGAATGCCGGCGGCGACGAGATAGGCGAGCGAGGCCACGCCGAGGACGACGGCCACGGGAAGGCCGATGACAAGGCCAAGGACGAAGGTCCCGAGAAGGATCGCGAGGTTCATGGATGCGGCTCCGCCGCGTTCTCAGGCTTGCCGTTGCTCTTTCCCGTCAGCATTTCCAGAACGCGGAACGCCGCAAAGACACCAAGAAGTACGAGAAGGGTGAGAACGCTTGCATGGATGAAGTCCATGCGGAACTTCAGGACGGGCGAGGTCTGCATGACCCCGATGGAGGTGAAGCGCCAGGCCGGCCAGAGAAGCGCAGCACAGAAACCGGCGGTGATCAGCGCGCAGACCAATCTGAGAATGAAGGGGAAGCGCCCGGGCAGGGATTCCGAGACGATGTCGACATTGACGAGATCGCCGCTCTTCAAGGAAAGGCCGGTGCCGAAGGCGACGAGCCACAGAAGCGAATAGCGGGTGAGCTCCTCGGTCCAGGGCGGCGAATCGTTCAGGATGGACCGGCCGACCACCTGAACCGTGACCGCGACGATGAGGCTGGCGAAGCCGAGCCCGGTGCCCACCTGGCACACAAGCGTGAGAGCGCGATCGATCTTTACCAGCATGCCCGGTTTCCCTGTCTCGATAATACCGTCGAGCGGATGAAATGAACCTGGGGCCATTTCTCATTCGACAAGACGCTCAATCGCCGCGCGGACTGACCGACGCGCCTGAAAGCCGTGCTTTCAAGCGCGTCGGTATAAGACAAGACGCCCCGGCAGACCGAAGACTGTGCCGGGGCGTCGCATGGACGGTGCTTGGGAGGACGCCGTCAGTTTGCGAAGAGCTCTTCGACCGTGGGCTTGATCTCGTCATTGACATTGGCGAGCACGGCATCCTTGGCCTTGGCGGCATAGGCGTCCTTGTCGACCTCGACGAATTCCATGCCCTTTTCCTTCAAGGTGTCGACGAGCTGCTTCTCGTCAGCCAGGAACAGTTCGCGCTCATAGTCCTGGGCGCGCTTGGCGGCTTCCATGACCGCGTCCTTGTCCTCGTCGGAAAGCTGGTTCCAGGTCTGCTCGGAGATCGTCAGATAGATCCAGGAGCGGACATGCTCGGTGAGGTTCACATAGTCCTGGACCTCGGCGAAATTCGCCGAATTGATCAGCGCCAGCGGGTTTTCCTGGGCGTCGATCGTACCGTTCTGCAGCGAGGTGAACACTTCCGAAAAGGCCATCGGCGTCGGCTGGGCGCCCAGCGACTTCCAGACGTCGACGAAGAGCGGCACGTTCGGCACGCGAAGCTTCAGGCCGTTCAGATCGTCGGGCGACTCGATCGGGCGGTTGGAGGTCAGATTGCGCGGGCCGCGGGCGAAATAGGCGATCGGGCGGATCTGCGCCTTCTCGATGATCTGGGCCTCGATCTCATCGCCGATCTCGCCGCCGGCGACTTCGTCCATGTCTTCCAGAGACTTGTAGGCATAAGGCACGGCGAGAAGGGCAGCCATCGGCGCCCAGTTCTGCAGCGACTCGCCGGTGATGGTCATGTCGGCGGTGCCGAGCTGCATGCCGTTGATGAGGTCCATTTCGGCGCCGAGCGACTCGTTCGGATAGACCTCGACGGCGATGCGTCCGTCGGTGAGAGCTTCGAGCTCTTCGCCGAACTTCACCGACGCCTTGTGCCAGGAGTTCTCCTCATTGGCCAGATGGCCGAGCTTGAGCGTCATCTCCTGTGCGAGCGCGGAGCCCGACATGAGGAGAGCCGCGAGCCCGGCGGCAATCATGGGCGTCTTGTACGAGAATGATTTCAGCATAGGATTTCCTCCCTGTTTTGCGACGTGATCGCCGGCATTTTCCGGGCGACCATTCGAACCATGACCCGCCATCTTCGGCAACCGCCTCGAAGAGCCCGGGATGCCTCCCGGCATTGCCCTGGCATGGCGAGCGCTACAGTTGGTGAAGCCTGATTTCAGCCCTCGAAAGGGCCGAAAACGGCGCGGCGCCGTGTTCTGGCGCCGTCGTTCGGCCTCTATGCATGAGTGCTACCATACTAGTCAACAGGACTGGAGTTTGCTAGCAGGCCACGAGGATAAGGGGCCGAGGTCACGGCGCGGGGAGGATTTGGCAATGCGGCAGACATGGCGGTGGTTCGGACCCAACGATCTCGTTTCGATCGACGACATGCTGCAGGCCGGCGTCGAAGGCGTCGTCTCCGCCCTCCACCACGTCGCGACTGGCGCGGTCTGGGCGCCGGAGGCGATCGCCGAGCGACAGCGCCAGATCGCGACCCGCGCCGACGGCTCGCCATCCGGCATCGCTTGGGAAGTCGTCGAAAGTCTGCCTGTCTCCGAGGACGTCAAGAAGCAGCGCGGCGCCTGGCGCGAGCATATCGCGAATTACAAGACCAGCCTGAAGCATCTCGGCGACGCAGGCATCCAGACCATCTGCTACAATTTCATGCCGGTGCTCGACTGGACGCGAACCGATCTCGCCTATCGGGTTGCCCATGGCGGCACAGCGATGCGCTTCGACGTGATCGATTTCGCCGCCTTCGACATCTTCATTCTTGCCCGTCCCGGCAGCCGCGAGAGCTTTCCAGAGGAGATCGTGGCAGCGGCCGAGGAACGCTTCGCCGAAATGAGCGCGGAGCGTCGGAAGGCGCTGGCTGGCAACGTCGTCTTCGGACTGCCCGGCGCCGCCGAGACGTTCAGCCTGGAGGACGTCCGCGCCCATCTCAGCGAATACGCCGCGATCGACGAGAACCAGCTTCGCAGCCATTTCGTGGCCTTCCTCGAAGAGGTCGCCCCGGTCGCTGAAGACCTCGGCATGCGACTATGCTGTCACCCCGACGATCCGCCCTTCCCGCTGCTGGGCCTGCCCCGGATCATGTCCACCGAAGCGCAGTACCGCTCCGTGATAGACGCGGTCGATCTTCGCGCCAATGGCATCACGCTGTGCTCTGGCTCGCTTGGGGTCCGGTCCGACAACGACCTGCCCGGCATGATGCAGCGGCTCGGCGACCGGGTGCATTTCCTGCATTTGCGAAACACGATCCGCGAAGATCAGAGCCTGCCCGTCTCCTTCTACGAGGCGGAGCATCTGGCTGGCGATACAGACATGGTGGCGCTCGTCGCCGCGGCGCTCGCCGAGGAGAAGCGGCGCCGCGATGCCGGCCGCGCCGATGCCGAGATCCCGTTCCGCCCGGATCACGGCCAGGACATTCTCGACGATCTCGGCCGCAAGGCCCAGCCGGGCTATCCGGCGATAGGCCGGCTGAAAGGCCTCGCCGAGCTGCGCGGCGTTGTTGCCGCCCTCAGCCACCCGGCATCCCGCGCCTCCGCATAGCGCGGAGCACAGGGGCTCACATACCCCGAACACAAAGCGGGCCGGAGTCATCTCCGGCCCGCTGCGATCTTGCCTTCAGATGCGAGCCCTAGCCCGGCTCACATCTCCTTCATCTTGTCGGTGACCGTCGAGACCCAGGCGCCTTCGGGCTCCTTGGTGATGACCGGATCGGAGCCGCCAGACATCAGAACGTCGACCGTCGTCTCGGCGGCAGACGTGTCGAGCGTGCCGTCGGAATCGCCGACCAGCTTGTTGATCTCGCGGACCATGCGCTGCTGGTGCTGTTCGGTCTGGGCACCGGTCATATCGTTGTCGAGCACGATCTCCGCTGCCTCGTCCGGATTCTCGGCCGCATACTCCCAACCCCGCATGGAGGCCTTCACGAAGCGGGCCAGCTTGTCGACCATCTCCGGGTCTTCGAGGCTCTCTTCCAGAACGTAGAGGCCGTCTTCGAGGGTCGCGACGCCCTGGTCGTCATATTTGAAGACGATCAGATCTTCCTCGGGAATGCCGGCGTCGATCACCTGCCAGTACTCGTTATAGGTCATGGTCGAGATGCAGTCGGCCTGCTTCTGGAGAAGCGGATCAACGTTGAAGCCCTGCTTGATGACGGTGACGCCTTCGTCACCGCCCTCGGTCGAAAGGCCGAGCTTCGACATCCAGGACAGGAACGGGTACTCGTTGCCGGAGAACCAGACGCCCAGCGTCTTGCCCTTGAAATTCTCGGGGCTCTCGATGCCCGATTCCTTCAGGCAGGTGAGCTCCATGCCGGATTTCTCGAAGGGCTGGGCGATGTTGACGAGGGCGAGGCCCTTTTCCCGAGCGGCGAGCGCCGCCGGCATCCAGTCGACGATGACGTCGGCGCCGCCGCCGGCGATCACCTGCTCCGGCGCGATGTCCGGACCGCCCGGCTTGATCGTCACGTCGAGGCCGGCCTCTTCGTAATAGCCCTTGTCCTTGGCGACGTAATAGCCGGCGAACTGGCCCTGAGTTACCCATTTGAGCTGCAGGGTCAGCGGGTCGAGTTCCTGCGCGCCCGCCGTGGAGGCGGAAGCCATGAGGCCGAGCGAGACTGCGGCGCCGATCAATGCTGTCTTCATCTGCTTGTCTTCCCTGTTGCCGTTACTCTGCCGCCTATCCCTTGCGGATCGACGGATGCCAGAAGGTTGCTCGCCGCTCGAGCAGCGCGATCAGCCCGTAGGAAAGCGAACCGACCAGCGCCGCGACGGCGATTTCGGCCCAGACCATGGGCGTGTTCATGCGGCCGATCTCGGCCGAGATGCGAAAGCCCATGCCGACGATGGGCGTGCCGAAGAACTCCGCGACAATCGCCCCGATCAGAGCCAATGTCGCGTTGATTTTCAAGGCGTTGAAGACGAAGGGCATGGCTGCGGGCAGCCGCAGCTTCAAAAGGCTCTGCCAGTGGGACGCGGCATAGGTGCGCATCAGGTCCCGTTCCATGGCGCTCGCGGCGTTCAGCCCGGCCACCGTGTTCACCAGCATCGGAAAGAACACCATGACCACGACAACCGCCGCCTTGGACGGCCAGTCGAAGCCGAACCACATCACCATGATCGGCGCGACGCCGATGATCGGCAGCGCCGAAACGAGATTGCCGATCGGCAGAAGCCCGCGTTTCAGGAAGGGCGAACGGTCGATGAGGATCGCCGTGAGAAACCCGGCGCCGCAGCCGAGGACGTAGCCGGCGATCACCGCCTTGAGAAAGGTCTGGACGAAATCCGCCCAGAGCAAATGGGTCGAGTCCGCGATCTCGCTGCCGATCGCGGTGGGCGGCGGGAGGAGCACGGGCGGAACGTTGAGACCTCGCACGATGAGCTCCCACAGCACCAGGATGGTCACGCCGAAGAGGGCCGGGATGGCGATCGAAAGAAGCCGGTCGAGCGCTTTCGAGGCCGGCGAAAGGGCAGCCAGGGAACTGGTCAGCCCCCAGGCGGAAGCCCAGAAGAGAAGGCCGACGAAGAGCAAGGGCCATCCCCCCACCGGAAGCAGCAGGAAGGCGCCGGTCGCAAGCAGCACGGTCAGAAGCGCGAAGGCCGCGAGCCGGGCTTCAGGAGTCGCGCGTGAGGCAAGCGCGGGTGCGAGCCGGGCGTCGCTCACGCTCTTGCCCCCTGCCGCTTGAGCGCGGCCTGTTCGGCGAGGCCCACCAGCCAGACCAGCACGCCCGCCATCACCGACGCCATGACCAGCGCCGACCAGATCTGCACCGTCTGTCCGTAATAGGAGCCGGCGAGAAGCCGCGCGCCGAGCCCGGCGACCGCGCCCGTCGGCAATTCACCGACGATCGCGCCGACGAGGGAGGCCGCGACAGCCACTTTCATCGAGGTGAACAGGAAGGGCAGCGAGGCGGGAAAGCGGAGCTTCATCAGCGTCTGGAACGGGGTTGCGGAATAGGTGTGCATGAGATCGGTCAGCATGCGGTCGGGCGAGCGCAGGCCCTTCACCATGCCGACCGTGACCGGGAAGAAGGAGAGGTAGGTGGAGATGAAGGCCTTCGGCAGAAGACCGGAGACGCCGATCGAATTGAGGACGACGATGATCATCGGCGCGATGGCGAGGATCGGGATCGTTTGAGAGGTTATGATCCAGGGCATCAGGCTCTTGTCGAGCGTCCTTGAATGCAGGATGCCGACGGCGATCAGGATGCCCAGAACCGAGCCGATGACGAAGCCGAGCAGCGTCGAGGAGAGCGTCACCCAGGCGTGGAAGAGCAGCGAGCGCGGCGAGGTCGGGCGCACATCGAAGACCGTCTTCCAGACCTCGGCGACGATCTGGTGCGGCGCCGGCAGGACCGGGCGCTGAGCGGACCAGGTAGCGGCGATCGCCTCGGCCACCGTGTAGTCGCCGGCCCGGGTCAGTTTCTGCGTCTCGGTCTGCCAGTTGAGGCCGATGGCCGCGAGATACCAGACGAGGACGATGGCGAGGCAGACGGTGAGCACCGGCACCGTCCGGCCCCCGACCAGACGCCGTGTCAGCCGCCTGAGCGGGCCGGTATAGCCCACGGCAGCGCCGGGTTCGGCGATCGAAGTCGAGGCGCTTATGGCAGGTCCCTTCCGATTCTCTCCGGCGCATCGGAGCGCCGTAGTTTGCACCTACCGTCGCCGGGCGAACGGAAAAGGTCAAGAGTTTGGGATGGTTCGAAGGAATGGGATTCGTGCAAGCGGTTTGACGTCGCGGCTCGATACCCCCCTCTGCCTGCCGGCATCTCCCCCACAAAGGGGGGAGAAAGGCTGACATCCAACCTCTGCTCTCCAACCTCTACGTATCTGCGACGCCTCAGTCTCTGCGCTGGCATCGACGCTGCCACTCTCCCCCCTTGTGGGGGAGATGCCGGCAGGCAGAGGGGGGTGCCCAGGCGCCGCCCTCAACCCCGCGCCTGCAGCGCCGCGACATGGGCCTTGAGATCAAAGTCGGCATGGGCCACCTCGTCCCGCGCGATCCTCAAATCCTCAGCCAATATGCGCCGGCCCAGCATGTGCTCGCCCGGCCGGTTGACGGTCTCGATGCCGAGCAGCCGGTCGCCCTTGAAGCAATAGGCGACGAGCTTGCCAGCTTCGCCCAGATCCGCCATCTCGACATGGTCGGCGCCGGCGGTCAGCCCGACGATCTGCAGCTTGTAAGGCCCTTGGTCGCTCCAGAACCACGGCACGGCGCGATATGGCGAAAGGGTCGCGGGATCGTCGGACCCCAAAATGCGGGCGGCAACGAGCTTTGCCTGATCGACGGCGTTCTGCACCGATTCCAGCCGCACCATGCGGTCGGCATGAACCGAGTGGAAAGCCGCACAATCGCCGATCGCGAAGATGTGGGGATCGTCGGTCGCCATGAACGGGTCGACCACGACGCCATTGTCGGTCGATAGCCCGGCCTCGCGAGCCAGCGCGTCATTCGGGACGACGCCGGCGGCAATCAGGACAAGGTCGGCAGGAAGTTCAGAGCCATCAGACAAGGCGACGGCTCGAACGCGTTCCTCGCCCAGGATCGCCGAAATCGCGGTGTTCAGGCGGATCTCGGTTCCCATGGCGCGGTGTTCGGCGAGGAAGAAGGCGGAAACCTCCTGGGAGACCGTGCGCCCCATCAGCCGATCGGCTGCCTCGACGACCATGACGCGCTTGTTTAGCGCGCGCAGGGCCGCGGCCACTTCAAGACCGATGAAGCCGCCGCCGACGATCGCGACGTCGCTCGCGTCCGCGAGATCGGCGCGCAGCTTTTCCGCATCTTCGGCCGTGCGCAGCTGGTGCACGCCCGCCAGATCCCTGCCCGGGATCGGCAGAACCCGGTTCGAGGCTCCGGTGGCCAGCACCAGATGGTCGTAAGTCAGTTGCTCGCCCGAACCGAGAGACACCCAGCCGGCGGCGCGGTCGATGGCGGTCACCCTCTCGCCGCCGCGAAAGGTGATGGCGTTCTTCTCGTAGAAGGTCTCGGGCTTCAGAAGCAGGCTGTCAAAGGCTGCGCCGGTCTTGATGTAGGTCTTCGACAGGGGCGGGCGCTGATAGGGATGGCGCGCTTCCGCCGAGACCAGCGTGATCTCGCCCGCATAGCCGCCCTGGCGAAGGCTCGCCGCGACCTGGAAACCGGCCTGCCCCCCGCCGGCAATCACGACGCCGCTCATGTTCGATGCTCCGGCCGGGCCGGGCCGGTGATGATCCGAGGGTCTGGCTTGTCCATGGTCGTTCCTGCCGAGCTCGTCCTTGCGCGTGTCACCAATCCGTCAGGCTCTCTTGGCATGTCGGCCGGCCTTGTTGAAGTCCGGGCGACCTGCCAAGTTCGCTCGAACAACAACGCCCCTCCCTCGCGCCACCTGGTGCACCAGCTCTCGGACATTGCCATGCAGACACCCGCCGCTCTCAACGCCGCCTTCGCCTCCGGCAACGCGCATGCCGTCCTCGCGGAGAGCCTGTCCGTCGCCGGCGCGAAGCGGGTTCTCGACATTGGTTGCGGCGCCGGCGCCCTGGCAGGCGCGTTGGCGGCGAAGGGCTTTTCGGTAACCGGTATCGACCCCAACGAAACCGCGGTCGCCAACGCCCGGAAGGCCCTGCCCGAGCTGAGCTTCGAGGTCAGCGGAGCCGAATCGCTGCCCTTCGAGGATGACGGCTTCGACGCCGCGGTCTTTCTCAATTCGCTGCATCACGTGCCCATGGACGCCATGGCGCGGGCGCTCCGCGAGGCGCGGCGTGTCGTGAAACCGGAGGGAACAGTCCTGATCGTCGAGCCCCTGGCCGAAGGCAGCCAGTTCGAGGTCATGCGCCCCGTGGAAGACGAGACGGAGGTTCGCGAAGCGGCCGCAAGGGCGATCGCCGACGCGGTGCGCGAGGAGACCTTCCGGCTCAGGGGAAACGTGGTGTTCGAAGAAAAGCGCGAATACCCATCCGCTCGGTCCGTCATCGACCATCTGATCGCCGTCGATCCGCGCCGCAGCGAAAAAGCCGAGCGTATGGCGGAGGAAGTCGAACGCCTGTTTGCGCTCCATGCCGAAACCCACGGCGAGACCCGACGCCTGACCCAACCCCTTCGAATTTATTGGCTTGGCTGATCCCGCGAGGCGGGATTCCGGCTCGTGTCGCCGTGGGCGTGAGCTTCTGCCGCGCTTTTGCGGTCATTTCGTGGGTAGGAGATTGCGCCCGTCCGACTATGTTTGCTCTTCATGCCGCCCGGCCATGCCGCCTGCGGCTGCCGGACAGGCGCAAGGGTGAAGCGGGGCGATCTGGAGCAGAATGGCTGACGCGGATTCCATCGAGGTCCTGACCGGACTGTTCGAGCAGATCGCCCGGCGGCTCCACTCCAAGGGCTATGCGGCGCAATTGTTTCCGGCTCAGTGGTCGGCTTTGCGCTACATCCATTCCGCCGAACCGGAGATGCGCACCGCGATCGATCTTGCCCGGCATCAGGGGTTGGCCTCGGGCGCCGTGGCCCGCACGGTGCGCACGCTGATCGAGAAGGGACTGGTCACCAAGATGGGCACGATCGGCCGTGGCCGTGCGGAGCGGCTGGAACTCACCGACAAGGCCGTACAGACCCTCAAGCGCGACCCATTGCGTGCGATCGGCCGGGCCATGGAGGAGCTGTCGGCCGACGAGCGTCTGATCCTCGCCAAGGGATTGGAAGCGGCGCTCGAGGCGGCGCGCAGCCCGCCGCCTCGGGTCTGACGAGACAGCCCGCGCCGCCTGATGAAGCGGCGGCGCAGTTTGGCCCGCCTCAGGTCTCGAAGCGACAATCTTCGGCGTCGAGTTCGGCGCGCATGCGGGTGACGAGCTGGCTTTCGTCGGCGACGCAATTGTCGTGGGTCAAAAGCTCGCCCGCCGCGATCGGCCGGCTGACGCGGGATTTCTCGGCGAGTCCCAGCGGCAGCGCCCGCGCCTTGCGCGCATAGTCCCAGGTCATGGCGAAGCCGCGGTAATCGGCCATGCCGATGCGCCCGAGCGTCTCGCCGGGCTGCAACGCGCGCTTGGCCACCGCGCCGCACTCGGCGACCGGCCGGTCGACGGGCACCATGTCGGGGCGGCGATACATGACGGCCCGAGCCGCCGACAGCGGCGTTTCCAGGCTGGTGAGATGAAACGGCCGGACGAGGCCGAAACACGGGCCGGGCCCGACCTTTAGATCCGCCATGCGCTCGATCGCGCGGGGATGGCGCGGCTTGACCACGCAGAAGACGCCTGGGGCGACACCCTTGCCGATCGTGTAATCGACGCAGCCCGCGCGGGACAGGACGCCGCCGTCTTCGGCGGTGCAGAGCACCTGACCGAGATTCTCGATCGTCGCGGACGGCCCGTGCATGCCCGGCACATCGGGTTTCAGCCCAGTCGAATTGGCGATGGCGGTCATTTCCACCATGGTCTTCGAACCATCGATGAATTCGACCAGCATGCGGGCATTCATGTTGCGCTCGCGAGCTTCGTCCTCGTATTCCTCGGGGATCGCGTCGTGGCGCAGCGGATTGTTCTTGCCCTTGCCTGCGGCGATCACTTCCATCCCGAGCGCCTGCGCGAAGGCGATGAGTTCCAGCGTCGCAGCGGGCTCGTCGCCCGCCGACCCGGTGTAGACGACGCCTGCTTCCTTTGCCTTGCGCGACAGGAGCCGGCCGACGGTGATGTCGGCCTCGACGTTCAGCATGACGATGTGCTTGCCGTGCTCGATCGCCAGAAGCGCCAGCCGCGTGCCGACTTCGGGGCTCCCCGTGGCATCGACGATCACGTCGACCCGACCGGCCTCGCACATGGCCGCGATGTCGTCGGTGACGGCGATATTGCCGCTCTCGATCGCAGCATCGATCGCCGTGGAAGCGTTTGCAACGATGCCCTTTTCCGGCCCGTGGCCCGCCATGGCGAGCGCTTCCATCGGCCGGCGCGGGGAGTTTGCGGCAATCGCGCCGACGCGCACGCCCGTCATCAGCGCGGTCTGGACGACAATGTCCGTGCCCATCTGGCCCGCGCCCGCGAGCCCGATCGTGATCGGGCCGTTTCGGTCGGTGTAGGCGGAGAGCTCGGCAGCAAGGCCGATGCGTTCGATCATGATATGCGTTTCCTCAGTGCGATCCCGTCGCGGTCGCGGTTTGACCCGCCTCACATCCGGCAAGCTCTATCGGCTTTGAAGCCGGATTGTCATCCATCATGCACGCCCGTTCATTCCAGCGTTCGTATCCTGCGGCGAAAGGCCAGGCCGCGTCTGGCATTTCCAATTTGAAAGCCATAGATGTCAGCCCATGAACGAGCGTGATGCGGACAAAGCCCAAGCGGACCGCGCGGCCCGCCTGCAAAAAGCCCTGCGCGCCAATCTGGCCCGGCGCAAGGATCAGGCCCGCGCCCGCCGCAGGCCTCAGTCGGAAGCGAAAGAACGCAGAGACGGGCAAACCGATCCCGAGACGAGACCTGCTGCGAATCGGTCTTCGGAAAATTCCGACGAGGCCTAGCAGCGGTCTTTTCGCCGCACGCGACCATTCGACAAGGATCGCGCACGACCTCGACATAACAATGCGTTAACGGCTTCCCGCGTCTGATCGCGGCGCTTTGCGCTGGATCAAGGCGGTTTCGAAAAATATCCCGCAGCATGCCTGGGCGATGTCAACATAACTTGTCATTTCTCCAAAACTATGTGTCATATAAATTGGACAGCGTTGCGGAGAATTCAAACTCGCCCTTATGGACAATGCCCGATCGCGGACTTAGAACCGTTCCGATCAAGGAGTGCACGATGATTGACTACCAGCGCCATTTCACGTCTGCGATCGAAGCCCTGCACGCCGAGCGGCGTTACCGGGTTTTCGCCGATCTGGAGCGGATTGCGGGTCGCTTTCCGCGGGCGATCTGGCGGCATGACGGCGAGGCGCGGGAAATCACTGTCTGGTGCTCGAACGACTATCTCGGCATGGGCCAGCATCCGGACGTCGTGACTGCCATGACGGAGACGGCGGGTGCGATGGGCTCTGGCGCAGGCGGCACGCGCAACATCTCCGGCACCAATCATCCGCTGGTGGAACTCGAGAAAGAACTGGCCGATCTCCACGGCAAGGAAGCCGCGTTGGTCTTCACGTCCGGCTTCGTGTCGAACGAGGCCTCCATCTCCACCATCGCCAAACTCCTGCCGAACTGCGTCATCCTCTCCGACGAGCTGAACCACGCCTCGATGATCGAGGGCGTGCGGAAGTCCGGCGCGAAGAAGCAGATCTTCCGCCACAACGACCTCGCCCATCTGGAGGAACTCCTGCAGGCGATCGAGCCGGACCGGCCGAAGCTGATCGTCTTCGAGAGCGTTTATTCCATGGATGGCGACGTGGCGCCGATCGCGGAAATCTGCGATCTCGCCGACAAGTACAACGCCATGACCTATATCGACGAGGTCCACGCCGTCGGCATGTACGGACCGCGCGGCGGTGGCATTTCCGAGCGTGACGACGTCGCGCACCGGATCGATGTGATCGAGGGCACGCTCGCCAAGGCGTTCGGCGTGCTGGGCGGCTACATCACCGGCACCAAGGCGCTGATCGATTCCGTGCGCTCCTATGCGCCGGGCTTCATCTTCACCACCGCGCTGCCGCCGGCGCTCGCCGCCGCGGCGACCGCCTCGATCCGCCATTTGAAGTCCTCCCAGGCCGAGCGCGACGCCCAGCAGCGCCAAGCCGCTCGCGCCAAGTCGGTCTTTTCCGAAGCCGGCCTGCCGGTCATGCCGTCGGACACGCATATCGTGCCGGTGCTCGTGGGCGATCCCGACCTTTGCAAGAAGGCGAGCGACCGCCTGCTTCAGACTCACGGCATCTACATCCAGCCAATCAACTACCCGACGGTGCCGCGCGGCACCGAGCGGCTCAGGATCACGCCGACGCCGCTGCACGACGACGCGCTGATCGAGACGTTGCGTGACGCCCTGATCGAGACCTGGCACGCGATCGGCATCCCCTTCGCTGCGGAACGCCCGGCGAGTCCCGAGCGTTCGCAGAAGGTGACACCGCTGGTGGTTTCGCAAGCCGGCGGCTGAGCCGCCCAGCCGAGACGATAACGGCGGCTCCGCAAACGAGAGGAACCGCCAATGAAAGCCGCACTCGCCGATTTCCTGACCAAACTGCCCCTCCCCGCCACGGCCAAGCATCCGTGCGGGAGGTTCGACGTGGAAGCCCTGGCCCATGGCACCATGTCGCTCAAGGCCTATGCGCCGCGGGGAGAGGATCGGCAGGGCGAGAGCCGCCAGGACATGCTGATCGTCGTCATGGCGGGCGACGCCACCCTTGATGTGGACAGTGAGACGAACGCGATCACGGCCGGTGACGCCGCCTTCGTGGCCGCCGGCAGTGCCTATCGCCTGACGGCCATCTCGGACGACTTTGCCGCCTGGACGGTCGAATGGGGTTCGGCCGGCGGCGAGGCGGAAGCGCCCAACCCCTCCGTCTTCGCGGCGATCGACGCTTGATTTCCGGCCGGACTACTGCGTCCCGGAACGCCGCGGCTCTTCCCTGCCAAGTTCGTCGCGGGCGATCTTCCGCCCGAGGAACGGGACGATCATCGCGATCGCCATGAACCGGATCACATGGTGCGCGGCGACATAGGCCGGATCGATGTCGAACTGGAAGGCGAGAACGGTCAGCGCCTCCAGCGCGCCAGGCGCATAGGCGAGCGCTACCTTTCCGGACGCAAGTTCCAAGAGCGCGACGACCGCCGCTCCAGCCAGGGCACAGGCCGCGAGGCTGAGCGCGAAACAGCCGATGGACGCCGGCAAGAGCCGCAAGAAGGCCGGTAGATCGATGCCGGTGAGGCGCGAGCCGATCAGGACGCCGAGCAGCACCAGACTCGGCACGGCAAGGCTCGGCGGCAACGACACCGTGACGAGGTCCGAGCCGTGGAGCAGCGCACTTCCGATGAGCGCTCCGAGCATCATGCCGCCCGGCACCTTCAGCCGTGCCGATAGGGCGGCCGTGGCGGCGCAGAACGCAAACAGCACGGCATAGGCGACCAGCGTGCCGCCCTCCCCGCTTCGGCTCGCCGCTTCCGCCTCTCCGCCGCCCTCGAGAAAAGCAAGACTCGGCACAAGCGCCCCGATGAGAAGCAGGAGCCGGATGCTCTGGACGATCGCCACCCGGGTCAGATCCGCCCTCGTCTCGGTCGCAGCCGCCATCACGAAGGACAAGGCTCCCGGAAGCGACGCAAACAGCGCAGTGGCATGGTCCCACGCAAAGGCCCAGCGTAGGAAGCCGTAGCAAAGAACGATCGCCAGGAAGACGCCGACGAGCTGAATGACGAAGGAGAGCGGCCAGACGGCGATCTGATCGACGACTTCCGGCGAAACGCCGGAACCCGCCTGAATGCCGAGAACGAAAAAGGCAAGCGTGCGCAGGAGATCAGGCAAGTTGGTGTCGACACCGGCGAGGCTCGCCAGCGACGTGGCGATCACCGGCCCGAGCAGCCACGCCACCGGCAATGACAGAGCCGAGGCGACCAGGCCGCCGGCGGCGCCGATCGCGAGCGTGAGGACAAGATCGCGCGAGCGCGCGAAAGCTGGCCCCCTCATGCCGCCGTTTCGGAGCGCGTGATCCAATCGGCCAGCCGGTTCGCCGCTTCTTCGACCTCGTCCAGCCGGCGATGGAAGCAGGCGCGCAAGAACGGCGCGCCCGCAGGGCCGAACGCCGTGCCCGGAGCAATGGCGATGCGCGCTTCGTCGGCGATGGTGAAGGCGGCGGCCCGCGTGTCCTCGATGCCGTCGATCTTGAAGAAGGCGTAGAACGCTCCGTCCGGCGGCGTGATCGAAACGCGGTTGGTGGCCTGAAGACGCGAGCAGAAAATGTCGCGCGCCCGGTGCGCCCGTTCGATCTGGCTTTCGACGAATCTCTCGCCCTGTTCGATCGCCGCGACCGCGCCGCGCTGCATGAAGGCCGCGACGCCGGAATTCGAGTATTGCACGAGGTTCTCGACGATCTCCCCCAGTTCCGGTGCCGTCTCGATCCAGCCGACGCGCCAGCCGGTCATCGCCCAGTTCTTGGAAAAGGAGTTGATGAAGATGATCGGGTCGTCATCCGCCATCACGTCATGGAAGGACGGCGCGCGGGCGCCGGCATAGTAGAAGCGGCTGTAGATCTCGTCGGCGATGATGACGAGGCCGCGCTCGCGGGCGAGCTTCAGGATCGAGGCCAGGGTTTCTCGATCGGCGGTCCATCCGGTCGGGTTCGCTGGCGTGTTGACGAAGAGCGAACGCGTCTTCGGCGTGATCGCAGCGGCGAGCTTGTCGAGATCGAGTTGCCAGCCGGCCTCGGAATAGTCGAGCGCGACCTCGACCGGCCGCGCGCCGGCCAGTCCGGCCGCCGCCGCGAAATTCGGCCAGGCCGGGCCGAAATAGATCGCCTCGTCGCCGGCTCCGGTGGTCGCCGCCAGCGCCATGTGGATCGCATGCATGCCCGAACCGGTGACGAAGAAGCGCTCGGCGGGGAGATCGCGATCGTAGAGCCGGCTCGAATAGGCCGACAGCGCCTCACGCAGCTCCGGCAGGCCGCGCTGATAGGTATAGAAGGTCTCACCCGCCTTCAGGCTCTCGGCCGTCGCCTCGGCGATGAAGTCCGGCGTCGACAAGTCGCCCTCGCCCGCCCAGAGCGGAATGACGCCCTCGCGCCCCCGCACATGGTTCAAAATCGCGACAATGCCGCTCGAAGGCGCCTCGACGGCTTCGCGACGCAGGCGTGACAGATCGATCATGGAAATGGACGCATCTGGAGTGGAGCTCTCGCACTGACACAGCGCAGGGAGCAGACTTTGCAAGCCAGATAGCACTCCCCGAGGCGGGGTGAAATCCGAAAACGTCGTTTTGGTCGACTTATGGATTTAGACCCCGGGGACGAACAGCCTAAACCCGCCTTTCCGCTCCTTCCCGCGCGGCCAAAAGGTCCCGGATCTCTTCCAGGAGCTTTTCCTCGCGCGGCACTTTGGCGACTTCCGGGGGCTTTGCCTCTTCCTTTCGCTTCAGGCGGTTCATGCCCTTGACCACGAGGAACAGGATGAAGGCGACGATCAGGAAGTTGATCGCCAGCGTCACGAAGTTGCCATAGGCGAAGACCGGACCCTGCTCGCGGGCCTGGGCGAGACTCGTTGCGGTGACACCCTCGGCAAGCGGCACGAACTTGTTGGTGAAATCCACCCCGCCCGTGATGACGGCGACCAGAGGCATGAAAAGATCGGCAACGATCGAATTGACGAGGCCGGAAAACGCCGCACCGATGATGATGCCGATCGCCAGATCGACCATGTTGCCCTTGAGGGCGAATTCCCGAAATTCGTTCAGCATTTCCTTCCTGCCTCGCTGCCTGCCCGGTCCGTCCGGCTCCGCAGAGCAGAACTTAGGCGCCTTACTAAGGCGAACAACATCCATGTGTCGCCGCGCGGAAAACCGATCCGGTCTCCGATCGGACTTGAGCTTTCCCGGCCACTTGCTACAACTTTCCCCAAGGGCCGCGTGGGTCCGATGGGAGGAGATTCATGAAACATTTCGCGCGCCTCGCCGCGTCTGCCGTTGCCGTCGGCCTGGCCTTTGCGCCCGCCGCCGCCTCGGCCCAGCAATTCATCAATGTGCTCACCGGCGGCACATCCGGCGTCTACTATCCGCTGGGTGTCGCGCTCTCCAAGGTTTATGGCGACAACATCGAAGGCGTGAAGACGCAGGTGCAGTCCACCAAGGCGTCGGTCGAGAACATCAAGCTGGTCAGCCAAGGCCGCGGCGAGATCGGCTTTGCGCTTGGCGATTCGGTCAAGGCCGCCGCCGAGGGCAACGAGGAAGCGGGCTTTGCGCAGCCGGTCGAGAATCTGCGCGCGATCGCCGCCATCTATCCGAATTACGTCCAGATCGTCGCCTCCGAGGAATCGGGCATCACCGATCTCGAAGGCCTCAAGGGCAAGGGCCTGTCCGTCGGCGCACCGGCCTCCGGCACCGAGCTCAACGCTCGCGCGATCTTCGAGGCCGCCGGCATGAGCTATGACGATCTTGGCAAGACCGAGTATCTGCCCTTCGCCGAATCGGTGGAACTGATCAAGAACCGCCAGCTCGACGCGACGCTGCAATCGGCCGGCCTTGGTGTCGCCTCGATCCGCGATCTGGCGTCCTCGATCTCCATCAACATGGTCGCCGTCCCGGCAGAGATCGCCGAGACGCTGGGCGCGCCGTTCCAGGCCGCCGAAATTCCCGCCGGGACCTATGAGGGCCAGGACGAGGCGGTGCCGACGCTGGCGATTACCAACATCCTCGTCACCTCGTCCGAGGTCGACGAGGAATTGGCCTATCAGATGACCAAGCAGCTCTTCGAAAATCTCGACCAACTGGTCGCCGCCCATAATGCCGCCAAGTCGATCGACCCTGAAACGGCGGCCAAGAACCTGCCGGTTCCGCTGCACCCGGGCGCGGAGCGCTACTACAAGGAAGCCGGCCTCCTCTGATCCGGGGAACCGCTTCCGATGCCCGGCGGCCGCGCTTTCAAAGGCGCGGCCGAATTTTTTGGGGCGGTCCCTTGCTCGCCAGGGGGTGGACGATAACGTTTCAACGCGCGGTGAAACGCAACCCTCCCCCCCTCTGCGCAGAACCCGTGAAATCAAAGAAAGACGTTCCATGCCCGAAACCGATCCCGCCTCTCTACCCTATCGACCCTGTGTCGGCATCATGGTGCTCAATCGTGCAGGGCTGGTCTGGGCGGGACGCCGGCTGATCGAGGACAGGGGCGAGATGACGGGGGCGGATAAGCTCTGGCAGATGCCCCAGGGCGGGATCGACAAGGGCGAGGATCCGCTGGAAGCGGCGCGGCGCGAACTCTATGAGGAGACCGGAATGCGCTCCGTCTCGCTCCTCGCCGAAGCGCCGGACTGGATCAATTACGATCTCCCGCACGAACTCGTCGGCATCGCCTTCAAGGGGAAATATCGCGGCCAGACCCAGCGCTGGTTCGCCTTCCGCTTCGAGGGCGATGAAAGCGAGGTGCAGATCGATCCGCCGCCGGGCGGCCACGACGCCGAGTTCGACCGCTGGGACTGGAAGCCCATGCACGAGCTTCTCGAACTGATCGTGCCCTTCAAGCGTGGCGTCTACGAACAGGTGATCGCGGCCTTCCGCCATCTCGAAAAGCCCGTGCCGTGAGAAGCGGCACCAGAACCGGAGCGCCGATGGACGACACCTCCCTTGCCCTGCTGCGAGAGGGTCTTGTGAAACACGGCAGGCTTCGTGTCGCGATCAATCTCGGCAACGCGTCGCTCGCCCGGCGGGATCCCGGGTCGGGGGCGCTTTCCGGCGTCAGCCTCGCCCTGGCGCGTGCGCTCGCCGAAAAACTGGGAGCAGAGCCCGATTTCATCCTCTATCCCGGCGCTGGCAAGGTGGTGGCCGATGCCGGCGCGGACCGTTGGGACGTCGCCTTTCTCGCCATCGACCCGAAACGGCGCGAGGTCGTTGCCTATTCAAGCCCCTATGTGTTGATCGAGGCGAAGGCGATCGTGCGGGCGGACTCGCCGCTCCAGCATGTCGACGAACTCGATCGCGACGGCGTCTCGTTGCTGGTGGCCGAGAACTCGGCCTACGATCTCTATCTCAGCGAACACGCAAGCCATGTGGCCTTGGTGCGCGCCGAAACGCCGGGCGCTTCCTTCGACCGGTTCAAGGCCGATCCCTCGTCTGCCGACGCGGTGGCGGGCGTTGCCCAATCACTGGAAAAGGCCTTCGCGGGCGACACCGGATTCCGCTTTCTCGACGGACGGATCACCGCGATCGAACAGGCCATGGCGGTGCCAGTCGCCAAGACGGGACTCGTGGAAGCGCTCACCGAATTCGTCGAGTCCAGAAAACGCGAGGGCTTCGTGCGCGAGGCCCTCGATGCCACTGGCATGCAAAGCCTGCTTGTCGCGCCGCCCGCCTGACCGGCTGACCAGCTGGAAGGCACAAGAAAACGGCCCGGAAGCCGAAATGGCTGTCCGGGCCGAAGGTCTTCGCACGCAGATTGAGACGTTCAGCCGGGCAGACCCGCCCGAGCCTCCCGGAGCTGGTCAAGGGCGTGCTGAGCCTTTGCCTTCTCTTCCGGGTCCGACGCGTCGGAGACGTCTTCCTCCGCATCCTTGATGCTCTGCTCGAGGGCAGCGATGTCCACCTGATCGGCTGGCTCGGCCTGTTCGGCCAAGAGCGTCAGGCCCTTCTCGTTGACGTCGGCGAACCCGCCCCGCACGAAGATCTTCTCCTCGGTGCCACCTTCCTTGGTGACGATGACGATGCCCGGCTTGACCGTCGTCATGACGGGGGCATGGCTCGCCATGACGGTGAAGAAGCCTTCGGACCCCGGCACGCTGACGGCCGTGACCGCTTCCGACATCAGAAGCTTTTCCGGAGAGACGAGTTCGAACTGGAAGCTATCGGCCATCGGTCTTTCGTTCCTTCGCGGCGGCCTCGAAATGCCTGACCGCCGTCTCGAACTGATCGCGGCAACCGGGGTTGCAGAACCCGACCACCGCGCCGTTATGGATTGTCAGAGAATCGCCCGCGATCGGCTTTCCCGACCACGGGCAGGTCTCGTTGATCGCGTCCTCGATCCTGAGGCCGCGACCGTCATTCATCAGGCGGCGTCCTGGGCGAGCTTCTTGGCCTTCTCGACCGCCTGCTCGATGGAGCCGACCATGTAGAAGGCGGCTTCCGGCAGGTGATCGTACTCGCCATTGACCAGGCCCTTGAAGGACTTGATCGTGTCTTCCAGCGCGACGAGCTGGCCCGGCGTGTTGGTGAACACCTCGGCGACCGCGAAGGGCTGCGACAGGAAGCGCTCGATCTTGCGGGCGCGGGCCACGGTGAGTTTGTCCTCTTCCGACAGCTCGTCCATGCCCAGAATGGCGATGATGTCCTGCAGCGACTTGTATTTCTGCAGGACCTGCTGCACCCGCCGCGCCACGTCATAATGCTCCTCGCCGATGATCATCGGCGACAGCATGCGCGAGGTGGAGTCCAGCGGATCCACGGCCGGGTAGATGCCCTTTTCCGAGATGGCACGGTTGAGAACCGTCGTCGCATCCAGGTGGGCGAAGGAGGTCGCCGGCGCAGGGTCGGTCAAGTCGTCGGCAGGCACGTAAATCGCCTGCACCGAGGTGATCGAGCCCTTGGTCGTGGTGGTGATGCGCTCCTGCATCTGGCCCATGTCGGTGGCGAGCGTCGGCTGATAGCCCACCGCCGAAGGAATACGGCCAAGAAGCGCCGACACCTCGGAGCCCGCCTGGGTGAAGCGGAAGATGTTGTCGACGAAGAACAGAACGTCCTGGCCCTGGTCGCGGAAGTGCTCGGCGATCGTCAGACCGGTGAGCGCAACGCGGGCGCGGGCTCCCGGAGGCTCGTTCATCTGACCGTAGACGAGAGCGGCCTTCGACCCTTCGGCCGAACCGTTGTTCTCGTGCGGGTCCTTGTTCACGCCGGACTCGATCATCTCGTGATAGAGATCGTTGCCCTCGCGGGTGCGCTCGCCGACGCCGGCGAACACCGAGTAGCCACCATGCGCCTTCGCGACGTTGTTGATCAGTTCCTGAATCAGAACCGTCTTGCCGACGCCCGCGCCGCCGAACAGGCCGATCTTGCCGCCGCGAGCGTAAGGCGCGAGGAGGTCGATAACCTTGATGCCGGTGACCAGGATCTGCGATTCCGGCGACTGCTCGATATAGGGCGGAGCCGACTGGTGAATCGCGCGCTTCTGGGAGGTGTTGATCGGCCCGATCTCGTCGATCGGCTCGCCGATGACGTTCATGATGCGCCCGAGCGTCTCGTCGCCCACCGGCACCTCGATCGGCGCGCCCGTATCAACGACGTCCTGTCCGCGGACCAGACCTTCGGTCAGGTCCATCGCGATCGTGCGGACGGTGTTTTCGCCGAGATGCTGCGAAACCTCGAGCACCAGGCGCATGCCGTTATTGTCGCATTCGAGCGCGTTCAGGATCGGCGGAAGGTGGTCGTCGAACTCGACGTCGACGACCGCGCCGATGACCTGATGCACGCGGCCAATGTTCTTGTCAGCCATCGATAAGGCCTCCTCTCGATACTAGCGTCAAAGCGCCTCGGCGCCCGAAATGATTTCGACCAGCTCGGTCGTGATCTGCGCCTGGCGCTGGCGGTTGTAGGAGATCGACAGCTTGTCGATCATGTCGCCGGCGTTGCGCGTCGCGTTGTCCATGGCCGTCATCCGCGCGCCCTGTTCGGAGGCGGCGTTTTCGAGCATGGCATGCAGGAGCTGGACCTTGATGTTGCGCGGGATCAGGGCATCGAGGATCGCGCCCGGCTCCGGCTCGTATTCGTAGACCGCGGCGTTGGATCCCTCGTCGGACTCGTCCTCACCGCCCGAAAGGTCGGCCGGAATGATCTGCTGTGCGGTCGGCACCTGTGTGATGACGTTCTGGAATGCCGAATAGAAGATCGTGCAGACGTCGAATTCGCCCTTGTCGAAGAGCTGCATGATCATCTCGCCGAGCTGGTCGGCCTCGTCGAAGCCGATCTGCTTGACCTCACGGAAATCGACGCGCTCGACCACCTTGTCGGAAAGGTCGCGACGCATCAGGTCCCACGCCTTCTTGCCGACGGCGAGGAACTTGACCGTCTTGCCCTGGCCTTCGAGTTCACGCTGGCGCTGGCGCGCGAGCTTGACGATCGAAGCGTTGAAGCCACCGCACAGGCCGCGCTCGGCGGTGAAGACGACGAGGAGATGCACGTCGTCCTTGCCGGTGCCGACCATCAGCGGCGGGCCGTCGCCCTCGACGGCGCCGGCGATGTTGGCGAGAACCGACGCCATGCGATCGGCATAGGGCCGGGCCGCAGCCGCAGCTTCCTCGGCCCGACGCAGCTTCGCCGCCGCGACCATCTGCATGGCCTTGGTAATCTTCTGCGTGGATTTGACCGACGCGATGCGGTTTCGAAGGTCCTTGAGTGATGCCATGGTCTGGCGCAGTCTCCCGCTGGCGCGGCCTCATCCACCCTCGGGCGGAAGAGGCCGTAGCACCTCGTTTTCCGGATCAGGCGAAGGTCTTGGCGAAGGAATCGATCGCCGACTTCAGCTTCTCGCGGATCTCGTCGGAGAGAGCCTTCTCGGTCGCGATCTGCTCCAGAACGCCCTTGTGCTCGGTGCGCATGGCGTTGAGCAGGCCTTCCTCGAACTCACCGACCTGCTCGACCTTGAGCTTGTCGAGATAGCCCTGGGTACCGGCGAAGATCACCGCCACCTGCTCCTCGGTCTTCAGCGGCGAGAACTGCGGCTGCTTGAGCAGTTCGGTCAGGCGCGCACCGCGGTTGAGGAGACGCTGGGTCGAAGCGTCGAGGTCCGAGCCGAACTGCGCGAAGGCGGCCATCTCGCGATACTGGGCGAGTTCGCCCTTGATCGAGCCGGCAACCTGCTTCATCGCCTTGATCTGCGCGGACGAACCGACGCGCGACACCGACAGGCCGACGTTCACCGCCGGGCGGATGCCCTGGTAGAACAGCGTCGTCTCGAGGAAGATCTGGCCGTCGGTGATCGAGATCACGTTGGTCGGGATGTAGGCCGACACGTCACCCGCCTGGGTCTCGATGACCGGCAGAGCGGTCAACGAACCGGCACCGTGATCGTCGCCCATCTTCGCCGCGCGCTCGAGAAGCCGCGAGTGAAGATAGAAGACGTCGCCCGGATAGGCTTCACGTCCCGGCGGACGGCGCAGAAGCAGCGACATCTGGCGGTAGGAGACGGCCTGCTTGGACAGATCGTCATAACCGATCACGGCATGCATGCCGTTGTCGCGGAAGAACTCGCCCATCGCACAGCCGGTGAAGGGCGCGATGTACTGCATCGGCGCCGGATCGGAGGCGGTAGCGGCGATGACGACGGAATATTCCATCGCACCGCGCTCTTCCAGCGTGCGAACGAACTGCGCGACCGTCGAACGCTTCTGACCGACAGCGACGTAGATGCAGTAGAGCTTGTCGTTCTCGCGGTTCTCGTCGTGAGCCGGCTTCTGGTTGAGGAAGGTGTCGAGCAGGATCGCGGTCTTGCCGGTCTGGCGGTCGCCGATGACAAGCTCGCGCTGGCCGCGGCCGATCGGGATCAGCGCGTCGATGGCCTTCAGGCCCGTCGACATCGGCTCATGCACCGACTTGCGCGGGATGATGCCCGGCGCCTTGACGTCGACGCGGCGACGCTCGCCGCTGTCGATCGGGCCCTTGCCGTCGATCGGATTGCCGAGACCGTCGACGACGCGGCCGAGCAGGCCCTTGCCGACCGGCACTTCCACGATCGCGCCGGTGCGCTTGACGGTGTCGCCTTCCTTGATCTCACGGTCGGAGCCGAAGATCACGACGCCGACATTGTCGGCTTCGAGGTTGAGCGCCATGCCCTGGATGCCGCCCGGGAACTCGACCATCTCGCCGGCCTGGCAGTTGTCGAGGCCGTAGACGCGGGCGATGCCGTCGCCGACCGACAGGACCTGACCGACTTCCGAGACTTCCGCCTCGTTGCCGAAGTTCTTGATCTGGTTCTTCAGGATCGCGGAGATTTCCGCGGCGCGGATGTCCATCAGCCGACCTCTTTCAGTGCAAGCTTGAGCGAATTGAGTTTGGTGCGAAGCGAGGTGTCGATCTGGCGGGAGCCGATCTTGACGATCAGCCCGCCGAGAATGGCCGAATCGACCTTCTCGCGCATGGTTACGGTCTTGCCCGCGTAGCCCGACAGCGTCTCGGCGAGCGCCGAACGCTGATCGTCGGTGAGCGGATGCGCGCTCGTCACGTCGACCTCGACCTCGCCGCGCTGCTCGGCGGCGAGCTGACGGAACCGGCGAATCATGCCGGGCAGGACGAAGAGACGGCGATTCGACGCCACCACTTTCAGGAAATTGCCGGTGAGCGGGCCCGGCTTGGTCTCTTGAACCACGGCCTCGATGGCGCGCAGCTGATCGTCGGAGGAAAAGGCCGGGCTTTCCACCAGACGACGGAAATCGGCGCTCTCGTCGATCAGCTGATTGAAGGAAGCGAGCTCGGACTCGACCGTCTCGAGCGCATTTTCTTCGAGCGCGAGTTCAAACAGGGACTGGGCGTAGCGGTCTGCGACCCCCGAAACGGGAGAGGATGATTGTGCCACGGACGACCGTTTCTCTTTCGCGTTTCTTCAATGCTCGCCGCGCGGTGTGAGCCGGATGCTTCAAGCCATTGAAACCGTTGATGAGGCAGGACAGACGACTGGCGGGACGCCGGCCCTCCTCCCTGAAGACAGCGACCGTCTAGCATAGGGATTTCACCGCGACAACACGGTTTGGACGCTTCCCAGGGCCGGTTTAGGCCGATTGTTCCCGTACTTTTGGATAATTCCGCATGCGAAGGTTCGAGAGGCTGCCAGACGATCGCCCTCGCCGCTCCCTCATACCGCGATCAGGCCGAGCGCTGGACCCAGCAGAGCCACGGCCAGAAGCAGCTCGATCAGCAGATAGAAGAGCGCGCGTGCGGTGGTGCCGTCCGACAGGAGCGAGACCAGGCGACCAAACGCCGAAAACAGCCATCCGGCGCCGAGAGCGAGCTGCACGAAGGGCTGGTCATAGAGAGCGGCACCGAGGATGCCGACGCCGAGCCAGAAACCCGCGAGACTCGCCCGCGCCCCGCCGAGCGCGTCCTTGCGAACGGCGCTCGGCGCAAGCCCGATCGCCGCCAGAGTGGTCACCGGCGCAAACAGGGCGAAGAGCCCGATCAGAGCCGTAAAGCAGGCAGCCGCGAAGGGCAGCCAATCGGCATTCGTGGTCGGCAGGGCGAAGTCCATGGGTATTCCCGGCTCAGTTTCTCGCGGACGGCCCGGTCGGGATGAAGCGCCCCGGCTCAAAATGCCGTTCGTCGGCGCCCGGTTTGTCGGCCGATCGAGTCGGGGCTGTCAAGCAAGAGGCCCGACCGCCATCTTCCGGATCCGCCCGTGAACCCACTCGCGGGTTCAAGACCGTTCGCCGACCAGTTTCTCGATTTCCATAGCACTCGTCTCGGCGCCTTCGAGATCGATTGCAGCACGGTCCTCGCGTCGGCGCTCATAGGCGGCGGTGATCGCGTTCGCCAGCGTCTGCGGCGTGAGCGCGGTCGATTCGACCACCGACAGGAGTCCCATCGTTTCCATCCGGCGCGAGCGGAACGACTGCTCGGTCTCCTCACCGTCGTCATAGGGCACGACGACGGCGGGAATCTCCGCCCGCATCAGATTCATCACAGTGTTGTAGCCGGCCTGGGAAACCGACAGCGCCGCACCGTCGAGCAAGGCCTGGAAGCGCGAGGAGAACCGCTCGACGATCGTGCGCTCATCAGCCAAGGCACTGAGGCGCGCGAACTCCGCGGCATCCGCGCGCGGCCCGGTGAGGATGTGCCACACCTTGTCGCGGATGGCAGGCGGCGTCAGCTCGCGGGCGGCGAGCGCCGTCTTCATGAGCGTGCCGGCCGCGGCCCCGCCGCCGGCGGAGACCACGACGCGATCATTGGGCTCGCCCCGCTCGCGCGCGGCTCCCTCGGTCACGTAGCCCGTATAGGTGACGAGATCGGCGAGTTCGCCGGCATGGGGGTAGGTCTCGTCGAAGGTGAACAGGGTCGGGTCGGAATGGACGAGGACGGCGTCGAGATGCTCGCGCGCGAGATCGGCGCCGAAACGCGCCCGCTCGGGATGCTTCGTCGCAACCAGAATGTCGCGCACCGAGGTCACGCATTTCACTCGCGGTTTGTCCTCTGCAGCCCGTTCGAGAAGCGGCACCAGCTCGAACCGGAAGCGCCAGCGGCCGAAGGGAAACATTTCCAGAAGCACGACGTCCGGCTGCACCTTTTCATAAAGGTCGATCAGCGCTGCCGTGCGCATCGCTCGCCATTCATCGGTGATCGGCGCACCGGTCTCGTCATAGAGATGCTTGAAGTCTGCGCCTTCGATCGAGACCGGCGGCAATTGCACCACTTCGGCATCGGCGAAGGGCATCTGCGGCACGGGATGGCCGCCGAGCGCCACGGTGACGTCGATGCCCCGGCGAGCCAGCGCGCTGGTGATCAGCTCGCCCCGCCTGAGATGGCCGACACCCAGGAGATGCTGGACGTGAAAGAGCACGCGCATCAATGGCACTCCGTTTTCGAGGGAACGCCGTTGGCGCGGCGGTAAAACCGATCGATCGTCTCCCGCAAAGCCCCGTCAAGACGGGAGGCGGCGACCGAAATGTCGTGGCAGGCGACCGCCCGCCACGCTGCGGCCATGGAGAAGCGTGCCCGGCGCTGCGGATCGAGCAGCGCGGCCACCGCCCTGGCGAAAGCGAGGGCGTCTCCTTCCGGGACAAGCAGCGCCGTCTCGCCGTCGGCGACCACGGTCGCGACACCGCCCGAGCGCCCTGCCACGACCGGCAGGCCAGCCGCCTGTGCTTCGATCAGTGCCATGCTCCAGGCCTCCTTGACCGCCGGCCAGACATAGAGATCCGAACTCGCCAGGATACCGGGCAGATCATGCGGCCCGACTTCGCCGAGCAATGTGGCGGAAACGCCGCCAGCCTCGAAGGCGGCGCGCACCTCCGCCTCGGCGGGGCCGGTGCCCACGACCAGAAGCTCGAACGCCTCTCCGTCTAGCGCCGCAAGCGCCTCCGCCAGCACGCGGTAGGAGGCAAGCTTCTGGTCCGCCCGCATCATTCCGACGGTGACGAGCCACGGGCGCCCGAGCGAAAGGCCGAAATCCGCTGCAAGCCGCGCCCGCCCGGTTTCCCGCGCCGGGGGAGCGCTCGCGAATGGCGTCGTGTCCATGAAGGGCGGCAGGGCGAGCATGGGCACACCGGCGCGAAGATGCGGCTTCACTCCGGCTTCGTCGGCGGGGTTCAACGTCACGGCGAGATCGGCATGGCCGAGCGCCTCGAGACTGGCGCGGTAGCCGAGGTCCCAGGGCCCGCCCCGCTGCTTGTTCGCGACCGAGGCCTCGGCCACCACATAGGGGATGCCCAGAGCCTGCGTCACAGCCGGTCCGAGCCAGTCCGGCGCCTTGTGATAAAGGTGATAGGTGAACCAGAGATCGGGCGCCTTGCCGCTCTTCCGGACACGATTGAGAGCGCGGCGCGCCTCGCGCTCGCCCAATGCCCGAAGCCGTTCCTGGCGTGTCGGATCGCCGCGATCGTAGCTGCGCAAGCGCGAGGCAAGCGCGACCTCATGGCCGGCCCGCCGCAATGCGGCGACGAGGTTGCGGCCGACCGTCCGGTCGCCGGATGGCGTCGGATCGTCCGGCGCCTTCATCGGCGCGTAAAAGGCGACTCTCATTGAAGCCTCGCCCTACGAGGCTGCGGTGCGCGACACCCGGAAGCCATCTTCTGGAACCCGGTCCGTTCCGCCCCCGCGCCGTGTTCGGCCTTCGGCAAGTGCCTGATCCACGAGGCGCCGGATCGTGTCGACCCCACCGAGCAGGCCGGGAATCTCAGTGGATTGCGGCTTCTGCTGGCCGGGAAGCGCCTTGATCGCCCGGGCCATGACGGCGGGATCGTGCGCCTCGTCGTCGCACAGCATGGTGAGAAGGCCGAGTTCCTCGGCGCGCGAGGCCCGGATGAACTGTTCGAGCCGCGGCTGCCGGCGCGGCACGATGACCGCCCGCTTGTCGAAGGAGAGGATCTCGCAAAAGGTGTTGTAGCCACCCATGGCGACAAGCCCGACCGCCTGTTCGATCAAAGGCTCGATGGAAGCGACGAAGGTGATCAGATCGACCTTGTCGAGTTTGGCCGCCCGGGTCTGGAAATCGGCAGCGTAGCCCGTCTCCATGAACGGGCCGAGCACGATCTTGGCGCGCGGGGCGATGGTCGGGTCGCTCTCG
Organism: Jiella marina; assembly: GCF_024359545.1. Classification (GTDB taxonomy): domain Bacteria; phylum Pseudomonadota; class Alphaproteobacteria; order Rhizobiales; family Rhizobiaceae; genus Jiella. The sequence goes on from NZ_JAKQZG010000002.1 coordinate 125,860, forward strand.
TAGGCCTTGAGCACCCAGTCGACCAGACGCGCCCCGTCGCCGCCGCCGCCGGTGGTGACGAGAACATAAGGGTCTTCCTCGATGAGAATCGGATCGTACAGGGCGCCCGAGGGCTCGTCGGCGCGGGGCAGATATCCGGTGAAGACCGCCTTGTCGCGCACGCTCTGAGAGACGCCGATCCCTTCCAGCGGATCGCAGATCTCCGGCAGACCGTAGATCCAGATATCGTCATAGCGATCTTCCACGGCCGCGAAAGCGTTCTTGCGTGTCCACTCCTCGATCAGGCGGGAGGGCTCGTCCATGATGTCGCGCAGGCCGAGAACAAGCCGGCAACCGGTGGTCTTGAGGTAGTCGAGGCTTTCCTCCACCTCGCCGCGCATGCCGAGCGGCTCCTTGTCGACCAGGAAGATGTCGGGATCGAAGATTTCGGCCGTCTTCTTGATGATCGCCGAGCGGATCTCGGTCAGATCCTCGATCGAAAGGCCGGGATTGGATGGGGCGTAGGAGTCGGCGCCGAGCTTGACGACACCGGGGACGCGGATGAAGTCGACCTGCGGGGGAAAGCTGAATGATCCGACGACCGGCGATCCGGCGACGATCAGGATCGAGATCTCCGGACGATGGGCCACAAGCGCCTGGGCGATGACCCGACTTCGTCTGAGATGGCCGAGCCCGAACGTGTCATGGCTGTAGATCAGGATACGCGCCGACCGAGACTGCATGCTGACTCCTGGCGCAGCCCTGATGTTCGCTCGGCAGAACGAAGGCGTATTTGCTGCCGTTCTGCCCGTTCGCTGCGGTGGCCGATCCTTGTCCGCCTCGGATGCATCCCGGAGGCACGGCCCGACCACCGGTTTCCTCTTCCTATTGCGTTGCAGCGGCGCGATCAAGTCGACCGGCATCCTGGCGGTCACGCAGCCGGGAAAAAGCCGCTAGAGTGCGTCAGGAAGACCACGCCCCCTGACGTCACGAGGACTTGAGCGTCGAGCGGCGTAAGGAGTTGCCGTCGACGGCGAAGGACAAGGCGATGGATGGATCAGGAGGGACGCGAATGGCTGCCGGCGGTGTTGCGATTCTCAAATCCCTGCGGCCATCGCGAAACGCCGTCAGCCTGCCGGCCCGGGTCGCCGAAGACATCCGCAGCTTCGAAGCGCGGAGCGAACAGCTGACCGGCTGGATCCAGCTGGCGATCGGCGTCTTCATCCTGACGCTCTTCGTCATCGCGCCGAAACCGGCCGACGGGGACCTGGTCAGCCCCGTTCCGTTAGGGCTCGGCGCCTACATCGCGCTGACGGCACTGCGGCTCTACCTGTCCTATCGCATCGGCCTGCCGCGCAGTTTCCTCTTCGTCTCCGTTCTCCTCGACATTGCGCTGCTCTACGGCCTGATCTGGCTGTTTCACCTGCAATACGGGCAGGTGGCGGGATTTTCGCTGCAGGCGCCAACAATCCTCTACGTGTTCATCTTCATCGCCCTTCGGGCGCTGCGCTTCGAGCCGGTCTGGGTGCTGGTGACGGGCCTCACCGCAGCGGGTGGCTGGGTCGGCATGACGATGCTGGCCATCTGGTACGACGGCACGGCACAGATCACCCGCAGCTTCGTCGAATATGTCGCCAGTACGAAGATCATGATCGGGGCCGAGGTCGACAAGATCGTCGTCATCGTCGCGGTGGCGGGCATCCTGGCGGTTGCCATCGGGCGCGCCCAGAAGCTCCTGCTGAAAACCATTCGCGAAGGCGTCGAGCGTGCGGAAATCCGCCGTTTCCTGCCGGCCGAGGTCGAAGCGCGGATCACCAGCGCCGAACTCGCGGTGGCGGCCGGCGACGCGGCCGAGCGCCATGCGGCGGTAATCTTTCTCGACATTCGCGGCTTCACCAGCTTCGTGCGCGAGAGCGATCCGAAGAGCGTCGTCCAGGCGCTGGTGCGACTTCACGCGGTGGTGGTTCCGATCGTCGAGCGCCATGGCGGACTCGTCGACAAATATCTCGGCGACGGCCTGCTCGCGACCTTCGGCGCTGCGCGCGAGAGCGACACGGCCGCGGCCGACGCCCTCAGCGCACTCTGCCAGATCATCGACGCCTCGCAGGCCTGGACGTCCGAGATCGCAGCGGAATCCGGGCTGGCACTCTCGGTGAACGGAGCGGCCGTGGCGGGGCCGGTTGTCTTCGCCGCGCTGGGCGACACCCGGCGTCTGGAATACACCGTCATCGGCGAGGCGGTGAACCTCGCCGCCAAGCTTGAAAAGCACAACAAGCAGGAGGCAACGCGAGCCCTGACCACAGCGGAAACTCTGGCACAGGCGTCGGAGCAGGGTTTCGTGCCGAGCGCCCATGAGGTCGTTCGGCGGGAGCGTGCAGTCGCCGGCGTCGACGAGCCCCTCGATCTGGCAGTCCTCGCCTAAGGCTGAAAGCCGTCTGGCCTCGGAACGCCGAGCGTGCAAGAACCCCCGGCTCGGGGCGAGCCAGGGGCACCTCCTGCCACTGGAGAACCCGTCAGCGGCAGATGGTCTTGTAGCCGACGATGATGCGGTGGCCGTGGCGGCGGCTGTAGCGCTTGATCGGCCTTTCGAAGCATTCGGCGTCGTCGTGGCGGTCGATGTGGTGACCGCCGCGGGGATAGCCGTGGCCGCGGGGGCGTTCGGCCTTGACCCCGGCTATGGCGCCGACGAGGCCGATCACGGCACCGATGACAGCGCGGTCGCGATCCCGGTCGCGGGCCGAAGCGGTGGTGGTGGAGACGGAGACAGCCGAGGTGGCGAGGACGGCGGCGGCGACGGTGGAGAGGATGGTCTTCTTGAACATGGGGTGCTTCCTTCGGGTTGGGGCGGCTCGTCTCGTCCGCCGATGGGAAGACACTACCCACACCCTCACCGGCCCGCTGTGACGGGGATCACATCGCGAAAACGAGCGGCCGGAAGCAGGCCGCCCGCGTCGTTCCTCTCCAAGGTCTTGAAGAAATCGCGCGACGCAGCGCGCGGTTCCTACTCCGCCGGCGCCGCGCTCTGTTCGGCGGACGGCGCATCGTCCGCGCTGTCCTTCGACCGGCTTCGTACGAAGATGCGATAGACGACCACGAAGAGCAGCGGGATGAAGAACACGCCGAGAACCGTCGCCGAGAGCATGCCGCCGAGAACGCCGATACCGATGGCGTTCTGCGCGCCCGAGCCGGCACCGGTGGCGATCGCGAGCGGCAACACGCCGAGCATGAAGGCAAAGGACGTCATCAGGATCGGACGAAGCCGCATGTACGAGGCTTCGATCGTGGCTTCCAACAGTTCCTTGCCCTGCGCCTGGAGTTCGCGCGCGAACTCGACGATCAGGATGGCGTTCTTCGAGGCGAGACCGATGGTCGTGAGCAGGCCCACCTTGAAGTAGATGTCGTTCGCCTGCCCGCCATAGGTGGCCGCGAGCACCGCGCCCAGAATGCCGACGGGAACCGTCAGGATGACGGCAAAGGGAATCGCCCAGCTTTCGTAAAGCGCTGCAAGACACAGGAAGACCACCAGCACCGACAGCGCATAGAGCGCCGTCGCCTGGGAGCCGGACAGGCGCTCCTGATAGGACAGACCCGTCCATTCCGAGGTGAAGCCGTTGCCGAGACCGGCAACGATCTGTTCCATCTGGTCCATGGCGTCGCCGGAACTGACGCCGGGCGCGGCGGAACCCTGGATGTTCACTGCCGACACGCCGTTGTAGCGGGCAAGCCGGGGCGGCCCCTGCGACCAGGAACTGCGGGAAAAGGCCGAAAACGGCACCATCTCGCCATTGCTGTTGCGCGCATACCAGCGATCGATGTCGGAGGGCTGCATGCGGAACGGCGCGTCGGCCTGGACATAGACCGGCTGGATATCGCCATTGTTGTTGAAATCGTTGACGTAGCTGCCGGCCCAGGCCGTCGACAGATTCTGGTTCACCGAACCGAGATCGAGATTGAGCGCGCCCGCGAGCTTCTGATCGATGTCGATGTGGAATTGCGGCTGGTCGGTCTCGCCATTCGGCCGCACGCCGGTCAGCAGCGGATTCTGGTTGGCGGCGCCCAGAAGCTGGCCCTGCGCGGCCATCAGCGCTTCATGACCCTGATTGCCGGTGTCCTTGAGATAGAGTTCGAAGCCGCCCGACGTGCCGAGACCCTGGATCGCCGGGGGTGTCAGGGCGAAGACCTGGGCGTCGCGAATCTGGAAGAAATTGCCCATGGCACGCCCGACCACCGCCTGAGCGTTGACGGCAGGATCCTCGCGCTCCTCGAAATCCTTCAGCTTGACGAAGACGATCGCGTTGTTCTGGCCCGAGCCGGAAAAGGAAAAGCCGATCACCGCGAAGACGGACTGGACCGCCTCTTCCTCCTGCTCGAGGAAATAGCCCTCGACCCGTTCCACGACGGACAGCGTGCGCTCGGCGGTCGCGCCGGCGGGAAGCTGGATCAGGGTGAACAGCACGCCCTGATCCTCCTGCGGCAGGAAGGAACTCGGCAGTTTCAGATAGGTGTATCCGGCGGCGGCCGACAGCATGAGAAACAGGATCATCACCCGGAACGGGCGGCGCACGATGCCGCCCACCGTCTTCGTGTAGCCGCGATTGGTCTTGTCGAAGCCCTTGTTGAACCAGCGGAACAGGATGAAGCGCGATTCCCGCGAGGAGGGCTTGAGAAGCGTCGCGCACAGGACCGGGACGAGGATCACCGCGAACACCACCGACAGGAACATGGCCGTGACGATGGTGATCGAGAACTGCTTGTAGATGATGCCGACGGAGCCCGAGAAGAAGGCCATGGGCAGGAACACCGCCGACAGGACGAGCGCGATGCCGATCAGCGCGCCGGTGATCTCCGACATCGACTTGATCGTCGCTTCGCGGGGCGAGAGCTTCTCCTCCTCCATCACGCGCTCGACGTTTTCCACGACCACGATCGCGTCGTCGACCAGAAGGCCGATTGCCAGCACCATGGCGAACATGGTCAGCGTGTTGATCGAAAAGCCTGCCACCGCGAGCACGGCGAAGGTACCGAGAAGCACGATCGGCACCACGATCATCGGGATGATCGTCGCCCGCCATGTCTGCAGGAAGACGAGCATCACCACGAAGACGAGGACGATCGCCTCCAGAAGCGTCTCCACCACCTTCTCGATCGAGAGTTCGACGAAGGGCGTCGTGTCGTAGGGATAGACGATGTCGACCGAAGAGGGCAGCGTGCTTGATAGGGTATCCAGCGCCGCGCGGACGCCGTCAGCCGTCTCGATGGCGTTGGCGCCGGCCGCGAGATTGACACCGAAACCGGCCGCCGGCCGTCCATTGTAGCGCCCGGCGGTCGCGTAGCTTTCAGCCCCGATCTCGACCCGCGCCACGTCGTTCAGGGTCACCACCGACCCGTCGGTCGCCGTCTTGAGCACGATCGCCTCGAAGGCTTCCGGGCTTTCGAGCTGCGACTGGGAGGTGATGGTGAAGTTCTGCTGCTGCCCGTCGACCGCCGGCAGCGCACCGAGCTGGCCGACGGAGACCTGCGTGTTCTGCGCGCGGATCGCCGCCGTTACATCGGACGGCGTCAGCTGATAGCGGGCGAGCTTGCTCGGATCGAGCCAGACCCGCATCGCGTAGCCCGAGCCGAAGATCTGCAGATTGCCGACGCCATCAACGCGCCGGAGCGTGTCTTCGAGACGTGTCGAGATGAGATTGGCGAGGTCGATCGAGGTCAGAGACGGGTCGTTCGAGACGAGGGACCCCACCATCAGGATGCCGCCCGAGGATTTGGTGACCTGAACACCCTGATCCTGAACGGGCTGGGGCAGCTGCGCCTCGACCAGTTGCAGCTTGTTCTGGGTCTGCACCTGGGCGGTATCGGGGTCGACTCCGCTCTCGAAGGTCAGCGAGATCTGAGACGATCCCGATGCCGACGATGTCGAGGAGATATAGACCAGCCCATCGATGCCGGTCATGTTCTGCTCGATGATCTTGGTCACCGAGTTTTCCACCGTCTCAGCGCTGGCGCCGGGATAGGTCGCGGAGATCTGGATCGTCGGCGGAGCGACGTCGGGATATTGCGAGACCGACAGGCTGTAGAGCCCGAGGAGGCCGGCCAGCATGACCGACAGCGCGATCACCCAGGCGAAGACCGGGCGGTTGACGAAGAAGATGGACAGCACGAGAGCCTACTCCGTCTTGGCCGACTGGGCTGAATCGGGCGTTTCTCCGCCAGCTCCGGACGGGGTCGCGACGCCGTCGACCGTGCCGTCGCCGGCATCGGCCTCAGAGGCGGCCTCTTCGCCGTCCGGCTGCGTGTCCGCCGCGGCATCGGCGGATCCCGCCGCGTCCGAAGCGGCCTCATCCGAAGCCGCGGGTTCGGCATTCGCACCATCCGAATCCGTGGCATCCGTGTCGCCGGAGCCGGCCTCGGTCCCTTCGCTCGCACCTTGCTGCGCACCGGCGTCATCGGCGGAAGCTTCGGCCACGAGCCCATCTTCGCCGACCGTCACGGGAAGCGGATCGACGGGGGCTCCTTCGCCAATCTTCTGAATCCCGTCGACGATCAGCCGGTCGCCCGACGACGCGCCGCCGGTGACGAGCCAGTTCTGGTCGACGTCGCGGGCAATCGTCAGCTGTCGGCGCACCGCCGTGCCCTCTTCCGAGACGAACCATGCCACCGGCTCGCCCCGCTGATTGCGGGTGACCGCGCGCTGCGGCACCAGGATGCCGTTACTGGTCTCGCCGAGCGTGACGGTGGCGCGCATGTACATGCCGGGAAGGAGCAAGCGGTCGGGATTGTCGAAGACGGTGCGGAAGATCAGCGTCCCCGTGGTTTCGCTCACGACCATGTCGGCGGCCGAGACCGTTCCCGTCAGCGGATATTTCCGGCCATCGGCGAATTCCAGCGTGATCGTTGCCGATGGCTCGTCGGAATCCTTGCCGTTCTGGGTGATCTCCCCCGTCTCCATGCGACGGCGGAAATCGACCAGCCTCTCGCTGGATTCGGTGAGGTCCACATAGATCGGATCAACCTGACGAATGGTCGTCAAAGGCGTGGACTGCCCGGCCGTCACGAGCGCGCCCTGATTGACACTGGAGCGCTCGGCGAGACCGGCGATCGGCGCTTGGATGACGGTCCGGCGCTGATTGATCTCGGCGCTCTTCAAGGCTGCCTGAGCCTGGGCGACGCCGGCTCGGGCCTCCAGATAAGCACTGCGTGCGTCCTCGGCTTCCTGCTCGCTGATCGCGCTCGAATTCAACAGTCGCTGATAGCGCTGCCACCGCGATTCGGTGCTCGACAGGGAGGCTTCGGCCCTGGCGACATCGGCCCGCGCGGCCTCGACCTGCGCGGTGTAGGAATCGTCGTCGATCCGATAGAGAACGTCGCCCGGCTCCACCTCGGTCGCGTCCTCGTAGACCTGTTCGGCGATCACGCCATCCACCTGGGGCCGCACCTCGACGGTCTTGTAGGGCGTCACCCGGCCCGCAACCTCAGTCGTGATGTCGACGTTCCGCGCCTCCAGCGTGATCACGCCGACCTGCTGCGGCGGGCGTTGCTGCTGCCCCTGGGCCTGAGCCTGCGAGGCTTCCTCGGAACCCGTGCAGGCGGCGGACAACGAAAGCAGCCCGATCATCGTGGCGGAAATCGCAAGACGCGCCGGACGGAGAGGCCGGTCAGCCCTGAAAGAAACGTTCGAGACCATGAAATCTTTCTGCCACCGAGTGGGAAACGCGCCAGCTGCGACACTGCGGCTCGCCGGGACGCTGCCAACCAATTATAAGTCTGACATCGCAATCAGCAAGTTACGGTGTGTCGCCGCAGACCGAACGCGACCTTCCCGACACTGGAATGTGATTAGCCGAGTTTCCGCTGCAATGCAGCAAACACCTTCGTTATCGAAGTCGCAGGCGGACGAGGGTTCTCCCGGAAATCGGGTCGCTGCCGGCAGCGGGTCGCAATAGCGTCCTTCAAAATTCTGAAGGAAACGTCAAAGATGCCGGACCCGCGAGCCCCCGAACCGTCTCGTCGCCCGTTGCCTGAGCGCCGCATGGGGACCGCGCAGTGGATGACACTGATCGCGCTTTCGATTCTCTGGGGTGGCTCGTTCTTCTTCACCGAGATCGCACTTGGCGAACTGCCAGTCTTCACGCTCGTCGCGCTTCGGGTCATGCTGGCAGCGGCGGCGCTCCATGTCGTTCTTCGCGTGCTCGGCGTCAAAATGCCATGCGACAAAGCGGTCTGGACCGCCTTCTTCGCCATGGGCTTTCTCAACAATCTCGTGCCGTTTTCCCTGATCGTCTGGGGTCAGACCCATATCGCCTCGGGTCTCGCCTCGATCCTGAACGCGACGACACCGCTCTTCACCGTCCTCGTCGCCCACGCCGTGACTCGCGACGAACGCCTGACGTCGAACCGGGCGTTCGGCGTGGTGACCGGCTTTCTGGGCGTGGTCGTTCTGATCGGCCCTTCCGCGCTGAATTCTCTCGGCACCGACGGTCTCGCCCAGCTCGCCTGTCTCGCTGCGGCCTTTTCCTATGCCTTGGCGGGCGTCTTCGGTCGACGCTTTCGGCGCATGGGGGTCTCGCCCATAGCAACAGCCACCGGCCAGGTGACCGCTTCGGCGACGATGCTGGTTCCCCTCGCCCTTCTCCTCGATCGGCCATGGACGCTCGCCATGCCCGGGGCGGACACGATCGCGGCCATCCTCGGCATCGCGCTGCTTTCGACCGCCCTTGCCTACGTGCTCTATTTTCGGCTGCTCGCCACGGCGGGCGCGACGAACCTCCTCCTCGTCACCTTCCTGATCCCGGTCAGCGCCATCCTGCTCGGCGCGCTGGTGCTGGGCGAAGTTCTGCAGCCCCAGCACTTCGCGGGCATGGCGCTGATCGGGGTGGGCCTCGCCGCGATCGATGGCCGGCTTTGGCGGCAAAGGGAGCGATCGAGCTGCGTATAACGCGAGTCGAATGGCGGTCGGGGCAGCCTATCGCCCGCCGCGCCGCCAGCCTCTGGCCGACGGAGGCGCCAGCCGATCCTAAACGTGGATCGGCTTGGCAAAAGCCGCGAAAGCCGCCTCGCGCACGGCCTCCGACAAGGTCGGATGAGCGTGAGAGGTGCGCGCGAGATCCTCCGACGAGCCGCTGAACTCCATGAGGAGCGCGGCTTCGGCGATCATGTCGCCGGCATCGGCGCCGAGAATGTGGACGCCGAGCACGCGGTCGGTCTTCTTGTCGGCGAGGACCTTCACGAACCCGTCGGTCTTCAGCATCGACCGGGCGCGGCCATTTGCCATGAAGGGGAACTTGCCGACATTGTATTCGACGCCAGCCTTCTTCAGCTCTTCCTCGGTCTTCCCGACCGAGGCGACCTCGGGCTCGGTGTAGACCACCGACGGGATCGCATCGTAGTTCACATGGCCAGACTGGCCGGCGAGAATTTCGGCGAGCGCCACGCCCTCGTCCTCGGCCTTGTGGGCGAGCATCGCGCCCTTCACCACGTCCCCGATCGCATAGATGCCCTCGACATTGGTCCTGAAATGAGCGTCGATCTCCACCCGGCCGCGATCGTCGAGGGCCACGCCGGCCTCCTTCAGGCCGAGGCCTTCCGTGTAGGGCTTGCGGCCGGTCGCCACCAGGACGACGTCGGCGTCGATCGTCTCGGCATCACCGCCCTTCACCGGCTCGAAGGTGACCGATGCGCCATTCTTGCTCTTCTCGACGTCCGTCACCTTCGCGCCGAGCTTGAAGGTCAGGCCCTGCTTGACGAGCAGTTTCTGGAAAGCGGTCGAGACTTCGCTGTCCATCGGGCCCAGGATCTTGTCGAGGAACTCGACGACGGTGACTTCGGCGCCCAACCGCGCCCAGACCGAGCCGAGTTCCAGCCCGATCACGCCGCCGCCAACCACGACCATCTTCTTCGGAACCTCGGGAAGCGCGATCGCATGGTCGGACGAGACGATGGTGGTCTCGTCGAACTGGACGTCGAGACCCGGAATGCCGGCGACATCGGATCCCGTCGCGATGCAGATATTCTTGGCCTTCAGCGTCTCGGTGGAGCCGTCGTCCTTCGTCACCTCGACCTCGCCGACCGACTTGATCCGGCCGGTGCCGATCAGGCCGGTGATCTTGTTCTTCTTGAACAGGAAGGCGATGCCCTCGACATTGGACTTCACCGTCTTGTCCTTGTGGGCCATCATCTTCTCGAGATTCAGCTTTGGGCTGACCTCGATCCCCATCTCGGCGAAGGAATGGCCGGCTTCGGCGAAGGCTTCCGAGGCGTAGAGCAGGGCCTTGGACGGGATGCAGCCGACATTCAGGCAGGTGCCGCCATAGGTCTTGCGTTTCTCGACGCAGGCGACCTTGAGGCCGAGCTGCGCCGCTTTGATGGCGCAGACATAGCCGCCCGGTCCGGAGCCGATGACGACGAGATCGTAGGTGTCAGCCATTGCAGAGTCCTGTCATGCCAGGGACGGGCAATTCCCGCCGAAAAAGAAGACCAGAAGATCGGCCCGGATGTCGAGCCGACAAGGACGAGGGTTCGATGTGGGGATAGCCGCATCAGGGGCGAGTGCAAAGACATGAGGCCCGAAAATCAGGGCAGAATCGCTCGCGCACCCGAAACATCCAGGATCGCACCGGTGGAGTAGGAGGCCTCCGGCGAGGCGAGCCACAGGATCGCACGGGCGACTTCCTCGGCCGTACCCGGCCGCTTCAGCGGCAGGGTCGCGGAGATTTCCGCGACCCTGTTGGGCTCTCCGCCCGAGGCGTGAATGTCGGTCTCGATGATGCCGGGGCGGACGGCGGTGACGGAAATTCCCTCCTCCGCGACTTCCTTGGCCAGGCCGACGGTGAAAGTGTCGATCGCACCCTTGGTCGCGGCATAGTCGACACGCGAGCCACCGGCACCCAGCTTGGCGGCGGCGGACGACAGGTTGACGATCGCCCCGCCCTGGCCGCCGCGTTTCGTCGACATGCGCCGGATCGCTTCGCGGGCGCAGAGGAAACTACCGGTGACGTTGATGCGGAAGATCCGCTCGAGCCGCTCGGCGCTCATCTCGGCAACGGGACCGAGTTCGTCGACGATGCCGGCATTGTTGACCAGCACCTTGAGCGTGCCGAGTGCGTCCGCCGCCTCGAACAGCGCGAGAATGTCGGCCTCGGCGCCGACGTCCCCTTTCACGGCGATCGCCTTGCCGCCGGCGGCTTCGATCTCCGCCACCACCTTTTCAGCGGCCGCGCGGTTCGAGGCATAGTTCACGACGACCGCATAGCCGGCCTTGGCGCCGAGAATGGCGGTCGCCGCGCCGATGCCGCGCGAGCCACCGGTGACGATCATGACGTCGGTCAAGTGAGGTTCCCTTGGATGTGCGTTATTCCACCGGCGCCAGTGTCAGCCGCGAACGGTCAATATAGTCGGGAAGCCGGGTGTTCTCGTCGACAATGGCCACCTGCAGCTGCTCGATGGTTAGATTCTTCGCACCCGTCAGATCCGCTCCGCGCAGATCGGTCCCGGTAAGGTCTGCATTGCTGAAGTTCACGCGCGCGAAGATCGCATTCTTGGCGTCCGCATTCCGAAGATTGGCGTCGCTCAGATTAATCCCGGTAAAATCGAGCCGCCGAAGAAAGACGCCTGGAAACTGGAAATGATGATGGCTGCCGGCGTTCAACGAATCAATTCGCGCGCTCATCTGCGGCTTTCCTCCTCAACACGTCCAAGACAGCCTTCAAATCCTGTGGAGGCTGCTCATCACCATATTCGCCCGAGCGCCGTTCGAGATAGAATTCGAGAAGCTTAAAGACCGGCTTCGCAAGATCGGGAAAATCCTCCGTCACGTCCCCGAGAATATAGATCGCCGCGAGGCGAACTTCCATCTTGTCGTCGCCGAGTTGGCCGGCCGCTCGGTTGAAGAGTTCCATGACATGGGCGCGGCGGGCCAGCGTCGCCTGAACAACGGCCGAGCCAGCCTGGGTCGTCTCCGGTCCAAGCTTTTTCCAGGCGAGATAGGCGCCGACGGCGGCGGCCGCCGTCAGCGCCAGATTGCGCAGGATCTCCGAGAGATCGACCAGCGTCTCCATCCCGAAGCTCTTTCACGCAGGGATCAGAGGTCGAGGACCAGCCGCTCGGGATCTTCCAGGCTCTCCTTGACGCGAACCAGGAAGGTCACGGCTTCCTTGCCGTCGACGATCCGGTGGTCGTAGCTGAGCGCCAGATACATCATCGGCCGGATGACCACCTGGCCGCCGATCGCCATCGGTCGCTCCTGGATCTTGTGCATGCCGAGAATGCCGGACTGCGGAGCGTTGAGGATCGGCGTCGACATCAGGGAGCCGTAAACGCCGCCATTGGTGATCGTGAAGGTGCCGCCCTGCATGTCGGACATGCCGAGCTTGCCATCGCGCGCGGCGCGGGCAAGACGGCCGATCTCCTTCTCGATCTCGGCGATGGTCATGGCGTCGGCGTCGCGGATGACCGGGACGACGAGGCCCTTGTCGGTGCCGACGGCCATGCCGACATGGCAGAAGTTCTTGTAGACGATCTCGTTGCCGTCGATCTCGGCATTGACCGCCGGAATCTCCTTCAGCGCGTGGCAGACGGCCTTGGTGAAGAAGCCCATGAAGCCGAGCTTCACGCCATGCTTCTTCTCGAACAGATCCTTGTATCGCGACCTGAGATCCATCACCGCCTTCATGTCCACCTCGTTGAAGGTGGTCAGCATGGCGGCGGTATCCTGCGCGTCCTTGAGGCGCCGGGCGATGGTCTGGCGGAGGCGAGTCATCTTGACCCGCTCCTCGCGCGACTCGTCGTCGGGCGCGGATGGGGCGCGGGCGGCCTTGGGCTTCTCCTGCGGCGAGGACGGTGCGCCCTTGGCGGCCGCTTCGAGGACGTCGCCCTTCAGCACCTGGCCTTGCTTGCCCGATCCCTGGACGTCGCCGTCCTTCAGGCCCTTTTCACGCATCAGCTTGGCGGCGGCGGGCGCCGGCGCCCGGCCCTCTTCCGCCTCGACCTGACGGCGCGGCGTCTCGTCGGTGCCGCCACCGACGGCGGTCGAGCCAGAGGCGGAAGGACCCTTGGCGCCGTCGCCGGAGCCGGCCGAGGCGCCTTCCTCGATCTTCATCAGCAGCGCGCCGACCTGCACCTCGTCGCCTTGAGCGACAGCGAGTTCGCGCACCACACCCGCCACCGGCGAGGGCACTTCCTGCGCAGCCTTGTCGGTTTCGAGTTCGAGCAGCGCCTCGTCCATGGACACGCTGTCGCCGACCTTCTTGAAGAGCTGGCCGACGGTCGCCTCAGTGACGGACTCGCCCGCCGCCGGGACGTTGACTTCGACAAGCTTGCCAGACCCGGCCGAAGCGCCATCAGCCGAAGCCTTTTCGTCGCCGGAACCGCCGCCGCCATAGTCGGACGCCGTCTCTGCGGCCTGGTCCGCCTCGGCAGCCTTGCTCTTCGGCTTCTCGGTCGCATCCGTGGTGCCGCCGGCCTTGCCTTCGCCCTCACCGATCGCGCCGATCACCGCGCCGACCCCGACCGTCTCGCCTTCCTTGACGGCGATGTCTTCGAGGACACCGGCCGCCGGGGCCGGCACTTCGACCGTCACCTTGTCGGTCTCGAGTTCGGCGACGGTCTCGTCCTGCTCGACCCGGTCTCCGGGCTTCTTGAACCACTGGCCGATCGTCGCTTCGGTGACGGATTCACCCAGGGTCGGGACTTTGATTTCGGTTGCCATCGGTCTCGTTCGTTTCGTTGTCAGGCGTCAGATGCGGGCGGTTTTCGGCGGCATCAGCCGAGCGCGTCTTCGAGGAAGTCCGCGAGCTGCTTCAGATGGTTCGCCATCGTTCCGGCGGCCGGCGATGCGGCGGCCTGGCGGCCCGTATAGCGAACCCTTCGTTTCTCCGCCCCGATATGGTCCAGAACCCATTCGAGATAAGGGTCGATGAAGGACCAGGAGCCCATATTCTTCGGCTCTTCCTGGCACCAGACCATCTCTGCCTGCTTGAAACGCGAGAGTTCCTGGATGAGGGCCTTGGCCGGGAACGGGTAGAGCTGTTCGAGGCGCAGGAGGTAGACGTCGTCGATGCCGCGCTTCTCGCGCTCCTCGTAAAGGTCGTAATAGACCTTGCCCGAGCACATGACGACGCGGCGGATATTGTCGTCGGAAACGAGCTTGGTCTCTGCGTCCTTGTTGGTCTCGGCATCGTCCCAGAGCAGGCGATGGAAACTGGTCTCGCCCGCCATCTCCGTCAGCTTCGAAACCGCCCGCTTGTGGCGCAGCAGCGATTTCGGCGTCATCAAGATGAGCGGCTTGCGGAATTCGCGCTTCAGCTGACGGCGCAGGATGTGGAAATAGTTCGCCGGCGTCGTGCAGTTGGCGACCTGCATGTTGTCTTCCGCACACATCTGCAGGAAGCGCTCGAGCCGTGCCGAAGAGTGTTCCGGCCCCTGCCCTTCGTAGCCATGGGGCAGAAGCAGAACGAGGCCTGACATGCGCAGCCATTTGCGTTCGCCCGACGAGATGAACTGGTCGATCACGACCTGGGCGCCGTTGGCGAAATCGCCGAACTGGGCTTCCCAGAGGGTCAGGGCGTTCGGCTCGGCGAGCGAATAACCGTATTCGTAGCCGAGCACCGCTTCTTCCGAGAGCATCGAGTTGATGACCTCGTAGACCGCCTGGCCCTTGGCGAGATTTGCGAGCGGAATGTAGCGGCTCTCGTCTTCCTGATCGTAGAGCACCGAATGGCGCTGGGAGAAGGTGCCGCGCTCGACGTCCTGGCCTGACAGGCGCACCGGATGGCCCTCGGTCACCAGCGTGCCGAAGGCGAGCGCCTCGGCCGTCGCCCAGTCGATTCCTTCGCCGCTGTCGATGATCTTGGCGCGATTGTCGAGGAAGCGCTTCACCGTGCGATGGGCGTTGAAACTCTCCGGCACGACCGCGAGCTTCGAGCCGATATCCTTCAAGGTCTTGAGCGGCACGCCGGTGATGCCACGCCGTGGCTCGGTCTCTTCTTCGGCCTTGCGCAGCCCGGTCCAGGCGCCGTCGAGCCAGTCGGCCTTGTTCGGCAGGTAGCTCTGGCCGGCCTCGAACTCCTCCTCCAGCGTCTTGCGCCAGTCCGCCTTGCGGCTTTCGATCTCCTCCTCGGAGATCAGACCCTCCGCGACGAGCTTCTTGGAGTAGATCTCCAGGCTCGTCGGATGGTTGCGGATGGTCTTGTACATGATCGGCTGGGTGAAGGCCGGCTCGTCACCCTCATTGTGGCCGAACCGCCGGTAGCAGAACATGTCGATGACCACCGGCTTGTGGAACTTCATGCGAAATTCCGTCGCCACCTTGGCCGCATAAACGACCGCTTCCGGATCGTCGCCATTGACGTGGAAGATCGGCGCCTCGACCGTCTTCGCCACGTCGGAGGGGTAGGGCGAGGAGCGCGAGAAGCGCGGATTGGTGGTGAAGCCGATCTGGTTGTTGATGATGAAGTGCAGCGAGCCGGCGACACGGTGACCGCGCAGCGCCGACAGGCCGAAGCATTCTGCCACCACGCCCTGCCCGGCGAAGGCCGCATCGCCATGGATCAGGAGGGGCAGTATCTGCGAGCGCTGATCGAGCGGCACGATATCGGAGCGCGAGCGCCCGGCGATCTGGTCCTGCTTGGCGCGGGCCTTGCCCATCACCACCGGATCGACGATCTCGAGATGCGACGGGTTGGCCGTCAGCGACAGATGCACGTTGTTCTGATCGAATTCGCGGTCGGAGGAGGCGCCGAGGTGATATTTCACGTCGCCGGAGCCTTCCACGTCGTCGGGCTTGAACGAGCCGCCCTTGAACTCGTGGAAGATCGCCCGATGCGGCTTGCCCATCACCTGAGCGAGAACGTTCAACCGGCCGCGATGGGCCATGCCGAAGACGATCTCCTTGAGGCCCATCTGGCCGCCACGCTTGATAATCTGCTCGAGCGCCGGGATCAGCGCTTCGCCGCCGTCGAGGCCGAAGCGCTTGGTGCCCTTGTACTTGACGTCGATGAACTTCTCGAAGCCTTCCGCCTCGATCAGCTTGTTGAGGATCGCGCGCTTGCCCTCATTGGTGAAGGCGACACCCTTGTCCGGACCTTCGATGCGCTCCTGCAGCCAGGCCTTTTCGGCCGGGTTCGAGATGTGCAGGAACTCGATTCCCATGGTCGAGCAATAGGTGCGCGTCAGAATGTCAACGATCTGGCGGATCGTCGCGAACTCGAGCCCGAGCACATTATCGATATAGATCTTGCGGTCGTAGTCCGCCTCGGTGAAGCCGTAAGCCTTGGGCGACAATTCGTTGTAGTCGTCGTCGGCGGGCTTGGCGATACCGAGCGGATCGAGCTGGGCGTGCAGATGGCCGCGCACGCGGTAGGCGCGGATCAGCATCAGCGCGCGGACGGAATCGCGGGTCGCCTGGTTCAGCGCTTCCTGCGAGAGCTCGGCGCCCTGCTTCTGCGCCTTTTCCTTGACCTTGGTCTCGATGCGCGCTTCGACCGGCCCCCAATTGCCGTCGAGCGCCGAGACCAGTTCGCCGTTCAGCGGGATCGGCCAGTTCTGCCGCTCCCAGGACGGGCCGCTGGCATTCTTCCGAACGTCATCCTTCGCGTCGCCCAACTCCTGGAAGAAGTCGCCCCATTCGGAACCGACCGAAGACGGATCCTCCTCGTAGCGGGCGTAGAGCTCCTCAATATAGTCGGCATTGCCGCCATAGAGGAAGGAGGTGAGGGCGAGAGACTGGTTCGCTTCGCTGCGTGCCATGTGAAGATCGCGGCGCGGGAGCCGGCGCCGCCTCCTATCGAAAATTCTTCGACCGACCGGGCGAATCCCAAGAGCCGGTTACAAAACGCCGTGGCCTTTCGGCCCCGAAAACGGCCCTGCCAAGGCCAGAATATGGCAAGAACGGGAACGGGACCCGCCAAACCGCGGGTCCAGTTACACGCTTATCCTTTCAAAACTTCGACCAGGGTCTTGCCGAGCTGCGCCGGCGACGGCGAGACCTTGATGCCGGCGGCTTCCATGGCCGCGATCTTGTCTTCCGCGCCGCCCTTGCCGCCGGAGACCACCGCGCCGGCATGGCCCATGGTGCGGCCCGGAGGCGCCGTGCGCCCCGCGATGAAGCCGACCATCGGCTTCTTGCGACCCTTGGCCGCTTCGTCCTTCAGGAACTGCGCCGCGTCTTCCTCGGCCGAACCGCCGATCTCGCCGATCATGATGATCGACTCGGTCGCCTCGTCCGCGAGGAACATCTCCAACACGTCGATGAACTCCGTGCCCTTGACCGGATCGCCGCCGATGCCGACCGCCGTCGTCTGGCCGAGACCCTCGTTCGTCGTCTGAAACACCGCCTCATAGGTCAGCGTTCCCGAGCGCGAGACGATGCCGACATTGCCCTTCTTGAAGATGTTGCCCGGCATGATGCCGATCTTGCATTCCTCCGGCGTCAGAACGCCCGGGCAGTTCGGTCCGATCAGGCGGGAGTTCGACTTGTCGAGCTTGGCCTTCACCTTGATCATGTCGGTCACCGGAATGCCTTCGGTGATGCAGGTGATCAGCGAAATTCCCGCGTCGATCGCCTCCTCGATCGCGGCGGCGGCGCCTGCCGGCGGCACGTAGATCAC
The DNA here is from genome assembly GCF_024359545.1 of Jiella marina. Taxonomy (GTDB): domain Bacteria; phylum Pseudomonadota; class Alphaproteobacteria; order Rhizobiales; family Rhizobiaceae; genus Jiella. The sequence continues at coordinate 143,436 of NZ_JAKQZG010000002.1, forward strand.
CGACGCGTCGGCCCCGGTCTTGTCCTTGGCCTCGGCGACGGAGGCGAAGATCGGAAGCTGCACGGTCTGCCCGCCGGCATTGCCCTCCCACATCTCGCCGCCCTTCTTCGGGTGCGTGCCGCCGACCATCTTCGTGCCGAAATAGGCAAGCGCCTGTTCGGTGTGGAAGGTGCCGGTCTTGCCGGTCAGGCCCTGGACGATGACCTTGGTGTTCTTGTCGACGAGAATGGACATGGTGTTAGCCTTTACGATTACGCCAGAAAGTCTTCGATGAAGGGATTGCAGACCCGGACGTCGCCGTATGTCTGACCGTGGTTCAGGTCCTCGCTGTAGACAAGGTCGAGCCCGGCCCGCGCGGCCGCTACGATGATCAGTCCGTCCCAGTGAGAGATATCGTGGCGATGCGCCGTCTGAAGCGCTTCGATCACATCCGAAGGCGCCAGTGCCACGACGTCATCGTCCTGAAGCGTCCGGACCCATTGCATCGCCGCGTCCGCTCCGTAGGCCAGCTTCCTGCGGAGGACGCTATAGAGCTCCAGCATGACCTGCGTCGACGTGACGATCTGCCGGATCTGCATCAGACGCCGCGCCGCGTCCCGCTTTACAGGGTCGGGCGAAGCGGTATCGGCGGCATAGACGATGATATTCGTGTCAAAGAAGGCCGCGCTCACGCATCACCTCCTCGTAGAAGAGTTCCCTGTCGAACAGCGGCTCGCCTTCAGTCAGGCGCGGCGTGCGCCGCTCGGCATTGTTGTCCGCCGTCTCGAACACTCGGCTCCACGCTTCAGCACGGCTCGACTGCGTCGCCTCGCGCTTGACCTCCCTCTCGAGAAAATCGCGCACCATCGCATTGACGCTCGTCCGCTTCATCGCGGCGAGCACGCGCACCTTGTCGAGAAGATCTTCGTCGATGGCGAGGGTGATGTTCTTTGCCATGGGCAATCTCAACACGGGTTATGCGTTACACATAATCCGTGTTGAACGTCCCTGCAATCTTCATCCTACCGCCGCGACGATCTTCTTCGCCGCGTCGTCGAGATCGTCCGCCGACGTGATGTCGAGGCCGCTCTCGTTCAGGATCGCCTTGCCCTTGTCGACGTTGGTGCCTTCCAAGCGCACGACCAACGGAACCTTGAGGCCGACCTCCTTCACCGCCGCGACCACGCCTTCGGCGATGACGTCGCAGCGCATGATGCCGCCGAAGATGTTGACGAGAATGCCCTTCACGTTCGGGTCGGCGGTGATGATCTTGAAGGCCGCAGTGACCTTTTCCTTCGACGCGCCGCCGCCGACGTCCAGGAAGTTCGCCGGCTCCTTGCCGTAGAGCTTGATGATGTCCATTGTTGCCATGGCGAGGCCCGCGCCGTTTACCATGCAGCCGATGTCGCCATCGAGCGCCACATAGGCGAGGTCGTATTTCGACGCCTCGATCTCCTTGGCGTCCTCCTCGGTCTCGTCCCGCAGCGCCTTGATGTCGTCGTGGCGGAAAAGGGCGTTGTTGTCGAAGGAGACCTTGGCGTCGAGAACGCGTAGATGCCCGTCCTTCATGACGATCAGCGGATTGATCTCCAGAAGGCTCATGTCCTTTTCGAGGAAGGCCTTGTAGAGGATCGGGAAGAGCTGCATACCGTCCACCTTCGCCGCCCCGCCGAGCTTCAGCGCCGTGCAGAGCTTTTCGGCGTCGCCGGCGGTGACGCCGGTCTGAGGGTTGATTGGCAGGGTGAGGATCTTTTCGGGCGCCTCGGCGGCTACCGTCTCGATGTCCATGCCGCCCTCGGTGGAGGCCACGAAGGCGATCTGGCCGACGGTGCGATCGACAAGGAGAGAGAGATAGAGCTCCCGGTCGATGTCGGCGCCGTCCTCGATATAGAGGCGGTTCACCTGCTTGCCGGCGTCACCCGTCTGCTTAGTGACCAGCGTGTTGCCCAGCATTTCACGGGCGTTCTCGACGACCTCCTCGATAGACTTCGCCAGCCGCACACCACCCTTGGAATCGGGGCCGAGCTCCTTGAACTTGCCCTTGCCGCGCCCGCCGGCATGGATCTGGCTCTTGACGACATAGAGCGGTCCGGGAAGCTGCTTCGCCGCGGCTTCCGCCTCATCGGCCGACGTGATCGCGACGCCCTCGGCGACCGGCGCGCCATAGCCCTTCAGGACTTCCTTGGCCTGATATTCGTGGATGTTCACGCGTCGTGCTCCTGTTCGCAGAGAATGGTCATGACGGCAGGCATGGCGCGAGAAACTCGCGCATCACCGCTGCCGATCCGGAAAGTGAAATGGTGTAAGGCGCCGCGCCTGTCTTGGCCGGCGGAAAGACTGTGAGTGTCTGTCCGCGCATCAAGGCTCCGACGAGCGGGTCGCCTCCATGGACTGGCAGCGAAGGAAAATGCGCCGCGCCTTCGGCACCATAGATCGCGTTCGCCACCTGCCTGAACTCCGCACCGTCGACTTCCAGACGAACATGGGGATCGGCCAGAAAATCGGGCGGAAGATCGAAGCGGAAGTCGATGGTCAGGGACCGATCCCGGCCAGGGCAGGTGATGGTCAAAGGCGTCGCGTCCGTCTCCGGAATGCCGAATGACGCCGAACCGCGTCCGTCATAGCGGTAACCGTGCCAGATGAGGCCCTCCTGGGCCATGGCACTCGCGAGCGAGGCCGCGAGGCCGATGGCAAGGATGGCCGGTCGAACCAGCCTTGAGACGACGGACGCCGGCATGGCTCGTCAGGCCAGGTTGGGCGCGATGCCCTGGCAGGCTTCCATCAGGCCCTTCACCGCATTCACGGACTTGTCGAACTGGGCCTTCTCGTCGGAGTTCAGGTCGATCTCGATCACCCGCTCGACGCCATCGGCGCCGATGATGCAGGGCACGCCGACATACATGTCCCTGAGGCCGTATTCGCCCTTGAGCGCTGCGGCGCAGGGCAGAACGCGCTTCTTGTCCTTCAGATAGGATTCGGCCATCTGGATCGCGGACGCCGCCGGCGCGTAATAGGCCGAGCCAGTCTTCAAGAGGCCGACGATCTCCGCGCCGCCGTCGCGGGTGCGCTGGATGATCTCTTCCAGCCGCTCGTCCGAGCACCAGCCCATCTTGACGAGATCGGTCAGCGGGATGCCGGCGACGGTCGAATAGCGCGGCAGCGGGCACATGGTGTCGCCATGGCCGCCGAGCACGAAGGCCGTCACGTCCTCGACGGAGACCTTGAACTCTTCGGCGAGGAAGGTGCGGAAGCGCGCCGAGTCGAGAACGCCGGCCATGCCGACGACCTTCTCCTTCGGCAGGCCCGAGAATTTCTGCAGCGCCCAGACCATGGCGTCGAGCGGATTGGTGATGCAGATGACGAAGGCGTTCGGCGCATATTTGGCGATACCTGCGCCCACCTGCTCCATGACCTTGAGATTGATACCGAGCAAATCGTCGCGGCTCATGCCGGGCTTGCGCGCCACACCGGCGGTGACGATGCAGACATCCGCGCCTTCGATGGCAGAATAGTCATTGGCGCCGGAAAGATGGGCGTCGAACCCTTCTACGGGCCCGGATTCGGCGATGTCCAGCGCCTTGCCCTGGGGCGTGCCCTCGGCGATGTCGAACAGGACGACGTCGCCCATCTCCTTCAGGCTCGCCAGATGGGCGAGCGTGCCGCCGATCATGCCGGAACCGATGAGTGCGATCTTGCTGCGAGCCAAAGCCGGTATTCCTTCTCCCTGGCGGTCGGAACGAGGCTCTCGCCCTCGCATGACCGCGACCAACGCCACGCCTGCCCGCCGATACCGGCCTGCGCGGCTCGAACTACAGGGGCAATGACATCTGCCGGGAATGAACAACCGGACGGCGCGGTTCCGCCCGCAAACCGCCATGCTGCAATGCAACGGTGCCCCCGTTTGGTGGGCAGGATTAGCCCTGTGCGGAACGGCTTGCAACAGCCAAAATAGGGCATCAGGAAATACAATCGGTTAGATTGATTGCAGCTTACGTAAAGGTGAGAATTTTGATGTTGAAGGCCGGGAGTGGACCGGCGCTCGGCCAGCAATAGAGGCGGCTCCCGTCACCGCCGAGAAAGCGCGTTTCCGCGTGCTCAGCGCACCGGCCGGGCCGCGTTCCGACGGTTCTTCTGCCGGGCGGCCGCGGTTTCGCTGACGGCTTCCAGCGCATCGAGCACGCGTTGGACTTCCTGCCGATCTAGGATGGCGATCGTCTCCGCCAAGCGGTTGGCGAGAAGCGTTGCCTCCGGGCCAAGGCCCGCCGTCTCCACGGTCACCCGCGGATGCGACAATTCGGCCAGCCGTTCGAGCTCCTCCGCATCGTCCCAGATGACGTTCAGATAGCCGATGATCCGCTGCAGGAGATCCCATGTCGGGCGACTGCGGCGGCCATGCTCCAGCGCCGACAGATAGGCCGACGAGATGTTGAGAGCCCTTGCCATCTGCTGCTGGGTGATGCCGCGCTCGCGCCGTAGCGCCCGGATCTTCTCGCCGAACGGGGTCATTTCAGGCGCCGCACCCGGACATAGAGCGCCCCGTCACCACCATGCCGGCGCTCGGCGGCCTCAAAACCGGCCACGAAGGACCGGAAGGCCGGCCCCGCGAACCATTGCGGCACGACCCGTCGCAGGATGCCGCGCGCGCCATCCGGCGAACCGCGGCCGGTGATCACGAGAACGTGGCGCATCCCCATCGCCTGGGCCTGGGCGAGGAACCGGGCGAGCGCGCCGTGGGCGGCGGTCTGGGTCATCTCGTGCAGGTCGATCCGCGCGTCGATTTCGACCCGGCCCTTGGCGAGCTTGCGCCGCAACGGCCGCTCGATCGGGTGCTGGCTCAGACGCTTCGGCGGCTGAGCCTCCCGGCCCGGCAGTCCGGCGGGACGTGTCGTCCACGGTTGCGGGGGCGAATTGGCGGAAGCCGCGTCACTCGCCGGTGCGCCATTCACCCTGGGCTTGGCCTCGGGCTCCGGCATGGCGCGGCCCTTGAGCGGCACTGTCTGGCGGGCAACGCTTGCCCAGAGCCGCTTGTCTTCTTCGCTCAGCCCCCGCTTGCGTCTCATGGGACGAGGTCCCGGGCAAGCTCCGGCGGAACCAGAACGGTAAAGTCGGCCGCGTGGCGAATTCGACCGGCGATCGCTCCGGCCTCATCCCCAGAGCCAACGAAAATATCGGCCCGGCGCGGGCCGAGGATCGCCGAGCCCGTATCCTGGGCGATCATCAAGCGGCGAAACGGCTGGCCGTCGATCGCCAATTCTCTGGCCGCAATGAAATAGGGAAGGCCGTATGTGGCCAGCTCGCGATCGACCGCGATCGAGGCCAGCGGCGTCAGAGGAACCTTGGCCGCGCCGACGGGGCCAAGCTCGGGGTCGATCACCGACCGGTCGTGGAAGAAGATGAAGGACCGGTTGCGGTGCAAGATCTCGTCCTGCCGGTCCGGATGGGCGGCAAGCCACGAGCGAATGCCCTGCATGTCGGCCTCGCCAAGGGTGAGTTCGCCTGCCTCGACCAGGCTGCGGCCGATCGCCGTGAAGGGATGGCCCGATTTCGCGGCATAGCCGACGCGCCGATGGCTGCCGTCCTGCATGACCAGCCGCGCAGAGCCCTGAATGTGGATGAAAAAGGCGTCGACCCTGTCGGCAAGCCAGACGATTTCGAGCCCACGCCCTTCGAGCGCGCCGGTCTCGATCGCCGCGCGGTCGAAATATTCGGTCAACATGCCGCAATCCATCCGCCGCGCGAAGCGGTAGGAGGGGTCGAGCCCCGGCGGACGCGAGACGTCATCGACCTTCACGAGATCGTCGGGCGGACGATAGAGCGGGAAACGGAAACGATCGTCAGGCCTTGCGGAAGCTTCGACGACGGGCTCGTAATAGCCGGTAACGAAACCGGTCTCGGTCCGGGAGGGCCGGATGCCGAGCGGCACGAAGCGGGTCTCGAAGAAGTCTCGCGCCTCGCTCGCGCTTGGGTCGCCGGCCGCGAGAGCCACCTCAGCCGGATCGCGATACGCCGCAGCCCTCAGCCCCAGGGTTCCGGTCGGAAACGCTCCCTCGAGCAGGCGGCTGGCGCTGCGGCGAAACGCATCGAAGGCGAGACCATGATCGGCCTCGCCCCAGCCTTCGATCTCGGCAAAGCTTCGGCGGGAAAACTCGGCCATGGCCCGCTCCGGCGAAGCGTCAGCTTTCGTCGGATTCCGTGCCGACCAGCTTCCAGTTCGGGTCACGCGACCGCAGATCGCGCGCGAAGACCCAGACGTCGCGCACTTCGACCACGGCTTCGGGATCGCCGTCGATCACCTCGCCCTCGGGACCCAGGGTCGCGCTGATCAGCTGCGAGACGAAGCGCACGGTGATCTGTGCCTCGCGATCCTTGACCTCGGCCGCGACGATCTTCGCCTCGTCGATCCCGACGAAGGAGGAGTTCATCTTCTGGCCCTTGGCCTCGCGATCGGCAATCGCCGCCTCGAAATCGGCATAGACCTCGGGCGACAGCAGATTCTTCAGCAGGCGCCGGTCACCGTCGGCGAAGCCGTTGACGATCATCTCGTAGGCGATCCGGGCGCCCTCGATGAAGCTGGTCGGGTCGAATTCAGAATCATTGTCGCGCAGCTTGCGCAGTTCGCTGTTGAGCGGACTGCCGGGGACGGCGATCTTGTCGACCTTCTCGTAGACGACGCGAGCGGGCAGGCCTTCGCCTTCCTCACGGCGCTGCGGCAACGTCACGACATTGCCGTTCGAGGCCGCTTCTTCCTGGGTGCGCTCGGTGCGCGAATAGGGATCGAAGGGAGGACGCTCGTTGCCTGTCCGCCGCCCAAGCACATTGCGCAGCTGAAACAGGACGATCGCCGCGAGAACTATGAAGAAGATCGTCCCGAAACTCATTGCGCGCTGCCACCTCGATTCCTTGGCCTTGAACGGCACACATATAGAGATCACGCGGCGCGCATTCAAATCATCGATCGCGATCCCTATGTGACACTTGCGCGTGGCGGGGCAGAACGACCGCAAATCTCCCGATACGCGGTCCCATCACGCAAGCTTGAGCACGGAAAGGAACGAATTTTCATGCCTTTTGCACTCATTCCGTTCCTCCTTCTGGTGATTCCCGTTCTGGAAATCGCCGTCTTCATTCTGGTCGGCAATCTCATCGGCCTGTGGCCGACACTCGCTCTCGTGGTTGTGACGGCGATCGGCGGCTCGATTCTCTTGAAGCAGCAGGGGATCGGGACTCTGAACCGCATCCAGTCGGAAATGGCGGCGGGTCGCGTTCCGGGCCGTGAACTGGTCGACGGCGTGATGATCCTCGCCGCAGGCATCCTGCTCCTGACGCCCGGCCTCGTCACCGATGCGATCGGCTTTCTGCTCTTCGTCCCGGGCGTTCGCAGCACCATTCGCCGGGTGCTCAGCCAGCGGATCGTCGTGATGACCTGCGACGGCACAGCCGAGCGCTGGCAAAGCCGGCGGCCGGGCGGCCCCAGCGGCGGCGAGACCCGCCGGGGCGGACCGGACGTGGTCGATCTGTCCGGCGATGACTATCAGCGCCGTCCCGATCCCACCTCGCCCTGGCATGGCGACGAGCAGCAGGATGAGTCGCCGCCGAACAGGACGCTGCATTGACACCATGCTGAATCACGGGAGTGGCTGAAAGGTGCTGTGCGCGCTTCGACGGCGTGAGGATTCAACAACCCTATGAAATTCCGTCATCCTCGGGACAAGCCCGAGGATGACGTCGCATAGGGATAAGCGACGGAAAAATCATATATTTTAGCGTTTAAAGCGACTCGCCATTCCGCCCCGGGAAGCGATTCGCCGGAAACGCGGGAATGCTGCACGCTCCGGCGACGGTCCCTAGGCGGCCATCTGTCGCGCGTTGATCGCCTGCATTGCCCGGGCCGCGATCGCAAAGGACTCCAGCCGGGCCTGATGGTCGTGGATCTGACCGGTCAGGATCACTTCGTCCGGTTCCCAGCGCGCGATGAAGGCCGACAATGTGCGCTCGACTGTCTGAGGCGAACCTGTCGCCGAGACCGTCAACGCCTGGGCGAGCATCGCCTGTGCCGACGGGTCGAGATGCTCGAGATAGCCCTCGACCGGCGCCGGGAGCTTGCCGGGATTGCCGGTCCGCAGATTGACGAAGGCCTGCTCCATTGAACTCTTCAGCAGTGCGCCTTCTGCGTCCGTTTCGGCCGCGAAGACGTTGGCGGCCAGGATGAAATGAGGACGCGGCCAGCGCTCCGACGGGCGATAGGTCTCGCGATAGACTTCGAGGGCCTGATCGAGGGCACCAGGCGCGAAATGTGAAGCGAAGGCGTAAGGCAGGCCGAGATGAGCCGCCAGCTGGGCTCCATAGAGGCTCGATCCGAGAATGATGACCGGAACCTGCGTGCCAGTGCCCGGTACGGCCTTCGGCCCCGGCGCCCCGGTCTCGGGTTCGAAATAGCCGATCAGTTCCAGAACGTCTTCGGGAAAGCGGTCGCCGCCGGCGAGATTGCGGCGCAGCGCCCGGGCCGTCGCCATGTCCGTTCCGGGCGCACGCCCGAGCCCGAGATCGACCCGGTCCGGAAACAGGGTCGCCAGCGTTCCGAACTGTTCGGCGATCACCAGCGGCGCATGGTTCGGCAGCATGATGCCGCCGGCGCCGATGCGGATCGTCGAGGTGGCGTTGCCCACATGCGCCAACGCGACGGCCGTCGCCGCGCTGGCGATGCCCGGCATGGAATGATGCTCCGCCATCCAGTAGCGCTTGTAGCCGAGCGATTCGGCATGACGGGCGAGTTCGGCGGAGTTCTTCAGGGCGGTCGCGGCGTCGCTTCCTTCGGGAACGGGCGAAAGGTCCAGAACGGAATAGGCAGGCATCGGAGCTTCCAATACGAAGTGATACTGAGGATTTTTACTTACATGGCGACGCCAGGCGCGAGGGGAAAGGTCGCATGCCTGCGGGCAGGAATGTCTCCTGCGTTCGCGATCTGAAGACAATCTGTCGCCTGGGATGCCTCCGCGACGTCTCCGCCGATGCGGTCCGAGCCTCCGCCTTCCCATTCGCCGCTCGGCGAAGCGCAGTTGCCCTAGGGTAAACTTTGTGCCTAATCATATGGCGGCCTGATCACGGTAGCGTGAAGCCGGCACGACCCGGCGCGCCCAGGGGAATCGTGTAGGGGGATTTCTGCAATGCGTCTCATCATTGCCGGCGCCGTTCTGGCGGCCGGGCTGTGCGTGTCCACGGCCAACGCACAATCTTTCGGCGTCACGAATATCGGCTCGCTGTCGGGCAACGCCAATCGCTGTTATGGCGAGGCCCGGGGCTGGGAAGTCGCCGCCGGCTACGATCGCGGCCACTTCGAATATTGCTACGCCGCGCGCGACCGGGACGGAAACGGCGACGACATCCGCATCGGCTACGGTTCCGGTCAGTGGCAGATCGCCGTTCTGGTCGACTCCCGACCCGACTGGTATGGGCAGCTGGAAATCGACGGCCGAGCGATCGGTGCGAGCGGCACCGCCGCACAGCGCTGGACCTACGCCTGGATCGGCCTGCCGGAACTCGATGCCTTGCGCGGGGGCAGCCATGCGGTCCTCCGCATCGGCCCCTATGACATCGACTTTTCGTTGTCGGGCGTGACCGCAGCGACGCTTCTCGTCGCGGAGCTGACGAGATGATGACCGAGTTGTCGTAAACTACGTATCAATCATTAATAGAGTAAAAACCAGATAAATAAAGATAGCCAATAATGGGAAAGACGTTCTTTTTTCAGTGTGTTCTCGCGTCTTTTCCATGGATATATATTTATCTTATACGAGAAAGACGAAAATGGCGAAATAATTACGATGAAAATAAAAAGAGATACAAGCATTATTATGTATATTATATGCTTTCCCCCGAAGTACCAGGAAAAAAATACTTTATAATCAATGTATGTTGGATGTTTTTTTCTTTTGTTTTTATTGAGGTAATTTTATAATAATAGAATTTATCGTCAAATTATATCCCTCCAGCAGAAAAGTTCTCCTATCGATAGCACTGAGCATCTTGAAAAAAGTCAAATAATATCAGCCGCAGCTTCTTTGGGTGTCAATACAACAACAACTCGTGTTGTTGGCGTATACACCGAATTTGGGGGCGGTCAAAACATTTGGGGATTTGGTGGTGAGGGCGTTTTTGGAGAGTGCGTCGGACCGCGAGGGCCATGGCGGCGGGCGCGGTCAGCCGGCCCCCTCTGCCAATTATAGGCCGCCGTCACCTGCCTCGACCGGCGTGGGCTGGGCCGATCAATCCGGCGGCGCGATCGATCGCGAGGCGATGCCGGTCGGCCACGAAGCCAATGGCGAGACCCTTTACGCCTGCACGGCAGCATTCAACAACGGCAATCATCCGGGCAAGCTTCGGCCGGCCTTCGGCGGCTGCGTCATCGGCTATGGCGGGCGGGAATACACGGTTCGCCAATATTCGACCCTGCTCGGCCAGGGTCGTTGGATCACGGCCTCATCACAATATCAGCTCCCCGAAGGAGCGTATGATGGCGGTAACGAGGCCAATGACAGCCCGCTCTACGTGTGCCGGGCGCCCTTCAACGGCGGGCTGCATCCCGGCAAGGTCGGCCCGTCCACCGGCGGCTGCAACGTCACCTATGGCGGCGTCGAACACACGATCTACCAGTTCGAGGTCCTCGTTCCGTAAAACGGCTCGTCAAGGCGTCATCACACTTGGCCCCGCGCCTTGTCGTCGCCGGGCCTGCATGATAGCGCTCGCGCCCAAAGAAATTCCTGCCAGGCCATGCAACAGCATGACCCGGCGATTGGCGCGCGAGGCTACAGCATTCCGGCGCGCCGAACTGCGAACGAGAAAGGTTGACCATGTCCGACACCAACGACGCCACCGGATCGAACGGCACCGCCACGGGCCAGCAGGCAACGCCGCCCGCGATCAACATCCTGACCCAGTACATCAAGGATCTCTCCTTCGAGAGCCCGAATTCCCCGGCCATCCTGCGCACTCAGGCGCGCGGACCGGCAATCAATATCGGCGTCAATGTCGGTGCCAACGCGATCGAAGGCTCGGACGGTGAATACGACGTCCGGCTGACGCTGAACGCCAAGGCCGGCGAAGGCGCCGAGATGATGTTCCATGTGGAACTGGAATATGGCGGCGTCTTCCGCCTTCAGAACTTCCAGCAGGAGCATCTGCTTCCGGTTCTGTTCATCGAATGCCCGCGCCTGCTCTTCCCCTTCGCGCGTCAGGTCGTTGCGGATGTCACTCGCAATGGCGGCTTCCCGCCGCTGATGATCGACCCGATCGACTTCGCCAAGCTGTTCCAGCAGCGCATGGCCGAGGAGCGGGCCCGTCAGCAGGTCCAGACCAGCTGAGCCAAGTTCTCCAGGATTTCCCGGAATCGAAGCGCCGGCTGCACCATGCGGCCGGCGCTTTTTTTGCTTTCGGAAACCTGCGCCGCAATCACGCCTTGGCGGCGACTGCCTGCTGCGGCTCTTCCTCGAGCTCTGCTGCCGGCCGGCCGAGATAGCGCCACCAGATCGCCTCCTCGCCGAGACTTTCGACGAAGACCAGATGGCGGACGGCTTCGTCTTCCGAGAGCCGAGGCTTCAGCGGAGCGGGCCGGCTCCTGACGCGCCGTACCGTCTCATCCCCTTCCTCGCTCTCCTCACCACCGCCGAAGACGAGGCCAAGGGCCGCCTGCCGGCCGCCGATCAGCTCGATGTATACTTCGGCGAGGAGCTGCGAATCGAGCAATGCGCCGTGCTTGTCGCGGCGGCTGGTATCGATCGAGAAGCGCGAGCAGAGGGCATCGAGGGTCGCCGGCGCCATCGGAAACTTGCGCCGCGCCATGGGCAGTGTGTCGATCACGCGCTCCGGCTCGATCGGCGGATGGCCGAGCCGCTTGAGTTCGGCATTCAGGAAGCGAATGTCGAAGCTTGCATTGTGGGCGATCAGCTTGCCGTCCGAGAAGAAATCCAGGAATTCGTCGGCGACTTCCGCAAAAAGCGGCTTGTCCGTCAGGAATTCGTCCGAAATGCCGTGAACGTCGAAGGCGGCAGGGTCGACCTTGCGATCGGCCGGGCGGATGAAGACGTGGTACTCGCGACCAGTCGGGATGTGGTTCCAGAGCTCGACACCGCCGATCTCGATCACGCGCTCCACATCCGGATCGAGGCCGGTGGTTTCGGTATCGAAAACGATCTCGCGCATGGTTCCTCAGCTCCCCGCTCGCCTTTCTCGTCGCAGACTGACCGATGACGGGCAAGTCAGTCGACCGAGTTGCCCTTCCTTTCCACAGGCGATGCCGATCGGTTAGGATCGAGGACGGACGCCAGCCAGCCATGAGGAGGCTAAGGGGGCATCATGAACATTCAGACACCGACCATCCGCACTGTCGACGATTTTCTGCGCTGGAACGAAGGACGGGAAGGCCGGCGGGAATTCGTGAGAGGGAGGATCGTCGAAATGATGACGGGCGGGACCGAGCAGCATGCTGAATTGATGCTGCAAGTGGCGTTCTGCCTGAAATCGAAACTCCCTGTCTCCGACTATATCGTCACAGCCGCCGATTATGCCGTCAGAACACCGCTCGGGATCCGTTACCCCGACGTTCTGGTGAAGCCGCGCTCGGGCGAAACACGTCGAAGCCTTGCCACGAATGAGGCTGTCCTCGTCGCGGAAATCCTCTCGCCCTCTTCCCTCGCGACTGATTTTGGCGAGAAGGCTCAGGAGTACACCGCACTCGATAGCCTCGCCCATTATCTCGTTCTATCCCAGGACGAGCCTCGCGTCTGGCTCTGGTCTCGCGACGAGGAGGGCGTCTTCAAGCGGCCGGAAATGATCGTCGGCCAGGACGAAACCGTCGAACTGGCCGGACTTGGCATCGCCATCACCCTTGCCGAGCTCTATCGCGGCATCGCATAAGGACAGGCGATAACAAGCGCACGCGGCGACATGCGCGCGGTCGCCATCGAAGATTGTCCGAGCGATGACCCTCAAAGCCCGCATCATCCCTTGCCTCGACGTGAAGGACGGCCGCGTCGTCAAAGGCGTCAATTTCGTCGATCTCGTCGATGCCGGCGATCCGGTGGAGGCCGCGCGTGCCTATGATGCGGCCGGGGCGGACGAGCTCTGCTTTCTCGACATCACAGCCTCTTCCGACAATCGCGAGACGATCTACGACGTCGTCGCGCGCACCGCCGAGGAATGCTTCATGCCGGTGACCGTCGGGGGCGGCGTCAGGACGGTGGCCGACGTGCGCAAGCTGCTTCTGGCCGGCGCCGACAAGGTTTCGATCAACACGGCGGCCGTCAATCGGCCCGAATTCGTCGCCGAGGCTGCCGACAAGTTCGGCGACCAGTGCATCGTCGTCGCGATCGACGCACGACGCGTGGCGGACGATGGCGACGAGCCGCGCTGGGAGATCTTCACCCATGGTGGGCGGACGGCGACAGGCATCGACGCCGTCGAGTTTGCCCGCAAGGTGGTGGCGAACGGAGCCGGTGAGATCCTTTTGACCTCCATGGACCGGGACGGCACCAAGTCCGGCTTCGATATCCCGCTCACACGGGCCGTTGCCGATGCGGTGGCCGTGCCGGTGATCGCATCGGGCGGTGTCGGGACCCTCGATCATCTGGTCGAAGGCGTCCGCGACGGGCGGGCCGATGCGGTGCTCGCCGCCTCGATCTTTCATTTCGGCACTCACACGATCGCCGAAGCCAAGACGCACATGGCCGAAAAGGGTATCGCCATGCGTCTCGACAAGGTCGGCTGAGACCGGCCTCACGAACGCGCAGAAGGGCAGGAATGGAACGCTTCAGCCTCGAAGACCTGGAAAAGATCGTCGCTGCCCGAGCGGGATCGGACGATGCCTCGTCCTACACCGCATCGCTCGCGCAAAAGGGCGTGCCCCATACGGCGAAGAAACTCGGCGAGGAAGCGATCGAGACCGTGCTTGCGGCCGTCGGCGAAGACGACGAACGGATGGCCTCGGAGGCGGCCGACCTTCTCTATCACCTCCTCGTCCTTCTCAATCTACGGCAGGTTCCGCTTTCTGCCGTGATGGGCGAGTTGGCCCGCCGCACGGCCCAGACCGGCCTTGAGGAAAAGGCGGGGCGCGCTGCGGGCGGCGAGACAGCGGAGGACCGCGACTGATGGACCAGCTCGCGCCGGCAAAATACTCGCCCTACAGGGTGTTTGCGGCCGAGGACTGGGCCCGTTTTCGTGCCGACGCGCCGATGACATTGAGCGAGGACGAGGTCGCCCGGCTGCGCTCGCTCGGAGATCCGATCGATCTCGACGAGGTGGCGCGGATCTACCTGGCCGTGTCCCGCCTGATCTACGCCCATGTGGAGGCGACGCAGCTTCTTTTCAGCCAGCGCCAGCGCTTCCTGTTCGGCGATGCGCCGGGCCGCAAGACGCCCTTCATCATCGGCATCGCCGGCTCGGTCGCCGTGGGCAAGTCGACCACCGCCCGCATCCTGAAGGAGCTGCTCGCCCGCTGGCCCACCTCCCCGAAGGTCGATCTGGTCACGACCGACGGTTTCCTGTTCCCCAACGCCGTGCTCGAAGCCGGCGGGCTGATGCGGCGCAAGGGCTTTCCCGAGAGCTACGACGTCGGCGCGATCCTGCGCTTTCTCTCGGCCATCAAGGCCGGACGACCGAAGGTCGAGGCCCCGGTCTATTCGCATCTGGTCTATGACGTCATGCCGGGCCAAAAGGTGGTGGTCGACCGGCCGGACATCCTGATCTTCGAGGGGCTGAACGTGCTTCAGGTGCGCGAGATGCCGAAGGACGGGAAGGCGATCCCCTTCGTCTCGGACTTCTTCGACATCTCGATCTACATCGATGCCGACGAGACCGATATCCATCGCTGGTATATCGACCGCTTCATGCACCTGCGCGACACTGCGTTCCGCAGCCCGGAATCCTTCTTCCACCGCTATTCCAAGGTCTCCGCGGAGGAGGCGCATGCGATCGCCGAGGGGCTGTGGGCGGATATCAACGCCAAGAACCTGCACGACAACATCCTGCCGACCCGACCGCGCGCAGACCTGATCCTGCGCAAGGGCCCCGAGCACCTGATCGAGCAGGTGGCCCTGCGCAAGCTGTAGCCTCGGCTGGCGGAACCGACCCTCACGGCTGTGTCGCATCCTTGGGCTTGCGCCAGTATTCCGGCCAGGGCGCCAGGCGATGCCGGTTCCAGGGCGGGGGATCGCTCGGCACCGCACGAGCCACGATCGGTCGCCGCGTGACAGGATCGAGCGAGACTTCGAGCGAGCCGCTTTGCCGCAATGTGCGCAGTGTGACCAGAACCGCGCCAGAGCGGCATTCGCCAAGGCGGATCGCACGGGCGACGATCGCGACGTCTCCCGTATCGCAGGCCTGACCGGTCTTCCGGTAATCGTCGGTCCAGGCGACGCGAATGCCATTGCGGGTCTCGAAGCGGCAGAAATCTTCCTTGCAGGGCGGGGCGATCCGGTTGTCGCGATGCGCCTCGTCCGCCTCGCCTTTTCCTCCGGAAAGGAAGCTTCGCTCCCACTGATCGGCGACGAAACGCTTCGGCCGATCCCTCAGATAGGCGATATCGCCGTCTTCCGCGAACGCCGCGACCATCTTGCCATCCTCGTAGATGAGGAGCTGCGGCAGCGGGTCCGTGTCGCGGATCGTCAGAAGACCCACAATGGCGAACGGAAGCGCAATCCATCGAAACTGGCTGGCGAAGAAAGCGACCGCCAGAATAGCCGCGCTCAGCCATGCGACGCCGAGCCCGTCGATCGGTCCCGTCCCCCGATCCGGCAGGACGCCGTAGAGCCATTCGGAAACTGCCAGCACCAGATCGAGCGCGAGCCCCATCAGGGAGAAACACCAGCCGTCGAGACCGAAGGGCATCAGCAGCGAGCCGATCAGGCCGAGCGGCATGATCGCCAGCGTGAAGAGCGGCAGGGTCAAAACATTGGCGACGAGGCCGAAGGGCGCCACCCGGTGGAAATGATAGGCCGCGAACGGCGCCGTCGCCGCGCCCGCCATCACAGAGCTTGCGATGATGCCGATGATGGTTGCGGCCACGAGGCGCAGAGCGGTCGCGGCGAGAGAGCGTCGCTCCTCCATCTTCTTCGGCCCGCGCCAGCGCATGAAGGCGCCGTAGCCCGCGATCAGTGCCAGCGTGGCCGAAAAGCTCATCTGGAAGCTCGCCGTCACGACCATGTGCGGAGACAGGAGAATCACCACGATGGCGGCGATCGAAACATTGCGCAGGGTAAGCGCCGGCCGGTCGCACATCACCGCCACGAGCATCACCGCGAGCATGACGAAGGCACGTTCGGTGGCGACGTTTGCCCCTGACAGGAAAAGATAGAGCGCGGCGATCACAAGGGCCGCAGCGGCGGCCAGCTTCTTCACCGGATATTGCAGCGATAGCGCCGGAAACAGCGCGAAGAGCGAGCGCAAGAGAATGAGCGCCGAACCGGCCACGATCGCGAGATGCAGGCCGGAGATCGAGAGGACATGGGCGAGCCCGACCCCGCGCAGCCAAGTTTCGGCTTCGTCCGAGATCCCCGCCCGCTCGCCGGTGACGAGGGCGGCCGCGATCGCGCCCGCCTCTCCGCTCCCGGCAGCCTCGACAATGCGATCGGTCATTGCGCCGCGCAAGCGTGAAAGCGTGATGGCGGTAGCGGCAAGGCCCGTCGGCGCAGGCGGCGGTGACAGACCCTCGGCCGGCACGGCGTCCGGGGCCCCCAACGCGAAGCCCTGCGCGCCCACACCGTCGAAAAAGGGCAAAAACGCGAAATCATAGCCGTCCACGGCGGCCGGGCCCGAGGGCGGGCCGAGCCGCACGAGACCATAGTAGGGTTCACCCGGCGCGATCGGATCGTGCTTCGCGCTTACCATGATTTTCGCGCGTTCCGGCGGGCGGGAAAGTACCGGCCGGGTCGTACCGCTGATTTCCACGAGGTAGCGCATGCGACCTCTGTCGTCGCGCGCCCGCTCCACGACCGTGGCGGCGATCCGCGTGGTCGCCGTGCCGGAAATGATCGTCGTGTCCGTCGCCCGGATTTCTGCGAGCGAAACCAGCCCGCCGCAGAGGAGGCCTGCTAGGGCGGTCAGGCCTAGCCGGAGAACGGGACGGGCCGCCGCGCGCCATGCGGCCAGCGCGAAGAGGAGGGCCGCGACGCTCGTCGCGGTGAGATTCGGCCGCCAGTCGAAGACGAAGACCGCCAGCACGCCGATCATCAGGGAGACGGGCAGCATGTGGAAGCCGGAGCGGGCGGCGCCTTCGCGCTCTATCTGCCGCTTGAACCACGCCCCGACGCCACGAGGGGAGAACCACCTTCTTCCGGCCACGCCGCCCAGGCGCCGGCCGAGGCCCGGGTCGGCCGCCACCAACGCCATGCCCATCCGCGCGGGCTCTTGCGCGGGCGCGTCGCATGGCCAGAGGCCTGATCCGGGCTCGGGCGAAGCTGAGGCAATGGCGACGGGCTCCCCCTTGCTTGCCTTCGAAAGTGCCTATGCTACACAGCCCGCAAATGATTGCGACGTTTTCAGTGGCGTAGCGCAGACCGATCCCATCGACATTGGAGTTGAAATGGCGGACACCGTCGTCACCCGCTTTGCCCCCTCGCCCACCGGATTCCTGCATATCGGCGGCGCGCGCACGGCCCTGTTCAACTGGCTCTACGCCCGGGCCAAGGGCGGCAAGATGCTGCTTCGCATCGAGGACACCGACCGCGCCCGCTCGACCGAGCCGGCGGTCCAAGCAATCATCGAAGGGCTCGACTGGCTCGGGCTCACCGCCGACGAACCGGCCGTCTCGCAATATGCCCGCATTGAGCGGCACCGGGCCGTGGTGGAGGAACTGCTCGCCCGCGGCCAGGCCTATCGCTGCTATGCGACTCAGGCGGAACTCGACGAGATGCGCGAAAAGGCCCGCGCCGAAAAGCGCCCGCCGCGCTATGACGGGCGCTGGCGCGACCGCAATCCGAACGAGGCGCCTCCGGGCGTCGATCCGGTCATCCGCTTGCGCGCCCCGCTCGAAGGCGAGACCGTCGTCGACGACCTCGTTCAGGGCAAGGTCCGCTTTCCCAACAAGGATCTCGACGATTTCGTGCTTCTGCGCTCGGACGGCAACCCGACCTACATGCTCGCCGTCGTCGTCGACGATCACGACATGGGCGTCACCCACATCATCCGTGGCGACGACCATCTGACCAATGCCGGCCGCCAGACGCTGATCTACAAGGCGATGGACTGGGACATTCCGGTCATGGCGCATATTCCTCTGATCCACGGACCGGACGGGGCGAAGCTCTCCAAGCGCCATGGCGCGCTCGGCGTCGAGGCCTATCGCGAGATGGGCTATCTGCCGGTGGCGCTCCGGAACTATCTCGTCCGGCTGGGGTGGGCCCATGGCGACGAGGAGATCATCTCGACCGAGAAGATGATCGAATGGTTCGACCTCGATCAGATCAACAAGGGCGCGGCGCGATTCGACTTCAAGAAGCTCGAAGCCTTGAACGGCCACTGGATCCGCGCCTCCAGTGACGAAGAACTGGTCGACATGCTGATGGACAGCCGTGACGTGCTGCCGAATGGCGAGATCCTCAAAACCGCCGACGACGCGACGACGCGGGCGAAGCTCACCGAAGCCATGCCGGGCCTCAAGGAGCGCGCCAAGACCCTGGTCGAGCTGACCGACGGCGCGGCGTTCCTGTTCGTCAGCCGGCCCCTGCCGATCGAGGAGAAGGCCGAGACGATTCTGGCCGATGGCGGTCGGGACGTGGTCGCGGCCCTTCTGCCTCGCTTCGAAGCGGCCGAAAGCTGGGATGCCGCCAGCCTCGAAGCGCTGGTGCGCGCCTATGCCGAAGAGGCTGGACTGAAGCTCGGAAAGGCCGCGCAGCCGTTGCGCGCCGCCCTGACCGGCCGCACGACATCACCCGGCGTGTTCGACGTTCTTGCCGTTCTCGGCCGCGACGAGGCGCTCGCCCGGCTGCGCGATCAGGCCGCCTGATCCTTGGCCATTTTTCGCAGCGCACACGGCTAAGCACCATGAAACTTGTCGAACTCTCGCCATTGGAGTAGGCAGGGAGTGGTCGAAATGTGTGCGCTGCAATAGGTTTGTCCTGAGTAGCGGCAAAGATCGAAAGGGGTACGAATGACTGACCAGTCGGCGAAGTTCACACTGGGATCGTCGGATGCCGATCTCCCGCGGCGCAGCGGTACCATTGGACCGGATGTCGTCGACGTGACGTCTCTCTACAAGAACACCGGCGTGTTCACCTATGACCCCGGCTTCTCCTCGACCGCGTCCTGCGAATCGAAGATCACCTATATCGACGGCGACGAGGGCATGCTGCTGCATCGCGGCTACCCGATCGACCAGCTTGCCGAAGAGGGGGACTTCCTCGAGACCTGCTATCTGCTTCTGTATGGCGAACTGCCGACTCAGCGCGAGAAAGACGATTTCGTCTACCGCGTGACGCGGCACACCATGATCCACGAGCAGATGAGCCGGTTCTTCACGGGCTTCCGCCGCGACGCCCATCCGATGGCGGTGATGTGCGGCTCGGTCGGTGCGCTGTCGGCGTTCTATCACGACTCGACCGACATCGCCGATCCGCATCAACGCATGGTCGCGAGCCTGCGCATGATCGCGAAGATGCCGACCATCGCGGCGATGGCCTACAAATACCACATCGGCCAGCCCTTCGTTTATCCGCGCAACGATCTCTCCTACGCGGAAAACTTCCTGCACATGTGCTTCGCGGTGCCCTGCGAGCCCTACCGGATCAACCCGGTGCTCGCTCGCGCGATGGACCGGATCTTCATCCTGCACGCCGATCACGAGCAGAACGCCTCGACCTCGACGGTGCGCCTCGCGGGCTCCTCGGGCGCCAACCCCTTCGCCTGCATCGCGGCCGGCATCGCCTGCCTCTGGGGCCCCGCCCATGGCGGCGCCAACGAGGCGGCGCTCAACATGCTGATGGAGATCGGCTCGGCGGATCGCATCCCTGAGTTCATTGCGAGAGCCAAGGACAAGAACGATCCGTTCCGTCTGATGGGCTTCGGCCACCGGGTCTACAAGAACTACGATCCGCGCGCCAAGATCATGCAGAAGACCTGCCACGAGGTGCTGGACGAGCTCGGCATCAAGGACGATCCGCTGCTCGAGGTGGCGATGGAGCTGGAGCGCATCGCGCTTACCGACGACTACTTCATCGAGAAGAAGCTCTATCCGAATGTCGACTTCTATTCGGGCATCACGCTGAAGGCCCTCGGCTTCCCGACCACCATGTTCACGGTGCTGTTCGCGGTTGCCCGGACCGTCGGCTGGATCGCCCAGTGGAAGGAAATGATCGAGGACCCGCATCAGCGCATCGGCCGCCCGCGCCAGCTCTACACCGGCGCTGCGCTCCGCGACTACGTCGCGATCGGCGAGCGGAGCTGACTTCGGCGATTTGGTCGACAGCCATCGAAAGACGACACGGGCGCCGCGGGGCGCCCGTTTTTCGTTCAGGGATGCGCGAGACGGCCTGACCGAGATGCCGCGATACGATCGAGCACGATGTCTGCGGCTGCCTCGCCCGGTGCGCGGTCGATCGCCATCAGCTGCCGGATCTCGTCGAAGCCCTCGAGTTGCGCCCGTCGCTCGGGCGTGTCGGTCAGCAGGCGTTGCAATCGTCGAGCCAGAAGCTCCGGCCGGATGATCTCGTGGAAATGCTCGGGAACCAGCGGGTGGCCGACGATGAAGTTCGGCATCGCTGCCGTCCAGGCGCTGATCAGATGGCGAAACGGATAGGCGATCGGGTCGAGCCGGTAGGCGAGCGCCATCGGGATGCCGGCGAGCGCAAGCTCGAGCGAGACCGTTCCCGAGGCCGCGAGCGCGGCGTCGGCCTTGGCGAAGGCGGCCCATTTCGCCTCTCCGCCGGTGACGATCTCCGGCTTGATCGGCCAGTTCGCCGCCGCCTCCTCGATCCGCTTGCGGTGACGCGGCAGGGTCGGAAGCGTCGCCGTCAGCCCGGGTGCCAGTTCTGACAGGCGGGCGAGCGTCGCCCCGAAATCGTCGATCAGACGCTTGATCTCGCCGCTTCGCGAGCCCGGCAGGATCACGAGATGCGGCGGATCGCCGGGCTTGCGGTCGGCAAGCGGCGACGGTCTTTGCGCCATGACGCGACCAAGGCCCGGATCCTTCAGCAAGGGATGGCCGACATAGCTGGCTGGCGGGCCGTCGAGCCGCGCATAGATCGCCGGTTCGAAGGGCAGCGTGCAGATGGCGTGATCCACATAGGGGCGCATGGCGGCTGCGCGCTTCTCGCGCCAGGCCCAGACCGTCGGCGGCACATAGTTGATGATCGGGACCTCAGGCAGCTTCGCCCGCACGCGCTTGGCGACCCGGTGGGAAAAGGTCGGGCTGTCGATGATGACCAGGGCGTCCGGCTTCGCCGCGATGATCTGGTTCGCCGTCTCCCGAAGCCGCATCAGGAGTTGCGGCAGCCGCGCCAGGATCGCCGACACCCCCATGATCGACAATTCGTCGATATCGAAGAGGGTTTCGAGCCCCTCCGCCTGCATCGCTTCTCCCGCCAGGCCGACAAGTTCGAGGTCGTCTCCCAGCCGTGCTTTCAGGGCGCGGATCAGATCGGCGCCGATCTGATCGCCCGACGGTTCGCCGACGACGAAGGCGATTCGCATCAATTCGGCTCCGTTGCGCTGGCCTGCCCGAGCCGCGTATGGGTTTGCGCTTCCAGGCCGACAACGCTGATACCGGCCTCCCGCGCCGCCGCGACCAGATCATCATGATCGATCAGAAGGCTCGCTCCCGCACTGACGCCAATGGCCTCGATGCCACCCTCCCGCGCTTCGGCGATGGTGGTCACGCCGATCGAGGGCAGATCGAAACGCGCATCCTGCTGCGGCTTGAATGCCTTGACGAGCACCAGGCGCTCGGACCGCCCCAGGCGGCCGCGTTGCGTCAGATCGGCGACGCGGCGAAGCATTTCGCGCGTGCCCTCCGCTGCCTCGACCGCGATCACACGCTCCTGCGAGGCGACCACCGCCTGGCCGATATCCAAGGCGCCGAGCGTCTCGGCGGATCGCTGGCCGAGGGCGAGCGCCGCCGACAGGCTCGCCTCCGGCACCTGTCCGGCTATCAGACCGGATGGCGCCAACAGCCGAGGCTCGATGTCCTGCACCGCGACGGGTTCGAGTCCCTCCGACTGCAGAAAGCGGGCGACGTTGCGCAGGAGATTGTCGTCACCACCCCGCACGATCCTAAAAGCCGTCGGCAACAGGAAGAGCGTTCGAAGGCTCGGCCAGACGGAGCGGAAGTCCGGGCGCTTGCTGACGGTCCCGCAGGTCACGACCCGCCGGACGTTCTGCCGTTTCAGATAGGCGATCGCGTCGCCCGTCTTGCCCCAGGGAAAATAACCGCCGTCAAAACCGCTCCAGTCGTCGTCCTCGGCGTCGGCGATGCCGGCGACATGGAGCGACCAGCCGCGTCTCTGCGCCGCTTCGGCGACGATCCTCGGCAGGCGTCCGCCGCCGGCAATCAGGCCGAGGGGTTCGCCCGGAAAGCGCGGCTCCATCGGCTTCCCGGCCTCAGGCGAGTTGCGTGTGACGCGGGAAGCAGAGCGCGCGGTCGCCGCCGGAGCGGATGAAGCCGAGAAGATCCTGCACCAGCGGATCGGCGGGGAACTCGGTCTGCACCTCGTCGATGTTTTCCTTGAAGGTCAGATCATCGGAAAACAGCATCCGGTAGGCCCGGCGCACATTGCGCACCGCCTCGCGGTTGAAGCCAGCCCGTTTCATGCCGATGATGTTGAGGCCGGAGAGATAGGCGCGGTTGCCGAGCACCATGCCGAAGGGGATGACGTCGCCCTCGACCGCCGCCAGCCCGCCCACATAGGCGTGGTGGCCGATGCGCGTGAACTGGTGGATGCCCGAACCGCCGGCAATTGTCGCGAATTCGCCGACCGTGCAGTGGCCGGCCATCATGACATTGTTGATCAGCGTGACGTTCTTCTCGATCACGCAGTCATGGGCGACATGGGCGCCGGTGAAGAAGGCGCAATTGTCGCCGATCGTCGTCTCGGACCGGCCCTGCACCGTGCCCGGATTCATGGTGACATGCTCCCGGATCAGGCAGTTCTCGCCGATCACCAGACGCGTATCCTCGCCGCGATATTTCAGATGCTGGGGCGCATGGCCGAGCGAGGCAAAGGGCCAGATCTGGGCTCCGGCGCCGATCGCCGTGTTGCCCCAAATCGCCACATGGGAGCGCAGCCGGCTGTTCGCGCCGAGCTTCACTTGCGGGCCCACATGGCAGAAGGGACCGATCTCGCAGCCCTCACCGATCTCCGCGCCGTCCTCGATCACGGCCGAAGGATGGATCACCGTCTCTGCCATGATCAGGCTTCGTCGCGCGGGACGAGCATGGCCGACACCGTCGCCTCGGCGACCTTGGTCTCGCCGACCTTGGCCACGCACTCGAATTTCCAGATATTGGCGCGCTTCTTGGTTTGCACCACGTGGTATTCGAGCACGTCACCGGGGATCACCGGCTTGCGGAACTTGGCGTTGTCAATCGTCATGAAATAGACGAGCGACGGCGCGTCGCCCCCGCGCGCCAGCGTGCAGATCGCACCCGCCGTCTGGGCCATGCCCTCGATGATCAGGACGCCAGGCATGACCGGCGCGGAGGGGAAGTGGCCCAGGAAATGCGGCTCGTTGGCCGTGACGTTCTTGATACCCACGGCGCGCCTGTCGGCATCGATCTCGACGATCCGATCCACCATCAGGAACGGATAGCGATGCGGCAAGAGGGCCATGATCTTGTTGATGTCTGCGCTCTCGAGCGCGGTCGTCTCACTCATCCTCACCCACCTTCGGCGCCCGTCCCCTCTTTGTGAGATTGGACAGAACCTTGATCTCCCGCATCCACTGGCGAACGGGCCGTGCCGGTATGCCTCCCCAGCGCTCGCCCGGCGGCACGTCGCTTTCGAGCCCGGCGGTCGCAGCGATCTGGGCCCTGTCGCCGATGGTGACATGGCCGCTGATGCCGGCCTGCCCACCGATCATCACACCATCCCCGATCTTGCAAGAGCCCGAAATGCCGACCTGGGCGACGATGATACAAAAGCGACCGATCGTGACGTTGTGCCCGATCTGCACCTGATTGTCGATTTTGGTGCCCTCGCCGATCACCGTGTCGCGGACGGCGCCCCGGTCGATCGTCGAGTTGGCACCGATTTCCACGTCGTCCTGAATGATGACGCGGCCGACCTGAACGACCTTCTCGATACCGGCCGGTCCGGGCACATAGCCGAAACCGTCCTGGCCGATCTTGACGCCGGGATGAAGGATCACGCGATCCCCGAGAAGCGCGTTCGACAAGGAAACCTGCGCTCCGATTCGGCAGTTGCGGCCGACGGAGCAATTGGCTGCGATGACCGCGCCCGAGGCGACCAGCGTTCCCCGACCGATCGCGACCCCGGGACCGATCGACGCGAAGGCTTCGATGGTCACGTCTTCTTCGAGCCGGGCGGTGGGATGAACCGCGGCCTGAGGCGAGATGCCTGTCGAACCGTAGGTCGATTGCGGGGTCAGGGCGGCGGGGTGCAGTGCCCGTCCCGCAGCGGCAAAGGCCCCCTGCACCTGCGGCGTTACGAGAGACGCCAATCCATCCGGCAGCAGATGACGGTGCTTCGGCGCCACGATGACGCAGCCGGCGCGCGTCGACGCAAGCTGGTCCGCATAGCGCGGGTTATCGAAGAAGGACAGATCCGATGCAGCGGCATGGTCGAGCGGGCCGATGCCGGTCACAACCAGATCCGGATCGGTGCCCTCACCGATCTCGCAGCCCGTGAGCCTCGACACGTCGTTCAAGCTCAGCCCCGCGCCTCGGGGAAAGAAGGCAGTGTCGGGCATTGGTATCCGTGTGGAGCCGATGCCGGCTCCACTCCCGTTTGTTCTAGAAGCGCGACGAGAAGCCGAAGGAGAATTCCTGGGTCTCGTCGAAGTCTTCTTCGGCGAGCGGGTGAGCATAGTTCACCCGCAGCGGCCCGAAGGGCGAGGCCCAGATCAGGCCGACGCCGGCCGAAGCACGCACGGAGAAGTCGGTTCCCACGACGCCAGGGGCGCCCTCGAACTCGCTGCCCCACAAGGAGCCGGCATCGGCGAACACCGCGCCGCGGAAGCCGAGATCACGGTTGATACCGGGCAGCGGGAACGTCGCCTCGGCCGAGAGATTGGCATAATTCTCGCCACCGATGGCGACACCGTTCTGCCGCGGGCCGATGCCTTTGGTCTCGAAGCCGCGGACGATGTCCTGGCCCTTGAAGAAATTGTCGAAGACACGGAGGTCGTTGCCAAAGGTCGAGACGTTGCCGGCGCCGCCAGAGAGCTGGCCGATCATATCGTACTCTTCGCTCAACAGCTGGAAGTAGGACGCCTTGCCCGTGGTCTTGATGAACTGGGCGTCACCGCCGAGACCGGCGAATTCCTGGCCTGCGCTGACAATCCAGCCTTCCCGGGGGTCCTGATTGTTGTCGAGCGTGTTATAGGTCAGCGTGTAGGAGACCGAAGAGGTCGTGTAGGGGCTATCACAGATCGCCTCATTGATGATGGGCGAGTCGGTGAAGGCCGGGGCGGTGAGACCGGTCACGGAGACGGGATTGCCGTTGGAATCGAAGCCATTGGCATTCGGGGTGCCGCAACTGCTGGTCAGAAGGTCGCCGTTGACCGGGGCGTCGAAAAGCTGAAAACGCGTCGGATCACCACCGCCCGGCGGGAAGGTCGCAAACTCGTTGATGCCGACGCCATCACCGAACTCTTCCTGCTTGTAGTTATACGCAACCTGGGCCGTCAGATTCTCGGTGATCGGCGCTGCCAGCCGTAGGTCGCCGCCGACGCGCGTGACATCGTAGTCGTCCGTCTCGCTCGTCGAATAATAGACGTCGAAGCCGGCGGCGAGGCGCTGGCCGAGGAAATAGGGTTCGGTGAAGGAAAGCTGGTAATTCCTGCTGTCGGTGCCGAAGCCGGCGGTCACCTTGATGAACTGGCCGCGGCCGAGGAAATTGCGCTCCTGGATGCCGATTTCCGCCACCGGACCCGAGGAGTCGCCGCTCGTCGTGTAACCGCCACCGATCGAGAATTCGCCGGTCGCCTTTTCGACGACGTCGACGATGACGATCACGCGGTCGGGCTCGGAGCCAGGGGCCGTCGAGATGTTGACGCGATCGAAGTATTTCAGGTCTTCCAGACGCTGCTTGGCCCGCTGGATCAGGACCTGGTTGAAGGCGTCCCCTTCGGCCACGTCGAACTCGCGCCGGATGACATAGTCGCGGGTCTTGGTGTTGCCGCGGATCTCGATCCGTTCGACATAGGCGCGCGGGCCCTGATCGATGACGTAATCGATGGAGATCGTCCGGTTCGTGAAATCGCGATCGCCACGCGGGGTCACCTGGGCGAAGGCATAGCCCTTGGCCGCAAGATTGTTGGTCAGATTGACGAGCGAGTCCTCGACATCCTTGGCGCTGTAGACTTCGCCGGGCTGGGTCTCGAGCTCGCTGTAGAGCGCATCGGTGTCTACGCCTTCGATGGTGGAGTCGATACGCACGTCGCCGAAGGTGTAGCGCTCGCCCTCGTCGACGGTGATCGTGATGTAATAGGCGTTCTGGGACTCGTCGAGCTCCGCGACCGAGGACAGGATCCGGAAGTCGGCGTAACCGTGATTGTAGTAAAAGCGGCGCAGCGTCTCCTCGTCGGCGCGCAGACGGGCCTCGTCATAGACGTCGTCGCGCTGCAGGAAACTCAGGAAACCACTCTCGCGAAGCGCGATCACCTGCTTCAGTCGGCCATCGCTGTAGGCATTGTTGCCGACGAAGCTGATCGTCTCGATCTGCGTGCGGTCGCCTTCCTGGATGTTGAAGATGACGTTGACGCGGTTCTCGCCGATCGGCTGCGTCGTTGCCGTGACGATGGCGTCACTGCGACCGATGCTCACATAGGCTTCGCGGATCGTCTCGACGTCCGCATCGACCGTAGCCTGGGAATAGGCGCCGCGCGGCGAAGTCTGGACGGAAGCGACGAGCTGTTCGTCCTTGATCTTGGAGTTGCCCTGGAACAACACCTGATTGACAATCTGGTTTTCGTCGACTTCGACGATGAGCGTTCCGCCCGACTGGCTGATCCGAACGTTGGAGAAAAGGCCGGTCGAATAGAGCCGGCGCACGGCCTCGTCCTGGTCCGCTTCGGTCACGTTCTGGCCCGGCGAGATCTGCATGAAGCCGCGGACCGTCTCGGCTTCGACCCGGCTGTTACCCCGCACCGAGATCCGATTGATCGTCGCAGCCTCGGCGACGGCCGTCGCGGCAAGGTTCGCGGTAATCGATGCGGCGGTCAGGACTGTCGAAGACAGCGCGATGGCCATGGCCGTGCGCAAGATGTTCGTTCCAGCCTTCATATCGTTCACCACCTTTTCGTCTGCGTCCCGCAAAGCCGCATGCTTCATTTCAGGTTCAGCGTTGTACCGGCTTTGCCGTCCCGTTCAAGCAAACTCGCCGCACGGGATTGAGGAATCGGAAACGCCGTTGCAAGGCGGTCACGAACCTTGGCGTGATGGTTAATGATTTGCATCCCCAAGCCCCCCAGCCCGGAGTCCCGTTTACACGAGACCGGTTATGTCGTTCCAGAATGCGAATATCATAAGCAAAGTGACTAACGCGAGCCCAATTCTGAAGCCCACTTCCTGAACCTGCTCGCTCAGCGGCCGTCCGCGCACCGCCTCGAAGGCATAGAACAGCAGGTGACCACCATCGAGCATGGGGATCGGCAACAGGTTCAGGATGCCGATCGAGACCGAAAGAAGCGCCGCGAGATTCAACAGCGCCGCGATCCCGATCGTCGACACCTGGCCCGACACCTGGGCGATGCGGATCGGGCCGCCGATCTGATCGGCGCTCTGGCGACCGGTCACGACCTGCCCGATGAACTCCACCGTCCGCGCGGTGACGAACCAGGTCTGCGACACGCCATATTCGAGCGACTGGACCACGCCGAGTTCCTCGACCCGGAATCCTGCGGTCGTATTGTCAGCGCGCAGTCCGACGATGGGCAGGGTGAAGGAATTGCCGAACTCATCGGTTCGCGTTTCCATGCGGGGTGTGACGGTCAGATCAACCTGGCGCCCGTCACGTTCCACCACGAAGTTGATCGGGTTCTCGCCCTGCGCCGCCACATAGCGCTGGAGATCGGAGAAATAGGCGATTTCCTCGCCGTCGGCGGAAACCACCCGGTCGCCCGGCTCGAAACCTGCCTCCGCGGCCGGGGAATCCGGCTCGACGCCGGCAATGACAGGGTCGCCGACCACGCGACCGTTGAAGAAGGCGACACCCGCGAAGATGACGATCGCGAGCAGGAAATTTGCGATCGGCCCGGCTGCGACGGTGGCCGCCCGGCGTCCGACACTCGCCGCCGGAAAGGCTTCCACCCGTTCGGCTTCGGACATCCTGTCGACCGCGCCATGGTCCGGCACCGAGGCCGCATTCTCGTCGCCGAGAAATTTCACGTAACCGCCGAGCGGGATGGCCGCGAGCTTCCAGCGGGTGCCCTGTCTGTCGGTAAAGCCTGCCAGTTCCGGGCCGAAACCGACGGAAAAGGCGAGCGCCTTGATGCCGCACCAGCGACCGACCAGAAAGTGTCCCAACTCATGGAAGAAGACGATGATGGTCAGAACGAACAGGAACGGAATGATGTAGATCAGTCCATTGTCCCACAGGCCCGAGATCAAAGGCACGCTTTCCATCGATTGTCGTCCTTCCCCCTCGGCGCTCGAGCCGCACGGCTCCGCCTCTTTCTATAGCAGCGCTCAATCTCGGCGCAATGATGGCTGCGATTTCGCGTCGACCATCACAGCCCGGCTCACACCGGGAATATGCCGGCCGCCGGATCGGTGAAACCCGACACCAGGGCGCCGACGATCCAGGCCAGGGCGATGGCGACGATCAGGGCGTCGATCCGATCCATCAGACCGCCGTGTCCGGGAATGAGCCGGCCGGAATCCTTCACGCCGAAACGCCGCTTGATCCAGGACTCGTAGAGATCGCCCGCCTGCCCCGCGATCGAGAGCGCGCAGGCGAGCACGATCAGGAAGACGCTCACCGATCCGATCGCCACATAGGCGAACAGGCTTCCGAAGGCGACACCCGCCACCAACCCGCCGAGCGCCCCGGAGATCGTCTTTTTCGGCGAGACGATCGGCATCAGCTTGGGCCCACCGATGGAGCGGCCGGTGAAGTAGGCGAAGATATCCGTCGACCAGACGATCGTCACGATGAAGCCGATGGTCAGGAGACCCGATGGATCGCTGCCGCGCAGAAGCGCCGGCGGCAAGGCCGCGACACCGGCATAGACCAGGCCGCCGAGTAGCCAGTCGGCCTTTCGCTCGTCGCGATCGACGAAGGCCAGGAAGGCGGCACCCGCGGCCAGGATCAGGGCGGAGGCCAGTTCGAAGCCGAAGGCGAAGGCGAGGAGCGAGAAATAGAAGGTGCGCCGGGCGAAGGAGAAATGCGGCCGCACGCGCTTTGCCCGGGTCATGCGCGACCATTCGTCGAAGACGATGAAGCCGACGACGCAGCACAGAAGCCGGAACCACCAGCCGCCGGCAGACACCAGAATGAGGACGAGGATCCCGAGAATGACGGCCGAGATCAGCCGCGAGCGAAGGTCGCTCCAGCTGCCCTGAGAGAAGAAGCGGCGGATCTCGAGGCCCATCGTGACGAGGCCTTAAGAGGCGATTTCCCGCGACAATCCTCCAAAACGACGATCGCGGCTGGCATATTCGGCGATCGCGGCTTCGAAAGCCTGGCGATCGAAATCGGGCCAGAGACAGGGAAGAAAGACGAATTCCGAATAGGCCGCCTGCCAGAGCAGGAAGTTCGACAGGCGCAATTCGCCGCTGGTGCGGATGATCAGATCGGGGTCGGGAATGCCGGCGGTATCGAGATGTTCGTCGAGATAGTCGGCGGTCAACGCATCGAGAGCGACTTCACCGGCGGCGAATTTTTCGGCAATCCGGCGGACCGCCCGCGCCACCTCGTCACGCGCCCCGTAATTGAAGGCGACGACGAGCGTCTGCCGGTCATTGTCCTTGGTGAGGTTCTCCGCCTCTTCGAGCAGGGAGAGAATGTCGGGGGCGAGATCGTCCCGTCCACCGATCACCCGGACGCGAACGCCTTCCTTGTGAAGATCGGCGAGATCGCGGCGGATGAAGTGCTTCAGAAGCCCCATCAATTCCTCGACCTCGTCCTTCGGACGGCGCCAGTTCTCCGAAGAGAAGGCGAACAGGGTGAGGTACTGGATGCCGAGTTCGCCCGCCGCACGGACGGCCGCTCGCACGGCCTCGACGCCGCGGCGGTGTCCCATGCTGCGCGGCAGTCCGCGGGCGCGCGCCCAGCGTCCGTTGCCATCCATGATAATGGCGACATGTTGGGGATGACGCACTTTGCTCGTCCTTCCGTCTGGATGTCCCCGATGAGGGCGTCTGAAGCTCAGACGCTACACCTGCATGATTTCGCCTTCCTTGACGGAGAGCAATTTGTCGATCTCCGCAATTGTATCGTCGGTCATTTTCTGAACCTTGTCGGACATCTGCCGGCTTTCGTCCTGGCCGATGTCGCCGCCCTTTTCCATCTTCTTGAGCGTGTCCATCCCGTCGCGCCGGACGTGGCGGGCGGCGACGCGGGCGCTTTCGGCATATTGATGGGCGACCCTGACCAGTTCCTTGCGGCGCTCCTCGTTCAGCTCAGGAAGCGGAATACGCAGCGTCGTGCCGTCGGTGACGGGGTTGAGGCCGAGATTGCTCTCGCGGATCGCCCGCTCGACTTTGCCGACCATCTGCTTGTCCCAGACCGAGACCGAGACCATGCGCGGCTCCGGCACCGAGATGTTGGCCACCTGATTGATCGGCATCTGCGAGCCATAGGCCTCGACGGTGACCGGATCGAGCAGATTGGCCGACGCACGACCGGTGCGAAGACCGGCGAGGTCGCTCTTGAGGCTCGCGACGGCGCCGTCCATGCGGCGCTTGATTTCATTGAGATCGATTTCGGCCATCTTCGGCATTTCCTCTTTTGAATCTGAATTCGTTGGCGGCTCGCGTCTCAGTCGGAAACGGTCGTCGCACGTCCCCGCCCCGACAGGATGCGGGCAAATTCGCCCTGCTCGTGGATGGAAAAGACCACGATCGGAATATGGTTCTCGCGCGCCAGCGCGACGGCGGCAACATCCATGACCGCCAGACCGCGATTGAGCACCTCCGCATGGGTGAGGTGGTCGTAGCGTTCGGCGTTCGGGTCCTTGTTGGGATCGGCGGAATAGATGCCGTCGACCTGGGTGCCCTTGAAGAGTGCCGCCGCACCCATTTCGGCGGCCCGCAGCGCACCGGCGGAATCGGTGGTGAAGAACGGGTTGCCGGTGCCCCCGGCGAAAATCACGACGCGGCCCGCCGCCTGATGGGCGAGCGCCGAACGCTGGGTGAAGTTCTCGCAGATTTCCGGCATGGCGATCGCCGAAAGGACGATCGCATCGACGCCGAGCTTGGTCAGCGAGGTGCGCAGCGCCAGCGCGTTGATGACGGTGCCGAGCATCCCCATGTGGTCGCCGGTCACGCGGTCGCCGCCCTTCGACGCGACGGCGACGCCGCGGAAAATGTTGCCCCCGCCGATGACCACCGAGATCTCGACGCCGAGCTTGCGCGCCTCGGCGATGTCGGAGGCGATGCGATCCACGACGGCCACATCGATCCCGAACCCCTGCTCCCCCATCAGGGCTTCGCCCGAAACCTTGAGCAAGACGCGGCGATAGCGGATTTCGGAATTCATCGGCGACCCTGGTTCCGGGCGACCGGCGGCGGCCCGCCTCGTCGCCGTTGTGACCCGCATGCACGCGACATGCGGTCTTGATCAATGCAGGGGCTGCCCGGTCGAAGCAGACGCGTGAGGTCTACGGCGAAACAGCCCGCCTGCCGATACAATAAGGGCGCCCGCTTGTGAAGCGAGCGCCCAACGATGTTTTTCGCGTTGAAGTATCACCGACACACTCTGGAGACGGCACCCGCCTCGCAAAACATGCGGCGGCGCCCGTCAGCGCTTGCCGGCAGCCGCGGCGACTTCGGCAGCGAAATCGCTCTCTTCGCGCTCGACGCCTTCGCCGAGGGCAAAGCGCACGAATGCGGTGATCTTCGCCGGGGCGCCGATCTCCTTTTCCGCCTCGGCAAGCGCCTTCTCGACGGTCAGGTCCGGATTGATCACGAAGGCCTGCTTGAGGAGGACGACCTCCTCGTAGAATTTACGGAGCCGGCCTTCGACCATCTTCTCGATGATGTTCTCCGGCTTGCCGGACTGGCGGGCCTGATCGGAGAAGATTGCCTTTTCGCGCTCGACGATCGCCGGATCGATGTCATCGGCGCTCAGCCCCTGCGGGTTTGTCGCCGCGACATGCATCGCCACCTGACGGCCGAACTGGGTGAGCGCCGCCTTGTCACCGGCCGACTCCATGGCGACCAGAACGCCGAGCTTGCCGAGACCGTCGGCGACCTGATTGTGGATGTAGGTCGCGACAACGCCTTCGCCGACCGACAGCATCGCGGCCCGGCGCAGGTTCATGTTCTCGCCGATCGTGGCGACGGCGTCGCGGATCGTGTCGTTGACGCTCTTTTCCGAACCCGGATAGGTCGCGGCGGAGATCGCCTCGACGCTCCCGTCGGTGCTCAGCGCGACCTGGGCCACGTCCTTCACCAGGCTCTGAAAGGCCTCGTTGCGGGCGACGAAGTCGGTCTCGGAGTTGACTTCCACGACGACCGCCTTCGGGCCGTCGGCGGCAACGCCGATCAGGCCTTCGGCTGCGGTGCGGCCGGACTTCTTGTCGGCCTTGGAGATACCCTTCTTGCGCAGCCAGTCGATCGCGGCGTCCATGTCGCCATTGGTCTCGTTGAGCGCGGTCTTGCAGTCCATCATGCCTGCGCCGGTCTTCTCGCGCAGTTCTTTGACCATTGCAGCGGAAATAGCCATTCTAGCCTCTCTCGAAATGCTTTGGCGCACCGGCTCGGGATGAACAGGTGCGCCGGAAATGTGACGCGGTGATTACACGGATCGGGCCGGGCGGTTCACGGAGACGGGCCGAACAGACGCCCGTCTCGCATGCGCCCGGCGGAACGCCGCGGTCAGCTCGCGGCCTGGCCGGTGGCGTTTTCGGCGATCTGAGCCGCCTCGCCCGCCGTATCGCCGCCGACGGCGGCTTCTTCCGGCAGTTCCTCGACCGGCGCTTCTTCCATCTCGCCGATGTCGACGCCCATGTCGCCCTGCTGGCGGGCGATGCCGTCGACGGCGGCGCGCGCGATCAGGTCGCAGTAGAGCGCGATGGCGCGGGCGGCGTCGTCATTGCCCGGGATCGGATAGTCGATCGGTGCCGGATCGCAGTTCGAATCGACCACCGCGACGATCGGAATGTTGAGGCGCCGCGCCTCCTCGATGGCGATCGATTCCTTGTTGGTATCGATCACGAAGATCATGTCCGGCACGCCGCCCATGTCGCGAATGCCGCCGAGGGCCCGATCGAGCTTGTCGCGCTCGCGGGTGAGCGTCAGGCGCTCCTTCTTGGTGAAGGCCTGGGCGTCGCCGCTGTTCAGGAGCTCGTCGAGCTTGCGAAGCCGCTGGATCGAATGGGAAATCGTCTTCCAGTTGGTCATCATGCCGCCGAGCCAGCGGGCATTGACGTAATACTGGGCCGAACGCTGGGCGGCTTCCGCGACGAGGTCGGACGCCTGGCGCTTGGTGCCGACGAAGAGCACGCGACCGCCGCGGGCCACCGTGTCAGAGACAGCCAGCAGCGCGCGATGCAGAAGCGGCACCGTCTGGGCGAGATCGAGAATGTGGATGTTGTTGCGCGCCCCGAAGATGTAGGGCGACATTTTCGGGTTCCAGCGATGGGTCTGGTGACCGAAATGCACGCCCGCCTCGAGAAGCTGGCGCATGGAATAGTCTGGCAAAGCCATATGAAGTTGTCCTTTTGACCGGTTATGCCTCCACGGAACGAAGCGGCCGATCGACCGCCACCGGTGGGCGATGGCTGACCAGAGACAAGCCCCAGCCGTCCAGACCCGATTTCCGTGTGTGGAATGCGCGCGGCCTTAACGCATCGGGCGCGGTTTGGCAAGCTGGGTGCTGGTTCGCTGGCGTTCTATGGGCGTATGGTGCCCTCGACCCAACGCTGCCACACACCAAAACTATCTGGTCCACTGATGCGGGCGCCGGCTTAGTTGTAGCCTTACCGCCTAGATACTTAGCGATCGCGCAATAAAATGTAAAATAGCCTAATTATATAAAATTCATATCTTATAGGACCACGTCATATTCAACTCGAAGCGTCTTTCGTCTGTGCATTGATGAAGCAAATCACGAATTGCTGTGAGCCCTTCACCAGACTGCTGCGGCGTCGCATCGTACCCCTCATGCATTAGGACATTACGAGCGCTCCGTAGAGAGTGAAGTCGCTGTGCAAGATACGGGGACAACACCCCGGCGTCGCTCAGACATTCAATTCTCGCCTTCAGCTTCATCGATCGAGCTTTAGAGGGTGAGACTGGTTTTACAGGAACTTGATGTGAGAACCGCGCTGGCACGCCATTGACTAAACCACAGGCATAGAGGAGCTCCTCCAATGCTGATTCTGCGACGACAGCTTGGAGTGCAACACTTGCACCTGCGTGTTGCCGATTGTGGAGGATCATTGCTTGGTAGGTCATTACAATCAACGATATGGGGTCAGCCACATGATAGCTCCCACGGGCGCTGATAAGGCGAGAAGCAAGATTGAACCCAGCTATGACATCTGCAGCGCATATAAACAGCCGCCTGCCTGTACGTCCTATAATTCTGGACACAAGCGCATTCGTCGCGTGTGCAGGGACGCCGAATGAACCGGGACCACGCGAAACCCAGTCAAAGGTCTCATGAAGACCAGGAAAAAGCGCATCATCAATTGACGAAGCCCGTAAGTAAGCATGCGTACCATAGACGCAAGCCGTCACAAAGGTCGCAAGACGCATTCTAGCACCCTGAACTCGCAGAATATGCTTAGTGCTCTCCATTACTTCTTCTGGAACCAAGCCAGATCCGTCAAAATGCACTTTAATGATACCGCCCAATTCGGGCTCACCGCTGAAATCAAATGCAAGCAGGCCAACATTAATTGCCAGCACCTCAACACCGTTCGGGAGGCGGGTCCGACCAACAACTTTGAAGCGGCAACCGTCAGGAACTTTATCGCCAAATCGATAAGTATCACTTGAAAGTACTGCGAAGCGGTCTGGAAACGGTGTCCGGCGCAGTGTCATGGTACATCCTGCCCGAGGTGTAGTGACTGGAACTCTCCGAGGCCAGTTTCCGGAATCAAACTAAAGAGCTTCCGAGCCTCTTTCATGCGCGTTTTACAATACGTTTCTGCATTATTGAAGTATAAATCTGACCTTTCTGCTTGACACGAACGCGCCGTTTCGGCGAACAACGTGCCAAACTGTCGAGAGGACTTCTTCGTTACTCCGCCGGCGCGCCTGCCGGGCAAGACGCCCCCTCCAGCAGTTCCAGATCGACCAGCTTGCCCGAGAGCGAGTAGCCGTCGAATTGCAGGAGCTGGTCGCCGGTGACGCCGTTTTCGAAAAGGGTGTAGGTGCTCTCGAAGACCGGCAGGCCGTCGGCGTCGCTGTCGGTATTGTAGAAGGATTCGCTGACGCGCCAGGCCTTGAGCCCGGAAAGCTGGTCCGAAAGGCTCAAGCCGGGATTGGCAGCCTCTTCCGCTATCGCCGCATCTGTCGCCGCCCCGTCTTGCTGGTCTGGGCCTGACACGCCCCCGTCGGCCGAAGCGTCTTCATCTCGCGACGCTCCTTCTTCGGTCGGCAGGCGCTCATCTTGCACGTCGGCCAGGTCATCGGCCGCGCTCGGGTCTGCATCGGTCGAGGCTTCCGGCTCTGCGCCGGTCTCGAGCTCATTCGGCGTCGCGGGATCGTCGGTCGTCGTGGGCGCCTGGTCTTCATCCGCCGCGGCAGCTTCATTCCGCATCCCGGACTGCGCATCCCGGCGGGCCTTCGCCGTATCGTCGGCCGCCTGCAGCTCCTGCCTCACCTCTTCATCCGAGAGCGGCGTGATGATGGCCGTCGTCGTGGTCATCTTCTCGGCTTCGGCGTCGCCGTCGAAGACATGGGCCTGGAAGATGACGTCGCCGCGTTCAGCGGCCGCGATGATCGCGCGGGTGTGGTCGAGGGGATAGAGCGAGCGGGGGATTTCGACCTCGCGCTCGGTGGGCTGGCTGTAGCGCACGACCGTGGTCTCGCCTTTGGTCTCGGCACGGCCCTTGATCACATTGTCGGAGATCGTGTCGACGAAGGTCTTGGCGTCGAAATCGAGCGTGCTGCCGTCGAGCGCCTCGCGCATCTTGATCTGCTGGTCGGTGACGATCATCTCCTGATCCTGCACGAACCTTGCGACGAAGCGATAGTCGATGTCCTGGGCCTCACAATCGGTGCGCGCCATTTCGATCGCGATTCGACCGTCCACCGCCGCCATCGCGTCGCTCGCCTCTTCGAGCGCCAGATCGTAGGCCGCGCGGTGCGGCACGAGCCGGACGCTCTCCTCGGCCAGGACGGGCATTGGAGAGACGGAGATCGCAAAAAGGACCGCAAACGCTTGTCTTGCCATAAAACCACGATCTTTCGCTGGCTCTGAGGATCGGCTACCGATCGAATCGTCACGGCGCCCGGCGCCATGCCTCCAGATTTCCTTGAAAAACACGACGGTGCCGTGTCTTACGGTCCTATTCGCCCAGAGAGAGGAACACAACATCATGGCCGACACGATCGAAAGCCGTCTTCAAGCCGCCGGCGTCACCCTGCCGGATGCCGCCGCGCCCGCCGCGAACTACGTGCCGACGGTGACCTTCGGCAATATTCTGCAGACCTCCGGCCAGCTCCCGCTGGAAAACGGCGCGCTGGCAGTCACCGGCAAGCTCGGCGGAACGGTGAGCCTGGAAGACGGCCAGAAGGCCGCGCGGGTCTGCGCCGTGAACGTGCTCGCGCAGGCGAAGTCCGCGCTCGGCGGTGATCTCTCCAGGATCGGCCGCCTTCTGAAGCTCACCGTCTTCGTGTCGAGCGATCCGAGCTTTACCGAGCAGCACAAGGTCGCCAACGGCGCCTCGGATTTCCTGGTCGAGATTCTCGGCGACAAGGGCCGCCACGCCCGTTCGGCGGTCGGCGTGCCGGCGCTGCCGATGGATGCGGCGGTGGAAATCGAGGCGATGTTCGAGATCGTCTGACGTGATGCGGGCTTACGACGGGCCGTTCCGCTGGCTGGTGGAACGGCCGATTGCCCATCGCGGGCTGCATGACGGCAACCGTACGATCCCGGAGAATTCGATCTCCGCGGCCCTCGCCGCGATCGCCGCCGGCTATGCCATCGAATGCGACGTACAGATGTCGGCGGACGGCACACCGCACGTCTTCCACGACGCCAATGTCAACCGCATGACCGGCCGGCATGCCGCCTTTGCCGGGCTCGACGACCGCGCGATCGCGGAACTGCGGCTCGGCCCGACCACGGCGACGATCCCGACCCTGTCGCATTTCCTGTCGATCGTGCATGGCCAGGTGCCGGTCGTGGTCGAGTTGAAGGGCGGAGACCGGGCCGGAGATCCAGGCTATTTCTCGCGCATCAAGCCGCTGATCGACGCCTATCGCGGCCATCTCGCCCTCATGTCCTTCGATCACTGGGTGATCGACCAGATGCTGGAAGACCGGCCCGTCGGTCGGCCGATTGGCCTGACGGCCGACGGCAGCCGCGCCGGAGTCCTTGCCACTCACCGCGCCGTCTTCGAGCGCGGCTGCGACTTCGTCTCCTACGACGTGCACGATCTGCCCAACAGCTTCGTCGACTGGGTACGCCGCGAACGCAGTGCGCCCGCCCTGTCGTGGACGGTACGCAACGAGAGCGAACTCGTCGTCAGCGCGCGTCACGTGGACCAGATCACCTTCGAGGACTTCGCGCCGCAGCATTAGGCGCTTGCGCCCGGGCGCAAAGGGCTTACCTCTAGCCCCATGAGCCAGTCATCCGAAGCCGGCCAGTCGGCCCTGTCCATTCGCGTCGTCGACCAGGTGGCGGCGGTGGATGCCGGCGTCTGGGACGCGCTCGCCTCGACCGTGCCGCCAAAGTCCGAGGCTTCCGCGAGCCCCGCCAATCCCTTTCTCTCCCACGCCTTCCTCAAGTCGCTGGAGGATTCCGGCTGCGTCGGCAAGCGCGCCGGCTGGCTGCCGCAGCATCTGGTGCTCGAAGATGCGGGCGGGACGCCGATCGCCATCGCGCCCGCTTATCTGAAATCCCACAGCCAGGGCGAATACGTCTTCGACTATGGCTGGGCCGACGCTTTCGAGCGCGCCGGCGGGCAGTATTATCCCAAACTCCAGATGTCGGTGCCCTTCACGCCCGTCACCGGCCCGCGCTTCCTGGTCGGCCATGGCGAGGATGCCGACCGCCGCCGCCGGGCGCTCGCCTCGGGCGCCAGGGCCTATGTCGCCCAGACCGGCATCTCTTCGGCCCACGCCACGTTCTTGCGGCCGGAAGACCTCCATGTGGTGGAAGAAGCGGACTGGCTGCACCGCATCGACCAGCAGTTCCACTTCTACAATCGCGGCTATGACAGCTACGACGGCTTCCTGGAGACCCTGTCGTCGCGCAAGCGCAAGAATCTGCGCAAGGAACGGCGCGACGCACTGGCGAACGACATCACCGTCGAATGGCTGACCGGCTCAGACCTGACCGAATCTGCCTGGGACGCCTTCTTCACCTTCTACATGGACACCGGCGAGCGCAAATGGGGCCGGCCCTATCTCAACCGGCGCTTCTTCTCGCTGATCAGCGAGCGCATGGCCGACCGCATCCTGCTGGTCATGGCGAAGCGCGAGGGCCGCTACATCGCCGGTGCACTGAATTTCCTCGGCGCGAACGCGATCTATGGCCGCAACTGGGGCTGCATCGAGGACCACCCCTTCCTGCATTTCGAGATCTGCTATCACCAGGCGATCGACTATGCGATCGCCCACGGGCTCGGCGTCGTCGAGGCCGGCGCGCAGGGACAACACAAACTCGCCCGCGGCTACGAGCCGGTGACGACCCACTCGGCGCATTTCATCGCCCATCCCGGCCTTCGCGCCGCAATCGAGGACTATCTCGAAGCCGAACGCGACGAGGTGGAGCGCGTCGGCGAGGTGCTCGGCGAGCACACGCCGTTCAAGCGGGGATAGCACTTCAGGTCGACGCCCCTCATCGGGGTGCGAAAAGGCCCATTATTCCCACCAAGCGCCGCAAAGCATGGACTTGGCGTCGCCCTTGCCTACCCTGTCGACGCGACAGGACAATGGAGACAGATCACCATGAGCGCCGCAACGCCCGCCTATGACGACGGCAATATCTTCGCCAAGATCCTCCGGGGCGAGATTCCCAGCGATCGCCTGATCGACGACGAGGTGGCGATCGCGATTATGGACATCATGCCGGAGTCCAAGGGCCATTGCCTGTTGATCCCGAAGACCGCCTCACGCAATCTTCTCGACGCCTCCGACGAGACGCTGGCCAGGGTCATGCCTGTCGTCGCGAAGCTGGCGCGGGCGGCGAAGGCCGCGTTTTCCGCCGATGGTGTAAGAGTTGCGCAGTTCAACGAGGAAGCTGGCGGGCAGACGGTCTTTCATCTGCATTTCCATATCGTCCCCGTCTATGAGGGTGTGCCGTTGAAGCGCCATGCCATGGGCGAGGTGCCGGCCGAGACACTGAAAGAACACGCCGAAGCGATCCGCGCGGAACTCGCCAAACTCTGACGGGCTGCGCCCGCAAAACCGATCATCGTCGATCCCCTGGCGCCCGTTTTCCCTTCTGGGAGGCGGGCGTTTTGACGTGTGGAAACAGGATTCGCTGCCCTCTTCACCGAAATTAAATGCTGCAGTGATCATCTGCTTGCCGATCATAAGCTTGTTTATTATATGCAAGCCATGACGAACGAGCCTGCTACGCCCTACACCCCCAGCCTCGGCTTTCTGCTGATCGATGCCGCGCGTTTGATGCGCCGCCGCTTCGAGCAGGAAAGCCGTGATCTGCCGATGACATCCGCGCAGTCGCAGATCATCGCGCGGCTTTCCCGCAACGAAGGAATCCGCCAGGCGGGCCTCGCTGCGCTTCTCGACATCGAGCCGATGACGCTCTGCCGGCACATTGACCGGATGGTGGCGGCCGATCTGGTGGAGCGGCGCCAGGACCCGAAGGATCGGCGTGCCCGGCAATTGTTCACGACCGAAACGGCCCGTGCCCTGCTGGACCCCATGCGAAAGCGCGCCGCGGTGGTCTTCGAGGAAGCGCAGAGGGGCCTCTCCGAAGAAGAACGGCAGGCGCTGATGGCGTGTCTGGAAACGCTCGTCCGCAACTTGTCCGACTCGGACGCCGGAGAGCCGCCACCCGGTGCCACGTCCAAGGCTCGTTTCAAGAATTCCGGCAAAGCCGAACGCCATACGATGGCGGCAGAGAAAGAGACCATCCGATGAACGCCCAACCCGACAAGAAGAGCCACGCCGAAGCCGAGCCGGCGGAGGAGACCGGACCGAGCGTCGACCCTGCGGCGCAGGACACAAAACCCCTCTCCGCCGACGCGACCGAGACCGGCGCTCCGCCTGCGAAGAAGAAGCGCAAGAGCGGCATTCGCAAGCTTCTGATCTTCGGCCTTCCTCTCGCGATGGCGGTCGGCGGGGCCTATTTCTGGGTCACCGGCGGCCGCTACATCGAGACCGAGGACGCTTATGTCCAGCAGGATCGCGTGACGGTCATGCCCCAGGTGAGCGGCCAGATCGCCAGCGTGGCGGTCGAGGAAAACGGACCAGTCAAGGCCGGTGATGTGCTCTTCACCATCGATGACAGCGTCTATCGCAACGCCGTGGAGCAGGCGCAGGCCAATCTCGAAAGCGCGCGCCTGACGGTCGAGAAGCTGAAGGCCGCCTTTGGCCAGGCCGTCGCCGACCGGCAGACGGCGGCGGATTCCGTCGAGACGGCGCGGACCACCTTCGAGCGTCAGCAGTCGCTGGTGAAGAGCCGGGTCGCCTCGCAGAGCGCGCTCGACGACGCCCGCCTCGCCTTGCAGAAGGCGCAGGGGCAGCTTTCGAGCGCCGACCAGGCGGTGCTTTCCGCCAAGGCGGCGCTGGCCGGCGATCCCGACATCGCGACCGACCGCCATCCGATCGTCCTGCAGGCTCTGGCCGACGTTCATGCCGCCGAACTCGATCTCGAACACACGGTGGTGCGTGCCTCCGAACCCGGCATCGCCAGCCAGACCGCCAGGCTCCAGGTCGGGCAGTATGTGACGCCCGCGACCGCAGTGATGACGGTGGTCGAAAGCGGCCAGAGCTGGGTCGAGGCGAACTACAAGGAAACCGAACTCACCCACATGCAGCCGGGTCAGAGCGTCGAAGTGGGTTTCGACGCCTATCCCGACGTCGAGCTGAAAGGCACTGTCGGCTCGATCGGGGCCGGCACCGGCTCGGAATTCGCGCTGCTTCCGGCGCAGAACGCCACCGGCAACTGGGTCAAGGTCGTTCAGCGCGTGCCCGTGCGCATTCATCTCGATCAGGGCAGCGAGATGCCGGCCCTTCGCGCGGGCATGAGCGCCAGCGTCACGGTCGACACCCACCACGTCCGGGGCGTGCCGCAGTTTCTTCAGCCTGTCGTCGCCTCGCTCGGCCTGAATGACTGGTTGAAAGGCAACACCGCGGTCGCTGCGACGATCGACGACCAGAACACGCTTGCCAAGACCGCCCTCGCCAAGGGCGATGCTCCGGCCGCCGCGGACAAGGGAGAGGCCGCCGCCGCGACCTTTGAGCAATGAGCACCGCCCCGGCCGCAGCCGGCGGTTCCGAAACCAAGCCCGTTCCCTACAAGGGCCTGATCACCGTCTCGATCATGCTCGCGACGGTGATGCAGGTGCTCGACACCACCATCGCCAATGTCGCCCTGCCCAACATGCAAGGGGCGCTGGGCGCGACCCAGGACCAGATCACCTGGGTGCTGACCTCCTATATCGTCGCCGCGGCGATCATGACGCCGGTCACCGGCTGGCTGTCGGACCGTTACGGCCTGCGCGAGGTTTTCATCGCCTCGGCGGCGGGTTTCGTCATCGCCTCAATGGCCTGCGGCATCGCCACGAGCCTCGAGGAGATGATCCTCTTCCGCCTGTTTCAGGGCCTGTGCGGCGCCGCGCTCGTGCCGCTTTCCCAGACTGTACTCCTGCAGATCAACAGTAAGGAAGAGCATGGCCGCGCCATGGCGATCTGGGGCGCGGGCATCATGGTCGGCCCGATCGTCGGCCCGACGCTCGGCGGCTGGCTGACCGAGACCTTCGACTGGCGCTACGTCTTCTTTGTCAATCTGCCGATCGGCGCATTGGCTCTCGCCGGCATGGTGCTGTTCCTGCCAAGATCCGAGACGCGCCAGCGCGGCTTCGACTTCTTCGGCTTCGCCATGCTCACCCTGTTCATCGGCGCGCTGCAGATGTTCCTCGATCGCGGCGAGCAGGTGGACTGGTTCGCCTCGCCGGAGATCTGGATTGAGCTCGGCCTCGCGATCACCGGGCTGTGGGCCTTCACGCTCCACATCACCGGCCGCGACGACGCCTTCATCGATCCGAAGATCTTCACCGACAAGAACCTCGTCATGGCGCTGGTCATGATCTTCGTCGTCGGCATGATCTTGCTCGCGGGCCTCGCGCTGTTGCCGCCGATGCTGCAGAACATTCTCGGCTATCCGGTGGTGACGACCGGCATGGTGCTCGCTCCGCGCGGCGTGGGCACGATGATCTCGATGATCGTCGTCGGCCGCCTCGTCGGCAGGGTGGACACGCGCATTCTGATCTTCACCGGCCTCGTGCTGACGGCGATCTCGCTCAACATGATGAGCGGATTTTCGATCACCAT
The DNA here is from genome assembly GCF_024359545.1 of Jiella marina. Lineage (GTDB taxonomy): Bacteria > Pseudomonadota > Alphaproteobacteria > Rhizobiales > Rhizobiaceae > Jiella. The sequence goes on from NZ_JAKQZG010000002.1 coordinate 186,439, forward strand.
GGATCAGATGCCGATCATCACGTCGGGCGTCATCCAGGGTCTCGGGCTCGGCCTCGTCTTCGTGCCGCTCTCGACGCTTGCCTTCGCGACGCTGGAACCCCGTTTCCGTGCCGACGCCGCTTCGCTCTTCAGCCTGTTGCGCAATATCGGCTCGTCGGTCGGCATCTCGATCGTCTCGGTGGAACTCGCCCACAATCTGGTGATCAACCGTTCCGAACTCGTCTCCGGCCTCAACCCGTTCAACCCGAACTTCTCGAACATGGCCGGGTCGCTGCCGGTCGATCAGGCGACGCTGATGGCGGTTCTCAATGCGAAGGTGCAGGCCGAGGCGGCGATGATCGCCTATGTCGACGACTTCAAGCTGATGATGATCATCACGCTCTGCGCGATTCCTCTTCTGGCCTTCATGAAGCCACCGAAGGCTCAAGCAAGCGCCGAGGCCGGTCATGCACCGGCCATGGAGTGACGCCTCTACGCAATGATGATCAAAGCGCTCCAATCGCCGTCCAGAGACCGGCGGCGATGAGGACAGGGCCAAGGAACCTGGCGAAGCGATCCCCGCGGGGCATCAGCTTTTCAAGAAGGACGACGATGGCAAGGCCGGCGATCCAGTAGACATTCATGATCCCGCCGACGAAGAGGAGTGCCATCAGGCTCCAGCAGCAGCCGAGGCAGTAGGCGCCGTGCTCCATGCCCATGCGCAGGGCGCCGCCCGGGCCAGGGCGCCAATGTCGCGACAAGAACTCGGCCGGGGCACGGCAATGTTCGAGGCAGACGGTCTTGAATGGCGACAATTGATAGATCCCTGCAGCGATCAAAAGACCGGCCGCAAGCCAGACATCGGTCGACCACATCATGGGTTGCGAAAGAAGGAGCGCCTGCTCTGCCGACCATTGCAATGCGGTCGCCACAACCGAAAAGACGAGCCAGACCGCGAGATAGCCCGCCAGGAACAGGCCCGAGGGAACGATCCCGGCCGGCATTCGCCCCTTGGACTGGGCATGGCGCGTCACCCGGGCGTGGAGCAGGATCATCGGCGCGGCGCTTGGAGTCATCATGGCGATCATCATGATCCACCACATGGCGACCATGATCACCCATGTGAGCCCCGACCACGACATCACCGGCATTGGCATTCCGCCGACGCCCGGTGCAAGCTGCAGCCGGCTCATCGCCCACAAACTCATCCCGGTGCCTGCTCCCGAATGGAGCCATACCCAGGCGAGCAGCGTGATGGCGACCAGACCGGCAATGACGATCGACCGATCGCGTCGCAGAAGAGTCTCGACGAAAGTGCCGGCTTCGCGGGCGGAATTCATCTGACGGTCTCGGAGAATTGGTTTCGATCTCTGGCCGATGTCGCGGTCAGGCGTCGATGACGCCATGTGGCCCGTAGGCCGCATTCCACAAAGCGGCGTAGCGCTGCTCGCGGTGCATTTCCAATGCGCCCTGGGCAGTGAACGTGCCGCTGCCCATCTCCGCGCGTCGGAATTCAAAGCCTTCCGGAAGCAGGATCAGCGCACGGTGGGCCGCGCCTGTCACCGGATTCAAGATCGGTTCGACATCGAGCTTCATGTGCCCCGCAATGTGGAATCCCGCATTGCGCCCTTCGACGTCGCAGTGAAACTCGATCGGCGCGAAGACCGGATCGAACTCTTTCGCGATGGTCGAGCCGTAGATGTTGAAGACCGTCGTCGGCTCCTGCTCCTCACCGCCGAGGATCTTGAAGAGCGCCTCGCGCTGCTCTTCGGTCGCCGAAACGTCGATGAAGCCCTGAACGGTGCCGCCGCCCTCATGCACCGGGCCCGGCCAGCGATAGACCGCCGCGACCTTCAGCCCGTCGAGCCGGACGTCACCGAACCAGCCCTCTTCGATCAGCATGCATTCGAGACCCTCGCAAAGGCCTTCGCTCGGCTTTCCGTTGAATTCACAAGGACATCCGTAATCGCAGCTGCAGGCGCCAATTTTCGGACCCTTGATCTGCCAATCCACATAAGCCATGGCGCCACCTCAGCAACAGGAACGCCAGTTCTATTATTGGATATCCGAAAATTGCACAAGCAACCTTTTGCCTTCCCCTAGGGCGCCTCTCTCAACGAGACCCGCAGAAGACTCCATGATATCGTCGCCGTGAATTGAGCCGAAGGCCAAAAGGGCAGGCATGCACAAATCATGGCCGGAGAGGGTTGCGGCGACTGGGTCATCGCCGCAAAGGTCCGAAATCGCGCGATAAAAAGCTCGACGGCCGCGAAAGCAACCGGCTCTCGCCGCAGGCTTATCTTCAGGCGGGAGAGTACTTCTGATCGAGGGCATCGATCGCCTCGACATTGGGGCCAGAGGAACTCTGCGGGTCGAACTCGGAAGCGAGATACTTCTCGACGATCGCCTTGGCGAGTTCCGGCCCGATGACGCGGGAGCCCATGGTGATGATCTGGGCGTTGTTGCTCTTGGCTGCGCGCTCGGCCGAATAGGTGTCGTGGGTCAGCGCCGCCCGGATGCCGGGGATCTTGTTGGCCGAGATCGAGACACCGAGCCCCGTGCCGCAACACAGGATGCCGCGATCGAAGCGTCCTTCCTTGACCGCCATCGCCAACCGTTCGGTGGTGTTGGCGTAGCGCTCGTCGCTCTGTTCGGGCGTCGGGCTACCATCCTCGAAGGTGACGTCGTCGCGGGTCTTGAGATAGTCCGCAATTGCCTTGACGAGCGGCTGGCCGGCGCTGTCGCCGCCGATGATGATCTTCATGGTCATAAGCGTTTCCCCAAATTCTGATCGCCCACGGAGCGAGGCGTTCGCCTCTCCTGACTCCGTCAAGGGCGCGTGGTCAATATGCGTGGCCCGGAGCGTCTGAAGGTCTTCTCCCGAGCGAGACCCACTCAAAGAACGAACAGGAGCCTATCGCTGTTGAGCCGGGAGGGCCGCACCAGGCAAGGTTCTCATTTGCCCCATGTGGGCAGTCGCCCTACCAGGCGCAAATCCGGGTATCGGTGGCATCGCTCGCCCAGCAGGCCGGCTCGTCGCGCTGGCGTACATAGGTGCCGGGCAGTGGCACGCTGCGCGTGCCGTCGAAATTGCCGTAGGCAGACGCAAAGCCCGGGCTCTCGACCAGAAGCGAAAAGGTCGGATAGCCCGGCGCCGAAATCTCGAAACTGCCCGACCCGTCGGTCAGCTGGAAATCGCAAGGGTAATAGCCGTCATCGGTGGTGAAGCACCGGGCCGGCTTGGCGGCGGCCTGCGAGGCGACGAAGAGCAGGACGGCGGCCATGGCCGCCGCTCCGAGTTTCGAACGAGTCATGCCCATGTGAAGCGGACCTCCCTCAGCGCCCCGCAGGCAACCTACATGAGCGGCCCGAAAACCGGAACGGTTTTTCGGCAGGCAGGACAGCCCAGCCGGGCGGGTCGAGACGCCGCTCCGGCCGGTGGCCCCTGAGAAGGACTAGCGCGTCAGCCTCTTGTAGGTCGGGCGCTTGGGATTGACCGATTCCGGGCCGAGACGGCGCACCTTGTCCTTCTCGTAGTCTTCGAAATTGCCCTCGAACCATTCCACATGGCTGTCGCCCTCGAAGGCGAGGATGTGGGTGGCGAGGCGGTCGAGGAACATGCGGTCGTGGCTGATGACCACGGCGCAGCCGGCATATTCCTCCAGCGCATCCTCGAGCGCGGTCAGGGTCTCGGTGTCGAGATCGTTGGTCGGTTCGTCGAGAAGGATGACGTTGGCGCCGGATTTCAGCATCTTGGCGAGATGCACGCGGTTGCGCTGACCGCCGGACAGCGTGCCGACCTTCTGCTGCTGGTTCGGACCCTTGAAGTTGAAGTTGCCGACATAGGCGCGGGAATTCATCTCGTACTTGCCGAGCTTCATGATGTCGACGCCGCCGGAGATCTCCTCCCAGACGTTGTTTTCCGGATTGAGATCGTCGCGGCTCTGGTCGACATAGCCGAGATCGACGGTCTCGCCGACGGTGATCGTGCCGGAATCGGGCTTTTCCTGCCCGGTGATCATCTTGAAGAGCGTCGACTTGCCGGCGCCGTTCGGGCCGATGATGCCGACGATGCCGCCGGCCGGCAGCTTGAAGGAGAGGTTCTCGATCAGCACCCGGTCGCCGAAGCTCTTGGTCAGGTTCTCGACCTCGATCACCCGGTTGCCGAGGCGCTCGCCCGTCGGGATGACGATCTTGCCGTCGGCGGGCTTGCGGTTCTCGGCCGCCTCCACCAGCTCGTGATAGGCGCGGATACGGGCCTTCGACTTGGTCTGGCGGGCTTTCGCGCCCTGGCTGATCCACTCGCGCTCGCGGTTGATCGCGCGCATGCGGGCATCGTCCTCGCGGCCCTCCTGGGCCATGCGCTTGGCCTTCTTCTCCAGATAGATGGAGTAGTTGCCCTCGTAGGGCACGCCATGGCCGCGGTCGAGCTCGAGGATCCAGCCGGTGACGTTGTCGAGGAAGTAGCGATCGTGGGTCACCATCAGCACCGAGCCCTCATACTCGCGCAGGTGCTTTTCGAGCCACAGGATCGTCTCGGCGTCGAGATGGTTGGTCGGCTCGTCGAGGAGCAGGATGTCCGGCTTCGACAGGAGCAGCTTGCACAGCGCGACGCGGCGCTTCTCGCCGCCCGACAGCGGGCCGACATCGGCATCTGAAGGCGGGCAGCGCAGGGCGTCCATCGCCATTTCGACCTGGTTTTCCAGATCCCACAGGTTCTGGGCGTCGATGATGTCCTGGAGCTTGGCGCCCTCTTCCGCCGTCTCGTCGGAATAGTTCATCATCAGTTCGTTGTAGCGGTCGAGGATCGCCTGCTTGTCGGCAACGCCTTCCATGACGTTCTCGAAGACCGTCTTGTCGGGATCGAGATGCGGCTCCTGAGGCAGGTAGCCGACGGTCGCGCCTTCGGCGGCCCAGGCCTCGCCGGTGTATTCGGTGTCCTTGCCCGCCATGATCTTCAGAAGCGTCGACTTACCCGCGCCGTTGGGGCCGAGAATGCCGATCTTGGCGTCCGGGTAGAAGGACAGGTGGATGTTGTCGAGAACCTTCTTGTTCCCGTAGGCCTTGGAGAGGCCGGACATGTGATAGATGAACTGGCGTGCCATGGCGCGCTCCGTCTTCGAGCCGAAAAGTGATGTGTGGAGTTGCGCCGTCTCTAAGCCATCCGCGCCGTAGGAGCAACGCCGTCGCCATGACCGCGGCGAAGAAGTGACTGGAACCCGCCCCGCGCCGGCCCGAGCGACGGTTTTCACCATTCATTCACCGCAAAACCCGCCGGAATCGGAAAATTCGCCCGATTTTCTGCCGCCAGGCCGCCAAGATTAAGGTTTGCGCCGGCCCCGACACCGCGAAGGCCAGTGGCTCGGCAGTGTCGGACGGCCGCATTCGGAGGCAGCACCGCCCTGCACCTGGCTCTGGGAGATCCCAGCGACGAGCGTCCAGTCGGGCTCAAAACGTCGAATTTTCAGAGCTTTTTGCCTTCCGCACTGAACGGACCCGCCGAAACGCAGCGACCAGCCGAGACGTCAAGGCCAACATGCTTGCACAAACGTGAATCTCGCGCCGAAAATTCGAATGTCGGCACCAATCATTCCGCAAGTATAATTCGTCGATATATTGGATCAAATTTGAATCGAATTGCACTTCGACATTTTCGTCTGAAGTAAAACTGGAGCGTCATTCTTCACCCATCGACGGGGAGAATGACAATGAAAAAAACATTCAAACATTTGAGCGCCGCAATCCTGGCGATGGGTATGCTGGCAGCACCGACGCTCGCCAATGCCGCCGCATCCTCGCACATGGCGACCACGGGGATCACCTCGCAGCCGATCGGGCACTACGAATTCTGCAAGCAGTATCCGTCCACCTGCAAGGCGACTCCCTCGCCGGCAGCGGTTCGGCTGACGCCCGAGCTGTGGTCGCGGATCGTGCAGGTGAATGACGCGGTGAACACCAGCATCGTGCCGCGCACCGATCAGGAGATGTACGGCGTGCCGGAAGTCTGGTCCTATCCGACCGTCCAGGGCGACTGCGAAGACTTCGCACTGTTGAAGCAATACATGCTGGCGCGGGAGGGCGTTCCGAGTTCCGCCCTGTTGATCACGGTGGTGCGCCAGACGAATGGGGAAGGTCATGCCGTCCTGACGCTCAGAACCGATCAGGGCGACTTCATTCTCGACAATCTGGACACTCGCATCCTCGCCTGGGAGGCGACCGACTACACCTATCTGAAGCGCCAGTCCGAGCGCAATCTCGGCAAATGGGTCGGCATCGACGACCCCCGCGACATGCTGGTCGGCAGCGTCCGCTGAGGCGTCACACGAGCCCGGTCGCCGCGCCCGGCGGGGGAACGGCGACCACAAGGTCTGCAATCTGAGGAATTGCCCGGAATTTCCCCGTCCTTTTCCGGGCATTGCCGGAGGCCGGCGTCGCGCCGAAAGTCGTGACCCGCCTCCGGCCTTTTCTTTGCCATGGCGAGAGCTGGAGCCAACTCCGCGCGCTTTGCCCCCGCCGTCCTACTCCAGATCGATGTCGAGGATCGTCATGGTGAAGTGGTAGGACAGCTCGCCCTCTTCGGTGTCCTTGGACATCAGGCCGACGAATTCGTCATTGATGTAGACTTCGGCGGAGTCCGCCTTCCGAGGCAAGCCGCGCACTTTCAGATCGACACCCTTGAACGTCTCCCTCAGATAGGCTTCGAGCTTGCGTATTTCGGCGGGGCTCACGGGCTTCTCCTCGCTGGATTGGGGAGATGGTTAGCTAGGTGGCGCGGCCGAATTTCAATCCCTTCAAAGACTAAAGACCGAGCCTCAGTCTTCGCGACCGAAGCTCTGGTCCATTTCCCGGGCGGGCTGATCGCAGCTCGTGGTACCGATCACCTTGGCCGGCACGCCGGCAACCGTCGAGTTCGGCGGGATCTCCTTCAGAACGACCGAGCCGGCCGCGATCTTGGAGCAATTGCCGACCTTGATGTTGCCGAGCACCTTGGCGCCCGCGCCGATCAGGACGCCCGAGCCGATCTTGGGATGCCGATCGCCGAACTCCTTGCCTGTGCCGCCGAGCGTCACGTCCTGAAGGATCGAGACATTGTCGCCGATCACCGCGGTAAAGCCCACGACTAGCCCGGTCGCGTGGTCGAGGAAGATGCCTCGTCCCATGCGCGCGGCCGGATGGATGTCGGTCTGGAAGACCGCCGAGGAGCGCGCCTGGAGGTAGAGCGCGAAGTCGCGGCGCCCGTTCTGCCAGAGCCAGTGAGCGAGCCGGTGGGTCTGGATCGCGTGAAAGCCCTTGAAGTAGAGGAGCGGTTCCAGATAGCGCTCGCAGGCCGGATCGCGGTCGTAGACGGCCTGAATGTCGATCCGCAGCGTTTCGGAAAAGACGCTGTCATTGGCGATCATCGCCTCGAAGGCCTGGACGATCTGGATCGCCGGCACGTCGGGGTGATCGAGCCGCTGCGACACGCGATGCACCAGTGCCGCCTCGAAGCTTCGCTGGTTGAGGATGGTCGCATGGATGAAGCTTGCGATCACCGGCTCGGCGCTGGCGACGGCCTCGGCCTCCTCGCGGATCTGCGCCCAGATCGGGTCGACGGCCTGGAGCCGCTCCTGGCTGGCACTCTGGAGGCCCTTGGACTTCACGACGCTCATGGTGCTCTCCCATGGCTGGGTTTCCGAGGCCCTTCCGGACCCGCTCGAGGTCAAGATGTAAGGGATCGACGTTTTGAGGGAAAGGGAGTCGAGGGCCGGAGCACCGCCTTCGCTGCCGAGTTTTGCTTGACGTTTCGGTGAGCCGATCTCAAACGGGCGCATCCAGAAAGGCCACGGCCCGCGCCTTGAACGCCTTGTCGCCGACGGCGAGCATGTGATCCCGCCCTTCGATCGCCAGCAATTCGGCGTTCGGCATCAGCTCCACAAGCGGCCCCGGCGCCCCGGCGACATCGTCCTTGGTGCCGACGCCGATCAGCACCGGTTGGGCGATCCGGCCGACTTCCTCGCGGGACAATTCGGCGCGCGAGGTCTCGATGCAGGCGGCGAGCGCAAGGCGGTCGCTCTTCGTCTTGTCGGCAAAGGCCCGGAACATGCGTCCGCGCGGATGCGTCACGTCGTCGAGCGAGGGCGCGCGCAGCGCATCAGCGATCGGATCCCAGTCGCCGACACCCTCCACCAGACCGATCCCGAGACCGCCGAGGATCAGCCGCTCGACGCGGGTAGGACTCGCCAGGGCCGCGAAGGCCGACACCCGGGCGCCCATGGAATAGCCGAAGAAATTTGCACGCTCGATGCCAAGGTGGTCGAGCAGCGCGAAGGCGTCACCCACCATCTTCTGCGGCGTGTAGGCGGCGGGCTCCTTCGGCTTGTCGCTTTCCCCATGGCCGCGATGGTCGAAGGCGACCACACGAAACCCCGCCTCGGTCAGCGTCACCACCCAGCCCGGCTCGATCCAGTTCACCCGCATGGAGGAGGCAAAACCATGGACGAGGAGCACCACCGGCGCCTCAGCGTTGCCCTCGTCGAGATAGGCGAAGCTCAGCCCCTCATGGGAAAATCGATCGGTCGCCATCGGAGCCCCTTTTGTCCTGACATCGTCCATGCATGTCGATAGGGCGCCCCTTGCCGCGGGAAACCCCTGTTCTTTTGCGAAAGCCGACACTATGGTCCGCCCGCATCTTCAGAATACAGCGAAGGTTTTCAGAACCCATGGCCGGACATCCGATCCCGCATTTTTCGAACGACGCCGGGCATGCCGTCATCGAGATCGGCGTCAAGGAATTCATGTGCTGTGGCGCCAATCCGCCCCATGACCATCCTCACGTGTTTCTGGACATGGGCGACGAGCCGGAAATCGTCTGCAGCTACTGCTCGACACTCTATCGCTGGAACAAGTCGCTGAAGGCCGGCGAGACCAACCCTCCCGGCTGCGTCTTCGAGGAAGAAGCGGCCTGAGCGAATTCGCAGGACGCACATGACCATCCGAGAGGGTAAGCAGGGCGCCGCGGCGGGAGCCGCCGGCAGATTCCGCACGCCTCCGCCGCGGATCGCCATCGCCGGGGCGGGGATCGCGGGGCTGACGATGGCTCTGCTGCTCGCGCGCCATGGCCTCAACGCCACGGTTTTCGAGCGCGCGGCCGCGCTCGAGGAAGTGGGTGCCGGCCTGCAGCTCTCGCCCAACGCGCTCCGGGTCCTCGACCAGCTCGACCTTCTGCCGGCACTGCGCGAGGTAGCCGTCGAGGCGACGAGCGTCGATCTGCGCCGGTCCGGCGGCAGGCGGATCGCCTCGGTCCCGGTTCATGCCGAAGACGACACCCCCTACCTCTCCATCCACCGGGCCGATCTGCAGGCGGTGCTGCTCGCCGCGGTTCGTGGCACGCCGGCCATAACGCTACAGCTCGGAGCGGAGCTCGGCCGCGTGTCGACGGATTTTTCCGCCGCCACGATCGAGGTCGAGACGAATGGCGCGCGTGAACACGACGTGGTCGATCTCCTGATCGGCGCCGACGGGGTACGCTCACCCCTTGCGAAGCAGGCCCGCCTCGCTCCGGCCGTTCCGACCGGGACGACCGCATGGCGTACAACGATCGAAAGCGCCGATCTGCCGCCGGAGTTTCGGCCTGCCAACGTCGTCGCCTGGCTCGGCGCACGGCACCACGCTGTCGCCTATCCCATCCGGGCGGGCCGCGCCGTCAATCTGGTGATGATCGCACCCGGCCAGGAGACGGATCCGGCCTCGGGCGAGACGGTGCCGCAGCAGTTCCGGTCCTGGGACTCCCGGCTCACCGGGCTGATCGAACGCGCAGCGCCGCCGACACCCTGGCCGCTGGCCGGCGCCCCGGCCTCGCGCCCTTTCGTCATCGGCGGCGACCGCATCGTCCTGATCGGCGATGCCGCCCACGCCATGGCGCCCTATGCCGCGCAAGGCGCAGGCATGGCGATCGAGGATGCCGCGGTGCTGGCGGCGGCTATCGCCGAAAATGCCGATATCACCGCGGCCGCGCGCGCCTACGAGGCCATCCGCCGGCCGCGGATCGACAAGGTGCGCAATCGCGTGGCGTTTCACCGATTCGTCTACCATCTGCCGCTGCCCTTCTCCCTCGGGCGCGACACGGTACTCGCCCTGCGGCCCAAAGCCGCGCTCCGCTCAGATCTCGCCTGGCTCTACGACTGGCAGCCGCCCGGGATCGTCACAGCTCCCGCCTGAGCGCGAGGAGTGGCGGGAACGGACCCCACGCCTGCCTCGTTTCTGAAAGCCCGCTCGGCAATAAAGCGCCGCGACGCGGCCTTGGCGCGTATTCGCGCCGGCCGCGATCCGGTCATCCCAGAACGAGCGGGGATATTGCAAGGGACGGAACCCAGGGGTCATCGATTCATGCCCAGTATCAGACGCACCGGCCGCCTTCTCGGCGTTGCCGCACTCGCCACCTCGACCGCGCTGTCCGGCCCTCTCGCCGCGCCGCTCGACGGTGTGCCGCTTCGCTCTTCCCTGCAACAGGGCGCTCCCCAGGACGCTGGCCGGGACAATCCGAATTCGGCAGCGGCGACGCTGCGGCTTGCCCAGCAGGACGAGGAGCTGCCGCCCGTCGACGCCGCACCGGCCGAACCGGCACCGGAGCCGCAAGCCGAACCGGAGGCATCCCCCGCCCCGGAACCTGCACCCGAGCCGGCTCCAGAGCCGGTGCAGCAGGAGGCAGCACCCGAACCTGCGCCGGAGCCCGCTCCTGCGCCGGAACAGGCTCCCGAACCTGAGCCCGCCCCCACACCTGAACGGGCCCCCGAGGCCGAGCCACAGCAGGCCGAGCCTGCCCCGGAACCCGAGCCGCAGCCCGAACCGGCACCGGAACCGCAGGCGCAGCCGGATGCTTCAGACGCCCCGGCCGCAGAGACTCCGCCGGCGGCCGAAGCGAGCGATCAGGCTCCGGCCGACCAGCCCGCAGCGGACGCACCTGCCCCCGATTCACCCGCGGTCGAAGAGGCACCCAGCCCTGCGGACACGCCGGACGTGCCGGCCGAAGACAGCGAGGCGCCGCCGGCCGAGATGCCGTTTGGCGTGCCTTCCGAGGCGACGGGCGAGCCTGCGGATGCCGAGCCCGACAATGCGCCGGCGCCGAGCGAGCGACCGGCCAACGAGCCGGTCCCGACGCCCAATCCCGGGGCGGAAGATGCCCCCGTGCCGCAGCCGGCACCCGACGCGGAGGCCACAGCGCCGACCGATGACGGTGAGCAATCGGCCGATCAGGCGCCTGACGCGATGGATCAGCAGCCTGACGACGCCGAGCCGGCGCCGGCCGACGCCGCGGCCGATGCCCCTGATCCGACGGCCGATGCCCCGTTCGGGATGCAGCCCGATGCTTCGGCCGACAGCGGCGAGACATCCGACCGGCCGGGCGAATCGCCGGAACCGGTGCCTGCCGAAACCCAGAACGAGGCGGTCGCGCCGGATGATGTCAGCGCCAGCGACGCCCGTGTGCAGCGGCTCGAGGAACCCGTCGCCGTTCCGTCCGTCACCGCCGAACAGGGCGAGCGTTTCGAGCGCCCGCGCCGCGACCGGGGAGACGGCGAGCGAGGCGGTCGCCGTGGTGACCGCGAGGCCCGTGGAGAGGAGGACCGCAGAGACGGTGCGACCGAGCTTCCGCCGGGTGTCGAGATCGTCGACCGGGTCGGTGACCGCGACATTCTTTCGATCGTCGGGGCTGGTATCGCCGGTGCCGTCGCTGGCGGTGCGGCCGGTTATTTCATCCGCGGTGACGACGAGGGGCGCCTCGTCCAGAATGCGGATGATGAATATTACGAACGGCTGCCGCGCGGGCGCACCCGCCAGACGGTCGTTCGGCCGAACGGTGTCCAGGTGGTGACGATCTCGAACCGTTACGGCGACATCATCCAGCGTTCGCGTATAATGCCGGACGGACGGGAGATCGTGCTGTTCTACGATCCGTATGCGGCGCGGAGCGAGCGTCCGACCTACGATCTCGATCCGGCCCGCGACCTGCCGCCGCTGCGTGTCGAGATCCCGCGCGACGAGTATATCGTCGATGTCTCCGAACCCGACGAGGATCTGTACTACCGCACGATCGTCGCGCCGCCCGTCGAGACGGTCGAGCGGATCTATTCGGTTGACGAGGTCCGTCGTTCCGAACGCATCCGCGACAAGGTGCGCCGCATCGATCTAAACACCATCAATTTCGGTTTCGGATCCGCCACGATCGAACAGGATCAGGTCGACAACCTTCAGGCCCTCGCCGATGCGATCAACGAGGTTATCGACAAGAACCCGGCCGAGACCTTCCTGATCGAAGGCCACACCGATGCGGTGGGCAGCGACCTTGCCAATCTCGCTCTCTCCGACGAGCGCGCCGAGGCTGTCGCGGCGGCGCTGACCGAGTATTTCGACGTTCCGCCGGAGAACCTCGTCACCCAGGGCTATGGCGAAGCCTATCTGAAGGTCGACACGCAGGAGCAGAACGCCGAGAACCGACGCGTGACAGTTCGCCGGATCACCCCGCTGGTGAAGCCGGTGCAGACCTCCAGCGCCAACTGAGCGCTCGAAGACAGCCCATAACCAGACATGCGGGCCGGCGATCTCGAAGGGGTCGCCGGCCTTCCTTTTTTCAAGAACCGGGAGATCGTCATGAGCCTCGACAATCAGACCCATATCGTGACCGGCGCGGCGTCGGGTATCGGCCATGCCATTGCCACGCAGCTCATTGCCGAAGGCGCGAAAGTGCTCGGCGTCGACACCGACGAAGTCGGACTGGAGCGCCTGTCGGGTCGCACCGACCGCCTCGTCACGCTCACCGGTGACGTTTCCCAAGAGGAGACAGTGGAACGGGTGGTTTCGCTCGCCCTCGAACGCTTCGGCGGAATCGACGGCATCGTCTGCAATGCCGGCATCATGAAGCGCGTGCCGGTGGGCTCACTCGACCTTGAAGACTGGCAGCGGGTGATGGACGTCAACCTCACCCAGAGCTTCCTCTTCGCCAAGCATGGCGAGAAGGCCTTGCGCGCGAGTCGCGGTGCGATGCTGCTGATCTCCTCGACCCGGGCCTTCATGTCCGAGGCGAACACCGAGTCCTATTCCGCGACCAAGGGTGGCCTCTTCGCGCTCGCCCATTCACTGGCCGTCAGCCTGTCGCCGGAGGTCCGCGTCAACGCCATCGCGCCCGGCTGGATCAACGTTTCCGGCGAGGAATTGCGACCGGAGGATCATGCCCAGCATCTCGTCGGGCGCGTCGGCCTACCGGCCGATATCGGCCAGGCGGCGGCTTTTCTGCTGGACGGCGAGAAGGCCGGCTTCATCACCGGCCAGACCCTAGTTGTGGATGGCGGCATGACCCGCAAGATGATCTACCAGGAGTAGTTTCACGCCGCTTCGATATCACCTCGACCATCAACTCGTAATAAGCGATATTTGAAATGTGACTCAATTATTGATTGCGTCAATCCATGACTTTCAGTAGCCTTCGTCCCGGATTGCGGCCCTCTCGTGAGGTCGACCGCCTATTGAGAGGATCGAGGCGATGATCGTGCGGACGGCTATCGGGCTTGTCGTGGGCCTGGCCATCATGGGGCTTTCGCTCTTCACCACAACCTTGGCGATTGCCGCTCCCCCGCCGGAAAAGCGCGTCGCGCTCGTCGTCGGCAACAGCGCCTACGAACACACGATCCGGCTCGACAATCCCTCCCGTGACGCGCGGGCCGTGGCCGACAAGCTGCAGAGGCTCGGCTTCACGGTGATCGAGGGCTACGATCTCGACAAGATCGGCATGGACGCGAAGGTTCAGGAGTTCGCCCGCTCGGTGCGCGACGCCGATCTCGGCCTGTTCTTCTATGCGGGTCACGGCATGCAGGTGAACGGGCGGAACTATCTCGTTCCCGTCGACGCAATGTTCGAGGACCCGTCCGATCTCGACTTCAACGCCGTGCCGATGGATTTCGTCACCCGGCAGATGCGTTACGATGTCGGCGTCCGGCTCGTGGTGCTCGATGCCTGCCGCGACAATCCCCTTTCGCGCTCGCTCGCCCGCTCCATGGGCGGAGGCACGCGCTCGGCCCAGGTGAGCGACGGTCTCGCCAAGATCGAGATTGGCGGTGACGGCAGCGAAGGCACGGCGATCATCTTCGCGACGAGCCCGGACGAGGTCGCCTATGACGGCGAGGGCACGAACCATTCGCCCTTCACCCAGGCCTTTCTCGACCAGGTCGACGCACCCGACACCGATATCCAGGTCGTCATGTCCCGCGTGACCGGACAGGTTCTCGAAGCAACAAAGAACAAGCAGCGCCCCTGGATCAGCGCGTCGCTGACCGGCGAGGTCTATCTCAATCCGCAAAGCCAGCCCGACGCCGAAAACCGCTTGGCGAGTCTGGAGCCCGCCGTCAGCGTTTCGACGAGCCCCGCACGCGTCGTTCCCGCCGCGCCCGAGCTTGGCCTCGCCGCAGCGGCGACCAGCGGCGGGTCGGACGATGCCGACAGCCTCGCGCGGGAGACGGCCCTCTACAACATCGCCCGCGAATCCGGGCTGCGGGCCGATTACGAGGCCTATGTCGAGACCTTCCCGAACGGGCTCTACGTCGTCAATGCCCGCAAGCATATCGAGCGGCTGCGCGGGGCGGGACAGGCGGCCGTCGTCGCCAGTCTCGACCCGAGCACCGGCGCGCAGGTTTCCAGGCAGGATCCCGTGGCGGCCGCCAACCCGGCGACGCCAAAGGTCGATACGGCGCTCCGCACCCTGCCCTCGGGCGCCGGCACGGAAAGCGTACTCGGGCTGGACCGGCAGAAGCGCAAGGAACTCCAGCTGCGTCTCAATCTCGCCGGCTTCAATTCCGGGACACCGGACGGCATCTTCGGCCCGAACACGCGCAACGCCATCATCGCATGGCAGAGCGCGCGGGGTGTCCATGTCAGCGGCTACATGAACCAGCCGCAATACGATCTTCTCGTCCAGCAGACCCAGGCGGCGCTGGCCGCCTATGTGCCACCCGCTCCGAAGGTCACGACCCGCAAGAAGACCCGCTCCTACACGAAGAAGCGCCATTCCAAGCCGCGCGTCATCGGCCGGGTGAAGAAGCGACGCAGCGGATCGGGCGACGCGGCCGGAGCGGCCTTCATGGGCGGTCTGATCGGCGGGGTGATCGGCGGCGCCATCGGCCGCTGAGATCGGCCGGGTCGAAGGTCAGATCTCGGTGAGGATGCGCTCTGCGAGGTTCGGGGGCGGCAGATCGCAGGACTGCTTCTTCCCGAATAGGCGATACCGGTTTCGCGCCACCCATTGGTAGACCCGGTCCCGGAGCGGGCGGGGAACCCATCCAAGGGCCGCTGCCCAGCGCCAGCGCGGCAGGCGCGCCAGGACGGCGATCGTCGCGTCGGACTGAAAATATGTGTTGCCGTCGATGATCACGGCGAAGGTTTCCGGCGAGGCCGGATCGATGCCAAGCGCCTCCGCCATCCTCCCCCCGTAAGCCGACTGAATAGGCGCGAAGCGGAAGAGTCCCGCCGCGTCCCGGCGCGCCACGAACCGCATTCCCGAAGAGCAAAGAATGCAGATTCCATCGTAAAGAATGATGCCGTCGTCCGGCCAGGCTCTCGGGTTGCCGCTCATCGTTCATCCAGAATCGCCAAGGCGACCAGCATCAAGACGATCGCCGGCCCGGTCTTGACCAACGCCCCCAGAGGTTCGAGCCACATGGCGGGCGTCAGGATCGCCGCCATTCCCATATAGAACAGCGAAACCGCGATCCCGGCCCAAAGGCCCCAGAAGGCACTGCGTCGAAACGCCACGAGAACCCCCACAGCAATGTCCATCAGGCTCGACGCCAGGGTGACGAAGGTCGCGAGCGGCTTCGCAAAGCCGCTGTCGATCAGGATCTGCCGCGCGGCATCGAAAGCGTTGAGTGCGATCAAGCCGGATACGATCCAGAAGACCGCAAGCACCGGAAAGATGAGACCCTTGAGCAGGAAGAGCCGGGCAAACCAGCGCTCCTGAACGCTCACGGAGAGGCCCCTGACGAGATCGCGCGAGGAGGCCGGATCGATCCCCGTCGCCGCGGCCCATGGGCGAGGGTCTCCGGTGACGCCGCGACGCATCTCCGCAAGCGCCGTCGAACGGATGGGCGGGCGCCAGCCGAGAAGCCCCGCGAAGTCGCCCGCCCTGCTGCCGAGCGAAAGCAGGAACGCGGGCAGGCGCAACCGGCCCGAAGGCCCGCCGTGGCGCGCGGCGAGATGATCAATCATCTCGCCGACACATGTCTCACCAGACTCCATGATGTCCCAGCTTTCGGCCCGCTCGCGCCGTCCCGCCTGCCAGTCCTTCGCGAGGACGTCGATGGTGCGTGCGATGTCGAACACGTCGGCGACGCGGAAGGGCCGGTCTTCCAATTCCTCGGGAAAACGGATCGGCAGCATCGCCGCGGCGCGCAGGAGGGCGCTGCCGCCGAAGGCAGCCGGGGCGAGCACGAAGCCCGGCCTGAGGATGACGTGAGGCAGGGCGGAGCCGGTGATCGCGCGCTCCGCCTGACGCTTGGTCCGGCTGAAGGCGGTGCGATCGTCTTCCGGACTGCCCGGCATGGAGATCTGCACGAGCAGCGCGGGGCGATCGAGCTGCCTGATCGCCGCCAGCAACCGGTCGACGAAGCGCGCATGAACGTCCTTATTGCCGCCACCCGGCCCGTCCTGCAGCACGCCGATCGCGTTGACGACGATATCGGCGCCCGAGTCTCCCAAAAGCCGGCACAGCGCGTCCTCGGACAGGTCCACGACAGGAGCCTCGGTCGCCGCCTCGCCAAATCGGGCCCGCTGGGCCGCGGTGAAACGCCGGGCGACCGGGACGACACGATGTCCCCGCTCCTTCAGCCAGACGGCCACCGACTCCCCAATCAGGCCGGACGCGCCCAGGATCAGGATCGTGGGTGATGCCGACGCTGCTCGGGTCACAGGCTGGGCCTCGAAATCATCAGCCAGAGGATGGCCAGAACCGAGCCGAAGCCAGGGAAGCCGAAGACGAACCAGATCCGGAACAGCCGGTGATAGGCGGCGGGCAGCACCATCGCCTCAGAGGACGCAGCGGCCGTTGCCAGATCGCGCATGCGCATCTGGATGAACACGACGGGCAGCCAGAAAGCGCCGGCGACGGCATAAAGAACCAGCGCGAGGCCGAGCCAACCTTCGGTGAGCGAAGCTCCGGTCTCCCAGGCGAGAAGCAGACCCGTCACCGGCTGAAGCGCGACCGCCGTCGCCGTGAACAGAAAATCGGCCCGCACCACGACGGACGCGGTGCGCGCGATGAAGGCTACGTCGCGGGAAAGATGCGCGGCCAGCATGAAGAAGGCGATCCCCGTCCCCGTGCCCAGGATTACGGTCGCGCCGACGACATGCAGGAATTTCAGAAGAAGATAGAACACGGGGACGTCTTGGGCACAAAGGAGCAGGCGAGCGCGCCGCTTGTATCACGAAGAGATGACCAAGAGTTCACGCAGATCATTCGGGAGTTCGAGCATCCCCGACCTTGCGGGAAAGGGGCGATCACACGTACGGAGACGAGCGCAGCTTCCGAAGGGAAACGCCGATAAATCGGCGAAAGTCACATATCTGCAACGGGCCGCCCGACTAGAGCCGCTTTCGTTAATAAAACGCGAAATGCATTCGGTCCATAAAGCCTGACGAATCGCCGTTTCGGCGAACCGCCGCTCCGCCATTTCAAAACGAGGGGAAATTCGATGCATCGACGCAAACTCACCCGGGCCGCGCTCGGCGCCTTCACCGCCCTGTTCCTTGGTACCGCCGCTCTTCCGGCCAATGCCGCCCAGTGCGGCAACAGCGCTGCCGGCTTCAATCAGTGGAAGCAGCAGATGGCGCAGGAAGCCGTGCGCGCCGGCATCTCCCAGCGCACCGTCCAGCGGGCGCTGATGCCGACCCAGTACTCGCGCAAGGTCATCAGCCTCGACCGCAACCAGCATTCCATGAACCTCTCGCTCGAGGCCTTCATGCAGCGCCGGGCGCCTGCCTCCTTCGTCTCGAAGGGCAAGCGGATCATGCAGCAGAACGCCGGCCTCCTGAACGCGATCGAGCGGCGCTACGGCGTCCAGAAGGAAGTGCTTGTCGCGATCTGGGGCATGGAAACCGGTTTCGGCCGCAACTCCGGCAATATGAGCGTCTTCAATTCTCTGGCGACTCTCGCCTATGACTGCCGCCGTTCGGCCTTCTTCACCGAAGAGCTGCTCGCGGCGCTGGCGATCGTCGATCGCGGCGACATGAGCCCGAACCAGATGCGCGGCGCCTGGGCCGGCGAGATCGGCCAGACCCAGTTCCTCGCCAAGAACTATCTGCGCTTCGCGGTCGACGGCGACGGCAATGGCCGCCGCGACCTGATCAACTCCAAGGCCGACGTCCTGGCCTCCACGGCGAATTTCCTGCGTCAGCACGGCTGGCGTCCGGGCGCCGGCTACCAGCAGGGTCAGCCGAACTTCTCGGTGCTCCGCGACTGGAACCGCGCCGGCGTCTATCAGAAGGCGCTCGCGCTCTTCGCTTCCCGGCTCGCGGGCTGATCCAGCCTTCTCCACGAGCATGAAAAGGGTCGCGGCCGCCGGTCGCGGCCCTTTTTCACGGGCCGGTGCGGATGAATCCCGGCGGCGTTGCTGCGACGGAGCGCTGCCGCCCTCACGCCTCTGCCAGAAGCGCCCGGGCGGTGATCATCCGCATGATCTCGTTCGTTCCCTCGAGAATCTGGTGGACGCGCAGGTCTCGGACGATCTTCTCGATGCCGTAATCGGCAAGATAGCCGTATCCACCGTGAAGCTGTAGCGCCATGTTCGCGACCTCGAAGCTGACATCGGTGACGAAGCGCTTGGCCATGGCGCAGAACTTGGTCGCGTCGGGTTCCTTGCGGTCGAGCTTCCAAGCCGCCTGGCGCAGGAAGATGCGGGCGGCCTGCAGCTCGGTCTCCATGTCGGCGAGGCGAAACTGCAGCCCCTGGAACTCGGTGAGCGATTTGCCGAAGGCCTTGCGCTGACGCATGTAGTCCACCGACTTGTCGAGCGCCGCCTGGGCCGCACCAAGCGCGCAGGCGGCGATGTTCAGCCGGCCGCCGTCGAGCCCCATCATGGCGTAGGAAAAGCCTCGCCCCGCTTCGCCCAGAAGCGCATCGCCCGGAACCCGGCAATCCTCGAAACGAACTTCGGCCGTCGGCTGGGCGATCCAGCCCATCTTCTTTTCCGGCGCGCCGAAGGAAAGCCCCTCTGCGCCGTCTTCGACCAGGATGGCCGAGACGCCCTTCGCTCCCTCGCCACCGGTACGGGCCATGACGAGATAGAGATCGGAAAAGCCGGCCCCGGAAATGAAGCTCTTGGTGCCGTTCAGCACATAGCCATTGCCGTCCGGGCGGGCGCTGGTTCGAAGCGCCGCTGCATCTGAGCCCGAGCCGGGCTCGGTCAGGCAGTAGCTGGCGACGATGTCCATCTTCGCCAGCTTCGGCAGCCATTTCTCGCGCTGCTCCTCCGAGCCGAAGGAATCGATCATCCAGGCGACCATGTTGTGGATCGACAGGAAGGCCGAAACCGCCGGATCGCCATAGGACAGGGCCTCGAAGACCAGGACGGCGTCGAGCCGGTCGAGACCGGTGCCATAGGGTTCGCGCACATAGATCGCCGCCATGCAGAGTTCGGCGAGTTCCTCCAACAGGTCGCGGGGAAGTGCCCGCTCCTCCTCCCAGCGAGCCGCGTGGGGCGCCATCTTCTCGACGGCGAACTCGCGCGCCATCGTGAAGATCTGCGCCTGCTCCTCCGACATCGCGAAATCCATGATCCTCGTCCTCCCTGTGGCGCCCGCCACGCGACCTCTCCGGTCGGCCAGACGCTCTAACCCTTTGTTTTTTCGCATAAAGCCATGCGCATTGCCGCGCAATTCTTCGGCACCGGCCACCGCCTGAGGCCATACCGGCGAAGGTCGCGCCACCATTTCCGTTCTTCGGCCGGAGGCCCGCGCGACAGACGGCTCCGCCTAGCCGTCGAGCTTTCTCTGATCGTCCACCACCTTGCCGTCATTGGGCAGGCTTCCCGGCGCGACGAAGACCACTTCGCCCCTGACACGGCACTCGGCGCGCAGCGCCTCCGCCAGCGTTTGGGCGAGGCCCTCGGGCTCGCCTTCGCACTCCACCTGCAGGGCGAGCTGGTCGTGGCCGCCCTCTTCCGTCACCACAAGGCGGGCCCGGCCGAGGCCGGCGTGGAGTTTGACGATCCGCGCCACCTGGGCGGGATGCACGAACATGCCGCGCACCTTGGTGGTCTGGTCGGCACGGCCCATCCAGCCCTTCAGCCGGGGCGCCGTTCGCCCGCAGGGCGAAGGCCCGGCCATGAAGGCGGACATGTCGCCGGTGGCGAAGCGGATCAGCGGATAGAGCGGGTTGAAGGTGGTGACGACCACCTCGCCGACTTCGCCCGGCTCGACCGGATTGCCGGTGCCGGGGCGCACGATCTCGACGAGGGCGTCCTCGTCCGTCACCATGCCGTCGGCCAGGCCGCCCGTCTCATAAGCGATCAGGCCGAGCTCGGCAGTGGCGTAGCACTGCCGGATCGCGATTCCCCGGCCGGAATACCAATCCCGCAGATTGGGGAACAACGGACCGCCGGTCACCAGCGCCTTGGTGAGGGAGGAGACGTCGGCGCCCTTGGCGTCGCCGCGTTCTAGGATGGTCTTCAGGAAGTCCGGCGTGCCGACATAGGCGGTCAGGCGAAGCCGTTCGATCGCCTCCACCTGCTGGTCGGTGTTGCCCACGCCGCCGGGGAAGACCGCCGCGTCGGCCGCCGTGCAGGCGTGGTCGAACATGATGCCGGCCGGCGTCAGATGATAGGCGAAGGCGTTGAGCACGCGATCGCCCGCGCCGACGCCCGCCGCGTGAAGTGCCCGGCCCATGCGCCAGTGCTCCACCTCGCCCTCCGGTTCGACGATCGGCCCCGGCGACAGGAACAGGCGGCGAAACCCGCCCGGCTCTCGCGTGGCGAGACCACCCAGCGGCGGGTCGTCCGCCTGCAGCGCCGGCAGGTCCGACTTGCGCAGGAGGGGCAGCGTCGCGAGGCTCGCACGATCACGGATCGTCTCCGCGTCGAGACCGGCCAGGGCACGCCGGTAATAGGGGGCGTTTTCTGCGGCGTGGGCGAGTTGCCGGCGCAGACGTTCGAAGAGGTTCGCCTCCCGGTCCTCGGGCGAGCGAGTTTCGAGCGTATCGAAGAAATCGGACATGGGGTGTCCTCCGCTAGAGCCAGCGCTTGCGACGGCGGAAGCTCTTGACGTTGCGAAACGAACGGCGCTCGCCGCCGCCCAGGTAGAATTCCTTGACGTCCTCGTTCTCGACCAGTTCGGCACCGGTGCCGTCGAGAACGATCTTGCCGCTTTCGATGATGTAGCCGTAGTCGGCGACCTTGAGCGCCATATTGGCATTCTGCTCGACGAGCAGGATGGTGATCCCGAGTTCCTGATTCAGCCGGCGGATGATGCCGAAGACTTCCTTCACCAGAAGCGGGGACAGGCCCATCGAGGGCTCGTCCATCATGATCATTCGGGGTTTCGCCATCATCGCGCGGCCGATGGCGAGCATTTGCTGCTCGCCGCCGGACAGATAGCCGGCAAGCCCCTTGCGCTCCTTCAGCCGCGGAAAGAAGCGGTAGACCTCGGCGATTTCCGCCTCGATATCGGCGTCCGGCCGCGAGAAGGCGCCGAGCCGCAGATTGTCGCGGATGGTCATGTCCTGGACGATGCCGCGGCCTTCCATGACGAGGAATATCCCGTCGCGCACCTTCCTGTCGGCGGGGGTTCGGGTGACGTCAGCGCCGTCATAGGTCACCGTGCCGCGGGTGATCTCGCCGTCCTCGGTCTTCAGGAGGCCAGCGATCGCCTTCAAGGTGGTGGACTTGCCGGCGCCATTGGCACCCAGAAGCGCGGTGATCTCCCCGCGCCGGGCCACCAGCGACATGCCGCGCAGCACGAGGATCACGTCGTTGAAGACCACCTCGACATTGTTGAGTTCCAGCAGCGGCTGGTTGTCGCGCGCGGCCTTTCCGGCCGGTCTTGCAGTTTCGGCAGTGAGGGTCATCGCATCCCGACTCTTCGCTTGAAGGCGCGGTCGCCGGCCGGCTGATGGAGAGAGCCGGCCGGCGGTATCGTTCGTGCCGACGCCTACTGGCCCAGCCACTCGTCGCGGCGCGGCACGTCGATCTCGGCGATTTCCTCGATCACCGCCTTGCCGTCGGTGAAGGAGCCGGAATTGATCGTCACCTTCAGAAGGCCGCGATGGTCCTCCGGCGTCCAGGTCGAGGGCGAGCAGACGCCTTCGAGTCCTTCCGGCACCCAGTCGGACTTCTGGTACATGCCGTCACGGATGTTCTTGCCGGTGATGCCGCCATTGGCCTTGGCCCATTCCATGGCTTCCTTCATGTAATAGGCCGAGCAGACGCCGCGGATGTAGTGATGGGTCGGCCGCTCGCCGACCTGGCCGCCGCCATTCTCGAGGATGGTCCTGACCAGTTCCATGCCCGGAACCTCGGCGCCGTAGAAGGGTGTCGAGGAGGGGAAGATCAGGTTCTGCGCCTCGGCGGCTTCCACGGTCTGATAGTCACCGGCCCAGGGATTGCCCATATAGGTGGCCTCGACGCCGACCGTGTTGCAGCTCTTGATCATCGAGACGACCGAACCGCCGAGATTGCCCATATAGACGTATTGGGCACCGGAATCCTTGATCGTCAGGCACTGGGCCTTGAAGTCGCCCGGCGCGAGCGGCACGACGACCGGCTGGGCGACGGTGAAGCCCAGCTCCTCGGCGTAGGAGGCGCAAGCCTCCTTCGGCGCATTCGGATAGGGGTGGTTGTCGCCGGTGTGGACGAAGGTCGGATTCTCGACACCCTTCTCCTTGGCGTCCTCGGAAGCCCACTGCACCAGCGCGCGGCAAGCGTCGGAATAGGACGGGCCATAGAAGAAATTGTAGGGCGCCGGGGCCTTGGTGTTCGGGTTCTTGCCCTGCGGGTCGGTCAGATGCGCCGAGTATGAGCCGGAGATCGTCGGGATCTCCTCGCGCGCGACGAAGGAGATCAGCGCTTCCGTGTCGGCCGTTCCCCAGCCCTGCAGGGCGACCATGTCGTTGCCGACCCATTTCTTGAACTGGGCGATCGCCTCGGGAACCTTGTAGGCGTAGTCGACGGTGTCGAGCTCGACCATCGTGCCGTCGATGCCGCCATCGGCGTTGATCTGCTTGAAGGCGTCGGCGACGCCGGGGCCGTACTGCTTGCCGACGAAGGACGTGGCGCCCGTATAGTCGGCGAGATGGCCGACGAGGACGCTGTCGTCCTGGGCCAGCGCCGGGGCGCCGGCGATGATGGTCGTCGCCGCGAGTGCGGCGTTGAGTGTCAGTCTGTCGAGCCTTGGCATTGTCGATTCCTCCCTGTCGCGGTCTTCAGGCGGTTCGGAAAGGGTGGCGGTGCCGCGAAGACCGCCCCGATCCGTCGGGCCGTTCCGCCTCTCCCCGGCGAAACGGCGAAAGCTCAGTGCGAGAACGGAAACAGCTTCCAGCTCGCACGCATCATGCGCCAGCGGTGGACGAGTCCCTCCGGTTCGAGAACGAGAAACAGGATGATCGCCGCACCGACGCTCATCTGCTTGATGTAGGCGGTACCTTGCGCGATCGCCGGGACGACGGTCGCCACACCGTTGGCGAAGATCTCCATCGCCTGCGGCAGGAGCAGGATGAAGGCGGCGCCGAGCAGCGATCCCGAGACCGAGCCGAGCCCGCCGATGATGATCATCGCCAGGAACTCGATCGACAGGATGATGGTGAAGCCTTCCGCCGAGACGAAGCCGAGATAATGCCCGTAGAGCGCGCCGCCGATGCCGGCGAAGAAGGACGAGATGCCGAAGGACAGAATGCGGTAGCGCGTCAGATTGATGCCCATGATCTCGGCGGAGAGATAATGGTCGCGCACCGCCACCAGGGCCCGCCCATCCCGCGTGCGGGCGAGATTGGCGACGGCGACGAAGGCGACCACCACCCAGAACAGGACCAGATAGAGATAGCGCGCGTCGCTGTTCAGCTGGAAGCCGAAGAAGCTCGCGGTCTCGGCCAGCGACCCGTAGGTGCCGCCGGTGAACCAGTCGGCGCGGGCGAAGAAGTCCTGCAGGATGTATTGCGAGGCGAGCGTGGCGATGGCCAGATACAGCCCCTTCAGCCGCGCGGCGGGAATGCCGAAGATCATGCCGACGGCCATGGTCATCAGCCCGGCGAGCGGGATCGCGATCAGGACCGGAATGCCGTTGCCGGATATCCAGGCCGAAGCGAAGGCCCCGAAGCCGAAGAAAGCGCCATGGCCGAGCGAGATCTGGCCGGTCATGCCGGTGAGGACGTTCAGCCCCAGCGCGGCGATGCCGTAGATGCCGATCAGGATGAGCTGGGACAGCACATAGCCGCCGAAGACCAGCGGGCAGAGCGCCACCAGAACGACGCCAGCCAGAACCGCCATGGTCTCGTTGCGGGTGCGAAACAGCGTCCGGTCGGCGGCGTAGGTCGAGCGGAAATCACCGGTCGGTCTTGGATTGGGAACGTGGGCCACGGGGTTACACTCGCTCGATGTCGGGCGTGCCGAACAGGCCGTAGGGTTTGATCATCAGGATGATGAGAAGCACGTAGAAGGGCGCCACCGAATACATGTTGCCGACATGGAGGTACTGGCCGTCAACGAATTCGGCGAGGTTCTCCAGAATGCCGATGGTCAGGCCGCCGATGATCGCGCCGACGATGGAATCGAGCCCGCCGACGATGACCGCCGGAAACACCTTGATGCCGATGATGGCGAGCGAGTTCGAGACCGCCGAGACGAGGCCGATGACGACGCCGGCGATGCCGGAGACGACGGCCGAGATCGCCCAGGCCATGGCGAAGACCCGGCCCACCGAGATGCCCAGCGACTGGGCGATCTGCTGGTTCCAGGCGGTGGCCCGCATGGCGAGCCCCCAGCGCGAATACTGGAAGAACCAGAAGAACAGGCCCATGACGACGAGCGACAGGACGAAGCTCATCAGATAGGCCGTCTCGACGTTCAGCCCGGCGATCGAAACCGTGCCCTGATCGAAGACCTGCGGAAACCGGACGGCGTTGTTGCCGAAGATCCAGTTCATCGTCGCCTGCATGAAGATCGACAGGCCGATGGTCGCCATGATCACCGAGATGACCGGTTCGCCGACCAGCGGGCGCAGGAGAATGACCTGCACCAGAACACCGAACAGCATCATGAAGACTAGCGAGAACAGGAAGGCCAGCCAGAAGGGCAGGCCCATGTTCACGACGAGAGCGAGGCAGACCCAAGCGCCGAGCACCACGAACTCCCCTTGCGCGAAGTTCACCACCTGCGTGGATTTGTAGATCAGCACGAAGCACATGGCGACGATGCCGTAGAGCATGCCGACGATGACGCCGTTGACGAGAAGCTGGATGAGAAGAGAGGTGTTCATGCCGCCTGGCTCTCCGTCTTTGGGGCGTCGGGTGCGTTGTCGAGGGTCTCGATCGCAAGCGTCGTGACCACCCGCTGCTTCGAGCCGTCCTGGAAGTGGATGACCGTGTCGATGTCCACGTGGGTCGCGCCGGAATAGATGCGCGCGATGATGTCCTCGTATTTCTCGGCAATCACGCCGCGCCGGACCTTCTTAGTGCGGGTGAGTTCGCCGTCGTCGGCATCGAGTTCCTTGTAGAGGAGGACGAATTTGGTGATGCGCTGCTGGGCCGGAAGCGTGGCGTTGACCCGCTCCACCTCCTCGCGCAACAGCGCATAGACCTCCGGCCGCGAGGCGAGGTCGGAATAGGTGGTGAAGGAGATCCGCCGCTCCTCGGCCCATTTGGCGACGATCGGATAGCGGATGCAGATCATCGCGCCGAGATAGGGCCGGTCCTTGCCGAGGATCACGGCCTCGGCGACATAGGTCGAGAATTTCAGCTTGTTCTCGATGAACTGCGGCGAGAAGCGGACGCCGCGGGACGTCGTTGCCAGATCCTTGATCCGGTCGATCACCACCAGATGGCCCTCCTCGGTCAGATAGCCGGCATCGCCGGTCTGGAACCAGCCATCCTCGGAAAAGCTCTCCTTCGACGCTTCGGCGTTGCGATAATAGCCGCTCATCATGTGCGGATGGCGCACCAATACCTCGCCGAGACCTTCCGGGTCGGGATCGCGGATCGCCAGCGTCACCCCCGGCATCGGAAAACCGACCGTCTCGTAGTCGACATGGCCGGCCTGGTGGATCGTATGGGCGCCGAGCGCTTCGGTCTGGCCGTAGAGCTGTTTCAGGGGCAGGCCCATCGCCTGGAAGAAGCGGAACGTGTCCGGTCCCATGGCGGCCCCGCCGGTGGCCGCGGATTTCAGCCGGGAAAAGCCCAGCCGGTCTCTCAGGTGGCGGAACAGGGCCCATTCGGCGACGGAGTCGCGCCCACCCTTCTCCATCGCCGCCATGCCGCGGGCGACGCCCCAATTGTAGATGCCGCGTTTCCAGGGCTTGGCGTCCATGATGCGAGCGCGGATGTCGGCCGCGACCCCTTCCCAGGCGCGGGGCGACAAGAGCACGAAGGTCGGGCCGATCTCGCGCAGATCGGCCATCATGGTCTGCTCTTCCTCGGGGAAGTTCACCTTCATCCGGGCGAGGAAGTTCCACGCCACCGAATACATCTGCTCCATGACCCAAGAGAGCGGGAGGACGGCAACATATTCGTCGTCTTGGCCGCGCGGATCGGCCCTCAGATAGGTCGCCGCATGGCCGATGAAGGCGTTGCCCGTCCATTCGGCGAGCTTGGGGCTCGAGGTCGTACCGGAGGTGGTGCAGAGGATCGCGACGTCGGCGCCGTCGGTGGCCTCCACCATGCGCTGCCAGAGGCCGGCATCCTTCTCGAACGCACGCCGGCCCCGTTCTTCGAGGTCCGAGATCGCGATCAGCCGCGGATCGTCATATTTCCGCATGCCGCGCGGATCGGTGTAGACGATCGCCTTCACGCTCGGGATGACGTCACCCAGATTGAGAAGCTTGTCGACCTGCTCCTCGTCTTCGGCGACGATCACCTTCGGGTGGGCATGGTCGGCGAGATAGCGGATCTCCTCTTCCAGCGCGTCGCGATAAACGCCGAGGCTCATCGCCCGGCAGGCATGGGCGGCGACTTCGCCCCAGACCCATTCCGGCCGGTTGTCGCCGATCAGCGCGACGACGTCGCCCGGACCGACGCCGAGTTCGGCGAAGGCTGCGGCCATGCGCGAGATATGCCCCTCGACCTCCGCCCATGTGTAGCTGACCCAGATGCCGAATTCCTTCTCGCGCTGGGCGACGAGACCCGGAAAGCGCTCGGCGTTGTGGCGAAGGAGTTTCGGCAGCGTCGTCAGCCGTGCCGCTTCCTGCAGCTCCGGCGCGGCATCCGGCCAGCCGATCTCCTCGCCGCTGATTTCGAGACGACGACCTGTCATGCCATCGCCTCCGTTTCCTCGGCAGCGAGCGCGTCGAGCATCTCGTCCTCCTCCCCGAGATAGGCCTTCTTCACATGCTCGTTGGCCAGCACCTCTTCAGGACTTCCGGCAGCGATGACGCGGCCGAAATCGAGCACCGCGACCCGGTCGGACAGGTCCATCACCACACCCATGTCGTGCTCGATCATCATGATCGTCATGTCGAACTCCTCGCGCAGGGCGAGGATGAAGCGGGCCATGTCCTCCTTTTCTTCCAGGTTCATGCCGGCCATCGGCTCGTCGAGGAGGATGAGTTCGGGCTCGATCGCCATCGCCCGGGCGAGTTCCACCCGCTTGCGCAGGCCGTAGGACAGGATGCCCGCCGGCTCGTTGCGCACATGCTGGATTTCGAGGAAGTCGATGATCGTCTCGACGAAGCGCCGCTCCTTGAGCTCTTCGCGCCGCGCCCCGCCGACCCAGTAGGCCATGCCGGTGACAAAGTTGTTCTTCAGCCGGTGGTGGCGGCCGACCAGAATATTGTCGAGCACGCTCATATGCCCGAACAGGGCAAGGTTCTGAAACGTCCGGCCGATGCCGAGATGGGCCCGGTCATTGATCGAATGTTTCAGAAGATCGCCGCCTTGCCACGCGATGTTGCCGCTCGTCGGGCGATAGCGACCCGAGATGCAGTTCAGCATCGACGTCTTGCCGGCGCCGTTCGGCCCGATCAGCGAGAAGAGTTCGCCCTTTCGCACCTCGAACGACACGTTGCTCAACGCTCGGACGCCGCCAAAGCGCAGCGACACGTCGTCGACCTTCAGGATCACATTGCCTCGATCCGCCAAAAACTCCTCCCGTTGGCGTTGTCCGCCGGCTCCGGGCCTCCCCGCCCTTCGCCGATGGTCATTCTCTGCGCGCTCATCATCGAGCGCTACAAGTCATTCCCAGACCTCACACTTTTGCCGGACGGACGTCCGCATGCCGTTCATCATCTCCGACTGCGCCGCTCCAGAAAGGCGCCAATGCCGGATCGCGCCTCCTCGGTTTCCCAGGTGTCCGCCAGCGCTTCAGCCGTCCGCTCCACGACGGCCTCGTCGATCACCGGCCCCAGCGCCCGCAGGAGTGCCTTCGACTGGCCGACCGCCTGTCCGACACAGTCGAGATACGGTGCCACCTCGGCCTCCACCTCCTCGTCGAGCGCAGCGGGTTCGACCGCCTTCGACACGAGCCCGAGCGAGACCGCCTCCTCGGCGTCGAACATCCGCGCCGACATGAACACCCGCCGCGCCCGCGCCTCGCCCATCTTGGCAGCAACGAAAGGCGAGATCGTCGCGGGCACGAGGCCGAGCTTGGTTTCGGTGAAGGCGAAGCGCGCCGCCCGACTCGCGACGGCCACGTCGCAGACCGAGATCAGGCCGAGACCGCCGCCGAAAGCCTGCCCGTTGATACGGCCGATCAGCGGCTTCGGCAGCTCGTTCAGGGCCTTGAGCATGCGCGCGAGGGCCGTCGCCTCGGCGATGCGCTCCGCCCGGCTCGCTTCGAACTGCGCCTTCATCCAGGTGAGGTCGGCCCCGGCGCAGAAGCTCTTGCCCTCCCCGGTCAGGACCACGGCGCGAACCGACGCGTCTTCGCCGAGCGACTTGGCCGCCTTAGCAAGCTCGCCGATCATTGCCGCATTCATGGCGTTGTGCCGTTCGGGTCGCGCCAGCGTCAGGGTGGCGACACCGCGCGGGTCGCGCTCGATCCGGATCGTGGACATGCTGGTCATGGCCGACCTCCCATGGCTCGGGAAGCGGCCGGTGCTGGCTGCCGGTGCGATTTCAGGCCTTTTGCGAAGGCCGCGGCTTCCGCGAGTGCCGCGGGATCAAGGCCGGTGCGGTATCCCTTGCCGGTCAGGAAAGCGTCGATGGCTTCCGTGGCCACATTGCCCTTCGCTCCGGTCGCATAGGGACAGCCGCCGAGCCCGCCCGCCGCCGCATCGAACACACGGATGCCGAAGCCGAGACTCGCCTCGATGTTGAGAAGCGCCCGGCCGGCCGTGTCGTGATAATGCCCGGCGAGCCGCTCGGCCGGAACCGCGCCTGAGACCGCGTCGAGCATGGCGGCGATGGTTTCGGGCGTCGCCTGCCCCAGCGTATCGCCCAGCGAGACTTCGTGGCAGCCCATGGCATGGAGCGCCGCCGCGACCCTTGCCACGGCGGCGGGCGCGACCGGCCCCTCATAGGGGCAATCGGTGACGCAGGAGACATAGCCGCGGACCGGAATGCCGCTCTCCTTCGCCGCCGCCAGAACCGGGCGGAAGCGCTCGAGGCTTTCGGCGATCGAACAGTTGATGTTCTTCCGGCTGAAGCTCTCGGACGCCGAGGCGAACACCGCCACCGCATCGACCTTCGCGGCCTCGGCCGCCTCGAAGCCCTTCAAATTGGGTGTCAGAGCCGAATAGGCGCAGCCGGGCGCACGTCGGATGCCCGCCATCACCGCGGCGGCATCGGCCATTTGCGGCACCCATTTCGGCGAGACGAAGCTCGTCGCCTCGATCCGCGTGAAGCCGCAGGCCGAAAGCCGGTCGATCAGCGCGATCTTGTCGGCCGTCGCCACGGGCGCGGGCTCGTTCTGAAGCCCGTCGCGCGGCGCCATCTCGACGATCACCACGGTCTGATCCGCCGCTTGGCTCATGCCTCCTCCCCGAATGTCACCAGAACGGCGCCATCCTCCACCTGATCGCCCAGGGCAACCAGAAGCTCGGCGATCGTGCCGTCCCGGGGGGCCTTCAGCGTGTGCTCCATCTTCATCGCCTCGAGCACGACGAGCGGCGCTCCGGTCGTGACGCGGGCACCCGCCTCGACCGCGAGCTTGCTGATCGTGCCGGGCATGGGCGCGACGATGCGATCGACCGACGGTGCGGTTTCGGCCGCCGCGGAGGGGCGATAAAGCGGCAGGATATGGGCTGCCCCGTCCGAGAAGACGGTCACCGCGTCGTCGGACAGGAGGAGATGGACGCTGGACTGCGTTTCCTCGACCACGACGCGCAAGACCATCGCGCCGGCTTCGTCGGAGCACTCGCTCGCCACGAGATCGATCCGGACGGTCTCATCCGGCCGATCGCCCGGCGCGACATCATAGGCTCCCCCGCCCCGGTCGGTCACGACCATGTCGGTGCGACCGCCCTCTTCCGCGAACCGCACCGCCTGACGCGCCGGACCCCAGGCGCGGAAACCGGCCAGCCGTGCGAAGGGGCTTCGATCCTCGACATCCGACGCGGCACCGCCGCAGTGAACGGCCAGGGCCGCCAGTGCGCGGATGCGGGCCGACGGAAGAGCGGGGGCGGTCAGCTCGCTCGCATCGCGATCGATCAGGCCCGTGTCGACCTCCCCAGCCGCAAAGCCCTCATGTTCGGCGAGCCGCTTCAGAAACGCGGCATTGGTGACGAGGCCGGCGATCCGCACCGCGCCGAGGGCGCGCGCCAGCCGCCTGAGCGCGGAGGGGCGGTCGGGTCCATGGACGATCAGCTTGGCGATCATCGGATCGTAATGGGGCGTCACCCGATCGCCCTGTCGCACGCCGGTGTCGATGCGCAGCGCCGGCGAGCCCTCGGCCAGGTGCAGATGGGTGATCCGCCCTGTCGCCGGCAGGAAGCCCTTGGCCGGGTCCTCGGCGTAGAGCCGGGCCTCAAAGGCGTGACCGTCGATCTGAAGGTCCGCCTGGGTTAACGGCAGCGCCTCGCCGCTCGCCACGCGAAGCTGAAGTTCGACGAGGTCGAGCCCGGTGATCGCCTCGGTCACCGGATGCTCCACCTGCAGCCGCGTGTTCATCTCCATGAAATAGAAGCGGTCTGGCCGCAGCCCGTCGGAGGCGTCGACAATGAACTCGACCGTCCCGGCCCCCGAATAGCCGATCGCCTTGGCCGCCGTAACCGCCGCCTCGCCCATGGCAGCGCGCATCTCCTCCATCATGCCGGGGGCCGGCGCCTCCTCGATCACCTTCTGGTGCCGTCGCTGGAGCGAACAGTCGCGCTCGAAGAGGTGGACGACGTTGCCATGCCCGTCGCCGAAGATCTGGATTTCGATATGACGCGGCGTTGCGACGAACTTCTCGATCAGGCAGCGCGGATCGCCGAACGCCGATTGCGCTTCCCGTCGCGCCCCTTCCAGCGCGTCTTCAAACCCGGCCGGATCGTCCACCCGGCGCATGCCCTTGCCGCCGCCGCCGGCGCGCGCCTTGATCAGCACCGGATAGCCGATGCGCTCGGCCTCGCCCGCGAGGAATGCCGGGTCCTGCTCCTTGCCGTGATAGCCGGGAACGACCGGAACGCCCGCCTCCTCCATCAGACGCTTGGCGGCGTCCTTCAGCCCCATGGCGCGGATCGCGCTCGCCGAGGGCCCGACGAAAATCAGGCCCGCCGCCGCGACCGCCTCGACGAAATCCGGATTCTCCGACAGGAAGCCGTAGCCCGGATGGATCGCATCCGCGCCCGTGCGCCGCGCCGCCTGGATGATCGCCTCGGCGTTCAGATAGCTCTGCGAGACCGGTGCCGGACCGATCAACACCGCCTCGTCTGCCATCGCCACGTGCATCGCCCCGGCATCGGCCTCGGAATAGACCGCGACGGTCCTGAGGCCGAGACGCTTGGCAGTCCGGATCACCCGGCAGGCGATTTCGCCGCGATTGGCAATGAGGAGGGTATCGAACATCGCTCTCCTCACATCCGAAACAGACCGAAGCGCGTGTCTTCGATCGGCGCGTTGAGGCTGGCGGCGAGCGACAGCGCGAGGATCTCCCGGCTCTGGCGCGGATCGACGATGCCGTCGTCCCAAAGCCGGGCCGAGGCATAGAGCGGGTGGCTCTGGCGGGTGAACATCTCCTCCGTCGGCTTGCGGAACTCGGCCTCCTCCGCCTCGCTCCAGCTCTGCCCGCGCTTTTCCATCGCCTGACGCTTGACGATGGCCAGCGTCTTCGCCGCCTGTTCGCCGCCCATCACGGCGATGCGGCTGTTCGGCCAGGACCAGAGGAAGCGCGGGGAATAGGCTCGGCCGCACATGCCGTAATTGCCCGCACCATAGGAGCCGCCGATCAGCATGGTGATCTTCGGCACCGCCGTGGTCGAGACCGCCGTCACCAGCTTGGCACCGTTCTTGGCGATGCCGCCGGCCTCGTATTTCCGCCCGACCATGAAGCCGGTGACATTCTGCAGGAACACCAGCGGCACCTTGCGCTGGGAGCAGAGCTCGACGAAATGCGCCGCCTTGACCGCGCTTTCGGAAAAGATGACGCCATTGTTGGCGACGATGCCGACGGGAATCCCGTGGACATGGGCAAAGCCGCAGACGATGGTCGTGCCGTAGCGGGCCTTGAACTCGTCGAAGCGCGAGCCGTCGACGAGCCGCGCGATCACCTCGCGCACGTCATAGGGCGTCTTCGGATCGGCCGGCACGATGCCGAGGATTTCGTCCGGATCGTAAGCCGGCTCTTCCGGCGCCTGCCGCGCGATCGTCGCCGGTTCGGCGCGACCGAGATGGCCGACGATGTCCCGCGCCAGTTCCAGCGCATGCAGATCGTCATGAGCGAGATGATCCGCGACGCCGGAGAGGCGCGTATGAACGTCGCCGCCGCCGAGATCCTCGGCCTCGACATCCTCGCCCGTCGCGGCTTTGACGAGAGGCGGGCCGGCCAGGAAGATCGTGCCCTGATCCTTCACGATGATGGTCTCGTCGCTCATCGCCGGTACATAGGCACCGCCCGCCGTGCACGAGCCCATGACCACGGCGATCTGGGCGATCCCCTTGGCGCTCATCTGCGCCTGATTATAGAAGATGCGGCCGAAATGATCGCGGTCGGGGAACACCTCGTCTTGGTTCGGCAAATTGGCGCCGCCGGAATCGACCAGATAGACGCAAGGCAGCCGGTTCGCCTCGGCGATCTCCTGGGCGCGCAGATGCTTCTTCACCGTCAGCGGGAAATAGGTCCCGCCCTTCACCGTCGCGTCATTGGCGAGCACCATGACCTCGCGGCCCTTCACCCGGCCGATGCCGGCGATCGCCCCGGCCGCCGGCACCTCACCGCCATAAAGGCCGTGAGCGGCGAACAGGCCGATCTCGAGAAAGGGCGAATCGCGATCCAGAAGCCCCTCCACCCGGTCGCGCGGCAGCAGCTTGCCCCGCGCCAGATGCCGCTCGCGCGCCCGCGTCCCACCCCCTGCAAGCGCCCGATCGGCCGCCTCGCGCGCCACATCGAGCTGCGCGAGCATCGCCTTGCGGTTTTCGCCGAAGACTTCGGAGCGTGGGGAGATCGCGGAGGTCAGGACAGACATTCCTGCCCCCCGTTCGTCATCGGATTAGTTCGATCGCCACGCCGAGATCGACCTTCAGCCATGCTCGATCGGCAGTCAGCGTCGCACACCCCTGCCGCCGCGCCAGGGCGAGGCAGGCCCGGTCGGCGAAGGAAAATTGGTGTCGCCGCGTGACCGGCCTGAACGAAGCCGCCAGAAGCGCGAGTTCCAGATCGAAGGAAACGACGAGGAGAGGCAATCGAGTGATCGCGTCCTCCGCCGCGGTACTCTCGAAACCGCGATCGGTGAGCTTTGCGATCGCTTCCGAGACGTTCACGGTCAG
Organism: Jiella marina; assembly: GCF_024359545.1. Taxonomy (GTDB): domain Bacteria; phylum Pseudomonadota; class Alphaproteobacteria; order Rhizobiales; family Rhizobiaceae; genus Jiella. Next base: position 220,469 of record NZ_JAKQZG010000002.1, read on the forward strand.
GATCGCCGCATCCTTCAATGCCGCTTCGACAATCTTGCTGCCAGGTTCCCCGAAAATCAGCGCCAGAACAGCCGAGCTGTCGAGAACGACCGTCATGGCTCGTCCGAGTCTTCGCGCCGAGCCTCGGCGCGTCGCTCGGCAATGAGTTCATCGACGGGTGAGCCTTCTCCCTTGTCGTGTTTCGCCACAAGAGCCCGAACCCTCTCCAAGGCTGCCGCGGGCGAGAGAATGCGGAGTTCTCCTTCGACAACCTCAGCGGTGACGGCGCTCTCCCCGCGAAGAAGCATCGCATCGCGCATTTCCGCGGGGATCGTGATGCGACCATCGCTTCCGACCGATAGCCGCATTCGACCGACCGAGCCGAATTGCGCAGGCTTGGAGCCATGACGGACATCATAGGCCTTCTTCCAGTAGGCATATTGAGTGGCGGCCGTGTTCGGATTGCCGCCTTCGGCGGTGTAGGCCTCGATCACCCTTTTGCGGTCCGCTCGCCGACCCAGTCGCTCGCTCAGCGTATTTGCGATTTCCCAGACACGCCCCGTCTTGGAGTCCGAACGGCCGGGCTGAGATGGAATAGTCCTGACGGCGTTCGACATCGGCATTCCCTATGTATGGATTTTGCCAAAATCTATACATGATCGAAATACCCATCAAGCCGTCTCCGCGAACAGTTCGCGGCCGATCAGCATGCGCCGGATTTCCGACGTGCCGGCGCCGATCTCGTAGAGCTTGGCGTCGCGCAGCAGGCGCCCGGTCGAGTACTCATTGATATACCCGTTTCCGCCGAGGGCCTGGATTGCCTGGAGCGCCATCTGCGTAGCCTTTTCGGCGGCATAGAGGATGCAGCCGGCGGCGTCCTTGCGGCTGGTCTCGCCCCGGTCGCAGGCGGCGGCGACGGCGTAGACATAGGCCCGCGCCGCATTGGTGCCGACATACATGTCGGCGAGCTTGGCCTGCATCAGCTGAAACTCGCCGATCGCCTGGCCGAACTGCTTGCGCTCGTGAACGTAGGGCACGACGACGTCGAGACAGGCAGCCATGATGCCGACGGGCCCGGCGGCCAGCACAACGCGCTCATAGTCGAGGCCGCTCATCAGCACCTTCACGCCGCCGCCGACCTCGCCGAGCACGTTCTCGTAGGGCACCTCGCAATCCTCGAACACGAGCTCGCAGGTGTTGGAGCCGCGCATGCCGAGCTTGTCGAGCTTCTGGGCGGTCGTGAAACCCGCCATGCCCTTTTCGATCAGGAAGGCGGTGATGCCGCGTGGGCCGGCGTCGGGATCGGTCTTGGCATAGACCACCAGCGTGTCGGCGTCCGGCCCGTTGGTGATCCACATCTTGGTGCCGTTGAGAACGAAGCGGTCGTTCTTCGCGTCGGCGCGCAGCTTCATGCCGACGACATCCGACCCCGCGCCCGATTCCGACATGGCAAGGGCGCCGACATTCTCGCCGGAGACGAGCTTCGGCAGATATTTCTGCTTCTGTTCGGCATTGCCGTTCCGGCGGATCTGGTTGACGCAGAGATTGGAATGGGCGCCATAGGACAGCCCGACCGAGGCGGAAGCCCGGGAAATCTCCTCGATGGCGACGCAATGGGCGAGATAGCCGAGCCCGGAGCCGCCATATTCCTCCTCGACGGTGATGCCGAGAAGGCCGAGTTCGCCGAGTTTCTGCCACAGCCAGTCCGGAAACGCGTTAGTGCAGTCGATTTCCTCCGCCTTCGGCGCGATCTCGTCCTGAGCAAAGCGATGCACCATCGCGCGCAGCGCCTCGACCTCCTCGCCAAGGGCAAAATTCATCGTCTTGTCGAACATTTCTTGCCTCCCACAAGAAACCGCCGGCCGCTCCCACAGCTGGCGGCGTTCACATTGTCGGCGTCTCCTCCACGCCAAGACTCTGCATGGCCATCGCCACGTAGATCTCCGCCACCTCGTCCCGGGACAGCCGGCCGCCATCGCGATACCAGGTGGTGACGCCGGTCAGCATGGCGATCAGCCCCATCGCCTGCACCGGAACGTCGGTGACCGCGAAGACGCCGAGCCTTCGGCCCGCCTCCAGAATGCCGCGCAGCCTCTCCTCATAGGCGCGCCGCAGTTCCTTCAGGCGGGATAGCCCCGCCGGCTCCAGGCTCCTCAACTCCATGTAGGCGATGAAGACATCGTCCGGCTGCGTCAGGTGGTAGAGCACGTGAAAACGCACGAATTCGCCGAGACGCTGGCGCGGATCGCCGCCGCTGGGCACCGATGCGTCGAGCGCGACCAGAAGCGCGCGCATATGCCCTTCCATCAACTGCACCAGAAGCGCCTGCTTGCTGGCGAAGTGATTGTAGATTCCGCCCTGGCGAATGCCGACCCGCTCGGCGATTTCGCGCATCGACACCGCCGGATAGCCGCGCTCGGCGAACAGGCTCAGCGCCGCGCGCTCGATCGCCTGTTTCGTATCGGCCTTGGGCTGGCCGGAAATGCTCGTCTTGTCCTTGAGCATCGATCGATCCCGGTGGATGAACGATCATTCACTAGCGCGAAATGTCTCGTGATGCAATCGCTTGCTTATCCGTTCGGTCAGGAGATCAATGCGCCCGCATACCCATCGTTCGAGATGGCGACTGACACCTCCGGCCTTGGCTCGCAGCCGGATTGGCAGGCCTTTTTGGCCATTCGCCAGCCCCGTAGCGCCGGGAAGAACTTCCCGGATTTATTTCGCCCATACCCCATTTGGGGATGCCGGGATCCGGACCGGAGGTCGCTGCCATCCGTCGAATGACAACTATTGCACCGCGGTGCGTAGCAGGATTTCGATCCACTCCGCTTGGGCCTGGATCGGCTTTCTCATCTGCCTCTTCTGGTTCGGCGTCGGAACGATCCTGTTCAGCCTGTTGCAGACGGCACTGGCCGGCCTTTCAGACGGTGAAGCGCCGTGGCAGGCCTGCCTGCCGACCTCACGCCTAATATCTCCTCCCTGATAATTTCGGGCATCAAGCGCCAAGGCGAGATCGAGATGATCGCGCGTTGTGGCGAGGCGGGTGCGAACGCCCTGTCCGCCAGGCTTACCTCTTCGGCCGCTGCCGCGGACGCCCAGTCAACCGGCAACGCCCCTACCCTGTCCCAACCGCGGAAGTCCGCTTCTCAATGAAAGTGATGTGATGAGGACGCAGGTCGATCGCCCGCCGGGCCGGCGGCAACAGCGTGTGCTCGGCAAGCAAAGGGGGTGGCGACGACCTCCTTTCTGCCAGTCAACACGGCTCACGGCGCGTTTGCCGAAGCAAAAAGGGCGGTGCTCTGCCGCCAGTCTTATAAAAGATACTATTTTCGTTTGACCTTCGAATTAGGTTCGTTATAAGCTGACATCAATTCGCATCCGCGCATGCAGCGAAATGCAGGAATCCGGGAGATCCGTTGTTCGCGGCCAGCGGAAGCGGGCTATCGCAGGGAACGAGGAGAAAGCCCGGCGACCGCTCGTTTCACGCAGCCCATCCATTGCGGCCAACGCGGCATGCGACTACGAATCGTCACGTGACGAAGATCTGGGAGGAATCAATGGTCACTAAAATGCTCCTCGCCGGCAGCACCGCCCTCGGTGCGCTGGCGTTTTCGGCCGGGCTCGCCGGTGCCGTGGAACTCAGGTTCCAGTGCTATCAGGACGGCACCGAGTGCCAGACCTGGCGCGAAGAAATCGAAAAGTTCGAAGAGCAGAACCCTGACATTCAGGTCACCGTTGACGAGGTGCCCTACAAGGCGATCCTCGAAAGCCTGCCGGTGCAGCTCGCCGGCGGCAGCGGCCCGGATCTCGCCCGGGTCAGCGATCTCGGCGGCCTCGCCCAGTACATGCTCGACATCCGCGAATATGTCGACGCCGATTATTGGGAGACGAATTTCGGCGACGAGCTGAAATGGACCCGCGTCAATGGCGAGGGCGACGAGGGCATCTACAACCTGCCCGACCAGCTGACGATCACCGGTCCCTTCGTCAACAAGACGCTGTTCGATCAGGCCGGCGTCGAAGTGCCGACCGGCGAGACGAGCTGGGAGGAGTGGGCGGAGATTTCCACGCAGGTCGCAGAAGCCACCGGCACGCCCTATCCGATGGCGATGGACCGTTCCGGTCACCGCTTCGCCGGGCCGGCGATCTCCTACGGCGCCAAGTATTTCGACGAAAGCGGCGAGCCCATCACCGTCGATCAGGGTTTCCGCGACTTCGCCCAGAAATTCGTCGACTGGAACAAGGACGGCACCATGGCGCCGGACGTCTGGGCCGGTTCCGGCGGCGCCAGCTATCAGGACGCGGCGCAGGAATTCATCAATGCGAGCCTCGTCTTCTACATGTCGGGCTCCTGGCAGGTCGCTCGCTTCGGTGACGAGATCGGCGATGCCTTCGACTGGCAGGTGGTTTCGCCGCCTTGCGGCGAAGGCGGCTGCACCGGCATTCCGGGTGGTGCCAGCATTGTCGGCTTCAAGCATACCGAACATCCTGAAGCCGTCGCCAAGCTCCTCGACTTCATGGCCCAGAAGGACGTCTATGCCGACTTCATCGGCAAGACCCGCGCCATTCCGGCTCACAAGGGCCTGCAGGAAGAAGGCGTCGAATATCCCGGCGCGTCCGAGAACGTGAAGGAAGCGCTCGCGGCCTTCACCAAGGCGGCCCAGGGCCTGAGCCCGGCGGCCTTCGCCTTCCAGGGCTACAAGAACAACCGCGCGATCATGAACGCCACCGTCGCCCGCCTGACTCAGGCGATCGTCGGCGAGTCGAGCCTCGACGAAGCCCTGAGCCGTATCGATGCCGACGTTCAGGAAGCGGTCCAGGCGTCCGGCGGAAACTAGGCCGCCTCGACGACAGCGTCCCGGCCGCAAGGGCCGGGCCTGATGAAGGGGTGCCGGAGGATCGGTCTGGCACCTTCTTCCCGGTCTGCAAGGACCGATGAAGAGGACCGGCGGCGAGACGCCTCTTGCTCCGCCGGCTTCGCAACAGGCGATCCACGAGCGACGAAAGAGCCTCCGAGAGAGGTTCGCATTGCCCTGCCCGCGCATCGTTCACGCCAAATGTGCTCCAGGTGCTCCCATGGTGAACCCGCTCAATCAGGCAGCCCAGTTCGGCTATCGGACCGCCTTTGGCCTGTTCGAAGTGCCGATGGCTGGCGCCCAGCGCCTGATCGGCATCGGCCGCATCGCCTGGCTGTTCCTTCTGCCCAATCTGGTGATCTTCGGCCTCTTTACGTTCCTGCCGATCATCCTCAACTTCTTCTACGCGACCACCGGATCGGACGCGATCCTCCTCTCCCAGCGCCCCTATGTCGGCGCGGAGAACTTCGCCTCGCTGCTCTCCTGCGACAACTATCTCGACCCCAATAGCTGCCGGCGCGACATCTTCTGGCGGGCGATCTACAACACGTCCTGGTTCGTCGTGCTGCAGGTCGGGTTCATGATCCTGTTTTCCCTGCTGACAGCGCTGATCCTCAATCGCGACATCCCCTTCCGAGGCTTCTTTCGCGGCGTGTTCTTCTATCCCGTGCTCCTGTCGCCGGTGGTGGTCGCACTGATCTGGAAATGGATCCTCCAGCGCTACGGCGTGCTGAACGCCGGGCTTGAAGGCGTTGGCCTGCCGACGGTCAACTGGCTGATCAGCGCCGACTGGGCGTTTTTCTGGGTGATCTTCGTCTCGATCTGGGCGCATATGGGCTTCTACACGCTGATCCTCCTCGCCGGCCTTCAGGCCATCCCCTCCGACGTCTACGAGGCGGCGGAGATGGACGGCGCCTCGCGCTGGCGTGTGTTCTCCAGGATCACCATGCCGCTGTTGATGCCGACCATGGTCGTCGTCCTTGTCCTCTCACTCATCCGCGCGGTGCAGGCATTCGACGAGATCTTCGTCCTGACCGGCGGCGGTCCGGGCACGGCGACGACGCTGATCCTGCAATATATCTACGAGACGGGCTTTGCCTCGCGGCCGCAGCTTTTCGGCCTCGCCGCCGCCGCCTCGATCCTGATGGCCGTGGTGCTCCTGGTGCTGACATTGTTGCAATTGCGGGCGACCCGCAGCCAGGCGGAGGGCTGAGAACATGGTCTGGTCCTTCATCTCGCGCACCCGCGGCCGCAATCGCTTCGATCTGACCGACTGGCTCACCTGGGGCTATCTGATCTTCGGCATCCTCCTGATGTTCGGGCCGGTGCTCTGGGTTGCCATGAGTTCGTTCAAGACCGACGCGGCCCTGTCTGAATATCCGCCGACCTTCTTGCCGCTTTCGCCCCAGACTGTCATGGTCGAGGGCTATGACGAGCCGCTGCCGCTCTACGAGATCACCGGCGGCGAATATGAAGGCCGCACGCTGGCGCAGATCCGGCGCATCGGGCTGAACGCCCAGATGGTCGATCCGCAGGCGCCGGGCGAGAGGCTCAACGTCTCGATCAACGACCGCGAACCGGCACGGGAGTTCTCGGTGGCCTGGGGCAATTACACCCAGCTCTTCGAGCGCTTCAATTTCATGCAGTATTTCTGGAATTCGGCCTTCATCACCGTGGTCGCGACGATCATCACCGTGATCTTCAACTCCATGGCCGCTTTCGCGCTGGCGAAATACAAGTTCCGGGGCCGAACGGTCGTGTTCCTCCTGATCATCGCGACCCTGATGATCCCGCCGACCATCAATCTCGTGCCGATCTATCTGGTCGTGAACGAGCTCGGCATCGTCAATTCGCCCTGGGGCGTCATCTGGCCCGCCGTGGCGACGCCGACGGGTGTCTTCCTCCTGCGCCAATACATGCTGACGATCCCGGATGACCTTCTCGACGCGGCGCGCATGGACCACGCATCCGAATGGCGGGTCTATTGGCGGATCGTCCTGCCGCTCGCGGCTCCGGCCATCGCGGTTCTGGTCATCTTCTCGGTGATGTGGCGCTGGAACGAGTTCCTCTGGCCATTGATCGTTCTCACCCGGTCGGAAGAATTCACCCTGCAGCTCGCGCTCAACGCCTTCCAGGGCGACCTTCAGACCTCGTGGAGCGGGCTCCTCGCCATGACCGTGCTGACGCTCCTGCCGATCACCATCATCTTTGCGCTTCTGCAGAAGAACATCACCGCCGGCATCGCCCAGAGCGGCGTGAAATAGGAAGGCGAGCATGGCCGTCGTCGAACTTGAAAAACTCGTCAAGGATTATGCCGGTTTCCGCGCGATCCACGGCGTCGACCTGACCATCGAGGACGGAGAATTCTGCGTCTTCGTCGGCCCGTCCGGCTGCGGCAAGTCCACGCTCCTTCGGATGATCGCCGGGCTGGAGGACATCTCCGGCGGCGAACTTCGCATTGATGGTGAGCGGGTCAACGAGCAGCGGGCCGCCGAGCGCGGGCTCGCCATGGTGTTCCAGTCCTACGCCCTCTATCCGCACATGACCGTGCGCGAGAACCTTGCCTTCGGGCTGGAGAACATCCGCACACCCAAGGACGAGATCCGCCGCCGCGTCGACGATGCGGCGCGCATGCTGCAGATCGAGGAGCATATGCAGCGCCGGCCGAAGCAGCTCTCCGGCGGCCAGCGCCAGCGCGTCGCCATCGGCCGGGCCGTGGTGCGCGAGCCGAAGGTCTTCCTGTTCGACGAGCCCCTCTCCAATCTCGACGCCGAGCTTCGAGTCGTCATGCGCGGCGAGATTTCCTCGCTCCATCGCCGGCTCGGCAACACCATGATCTACGTGACCCACGACCAGGTCGAAGCCATGACCATGGCCGACAAGATCGTCGTCCTGAAGCTCGGCACGATCCAGCAGGTCGGCTCGCCGCTCGATCTCTACAATCGCCCGGCCAACCAGTTCGTCGCCGGCTTCATCGGCTCGCCGCGCATGAACTTCCTTAAGATGAGCGTCGCCGAAACCCGCGCCGAGTCCATCGTGGTGAAAGAGGAAAACGGCCGCAGCTTCGAGGCGGCGGTCTCCCCGGAGGGGGTCAAGGCCGGGGACAAGGTAACGGTCGGCATCCGCCCCGAACACCTGGAGATCGGGTCCGAGCGCGGTCACCCCGTCACGATCGATTCCATCGAGCAGCTCGGCGGCGAATCCTATCTCTACTGCACCGACGCCGGCGGCCATCCCGTCACCATTCACAAATCCGGCCAGACCCGTCTGCGCGCTGGCGAGGAGGCGCAGGTCTTTCTGCCCGCCGAGTCGATCCACGTCTTCAAGGAAGACGGGATGGCGCTGGAGCGGCTGCGGATCGGCGAGGCGGTGTAGGGTTTAAAAGGCAAATGATGGTGGAGGCGGCCTGCCCCCTCTGTCCTGCCGGACATCTCCCCCACAAGGGGGGAGAGTGATCTCGCGCCCTTGCTCACATACTCTGAATCGTCGCATTTGGCACAACCGCTGAAGGAAAAACGCTATCCGCCGAAGCTGCCAGTCTCCCCCCTTGCGGGGGAGATCTCCGGCAGGACAGAGGGGGGTACCCAGGGCGCTGGCCTCTCGCGCTTGCGACCCATTGCAACAGACCACCAAGGCTCCCGCAAATGACCATCCTCAGCGCCACCGGCCCGGCAGAAGCGACATCGAACGGGCTCGCCATGCCGCTCAGTGCCGGCTTCACCCTTAAGATCGAGGTGCTGGAGGACTGGCTGACCCGCATCGCCATCGTGCCGGAGGGCGGGTTCGGCGTCGACCGCACCTGGATGGTCGCGCCGACGGGCGATACGCCCTGGGAGGGCCGTGGCCGTCTATCGTCTGAGGATTTCTCGCTGCCCGGTGCCAGCCATTCGGCCGAGAACGGCGTCGAAACCCTCACGGCCGGCGACACGCGCATCCTGATCGAGCCCGCGCCCCTGCGGCTCACGGTCCAGCGCAAGAGCGGCGAGAGCTGGCGCACGGTCCTCAAGGACCGCGAGCGCAGCGCCTATGACTGGCTGGAGAAGCGGGGCGGCTTTCGTCATTACCAGACGCGATCGCCGAGCGAGCGCCATTACGGCCTTGGCGACAAGGCCGGCGCGCTCGATCGGACCGGGCGGCGCTTCCGCTGCCTGCAGATCGATTCCATGGGCTACAACGCCGAGACCACCGATCCGCTCTACAAGCACGCCCCCTTCGTCATGGTCGAAGCCGAAGACGGCACGGCGACGGGGCTTCTCTACGATACGATGTCGGAGATGGCGGTTGATCTCGGGGCCGAGCATTCGAACTATTACGACCCCTATCGCCATGTCGACATTCTGGAAAAGGGCCTCGTCCTTTACGTGATCGCCGGCCCGCGCCTTGCCGACATCACGCCGCGGCTGATGCAGCTGACGGGTAAGCCGCACCTGCCGCCGCGCTGGTCGATGGGCTTTGCCTTCACCACCATGCACCATGCCGACTCCCCCAATGCCCAGGAGGTGATGACGGGATTCGCCGAGCGCTGCCGGGCCGACGACATTCCGATCTCGGCCATCCATTCGGGCTCGGGCTACACCACCAAAGCGGATGGGCGGCGCTATGTTTTCACGTGGAACATGTCGAAGTTCCCCGATCGCGCCGGCTTCTTCAAACGCCTCAAGGAACTCGGCTATCACACCTGCGCCAACGTCAAGCCGGTGCTTTTGAAAGAGCATCCGGCCTATGAGGCAGCCGCCGAGGAAGGTATCTTCGTCAAGCGCGCCGACGGCACGCCCGCCGTCGAGATGTTCTGGGGCGGCGAGGGCGCGAGCCTCGATCTGTCAAACCCGGACACCGTCGCCTGGTGGCAGACCGGCATTCGCGAGCAGGTTCTCGAAGCCGGCTTCGACGCCGCCTGGAACGACAATAACGAGGCGGAACTCTGGGACGAGACGGCCCGCGTCGACGGGTTCGGCAACGAAATGCCGGCGATCGAGGCGAAGCCCCTCCAGGCCCTGCTCATGACCCGCGCGACCTTCGAGGCGACCCAGGCGCTCGATCTCGACAAGCGCCCCTACACGATCAGCCGGGCGGGCCCCATCGGCATCGCCCGCTATGGCGAGACCTGGACCGGCGACAATTATACGAGCTTCCATACGCTGAAGTGGAACATCCGCAACGGCGCCTCGATGAGCCTCTCGGGCATGCCCTTCATCGGCCACGACATTGGCGGCTTTTCCGGACCGAAGCCGGGGCCGGAACTCTTCGTGCGCTTCGTCGAATTGATGGCGCTGCATCCGCGTGCGGTCATGAACTCCTGGAAGCCCGACCTCGCCGATCCGGTGAACGTGCCCTGGATGCACGATCGGGTGACGGAGCATGTGCGCAGCGCCTTGCGTCTGCGCTATCGGTTCCTTCCGCTGCTCTATTCCCTCGCCCATCGCTGCCATCAGACCGGCGAGCCAATCGTCGCCCCGCTGCTCTATCATTTCCCGGACGCGTCCTGCCGGACCGATCCCGACGCCTTCATGCTCGGCCCGGATGTGCTCGTCGCACCCAACGTCACCGAAGGCGCGGACACGGTGACGATCGACCTGCCGCAGGCCGGAGGGGGCTGGCACGATTTCTGGAGCGATACGATCCATGAAAGCGGAACCCGCGTGACGGTAGCGGCTCCGCTCGGCCGGCTGCCGCTCTTCGTGCGCTCGGGCGCCATCCTGCCGCTGGCGACCGACTGGCCGGCAGAAAGCCCCCATGACGCGACCCATGTCGCGCTCACCGCCTTCGCCTCGCCAGGTGCCGGGCAATCCAGCCGCACGCTCTTCTTCGACGATGGCGAGACCTGGCGCTACCGCGACGGGGATGCCTCGCTGCTGACCTGCGATCTGACCTGCGATGCGAACCTGGTGCGCCTGGCCGTCACCGAAACGGCGACGGGCCGCGGCCGGCCGGTCCTCTCGGTCGGATTTCGCGGTCTCGCGGGGCGCTCCTTCGAAAAAGCCTTGCCTTGACGGTGATGATCACACCGCCAATCCTCGGCGCCGAGACATGCGGCCAACGCTGACCCCGCGCCGGTCGACACTGAAGCCCACGGCCTCGCAGCCAGAGCAGTGCAACACGATATCCGGAGGACCCGATGACCCAAGATTCCTTCGAACTCACCCTCGATGCCGGCTGCGCGCTGGGCGAATGCCCGGTCTGGTCGGGAGAGGAAGGCGTCCTTTACTTCGTCGACATCAAGGGCATGAAGCTTCACCGCTTCGATCCCGAAGCCGGACGGCACACCTCCATCGGCCTGTCGGAGGAGATCGCCTGCTTCGCGCCGATGAAGGGCGGCGGCTTCGTCGCGGGGCTGCGCTCGGGCGTCTGGCAGCTCGACGAAAAGGGTGAGCGGGTCGCGATGCTAGCACCCAATCCTGAGGACCAGGCGGCGAGCCGCTTCAATGACGGGCGGACCGACCCTTCCGGCCGCTTCTGGCTCGGCACGATCGACGAGCCCAAGGCCGGCGGCAAGGCGCATCTTTACCGCTATGACAAGCGCGGGCTGGTCGCGGTCGAAGGTGGCCTGATGACATCCAACGGCCTCGCCTTCTCGCCGGACGGGCGGACGATGTATCATTCGGACACGCCTCGCTTCACCATCTATCGCTACGACTACGACGTTGAGACCGGAGAGGCGACGAACCGGGCCGTGTTCAAGACCTTGCAGCCCGAAGGCGCGGATCGCGGCCGGCCGGATGGCGCGGCCGTCGACGCGGAAGGCTGCTACTGGACCGCGCTCTACGAGGGCGGGCGGGTGCAGCGCTACTCGCCGGACGCCGAGCTTCTGGCCGAATATCCCGTGCCGGCGCAATGCCCGACCATGCTCGCCTTCGGCGGCGCCGACCGCAAGACCCTCTACGTCACGACCGCCCGCGACGGCCGGCCGGACGCAGAACTCAAGACCCTCCCCCATTCCGGCGGCGTCTTTGCCATGCAGGTAGAGACGCCGGGGCTTCCCGAGCCGCTATTCGATCCGGAGCGCTGATCCGCCCATGTCCACACCCTATGATACCGTCCGCTACACCTCGCTCGACGGGCGCGCGGTCCTTGTCACCGGCGGCGCTTCCGGAATCGGCGAAGCCATCGTGAGAGCCTTCGCGGCCCAGAATGCCCGCGTCGCCTTCCTCGATATCGACCGGGAAGCCGGCGAAAAGCTCGCGGGAGAAACCGGCGCAAGGTTCGAGCCTTGCGACGTGACCGACATCGCGGCGCTGCGCAAAGCGATCGCGTCGATCGAAGAGGCGTTCGGCGGGATCGACGTTCTCGTCAACAATGCCGGCAAGGACGACCGGCACGCCATGGAAACGGTCGAGCCGGACTACTGGCGGCGCATGCTGTCGCTCAATCTCGACCATCAGTTCTTCGCGACCCAGGCCGTCGCCAAGGGCATGAAGGCGCGCGGCGGCGGCTCGGTCGTCATGCTCGGTTCGATCTCCTGGATGCGCGGCCGGCCGGGCCTCGTCGGCTACACCACCGCCAAGGCGGCGATCAACGGCATGACCAAGACGCTCGCGCGCGAACTCGGCGCCGACGGCATCCGCGTCAACTGCATCGTGCCGGGCGCGATCCTCACCGAGCGCCAGAAGGCGCTTTGGCTGACGCCGGAACTCGATGCCGAATTCATCCGTCTGCAGGCGCTGAAGTTCCGGCTCGACGCCGGCCATGTCGCGCGCCTTGCCCTCTTCCTCGGCTCGGACGAAAGCGCCGGCTGCACGGCCGCCAATTTCGTCGTCGATGCCGGCCTGACCCAGAATTGAGGCCCTGCCCGTGAAGCTCGTTCCGCATGATGGAGGCTTCGACCTCCTGTTCGGCGATCGCCTGATCCTTCGCCATCGCTCCGACTCGCCGTCGCTGTACGTCGGTCGCGGCGAAGAGCGCATGGCGATGTATCGCGGCAATTTCGACATCGAGGACTATGTCACCGCCCGCGTCCCGCTGAGCGCGGCGACGATCGAGAGCCTCGAAGACGGATGGCGCGTCGCCTTCGCCACTCAGCCGGACACGACCCCGGCCCTGACGCTGGACGTCAAGGGTGACAAGCGCAGCGGCTCGATTGCATTCACCGCCCATGACGAGACCCTCAACCGCTTCTGGCTGCGCGTCGCGTCGGAGGTCGGCGAGCATGTCTGGGGCGGCGGCGAGCAGATGTCCTATCTCGACCTCAAGGGCCGGCGCTTTCCTCTCTGGACCTCCGAACCGGGGGTCGGGCGCGACAAGACGAGCCCGATCACCTTCGAGGCCGATCGCACGGGACGCGCCGGCGGCGACTATTACAACACCAACTATCCGCAGCCGACCTGGCTCTCCTCGCGCCGCTACGCGCTGCATGTGGAAACCAGCGCCTATGCGGTGTTCGACTTCCGGCATGAGGATTTCCACGAGATCGAGGTGTGGGCACTGCCTCAACGGATCGAGCTTTTCGCCGGCGCGAGTTTCGTCGATCTGGTCAAGGCGCTGTCGGATCGCTTCGGCCGCCAGCCACGCCTGCCGGACTGGGCGCTGGAAGGCGCGATCATCGGCCTGAAGGACGGCGAAAACTCCTTCGCGCGCCTGGAACGCTATCTGGAAGCGGGCAGCGTCGTCTCGGGCCTGTGGTGCGAGGACTGGGTGGGCCTGCGCGAAACCTCCTTCGGCCGGCGCCTGTTCTGGGACTGGACGGCCAGCGAGAGCCGCTATCCGGACCTGAAGCAGCGCATCGCAAAGTTGCGTGATCGCGGTATCCGCTTTCTCGGCTATGTGAACCCGTATCTCTGCAATGACGGCCCGCTCTTTGCCGAGGCCGAAAGCCAGGGTTTCCTCGCGACGGACACCGCCGGCGCCACCTATCTCGTCGATTTCGGCGAATTCGATTGCGGCGTGGTGGACTTTACCATCCCCGAGGCCTCCCGCTGGTTCGAGGACCGGATCATCGGCCGGAACATGATCGATCTCGGCATGACCGGCTGGATGGCAGATTTCGGCGAATATCTGCCGATCGACCTGTGCCTCAAGGACGGCTCCGACCCCAAGCTCATGCACAATCGCTGGCCGGTGCTCTGGGGCGAGATCAACGCCCGCGCCGTCGAACGGGCCGGGCAGACCGGCGACACAGTCTATTTCATGCGCGCGGGCTACACTGGCATCCAGGCGGCCTGTCCGCTGATCTGGGCGGGCGACCAGTCGGTCGACTTCTCCCGGCATGACGGCCTCGTCACCGTCATCGTCGGCGCGCTCTCCTCCGGCCTTCTCGGCAATGCCTATCACCACTCGGATGTCGGCGGCTATACGAGCCTCTTCGGCAATCGCCGCACGGCCGAACTGATCATGCGCTGGGCCGAGATGGCGGCCTTCACCCCGGTCCTGCGCACCCATGAGGGCAACCGGCCGACGGAAAACCTGCAGATCGACCAGGACGGCGACGTGCTCACGCATTTCGCCCGGATGACCCGCATCCATGCGGGCCTGAAGCCCTATCTCGCCGCACTCTGCGACGAAGCGGCAGCGACGGGCCTGCCGCTGCAGCGCCCATTCTTCCTGCATCACGAGGACGACGCCCGGGCCTACACCATCTGGGACGCCTATCTGCTCGGCCCGGACCTCCTCGTCGCGCCGGTCTGGCATGAAGGGGCCCAGGAATGGCGCCCTTATCTGCCCGCGGGCGCAGAGTGGATGCATCTGTGGACCGGCGAGCGCCATGCCGGCGGCAGCGAGCCGACGGTTGCGGCTCCGTTCGGCCACCCGCCGGTCTTCTATCGCGTCGGCTCGGCCTTCACGCCGCTGTTCGAGGGCCTGCGCTCACTTTGAGACGAGGGCTGTGACTGTCGCGGCCGAGCCGCGAGCATAGAGCGCCGTCAGGGCATTGGTCACCGGAACGGTGAAGGCGGAATTGTCGCGCAGGTCGCGGCCGAAGACTTCGCTCACCGCCAGATAGCCGGCGGCCACGTCGTCCGGCTGGTGGCCGGCCTCGTCGGCGATCGCCTTCAGGCGCACGGCGAGCGGGTCCTTGACGTCGATCGTCGCACCCTTTTCGTCGACGCCGGTGACATAGCGCATCCAGGCGGCAACGCCGAGCGCCAGCCGGTCGATGGGCTGGCCCGCTTCGAGCCGATCGCGGATCGTGCCCAGCAGGCGCTGCGGCAGTTTCTGCGATCCGTCCATGGCAATCTGCCAGGTTCGGTGCTTCAGGGCCGGATTGTGGAACCGCGCAATCAGCGCGTCGCGATAGGCCGGAAGATCGGCGCCGGCAACGTCCAGCGTCGGGATCACCTCCTCGCTCATCAGCTCCCCGACCAGACGCTCGAATGCAGGATCGGCCATCGTCTTCGAGACGGTCTCGTATCCGGCGAGATAGCCGAGATAGGCGAGCGTCGAATGGGAGCCGTTGAGCATTCTGAGCTTCATGCGCTCATAGGGCTCGACATCGGGGACCATCTCCGCGCCGACGCTCGCAAAGTCCGGTCGCCCGGTCGGGAAGCGATCCTCGATCACCCATTGGGTGAAGGGCTCGGTCACCACCGGCCAGGCGTCCTTGACCCCGAGGGTGGCGCAGATCTCGTCCGTGTCCGCGTCGGTTGTCGCCGGCACGATCCGGTCGACCATGGTGCCGGCCACCGCCACGTCCCGTTCGACGAAGCGGGCGAGTTCGCCGTCGATGAGAGCTGCATATTGCGACATGATGCGGTGGACGGTCGGCCCATTAGCCGGCAAATTATCGCAGGGCATGACCGTGAACGGCACGATGCCGGCGTCGCGCCGGCGCCGGAGCGCCTCGACGAGAAGGCCCGGCGCCGAGGTCGGCGCGCGCGGATTCGCCAGATCCGCCTTCACGTCCGGATGCTCGGCATTGAGGTCTCCCGTCGCCGGATCGTGGCAATAGCCCTTCTCCGTCACCGTCAGCGAGACGATCTTCACGTTGGGATCGCACATCGCCGAAAGCAGCGCCTCCGGGTCTTCCGGCGCGACGAGAATGTCGCGGATCGAGGCGACGATGCGCAGTTTCGTGCCCTCGCCCGAACGCACCGCCACGGCGTAAAGACCATCCTGCGGCGCCATGGCGTCGCGCATGTCCGGCCGGCGCAGCGAGGCGCCGACAATGCCCCATTGCGGATCGGTGGCCAGGAGATCGTCGAGATAGACCGCCTGATGCGCGCGATGGAAGGCGCCGACGCCGAGATGGACGATGCCTGTCGCCACCTGGCGCGGATCATAGCCCGGCCGCGCCACGTCTTCCGGCAGGCGGCCGAGGGTTTCGAAGGACAGGCGGTCGTCTGCGGAATTCATGGCGTCGTTCTCGAGACTGGGGCTGAAGGAGGATGCGGGAAGATAGGTCACCGGCACCGCGGCGGCGAAAATCGAAACCGGGCATCGGGGCGTCGACTGGCGATTCCCCCGAAAAGGCAAACTCGACAGGCTACCGCCCGAATGACCGCCGAAACCGAACCCAACTCCCGCCGCGACTGAGATGTGCGGGTTGGTATGGTAGTATCCTAGAAGCGTCAAGGAACCACCTTCCGGCCCCTCACGTCCTCGTCAAGCACGGCCATCGCGGCGGCCCGGATCGCTATTCAAAGCCGAAGGGCACGATATCACGGCGCTGGTGATCGATGATCAGCCGGCGTTTCAGCGGCGGCACGGCGCGCTGGTGGCAGTTCACGCGTTCGCAGATCCGGCAGGAGATGCCGATCGGCTCGAAGGCCTGATCGCGACCCATGTCGAGATCGTCCGCATAGACGAGATCGCGCGCATGGGTGACCTCGCAGCCGAGCGCCAGCGCATAGGTCTGCACGGGGGCGCGAAAGCCGCCGGTCGGCTTGGTAACGGTCATGGCCAGGCATAGATAGCGCCGCCCGTCCGGCGTCTCGGCCAATTGCCGAATGATCGCGTTCGGCGTCTCGAAGGCGCGATGGACGTTCCATAACGGACAAGCCGAGCCGAAACGGGCAAATTGCAGCTTAGTCGCGCTGTGGCGCTTGGTGATGTTGCCGGCCCTGTCCACCCGCGCGAAGAAGAACGGAATGCCCTGCCGCCCCGGCCGCTGCAGGGTCGACAGCCGGTGCATCACCTGTTCGGCGCTGGTCCCGAAGCGCTCCGCCAGAAGATCGAGGTCGTGGCGTAGCTCCTGCGCGGCCGCGAGAAACGCGCCGTAGGGCAAGAGAACCGCGCCGGCAAAGTAATTAGCCAGACCGATGCGACAGACCGCACCGGCATCGCGCGAGCGGAAGTCGGCCTTCGCAATCACCGCGTCGATCGTCTCGCCATAGGCGACAAGGGCGATCTGGTGGGCGATCTGAAAGGCATTGGTGGACGGCCCCGAGCGGGCGTTGAGCGAGAGGAGGCGTGCTTTCGGATCGAAATGCCGCAGCGCGCCGGGCAGGGACGGAACGTCGTCGATCACAACACGGATGCCGTGGGCCTTTTCGAGATGGACGGCGAGAACGCGCAGCTTGTCCTCTCTGCCGCCGCCGAGTTCACCCGCAAGGGCTTCGGCCGCCCGGTCGAGCGGATCGATGTAGTTGTCGATGTAGTGGAAGAAGTCGCGCACCTCTTCATAGGGGGTCGGCTCGGCCTCGGCGCCCCGTCGCTCGATTGTATCGCCGAGTTCGGCAAGCCGCTCGCCGGAGCGGCGCAGCGCCTGATGCATCGACAGGAAGGCGTGGGCGACCGCCGGGGCGTTCTGGACGAGAAGCCGCACATCCTGCATCGGCGGCTG
Organism: Jiella marina; assembly: GCF_024359545.1. GTDB lineage: Bacteria > Pseudomonadota > Alphaproteobacteria > Rhizobiales > Rhizobiaceae > Jiella. The sequence continues at coordinate 238,013 of NZ_JAKQZG010000002.1, forward strand.
CTGGCCACTGAAGGCCGGATCGGCAAAGGCTTCCGCCAGATCGGCGAGCAGGCGGTCATCGTCGCTGCCGGAGAATTCGCGGATCTCCACGGCAAATTTTTCGGCCAGCGCCAGAAGGACGGGCGCCGTGACGTGACGCTGGTTGTTCTCGAGCTGGTTCAGATAGCTGGTGGAAATGCCGATCTCACCAGCGAACACGGCCTGAGTCAGGCTGCGCTCCTGGCGGATGGCGCGAATTTTCCGCCCGGCGAAGATTTTGGAAGTGCGCATATTTGCAAATTCGCAAATGACAGTTTGATAATTTCCTAAATTCACAAGGTCGCTAATTCAACCCTGTCTCGTCCCGGGCAAACCCGCTATCGGCTGAAAATCAGGCTGGCAGCGCTAGTATTGCGTGCAGTCATGGTGAGTGGGAGTGAAAGGGCCTGATGCAGGAGATTCTCCAACAGCTCGAAGAAAAGCGCGCCGAGGCGCGGCTCGGCGGCGGACAAAGACGCATCGACGCCCAGCACGCCAAGGGCAAGCTGACGGCCTATGAGCGCCTCGACGTGCTCCTCGACGAGGGCTCCTTCGAGGAATACGACACGTTCAAGACCCATCGCTGCACCGATTTCGGCATGGCGGAGCAGCAATATCCCGGCGACGGCGTCGTCACAGGCTGGGGCACGATCAACGGCCGGCCGGTCTACGTCTTCTCCCAGGACTTCACCGTCTTCGGCGGCTCGCTGTCGGAAACCCACGCGGAGAAGATCTGCAAGATCATGGATCTCGCCGTCCAGAACGGCGTGCCCGTCATCGGGCTCAACGATTCCGGCGGCGCGCGCATCCAGGAGGGCGTCGCGTCCCTCGGCGGCTATGCCGAGGTCTTCTGGCGCAACGTCCAGGCCTCGGGCGTGGTGCCGCAGATCTCGGTGATCATGGGCCCCTGCGCCGGCGGCGCGGTCTATTCCCCGGCGATGACCGACTTCATCTTCATGGTGCGCGACACGAGCTACATGTTCGTCACCGGGCCGGACGTGGTGAAGACCGTGACCAACGAGGTCGTCACCGCCGAGGAGCTGGGTGGCGCGACGACCCATACGAAGAAATCCTCCGTTGCGGACGCCGCCTTCGACAACGATGTCGAGACGTTGCTGGAAGTGCGGCGAATGTTCGATTTCCTGCCGCTGTCGGCCCGAGAAGCGCCGCCCGCCATCCCGACCCCCGATCCCGGCGAACGGCTCGAGCTCTCCCTCGACACGATCATCCCCGCCAATCCGAACATTCCCTATGACATGCGCGAGGTGGTGACGAAGACCGCCGACGAGGGCAATTTCTTCGAGATCCAGAAGGATCATGCCGGCAACATCCTCACCGGCTTCATCCGGCTCAACGGTTCGACGGTGGGCGTCGTCGCCAATCAGCCGATGGTGCTCGCCGGCGTCCTCGACATCGATTCGGCCCGCAAGGCCGGCCGCTTCGTAAGGTTCTGCGACGCCTTCAACGTTCCGGTGCTGACCTTCGTCGACGTGCCGGGCTTCCTGCCGGGTGTGTCTCAGGAACTCGGCGGTATCATCAAGCACGGCGCCAAGCTGCTCTTCGCCTATGCCCAGGCGACGGTGCCGAAGGTCACCGTCATCACCCGCAAGGCCTATGGCGGCGCCTATGACGTGATGGCCTCCAAGCACATCCGTGCCGACGTCAATTATGCCTGGCCGACCGCCCAGATCGCGGTGATGGGGGCGAAGGGCGCCACCGAGATCCTCTATCGCTCCGAACTCGGCGATCCCGACAAGATCGCCGCGCGTACGAAGGAATACGAAGACCGCTTCGCCAATCCCTTCGTCGCCGCCCAGCGCGGCTTCATCGACGAGGTGATCATGCCGCACTCGACCCGCCGCCGGGTGATCCGGGCGTTCGAGATGCTGAAGACGAAACAGGTCCCCGAGCCGAAGAGGAAACACGACAACATCCCGCTGTGAGGCGAAAGGCGGGGCATCGTTTTGCGGACGGACCGTCACCGCTCGCCGTCCGCGCCCGCCTCGATATGTTCTCGCATGCGATGCGTCGCATCGCCTCGGATTTTGAATAAAGACAGGTCGAACCCTCATGGCCGACGAAAACAAGTTTCCGCCCGAAAAGAACCTTCCGGCAGGCTATGTGCCGGCCAAGGTCTGGAGCCCGAACGCCGAATCCGGCGGTGCTTTCGCCTCGATCAACAAGCCGACGGCCGGCGCGCAATATGAGAAGGAGCTGCCGGTCGGCGAGCATCCGCTGCAGCTTTATTCCCTGGGCACGCCCAACGGCGTCAAGGTGACGATCATGCTCGAGGAGCTGCTCGCCGCCGGCCACTCTGAAGCCGAGTATGACGCGTGGCTGATCCGCATCAACAAGGGCGACCAGTTCGGCTCGGGCTTCGTGTCGGTCAACCCGAACTCGAAGATCCCGGCGATGATGGATCACAAGCCGAAGGACGGCGGCGCGCCTTTGCGCCTGTTCGAATCCGGCTCGATCCTCCTCTACCTCGCCGAGAAGTTCGGCGCCTTCCTGCCGGGCGACATTCGCGGCCGCACGGAGACCCTGAACTGGCTGTTCTGGCAGATGGGCGCCGGCCCGTTCCTCGGCGGCGGCTTCGGCCATTTCTACGCCTATGCGCCGATGAAGATCGAATATGCCATCGACCGCTTCGCCATGGAGGTGAAGCGCCAGCTCGACCTTCTCGACAAGCAGCTGAAGGACAACGAGTATATCGCCGGCAGCGAATATTCGATCGCGGACATGGCGATCTGGCCCTGGTACGGGCGTCTCGCGGCCCATGGGGCCTATGATGACGCCGGCACGTTCCTCGCGGTGGACGAATACGAGAACGTCCAGCGCTGGCGAAAGCAGATCGGCGAGCGCCAGGGCGCGAAGCGCGGTTCGATGGTCAATTCCGTGACCGGCGATCCCTCCACCCAGCTCCACGAGCGCCACGACGCCTCGGACTTCGACACGAAGACCCAGGACAAGATCGGGGATGGCGCCGCCTGATGATCAAACGTCTGATCGAGCACTGGGTCTATGGTGGCTTTCTGGCGGGACTCCTGTTCCTCGCCCTGACGCCGGTCTTCGCCTGGCAGTGGACGGCGGCCATGACGCTCGTCTTCCTGCAATTGCCGGTCTACATGATCCATCAGTTCGAGGAACATGACGATGGCCGCTTCGCGGCGGCCATCAACGCCCTGCTCGGTCGGGGCCGGATCGTGCTCGACGACACGGCGGTGTTCGTCATCAACGTTCCCGGCGTCTGGGGCGTCAACGCCATCTCCATCTGGCTCGCCTTCGCCGCCGGGATCGGCTGGGGTCTCATCGGCGTCTATCTCACCCTCGTCAACGCGCTGGCGCATATCGGCCAGGCGATCCGGCTGAGGGCCTACAATCCGGGACTCGTCACGGCGGTCCTTCTCTTCCTGCCGGTCGGGCTCCTTGCGGCCTTTACCGTGGGCGCAGAGCCCACCGTCACCACGACACACCATGTCGTCGGCCTTCTGGTCGCGGTGGCGATCCACGCTGCAATCATCGTCTACGTCTTCTCGCGCCGGAGGTCCGCAAGCTGATGGCGAAACTCCCCGACATGACCAAGCACCGCGGCATTCCTTCGGGACTGCCGGGAACCGGTTTCCAGTTCACAATTCGCAGAGCCAATCCGAAAGGCGCGACGAAGATCATCGAGCGCAAGCGCTACAATGATCGCACCCCGACCGAGAAGCTCGCCGACGCCGCCTTCCTCCATGCGCTCTGGCACCAGTTCGGCCCCGAGCCCTTCGAACGCGGCAATCTCGACGCCGGCCGCATCTCCTGGCTGTTCAATCGCGAGATCGTGCCGGCGGAAAAGCCGTTCGACCCGGCCTCCTACGAGGCGCTGCTGATGATCGACGAGGATGCGGGAAGGAAAAGCTATCCGGAGGCGTTCGAGGAGGTGCTGGAGGTGTGAGCTGCCATTTCTCCCCCTGGGAGGGGGAGAAAGCAAAAGCTTGGGCTTGGCCCCGCCAAGTCCTTAGCTTTTGCAAGAGAGGGGGACATGGGTTGCAGGAAAGGCTGCGAGGGTTTGCCAAGGGCATGCGCAAGGCGCCAACGGATGCGGAATACGCTCTTTGGCAGATGCTCCGTGCCCGGCGCCTCAATGGACTGAAATTCAAACGGCAGGAGCCGCTCGGACCATACATATGCGATTTTGTCTGCCACGAGCGGAGACTGATCGTTGAGGCCGATGGATGGCAACATGAAGGATCGAAGCGCGACGCCGATCGCGATCGGTACTTCGAAGATCGCGGGTACCGGACCATCCGGTTCAGCAACGGGACAATATTGGAGGACGCGGATGCGGTTGCATCTCAAATCATTGACGCAGCCCGGCGCTAGGCCCCCTCTCTTGCGATTTCTGGCACTTGGCCTTCGGCCAAGACACCGAAATCGCTTTCTCCCCCTCAAGGGGGGAGAGGGAGCGAGCTGATGACCAAACCCTTCTCCAAAATCCTCATCGCCAATCGCGGCGAGATCGCCTGCCGGGTCATCAAGTCCGCCAGGAAGATGGGCATCGCCACCGTCGCGGTCTATTCAGACGCGGACAAGGATGCGGTGCATGTGCGCATGGCCGACGAGGCGGTGCATCTCGGCCCGCCCCAGGCGGCGAAATCCTATCTTCTGGCCGACAAGATCATCGCCGCCTGCAAGGAGACCGGCGCGGAGGCGGTGCATCCGGGCTACGGCTTCCTGTCGGAAAACGCCAAATTCTGCGCCGCACTGGAAGAGGCGGGGATCGTCTTCATCGGCCCGAAGCCCAAGGCAATCGAGGCGATGGGCGACAAGATCACGTCCAAGAAGATCGCGGCCGAGGCCGGCGTTTCCACCGTGCCCGGCCATATGGGCCTGATCGAGGATGCGGCCGAGGCGGCGCGGATCGCCGCAGACATCGGCTATCCGGTGATGATCAAGGCATCGGCCGGCGGTGGCGGCAAGGGCATGCGCATCGCCTGGACCGACGAGGAAGCCAAGGAAGGCTTCGAGCGCTCCAAATCCGAAGCCGCCTCCTCCTTCGGCGACGACCGGATCTTCATCGAGAAATTCGTCGTCGAGCCGCGCCATATCGAGATCCAGGTGCTGGCCGACGCGCACGGCAACTGCCTCTACCTCAATGAGCGCGAATGCTCGATCCAGCGGCGCAACCAGAAGGTCGTCGAGGAGGCGCCCTCGCCCTTTCTCGACGAGGAAACCCGCCGCGCCATGGGCGAACAGTCGGTGGCGCTGGCGAAAGCCGTCGACTATCAGAGCGCCGGCACGGTCGAGTTCATCGTCGACAAGGACCGGAACTTCTACTTCCTCGAGATGAACACCCGCCTGCAGGTGGAGCATCCGGTGACGGAGCTGATCACCGGCGTCGATCTGGTCGAGCAGATGATCCGGATCGCGAGCGGCGAAAAACTGGCGCTGACCCAGGCCGATATCGGCATCGACGGCTGGGCGATCGAAAGCCGCCTTTATGCCGAGGACCCCTATCGCAACTTCCTGCCCTCGATCGGCCGCTTGACGGCCTATGCTCCGCCGCCCGAAGGACCGGTGGGCGATCATCGGGAGGCGAAGCCGATCACTGACGGGCCGGCCGGCTCGGCAATCGGGGGCGGCCTGCCGGTCATCCGCAACGACACCGGCGTCGACGAGGGCGGCGAGATCTCGATGTTCTACGATCCGATGATCGCCAAGCTCTGCACCTGGGCGCCGACGCGCGAAGCGGCCATCGAAGCGATGGCGGATGCGCTCGACAGTTTCGAGATCGAGGGCATCGGCCACAATCTGCCCTTCCTGCAGGCGGTGATGGAGCACCCGCGGTTCAAGAAGGGCGAGCTGTCGACCGCCTTCATCGCCGAGGAATATCCGGACGGCTTTGCGGGCGCCGCGCTCGACGACGACAGGCTCCGCCTCGTCGCCGCCACCGTCGCCATGGCGCGCTGGATCACTGAGCGGCGCGCCTCCTTCATCACCGGCCGCATGAAGCCGGTTTCGAAAGCGGGTCCGAAGACGGTGCCGCTGATCGTCTCGGCGGCGGGCCAGAGCTTCGAGATCGCCATCGATCACGCCGCGAGCGCCGGCTTCTACGAGCGTGACGCCATCGTCTCACCCTATGAAGACGAGACAGGTGCTCCGGTCTTCCTCCGCTTCGTCGATGAGGACGAGGCGCGCAGCTACCGGATCGCCTGGAAGCCGGGTTTCAAGGTCGCGACCCTGTTCTCGGGCCAGGCCGGCGGCGAGGACTGGCGGAAGATTGCCGCCCTCAAGCTCGATCTGCTGCCCGGCGGTTTCCGTGTCCGCTATCGCGGCGCCGATCTGAAGGTCGCTGTCATGTCGCCGAAGGTGGCGAAACTCGCCGCCCTGATGCCGGAAAAGGTGCCGCCGGACACCTCCAACCTGCTTCTCTGCCCCATGCCGGGCCTCGTCGTGGCACTGCATGTCGAGGAAGGCCAGCGCGTCGAACAGGGCCAGGCGCTCGCCATTATCGAGGCGATGAAGATGGAGAACGTCCTGCGGGCCGAAAACGCCGGAACGGTCGCCAAGATCCCCGTCGCGGTCGGCGAAAGCCTCGCGGTGGATCAGGTGATCATGGAATTCGAGCGGTGAAACGCGGCGACGCCGCAGGGGAGGAGTGCCATGTCTAGGACCAAACGCGACTGGCTCGATCTGGCCGCCAGGGAAATCAAGAAGGATCCCGACGCCCTCGACTGGGAGACCGCCGAAGGGATCACCATCAAGCCGCTCTATACGGCCGAGGACATGCCGAGCGGCATGGCGGACGAGCTGCCGGGCTTTGCGCCCTTCACCCGCGGCGTCAAGGCGACGATGTATGCGGGACGGCCCTGGACGATCCGGCAATATGCCGGCTTCTCGACGGCGGAGGAATCGAACGCCTTCTACCGGCGCAATCTCGCCGCCGGTCAGAAGGGGCTGTCCGTCGCCTTCGATCTCGCCACCCATCGCGGCTATGATTCCGACCACCCCCGCGTGTCGGGCGATGTCGGCAAGGCGGGCGTGGCGATCGATTCCGTCGAGGACATGAAGATCCTGTTCGACGGCATTCCGCTCGACGAGATGAGCGTCTCGATGACCATGAACGGCGCGATCATTCCCGTGCTCGCCATGTTCATCGTTGCCGGCGAGGAGCAGGGCGTCGACAAGGCCAAGCTCACCGGCACGGTCCAGAACGACATTCTCAAGGAGTTCATGGTCCGCAACACCTATATCTATCCGCCCGAACCCTCGATGCGGATCGTCGCGGATATCATCGAATTCACCGCGCGCGAGATGCCGCGCTTCAACTCCATCTCGATCTCCGGCTACCACATGCAGGAAGCCGGCTCGACGCTCGCCCAGGAGCTCGCCTATACGCTGGCCGACGGCATGGAATATGTCCGCGCCGCCCTGTCGCGCGGGCTCGATATCGACGCCTTCGCCCCGAGGCTCTCCTTCTTCTTCGCGATCGGCATGAACTTCTTCATGGAGGCTGCCAAGCTCCGGGCCGCGCGCCAGCTCTGGGCGAAGATCATGGAGGATTTCGGCGCCAAGTCCGACCGCTCGAAGATGCTGCGCACCCACTGCCAGACCTCGGGCGTCTCGCTGACCGAACAGGACCCCTACAACAATGTCGTGCGCACGGCCTATGAGGCGCTGGCGGCGGTGCTCGGCGGCACCCAGTCGCTGCACACCAACGCCTTCGACGAGGCGATGGCGCTGCCGACCGAGTTTTCCGCCCGCATCGCCCGCAACACCCAGCTGATCCTCGCCCATGAAACCGGCATCACCAATGTCGTCGACCCGCTCGGCGGCTCCTACTATGTCGAGGCGCTGACCAAGGAACTGGCGGACAAGGCTCAGGAGCTGATCGCGGAGGTCGAAGCCGCCGGCGGCATGACCAAGGCCGTCGAAGAGGGGCTGCCGAAGATGCGGATCGAGGAGGCGGCGGCCGCCCGTCAGGCGCGCATCGACCGCGGCGAAGACGTGATCGTCGGCGTCAACCGCTTCCGTCCCGCCGATCCGGACAAGGTCGACATTCTCGACATCGATATCTCCAAGGTCCGGGCCGCGCAGATCGCCAAGCTGAAGAAGGTTCGCGAGAGCCGCGACCAGGCGCGATGCGACGAAGCCCTCGCCCATCTGGAGAAGGTCGCGAAGGGGGAAGGCAATCTCTTGGAAGCAGCGGTCGAGGCCGCCCGCGCCCGCGCGACGCTCGGCGAGATTTCCGACGCAATGGAAAAGGCCTTCAACCGCCACAAGGCGGTCACGCGCGTCATCTCCGGCGTCTATGGCAACGCCTACAAGGACGATCCGGAATATGTGTCAATCCGCTCGAAGATCGCCGAGTTCGCCGAGTCGCGAGGGCAACAGCCGCATATCCTCGTCGCCAAGATGGGCCAGGATGGCCACGACCGCGGCGCCAAGGTGATCGCCTCGGCCTTTGCCGACATGGGCTTCAAGGTCGATCTCTCCGACATGTTCGAAACACCGGAAGAGGTGGCCGAGAAGGCAGCGTCCATGGGCGTCGACGTGGTCGGGGTCTCGTCGCTTGCCGCCGGCCATAAGACACTGGTGCCGGAACTGATCGAAAAGCTGAGGGCCGCGCCCGGTGGTGAGGACATCATCGTCGTTGCGGGCGGCGTGATCCCCGAACAGGACTATGCGGGCCTGCGCGAGGCCGGCGTGGCGGAAATCTTCGGGCCGGGCTCTAACGTCCTGGACGCGGCCAACGCCGTGCTCCAGCAGATCCAGGGCGTGAGGCGAAACCGATAGAGCAGCAGCCCCTTGGGCCGCATGTTGCTCGTCATCCACGGGGGGCCGCCAGGCTGACCAGCGCGTCAATGCCAGTGACGGAATGGATTGGATGAATCGCCGCCGGTTTGGTCCCCTCCATCCTCCTCACGCCCGCGCTCTCTCGTTACTTTTGCGGCGGCGGTGGCGCACGCGTTCCGCGAGCGAGGCGTTGGCGGGGACGAGCACCATCTGCAGGAGCGCGGCGAAGAGGACGCCGAAGCCCAGGCTGACGGCCGTCGGGATCAGGAACTGGGCCTGCACGGAGGTTTCGAGGATCAGGGGCGTGATGCCGAGGAAGGTGGTGAGCGTTGTGAGCACGATCGGCCGGAAGCGGGCGATCGCCGCTTCCTCGATGGCGTCGGCCGGCTCGGCGCCGTCTGCTTCCTGCTGCTGCATGAAGGTCACGATCAGCAGGCTGCCGTTCACCACGACACCGGCCAGTCCGATGATGCCGAACATGCTGAGGAGCGTCAGGTTCAGCCCGAGAAGCAGATGCCCGAGGATCGCGCCGATCACGCCGAAGGGGATGACCAGAAGGACGACGATCGGCAGCAGATAGCTGCCGAAGGCGAGCGCCAGCACGGCATAGATGCCGAACAGGGCCAGCGAGAAATTATAGGCGAGATTGGAGCCGAAGCGGCCGGCCTCCTCCTGCTCGCCGCCGGTCTCGACGACGAGGTCGGGATAGTCCTTGAGCAATTGCGGAACGACATTGTTCATCAGCCAGGAGGTTTCCGCTCCGCCGGTGGTGACCGCATTGTCGACATCGGCCGTCAGCGTCGTGATCGTGCGGCCGTTGATCCGGCTGATCTCGACCGGCGCCGACTGATAGTTGAGATCGGCGAGGACCGTGAGCGGGATCAGGTCGCCCCGCTCCTCCGAGGTCGCCGGCGCCGGAATGCGCAAGGCCAGGAGGTCGGCCACGGAATCGCGCTGCTCCTCGACGAGGCGCAGGCGGATGTCGACCTCCTCGCGCTCGCGGGCGAACTGGTCGATCTGCGCGCCATAAAGCGCCGCGCGGACGTTCTGCGCAAGCTCCTCGACGCTCACGCCATAGGCCCGCGCGGCCGCCGTCGGCTCGATGGCGATCTCGCGGGCCGCGCTGAAGCGGTCGTCCCGGATGTCCACCACCCCGTCCCGCTCGCTCACAGCCTGCCGCAAGCGCTCGGTCGCGCCGAAGCGCGTCTCCTCGCTGTCTGCCGAGATCTCGATCAGGATAGCCGCGCCGACGCCGACGACGGAGGACGAAAACAGGACCTCCTTCGCCCCCGCGACGTCGCCGACCGCCTGGCGCCAGGCGCTCTCGAAGGCGGCCGCCGCGGTCTCGCGCTGATTGGCGGCCAGGAGCTTCGCCTCGATCGTGGCGGTGGAGCCGGTCTGGGTTCCGGAGGCGGCGCTCGGATCGCCACCACTGCCGGCAAAGCCGACGCGAACCGCCACGTTCTGGAGCAAATTCTCCTCGCCGAGTTCGTCGGCCGCCGCCTGGGCGGCTTCAACGAAGCGGTTGGCGCGCCGCACCGTCTCCTGATCGCTCGTGCCTTCGGGAAAGCGGAGCTCCGCATTGACGAAATTGCCCTCGATCGCGGGGAAGAAGACGAAGCGCACGAGCCCGCCATTGATCACGCCGACCGAGGCGATGCCGATCGCCAGGCACGCGACGACGACGAAGATCGGATGCCGGATCGACACGCGCACAACCTTGCGCAACGGGCCGTTGGCGAAACGGTCGAAGCCGCCATTCAGCCGCTTGCGCAGGGGCTCGGTCAAGCGGCGCGGCGAGAGCTTGCGGGGGCGCTTGAGTTTCACATGGCTGAGATGGCCGGGCAGGATGAAGAAGCATTCGACCAGGGACACGACCAGCACGTAGATCACCACGGCGGCCACCGGTCCGATGAACGAGCCGGAGGAGCCCGGCAGGAACAGCAGCGGCACGAAGGCCAGGACGGTCGTCGAGACGGCGAACATGATCGGCCGCCACACCTTGGTAATCGCCCGCTCGGCCGCGTCGTCCTCAGATCCCGCTTCGAGTTCCGAAAAGGTCTGCTCGCCGACGACGATCGCATCGTCCACGACGATTCCGAGCGCCAGAATGAAGCCGAAGAGAGAAAGCTGGTTGATCGTCGGCCCCAGGAACAGCATCGGTGCAAAGGCGCCGATGAAGGCGACCACCACGCCGGCGGCGACCCAGGCGGCGACACGCAGGTCGAGCACCAGCATCAGAACCGTCAGGATGAGCATGGCGCCGAGGGCGCCGTTCTTGGTGAGAAGGTCGATGCGCCCCTGCAGCACGGCGCCCTCATTGCGCCAGACCTCGGCCCGGATGCTGTCCGGCAGGGAAGGTTTCAACTCCTCCTCCAGATAGGTGAGGACGGCGGAGGAGACGCCGAGCACCTGTTCGGAAGCTGCCCGGTTGACCGATACAAAGACCGCCGGTTCGCCTGATACGGTCGCGCGGATGCCGCTCTCGGCCAGCGTCTCGCGGATCGTGGCGATGTCGCTCAACTGAACCGTCGCACCGTTTTCGTCGGAGAAGAGTTCGGTGTCGCGAAACTCCTCGGCGCTTTGCGCCTCGCCCAGCGTGCGCACCTGAACCGTGGAGGTGCCCGTATCGAGCTGCCCCGAACTCAGGTCGACATTCTGCGAAGACAGGCGACCGGCAAGGTCGAGAAGACCAAGACCATAGCTGCGCAGCGTCTCGCGCCGCACCTCGATGTCGATCTGATCGGCCGGAACGCCGGCGAGCGAGACCTGGCTGACGCCCTCGAGGCTGGTCAGTTCGTCGCGGACCCGAAAGGCCAGATCCTTGAGCGTCTCGCGCGCCACCGCGCCGTAAAGGACCAGTTCGACCGCAAGTTCTTCGGGTTCGACCTCGGCGATGCGCGGCGACTCCGCTCCGTCGGGAAAGGTGGTGATCCGCGCCACCTCGGTCTCGATATCGTCTTTCACCAGCCGCGGGTCTGCGCCGCTGGTGAGTTCGGCGACGACTGTGCCGACATCCTGCGCGGCCGTCGACTGAAGCTCGCGCACGCCCTCCAGCCCTTCGAGGCGCTGCTCGATCGGGGTCAGGATGGATTGCGCGATATCGGACGGGCTCGCACCGGGATAGGCGACGGTCACCGAAATTCGCGAGGTGGCGATTTCGGGGAAGGTGCGCACCGTCACGCTGGTCATCGCCGTTGCGCCGATGGCGAGCAACGAGACCATCAGGAGATTGACGGCGACAGGATTCTTGAGGAACCAGCGGATCAGTGCGCCCATGTCACTGCCCCGCCGCTGCCGCGCTTTCGGTAGCTTCGGCCCTCTCGTCCGCGACGCGTACCTCCTGGCCTTCGATCGCTGCCGGGAGGTCGCTGACCATGACCTCAGAGCCCTCGGGGAGCATTTCGCCATCCAAGAGGACGCGTGTTTCCTCGCGCAGGATCAGGCCCGGCTCTGCGCGGCGCAGTCTGCCGTTCTCGACGATCCAGACGAGGTTGCGACCCTTGACCGCCTCCGGCGGCACCTGAACGACGAGCCGGCCTTGGATCGCCACCGGGAGCGCCGCTTCCACCAGTTCGTCGATCCTCAAGGGCCGGCGGCGGTTCTCGTCGGCATCGGCGGAAAACGGCCGCGGCACCTCGACGATAAGCGCGACGGTCCGTGTTCCCTGGACGATCTGGGGATCGACGCTGACGACGGTTCCCGATCCGAGTGCCATGGCGTCCGCGCCGGTGCCACGGAGCTCGACCCGGCCGCCGATCGCGCGCTCCGGCGTGCCAAGGATTTCGAGGTCGGCGGGCGTCAGCCCCATCTTCAGCTCGGCCGCTTCGGCATCGATGAGCGTGCCGAGCATCGTCCCCGGCTGAACGAGGCTGCCGACAGCCGCCGATTCCGCCGTGACGAGGGCATCGAAGGGCGCGCGAATCTCGGCGTCCGCCAGGGCGTTCTGCGCCTGCGTCAGCCCGGCCTCGGCATTGGCGAGATCGGCTTCGGCGCTGGCGACCTGGACGATCGTGTCCTCAAGTTCCGCTTCGCTCGAAAAATCCTGCTGCGCCAGCCGTTCCTGGCGTTCGCGGGCGACGCGGGCATCCGCCAACGAGGCTCGTGCCTGCGCCACGCGGGCTTCGGCCTGCTCGACATCGGCCTGAAGGTCTTCGGTTTCGAGGGCGACGAGAAGCTCGTCTTCACTCACCCGCTCTCCGACGCGGAGATCCTCGCTCACCATGCGAATGCGACCCGGCGCCTCGGCGGTTACCGAGACTTCGGCGCGAGGCCGCAGGAATGCCGTCTGGGTGATGACGAGTTGCGAAGCGGCCTGCGCCGTGGCCGTTTCGACCAGGGGAGCCGCCGGCGGCTGCTGTTCCGATTGCGGGCCGGGCCGGGTCAGCCACCAGTAGGCCCCGGCACCGATGGCGAGAACCACCAGCCCTGCCAGCGCCCACAGAACCCACCCCCAGCGACTGGAAGATTCCCGATCGCGATCGTCCCGTTCTTCCTCCGCGGTCGTCATTCGGCGTCGTCGGAGCCAGAATCCTCGACGACCACCGAGCCATCGAGCGGATCGATGACGATCTGTGCCACCGGGACGCGGCGCGTCTCCTCGTCGCCGAAGCCGAGAAAGCCATCCGACGTTTCCAGGACGACCGTGCGGACCCGCGCATCTTCCAGCGTGACGAGAACATCCGAGATGGTGCCGATCTCGTTGCCTTCGCCGTCCATGGCGGATTGGCCGATGAGATCCGCCGTCGAAACGATCTCGCGGGTCAGCCCGACATCGGGCACGGCCGGAGAGTCTGTCTCGTCCGGCGTCTGCGCCCCGTCAGCCGATGCAACTTCCTGCCCGGTCCGGGTGTCATCGCTGGCATTCGTGGCCGTCGTCATATCGGCATCGGCCTCATGGCGGGAATCGCCGGGTGTCGTATCGGTGGTGACGATCCCGTCAATGTTATTCGGACCCTGATCCTCTTGCGGGGACGGATCCTGGTTTCGCGATGCCTGATCCTCCGGAGGCGCGATCGTGACCGTGCTGCTGCTATCGACCATCTCCCTTGCGTCCGCCGTCTCGCCGTCGAGGCCGGTCGTATCGGAGTCGGAGCCGGGCAAGCTCGTCTCGGAGGAACGCATTTCGGCATCGCCGCCGGGTGCCGCGGGCGTCGGCCCTCTGTCAGACGCCACGATCTCGGACGCGAAATCCTCGCCGGTGCCGTCGTCGGCCGGACTGGTCTCGGCAGCGCTGACGTCCGTGTTCCCGCCGTCGCTCTGGCGCGCCGCCCCTGTCGAGGCGTCGTCAGCCGAAGCCACCTGATCGCTTGGCTGGTCGTCGTCGACGAAAGCCGTGGGAGCGAAGCCGGGCGGCAGAAGCACACGGTCGATCGCATGGACGATGATCCCATCCTGCCCGGCAACATTGCCGGTCACCACGCGCGTTTCATCCGCGGCGCGGGCGCGCAGGAGGTCGGTGAGATTCTCCGTCCCCTTCGGCGGAGGAACCTGCAACGTCAATTCGCCCCGCGAATAGGTGGTGACGAGACGCCCGAGCCCTTCTTCCTCGGCAAAGGTCTGCATCTCGACGGGAATGTCATCGGCATCATGCGGGCCCGATGGCACGATATGAAGCTTCACGATCTGGTCGGCCGCTTCCTCGTGCTGGGTGCCTTGCATTTCCTCGACCAGCGCGGCCGGAAGACGGTCGAAGGCCTCGTTCGTCGGGGCAAAGACCGTCGCGGTCTCCAGCCCATCCAGATCCGCGGACTCTGCCAGCGCGGCAAAGGTGCTGAATCGGCTTTCGTTCTGCAAAAGCTCGCGTAACGTCGCCTCGTCGGCAGGGGCCGCGCCCGTCGAAGAGAGCAAAGCAGCAAGCGACACGGTCACCATCGCGCTGGTGGCCCCGCGCTTGCGGGCCGGATATCGATGCCCGCGGCCCTTCACCTGTGCCTCATGCTCTCGAACTCCGTGATCGACGTCATTGCCTGCTTCTCCGAAAGCCTGTTGGGTGTTTCGAGCCGCCATTCGACAGCGGATGCGGGGATGACAACGAGCCGATCAGAAGATAGTCCCGGCTCGTGGCCAGGCGAGTTTCACCCGCCGTCGCCTTCCAAGTCTGCCGCGAGAACCGCCAGCGGTGGCTCGTGTCAGATGAGCTCGGGCTCGCTGAAAAGCGGGGGGCGGAATGCCCGGCGCACTTGATCCCAGGGCTCCTGCGGACAGGCTCCAAGCGGAAATTCGACCTTCAGGGAATTGTTCCGGTCGAGGTCGCTAGGCGGGGCCCGATCCGGCCTTACCCTCAGGGCGCTCAAGAGCCCCAACCAGTTGAAAAGCATCTGTCACGAGGCCGTCGTCGCATGCGTCAAATCGCGCAGGTGGCCGGCTTTGCGGATAATCAGGGGTGCTGGCTTTTTCCGCAGAAGAGGAAAAGACGCTGGAGCCCGAAGCACCAGCACCGGCCGTGCAACGAGGCACCCCGTCTTCAGACCGGCCGGCTCCAGCGGCAGGAATCAGCGCAGGACCTTCACCAGCGCCGCGATCACGAGGACGATCAGGACCAGCCAGAGCAGCCCCCATAATCCCATTCCGAAGGGCATCCAGCCCCACATGCCGTCATACCCATCATGCATCATGACTGGGAGTCCTTTCCGTGTTCCACAGGTCGGCCGGCTTCGCGCCAGCCCTTGAGGCCCCCTTCGATCGGCTGGGCCCGATAGCCCATCTCTCCAAGGGTCGCGGCGGCAAGGCTCGCCCGGGCGCCCGAGGCGCACAGCACGTGGACGGGATCGCCCTTGGCATGGGCCTCGTGAAGCGCCTTCTCGCCGCCCTCATTGGTCGGATCGGCCTTGGCTTCGAGAAAGCCGCGCGGAACATGCAAGGCGCCGGGCACCTTGCCGTCTTCGGTGAGTTCGTGGGCTTCACGGACATCGAGGACCAGTCCGTCGACGTGCTGTGGCTCGATCGACCCGCCGGTCATCTCTTTCGCGTCTGCCACGAAGTCTTTCATCGTCTTGGCCATCAGGGCCTCCCTCACAATCGATTCACGGGAATCTTCAGATAGACATGGCCGTCGGACTCCGCCGGCGGCAGGCGACCCGCCCTGAGATTGATCTGCAGGGCGTGCAGCATGCGGTCCGGCAGGGAGAGCGTCTCGTCGCGCTCGGTGCGCGTCTTGACGAACTCCTCCTTGGTGACGCCGTCGCGGACATGCTTGTTGTCGCGCCGGTGTTCGGCGACCGTCGCCTCCCAGAAGATCTCGTCGCGCTCCTCGGTTCCGTAATCGTGACCGACGAAGAGCCGGGTCTCTTCGGGCAGTGACAGGATCGTCTGGATCGAATCCCACAACATGCCCGCGTCGCCGCCGGGAAAGTCTGCCCGGCTCGACCCCATGTCCGGATACATCAGCGTGTCGTGGACGAATGCCGCATCGCCGACGACATAGGTGATGGAGCCAAGCGTGTGACCGGGAGACAGGATCACCCGCGCCTCGATCCCCCCGATCCTGAAGATCTCGCTGTCCGAGTACAGACTGTCGAAGTCACGGGCCGGGTCGAAGGCGTCAGGCAGGTGATAGAGATCCCGCCACAGATCGGCGATTTCCAGGACCTTCTCGCCGATCGCGTTCGGGACGGAGAGCTTGTCCTTCAGATAGGCGGAGGCCATCAGATGGTCGGCATGGGGATGGGTGTCGAGCACGCGCTCGATCGCGATCCCTTGTTCCTCGGCGAAAGCAAGGATCTCGTCGGCGCTCTCGAAACTGGTGCGCGCTTCCGCCGGATCGAAATTCTGGACCACGTCGATCACGGCGCCCTTACGGCTGTCGGGATCGGCGACGAGATACTGGATCGAGCCGGTGTCTTCTTCGTAGAAGCCCCAGACGTCCGGAGAGCCTGGCCCTTTCGAGGGACTGTGGCGAGTCAGCATGGCTGCCTCCATTGGTGTATTGCAGTTCAAGCGGTTGTGCGCGATATATGAGCGATGTCTAAATTAGCAAGTCCTGATATAGAGATGCTGGAGCAGCGATCCGAGCATGTGGCGGCGCTGCTTTCCCTGATCGCCAATCCGGCGCGCCTGCGGATTCTCTGTCTTTTGGCCAAGGAGGAGATGCAGGTCGGGGCGATGGCGGGTGCGCTCGGCCTCAGCCAGTCTGCGCTCTCGCAGCATCTTGCGAGGCTCAGGGCCGGTGGGGTCGTCGAGACCCGCCGCGACCGGCAGGCGATCTTCTATCGCCTCGCCGATGGCGAGATCCGCGCCATCATGGACAGCCTTTACGACATCTTCTGCGGCAGCGCAGAGACGGATCTCGAAGACAACGCCTAGGTGCTGCCCTTGGTTGGCCTGCGGCGTTTGGTTGGCTCCACCAGACATCTCCTGGCCTCCTTCGGCAGCAGGCTGCGTCAATACGCCCGCAGCAGCCGGCGGCATGCGTGACGCGCGGCTTCATTTTCCGCCGATCCGGCGCATAGAGGTCATGCAACCGCAAAAATCACGGGTCCTGAAGGCCGTCCCGCACCGCGATTTTTGGAGGCTGCTAGCATTTCGTCAGGCTTCGGATCGTTGAACCCAGGGGGCTCCGGGCTAGCTGGGCGCTGACCAACCGGTGGCCCCGTTCGGCAGGTTCGAACGTACGGGTCGGCCGGACACGGCGATCAGCCTGGAGGAACATCATGGCCCGCCTCTCTCCCCAGCCCCAATCCCATGCCGCAGCCAGCCCCTCGACGCTTGGTGACCAGTACCGACGCGTTCGCGAGGACAGCCGGCGGCTCGGCGAACCGCTCTCGGACGCGGATGCGACCGTCCAGTCCATGCCCGATGCAAGCCCGGCGAAATGGCACCTCGCCCACACCACCTGGTTCTTCGAGACGATGGTGCTGAAGCCCAATCTCGACGGCTACAAGCCGTTCGACGAGCGCTTCGACTATCTGTTCAACTCCTATTACGAGACGCTGGGCGAACGGCATCCGCGGCCGCGCCGCGGCATGATCACCCGGCCCGCGCTCGATACGATCTTCGATTTCCGTGCCCATGTGGACGAAGGGATCGACAAGCTTCTCGCCAGCGATCCCGATCCGTCCGTCGCCGAACTCGTCGAACTCGGCTGTCATCACGAGCAGCAGCACCAGGAACTGCTCCTCACCGACATCCTACATCTCTTCGCGCAAAACCCGACGAAGCCGGCCTATCGCGATCCCCAGCCGCTGGCCGTCGAGCCGGGCGAGGCGGATGACGCGCGCTTCGTCTCCTTCGACGGCGGTATCGTCGAGGTTGGCCATGATGGCGAGGGCTTCGCCTTCGACTGCGAAGGGCCGCGCCACCGCGTCCTGCTGGAGCCCTATCGCCTCGCCGACCGGCTGGTGACCAATCGCGAGTTCATCGCCTTCATCGAGGATGGCGGCTATTGCGATCCGCTCCTGTGGCTCTCCGCCGGCTGGGCCGACATTCTGGCGAATGGCTGGTCGAAGCCCTTCTACTGGGAGGAGCGCGACGGCGAATACTGGACAATGACCCTGCGAGGCGCCCAGCCAGTCGACCTCGACGCGCCCGTCACCCATCTCAGCTATTTCGAGGCCGACGCCTTCGCCGCCTGGTCGGGCAAGCGCCTGCCTACCGAGTTCGAATGGGAAAACGCCGTCCAGTCGCTGCCGGTGGAAGGCAATCTCGCCGATTCCGGTCGCCTGCGTCCGCGCCCGGCCCAGGCGGGCGAGGGGCTGCGGCAGATGTATGGCGACGTGTGGGAGTGGACGCGCAGCGCATTCTCGCCCTATCCGCGTTTCAAGCCGGCCGAAGGCGCTGTCGGCGAGTACAATGGCAAGTTCATGTGCGGCCAGTTCGTGCTGCGCGGCGGCTCCTGCGCGACGCCGGCCGGGCACATCCGTGCGACCTACCGCAATTTCTTTCCACCCGACGCACGCTGGCAGTTCTCCGGCCTGCGGCTGGCGGAGGATGCGTGATGCTCGACCGCACCGATACTCTGACGCTCCAGCGCGAAGCCTTTCGCCGCGACGTGCTGGAAGGTCTCGCCCTGTCGCAAAAGACCATTCCGGCCCGCTGGCTCTATGATGATCGGGGCTCGGAACTCTTCGAGGACATCACGAAGCTCGACGAGTATTACCCGACGCGCACCGAGCGGGCGATCCTGGAACGCCACGCCGGCGACATCGCGCAGAAGCTCGGGCCCAAGGCGTCGCTCATCGAGTATGGAGCGGGCGCCGGCATCAAGACGGAAATCGTCCTCGATGCTCTCGACGACCCGGAACTCTACGTGCCGATCGACATTGCCGGCGACTTCCTGGAGGCTTCGGCCGAACGGCTCCGCGGGCGCTTCCCGGCTCTCGACGTGCATCCCGTGGTCGGCGACTTCACCGACGACATCGACCTGCCGGACAGCCTCCCCGACGAGGGGCGGCGGTGCGGCTTCTTTCCCGGTTCCACCATCGGCAATCTCGACCCGAAGGATGCGGTGACCTTCCTGAAGCGCATGCGCGGCCATGTGGGTCGAGGCGGCCGGGCGGTGCTCGGCGCCGATCTGAAGAAGCCGATCGAAGACCTTCGACGCGCCTATGACGACAGCGAGGGCGTGACGGCCGCCTTCAACCAGAACCTCCTGATCCGCATCAACCGCGAACTCGGCGGCGATTTTCCCCATGACGCGTTTCATCACGAGGCGCGATGGAACGACGCGGAATCGGCGGTCGAGATGCATCTCGTCGCCGACCGGGAGGTTTCGGTCAGCGTTGCCGGCCAGAGTTTCGACTTCCACGAGGGCGAGACGATCCATACCGAAAGCTCGCGCAAATACGATCGCGCGAGCCTCGGAAAACTCGCCGGATCGGCAGGATGGGAGATCGAATCCTTCTGGACCGACGACAAGGACCGCTTCTCGGTGACCATGCTGAAGGCGGCGTAACAGGCCGGAGGACATCAAGGCGGCCGGGAGTTCCGCAAGGCCCGGCCGTCTGCTTTGTCCAACGCCCCGCCTTCCCGGCGGACGCCGACCCATCGACGACGGCTCAGACAAGGGTTGATGATGGGAAGACAGAAGCCGACTAGCGACCACTTGAAACGGCGCAAAATCAACACCTTGCTGACGCGTCCTTCGGCATCCGGCCAAGCCTGATCGCGGATCGCCCGCATTGAAACGGACGCGCATCGCCTTAATCCTCAAACCATGTTCGTCTTGAGAAGATCGTGAGGGTGGGGCTCGTGGATCTGGTCACGAAGATCATCGTCATTTGCGCGGTCTCGGCGCTCGCCATCTTTGCCCTCTGGCGAACCGGAGCGAAGGACGCCACCGCGCCCCAGCAGCTTCCCTATCTCGGCGGCGGCACCCCGGATACCCATGCCTGGCAGCGCTATCATGTGCGCTATTACTCGATGACGCTGCTCTTCATCGCCTTCGAGATGGAGATGATGTTCATGTATCCCTGGGCCGTCGTCTTCGTCGAAGAGGGCGGCAAGGCGATGATGGAAATGGGGATGTTCCTGGCGATCCTGTCCATCGGCATCGTCTATGCCTGGCGCGAGGGCGTGTTCCGGTGGCAGTGAGCGCGCTGAAGAGATGGGCGGGCAAGGCCCCGGCGTCGGTCTTCGTCGCAATCGGCGAAGGGATGCGCGAACGCGTCGAACGCCTCTTCGCCGATCCGAGGATCGAGCGGGCGGCGACGCCGCGCCATGCCGCGATCTTTCTGATCGCCGGACCGATGCGACTTGAGGATCGCGAGGACCTGCGCCGCCTCCACGACCAGATGCCGCATCCCCGCGCGACGCTTCTGTGGGCTGCAGAGGTCGGCGAGGCGTTGGGCGATGCCGAAAAGCTCAACTTCACCCTCCAGCCTGCTGACACGAGCCGGGCAGATGAGGCAGCGCTTGACCGTCTCACCCGGATCTGGGCCGAACTTTCGGACGGCGAGCGGCCGAGTGAACCGGACCTGTTGCACGACGAGCCGCCCAATCCCTGGCAGGGGATCGGTCCCCACGGCCAGGGCGGCAAGGGCATGATGGGCGGCACGCCCTACGGACGGCCGATGGCGATGACCGCCGACGATCTGAGAGACGGCCTCGCGCTCGATCCGTATACCGCGCGCTTCGGCCCGTTCCTGCCGATGTTTCCGCCTGGGTTGTTGTTGGAGATGACGTTGCAGGGCGACGTGATCCAGTCCGCCAAGGTCTTGCGACCGCCCCTGCCTCAGGCAGCGAGGGATGATGCTTCGGCTGCGCTGCTCAGGCTGGCGCGGCTCCTCGATCTCCTTGGCCTGCCCGTGCTCGGCCATCGCGCTCGGCTTGCGGCGGCGGGCGATCGGCCATCATCGACGCTTGAAACTCTCGGCCGTGCCATCCGCTGGTCCGGCTCCACGCTCGCCATCCGCCCGGGGCTTGGTGCGGTCGAAGGACAGGGGGACCTGCGCACCCGTTTTGATGATCTCCTGGCCGTGACGGGCGGTTCTTCGGCCGAGACACGGCCCGAACTGCCGGAATCGGCCCATCTCTCCTCGCTCCTGCCCGGCCTCGAATGGTCCGAGGCTATGCTCGTCCTGAACAGCTTCGACGACGAGACGCTTTCGGCGCTGGCCGTGGTCAAGGAGGACGAAGACAAGGATGGCCACGACCATGAGGGCAGCGGCTACATGCACCATGAACACCACGGCCATGGGGGCCATCAAGGCGACGGTGGGCATGACCATCATGCGGGCCACGGAGGCGGCGCATGACCACATTTCTCGCCGCTCTCCTCCTCATCCTCTTCCTGTCGGTCGGCTTCGCCGGCGCGGCCGTCGCCGACCGGGCCATTCCCGCTTTTCTCGCCGGACAAACCGCCCCGTCCTGGCGTCTCTCCCTCGCCGACGCCGTGCGTCTTCTCCAGACCCAGCGCATCCGCACCGAAGCGCCCGACGCGCTGCTCTGGTGGCTCGCGCCAGCCCTCTACCTCGCCCTCGCGATCGTTGGTCTCGCCGTTATCCCCTTCGGCCAAGACCTCGTTGCCATCCCGAGCGAAGTCGGCATCGTCGTCTGGGGCAGTTGCGAGGCGTTGACCATCGTCGCGGTCTTCATGTTCGGCTGGTCCGCCAATGCGCCGCTGGCGTTGATCGGCGCTTATCGCTATGTGGCGATCGGCTTGCCGGCGATGCTTCTGTCGATGTTCGTGCTGATCGGCGCGGCGCTTCCGGCGGAGTCCCTCGGCTTCATCGAGATCGTCGAGGCGCAGCGCACGGTCTGGAACGTCGTGCGCCAGCCGGCGGGGCTGATCCTCTTCCTGATGCTCGGCCTCGCAATCAGCCTGCGCGGACCCTTCGACTATGCCAGCCCGGAAGACCTTGCCGGCGGCGTGACAGCGGATGTCTCCGGTCCCGGCCTGCTCGCCTGGAAGATCGCCCGGCTCACGATGCTGGTCTCGGTCTCGGCGGTGACGGCTACGGCCTTTCTCGGCGGCTATCTCGGGCCGATCCTGCCGGGCTTCGTCTGGCTGCTGCTCAAGACTGCGGTGGTTCTGCTCGTCCTGATCTGGGCGGGCAGCGTGTTCGCGCGCATGCCCCCCGCCCGCATGATGAGCGTCATCTGGACGATGCTCCTGCCGCTCTCCTTCCTCATGCTTCTCGTCGTCGGAGTGGAGTTGCTGCTATGGGGCTGACCGATCTTCTCTTCTTCGCCCTGTCGGCCGTCGCGATCGTTTCCGGATGGCGTGTCTTCGCCACCGATTCCATGGTGCGCGCGTCCTTCCTGCTGCTTCTCTCCTTTGTCGCGGTCGGCCTGATCATCGTCATGCTGGCCGCCCCCTATATCGGCGTCGCGACCGTTTTCATGATGGCTGTCGAGATGATGGTCATGGCCCTCTTCATGGTCATGTTCATGATGAACCCGGCCGGGCTCAACCCGATGATGATGGTGCATCAGCATCGCTTCTCGATCGCAGCCGGCGTTCTCGCCTTCGCCGGGCTCACCGCCGCGATCCTCTTCACGAGCTTTCCCGAAAACTCCGTCGATCCTTCGACGCCGGTCGTCCACGATCTCGGCATCGAGCTTCTCGGGCCCTCCATGCTGATCTTCGAGACGGCAGGCGTGACACTGCTCGCCACCATGATCGGCTCGGTGATCCTCTCCTCGCGCTCGGGCCGTTTCGGCATGGCGGATCAGGGCTCGAAACCGCCCGGCCTCGAACCGGACGGCGAACCCGCTGGACGCCAGCCCGAACAGGGCGGCGGCCACCATCATCATTAGGAGGCCGAAACCCGTGACGCTCGCCACCGTCCTCATCGTCGCCGCGGCCCTGATCGGCATCGGACTATACGGCGCCCTGTCGCAGCAGAGTTTCGTCATGCTGATGATGGGGCTCGAACTGATGCTGAATGGCGGGCTGCTCGCCGTGATCGGGCTATGGGCGAACACCATGGGCGGCGCGCCGGAGGGCCAGCTTCTGGCGATCATCATCATGGCGGTGATGGCCGTCGACATGGCGATCGGCTTCGCTCTGGTGACAGCCGTCTATCGCAAGCGGCAGGCCGACGTGACCGAAAGCCTGACGACGATGAAGCACTGATCGATGGCGTTTCTTCTCCCCCTCCTGCCGATCCTCTTCGCCATCGCAACCACGTTTGCGCCGCGCGGAGATGATGGACGTCAGCGTCTTTGGCTGACGGGTCTGGCGGTCGCCGCCATGGCGCTGACGGCATTCGCCGCCGCCCTGGGCGCGGCAGGGGGATGGACCGGCCATATCGCCTGGCACGAGCCGCTCGGGCTGACGGCCGCCCTGCCGCCACTGGCCGGGGCGATGGCGATCCTCGTGCCGCTCATCGCGCTGCCCGTCCTCGCCTATGCCGCTTTCCATGAGGAAGGCCGCGGCCTGCGCCGGCTCGTCGCCATCCTCCTCGTCTTCGTCGGCGGCATGGAGCTTCTGGTCGTCGCGGCGGATTTCCTGACGCTTCTGATCGGCTGGGAGCTGGTCGGCGTCTGCTCCTATCTCCTGATCTCCCATGAGTGGCGAAACCGCGAAAACACCGCCTCCGGCCTCTATGCCTTCCTGATGACGCGCTTCGGCGATCTCGGGCTCTTCGCCGCCGCCATGGCGGTCTTTTCGGCGACGGGCTCCTTTTCCTATGACGGCCTTGGCCTCATGGAGGGCGTGCCGGCGGCGGTCGCGGGCTTTGGCCTGCTCTTGGCCGCCGCCTCGAAATCCGGCCAGATCCCCTTCGCGCCCTGGCTCTTCCGGGCGATGGCGGGGCCGACCTCGGTCTCGGCGCTCCTCCATGCCGCGACCATGGTCGCGGCTGGCGCCTTCATCCTCTTGCGCCTCGAACCCTTCCTCGCCTCCGTGCCGGGCCTGCCGGGGACGATCATCGCCGTAGGTGCTGCAACCGCGCTCTCGGGTGGCATCGTGGCGCTGCTCCAGACCCATGCGAAGCGCCTGCTCGCCGCCTCCACCTCGGCCCATTATGGGCTGATGTTCGTGGCGGTCGGCGCCGGCTATCCGGGCGTCGCCTTCCTCCACCTCGTCGCCCACGCGGCCTTCAAGGCCCTGCTCTTCCTCGCGGCCGGTGTCGCTCACGAGAAGACTGGCAGCTACGATCTCTCGGCAATGCGCCTCGGCCGGGCCTTGCCGCTGGTGGGCCTTTTGACACTCGTCGGCGCCCTGTCGCTCGCCGGCGTGCCGCCGCTCGGCGGGGGCTGGACCAAGGAAGCGGTAACGACGGCGGCCGAGCATTGGAGCCTATGGGCCGCCGGGGCGGTGATTCTCGCCGGGGCTCTCAGCGCCGCCTATGCCGCACGATTCCAGCTTTCCGCCTTTGGCCAGGCCGAGGAACAGGACGATGAGGACGAGGGCGAAACCGCGCCGCTCTGGCCGCAGACCCGCGCCCGGCAGGTCGAGATTGGCGCGATGGCGCTGCTTGCCCTCTTCGTTCTCCTGACCTCGCTGCTTTGGCTCCCGCCGGTCCGGTCGACCCTCGAAGAACTCCTGCAAACCGCGCTTCCGGAGGCGAGCGTCGCGACCCTTGTTCTCTCGCTGATCGGCGTCGGTCTCGGCCTTCTCACCGGAACCATGATCGCCCGGCAGTATCGCACTCTCGGCACCGAGGGCGCTGCCGCCGAAGCGGCCCACTGGCTCGGCCTGCCGGCGCTGATCGATGCCGCGGTCACCGGCCCCGTGCTCTGGCTGTCACGGAAGGCCGCCAAGCTCGATGACAAGCTCATCGACGGCGCGGTTCGGCTCGTCGCGCTCGGCGGCCGAGGCGCCTCCTGGGTGATGCGCCAGAAGGGCGAGGCCGGCGCGGAAGGCCTCGTCACCCAGGCGACCGGTCTCGTCGGAAGCCTTTCGCGGACCACGTCCCGCTTCGGCGAATGGCTGACCGACGGCCTCGTCGAAGGCCTCGCGCTCACCGTCGGCCAGAGCGGGCGCGATGCACGGCGCCTGCAAACCGGCCTTTCCCACCATTACTATGCGATCGCAACGCTCGGTGCCGGCGCGGCGATCATCCTCCTGTTGGGCCTGTCCTGATCCATGCTGACGCTCTCGATCCTCATCCCGCTTCTTGCCTCGCTCGGCCTGTTCGTCTGGTCGGATGCCACCAAGGATAAAGCACGCCGCGTCGCCCTCGGCGCCTCGGCCCTGTCGCTGATCTGCCTGATCATCGTCTGGCTCGGCTTCGATAGCGGGCCCGAGGCGCCAGCCTTCCAGGCGGTCTCGGAGGTCGGCTGGATCGACGCGCTAGGCGTCGCCTGGCGGGTGGGCGTCGACGGCATGTCGCTCGCCGTCTCGCTGATGAGCGGCCTCCTGTTCCTCTGTGCCATTGCCTGGCCGGCGGAGACGAAAGGCCGCGCCCGGCAATATTACGCCTGGTTCCTGTTTCTCCAGGGCGTCTCGCTCGGCCTCTTCCTGACGCTCGATCTCCTCATCTTCTACGTCTTCTTCGACCTGACGCTGGTCGGCATGTATTTCCTGATCGGCCGCTGGGGTCATGACCAGGCCGAATACGCGGCGCTGAAATTCTTCGTCTATACGCTGGCCGGCTCGCTCGCGATCCTTCTCGCCATCCTCGGCCTGGTGCTTGCGAACGACACGCTCACCTTCGACATGCCAGCCCTGATCGCCGCCCAGCCGCTCGGCGGAACAGACCTGCGTGCAAGCCTCATCCTCCTTGGCTTCCTCGTCGGCTTCGCCATCAAGACGCCGCTGGTGCCGTTCCACACCTGGCTTCCGCTCGCCCATGTGGAGGCGCCGGGGCCGGCCTCGGCCGTTCTCGCGGGCGTGCTTCTGAAAATGGGCACCTATGGCATGGTGCGCATACCCTTCCAGATGATGCGCGAGACCTTCGCGGCCTATGCGTTTCCGCTGGCCATCGTCGCCCTCGTCGCAATCCTCTGGGGTGCGCTCGTGGCGCTCGGCCAGACGAACCTCAAACGCCGCATCGCCTACACCTCGGTCAATCACATGGGCTACACCGTGCTCGGCATCGCCGCCGCCGGTGCGATGATCGGCAGCGACAGCGTGCGGACACTCGCCCTGTCGGGCGCGGTGACGGAGATGGTCGCCCACGGCCTCATCACCGGTGCGCTCTTCCTCATCGCCGGCAGTTTCTATACCCGCACCGGCACCTATGATCTCGCCCGCTATGGCGGCCTCGCCCGCATCGCGCCGCTTCTGATGGCGGCCTATTTCCTCTCGGCCTTCGCCAGCTTCGGCCTGCCGGGCCTCGCGGGCTTCGTCGCCGAGTTCCAGATCTTCGCCGGCAGTTTCGGCGTCTATCCCGTCCTCGCCGCGATCGGTCTTCTCGGCCTCGTTGTCACCGCGGCGCTCTTCCTGATGATGGGCCAGCAGATCTTCTTCGGCACGCCCGCGCCGGGGATGATGGCGATCAAGGACCTGAAACCCGCCGAAATCGGGCCGCTCGCGGTGCTCCTTGTCCTGGTGGTGTTGATCGGCCTCCTGCCCGGCTGGCTCCTTGACATGATCCAGACCGGCTCGGCCTTCGCGCCGTTCCAGGCAGTCGGCGGGGCGCAGTAACGTGATGCCGCTCGGAGATATCCTGCCGGAGATCGCCGTGCTGCTGACGGCCGTGGCGATCGTACTCCTGGCCAGCTTCCTGCCGCGCCGGCTGCAGTGGACCGGCGCGCCGGTGGCGCTGGCAGGGCTCGCAATCGCGGCCCTTTTCCTGCTTGCCCAAGCGAGCGGCGAGGCCCGCGCGACCTTCTCGCAGACCTACGCGCTCGACATGGCGAGCGTCGAGGGCCGTCTCCTCATCCTCTTCGCGACGGCCGTCACCGTGCTCCTCTCCCCGCGGTGGTTCGCCACTGACCAACGCCACGGCGAATTCTACGCCATGCTCCTGTTTTCGACCCTCGGCGCGATGGTGCTGGCCGGGGCGCTCGACCTGCTCCTCGTCCTGATCGGCGTGCTTCTGTCCTCGGCCACGGGCTACGTGCTCGCCGCCTATCACCGGGATTGGGCGCTCTCGGTGGAAGCGGGGATGAAATACTTCCTCGTCGGCGCGCTGGCGAACACCGCGCTGGCGCTGGGTGCGACCTTCATGATCGGCATGCTCGGCTACCCCGGCTTCGGCGAGATGGCGGCGGCGCTCGCCGTCGGCGAAGCCTCGCCGCTTCTCCTCGTCGGCCTCGGCCTCGTCGTGATCGGCATGGCCTACAAGCTTGGCGCCGTGCCCGCCCATGCCTGGCTGCCGGATGTTGCGGAGGGCGCCCCGGCCCCTGCCGCCGCCTTCCTGACGGTCGCGCCCAAGATCGGCGCGGCGATCGCGCTCGCCCGGCTCGTTTCGCTCTTTCCCGAGACCGGTTTCGCCATCCGGCCGCTGGTTGCCGCGCTCGCCGTCATCACCATGACCCTCGGCAATCTCGCGGCCCTGTGGCAGGACGACATGCGCCGCATGCTCGGCTGGTCCTCGGTCTCCCAGGCGGGCTATCTCCTGATGGCCGTCACCGTCGCGGGCCTGAGCGATCAGGCGATGCCTGCCCTACTCATCTTCCTCGCCGGCTACACCGCCGCCAATCTCGCCGCCTTCGCGGCCGTTACCCATCTGCGCGGCCGGACCGCCCGAAACGACTATGCCGGCCTCCTGAAAACCGCGCCGTTCGCCGCGATCGCCCTCATCATCGCCTTCCTGTCGCTGGTCGGCATCCCGCCACTCGGCGGCTTCCTTGGCAAGCTGGAACTCTTCCTCGTGACGATCGACGGCGGCTATGGCTGGCTCGCCGTTGCGGCGCTCTTCAACACCGTTCTGTCGCTCGTCTACTATCTGCGCTTTGCCGTGCCGATGATCTGGCGCGAGCCAAGCGGCACTCTTTACCGGCTGGGGGCCTGGTCGGCCGTCGCCTTGGGAATCGCCCTCGCCGCGACAGTGGCTGTCGGGCTCCTCGCGCAAGCGATCCTTGGCCCGCTGGCGGGGGCGGCATTCCTTCCCTGAGGGAGAATTGCCAGACCCACAAGAACCGCGGTCGGCGCGTTCATTGCTCCCGTGCGAGGGCGACGACGATCGCGCCGAGGATCGAGAAGCCCGCCGTGATCAGGACGGCTTCGTCCCATCCCTCGACGAGACCCTCCGCGCCGCCCACCTCGGCGCCATGGGCGATCAGCACGGCCCCGATGGTGATACCGATCGCCGAGCCGAGATAGCGCGCCGTGTTGTTGGCGCCGCTTCCCATCGCCGTGCGGTCGGCGGGAACGGTCGCCACCGCCTGTTGCCCGAGCGCGGCGTTGAGCACGCCGTTCGCCACGCCGGCGAGAAACAGGCCCGGCAGGAGCGCGACGATCGATCCCCCCACGGACGGGCCGTAGACCAGAAGCTGGGCCAGTGCGCAGCCGCCGAGACCGCCGGCGAGAACCATTCGGCGCGACCAGCTCTCCGGGATCCAACGCCCAGCGAATGCGGTGACGACGCTCGTCGCCGACCAGGCGCAAAGCACGATGCCGGCAGTGATCGCGCTGACGCCCATCGCCCGCGACATGAGCACCGGCACCAGCGACATCAGTGCGAGAATGCCCGCACCCGAGGCAAAGGCGGCGACGGTCGCGCCGACGAAGCCACCACTGCGAAAGAGGCGAAGGTCGAGAAGCGGATCGCGGCGCCGCGCCTCGACGAAGACGAAGCCTGCGAGAAGCGCGAGCCCCCCGAAGAGGAGACCGAGAACGAGGGGCCGGCCGATCCCGAGCCGCATTTCGGTCAGCCCCGCCATCACCAAGGCGAGCCCCGCCATCAGGAGGGCGGCTCCGAACCAGTCGACCCGGCGGTTTCCGGACGTCTCGTCCGCCGGCAGAACCCTGTGACCGACGGCAAGAAGAGCGAAGGAGGCGAGCGCATCGCCCCAATAGGAAGCCGTCCATCCGCCCGCGCTGGTCATCAGCGCCGCGAGGATCGGCCCAGTGGCGACCCCGGCCCCGAGAGAAGCCGCCCAGACGGCGGTGGCGCGGGTCCGCTCCTGTCCGCCGGGATAGACGCGGCCGAGAAGCCCGAGGCCGCAGGCCATGACGGCCGCGCCGCCGAGCCCCTGCACGATGCGGGCGAGGATCAGAACAAGCGGGGTCGGCGCGAAGGCACCGGCAACCGATGCCGCCGCCATCACGGCCAACCCGAAGAGAAAGACGGTCCGGCGTCCGCGATCGTCGCCGAGCGCGCCTGCGCTGAGAAGGCCGGTCGCGGCGCCGAGAGGCATGGCGCTGAGGAGCCAGGCCTGGGCGCCCGGCCCGGCGGCAAGGGCGGCCGCCGTGGGTTCGATCGTCGTCAGAGGCACGGTGAAGATGACGAGGACGAGCATCGTCGCCGCCGAGACGACGGCGAGAGTGGGCGCGCCCTGCGCGCCCACCGACATGTCGGCCGTCGTCACTCTGCGGCTCGGGCATATTGCTCGTCGGTCACCGGGTCGCCCCAGACGACGTTCTCGCCCTCCTCATATTGCTGGACAGCGTAGTGCGTGACCGCCGTGGTGTCGGTCGCGCCGTGCCAATGCTGGACGTCCGGCGGACACCAGACGACGTCACCGGACTGGATGATCTCCTTCGGCTGGCCTTCCTCCTGAACCCAGCCGGTGCCCTCGGTGACGATGAGCATCTGGCCGGCCGGATGGTGATGCCAGTTCGACCGGGCGCCGGGCAGGAAGGTGACCTTGCCGGCATTGACGACGAAGGGATCACGGTTGTCGAATACGGGTTCGACATAGGCCGTGCCGGTGAAATAGTCGGACGAGCCGATCATGCCCTCGCGACTGCCGTTCTTGATGATCTCCTGGCTCTGCGCCAGGGCGCCGGTGCTGACGATAGCCGCGGCGAGAGTAGTGGCTGCAAGTCTGAGCATTCTCTGGTCTCCTTCAGTCGTCACTTGATTGCTTCTGGCGGCCGTGGACCGCGATGATGCGCTCCCTGGATCGGAGCGCGCTTCCGCCGTTGGGGCGGAATTCCTGTCTCCGTCCGGTCGAACGGAACGGAGCGAGATGCCGGTCGAACACTTGATGAGCCGGCTTATTTTCGAACAATTTCGTGACGCAGCCAGACCACGCCGCCGTCGAGCACCTCGCAGGCAGAGAGCCGCAGATGCTGACCCCCGGCGGGATGGCTGCCGGTTTCGCCCGGATGGTCGTAGATGGCGGCGATGCCGGCCAGGCCGTCGATCGCCGGGCAGATCAGCGTGCTTGTCTCGTCGATCAGGCCCGCGGCCAGAAATGCGCCATTGGTCACGCCCCCGCCTTCGAGGATCAGACGCGTGGCCGCGAACCTCTCTGCGATGGTCTCAAGCGCCGCCTCGAGGTCGCGGCCGTCGCCGCCGGCAAAGACGTAGGCCACGCCTGCCGCACGAAGCCGGTCGAGCGTGGCGTCACTGACACGTTCGGAAAGGATGGCGATTACCTGCTCTCCCTCCAGTTCACCACTCTCGAAGCCGAGCCGTCCGGAGGGGTCGAGCGCGATGGCGAGCTGGCGGCCTTTTCGCTCCGTCACATGGGGCTCACGCGGTTGCGGCTCATCGAGAAGTGCGAGGGCTTCGATCTCGGGCACATAGGCTGCCATCGTCTTGCGCCCGACGATCCAGCCATCGGCTTCGAGACGCTCGGCGGTCGTGTCGTAGTGCCGGCCGATCAGATCGTCGATCGTCCCCTCCGCCGGATCGCTCCAGCGCTCCGGGTGCAGGCGCCCGTCGAGCGAGGTGACCATGTGGCAGGTGATTCTGGGTCGCGTCATCCTTCGGCTCTCTTGCGAATGTGGAATACCGTCCAGCTAGGTCGTCGGAAGCGCGACGATTACCGACCGGTTTTCACTGGCACCTATGAGAGGGGCTCATGGGCCGTGTGTAGCGGCAGCCGATCGAAGCGACCAACGAGCTTTGAGCCGCCGGGCTGGGCGCAGGCAAACCCGGCCGTCACCACGGCAAAGGGTTTGAGGAAGCGGGCGATGCGAAGCGGCCCGGAATTGAGCTCCCGGCCTTCAACGTCATTGTGAACGCCCTGCGGCATCCTTGGGCGCTCTGACACTGCCGCAATCCCTTCGCTGTCTCTCAGGGACGGCAAAGATCGCCGCGTCTCGTACAGAGGCGGCACCCGCTCCCGCGGGAGCCGCCCACGCATCACTTGCGAAGCCTCGGGCGTCGCCCGGACATCAGCTCTCCCGGCCGTCGAACACTTCCTTGGCGACCGGCATGGCGGAGAAGACGTTTGGCCAGCCGGCATAGAAGGCGAGATGGGACAGCAGCGCCGAGGCCTCGTCCTTCGACAACCCATTGTCCATCGCCCGGTTCAGGTGGAAGGTGATCTGCTGGACGTGGCCGGCGGCGATCAGCGCCGCGACGGTGACGAGGCTGCGGTCGCGCGGTTCGAGACCGGGGCGCAGCCAGAGATCGAGGAACAGAAGCTCCTCGGTGTTGTCGACGACGCCCTGGCTGACGTCACCGTAGCGCTCCTGAACCGACGATTGGCGTGCGTCTTCGGCCTCCTGGTCGAGCGGCAGCATGTCGTCGGGCTCGGCCGCCGGCAGCTGATCGGCGGAGATGCCACGCTCGGAGAAAACGCTTCCCGCCGCATCGACGCCGATCATCGCGTTCTGCCAGCCGGCATAGAAGGCGAGATGGGTGATCGTTTCGGAGACCTCCGTCGGCGTCACCCCATTGTCGAGAGCGTAAGCGATGTAGTCGCGCAGCCCTTCGCTCTGGCTGCGGGCGATCAGCGCGGCAATCGTCGCAAGGCTGCGATCGCGTTTCGAAAGAGCCTCGTCGCTCCAGACCTGACCGAAGAGATCGTCGGCGGTGTAGGATTCGAGCGCCGGCGAGACGTCCCCGATCGGGGCCCGGTCGAGGGGCAGGCTTTCTTGGGCGAAGACCGGCGAGGCGGCCAGTGTGAAGCTGCAGGCAATGGCTGCGATCTTGCGCATGGTCGATCCTTTATCGTCTTGAGCGCCGCACGGGTGGCGGCGCGATGATCCGGCGTCGGTTTCGCCGATGATTGTCAGCTAGGCCCTGCACGATCGATCATTGAGCGCATCGAGATGATAGGTCTCATGAGACAGGCTCATCGATCACGGGCCGACCTTCCGAAAAGGAAGCGCGGCAGGGGAAACAGCGTTCCATGAACGCGACTCATAAGTCTTCGCTGCGAAATCATCCTAATCTCATCGGCATGTCAGCCCACCTCGTGTGGTGCTTGGTGTAAAGCGAGGGAACAACGCGCCCTCGAACAGGCTCAGGCGATGCGGAACGATCGGCACGCCCCGGGCTTCAGCTCCCGGGATACCCGGCCTCCGTTGAAAGGCCGCGCCCGGCACATCCGCGCACAAAGGAGACACGATATGAAGATCACCCGTCCTGGAGACACACCCTCCGGCAAGGGCCCGGCAGACTATTTCACCGGCACGGTTCGCCTCGATCCGCTCTTTTCCGCGGAGGAGCCGGGGCGCGTATCGGGCGCCTCGGTGACGTTCGAGCCGGGTGCGCGCACAGCCTGGCACACCCATCCGGCCGGCCAGACGCTGATCGTGACGGCGGGCTTCGGCCGCGTGCAGCGCGAGGGCGGCCCGATCGAGGAGATCCGTCCCGGCGACATCGTCTGGTTTCCCGCAGGCGAAAAGCACTGGCACGGGGCCGCGCCCGAGGTCGCCATGACCCATATCGCCATCCAGGAAGCGATCGACGGCAGCCCCGTCACCTGGCTGGAGAAAGTAACCGACGAGCAATATGAGGGCTGACAGCCCCCGCTTCGGTCTTGTCAGGGAAAGCAGAAAGCGGGGCTGGTGCCCCGCTCAGCGGATCTCCAGCGGCTCCTGCTGCAGCGTGACGCCAAAGCGCTCGAAGACCGCGGACTTGATCGTCTCTGCGAGGGCCGAAATATCGTGGGCGGTGGCGCGGCCGTGGTTCACGATGATCAGCGCGTGCTTTTCGTACACGCCGGCATCGCCGACACGATGACCCTTGAGGCCGCAGCTCTCGATGAGCCAACCGGCCGACAGCTTCACCGTGCCGTCGGGCTGGGGATATCTCGGCGCCCCCGGGATCGTGTCGGCAACGGCTCCGGAAACGACCGGATTGTGGAAGAAGGAACCGGCATTGCCGAGAACGCGCCAGTCCGGGAGCTTCGAACCGCGCAACGCGAGCACCCGCTCCATGATGGTCTTCGGATCGACGGTCTCGTCCAGGCTGTCGAGGCCGGCATAGCCGAGGATCGGTCGCCATTCACCCGGCAGGGCCAGCGTCACCTCGGTGATGACGAAACGGCCCGGATCGTCCTTGAAGACGCTCTGGCGGTAGCGGAAGCGGCAATCCTCGCGCCGGAAGACCCGCCAGTGCCGCTCGGCCCTGTCGTAGGCGGTCAGCGAATGGAAACGGTCGGCGAGCTCGATTCCATAGGCGCCGATATTCTGGACCGGCGCCGCCCCGACCGTTCCGGGGATTCCGGCGAGATTCTCGATTCCGCCAAAACCCTGGGCGACCGTCCATTGCACGAAGTCCGGCCAGTCTTCGCCCGCCTGGGCGGTGACGAGGAGATCACCGTCCGCCTCGCCGGTCACCGCCCGGCCCCGAGTCGCGAGCACGGCCACGACCGCGTCGATCTCGGGATGGAGAACGACATTGCTGCCGCCCCCCAGGACCACGAAGGGAAGCCCCACTTCCCCCGCGAAACGCGCCAGCGCGTCGATTTCCTGCGCCTCGTGCACGAAGGCGCCATAGCGCGCCCTTGCCGCCAGCCCCAGACTGTTGCGCCGGCTCAGATCGAAATCCGAAATGGCCCGGCAGTCCGCCGCATCAGGCCTGGTCATGGGCCGACTGTCCATCGCGATCCTCGCTCGCTCCCCCCGTCCCCGAGGCACTCCCGGTCGAGATGCTCGCGTTCGAGCGGCCTCAGATGCAGGATATCCTCGCCCCGCCGCATCTTGATGTTGATACGGAAGGAATTGCCGATCCGTTCCGAGCGCTCGATAAAGGCCGCCGCCACATCCGGCGGGCAGGTGTCCTGAACCGTCAGCCGGAAGAGCGCGAGCCAGCGCCTGAAATGGGCGTCGCCCAGTTCGGGAATCGCCAGATGCCTGGGCATCGGCCGGCCGTCATAGCGCCGCGTGCCCAGAAAGGACGCACTCCAGAAGTCGGTGATCGTGTCCAGATGGTCCTGCCACTGAGCGTCCGGCACCACGCGCCGGAAGATGGGCCCGAGGAGGTCGTCCTCGCGCGCGGCCGCGTAGAAGCGCGTCACCACCTGTCGGATCAGGGCCTCGTCCAGACCGGGAAGCGATCGGGTCGGAACGGCCGTCTCCGCCCGCGCGGCATCGATGCGTGTCGTCGGCATGCTCATGCCTCTTTGATGATGTAGGTGCAGCGTCGACCGCCCGAGACGATGTGTTCGGCGCGGTCAATCGCGACGGAGGGCCCCAGCACGGACTTGAAGACCTGCAGCTCGGCCCGGCAGAAGCCCTGGCAGGCGCTGGCGGCGGCGCAGATCGGACAGTGGTTTTCGGTCAGAAGCAGGGAGCCATCCTCCCGCTCCTGCCATTCGGCCATGTAGCCCTCGGCGGTGCGCATGGCGGCCAGCGCCGCGACGCGTTCGTTCAGCTGCGAGCAGTCGCGCATCGCGGCCTCGTAGGTTCGGCGGGTCTCGGTCTCCCTGCGGGCGATGACGCGATTCAGCGCGTCCTCGCCCAGCGCCGTGCGAATGCTGTCGAGAAGCTCGACGGTCAACGCCGCATGGGTGTCGGGAAAGCGCGCCTGGGCGGCCTCGGTCAAGGCCCATCTCTGGGTCGGCCGACCCCGGCCCGCCGGCCGGCTCTCGGCCGCGACCAGCCCATCCTCGCCCAGCCGCACAAGTTGCTGACGCGCCGCTTCCGCGGTCGTGCCGAGCTTGTCGCCCAACGCCGCGGCGGTCATGGCGCCATGCATCTTCAGCGTCATCAGCACCCGCTCCGACGGCTTGCGCGGCGACCACGCCGTTTTTTCCAAGAGATTGCTTGACATAATCCTTGCGATATTTTTCAAAGATCTCACTTGGAAAATAGCCGCCCGCGCCTTTCGGCGCAACCGCGGCACAGGAAAACAAGGAGATACATCATGGCTTTCGTGCTGCCCAATCTGCCCTATGCCCATGCAGCCCTCGCCACCCGCGGCATGAGCCAGGAGACCCTGGAACTCCACCACGACAAGCACCATCAGGCCTATGTGACGGCCCTGAACGGTTTCGTCGAGAAGTACGACGATCTGAAGGACAAGTCGCTCGAAGAGATCATCACGCTCGTCAAGGACGATGCAGACCGCGCCCCGGTCTTCAACAATGCCGGCCAGCACTGGAACCACATCCATTTCTGGAACGCGCTGTCCCCCGAAGGCGGCCGCCTGCCGGGCCGGCTCGAAGCCAAGATCACGGAAGATTTCGGCTCGGTCGATGCGTTCAAGGAGGCCTTCAAGGCCGCGGCCCTCGGCCAGTTCGGTTCGGGCTGGGCCTGGCTCGTCCTCGGCCCCGACGGCAAGCTGAAGGCCACCAAGACGCCGAACGGTTCGAACCCGATCGCCACCGGCGAGGGCACCCCGATCCTCGGCCTCGATGTCTGGGAGCACAGCTATTACGTCGACTTCCGTAACCGCCGGCCCGACTATGTGGTGAACTTCCTCGACAATCTCGCCAACTACGAATTCGCCGAGGCCAATCTCGGCTGAGACGGTCCTGACCTCGATGCACCATCCGCGCACGGACACGCGGCGGGATGGTGCATCGCTTTTTCTGATCCCTGAGAGGAGCGGCTGCTCGTGCGGCCTTTTCCGATCGTGCGAAGGAGGCTCGCGGGTGAAAATTCTCCAGAACGAACCCGAGATGCCGGACGGACTCAATCTGAGATCGCCCGCGCGGCCGGCGGTCGATCCGCGCCCCTATCGCGATGCCATGGCTTCGATCGGCGCAACCGTCGGCCTTGCCACCGTCCGGCTCGACAATGACCGCCTGGGGCGAACGGTGACGTCCTTCTTTTCGCTGTCGATCGACCCGCCCACGATCCTGGTCTCGATCGACCGCGGCAGCAGCTTCGCCGCCCATGTCGTCACGACCGGGGGCTTTTCCTTCGCCATGCTCGCCGAAGGCCAGGAGGATGTGGCCAATACTTTCGCCGGGGCCGGCGACCCGGAGCGGCGCTTCGACACGGGACGCTGGACGACCTGGAATTCCGGCCATCCCCGGCTCGAGGAGGCGCTCGTCGCCATGGATTGCGAACTCCTCGGGGTCATCGAGACAGGCAGCCACATGCTTTTCGCCGGCGGTGTCGTGGGCCTCGCCACGCCCCAGGACCGCGCCCCCCTGATCTGGCACCGCCGCCGCTACACCTGCGTCACGCACTGACGAGACGCAGTTTCGCCAAAGCGCGCAGCGCCGGCCACCTGAATCCGGTTCCGGAAATGGGCCAAATTCGGCTCCACCTTACGGGACCTGATCGATGACGAGATCGCCTGCCACGGAAAATAACCGTTTCCCGCATCAGGCCGGTGTGCGAGCGCGCTGAGAGTTCGACACTGCGGTGTTCACCGGACAGTCGTTTCGCGCCCCGTCATGTCCTGACGAGGGCATGAGGCAAAAGCGCGCATTTCTCTACCAGCCTAGCAAGTTTTAGAAGCATTCCACATTTGCGGACCTGCCTCTCCTCCTAGGTCTCTTCCCAATCTCGAAACGAGCGATCCGACAGGGTGGCCGACGACGAGCCCATGCGGGCCGGCGGCTGCTGCTTGTCGCCATCACAACGGGAATGGAGGATGGATCGAATGGGCCATCACCGAGACGACGAGCAGAATAGCGCCGGCAAGCCGAAGGCCGGGGTAACGAGCCCGGAGGTCACGCGGCGCGGCTTTCTGGGTGGCACGGCGACGGCAGGGGCGACCGCCCTTGCAGGCATCGCCAGCACCGCCAAGGAGGCGATGGCCCAGGAAATGGAGGCCGGCGGCAGCGAGACCGTCGATGTCAGCCTCGTCATCAATGGTGGCCCTGTCGAGCGGAGCCTCGACGCGCGGACGACCGTCCTCGACCTTCTGCGCGAGGAGCTCGACCTCACCGGCACCAAGGTGGGCTGCAATCACGGCCAGTGCGGCGCCTGCACGGTGCTGATGAATGGCACGCGGATCAATTCCTGCCTGACGCTGGCGGCCATGGCCGATGGCGCGCGCATCACCACGATCGAAGGGGTGACAGAGGGCAAGGGCGAGTTGCATCCGATGCAGGCGGCCTTCCTCGAACATGACGGCTTCCAGTGCGGCTACTGTACGCCGGGCCAGATCGTCTCGGCGATCGGCTGCGTGAAGGAAGGCCACGCCGACAGCGAGGCGGAGATCCGCGAATACATGTCCGGCAATCTCTGCCGCTGCGGTGCCTACAAGGGCATCACCGAGGCGATCCTCGAAGCGCGCGACGCCACGCGTTCCAGCGACGGGGGGGGTGCGTGATGAAGCCGTTTCGCTATCAGGCCCCCGGCTCGGTCAATGCTGCCGTGGAGGCGGTCGAACCGATGGGCATCGCCGGACAGGGCGGAGCCTTCCTCGCCGGCGGCACCACGCTCATCGACCTGATGAAGCTTCATGTGCTGACGCCGCCGAGCCTCACGGACGTCAAGAATCTCGGCCTCGACACCATCGAGGAGAGTGATGGCGAGGTGCGGATCGGCGCCCGCGTCACCATGGCGCAAGCCTCCGAGCATCCGATCTTCGTCGAGCGGGCGCCGGCGCTGTCCGACGCCTTGTGGAAAGCGGCGAGCCCGCAGCTTCGCAATGTCGCGACGCTCGGCGGCAATGTGCTTCAGCGCACGCGCTGCCCTTACTTTCGCGACAATGTCAGCCCCTGCAACAAGCGCGATCCCGGTTCCGGCTGCGCGGCGATCGGCGGCATCAACCGGCTTCTGGCCGTCCTCGGCACGTCGGAGAACTGCATCGCCACCTATGCCGGCGACTTCGCGAATGCGCTCATCCTGTTCGATGCGACGGTCGAAACCCGGACGGACGAAGGCTCGCGCGAGATCGCCTTTGAAGATCTCCATGTCCTGCCGGAAGACCACCCCGAGCGCGAAACCATCCTCGGCGACGACGAGCTGATCACCGGCTACCGATTCCAGCTTCCCGACTGGGCGCGACGCTCGGTCTATGTGAAGGCGCGCGATCGCGAGTCCTATGCCTTCGCGCTGGCCTCCGCCGCCGTCGCGCTCGATCTCGATGGCGACACGATCCGCGAGGCACGCTTGGGCCTTGGCGGCGTCGCGACCGTCCCATGGCGGGCACGCGAGGCGGAGGAATTCCTGCAAGGCAAGACGGTGAGCGAGGACACGGCTCTCGAAGCCGGCCGCATCGCTTTCGAAGGCGCGCAAGGCTACGAGCACAACACCTTCAAGATCCCGCTCGGGCGGCAGGTCGTCGCCAAGGCGATCCTCGATGCGGCGCGGATGGATCTTTCCGGCGCTCCCAACTCCAGCGGCACATCCGAAGGAGCCAACTGATGGCCGACGACACGATGACCTTCGAAGCAACGCCCACCATGGACATCGAAACCCAGGACAAGGTGGAAAGCGCCGAGCGCGCTGCGGAGAACAACAATGTCGGCGCCGCCATCAGCCGCGTCGATGGACCGCTGAAGGTGACCGGCCAGGCGCGTTACGCCGCCGATTTCGCCGTGCCCAACCCGCTCTATGCCCATCTCGTGATTTCGACCATCGGCAAGGGGCGGATCACCGGGATCGACGACCAGGCCGCGCGCCAGGTGAAGGGCGTGCGGGAGATCTACAGCCACGCCAACAAGCTCGACGAGGGATCGGCGAAGTTCTTCGCCGCCGGCGGTCAGGCCCAGCAATCCTGGGAGCCTTTCGCGGAACCGGATGTGCGCTTCTACGGCGAGACGATCGGCCTCGTCGTCGCCGAGACCATCCTCGGCGCACGTGAGGCCGCGGCCGAACTCGTCTTTCAATATGAGAGCGAGGATCCCGCGGCCGTCATCGACGCGTCAGGCGTGGAACGCCAGGAGATGCCGGACAAGGCGGTGACCAAGGGCGATTTCGACAGCGCCTTCGAGGCTGCGCCGGTGAAGATCGACAGCGACTACGAGACCGCGCCAAACGTCCACAACGCCATGGAGCTCTTCGCCACCACGGCCCATTGGGTCGGCGACAAGCTGACGGTCTATGTCCCGAGTCAGTGGGTGAAGGGCTTCCAGATCGGGCTCGCCGAGGAACTCGGCATCGACGAGGCCAATATCGAAGTCGTCTGCCCCTTCGTCGGCGGCGGCTTCGGCGGCAAGGGCTCGCTCTTCACCTGGGTGTCGCTGATCGCGGCCGCCTCGCGCGATCTCGGCCGTCCGGTGAAGCTGTACGTGACCCGCGAACAGGGCTTCACGACCGCCTCGTTCCGCGCCGAGACCCGCCAGAGCGTCCGGCTCGCGGCGGCTGAGGACGGCACGTTCCAGGCGCTCGAACACACTGGCGACGAACTGACCTCGCGGGCCGACAACTACTTCGTCAACGGCCAGGACGCGACGGTGCGCATGTATCAGGCCGATGCGATCCGCACCGGGCTCACCACCGTCCATGCCGACCGCCAGACGCCGGGCTTCATGCGCGCGCCGGCGGAGACGCCCTATTTCTTCGGGCTGGAATCGGCGGTGGACGAGATCGCCCGTGAACTCTCGATGGACCCGGTGGAACTCAGGATCAAGAACGACACCATGATCGATCCGGTCGACGGGGTGCCCTACACCTCGCGGTCGCTGAAGGAGTGTTTCCGCCAGGGCGGCGAGTCCTTCGGCTGGTCGAACTACACGCCCGAGATCGGTTCGATGAACGAGGGCGAATGGATGATCGGCTGGGGCGTGGCGACAGCCACCTATCCGACCCAGATGTCACCCTGCACGGTACGGATCCATCTCGACGTGTCCGGCGAGGCGCGGCTGCAGGTGGCGAGCCATGATGTCGGCACCGGCGCCTATACGGTGCTCACCCAGGCGGTCGCCGACGAGCTCGGCATCCCGGTCGAGAAAGTGCGCGTCGAACTCGGCGATTCCCGTCTGCCGCCCGGCACCATCGCCGGCGGCTCGATCTCGACGGCTTCCAACGTCTCGGCGATCATGATCGCCTGCGAGCGCATCCGCCAGCGGCTCGGCCTCGAACGCGGCGCAGACAACGATCTGGCGGCGGCCTTCGAGAATTTCGGCCAGGCGGGCATCGAGGAATATGCCGAGTGGAACCCCTCCGCCGCCAAGAAGAACGCAACGAAGACGCTCTATAACGGGCAGGTGATGATCGTCGGCGGCCCTGAGGAGGACTATACGGCCTTCGCCTTCGGCGCGATCTTCTCCGAAGTGCGGATCAACCGGTTCACCCATGAGATCCGCGTGCCGCGCATGACCGGCGCCTTTGCCGCCGGGCGGATCATGAACGCCAAGACCGCCAAGAGCCAGTATCTCGGCGGCATGGTCTGGGGCATCGGCCACGCGCTGCACGAAACGGCGGAAGTCGATCCGCGGACCGGCGCCTACATGAACGACAACATCTCGGAATATCTCGTGCCGGTGAATGCCGACGTTCCGAACATGGACGCGATCATCGTGCCCGAGGTGGACGACAAGGTGAATCCGGCAGGGGTGAAGGGCATCGGCGAGATCGGCATCGTCGGCGTCGCCGCTTCGATCGCCAATGCCGTCCATCATGCGACTGGCACAAGGCTCCGCCGGATTCCGATCCGGCTGGAAGATCTCGTTCAGGCGTAAGCCGCGCCCTCGGGTGCCGAGTTCGACCTCGGTCAGCCCTACCGCAGAAAAAAGCTGACAGATCGGCCCGTTCCCGCGGGCCGATCTTCGTGCGGGAAGTTCACGACGTCGGATGGCGAGCCGACGAACTCCTCAACGAAAGAGCCGCCGAGCCCGCGCAGGATCCCCTTCAGATCAGCGTCATGCCACCGCGCGCTGGCGGGGCACGATGCGCAGATGGCTGGCGG
Organism: Jiella marina; assembly: GCF_024359545.1. GTDB lineage: Bacteria > Pseudomonadota > Alphaproteobacteria > Rhizobiales > Rhizobiaceae > Jiella. Next base: position 279,187 of record NZ_JAKQZG010000002.1, read on the forward strand.
TCTTGCCGCCCGGCAGCGCCGCGATGCGGTCGGCGGCGGCCAGAAGCTTCGTCCGGTCGATGCCGGTCGCAACGCCGCCTTCCTCGAAGGCGAAGTGCAGATCCTCGGTCGCCGTATTGCCGGTCGCGCCCGGCGCAAAGGGGCAGCCGCCGAGGCCCGCTGCGGCGCCTTCGATGATCGAGACGCCGACCGAATGGGCAAAGAGCGCGTTGGCGACGCCCATGCCGAAGGTATCGTGACCGTGAAAGGCCCAGACCGCGCCGGCCGGGCCATCGGCCATGACCGTCTCGAAGCGTCGGGCGACGGTCAGCGGGTCGGCGCGCCCGGTCGTGTCGCAGAGCGCGAATTCCGCCTTCGGCGCGATCTCCAGTGCCTCGGCGAAGACCCGCCGTACGTCATCGAGCGGGACGGTCCCTTCAAAGGGACAGTCGAAGGAGGTCGCGAGATCGACGCGGATTCCCTCCCCGCCGGTGCCGGCTTCGGAGACGATCGCGCGAAGCTGGTCGAGCGACTGGGCGACCGTCTGGCGGACATTGTTGAGATTGTGGGCCTCGGAGACCGAAACCACGAAGACGAGATCGGGATAGCCCGCTTCGAGCGCCAGACTCGCGCCCTTGGCGTTGGGCACCAGAACCGAGAGCTTGCAGCCTTCCCGGCCTTTGAAATGCGCAGCGATCTTCGCCATGTCGCCCATTTGCGGAATCGCCTTGGGGCTGACGAAGGAGCCGAGCTCCATGCGGGTCACGCCGGCATCGAGCAGCATCTCGACGATGGCGATCTTCTCTTCGGTCGGAAGCGGCTCGGCGATCGACTGGAAGCCGTCGCGCGGGGCGACTTCGAGAAGCGTGACGGATGCCCTGTCGTTCATGCGGCCCCCTTGGCGTTCTGCCCCGGCGCGATTTGATTATGGCGGCGCTTCGCGATCCAGCTGACGACGCCACCCTGTTCCATGATCTCGATCTGGCGCGGCGTCAGATCGTGACGAAGCGTCAGCGACCGCTCGTTTCCGTCCTCGCCGATCGCCTTCGCCGCGACCCGCCGGCCGTTTTCGAGCTGACCCCGGATATCCTCGATCACGATGCGTTCGCCCACGGAAAGCCCGACCGGTTCCCCGTCGAACACCAGCGGCAAGACACCGAAGCTCGACAGGTTCTGCCAGTGGATGCGGGCGAAGCTCTCGGCGATCACCACGCGCAGACCCATGATCCGGGGCACGAGCGCGGCGTTCTCGCGGCTGGAGCCCTGTCCGTAATTCTTGCCGCCGACGATGGCGTGGCCCGCTTCGGCCTGTTTCGCCCGATCGGAATAGGTATCGTCGACCTGTTCGAAAGCGTGATCCGCCGTGGCGAAGACATCCGACCAGAGCGGCAGGACGCGGCCGGCGGGGATGATGTCGTCGGTCGAGACGTCGTCGCCCAGCGAGAGCAGCACCGGCACATCGATCCGATCGGGATACCGGTCGAAATCGGGAAGCGAAGGTGTGTATCGGGTGCGATAGAGTTCCGGCCGATGACCGGATTTCGGGAAGACGAAACCGGCTTCGTTCATCGGCATCCGGACCGGCTCGGCGTTGCGGGGATAGGCCATGTCGAGGGTGCGCGGATCGGTGATGACGCCAAAGAGCGCGGAGGCCGCCACCGTTTCGGGGCTTGCCAGAAAGACCGAATCCTCGCGCGTGCCGGAGCGGCCGGGGAAGTTGCGCGGCACGGTTCTGAGCGAATTGCGGCCCGTCGCGGGCGCCTGGCCCATGCCGATGCAGCCGTTGCAGCCCGCCTGGTGCAGCCGCGCGCCGGCCGCCACCAGCGCGCCGAGCTTGCCTTCCGAGACGAGCGTCTGCAGCACCTGCCGCGAGGAGGGATTGATGTCGAGGGAGACGCCTTCCGCCGCCCGCCGGCCGGCGACGATGTCGGCCACGACCGCGAAGTCGCGATAGCCTGGATTGGCCGAAGAGCCGACATAGGCCTGATAGATCGGCTCGCCAGCGATCTCGCGCACGGGCACGACATTACCGGGACTCTGCGGCTTGGCGATCAACGGTTCCAACTGAGAGAGATCGATCCGGTCGTGCCGGTCGTAGGAGGCGCCCTCGTCGCGGGAAAGCGGCTTGAAGTCGGCGCCGCGCCCGCGCGCTTCGAGGAAGCGCTTCACTGCGTCATCGCTCGGGAACACGGAGGTCGTGGCGCCCATCTCCGCGCCCATGTTGGCGATGACGTGCCGATCCATGGCCGAGAGACAGTCGAGACCCGGGCCATAATATTCGATGATGGTGTTGGTGCCACCCGACGTTCCGTGCCGGCGCAGCATTTCCAGGATCACGTCCTTGGCCGAGACCCAGTCGGGCAGTTCGCCGACGAGTTCGACGCCGAAGATCTCGGGACAGGCGATGTAGAAGGGCTCGCCCGCCATGGCCAACGCCACCTCGACCCCGCCCGCACCGATCGCCAGCATGCCGAGCGAACCGGCCGCCACCGTGTGGCTGTCGGAGCCGATGAGCGAGGCGCCTGGCACGCCGAAACGTTCCATGTGAACGGGATGGCTGATGCCGTTGCCGGGGCCCGAATAGACGACGCCGAAGCGTTCGCAGGCGCTCTTCAGGAAAAGATGCGCGTCGGCATTGATTTCGTCGGACTGGACGAGACCATGGTCGATATATTGCACGCTCGGCCGGGTGGTGACGCGCTCGACGCCCATGGCTTCCAGTTCGAGCATGACCAACGTGCCGAGCACGTCCTGCAGCAACACCTGCTGCATGGTGAGCGCGATCTCCGCGCCGGGCTTCAGCTCGCCGCCGGCGAGATGGGCGCGCAGGAGCTTGGTCGCGAGGTTCTCAGACATAGTTCGCGCCGTCCGACTTCGGCTGCTTCGGTCGCACGAGGTTAAGAAGGAACTGCAGGCCGAGCGCCCCGAACCCGATCGGGAGCATCGCGTAGGGGATCCAGTTGGGCGTGCCGAAGGCCGAGGAGACTCGCTCGCCATAGACCCAGGCGTCATGGGTCATCAGCCAGCCGCGCCAGGCCAGGATCCCGCAGAAGACGAGGCCGATAAGGCTGATCAGGCCGAGAACGATCCGCCGTGCCGTGGGGCGGAGCGCATCCGGCAGGAGCGTGATGCCGATATGCTCGCCGCGCCGTTCGACATCGGCCGCACACATCAGCGCCAGATAGACGACCAGGAAGGAGTTGATCTCCAGGCTCCAGGACGTCGGCGCCGCGAAGGCATAGCGCATCAGGGCGTCATAGGTGACGGTGACCGCCATGAAGGCGAGCGCCACGACACCGCCGATTTCCAGAATGCGGGCCAGGCCGTCGATCGTCCGGATCACTCCCGCCTTCATGGCGTCCTCCTCAAGGTCGGTCCACGCGCCGGGCAGGGTGGCACCGGCGCGTGGGTTTCAGCGTTCCTCAGGCGTCTTCGCCCATGGCCAGCGCGATCGCCTTGCGGCCGACCTCCTCGCCAACCTCCGACGCCCAGGCGTCGCGAACGTTGGAGCTGACCTCGGCGAAGCGGTCGAGCATGGCCTGGTCAGGCTCGATCACTTCGAGACCACCCTCCTTGAAGGCCGGCCAGTACTGCTCCTCGTAATAGTCCTGGTTCGCGGTGCGGGCGCTGTTCTCGTCGAACCAGTCGACGCCGGCCATGATGGCGTTCCTGACGTCCTCGGGCATCGCCTCCCAGCGATCCGTCTGGACGAAGATGCCGATCGCATAGGCCGTCACCGGGACGCGGAGCACCTGCTTGACCTGCTCCTGGATGGAGCGGCCGTTGATGGTCGAGATATTGGCGACCGCCGCATCGACCGTGCCGCGCTGAAGCGCGAGGTAGAGTTCGGACGAGGGAATGCGCACCGCGGCCCCGCCGAAATCCTCGATCGCCTTGGTGGCCTCGAAGGAGACGACGCGGATCTTCTTGCCGTCGATCGCCTGGAGATCGCGAATACCCGGATCGCCGGCCGACCAGATATATTCCGGCTCCATGATGCCGCCGCCGAGCGACAGGACGGTCAAGCCCTGCTTCTTCAGCTCGTCCTGGATCAGGTTGAACAGCGGCGAGCCGCGCTTCAGGCGCTCCGGGTTCTCGTAGAGCGGTCCGACGACGCCCGGCAGGCCGGTGATGCCGAGGATCGGCAGCGAGCGGGTGATGTAGCTCGTCGTGTGGAACATGAAGTCGATCGTTCCCGAGCGAAGCGCCGGAAGCTGCTCGTCGGCCGAAAGCAGCCGGCCGGAATCGTAGAAATCGATCGCGACGGCGTCGGGCGAGTTCTCGTTGACGAAGTCGACGAAGCCCTGCGAGCCATAGGCGAGATCGGCGTAGGACGGCGGAAGATAGGTGACGCCGGTGAGCGTCTGCTGGGCGTAGGCCGGCATCGCGCCGAAGCCGAAGGCGGTACCGGCCGAAAGCGCGGCACTGCCGGCGAGAAAGCTGCGTCTGTGAAGTTTCATATCGTTTTCTCCTCCCTTTGAGACAGTCATTTGACGAGGTTCGGCAGCCAGAGGCTGATCGAGGGAACCAGGACGAACAAGGCGAGCATCAGGAACTGGATGATGACGAAGGGTACGACCGAACGGATGATCTCCTCGATCTTCAGGGTCGGCACGACCGCCTTCAACGTGTAGAGATTGAGCCCCACCGGCGGCGTGATCACCGCGATTTCCAGGTTCATGACGAGGATGATGCCGAACCACAGCGGATCGTAGCCGAGCGCTGTGACGAGCGGCAGAAGGATCGGCGTCGTCACCACGATCAGCGAGACGGCGTCGACCAGCATGCCGAGGCCGACCAGGATCAGCATGATCAGCATCAGGATGACTTCGGGCGGCAGGTCGGTGCCGATCAGCAGGCTGGAGACCGCATCGGGGACGCGAACCAGGTTGAGATAGTCGCCGAAGATGCGGGCGCAGCCCATGATGATCAGGATCGCGCCGGAGATGCGCGCGCTCGAACCGAGCACCTTCATAACGCCCTTCAGATCAAGGCAGCGGAAGACGCCAACGGCGATCAGGAACGCGCCGACCGCACCGAAGGCGGCGGCCTCGCTCGGCGTGGCGATGCCGGAATAGATCGCTCCCAGAACGACGATGATCAGAAGCATCGCGTGCCAGATGCCGCCGAGAGCCCGCAGCCTTTCGCCCCAGCTATAGTGGACGCGCTCGCCGCTCGGCGCCTCCTCCGGGTTGAGGAGCGCGCGGAAATAGACATAGACGCAGAGTGCCAGCGCCAATGCGATCCCGGGGACGATGCCGCCGATAAAGAGGTCGGCGACCGAGACCGAGGACACCGCGCCATAGATGATCAGCGGCACGCTCGGCGGAATCAGCATGGCCAGCGCGCCGGAGGCGACGACGCTGCCTGCGGCGAGCGAGCGCGAATAGCCACGGTCGAGCATCTGTGGCACCGCGATCGAACCGACGGCGGCGACACCCGCGATCGACACGCCGCTGACCGCGCCGAACACCGCCGAGGCGTTGACGGTCGCGATCGCCAGCCCGCCGCGCAGCCATTGCAGCCAGATCACCGCCGCCCGGAACAGATTGGCGCCGACCGGAGTCGCAGCAAGGAAATTGCCCATCAGCACGAAGAGCGGCAGCGCCAGGAGTTCGAAGCTGTTGAGCTGACCGAAGATCGAGGTCGGCCCGAAGAAGAAGGCCATGGCGCCGCGCGCCATGTAGAGACCCGTGAGCCCGGCCGCGCCGAGTGCCAGGAAGATCGGCGCGCCGAGCGCGATGAGGCCGAGCAGGATGACGACGACAATGATGGGTTCAATCATCGCAGCGCCCCCTCTGGCGTGTCAGGAGGAAGCACGGCGCCATCAGACGACATGCGCCGATTTGAGGGCCGCGATCCGGGCGTCGTCGTAGCCGAGCCACTCGCCCAGAACAGCGTCGGTGTGTTCGCCAAGCTTCGGACCGGTGCGCTCGATCGAACCGGGCGAAGCGGACAATTTCGGAAACACGTTCTGCATCGCGAGTGAACCGATCTCCGGATCCTCGACCCGGGTGATCGATTCGCGCGCCTGAAAATGCCGATCGGCCAGCATATCCGGCGCCTTGTAGGTCAAGCCCGCCGGCACGCCGTTCTCCGCAAGCGTCTCGACGATCTCGGAGGCCGTATGCCCGGCGGTCCACTCTGAAATGATCGCGTCGATTTCCGCCTGGTTTCGGCCGCGCGCCTGGTGGGAAGAAAAGCGTTCGTCCTCGCTGAGTTCCGGCTGGCCCATGACCTTGCAGAGGCGCCTGAACAGGCTGTCCTGATTGGCGCCGACGATGACCGTTTCGCCGTCCCTGGTCGGATAGGCGTTGGAGGGCGCGATGCCCGGCAGGAAGCTGCCCGAACGCTCGCGCACATGGCCGCCGCCGTCATATTCGGAGACGACGCTTTCCATGACCGACAGCACGGCCTCGTAGATCGAGGCGTCGACGACCTGTCCTTCGCCGGTCCGGTTGCGGTGCTGAAGCGCGAGCAGCGCGCCCTGGAAGCCGCTCTGGCCGGCCAGCGTATCGCCGATCGAGATTCCGGCCCTGACCGGCGGGCGATCGGGATATCCGGCGATGTAGCGCATGCCGCCCATCGCCTCGCAGACCGAGGCGAAGCCCGCCCGATCCGCATAGGGACCGGTCTGGCCAAAGCCGGTCACGCGCACCATGATCAACCCCGGATTGCGCTCTTTCAGCACATCATAGCCAAGGCCCCATTCCTCCATGCGACCGACACGGAAATTTTCGATGAGAATATCGGCCTTTTCGGCGAGCTCGCGCACGATCGCCTGGGCTTCCGGCTTGCGAAGATCGAGCGTCAGCGACTTCTTGCCGCGGGCGATGACAGGCCACCAGAGCGTGTGCCCGGCTTCATCCTTGCGACCCCATTGGCGCATGGCGTCGCCGGTCTTCGGCGGCTCGATCTTCACGACCTCGGCGCCAAAATCCGCCATCAGCTGGCCGCAGAACGGCCCGGCGATCAGCTGTCCCATTTCCAGGACGCGAATGCCCGTCAACGGTTTCAAGTCTTCCTCCCGATCGAGGGCGTTTCCTCCCGCCCCCGAAACGCCGACCTCCCGGCGCCATGCTGTTCCTCGAACGCGAAAAGGCTTCGTCTATTGTATCCAAATTGTCAAGTCCGCTACAATAAGCCCCGGTTACGAGGCGTTATTTGTATCCAATGAGGCTCGACATGGCGGGTGAGAGGCGCAGCAGCAAGGCCGGCAAACGCACCGCCGACCGGGTCTATGAGGACATTCGCCGGGGCATCCTGACGGGGCTTCTGAAACCCGGCGAACGCATTACCGAGGAGCTTCTGGCAGAGCGTTTCGGCGCCAGCCGCACCCCCGTCCGTTCGGCGATGGTCCGGCTCGCCGGCGACGGGTTCGTGGAGATGACGCCACGCTCGGGCACGATCGTGAAGCAGCGCAGCCCCCGCGAGATCGCCGAGATTTACGACGTGCGCGCCCTTCTGGAGAGCGAGGCGGCGCGGCTTGCGGCCGAGCGCCACGACGAATCCGATCTTTCGACCCTCAAGACCGTTCAGGACGAACTCGATGCCCTGGCTGCGCGCGAGGAGAAGACGGAACCCGTGATCGAGAAACTCTCGATGCTCAATCGCGATTTCCACCACGCCATCCTGGCGGCAGGGCGCAATACGACGCTCACGGATTCCGCCGTGCGGCTGATGGAGATCGGCTTTCTGATCAACACCTATGCCCGGTTCGGCTGCGACGAGATCGAGCGGAGCCTGTCGGATCACCGCAAGCTTCTGGCCGCCATCGAGACGCGGGACGGGGCCTGGGCCGAAGCGATCATGCGATCCCATATCCTCGGCGCCCGCAACAGCCTGGCCGACGCCGTCGACATTCCCCGCACTTCGGCGCCGAAGCGCGTGAGGCGGCGGGATTGAAGCATTCGGCGAGTTCCGACGGGGACCTCAGGCTTTCGCATTTCAGAAGCAACCTGCCTCATGAAACCAGCGGTGTCCCCTGCCGTCTCAGGCGGATCGTCTCCACCCAGAGGCGTCCCTCGATCGCGCCTTCCAGGATCTCGAAGGCGAGCGAGATCGGGCGGCCGACATCCTCCACGGTGAAGGCCTGAGTAAGAGCAAGGCGCCCCTGCCCGGGCAGGATCGTTTCCAGTTGGCTGCGATTGAGCGCTCCCTCGAAAACTTTGAAGGCAAGCTTGTTCTCAGACCAATTCTCGTCGATCGCAATAACCACTTCGACCAGCCAGTTGCCCGGCACCAGGTGATAGGCTGGCCCCGTCAGGAGCCGGCGGGCCTTGCCGACCATTTCGATGGGGGCCTCGAACGGTTCGTCGCGTTGCTGCGGTTCGAAGAGCGCCTGAACGGGCCAGGAGAGTTGATGCGTCGTCTCCACCTCCGTCGGCCTTCCATAGTAAGTCCTGACAGAATCCAGCAGCGCCAGCTCGCCCTCGTTCAATCGCTCGATTTCACCGCGGATCTTGTCGATGTAAGGTGCAAAGGCCTGGAGGGCCTCGCCCACCGTCACGTCGGCATGGGTGGATTGAAGCCCCAGCGCCTTAAAGACCGTCTCGATCCCTTCGCTGTCTAGTTCCACCCCCACGAAACCGGACAGGGATTCGATCAACGGGACGAGGCGTGAATCCAGATGGGGCTGCGGGTAGAAGAGCGTGCTCGCCGTCTCCGCAAACCAGGCAAAGTTGGCCGACATCCATGTTGCATGCTGAAGCGACGACCGGAAACTGCGCTTGTCGCGGATCATGATGGTTCCGACCAGATCGGTCAGTTCGTCCTGAAACAGGACAACGATCGACTGGGTCTTCTGCAGGAGCTTCGGGATACGGGAATCGCCTGGCTGGATCAAAGCCACCAGCGCCTTGTCACCCCGATTCTTGTAGTGCTCATGAAACTTCTCGAGACGCGCAAACCGAGCTGCCGCGACCTCCGGATAAGCGTTGCGAGCAATCGCCTGCACCAGGGTGAAACCGAATTGGCTGTAAACGCCATTCAGTCCCGACAGGAGAAACAGCATCGAAGGCCCTTCCAAGAGACGATTGCCGTCCAAGACGCAAAGGGGAGATCGAGGGCGGGTTCAGCGGCGTTCGACCGAACATGCCGCGCCCTGTGCCCGTGAACAACGGCCGATCCCGGCAGAATGATGGCGGAGGCGCTGTCAGTCCCGTCGCTTGAGATCGTTCGAGTCGACTCATATTGCCGCCCCTCATGGGCTGACGGCCCTGGACAAACGTTCGGCGCAGGATTCGACAACCCCGTTCAGTAAGATCGCTGAAACGTAACGGTGAAGTAACCCCCTCACCCCATAGTCTCCGCCCAAGGCGCATTGGGGACTGTACCCGACTGCGCCCGATGTAAGCCGGGTACATGGCGAGAAGATGCGTAAATGTCGATCAGGATAAGACTCATCGCCGGTTGCATGGTGTTCGCCTGCCTTACGATCGCCTTCGGATTTCTTGCCTACACCAAGCAGACTGCCTCGATCGCACAGATGGGTCTGTTCTATACCGACAGTGTCCGACCGCTGACCCGGATCACGTCCAGCCTCACGAACATCAACGAGGTGCGAAGCCGGCTCGCAGGATTCCTCGAGGTCGCGGGGGAGGAAACCAGACGCAGCCCTCTGTCCGGCCGCAATCTGGAAGACGTGCTCGCCGCGATCTCGGAATTTCGAAGCCAGGCCGACGAAGTCCTTGCGGCAGACATTCCCGAACCCGCCGCCCGGACGCTGCGTGATGCCCTTTATCCCGCCCGCCTTGTGGATTCCGGTTACGCGTCCCTGACTCATCTGACCATGGTGCGAGAACTGAACAAGATCGCACTCGGCCTCGAAAAGGCCGCTCGTCAGATGCGCAGCGATCTTGAGGAACGGAAGGACACTGCGGAGAATGCGCTTGCCAGCACCACGGTCCAGAATGTGGTCGGCCTTGCTTCGGTGCTTCTGGCGACGATCGGCTTCGCCTTCTTTCTGATCCGTTCGATCGCCGGTCCGGTCCGGCGCCTCGCCGATACAGCCCAGGCGATCGCGGCCGACGAACCAGGCATTTCGCTCGAAGCCAAGGGTCCGTCCGAAGTCCGCCGCGCCATGGATGCGCTCCGCGAAGTGGCGACGAGCTACGAAGAACTGAAGTCCACGCTGCACGAGAAGACGAACCTTCTCTCCGGCCAGATCGCGACCCAGCAGGATCAGCTGCAAGCGGCGCTCGACAACATGACCCAGGCGCTCTGCATGCTGAACGGGCAGAAACAGCTACTCCTGTGCAACGGCGTCTTCGCCGCCCGATTCGGCGAATTCGAGCCGCTGACGCCGGCCAAGAAGTTCTTCACCGATCCCCAGCTCACCGCGCCCCTGCGCGAACACGAGACCGATTCCCATCACATGCAGACGCCGGAGGGCGTCATTCTCGACGTCAAACGCCGGGGCATGGCCGGCAAAGGTCTTCTGCTCACCTTCGAGGACATCACCGAACGCGAGCGGATTTCCCAGCGCCTTCAGCATCTCGCCGGCCATGACGGGCTCACCGACCTTCCCAATCGTCGCAAGTTCGGCGAGGAGCTTGACCAGCTTCTGAGAAGCGCGCGCAAGCCCTTCGCCGTGGCCGTCATCGACATTCGCAATTTCAAGTCGATCAACGACACGTTCGGCCACCCTGTCGGCGACGCTCTGCTGCGCTCATGCGGCGACCGGATGGCGTCGCTGGTCGATGCCCGGGCGAGCGTCGCCCGGCTGGGCGGCGACGAATTCGCGATCATCGCACCGCAGGCGAGGTCCGGAGTGGAAGCCGACGCGCTCGGCGCGTCGATCGTCGAAGCCTTCGACCAGCCCTTCGAAATCGACGGCCGGCGTATCTTCGCCAGCGCAAGCGTCGGTCTCGTCGCGCATTCCCCTTCCGGCGACGACAAGGACGCGATCAACGCGGACATCATGCTGCAGAATTGCGATCTCGCGCTCTACAAGGCCAAGGAGGAGCGGCAGGGCGCCTATCGCATCTTCCAGCCGGCGATGCGGCAGAAGCTGAAGCAGCGCCGAGAAATGGAACTCGACCTGCAGGTCGCACTCGAACAGGACCAGTTCGAACTCTATTATCAGCCCTTCGTCGACATTGCCGAAAACCGCGTGAGCGGCTTCGAGGCGCTGCTGCGCTGGCGCCATCCCGAAAAAGGCATGATCTCGCCCGGCGAATTCGTGCCGCTCGCCGAGGAGACCGGGCTGATCGAACGGCTCGGCATCTGGTGCGTCGAGACCGCCTGCGCGGAAGCGGCGAGCTGGCCCGCCTCGATGATCATCTCGGTCAATTTCTCGCCGGTGCAGTTCAAGAGCGCGAGCCTCGTCGCCGACATCGATCGTGCGCTGCAGACTTCGGGCCTCGCCGCAAACCGGCTGCAGATCGAGGTCACCGAATCGCTGTTCCTCGACGAGAGCGACGAAATCCTGAAGATCCTGAGCGAGCTTCGACGCCGCGGCCTGACCATCTCCATGGACGATTTCGGCACCGGCTATTCCTCGCTCGGCTATCTCAGCCGTTTCCCCTTCGACAAGATCAAGATCGACCAGTCCTTCGTGCGCGATCTGGCCCGCTCCGAGAACATGGCGATTGTGCGGTCGGTCATCGGCCTGTCGCGGGCGCTCAACATGCAGGTGATCGCCGAAGGCATCGAGACGCAGGGCCAGATGCGGGCGCTCTTCAACGAAGGCTGCCGCGAGATGCAGGGCTATTTCTTCTCGAGGCCCCAGCCGAAAGAGGAACTGCCGGCAACGATCGCCGCGATCACCAAGCGCTTCACCACCGATCTTGCCATCGAAGGTCCGAAAGAGCGGTCCAGGGCGGCCTGAGTCGCGCGAGCCGATTTTCCGTCAGTCGCGCGGCCTGATGCCGTTCAGAACGATGGTCAGCACTGCCTGGGCGGCCTGCTCGTAAAAGCCCGGCTGTTCGACCTGCGATCCCAGGACCGCCCGGATCTGCGCGTCGAAATCGGCGTAGTGCTGGGTCGTTGCCCAGATCAGGAAGATCAGATGGACCGGATCGACCGGTGCCAGACGGCCCTCGCCCACCCAGCGGCGGATCACGGCTGCCTTGTCATGCACCAGGGTGCGCAGCCGGCTTCTGAGAAAATCGCCAATGACCGGTGCGCCGGCCAGGATCTCATTGGCAAAAAGCCGTGAGGCGGCTGGATTTTCCGCCGACATTTCGAGCTTCAGCGTGATGTAGCGCCGAAGCTGCTCGATCGGATCGCCCTCCGCATCGATCGCCTCGAGCGGCGCCAGCCAGTCGTCCAGCGTATGCTGAAGGACGGCGTAGTAGATGTCCTGCTTGCGGCGATAATAGTAGAGGAGGTTGGGCTTCGACATGGCGGCCCGGGTCGCGATCTGATCGACCGTCGATCCCCGGAAGCCGTGGGTCGCGAAGACTTCGAGCGCCGCCTCGAGAATGATCTCCCGATTGATCGCCTGAATGCGCGTCGGCTGGCGCTTCGCCTCGCCCTCCTCCGTCTCCCCGTCGAGCTTGGCGTCCAAGACTTCCCCCATCTGGCTCGCCGTCCGTCGCGGCAAATCCGCTTGACCGGTCCGAGCCGAGCTTCTAGCGTCCGATTTGACCAAATAGTCAAGATTCCGGACGCGAAACGCAACCGCTTCCGCGGATCGGCGGCTCAAGACCGACGGAAGGCGAGCGGCGATGAACGAGCATTCCACCATCGTTCCCAACAATCTCGAAGCCTTCTGGATGCCGTTTTCGGCAAACCGGCAGTTCAAGAAGGCCCCGCGGCTCTTCGCCTCGGCCCGCGACATGCACTACACGACCGTGGACGGGCGGCAGGTGCTGGACGGAACGGCGGGCCTCTGGTGCGTGAATGCCGGCCATTGCCGGCCGAAGATCACCGAAGCGATCCAGACCCAGGCCGCCGAGCTCGACTACGCCCCGGCGTTTCAGATGGGCCATCCCAAGGCCTTCGAACTCGCCTCGCGCCTCGCCACCATCGCGCCAGAGGGGCTCGACCACGTCTTCTTCACAAATTCCGGTTCGGAATCCGTCGAAACCGCGCTGAAGATCGCCCTCGCCTATCACCGAGCAAAGGGCGATGGCGCGCGGTTCCGCCTGATCGGCCGCGAGCGCGGCTATCACGGCGTCAATTTCGGCGGCATTTCGGTGGGCGGCATCGTCGCCAACCGCAAGATGTTCGGCACGCTGCTCACCGGCGTCGACCACATGCGCCATACCCATGACCCGGCCCGCAACGGCTATTCGCGGGGCGAAACCGAACACGGCGCGGAGCTGGCCGAAGACCTTCTCAGAATCGCGACGCTGCACGATCCTTCCACCATCGCCGCCGTCATCGTCGAGCCGGTTGCCGGCTCAACCGGCGTGCTGCCGCCGCCGAAGGGCTATCTGAAGCGGTTGCGCGAGATCTGCGATCAGCACGGCATCCTCCTGATCTTCGACGAGGTCATCACCGGCTATGGCCGCATGGGCACCGCCTTTGCCGCCGACTATTTCGGCGTGACGCCCGACATCATGATCACCGCCAAGGGGCTGACCAACGGCGTCATCCCGATGGGCGCGGTCTATGTGAAGAGCGAGATCTACGAGACCTTCATGAGCGGGCCGGAACATCTGATCGAGTTCGCCCACGGCTACACCTATTCCGGCAACCCGATCGCCGCCGCCACGGCCCTCGCCACGCTCGAGACCTATCAGGAAGAAGGCCTGTTCGAGCGGGCGAAGGCGCTGGAGCCGGTTTGGGCCGACGCCATCCATTCCCTGAAAGGCACGCGCCACGTCATCGACATCCGCACCATCGGCCTCATCGGGGCGATCGAGCTGGAACCGATGAAGGGTGAGCCGGCCAAGCGCGCCTTTTCCGCCTTCGTGAAGGCCTTCGAAGAGGGGCTGCTGATCCGGGTGACCGGCGACATCATCGCTCTGTCGCCGCCGCTGATCGTCTCGGAAGAGCAGATCGGGGAGATCGTCGATACACTGAAAGGCGTTCTCGAAGCGCTGGATTGATCCCTGAACCGGTTCGACCGAATGCCGAAGAAGACATGAGCATCAATGTCGTCATCCCAGGCTTGACCCGGGATGACGCGGCTTTCGGGAGCTGCGCAGAATAGTCATTCCCGATTTTGCCCTCGCCCTGGGTCGGGCAGAACTTTCAGTCATTGCAAGAGGACAGACCATGAGCCAGCTTTCCAACCTCCAGATCAACGGCGATCGGCTCTGGGATTCGCTCATGGAAATGGCGAAGATCGGCCCGGGCGTGGCGGGCGGCAACAACCGGCAGACCCTGACCGACGAGGACGGCGAGGGCCGCCATCTCTTCAAGCGCTGGTGCGAGGAAGCCGGGCTCGAAATGGGTCTCGACACGATGGGCAACATGTTCGCCCGGCGCGAGGGCACCGATCCCGACGCCCTGCCCGTCTATGTAGGCTCGCATCTCGACACCCAGCCGACCGGCGGCAAGTATGACGGCGTTCTCGGCGTGCTCGGCGCTCTGGAGCTGGTACGCACGCTGAACGATCTGAACATCAAGACGAAACACCCGATCGTCGTCACCAACTGGACCAACGAGGAAGGCACGCGCTTCGCCCCGGCGATGCTCTCCTCCGGCGTCTTTGCCGGCGTGCATGAGGAGGAGTGGGCGAAGGCCCGCGTCGATTCCAAGGGCAAGAGCTTCGGCGAGGAGCTGAAGCGCATCGGCTGGGAAGGCGACGAGCCCGTCGGCGCGCGCAAGATGAAGGCCTTCTTCGAACTGCACATCGAGCAGGGTCCGATCCTCGAGGACGAAGACCTCGACATCGGCGTCGTCACCCATGGCCAGGGGCTCTACTGGCTGCAGGTGACGCTGACCGGCAAGGAGAGCCACACCGGCTCCACGCCCATGCCCAAGCGCCGCAATGCCGGCCTCGGCATGGCCCGCGTCACTGAGCTCGTCCACGAAACCGCCATGGACTATCAGCCGAACGCCGTCGGCGCGATCGGCCATGTCGAGGTCTATCCGAACTCCCGCAACATCATCCCCGGCAAATGCGTCTTCACGGTCGACATCCGTTCGCCATCGAAAGAGACGCTGGAGACGATGAAGATGCGGATCGAGGACGGGATCGAGACCATCGTCGATGCGATGGACATTTCGGCGGAAGTCGAGGTTGTCGGCCATTTCGACCCCGTCACCTTCGACGAGAATTGCGTCAAGGCCGTGCGCGACGCCGCCGAGCGTCTGGGCTACTCCCACACCAACATCGTCTCCGGCGCCGGCCACGACGCCTGCTGGATCAACCGCGTCGCCCCCACCGCCATGGTCATGTGCCCCTGCGTCGACGGGCTGTCGCACAACGAAGCCGAAGAGATCTCGAAGGAATGGGCGACCGCCGGCGCCAATGTGCTGATGCATGCGGTGGTGGAGACGGCCGGGGTGGTGGAGTAGGATCGCCCTCGCAGCACGGATCAGGAGGCGGCGATGGGACGCCCAACGGAATTGACGGAAGAAGAGCGGCAGGAACTGCTGGCGCAGGGCTGGCGACCGCATGAAATCTGGTTGCCGGATTGGAACAATCCGCTGTTCAAGGCCAAGATTGAAGAGGAAGCCAGGGCAATCTATCAGTCCGATCGCAATGATCCGGATGTCGATGACTGGATCGTGCAGGTTCGCGGCGATCTGTGGGACGATGACGCAGCGTGAGGCGGGGCGACGTCTTTACGGTGTCCGTGGGAGGCCAATCGAAGATACCCCGCCCTGGCGTCATCATCCACGCGACGAGCCTGATCATTCCGGATGGTCCGATCCTTGTCTGCCCCCTCACGAGCCGTTTGCTCACGGATATGATCACCCGGCCGACGATCGAACCGTCGCAGTCCAATGGTCTGCTCGTCCCATCGCAGCCAATGGTGAACCGGATGACCAGTGCATCTCCTCGGGAAATCGGATCGATCATCGGCAGCTTGAGCCAGGATGATCTGCAACAATTGGATCTCGCGCTCATCATCGTACTTGAATTGGGGCCGGCGTTTTTTGCAGCCCCGCCGAAAGGAGAGGCTTCATGACCACAGTCATCAAAGGCGGCACCATCGTCACCGCCGATCTCACCTATAAGGCCGACATCCTGATCGACGGCGACAAGATCGTCCAGATCGGACCGGACCTTTCCGGCGACGAGGTCATCGATGCCTCCGGCGCCTATGTCATGCCGGGCGGGATCGATCCGCACACCCATATGGAAATGCCCTTCATGGGCACCTTTTCCTCGGACGACTTCGATTCCGGCACGGCCGCCGCGCTCTCCGGCGGCACCACGATGACGGTGGATTTCTGCCTGCCGGGGCCGGACGAGAGCCCCATGGACGCGCTGCAGACCTGGTTCCAGAAGGCCGGGCCCGCGCGCACGGACTATTCCTTCCACATGGGCGTCACCTGGTGGGGCGAGAAGTTCTTCAACGACATGCCGAAGGTGGTCGACGCCGGCATCAACACCTTCAAGCACTTCATGGCCTATAAGGGCGCCTTGATGGTGAATGACGACGAGATGTTCGCGTCCTTCAACCGCTGCGCCGAGATCGGCGCGATGCCGCTCGTCCACGCCGAAAACGGCGACGTCGTCGCCTTTCTCCAGCAGAAGCTGATGGCCGAGGGCAACAACGGCCCCGAAGCCCATGCCTATTCCCGCCCGCCGGAAGTCGAGGGCGAGGCGGTGAACCGGGCGATCATGATCGCCGACCAGGCCGGCGTTCCGCTCTATGTGGTGCACACCTCCTGCGAACAGGCCCATGAGGCGATCCGGCGCGCCCGGCAGAAGGGCATGCGGGTCTATGGCGAGCCGCTGATCCAGCATCTGGTGCTCGACGACACCGAATATTCCCATCCCGACTGGGATCATGCCGCCCGGCGCGTCATGTCCCCGCCCTTCCGGAACAAGCAGCATCAGGATTCGCTCTGGGCAGGTCTCGCGAGCGGCTCGCTGCAGGTGGTCGCGACCGACCATTGCGCCTTCACCACCGAGCAGAAGCGCATGGGGCTGGGCGATTTCACCAAGATCCCCAACGGCACCGGCGGTCTCGAAGACCGGCTCTCGGTGCTCTGGACCAAGGGCGTCGTCACCGGCCGCCTGACCATGAACGAGTTCGTCGCCGTCACCTCGACGAACATCGCCAAGATCCTGAACATCTATCCGAAGAAGGGCGCGATCCTTGTCGACGCCGACGCCGATCTCGTGATCTTCGACCCCACCGCGTCCAAGACGATTTCGGCCAAGACCCAGAAATCGGCGATCGACTACAACGTCTTCGAGGGCGTCGAGGTCACCGGCCTCGCCGTGATGACCTTCTCGCGCGGCAAGCTCGTCTACAAGGAAGGCGACGTGCGCGCCGAAAAGGGCGACGGCCGCTTCGTCGAACGCCCGGCCAACGCCCCGGTCAACAAGGCGCTGTCGACCTGGAAGGAACTCACGGCGCCGCGCAAGGTCGAGCGGACGGGGATTCCAGCGAGCGGGGTTTGATAGGGCCGACAAGGTCGCAATCGTCACGGCCGGTGGGTCGGGAATGGGTGCGGGCGCAGCCCGCAACCTCGCCGAGAAGGGCTTCCGTGTGGCGATCCTGTCCTCTTCGGGCAAGGGCGAGGCGCTGGCCAAGGAACTTGGCGGGATCGGGGTCACCGGCTCGAATCAATCGAACGAGGACCTCAAGCGTCTGGTCGATACGGTTCACGAAGAGTGGGGCCGGGTTGACGTCCTGGTGAACAGCGCGGGCCATGGTCCCCGCGCGCCGATTCTCGAGATCACCGACGAGGACTGGTATCGCGGCATGGAGGTCTACTTCCTGAGCGCGGTCAGGCCGACCCGCCTCGTCGCGCCGATCATGGCCGAGAATGGCGGCGGCGCGATCATCAACATCTCGACCTTTGCGGCCTTCGAGCCGAGCGAGGTGTTTCCGACCTCGGCCGTGTTCCGGGCGGGGCTAGCGTCCTTCACCAAGCTCTTTGCGGACCAATGGGCGGCGAAAAACGTCAGGATGAACAATGTCCTGCCGGGCTTCATCGACAGCCTGCCGGAGAAGGAGGCTTTTCGCGAAAAGATCCCGCTCGGGCGCTACGGGCATGTGGAGGAGGTGGCGGAAACCATCGCCTTTCTCGCCTCCGATGGCGCGGCCTACATCACAGGACAGAACATCCGGATCGACGGTGGCATCACGCGGTCTGTGTGAGTTCAGATGCCTGATCTCTTCGAGGCACAGGGCCCAAACCCGTCACTGAGCCGTGATCTTGATCGTCCGCGCCGAACCCTCCCAGCTGTAAGCCACACTTGACGCTTCGCCTTGCTGAATGAGATGGCCTCGAACGCTTGATCCGAACATTTTCATCCAGCTTCCAGATGAAGAGGACGTCGGCCACGGATTCAGCCATGTCTTACTCAAAGACGAAGGCAAAACCTTTAATCACTTGTTTTTCCCGTTCTGGCTAACATCATCCAAATTCCCCAAATCTTAGCCGCAAATGATGCGCGATGCTCTGGGAGAGCGTATCCTGGGCCAAGTGGCGAATTACGGTGTCGATCAGGACGCGGTTTTATACAGATGGCTGGAATTTATGAGATTGTGTAAAAGTAAAACATACACATACAGAGGTCCATGGTACGAGATACTTGCTTTTTTCTTAATTCCTATTTTTGCTGCCAACTCCCTGCTGCTACCGGGAATTATATCGCGAATCTTCACAGGAAAATATGGTTTATCTCATTTCATTTCACCTTCTAGGGTACTCGACGACATTATTACACTTATCACTTTTTCAGTTGTCGTTTATCCTCTTGCTGCAATGTATAGTATAATACCATTCTTTGTGGGTATTGGCGCAATTCATAGTTTCAGATTCCAAAGTCGCACCAGTTTCGCAATTGTCGGCGCTCTTTCTGGTTCTTTATTGAATATTCCAGTAATTGCAGATGGACATATTTCGCTAGCGGCGCTGATGCTATTTCCGTTTGGCGGTTGTTTGACCGCTCTAGGGTATCATCTCGTGGTGTACAGCAGCCGCGCCATACACGTCGCTGCCCTCATCCTCATCCGCGCCGACGGCAAGACGCTCCTCGTCCGCAAGCGGGGAAAAAGGCGGTTCATGCCGCCAGGCGGCAAGCCGGAGAGGCTTGAGATCTTCCGCGAGGCAGCTGTGCGCGAAGCGTCCGAAGAGTTAGGCGTGAAGCTCAATCTTCACGTGCTGTCAAAGCATGGTGTCTATACCTCAAAGGCCGCGAACGAGAAGGGCAGGAAGGTCGTCGCCCATGTTTTCAGCGCACGATATGACGAGCCAATCGTTGCGGGTACGGAAATTGAGGAAGCGATATGGATCGACCCCCGGGCCAAACTGGCCGTTCCGCTCGCTCCCCTGACCGAAGAGCACATCCTTCCCCTCTGTCGTGAGTTGACAGATCGCACAGCTGACCGGCAGAGCACGGCGAATGGGCGGCAATACCGGATTTGAGTATGATTACCGGCAAAAGGCCCGCGCGTTGAACACGCGCGAGCCTTTACTCACCCAAGGGGACAGCGTGGCCGCCTAACCCTTCTTGTTCTGCCGATTGTCGATCAGATCATCCACCACGCCCGGATCAGCCAGTGTCGACGTATCGCCCAGCGAGCCGAAATCGTCCTCGGCGATCTTGCGCAGGATGCGGCGCATGATCTTGCCGGAGCGGGTCTTGGGCAGGCTGGGGGCGAACTGGATCTTGTCCGGCGAAGCGATCGGGCCGATCTCGTTGCGGACATGGGCGACGAGCTCCTTCTTGAGATCGTCGGTGCCTTCCTCGCCCTCCATGAGGGTGACGTAGCAGTAGATGCCCTGCCCCTTCATGTCGTGAGGATAGCCGACCACCGCGGCTTCCGAGACCTTGGCGTGGGAGACGAGCGCCGATTCCACCTCGGCCGTTCCCATGCGGTGGCCCGAGACGTTGATCACGTCGTCGACGCGGCCGGTGATCCACCAATAGCCGTCCTCGTCGCGCTTCGCCCCGTCGCCGGTGAAGTACTTGTTCTTGTAGGTCGCGAAATAGGTCTGCTCGAAGCGTTCGTGATCGCCATAGACGGTGCGCATCTGGCCTGGCCAGGAATCGATGATGCACAGATTGCCCTCGGTGGCGCCCTCCAGCACATGGCCCTCATTGTCGACCAGTTGTGGCTGGACGCCGAAGAAGGGTCGCGTCGCCGAACCGGGCTTGAGGTCCGTCGCGCCCGGCAGCGGGGTGATCAGGATGCCGCCGGTCTCGGTCTGCCACCAGGTGTCCACGATCGGGCAGCGCTCGTCGCCCACCACCTTGTAGTACCAGTTCCAGGCTTCCGGATTGATCGGCTCGCCGACCGAGCCCAGTACCTTCAATGTTTCACGTGAAGCGCGGGTGACCTTGTCGTCGCCGGCGCCCATCAGCGCGCGGATCGCGGTCGGCGCGGTGTAGAAGATCGAGACCTTGTGCTTGTCGACCACGTCCCACATGCGGCCGGCATCGGGATAGTTCGGCACGCCCTCGAACATCAGCGTCGTCGCGCCATTGGCGAGCGGGCCGTAGACGATGTAGCTGTGGCCGGTCACCCAGCCGACATCGGCGGTGCACCAGTAGATGTCGCCCTCATGCCAGTCGAAGACGTATTCGTGGGTCATCGAGGCGTAGACGAGGTAGCCACCCGAGGTGTGGACGACGCCCTTCGGCTTGCCGGTCGAGCCCGACGTATAGAGGATGAACAGCGGATCCTCGGCCTTCATCTCTTCCGGCGCGCAATCGGCGGAGGTCTTTTCCTTCGCCTCGTGCCACCAGATGTCTCGGCCCTCGGTCCATTCGATGTCGCCGCCGGTGCGCTTGACGACGAGGATCGTCTCGACCGTCTGCCCGGCCTTCTTGGCGATCTCGCAGGCCTTGTCGGCGTTCTTCTTCAGCGGCACCTTGCGTCCGCCGCGCAGACCTTCGTCGGCGGTGATCAGGACGCTGGAGGCCGCGCCCTCGAGGCGCCCGGCCAGCGCATCCGGCGAGAAACCGCCGAAGACCACCGAGTGGATCGCGCCGATCCGTGCGCAGGCGAGCATGGCGAAGGCCGCCTCCGGAATCATCGGCATGTAGAGGGTGACACGGTCGCCCTTCTTCACGCCGCGCTCCTTGAGGACGTTCGCCATGCGGCCAACCTCCTCGTGGAGTTCGCGATAGGTGATCGCCTTGGATTCCGAGGGGTCATCCCCCTCCCAGAGGATCGCCACCTGGTCGCCGCGCTTGTCGAGATGGCGGTCGATGCAGTTCGCCGCGACGTTCAGCGTGCCGTCCTCGAACCAGCGAATGTCGATATTGCCCGGCGCGTAGGAGGTGTTCTTGACCTTCGAATAGGGCTTGATCCAGTCGATCCGCTTGCCGTGCTCGGCCCAGAAGCCCTCCGGGTCCGAGACGCTCTTTTCGTACCATTCGCGATAAGTGGCGTCGTCGATCTTGGCGCGCGCCTTCCACTCGTCCTTGACGGTGATCGTCGTCATGAAACCTCCTCCCATGAATTCTTGAGGCCGCCCTGGGCGGCACCCGTCGCGCAAACTTACGGCGAAAGAGCCGGAGCGGTCCAGTTCAGGCCCATAAGACTTTGGGCCCGGATCGCGCCTTGCATGTCACTTTGCCGGCGCGATCTGTCGCCGAATTGAGACGCGCCCTATGGTGGGCGCATTTCTTGAGCGAGTCAGGCCATGATGCCGATGACGAGACTCATGATCACGAAGACGCCCAGCCAGTGCCCGGCATTGATCAGGGTCAGCTTGCGCGGCCGCGCCTCGAAGGAATGGTCGACGACGATGGTGGCGAGGACGAAGCCCGCCCAGATCATGATGCCGCTGACCAGGGTGTTCCAAAGCGTCACGCCGCCGATATGGCCGACGATGCCGGCGAGCATGCCGGCAATCACCAGATAGGCGATGAAGACGACGACCAGCGGCGCGACCTTCAAGGCCGGCTTGCCGCGATAGCCTTCCGCGGTCATCCAGGATTTCTCGAACATGCGGTGCCAGGCAAAGCCGAAGGCGAAGGCCAGAATGGCGGCGATCACGGTGGCGAGCGAATCGATGGCGGCAAAGCCCATCGGGCGTTTCTCCCATTTCAAAGGCGTTTCCCATCCGGGTGGACGGCGCCGTTTCAATCGAGAGGAGAACGCCGCGGGCCGCGCTTCGTTTCAGCCCTTCGACCAGCCCCGGCACTCGCCATCATACGCCCCGCCGAGCGTGTCCTTGACGTAGAGCTCACGCACGAACACCATCAGCACCGCGACCATCGGCACGGCGAGCGCGATGCCGAGCGTGCCCAGAAGCACGCCGAACACCACCTGTGAACCCAAGGTCAGCACCGGCGGCAGCGCGCTCGTGTAGCGCTGGGCGATCGGCTGCGAGACATTGCTCTCGACACCCTGGACCAGCACATAGACGCCGAGCCCCCACAGCGCCTGGGTCATGGAGTCCGACAGACCGACGAGCACGATCGGGATTCCGGCGATGAAGGGGCCGAGTGTCGGGATGAAGGCGAGAAGGCCGGCCTGGAGCGCCAGCAGGAAGGCGTTTGGCATCTCGACGAAGATCAGCCCGACCCAGGTGACGGCGAAGACCGTGACCATCGAGATGCCGGTGCCGCAGACCCACAGGATCAACTCATGGGTGGCCTCGTAGATCGTGTGGTCGATGCGGTCGCGTTTCGAAGCGGGAAAAAGGCTGACCACGCCATGGCGATAAAGCCTTGGCTGGGCCAGCGTGAACAGGGCGATGAAGACGATGACGAAGATGTTGCCGAGACCGCCGAGCACGGAGAACATGGCCTGCGAGGCCGAAGAGAAGATCCCGGAGGCGTCGGGGAAGAGGGCGCTGATCCCGACCGGATCCGTGCCCTGCCCTGCATCCTCGCCGCTGGGCCCGACGCCCATCTCCGCCAGCATCTCGGCGATGGCGCGAAGCTGATCGCGCAACTGCCGCCAGAGCTCGTTGAACTCGCTGACGAGCGTCATCCCACCATAGAACAGGCCGGCCGCCAGGGCCCCGAAGAACACCAGGGAGACGATGCCGACCGCCCAGCGATAGCTCAGCCCCAGCCATTGCAGGGGCCGGGCAAGGGCGGCCAGAATCGCGGCGAGAAGCAGACCGCCAAAAAGCAGGAGAAATGCCGGCGCAGCCGCCCAGACCAGCGCCGCCGTCGCTCCCATGGCCAGAACGACGGACGTGACGATCGTCGCCTGCTTGACCAGTCGCTCCTCGGTTTCGTCCTTCACGGGGCCTCCAATCCTGCTCCTGGGTGGAGAGCCATATGGGACCGTCGGCCCGCATGCCCTCCCCTGCCAAACGATCGAGACCGTCGCCGACTAACGAAATCTAGGCGTCGTCCGGAGCGCCCGGCGGCAAGGCTCAGCCATAGTCCCGGGCGCCAAAAATCGCCGACCCGACGCGGACCGAGGTCGCGCCCATCTCGACGGCCGTCTCGAAGTCACCGCTCATGCCCATGGAGAGCTTGGCGAGACCGGCGTCCTCGGCGAGCTTGCGAAGCAGCGCGAAATGCGGGCCGGGGTTCTCGTCGGCCGGCGGAATGCACATCAGCCCCTCAATTGCGAGGCCGTGCTCCTCGCGGCAACGCGCGACGAAGGCGACAGCCTCCTTCGGCGGAATGCCGGCCTTCTGCTCCTCCTCGCCGGTGTTCACCTGCACATAGAGCCGCGGCGCCCTCTCCTGCTTCTTCATCTCCTTGGCGAGCTCCCGCGCGATCTTCTCGCGATCGACGGATTCGATCACGTCGAACAGGGCGACGGCATCCCCCGCCTTGTTGGACTGCAACGGCCCGATCAGCCTGAGCTCGATGTCCGGGAACCGCTCCCGCAAGGCCGGCCACTTCCCCTTGGCCTCCTGCACCTTGTTCTCCCCAAACACACGCTGTCCGGCCTCGATGACCGGCAGGATCGCCTCCTCGCCATGGGTCTTGGAGACGGCGACGAGGGTGACGGCGGCAGGGTCGCGGCCGACGTCTGCGGCGGCTTTGGCAATGCGGGTGGTCACGTCGTGGTAGCCGCTGAGATGGGGATCGGCGGCAGTCTCGTTGGTCATGGAGAGTGTCTCGGTTCGAATTCTGGCTACGCCTCATATCGGTCATCCGCGTCCCGATTCCAGAATGGCGGAAAGCGGGCCGGCATCTCTGGGGCAATCGAGCCGGGAAGCTGCCGTCTCGCAGTCGACCCTTCCAAGCCATTGTGAGCCCAGAGCGCAGGCAGTCTGCGCCTGTGATCGGACGGTGGCCGCTATTGCCAATCGCATCGGCCGTTTCGATATCCGGGGTCAGCGAGCGAACTCATGAGGACCCGACCCAATGGATATTCAGCGCCTTCTCTCCGATTTCCTTGGCAGCCAGACGCAGGGGGGCTCGTCGTCCCGCCGCGATCCCTATCGCGCCGGTGACGCGGCGCGGGGCGGCAGTTCGGGCGGCTCTCTGATCGATCAGGTCGGCGGCATGCTTCAGGGGCGCGGCGGCTCGATGGTGACCAGCGCTGTCGTCGGCGGTCTGGCCTCGCAGCTCTTCAAGAAGAAGCGCGGCAAGTCCTTCGGCAGCAGCGCGCTCAAGCTCGGTGGCGCCGCGCTGGTCGCGGGCCTCGCCTACAAGGCCTACCAGAACTACCAGACGAAATCCGGGGCCACCGCATTGCCCGGCGCCGAACCCGTGCGGACCCTGCCCTCGACGCAGAGCCCCGACGAGGTACCAGAGCCCCATGGCACCGCCTTCATGCCCTCCGGCGAGGAGGATGATCGCGCCCGGCTGATGCTGTCGGCCATGATCGCCGCCGCCAAAGCCGACGGCTATATCGACGCCGACGAGGAAAATGCGATCTTCGGCAAGATCGACGAGATGGATATGGCGAGCGGCGAAAAGGCCCTCGTCATGGACGAACTCCGCCGCCCCAAGACCGTCGACGACCTCGCCTCTGAAGCGAAAACGCCCGAAATCGCCATGGAAATCTACACCGCCTCGGTTCTGGCCATCGACGCCGACCACCCGGCCGAACGCGCCTATCTCGATCTCCTGGCGGCCAGGCTCAACCTGCCTGCCGAGCTCGCGCGGGAGATCAGGCAGACGGCAGGCGCGGAGTAGGGGGCGAAGCGGCCACGCTCCGGCATCCGTCTTCGCGGTGCATTATCAAACAAGGCTCGATCGGCGGCATTTGATCCTTTGCGGTAATTCGGGCCCCGCGTTGGGAATGTTCGCTTCAAACCGAATCTCACCGATGCTGCAATTTGATCGAATGACGGCTTGTAGACGGTCGCAGGCCAGCGACTTACAGCACGCGTGAAGATCAATCTTTACTAGCTACGGTATTAACGGTAGGCTGAAGATATCGGTGACTGTGAGCAGATAGAGCTGCCGTCCATAAGAGGAAAATCGACCCTGTTTGAGAAGATAAAGAAAGCGGAAGGTGAAATATCGGTTCAATTGGCTGATTTACTCGTCTTTTTCGGGTATTTTGGCCTATGTCTTTATATTGGTGGCGTCGCATACACCACTGCCTTCAATGATTTTTTTGGAATAACAATATTAGATAAATCGGGAGTAGTTGAAACGTCATTTTTGTTCGTAAGATCAGCCCAGCTGGGTGTATTCGGATTTGTTATACTTGTCATATTCATATTAATTCTATCAATTTTCTTCTTCTTGTCACGTTTTGTTTTCAAGCTATATTTTGGCTATTCTGCTATTATTACGATATTCTGCATATCCACGCTGGTGGCATCATATATCGGCGCATATCTAGGAACTAAGACCGCATCAAACTCGGTTGACGCTGATACCTCAAATCTCCCAACTTTTAAGTCTTCTGACAAAGATGAGCGATATCAAAACGGCTCTTACAAGCTCCTCCATGACGACGGAAAAAATCTGTACTTAACGAAATTGGTTGCAGCGGGTTCGCTTGTCCAGATCGATATTCTGTCGAAAAGCAAGATTACGAATTACGAGGTTACACTAAAATGAAAGTCCAACTTGTAACCCTGTTTTTCATTTGTCTTTCTAAACCAGCGATCTCAGATGTCTTGAAGATCGAAACTAACAATTGGGATCTGCGTCGGGAGCTCGTATGGACAGCAAAACTGGTGGAACTTAATCAAGAAACCGGAATTGCCGAATTTATCTACATTAATAAAGGAATCGAAGAGAAAATACTGGTCCATTTTACTCGTATATATTCAATCACATTTGACAATGATCAAATTGTTAACAGCACATTTCCACCAACGAGATCCGACTTAACAACACCTCTCGGTGATATTCCCAGGAGCCGAGAACGTATCTTACTGGAAAATGATGGATTTCTAGAAATACCAAGCGACGTGAAAGTTGTACCCGATCGTGATGCTAGAAATTATACTCTCAAAGGTGGCATTGTGTCATTGACGACCCAACAAGTGAATATTGAAGCATTGGCAGAACGAAACGAGCAAAAGTTATTCACCGTACCACAAGCCGCATTCATCAACTGGATTCGGGGATAATAGATGACTGCAGAAATTGACCCCATTTGATCTCACGGTATTGCGGGCTCGGATAGCGGGCTCTCAATGTTGAAATCTCAAATTCCACCTCCGCATAGTTGCCGCTGGCCAGCGGTCCCGCGAATGACAGCTTTCCACCCTTGGCGGTCAATCGGGCCGGCCAGTAGCGCGTCAGCTTGGGTGAGTTGCGAAGAACCCAGCTGACGTGCAGTGCAGCCCGCCATTGCGCTTTGGCACGGACGCGGATAACCCCTCGCATGAGGGAAAAGTCGGTTCTTCATGACCGATCTCCCGCCCTTTCATCCGCACGAAGACCGCCCGAGCATCCAATCCATGACCACCGAACGCTACAATCCCCGTACCGCCGAGCCGAAATGGCAGAAAGCCTGGGCCGAGGCGAAGCTCTTCGAGACGCAGACGGACGCGGCGGGCGAGAAATACTACGTCCTCGAGATGTTCCCCTATCCGTCAGGGCGCATCCATATGGGCCATGTGCGCAATTATGCGCTGGGCGACGTGGTGGCGCGCTACAAGCGGGCCAAGGGATTCAACGTTCTCCACCCCATGGGCTGGGACGCCTTCGGCATGCCGGCAGAAAACGCCGCCATGCAGAACAAGGTGCATCCGGCGAAATGGACCTATGAGAACATCGACGCGATGCGCACCCAGCTGAAATCGATGGGCTTGTCGCTGGACTGGTCGCGCGAATTCGCCACCTGCGACGTCGATTACTATCACCGCCAGCAGATGCTCTTCCTCGACATGCTGGACAAGGGCCTCGCCTATCGCAAGAAGTCGAAGGTGAACTGGGATCCGGTCGACATGACCGTGCTCGCCAACGAGCAGGTGATCGACGGCAAGGGCTGGCGCTCGGGCGCCGACGTGGAGCAGCGCGAACTGGTCCAGTGGTTCTTCAAGATCACCGACTTCGCCGACGATCTGGCGGCCGCCCTCGACGCCCTGCCGAACTGGCCGGAAAAGGTCCGGCTGATGCAGCGGAACTGGATCGGCAAGTCGGAAGGCCTGATGCTGCGCTGGGCATTGGAGACCGCGACGGCGCCCGAAGGCCAGCGCGAGGTCACGGTCTTCACCACGCGGCCCGACACCCTTTTCGGCGCATCCTTCATCGCGGTCGCCGCCGATCATCCGCTGGCGCAGAAGGCCGCCGAGAACAATCCCGACCTGCAGGCCTTCATCGCCGAATGCCGACGCACCGGCACCAGCGCCGAAGCGCTGGAAAAGGCGGAGAAGAAGGGTTTCGCCACCGGGATCGAGGCGGTGCACCCGTTCGACCCGGAATGGCGCGTGCCGGTCTATGTCGCAAATTTCGTGCTGATGGAATACGGCACCGGCGCGGTCTTCGGCTGCCCGGCCCACGACCAGCGCGACCTCGATTTCGCCCGCAAATACGGCCTGCCTGTCAAGCCCGTGGTGCTGCCGCCGCATGAGGACCCGGTGGCCTTCTCGGTCGGCAACGAGGCCTTTACGGACGACGGCACGATCTACAATTCCGGCTTTCTCGACGGCAAGACGCCGGACGAAGCCTTCGAGGCGGTGGCCGAGAGGCTGGAGGCGACGGACCTGTTCGGCGCTCCCCAGGCCGAGCGACGGGTGAACTACCGCCTGCGCGACTGGGGCATTTCGCGCCAGCGCTATTGGGGCTGCCCGATCCCGGTGCTCCATTGCGAAAGCTGCGGCGTCGTGCCGGAGGCCCGCGAGAACCTGCCCGTCAAGCTGCCCGACGACATCGACTTCGAAAAGCCCGGCAATCCGCTCGACCGTCACGCCACCTGGCGCAAGGCCATCTGCCCGCGCTGCGGCGGCGATGCTTCACGTGAAACAGACACGATGGACACCTTCGTCGATTCCTCGTGGTACTTCGCCCGCTTCACCGCGCCGCGCGCCGACGAGCCCACCGACCCGCAGGCCGCCAATGCCTGGCTGCCGGTCGACCAGTATATCGGCGGCATCGAGCATGCGATCCTGCATCTCCTCTATTCCCGCTTCTTCGTGCGCGCGATGCGCAAGTGCGGTCATCTGGATCTCGACGAGCCCTTCAAGGGCCTGTTCACCCAAGGCATGGTCGTTCACGAAACCTATCGCGACGGCCGCGAATGGGTGCCGCCGGTGGATGTGCGCTTCGAGGAGGCGGAGGGAGCCCGCCGCGCGATCCGCATCTCCTCCGGCCAGCCGATCGAGATCGGCGGCATCGAGAAGATGTCGAAGTCGAAGAAGAACGTGGTCGATCCGGACGACATCATCGGCTCCTACGGCGCCGACACCGCCCGCTGGTTCGTCCTGTCGGACTCGCCGCCGGATCGCGACGTGATCTGGACCGAGGCCGGCGTCGAAGGCGCCCACCGCTTCGTCCAGCGCTTGTGGCGGCTCGTCACCGAGACCGCTCCAAAGCTGAGGGACGCGCCCTCCTCCGCGTCTGGTGGAGAGGACGACGAGGCGCTGACGATCCGCAAGGCCGCACACCGCACCGTCGCCGGTGTCGGCGAAGACATCGAGCGTCTCGGCTTCAACAAGGCCATCGCCCGGGTACACGAGCTGGTCAACCAGCTCGCTGCGGCCTTCGCCAAGCTCGATGCGGGGAGCCCCCCTGCCCGGCTCGCCGCGGCGCGCGAAGCCCTCTCGATGCTGGTCCGCGCCATCGCACCGATGATGCCGCATCTCGCCGAATCCGCCTGGGAGGCGATCGGCGAAGACGGGCTCGTCGCAGCCGCGCCCTGGCCAACGGTGGACGACACGCTTCTGAGCGACGATACGGTCACACTCCCGGTCCAGATCAACGGCAAGAAGCGCGGCGACTTGACCGTTCCGGCCGAGGCCGGCAAAGCTGACATCGAACAGGCGACCCTGGCGCTCGATTTCGTCGTGGCCGCGCTGGACGGGAAGACACCGAAACGGCTCGTCGTCGTGCCGGGGAGAATCGTCAATGTGGTCGTGTAAGGTCTCCGGCAATCATCCCGGAACGCCCTCTCGCCGAAATCGCCGCGGGAGCCGTACGTTGCGTGTCGGCCTCGCGCTTGCCGCCGCGACGGTGCTCGCCGGCTGCCAGGCCGGACCGCTCTACGGGACGGCCGGCGTGTATACCTTCTCCACCGAGCCGCAGAGCTATGGCTATGAAGGCCGCATCGCGATTCCGGAGCCGAATTCGCGCACCGAACAGCTCCTGCGCAACGAGCTTCTCTTCCGGCTCAATCGCGGGACACCGGTCACCCAGCCGATCTACGAATTGCGGCTCGCTCTCGACAGCCAGGCCCGCGGCCTGATCGCCGATACGGGCGACATTCCCCGTTCGGCGATCTTCGTGGAGAAGGCCCGATTCACGCTGGTTCGTCTCTCCGACAATCAGGTGGTGCTCTCCGGCGACCGCATGGCAACAGTGCCCTATGATTCGACCGAGCAGCTCTATCAGAACCAGCGCGCTCTGCTCGACGCGCGCAAGCAGACGAGCCGGCTCCTCGCCTCGCAGATCGAACTCGCCGTCAACGCAGCCTTGAGCGGCGGCGCCTGACGTCGGCCGGTACTGACGTCTCGGCCGGACTGACGCATCGCCCTCTCCTGGCAAACGACGGTCCTGATCACTGGCGAAGCGCGGGAGGTTCGATCCGTGGCCCAGAAGAAAGCCGGAGAAGTCGAGGCCTTCCTGAGCCGACCGGACTATTCCCATTCGCTCGTCCTTCTTTACGGACCCGATACCGGCCTCGTGGCGGAGCGCTCGGCGAAACTCGCCAAGAATTTCGGTGTCGATCTGACCGATCCGTTTGCCGCCGTCACGCTGGCGGCCGATGATCTGGAGAAGGATATCGGCCGGCTCTATGACGAGGCCCGCACGCTCTCACTGATGGGCGGGCGGCGCTATGTGCGGGTACGCGGAGCGGGGGCCGGCAAGAGCCTCGCCGATGCGGTGGCGGAGCTTGCGGGCGAGAAGCTGGAGGAAACGCTGATCGTCATCGAGGCGGGCGATCTGAAGAAGAGCGCAGGTCTCAGGATCAATGTCGAGCGTGGCCGGTTCGCCGTGGCGCTGCCCTGCTACCAGGACGAAGGCCGGGCGCTCGACAGGATGATCGACGAAGAACTCGACCTCGCCGGTCTCACCATGGATCGCGAGGCCCGCGAAGCGCTGAAGGCACGCCTCGGAGCGGACCGCATCGCCTCGCGGGGTGAGGTGCAGAAGCTCTGCCTCTACGGCCTCGGCGCCCCCACGATCACCGAAGAGGATGTGCGCGCCGTCGTCGGAGACGTTTCCTCGGACACGCTGGAGGAAGCCGTCGATGCGGCCGCCGCCGGCGAGGTCAAGCGCCTGCCCCATCTCATCGAACGGCTCACGACCGCCGGCATCGCGACGTTCCAGCTTCATCTTGCCCTTCTGCGCTATTTCCAGCAGCTCCAGGCCATGCGCGAGACCGTCGAGCGACGCGGCGAAACGGTCGCCCGCGCCGTCGAACGACGCCGCCCGCATTTCCGCCGCCGGCACGCAATGGAAACCGCGCTCGGCGCCTGGACCCTTTCGGCGATCGGCGATCGGTTGCAGGCAATCGAGGCCGACATCCTGCAAAGCCGCAAGGAGGCTGCGCTAGCGCTCACCATCACCCACAAGACGCTACTCGACACCGCCGTCGAGGCCGCGCGTCTGAAGGCGCGGCGCCTGAGCTGAGCGTTCTTGGGTCACCCGATCATCTGCTGGAGGGCGGCCGTGAAGCTGGCCCTCGCTCGAGCCCGGAGACGCTCTCACGCTTGACGCAGTCCGATGAACAAGACGCCTGACGAAGAAGATCCGACTACTTGTTCACTCGAGACGTGGCGTGCTACTTGACCAAACGTCAGTCTCGCTTGGGAACATCGTGGATGAAAATATCGCTTCTCATGGCCGCCTCAGTCGTCGCGGCCATTTTCGTCGCTCCCGCACAGGCACAGTCCATCGACATCTGGAGCTACAACACCCTTTCCACCGAATTTCGCGGGCCCAATATGCGGCTCGACGTCTATAATGGCGGCCCGAAGAACAACTTGACGCATCTGGCGCCGGCCCAGGACGTGTCCGGCCAGTACTGGCGTTTTTCTCCGGCGGGAGGCGACTATTGGCGCCTGACCACCATGTTCCGCGGTCAGGACATGTGCCTCGACGTCTTCAATGGTGGTCCGCGGAACAACCAGGTCCATCTGGCGCCTTGCGGCAATTATACCGGCCAGTTCTGGTCGTTCCGCCCGGATGGCGGCGCGTACCGCCTCGTGACCCAGTTCCGGGGACCGAACATGTGCCTGGACATCTTCAATGGCGGTCCCGACAACAACCAGCCGCATCTGACACGTTGCGACAACTATTCAGGCCAGTACTGGCAGGTTCGCTCGACCGGGCAACCGGTGGATTGAGACCGACGGCATCGGTCGTTGACCGGTGCCGCTCCTGTCCAATCCGCGGAGGCCGGAACGATCCAACGGCCGAGTGCGTCGGCACCCTCGGTCATTGCTACGGGACCGGCGAGAAATCTGCGGCCCGAACCGGTCTCAAACCGACCGGAGCCGCGGTCCCTGCTCGATATGACGCACCGCGCGGGAATCGGCATCCTGCAAGCGCTGAAGCAGGTTTTCCACGTCTCCCGGGCCAGAGAGGCTGAGTTCGACGCTGACGCCGCCGCCCTTGGTGCGGGAGACGGCAACCGGATGGCCCACCGCATCGCCAAGGCGCCGCTCCCAGTCGAGGATCTCCTCGCTCTTCTTCGTTTCGCGCGCCGCCCGTCCACGTCCTGAAGACACAGACTGACCCGCCGCGGGCTCGATCACCTCAGGATCGCGTGCCAGCGCTTCGGCCTCCCGCACCGAGAGGTTCTCCTTGACGATCCGCTGGGCGAGCGCCACCGGATCTTCGGCAGTGACGACGGTGCGCGCGGCGCCGGCCGAAAGGGCACCTTCCTCGACCATGGCGCGGACTTCCGGCGGAAGCTTCAGGAGCCGCAGCGTATTGGCCACATGGCTGCGGCTCTTGCCCAGGATCTCGGCCAGATCCGCCTGGGTGTAGCCATGCTCGTCGATCAGCGTCTGATAGCCCTGGGCCTCCTCGATCGCGTTGAGATCGGCCCGCTGGACGTTCTCGATGATGGCGATTTCGAGCGACTGCCGGTCGTTGATCTCCCGCATGACCACAGGCACTTCGGCGAGGCCCGCGAGGCCCGCCGCCCGCCAGCGCCGTTCGCCGGCGACGATCTCGAAGCGCTCGCGTTGCCCGGGCTGAGGTCGCACCAGCAAGGGCTGGACGACGCCGTGCTGGCGGATCGAGGCGGCAAGTTCGTCGAGTTCGGCCTGGTTGAACACCCGGCGCGGATTGTGGGGGTTCGGCGCGATCCGGTCGATCGGCACCGAGCGCTCGGGCTGGATCGTGGGCGCGGCCGGCTGCGGATCGAACCCGGGAACCGGCCGGGCAGGGGCGGCGACGCCTGCCCCGATCAGCGAGGCGAGACCCCGCCCCAGTCTTTGCCGCGATCTGTCTTCGCTCATGTCATTCTCCCATGCGGCCCGTCGCGAGGCCCCGGATTCTGCCGAAATCTCAGGCGGCGACCAGCCGGCGCTCGCGCTGGATCACCTCCGAGGCGAGCTGGATATAGGCCTGGCTGCCCGGGCATTTCATGTCGTAGAGGATCGCCGGCTTGCCATAGGATGGCGCCTCCGAGACCCGCACATTGCGGGGGATCACCGTGTCGTAGACATGCTCGCCCATATAGGCGCGCACATCCCGCACCACCTGCGTCGCAAGATTGTTGCGGCTGTCATACATGGTCAGGACAATGCCGTGGAGCCCGAGCATCGGGTTGAGGCTGTCACGCACCTGCTCGACCGTCTGCAGAAGCTGCGACAGGCCTTCCAGCGCGAAGAACTCGCATTGCAGCGGCACCAGGATCGCGTCGGCGGCCGCCATGGCATTGATGGTCAACAGATTGAGGGAAGGGGGGCAGTCGATCAGCACGAAATCGAACTGTGCGCCTTCCTCCTGATGAAAGTGCAGGGCGTCGCGCAGCCGATAGGCGCGGCCATTGACGCCGGAAATCTCCATCTCCAGCCCCAGAAGATCCATGGTGGAGGGGATGATCGAGAGATTGGGCACGACCGTCGGCTGCGCCGCATTGGTGATCGAGACCGTCTCCTTCAGGACATCGTAGGACGAGACCTCGCGATCGTCCTTGTCGATGCCGAGACCGGTCGAGGCGTTCCCTTGGGGATCGAGATCGATCAGGAGGGCGCGCTTGTCGATCGCGGCGAGCGCCGTCGCGAGATTGATCGCCGTCGTCGTCTTGCCGACGCCACCCTTCTGGTTGGCTATGGTGATGATCCGCATGGGCTCTTCGCTTGCCACATCCATCGGCTGAAACATCCGCTTGTCTTGTGGTCGGTCTGGGTCGAGCGGCCGCCGCGCTCCTCTTTCAGAACCGCGGTCCGGGCGGCGCTCACGCCGAATATCGCGCGCTCAGCCGTCTCGCGCGACGATCTCGGAGACTTCCAGCACGACCGAATCGTCTTCGACCTCCGATTCGTGAATTATCATGCTGAATCGCCAATGGGCAGCGGCATCGGAAATTTCCTGTTCATGACTGCGGCCCTTGGCGAAGAAACAGCGTGTTTCACGTGAAATATGCGGCGCGACGAGGCTCAACAGATCACCGAAAGGCGCCAGCGCCCGGGCCGTGACGATGTCCGCCGAACCAAGCACCCCTTCAGCATCCTCGATGCGCGCAGCGTGGACCCGGCCGCGAACCCCCATCTCGCGCTGTGCCGTCGCCAGAAACGCGGCCTTCTTGCCGCTCGACTCGATCATGTCGACCGCGGCCTCGGGTCGGCAAGCCGCGATGACCAAGGCCGGAAGCCCGCCACCCGAGCCGAGGTCAACGGCCTGCGAAAAGGCCGGC
Organism: Jiella marina; assembly: GCF_024359545.1. Classification (GTDB taxonomy): domain Bacteria; phylum Pseudomonadota; class Alphaproteobacteria; order Rhizobiales; family Rhizobiaceae; genus Jiella. The sequence goes on from NZ_JAKQZG010000002.1 coordinate 313,572, forward strand.
AGGCGGTGTTCCAGAGAGATCGCATCCGCGACATGCCGATGCCACACATCGCCGACCGTGGAGGGCGCCACGAGATTGATCCGCGCCTGCCACTCGGTCAGCAACCGGACGAACAGGTCGAGACGCGCCTGCGTTTCACGTGAAACGGCGAAGCGCTCCGTGAACCATTGCCGGCCTTCGGCTTGGGCGGACGCGATTTCGCTTGCGGACGGCTTCTTTGCTGTCGGCTTCGAGAAATTTTGCCCGGCGCGTGCTCGCGGATCGAAGCGACCGGCTCGGCCGTCTTCCCGGCCCCGTCCTTCATCGCGCGAGAAGCGGCCGCGAGGGCGATCACGCCGCATTGGCAAGAGCGCTCCGGCGGGTGGCAACGAGGATCAAGGCGAGGGCGGCCGGCGTCATCCCGTCGATGCGTTCGGCCTCCGCCACACTCGCGGGACGCCGCTCTGCGAGCTTCTGCTTGAGCTCGTTCGACAGGCCGGGGATGGCGGAGAAATCAAGCGTTGCAGGGATCTCGTGCGCTTCGTCCCGGCGAAGCTGTTCCTGGTCACGGCGCTGGCGCTCCAAATAGACGTCATAAGCCGCTTCGATCTTCACCCGCCCGAAGGTCCCGGGCGTGATCGTTTCCAGCTGCGGCCAGATGGACAGGAGCCGTGGCCGGTCGAGGCCGAGGTCGCTCTGGGCGAGAAGCTGCCAGGCGCTGCGGCGCCGGCCATCCTGATTGACGTTGAGACCATGGCGCGCCGCCTCGGCCGGCGTCAGCGTGGCGGCCTCCAGCTCCCGGCGCGCCGCGAGGAAGGCCTTTTCGGTCTCGGCGAAGACCCGAGCCCGTTCGGACGAAGCAATGCCCCATTCGATCGCCGAAGGCGTCAGCCGGCGATCGGCATTGTCGGCCCTAAGCGACAGGCGGAATTCGGCCCGCGAGGTGAACATGCGATAGGGCTCGCTGACGCCGGTTCGAGTCAGATCGTCGATCATCACGCCGATATAAGCGTCGGCCCGACCGATGATGACGGGTGCCGCGCCACCGGCCAGCCGCGCCGCGTTCAGCCCGGCGACGAGACCCTGGGCAGCCGCCTCCTCATAGCCGGTCGTGCCATTGATCTGGCCGGCGAGAAACAGGCCCGGCGCCTTGCGCACGGCGAGCGAGCGGTCGAGCTCGCGCGGATCGACATGATCATATTCGATGGCATAGCCGGGCTTCAGGATCGTAACCCGTTCGAGCCCCGGGATCGAGCGCAGGAAAGCGTCCTGAACCTCTTCGGGAAGCGAGGTGGACAAGCCGTTCGGATAGACCGTGTCGTCGTCGAGGCCTTCCGGTTCCAGAAAGATTTGATGCCCGTCGCGATCGCCGAACTTGACGATCTTGTCCTCGATCGACGGGCAGTAGCGCGGACCGACGCCCTCGATCTTGCCCGAATAGAGCGCCGAGCGGGAAAGGTTTTCGCGGATGATCGCATGGGTCGCAGGCGTCGTGCGGGTGATGCCGCAGTCGATCTGCCGGGTTTCGATGCGCTCGGTGAGGAAGGAGAAGGGGACCGGCTCGTCATCCGGTCGCTGCCGGTCGAGCGCGTCCCAGTCGATCGTCCGGCCGTCGAGGCGGGCGGGCGTGCCGGTCTTCAACCGGCCGAGTGCGAGCCCCAACCTGCGCAGCGTACCGGAAAGCCCGAGCGTGGGATCCTCGCCCATCCGCCCGGCCGGAATCTGGCGATCGCCGATATGGATCAGGCCGCCGAGGAAGGTTCCGGTCGTCAGCACAACGGCGCGGCAGGCGATCCGCCGTCCATCACCGAGGATGACGCCCGAGACCGCGCCCGCCGCATCCAGCTCCAGATCGAAGACATCGCCCTCGACGATCGAAAGCCCCGCCTGAGCGCGGATCAGCTCCTGCATGGCGGCGCGATAGAGCTTGCGGTCGGCCTGGGTGCGCGGGCCCCAGACCGCCGGCCCTTTGCGGCGGTTGAGCATGCGAAACTGAATGCCGCCGCGATCGGCCGCAAGCCCCATGAGCCCGCCCAGCGCATCGATCTCGCGCACCAGATGGCCCTTGCCGATCCCGCCGATCGCCGGATTGCAGCTCATGGCACCGATCGTGTCGAAGCGGTGAGTAACGAGCACGGTTTCGGCCCCCGCCCGTGCGGCCGCGCTCGCAGCTTCCGAGCCCGCATGGCCGCCGCCCACCACGACGACGTCGCAGGCGGCGGGGGAAGGGGATTGTGTCTGGTCGATGGCACTCATGGCAGCGAGATCGATCCGAAGTGTGTGGGTTTCAAGCGCCTTGTGACGGTTTGGGAGACTTGTCGGGCCTCTCAGACATGGCGCTCGCGCGCCAGTGCGCGGCAATTGTGACCTTGCTATAGAAGAAAGGCTGGCGGGGAACAATGATTAGCGGCTCGGAGCATCAGAACCGATCACCACAGGAGTATGGCGGGCACTTGCATCATGGCGGACGCTGACCTGCGCACCGCGCACGGTGTGGCATGCGCCCCGTCTATAAACAGAGCGCAGCCATGGACTGCGGTGTGGTGCTCAGTTGGCTCTTTTTTCAGCGCTCATCCCTTTGCGTCTCTCAGACGCCATCCCTCCGTGTCCGTCATTCTCGGGCTTGTCCCGAGAATCTACCAAGGCTGTTTGTCGACCGCTCCGTGGGACGAAGAGTATCCGGGTACGGTTTTGGTGCGTCACCGGCAGTAGATCCTTGGGACAAGCCCAAGGATGACGATGCGTCAAAGGGTTAGAGAGTTTTCATCCGCTCGGCGCGGCGGCCTGGTTCTGTTGTGCGCGCTCTTCGCGACCACATCTGCTGGACTGGCTTAATACGTGAGGATCGAGGTAAAATGGGCGCGGTTCAGCAAGGGACCGTTCCTATGAGCTTGTCCGACTATCAGCCCTGGACCGTCGCGGATTTCTTCTCCTGGCAGCAAGACCAGGAGGAACGCTATGAGTTGGTCGGCGGCTTTCCGAAGCTTCAGCCGTTTCGCAGGATGGGCCACAATCTCATCGTGACCAACGTTCTGACCAGTCTCGTCGACCTCCTCCGAAAAACCCCGTTCAGACCTTTCTCGGCAAACATCGGGGTCGAAACCTTTCCCGGCCAGATCCGTCGACCGGATGCCGGTGTCGATTGCGGGGCGTTCGATCCGGACGGGTATCTCGCGGCGGAACCGGTCGTCGTCTTCGAAGTCCTCTCGCCGTCGACTCGGGATTTCGATCGGTTGCGCAAGGTCGAGGAATACAAGGGCGTATCCTCCATGCGCCATATCGTCGTGGTCGAGCCGGAAGGGCCACAGGTGCTGGTCTGGAGCCGCGAGGAGCAAGGGGAATGGAGCGTCGAGATCATCACCGGGCTTGAGGCCAGTCTACCGCTTCCCGCACTCGCGATCGACCTGCCGATGGCCGAGCTCTACGACAGGCTGGACGTTTCCGACTGATCGGCCGTTGCCGGCTCGTTTACACCCTCCGCCTCGCGTGGCGGTGCTGCGCGAAGACGCGCCATCAGGAAAGTATCGACGAGCCTGCCATCGCTCACTTTCCGATGCAGAATTCGGAGAAGATCACGTCAAGGAGGTCTTCCACCCCGACCTGGCCGGTGATCGCGCCCAGCCGGTTGGACGCGCGGCGCAGCGTCTCGGCGCCGATCTCGGCCGGCTGATCGGCATTTTCGACAAACTCATCGAGGTTTCGGAGCGCATCGGCGACCAGCTCCTTCTGGCGCGTGCGCAGCGGGATCGCCTCGCCCAGGGAGCCGGCGCCATCGAGCCCGGCAGCCTCCGCCGCGAGTTCGGCAATCCTGTTCATCAGGGCGTCCAGACCCTCACCGGTCCTGGAGGAAATCTGAAAGTCGAATTTGAAATCCGTCCATTCGTTTCCGAACCGGGCGACGAGGCCCCTGGGCTCCGCCTGGTCGGCTTTGGTGCGCACGGTGAGGATCCGGCGGCGTCCGCGTGCGGTGCCCTGATCGAGATCCTCCAGCGAGGCATCGGCGGCGAGCATCATCGGATGTTTCACGTGAGACAAAAGGTCGGTGATGCGAGCCAGCGGCCCATGACCATGCTGCGGGTCGACGAGGGCCAGAACCAGATCGGCCCGGGCCATCACCTCCCGCGCCCGCTCGACGCCGATGGCCTCGACCTTGTCGGATGTCTCGCGAATGCCGGCCGTGTCGGAAAAGCGGACCGGAATGCCGCCGAGATCGAGCGTCGCCTCGATCACGTCCCGCGTCGTTCCCGGAACTTCGGTGACGATCGCCACCTCGCGATCGGCCAGCGCGTTCAGGAGGCTCGACTTGCCGGCATTCGGGGCACCGACGATCGCGACCTTGAAGCCGCTCTTCAGGATCTCGCCCCGGTCGGCACGTTGCAGATGCCGACGGATTTCCTTGATGAGGGACGTGATCTCGCCCGCGACGGCATCGGCGACGTCCTCGCCGACATCGCCTTCGTCGGAAAAGTCGAAGGAGGCTTCGAGGCGAGCCCGGGCGTCGGTCAGGCGCTTCATCCAGCCTTCGTAGAGTGCCCGCAGCGCGCCGCCAGCCTGCGAGATCGCGGCCCTGTGCTGGCCTTCGGTCTCCGCCGCGATCAGATCGGCGAGGCCCTCGGCTTCGGTCAGATCGATCCGGCCGTTCTCGAAGGCACGACGTGTGAACTCCCCGGCTTCGGCCAGTCGCACACCGACCGTTGCCGTGATGGCGTCGAGACAGGCCTCGACCACAGCCCGGCCGCCATGGAGATGAAATTCGGCGATATCCTCGCCGGTGACGCTGTTCGGCCCGGGAAAGAAGATCGCGATCCCCCGGTCGATGATGTCACCGGCCTCGTTGCGAAAGGCGCGCAGGCTCGCCCGCCGCGCCGGCGGCACGGCGCCGCAGAGGTTTTCGAGAACCGTCTTCGCATCCGCCCCGCTGACGCGCACCACCGCGACACCGGAGGGCAGGGCGCCAGAGGACAAGGCGGCAATGGTATCGGCGTGCATGAAGCGCCCTTGGCAAGGTGGGGAGGGATCGACGGTCGTTCATCGGCCGCGGTCGGGCCGCTCCGGCAGAGCCTACGACATTGTGGTCGCAGTTGCGAACCGTCCCATGTGGAAATTGCGCTTTCCGTCCCGCAATCCCGGAACGTCAGACCCGCCGGAAGGCCGCATAGGCGGCCTCGCCAAGGATCAGGGCGCCGGCGCTGCCGATCGTGGCACCGGCCGCGCGGTTCAGCCGCTTCAGCGCCGCCGGCCGAGTCATCAGGCTGCGCGCCTTGGCTGCCAGAAGGGCGTAGGGTGCCAGGACGGCGAAAAGCACCAGCACCGTCACCACGGCAAGCAGCGTCCATTCGAACAGGCCGACGGCGTTGAGATCGAGGACGGTCGGAAGGAGGGCAAGATAGAAGACGATCCTCTTCGGATTGCCGAGCGTCACGGTGAATCCCGCCAGAAAGGCCTTTCCACCGCCCCGCGCCCTGGCGGTCCGGACACCCACGAGCCCCGCTCCGCTCGTCCAGAAAACCCATGCAAGATAGACGAGATAAAGACCGCCGATGATCTTCACCACGAGAAAGGCCTCGGCAAAGAGCTCGGCCAGCGCCGCCAGACCGGCCACGGCAATCGAGAGGTAGACGAGGTCGCCCAGCGCCAGGCCCGCCAGGAAGAAAAAGGATGTCCGCAACCCGCTGCCCAGAGACTCTCCCACGAGCGCGGCGACACCCGGCCCGGGGATGAAGGCAGCAATGCCCAAGGCAGCGGCGTAGGCGAGGAGCGGGAGGAGGGAAGCGGCCATAGTAGCCAAATGCAGGCGGGTGGTTGGCGGGACGAAAAAACCCCGCAGAAGCGGGGTTCTCTCGTAGATTTACACGGGTAGCTATTGGGTCGTTCCGAACAGCAACGCTGTTGCCTTGGCCTCAGCTCCCATGTGCTTTTCGCCCCTGAACACCTCTCCCAAGCGGTGAGTGTTGGTGCCAAGATGCTGGGCAATGATATTGTACTTGCATCCTTGGGCGCGCAGCACGAACGCTGTTACAGCCTCCTCGTAAGTGAGGGCCTTACGTTCGATCACCACGGGGTTCAGTTCTATTCCTGTCAAAGGATGAAGATAAGCAGCCATTAAGGGCCCTTCCTGAAAGAGCTGGCCGGACGGATTGACAAACACAAGAGATGACGTAAAACCATACCCAAGTGATCACTTAACCCGCCGGCCAGCGGGAAACCAGACAATCCAGAAGCCGAGGCGTCCTACCGCCTCGGCTTTGTCTTTGGTGCTGGTGATTCCAAAGACCCTTGAGAATTCGGAATTTGCCTGTTGCGAGTCAAGTCGATTTCAGTCTTTGACTTCTGCTATGCACGGAAAAACGCAAAAACTGGCGATTTTGGAAGCACATCAGCGAAAGCTAGCATGGTTTCATGAGCCCGCTGACAGAATCGCCGCTCGCATTGGCTTTACCCATTGGCGGAAATGCCAGAAGTAAAACCACGCCGATTCGTCATTTTATCCATCGAACTCTCCCGCCAATGCACTAGCCTCCGTCCAAATCAAGCAATGTATCGCTGATTACGGAGGCCGCGATGATCGAAGGCAACCAGCTCGCCGAAGCCGTGAGCCCCTATCTCCTGCAGCACAGGGACAATCCCGTCCATTGGCGGGAGTGGTCCGATGCAGCCCGCGAGGAGGCGAAGACGCGTGACTGCCCGATCCTTCTCTCGGTCGGCTATGCCGCCTGCCACTGGTGCCATGTGATGGCCCATGAGAGCTTCGAGGACGACGGCGTTGCGGCGGTGATGAACCGGCTGTTCGTCAATGTGAAGGTCGACCGGGAAGAACGGCCGGATATCGACCATCTCTACATGACCGCACTCCACGCGCTCGGCGAGCAGGGCGGCTGGCCGATGACCATGTTCCTCACGCCCGACGGCCGGCCGTTCTTTGGCGGCACCTATTACCCGAAAGAACCGCGCTACGGCCGTCCGGGCTTCGTCCAGGTGCTGGAGGCCGTCGCCAAGGCCTGGAACGAGCGCCGCGCCGAGATCGACCAGAGCGCCGGCACCATCGCCGAGCGGCTTCAGTCGGTGATCGGCGGTGCCGGGGCGAACGGGCCGCTGGAAGCGCTGGATCTGGAAAAAAGCGCCGCGCGGATCGCCCAGATCGTCGATCCGGTCCAGGGCGGGCTGTCCGGTGCGCCGAAATTCCCGAACGCGCCCCACATGGAAATCCTTGCCCGCTCGGCCTTCGAGACCGGCAACGAGGCCCATCGCGACGGCTTTCTCAAGACGGTGCGGGCGCTTTCGAGCGGCGGCATCTACGATCATCTCGGCGGCGGGCTCCACCGCTATTCCACCGACGATCGCTGGCTGGTGCCGCATTTCGAGAAAATGCTCTACGACAACGCCCAGTTCCTGCGGCATCTCGGTTGGGCGTATCGGGCGACCGGGGACACGCTCTATCGCGAGCGCATGGAAGAGACCATCGGCTGGCTCGACCGCGAGATGCTAACGACCGGCGGCGGCTTCGCGTCCTCGCTGGATGCCGACAGCCTCAATGCCGACGGTCATTCGGAGGAGGGCGCCTTCTATGTCTGGCGTGAAGACGAGGTCGATGCCCTGCTCGGCCGCGACGCGGCCGAGTTCAAACGCGCCTATGACGTCAGTGCGGAGGGCAATTGGGAGGGCAAGTCGATCCTCCATCGCCTGCATCCCGGTGCCCGAACCGGCGATCCCGATTTCGGCGAAGCCCGCACCCGACTGCTGGATGCGCGCGAAGAGCGGCCCTGGCCCGGACGCGACGACAAGGTGCTCGCCGACTGGAACGGCATGACGATCCGCGCTCTCGCGGAAAGCTCGGCGATCCTCGGACACACACGGGCATTAGATATGGCGAAAGGCGCCTTCGCCTTCGTCATGGACGCGATGGTGGTGGACGGAAGGCTTCACCACGCGACGCGCGACGGCCGCATCGCCGGGCTGGGACTGTCATCCGACTATGGCGCTCTGATCCACGCGGCGGTCGCGCTCTTCGCTCAAACCCTCGACCGGACTTATGTGGATCAAGCGCTCTGGCTCGCCGAAGAGCTCGCGAAATGGCATGGCGACGGGGCCGACGGGCACATGCTGACGAGCCGCGATGCGACCGATGTCCTCTTCAGCCTGCGCGGCGACCAGGACGATGCGGTTCCGAGCGGAACGTCGCTGGTGATCGAAGGCCTGTCGTTGCTGGGCCAGGTCTCGGGCTCGATCGCCATCGGCGAACAGGCCGAGCGCGCCGCCATGGCAGCAGCCGGCCGCGTTGGTGAAGCGGCAGTCAATCACCCGGGCATCGTCACCGCAGCCAGTCGCATCCGCCGCGGCAGCGAGCTTTGCATCATAGCCGAGGAAGGAGACGAGACCGGTCAGGCGATGCGCGAAGCCGCATGGAGCGCCGTCGATCTCGATCGCCTCGACCTCTTCGCGAACGATCTGTCGGGGCTTCCGGAAGAGCTGCCGATCGCATCGATGAAGCCGGCAAAGAAACCCGCTGCGTTCCTCTGCCGCTCCCGCGTTTGCGAGGCGCCGACATACGATGCAACGGAGCTGAAACGCCGGCTTATTAAGATTTAGATTAGTCGGCGTATTTAAGCTGCAGAAACGATCAGCGCACCGGCCCGACGGTTGCGCCCGTCGCGCTGCGGAGCTGAAGCGGCACGACTTCGAAGACGTGGTTCGGCGAGCCGGCTGCCGCCCAGACCGTTGCGTATGCGAAGAGATCCTCGTCCATATAGACGACCGCCTCTCCGGTCCCGCCGATCGGGGCGACCCCGCCAATGGCAAAGCCCGTCACCTCGCGCACGAAGTCGGCGTTCGGCCGCTCGAGCGCTTCGCCCAGCGCGCCCATCACCGCCGTCTCTTCCACCCGGTTGGCCCCGGAAACCAGGAGGAGATAGGGCTTGCCACTGTCGACGCCCCGGAACACCAGCGACTTGACGATCTGGCCGACCTCGGCGCCGACAGCCGCGGCGGCCTCCTCGGCCGAGCGGGCCGTCTTCTCGGTTCTGACGATCTTGATCTTGAGGCCCTTGGCTTCGGCTGCCTCGGCGACGCGCGCGACAGCGGGCGGTTGCTTCTCCGTCATGATCGCTCCGTTCGATGTTCTGCCGCGTTCCGTGATGCCCGCGCCAGATGCCGCGGGTCAAACGACAATGTGACCGCCAAGCGTTCCGTCAACGGGTTTTTGCCGTGCCCGATCCCTGTGCGGCTTCGAAAAGCTGGGGTATAGCATGTCTTCCCTAACGGAAGCATGGAGGCAGGCATGCGCAGTTTTCGCTATGGTCTCGCCGCAATTTCACTGACTCTTGCCGCCACTGCCGCAACAGGCGCCGCGACCGCCCATGACTGGCGGTCCCATTTCGCCACCGAGATTCCCTATCGCGTCACCGGCATCGCCTATAACGACGTTCTCAATGTCCGCGAGGGACCCGGCACCGACTACCGGATCATCGACGGGCTTCATGACGGTGACAGCGGGATCTTCATCGAACGTTGCGTGCGGCATGCAAGCTGGTGCCTGATCAATTATGGCGGCGATGGGCGTCGTGGCTGGGTGGCGTCGCGCTTCCTGAGCGGTTACGCGACCTGACGCCGCCCGATCCTGCCGACGGCGACGCCCCGGACGCCACGTTCCTTATGCGACTGCCCGATCTCTGCGAGCGGATGCCATGCTCCGTGTCGCTTCCTGCCCCGAAAGAGCAGCCGGATCCCTGTCGGGCGCGAAGGGCGCAATGGTCATCCGACCGTCCGGCCAGACCGAGAGCACGGAGGAGGGCGGCACGATCGTCCACGCCTCGTCTGCCGCGTCGTAGGGCTCGGAGGCGATCACCACACCGGCTCCCGCCGCATGGTTGAGCCGCCGCCAATAGAGCGAGGGAGGCTGCCCGCGATCGGACCAGCGAAAGGCGATCAGCCGCTCGCCGTCGCAATAGGTCGCGGCGAAGGAGAGGTGGCCGTCCTCGCACCCTTCCGACTGGCTGTTCGTTCCATCCAGGCCGGCTTCAGCGACGATGGAAGCGATGGCGGCCAGGGTCTTGGAAAGGGCGGCGATGGGGTCGTTCTGCAGCCCGCGGCCGCAGGCCGACAGGAAGATCGCCTCGGAGTCGCAGCTTCCTCGGCGCAAAGGTGCATGATCCTTGCCGATCAGGGCATCGATCCGGTTGTGGAGGCGCTCATAGTTCCGAACCTGGCCATTGTGCATGAAGAGTTGCCGCCCCTCGCCAAAGGGATGGCAGTTTTCGGGAGAGACCGCGCCACTGGTCGCCGCGCGCACATGGGCGAGAAACAGCGGCGACGAGGTCTGGCGGGCAAACGCCAGGAGTTCGTTGTCCGACCAGGCCGGCCGCGTGCCCCGGTAGAGCTCGGGTTCAGGCCGGGCGCCGTACCAGCCGACGCCGCTGCCATCGCCATTGACCGGCGTCTTCGCCAGCCGCGCCGCCCGCGACTGGGCGATCAACGACCACTCCGGCTCCACCAGAAGCTGGTGCAGGCAGATCGGCGATCCGGCATAGGCAAGCTGGCGGCACATGGGCGAACGACGAAAGGCTCCGAAACCAAGGGGCTGCCCCTCGGAATGGAAACGCCAGGGGCCTGCTGGACGATCTTCGTCGGTATCGATGGCGCCGGGCTGACGTCACGCGGTACGGGCTCTTTGCCCAGGGCGGCGGACGAATGTCGCGATTGACTTGCCCCCGCGATTCAAGCGAGGACGAAGCGCAACCCGCCGCTGGAAGACCGCATGAAGAATGCCCTGATCGCCCTCGCCATCACCGTCGTCCTGGCGGCGCTGATGTTCCTCCTGATTCCGGCTTCCGCCTATCTGTGGGTCAAGGTCGTTCACCTCTTCGCGGTGATCGCCTGGATGGCCGGCATGCTCTATCTGCCGCGGCTCTTCGTCTATCATGCCGAGGCCGGCCCCCACACGCCGCAGTCGGAGACCTTCAAGGTCATGGAGCGGCGGCTTCTCAAGGGCATCATCAATCCGTCGATGATCGCGACCTGGGTTGCCGGCCTCTGGCTCGGCGTCTTCGGCGGCTGGTTCACAGGCGGCGCGTGGCTCCACGCCAAGATCGTGCTCGTCCTGATCCTGTCCGGCATCCACGGCATCCTGTCGGCCGCCGTCCGCCGCTTCGCCGAAGACCGCAACACCAAATCCTCGCGCTATTGGCGCATCCTCAACGAAGTGCCGGCGGTACTTCTCGCCTTCATCCTCATCCTGGTGGTGGTGAAGCCGTTCTGAGGGTCAGAGCGCATGCGGTCTCTGAGGCTCGGCGCGCCGCGCATACTCTTGCACTGGCAGCGTTCCGAAGGCGGAGTGGCTACTCCCGCCGCTCGTCCTCGTCGTTCCGCTCGTTCCCATTGGAGCGAACCGGCTCGTGACCGCCAGTCGTCTCCTCGTCGAGACTGTCTTCGCCCTCAAGCGTGTCCAGGAATTCCCGAGCCGAAAAATCCTCGTCCGTCATGGGCTCGCCCTGCGCCTCGCCGCCGAGGACGGCCGCGGCGATCGCGGTCTGGGCCATGACCGGCTTCTTGGGCGGTACGAGCACGGTCGCCGGGCGGATGCGCAGCTTGGAGATACGGTTCTTCTCACGCTTCAGGACGGTGAAGCGCTTGTTGAAGAAGGTGAAGGCCTGGCGTTCCTCGGGGATCGTCTGGGTCTCGTGGATGACAAGACCGGCGATCGTCACCGCCTCGTCGTCCGGCAGGTTCCAGTCGAGTGCGCGGTTGAGGTCGCGGATCGGCACCTGACCGTCCACCACCACCGAACCGTCGGCCTCGGTCTTCACGCCCTCCATCTCGAGGTCGTGTTCGTCGGCGATGTTGCCGACGATCTCCTCCAGAATATCTTCCAGCGTGATCAGGCCTTCGACTTCGCCATATTCGTCGACGACGATGGCGAAATGGCTCTTGCGACGCAGAAAGGCGTTGAGCTGGTCCTGAAGCGTCGTCGTCTCGGGAACGAACCAGGGCCGGGCGCAGATCTTCATGATGTTGATCTTGCTCGGATCGTTGTCGACCTCGTGCAAGGCGCGCAGGAGGTCCTTGGCGTGGACGACGCCGACGATGTTGTCGTAGTGGCCGCGCCAGATCGGCATGCGGGTATAGGGGCTTTCGAGGATCTGCTTGACGATGTCGGCGGGCGGATCGTCGGCATTGACCTGCCGCATCCCCGTGCGATGGACCATCACGTCGGAGACTTCGAGCTCGTGCAGGTCGAGAAGGCCGCCGAGCCGGTTGCGATCGGCATTGACCAGCGAGCCCTCGCGGTGAAGCACCTCCACGGCGCCGCGCAGCTCTTCGTGTGCCGTCAGCAGCGAGGCGTCGGAGTCGAGGCCGAAACGGAACAGCGCCAGGATGCGCCGGACGATGAAGTTCACACCCGCCGTCAGCGGCCCGAGCACCGCGACGACGATCGAGACCGGCCGGGCCACCGTGAGCGCAAAGCCGTCCGGGCGCGCGATGGCGGCCGATTTCGGCAGCACCTCGGCGAAGATGACGACGAGGATCGTCATGCCGACGGTCGCATAGACGACGCCCGTCTCGCCGAAGAGGCCGATGAAGGCGGTCGTAGCGAGCGAGGAGGCGAGGATGTTGACGAGATTGTTGCCGATCAGGAGCGCGCCGATCAGCCGGTCCTTCTTCTCGATCAGGCTCTGAACGATGCCGGCGCGCTTGTCGCCATTCTTCTCATAGCTCATCAGCCGCGCCCGCGAGACGGCGGTCAGCGCCGTCTCCGAGCCCGAGAAGAAGGACGAGACACAGATCAGGGCGAGAACGATCGCCAGGTAGATCCACAGCGCCGTCGTCATCGGGCGAGTTCCTCGTCGAGAAAGGATTCAACTTCAGCCGGCTCGACATCCCTGGCGATGAAGGACTGGCCGATGCCGCGGGTAAGGATGAAGACGAGCTGCCCGCGCGAGACCTTCTTGTCCTGGGCGATCGCGTCCATCAGGGTTTGGCGGTCGAAGCGCTCGCCGGGAATCTCGGCAAGACTGGTCGGCAAACCGACGGCACGAAGATGGGCCGTCACGCGGCCGGCGTCCTGGCCGGTGCAAAGGCCGCGCCTGACGGAAAAGCGATGGGCCATCGCCATACCGATCGCCACACCTTCGCCATGGACGAGCCGGGCCGCGTCGTAGCCGACGGCGGCTTCCAGCGCATGGCCAAAGGTATGGCCGAGATTGAGAAGCGCCCGCGCGCCCGTCTCCCGCTCGTCCGCCGCGACCACCGCCGCTTTCGCCTCGCAGGATGTGGCGATCGCCTCGACCCGCTGCGGCCCGCCGGCGAAGACCTCGCGCCAGTTCTCTTCCAGAAAGGCGAAGAAGTCCGGCCGGTCGATCAGCCCGTATTTCGCGACTTCCGCATAGCCGGCGGCGAATTCGCGCGGGGTCAGCGTGTCGAGCAGCGCCGTGTCGGCAAGGACGAGGGCAGGCTGATGAAAGGCGCCAACGAGGTTCTTGCCGCGATGGGTGTTGATGCCGGTCTTGCCGCCGACGGACGAATCGACCTGGGCGAGCAGTGTCGTCGGGATCTGGACGAAGCGGGTGCCGCGCTTGACAATGGCCGAGGCAAAACCGGCGAGATCGCCGATGACACCGCCCCCGAAGGCGATCACCGCGTCACCGCGTTCGAGGCGGGCGGCAAGAATGGCGTCGACCGTCTGTTCCAGATGCGCGAAGGACTTGGTCTTCTCGCCAGCCGGCAGGCGGACCACGGACCAGTCGATCCCGGCGGCGCGCAGCGCGATTTCGAGGCGCTCCAGATGCAGCCCCGCCACCGTTTCGTCGGTGACGACGACGGCGCGGATGCCCGGGAGCCGCTCGGCGAACTCTTCGCCCGCCCGGTCGATCAGGCCGGGGCCGATCAGAATGTCGTAGGCGCGCTCGCCCAGCGCGACCCGCACTTGCCGTTCCTCGCCGGCCTTGCGCGCCGGCGTCGTCAGCGAACTCATCGCTCGGACCTTTCGGATAGATACTCCTCGATCGCCTGGATCACCTCGGCGGCGACCACCTCGCGCTTGACCGCGCGCGACTGCACGGTGACATCGGCCTCGCCATAGACCGGATAACGAACCGCCATGAGATCCTGCATAACCTGCCGCGGATTCTCCGCCTTCAGGAGTGGCCGATCGCCGCGCCGTCCGACCCGCTCCATCAACGTGTCGAGATCGGCCTTCAGCCAGACGGTGACGGCGCTGTCGGCGAGGAGCGACCGGGTTTCGGCATTCATGAAGGCGCCGCCGCCGGTGGCGATCACCTGCGGCCCTTCCTGGGCGAGCCGCGCGATCACCCGGGCTTCCAGCGCCCGGAACTCCGGCTCGCCATAGGCTTCGAAGAGTTCGGGGACGGACATGGTCGAAACCTGTTCGATCTCCGCATCGCTGTCGACGAAGGGCAGGGACAGGAGCGTCGCGACGCGCCGCCCGACCGTCGTCTTGCCGGCCCCCATCAGGCCGACGAGCACGATCGAGCGGTCGCCGAGCCGCTCCTGGATCGAAGCCCTGTTGTTCGACGCGATATCCGTTTCCATGCGCTCAAGCCCGCGCCCGCAAGCGGAGCCCTTCCCCTCATTCCTCGTTTGCGGCGGGCCTCAGCGGCCTCCACGCGTGTTCATCCGTTGGTTCGGCTTGCGTCTTTCGCCACAGCCGGTAGAAGCAGGCATCAGGGACGCCGGCCTAGCCGCCAAACGAGTCAACGCCCTTAATGCCGACCCTGACACGCCTTTTGACGATCCTCGCCGTTCTTGCCGGCATCATCTACGGCATCATGGCCGCCCTCGTCTACTTGGTCGAGCCGGTCCGCCGCGAGGTGACAGTGCCGATCGAACTGCCCGAACCAGATGGTGCGGCCCGCCAGATCGACACCGAAGGCCTGTCGGAACTGCGCCGATGAGCGGCAAACCCCGACCCCAGACGGGTGTGCCCGGCCGACGGGGCGCGGCGATGGCAGCCGACATCGAGGCGTTCCTGGAGATGATGGCGGTGGAGCGCGGCGCTTCGGAAAACACGCTTGCCGCCTATCGACGCGATCTGGAGGACGCGAGCGGCCATCTCGCCCGCCGCGGCACCTCGCTGAAGCGGGCCGATACGGACGCGATCCGCTCCTATGTAGCTGCGCTGGCCGCCGAGGGGCTGGCCGAGTCGAGCCGGGCCCGGCGGCTTTCGGCGCTTCGCCAGTTCTACCGCTTTCTCTACACTGAGGGTCTGCGCGGCGACGACCCGACTGGGCCGATCGAAGGTGCCAGGAAGAAGCGGCCGCTGCCCAAGGTGATGAGCGAGGAGGAGGTCGATCGGCTGATCGATCTCGCCGCCGCCGAGGCCGCCAACACAGCCCTCTCGCCCTCAGCACGGCTACGGGCCGCGCGCCTGCATGCGCTGGTCGAGCTTCTCTATGCGACGGGCCTGCGCGTTTCGGAGCTCGTCTCGCTGCCCCGCTCGGTGCTGCGCACGACCGGCCAGGCGATCGTCGTGCGCGGCAAGGGCAACAAGGAGCGGATGGTGCCGATCGGCGACGCGGCCGAAGACGCGATCCGGCGCTTTGCCGAGGTGGCGAAGGAAACCAGGAAGACCGGGGACGAGCGCTTCCTGTTTCCTGCCGATTCCGAAGCCGGCCACCTGACGCGGCAGGCCTTTGCCCGCGATCTCAAGGCGCTCGCCGCCCGCGCCGGCATCGCGTCGGCGAAGATCTCGCCGCATGTGCTGCGCCATGCCTTCGCCAGCCACCTCCTGAAACACGGGGCGGATCTGCGCGCCGTGCAGGAGCTTCTCGGCCACAGCGATATCTCGACCACGCAGATCTACACCCATGTGCTCGAAGAGCGTCTCATCCGCCTCGTCAGCGATCATCACCCGCTATCGCCAGCGAGCCGGGAATAGCGGCCGACGTTCGATCGCGGAATCAGGCGTGCCCGATCCAGCCGCGCCAGGTGAAGGCGGCGTAGAAAAGGGCGGCATCCGCGAAGCCGCCATCCCGCAGGATTGCTTCGTCCTGTTCGGGGGCGAAGCTGTTCAGGCTGGCAGCGACCGCGGCGCGGGCCTTATGCACGTCGGCCGGTTCCGCTCCCATGGCGATCGGATAGGCGGCGTAGCGATCGAGCCAGATGTCACGCTCGGCGGCGTCTTGGGGAAAACTCGCATGGGCGGCCACGAACGGCGCGCCAGGGCGCAGCCTGCGATGGATTTCCCGGACCGTGCGGGTTCGCTCCGGCTTCTCGAGAAAATGCAGCGTCAACAGGCAGGTTGCCGCATGGAAGGGGCCCTCCGGCGCATCGTCGATATAACCCTCGAGGAGTTCGACCCGCTCCATCAGCGGTCCCAGCACCCGTTCGGCAAGACCCAGCATCTCTCCGGCGGGATCGACCCCGACGAACCGCCATCCCGGATGGGCCTCGGCCAGCGCCTTGAGTTCGCTGCCGCCGCCCGCCCCGAGGACCAGCACCCTGGCGTCTTCGGGGGCGCATTCGGCCAGCATCAAACCCGTCATGCGATGCAGCGCTTCGAGGCCGGGCACGAAGCGGCGCGGGCCTTCGGAGTACCGCGCAACGGCGGCAGGATCGTTGAAACTTTTGAGAAACATCTCCTGGCCAGGCTGGACATCAATGCTCATGGCGATCTCCGGACGGCGTGTGTTTCGTATCGGGATGGTGTGCGGTGGAGGCGCTGTTCCACTCCGGGTGCGCCGCGAGACGCCGGTGGAAACTCGCGCTCAACTGCGCGAGCGTGACCGTGCCGAAGGAATCGAGAAGCAGCGTCTCGGCTTCCTGCAGCCTTTGATCGAGCGCTTCGTTGACGGCCTGCTCGACAGCGCAGCCCGGCGCCTCATGGCGATGGCCGATCGCAAACAGCGATGGCGAGCCAATGCCGCGATAGATGTCGAGCAGGGTGAGGGTGGAAAGATCGCGGGCGAGCGACCAGCCGCCGCCATGCCCTCGTTCCGAACGTACATAGCCCTGGTCGCGCAGTCCCGCCATGACGCGTCGGATGACGACCGGATTGGTTCGCATCATGCGCGCGAGCGCTTCGGAGGTCACCGGCCCCTCCTGCTCGGCCATGTGCAACAGGACGTGCAGGACACCGGACAGTTTGCTGTCCCGATTCATGTAACTTCATATGTTACAATTCGGGCCATGCGTCAAGCGGCGGGCTCGAGGACATCCGCCTGCCGCAACGGATCAGCTCATGAAGGTCAGGCCGGCCCTTTATCGCTGGCTGAGTTCTGATCTGAGTTGGGCCATCTCCGCACGGAGGGCCCGCACCTCTTCGAGCACATGCCCTGTCTCGTTCATCATCGCCTCGCGCTCGGCATGGGCGTCGGTCTGGTGCTGGCTCTGCATCGCGTCGACGATGATGCCGACGAACAGGTTCAGGACGGCGAAGGTGGTGATCACGATGAAGGGCACGAAGAACGCCCAGGCATAGGGGAACGCTTCCATCACCGGCCGCACGATGCCCATCGACCAGCTCTCCAGTGTCATGATCTGGAACAGCGAATAGGCCGAGCCCCCAAGCGTGCCGAACCAGTCAGGGAAGGCGGCGCCGAAGAGCTTCGTCGCCATCACGGCGAAGACGTAGAAGATCAGCGCCAGAAGCAGCGCGATGGAGCCCATGCCAGGGATCGCCTTCAAAAGGCCGGCGACGACGCGGCGCATGGAGGGGATCGTGCCGATCAGACGCAGAACCCGCAGAATGCGGAAGGCGCGCAGGATGGAAAGATTGCCCGTCGCCGGCAGCAGCGCGATCCCGACGACGACCAGATCGAACACCCGCCAGGGATCCCGGAAGAAGGCGAGCCTGCGAACATAGAAGCGGATCGCGAGTTCGATGACGAAGATGGCCAGGATCAGGCGATCCACGGCGATCAGGAGCGGGCCGGCCGCCGCCATGGCCCGCTCGCTGGTCTCAAGACCCAAAGTGACGGCGTTCAGGATGATGAGTGCCATGATCGCGCGCTCGAAGGCGCTCGTCTCGATCAGGGCGCGAAGGCGCTCGCGAAGGGAAGGATGCATCGGGGGTCAGTCTGTCTCTGGCTGATCTCGCGGTGACGACGCTCGCAGTGGGACGCCTCCGATTCCCCTCCGGGGTGTCGGCAGCGGTCCATCGGTGACGCCGCCGCAAATCTGATGTCTGCGACGCTCCTCGGCAAGCGATTTGCGCTGAACGGTCTGCAGACAATCGCCGGCAATGCGCTCGATCGAGCGAAAACGGAAAGGTGGCCGCTGACCAGATGAGGAGCGAGGAGTTCCGACGGCGGCCGTCATCCCGCCCTTGCGACGACCAACCGATAGCATCCGCGCCGGGTTCAGAATCACCCGCGCCCAGAGCGAAGCTTCGCAGCGACCAATGGGCAAGGCAAAAAGCGGGCTTCTCGTCAGAGCGCCGCCCCGGCTGCGGCCGCGCTCAGCGATAGACCATGTCGATACTGTCGAAGGCCCCCTGGGCATGGTCCTGGCGGAAGAAGGCGTGATCGGCTTCGAGCCGGTCGGCGGCCTCCTCGGCAAAGCGCATGATGTCGGCGACGAAGAGCCCCCGCGGACTCGCGGCCGCAATGATCGAGGGTTCCACGTCGTAGTCGATCTGGCCGAGATCGTCGGAAAGCGCGTGGGCCTGGGCCAAGGCTGCTCCGCAGGTTCGTGCGTATTCCTTCCAGGTGCCGTAGCTGAGCTCGTCCAGATCGATGTCGTCGCGAAACGGGGCGCGTTCCCGGCTCATGAAGCTCTCGCCGTCGATCTCGACGGCGCCATAGAAAATGTCGCCCCTGGCGAGCTGCACCGCCTGGCCATGCGCGATCCGGTCGGCCTTGTCACCGGCATTGAAGTCCGATGGCGGGGACAGGCCGTCGAGCGCCGAGCGCCGGGCACGCTTGAACTCGATGATCAGGTCGTCGGTTGCGTCCTTCGAAGGTCCCTCGAGCAGGACGTAATAGCGCGGCAGGCCGAGCGAGGCCGTTCCCTGGCCGTGGCGGACGCAGACATCCTTGACCTTGAGTTCGCCCGTCCGCTCGGGCGCGTCGATCCCGTTGGATTTTGCCAGATCGTCGATGGCCTTCTGGAACTTCTCCACCTGGTTGGTGATCGGCTGCAGCTCGTCACTGGCCTTGAAGCCCCGTCCCGAAGGCTTGAGATAGTCATCCCACAGCCATGTCTGCCGTTCTTCCCAAGCTTCCTTGAAAAGCCGCTGGACCACCTCGGGGGAGTTGTCCATCCGGTAGTTGTCGTTCTTCTCGGTGGCATGTTCGGCATAGGCCTCCATCGCCTCGAGATAGCCCTTCACGAACTTCTTGACGATCTTGCGCCGCTTCTTGCGCGTGAAACCGGCCTCCTCGCCGGCTCCGATCCAGAAGCCCACGGCACCGCGCTTGAGGTCCCAGGTGAAGGGGGCATAGACGGTCTCGTCGAAATCGTTGACGCCGAAGATCGGCGTCCCGTGCGCGTCCGGCATTACCCCGAAATTCTCGGGATGAACGTCCCCCAGCGCCATCACGGAGGGCATGTTGGAATCCTGCCCCACCATGTCACGGTAGAACAGGAGGGCGGTGCCGCGAAAGAACTTGAAGAGATTGTCGGCCAGCTTGTCGAACTTTTCCTCCGCGCCATGGCTGCGCTGTTCGATCCGTTGGGCATGGTCCTCGCGCAACGTCGAGCGAACATGCTCGCGACGCGCCTGGCCGGTCAGAAGAACAGGCGGGATGACCTCTTCCCCGGCGGCGATACGCTGGGAGAGTTCGCGAAACGCATCGACCCGGCCGCTCGCCTTGCGGGACGGCTTGATGTCGGCTGGCTGCGCTTCCGTGTCCGTCGCCTTCTTCTTCTGTCCTGCGGCCATGAGCACTGATCCTTTCCCGTTATCACGGCAACGCGGCGCAAAGCACTGCCGTTCCGTCATCCCGCGCGATCCTTCCGGGCGCAGTCCGGACCGGAGTTGGAGGCTGAGGTTCAAGAGCAGCACCAGGACGTGACGAGAAGGATCAGAAAGGGGTGGATATGGAAGCGAGCCGAGCGCAGCACGATGAAGACGACGCGGCAAACATCGCGCGAAAGGGGCCATGGCCAGGCCTTCACTGGCTATGGCCGGTCAGGACCGGCGGCGTCCGAAGCCCTCCGATCCTTGAGCGGCCGAACGCCGGTGCCGTCCATCGTTCATTCGGATGCCCTGGCGCCATCGACAGAGCGCTGCTGATCGCGCGATCGGGACCGAAGGGTTTCGAAGAGTTTTCTCAGGAAGGACTTGGTTCCGCATGATGTCTTCGCTGGCGTCTCGTCGATGCCGTCAAAATATTTCTCAAGTTCCGTCATGTTGATCATCGGTCCTTTCACCGCTTTCTTGCTTGGGAATCGTGCCGCGTTTCCTTGGCGAGGTCCGGTTTAGGCGGCTCGAGGCGGGCCGGCTGTGTCGCGGGTCACAGGGAAGCGGGTTCAGGATTTGCGCTGACGCTACCGCCGATGGACAGGGTGCGCGATCGGTGTTCGGGGGGTTATCCCTCCGGCTTACCGCGACTGTCGTTTCGCGATGACAGGAACGGTCGCGATCGCTTCGCGCGGTTTTCCGTCTCTGCCTTCGATGGTCGCTGTCAGGACCAGCTTGCCGGGCCGTATCCCCGTATCGAAGCTTGCCGAGAACGACTGCTCGTACGGGTTTGTGGGATCGGACGCGCTCTCGTCTCTTTCCAGACGCAGCGGAATCGGAGCTTCGCCGGGCCTCGCCAGTGTCAGGTGGATCCGGCCGGCATCGACCGCCGCCATCGTGTCCGGGCGGATGTGAAGGAGCGCCTTGGCCTGCTGGCCCGTCCGAAAGATCGGCTGCTCGGGCTGAAGGCTCACGCCGACAAGCGAGACGAAGTCGCCGAGCGATGTCAGGATCGACGTTCTCTCGCGAACCGGAACCCGGTGCAGGGCCTCCTGCGGGCCATGGGCCAGCGCGGCGACGACGAAATCCTGCGCCGACGACTCATTAAGGATGCCCTGATGGGTGGCAAAGCTCGTCCGGAAGACATGGCGGCCGTCGAGCATGGCGCTGTCGCGGATGACCACGCCGTCGCCGTTCCAGCTCGTCTTGATCAGAAGCTCCGCCTCCTCGGCCTCGAAATCGAGGGCATATTGTTCGGGCGTGCGTTGATCGACGCCAATGATGATCGCCTCCTCGATCCCGGCCGGGAGCGGGCGCTCGAGGATCTGTCGGAGCCTCATCTGGCGTTCGCGAACCGCTTCGGGATCAGGCAGGCTCTCCTCGTTTACACCCGTCCAATTGAGCGCGACCCAGGTCTTGAGATCGTTCGGATCGAACTCCGAGCCGGCGGCAGCTGCGTGAGCGTAAGATCCCGCATAGCGGGGCGTGAGATCGAAGGTCGAGGGAAATGTCAGGACGGTGCGTCGGAAGGTCTCCAGGCCGCCCATGAAGACATTGGCAAGGCCCCAGCCATTCTCGATCTGGTCGAACACCTCGACCGAGCCGCGCAATGGCGCGCCGGCGCTCATCAGCTGCGCGATCCGGTCCGTTCCCCCTTCTTCGAGCGCATAGATGCGGGCGATCAAACCGCCCATGCTGTGTGCGACGATATCGATCTTGCGATCTTCGGGGACGTTTTCGTCGACGAATTCGGCGAGCTTCCTGGCATTGTCGAAGACGCTGAGCCGCCAGTCATAGTCGAAAAGGAAGAGCGTCTTGCCTTCGACGTAACCGTCGCTCTCCAGCCGCTCGACGAAGCCGGAATAAACCGCCTGACTGTAGACGCCGAGATAGGAGATTTCACGGATGAGGCCGCACGGGTAGACCTCGCCCGGGGCGGAGCCAAGCGCCAGCGCCGGGAATTCGGTGATCGCGCCGACCGTGCCCCAGACGATCTCCTCGTCGCCCGAGTCCGTCTTGCGGCACAGTTTCGAGCCGAGGAGACCCGGCACCATCACCACGGGTCTCTTATCCGCTGCGGCGGCACTCGTCTTCGCGGCGGCGGCATTCGTGTTCGCGATGCTGCCGGCCAGGGCGATCCCGAGGGCCAGCAGGAGATGGCAGACCGGGTTGGAAAAACTGAACTGTCTCATCTGACGTCTACTTCTGAACTCTGCCGTGCTGAGAAGGATCTCCTGATCTCTGAGCTTGTCGCGAGACGATCCTTCCGGACATTCGGCTGCTATCGGTTGCGCTGTCCTCCATCGGCGATGCGTGGAGGAGCAATCTCGGTGAGCGAATAGCCGAGCGGCCGAGCGGCATCTGTGACGCGCGTTACACCGACTTTCCCGTCGGTCGCCGAAAATGGATCGTCGGCCTCCGGCCGGGCGAAGCGTTCCCTTCTATCGCCTTGCTTGACATTGCCCCGCCCCATCGCCAGTTTCCGCCGCGATTGAATTCCCGCCGCAGGCGGGGCGGTGCCGGGTCGAGCGGTGCTGCCGAAACCGCCTTGCGGTCGGCCTGCCGGCGTTCACCCTTATCCCTTTGCCGGAACGGCCTCACGCCGCAGGACGCATGCACAACTATCTGGATTTCGAAAAACCGGTCGCCGATCTGGAAGGCCAGATCTTCGAATTGAAGAAGATCGAGACGGGCGAGGACGCCGTCGACGTGACCGAAGAGGTCCAGCGCCTGGAAAAGCGCTCCCGCGACGCGCTGGAAGACCTCTACAAGAAGCTTACCCCCTGGCAGAAGACCCAGGTCGCCCGCCATCCCGACCGGCCCCATTGCCTCGACTATATCGGACGGCTGATCACCGATTTCGTGCCGCTGGCCGGCGATCGCTATTTCGCCGAGGACTACGCCATCATCGCCGGCTTCGGCCGCTTCGACGGGCAGTCCGTCGCGGTGATTGGCCAGGAGAAGGGCAACGACACCCAGACCCGGCTGAAGCACAATTTCGGCATGGCGCGGCCTGAGGGCTATCGCAAGGCGGTCCGCATCATGGAGCTTGCCGAGCGCTTCGACATTCCGGTGCTCACCCTGGTCGACACGGCCGGCGCCTATCCCGGCATCGGCGCCGAGGAGCGCGGCCAGGCCGAAGCGATCGCCCGTTCGATCGAAGCCTGCCTCAATCTCAAGGTGCCGCTGGTCTCGCTGGTGATCGGCGAGGGCGGCTCGGGCGGGGCGATGGCGATCGCCGCCGCCAACCGCGTCCTGATGATGGAACACGCAATCTACAACGTGATCGCGCCGGAAGCCGGCGCCTCGATCCTTTACCGCGACTCGACCCGCGCCCGCGACGTCGCCCAGGCGATGAAGATGACCGCCCAGGATCTGAAGGGCTTCGGCATCGTCGACACCATCGTCCAGGAACCGATGGGCGGCGCCCATCGCGACCCGGACGCGGCGATGGAACAGGCCGCCGAGGAGGTCCGCGGGGCTCTCGCGGAACTCGCCGGCAAGGACGGCCCGACGCTGCGCAAGGAGCGGCGGGAGAAGTTCCTCGCCATCGGCCGCAATCTCTGATCCGAATAGCCACGAGGAGTTGCCCGTCTGCCACAGACTCGCGCTTCCCTTCCCGAGAGTCATTTGCCAGAATATCGCCATCGTCTCGGGAGATGATCCCGATCGACACAAGGCATGGCATGCGGCCGATCGCGAAAGGGGAGCGAGAGGCCGTCGAGGGGGCGAAACGGTTTACGGCTGTTTAAGAAAACCGTGACAAAATCGCCTGCAAGCAGGCGCCGCGGCGATCGATCTTGAGATCGCCCAGGGCGTGAAGGAGGGCGATGCATCGTTTCGGCATCGTCGTTCGATTGGGGGCGGTGAGCCGCTTTGGCGGTTCCCGCAAGGCGATGGGGACTTGAGGGGATGTTCGTCCGACGTATCGTGACGGCCGCGGCTCTGGCCACGGCACTTTTGACCGTTTCCGCCTGTCAGTACGAAGACATGATTCCGGCCGATGCGCCGCTTCCGGCCGACCTTGTTCGCGCCATGAAGGCGAACGGCATGGGCGAGAACTCGCCGATCCTGGTCCGGCTGTTCAAGGAAGAGTCGGATCTGGAAATCTGGAAGCAGAAGACCGACGGCACTTACGCGCTTCTGAAGACCTACGAGATCTGCGCCTGGTCGGGCAAGCTCGGGCCGAAGAAGAAGGAAGGCGACCGGCAGGCGCCCGAGGGCTTCTACACCGTGACGCCGGCGCAGCTGAACCCGAATTCGAACTACCATCTCGCCATCAACATGGGCTATCCGAACGCCTATGACCGGGCGAACGGGCGCACCGGCAGCCATCTGATGATCCACGGATCGTGCAACTCGTCCGGCTGCTACGCCATGGACGACGAGCAGGTTCAGGAGATCTACGCGCTCGCCCGCCATTCGTTCGAAGGCGGCCAGCGCGCCTTCCAGATCCAGGCCTATCCCTTCCGGATGACACCGAAGAACATGGCCCGGCACAAGAATTCCGAGCATTACGACTTCTGGAAGATGCTGAAGAAGGGCTCGGATCATTTCGAGATCACCCAGCGCCCGCCGAATGTCGGCGTGTGCGAGCGCGGCTACATCTTCGACCAGACGGCCGAGACGGTGGCGGGCCTGCGTCCGAACGGACCGTGCCCCGAAGTCGAAATGGCCCCGCAGATCGCCGCCAAGCACCACGCGGAAGAGGCCGAGGCGGAGAAGATCGCCGCGCGCATGGCGCCCAGCGAGTTCGCGACCTCTTCGACCTTCACCTACCGCACCGGCCAGCCGATTTCGGCCGAAGCCTACGCCCAGGAACAGCATCGCCGCGAGGGCTATGACCGCGACGGCAACCGGGTTGGCGGCGCGCAGGGCTCGATCTTCTCGAGCTTCTTCGACTGATGAGGCAAGGCGGCGCGTGCGAGATTGCGTCGCCTTCACTCACCCACCGGAGACATCTTCGGCCTTGAGCATCCTTACGATCGCGCCGACCTGTCGGCGCGCGTCATCAAGGCCGGTCCCGGTGTCGATCAGGTAATCAGCGCGGGCGCGTTTTTCGGCGTCGGGCACCTGCTTTTCCAGGATCTGCCGAAATTTCTCCTCGCTCATGCCGGGCCGCGCCAGAACCCGCCGGCGCTGCACGTCTTCGGGCGCCGAGACGACCACGATCCGGTCGCAACGGCGATCGGCGCCGGTTTCGAACAGAAGCGGAATGTCGAGAATGGCAGCGGGTGCGCCGGCCGCTCTCGCTTCTTCGACGAAAGCAAGCTCCACTTCGCCGACGAGCGGGTGGACGATGGCTTCGAGCCGCTTCAGAGCCTCCCGGTCTACCAGCACCTGCCGACCCAGCCGATCCCGGTCGACGACACCATCGATCACCGTTCCCGGAAAGGCCGCCTCGATCTGAGGCGCCGCGGCCCCCGCGTAGAGCCGGTGCACGGCAGCGTCGGCGGAATGCACCGGCAGGCCGGCTTCGGAAAAGAGTTCGGCGGTGGTCGACTTGCCCATGCCGATCGAGCCGGTGAGACCGACGATGATCATGGCGCTCCGTCCCAATTCCCGTCGGTCGCTTCGCTGCCGTCCCACTCTTCGTCTTCGAGTTCGTCCTCGCCCGGCTCCTCATTGACAGCCAGGACGATCCGCCAGCTCTCGCCGAGAGAACCACCGCGCCGCAGCGTATAGCGGCAGACGAATTCCATCGCCGCATCGCCGTCGATCCGCTCCTGCCGCCATGCGAGCGTCACCAGCGCCGTATTGCCGCTGATCGCAGCATCCAGCGCGGCGAAATCCGAGCGCACGATGCCCTCGGTCTCGTAGACGGCGAGAAGCGCCTCGATGTTCTCGGCAAGTTCTTCCTCGTCGACAAAGATATTGCCCTTGTCGAGCTGCCAGATCGTGACGGGATAGGCGAAGCAGCCCAGGATCCTGTCCGCATCGAAATCGTCGAAACCCTCGGCATAGGCCCGAAAGACCGCCTCGATCGCGACGGGCAGAGAGGCGGCCTCGACGGCCTCGAACGGAGCTTCGCCTTCGCTCATGTCTTACAGACCGCTTTCGATATCCGCGACGATCGCCTGGCGCAGCGCGTCGCTGACGGTCGGCGTCTGTCCGAACCAGCGCTCGAAGCCCGGCACCGCCTGGTGCAGCAGCATGCCGAGCCCATCGGCAAACTTCAGGCCGCGCTTTTCGGCGGCCTGAAGCGTCGGCGTCATCAGCGGCGTGTAGACGATGTCGGTCACCAGCGCGTGGTCCGGCAGGGCGGAGAGATCCGGCAGTTTCGGCGGGAACCAGTCCGGCGTCTCGTCGTCCGGGTCGCGCGGCGGGATCGGTACGGTGTTCACCAGAAGGTCGGTGCGTGCCAGGAGAGCCTCCCGCTCCTCTTCGCCATGGGCCGTGGCGCCGCGGCCAGAAAACATGCCGTCGAAGCGTGCCGCGAGTTCTTCGGCCCGGGCCCTGGTGCGATTGACGATCGCCACCTCTTTGACGCCGCGTTTCAGCAAAGCGTAGACGACCGCCCGCGCCGCGCCGCCGGCGCCAAGCACCAGCGCGGTCTCGGCATCGGCCCAGCCGGCAAGACGTTCGTCGAGATTGGCGGAAAAGCCATGGGAATCGGTGTTGCCGCCGACGAGCCGACCGGATTTGTCGAACCAGACGGTGTTGACTGCCCCGATCGCCTCGGCCGCGGCGTTGCGGCGTGACACGGCCTCAAAGGCTGCGACCTTGTGCGGGATGGTGACATTGCCGCCGACGAAACCGCTCTTGCGCAGCGATTTCAGAAACTCGTCGATCTCTTCGGGCGGCACGCCCTTGCGCACATAGGAGCCGGCGATCCCCAGCTCCTTCAGCCAGGTCGTATGGATCTTCGGCGAGCGCGAATGCCAGACCGGCCAGCCGGTAACGAAGGCCTTCGGTCCCTCGGTCTCGGCCGCATTCCGGTTCGGATCGAAGATCGAACCTTCGCCGCGGGGCCGCTCGGCGCCGCTGACATAGGGCGTCGGCGTCCAGTCCTCCTCCCGCTCAGCCATCGATCTCGCCTCGTTCGCGCAGCTCTTTCAAGAGGGGCAGAAGCGGCAGGCCGATGATGGTGAAATAATCTCCCTCGATCTTCTCCATCAGCTGCGCCCCCTCGCGTTCGATCTGATAGGCGCCGACGCTGGTCAGCGCGCGCGGTCCCACCATGGCGAGATAGCGGCCGATAAAACCGGGATCGAGCTTGCGAAGAGTGATCTCGGCAACCGCCACATGGCGCCATGTGACGTTACCGTCCTCGACGAGCACGACCGCGCTGTTCAAGGTGTGCGTCTTGCCGGACAGGGCGAGAAGCGTGCGCCGCGCCTCCTCCATCGAGGCCGGCTTGTGGAAGACGTCCTCGCCCAGCGCCAGCGTCTGGTCGGCGCCGATGACGACTTCACCGGGATGGTTTTCGGAAACATCCGTCGCCTTCGCCTCGGCGAGCACCTGGGCGACGTCGCCCGGAGTGGCGCCGGAATTGACCAGCGGCGCCTCGATCGCCCGCTCGTCGAGGTCCGAAGGTCGGACGGTGCAGTCGACGCCGGCATTCTTCAAGAGTTCGCGGCGATGGACGCTGCCCGATGCGAGCACGATGCCTTTGGGCATGATTCCTCCGGATTTTAACGAAGTCTTTAATGGTCCGGCCGTTTGATAGCGATGGACGCTTCGAATGGCTACCGGGTGCGGATTCGATTCGCGACGGCAATACAAGCCATCGGTCGCGAAACGCACGGGATTCTCGCCGGGCTGTGGGCGACGGACTCATAAATGGGAGAGGCCCGCGATGGCGGGGCTCAGCCTGTTCATGAAACTGTCATCTATCCACAAACGGTCGCAGACCGGGCTTGTGAATCGACTCGGCTCATATTGTGGCAAAGTCGCGCGGGCGGAGCGTTTTTCTCCCAAGCCGAACCCCATGCTTCGATCGACCCTGTGCCGGCGGAAGTATCTTTCCTGCCTGAGAGAATCCCGACCGTCCCCAGACTTCACGGGCCCCCTCACAGCCATTCTGCGTCGATGATCGGACGGATGGCCGATGCAATCGGGATTTGGTGTTGGGTGTGGATTCCGGCTATCCACCGATTCATAGAATCAAGAATCCTTTTAAGAGAGATTCTTATTTGATTGGGAGAACCGGACGGATGGATCAGCGCAAGCTTCTCCGCGTGCTCGATGGCGAGCGGGTGTTTCCCCCACCCGTTTGGCTGATGCGCCAGGCCGGCCGCTATCTGCCGGAATATCGCGAAGTCCGGGCGAAGGCCGGCGGCTTCCTCGATCTCTGCTATGATCCGGATCTTGCGACCGAAGTCACGCTGCAGCCCATCCGCCGCTTCGGCTTCGACGCGGCGATCCTGTTCTCCGACATTCTTGTGATCCCGGATGCGCTCGATCGCGGTCTGCACTTCGTCACCGGCGAGGGGCCGAAGCTGACGCCGATCCGTGAGGACGAGATCGGCGCGCTCGAACCCGGACGGGCCGAGACGCATCTGGCACCGGTCATCGCGACGGTCGGACGGCTTCGAGAGGAGCTCCCCCCGGAGACGACGTTGATCGGCTTCTGCGGGGCGCCCTGGACCGTGGCGACCTATATGATCGCCGGTCACGGCACACCAGACCAGGCGCCGGCGCGGATGTTCGGCTATCAGCATCCCGAAGCGATGGAGAAGCTCCTCTACATCCTCGCCGAGATGAGCGCCGACTATCTGATCCGCCAGCTCACAGCCGGGGCCGATTGCGTGCAGATCTTCGATTCCTGGGCGGGCGTTCTCGACGAGGCTTCGTTCGAGGCCTATGCGATCGGTCCGGTCAAGCGCATGGTCGACAAGGTCCGCGCCGCCGTGCCCAATGCCAAGATCATCGGCTTTGCCAAAGGGGCCGGGCCGTTCCTGTCCACCTATCGCGAGAAAACCGGTGTCGATGCGGTCGGCCTCGATTGGGGGGTGCCGATGGATTTCGCCAAGGGTCTGCAGAAGGGTGGCGCGATCCAGGGCAATCTCGACCCGCTTCGGCTGATCGCAGGGGGCAGGGCGCTCGAGGAAGGCGTCGACCGCATTCTCGAACACCTCTCCGACGGCCCGCTGATCTTCAATCTCGGCCATGGCATCACGCCGAACGCGCCGATCGAGCATGTCGAGGCGCTGCTCAAACGAATCCGAGGCTGAGAGCGGCTCTCAGACCGACAGGGCAAGCGGCCGCGGCGTGATTTCCTCTGTTGCTGTGCCGATGGTGAAACCGTAGACGCGCCTTGTCGCCGTTGACTGCGCCGTACAAGGAGACTTGCGAAGACCCCGAGCGAGCCTCTAGAGTTTCCACTCATAACCCCGTGTTGCCGCGGCTGCTGAACCACGCGCAAACACGGAGATACTCCCATGTTCACGGACAATCAGTCCGCGATCCGCCACGCCATAGCCGGCGGACACGACGTCGTTCAGGTTCTGGCCGACGGCGAGAGCGATCGGCAGATCGCGCGGGCGGTGGCCGATCTCGAAGCGGCCCTGCCCGAGCCGGAGGCGCTCACCGCTGCGGATGCCGCCATTCGCCGGATCGCGACCACGCCCGATTTCCATCCCGGCAAGCCGGTGCCTGTCGGCGTGGTCGTCGACGTAGAAGGCGCGATCCTGCCGCATCTCGTCGGCAACGACATCGGCTGCGGCATGCGGCTCGTCGTGCTCGACGGGCTGACCCGCGATGACATCGAGGCCGCCGGCGATCTCGAAGCCCATCTGCGCCACGTCTTCTTCCAGGGCGGGCGCGATCTCGCCATGACCGGGCGGGATCGCCGCGCCATTCTGGAGGCCGGCGTGCCGGGCCTGATCGAATCCCTCGAAAGCGGACAGCCGAAAGGCCTGCTCGCGCGCCAGTCGATCGCCGATCTCTGGCACGACGCCGACCGCATGGCGGAGGCCGGGGTCTTCGAGAGCAAGGGGCTGGAGCCGGGCTTTGCTGATTACGGCCGGATGGACGATGACCACCGCCATGACGCGATCATGGGCACGATCGGCGGCGGCAATCATTTCGTCGAGATCGGCGTCGTCGACGAGATCCGCGACGGCGCTTTCGCCAATCATTGCGGGCTGAAGGCCGGCACGGTCTGCCTCGTCGTCCATTCCGGCTCTCTCGATTTCGGCCAGCGGGTGGGCTCGACGACCGCCGAGAAGATGGCGGCAGAGCCCGGCGAGGGCGATCGGCGGATCGTCTCCTTCGCGCACCGTCCGGCGCTTGCCGAGCGCTACCGGGTCGGTCTGGCGAACGCGACTAATGCCGCCTTCGTCAACCGGATGACCATTGCCATGGCCGGTATCATGGTCATGGAGCGCGCGACGGGGCGGGAGATCCACGGGCGGCTCGTCTATGACGCGCCCCACAACGTGGCCTGGATCGATCCGTCCGGCGTGACCCGCCACCGCAAGGGGGCGTGCCCCGCGCGGGGATCGGACGCCATGGCGGGGACGCCCTATGCGTGGTTCGGCGAGCCGGTGATCCTGCCAGGCTCGATGGGCGACGGCACCTGGCTCTTGGTGGGCACCGGCCATGCGGCGACGCTGGAATCCTCGGCCCATGGGGCCGGCCGGCGCCTGTCGCGCGGCGAGGCGCGGCTCGAGGCGGTCGTTCCGGGTGCGTTGCGGGTGGTGGGGCCGGTCGATTTCGCCGCCCCGCAACTGGCGGGGCGCCGGGACGTGCTCGACGATGCCGAGGCGAGGCTCCGCGAGGAGGCGCCCGGCGCCTATCGCCCGCTGGAACGGGTCGCCGAACCCATGGAGCGGGCCGGCATGGCCCGGCGGGCGGCCCGCATCCGGCCGCTCCTGACCGTGAAGGGCTGAGAACGAGCGAGCCTGCGGCGGGCCAAAAGGTCCGCCGCCTCAGCCCTGGCCGGAAAGATGCCGGACGGCGATGGCGGTGGCGGCGGCGCGGTTTTCGACGCCGAGTTTGCGAAAGACGACTTCCAGATGCTTGTTCACCGTGCGCGGGCTGAGCTTCAGGATTTCCGCGATGTCGCGATTGGCCTTGCCGCGGGCCAGCCACAACAGCACTTCCGCTTCCCTTGCGGTGATGTTGAGATGGCCCTGCAGCGTCTCGATTTCCTGGCGGGAGCCCTCCCGGGTAATGCGCAGGAGGAACTCCTTCGGCCCCAGCCGGCCGATGACGGCCGCCGAGAGGTCCTGCGAAAGAGACAGCGTCGCGCCGATGCGCAGCTTGTCGGCTGAAACCGCAAGGGCCGCGTCATGGGCGTCCTCGTCGTCGGCGAGGAGTTCGCGCGCCTGGCGCGTCGCCCAGAGGATCTCGCCGGTGCCGTTGGTGGCGAAGAGATGCCGGCCCGTGGTGTCGAGCGCCATCTTGGTGCTGCGGCTGACCTTGGCGTTCTGGCTGTGGACGCCGATCCTCGCGACCAGTTCCTCGGGCTTGATCGGCTTGGTCACATAGTCGACGCCGCCGACGGCGAAGGCGCGCACGATGTGCTCGGTCTCGCTCAGGCCGGTCATGAAGATGATCGGAATGTCGGAGACCTTGTCGTTGGCCTTCATGCCCAGCGTGGCGGAAAACCCGTCCATGCCGGGCATGATCGCGTCCATCAGGATCAGGTCGGGCGCGGTGCGTTCGGCGATCGTGATGGCGCGGGCGCCGTCGGTCGCGACCAGCACCGACATGCCGTTGGCTTCGAGCGTCGCGACCAGGAAGCTCGCCTCCTCGGGCGAATCGTCGACCACCAGCACCACCAGCCCCGTCTCGGCCCGATCAGTCGCCATCCCCGTCTCCTTCGAGGATGCGGAGACAGGCGCGGAAGTCGAGGCGCTCGAGATGCTCGCGAAGTCGGCAGACCACGGGGCCGGCATCGGCCTGGCCGGTTGCGATAGCGTCGAGTTTTGCATGGATTCCCCTCACATATCCGATGTCGAGCAGGGTGATCAGTTCGGCGCGATCGGCCTTGGACAGGCGCGTGCTGGCGGCCAGCTTCACCGCATCCTGGCCGCCGATCGGGGCGGGCGCTTCCTGGTTTTCGAAGCGCCATTTCACCGCGAGCGCACGGGCGATCACGTCGAGCAGGGCCGCGATCGACAGGGGTTTGGCGATCCAGTCGTCATAGAGATGGCGGTCGCGCGCCGGCGGGCGGGCACTCGCCGAAAGCATGACGATGGGAACGCCTGGGCTCTGCTCGCGCGCCGCCCGCGCGACCGCCCAGCCGTCGATGCCCGGCATGTTGATGTCGAGCAGGAACAAGTCCGGCTTGCAGAGCTTGGCCATGCGCAGGCAGGTCTCGCCGCCGTCGGCCGTCAGCACCTTGAAGCCGAGCGGCGTCAGGATCTCCTCGACCAGTTGCCGGTGCACCGGCTCGTCGTCGGCAGACAGGATCGTCAGGCGCGGGCCGTCATAGCCGACGATGCGCTGCTTCTTCTCCTCGGCCGCCGTATCGTCGGTCACCGAGCCCAGCATCAGCCGCACATGGAAGGCCGAGCCCTTGCCGAGTTCGCTTTCGACCTGGATGTCGCCGCCGAGGATTTCGGCGAACAGCTTGGTGATGGTCAGCCCCAGCCCCATGCCGGGCGTTGTGCGCGCGCCCTCGATCCGCTCGAAGGGCTCGAAGATGCGTTCGAGATCCGGCGCGGAGATGCCGGGTCCGGTGTCGATCACCGAGAAGCTGGCGATCTGGTTGCGGTAGCGCACCCGGAAGCGGACGCTGCCCGTCTCGGTGAACTTGATCGCGTTCGACAGAAGATTGATCAGGATCTGGCGCACCCGCTTCTCGTCGCCCCTCACATGGGAGGGCAGGAGGCCGTCGGCCTCGTAGACGAAGTCGAGCCCTGCATTGCCGGCCTGCAGGCGGAACATCTCGACGATCTGATTGAGAAGCTGGGCGAAGGAGAAGACGTCGTTATAGACCTCGATCTTGCCGGCCTCGATGCGCGAAATGTCGAGCAGCCCGTCGATCAGACCGGCCAGATGCTCGCCGCTGCGGCGGATGACGCTGAGGCCTTCGCGATGCTTGCCGATGGTGGCGGGATCGTCCTCCAGGATCTGGGCGAAGCCGAGGATCGAGTTGAGCGGGGTGCGCAGTTCGTGGCTCATGCCGACCACGAAGCGCGTCTTGGCGAGGCTCGCCGCCTCGGCCTTCTCCTTGGCGAGCTGCAATTCGGCGTCGGTCGCCTGGTGGGCCTCGATCTCCTGGGTGAGGAGCAGGGTCTGGCGGCTCGATTCCTCCTGCGCCACGCGCCGGCTTTCATGGGCGAGCACGAGCAGCCAGGAGGCGATGCCGATCAGGATGACCAGGACGATGAAGACCTGGACGAGGACGAGGGCCGAGGTTCCCGCATCCGCCTGCCGTGACAGGGTGGTCTGGAAATGGATGAGCGAGAGCGCCGCTGCGCTCAGCCCGATCAGGATGGTGAAGATCGCCAGATAATGCCCTTGAGGCGAATCGACGAAGGTCGCCAGCCGCTCCGACACGGCCCGCCGCAACCCGCCGACGATCTGTTCGCGCACCCGGCTGCCGGTCTTGCAGAGATCGTGGCAGCGCGCGTCGAGCGAACAACAGAGCGAACAGATCGGGCCGGAATAGGCCGGGCAGAAGGCCATGTCCTCGGGCTCGAAATGATGCTCGCAGATACAGCAGGCGATCGTCTCGAGCCCCGCCCAGTCCTGGCGCGGGCGCCGGGCGATGTAGAAGCGGCCGCGGGTCCACAGCGCGATCAGCGGGGCGGCGAGGAACGCGGTAATCAGCGAGGCGTAGACGGCGAGCGCGGCGGCTTCCTCGCCGAAGAGGCCCGTGTGCAGGGTCACGCCGACGAAAATGCCGGCGCCCATGGCTCCGAAGCCGACCGGATTGATGTCGTAGAGATGGGCGCGCTTGAACTCGATATGCCGGGGCGAGAGCCGCAGCGGCTTGTTGACGACGAGATCGGCGCAGAGCGGCGCGACCCAGGAGACGGCGAGAATGGCATAGAGGCCGAGGATTTCCTCGAGCGCCTGCAGGATGCCCATTTCCATCAGCAGGATGGCGATGGCGACGTTGAAGACCAGCCAGACGACGCGGCCGGGATGGCTGTGGGTCAGGCGCGAGAAGAAGTTCGACCAGGCGATCGAGCCGGCATAGGCGTTGGTGACGTTGATCTTCATCTGGGCGATGACGACGAACAGCGCCATCAGGACGAGCGCCAGCCCGGGATTGGCGAAGACGCGCTGGTAGAGCGCCTCGTACATGGCTGTCGGCTGCTGGGCGTACCAGGGCGCCGCACCCGCTTCGAGGAGAAGCACGGCGAGGATCGAGCCGAGGAGGATCTTGACGGCGCCGATCACGGTCCAGCCCGGGCCGCCGGCGATCAGCGCGCTCCACCAGCCGAGATGATGGCCAGGCTTGCGGCGCGGCAGGAAGCGCAGATAGTCCACCTGCTCGCCGATCTGGGCCGTCAGGGCGAACAGGATCGCCGAGGCGCCGCCGAACATCACCAGGTCGAAGCCGCCATCGCCGCCATTCACGCCGGGATAGGCGGCCCATTCGTCGATCGGCAGCTCGCCCCGCCAGGCGAGATAGGCGAAGGGCAGGAAATTGAGGGCGAGCCAGAGGGGTTGGGTGATGGCCTGGAACCGGCTGATCAGCCCGATGCCGAGGGTGACGATCGGGATAACCACCACTGCGGAGACGATGTAGCCGATCCACAAGGGCAGGGCGAACAGCATCTGCAGCGCCATCGCCATGATGGCCGCCTCGATCGCCAGGAAGATGAAGGTGAAACAGGCGTAGATCAGCGAGGTGACGGTGGAGCCGAGATAGCCGAAGCCGGCCCCGCGGGTCAGAAGGTCGATGTCGACGCCGTATTTCGCGGCGTTGTAGCAGATCGGCAGGGCGGCGGCGAAGATCATCACGCCGGTGACCAGCAGCGCGACCATCATGTTGGTGAAGCCGTAGCTCAGGATCACCGAGCCGCCGATCGCTTCGAGCGCGAGGAAGGAAATGCCGCCGCAGGCGGTGGTCGCGATCTGGAAGGGGGTGAAGCGGCGCGCGCGCTTGGCCGTGAAGCGCAGCGCGAAATCCTCCAGCGTCTCGTCCGCGACCCACTGGTTATAGCTGCGGCGGACCCGCAGGATGCGTTGCGGGGCCGTCACGGAGCCACTCTCGGGCGTGTCGTCGGCGCGGCGAGACTTGCGCCGGTTGGCGTTTCTCGCCTCGAAGAGACAATCAAGACGCGATCCCGCTCAGTTCGATCCCCTGTCGTCTTTGCGAAGGAAAGTTGATGTCCGCGCCAGTGCTTAGGAGCATTTCGGCGGCATCTGACGGTCCGTCGCGCAGGTCTTCAGACGGGAGTCTCGCCTGCTTCCTGCATCCAGAACATACGCATTTTGACGTATTGTTGCTCCGCAGCATCCGCCGCCATGCTCCCCCCTGTCAATCGCCGGGCTTCGCTCGGTTGGCAATCGTCCCGGCAACCCAATTCGACAGGGGGTTTTCATGAAAACCAACGACAAGGGCGCGGCACCGCGCTCGATGCTGCGCCGCAAACTGATGATCGGCTCCGCCGCTCTGGCGCTCTCTCTCGCCATGGCGCCGCGTCCCGGTCTGGCGCAGTCGCCGCCCACCAGCGAGGTCAACACGACGGGTCTCGCCGTCACCGACGACACGGTCACGGTCGGCATTCTCCACTCGATCACCGGCACCATGGCGATCTCCGAGACCGGTTCGGTGCAGGCGGAAAAGCTCGCCATCGAACAGATCAACGAGATGGGCGGCGTTCTCGGCCGCAAGATCGAGTACATCCAGGAGGACGGCGCATCCGACTGGCCGACCTTCGCCGAAAAGGCCAAGAAGCTGCTGGTTCAGGACAAGGTCGCGGCGGTCTTCGGCTGCTGGACCTCGGCCTCGCGCAAGGCGGTGCTGCCGGTGTTCGAGCAGTATAACGGCATGCTCTACTACCCGACCTTCTACGAGGGTCTCGAAGAGTCGCCGAACGTGATCTACACGGGCCAGGAAGCGACCCAGCAGATCATCGCCGGCCTCAACTGGGTGGCCGAGGAAAAGGGCGCCGAGACCTTCTATCTTCTCGGCTCGGACTACATCTGGCCGCGCACCTCGAACAAGATCGCGCGCAAGCATATCGAGGACAAGCTGGGCCTCAAGGTCGTCGGCGAGGAGTATTACCCGCTCGGCCACACCCAGTTCAATTCGGTGATCAACAAGATCAAGCTCAGAAAGCCCGACGTGATCTACGCGATCGTCGTCGGCGGGTCGAACGTCGCCTTCTACAAGCAGCTCAAGGCGGCCGGCATCGACATGACCCAGGAAAAGCCGATCGTCATGACGATCTCGGTGACCGAGGACGAGATCCGCGGCATCGGCGGCGAGAACATCGAGGGCGCCTACGCCACGATGAAGTACTTCCAGTCGCTCGAAAACGAGAACAACCAGGAATTCGTCTCCGCCTTCAAGGCGATGTGGGGCGAGGACATGGTCATCGGTGACGTCACCCAGGCCGCCTATCTCGGGCCCTGGCTGTGGAAGGCCGCGGTCGAAAAGGCCGGCAGCTTCGACATCGACAAGGTCCGGGAGGCCTCGCCGGGCATCGAGCTGACCACCGCGCCGGAAGGCTATGTCCGGATCCACGAGAACCATCACCTCTGGTCCAAGACCCGCGTCGGCCACGCCAAGGCGGATGGCCAGTACGAGGTGGTCTACGAGACGACGGATCTGATGGAGCCCGATCCGTTCCCGGAAGGCTATCAATAAGCCAACTAAGCTGGAGCCGTGCGGCACGGATCGCGCGGCTCCTTCCTGCCTCCAAGCCCTTTCCCGTCATGCTCACCTTCGGAGCATCCCATGTTCGCGGACTACACCTGGAGCGAGCTCGGATCGATCTTCGCCATGCAGGGCTTTGCCGGCCTGGTCTTGTTTTCGGTCTTCGTGCTCATGGCCCTCGGCCTTGCCATCATCTTCGGCCAGATGGGCGTCATCAACATGGCGCATGGCGAGTTCATGATCCTCGGCGCCTACGTCACCTACATGTGCTCGAACTTCTTCCAGAGCGCGGCGCCGGCGCTGATGCCGATCTCGTTCTTCGTGGCGATGGTCCTGGCCTTCTTCGCGTCCGGGGCGCTTGGCATGCTGGTCGAGATGGGGCTCATCCGCTTCCTCTACAAACGTCCGCTCGACACGCTGCTCGCGACCTGGGGCCTGTCGCTCATCCTCCAGCAGACCTACCGCACGATCTTCGGCGCGCGTGAGGTGGGCGTCACGCTGCCCGACTGGATGATGGGTTCGCTCCCCCTGACCGATCTCGTCGAGATCCCGATCAACGGCCTGATCGTCATGGCGATCACCCTTTCGATCACGGTGGCGGTGGCGATCGTGATGTTTCGCTCGCGCTTCGGGGCGCAGGTGCGCGCCGTCGTCCAGAACCGGCAGATGGCCGGTGCCGTCGGCATCGACACCGAAAAGGTCGACCGTTTCACCTTCGGCCTCGGCTGCGGCATCGCCGGCGTGGCGGGCTCGGCCTTCACCATGATCGGCTCGACCGGTCCGAGTTCGGGCCAGCTCTACATCGTCGACACCTTCCTCGTCGTCGTCTTCGGCGGCGCCACCAGCCTGATCGGCACCGTCGCCTCGGCCTTCACCATCTCCCAGGCCCAGTCGACCATGGAATTCTTCCTGTCCGGATCGATGGCGAAGGTTCTCACCCTCCTGACCGTGGTCGGCATCCTGATGCTGCGCCCGCAGGGTCTCTTCGTCCTCAAAGTCCGCCGCTGAGGAGGCCGCCATGACACCCATGCTCACATCCGCCAGGAAGACCGAACTCATCGGCTTCGTCATCGTCGCTGCGGTCATCCTCCTTCTTCTGCCGGCGGTGACCGACGCCTTCCGCCTCAACCTCGTCGGCAAATATCTGACCTACGCCTTTGTCGCCGTCGGCCTGGTGCTGTGCTGGGGCTCGGCCGGTATCCTCTCGCTCGGCCAGGGCATCTTCTTCGGCCTCGGCGGCTACTGCATGGCGATGTTCCTCAAGCTCGAGGCTTCGACCCCGGAGGCGACGAGCATCCAGTCGACGCCCGGCATTCCGGACTTCATGGACTGGAACCAGATCACCGCGCTGCCCTGGTTCTGGGAGCCGTTCCATTCCTTCGGCTTCACCCTCGTCGCCGTCGTCGTGGTGCCCGCGATCCTCGCCTTCATCATCGGCTTTGCGATGTTCACGCGGCGGGTCGGCGGCGTCTACTTCGCCATCATCACCCAGGCCATCGCCGCGATCCTAACCATCCTGATCATCGGTCAGCAGGGCTATACGGGCGGCGTCAACGGCATCACCGATCTGCGCACGCTGCTCGGCTGGGACATCCGCACCGACTCCGCCAAGACGATCCTCTATTTCGTCAACGCCTTCCTGCTCCTGGCGGTGATCGCCCTGTCGATGGCAGTGCGCTCCTCCAAGCTGGGGCGCATTCTGGTGGCGCTGCGCGACAAGGAGGACCGGGTCCGCTTCTCCGGCTACGACGTCGCGGCCTTCAAGATCTTCGTCTTCTGCTTCGCCGCGGCGATCTCGGGCATCGGCGGTGCCATGTTCACCCTTCAGGTGGGCTTCATGTCGCCCTCCTTCGTCGGCATCGTGCCCTCGATCGAGATGGTGATCTTCTGCGCCGTCGGTGGTCGCCATTCGCTGATCGGGGCGGTCTACGGCACGCTGCTCGTCAACTGGGCGAAGACGAGCTTTTCCGAAAGCTTCCCCGAACTCTGGCTGTTCGCCATGGGCGCCCTGTTCATCGCCGTCGTCATGGCGTTCCCGAACGGTCTCGCCGGTCTCTACACCAGCCATGTCCAGCCGCTTTTCAAGCGGTTCGGCCGGAAATCTGCCGGCCGGTCCGCCGCAAGCGGCACCGAAACCCCCGCCATTGCCGAGTGAGGAGAGGCCGTCATGACCACCAACAACGACTTTCTTCTCTCGGTCGAAGGGCTCACCGTCTCCTTCGACGGCTTCAAGGCGGTGGACGATCTGTCCTTCTACGTCGACCCCAACGAAATCCACGTCATCATCGGCCCGAACGGGGCCGGCAAGACGACGGCGCTCGATCTGATCTGCGGCAAGACCCGCGCCACCTCCGGCTCGATCCGCTTCCGGGGCAAGGAACTGACCGAGATGAAGGAGCATCAGATCGTCCATGCCGGCGTCGGGCGGAAGTTCCAGAACCCTTCGATCTACGAGGACCTGACGGTTTTCGAGAATCTGGAAATCTCCTTTCCGCGCGGCCGCAGCGTCTTCGGCGCGCTCGCCTTCAAGCGTGACAAGGAGGTGAGGGAGCGGGTGGCGGAGATCGCCGAGATGATCTTCCTCGAAGACCATCTGGAGGAGCGGGCCGAATATCTCAGCCACGGCCAGAAGCAGTGGCTGGAGATCGGCATGCTGCTCATCCAGAACCCCGAACTCCTGATGCTCGACGAGCCGGTGGCCGGCATGAGCGTCTCGGAACGGGTGAAGACCGCCGAACTCCTCAACCGGATCATCCAGGGCCGCGCGGTCATCGTCATCGAGCACGACATGAAGTTCGTCGAGGACATCGCCCACAAGGTGACCGTGCTGCACCAGGGCAAGGTGCTCTCCGAGGGCTCCATGACTCACGTGAAATCCGACCCGAAGGTCGTCGAAGTCTATCTCGGTCATTGAGGACACCGCCATGCTGAACGTCTCGGGTCTGCACGTCGCCTATGGATCGAGCGAGGTGCTGCACGGCCTCAACTTCAATGTCGCGCCGGGGGAGATCGTCGCGATCATGGGCCGCAACGGCATGGGCAAGACGACGCTCATGAAGTCGCTGATGGGGCTGGTGCCGACGAAATCCGGCCGGGTGAATGTCGATGGGGCGGACATCACCAGCGCCAAGAGCCACGAGCGGGTGAAGGGCGGGGTCGGCTACGTGCCCCAGGGGCGGATGATCTTCTCCACCATGACGGTGCGGGAGAATATCGAGACGGGGCTCACCGTCACCGGCGAGACCGCGGTGCCGGGCGACATCTACGAGCTGTTTCCCGTGCTTCTGGAAATGAAGAAGCGCCGCGGCGGCAATCTCTCGGGCGGCCAGCAGCAGCAGCTCGCCGTCGCCCGGGCGCTCGCCTCGCGGCCGAAAGTGCTTCTCCTCGACGAGCCGACCGAGGGCATCCAGCCTTCGATCATTCGCGACATGGGCCGCACGCTGAAGAAGATCCGCGACGAGAAGGGCCTGTCCATCGTCGTCTCGGAACAGGTCCTCTCCTTCGCCCTCGACATCGCCGACCGGGTTCTCGTCCTGGAGAACGGCGAACTCGTCCATGACGAGCCGATCGCCGAAGTCGATGAGGCGAAGGTCGCCAAATACCTGTCGGTCTGACCGGCTCCCGTTCTCGCGGGCCCTTCGATCGACAGCTTCGTTCCCAAAAGCCGCCAAAGGAGTGAAACGGCATGACCGACACATTGATCAAGGTCGACCTCAAGACCTCGCCCCACGACAACGAGATGGTCCACAATCGCTGGCATCCGGACATTCCGATGGCCTGCTGGGTGGAACCGGGCGACGACTTCAAGATCGAGACCTATGACTGGACCGGCGGCCAGATCAAGAACGACGATTCGGCCGAGGACGTCCGCGACGTGGAGCTGGAGCAGGTCCACTATCTCTCTGGCCCGATCGGCGTGAAGGGCGCGGAACCCGGCGATCTCCTGGTGGTCGACATTCTCGACATCGGCGCCAAGGACGACAGCCTCTGGGGCTTCAACGGCTTCTTCTCCAAGCAGAATGGCGGCGGCTTCCTGACCGAGCATTTCCCCGAGGCCCAGAAGTCAATCTGGGACATCGAGGGCATGTTCACCAAGTCCCGTCACGTGCCGGGCGTGCGCTATGCGGGCCTGATCCATCCGGGCCTCATCGGCTGCCTGCCGAGCCGCGACATGCTGGACATGTGGAACACCCGCGAAAAGGCGCTGTTCGACACCGATCCCGAGCGCGTTCCGCAGCTTGCGGCCCTGCCCACCACCCAGTCCGCCCACATGGGCAAGATGAAGGGCGAGGCCCGCGACAAGGCGGCGGCCGAAGGCGCGCGCACCGTGCCGCCGCGCGAACATGGCGGCAATTGCGACATCAAGGACCTGTCGCGCGGCTCGAAGATCTATTTCCCGGTCTACGTCGACGGCGCCGGGCTCTCCATGGGCGATCTGCACTTCTCCCAGGGCGACGGCGAGATCACCTTTTGCGGCGCGATCGAGATGGCCGGCTGGCTGCATCTGAAAGTCACGCTGATCAAGGACGGCATGGCGAAATACGGGATCAAGAACCCGATCTTCCGCCCTTCGCCGATCGCGCCGAAATATGACGACTACCTGATCTTCGAAGGCATTTCCGTCGACGAGGCCGGCAAGCAGCATTATCTCGACGTCCACATCGCCTATCGCCAGGCCTGCCTCAACGCCATCGAATATCTGAAGAAGTTCGGCTTCTCCGGCGCCCAGGCCTATGCGATCCTCGGCACCGCGCCGGTGCAGGGGCATATCTCCGGCGTGGTCGACATTCCGAACGCCTGCGCGACGCTCTGGCTGCCGACCGACATCTTCGAGTTCGATGTCATGCCCGGATCGGATGGGCCGACCAAGTTCCTCGACGGCTCCATCGACGTGCCGCTCGCCAAGGATCTGTGAGGCGATCGATGCCCTTCTACGACTATGCCTGCGACGATTGCGGGCCCTTCACCAGCCTGCGCCCCATGGCGCAGGCTTCCGAGCCCTGCGATTGCCCCGCCTGCGGGGAAAGCGCCCGGCGGGTCATCCTGACGGCGCCGCGCCTGTCGATCATGGACGGGGCCAAGCGCTCGGCCTTCGCCACCAACGAGCAAAGCGCCAACGCGCCAAAACTCGCCTCGAAGGGGCATGGCGCCGGGTGCAGTTGCTGCGGACCGGCCCGGCCGAAAGCGGCGACGACCGCCGCACCGCTGGCGGCCAAATCCTTCGCCGGAAAGCGGCCGTGGATGATCAGTCACTGATCACAAGAGAGATCCGCGGCGCCTGAGCAGGGGCCGGGCCGGAACCGCAGCGTGCGCGGGGCCGGCTCGGCCTCAGGCTTTTGCACGGAAAGCCGCGATGGCATTCCCTTGGCGAACTCAGCGGAAGCGGACCGGAACCGTGAGCGAAACGCGGCGGCGGTTCGGGGGCGCCGGGAACGGACTCGCCCGTCTGACCAGCGAGACCGCTGCAGAATCCAGCGCCCGACTCCCGCTCGAGCCGGTGACACGGGCGCCGAGGACACGGCCGTTTCCATCCATGGTGAAGGCCACGCGCACCGTGCCGCGACCGCCGCCCGCGGGCGTGCGCTTGTAGCGGTTGAGCCGCGCCTGCACCCGCGACTGCCAGGAGGCTATGGCCGCGCGTGACACCTGCGCTCCTTGCGAGGCCTTGCGCTGGCGCTGACCCTGCGAGGCCGCCGAGGGAGCCGGAGAGCGACGCTGCTGGCGCGCGGCCTCCTTCTTGCGGGTCTGCCGTTTCTGGGCGGTGGCCTTCTTCCGCTTCGGGGCAGGCTGCGCCGTCTGCTTCTTCCGCGGCTCGCGCTTGACCTCCCGCACCGGCGGGGGCGGATCCGGC
Organism: Jiella marina; assembly: GCF_024359545.1. Taxonomy (GTDB): domain Bacteria; phylum Pseudomonadota; class Alphaproteobacteria; order Rhizobiales; family Rhizobiaceae; genus Jiella. Next base: position 355,989 of record NZ_JAKQZG010000002.1, read on the forward strand.
CGCGCCGTCGGGATCGGCACATTGGCGACGGCGGTCGCTTCCGGCGGTTCCGGAGCGGCGACGGGCAGCGGCACCTCGTCGGGCGGGGGAGCGACGCTCTCCTGTGGTTGCGGGGCAGGTTCCGGTTCGGCGATGGGCTCAGGTTCGGGCTCGGCGACCGGTTCGGGGACAGGCTCCGGCTCCGTGACAGGCTCCGGCGGCGTCTCGGGCTGCGGCTCGGCCACCGGTTCCGGCTCGGGCTCCGGCGTTGGTTCCGGCTCGGGTTCGTCGGGGGGCGGTGGCGCCTCGTCGACGGCCGGTTCCGGCGTGTCGATCGGCTCCGGGGCCGGTGCGGCCTGATCCAGCGCTGCCACTTGCTCGGAGGCCGCCGGCGGGGCGAGATCGATCAGGATCGGGGCCGCCGGGGCACCCTGGGGCGGGCTGTCAGGACTCTGGGACATGATCGCATAGGCCGCCGTGCCATGGGCGAGAAGCACGACCAGACCCGCCACGAGCCAGCGGTGACCGCCGGCGAACCGGGATGAGCCGCCGTGTATGTCGAAGCCGCTTGGGGGTCGCGACGCCATGTCCGTTACTCGCCAGCCGTGGAGCCCGGCGCCGAAGCCGCTTCGGCGGCGGACTGCTGCGCCTGGGCCGGGTCTTCGAGCCCCACCAGCGCGATCTTCAGATAGCCCGAGCGGCGCAGGAGGTTCATCACATCCATGATGTCGGAATAGGGAACGGCGCCGTCGGCGCGCAGGAAGATGCGTTCCTCGTGATCGGCTTCCGTCAGCCCGTCGAGCCGGCTGGCGAGCGCCTCGCGGGCGACCGGGTCCTCGCCCAGCGTCAGGGACAGATCCTCCTGGACGGTCAGATAGACCGGCTCGTCCGGCCGTTCCTGCGGTTCGGCATTGGAGGTCGGCAGGTCGACCGGCACGTCGACCGTGGAAAGCGGCGCCGCCACCATGAAGATGATCAGAAGCACCAGCATCACGTCGATGAAGGGCGTGACGTTGATTTCCGAGAGCTCGCCGGTCGCGTCGTCGTCGCCGCTGTTCAGATTGACGCCCATTTTTCCGCTACTCCGCCGCTTGCGCCAGGGGGACGTTGCGATCGCGATGAAGCCGCTCGCGCTCCAGGTCGCGGGACAGATGCTGCATGACCAGAGCCGAGGCGTCCGACAATACCGCCTTGTAGCCGGCGATCGACCGGGCGAAGACGTTGTAGATGATCACGGCCGGGATCGCGGCGACGAGGCCGATCGCGGTGGCGAGCAGCGCTTCGGCGATGCCCGGCGCGACCACGGCGAGATTGGTGGTGTTCGCCTCCGAGATGCCGATGAAGGAGTTCATGATTCCCCAGACGGTGCCGAACAGACCGACGAAGGGGGCGGTCGAGCCGATCGTGGCGAGGAAGCCCGTACCTCGCGCGATCGAACGACCGGCATGGGCCTCGATACGGGCAAGCCCCATCGCCACCCGCTCCTTGACCCCGTTGGCCGACAGGGCGCCCGAACGGGTGTGCTCGTATTCGGCGGATTTCGCCAGCGCCGCGACCGGGCCGCGCCAGCGTTTGGCCTGACGTTCGCTGCCGATCGCCTCCGATAGCGATCCCGCTTCGGCGAGGCGCTTCACGCCGGAGCGCGCGCGCCATTTGGCCAGCATCACCTCCAAGCCCTTCACCAGAAGGATCGTCCAGGTGACCAGGGAGGCGAGCGCCAGCCCGATCATCACGCTCTTCACCACCCAGTCGGCGGCCATGAACATGCCCATCGGCGAAAGATCGTGGGGCAGCCGCACGTCCCGGTCATCGCCCGTGACCGGGTCCGGGTTCGCGGTTCCCGGCACGGGGGACTCCTCCGCCTCGGATGCGGTGCCTTCGGCCGAACCCGACCCTGCCGCGCCAGCACCCGCCGATGCTGCGTCGGACGGGTTTTCCGAAGCCGAGCCGACGGCGCTGCCGGCAGCCGCGTCTGCGGTGCCCTCGCTCGCCGTGCCGCCTTCGGCAGATGGCGTTTCGCCAGGAGACGCCGCCGTACCGGCGGGCGCCGGCTCGGCGCCGGCGGGCGTGACCGTCTCCTGATCGGAGTTGTCGGAAGCCCCGGAGGCCGCTTGCGCTGGGCGCACCCGCTCGCTGGTTTCGCCTGCAGAGGAATCCGGGGCCGCGGTCTCGGGGCCGGCGGCCTCTGTCGCCGACGTTTCGGGCTCGGGCGTTCCGGTCTGCGCCATCGCGGCGCCGCTGGTCAGGGCGCCCCAGGAAAGTGCAAAGGCCAGCAGGAGAGGCCCGAAGCGGGTCTGGTGGGCGGAAGAAAGTGTCATGAAAGGCCGATCTCGTCCGCGTCCCGGCGGGCGCGCAAGGCGCCTGCGACCGGTGAAGTGGCTATGGTCATCGCCTCCTTTATGAAAACATGACCATGAATGTCAATTTTATATGCGCGAAGAACGTCTTGCCGGCAAGGTGAGGGCCGCGGGGCCACTCTCCCCGTTACGCCGTCCAGTATGCCGAGATGTAGGATTCGCGCGCGGTCAGGCGGAGATGGTCGCGGAAATGCCGCCGCGCCTTCGTCGCGAGCGCCCGCTCGGCCGCGATCCAGACGAAGCGGCTCGATCCAGCCGGCGGCAGGTCGACGGCTGAGAGCCGATCCCAGAGCCCCGATCCTTCGCCTCGCTGCAACCATTCCACATTCATTCCAGAAGGTGCGGCCAGCGGCATCTGGTCGCCCGGATCGCCGATCTCGAGGAAGACATGGCCGCGCCGGTCGGCTGGTGACAATTCGAGGATGCGCCGGATCGCCGGCAATGCCGTCTCGTCGCCGGCGATCAGCAGGAAATCGCTCTCCGGCGGTTTGCCGCCCCCGGGCCCCATGATTCCGATCACGTCTCCGACCTGGGCTGTCTGGGCCCAGCGCGTCGCAAGGCCGCCTTCGTGGACGAACAGATCGAAGCTGAACCGACGCTCATCCGGCTCGATGGCGACGAAGGTGTAGGCGGGGTTGTGCAGCGCGTCGTCGCCCTTGGGCCATTGGGTCCGGCCGGCCTCGTCGAGACGCGGCCAGATCGGCTCGCGGCCTTGAGGAGGAAGGGCAAGCCGGAAATGCATGCCCCCCTCGCGAAAATCCTCGACCTTATCGGCTTCGAGCGTGACCCGCAGGAAATTGCGGGAGACAGGTTCGGCCGCGACGAACCGGGCCTTGCGAAAGTTCGGCGGATAGGTGGTCTTCGCAACGTCGCCCTCCCATCGCATTCGGCCCGAGACGCCGGGAGCGGCATCGTCGAGGACATGCAGGAAGGCTTCGCGGATCATGTGGAGTTCGGCCGACCCGGCGGCCCCGATCGTGACGGTCAGCCCGTCCTCGTCGAGCCGTGCTTCGAGACGGCCTTCGGGGGCGGAGACGACCAGACCAGCGGTCTCTTGGGCCACGGGATAGCCATGCTCGGCGATGGTTTGGGCGAGGCCGGGGACGAGCCCATCCGGCAATGCGCCGGTCGTCTTGCCGATGGCTTGCGTCTGATTGCTCATGGAAACACTCTGCGCGGCCGGCATGGGACAGCTGCCGGACCCTTGATCGACGAAGGGCGGGAAAGGATGAGGCCGAAGCCCGTCGCGCCTCGGTGAAGCGGTTTCTATTTTTCATGATAAAATGAGTCAAGTATTGGGGCGCGTCCAGTCGACCGGGCCCGGACTCCGGCCCTTGGACCGGTATCGTTGCTGAAAGTCCGATCCTGAGGACCTCGACTATGCAGAGCCCAGGATCTAGGGCTTCTGTCCGAAGGCCGTCGTATTCGGCCAATCCTGCAGCTGGGCGGGACGAATGACGGCCATTCCGGTCGACGGTGCATCGTTCCTCGACCATATCGGGTTCCAACCCCCCGGGCGGGCCTGAAACGAAGGATGCGGGTATACGCATCGAAGAAGATAGAGAAGAGTGTGGAATGGCGTCCACGGCCTCGCAACCATCAAACCACGCGCATGGGCATCACCACGATCATGACGATGGTCACCATCATCATGCGCCGACCGTTTCGCGAAACAACGAGCGGGCGGTCTTCTTCGGCTTTCTCCTCACCTTCGGCTTCATGATCGCCGAAGTCGTCGGCGGTCTCGTCTCCGGCTCGCTGGCGCTGATCGCCGACGCAGGGCACATGCTGACCGACGCTGCCGCGTTGGCGCTGGCCTGGGCGGGGTTCCGCTTCGGCCGCCGGGGGGCCGACAGCAAGCGCACCTTCGGCTACATGCGCTTCGAAATCCTGGCGGGTTTCGTCAACGCCCTGGCGCTGATCCTGCTCATCCTCTGGATCGCCTATGAGGCGGTGATGCGCCTGATCGAGCCGGGGCCGGTGCTCGCCGGGCCGATGTTGATCATCGCCGTCCTCGGCCTTCTGGTGAATATCGGCGTCTTCTTCATGCTGCGCCAGGGCGACCAGGAGCATGTGAACATCAAGGGCGCGATGCTCCACGTCCTCGGCGATCTGCTGGGCTCCGTCGCCGCCATTCTCGCCGCGATCATCATCTATTTCACGGACTTCACGCCGGTCGATCCGATCCTCTCGCTGCTCCTGTCGGCGCTGATCCTCAGAAGCGCCTGGGCCCTCCTCAAGAACTCGCTCAACATCCTCATGGAAGGCACGCCGAGCGGCCTCGTGCTCGACGAGATCCGCGCCGATCTATGCCGAAAGGTGCCGGGCGTGACGGCGGTCAACCATCTCCATGTCTGGTCGATCACCTCCGGCCAGCCCCTGGCGACCATGGAGGTGCAGATCGCCGACGAAGCCAATGCGAGAGGGGTTGTTTCACAGGTCAAGCAGCGCCTCGCGGCGGATTTCGGCATCGGCCACTCTACCATCGAGATCGATTTCGAAGGCACGCCCGACCGTTGCACGCTCGATCCGCACGAGCATGAACATGACGATCACGAACATCACGACGAGGCGCATCACGCCGCTCACGCTCCTGCGACGGCTTGAGGGGTATGGGGCCGGCCGGGACGCTCCTTTCTCCCCCCTTGTGGGGGAGATGCCGGCAGGCAGAGGGGGGTATCCTCGCGCAAACCCTCAAACGCCGGCGCCGCACCCCCCTCTGGGTTGCCACCCATCTCCCCCGCAAGGGGGGAGAAAGGCTTGTCGCGCTGCTTGGGCGCTCTTCAGCCGTCAAAAATCGGAGATGATGCCGTTCTTCTCCCAATCGCCGAAGCGGGTGGGTTCGGGGCCGTCGCGGCCGTTCACTTCGGCAGGGCGTTCCGCGGCTTCGCGCTTGGCTTCGGCACGGCGGCGTTCCTCGGCTTCGGCGAGCGCGCGCTTGGCGGCGGCTGAGAGCTCGCGGGGAGCTTCGGATTGTTGTTCCGGGGCGTCAGTCATGGGCGCGCTCCTGATCGGGGAACGAAGAAGAGGGTCAAAATCGCTATGGCCCTGATGTGGGTGGCAGGAGCGGGTTTCGCCAATCCGGCGAAGCCGCCCGCCCTCAGCCGCTGATCGGCGCCAGCGTCTCGACGAATTCGGCTGGTGCCCCGGTCGAGGGCGTCACGATCTCGCTTTCCCACATCACCCTGGTCCCCCGCACGAAGGTGCCGACCGGCCAGCCGGTGACGCGCTTGCCGTCATAGGGCGTCCATTGCGACTTCGAGCCGATCCAGGCGTTCTCGATCACGGTCTCGCGCTTCAGATCGACGACCGTGAAATCCGCATCGTAGCCGAGTGCGATACGGCCTTTTCGCGACAGGCCGAAGATGCGCTGCGGGCCGGCCGAGGTGAGATCGACGAAGCGGGCAAGCGACAGCCGGCCATTCGCCACATGGTCGAGCATGATCGGCACCAGCGTCTGCACCCCGGTCATGCCTGATGGCGACTTCGGATAGGCTTGCGCCTTTTCCTCGAGCGTATGCGGCGCGTGGTCGGAGCCCAGCACGTCGACGACGCCCTCGGCGATCCCGCGCCAGATGCCGTCGCGGTGGCGGCCTTCGCGCACCGGCGGGTTCATCTGCAGCCTGGTGCCGAGCGTCGCATAGTCGTCGGCGGTCATCGTCAGATGATGCGGCGTCGCCTCGCAGGTGGCATTGCGCTTGTGATGGGCGAGGAACTCGATCTCTTCGGCCGTCGAGATGTGCAGCACATGGATGCGCGCGCCGGTTTCCTCGGCGATCCGCACGAGACGCTCGGTGCAGGTGAGCGCGGCGATCTCGTCGCGCCAGACCGGGTGGGAGGAGGGGTCGTTTTCCAATCTCTCCGAAAGACGCTCGCGCAGACGGTATTCGTCCTCGGAATGGAAGGCGGCGCGGCGGCGGGTGCGCTTCAGGATCTCGGTGACGCCCTGATCGTCTTCGACCAGCAGGGAGCCGGTGGAGGAGCCCATGAACACCTTGATGCCGGCCGCACCGGGCAGGCGTTCCAGTTCGGCGACATCGGCGGCGTTCTCGCGCGTGCCGCCCACCCAGAAGGCGAAATCGCAATGCATGCGGTTCCGCCCGCGCTTCACCTTGTCGGCCAGCGCCGCCTCGGTGATGGTGAGCGGGTTGGTGTTCGGCATTTCGAAGACACAGGTGACGCCCCCCAGAACCGCGGCGCGCGAGCCCGATTCCAGATCTTCCTTGTGCTCGGCGCCGGGCTCGCGAAAGTGCACCTGGCTATCGATCACGCCGGGCAGGATGGTGAGGCCGGTGCAGTCGATCGTCTCGCCTGCGCTGGCGGACGACAGATCGCCGATGGCGGCGATCCGGCCCTCCTTGATGCCGACGTCGCGCGGGCCGATGCCGTCCTGATTGACCAGCGTGCCGTTCTTCAGAACCGTGTCGAAAGTCTGGGGCATCGTTTCCTGTCCGCTTGTCGGTGTGGTGGCTCCGGCTTACGTAAACCTTCGGGCGACCTCAAGCCTGCCTCGAATCGACACCCCTTCGACCAAGAGCCGCGCCATGCCCTTTGCACCCCTCTCCGATCGCGCCGTTCTGACCCTCACGGGAGAAGAAACGGAAGAATTTCTGCAAGGCCTCGTCACCGCCGACATGGCGCCGATGAGCGCCGATTCCGTCCGCCCGGCGGCGCTTTTGACGCCCCAGGGCAAGGTGATGTTCGAATTCCTCATGAGCCGCATCGAGGGCGGCGTGCGGATCGACTGCCCGGCCGCGATGCGGGCCGATTTCAAGAAGCGCCTCACGCTCTATCGCCTGCGCCGCAAGATCGAGATCGCCGAGAGCGAGGATAAGGTCTTCGCCGTCTGGGGCGAGGGGGCGACCGGTTTAGTCGACAGTCGCTTTCCCGATGAAGACGTCACCCGAGCCTATGGCGCGGCACCGGCCGGGCTGGAAGAGGTGGATGCGGAAGAGTTTCGGGCGCTGCGCATTGCCCAGGGCGTCGCCGAGATCGGCGCCGACTACGCAGCCTCGGACGTGTTCCCTCACGATGTCCTGATGGACTTCAACGGCGCGGTCTCCTTCAAGAAGGGCTGTTTCGTCGGTCAGGAGGTGGTGTCGCGCATGCAGCATCGCGGCACGGCGCGGCGGCGGCTGATGCTCGTTTCCGCCGCGACCCCGCTGATGGCCAATGCCGACATCATGGCCGGCGAAAAGAGCGTCGGACAAATCCTGTCGATCGCGGACGAAAACGGTCTGGCCTTGGTGCGGATCGACCGGCTGGCGAATGCCGCCGCGAAGGACGCGGCGCTCACCGTCGACGGCGTGCCCGTGGCGCTCGAAATCCCCGCCTTTGCCGGCTACGTGATCCCCGAACGCCAGGGCGACGACACCGGAGAGGCCGGCGACGCGGCATGAGGCAGCCGGCCAGGAAAGCCGCCGCGAAGGCGCCGCCGCGCGTCTGGCAGCGCATGCTGTCGGGCCGGCGGCTCGATCTGATCGACCCCTCGCCCCTCGATGTGGAGATCACCGACATCGCCCATGGCCTCGCCCGCGTCGCCCGCTGGAACGGCCAGACGCGGGGCGATTTCGCCTTTTCCGTCGCCCAGCATTCGCTGATCGTCGAAGAAATCGTTGCGGAAAGGGAGCCGGACCCGCGCTGGCGGTTGGCGGCGCTGCTTCACGATGCGCCGGAATATGTGATCGGGGACATGATCTCGCCCTTCAAGACCGTGCTCGGCAGCGATTACAAGGCCGTGGAAAAGCGCCTGCAGGCGGCGGTGCATCTGCGCTTCGGCCTGCCCGGCGAACTGCCGCAGCGGATCGAAAAGGCGATCAAGGCCGCCGACCGTCTCTCGGCCTATCACGAGGCGACGCGGCTTGCCGGTTTCGCGGCAGGCGAGGCGGCGAAATTCTTTGGCGAACCGGGCCAGACCGGGTGCGACCTCGCCTGGTTCGACCCGCGGCCGGCGCGGGAGATGGAAGAGCGCTTCCTAGAGCGCTTCGAAGCCCTCGACGCTCGGCTGACCGGCGGCGAGAAGGAGATGATCGCGCAGCCAACGGATGGTAGCATCGGCCCATGACCTATCTCGTCGTCTCCTCCCTCGCGGACATGCCCGAGACCGTTGCCAGCCACGGCGCTCTCGATCTCCTTACCCTGATCAACGCCGACACGCCGGTTCCGCGGCCGGCGACGATCGAGGCGACGCGCCATCTCTTCATCGGCGTGAACGACATCGCCGCGCCGATGGAGGGCTACACCGCCCCTTCCGTCGACCATCTGGACCAGCTTCTCGATTTCGGCCGGCGCTGGAGCCGCGACGCGCCGCTCGCCGTCCATTGCTGGGCCGGCATCAGCCGCTCCACCGCCGCCGCCTATATCCTCGCACTCGCTATCAATCCCGAGCTCGACGAGGAAGCGCTCGCGAAAGAGCTGCGCAGGCGCTCACCGTCCGCGACCCCCAACCCGATGCTGGTTGCCCTTGCCGATGAAAGACTTGAGCGCGGCGGCCGCATGGTCACGGCGATCAAGGCCATCGGGCGGGGAGAGAATGCCTTTGCCGGCACGCCGTTCGTTCTGCCGCTGACGCTTTGAGAGGAAAGGAGACGGTGGGGCCTGAGGGGTGAAACGGCATTGATCATTCCCATCCCGAGGGCGTGCGTTTCGGCTGTGTCGCGCATCACCGAGAGGGGAGGGGCGGTTCGGTAGCTTCTGGACATTGGCGGTCGCAAGGAACTGCCGCAACCCAGAAGGAAACGAATGATGATCCGCAACACCCTGTTTGCCCTTGCCGCTCTTGGCACTTCGCGCCGTTGATGTCAGTTCCTAGGCCCAAAGCGGTCATCGCAACTTAGGAGCCCGCCCTGAGCGATCCGGTCTTCCCCGGGAACTGCGCCTTCGGATTCTGCCGCCACCAGAACTCCACCGAGACAGGGATGCGGTGGTGTTGCGCGAGGCGCGAGACTTCCTTCCACACGTCCGACGCGGACTGCCCCTGCACCGAGATGCCCAGGTCCTGGTGGTACTTGAAGCCGTCGTGCTCGTAACGCTCTGCCTTTGCCGGGACCCCGAGTTCACGGACCAGCTTGTCGCCCTCAAGGCCGGTCTTGTTCTTCACAGCCGCGATGGTCGTCAGCAGGATTGAGGACCAGCGAGGGCTCTGCAGGTTCTTGCCGTTGATTGTGACCTTCAGCGGCTTGGTGAAGGAAAGGCCGGGCGTGCTCTCGAAGTGCATAACGTTCCCGGTGGTCACCACCGCTTCGTCCCCTTCGTCGTCCTGCTCCAAGCCCAGTTGCTCCATGGTTTCGCGGATTACGCGATCCAGCGTCTCAGCGGGCGTCTTGGTGCCCCACCAGGTCGAGATTGACTTTAGGTTAGCGAACGCGGCGTCATTGATACGTATGACAGGCATCATGTGATCCTCCATGGCTCGATGCAGGATCCATGTTACATATCTCATTACTCATAGCAAGGAAATATGTAACATCTTCCCTTGAAGGGTATGTTGCCGCAACTTCGACAGTCCTAGGCGCCACTGGCGAGCATTACGTCATGTGCCAGCTGCCTTGCCCTTCAAACGCAAAAATTTCCCAGTTAGCACCGTCTCCTCAAGCCGCCGTGCTATCCACGATCAGCACCGGCCTCCCCCGCGAACACCTCTCCACCCGCGCCTCCACCCGGTAAATCTCGCGCAGCATTTGCGGGGTGATCACCTCGGCGGTGGGGCCGCTCGCCTGCATGCGGCCGTCGGCGACGACGATGGTGTGGTCGCAATAGCGCAGGGCATGGTTGAGGTCGTGGAGGGCGATGAGGACGGCCATGCCTGCGGATCGCGCGCGGCGCTGCATGAAGGCCAGCACTTCGATCTGGCGATAGAGATCGAGCGCCGAAGTCGGCTCGTCCATCAGGAGAACTTCCGGCTTGCGGACGAGCGCCTGGGCGATGGCGACGAGCTGGCGTTGGCCGCCGGAGAGTTCGCCGAGTTCGCGAAAGGCCAGTGCCTTGATGTCGAGGGCGGCGAGGATCTCGTCGATCCCGGCGAGCTCCTGATCGCTGACCCGCCAGCCCGAGCCCTGCTTGGCGGCGAGAAGCACCGATTCATAGACGGTCAGCACCGCGTTGCCGCCGGTGTCCTGCGGCATGTAGCGGATCGCGTCCTTGCCGCTCGTGGCATTGGTCAGATGCACGGTGCCCGGCCCCGACAGCAGCCCGGCAATGCGCTTGAACAGCGTCGACTTGCCGGCGGCGTTCGGCCCGATCAACGCGGTGAGCGATCCGCCTTGCAGAAGTTCGGTGGTGATGCCGGAAACGATCGGCCGTTTGCCATAGGCGGCGCCGACGTCTTGGAGTGCGAGGGCTACCATGCGCGCCTCCGGCTGCCGAAGATCAGGACGAAGAAAAACGGAACGCCGACGAGCGCGGTGATGACGCCGATGGGCAGGATCGCCCCGGGCAGGATCGTCTTCGAGACCACCGATGTGACGGAGAGAAGCAGCGCGCCGCACAGCACAGAGGCGGGCAGGAAGAAGCGCTGATCCTCGCCGACCAGCATGCGCGCCATGTGCGGGCCGACCAGCCCGACGAAGCCGATCGTGCCGACGAAGGAGACAGGGATCGCGGCGAGCAGGCTGACGGTCAGCATGGTCCTGAGGCGAAGACTGCGCACATTGACGCCGAAGCTCGCGGCCTTGTCCTCGCCGAGCCTGAGCGCCGTCAGCGCCCAGGCCTGGCGCGCGAACAGCGGGATGGTGGCGACCAGGACCGCAGCGGTGATCCAGACCTTCGGCCAGGTGGCCTTGGTGAGGCTTCCCATCGTCCAGAAGACGACGGCGGCGAGGGCCTGTTCGGAGGCGAGATACTGGAGGAGCGCGAGGAGCGCGTTGAAGGTGAAGACGAGCGCGATGCCGAGAAGCACGATGGTCTCGACCGTCACCCCCCGCAGGGTCGAGGCGAAATGGATGAACAGCGCCGCCGCCATCGCCATCGCGAAGGCATTGATCGGCACCATGTAGTTCACGGCGATCGGCAGGATCGCCATGCCGGCGACGAGCGCCAGCGCCGCGCCGAAGGAGGCGGCGGCCGAAATGCCCAGGGTAAAGGGGCTGGCCAGCGGATTGGCGAGGATCGTCTGCATCTGCGCGCCGGCGACCGAGAGCGAGGCCCCGACCGTCACGGCCATCAACGCGATCGGCATGCGGATGTCCCAGACGACGACTCTGAGCTGGTCGCTGACCTGGTCCGCCTGGAACAGGGCCGAGAGCACTTCCCCGATCGTGTAGTTCGCCGGCCCGAGCGCCATGTCGACACAGACGCTGGCGAAGAGCGCCGCGGCTAGAAGCAGCAAGAGTGCAATGCGGCGAAGGGCGAGAACACGATAGTGTTCCCGCCCCACGTGAATCGTGGCTGGTGAAGTGAGAATGCTCATTCCTCGTTCGACAGCGAGACGAAGTAACCCGGCTTGTAGTCGAGCGGCAGGAAGCGCTCGTGCAGCTCCTTGAAGGTCGCTTCGGGATCGAGATCGGCGAAGAGATCCGGATGCAGCCATTTGGCGATCTGCTGGACCGCGACGAACTGGTAGGGGTTGTTGTAGAACTGGTGCCAGATCGCATGCACCTTGTCGTTCTCCACCGCCTTGATACCGGTGAAGGCCGGGCGCCTGGTCAGCGCTTCGAGCTTTTCGCGCGCCACCGAAACGTCGGCGCCGTAGCCGACGCCAACCCAGTTGCCGCCGGGCACATAGCCTTCCCAATTGCCGCCGGTGATGATCACCTGGTCGGGGTCGGAGGCGATGATCTGTTCGGGGTTCACAGTGCCGAAGGTGCCGGGAATGATGTCCTTGGCCATGTTGCTGCCCCCGGCGAGTTCGACCATCTTGCCGTAGTTCTCGTCGCCAAATGACATGCAGCAATCGTCCGAATAGCCGCCGGCACGCTCCATGAAGACGAGGGGACGCTCGGGCTTCTCGCGCTCGATCACGTCCGTCACCTTCGCGATGCTCTCTTTGCGGAAGGCGATGAACTCCTCGGCGATCTCCTCCTTGCCGAACAGCTTGCCGAGAAGGCGCATGGAAGGCTCGGTGTTGACCATCGGCTCTTCGCGGAAATCGACATAGACAAGGGGAATGCCGACCTTCTCCAGCGTCTCGATGTAGCCGGATTCTTCCGTCGCGGTCTTGGCGTCGACATTCATGATGATGACGTCGGGATCGAGCGCCACCGCCTGCTCCACGTCGAAGGTGCCGTCCTTCATGCCGCCGAAGGTCGGCAGATCGGCGATTTCGGGGTACTTCTCGAGATAGGCCCTGTAGCTTTCCGGATCCGCCTTGGTCAGGTCGTCCCGCCAGCCGACGACCCGCTCGAACGGAGCTTCACGGTCGAGTGCGCCGACGAAATAGATCTGCCGGCCTTCGCCGAGAATCACCCGCTCCACCGGCGTCTCGACCTCCACCTGCCGACCCGTGACATCGGTGACCGTCGTGGTCTCCGCTGCTGCGGAATGAACACCGAAGACGAGCGCGACGGTGGAAATCGCGGCCAAGCGGCAGAAGGCATACATGGTCGAATTCCTTTCGGATGGCTGATAGGCCTACTTGGAATTCTTGATGCTTTCAGTCAATATTTATCTTTTAGAAGCTTTCAAAGGCATGGAAGGCGACGAGGGGCATGAACATGGTCGGGGCGAACTACACGTTGCGCGACGAGATCCGGGAGTACTGGTCGGAGCGCGCGGCGACCTTCGACGAGTCTCCGGGACACGGAATCTTTTCTGAAAGCGAGCGCATGGCCTGGCATGGGCTGTTCGCGCGACATCTCGGCCCTGCAGAAGGTCGCAGTGCCCTGGACCTCGCATCGGGAACCGGCGTCGTGTCGCATCTGCTCGATGAACTCGGCTTTCGGGTGACCGGCCTCGACTGGTCAGAGACGATGCTGGAGAGGGCGAAGGCGAAATCGGCGGTGCGCAAGAGCCGTATCGCCTTTCGGCTGGGGGATGCGGAACGCATCATGGAGGAGGATGCGAGTTTCGACGTGATCGTGACCCGGCATCTGGTCTGGACGCTGGTCGATCCGGCCGCGGCCTTCGCCGAGTGGCTGAGGGTTCTGAAGCCCGGCGGGACGCTGATCGTGATCGACGGCGACTTCGTGAATCAGGGGCGGATCGAGCGACTGATCGTCAGGCTCGAAAGCCTGTTGGCGCGGCGCGGGAGAGGCGGCAACGGCACGGCACTTTCCGGCGATCTCGCCGAACGCCATCGCAGCATCCTGGCGCGTCTCCCGTTCCGCGAGGGCGCCCGCGCCGAGAAGGTCGCCGCGATGGTCGAACAGGCCGGCTTTTGCGATATCGCGATCGACCGGCGTCTCGGGGCGATCCACCGCGCCCAGGCTCGGCACATGTCGCTCACGAGAGGCCTCGTCCGCCAAGTGCAACACCGATATGCCATTAGGGCGGTGAAACCGGTCGATTAAGGCATCGGACCGAAAAGCGCAGCCGGCTTTCTGATGATCCGACGCGAAAACAAGGGCTGTAGCGCGGGCATCGAGTAGCCCCTCATCCTGAGCCTGTCGAAGGGCGCTTGGCGTCGGCGTTGCCTCTTCCCCCGTCCTTCGACAGGCTCAGGATGAGGGAAGAGGCGGAAGCGGCAAGTCTCGGGCGTTGTTCCGGCCACCGCGAGCCGCAGGCTGCCTACTCCGCCGCCGTCTTCAGCGCGGCGTCGCCGGCGTCGAGGGGGGTGAAGAGTTCCTTCGGCTCCTCGACGCCGTCGAGGCGGTGGGCGCCGACGGAGGCCCAGCGGCCCGGCATCAGCCGGGCGACGTGGTCGGTGGCGAGGACATTGGTGTCCAGCGTCTTGGTCAGCTTCTCGATCCGCGCCACCTCGGTGACTGTCGGCCCGATGACGGTGAAGGCGAGGCGCTCGGGAACGCCGATATTGCCGAACACCACTTCGCCGACATTGAGACCGATGCCGAAATTGATCGTGTCGAGGCCCGCCTCGCGCCGTCTGGCATTGACCTGATCGCGCATGCGGAAGGATTCGGCGACCGCATCGAGGACGCAGGCCGTCAGGCATTCGCCCTCCGGCTTCTCCTCCAGCGGAAAGATCACGAGAACCGCATCACCGATGAAGGCAAGTACCTCGCCGCCGACGCGGATCGCCGGCCGCGCGGCGCATTCGAAATAGTCGTTCAGAAGCGCAAGATAGTCGTCGCTCGACAGAGAGCCGGTCAGATGGGTGGAATCGCGCAGGTCGGAATACCAGACGAGCGCGCGGGTCTTTGCCCCGTCGCCGAGCCGGATATTGCCTTCGAGCACGCTGCGGCCCGCCTGCCGGCCGAGATAGGTCTCGACGATGTTGGTGGTGATTTCCGCCTGGATCACCGATTTGCAGACGAGCGCCAGACTGCGCTGGATCTGCTCCAGAATATCGATGTCCTCGTCGGTGAAGCCGGTCGGCCGGTCGGAGGTCCAGATGACGATGATCCCGGCGTGGCGCGAATTGAGGAACAGGCCCGGCTGCTCATAGCCCGACAGGAAGGCGACATAGTCGGTATAGCCCTCGTCGGCGAGTTCCTCCAGAATCGCGAAATCGGTCAGTTTCTCGGGACCGGCGAGCCTGCGCCGAAAGATCGGCAGAGCTTCGTCCACCATGTAGCGGAGCGGGCTTTTCTGCCAGGCGTCGGTGTTGGCGTCCTGGTGATGGAAATGATCGAGGCGCGCGCGCCTTTCGCCCCTGTGCCAGGAGATCATCTCCGCCCGGAAGAGGGGATGTAGCGTCGGCCAATTGAGGCGGGCCCGTGCGACCGGCAGGCCGATGCCCGTCAGTCGGACGCAAAGCTTGTAGAACAGATCGTCGAGTCTCGGCTTGCCCATGGCCTCCGTCAGGAGCCATTCGCGGACGTGTTTCGCCATGGACATCGGCTCGGGCCCTCGCTCGAAAGAATGCGCGAACGGCGGGCGGCGGCTTTTCGCTCAAATCGAGAGCGTCAGCCCCGTACGCGCCACCATGGCGCCGGCGAACCGAGCCTTCGCTTCGGTCTCCAGCGCCTCCAGCCACTCGTCCGTTCGCAGGACGTCGTGGTGAGATATGATCAAGGAGGCGACATTGCCAGCCTCGCAGATGCGAACGCCCTGTTGCCAGGTGGAGTGCCCGAAGCCGGCGTATCTTTCGAATTCGTCGTCCGTATAGGTGCTGTCGTAGATCATCACCTCGGCGCCGGCGACGAAATCGCAGAGGTCGCGATCGAGCCTACCCGGCTCGTGCTCGGTATCGGTAATGTAACAGACCGAGCGGCCGGCATATTCCACCCGAAAGCCGACGGCGCCATTGGGGTGATTGAGGCGGAACGTGCGGACCAGAATGCCGTCGCCGAGCTCGATCATCTCGGGCGGGCGGAAATCGCGATAGTCGATCCTGGCCGCGAACTGTTTCGGCGTGACCGGGAAATAGGGCGGCCGCATGAAGCGCTCGACCATGTTGCGGCAGGTGGTGGCGTCGAAGAAATGGCCGGCGAAGATGCGGGTGCTGACATGATCCTTGTAGAGCGGGATCAGGAAGGGCAGCCCCATGATGTGGTCGAAATGGCAATGGGTGAGGAGGACGTCGAAGTCATGAACCTTCTCCTCGTAGAGCTTGCGGCCGCAAGGCACGATGCCGGTGCCGGCGTCGAGGAGGATCGTCCGCTCCCCGCATCGCAGCTCCACGCAGCTCGTGTCGCTGCCGAACCGGGTGTTGGCCGCGGCCGGGGCGGGGATCGAGCCGCGCGCCCCCCAGACCGTCAGCTCGAAGCGGCTCATTGCGGTGCGCCTCGCCCGGCTGCCAGATTGCGGGCCCGCGCCAGCTCCTCATTGGTGTGGGACAGGCGTTCGGCGAGCCCGCGCATCACTTCGGTAGCGATCTCCGGAAACTGCCGGACGAGCTGCAGAAAGGCTTCCTTGCGCACCCTCAGCGCCGAAAGCTGCGAGGTGGCTGTGACGGTCGCGGTGCGCGGCACGTCGCACAGGATCGAGATCTCGCCGACCACGTCGCCATTCTTCAGATTGGCGACGGTGAAATCGCCGCCTTCGGTGGCGATCGAGACGGCCGCCTCGCCCTCCATGATCACGAAGGCCGCATCGCCCGTCTCGCCCTGCCGGCACAGGATCTGGCCTTCCCGGTACGCCACGGTGTCGGCGGTATAGGCGATCAGCTTCAGCCGCTGGGGCTCGATACCGGCGAACAGCGGCACGGCGCGCAACAGGCCGATCTCCGACTTCAGCAGCACCGTCCGCCACCTCCGTAGGCCGCGCGCCGCAGGGCGCCGCGACGCCAGTTCTTCGTCTTTTCGGGCATGAGAACCCTGAAACTCCACACTTGGCCCTGCCGCCGGACCGTGAAGCAAGCTTGGCACGGCTTTGTGGAAAGCATCAATAGCGCAAAGCGTCGAATTGTCGCCACGATCCGCCTCATGCCAGTTCCAGAGGTTCGGCGGGTTCGTTGCCCGCCTCGACCATCCGCCCCTCGCGGAACTCGATCGTTCGGTCGAAGGCGGCGGCATGATCGGGATTGCCGAGCACCCAGAGCACGACCTGCTCCGGAACACCCAGGGTCTGCCGTGCCTTCAGAACTGCCGCGATGATCCGCATCTGCGCCTCGCCATCGAGAGCGGCGAGGGGGCGATTGAGCACCAGGAGATCGGGACGCTTCAGCACGGCCCGGGCGAGTGTCAACTTCTGCTGCTGGCCGGAGGAGAGGCGCTTGGCGCCCGATCCGATATCGAAGGCGAGGCCAAGCTCGAAGACCAGCCCTGACAGCCCGGTCTCCTCCAGCGTTTCGGACAGGACCGTGTTGATGCGCGCCGGCGCTTCGGCATAGCGGGTGACGATACGCCCGAACAGGATGTTGTCCTGCAGGCTCGCTGACCGGTTGACGCCGTTCTCGTCATGGAGCGAGACCGCATCGGCGAGATCCGGATCGAGCCCGTCGGCGAAATGGGTTCGCGCCGCGACGATCGCCGTGCGCAGATCGTCATCGAGAAGACCCAGGCGATCGCGCGGCTCGACATAGCCGAAAGCCAGAGTCTGGAATGCCTGGCGATCCGCCGGATCCATCTTGCCCTCGCCATCGACCCGGCGGAGCGCCGAGCGGTAAACCTCGACTTCCTCCGGCGACATCAGGTCGATTTCGTCGAGAAGCGGATTGTCCGGCGCGAGATCACCGAAGATCTCGATCAGCGTCTCGGCGATCTGCCGGCCCATCGTAAAGAGCCTCTCGTCGAGACCTGTCGCGGCCAGCACCTTCTGGACACCCGGGCGTGCGGCGAGCGGCCGTTCGGCTTCGGCCTCCTGATCGGCGATACCGAAGACCATGTTCTCGAAGACGGTGGCGTAGTCGGAATAACGGGTCTTGTCGAAACTCTCGAAATAGTCCTCGTCGCCGCCTTCGATCAGGCGCTGGCGAAACCGTCTGCGCGCGGCAAGGATTTCCTCGACCGTCCCTTCCCCCACAGTCTCCGGCATGCGGCTCCTCAGGCCGAGGCGGGCGATCTCCGATTTCAGTTCGACGATCGAGAGAATCTCGGCAAGCCGCTCGTTCAATCTCGCGGGTTCGCTGACGCCGGCGGCCGTGTAGTCGTTCCAGTCGTCGCGAATATCGAGATCGATATTGCCCGCAAGTCGCGCCTCCATGAGCCGCGTTGCTTCGTCCTGCCCGCTGCGCTTCTGGCGGATCATCGGCACGTGCTTCAGCCCGTAGGTCAGGGCGTCCCGCACGCTCATCTGCGGCAGATAGAGGCCGGCGGCCGAATAGCCGAGACGGCGTCCGGCAAAGGCATCGTCGAGCCCGTCGAGCGGCCGGCCCGCAAAGGCAATGCGCCCGCCCGAGGGCTCCGCCAGCCGCACCAGCGCCTCGGCCAGATACTCGCCGCCACCCCCGAGCGGGCCCACCACCGCAACCGCCTCGCCGGGCTTCAGCCGCAGGGTCGTCGGCAGGAGAAGCTCGTTGCCGGATTCGTCGGAGATGCGGAGGCCGTTGACGGCGATCTCGCCGTCGAGGCGGGGCGGGGCATCGAAACTGACCCGCTGGACCTGCGGCGCGACCAGTCCCGGCATGACGAACTGTTCGCGGATCTGGGCGTATTTGGACTGCACATCGACCCGGTACTGGTCCCAGGCGATCAGCTCCTTCAGGGGCGAGGGCAGATCCTTGTAGGCGGCGATGACGGCGACGAGTTGGCCGATGTCGAGCCGGCCGGTGATGACGAAATAGCCGCCGGCGAGATAGAAGATGAAGGGCGTGGTCTGGGCGAGCAGATTGTTCAGGAAGTTCACGAAGAACTTCCATTGGAAGAAGTCGTAGCGGATCTTCAGGATCTTGCCGAGCCGGTCGCCCAGCTCCGCGCGCTCCCAGTTGGATGTATCGTTGGTGCGGATCGAGGGGATGCTCTCGACCACCTCGCCGATGCGCCCCGAAAGGAGCCGGGCGGTGAGCTGGCGCGCCCGCGCCAGCTTGACGAGGCGGCGGCGCATGCGCGGGATCAGGATGATCTGCACCGCGACGACCATGCCGGCCACGAGGCCGAGCCAGAAATTCTGCAGAACGATGAAGACAAGGGCCGTCAGCGCCTGGCTCATCAGCAGCGCGGGATCGGCGAAGGCCGAACCGCCGAAGCCACCGACGGGCTCAGTCTCGTCCTTGATCATCGAGGCGATTTCCGGCCCGCGCACATGCTTGAATCGGTTGGTCGGAAAGCGCAGCACCCGGTCGACGAGCTGATAGCGCAGGCGCCGGAGCAACCGCTCGCCGAGCCGCCCCTTGTAGACGTTGAGATAGTATTTGAAGAGGCCGTTGACGACGACGAAGAACAGGAAGGTGAGCGAGAGCGCGACGAGAACGCCCAGGCGATCGAGCGTCAGGCCGTCGAAGACCTGCCAGCTCCCTCCGCCGAGGAAATCCGGCAGGGGAACCGCGAAGTCGAAGACCGTCTGGGTTTCGCCCGGCTGCCATTCCCCCTGGATGGGTCCGTTGACGATGCGCTTCGGCAGGTCGAGCGTCAGATAATAGAGGGGCAGCGAGACCAGAAGCACGGCGAAGAGCCAAAGCTGCTGCCGGCGCGTGTGGCGCCAGACATAGCGGAAGATGCTCTCGTGGAGTTCGCCTGAACCGCTCATCGACCCTTTCCGGCGCGGTCGAAATCGAGGTTCGCCGCGCGCACGAAATGTTCGGGCGAAGCTTCCAGGAGCGGCGGCAGCGGCTGATCCGGTGTGACCGTGAACGGCGCCGGCCAGTCGCGACGGCCGATCAGGCCCATCTCGGGAAGGTGGTCGAAATCAAGGGGCCGCGACAGATCGGCGTGCGGCACGGCCTGGATCAGAAGCCGGGTGTAGGGGTGGAGCGGATTGCGGAAGAGCTCCTTGCGCGGTGCCAGTTCGACGAGCGAACCGTCGCACATCACCGCGATCCGGTCGGCGATATGGTTCACCACCGCGAGATTGTGGGTGATGAACACATAGGTGAGGCCCGAAATCTTCTGCAGATCCTTCAGGAGGTTGAGGATCTGCGCCTGGACGGAGACGTCGAGCGCCGCCACCGGCTCGTCGCAGATCAGGAGTTCGGGCTCGAGCGCCAGTGCCCGGGCGATGCCGATACGCTGGCGCTGACCGCCGGAAAAGCTGTGAGGGTAGCGCGAGGCGAAGCTCGGCTCGAGCCCGACTGCCGCGAGCAGCCGCTCCACCCTTTCGCGGCGCTCGCCCTTTTCGCAAAGCCCGTGGATCTCGAAGGGTTCGGCCAGGATCGCGCCGACCGTCATGCGTGGATCGAGGGAGGAAAACGGATCCTGGAAGACATACTGCATCCGCTTTCGCACTGAGAACATCGCGTCCTGATCGGCGGTGACGAGATCGACTGGAGCATCCGTCCCCTCCTGGCCATGAAACAGGATTTCGCCCTCATCCACCGGCACGGCGCGCATCAGGGCCCGGGCAAGGGTCGTCTTGCCGGAGCCGGACTCGCCGACGAGGCCGAGGCACTCGCCGCGGCGCACCGTCAGGGAGATGTCGTTCAAAGCCCGGATCGTGCGCAGGGGAGAGCGGCCGAAGAGCCGCCGGTCGCCGCGAAGCGTGAAGCTCTTCATCAGCCCGTTCACGGTGACGAGCGGTGCGCCAGCCGGCCCGCATATTTTCGGCTTCACCAGCGCATCGGGATCGATCCTTATCTCGCGGATCGGTTTCAGCCGGCGCTGCTCTTCATGGGCGAAATCCGGCACCGCTTTCATCAGCGAGACGAGATAGGGATGTTCGGGCTTTTCGAAAATCGTCCTGGCGGGGCCGGATTCGACGATCTTGCCGTGGTGCATGACCACGACCTCTTCGGCCAGATTGGCGACGACACCGAGATCATGGGTGATCAGCAGCACCGCCATGTCGAGTTCGGACTGGAGATCCTTGAGCAGCTTGAGGATCTGGGCCTGAAGCGTCACGTCGAGGGCCGTCGTCGGCTCGTCGGCGATCAGGAGCGGCGGCCGGCACATCAGCGCCATGGCGATCATCGCGCGCTGGCGAAGGCCCCCGGACAGTTCGAACGGATACATGCGCAGCGCCCGCTCGGGTTCGGGAAAGCGCACGAGCCGCAGCGTATCGACGGTGAGTTCGCGGATTTCTGCGCTCGAGGCCCGGCGATGGGTGGCCGCCATCTCGCCGATCTGGTCGCCCAGCGTGTGAAGTGGCGAAAACGCCGTCATCGGCTCCTGAAAAACCATGGCGATGGAGCGGCCGCGCACCGAACGGAACTGTGGCGAGGTGCGGGGCAACTTCGCCAGATCGACATCGCCGAGCTTGGGATCGCGAAAGTCGATGCTGCCGCCGGTGATCACGCCGTTCTTCGGCAGGAGGCCGAGGATCGCCTGCGAGGTCACGGATTTGCCGGAGCCGGATTCACCGACCAGGGCGACGGTCCGCCCGGGGTGAATGGCCATGGTCATGCCGTTGACCGCCTTGGTGGTTCCCGCAAGCGAGCGGAACTCCACCGAAAGCCCGTCGACGGACAGGAGCGGGGCTGTCTGCCTCGCGGCCGGCGCCGTCCCGTCCGATGCCGGTCGATCCAGGATCGCTGCCTCACCCGCCAAGACGCCTTCCCCCTGCTCATGTGCCGGTCTCGACCGGCTGGACGCTCGCGGTGCGATGCGTCGCCGCCCATTATTGCGGCAGAACGCGCCCGCCGCCAGAGAAATCGGCGAGGGCGGCGCTATTCGTAGCCGTGACCGGCGCGCAGACCCTCGCGCACCTGATGGGCGATCTTCAGGAACTCCGGCGTGTCGCGGATGTCGAGCGGGCGGTCGGGACCGAGATCGCAATCGATGATCTCGTGAATCCGGCCGGGTCGCGGGCTCATCACCACGATGCGGGTCGAGAGGAACACCGCCTCGGGGATCGAATGGGTGACGAAGACGATGGTCTTGTCGGTCTTGGCCCAGAGTTTCAGGAGTTCGGCGTTCAGATGATCGCGAACGATCTCGTCCAGCGCGCCGAAGGGCTCGTCCATCAGGAGAAGATCCGGGTCGAAGGAGAGCGCCCGGGCGATCGAGGCCCGCTGCTGCATGCCACCGGACAATTGCCAGGGAAATTTGCCGCCAAAGCCGGTGAGCCCCACGAGGTCGAGCCCCTGATCGATCCGCCGCTTCTGCTCGGCCCGGTCGATTCCCATGATTTCGAGCGGCAGCGCGATGTTCCGGGCGATGGTGCGCCAGGGATAGAGCGCGGCGGCCTGAAACACGTAGCCATAGGCCCGTGCTCGCCGCGCCTCGTCCGGCGACATGCCGTTCACGGTGATCGACCCGCCCGTCGGCCGTTCCAGATCCGCGATCACCCGCAAGAGGGTGGTTTTTCCGCAACCCGACGGCCCGATCAGCGAAACGAATTCGCCGCGGCGGATCGAAAGGTCGACGTCCTTCAACGCATGCACCGGCGCATCGGCGGTCTCGAAGACGAGGTTGAGGCCCTCCGCCGCGATGACGGGGGCTTCGTCCCGGGATGTTTCAAGCGCAGCAGTCATGATCACACTCTCAACAATCCGGCAGGACAGACACGAGATTTCGTGAGAAATCAGTCAACCCTGATCTTCCGGAAAGTGCTGAAACACCACCACGGAGTCGACCGGTCTGCATGGGGCGATCTCTTTAGGTCTTCGACAGGGCCGCCCTGAACTCGATGGACCAAGGCCTGGCGATGCTTCCTAACCCGGGGCAACGGCTATTTGATCAGGTAATCATAGGTGGGTGCGATATATTCATCCATCGTCTTGCGGGCGATGTCCTTGGCACTGGCCGACATCGGACTGGTCGTCTTCCGCAGCACGCACATGAAATCCATATGATAGGTTGGCTGGATTGCGACGAGTTCCATCTGGATCAGATCGAGATCGATCAAGTCCGCAACGATCTGCGGAAATGTGATGGGATCATAATGCCACTGATGAACGAACGAGTTCTTGGCATTCTCGCCTTCCGCCATGATCATCTGCTTCAAGACCTGGCGCCAGTTGGGAGTCTTGTGCTGGAGCGGAAGGGAGACCTCTGCGGGCGTCCATCCACCCACCTTGACACCCTCAGGCCGCGCACCGTAGCGGGTCTCGTCGACAAAGGAGCGGATCGTCCCCTGGGTCCGGCGCTGAAGAAACGCTTCGACGAACATGCCAAGGGTTGAGGCGGGTTTCAGGCAGTCGAAGCAGTAATTGCGGTCCGGGATCAGCAGGGCGTAGACGCCGCCTTCCGAGAGGATCGAGGTCACGTCCCGCAAATGGGTGATCGTGTCCGGGATATGCTCAATGACGTGCGAAGAGACGACCCAGTCGAATGTCTCCCCTTCCACCATTTCGGAGAGCGACTTCTCCCTGTCCAGCAGAAAATCGATCTCTTCGACCACTTTCGGATCGCGGCCCTGGTCGGTCATCAATTGTTTGAGTTCATCCGTCCCACGGCTTTCGAGATACTTGACCGAGTGGCCTTCGCTCTTGCGGAACATCGGGGCAACATGGGGGCCGAGCTCAAGCCCGGGCGTGCTCTTCGAATCGAAATGAGCGGCGAGAAGAGCGATTTTCTGTTTGCGGGTTAAAGGCACGTGGTCAAAGCTCTCGCTGAGAATGGATGGGGCACTTGGGGCAATTGATGGACGCGGAGTCATCCCATAGCGTCATGCATCGCTTGTCTCAAGCTCTGCGAGGCGATATTGAGCGCTGAAAACCCGACACGATAGGCGATCGATGAAAAGTCAAAGTACCCGTGATTCCGCGTCCGTTTGGTGGGGAGAGCCTGCGAAAGACAGCCCGCGCAAGACTTTTGTCTGTTTTGGTGTTCCCCGCGGCGGAACGAGTGCGATCGCCGGAGTCATGCGCAAGCTCGGGCTCTTCATGGGCGAGGACATCCCTGACAATCACGAAGATCAGGAAATGGTCGGGCGCCCGAACCATCACCGGCTCAAGGTGATCGAGAAGCGCAATGCCGACCACAAGATCTGGGGCTGGAAAGATCCCAACGCCGTCAATTATCTCCATCAGCTCGCACCGAAGCTGCATAACCCGCACTACGTCATTGTCAGCCGCGACGTGATCGCCACGACCAAGGGGCACATGCGCTGGCATGCCCGCGAGGCGAAGTTCGCCGTCGGCGACATTACCGTCCAGCAGCAGCGCAACATCATGTTCGCGCTTTCCGCCGGTGCACCGGTGATGCTGGTGTCTTACGAAAAGTCTGTCCTGAACCCCAAATCCCTGCTGATCGAGATGGCGGACTTCATGGGCGTCCCCTATCCCGAGGATGACAAGGCGTTCATCGAATTTCTCGCGCCAGGCTCCTACAAGAGCGTCTGAGGTTACTTGTGATACACCGCCTTACCATTGGTGAGGCGGTGTCAACGGTATCGACCGCAAGGCTGCGATCGTGATGCGGTCGGGGAACTGGCATTGCGCGCAAGCGCGCGCCAAGAGCTGCCGAGCCGCATCGCCGGCGGGGCCCTTCGTTCCCTGTCGCCGCGACACAGGAAAGAGCCGCAATGACAACCGCTTCGCTTGCCGACCCGTCCCGCAGCGGTCCCTGGCTCGAGGATCCCGTCCATCGCGCCTTCCTGATGAACGATGTGCGCCGGCAGTTGACGTTTTTCGACGGAAGCCTGCGCGCCGATGGCGGCTTCGACGTGCTCGACTGGGACGGCTCGGCCCTGCCCCGGGCGGGTCAGGAACTGCACACCACGACGCGACTCGTCCATTCCTACGCTCTTGGCCAGGCCGTGGGCCATCCCGGCGCGGAGCGGATCATCGACGCGGGGATGGCGTTTCTCTGGACCCGGCATCGCGACGTTCAGCATGGCGGCTATCTCTGGTCGGTCGACGAGACCGGGATCCATGACGATGTGAAGCTCGCCTATGGCCATGCCTTCGTCCTCCTTGCCGCCTCGAGCGCGAAGGTCGCGGGTCATCCCGACGCCGACCGGCTGTTCGCCGACGTGGCCGAAGTGCTCGACAGACACTATTGGGACGAAGCGGCCGGCCTCTTCCGCGACGAGTTCGCCCGCGACTGGCAGCCCTTCTCCACCTATCGCGGCATGAACGCCAACATGCACGGCGTCGAAGCCATGCTCGCGGCCTTCGAAGCGACGGGGGAAGCGCTGTGGCTCCAGCGGGCCGGTCGCATCCTCGACTTCTTCACTGGGCGGATCGCGCCGGCCCATGGCTGGCGGTTGCCCGAGCACTACACCGAGGACTGGCAGGTCGATCCGGACTATGCCGGCAACCCGATGTTCCGCCCGGCCGGCAGCACGCCCGGCCATTCCTTTGAGCTCGGCCGGCTGCTGATCCAGCACTGGGACCTTTCCGGCCGCCCCCAAGGCGACGCGCCGGAGCGGGCCCGCCAGCTCATCGAGCAGGCGCTTGCCGACGCCTGGCTGCCCGAGGGCGGCTTCGCCTACACGCTGCGAAACGACGGGACCATCGACATCTCCGATCGCTACTGGTGGCCCGTGACGGAGGCGATCGGTGCGATAGCCACCCTTCAGAAGCTCGGCGCGACCGAGGAGGACGAGAGCCGGTATCGCCGGCTCTGGCAGTTCGCCGACGCCACACTGATCGATCACCAGCGGGGCGGCTGGTACCCGGAACTCGACGCGTCCGGCCGGCCCGTCGCCCGGCAGTTCCACGGCAAGCCGGACATCTACCACGCGCTTCAGGCCGTGCTGTTTCCCCTGGCGCCCGGGGTCTCGCGGCAGGCGACGCAGCTGCCCGCAGTCTGATCCCCTCCGTCGCTCCGGCGGAACAATTCGACAATTCCGGATCGCGGGGCTTTCAAATCGCCCCGCGGCGAACGGTGCCAACCAGCCAGACAAGGCCGGCATGGCGGCCGTCTGACAGACGGGCTTGAAAACCTGACTATTTTAGTCCTTTTATCGCCGGACATGAGACGGACGGGTCTCATCGGGATTCGCGGCCCGCGGCGGGCCGCTCCTCGAGCCAAGCGTAGTGAGAAGAAGCGACGACATGAAAATCCATCAGATCTTCGGCATGATCGGGCTGGCTTTCGGCCTGATCGCCGCTTCCCCGAGTTTCGCTGACGAGGGGAGCGACCCCCAACGCATCGTCTCCGTTGGCGGAGCCGTCACCGAAATCGTCTATGCGTTGGGGCATGGCGACGCCATCGTCGGTGTGGACAGCACCAGCACCTATCCGCCCGAAGCCCGGGCCAAGCCCGATGTCGGCTACATGCGCCAGCTCTCGGCGGAGGGCGTGATCGCTCTGCAACCCGATCTGCTCCTGATCGAGCAGGGCTCCGGCCCGGCCGAAGCTCTGTCCTTGCTCAAAGCCTCCGGGGTTCCCGTCATCACGGTTCCGTCGGGGCATGAGGCGGGCGCGCTGCGCTCGAAGATCGCGACTGTGGCCGAGGCGCTCGGCGAGGAGGAGGCCGGGGCCGAACTCGGTCAGACCGTTATGGATGAATTGGCATCCCTGAAGGCGGATCTGGAAGCGATCGAGGATCGCAAGCGCGTGCTCTTCATCCTGTCGCTGGCGGATGGCCGGCCCACCGCGGGTGGCTCGGGAACCGGCGCCGACGCGATGATCGAGATGGCCGGCGGGCTCAACGTCTTTGCGGATGTCGAGGGATACAAGCGGTTGTCCTCGGAATCGGTGGCGACGCTCAGGCCGGAGGTGATCGTGATGATGGATCGCGGCACCGCCGCCGAACATGGCAGCACCGATCCCTTCGCGATCCCGGCGCTCGCCGCATCGCCTGCCGGTGAGGCGGAGGCGTTGATCCGCATGGACGCGCTCTTCCTTCTCGGCTTCGGCCCGCGCACGCCCGCCGCCGCCCGGGAACTTGCCGCCAAGCTCTATCCCGAGCGCATCGAAGCCGGCTCCAGCGAGTCCGCGTCGCAATGATTGAAGGCGGCACCATGCTTCGCGGCGCCGCCAATGGCGATCGCGCCGCCGCCGAACGCATGACACTGGCCGTTCTGGCAGGCCTTCTCCTGCTCGTCGCCGTGGTGGCGATCGGGGTCGGGCCTTCGGGCCTTTCCCCCGATCGTGTCGTCGCATTGCTGGCGGCCGGTCCCGGGACCGATCGGTTCCCGGTGAGCGAGAGCATCATCGTCTGGCAGATCCGGCTGCCCCGGGTGCTGATGGGCGCCATCATCGGCGCTGCGCTCGCCGTGGCGGGCGCGACCCTTCAGGGGCTGTTCCGCAACCCGCTTGCCGATCCCGGGCTCGTCGGCGTCTCGCCCGGTGCGGCGCTGGCGGCCGTCGCGGTGATCGTGCTCGGCAACGGCATTCTCGCGCCGCTCGTCCAGCCCCTCGGCATCTTCGCTCTGCCGATCGCGGCTTTCGTCGGCGCGCTTCTCTCGACTTTCCTTCTCTACACCATCGCGACGCGTGGCGGCCGCACATCCGTGGCGACGCTGCTCCTTGCAGGGATTGCGCTCGGCGCGTTCTCCGGCGCGATCACCGGCTTCTTCCTGTTCCTGTCCGACGACGACCAATTGCGCGACATCACCTTCTGGACCCTCGGGGGGCTGGGCGGCACGACCTGGCTGAAGCTCTTTGCCTGCGGGCCGATCATGCTCGCGGCCGTTCTGGCCAGTCCGGTCCTTGCGCGCGGCCTGAACGCCCTGACCCTCGGCGAATCCGAAGCGTTTCATCTCGGCCTCGAGGTTCAGCGGATGAAGACGCTCGCCATCGTTCTCGTCGCGGGCGCGGTCGGCGCTTCCGTAGCGGCGGCGGGGATCATCGGCTTCGTCGGCATCATCGTGCCGCATCTCCTGCGGCTCGCCGTCGGAGCCGACCATCGATTCCTGCTCCCCGGTTCGGCCCTGCTCGGGGCCGCGCTGCTCGTGCTGGCCGACGCCCTCGCGCGGACTGTCGCCGCGCCCGCCGAACTGCCGATCGGGATCATCACGGCGGCGATCGGAGCGCCCTTCTTCCTCTGGCTGCTGCTCAGACGTCGCGGTCTTCTGGGGGTGTGAGGCCGTGATGCTGGAACTCGATGCGGTCGAAGTCCTTGCCGGAGAACGACGGATCCTCGGCCCCGTGAGCTTCGGCCTGCCGGCTGGCGGACTGGTCGCGATTGTCGGCCCCAACGGTGCCGGCAAGTCGACGCTTCTCAAGGTGCTCGCCGGCGAGACCCCGCCGATGGGGGGCGAAGTCCGCTTCCAGGGTGAAGACATGGCGGCGTTTTCGGCCAGCCGTCTCGCCCGCCGTCGCGCGGTCCTGTCGCAATCCCTGGAGGTCGCCTTTCCGTTCACCGTCTTCGAAGTGGTGAGCCTCGGCTTCGATGGCGCGCCCCGAGCGCTGACGGCCGGGCAGAAGGCGGCGCGGATCGAGGCGATGCTGGAGAGGGTCGATCTCGCCGGTTTCGGCTCGCGCAATGTCCAGACACTCTCCGGCGGCGAGCGCCAGCGCGCTCATCTCGCCCGGGTTCTGTGCCAGATCGGCGAGGCGGTGGACGAGGAAGGGCCGAAGCTCCTGCTCCTCGACGAACCGGTGTCGAGCCTCGACATCCGCCATCAGGTCGACACGCTGCGCATGGCCCGCGACTTCGCGCGAGAGGGCGGTCTAGTCGTGGTCGTGCTCCACGATCTCAACCTTGCCGCTTCCTTTGCGGACCGGATGATCCTGATGCGAAACGGTCGGATCGCCGAGGATTGCGACCCCGCAGCGCTTCTGAACGGCCAGACCGTTGACGAGGTCTTCGCCATCGCGATGACCCGGATCGATCGCGGCCCGGGCCGACCGCCGGTGGTCATGCCGCACGCGGTATGACGAGTTCGCGCTGACTCATGCCGCGGCGTGCGGGTTGGGTGTGCTGCGCGTTGGGGTTACGCCGGCACAGGCTTGCCGTGAATGACGCCGACCAGATGGTAGATCGGCGTTTGCGGGTCCTGATCCAGGAGCTGCTGGGCCTCGCGAGCAGACAGGGGGGTCTCGCCCTTTTCGTCGGCAAAGAACTCGCAGACGAAGTCCCCCTCGACGCCGGTGCCCTTCAGGGCCTTCTCCAGCGTGACGAAGAAGGAGATGTCCGTACCGACGTCCTGACGCACGATCTGGGAGTGCAGGAGGCGCGGCGCGTATCCGTTGGCCTCGAACATTTCCATGATGATCCGCGTGCCGATCCGACAGCCGAAATTCATCACGACGTCCGCTTCGGGCGCATGTTTGCGCACCCGCTGCAGCAGCGCCTCGTTCAGCCCGAGGCCGACCGAATTGAACGGATAGGTGTCGAACATCGCCCAGGGATAGTAGTGGGCGATATGATCCTCGGCCTTCGCTTCGGCCGTTTCGGCGAGGGGAACCGACTGAGCCTCGCGGAAGGCCGAAAGATGCGGGTCGGTGGGATCGCCCACCTGCGGCAGACAGCCGATCACCACGTCCGACTGGGCGATCCTGGCGTGGGCCTCGTCCGTGTCGATCAGGCTGACCGGGCCCTTCACCGGGTGGAAGCGATCAGCCTGCTCGGGAGCCAGGCTGCGCACATTGCGCTCGGCCAGTTCGACGAGGCGCGGATCGAGATCGCTGCCATAGACCTCGGCCGCCTCGCACTGCCGCAACAGGAAGGCCGCGTTGATTCCCGTGCCGATCCCCACCTCGTAGACCTTCTTGCCCTTGAGACCCGCCAGTTCCAAGCCTCTCTGGAACGTCTGGGTCCACGGATCGGTCGGGTTGAAGGCGAAGCTGGGTGCCTCCGCTGTCAGCACATGCTCATCGGCTCCGTGCGGCGATGAATTCGCCCTGGAGCTGGTGGGATTGAGCATCGAATTCCTTTCCAGAACTCTCGGTGATCAGCGACATGGGTTCGCCGCGGTCCCCATGGACGATCTCCACCACTGTCCGAAGACCCGCTGATGACACCGATCGTGATTCTCGGGCTCGGCCCGCTTCCGAAGCTTAGCGCTTCGCGCCCTCATAGATCGGCGTGCGCTTGGCCTGCGGGACGAAGCGGACGCTGCCAGCCCGGTCGCCGAGGCACGAGGCAAGCCGCTTGTGATCGCAATCGGCGTCGACCAGGACACCCAGCGGAGACGTCCTGTCGGACAGGCGCAGAAGCGCCTGCTTGATCCTCAGGACGGTCGGCGCGGCTGACAATCCGGTGCAGTTGACCGTTTGCGATACATTCATGAGGTCGCTCCTTCCTCGTAGCAAATCCGACCGGCGCCTTCGCCAGAACGATGGCCGGACCCAAAAATCTCGTTTCGCGTTTTTCACCGCTGCGACCGACGCAAGACCCCTAAAGTCTTGCACTGGCGCAAACCGTCGATCGTCCTGGTCCCCCGGGCGTCCTCAAGGAACATTGGAGCAGCCAGAGAACCCGATTTTCCTGGCCCATGCCGATCATGGTCCATGAGCGGACCCGATGATCTGCGTCCACTCCGGACGCCGTGCCAGGACCGGCTGGAGGCGGCGGTTTTCGCACTGCGGAAACGCCACGCTCCTTCCCTGTCGCACGATCAATCTGGGATCTGCCCCTGACCGTGTGACGATTCGTGATGGTCGGCTGGAACATAACACTACGCACGACCGCTGCAACGAAAAAAAATTCTTCCATTCGTCCAGTTCGGGGTAGGCTAGGAAGGCATCGGAGGGCTGTCAAGAATAGATTGGCTAGTTGTTATGCGTGATGAAAAATTCACCATATTCGTCAGCGAGGCAGAGCGATCCAAGCCTTTGATGCAATGCAAAAAAAGCGGAGGGCTGTCGGTTTGTTGTGCTTTCGAAAAAACATGACCGACCGGTGCCGCGCACCCGACGAATCAGAGCGCGGCTCGGCCGATCAGGCCGGCATCAGTTCCTGAAGCCGGGGTCGAGCCGATCCGCGAGGCGCATCTGGGCCTCCCATTCGAGGGCGAGATCGCCGTCGGCGATGGAGGTCTGGTCGTACTGTTCCTTGGCATGCTGCGCGATGGCGGGCGGGATATCCGCGAGCGGCCGGCCCATGGCGAGGGTCGATTCCTGAATTTCGCAGGCCCGGTTCAGATAGAACATGTTGGAGAACATCTGGCCGGCGGTCTCGCCCACAGTCAGCAGGCCATGGTTCTTGAGGATCAGGGCCGGATGGTCGGCAAGGCTCTGGGTGATGCGCTCGCGCTCGTCGAGGTCGAGTGCGATGCCCTCGTAGGCGTGGTAGCCGACCCGGCCATAGAATTGCAGCGCGATCTGATTGAGGGGCAGAAGCCCGTCCGCAAGACAGGACACCGCAACGCCCGAGCGGGTGTGGGTGTGCATGACCCAGGCGGCGTCGTGGCGGGTCATGTGGACGGCGCTGTGAATGGTGAAGCCAGCGGGGTTCACCGGATTCGGATTGTCGCCGACCTTGTTTCCGTCGACATCGATCTTGACCAGCGAGGAGGCGGTGATCTCCTCCCACATGTAGCCATAGGGATTGATCAGGAAGTGCCCCGGCTCGCCCGGCACGCGGGCGGTGGTGTGGGTGTAGATGAGATCGGTCATCTTGTAGTGCGCCGCAAGCCGGTAGCAGGCGGCGAGTTCGACCCGGGTCTCGTATTCGGCGTCGCTGGCGGCGGAAATTGCTTTGACGTTCGACATATCCTCGTCCCCTTCTGCCCTTTGCCGCCCGGCGCGCTGCCTCGAAGAAGGAGATCTCCGTGCGGCGGGCGGCTTGCCGTGTTGATATACGATTGTATAACTAGGGCGAAGGCGCAAGCGCTAATTCGCGCCATGGACGGGTTCCCACGGGGGATCCGGCGCGCGCGGCGACAAACGAAGGACGGGGAGACAGGGCGATCATGGCCGACCGAGGGACGATCTTTGGCGTTCTCCTGAGCGAGACGATGGATCTGAAGGGCTTTTACGGGCTCGATTTCGGCGATCGTGCGCCCGAAGTGCGCCTCCTCAACCCCGACGAGGTGGATGATCCGGCGGCGATCCGCTTCGCCGTGTGCTGGTTGCCCGGCTCCGACGCCTTCGCGGCCTATCCCAATCTCGAAATGGCCATGTCCATCGGGGCAGGCGTCGATGCCATGCTCGGCCATCCGGGGCTTGGCGAGGACGTGGCGATCTGCCGGGTGCGCGATCCCCATCAGGCCGATCTGATGGCGGGCTACGCGCTCCACGAGATCCTCCATGTCGAGCGCGGCTTTGCTCGGATGGACCGCAATCGGGCGGAAGCGAAATGGGTGCCGCTGCCGATGCGCCCGCCGGAGCAATGCCGGATCGCGGTGCTGGGCCACGGCACCATGGGGCGGGCGGTCGCCAAGGCGCTCGCCGCTGCGGGCTTCTCTGTCTCGGTCGCCTGCCGCAGCGAACCGGCCGAGCCGCTGCCGGGCGTGCGCTATTTTGCCGGCGCGGATGCGGTTCTCCAGGCGGCGGAGGGCGCGAATTTCGTCGTCAACATCCTGCCTCTGACGCCACAGACCGAGAACGTCCTGAACGCCGCGCTGTTCGACCGGCTCGCGGAGGGCGCATGGCTGGTCCAGATCGGCCGGGGCGAGCATCTCGACGAGGCGGATTTTCAGGCCGCGCTCGAGGCGGGGCGGCTGGCCGGCGCGAGCCTCGACGTGTTCCGCGAGGAGCCCTTGCCGCCGGACCATCCGTTCTGGCGCGACCCGCGCATCCGGATCACGCCGCATATCGCCAGCGATTCGACGCCGAGCGTGGTGACTGAGCAGGTTCTGACATCCGCGCGCGAGCTTCTGGAGGGCCGTCCCTTGACGCTTTCGGTCGACCGGAGCCAGGGCTACTGAACCGGACTGGTCGCGCGATGATCCGACCGGCCGGTCGGCCACCGGCCAAGCGGGCGGTTCAGACAGTCCCGCCCGTCGACGTCGAGGAGTTATTCGATTGTATAACAGGCAGGTGTCCCGCCCATGCACTGGATCGGCCCGCACCCGCGCGTTGCCGTCTCGGCGATGAAGCATGAGCAGAAAGGCCTTTCAGCGCCTCTCCCAGGACGACAGGCGGCGGGACCTCATCGAGGCAACGCTCGTCTGCATCGCGCAGCACGGGCTGCATGGTGCCACGGTGCGGCGGATCGCCGATCAGGCCGGAGTGACGCCCGGCCTCGTGCGGCATCATTTCGGCAGCAAGGAGGAGATGATCCGCAACGCCTACGCCTATCTGGTCGGCCAGCTGACCACGGAGGCGAGCGAGCGCGCCCGCCAGGCGCGGGGCGCCGCGGACGCGCAGCTGCGGCAGTTCCTCGTTGCCAACATGACGGCGCCCAATCTGTCCGAAGAGAAGGTCTCGCTCTGGGCGACCTTCGTCGGCCGGGTCCGGTACGAGGCGGATTTCGCCACGATCCATCGCGAAGGCTATCGCGAATTCCTGCATCTACTCGAAGCGCTGATCGAGCCGGTCCTGATCGATCATGGGCTGCCACACGACACCGCCACCTGCCGCCGCCACGCGATCGCGCTGAACGGGCTGATCGACGGTCTGTGGGTCGAAGGCTCCCTGAACTCGGGCCTCTACGGCCAAGCATTGCTGCCGGATCTTCTCCTGGACGCAAGCGAGCGCCTGCTGGGCCTTCCCGCCAACACGCTTTCCCGATCACACTGACAAGCGAGTGACAACACCATGCGCTATGCCGGAATCACCGAGCGCCTTGCCGATCTGGGCGGCGAGAAATGGGCCGTCCACAATGCGGCCCGCGAGAAAATGGCCCGGGGCGAGGCGATCATCGAACTGACGATCGGCGAGCCGGATGTCCCCGTCGACCCGGCCCTGATCGAAGTGTGCCACCAGTCCATGCTGCGCGGCCGGACCCATTATTCCAACGGCCGGGGGGAGGTGGGTCTCCTGAATGCGCTGGTCGAGAAGTACCGGCCGCGTCATCCGGGCATCACGACCGACAACATCCTCTGTTTCCCGGGCACTCAGACGGCGCTCTACGCGGTGATCACCGCGCTCGTCGACGCGGGCGAGGGCGTTCTCGTCGGCGATCCCTATTATGCGACCTATGCCGGCGTCATCCAGGCGCCCGGCGCGGTGCTTCAACCGGTCCCGCTCAACATCGAGAACGGCTTCGTCATGCAGCCGGCGGATCTACGGGCGGCGGTCACGCCGCAAAGCCGGGTTCTCCTCCTCAACACGCCGCACAATCCAACCGGCGCGCTTCTTGATGCGGACACGATCGCCGAGCTCGGCCAGATCGCGATCGAGCACGATCTCTGGATCGTCTGCGACGAGGTCTACGAGGATCTGATCTTCGAGGGGATCTTCGCCTCCCCGCTGGAATTCGCCGAACTGCGCGCGCGCACGATCGTCGTCTCCTCGATCTCCAAGACCTTCGCTGCGACGGGCTTTCGCAGCGGCTGGGCGGTGGGGCCGGCGGAGTTCTGCACCAAGCTCCTGCCGATCTCGGAGACGATCCTCTTCGGCAACCAGCCCTTCATCGCCGACATGACCGAGGCGGCGCTGCGCGGCACCTTCGACACCGCCGAGCGCATGTGCCGGAGCTACGCCGCCCGCGTCGGCATGATCACCGACGAGCTGGCGACCTGTCCGAGCCTCAAGGCGGGCAAGGCGTCCGGAGGCATGTTCGTGATGATCGACGTCGAAGGGACGGGCCTCGACGGCGAGGCGTTCGCCTGGCGCCTCCTTGAGGAACAGGGCGTCGCGGTGATGCCGGGCGCGTCCTTCGGCGACAACACCAGAGACCTCATCCGCGTTGCCCTGACCAAGCCCGACGAGACCCTGCGCGAAGCCATGCGTCGCATCCACGCCTTCGCGAGCGCGCTGGCGACAAAGTCGAAGGCCGCTGCGATGTGAGACCTTGCAGCCGAAGGCGTCTCCGCTCAAAGGCCGAACGACGCCAGGCGATGAGCCTTTCTCCCCCTCCTGAGCCTGTCGAAGGGGCGGGGGAGATGCCGGCAGGCAGAGGGGGATACGCCTGCGGTAAACCTTCGAGAGGCGGTGTCGCATCCCCCTCTGGGTTGCCACCCATCTCCCCCGCCCCTTCGACAGGCTCAGGAGGGGGAGACCGGAGCTTCACTGCCGATATCTCGTCTCAAGCGACCGCATTCTTTGACAAACCTTGTCGAACAGCTTCATTGAAGACCAGCGCCGCCGTAAATCCAATACGCGAACCGCTCAGCCCGAGCGCCGGTTCAAGATGACGCCTTCGATGAGCTCGGCGTCGGCGTCGTAGTCGGCGGCGCGGGTGAGCCACTGGTCGCGGAGCCTGGGCTCGCGCTCGCCGAGCTGGCGCAGAAGCGTTGCCTTCTCGCGATGGGCGCGCAGGCTCTCGTAGAGGCTGCGCTCCAGCATCTCGTCCTGCTTCACCCGCAGCGTCTTCTCCGTGTAGGCGTGGCCGGTATGGCAGCGAAAGCGCAGGATGGCGTTGTCGTCGATCTCCCAGAGAACGCCGTTGCAATCCGGGCAGTTGTAGGGGGTCAGCGATCCCAGCTTCTCTTCGGTCTTCATGGAGGACTTCTCCAATCCGGCAATGGACAGTTCCAGCCTGATCTTTTCGTCGGCCTCGATCGGTTCGGCGGCGGGCATGGTGGCGATCTCGGCGAGCTTGGCTCCCATATCCGCAGCCGTCTCGATCATGTCCGGCTCCCCGAGGGCGCTGATCGCGGCCCGGGGCATGTCGGGCGTCGTGGCCTCGGCCGGGCTCTGGACGCAGGTCGTGCCGCCGGTCGAGGCGATGGCTCTGAGGCCGGCCGAACCATCGTCGAGATAGCCTGACAGGATGACCCCGCTCGCCCGTGTCGAGGCAAAGACCGCCAGTGCCCGGAACAGGGGGTCGATCGACGGGCGAAAATTGTTCTCGCGGGGACCGCGGCGCAGATGGACGTGGCGCGCGCCGATCAGCATGTGCCGGTCGCGCGGCGCGACATAGACGTGGCCGGGCTCGATCGGCACGCCGTCCTCGGGCTCGATCACCTTGAGCGGCGTCGCCTTCTGCAGCAGTTCCGGCAGGTGATGCGAGCCTTCCGCGCGATGCACGACCACGAAGATCGCGGCCTCTTTCCGGTCGCCGAAGGCTTCGAGAAGCTGCATCAGGGGCTGCAGCGATCCGGCGCTGCCGCCGATCCCGATGATGTTACGCGGATTCGCCATGGGGGGCCTTTCTGGCGAGCAGCGTCGCCGCCCGGTTCAGAACTGCCGTCAGACTGGCCGGCTTGTTCAGCACCATCTTGGCCGACACCGTCGCCGGCAGGTCCAGGCTCGAACCATAGGCCGTGACGATCAGGACGGGCACGCCCCGCTCGCCCAGCTTGTCGATGAGCCCGAGCGCGGCATTTCCGGCGATGTTGTAGTCCACGACCGCCAGATCGAGCGGCTCTGCGAGAACCTCGTCCTTCACCTGCTTGAGCTGGGTGAACGGCCCGACCACCTGCGCCCCGACATCGGCGAGGGCTCCGGCATGTTGCTCTGCGACCAGCCATTCGTCGTCGATCACCAGAACCCGCTTGCCGCCCAGCACTTCGGCGGGGGAAACCGGCGCTTCCGCGCGCGGCGGTTCCCGGCGCTGGGGCGTCGCGACGAAATTGCGA
This sequence comes from Jiella marina, assembly GCF_024359545.1. GTDB lineage: Bacteria > Pseudomonadota > Alphaproteobacteria > Rhizobiales > Rhizobiaceae > Jiella. The sequence continues at coordinate 392,261 of NZ_JAKQZG010000002.1, forward strand.
AGCTGCGCGACCGGGATGGTGATGACCGCCTTGAGACCGGTTTCGCGAAAGTCCAGATCGACCGTGGCATCGAGCTGCGAGATCAGGATGCGTTCGAGAACGGTGGAGCCGAAGCCCTTTCGGGTGGGCTTTTCGACCTTCGGTCCGCCGCGCTCGATCCATTGCAGCGTCAGCCGGCGTTCGCCATTCGGCGCCTCGATCCGCCACAGGATGTCGAGCTCGCCGGATTCCACTGACAGGGACCCGTATTTCGCCGCGTTCGTGGCCAGCTCGTGGATCGCCATGGAGATCGACTGGGCCGCGGCCGGAGCGATGTCGATGTCGGGGCCGGAGAGCTGGATCGCCTCGCCGAGACGATACTGGCGCACCTCGCTTTCGAGGATCGACCGGAGATCGGCCCCGTCCCACTGCTTCTCCGCGATCAGGCTGTGGGTTCGCCCCATGGCATTGAGACGTTCGGTGAACTCGTTGACGAACTGCCGCTTGTCCGACGTGCTGCCGGCGGTGATCTTGGTGATCGACAGGATGATGCTCAACAGGTTCTTCACCCGGTGGTCGAGCTCGCGCATCATGAACAGGGTGCGTTCCTGCACCTCCTTGTCCGCGGTGATGTCCGCGCTTACCCCGAGCACCGTTTTGCCCTGCTCCTCCTCGATCCGCACCGCGCGGCCGGAGAGCCAGCGTTCGTCGCCATCGGGGGTGACAAAGCGGAATTCCTCGTGGAAGGGCGCACCGGTGCGCAGGGTCCGCTCGAGGCCCGCCTCGACGCGCTCACGGTCGTCCGGCGCGATCATTTCGAGCGCCGCCTCGAAGGTCGGCTGCGTCAGCGTGTCCTGGACGCCCAGCATGTCCCGCAGCCGTTCGTCCCAATGGATCTTGCCCTTGGCTGCCTCGTAGCGCCAGACGCCCATATTGGCCGCCCGGATGATCAGTTCGAGCATGATCTGCTCGCGGAACAGCGAGCGCTCGCGGGTGATCTGCATGACCGTTGCGGCGATGATGTTGGCCGCATTGACGATCACCGCCAGATCTTCCTCGCGGAAGGCGTTCTTTTCCCGGTCGTGCAGGCCGATCACCCCCCAGCAGCGGTCATGGATGAAGATGCCGGCGCTGATGCCCGAGACCACGTTGTGGTCGGTCAGGAGCTGCGGCAGCTCGAAGCGGCGTTCCTTCGCTCCGTCGGTCACGATCACGGCATCGCGGGTGCGGGCTGTGAAACCGGCCTGGCTCTTCACGCCCGCATCGACGCTGACCCGGCCGACCATGCCCGGCTTCCAGCCTATCCCGGCCCTCAGGTCGAAACGATCCTGTGCCTCGTCATAGACGAGAATCTTTGCATAATCGCATTCGAGTGCCATGCGCAGGGCGCTGCAGACGTCTTCCAGGAAACGCTGTTCGTCGCGCGCCCCGATGGCGGTCTTGCCGAGTTCGGCGATGATGCGTTGCTGTCGCTCGCGGCCCTCGAGCCGGCGGGTCACCGTGGCCAGGGTGGTGATGTCGGTATAGGTGACGACGACGCCGTCGATCCGGTCGTTCCCCGTGCGATAGGGCTGGGCCCGGCGAAGATAGATGTGGCCGTCGGCGGAGTTGATCTCCACCTCGTTGGCATGAAGATCCTGGAGCACCGCCCGGCAGTCTTCCGTCAGGCTCCGGTCATCCACCTTCATGGCGAGATCGCTGAGCGGCCGGCCGATATCGCTTCCGCGCAGATCGATGATCGCCTTCATCGCCGGGGTGAAGCTGGCGATCTTGAATTCGCTGTTCAGAAACAGGACCGGCAGCCGCGTGCTGGCCAGAAGGTTGCGCAGGTCGTCGGTCGCCCTCTCGACTTCGCCGATCTTTTCCTGGAGCTGATTGTTGACCGTGATGAGTTCTTCATTGAGCGATTGCAGTTCTTCGCGCGAAGTCTCCAGCTCCTCGTTGGCCGATTGCAATTCCTCGTTTGCGGCCATCGCCTCTTCGTTCGAGGCCTTCAGTTCCTCGTTCGAGGTCTCCAGTTCCTCCACGGTGGTCTGCAGTTCCTCGCGGACCGTGGCAAGCTCGTTTTCCAGGAACTCGACCTGTTCGGACGTGTCGTCCGAAACCTCCGCGGCCTTGCTCGCCTTCCGCTTTCTTCCGGAGACCTCGCGTCCCGCTTCCGCCTGAAAGGAGACGAGAAACAGTTCGGAATCAGCATGATTGATGCGGACGCATTCGACCGAGACGTTGGTCTCGATGCCGTCGTTTGCGATGCGAGCCGTCCCCTGGCCGCGGTCCTCGCCATTCCTGACCGCGCGCAGGGTCTCGCGAACCCGGGCGCGCAGCGGCGGAGGCAGAAGGTCGAAGAGATTGGTCGAGGGCTCGCCTTCAGGGGTGTCGATGAATCGTCGAATCGAGCCGTGATAATAGGCGATCCGACCGTCGGCGTGGATGGCCGCCGCCGCCGGCGAGAAGCGCGTCAGGAGCGACTGTTTGACGATGTCGCCCAGTTCGCGCTGCCGTGCGCGCGGACGGTTTTCGACCGCGAAATTCGATGCCTGGTTCCGCGAGCCCTTGTCGACTCCGACAGGAAAAGCTGCGGTCCCGCGTCCCGGCAGACGTTGATAGATGCGGGTCTTGGCCGAGACCGACTTGAACCCGGAATGACTGGCGCCAAGGGATTCGGATGTCCCCAGCAGGAGATATCCGTCCTCGACCAGACCGAAATGGAAGGCGTCGAGGACGCGGCGCTGGTAGGAATTGTCCAGATAGATAAGGAAGTTGCGGCAACTCACCAGATCGAGTTTCGAAAAGGGCGGATCGGTGAGAAGGTTGTGGCGGGCAAAGACCACCTGCTCCCTCAGGCTCTTGCTGATCCGGTAACTGCCGCCTTCCTTTTGAAAATATCGGCCGAGAATGTCGGAGGGAATGTCGGATTCGATCGATGCCGGGTAGAGGCCTTCGCGTCCCGTGAGCAGGGCATCGGCGTCCAGATCGGAGGCGAAGATCTGCCAGTCCGTATCCGTCTTCCGGGCGATCTTCTCTTCCTCGAAGAGCATCGCCAGGCTATAGGGCTCCTCTCCGCTGGAACAGGCAGGAACCCAGATCCGGATCGGCTCGTCTCCGGCCTTCTCGATCATCGGTCGCACGACCGATGTCCTGATCGTCTCCCACACGTCCCGGTCGCGAAAGAAGCACGTGACGTTGATCAGCATGTCCTCGAACAGCTGCCGGACCTCGTTCTCGTTGGTCCGCAGATAGCCCGAATAGTCGGCGATATCGTCGAAGCCGAGCAGATTCATGCGCCGCAGGATGCGGCGGCCGATCGTTCCGGTCTTGTAGGCGGAAAAGTCTTGCCCGGTTCGAGCCTTGAGGACCGATATCGGACCATTGAGGTCCTCGCGGGAGAACCCCTCCGTGCTGGATTTCGACTTGCGGGCCGTCACGGCGAGGAGTTCGCGGCAGATTTCCTCGATCGACCCTGTGAAATCCACGGCCCCGATCTCGATCGCCGCTTTCGGCATGCCGTCATAAAGCGCCGTCGAAGGGGACTGTGCGAAGGTGATGCCGCCCGCGCCCTTGATTTCCCGGATGCCGATCGCCCCGTCCTGACCGGTCCCGGACAGGACGACGCCAATGGCGCGATTGCCGACGATATGGGCGAGCGAACGCATGAAGTGATCGATCGGCATGCGCTGTCCGCGTGGTGCGGTCGGCTCCTCGGTGAACAGGCCGTGATCGATGATGCGCAGATAGCGGTCGGGCGGCAGGACGTAGATATGGCCCTTGTTGACCGACATCTCCCCGTGGGCTTCAAGCGTCGGCAGATGGGCCGAGCGCGACAGGATTTCGGTCAACTGGCTTTCGTGGTCGGGCGACAGGTGCTGCAGGACGACGAAACTCGCCTCGGTGTCTGAAGGAATGCCGGCGACGAACGCCTTCAGCGCTTCGATTCCTCCCGCGGACGCACCGATCGCGACCACGGGATGTGAGAAATCTTCCGACATCGACATGCCATTCCAAGCAGTCACGATTTTGCGAATGTTCCCCGAAGCGAACCGTCGCTGCGCACCGGACGTGGCGGTTCACCCTCGGCTGCCACAGGTCTGCCATATTTGGCCAAACCTATCAACTAAACCGATGATTGGTCAGCAAATCATGCCATCATCAGGAGGGCGGGGTCATCTGCCGGAAACGGGCACGGACCTCCTCTTTCAGGCCGGTCGATGGCACCGAAATAGCGATTGATTTCCTGCATGTTTCCGCAATTTGTGGCCGCGTCTGACTCCGGCCCGAGGATCAGCCCTTGCGACCGGGCAGGGCCGTCTCCGGCAGGGTCGTCACGTCGCTCAGAAACCGGATGACGATCGCCGCCTCCTCGTCGGACAGGCGTTCGATGATCGCTTTCAGATGGTCTCGCCATTCGCGATTGGCGTCCAGAACCGGCCGCGCCCTCGCTTCGACCAGTCTGATGGTGATGCCGCGGCGATCCGCCGGGTTGGGCTGCCGCTCGACATAGCCTTCCCGTTCGAGACGGTCGAGCAGCGCCGTCGTCGCACCGGATGAGAGCCCGACATGTTCCGCGATCATCTTGGCGCTGACGGGCGGCGGCGCGTTTTCCAGAAACCCGAGACAGCTCAGATCGGTCAGGGCCAGGCCATGGCGGGAAGCCATTTCACGGTCGATGGTCTGGGCGATATGGCCGGTCTGCTTCAAGAGACGTGCCAACTCCAGAATGCGGGGACTCGCCGGTATGCCGGTCCCTGCGCTCCGCGTCTTCGATCCCATTGACCACTCCGCCTGTTTGATATACCTTTATCATAAAGCAATTTTACGATGAAGCAAATTGGCCGAGCCCATGCCGTTTCCGGGGATGAAGCGCTTCCATAAGGCGGGATGGTCCGCGGGACTTGTCGCGGTCGGTGCGCTCGTTAGTGCCTGTACGGCACAGGAGGAGGCGCTCGAGCGCCCGCTGGAGCCGGTGGCCTACGTCACCGTCGAGCCCGAGGACTACAGCGACACTGTCACCTTGACCGGGGAGATCGTCGCCCGCCACACCGCGACCTATTCCTTCAAGACCAGCGGCCGGGTCACCGACGTCTTCGTCGACGTCGGCAGTGAAGTCGAACCGGGCACCGCGCTTGCAAGGCTCGATCCGACGCAGCAGGAGGCGAGCGTCGCGGCGGCGGAGGCGGCTCTGCAATCGGCGAATGCGCGGCTGCGCCAGGCGACGGCCACCTATGAACGCCAGGAGCAGCTTCTCGCCAAGGGTTTCACCACCCAGGGCGAATTCGACTCCGCCGAGAATGCGCTTTCGGCCGCAAGGAGCGCCGTCAGTGCGGCGGAGGCCGATCTTTCCACCGCCCGCACGAACCTCGAAGAGACAACGTTGCGGGCCGATGCCGCCGGCGTCATTACGAGCCGAAGCGTCGATCCGGGCCAGGTGGTGAGTGCCGCGCAGACCGCCTTCGGCTTCGCGCGGCAGGGCGGGCGGGACGCCGTTTTCGACATCCAGGCGCAACTCCTCATTCCGGACAAGCAGCCCGAAACCGTCGAGGTCGCACTCGTCGGCAATCCCGGCGTCACCGCTAAGGGCCGCATCCGCGAAGTCTCCCCCCTCATCGACACCGCCACCGGCACGGTGGAGGTCAAGGTCGGCCTGGAGGACACCCCGCCTGACATGACGCTTGGCTCGGCGGTCGTCGGGCGGGCGAGCGGCGTGACCCCGAAACGCGCGATCTTCGTGCCCTGGCAAGCCCTCATGGCAAAGAACGGCCGTCCGAGCGTCTGGATCGTCGGCGACGACGGGGCGGCCAGCCTCACCACGGTGGAGATCGGCGGTTACCAGACCGGCCGAATCCGCATCGCATCAGGGCTCGAGGCAGGCGATCGGGTGATCACCCGCGGCTCCCAGATCGTGCGGCCGGGCCAGGTGGTGGCGCTGCTCGATCCCTCGGACCCTGCTGCAGCGGATCCGCTGACGCAGGACTCGCCGAATGAGGGGACTTCGATGCCAGACGCTTCGAAGGATGAGGCCGCGCAATGATCGCTCGTCTTGTTGTGCCGTTAGCCGTGGTCGCGGCCGGCCTTTTGATGGCGGCCTGCTCGCAATCGGAGGATACGGAAACGGCCCCCGCGCCGCCGCGTCCGGTCCTTTCCGTCGTCGTTTCGAAGGCCGACACGCAGACGATCGGCTTCAGCGGTACTGTCGAGCCGCGTTTCGAGACGACGCTCGCCTTCAGGACCCTCGGCCGGATCGTCGCGCGCGAGGTGGATGTCGGCGACCGGGTCGAGAAGGGGCAGATGCTGGCGGCGATCGATGCCGAGAGTCTCGCCGCCGACCTGCGCTCCGCCCAGGCGCAGCTGTCCAACGCCCGCATCCAGGCGGAAACCGCCGAGGCGAGCGCCCGGCGCACCCGGCAGCTCTTCGAGGAGAACACCGCCTCCCAGTCGGAGCTCGACCGGGTGGAGCAGAACCTTGCCTCCGCCGAGGCCGAACTCGTCAATGCGCGCGCCCAGGTCGACAAGGCCGAGAATGCCTTGTCATACACGGTCCTGACGGCGCCCTTTGCCGGCGTCATCACCGACCGCGAGGCCGATGTCGGCCAGGTGGTGGCGGCCGGCGCCACAGTGATGACGCTCGCCCGGACCGATCAGCGCGAGGCGGTGGTGGACATCCCGGCCGCCGAGACGTCGCGGATGGAGAAGGGTTCGCCCTTCCGCGTCGTCCTGCAGATCGAGCCTTCCCTGACCGCCAGTGGTGCAATCCGCGAGATCGCGCCCCAGGCCGATGCCCTGACCCGCACGAACCGGGTGCGCATCCTCCTCGACGATCCGCCGGAAGCGTTCCGGATCGGCGCCCTCGTCACCGCCGTGCCGCTCGATCCCGAAGCGCAATCCTCGATCTTCCTGCCGGCCTCGGCGGTCTTTCGTGAAGACGGCGAGACGAAAGCCTGGGTGGTCGATCCTGACACGCAAACGGTCCACAAGCGGGCGGTCACGCTTTCCGACGGCGTCCCTCTCTCCGCCGAGACGGGTCAGGTCACGGTCGCAAAGGGTCTGACGCCCGGCGACCGGGTGGTGACCGCCGGCGTCAACGAACTCGAAGAGGCGCAGGCCGTCTCGATCCCTACCGATGGTGCCGCGTGACGTCCTTCAATCTTTCCGACTGGGCCCTCAGACATCGCTCGCTGATCTGGTTCTTCATGGCGATCGCCTGCGTGGCGGGGATCCTGTCCTACCTCAATCTCGGCCGCGAGGAAGACCCGGACTTCGCCATCAAGACCATGGTGGTCTCCGGTGCGATGCCGGGCGCGACGGTGCGCGAGATGACCGAACAGGTCACCGACCGCATCGAGAAGAAGCTCCAGGAACTCGATAGCCTCGATTACACCCGCTCGATCACCACGCCGGGCCAGTCGGTGATCTTCGTCAATCTGCTTCCCACCACGCCGGCCGGCCGGATCGACGAGATCTGGACCCGCGTGCGCCACATGATGACGGATATCCGCGCCGATTTTCCCAGCGAGTTCAGGGGATTTGCCTTCAACGACCAGTTCGGCGACGTGTTCGGCAACATCTATGCCTTCACCGCCGACGGCCTGAGCCACCGGCAATTGCGCGACTATGTCGAAGAAGTGCGCACGGAAGTGCTGCAATTGGAGGAGGCGGGCAAGGTCGAACTCGTCGGCGCACAGGACGAGGTGATCTATCTGGAGTTCTCGCTCCGCAAGACCGCCAGTCTCGGCATCGACCAGCAGTCGATCATCAATACGCTCCAGTCCCAGAACGCGATCGCCCCGTCCGGCGTGATCCAGTCCGGGCCGGAGCGCATCTTCGTCCGGGTCTCCGGCCAGTATACGTCCGAGGAGAGCCTTCGCGAGGTCAACCTCAGGGTCAACGACCGCTTCTTCCGCCTCAGCGACGTCGCGACCATCACCAGGGGCTATGAAGACCCGCCCCAGAGCCTGTTCCGCTACAATGGCGAACCAGCGATCGGGCTTGCCATCGGCATGCGCGAAAACGGCAACATCCTCGATTTCGGCGAGGCGCTGAACGAGAAGATGACCGAGGTCGGGAACGAGCTTCCCGTCGGCATCGACATTCACCGCGTGGCCGACCAGTCGGCGGTGGTGGAGGAATCGGTCGGCGGCTTCACCCGCGCCCTGTTCGAGGCGGTCGCCATCGTGCTGGCCGTCAGCTTCGTCAGCCTCGGCTTCCGGGCGGGCCTCGTCGTCACCCTGTCGATCCCGCTCGTGCTCGCGCTCACCTTCGTCGGCATGGAGATGTACGGGCTGACGCTCCAGCGCATCTCGCTGGGCGCGCTGATCATCGCGCTCGGTCTCCTCGTCGACGACGCCATGATCGCCATCGAGACCATGGTCTCGCGGCTGGAGGCCGGCGACAGCCGCGAGAAGGCGGCGAGCTTTGCCTGGACCTCGATCGCCTTTCCGATGCTCTCGGGCACCCTGGTGACGGTCGCCGGCTTCCTGCCGATCGGTTTCAACAACTCGAACGCCGGCGAATACACCTTCTCGCTCTTCGTGGTGATCGCGCTGTCGCTGCTCCTGTCGTGGGTCGTCGCCGTCCTGTTCACGCCGCTGATCGGGGTGAAGCTTCTGCCGCGCACCATGCATCAGCACGACGCCAAGCCGGGCTTCGTCCGTCGCGCCTTCTCGAAGATGCTGCGGGCGGTGATGCGTTTCCGCTGGCTGACGATCCTCGTCACGGTCGCGCTCTTCGCCCTGTCGCTCTACGGCATGCGCTTCGTGCAGCAGCAGTTCTTCCCGACCTCTGACCGGCCGGAACTGGTGGTCGACTTCACCCTCCGCCACAACGCCTCGATCGCCGAGACGCGAGCCCAGATGGACAAGCTCGAGGCGACGCTCGTCGGCGACGAGGATGTCGACCACTGGAGCTCCTATGTCGGCCGTTCGGCCCAGCGCTTCATCCTGGCCTATGACGTCCAGCCCGCCAATCCGTTCTTCGGCCAGGTGGTCATCGTCAACAAGAGTCTGGAAGCCCGCGACCGGGTCCGCGAGAAGCTTCAGGCTTTCGCCCGCGAGGAACTCGTCGGCACCGACGTCTATGTGAAGAACCTCGAACTCGGTCCGCCGGTCGGTCGTCCGGTGCAGTACCGCATCGGCGGACCGGACATCGAGACGGTGCGCACGAAGGCGCGGGAACTGGCCGCTCTCGTCGCCGAGGACGAGCGGCTGCGTTCGATCGTCATGGACTGGAACGAACCGGCCCGCGAGCTGAAGGTCGAGATCCTTCAGGACAAGGCGCGACAGCTCGGCGTTTCGTCGCAGCAAATCGCCTCCAACCTCAATCTCATCCTCGACGGTTCCACCATCACCCAGATCCGCGACGGCATCTATCTCATCGACGTGGTGGCGCGCGGCCGGCAGTCGGACCGCGACACGATCGAGGCGATCGAGAACCTGCAGCTCACCAGTTCCAGCGGTCAGGCGATCCCCCTCGCAACACTCGCGAGCTATCGCTACGAATATGAAGACCCGATCCTCTATTCGCGTTCGCGCGTGCCGACCATCACGGTCAAGGCGGCGATCGCCGGGTCGGCCCAGCCTGCGACCATCGTCACCGATCTTCAGCCCCAGATCGACGCGTTCCGCGAGGATCTGCCGCCGGAATACTCCGTCGAGGTCGGCGGTGCGGTGGAATCGAGCGCCGAAAGCCAGGGGCCGATCGCGGCCGTCGTGCCGGTGATGCTCGTCGCGATGCTGACTTTGATCATGGTCCAGATGCAGAGCTTCCGCTCCATGCTCGTGGTGCTCAGCGCAGCGCCGCTCGGCCTCATCGGCGTCGTCGCGGCGCTGGTGCCCTCCGGCGCCCCGCTCGGCTTCGTGGCCATCCTCGGCGTTCTGGCCCTGGTCGGCATCCTCATCCGCAACTCGATCATCCTCGTCCATCAGGTCGACGTGTTGCGCGAGGAGGGGCTGCATCCCTGGGTCGCCGTCTACAAGGCGAGCGAGATGCGCGCCCGGCCGATCCTGCTGACGGCCGCTGCCGCGTCTCTGGCGCTGATCCCGATCGCCCGCGAGGTGTTCTGGGGGCCGATGGCCTATGCCATGATGGGCGGCATCATCGCCGGAACGCTGATCACGCTCCTCTTCGTGCCGGCGCTCTACCTCGCCGTCTTCCGGATCAAGAGGCCGGATGATGTCGATGCGGAGCTGGCCGCGGCGGATGCCAAGCTGCCCAATATGTAAGGATGGCCGCGCCCCGAAGATGGCGTTGGGGGCGAAGATTGAGCGCTACAGCCCCCGCTCGCCTTCGCCGACGCGCCCGACCGCGGGCGGTGGCTCGATGCTCGATCCGAACGGCCCGGCGCGGGTCAGGTAGTCCGACAGCGTCAGGCCGAAGAGGATCGTCAGCCAGACGATTCCAGCCATCCCCGACAGCACCACGACGGTCATCGCCCGCCGCATGTGCATGAAGAAGATCAGCACCAGCGCGGCCATGACCGCGGCGATCAGGAGCGAGACGAGAAGGCTGAGCGAGCCGAAGAGCGGCAGGAGGGCGAGGATCAGTGACAGGGCGGCGAGGCCGACGAGGGCCGCAAAGACGGTCACTTCGGGAAAGAGGTCGAGCCCTTCGAAGGCCCGCTTTGCCCGCGCCGACATCGTATCCTTCGCGGCGGCACCCGCTTTTTCGCTCTGGGCGCTCATCCGGCCCTCCCGGCGAGATAGAGAAGCGGCCACAGGAACAGCCACATCAGATCGACGAAGGCCCAGTACAGCCCGGCGATGCGAACCCTGGAATTGTCGGACAGCGAGAAGTTGCGCCGCCGCGCCATCTCCCAGATGACCGCCCAGATGCCGAGCCCCACCGTCATGTGCACCGCATGGAGGCCGGTCATCACCCAGTAGAGTGACCAGAACAGCTTCGCCGCCGGCGCTTCGAGCGGAAAGTCGGGGCTGGTCGGGTAGAGGTGATGGTGGATGTCGAGCCAGTACTCGAAACCCTTGGCTGCCAGGAAGGCGAGGCCGAGAAGGATGGTGATCCCGATCAGGAGAAGAACGGCATCATGCCGGTTCTGGCCCGCCGCCTTCACCGCCAGCGCCGCCGTCAGGCCCGAGGTGAGCAGGATCGCGGTGTTGATCGTGCCGATGAGGATCTCGGTCTCGGCCGCCGCCTCGAAGAACGGTCCGGGATGGAGCAGCGCATAGACCAGATAGGCCGCGAACAGCCCACCGAAGAACAGGATTTCGGTCGCAAGGAAGATCCACAGGCCGAGATCGTGAGCGGCCTTCTGCTGGGAGAGATCGTGAAAGTGGGAGGCGAGGGCGCGGGGCGGCAGGGCCGCCGCCTCCTGTCCGGGAAAAGGGGTCTTACTCATCGCGCGGATTCCGTCGCGGATGATAGGCGTAGACGTCGCCGGAGACGTCCGGATTGGCCAGGAAATTATGCTTGGGCGGCGGCGAGGTGGTCTGCCATTCGAGCCCGTGGGCGCGCCAGGGATTGCGACCCGCCTTGCGACCCCAGATCAGCGACCAGGCGAGATAGAAGAGCGGCATCAGATAGGCCGCCGCCAGGATCACCGCGCCCGCCGACGACAGGACGTGCCAGACCTGAAACTCGTCCGGATAGGCGTGGTAGCGTCGCGGCATGCCGATATTGCCGAGGATGAACTGGGGGAAGAAGGTCAGGTTGAAGCCGAAGAACATCAGCATCGCCGCGATCCGCGCCGCCGTCTCGGGATACATCCGACCGGTGATCTTCGGCCACCAGAAATGCAGGCCGGCGAAGAAGGCCGATACCATGCCGCCCACCATGATGTAGTGGAAATGGGCGACGACGAAATAGGTGTCGTGCATGTGAAGATCGACGGGCACCGAGGCGAGGAACAGCCCGGTCAGTCCGCCCATGGTGAACAGGCCGACGAAGCCCATGGCATAGAGCATCGAGGCCTCGAAGGTGATCTGGCCGCGATAGAGCGTCGCCGTCCAGTTGAACACCTTGATCGCCGAGGGCACCGCCACGATGAAGGACAGGAAGGAAAAGGTCAGCGAGGCGTACATGGACTGCCCGCTCGTGAACATGTGGTGGCCCCAGACGAAGAAGCCGATCACCGCGATCGCCAGCAGCGCATAGACCATCGCCTTGTAACCGAAGACCCGGCGCCGCGCGAAGCAGGTGATCACCTCGGTCACCACGCCCATGCCGGGCAGGATCATGATGTAGACGGCCGGATGGGAGTAGAACCAGAACAGGTGCTGGAACAGGATAGGGTCGCCGCCATACTCCGGATTGAAGATGCCGAGCCCGAGCAGGCGTTCCGTGATCAGGAGCGTCAGCACGATGGCGAGCACCGGCGTCGACAGAAGCATGATCAGGCTGGTCGCATAGATCGCCCAGACGAAGAGCGGCATGCGGAACCAGCCCATGCCGGCCGGGCGCATCGTATGGACGGTGACGATCATGTTGACGCCGGTGGCGATCGTCGAGAAGCCCGAAATAAACACGCCGATCGCCGTCAGCGAGACGTGGGAATTTGCGAAAGCCGTCGAATAGGGGGTGTAGAAGGTCCAGCCGGTGTCGACGCCGCCGGCCAGCATCGCCCAGACGGCGAAGCCGCCGCCGATGATGTTGAGATACCAGGAGGCGAGATTGAGCCGGGGGAAGGCGAGGTCCTTCGCCCCCAGCATCAAGGGAATGAGGAAGTTGCCGAGCACCGAGGGGATCACCGGCACCAGGAAGAACCAGACCATGACCACGCCGTGGAGCGTGAACACCTTGTTGTAGCCGTCGTCGGTCAGAAGGTCGCCGGCGGGGGTGAAGAGCTCCAGCCGGATCAACACCGCCGCCGCGCCACCGATGAAGAAGAAGAACGTCGTCGAGATCAGATAGAGAATGCCGATGCGTTTGTGGTCGGTGGTCGTCAGCCAGGACCAGAGCGAGAAGCGCTCCTCCAGATAGTTCGCCTCGGCGGTGCTCGGGCCCGCCTCGTCCTCTTCGAGGTCGACGTCTCTAAACGGAATGTCGCTCATGGCGTCCCCCCGGTTGCGGTGGCGTCGCGACGGCCCAGGCTGCGGATATAGGCGGTGAGGGCGACGAGTTCGCCTTCGTCGAGGGCGCCGGCAAAGCTCGGCATGATCGGCGCAAACCCGGCCACAACGTCCTTCTTCGGCTGCAGGATGGAATCGCGGATATAGGCGTCGTCTGCCGTCACCGTGCGCCCATCGGCCAGCGGTACGGGCCCGCCGAACACCCCTTCGAGCCGCGGCGCCCGCACCTTGGACGAGCCCTCATGGCAGCCGGCACAACCGCGCGAAACGAAGAGCTGCCGTCCTTCGGTACTCAGATCGTCGCCCTCCGGCTGTATCGACAGCCAGTCGGCATAGGCTTCCTTGGAAAGGACCACGACCCGGCCGATCATCGCCGAATGCTCCGAGCCGCAATATTCGGCGCAGAACAGCCGGTAGGTGCCGGTGCGGGTAGGGCGGATGCGCATCCGCGTCGTATGGCCGGGCACCACGTCCTGCTTCAGCCGGAAGGCCGGAATGTAGAAGGAATGGATCACGTCCTGGCTGTTGAGCACGAGGTCGATCGTTTCGCCGACAGGCAGGTGCAGCTCGTTGATCTCGCGCTGGCCGCCGGGATGCTCGATCTTCCACATCCATTGCTTGCCGACGGCATGCACCTCGGTGGCCCGCTGTGGCGGCACGGCGAGGGCGAAATCTTGCGAGGCCGCCCAGGCGAAGATCGCGACGAAGAGACCACCGGTGGCGAGCGTCCAGCCGAGTTCGAGGTCGCTGTCGAACCAGGCCGGCAGGCGTCCGCGGCTCGCCTTCGAGCCCTTGCGGTAGCGGATGGCGAAGATGCCGACGAGGCCCGCGACCAGGAGTGTGATCAGGCTCGAAATGATGATGAGGCCCAAAAGCTTGCCGTCGGTGGAACCGGCCTCGACGCTCGCCTGCGGCAGGATGATCTCGATCTCACCCATGGCCGTTCTCCCCGGCCGGGAGGGGCGTGATGCCAGCCTGTCGCTCCGGTCGGGACCGGCGCCTTTCGCGAAGAAGCATGAGGCCGACGAAGCCGGCGACCAGCGCCACCGTACCGCCGCATCCCGCCAGAAGCATCCGGTCGACGAGCGGCGTATAGCGGCCGGTCTCCGCATCCCAACCGTAGCAGGAGAGGATCGCCCGTTCGATGATCGTGCCGGCCTTGCCGCCCGACGCCTCGATCAGGGCGAAGCGGAGCGTTTCGGGCTCGAGCGAGACGAGATCGAGGGCGCGGACGATCCGCCCATTCGCCCCGACGAGCAGTGCCCCGGCAGGGTGGGCGAACTGGTCGCGCGTGTCGTCATAGGAGGTCTTCAGCCCGGCCGCGTCGATCAGACGGGCGGTGTCGGTGGCCGAGGTCGACAGGAACGCGGCCTCGCCGAGCGATGCGGCCTGCGGATTGCCGGCGAGCCAGGCGGCGCGGTCCTCGGCGTTGTCCCGCGGATCGAAACCGATGACGAGGATGCGATGGTCGATGCCGCCCTCCTTCAACGCGGCTTCGGCCGCCGCGAGGGCATTGACCGCGACGCCACAGACGGTCTCGCAGGTATAGTCGACGAAGGCGACGAGGCCGGCTTCGCCCCCGAGCCGGGCACCGAGGTTTGCCGTCTTCCCCGCCGCGTCGTCGAAGGGGATGTCGGCAGGGAGCGTCCGGCCTGCCCGGTCGGCAAAACCGACATCACTCAATTCGGCGCGCGTGAGTCCGGCCTGAGCCGGTCCTGACAGGGTGGCAGCAATCGTCCAGACAGCGAGCATCAGGGTCGCAGCGCCGCGGCGGATGGAGATGCGCAACCGGCCGGTCATCCGCCGCCCCCCGTCTGGCTCTGCGATCCGGGATCGGGTGTGCGATAGGTCGGCGTGCCGGAAAGCTCCGAGGCCGGGACCCGCGTGTCTTCGCCTTCGAGCCCCGGCATGGCCGGTCCGCTTTCGCCAGCCTCTGTTTCGCCGGCCGTCGGTGCCATCGCGCCGGTGCCAGCCCCGGCGGTGAAGCCGGCGGGCGCCAGCGTGCCGCCGCTCGCCCTTCCTGCCGCGATCTGCGCCGCCATGGCGCGTTTGGAGGGCGAATCCGGAACGTCGGCGGGGTCGAGAAGCGGCGCGAGCGGATCGCCGCGTTCGAGCAGCCGCTCCATCGCCGCCTCGATCGGCATCGCTCCCTCGATCAGCGCCTTCTGCTGACGGCGTTCGGCTTCCAGGAGGTCCACCGCCGGGTTCACTTGGAGCCGAGGCGCAGGAAACTCGGAAGCTTGTTCCTCCGCCATCTCGGTCGGCCAGATGCCGAGCATGTACTGAAACGCCCCGGCGAGAAGCGCCATGACGAGAATCGCCGTGCCGAGGGCGACCAGAACCGGAAGGACGACCCGGCGGGCGGGAACGTCGGCGTCGGCCTGGATCGGGGTCGCGAGTTCCTCGCTCACGGAGCGCCTCCCGTGGCTCGGGCGGCAGTGCTGCGCCGGCTTTCATCGCTTGAGCGCGAGCGGCTCCGTCCGCCGCCCTTCGCCGCGGCGATCATTGCCATGGCCGCGGCGGCAAGGGCAATGAGTGAGAAGACCACGCCCAGCGCATTGTCAAAGGTCGGCGCCATTTCCCACCAGAGGAACAGAAGTGCCGCGACGAGGGTGACGAGCCCGGCGAAGCGGGTGGCACTGCGGCTTTGCCTGAGCGCGGTGCGGCTGAGGATGACGAAGGCGAGCGCCGCCGCGCCGAGTGAAAGGATCAGGACCCCCTGCCAGAGAACCGAACCGCGCAGGAGATAATACTCGACCTTCTCCGGCAGATTGCCCGACCATTGGACGAGAAACTGCATGAATGTCATGTAGACCACGCCGAGAATCGAGGCGAGCGTGAGCTTGGCAAGGTCGTCGCGGGGACGGGCCTCGCCGCCCGCATCGACCCAGAGAAGCAGCGCCAGAGCGATGGCGATCTGGGTGATGGCGAAGAGCGCGCCAAAGGTGGTGGAGGCCCAATGGGGCTCCAGCGACATGATCCAGTCGATCGCGGCGAAATTCACGGTGAAGGCGTAAAGCGCGAGAAAGAGGCCGCTGGCGATGCGATTGACGAAGGCGAGCCCCGCCGCCGAGACCGCCATTGCCGACCAGAGCGCCAGGATGAAGACGAGGCGGATGCCGAAACCGAGCGGGTTGAGATAAAGGCTTGCAACCGCCGGCCGCTCGGAGAGGGCTCCTTCGCCGATCCAGGGATAGATGGCGAACTGCAAGACGATCAGAGCCAGACCGGCGATTGACACGAAGGGAACTGTCGCCGCCAAGCCTTCCAGGGTGGGCCGCGCCGCCTCGCCCCAGAAGCCGCCGGTCAGCCGGTGGGCGTGCAACAGGACGCTCGCCCCCATGCCGGCCGAGATCGCGAGCACGAAGGCGGCGAGATAGGCCTCTGCCATCGCTTCGGCCGCCAGAATGACGAGGATGACCGCCGCCAGCGCCAGGATCGCGAAGAGCCGCTGGGATTGCGGAGGCTGCGCCCGGACATGTCTGAGGAAACGACCGGCAAGGCTCATCGGCCGGCCTCCCCGCCTGCGTCCGCCATCTCGCCGGCGCCGGCGAGCTGCAGCGCGCGGATATAGGCCGCGATCGCCCAGCGGTCGCGCGGCTCGACGCGGGCGGCGTAGGAGTACATCACTCCCCAGCCATTGGTGATGACGTCGACGAAATGCTCGGCCGGCGCGGCCCGGAGGCGTGGCTCCATGTAGGAAGGCGGCGGCGGAAAGCCGCGCTCGACGATGATCCCGTCGCCCCGGCCAGCGAGTCCGTGGCAGGGCGTGCAGTAGATCTCGTATTGCGCGCGCCCCCGATCGAGCAGCGCGGCGTCGACTTTCGGCGGCGTCCGCAGGGCGGCGATCCGCTCGGGCTCGTCGCGCGCCACCGTGCCGAAGGGAATGGCGCGCGCCTCGGCATTCTGGTCGAATGCTTCGGCCGAGGAATAGGGCTTCAGCTTGGGTTGCTCGACCATGTCGTTGCAGGCGGAGACGAGGCCGGCGCAGAGGAGGAGTGCGAGGATGCGTGCAGCACGAGCGCACGGCCACTGACCCCCGGACAACAGGGCGACAAGAGCGGGAGCGGGAGGAGAGTCAGATGGCTGTCGCATCGCCCCTCTCCTGTATCGTGATCGGCCGGTACCGGTCGAGAACCGCCCGCACTTCGCCATCGGCTTCCTGGTCGCCGCGAAGCTCGATCTCGAGAAAGAAGCGGTCGTCGCTCGCGCGCTCGAAACCCTCCCAGTCGAAGACGCGATGGTTGAGCCTCGGCAGGTTCGAGCCGATGATCATGGTGAGGAAGCCGCCGATCGCCGCCGAGATGATGGTGATCTCGAAGGTCACCATCATGAAGGCCGGCCAGGCGTTATAGGGCCTGCCGCCGGAATTGAACGGATAGGCGACGACCGAACTCCAATATTGCAGGAAGAAGGCGGCGAGCGCCCCGCATATCGCGGCCACGACCATGATCGTCCGCACCTTCGAGGGTCCGGCGCCTCGCGCCGAAAGCACGTCATCGATCTCCGACAGGGCATAGGGCGAATAGGTCTCGAAGCGATGCGGGCCTTTGGTGCCCACGAGTTCGCGCACGGCCGAAACCAGCGCGTCTGCGGTCGAAAACTCGGCCATGATCATCCGCACAGTCATCGCGCCGCGCCCTCCTTGTGGGCGAGTTCGCGAATCTCGTGGATCGAGGCGGCCGGGATCACTTTGGCGAAAAGGAAGAACAGGAAGCAGAACAGGCCGAAGGAGCCGAGGAACATCAGCCAGTCCCAGATGGTCGGGACGTAGAAGGAGAAGGTCGATGGCAGATGGCCGTGGGCGAGCGTGTTCATGTTGATGAGAATACGCTCGAGCCACATGCCGACATTGACCAGCACGCCGACGATGAACAGCGGCACGAGGCCGCGCCGGAAGCGGCGCCACCAGAAGAGCTGCGGCGCCAGACCGTTACAGGCGAGCATCATCCAGTATAGCCAGCCATAGGGCCCGAAGAACTGGAAGGCGATCAGGCTGCGCTCGGCCTCGCCGCCGGAATACCAGCCGGCGAACCATTCGAACGAGTACGAGAAGCTCATGATGATCCCGCCGAGAAGCAGGATCTTCGCCATCGCGTCGAGATGATCGAGGGTGATGATCGACTGAAGGCCGAGGGCCCAGCGGATCGGGATCGTCAGTGTCACCACCATGGCGAAGCCGGAGAACATCGCGCCGACGACGAAATAGGGAGGAAAGATCGTCTCCTGCCAGCCGGGCATCAGCGTCGCGGCATAGTCGAGGCCGACGACGGAGTGGATCGAGACGACCAGCGGCACGCCAAGGGCTGCCATCGCGTAGTAATAGGAATTGTAGTTCTTCCACTGGCGGGACGAGCCGTTCCAGCCGAGGGCGAAGATGCCATAGGCGACCTTGGTGAAGCGGTGTTTGGCCTTGTCGCGCAGGGTGGCGAGGTCGGGGATGAGGCCGGTGTACCAGAACAGGATCGAGAACAGGATGTAGCAGGCGATCGCGAACATGTCCCAGACGAGTGGCGAGCGCCATTGCGGCCACAAGGTCATGGTGTTCGGATAAGGCGCCAGCCAATAGGCGAGCCACGGCCGCCCCACGTGAAGCAGCGGGAAGATGCCGGCGATCGCCGCCGCAAACAGCGTCATCGCCTCGGCATAGCGGTTGATCGAGGCGCGCCAGCGCTGGCGGGTCAGAAGCAGCATGCAGGAGATCAGCGTGCCGGCATTGCCGATGCCGATCCACCAGACGTAGTTCGCGACCGCAAAGCCCCAGACCACCTCGGAATTGACGCCCCAGATGCCGGTGCCTTCGACGAGAAGCACGAGGATCGAGATGCCGAAGAGGATGACGCCGAGAAACGACACGCCGACCAGCACCAGCCACAGGCGCGAGGGCTTCCGGAAGATCGCCGCGGCCACCTCGTCGGTGATCGTGCCATAGGGCATTTCGGCGGGCATCAGCCCGTCGCGCGTGCGCCCGTGATTGGCGATCAGTTCGCGGCCGGTGAGGGTTGCGTCGCTCATGTCGCGTCGCCCTCCTCGTCTGGGGCCTTTGCCGCGCCGAGCTCGGGCTGGACATGGGCCAGATAGGTGGTGCGCGGCCGCGTGCCGAGCTCCGCCAGCAGCGCGTAATGATGCGGCTCTTCGCGCAGCCGGTTCACCGCCGAACCCTTCTCGGACAGATTGCCGAAGCTGATCGCCTCGGTCGGGCAAGCCTGCTGGCAGGCGGTGACGACCTCGCCCTCGGCGATGATCCGCCCCTCGCGCGTCGCCTCGCGGCGGGCGCCGGAAATCCGCTGGACGCAATAGGTGCATTTTTCCATGACGCCGCGCGCCCGGACGGTCACATCCGGGTTCTGCAGGGCATTCAGCATCGGGTCGCCGAGATCGGCATATTCCTGGCCGGCCGCATAGCCGAAGAAATTGAACCGGCGCACCTTGTAGGGACAGTTCGACTGGCAGTCGCGCGTGCCGACACAGCGATTGTAGACTTGGACGTTCAGCCCTTCGGAATCATGGATCGCCGCCTCGACCGGGCACATCGGCTCGCAGGGCGCCTTTTCGCAATGCATGCAGGGCACCGGCTGCGTTGCGACCCTTGGCGCATCCTCCTCGCCCTCGAAATAGCTGTCGATGCGCAGCCAGTGCATGTCCCGGCCGCGGCGGATCTCCTCCGGCCCGACGACCGGCACGTTGTTCTCGGCCTGGCAGGCGACGACACAGGCATTGCAGGCGATGCAGAGCGTCTGGTCGATCACCATCGCCCATTCATAGGGACCGCGCTCGAATTCCGGGAAGAGCGTCGGCGGTTCGCCTTCGAAATGCGCGCCGGTCTCGTGACCTTCGTCGAGATCGCCGAGCGGCACGGTGCGCACGATCTCGCGGCCCTCCATCTGATGCGACCCTTGCGTTGTCGCCAGCGTGACATGGGCGCCGATGGGCGTCGCGGTCGCCTCAGTGAACCACAGGCTGTCCCTCGTGCGCAGCGGATAGACGTCGGTGCCGATGCCGCGGGCGATCGAGCCGATCGTGCGGCCATAGCCGAGTGTCACGCCGATCGTGCCGCGCGCCTGACCGGGCACGGCCATGGTCGGGATGGTGATGCGCTGCTCGTCCGCCGTGTCGAGGGCGATGAGCGAGCCGTCGCGAAGCCCCAGCGCGCGATGATCCGCCGGGTGCATCGCCGCCGCATTTCCCCAGACCTCGGAGGTGATCGGCCGCGGCGTTTCCTGCAGCCACGCATTGTTGGAGAACCGACCGTCCCAGACGCTGGTGTCGGGGTTGAACACGATCTCGAAGGCGCCGTCGCCCGGCGGGGCGTCGGAGAGCGGTGGGAGATCGAAAGCGCCGGGTTGCGAGAAGTCGCTCGAAGGGGCTCCGTCGGCTCCCTCGACCCCGGTGTCGGGGACGAGGCCGGTTGCGAGGACGTTTCGCCAGAAATCCTCGAAACCGCCTTGGGCCGCCTCGTCGGAGCCGCCGCCGCTGCGGCGCTGGCTCCAGGTTTCGTAGACCGCCTGATGGCTGCTGACCGCATAGTCGCCGGCAAGGGCCGCCAGAAGCGACAGCGGCGAATGGCCTTCATAGAGCGGCGAGACCAGCGGCTGGACGATCGAGACGAGCCCGGACTTCGCCCGCGTGTCCCCCCACTCCTCCAGGGGATGAAGCTGCGGGATCTGCCAGCGGCACGCTTCGCTCGTCTCGTCCTGATAGAGCGAGAGATGAACGCTCGTCGGCACCGCTTCGAGCGCGCCGGCAAAATCGAGGTCGGCCGGGGCCGTATAGACCGGGTTCGCGCCGAAGATGACGAGTTCCTGGACGGCCTCATCCCGCATGCGTTCGGTGAGGCTGGCCAGTGCTTCGGCTGACGTTCCGGCGGTCTGTTCGATGATCGGCGGCAGAATCCGGACGGTCTCGCCCAGCGCGCCGAGATGGGCGTTGATCCGGTGCGCGAGCGCGTGGACATGCGGCGGCTGCGCCTCGCCCACCATGACGAGCGCGGCTTGTCCGGCGCCGCGAAGCTCGGCGGCGAGCGTTTCGACAAAGGCCTCTTCCCGTCCCTTGAGCCCATCGGGGGCCACGATGCCGGGCACGCCCAGCGCGGCGGCCGTCGCGCGGAGTAGCCGGTCACCGCGCGAGCGGGGAAGCGGCAGCCGCAGATCGGCGGTGGCGCCGGTGCCGGACATCACCGGCTCGGCGACGGCGAGCCGCGTCATGGTTCGGCTGCCGGTGCGGACCTTGCGCCCTTGTGCGAAGGCGCGGGCGAGCCCGACCTGTTGCGGGCCCGGTCCGAGGAAGTCGGCGTCGAGGGCGAAGATCGCCTTCGCCCGATCAGGGTGCCAGGCGAGGGCTCCGTCGTCGCCGAAGGCCAGACGAACGCCCGCCCGCTCATTGTCCCGGCCGACCGGCTCGAAGACGGTGTGCCGCAGCTTCGGAAAGCTCTCTTTCAGCGCCGCCATCAGGCGTTGGAATGTCGGCGAGGAGACCGCGCCGGTCAGGATTTCGAGCCCGTCGCCCTCGCTCTCCTGCCAGCGCGCCCGCATGCGGGTCAGGTCGCCGAGGAAATCGTCATAGGTCGAAAAGCGTCGGTCCTTCCTCACCAGCGAGGCGCGGCCGGGATCGTAGAGCGAGAGCACCATCGCCTGATGGAAGGCGTCGGTGCCGCCGAGCGAGGCCGGATGGTCGGGATTGCCGTCGATCTTGGTGGGCCGGCCTTCGTGGCTTTCGGCGAGGAGGCCGGTGGCGATGCCTTCGAGTTCGAAGGCCGTGGCGAAATAGCGCGGCTTGCCGGCGACGAGCCCTTCCGGCATCGTCACATAGGGCACGATCTCCTCCGCCGGCGCCGAACAGGCGGTGAGCGGGATCGCGGCCGAAAGCCCCATCAGTTTCAGGACGCTGCGCCGGTCGAACGTCGTGGATCGCGCCTCGGGCAGAAGCTCCTCGCCGGAGGGAGCCGGCCAGCTGTCCGAAACGAAGGCCTCGCGCGGCCGGAAGGGGGTGGGAGACGAACTCATCGATGGCACACGGAGCAATCGGTGAGGTGGTCCTTGCGGATGCCGTAATGGGCCAGAAGCGCGCGTCCCTTTCGTCGCTGATCGGCGGGTTTTTCCCAGGCCGTGTTGTAGATTTCGGATTCCGGGCGAAGGTTCTTCGCCGGGTCGCGATGGCAATCCAGGCACCAGCCCATGGTCAGCGGTTCGGCCTTGGCCATCAGCGGCATGTCGGCGACGTCGCCATGGCAGGAGGAGCAGCCGACGCCATTGGTCACATGCACCGAATGGTCGAAATAGACGTAGTCCGCCAGGTCGTGCACCCGGTTCCAGCGGATCGGCGTGTTGGTGGCGAGACTCGCGCGGATCGGCGCCAGCATCTCGGCATTGGTCCAGATCTGCGAATGGCAGGTCATGCAGGTCTCGGTGGGCGGCAGGCCGGCGAAGGCGGCCTTTTCCACCTGGGTGTGGCAATAGCGGCAGTCGATCCCGAGTTCACCGGCGTGATGGCGATGGGAGAAGGGCACCGGCTGCTGCACATAGGCGCCGACGCCGGTGTAGTAGCTGGAGCGGTAATAGGCGAAGCCGCTGACCGCCATGGTGAGGGGAAGGACGACGAGGGCGAGGAGGCCCAGTCGGAGGAAAAGGTCTGCCCGGGCGGAAAAGAGCTGCGCCAATCCCGATTCCCTTCGACGGTTTCCTATTCCATGCTCGACCAAAAGCTTAGAGGCGGTCCAATCGGCGGCAATGCAATTTCGTCAGGCTCGGTGAAATTTTCTCGGATGGCAACCCGCCACGAGGTCATGAAAAGCGAAGACCCCGATTGTTCGGGCACCGGGGTCTTGGCCATGCCCGCCATTCGCGGCGCGGCTCAATCGCAGACCTTGTAGCGCTTCCACTCGTAGATCGGCTGACCATAAAGGTCGCGGCCGATGACGATCTTCTTTCTCATCCAGCGGCAGTGCTTCTTCTGGCCGGCGAACTTGTAGTCGCCGAGAAACATGGTGCCGCTGCCATAATGGCTCGCAGCCGCGCCCGAGGCCGTGGCCATTGCGGCAACAGTGAGGGTGGCGAAGGTGATCAGCGTCTTCTTGAACATGGGGCTTTCCTTGGTTTCCGGATGAAGCCTCGTGCCTCAGCCGATGCGATGAAGCCCTATCGGGACGGCCCGAACGCCGCTGTGTCGCGCGTCACAGGCCCGCAATCGCCCGGCGCCTGGTCGCAACGCGCGCAAAAAAGCCCCCGACGTCTTGTAACGTCGAGGGCCGTGGTCTGCTGGTCGAACCGGGGCACTGCTCAGTGGCAGACCCGGAAACGCTTCCACTTGAAGATCGGCTTGCCGTAGTAGTCGTAGCCGATGAAGATCTTCTTCTTGATCCAGTTGCAGTGCTTCTTGTAGCCGACGAACTTGTGGAAGCCGTGCGACTTGTGAAAGCCGTGCGACTTGTGAAAGCCGTGCGACTTGTAGCCGGCATTCGCGGTCGAGGCCGTAGCGGTTGCGACGACGGCGAGGGTGGCAAGGCCGATCAGGGTCTTCTTGAACATGGTCTCTTCTCCTTGGGTTGGCGGGTGAGGCCTCTTGCCTCGCCCGATGAGAAGGACCCTACCGAGACGGCCGTCCGGTCGCTGTGTCGCGTGTCACAGGGTGAACAGGACGGTTCTTGTCGTGCTGCTGCGATGAAGAGAAGGGCGGGAGCTCCGCCTCACTCCGTGGAGGCGATCGCCTCCAGGATTGCCGGATCGGGAATGATCAGCCAGCCGTCCTTGAGATCGATGATCTGGCGCTTCTGCCACCCCTTGAGGCACCGGTTCACATTCTCCCGCGAACCGCCGATCATGTCGGCGAGTTCGCTCTGGGAGAGCGCGAGCCGCGTGCCGGAGGGACCGCGGCGGCTGGCCGGCGAATCGATCACCCGAAGAAGCGCTTTGGCCAGACGTTTGGAAATGTCGAGGAAGGCGAGCTCGGCCATGCGTTCGTCGGAGCGTCGCAGCCGCTTGCACAGGAGTTCGAGCAGTTTCAGCGCCCCTTCCGGGTGGCGCATCAGATTCTGCAGCACGTCGCGGCGGTCGAGCACGAGCAGCGTCACATTGGTCATCGCGCGGGCATCTGCCGAGCGCTCCCCGCCGTCGAGCAGCGCGACCTCGCCGAAGACGTCGCCGGCATGGAGATCGGCGAGGACCACATCGCGGGCGCTTGGCGTCGTGATGCCGATCCGCACCTGACCTTGAACGATCGCCATCATGCTCTGGCCTTCCGACCCGGCCGCGAAGATCAGGTCGCCGGACTTGTGCTGGCGCAGATAGGCGTGCGCAGCGAGGTCTTCCTGGGCTTCGGGAGCGAGCGCCTGGAAGATCAGGCATTTCGAAAGCAGCTTCTGCTTTTCCGGGATTTCGATCCCTTGCGGCGCGTTCATCGGCTGTCTCTCCTTGGGGCATGAGAGGGGCGGCGCCGATCCTGACGCATTCGGGGGGAAAAGTCTTCGCCATTTGCCGGCTTCGGCGGTGTCCGACCCGCGCGGTTTCTGCTCTATTGTCTCGTCACACACGCAACCATCGGGCCGGGGGTAAGGCATGTTGCACAGCGCCAAGGGATTGAACGGCTGCGTCACCGCGCCCCATCTGGCGGCCTCGCTCGCCGGGCGGGATGTGCTTGCGGCAGGTGGCACGGCGATCGAGGCGATGGTCGCGGCGGCGGCCACCATCGCCGTCACCTATCCCCACATGAACGGGATCGGTGGCGACGGCTTCTGGCTCGTCGAAAGGCCCGGCGAAAAGCCCGTCGGCATCTCCGCCTGCGGGCGCGCGGCGGGGCTGGCAACGCCGGATTATTATGCCGAGCGCGGCCATGGGGAGGCGATCCCCTCGCGCGGGGCCCTGGCTGCGCTCACCGTTCCCGGCACGATCTCCGGTTGGGCGAAGGCGCTGGAGATGGTGGCGCCCGAGCGGCGCCTGCCGCTTTCGGATCTCCTCGCACCGGCCATCAGCTACGCCCGCGACGGAATTGTCGTGACGGGCAACCAGACCGACTGCACGAAAGCCAAGAGCGACGGGCTCAAGGACGTCCCGGGCTTCGCCGGGATCTTCCTGCCCGGCGGCGCCCCGCCCGAGGAGGGCAGCGTTCTGAAGCAGGGAGCTCTCGCGAGGACCTTCGAGGCCCTGGTCGCGGAAGGCCTCGACAGCTTCTATCGCGGCAGTCTCGCCGAGACCCATGCGCTCTTCTTCGAGGAGACCGGCTCGCCGCTCCGGCTTTCCGATTTCCGCATGTACGAGGCCGAGATCGTCGAGCCCCTGTCTGTGGACTTGTCGGTCGGCACGGTCTTCAACATGCCGCCGCCGACGCAAGGAGTCTCGTCCCTGATGATCCTGGCACTGTTCGACCGGCTGAAGGTCGAAACCGGCGAAGGCTTCGACCATCTGCACGGGCTGATCGAGGCGACCAAACAGGCCTTCATCCGCCGCAATGCCGAACTGGGCGACCCGGACTTCATGGATCCCCCCGCGATGGATTGGCTGGCGAACAAGGCTTTGGCGCCCCTTCTCGACCGGATCGACCGCAGACAGGCGCTCACCTGGCCCCACGAGGCGATGGCCGGCGATACGATCTGGATGGGCGCGGCCGATCGTGACGGAACCGTCGTCAGTTTCATCCAGAGCGTCTTCTGGGAATTCGGATCGGGACTCACCTGCCCCGAGACGGGCGTCGTCTTCCAGAACCGCGGCGCGGGATTCTCGCTCGGGCCCGGGCCGAACCAGCTCGGTCCCTTCCGTCGGCCTTTCCACACGCTGAACCCGGCGCTCGCCCATCTCGAGGACGGCCGCGTCATGGCCTATGGCACCATGGGCGGCGAGGGCCAGCCCCAGACCCAGGCGGCGATCTTCTCGCGCTATTCCTTCTACGGCCAGGGCCTCCAACAGGCGGTGACCGCGCCGCGCTGGCTGCTCGGCAAGACCTGGGGCGATGCGACCACGACCCTCAAGCTCGAAGACCGCTTCCCCGGCGCGCTGATCGACGATCTGCGCGCTGGCGGCCACCAGGTCGAGATGATCGCCCCCTTTTCCGATCTTGCCGGTCATGCCGGCGCTGTCGTCCGGCACCCCTCGGGCGTGATCGAAGGCGCCTCCGATCCTCGCGCCGATGGGGCGGCGCTGGCGTTTTGAACGGCCGGAAACGAACGAGTTCGGTGCGCCACCTGCCGATTGGCCCCGAGTGAGCGAAATCCCCGCATTCTCTCGGGCACGAACCGCGTCACAGGATTGACTCGCTCAACGCGTCGTCATCCTCGGGCTCGTCCCGAGGATCTACTGCCGGTCACGCACCAGAAGCCTCGCCAAGTGTCCTTCCTCGCATGGAGTGCCGTGGGATCACCGCCGGTAGATCCTCGGGACGAGCCCGAGGATGACGACGTCGAGGGGTAGGGACCTGAAAGATCGGCCGTTTGTGTAGCGCACCTCATCCCCCTTGCGGGGGAGATGCCCGGCAGGGCAGAGGGGGGTGAGAGCGCCAAGGCGATGAGAATGGCCCGCCAGCAACATATGGCCGCAACGTATGGAGAATCCGCAATGCGGCTTGTGACGATCGACAAGTTCGTGGTGGGTCTGGCACTGGCCGTCATTCTCGCCATCCTTTGGCCCGAGGGCGGGCGCACAGGCGGGCTGCTGCATTGGGAGTATGTGACGACCTACGGCATTTGCGGGGTCTTCTTCCTCTACGGCCTGACGCTCGCGCCGGAGCGCATGCGTGAGGGGTTGACCAAGTGGAAGGCCCATATCGCCGTGGTGCTGGCGACCTTCGGCCTGTTTCCGGCCGTTGTGTTGGCGGGCGAGGCACTGGCGCCGGATCTCCTGCCGCAGGCGGCCGATATCGGCTTCTTCTATGTCGCGGCGCTTCCTTCGACGGTCTCCTCGGCGGTCGCGATGGTCTCGCTGGCGCGGGGCGACGTGCCGGTGGCGATCTTCAACGCGACGCTTTCGAGCCTTCTGGGCGTCTTCGTCACGCCGGCGCTGATGGCCTGGTATCTCCAGTCGAGCGGGGCGCCGGTGCCGCTTCTGCCGACGATCATGAAGGTCGTGCTGCTGGTGCTCTTGCCGATCGTCGTCGGGCAGGTGGCGCGGCGCTGGCTCGGTGGCTGGGCGAAACGGCACTCGCGCTTCGTCAAGCTCGCCGATCGGGGCATCATCCTGGCGATCGTCTATGGCGCCTTCTCCAACTCCATGGCCGAAGGCGTGTGGAGCGAGCACGACCCGCTGGTGGTGGTGGAGATCGCGATCGGGGCGATCCTGCTTTTCGTCGCGGTCTACGGGCTGACCGTTCTGATGGCGCGGGCCCAGCGCATGCCGCGCGCCGAGCGGATCGCCGTTCAGTTCTGCGGCTCGAAGAAGTCGCTGGCCACCGGCGTGCCGCTCGCCCCGGTGATCTTCGCCGGTCGCGGCGATATCGGTCTGATCATCCTGCCGATCATGCTGTTTCACTTCTTCCAGCTTCTGATCGTCAGCTTCCTGGCCGCGCGGCTGGCCCGGGAAAAGGAGGCGGGGTCTTCCGACAGAAAAGGCCCCGGCGCGGGCGCCGGGGCCGAGGCATGATGGCGAGTGGTCCGAGCGTCGATCAGGCGAAGACGTCGGCGAGATCGGAGAAGCCGACTCCGTCCTTGATCTCGCGCAGCCGGGCATAGGCGACCGCCACCGCGACCGACGCGATGGCCGCGGTGATGCCGCCGGCAACACCCTGCAGGACCAGGAAGACCATCGGCATGTCGGCAGCGACCAGCGCGCCCAGGATGCCGATGGCGAAGCTCGCGGCGTAGAAGATCAGATAGATGACGATCATGAAGCCTATGATCGGCCAGCGGTATTCCTTGGTCAGCTGGGCGCTGCGCTTCAGGGCACCGAAGCCCGCACCCTCGACCATGATCGCCGGAACGATCACCGAGAAGACGCCGAGCAGCCAGATGCCGGGAATGACGAGCAGCGCGAATCCGACGCCGATCAGGAGCCAGGCGACGATGGCGGTTCCGATCAGCGGCAGGAGGTTCTTGAACGCTGCGCCCACATAGGAGCCGACGCCTGCCGAGCGGCCCGCCTTGGCGTCGTAGGCAGCGGCTACCAGCATGCCGGTCATGATGGAGTAGAGAAGCAGCGGCACGAGGACCGCAGCGACCATGAACAGGACCGGGTTCTGGGCCACGAGCTGGGCGTTCGGATCCTGAGCGGTCGGGTCGAAGGCGGTCGGGCCGAGGATCAAGAAGTTCGGCAACTGCATCAACAGGCCGACGGCGATGCCGATCACGGCAAAGACGCCGAAGCGGCTGAAGAAGATCGAAAAGGTCTCGCCGATCCGGCTGCCGACGCCGAAGCTCGGCTTCGGCATGGCGGTGCTTGCGTCAATCGCTGTCATGGTCTCGTCCCTTTCTCCTGTGTGGGGGCGCTTGCGGTGGTGTGGGAGGCTGCATCAATTCGGGGCGTGTCGTCCTCCCGGTGGAACTTGTCGGCGCGGGCTTCGCCCATCAGCTTCTTCTGTTCGAGATAGCTGCGCTGGGCGACGTAGAAGCTCTGGAGGAAGGCCTCCTCCTCGGCCGGGGAAACCGTCTCCTCATAGCCGATCTTGGCCCGGATGCTCTGGCCGATCTTGGCGAGACCGGCATAGCGTTCCGGGCCCGGGCGCGATGCCTCGCCGCCGCGCAAGAGACGCTCCAGGACCTGGAGTTCGTAGGCACCATAGAGATCGAGCTGGGCGCTGGAAAACACGAAGCGCTCGCGCGCGGTCGCGTCCGCCTGCCCGGCGACATCGGCGAGGAGCAGGGGTTTCGGGGTCAGGACAACGGCGGTGTCGGCGATCAGATCGCCGATCCGCTGATTGGCCTTGTTGCGGATGGGGACCGCGAAGACGAAGACGAGCCAGGCGAGCATCGCCACGACGAACCATGGCGAGGCGCCCTGTCCGGTCATGAGAAACGATACCGGCACGAAGACCTCCACCTCCTTGGTCAGATTGCGCACGACGATCTGATGGGTGGAAAGGCCAGAGCCATCCTTGGAGACGACGCGCAGGCCGAGCATGCGCTTGCCGAAGGTGCGGCCGTTCATCAAGAGCTCAGTGATGATGTAGTAGGGCGCGCCGATCAGGAGCAGGAGAAAGGCCGAGATCGCCCCGAGCGCGTCGGGGCTCGCGAAGCCGGCGTAGACGAAGGCGAGAAGGACGAGGACCAGGCCGATCGTGGTGATGACCAGATCGACGAACTGCGCGCCGAAGCGGGCGCCGAGACTGGCGATGTCGAGGTGAAGCGGCACGCCTTCCGGCGGCGTCAGGGTCAGTCGCTTTCTCCGGTCCTTGACGCGTTGCGGGCGTCCAGCCGTCGCCTGCGCCTTGCGCCGGAGCCTGAGCGCGGCCATCAGTGCGCCACCGCAAGGTTGGGGGATTGCGCCGGAGCGGCGTTTCGCCCGGCGAGAGCGAACCAGGCGAGCCAGAGGAGGCCGATCCCCCAGCCGATCGCAATCCGCGCCCAGAAATCGGTGACGAGCTGGCGGCCGAAGCCTTCGAGAAGCCCTGCCGCGATCAGCATCAGGGCGGCGACGATCGCAAGCTTCACCGCGTCGCGGCCGGCATGGCGCAGAGCCGCCCCGCGGGTCCGTCGGCCGGGAAACAGCATCGCATAGCCGAGCGACAGCCCGCCCGCGGTCGCGATCGCCACCGCCGAAAGCTCGGTCACGCCGTGGATCGACAGCCAGCCGAAGAAGTCGACCCCCAGCCCCTTGGCCGCGTGGATCTCGACGAAGGCTCCGAGGACTGCGCCATTGTAGAGGATGAGAAGCACGCTCGGCACGCAGAAGACGACGCCGAGCGCGAAGGCGAACAGGCTGACCTTGGTGTTGTGGGAGAAGAGATAGGCCGCGAAGGCCCCGAGCTGGCCGAGCTGATTGTCGCCCTCGCCATAGATCATCTTCTCCAGCGCCTCGGCGCTGGCGCGGGGCCCGCGACCACCGGCCAGATCCCCGGGCACGAAGGCGTAGAACCAGTTGGGATCGTTCTGCGTCAGCAGATAGGCGGCGACGGCGCCGGCCGCCAGCAGGAGATAAGCGACCAGGATCGCCCGATACGAACGGCGCACCGCCGCCGGGCCCGAGCGGGTGAAGAAGCGCGAGAACAGCCCGGCGAGGCTTGCGCGCGGCGCGTAGATGACGAGATAAGCGCGCGCGCAGAGGCTCTCCAGATAGGTCGCGACGGCCGAATCGAGCGAGATCTCCCGTGCGACGGAGAGCGAGTTGGTCGCCTGGCGGTAAAGCAGCACGAGGTCGCGCGCGTCGTCGAAGTCGAGCCGCGACAGGCCCAGTGTCTCGGCCCGCTCGACGATCTCGCCGAGGCGCTTCCAGTCGGCCTCGCGCTCGGCCCTAAAGCGGCTGGAACGGATGAGGTCGGCGCGCTCGCTCATATCAGTTCCCGGGCCTTGATGGTGAGATAGGTGGAGACGAGCCGGGCGGTGATGCCGCCGGGGTCGGTGTCGATGACGAAGACGCCGATCCGCGCCAGCCGTTCGAGCACCAGCCGGCGCTCGCGTTCGAGGCCGGCGGCGGCAACCGCCGCGGCGACGGCGCCGAGATCCTCGGCCGCATGGCGCTGATAGGCGACGATCAGCGGATCGCGGATCGAGACGAAGACGACCACGTGGTGCCGGTTCAGGACCTGGACGTTCTCCACCAGAAGCTCGGCCGTGGTGGTGTCGACGAAGTCGGAGAAGACGACGACCAGGCTCCGACGGGAGAGACGCTGGCCGAGATGGGTCATGGCGAGGGTGTGGTTGGTCTCGATCGCCCGATAGGAGAGTTCGGCGGCGCGGGCGCGCAGCTGGGCGAAGGCGCGGCGCCCGCCGCCGGGCGGCAGGTAAAGCCGCGGCCGCGCGTCGAAGGCGAAGAGCCCGACCAGATCGCCGCCCTGAATGCCGGCCCAGCCGAGGGCGAGCGCCGAATTGATCATATGGTCGATCTTGGCGAGGCCGGCGATCTCCTCGCGCATGAGATGGCCGTTATCAAGGGCGAGCACGATGTTGTGGTTCTTCTCCGCCCGCATCTCCCGGGCGACCAGCGCCCCGTGCCGGGCCGAGCGCTTGTAGTCGATCGTGCGGCTGTCCATCCCGGCGACGAAGTCTCGAAGCTGGTGGAACTCCGAGCCTTCGCCGCGCGACAGGGCGGCGCGCGATCCGAAGGCCTCGGTTGCGATCTGGACGTCGATGTCGCCCGAGGTGATGGCGCGGACGTTGGGCACCACCACGAGCCGCGTCGGGCAGGGATAGGATGCCACCATGTCCAGAAGTTTCAGCCGGCTGCGGCGCAGGATGGCGACTTCCTCCAGCGCGAAATTTCCCCGGCGCGCGCCAGTGACCTCGATATCGGCGACGGCCGTCCGGTTCTCGGGCGCAAGCGCGAATTCGGCCGGTCCGTTGAGGCCGAGAGGCCAGGCGAGCCGGGCGAGTGCGGTGCCGGCGGCCGGCCCGTTCTCGCGGCGGGGGACGAGGCGAAAACGCAGCCCAGCCGTTTCGCCGACGAAGATTTCCCGGGTCGCCGGTGCGTCGAGGGTGAAGCGTTTCGCGCCCGGGGTCGCCAGAAGATCGAACAGGATCGCGGCGGCCAGAAGCGCCCAGGCGACCGGGATCGTCTCGACCGGCAGGGCCGGGATCGCCACCACCGCCAGGGACAGGATGGCGATCACGGTGGCAGTCAGGAGGAGACGTTGCGAAGGGCGCATGGGCGGCGGGACCTAACGCGGTGCCGGCGTCTGCTCGACGATCGAAGCCAGCACCGCGTCCGGGCTGCGGCCTTCGATCTCGGCGGTGGGCGACAGGACGATGCGGTGGCGCATGGCAGGGCCGAACAAGAGCTTGACGTCGTCGGGAATGGCGTAGTCGCGGCCGTCGAGCGCGGCGCGTGCCCGGACGGCGCCGCAGAGCCCGTCGGCGGCGCGCGTCGAGACGCCGAAGGCGATGTCGACATCGGCGCGGGTCGCCCGCGACAGGGCAAGCACGTAGCGCAGGATTTCCTCGTCCAGGCGGATGCCGTCGACCACGGCCTGGCCGGCGCGGATCTCCTCAAGCGCCGCGACCGGTTCGATCGCCGCGCGGCGCGCGTCCTGGTCGAGCGGCTGGCCGGCATGGCGTCTGAGGATCGAAAGCTCCGATTCCTCCTCGGGGAAATCGATCTGCAGCTTGAACAGGAAGCGGTCGAGCTGGGCTTCGGGCAGGGGATAGGTGCCCTGCTGCTCGATCGGGTTCTGGGTCGCGACGACGAAGAAGACGTCGCCCACCGAATGATCGGTGCCGTCGATCGTCACCCGCCGCTCGTTCATCACCTGCAGGAGCGCCGCCTGGGTCTTGGGCGGGGCTCGGTTGATCTCGTCGGACAAGAGGATGTCGGTGAAGATCGGGCCCTTCACCAGCTCGAAGCGGCGGGCGCCGAAATCGTAGATGTTCGAGCCGATCACGTCGCCCGGCATCAGGTCCGGGGTGAACTGGATGCGCTTGAAGTCCAGCGACAGGGCCGAGGCGAGGCTCTGGGCGAGCAGCGTCTTGGCGGTGCCCGGCGGCCCTTCGAGCAGGCAGTGACCGCGGGCGAACAGCGAGACCAGAAGAAGCTCGACGATTGCCGCCTGGCCCTGCACCGCCTTTTCGATCTCAGCGGCGATCCTGTCGCGCAGGGCCCGCAAGCCGTCCAAATTCATGCCATGTCTCCTGAATGACGGATTCGAAGGCGGCCAGCGCCTCGAAGCGTGAGCGTTCGCCGGCCACCGGTTCGATCACCGCCCGGTACGCCTCCGCAAGGCGAGTGGAAAGGCCGGGCTGTCGTCGATACAGAAATTTCGTCAGGGCGGTCAGATCGTCGCTCTCGGACCGTCCCTTGCGGCGGGGGCCGAGCAGGCCGGAGGCGAGCGCTTCCAGCCGGTCGCGCACATGCATGTCGATCAGCGCCCGGTCGGCCTTGGCAAGGAGCAGGATGCGCTGCGAGGCTTCGATCGTGCGGCGTTTCGAGGCGTCGGCGGGTTCCGCCTCCTCGTCGGGCCGGCCAAACCGGCGGCTGCCGCGCCACAGTGCCAGCCCGGTGGCGAGCGCCGCACCGATCCAGAACAGCGAGAACGGATAGGCGAAGAAGCGCTCCAGATCGGAAATCGTGCGCTCGCGGGTGTCGCGGCCGGCGATCTCCTCGGTCCGTGGCGCCGCCCCCGGCTCGTTGTCGATGAAGACGGGCTGGCCGCCGGCCAGATCGCGGAGGATCGTCAGCGCCAGCGCGGGGTTGGCCCCGTTGGCGAGGCCGTGATTGTTGACGAGATCCGGGTCGGAGAGGAGATAAAACGGGGCTGTCTGGCCTTCCGCCTCAAAGAAAGCACCCGTGCAATCGGCGAGGAGTGTGCCGCGACCGGGGATCGTCAGCAGCGGCCGGCACAGTTCGTCGAACCTCTCGGACAACACCTGGGCCGAATAGAGCTTGCCACGGTCTTGCAGCACCGTGCCGGTTCGCCGGTCCGCCACCGAATAGTCGGCGAGGCCCGCCTCGGAGAGGCGTCGGATCGGACGCTCTTCGAAGAACCTCATGCGCACCGGGGAGACCAGGAGATCGGGGTGCACACGGCCGCGATCGATCACGCCGCCCCGCCATTTCGGCAAGACGGCGAGTGTCGGGCCGGAGCGCGCCTTGGTCGCGATGGCATCCTCGGTGATCTGGCGCAGAGAGAGGGGTCCGCGTTCCTCTTCGAGATAGTCGCGTTCCCGCTCTTCGGTCGACAGGGCGGCGATGTTGATGTCGTAGATCGGCAGGATCCGCAGAGCCTTGCCGACCTCATCCGCGTTCTGCGAAATCAGCGGCAGCGTCTCGACGCCGTTCTCCTCGAGCCACAGACCGAGACCGTCCATTCCGATCGCGCTCTTCTCCAGCCGCCGCGCGCCGCCGAGATAGATCAGGAGCCCGATCAGAGCCGCGACGCCGACGATGATGGCGATCTGCTTCATCGAATCGCCGCGCGCCGCTCCGCGTTCGGATGATCCTCCCGATGTCGCCGCCTCGGTCGCGTTCGCCATGGTCATGTCGCCGTCCTCTTCAGGAAGGGCGCGGCGAGGTCGAGGCATTCGCGATAGTCGTCGCGGCTGATCTCGCGACCGCCGAACAGGACGAGCTCGGTGCGGCGGGCCAGAAGCTCCAGCGCTTCGCGATGGGCCCAGCCGCCGGGCAGTCGCTGCACCAGTTCGCGGGTGGTGAGGCTGCGTTTCAGGACGATGGCGTTGTCTTGCGCTGCCAGGGCCAGAAAGCGTTCGAGCACCATTCTGAGCCCGACGCGCGGATCGTCCTCGCGCTTCAGCCGGGCGATCAGATCGTGGTCGAGATCGGCATGAGACAGATCGGGGGTGCGCAGGACCCGATGGCGCGGGGTGAGTTTGCGGTTTTTCGGGCCGACGAGATCGGCGAGTTGCCCGCGCCCCAGCCAGAGGAGCAGGCAGAGAAGCAGGAAAAGCAGCACCAGCACCCCCGTGGCGCCCCATTCCACGGTTTCCGATCGTCCGGGCGCGGCGTCGGGTTCCGGCTCTTCCGGTTCGGCGTCGAGCGGGGCGTCGGGCGGGAGATAGAGGATCGGCACCTGCAGCCCGTTCGCCGTGGCGGTCTTCAGATAGGTTTCCGCCGCCTCGGAACGCTGCGGCGTGAGTGGTGCGGCGGTGGGCGGCGTCGTCTGCGCGACGGCGAGCGCGGGCGCGGTGCAAAGGGCCGCCGCAAGGCCGAGCCGTCCGCTCATCAGGCACCAGCAAATTGATTTCACGACGAAACGCCCGGGCTTGCCCTTAGGGAATGTGTTTGGTGGCACAGTTTGCTGAAAACCGCCAGCCCGACCTGCCGTCATTCCAAGGCAGGCTTATGACGACGCGTTGAACGAAGCGACTGGGGCGGCTTGCCTTCGCCGTTCCCATTCAAGCGATCGGGGGGTCTTGCCGCCGGCGGTGTCGAAAGGATCCTGCAACGCTCGCTGCAGCGGCGACAGCGTGCTCGCTCAACGCCTTGCCGTCAGGGCGGGATCGATGTCCATCTGGGTCGCGGCCAGGATCCGGCCGGGGCTGCCGTCCTCGTTGACCGCCTGGATCATCGCCGCACAGCCATGAATGGTGCCGTCATCGGTGAGGATCGAGGACATGGGGAGTTCGACCTCCATGCCGTCCGCACCCACCATGCCCATCACCTGCCAACTGCGGACGGGATGGGTATTGACGAGGGTGCGGCCTTCGTTCTCGCCGCGATCCACTTGGGTCTCCATCCGGTCGGCGAAGGTGACGAAGACGAGCATCGGCCGCTTCTTTCCGGGACGGCGGGGGATGCCGCTCGTTATCACGTGCAGATTCTCGCCGTCCCGGTGGATCCGGACGCTGACGCCGCTATCGGGCTCGATCCGGCTTTGGGCCATCAGCTTCTCGATCTTGCCGCGATGGGAGCCGACGACGTCTTGCGCTCCATTGATCACGAGTTGCGGCGTGTAGACCGTCTTGTTGGAAAAACTGCGCGCATAGGCGCGCTGCCGTTCGGTGTTGTGGCTGGAGCCGAAGACGTCGCGCCAGCCGATATAGTCCCAATAGTCCACGTGATAGGACAGGCCCAGCACATGCGGCCGGTCGGCGAGCGCGCTCAGAGTCTCGTCGGCCGGCGGACAGCTCGAGCAGCCCTGGCTGGTGAAAAGCTCCAGCACATGGGTGATCTCGGTCTTCGCCTTGTCGCCGCCCTGTGCCGGCACCGGCAGGAACGTGAACAGGCAGACGAGCGCGAACAGTGGCCGGCAAGCGCACAGGATACTGGTTGCGGAAGCTTCCATCAGGGCCGGTCCACCCCTGGGCCCTGCCGGAAGAGCGGCGGGACGGGCACGATAGACGCGGTGCTGCCGGAGCGATGCTCTGACCTCTGGCGTCTGCGGGCGGACGATTCCCGATGCCGGAATTTATCTGTTTGACTGACAATCATGAACCATGCCTTTCCCGCGCACGACACTACGCAATCCGAGGTGCCACGGGCTACTCAATTGCGGGTGAAAGACGAGTGACGAAATCTGTGGCCGGCAAAA
Organism: Jiella marina; assembly: GCF_024359545.1. Lineage (GTDB taxonomy): Bacteria > Pseudomonadota > Alphaproteobacteria > Rhizobiales > Rhizobiaceae > Jiella. Next base: position 428,296 of record NZ_JAKQZG010000002.1, read on the forward strand.
AGACGAGCCGCCGGAGTGACCGGCGGCTCGCGTCATGTCGAAAGCGGGCGCTGAGACTCCAGCGCCCCCCGATCAGGCGGCCAGACGCCGCAGCACATAGTGCAGGATACCGCCGTTCTTGTAGTATTCGAGCTCGTCCTCGGTATCGATGCGGGCCTTGATCTTGACGGTCTCCGTGGAGCCGTCGGCCTTTTCGATCCTGGCTTCCATCACCTGCCGGGGCTTCAGCTCGGTCAGGCCTTCGATGGTCACCTTCTCGTCGCCCTTCAGGCCGAGCGAGGACCAGGAAGTGCCTTCCTCCGCAAAGACGAAGGGCACGACGCCCATGCCGACGAGGTTCGAACGGTGGATGCGCTCGAAGCTCTCCGCGATCACCGCCTTGACGCCCAGAAGCACGGTGCCCTTGGCCGCCCAGTCGCGCGACGAGCCGGTGCCGTATTCCTTGCCGGCGAAGACGACCAGCGGCACGCCCTCGTCCTTGTACTTCATGGCCGCGTCGTAGATCGACATCTCCTCGCCTGAGGGATGGTGGATCGTCACGCCGCCCTCGGTGCCAGGCACCATCTGGTTCTTGATGCGGATATTGGCGAAGGTGCCGCGCATCATCACCTGATGGTTGCCTCTGCGGGCGCCATAGGAGTTGAAGTCGATCGGCCGGACCTGATGCGAGACCAGATATTCGCCGGCCGGGCCGTCCTTCTTGATCGAGCCGGCAGGCGAGATGTGGTCGGTGGTGATCGAATCCCCGAAGAGACCCAGGATGCGCGCGCCCTTCACGTCGGTAACCGGCTTCGGCTCCTGGTCCATCCCCTCGAAATAGGGCGGGTTCTGGACATAGGTGGAGCGGTCGTCCCAGTCATAGGTGAGGCCGCCGGAAACGTCGATCTTCTGCCAGTGCTCGTCGCCCTTGAAGACGTCGGCATAGCGGGTTTCGAACATCTCGCGCGTCACCGTCTCGCGGACGATCTCGGCGACCTCATGGGTCGTCGGCCAGATGTCCTTGAGATAGACGTCGTTGCCGTCCTTGTCCTGTCCGAGCGGCTCCGTCGTGATGTCGGTGAACATCGAGCCGGCGATAGCGTAGGCCACGACCAGCGGCGGCGAGGCGAGATAGTTCGCCCGGACATCCGGGTTCACGCGGCCCTCGAAGTTGCGGTTGCCCGACAGCACCGAGCAGGCGACGAGGTCGTTCTTGGTGATCGCCTCGGAGATCGGCTCAGGCAGCGGGCCGGAATTGCCGATGCAGGTGGTGCAGCCATAGCCGACGAGGTTGAAGCCCATATTGTCCAGATCTTTCTGGAGATCGGCCTTCTTCAGATATTCCGTCACGACCTGGGAGCCGGGCGCGAGCGAGGTCTTCACCCAGGGCTTGACCTTCAGACCCTTCTCATAGGCCTTGCGGGCGACGAGGCCGGCCGCGACCAGGACGTTCGGGTTCGACGTGTTGGTGCAGGAGGTGATCGCCGCGATGACGACGTCGCCATCAGCGAGGCCGTGATCGGCGCCCTCGACGTCATGGCGCACCGTCTCCGGCGTCTCGTTCGGCGGCACGGCGCCTTCGTCCATGTAGCGCGAATCGCCCTCGGACTGGGGTGTCTCGCTCTTCTTGCGGCCACCCTTGATCTCGTCGAGTGCCGTGACGAATTCCTTCGCCGCGTCGGTCAGGGCAACGCGGTCCTGCGGGCGCTTCGGGCCGGCAAGCGATGGGACGATCGTCGACAGGTCGAGCTCCAGCGTGTCGGTGAAGACCGGATCGGCAATGCCGTCCTCGCGGAACATGCCCTGCGCCTTGGCATAGGCCTCGACCAGCGCGATGCGGTCCTTGTCGCGGCCGGTGGCTTCCAGATAGGCGATCGTGTCCTTGTCGATCGGGAAGAAGCCGCAGGTCGCACCGTATTCCGGCGCCATGTTGCCGATGGTCGCCTGATCCTCGAGGGTGAGGTTCGACAGGCCCGGGCCGAAGAACTCGACGAACTTGCCGACGACCTTCTTCTTGCGCAGCATCTCGGTGACGGTGAGGACGAGGTCGGTTGCCGTCGTGCCCTCGGGCAGCTTGCCGGTCATCCTGAAGCCGATGACTTCGGGAATCATCATCGAGATCGGCTGGCCGAGCATGGCCGCTTCCGCCTCGATGCCGCCGACGCCCCAGCCGAGGACCGACAGGCCGTTGACCATGGTGGTGTGGGAGTCCGTGCCGACCAGCGTGTCGGGATAGGCGATCGTTTCGCCGTTCTCGTCACGGGTCCAGACGGTCTGGGCGAGATATTCCAGATTCACCTGATGGCAGATGCCGGTGCCGGGAGGCACGACGCGGAAGTTCTGGAAGGCTTCCTGGCCCCAGCGCAGGAAGGTGTAGCGCTCGCCATTGCGGCCGTATTCGGCGTCGACATTCTTCGAGAACGCGTCGGGCGAGGCGAAATAGTCGACCATGACCGAATGGTCGATGACGAGGTCGACCGGAACCAGCGGATTGACCTTCTTCGGGTCGGCGCCGAGATTCTTCGTCGCGTCACGCATGGCGGCGAGATCGACCACCGCCGGAACGCCGGTGAAATCCTGCATCAGGACGCGGGCCGGGCGATAGGCGATCTCGTAGCCGGCGGACCCCTTGTCGTCGATCCATTTGGCGACGGCCTTGATGTCCTCGGCGGTGACCGAGCGGCCGTCTTCGTTGCGGAGCAGGTTTTCCAGGACGACCTTCATGGAGAAGGGCAGCCGCGAGGCGCCCTCGAGGCCGTTCTTTTCGGCCTCCTTGAGATCGAAATAGACGTAGTCCTTGCCGTTGACGGAAAGCGTCTTGCGGGCTTTGAAACTGTCTGGATGATGGGACACGAGGCTCACATTCCTTCTCGAACCGGATGAGTCCGAAGGGCGAACGGCCTTCATGCGCCGCGGAAAAGCGCTCGAAGATGCGGGTGCGACCATTTCCGCTGTCCGCCCTGACGCCCGCCGGTGCCGTGCGGGGGTCATAAGATCGGCGCTTGATGATATCCACGCCGGTCGCTGGAGTGGTTGGGGCCGTTATAGGCAAGTTTGTAATGCCTATAAAGGGTGTGCGGTGCAAACTGCTGCGGAAAATGCATGCGGGTAAGGGCTTGCAAGTGATCGTGAGCCCGGCCATTGCGGGCGGGTGAGGAAAAAGGACAGCCGATGAGCGCGATTACGACGATCGAGGAATTGCGGGCCCTTTACGGCGAACCGGGCGTCCGCTCGCTCCAGAAGCAGATGCCGATGCTCGACCGGCACGCCCGGGCGTTTCTTAAAAAGAGCCCCTTTGTCCTGATCGGATCCTCTGCCCCCGGAAAGCTGCCCGACGTCAGCCCCAAAGGCGATCATCCGGGCTTCACCCACGTCGTCGACGACCGGACGCTGGTGATTCCCGACCGGCCGGGCAACAAGCGCCTCGATACCTTCGAGAATGTCATCTTGAACCCGATGGTCGGCCTTCTCTTCCTCCTGCCCGGCATGGACGAAACCCTGCGCGTCAACGGGCGGGCCGAGATCCGCACGGATCCCGAGCTTCTGGAAGCGACCACCCATGAGGGCAAGGCGCCGATCAGCGTTCTGCTGGTCAAAGCCGAAGAGGTCTACATGCATTGCGCCAAGGCGTTCATGCGCTCAAAGCTCTGGAACCCGGAAACCTTCATCGACCGCAAGACCATGCCGACGCTCGGCGCCATGCTGAAGGACCAGATCGGGCTCGCCGGCGAGGTGGCCGAGATCGATCGGGAGATGGAAGAGCGCTACAAGGTCACGCTCTACTAGACATGGATCGCCGCATGCTGACCGTCAGGGCGAGCGGCCTCCATGTGGGTCGCGGCAACGCCGCCATCGCCGGGCCGTTCGACTTCGAGTTGACGGGCGGCACGGCGCTGGTCGTCACCGGCCCGAACGGGGCGGGCAAGTCGACGCTTCTGAGGACGCTCGCCGGCCTGTTGCGGCCGATCGCCGGCGAGATCGCGCTCTCCGGCGTGAACGCCGCCGATGGCGAACCGGCCGAGCGTCTGGCCGAGGTCGCCCATTATGTCGGCCATCGCCACGGCATGAAGACGGCAATCACCGTGGGCGAGAATCTCGCTTTCTGGCAGCGCTATCTCGGAGGCCAGAGCCAGCCGGGATTGGCTGGCGTATCGCCGGCGGCCGCGCTCGCCGCCGTCGGCCTGCCGGGTCTCGAACGCATTCCCTTCGCCTATCTCTCCGCCGGCCAGCAGCGCCGCGCGAGCCTCGCCCGGCTCCTGGTGGCCAAACGACCTGTCTGGCTCCTGGACGAGCCGACCTCGGCCCTCGACGTGGCCTCACAGGCGCGGTTCGCCGCGCTGGTTCATGAACACTTGGCCGAAGGCGGCGTGGTGATCGCCGCGACCCACCAGCCGCTCGGGCTGGAAACGGCCGAGACCCTGCAGATCGCGTCGAGGGGGGCGCAAGAAGCCGGCGTCCCCGGCGTCGAAATCGACGAGGCGGATCTGGCCGCCGCCGAGGGCTGGCTGTGACGGCGCTGTTTCTTCGCGATCTCAAGCTTGCGCTGACCGGCGGGGGCGGGGCGATGACCGGGGTCATCTTCTTCCTCGCCGTCGTCGCGACGATCCCCTTCGGCATCGGGCCGGACCTCAATCTCCTGTCACGGATCGGCCCGGCGATCCTGTGGATCGGCGCGCTGCTCTCGACGCTGCTCACCCTCGACCGCCTGTTTCAGGCCGATCGCGAGGACGGCACGCTCGATCTCCTGATCGCCGGCCCCTTGCCCATGCCGCTGGTGGTGCTGGCCAAATGCTTCGCCCTCTGGGCCGCCTCCTGCCTGCCGCTGGTCGCAGCCTCGCCCCTCCTCGGCCTGTTCCTGGCGCTCGAGCCGGCGGCCTTGTTCGCGGTGATGGCCACCCTCTTCGTCGGCACGCCGGCGATCGTCTTCATCGGCGCCGTCGGCGCGGCCGTCGCCGTCGCCCTGCCGCGTGGCGGCCTCCTCGTCTCCGTTCTCGTTCTGCCGCTGGCGATCCCGGTCCTGATCTTCGGCGTGATGGCGACCTATGGCGCCGTCAACGAGCCCGACCCCTTCCTGCCGCCCTTCCTCGTCCTTTGCGCCCTGACCCTGTTCTTCGGCGCGCTGGGGCCGGTGGCCGCGGGCGCGGCGTTGAAGGCGAGTGGAGATTGAGGGGCCTTCTGCAGCCGGGGTAGTGAAACAGAATACAATGATTCTGTTTCACTCACGGCTTCGGCTCATGGGCCTGCACATAGGCAGAAAGAACGGCCGCCATCCGCGACGTGTAACCTTTCGGGCTCTCGGCCTTGAAGAAGTTCAGGACCTCTTCCGGCAGCCGCAGAGAGACATTTGGTTTCGTTCGCGGAGGCGAGACCTTGGCGTTTTTCCAGAAGGTCTCGTCCAGTGCCGCGATGTCGCTCGTGTCGATCTCGCTGTCCGGCAGGGCGGCCATGTCTTCAGGCGTCAAGGGCTCTTCGTATTTCCTGTTCATAGCGCTTCCTTTCGTGTCTGAGGGCCGGTCGCGCCGAGATGATCCGGCAATTTCCGTTTCGATCCGTGTGAACGACTACGAGAACCGCGGCTCCGTTGATCATGCCGAGGCTGACTTCACGGAGTTCGCCATAGGTAAAGCGTTCATCGATCCAGTTGACGGTGAAACCGTCGAAGATTTGTGCCGCCTGCTCGAAACTCACACCATGCTTGGCAACGTTTTGGCGGCTCTTCTCGTCATCCCATTCGAATTCCATGCCGCGCCGCTTCCACCGCTCGAAATGTATGACGTTTTGTATGACGTCGCAATGAGAGAGATCCTTTGCAGGCGAGTGGGTCGGGAAAAGCGCCCCGGGGGACTTTGCGCGCCCAAAGCGATCAGAGTGCTTCCGCTCTTCTCTCAGCATCGTCTACCGGTGCGCCACGCTCGTAACCGCATGCCAACAGGTCTCCCCCCTCACACCACCGCCTTGCGATAGATGTGCCACGTCGCATGGCCCAGCACCGGCAGGACGACGAGCAGGCCGAGGAAGGCCGGAACGGCCGCGAGGATCACCGACAGGGTCACGAACACGCCCCAGCCGAGCATCACCACCGGGCTGGCGAGAACCGTGCGCACGGAGGTGATCATCGCCGTGACGAAATCGACGTCGCGCTCCAGGAGGAGGGGGATCGAGGTAAGCGTCACCGAGAACAGGACGGTGGCGAGCACCGCACCGACCACATGGCCGACGGCGAGGAAGATCCAGCCCTGCTCGGTCGTGAACACGACCTCCGCGAACCGCTCGAAGGTGGAAAACGACATCCGCCCCAGGATGATCGCGACGAGAAGGCGCACTTGGTAGATCCAGATCCAGAAGATGAAGAGGATGACGAAGGCCATCCAGGAGAGCTCGCGCCGGGACTGGGCGCGCACCAGAGAGAGGATCTCGCTCCAGACGAGCGGTTCGCCATTCTCCAGCCGTTTCGAGACGCTGTAGAGCCCGACGGCCGCGAACGGCCCGATCAGCGGAAAGCCGATGATGACCGGATAGATCAGCCAGCCCTGATTGGCCGACGTCAGCGCGGCCACGATCACCAGGCCGCCCAGCGTGTAGAACCCTGCGAAGAACAGGCCGAACAGGGGCGCCCGCCGGAAATCGGCAAGGCCTCGCGAGAAGGCGTCCTGGAGGTCGGCCAGGCCGAGTGCGCGAACCTGCGGCATGCTGGACCGGGGCTCGCTCGTCTGGTGAATGTGCGTCTCGCCATTATCCGACGACATTGCTGCCTTCCTCCCATTCGTCGAGGCGGCCCGCGACATGATTGCGCGCGACGGGCGCCGCTTTCACTCCCCTTGTCGAATCCATCATGCCTCGAAAAACACCGCCCGCGAAGACTTCCGATATTTCCGCAGGCGGCCGATCGGGGAGATGGCATGGCTGTCCCGGTGTTGCAGAAGGTTTTCAGCGTCTGCGATCGGTGAGACCGCGGCTATCGGAGAGCCGCCGGCTCACGTTTCCGTCCTTGCTCCAGCAGCACGATGGCCGCGCCGCTCCCGCAGATCAGGGCAATTCCGGCGAGGGCAGGTCCGTTAGGGGCCGTACCCCAGACGACGATCCCGGCCAAGACTCCCCAAAGCGCGAAACTGTAGAAGAACGGGGCGACCGAGGCGGGACGGCCGAGCCGATAGGCCAGGAGAAGGCCGACATGGCCCAGGGCGACCAGCATCCCCGCGAGACCGAGGGACGCAACATGCCCGATTTTCGGCGGCGTCCAGGTCTCGACGCTGAGCGACATGGCGCCTGCTGCCGCGGAGAGTATCACCAGGGTCGAAAGATTCACCACCGACACCGGAATACGGGCCGGCACGTTGCGTCCGGCCAAATCGCGCACGGCCCCGAGGGTCGCGGCGCCGAAGGCGAGAAGGATTGCCGGGTTGACTCCCGTCGCGCCGGGTTGAGCCACGAGGAGGGCGCCTGAAAATCCGACCAATGCAAGGCTGGTGCGGGTGGCACCGATCCGCTCGCGCAGAAGGAGCGCCGCTCCGAGGACGACGAGCAGCGGTGTCGTCTGGATGATCGCGATCATGTCGGCGATCGGCAGGAGAGCAAGGGCGAGCACATAGCACAGCGTGCAGAGCGTTTCTCCCATCGCCCGCAGAAGCGCGTTGAGATCGAAGACGCCGGAGATCGATCCCCATTCTCCGCGCACGGTCACCAGGACCGCGCAGGTGAGACTGGCGGCGACGCTCCGCAGGAACAGGACTTCGTAGGGTGGCAGTTCTTCCGTGGCCAGTTTCATGACAGTGTCGGCGATCACGAAGAACCCGGTCGCGCAAAGCATGGCGACGATGCCGCCGAGATTGGTGGTTTTGCGCATTTGAAGGGTCGAAACCATATTGTGCAGACGCTGACCGGTTCGAGGATGATCCGCCGTGGGTGCTGCGAAACCGGTTTGGAAATCGATGACAATCTTCTGGTCCCCGTCCGACCCGACTGGAAGACTCTCTCGATTCACATTATTCAATATTGTTGAAACTGGTATCCTTCACCCGAAAGCAAGACAACCGCCGTCCCGACGGACAGATTTGCGGAGCCTCCGCCTCGAAGCAGCCTGGCCTCTCTGTCTGAAGCCGCGAGAGTCTGTCCGGATTTGTGCTCGGCGGCGAAACCCCTGGCAGCCTCACGCCCATGACCGACTGGAACGCCGATCTCTATCTGAAATTCGCCGCGGAGCGGACGCGGCCGGCGGCCGAGCTTCTGGCGCGGGTGCCGCTTGAGACCGTCGAACGGGCGCTCGATCTCGGCTGCGGGCCGGGCAATTCGACCGAGCTGATCGTCAGACGGTTCCCCGGCGCTTCGGTCGAAGGCATCGACACCTCGCCGGCCATGCTGGGAAAGGCGCGGGCACGGTTGCCTCAGGTGCGCTTCACCCAGTCCGATGTTGCGGGTTTCCGGGCCGAGCCGCCCGCAAGCCTCATCTTCGCCAACGCCGTGCTGCAATGGGTGCCGGACCATGAGGCCCTGTTTCCGCAATTGATGGAAGGCCTCGTGCCCGGCGGTGTTCTGGCCGTGCAGATGCCGGACAATCTCGACGAACCCTCGCACCGCCTGATGCGGGAGGAGGCGGCCCAGCCGGATTTCGCCGAAAGGATCGGCGATGTCCGCGGGACGCGTGCCGAAATCCTCAGTGTCCAGGATTACTATGATATCCTTGCGCCCCACGGCGCTGCGATCGACATCTGGCGCACGACCTACGTCCATGTGATGGATGATGCGTCCGCAATCGTCGATTGGCTCAGCGCCAGCGGTCTGAAGCCGTTCCTCGACCCGCTGGACGTCGACGAGCGGGCCGCCTTCCTCGAGGCCTATACGGACAGGGTGACCGAGGCCTATCCCCGCCGGATCGACGGCAAGGTCGTGCTGCCCTTTCCCCGCCTCTTCATCGTGGCGACCAAGGGCGCCGCCGGGGGATCGTCCTAGTCGATTGAATCTGACATTCGACACCCTCCTGGTTTCGAGCGGCGCATCGAATGTGAAATTCGAAAAATCCACTGGCCTCAATAATCTACCTGGTGGTGTCTTTACCGAGACATTTGGTTCGGCGCCTGACACAAACGGGGACCAGATGTCTCGGTCACACCCCTAGGCTTCGGCGACCCGCTCTTTTTCGGCGTCGCCCTCTCCCTCGGATTCTCGCTCGGCTTCGGCCTGTTCCACCGCCCAGGTTCCGGCCGCTTCCACCGCGACGGGTGAGGCCGTCGGCACAACGACGACATAGGATTCGGTCTGGCTCACCGGAACGGCCGAGCGCTGGGTCATCCGATAGAGCGCGTAGAGCGCGATGGCGGCAAAGGTGGCGCTCAGCACCAGCCAGAAGGCGAAGGGGCTGACCCCCTGCATCGCCCAGCCCGTGACCAGCGGGCCGACGATGGCGCCGATGCCGAAGGTGAAGACGAGACCGCCGGAAGCGGCCGGCATGTCCTCCGACGACAGAAAATCGTTCGTATAGGCCAGAAACAGCGCATAGAGCGGCGTCGTCATGCCGCCGGCGAAGAAGGCGGCCGCCATCAGTGGCCACAGGCCGTCGCCGGCCATCCACCCCAAAAGGCAGGACGCTGCGCCGATGGCGGAGGTGCCGAAGATCAGCCAGCGCCGGTCCATCCGATCCGAAAGCCAGCCGACCGGATATTGAAAGACCAGCGCACCGGCAAACAGCATGGCGATGAAGAGCGCGATCTGGCTCGCTGTCAGGTCGATCTTCGTGCCGAAGACCGCGCCCATGCCCGATTGCGTCGCATAGACGCTGCCAAGAAGGAAGATTCCGACCGTGCCGAGCGGCGAACCGGAGAAGAGGTCGCGCAGCGGCATCGGCCGTGCGACGTCAGTGGTGGGCGTGCGCGATGCGGTCAGGAGGATCGGGGCGAAGGAGATCGACACCAGAATGGAAGCGCCTATGAACAGCACCGAGGTTGCGGCGTCGCCAAGGGTCAGGAGCCATTGGGCGCCGATGATGCCGAGGGTCTGGGCGATCATGTAGGCCGACAGCACTTTTCCCCGGGTTTCATTGGTGGCGGCGTCGTTCAGCCAGCTCTCGGCGGTGACGTAGATGCCCGACATGCAGAAACCCACGAGCAGGCGCAGAATTGTCCATGCCCAGGGCTCGGTCACGAGCGGAAAGGTGATGAGCCCCGCCGACATGAAGCTGCCGAGCGCGGCAAAAACGCGGACATGACCGACATTGCGGATCAGCTTCGGCGTGTAACGGGCGCCCGAGAGGAAGCCCATGAAATAGCCCGAGGTGACGATGGCGAGTTCCGTCGCCGAAAACCCCTCGATCCCGCCGCGGAGACCGATCAGGGTGAAATGCATGCCGTTGCCGAGCATGATCAGCACGACGCCGATCAGAAGGGCCCAGATTCCGGACAAGACCTGAAACATCGAATGGCCCTTGGTGCTGACGGCGTCCTGAAAAGGAGCCTATCACAGATCAGGTGGACGGCTAGGAAAGACGATCCGCGACGATACGAAACATAAGCCGTGTCCACGCCATTCCCGCCACTGGTCCCAAGGTAGCGGTGCGCTCATGATCGTTGAAAGGCGAATAGCAATCGTCGGCTTCATTGCCACGGCCGTCGCCTTCGGTCCGGGGCGGATGGCCTATGGTATGTTTCTGCCGCAGCTGCGGGAGACGTTCGAGTTCGGAACCGGTACGGGCGGCCTTGTTGCGGGCCTGGGTTTCGCGGCCTTCTTCCTCGCTCTTCTTGTCACCGGCTGGCTGGCCCCGCGCCTCGGGCCGCGTTTGCCGGTGATCGTCGGCGGCATGTCAGCGTTGGCGGGCTTCGTGCTGACGGCCCTGGCACCGGGTCTCCTTTTGATGAGCGTGGGGATCGCCCTGGCCTCGGCCAGCGCCGGTTTTGCCTGGACGCCGTTCAACGACATGGCCCAGAAGGTCGTGGCGGAGCATCATCAAAAGCGCGTGCTGTCGATCGTCAGCACCGGCACCACCTTCGGCATCATCGCCGCCGGCCTTCTGGCTTTGGGCGTGGCGCTCCTTGGCCAACCCTGGCAGATCGCCTGGTGGGTCTTTGCGGCGATCTCGCTCAGCGTCCTCGTCGCGCCGATGTTTCTTCTGTCGAAGCAGGAGGTCTTCGAAGGGCCGTACCAGCTTGATCTCGGGCGGGTGTTCAGGGAGCTACGCTATCACAAGGCGATCCCCCTCTATGGCTTTGCCTTTTCCTTCGGCGCGACGAACGGCACTTACCTGTCCTACTGGATCGAGCACATCTCCCAATCCGGGGGGCTTGTGGGTATTCCCGCCGAGCTGATCGGTCCCGTCCTGTTCGTCGCGTTCGGCCTTGCCGGATGTCTTGGTCTCCTGACCGGCGACATCGAGGAGAAGATCGGTCTTCGGCCCCTGCTTCTGATCGTCTTCACCAGTTCGGCCGTCTCGCTGCTGCTTCTGGCCTTCCTTCCCGCCAACTGGTTCGGGGCGGTGGCCTCTGCCGCCCTGCAGGGAATTTGCCTGATGGCGCTCAGCGCGATCTATTCCTTCTGGAGCGAACGCCTCTACCCGGATATTCCGTCACTGAGCTTTACTGCCGTCCTCGTCGTCTATGCGACCGGCAATGTAATCGCGCCGCCGCTGGCCGGGCTGATGAGCAACGGATTGGGGCTGGGGATCACGCTGGCGATCTACGGTGGCGTGTCGCTGGCGTCCCTGCCACTGGTTCGCTGGGTCGAGGAGGTGTGAGGCGGATCACGACATGGTACGGGTAGGGCAAAGCGTCTCTGTGGTCTCCATTCGTCGAAAAATGACGAAACCGCCATTTGCCCGCCCCTTTGAGAATGTCTAAATTCCGGCCATGACCGAATACGCCGCCAGCGCCAAACCCTCGCGCTTTACCATTCTCGCCAACCCGACACGCTTTCTGGAGCTGTCGGGCAAGCTCCAGCCGTGGCTCTACGGCTTCGCGCTCGCGGCGATCGCCGTCGGGATCGGTCTCGGCTTCACCGCACCGCCTGACTATCAGCAGGGCGCCACCGTCCAGATCATGTTCATCCACGTGCCCTTTGCCTGGCTCTGCATGATGATCTGGACCCTGATGAGCCTTTCGGCGCTTGGCACGCTCGTCTGGCGACACCCGCTCGCCGACGTCTCGGTCAAGGCCGCGGCACCGATCGGGGCCGTCTTCACGGCATTGGCGCTGATTACCGGCTCGATCTGGGGCCGGCCGATGTGGGGCACCTGGTGGGTCTGGGACGCGCGACTGACATCCGTCTTCGTGCTCTTCCTCATGTATCTCGGCCTGATCGCGCTCACCCGGGCGCTCGAAGAGCCGGGCAAGAGCGCCAAGGCTGCGGCGATCCTGGTCCTCGTCGGCTTCGTCAACATTCCGATCATCAAGTTCTCGGTCGACTGGTGGAACACGCTGCACCAGCCGGCGAGCGTGATCCGCGCCGACGGCCCGTCGATGCCGACGGAATATCTGGTGCCGCTGCTGCTTGCGGCGCTCGGCTTTTCGCTTCTGTTCTTCGCGCTGCACCTGACCGCAATGCGCACGGAAATTCTGCGGCGGCGCGTGGCGGCTCTTTCGAAACTCGCCGCCCGACGCGCCGAAGCTTGACGGGATAAGGTCTCATGCAGGGTGAGTATTTCGGCTTCATCGCCTCGGCCTATGTGATTTCGGCTCTCGCCATCGCCGGCCTCTTCGTTTGGGTGATCCTCGACGCGAAGGCCCAGCGCGGAGCGCTTGCGGCGCTCGAAGCGCGCGGCATCCGCCGCCGCTCGGCGCAGAAGGGCTCTCAGAGCCAGAATGCCAATGCGGGAGAGGCGCGGTGAGCGAGACCCATTCCGACGACACACTTCTTCAAACCGCCGAGAGCGATCAGCCGCAGCCGGGGCGTCCTCGGTCGCGGCGGAAGCTCGTCGTTCTCCTGCCGCTCCTTCTGTTCTTCGGCCTTGCCGGGGTCTTTCTCTACCAGCTTCTGTCCGGCCACGACCCGAAGGAGATTCCCTCCGTCCTGATCGGCAAGACGGCCCCGTCGACCGAATTGCCGGCGCTGGCGGGTGTCACGGGTCCCAATGGCCAACCCATGCCGGGGCTCGACCTGACCGGACCGGGCGACGGGCGGCCCGTGCTCGTCAACGTCTTTGCCTCCTGGTGCGCCCCCTGCCGCCAGGAGCATCCGATCCTCATGGAGCTGGCCCGCGACGACCGTTTCCGTCTGGTCGCGATCAACTACAAGGACAAGCCGGCCAACGCGCGGGAGTTTCTGTCCTCCCTCGGCAATCCCTACGAGGCGATCGGCGTCGACGAAAAGGGGGCGGCGACCATCGATTGGGGCGTCTACGGCGTGCCGGAAAGCTTCCTCGTCGCGCCCGATGGCGAGATCTTGTTCAAGCAGACCGGTCCGTTCACGCCCGAATCCGTTCGTGACGGGCTGATGCCGGCCGTCGATGCCGCGCTGAAACGCGAGCCGAAGCCCCGCGCTCCGACGAGTTGATGGTATCGAGGTTGCGGGCGACTATACAACGGTCCAAGGCGGGAACACAGCAATGAGTTCGGTCAAGACGTTCCAGCTCGGTCAGCATTTCGAAACCTTCGTGGAAGCGCAGGTCGAGGAAGGCCGCTTTGCCAGCGCCGACGAGGTGGTGCGCGCGGGGCTTTCGCTCCTTGAGCGCGAGAGCGCCGAGGAGGAGGCGAGAATTCGTGCCGCCATCGAAGAGGGATTTGCCAGCGGCGAGCCCACGTCTTTCGACTTCGAGGCGTTTCGGGGTCGGATGCATGAGAGGCTTGGCATCAAAGAGTGATGAGCCGCGTTCGGTTCACACCGGCTGCCGAGCGCGACCTTGCCGCCGTCTACGTTCATTCGTTCTTGCGGTTCGGCCTCGCCCAGGCCGACCGCTACACCGCCTCGATCGATGAGCGGTGTCGTGCCGTCGCCAGCGGAAAAATGCCTAGCCGCGATGCCTCGAAATACCGGAAGGGACTGCGAAGTCACCGCACCGGAAGCCATATCGTCTTTCATATGGATGACGGCGCCGGTGGGTTGGACGTCATCCGCATTCTCCATTCCCGCATGAACATTTCAGACCATCTATAGGCCCATGGCCGAACCGTCCTTCTCCCTCCGTACGCCCGACGATGACAATCAGCCGCGCAGGATCTGCGACAATTGCGGCTTCGTCGCCTATGAGAATCCGAAGATCGTCGTCGGCTCCGTTGTCCGGCATGAGGGAGCGATCCTGTTGTGTCGGCGAGCGATCGAGCCGCGCCGCGGCTTCTGGACGATCCCGGCGGGCTATCTCGAGCTCAACGAAACGCCGGAGGAGGGGGCACGGCGCGAGGCCCGGGAGGAGGCGGAAGCCGAGCTCGCGATTTCGCGGCTGCTGGCGGTCTATTCGGTGCCGCGCATCAGCCAGGTGCAGCTGATCTATCGGGCGGGCCTGAAACAGCCCGGCTTTGCCGCGGGGCCTGAGAGCCTGGAGGTCAAGCTGTTCCGCTTCGAGGAGATTCCCTGGGATGAACTGGCCTTTCCCTCGGTCCATTGGGCGCTCGGTCATGATGCCGAGGCGGAGGCGGGCGCCCCGACGGTCCCTTTCGCCAACCCTGCTGGGGAGACTGGCAGCCACATGCCCGATGGCAGACGGGTTGCGTCCGGCGACGCATGATTCTCCGCCATCGACCGCAAGACCGGCAGACACGAAAAAGGCGGCGCGCCCTCCGGGGCCGCGCCGCCTGATCCGATTGGCCCTTGGTCGTTGCGACCATGGGCCACAAATGACTTACTGAGACGCTGCGGCTTCGAGCGCTGCGGCCGGATCGCGCTGGCTGCCGTCCTCGGCGAAGCTGGCGAGATAGGCGATCACGTCGTTCAGCTCTTTTTCCTTCTTGAGGCCCGGGAACACCATCTTGGTGCCCTTGACCGTGCCGCGCGGATCGGAGAGCCAGGTCGTCATGAGCTCGTGGTCCCAGGCGGCCTTGTCCGCTGCCCAGTCCTGGAACGGCTTGGAGAAGCTGTAGCTTTCCACCGCGCCGGGCTTTTCGCCGATGATGCCGTTCAGTTCCGGCCCGATCTTGTTCTTCGCGCCTTCGCCGACGGCGTGGCAGGCACGACATTTGTTGAAGACTTTCTCGCCCGCAGCGGGGTCGCCAACGTCTTGTGCCGATGCGACACCCGTCGTGGCAAAAGCAAACACCGCTCCGGCGATGGCGAGACTGAAGTTACGCATGAACCCTCCCCAGTGAGTTTGATGGGTGCAAAACAGTGATCCCATAACCCCTTTCAATAGGGTTCTGAGCGGGTCTTGGCAATTGTTGTTGAGAATAAATCCAATCTGAGGGAGCCAACCGATCCCGGATTCCGGGCGTTTCCGGCCTCAATCCGCGACGATTTGCACATCCGGCGGGACACTGCGTTCCAGGACAGTTTTCATGTTGAGTAGATCGTTGCCGTCGAGCTTGGCGGTGAGCGCCTCGCCGGAAAGACCGTAGCCGATCCAGCGCTCGGTCAGTCTGCGTCGCAGCTCTTCCTCGGGAACAACCAGCATCGCCGACAGGTCGAAATAGGCGCGAAGCGGTGCCCACGCGGGATCGTCCAACAGCAGATAGTTGCCTTCGAAGATCACCGTGCGAATCTCCGGCCCGATGATTCTTGCGCCGGCTCGGGCGATCTCGATGGCGCGGTCGAAAACCGGAACCGCGATCTCCCCCTCGTGATCCTCGGACAGCCTTTTCAGGAGCGCGGCCAATCCGCCCGTATCGAACGTGTGCGGCGCGCCCTTGCGCGGCCGGTGGCCGCGCATGTCGAGGACCATGTCGTCGAAGTGAAATCCGTCCATCGGCAGAACCGCGGCCGTGCCGGGGCGCCTTTCGTTCACCGCCTCGCAAAGCCAGTCTGCGAAGGTGCTCTTGCCCGCCCCGGGCGCGCCGACAATGGCCACGATACGCCGCCGGTCCGCCGGCAGTTCGAGCACCGTGGCGAGGAATTCTTCCGGCGAGGCTTGGCGCGGCATGGTCACCCTTTTTTCGTCCTGCGGCCGGGCGATGGCGATCGGGCCCTCCGCTTTTCAAGCGAGACCATAGCTCATGCCCGGCATCGGATCGATCACCTCGCCGCTTGACCGGTCGCTTGGCGGCGTGGCAACTCGCGGTCGATCGTAACAAGGCCCTTGAGGGCCCTTGCCGGACCAAAGCCTCGCCATGTCTGTCATTCCCCCGCATATGGACCCGCGCCGTTCCTTCCAGGCGCTGATCCTGACCCTGCACCGCTATTGGGCCGATTATGGCTGCGTGGTGCTCCAGCCCTACGACATGGAAGTCGGCGCCGGCACCTTCCACCCGGCGACGACCCTGCGCGCGCTCGGGCCGCGGCCGTGGAACGCGGCCTATGTCCAGCCGTCGCGCCGGCCGAAGGACGGGCGCTATGGCGAAAATCCCAACCGGTATCAGCACTATTACCAGTATCAGGTGATCCTGAAGCCGAACCCGGCGAATCTTCAGGAGCTTTATCTCGGCTCCTTGAAGGCGATCGGCATCGATCCGCTTCTCCATGACATCCGCTTCGTCGAGGACGACTGGGAAAGCCCGACGCTCGGTGCCTGGGGGCTCGGCTGGGAGTGCTGGTGTGACGGGATGGAGGTCTCCCAGTTCACCTATTTCCAGCAGGTCTGCGGTATCGAATGCGCACCCGTCGCCGGCGAACTGACATACGGGCTCGAACGGCTGGCGATGTACGTCCAGGGCGTCGACAATTTCAGGGACATCAATTTCAACGGCCGCGAGGGCGACGAGAAGGTCACCTATGGCGACGTCTTCCTCCAGGCGGAAGAGGAATATTCGCGCTACAATTTCGAATATGCCAATACGAAGATGCTTCATCAGCACTTCATCGATGCGGAGACCGAGTGCCAGGCCCTGCTTGCAGCGGGAGCCCCTGACATCGGGGGGGGCAATCCGGCGTCGGCGCTGCACAAATGCGTCTTTCCGGCCTACGACCAGTGCATCAAGGCGAGCCACGTCTTCAATCTGCTCGACGCCCGCGGGGTGATCTCTGTGACCGAGCGCCAGAGCTATATTCTGAGGGTCCGCAATCTCGCCAAAGCCTGCGGCGAGGCGTTCTTGCTGACGAAGGCCGGCGGCGCTTGAGGCCGTCGCATTGGGCCTGAACGAAGGGTGCTCGATCCGGCGCTGGGTGGCGCCCGGACCGGCTGCTTAAGCCAGCCGCGCGAAAAGCGGTGTTTCGGCGCTGTCGCCGCTGCCGTGTTTCTCCTCGATGGACACGGCGATCATGTAGAGATCGCTGGGCGACATCCGGCTCATGCCGAAACCGTCGAACTGGGATTGCTCGATATCGGCGCGTGACTGCAGGACGACGCCCGTATGTCTCGGGTCCGACTGGATTCGCAGGAAGAGGAGATCGACCACCTCCTCCGGCCCTTCGAGGATCTGCGTGACCATTCGCCCGTCGAAGGCGATCGCGCCCCGGATCGCATGCTGCTCGTTCCATTCGCGAGCATGCTTCAGGATTTCGGCGAATTCCTCGGCCGAAAGACCGTTCGCCATGCTGCTGTATGAGATGTGCCGCATCTCGGCCCCAAGCCAATGCGACGCGGAGAATTCCGCGTCCGTTCACGTTACCCCATGGCGTTGCCCGCCCGTGCCACAGGTGCTTCGGAACGACATGCTAGGCAGAGGCGACCGGTGAGTCCAGTTCGTTGAAAATGAATAGAAATTGCTGACGCTTAGTCGGCAGGGTGAAATTGCCCTGCTGTCATTTTCCGCACCAGCGCAGATGAATCGGTGCGCCGGGGTCGCGACCAAGCTCGACGCAGCCCGTTCCTTCGCTGCAAAACTGCCAGCCGCCGCCGGTGGCGCCGGAGGCCGCAAGAACGAGTTCCGGAATCGGCGCACGGTCGAGGCGGTAGACATAGGCGCCGTCTTCGAGGCGCGCGTTGGGCGGCGGCTCCATGCCCGCGCCCGAACCTTCGATCCGGCCCTGAAGCACCGTCAGCCCTTCCGGCCCGGCGCGCCAGGTTTCCTCCCAGCGTGTCTTCTCGACGGAGTGCGTCCAGGTCAGGGTGAAGAGCGAGGCGGCGATGGTCGTGATCTTGCCGCCGGCTGCAATGCAGATCATGCCGGCGAGCGCGGTGCGCTCGACCGCGCTGCCGTCTCGTCACGGTGATCCACGCTCTTCTTCCGCGTCATCCAATGGGTGGCAATCGTTCCTGCCGCCAGCGCGAAGCCGATCTCGTCGGTGAGCGGCAAAGCGGCGATCAGCGTGAAGGCCGCCGCCGCCGCGGGCAGGCGCTGCCACCAGGGCATCGGCGCCAGGAGATAACCGATCGCGGCCGCCCCCCACAGCCCGATGGCGAGGCACGCCTTGAAGACGATGTAGGCCACCGCCGGAACATAGCCGATGGCTTCCGCGAGCGGCCCGCCATCCTGCAGCATCAGGGCGGGTGTGTAGACCGCCATGAAGGGGATGACGAAGCCGGCGAGCGCGACTTTCACCGCCTCGAAGGAGATCCTGAGGCCCGGCGCCTTGGCGATGGGCGCGGCGGCAAAACAGGCGAGCGCCACCGGCGGCGTCAGATCGGCGAGGATGCCGAAATAGAAGACGAACATGTGGCTGACGATCAGCGGCACGCCGAGTTCCAGAAGGGCGGGGCCGGCAATCGAGGAGGTGATGATGTAGTTCGGGATCGTCGGGATGCCCATGCCGAGGATGAGGCAGGTGATCATCGTGAGGATCAGCGAGAGGAAGAGCGAGGTGTCGCCGACCGAGACGATGAACTGGCCGAAGGTGTTGGCGACGCCCGTCAGTGTCATCGTGCCGACGATGATGCCGACGATGGCGCAGGCGATGCCGACGGGAAGGGCGGTCTTGGCGCCGTCGGCGAGCGCGTCGCGGCTGACGATCAGGGTCTCGCGCCCGCCCTTGAGGAAAACGCAGCCGACGACTAGAGCGGCGAGGGCGATCACCACGGGCATGATGCCATATTGGAAGAAGGCCGCCGCCGCGAGGCCGATCGCGATCCAGAAGACGTAACGCATGGCGAGGGCCGGCATGGCCGCGGCGATCGGCGCACCGAGGATCAGGAGCGCCGTCAGCGCGAGACCGATCGTGCCGGCATAAAGCGGCGTGTAGCCGGCAAAGAGCAGCCAGACCAGGACGGCGAGCGGCAGGATCAGATACCAGCCGACCTTCAGCGCGCGCCAGGCAGAGGGGAGTTCCTCCTTCGACAGGCCGAGGAGGTTCCGCTTGCCGGCTTCGAGATGCACCATCCAGAAAACGGAAGCGAAATAGAGGACCGCCGGGATCAGCGCCGCCGTCACCACCTCGGCATAGGCGACGTTGAGCGTCTCGGCCATGATGAAGGCGACCGCCCCCATGACCGGCGGCATGATCTGCCCGCCCATGGAGGAGGTCGATTCCACGCCGCCGGCAAACTCCGCCCGGTAGCCGAAGCGCTTCATCAGCGGGATCGTGAACTGGCCCGTCGTCACCACATTGGCGACGCCCGAGCCCGAGATCGTGCCCATCAGGCCTGAGGAGAAGACCGCGACCTTGGCCGCCCCGCCCTTCGCCCCGCCGACGAGACCGAGGGCGATATCGGTGAACAGCTTGATCATGCCGGCGCGCTCCAGAAACGAGCCGAACAGGATGAACAGGAAGATGTAGGAGGAGGAGACGTAGGTCGGGATGCCGTAGATGCCCTCGGTGCCGAAGGCCATGTGATCGATCACCTGGGAAAAGGCATAGCCCCGGGTGATGAAGGGGGAGGGCAGATATTCGCCGAACAGGCAATAGGCGAGGAACAGCCCGGCGATGATCGGCAGGGCCGGCCCCATGATCCTCCAGGTGGCGATGAAGAGCACGACGAGGGCGACGACGCCCACCACCGTATCCAGGGTCGTCGGTGTGCCAGCGCGAAAGATCAGCGCCTCGTATTCCCACCATTGATAGAAGGCGACGGCCATGCCGAGCAGGCCGAGGACCCAGAACAGGGCGCGCAGTGGCACGGCCTGGTGCTTGAGCGCCGCGACCAGCGGCAGGCCGAGCAGGCACAGAAAGCCGACATGCACCGCCCGCACGATCTGGCTCGGCATGTCCCAGAGATGGGCGGCGGTCAGTAGCTGGAAGGTGGAGAAGGCAATGGCGATCGCAAAGAGCAGGCGGCCTTCGAGGCTTGCCGGAAAGCTGGAAGCCAGCGGGTCGTGAATTTCCGAACGCTCGTCGTCGGTCGGGTTCAGGCTGCTCGTTTCTTGCGTACTCATGCAGGCAGCCCCTCCCAAGGCCTCGTGGGAAGCGAGATTAGCCGGGGGCGGGTTTTTCGCAAAGGGGATTGCGGGAAGGCAAAACGATCTCTTGAAGATTGGGCTGAGGGAGCGAGGTCAACTGATCTCCCGCTGCTGGGCCTGTCGAACGGCGGGGGAGATGTCCGGCAGGGCTGAGCAGAAGCCGCCCGCGAATAATCGTCCGACGCTGGTGCCAGACCCCCCTCTGGGTTGCCACCCATCTCCCCCACAAGGGGGGACAAAGGCCTTCATGGACGTTGGCTCCCACCACTCTCCCCCCTTGCGGGCGAGATGTCGGCGGAGCCGACACAGGGCGGTAACCCCTGTTTAAGTCACGCTGTGGGTTCCCGCTGGAGAATCCTCCTATCCTCGCCCGCCGCCGAAGCCCGCTTCGTCAGTGCCAGCCGGCGCAGAAGGGCGAGGATGAACAGCCCGGTCAGCACCAGCACGATCGTCGGCGCCGGTGCGGAGTCGATGAAGAAGGCGAGATAGGTGCCCGTCAGCATCGAGAGCATGCAGACGGCAACCGCCGTGACCAGCATTCGCCCGAAGCTGCGCACGAGCAGGAAGGCGATGGCGCCGGGCGTGACGAGGAGCGCAACCGCGAGGATCAGCCCGACCGAGGTCAGCGTCGCGACGATGGTGAGCGAGAGCGCTGCGAGGAGGCCGTAGTGCAGGAGGCCGGTGTTGAGCCCCGCCGCCTGGGCCTGGGCGGGATCGAAGGCGTGGAGCAGCAGGTCCTTCCATTTCAGCAACAGGACGACGGCCACGGCGAGTGCGATGATGCCGGCAGTCAACAGATCGTCCGGGCCGATGCCCAGCATGTTGCCGAAGAGAATATGGTCGAGATGCTGGTTGGTCTGGACCGCGGTGAACAGGATGATGCCGAGGCCGAACATGCCGGAGAAAACGACGCCCATCACCGTGTCCTGCTTCACTCGGCTGTTGTCCGACAGATAGCCGGTCAGCAGCGCGCAGCCCATGCCCGCGGCGAAGGCTCCGACCACCAGCGGAATGTTGAGGATCCAGGCGAGCACCACGCCGGGCAGGATCGCATGGCTGACGGCGTCGCCCATCAGCGCCCAGCCTTTCAGGACCAGAAAGCAGGACAGAAGCGCCGTCGGCACCGCGACGAGGATCGCGATCAGAAAGGCATTCTGCATGAAGGGGAACTGGAACGGCAGGAGCGCGGCGTCGAGCGTCATGGCCGTACCCTTGCCAGCGGCGGGCGCGAAGCTTCAGTCGTCTCGGTCTCCTTCAGGGCGGCCGCGGCCTTGCGCTTTGCGGCCAGGAGCCCGTGTTTCGGCGCGAACAGGAAGGCGAGCAGAAAGATCGCCGTCTGCAGCGAGACGATGACGCCGCCCGTGGCGCCGTCCAAGAAATAGGAGAGATAGGCACCGAGAAAGCTGGTCACGGCGCCGATCGCCACGGACAACGCGATCAGCCGCGGAAAGCGGTCCGACAGCAGATAGGCGGTGGCGCCCGGCGTCACCACCATGGCGATGACGAGGAAGGCACCGACCGTCTGCATCGCCGCGACGATCGCCGCCGAGAGCAGGCAGAAGAACACCGCCTTCAACAGACCGGGACGCAGCCCGATCGAGCGGGCGTGGCTCTCGTCGAAGAACACCGCCATCAGATCCCGCCATTTGAGGATGAGGATCGCGAGCGACACGACGCCGATGATCGCGAGCTGCAGCGTGTCTTCCGGGGTAATGGCGAGGATGTTGCCCATCACGATGGTCTGGACGCTGATCGCCATCGGATTCATCGAGACCATGAACAGGCCGAGGCCGAAGAAGGAGGTGAAGATGATGCCGATCACCACGTCGACCTTCAGCCCCGAACGATCCGACAGGAAGAGCATCGCGCCGGCCGCGAGCCCGCCGGAAATGAAGGCCCCGAGCGCGAAGGGCAGGCCCAGCATATAGGCGCCGGCGACGCCCGGCACGACGGAATGGGACAGCGCATCGCCGATGAGCGACCAGCCCTTGAGCATCAGATAGGCCGACAGAAAGGCGCAGACCGCGCCGGTCAGTGCCGACACCCACATGGCGTTCGCCATGTAGGAATAGGTGAAGGGCTCGATCAGCGCCGCGATCATCGGGGCGGACCTTCCGAGACCACCATCTGGTCGCCATAGTCGATGAAGGGGCGTTCGTCGTCGGTGATGATCCTCACCTTGCGTGGATCATCATCGTCGTGAAGCGCGGCACCGCCCAGGGTGAAATGGCGCAACACGCCGCCGAAGGCACGCTCCAGATTGGCTCTCGTGAAGGTCTCGGCGGTCGGGCCATAGGCGAGCACCGTGCCCTTGACGAAGACCGTGCGGTCGCAGAATTCCGGCACCGAGCCGAGATTGTGGGTCGAGACCAGCATGACCCGGCCCTCGTCGCGCAGTTCGCCCAGAAGCTTGACGATCTGGTCCTCGGTCTTCACGTCGACGCCGGTGAAGGGCTCGTCGAGCAGGATCACCTTGCCGTCCTGGGCCAGCGCGCGGGCGAGGAAGACGCGCTTCTTCTGTCCGCCGGAGAGTTCACCGATCTGGCGCTCGCGAAACTCCGTCATGTTGACCCGGGCGAGAGCCTGTTCGACCGCTGCGTGATCGGCTTGGCTCGGCCGGCGCAGAAAGCCCATATGGCCGTAGCGCCCCATCATCACCACGTCTTCCACCAACACCGGGAAGCTCCAGTCGACCTCCTCGGCCTGGGGGACATAGGCGATGAGCTTTTCCTTCAGCGCCTGGCGCACGGTCCGGCCGAGAAGCCGGATCTCGCCCCTTGCGACCGGCACGAAGCCCATCAACGCTTTGAAAAGCGTCGACTTTCCCGCCCCATTGACGCCGACGAGCCCCGTCACCGTGCCGCGCGGGATCTGAAAGCTCGCGTCGCGCAGCGCGGTGTGGCCGTTGCGATAGGTGACGGCGACGCCCTCGACGCGGATGCCGTCGGCGCTGTCGGTGGTCTTCGGAAGATCGGCGCGGTCATCCATGGGATGTTTGCCTCGCCACGGTCGTGAAGGTCCACGACCCGGCTTCGTTTGCAGGCTTCGATCGGGTGCGGCAAGACCCCCCTCTGTCGGCTACGCCGACATCTCCCCCGCAAGGGGCGAGAGTGGTGGGAGGAAATTTCGATGAAGAGCCATTCTCCCCCCTTGCGGGGGAGATGTCCGGCAGGACAGAGGGGGGTAAACCACCTCGCAAACGCGCGGAAACCGAGGTGATTGGCATCCGTACCTCCAGCCCCCTCAATTCGTCGCCCCGCTCAGGCCGTCGGCGACGGTCTGGGCGGTGACGCGCAGGAGGTCGAGATAGGTCGGCACCGGCCCGTCCGGCTGGGAGAGCGAATCCACATAGAGCACCCCGCCATAGGCCGCGCCGGTCTCGCGGGCGACCTGTTCGGCCGGAGCGGTATTCACCGTCGATTCGCAGAAGACCGCCGGCACGTCGTGTTCCTCGACCCCGTCGATCACCTTGCGCACCTGCTGGGGCGTGCCGGTCTGGTCGGCATTGATCGGCCAGAGATAGAGCTCCTTCAGACCGAAATCGCGGGCGAGATAGCTGAAGGCGCCCTCGCATGTGACGAGCCAGCGCTTGTTCTCGGGCAGCCCGGCGATCCGATCGCGCAAGGGCTCGATCGTGTCGCGGATCTCCTGCTTGTAGGCCTCCGCATTCGCTCGGTAGGTCTCGGCATTGTCGGGGTCGTATTCCACGAAGGCGTCGCGGATATTGTCCACATAGATCAGCGCCGTCTCGAGCCCCATCCAGGCATGGGGGTTCGCCTGGCCCTCATAGGAGCCTTCCGAAATCGGGATCGGGTCGATCCCCTCCGACAGGGTCACCGACGGCACGTCTCCGAGATTCTGCAGGAACTGTTCGAACCAGAGTTCGAGATTGAGCCCGTTTCTGAGGATGAGATCGGCGCCATAGGCGTTGACGATGTCGCGCGGTGTCGGCTCGTAGCCGTGGATTTCCGCGCCCGGCTTCGTCACCGAAACCACCTCCGCCGCGTCGCCGGCGACGTTCCTTGCCATGTCGGCGATGACGGTGAAGGTGGTGACGACCTTGAACCCATCCTCCTGCGCACGGGCAGGAAGGGACGCGAGGATCGTCGCGAGCGCGGCGATCGAAGCCCCGAACAGCGCCGATCGAACTGGACATGCCATGGAAACGGTCTCCTTTCAGCCGATTCCAATCAGGTCTTTTCTGCTTTTGCAAGTTATTTGCATTAAGTCACGGAAATGGGAATGCGGATGGTGGCAGGGAGAGCGGTTTCGACGATTTCTGGTTATGTTTTGTCAGGAGGGCACGGTTAGCCTGCGCGTGTCGTTCATGCTTCGGAGTTCGGTGGCCAATGATCCGCAGGATTCTGCTGTCGCTTGCCGTTTGCCTACTGGGCATGCTCGCTGGTTGCAGCATCTCCGAATGGAACCAGAAGATGGTTCTGGTGGTGGAGACGCCCGAGGGTATCAAGACCGGCGAGAGTGTTGTGCGCATCGGCTTCACGGCCAATCGCATGGACTTGGCGAAGAGCTTGCCCGGCGCGAAGGTGAAGTGGATCCCGCATGGCGAGGCGGTCGTGGTCGATCTCGGCGAGCGCGGCGTGCTGATCGCCCTGCTCAAGGGTGAGAAGGGCTATATGGGCGATGCCGGCCCGAACGCCTCCTTCGCGTTCAATACCGGCCGATTTTATCCCGGCAGCGAGGAGACGATCGAGAACGTGCTCGATCAGCGGACGGGTGTCGCCGTGCTGATCCCGCGCAAGGCGTATCCGCTGCTCGTCACCTTCCGGGACATCTCCGACCCCTCGACCATCGAGCAGGTCGACCCGGACGATCTGGCGAAGAGTTTCGGCGAAGGCGTGAGGCTGAAGAGCCTGACGCTGGAGAGGACGGAAGAAGATATGACTGATGGGCCGCTACCGGAGATGTTGCCTTGTCATCAAAAATTGCAGCAGTGCGTACCAGTCGATTTTTCGCTTCCCTATGACGATCGGATGAGAAGCGTCCCCAATTGGGCATTCTGGAGCAACTAATCGAAGACCATCTCCAGGGACTGGTTTATCGCCGTACATCTTTCAAGCGTCGGCCGCGTGTTGCTTGGTTTGACGCCAACCGTCATCCCGGCCTTGAGCCGGGATCCATGCCAAATCGATCATGACAAGAACTGCGATGCCGAAAAAGAACCAAGTCCTTCAAAGCTTGGGCATGGCCCCTATGAGGCATGGATCCCGGCTCAAGGCCGGGATGACGAGGCGGAGGCTCTTGTGGCGAAACACCGTATTCAGTCGCGGAAGCAGTCGGACAGACCGCTCTCGTCCGCCAACACCTCCAGCGCTTCCGCCGCATCGAACCGGCCGTCGTAGAGGGCGGGGCCGGAGATGCCGCCTTCGCGTTTTTCGGCCTCCGGCAGGGTCATGCTGACGTTCCCGCCGACCGCGCGTCGCGCGGCGGTTCTTAAGCCCTCGCCGGCCTCAAATAGCGGCGATCTCCTGTTCGAGGTCGGCCATCTCCACGCCGCCGGCCATCAGGTGGCGGATGTCCTTGCCTTTCAGTTCCTCCTTCGTGCCCTTGCCGATGACTTCGCCCAGCGCGAGGAAGGTGAAGCGGTCGGCGACGAGGTTGGAGTGGACCTCGTTATGGGTGATGAAGATGATCGCGATGTCGCCGCGGGCGCGGACGCGGGCGATGGTCTTCAGCACCTCCATCTGCTGCTTCTGGCCGAGCGCCGAGGTCGGCTCGTCGAGGATCAGAACCTTGGCGCCGAAATGGATCGCGCGGGCGATCGCCAGCGTCTGGCGCTGGCCGCCGGACATGGTGCCCACGGCCTGGCCCGGATCGGAGATGTCGATGCCGATCTTGACCATTTCGTCATGGGTGATCCGGTCCATCTCGTCCATCTTCAGAAGGCCGAAAGGCTGCGGGCCGGTGGTCAGTTCGCGCCCCATGAAGAAGTTGCGGGTCACGCTCATCAGGGGGTTGAGTGCCAGATCCTGATAGACGGTGCCGATGCCGGCCTCCGTCGCATCGCGCGGCGACTGGAAGGTGACGGGCTTGCCCTCGACATAGAGCTGCCCCTCGGTCGGCTGGTGCACGCCGGCGAGCACCTTGATCAGCGTCGACTTGCCGGCGCCGTTGTCGCCGAGCAGCGCATGAACCTCGCCGCGATAAATTTCGAGGTCGATGCCGTTGAGCGCGGTGAAGGGGCCGAAGCGCTTGACCAGCTTTTCGGCGCGGATGAGCGGTTCGGCCATTGTCAGAGCCCTCCGGTGATGCGCTTGCGCACGCTTTCGTTCAGGAAGACGGCCGTGAGCAGCACGACGCCGACGAAGACGCGGTAGTAGCTGCCGTCGATCGCCGGGATGAAGAACACGGCATTGGCGACGAGGCCGAAGGTGATGGCGCCAAAGACCACGCCGATCACCGAGCCGAAGCCGCCGGTCATCAAGGTGCCGCCCACGACGGCGATGGCGATCGCCTCGAGTTCCTTCAGATTGCCCTTGGCGGCGTCCGCCGTGTTGGTGTCGAAGACCTGGCAGGCGGCAAACAGCGTGGCGCAGAAGGCGGTGAACATGAACAGGGAGACGCGGGTCTTGTCGACAGGCACGCCGTTCGCCCTTGCGCTTTCCCGGTTGTCGCCGGTGGCGAAGATCCAGTTGCCGGCCTGGGTGCGCGACAGGACGACATAAGCGAGCGCGGCGACCAAGAGCCACCAGACGACGCGGGCGTCGAGGCCCGTGACCCACTGGTTGCCGGCACGATTGAGGTTGCCGCCGAGCCAGAACCAGATGTCGTAGACGAAGCCGAAGGCCTCGCCGCCGAACATGTAGGCGAACCAGCTCTGCTCCTTGTAGTCCGGCAGGCCGGAAATCTGCGTCGAGGAATTGATCACGCGGAAGCAGACCTCGGTGAGGCCGCGCAGGAAGAACAGGAAGGCCAGCGTGACGATGAAGCTCGACAGCTTCGACTTCACGACGATCGTGCCGATCAGCCAGCCAAGCGCCAGCGTCATCACCAAGGTGAAGAAGAAGGCTGTGACCGGCGTCGCCTCGCCGAGGCCGAAGGGCAGGCCCCATTTCAGCATCATCGCCATGGACATGCCGGCAAAGCCGATCATCGAGCCGATCGACAGGTCGAAATCGCCGGCGATCATCAACAGGCAGGCGCCGGTGGCGATGATGCCGAACTGCGCGATGACCGAGAGATTGTTCTTGAGGCCCAGCGGATTGAAGGCGTTGCCCTCGCTGGCGAAAGCGATGGCGGCGATGACGACGATCATCACCAGGAACGCCCCGGCTTCGGGCCGGCGCATCAGGGAGGAGAAGGTGCCTCCCTTCTTCAGACGGTCGGATTCGGTACGCTTGGTACCAGGCTGGCTGGCCTCGGACATGATCGATCTCGAATTTGGCTGAACGGCGAGGGGGCGGCCGACGACGCGGCCACCCCGGTTTCATCGCGATCCGATCCAATGCTGTCGGATCGTCTGCAATGCCTCAGCGCGTCGTGCCGGCCTGCTTCTCGACTTCCGCGGCGTTCGAGGAATCGACGAAGCCCGGGCCGGACGGAATGTTGGAGCCCGGCAGCATGCCTGCATTGGTGTTGTAGAGATGGAGCACCACCACCGGCATGTAGCCCTGCAGATATTGCTGCTGGTCGATCGTGAACTGCACCTTGCCGTCCTTGATCAGGTTGATCACGCCCGGCGTCATGTCGAAGCAGGACAGATAGATCTCGGCTCCGACTTCCTCGACCGCCTTGGCGGCGGCTTCACAGACATGCGGACCGACGGCGAGCAGCGAGTCGATCTCCTGGTCGGACTGGAGCGCGGCGGCGGTGCGGGTCTGGATCTGGGTGACGTCGTTGGAGACGTCGATCATGTTCAGCTCCTGGCCCATCGCCTCGAAATAGCCTTCGCAGCGATCGACGAGCGCGGTGTTGTAGGCCTCCTGGTTGAGGCAGAGCGACTTGGTCGCGCCCTCGGCCTTGGCCCGCTCGCCGGCAGCCATACCCGCCTCGCGCTCCGGCTGGCCGACATGCAT
The DNA here is from genome assembly GCF_024359545.1 of Jiella marina. Taxonomy (GTDB): domain Bacteria; phylum Pseudomonadota; class Alphaproteobacteria; order Rhizobiales; family Rhizobiaceae; genus Jiella. The sequence continues at coordinate 456,578 of NZ_JAKQZG010000002.1, forward strand.
CAGCGCGCCGACTTCCTTGTAGGCTTCGAGACCGGAATTGATCGTGATCACCGGAATGCCGGAATCCGAGGCCTCCTTGATCGCACCACCGAGCGCGTCGGCATCGGGGAGTGAGACGATCAGCCCGTCGGGCTGGGTCGCGGCGGCCGATTCGATCAGCCGCGCCATGTCCGCCATGTCGCCCGAGGGGGCGAAATTGTACTCCAGTTCCGCACCGACTGCCGCCGCGGCGTCCTTGGCGCCCTTCTCGACGACCGGCCAGAACGGATCGGTGCCCTGCGTATGCGTTACCATCACGTAGCGCTCGGCCATGGCCGATCCGGTCATCAGGGCCAGCATCGTGGCGGTTGCGAGTATCTTCTTCATAATTCCTCCCTGGGATGTAAGTGCTCCGAAGAGCGGTGACCCGATCCTATTCCGGATAGGAGCCGGGGACATTCTGATCATAATCGATGAGAGCGCCAGTCACGACGCCCGCGGCATCATCGCATAGTAAATAGCTGGCCAGTCCGGCAAGCTGATGCGGCTTGCACAATTGTCCCATCGGCTGGGCGGCTTCGGAACGTTCGAGCCAGCCATCGGTCGCGCCGTGAAACCTCCGCTGGGTGGCGTCCTCGCCGGGCGTGTCCATCCAGCCCGGCAGGATCGCATTGCAGCGGATACGTTGCCCGCGATAGGCGTTGGCGACGTTCTTCGTCAGCGTGGCGAGCGCGCCTTTCGATGCCGAATAGGGTGAAAGATACGACTGGCCGCAATGGGCGCATTGCGACAGGATGTTGACGATGGCGCCGCCACCGCCGGCCGCAATCCGATGCTTCACGAAGCCCTGCATCAGGAAGAAGGGGGCGCGGGTATTGGTGTCGAACATCTCGTCCCAGAGCGTGACGGAGGTGTCGAGCAGCGTGCCGCGAGCGCCAAGCGCGGCGGCGTTCACCAGCGCGTTGACGGCGCCGAACCGCGCAACGGCCGTCTCGATCAGGCCGAGACACGCTTCGGGATCCTTGAGGTCGACTTGCGTGAAGGCGACGTCGCTCGCGCCGATCGCCTTCAGTTCCGCGACCGCTTTCTCGCCCTTTGCCGGGTCGCGGCCGGCGAGCATGATCCGCCCGGCCCCTTCTTCGACCAGTTGCCGGGCGATGGCGAAGCCGACGCCCTGGGCGCCGCCGGTGACCACGGCGGCCGTGCCGGCATGTCGTTCGTTCAGCCTGCTCATTCTGCAAAATCCTGGTCCGGGCCGGTCAGATGCACGGTCGCCCCTCGCTTGAGCGAGGCCGCCGCCGCCTCGGCGAGATAGGCCGCCATCAGGCCGTCGATCGCATTCACCGGCATGTCTCGGCCGTCGCGGGCGCATTCCAGGAAGAGCCGGATTTCGGCGGTGTAGCTCGGGCCGTAGCGTTCCATGAAGAATTCGAGGATCGGCGCGTCGGTCCCCGGCGTCTCGGCGGTGAACGCCCGAAAACCGGATTGCCGGGGATTGTCGGACATGAGCATGCCCTTCTCCCCGAACGCCTCGATCCGCTGGTCGAACCCGAAGGCGCAGCGGCGCGAATTCAGGATGTTGATGATCGTGCCGTCCCTCGTCAGCATCGTCACGCTGGCCGTATCGATGTCGCCGAGCCGGCCGATATCCGGGTCGACGATGGAGGAGCCATGGGCCGTCACCGACACGATGTCGCTCGAAAGGATCGAGCGCGCCATGTCGAAATCATGGATCATCATGTCGCGAAACAGCCCGCCCGAACGCGGAATGTATTCCAGGGGCGGCGGCGCCGGGTCGCGGCTGGTGATCGTCAACTGCTCGAGGCGTCCGATCCGGCCGGCATGCACCCCTTCACGGACCGAAGCATGCCCCCGGTCGAAGCGGCGGTTGAAGCCGAGAAAGACCCGCCGCGCCGCGGCTTCCCCGACGCGCGCGACGAAGTCCCGGCTTTCCGCAAAGGTCGCCGCGAGCGGCTTTTCGCACAGAACCGGCTTGCCGAGCGAAACGGCGTGGTCGAGCAGCTCGATATGGGTGTCGGAGGAGGTGGCGATCATGATCGCCTCGACTTGCGGGTCCGCCATCGCCTCCGCGGCGCTGGCCGCGATCCGGGCGCCGGTCGTCTCGGCCAGTGCCTCTGCCGCTTGCGCAACGGGATCGTAGATCGTGGCGACCCTGGCGCCGGCTGCGGCGATCGCCGCGGCGTGGACCCTGGCCATGCGTCCGGCTCCCATCAGGGCGATGGCGGTCATGCGACGTCTCCGATCTGGAGGCGGCGGTCTTCGGCGGCGGATTGCGCCATCGCGGCGATGATCCGCTCGTTATCGGCGCCGAAGCGAAAGTCGGGAAAGCAGGGGTCCGGGCCGGCAATGCCGTGGACGAGGTCGTGGACCTCGATCACCTTGACGTCGAAATATCCGAGCCCCCCGCCGGCGAAGTCGAAGCCGAAGAAGCCGGTGAACTGGGGGACCTGGCTGCCGGCCAAGAGCGTCTTGAAGCCGCGGTCGTGCTTCTCGTCGCCATAGCGGGCGATCTTCAGCTCGTTGAACCGCTCGCCATCCATGAGAATGGTCCCCTCCGTGCCCGAGACCTCCCAATAGACGCCGAAGACCTTGCCGGCGGCGATCCGGGAGGACTCGATCGTGCCGCCCGCGCCATTGGCGAAGGTGACGAGCGCCTGGAACTGGTCCTCGTTCTCGACGTCCAGGCGCTTGCCGGAGGCATCTGCGCTGGCCGCATAGCCGGAGCCTGTGCCGGGCGCCGGCCGCGTCCGAAAGACCGTCTGCTCCTGCCCGAACACGCTCTCGATGTCGCCCATGAGAAATTGCGCCACCGAGATCACATGGCTTCCCAGATCGCCGAGGGAGCCGGTCCCCGCCTGCTCGCGCGAGCATCGCCACGACCAAGGCATGTCGGGATCGTTGAAGAAGCCCTGGTCGAACCAGCCGCGGAAGCGCGTCGGGGTCCCGATGTCGCCGCGTTCGATCAGCGTCTTGGCGAGGAGAGCCGCCGGCGTCTTCACATTGTTGAACGCCACCATGGTCTTGACGCCCTTCGCCTCGGCCGCCGCGGCCAGGCGTTCGGCGTCCTCGAGCGTGACCGTCAGCGGCTTTTCGCAATAGACATGCTTGCCGGCGTCGATGGCCGCCATCGCCATCTCGAAATGCATGGCATTGGGCGTGGCGATGTCGACCACGTCGATTTCGGGATCGCGCACCATCTCGCGCCAGTCCGCCGTCGATTGGGCGAAACCGAACCGGTCGGCCGCGGCGGCGGCCAGTTCGGGCGTTGCGTCGGCCAGCGTGTGGCAGACCGGGAGCATCGGCAGGTCGCGATAGAGCAGGGAAGCCCGGCGATAGGCGTCGGCATGGGCCTGGCCCATGAAGCCCGAGCCGATGAGCCCGATATTGAGAATAGGCTTTGACATGGTTTTCCCTTCCCGCGGCCGGTTCAGGCGCCGGCCGGCGGAATGATGTGCGTGGTGACGAAGCGATGGGCGCGGGCGACGGTCTCGGCGGGCGGCGCCTTTTCCGGGTCCTGTTCGGCTTCGACGACGAGCCAGCCCTGATAACTGCCGGTCGCAAGGAAGCGGGCGACCGGTCCGAAGTCGATGTCGCCGTCGCCGGGAACGGTGAACATGCCGAGGCGAACGCCTTCGTTGAAGCTCAGGCCCTCGTTGCGCACGCGGTCGAGGATCGGAGCGCGGACGTCCTTGAGATGGATGTGATTGATCCGGGGACCGTACTCTTGGATCAGCGCCGCGTAGTCGAAACCGCCCGCATGGGCATGCCCGGTGTCGAGCAGCAGACCGACGGCGGGACCCGTCGCCGACATGACCGCCCGGATCTCGTCCAGCGTCTCGGCGACCATCATCAGATGATGGTGATAGCTCAGCGCGAGACCGAACGCGTCCTTCAGCGCCTCCGCGAATTCGGTCAGTCGCGCGCCATAGTCTGCGAAATCGCCGACCCCCATCGTCCTCCGCTGCGACATCGGCACGTCCAGGGCATCATCCGTCATCGCGCCGCACTCGCCATAGACCATCACCTCGGCGCCGCAGGCGCGCAGCAGGCTCGCATGGTCGCGAACGGCTTCGAGCTCCGCCGCGACGCCGCGCTCGGCGAGAAAGCCGCTGTACCAGCCCGAGACGAATTGCAGCTCGTGCTGGCGCAGAAGCGCTCCCAGCGCCTCGGCCGATTGCGGGAAGATGCGACTGTTCTCGACGCCTTCGAACCCGGCCTGCCGCGCCTCGGAAAGGCATTGCTCAGGCGTCGTCCCGCGACCGAGATCGTCGAGAACCTCGTTGACCCACGACAACGGGCTGATGCCGAGCCGAAGGTGACCCGGACCACTCACTGTGCTCATGAAGGATTCCTCCCAGAACCGGAGCGGACCCTAGTCGACGTATTCCGGCCAATCCACTTGCATTTTGAAGGATTCCCCTCAAAATGCCGCCATGAGCCGGAAGACCACTCTGGAAGAGATCGCCAAGGCCGCCGGCGTCAGCCTGAGCACCGTCGATCGGGTCGTGAATCGCCGCGGCGGTGTATCGCAGAAGGCCGAGGCCAGGGTTCTCAAATGGGCAAGCCAGCTCAATCTCGATCGCCGGATCTTCCGGTCGCATCTGCCGACCTTGCGGATCGCCGTCCTGATGCAATCGCGCGAGAACGATTTCTTCGCCTCGCTCCGCGATGCGTTCGCCGAACTCGAACATGCGGGCGGCAGCACCCGCATCTCGTTTCTCCTGCATCCCATGGACCCGCTGGACGTGCCGGGAACCGTCGCGCGGATCGACGAACTGGCGGCGAGTTATGACGGGCTGGTCATCACCTGCCCGGACCGGCCGCCGCTTGCCGAAGCCGTCAAACGGGCCGCGTCGCGCATTCCGGTGGTCACGGTCGTGACCGATCTGCCCCAGAGCGGCCGTCTTGCCTATGTCGGCCCCGATAACCGGCAGATGGGCCGCGTGGCCGGCGAACTGATGGGGCGTTTCATCGGGCCATCGGGCGGCGAGGTGCTGGTGATCGTCGGCATGCACCACATGATCGGCCATCAGGAACGGGAAATGGGCTTCCGCTCGATCCTGCGCGAGCGCTTCGCCAACTGCCATCTCCTCGAGATCGTCGAGAGCGAGGAGGATCCGGAGCGTGCGGCATCGCTCACCGAGGACGCGCTGCGCCGGCACCCCGGAATCCGCGGAATCTACAATGTCTCCGCCGGCAATTTCCCGATCTCGCAGAATGTCGAGAAGCTCGGGCGCAAGGGCGAGATCGTCATCATCACCCACGAACTGACGGCTCGCCGCCGAATGCTTCTGACCGAAGGTCGGATTGACGCCGTCATCGACCAGAACCCGCGTCTGGAAGCCAGAAAATGCCTCGATGTCCTGGCGAGCCATTTCGGCCGCGACGAGCAGATCTCGTTCTCGTCGACCGCGACGCCGTTCCAGATCATTCTGAGAGAGAATTGCCCGTTGGTTGCGGCCGACTGAGTACGGGCGGGGCCCGGTCCTGTCGCCAGGCAGAGCCGTATCAGGACCTCAGGACGATTATCTCAAGACCGCACGCAAGGCTTCGACGACCATCTGGTGATCCTCCGGCTGGGAGAGACCCGAGACCGTCGCCGCGCCGACGACGCCCGCACCGGCCACACGGATCGGGACGCTGCCGCCATGGGCCGCATATTCGGTGACATCGAGCCCGGTTTCCGGGCCGACCGTCTTGCCCTTCGCCTTGAAGCGCACGCCGCCCAGCATGGAGGAGCAATGCATGCGGAGAACGAAATTGCTCTTCCGGCGCACCCAGGAATCATTGTCCGGCGCAGCGCCGGGCAGGGCAGCGTGAAACAGCGTGCGGTTCGGGGTGCGGATGTCGATGACGATCGGAGCCCGGATCGCCCGTCCCGCCTCGACCAGGGCCATGCCGACGGCGATCGCGGTGTTCTCGTCAAAGGCCGTGAAGACGAGTTCTGCCTCGTGGGCTTCGAGTTCTTCCTGCGAGGGGATTTCAATCTGTGCCATGGGGTGTCGTCTCCTGAGGGCTCGGATGTCTTGAGGGATGGGCGCTCGGGCCTCGCTCGCGGTCCCGGCGATGGAATGGATCGGCCCGCGCGCGCTAACCTGCGAGCGGCTCTGCGCTGCGCGTCGCGGAGGCGTTTTTCGGTGGTGTTTCCTGGTCGCTCATGAAAAGGTCGAACTCCTCCAGCGCGGCGACGAAGAAGGGCTCGCGGCGGCCGAATTTGGTGTGGTCGGCGACCAGCATCCGGCGCTCGCTGATCCGCATCATGGCGCGCTTGGCCGCGCCGTCCCATTCCTCCGACGCCGTGACGCCGAAAACCGGATCGACGGCGCAGGCACCCATCACTGCCAGTGTCGCGCGATAGCTGCCGATCGTCTCGATGGTGGCGGCGCCGCGAAACAGCCGCTGCTCCGCGTTCCACTCGCCGCCCACGACGATCAGGCGGATATCCTTGCGGTGCGACAAGGCGAGCGCCACGTCGAGGGACAGGGTGATGACCGTGAACGGGCCGGGCGGCAGCCGCCGCGCCACCTCCAGCGTCGTCTGTCCGGCATCGATGACGAGGGTCGCGCCGGGCGTCAGATGCTCGGCCGCCATCTCCCCGATCTTCGCCTTGGCGTCGCCGGCGATATGGCCGCGCACCTCGCGCCGTATGCTCGGCACGTCGAGGCTGACGGCGCCCCCATGGGTCTTCTGCAGGAAGCCCTGGCCGGAAAGGACCTCCAGGTCGCGGCGGATCGTGTCGTCGGAGACGGCGAAGCGCCGTCCCAGATCGCGCACGCGCACATGGCCCGCGTCGACGAGGATCGAAAGGATGGCCTTGCGACGTTCTTCGATTTCCATGGAGTCGTGATAGTCGAGTCGGGAAAACTCCGCAACAAAAACGCATTAGATATGCTGGTTTTTCTCGCATTGGCGCAAATAATGCCGCATCTGGCTTGACCCATGCGGAAATTCTCCGCAAATCCGCATGACGCACAGCGGGGAACCGCATTCCTCCCAATACCTGCAGAAAGGTCCGGACATGTCGGAAATCAAAGTCGGCCTCATCGGCTTCGGCCTCGCCGGATCGGTATTCCATGCGCCTCTCATTGCCGCCGAGCCCCGGTTCGAGCTGGCAGCCGTCGCGACGTCGCGCGACCTGCCGGCGGAGTTTGCGGCCGCCCGGACCTACACGGATCCGATGGAACTGATCGGCGATCCGGCGATCGACCTTGTGGTCGTCGCCTCGCCCAACACGAGCCATGCGCCGCTCGCCCGTGCGGCTCTCATGGCGGGCAAGCATGTGGTCGTCGACAAGCCCTTCACGATCGACACGCGCGAGGCCCAGGAGCTGATCGATCTCGCCAAGCTGAAGAACCGCCATCTGTCGGTCTTTCAAAACCGGCGCTGGGACGGCAATTTCATCACCGTGCGCGAGCTTCTCGACGAGGGTGCGGTGGGCGAGCTGCGCTATTGCGAGATCCATTACGATCGCTTCCGGCCAGCGCTCAAGGTCGACTGGCGCGAGACAGTCACCCCCGGCGCGGGTGTGCTCTACAATCTCGGGCCGCATGTATTGGATCAGGCGATCTGCCTCTTCGGCAAACCGAAATCGCTCTTCGCCGATATCGCCGTCCAGCGCGATGGCGCGGCGGTCGCCGACTACTTCCATATCGTGCTCGACTATGAACGTCTCCGCGTCGTCGTCCACGCCTCGACGCTCGTCGCGAAACCGGGGCCGCGTCTCGTCGCCCACGGCACGACCGGCAGCCTCTATCAGTACGGCATGGACCAGCAGGAACCGCAGCTGGCGGCGGGTCTGAGGCCCGGCGAACCCGGCTGGGGCGAGGCGGAGGAGGTCTCGATCACCATCAGCGATGGCGAGACGGACCGGTCTATCGCGCCCAAGCCGGGCGCCTATGAGTGCTTCTATGGTGGTGTCGCCGCAGCCATTCTCGACGGAGCGCCTTCGCCCGTCACCCATGAGGAGGCCTACACGCTGATGGCCATGCTGGAAGCCGCACGCCGGAGCGCGGTGGAAGGCCGCAAGGTCGCGCTGGTGTGACGGCGGAGCCGCATGCGCGTCAGGGGGGAGGCAGGAGCGCTTGGCGCCGTTTCCCTCCTTTTGCGACACGAAACCGGTTCGCGCCGCGCCTCATCATGAGGTAAGGGCATGCGGGAACGCGCAAGGGAGGCGCCTCCGCATGACAAGCCCGGGCGAGCGCAAACGGGTCACGATCCTCGACGTCGCGAGAGAGGCCGGGGTGTCGAAATCCTCGGTCTCGCTGGTCCTGCGCGGCTCGCCGCTGGTCAGCGACGACACCCGGGAGCGGGTGCGGACCGCCGCAAAGAGCCTCGGCTACATCTATCATCGCGGCGCGGCCTCGCTGCGCATGGCGAAGAGCCGCTTCGTCGCCCTGGTCATTCCCGACCTGACCAACCCCTTCTTCGCCCAGTTGGCCGTCGCGGCCGAGGCGGCCCTGTTTGAAAAGGATTACGTGCCGCTTCTGGCCAATACCGGCGACGAGCGCGACCGGCAGTTCCGGGTTCTGCGCACCATGCGCGAATATGGCGTCGCCGGCGTGATGATGAGCCCGGCCCATGGCACGTCCCATGCCGACATTGCCGGGCTCGGCATTCCGGCCGTGGGCGTCATGCGCCGGCTGACCGACGGCCTCTCGGCCGAGCTTCCCTATATCGGCCCCGACAACGAGGCGGGGTTTCGGGCGCTCACCCGCTATCTGATCGACAATGGCCACCGGCGCTTTGCCTTTCTCGGCGGCTATCCGACCATGTCCACCCAGAGGGAGCGGCTGGCCGGCTTTCATGCCGCGCTCGACGAGGCGGGTCTCGATCCGGCCGAGGCCGCCACGATCCATGAAGGTCTGCCCTCCCGGTCTGGCGGCCGGGCCGCAGCGAATGAGGCGCTGGCGGCCCGCCGGGCCAGCGCCTTCGTTGCCTATAACGACGTGGTCGCCTTCGGCGCCAACCGGCTGCTGGTCGAGGCAGGGCTGAAGGTCGGGCGCGACATCGCGCTCACCGGCTTCGACGACGTCGCCGAGGCCAGCCACAATGCGCCGCCGCTCACCACCGTCGACGTCCGCATCGCCGATCTCGGCCGGCTCGCGGCCGAAACGCTGGTCGCGCGCATCGAAGGCGCCGAGACGGCCGCCGAAACCATCGTGCCGGTGGAGCTCAAGATCCGCGAATCGAGCGGATGGGCGGGCTCCGGCCGCTCATCCGGCGACTGCGCGCCTTCGTTCGCTGACAAGGAGCGACACACCCAAGAACATCATCCCGGCCTCGAGCCGAAATCCATGCCACAGCGCTGACCCTACGTGTCGGGTTCGTGCTGCCAGGATTTCGCCAACATCCCAACTTGACTGTTTTGGAACGTTCCATTACGGCTAAAACCAAGTTGGAATGCTCAAAATGCCAACATCGCCGGTCGGGAGGGATCGGCACGAAAGGGAGGTTTCATGCGCTGGGCTCTAATAGGCGCGAGCCGGATCGCGGCCAATTACATGATCGATGCCATCCGCTCGGTGGAAGGCTCGACGATCACCGCCGTCTTGAGTTCGGACGCGGCGCGTGGCGCGGATTACGCCAGGACCCATGGCATTGCCGAGAGCTATACCGATCTCGATCGAATGCTGGCCGAGGCCGAGATCGACGCGGTCTATATTTCGACCACCAATGAGAAGCACCATGCCGAGGCCATGGCGGCGATTGCGGCGGGCAAGCATGTGATGTGCGAAAAGCCCCTGGCGATGACGGTCGCCGACGCAGCCGAGATGGTGCGTGCGGCCGCCGAGAAGGGCGTGGTCTTCGGCACCAACCATCATCTGCGCAATGCCGGCACGCATCTGGCGATCCGCGACCTGATCGCCAATGGCGCGATCGGAAATGTGCTGAGCGCCCGCGTCTTTCATGCGGTCAACCTGCCAGAGGTGCTGCGCGGCTGGCGGATCGACAATCCCGGCGCCGGCGGCGGGGTCATTCCGGACATCGTCGTGCATGACGCCGATACGGTGCGCTTCCATCTGGGCGAGGATCCGGTCGAAGTCGTCGCGAGGCAGACCGTCTCCGGTCTCGGACAGGGGGTCGAAGACAGCGCCATGTCGATCTGGGAGATGCCGTCGGGCACGATGGTCCAGACCCATGAGAGCTTCACCCACGCCTTTGCCGAGACGGGTATCGAATTCCACGGCACCAAGGGATCGATCGTGGCGCGCGGCGTCATGACCCAGAATCCGGTCGGCGAGGTCTGGCTCACCGATGAGAATGGCCGCAAATCGGTGCCTTACGAGACGCACGGGCTCTATGAGCGCTCGATGAGGCTCTTCCACGCCGCAGCGCGCGGCGAGGGGCGCCCCTCGGCGGATGGCGTCGACGGAGTGAAGTCGCTCGCCGTCGCCATGGCCGTCAAGGCTGCTGCCGATTCCGGCAAGGCGGTCGCCGTCGATTACGGAGGGTTCTGAGGCCGTGGCGTCCAAGCTCGTCAGCCCGGAAGAGGCCGTCAGCCGAATTGCCGACGGGGCCGTCGTCACGGTGTCGTCGTCCTCGGGCCTCGGCTGCCCGGACAAGGTGCTTGAAGTCCTCGGCAAGCGGTTCGACGGTGAGGGCCATCCGCGTGACCTCACCATGTTGCACCCGATCGCGGCCGGCGACATGTACGGCATCAAGGGCATCGATCACATTGCCAAGGACGGGCTGATCAAGCGCGTGCTCGCCGGCTCCTATCCGTCCGGTCCGTCGTCTCTGCCGATGCCGGAAATCTGGAAGATGCTGACGGAAAACCGGGTCGCGGCTTATAATGTGCCGTCCGGCATCCTCTTCGACATGCATGCCGACGTCGCGGCACGCCGGGCGGGCGTGTTGACCAAGGTCGGGCTCGACACATTCGTCGATCCGATCCGCGAGGGCTGCGCGATGAACGACGTCGCGGCCGAACAACCGATCGTCTCGCGCGTCGAGCTCGGCGGCGAGACCTGGCTGCATTTCCCGAACATCGTGCCCGATGTCGCCATCATCCGCGCGACCACGGCGGACGAGCGCGGCAATCTCACCTATGAGCACGAAGGCGCCTATCTCGGCGCGCTGGAGCAGGCGATCGCGGTCCGCAACCATGGCGGCCTCGTCATCGCCCAGGTGAAGCGCGTCACCGCGTCGGGGTCGCTTCGGCCCCACGATGTCAGGGTGCCGGGCCATCTGGTGGACCTGATCGTCACCGATCCCGAGCAGTTGCAGACCACCGGAACGCCGTACGATCCGGCGATTTCCGGCGAGATCATCCGGCCCTGGGACAGTTTTTCGACGCCGGAATTCAGCGTCGAGACGATCATTGCGCGCCGCGCGGCCATGGAATTGTCCGCCGGACAGACGGCCAATCTCGGCTTCGGCATCTCGGCGATGGTGCCGCGCATCCTGGTCGAGGCCGGCCATCCGCAGGCTGTCACCTGGGCGATCGAGCAGGGGGCGACCGGCGGTGTGCCGCTTCTGGGCTTCGCCTTCGGCTGCGCGTCGAATGCCGACGCCATCATGCCGAGCCCACAGCAATTCACCTACTTTCAAGGCGGCGGCTTCGACATGTCCTTCCTCTCCTTCCTGGAGGTCGATGCGGAAGGCAACGTCAACGTCTCGAAGCTCGGCAAGAAGCCCTATCTGACGGCCGGCTGCGGCGGCTTCGTCGATATCACGGCGCATGCCAAGAAGATCGTTTTTTCCGGCTTCTTCGAGGCCGGTGCGCAGTTCGACGTGTCAGGCGATGGATTGCGGATTTCGAAGCCCGGCAAGTTCACCAAGATGGTCGACCAGGTCGAGCATGTGACCTTCTCGGGCCGGCGGGCGCGCGAGATCGGCCAGGACGTTCTTTACGTCACCGAGCGCTGCGTCATCCGTCTGACGGAAGAGGGGCTCACGGCCACTGAGATCATGCCCGGCATCGACCCCGAGCGCGATATCGTCGAGGCCTCGAAGGGCCGGGTGAAGGTCGCTCCGGACGCGGTTTCGATGCCCCGCGCACTCTTGCGCGAAGGACCCATGGAGCTTGAGCTATGAGCACGGTCCATCTTCGCATGCACGGATCGGTCGCCGAGCTTCGCCTGGACAATCCGGACAAGCTCAACGCCTTCACCATGCCCATGCTCGAGGCGCTCGAGGCTCATTGTGCGACGATCGACCGGGATGCCGCGATCACGGCGGTGGTGCTGACGGCGGAAAAGGCGAAGGCGTTCTGCGCCGGCGCCGATATCGTCGCCTGGGGTGCCTTGTCACCGGCGGAATTCGCCCGGCACTGGATCCGCGACGGTCATCGCATCTTCGACCGGCTGGCGCGGCTTTCCAAGCCGACCATCGCCGCGATCGGTGCTCATGCCTTCGGCGGCGGGCTGGAGCTTGCTGCGACCTGCGATCTCAGGGTCATGGCACCGCGCGCCACGCTCGCCTTGCCGGAAGCCGGTGTGGGGATCGTTCCGGGCTGGTCGGGCACCCAGCGTCTGGTGCGTCTCTTGGGCGAGCCGACGGTCAAGGAAATGGCGCTGTTCGGCCGGAGGATCGGCGCCGAGCGGGCGGTCGCCTGCGGCTTCGCGGTGGAAGTGGCGGAAGACGCGGATGCCGCGGCCTTCGCCATTGCCGAAGAGGCGAAGCGCCTGTCGCCGCGCGCCACCGAGGCTGCGAAATACATGATCCATGCGGCTGTGGGTGAGGATCGTGCCGCGATGATCGAGACGCTTGCGGGCGGTATGATCGCCGCCACGGATGACCGCAACGAAGGCGTCGCCGCTTTCCGCGAAAAACGCAAACCGGGATTCACGGGGGCCTGATGGTGGAACTCCCCGTCCATGCCGACGATGGCGCGAGACGCTCGGAATTTCGCCCGGGCACGGCGCAACATGGCAATAAAGCATTCTCCATGATTTTTCTGCCGACGGGACTGGACGGCAAAAATCAAGTGGATACGCTCGCCGAGCGGGGCGGGGTTTTGCCTGCCCTGAAATGATGAGCTTCGTGTTTCGCGGACCCCGGTTCATCGGGCGTCACCGCGACGGACATTTTCTGAAACGCATATCGGGAGGAAACTTATGCGTTATCTAGCCTACACCATGACGGCAGCCGCCGCGCTGCTGGCCGCCCACGCCGCACAGGCGCAGGACAGCAACCAGGCCGAGGGCTCGAATGTCGAGGTCCTGCACTGGTGGACCTCGGGCGGCGAGGCGGCCGCCCTCAACGTCCTCAAGGAGGATCTGCAGGGCCAGGGCATCGGCTGGCAGGACATGCCGGTCGCCGGCGGCGGCGGCACCCAGGCCATGACCGTGCTGCGCGCCCGCGTCACCGCCGGCAACGCGCCGACCGCCGTCCAGATGCTCGGCTTCGACATCACCGACTGGGCGCAGCAGGACGCGCTTGCCAACCTCAACGAGATCGCCTCGGAGGGCAATTGGGACGAGGTGATCCCGCAGGCTCTGCAGAAGTTCTCGAAATATGAAGGCGAATGGGTCGCGGCTCCGGTCAATGTCCACTCGACCAACTGGGTCTGGGCCGACGCTTCGCTGATGGAAGAGCTCGGCCTCGAGCAGCCCCAGAGCTGGGACGATCTGATCGCCGCCATGCAGAAGGCCAAGGACGCCGGCTACACCGCGCTCGCCCATGGCGGGCAGGCGTGGCAGGACGCAACGATCTTCGATTCCGTCGCGCTCGTCACCGGCGGGCCGGAGTTCTACCGCAAGGCCCTGATCGATCTCGAGGAGGAGGCGCTGACCTCCGACACGATGAAGCAGGTCTTCGACCGCATGGCGACGCTGCGCGGCTTTGTCGACGACAATTTCTCCGGCCGCGACTGGAACCTCGCAACGGCCATGGTCATCGACGACAAGGCGCTGTTCCAGATCATGGGTGACTGGGCCAAGGGCGAGTTCCTGAACGCCGACCAGACGCCGGGCGAGGATTTCGTCTGCTTCCGCTTCCCCGGAACCAGCGAGCAGGTCCTCTTCAACTCCGACCAGTTCGCCATGTTCGATCAGGGCGGCGAGGTTTCGCCGCAGCAGGCCGCACTTGCCAAGGCGATCGTGAGCCCTGAATTCCAGATCGCCTTCAACAAGGTGAAGGGCTCGGTGCCGGCTCGTACCGACATCGATGTCTCGGAGTTCGATGCTTGCGGCCAGCAGGCCTATGAGGACTTCAAGGAGGCTGCGGCCAGCGACAATCTGATGGGCTCCTTCGCCCATGGTCACGCCAACAAGGCAGCCGTGAAGAACGCGATGTACGACGTCATCACCGCGCACTTCAACGGTGAGTACGACAGCGAGACCGCCATGGACGAGCTGCTGACGGCCGTTCAGATCAATATGTAAGCCGGCTCAGGCGGGACCGGCTTCGGGCCGGTCCCGCTCTCCTGCACCGACATCGAGGCCGGCGTCCCACCCGGCCTCTCGCGTCTCGTCAAGACACCATCCGCAAGGTTCGATCGGGAGGATCGGAATGGCCATCTCGGATACCGTGCGCCATCGCGGCGCGGCGGACCGGCTGCGCGACCTGTTGCCCAAGCTCGTCCTCAGCCCCTCGGTCGCTCTCGTCGGAATCTTCGTCTACGGCTTCATTCTCTTCACGCTGTATCTGTCCTTCACGGACAGCCGCATTCTGCCCTCCTTCGGCTGGGTCGGGTGGCAGAATTACGGGTTTCTCTTTCGCATCCGCGCCTGGGATACGGCGCTGACGAACCTCGTCATCTTCGGCACGCTCTATATCGTCATCTGCTGCTTGCTCGGCCTTCTGCTCGCGATCTTCCTCGATCAGCGGATCAGGGCCGAAGGCTTCATCCGCACGATCTATCTCTATCCGATGGCGCTGTCCTTCATCGTCACCGGCGTCGCTTGGAAGTGGTTCCTCGATCCCGGCATCGGCGTCGAGGCGGTTGTGCGCGGCTGGGGCTTCGAAAGCTTCACCTTCGACTGGATCAAGGATTCCGACATGGCGATCTACACGATCGTCATCGCCGCGGTCTGGCAGACCTCCGGCTTCGTCATGGCGATGTTTCTCGCCGGCTTGCGCGGCATCGATTCCGAAATGCTGCGCGCCGCCGAAATCGACGGCGCCTCGACCATGGCGCTCTATCGCCGCATCGTCATTCCGCAGTTGAGGCCCGCCTTCATGTCGGCCTTCGTGGTGTTGGCCCACATGGCGATCAAGTCCTACGACCTCGTCATCGCGCTCACCAATGGCGGGCCGGGCACGGCGACCGAAGTGCCGGCGACCTTCATGTATTCCTACACCTTCACCCGCAACCAGATGGGCATCGGCGCGTCCTCGGCGGTGATCATGATGCTCACCATCGCCGCGATCATCGTCCCCTATCTGTGGTCCGAACTCCGGGAGAAGAAATAATGCCCGCACCGACCGCAAACGCCGTCACGGCCAGGACCGGAGAACCGAGCGCCACGGGCGCGACCCGGGCCGGCATCCACTGGCCGCGCGTGGCCCTCTACGTAATCCTCGGCCTGTTCTGCATCTACTACCTGCTGCCGCTCTACGTGATGCTGGTCAACTCGCTGAAGCCGCTGTCGGAGATCACCGCCGGCGGCATGATGGCGCTGCCCGGCGAGTGGACGATCGCGCCCTGGCAGAGCGCCTGGTCGACGGCACAGGTCGGCGTCGAGGCGACGGGCCTTCGTCCCTATTTCATCAATTCGCTGCTGATGGTGGTGCCCGCCGTGGCGATCACCACGGTGATCGGCGCGCTGAACGGCTATGTGCTGACCAAATGGCGCTTTCGCGGCGCGACGCTTGTGTTCGGCCTGCTGCTCTTCGGCTGCTTCATCCCGTTTCAGATGGTGCTGATCCCGATGGCGCGCATGCTGGGGCTGATGGGGATCGCCGGCACGGTCACCGGCCTCGTCTTCGTCCACATGGTCTACGGCATCGGCTTTTCGACGCTCTATTTCCGCAACTATTACGCCGCCTTTCCGGACGAGCTGGTGCGCGCCGCGCAGATCGACGGCGCCGGCTTCTTCACGATCTTCTGGCGCATCCTGCTGCCGTCGTCGGGCCCGATCGCGGTGGTCTGCATCATCTGGCTGTTCACCAATATCTGGAACGACTTCCTGTTCGGGGCCTCCTTTTCCGACTTCGACAGCCAGCCGATGACGGTCGCGCTCAACAATCTCGTCCAGTCCTCCACCGGCGTGAAGGAATACAACGTCCATTTCGCCGGGGCGATCATGGCCGCCCTTCCCACCCTCTTCGTCTACATCGTCGCGGGCCGATACTTCGTGCGCGGCCTGATGTCCGGCTCCGTGAAAGGATAACGAACCGATGGGTTTCCTCGACATCGACCGCGTGACGAAGTCCTTCGGCGGTCTCAAGGTCCTGCACGAGACGGACATCTCCGTCGAAGAGGGTGAGTTCCTGGTCCTGGTCGGCCCGTCCGGCTGCGGAAAATCGACGCTGTTGAACATGATCGCCGGGCTGGAGGAGGTCTCGAGCGGTCAGATCGTCATCAATGGGCGATCGATGAATGGCGTGAAGCCGGCGGACCGCAACATCGCCATGGTGTTCCAGTCCTACGCGCTCTATCCGAACATGACGGTGCGCGGAAACATCTCCTTCGGCATGGAGATGCACGGCATTCCCAAGAAGGAGCGCGAGAAGAAGATCGCCGAGGTGGCCGAACTTCTGCAGATCAGCCAGCTTCTCGACCGCAAGCCCGGCCAGCTTTCCGGCGGCCAGCGCCAGCGCGTCGCCATGGGCCGGGCGCTGACCCGCGATCCCGACGTCTTCCTGTTCGACGAGCCGCTCTCGAACCTCGACGCGAAACTGCGCGTCGACATGCGCACCGAGATCAAGAAGCTCCACCAGAAGCTCGGCACCACCATCGTCTACGTGACCCACGACCAGATCGAGGCGCTGACCCTCTCGACGCGGATCGCGGTGATGTATGGCGGCTATGTCCAGCAGATCGGCACGCCGCAGGAAATCTACGACAATCCGGCGAACCTTTTCGTCGCCGGCTTCATGGGCTCGCCCTCGATGAACCTGTTTCCGGCCAGGATCGTCTCGGCCAATGGCGCGCCGGCGGCCGAAATCAGCCTGTCCGACGGGCGCAGCGCGGTGCTGCCCTTCGCGGGACGGGACGGAACGGGCGAGGAAGGTCGGGAAATCACGCTTGGCATTCGCCCGGAGGCGATCACCGAGCCCGACGGCGCCGATCGCAAGTCGCGCGCGGTCCATGTGGTGGACTCGCGGGTCGAGATCACCGAGCCGGCCGGCTCCGACATCTTCGTCGTCACCCAGATGGGCGGCAAGGACGTGACGGCCCGCTTCAGCGCCGACGTGCCGGTCAAGCCGGGCGAGGACTTCCAGTTCGCGATCAACATGGAAAAGGCAGTGGCCTTCGACCCGAAGACCGAGGCGCGGATCATCTGAGCCATGGGCAGCGAGCCGGATATCGTCATCATCGGATCGGGCATGGGCGGCGCGACGCTTGCGGCGGGTCTGGCGGCGAGCGGGGCGAAGATCGTCATTCTGGAGCGGGGATACCCCATCCCCGACGATGCGCCGGCTCGTGACCCTGGGCGCATCTATACCAACAGCGCCTTTCGCGGCGAGGAGACCTGGATCGACGCCAAGGGCGAGCGCTTCTCGCCGGGCAATTACTACAATGTCGGCGGCAATTCGAAATTCTACGGCGCGGTGCTGTTCCGCTACCGCGCCGAGGATTTTGCCGAGATGGAGCATGAAGGCGGCGTCTCGCCCGCCTGGCCCTTCTCCTATGACGTACTCGCCCCCTGGTACGACAAGGCCGAGCGGCTCTATCAGGTGCGGGGGAAGGCCGGCGCCGACCCGACCGAACCGCCGCGCTCGGGCGCCTATCCCTATCCGCCCGTGCCCGAAGAGCCGGCAATCGCCGAGGTTCGCGGTCGCCTGGAAAAGGCGGGACTGAGGCCCTTCAGCCTGCCGCTCGGCGTCGACCTCGACCGCTGGCTCAAGGCGGGCAAGACCGGCTGGGACGGCTATCCGGATCTTCGCTGCGGCAAGATGGATGCGGAGACCTGCGGGCTCGCGACGGCGCTCGCCCATGAGAATGTCTCGCTCGTCACCGGGGCACGCGTGCGCTGGCTGAAGGCGGACGGGGCAAAGGGGCAGGTGACCGAAGTCGTCTACGAGACAAACGGCGAGACGGTAACCCTCAGGCCGAGGATCGTCGCGCTGGCGGCAGGCGCGGTGCAGTCGGCCGCGTTGCTGCTGGCGTCCGGCATCGCCAATGCCAACGACCAGGTCGGTCGCTGCTTCATGAACCACAATGCGACCGCCGTGATCGCGATCGACCCGCGCTATCGCAACGACTCGATCTATCAGAAGACCTTCGGGCTGAACGACTGGTATCTGTCGGACGGCAAGGGTGGTCCGCCCCTCGGCAATGTCCAGCTTCTCGGCCGCGTGACGCCGGAGATCCTGAAGATCCAGGTGCCGAGCCTGCCGAAATTCGCCGCGCGCTGGATCTCCCATCACGCGATCGACCTCTATCTCATGACGGAAGACCTGCCCGATCCCGAAAGCCGCATCCGGCTGAAGGATGGTGAGATTCAGCTCGTGTGGCGGCGCTCCAATATGGCGGCGCACGACAAGCTGCTTGCCGCCACCAAAGCGGCGATGCGCGAGGCGGGTTTTCCGGTCGTGCTTTCGCGGCTCTTCGACGGGCGGGTGCCGTCGCATCAATGCGGGACGTTGCGCATGGGGAGCGACCCGGCGCGTTCGGTCGTCGGCCCGGACAATCGGTCCTGGCAGCACGAAAACCTCTTCGTCGTCGACGCCGGCGCGCTGCCCACTTCGGCAGCAGTCAATCCGGCGCTGACGGTGGCGGCCCTCGCGCTCCGCGCCGCATCGACGATCCGCAAGGAACTCGGCGCATGAGCCGCGTTGCCCTCATCACCGGCGGCCAGCGGGGGATCGGCCTCGCCATCGCGCAGTCCCTGACGGCGGCCGGATGGAAGGTGGCGATTGCCGCGCCCGTGGACGGCGACGATCCCGATGTGGACGCCGCCCTCGCTGCGCTCGGCGAAAACGCCCGGCACTACAAGCACGACGTGACCGACATCGCCGCCCATGCCGGCCTCCTCGACCGGATCGCCGGCGATCTCGGCCCGGTCACGACGCTCGTCTCCAATGCCGGCATCTCGGCCAGGGTGCGCGGCGACATGCTGGAGATGGCGGTGGGCAGTTTCGACGCCGTCATGGACGTGAACCTGCGCGGCGCCTTCTTCCTCGCCCAGGAAGCCGCGAAACGCATGATCGCGCTGCCCGACGAGCCCTATCGCGCGATCGCCTTCGTCACCTCGGTGAGCGCCACTATGGTGTCGGTCGAGCGAGCCGAATACTGCATCTCCAAGGCGGGCGCGGCGATGATGGCGCAGCTCTTCGCCGCGCGCCTTGCTTCCCATGGCATCGGCGTCTTCGAACTGCGCCCCGGCATCATCGAGACGCCGATGACCGCCGGCGTGAAGGACAAATACACGCCCCGGATCGAGGGCGGCCTGGTGCCTGCCGGGCGTTGGGGCCAGCCCGGCGATATCGGCTCGGTGGTGGTGCCGCTTGCCGAGGGGCGCTTCGCCTTTTCGACAGGTGCGACGATCCCGGTCGATGGCGGTCTGTCCATCCCGCGCCTTTGAAATTTCGTGAAAGAGCTCTGAGGACACGATGAGCGAGACGTTCGACTTCATCATCATCGGCGGCGGCAGCGCCGGCTCGGCCCTGGCCGCCCGGCTTTCCGAGGACCCGGCCGTCAACGTGCTGCTGCTCGAAGCCGGCGGCAGCGACCGCAATCCGTTCTACCATGTGCCGGCCGGCTTCGCGAAGATGACCAAGGGCATGGGCTCCTGGGGCTGGTCCAGCGTGCCGCAGAAACACATGCGCGGCCGGGTCTTCAACTATACCCAGGCCAAGGTGATCGGCGGCGGTTCGGCGATCAACGCCCAGATCTACACGCGCGGAAACGCGCTCGATTACGACGAATGGCGCCAGAAGGGCTGCGAGGGTTGGAGCTACGCGGAGGTGCTCCCCTATTTCAAGCGAGCCGAGGACAACGACACTTACGACAATGCATACCACGGTCAGGGCGGGCCGCTCGGCGTCTCCAAGCCCCGCGCCCCGTTGCCGATCTGCGAGGCCTATTTCGAGGCGGCCGCGAAGCTCGGCATCCCCCGCAACGATGACGTGACCGGTGCCGAACAGGAAGGCGTGTGCTTCTACCAGCTCACCCAGCGCGACGCCCGGCGCTCTTCGGCCGCGATGGCCTATCTCGCGCCGAACCGCGATCGCCGCAACCTGACCGTGCGCACCGGCGTCCAGGTACGCCGGCTTATCATCGAGGGCGGCCGCGCGCGCGGCGTCGAACTCGTCGATGGCGGGCGCCTTCTGGCGGACAGGGAAGTCATCCTCTCCTGCGGCGCCATCGGCACGCCGCGCCTCTTGCAGCTTTCGGGCATCGGCCCTGCGGATCATCTGGAGAGCGTCGGCGTCGAAACGGTCTTCGATGCGCCGGAGGTGGGCGCGAACCTGCAGGATCATCTCGATCTCTACTGCATCTGCGAGGTCACCGGTCCCCACACCTATGACCGCTACGCCAAGCCCTGGAACTCGGTCCTCGCCGGCCTGCGCTATCTCCTGACGCGCGACGGCCCCGTCGCCTCCAGCCTCTTCGAGACCGGCGGGTTCTGGTATGTGGACGAGAATGCCCGTTCGCCGGACATCCAGTTCCACCTCGGCCTTGGCACCGGCATCGAAAAGGGCGTCGCGGCCATGCCCGACGGCGGGGTGACGCTGAATTCCTGCTATCTGCGCCCGCGCTCGCGCGGCACCGTGCGGCTTGCCAGCGCCGATCCGAAGGACGCGCCGCTGATCGATCCGAACTATCTCGCCGATCCGAACGACCGCGAAATGTCGATCCGGGGGCTGAAGCTCACCCAGGAAATTCTCTCCCAGAAGCCGCTCGAGCCTTACATTCGCCAGGAGCGGTTGCCGGGACCGGAGGTGAAGACGGACGAAGAGTATTTCGCCTTCATCTGCGAACACTCCAAGACCTCGCACCATTGCGCCGGCACCTGCCGCATGGGGATCGACGAGCGCGCCGTCGTTGATCCGCGCCTGCGTTTCAACGGCATCGAAGGCCTGCGTGTGGTCGACAATTCGATCATGCCGAACGTGATCTCCTCCAACACCAACGCCGCCGCGATCATGATCGGTGAGAAGGCCTCCGACATGATCCGGCAGGACCACGGGATTGCGACATGATCCGTCATATCGTGCTGGTGAAATTCAGGCCCGACGTCACCGAAGCCGAGATCGCCGACATCTGGCGCGAGCTGCATGCCATCACGGGCCGCGTGCCGGGTCTGCGCAGCATCGCTGCAGGGCGGAGCGAGAGCCCCGAGAAGATCGAGCGCGGCTATCGTCACGGCTTCGTCGCCGAATTCGACGACTGGGCGGCGCTTCAGACCTACCAGGACCATCCCGATCACAAGAAACTGGGCGCGCGGCTCGTCGCAAACGCCATTGGGGGGCTCGAGGGAATCCTCGTCTTCGACCTGCCCACCCCCGCCTGAGAGGACGCCATCCCGATGCTGACCCTACCGACCTATGAGGGGATGCTTGCCCCTTACGAACTCTCCGGCGATCCGCTGACGCCCCGCGCGCCCGAGATTGCGCTGACGCGCACGGCCTTTGCCGCGGCCCATGTCGTCTCGGATCCGGTGCGCGAGCGCGATCCCTGGATGGGCTCGCCTTCGGTCGACTGGGAGAACACGCTCCGCTTTCGCCACTGGCTCTGGGATCAGGGGCTCGGCCTTGCCGAGGCGATGGACACCGCCCAGCGCGGCATGGGCGTCGACTGGCCGACGGCGAAGGAACTGATCGAGCGCACCATGCGCGACGCCAAGACCCATCCGATGAAGCCGCGCGTTGCCTGCGGCGCCGGCACGGATCAGGTCGCGCTTGAAGAGCTGACGTCGCTTGCGGCCATCAAGGCGGCCTATGCCGAACAGATGGAGGCAATCGAGGCGGCCGGCGGGCAGGTGATCCTGATGGCTTCCCGCGCCCTTCCGGCGATCGGCGCCACGGCCGAAGACTACGCCACGCTCTATGGCGAGCTTCTCGCTCAGGCGTCGGGCCCGGTGATCCTGCATTGGCTGGGCGACATGTTCGACCCGGCGCTCGCGGGCTATTGGGGCTCGCCCGATGTCGCGACGGCGAGCGAGACGGTTCTGTCGATCATCGCCGCCAACGCGGCCAAGGTCGACGGCATCAAGATCTCGCTTCTCGACAAGGAGCACGAAATCGCCTTCCGGGCCCGGCTGCCGGAAAGCGTTCGGCTCTACACGGGCGACGACTTCAACTATGCCGACCTGATCCTCGGCGACGGAAAACGCCACAGCCATGCGCTTCTCGGCGCCTTCGCCGCGATCGCGCCCGCGGCGAGCCAGGCGCTCGAAGCTCTCGCCCGGGGGGACACCGACACCTATCACGCGCTCTTCGCCCCGACCGTCCCGCTTTCCCGCGAAATCTTCAAGGCACCGACGCGCTTCTACAAGGCAGGCATCGCCTTTCTCGCCTGGCTGAACGGCGCCCAGAGCCATTTCATCATGCCGGGCGGCTTCCAGTCCTCCCGCGAGATCACCCACTACGCCGAGGTCTATCGCCTCGCCGACCAGGCGCGCGTGCTTTCAAAGCCGCAGCTTGCCGAGGAGCGCATGGGTCTCCTCCTCCGCCTGCACGGGATCGGCTGAGACCGAGGCCCGCCCGCCGATCCGCCGATCGTCCGATCACCGCGCTTCTTCGGGCCGAAGCCCGGCGGGGCCGTCCTCCTCCTCGCCGCTCGGGAGGCTGACGCCGGAGAAGTCGGCGAGGATCGTATAGGCCGCCGGCACGATGAACAGGACGAGCACGGTCGTCACCATCAGGCCGAAGGCGAGGCTCGTAACCAGCGGGATCAGCGTCTGAGCCTGAAGCGACTGCTCCGTCAGAAGCGGCAGCAGCCCCGCGATGGTGGTGAGCGAGGTGAGCATGATCGCCCGGAAGCGCGCGCCGCTCGCAAGCACGGCCGCCTCGGCAACGCTTTGCGTTCGGCCGTGATGGTACTTGATGAAGGCCACCAGAAGGATCGAATTGTTCACCACGATGCCCCCGAGCGCCAGGAAGCCCAGCATCGACGGCATGGTGAAGTCGATGCCGAGCAGCATGTGACCGCCCACCGCGCCGATGAAGGAGAAGGGCACGATGATCATCACCACGATCGGCTCCAGATAGCTGCGGAACTGGAACGACAGCAGCAGATAGATGCCGACGATGCCGAGCGCGAAGCCGCGCAGCATCGAAGCCTGGGTTCGCTCGGCATCGGCATTGGCGCCTTCGAATTCGGCCCTGACCGTCGGATAGCGATCTAGGAGGCCGGGCAGGAACTCGGTCCGCGTCTCGGCCAGGATTTCCGTCGAGTTGCCGAGGCGGCTGTCGAGTTCGCCCTGGATCGTCACCGTGCGCTGGCCGTCGATCCGCCGGATGCGCGAAAAGCCGCGCGTGGTCTCGATCCGCGCCACGGTCGAAAGCGGAACCTGGCTGCCATCCGCCGTCGTGATGGTGAAGGCGTCGAGGTCGGCGAGCGAATCCCGGCTTTCGGGATCGAGAATCACCGTGATGTCGTAGCCCTCGCCCCCCACTTCGATCTCGTCCACGGTCGAGCCCTGGAAGGCGGAGCGGATCTGATCGGCGATGGTGCGCCCGGTGATGCCCAGAGGCGCGGCGCCCTCGCGCAGGGTGATCTGCAGCTCCGGCTTGCCGGGCCTTAGATCGGTCATGACGTTGTAGACGCCCCGATAGCGGCGGAACCAGGCGGCAAGCTCGTTCGCCGCCTCCGAGAGCTGGTCGAGATCTGAGCCGGCCAGCCGGACGTCGATCGCCCGGCCGCCGGGGCCGAAAGACCCCTCGGTGAAGTTCAGCGTGACCACATCGGCGATCGGCCCGGCTTCCTCCTGCCACAGGGAGAGGATTTGGGCGATTTCGGTCGTTCGGGTCTCGGAGTCCAGCAGGTCGGCGACGATGGTCGCCACATGCGGGCCGCTCTCGCCGACATCCTGGTTGAAATTGTAGCGATGGGTAACGTTGAGGACGAGCGGTCCGCCACCCGGCTCCTCGGCACTCAGCCGCTCGTTGACGCGCTCAAGCGCCCCGCTTACATCGGCGACCACCTCTTCGGTGCGCGAAAGCGGCGTGCCCGGCGGCATCATGACCCGCGCTTCGATGACGTTCCCGTCAATGTCCGGAAAGGGTGAGAACTTGATCCAGCCGGCGGCGAGCGCCGCATAGGTCAGGATCAGCAT
This sequence comes from Jiella marina, assembly GCF_024359545.1. GTDB lineage: Bacteria > Pseudomonadota > Alphaproteobacteria > Rhizobiales > Rhizobiaceae > Jiella. The sequence continues at coordinate 480,913 of NZ_JAKQZG010000002.1, forward strand.
GGCGACGGAAAGGCCCATGGTCAGATAGCGCCATGAGACGGCGAGCCGCGCGAGCGGCATGACGACGCCCTCGCGGGTTTTCTCCAAGAGCCGGTTCGCTCCTGCCTGGACGCGGCCGGTCAGACTTTTCCCGCCGGACAAGGACTGTTTCAGATGGTGCGGCAGGATCAGGAACGCCTCGACCAGCGAGATGACCAGCACGAACAGCATGACCACCGGCACGACGCGCAGGATCTGGCCGATCTCGCCCTGAAGAAAGGCGAGCGAGCCGAAGATGCAGGCGGTGGTCGCGAAGGAGGCGAAGACCGACGGCCAGACCTGCATGGCGCCGTCGATACACGCGCGAAGCGGCGACTTGCCGTCGGCGCGGTGGCTGGCGATGTTCTCGGCAATCACGATCGCGTCGTCCATCAGGATGCCGATGACGATCAGAAGCCCGACCATCGTCAGCATGTTGATGGAATAGCCGACCAGCACCATCAGGAAGAAGCCGCCCGCGAAGGAGACCGGCAGGCTCGCCGTCACCCAGAGCGAATAGCGCAGGCCGAAGAACAGCCACAGCACCAGGAACACCAGGGCAAGACCCTGCAGCGCATTGCGGATCAGAAGATTGAGCCGGTCGGAGACGACGGAGGAAATATCGTTGGTGATCACCATCGAGACGCCCGGCGGCGCGCTCTCTCTGGCATCCTCCAGAAAGGCGTCGAGCCGGTCGAAAACTTCGAGCGTGTCCTGTTCGGCCGTCTTGGTGACGGAGAGGATCGCGGCCGGATTGCCGTTGAAGGTCAGTTGCGCCTCGTCCAGCGCAAAGCGCTCCTCGATTTCTGCGAGGCTCCCCAGACGGACCTGCCCGCCGCTCGCGCTGGAGACGACGATGATCTCGCGAAATTCCTCGGGGCTGCGCCGTTCTCCGGCATAACGCACCAGGAAGTCCCGGTCCTCGGTCTCCAGACTGCCGGAGGGCAGGTCGAGGGATTCCTGCTGGACCGCCCGCGCAACGTCGGTCACCGAAACGTTGAGAGCCCTCAGCTTCTCGCGCGAGAGGGCGATCCGGATCTCCTTGTCGGAAAAGCCAAGAACGTCGACCTTCGGAATGCCGCCCCAGCGCAGCATGCGGTCGCGCAGATCCTCCGCATAGGCTTTGAGATGCACCCGGTTGGCCGGTCCGGTGACGGCGACCGAGGCGACGAGATCGGTGAGCCCCAGCTGGCTCACCACGGGGCGTTCAACGCCTTCGGGAAAATCGGCGATCCCGTCGACGGCCGTGGTGATATCGGCGGTGAAACGGTCGAGGGTGACGGCGGCGGTCTTTTCGACGGTGATGCTCGCGACGCTCTCGCGCGCCTCGCAGGTCACTTGCGACACGTCGTTGACCGCGTCGATCGCATCCTCGACCCGGCCGCAGACCGCATCCTCGATCTCCTCGGGCCGGCTGCCGGGCCAAGCCAGGGTGACACGGACCTCGTCGGGCGCGATGCGGGGGAAGGTCTCGCGCTGGAGCGTCGGATAGGAGGCAAGTCCGATCGCCAGGATGGCCAGCATCAAGAGGTTGGCGGCCGTCGGATGGCGGATGAAATAGGCGATCACAGGTTCGAACCCGCCTCTTCGACGACGCCCTGCTCGGCAAGGCTCGTCTCCAGCGCCTCGTCGCGCGTGGCGCGAAGCAGCATGCCTTCCATGGCCGGTAGGAGATCGGTCACGACGACGCGGTCGCCGGGCTCGATACCCTCACGCACCACGACGACGCCGTCCTGGGAGAGCCCGGTCTCGACAGGGACGATCTCCAGCCTGTCGTCCGCGCCGACGAGATAGACCTTGCCGTCATGGAGCGCCGAACGCGGGATCACGATCTGGCCCTCCAGGGGCCTTGCCCGCAACTCGACTTCGACGAACAGGCCTTTCGTCAAAGGCGGGCGCCGCCCGGCACTTGCTGTCCGCCAGGTGTTGTCGGCCGAGACGATGACGCCGACCGTGCGCGTCTTCAGATCGATCGTGTCCGACAGGCGCGAGACCTCGGCCGGCCAGGTGACGGAGATGGAATCCGCCTCGAGGCGGATCGTCGCCGAAAAGCCCAGGCGTTCGAGAATCTGGCGGATGTCGGTCGTGGTCATCGGGGTCGATTCCGCTTCGCTGAGCGCGGCCGCCCGCGCCAGCTTGGCGAATTCGGTGATCGGGATCTGCGCTTCCACTTCCGAGGTCGCGATGCTGTCCGCCGTCGCCAGCGTGCTGCCCGCCTGGGCGAATTGCGAGACCTCCGCCGAAACCTCGGAAATGCGTGCATCGAAGGGCAGGGTGATCGTCGTGCGATCGAGGTTCAACTGCGCCTGCCGCAGCTCCAGCTCGTTTAGCCGCTTCTGTTCCTGAAGCGCCTTGCGTTGCGAGGGGAGCAGGCTGAGCGTGTTCTCGATCTCCTGGACCCGCTTTTGCTGTGCGAGAGACTCGCGCTGGTCCTGATCGAGCGTGTTGGCCGAGACCGTTCCGGTTTCGGCGAGCCGGCGTCTGCGGTCGGATTCGCGCTCGCGGATATCGAGTGCCCGCTGCTCGATCTCCAGATTGGCGCGCAGATTGGCTTCGTTGGCGTCCATTTCGGCCAGCTGGGCCTCGACGCGGCTGATATTCGCCTGGGCTCTGGCGACGGCGATTTCGTAGTCGGCGGGCGAGATGCGAAAGATCTCGGTGCCCTCGTCCAGGATCGCACCGCGTTTCAGCTGGGGATTGACGTAGGCGATCTCGCCGGAGGCCTGGGCGACGGCCTTCCAGGTCCGGCCCGGCTCGACGGAACCGAAACCGCTCACGCGCGGCACGATCTCGCTCTCGCGGGCGACGATGACCCGGACATTGGCGGCATCCTCGACGCGCTCTTCGGTCACCGGCGGCTGGCGTTGTCCCGTCGCCCAGACCGCCACGAGGACCGCGAGAATGATCGGCGGAAGAAAAAGCAGCTTGCGCCACATGGAATGATCGATCGTCCCTGGTTTCGGCCGCGAGGGACCGCGTTTCGTCATCGCAGCCCATCATCGCGTTTCCATTGGCCCCTGCGCAAGGCTTTGGGCTCGATCCGAGATGTGCAGGACCTCCGGGACCCTGCCGCTCCGGTCCGGCCATCACAACAGCGTCGGCCGCGATCGCACGTCCTTGTGACCCGCATGGCCGGTCATGCAGGGGTCTGTTGACGAACCAGGCGTCGCAGGCGGGGAGCGGACACCGATCGCTTCGGCCGCTCGGTCACTGCGTTAAACGGTCCTTTGCGCCTCCCGTCGGACGCCCATGCTCTAGGTCGCGTCTGCATTCATCTGAGCCAGATCATGGCACATGCGAGATGGACGAAGCCCATGAATGCGGGAAGCGTCTTCTCGCAGCGGAGTGCGATCCGTCGGAAGCGCTTGAGCCGGTTGAAGAAGCATTCGATCTGATGGCGCTCCTTGTAGAGCGTCCAGTCGATCGGGTGGGTCCGCTTGCGCGTCGGGTTGGCCTTGATCTGCGCTGTTGCGCCGAGATCTTCGGCGATGAAGGCGCGTAGGGCATCGCTGTCATAGGCGGCGTCGGCGATGACGTGGTCGACGCCCAACAGCCCCTCAAGAAGGCCCTGCGCCTGAGGGCAGTCCCCGCGCTGGCCGGGCGTTGGTCGCACACGAAGCGGCAGGCCGATCGCATCGACGGCCGCATGCAGCTTGGTGGTCAGGCCGCCGCGCGAGCGTCCGATGGCGGCAGCCTGAGCCCCCCTTTTTCTCCGCTCGCATCGGTGTGGACTTTCGAGATGGTGCTGTCGACGAGGACGTATTCGAAGTCTGGGTCTTCAGCCAGGCTCTCGAACAGTCGCTCCCAGACACCGGCATGCGACCAGCGCCGGAACCTTGCATGGACACCGGTCCATTTGCCGAACTGAGGCGGCAGATCGCGCCAACGCGCTGCGTTGTAGGCCATCCAGAGAATCGCATCGACAAATAGTCTGTTGTCGATGCCGCTGCGTCCGGGATCGCTGCGTTTGCCGGGAAGCAGGCCCTCTACGCGCGCCCACTGCTGATCGGTCAGGGTTCGTCGGCTCAAAATCGCTCTCCGTTTGCGATCTTGAATCAAATTCAGAGCCGGAACGGAATCCTCTGAATGCAGACGCGACCTAGTGGGTCGAGACCGGCAGCTTTCGGATCCAGGCAAGCAGCGCCGCGTCGTCGGTCATGTCGCCCTTGTAGACGAAAGCCGGCAATTGCGGCTGGTTGGATCCGCGGGCCCGATCCCGGTAGACCTTCATCGGCGTCGTCGCTCTGACCAGCTTGCTGGGGAGTACCATGTGGTGGGCTTCCAGATAGAAACTGTCGGCATAGGTCTGGTGGCCGATCTGGATGCCCCCGATCGCCTTCCAGAGATCGATCGAGGTGAGGCAGGAGGAGGCGCATCGATAATTGGTGAGAAGATAGACCGGGCCGGCCATCGGATTTTTCGCGGCCTTCGCGGCGCCTGACGGCTGGCCGGTCTCGTCCTTCTCGCGCCAGAACGGCTTGCCGGCAGTAAGCGATTGCCGCATGCCGGCGGCGACCGTCTCGAGTTCGGCCGTCAGTTTCGCCGGGCGCTTGGATTTCTCGAACGTCTTGGCATAGCTCTCGACCAGCGCCGTATTGCCCTTCGAGGCCCGCCAGTCCACCGTGTCGTTGCCCGGTTTGGGATGGGCTTCGATCCAGTCTTTTCCCCAGAGAATTCGCGCGATCTCCTCGCTCCAATAGGACGATCCGCCGCCATTGCCCCGGACGTCGAGCACCACGAAGGGCGCGGCCCGAAGCGCGTCCTGTTCCTTGCGCGCCTTGGCGATGATCCTGGTGAGGCCCTTGAACGGGACACTGCCCTCACGGCCATTGAAGGACGACATGGACAGCCAGTACCCCCCGCCCGGCAGAGCGCGCATGGCGAAGGGCGGCCGCACGTCCTGGCGCAGGCGCGTGAGGGCTTCCGCGATCTTCTCCGCCGCGATCGGCCGCCAGGCGAGATCGTAGTTCCGCGCCTTGCCGTCGACCTCGAAGCGACAGCTTTGCGGCCGCTTGGCCCATGGATTCCCGTAATCGATGAAGAGCTTCGGCCCTTCCTCGATCCGTTGGGCAGGCAGGAACCAGAGTCCTTTGAAGGCTCCGATCCGGGTTTCGGCCAGCGTCTCGGCCGCGACACCGTCGCACCGAGCGGCGGCAGCGCAGGAGCGCCCGACGGCGCCGCCTCGCCCTCTGGCTTTGCGACCTCGGCCACGACCTGATCCGCGTCCCGGTATCGTGTGAGAAAGCCCGGCCACTCGGTGGAGAAGGCAAAGGACTTGTCGGTCATGTCGACGGCCACGTGACCATCGTTGAAGCTCGCCGCGAGGCCGGCCATGGCGAACCACCAGCCTTCGCGCGAATCGGCGGTTTCCGCGCGCTGCAGGGCCAGGTCGCGAGCGGCCTCGACCTGGGCTTTGAAGCCGGGGTTCTTCTTGTCGAAGACGCCGGGGTGATCGGCCATGATGAAGGCGACCATCGCCTCGACATCGCCCTTCAGCGTCGCCGACCAATCGCGCGCCTTCTGCGTCTCGCCGGCGGCCGGAAGCGCCATGGCGAGGATACCGGCGAGCGAGAGCGCGCCAAGCGACAGGCCCGTCCGCCGTGTCCGGCGGTGATTCTCGGCCTGGCCCTCAAGCCTCGTCTCGCACGTCATGCTTCGCTCCACCTGCCGTTCCATGCAGGCTGCGAATATTCCGCACCGGCTGTTAAGGCCATGTTACGAGGGGAAAAGCGCGCGCCGAGTTCGGGGCGGCGGGTTCTTCGGAAACCCGATTTGGTCACTGCCGGACGGAAATCGAAGACTCTACTGAAAGAAGCGGAGAATCGGCGCTCATTTGCGGAACGCAATAACGCGCTCCGGCTACAAAGCGCTGGGCGCAACCGGCCAGTCGATCATCCAAATCTCATAAAGCGGCTGGTGCCCAGGAGAGGCATCATTTCATGTCTCTTGCCAGATGTCTCAACTCTTATGAGGCTGTCTCATGATGTCTCGTTTATAGATTAAATCACTGATTTTAAAGCGTATGATATGTCAACAAGGCTGCCGAAAACGTCTCTTTGTGTCTCACTGGATCTCATTCTCGTTCACCACCTCTCGCGAAAATTTACGTACAAAATACGTACAGATGGTATGGTGCCCGAAAGGGGAGTGCCATGCTGACTGCGATGAAACTGCGCGCGATCAAGCCGAACGGAAAAATCCAGAACCACACTGATGGCGGCGGGCTTTATCTGCGGGTGTCGGCCGCGGGGAAAATGACCTGGCGGCTGGAGTATGCCGTCAACGGCCGGCGATCTTCGGCCACGCTCGGAGAGTATCCCGAGATGTCGCTTGCCGAAGCCCGAAACGAGCGGGGACGGATCAAGGCGGATGCGAAAGCCGGTGTCATTCACGCGCCGAAGCCCGCCGCGCCTGAACAGGCGACAACATTCGGAGATATGGCGAGTCTCTACCTCGCTTCATTGAAGAAGAAGGACCCGGCCGCGCAAACGCTTCAGAAGAACACTTGGCTACTGGAAACGCTGGCCGAGCCGCTCCACCGAAAGCCGATCGCTGATATCCGGGCACGGGATATCCTGCCGATCATCGAAGGCGTTGCGCATTCCGGTCGGCGAGAGAGTGCCGTTCGCCTTCGCGGCCGGATTGGTGCTGTCTTTGATCTTGCGATCGTTCGAGGCGAGATTGAGATGAACCCGGTGTCATCCCTCAAGGCCGTCTTGCCGAGGGTCGAGGTCGAGAGCACAGCCGCGATCACCGACGAGCAAGAATTCGGCAAGTTGCTGGCCGCTATCGAGGGCTACCCTGATCCCAGCATCCGACATGCGCTTCAGCTTCAGGCGTTCTGCTATCCTCGACCCGTCGAAACGAGGATGGCCCGCTGGTCCAATATCGATCTGAAAGAAGCAGTCTGGACGATCCCGAAAGAGGTCGCGAAGATGCGTCGAGAGCATCTGATCCCCCTTTCGGCACAAGCGGTCGCGGTCTTTCAAGCGCAGCAGGAAATCAGCGGAGACAACGACTTCGTGTTTCCGAACCGCTATCGAAACAAGCATCCGATGATCAGCGAGAATGCGATGAACTATGCCTTGCAGAAGCTCGGCTACGGCAAGGGGGTGCATACCGCCCACGGATTTCGCTCATCGGCCTCAACTATCCTCAATGAACGCGGCTGGCGTTTCGACGTGATCGAGGCCAGTCTTGCGCATGTTGACATGAACGCCGTTCGGTGTGCCTACAACCGTGCGCTCTACTGGAAGGAGCGAGTCGAGATGGCGACCGCCTGGGCGGCTCTATGCGAGGAGTTTAAGAGAAGAGGAAAGCGCAAGCTGGAGTTGGAAGAGATTATCTGAACGTCTGCTCCCTGCGAAAACCTGGCGTCGCAACTTTTCGGTTGGGTTTCGCCACCGACTCAATGGCTGTCGCCCGGACAATCCGATAGATTGCTCCCTATAGCGGCCTAAAGGTGCAATTCGGCATACCGAAGCTCAGCCAGGCTGCACTTGCATTTTGAGGCTCTGCCAATCCAATGTAACCAGGGATTGCTCTGATTCGGGGGGAGGAGCTTCGTGACTAAGCCATTCTACGAACGGCCAATTCTGAATTCCCCCTATCATCCGCCGCATCACCATCATTGTCTGGACGATCAAGGGCAGCCGCTCGACCACGAGCCGATCCGCGGAAGGCGCCGCTCGCGTTACTTGACGCCAGTCCCGAAAGCGCGTCGTCGGCGCGGCGCCGAGCAGGGCGAGCTTTCTCTTCATACTCAGGAAGGCGAACCGGGCACCTACAGCGAAAACGCCATCGTCAATGAGATCCGGACTCATCTTGAGCGGTGGCGATCAATACCAAATCCGAACGATTGGGGCGTCACACCCGCAACGCAGCGGCTTCTGCAGCACTGGCGTCACCACGACTTCCAGGGGCCTCGTCCGTTCTTCTGTCAGGTCGAGGCCGTCGAGACGGTGATCTGGCTGACCGAGGTCGCTCGGGGCAAACGCCAATACGCCCACCTCTTTCGAAGCCTGGAAGAGGCTAATCGCGACGCGAATCCCGATCTCTTCCGGCTTGCTCTGAAGCTTGCGACCGGCGCGGGAAAGACCACGGTCATGGCGATGCTGATCGCCTGGCAGGCGATCAATGCCGCTCGGCAGCCGAATTCGAAGCTTTTCTCGAAGGGCTTTCTGCTGATTGCCCCCGGCATCACGATCAAGGATCGGTTGCGCGTTCTTCTGCCATCCGGCGAGGAAAGTTATTACCGCTCACGCGAGCTGGTGCCGCCGGAACTGATGATCGATCTGCAGAAGGCGAAGATCGTCATCACGAACTACCACGTCTTTCAGCCGCGCAAGGTGCTCGACGTCAACAAGACTGGCGAGAGATTGCTCCAGGGACGGACCGGCGCGCCGATCGAGACCTTGGAGACGGAAGGCGAGATGCTGCGCCGGGCGTGCGGCGAGCTCCTGACGATGAAAAATGTCGTTGTCCTCAATGACGAGGCCCATCACTGCTATCGAGAGCGCCCGGGCGGTGATGATGAGGAGCAGCCCCTGAAGGGGGAGGAGCGCGACGAGGCAAAGAAGAATGCCGAGGCGGCCCGGCTTTGGATCTCCGGTATCGAGGCGTTGTCTCGCAAGGTTGGCATCCGGGCGGTTTACGATCTCTCCGCGACGCCCTTCTTTCTGCGCGGCTCAGGCTATGCCGAGGGCACGCTCTTTCCCTGGGTGATCTCCGACTTTTCGCTGATCGACGCGATCGAATGCGGCATCGTGAAGCTGCCGCGGGTGCCGGTCTCGGACAATACGGTCGTCAATGATCTGCCGGTGTTCCGGAATCTCTGGGAGCATATCGGCAAGGCCATGCCGAAGAAGGGTGCCGGCAAGTCCGGCGATCTGCCGCCGGAGGATCTGCCGGACCTTCTGAAAAATGCGCTCCTCTCGCTCTACAGCCACTATGAGGAGGAGGATGAAGCCTGGAAGCGTGCCGGCATCGGCGTGCCGCCGGTCTTTATCGTCGTCTGCAACAACACTGCGACCTCGAAACTCGTCTATGAGTGGATCGCCGGCTACGAGCGCGATGAGAATGGCGTCCGTACCTTCAAGCGGAACGGCAATCTCAAGCTCTTCCGCAACTACGACGAATACGGCAACGCCCTGCCGCGCATGAAAACTCTGCTCATCGACTCGCAGCAGCTGGAATCCGGCGAGGCGCTCGACGCCAATTTTCGCAAGCTTGCCGAGGCCGAGATCGATCAGTTCAAGCGCGAGAAGCGCGAGCGCGAGGGGGCGGAAGTCGGTAGTTTATCCGATGCCGATCTTCTGCGCGAGGTGATGAACACGGTCGGGCGCAAGGGCCGGCTCGGCGCCGACATCCGTTGCGTGGTTTCGGTCTCGATGCTGACGGAAGGCTGGGATGCGAATACCGTCACCCATGTCCTCGGCGTGCGGGCTTTCGGCACTCAGCTTTTATGCGAACAGGTGATCGGTCGTGGTCTGCGCCGGCAATCCTACGAGCTCGGTACCGAGACCGATTCAGAGGGCCATCCGCTCTTCGACACCGAATATGCCGACATTCTCGGCATTCCCTTCGATTTTGCTGCCGAGCCGCAGAAGGTTTCGAAGAAGCCACCGAAACCGGTGACTCATGTCCGGGCGCTGCGCGAGCGCGGCGCTCTTTCGATCCGCTTTCCGCGTGTGGCCGGCTACCGCACCGAATTGCCGGACGATCGCTATGCGGCAACCTTCACCGAGGATTCGCGCCTGACGATTGATCCCTCGATGATCGGCCCGGGTGAAACCCGCATGGAGGGTCTTGTCGGCCAAGGCTATGACCTGCGCGCCGACGTGCTCGACGAAGAGCGGCCGGCCGCGATCACCTTCCATCTGACGAAGCGACTGATCGAACGCTATTTCACCCAGGATGGCGCGCCGCCACCCTATCATCTGACGCCGAAGCTCTCTGCGATCGTGCGTCGCTGGGTTCGCGATTGCCTTGTTCTCAAGGGCGGGCTCAAGCCGGGCGTCATGACCTACTTCTCCACCGCCGACATGGCGGTCGATCGCATCTATCAGGCGATGGTGCACGAGGCCGGCGTCAGCGGCGCCGAGGCCGTGCGGGTCGTGCTCGATCCTTACAACCGAGCCGGCACGACCGACCGCGTCGGCTTCCTCACGTCGAAAGATCGCCTCTGGGCGACCGCCGAGGACAAGTCGCACGTCAATTATGTCGTCGGTGACAGCGATTGGGAGCTGGAATTCGCCCGCGTCCTCGAAAACCATCCGGCCACGCTCGCCTATGTCAAGAATCAGGGTCTCGGCTTCGAAGTGCCCTACAAGTTCGGTTCCGAAAGCCGCCGCTATCTTCCGGACTTCATCGTCAAGCTCGATGACGGCCATGGGCCGGACGATCCGCTCTTCCTGGTGGTCGAGATCAAGGGCTATCGCCGGGGTGGCGCGGAAGACAAAGCGCGCACCATGACGACGCTCTGGGTGCCGGGCGTCAATCGACTTGGCGATTTCGGCCGATGGGACTTCGCCGAATTTCGGGACGCCTTCGCCATTCAGGACGAGTGGGAGAAGCTGGTGATTGGACTGCGGACTGGAAGCAGGAAAGAGGCCGCTGAATGAAACTTCGTATCCCTGCACGTGTCAAACTGCGACGGGAGGCGCGAGCCAAGTTCAGCGAATTCGTTGGTTGGGCGCAGGGCAAGTCAACGCATCGCTGGGTCTTTCGAGGACATGCCAACCACTGGAGTTTGAAGCCCTCCGTGGGGCGCGCGAAGCTATCCCGCATAGACTACGAACGGCAACTCTTGAAAGACTTTCAGAGAGGTGCCCGGCCGTTCCTGGATGAAACGCCGGAAAACGACTGGGACTGGTTGGCCGTCGCACAACATCACGGGCTACCTACGCGTCTTCTGGATTGGACGACCAACCCGTTAGTAGCGGCCTACTTTGCTACGGCGCAGATTGGCAAGAGCCGGCAGTCGGGTGAAGTCATAGCCGTCGAAGCGCGTAAGGTCGGATTTTATCATCCCGAAGACCCGAAAGAAGACAATCCATTTGATATCAGCGAAGCACGCTTCATCCGTCCACCGACGATCGCGGCCAGGATCGGCAGCCAGCGTGGACTATTCTCGATTCATCCAGAACCCGAAAAGCCATGGTATCTCACCGGGAAGTCCGAGCGTTTCGAGATTGCTCATGGCTACAAGGATGAGTTCCGACGTTCGCTTCATGCTATGGGTGTCGACGACGCATCGTTGATGGCGGACCTCGACGGTCTCGCCAAGATGCTTAAATGGCGCTTCGAAAATAGGCTGTTAAGCGAATGAGTGTCCCTGTCCGAATTCAGAATCCCGGCCGTAAGATTTGGTTCGACGAGATGCCTGAGAAGCTCTCGGAGGCGGCCGACGACTATGACATCACTTCTGACGCGAGCTGGAACGATCTCGATATTCTCTCCACCCACACCGAATATGAGGGGTTGGAGGTATTTGCGGAATCGGGAGCGATCGCCGGCGAGGATCTTACCGCCCCTGGTGTCGTCCACGTGACCCTGAACTACGGGAGCAAGTCCGACGAAGGTTTTGCGACGAGCGAAAGCTTCCCAGCCATCGTTCACTTCACGGCCGATCCGGAAAAGAAAACCGTCGAGATCGTCTCCCTGGAGATCGACACGTCTTCCTTCTACGGCGACGGCGACGGCGACTCGCCAGATATCGATGATACTTCCTCTGCATAAGACCAGACCGGAGCCACATCCCGCTGATGCCCCGTCGCCCCACCACCCCGCGTGAAAAATCCGTCGACACGCTGACCCATGACAAGGCGAAGCGTATCAACAATCCGACCGCCGAAATGGCCTCGCTCTATGAGCAGCAGGCGGAAATCCTGGGCGAGGAGACGGCCGAGCTTCGCATTCTCCGCGACCGGCCGCTGGCCGAAGGGGAACACCGCGAGCGAGATGCCGATCGCGATCCGCAGATCGTCTGGGGCAATGCCAAGGTTCGCCTGACGCAGGCGCAGATCAAGGCGCTGATGCAGGGCGAGGCGATCGATCTCGCCGATGCGCAGCTCACCTGGCGCGGCAAGGACCAGCAGGACTGGTCCGATCTCATCGTCAATGCGCCATCGCTCTACATTCAGGAGAAGGTGCATCCCAAGGCGATCATCGACGATCTGAAGCGCGGCACGGCGAAAAAGCGGGAAGACAGTTCAGAGGCGCCCGACCTCTTCGCTGATTTCAACGGCCTCGATGATCCCGAGGCGCGGGCCGAGTTCTACCAGCATTCCATGCACTGGCAGAACCGCATGATCCTCGGCGATTCGCTGCAGGTGATGGCTTCGCTCGCCGAGCGCGAGGCGCTGAAGGGGCAGGTGCAGTGCATCTATTTCGACCCGCCCTATGGCATCAAGTTCAATTCCAACTGGCAGGTCTCCACCCTGTCGCGCGACGTCAAGGACGGCAAGGTCACCGACGTCTCCCGCGAGCCGGAGCAGGTGAAGGCGTTCCGCGACACCTGGAAGGACGGCATCCACTCCTACCTCACCTATCTGCGCGACCGTCTGATGGTCGCCCGCGAACTCCTCACTGAGTCGGGCTCTATCTTCGTCCAGATCGGCGACGAGAACGTGCATCGGGTTCGGGCGCTGATGGACGAGGTGTTCGGAGAGGACAATTTTGTTTCTCAGATAACACTCACGAAGGCCGCATCCCAGAGTTCTTATCTGCTTCCAAGCGTGAATGACTTCATTCTATGGTATGCTCGCCAAAAGACAAAGGTGAAGTATCGAACTTTGTTTCAGGAACGGGCTGCTATCGAGCGGCCTGAAGAACGATATATTTGCGTAGAAGAGCCAAACGGACGAATCCATGATCTGACGTATCGACAAAAAGTCGGCGCAGACCCCGTTCCGAGCGGGCGCTTCCTCAGGATGATTACCGCAACATCTCAAACTGGCTCGGAGACATCGCGGTTTCCCTACAGATTCTGGAATCAAACATTTAGACCGCCCGGTGCCAGAGGTTGGTCCACTGGTGATAGGGGGCTGAGGCGTGTCGAGCGTGCAGGTCGTATGTGGGCAGCCGGCACGACCCTAATGTGGAAGAATTATCACGAGGATTACGCGTATAGGCCGCGCGTTTCTCTGTGGGATGACATCAGGTCTAGCGGCTTTGGGTCAAGCAAAGTCTATATTGTTCAGACGCTTCCTGAGGCAGTCCAGCGCTGCATCCTGATGGCCACGGACCCCGGCGATCTCGTTCTCGACCCAACGTGCGGCTCCGGCACGACGGCGACGGTCGCCGAGCAATGGGGCCGCCGCTGGATCACCATCGACACCTCGCGTGTCGCTCTGGCACTCGCTCGCACACGGCTGATGAGCGCGCGCTATCCCTATTATCTTCTCGCCGACAGCCAGGAGGGGCGCGAGAAGGAGCAGGCGGTTTCCGGGAAAATTCAGACCGAAGCGAAGACCCATGGCGATATCCGCCAGGGATTCGTCTATGAGCGCGCGCCGCACATCACGCTAAAATCCATCGCCAACAATGCCGAGATCGACGTGATCTGGGAGAAATGGCAGGCGAGGCTGGAGCCTCTCCGCGACAAGCTCAACGCGGCACTCTCTACGGGCTGGGAAGAATGGCAGATCCCGCGCGATCTCGACGTCTGGCTGGGGGAGAAGGAGGGCACTGGCAAGGCCGGGCTCGTCACCGACACCGCGCGCAAGCTGCACGCCGACTGGTGGAAGGCGCGGATCGCCCGGCAGAAGGAGATCGACGATTCGATCGCCAAGGCCGCCGATGTCGAGATGCTCTACGACCGCCCCTATGAGGACAAGGCCCGGGTTCGCGTCGCCGGGCCCTTCACGGTGGAGAGCCTCTCGCCGCACCGGGTGGTGACCGCCCGCGACGATACGCTGGCCGACGAGATCGCCGCCGTGGACGGCGCCATGCAGCGCGCGCCGAAGAACATGCCCGAGGCGGATTTCGGCGCCATGGTTCTGGAGAACCTCAAGACCTCCGGCGTCCACCAGCAGGCCAAGGCCGACACGATCCACTTTTCATCGCTGGAGCCCTGGCCGGGCAATTTCATCGCGGCCGTTGGCACCTATTCCGATGGCGGTGGCGCCGAGAAGCGCGCCGGCGTTCTGATCGGACCGGAATTCGGCACCCTGTCGCGCTCCGACATCACGGCCGCCGCCCGCGAAGCCGCCGACGCCCGCTTCGACGCGCTGGTGGCCTGCGCCTTCAATTTCGACGCTCAAGCCTCCGACCTGACGCGCCTCGGCCCGCTGGCGATCCTCAAGGCCCGCATGAACCCCGATCTCCACATGGCGGAGGATCTGAAGAACACCGGCAAGGGCAATCTCTTCGTGGTCTTCGGCGAACCGGACGTCGAGCTGATCGACCGCTCGGATGGGCAGATCCAGGTAAAGGTGCATGGCGTCGACGTGTTCGACCCCTCCAACGGCGAAATCCGCTCCGACGGCACCGACGGCATCGCCGTCTGGTTCATCGACACTGATTATGACGAGGAATCCTTCTTCGTGCGCCAGGCATACTTCCTTGGCGCCGCCGCCAACGGCGGCAGCGACCCCTACAAGAGCCTGAAGACCGCTCTCAAAACCGAAATCGACCGCGACGCCTGGGAGACGCTCTATTCCGACGTCTCACGCCCCTTCCCGCGACCAGCGACGGGGCGGATTGCGGTGAAGGTGATCAACCACTTCGGGGACGAGGTGTTGAAGGTTTTTGGGGTGTAAGGGTGAGGCCCGATGACAAGGCAAAAAGACGTAAAGTGGTGGAAGATTCGAAATCAGAGCCTCGCCGTTGCCTCAAGAAATGCGGGATTTGATTTAGCGATATACGACCAATACAGTAAAAGCGTTCGAAACGAATTAAAGCGATTAACAATAAAAGAAGCTTTGCGAAATATGCGCGATACGTTTTGGGAGGTCAGTAACGAGAGGGATATTAAGGACATAAGTCAGGGTGTTTACGTAATCTGCTTGTCAGATCCGTTTTGTATAAAATACGATTTAGGACCCTCTAATATTATATATATCGGCATTGGGAATGTATTTTCCCGATTGGACAGCCATTTTAATAAAAGTCTATTTTCATTTATGAGAAGCTTATCAGGTGCGGACTTCGATTTTTACTTAACTGAACCCGTTCACAATACAAGTGAGGATTATTACAAGCACATTGAATATCTGATGCTGCATCGATTTCAAGATAAAATTGGAGGAGGAAAATATCCACTTTTAAATAAAAACGCGGGTTCAAAGCGATCTATCGATCAAATTGGGAAAGGTTGGGACACGCCTCTCAAGCAAACAGGTAAGAGGCCCGCTTGGTCGCTTCATCCAACAAAGCATTGGAAGTTTGAGAACCTTGATTGAGATCATTTGAGAAATCGACTTATGCGCCTCCATACACCTCAGATAGAAAGAGCCCTTGTTATCCGTGAGCCTTGGATCGGAAGGATCCTGTCCGGAAAGAAGACCTGGGAGATGCGCTCGAAACCAACGGGGATCCGCGGCCCGATCGGTCTGATCCGACAGGGATCAGGCATAGTCGTCGGAATTGCGCGCCTTGCAGAGTCGTTGCGACCGCTGGATGAGGCCGGCTACGCGGCAAGTTTCGACAAGCACCAGATCCCTTCCGAAATGCAGGCGGAGGTGATCCGGAACTGGTGGGTCTATCCCTGGGTGCTGGAAGACATCCGACCGCTTTCGGTGCCTGTGCCATATGACCACCCATCCGGCGCAGTGACGTTTGTGAAGCTCCAAGAATCGGTCCAACGGGCGATCGCCGAGCAGCTCTCGAACTATCGGGAGCCGACACCAGCGACACAGCCCGAGCATTCGACCCGCGACGTCGAACCAATGGCTCGGCAGGCGGGGACTGACAAATCGGATCACCCTGTCCTGAACGAGCCGCCGGCACGCACCGAGGCGACCGGGCTGGCGGCGGGACTCCTGATACGCCTGTCCGGGGGAAACATTCGCAATGGTCATTTCTATCTGCGATCAGCGGCAGACATGATTCCGGCCGGAGGCATCGGCGGCGGAAACAAGCAAGATCTTGGCCGGCCGTTCACCGTTCGCTTCGACCCCGGACAGACGATCGAGACGGATGTTGCGGGCGACAAAATGATCCTGCGCGCGCGAGGCCCGGTTCGCGACTTCTTCGCGCGCTCTGGCGCCAAGGAAGGTGATTTCGTGCGGGTGCATAAGGAGGACCCGCGAACGCTCCTCATAACCCTCGAAAGCCGATCAGGCTGATGTCGACCGTCCTCTCCGACACCTTTCAGGTCGCGCTCGGCAAGCTGACTAATGACGAGCAGAAGCAGGTCAAGATCACCGTCTTCGATCTGCAGACCGACCCGTCCGGTCCAGGGCTGAAATTTCACCGCATCGACAAGTCGAAGGACGAGAACTTCTGGTCGGTTCGCGTCAGCCGCGACATCCGCATCATTGTGCACAAGCTGAAGGACAGCCTGGCGCTGGTCTATGTCGACCACCATGACGACGCCTACAAATGGGCTGAGCGCCGACGGATGGAGGTGCACGAAAAGACGGGGGCGCTCCAGATCGTCGAAGTGCGCGAACGGGTCGTGGAGATCGACGCGCCGATCGCAGTTCAGGCCGAGTTGTTCGGCGGAGGCTCTCCTCTCGCAACGAGGAGCGATATCGGCTCGTCACCAACGGCATCTTCGGTGTCGACGGAACCTCAGCCAAAACTCTTCGCGGCCCTCTCGGAAGACGACCTGCTTTCGGTCGGTGTGCCGCGCGACTGGTTGGCTGACATTGCCGCAGCGGACGAAGAACGCTTCTTTCAGCTTGCCGGGCATCTGCCGTCGGAGGCTGGCGAGGCGCTTCTCGACTATGCGGCGACCGGCATCTTGAAGCCGGCCGCAGCGCCGGTCGCCGATCCTATGCAGCATCCCGACAGCCTGCGTCGCTTCCGGGTCATGGAAGGCATCGATGAGTTGCGCGCAGCTCTCGACGCGCCGTTCGAGCGCTGGACGGTGTTCCTGCATCCAGCCCAGCGCGGGGTCGTCGAGCGCGACTACTCCGGCCCCGCTCGCGTTGCCGGGTCGGCTGGAACGGGAAAGACCGTCGTCGCGCTTCACCGCGTCATGCGGCATCTGCGGCGGGAACCAAGGGCAAGGATTCTGCTCACGACCTTTTCGGAGCCGCTGGCCCGGGCGCTTGGCACCAAGCTCGACCTGCTCACCTCCGATCGGCCCGATGTGGCGGATCGCGTGACGATCGGCGCCTTCTCTGCTGTCGCCCGCGATCTCGTGACGCTGGCGACGGGTCGGACGCCACGTGTAGCCGACGCAGGTATCATCCGAGCGGCCTTGTCACGGGCTGCAGAGAGCGCAGGCGTTGTGGAATTCTCGCCCCAGTTCCTTCTGTCGGAATGGGAACACGTCGTCGATGCATGGGGGGTGACGAGCGCCGAAGCCTATGCGGAAGTGCCGCGCATGGGGCGCAAGAGCCGGCTCGGCGCGAGGCAACGCGAGCGGCTTTGGCAGGTGTTCGCCGCAGTTCGCGAAAGCCTGAATCGGCAGGGTGTTCTGACGCCCGCGAGCCTCTTTGCCCACGCTGCAGAGCTTTATGGCGAAAGAGTTGAAAAGCCTTTCGATGCGATCATCGTCGACGAGGCGCAGGATCTTGGTGTGCCCGAGTTGCGCTTCCTTGCCGCGATCGCGCCGGTGCGGGGCGACGCGCTGTTCTTCGCCGGCGATCTCGGCCAACGGATCTTCCAGCAGCCCTTCTCCTGGAAGGGGCTCGGTGTCGATGTGCGCGGCCGCTCGGCGACCTTGAAAGTGAACTATCGCACCTCGCACCAGATCCGGCGAGCGGCCGATCGGCTATTGCCAAAGTCAGTCCGCGACGTTGATGGACTGGAGGACGAGCGCGGTGGGACCGTATCGGTCTTTGACGGGCCGGAGCCTCAGCTTTTTCTGGCAAAGGACGAAGAGGCGGAGACCAAGGCCGCAGCAGCATTCCTGAAAGCGGCGACCGCCGATGGGATCGCACCCGGCGAGATCGGTCTTTTCGTCCGCTCAGAAAAGGAGCTTGCGCGAGCGCGTGCCTGCGCCGAAGCGGGGGGGCTTCCAATCCAAGGAGACGGCGTTGTGGATGGCATTGTCATCGGCACCATGCATCTCGCCAAGGGGCTGGAATTTCGAGCTGTGGCGGTCGTTGCATGCGACGAGGACGTTCTGCCGCTGCCGGCCCGCATTGACGACGTCGCCGACGAGTTCGAGCTCGACGAGGTGATGGCGACCGAGCGCCAGCTCCTCTATGTCGCCGCCACCCGGGCACGGGACCGACTGTTCATATCCGGCATCGAGCCGGGTTCGGAGTTCCTGGAGGATCTGACGAAAGCATGGATCTGACCCAAACAGCCATTCCCGAGACGCTGGCTCGCCTTGCAGGCAGCCTTGCCGAAGCCGAACTTGACGAATTTCAGCGTCGCTTCGTCGAGGCCGAGGACGGCGACATCCGTCTTCTCGCTCCGGCCGGCAGCGGGAAGACGCACTCGCTGCTGTGGCGCTGCGCCGAGCTTTACCGCCGCAGCGAGGGCAGCGCGCGATTCCTGATCGTTACCTTCACCCGTGCGGCCCGCGACGAGCTGCGGCTGCGGCTGTTTACGCCACAGTTCAGGCGGCTCGCAGCCAGCGCCGACGTGGTCACCCTGAATGGTTGGGGCAACCGCGTCATCCGCGGCACCTTTCTCAATCCGCGGCTGATGACAAGCGACGGTGACCGCACCCTCCTCGTCAAGAATACGCTGCAGGCGGCCTGGGCCGAGGACGAGGCGATCGCGGCTGGCCTGCGCGACCATACCTACAAGCTCCCGAAGATCCTCGCCGAGTTGCTCGATACACTGAAATCCCTCGGTTTCGATCACGAGGACGGCTCGATGCGCCATGCCAATGATCGGCTTGACGCGCTGGAGGCGCTCGGCTTGTCGCGGCATATCGACCAGCTGATCGAGAAGCTCGCCGAGCATGGCGTGCTGCCGGACAAGCGGCTGGAGACCTTCATCGAGACGGTAATGCCGTTCTGGGTCAAGGCTTGCGAACTGCAGGCGGCGCAGGCGACGTTCACGCTCGAAGACCAAAAATATGTCGGCTTCCTCGACACGCGGCGGCGGGTGGCGGAGGGCAACCGTCCGGCGCCCGGTGATCGGATCACACACATCCTGGTCGACGAATTCCAAGACATCAATCCGCTCGACCTCGCCCTCGTGCGCGAGATCGCAGCGCTGAATCAGGCAAGGATCACCATAGTCGGCGACGATGATCAGGCGATCTTCGAATGGCGCGGCGCGACGCCCGACTACATCCTGGAGCCGGAAGCGCATTTCGGCCGGCCATTCGCAACCCACATCCTGGAGCGAAACTACCGCTGCCCGCGCAATCTGGTGGATAGTTCCGCGCGGTTGATCTCTCACAACCGGCGGCGAGAGCCGAAGACTATGACGCCGGTCCTGGAGCGCGACGCGGAAATCGAGACCCTGGAACACGCGAGCTTCGTCGCCGCGACTGACGCGGTGATGCGCGAGGTGCGCACGTTTATCGAGCGTGACGTCCCCGGCGCCAAGCTCGCCGTCCTATCGCGCAAGCGGGCGCAGCTGATCCCTTACCAGATCATCATGGCGCGCGAGGGCCTCTCCTTTTGCGCAGCCGAGGACCTGCACGTCTTCCTGTCGGACACGTTCGACCGCCTGCTGCACGCGATCCGCACGCGGGCGATGGCGGCGCTCGGCATGCGCCTGCCGACCATGGTCGAGGACATCGTCACGCTCTGCAACTCGGTGCGCCGCTTCCCGCTGAAGCGGGCCGAGGCGGACGCGCTCGCGAAACACCTGCGCAACGGCCGACCGAAGAGCTACGACGAAGTCATCGACGCGCTAGAAGCCTATCAGGGACCGCTGAAGGGCAAGAACGACGACGGCAAGATCAGCGCCGCCTTCGCGCAGGCGCTGCGCAAGCTCGTCCACGCGCCGACGGTGCGCGCCGCGATTGAGGCGATGCAGGACCTCTTCGGCGGCTTCCAGCAGGATTACGGCCGGGCGCAGGAAGACATCTTTCTGGTCGATCCGCCCTTCCTCTACCTCACCGAATTCGCCGAAGCCTATGGCGACGACTTCCAGCGATTCCTCGACGATCTTGAGACGGCGAAGGACACGCTGGTGCGCCTGCCCGGCGAGGACAAGGAGGACGACGCCAACGCGCTGTGGCGCCGGCCGGTGCATCTGATGACCGCGCTGAGGGCCAAGGGCAAGGAGTTCGACACGGTGGTCATGCTCGACGTCGTCGACGGCATCTGGCCGCTTCGCCGCGCCAAGAGCGAGCGCGATATCGAGAGCGAGCGGCGGCTCTTTTATGTCGCCATGACCCGCGCCAAGCGCCGCCTGATCCTCACACTCTCCGGCCGCATCGGGGATCAGGTGGCGAGCCCGTCGCCGTTTTTGCAAGAGGCTGGGTTGGGGTGAGTATCTCTCCGCCAGGGGCCGGTTGCGGAATGTCCGGTTTGGAGCATCGGAACGAGGAAAGCTGGCATTTGACCGATCCAAGGAATTTGTCAGCCGCCGCCGCGAATGGCGACATTCTCGGGCACGGCCGCCCGCCCTGAAACTGCACCTTTGTTCACCCCATGGATCGCGCTTGCACGAGGTGGCTGCAGGTTATGATCAATGAGGCGGTGCAATTCCTGAAAAACTCTTGCGAGGATTGCGGTTGAATATAGAATTAGTCGGCAACGATAGTGCCGCGTTCGATTTCAGAAGTCGTTTCAAGTCCGCCGGCCAAAGTTCCAGTTTCGGCAATCCAGATGGCGAGGGCAGCAAAGTAGGGTTTGTGATGCCAGTAATTCGGGGGCACCACTCTTCTCAGTTTTCCGCCAACACGGCTAATTACGCAGCGACCAAACGGAGCAATCTTCATGGATTTAGTTTCAATAGCATCCGCCGCAGTAATTGCCTTGACACCCTTCCTGACAAAGGTCGGTGAATCCGCCGGTGAAGAGGTTGGAAAGAAAACGCTCGCTGTTGGCGAGAAGCTGCTAGAGTTGCTCTATCGGCGCTGGCAAGGAAAGCCAGAGGCGGAGGATCGGCTCGCGAATCTCGCGACGGGTGAGGAGTCAGCGAAGGCTGATCTGCAGTCCGCCTTAGCCGTAGAGATGGCAACCGACGCGAAGTTCGCCGAGTTGGTCAAGGCTATTCTCGAGAACGATGACGCCCCCGAACTCAATATCGATCAGGATATAGTGGATGGCGAGGAATTGACGGGCGCGCGCATTCGCGAGGTGCTGCGCGGAAGAATCAACGTCAGGCAGAAGGCGGAAAACGTGAAGACGGTCACCGGCATCGACGAGATCGATACTTTTGGCTGATGTCGGACGCTGGCCAGGCGGTCGCACCGCTCGTCGTCCGGGAAGAGATTGACGCGGCGCTTCTCAGCCGACTGAATAACTCCCGCGATCAGTATATACATATCCGAGGTGCTCCCGGCTCAGGAAAGACCAGCTGGGCCAAAATGCTTTGCGCGGCTGGATCCATTGCTGGTGCGGACGGAGACAGCCTGGCAGTCGTGGCGGCGGCGCATTTCTGTTCGCGAAACAGTGCGGCGTCTGGCAGTGATGTTAGGTTCCTCGAACACATTGCGCAGAAATTGTCCGATTATGATTCAGCCTTTCGCGCCGCTTCGCTCGACCGGGCTAGGCGACGCCGACCGTTCGATCTCAAAGTCGACCAAGAAATCATCAATTCGCCTGGCTCGGACGTGACAGCCGTCAAGTTCATTATTAGGGGTGACGAGCCTGAAGACTTCCTCGAAGACCTGTTTACTCGCCCGCTGAGAGTTGCGCTCGAGGGGCCGGGACCAATCTGGCTCATCCTCGTGGACGCCCCCGATGAACCAGCAGAGACCGGCGTCGCCAAACTCCTCAAGAAGTTGGGCGAGCTGCCTTCACGCCTTCGCATTTTGGTGACATCGCGGACGGGAACCCCCTTCACGCAATCTTTCAGGCTCGACCCGAATCCGATCGACTTGTCGGAATTGTCGACGGAGCATTCGATCAGGCACTTCGTCGATGAATGCCTTGAAAGCAAGCGTTTGGGTGCGCGCGTCATCGAAACCTGGAGTCTCGAGGATCTGTCTTTGGCCTTGGTCGAACGTTCCAAAGGCAATTTTCTCGTGGCAGCCTGCACCATCGATGCACTTGTTGGGTATAGCGGTCGGATCGACGCGCCGATGGTCGATCAATTGCCAACAACTCTTGGTGGTTTTTATCTAGGATTTCTTGATCAGCTTCCAGACCACCTTCGAGACGCATGGCCAGAACAGTTAGGCCGCTTGCTGGGGGCCCTCGCAGTCGCGCGCGGTCCCCTTTCCGAAGAGGAGCTCGCGCGCGTAACCAAGCTGCCGCTAAGCGTCGTACACGCCCGGCTCGGACTTGTTCGGCAGTATCTTCGAGTCGACGAGGAGGATCGCTGGAGCGTCTATCACGCGACATTCGCGGAATTCTTGCTGAATAAACGGGATTCCGGGCCATTTTGGTGTCCGGAGGAGGAACAGCACCAACGGTTCATCGATTGGGCGCTGCCGAAGGGTAAGGGGATCGCTTGGAGCGAAACGTCGCCCTATACCCTTCGACATCTAATTCATCACATCCTTGCCGTTGAGGGAGAGAGTTTCTCTGCCAGCCTTTGGGCGATACTCTCGGGCGAATATGTGTCAGCGCGCTTCCAGATCGGGCATCAGGCACATGAACTTGGCGCGGATTTCCGGCGGGCGTTGGCAGTTGTCGCATCACGTGGCGCGGTGGAATTATCCTTTTTTCTCACCCTCCTGGTACAGCTTTGGAATCAGAAATCCGCTATGCAAGTCGAGGCGGCCTCCACGTCCTTGCTCGCCGCTATGGGGCGTGTCGCAGAGGCATCGGCTCTTGCCTTGCGACAGGACGATGCCGCAAATGCTTCACTGCATCACGCGGCTAGTGAACTCACGTCGTATATCGGTGCGCTGGCGGCGTTAGGCGAGTACCAAGCCGCCCTCGACCTATTGAACCGCGCTCCGGCCGAAAGCCGCGTGGGGTTAGGCGACGCCTTCCTCGATGCTTTGTCGACAATCGCACCGGAGCAGGCACTGCCGTTCCTGCGGAATCAAGCGATCGGAAGTGAACCGCGCCACCTCAGCGTGGATGCTTGCCGACGTCTCGCCGAGCTTCCAGAGGGAGCAGAGCATGCCCTTGCCGCCGAGCACTACCGCCAAGCCACCCTCTTGGCTGCAGCGGAAGGTATCGCCCACCATGATCTCGATCGGGCGCTCAATATCGTGGCGGAGTTCAAGACTGAGCTTCAATGGGTTGGCGGCGAAAAAATTGAATTGGGACGCGATCAAGCGCGCGAACGTGTCCTCTCAGCGTACCTCGCCTCGCCTCAGTGCGACGTGGTCTGTGCTTGGGAGCGCGCGGGCGATCTCTTTGGCAATCGCTGGCCTGAACCTTATGGATTGTCGCTAGCGGGTGATTTCGCGGCCGCAGATCCTTCCCTGGCCTCGCTCGCAGTCGAGCGAGTCATGGACCCGTACTGTCAGATCCAAGTGATGCTTGCCTTCGCCTGGATGAGCGATCGATGCCAAACCAATGTCACGACGACACGCGGTTGGCGACCGACTTACGACGTGGCCGCGATATCCTCGAAAATGCTCGCGTGGCCGAGCCCACACTTAAGAACGGTTCTTCCACAACTTGCGACCTTCGACGCGCGAGCGATGCCTCGCGACCCGTCCGCGGTGAAGGATCTGCGTGTCTTCGCCGACGTCTTGTTGGCGGCACTGGCTACGGACACCGATTTTCCTGAACTAAAATCCAATGCAGGCAAGCCGCTGGGCCTTTTCTTCGCTTGGCTAGGCCAAGACAAGATTGTCGCATTTCGCGAGTTTGCGCAAAAATACTGGTACTACGGATTTTCATTGGGCCAAGCCGCCGAAGGGGTAGCAACAGGAGCTGCTTACAGAGGCATCGACGAGTATCTTTCGGTTATCTCACAATCGGTCTTTCCCGAGGCAGCTAACCATTGGGGCAAAATCGCTGCGGCGAAGATTATTGCCGACCGCGATCCGATCGCGGCCGTTCGTCTTTTTGATGTGGTCGAGCCCCAGAATACTGGCACCCAGGCAGCTTTGGCTGGAATCATCGCGATCGCGATGCGAAGAAGCGGTGTGGGGCGGGTTGAAGATCTTCTGTGTCATCTGAGCAGGTTCGTCGACGGTGAAACCTTCCGTTATATCGTCGATCATGTTGAAACTGGCATTGTCGGTCAAGCGTCGGAAGATGCCGAGAATCCGACCGAGCGCGCGGTAGCATTGCTCGAAAAAGCCATTAGCAGTGGCGCGGCCCTGGATAGACTACGGGCGGCGCGGGCCATTGAGGCTGTGCCGGCGGATATTGGAATTGTCATCCAGGGCGAGACGATCTGGTCGCACGACCTCAGGCGTCGGTTCAGCAGGGCCTTCATAAGCCGTGATCCCGCCGAGGCTCTGCGGCTCGTGTTGCCCCATGCGACATTCACCGAACTTCAATCGCTCGCAAGAGCATTCCTCGGCGACAGTGAGCGGTACAAGGACGCGAAGAACGCGGCCGATGCTCTCCTCGCGGCTCTCTTGGATATCGAACCAAAAACGCTTCCAATATTTTGGAATCTCGATGTCGCCTTGGCGTTCGCGCTCGAATTTGAGGACCGAGGACGTGCTGATTTTCTAAGTGCTCTCGCTAAAGACAATAGTACTCTGATTGACCGGGTCTTGTCTGGATGCGACGCGGTTGAGAGGCCGGCTGAGTTTCTCGCAAGCTTCGCCCAAACACGGTTCGCCCGAACGGCAGCCGACGACGATGATCTCACAGATGGCATGGTTCCTGAAGATCTTTGGCAAATCCGGCTTGCCGTCCGGACTTTAGCACGTGTAGATCCGCATGGTGCGTTGAGCGCGGTCGACGCGATGGCGCTGAGCGATGCATTTCATAATGCGACACTGGTCGACATCGCCGAAACTTGGCCAGCGTCTCGCTGGCGAGAAGCCATCGACACATTTCAAAACCGGGTCGAGCGACTTGGCGAGCCGAAAAGCTGGATTTTCGAGTTCATCGTCAAGCCGCTTTGCGCGAGAGTAAGCGCCACCGCCCTCCGCGCGGTTCTTGGAGAGATCGAATCGATCGCGGGGCGGTTTGGTGTAGAAAAGGCCGATTTTCTACTTAAAGAAATCGTCAAGGCGCGAGCCGCATTGCCGATCGAGATAGCTGAATGGAGGTCGCTGCTAGGGACCATAAGACACATATCCGAGCCCGGCCCGCGCGAGATCGCCCTCGAACATTTGTTATCGGCGGCGCGATGCCTTCGCGAAAGAGATCGGGAAGCTGAGACAGCACTTGTGCTTTCCGAGGTCGGCCTCAGCCACCGCGATGTCGGGCCACTTCTGGCAAGTGGAATCGGTAAAGCCGCGTCTGACGCAATGCCGCAGCTCCGCGAACGCTGGCCTTACCTAAAAACGCGATTGCGCGAATTGCTCGCGAGAGATCAGCTGCCTCGCGCTACATAAATTGATCGACGATGTGTTTCGGCCGAATGTACTTTTTACTGCGTTTAAATCGGCTTCGAAACGCGCCGAGCGAACAGAAATTTGTGGGTCAAGTCCCTTCGCCGAGTTACAGACTGCTATTATGGGCACAGCATACTAACAGATCTCGGCGCTTTGGTCATAGTAGGTGGCTAAATTGAGCTCTGGCGCTGTTGGCTTACCAAACGCTCTCCTCTTGGCCTCGGCGCATCAAGCCCGGCCAGACTCAAACTTCCGCCCTCCAAGTCGTTCACGACACCAATTTCGGCGGCATGAACAAAGTGCAGCTTGGTCGACGTAGTGTCCAGAAGGGGACGTACCGATCAGTCCTCCAATCGCGGCGGCTCTAAAGCTATTCACTCCGATGTCCGTTTTCGGGAGATCAGCAGTAACGCTTCAATGCTCGGGATGGGTGCGGAGTCGTCGATCAGCGGTGATCGCGTTCGCGTTTTACGCCATCGCCAGAACCTGTGGCGGGAGCACTTCACGCCGCCATGGCCCGTCCGTCCACGGCGCTGCCAAACAGCGCATCAAGGTCGCCGTCCTCGACCGGAGGCATCAGCATGTGGCGGGAGAGGCTGCGCTTCTTCTCCAGAAGCGCGTCGAGCGTAACGTCGAAGGTGGCATCGCCAAAGCCGGGATGCGTCGCGATTGGCACGTGGATCGTCACCGGTCTTTCCTGGCCGATGCGGTAAACTCGGTCGTTGCACTGGTCTTCGACGGCGGGGTTCCACCAGCGCGACAGGTGAATGACGTGGTTCGCCGCGGTGATCGTCAGGCCAACGCCGGCTGCCTTAGGTGAGAGAACGAGGAGGCTGAAGCCCGACGGCCCGGCCTGGAAGCGGTCGACGATCTCCAGCCGCCTGTCGCCGGGGACGGCACCGTTGATGATCTCCGGCTCGGCCGGCAGCTTAAACCGCGTCGCGATCGCGCTGGCGAAAGCCGACTGCACTGCCCGGTCTTCCAAGAAGACCAGCACCTTCTCCTTGCGCGCAGCGATATTCTCGAGGCAGGTAACGGTGTGCGCCATCCGCGCCGAGCGGGCGATCCAGGCGTCCACCGATCGTGGGTCCAGCGGGTCGAGCCCATCTGTCCCATCGGGATGGAGCGAGATACCCCGAAAGGCGTGGATCGCCTTCAACATGTCGCTTTGCTTGCGCTCGCCCATGCGTGCCGCCGCGACGGCCTTTTCATAGGCTTCCGCCTGAGCAGGGGGCATGGCTATACGGCTCGCTTCGACCGTCTTGGCGGGCAGGCCAGTCAGGATATCCGCCTTCATGCGCCGAAGGAGCACCGCAGGCGTCGCTGGGCTCGGGCGATCGAGCCGGGCTTTCAGCTCTTCGAGTTCCGCAGGGCCACCTTCCTCATAGGTTTTGGCGAAGCTCTTCAACTCGCCGAGATAGCCTGGCACGACGCGATCCATGATGCACCAGAGATCGGTTAGCCGGTTTTCGATCGGCGTTCCCGTCAATGCGAGGACGAAATCGGCGTTCATCGCCTTGGCGGACTGTGTGTTGATCGCTCCGGGCGCCTTGATCTTCTGCGCCTCGTCAAACACGGCAACCGAGAAGGCGACGCGGGCGAAGGCGCGGTGATAGTTGGCAAGCGTCTCATAGGTGGTGAGCACCCAATCAGCCTCGCGGATACGCTGGACGTCGAGTGCGTCCTCCGGCGTCAGGTCCGGGCGCTTCTCGGCCTTTAGCCGCCGCAGGCCGGAGCCAAAGGCGTCGATCCGCGTCCCCAAGGCTCCGGGCGCGAGGTGCCGCTCGCTCTCTTCGGCCCAGTTCCGCAGCAGCGCCGTCGGCGCGACCACCAGGATCGGCTCTTTGGCCGCGCCCTCGTTCAGGCCGAGCCGCATGCGGTTCTTGCGCACCCAGGCAAGGAAGGCGAGGGCCTGAAAGGTCTTGCCGAGCCCCATGTCGTCGGCCAGCAGTACGCCCGGCCAGCCGGCTTTCCAAGCGTCTACCAGCCAGTCGAATCCATCAACCTGATGCGGCTTCGGCTGGGTCCGGGCGAGATCATCCAACGGAAACTCACCGGCAGTCGCCGCTTCGCGCTTCGGCCAGGCGACTTCGTAGTCCACGCCTTCAAGGTTCTGCGAGATGAGCAGTACTTCTCGGTCGGTTTTCGGCACGTGCTGCGGGGCTGTGGCGGCCTCCGTCTCCCGCGCGCCGTCGTCGCCGGGCTCTTCCTCCTCGATAGCCGGCGTGGCCGAAGCCGGCTCGGGCCGCTGGAATGCGGACAGCGCCTCCTCGACAGCCGCTACCGGTGTCGGGACGTCTTCCAGCAGGATTTCGCCCTTCTCCGCTGCCTTTGCCTCGGCGACATCCTTAGTGATTGCCTCGAATCGGTCGCGGTTCATCTCAATCGTGCGGTCGCCAATCCTTAAAGGAAAGCTCTCGGGCAACCACTGGCCGGCCTTATTCTTCAGCCAGGGCAGCGCCGGCGGCTGCCACACGCCGAGGCCAAGGACCCGCTCGGAATATTGCGCCGTCTCCACGAAAAGCGCGCCGGCAACGGATTCTCGCCCTTCGCCCAACGATTGCGCGATCGCCGGCCGCGGATTTCGAACAAAGGCTCGCCGTTCCGCCGCCGGAGCCCGGCGCTTCTCTCGCACGACGTCGAGGGCGCCTTTCAGGTCTTCGTCAACGACGAGATAGGTGTTGCGGGCGAGGACGTAGCCGTCGCGTGTGCGGGCCTCTTGCGAGAAGAAGTCGTTGACGAAGCGCCTCTGGAGATCGGGCGGCAGAAGAGCGTCGTCCACCTGGTCACGGCGGGCGCCGGGCACCGTCTCGTCGTCGGCTCCCTTGCCGATTGGGGCGTCGTCTTCCTCGACCGTTGCCTTCTCGCGGCCCATCACGACCGGCACGAAGTCTGGACCGTTCGTCGTCTCGCGGACATCCAGAGCGAAGGCACCCGCTTGATAGACCGACAGGCTCTTCAAAAAATTGTCGTCCGACCGGATTGTCTCGCCGGTCGTGCGCTTTAGCGCCGCCTGCACCGGCCCCCAGGCCGCGATCCGCACGTCCGGGGCGCCGCCGACCGACGCGTTGTAAGCGTCGATTGCCTCCATCAGCTCAAAGACGCTGCGCACCAAGCGCGCCCGCTTATCGCCCCATACGGCGAAGCTGCCACGTCGCTCGATCCGGATCGTCGAGAGATTGGCGTCGTACCAGCGAACCCGGATTCGGGCGTCGCTGTCGGTCATCTTGCCCTCGAAGGATAGCGTCGCCGAAAGGCTGGCGAGCGGCGGCAGTGCGAGAGCATCGGCTACGGTCGGAGCCAGCCTAGATGCGGTCTCGTTCGGCAGGAAGATTCCGTCGTGCTCGCTGCGGGCATCGCCTTCCTTGACCAGACGGTGAAGGGTCTTCGCGGCATTGCCGACCGGCGCAGGCAGCGCCATCCACTCGCCGGCCATCACCGGCTTGCGGCCAAGCAAGCGTTTCTCGTCAGCCGTGATGAGAACACCGTCGGAGCGCAGATCATGGGTGAAGCGGACGGTCATCGCTCAGAGATACTCTTCCTGGGGGATTCTCGCCCCCACAGCGTCAAAAATTGCATTGGCGACCTTATGCTGCCATGCGCCCGGGCCGGAATGAGGGTAGTGGCGCTGCTCGAATTCCGCTTGATACTGGGTCGGCCAACGTAGTTCATCGGCAGCGTAGGAGCGTCTGTAGAGAACTGGCGCACCCTCGCGATCCGCGTCTTTCCACAAACGACACATACCGCTATGGCTCCACTCGGCGACGACTGCCCTTCCGATCCTCAAGAGGAGGACGGAGTGACCGCTTTGAATGCTGCCGCCTTTCTCGAAGCGCCCAAACTGTACTTTGCTGCCGAATCGGCGCCGTGCCTCGGCGACACCGGCAGAGTCAAAGACGACCCATGCAGTCTGGATGAGTTTCCGGTCGTACACGGCCTCCCAAAACGTTCTTCGATAACTCCACATTGCATCAGGAGCGACCGCGTCCACCACATCCAGAAACTGCCGTAGCGCCTGGCGCGTGAGCCATCTCCGCGCGATTTCAGCCGCTTCCGGCATGTTGACCCAGCGCCCTTCATTCGTTCGCGGATCGCCGAAGAGGCCGATCAACAGATCGAGGTAACGGTCGCAAATTTCTTCTGACGGCTGGTTTGCCGCAAAGGGAAGCAGCAGCGCGTTGGCGACCTGCGGACCATGGCTGGGGAAAAACAACTCGTCCTTCTCATCGAGCGCGATTGCCTTGACGAAGCTCAGCCGTTCGAGCGCTGCGAGCTGCGCCTCGTCAGCCAGAAGCCGCAACGCTTGCCCGGCGCAGGCTTCCGCGAACCCCGCCCGCACCGAGAGAGCGTTCAGACCGAGCGACTGCAATAGTCCACTTGGTGGCGTCTGGCTGTTTTTGGCCTCCTCCGCGACACGTCGTGGACCTTTGGAAGGATCGAATATCGCGTAGTCGCGCTGCAGCGCGTCGAACGGGCGACCGGCAAGTTCCACTAAGTTTGCCAAAGTTCCGGCTACTGCGTCGAGGCCCGGCAGGTTCGGCCGGAAGCTGTAGAGATACGACAGGGCCAATGACCGAACGGCAGCCTTGCGCCGCAGTTGGAAGAGCTGCTCCAGGAACGGCAGAAGCGTCATCTCAGACGCGGCCAACCGGGTCTGCGTCTCCCAAAGGCACCACGCCCCATCGCGCGCCTCGTTCGCAGTCAGCCGGCCGCCGTCGGCCAGCCGAGAGGCTACACGGGCCGCGATCGCGTCATAGTCGCGATCGTTGATCTTCTGCCCCCCCTCCGGCAGTTGGAGGTCTTCCGCGATCATCACAATCTGCGCCCGACGGTGCGGCGCAGGGCGGCCTCCATGTCGCACCGAGACCTCTCGCAGCGCCTCGCGGAACGAACTCATGGCGACATCGTCCCGCGTATCGGCAGATCGGCATTGGTTGCGGGTGTATGTATCAGTTGATCTACGCGTGCTTCCATCTGAGACAGGAGTTGGGTCACCGCCTCCAGGCGCTTGCGCCGCTCCGACTCCATCACGAAGCGCAGATCAATGCGCCTGTTGCGCGCATAGCTCGCACTGTCCTGCGTCAGAGCTGCTGGGCGGGTCGAAGAATAACCGGAAACGGAAAGGATCTCCTGGTCCTCGCTATTCTTCAATGTTTTTAGGACAGGAGCTGACGTAATCAGCCGACGATAGGTGTTGACGGCGCGCTCGGTGGAAAGCTGCCAATTGCGATTGTCCGTGCCGGTGACATCCGTGTGTCCCTCGACAAAGACTGTCTCAATGTTCGTTTGGTCGGTATTGTCGCAATCGGCCGGACCGTCTGTCGCGCAGGCAGAGAAGGATGGCAAGGTCGCAGCAAGTGCCCGCGCGATTGCGTCGACGTTTCTCGCAGCCTCGGCCGTCAAGTCGGAGCGGTCGGCGGCGAAGCGCACCGCGTTCTCGTTCAGACGCAGCACGCCATTCTTCTGGTCAATCGTGACCTTGATGTTTTCCTTCTCAAGGCGCTCTTGGATCTTGGCCAGCAGTTGGCCGCGGACTTGCTCGACGTGGCTCAGGTCCGCTATGTTCTGACGCACTTCCACCTGTAGCCGGTTAATTTGCTCTGCAACCTCTTCGACGATCTGGATTCGCTTCAGCTGCTCCTGCGTGATCTGGATCTGATCATCCGCTTTCTGGCGAAAATTTAGCGCAAATATCATCAGCATAATGATGAATATGAAGAGAATTCCGACCATCATGTCGGTCATTGAAATAAAGTAGTTTTCTTCCTCTTCGTCGGGATATCCATGTGCAGCGTCGTGTTCGACGATCATTGCCCGGCTCCGCCCATTTTCATGCCGCCTGCCCACTCAAGTTGTCCCGCCAGCGTTCGACGCTGTCGCTAATGCTTTCTGCCGTATCGTTGATCTGGACAAGCAGGCCGTTCAGCTTGCCGATAGCCTTCGCCAGCCCCTCGTCTACCTCCCTCACATGGCCGGAGAGGTTCTGCGACTGGTTGATTGAGGCTTGGGAAAGATCGGTCACAGCTTTGGCCAGTTCGACATCGATGCCGCGGAAGCTTTCGGCGTAGTTCTGCCAGAAGTTCTTCACTTCGCCGTGGGCGTCGCGCAGAGCATTTGCGGTTTCGCCGGAAGCCTCCTGTGCGGCCTTGAGCGCCGCGAGGGTCGTCGCGAGGTTCTCAGCCATGCCGTCGCTGGCCTTGGCGAACCGATCGCCAACCTGGAACAGCGGCTGCGACACCTGTCGCACGCTTGCAGCGGTCTCGTGGAAGACGTCGGCGGTTTTGCGGGTTTCGGAACTCGTCGCCGCGATAGCATTCGACTGGCCCACCATGCTCTGCTCGAGCCCCCGCATGGTCTGCATAAGCCGGTCGAACTCGCTTGAGATCGCGGTCATTATACTGCCGAAGCCGGTCTTCAACGTCTCGGACAGCTCGGTCGAGACAGCGGTAAGGGCATCCGCAGCATCACGTCTAGCCGAAGCGACATGAGCGCTCGTTGCCTCGACCTCTCCACGCATGTCGCTCTGGAAACGGCCGATATCGCCGCTGAAGGAGCTCACCTGCGCTTCGAGCTTCTCGAGGACGCGGCCCATCGCGGCTTCGAGCCGTTCGGAGGCGCCGCCCGCCGCCGTGGCGAGCGAAGCTTCTACCTGCACGTTGGCCCGCTCCATTGTCTGCCGCAGGGTTTCAGCGACGTCTGCAAAGGCAGCTCGGCTCTGCTCGGAGCTTTGACCGAGGTTCGCACCGGCCTCCGCCACAATGCGATTCAAGTTTTCCGCGGCTTCCGCCATGCGGCGCCCGAAATCCTCGCCGGTACCGCGCAGTCCGGCCTGCATTTCCACGAGTCCTACCTGCATCTGCGATAGCGTTGCGGCGAGTTCGCGCAGCTCCGAGCCGGCACCGCTCTGGACGGAGCGCGAGAACTCACCAACGAGGTCACGCATGCCGTCGGCGCTGCTTTCGCTCATCCGTCCCATGGCTGTGTCGATGCTCGTCGTTACCGGCATGAGGGCATTGCGAAATGCGTCGTTGATGCGCGGTCCGATCTCCTCGCCCATGCGAGCAAAGAAGTCGCCTTGGGTGATCTCCTTCAACTGGTCGCGCTGTTCCTTCAGCGTCGCATTCATTTCTGCCGAAATCGACTGCGGCGCGGTGTAGAGAAGCACGTTCTCCAGCTGCGCGCAGAAGCGGTCGAAGCAGCCTTCGAGCCAGATCGTGTAAAGGCGGAAGAGGATGGACAGGAGCAGCGAGGCACCGAGCCCGGCGATCGAAGTGGCGAACTTGAACGTCGCGATTTGCAGGAGGTCGCCCATTGCCGCCTGCATTGTGGCCGCGTCCGAGGCGTTCGCCGCCTCGCCCGCTTTATGAAGCGCGAAGACGAGGCCGATGAATGTAAGGAGCAGACCGGCGCCGACGAAGTAGCCGGGAACCGAGTTCATGATCTTCAGTCCCGAGCGCTTTTCGCGGGCTGTTCCGATGTTGATGAACGCTTGCGGTCTAACGGTGTTGCTAACAATGCTTGGTATGCGTTCGTCGCGCACCAGCGTCTCATCGAACTCCTGATAGGCGTGTCCGATCAGAGAATGCCGGCGTAAGCGCTGCCGGATGCTCTCGTAGTTTTCGGCGAAGGCGACGCGGCGCGCCTCGATCTCGCTTCCCTTGCCACCAATCTTCTCGATATGACCGCGCGCTGCACGCAGCGAGAGTCCGATCGACAGGACATGGCAAACCAAGAATGAAATGGACAGACCCGCAGCAAGGGCGCCAAGAAGCCAAGCGAGCGAGAAGGCGAACGCAGGATTGCTGATGGCGTCCGGATTTTGGGTTGCGTTTGCGATCGTCGGCCAGATCAACTCCAAGCGGAATGAAGGAATGCAATAGTTGGCAAGAGCGATTGTCCCCGCCGTCAGCATCCAAAAAATCAAAAAGCGGGAAAGTCCATTCCGCAGCAGTCGCATCCCTGCACCTGTCTCTCGATTTGAGAAGCCCCAAGGTGTTCCGTCCAGCGACGGTAAGGCTCAAAACGAAGGGATCTTATGCCACCTGAGGTTACGGGTCTGTTGCTGATGGAATGCACTTCTTTTCAAAGAACGCGAAGTCGCGTGCGGCCGGCTGTGCGCTTAGAGGCCGTGAGACGTCATGAGAGGTAATGAGCTTGAACGGGATGCCGTGAGGTATGGTGGGACGGTTGAGGCCCGGTCCCTCGGTTGCCGGGTCGCTCCGGGTCCTGTCTCTCGAGATTTGCGTGCCGGGGGAAGCGCCGAGCGTGGTTTGTGAGAGTTTTTAAATTAAATTTCAGATTTTTTCAGGGGTAGCCCTGTATCCGCGTAATATGACTTCGGATCGGCGCCAAATTAACTGGATTTCGGTTGATGTTGCCAAAACCTAGTTTTGACAACAGGGTATCGTTCGAGATCGGGCAACGATTTCAAGGACTTCGAGGTTTTGGCAGTTTTGGCAACTGGCACTGAGACATATATTTCCCCCTACTACCCCTTATCTATAGGGGGGATCGCTCTTTCCCCTAGAAGCGTTGCCAAAACTGCCAAAACCTCGCAAACCCCTGCGAAATAAGGGTTTCAGGTCGAAAACCCATGTTGCCAAAACGTTGCCAAAACCTCGACATGAAAAAGGCCCGCCGAAGCGAGCCTTGTTTGGAAAATCATCCGTCGAACAATTCCCACAGTTGCTGGTTCACCGCGAAGCTCTTAGGCGGCCGGCCACCTCTTGTCCCCTTTCGGCTTGCCTCGACCGGATAGCACCACTTGAGCGAGACCAAATATGAAATCGCTTCATCGACATCTTCAGGATTTGTGCGGCCGCTGATACCCTGAATGCCGGCCTCGCGCCGAACCTCCCGAGCGGTGAATAATTCTTTCCGCTCTACGACGATCCACTCGGCGATCTTCCGGGCGTCCTTAGTCTCCTTGGACTCTATGGCGTGCTGCCACACGCGGACCTGCATCGGTTTGATGTAGCTGTCGCGGAAGAAGATGGCCCGCTTCACGATGGACAGCGGGATTTCAGTCGGGAAGGGCTCGAAGGGATCAAGCGCCCATTCAAGCAGGAGGATGATCACCGCCAGACGCCCAACGAGGCCGTCCGACTTACCGAAGACCGATTGGAGGCGGACGGTCGTCTGTAGCTCTTCCTGGTTCTTCCTGTCCGCCCATTCAATGTAGTGGGTTCGCGCCTCCTTTGAGAAGGGAATGACGATCGGCTCCTCGCCGTCATATTGGATGTCGTCGAAAAGACGCCGAAGCAGCCACTCGAAGTCGGGCGGTGGCGCGCTTTCCTTGAGGCTGCGAAGCGTCGTTTCAGGCCAGAAAGGGATAAAGCGTGGGACGAAGCCGTCGTCGGCTTGCTGTTGGCCTGTTACGCTGAGAAGCCGGTCCGGCTGGATGCCGCCGATGATCGGCAGGGCGAACCGCTTCACGAACAGCGTGCGACCATTGTCCTTCACACGGTCCACCTTGAGCGGGCCGGCGTCGTACCCTTCGAGATAGTATCCGCGATCCGAGGAGGCGCTGTAGCGGCTCATGTCGTCGAACCGCTGCGCGATCTCTTGAGCCCACAGGCCGCAGCCGCGTGGCTGGCGCTCTTGGAGCCTCATCATGGCTTCGATGGTCACATTGTTCGCAACAATCTTCGGTTCGGCCGGCATGGGCTGAACCTTGGCGCCAGCGGGCTTTGCGGGAACGTCGCCTTCACCGCTAATCAGGATCGCCTTCACCTTCGCCTTGTGATCTTTGGCGATGGCCTCGGCGATCTCCTTCTCTTCCTGCCAGCGCTCATAATGGCGATGCCAAATTTCCATATGCGAGGCTTCGATGCGGTTCAGCGGACCCTCGACTGTTGAGATGGCTGGCGTCTTCTTCGTCGATGGGAGACCAATTACGAGCGACCATAGGACGGCCGGCTGTTGAAAGCCGGGGAGGATTTCCACCTTCACCGAATTGCCGAGTGCGGTTGACGCGCCGGTCAGAACAGCCGCGGTAACGAAGTCATCGGCCGAGTGGGCGTTCGTTGCGCCTGCTCGGATCATGTTCGCGATCTTCGGTGCAAAGATGTAGTCGAGATCGAGCTTCGGCGCAGGAGTGCGATTGTAGCGCAGCACCGATAGGTCAGGGTCGCCCTTGCGCGCCTCGGGTTGCTTCTTGGTCGCCCCGTCACGGTCGAACTCGCCATCGTCGTCGTCGTCGTCGTCGTCGTCGAAGAGACGCATGATCTCGGCACGCGACAACGGCGCCGGCCCTTCATCCTCCTCGACCTCATCGAAGAGTTCCGCGGTCTCGGCCATCGACTCGGCGTGCTCGGCTCCGAGGGCGCTGCATCACCGTCCGCATCGTGATCAGACGGCCGCGCGATTCCTTGTTCTTGATCGAGCGATATTGCTGCCTGGCGACGCGAAGGCTGAACTTGTCAGGGCACCGACGCGAGAACTCAAGGAAGATGTCGAGGCCGGCGTCGCCAAGCTCATGCTTGATCGCCATGCCCGTCTCGATCCACGTCTCGCGGTCCTCGGCGTCCCAATCGTCTAGGCGCGCAATCCAATCGGCGACTTCCTCTTCCGATAGCTCGAGTCGCTCGTCGGAGAGATGGTCAGGGTCTTCCACGTAGATGTGAGGTGTCAGCGCGTCGGCCTGGACGACGGCAAGTTCGAGCACGTCTCACATGTTGTCGTCGCGCTCGGGATGACCACTGATATGCAGACTTGTTTCAAGCTGCTCCATGTCCTGCCATCTGCGATACCGACAAGCGGAA
Organism: Jiella marina; assembly: GCF_024359545.1. GTDB lineage: Bacteria > Pseudomonadota > Alphaproteobacteria > Rhizobiales > Rhizobiaceae > Jiella. Next base: position 517,321 of record NZ_JAKQZG010000002.1, read on the forward strand.
GTCACCGGGGTCACCGCAACGTCGTGTCACCCGCTCTGAGCAGAAAATCTGCTGGTAGGTGATCTTATATGTCCAGAGATAACCGATCTTGGAGCGGGGCTGTGAGGCGGCCTCCAAAAGCCACCGTCAATCAAAAAACCGTATAAAATCCGTACAAAAAGAAAAGCAGTACTTAAAAAATCTTATAAATCAATAATTTGATGCGGCTGCTTGGTGCCCAGGAGAGGACTCGAACCTCCACGCCTCGCGGCACACGGACCTGAACCGTGCGCGTCTACCAATTCCGCCACCTGGGCTCGGGCCGGAGCATTAGAAGGTGGCCGATGGCGTGTCAACGCGGATTTTTTGCTGCGATGACATTGCGATGACCGATCGGGGCAGAAAAGCCGCGATCGGGTCGAAGGGGGCGATCGGCATCGCCGCGGGAGGCGGATCGTTCCAGCTGGCATGCGAAATGCCGGAACGACCTCTCCTGTGGGACGAAATCGCGTCTTCACCTCTCGGCGCGATCACGCTAAATCCTGCATCCGAAAATTGGAATCGATCCGATCCACCGAATGGCGGACCCGGCGCGGTCGCTCGAGCCCGGGCCGGACCAGGGCGGGAGCCGCCCGGCATTCGGCGAACGACGGGAACGCGTGCGTTCCGACCGCCCGATCGGCGCTCGGAACATGAAGGAGCCTCTGCCATGACCATCGGATTGAAAAAGACGGTCGTTCTCTTCGGTGGGTCCGGATTTCTCGGACGTTATGTGACACGGGCGCTCGCCCGGCGCGGGCATCGCATCCGCGTCGCCTGTCGCCGCCCCGATCTTGCCTATCACCTGCAGACCGCCGGAAACATGGGCCAGATCCTGCCGATTCAGGCCAATCTGCGCTATCGCTGGTCGGTCGACCGGGCGGTGGAAGACGCCGATCACGTGGTCAATCTCGTCGGCATTCTCGCCGAGAGCGGCCGCCAGCGATTCGAGGCGGTGCAGTCCTTCGGCGCGCGGGCCGTGGCGGAGGCGACGCGCGGCGTCGGCGCCGGTCTCACCCAGATCTCCGCCATCGGGGCGGACGAGAATTCCGGGTCCGTCTATGCCCGTACCAAGGCCGCCGGCGAGGCCGCGGTGTTCGAAACGCTGCCCGAGGCGACGGTTATGCGGCCCTCCATCGTCTTCGGCGCGGAAGACCAGTTCTTCAACCGCTTTGCCGAGATGTCGCGCTTTTCGCCTTTCCTGCCGCTGATCGGCGGCGGGCGGACGCGCTATCAGCCGGTCTTCGTCGGCGACGTCGCCGAGGCGATCGCCGACACGGTCGAGGGCAAGGTTCCCGCCGGGCGGATCTACGAGCTTGGCGGGCCGGAAATCCTGACCTTCAGGGAGATGATGGAGGAGATGCTGCGCGTCGTCGGGCGCAAGCGGGCCTTCCTCAACATTTCCTACGGCTCGGCCGCGCGCATGGCACGGCTGATGCGGTTCCTGCCCGGCGCGCCGCTCACCGAGGATCAGGTCCGGCTCCTGCAGCAGGACAATGTGGTCTCCGAGGAAGCCAAGGCCGAGGGCCGCACGCTCGAAGCCTTCGACATGATCCCGCGCTCGCTCGACGCGATTCTTCCGACTTACCTCGTCCGCTTCCGTCCGCAGGGGCAGTTCACCCGGCCGCAGCCCCAGGCCGGCGGCCTTGATGCCGAGAACCAGGACAAGCTCGTCTGATCACCGGCCCGGCTCAGGGCGGAAGAGGGCGGACAGGCCTGAAGGAGTGGGAGGAGAAATCATGAGCGCGACAGGCTCCGCCAGCGACAATGTCCGCAAGGACGAAGCCCTGCGCCTTGCCGATCCGCTGTTCGTGCCGGTGCTGACCGATTATGCCCCGGGCGCGAAAGGCGGGGTCGATGCCGAGCGCATGCTGGCCCATTTCCGCCACATCCGGCCGCATGTGCGTCAGGTCATGCTCGCCGGCTCCACCGGGGACGGCTGGGAACTGGAAGACGAGGCCTTCGATGCGCTGATCGATCTTGCAGCGTCCGACATCGTCGCCGATCTCGATCTCAGCCTTCTCTTCGGTGTTTTGCGCGGCGAAACCGAGGCGGTCATCGCCCGGCTGCAGCATCTGGAAGCGCGCCTTGCGAAGGATGATCGTCTCGCCGCCCGTGTGAGCGCCGTTGCGGTGTGCCCGCCGGTCGAGCCGGAAGCCGGCCAGGAGCGCATCATCGAACATTTCGAAGCGATCATGGCCGCGAGCCACCTGCCCATCGCCGTCTATCAGCTGCCGCAGGTCACCGGCTGCCACATTGCGCCGGAGACTTTCGTCAGGCTCGCTGTCTCGCCGCGTGTGACATTGTTCAAGGACAGCAGCGGCGAGGATGCGGTGGCGAAGAGCGGGCTCGACTTTGGCGACGTCGCCCTCGTGCGGGGTGCGGAAGGCGGGTATCTAGAGGCCTTGAAGCCCGCCGGACCGTATGACGGCTGGCTCCTGTCCACCGGGAACGCGTTGGCCGCGCCGCTTCGCCGGATCCTCGAACACAAGGCGGCCGGCCAGGTCGACGCGGCCGCGACGCTGTCGAGCCAGGTCTCCGAGGCGGTCGCCGGGGTGTTCGACGCCGCCCAGAAGGAGGGCGGCGCCAACGCCTTCTCCAACGCGAACCGGGCGATGGACCATCTCGCCGCGCACGGGAGAGGTTGGCGCGACGCGCCTTTGCCGCTCAAGGTGGACGGAAATCCCCTGTCTCGGGAACTGATCGAAGCCGCGGAGCGAATCGCGGGCTCTCTGCTCTTAGGTGAAGACAGCGGCTATCTCGGCTGAACGCCGAAGGCGACAGGCCGGGCCGGCGGTCTGTCGCGCTATTTGGTGCCGTACATGCGGTCGCCGGCGTCACCGAGGCCCGGGACGATGTAGCCCTTCTCGTTCAGGTGACTGTCGATCGAAGCGGTGAAGACCGGCACGTCGGGATGGGCGGCGCGAAAGCGTTCGATCCCTTCAGGCGCGGCAAGCAGACAGAGAAAGCGGATGTTGTGCGCACCGCGATCCTTCAGCTTCTGAATGGCGGCGATGGCGGAATTGGCGGTGGCAAGCATGGGATCGACGACGATCACCAGACGGTTGGCGAGGTCTTCCGGCGCCTTGAAATAATACTCCACCGGCTCCAGCGTCTCGTGGTCGCGATAGATGCCGACATGGGCGACGCGGGCGGCCGGCACAAGGTCGAGCATGCCTTCCAGGAGACCGTTGCCGGCGCGTAGGATCGAGGCGAAGACGAGCTTCTTGCCTTCGAGCGTCGGGGAATCGATCGCCGCCATCGGCGTCTCGATCCGCGTGGTCGTGAGATCGAGATTGCGGGTCACCTCGTAGCAAAGAAGCGTCGAGATCTCGCGCAGGAGGCGCCGGAAGCTCGCCGTCGAGGTCTCCTTGTTGCGCATGATCGTCAGCTTGTGCTGGACCAGCGGATGATTGATGACTGTCACGCCTTCCATGGTGTCTCGCCCTCGTCTGTCTCGTCGTTGATCTCGTCTATTCGGAAGCGGCCGGCGCGCCAAGCGCAAGTGCGGAGAGACCGAGTTTTTCCAAAAGCCTGCGACGGACATCGCCTTCGACGAAGGCCGCTTCGATCGCGTTGCGGGTAATCGCCAGCCGGTGGCTCGCATCGAGGCCGTTCTCGGCGGCAAGCCGGTATTCGTTCGCAAGATCGGTGTGGAAGAAGGGCGGATCGTCGGCGCCGAGCGTCGCTTTGACGCCGGCTTCCACCAGCTGTCTGAGCGGATGTGCGGCGATGTCCGGATAGACGCGGAGGGCGAGGTTCGAGCCCGGGCAGACCTCCAGCACGATGCCCTTTTCGGCGATCTCTGACACGAGATCCGGGTCCTCGATCGCTCGCACGCCATGGCCGATGCGGGCGGGCTTGAGATGCTCTATCGCTGCGCGCACGCTCTCCGCACCGCAGAGTTCGCCAGCATGGGCGGTCAGTCCCAGCCCCGCGTCGCGCGCGATGTCGAAGGCTTTGGCGAAGTCTTTATGGTGTCCGATCCGTTCGTCGCCGGCGAGCCCGAAGCCGGTGATCAGCGGAAAGTTCGGCCGCGCCGCGAACCGGGCGGCACCCTCGACGGCGCCGGCACCGAGATGGCGCACGCCGACCACCACCATGCGCGCCTCGATCCCGTGCCGCTCGCGCGCTTCGACGATGCCGCGCGAAAGGCCGGCAGTGTAGACATCGGGATCGACACCGCCGGCCCGCGCATGGTCCGGCGAGATGAAGAATTCCGCATAGAGCGCGCCCTGCTCGGCGAGCCCGGCAAGGTGGCTTTCGGCGAGCGCCGCGAAATCGGCCTCCGTGCGGAACACCGTCGACGCCTTGTCATACGCTTTGAGAAAGCTCGTGAAATCGTGCCAGACATAGGCGCCGTCGGCGATCACGTCCGACATGTCCACGCCGGATCGCGCCGCCAGTTCGAGGACCAGCGCCGGTGGTGCCGCCCCCTCGATATGGCAGTGGAGCTCGGCAAGGGGAAAGCGCGGCGGCGAGTCGCTGGCGCGACGGGCGGCGAAGCTCACAGGAAGCTCGTGCCGTATTCGCCGCGGGGCAGACCCAGATGGGCCGCGACGCTTGCGCCGATATCGGCGAAGGTCTCGCGGCGGCCGATCGGCCGGCTCGGCACGCCCGGCCCGAAGCCGAGGACGGGAACGATCTCGCGGGTGTGGTCGGTGCCCTTGAAGGTCGGGTCGCAGCCATGATCGGCCGTGGCGATCGCCAGATCGCCGTCGCGCAGGACTGCCTCCAGTTCCGGCAGCCTGGCGTCGAAGGCTTCGAGCGCGGCGGCATAGCCCGCGACGTCACGGCGGTGGCCGTAGACCATGTCGAAATCGACGAAATTGGCGAAGACGAGATCGCCGTCCTTCGCCTCGCCGATCGCCTCGATCATCCGGTCGAACAGCGCCATGTTGCCGTCGCCCTTGAGGGATTTCGAGATCCCCTTCTGGGCAAAGATGTCCGCCGTCTTGCCGATGCCGAAGACGGTCCGGCCCTCATCTGCGGCGCGCTCCAGAAGCGTCGGCCGGGGCGGCGGCACGGAATAGTCGCGCCGGTTGGCGGTGCGCGTGAAGGTCTCGGCGGACTCGCCGACGAAGGGGCGAGCAATCACGCGACCGATGTTCAACGGGTCGACATGCCGACGCGCGGCTGCGCAGACCTCGTAGAGCCGATCGAGTCCGAAATAGGCTTCATGGGCGGCGATCTGCAACACGCTGTCGGAGGAGGTGTAGAAGATCGGCTTGCCGGTCCTCACGCTCTCCTCGCCGAGTTCGCGGATGATTTCGGTGCCCGATGCGTGGCGATCGCCGAGAATGCCGGGTATGCCCGTATCGTCGATGATCTGGCGGATCAGCTGGGCAGGGAAGGCGGGGACGGAGACCGGAAAATAGCCCCAGTCGAAGAGCACCGGCACGCCGGCAATTTCCCAATGGCCGGACGGCGTGTCCTTGCCGTGGGAAACCTCCTGCGCCGAGCCCCAGAGGCCTTCCGGCGCCTCATTACGACCGGCTCGGCCGGCAGCCTCGAAAAGACCGAAGCGCGCAAGGTTGGGCACGGCGAGTTCGCCCTGGCGCAGGCCTGCGCGGTCGGCCTTCCCCTGTCGGCAGGCTTCGAGAATATGGCCGAACGTGTCCGATCCGGCATCCCCGAAGGCGGCTGCATCGGGGGCTTCGCCGATGCCGAAGGAATCGAGAACCATGATGATCGCGCGTGCCACGGTCGTCTCCTGCCTCTCGTCGGCGACGGGCGATCGCGCGCCGCCGTCATCGCAGTGACATGTAAAGACGATGGGGCGAAAGAACAGCCACCCTGTCCGGCTCACCCGGCTCAGCAGTCGCTGCAGGTCACCTTGTCGCCGAGCCGCGGCGAGAGATAGTTGGTCTCGCCCATCATCATGGGGCCGGTCAGCCCGTAACCACCGAAGGGCTCGAAGGAGTAATAGGCCTCCGTCACGAGAAAGTTGAAATCCTTCTCGCCTGCGAAGCCTGCGGGGAGAGTGTATGTGTCACCGGCGGCGAGGGCGGTCGTTCCGATCATCGTGTTGCGGGAACGGGTCCAGTCGACCGTCGCACTGCCCGCCTTGTCTACCTTGACCTGGGTGATGCGCAGGAAGACCTTGCTCTGATCGTAGGGCGCCATCACCGAGGCGCTGATCGCGAACAGGCCGTCCAACTCCGCCTTCGTATAGGCCTGCGACTGGCCGACGAGATCGTTGATGGTCGCAGCGCAATTGTGGACCTTGCGATTGATCGTGAGCGCCAGGCTCGTATCGGTGCCGGCGATATAGAGAATCAGCAGGAAAGGCGCGACGAGCGCGAATTCGACGGCAGAGATGCCGCGGCGGTCTCCGGCGAAGCCTCGGATCCGGGTAGAGAAACGTCCTGCGTTGCGGCGAAGATCGAAGTGCGGAACGAACATCAGAAGGGCTCCGTCTGGAACACGGCGGTGCCGACGATGACAAAGCTGCGGTCGCTCATGTCGGTGATCGACGAGCGCATGATCTCAGTGTAGAGCGGCCATTTGTAGTAGACCTTCAATGCAGCGATCTGCTCCGAGCCTGGCTTGGTGTAAGCAAATCCTGATCCGTCGATATCGCCGTTCTTCACCGGCACTGCGTTGGAGATCGAAGAAAAACTGCCATAGGTCCGAAGGTCGACATGAAGGTTGGCGCAGTCGAAGAGGAAGTTGACCTCCTGGCAGATTTTATTCTTGAACTCGGCTTCGGTCAGATCGGCGTTCGTCACCTGACCGGTTCTCACCTCCCGGCCGACCGTGCTCACCGCCTGATCCATCACGAGCTCTGCGATGAAGATGCCGCCGGTCTCCAGAAGAAGGAGAAGAAGGAGAAGGAAGGGCAGCCCGAGCATCGCGAACTCCACGGCAGCGACGCCGCTTCGGTCTCTTGCGATCTCGCGCCACGATCGGCGGCCTCGCGGGTTGGCGCTCTTTTTGCCGAGCCAGGATGTCAGGCGCATCGTCGTCTTCCGCACGGTTGTCGTCCATTCCCGACGACAAGGTTTCGACCACGTATTCGAGCGGCAATCGACGTCGGGTCAGCGCCCTGAAATGGTCGGTCCGCCATGTCGCAAGGCGCAACTCTAGGCAAAAGACGTAAGGAAACCGTTTCGAAAACGGCGCGATTCGAAGGAAGCGGCCCGGTTGCTGCTCGCAGCCGCGGCCTCGCGGCACGATGCCTGTCGAGATAACAAGAGCGCGGAACCGGGTCTTGCTTCGCCTTCTATGGCCGGAAATCCCGGCCGCGAATCAGCGGTTCGCGGCCTGGGTCGCCATGTCTCGTCGCTGCATCTGCTGCTGGACGGCAAGGCCGAAGGCTTCCGGCTCGTCGCCCACCGTGACGGTCGGAACGCAGTTCGGAGCGCAGGCGTAGGTGGTTCGGGCCGCCTGCCGGTAGACGCGCACGGTGCTGCCTTCGAACGTCTGAACGATGACCTGCTCGTCGATAACCGGCTTCCCGTCCTGTCCCAAAATCAGGAGATTGGTAATGCCGCTGCTTTGGCCCGTCAGCACCAGCCGGTTGGACGACAGCACCTGAACGTCGACGATGGCAGGGTTGCCGACGATCACGGTGGACGCGTCCGTGTCGAGTTCGATGACCTTGGCGTGGTCCATCTCGACCTCGATCATCGATCCGGCCGCCTGCGCGCCTTGGGTGGCGGTGCTCGCAGCGAGCAGCGCGAAGGTCAGGGGCAGGAGCGAGACGAGGCGGAAGGACATGGCGGTGATCCAACGATCGGGCGAATAAATGGCGTGAGCGAAGCCTGTGCGAATAGCGTGAAGGAAGGATTAACGACGCTGCGGCTGGCGGCGGAGAGTTCCGATCGCCCGGAGCGTCTATTCTGCCGCGGATAAAAGCACGCCGGCGCAGCGGATGACGGCTTCAACTATCTGGAAAAGCAACGGGTCTCGATGTATCGCAAGGTCGCTCCTGGCGGATTCTTCATGGACGTCTTGTCGGCGCGTGATTCTTGTTTCGGTGCCTCATTCCCCTTGAGTCCCGCCCCAGTGCCGCATCATGGATTTCTGGGGATCTCGGGCCTTTGGGCGTCGGTAGGAAAAAAGCAACCAATCTTCTTAAGCTGCTGGCAATCGGTCGTCCCTACGGTCAGGTCACCCGATCGACGAGGAACAGTCGACGGTTCAGCTACAACGGATCGCAACGGAGTGCCCATGTCCAAGACTTTTGCTCGCTTCATGAAGGATGAGTCCGGCGCCACCGCCATCGAGTATGGCCTGATCGCCGCCCTCATCGGAACCGCCATCATCGTCGCCGTCACCTCGGTCGGTACGAACCTCTCCTCGACGTTCACCTCGATCGCGACCGGCGTCACCAAGAAGAACTAAGCTTCTGGCGCCATTTCATGAACTGCTGCGGGCCGGGCGCCGGGGACGAGCTTCCCTGGTGCCCGGCCGCATTTGTGGTGGAAGCGCCCAACCCATAGCGAGGCTTGCGTCATGTTGAGTGCGGTACTGTTGACGATCTTCCCCTTCGCGATGATCTATGCGGCGTCTTCCGACCTCGTCTCCATGACGATCGCCAATCGCGTGTCGCTCGGGCTTGTTGCAGGATTCGTCCTGGTGGCCGCGCTCAGCGGAATGGCGCTCCCGATGATCGGGCTGCATCTGGCCGTCGGTTTCGGCTGCCTCGCCGTCACATTCACGCTTTTTGCGATGGGATGGATCGGCGGCGGCGATGCCAAGCTTCTTGCCGCCACGGCCGTCTGGTTCGGCCCGACACTCGATCTTGCAAACTATGTGCTGCTCGGCGCGGTCTATGGCGGACTGCTGACGGTGGGCCTGCTCGTGACCCGGGTGTTCTTCGTCCCCGTGACAGGCGTCGATTTCATCGACCGGCTCCTGGAGCCGACCACCGGCGTGCCTTATGGCATCGCGCTCGGTGCGGCGGGCCTGACGGTCTATTCCGAGAGCGCCTGGATGACCCTCGCCTTGACCGCACTGGGAGGATGAAAGCCTCTTTGTGTTCGCGCAATCGGCGCCGCTGAACTCGCCCGCAAGCGCGAACGCGTCCGGGTCTGAGGGCCGCCTTCGATGACGCCCACATCGGTCGCAACGTTTCCATCATATTGAAGTTCAACGCATGTTCGGCGGCGCTATCGGCTGGACGGGCTTCCCTTGGTGCGAAAATCGGTTTACCTTTACGTAAAAGGCATCTGCGTGGGGAATTTGTGCAGGGCCGAGAACCAAAAGGGAGGAACCGTCCATGAAATCCATCACCATCCTGGCCGCCATCGGCATGACGTTTGCCGCGTCCACTGCAACTTCGGCCGCTTCGATCGAGGGCACGTGGCGCACGGCCAGCGGGGCGACCGCCCAAATCGCGGCCTGCGGCAACGCCTATTGCACGACGATCCTGACCGGCGAGCACAAGGGCAAGCGGATCGGCCGGATGGCCGGCTCGGGCAACAGCTATTCCGGCGAGATCACCGATCCCGCGAACGGCAAGACCTATTCGGGCACCGCGGAGGTGAGCGGGAATTCGCTGAAGCTGACCGGATGCGCCCTGAAGATCTTCTGCCGCTCGCAGACCTGGACGCGGCGCTAGCGTTTCGTCGCGAAGGCTGGGTAGGCACGGCGCCGCTCACGCCCCGCTCGCCTTCCTGGCCATCGAACGATCCTGTCACCGAGGAATAGCCACTCGCGGTTTTCGTCGGCCGAAGGATCCATCGTCTCGCGGGCGTCCATGCCGCCAGCCCTTGGCGAAGCTATGCCACCGCGGCGATCCGGTTGATCGTGGTCAGAAAAGCCGATAGAGCCGCGCCACCGCCGAGGCTAGGGATCCGCTTCCTGCCTTCGATGCGGCGAGCCGGCGCGGGTGTGGTGTCGCGCAAAGCGCGGGCGGCGCCGACCCTGTTCACGATTGTGAACGGCTGCTGACAAGCTGCGCCAGCCCCGCTTTAGGCTCGCCGTGCGATGAAGGCGAAATCGTGGCCACGCAACGCCGGGACCCGAGCGCGAGACCCTGTCTGGTCCGCTCGCGAGTTCGCCGGCTGCCTCGCTCGACGCCGCTTGATAGGGAAGTTTACGCCAGATGATCACCCGCCTGACTGCCGTCACCCTCCTGATCGCCCTGTTCGGAATGGGAATGAGCTACCTGGCACAGCGCTCGACGCCTTGGGAGGGTGACCGCTTTCTCGCCTCGACGAGCGGTGGGGACTGCGACTACAGCCGCGGCATGATCTGCCGGATCGACCGCCGCCCGGCGCCCTCGGCGATGAATTTTTAGGCCCCGCTTTCGCCCCTTCGTCTTCTCGCCGCCATGGCACGAGGTTAAACAGGGGTATGACCAGTCTCATCCCCACCCTCGAGGACCTTCCCGTCGAAACGCCGGAGGACGCCCCGCCGCGTGCGTTCACCGACCCGGCGGAAGCGACCGCCGAGTTGAAGCGGCTTTATGAGCGTTCGGTGGCCTTTCTCTCCGATCGCTTTGCCGAGGTGGTGGCGAATGCCGTCTCCAGCCGGCGTTACCGGGCGTTCTATCCCGAAATTTCCCTGACCACCCGCACCCATGCCCGCGTCGATTCGCGGCTGGCCTTCGGGCATGTTCCCCTGCCGGGCGACTATGCCGCGACGGTCACCCGCCCGGATCTTTTCGAACACTACATCACCGAGCAGATCGGCCTGTTGATCAAGAATCACGGCCAGCCGGTCCGGATCGGCGATTCGGCTACACCGATCCCGCTGCATTTCGCCTTCCGCGAAGGGGCCTATGTGGACGGTGCGCTCGGCGACGTGCTCGACCGGCCGCTGCGCGACATTTTCGACGTTCCCGATCTGGAAGCGACCGACGACCGCATCGTCAACGGCACCTTCGAGCCGAAGCCCGGCGAGCGCATGCCGCTCGCCCCCTTCACCGCCCAGCGCGTCGACTATTCGCTGCACCGGCTCGCGCACTACACCGCGACGCGGCCGCGGTATTTCCAGAACTACGTCCTGTTCACCAACTACCAGTTCTATATCGACGAATTCTGCACGATCGCCCGCCAGATGATGGCCGATGGTGGCGCCGGCTACGACGCCTTCGTCGAGCCGGGCGACGTGCGCACGCCCGCCGACGCGATCGAGCCCGTCGATGGCGTGGCGCCGGCGCGGCTGCCGCAGATGCCGGCCTATCACCTGACCCGGCCCGACGCCTCCGGCATCACCATGATCAATATCGGCGTCGGCCCCTCCAACGCCAAGACGATCACCGATCATGTGGCGGTGCTGCGGCCCCACGCGTGGCTGATGCTCGGCCATTGCGCCGGCCTGCGCAACAGCCAGGCGCTGGGCGACTACGTGCTTGCCCATGCCTATGTCCGCGAGGATCATGTGCTCGACGGCGATCTGCCGCTCTGGGTGCCGATCCCGGCGCTGGCCGAGGTGCAGCTCGCCCTGGAAAGCGCGGTCGAGGAGGTGACCGGCCTGTCCGGTTTCGAGCTGAAGCGCATCATGCGCACCGGCACGGTGGCCACGATCGACAACCGGAACTGGGAGCTGCGCGACCAGCGCGAGCCCGTCCAGCGGCTGTCCCAGTCCCGCGCCATCGCGCTCGACATGGAATCGGCGACGATCGCGGCCAACGGCTTCCGCTTCCGCGTGCCCTACGGCACGCTGCTCTGCGTGTCCGACAAGCCGTTGCATGGGGAATTGAAACTCCCGGGCATGGCGACGGAGTTCTACAAGCGACAGGTGGCGCAGCATCTGAAGATCGGCATGCGGGCCTTGGAGCTGATGCGCGGACTGCCTTCCGAACGCGTCCATTCCCGCAAGCTGCGATCCTTCTTCGAGACCGCGTTTCAATAGGCGGCGCGGAGAGGCGGCGTTGAAATCCGGATTTGCCGAACTGGCCCGTACACTCGTTCTGGGCCTCACACTTCTGACCGCGTTGGCGGTAGTCTGCGGCTATTTCAGCGAGACCGTTCCGTTCTTCGATACGCTGGCCCATTTTCGCGCCCACGGCGTTGCGGCGCTCTTAGTCCTGGCCCTTGCCCTGATCCTGTTCAAGCGCGTGGCCGTTGCGGTGCCGGCGGCGGCGATCGCGGCCTATGCGGCCTTGAGCGTCGTTCCCTTTCTGGTTCCGCGAACCAGCGTCGCGGATCGGCCGTCGGCCTTCGAGGCCGGCGCACCCGGCACGCTGTCGCTGCTGCAGATGAATTTGCGCTTCGATGCCGATCCCGAGCCCGCGCTTGCCCTGATCGACAGGCTCGATCCCGACATCCTCACGCTTCAGGAGGTGGACGTTCCCTGGGTGAAGGCACTCTCGGCGCTGGAAGCCGACTATCCCCATCGCGCCCTCTGCGGGGCGGAGGAGGCGGGTGTCAGCGGCGTGGCGATTTTCTCCCGGCTACCCTTTGCCGAAGCTCCCGCCCTGTGCCGGCCCTATGAGGGTTTCGTCGCCCGCCGCATCATGGCCGGCCCCCGCCGGCCCGTGACGATCGTTTCGGAACATCTCGAATGGCCGTGGCCCTTTGGCCAGCACCGCCAGTTCGTGCGGCTGCGCGCGGACCTCGCCCGGTTGCCGGCGCCGATCGTCGTTGCAGGCGACTTCAACGCCACTCCCTGGAGCGCCACCGTCGAGCGCTATGCCGATGCCACGAAGACGAGACCCGTAACCGGCATCGGCGCCACATGGCTCGACCGGCGTCTCTTCAGACCCGCGCTCGCCTGGGTCGGCCTTCCCATCGACAATGTTCTCGTCTCGAAGGGCATTGATGTCGCCAGGGCCGAACGGCAGCCGTCCACCGCCTCCGATCACCGCCCCATCCTCGTGCGATTCGGCGTTCCGGCGCAGCGATCGCACTCCGCGGTCACGGCTCGGAGCCCGGCGCCGCCAATGACGCCCGCCGAGCTCCGCTGACGCGCCGCATCAACGATCGCCGGCTCGGAGTTCGGCCGCAACGGGAGTGCTCCAACCGCGCCGGCGGCTCGCCGGGCTGGTGTCGGACTGACCTGATTGATCCCGCACGCGCACAGGGGCTTGAACCCGCGCGTGATCTGGCTTATCCCCGCGCCGTTCGAACGCCGCGGGTGATCGGCAGGAATCGCGATCCGTCCCTCATCACCGAGAGCGCATCCGGTCTTGCCCGGCCATGGCAGGGAGGCCCTGGTTCTCTTGTGGCCCGAGATTTCGAACGCCGGTGAGGTGGCCGAGTGGTTTAAGGCGCACGCCTGGAACGCGTGTATACGGGAAACCGTATCGAGGGTTCGAATCCCTCCCTCACCGCCATTTGCCGCCGATTGCCGCACGAATTGGCCGCCTATCTCTTTAACTATCAAGCGGATAGCGGCTTTCGAGCGGTCGCCCTACGGGCAGGGGTTCTCGCACGTCCTGCCAGTAGCCTAGCCTTTCGCTACAACCGGCGATCACACGCTATGGCGCGAACGGCGGTGCGTTCATCCGGCTTTAACCCAGCACGATACACGTCTCCGGTTCATGCCTCGCCGAGTATCAGTGCTTCACACAGGCGTGAGATGCGCTATTCGTCCGGCAGGCCAGCTATAACCTTTGGCGCTGAACGCACGGCGTGCTTCCACTTTGATGAGGAGCTTGTCGGCCTCGTGTGGCCCCTGTAGCGTCAATTCCTTGTACCGCTTTGACCAGCGATGAAACCCGCCGCCGTAGTTCTCCTCGCCGCAGTCGGAGTACCACGACGATTCTTCGACATAGATTTGATGGCCTTCCATCCGGCCAAGCCAGAATTCCTTCTTGGCCGGATCGTACATCCACATGCCATGTTTGCCGTTCAGGCCGTGAACCCATCGCTCAAATGGTCGTGGCGAGTAGCGTTTCACAAACCAGTCGCCGTGTCTGGGTTCACCGCCATTCCACACGGAGTCCCGGAGGAACGGTATCCAGATTTGGGCAACACCTATACGCGCATACGACGATGCTCGTGCCTCGATCTGGTTCAGGTCGATTGGAGTGTGTTGTAGCTCGAAAGCGATTTGCAGTCCCTTCGGCGACCACGCCATGACATCGGCGCGACGATCACCGGGTAAGGTATTCACGATGAACTCCGCTTCCGCCTTCAGGCCGCGCCCGACAAGTGCGGCCTTCACCAATGCCTTCGCTTCGAGGTGTGCCCGCGTCTCGCCCGCTGCCCATGTGCAATCTGTTGGTGGTTTGTGGGCGAAGTGATCAATTACAATCCGACCCTGTTTTAGGATCACGATACCGTCACACTTCGGGCACCGATACTCTGGACCTCGTTTCGCTAGTGAGGCGTCAATTCTCGTGCCGTCTAGACTGGCAACCAGCATCCGAATTGTCTCTAACCGACATGAAAACGGGCCTGTCTCACATGATGTTGATGTTCCGCTGGACGCGACGGGTGCGCAGACATTGCAGCCATGAAAACCGAGGGTGACTCCAGATATTGCTCCAGCTTGTCCTCACGCATCAGGGAGACAAACAGGGCGCACGACTTCGCCTGACAGTTCACCGATTTGGTGGGGTTGAACTCAATGTCGGTAAAACCGTCATACCGCATCTCACCGTCCACTCGGTTTTTCAGCCAATCGCGGTGGGGAAAGATCGCATTGAGATAGAGCCAGTCATAGAACACGGTCGTTGGTTTCAGTGGAAAGTCATATCCGTCGAATTTAAAGCCCGTAAGAGCGCCAGAATCACGAAGGCGTAGGTCGCGTTTCGCCTCCCTTGGCTCGACGTCATAAAGGTCGGTGTACGGACCACCGTGCTCGAAGACCTTGCTCCCCTGAAAGGCGTTCTCCAGCGGCATATCCCCCACATTGGTCATGACACGAAGATGAAAAGCGCTCAGATGGCGCCCGGCCACTTCGTCCGATTTGCTCGAAACCTCTAAGAGAGGTTCGTAACCGACGTTCCTTGCCGCATCGTGCAGCGCTCGGATGTTCTTCTTCTTCTGGACCTCCGCGAAACCGCCCGCCCATGGTATTTCGAAATCGACCCGCCTGACGTAGCCATCTTCCTCGGTTGTGGGGATGAAGATCGGTCTCTCTGCCATGCTAGATGTTCCTTATGTAGGCCAGCGGGATCACATGCGGGACAAGCACCTCATACTTTTCCGCTTGTGAAAGACGCGCTCGGATCGCCGGGTCTTTCCAATCTGTCCGAGTATACAGGATTTCGAAGTCGATGAGGGCTTCGGCTTCTGCGATGGCGACAGATTCGACGCCAGCCTTGTTTGCCACGTCATTGGTAAAGCGAACACCGTCGAACTGCATGACCGAGGGGTGGATTTGGAGGAAGATAGTATCCGTGATTCTTTCTTCCTGACGCGCAACGAACTCCATGGGATGGGTATTGCGGAAGCAGAGGTGGACGTAGTTGCCCATCCCCTTCAAAGCGTCCGCATCCCGGCTCCACTCATTGCCGCCAGGTGCAGGCACTTTGACCTTTTTCTGATCAAGCTGCGACAGAGGATAGAGACCTCCCATCTCCTTGATGATCGGAAGGTTCCGTCGATCCGTGAAGTGATAGAGTAGCGGCACCTTTTCCAGTTTATCGATTGCCAAGTTTCCCCCTTAGTTGGCCTATGTTGGCCTCATTCTCCGGCGGATGCTAACGGAAAGCACCATCGACGCGAAGGGCGACACGGCGAAAATAAGCTCATTTTGGTTTGCAGGCATATTATAAGCTTTTGATCGCCCGCGGCTCTATTTAGGAAGGGCATGGAGGGCTATAGAGTCGATGTAGTTCTCATTACTATCCCGCATGTCCCGCCATTGAAGAATTTCGCGGAAATCCCGTAACCATTTTAATTGAAAGCTGTTTCGAGATCTCATCTCTCGGATCGCATTGACGTCGCGCAAGCTTGACGGTGTTTGAGATCGCTTCGCCAATCACGTCCTTCGGACAACCGTTCCGCGACCGGCATTGCCGGTGAACCTGGCTTGCGGCCTTCCACCCTCATCCATGGTCGGCGATCACGGACAGGAACGCCGGGCCGTAGCGATCGAGTTTGGCTTCGCCGACGCCGGGAACCTTGGCCATTTCGCTGCGAGAGGCGGGGCGGGCCGCGGCGAGTTCGGCGAGCGTCTTGTCGTGGAAGATCACATAGGGCGGCACGTTCTGCAGGCGGGCGATCTCCAGGCGCTTCTCGCGCAGCTTCTGGAACAGCGCCTGATCGGCCTCGGGGATAGCGGATTGCGTTGTGCTGCTCCGGGCGACCTTGCCGCGCCGGGCCCGCGGCGGCGAGGGCACGCGCAGCATCAGGGTCGGTTTTTCGCGCAGGAAATCGCGGCCCGCCGGCGCGATCGACAGGCCGCCGTGGCCGGCGAGATCGACCGCGATCAGGCGCAGCGCGATCAGCTGGCGCAGGATCGCCCGCCACATGCGATTGTCGTGCTCGGTGCCGATGCCGAAGGTGGAGATCTGGTCGTGGCCGAACTGGGCGATGCGATCGTTCTCGACCCCCAGCAGCACGTCGACGATATAGGCCTGTCCGAAGCGCTCCCCGGTGCGGTAGATGCAGGAGAGCGCCTTCTGCGCCGCGATCGTGCCGTCGAAGAGCTTCGGCGGGTCGAGGCAGGTGTCGCAATTGCCGCAGGGCTCGCAATGGTCGCCGAAATAGGAGAGCATTACTTGCCGGCGGCAACCCGCCGTCTCGGCGAGGCCCAGAAGCGCGTCGAGCTTGCCGCGTTCGGTGCGCTTGCGCTGGTCGGACGCGTCGGATTCCTCGATGAAGCGGCTGCGCAGCGCGATGTCCTCATAGCCATAGAGCATCAGCGCATCGGAGGGCAGGCCGTCGCGCCCGGCGCGGCCTGTCTCCTGATAATAGGCCTCCATACTGCCCGGCAGGTCGAGATGCGCGACGAACCGCACGTCGGGCTTGTCGATCCCCATGCCGAAGGCGATGGTCGCGACCATGACGACCGCTTCGCCATGCTGGAAACGCTTCTGGTTGGCTTCGCGCTCGGCCTTGTCCATGCCGGCATGATAGGCGAGGGCATCGTAGCCTTGGGTCCGCAGCCAGGTCGCGGTTTCGTCGGTCTTGCGCTTGGACAGGCAGTAGACGATGCCGCTTTCGCCCTCGTGGCGCCTCAGAAAGTCCTTGAGCTGGGCGCGGGGATTGTCCTTTTCCGCAATGGCGTAGCGGATATTGGGCCGGTCGAAGCCGGCGATGAAGGCGTCTTCCTCGGCGATATCGAGATGCGACAGGATCTCCGCGCGGGTCGGCTCGTCGGCCGTGGCCGTCAGCGCCATGCGCGGCGTTGCCGGAAACTGGCGGACGAGCCCGTCGAGCTGGCGGTAGGAGGGGCGGAAATCATGCCCCCATTGGGAGAGGCAGTGAGCCTCGTCGATCGCGATCAGCGACAGCCGGGCCTGGGCGAGCCGCTCGATGACGTCTCCGCGCAGAAGCGTTTCGGGCGCGACATAGAGAAGATCGAGCGCCCCCGTCCCGATGGCCCGCCAGAGATCGCGCCGTTCCTCCGGCGGTAGGTCGGAATTCAGCGCCGCCGCGTTCACGCCCGCCTGCCGCAAGGCCGCCACCTGATCGGCCATGAGTGCCAGGAGCGGCGAGACGATGAGCCCCATGCCCGGCCGGGCCAGCGCCGGGATCTGGTAGCAGAGCGACTTGCCGCCGCCGGTCGGCATGACGACGAAAGCGTTGTGGCCTGCAACGACATGGTCGACGATGTGTTGCTGGGGCCCGCGGAACGCGTCGTAGCCATAGACGGTCTTGAGAATATCGAGAGGTTTGGCAGGCATCGGCATCAGCGGTCGGGAATCGCAAGGGTCGGTACCCATATCAGCTTCGGCCGGAAAACGAACAAGGCCATCCTTCGCGCTCACTTGTCGTGAGGGATCGGCTAAGGGAACCGGATCGTCTCGACCTCGGCCTTGTAGAAGGGACGGTAGAGGTCGGTGCCGTAGTGATTGCCACCGATCACGCGGGTCGGCAGGCGATAACCGTCGAAGTCTCGGAACTCGGTCAGGTCGCCGCCGAAGGGCTGCAGACGAAAGACCTTGTTCGCGTTCTCATTGCTCCATCGCTGGAAAATCACGGAAGTCGGGCGACCGTCGTCCTCGATCGCGATTTCGGCCCGCTGTTCCAGTTGTCCTAAGCGTACCGTAACGGCGGCGGAATTCGTGCCGGTTGCCTCCCAGGCGAGTCCGTCCCAACCCGCATGGGTCGCAGGCAGGAAGGCGGCCGGCGTCCAGAAAAGGCCTTCGCCGACCATGCGACCGAAGGCCGAGTGGAAGTGATCCGGGTTTTTCGCGACGCGCGCTACGGGAACGACGTCGAAGAGCCGGAACCGGCTCCAGCTGATCGCCGAATTCATGGCATCGCTGCCGGTGGTGCGGAGCGCGCTCTTGATACGAACCTGCCAGAGCAAGCCATATGGAGGAGCCAGAACCTGCTCGGCGGTCATCGGCTGCTCGGTGGGTGTACCGCCTGAGCCGAGAGCCAGCGTGCCGCTCATCCGGATCACGGCGACGAACTTCAATTCGGTGCCGGGCCGGATGACGAAGCGGAAGAAGCGGGCTGCCGGTTCGGGCAGGTCGAGCAGCATCGCCTCTTCGAACCGTGGCGCGGCGCCCGTCGCGTGCCGCAACAGATCCTGCCGTAGCGTCTGATCCGCTCGTGCATCGCGAATGCGCAGCGCGACGAGCCCGGCGACAGCGGCGATCAGCGCGCCCAGAAGGATGAGGAGAATCTCGATCAGCATGTTGAGCCTCTGGTCGGCAGCATGGCTTTGTCGGGTACGTTGCCGTGCTTGCGCCAGATCAAGGTCAATCGGCATCGCCGTACCTATTCGACTGACATGACAGCGGAACACCGTCACAGCTTCAACAAGGGCGTCATTGTTTTCTTTGCGCTCGCCTTCGCGATCAGCTGGGGATTCTGGGGGCTCGCCATCGTGGCGAAGGATACTGCCCTTGCCCCCGTCGGATTCTATGGCGGTGGATTCGGCCCCTTTCTGGCGGCACTCGTGGTAACCTGGCTGTCCGGCAGATCGCCCTGGGGCTGGTTCAGATCGCTCTGGACATGGCGGGTCCCGTTTCGCTTCTGGGTCTTCACCTTCGGCTTTCCCATCCTTCTTGCACTGCTTGCCTCGGCGATCCACGGCCTCTTCGGCGGCGAGATCGTCTTGCGCGATATCGGCGCGCGCATGGTGTCCTGGGCCCCGGTGTTCGCGGCCGTGACCCTGATCGGCGGAGGCAACGAGGAGCCCGGATGGCGCGGCTTCGCGCTACCAGCCCTGCAGGAGAGGCTGTCTCCCTTCACGGCCACGCTTGTCCTGGGCGTGGTCTGGGCTCTCTGGCACCTTCCGCTGATCGGCGTCCGAGGCGGCGGCTTCGGGGCGTTCTGGATGAGCGGGCCAGAGCTTCTTGCCGCAGGTCTCACCCTCCTCAGCATCACGACCCATGCCTTCTGGTACACCTGGCTCTACAACCGGACCGGCAGCGTACTTTTGTGCATCCTTCTCCATGGCGGCTACAACGCCGCCAACGCCCGGTTCGTGCTGGTGCCGGAAGACAGCCTGCATGGCGCCGACGAACGGCAATTGCTGCTCGTCATGACCGGCCTTCTCGTCGCGAGCGTTGCCCTGCTACTCGTCTTCACGCGAGGAAGGCTGGGGCGGTGACGCGCGCGACCCCCGGTGCCTTTCACCCGCGGCCGGCGAGCACATCCAGCGCTTCGGCCGCATCGAGGCGGCCGTCATAGAGGGCGCGGCCGGAGATCGCGCCTTCGAGCTTTTCAGCGTCGGGCATGGTCATGCGGACCACATCGGCGAGCGAGGCGAGGCCGCCGGACGCGATGACGGGGATGGAAACGGCGTCGGCAAGCGCAATCGTCGCTTCCCAGTTGATCCCGGCCAGCACGCCGTCCCGGTCGATATCGGTATAGATGATCGCCGCGACGCCGGCATCCTCGAAGCGGCGCGCGAGATCGACGGCGGTCAGTTCCGAGGTCTCGGCCCAGCCTTCGACCGCCACCTTGCCACCCTTGGCGTCGATGCCGACGGCGATCTTGCCGGGAAAGCGACGGGCGGCTTCCTTCACGAGGTCCGGGTCGCGGACGGAGACGGTGCCGAGAATGACGCGGGCTAGGCCCTTGACGAGCCAGCGCTCGATGTCGGCCATCGAACGGATGCCGCCGCCGAGCTGGACGGCCATGTCCGTACCGACCGCCGCAAGGATGGCGTCGACGGCGGCCTCGTTCACGGCCCGGCCTTCGAAGGCGCCGTTGAGGTCGACGACGTGGAGATGGGTAAAGCCGACATCGCGGAAGGCCTTGGCCTGGCCGGCGGGGTCGGCGTTGTAGACTGTCGCCTCCTCCATCAGGCCGAGCTTCAGGCGCACGCAGGCGCCATCCTTCAGATCGATTGCCGGAAAGAGGATCATCGGTGCGGTCCTGTTCACGCGTTGCGAGGGACTGCCGGCGCCTCGCGCGCGGCTCGCAGGCTGAGTGTCATGAAACCGACCTTGCCGGCAAGGCTCCAGCCGCAGGAACCGGGCGGCCCGGGAGAGAGTGGATGCGTCCTGGCATCGTTTGGCGTAGACGAGGGCCATGACGAACGATCCCTCGGCCAGCTTCCCGACGTCTCATCCGATCCCGATCGAGGATGCCGACGATCCGCGGATTGCCGTCTTTCGTGATATCCGCGAGCGCGATCTGACCCGGCGAAACGGCTTCATCGCCGAGGGCACGGTCGTTCTCGACCAGCTTCTCAAGTCTCGCCATATCCGGCCGACCGCCCTGTTCATTCTGGAAAACCGGCTCGCGGGTCTCGCGCCGATCCTGGCGCGTCTGCCAGAAGGCGTGCCGGTCTACGTGGCGGGCCGGCCGGTGATGGACCGGGTGGCCGGTTTCGCGATGAATCGCGGTGTTCTCGCCTTTGGTGAGAGGATCGCCCCGGAAGATGCCGATCCCGACGCCGATCTCCGGCGGCTCTTGGCAGAGGCTGATCCCAAAGCGCCGCTGGTGGTGGCGATCGGGCTTTCCAATCACGACAATGTCGGGGCGATCTTCCGCAATGCGGCCGCCTTCGGGGCCGCCGGGGTCGTTCTCGACGAAACCTCCTGTCACCCGCTCTATCGCAAGGCGCTGAGAGTCTCTGTCGGCACGGTGCTGACCTTGCCCTTCGTGCGCGGCGGGGACGGGAGCGCAATCCTCGATCGACTGGGAGAAGCGAGTTACACGCCAATTGCGCTGTCGCCCCGGGGCGAAACGTCGCTTGCCGAGTTCCAGCCGAGCGAAAAGCTTGCCCTCGTTCTGGGAACCGAGGGAAGGGGGCTTCCTCAATCCCTGATGCAGCGTGCTCGAACGCTGCGCATTCCGATCGCGCCCGGTGTCGACAGCCTCAATGTGGCGACGGCCGCGGCAATCGTCCTGGCGAAGCTCTATTCGGCCGCGTGATCGCGTGAGGCGTCCCGACCCTGAATCCTGCGGACCTTTTCCAGAAGCGAAGAGGTGGCCGCCTCTCCGCCCGAAGAAACCGCGGCGTCGTCGGCTTCCAGGATCGAATGCAGCGGCGAACGCGGACCTTCGGACTCCGCCGTCATGGCAATCACCCTGGCCGCGAGATCGCTGACCCGCTGGCGCAAGGCCGCATCGTCGAGGTCGGTCGGGAAATCGGGCCGCGGCGTCAGGCCCATCTTCGTGGCGAGCGAAGGGGGCTGGCTGTCTCGTTCCGGCGCAAGCTCCGCGACGCGTTGCGGCGCTTCCTCCTGAGGGCTCGGCTTGGGCGCGGCGACGGGCTCCACCTGCTCTTCGACTTCTGCGGACGACGTGACAGGCGGCCTCGCCGCAGAGCGCCGACCGAAAGCACCGCGCGACTGGCCGGCTGGAAACTGTGAAGGCGCGAAGTCTTCGTCCGCCTCGCTCTCGGTTCCCAGGGCCTTGTCCTTGGCCGCTTCGCCGAGGAGCCGTGCGATCTGTTCGTCGCGATCGGCGAGATGCGAGGTCAGACGTGTGACCTTCTCCTCGAGACGCTTCACGATCGTCCGTTCCTTGCCGAGATGGGCCTGCAGCGCCGTGACCTCACTCCGCAGGCGCTCCGCGGCATGGCTGGATTCGCGGCGTTCACGCTCGGCGGTGCGGATTTCGTCGGACAATTCGTCGATCCGGCTCTCCCGCTCGACGATCATCTCCTTGCGCTCTTCCGCGATCTCGCTCAGCTCCTGGAAGCGCGCCGTCATCACGTCGAGCTCGTCGGAGCGGGCTTCGAGTTCCAGTCGGGTTTCCCTCAACTCCTCCTCGAGCCTGTCGATTTCGCCTTCGCGCTCAGTGAGAAGCGCGTTGGCTTCCTTCAGTTCGGCCTCGGTCTGGGCGATCGTCTGGCTGAGGACGTTGTTGCGGGATCTGAGCTCTGCGTTCTCGCCCGCGACCCGCCCGGCATCCGCCCGGGCGCGCGCCGCCTTTTCGGAATCCTCGCGAGCCTTCATCTCGCGCCGTCTTGCGGTCACCGCCGCTTCGGCGCGCACATGGTCGAGGCTGGCGCGGATCTCGCGGGCCGAGGCCGGGATCGTGGCCTCGTATTCGCGCAGGGCCAGCCGCCGCGAGCGCGACCAGAACAAGGGCGCCACCACCAGCGCGATGAGCGTGGCGGCGAGGAAGCCGAAGATGAATATCAGGGCGGTCGCGATCATCGGGGCTCCGGGCCTTCGTCTTTTCAGGCCCTGCCATGAATCGACCACGGCGACGGGGTCGCCGAGGACGTCGGTTCGGGCCTGAAACGATCATATAGACCATAAAGCCCCTTCTGGCTCGCGCCAAAGGCCGGCAAATGCGCCGAACCTCTCACAAAACCAGCGTGCTATGGCGAACCCGCCACGTTACCGGAGGCTGCGAACGCCAGCCCGATCCCCTGAGAGTCAGGGAATTCGAGACGGTCTGGGCAGCCTCCGATCAGAACGGGTTCCAGGTCGGCATCGGGGTGAGCTTCAGATAGCCCAGATTGAGGCCGAGACGGGCGCCGACACCGGTCTTGACCGGAACGAGCAGCACGTTGTCGCGGGCGAGTACCGTCATGCCCAGGCCGCCGACCAGATAGGCCGAGCCGCTGACGCCGCCATAGCGTCCGTAGATCGCCTGGACCGCAGGCAAATTGTAGACCAGCATCATCGTGCGCGCGCCGTCACCGCCGACGTCGAAGCCGACGGAGGGGCCCTGCCAGAAGATGCGATGGTTGCCGGCGTTCTTGGTGAAGAGGGTTCCCTCGCCGAAGCGCAGGCCGCCGAAGAAGGCGCCGGAAGCTTCCTCTCCGAGGATATAGCCGTTGGGCAGGCCATAGCTCTGGAAAGCTCGTTCGATAAGCTGGGCGAGGCCGCCCGAGGTGGTGCCGAAAAACTGGTGTCCGGTGGAGACGACCTCGTTCATCGTATAGCCGGCGCCGGAATTCGCCTGGGCCGAAGCTGGCTGGGCGAGGAGCGTCGCGGTGGCGAGCGCGATGGCTGCGGCGAAGAAGATGCGGATCGTTTTGGCGATCGAGTGCATGTTCGGTTCCTTTCGCGAGGACCGACCGTGGACAGCCATGGTCCGGGCCGGGGTCTGGTTTTTAAAAAACCGCACTCCGCCGATCTCAACCGATCGTGGTTTCCGAATGCCTAAGATTTTCCTGTCCGTTCGAAGTTTTTTGGTCGTGGCGGAAACGCCCGTTGCGCTCGGAAGAAGCGTTTCACGGCCATGTCCCTCGGTTGACGCATGGGCGCGGGGGAATCATGGTCGGGCGATGGTGCGGTCGGTGATTCGGTCGCCTTTTCCAATCCATGGAACTCTTGGACGGTGACAGAATGACCAGCCTGCCATCCATCTCCGCAGCGGATCTCGCAGCGCTTCTGTCCAGCCGCCTGTGCCACGACATCATCTCGCCGGTCTTCGGAATCCAGAGTGGTCTGGAGCTTCTGGACGACATGCCGGGTGACAAGGAATCCATGGAACTGGTGCGCTCTTCGCTGAAGTCGGCGGTGGCCAAGCTTCAGTTCGCCCGCATCGCCTTCGGCGCCGCCGGATCTCAGACGGCGATGATCGATCTGAATGACGCCAAGACCGTCGCCGTCGGCTATATGGACCATGAGAAGGCCGCTCTCGTATGGGAAGGCGAGAACGGTTTCGTGCCCAAGAACTTCGCCAAGATCGTGCTCAACCTCATCGTCATGGCCAGCGCATCGATCAGCCGCGGCGGCGAGGTCCGGGTCGAGATCGAGAAGATCGAACCCTTCGCGGCGACGGTTCGCGCCAGCGGCGAGCGGATCCGCATGCAGCCCAGGCTGGTCGCGATGCTCGACGGCACCCATGGCGAGGAAGCCTTGGATGCCCAGGCGATCCAGCCCTACTACACGCTGTTCCTGGCCGAGGAATCGGATCTGGCGATCAGCTACGAGAAGACCGACGGTTCGGTGGTCTTCACGATCCGCACCAAGGGCGGAGAGAGTGCTGCCCCCGCGGATTCGGCCGAAGCGCCCACGGCTTGAGGGTGCGCCGCAGCGCCCCGATTTTCATTCCACATTATCCATTTTTCTGAACCGTCTGGAAAAACCTCGCTGCTAGGGTCTGTTCGATAGCGATTGTGGCCAAGCTGCCGCAACATCGAAGAGCCGCATCCGGCTGCGCCCTGAAGGGCGCGCGATGCCAGCCCGCGAGGCCGACGCCATGAAGACCTGCCTGATCGTCGAAGAGGCCCCGATCATCCGCAAGGTTGCCTTCCGCCTGATCCAGCGGGACGGGCTGACGGTCGACACCGTCGAGACGGCCGACGAGGCGATGGGCTGGATCGAGGAGAATGGTGTTCCCGATCTTCTTCTGATCAGCGCGAGCACCAGCGACAAGACGGTAACCGAGCGCATCCGCGAGATCTGCGAGCGGGCGGGCAAATCCTCTCCGATGCGCGTGGTGGCGCTGATCGTCGAGGCCAATCTCGGTCTGATGACCCGGCTCCGCCGCGCCGGCGCCGCCGGCTATGTTTTGAAGCCCTTCGATCGGCAAAGCCTCGAGCAGGCCCTGGCACCCTATCTCGATGACGCGCCGATGGTGGCGGCCTGAGACGGCCCCGCATCGCCGGTGGCGGGCGATAGGCTCATGTCAGCTCAAGTCTCGGCAAACGGACGCGAAAAAGGCCGCCACGGCAGGGCCGGGCGACCTCGTTCGATGGATCATGGTTTCGGAGAAATGTCTCCGACGCGAAGGCCGAGGGCCGTGGCGTCTGTCTCAGGCGGCGACTTCTTCCGGCTCGCGCAGGACGTAGCCGCGGCCCCAGACGGTCTCGATGTAGTTCTTGCCGTCGGCGGCGCTCGCGAGCTTCTTGCGCAGCTTGCAGATGAACACGTCGATGATCTTGAGTTCCGGCTCGTCCATGCCGCCATAGAGATGGTTGAGGAACATCTCCTTGGTGAGCGTCGTGCCCTTGCGGAGCGACAACAGCTCGAGCATCGCATATTCCTTGCCGGTGAGGTGCACGCGCTGGCCGTTCACTTCGACGGTCTTGGCGTCGAGATTGACGGTCAGATCGCCGGTGTTGATGACCGACTGGGCGTGTCCCTTGGATCGGCGCACGATGGCGTGGATGCGGGCGACCAGCTCGTCCTTGTGGAAGGGCTTGGTCATGTAGTCGTCGGCGCCGAAGCCGAGACCGCGGACCTTGTCCTCGATGCCGGCCATGCCGGACAAAATCAGGATCGGCGTCTTGACCTTGGACAGTCGCAGCGTCCTAAGCACTTCGTAGCCGGACATGTCCGGCAGGTTGAGATCGAGAAGGATGAGATCGTAGTCGTAGAGCTTGCCGAGGTCGACGCCCTCTTCACCGAGGTCGGTCGTGTAGACGTTGAAGCTTTCCGACTTCAACATGAGTTCGATGCTCTGGGCGACCGCGCTGTCGTCTTCGATCAAAAGAACGCGCATCAGAAAGTCCTCTCAGCCAGCTGAACCGAACTCCGGACATTCGGCATAGCGTTTGTTGTCATAGTTTGGCCCAAACTGGCACTGAATGGTTAACAAATCCTCCTGGTCCATCATGGACCCAGGCCGCAGCAACTGCGGACTGAATTTTGGGCTTCGGCCACTTTTCCGGCAGCGTCTCCGCTTTGGCGGCGAAGCTGCCGTGATCGGTTTACCCAGCCTTAAACCCTCGATCCTATGATTAACCGTGCGCGTAAACAGACGGTTAAAAGGCATAGCTGGTCAGCCTTGCCCGAAGCCGTCAGGCGTTGAGTTCAGGCGAGCTTTGCCCCTGCGGAGCCGCGAGTTGAGGGTACGTTTCATGAAACGCGACAACATGGTGCGGCTGACGCGCTTTAAGGTGATCGAGAAGCGCCGGCAGGTCGAACAGTTGGAACTCATGCAGGAAGATTTCTCGCGGATGGCCGCCGAACTGGACGCCCAGATCCTCAACGAGGAAAAAAAGTCGGGGATCACCGACATCAACCATTTCGCCTATTCGACCTTCGCCAAGGCCGCGCGCCTGCGCCGCGACAACCTGCAGAATTCCGCCAAGGACCTGAAGGTGCAGATCAATGCCGCGCGCCTGTCGCTCGAAGAGGCCGAGGCCGAACTCGAAAACGCCGAAAAGATGGAACAGCGCGACAGCCAGCGCGACGAACACGAGCCCCGCCGCGCGACGGCCTGATAAGACTAAGAGATAAGGCTGATCGAGGCCTCCGCCCTTACGTCCGGGGCGGGGCCGGTCGATGCTTGAGCCTGTCCAGATCCCGTCAAACCACTGGGCTGATCAGCGGCTCGCCGGCAAGGTGCGCCTTGAGGTTCTTCACGACCAGCTGACCCATCGCGGCCCGCGTCTTGTGGGTCGCCGAGCCTTGGTGGGGCAATAGCACCACGTTTTCGAGCCCCCGCAGCCGTTCCGGCACATGCGGCTCGGCGGCGAAGACGTCGAGCGCGGCGCCGCCAAGCGCTCCTTTTTCCAGAAGCTCGATCATTGCGGGTTCGTCCACAAGCGAGCCGCGGGCCATGTTGACCAGGTGACCGTCGGCTCCCAGCGCCTCCATCACCGCGCGGTTGACGATCCCTTGCGTCGAGGCCGAGCCCGGCGCGATCACCACCAGCCAGTCGACATCCTTCGCCATGGCCACGAGATCGGCATAATAGGGGTAGGGCTGGTCCTCCTGCCGGTGCCGCCCGTGATAGACCACTTCCATGTTGAAGGCCTGAAGGAGCTTGGCGATGGTCTTGCCGATCCGGCCGAGGCCGAGAATGCCGGCGCGCTTGCCGGTCAACTCTTCGGTCAGCGGGAAATTGCCTTCCGACTCCCAGCGGCCGGCCCGCACATAGGCGTCCGACTGGGGAACCCGGTGGCAGAGCGCGAGCATGAGGCCGAGGGTCACTTCGGCGACGCAGTCGTTGAGAACATCCGGCGTGTTGGTGACGGACACGCCGTGCTCCTTGGCCGCTGTTACGTCCACCGCATCATAGCCGACGCCGAAGGAGGAGATGAGCTCCAGATTCGGCAGCGCTTCGATCATCTCGCGCGAGGCGCCGTGATGGCCGCCGGTGGCGATGTAGCGGGTGGTGGGGGCAAGCTTTTTCAGGAGAGCCGCCTTGTCGTCCGCCTCGAAATAGCGATGCAGCGTGAAAGCCTCGTCCAGAGCGGCCGTCACCGGCTTGGAAAACGGGCAGACTTGCAGGAGATCGGGCTTGGCCATGGGGAAGATCCTCGGTGGCGGAGTTCGTGATTTCGGCTCGTTGCCGGTGAGCGGGCGGGAGACCCGTCTTCGCCTTACCGGGCGGGGTCGGTCGACGGTGTCGTGCGATTTCGGCGCAGGAGCAGCATGACCAGCGGAATACACCAGATGGCGATGGTGAAGAAGCCGAGGCCCGCCGCGATCGGCCGTTCGAAGAAGGCGAGGAAGCTGCCGTCGGACTTGATCATCGAGGTCACGAAATTCTGCTCCAGCATCGGTCCCAGGACGAGGCCGAGGATCGCCGGTGCGATAGGAATATCGTTCTCCTCCATCAGAAAGCCGATGACGCCGAAGATCAGCATCAGGACGATGCCGAAGGGGGAATTGTTGATGGCGAAGGAGCCGACGATGCAGAACATCAGGATCATCGGCATCAGGACACGGCTTGGAATCGACAGGATTGTGCGCGCCGTCTTGATGGCCACCCAGCCGAACGGCAGCATGATGATGTTGGCGAGGAAGAAGACGACGAAGACGGCGTAGATCAGCTCCGGCTGGTTGATGAAGATGGTCGGGCCGGGATTGAGGCCCTTCACATAGAGGACGCCGATGACGATCGCGGTGATCGAATCGCCGGGAATGCCGAAGACCAGCGCCGGAATCCAGGCACCGCTGACCGCGCCATTGTTCGAGGAACCCGCCTCGACCAGGCCTTCCACATGGCCGGTGCCGAATTTCTCCTTCTGTTTGGAGAACTTCTTCGAGACGGCATAGGAGATCCAGGCCGCGATGTCGGCACCGGCGCCGGGAAGCGCCCCGATCGCCGTGCCGAGAACGCTGCCGCGCATCACTTGGGCCGGGTAACGGCGCAGATTGGTCCATTGCTTCCGGAAGATCCCGCTCTTGCCGACCTTTTCGACAGCCGGGCGATCGGCCCCGGAGACCACCGCCCGGAACACTTCCGACACGGCGAAGAGGCCGATCATGGCGGGAATGAACTGGACGCCCGCCAGAAGTTCGACATTGCCGAAGGTGTAGCGGGGCTGGCCGGCCGGATTGTCGATGCCGATGGTTGCGGCGAAGAGCCCGATGACGAGGGAAATCAGGCCGCGGGAGACGGCGCCCGGCGAGACGAAGATCGCGCAGGAAAGCCCCAGGACGACCAGCCAGAAATATTCGAAGGACGAGAAGCGGAGCGCGATATCCGCGAGGACCGGCGAGGCCGTGATCAGGACGATGGTGCCGAAAATGCCGCCGATCGCCGAAAACACCAAGGCCGCGCCGAGCGCCTCCTCCGCGAGGCCCTTTCGCGTCATGCGATAGGCGTCTTCGACATAGGCCGCGCTCGCCGGCGTGCCGGGCATGCGCAGGAGCGTGCCGGGAATGTCGCCGGCGAAGATCGCCATGGCCGTGGCGGTCACGATCGCGGCGATCGCCGGCACCGGGTCCATGAAGAAGGTCACGGGAACGAGAAGCGCCGTCGCCATGGTGGCCGTGAGGCCCGGGATCGCGCCGACGAACATGCCGAAGGCGGCCGAGCCGAGAATGACCAGAAGCACATAGGGCTGGAAGACGAGCGCGAACGCCTCGGAAAGAACACCCATGACCGAACGCTACCAGAGAAAGCCGAGCATGTCGCTGCGCGGCAGCGGGACGAGGAGCAGCCGCCCGAAGGACTGCTGGATGACGACGCAGGCGGCGACGGAGACCGCGACTGCCAGAAGGGGATTGGTCCTGAGCGTTATCATCAGCGCGGCCATGACCACGAAGGCGGACGGCACGAAGCCGATCACCGGCGAAAGCACGATGTAGAAGATGACGAGGCCGATCGCGACGAGAAGCGCCATGCCGGCCTTTGGTCCGACCCAGTCGGCCCATTCGAGCCGGGGGATCCGCGCGCCCTTCACGACGCTGGAGCCGATCAGGAAAAGGCCGAGGCCCATGGTCACGAAGCTCACCGCCCTGGGCATCGTGCCAGCGCCATAGGACTGGCCGGGAATGTCGGTGAAGGGGATCGCCGAGACATAGATGGCGATCCCGCCGACGAGCACGATGATGCCGAGAAGAAGATCGTTGAACTTCATGTTTCTCTTGCTATCTCATGGGGCAGAATTGGATATTGGTTTCTCTCAATTTATTTTGATCTAAAAAAATGCATCATATGATCCATTTTTTGCATATATCCAAGTCATTTTCGGTCTGAATGCAATTCCGAACATGAGTAAATAAGAAGTAAGACATGCAAGTAGAAGCCAGTTCCTCGATTATTTCCCTGCGACTGGCCGCAGTCCCATCTGAATCATCTATTTTTGTTGTGATTTGTTTGCGTTGTTGCTCATCGAGAGATTGAGAGATAAAGCAAAGGCCATTGACTGGCTCGTTGTGGCATGCACCAAGCGCAATTGCTGTGATGGGCAATATTAACGCCATCGATACGACCTTGGTCGTCTGGTGCCGACGAGGCGAGAACCCAAATTTCAAGATCTTCACCGGTATGGAGTGTTGGATCGTCGGCTCGCCCTCCGATGTTGGAACATCGAAGGGCGAAGTAGCAAATTCACCTACTGTGCGAGGCCGGCCTTGTTCATGACCTCGCCGAGGGAGGCGTCGTCCTCGGCGACGATCTTCGTCGCCTCGTCACCGGCCGCCCAGCGCACGCCAAAGCCCCGATCCTTCATGAAGGACTGATACTCGTCGGAGTTATAGGCAGTCTCGATCGCCGAGATCAGCTTCTGCTCGACCTCTTCCGGCAGGCCATCCGGGGCGGCGACGGCGCGCCAGACGGCGAGCGTCCAGTCCGAACCTGTGCCTTCCTTCAGCGTCGGCACGTCCGGGAACAGGTCCTGGCGCTCCGCCGACATGGAGGCGAGCGGGCGCACGCGGCCGGCCTCGATCATCGAGCGGCCTTCCGCGAGCGAGGACGGCACGATGTCGACACCGCCGGCCACCATGTCGGTAATGCCGGGGGCTGCACCCTGGCTCGGCACGAAGGTCACGTAATCGGGCTCCAGCCCTTCCGAAAGCAGCCAGCCGGCGAGGCCCAGATGCCAGATGCCGCCCTGGCCGGTGCCGGACGCCTTGAACGTGCCCTTGGGCTCGGCCTTGATAGCGTCGAGAAGCCCCTGGACCGTTTCGTATTCGGAATCGGCCGAGACCATCACGCCGCCCGGATCGGCATTGACCAGGGCCAGAATGTCGAAATCCTCATAGGTGAGCTCGGTCAGGCCCTGCCAGTGCATCATGTCGATCTCGATCGTCATGATGCCGATCGTGTAGCCGTCCGGCTCGGCATTGGCGATCGCGCTGTGGCCGACGACGCCGGAACCGCCCGTGCGGTTGACGACATTGACCGGGACCCCGAGTTCCTCCTGCAGGATGGAGGCGATGATACGTCCGACGGCGTCGGTGCCGCCGCCCGCGCCCCAGGGCACGATCATCTGGATCGGACGGCTCGGATAGTCTTCCTGCGCGCTCGCCACGCCGGTGACGGCGAGGCTCGCAGCGGCGGCAATGGTCGTTGCGAGTAGGGTTCGTCTCAGCATCATTTCCTCCCGATGAATTCTCCCGGCGGAGGCCGGGCTTTCCGAAATGCGGACCGGTGGCGCTCGCCGCACCGGCAGGCTCGTCTGACGGATCTCGCGCTCCGCGTTCATGAAGCGCGGGTGCCGGCATTCCGGGGCGCTTCCTCCCAGTCGCGCCCCTTGTCTTCCGCATGTCACGAGACCCCACTATCCGGGCATGCGGCTTTGCTGTCAACGTATACGTAACCGATTATCCCATTTGCAGAAAACGGGATTCGCGAGCGTGTCGCCGCTCGCCTCGTAACCCCACGCCAGGTCTGCACATCGCCGGTCGCGATCGACCGGCTGCGAGCCATTCAGCCGCCGGCTTCGAAAGCCGGGGCTGAAGGGTCAATGCAATCGCGCCTCAGGCGGCGACGACCGTCTGCTTCTGCTCGCCGAGACCCGCAATGCCGAGGGTCATTACGTCGCCGACCTTCAGATATTGCGGCGGCTTCATGCCCATGCCGACGCCCGGAGGGGTCCCGGTGGTGATCACGTCGCCCGGCATCAGCGTCATGAACTGGCTGAGATAGGAGACGAGGTGGGGCACGTTGAAGATCATGGTCGAAGTGGTGCCGGTCTGGCGCCGCTCGCCATTGACGTCCAGCCACATGTCGAGGTCGTGCACGTCGGCCACCTCGTCCTTGGTGACGAGCCAGGGGCCGAGCGGGCCGAAGGTGTCGTGGCTCTTGCCCTTGGTCCACTGGCCCTGACGCTTGGTCTGGAAGTTCCGCTCCGAGACGTCGTTCATCACGGCAAAGCCGGCGACATAGTCCATCGCCTCGGATTCGCTGACATATTTTGTCCGCGAGCCGATGATCACCGCAAGCTCGACCTCCCAGTCGAGCGCTTCGGAACCGCGCGGCAGTTCCACGTCGTCATTCGGACCGCACAGCGCGTTGATCTGCTTGGTGAAGATGATCGGCTCCGATGGCGGCTGGGCGCCGGTCTCGGCTGCATGGTCGGAGTAGTTGAGGCCGATGCAGATGATCTTCGAGATGCCGCCGACGCAGGGGCCGAAGCGCGGTGTGCCTTCGACCACGGACAGCGAGCTGGGGTCGATGCCCTTGAGGGCCGTGAGCCCCTTCTGCGACAGGGTATCGCCGGCAATGTCCGGCACCTGGCCCGTCAGATCGCGCAGCTTTCCGTCGGCATCGATCAGGCCGGGCTTTTCCTGCCCCGCAGGGCCGTAGCGAACGAGTTTCATGGTGTCCTTTCGATTCTCATGGGACGATGGCGGAAGGGTTGCGGTCCCTCCCGCCGAAGGCGGTGCGGTGACCTTGCCTCAATACACAGCGCGGCCGCCGGAAATGTCGAACACGGCGCCGGTGGCGAAGGAGCATTCCTCGGAAGAGAGCCAGGCGATCATCGCGGCGACTTCCTTCGGTTCGACGAAGCGGTTGAGCGGGATCTTCGACAGCATGAAGTCGATGTGTTCCTGGCTCATCTGATCGAAGATGGCGGTGCGGGCGGCGGCCGGCGTGATGCAGTTGACCAGTACGCCCGAGCCGGCGAGTTCCTTGCCGAGGGACTTGGTGAGCCCAATGAGTCCTGCCTTGGACGCCGAATAGTGCGAGGCGTTCGGATTGCCCTCCTTGCCGGCAATCGAGGCGACGTTGACGATGCGGCCGTAACCGGCCGACTTCATCGCGGGAACAAGGGCGCGGGAGGTCAGATAGGGGCCGATCAGATTGACCTCGACGGTCTTTCGCCAGATCGCCGGCTCGAGTTCCCAGGTCTTGCCGTTGCCGCCCGTGATGCCGGCATTGTTGACAAGAATGTCCACCGTGCCGCCGGCAGTCGCATCCTTCGCCGCCTTGTCGACCGAAGTCTCGTCGGTGAGTTCGACGACGGCGCCGCTCGCCTTGTCGCCGAGTTTCGCGACCGCCTCCTCGATCGCGGCCCCGTCCATGTCCCAGAGGATGACGCTGGCTCCGCTTGCGATCATGCGTTCCGCCGTGGCGAGCCCGATACCGCGCGCTCCGCCGGTGACGATCGCCCGCCGGCCTTCAAGGTCGATTCGATTCATTCCTTCCCTCCCATGCCGGCGCGTCGACGACACCGCTGACCAGTGCACGGATGACGCATCATCCTAGCCGTTTCGCATACATATCGCCGCGCGGCAATCAATGTATACGTCATTCACTTCTGTCCTGTCGGTCGGGCAAAGAAAGCCGTGAACCGCCTCATCCGTCCGAAAACCCGGCCGCCTGCCGACGCAGCAGCGACAGCGCCATCCTGTCCGCCCGATCGCGATGCTGGGCGTAAAGATGTGCCGCCAGACGTTCGTCGCCAGCGCGGATCGCCGCAAAGATCGCGCGATGCTCGCGGTTGGACTGGGTCGGGCGGGGTCTCAGCCGGACGATCGCCATATGGGCGCGATACTGCTGGTCCCAGCACAGCCTGAGGGCGGCCTGAAGCCGCCGATTCTCGCACAGGCCGACGATTTCGGAGTGGAAGATGTTGTCGAGATCGGACCATTGCACGATGTCGCCGCGCTCGGTCTCGCGCTCCATCTGGTCTAGCAGGCCGGACAGGCGCCGGGCTTCTTCCGAACTGAGGCCCCGACGGGTCAGCAGCGCCGCCGCCTTGACCTCGAGCGGCGAAAGGACGTCGTAGATCTGGGACAGATCGTCGAGGGACTGGGACTTGACGGTGATGCCATGGCGCGGCTGGACCCGGACGAGGTCTTCTTCCTCCAGCCGGATCAGCGCCTCGCGCACCGGCGTGCGGCTGAGGCCGAGAAGATTGGCGACCTCGGCCTCCAGAAGCTGGGTGCCCGGCGGCAGGCGACCCTCCAGAATGCGGAATTTCAGCTCGTGATAGGCCCGGTCTCGCGCCGGCATGCGGCCGACGCCTTCGCGGCTCGGCCGGGGGCGCGAAGAGCCGGTCGCGAGCGCGTCGCGCAACCGGCCGCGCCGCGCCCTCTCGGATGGCTCGGCGACGCCGGCTTCGATCTTCTCCCGGTCTTGGTCGATCTCGGACATGGTAGCTTCTAGCGTGCTGCGACGATCATGCCTTGGGCACTCCGTTCAACTCCCGGATGATGTCGGCGAGCGTCGGCAGATAACCGTCCCCATGGCCGAGCGCCTCGGCGGTGGCGTAGTTGTTCTTGACGCTCGACGAGACATGGGAGGCGATGCCGCTCTCATTGGCGAGCGAGACCACGTAGCGCATGTCCTTGTGGGCGTTTCTCAGCGCGAATTTGTGGGCATTCGGATCGCCGCCGACCACGTAGTTCATGAAGGTCTGGTAGAAGCCGCAATCCATCCGGCCGCCACCGATGACGCCGTGGAAGGTCTCCGGCGTGATGCCGTTCTTGCCTCCGATCGCCAACGCCTCGGAATAGAGCGCCGCATAGCCGAGGGAGATGAAGTTGTTCAGAAGCTTCATCGTGTGGCCGGCGCCGACCTCGCCCACATGCACCACCTTGCCGGCGATGACGTCGAGCATTGGGCGGACTTTCGAAAAGTCCGCTTCGCTCGCCCCGACCATGACGTCGAGATTGCCTTCCCACGCCTCCTTGGGCGTGCGCGACAGCGGCGCGTCGACGAGGGTAATACCGGCTTCGTTGCAGCGCGCGGCAAGCGCGCGGGTCGACACCGGATTGGCGGTGGAAGTGTCGATGATCGTCTTCACCGGCCCCTTGGCCGAAAGGATCGCGTCGACCGTCGCCTCGACCTCGGGGCTGCCCGGCAGGCAGAGGAACACGACCTCGCAGGCGCCGCCGATGGCCCCCGCGTCGGCAGCTTCCTTCGCCCCGCGGTCGATCAGATCCTCGATCGGCTCGCGATTGCGATGGGCCATGACGGTCAGCGGATAACCGGCTTCCACCAAATTCTTCGCCATGCCGTGGCCCATCAGCCCGGCCCCGATGAAGCCGATATGGGGGTGGTCGCTCATGGGTGGTTCTCCCTTTGATCTTTCATCCGTCGTGTTACCCCCTCTGCCTGCCGGCATCTCCCCCGCAAGGGGGGAGAAAGGCCTTCATAAACGCTTCCTCCACTTTCCCCCTTGCGGGGAAGATGTCACGAAGTGACAGAGGGGGGGTGTCTCGGCACACCCTTTGTCAGCGAAGATCAGCGCGGACTTCCTTGCGTTTTCGCCGCCTCGTCGGCCATGTGGGCGCGGATGATGTCGGCGAAGTCGGCATCGGCGGAAAAGCCCATCTCCTCTGCCCGGCTGGCATCGAAGTTGCGGGGCCAGCCGGCGACGATCTTCTCGATCACCGCGTCCGGTTCCCGGCGGATTCGGCCGGCAACCTCGTCTCCCGCTACCACGCGCAACGCCTCGATCATTTCGGCAATGGTCACCGACAGGCCGGGCATGGTGAGGCAGCGCCGCGCCCCGAGACGCTCCGTGTCCATGAGGGCGGCATGCATCAGGAAACCGACTGCCGCAGCCGGGCTCGCCACCCAGTGGCGGACGTCGTCGGCCACCGGCAGGATGGCTTCCTGACCGGCGAGCGGCTCACGGATGATTCCCGAAAAGAAGCTCGACGCCGCCTTGTTCGGCTTGCCGGGCCGCACCACGATGGTTGGCAGGCGGATGCCGACCCCGTCGACATAACCCTTGCGGCTGTAGTCGTTGAGGAGGAGTTCGCAGATCGCCTTCTGGGTCCCGTAGCTGGTCAGCGGAGCGGAGAGGAAGGTGTCGCCGATCGGCTCCTCGAAGGGGGCGCCGAATACCGCGATCGAGGAGGTGAAGACGAGACGCGGCCGATAGACGTCGCCCTCGTGACGGATCGCCTCGAGGAGATGGGACATGCCGTCCAGATTGATCCGGTAGCCCTTCTCGAAATCGGCCTCGGCCTCGCCCGAAACGATGGCAGCGAGATGGAAGATGATGTCCGGCCGCTTGGCGACCAGCGCCTCGATCTCGGACCGGTCGGAAATGTCGCCCGCCTTCGCCTCGATCGTGATGCCCTCGGGCGAAGCGATGTCGGCTTCGACCACGTCGAAGGCTTCGATGACGTCGATGTCCTGCCCGGCGATCCGCCGTTCGGCGACGAGGCGATCGATCAGCCGCCGCCCGACCATGCCCGCCGCTCCGAGGATCAGGATCCGCATTGTGTTTTCCTCCTCTTGTGCACCGCTGGCAGGTGCCAGGCCAAGACGACCAATGCCGTCTTCGTTCGGCGATTTGCATCAGCGTTCAAACTCTCGCCGGCGTCACCCTCGGGTCTGTCCCGAGGGTCTATTGCCTTTGGAATTCAGAACCTTTCCCGGACTCCATGACGGCCCTGAAGCGATTTATCGTGACGCTGGCAGTAGATCCCCGGGACAAGCCCGAGGATGACGTTGCTGCCGCGTGGACGACTTGCGTTGCGTGGGCCAGTTTCCCCCGAAAAACGTTGTTTTCCGGCCCCCGGCTTCCAGTCACAACGACCAGCCCCCATCGATCAACTGCGTCGTGCCGGTCGTGAAGGCGCTGTCGTCCGAGGCGAGATAGACCGCCAGCGCGGCGATTTCGGCCGCGCGGCCGAGCCGGCCCATGGGCTGGCGCTCGATGAACATGGCGCGGGCCTTTTCCGTGCCGCCGACGGACTTGCCGAGTTCGGCGATGCGGCCGTCGAGCGAGGGCGATTCGATCGTGCCGGGGCAGATGGCGTTACACCGGATGCCCTGCTTGATGAAGTCGATGGCGATCGAGCGGGTGAGGCCCACCACGGCAGCCTTGGACGCCATGTAGACGTAGCGATTGGGTGCCGCCTTGATGGAGGAGGCGGCCGAAGACATGTTGATGATCGACCCGCCGCCCTCTTCCAGCATGCGCGGCAGGAGCCCCGAGATCATCCGGTGCATCGCCTTGACGTTGAGGTCGAAAGAGAAATCCCAGGCCTGCTCGTCGCAGTCGAGCACTGTGCCGTGATGGACGTAGCCGGCGCAGTTGAACAGGATGTCCGGCGTCTCGATCCCGGCGAGATAGGTGGACACGGCGTCCGAATCGGTCACGTCGAGGCTCGCCAGATGGGCATTTCCGGCATGGTCGAGCCCGGTGAGCTTCTGGGCGTCGAGGTCGCTGGCGTAAACCGTGGCCCCCTCGGCGACGAAAGCTTCCGCCACGGCCCGGCCGATGCCCTGACCGGCGGCGGTGCAGACGGCGATCTTGCCTTCCAGGCGTTTGGTCATTCTGGTTCGCTTTCTTTTGTTGTCTTCCCCCGTGCGGCTCTTTGCACCGCAGCGGTCAATGGTTGTCGCGCGGCACCTTCGGCATGTCGCCATTCGCACCGCCCTGGGCGAGGCGCTGATAGGCGACGGCGGGCTTCAGCACCATGCCGGTCTCGAATTGCGACACGATTCCGCGCTGGATTTCCTGCCAGGGCGTCTGATGCGGCGGGAAGGCATAGCCGCCGGCATCCGCCAGCGCCTTGGCGCGGGCCTGAAGCTCCTCGTCGGAAATCATTATGTCCGCCGTGCCGCGGCCGAGATCGATCCTCACCCGGTCGCCGGTCTGAAGCAGGGCGAGGCCGCCTCCGGCCGCCGCTTCCGGCGAGGCGTTGAGAATTGATGGCGAGCCGGAGGTCCCGGACTGCCGACCGTCACCGATGCAGGGAAGCTCGGTGATGCCGCGTTTGATGAGGTAGTCGGGCGCTCGCATGTTCACGACTTCCGCGCCGCCCGGATAGCCGATCGGCCCGGCACCGCGCATGAATAGGATCGAGTTCTCGTCGATCTCGAGTGCCGGATCGTCGATGCGGTGGTGATAGTCCTCCGGCCCGTCGAAGACGATCGCCTTGCCCTCGAAGGCCATCGGGTCTTCGGGGTTTTCGAGATACTGTTTCCGGAACCCGGGCGAGACCACCGACAGCTTCATGATCGCCGAGGAGAACAGATTGCCCTTGAGGACGCGGAAGCCGGCGCGGGCCTTCAGCGGGTTGTCGTAGGGGCGGATGACGTTCTCGTCCTCGATCACGGCGCCGCGGCAATTTTCGCCGATCGTCTTGCCGTTGGCAGTGATGGCATTCTCGTTGATCAGGCCCTTCTCGATCAACTGGCCGACCACGGCCGGCACGCCGCCAGCGTGGTAATAATCCTCGCCGAGATATTCGCCGGCCGGCTGCAGATTGACGAGGAGCGGAATGTCCTCGCCATAGTCCTGCCAGTCGTCGATCGAAAGCTCCACGCCCACATGGCGGGCGAGTGCGTTCAGATGGATCGGCGCGTTGGTGGAGCCGCCGATCGCCGAATTCACCCGGATCGCATTGATGAAGGCGTCGCGGGTCATGATGTCGGAGGGTTTGAGGTCCTCGCGCACCATGTCGACGATGCGCTTTCCGGAGAGATAGGCCATCTCCTGGCGGTCGCGATAGGGCGCAGGGATCGCCGCCGAGCCCGGCAGCTGCATGCCCAGCGCCTCGGCGAGCGAGTTCATCGTCGTCGCCGTGCCCATGGTGTTGCAATAGCCGGTCGATGGGGCGGAGGAGGCCACGAGCTTGACGAAGCCCGGATAGTCGATCTCGCCGGCGGCCATCAGTTCGCGGGCTTTCCAGACGATGGTGCCCGAACCGGTGCGCTCGCCACGGAACCAGCCGTTCAGCATCGGACCGACGGAGAGCGCGATCGCCGGAATGTTCACCGTCGCCGCCGCCATCAGGCAGGCGGGCGTGGTCTTGTCGCAGCCGATGGTCAGCACCACGCCGTCGAGGGGATAGCCGTAGAGCACCTCGACAAGGCCGAGATAGGCGAGATTGCGGTCGAGCGCGGCGGTCGGTCGCTTGCCGGTTTCCTGGATCGGATGGACCGGGAACTCGATGGCGACGCCTCCGGCCTCGCGAATGCCTTCGCGTAGGCGCTTGGCAAGTTCGAGGTGATGCCGGTTGCAGGGCGACAGGTCCGATCCGGTCTGGGCGATGCCGATGATTGGCTTGCCGGATTGCAGCTCGTCCTGACTCAGGCCGAAATTCAGGTAGCGCTCCAGATAGAGCGCCGTCATGTCGGGATTGGACGGATTGTCGAACCATGCGCGCGAGCGCAGGGGGACCGTCGGCGCAGTCTTGTCGGTCATTGCATCTCCCGGCCCGCTTCTGTTCATCCGGGGCCGCCTCTCATTTCAAACAATGTATACGATAAGAGGAGCCGGTCGCAATTCCTTCCTGCCGAAATGCGGCAAGAAAACCGCAACCCTCGGCATTCAAGCCGTTCCCCGCGATCGCAGGCCCTCCACGCGACCCCTGCTGGAACCAAAATCAATGCGCGATTGCGCATACGCCGCGTGACCAGAAGGTGGGTCAGGCGGTTTGATCAGAACGAAATAGGGCAAGCGGCCCTGTCGTCCCGTTCGGGCAGAAGGCCGGGCCGTCCTGTAACACGCATTGGCCCTAACGGAAGGCTCCGAAGACGGCGCCCTGGGCGAGCAGGACCAAGAGCCAGTGGCCGCCGTCGATCAGCGGCAGATCCCAGCTTCGTCCCTGGAAGCGCGCGTTCACGATCACCGTGGTCATGACGAAGCCCAGCCAGAGGAAGAGGGCGGCGGTGATCGCGTCCAGGAGGGTGTAGCCGTCGAAGTGCGCCAGAAGCACCGCGAAGATCGTCGCCATGATGAATTCTGCGAGAAACGCGATGACAATGTCCGAAGCGCGCTGTCTGGCCTGATCCTCCGCCAAGCCGACCGCCCGCAGCCAGAACCGGCCGAGCGCCGTGTACCAGATCGTGCCCACGATCATCGAGATGACGGTCGCCGTCAGGATCGCGAAGTAGTCGAGGGTCGCAATCGACACCAGTTTCACGCCCCCTTGCCGGCCTCTTGCGCGATCTTGCGTCATGGCTGGAGATTGGTCAACCAAGTCAAGCAGGCAGGAATCCCCGGCTGATCAGGGCTCGGCATGCCAGCGCCAGACGCGGGTCCGCTTGATCTCCTGATCCTCCAGCGCCCGGCTACCCGGCACGCCGTAGGTGGCGAGGTGGGAGAGCCGGTCGCGGGGCAGGTAGGAGCGGCCAGGATCGCCGACGAGGACGACGACCCCCTTCGCCGCAAGAGCCTCGAACCAGGGCGTGATCGCCGCCGCCATCTCGCGGTCGTAGAAGACGTCGCCGACCAGAAGCACGTCGGCCGAAATCTCCTGTCCGACGATGTCTTCGGTGCAGAAGGCGATCGTCGCAGCGGCGCCGGGATTGAGCGGTCGATTGAGCGCGAAGGCGGTGCTGGCAAAGCGGTCGATGTCCACCGCCGTGACCTCGCTCGCGCCGCCAAGGGCCGCGGCCAGGGCGACGAGGCCGGAGCCGGAGGCGAAGTCGACCACGCGGCGCTTTTCGACCCATTCGCGGTGATCGAGGATGAAACGGGCCAACGCCTGTCCGCCGGCCCAGGCGAAGGCCCAGAAGGGGGGCGGCAGACCGAGCGCCTCAAGTTCCTCCTCGGTCTTCAGCCAGATGTCGTGGGCTTCCGAGGCGAGCCGCAGGCGGATCTCTGGCACCAGCGGTGGCGCCATGAGGGTCGTGTTGCGCTCGATGAAACGCCGGGCCCGTGCCGGATCGAGGATCTGGGCTCGGCTG
This sequence comes from Jiella marina, assembly GCF_024359545.1. Lineage (GTDB taxonomy): Bacteria > Pseudomonadota > Alphaproteobacteria > Rhizobiales > Rhizobiaceae > Jiella. Next base: position 557,964 of record NZ_JAKQZG010000002.1, read on the forward strand.
TCGTCTCGGCTCGTCACGTCGCGCGTCCCTTGGCTCTTTTTCCCGAACGGGCGATCGTCTTGTGGCATATCGCAGTCCGGGCCGTCACGCCGGTCCATGGACAAGCGTGAGGGAGGCGACATCTTGGGGCAGCATTGCAGGGAGGCCTGACTTGGCAGAAACCGAAAGCGTCATCATCCGCCAGAGTGGCCGCGCCGGACGCATCACGCTCAACCGGCCGAAGGCGCTGAACGCGCTCGATCTCGACATGGTCCGGGCGATCGAGGCGGCCCTGACGCGTTGGCGCGATGACGACGACGTCGCGCTGGTGATCATCGACGCGGCGGGCGAGAAGGCGTTCTGCGCCGGCGGCGATATTGCGGCGCTCTATCACGAGGGCAAGGCCGGGCGTTTCGCGCCGGGCCGGGAATTCTGGGCCGAGGAATATCGCCTCAACCGGATGATCGCGCGCTATCCCAAGCCCTATGTCGCGCTGATGGACGGGATCGTCATGGGCGGCGGCGTCGGCCTGTCGGCCCATGGCGATGTGAGGATCGTGACCGAGCGGTCGATGGTGGCGATGCCCGAATGCGGCATCGGGCTCATCCCGGATGTGGGCGCGACGCGGCTTCTCGCGACCGCCCCGGGCCGGCTCGGCGAATATCTCGGCCTCACCGGCTTTCGCATGAAGGCGGCCGATGCGATCCTCGCCGGCTTTGCCGACGTCCATGTGCCGGCCGAGCGCCTTCCCGAACTTACCGCGCGGCTGGAGGAGACCGGAGATCCGGGCGTTGTCGACGGCTTCGCCACGCCGCCGGAGCCCGGCAAGCTCGAAGCCCGTCGTGAGGACATCGACCGTCTGTTCGCCGGCGAGGATGCCGTCGTGATCCTGACGGCGCTGGAATCCGAGGAAACAGAGTTCGCCGCTGAGACCGCCAAGGCGATCCGGCGCGGCTCGCCCTTGTCCGTCGCCGTCACCCTCGCGCTCGTTCGATCGGTGCGGGATAATCCGACCATCGAAACGGCATTGACGCACGAATACCGCTATACCTATCGCAGCCAGTCCCATGGGGATTTCGTCGAGGGCACCCGCGCCGTGGTGATCGACAAGGACAGGAACCCGCAATGGCCGGTCGCGCGCCAGGAGGATCTGCCGCGCGAATTGGTCGAAGCGGTCATGGCGCCGCTCGGGGACGACGAATTGCGCTTCGACGAAAAATGACGGGAGGAAGCATCATGAAGATCGGATTCATCGGGCTCGGCAATATGGGCGCGCCGATGGCGAAAAACCTGGCGGCGGCCGGCCATGAAGTCACGGGCTACGACACGGCGGATATCTCGGTCGAGGGTGTGGCGAAGGCCGCCGCGATGGAGGATGCGGTTCGGGGTCAGGAAGTGGTGATCACCATGCTTCCCAACGGCCAGATCGTGCGTCGTGTGCATGAAGCGATCATCCGGGCGGCTGATCCCGAGACGCTGATCATCGATTGCTCGACCATCGATATCGAAAGCGCCCGTGCGGTGCACGACATGGCCGCCGAACCGGGGCTTCTCTCCCTCGATGCGCCGGTCTCAGGCGGAACCGGCGGCGCCGCGGCAGGAACGCTGACCTTCATGGTCGGCGGCAGCGACGCGGCCTTCGCCAAGGGCAAGCCGCTGTTCGAGATCATGGGCCGGAAGGCGGTCCATTGCGGCGCGGCCGGCAATGGTCAGGCGGCGAAGATCTGCAACAACATGATCCTCGGCATCTCGATGATCGGCGTCTGCGAGGCGTTTCACCTCGCCGACCGGATCGGGCTCACCCGCCAGGCGATGTTCGACGTCGCCTCCACCTCGTCGGGCTCCTGCTGGTCGCTCAACACCTATTGCCCGGCTCCGGGGGTCGGTCCGGATAGCCCCTCCGACCATGACTACAAGCCGGGATTCGCCGCCGAACTGATGCTGAAGGATCTCGACCTTTCCCAGACGGCCGCCGAAAAGAACGGCGCCGCCACCGAACTCGGCCGCCACGCCCGCGACATTTACAAGGCCTTCGTCGACGGCGGCGGCGAGGGGAAGGACTTTTCGGCGATTCTGGCGAAGCTTGAACAGGGGTGACGCGGATTTTGGAGGACCGCTTCCGATCCGCTTCGTCATCCTCGACCCGCAGGGTCGGGGATC
>NZ_JAKQZG010000020.1 GCF_024359545.1 Jiella marina
GCGCCGAGGGACAAGCGCCCCCCAGCCGGCCAACGGCGCCAGTTACGAGTGCGACGAACCTTCGTCCGTCTCGAACTCGCCCGGATCGAAGGTGTATTCGGTCCCGCAGAATTCGCAGGTGACCTTGATCCGTCCGTCCTCGATGCTCTCGGTGATCTCCTCGTCCGAGAAGCTCGACAGGACACCACTGATCCGCTCGCGCGAGCAGGAACAATCGTCGAGCACCCGGTCGGACGGAAACACCCGCACGCCGCGCTCGTGGAAAAGCCGGAAAAGCAGGCGCTCGATGCCGACTTCCGGGTCGGTCAGTTCCGAAGCATCCACCGTATCGACCAGCGCCCGGACTTCGAACCAGGCGTCGTCCATCTCGTCCTCGAGACCGAGCGCCTCGTCGTCTTCGACGCCCTCTGGAAGATCGCCGCCCGGCAGATCCGGCATGCGCATACGCTCGGGCGAATCCGGCAGGAACTGCGCGATCACGCCGCCGGCCCGCCAGGTCTCGACGAAGCCCTGATCGCCCCGGCGGATGTGCTTGGCCACCGCCAGCTTGACCGTGGTGGGGATCTGTTCGGACTGGCGGAAATAGCTCTCGGCCACCGCCTCCATGCTCTCGCCGGCGAGCTCCACAATGCCCTGATAGCGCTGCGTATGCGCGCCCTGATCGACGGTCAGCGCCAGAATGCCGTTGCCGAGCAACGCCTCCGGGCTCGTCGCGCCGACACTTTCGGCGGCTGCCAGCTTCTCTTCGTCGAAGCGCGCATAGGCCCTGACGCTCGACGGGGTGGAAAAATCGACCACGAGAAGGTCCACCGCGCCGTCGGTCTGGGTCTGGGCGATGAACTTGCCCTCGAATTTCAGCGACGTGCCGAGCAGCACCGTCAGCACGATCATCTCCGAGAGAAGACGCGAGACGGGTTCGGGATAATCGTGGCGGGCGAGGATCTGGTTGAGCATCGGCCCGAGCTGAACGCCGCGGCCGCGTGCATCCAGCGCCTCCACCGCGAAGGGCACGACGGCGTCGTCACCGGCGAAATCGGCATCCGTCAGGACGCGTTCGTTCTCAGCCATGGACCGGGCTCCGCGCTGCCTCCCCGAAGCACCAGGCGAGGATCGACTTCTGCGCATGCAGGCGGTTCTCGGCTTCGTCGAAGACCACCGACTGCGCCCCGTCGATCACCCCGTCCGTCACCTCCTCGCCGCGATGGGCGGGAAGACAATGCATGAACAGGGCCTCGGGCTTGGCATGGGCCATCAGGCTCTCATTGACCTGATAGGGCATGAAGACGTTGTGTCCGCGGGCCTGCTCCTCGCGGCCCATGGAAACCCAGGTGTCGGTGACGACGCAGTCGGCGCCGGTCACGGCCGCGACCGGATCGGTGGTGGTCACGATCGACGCGCCCTCGCCCCTTGCCCAGTCGATGAAGCGGCCGTCGAGGTCGGAGCCCTGCGGCGTTGCGATCCGAAGCTCGAACTCGAAGCGGGCCGAGGCTTCGGCGAAGGAGGCGAGCACGTTGTTGCCGTCGCCGGACCAGGCGAACACCTTGCCCTTCAGGGGTCCGCGCTTCTCTTCGAAGGTCATCAGATCGGCCATGATCTGGCAGGGATGGGTGTCGTCCGTCAGCCCGTTGATCACCGGCACGGTCGCGTTCTCCGCCATCTCGATGAGCCGGTCATGGGACGTGGTGCGGATCATGATCGCGTCCACATAGCGCGACAGGACGCGGGCGGTATCGGCTATCGTTTCCGAGCGGCCGAGCTGCATTTCGGCGCCGGAGAGAAACAGCGTCTCGCCCCCGAGCTGGCGCATGGCGACGTCGAAGGAAACGCGCGTGCGCGTCGACGGCTTGTCGAAGATCATCGCCAGCATCTTGCCGGCGAGCGGCTTGTCACCGGCCGGCATCAGCGCCTTGCGGCGGGCGGCATCGTCGATGATCAGTCTCAGATCGTCGCGGGTGACCGCGGAAATATCCAGGAAATGCCGTGGCATATCGCTCTTCGTACTCATTGTCTTCACGCTCACGGGGTCTTCACGCTCACGGGTCTCACGCGCTCGCCCGCCGTGTCACGGGAGAAAGGCTCGCCGCTGCGTTCTCGATCCGCTCCATTCCGGCGCGGATCTCCTCTTCGGTGATCGTCAGAGGCGGCAGAAGCCTGACGACATTGTCCCCGGCCGGCGCCGCGAGCATGCCTTCCGTCCTCAGGGCTGCGATCATATCGGTATTCGGCACCTTCATCTTCAGTCCGATCAGAAGGCCCTCACCGCGGATCGCCTCGATGACGTCGGGATAGCGATCGATGAGCGAAGCCAGCGACTGCTTGAAGAACAGCGCCTTGCGCCGCACCTCCTCCAGGAAGCCGTCTTCCAGCACCACGTCAAGCACCGCATTGCCCACGGCCATGGCCAGCGGGTTGCCGCCATAGGTGGTGCCATGGGTCCCCGGCGTCATGCCGCGTGCCGCCTCGGCGGTCGCGAGACACACGCCCATGGGAAAGCCACCGCCGATCCCCTTGGCGGAGGCCATGATGTCGGGTGCAGCGCCGGAATGCTCATAGGCATAAAAACGTCCGGTCCGCCCGACGCCTGTCTGCACCTCGTCGTAGATCAGGAGAATGCCGTGCTCGTCGCAAAGCTCGCGCAGACCCACGAGACATTGCGGAGGCACCGAGCGGATGCCGCCCTCGCCCTGGATCGGCTCGATCAGGATCGCCGCTACGTCCGGCCGCGCAGCGGCTTCGCGCAATGCGTCGTGATCGCCGAAAGGAAGCTGATCGAAACCTTCGACCTTCGGACCGAAGCCTTCCAGATACTTCGCCTGGCCACCCGCCGCGATCGTCGCGAGCGTGCGGCCATGAAAGGCACCTTCGAAGGTGAGAATGCGGAACCGCTCCGGCGCACCGTTGACGTAGTGATAGCGCCGGGCCGTCTTGATGGCGCATTCGAGCGCCTCGGCGCCCGAATTGGTGAAGAAGGCCCGGTCGGCGAAGGTGGCCGCGACCAGCCGCTCCGCCAGCCGCCGTTGGCCCGGAATCTCGAACAGGTTCGACGTATGCCAGAGCTTTTCCGCCTGACTCTTCAGCGCCTCGACGAGGCGCGGATGGGCGTGGCCCAGGAGATTGACCGCAATTCCGCCGGAAAAGTCGAGAAAGCGTCGCCCGTCCGTGGTCTCGATCCACACGCCCTCGCCGCGCTCGAATGCGAGCGGCGCGCGAGCATAAGTCTCAAAAAGTGGCGAATGATGATCTTGCATGTCGGACATCGGATGGCCAACTCTTGGTCACGGGCCTTTTCAGGATGAATGAAGCCCCGAAAACGTCAAAGCCTGCCGCAGGGCAGGCTTTCAGGTCTTTCGGTCGCTTCGCAAAACCCATATAGCATGCCGTCTGCCGCTGTGCGAGGGCGTACTGACGGGAATTCGCCGGCTGGGAAGCCCGTAACCCGATTCTTCGGAACATTCGGCTGGGGAAAACCCTTAAACGGGGTGTCACGTCTGGCCTTCGGACTCTTGCCAGCGAGTCCAGCGATACGGTAAATTGGCAAACAGACACTAGAATTCGAGCGGCGGACCTAGTTTCACACCATATATTGTGCCTCACTCCGTATAACAGCTTATACGGATGATGAAGGGATTCCGGCCGCTCCCTTGAAGGAGCAAATCCATGGGTTGGACCGACGAACGCGTCGAGATGCTGAAGCAGCTCTGGTCCGAAGGTCACAGCGCAAGCCAGATCGCCGAGCGCTTGGGCGGCGTCAGCCGCAATGCCGTCATAGGCAAGGTGCATCGCCTGAAACTGGAGTCCCGTGCCAAGGGGTCCGGCCCGGTCGAGGCCGAGCCCGTGGCAGTCGCCGCTGTGGCCGAAGAGCAGATCGTGGCCGCGCCACGAGTGGTTGCGCCTCAGGCCATGCCGGCGCAAGCCGCGCAGCAGGCCCGGCCAGTTGCGCGAACGATGGGAGCCACGGCGCTCAAGGTGGAAATCGAGCCCGACCTGAACGAAGAGCCCGACGCGGTGGAACGGCCGTCCGGCGAAGTCGTACCGATGGTGCGCCGTCTTTCCCTGGTGCAGCTGACCGAACGGACCTGCAAATGGCCGGTGGGCGATCCGCTCTCGCCGGACTTCCATTTCTGCGGCGACAATTCCGGCGAAGGCACGCCTTATTGCGCGTTTCACGCCAAGCTGGCCTTTCAGACGGTGACCGAGCGTCGCCGCGTGCGTTGACGCCGCATACGAGACACACGTTCACCCTGTGAACGACAAGCCCGCGGCCGGTCATGGCGCGGGCTTTTTCTTTTCCCGCAAAACGATGGGCTCTGATACTCACGAGTTCTGGAAGCCCGTCCTCTCCCAATCCACTTAGAGCTTTCCCGCATGGTCCCCGAAGCGATCCTGACCAATGCCCGCATCGTCCTGCCCGATACGATCCTCACCGGTCATCTGGACATGGCGGAGGGGCGCATCGCAGCCTTCGACGAAGGCGACAGATCGGGCGGTGAAGATTGCGGCGGCGATTATCTCTTGCCTGGCCTTGTCGAACTTCACACCGACCAGATCGAGAACCACTATCATCCCCGCTCCGGGGTCGTCTGGAACCCGATGGCGGCCATTCAGGCCCATGACGCGCAGGTTGCCACGGCGGGCATCACCACCGTCTTCGACGCCATGCGCGTCGGCTCTGACGAAAACACCAAGTCCGACGCCGGGGATATCGCCGGGCTGGCGCAGACCCTGGACGGGGCGGTCCTTGCAGGCCGCCTGCGCGCCGATCACTTCCTGCATCTGCGCTGCGAAGTCTCCGCCGACGACGTGATGGAGGGGTTCCGGCTCCTCGCCGAAAATCCGCGCCTGAAGCTCGTCTCCCTGATGGACCACGCGCCCGGCCAGCGCCAGTTCCATGATCTGCCCAAGCTGCGGGCCTATCTCACCGAAAAATTCGGTATGAGCGACGCCGATTTCGACGAATTTGCCGCCCGTCGCATCGCCCAGTCGGAACGCAACGCGCCGCCGCACCGACGGGCGATCGCCGACGCATGCGAAAAGCTCGGCATCACACTCGCCTCCCACGACGACGCGACGCCTGAACATGTCGAGGAGGCGATCGCGCTTCGCACGAAGATCGCCGAATTCCCGACGACGATCGAGGCGGCACAGATGTCTCGCGAGGCGGGCATGAAGGTGCTGATGGGCGCGCCCAACATCGTGCGCGGCGGCTCGCACTCCGGCAATATCTCCGCGATCGAGCTCCTGAAGGCCGGCCTGCTCGACATCCTGTCGTCGGACTACGTCCCGTTCAGCCTGCTGCAGTCGGCCTTCCATCTCGCCGATGAAGGCGCGGCGTCACTGCCCGAGGCGATCCGTCTCGTCGCCACGAACCCGGCCGCGGCGGTCGGACTTGAGGATCGCGGGCGCATCGCGGTAGGCCTGCGTGCCGATCTCGTTCGGGTCTCGCACGCGTCGGGCGAAGTGCCGGTGGTGCGGGCGGTCTATCGCGAAGGCCGGCGAGTGGCCTGACAGTCTCTGCACTTGAGGACTCGAGCCGACGTCTGCCAATTCGTACCGTCACTCATTCCGGGCGTCACCCTCGTGCGAAAGCACGGGGATCCATGCTTCTGCGCTTCCACCGCCGGCTCGGTGCAAGAGATTGGGAGCACACCCACCCCAACTGCCAGCCTCAACGATGAGGCATGGATCCCCGATCCTGACGGGTCGAGGATGACGAAGCGGAACGGGTGCGGGGAGATTTCGGCGTCGTGCGGGGGCGACCGAATGACCCTCAGGACGGGTTCTGATAGGTGAGGAACCGTCCCTCGCGCACGTCGTAGATCTTGCCCGTCTCGGTCACATCGTCAAAAGCGAGCGGCACGATCTTGGCGGCGACTTCGCGGGCCGTCGGGAGGGTCTTCGGGTCTTCGCCGGGCATGGCGATCGCCCGCATCCGGGTGCGGGTCGCACCCGGATTGACGGCGTTGACGCGTAGCGGCAGGTTCATCGTCTCGTTCGCCCAGGAGCGCACCATCGCCTCGCAGGCCGCCTTGGTGGCCGCATAGAGCCCCCAGAAGGCCTTGGCCGAATGGGCCGCGCCCGAGGACATGACCAGCGCGCGGCCGGCGTCCGATTCCCGCAGCAGTGGATCGACCGAGCGGATCAGCCGCCAGGTGGCGGTCACGTTTACGGTCATCGTCTGCTCGAAGGTCTTCGCCTCGATATGCCCGATCGGCGAGAGAACGCCCAAAAGGCCGGCATTGGCGACCATGACGTCGAGCTTGCCCCAGCGTTCCTTGATCGCGCCGCCAAGCCGGTCGATGCCCGCCATGTCGGTGAGGTCGAGCGGCACAAGGGTCGCCGTTCCGCCGGCCGACTTGATCTCGTCGTCGAGTTCCTCCAGCCCGCCGACCGTGCGCGACAGGGCGATCACGTGAGCGCCCTCGGCCGCCATCTGCTTGGCGATCTGATAGCCGATGCCGCGCGATGCCCCGGTGACGAGGGCGATCCGGCCCTTCAGGCGGTCAGTCATTCTGCTCGTTCCGTCTCATGCATGAATTTTCGGGGACCGGCTCAGCCCGCCCCGCCGAGGAGCGAGAGTTGCCGGACATTGTCGGCGCCGTCCTGGTCGGTCAGCGAGGTCGGGTAGTCACCGGTGAAGCAGGCGTCGCAGAACTGCGGCGCGACCTTGTGGCGGCCGGTTTCGCCGCAGGCCCGGTAGAGCCCGTCGATCGACAGGAAGGCGAGCGAATCCACCTGGATGAACTCCGCCATCTCGTCGATCGTCATGCGCGAGGCGAGGAGCTTGGCCTTTTCGGGCGTGTCGACGCCATAGAAGCATGAGGCGCTGGTCGGCGGAGAGGCGATGCGCATGTGCACTTCGCTGGCGCCGGCCTCGCGCACCATCTGCACGATCTTCTGGCTGGTGGTGCCGCGCACGATCGAATCGTCGACCAGCACGACGCGCTTGCCCTCGATCATCTTCCGGTTGGCGTTGTGCTTCAGCTTCACGCCCATATGACGGATCGAATCCGTCGGCTGGATGAAGGTGCGGCCGACATAGTGATTGCGGATGATGCCAAGCTCGAATGGAAGATTCGCCTCCTGGGCATAACCGATCGCTGCGGGCACGCCGGAGTCGGGCACGGGAACGACGATATCGGCCTCGGGATGGCTCTCGCGGGCGAGTTCCATGCCGATCTTCTTGCGGATGTCGTAGACGTTGCGCCCCTCGATGTTGGAATCGGGTCGGGCGAAATAGACATATTCGAAGATGCAGAAACGCGGCCGCCGGGTCTGGAAGGGAAAGATGCTCTCGATCCCTGATTCCGAGATCACCACCATCTCGCCCGCCTCGATATCGCGCACATGGGTGGCACCGATGATGTCGAGGGCGCAGGTTTCTGAGGCAAGGATCGGCGAGCCTTCGAGATCGCCGAGGACGAGCGGCCGGATGCCGAGCGGATCGCGGACTCCGATCATCGAATTCGCCGACAGCCCGACGAGCGAGAAGGCGCCTTCGAGACGCGACATGGCGTCGATCAGCTTGTCGACGAAGAGCCGCGCGCCGCTGGTGGCGACGAGATGCAGGATGGTCTCGGTGTCGGAGGTCGAGGAAAAAATCGAGCCGCGGCGCTGGAGTTCGCGCTGCACCGTCAGGGCGTTGGTGATGTTGCCGTTATGGGCGACGGCGAAGCCGCCAGCCGACAATTCGGCGAAGAAGGGCTGCACGTTTCGCAGGCCGCCGCCGCCGGTCGTGGCGTAACGGGTGTGGCCGATGGCCGATTCGCCGGGCAGGCGCTCCAGCACCGACGCCTTGGTGAAGGTGTCGCCGATCAGGCCGGCATGGCGTTCCACATGGAACTGCGTGCCGTCATGGGCGACGATGCCGGCCGCCTCCTGACCCCGGTGTTGCAGGGCGTGGAGGCCGAGCGTGACGACAGCCGCCGCGTCCGTCCTTTGAAAAATGCCGAACACGCCGCATTCCTCATGCAGCGTGTCGTCGCCGAAAGGCGTCTCATCCATGGCTATCTGCGTTCCAAGGTCACGGGATCAGCGTCCCATCCAATATAGACCCGCGCCAACCGGATCGCGAGTCGCGTTCTCGAAACGTCCCGTTCACGCGTCAGACGCTCAATTGGCATTGTCCGTCGGTGCTGCGGCGGGATCGGCATCCTGGATCGCGCCCTCGATCGAATCCGGGTCACCGGCCGGCGCAGCCTGACCGTCGGCCGCCTCGGTCGCGCCGTCCCTCAACCCGTCGATCTGGTCGATGATCAGAGCCTCCGGATTCTCCGGCAGGGCGGCCACGAGCTGCTTGCCGAGATCGTCAAGAAACGGCTTCGACGCGGCTCCCGCGACCCATTCCGGCTGGTTCTCCGGCGCGAGCCAGTTGAAGAACAGCATGGCGACGACGACCAGAAGCAGGCCGCGCACCGCGCCGAACAGAAAGCCGAGCACCCGATCCAGCGCGCCGATGCGGCTGTCGATGATGAAATCGGCGATGCGAAGCGTGATGTAGGAGACGATGATCAGCGTCACGATGAAGATCGCCGCCGCCGAAGCCGCCATCGCCACCGTGCGGTTGGCGATGTACTCGGCGGCATAGGGCGTCAGGAGGTCGTAGAACATGAAGGCCGCGACCGCCGCGACCAGCCAGGACACCACCGACAGGATCTCGCGGGAAAAGCCGCGCACCATGGCGAGCAGTGCCGAGACCAGCATGATCGCGAACAGGATGGCATCGAGGAGGGTGACGGACATCAGATACGCTTCCGTGTACGATTGTTGGCCTGCGACCGCGAAAACACCGGATGAGGATGGACGCGGGAGCCCCCATTAGCGGTTTGCGACGATTTTTTCATCAAAAGATTCACCAAACCGTCAATCATCGTCTGCGGACCGGCCACCGGCGCCGCCCGCGGCAACCTTCGCCACCAGATCCGGCAGCGCCTCGATCTCGGATACCGAAAGGCCGTGACCCTTCGGCAGATCGGCCGAGCTTTCCGGCAGGACGGCGCGACCGAAGCCGAGCTTTTCGGCTTCCTTGAGGCGCTGGGCGGCATGCGCCACGGGCCGCACGGCGCCCGACAGGCTGATTTCGCCGAAATAGACGCAGTCGGACGGCAGCGGCGCGCCGGAAAGCGAGGAGACCAGCGCAGCCGCAACCGCCATGTCGGCGGCTGGTTCGGAAATCCGGAAGCCCCCCGCCACATTGAGGTAAACGTCATGCTGGCCGAGCCGGACCCCGCAATGGGCGTCGAGCACGGCCAGAACCATGGCAAGGCGCGGCTGATCCCAACCGACGACGGCCCGGCGCGGTGTGCCGAGGGCCGAGGGCGCGACCAGCGCCTGGATCTCGACGAGAACCGGCCGCGTCCCCTCCATGCCCGCGAAGACGGCAGCGCCCGGCGCCTTGGCATTGCGCTCGCCGAGGAAGAGTTCGGACGGGTTCGCGACCTCGCGCAGGCCCTCCCCGCCCATCTCGAACACGCCGATCTCGTCGGTCGGGCCGAAGCGATTCTTCACCGTTCTGAGGATGCGGAAGTGATGGCCGCCCTCGCCTTCGAAATAGAGAACCGCGTCGACCATGTGCTCGACGACGCGCGGGCCGGCGATCTGCCCGTCCTTGGTGACATGGCCGACGAGGATCACCGCCGCGCCGGAGGCCTTGGCGTAACGGATCATCAGCTGGGCGGCCGTTCGGACCTGCGTGACCGTCCCCGGCGCGGCCTCGGCGGCATCGCTCCAGAGCGTCTGGACCGAATCGACGATGACGAGGTCGGGGCGCTTCGACTGCGAGAGTGTTGCGAGGATGTCTTCCACATTCGTCTCGGCCAAGAGCTCGACGGAGGTGTCGGCCGCGGCAAGCCGCTGGGCGCGCAGCCGCACCTGGGCGACCGCCTCCTCACCGGAGACATAGACGACGCCGTGCCCCCTTCGCGCGAGAGCGGCCGCGGCCTGCATCAAGAGCGTCGACTTGCCGATCCCCGGGTCACCGCCGATCAGGATCGCCGAACCCCGCACGATGCCGCCGCCGGTCGCGCGGTCGAGTTCGGCAATGCCGGTGACGACGCGCGGCGCTTCCTCGATCTCGCCCGACAACGGCAGAAGCGCCGAGGGCCGGCCCTTGCGCTTCGACCCGCGCTGCGGCCCGCCGCCGATGCCGCCGGAAGAATTCTCCTCGACGATGGTGTTCCACTCGCCGCAGGCGTCGCACTTGCCCTGCCAGCGCGTATAAACCGCGCCGCAGGCCTGGCAGATGAAGGAGAGCTTGGGTTTCGCCATGGCACGCCCCATAACGCGCTGGGACGCGCAGCGAAAGCCATTGATCAGGGCCTCGGCCGATGTCCCGCTTCGCCTCGCCCAATGGCTGTTCCGAGGTCTGGACATTCGAAAAGGCTTTTCGCGGTGTGATCCGCAACACAGAGCGATCCGGTAGCCATCGCCTACACCGTCCTTGTCAGCAAACGGCGCATCGCCGCCCTACCAGCACAAGGAAAATACCCATGTTACGCAAAGCAATCCTGTCCGCGACCACCCTCGCGATCCTTTCCACTTCCGCGTTCGCAGCCATACCGGCCTCGACTTCCCTGGACATGCGAGTCTTCAAGACTGAGCGTGTTGTGGATCAGACTGAACAGTTCGAAGTCGCGCGGGCCACAAAGGCCAAGAACCGGAGAGTCAAAATCGTGCGCGAGAGGACCCGGGAGCTAAAAGGAGCGAAGGGCAGAAAGCGCAGGTGAGTGCCGCGCTTTCCTGAAATTCGCGAGGCTTCATCACCTCGCGCCTTTCTTCCTGTTCGACGACCGGCGGCTCCGTCGCCACCGGTCGTCGAATCTGCGGCATCCTGCCCGTCAGCGATCCGCCAGAGCGAGCTTCATGCCAAGGCCGACGAAGGCGGCAGCGAAGATCCGGCGCAGCACCGCCAACACGCTCGGTCGCTCGAGCACCTTGCGGCGAAATGAGGCGGCAAAGGCGCCGTAAAGCGCGAAGACCACGAAGGTCATCGCCATGAACGCGGCCGAGAGCTGCAGCATCTGGGCGAACGCTCCGGCCTCATCCGGCGCAACGAACTGCGGCAGGAAGGCGAAGAAGAAGATCGACAGCTTCGGATTGAGGACATTGACGAGAATCGCCGAGACGATCACGTCGCGATCGCTGCGTTGTCGTGGCGAGGCCTCGACCCGGATGGGACCGGCCTCGCGAAGCGTCATCCACGCCATGTAGAGAAGATAGGCAACGCCGAGATAGCGGATGATCTCGAAGGCCAGCGCACTCGCATGTAGGAGAGCCGCGAGCCCTGTCATCGCAGCAAGGATATGCGGGACGATTCCGAGCGTGCAGCCGAGCGCCGCGGTGAGCGCAGCGCGGAAGCCCCGCGACAGGCCGGCGGCGATCGTCACGACGACGCCCGTTCCCGGCGCGATGACGACGATGAACGCCGTCAGCAGGAAGTCCCAGCTCATCCCCGTCCTCTCCAACTGTGCGGAATCAACCCGCGCCGAAACGAATAGCTCCTACGGCCAGACCCGCTCCACCCGTTTTCCGAGCGCTGTCAGAAGTTCATAGGAAATCGTGCCGGCGGCAGCGGCCACGTCGTCGATCGCGATGTTCGGGCCGAAGAACTCCGCCCGTGTCCCCGGCTCTACCAGGTCCTCCGGCATGTCGGTGACGTCCAGCAGCGTCAGGTCCATCGAGACGCGCCCGAGAACCGGCACGCGATGGCCGGCAATGCAGGCTTCGGCGCCCGGGCTTTTGTCCCGGAGCGGAACACCCGCCCCGGAATCGGCCCTCAAATAGCCGTCGGCGTAGCCGAGGCCGACTGTGGCGATGCGGGTGTCGCGGGAAAGCCGGGCTGCGCCGCCATAGCCCGCGGCCTCGCCGGCTTTCGCCGTACGCACCTGGAGGACGGCTGCCGTCAGCGTCGCGACCGGTTTCAGCTTGCCTTCAGACGCCGCGCCCGCCCGGCCGCCGTAAAGCGCGATCCCCGGCCGCGTCAGATCGAAGGCGTAGTCCGGGCCCAGAAAACAGCCGGCGGAATTGGCGAGCGAGCGGTCGACCTTCGGAAACTCAGCGGCGAGACGGAGGAACTGCGCGTGCTGGCGCTCACTCTGGGTGGTTTCCTCGTCGGCGCTGGCGAGGTGGCTCATCACGAGACAGACGTCGAGCGAACCCTCCATGGCAGCCGCGACGATGGGCAGATCATCGGCATCAAGGCCGAGGCGGTTCATGCCGGTCTCGAGCTGCAAGACAGCAGGAGCCCGGCAGTCGGCACGCTCCAATCCCTCGCCCCAGGCCGCGATGTCGGCCAAGCTGGAAAGGACCGGGGTCAGCCGCGCTTCAAGACAAGCCGGAACCGCAGCAAGCTCCATGCCCTGGAGGACGTAGATCCGGGCCTCGCCGCAACCGGCTTCGTCGAGGCCCTGGCGAAGAGCGACGCCCTCTTCCATCCAGGCGACAAAGAAATCCCGGCAGCCGGCTTTGAACAGCGCGACCGCCACGCGGGTCGCGCCGAGGCCATAGCCGTTGGCTTTCACCGCCGCTCCGGTGCGGCCCTTGCCGTTCAGCGCGTCGAGCGTCCGCCAGTTCGCCTTCAGGGCCTCGATATCGATCGCAACGCGGGGCATCCGCGAGCGATCGATGGGTATTGCCTTAGGTGTCGAACGCGCTGTCGTCATGTCATGCCCTGATCGAAGACGTTTGCCGGATACCCGCCTTGTGCGCGGCCACTTTAAGCCGCTGCCAGCCAGAATGCGGGGATGCCACGAACACGCTGGAAGCCAATGCATCGCTCCCGCAGCATTTACCCCCTCATAGACAGCACAGGCTCCACGGGCAGCAGTAGCCCCTCATGGTGAGCCTGTCGAACCACGAGGGGCGCTTGGCACCAACCCGACTGCACGCTGGAGCCTTCACCCTCGTGGTTCGACAGGCTCACCATGAGGGTGAAGGTGTCGGCGCGCCCCGGCAACAACACGATCCAGTCTCGGAAAAACCGCCGTCCGGTCGCCCTTACTCGAACCGCTCCGGCAGATAGTTCTCGTCCGCAAGGTCCGAGAAGCGGGTGTATTCGGCCTGGAAGGCAAGCGGGATGGTGGCGGTCGGGCCGTGACGCTGTTTGGCGACGATGACTTCGGCCTTGCCGCGCGCCTCGTTGAGCGCCTGTTCCCATTTCAAATGCTCGTCGGTGCCAGGTTTGGGTTCGCGATTGGCGAGATAATACTCGTCGCGATAGACGAACATGACCACGTCGGCATCCTGCTCGATCGAGCCGGATTCGCGAAGATCGGCCAGCTGCGGGCGCTTGTCGTCGCGCGCTTCCACCTGGCGGGAAAGCTGCGAGAGGGCGATGATCGGCACCTGCAACTCCTTCGCGAGCGCTTTGAGCCCGGTGGTGATCTCGGTGATTTCCTGCACGCGGTTCTGGGCTGCGGCGCGGGAGGAGCCCTGCATCAGCTGCACATAGTCGATGATCATCACGTCGAGACCGCGCTGGCGCTTCAGCCGCCGGGCTCGGGCCGCGAGCTGGGCGATCGAGATGCCGCCGGTCTGGTCGATATAGAGCGGCAGGCGCTGCATCATCTCCGAACAGGCGATCAGCTTGGTGAGCTCCTGATCGTTGATCTGGCCACGCCGGATCTTCGAGGATGAAATCTCCGTCTGCTCGGAAATGATACGGGTGGCGAGCTGTTCGGCCGACATTTCGAGTGAGAAGAAGCCGACGACGCCGCCATTCTTCGCCTTGAACGAGCCGTCGGCCTGTTCGGCGGGCTCATAAGCCGCGGCGATGTTGAAGGCGAGATTGGTGACGAGCGAGGTCTTGCCCATGGCGGGGCGGCCAGCGAGGATGATCAGGTCCGAGGGCTGAAGCCCGCCCATCAACCGGTCCATGGCCATGATGCCGGTGGAGATGCCCGACAGGCCGCCATCGCGGTCCTTGGCCGCCGTCGCCATCTGTACGGCCTGGGTGACGGCGTCGGTGAAGGACTGGAAGCCGCCATCGTAGCGGCCGGTCTCGGCGAGTTCGAACAGCCGCCGTTCGGCCTCCTCGATCTGCACTCGCGGCTCCATGTCGAGCGGGGCGTCGAAGGCGATGTTGACCATCTCCTCGCCGATGCCGATCAGCGAGCGGCGCAGCGCCAGATCATAGACCGCCCGGCCATAGTCCAGCGTGTTGATGATCGTCGTCGCTTCGGCTGCGAGTCGCGCCAGATATTGCGCGACGGTCATCTCGCCGATCTTCTCGTTCGCCGGCAGGAAGGTCTTGGCGGTGACCGGATTGGCGATCTTGCCCATCCGGATCATCTCGGAGGTCTTGGCGAAGATCTCCTTGTGGATCGGCTCGAAGAAGTGCTCGGGCTTCAGGAAATCATGAACGACGTAATAGGCGTCGTTGTTGACCAGGATCGCGCCCAGAAGCGCCTGTTCGGCCTCGATATTGGCCGGCGCCTCGCGATAGAGCGCTTCCTCTTCCTCGTATTTGCGCGCCGCTTCTGCCATGGCCGTCGCCCATCCCCGTGCCGTCCTCTCGAAAGGCGCTTGGATTACACCAAGCCGCGATTCGTCACAAAGGAAAGAAGCGGCCGATCAGCCGCGACGTCGTCACGCTTTGGATATGTGGAGAAGCTGGGGATCAGAGCGGGGACAAGTGTCGGCGCGAACATCGCCGGCGAACCGTTATGCCATGCGTCTTGTGTGCAGATAGCACTTCAGCACAAAGGCCGTCATCCCGTTCGTGAGCCGGGATGACGCGAGCAAGGGGTGGAGCACCAAGGGTACAAATCTCCACCCTTGGCCGGCGTTCGTTAAGCCGCCCCATCCTCATCCGCCGTCGCATCGGCGGGCTTCTTTTCGGCCGGGGCCGGCTTCGGGCCGCCCTTGGAGACGCCGACCATCGCCGGACGCAGGACGCGTTCGCCGATGGCGTAGCCGGCCTGGACGACCTGCAGGACAGTGCCGTTCGGAACCTCGGTGTTGGGAATCTCGAACATCGCCTGGTGGAAGTTCGGATCGAATCGCTGACCTTCGGGATCGAGCTTCTTCACGCCATGCTTTTCGAGCGAGGACAACAACCCCTTCTCGGTCATGTCGACGCCTTCGATCAGCGCCTTCAGGCCGGAGGATTCGTCGTTGCGATGCTCTTCGGGCACGGCGTCCAGCGCCCGAGCGAGATTGTCGGCAACCGAGAGCATCTCGCGAGCGAAGTTGGAGATGGCATAGGTGCGCGCATCCCTCACCTCCCGGGCCGTGCGTCGGCGCAGGTTCTCCATCTCGGCGGCCAGCCGCAGCATCCGGTCCTTGACGTCGGCGTTCTCGGCTTCCAGCGCCGCGATGCGCTCGGCCGTCGGATCGCCGCCGCCCTCCGCGTCATTCGCCGCTTCCTCATAGGCCGCGCCGGCGCCGCCCGCCCATTGCGAGGTCTGCGGCCCAGTCTTCGGCGCCTCGGAGGCCTGGCTGTCGTTCGCGGCCTCGGTCTCGGGAAGCTCGCCGTCGGATTTGCCGGTCTCGCTGATCATCAATCGTCACCCTGTGGTTTTGCGGTGCAAAGGTCTGCCGGCGCCGAATGACCTCACGCGGCGGGCGAACGTTGCACGAAAGCGTTATCGTTGCGGCATATCGAATTGGCGGCGCCGAAAATCAAGCCTCCCGGCTGCCTGCCTCGCGCGCCAGAAGTTGCGAGACGATGCGCGCGGTGTAATCCACCATCGGCACCACCCTGCGGTAATTGAGCCGCGTCGGACCGATCACCCCGACAGCGCCGACGACGCTCTCCGTGCCGCCCTTGTAGGGGGCGACGATGAGCGAAGAGCCCGACAGGGAAAACAGCTTGTTCTCCGACCCGATGAAGATCCGAACGCCATTGCCGGTCTCGGCAAGGCCCAGAAGCTCGATCAGCCCGCTCTTGGTTTCCAGATCGTCGAAGAGGAGCCGCAACCGCTCGATGTCTTCGGCGGCCGAGATGTTCTCCAGAAGATTGGCCCGCCCGCGCACGATCAGCCGCGCCGGCTGGTCGGCGGACGCGCCGGACCAGATCGCCAGCCCCTGATCGACCAGCGCCTGGGACAGGAGATCGAGCGCCGTCGCCGTCTCGTCCTTCAGCGCCGCGATCCGCCCGCGCGCCTCGCCGAGCGTGCGGCCGACCACATGGGCATTGAGGAAATTGCCGGCCTCGACGAGCTGCGAGGCGGTCACGCCCGGCGGCAGGTCGAAGATGCGGTTTTCCACCTCGCCATTTTCGCCGACGAGCACCGCGAGGGCCTTCGTCGGCTCCAGCCGGATGAACTCGATATGCTTCAGCCTGAGATCGGACTTCGTCGTCACCACGATCCCGGCGCCGCGCGACAGGCCCGACAGGAGATTGCTCGCCTCGGTCAGAAGATTGTCAAGCGGCCGCCCGTCGCCCACGAGCCGCACCTTCTCCTCGATCGCCTCGCGCTCCGAGGAGGCGAGATCGCCGGTTTCCAGAAAGGCATCGACGAAGAAGCGCAGGCCGAGTTCGGTCGGCAACCGCCCGGCCGAGACGTGGGGCGCATAGATCAGCCCCAGCGCCTCCAGATCGCTCATGACGTTGCGCACGGAAGCCGGCGAGAGCGAGTTGGTCAAAAGTTTCGACAGCATGCGCGAGCCGACCGGCTCGCCCTGGTCGAGATAGCTCTCGACGATCAGGCGAAAGATATCACGGGCGCGCTCGTCCAGCGGCGGCGCGGGCGTGGGAGCCAAGTCACTGATGGACATGTCGAATGGCATCGTCGGTTCTGCGATGGGACATGAGCTTAGTATAGGGATGAGGCGGGGCGGATGAAAGCCGAGGAATGGCAGTTCGCAGATGGCGCTCTCGCCGTCTCCTGAGACAAGGGTTGGCACTCGCCCGCCCCGGCCGCGCCAGTCCAACAAAACCCGTCGCGGGACCCTTTGCGCCGCTCTCGCATTCCGGCTACAAGCCCGGCGCAATAACGCGCTGTTAACCATAAAATTCTAAGCAAAAGCGAGGCATTTGCCATGCGCCCATCCAAACGTCCCAACGACGCCATGCGTGACGTGACCATGGACACCGGCGTCTCCCGCCATGCCGAGGGGTCCTGCCTTGTGCGTTTCGGGCACACGGAAGTCCTGTGCATGGCGAGCCTCGAAGAGCGCGTGCCGCCCTTCCTGAAGAATTCCGGCAAGGGTTGGGTGACGGCGGAATACGGCATGCTGCCGCGCGCGACCGGCGACCGCATGCGCCGCGAGGCGGCGTCGGGCAAGCAGTCCGGCCGCACCCAGGAGATCCAGCGGTTGATCGGGCGGTCACTCCGGGCGATCGTCGATCTTGAGGCGCTCGGCGAGCGCCAGATCACAGTCGATTGCGACGTGCTGCAGGCCGACGGCGGCACGCGCACGGCGGCGATCACCGGCGGTTTCGTGGCCCTTTCGGAGTGTCTCAAATGGATGGAGGACCGCTCCATGGTGAAGCGCCATGACGTGCTCCTCGGCCATGTGGCGGCCGTTTCCTGCGGCATTCACAAGAACGAGCCGATCCTCGATCTCGACTATGCCGAGGATTCGACCGCCGAGACCGACGCCAATTTCGTCATGACCGGCGCCGGCGGCATCGTTGAAATCCAGGGCACGGCGGAAGGCGCGCCGTTTTCCGAGGAAGAGTTCCTGGAGCTGATGAAGCTCGCCCGCAAGGGCATCGGCGAACTGGTCCAGACCCAGCGCCAGGTTCTCGGAGAGCACTGATGCCGCTTCTGAAGCCGGAAGACGGGCCGCTTCTGGTGGCGAGCCACAATCACGGCAAGATCTGGGAAATTCGCGAGTTGATGGAGCCCTTCGGCTTCGAGGTGACCTCGGCCAAGGACAAGGGTCTCGCCGACCCGGAAGAGACCGGCACAACCTACGAGGCGAATGCCGAGATCAAGGCCGTCGCCGCCATGGAGGCGACGGGGCTTGCCTCGCTTTCGGACGATTCCGGCCTGTCGATCGAGGCCCTCAACGGCGATCCCGGCATCTACTCGGCACGTTGGGCCGGACCGGATCGCGACTTCGCCATGGCCATGCGCAATGTCGAGGAAAAGCTGCAGGCCGCCGGCGCGACGACCCCCGACAAGCGCAAGGCGACCTTCGTCGCCGTCCTGTGCCTCGCCCGGCCGGGCCATGAGCCGCTGTTCTTTCGCGGCGAGGTAGAGGGCACCATCGTCTGGCCACCCAAGGGCAACAAGGGCTTCGGCTATGATCCGATCTTCTGGCCCGACGGGCTCGACCGCACCTTCGGCGAGATGATGTCGGCGGAAAAGCACGCCTGGAAGCCGGGGCAGCCGACGGCGCTGTCGCACCGGGCCCGGGCCTTCCAGAAATTCGCCAGAACCGCCTTGGGGGTCGAATGAGCCTCGTCGCTCCCCGCAATGCAAACGATGTCCTGGCGTTTCGCCGGCCGCCCGGCGATCCGGGATTCGGCGTCTACATTCATTGGCCGTTCTGCGCGGCCAAATGCCCCTATTGCGACTTCAACAGCCATGTCCGCCGCCAGCCGGTCGATCAGGCGCGCTATGTCGCCGCCTTCCGACGCGAATTGAAGCTGGCCGCGGAGCGCTCGCGAGGCGAGACCGTCACCTCGATCTTCTTCGGCGGCGGCACGCCGTCGCTGATGGCGCCCGAGACCGTCGGCGCCCTGATGGACGCGGTGGCGGAAAACTGGACGGTGGCCCCGGATGCGGAAGTCACGCTGGAAGCCAACCCTTCCAGCGTCGAGGCCTCGCGCTTCCGCGGCTACCGGGCCGCGGGCGTCAACCGCGTCTCGCTCGGCGTCCAGGCCCTGAACGATCCCGATCTGCGCCGCCTCGGCCGGCTTCACGACGTCGCGGCGGCGCTGGAAGCCATTCGCCTCGCCCGCGAGATCTTCCCGCGCCTCTCCTTCGACCTGATCTACGCAAGGCCGCGGCAGACGGTCGAGGCCTGGGAGGCCGAGCTCAACCAGGCGATCGATCTCGCCGCCGACCATCTGTCGCTCTATCAGCTGACCATCGAGATGGGCACGCCCTTCTTCGATCTTCACAAGGCCGGCAAGCTGAAAGTGCCGGATGGCGAACTTTCCGCCGAACTCTACGAGGCGACGCAGCAGATCACCGCGGCGCGCGGCCTGCCGGCCTACGAGATCTCCAATCACGCCGTCCCCGGCGCGGAATCGCGGCACAATCTCACCTATTGGCGCTATGGCCTTTACGCGGGTGTCGGCCCCGGCGCCCATGGCCGGTTGAACGGCCGCGACGGCACCCGGCACGCCATCGCCAACGAGCCGCTGCCCGAGACCTGGCTCCAGATGGTCGAGGATTGGGATGGCGGCGCCATCACCGACGAGCCGCTGACGCTGGAGGAACAGGCCGACGAACTCCTGCTGATGGGCCTGCGCCTCACCGAAGGGATCGATCTCGCCCGCTGGCGCAAGCTCGCCGGCCGCGACATCGACCGGGCGAGCGAAGCCGACCTCGCTACCCACGGCATGATCGAGCGCCTCGGCCCCGACCGCATCCGGGCGACCCCTGCCGGAATGATGGTGCTCGACGCGGTGGTGGCGGACCTGGCCTGAGACGCCAGGGCTGACAGGAATTCCGCTGATCTGGTCTGAAGGCCTCCGCACTACCTTTTACGGATGCCGCAACGCATCCACTTCGTCATCCTCGACCCGTCAGAGTCGGGGATCCATGCCTCGTCGGTGAGGCTGGCAGTCGGGTGGGGACAGGCCTCCCAATCTCCTGCACCGGATTGGCGGTGGAAGCGAAGAGGCATGGATCCCCGTGCTGGCGCACGAGGATGACTATGCGGAGACGTGATCGCCATGAAATCCAGACGATCCACCGACCAACGGCCAAATTTCACGGGCCTAATGCAGCCTGATTCCCAGATGGCGGGGCAGCCGTTCGGCCGTCGCCCAGTCCGGCCAGCCGACGGTGCGCTCCACGGTGACGATGACGGCAGCAATCGCGATGGCCGAGCCCGCCGCGATCAGCCATCTCTTGGAGGGAGGGCGGCGCACCCACAGGGAGGTCCGCACGAGCAGGTGGAAGAAGAAGTCCATCTCGTGCCCATAGCACGGCGAATGCACCGCCTGTTCCCGAAATCAGCGCAAACCGAGATCGCGACGGCGCAATCACGCAAGGCAACACCTACAGACCGAAACGCGCCCAGAGCGCACGCTCTTCGGCCGCTGAGATCAGGCGCTCGGCAAAGCCCCCGCCGATCGCGGAGAAGTCCATCATGCCTGACGTACTGACGCCGCTCGGCTTGCGGCCGAAGAGGCGGCGGCCGCCCTGGATGAGAACTGGCCGGACATTCTCGCCATAACGCTCGCGCAGGACGCCTCGCAGGTCGCCCAGTGCGTCGACGAGGCCGAGATCGAGGCCGCGCTTGCCGGACCAGAACAGGCCGGAAAACAGCGTCTCGTCATCGACGAGCTTTTCCCCGCGCCGCGATTTGACGAGATCGATGAAGGTATCGTGCACCTCGCGCTGCAGCGTCTTCAGATGTTCGACATCCTCGGGCTTTTCGGGCTGGAAGGGGTCGAGCGTCGACTTGTTGTTGCCGGCCGTGTGCACCCGCCGCTCGATGCCGAGCTTCTTGATCGCCTCGACGAAACCGAACGAGCCGGAGACGACGCCGATCGAGCCGACGATCGAGGACGGATCGGCGATGATCTCGTCGCCGGCGCAGGCGATCATGTAGCCGCCCGAAGCCGCCACATCCTCCACGAAGATCAGGACCTTCTTGTCCTTTTCTTCGGCGAGATCGCGGATCCGCTGGAAGATCAGCCGCGATTGCACGGGCGAGCCGCCCGGCGAGTTGACGACGATCGCGACCGCCGGAGCCCCCTTTTGATCGAAGGCACGGGACAGGAGCGGCGCGGCGCCCGAAAGCGACAGGCCCGGACGCAGCGGCGTGGACGATCCCATGATCGCGCCGGACAGCTTCACGACCGGGATGACCGTGACGTCCTTGCGGAATCGCTTGGGCAGAAGTTTCTTGAGAGGATTGACCACGAAGATGCCTTGAGTTCGTTGCGAGGCGCCGGGAAACGGAAGGCGCCTCCGGCCGACCCCATGTATGATCGGTGGCGGCCTTCGCAAAGCCGTATGCGGTCACGCCCGACGCGAAGGCCTGGAATCGAGAAGTGGGAGCGTGGCGCTGCCGGCGGAAATCTCCTCGGCGAGCGCGGTCTGTGCGCCGTCCGGCGATTGCAGATCGATGCCGGGCAGAAGGCTGAGCGGCGCCTGTGAGCCCCGCCTGCCGGCGATCAATACGCGGCTGGCGGGCGCTCCGTGCCGTGTATGGACGGGCAGGATCCGCACATCGCCGAGCCGGCGCGATATCGCCGCGATCGCTTCGCCGAGAAGGTCGGCGCGACAAATCATCGCCAGCCGGCCCCTGGGGCGCAGGAGTGCGGCGGAAACATCGAGCCAGCGTTCGAGCGAGACGTCTCCCTCGCCGAACAGCGCGGCGTTGCGGCTGGGATCGGCTGGTCGCCGATGGTCTCGAGGATGAAACGGCGGATTGGTGAGAACGAGGTCGATACTCGCGTCGTACAGGCCGGCCGCCTCGCGTTCGTCGCGCTTCGCGCCAATGTCGACTTCGACCACCTGGACGCGGCGACCGATGGCGGCGTTCTCGTGGAGCTCCAGCGATCGATGCGCAAGGCACGCCATCTCCGGCCGGCTTTCCACCAGCATGATTTCGGCATTGGCCGCCCGGCTCGCGGCGGCGAGGCCGACCACGCCCGCCCCGGCTCCGATGTCCGCGATGTGCCCCGTGGTCTCGGTCGGCAAGCAGGCTGCGAGCAACATGGCATCGAGGCCCGAGCGATAGCCCCAGCCGTCCGGCTGCCAAACCGCGAAGCGACCGCCATGAAAGCTGTCCACGCGGGCCGGCCACGGATCGCCCTCCCCGGCTTCCCCGGTCGCTGGGCCAGGCTCCAAGGGGGCAGTCCGTTCAGGAGACTTCGGAGAGTTCATGGCCGAGATCGGCATCGCGCAGGATGCGCCGGGCCTGATCGAAATGGTCGGGATCGACGAGGACCCGCCGTGGCAAGACGCCGATCGAGCCGTCGAGGATGCTCATGTGAACGTCGGCGACGAAATGCGGGATTTCGGCATCATTGAGCAGCGCGTCGACGAAGGAAATGAGAACCGCATCGTTCGATCGCATCAATTCCTTCATTGGCCGACCTCTTCGAATCCCTGTTGCGAGCCTGGCTCGATGCCGGCATCTTCGGCATCATGTCCAGCCTTGTCGAGCGCGTTACGCGGCTCCTCCCGTCGATTCCCGGTACGGTTTGACGCTATCGGCCTTTTTCTTCTCGGCCGCGGCTCCATTTGCGCTCGCAGGCCGATGGTGTTGTGTCCAGCGCGCCGCGGTCCTATTCGACACCCGACACGGCGTCGAATCAACGGAGAGATATGGTGAGTCTGGCCAGTCCCACCCAGAAGCGACAGACACAAGGGTCGATCGATCCGATCCTCGCGCTGACGCGACCCGACATGGAGCGCGTCAACGATCTGATTCTGTCCATGGCGGGCTCCAACGTCACACTCATTCCCGAGATCGCCGAGCATCTGATCTCGTCCGGCGGCAAGCGCCTTCGGCCGATGCTGACAATCGCCTCGGCGCTTGCCCATGGATACGGATCGGGCGACGGCCATGTGAAGCTCGCCGCCAGCGTCGAGTTCATGCACACGGCGACGCTTCTCCATGACGATGTGGTCGACGAAAGCGACATGCGGCGCGGCCGCAAGACCGCCCGCACCATCTGGGGCAACCAGGCGAGCGTTCTCGTCGGCGACTTTCTTCTTGGCCAGGCCTTCCGGACGATGGTCGAGGTCGGTTCGCTGGAAGCGCTGGCGATCCTCTCCGACGCTTCAGCGGTGATCGCCGAGGGCGAGGTGTGGCAACTCGCCGCCGCCAAGAAGATGACTACCAGCGAGGCCGACTATATCGCCGTGGTCGACGCCAAGACCGCCGCTCTGTTCTCGGCCGCCGTCGAAGTCGGCCCTGTCATCGCCGGCAAGGGCGCCGCCGAGCGAACCGCCATGCGCGAATATGGCCGCAATCTCGGTCTCGCCTTCCAGCTCGTCGACGACGTACTCGATTATGGCGGCTCGGCTGCCGATCTCGGCAAGAACACCGGCGACGACTTTCGCGAGGGCAAGATCACCCTGCCGGTGATCCTCGCCTATGCCGCCGGCAGCGAGGAAGAGAAGGCGTTCTGGCGCGAAGCGCTGGAAGACGGCGCCAATGACGACGCGGCCCTTGAACGGGCGACGGCCTTGATCCGGCGGCACGGCGCCCTCGAGGCCACGATCCGGCGGGCGCGGGACTACGGCGCCCGGGCCTATGAGGCCGCCGAGACACTCCCCGACTCCGCCGGCCGCGACGCCATGCTGGGCGTGGTGGATTTCTGTATCGAACGGCTGAGCTGAGTCCCGCGCATCCCACTCCTGACGGTCGCAATCCGGTCAAGGTCTGGTGTAACACGGCGAAGAGACTTGCAAATATCCGGCATTGGCCTCACTTCCGCAGGACCGTGACAAGAGCGGATCCGTTTCGGAGCGCGCCAGTCGCCGCCACACACTGCGCCGGCCATGCCGGAGGGAAAGGATCGACCGTGACGCTTTCGCGCCTTCTGAGAAGCCTGTCGGCCTCCGTCCTCGTCACGACGCTTCTGGCGGGAACGTCTCTCGCCGCCGGCCAGGAGACTGGCCCGGACGCGTCGACGCAGCCCGTGCCGCGGGCCCAGTCGCTCGCCGGGGCCTATCTGGCCGCGAAGGCCGCGCAGGCCAGCGGTGACCTCTCGGTCGCCACGAGCTTCTTCACCCAGGCCCTCTCGATCGATCCCACCTCGGATTTCCTGCAGCAGGACGCCATGTTCGCCTATATCGGCGACGGACGCTTCGAGGACGGCGTCGACATGGCCGCCAAGCTCCGCGACGATCCGGCCGCAGGCAAGGTCGCGCGGATCACGCTCGGCGTCGATGCCCTTCAGAAGGGCGACTTCGATGCCGCGATCGAAGAGTTCGACATCCTCAATCCGAGCGATCTCGACGCGCTGCTTCTGGCGCACCTCACCTCCTGGGCCGAGCTCGGGGCTGGGCGGATCGACGAAGCTCTGTCCCGGATCGACCAGCTCGAAGGCGCCCCCTGGTACACGACCTTTAACTTCTATCAGAAGGGCTTGCTCGCCGACGTGGCGGGACGACCGGGCGTGGCCCGTACGGCCTATGCGGAACTCCTGGCCGATCAGTCCCTCGCCCGAACCTCGCCCGACGCCTTTCTCGGCGCCGCGGAGGCTCTCGCCCGTCTCGAAGCCCGTGAAGGCAACACCGACGCCGCCATCGCGGCCCTCGACGGTGGGCTCGAGATCGCGCCCAATTACACGCCGCTCAGCTTCCTGAAAGCCCGGATCGAGCGCGGCGAGACCATCGAACCTGCCGTTGCCTCGGTTCAGGAAGGCGCGGCGGAAACGCTCTACGTTCTCGGCCAGGCGATCAATCGCGGCGACGGACGGCAGGTGGCGCTCCTCTATTTCCAGCTCGCCCGGGCGCTCGCGCCGCGCAGCCCCGCCCTGTTGACGGCACTCGCCGGAATCGCGGAACAGGCCCAGCAGCTCGATCTCGCCATCTCCTACTATCGCGCCGTGCCGGAGAACTCCGCCTTCCGCCGCACGGCGGAACTGCAGATCGGTCTCGACCTCTGGTACGCCGAGCGCAAGGAGGAGGCGAAGACCCATCTCCAGCGGGCCGTGCGCGACTATCCCGAAGACGTGCAGGCCCATACGGCGCTTGCCGACGTGCTTTCCGCCGACAAGGACTACGCCGGCGCGGCCGAGGCGCTGAATACGGCGATCGCGCTGGCCGAAGAGGACGATTCGGAGAACTGGAACCTCTACTACCAGCGCGGCATCGCCTATGAGCGCCAAAAGATGTGGGAAGAGGCGGAGCCGAACTTCAAGAAGGCGCTGGAGCTCTCCCCCAACCAGCCGCAGGTGTTGAACTATCTGGGCTATTCCTGGGTGGACATGAACCGCAATCTCGACGAAGGCCTCGACATGATCAGGAAGGCCGTCGAGCTGCGGCCCAATGACGGCTACATCATCGACAGCCTGGGCTGGGCCTTCTATCGGCTGGGCCGCTACGAGGAAGCGGTCGAACAGCTCGAGCGTGCCGTACTGATCACGCCGATGGACCCGACCATCAACGACCATCTGGGCGACGCCTATTGGCAGGTCGGCCGCAAGCGTGAGGCGCGGTTCCAGTGGGAGCGCGCTCTTGCCGGCGAGCCGGCCCCGGATGAAGAGACGAAGAAGACGATCCAGGCGAAGCTCGACGACGGCCTCGATGCCGGAGGCACCGGACAGGACCAGGGCGGGGAAACCCCAACCGAGACGCGCGCCGAAGCCGATGCCGTATCGACCCCGCCGGCGCCCGATGCGCAACCGGCGGTGCAGGAAGCCGACTGATCGCTTCGCCCCGGCCCGGAGATCGAAGCGATGGAGGGATTTGAGGGGCCGGCAAAGTCACGTGTTGCGCCGGCCAAGGTCAATCTCGCGCTTCACGTCGTCGGCCGCCGCCCGGACGGCTACCACCTTCTGGAAAGCCTCGTCGCTTTCGATCCGGCCAGTGGCGACAGGGTCGAAGTCTCGCTGGGCGGAGAAGACACGGATGATCGGCTAACGGTCGACGGCCCCTTTGCCGCGCAAGTCCCCTCTGGCGCCAGCAACATAATCCTTCAGGCGACGAGCCTCGCTCGCGAAGTCTTCGCCGAAAGCGGCGCCCAGCTGCCGCCGCTGGCCATTCATCTGACCAAGAACCTCCCCGTCGCGGCAGGGATCGGTGGCGGCTCGGCCGACGCCGCGGCCCTGTTGGCACTGCTGCTCGACGGCCAGTCGCCCGAGCTTCAGACCACGATCGAGGACCGGTCGATCGCGCTGGGTGCGGACGTGCCGATGTGCCTGAAGGGGCTTCCGGCGCGCGTTTCCGGCATCGGCGAAACGATCGAGCCGATCGCCGCCCTGCCCGATCCCGCCATGCTTCTCGTCAATCCCGGCATCGCCGTCTCGACGCCGGACGTCTTTCGTCTGCTGGCGGCACGGGACAATCCGCCCCTCCCGCCCCTACCGGCCTCGGGCTTTGCCGATCTGGATACGCTCGTGAACTGGCTGGGCGACACGCGCAACGACCTCGCCTTGCCGGCCGCTTCGATCGCGCCGGAAATCGGCGAGGCGCGTCGGGCGCTTCTTGATGCCGGCGCCGTCTTTGCCCGGATGTCGGGTTCGGGCGCCACGGTCTATGGCCTCTTCGCGAGCCCTGAGGAGCGCGAGGCCGCTCACCGCCGCATCGCGGCGGAACAGCCGGGCTGGTGGGTCTCCGGAGCGGGCGATGACACAGAAAGGACGATCGCGTGAGCCAGACCGAACGCAGCTTCATCCCGCTTTCGATCGCAGTCCTGACGGTGTCCGACACCCGCAGCATCGAAGAGGATCGCTCCGGCGCGACGCTGGAAGAGAGATTGCGCGGGGACGGTCATCGCCTGGCAGACCGCAAAATCGTTACCGACGATGTCGAAAAGATCCGCGAGACCGTGACGAGCTGGTGCCAGGACCCGGCGATCGACGTGGTGGTGACGACGGGCGGCACGGGTTTCACCGGCCGCGACGTCACGCCGGAGGCGCTGGAACCCCAGTTCGAAAAGCGCATGGACGGGTTTTCGGCGATCTTTCACCGGGTCTCGTTCGAGACGATCGGGGTCTCGACCATCCAGTCGCGAGCGACCGGCGGCGTGATCGCCGCGACCTTCGTCTTCGTGCTGCCCGGTTCGCCCGGCGCCTGCCGCGACGCCTGGGATCACATCCTCAGCCCGCAACTCGACTACCGGCACAAGCCCTGCAATTTCGTCGAGATCATGCCCCGGCTCGACGAACATCTGAGGCGCCAGGGCCGCAGCGCCTGACCTCTATCCGGGCGAGATGCCTCTCTCCTCGAGAAGGGCGAGCAGCGCCTTCTTGTAGGCCAGGAAGGCGGGATCGGGCCCGGGCCGGATCATCGGCCTGGGCGGTTGATAGGCCGGGCTTTGGGTCGCCTTGCGCTTGGCCGTCGCCCGGCGGCTGCGGCTCATCTTGCGTTCGGCCCATTCGACCACATAGCGAACGCTCTTGCCGGCGAGGAATGGATTCGCGCTGATCACACCGGCCCCGACCACATCCACGAGCGGCCGGTCGGGATCGGCCGACAGCACGGTCGAAGCGCCTTCCATGCCGAGGAAATGGGCGAGATAGAGCCGCCCGGCGGTGATCTTGTGGTCCCGGCGGACGAGATAGGCCTCGCCCTCCCGGGCGAGATTGCGCACCATCTCGCGCGAGAGCGTCGGGTCGTATCTCAGATCGAGCAGTTCCGCGCGCGACAGCGAAGTCGCGAGGTCCGGCCGGTAGGTGCGCATCATCCGAAGCCAGGTGGACGAAATGAACTGACCGAGGCCGGTCGCGCTGGAGCGGCTGTTCTTGGCCCGCGGATTGCCGGCGCTCTCGACCCGGATGATCCAGCCGACGAGCTGGTCGACGGCTCCATGGCCCGTAGCAGCGCTCGGCACGGCTTCGGCTGCGGTCTTCGGACCGCGCCCGGCAAGCCGCGTCGCATCCTCGGCCAGCGGATCGGTGGCCTTGCCGTCGACGAAGAGCTCGAAGTGCAGATGCGGACCGGTGGAGAGACCTGTCGTCCCGACATAGCCGACCACTTCGCCCGCGCGAACCGGCCGTCCCGGCCGCGCGGCAGGGGCGAAGCGGCTCAAATGGGCGTAGTGGGTCACGCGGCCGCCGCCATGGTCGATCTTGAGAAAATTGCCGTAGCCCTTGCCGTCGCCGGCATAGCTCACGGTCCCGTCGAAGGCGGCCAGGACCGGCGTGCCGGTGGGGGCCGCCCAGTCGACGCCCTTGTGAATGCGCACCGTCTTGAGAATCGGATGCTTTCGCGGCCCGAAGGTGGATGTCAGTACACCCTTGACCGGGACCGTCATGCCGCCCGGCCCCGGCCTGGGCGTCGAACCGGCTTGTGCGGCCGCCGCGGGCGAAGTGCCGTCATGGCAGTTCGGCGTTTCTGCCGGCGGGCCGAAGACGAAGCAGGCGATCGGCTCGTCGCGCCCCTGAATCGCGACGTAGCGCACGCGTCCCGTCGCCGGCTCCTCCTCTCCCGCCGCGTCATAGATCAGCACCA
This sequence comes from Jiella marina, assembly GCF_024359545.1. Taxonomy (GTDB): domain Bacteria; phylum Pseudomonadota; class Alphaproteobacteria; order Rhizobiales; family Rhizobiaceae; genus Jiella. The sequence continues at coordinate 28,206 of NZ_JAKQZG010000020.1, forward strand.
GGCGGTCCTTCGCCGTCGCGATCGCATCGAGATCGTTGCCGCGCGACAGGAGCATGATCGCCTCGCCCACAACGGCCATGGGCACACCATTGCGAATGCCCGTGGAATAGACCGCATCGAGCAGCCGGTATTGCCGGCCTTCACCGCCGGACTGCGCGGCGAGACCGACGAGGTCGCGATCGGCGAAGGGATCGGCGCCAGCCACGAAGTCATCCCCCGCATCGCGGGCGAGCGTGCCGACATAGCTCTGCCCGCGATGCAGCGACAATTGCGCGACCGTCGGCCGGGCGTCCCGCCGGTCGCGATGGCCACGCACGCCGACCACCATGCCGGCTTCGAGCTTCGTCACGTCGAGAATGCGTTCGACCGCGACGGCGGCTGTCTCGGCGTCGTCCCGGTCGAATCCGTGCTCGACCAGGAGGCGATCCAGCGCCGCCGGTGCCAGAACGCGGATGAAAACATCTCTGAACGGAGCGAAACGCTCGGCCTCCGGCCGCATCACCACCCGGCTCGTCGTGTTTTCGATCCGCGTCCGGGCGAACTCCGGCAGAGCGGCCTCGCCCGCATCGATCGTCTCGCCCCAGCCGGCCGCCTCCGCATCCTCGATTTCGGCGGCGGCTTCCGGAACCTCCGCCAAGCCATCTCCCGCCTCGAACCCGTCGACCGGCGGCGCGAGGTCGCCGGGTGCGAGGGCGTCTCCGCGTTGCGACTGGAAGAAGGCGAAATCGGCCTGGCTCGACGGCAGACGGGCCATGAAGCTTTCGCTGGCGGAAACCATCCGGTCGGCCAACAACACCAGGCGATCGGCAGGCAATGTCGCTTCGAGACCGTCGGGCCGCGCCACCTCCTGGAGTCGGGAGCCCGGTTCGCCTGTCCCGCCCAACGTCACCAGCAGGGGATCGCCGGGCAGGTCGAGCATCATCGGCCTTGCCGCACCTGGTTCCGCCAGGCTGGTCTCGACCTCGGCCACCGTCGCCGCGTCTTCGGCGACCGGCGTCAGCTCGTAATCGAGGGGAATGGCCTCTTCGGCGAGGTCAATCCACCAGACCGCCGACACAGCCAGGAAGCAAAGCCCGAGCCCTGCAAGAACTGCCGCGACGATCCTGCGGCGGGCGCGTCGTCTGGCGCGGCGGTCCCCGATCTCGGTGCGCTGACGGCGAAAGCTGGGATCGATCCCGTGAGAGGCTTCCGATGGTCGAACCGACATGCGGCTAGCCTCATGACCCTCCGGCGGGCGATCGCATGGCCACCCGCGTCATGGCCGTCGTTCCGACCTGACCGCGAAGCGCAGTGGCGCGTCTTCTTGCCGGTCGCCGCCCATCAGCGGAAAGCGCCACGATTCAGCCTGCTGCGCTGGATCTTCATGCCGCCCCCGGAGGATCGCGGGGCGGGATTCTGCGCGACACGCGGTGTCGGGGCGCGCTTGACCACCTTTTTCCGTGCATTGCTGCGCCTGGTGGTCACCGTCTTCTTGCGCGGAGGCGTGACCTTGGCCTTCACCCGCGACCGAGTACTGGCGGCCGGCTCGTTCGGCGGGGGGCTGGCGACGACCGTCTTGCAGACCTCGACATTCTTCTCACGGAACCGGTCGAGCAGTGCGATGTCGGGCTCCAGTTCCGCGCCTTTCACGCCCGTCTCGTTGAAATACTCCTCAAGCGCGCGCCGCGACATCGGTCCCCAATCATTGTCGATCCGTCCGCGATAGCAACCGAGCCGCTTCAGCTCCGTCTGAAGCTGCGCGGCGAGATCGTCCGGCTCGGGCAGAGGCACGGGCGTGTCCTCCGATCTTTCCAGAGGAAGCGCCGGAAGGCCGCCGCCGGGAGGCAGGCCGCGGATCTCGACACTGGGCTCCAGGGAAGCGGTCTGAACGCCGCCAGAGGCGAGGCTCGGCGCAAAGGGACTGAACCCGATCGCCGGACCGCCCGGCGAAGGCGCCGCGAAGCGGAACTTCTCACTGATCAGCGTGTCGTAGCCCTGGGTCATCTGCAGGCCGCCGGTGCGTTGCAGAACGTCTCGTCGGACCCGGCGCAGCACGCCGCTCAGATCGGCGTCCGGCATCGTCATCGCCTCGGCAAGGCTCTCGGCGAACGGGCCATGGTCGCCGCCCCCGTCATAGGTGACCTCGCCCTCGACCGTCGCATAGGCCACATAGACATTGCCGACATCGCGCCCGAGCGTCGGAGTGCCCAGTCGCGCATTGCCACCGGCCGCGCGAAAACTCTCGGGCAGCGGATCGTTCCGGCATGAATCCAGGAAGACGATCGTCGGCCGCCTCACATCGGCGAGCCGCGTGAGGATCCCGGTCAGTTCGACCGTTCCCCCAAGCGCCGTATCCTTGGTGTCGAGCCGTGCATCGACCGGGACAAGGTGGTTCTGTCCTTCGAACTGGAAGCCATGGCCGGCGAAATAGAGGAGCGCCGCCTCGGCCGTCTCCGCCTTCCGTTCAAACTCGGCGATCGTTTGCTCGAAGGCCCTCTTCGACAAGTTGCGGCGAAACGCGACATCGAAGCCGAGGGTCTCCAGCCGGCCGGCGATCAGCCGCGCATCGGCGACCGCATTGTCCAGCTGATCCACATGGGCGTAGGCGTCATTGCCGATGACCAGCGCGACGCGCCGCCCTTCTGCCATCGCCGGCGTGGTCAACCCCGCCGCGATGACCAGCAGCGCCATCGCTGCGACCAGCCGGCCGAGGCATCGTTCGGGCTCGCTTCGCCGAGAGAACAGTCGCAAGGCGCAACTCCTTGCCGGGAACATCGGTCGTCGCGCCCAAAGGGACGCTGCACGGAGCCATGAGCATAACCGATTTCGCCGGAGCCATCTACCCCGGGTTGGTTTTATGAGGGTGAATGCACTCTATAAGAGTATTCGACCGTCTCGCTGCCCGTTCTGGCACCGTCAAGGACGCGGCGCGATGAACAGGGTCCAGCGGGCCACCGCCTGGGTGTCCACTTCCAGAAACCGGGCGGGGCGGTAACCGCGCGCCAGGCAGGAATCGATGCCGGAGACGGTGAAGGATTTCTCGCCCACGCACATCTCGGTCGAGCCGTAGAGAACCGGCCGACCGAACACGTCGCCCGCATGGACGTAGACGTAGCGGGTCGTCAGCTCCTCGCGGATCACCGTCGCGCATCGATTGGCGCCGACGATCCACCAGCCCTCGGTCTCGAACGTGCCGCCCGCATCCCGGCCGATCGCGACGTTGACCACGTCGAGCGACTGGTTGCAGACGACGAACTGCGCCGCCGCTGGTCGGGGCGAGAGAACGACGACGGCGGCGAGGAGACCGCTGGCTGGAAAGAGGATTGCGCACAGCAACCGGACCAGGAGGGTCGGTCTCAGACAAATCAACGCCGCTTGCCGGCGTGGCCTGCCGGCCAGTCGGAGCACACACGCAACAGCTTGGTCCGCAATCATGGAGATACACTATACCTATGCGCGATAAAGTGATACGAATAACTATCATTGGTTGATTTCATGATCGATAGGGACCCGCGCGAACGCCATGCAGAGCCTTCTTTTTTCCGGTGCCCTTGTGTGTCTGACCGCGACTTTGGGTGCCGTCCTCGTTGCCCATGGCGAACCTGCCGCTCCTCTTTCGGCCGAAGTGGAGACGGTGGAACTGCGGGCCTCCCAGCCGGTGATCGAGCAATCCGGCAGGAGTCCGTCGGCAGATGAGGAAGACGCGGCAGGCCCGGTTCTGGCCTTTGCCACGGTCGAGGCCGGCGACGGATTCCGGCTGACGCGTGGGATCACCCGAGGAAGCGAAGATGCCGCTCTCGCCGGCAGCGAACAGCACCCCTTGAACGCCGCCCACTCCGATCCGTCGATTGCCGAAGAGCCCCGCGCGGCGATCGTGCCGATCCCCACGCCCCGCCCCGCTCGGATGGTCTCGCGGGTCGAGAAGGCGCAACCCGTCGAGGTCGAACGACGCGTCTCCGACCCGGCCGCGAAACAGAAACAGCGCTGGACGCGCCGCACCCGCTCGGTGGAACGGACGTTGCGGACGGCGGAAAGCCTGCCCCGGCAGGAACGGCGGGAGCGCCTGCGGCGCTATTGGGTCACCGGCGGATTCCGGTAAAGCCCGCGCCGATGTTTGTCATGTCCTCCCGGTCCGGCCGCCGATCACGGCCGATGATGATCGCCGTCGCCGCTCTGGCGCTCGGGTGCATGGCCCCGCCCGCCAGCAGTCAGCCGGCCGCGGACGAAACGACCGGCAAGATCGATGCCGGGCCCCTCGATCTCGAACTCAACAATGCAGTAGACGCCGAAGGCGCCTGCCGGCTCTCTTATGTTGCGGTGAACCGCACCGGCGAGCCGCTGGAGAAGATCTCCTACGATGTCGTGGTGTTCGACAAGGATCAGCGGGTCTCGCGCTTTCTTGTGCTGCAATTCGGACGACTCGCGGCCGGCAAGACCAAGGTCGTCCAGTTCGATCTCGCCGACCAGCCCTGCACCGGCATTTCCCGCATCCTCGTCAATGACGTCGCGGAGTGCGACGGGCCGCAGGGCAGCCTCGCACGAGACACGGTGCCGCTCTGCCTGGAACGGCTCGAACCGAGATCGCGCACCGACATCACCTTCGACACCTGAGTGGATGGCACCGTTCGAGACGATGAGTGACGGCCGGCCATGTGGGATCTGATCGACGCGCAACTGAGTTCGAGCGGCGGGCCGGTGCTTGTCGTGCTAGCCTTCTTCTCCGTCGCGGGCCTGACGCTGACGCTGTTCAAACTGATCGAATTCTTCGATCACGGCGTCGGACGATCGGACGAAGCGCAGGAACTCCTCGACAGGCCTCGGCCCCGGCGCGATCCCATCGCGGAGAGGGTCGAGCCGCGCAGTCTGCGCGCCCGGGTCGTTGTCGCAGCGCTCACCTCGCTCGATGCCCGGCAGCCCGGCGATCGCGAGGCCCGCGCCCGGGCCGCGGCCGAGCAGGTCGCGATCATCGGGCTCGCCCGGCTCTCACGGCATCTGCGCCTTCTCGACGCGATCGTGCAGGCGGCCCCTATGCTCGGCCTTCTCGGCACGGTGATCGGGATGATCGACGTGTTCTTCCGCATGTCCGGGGCCGACGGTGCGATCGATCCGGCGCTTCTGTCCGGCGGCATCTTCGAGGCGCTCGTCACCACGGCAGCCGGCCTCGTGGTGGCGCTGCCCTTCTTCTTCGCCTCGGTCTGGCTCGAAGGGCGGCTCGACACCGAGGCGATGGCGATCGAGGCGCTGATCCTGGCGGCCATGCATGGGGCAGTTCAGCAATCGACGGCCTTCGCGCCGGAGCACTCCGACACCGCGCCGGCGCCTGTTCCCGCAAGGCCCGGCTGAGTCATGGCTGCCCAGGCCGGCACGCTGAGGGCCAGAAAGCCCGCTCGGCGCTTTCTCCTGACGCCGCTGGTCGACGTCATTTTCCTGCTCGTCATCTTTTTCGCCATGTCCTCCCGGATCGCGCCCTTCGTGACCCTTCCGATCGCCACCGGCGGGGCGGAACCCGCGCAGGCTGCACCGCGCGGGGCCGCAAAGCCGGCCGAAACGCTGATCCTGTCGCGGGGTCATGTCCGCACCGGGGGCAAGACGCTGACATTTGAGGAGTTTCCCGCCGCCGCCCGGGCCATGCGCGCAGCCGGCATCGACGGCGTCACCCTCCTGCCGTCCCGATCGGCGACGACCCAGGACGTCGTCGACGCGCTGCAGGCGCTCGACCGGGCCGAAATCGCGACGGTGCGGCTGCTGTCGCCTGTCGTGGCCTCAGATGAAGGGCTCGGACAATGATCCGCGGCGGCCGCAGCTTGCGACCGTCAAGGCGCGGGGCGCCCCCCGACCCGGCGATCGCGACGATCAACATCGTGTTTCTGCTTCTGCTTTTCTTCGTGCTCGCCGGCACGGTCGTGGCGCCGGAGGAGACGCGCGTCGACCCGGCCGTCGCCTCCGACCTTCCCGGCGGGCGGCTGCCCCGGCCGCTCATCGTGCTCGGCCGGACAGGCGACATCTTTCTCGACGGCCAACCGGTCGCCCGCACCGATCTCGCCCAGGCCATTGCTGGCCTCTCCGGAGGCGATCCCAACCGGCCCCCGAAGGTTCACATCATCGCGGCACACGACCTTGCGGCCGAAACGCTGGTCACCACGGTCCAGGCCGTTGCTGCCGCCGGCGCCGAAGTCCTGCTTGTCGCGATCAATCGTGGCGGGCGTGCGCCATGACAGAAAGGACGCGGCTTTGGATGTCGGCTATCGCCGGATCGCTCGCTATTCACGCGGGGCTCTTCTTCGTCATGGTGACATTCGTCGCGCCCCCGGAAGGCCCGCGAGAGACCGACACGCGGATCGTGCTGGAAACCGGCGTCACGATCGAAGCGCCGCCTCTCGGCCCGAACGGCAAGGTGGCGCCGCGGCGCGCCGGCGAACCGCTCGCCCGCCCTGCGGCAGACGTGGTCAAACCAAACTGGCCCGAGACGCCTGTGCCACGCCAACAGGTTGCTGTCCCAGCTAGATTAGCCGATCACACCGGGGTCGCAGAGACAGGAAACTCGTCGGTGCCCGTCTCCCGTCGCGATGCCGGAGCGGTTGCGAGCGCCCCCACAGCCGAGAGGCTCCTTCCCGCCGAACCGTCGACCATCACGGCGCCCACCCCGCCGGCACTGGAACAGCCTCCGGAACCGCAAGTCATCCGAACGGTCGTCGCGGAAATGCCAGTCTCGCCAGTCGTCACCGATCACTCATCGACCACGAGCCCTGCCACGGCACCGAGCCCAACCGGAGAATTGGCCGATCGAGTGATTCCGCAGCGTCTTTCGGCGGCTGAGGTGCCCGAGGTCGCAATCTCGGCCTCGTCCGCTGACAGTCCGGTCGCCCCAACCCGGCCAGAACGAGGAAGCGAGGTAGAGACCTGGGTCGCCCGCCAAGCGCTCGGCCGGCGGGATGCAGCGCAGCCCGTCACCGCGAGAGCCGTCGTTCCTGCCCCGCCGGGTCCTCCGGCGCCTCAATCTCCCGAAACGAGAACGTCAGCCACCGCCCCCGACAGCCCTCGGCCTGCGGCTGCGAACGCCGTGAGCCCGACCCGAGCCCCCGCAACTGCAACCGGAGAAGCCGCTACGCCGGTTGCGCCGGGTCGTTCCGCCGGTGTCGAGCCGGGCGCTTCGCCGCGACCTGCCGAATCCCCCTCCGCCTTGGTCGTGCAGGGCGTCGCCGAACGAGAGCGGCCAAACCAGACCACCGCCTTGCCAGCCCTTCAAAGCGCGCCGACGGAACCCGCTTCGGCAACCGTCGGAAAGGCAATCGTAGCGCTGCCGCAAGACGCTCTTCCGGTGGCGCCCGATTCCCCAAGCCCCCTTGCGGACAGCAGTCCGGATCGATCCATCGAACCCGCCACAAGCTCGCCCCGGGCGAAGTTCGCGGCGGAAGCCTCCCCTGCGATCGCGCCGACCGATCCGGAAAGCGTTCCTCTTCAGGCCGGCAGCATCCGGAATGCGGCGATCTCCCCTCGTCCGGCCTCCCCACCACAAGCCCCTATCGGCGTTGCGCCGCGCCCAGCGCCGCAAGCCTCCAGTTTCGACCCGTTGCCCGAGGCCGATGGCACGGAGATCGCCTCCCGAGGGCCGTCGGTCCGGCAGCAACCTGTGAGGGTCGATCCCGAGACATCGATCGTCGGCCGAGAGCCCAGCCAACCGGGCGAATCCCTTGCCCGGCTGATTTCCGACTATGACGGCGGCGGCTGCTTTGCCGCGCTTTCCACCGCCGAGGCGGATTCCGGTCGCATGCGGATCACGGCGCTTGCCGCAAGCGATGGGAGGCTCACGGATTTCGCCGATCACCTGCGGCTGCCCGCGGACCAAGCATCGCCCGACACACCCCGCCTCTCGGCGGAACGGGTCGGCGAGGCCCAGTGCCGGGTCCTGTCGTTTCTCGCCAATGCGCCCGGCTATCCGGCCTATAGCCTCCGGCTTCGCCTCGCGCGTCGACTGGTGGAAAGCGGCACGCATCTCCTCGGACGTGTCGAGGGAATTGCGACGGGCGACACGCTCGATGTTCTGCTCGTCGACGACGAAGGCCTCGTGCAGTCGATTTCGGCCTTCATCGAGCGGTCCGGCGAAAAGGCTCAGTTTGCGGTGCCCGTCACCGTCTCCGGTGAGACGGTGGAGACCGCGCAGATCGTTCTGGCGCTGGCGCTGCCCGATCCGCTCATCCATGGCAATCTGGCCGAAGGCATGCCGGCGGAACGCTTCTTCGCCGCCCTGGCAGAAGCCCAGGCCGCCAGCGGCATCGAAGCCGAGTTCGCTCTCGACTATTTCATCCTGCAGGCGCGGTGACGGGCTTCGCCCGGCAACCCGCCCGTCAGACGGACCGGCGCGACGACGAGCCAGCCGGCGGCAGGGTCGTAGGCCGTCCGAACAGCCCGCCCGCGGCCGCGACGGCAAAGCCGAGCAGCATGGCCACGAACGCCCCGAAGGCGGCACCGGAAAGGGTGCCCGCAGCGGTCTCAGCCGTCTCCCGTCTCTCGGCCATCGCCGCCTGATAGCGCTCCTGGAACCGCGAAAAGCGCCGCTCGGCTTCGTTGCGCGGCACGCCAGCCGCCGCGGCGATGGATGCCACCGCTGTCGCGCGGGCCGCGTCATCGGCGTCGGACCCAAGGGCCGCCTCGACATCGGCGAGTGCGGCCGCGCGGTTGCCTGTCGCGACGGGTGCGGCGGCCGTGGTCACGGCATCGTCTGCCGCCTCTTCGCCCTCCGCACCACCGGATTCTGCGGCAGCGGGCGCGGCGGCTGGAGCGGGAGCCGCCGCAAACAGCATTTCCACGTCCCGCTGCAGGCCCTGTGGCAGGCCTTCCTCCGATTGCGGCGCCAGGACCTCCGCAGCGCGCGCCAGATCGTCGATCGACTGGCCAAGGACGCCGAAGGCCCCGCCCACCAGGCTCGAAGCACCGCTCGCCAGGAGGTAGACCGCAAAGAGTCCGGCCACGGCCCAGGTCACGACGCCGTGGAGCATGCCGTCGATCTTGTCGGGAATGCCGGCAAAGCGCGCTGCCGCATAGGCCCCGGCAAACACGCCGATCAAGACGACGAGCAGGGCCCAGATTCCGGCGACGGAGAGAAGGCTCGCTCCCCCGGAGGAACTGGCGGTGACCGCCTCGACGCCCGTCAGTCCGATGCCAAGCCCCAGAAGGCCCAGCATGAACTGGATCATCAGCGCCAGGACGGCGCCTGCAATGATCGCCCCCCAGGAAATGCGGCGAAGCGTTGCGCCGGCTTTGCCGCCGCGATCGCGACCATGTTCGCTCGTGCGAAGGTCACTCATGCGAAACTCCCTGTTACAAACGGCGTGTTCCCGCCCGTCTCCGCCGACGACGCATGCGGCACTTGGAATGCAGTCGTTGCACCGGGCATCTCCCCTACCGCCTTTCCGCAAGGGCGATCGGCGCGGGGGCTCGGCCGGCCAGACTTCCGCCCAGCGCCGCCAACAGCCCGCAGGCGAGCGCCGCAAAACTCATGAAGGCGCCCCGTGCCAGGCCACCCACCTCGACATCGGCCAGACGTCGCGCCCGCCGCAGCGCCCGGTCGTTCGCCTGCTGCCATTCGGTGAGGCGCCGTGCCGCGACCTCTTCGGTCAGGCCGCTCGCGTTCGCCAGTTCGGCGACAGCGCGCGCGCGCTCCTCGCGGCTTGCCGTTTCGCCGACGCCCCGCAGGATCGCCGCCACGGCCACTTCGCTCGCCGCCGACTCGGCCAAGCCGATGATTTCAGCCTCGATCTCCGGCAGAATGCCGCTCTCTCCCGGGAGCTCCGTCGCCTGTTCTCCGCTGTGTCGAACCTCGGACATGGCCACCAGGGCATTGTCCACGGCGCGGAAGCCCTCGCGGGCGAGCGCCGAACCATTCTGCGTCAGAAGAAAGAGGACGGTGACGACGACGCTCGAGAAGGTGATGATGCCACACAGGAGCGCATCCTTCCGCCCTTGCGCCCCCGCGAACCGGGCGGCGGCAAAGCTGCCGCAGCCGAGGCCCGCCAGAACCGCCATCAGGGCCCAAAGGCCCGAGGTCGAGAGCAAGGGCAGGACGGACGAGGTCTCCTCCCCCGCGGGCCTCGCCGTCACGTCCAGACCGAGTCCCAGCAAGGACAGCATGAATTCGACCACGAGCGTCAAGAGGACACCGGCCAGGATCGCTTCCCAAGGGATTTCGCGCGGCGATCTCGGCGCCGCGTTCCGGCGATATCGCCCGGCGGTCGACAGGGAGCGTTCCCTCGACCTGGTCTTCCGCTCTCTGGTCCTCAATTCGCGCAAAGGCGCCTCGTCGCTCCAACTCAACCCGGCTTGCCTAGCGGCAGTTCGGTCGAAAGGCCAGAGCGCCGTCGTCGTAGAGCGAAAGAATTGCGTGAATCGAGCCGGAGATATCTCGACAAAAACCGCGCCATCTGCTAACGGGGCGCGATCTTGCGGAGGCTGATGCTCCGCGAGGAGTATACGGCTGTAAACTTCACGCTCTTCGAAGCTTAGGAAACGGAACACCCCGTGCAGATACTTGTCCGCGACAACAATGTGGATCAGGCGCTTCGGGCGCTCAAGAAGAAGATGCAGCGCGAGGGCATCTTCCGCGAAATGAAGATGCGCAATTTTTACGAAAAGCCGTCCGAGAAGCGTGCGCGCGAAAAGGCCGAGGCGGTTCGCCGGGCTCGCAAACTCGCCCGCAAGCGCGCTCAGCGTGAGGGCCTGGCTGCCGGCGGCCGGGCGGCTCACTGAGTCTGTCGCCACCGCCCGGATCAGGGCAAGGCGGTGTCGAGCCGCGTGCTTTCGAGACGTTCGCGACCCGGCGGGCGATCAGGATTGGACAATCGATGAAGCGGCTGCCCGTGACGGCATGCCGCTTTTTGCTTTGCGAAGCGGGCCGTTTCACATTGTGGCCGTTTGTGCGACATAGGCATTCACCCTGATCCACCACAGCAAAGCCGGACGATCCCCCATTATCATGCCGATCTGCGATCGCACCTCACGCTCCGACCTCGTTTCCAGCCGCCGCGGCAATCTGCGCACCGCAGCATTGCTCGCTGCCGCGCTTCTTGCGATTTCAGGCTGCCAGAGCACTGATATCGCGGCAATCCAGGCGATCGACATCGATCAGAACCAGGGATCCGAGCAGAACATCGCCTCGCTGACCCAGACGGTGAACGCCAACCCGTCGGATCCGGAAGCCTACAATGTTCGCGGCACGGCCTATGGCCGCGCCGGCCAGTACGAGGAAGCGATCGCCGACTTCAATCGCGCGCTCCAACTCGATCCGAACTTCTACCAGGCCTATGCCAACCGGGCCCTGGTCTATCGGCAGATCAACCAGCCCGCCAAGGCCGTGGCCGACTATACCAAGGCGCTCGGGATCAATCCGCGCTACGATTCGGCCTATATCGGTCGCGGCAACGTCTATCGCGTCGCCGGACGCAATCGCGAGGCGCTGGTCGATTACCAGCGGGCGATTGACCTGAATACGTCGGATCCGCGCGCCTTTCACAATCGCGGGCTGCTCTATCAGCTCGACGGCCAGCACAAGCAGGCGATCGAGGATTTCTCAACAGCGATCTCGCTGCAGTCGACGGCGCCCGAGCCCTATTCCGGCCGCGGCGTCTCCTATCTCGCGCTTGGCGACGAGGAGAACGCCTTTACCGATTTCAACATGGCGCTGAAGCTCGACGAGGGAAAAGCCGAGTACTGGGTGAACCAGGCGATCGTCTACGAGCGCCGCGGCGATCCGAAGCGTGCTTTCCGCTCCTACGCCCGTGCCGCCCAGCTCGACCCGAATTACCAGCCCGCCAAGGACGGCATGGCCCGCACGCGGGGGTGAGTTGCTGCGGCCTTCAAAGGGTCATATGCGCCCGGTCCGACGCTTCGCGTCCCTCGCACGGGGACGAGAGGACACGAATCTTCGCAGGATCGCTTCGCAGATACCTGGCGGCGGACTATGGTGGCGTCAAAAAAACCAAATAATTCAGGAATTAACCTCTATGCGCCGTCATCCTCGGGCCTGTCCCGAGGATCTACCGAGAGACGTTCGTAGGGCTGTCCCTGTGCGGAAGGACATTCGGCGACGATTTTGACGCGGCACCGACAGTAGATCCTCGGGACAAGCCCACTGCTGTCCGGTTTAATTTTGTGGACGTGGCGCATGACATT
>NZ_JAKQZG010000021.1 GCF_024359545.1 Jiella marina
GCGGGTTGACAGTTCTTTCAGCCGCCCAGCACAATGGCTAGCTCTGCCGGACGTCGTCAATAACCGAACACGGCTCTCCGGCAATCATCCCGACACGATCAGGCGAAAGCCGTCCCGCCACGCCTCAATGCTCGCGCTCGAAGCTCCAGGAAATCTCCGGCGTCAGGACCGGGTCGAAGGCGATGACGAGTTGAAGCGTGCGGCGGGTGCCCGCGGAATCGGCGAACAGGATCGAATCCTCGACCGAGAACGGCTGATCGGCCGTGAACCGCCAGACCTGACCCCGCAGCGAGAGGCGGGCGAAGCCGCCGATCGTCTCGACGCTGACGCTCGGATGCAGATGAAAGCGCGCCGCCGCCGTGATCGGCTCGCCGCGCACCTTGGCTCGCCGCGCCGGGCGCACGGCGTCACGGCCTTCCAGACGGCCTCCATCGGGCGAAAGTGCCAGCATCCGCGAGTGGAGAACGCCAAAATCGCGCTCATAGCCGTTATGGCTCGCACGGAAGCCGCTGGTCCGCGCTGCATGGTCGTCGCCCAGTTCCTCGAGCGCGATGGTCGTCGGGCCCGGCACCAGCGGCGAGCCCAGGAAACGGTCGAGATTGCTGTGAGCGGCGAAGCGCGACGAGGAACGGTCGTTGAGCGTGACGGTCGAATGGGCGGCGGTCGAACGACCAAGGCGCTTCAGCTCCGGTTGCCCGACGGTCGGCCGCCCGCAATTGACGACGATCCGCGCCATTTCGCTCGACAGTTCGAAGGCGAGCGTGCCGGCATGGGCGTTGTGGGACAGCGCGGCCGGCGGCGGGCAGCCGGTGTCGGCGATCACCACCGTTCCGCCGCCGGTCAGCCGGTGGTAGCCGGAATGGCGCGCGTGACTGATCGGATCGCCCAGCGTCTCGTCGAAGCGCATCAATGCCGCCAGAAGCTGCAGCTCGCTCGGCCCCGTGCCGTTGAAGAGCGCCAGCGAGCCATCGGCATGGCGGAAGAAGCGGAGCGCCGGCAGCATCCGGTCGATCGCCGAATAGATGCCCTTCGGCACGGGCTGCCCCTGCCCGATCAGCGTCTCGCGGATGGGCAAGAGCTCGGCAAGGATGATCGCGAGCGCCTCCGGGTTGCGCGAAACATGGCCCCCGTCGGGCAGGATCTGCCGGTCGAGTTCGGCGGCGAGGTTCTGGGCAGCGGCCTTGGTGCGGCCAGCGGGCATCGGCAGGCAGAGCGTCGCGAGCGCCAGCGCCATGCGGACCATCAGCCGCGGCAGACCGTCCGGCGCTTCGGCTGCGACCGAGCGCAGGAAGCGGGTCTGGGCCATCAGACTCTTGAGGAAGCGCCGATAGAAATCGTAGCTGGCCCCATCGAGGATCAGATCGGCATGGCTCAGCCACGCGATCAGCCGCCGCGCCGAGACTTCCGGCTTGTAGGCCGGCCCGCTGAGCCGGTGGGCGCGCAGGCGTAGCCAGTCCTCGATCAACGAACGCGCATTCTGCCGCGCCAGCGCATCGCCAGCGGCGGCGTGGTGGTTGAGCCAAGAAAACCCGTTGAGTTCGGCCTCGAAGCACTCCGAGGGGCTGGCGACGCGGAAAATCGAATCCTGTCCCGCCTCGACCAGCTTGCCGGCGAGATGAAACCGGCCGCCATAGATCGCTTCCGCGGTAATCGGATCACCGGTGCGCAGGCTGGGCGGCACGACGTTCAGGCGCTCGGGCGCCCCGCCGACGAAGCGCAGGTAATGGATCGGCCCCGTGCGCAGCCGCCTGCGCAGCCGGCGCCAGGCCTCGCTCAGCGTCAGGACCGCGATCAGCGGTTTCTCCATCAAGACCGTTGCCACTCCAGCTCACCTGACCCCGGCCAGGCCGGGACTCGTGCCCCATCCTCCGTCAGGGTTCCGCCCTCGTGGCGGAGACTCCTGCTGTTTCTTCCCCGCCAACTTTCTGCCGATAAGGTAAAGAATTCCCTACCCGGCCACGCGAGGCGGCGCCGGAGGTGCAGGATAAGCCTGTGAGTTCAGAGCGCTATCGGCGGCGAAAGCGGGCGGCGAAGAAACCGTCGAGGCCGCCGGCCGGGTCGAGGTCCCCCTCCAGCATCTCGGGGGTGGTGCGCAGGAAGCCCTCTTGAGTGACGGCGAAGGCGAAGCCCGGCAGTTCGTCTGGCGTCACGGGATCGAGCACGAAATCATCGCGGTCGGCCAGGAAGGCGGCAACCACATCCTCGCCCTCCGCCCGGTCGATCGAGCAATTGGCGAAGACCAGCCGGCCGCCGGGCGCCACCAGATCGGCCGCCGCCCGCAGCATTCGCGCCTGCAGGGCTGCCAGCTTTTCGATCTCGGCCTCGTCCTTGGTGTAGGCGACGTCCGGATGGCGCCTGATCGTGCCGGTCGACGAACAGGGCGCATCAAGGAGCACCGCGTCGAAGGGCTCGTCCGGTCGATAATCCTTGAGGCTCGCCGTGAGCGTCTCGGCCGAAAGGTTCAGGCGTTCGAGATTGGCCTTCAACCGCTTCATCCGCGAGGACGACTGATCCAGCGCGGTAACGATGCCGCCGCCCGCGCAAAGCTCGGCGGTCTTGCCGCCGGGCGCCGCGCAGAGATCGGCGACTCTTCGGCCGTTCACGTCGCCGAGGAGCCGCGCCGGCAGACTCGCCGCCACGTCCTGCACCCACCAGGCGCCCTCTTCATAACCGGGAAGCTCCGCCACAGGCCCGTCGACACGTTCGAGCCGCACCGTGGCGGGGCCGATCGCCCGGCCGCCGAGCCGCTCGGCCCAGAGTTCGGCGTCGCTCTTCACCGTCAGATCGATCGGCGCCTTGCGCCGATGGGCGGTCGCGATGCGGGCGGCGCGATCCGCGCCGCATTGCTCTTCGAGGCGGCTCCAGAGCCAGTCCGGGCAGTCGCGACGCGGATCGGCCGCCTCGTTCGGCAGGCGCTCGGCCTCCCGAGCGATCCGGCGCAGAACGGCGTTCGCCAGCTTGTCGAAGCGCGCCGTGCGCGGATCGGCCGCGCACATGGCGACGGCGAGATCGACGGCTGCGGAATCGGGGACATCGAGACAGAGGATCTGGGCGGCACCCACGTGCAGGATATGGCGCAGGGCGCTGGCATTGGGCGGAAGCGGCCGGGCGATGCGCGCCGCGATCTCGGCTTCGATCGACCCGCGAAACCGCAAGGCCGCCTGCAGGATCGCCTTGACCAGCGCCTGGTCGCGCGAGTCCAGCCCCCGAAAATGCGGATGACCGCCCACGGGATCGGTCATGCCGTCGAGCGAGGTCCGGCCCTCGATCACGGCACCCAGGAGGCGCGCCGCGACCTGCCGGGCCTTGAGGCCCGGTCTGGCATCGACGCTTTCGGATTTCGGACGGGCGGGTCGCTTGGGGCGGCGCTTTTCCTGCGGCACGCTCAACCCCAAGGCCCTCGACCGGAGGTCCCGCGTCGAGAGGAGCCGGAACCACGGTCCTGGCGGGCACGGCCCCACGGATCGGGTGCGACGCGCGGCGCGTCCCCTCGACGGGGACCGAACGTTTGACCATGGGACCACGGTCCGGCCTCGCTGCCGGCAGCATTGTCTGCATAGCCGAGCTGGTCGCTCCGCCCGGCCGTACCGATCGCCGGCGATTGTCCGTCCATCTCCGCCGCAAGCTCGCGTAGCGCAGCGATACGGTTCTCGGTCGCCGGGTGGGTCGAGAACAGGCTGTCCATCCGCTGTCCGTTCAACGGATTGATGATGAACATGTGGGCGGTGGCGGGATTGCGCTCGGCGTCGCGATTGGTGATGCCGCGAGCGGAGTTCGCAATCTTGCCGAGAGCCGAAGCGAGCCAGAGCGGTTCGCCGCAGATCTCGGCGCCGCGCCGGTCGGCGGAATATTCCCGCGTCCGGCTGATTGCGGTCTGGACGAGCATCGCCGCGAGCGGCGCGACGAGCATGGCCAGCAGCACGCCGACGAAGCCCAGCGGATTGCGGTTGCCGCCGAAGAAATAGCCGAAATTGGCGAGCATGGAGATCGCACCGGCCAGCGTCGCGGTGATCGTCATGATCAGTGTGTCGCGATGCTCCACATGAGCGAGTTCATGGGCCATCACGCCCGCGACTTCCTCCATGGAGAGACGTTGGAGGAGCCCGGTCGTCGCCGCGACCGCAGCATTCTGCGGGTTGCGGCCGGTGGCAAAGGCGTTGGGCTGCGGATTGTCGATCACATAGACCCGCGGCATGGGCAGGCCGGCATTGCGGGCAAGACCTTCCACCAGCCGGACGAGTTCCGGCGCCGTGTGGCGATCGACCTCGCGGGCATGGTGCATCCTGAGCACCATCTTGTCGGCGTTCCAATAGGCGAACAGGTTCATGCCCGCCGCGACGAAAAACGCGATCAGCATGCCGACCCGACCGCCGAGCAAAAGCCCGACGCCCATGAAGAGAGCGGTGAGAAAGGCGATCAGCATCGCCGTCTTGATCATGTTCATGTGAGGTGCCTCGCACCGTTGACGACAGGGGCAATCCAGGAGCCCGTTGCCCAGCAATTTGGGATGCGGCGCAACCCGCTTCAATGCACGGCGTTGCGAGGGGAGGCGACCGTGGCCGCCAGCAAGGGGGAAGTCGACGATTGTTCCGCCTTGCCATGGTTCTCGAGACCGGCACCACATCTCGCACACGAAACCGACGACGATCCAGCGGAGTATCGACATGGCAAGCTATCGCCGACTTGAAGGAAAGCGCGAGAAAGGACAGGTCGTCGTGCGGCTGGTCCAGGAAGGCGATGACGTGAAAGCCTTCATCATCGGCCTCGAAGAGACCGGCGACCCGGCCGAGCCGACCGTCTATCCGAGCGAGGAGATGGATCCGGAGGAAGCCTTCCGGACCGTCGAGAACAAACGCGAGATGATCGGCGACGCCGAGGTGCTGGTCGAGATGGAAGTCGGGATCGAATGGGATCCGGCGTGGGGCGAACTGAAGTCCTGATCGACATTGTGTGCTTGACGGGAAAGCCGAACAAGCCCGCGGCCGATGCTGGGAGAGGTCGCGCCTGATAACCCGGATCGCGCCCCTCAAGACTCACTGCCCCAAGCCAATGCAATAGGAGACGATGAAGTGAACGATCCTCTGCCGCCCGCCGACAACGAACAAGACGAGCTGATCGCGATCGCCGGGCGGGTGTTCGACGCGGCACGCGGCGGCGACACGGCAACGCTGGGCGCCTTCATCGATGCGGGCATCCCGGTCGACCTGACCAACGACAAGGGCGACAGCCTGTTGATGCTGGCCAGCTATCACGGCCACCAGAATGCCACGCAGCTGTTGCTCGAACGCGGCGCCGATCCCGAACGGCAGAACGACCGCGGCCAGCGGCCTCTGGCCGGTGCCGCCTTCAAGGGAGAGATGGAGATCGCGCGCCTGCTGATCGATCATGGTGCGGCGGTGGACGGCGCAGGCGACGATGGGCGGACGCCCTTGATGGTCGCCGCCATGTTCAACCGGGTTGCGCTGATCGATTTCCTGATCGAGCGCGGCGCGGACCCGATTGCGCAGAGGGCGGACGGCATGACTGCGCTCGGCGCCGCGACGGCCATGGGCGCCACCGAGGCGCGTGCGCGGCTCGCCGAACTGCAGGATCAGGCGAGCTAGCGCGCCTCCGCCAACAAACGGTTCGCTGTCTGAACTGCGACGATCGCCGCCGCAAGACCGACAAAGCATACCGGATGCACCGAGCACAACGTTTCGGGCCGCAAGATTATAGTATGTAAATTTCAGAAAAAATTGCGTTTTTCAACTAAATCTTACGCCAAAAATTGTCGGGAGAAGTCAAAAGGGTAAAGAGGTTCGTAACCCTCTTCGGCGCAGGGTGGCCTCGCGGTCCAGCGCATCGTGATGCGTCGCGGCCCCACTTCTCTCCATTGCAGGTTGAATGCCCCGATGACGAATCTCGACACTCCGCAGGACAGTGCCAAAGCGGCCCATATGATGGAATCGGAGCAGCTGACGCAGCTCAAGCGCATCACTCCGATCGTCGAGAAGCACATTGAGACCGCGCTGGACGAGTTCTACGGGGTCATCCGCGCCAATCCGCAGATGAAAGCGTTCTTCACGAACGACGAACACATGCGCGGGGCACAGAGCAAGCAGAAGTCCCACTGGGCGTCCATTGCCCGCGGCGAACTCGGCGAGGCCCATCGCGAGCGCGCCCATCGCATCGGAGCGGCGCATGTGCGGGTCGGGCTGGAACCGAACCTGTTCATTTCTGGCTACGGGGCGCTGCTCGGCACGCTTGCGCGCCTGGTCGTGAAGGAGATGTGGCCGAAGAGCGGACTCTTCACCAAGAGCAAGCCCGATGAAGCCGCCGCCTCGCTCGAAGCCTTGATTCGGGCGGCGATGATCGATGTGGAACTGTCGGTCTGCAACTATCTGAATATCCTAACCCGCGAGGCGATGGAAAAGAGCCTCAACGCGGAAAAGGCCCGCGCGGAAGCCACGCGCGCGCAGGTCATGGAAGAGATCGGCGGTGGCCTCTCGCGCCTCGCAGAAGGCGATCTTTCCCGCGGGATTGACGCCGAGTTCCCACCCGAATTCCAGCGGCTCAAGGACGATTTCAACCGCGCGATCGAGGCGTTCGGTGGAATCGCAGGCGCGGCCCGGTCTTCGGCCGAGGCGGTCAGCAGCGGCGCGGGCGAGATTGCGGTCGCCTCGGACGATCTGGCCCGCCGGACGGAACAGCAGGCGGCGAGCCTCGAAGAAACGACGGCGGCCTTGCAGGAACTGTCATCCTCGGTGGGCGACGCGTCAACCCGGGCTTCGCATGCTTCCTCGCTGGTGAAGAGTTCGATGCAGGAGGCACAAAGCGTCGAAGCCGTGGTCAAGAACGCCGTCGCCGCCATGGACCGGATCGAACAGTCCTCGTCCAAGATCGGCACGATCACCACGGTGATCGACGAGATCGCGTTCCAGACCAATCTTCTTGCGCTGAACGCCGGTGTCGAGGCGGCACGGGCCGGAGAGGCCGGCAAGGGCTTTGCCGTTGTCGCCCAGGAAGTGCGAGCGCTCGCCCAGCGTTCGGCGGAAGCCGCCAAGGAAATCGATAGCCTGATCCAGGAGAGCTCTCGCGAAATCGCGTCGGGCGTCGAACTCGTGACCGGAACCGGAACGGCTATCGAGACGATCGTCTCGCGGGCCGCCGAGATCACCACGAGCGTTTCCGAGATCGCGGAGACGGCGAACAAGCAGGCCGGCGCGATTTCCGAGATTTCGAGCGCGATCGGCCACATGGATCAGAGCACCCAGCAGAACGCCGCGATGGTCGAAGAGTCGGCTGCGGTCGCCGCCAGCCTGAAGGACGCCGCCGCCGAACTTCTCCAGGCGATGGTCGCGATCCGCACGGCCGGAAACGGCGGCGACACCCATCGGCATGAGTCGGATGACGATTGGGACAAGCCGGCCGCGCCCCGCCATGCGGCGCAACCTCGGTCAAAGGCCGCGTAAAGCAGTGGTTAAGGGCTGGTAGCAGAGTGCGCTGCCGGCCGTCCCTCCAGCCTCTCGACGACGGTAGCACTCAGATGCGCGCGAGCGTTGCCGAATCCTCCTCGCCGTCGAAGAAGGCCTCGAGCGCCCGTTGAAAGACCTCCTCATCCGGCGCCGCCCGATGAAAGAGCGTCATTGAGGAATGGAATTTGAGGTCGTCGGGCAAGCCGAAGATCGCGTGGGCCGACTTGTCCCGATGGGCAAGCACCGCCCGGCTGCATTCGCGCAGCCGCTCGCCCAGAACCGGGTGAGCGAGATATCCCGCGGCCTCGTCGAGCGAGTGCAGCGCATAGCGCTGGGCCATGGGCGAGCGGCCCAGCCCCTCGATCTGGGGAAAGACGAACCACATCCAATGGCTCGTCTTCCGGCCGGCCTTCAGTTCGCCGAGCGCCGTCTCGTAGATCGGTGCCTGCGCCGCGACGAAGTGGTCGAACGCCATGAATGAATCTCCCGCCAGGCCGGAAACGGCTTGAACGTCGTCGGCAATGGAGGCGACGCTTTCAAGCGCGCATCCTGTTCCAGCATGGAAGCTAGGCGCTACAGACGCTTTTCAAAGAAATGGTCCGGATAGGGATCGTCGTTGAAGCGATCGATCTCGCGCAAGCCGGCCCGGCGATAGAGCGCGACCGCCTCCGGCAGGGCGCTGTTGGTGTCGAGCCTCAGGACGGTGATGAACAGTTCCCGGGCGATCGCCTCGATCCGCGCCATGAGCTGATGCGCGAGGCCCAGGCCGCGCGCAGCCGGCGAAACCCAGAGGCGCTTGATCTCGGAATAGTCCGCCCCGGTACCCTTCAGCCCGACACAACCGATCGGCAGGCCGTCCGAAAACGCCACGATGAAACTCCCACGCGGGCGAACCATGGCGCCCGCTTCCGGATCGCGGGAGAGTGACACCTCGAAGCCTTGCGGGAAGCGACGGGCGAGTTCGCCATAATAGGCCTGGAGACAATGGACGGCCTCCGGCGCACGCGGATCGACCTCCCTCATCTCGATCTTCTCACGCAAGAGCGCCGAGGCGACGCGGTCCATCGCGGCGAGCAACGCGTCTTGGTCCGCATGGCGGGAAAGAAGCGCCTCTGCCCTCTCGTCGGACAGCCGCTCATAGGCCGCAAATTCGGTTTGTCCGGCGTCGGTCAGGCTGACGATGCGGCGGCGCGCATCGCCGGGATCAGGCCGCGTGACGACCAGCCCCTCCTCTTCCAGACCGCGCAACAACCGGCTCATCAACCCCGAATCGAGGCCGAGATAGGCCCGGATCTCGGCGACGTCCGCTCGCCCCTGCCCGATCGCATTGAGGACGCGAGCAGCCCCGAGCGGGCGCCCCCGGCCGAGAAAGGACGAGTCCAGCGCCCCGACCTCGGCAGTGACGGCTCGGGCAAAGCGGCGAAAGCGGGAAACGGGATCGGTCTGCATTTACCTGACTTAAGTCAGGTAAAATTCGCGGTCAATCTCTGCGATGGTCTGTTCGTGTCGTGGGTCCCGCAGGCCGACCGCCTGTCACGCCGCGCTACGCGCGGACTTCGGGCCGTCGAGCCATGGTGCCGTGAGCCCGCTCACGGTCAACAGACCCGGCCTTCGGATCAGATAGCCCTGGAACTCGTCCGCCCCCATCGAGGCGATGAGACGCGCCTGTTCCGTCGTCTCGATCCCCTCGGCAACGATCGCCAGGCCATAGCGCTTGGCGATCAGCACAGCCGCCTCGATCACCGAACGGGTCTTGTCGCTTTCGTCGGCGACGAAGCTGCGGTCGATCTTCAGGCGATGGACCGGATAGTCCTTCAACCGGGAGAGGGAGGAGTAGCCCGTTCCGAAATCGTCGATGGCGATCGTCACACCGGCATCGTCGAGGGCCCGCAGCGCCAAGAGCACCTGGGCTTCGTGGGACGAAGCAAAAGCCGATTCGGTGACCTCGATTTCCAGATCGGCAGGCCGCAGTCGGTAGTGTTCGAGAGTCTCCATGACGTGGCTCGCGAAACTGTCCACGAGCAGCTGTCGGACGGACACGTTCACCGCGATCCGCACCGGACCGTTGACGGCGATCCATCGCGACACCTCTCCGCAGGCCCGCTCAATCACCCAGCGCCCCAGCGGGCCGATCTGATCGGTCTCCTCGGCCACCGCAACGAATTCGTCCGGGGGGATCATTCCGAGGTCCGGATGCTGCCAGCGCAGAAGCGCTTCGAAAGCCTGCAATTCTCCGCTGCGGGCCGAGACGATCGGCTGATAGGCGAGCGAGAGTTCGCCATTCGTCATCGCCTCGTCCAGGTCGCGCGCGATCGTCGCCTGACGCTCGAGTGCCTCCGCGAAGCAGCGGTCATAGATCCGATACTGGCCCCGCCCCTGACGCTTTGCCTCGCAGCTCGCCAGATCCGCCCGGTTGATGAGTTCCTCCAGATCGGTGGCATCCTGCGGATAGGCTGCGATGCCGATGCTGGCCATGGACTGGCAGATCATGTCGTCGATCTTGATCGGTTCCGCCAGTGCCTGGGATATCGCGTCCGCCAGCGATCCGATCGAACACGACTGATCGTCCGGCCATTTGACAAGGCAGATGAATTCGTCCCCGCCCCAGCGGGCGAGTTCGACGGCGTCCCTGCCGCAAACCCGGCGAATTCGCATCGCGACGGTCCGCAAAACCTCGTCGCCGGCGGCATGACCAAAACCGTCATTGATCTGCTTGAAGCGGTCGAGATCGAGAAACAGGAGCTTCGCCGAGGATCCGCCGTCTGCGACCCAATTGGCGAAGGAGCGACGCAGTCCGCGGCGGTTTGCAAGGCCGGTGAGCTGATCCTGATGGGCTTGGCGGCTGAGCGTCCGGGTGCGCTCGGTGACGCGCCGCTCGAGGTCCTGGTTGGTGCGCATGACCTCTTCGACGAGGGCTGCGTTGCGGCCCCGCAGGCGAATGGAGTCCATGAGGACCTTGCTGTTCGCCCTGTGCCCGCTCAGCATGACGCCGGCGAAGATCAGGCCGAGCAGGGCCAGAATGGGTTCCGGCTCGGCGTTCGTTACAAGCCTGGCGGAAGCGGGCAGGATGATCATCAGAATGTAGAACCTGCCGGCGACCGGATACTGCGCGAGGACGCCGACGGCACCGGCCGCCATGGCCGTGGCGATAATGCAGGCGGTATATTGCTGGCGCTGGTCGGCGACCGCGAGACCATACCAGGTAAAGACCATCCACAGCGCTGCGCCACACAGCGTGCCGGCGGCGAGATGGCGCAGCCGCCAGATCGCTTCGCCTTCCTCAAGCGTCTCCAGTTCAGCCGCCTTGACCTCAATCGCCTCGAACCAGACGATCCGGGCAACTGTCATGGTCGTCACGAGGCCGAGCCACGTCCAGACCCAGCTTTCGCCAGCCTCAGCGAAGATCAGCGCGATACCCACGGATGCGGAGAAATTGACGAACAGGCTAGGGTAGTAGTTGCGCTGCGCGACCGCGAGCAGGTTTCGCTTGAGCGGTATCGTCAAGTTCCCCTCGTGGGAACTGTCGGGAGCAGTATGGATAAACAACGGCACGTCACTCAGCCCACCCGTAGGACCCGGAATCGGACCAAAACTAAGGCGAGAGGCGTAAAGAATCCGAGGTTTGTCTGGAGCGATTCAAGACAGAGCTAGCGAAGTCTTAAGCCTGCAGTCACAATGCAAAAGTCCCCAAAAAGGCGACCGTGCGATGCGACCAGAGTCGTCATCGGCCTTTCACACAGGTCAAAGCCGCGTTAAAGCACGACGGTGCGGGATATGTCGGGGCAAAAGGCGGCAAGACCGGGGATCCGGCCGCTTCTGAGGATGCGGCGTTTTACGCCGGAGCCGAATGTGCCGACAGGAAAACAGCCGGGGCAGGCAATGGCAGAGACAGCCGGGCGGCGCGACGCCGTCATCGAGAGAGAGACCAAGGAAACCAAGGTCCGCGTGCGGGTCGACCTGGACGGCACCGGCCGCTCGACGATCGCTACCGGCGTCGGCTTTTTCGATCACATGCTGGAGCAGCTGTCGCGCCATTCCTTGATCGATATGGAGATCGCCACCGAGGGGGACCTCCATGTCGACGACCACCACACGGTCGAGGATACGGGCATCGCGATCGGCCAGGCGATCCGCCGTGCGCTCGGCGAACGGCGTGGAATCCGGCGCTACGCTTCGCTCGATCTCGCCATGGACGAATGCCTCACCCGTGCGGCGATCGACGTCTCCGGCCGGCCCTTCCTGGTGTTTCAGGCGGAATTTTCCCGCCACAAGATCGGCACCTTCGACACCGAGCTGGTGCGCGAGTTCTTCCAGGCACTCGCCCAGAACGCCGGCGTGACGCTGCACATCCAGAATCTTTACGGCGCCAACGCCCACCATGTCGCCGAGACCTGCTTCAAGGCCGTGGCGCGCGTCCTGGGCGATGCGATCGCGATCGATCCGCGCCAAGCCGATCTCGTTCCCTCCACCAAGGGCCTCCTGGCATGACGTCCGGCGACAGGGGGGACCTATGACACGCTACATGGTCTTCGAGCCACCGGCAGAAGAGGAATCCGGACCGTCCGAAGCGGCGATCTTCGTCAAGGACCGGTTCTCCTTCTTCGCCTTCCTCTTCACCTTTCTCTGGCTCTTTAGATACGGGCTGTGGTTCTCCGGGATCATTGTCCTCGTCCTCATCGTCGGGATCAATTTTCTCGGCGAGGTTCAAGGCTATGAGTTGAGCGCTGCGATCCTGTCCTTTCTCATCGGGCTGATCATCGGCCTGGAGGGCCCCAGCCTCCGGGCCGCGAAGCTGCGACGCAAGGGCTGGCAGGATGCGGCCGCCTTTGAGGCGGACGATCGCGAGGAGGCCGAGATCATCTACTATCACCGCCACACCGCCGACCTCGAAGAGGACGATCGGGAGGACGAGACCCAGCCGGATCTCAGGGCCGAACCCTGGCGCGGCCCGGGCAACAGTTTCGCCTCCTTTTCCGGCGGCAGGCAGTTTCAGGCGAGAATCTACTGATGGCAACCGTCGCGATCATCGATTACGGCTCCGGCAATCTCCGCTCGGCCTTCAAGGCGGTCGAACGGGCGGCGCAGGAAAGCGGCAGTTCGGCCCGGGTGGTCCTGACGGAGGACCCCGAGGTCGTGCGCTCAGCCGACCGGGTGATCCTGCCGGGCGTCGGCGCCTATGCCGACTGCCGCGCGGGCCTCGACGCAGTGCCGGGGATGGTGTCCGCCCTGCGCGAAACGGTGGAGGAGAAGGCCCGGCCGTTTCTCGGCATCTGCGTCGGCATGCAACTGATGTCCTCGCGGGGGCTGGAAAAGACCATCACCGAAGGCTTCGGCTGGATCCCCGGCGACGTCGTCAAGATCGTGCCGGAGGATCCGCTTCTCAAAGTTCCGCAGATCGGCTGGAACACGATCGATGTGCGCCACGACCACGCCCTTCTGGACGGCATTCCGACCGGTCCGGACGGGTTGCACGCCTATTTCGTCCATTCCTATCACCTGGCCGCCGAAGACCCCGACATGGTGGTGGCGGAGGCCGATTATGGCGGGCCGGTCACGGCGATGGTCGCCGACGGCAACAAGGCGGGCACGCAGTTTCACCCCGAAAAGAGCCAGACATTGGGCTTGAAGCTTCTGGCGAATTTTCTCGCCTGGACACCGTGAGCGAGCGAGCGTCATGAGCGAGTCCACCAAGACTTCCCCGACCGAGCCAGAGGGCAGGGATACGCCGGGCGTCCTCGCCCCGCCGCCCCTGATCTTCGCCGTGCCGCTGCTCCTCGGTCTTTTGTTCCATGCTTTCGTCGGCGGCCTGGATTTCGGCTGGCCGGCTGCTTTGCGCTGGCCGGTGGGGGTGGTCGCCATCCTTCTCGGCGGCGGTATCGTCGGCGCCGCGCTCTTCGGCTTTCGCCGGGCGAAGACCAATCCGGAGCCCTGGAAACCCTCCACGGCCCTGGTGGCGGAGGGCATCTACCGACTGTCTCGCAATCCCATGTATCTCGGCATGGCGCTCGTCTATGGCGGCATCGCCATCCTGTTCGACTGTGCGCTGACGCTGGCCCTCCTCGTCGCAGCGCTGATTGCCATCCATTACGGCGTGATCCTGCGCGAAGAGCGCTATCTCGAAGCAAAGTTCGGCGAGGATTACCGCGCGCTGAAGCGTCAGACGCGCCGCTGGCTCTGACGCCGGATCGTCGATGTCGACCGCAGACCTTCTGATCCTCGCCATCGGCGTCTTCCTCTGGGCCCTCGTCTCGCGAAAGGGAGAACGCGGCAGCGTCACCGGGCCGATGGTGTTCTCGCTCTTCGGCTTTCTCGTCGGGGGTGGCGCCTTCGATCTGATCGATCTGTCCATCGAGAACGCGGTGATCCATCGTCTGGCCGAGATCACCCTCGTCGTCGCGCTGTTCTGCGACGCGGCGCGGATCGACGTCTCCAAGCTCGATTCCCAGCACGATATCCCGGTGCGCCTCCTGGCGATCGGCCTGCCGCTCGCCATGATCCTTGGCACGCTCGCCGCCTTCGTGCTGCTTCCGCATCTGGGGTGGGGGCTTGCTGCGATAATCGGCATCATTCTGGCGCCCACCGATGCGGCTCTCGGGCAGGCCGTGGTCTCGAACGAGGACGTTCCCGAACGGATACGCCAGGCGCTCAATGTCGAAAGTGGGCTGAATGACGGCCTGGCCTTTCCGGTCCTCCTCACGGTGCTGTCCCTGATCTCGGGCAGCGAGGCGACGCTCGGTCTGGCCGACTGGAGCCTTTTCCTGGCCGGCCAACTGATTCTCGGCCCGCTCAGTGGCGTTACCGTCGGCCTGGTCGGGGCGATCGCCGTGGAGAAGGCCTCTTCCCGAAACTGGATGAGTGGGCGCTACGTCCAGATTTCGACGCTGACGCTCGCCCTTCTCGCCTATTCGGCCGCCGAGACCATCGGCGGAAATGGCTTCATCGCGGCTTTCGTGGCCGGTCTCGTCGTTGGCATGCGCTCCCACCGTCTCTTCGAGGCGGTCGAGGATTTCGGCGAAACCGAGGGACAGCTTCTGACGCTCACCGTCTTCCTCCTCTTCGGCGCGATCTTGCTCCCCGATGCGGTGAGAGAACTCGAATGGCGCCACGTCCTTTATGCAGGGCTTTCGCTCACCGTCCTCAGAATGCTGCCGGTCGCGATCAGTCTTCTCGGCACCGGTTTGCGGCCCGCGACGATCGGCTTCATCGGCTGGTTCGGACCGCGCGGTCTCGCCTCCATCCTCTATCTCCTCCTGATCACCGAATCCGGTGCCCTTGCCGGGGTCGCGGATGTCGCCCCCACCATCCTCGTCACCGTGGCGCTGTCCGTGCTCCTGCACGGCGCCACCGCCTCACCCTTTGCGCGGGTCTATGGCACCCGCATGGGACCGGGCACCGACGGGAGAGGCGAGCACCGGCCCGTCCACGCGTTCCCGATCGGTTTCGGCTTTCGCCGCAACGGATGAGGCCCGCTGCGGGGCCGCCCCTAATCGTGCCGGTCGGCGGCGATGAGGGTCCGCGAAAGGACCCTGGCGAAGGTCGAAAAGCCGTCCTTGTGCACGAGTTCGAAGCCATGCGTGTTCTGGGTTGGGATGCACATCACGGCGGTCTGAGGCTTCAAGCCTTGCGAGATCGCCGCACTGGCATCCGATGCGAAGTGTTCGATCAGCGCCAGCTGCAACTCGATGCCCTCGCGATCGGCGGCGTCCCGGATATCGTCGATCAGACCGGGGCTGTAGAGACCCTTCTCGTCGCCGAAGGAGATGATCGGGCGCTCGTCCAGCACCGTGTCGTATTCGACCGCCACGGGGCCGACCTCGAGCGCGATCATCTGATTGCCCGGCAGATTGCGCGCGGCGTATTTGGCCCCGGCGTTCGTCACTTCTTCCTTGGTCGCGCAGACATAATAGACGTCGCGGCTCATTTCGGAGCGTCTCTCGCGGATCTGGCGCATGGCCATCAGGCCGGAGACCATGAGCGCGCGGTCATCCATGAAGTGGGCACCGAGCAGGTCGCCGACCTCGATCAGCTCCCGCTCCACCATCGAGAGCACGACACGTGTGCCTGCATGAACACCGGCCTTCTTCAGTTCGTCCCGGGATTTGCCGGTGACGATGAAGCAATTGTCCCATTGCGTGCCGTCGCGCCGGATATCCGCCATGTCCTCGGAATGGTTGGTCCGATGCAGCGAGCCGAGCGACAGGACGCCCTGCAGGCATTCATTGTCGGCGAGGATATCGACTGCACACTGGCCGAAGGAGATCGGACGGACGCCGCCGAGATTGGTGACGAGCAGCGTCCCATCCTCCTGCACACGCCGAACGATCATCGCGATCTCGTCCATATGGGCAATGGCGATGACGGGTTCGGCCGTCGGCTCCGGGGCTTTCAGAACCGAAACCAGATTGCCGGCCGGATCGACCCAGACCTCGTCCATCACCGTCTCGAGCTCCGGCTTGAACCTTGCGGTCACATCCTTTTCGTCGCCCGAGGGTCCACGGGTCTGAACCAGATCGAGAAGAAGCCGATGGTCTTCGGCGGAAAGCGCGGTCATGATGGTGTCTGTCTCCTGTGTTCGTGTCACTGTGTTGGGGAAGGAACGCGAGCACACCGGTACCGTTTCGAAAATTGCCATGGCCCGAGAGATCGAACGCAAATTTCTGGTCATCCATGATGGATGGCGCGAGGCGGCAACATCCGCCAGGCGGCTCGAACAGTTCTATCTGTTCGTCGCGGACGACCGGACCTGTCGTGCGCGCATCGCGGACGGACAAGAGGCCAGGCTGACGCTCAAGACCGGCAGCGGGATGAACCGCGGCGAGTTCGAATACGACATCCCGCTCGCCGACGCCGAAGCGCTGCGCGACAGCGCCGTGGGGCATATCATCGAGAAGACCCGGCATGTCGTCCCGAACGGTCCGCACGAGATCGAAGTCGATGTCTATGAGGGTGACCTTCAAGGTCTCGTCGTTGCGGAAATCGAACTCGGTTCTGAAGACGAATCCTACGACCGCCCCGATTTTCTGGGCCGTGAAGTCACGGGCGACGCGCGCTATCTGAATGCGAACCTCGCCCTTCACGGTCGTCCCGACGACGACGGCAACGCATGAGACGCTGACCCGATGGCCTATGTGATCCGACCCGAGCGCCCCCTCGACGACGAATTCCGCAAAGTGGCGCTGAAGCAGATCGACAAGGCTCTGGAGTCGCTCCGCTCTCCCGGCGACGACCACCACGAGGCGGTTCACGACGCGCGCAAGCGCTTCAAGAAGCTCAGAGGCCTGATCCGGCTGATCCGGCCGGCCGACGAAGCCATCTACAAGGCGCTGAACGATCGCTTTCGCGATGCCGCACGCGGTCTGTCCGGCGTGCGCGACAAGGCGGCGCTGATCGAAGCGCTCGATGCTCTCGCCGAGCGCTTCGCCGACGAGATCGATCCCAAGGCGCTGGAGCCGGTGCGCAAGGCGCTTGTGGCCGAGCGCGACGCCGTCGCCGGTGAAGTGGAACAGATCGACAGCGCGATGAAGTCGGCGATCGAGATTCTGGAGACGTCCCGCCACAAGGTCCAGGCGTTCCATTTCGACGGGGGCCGCCACGACGCGGGCAAGGCCGGCCGGCTCGCCGCCAAAGGACTGGCGAAGACCTATGGCCGAGCGCGCGCAGCGCTCAAGGAAGCCAAGAAGACTCGCGAAGCCGACGATCTGCACGAGTTGCGCAAGCGCGCCAAATATCACTGGATGCATCTGCGCCTGATTTCGCCGGGTTGGCCCGAAGGGTTCTCTCCGGCGATCGACCTTGCCAAACAGGTGGCCGACGATCTCGGCAGCGACCACGACTACGCCGTCTTGCGCGCGGAGATCGAGCAGTCGCCCTCCGATTATGGCGAGCGGAATGACCTCGATATCCTCGTGGCTCTCATGGACCGCTATCAGGTGGAACTGCGCATGCGCGGCCTTGCCGCCGCCTCGAGACTTCTGGTGGACAAGGAAAAGGCGATCGAGCGCCGGGTCGCGACGCTCTATCGCCTGGCGAGCGAAGAACGCGAACGCGATGACGCTCAGCCCCCCGAAGCGCCGGCTGCCGGGCGCCTCAGCGCCTGACGGCGTCTTGCAACCGGCGGCCGGCCAAGCCGCCCTCTTCGCGTTCTCTATTCCGTCTGATGCCTGGCCGCAGCCATCAGCCGCATCTTTGCAATGATCTGCGTGTGGCGAGCCGGCTTCTGGAAAAACGCCACGCCATCGGGAAATTGGCGATCGAGAAACTCGGCATGGCCCGAGGTCAGGATGATCTCGATGGCCGGCCAGCGATCGCGGATCATGGCGGCGAGATCGATCCCGTTCATGCCACCAGGCAGATCGACGTCGCTGAAGACGATCCCGACATCGCCGCGGGACTCCAGGATGCGCAGCGCTTCGGCCCCGTCGCCCGCCTCGATTGCGGTGAAACCCGCCTCCTCGATCAGTTCGACGGCCATCATCCTCAGAAGAGGTTCGTCCTCTATGACGAGCACGACCGTCGGCGTCGGTTGCGCACTCATGGGTACCCCGTCACGAATGCTCGATCTGTGCGAGCGGCGAGCGGATCGTGGCCTTGAAGCCATCCGGCGCGTAGTCGACATCGACGTCGCCTGAGCCGGTCAATCCCATGGAAATCAGGCGCGAGCCGAAGCCACGCCCTTGCGGCGCCTCCACTTTC
Organism: Jiella marina; assembly: GCF_024359545.1. Lineage (GTDB taxonomy): Bacteria > Pseudomonadota > Alphaproteobacteria > Rhizobiales > Rhizobiaceae > Jiella. Next base: position 18,147 of record NZ_JAKQZG010000021.1, read on the forward strand.
GGGCCACCGGATTCCTGCCAGCGAAAGACGAGAAGAGGCGCGGTCTCGCTCTCCTCCACGCCCCAGGTCACATCGACACGGCCCGTCGGCAGCTTGAGGGCGCCGTATTTGATCGCGTTCGTGCCGAGTTCGTGCAGCAGCAGCGCGAGCGACAGAGCCGCACGCGGAGCGAGGTTGAGCGTCGGCCCGTCGACCCGGAACCGTTCCGGCCGGTCGAGCATGCCGAGGGCCGATTGGACGACATCGTAGAGAGGTGCCGCCGCCCAGCTTCTCTGCAGAAGCAGTTCGTGGGCGGTGGAAAGCGCGTGGATCCGCTGGTTGAAAGCGGCCACGGCGTCCCGCTCGGTCACACCCCGCAGGGTCTGCGAGGCGACCGCCTGGACCATGGCCAGCGTATTCTTCAGCCGGTGGCTGAGCTCGGCGTTGAGGACCCGCCGCTGTTCCTCCGCGCGAGCCCGGCCGATCGCAACCTGCGTCCGATCCGCGATCTGCCGGAGGAAGGACAGATCGTCGGCCGTCCACTCATGCAGTGTGTCGTCATGAATGAAGAGCACGAGCACGAAGGTGCCATGCTCCAGAATCGGCAGGTTCACGAGGCAGCGAATGCCGAGATCGAGAAGCGCCTGGGCGTTGTCGCTCGTCCGCGGATCGGTGGTGACATCGGAGATGATCACCAACTCGCCGCGCTTCAGATCGTCGATATAGGAGCCGTAATTGCGGAAGTGGTGAAAACCGGCCACCGAGGCGATTCCGGGTGCGCACCAGTCCGGCTGCATTTCCACGGTCTCGCGCGCTGCGTCCACGATGCCGAAGCCGGCCCGCGTTCCGCCCAGAACCTCGTTCATGGTCTTGGCCGCACGCAAAGCGATCTGCCCCACCTCGTCGATGTCCCGGAGCGTGTCACCGAGTTCGGTCAGCGCGGATTGACGCTTCTCGTTTTTCACCCGCTCGGTGACGTCGGAGCCGATCACGAAGATGCTCGAAGCGTCTGCGCCGAGGCTGCTGATCGGCTGGAACACGAAGTCGACGAAATGATCGGCTGCCGGATAGCCGGGCACCGCCGCCGTGGCAAAATGCGCGCCTCGGGCGACATAGGCTTCGCCGCTGCGATAGGCGGTATCGAGACGGTCGATATAGCCCTGACCGATGGCTTCGGGAATCGCTTCACGAAGCGGCTGGCCGATCAGCTTTCGGCCGCCGACAAGTTTCATGAAGGCCGGATTGACGAAGTCGAACACGTGGTCCGGCCCGCGGAGCATGGCCATGAAGGACGGTGCGCGATCAAACATGCGAATCAGCTGTCGTCGCTCTTCGCTTGTTCGGCGGGCCGCGGCCGCGATCTCTCCGACGAGTGCGTCACGCTCGTCCAGCGTCCGGCGCAGATCGAGCAGCGCCATGACCTGCCGGGCAAGCCGCGCCAGGGCGCTCGCCTGACCGGCCGAGAGACCGTCGGGACGGGGCTCATGATCGAGGACGCAGAGCGTTCCGAGGACATGCCCCTCCTGGGTCACGAGGGGCGCTCCGGCGTAGAAGCGGACGCGCGGCTCGCCCGTGACCAGCGCATTGTCGCAAGTGCGCAGATCCATGCGAAGATCGGGAATCACGAGCATGTCCCGCGCTTCCACCACATGGGCGCAAATCGAATCTCGGATCGGCGTATCGGACATGGAAAGGCCGAGCCGCGCTTTGAACCACTGCCGCTCCTCCTCGACGAAGCTGATCAGGGCGATGGGCGCGCCGCAGATTTGCCCGGCAAGCCTTGCCAGATCGTCGAAGGCATCTTCCTGCTCGGTATCGACGACCCCGTAACGCCGAAGAGCGATCAGGCGCTGATCCACGGGCGATGCACGCGAAGCGCCCTGTATCGCCGCGGCCTCAGGCTGCAACCATGTCAGCGCCTTGAGGATTGACTGGTCGGGATTGATATCTCGAAACGGCAAGGAAGCCTGCTCTGGCGGCGGTGTGTGTCGTTCGGCTCGGCACCCTTCGAGGATCCGTCCGCAAGTCCGCGCCGCGACATGAATTCTCGACAAGTCCCCAACCGCTTGTCCATGTGGATGACAGTAGAACGGATAAAAACGGCGTGAGCAAGGCGTAAGCTTTTCTTCCGGAAACAGAATTTCGGTCAACTTTCACCGCGACTGATGGTTTTGCGATGCGTCCCTCTCACTCGGCGCTTAGCGGATCAGGAGGCCACGGGGAGGCGCGATCCGCGATTGCATGATTTTTCCGAATCATGCATAAACAGGCAAGTCTTCATGCAGTGGAGCGCGCGCACATGCTCAGCCGCGAACGACAAGCACGGATCGGAGAGCGGCTGGATCGCGAGGGGAAGGTCGTGGCGCAGGATCTGGCCGACGAATTCGCCGTTTCCGAAGACACGATCCGGCGCGACCTCCGCGAGATGGCGGCTCAGGGGCTGTGCGAGCGGGTCTATGGTGGCGCGCTCGCGCGGCCGCCGGCGCTTCGCCACGAATCGTTCGCCCAGCGGCGCGACCGCGAGCCTCGCCGAAAGTCGGACCTCGCCCGCAAGGCGGCTTCCTTTCTCGAGGACGGCATGACCGTCTTCATCGATGCCGGCTCGACCAATATCGCGCTGGCAGCGCAGCTGCCGCCCGAGCGGCGCCTGACGCTGCTCACCCATTGTCCTGCTGCAGCGATGGCGGTCACGCCCTGCACCGGCCACGCGGTACACCTGATCGGCGGGCGCTATTCGGCCGAGACCGGCGCCTGTCTCGGTTCACAAACCCTCAGCGAAATCGAGGCCCTGCGCCCCGACCTTCTGGTGCTTGGCGCCTGCGGCATCGATCCGCGAGCCGGGGTGACCGCCTTCGATCCCGAGGATGCGGCGGTCAAGCGGTGTCTCGGCACGCGTGCAAGATCCGTCATGGTTCTGGCCACGGCGGACAAGCTTGGAACCGCAGCCCCCTTCGCAGTCTTGGAAGCGGGTGCAGTGAACCGTCTTGTCACCGATACCGCAGCGGGCGATGCCGGGCTCGAAGCGTTTCGCGAACTCGGGATCGAGATTATCGCTGCCGGTTCCGGCGACGCCTGACGAAGGCGCCCCCAATCATCCCCGATCGTTCCTTCGAACCTGCCGCAACGAGACACCCCTGATGGTCGACAGCCCTGCCTTCCAACACTTCGGCGCCTTTCCGCCGGCCCGGCGCGCTGTGGCGACGGCGTTCTTCGTCAACGGCTTTGCCATCGGGAGCTGGGCGCCGGAAGTGCCGGTCCTGGCCGACCGTCTCGGTATCTCCGAAAAGACGATCGGCTTCCTGATCGTCATGTTCGGCCTCGGCGGTATTCTGGCGATGCCGATCATCGCCCGGGCGATCAACCGTGTCGGCTCGCGGCCGCCGGTGCTCGTCACCCATTTCCTCGCCGCCTTTGCCTTTCCGGCGCTGATCCTGGCGCCGGAGCTCTGGGTTGCGGCTGCCGCGATCTTCGTGATGGGCGCCATGCTCGGTGGGATGGACGCTGCGATGAACGCCAATGCCATCTCGCTCGAACGACAGATGGACCGGGCGATCATGTCGTCGAGCCACGGCTTCTGGTCGATCGGCGGTTTCTTCGGCGCGGGGCTTGGTGGACCGATCATCGCCGCCTTCGGTCCTGCGGCTCACGCATTGTTCGTGACCGGCATCATCGCGATCGCCTTCCTCTACGCCTATCGCACGACTTTGGACGACCGCGAGGTCAGGCCGGCGAGCGAAGGGGCGTCCGCCAGTGGCGAAGAGCGCCTCGCATTTGGCCAACTCCTTCGCGAACACCGGTCCGGCCTTTTGCGGGCCGCGGCGATCGGCCTGTTTGCGCTCGTCGCCATGCTGCCCGAAGGCGGGACGATCGACTGGAGCGCGGTCTATCTGCGCTCGGAACTCGGTGCCGATATCGCCACTTCCGGCTTTGCCTTCGCCGCCTTCTCGGCGATGATGGCCACCTTCCGCTTTCTCGGGGACGGCATTCGTGACCAGTTGGGCGCGGTGACCACCGTGCGTCTCTTCGCACTCGTCGCGGCCAGCGGACTGGCGCTTGCCGGCCTTGCCCCGAACCTTCCCCTCGCGCTCGCTGGCTTCGCGCTGACCGGCATCGGCCTTGCCAACATCGTGCCGATCGCCTTTTCCGCCGCCGGGAACGTGCGCGGGCTCCCGACGGGCGTCGGCATTTCGATCGCCACCGGCATCGGCTATTCGGGCGGGCTGATGGCGCCGTCGGTCATCGGCTTCCTCGCCGAGCATATCGGCCTTGCGACCGTCTATCTCGGCATGTCGGCGCTTCTGGCGATCATCCTCGCCCTGTCCGGCATGATGGCCGGCGCCGACCGCGAACTGCAGCCCGCCAACTGACCGGCGGGCGTCAGAAAGTCGGCAGAGGGCCCGAGAGGATGTCGAGCATGGGGCCGAGATGCCGCTCATAAGCGCGCCAGGCCTCGGAGCTTCCCCGATACATCTTCTGGCGAACCTGACGGGCGCTCGCCGTCCTGACGATGCGATCGGTCTCGTGAAAAGCGAGGCAGGCGGGCTCGAATTCGAGCCCGCAATGGGCGAGCAGCGCCCGCGTCTGCGCCTCCTGATCCTCCGTCAGGGCTTCGTAGTTCACCTCGTAGATCGCATCGGGCATGGCCTTCTGCCAGAACGCCATCAGGGCGTCCTTCAGGCGGTGAAACCGCGCGACGTCCTCGAGGTCGAAAGCAAAGCCCAGATTGTCGGCCACGAAATTATGCTTCCAGTTCGAGAAACAGACCGCCGCCGCATCGCGACTCGTATGAACGAGAATCGCTTCGGGAATGGCTGCACGGATGAAGCCCGCCCAGAGGAAGTTCATGGGCATCTTGTCCGTGAACACCGGTTCCGGGGAGCCCAGCCGGTCGATCTCGGCGCCATAGATTTCGCGAATCCCCTCCAGAGCCGGGATCACGCCGCTCCGACCCTCGCTGACGATCCTTTGGAGCGCCGCTCGCGCCGCCCCGTCCATCGTCGGCATTTCGCCGGCTCCGAACACCGCGGAATGGCTGGCAAGGATCTGCTCGGTGAGGGTCGTGCCGGAGCGCGGCATTCCGACGATGAAGACCGGCCGCTTCGAGAGAGGCTGTCGCGGGCGAAACCAGTTCGCCGCGTCGGCGAGATGGGTCTCGAAGACGGATCGCACCAGCGCGAACAGCGCTTCGTGGGAGCGGATATCGTAGCCGAGTGCCTCTCGCTGCAGGCGGTTGGCCTCGGTCAGGATCGCGAACGCCTTGTCGACCTCGCCGAGATCGTCATAGGCCTTGCCGAGGGCGAAGCCGAGCAGAATCCGGTCACTGGCCTGGAGGCTCTGAGCCTCCCACCAATCCTCCATCCGCGTGACATTGTCGTCTCCCGGCTCGAACTTTGCGACACGACCGAGATTGAGCCGGGCGGCCACGAAATCGGGATTGATTTCGAGCGCCCTGTTCAGACTTGCGACGGCCCCGTCGATCTGGCCGAGCTTTTCCAGAACGAGCGCACGAAAACTCCAGGCGACCGCATGATTGGGGTTCATTGCCAGGGCCTCGTCATAGGCCCCAAGGGCTTCGGCGTCGCAGCCAAGCCCCCTCAGCGCATTGCCGCGCCAGGTCAGCAATTCCTCGTCCATGCCGCGCAGGGAAGCGGCCGCCTCGAGCGCGGCCAGCGATCCGGCGTGATCACCGCTCTTGCCCAGGACTTCGCCCAGGCCGCGGTGAACCTCGGCATAGTCCGGCTTCAATTCGAGCGCCGTGCGGTAGGCTGCGGCGGCCTCCGCATGCTCTTCGAGCGCCTGATGCGCGGCGCCGATGAGATTGTGGATCAGCGCGACCGAAGGCGCGCTTCTGAGCAGCGCCCTGCCAGTCTCGATCACCTCCCGGAAGCGCCGGGCATGGTAATGCGCGGCCAGCTTGACGATCTCCGCCTGCAGGAAGACGGAGTTCGCACCCCCAGCGTTCGCCTCGCGTGCGATGTGATCGACTTGCGAGAGAACACGCCGATTATCCGGAAAGCGTTCGAGAACGGCGTTGCAGAGGACCAGCGCCTGCTCGGCCTCGCCCCTCTTGATGAAACTCTTCACTTTCCGGATCGCCTGATCCGGCGTCGAGAGGGCCGCACCCATGAAAGTCTCCGCTCTGCCCGTCCTCGCCCGGCCGGATAGGCCGGGACGCTCGTTCCCCTTCTCAAAACAGACAGGACTTGTCCGAAACCGGCAGGGCCTGACGAAACTGTCTCTCAGACGCCTTTCGCGTCCTGAAGGATCATTTCGGCCCCCTTTTCGGCGATCATGATGGTCGGAGAGTTGGTGTTGCCAGAGGTGATCGCCGGCATCGCCGAAGCATCGATCACCCGGAGACCGGCAATGCCGCGCACTTTGAGGCGCTCGTCGAGGACCGCCATCCTGTCGTCTTGCGCCCCCATCTTGGCGGTACCGACGGGATGGAAGATCGTGGTGCCGAGGTCGCCGGCCGCCACCAGCATGTCGTCGTCGGACTCCACATGGGCCCCGGGCTTGTACTCCTCCGGCTGGAAGCGTGCGAGCGGCTTCTGGAAGACGATGCGGCGCGCCCATTTCAGCGCGTCGACCGCAACGCGCCTGTCGGCCTCGGTCGCCAGATAGTTCGGCCGGATATCCGGGGCATCTTCGGCCAGCCGACCGGTCATATGCACCGAGCCGCGGCTCGTCGGCCGAAGATTGCAGACGCTCGCCGTGAAGGCGGAAAAGCGGTGCAGGCCCTTGCCCCAATCATCCAGCGACAGCGGTTGGAAGTGGAATTCCAGATTGGCGGTCTCGTATTCGTCCGAAGATTTGACGAAGGCACCGACCTGGCTCGGCGCCATGGTCAGCGGCCCGCGCCGGAAGAGAGCGTAGTTCACCCCCATCATCGCCCGCTTGAACAGGTTCCAGTATTCGGTGTTCAGCGTCTTGATGCCGTGAACCTTGTAGATCGGGCGGATCTGCAGATGATCCTGCAGGTTCTCGCCGACGCCCGGCAGATGATGGGCCACCTCGATACCATGGGCGGAAAGCCTGTCGCCGTCGCCGATCCCGGAGCGCTCCAGGATCAGGGGCGAGCCGATCGCGCCGGCCGAAAGCACCGCCTCGCCGCGCACCGTCGCCCGCCGGGCCTGCCCCTCCTGATGATAGAGCACGGCCCGCACCCGTCTTTCCGCCAGTTCGACCCGATCCACCGTGACGCCGGTTTCCACCTTGAGGTTCGGCCGGTTCATCACCGGTTTCAGGAAGCCGCGGGCCGCGCTCCAGCGCCGGCCCTTCTTCTGGTTCACCTGGAAATAGGACGAGCCGGTATTGTCGCCGGTGTTGAAGTCCGGGATCTTCGGCACGCCGGCCGCTTCCGCCGCGTCACGGATATGGTCGAGGATCGGCCAGCGGATGCGCGGATGCTCGACCCGCCACTCGCCGCCCGCGCCGTGGAATTCGTTCGGCCCCTCCACATGATCCTCGACCCGCTTGAACACCGGCAGGACGTCGTCCCAGCCCCAGCCGGGAAGGCCGAGCTGGCGCCAGTGATCGTAATCGGCGGCTTGGCCGCGCATGTAGATCATGGCGTTGATCGCAGAGGAGCCGCCGAGCGTCTTGCCGCGCGGATAGTTCAGAGCCCGCCCGTTGAGCCCGGCTTCGGCCGCGGTCTTGAACATCCAGTCCGAGCGCGGATTGCCGATGGCGAAGAGATAGCCGACGGGAATGTGAAACCAGATCCAGTTGTCCTCGCCGCCGCCTTCGAGCAGCAGGACCCGTTTCTTCGGATCGGCCGACAGGCGGTTGGCCAGAACGCAGCCGGCCGAGCCGGCCCCCACGATCACATAGTCGAAGATTTCGGTGTCATTTCCCTCGGCCAAGGCGTCCTCCCCATTCTCCCCTGCCCTGATAGCGCCCGATCAGCCCCGGGGCCAAGCGTCTTCGACGAGCCCGCAACACTTTGGCACAAGCGCTTTACGGAGCCGAAAGCCCCTCCCGCTACTCTGACAGCCGTTTTTCGACGCGCGAAGGGCCCCGGACATGCACAAATATCTGTTGGTTCTGACGATGGCCTCGATCATGGCGCTGGCCACCCCGTCGCTGCTGGAACGCTATCAGGACAGGATGCTGGCAGGGGAAGCCGAAAGACTCGATCCCGCCCCGCAGATCGTGGAAGCCGCTGCACCGGCCCCGCGGCCAAGCCTTTCAAGGGAAGTGCGCATTCCGGGCGATGCCGGCGGCCATTTCCGCACCGATGCGCGGATGAACGGCCGCTCGGTCCCGGTTCTGGTCGACACCGGTGCGAGCGTCGTCGCTCTCAACGAGACCACGGCCCGCCGGATCGGCGTCTCCCTGCTTCCCGGCGATTTCATTCACCCGGTCCAGACCGCGAACGGCACCACCCAAGCCGCGCCGGCCCGCATCTCCGAGATCGAAATCGGCCCGATCCGTGTGCGAAACGTCGATGCCATCGTCATTCGCGACGAGGCGCTCGGCACAACGCTGCTCGGCAACAGCTTCCTCAATCAGGTGGGCAGTTTCTCGGTCGAGAACGGCGAGATGACCCTTCGGGACTGACCGCGATCAGTCGAACCGATCGAGAATGGCGCCCGGCGCAAGGCTGGTCGCATCCCGGTCCGCCAATTCATAGGCTGCGTGAACCCGCGCCGCGGCGCGCTCGAACGCCGCCTCGCTTCTGGCATGGACCATCGCAAGAGGCTCGCCTCTCACCATGGCCTGGCCCAGTCGCGCGAGCGCGGTCAGCCCCACGGCATGGTCGACCTCGTCCTCGGGCCGGGTCCGGCCGCCGCCGAGTTCAACGACCGCCAAGCCAAGCGCCCGCGCGTCGACGCCCGCCAGCGTTCCCGCCTCTTGCGACAGAACCGGCCGAACGATCGGAGCGCGCGGCAGATGGTCCGCAAAACGCTCGACGAAATCCGCCGGCCCGCCCAGCGCCGCGACCATGCGGCCGAAGGTTTCCGCCGCCGCACCCCCGTCCAGCGTCCGCTCCGCCGCCGCCCGGCCGGCTTCGCGATCCTCGGCCAGCCCGGCCAGCACCAGCATTTCCGCGGCAAGTGCCAGCGTCACCTCTTCGAGCCGCTTGTCCCGATGATCGCCGGTGAGAAACCGTACGGCGTTCTCGACCTCCACCGCGTTGCCGGCAGCCGAGGCCAACGCCTCGTCCATGCGGGTGAGAAGCGCCGTCGTCTTCATCCCGGCGCCGTTCGCCACGGCGACCAGACTGGTGGCCAATTCGCGGGCATCCTCCTCCGCCGCCATGAAGGCGCCGGAGCCGGTCTTCACGTCGAGGACGAGGGCCTGAAGCCCGGCCGCAAGCTTCTTCGACAGGATCGAGGCGACGATCAGCGGCACGGATTCCACCGTCGCCGTCACGTCGCGAATGCCGTAGAAGCGCCCGTCCGCCGGCGCCAGACGCCCGGTCTGGCCGATGATCGCACAGCCGACGTCGCGCACCGTCCGGTGAAACGTCGCATTGTCGGGTTTGACCGTGTAGCCGGGGATCGATTCCAGCTTGTCCAGCGTGCCGCCGGTATGGCCAAGCCCGCGGCCGGAAATCATCGGCACGGCCGCGCCACAGGCCGCCACGATCGGCGCCAGCATGAGCGAGACATTGTCGCCGATACCGCCCGTCGAATGCTTGTCGACCACCGGCCGGTCGAGATCCGACCAGTCCAGCGTGTCGCCGGAATCGCGCATCGCTTCAGTGAGCGCCACGGTCTCATCCTGCGACATGCCGCGAAAGATCACCGCCATGGCGAAAGCCGCGATCTGGGCATCGGTGACGCGGCCGTTCTCGAAGCCAGCGATGAAATCCTGAAGCGCGTCAGGCGGGAGCGGCTTGCCGTCGCGTTTGAGGGCAATGAGTTCCTGCGGGAGCATCAGGTGCCGCCCGACAGCGTCGATTCAGCCTCTGGCCGGCGGCGGTTCACCCCCCTCTGGGCTGCCGCCCATCTCCCCCGCAAGGGGGGAGATTGATCTCGCTCGGCTCTCGTGAACAAGCTGAAAAGCGGAGAAACTGCCCCCACGCCGCTCGGTAGGAAGGTCCTACCGAAGCCGCCAATCTCCCCCCTTGCGGGGGAGATGCCCGGCAGGGCAGAGGGGGGTGACCCAGGCACCACCATCTCAATATCCGCTTTTGCCACCCGCGCGGTCCCGGCCCTTGGCCACCGCCAACAGGTCATCGAGCACGCCGGACGCTCCCAAGCGGAAGCGCTCGGGCGTAGGATAGTCCTTGCCGCAGATCGTCTCGGCGAGCTGCATGTAGCCGTCGGCATCCTCGAAGGTCTTGATGCCGCCGGCCGGCTTGAAGCCGACCGTGGCGCCTTCCTTGGCGATCTCTTCGAGAAGCATGCGGGCGGAGGCGGGTGTCGCGTTCACCTCGACCTTGCCGGTCGAGGTCTTGAGGAAATCGGCCCCGCCCGCCAGCGCGGTTCGCGCCGCGATCCGGGTCGCAGCCTCGTCATAGAGCCGGCCGGTCTCGAGAATGGTCTTCAGCCGCGCCATGCCGCAGCTCGCCTTGACGGTGCGCACCTGTGCCTCCACGAAGCCGGGATCTCCGGCGAGCCGCTCATAGGCGATCACCATGTCGATCTCGTCGGCGCCGGCCGCCAGTGCGTCATGGACTTCGCCGAGCGTCGCGTCGATATCGTCGCCGCCATGGGGAAAGTTCACCACCGTCGCGACCTTCACATGGGGCGACAGTTCGCGACGTGCGAAGGCGACGAAACGCGGCCAGATGCAGATCGCGGCCACCTGCCCCACCGGCGTCTCGGCCCGCTGACACAGGGTCGCGATATCGGCCTCGCCGCAGTCCTCGTTCAGATTGGTGAGGTCGAGGCGCTTGATCAGTTCGACCGCGCGCATCGCTTGCGGCCCGTGAACGTCAGCCATCGAATACGCCTTTCTCGAGCATCGCCCGAATGATCCGTCCAAGCCGGGCGCCACCCTTGGGCGCCATCTCCTTGGTCTCGGTATGGGAAAGCTCGCCGCCGGTCATGCCGGCTCCCAGATTGGTGATGACGGAGGCCGCGACCACCTTCAGCCCGAAAAACCGAGCGAGGATCGTTTCCGGCACGGTCGACATACCGACCGCATCCGCGCCGAGAATGCGGGCCATGCGGATTTCCGCCGGCGTCTCGAAGGAGGGACCGGAAAACCACATATAGACCCCTTGCGCGAGCGGTTCGCCCAGCCCTTCGGCGGTTCCGACCATTGCCGACCGCAGACCTGCGTCATAGGCCGCCGTCATGCCGACGAAGCGCTGGTCGGTGTCCTCGCCGATCAGCGGGTTGAGGCCGGAAAAGGCGATGTGATCCGTCATCATCATCACCGAGCCGGGGGCAAGATCCGCCCGCACGGCGCCGGCGGAATTGGTGAGAAGGAGATGGCCAATCCCGAGCGCGTGGATCGCTTCAATCACCGGACGCATGGCCGCCGGATCGCCAGTCTCGTAGTAATGAACTCGGCCGGAGATCACCATCACCTCGCGCCCGCCGAGCCTCCCGGCGATCACCTCGCCGGCATGGCCGGTCACCCGGCTCGCGGGGAAGTTCGGCACTTCCGCGAACGGGATGCGCACGGCATCCTCCATGTCGGCGACGAGGCCACCGAGGCCGGAGCCGAGAACCATCGCGACCTTCGGCTTGCGCCCGCCGAGCCGGTCCCTCAGGAAATCCGCGGCGGCGCTCATTCCTCGACTCCGGCAAGGGAATCGGTGGCGAAGGAGTGGGGCAGGAGCTCGCCCATGGTCACGGTCTCGACCACGCCGGTCCTGGCATCGCAGAGATGTACCCGCGTCTGAGGCGTCGCGAATTCGGCGATCCGCTGCCGGCAGCCGCCGCAAGGCGAACAGGCGCGAAGCTTTTCGGCCACCACCGCGATTTCGGCGATCCGGCCGCCGCCATCCATCACCATGTGGCCGATCGCCGTCGTCTCGGCGCACCAGCCCTCGGGAAAACTCACCACCTCGACATTGCAGCCCGAAAAGATGCGCCCGTCCGTCGTGCGGATCGCCGCCCCGACGGGAAACTTCGAATAGGGCGCGTGCGCCTTGCGCATCGCCGATTTCGCCTTGGCAAACAGATCCTCGGCCATGGGTCAGCTCTTGGCACTGGGCATCGAACGGGTCCTAACGCTCCTTCACATAGGGCACGCCGCCCGCCTTGGGCGGGGTGGCCTTGCCGACGAAGCCGGCGAGAAGCACCACCGTCAGAACATAGGGCAGAGCCTGGACGAACTGCACCGAAATCTCGCCGACGACCGGCAGTTCGACACCCTGAATGCGGATCGAGACCGCGTCGAGAAAGCCGAAGAGCAGACAGGCGAACATCACCGGCACCGGCTTCCAGTTGGCGAAGATGAGGGCGGCAAGGGCGATGTAGCCCTTGCCAGCGGTCATGTCGCGGGTGAAGCCGGCGGCCTGGGCGACCGCCAGATAGGTGCCGGCGAATCCGGTCAGAATTCCGCAGATGATGACGGCGCGATAGCGCAGCCAGGGCACGGAAATGCCTGCCGTATCGACGGCCGCCGGGTTTTCGCCGACGGCTCTGAGCCGCAGGCCGAAACGGGTGCGGAACAGCACCCACCATGTCAATGGCACCATCAGGAAGGCGACATAGACGAGGATGGTCTGGCCGGAGATCACATTGGCATAGATCGGCCCGATGACGGGGATCGATTCCGCCGCGTCCGCGCCGGGCAGGTGGATCGGCGTGAAACGCCCCCCGCCGAACAGGCTCGGCGTGCGCCCGCCCTGCGAAAACCAGCTCTGGCCGAGGATGATCGTCAGGCCCGCCGCAATGAAGTTGATCGCAACGCCCGAGACGATCTGATTGCCGCGATAGGTGATCGAGGCGAGGCCGTGAACGAGGGAAAACGCCGTCGCGGCGAGAATGCCGACGAACAGGCCAAGAAAGGCCGAGCCCCAGACCGCCGCGGCCGAAGCGGAGGCGAAGGCCGCGATCAGCATCTTGCCTTCCAGCGAGATGTCGAAAATGCCCGAGCGCTCGGAATAAAGCCCGGCGAGCGCGGCAAAGAGCAGCGGTGTGGACAGGCGGATCGTCGATTCGACCAGGTTGAGGGTGAAGGCGAGATCCATCAGCGCGCCTCCTCGACATTCTCACCCGCCGGCTGCTCGGTGCGGAAGCGCACCCATTGATAGGCTGCGCCGACGCCCGGCCGGAACATGTTTTCCAGCGCCCCGGCGAAGAGAATCACGAGGCCCTGGATGATGACGATCATGTCGCGGGAGATCGATGGCATGTCGAAGGCGAGTTCCGCCCCGCCCTGATAGAGCATGCCGAAGAGGATCGCGGCCGGGATGATGCCGGCGGGATGGCCCCGCCCCATCAGCGCGACGGCGATCCCGACGAAGCCGGCGCCTTGCGGAAAGTCGATCACCAGCCGGTACTGGTCGCCCATCACCGGGTTCAGCGCCATCATGCCGGCGAGACCGCCCGAGATCAGCATGGTGACGACGATCAGCCGCGTCTCCGACATGCCGGCATAGCGCGCCGCGCGGGGCGAAAAGCCGAGCGTGCGGATTTCATAGCCGAGCTTGGTCCGCCAGATCAGCACCCAGACGAGGAAGGCTGCGACCAGCGCGACGAAGATCGAGACGTTGAGCGGCGCACCACCGAGATTGGCACCGAAGAGTTCGAACAGGCCTCTGAGCTTCGGCAATTGCGCGCCGGCATCGAAGGTGCGGGTCTCGGGCGCCATGGTGCCGGCCGGCTTCAACACGTTCACCAGGAGATAGACCATCAGCGCAGCGGCGATGAAGTTGAACATGATCGTGGTGATCACGATGTGGCTGCCGCGTTTGGCCTGGAGATAGCCGGGGATCAGCGCCCAGAGTGCGCCGCAGGCGAAGGACAGGACGATGGCCAGCGGCATGTTCAGCCACCAGGGCAGAACGACGCCCAGAGACAGCGCCACCGTGGCGACACCCAGTCCGCCGACATAGGCCTGCCCCTCCCCGCCGATATTGAACAGCCCGCCATGAAAGGCGACGGCCACGGCGAGGCCGGTGAAGATGAAGTTCGTCGCGTAATAGAGGGTGAAGCCGACCCCTTCCGCGTAGCCGAAGGCCCCGCGCAGCATGAGCGCCGCCGCTTCCACCGGACTTTCGCCGACGGCCAGCACCACGAGACCCGCCACCGCGAAGGCAACGACGAGATTGATCAGCGGAATGAGACCGAAATCAATCCAGGGCGGAAGCTTCGCATAGGGCCGGCTCATCGAAAGCGTCAGTCTCCGAAAGGTGGCAGGACGAGATGGCCGCGCTCGTCGAGCCGCCAGAAGGGATTGTGCGCGACCTCCCAAAGGTGATCGTCGAGGTCGCGGAAATTACCGGAATAGCCGCCCCAAAAGACCTTCGACGGCGGCTTGACTGCCCGCGCTCCGGCCTCGACCGCCCTGGCGTAGAACGCGTCGACCTCTTCCGGGGAGGTAACATTGATCGCGAGCGCCATGGAGCCCGACCCCGTCGGCAAATCGCCCTCGCCGCCATCCTCGATCATGTCGTCCCGGTTCCAGAGCGAAAGCACGATCCCCTCGCCGAGCATGAAAGCGGTCCGCTCGACGCTGTCGGACGACTTCACCCACCCCAGCGCCTCGTAGAAGGCGACGGCGCGAGCGACGTCGCCGACGCCCAGGGTGACGAGGGAGACGCGGGCAGGAGTCATTCCGCCGCCTCCGGCGTTTCCTCGACGCCCGCCATCAGCAGGCCAAGGTCGCCTTCGGTCGCGTCCGGCCCGCGTTCGCCGACGATACGGCCGGCGAACATGACGAGGATGCGGTCCGACAGGGCGCGGATTTCGTCGAGTTCGACGGAGACGAGCAGGATTGCCTTGCCGGCGTCGCGCATCTCGACGATGCGCTTGTGGATGAACTCGATGGCGCCGACATCGACACCGCGTGTCGGCTGGCCGATCAGGAGCACGTCCGGATCGCGCTCCATCTCGCGGGCGAGCACGATCTTCTGCTGGTTGCCACCGGAAAAGTTCGAGGTCTTCAGCCGGCAATCCGGCGGGCGGATGTCGTAGGCCTCGATCTTCTCGCGGGCATCGCGGCGCATGGCGTTCTGATCCAGAAGGACGCCCTTCCGGAAGCGCTTGTCGTCCTGATAGCCGAGAACCGAATTCTCGTTTTCCTCGAAGGGCAGAACGAGGCCCATGTGATGCCGGTCCTCGGGCACATGGGCGCAGCCGATCCGCCGGATTTCCGCCGGGTCGGTCTCGCGCGTCGGATCGATCTCACGGCCGCAAATGGAGATCTGGCCGGCCTCGGCGCGCCGGATGCCCGACAACGCTTCCAGGAGTTCGCTCTGGCCGTTGCCCGCGACGCCCGCAATGCCGACGATCTCGCCGGCCCGCACCGAGAAGGAGACGTCGTCGACCATGGTGACGCCGCGACCGTCCTTGACGGTCAGCCCCTTCACGTCGAGAAGGACGTTGCTTGGCCGCGCCTCGCCCTTGTCCACCGTCAGGAGCACGCGCCGGCCGACCATGAGCTCGGCGAGTTCGGCGACGGACGTCTCGCTGGTCTTGCGCGTCGCGACCATCTCGCCCTGGCGCATTACCGAGACATTGTCGGTGATCGCCATGATCTCGCGCAGCTTGTGGGTGATCAGGATGATCGTCTTGCCCTCGGCGCGAAGCTGCTGCAGCACCTCGAACAGATGATCGGCCTCGGACGGCGTCAGAACGCCGGTCGGCTCGTCAAGGATCAGGATGTCGGCGCCGCGATAGAGGGCCTTAAGGATTTCCACCCGCTGCTGGCGGCCGACGGCCAGATCCTCGATCACCGCGTCCGGGTCGACGTCGAGGCCGTGGTCCTCTTCCAGCCTCTTGAGTTCGGCGCGCACCTTTCCGATGCCCGCGCGCAGCAATGGCGACTGTTCCGCCCCCAGCATGACGTTCTCGACCACGGTGAAGTTGTGGACGAGCATGAAATGCTGATGCACCATGCCGATGCCGGCCGCGATCGCAGCGTTCGGATCGGTGATCTCGACCTTCTTGCCGCCGACCCGGATCTCGCCGCTGTCGGCCTGATAGAAGCCGTAGATGATCGACATCAGGGTGGATTTTCCGGCGCCGTTTTCGCCGATGATGCCGTGGATGGTGCCGCGCTCGACGGTGAGGTCGATCGCCTTGTTGGCGCGTACGGCGCCGAAGCGCTTGTCTATACCGATCAGTTCGATCGCAGGTTCGGCCATGAAGGTGTCAGGACTTTTCTCTTGGTTTCCGCCACAGTAATCAGCGACATGGACGAAGGCCAGTGACAATCGCGATCGAGGCGGCGAGGATGAGAACTCCGTGACGTCAGACGAGACCCCATCGACGGCGCGGCCGGCGCCGGCCACGCGCTCGGCCTTTCGCCTGTTCCGCCAACTGACGACGCGCTGGTCGGACAACGACGTCTACGGCCACATGAACAATGTGGTCCATTATTCGCTGTTCGACACGGCCGTGAACGGCTGGCTGATCGAAGAAGGCCTGCTCGATCCGGCAAGGAGCGAGACGATCGGTCTCGTGGTCGAGACCGGATGCCGCTATCATGGGGAACTCATGTTTCCCGAGCCGGTCACGGCCGGGATCGCAGTCGGGCGCCTTGGCCGGTCGTCGGTGCGCTATGAGATCGCGTTGTTCGGGGGCGACAAGGAGACGGCGGCGGCCGAGGGCTTCTTCATCCATGTCTATGTGGACCGGAACACAAGGCGGCCGGTGCCGATCAGCGATGCGATGCGGGCCAAATTCCAGGAGTTAGCGCGATGAGCAAAACCAGTGACGGCGAGGCGAGCCGGATCGAAGATCTCGAGGTGATGGTCTCCCACCAGAACCGGACGATCGAGGAGCTGTCGGAAGAACTCGCCCGGGCCTTCCGGATGATCGACCGGCTCCAGCATTTGACCCAGGCGGTCAGCGAGCGGCTCGGCGCGGTGGAGGATGTGACGCTTCCCAAACCCGAAGCGACCAAGCCGCCGCATTATTGAAGAACAGGCCTCACGGCAGGCGGCCGATCCGCTCGGTCAGCAGCGCGTAGAACCGGTCGGAATCGCCTGAGCGCACCCAGAAGGCATTCTTCGGCCGGTCGGTGACACCCCAATAGTCGGCGACCGTCATGCCACGGCAGAGCACGCTCTCGGTCTCGATCTCCACATTGATCTCGCGCCCCTGAAAGATTTCCGGCTGCAGCATGAAGGCGGTCACGCAAGGATCGTGCAGCGGCGCGCCCTCCCAGTCGTATTTCTCGACGTCGAAGCGTTCGGAGAAGGAGAGCATCGCCGCCACCGCTTTTCCGCTGTTGTTGCCGAGCGAGCGGAACGCCTCGATCCGCTCCTTCGTCGAGCGCATCTTGTGGGTGACGTCGAGCGGCAGCACGGTGAGCTTCACGCCGCTCCCGAAGACGATCGCGGCGGCGTCCGGATCGACATAGATGTTGAATTCCGCCGTCGGCGTGATGTTGCCGCCCTCGAAATAGCCCCCGCCCATCAGGACGAGGCCGGCGAGCCGTTCGGCAATGTCCGGCGCCTTGGCGAGCGCCAGGGCGACATTGGTGAGCGGCCCGAGAGCGAGGAGGGTCACCGACCCCGCGGGGCGGGAACGCACCGTCTCGATGAGGAAGTCGACGCCGTGGCCCTTGGCCGGCAGCGTCTGCGGCTCCGGCAGATCCGGACCATCGAGCCCCGTCTCGCCATGAACATGCTCGGCGGTGACGAGCGAGCGACGCAGCGGCCGGTCGGAGCCCCGATAGACCGGCACGTCGGTCCGCCCGGCGAGTTCGACGAGCCTGAGCGCGTTCCTGGTCGTGAGCGAAAGCGGAATATTGCCCGCGACCGTGACGATGCCGAGGACGTCGAGTTCCGGCGAAGCGAGCGCGGTCAGGATCGCGACCGCATCATCCTGACCGGGATCGGTGTCGAAAATGACGGCGCGCTTGTCCATGATTCACTTCCCACTGACGCCGCCCACCTGCGCGGCTTTCGACGGGGGTCTATCGCGGTTTCGACTGACGGGGAAGATGAGCGGAGTGACGCGAACGCGGTGGCGCCATCGGTGAAGCTGCGATCTCCCCCTTGCGGGGGAGATGGGTGGCAACCCAGAGGGGGGTGCAGCGCCAACTTCGACAAGTTCTTCGCCGGGGTACCCCCCTCTGCCTGCCGGCATCTCCCCCGCAAGGGGGGGGGGGGAGAAAAGCCATTAGCGGATGTATGCGCTCTAATTCCCGAGCGTCACCCAGGCGCCATCCGCCTTGGAGGACTTCACGCAGGCTTCGATGAAGGCGAGGCCGTCGATACCGTCCTCGATCGTCGGGAGAGCGACATCGGCAGGCGGCGCCTCGCCAGCGTCCGCCGCCCGGATCAGCGCGGCGGCTTCGATGTAAATGGTGGCGAAGCCTTCGAGATAACCTTCCGGATGGCCGGCCGGGATACGGCTCACGGCAACGGCCGCGTCATTGGCTCCGGCTCCGCCGCGCGTCAGCAGGCGCTTCGGCTCACCGAGCGGGGTGTACCAGAGCTTGTTCGGCTCCTCCTGGGCCCATTCGAGCCCGCCCTTGTCACCATAGACGCGCAAGGTCAGGCCGTTCTCGTTGCCGACGGCCACCTGGCTCGCCCAGAGCGAGCCCTTCGCCCCGCCTGCAAAGCGCAGGAGCATGGACGCGTTGTCGTCGAGCTGGCGGCCGGGCACGAAGCTCGACAGGTCGGCGGCGAGCTTCTCGACCTTCAGCCCCGTGACGTAGCAGGCGAGATTGTGGGCGTGGGTGCCGATATCGCCGATCGCACCACCCGCGCCGGCTTTCGCCGGATCGACCCGCCAGCCGGCCTGTTTGGAGCCCGTGTCCTCGGCGCGGTCGGCCAGCCAGTCCTGGACATATTCCGCGACCACCAGCCGGATCGTGCCGAGATCGCCATTGGCGACCATCGACCGGGCCTGCCGGATCATCGGGTAGCCGGTGTAATTGTGGGTGAGCACGAACACCTTGCCCGCCGCCCTGGCGATCTCGCCGAGTTGCCGAGCCTCGCCCAGCGTCGTCGTCATCGGCTTGTCGCAGATGACGTGAAAGCCCGCTTCGAGGAAGGTCTTCGCGACGGGAAAATGCATGTGGTTCGGCGTGACGATCGCCACCGCCTCGATACCGTCCGGCCGGCCTTTTTCCTTCTCCGCCATCTCCTCATAGGAGCCGTAGCTGCGCTCCGGATCGAGGCCAATCTCGGCGGCCGAGGCCCTCGCCTTTTCCGGCGTCGAGGAGAGCGCGCCAGCGACCAGTGTGAACTTGTCGTCGATGCGGCTTGCGATCCGGTGCACCCCGCCGATAAAGGCGCCCTGCCCGCCGCCCACCATGCCGAGGCGGATGCGGCCCGAATGTCTGTCGTCGCGTCCTTCGATGGTCATGTTCCGCCTCCCCTCAGCGCTCGATGCCGAGCATGCGCTTGTTCGCCGCCTCGTCCGTGCCACCGGAGGCGAAATCGTCGAACGCCTTTTCGGTCACGGTGATGATGTGGCTGGCGATGAAGGGCGCGCCTTCGGCCGCGCCCTGCTCGGCGTCCTTGATGGCGCATTCCCATTCGAGGACGGCCCAGGAATCATAGTCGTATTCGGCGAGCTTGGCGAAGATCGCGGCGAAATCCACCTGTCCATCACCCAGTGACCGGAACCGCCCGGCGCGCTTCAGCCAGGGCTGGTAGCCCGAATAGACGCCCTGCCGGCCGGTCGGATTGAATTCGGCGTCCTTGACGTGAAAGGCGCAGATCCTCTCGTGATAGATGTCGATGAACTCGACGTAATCGAGCATCTGCAGGGCGAAGTGGGAGGGATCGTAATTGATCTTGCAGCGCGGATGGTTGCCGCAGGCTTCGAGAAACATCTCGTAGGTCGCGCCGTCGAAGACGTCTTCGCCCGGATGGATCTCGTAACCCACATCGCAGCCCGCCTCGTCGAAGGCGTCGAGGATCGGCACCCAGCGCTTCGCCAGTTCCTCGAAGGCCGTGTCGATCAGGCCGGCCGGGCGCTGCGGCCAAGGGTAGAGATAGGGCCAGGCGAGCGCGCCGGGAAAGGTGACATGGCTCTTGAAGCCGAAATGGGCCGATGCCTTCGCCGCCATCTTCACCTGATCGACCGCCCATTCCTGCCGGGCCTTCGGATTGCCGCGCACTTCCGGCGCCGCGAAACCATCGAAGGCCTCGTCGAAGGCGGGATGGATGGCGACGAGCTGGCCCTGGAGATGGGTCGACAGATCGGTGATCTCGACGCCGGCCTCGCGGCAGATGCCGGTGACCTCGTCGCAATAGGTCCTGGATTCGGCAGCCTTCTTCAGGTCAAAAAGACGCGCGTCCCAAGTGGGGATCTGGATGCCCTTGTAGCCATGGCCCGCGGCCCATTCGGCGATCGTCTTCAGATCGTTGAACGGCGCCTCATCGCCGGCGAACTGCGCGAGGAAGATCCCCGGCCCCTTCATCGTCTTCATCCTGTCCTCCCAGGTCTGTCGGTCCCGCTTTGATGTCGCGGCTCGTTGGGAGCGGAACTTGGCACGGAGCGCGGGTTATTTGAAGAGCGCAGCCCAGGCGACCAATTGCAATTGCCTGTGGGCTGTATTGGGGATGCGATCTCGTCGCCTTTTAAACGACTCTCCCGCCGCGCCGTC
>NZ_JAKQZG010000022.1 GCF_024359545.1 Jiella marina
CCACGAGCTTTACGACCTCTTTCGCGATCTCGACCGCCGCATCACCTCGTTCGACAAAAAGATCGAGCGGGTGTTCCGCGAGAGCGAGCCCTGCCAACGGATCGCAAGGATCAAAGGCGTCGGCCCGAAAACCGCCACAGCAATCGTCGCGGCTGTCGGCAACGGCGCGGAGTTCAAGAACGGCCGTCATCTCGCAGCCTGGGTGGGCCTGGTACCGCGCCAGTTCTCCAGTGGCGATCGAACGGTACTGATGGGCATATCGAAGCGCGGTAACCAGCATCTGCGCAGCCTTCTCGTCCATGGTGCCAGAGCCGTGGTGAGAACCTGCGCCAACAAGACTGACCCGCTAAACCAGTGGGTCAACGAGCTTCGGGAGCGGCGCGGCTTCAACCGAGCAACGGTTGCCGTCGCCAACAAGAACGCACGGATCATCTGGGCCGTGCTTCGAACGGGCGAGCCATACCGCGCCGCAGCCTGAAGAGCCTGCCCTCGTGATTGCGAGTTGACGGAGAAATGAAACGCACAGGTCGGACCGGCGCGCAAAGAGCCTGACTATTATCGGGGCCTTCGAGGCCTACCAGCTGTAGAGGCATGCGCGAGCGGAATTGCCATTTGGGCGCCCCGGACAGGGTGACGCCGGATAGATGTTTGCAACAGACCAACGCGGATCAGTTCAAAGCCGACTTGCAACGGGAGAGCCGTCCATAGAGATAATAAGTAAACTGCGTCACCCCGATCACGCGGACCGCCTCGGCGACCGTTCGGCCCTGCGACGTCAAAACGTCGACCTGCCGGAGCTTCGCGACAATCTCTTCAGGCTTGTGCTTCTTCGTCGGCATTCTCTCGTCCTCCAATGGCTCGAAAACCATACTTCAGGGAGGACCACTTCTCAGGGGGCAGACCATCCGCCGCGCTCCACGATCCTTGGCAGAACCACGTCGCAAACCTTGGACAGAAGCTTCTCGTCGAACCAGGGTGCCTCGCCAACCAGATGCAGAAGCGATTGATGCTGTGCAGAAACCTGTTCCGGTGCCGTGGCGGCCGCCAACGGCTCTACGCTCTTGCGTTCCAGCGGCATCAAAAGGCCCGTGCAATAGTCGCAAAAAGGCGCGATCCGCTTGGCATGACCCATCGCAATCGCATCGCTCAACACATTCAGATAAGCTTCAAACGCTGCGTCCCGCCTGTCACCCTGTCGTTCCATCGGATCCACCCCTGATCGTGAATCCGACAGAAAACCTCA
This sequence comes from Jiella marina, assembly GCF_024359545.1. Taxonomy (GTDB): domain Bacteria; phylum Pseudomonadota; class Alphaproteobacteria; order Rhizobiales; family Rhizobiaceae; genus Jiella. The sequence goes on from NZ_JAKQZG010000022.1 coordinate 1,244, forward strand.
ATCAACGACGAGTGCGCAACCCAATAGAACGTCGTGACTCAGTAGGATTAGGGACGAAAGGCGACAATTACGCTGCGGAGACCCGCGCCTGCGTTTCTCTCGCCGATCGGCGACGATAGCTCTCGGTATTCAACTCCAGGATTGTGGCATGGTGCACGAGGCGGTCGATCGCCGCGACGGTGACGGCCGGGTCGGGAAAGATCTGTCCCATTCGCCGAAGGACTGGTTGCAGGTGATGATCAGCGAGCGTCACTCGTAGCGCTCTGCGATGAGTTCGAACAGGACGCTAGTCTCTGCTCCATCCTTTCGCACGTAGCCGAGATCATCGAGGATCAGACAGTCGAACTTGTCGAGTTTGGCAAGGGTCGCCGGCAGGATCAGGTCGCGCCTTGCGGCCTGCAGCTTCTGGACGAGATCGGTGGTGCGGGTGAACAGTACCCGGCAGCCATCGTCGATGAGGGCGGCGCCGATGGCCGCGGCGGCGTGGGTCTTGCCGGTTCCGCTCGGACCGAAGATCAGGATGTTGGCACCCTGCTCGGTCCATGCGTCGCCTCGACCGAGCGCTACGACATGGGCTTTGCGCAAGGACGGGGTGGCCGTGAAGTCGAAGGTCTCGATCGTCTTTCCGGCGGGCAGGCCCGACTCGGCGATTCGCCCGTTCGGCCAGCTCGTGTTCGGCCTCTTGCCGTGTCGCCGTGTGGAATTATGTTAGAGCCATTATGTCGAAAGCTCAAGTCCCAACTAATGTAGTCTCGTCTATCGCAATCGCTTTGGGCGCCGCAGTGGTAGTGCCCAGCTTGATTGCGTTGATCTTCACTCTAATGGCCGTTGTCTCCATTGTCTTCTGACATTAGGCGACGCTGGTCTTTATTTAGACTGTTCGGATCGAGCGGACGAGGTCGGGCGCGGTGAAGCGGGATCATGCTTCGCGGGATTGATCGGCCTGTCTTCATCGATGAGGATGCGTTCGGCTGCGCCCTCGAGATCCCCGTATTGGCCGCTCCTGAGCGACCAGAGAAAAACGCAGAGCCCGACAAGTCCCATGCCGAGGGCGATCGGGACGAGATAGATCAGGCTGCTCAAGACATTGCCTCGACTGTGCGCTCGGAGTGGAGCACCTGCCGCTTCCATTCGGCAGTATCACTACGGAACTTGTAGCGGCCCAGCCGGACGGAGTTTGCGACCACCAGCAGGGAGGATCCTGACATTGCGAGAGCCGCAATCGGGGGCGTCACATAACCAAGCGCTGCAAACGGGAACGCTACGGCATTATACGCGACCGCAAAAGCCAGGTTCTGCCGGATCAGCAGTCTCACTTGTTGCGACAGCGCGACGGAGTGAGGTACGGCTTCGAGTGAGCGGTGCAGCAGGAACACGAAGCCTGCCGCGCTGCGGCCGATCTCAGCCGCGTCTGCCGGCGCCATCGATACGTCCGCAGCGGCAAGCGCGGGCACATCATTGAGGCCGTCACCGACCATCAAGACCTTGTGCCCGGACTTGGCGAGTTCTCCCAGTCGGGCGAGCTTCCTCGCAGGCATGGCTTCGCCTTCGAAGCGGTAGATCCCGACGGCGCGGGATGTCTGGCGGACCAAGTCCTGGCGTTCACCCGAGATGACCTCAACCGATAGCCCCATATTCCGCAAGTCGGCCACGGCTTGCGCAGCGCCGGGCCGGATACCGTCACTGAAGCGGAAGACCTGAAGCAGGACCCCGTCCTTGGACAGGACGGTTCCGTCTTGACCGCACGACTGCCCATCCTCCAGACCGGGATGGTCTTTCATGCTGTCGAACACCAGCGGCGGATCGTCGGAGCGCTTGCGGGCCGCGAGCGCCCGGGACTGCGGATGCTTGGAGTGTACCGCGATCCCGGCCGCCGGCGCACGATGCGCCGGGTCTGTCGCAGGGTCGTCGTCGTTGAGACGACAGTTCTCCGTCAGCGTCCCTGTCTTGTCGAATACGACCACGTCGACGCCCTGAGGCTGTTCCACAGCCGCGCCGTCCTTCACGATCACTCCGCCCTCGAACAGATGGCGAGCCGCCGCTATCTGTACCATCAGGACTGCGAGACCGAGAACGCAGGGACAGGTGATGAGCAGGACCGCAACGGCAACTGTAACGGCTTGATGGAGGTCCCCACTTGCGAGTAAGTATCCCGGGCAAAGCCGGGGGCTTTATGATTTGAGCCGCTCAAAGCGGCTTGCTCCGGCCGCAAAGGCGGCCTCACGGATCAGCGCCGCCTAAAGGCGGTCAACGCCATAGTGCAAGTTGCTCAAGTCGGTGATCTTCCTGTTCCTGATTGCGAATGTAGTCTCGAATGGCCGTCTCGTCCCGACCCACGGTCGAGACAAAATACCCCCGAGCCCAAAAATGCTGACCGACGAAATTGCATTTTCGCTCCCCATAGGTCCGCGCAAGATGAATGGCGCTCTTGCCTTTCAGATACCCGACCACTTGCGACACGGCGTATTTCGGTGGGACCGACAGCAGCATGTGCACATGGTCTGCCATCAAGTGACCCTCTTCAACGCGACTTTCCCGCTGGTGGGCGAGTTGGCGAAACACATCGCCAAGATGACGCCGGAGCTCGCGATATAACGCCTTGCGGCGATATTTCGGGATGAAAACGATATGATATTTGCACTCCAGATGCTGTGGCCTAACCGTCCATACTCGTCCATCGGTGATCGTCCTTCGTGTCTGCGTGGTTGCAACACGAAGACTGTCGCCGGTGGACTGCCGGAACCGTCAAACTGCTAATGCCTCCCCGGCAAAGCCGGGGGGTCTCCCGCTGACGCTAGCCAGCCCAAGAGGGCCAGTGCTGCGGCGGCGGGTACCACCGGGGCATACAGCCCCGCCACCTTATCGGAGATATTGACCGGCGCCGGGCGCGCGTTCTCGGCTGTCTCGACCAGCCGCATCATTTCGCAGAGGAAGGAATCCCTGGCCGTCGCAGTGGCGACGATTGTCAACGGTGCGGTCAAGTTCAAGGTGCCGGACAAGAGTTCCGCGCCGGCCGCCACCTGCCGGGGATCGCCCTCTCCGGTTACCAGTGAACAGTCGATATCCGAAGTCCCAGCCTCGATCCGCGCGTCGACCGGAACCCTCTCGCCGGGCGCGAGCGGGATTCGCATGCCCCGCTCAATCTCATCTGTGGGCAGGTAGTCGCGCGAAAGGTCAGCGCGCAGGACCATGGCCCCACGCGCGCCAGGCCGGATACCGCCGATCGGGCGCGCGCACACGAGGTGGTCCAGCGTTCGACCGATCAGCAGGAAGAAGAGGAGCGTGACGGACGCATCGAAATGGGTATGCTCACCGCGGTGGACCGTCTCGTAGAGGCTGAGGCCGTACGCCAGCAGAACACCGATCGAGATTGGGACGTCCATGTTCGTATGTCCGTGCCGCACGGCTTGTCAGGCGGGCCGGAAGAAGACCCGTCCGGAGTAGAGAAGGGCTGGAAACGCGATGGCCGCCGAAATCCAGTGGAAGAGGTCGCGCGTGGCGGCGTGGCCGCCCGTCCACACGGACATGGAAAGCAGCATGACGTTCATCGCTGCGAAGCCAGCCACGGCAAGAGAGCGAAACAACTCATCGAGCCTTGGGTCGCGCTCATCATCCGCTCCGGTGTCCTGGAGATGCACTTCGTAGCCTATCTGGGCCAGAGTACGGATGATCGCCGGCGGTCTCTCTCCGCGCCAGCGAACGGAAACCCGCCTAGTCGAAAGGTTGACCCGGGCCGCTTCGATTCCGGGCAGATCGGACAGGGCATCTTCGACAGCGCGGATGCAGGCGCCGCAGTGGATGCGGGAACCGAAACCGTCACTTGCCGCACGCCGTCAGCAACAACTCTGCTCGCGAGCAACATCTCCTGTTACGCAATGTACCCCAGGGACGGATCTTCGTCCGGAAGGAAACAGGCGTTCTGGGCGCAGCAACTCATGGCGCGCTCAGTCACCGAGCAAGTTCGGCCGGGCCGCCGATGGGTGCCGCGGACGATGAAGCGTCGCTTTTCAAAAGGTCCGGACGGCAAATAGCTTTGTAGGCGTGCCACGTGGCATGGCCAAGCAGCGGGAACACCACGATCAGGCCCAAGAGCCCTGTCAGGAGGGCGATGGCTGACAATCCGAGGACGACGGCACCCCAAGCCATCATGACGGGCACGTTGTTCCAGACGAAAGCCATGCTGCGGCTCATTGCCGTCACGGCGTCGGTCCGCTCGTTCAGCAGCATGGGGATCGAGAAGGCTCCGGTCGCAAAGGAGAATGCGGCAAACAGGCCGCCGACGATCGTACCCGTGAAGAGCATTCCCCAGCCCGTCCCTGTCGTGAGGAGGACGGCGGTCATGTGGTCGAAGCCCGGAAACGGGAGATAACCAAAGAACAGGGCGTAGATCAGCACGGCGGCGCGTACCCAAAGGAGCATCACCAGGCAGAGAAGAACCCCGACGAAGAAGATCTGGCCAGTCCCGGAACGGGCGCGAACGGCGAGCATGTCGTTGAGCGAAACAGGGACGTCCGTCTGGATTGCATGGCTCTTCTGGTAAAGGCCGACCGCGAGGACAGGGCCGACGACCAGAAAGCCTGCGAGCGCCGGAAAGAGAATCTGCCCCCAGCCATAGGAGAACAACCCCGAAACGACCAGGACGGAAACGAGGAATACCGCAAGACCATAGGCCAGGCTGGGACCCGGCTGCGCCATGAGGTCCCGCCAGCCTGCACGCAGCCACTTCAGAGCCGTGGCAGGCGGTAGATGACGCTGCAGTTCTGGCGTGAGGGTTTCGCTGACATCCGAGGTTTCGGTGAGGAGACCGTATCTCTTGTCGCTTTCGTTCATGTCTTCCTCCTCGGCGTGATGATGTCCGGATACGGCTGCCTTCAGCAGGCAGACTTTGCTGCCCGGAATTGCCCTGCTCGGCTACCGGGCTCCTTCAGATGAGCCACGCAGCCGGGTTGCGAAGTCAATGCAACGTAGAACAGATGCGCATTGGCTCCGGCGACGATCAGCACGCCCGCCAGGACGAGAAGAACGACCAGCGGCCGGATCGCGAAAAATTTGCGCATCGGATCGTCCGGTTCTGGCTTACGGCCGTGCGACGCTCAATGAACGCACGTAGAGCGCTAAGACCTTGATTTCGACGGGCGTCAGCCGCTCTTCCCAGGTGGGCATATGGCCCTGGCGGCCGCCGTGGACGCTACTGATGATGGTCTGGAGATCGCCGCCGTATATCCACGCTTTGTCCGTGAGGTTGGGCGCCCCCATCTCTCGGGAGCCCAACGCATCTTCACCATGGCAGGAAGCGCAGTTCGTCATGAAGACTTCGTGTCCTGCCTCGATCCGATCGATGTTCGCGGCAGTGGAATATTCGGGATGGCTGAGCGAGTAGACATAGTTCGCCACGTTGACCACCTGGTCGCGCTCGAGCATCTGGTCGCGTCCGAAGGCTGGCATCTGGCCCATCCGGGTTTCGCCATGGGGCGAGTTGATGCCGACGCGCAGGGTTTCCGCGATGGTTTCCGGTTCGCCCCCCCAGATCCAGTCATCATCAGTCAGATCGGGATAGTTGCTGCCCCCCGTCGCGTCTGACCGGTGGCAGGCTGCGCAATTGTCCCCGAACAGCTTGTGTCCGAACTGTCTGACGATGTTCATCAGTTGTTCGTTCGCTTGAATCTCGTCGAAGCTCAGCGAAGCGATCTTCTCTTCCCATGCCGATCTTGCGACAGCCGCCTGCGCGAGTTGCTGTTCGACCCGTTCGTGCTGGTTCGTTCCCAGAAGGCCCTTCGTGTAGGTCCACCCCAACGGCCAGGCCGGCATCAGTAACCACCAGAGGATGGCGAAAACGTGAGTCACGATGAGGAAGATGAGGATGCCCTTCGGGACGGGCGTATCGAGCTCCTTGATCCCATTCCATTCGTGACCGGTGGTCTCGCGGCCGCTGACGGGATCGCGTTCTCTGTCGGTCATGGCCGGTCCTCCTTGTCCAGGATCGTCTTCTTGGCCCGGTCGAACCGTTTCTTGTTCGAGGGCCGGAAGGTGTAGATCAGGACGCCGATGCTGAGGGCGATCAGATAGAACAACCCCCAGCTCTTCGAGAAGGCGACGGCCGTGGCGTGGTCGATGTCCATGTTCATCGCCCTCCGGACGTGGTGGCGGGCCCTGCTGCGAGATCCTCGGCGTTCGGCGCTTCTTCCGGTGCGACCGTGTTTTCGTACGCCGCATCCGTCAGTGTTCCCAGAACCTGAAGATAGGCGACAAGAGCGTCCATCTCGGTTAGTTCCGTCGTCACCCCGTCGAAGGCACTGATCTGCGCCTCGTCCCCGTAGCGTTCCTGTACGCCGGCGGCGTAGTCGCTGTCGGGCAAGGCTTGTCCCAGCGCGTCCCGGGCAGCATTGGCGATCATCTCATCGGTGTATGGAACACCGATCAGCTGCTGGGCCGCGAGATGAAGTCCAAGATCGTCGGTCCGCAGAGAGGTGCGGGCGAGCCAAGGATAGCTCGGCATGTTCGATTGGGGCACGACGTCGCGCGGATTCGTCAGGTGGGCGACGTGCCAGATATCGGAATACTTGCCGCCGATGCGCGCCAGATCCGGCCCGGTTCGCTTCGATCCCCACAGCATCGGATGGTCATAACGGGATTCCACTGCGAGGGAGTAAGGGCCGTAGCGATCGACGTCATCCCGCAGTGTGCGGATCATCTGCGAGTGGCACGCATAGCATCCCTCCCGCATGTAGACGTTGCGGCCCGCCAGCTCGAGTGGCGTATATGGCCGCATGTCGGGAGCTTCCTCGACGGTCTCGTCGATCGTGAACAGAGGAGCGATCTCGATGATCCCGCCAACGCTCGCGGCCGCAATGATCGCGAGAACGAATCCGATGGCGGTTCGCTCGATCTTTCGGTGAAACAGTTCGGCCATGACTTCACTCCGCCGGGGTGGTCGCCGTGCCTTCGGCCCAGCGGGCGTCCGGCAGGTCCTTGAGCGCTGTCTCGGCGGCTGCGGGGCTGGCCCGGACCGTCATCCAGATGTTGTAACAACCGACGATCGCGCCGAGCAGGAACAGAAAGCCTCCGAGCGTTCGGGCGATGTAATAGGGGTACATGGCGACAAGGGAGTCGAGGAAAGAGTAGGCGAGGGTGCCGCTTTCCGTATAGGTGCGCCACATCAGCCCCTGGACGATCCCGGAGTTCCACATCGCGAAGACGTAGATCAGTGTGCCGATCAGCGCGAGCCAGAAATGGACCTCGACCAGTGCTGCAGAATACATCCGTTCCCGCTTCCAGAGCGACGGCACCAGCGTATAGATCGAGCCAAACGTGATGAGTGCAACCCAGCCGAGCGCCCCGGCATGCACATGTCCGACGGTCCAGTCCGTGTAGTGCGAGAGCGAATTCACGGGACGTATGGCGAGGAAGGATCCTTCGAACGTCGACAGCCCGTAAAACACGGCAGCAACGAACATGAAGCGCAGGGTCGCGTCGTCGCGGACCTTGTGCCACGCGCCGTTGAGGGTCAGGATCGCGTTGCCGGCAGAGGCCCACGACGGCACCAGCAGCATGATGGAAAATGTCATTCCGAGGGTCTGCACCCAGTGGGGTAGGGCAGTGTAGTGCAAGTGGTGAGAACCTGCCCACATGTAGAAGAAGGTGATCCCCCAGAAGCTGAGGATCGACAGGCGGTAGGAAAAAATCGGCCGTTCAGCCCGTTTCGGCAGATAATAGTACATCATGCCGAGGAAGCCGGCGGTCAGGAAGAAGGCCACGGCGTTGTGGCCATACCACCACTGCACCATTGCGTCCTGGACGCCCGACCAGATCGGATAGCTCCAGGCGTGACCAAGCGACACCGGTATCGCGAGGTTATTGACGATGTGCAAGATCGCCACGACCACAATGAATGCCATGAAGTACCAGTTGGCAACGTAGATGTGTGGTTCCTTTCGCCGGGCGATCGTCCGCAGATAGAGGACGAAGTACGTCACCCAGACGACAACCAGCCAGAGGTCGGCGTACCATTCAGGCTCAGCATACTCCTTCGACTGCGTCAGACCCATCAGGTAGCCGGTGACAGCTAGGAAGCAGAAAAGATTGTAGCCGAGGAGTACGAACCAGGGGCTGATCTGGCCCGCAAGCCGCGCCCGCGATGTCCGTTGCACGACATGGAAGGACGTGGCGATCAGGGCATTGCCGCCGAAACCGAAGATAACGCCGGTCGTGTGGGCCGGACGCAGGCGCCCGAAGCTCAGCCACGCCGTGTTGAAGTTGAGGGATGGCCAGGCAAGCTCCGCGGCGACCCAGACGCCGACGAACATGCCAAAGACGGCCCAGATCATTGACAACGCGATACCGACCTTGATCGGGTCGTCGTAGTACTCCGACGGACGGCGGCTGACGTCTGGCTCCGGGCTATCGAGGCGGGACAGCAGAAAAGCGATCAGCGCGACGCTCCCGACGAGCACGAAGGCACCGTGGACGCCGAGGGGATCGTTGCGTCCCGCTATGGCGAGCGCCAGGCCGCACAGCGCAACTGCTGCTGCAATTAGGATGCTGCCTTGCCTTTCACCGCGGGTGAGTTGTGAAACCATCATCTGGTCTCCAGTGATTTGCTACTCTACAGGGCATTCGCTGCGGATGGTGATCTGAAGCCGCCCCACGAATCGCCGCCTGACCTTTCTAATGCAGGTGTTCAGGATCACAAAATTGCGATCTCATGCTAGAACGCCTAAGTATTTATAGCCGGTTTGAACGAAGATCTGCTTCGCTGCCCAGACGGGAACGAGACTGATCGTTGATTGCTGCGATCGAGCAGCGAGTCTCATCTGCTGCCTATTCGGTTTCCATCCTAATTTGCAGCCGCGATTTGCCGTTGTCGCTGCAGTAATTCATCGAAATTCAGATGAGCTACGGACAGCGGATGTTGCCATGGAGGATCGACGTGACTTGGACCGCCTTGAATCCGAGGCGAAGACGTCAGGCCGCCAGGAGTTCGTCCGCAGGACCGAAGAATTCGTAATGGATGCGGTCCTGCGCGACGCCGGCGAGCGCCAGCCCGTTGACGAAGGTGCGCAGGAAGCCCTTCGGGCCGCAGAGGTAATAATCCGCCTCGGCGACCGGCGTGTTCGCCTTCAGCCAGTCGAGCGAGATCGGGCCCTCCTTGTCGAAGTCCCGGCCCCGGACATCTTCCGGGCGCGGCTCCAGATAGAAGGTCGTCGCGTCGACCGAGGACGTGGAGGATGCCAGATGCCGCACGTGGTCGCGCATCGCATGCATCGCACCGTTCAACGCACCATGGACGTAGTGGACCGGCACATTCGTACCCATTTTGGCGAGCGTCTCAAGCATCGCGATCATCGGCGTCAGCCCGACGCCGCCGCTGACGAGGACCACGGGCCGCTCCGGCTGGTGATTGAGAAAGAACTCACCCGCCGGCGCGGACACCTTCAGCACCGTGCCGACCTCGGCCGAATCGTGAAGCCAGTTCGAGGCTGAGCCCTGGGGCTCCCGCTTCACCGAAATGCGATAGGTCTCGCCGTTCGGAGCGGCCGAGATGCTATAGTTGCGCTTCTGCGTTTGCTCGCCCGGCAGCTCGAGCCAGAAGGTCAGGTACTGCCCCGGCTTGTGGGCGAGGACGCGGCCTCCGTCCACCGGCCGCAGAACGAGGGAGGTGATGACCTCGCTCTCGCGGATCTTCGCCTCAACCCGGAAGGCACGCCAGCCGGTCCAGCCGCCGTCGGCGTCGGCAATCGCCTGATACACCGCAGCCTCGCGGGCGATCAGGATGTCGGCGAGGAACCAGTAGGCTTCGCCCCAGGCGGCCAGCACCTCTTCGCTCGCCGCATTGCCGAGCACGTCCTTGATCGCATCGAGGAGCGCTTCGGCGACATAGGGATAGTGCTCGGGCAGGATCTGCAGGCCGGCATGCTTCTGGGCGATGCGTTCGACCGCCGCACCAAGAATGCCGAGATTGTCGATGTTCTGCGCATAGGCGAGGATTGCATCGGCGAGCGCCCGCGGCTGCGAGCCGGTCTCACCGTGATGCGACTGGTTGAACAAGCTCCGGATCATCGGGTTTTGGAACATACGGGCATACATTGCCTTAGTGATCTCCAGCCCGTGCGCCTCGAGGGCAGGCACCGTGGCCTTCACCGTGGCGATCGTCTGTGCGCTGAGTTGCGACGGCATTCTTGTTGCTCCTTGGATGGAGTCGGTCGGGGAAAGGCTCAGGCCGAGCGCGCGGCCGGCCGCTGCGCGAGCGTAAGGTTCGGCCGGAAGAACAGGCCTGCCTTCAGGCTGTCGGCGATCCGATCGGCCTTGCGCTGGAGGAGAGCTGCAGCCTCCGGCGGGAAGCGGTCAGAGGTCGTCTCACGCCAGATCCCCAGCCAGCGCTCGAACATCGCCGGATCGATCGCGTCCCCATGGCGAAGGTGCGCCGCAAAGGGATTGCCTTTGTAGCGGCCGGTCCCCAGCAGGATCGACGACCAGAAAGCCGTCAGACGTTCCAGATGCGCCGGCCAGTCGCCGATGGTGCCTTCGAATAAGGGGCCGACGACCGCATCGGCGCGCACCCGTGCGTAGAACGCAGATACGAGACCGCGAAGCGCCTCCTCGGTCAGGATTGCTCGTAGCTCGGATGGTTCCTGCATGACGCCTCTCCAAACATGGATTTCCTTTACATGTTAAATCGCCTCTCGACAAAAGATGCAAGAGAAATACATCTTATGCGACGACAATGCCAAACGGATCCAATGCGACTGACCCGCTACACCGACTATACCCTGCGCGTGCTGATCTACCTGTCGGCGCGGCCCGGCCGGCTTTGCTCGATCGCCGAGATTGCGGAAGCCTACGGCATCTCGCACAACCATCTGACGAAGGTGGTCCACGAGCTCGGCAAGTCCGGCTACGTCACGACCCTGCGCGGCCGCGCCGGCGGCATCAGGCTGGCCAGGCCGGCCGATGAGATCCGGATCGGCGAGATCGTCCGGACGACCGAAGACGGGTTCGACCTCGCCGACTGCCGGAACTGCGTAATTGCGCCCGCCTGTGGGATGACGAGCGTCCTCGGTGAGGCGGCCGCGGCTTTCCTAGCGGTGCTCGACAATTACACCTTCGCCGACCTGCCAAAACGCGAGGTCGACATCCTCTCGCTGTTCCCGATGACCGTCGCAGCCGTGGAACCACAATGAAGCGAATGCAAAAAATCCGGTTTGGACGTTACAGGGCCGGACGAATTGGTGGGCACCGCAATCAACCCCTCCGCCGCATTGTTTCTCGCTGAGATGCGGCGGGACAATTGCGACGGGACGATCGAGCTTGGCACGAACCAGGGAGTTCACGCGTTGTTCCGGGGATTACGAGGCGCTTCTCTGTCTCGTGAGAAGAAGTCTGGCATAACCGGCAGCAAAGCCGATGAAGGCCGCCGCCCAGGCGAGTCCCCCCACATTGAGAAGGTTGAGATAGGCGCCATCGGCATAAGAGGCGGCCACTCGGGCGAAGGTGCCAACCAACACCAGCACGAACAAAGTCGTCTCGAAGGCACCGGCCGTCAAAGGCCGTCCCGAGTGGCCGCGAGCGGCACGGATCATCACCGCCAGCGTCATCAGGCCGAAAGTGCCCGCCGTCCAGACATGCAGCGCCGCGGCCGGCTCGACGAGCGCCGGGGCGATGATCCCGGCTGAGACGGCGGCAAAGCCGAGAGACACTGTTGCGAAGGCAACATGAAGAACGAAAAGCAACGGCTCCGAGCGCGTCGCGAGCCCGCACCAGCGCGCCAGCCGCGCGGTGTTCAGGCCGGCTGCCGCAAAGAGCAGGGCCGCGGCCGCGAGGTGGTCGGGCAGCGCTGCCCACACGCCCAGCGCGGCCAACGAGACGGTCAAGGCGACCGCATCGAGAGCGCTGAACGGGGCCGGAAGCCGGGGTGCCTCGCGCGCCTTCAGCCAATTGCGGGTAAAGGCGGGGACGATGCGTCCGCCGATCAGCATGACGAGGACGAGCACGAATGCGATGCCGGCCCGAACGCTCGTCTCCGCAAGCCCCGTGCTGGCGACTTCCATCTGGAAGCCGAAATCGGCGAGCGCGATCAGCACGATCAGGACGAGGACGCGCAGGTTGCGCCAGTTGCCGGCGGCGATCACCTCGCGGCCGAACACCAGGGCGAGACCGGGCAGGAACAGAAGATCGACAGCGGCGGCCGGCCAGAACCCGATAATAGCGGAGACGGACGTGGAGAGGCGACCCGCCAGCCACAAGATCACGAGAGCGAGCAGGAGCCCGCCCGAGACAGGCGGGCGGCCCGTCCAGTTGCTCACCGCCGTCAGGGAAAAGCCGGCGATGATGGCGGGTATCGCGCCAAAGAGCATCGTGTGAACGTGCCAGTCGCTCGGGATGAACGCGCTGGGCAGTTCGGCACCCGACAGGACGAACAGCCAGACCAGCACCGAAGCCGCCATCGCCAGGGCGCCGAGGAAGAAGAAGGGCCGAAAGCTGCCCGAAAGCCAGTGGGGAGGGCGGTGCAAGGAGCTTGCCGTCGCGGTCATTTGATCCACTTTTCGGGGCTCGCGTTGGAACGTACGCTCCGAACCGTCTGACCAATCCGGGCGGAACCGGATTTTGCTTCGCCCGTCGCGCCGGCGCAGGTGCACTGGCCGGTTTTGCCGACCAGCGCCGTCATGGCCAGGAGAGCGCCGTAAAGGAGGATGGCGGCGACCGTCGCCCAGGCCGCGACCGGTAGGAGGTCGTAGTGGCCCGAAAGGTCGCCGCCCACTCGGAGCGCTACGGCTGCTTGGATGAGGACTGCCGGTAGATAGAGCAGCGGCGTGTAGCAAACCTTCGCCCCGGCGACCGCCGGAAGGATGATCGGCGCGTGCGCGAAGACCATGGACAGGACAAAGCCGAGACCGATCGCGTGTACCGCCGCGTCGTGCCCCAAGGCGGCGACGCCCGGCGGCGCGGCGACGACACCGAGCGCCGCGACCACGAGCCAGACATACCCCCCGAGGAGGCAAAAGGCCGAATAGCGCGCCAGGGCCCTGGTACGGATGGTCTTGCGGGCGATGTCGTGAACGAACAGCCAGGCTGCCAGAGCGGCAAGTGACGCGCCGAAGAGCCATGATCCGTTCCAGGGTTCGCCCCCCGCGAGCGCCGCGGTGAACAGCGCGATGACGCCGACGAGGACGAGTTTCGCCGGATCCGAGGGCGCCATCAGCCGGGACAATTCGATCCGTTCCCCGACGATCGTCAGGATGAGAAAACCGAGCCAGAGATAGGTGACGTCCGTGATGGTCCGGCCGCTGAGCCACAGCGCATTCGCCCATACGAAAAAGGCCGCGCCAATCGTCACGACGGCGGTAAACAGCGTCGGCTGCCGCCAGCAGGCACGACCCGTGAGTAACGTCAGGCCCAGCCCGGCGAGGAGGAAGCCGGCCGCCCCTGCCTGCTCGAAACCGGTGAGAAGGCTCACCACACCTGCCAGTGACAGGAGCGGCACCATCAATGCGGCGCTTCGCCCATCGGCGACGGCACGCTCCAGGCCGATCAGGGTTCCGAAGAAACCGGCGATCATCAGCGCGCCGTGAAATTCCATCGCCGAGGCGGGCGAGGACGAAACGCCGAGACGCGCAAGCCCGCCCGTTAGGCCCATGACAAGCGAAACGGCGGCAAGGCCGACCGCAGCCGGGCGCAAGATGCGAGACAGGCTCATGCCCGTTTGAACAGGCGAAAAAAGGCCGCCTTCACTGCGATTGCCACCGCTGACGGGTGAGGCTCGAAATGGGCCCGAACCTCGGGAGAGGCCAGCGCTGGACTCCACTCCGCCGAGCGATCGAGGGTAACGCTCACCTGCCTGTTCCCGCCGAGGCGACTTGCCACGGCAACCCTCGCCGTTTCGGCGATCAGCGAGCCGATCGGGCAAGTCGGTGTCGTCATCATCATCACGATGTCGACCCGATCTTCGTCGATCGCGACCGAACGCACTAGCCCGAGATCGACGACATTGACCCCGAGTTCCGGGTCGTCCACCGACCGCAGGGCGAGGCGGACGGTATTTTCGACATCGTCCATCGTTCAGCCTCGCGTGATCTTGACGCGCCATTCGCGCGGGCCGGCTTCGACATAGGTCCAGTCATAGGAACCGTCGGCGCGTGCCTCGAAGTGGCCGCGCAGCGGCGCCGGATCGTGATCGTTGACGATCTCGAAGGCCTGTCCGGATTCGAGAGCGTCGAACATCCCGAATATGGTCGCGCGGCGGGTGGTGCATGGCAGGCTGCGTACGTCGAGTACCGCCCGGACGTCTGACATGGTTGTCATCGGCAGGAATCCTGTTTGACGAGGTTCCGGTTTTGCCAGCTTGGCCGGTGTGCATCGTTGTCCGTGCGCAAACTCGCCGCACAAGCTTCCAGGATGCGGCAAGGCCGTCCCGGCCGGGCTTGCCGCTCCACGTCTCCTGGATCGTTGTGGCGAGGCGGATCATTGAGTAGAGGTGCCGGCTTGCAGGCGTGCCCGAGAATCACGAGAGCGCCGATGGAGACGAATGATGACAGCCCAACGGATAGACAGGTCCGTGCTGAAGGAGCTCGACATCTTCGCCACGATGGCGGACGAGGATCTGGACGCGGTTCTGCAATCGGCCCATACGCGCCGGTTGGCGACCGGCGTGTCCGTCTTCAATCAGGGCGATCCGGCCGCTGAGTTCTTCGCACTCCTGCATGGCCGGTTGAAAGTGACCCAGACCGCTCCGGACGGCCAGCAGATCCTCGTTCGACACGTTCATCCTGGCGATATCTACGGCATCGCCAAGGCGATCCGCCGCAGCGACTATCCCGGCACGGCGACGGCCGTGGTCGAAAGCCTGACGATGGTCTGGCCCATGAGCCAGTGGGATTTTCTCGTCGCCCGCTGCCCGACTCTGGCCGTCAATGCACTGGCGACGGTCGGCGAGCGCCTTCAGGAAGCCCATACGCGTATCCGCGAGCTTGGGACGGAAGGAGTGGAGCGACGGGTTGCCCACGCGCTGCTGCGCCTCGTTCATCAGGCTGGCCGAAAGACGGAGGAGGGCATTCTGATCGACTTCCCCATCACGCGTCTCGATATCGCGGAGATGACCGGCGCAACGCTGCATACCGTCAGCCGTCTGTTGAGCGCCTGGGAAGGTCGGGGGCTGATCTGCAGCTCCCGCAAGAAGATTGTCGTGTGCAATCCGCATGGTTTGGTGGCCCTCGCGGATGGCCGGGCAGAACAGAACTGAAATTCATGGTGCCGGACGGTGCAGCGCAGTTGGCATTTCCTCTCCCGCAAATACGATCGAGGAGCGGCGCAGCACATTGCCACCCTCGTCGACGATCAGGGTCAGTCGTGTTCCGCGATGGAAGAAGACGAGCCGGAACGTCCCGGCATCCTCGCCTTCGCCCTGATCGAGCCGGCTCGTGATGGCTCCTTGCCGCATCAGCAACTGAACATCCCCGACAGGAAGCTCGAAACCTTCGGCAACGAGCGCGGCATCGATGTCGAAGCCGCCTAGTGTGGATGTGATTTGGGTCATGAGCAACCTCTCATTGTTCTCTCGCCCGGGATCCGTCGATGGACAGGACATCCGCCAGTTCCGCCAGCAATGAGTCCAACTCGATCCCATGCTCGCGGCATGCGTCGGCGATCGTGTGGCTCGGAGCGAAGGGGCAGCCGATGCAAAGCATCCGCCGTCGAATGAAGACCGGAATCGCAGCCTTGTGGCGTTTGAGAAGGTCGTCGACGGCGAGGTCGGGTCGGACTGAGGAAAGACGCGGCACGGCTGTCACCGGTTCATGAATTCACGTGGCCTGATCAAAGACCTGTAGCGCCGATCCTCGCGGTCTTCTTTGTTCGCGAACAACGTCGGCGAGCATTCTTGCCTCTATTCCGCATCATGAGCACAATAGAAGGTGTCTGTCTCATGTCCGCGTCCCCGAGACTGGTCGCGTCCCGGATGAGGACGGAGGCGGGATGGCTGTTCGCCGCCTCCTTTCGTCCGTTCTTTCTCGGCGCCTGTCTGTATGCCGCTGCGGCCGTCCCGCTTTGGGCGTGGATGTTCGTTTCCGGAGTTGGCGAGGTCGCTCATTTGCCGCCGTTCGCATGGCATGCCCATGAGATGGTGTTCGGATTTCTGCCCGCGGTCATCGCTGGTTATCTCCTGTCGGCTACGCCAAATTGGTCGGGCAAGCTGCCGACTTCCGGCTATCGCCTCGCCGCGCTGTTCGCGCTCTGGCTCGCAGGTCGCGTTCTGCCGCTCGTCCTGCCGTTCTGGCTGGGGACGATCGTTGATGCGATCTTTCCGCTGACGCTTTTTCTGGCACTGGTCCGCGAAGCCCGGGTCAAGGCGGCGCAGCAGTCACGGCATGGTCTAATGCTGTTTCCGCTCCTGGCTCTCGCCTCGATCGCCCATCGTCTTCTGTCCGGCGACGCCGAGGTCGCGGCCATGCTCGCCCGCACGGGGATCAGCGTTGGCGCCCTGCTGATCGCGGCCGTCGGAGGCAGGCTGGTACCGAGCTTCACCCGCAACGCCCTGTCCGGTGCGCGTGCCGAGCGGGTGCCGGAACCCTATGGCCAATTCGACATGGCCGTTCTGTTTGTCGCCTCCGCCGGACTGGTGTCCTTTGTCGTTGCACCCGATCATCCGTTGACGGCCGTGACGATGACGGGGGCGGGCGTACTCCATGTCGTTCGTCTGATGCGTTGGCGGGGATGGCTGCTCCACGAAATGGGCATCGCAGCGTTTCATCTGGGCTATGGCTGGCTCGCGGCGGGGACGCTGCTTGCGGGGCTGGCCGCCCGACCGTTTCTTCTGGTTCCGCCCGATGCCGCCCTTCACGCCCTGACTGCGGGGGCCATCGGCACGATGACGCTCGCCGTCATGGGGCGCCTGTCGGCAACGCGAGGGCAGGGACGCCGTGCCGCGCCGCAGCCGATGCGCTTGGCCCTGATCACCGCGAATCTGGCAGCTCTGGCACGTGGGGCGGCGCCCTTGGTTGCGGAGTTTTACGTGCCGCTTCTCGGCATTAGCGCGGTGCTCTGGTTCCTCGCCTTTGCAATTCTGCCGCTAGCCCATCTGCGGCCGCGTCTCGACGGGAAATGAGTGCCGAGTTTGCGCAACCGCAAAGTCCAATCCCGGCCTCTGGACTACAGCATCGACACGGAGACCGGAGCCGCTCTTCGGGAAACGAAAGCACGATGCACAGAGGGGTCCAGCCATGGGTAGTTTCAGCATCTGGCACTGGCTCATTGTCCTTGCGGTTGTGATGCTGCTGTTCGGGCGCGGCAAGATCCCGGAGGTCATGGGCGACGTCGCCAGAGGCATCAAAGCCTTCAAGAGGGGCCTGAACGAGGACGCACCCGCCGCCCTCGACAACGACCTTTCGCCCCGGCTTTGAGACGAGACGGCCACTGGACGCGGCTCGCTCAAGCGTTTCGGGCAACCAAGGAACAAATCATGCAACGCCACGACACCGGCGCGAAATGCGCGCACGGATGGGGCTTTCGCGCGCTTGCGTTACTGCTCCTGATGCTCTTGTCGCCGGCTCCGGCGCAGGCCGTGTCGGGCGGGCCGCTCGTCGGCGAATATCTCGAGACCGTCGTTGCCGCTGACCTCGTGCCCGGCGCCGACGCCTTTGGTGAAATCCGTGAGGATCTCCCCGTGGTGCCCGCCCTTTCGGACGGAAAGACGATCGGCTGGGTGTTCCTCACCTCCGATTTCGTGCCCACCACCGGCTATTCCGGCAAACCCATCCATATCCTCACCGGCATCTCCGATGAAGCGTTCGTGACCGGCGTGCGGCTCGTGAAGCACTCCGAGCCGATCGTCCTGGTCGGGATCCCGGAGGCGAAGATCAAGGCGGTCACGGAACGTTACGCCGGCCTCGACCTCAACAAGGAAGCGTCGGGCGAGGACACCGGCCATGATCTCGATATCGTCTCCGGCGCGACCGTCACCATCATGGTGATCGACGATTCGATCCGGCGCGCCGCCATCAAGGTGGCCAAGGCGCTTTCACTTGGGAGTTTCGAGCCAGAGACCGGACCGGCGGGGCCGCAGCAGGTCGTCGATCGCAGCGTCGATGCGGTGCAGGACTGGCAGACCCTTTCCGGTGACGGCTCGCTGCGGCACTTCGTCGTCGATGTGCCGACCATCAACCGGGATTTTGCCGACCTCGGCGACGAGCGCACCGAAAAGCATGTCGAGCCTGGGCCGGACACGGACTCTTACATCGATCTGTGGGTCGGACTCGTCAGCCAGCCCTCGATCGGGCGAAGCCTCCTCGGGGATGCGGCCTACGACAATCTCGAAGGTCTGCTGAAAGATGGCGACGAAGCCATCCTGATCGCAGGCAACGGCCGCTGGTCCTTCAAGGGGTCGGGCTATGTGCGGGGCGGCATCTTCGACCGCATCCAGGTGATCCAGGACGACATCTCTCACCGTTTCCGCGACCGCGAGCACCGCCGCGTCGTGCGCATCGTGGCCGATGGCGCGCCCGGCTTCGAGGAGGCGGACCTGTTCATCGTGCCGGCAAGTGCAGGGTTCGATCCCGCAAAGCCCTGGCGCCTCCAACTGCTGGTGCAGCGCGCCGTCGGACCGATCGAGAAGGTCTTCCTCACCTACGATGTTGGGTACGACCTACCAGAGCGCTATCTGAAGACGATCGCACCGCGGCCTCAAGCCGAGACGGCCGCCGCCAGCGACGCTCCGGCCGAGGCGGTGGTCCCGGAAGACGCGGCGGATATCCGCAATGCGCTGTGGACGCGGATCTGGCAGGCCAAGCGGACCGAGATCGTCATTCTCGGCGCCGGACTCCTCTTTCTGACGGCACTGTTCTTCTTCCAGTCGCTCGCGACCCGGAACGAGCGGGTGTTCGGCATCATCCGCACCCTCTTCCTCGTCTTCACGCTGTTCTTCATCGGCTGGTACGCCAACGCCCAGCTCTCCGTGGTCAACGTGCTGGCTTTCGCCTCGGCGGTGTTTTCCGACTTCCGGTGGGAGACGTTCCTGATGGACCCGTTGATCTTCCTCCTGTGGTTCGCGGTGGCGGCGGCGCTCCTGTTCTGGGCGCGCGGGGCCTATTGCGGCTGGCTGTGCCCGTTCGGCGCCCTGCAGGAACTGACCAACAAGATCGCCCGCGCGCTCAAGGTGCCCCAAGTCACGCTGCCCTGGGGGCTGCATGAGCGGCTGTGGCCCTTGAAGTACATCATCTTCCTCGGCCTGTTCGGCCTGTCGCTCTACTCGCTGTCCGCCGCCGAGCACTATGCCGAGGTCGAGCCGTTCAAGACCGCGATCATCCTCAAGTTCGATCGCTCGTGGCCCTATGTCCTGTTCGCGCTAGCGTGCCTCGTTCCGGGCCTGTTCATCGAGCGTTTCTACTGCCGCTACGTTTGCCCGCTCGGCGCGGGCCTCGCGATCCCGGCCCGCCTCCACATGTTCCGCTGGCTCAAGCGCTACAAGGAATGCGGCAATCCCTGTCAGACCTGCGCGCATGAATGCCCGGTCCAGGCCATCCATCCCACCGGCGAGATCAATCCGAACGAGTGCATCTCCTGCCTCCACTGCCAAGTGCTCTACCAGCACACCAAGCGGTGTCCGGTGGTCGTCGCCCGTATCAAGAAGCGCGAGCGCTTTGAGAAGCAGATCGGCATCAAGCCGTCCGGACCGGCGCAGCCGGCCGTCCAAACGCCGGCCCGAGACGCGCCGGCTCCAGCATCCTGAGATTCAAGCAAGAGAGGGAAAACGAACATGTCGGACGAGACGACGAAGATCTCACGGCGCTCGCTGTTCAGCGGCACAGCCGGCGGAGCCGTGCTCGCCGGGGCGGTGCTGACCGGCGGCAGAAGCCTCATCGGACCCGCCGCTGCCCAGGAAAAGGCCAGCGTCGAGGTCAAACCCGGCGAACTCGACGAGTATTACGGCTTCTGGTCGTCCGGTCAGTCGGGAGAGATCAGGGTCATCGGCATGCCGTCGATGCGCGAACTGGTCCGCATTCCGGTGTTCAATCGCTGTTCGGCCACCGGATGGGGTTCGACCAACGAAAGCCTGAAGGTCCTGACAGAGGGCCTCCTGCCGGAGACGAAGGAGTTCCTCGCCAAGCGCGGCATGCAGACCTACCACAACGGTGATCTGCACCATCCGCACATGTCGTTCACCGAGGGCACCTATGACGGTCGCTACCTCTTCGCCAACGACAAGGCAAACACCCGCGTCGCACGTATCCGCTGCGACGTCATGAAGACCGACAAGATCATCGAGATCCCGAACACCTCGGACATCCACGGTCTGCGTCCGCAGAAATGGCCGCGCACCGGCTACGTCTTCGCCAACGGCGAGCACCGAATCCCGCTGCCCAACGACGGCATGATCCTCGACGATCCGACGAAGTACGTCTCCATCTTCACCGCGATCGATGGCGATACGATGGAGGTGGCCTGGCAGGTCATCGTCGACGGCAATCTCGACAATTGCGATGCCGACTATGCCGGCAAATATGCCTTCTCGACCTGCTACAACTCGGAAGAGGGCGTCACACTCGCCGAGATGACCGCCAAGGAGCAGGACTGGGTCGTCATCTTCAACATCAAGCGCATCGAAGAGGCGGTGAAGAAGGGCGACTACAAGGAATACAACGGCGTCAAGGTGATCGACGGTCGCCATGGTTCGCCCTACACCGCCTACGTCCCGGTCTCCAACAGCCCGCATGGCTGCAACATGGCGCCGGACAAGAAGCACCTTTGCATCAACGGCAAGCTGTCTCCGACGGTGACGGTGATCGACGTCGATCTGATCGAGGCGGTGTTCGACGGCGCCGAGCCGCGTTCGGCCGTCGTCGCCGAGCCGGAACTGGGCCTCGGGCCGCTCCATACCGCCTTCGACGGCAAGGGTAACGCCTTCACCACGCTGTTCCTCGACAGCCAGGTGGCGATGTGGAACATCGACAAAGCCATCCGGAAGTTCCAGGGCGAGGATGTCGATCCGATCCTTCAGAAGATCGATGTCCACTACCAGCCGGGCCACAACCACACCTCCATGGGCGAAACCCTGGAGGCGGACGGCAAATACCTCATCTCCTTGAACAAGTTCTCCAAGGACCGCTTCCTGAACGTCGGTCCGCTGAAGCCGGAGAACGACCAGCTCATAGACATCTCCGGGGGCGGGATGGAGCTCATCCACGATGGGCCGACCTTCGCCGAGCCGCACGACTGCATCATCGTGCGTCCCGACATCGTCAATCCTGTATCGGTCTGGGATCGCAAGGACCCGATGTTCGCCGAGGCCCGCAAACAGGCCGAGGCCGATGGCGTCGATCCCGACTGGCCGGCCGACGTGATCCGCGACGGCAACAAGGTGCGCGTGTGGATGCATTCCGTGGCGCCCGCCTTCTCGCTCGAGCAGTTCGAGGTCAACGAGGGTGACGAGGTGACGGTCTACGTCACCAACATGGATGAGGTGGACGACCTGACGCACGGCTTCACCCTCGGCAACCATGGCGTCGCCATGGAGGTCGCACCGCAGGCGACGGCCTCCATCACCTTCACGGCCGACCGGCCGGGCGTGCACTGGTACTACTGCCAGTGGTTCTGCCACGCGCTCCACATGGAGATGCGCGGCCGCATGCTGGTCAAGCCCAAGAGCGCCTGAGGAACGGCCTAATGCGACGCTTCATAAGACTCCTGGCGCTTGTCCTTCTGCTGGGCGGACCGCTTGACGCGGCCGCCGAAGAGATCGCCGTCGCGCCTGGAGCGGGAGCGATCGCAGCGGCCATCGACAAGGCAGAGCCGGGGGATGTCCTCCGGCTCGACGCCGGCACCTATCCCGGGGCCATAACGGTCGACCGGCCGCTGACCATTCTCGGCGGCGGCCAGGCGCGGATCGTCGGTCCCGGAGAAGGCACCGTCATCATGGTCACCGCCGACGACGTCACGGTTCGCGGTGTCGTCGTCACCGGTTCCGGCGTCCGACTCGACGAGCTCGATGCCGGCATCGCCATCGCCAAAGGCGCAGATCGGGCACGCATCCTCGACAACCGGGTCGAGGGCAATCTGATCGGCATCGACGTGCAGGGCGGCATCGATGCCATCGTCAGCCGCAACCGCATCGCCAATCGCAGCGATCTGCGCCGCAACGAGCGCGGTTCCGGCCTTTACGTGTGGAACGCACCGGGGCTCCTGGCGGAGGACAACGAGATTTCCGGCGGCCGCGACGGCATCTTCGTCACCACCTCGCATCACGCCGTCTATCGGGGAAACCGGATGTCGGACCTGCGCTTCGCCTTCCACTCGATGTACGCCAACGACGTCGAGGTTGCCGGCAACGTCTCGCGCGACAATGAGATGGGCTTCGCCTTCATGTATTCGAAGAAGCTCGCCGTGCGGGACAATCTGTCCGTCGGCGATCGGACCCACGGCATCTTCCTGAACTTCGTCAACAACTCGGTGTTCGAGCACAATGCGGTGCGCGAGGGCGGCGAGAAGTGCCTCTTCGTCTACAACGCCAATTCCGACCGCGTGAGCGGAAACCTCTTCGAGGGCTGCGGCATCGGCGTTCACTTCACCGCCGGGTCGCAGAACGTCACGGTTGTCGGCAACGCCTTCGTCAACAATCGCACCCAGGTGAAACATGTCGGCACCCGCTGGCTCGAATGGAGCGAGGACGGGCGCGGCAATTACTGGTCCGATCACGTCGCCTACGACATCGATGGCGACGGCCTCGCCGATGCGCCTTACCGTCCGAACGACGCGATCGACCTGGTCACCTGGCGCCAGCCCATGGCCAAGCTGCTCCTCGGCTCGCCGGCGGTCCAGCTCATCCGCTGGTCCCAGTCGCGCTTCCCGGAGCTGCTTCCCGGCGGCGTCATCGACAGCCGTCCCCTGATGCGCCCCGAGGGCATCGGCGTGAGACCAGACAATCAACGACAGGCGGGTCAGCCATGACAAACGAGACTCTTCTAGGCGTCGACGATCTGACGATCGCCTTCGGTTCGCTGACAGCGCTCGATCATGTCTCGCTGTCGGTCCAAAAGGGCGAACGGCTGGCCTTGCTCGGCCACAACGGCGCCGGCAAATCCACCCTTTTTCGCGCCATCCTCGGCTTTCTCTCCCTGAATACGGGCACGATTCGCATCGCGGATGCGGCGCCCGGCAGCGAACGCGCGCGGCGCGCCGTCAGCTATCTTCCCGAAGCGGTTGCCTTTTCCAAAGCGCTGACAGGGTCTGAGGTGATCACCTATTTCGCCCGGCTCAAGGGCGAGCCCCCGAGGAAAGCGCTCGAACTCCTGGAGACGGTCGGCATCGCGGATGCCTCGAAGCGGCGCGTCGGCACCTATTCCAAGGGCATGCGCCAGCGTCTCGGGCTCGCCCAGGCCCTCATTGGCCGGCCTGACCTCCTGCTTCTGGACGAGCCGACCAGCGGCCTCGATCCCATCTCGCGGGGTGAATTCTACGACCTCGTCGACCGGGTCGCCAGACAGGGCGCGGCCGTGCTGCTGTCCTCCCATTCATTGACCGAGGTCGAGGCGAAGACCGACCGGGTCGCGATCCTGTCGAAGGGGAGGCTGGTGGCCGAGGGCCGTCTGGCCGATCTCGCGGGTGCGGCCGCTTTGCCCATCAAGGTGCGCGTCAGAGCGAAGGGAGCCGATGCGGACGCACTGCACGCCAAGATCGGCGGGCGGCGTCTCAACGGTCGCTCGGTGGAACTCGACTGCGGGACCGGCGACAAGATGGCGGTGCTGTCGCGTCTCGCCGCGCTCGGCGACGTCGTTGCCGATATCGAGATCGACACCCCGCGGCTCGACGACGTCTACCGCCATTACAGCAAACCGCCGGCCCCGGGAGACGCAGCATGAAATCCCTGTCCCGTATTGCAGCCGTGGCAAACACTGAAACACGGCTGGCCAGCCGCAACCGTTGGGTCCTGCTTGCGACCTTGATCCTGGTGCTTTTCGCGCTCGCGCTGGCCTTCCTCGGGGCGGGGCCGGCAGGTTCTCGCGGGGCGAGTGCGCTGACGCTGACGGCGGCGAGCCTCGCGACCCTGTCGGTCTATCTCATTCCGCTGATCGCGCTACTCCTCTCCTATGAAACGATCGCCGGCGAAATCGAGCGCAACACCCTGCCACTGGTGCTGGCGACACCGGTCCGCCGTTCCGAGATCCTGATCGGCAAGTTCCTCGGCCATATTGCCGTCCTGTCCGTGGCGACTGTCGTCGGCTACGGCATCGCCGGCGCCGCGGTGACACTTGTCCATGGCTTCGATCCGGGCGGCGCACTTGCCTGGACGAGGCTCATCGTCACGGGAATACTGCTCGGTGCGGTCTTCGTCGCGATCGGCATCCTGGTCTCCGCATCGACGCCGCGGGTCGGAACGGCCGCCGCGCTTCTCGTGGGTATCTGGTTGCTTCTCGTCGTTCTTTACGATCTCGCTCTTCTGGCGGGATTGATCGTCGACGATGGCGGCATGTTCACCAAGACCATCTTCCCGCTGCTGGTGGTCGCCAATCCCGGCGATGCCTTCCGTCTTTTCAATCTGGCCGCCCTCGAGGCTTCTGCGCCCGTTGGCGGGATCGACGGGCTGGCACGCAGCCTGCCGTTTCCGCCCGCGCTGGCGCTGGCGGCCCTGGCAGGCTGGCTCGTCGTCATGCTGTCGGCCGGCCTTGCCCGCTTCCGGAGACTTCGTCCATGAAATCGCTCATCGTCGCCGCGGCCCTGACAGCCGCTCTCGCGGGGCTTTCGGCCTGTTCGCAAGAGACGGATACCAAGCCCCTTCCCGTCGCCATGACCGATGAAGCGGTCGGGCATTACTGTCAGATGTATGTGATGGACCATGACGGGCCGAAGGCGCAGATCCATCTGGCACACACGGACCATCCGCTGTGGTTCGCTCAGGTCAGCGACGCCGTCGCCTATCTCCACGATCCCGAACGCGACGCCGAGATCCGAGCCGTCTATGTCAGCGACATGGGCGCAGCAGCAAGCTGGGGTGCCCCGGGCGTCGACAATTGGATCGATGCCGACGCAGCAAGCTACGTCATCGAGAGCGAGCGGAAGGGCGGCATGGAAGTGCCCGAAGCCATCCCCTTCGCCACGCGCGAAGAGGCCGAAGCCTTCATTGCCGAGAAGGGCGGACGCCTCGTGAGTCTCGCCGATATTCCCGACAGCTATGTGCGCACCCGCGCCATGCCCGGCGCGGACGCGGCAGAGACGGACGGGGCGATGCCGGCAGCACATGCAAGGATGTAAATGATGGACGCGACCCTCTCGTCTCGGATCAGCCGCCGACGGCTGCTCTTCATCGGCGCGGCCTTCGCCGGCTCCGCCGTCGCAAGCTCGTGGCCCGCGAGCGCCCTGGCCGCGGCAACGTTCCGGCGCTGGACCGGCCAGGCTCTGGGTGCTCACGCGACGATCCAGCTCGCCGGTGCGCCGCAGCCCTTGGCGGACGAGGCCTTTGCCGCAGTGACCGCCGAAATCCGCCGGCTGGAGGCGATTTTCAGCATCTATCGGGACGACAGCGAGTTGTCCCGTCTCAACCGCCATGGAAAGCTAACCGCACCATCGCCCGAACTCTTGGCGGTGTTGACGCTTGCGGCGTCCGTGCACCGCGAGACCGGCGGCCTGTTCGATCCGACGGTGCAGCCTCTGTTCGCGGCCTATGCCGAACACTTCGCGAAAGCGAACACGCGATCGCGTGATCTGCCGCGGAAAATCTTCGATACCGCTCTCGCCAGGGTCGGCTTCAAGGCGGTTCGATTCGATGCCGGCGCCGTCGCCTATACGCGCCCCGGAATGGCGATGACCCTGAACGGCGTCGCCCAGGGCTTTATTACCGACCGGGTGGCGGCGCTGCTCAAGGCTCGGGGCTTCGAAAATGTCCTGCTCGATGTCGGCGAGATCGTCGCGCTGGGCGGCGGGCGTGACGGACGAGGATGGCGGATCGGTCTGAAGCAAGGGCCGGATGACGACACGGTCTTGGAGCGGCTGACCTTGACCGACCGGGCGGTGGCAACCTCCATGCTGCGCGGCACGACGCTCGATGCCGCGGGCCGGTTCGGACACATCATTCATCCGCGTCAGGGGCTGGTCAGGCCGGCTTTTCCGCGTGTTTCGGTCGTCGAGGACAACGGGGCGAGGGCCGATGCCCTGTCGACGGCCGCCGCCCTGATGACGTTCGATCAGATATCGCAATGGCGTGCGCGGGGCGTCGATATTCGCGTCTGATCCAACGGCCGAGAAGCCGAAAAAAGGCCGGCGGTTCATCACCGCCGGCCTTTGGGGTTTGTGTAGCTGGCGTTTTTGGGTGAGTTACTGCTTCACCCGTTCGAACAGGTCAGCGAAATTCTTCTTAGCCTTGCCGGGATTCTTGACCTTTTCGGCCTCGGCGAGATTGGTCGGTTCGCCGACCACGATCAGCGCGACCATGCCCATGCCGTAATGGGGCGTGCATCGGATGCCGTAGACGCCTTCCTCGTCCAGGGTCACCGTCACGTCCTGGCTTGGCTTGCCCTTGAAGGTCTCGGCCCCTTCCGGGATCATGCCCTTGATCGTCTCGGCGTTGTGGCCGGCATCGTCGGAGATGAAATGGATGGTATCGCCCCGCTCGGCACGTACCAGGTCGGGCTCGAAGACCATGATGCCTTTCTCCCCCTTGTTCAGCATCTTCACCTCGTGCTCGGCGGCATGGGCCGGCAGCGCCATGGCTGCGAAAGCCATGCCGGCAAAGACGGTGTTGAGGACGGCTTTGTAGTTTCTCATGGCACAGATCCTAGTTTTGACATCGGCTCGTAACCGATACCGTCGTTCTACGGTTTAAACGGCGATGGTCTTTGCGGCCACGCAAACACCATGTCGATCGACATCCAGACCGCACTGGACTTGCCTCGGAGAAGTGGAGAAATGTTTCGATTTTATGCGGCCTGCCTCTCGAATTGAAGCAGGCCGATGAAGTGGAGCGCTTCAGCAGGCTTGGACGTTGCGCCTCCATGCCCAACCAAATTTTGACGCCTGTCTTTTGTGCAGAATGCTGATAAATGCGGCACTATCTTTCGCATATTGGCATTCGCAATGGCTCGGCTTCTTCGTCGTCTTCTTCCTGACCTCGGCCACATCAGTGCGCTCGAGCAAATGCGAGCCAGCATCGGAGCGCTTATCGGCATTGCCGTTACTGGCTTCGCCACGCTCCTGCTCCTCGGTGCTGACACCGCCATCCCCCTTCTGGTGGCGCCGATGGGAGCGTCAGCGGTTCTTTTGTTCGCCGTGCCGTCCAGTCCTCTGGCTCAACCTTGGTCGATCATAGGTGGCAACGTATCTGCTGCGTTGGTCGGGATTGGTTGTCGGATACTCATTGCCGACCCGCTCCTTGCCGCAGCGGTCGCAGTCTGCGTCGCCATAGCTCTTATGTTCGTTCTGCGATGTCTTCATCCTCCAGGTGGGGCGGTTGCGGTCACCGCTGTTCTGGCTGGTCCGATCGCCGACACCTTGGGATTCGCCTTTGCCGTCGTTCCGATCGGGCTTAACTCAGCGCTCTTGCTTGCGGTGGCGCTTGTCTACAATCGATTGACCGGACGGAGATATCCGCGCCTGCGGCCATCAGGGAATGCGAATCCCCATGGCACAAGAGATCCGTTGCCGCGTGATCGGACGGGGTTCACGCTGGACGATCTTGATGTGGTGCTGGAGCGCCGAGGCAAGGTCGTTGATATCGATCGCAACGATCTGATGGAGATCCTAACGACGGCCGAGCACGAGGCTTATCGGCGCCGATCAGGCGATCTGACTTGTGGGGATGTGATGTCACGGGATGTCGTGACAGTATCGCCGACAACGACGATCGGGGAGGCGTGGGCCATCATTCGCGATCGAAATTTCAGCGTGCTTCCGGTGACAACGGACGATCGCAAACTCGTCGCCCTCCTTTCGCGGGAGAATTTCGTTGATGCTGTCGGAAAGGGTCTTGGACGACCGTCCCTGCGGGCGGACAAGCGGTTGGAGCGCGGTCTCCACCAGGGCTTTTCGACGCGATTGCCGGTGGAGAAAATTGCCTCGAAAGATCCGCAGACAGCCATGACGACGACCTCCATCGCAGAACTCGTTCCGATTCTGTCGAAAGCAGGTCTGCACCATATCGCGGTGGTTGACGAGACGTCCCGACTGATTGGGCTTGTCACCCAGACGGATCTGGTGATGGCGCTGTTCAAGGGAGATGTTGGCGGCTGTCCGCCGTCAGCACCGATGGCCCAGAATTGAGTTTGTAATTTGAGGAGGCCGAGCCAACCCAGGTCTGACGACGGACACTTGGTTAGTCGCCCGTAGAGAATTGCTGACCTTTGATTTATATGGGTTTCCGGGGCTCTACAAGATTTGGATTTTGCAAGAAAGCGGTGTGCGGCCATCGGTTTTCTTGCGATTCTGGATTCCCCTTTTGGGGCATTTGTGGTCCGATTCTTTCGTCGATGTGCGGAGGATCGGGCGATGTCGAGACCGCGGACGATCGGCAGAAGGACCTGTTCCGACCGCCGCTTTGCGAGATGATCGACATGGGGCATCCGCTGGTGCGGTTGGCCCATGAGATCGACTGGTCTTTCATCGAGAGGCGGTTCGGCGAAGTGCATCATGCCGGCGTCGGCCAGCCGCCTCTGGCGCGGCGGCTGATGGCCGGGCTGTTCATCCTCAAACACATGCATTCCTTGTCGGACGAGACGCTTGCGGCCCGCTGGGTGGGGAACCGGTACTACCAATACTTCTGCGGCGAGGAGACCTTCTGCCACAAGGCGCCGTTCGATCGCTCGTCGCTGACCCACTGGCGCCAGAGGCTGGGCGAGGAGCGGCTTTCGGCGCTGTTGCAGGAGAGCCTGTCGGTCGCCCACCGGACCAAGGCGATCGAGACGAAGGACCTGGAGCGCGTCGCGGTGGATACGACCGTCCAGGAAAAAGCGATCACCCATCCCACCGACGCCAAGCTGATGCACAAGGCGATCGTGATGTTGGGCGCGCTCGCCCGCAAGGCCGGCGTCGAACTGCGCCAGAGCTATGTCCGGGTCGCCAAGCGCGCGGCGATCATGGTCGGCCGCTATCGCCATGCCAAGCAGTTCAAGCGGGCAAACCGCCAGCTCAAATTCCTGCGCACCCGGCTCGGCCGTCTGGTCCGCGATATCCGCCGCAAAATCGAAGGTGACAGCGAATTGACGGAGATCTTCGCTCTCCCACTGTCGCTGGCCATCAGGCTTCTCATCCAGAAGCACCGCGAGCGCGGGCCGAAGGTCTATTCGCTGCATGCGCCGGAGGTCGAATACATCGGCAAGGGAAAAGCCCACAAACCCTACGAGTTCGGCTGCAAGGTCTCGGTGGCGACACCCGTCACCAAGCCGAAGGGCGGCCAGTTCGTCCTTCACGCCAAGGCCCTGCACGGCAATCCGTTCGATGGGCACACTCTCGGTCCCGTCGTCGCCGACATGGAGAAGCTCACCGGCATCGAGGCCAAGCGCATCCATGTCGACAAAGGCTATCGCGGCCACAACCATGAGAACCGCTTGCGGGTCTTCATCTCCGGCCAGATCCGACGAACCACCAAGGCCATCAAGCGTGAGATGAAGCGCCGCGCCGGTATCGAGCCCGTCATCGGACATATGAAGACCGACCACCGCATGGGAAGAAACTTCCTCCAAGGCCCCGACGGCGATCAGATCAATGCCGTCCTCGCCGCCGCAGGATACAACTTCAGCCTCCTCTTGCGCTGATTCGAGAGGCTTTGGCG
>NZ_JAKQZG010000023.1 GCF_024359545.1 Jiella marina
GACCTGGTGTGAGCTTTGGCTTGCGGCCCAGCTTCACGCCGCGCGCTTTGGCGCGGGCGCGGCCTTCGGCCGTGCGCGTCTTGATCAGATCGCGTTCGACATCGGCGAGGCCTCCAAGCACTGCAAGCATCAGGCGGCCGGTGCTGTCGTTGGTATCGGCCCAGGGTTGGGCGAGCGACCGGAAGCGTGCACCGGCATCGACGATGCGCTTGACGATGGCGAACATGTCGAAGGTCGAGCGGGCCAGGCGGTCGATCCGGGTCACCACCAGCTCGTCATCCGGCTCCAGGGTGTCGAGGAGCTTCATCAGCTCCTTGCGGTCGCTCTTCGCACCCGAGACCTTTTCCTTGAAAATCTGATCGCAACCGGCCGCGCGCAGCTCCTCGAGCTGTGCCTCAAGGGTTTGGCCGACCGTGCTGACACGGGCATAGCCGAAGGAGCGAGAAGGGGCTGCAATTTTGGTCATGATTTATGGAGATCATAACCCATTGAAAGCGATGGGCCAACCAAAACCTCCATAATTCGTGATTTATGTAGGTACACTGTCGGCAGCTTGGTAGCGTCGAACCATAGCGAGGGCTTGTCTAATCAAGCTTTGGTCAAAGCCTCCAGCCCGGCGAAGTGCGAGGGCGCGACGCCCTTAATCATCTCGAGAAGGTAGGTGGTGTTCTTCTGCGTCTCCGTCACCAAGGCTGGATCGAAGCCTTTCCCTGTGAAATGCGACAGATCATTGGTAAACTTGTAGATCGCCGTCTTTTTGTGGGGATCGAAGTTGGTCTCGTCGAGCTTTAAATAAAGCGACTTGTTCGACGGTACATGGAATTCAAGGAAGGCTTCGAGGACTTTCCGGGCCACATTGGGTATGTGGTAACAGCTCATGATTGTGCCATCGGCCTGGAATGTATAAAGAACCTTGAAAAGATAGTGATATTCCGTGGCGTGCTCAATCAGTAGATGATCAAGGGGAGCGAGCCGCGCGGATCGGCCGTCAGCCGTCTCCGAGCAAAGCACCATCGAGTAAGAGCACTGCTTCTTAAAAGAATGGAACCAATTAATCACGAGGCGCAGGAACTCGTGATTGTGGGTCAGGATAAAGAGTTGTTTGGCCCCCTTAGTCTCGTTCTTCAGGAACGAGAATGCCTGATAGATCGCCCCTGAATCGAGGCTGGAGATCGGGTCGTCGATAACCACGATGCCTTCAGCTAGGTCAAAGTCCTGATCCTTCAGCTGGACGAGAAAATAGAGGAACGCGATTGCGGTCTTCTCTCCTTCGCTGAGGCGCTTCGCGGACTTGCCCCGTCGAAGGACCACATAGCCCTCCTTGCTGTTTTCGAAGACGAGATCGGTGCGGCCGAGAAATTGCTTTAGGTGGGCTGTCAGCTCCTCTCCACCTTTATGCTCGTTCGAGATCTGGGCCTGCTTGTCGAGGATCGACTGCCTAATATCGGCGAGGCTCCGCTTGTCTGGCAAGCTTTCCCCGCCGTCCGTGAGAACGTTTTCTTCAGCTTCGTAGGAGGCGATCTTTTGGGCAATCTCCGCGACTTGATCCTTGATCGTCAGTAGGTAGTGATCCTCGATCGCATCGCGAGCCAAGATCTTTTCGGCCTCAAACCCCTTGGTCTTTGTGTCGTGTCTCTCCATCACGTTGGCGATCGCGGCGAGCGCCGCTTTCAGGGGCTCTGCATCAGAATCCACTTCGGCGACATAGGTCTCGGTCCGCCGCGTCAGCTTATCTGCAAGTGCGCCATCAATGGCAGTCATCCACTCCTTGACGGCTTCTAGCTCGACCGTGAAAGCGCTGACGGCAGCGTCGTATTCTGACCGAAGCTCGGAGTAGAGTGCCAGACGATCCGGAAGCGTGAACCTGCCAAGGGCTTCCAACACGGTCGCAAGCCATGCGCGTTCATGGTCTATCTCGTTCTTGAGCTGCTGATCCTGAACGCTGAAGTGATCCGCGAGCGCCTTGAGCCGGGCTGCCGGCAAGGGCTGGGCGCAAAACTCGCATGTCTCGCTGTTATGGTCTCTATGAAGGTCGACGCCTTCTTCCACCCACGTTGCAATCTTTGGATGACTGGCAAGCCGTGCGACGACGGCAGATTGGGCCGAACGCATCGTGAGGGCCCCGCACCTTTGCGCCAAAGCATGGGCGGCGCTTACAGGGTCGATGGTATTCTCCGTGCCGGGCTCGACGATGCGAGGCACATTTAGCTTCCCCACCTCGGACATCTGTTCCTGCCGCACGGTTGCACGGTGCGCCGCCAGGTCAGATTCGCTGAGTGCTGTCGCTTCTCCGACCTTCCCGAAAGCTCTTTCAGCATCGGGTTTGCGATAGTTCCTAAGGGTTGATCCACTCGTTGCCTCCCCGATGGTCTTGGCAATAGCCGAGAAGATTTTGCCCCTATCTGCCTCCAGCTTGGTAACGGCGTTGGCGATGTCTTGAAGACGTTTCGCTCGGTCGTCACGGGTCACAATCTCTGCTTTAATTTCCTCGGCGACGGCCTTGTTTCCTTCGCCAAGGATCAGGATGTGGCGAAGCGGCCCATCGAAACGACCGATGTTGGCCTCTACGAAGTCGCTGTTGAAAACGCGGACGTTGCGAACATATTTCTGTCCCTGGACAAGCGGCCCCGACTGCGTATCGATGTTGAACTCGAGGTTCGGATAATCCTTGTGCTCTCCCGACTGAAGGCATCCGAGAAGCCTTGAGAAAGTCGTCTTGCCAGAGCCGTTCTCACCGTAAACGACGTTGAACCGCTCGAAGGCCTTCAGCTCTACCGCTTTGGTGTAGTTATCGAATACGCCGAGGTTTTTGATTTTCTTGATATGTGTGAGCATGTTACCTCCGGGGCGTATGCTAACACAGGTTGCTGTATTCGTTGAATGATGGAGGGACCTTGGTTCACCCCTCTGAAAGGCACGCTAGGTGGCGTTGACGGACCTCCCTGCCAAACCGGGCAGCGGGACAGGTTCAGTGGAATCGGCAGCAGAACGTGGACATGGTCGATCGATCGAGACCGCGTGGATCGTCATCTCGTGCGCTCGCGCCGTCTCCCGCAACAGCTCCCGACAGCGCTGCCCAACGCCACCGCCAAACACCTAGTGGCGATACTTCGTCACCCATACCAGATGATATTTGCAGTCCCAGACCGTATGACCGCCACGCTTGTACGCTTCTATCCAGCCAGTCTACCAGCGATCGGCCGCGATCCCAGACCGCCTAAAGGCGTGGGTCTTACGGGTCCCCTATCGGAAAATCTAAATAAATACAAGGAATGCACACAGTGATTGTAAAAGATATATTTCGTATATATAATTCAATTACTTTACACAAAGATATTGTTACAATAAAAAATTCAATAAGTGAATTATTTAGCGATATATCGTCAATAAACATTGCTTCAGCTAAAAAATCAATAGATCTAGCAGAGCTATCTACAAACAAGGATAATGAACTACGTTCTGCTATAAATCATTTAATAAGCGCAATAAGTGCTCTAGAAATGGATTTCGGAAGGGAAAAATTTGAAACACAATTATTCGGTCTAATAAAATCAGTAAATAAATCAAAAACAAAAAACGATGCAATCTCAAATGTGCTTTTGAGATCAATTATTGGAATAATAATTTCGGAAATTTATAGACAAATCGAAGAAAATGAAATTTCTGATAAGATGCTAATTTACTCAAAAAACGAATATAATAAATTTTTAGATATGATGAAAGAATACAGTGTAAGAGTATATACTGAAGATGTTAATATTGCCGTATTATCTGATGATGTTTCGCCAATTATAAAAGAAATTTATAAAGAAGGCAATCATTTTGTCGAATTAAATTCTATATACATAGACATGTCAGGAACTGTGGCTCATAGCAGTACGCGGAATTTCATTTCATTAAGTAAAGAAGGTGTCGATTACATCGAAAAATTAATCCATTAAACATTAGTCGCTCACCGTATATATTATTATTTACAGTGATTATTCGATCTGTGCCCTAAATCAAATCCGGCTCATGCCGGCAGACGATGCGCGCGCCACGGCGCAGCAGCAGAACATGCCGCGGGTGATCGCGCTTGGCGAGGTCGAGCACCGCGTAGGCCGGGCGCAGCGAGCTGACGACCGCAATCCGTGGCCCGTCCAGGTCGCCCGCCTGCGGCACCCCGCTCGACCAGGTAGTCGATATCCTCGCTTTCCGGCACGGACGGACGGGACTGGCTCATGGCACCCGGGGCCTCAGCTTGGCAGTTGCAGAACCAGAACAAAAATAGAACATGACGCTGGCGGGCAAGCCGTGGCGTCGGCTCAGGTGGGCCGATAGGCTCAGAGTTCGGTCGTTTCGTCTTGCCCCAGCCGGGGCGGGGTTCGGTGCGGATTGGCGATGCCGGTGGTCTCCCGCCATCCGGCCAGGTCACACGGCCAGCAGCAGTCGGGGTGATGGCCCCGAAGCGCCAGACCGGCAAGGCATCCAACCGTATCCCTGAAAGGAACCCTCGGCCGGAGCCTCCTTGCCTGTCCGTCGCAACGTGGCCTGCAGGTCACCCGACCGGCCGCGATGGACGTGGCCGGACAAACCAACGGGAGACCAACCCATGACATCGAAATCCAAAGCAACCGCACCCAGCCACAGCGTCTATGTGGTCGAGGGCGAAGGCGACCGGGCCTTCTGGACCAAGATCGGCTCGGCCTGGCGTCATGACGACGACGACGGCTTCAACCTCAAGCTCACTGCGCTGCCGATCGACGGCCGCCTGGTGATCCGCAAGGCCAAGGCCAAATCCGACCGGGAGATGGGGCGATGAGCCCCCTCGTCCCTCTGCGCGGCTCCGAGGCGCCGCGCAACACGGTCATTCTTGGTGACTGTGTGAAGGTGATGGCGACCCTGCCACCGGGCTCGGTGGACCTCATCGTCACCGATCCGCCCTATGCAGTGCGCTATCGCTCCCGCAACGGCGAGCGTCTTCTCAATGACGACCGGGTCGATTGGCTGGAGCCGGCCTATTGCTCGATGGCGCGGGTACTGCATGACGACGCGTTGTGCCTCAGCTTCTACGGCTGGCATCAGCCGGACGCCTTCACCCAGGCCTGGAAGGCCGCCGGGCTGCAGGTGGTCGGACACCTCGTGTTCCCGAAGCGCTATGTCTCCTCGACACGCTATGTCGCGAATAGCCACGAACAGGCGGTGCTGCTCGCCAAGGGTCGCCCTCCCCTGCCCCGCGTGCCGGCCCGGGACATCTGCCGCTGGCACTATACCGGCAACCGGAGGCATCCCACCGAGAAATCCCCGCAGATCCTGGCGCCGTACATCGAGGCGTTCAGCCCGGAAGGCGGCCTGGTGCTCGATCCCTTCTGCGGTTCGGGCTCGACCTTACGCGCGGCGCATGACCTCGGCCGGGATTATCTCGGCATCGAGATGGATCCCCGCCACCGCGAAACTGCCTACCGGCGCATGCTGGCGTGAGCCTTCGCGGTCCCCTTCCCCGCCGCCGGCGGGGATCAAGGGGTGCTCAGGCTCACCAAGGGAATTCCCCCTGAAGTCACCACCATCCCTGGGCAAGCCTCGCACGGGCCGCCAGGGCCGCAAGCCCCGGCCTGACGGCCGCCTGGCGGTAAAGGGCTTGCACCCCCGGCTCTCCGCCCGTGCAAGCCTCACCCCGCGATGGCGGCTCCGAGGGAATTCTCTAGCCCAGGGTGCGATGTCAGAAGAAGGGGCATACCCCTATAAAGGCAAAGGGGTGCAGCACATCGTTTTCATGGTTCACTATCGCGCGCCGATGCGTCGTCACTGTCGAACTGTTGCCCGGCATACAGCACGCGCAGGATGATCACGTCAGGGGCGTCGACGACAAACGCCACGCTGACCCGATGCTCGAAACCGACGACGCGCAGGCCCGGGCGGATGTTATCGCGCACGGTGCCGCGTTCAGGGAACGTGTCAAATCCGTCGAGGAAAGCCCGGATGCGACCGACGTAGTTGCGTGCCGTCGTGGTGGAGGCTGATTTACGGCGTACGAAGCGATAGATATGCGCCAGATCGTCTTCCGCCTCGTCCGAGAGGCGGACATGCCAATGCTTCATCAAGCCTCGTCCCGGTCGATAGCGTCCATGCGCGCTTCCAGGCGCTGCCATGCCGCATCGAGTGGACGGGCTTTATCGGGGTTGGCCTTGTGGGCGTCGTAGGTGGCAGCAACTTCGGTGCGCAGCCAGTTCTCGACGGCAGCTTCCCGCTCCTGCAAGGCCCGCAGCCCCTCGCGAATGACTTCGCTCTCCGAGGCATAATCACCATCGGCGACGCGTTGTTTGACGCGGCTGGCCATCTCCAGCGGCAGCGTGATGCTCATCTGTTGGGTCGAACGCATGGGTTGTTCTCCTCGTCTTCTGCATCCTTATAGCATAGAGTAGGATTAAGTCCTACTCATTTCCTGACAGAGGCAATGACAGTGACGCGCTTTCCCAGGATTGCGGACCTTTCCTTGGAGAGATGAGGAGGGGCATACCCCTATGCAGGTAGAGGGGTATGCGTGAGAGGAGGTGCCCTCGTCGTCCCCGGTAAGCGGCCGACAATCTGGGATTGGCGCCCCTATACCCCTATGCCGTTGTAGCGGCATACCGCTGAACCCTGTGCAACCTCGGCGATCCAAGGCTCGGCTTTTACCCCCACACCAGTTTGACGCTGTAGGGGTATAGGGGTGTGCAGCTTTGCCGCCACACCGTTACACCCGTTTAACGCTTTGCGGGTATGCCTTCGTAGAGGTTCAGGGGTAGGATTCCGCATGCACATCATCACACTCACCACCCAGAAAGGCGGCGCCGGCAAGACGACGCTCGCCACCGCGCTGGCCATTGCCGCCCAGGAGGCCGGCGAGACGGTCGCAATGTTTGATCTCGACCCGCAGCGCTCGTTGCTCGCCTGGTCCGAGGCTCGGCAGGGCGACACACCGCATGTCGAAGTGTTCCCGGCCGACCGGATTGCCCAGCTCCCCGATATGGTGCGCAGCCTGGCCGGGAAGTTCTCGGTCGTCATTCTCGACACGGCCGGTGCCGACAACACTGCGACCCACAAGGCGATGGAAGCCGCAACGTTGTGCCTGGTACCGCTGCGGCCGACCCGCCTCGATGTCAACGCGGTCAAACCGACAGTGCAGGCCATTCTCCGTGGCGGCACGCCGTTCGCTTTCATCCTCAACCAGTGCCCGCCACAGCCGAACAACACCCGCGCCGCCGAAGTTGCGACCGGTCTCGGCGCCATCGGCCATCTTGCCGAGCCGCTAATCATCCAGCGCGCCGACTATCAGGACGCCTATGCGGTCGGGCAGGGGGTCACCGAGTACGCGCCAAGCGGCAAGGCAGCCGACGAAGCGCGCCGCCTGTGGGGATGGATTGCCCGCCAATCCAAAGCACCTTCCAATCGTAATGAAAGACATGCCGCATGAGCCGTCCTTCCGTTTTTGGCCAAGTGGATCTGCCAAAACCCACCGAAACCACACCGGTTGCCACCGCGACCGAGCCGGCGACGAAGCCCGACAAGGACATCGTCAAAACCAGCACCTATTTGCCGCGCGAAGTGCATGACGTGCTGCGCGAAATTGCCTTCCACGAGCGCAACAAGGTCCACGACCTGCTGATCGAGGGGGTGGAGCACATCCTGAAAACCCGCCGGCATCCGAGCATTACCGAGCTGAAACAGCGTCATGACGGTAAAGCGGCATAGGGGTATAGGGCTACACCGCTCAAGGGGCGTAGCCCTATGAAGATTTGACATGATCTTTTCGCCACAGGTTGTTGATTTCTGCCCGTTCGATGAGCAAGGCGCTACAGGCGCCAATCAAAACCGGGCATCATGACCCTATGAGTCGGTACAAACTCGATCTGCTGTCTCGAGAGGCCTTCGCGGCGCTGTCGCTGCACGAGAAGAACGCCTATCTGCAAAGCCTGGTAAGAGAAATCCAGAGCGCGCGGGGCGAGTCTTTCGAACCCTTGGGCAAAGAGGCGCTTAGCCGTCTGCGGCGATTCTATTCCCGGCGCAGTTTCGCCGACTTGAAACTCGACACGATCAACGATGACCGTCTTCGCGAAGCCCTAGGGAGCTTCGGTGAGGCCATTCATTTGGGCGAGGTCAAGAAGGCAATTGTCCACGAGGCCCCGACGCAGCCCCGGTCGGTCACGCGGTCCGCACCCCTCGACGACGACCAGCTGATGTTCTTTGTCCCGGCCGTGCATGATGCGCCGGTCAAAGACGATCTCAACTTAATGGACATCGCACCATTTTCGCTGTCGAAGACCGCACGCGGCGGCGTGCTGCGCTACGAGTTGAAGGACTGCATCGTCACCATCGAGGGCGGCGCGGATGTGGGGCTCGCCACCGCCTACGACTACGACATCTTCATCAACATGGTGTCGCATTTGGCAGCCGAGGTGCGCGACTACCGCATCGCACAGAAGAAGGGGCTGCGTCCCGACCTTCCGGCGCGGATCTACCGGCCACGGGCTGCGGAGCTATTGAAGTTTTGCAGGCGCACCCTCGGCGGCAAGCAATATCTCGACCTGGAAAAGGCACTTGATCGTCTCCAGGCCACCCGCATCAAGATTACCAACCTCGGCGGCGGCAAACGTCGCGAGACAGAAGCATTTACGCTGATTGGACGGTTTAAAGTCGTCAGCCGCACCAGCCAGGACAAAATCGACCAGGTCGAAGTCGAGATCCCCGGATGGGTTTACGACGGTGTGGTCACGCCTCATGGCAAGCCGTCGATTCTGACCTTGAACCCGGACTATTTCCTGATCACCCGTCCGCTCGCGAAATTCATCTACCGCGTCGCGCGCAAGACGGCGGGCGTCGGCGAAGCCTACTACCGGTTCGATGACCTGCATTACCGCAGCGGCTCAAAACTCTCCGCGCACAAATTCAACCAAGCGCTTGAACAGCTGGTGGCTGCGACCAAGCACGACCCGCTCCCGGATTATGACATTGAAATCCGCCAAGGAGAGCGCGGTTCGCTGCTTTATATGCAAAAGCGTGCCGCCAACACGACAGCCCCCACATCCTGACAAAATGCCGTACATCGTTCCGGCTATTTTTGACAAAAATGGCAGATGTCCGCGCTCCAAACCGGCGCCGTGCCAATTTTCCGTACTTCATTCCGCCGGATTCTGACAAAAATGACGGTCTGCGATGGCTATTTCAGCTGTGCCAAAAAACCGTACACCACTCCGATTGGGCGGCTGCAAATAGACCGAAAGAGAGGCTGTGGATAACTTGGGATTTTTGTCAAAGCGACCGTACATCACTTCCCAAAAAACCGTACATCATTCTGTCAACGCCGTACATCATTCTGTCATGACCGTACATCATTCCAAAAACAGGTCTTAACTTTTTGAATCTAAAAACGAATTTTCCCCTAAAACTAATATAAAAACTAGAAAAACTATTTAAAAACGCCTGAAGGCTCTCTTTATAAAATTTGGGACTTGGTTTTGGGTTGAATACTGGTTTCGAATTCATGGAAAGTGCGGCCTTAAAAGCGAGGACGATCGACCGAGGGCAGTGCCTTTTGCCAAAGGCCTGCGAACGCCAACAGTCGCGATTGGCTTTAGAAAAGAGTGGTGAGGCGGGCTGAGAGGCGACCAGAAACTATTTTGGGTTTCCGCACGACTACGCCCTCATTCGAACCGATGAAACGTCTTCAGAGGCCCGTACATACGGCGTCGCAAAGCGACAAGGAATGAGTCAGGCGGGCAAAGCCCGCCAACACCGCCCCGGAACGAAGAAACCACCCCCTTATCGGAGGTGGCCTCATTCCGTGACGGTCATCGCCGTCCCCGGCTGTACCGTGCCGGGAGAATACCACGGAGCAGGGCGTTTGAGAATCCATCTCACCTGGTCGAGATCTGCAAAACTGCCCACGCCAGGAGCAGGGCGCGGCCGATGTGTCGATCAGGATGCGGCAGCGCGGGTGTATACACAACCTGCCTCATTCCGTGTTCAAATATCCTCGGGGGTGTGGGGGCAGACAGCCCCCACGAGGTACGTCCAGCACGGCGCTGGCTCTGATCCTCGAACGGTCGCTCGGCACGGAGGGGGTGCAGGGGGCTTGCCCCCTGCCGGCACGGCGGCGCGATGTTTCACGGCAAAGGCATGGAACAACTGACGCCGAGCGCGGCGGTGATCATGCCAGGGATGCCACTCAGGACCACGCCACTGAGAGCGAGGAGAAGATAGCTGGCATTTTGGAAGAGCGAAAAACCCCAGGCGATCAAACCAGCATAGATGAAGATCGTGCCGATGGTGCGGCCGAGGACGAGATCGACGATTGGCAGAAGACCGCAGAGGGCGAAGGGTGGCTGGCCGAACCAGGCCCAGATTACATCGAGGACAAAAGCACTGCCGAGGATCACGGCAATGATGGCAACGAGATTGGCGAGAATGCGCGGGAGGGTGATCGAGGAGGACGACATGATGACCATCCGGAGAGCAGAGGAGAGGACGGGTGTGACATTGCCGGTGTAGAAAACACAGCACAGGATGGTGGAGGTCTAGCTGTCAGTATGGTAATGGCGCACTTATACATTGCTGCGCAACATTGGTGCTTCGTCGCCACGGGCGACGTTGGCCTGCGGCCGTAAGGAGCCCATTTGTGGCGAGTTTTCATCAGTCGTTTCAGGTGATCAAACGCAGCGTCGGACGCTCGGCGGTGGCCGCCGCGGCGTATCGTTCGGGCAGTCGCTTGGAGGATGAGCGCAGTGGACGGATTTCCGATTACAGCCGCCGTGCCGGCGTCGTGCACACGGAAATCATGGCGCCGGAGGAAGCGCCGGATTGGGCACGTGATCGAGGGCAGTTGTGGAACCGGATCGAGGCGGTCGAGCGACGCAAGGACGCCCAGCTCGCCCGCGAGGTCAACATGGCGCTGCCGCACGAACTGACGCCGGAGGCGCGGCTCGAGCTGGTGCGCGATTACATCCGCGTCGAATTCGTCGCCCGCGGTATGGTGGCGGATTTCGCGATCCACGAGCCTGTCCCTGAAAAAGGGGACAGCCGCAACGTGCATGTCCATGTGATGCTGACGATGCGCCAGATCGGCCGTAACGGGTTCTTCCGCACCAAGACCCGCGAATGGAACACCGACGATCAATTGGTGGCTTGGCGCTCGGCCTGGGCCGAGGCGCAGAACCGGGCGCTGACGCGCGCCAATGTTCGCGCCCGAGTGGACCACCGCAGTCTGGCTG
The DNA here is from genome assembly GCF_024359545.1 of Jiella marina. Classification (GTDB taxonomy): domain Bacteria; phylum Pseudomonadota; class Alphaproteobacteria; order Rhizobiales; family Rhizobiaceae; genus Jiella. The sequence goes on from NZ_JAKQZG010000023.1 coordinate 11,226, forward strand.
CACAACGGACCGATGCCCGCGCCCGCGGCGATCAGGGTCTCGCGGCCCAACTCGATCGCGTGCCGGAAATCCATATCGGGCCGCAGTCGCATGCCGCCGTGCAACGTGGACACACGCTCGAAAGCCGCGAGCGGGAGCGGGGTTTGCGCAAGCAGCCACGGCGCAAGGGGTGGACCGAGACAGTCGAGGGGAACACCCGCGCCATGCCAACGCGTCCAGCGCGGGGACCGCTCGCCAGGCGCCAGATCCGCTATCCGCAGATCGACCGAGGGACTCGGGCGGTCTGGAATGCGGTGCTGGTCGAGCGCAATCAGGGCCGGGCGTTCAAGCGGGCCGAACATCGCGAACGGCAGGCGGCACGATTGCGGGAAAGCGAACGCCGCGCCTTGCGCACTGCGCGGGAGATCGAGCGCCAGCTCGCCGCCATGCCGAAAGCCTGGCCGTGGCAGAGCGGACGAAACCAAAAGGCATTGGCTCAAAGGGCAGCGCTGGAAACCATCCGGCGCCTGGCGCTTAAGCGAGCGCAACGATCCCGGGCGCTGCTTGGCGATGTCGAACTGATACTGGCCAATCTTCTGCATGTTCGGGGCCTTCATCAAGAGCGCCATCGAGCGCTGGTGCGGTCGATGCTGCCGGGTGTCGAACGCGCACGACAACAAGGTCGGGGACGCTCGGCCGACTGGTTCTAGGCAACTCGGCGAGCGGGCGTCGGCTCTTCGGATGGGGACGGCCATAGCGTCACGACGTTGGCGCGGGACGGCCGCCAGTGATCCCAGCGGCCGCGCCAGCGCCAGACCTTCCAATAGCGCACCTTGCGCGCCCAGATCGGATGGCGCACCGCATCGCTCAGGAAGACGATGCATTGCTGCGGCTTGAGACGCATGATCTCGGAGGGATCGATGAGATAGCGACCGCTTTCGCTACGGTTCTGGCTATGTTGGTCGCCGGCCTGGCCGCGGGCGGCGCGGCCCGAGGAGCGGCTGTAGGTGGTGGTATGGCCGATGGTCTCGGCGAGCGTCTTGGCCGAGGTCACATCGTTAATCCCAAACACAACCTTACAAGCGGCGTTGGCCATGATTGACTGCGCTTTGGGATAGGTGCGTTCGAGCTGGGCGATGTCCTGCCAGACCATGATCATGCGGGCATAGGCGGCCAAATAGCCGACGCCGGTTTCGAGCGGTTCGAGCCGTCCGAGAGCGGCGGCCTCGTCGATCAGGAGCAGAGTTGGGGTTTTCGGCGGCGCTTCGGACTTGGCGCGCGTCATGGCGATCAGGGCACAGCCCATCATCACGCGGAGGAAGCCAGAGTAGACGGCCAACTTTTCTTCGTCGACGGCGATGAAACAGGTCTGGGTTCTGCGATTGAACTCCCGGAAATCGAAAGATGAGCGCATGCTGACCATGCCCGCGGGGCGATCGGCTGACCAGATGCCGGTGGCCTTGTCGGCGTTCGACAGAATGGCGCGCGCCTCGTCGGTGCCGCTGATGCCGCGCCAGCCGCGAGCGGACTCGCTCAAGGAAGGCGGCGCCATGCGACTCGCCTCCTCGAAGATGACATCGAGGCCGTTCCAGCCGAGGGCGACCAGGCTGCGCAGTTTGGCAAGATTGCGCAGTTCGGGCGTGTCGGCATGGCGGTGGCAGATGTAGAGCAGCAGGGTTTTGAGCAGGTCGACGGCGCGGGAGTCCCAATGGCCGCTGTGACCGCCATCGGGAATGACCAGCAGCTTGGCGATTTCCGTTGCGTCGTCGGCTTCATGAAACGTGCCGACGCGGATCATCTGGAGCGGGTTGAAGCTGTCCGACAATTCCGGGGTGATGACGTTCAGGCTGAAGACTTCGCCCCGCCTGGCGCGATCTCTGCCGGTAATTGCAAGATTCTCGGCCTTTGGGTCGGTGCAGATCACCGAGCCAGGCCAGGTGAGCAGGTTCGGGATCACGATGCCCGCACCTTTCCCTGACCGAGTTCGCGCGAAAATCAGAGCATAGCCCTCGCTTTTGAAGCGGAGAAATCGTCCCCGGTATTTGCCGACAATCAAACCCGCGCGGCCGCCCCAAGCGCCACTCCACCAGACCTCGCGCCCGCGCGCCCAGCGGGCGCTGCCATGGCTGGTCGCCGTGCGGCCAAAAGGCAGGCCAGCCAGCCAGCCGAGCGCGCGCAGGATGGCGAAGAGCAGACGCAGAATCAGCTTGAGCATGAATCCGATTATTTGAAAGAACAAAGCAAGAACATCCATTGTTCAACATCTTCTCCGGTGCTTGAATGCGGTCAAGCGGAGCTGCCCGCGGCGGCGTCAGGGTTTGCGGGCACGACCGCGATCGGGAACGTGGGCGCGGGTTCGCAAGCGTTCGTCGATGTGCATGCGATAGGCACGTTCAAGGACGGTCTGGCGGGCGCGGTGCAGATCGTCGATGCGGGCGAGCAACTGCGTGCGTTGCGCCAAGAGCGGGACGAGCTCGGCGAGAGAGTCACGGGCGCGCTGGCGGACACCGGGATTGAGCAGGCTGCCTCGCATGAAGCCGATGAAACCGCGTGCGATGAACGGATGCCGGTCTTCGAGGATTGCCTGGGCGGCATGGACACCGCGAACGCGGAGAAGTCCAGCCAAGCGCCGTTCGGCGCGATCGCCATTCATGAAAACGGTATGGATATGCCGGCGGATCGCGGCATCCATCACTGCCAGGCCGGCCTCGGTCTCGTCGATGCTTGCTTCGATTGGCGCGATTTGCCGTGGATCGGGCTCGAAATCGTTTGCTGTCATCGGAATATCGTCCTATGGTTGTGTCATGAAATCCCTTTTTGCCGTCGCTGCCTTCTTTCGGAACCTTGCTTTTTTGCTGGTTCCGGAGTCCTCGCACCGGGCAGATTCGGATTTGCTGGCGAAGGCCTTTGCCGAGGCCATGGCGCGCTTCCCGAACGATCCTGTCGTGCAGGAAGCGCGGGCCTTGTCGGCCCTGGCCATGCGCGATGTGCTCGGTCAGCGGCGCTATGACTGCTAGCCGTTCTATCGCGACAAACCTCGCTCATCGCCGCAGCAGGCGCAGGAGGATAAGCCAGGCGATGCGGATCAGAACCATCATCCCAGCCATCGCGATGGTGAGTGAGGTCATAAAAAATGCGATTTCTAATTGCAGTATAAGAGACAGAAGTTTCCAGAGCATCGGAGGTCTCATCGTCGGTGCTTAAAGGATATCGGCCATGTGTCAGGAATTGTCTGATTATTCCTGCAGGATTGCTTTCAAGCGTCGCTCGGCATCCTTCATATCGATGCTGCGGAATGTTCGCAGGATGTCGGCTTCGGCTCGCCGATCGATCATTGCGCGCGACGTATTCGCCAGGACATCATCAATGTGCTTGCCCCAAAAACGCATTCGCTCAATCGCTTCATCCTGAACGGACAGTGCGGCCGCAGGAGGAGATGAAGGCCGAAGGGTCGATGGCGTGTCTTTCTCCCATACGGCGACCGCTGGGATTGGCTCTGGTGCGTCGAGACTGACAATCCAGACATCGACGCGAGGATTGTCCCCCGTGCGCGTCACGATTGGGGCGATGTAGTCGCGCCATGGCACATCCATTTGCGCAGCACTCTTGAGGTGTTGGCGCATCGACGGGATGTCACCATAACCGCTGCCGTCGATACCGCCGGAAAGCTGCCGCAGGTCGCCAGGATGCGAGTGCATGACTCCAAGGAAGTATTTGCCGAAAGGCAAAAAGGTCGTGTTCAAAAGATGCTCGATGAAGGGACCGTTCAAGGTGACTGTCGCCCCGCTTGCGCGGTGTTTGCCGTCCGGTCCCATCAAGGGCGGCATCGGGAAGAAATCCGTCACGTAGTGAGGATCATCCAGTTTTCCGCCGAGGATCGCGTACTGCTCTGGAGGAAGACGTCCGACGGATGCGAGCATTTTGTCCCAGATGCCGGATGCGAAGCGAATGCGCACGCTTTCGCGAGCGACAAGGCTGTGATCGTGTCTCATGGCGACCTCACTGCCAATCAGCGCCGTCGCGGATGTAGCGCGACGTGCATTCGGCCCACCAAAGAGCAAGCGTGACGGTGGTCGGAAGATTGGAGGGGCTGTCCTTGAAGCAGATGCGCTTCAGTCCATTCGGGCCGGGAAGACGGTGGGTCTCGTGATAGCCGCTTGGCCGACGACGATAACCTGGCTGACTGATGATTGCGACCTCGTAGCCGCCGTCGCTTTCGCGATAGACATCAAAAACGTACTGATCGCCGGAAGAGCTTTGATGGGTGATGCGGCCGGTTCCGTGGTTTGGAAAGCGCTGGCTGACCGCGTTGATGTCCGGCTTGCCGTTCGGGGAAAAGAGGGGATTGTTCATGGGGGATCTCCAAGGAAACGAGGCGGTTGGCGTCCGACGGGCGCACCCGTCGGACGCGGACTTCAAAGGGAAGCCTTTCAGCAGAAGGTTTCGGAGCCGATTGGGGACGGCTGCCAAGTGGTCACAGGCTTGGTGTCACGCATGTTGTGCTTCCTTTCCGCTCCGCGCGGGTGGGGAGATTGCCGGCACGCGGGAGCCAACGTGCGGGCGTTTCACGGCGGGGGCCGTGAACTCAGTCAGCCTGCCCCGATGTTCGGGGCGGCGATGCGTTAAGAAGGCGCGCCGGCATCAAGAAGCCGGATGGGGCGTGAAAGCCGTTGGAGCCGATAGCAAGAGGGCTCTGGACGAAGGCCTCGCCGATTTCGGCACTCGGCAAGGGTGATCCCGCGCGATAGTGCAGGAGGCCAAGGCCGAGGCGCGTGGTGTTGACGTTCATCGTCTCGGCGTTGATCCGGCAGCTCGGGAAGAAGGCCGGAGGCCGGGCTCCGGCTTTGATTTCGCGCCAGGCCTCGGGAAGAAGTTCGCGCAAGGTGGGTCCTTGCGGAAAGATACCTGCGGCGAACCACTGCGAGCCGTCGCCCGTCATGCCGCAAACCATTGCATCCGTACTGACGGTTTGGGCGAGGTCAGCGAACTCAAATTGCACAGGAGGATCGTCCACGCCGATTTTGATCAAATCGGCTGCCGCGAAACGATTGGCGAGATCCGTGAGGTCGCGCGCATCGCAGTGCAGGGTCTCGACTTCGGCCAGCGGATTGACCGCATGGATATGCCTTGCCGCAGCCGCGACCTTCGAGAAGCCCACGTCGGACGTCTCGTAGGCCGACAGACCGACGTTTTCCAAGGCAACTTCTTGCGGATCGATCAGGCAGAAGCGACTGACGCCGCTACTGGCCATTAGTTTCGCGAAGCCGAACCCGCGGCCAACGCCGATTTGCACGATTTTCTTTGATTGGAGCGTCCTCGAGTCGAGGACGCCCTTCTGACGATCTGGGATCAATGTCACTGCCTTTGAAAGGCACGACGACACACTCGCTGCTGGAGGCAACGTCGCGCGTTGAGACCAAAAAGGGCGCGGAAATCCCACGCCCTTCTATGATTTCGATGAATTATTTGCTGCTAGCAGCGCTGAGGCAGAGGTGTGTCCACAACCTTCCTGACCCACAATTCAGCGAGATCGCGGGGGCCAGACGCCATTTGCAGTTGGCTCTTGCGCTCCGCTTGAATTTGATAGGGAAACGGAAGATCCTTGCGGAGATGATTGTCCTCCAAACCATCGGTTGGAAACCGCAAATCGTCACGTGACGCATCATACAGCGCGACGGGAAGGACGCTGTAAATTCTGTTGCGGAAGTTGAGGAGGTTCACCATCCACCCGCGCCGTTTGACTAGGGGAATGATTATCGGAACGGTATCTGGATACCGATATGCCGAACACAATTGAAGCGGGCTCGGCATGCGAACGGAATGTACAAAGGTGTCATTTGAGTGGTAATTCATCAATAAGCCCCATGAAGTCGCAACAGGAAGCGACTTTGCCTATGACAGGCCCTGACTGACGCCAGGGCCCTCGGTTCACCGACTTCTCCGTCTGACAGACATCCGGGTGGAATGGATGCTACGTACTGTCCGGCCGAGATCTTCGAAATGGGTAAGTAGTCCCATACCTCAGAGTGAGGTCTTTACAGGAAAATCTAAAATTGAGGGGAACGCAAGAGGGTTCCTATGCTTATATTGCATACCTGATATGCAAAAATGCATATACGAGAAAGGCCAGCCTGGGTAGGCTGACCTTTCTTTTGTGCCGTCAAAGGTACGTAGGTCTCTAACGGACACTACGCGGCCGGTGAACCGAAGGCGTTTGGAGCGTCTTCGAGCCGCGCAAATGTAAAATAGACCACAAAGATTAACGTTCGCATATAGGATATTATTCCCATACACGTTTGTCAACCTATAAAAGCCTACTGGGCATCTAATTCCAAGCTAAAATCCCTAGTAGGACATTGATTCCTATATAAACTAGGATCCACCTAATCCGCTGTCAACCGTAGATTATGGTAATAATAAGGCGGATCCATGATTGCGAGCTGGGCGGTGAGTTTGAAGTAAGGAGCTTCGTATAATGACTTCTGGTGTTCGTATAAAAGGGATTAAAGAATTATCACTTTTTCGTAAAAAGGTAAAAATATCAGCAGAGACTAAGAAAAAGAATCCAAATAGCCTTAGATTTATTATAGCTCATCTTATAAAATTCTATTTTGATAGTAGAATAGATATTGCATCAAAAGAGATATCAAAATTTGGAGGTATATACGTATCGAATAAAAGCGGACACCCACCTAAAAAAATGAATGTTAAGGCATTGTCCGAAATAACCTCGGATGAAGATTACATTTATTACTGGCATCTTGAGTCAATATCTAAGTCTGTAGGTATTCCTGCTGGAGCGTTGCTGCTACTATCTAAAGTATATTCACTAGAGAGGGATGGTAATCATGAGTCAGCAAAAGAATTCGCAAAATCAATTGGAGAGTTTTCGAAAATATTAGAAGAAATGCTGAAAGATGGAAATATTAATAAGGAGTATACAGATAATATGGCGCGTTGTTTTATTGATTCATTTAAATTGGAAGAGCCAAACATATTCAGTATAATATCAAATAATAAAGCGGATATTTAGTCGCGGTGGCCGGCGTTTATTCAATTGTCATTCTTACGCGGACTCTGCATCGATTTGGTTGACACACTCGCACCTTCCCAACGAAGCGAGCGGATGAGCCGTGTCCGGGGCAAGAACACGAAGCCGGAATTATATGTCCGTCGTCTCCTACATGGCATGGGCTATCGCTACCGTCTTCACCGCCGCGATCTCCCAGGCAATCCGGACATTGTCTTTGGAAAGCGCCGAAAGGCCATTTTCGTCCACGGCTGCTTTTGGCATCGTCACCCCGATCCCGGCTGCCGCCTGACGCGGACGCCGAAATCGCGCTTGGAGTTTTGGGAACCGAAGTTCGCCGCGAATGTCGCCCGCGACGCGCGGCACCAGGCCGCGCTCGAGGCAATGGGGTGGAAGGTTTTGGTTGTATGGGAGTGCGAATTGGTGGATAAAGAACAAGTAAAGAACGAATTAAGGCATTTTCTTGAAGACAATGAACGCCATTGAGCTTTTCGCCGGTGCCGGAGGATTAGGGATTGGCGTCAGCCGTGCCGGCTTTTCTCCTCTCTCCGTTATCGAGTGGGATAAGTGGTGCTGTGACACGATCCGGGAAAATCGACGGACAGGCGTGGCACCCGTCGCCACATGGCCGGATCCCATCGAGGGGGATGTTCGGGATGTTGATTTTCGCCCTTATGCCGGACAACTCGATCTCGTCACTGGCGGGCCTCCATGCCAGCCCTTTTCCGTCGGGGGGCGACACCGCGCCCATGCCGACGAGCGCGACATGTGGCCTGAGGCAGTTCGTGCCGTGCGTGAGACCCAACCACGTGCTTTCGTCTTCGAGAACGTCAGAGGGCTGACCCGCGCGAGTTTCGCGACGTATCTCTCCTACATCGTGCTTCAACTCACGCATCCTGAATTGGCGCCCGAGGGAGAGGAAAGTTGGGAAGATCACCTTCAACGGCTCGAGCGGCACCATACGAGCCGTCGACTAGGGGGAGGGCTTGAGTACAAGGTCGTCTATCGCGTGCTAAACGCCGCCAATCATGGCGTGCCCCAACGCCGCGAGCGTGTGGTCTTCGTGGGGTTTAGAGGCGATCTCGATCTGGAATGGTCGTTTCCGGTGGAGACCCACTCCCTCGACGCGCTTCTCTGGGAGCAAATCAAAGGTGATTATTGGGACCGACACGAAGTCCCGCGCCACGAACGCGTGTTGAGTGATCGGTGGCGCGCGCGAGCCCTTAAGCTCGATGAGCGCCCGCTTTCCCAGCCTTGGCGTACCACGCGGGATGCCTTGATGGGATTGCCGGATCCCGAGCGGTTTTCCGACGAGGCCAAGGCTTTCGCCAATCATCGGTTTCAGCCTGGCGCGCGCTCGTATCCTGGTCACACGGGCAGCCCATTGGACGAGCCCGCGAAGACGCTCAAGGCTGGGGTTCACGGTGTGCCTGGAGGCGAGAACATGTTGCTTCGAGCGGATGGAAGCGTGCGCTATTTCACCGTCCGAGAAAGCGCTCGGCTACAGACGTTTCCGGACGACTTCCGCTTTCACGGATCATGGTCGGAAACCATGCGTCAGCTTGGCAACGCCGTGCCCGTAAGACTCGCGAAAGTCGTGGCGGATAGCGTCCACCACCATCTGACGAATACACGGGTACCTGCTTAGGAATGCCACCCAACAGATCAGTTTCAAGGGCGGGGGATATTCTCTCCGAGATCGACGCCCTGCTGTCCGAGGTTAATTCGAACGACCTAAGTGCTCACGCCCGGCGGCAGTTTCTTAGTCGCGTCGATGACATGCGATCACGGCTCGAGGAGTTGACCCGCATGGTCGACCCAACTGAGCTGCCTGACGCTTTTTTTGATCCGGCAGAGCCAACGCTTATTGGCAACTTCGTCGCTCTTGCCTTGGTTGCTCAGGATCGCAAGCCGCTCAAGGATCTTGGGAAATTCTATGGATCCGGGGTCTACGCCATCTATTACACCGGCACCGAGAGCCTCTACGCGCCGATCGCCGGCACCGAGACGCCGATCTACGTTGGCAAGGCCGATCCGCAAGGCAATCCTAAGACAGCCATCGATCAGGGCACGAAACTCGCCGACCGCTTGAACGAGCACAGGCGAAACATCAACAAGGTCAGCGGCATCGACCTCGCGGATTTCGAGTACCGGGCGCTCGCCGTGCAAACTGGCTACCAGGCGGCCGCCGAGAGTCACCTCATTCGCATGTTTCAGCCGATCTGGAACAACGAGACCGGCATTCTTTTTGGCCTTGGCAAGCACGGCGACGCCGCCACGACCCGTTCCAACAACCGGTCACCTTTCGACACGATGCATCCGGGACGCGCGTGGGCGGCGGGCAATCCGGCCGCGAAAACCGTGGAAGCGATCACCGAGGAGGTTGAGGCGCATTTTCGGACTGCGGCCATCTACAAGGACATCAATGCAGTGCTCCAAGCGTTCGTATCGAACATCAAGCGGGAAGATCGGTTGCACGCAGGCGACGACGAGGCGAAGTCTGAAGTCGGAAATTAACAAGCACGCATTGCCGCCTGTTAAAGTTGCATCGAACCGATTGGTCGTTACCATCCACGTCTAACACGGGCACCTTTGCAGAAATCAAGGCTACGGCGCTCGTTGCATTTTCCGTATTCAAAACTTGTGCTTTGCTTAAGTAAAACCGGAAAATTGGCGGCTATACATGCTGCAGCGCCAACCGTCCCAGCAAAAATACTCTTACAGTTCACACATTCTTTCTGAGTCTTTCCGTTTACATCGTATACGGTGTGAAGGCAGAAATTGTGTCTGTTCAAAGAAATTGCCATCTGCTGGGGAGGGCGCCAAGACAATTTTAATTCAGCTTGTGCTGCCGTTGGAATCAACATTAACACCAAGGAAATTTTTACGTTCAACATCCGAATAACCTACAGAGATCATTTATATTTTGATCGCTTATGCTTCTCCATACTCCACCATCTCCAGTTACATAAAATATTGCTGGACCGCTAATATGCCCAACTCGCAATTCGTCACGTAGACCAGAGATATCAAAGCAAACATTTCCGGTATGAGTCCCTCTTTTTTTATTGAAAAACTCCTTTATTGACCAGTATCTGGCCGTTATCGGCTCGCCTGTTTCTCGGTTTAAAGCGCGAACACAAACCCGGCCAGACCAGTTGTAGGCTTCATGGAGTGTAACGTTCCGACCAGGATCGCCACGCTTTGTAATAGGTTTAGCGAAGGCCATGTTCTGAACCGCAAACATGGCTACCAGTAACAAGATTAAACGCATGGATTCTCCGGGCGCTATCACATGACGTTGGGAGAGAATGCCTTATGAGTGATGTCAGTGCAAATGTACGTTGAAACAAATGGGTCAAGATGTCGCGCGAGATCGGCACGCTGCAGCAGCACGGTTATCCGTTACGTTCGCGGGAACTGCGTCCAGCGCTGGCGGTGAGGCAGTCGATCAAGTGGAGCTGCCGCATCATGGCTTCAGCCTTGAAATCGTCGATCGGCTGACATTGTAGCTGCGGGCGATGTCGGCTGACGACAGTCCTGAATCCCGCCGGCGCAGCGCTTCTTGCCACTGGTGCGGCGTTAGCTTGAACCGAGGGCCGAGCTTCACCCCAGGCGCCTTCGCGCGGGCCCGACCCCTCGCCGGTCCGCACTCGGATCAGTTCGCGCTCAAACTTGGCAAGGCCGGCGAGCACGGTCGGCTTGTCTAGAGCGCTTCTAGGAAGTTATCCTTTTTGAATTTCAATATATGATAATGTCCTCTACCTCATATCCGGTCGGATAACCGTCGGCTTTTGCTCTTCTCCCTTTCTATTCCATCCGGCGTAGCGCCAGGGCGTGCAGGCCTCGATCGGCACGCAGATGTTCGGCCACCACGCATTGATAATAGCCGATCTGTCAGCTGCACCATGGATTGCCGCTGTTGGGCCAGCGCTGCGCCAATCCCTCGTCCAAAAGAACAGCACCGGCATCGCGCCCATCGGCTAGCGCGATGGAGACGATTGTGCGGCCGTAATAGCCAGTTCCCTCGCGCCTCACCGAGTATCCACCCGACATGAGGATTCTCAGCCGATCGCGCGCCTTCAGGCCGACTTGCTGTTCCCGGGCGCACGCGGGTTTGGAAATCTCCGGCGTGTCGATGCCGGCCATGCGCCATTTTTCGCCCTCGAGCCAACCCGTATCCCCATCAACAATGCAGGTCACGCGGCGCTCAGCGCGGTTCGGACCCGAGCAGATCCCGATCGGCCCTCGGTGCTCCGGCGCGGCCGCCCGGGCCGGTGAGAGCCGGACGACCTCTACGATCGTTGGCAGGTTCTGTTGCGCCATCCAATCGACTGTGAACGGCGCGGCAAATCCAAGCAAGCAGATCGCGATAAGGACGGTGTCGAGACGGAGCCGTCTTCTCGTCTTTCGCTTCTGCCACCGCGTTGATGGCGGCGGGGCATGCACAGTCCAGCCGCTGGGGCTGCGTCGTCGGGCTTCCGGGCGATCCTGTTTCATGTCGCAACCGTAAGGAGCGGCAGCAAACAGCCGGTTAAGCGGGCCTGTCGAATCCTTTCCGCTTGGTCAGTTCATTGTCCATGCCGACCTTTTTCCTCTGTCTTTATGAGGACCCTGGTCTCCCGTTGGTCCTGCCCCTCTGCCAGTCGCGCGTCATGCGCGGCGGCAGCCGTCTGTCCATGCCCGGCCCGCGCCTATCCGTGTTGGGTAGGACATCCAGCTTGAATCCGCCGCGCCTCTCTCCCGCGCCCTTCGGGGCGACGATAAACCAACGGGAGAAAGACCCATGATCCTCATCACAAAAATCCAACGGGAAGAAATGCTGGCCAACGGACGCCTGTCTGCTGCCGGAAAGGACATCGACCCCCGCCCCGTCGTGAAGCTGTTCACGCCGGACGGCGCCGCAACCTGGTTGCTCACTGAACTGGACCCGGAAGACCCGGACATCGCCTTCGGCCTCTGCGACCTTGGCATGCAATGCCCGGAGCTCGGCTCCGTGCGGATCTCCGAAATCGCCAGCGTGCGCGGCAAGCTCGAGCTGCCGGTGGAGCGCGACATCTCTTTTGTTGCCGATAAGCCGCTCTCGGCTTACACTGCGGCGGCACAGGCGGATGGATCCATCGTCGCTTGACGAAAAGGCCGCATCACGCGGCCTTTTTGCTGCTCAGACGTACCCGCGGCGCTCCTTTACCCGCCGCAGGCGTCGGTATTCCCTCATCGCTTCGTCGGCCGTGGCGAAAAACTGCCGCATGACCCGACCGCCGCGACCGATACGGCCATACTCGCGCACCAGGGAGTAGCCACCGAACAACGTCGGCTCGATCGCCAAAACGTAGAACCGTGACATGCGACGCTCGGAATTGATCCGGCACAGATAGAGCCGCGGCGGTAGGGATGCTGCCAGGCACGCCATGAGGTCGAGCTGCGCACTCATGGCCGCAGCCTCGATATGGTCTGTTGGCTGACGTTAAAGGTCCGGGCGATGTCGGCCATACGTTCGCCGTTGCGCAACCGCGTACGAGCCTCTTCCCGTT
>NZ_JAKQZG010000024.1 GCF_024359545.1 Jiella marina
CGCTTTCCAGGCCGATCGAGCCACAGGCGAGACCGCGAGCGGCCCGCCGGCAACCATCGTCAGGCCATATACTGCCCGCCATTCGCCGAAAGCGTCGCGCCGGTGATGAAGCCGGCGTCATCGGAGGTGAGGAAGACGACACAGCGGGCGATCTCGTCGGCCTCGCCGAGGCGACCGACCGGGATGTTGGCGATGATCTGCTTCTGCATCACGTCTTCGGGGATCGTCGCCATCATGTCGGTGTTGATGTAGCCGGGGCAGATGGCGTTGACGGTGATGTTCTTGCGCGCGCCCTCCTGGGCGAGGGCCTTGGTGAAGCCGATGTCGCCGGCCTTGGCGGCGGAATAGTTCGCCTGGCCCATCTGGCCCTTCTGGCCGTTGATCGAGGAAATGTTGACGATCCGGCCGAAGCTGCGCGAGCGCATGCCTTCCCAGACGGGACGCGTCATGTTGAACAGGCCGTTGAGATTGGTGTTGATCACCGCCTGCCAGTTCTCGGGCGTCATCTTGTGGAACATGGCGTCGCGGGTAATGCCGGCATTGTTGACCAGAATGTCGACCGGGCCGAGTTCGGCCTCCACCTTGGCGATGCCCTCGACGCAGGCATCGTATGAGGCGACGTCCCATTTGTAGACGGAAATACCGGTTTCTTCCTTGAAGGCGTTCGCCCGCTCGTCATTGCCGGCATAGGTCGCCGCAACATTGTGACCGGCGGCCTTGAGGGCCTTCGAGATCGCCGCGCCGATACCGCGCGAGCCACCCGTTACGATTGCCGTTCTCGCCATGTTTCCTCCCCTTGGCATTCTTTCGCCGCCTCTTGATCGCGAGGCGAGCTCTTGGAATTTGCGTGCCGTTAGGAAACTAGTCGCGGCTAGCCTTCATGGCTAGACCAAGTGCGCTGCAGCATCGAAAGCTTTGAGGAACAGCTTGCCGTCCTCGATCCCGGCATTCCAGGTTGCGACGATCTTGTCGCGGTCGGTGAAGTCGATCTTGTCTGCCGGGACCGAATCCGAAGGCTCCACATAGACCCGGTCCGGGTGCTTGGGCAGGTTGCGGAACTTGCGGGTGAGAAGAACCAGCGTGCGGCCGTGATAGTTGGAGGGCATCGGCGCCTTCGAGGTCATGCCCCCGTCGATCACCTTCTTGCCGTTCCAGCCCTGGAGATTGAACACCGGCGGGATGACGGCCGCATTGCAGATCAGGTCCACCAACTTGCCGTCGCGGGCGGCTTGGCGTGCGTCGACCAGTTCCTGGTCGGCACCAAGCTTTTCCGGAAAGACCACATGGGGCGTCGAGCGGATGGAAAGATCGGCGAGATAGGCCATCATCATGGGAAAGGTCGTCAGCCGCGCGAAACGACTGTGCGGCGGATGGGCCAGGAGGACCTCGAAGGACGGCCCGTCGCAGATCGCTTCGATCGCCTCCTTGTCGAGCGTCTCGCGTACGACCTGGCGGTACATCTGCTGATGCGGTGTCAGGCCATTCTCGTCGAACTCGTCCCAGTCGATGGAGAAATTGTAGTCCCGCTCGTCGAAGGCGGCCCCCATCGTCTGGAGCAGCTTCTGGTCTCGATCGCCGATGAAGCAGGCCGCGGACAGTGCACCGCCTGACACCCCGGCGATGCGTTCGGGCTTCAGCTTCAACTCATCGCGGACGGTTTCCAGAAACCCGCCATGCCAGAAGCAGCGGGTGCCGCCGCCGGAGAAGACGAGCTGTTCGAAAGGGGCAGGTTCGGACATCGACATCGTACGAAGGTCGCCCTCGTCTGGAACCGTAAAATCGCTTCCTGCACCTAGCTAGTTCAGCGTTCCAGATGTGCCAGTCGGGTTCGATGCGCACGGGCTCGTGCGGCTCCCATCGTCAATGCAACGGCCGTTTCCCCGCTTCATTCGCCTCGGCGAAGCTCATCCTTCCTATCCTGCCGCTTCGGGCATTTTGGGATCGCAGAAGCGGCGAAGGATGAGCTTTGTTCAAAGGTGGCTTTCGACAGCGCCCGAGACGTTTGGGCGCTGTCGAAACTGGGGAAATCACATCGCCTCGAAGCACATGGCGACGCCCATGCCGCCGCCGATGCAGAGCGTCGCGAGACCCTTCTTGGCGCCGCGGCGCTGCATTTCGAACAGCAGCGTGTTGAGGATGCGGTTGCCGGACGCGCCGATCGGATGACCGATGGCGATCGCGCCGCCATTGACGTTGACGATGTCCGGGTTCCAGCCGAGGTCCTTGTTGACCGCGCAGGCCTGCGCTGCGAAGGCCTCGTTGGCCTCGACGAGATCGAGATCGTCGACCGACCAGCCGGCCTTTTCCAGCGCCTTCTTGGAAGCCGGGATCGGGCCGGTGCCCATGATCGACGGGTCGACGCCGGCGGTCGCCCAGGAGACGATGCGCACCATCGGCGTCAGACCGCGCTTTTCGGCCTCGGCTTCGCTCATCAGGACCGTCGCGGCGGCGCCGTCATTGATGCCGGAGGCGTTGGCGGCGGTCACCGAGCCTTCCTTGTCGAAGGCCGGGCGCAGCTTGCCGACCGAATCCATCGTCACGCCATGCTTGATGTACTCGTCGGCATCGACGACGGTCTCGCCCTTGCGGGTCTTCACCGTGAAGGGGACGATCTCGTCCTTGAACTTGCCGGCCTTCTGGGCGGCTTCGGCCTTGTTCTGGCTCTTGACCGCGAACTCGTCCTGGGTCTCTCGGGTCAATTGCCACTGACGGGCGACGTTCTCGGCGGTGTTGCCCATGTGATAGCCGTTGAAGGCGTCGAGCAGGCCGTCCTTGAGCATGGTGTCGACCATCTTCAGGTCGCCCATCTTCTGGCCGGCGCGCAGGTAAGCGGCGTGCGGAGCCATGGACATCGATTCCTGACCGCCGGCGACGATCACCTTGGCGTCGCCCATGGCGATCTGCTGCATGCCGATGGCGACGGTGCGCAGGCCCGAACCGCAGAGTTGGTTGAGCCCCCAGGCGGTCGTTTCCTTCGGACAGCCGGCGGCCATGGCCGCCTGACGCGCCGGGTTCTGGCCCTCGGCGGCCGTCAGGATCTGGCCCATGATCACTTCGTCGACATCGGAAGCTTCGACCTTGGCGCGGGCAAGAGCCTCCTTGATGGCGGTTGCGCCCAGTTCATGGGCCGGG
Source organism: Jiella marina (assembly GCF_024359545.1). Taxonomy (GTDB): domain Bacteria; phylum Pseudomonadota; class Alphaproteobacteria; order Rhizobiales; family Rhizobiaceae; genus Jiella. Next base: position 3,133 of record NZ_JAKQZG010000024.1, read on the forward strand.
ATCTGACCGAAAGCGCCGTTGAATGCGCCGACGGCGGTCCGGGCCGCTCCCACGATCACGACGGATTGCGCAGTGCTCATTTTCCATTCCCTCCGACTTTGTCGCATTTGTTCGTTCAGATAGCGCGCGGCGCTCAATTCCAAAGGTTGTTTCAGAGCGGGCAGGGTCCGTCAAATTTCATCGCGCTCCGAGCGAACCTGAAACCGAGATTTGCTGTCGCAAAATTAGGACGTTGCATTGCGTCATGCAGGATGGAGCCGTCGCCGGGGCTGCATTTGCCGTTGAAATCACCGGGAAAAGTCAGTCGCGGCGTTTGGCATATCGGCCATTCTGTGCCTATCATTTATGCGGCGCACATGAGCGCTCGCACAAAACGACGGCGAATTGCCGGTCGGCCGGGGTGAGGGAGTTTGGGAATGGCCAGAAACGAGGGTGTGACGGTCATCAAGAAATATGCCAACCGGCGGCTCTACAACACCGGCACCAGCACTTACGTCACGCTGGAAAACCTCGCGACCATGGTCAAGGACAACGAGGAATTCGTGGTCCAGGATGCCAAGACCGGCGAGGACATCACCCATTCGGTGCTGACCCAGATCATCTTCGAGCAGGAGAACAAGGGCGGTCAGAATCTGATGCCCATCAACTTCCTGCGTCAGCTCATCCGCTTCTATGGCGACCAGATGCAGATGGTCATTCCCGGCTATCTGGAACAGTCCATGTCGGCGCTTGCCAAGGAGCAGGAGGCGTTTCGCGAAAACATGGCCGGCGCCATGGCGCAGACGCCGATGAAGCTTATGGAAGCGCAGGTGAGGCGCAACACCGAAATGTTCCGTCAGGCGATGGCAGTGTTCAACCCGTTCGTCGCCGGCAGCCTGCCGGAGGGCGGCGAGGAGCCGCGCGGTGCCAATGGCGCTCGTGGGGATGGTGAACCGTCGAAGGGCCGCGAGGACGATCTGAAGGTCATGCGCGAGCAGCTTCAGCGCATGCAGGAACGCCTCGAGGCGATCGATACCAAGAAGGGCAGCTGATCGTCGCTCAGGGCGCGACCAGCGAAACAGAGTCTCACGGAAAGAAAAAGCCGGGCGAACCCGGCTTTCATTCATGCTCGTTGCCGTGGCCTCGTGCCGCGTCTCAGTCCTTGACCTTCAGGATCTGCTTGCCGCGATACATGCCCGTCTTCAGGTCGATGTGATGCGGGCGGCGCAGTTCGCCGGAGTTCTTGTCTTCGATGTAGGTCGGTGCCTTGAGGGCGTCCGCCGAACGGCGCATGCCGCGCTTCGACGGGGTGGTTTTCCGCTTGGGTACGGCCATGTCCTGCTCCATTCGCTGTTCCGGCAAGACGAGTCATCCGCCAGACAGCACGTTCTCGAGTTCCAATCCGTTCAAACCCGGCGAGCGTCGATCGAGGCGACCGCTCAGCCGGATATTCGCGTCGAACGAATTCCGCCGCGCAGCCTTCGGCCGGCTTCAGAATGTCGGCATGACGGGAATTTGTGCGAGCCCATAGCAAAGCTTGGGCCGGATGGGAAGAGGGTGTGCGAATTGCGGGGCGGTCAGGATTCTTCGAGGCAGCCCACATAATCGCCCGAGGCCCTGGCCATACGCTCGATCCGCCGCGCCAGGCGATTGAGGCCGGGGCCGGGGTTGGCCGGATTGCGAACGCCGGGAGCGGGCAAGGTCACGGTGATGAGGGCTGCTTCCCGCCGTGTGAGCTGGCTCGCCGACTTGCCGAAATAGTGCTGGCTTGCCGCTTCGATGCCGTAGACGCCCGTGTCCCATTCAGCGACGTTGACGTAGATCTCCATGATCCGGCGCTTGTCGAGGACGAAGTCGAAATAGAGCGCCAGGGGCAGTTCCATCGCCTTGCGCACGAACGATCGGTCGTTCCACAGGAACAGGTTCTTCACCGTTTGCATGGTGATTGTCGAAGCCCCGCGGGTTTCCTCCCCATCGAGGGCCTTCTCCACGACGGCCTTGAGTTCGCCGAAATCGACACCGCGATGGCGGCAGAACTGACCGTCCTCCGACATGATGATCGAGTGGAGCATGACCGGCGTGACGTCCTCGATCGGCACCCAATCGCGCAGGACCGGACGCATCCGCACCTCGTCGGCGAGCATCAGGGTCGAGATGGGATGGATCCATCTGGCGCCGTAGATCGGCGTCAGGATCAGGGGAATCGCGGCCACGATCAGAAGCAGGATGACAAGGCGGACGAACCAGCGCTTCAACGTCTTGAACATGTGGCCGTTCGTCTGCCCCGTCGGGATCTGTCGAAATGCCCTTGGCGGAAGGGCGGCCTTTACTTATCGGTGCTAGATATCCCGCGCAATGGTTCATGCCGGACCATGAATGATACCAACCGTTTGACCGCAACGAGTCAGGCGAACCGCTCTGGGGAAAGCGAGACGCGCGATGAAGACCGGCGAATTCGAAAAGCAGCTCAAGACCACGGCCGCATCCGTCGGTGACTTTCTGGAAGACATACTGTCCTCGCATCAACTGGTGGCCGGGACGCCGCATCATCTTCTGAACGCCATGCGCCATGCGGTCCTGAACGGCGGCAAGCGGTTGCGTCCATTCATGGTGCTTGAATCGGCGAAACTCTTCGCGGGGGATCCGAAGGCGGCGATGCAGATCGCCGGCGCACTCGAATGCGTGCATTCCTATTCGCTGGTCCATGACGATCTGCCCGCGATGGACGACGATGCCGTGCGCCGCGGCAAGCCGACCGTGCACAAGGCCTTCGACGAGGCGACGGCGATCCTGGCGGGCGATGCGCTCCTGACGCTGAGCTTCGGGCTGATCGGGACGAGCGAGGCCATTGCGCCCGATCTGCGCGTCAAGCTCGTGACGTTGCTCGCCCGAAAGGGCGGCGCATCGGGGATGGTCGGCGGCCAGCTTCTCGACATACAGTCGGAAGGGCGAAAGCGCTCCGAGATCGAGATCACCCGCATGCAGGCGATGAAGACCGGCGCGTTGATCTCCTGCGCCTGCGAGTCCGGCGCGATCCTCTCCGGCGCCCCGGAGGAAGATCGGGTTCGCCTGCGTAAATATGGCGAGAATGTCGGCCTCGCCTTCCAGCTTGCCGACGATCTGCTCGACGAATACGGCGATCCGGACGTGGTCGGCAAGGCGACCGGCAAGGACCGCGACAAGGGCAAGCAGACGCTCGCCCAGATCTACGGCAAGCGGATCCTCGAAGACCGCCTCGACGCGCTGGTCAACGAGGCCGAAGAGGTCATGGCGCCCTATGGCGAAAAGGCGGAGACGCTCTTGGAGGCCGCCCGCTTCGTCGCCTGGCGCAAGCACTGAGGACGAGGGTGGGGCCATCCGAGCTTGCTGCGGCGGCGATGATCTACCGGTTCTTGGCGACGATGCAGGAGCCGCCGGCTAGGCGCAGCCTGACGCAGAGCCGATTGGCCTGGTAGCGCTCCTCGGTGCCGATTCGGATCGCGTAGATCGTACCGCCGCCAGGGACTCGGTCGCGGATCACAAGCGGCTTCTCGTTGCCGATCAGTCCCGGGAATGCGGCCTGGGTGCGCCGGAACATTCGCAATGCGACGTTCTGGTCCCTGTGGCCGGCCACCTGCACGCCCCAGGGTTTCGGGATTCCCGATTCGACCGAGGCAAAGATCGCGCGGGTCTTCATCACCGGCAGCTTGCGGCAGGCTTCGAAAAAGGCGACATCCTGTTCCAGAGGGCGGGGCTCGACTTCGCGCCCGTCGGCCTTGAACCAGAGGGCAGGGCGTGCGGTAATCGCCGCAACATAGTTCTCGGTCTCGTAAGGCAGTCGGCCGCCCCGGGCGATCCAGCGCTTCACGCGGTTGATCCCGCCATTGTAGGCCGCTGCGGCCAGGCCCCAATTGCCCAGTTCCGTGCGCAGGTCCGAGAGATAGAGCGCCGAATGGCGGATTGCTTCTTCGACGTCATAAGGGTTCGCCAGGCCCCGCTCGGCAGCGGTGTAGGGCATGAACTGCGCGATGCCCCGCGCGCCGACAGGCGAGACCGCCTTGGCGTCGAAGCGGCTTTCCTTCCAGATCAACCGGGCGAAGAAGGCCTTCGGCATGCCGACGGCGTCGGCATTCTCGCCGATCAGGCGGCATATCTCGTCCACGCCGCCTGTCTTGGCCGGCGTTGCCGATCCATTCTCTGTTCCGTCGAAACGCGGCGGGCTCGGGGGGAACGGAAGCGCGGGGAGGTGGCTCGCGGCGAAGGCCGCACTGGCGCCGACATCTGGCGTTTCCGCCACAGCGGGCCTCAGGAGGCCGATGCAGAGGCCTGTCGCGATAAGAAGACCGGTGAATCGAGCCTTGGCGAAGTGGCTGCTTCTCATGAACATGCTCCGATCATCGGCAGACACTACGCTTCCGCTTCTTCGAAACGTCATTCCGGTGAGGGCGAGGAGCGTTCTCAAATCAGTTCGATGCGCACTTTCCGGCCAACGACTTCGGCAGCCCGTTGCAGTGTCGCCAGCGTCACATTCCCGTCGCTGGGATCAAGCAGCCGGCTGATCTGGCTGCGGCTCGTTCCCATTTGCTCGGCCATCCGCCTGCGGGAAAGCTTCTGCTCCTTCATCGCCTGTTCGATCTGCCAGGCCAGAACTTCTTTGACTGCGATCGCCTCGAACGCTTCGCGCTTGCTTTCATCTGTCAGGAATGCGTCGAGCGTCGTAAGCCCCTCCACCGTGCGGGCCGTCTCCTCGTTCTCCACCATGACACCTCCTAGGGCAGAAATTCTTTCATCCGACGGCGGGCGAGAGCCAACTCGTCCTGCGGGGTCTTCTGGCTTTTCTTGATGAAGCCGGAAAGGACCAGGATCGTGTCGTCGCAGAGGCAAAAGATCATGCGGGCAATTCGGCCACTTGGCAGGTTGCTGCGGACTTCCCAAAGTCCATTCCCCAACCCCCGACACAGCGGCATGCCAACAGGCCAACGATACTGGACGCGCATGAGGTCGAGTCCGATTGCGTGGCGTTCGGTCTCCTCCAATCCGCGCAGCCAATCCAGCACAACCTCGTTGCCGGAAGGCGTGCGATAAAAAACGACCGGGACCTTTCGCGCGCTCTTCGGCTCCATGCTACCTCAGAATTATATGGTATGTACCATATAATGGGCAGGACGAGTTCGCAACGAGAAAGATTGACGTTCCCGCCGGATAGCCGACGGAATCACTATACCGAATTGCTCTACTCGGCGGCCGCCTTGCCCTCGCCGAAGCGCTTCTCGATATAGTCGGCGACCATCGTCTGGAATTCGGCGGCGATGCCATCGCCGCGTAGCGTCTTGACCTTCTTGCCGTCGACGAAGACCGGCGCGGCCGGGCTCTCGCCGGTGCCGGGAAGCGAGATGCCGATATCGGCGTGCTTGGATTCGCCGGGGCCGTTCACGATGCAGCCCATGACCGCGACGTTGAGGGCCTCCACGCCCGGATATTTCTCGCGCCAGACCGGCATGTTCTCGCGAATGTCGCCCTGGATTTTCTCGGCGAGCTCCTGGAACACCGTCGAGGTCGTGCGCCCGCAGCCCGGACAGGCGGCAACGACGGGCACGAACTGGCGGAACCCCATGGTCTGGAGGAGTTCCTGGGCGACCTGCACCTCGCGGGTGCGATCGCCGCCGGGCTCGGGCGTCAGCGAGACGCGGATCGTGTCGCCGATCCCTTCCTGCAGCAGAATGCCCATGGCGGCGGAGGAGGCGACGATGCCCTTCGAGCCCATGCCCGCCTCGGTGAGGCCGAGATGCAGCGCGTGGTCGGTGCGCAGGGAGAGATCGCGATAGACGGCAATCAGGTCCTGCACCTGGCTGACCTTGGCCGACAGGATGATCCGGTTCTTCGGCAGACCGATCTCCTCGGCGAGCGCCGCCGAGATCAGCGCCGACTGGATGATCGCCTCGCGCGTCACGGCCCGCGCCGAGCGTGGCGTCGCGAGCTGGTTGTTGGCGTCCATCAGCCCGGTGAGGAGTTCCTGGTCGAGCGACCCCCAATTGACACCGATCCGCACCGGCTTGTCGTAACGGATGGCCATCTCGATGATCTCGGCGAATTGCCGGTCGCGCTTTTCGCGAAAGCCGACATTGCCGGGATTGATCCGGTATTTGGCGAGCGCCTCGGCGCAGGCCGGGTGATCGGCGAGAAGCTTGTGGCCAATATAGTGAAAGTCGCCCACCAGCGGCACATGCATGCCGAGACGATCGAGGCGTTCCTTGACCTTCGGGACGGCGGCGGCCGATTCGTCGCGATCGACCGTGATGCGGACGATCTCCGAACCCGCCCGCGCAAGCGCCGCGACCTGGGCGACGGTGGCATCGACATCCGCCGTATCGGTGTTCGTCATGGACTGCACGACCACCGGAGCGCCGCCACCTACCATCACGCCCGCGACATCGACCCCGACGGTCTGTCTGCGCGGCAAGGGGTCGGCCACGATCGTCTGGATCGGTGCTTCGATATTCATGGTGTTCGGTCCCTGTCGGACGAAAGGATGCGGCAGTGCAAGAGCGAGGTGGCGCTTCGCTGCCGGGTTGTCAATTCACGATGAACAAGCTGACCATGGCACATGGCAAGCTCATGACACCGAACGATCGAAAGCAGGATGGGGGCTCGCCAGCGGTCCCGCCGGCGCCAGATTGTGCGGCCAATCCTTGCCCAAGAAAAGAAGGAGCACGTTCTAATGGATGTCGGATACGGTCCCATCGTCGTCGTCATCGTCTTTCTGGCCCTCATCGCGGTGATGCCGACCTGGCCCTATTCGCGCCAATGGGGCTACCGGCCGTCCATGGTGCTCGGCCTGATCTTTCTCATGATCGCGGTATTCGTGGCGATCGGCGGCTTCGGCCCGGCCTGAGGCGTTCAGGCATGCGGCCCGCTGATATCGATCACGCCTCTTCAGGCGTGACTGCGTTGACCTCGCCTGGGTTTTTGCCGGAACCGGTTCTCTCCATGGGCAGGCGTGCGCGCAGGAAATCTTCTTGTCTCCAATGACTTCCCGTGGCCTCGCTCCGAGCGCGCCGGGAACTCAATTCGCTCTCAACGGTTTGTGAAGCGAACAAAAATTAGCTGGCAAGGAAACCACCCATGAGCCTCGGCACGATTCTCCTCATCATCGTTATCCTGCTCCTGATCGGCGCCCTGCCGACCTGGGGTTATTCCGGCGGCTGGGGCTACGGTCCGTCCGGACTTCTCGGGCTGATTCTGGTCGTCATCCTGGTTCTGCTGCTGCTCGGCCGGATCTAGACTCTGCCAATCGCGAGCGGAAACGGCATAGCGACATGTGGTCGGCTTGACGCTTTCCCTTAAGTGATCTCATCCTCGCGCGGCCGGGAGCAGCTCGGCCGTGTCTGAGGCTGGCGGATGCTGAACAACATACTCATTGCAATCTTCGTCGTTGTCCTGGCCGGTGCCGGCGCATTCAAACTCCTCACCCTGCCGCATCCGCTCGAGGACAGTCGGATCGCGGCGGAGGATTCCGGCGACGCCGCGCGCGGCGAGCGGATCTTTTGGGCCGGCGGCTGCGCCTCCTGCCATGCCCCTTCCAAGGCGGAAGGTGACGCCAAGCTGAAGCTCGGCGGCGGCGATCCGCTGACCACGGATTTCGGCACCTTCCACGCCCCCAACATCTCCCCGGACGCGCAGGATGGGATCGGCGGCTGGGATCTCGCCGATTTCGCCAATGCCATGCAGCGCGGGCTCGATCCCGAAGGCCGGCATCTCTACCCGGCCTTTCCCTACACCTCCTATGTGCGCATGACGCCGCAGGACGTCGCCGATCTGTGGGCCTTCATGAAGACGCTGCCCGCCGTCGAGGGCGAGGCGCCGGCGAACGACCTCGCCTTTCCCTTCAACATCCGGCCGGCCGTGGGCCTGTGGAAGCTCGTTTTCCTGGGCGACGGTTCGCCGGCCGTGGAACTGCCCGAGGACGCTTCGGAACCAGCTCACAGGGGCCAGTATCTCGTCGAAGGACCGGGGCACTGTGGCGAATGCCATACCCCGCGCAGCTTCGGCGGCGCTGGCGGCCTGAACACCGGCGAGTGGCTCGCCGGGGCGCCCAATCCCGAAGGGGAGGGCAATGTCCCCAATATCACGCCCTCGGAGGATGGCATCGGAGACTGGTCGGCTAGCGATATCGCCTATTACCTCGAAACCGGCTTCACCCCCGACTTCGATTCCGTCGGCGGGGCGATGGTCGACGTGCAGGAGAACATCGCAAGACTTCCGGCTGAAGACCGTGCGGCGATCGCCGCCTATCTCAAGGCCGTTCCGGCCGAGTCTCCGGCGCCTTGAACTGCGGCCGCGTCGCGATGTGACACGCATCACGGATAGCGGGCGGGGCTTCCTCGATAGTGGGTGCAACGGCGAAGGAAGCTTCGCCGGTCATCCCGAAGGGAGCCCTGACCCATGATCCGCAACGCCATCTTCGCCCTCGCTACCTCCGCAGCCTTCCTCACCCCGGCCGGCGCCAGCGAAGCGGCCGAACTCTGCGGCGTGGTCGCCATCAAGGCGATCGAACCCATCGCCTTCAAGGGCGGCCCTGTGAACGCCTCTGCCTCCGAAGAACCGGCGACCACGAACGCGGCCGGCAGCGGGGCGGGCGATCTCTTTCTGGTGCTCGGCTCCGAGCAGTCCCGTGGCGCGAGCATTGATGCGTGGGTATCAGGGGAGACGACGCCTCTGCGTCCTGGGGCTTCGTTTCCGGTCGAAGGCGCGATGGCACTCGTTCCCTATGTTCTCGGCCTCATGGGGAATGGTGACCGCGTCGCCGTCGAGCTTCGCGGCGGCGGAACTGGTCAGTCCCGGAAGCGGCTCGGTCAGGCGGTTTTCGCCTTCGAGGACGCCGGCAAGGGCGAACTCGCGACCTTCGTTCTCTCGCCGGACGAGGACGGCGTGGCCTACGGCATCCGCTACGAGGTCGTGCCGATGGTCTGCTCCGATACGATTTCGGCCTCGCTGCGCGGGCTCTATGCCGAGACGACGCCGGACGATCCGAGGGCGGGTGACCTCTATCGGAAAGCCTTCCAGGCTGCGGGCTTTGCGAAAAGCGACGCCGAGCGCGAAATGGCGGGTCTGAATTTCTGAGCGGAGGCCCGTGCCGGCCGCTGAGGCTCATCCCTTCGCCGAAGCTGATTCCTGCGTTTCGTCGGCCTTCATTGCGCGAGACCGGCCCTCGACGTCGGCGGGCAGTCGGCTCGAGAGAAAGGCCAGAAGCAGGAAAATCGCCACCTGATAGATCAGCGCCATCTCGAAGGCGTCGCGATAGGTGCCGTGCCCCTGGGCGCTTCCCAGCATCCGGAAGAAGATCTCCCCGACGATGGCGACTCCGAGTGCCCCGCCGATCTGCTGGAACGACTGGAGCGCACCGGAGCCCGATCCCGCATCGCGCAACTCCACCATCGTCAGGATCGTCGCAAACAGTGGTGCCACGGTGATGCCCATGCCGAGGCCTGCCATGAAGAGAGGCGCGACAAGGTCCCAATGGTCGACGCTGTCCGTCACCGAAGCGACCACGAAGTACAGGAGGGCCATGCCGCTCGCCAGAATGAGCGGGCCGGCGATCAGCCGCGCTCTCGCCATGCGTCCGCCGAAGCGGCCCGAAATCAGCGAGGAGATGAAGACGCCCACCGGGAAGGGCACAGTGGTCAGCCCGGATTCGAAGGGCGTGAAGCCGAAGCCCACCTGGAGAAAGATGGCCACCACAAAAAAGAAGCCGGGAATGCCGGCAAACAGCGCCGAGGTCATCGACAGGCCGAGGAGGAAGTGGCGATTGGTGATCAGGCTGATGGGGAGAAGCTGGCTCGCCTGGATTTTGGCGCGATGGCGTTCCCAGAGCACGAAGGCGGCCGAGAACGGGACAGAGAGGGCAAGCAGAACGAAACACCAGAGCGGCCAGCCATATTCGCGCCCTTCGACCAGCGGGATGATAACGGCAAACACCGCGGCCGCTGCCAGAAGAACGCCGACGAAGTCGATCCGGGAGCGCTCGCCGCCTTCCGCCTTCGGGATCAGCAGCCAGCCGGAAATCACCGCGAACAGGCCGATCGGCAGGTTGACCAGAAAGATCGGACGCCATTCCAGGCCGTAGAGATCGGCCGAGATCAGCGCGCCGCCCGTCAGCGGCCCGGCGACGGAGGCGAGGCCCGCCGTCACGCCGAACAGGGAAAAGGCCGTGCCGCGCTCAGCTGGCGGGAAGGTCACCTGCACCAGGGCGAGCGCCTGCGGCATCATCATCGCCGCGGTCAGGCCTTGGGCCAGACGCGCCGCGATCAGCATGTCGATGTTCGGCGCCACCCCGCACAAGAGCGAGCAGAGCGTGAAGCCGGTGACGCCGAAAAGGAACATCCGCTTGCGGCCGACAATGTCGCCCAGCCGCCCGAACGGTAGGAGCCCGAGCGCGAAGGCGACGATATAGCCGGCGACCACCCATTCGATCTCGCTGCTCGTCGCCTGCAGACTGTCGCTGAGGCTCGGGATCGCCACGTTCACGATCGTCACGTCGATCAGATTCATGAAGGCGGCGAGCAGCAGGACGGCGAGCGTCAGCCAGCGCCGCGACGAGGGGACGGCCGGCGCCGTATGGTCGGAAGTGTTCAAAGAGGGATCCTTGTCGGCCTGACTCCTTCGCCTATTCAGGCCGACATGCCGACTTGGCAAGGGCAGGGCGCACTGCAGAGAGAGTCTCGCGGCGTTCCGAGTGCAGCCGGCCGGAATCGCGATGAGATCGCCGGTGCAGCGCCAAAACACCGTGGCGCCCATAAGTTTTTTGCGATCACGTCAATCGTCTTATGGGAAGCGGCGATTCCGGTTTGCACTGCACGCAAGGCAGAGCCGCAAAAACCGGCTCTGCTCGTCGCGCCCGTTCGTTCTTATACAAGACCTACCAGAATACGAACATGCAAGGTTGTTACAATGAGACGCGCATCGCGCTTCGCCGCCGGACTCGGCAGTTTCTTTGAACAGGTTCGCGCGGCCCGGGCATGCGCTTCCGCCATGGAAGCGGGCCGCCGGCCGCCCGAGCGGGCCATCCGCACCCTCGGCCTGAACCCGGACACGTTCGACCGGTTCGCCTGACCAGGAAACCGGCCCCGGCGGTCGATATCGAACATCGCTGCCCGAAGAACGAAACGGCCGCTTGAAGCGGCCGTCGTCATTTCCAGCGGTGCCCGTCGCTTCAGATCCGCAGCGCGGCTTCCGCCTTCGGCCAGGCACACTGGGCCGAGAGATCGGCGTAGAAGAGATCCGCGAGCCGCTTGCGTTCGGCTTCCACAAGCGGGCCGTCGGTTGCGACTTCGAGGCAGCGGCCGTGCTGGCCGGCCGGCACGAGGTCGGGATTGGCCAGAACGTCGTCGAGATCGTTCTCGAACCAGCCGCGCAAG
>NZ_JAKQZG010000025.1 GCF_024359545.1 Jiella marina
GTCGATCAACCGGGCAAGCGCGGCCTCTAGCGGCCCCTTCTCGATGTCGAACAAAAGCCGCTCCTTCTTCGGCAGGCCTGCCCGCATGGCCTCGACCTCGGCCGCCTGTGTCTGCCGGGCATGGTCGTGATCGTCGGGGGCTGGTGCCGGCTGGCCGTAACGGCCAAGCAGCCGGCGCGCCGCTGCCGGCAGAAAGAGACGGTAGGCGTTGCTGGTCTGCTGGACCTGCGGGCCGCGTCCTTCGCTGCCGGTCGGCACGTAGCGCCGCAGCCAGTCGAGAAAGCCGTGTTGACGAAGCGCTTTCAGCGCATCGACGACGGCGGATTTCGAGCGGTTGATCCTCGCCGCGATTGTCTCGAGCGCCGGATCGAGGCGCCCGGATCGAAAGTCGATCAGGTTGGCGAGATAATCCAGCACCTCGAGCGCGACGTGCCCAAGCGGGCCGTTGCGCTGCCCGCCTTGGCGTCCGGCCATATCGTAGCGCCGCGCGGCCAAGACGAGCTGGCGCACGTCCTGCCGCGTTGTCGGCCGCCAGAATGTCCCCTCGCGCCCTTTCGCACGGGATTGACGGCGCACGGGTGCGCCCCGCCGTCCTTGCTGTGTCGGCTGATTGAGAATGTCCCCTAACAATTGCATGCGTCCCCCTTTCGGACCTGTCGGCCGAAGGGGCAGGGCGTCAAATTTTGGCAAAGCGATCCCGTGGCAAGAATCTGCTTGCAAAAGGCCGGGGACTTGTGGGAAGCTTCAGACACCACATCATGAAGTTTCCCGGGTCGTCCCCGGATATGAAGCCCGCCCTTTCGGCGGGTTTTCGTGTTTCTGGGCCTAGATTCCTCCGGGCTTGGTGAATGAAGCGCGGACGAATCTCCCGCGCACATTCGACTATCGTGCCAGACTCGCCCGGTTACGAAAAGAATTTTTAAGGTTTGCGGATTTTCGCCCGGATCTGCGAAAGCGAATCCGGGGGCAGGATCTCTGCGCGGATCCTCGCGCCAGCGAAAATCCGCCCCCTTAACCGGGGTTTCCGATCCTAAAACGCCGGATCATTTGAGGGGTAAATTTACCTCTCGAAAGGCACCGCCAAGGGGTGGAGAAATCCCGGATTCATTGGGGTTTCGCGCTGTATAGCGTGGGGTTTCCGATCCTAAAGCAGCGAGTTCCGGCAACCCTTTCCCGCTATAAACTCATTCGCCGCCCCCGCCGCTGAATTTCAGGCCAAGAGACAAGCCGCGTTCCTGTTTCTTCTCGCGCTCGGCCCCCGGCTCGGCGGTCGCGGCCCGCTGCTTCTCGAACCAATCCCATGCGGCTGTGGCCTTTCCCTCGCCGCCCCAATCCGCTTCACGGCGGGTCTTCGCGTCCTTTTCGGACTGCGAAAGATTGCCCCCCTGCGTCGAGAAATTTGCCTCTCTCGAATGGGGCGGGTTCGCCCGCTCGTGCGCGGCCGTCGCGTCGGCGATCGGCGCGGGCGAATCGTTGGCGGGAGCCTGTGCCTGCGCCGTGAAATTCGGCTGCTTGATCGCCCGGATCGGATCGGCTTGCTCGTGCGCGGCCTTCACGTCCGGCATGGGGGCAGGGGCGTCGTGCTCACGCCGCCGCGGCGTCTCGGCCGGGGCAGGCTTGCCGCCGCCCGCGCCATCGCTCCCGCGGCGTCCCCACACGGCCGGATAAGGGGGAAGCTTCGCTTGTTCGAGGCTCGGCCCTTTGACCTGGTGCGCTTCCTGACTGAATCGCGCCAGGTCTTTTTCGCTCGGTTGATAGGGCGCGCGCGGCGCTTGCTCCGGTGTCTTGGCCGCTGCAATCGCCTTTGCCGCAATCTCGTCGGATCGAGCGGCGGCCTCTCGGACCTTTGCTCCCTGTGCCGCCTTCTTTCGGAACCGTTCGGCTTGGTTCTTTTGGTATGACTGCGCGGCCACAAGACGGCGGCGCATCAGGGCGTCTCGTTCGGCCTTCTTCTGCCGTTCTGTCTCGGCCGCGATGTCCGCCTTGCGCTTCTCATGGGCTTTCTCAAGCGCCTTGAGCTGGTCCGCCTGCCGGGCATTCAAGGCGTCCCATCCTTGCCGGATGCGCTCGGCAATGCTGGCCTGATTGAGCTTGAGCCGGTCCAGCCGGTCGGCATCCCTGACCGTCTGGCCGGTCACACGCCGCACGAGGCTCCGCCAGCCGGTCGCCTCCATGCGGCTTTCGAGCGCCTGCCGCTCGGCCGCAAGCGTGCGCATCGGCTCGCCATAGACCTTTTCGATCCGGTCCCGCTCGCGGGCCTGCTCGCTCGTATGGCGGCTTTTCAGGTCGGAACGTGTCCACTGGTGGGCGTTCTCGACCGCGTGGACCTGCGCGGCTCTCTGGCGCTCAAAGCGGTCGTCCAGCCCGTCGAGCTGCAATTGCAGTTGAGCAAGCAGGCCGTGCCGGTTTGCCCGCTGCCGGTTGTTTTCATTGGCCGCCCGGTTCTCGTCGCCGATCCGGCTCGCCGCACCGCGCTTTTCCATCTGGTGCGCGGCAGGGCCAAGATGCTGGGTCGGCTCGCGGTCGATTCCGCGATCCTTATAGCTGCGGCTATCCACCCGTTCGGCTCGGCCCGCGCGGAAAAGAGCGGCGTTTAAATGCTGCTCCCATTCCTTGCGCCACTCGGCCAGCCGGTCCCGGTCGTTCCACTCACGCGACTTCTTGCCGAAACCGCCGCCCGTCAGCTCCCGCATGGTGAGCATGACGTGCGCGTGATGGTTTCGGTGATCCTCGCGCGGCCCGGGCTGGTGAATGGCAAGGTCGGCAATCATGCCTTTGTCCACGAAGGACTTCTGGACAAAGCCCCGCACGAGTTCCCGCCGCTCGTCGGCCGTCAGCTCGTGCGGAAGGGAAAGCTGGACCTCACGGCAAAGCTGGGCGTCCTTTCGGCGCTCGGCGGCCTCGACCGCGTTCCACAACATGGCGCGGTCGTGCATCCAAGCGGGGGCGTTTTGCGGGGCCATGATTTCGGTGTGTGTGATGCCCTGCTTGCGCGTGTAGTCGTGCATCTGGCCCGTGCGGGTTTCGGCAATCACCTCGCCGGATCGATAGGCCGCGCAAGCCACGGCGCTGCGCCCCGTCTTGCGGCCGATGATCTGCGCGGAAAGCCGATATTGCGCCACGGATCAACGCACCTCGCAACAAAGAAAATGCCCGTTCCGGCATGTGAGGAACCAGCCCGCCCCGGCTGCTAAGGGGCAAAACGCATCCGGCCGGATACGTTGAAAGGGGTCCGGGGAATCCCCGGCGCACACATCGCTTGCGATGTATAAGTGCGCACTTCGTTCCTCAGTGATGCCGCACCGTCCATGTCGATTAACGCGAAAAACTCGCCTAGAAACTTTTCCAGAAAGCCAAGTTTATGGCAGCATGTCTATTCAGGGAAAGGGCCAGATGCAGAAAAAGCGCAAATCTCCAGATGAAAAATTGCAGGAGCTGAACCAGAAGAAGGCACAGCTCGAATCCCAGATCGCGCGCGAACGGGCGAGGGTGCGCGAGGCGGAGCGCAAACGCGATACGCGGCGCAAAATCGTCGCCGGGGCGGTCGTGTTGGAACATGCGCAAAAGGACCCGGAATTTCGCGCCCAGCTCGACGAGCTGCTACGCCGGTTTGTCTCGCGGGATCAGGACCGAGAGTTGTTTGGGATCGAATCCAAAGCGGAGCGCATGAGCGCGTAGCTGCGCCGCCTTCACGAACTCGCGGACAAAGCCGATTATGACGGGGTGAAGCTCCGGCGACTGCTGCGCGAGCGGCGCGGTCGCTGCGTCTGCTTTTCAAGCTCCGCGACGCGCCGCGCGAGATTGTCCACGGATGCGCTTAGGCTCATGTCGGCCGCATCTCCCTGAAGGATCGCTTCGGCCGCTTTCCGCATGACGTCATCAGCGAGACGGCCAACCGTGAGGCCGCGTTTACGCGCGGCGAGCTGGAACAGCTCCCGCGTCTCCGGGTCGATGCCACGCATCGCCCATGTATCGCTCTGCTTTGGTTGTTTCATACGGTCACTGGTCACACCGCACTTAGAACGTAGGCATCAAGCTGCCATAACGTCTTGTTTGCAATGTTATCAAAGTTATGCATTAATCCTTATGAAAATGTCAAAGCCTATATTTTTCAGGGGTTTCCGACATGTCGCAGCAAAACTCTACTGAACAAATGAAAATCGGCTTCATGATGATGGCAGTGTTTGCCGTGGTCATCGGCTCGGTTATTGTTCTTGCAATTTGCGGAGCTATCATCAGCTTCTATGTGATGCGCCGGGCAAAACCTGCCATCAACGCTGCTATTTTCTTCTTCTGGTTCCTTGGTTTTTTCATTTTCATAGAGCCGATGCTTACCGTGCACGCTTGGAACCCACACAAGCCGTTTTGGTATTATCTCCTTCTGACGTGCGCCGCCCCGGTTCTTTATGCGGTCGTGGGCCTCCTTGGCCTGACAATCGCAGAGGGCAAATTCCCGCTCGATATGTTCCAAGACGACGACGAAAAGCAGCCGGAACCCGCCCCGGCTGCGGCGCGGCCAGCCCCGCAGATTTTGCCGCCCCGTCAACGTCCCTCGGAAGCGCACCGCACGGCGGGGCCGTGGGGTGGCGGGGCGGTCAACTCAAACGATCCCCTAGCCGACGCTTTCGACGTGCCACCGCAACGCTCTCGGCCCTAAACGGGGATGAGCCGTCATGCTTTGGGAACTCCTATCGAGGCTGGAGCAGTTCAAGGCATGGGGCCGGGCTGACGAGCTGCATGCTCTTCAACACGAAGGGCAGATACAGGCGCAGCGGGTCTTAGAGTTCATCGAGCGCGAGGAGGCATCCGGCAAGCTCGGCGGCGGCCGTCTCGGCACCATCGAGGACGCGGCCGCCCTCGACATGCTGAACCCTGACGGCATCTTTCTCGGCCGCCTAGAGGGGCGGCCGATCTTCTATCCCGGCAAAGCCCACCTTCTGAATTACGGCCCGACGCAGACCGGTAAGGGCCGCGACCTCGTCTTGACAAATATGGCCCACGTCGGGAACCGCTCCGTTATCGTCAACGACATCAAGAACGGCGAAAACGCTTGGGCCTCGGCACATCACCGCCGCCGCAACCTCGGCCATAAAACAATTCCGCTCAACCCGTTCGGCATGCATGGCGTCCCGGGCTGGCGGCTCAATCCGTTCGGCCACATCATCAAGCGGGCACAGGCGGGGCAGTCGGTTTTTACAGACTGCCTCGACGCCGCCATGTCCCTCGTCCCGGCAACGAAAGGCGAAAACGCATGGGTCGGACAGGGAGCGCAAGAAATACTCGCCATGTGGATCGAATGGGCCGCGCGGTGCGAGCCGGAACGCTGCACGCTCGGCGAACTGTGGCGCTTCGTGAACGAACGCCACAATCTGGATGACCGCTTAAAGACAATCGGCAGATGCGGGATCGAGGAAATTGCGGCCGTCGCCGCCTCGTTCGCCTACGACAAGAGCGAAGCCACCACGCAATACGCCGCATATTACGGTGAGATGAAGAACGCCCTTCGGTCGTTCCGGCCGGGCGAACCGCTGGCGGACGCCACGGCCGCCAGTGACTTCGATCCGGGCGATCTGCGGCACGAGCTGACGACCGTTTACCTCATGGCTCCGGAGCGGCAGATGACCGCCGCTGCGAAATGGGTGTCCCTGACGGTTTCGAGCATGCTCGAAACGGCTGCGAACACACCCGGCCCGGTGCCGGTCCTGTTCTTGATCGACGAGCTGGCGAACCTTCCATACATGCCTGTCATCCCAAAGGCCCTAACGCTTTACGCTGGAATGGGCGTCCAACTCTGGGGCCTCTGCCAAGGGCGAAACTCCCTGCTCTCGCGAGGCTACAAGCTGGAAACCATCAAGCTTTTCGAGGAGCAGGCGGGCGTTTTCACCGCGTGGGGGATCGAGGACGCCACCCTCATGCGCGATGTGGAAACATGGTCAGGGATCAAGAGCGTGGCCGTGCGCACCGTCAACAATTCCGGGGCAGGCTACGGGTCCGCATCGTTCGGCTTGGCCGAACACAAGCGGCCCGTCCTGCAATCGGAAGAAATCCGCGCCATCGGGGACGGCCTTCAACTCGTCAAGCGGATCGGTGCCCCGCTGTTCGTGATCGAACGCGTGCCGTGGTTTGAGGTGCCCCGGTGGCGCGATGTTATCCGTGATGTGCGCCAGCTCCACTATGGAACGGCAGCGCCTACCCGTCCGCTCATCACTGGATAGTTTCATACGAAACCGCTTTGCGGGTGGTCAGGTATAGGTTACCCTTCCCTTTTATACTGACTTTAGGATTGGAAAGGGGGCTATTTACAGCCATGAAACTATCAGCAGGAAAGGCCGCCGAAACGGTCGGCGTCACCACGCCGACAATTACGAAAGCCATTAAATCCGGGCGTTTGTCGGCCGAACGCACCGAAGACGGCAAAGGCTGGTTGATCGACCCGGCCGAACTCTGCCGGGTCTTTCCGCCTCTAAACGGCAAGAGTGCGGAAAAGGGTAAAGCTTTAGGATCGGAAACCCCAAAAGATACAGCTTTTACAGCGACTTTAGAGGCCGAACTTAAAGCACTGCGAGAACGCTTTGATGATTTCCGGGCCATGTCCGATCGCGAGCGCGACGAGCTGCGCCGGGATCGCGATCGCTGGCACGAACAAGCAACCGGGGCGCTGCGTCAGCTCGGTGAAGTAAGCCAAACCCTCAAGATAATTGAGGACCGGCGCGAGGAGGCCGAAAAATCGGCCCGTGAGCGGCCGAAAGGACTGGCCGGGTGGTTCACGAGGAAGAGCGCTTAAAGGCGCTCTGCATCAATCCTCGGCCCGGTGAACGCGCTTCGCGCGTTGCCGGGGGCTGTCTGCCCCCGGACCCCCGAGGATACAGGGCACAAAGTAGACTCCTGAACGAGAAACGGCCCCGCCTGTGAAGGCAAGGGCCGTCTACTTCGTGCGCGGACTATCCGTCCCCGGGTTCCGCATTTCCAATTGTGCCGGAATTCGCCCTTTCCGGGCAAGGCATAATTCAGGCGGCTTCAAGTCCACATGCGTTCAGCAATTGAACGCTGCTCCTCGCCGAGCGCGTTCGCATAGATCGCCGTCGTCTCGATCGTGGCGTGCCCCATCCATTTCGACAGCATGTTGAGCGGTACGGCCGCGCCGATCGCCGCGACGCCGTAGCCGTGGCGCAAGCCCTTCGGGCTCGCATGGGGGCCGTTGATCCCCGCCGTCTCCATGACGGCCTTCACCTGCCGCCATGCGGTCGTGCGGCTCCAATCCCATAGCAGCGGATCGCCGCGCCGCCTGTGCGCCTCCCTGACGCCGTGAACGAGGTCGAGGGTATCAAGCAGCCGCGCGGGCACTGGCACGGCCCTATAGACGCCCGTACGGCGTTTCTTCAGCGTCTCGAAGACGAGCGCCTGCCCCTCAAGGTCGATCCGCTTCACAGACAGCGCCAAGGCTTCGGAAATCCGGCACCCGGTGAAGTGCAGCACCTCGCAAAAGGATCGCACCTCTCGCGGCGCTTTGGCGGCGGCCGTGAGGAAGGCCGCGCGTTCGGCGGCGGTCAGATAAAGGCGGTTGCCCTGCGGGTCGATGAGGTCGGTCATTTGAAACAGAATACAATGAAAGTGTTTCAAAAACGAGCGCTCGTAGGGCAGGGAAGGGTGGAAAGCTTCCGGTCCGCTTTCGGGAAGGACGGAGTTGAAGGTGGACATAGCTGCGCGATGCATTCCAGCGTCATAACCTTGTACGAAGCTTCAAATACGCGAGCGGTGGAGCCCCGAACGCCCGCTTGAACATGGTCGTGAAGGCCGCCGGATTGTCGTAGCCAAGTTCGCCCGCGACGGATGTCACGGACACTCCGGTGACCAGCTTCGTCACAGCGGACATGAGGCAGGCCTGCTGGCGCCACTCGGCGAAACTGAGGCCCGTCTGCGCTCGAAACAGACGGGTGAACGTACGGCGGCTCATGGCGAGCCCGGCGCACCAGTCATCGATCGTCTCAGCTATCGAGGGATGTTCGCTGAACTGTCGGCATCGAGCCGCGAGCGCCTCATGGGACGGGAACGGGAGCGACAGGGGCAGGATCGCCAGGGAAACCATCTCGTATCGGATCAGCTCCATGAGCGCGGCCGAGCGGCTTTCCCGTTCGTATTCGAGCGGAGCGTCCACGGCTTCGGCAATCAGGGCGCGCATGAACGGCGGCATGTCCAGAACCTGGCAGGACATCGGCATTCCCGGCGCCGCGTCGGGTTCGACGTAGAGGCTCCTCATCCGCACCGGGCCTACCATCCGGACGTTGTGGATGGTCCCGGGGGGGATCCACATTCCGTGCCCTGGCGGCATCAGCCATGCACCATGCGGCGTCGACAGCACGATCACACCCGATGCGCTCGATATGAGCTGGCCCCGACGATGTTCGTGCGGATCGATGAAGTGCCCCGCCGGGTATTCCTTCCCGATCGCGATGATGGACAGGGGAAGGTGGTCGATCTCGTTGATGTGCACTTTTCGCATGGTTGGCCTGAACTCGAAGCGGGAAGGCCCAGGTTCGGTGGCGGGCCACCTCCGGTTTCCGTAGTTCGAAACACGAAGGTGCGCAACGAGCGCTCTGTAGTAGAACTCGATCGGAGGCATACCGCCTTGAGCCAAACCCTATCAGCACAACCATTCGTCGAACGGACGGCGCTGACGGTCCTTGGGGCGGCGAGCATCTGCCACCTCCTGAACGACTTGATGCAGTCGCTTCTTCCGGCGCTCTATCCGATCCTTCAGGAAGGCTACGGACTAAGCTTCGCCCAGGTCGGCATGCTGACCTTCGTGTACCAGATCACGGCGTCGCTGTTTCAGCCGTTCATCGGCTTCTACACGGACAAGCGCCCGCTTCCCTATTCCCTACCAGTCGGCATGTCCTCGTCGCTCGTCGGGCTGGTGACCATCGCTTATGCGCCGAACTACGTGGGGCTCCTCGTCGGTGCCATTCTTCTCGGTCTTGGGTCTGCGATCTTCCACCCGGAAACGTCGCGGATCGCGCGCTTGGCATCGGGCGGCAAACACGGCCTGGCGCAGTCCATCTTCCAGGTTGGCGGCAACTTCGGGTCCGCCATCGGACCGCTCGCGGTCGCCTTCGTCATCCTGCCGCGTGGACAGCAAAGCCTCGCCTGGTTCGCGCTGGCGGCGCTGCTCGGCATCGTTATCTTGACCGGGCTCGGGCGTTGGTATCAGCGGAACGGCCATGCCAAGCGCCCGTCGAACACGACCCCGGTCCGCCACGCCTTCCTGACCCGGGCGCAGGTCTCGAAGGCCGTCGCGGTCCTCCTGATCCTGCTCTTCTCGAAATACGTCTACCTCGCGTCGTTCACGAGCTACTACATCTTCTACATGATGAACGAGTTCGGCCTGTCGACGCAGACGGCGCAGGTCTACCAGTTCATCTTCTTCGCAGCCGTCGCGGCTGGAACGGTGGCGGGCGGGCCGATCGGCGACAGGCTCGGGCGCAAGATCGTCATCTGGGTGTCGATCCTCGGCGTCCTGCCGTTCACGCTCGTCCTGCCCTATGTCGGGCTGACAGCTACTGCGGCCTTGAGCATCGTGATCGGCTTCATCATGGCGTCCGCGTTCTCGGCGATCGTCGTCTATGCTCAGGAACTCATGCCCGGCCGAGTCGGGATGGTGTCGGGGCTGTTCTTCGGCTTCATCTTCGGCGCCGGCGGGATCGGCGCCGCGCTCCTCGGCATCTTGGCAGATCACACCAGCATCCGCTTCGTGTTCCAGGTCTGCGCCTTCCTGCCATTCATCGGCATCCTCACGGCACTCCTGCCGAACACCCGTGAGCCGAAGGCGGGCTGACCGTACCCCTGCTGCACGAGGACTGCGCCACACCGCGCCGCGTCGTCAGCGCCAACGCGTCCTCGACCTCATGAGATAGAGGCTCGTCGTGCAAACAGCGGCTACTCGACTGCCATGACCGCTTTCCGGCGAAGCGCAAGGGCTTTCAGAACGGTAGCAACGGGTCGGAAGCTGCCGATCGCCCGCGTCACCGGATATGAAACAGAATTCATAATTCTGTTTCAAATTGCGCTTTCTGCATATGACCCGTTTCCAGCCCTTGCAGAATCGAAGCTTTACCAGACATTGCAATCGGCACCCTTGATAACGATATCTAAAGCGGCGGAGTACCTGGCTAGCTGCACTGCATTGAACGCACATTGATGGTGCGTTCAATGGAGTCGCAGCGTCCGGAAGACTCCAGCTAAACGCCGGACCTGGCCAAATGCGTGATGGCGACTACTCCAAGGGACCCGCACGCACCTGAATGGGGAGGTGTCTATGCAGGCACGCTTCATTCTCGAAGCCAGTAGGTCGAATGGAACGGCGTATCGCGTCGAGCTATCGATTGTTGTCACCTCGGTGGCAATCCTATCGCTGGCCGCGAGATTACTCTTTCCGTAAAGCCTAGACAGGCCTTCCCCTCTTTTTGAGGGGGAGGCCATTTTTTTGAGCTATTAGTGCAGCCAGATTGCTGAAAGGCTGCAATATTTTACAAGCATACCTGATCATAGTCTGGTATCTGTGAACTAAGCTTCAAGCTGGCTAGCCATACCGGTCCCCGCCGAATAAGACGGCGGTATTATTCCCGCACATGGACTGGATTCGTCGCCTAATGAGACGGAAAGACGGTGGCCAAAAAATCAGGGCATTACGTTCGAAACCCGTTTATCAGAATGGTCTCCGTGAGGGCCAGAAGGTAAATAAAGCGGCAAGCATTAGCCGAGACGGTATGCATACTGTCGTTTCACTGTTTTCTGGTTGTGGCGGTCTGGACCTCGGCTTTCAGGGGAATTTTTCGGTCTTTAACCGCCACTATCCCGCGTTACCGTTCGAGATTGTTGCTGCCTATGACAATTTTTCAGATGCCGTTGAAACCTATAAACTAAACCTAGGAAACGAAATTGCTTGCCTCGATCTCTCTCAAAAGCCAACCGAAGACATCCCGGCTGCAGACATATTGATCGGAGGCTTCCCCTGTCAGGATTTTTCCTCTTCTGGCCCCAAGGTCGGCCTTTCAGGAGAGCGAGGCCAATTATACACTGCCCTCACCCACTACATGGAACGGTACCGGCCTAAGATCGTGATCGGCGAAAATGTGCCGTATCTCGCACGCCTTGATCGCGGAAAACATCTCGAACATATCCTTAATGAATATGAGTCTGTCGGGTACTCATTTGAAGTTTGGGAGCTCTACTGCCCAGATTATGGTTTACCACAAAGCCGACGACGCCTCTTTCTAGTAGGGGTTCGTAACGACCTTCCTGGGTTTCCTCGGAAGCCACTACCGACCCATTCGGCAGCCTACTATACGATCGATCAAGCTCTTGCCGACTTAGAGCCTATCACTGATGAAACGATCACAAACCAAAGCCAGTATTTTGTCGCTTCTCGGGCGACGGCTGGCGGAGGCCAGGGCGATCATAAAAATCGGCGAGGAGACGTTGCATACTGCATCCGCGCGAATGCTCGGGGCAGAATCCAATTTCACTACGAGCTAGATCGACGATTAACGGTCCGCGAATGCGCGCGACTCCAGTCATTCCCAGACGATTATGTCTTTCCATACTCGACTCAACGCAATCTTACGCTGATCGGCAACGCTGTTCCGCCAATGGTCGCTCATCAGGTCGCATCTTCGATATCGCGTTACCTTTCCGAAATCTCCGAGAAACAACCCACAAAAAATCCTGAGAAACTAAGAAGGCCACGGCTTCCAAAACAATTGGGACTATCATTCTAATATGGAAAGCAGCGATAAATTTCTCGTAGAAACTTTTCTAAAGCCAATTAGAGAATGCTATAAATATAAACCCGCTTTTGGGCTATCTAGCCGTGACAATGGAGTTTCATTCACCGATTTTGAAGAAATATTCGGGAATGACCCATTTTACTCATGGATTGGGCTAGCTTCTCCATCAGTATATGCCGCTCACAAGGCTGCTGGCGGCCTAACTTCAGTATATCGACAATTAGGAATTGGGTCGGAGCGGCTTTTTCGCGCAATTTTGAATATTGCTTTAGAAATAGATGAAGAAAAAATATTATGGTCATATAAATATAATTCTTCTCCCACAAAACTTGCCACGCATACATTAGATGCGTGTCTACGCATTGACGATCTGCAAGGTAGTGCACGCCAGAGACTGTCCGATTGGATAACAGGCTCAATTGACCGGATCGGCACATCAAATAATAAGAAATCAGTCTTAGATGGTGTAGTATTTGAAGTTCGACAGGGCTATAAAAGCGCAGATTCCAAGCGACAAAATGCGGATTTGAGATTCGGACTTAATGCATATCAAAGTGATATGCTTCCAGCATTTGCAATATTTTCAAATCAAGTTAGTTATCCAGTTATTCATCGATATAGAGCGGATGGAATGCTTGTTCTCACGGGGATATCAAATGAAGACCCCTTTGAATCCACATTTGCATTTTTCAAAAAGGTTGTAGAGTATGATCTTAGCAATTTTTTTGAGCGAAATAAAGAAGAAATAAGGAGAGAGGTCCGGTCAGTTGTTTCTTCTTTACTAGTACCATCTGATTGAAATATTATATCAACAGGGAATTACTATATTAAATCCGGCTCGTGCCGGGCAATGATCCGCGCCCGCTGGCGCATGATGAGCACGCGGCCGGGATAGCTGCGCTTCGCCAGCTCCAACACCTCATAGGCCATATTCAGGCGGGTAACGGTGGCAATTTTCGTTTCTTCCGTGTCCCCGTTCTGGGGGACATACTCGATCAGATAATCGAGCTCGGGGAACCATGATAAGCGCCTGTCCGGCTGGCTCATCGCTGCCCCGGCAGATCGAAAAACGCCGGATTTGCGTGGCGGCTCGCCAGCTTGGCCGCAAGCTGCTCGACCTTCACGCGCCTTTCTTCGGGAAACGGCAGGTCGAGCGCCCGCCGTATTTGCCCCGTGATGGCTGTTTCGCCTGTCCGGCTGTCGAGATAGGCAAGCGCTTCCTGAAACGGCTCGTCGGCCCGTAAATCCTCGTCCTCGGCGCATTTCGCGCCATCGATCAGAACGGCCAGGGCGACCTTGATCCCCTCGGCCCGCGCCAGCTCGTGCCCATACCCGCAAAAGGCCATGTCCTTAGCCCTTCTCCGCGCTTCATCCTCGATCTCGAACATGAGAACAAAAATAGAACAAACCGCGAGACCTGCCAAGCGGAATCATCGGCCGTTGTCGGGCTCGTCCTGCACGGCGATGTAGCGGCGACCGCCGATCTCGTAGACCAGGGCACCCTTGAGGCTGCCGATCACGTGCGAAAACACCTCCTCGATGGGGCGTCCCTCGGCATCGTCCGGAATTTCGACCTGCTGGCCGCTTTTCAGGGTGATGACGCGGCGATGTAGCCGGGTGACGTTGTTGTCGGTCACGGCCGCCTCACACCAGGCGCGGTTGCTCGCCCTGGGGCGCGGCCTTCGGCACGAAGCGGGTGACGGTAATTTCGTCCTGGTGGCGGCGTGCCTGGGCAAGATCGAACGCGGTTTGCAGCTTGAGCCAGAAATCTGCCTCGCCGCCGAACGCCTTTTCCAGCCGGATCGCCATTTCCGGGGTGATCCCGCCCTTTTCGTTCAAAAGTTTGGTCATCGTCTGCCGGGACACGCCCAGCACCTGGGCGGCCTCGGTGACGGTGAGGCCGTTCGGGATCAGGCATTCCTCGCGGACAATCTCGCCAGGATGCGGGGGGTCAAACATAGGCATGGGTTTCGCTCCTTCTCATCAGTGATAATCGACCAGATCGACGTCGGCCGGGTCCTCGCCCTCGAAGCGGAATATGATCCGCCAGTTGCCGGACACGCTGACGCTCCAAAAGCCCGCGAGGTCCCCTTTCAGGGGGTGCATGCCCATATTCGGGAAAGGCGCGAAGGACTCCGGA
>NZ_JAKQZG010000026.1 GCF_024359545.1 Jiella marina
ATCGATCAACCGGGCAAGCGCGGCCTCTAGCGGCCCCTTCTCGATGTCGAACAAAAGCCGCTCTTTCTTCGGCAGGCCTGCCCGCATGGCCTCGACCTCGGCCGCCTGTGTCTGCCGGGCGTGGTCGTGATCGTCGGGGGCTGGTGCCGGCTGGCCATAGCGGCCAAGCAGCCGGCGCGCCGCTGCTGGCAGAAAGAGCCGGTAGGCGTTGCTCGTCTGTTGGACCTGCGGGCCGCGCCCTTCGCTGCCGGTCGGCACGTAGCGCCGCAGCCAGTCGAGGAAGCCGTGTTGACGAAGCGCTTTCAGCGCATCGACGACGGCGGATTTCGAGCGGTTGATCTTCGCCGCGATTGTCTCAAGCGCCGGATCGAGCCGCCCGGATCGAAAGTCGATCAGGTTGGCGAGATAATCCAGCACCTCGAGCGCGACATGACCGAGCGGGCCGTTGCGCTGCCCGCCCTGCCGTCCGGCCATGTCGTAGCGCCGTGCGGCCAGGACGAGCTGGCGCACGTCCTGCCGCGTCGTCGGCCGCCAGAATGTCCCCTCGCGCCCCTTCGCGCGGGATTGACGGCGCACGGGTGCGCCCCGCCGTCCCTGCTGTGTCGGCTGATTGAGAATGTCCCCTAATAATTGCATGCATCCCCCTTTCGGACCTGTCGGCCGAAGGGGCGGGGCGTCAAATTTTGGCAAAGCGATCCCGTGGCAAGAATCTGCTTGCAAAGGTCCGGGGATTCATGGGAAAGTGTGGTTGTTCAGATCACAGTTTCCCGGGTCGTCCCCGGATATGAAGCCCGCCCTTTCGGCGGGTTTTCGTGTTTCTGGGCCTAGATTCCTCCGGGCTTGGTGAGTGACGCGCGAGCGAATCCCCCGCGCAACATCACGCTATCGTGCCAGAGTCGGCCCGTTCCGAAAAGAATTTTTAAGGTTTGCGGAGTTTCGCGCGCTTAATTGCGATATTCGCGCTCTAACAGCT
This sequence comes from Jiella marina, assembly GCF_024359545.1. Lineage (GTDB taxonomy): Bacteria > Pseudomonadota > Alphaproteobacteria > Rhizobiales > Rhizobiaceae > Jiella. The sequence goes on from NZ_JAKQZG010000026.1 coordinate 974, forward strand.
CGACAGCGCGTTCCAGGGTTTCACCCAAACCCCACCCCTGCCGATCGGCGATCGCGCAATATGCTTCGATTGTTTCCGGCCTGGCTTTCAGATTGAATTGCGCATTCCGCCCTGTGCGGCGGCGACGCTGCGTTTTGCCTGGCGCGTCGGCCATAACCTGCTTTGGCTCTCGGCTACGAAACCCCATTGCCTCCATGGCTTTGGTGTCCGCCGGCTTTGGCTTTGTCTCGCCAGCGGGCTTTGGCGACCATTCAGCCGGATTGAATTCGTCCAAGGCGTCTGAAAAACCAAGATCGGCACGTTGCTTCGACATATCAGGCCGCCTTCGTCCGCGTGGCCGAGCTGCGCAGCTTTGCCAGGACTTCCCCGGCAAACTCGCGCGCATTCTCCATCGCTTTGTCCAAGTTGCTGACCTGGCGCGGATCGAGGCCGGAAAGCAGGCCTCCATAGTCCAGAATATCCCGGTAGGCCGCGCGCTCGACAATAGAAGTCGAGAAGATATCGATGCCGGCTTTGTCGAGCTGTTCGCGCACGTTCTTGAGCGCCCGCGACGCAACGGCGGCGCTTGTGCGCGTCATGAGGACGGCATGTTCAATTTCCCGGCGCGCCATGCGGGCCTGATTGCGGATTAGTTTGATGGTTTTCGCTGCCCCCTTGGCGTCCATCGAAGCGCCCTGGGTCGGAATGATGACGAGATCCGCCATGCCGATGGCATTGGCGACCATGAGGCTGGCAGTGCCTTCCAAATCAACGATGACGAATTGCGCCGCAGCGGCGGCGTCCTCGATCTGGTCAACAATTGTATCCTCGGTCACCTCCGACAGGATGCGCACGTTTTCAGGCTTCCCCGGCAAAGCGCCCCATTGAGAAATCCACTTCTCCGGGTCGGCATCGATGATCGAGACGGCCGCACCTTTGGCGGCAAGTTCGCAGGCGAGGAGAAGGGCGGAAGTGGTTTTTCCGGCACCTCCCTTCGGATTGGCGAAGGCGATGACAGGCATAGCAATGGCTTTCGGCTGTGAAAGGATAAATGAAAATATGAGAAGAAACGATAACAGTTAGCTAACGGATATCCAAACGAATTCCGATAGCTATCTGGTAGCTACCAGTTAGCTTGTAGCTATCGGGTAGCTACTTTTTTCACATATCTAGGTCCATACCGCGGCCACGCCTTGGGCCGCGGTGCCGCGGCTGTTCCTGCGGAACCTGGCCCAGCTCGACGAACTGCCGCCGCCGCCTGGCGTTGTACTCCCGCCAGTGGTCTTGCTGCTGCTGGCGTTCGGCTGTCTGGCGCGTCTTCAACTCGCCGCATGTGCGCAAATACGCTTCGCGCGCCATCTCGCGAGCGAAGCGCGCGGCGCGCTTCTCCCGGCCGACCTTTTCCCCGATCTCCTGGCGGACGATGTCGGCCAGGGCGCGGCGTTCCTTTTCATGCCGGCGCTCGATCACCGCGCGGCGGTTTTCCTGCGAGAACGCCGCGACGAAGCCGCCCAGAATGTCGCCGTCTAACGCTTTTTCGCGCATGACGGCCGCCGCATGCCAGATGCGGCCAATGGCGGTTTTATCGCCGCGCTCGAAGTCGCGCAGCTCGTCCCGCTGCCGCTGAAACATCGACGCCCAGGATTTCTTGCGCGCGGCCTTGGCCTCCTCGATGGCGGTTTTAACGGCCGTGTCCTCGTCCCGGCCCATCTCTTTTTTCTCGGCCGCATAGGCCGCTTTCAGCGCCTGCCATTCGGTGTGGTGTCGTTCGGCCATGTCCCGGCCGGCGGTTGCCAGCTCGCGCTTGCCCTCGTCCTGCTGGCGTTTCAGCCAGGCCAAGCGGCGGTCCTGGCCCTCGGCCTTTTCGGCCTCATAGACGTTGCGGGGTTTGCGCCGGGCGTCCACCTTCTCGCCCTGGGCGCGCTTGTTGGCGTTCGCCTGTCGGCCCTCCACGATCTTGAGGCCGTTTTCCCGCTCGAATTCCTGCGCCCACCGGGACAGCTTTTTCTTGGTATTGGACAACAAAGCAGGCTTGCCGTCTGGCTGTTTCGAGGCAGCCGAGAGCCCTGTTTCCGGGTCGATCAGATTGACCATCACGTGAATATGCGCATGGCCGGTGTCCGTGTGGCGCACGGCAAGGGCTTGGTGTCGATCAAGGCCCAGCGTTTTTAGCGCGCCGTTTACGGCCACTCGCTCAAGCCGTTCGTCCGTCCGGTCGGCCGGGTCGAACGTGATCGAAAAATGATAGACCGTGTTGACGGCCGACTTGCCCCTTTTGAAGCCGGCGGCAACTTTCAGGTCACCGGCGCTTTTCGCCGTGGCGGCCATCAAACGCCAGGCTTTTTCCGGGTCGGCATCGTCCAGATTATAGCTTTGCGTCCAGCCGACGCGCGCGGCCGTGGTCTGGTGCTCGGCATAGGTCCAGCCGTCACCGGCCTCGCGCGTGTCATGCAACAAATAGGCTGCCAGGCCCTTGAAGCTCTTACCGACTCCGATTTCGACCGGATTCATCGAAAGTCAGCCGCGTGACGTGGCCCCGGATTTCGTTGATGAGGTCGGGCAGGTGATACGGCGCGGATCGGCCGGCGTTCATGTGTTTCGCGATTTGGTTGAGATTGACGCCAATGCGCAAAAGAGCGGTCGCTAGCTTGGCCCGGTTCGCTTCGCCGGCACGCCGGGTAGGCAATGGACGCCCCAGGGTCTGCCGTCGGATGTAGTCCGACAAAGGCAAGCCGAAGGCATTGGCGCGGCGTTCCAACTCGGCCCGTTCCTGGCTTGTGAGGCGGAACTGATAATAACCGTCCCGCAGCTCGTCCGGTGATTTTCGCGGCCGTCCCATCCTCTCCTGCGCCTCCTCAAGGGGTGTCCAGAGGGCGGCGTTAGCCCCCTCTGGCCAGGTATTTGTTATGACAAATACACATCTGGCTACTCTCAAAATGTCAAGCTAGCACGGCCTCCCTTAAGGGCACATTAACCAGGTGTATGAGCAGCCGCTGCCGACGCCCTCAACGGGTCGCCATGCTCCCCGTCCTCCGCTCCGCTACGGCCCTCCGGGTGACCGCGCCGACATCGGCCGCAAGCGGCTTTGGAAGACGGTCGGATCAATCCGCCCGGTCATTCATGACGGGCGTCATCCGTCGTTGGCGGGATTATGACTGGCCCCGCGTTCTTGCTCCACCTCGGCCAGGAACTGGCGCTCAAGATCGGCCAGGCCGTCCGCGATCACCAGCTCGAATTGGTTGTTGATCTCGTCGGTAATTCAAGAAACCTACTGGAATCGGCCGCACGTGCGAAATCACGCTCGGCCCGGCGCTTTTCGTCGCTGTCGGTCATAGATCATCCGTGGGATCGTCTTCCGGGTCCTGGCCCGGCTTCTTGTCCTGCCCTGGCCCGTTCGGCCCGTCCAAGTCGTAGAGCGCGTCCAGCAAAACCCGCCGCCGCTGCTCTTCGATTTCATCGGCAATCTGCTGCCGCATTCGCTCGTTTTGAACCTCGATTAAAGCATCGGCCTTTTGGGTGATATCGTCAAAAACAGGTGCCGTTAAAGGCGAGGTAGACTTGCCTGGCGCGGGGTTGTGCCGCGCCTCTTCGATTAGTCTATCGATTTCATTTTGCCGGCGATCCGCCTCGGTTTCGTCAACCTCTCGTTCGACGCGGACGTTATAGAGCCGTGCTAGCGTTTCCTGGGTCTTATTGGCTGCGTCCGTAGCAGCTGGACCGATCCGCTCCGTCAGTTTTCGTATCTCGTCGTCCTGAGCTTTTAGCTCCTTTTCTCGTTGATACTTGTATTCTTCTTCTGGGTTTTTTGCATTTCTTGCAAATACCGGCGATAATGGCGGGACTTCATCAGGTTTTACCATTTAGAGGATCCGATATGAACGATAAAAACATGACGTTTGCCGATTTCATGACCGACAAGGACGGCGAATACACGAAAGCAAAAATGCTGTCGGCTGCCCGCGCCTTAATCGCCGAAGGCCGGCGCCCGCGACGCGTTGTGGCTGCGATTATAGAAAGTGCCCGCGAAATCGCGAAAGACCAAGGCGACAAATTTTATTGGCGCTTTGCCTGTGATTTGGAAAAACGCGCTCAGATCATGCTGGAATGCGAGGAAGAGCGCCTGACCATGCTGCGCAATACCTTAGTTGAGCTGGAAAAACAGCTCGCCAACCCGCACTAAGCCGCTTGATCGGATGCCGGTTTCTCGGGCGCCAGGCGGCCCGTGATGCGTTCAAAGAGCGTTAGCGGGGGTGTTGTGTAGCCGCTTTTTCGGCGTCGGCCTCTGTACGGCTTCTATGGCCGTAAGGCGCTCTTTCAGTTCCCGCGCCTCTTTCTCCTGCCCCTCCTCGCGCGCCGCCGCCTGCCGGTTCTGCTCGGCGACAAGCTCCACAATTTTCAAAAGCTGATTCTTCAAGAGGACAACCGCCGGCTTGTCCTTCGGGGACTCAGTTGCCGCCCGTAGCGCCTTCTTGCACCACTGCCCTACGATGAGGCCTCCGCACCTAATCGCCTTGGTTGCGGCTGTGTAGGTTTCGTGTTCAAATCCGTACAACGTCCAAACTGCGCTTTGCTATGTACTGTGATTCCTCTTTTTTCATAGGGTTACTATGACTTTAAAAACAAAGTCCAATAATCTGCAACAATAATCAATTTATAGCTTGCATAAATCATGGATAACTCCTTCTTTGACCAAGTCAAAAACCTAATATATCTCGCTTTCCAATACGTAATTGTCTATATAATTGAGGGAATTTTATTCGCGCTATTCGCCGTCGTAACCGCGATTGGCTATGTATACAACAGCTTCCCTGAAGCCCTCCCCGGATGGCTGCGCGCCATAATCATGTTTTTCGGATTGGTCGCAATCTCCCGGGCGTTCTGGGCCTGGCGCGACAAGGTCCGCTTGGGCGGTCTTACGCGGGATGCTCCCTACGGCAAATCTGAATGGGCCACGCGCACCGAATTAAAGGCCGCAGGGCTGCTTAAGCGCGAAGGTCTGTTCCTAGGCACCTGGAGAGATGGGATGCGTTCTGCGGACCTCTACAGGTCCGGCGACGGGCATTTGCTGACAATAGGGGCGCCAGGGTCGGGGAAGACAACTGGCCTGGTCGTGCCGGCTCTGCTCGAACTCAAGCATGGCGCGGTGATCGTCACCGATCCCAAAGCCCAACTCGCCGCCATAACCGCGCGGCATCGCAAAACCATGGGCGAGGTCTATTACCTGAACCCTTATGTCGACGAGCTGCGCCAGCAAACCGGCATCGCAATCCCGGATTCTGGCTTCAATCCGATTGCCACCCTCCAGCCCGGTTATGATCTGAAAGACGACGCGGAAAACCTGGCCCGGCTGCTTATGATCCAAGACCGGGAGGATTCAAACAGCTATTGGGGTGACGAAGCTGCCGGCATCATGGCCGCCCTGATATACTGGATGGTCAAAAACGAACCGCAGGAAAACCGGAACCTCGCCTATCTCTGGGGCATGGTGCGCCAGGACCGCCAACACATTCGTCAACATCTTTCCTGGCTGAAATACAGCAAGGACAAATTCCAGCAAGTCGAAGGCGCCCGGCTGTACGATCTGACGACCGCCGAGAAACAATGGCAAGGCGTCATCTCGAAAGCCCAAGTCGCAACGCAACGCTACGCGCCTAACACACCGATAGGCGACCATACGGCACGGCACGGCCTCGACCTTTCGAAGATCAAGCGCGAAGATATCACCGTTTACGTCATCGTACCCACGGGTCGCATTAAAACGGCGGCGCCGTGGCTCAACCTAGTGATGGGCGTACTCGGGCGGGAAATCGGGAAACCGGGGGAAAAGCGACCGGTTTACATGCTTATGGACGAAGCGCCAGCCCTCGGCTTCCTGCCCGATCTGCGCAATTTCCTGCGCGAGTCCCGCGAGGCAGGTTTGCGGGCCTGGATATTCAGCCAAACGCGCGCGGCCCTAGCCGATCCCAGGCTCTACGGCGAAAACGGCTACGACGACATTGAGGGCCTTTGTGAAACCAGACAGTTCTTCGCCATTCGGGAGCCGAAGCTTGCGAAGGATATTTCGGAACTGTTCGGCGAAAAAACCGCGCTCAACCGAACCACAAAAGAGAGGATGAAGAAAGACGAGTCCGACACCTTTGCAACGCTCGGCGTCCCACTCATTCGGCCTAATGAAGTGCTTCGTATGAGGCCCCCGGATCAGTTGATCCTGCATGGCGGTCTGCCGATCCGTGCCCAGCTCGTTCCCTACTGGAAACGCTCGACATGGCGCAACAGGACGGATCGTAATCCGTATAGAGGCAAGTGATGGACTTCGACGCACGCGACAATGAACAGGTCATCCGCGCGGGCGCACTCTTTGGCCTCGTCATCGGAGGGATTGGGTTTCTCATAGGGCAAACGTTCACGCTTCCGGCAGTCCTGCAAGCACTCGCTCTGGCTGTCGCGGTTGCCGTCGGTGTCTTCGTCGTCATCAAGCTTCTGGTACTATTCTACGACGTTATGATTTTCGTCCTCAACGGCATTGCGGACGCAATTTCATGGGCCATAGGAACGATATTCCGCCTATTCGTCGGCACGGTGCGGATGATCGTCATAGATATGCCGGTGATCTTCTTCCGTACCCTCGCGGCTTTTGTGATCGCAATTTTTTCCAAAGATCGGCCGGAAGACCCATCATTCACGGAGGACGAGCCGGAGGCGCCGCGACGCCCAGCTTGGGAAGCAAACCTTGATAAACGCGAACAACAATTGATGAATATCATCAACGATGCCGCCGCCACGGAAGGCGAAAAAGCAAACGCCCGTGACGCTTTACAAAGATACCGCGCAAGAAAGGGTGGATAATGAGCTTCTTAGAGCGATTTAAGCGAGCCTACAAGGGCCTAGAGCCGGTCTATAATTTGCAAATTAATGTCTTATGCGGTCAATTTGGAAGATGGTTTGCCGAAGATATAATAATAATAAAGGGTATAGCAACATTCGATAATACTAGAAAAGTCAATTCCCCGCCCGGAATTTTAATTAATGAGACTTCTAAATTATCTTCAGTACATATAAAAAAATTTTCAAATGGTAAAAACTGTACTCACTGCCCTTACTGCAATTCATCTACAAGATTTTCATGCAATTGCGGCATATATTTTTGCCAACCAAGAGGCGCTTCTATTTTTTATTGTCCCTCGTGTGAGGCGCGATATAATTCGAATAATGAGAATCCAAAATCACTTCTTGCATCAAGGACAACTGTCGCTTCCTTAGGTTCTAATATACCATCGCGACGGATGATTACGAAAAAATAGCCTCTCTATCGTCCGCCGCTGCTCTCGGGACGAAAATGCATTGCCGCGCAGGCACGGCGGCAGCCGCTCGGACCGGTGGCGCGGCTGCCGATCCCCGCAAGGGCGGGTGATCTGCCCGGCTAAATCTTGTGTCCAACCTCGCACATTGCGAGGAGGGCCGGACGGCGATTTTAGCAAGTAAAACGCGGCGCCGATCGGGGATTTTTGCGGCCGTTATTATTTGGATTTGTCAGTATTCGCGGACTGTATCGCGGATTTTTCCGTTTTTTCTTAAATTGATTATGCATATATTATAAAACAGGTTCCATAATGTTGCGTTATCAGCTCCACATACGTTCCGCGATTGACCGCTGCTCCTCGCCAAGGGCGTTCGCATAAATCGCCGTCGTCTCGATTGTGGCGTGCCCCATCCATTTCGACAGCATGTTGAGGGGCACGGCCGCACCAATAGCCGCAACGCCGTAGCCATGGCGCAAACCTTTGGGGCTCGCCTGGGGGCCGGTGATCACGGCCGTCTCCATGATGGCTTTCACATGCCGCCATGCGGTCGTGCGGCTCCAATCCCATAAGAGAGGATCGCCGCGCCGCCTGTGCGCCTCCCTGACGCCGTGCACGAGGTCGAGGGTATCAAGGAGCCGGGGCGGAACGGGAACGGCTCTGTAGACGCCTGTGCGGCGCTTCTTCAACGTCTCGAAGACGAGCGCCTGCCCCTCTAGGTCAATCCGCTTCACCGACAGGGCCAAGGCTTCGGAAATCCGGCACCCGGTGAAATGCAGCACCTCGCAGAAAGATCGCACCTCGCGCGGTGCTTTGGCGGCGGCTGCGAGGAAGGCCGCACGTTCGGCGGCGGTCAGATAAAGGCGGTTGCCCTGCGGGTCGATGAGGTCGGTCATTTGAAACAGAATACAAGAATTCTGTTTCAAAATCGACGATCACGGCAGTGTGAAAAGGCGATTCTGCAAATTTGACGACCTCAAAGGATTTAGGCGGTTCTTGAAGGAAATCCGTCCATCGGCGGCCTTCTGGGACATCCCCGAAAACCTGAACACCGGAGAAGTCCTATGCTTCCGCCTGTCCTCTATCTCGTGATCGCAGCCTGCTATGTCGCGCTCGCGATCCACTACATGCCCGCATAACCATCGGCGGCCTCGGTTCGACTTGTCGAGCCGGGGCCGCCATCTGAAACAGAATTTCGAATTCGGTCGCAAAAACTGCGTTCATCGACATAATCGCCTCAACCAAGAGCCGCAGAATCAACTTGTATCATGCCACAGGGCTGGCGATGCTGGATTGCATCGACCCGGAGTGGCGCATGAGCGTTTTTGCAGGAACGATCGAGAAAGCGGCTGCCCTTTGTGTGGGATCAGCGGCCGTCGCCCATGGAAGCGCGACGACAGGCGTACTTGAAGCGAGCATCGGCGCCGCTGCTCTGATCGGGTTCATTCTCGAAAAGCGGCGGCGGTTCGGCCCGGAGTCCGAGCGAGTCCGCAAGCGCATTCAGGACGAAGTCTTCCAGTCCTATCAGCATTTGATTTCGGGAAGTGACGGCGACTCCGAGGCAGCAGTGGAGCTTCGCGCCGCCAACGAGGCTTTGTCTCGATCGCTGGAAATCTGCCTGATCGACCGCAAGTCGATGGCGGCGGCGGCGGTGACGTCGGAAGGGTTTCCAGGCCGCGCCATCGCGCTCGTTATGGAGGGACTGGGCCGGGCCGAACCCGATTTCTTTGGAACGAAGCGGGCCGATACGATCGCCTATCGCTTCGCCCGCGATGTGGTGACTGCGGGCATTCAGGCAGCTGTCGACAACACTGACTATTACCGCCATCTCGAAAAAGACCTGATGTTTGAGATGGCGCGCGCCATCGGGACGATCGAATCAAGCGTCGGCGAATTGCACGAGCAGGGCAGACGCGTCGAAACCGAGATCGCCGCAATCCGCGAAGGTCAGGACACGCTGCCGCAGCGCACAGCGGACCTTGTCCAGCAAGCCTTGCAAGACGCGATCTCATCGCTTGGTGTCGGCGAGGGCAGAGAAGCCTTACGCGCCATCGCGGAACGGTTCGGTCATGACAATCCCGACGCCAGCATCGCCGATCTTCGCGCCGTTCTAGAAAAGGCGGCGGAGGACTACGGTCGGCTCAAGGCGCAAATTACAGCTCTCTCTGAAAAGGACGACCGCGTCCGAAATCTGACGGCGGCGGCGCAAGCGGACATCGACGCCGGTCGTTTCGATGACGCCGACTCGCTTCTGGCGCAAGCCGAGGCGTTACAGCAAGAGCATCAAACACTTGAGGCGATACGGAAACAGGCTGCGGTGCGTGAAGCGCGCGGGACAGCAGCGCTTCTGTCAGGCGAGGTCGATACGGCGGCAGAACATTTCAGCAAGATCGTTCAGTTTTTCGCGCCTTTCAGCGCCAGAGAGGCGATCTTAGCGGCGAACGAAAATGGGGAACGCCTTCAAGATCATGCCGAGCGCTGGGGGCGATCAGGCCTCGATCAAGCGATTAGTTTGTTCAGTCAGGGCGTAGCTCTATGCACCGAAGCGGACATGCCGAGCGATTGGGCGAGGACCCAGAACAATCTCGGCAACGCCTATGCCAGCCTTGGCGCTCGGCTCGGGGGCGAGGCAGGGCGCGAGGCGCTCGACGCTGCCGTCACGGCTTACAAGGGGGCGCTGCGGGTCCGCACCGAAGCGGACATGCCGAGCGATTGGGCGATGACCCAGAGCAATCTCGGCAGCGCCTATGCCAGCCTTGGCGATCGGCTCGGGGGCGAGGCAGGGCGCGAGGCGCTCGACGCTGCCGTCACGGCTTACAAGGGGGCGCTGCGGGTCCGCACCGAAGCGGACATGCCGAGCGCTTGGGCGACGACCCAGAGCAATCTCGGCAGCGCCTATGCCAGCCTTGGCGATCAGCTCGGGGGTGAGGCAGGGCGTGAGGCGCTCGACGCTGCCGTCACGGCTTACAAGGGGGCGCTGCGGGTCCACACCGAAGCGGACATGCCGAGCGATTGGGCGAGGACCCAGAGCAATCTCGGCAACGCCTATGCCAGCCTTGGCGATCGGCTCGGGGGCGAGGCAGGGCGCGAGGCGCTCGACGCTGCCGTCACGGCTTACAAGGGGGCGCTGCGGGTCCGCACCGAAGCGGACATGCCGAGCGATTGGGCGAGGACCCAGAGCAATCTCGGCAGCGCCTATGCCAGCCTTGGCGATCG
>NZ_JAKQZG010000027.1 GCF_024359545.1 Jiella marina
AGTGACTGTAAACTGACAAGTGTCAGTTGTCAAGACTTTTTATCATAGCCCCTTTTGCAGACGATCCGGCCGTTCGGCCGGGTGCGGTCGTTCGGTTTTCTCGCAACGGCCTGCTGCAAGTTTCTTCCTGGTCTGCCCCTTGTTCGATCCGCCGGAGGCGTATCGAACCCGCGCCGTTAGGCGCGGCAAGACTGATGCCCCTCGTCCCGATAGTTCAAGCGCACCGTCGCGCGCAGTGGAGGCATAGCCCTTTACCCCGTAGGGGCGGCGAGCCGCAGGGACCCGCGCCGTTAGGCGTGGGTGGGCGCAGCCGGGGCTATGGTGGAGCGAGCACGGCGGTAAGCTGATGGTCGGGATCGAGAGGAAACGGAAAACTCAATCGCCCGGTGAGGGCGATTTCCGCATAAGAATATCAGTTAGACATGGATTCAGCCGCCTTGCCGGACTCACGTTGTTCTCTGCGCTCGTGGGCGTCAATCAACCGGGCCAGCGCGGCCTCTAGCGGCCCTTTCTCGATGTCGAACAAAAGCCGCTCTTTCTTCGGCAGGCCTGCCCGCATGGCCTCGACCTCGGCCGCCTGTGTCTGCCTGGCGTGGTCGTGATCGTCGGGCGCCGGCGCCGGCATCCCGTAGCGGCCAAGTAGCCGGCGCGCCGCTGCCGGCAGGAAAAGCCGGTAGGCGTTGCTCGTCTGCTGGACCTGCGGGCCGCGTCCTTCGCTGCCAGTCGGCACGTAACGCCGCAGCCAGTCGAGAAAGCCGTGTTGACGAAGCGCTTTCAGCGCATCGACGACGGCGGATTTCGAGCGGTTGATCTTCGCCGCGATTGTCTCGAGCGCCGGATCGAGCCGCCCGGATCGAAAGTCGATCAGGTTGGCGAGATAATCCAGCACCTCGAGCGCGACGTGACCAAGCGGGCCGTTGCGCTGTCCGCCCTGGCGTCCGGCCATGTCATAGCGCCGTGCGGCCAGGACGAGCTGGCGCACGTCCTGGCGCGTCGTCGGCCGCCAGAATGTCCCCTCGCGCCCTTTCGCGCGGGATTGACGGCGCACGGGTGCGCCCCGCCGTCCCTGCTGTGTCGGCTGATTGAGAATGTCCCCTAGTAATTGCATGCGTCCCCCTTTCGGACCTGTCGGCCGAAGGGGCGGGGCGTCAAATTTTGGCAAAGCGATCCCGTGGCAAGAATCTGCTTGCAAAAGGCCGGGAATTTTGGGAAACTGAAAACAGCGACGAAATACAGTTTCCCGGGTTGTCCCCGGATATGAGGCCCGCCCATTCGGCGGGTTTTCGTATTTCTGGGCCTAGATTCCTCCGGGCTTTGGTGAGTGAAGCGCGAGCGAATCCCCCGCGCACATTCGGCTATCGTGCCAGAGTCGCGCCTTTACGAAAAGAAATTTTAAGGTTTGGGAATTTTCGGCCCGGATCTGCAAAGCGAGTCCGGTGGCGGGATCTCCGCGCGGATCCTCGCCAGGGAAAATCTGCGCCTTGGATGAAGGCTGGCACGGCCGCGCCTGGTCGGCTTGCCGACCAAGCGAGGGCGGTCGTCAGCGGTCCCGATCGCGGTCCTTGTCCCGCGGCGGTAGCCGCTTCAGAACTTTCGCCGCGGTGGTGGCCCAGCCAAGCGGCTTATCGAGCGTCTTCGTGTAACTGTCTGCGTTCTTCGTCTCCGCCGAAATCTCGGCCGTGCGACGGTTGCTCGCCTCGACCGCACGGTTCGTGGCCGCCTGCGACTTTGAAGACTTAGATGGGTTCCGGTTCCAAGCCTCAACGCGCTCCGACAAAGGCGCAAGCTTTTCGGCCTGTCTTATCGGCCGCCCCGGACCTGAAAGCACGGCTACCTTTTCGTCCACCTCCTGCCGCCATTTCAGCGGGTCCAGTCTGTCCCGCTCGTCGGCATAAAAACGCAAGGTTTTCTCGATGGCAGCAGGATCACCGCCGCGCTCGTAATGATCTTTAACGGCTTGCCCGATCTCTTTGAAAAACTGACGTTCTTTCTCGGGTTCCGCCGCGCCATGGCGCTTATTCCGCTGCCACGTCTCCCCTCTGATTTGATATCGCTCTTTGTCCACGGCCGCGCCTCCTATCGGTCTCGATCTCGGTCTTTGTCGCGCGGCGGTAGCCGCTTGATCGGCTTCGAGGGCGTTCGCCAGTCGGCCGCCGTCCCATTCTCCTTCCCGGCCTCCTGCCAGTCGGCCCGGCTCGTGCCTTTGTTCTGCTCGGGCACGGCGGGTTTCGACCAGGTCGGCGCTTGATCCTGCTTCGGCTTCGCCCAATCGAGCCGGGAAGGTGTTTTTGAGGGGGTTTCCGTTCGTTCGGTAGGCTGTTTTTCCGGTGTTTTCTTCGGCACCTCGACCACGCGGCTTGCGGGCGGATGCGGCATGCCGCGCGGCACAAGCTGCGGCGTCGGCACGGACACGGTGCGCTTTTCCGTCTCGACTGGCTTCACGGGTTCGGGCCTTTGGCTCGAACGGGTGAACGTCTCCCGCGACGGCTTCACGTTCTCGGGTTTCAGGTGGTCCGGCATGGGCTTCTGCTCCATTGCAGCGGGTGCTTTCTGCACTCGCCGGATAGCATCGGGGGCGGAGTAATTCGATGCAAGCCTGCGGCGCGATTCCTCAAGCCGTCGCTGATGTTCGCGGCGTTGATCGCGTTGCCGAAGAACGGCGATACGGCGGGCCTTCTCGGCCTCGTCACGGGATCGCCGTTCGTTCAACTGACGCCATGCCTCGCGGGTTTTCGCCCGTTCGCCGTTCTGCTTTTCGACCAGTTCGGCCCGCGCGCCTGTGAACGCTTCCCGCTGACGGGTGAGGGCGGCCGTGCGCTGCTCCTTGATCACAGTCACCTCGGTATCGAGGGCCGCTTTCAGGCGTTGCCCCAACTCCTGCCGGGTGAGGTTCGCCCGATCCTCGAACGCTGCGCGGCGAGCTTGTGATGACAGCGCATTGCTGAACGTCGCAGCCAAAAGGTTACGGCCCTCGATCTGTCCCGTTGCCTGCTGATGCACAGTCGTTTCCAAGGCGTTTCGGATCGTTCCCCTAAGTGTTTTTTCGCGGCTTTCGAACGAACGGCGGGCCTCGCGCTGCTCCCGAAAATACTCGGCCCAGATTGGCCGCGTCTCCGCCTTATGGCGGGCTACTGCGCGGCCGATCCGCTCCCGGTGATGGTCATAAATCCGGCTCCGGGCGTCCTTGTTTTGCGAGGAGAGGTCCCGCCATTCCTGCCGATGCTGCGCCCTCTGCTGCTCCTGGAACTCCTTGAGCATCCGCGCGGGCGAGTGTTCGGCGCGGGGTTTCCGTTCGTTCTCCTGGCGTTTTTCGGCCGCATAGGCCGAACGCGCCGCCCGGTCGGCAAACTGCTCGCGCAACTGCCGCTTTTCCTCACGTGCCGGGGTCAAGATTTGCCCCCGTTCGCGTTCGTACCGGTTCGCCCAATCGGACAGCTTCAGGCGGTCGTTGCTGGTGGACAGCATCCGGCCGTCATTTGGGTTCACTCGATTGACGACCACATGCACATGCGGGTGCTTTTGGTCGGTGTGCGCGACGATCACCGCTTGATGGCCGTCCGCGCCGATCACCTTGAGCGATTGATCGACGGCACGAAGCATCTCGGCCCGGTCGAGAGTCTTGGCCTCATCCGGGTGCCACGCCAGGCTATAGGAATAGACGTGGGCCTTGCTCTTCCGCCCCGTGGCTTTCAGCCCGGCCGCTGCCTTGAGCTCGTCAGCATGCATCGCCGTGGCAATCATGATGCGCTTGGCAAGCTGCGGATCGTCGGTTGCCAGATTCCGGGTTTCTGTCCACGCGACACGCTCGGCCGTCTCCGGGTGAGGTCCCGTCGCGTCCTGCCGTTTGTCGTGAAGGTAATAGGCCAAGGCCCCTTGGAAGCTGTGTCCTGGCTTGGTGATGTCAGGGACCATCGGCCGCGACCTTCGCGACGGCCGAACGGACTTCTGCCAACACCTCCACAATATCGGTGGGGGTGCCCTGCCGAAAATTCAGCGCCTTGACGATCTGGTGAAGATTCACGCCGACGCGATTCAATTCGAAAAGCGCCCGATCATCGACGCTTGATCGGCGCGGCGTCACTTTCTGACGAAGGATTGCACGGCGGCAAAACTCGGTCGCAGACATGCCCGCCTGCGCGGCCTGCTCCTCGACATAGGCGCGCTCGGCGGCCGTCACGCGAATATCGGGCAAGCGCTCGTCGCGCCGCTCGTTCTTCGCCTTCCTCGGCCTGCCGATTGTCCGCATCGTCTGTGTCATTCGCCACCTTGTGGGGGTTCGGGGGGTGGCCCCTGACGAGCGTTTTTGCATGGCAAAAACATAGCTTGTTCCTCTCAATTTCCCTAACCCATAGTGCGCAGAAGATGAAGCCCCTTTAAGGTGCAATCAGATGACTCGGTGCATAAGTCTCAATATCCCCTCCATAGAAGGCCGTGCTGTGTTTGCTGATCCAAGCGCCTACCTCTACCGTCCCGGCTCGCTGTTCCTCGGTGTGGACGATCAGGGCCAAGAAATCGGCATCGAGACAGACCGCCATGCAATCACCATTGCCGGGTCACGGTCGGGCAAAGGCGCGGCCTTCATCATCCCGAACTGCCGCCGGTGGACCCATAACCTCCTGTGCATCGACCCCAAGGGCGAAAACGCGGATGCCTCATGGCAGCAGCGGGAAATACTCGGCCAAGCCGTCCATGTCCTTGATCCTTTCCGAGCCTCAAAAGTGCCGGATCGGCTCCGCGCGGCCTTCAATCCTCTCGACGGCATCGAGCCGGGGAAAATGGGCGGACGCGAGGATATTCAGGTGATCGCGGAAGGGCTCATCAAGGTTCACGATCCCCGACATATGGATTGGGTGGACGCGGCGCGGTCGATCCTTTCCGGCATTATGGCCTATGTGATCGAGTGCGTCCCGCCGGAAGAACGGACCTTCCGCACAGTGCGGGAAATTCTGACGCGAGCCGACGAATATCCGGAAGGTGAAACGGACAAGCACGGCCGCGAGAAAATCAGCCTTTACGGCTATGCCCAAATGATGCGGGATTGTGAGGCGTTCGGCGGGTTAGCGCAGTCTGGCGCGGCCGTCCTCGAAAGAGGCCTGACGGCATCCCGTGGCGTCGAAAAAGACGCTATCGGCAAAGCCGTGCAAGCAACGGAATGGCTCGACAGCCCGGAAATCGCCGCGACCCTCGATCACTCGACGTTCCGCCTCTCGGACCTCAAAAACCGCGATACGTCCGTGTTTCTGGTCTTGCCCATGGGCATGATGCGGACCCATTCGACTTACCTGCGGCTATTCACCCGCTGCGCCCTGCGCGAAATGGAACGCGGGGGCCTCAAAGGCAAAGATTGCCTATTCATCCTCGATGAGTTTTTCAGCCTCGGGAAGATGGAAGAAATCGAGAGCGGGGCCGGGTCTATGCCCGGTTACGGCGTACACCTGTGGCCGTTCCTCCAAGACCTCGGCCAGCTTCAAAAACTATATGGCCCTCAAGGCGCTGAAACTTTCTTCGGCAATGCCGATGCCCACATTTATTTCGGAAATACCGATGCTTTGACGCTTCAATATATTTCCAAGCAACTCGGCAACTGGACACCTGCCGAAATCGGCATGCCCCCTCAGCGCGTTTTCTTCCAAAAAGACTCCGATGTTTTTCTAAAAAATGAATTTGAAAATCAGATGAGTAAATTTCAACACGACGCGCGCCGCATCGGATCGCCACGCTTGCCCCCTGAAAATGTTGCTATGACTGTTCGTAAATATAATGATGTCGTGGCTGATTCTTCTATTATAATTATTCACGGGACAGCTATAAAAATTCATCTCTCCCCATATTTCCGACCTTATGAATCTCCACCGAAAAATATTTCTAATCAGAAAAACAATTCTTTCGGTAGTATGGTTATTTCTGGTGTTTGCATTGCACTAGCATGGCCATGGGGGCAATTTATTCTATCATCTAATATCAACTGGGCAGTTGGTTTTATCTTATATCTTGCATTTCTGTTTTTAATTCACACCATGTACGAGAAAATCATAAAAGCTTAAGGATGTATTAACCGTTCGCGGCTCATGGTTCGAAAAACCCTTTCAGAAAACGATCTCGAACCATGACCTTTTACACCCTCGGCCAAGCGGCCAAACAAGCGGACGTGGCAAAGTCCACGATCCACAAAGCCCTGAAAAGCGGCGATCTTTCCGCGCATGATCGCGTCGGTACGTCCTACCGGATCGACCCGGCCGAGCTGCAAAGGTGGATGAGCACCCGCCGCGTCGAACTCCCGGAAAACGCCCCCGTCAAACAATCGGAAACGACCGCGAACGCCCTCGATGCCATCCGCTTGCGGGCTGAACTCGACGGATTGCAACGCCTCCTTGGCGAAGTCGAGCGCCAGCGAGACGATCTGCGCGAGGACCGGGACCAGTGGCGCGACCAGTTCGCGGAAATGCAAAAGCGGCTGGCAGCGGAACAAGCCAACGTCCGCTTGATCGAGGATCGCCGCAGCGAAGCCGAAAAAAAGGCCGCTGAGCGGCCTACGGGTCTTTTCGGGTGGTTCGGTAAGCGAAGCGCCTGACAACGCGCTTACGGGCCGTCCTCGGCCCAACGCGGGCCGTATATACCGGCAAGTGTCGGGACGACATTTTCGATTGTCGGGATAACGCTTTCAATTGTTGGCACAACCGTTTCAATCGTCGGAATAACATTCAACAGCGTTGGCATAGCAAAAACAGCTTTATAAAATTCTTCTTCAAGTTTCATAATTTAAAAATAAAATAAATAAAATTCATAAGTCAAATCTTATGCTGTCTATACAGAAACGCACTTCGCGCGTTGCCAGGGGCTGTCTGCCCCCGGACCCCCGAGGATACAGGGCACAAAGTAGACCTTAAACGAGAAACGGCCCTGCCGGTGGAGGCGAGGGCCGTCTACTTCGTGCGCGGACTATCCGTCCCCGGGTTCCGCATTTCCGATTGTGCCGGAATCCGCCCCCGCCAATCAAGCGCTTTGTCGCGTTATCAACTCCACATACGTTCGGCGATTGACCGCTGTTCTTCGCCAAGCGCATTCGCATAGATCGCCGTCGTCTCAATTGTGGCGTGTCCCATCCATTTCGACAGCATGTTGAGCGGCACCGCTGCACCGATGGCGGCCACACCGTAGCCATGACGCAAACCCTTCGGGCTGGCATGGGGGCCGCTGATCCCCGCCGTCTCCATGACGGCCTTCACATGGCGCCATGCGGTCGTGCGGCTCCAATCCCATAGCAGCGGATCGCCGCGCCGCTTATGGGCCTCTCTGACGCCGTGCACGAGGTCGAGGGTATCAAGGAGCCGGGCCGGAACCGGAACGGCCCTGTAGATGCCCGTGCGCCGCTTTTTCAGCGTCTCGAAGACGAGTGCCTGCCCCTCCAGGTCGATCCGCTTCACCGATAGCGCCAAGGCCTCGGAAATCCGGCACCCGGTGAAGTGCAGCACCTCGCAGAAGGATCGCACCTCGCGCGGCGCTTTCGCGGCGGCCGTGAGGAAGGCCGTGCGTTCGGCGGCGGTCAGATAAAGGCGGTTGCCCTGCGGGTCGATGAGGTCGGTCATTTGAAACAGAATACTGTGAAAGTGTTTCAAAAAGCGAGCAGCAAAGATAAGCAGGGAGCCTTCACTCATTCTCCTCTGCGGGGTCGACCTCAGCTTCTGAATTATTTCGAGAAGATGGTTCGAAAAGATCAGCTATATTGTCCCCGATAACCATCGGAGCCATGATACGAGAGGTCAATCGTTGCCTATCGAGCGAACGGTTTGGCAGGTGAGCAGCACCTTAAAAATCTGATTTCCCTCTTCGTCTCGGACCTTGAGGCAAAATTCCTGAATCCGGCCCTCCGGCAGCAATTCGCAAACACGATCCGACATGCCAGCTAGAGCGAGTTTCTCGACGGATTGAGGATCCAAATCGATACCAACCTCGTCTCGAACCTCATTTCCGTCTTCGGCGGTATCAAAGAAAAATATCGGCATATGGACTGCTGCCGGCTCCTTGGTTCAAGCCGAAACAGCTTGCTAACGTGTTAGGTTGCAAGGAAAATTTCTCGCTAGCTTCTGAAATAGATTGCTTTAGTGAAGCGGTGTTTTCTGAGCCTGAGGAAAAAATGAAAGCCCACATACGGTATCGCCCTCTGATCAGGAATCTGCGCAGTACGACCGAAATTGCTGAGGAAGGCATTCGACAACTACTCGAACTGCCAATGATCGAGCAGGAAGTCGATAAAGGCTATGAGGTCGTTCACGAGGGGGATCACCCCACTCGCTGTTGCCTTGTTCTTGAGGGTTTCGCCTTTCGGTACAGGATTCTAGTGGACGGCAGCCGCCAAATTGTCGCCTTTAACGTCCCCGGCGACCTTCCAGACTTGCAAAGCCTCCATCTGAAAAGAATGGACCATGCCTTAGCCACACTGTCACCAGCTCGGCTGGCTTTCATCCCGCACGGAGCTTTGCGTGACCTTACAAGGAAAAATTATGGGGTGGCCGACGCCCTGTGGCGCAGAACCCTAATTGATGCAGCTATTCTCAGGGAATGGGTTACCGCTCTTGGGCGTAAACCAGCCCCGGCACGGATTGCGCATATTCTTTGCGAACTGATGGCGCGTCTTTCAATCGTTCAGCTTGGCAATAAATCGCAAGTGAGATTACCGGTAACCCAGAATGAACTAGCAGATGCTCTAGGTCTTACATACGTTACTATCAACCGAACTTTGCAGGATTTCAGCCGCGCCGGTATTGTCGACTTCCGTCATCAGGTCCTCACCATCCACAATTGGCCGGAGCTCCAACGTATTGCCGGGTTTGATCCCGACTATCTGCACTTGACGTGCCCTCTCCCCAAATGGGGCCCTTTCTAGGGCCATCAGCTGAAAAGATACGTTATGCCAGACACACCAGTGCTTACGGCCGAAGAAGCCGTATTGCTTGACCAAATATTCCGAGATGGCCCGCAACAGCCTGAAAATCGGAATGCTGCTCTCGGGCTTGTGGAAAAGGGTTTTGCGCGATGGGCCGATAAACTCGCCACCCTCGAAATCACAGAACCAGGCCGCAGGTCATCGGGAGTCTACAGGATTGCCCATTCTTCTCAAAAGGCCAATTTCTGAAACAGAATTCGCAATTCTGTTTCATCATCAAAGCACCCCCTCGCTATCATGAATCGGAAGCGGCCAATCACCCATGCGCCAACATGCTGGTGTCAACAACGCTCGACGCCGAATTACAAATTCAAAATCAAGCTTGTTACCGTCTGGCTTAAAATATCTGCCAATCTGTTCGTGAAACGCCTCGGCATCAGCCCAAAGCCCAACATTAATAAATCTCTTAGCCTCTGATTTCTCTAATTCCCATGTAATCCAAGGATATTGTTCGCGACCTGTCGGCTCACTTAAAAACTCTCCGATCATTTTTGAGCGGTCTTCAACAGGCACTGCTGTTTTCCAGTAGTCCTTGAATTTATCTTCATGATCGAGATGTATAAGCCAGTCCACAAGTACGATCTGCATTTTTCGTTCCTCGGATCGTTCCACCGGGTCCTATGTCATAGCCAGCAGCAACGGAATTGCGAATTCTGTTTCAATTATCCGCCGCTTCACCCTTTCAAGCGTCAACCTGTCGTCCATGGCAAGGCTTCGAAATTTGCTTTGCCTCATCGACCACGATCTAATCAAAATTTTTCTTATATGCGATCTATTACATACTCTATTTTATTTGCTTAATAATAAGTCTAATTTTTTTACAATCCATGCATGTAAATTTTCGCCCTGTGTCAACAAACTTAAAGCCATTATTTATAAAATATATGCATCTTACCTCGCCTCTCATAATAAGTGCGGTCAAATTTGGATCTTTATCATAGCATTGATATGAGAAGAATTTACCAAAATGTCCATGACGACCATCTATAGCAAATACTCCGCCGAATTCTTTGTCACCAGAACTTTCAGTCTCTGTTATAGCTAGAAAATTCTTTATTCCTCCATCCGTGTATACACCTACGGGCATTACAGGATCGGCGGATACGTCACCGAACGGCCTCGCCTCTGCTGCATGAGATAACATAGCGACTGCAAATATGACCGCTAGGAAGCGGAGCTTCTGGCTACGTGCCATCAATGAATCTCCATATGTATTGATTTAATTTTGAGCCATGATAATGTCTCGGTCAAGCATGTGTTTTATTTCCGGCGACGGAAAGGAATAATAGTGCCGATAAATTCAAAGATCGCAGTCCTGTTTGGAGCTCTAGCTTTTTCAGCGAGTTATCCCAACCTTACTTTTGGTGCATCACCTTCTGATTATTCCATTGAAATTGCTCAGAGCGGCTTCTGCGGTGCGCCTCGTGTCAGTACACGGATAGAAAAAGCGGGAACCTATAACAAGCTTGTTGTTATTGTTGATAATACGGGATGCCCAAGAACGGTTACCGTTAAAATGGATGTTGGCGGCAATATTCCTATGATAATTTCAGTTTCAGGAAATGAAATTGGTAGAAACTATTGTAATATGTCCTTTGATGGATGTCGATACGCGGGTAACTACACTTACAATTACATATAATATTTTATATTTAGGGTTTGAGTCTGCCAAGCAAAATCATCGGCTGTTGTCAGGCTCGTCCTGCACGGCGATGTAGCGGCGACCGCCGATCTCATAGACCAGAGCGCCCTTGAGACTGCCGATCACATGTGAAAACACCTCCTCGATGGGGCGTCCCTCGGCATCGTCCGGAATCTCGACCTGCTGGCCGCTTTTCAGGGTGATGACGCGGCGATGTAGCCGGGTGACGTTGTCGCCGGTCACGGCCGCCTCACACCAGGCGCGGCTGCTGGTCCTGGGGCGCGGCCTTCGGCACAAAGCGGGTCACGGTAATTTCGTCCTGGTGGCGGCGTGCCTGGGCGAGATCGAAGGCGGTTTGCAGCTTGAGCCAGAAATCCGCCTCGCCGCCGAACGCCTTTTCCAAGCGGATCGCCATTTCCGGGGTGATCCCGCCTTTCTCGTTCAAAAGCTTGGTCATCGTCTGCCGGGACACGCCCAGCACCTGGGCGGCCTCGGTGACGGTGAGGCCGTTCGGGATCAGGCATTCCTCGCGGACGATCTCGCCAGGATGCGGGGGGTCAAACATAGGCATGGGTTTCGCTCCTTCTCATCAGTGGTAATCGACCAGATCGACGTCGGCCGGGTCCTCGCCCTCGAAGCGGAATATGATCCGCCAGTTGCCGGAGACGCTGACGCTCCAAAAGCCCGCGAGGTCACCTTTCAGGGGGTGCATGCCCATATTCGGGAAAGGCGCGAAGGACTCCGGG
>NZ_JAKQZG010000028.1 GCF_024359545.1 Jiella marina
CGATGATCATTGACGAATGAGAACGATCAAGCCGATCGAGCGATTAGTACCGGTAAGCTTCACATGTTGCCACGCTTCCACACCCGGCCTATCGACGTGGTGGTCTACCACGGCTCTGATAGGGAGCACTCGTTTTCAGGTGGGTTTCCCGCTTAGATGCCTTCAGCGGTTATCCCGACCGTACATAGCTACCCTGCACTGCGGCTGGCGCCACAACAGGTCCACCAGAGGTACGTCCAACCCGGTCCTCTCGTACTAGGGTCAGATCCTGTCAATACTCCTACACCCACGGCAGATAGGGACCGAACTGTCTCACGACGTTCTGAACCCAGCTCACGTACCGCTTTAATTGGCGAACAGCCAAACCCTTGGGACCTGCTCCAGCCCCAGGATGCGATGAGCCGACATCGAGGTGCCAAACAACCCCGTCGATATGGACTCTTGGGGGTCATCAGCCTGTTATCCCCGGCGTACCTTTTATCCGTTGAGCGATGGCCCTTCCACGCGGGACCACCGGATCACTATGACCGACTTTCGTCTCTGCTCGACTTGTCTGTCTCGCAGTCAGGCGGGCTTATGCCATTGCACTCGACGACCGATTTCCGACCGGTCTGAGCCCACCATCGCGCGCCTCCGTTACTCTTTAGGAGGCGACCGCCCCAGTCAAACTACCCACCATACACTGTCCCGGACCCGGATGACGGGCCGCGGTTAGACATCCATGACGATAAGGGTGGTATTTCAAGGATGGCTCCACGAAGGCTGGCGCCCTCGCTTCAAAGCCTACCACCTATCCTACACATGCCGACACGAATGCCAGTGTAAAGCTATAGTAAAGGTGCACGGGGTCTTTCCGTCTGACCGCAGGAACCCCGCATCTTCACGGGGAATTCAATTTCACTGAGTCTCTGCTGGAGACAGCGGGGAAGTCGTTACGCCATTCGTGCAGGTCGGAACTTACCCGACAAGGAATTTCGCTACCTTAGGACCGTTATAGTTACGGCCGCCGTTTACTGGGGCTTCGATTCAAAGCTTGCACCTCTCCTCTTAACCTTCCAGCACCGGGCAGGCGTCAGACCCTATACGTCGTCTTGCGACTTCGCAGAGCCCTGTGTTTTTGATAAACAGTCGCTACCCCCTGGTCTGTGCCACCCCTCCACACTTGCGTATGAAGAGGTCACGCTTCTTCCGAAGTTACGCGTGCAATTTGCCGAGTTCCTTCAGCAGAGTTCTCTCAAGCGCCTTGGTATTCTCTACCAGTCCACCTGTGTCGGTTTCGGGTACGGTCTGTACGGTGGAGCTATTTCCCGGGACCGCTTCGCCGCATGATCAATCCGATAAGACCATACGACACACGCAATCCGTCACTACCACCAGGCCCACGAATATTAACGTGGTTCCCATCGACTACGCCTTTCGGCCTCGCCTTAGGGGCCGGCTAACCCTGCTCAGATTAACTTTAAGCAGGAACCCTTGGACTTTCGGCGAGGGAGTCTCTCACTCCCTTTATCGTTACTCATGTCAGCATTCGCACTTCCAATACCTCCAGCAGCCCTCACGGGTCCGCCTTCACAGGCCTATGGAACGCTCCGCTACCACTCATCAAAGATGAGTCCACAGCTTCGGTGTATGGCTTGAGCCCCGGTACATTTTCGGCGCAAAGTCTCTTGATTAGACCAGTGAGCTGTTACGCTTTCTTTAAATGATGGCTGCTTCTAAGCCAACATCCTGGTTGTTTTGGAAACTTCACATCCTTTCCCACTTAGCCACAACTTGGGGACCTTAGCTGGTGGTCAGGGTTGTTGCCCTCTCCACGACGGACGTTAGCACCCGCCGTGTGTCTGCCGGATAGTACTTCCAGGTATTCGGAGTTTGGTTAGGATCAGTAAGGCGGTGAGCCCCCATAGCCCATCCAGTGCTCTACCCCCTGGAGTATTCATCCGACGCTCTACCTAAATAGATTTCGCGGAGAACCAGCTATTTCCGAGTTTGATTGGCCTTTCACCCCTAGCCACAAGTCATCCCAATCTATTGCAACAGATGCGGGTTCGGCCCTTCAGTGCGTGTTACCGCACCTTCAGCCTGCTCATGGCTAGATCACTCGGTTTCGGGTCTAATCCGACGAACTGAACGCCCTGTTCAGACTCGCTTTCGCTACGCCTCCACCTATCGGCTTAAGCTCGCTCGCCAGACTAAGTCGCTGACCCATTATACAAAAGGTACGCGGTCACCCTCACGGGCTTCCACTGTTTGTAGGCATTCGGTTTCAGGTTCTCTTTCACTCCCCTTGTCGGGGTGCTTTTCACCTTTCCCTCACGGTACTGGTTCGCTATCGGTCATGCACGAGTACTTAGGCTTGGAGCGTGGTCGCCCCATGTTCAGACAGGATTTCACGTGTCCCGCCCTACTCAAGGACCTCAAAGAGCATTGCGCCTACGGGGCTGTCACCCAATCTCGCCATGCTTTCCAGCATGTTCGGCTTCTCTCATCTGAGGCCACTGGCCTGGTCCGCGTTCGCTCGCCACTACTAGCGGAGTCTCGGTTGATGTCCTTTCCTTCGGGTACTTAGATGTTTCAGTTCCCCGAGTTCGCTTCTAACACTCTATGGATTCAAGGTTAGATACCTTCGTTGACTACCGTTAACTCTAGCTGCTCACGCCAGATTGCTGTCGCAATCGGCTCCGCGAGGGCGGGCCATCAGGCCCGACGGCCGTTCGGCCTGTGGCTGCCGCACGCCCTTCAAAGGGCGGTCAACAATCACCGGCGCAACCGGCTCAGCAGTTAGAATTTAACGGTAGTCGAAGGTGGGTTTCCCCATTCGGAAATTCACGGATCAAAGCTTATTCGCAGCTCCCCATGACTTATCGCAGCGTATCACGTCCTTCATCGCCTGTGCATGCCAAGGCATCCACCAAATGCCCTTAAGACACTTGATCGTTCTCATCGTCAATGATCATCGGACCCGCACGGCGAACCGTACGAACCCAAGAGAGAGACCATTGCGATCAGATCATTCTTGGTTCGGCACCGCAAACATCCGGCGGGTGTGCAACCCGGTCGAACGTCCTGCAGCGGTGCCATTCTGCCAGTCGGGTGGCTAAACCCAACTGGCGAAAGACCAGCTTCTCTGAGACGAACCCCGACGATGTGCGGTCAGGCAACATCGATCAATGGCAAAAGGTCGTTATGACCTGGACAAGGGCGATGAACCCTCTTCCAGAACCTCTCGCCGACAGAACCGCGCGTGCCGCCTTGGCGGCGCCCCCGAGTAAGGGGCAGACCCTTGCGGGTCTTTGGCGACGATCCTTCGAGATCCGTCTTCCTCTTCACGATGGTAGGAGAACAGGCCGCAGAGCCCCGATGGGCCATGCGGCAAACTTTTTGTTTCCCGTCTTTTGGATGATGATGGTGGAGCCTATCGGGATCGAACCGATGACCCTCTGCTTGCAAAGCAGATGCTCTCCCAGCTGAGCTAAGGCCCCGATAACTTACACTTAACTGCCGACAGTTCAGAACGAACCACCCGTAGACCGACCGGTCGTCGGCGATCGCTCGCCGCCCCGTCCGGAAGCCAGCAGGCAAAGCCTGCGCTCGGCCGTGAGGACACGACAAACAACCATTCGACCGCAACCCATTCGCCAACTCGCACAAACCGTGCATGTCGAATGGTGGGCCCGGGTAGATTCGAACTACCGACCTCACCCTTATCAGGGGTGCGCTCTAACCAACTGAGCTACGGGCCCAAGCCTTTTCGCTCACGCCAGATCGCTTTCGCGATCGGCTGCGCGGGCGCACCGCAAAAGCGGTGACGGCCGTTCGGCCTGCAAATGCCAATCGCCCATGAAGGCAATATGACATCCTGCACAATTGGCTCGGCAGATATTCATCATCCAGACGAGAAAGAGAAACGAAGGCGGCGGGGCTTTGCCCTTCACGCCGTAGGCCGTTCCGAAGAGCGGCTTCGTGAGCGCTTCGTATTTCAGCGGCACCGACTGACTATCGGCACCTTTGTTCTAAAACAATCCGATACGGGAAGTCCGGTGGACCAGATCCGAGGATCTGATGGACCGAACGCCGTGAAGGATCGTCCTTAGAAAGGAGGTGATCCAGCCGCAGGTTCCCCTACGGCTACCTTGTTACGACTTCACCCCAGTCGCTGACCCTACCGTGGTTGGCTGCCTCCTTGCGGTTAGCGCACCACCTTCGGGTAGAACCAACTCCCATGGTGTGACGGGCGGTGTGTACAAGGCCCGGGAACGTATTCACCGTGGCATGCTGATCCACGATTACTAGCGATTCCAACTTCATGCACCCGAGTTGCAGAGTGCAATCCGAACTGAGACGGCTTTTTGGGATTAGCTCACCATCGCTGGTTGGCTGCCCACTGTCACCGCCATTGTAGCACGTGTGTAGCCCAGCCCGTAAGGGCCATGAGGACTTGACGTCATCCCCACCTTCCTCTCGGCTTATCACCGGCAGTCCCCTTAGAGTGCCCAACTGAATGCTGGCAACTAAGGGCGAGGGTTGCGCTCGTTGCGGGACTTAACCCAACATCTCACGACACGAGCTGACGACAGCCATGCAGCACCTGTGTCCACGCCCAAAGGGAGGAACCCGTCTCCGGGAACCGTCGTGGCATGTCAAGAGCTGGTAAGGTTCTGCGCGTTGCTTCGAATTAAACCACATGCTCCACCGCTTGTGCGGGCCCCCGTCAATTCCTTTGAGTTTTAATCTTGCGACCGTACTCCCCAGGCGGGAAGCTTAATGCGTTAACTGCGCCACCGAAGGATAAATCCTCCAACGGCTAGCTTCCATCGTTTACGGCGTGGACTACCAGGGTATCTAATCCTGTTTGCTCCCCACGCTTTCGCACCTCAGCGTCAGTTGTGGTCCAGTAAGCCGCCTTCGCCACTGGTGTTCCTGCGAATATCTACGAATTTCACCTCTACACTCGCAATTCCACTTACCTCTACCACACTCGAGACATCCAGTATCAGAGGCAGTTCCGGGGTTGAGCCCCGGGATTTCACCCCTGACTTAAATGTCCGCCTACGTGCGCTTTACGCCCAGTAATTCCGAACAACGCTAGCCCCCTTCGTATTACCGCGGCTGCTGGCACGAAGTTAGCCGGGGCTTCTTCTGTGGGTACCGTCATTATCGTCCCCACTGAAAGAGCTTTACAACCCTAGGGCCTTCATCACTCACGCGGCATGGCTGGATCAGGCTTGCGCCCATTGTCCAATATTCCCCACTGCTGCCTCCCGTAGGAGTTTGGGCCGTGTCTCAGTCCCAATGTGGCTGATCATCCTCTTAGACCAGCTATGGATCGTCGCCTTGGTAGGCCTTTACCCCACCAACTAGCTAATCCAACGCGGGCTCATCCTTCCCCGATAAATCTTTCCCCCGGAGGGCGTATGCGGTATTAATTCCAGTTTCCCGGAGCTATTCCGCAGGAAAGGGTAGATTCCCACGCGTTACTCACCCGTCTGCCACTGTATCGTTCGACTTGCATGTGTTAAGCCTGCCGCCAGCGTTCGTTCTGAGCCAGGATCAAACTCTCAGGTTTGATAAAGAGTTGTCCCAGCTGTCACTGTCTCAAAGCATCGACGAGAGTACTTCAGCATCCAAGCCCACGAAACCAGCCGAAACCGGAACCGCAAAAGGCCGATCCGCAATCCTGCGAAACAGCCGGCCAGAACGCCATGCCTCATCCTCACGCCAAAACAACCCTTACAGGCCATCTCGGCAAACAAAGAACGAGACCTCTCATCTCAAAAGAGAAACATAAGTGACAACCAGGTCGTCTCTTACAAACTTACCCAAACCGGAAAGGATACCGGCCAGGCAAGCCCGCAAAACCCGCGCCGCCCACGCTTCTCTTTCTCGTCTCCATACCAACTATGTCAAAGAACACG
>NZ_JAKQZG010000029.1 GCF_024359545.1 Jiella marina
GACAAGATGGCGAAAAGTCCCTGAATTCGGGGACAGCCGAGAAGCCGCAATTGTCTTCAGAGGTGCTTGTGGCGCGTTTTATAAGGAATACGTACCTATTGCCTCATAGTAACATATATGTTACCGTTCTGCATGACTGAGCTGGTTTATTACACCGACGAAAACGGCCATTCGCAAATCACCGATTGGCTGGAGGAGCTGGATCGGCAGGCGTCCAAGCGCGTGATTTTGGCCCTCGATCATCTCGAAGCGGGCAACACCGGCAAGCTGAAAAGCTTGCGCGGCGGCTTGTACGAGCTGCGGGTTTCACACGGCCCCGGATACCGCGTTTATCTCGGGCAGGAGGGCGACCGGCTTATCATCCTGCTTTGCGGCGGCACGAAGCGCCAGCAGGATCAGGATATCAAACGGGCGCGTTCCCTATGGGCGGCCTACAAAGCGGAGAAGAAGACCCAGAAACAGGAGGACTAAGACCATGCCGATCAGACCCTATAGCGACGCCCTCAAGGCCATTGCCGAACGCAAACCCGAATTTGCCCGCCATCTTCTCGAAGATGCGGCCAACTCGCTC
Source organism: Jiella marina (assembly GCF_024359545.1). Classification (GTDB taxonomy): domain Bacteria; phylum Pseudomonadota; class Alphaproteobacteria; order Rhizobiales; family Rhizobiaceae; genus Jiella. The sequence continues at coordinate 572 of NZ_JAKQZG010000029.1, forward strand.
TTGAACGGCGAGATTGACGAAGGCCGCGCCCTTTTACGCGCCCACGTGAACGCCAGCATCGGGTTCGAGGAACTTGGTCGGCGCACGGGCAAGAGCCCGAAAAGTCTCATGCGGATGTTAGGGCCGGACGGCCGCCCGACCGCCGTCAATCTCCTCGATATCATCACCCATCTGGCGCAAGACGAAGGCGCGGCGTTTGAGGTGCAGCTTACCCGCAGAACCGTCGCGCCGGTGTTGGGGTAGGCCGTGACCGACGACAACGTCACCCGGCTACATCGCCGCGTCATCACCCTAAAAAACGGCCAGCAGGTCGAGATTCCGGACGATGCCGAGGGACGCCCCATCGAGGAGGTGTTTTCGCACGTGATCGGCAGCCTTAAGGGTGCTTTGGTCTATGAGATCGGCGGTCGCCGCTACATCGCCGTGCAGGACGAGACCGACAACGGCCGATGATTCCGCTTGGCAGGCCTCGCGTTTTGTTCTATTTTTGTTCTCATGTTCGAGGTCGAGGATGAAGCGCGGAGAAGGGCTAAGGACATGGCCTTTTGCGGGTATGGGCACGAGCTGGCGCGGGCCGAGGGGATCAAGACAGCTTTAGCCGTCCTGATCGACGGCGCGAAATGCGCCGAGGACGAGGATTTGCGGGCCGACGAGCCTTTCCAAGAGGCGCTTGCCTATCTTGACAGCCGGACAGGCGAAACGGCCATCACGGGGCAAATACGGCGGGCGCTCGACCTGCCGTTTCCCGAAGAACGGCGCGTGAAGGTCGAGCAGCTTGCGGCCAAGCTGGCGAGCCGCCACGCCAACCCGGCGTTTTTCGATCTGCCGGGGCAGCGATGAACCGCCCCCGGATTCCGGTATCGATTTATGACGAGCTGGCCTTTCTGATCGAGTATGTCCCGCAGGCCGGGGACATGGACGCGCCAAGGATCGCCAGCACGGCCGAGCTACGGCTTGCGTTCGAGGTGTTCGAGCTGGCGAAACGGCACCGCCCCGGCCGTGTGCTAATTTTGCGGCACGGGGCGCGTATCCTCACAAGGCACGAGCCGGACATCACATAGAATCTAAAATGAATATTCTAGTGTAGAATTGCCAGAAGAAACAAAACAAAAGTAAAGATGTGGAAAAAGACGCGAATAATACCGAAGTATATAAACACCATTTCCAAGTTTTTCTAATAGAAATTTGTGTTATATTATAATCTCTCATAATTTCTGCCATTTGAATTTCATCAATTGAAGCATCACCTGATGACGCTGATAAGAAAAATCCATCTATTTTCAAAGAAAAATTTGATATTTTAATCATTTGATACAAGTTAAAGAATATAAAAGATATTACTGATATAATAAGGAATGTCGAAATTATAAATGAATACAGATCAGAAATGTGTGTTTTATTAAATGACCAAATCGAAAAAACGCCAGCATATCCAGCTAATATCACGATATTATTATGATTAGCATTTTTGTCAGAAATTTTATTGATGATATCAATAATATCATTATATTTATTAATCGGGATATTGTTATTTTTTGAACTATGTCCGCTGAGGGTTCCAATTCTCATTAGAAAAGTTTGGCTAAGAGATGCCATCTTACCGCTTTCTATTTCCTTAGAATGGAGTTTCTTCGCTCATGACCATGGACGCGAGTCCGTCGAGATAAGCCCGGTGTGCATCCTGCAAATCCTCATCCGAACAGCGCAGCATCACGCGGTCACTATCGTTTAATTCGTAATATAGAGGCCCGACTTTTGTCGTTTCTCGGACAATAGCTGTATTCATTTCAATGATGCAGCCGGGGGAGATCAAATCGCTTAAATCAACTTCTTCTGTCTCAACACGAAGAACGGTCCCGCGTCGCCCATGTTCGACCATGGCGACGTCACGGCCGACGAGATCGACACCATGGGACAAATAGCGATGAACGGCGAATGCCCGCCTTGCCATGCTGCACCTCTATATCTTGTGTTGTCAGCAATATGAAAAACTAGCCAAATTGCTGCAAAGCAGCAAGTGGTAATAGTCATTATAGAAATGGGCGAAGGATCATTTCAGAATGAACGCGAAACAAGCATTGACGGTAACAAAGGATGTAGGAGCTAACCAGAAAATATTGCGGAAATTGGAGAAGGCTGGGTATATCAAGATTTATGTAAGCGACATGGAGATTAAAGAAACTGGTTCTAAAATTAAGGCGCGAAATTCTTTACCGTTTGGCTTTCAATGTGATGATAAAGAATGCAAATGCAAAGAGGGATTTAGCGGGTTTGGAGATGGCTCTGAGGAAATACCGCATAGTTACTTCTACAGTGAAGAGCATAATAAACTATTTTTAGAAATTGTAGAAATCGTAGGATGGAATAATAGACTAGATTGCAAACAGCTTATGCACCATATCCTAAATAGGAGAGATATATTTGTTACGGAAGATCGAGATATTTTAGATGTAGCAACAAAGTTGTTAGATAAATTTCAAATTATTATTAAATCACCGACTGAACTGGCTTCGCAGTTTTTGGAATAGAAAACTAGAAACCGTCTTTTATTGATTCGGGCAGGGTGAAACAGAATTGCGAATTCTGTTTCAGATGAGCGGCCCTCTTAGCCAAAGCAATCTCAAGATTGTTCTGGGTCGTCGCCCAAGCGCTCGACATGTCCGCTTCGGTGAAGACTCGCAGCGCCGCCTTGTAGGCCGTGACGGCGGCGTCGAGCGCCTCGCGTCCTGCCTCACCCCCGAGCCGATCGCCAAGGCTCTGATAGGCGTTGCCGAGATTGTTCTGGGTTATCGCCCAATCGCTCGGCATGTCCGCTTCGGTGCGGACCCGCAGCGCCCCCTTGTAAGCCGTGACGGCAGCGTCGAGCGCCTCACGCCCTGCCTCACCCCCGAGC
>NZ_JAKQZG010000003.1 GCF_024359545.1 Jiella marina
TGCCGATGAAGCCGACCACGTCAAAATAATTGTGACGTTTGAGAAATTCCGTAACAAAATCAACGAAATAATCGATGAAAGTGTAGATGCTAAGCTTAGATCATTGTATGTCGAAACGGTTGGTGTTCAGGCAAAAGCCTATAGAGATGATCATTTTCTAAAATATGTTGGGACAATAGATGAAAAATGGGAAAATTTTGTCAAAAAAGCAAAGTCCATATACGGTGATTACTTTACTTCCTTAGGACAATACGACGCAGAAAAGATCAACGGCATGGCTACCAAGGGTGCCAGTTTCAAAGACGCTCTCGGTATCCACTACCGATTACACTACGACCTGGATCATCCTGATTACGCCAAAAAAATTGACGACGTCATATTCGGTGAAAGCTACCTGGACAGATTTAAGACACCGATATTCGAACGCGTCGATCTTGAACCAACGCTGAGCGACGCCGAATACCGGTCGGAATTCTATAACTACGGGTACGACGGCGACGATAAGATCGCCTTCCGTGGACGCTCCGAACAAGTCGCGCAGTTGAGGGCCTTTCTGGGCGGCGAGGCTGGCTTTCAATGGCTACAACTGGCCGGTGCCGCCGGGCAAGGCAAGAGTCGGATGGCCTGGGACCTCATCTTAGAGGCTCGCGACGAACTCGGCTATAAGGCGGGCTTCATGGACGCCGAGGACCTCCTGGCGTTCAAGGAGCATTGGGCAGACTGGACTCCGGTCAGACCGATCCTGATTGTCGTCGACTATGTCATCGAACGGGACAAACCAGTCGGTCAGATGATGGCCCACCTGATCGCGCGATCGGGAAAGTTCCGCCATAATGTCCGCCTCATCATCCTGGAGCGCCAGCGGCGCGATCGCGGCGGAATTCGCAAAGTCTCCAAACAGAGCGTCAGCATCTCAGGCGACGAACGCATCGCGGTCGAACCCGTGTTTCAGTTGTCCGAGCACGAGACCGCCGCATGGTTCGATGAACTAGTCACCGATGCGAAATCGGTCGACAAGTCGGTCGCCTTGACGAAGAAGCCCATCATATTTGGTGATGACGGAATCGTCGAACTGAACTCGCTGGAAGACACCGATTTAGTCGCGATAGCCGAGGATGTTGTTCGCAGGCGATCTCGGGACGGTGAGACATATTATTCGAGCGACTTCATCTTATCTACGATCAAGCGTTTCGACGGTGCGGGGAGACCGCTCTATGCTTATTTTGTCGGTATCGCTTTAGCTGGGGATAACTACAGCGCTGCATGGGAACGCGAGGACTTGCTGAATTATGTTCTGACGGCCGAACGCGAGCGCCGTTGGAAGCGGAAATTTGGCGAGTCAGCACCTCCCCTTTCGGAAAACAAGCCATCAATCCACATTGCCACTCTAGCGACCATCCTAAGATCGGTGAGCCGGTTCAAGTTGCAGACTTTCGGCGGCTGGACAGAGCTGTCTGACGAGGATGTTCAAGCGGCGCTGATACTAGTCGGCGGTCCTATGGCGACTGGTGCACAAGGGCCGGGTTCAATCGTTCCAGGCCTCTTTCCCGACCTACTAGGAGAGTGGTTCGTACTATCCGTCCTCGACAAACAGGCTCACCAAATTCCTGCACTTATGGAGAAGGCATGGGCGCTTGATTCAAGCGCGACGGCAGGGTTCCTGCAAAGAATAGCGCAAGACTTTCCGGGTTATGAGGCGGCACATGCTCTATTCGACTACGTACCAACCCATGAGACCGCAGGTCCAGAACATCGTATCACTGCGATTCGTATTCTCCATACTCTTTGTTTGTCTAACATTGATAACCCGCCTCAAAATCTTCTCAGCATTCTCGCTTCGTCCGCAAGTTCCGATTTTCCGCCGGCGATGTTTCTATTGGGCATTTTTTATGACAAAGGATATACAGTTGAAAAATCAGACGAACAGTCCTTTGACTGGACTCTGCGCGCTGCAGAGGCAGGTTTAACTGATGCTATGATTAATGTCAGCATAAATTACTGTAATGGTACTGGCGCAATCAAAAACAATGATAAAGCGTTTTCACAAGCAAATAAGGCATATGAGCTTAAACATATCGATTCCTTTCCGTTGATGCATCACTTCTACAGAAACGGCATTGGTGTTAGGCCGGATCAAGAGCGTGCCATCGAATTTTTAGCCGAGGGCATAAAATTCAATTCGGCAGAATGTATGCGTATACTTGGATCTTGCTATGAGTTTGGCGACGGTGTCACCAAGGACCCAGCTAAGGCCGTAGAATGGTACAGACGGGCGGCCGAAATGGCCGACCCCCGGGCTATGCTGTCACTGGCTTCCCATTACGAGGCTGGCATATGCGTAGAGGAGGACCCGGCTGAGGCCTTAAGATGGTACCGCAGCGCAGCGTACAAGGGCGACGGCCACGCTATGTGGAAGCTGGGCATGTATTACATGTATGGCAGAGGTGTCGTCGAGAGAGACCTAATGCAGGCCGTGAAATGGTTCGGCCGAGCGGCTGACAAGAGATACGCGGCAGCTATGGATGCGATGGGCGGCTTGTATTTGAATGGCATAGGAGTCGAGCGAGACGCGGCGCGGGCCGTAGAGTGGTTCCGCAGGGCCATTCTTGAGGAGAACTTTATTCCACCGAAAGGGCGTTGGATTTTGGCCACTCTTTCAGCTGTCGTGCATAACGCCGCTATCAATGCAATGAATATTCAGCCGTCACACATACCTGTAGTAGATATTCCCTCCCAAGTTAAATGGCTTGATAGTCCACCGTTCTCCGAAGAATGGCTGCGCGTCTCAGTCGATGAGGCCAACGAAATCGCGCGGAAAATCGCTCGCGCCGCAGCGTTGGAGGGGGACCGCTATTTGTTTTATGGAATGCGCATCACCGCATTGCGCAAAGTAAAACTTTTATTCTATCCAGCGTTTGATTTGATCGACGTCCAGCTTTCTGACGTACGCTCAGATAAGGCGAAGTTCCTAAGTGCGCTCGTGTCGGTTAACGGGGCCGTTTTATTGGGCAACGGAACAAAGCGACTTCTTGTGCTGAACCCTTTTGCGTTGAACCTAAATTTACACGAAGAAATTGTTAATTATTTGAAGCTCTATTGCCAAATGAATCGCAACGAGAATGGGCCTTTCGTAATCGTATCGTCGACTGATGACCTACCGTTTGTGGACGATGCGGCGCTCGCAGAATTCCACGAGAGCGAAATTGCTCTATCTGCGCCGTCTTTGACTCGCTACTTTAATGATCGGCAATCGGCCGAGCTCTACTCAGTATCCGCCTTTGTGCTTAACGGCGACGCCCTATTCAGGTCTGAGTTTAAAATCTTTTCCAACGGTCAGATCACAATGCCACGACATGAACAAGTTGCTGCAGATCTTCTAATAGAGACGCGCAGGTATCAAGGCTATTTTAGAATTCGTCCGGGAGAAGAGAGTAAGAATTAGTTTCGAGCGATTTTTCGACATCCTGAACTAATCCGTTTGACCTAGAATTTCGCGCCGGACGTAGGATATAGGTCCGGCGCTATATGACTGAGCTGGACACCTCTTAGAGTCCTTCGGGAAACGTTCATGACGGAGGCGGCGTAGAGGAAGGCTCTCGCAGAAGCGATGGTGGCCTCAGCATTTTTCCAGAGCCGTCGATTCCGACTGATCCATCCGAAAAAGCGTTCCATGACCTGGCGTCGGGGATGAACGGCAAAGTCGACCTGGCGCAGGCTGAAGGGCGAAAACCGCTTGCCGATGGTCATCGCCGGCGTCACATTCACCGACGGCATCGCGGTCAACCCGGATGCCAATCATCGCGCCGCCTGAACGGCCCCGTCACCCAAATTCGACCATAGCTCCCATTTTCGGTTGCTCGCCAGAATAGGCCGTGTCGACAAAGGCTTTCTCACGAACGGATAGGATTTCCGGGAGACTTTGAGGACCGGAACGGCCCCGTCGCGATCCTGACCGACGGCAGGCTGGGCATCAATAACGAGGGCTCGGCCATCCGTATCCACCATCGCTTGGCGTTTGCGTCCTTTGACTTTCTCGCCGGCGTCATAACCTCGCGGCCCGCCGCTTCGGTGGTTTTGACGCTCGGGCTATCAATCACCGCAGCAAGTGGTGAAGCGTAATGGCCCACCTGCTCGCGGTCGGCCATCTCCAAGTGATGATTGATGCCGGCGAATACGCCTTCGTCACGCCAGCGGCTGAAATGATCGAACACAGTGCTCTTGGGTGGAAGGTCTTTCGGGAGCAGGCGCCAGGGAATGCCGCCGCGAGCGAGCGCGCAAGATGTGTGGGGGCGGACCCCCACCACCTTGGCAAGGGAGGCCGAGCCTCCCGTTGCATCCCTCCTGAGGATTAGCGTTTGGTTCAAGTCGTAACTCTTCAATGGCTGACCAGCCATTTTCGCAAATGACACCGAGCTTTTGAAGCTGGACGAAGATCAGCAAGGACACCTATTGCCGTCCACGGTTCGAAGACTGAAATTCCGTACCTTTTCCCGGTCGTTACCAGGAAGGAATGTCTTCGTGAATTTCGCCATTTCGGGAGTAATCCAAACCCTCGACGACTCAGACGGCATTTGCGACAGAAATTCGGCTTCACGACCAGCTTCCAATACGTGCTTTGCGATCGCGAGCACGAGCTCCGGTGAGAAAGCGATCAGATCGTCTTCCGGTTTTTCTTCAATTGCCATATGCGCTCCTCCTAGTTTTGAAATGTATTCATCGCAGCTCGCGTGCGATCTCGCGCGCAAGGTCATTGTCAAATTGCAGCTCTTCCTGCCGGTTCAATTCCCGTATTGCGCGAAGCTCGGCAACAGTCGGCTCACGCTTGTTGCCTTCATCGGGAAGAGAGATATTTACGATAACTTGATGTATATCCCACCTTTTTACCTCACCTTTGAGACTCGCTTTCGTTATCTTTGCGAGCTCACTAAGCGGTACCAACTCAATACGAGGTGTAAGCGAGCTGCCGAGTCTCGTTGTAAATACAATAGTATCCGATATACTCGGATTAATCGTTTCCGCCCCAACAAGATTTCCTGACTGCGTCATATCATAAAACAGTCGTATCTGCTCCGCCATTCCGATCGTTCCAGCAATTGGGTAAGCGAAGTTCTCGGTCTGTGGGCGATCCAATTGCTCGCAAATTTCGTGATCAAATATTGTAAGAAGTGATTTCCATTCGTCGATAACGCGGAAGCTTCTTGTATTTTGTCGCTCATGATCACTGTTCGCACTGGCCGTTAGGCCGAAAATTCCATTTGTCAGGTTGTGTAAAATATCCAATTCGCCGTTGAGATTGTTGAACTCTGTAATTTCGAATCGGAATGAATAGGCAATGAGCGCCTGATCGTACCGTTCAATCACGCGCCGCGTTTCGTTGTCGAGCTTATCGTAATCGAGATTTTTGAAGTTTAGCTGATCCGTTGCAATCATTCTCGCGATTTCTGGATGACGCACGCGAATGAGCTCAGTCACAAAATTCCGCAAAGCGTAATACGACTCGCAACGAATGTGTTGTGATATATTGTACGTGTCTGTGCGCGTTACCGGATCAGGTAACGGTCGGATCGCGCAGCTTGAAACCATTACGGTGGCTATCAGTGCAAATATCGGTTTTACAACGAAGCGGAACATCCGCAGACCTCATAGCGGCTTGCGGCCAAGCCGCGATTACGCGCTAACCTTACGGTATGAAGGACCGGTAGTATGTAGCACGGTTACCACTAGGGGTATGGTTTTCTTCATGCCACGAGTTTCGCTCAGGCGAGCATATCCTGCGAGAGGATATCTGCTTCTGGGAAGAGCCCAAGACCGCGAATATGAACTATCGCCGCTGCTGGATCGGCCACAAAAAGCACAACCACTAGGTCCTGCCGAGCGCGCGTGCAGCAAACGTAGAAGAGCCGTCGCGTCCGCTCCACGCTGGTTTCGCCACCTTCCTGCAAAGTCTTTTTGTCCCGCGCAGAAAGCTCTTTGAGCCCGAGGTATTTCTCGTAGGAGAATTGAAAGTGCGTGGCTTCTTCGTCGTCGAGTACAACAAGTACCCGATCAAATTCGGCCCCTTTAACGCCTTGCTGGGTGGAGAAAGGCGATTGCTCGTTGACGTAGGCCTGATATGGTCGGAGCTGATTGGCCGGACAGGCTAGGAATGCGGTCATTGAATTGATCTCGCTCGAAGGGCCTTTCTCGTCTACGTCATCATCGGCCTGAGCCTCGTTTACGGCAAAATCCTCCAGGTACGCGGACAGGCGGGGGTCGAGCTCCACCAAGCGACTTTTCTTGGCAAGCGTCAGCACGTCCCGGATGGTCGCCTGCGACTGAGGCCCCATCAGCCCACCGACCTGATTGCTCACCGCATGAAGTTGATTGAGCCGCTCAGCGACGTTCACGCCATGAAGGTTGGCCTTAGCTAGCAACGGTGAATGGAGTCGAAGCAGCCGCATCGTGTCAAAATCTCGCCCGTCCCGAACGGCCTCGGCAAGCGGTAGGAGAAAAAACACCAGCGGGCGCAGCGGCCACGCGGTCGCATCCAGAAAACCATTCTTGAAAGCCTCAGGCGCGTTATCGTTGAGCGCCGCATACAAGTCGCCGAATCCCAATCGCTTCGCCGCCATGCGATGCACGATCACCAGCATTTTAACCGGGTCATTCTCGGCGGCGGGCAGCCACAACTCGTCATCGTTCGCGTTCGCAATCCACGCCCGAACCTGCGCCACGCGTTCGTCGCGATGACCATCAGCCGGCAAGACAAATAATCGCGTCGTTCCGACCACCGGCACTTCCTGCTCACCATTTTTTTCTCTTCGGCCACCGATCTGAACCAGATCGTCACCGTCACGCCGGATGGCGTTTGCAAGGTTCAATACCGAGGTGGGCGAACGGAAATTTTCCGGCTTGGGGATCGCTCGCCAATCGCCGGGTTTGGGAATTGTGCCAATGCCGGTGGGATAGATGCGCTGCATCGGGTCGCCGAAGAACCCAAGACAGAAGCGGGCCTGCTCCTGCTGCTGGATCGCCATCAACGCATCGACGATGATGGGGAAGGTATCTTGGCTCTCATCCACGAAAACGAAAGGAAATTGTTGTGCGACAAGAGTTCGGAAAAGCGGACGTTGAATCATCAACTGCGAAGCCATCTTGATGATGTCATCGTGGCCAAGGATACCTTTGGCGTAATCGCTTCCGGTTCCATAAGTGAAGCTACCAACTTGCCTGATAGCCTCACGCTGCTGCTCGTAGCGCGTGATATCAAGGGCGTTCTTGTCTCGCGTTTTCTGCTGAACGCGTGGGCCAAAATTGGCGGCATCGTGCTGCAACTCTCCGATCCGTTCGTCGATCCGGTTTGCAACCCAACTGGCAATATCTTGTTGGAAGCCGCGTGCAATCGACCAAAGGAAACTATGAATCGTGGAAACGTGGACGAGAGGATTCTGTCCTACGTCCGCCCAAATCTCTCCGGCGGCGATCTCTGTATAGGTTATGCAGGCCACGCGTTGCCTGCGTAGCCGCAAACGCTCGCCGTGGATGGCAAGGATCGAGGCGAGCCCCTTGATCAGCGAAGTGGTTTTGCCCGAACCTGCCCCGGCAACCATGTTAAAACTGGTCGGCGGCTGAGCTTCCAAGCACTGCCGAAGATCTACATCGGCTTGTGTGTCAGGCTGTTGCGCACGGCTATTCACCGACCACACCGCCTTCCAGTTCGACCTCAATTTCGAGATCGACATGTGCTTTAAGCCAAACCAGACCGTCACGGATGTAGGTCGGAACTTGCCACTCTTCCGGTCGGGCCGTAAGCACTCCAAGCGCGAACTTTGTCTTATCGAACTTGTCGCCGCTGACCCTTTTGTGAAGTCCCGCTGCCAACGCCGTCGGGTCCGCAACTGCACCACGTAAGCGTAGACCCAGTTTCCTCTGCTCCGCGCTTTGGCACCATTCGGCGTTTTCCAGCCCGAAGGCTTCTTCCAAAGTCCGACCAGCCAGCTCCACGTTCTGGCCATTCCATTCGACTGGAACGGGCGTCTGATACGTCACGCGGACACGGGGCGTGACATCCGCCGCAGTTTCTTTCTCCTGCTCCGTCGCGGCGAAAAGCTCGTCGATCAATAGCTTGGCCGGAAGCCATTTTACGAGGGTCTGGTTGGAGGTGACTGCCCCGGCTACACCGGGCAGGCATTTTTTGCCGTAACGACGGGCGGGGGCAGGATCGGCGGCATCGCCAGCTTGTGCGGCCGGACCATCGCCACCGAGTAGTCCATCGACGTGGTTGGCGGCGTTCATATCAAGGCCTTCGACTTCGATTTCAAGCTCGTCATCGTCGTCATCATCGCCGTCATGATTAGGAGGCAACAAGGTTACGCTGTCCACGTCGGTGATAATCAGCGTGACGATCCCGAGGAATTCAATCAGCGATTTGAATTTGTGGCCGAAGGCACCGCCGACCTCCAGAATGCATATGCAGGAGGATCGCAACGATGTCGCCACCTTTGATATCATGATCGGGAGCAGCAACCGCTCGACATTGCCCTCCACGAGCACAGCGGCGTCAGAGAAGAACAAATCGCAGTGGGTGAGTTTCAAATATCGCTGCAGAAAATCGCGGTGTTCCGTTTCCTGCGCATAGAACGCGGAGAGATTAAGCACTTCAGTAGTTTGATCGTTTCCGACCAAATCGCGCCGAAAGTAGCGGATCGGCTGAAAGCCGCGTTCGTACAGGATGTGCGGCGAGTGCGTGGTAATGACTGCTTGTGTGGCGAACGATCCACCGGCCTCGCCCGGAATGACCAACAAGTCGAGAATGTTGCGAATGAACACCTGCTGGAGCTGCGCGTGGAGGTGTGCTTCCGGTTCTTCGATGAAAATAAGATGTAGAGGCGCGCGATTCTCCTCTTCGGCTTTCCAGCGCTCTTGAAGGTCGAGCACTTCAACGACCATATAGATCAGGTTTTTGAAGCCCAGCCCATTGTACGTGTCGGGCAACATTACTGTTTGGGCGGCTTCGCCTACGATGTAGTGAACGCGTGCATCCTGTGTCATGATGGAGGCTGGGTTCAGGGCCGACTTGATTTCGAGTCTCGGGTTGTTGAGGCCGGGATAACCCAAATGCTGCAATCGCTCCAACGTGTCCTTGAAAACTTCGGCAAGATGCCTGTCGAGGCCGACTTCAGATTCGAACAGTGCTTTGAGCGCTTGGTGGTCGTCTTGACGCTGATCGAGATTACGCTGATAGAAGCGGCTTAGACGCTTCGACAAATCTTCTGAACGACCGCCACCAGATGCAGTTGATGGGTCCGCAAGGTGCCGCTGCGCATTCAGAAAATCGACCTTGATGAGCGATTTTAGTACAGCATTGCCGCCCGGTTCATTGCCCAATGGCAGCGGATGATACCCCTCCACCGCCCGAAATTTCGCATCAAATTGCGTGTGGTCAAGGACGTAGTATCGCAGCTCATACTCGTGCCTCAGTTCTTTAAGCAGGTAAGCCGATAGCGATTTTGGCCAAGGCACATAATCGCCTGCACCGCCGACCAGCGCCGCCGCTTTCGCCCGACCATCGTCGCGAGCGGTGCGGTAACGCTGGATCAATTCGGTAATGTTTTTGGGCGCAAGTTCGACGCGGATGCCCACAAGCGTCCCGGCCCAAGCGGTCGAAGGCAGAATGGGGATTACGAGGTAAAGGTCTTCGGCTCCCACCTCGAACCAAAGATCGAGCGAGATGGTTGGAAACTCGGCCTCGGCGACCTCGGCATCTCGTTCGCCGATCTCATCAAGCAGCGGCCAAGCGTGCGAGCTAAAATCGTACAACGAGAAAGCATGTTTACCCCCCGTGAGAAACATCTGAATCGCCTGCGTCGCAGACGTTTTGCCGCTGTTGTTCGCTCCGACAAAAATGGAAATGTCGGATGCAAGCTCGACATGCACGTCCAATAGCCGCCTGAAATTGCGCAGTCGATAGGAATGTAGATGCATCGCGCTTCCCCCAAAACGAAGTCTATCGAATGATATCCTACTTGAAAATGCTAATTGCACGCCGTGTCGACGGTTTGATACGAAGTTGCGATGGTTTAGACTGGAAGTATCTAGAGAAATTTCATTGCAGTGATAGGCAGAACAAGCCGGCGCGGTGTGCCGGTGAGACGGCGGAAGCCGAACCCCTCATAGAATGCAGCCGCCTTTTCATCCTTGGCCTCGACGATCATGCCGAGGATGCCGATCTGCGTCGCCGCCTGACGAGTCGCGTAGAAGGCATGGACGATCAGCGCGTCACCGTAGCTTTGACCCTGAAAGCGCCGGTCGACGGCGAGACGCCCGAGGAGAAGAAACGGAATGTCTTCGTACGGCCCGGCCTGGATATCGGCGGGCAGGTTGTCGCGGCGAACGGAATGCGCACTGATCGAGTAATAGCCGATGATGGCGGGACCGTCGGCGAGGACGTAGATGCGCGTCAGGCTGCGTTTGAGGTCCTGGTTCGCGTAGCGCTGGAGATACTGATTCAGGGCCGGAACGCCGCAATCGAAAGATTTGCGGTCGTGGCCCTTCGGATCGAGCGCGGCGAACTCCACCTTACCCCTGCCGGATCAGCCTTGAATGTCGCGGAATTTCGCAGCCGCCTTCGTCATGCGCGGCGTCGGCGCTTCGGGCGCGTCGAGCGCGCCGAAGAACGCCGTCCAGTCCTCGGCGGAAAACCGCGTCTTCTGGTGTTCGGCGATCACTGATTCCGCCTTCTCACGGACGCTTTCCCGGATGAACTTGCTCTTGTCGAGCTTGAGATAGGCGCGTGCGGTGTCCATCATGGACAGCGTCACCGCGTCCATGCGCACTTTGAGCATGTCGCCCTTATCGCTTGTGTTCTTCATCGTCCGGTCCATCGTCGCACCTGCCCCTTCTTGGATAATTATACCCACAAATGTGGGTATGAACAAGGGAAAAGCGGGCCGCTCGAGTGTCGCTTCCTTAGCGTGGCTCGTAGCGTTTGCGGCGCATCTGATAGAGATCATTCGTGAAGGTCTCGCCGCGATGGCGGAAACGCTCGGCATGCCCCCCGACGAAACGGGCCGAGACCCAGCCGGAATTACGCGCTGTTTGTACCTGATACCACACCCCTTGATCGTCCGGGGTTAGACGGCATCCGGTAACCTCCACGCCGGTTCGGGCACGGAGCGTGGTGAGAACGCGGCCGTCGCGCCCGGGCGCGTCACGCATATTGACGTCGCGCTTGATCACGGGGCGGTGCTTTTCGGAGAAGGCGCCCGGCAGCAGCTTGTCGTCTCGGCAGAGATACGCTTCGCCAAAAAGGCCATTGCTGACCGTATCGACCGCGACGGGGGAAGCCGGACACATGGAGGCCGGGCGAGGATCGTTCGTCGTTCCGCAAGCGCCGTCGCCGCGCCAGACCGCGATACCGATGCGGTCATTCTCCCCGACTTGGGCTTGGCACGTGAAACCCTCGCACGATGCGCTGAAGGCTTTGGCCCCGCTTTGCATCAGCTCACTCAGAAGCACGCCTCCCGGGGCCGCCTTCGGGTCATACGGATTTGCGCCAAGCTGAAAATCGCAAAAGTCGTCCTCCCAGCTTCCGAGTTCGGCCGGACCAGCCGTCAGCGAAAGATTGCACAGCCGCCCGATCGCAATCGTGTCGAGACCGGCGGCACCAATATGGCGTACCCTGTCCGCCGGCGCGACCGGCGCAAAGCCCATGCGCCAGGTCTCAAGATGACCTGTCAGGCGGAAGAGAGATTCCGGCCCGCGATAAAGCAGAACGCGCTCTAGCAGCTCCGAGGGGTTTGCCTGCTCGGACAAAAGGGAAACCATCGCGGCCGCGACATCATATCCAAGCTCTAGGACGGCCTCCCTATCGATATCGGACGACGCCGTGCCGGGGGCAAAGAAGGGCATGTGAAACCCGACTTCCGCTCCCATTTCGACATAGCGAATCTCGTTTCCGCGATGCGCCGTGTCTGCGGCATCCGTGAACAGGATCGCACAGGCCGACAGGCACCGGTCTCCTGCCAGCACCACAATGCCGGCTATGCCGCCCGCATTTCCGTCAAGTATTTCGTGGAGCACCCCGGACAGGCGAAAGGCTTCGGCAAAATTTCCGCCGGGGCTGTTGAGAGAGATGACGACTTCGCCTTGAATGTCCGCTTTGGTCGGCGAATTCCAATCGATCAGCGCCTTGAGCCGTTCGGCATCCCCTTCCGTGATCTCACCTTCCAGGCGGATGACGCCGAGGCCCTTCGAAAGCGGCCAGAGATCGAGTTTATCGAACCCGCCGCCCTCTTCGCGGGCCAAAGCGCCAGGACCGGTGCGGAAACGGTCGGGGAAAACCCGTTTGAGGGACAGGACGTGCGGGACGAGGTCGGGTCGAACCACGAACTCGGCAGATGCTGCAGGCCGCGGGGCATACCAAGATGCGATCAACAACAATGCTGCCAAGATCAACGAGAGACGAAAGAAAGCGTAATCCAGTTTCGCCGTCGGCTTCATCCGTCACCATCCGCAGCCTGAGGATCGGATTTCCAGTTCAACGACTTGTTGCCCAAGCGTCAACCACTCGTTCTGCAAAATCCTTATGCGATGATCGCGGAGAGTGTTTTCTCGCGATGGCAATGTGACGGTCTGGCTATGCCATTGTGATTTGGCTGCCTGCCCTATAGGGGCACCGCGCTCTATTCCGGCGGCAGGCCGTCTCCACCGAACCCGCGCACGCGGTTTCGTCCCATCCGGGTGACGATCGCTGGCAGGAAGAGAAGATGGACGGACTCCGCCCGAACGGAGCCCGGCTTCTGTCTTGGGCGCGTTTACACACGCCGGGAACCCCTCATTCCAGCTTACATGAAATCCGGGGACGCTTCGCTGTGGGTCAACGGCCTTCCGCCGTAAGGCGGGGCTAGGGCTCCTACCTCGCCAAGCCCGCCTAACGGTCTCCCGAGAAGACCGTTGACCCATCCCCGGAATTTCATCGAACGCCCCGAATGTGGCCGCGCTGACGCGCGCCTCTTTGCTTTTGGTTTTTCGGGTCGCTCGCCGCTGGGCAGGGGTTCAGGCGCGAAAGGAAGATCCCTCCCGGAGGGGGAAGAAGCCTTAGCGCCGGGACATCAACCCCTTACGGCGAAAGGCATCACCCATGAAACAGGATATCTATTCGAAGATCACCACTCACATCATTGCCGAGCTGGAACAGGGCGTCAGGCCGTGGATGAAGCCGTGGAGCGGCGAGCATGCCGCCAGGCGGATCACCCGTCCCTTGCGCGCGAACGGGGAGGCCTATCGCGGCATCAACGTCATCATGCTGTGGTCGGAGGCCGTCACCAAGGGCTTTGCCGCGCCGATCTGGATGACCTTCAAGCAGGCGCAGGAGCTTGGCGGGCATGTCCGGAAAGGGGAGCGCGGCAGCCCGGTGGTCTATGCCAGCACCTTTTCCAAGACCGAAACCGACGAGAAAAGCGGCGAGGAGACCGAGCGGGATATCCCTTTCATGAAGGGCTACACCGTCTTCAATGCCGAGCAGGTCGAGGGGCTGCCGGAGCGCTTCTATCAACTGGCGCCGCCGCAGCTTGATCCGGTCGAGCGGAACGCCGAAGCGGACGCGTTCTTCGCCGCAACCTGCGCCGATATCCGGCATGGCGGGAGTTCCGCGCACTATTGCGGCGGCACTGATCACATCCAGATGCCGCCTTTCGAGGCGTTCCGGGATGCGGAAAGCTACTACGCCACGCTCGCGCATGAAGCGACACACTGGACCAAGCACAAGGACCGGCTGGACCGCGATCTGGGCCGGAAGCGCTGGGGCGATGCGGGCTATGCCGCCGAGGAGCTGGTCGCCGAGCTTGGCGCGGCGTTTCTCTGCGCCGATCTCAAACTGACCCCGGAAGTGCGCGAGGATCACGCCGCCTATATCGGCCACTGGCTCACCGTGCTGAAGCAGGATCCCCGCGCGATCTTCACCGCTGCCGCCCATGCGCAAAAAGCCGCTGATTACCTCAACGCGTTCAGCGCGGCGGGCGAAGGCATCGAGGCCCATACCGTGCCGCAGCAGGCAGCGGCGTAAGGGGGTGGCCATGACGATCCACACCGCCCCGCAACTCGGCTTCGACGATCTTCTCGCCGAAGCTGCCGAGACAAACCGCAAGGCCGTTTTCGAAAAGGAGACCGGGCATTTGCCCGGCTCCATGGAGGCAGCGGTTCCCTATCTTCTCGACCTCTTCACCGCGCACCATGCGGCGATGCTGGCCGCCGATATCGAGGAAGCCTTGCGCTTGCGCGGCGAGGCGCACCGTCTCGCAGAGAAGCTCAATAATGGCGAGCCCGGCATTCTCGCCGGGCCGGACGCGCCCGGCTGCGTTCTTGAACGGCTGACGGCGGCGGCGGACGGCACCGTGCCGCTCTGGGGTCAGACGGGCAGCTTTATAATCGAGACGCACGGCATCCGCGTTCGCATCGAAATGAGCGGGCTGTTCGGGATCGGCGCGTCCTTCTGCACATGGCTGAATTTCGCGGCGCATGCCGTCGATTGGGACAAGCCCTTTCTCTCGCAGACCGGCTATCGCAGCTTTATGGGCGTCCATACCGAGCCCGTGCCCGGCCTGACGCCAGAAACGTTTGCGGCGAAAATCATCGCCGCGCATGTTGAAAAGGGATTGAAGGGCAAGCCGGTGGCGATCCTGCCGGAATACCGCAAAGCGCCGTAGGCAGAAAAATCGGCGCGGCGGCTTCGCCGCCGCGCTTCACTCTGTGGCGAGTGATTAGATTCGGCATGCGAAGGCGTACCAATCCGCAACCGCGCTGATCTTCGAAGCGATTGCGTGAGGGGAGCCTCATCTTTTTCGTGCGGACTTCAGCGATGGGCTTCGCTTCAGGTCTTGCCTTGGTCTCTCTCGGAATCCCTCGCAAGCGCCTCCACCAGGTCTCGCACCGCTCGACGAACGGCAGGATCGGTAATTGCGGCGAAGGCACGATTCAATTGCAGACCATCCCGAGAGCCCATGAAGGCCATTAGATCAGCGATATCTCCGTGCAGAGCCTGTTCGGCACTGGTCGGTTGGTGGTCAAAGAAGAACGAAACCGGCTTGCCGAGGGCATCGGCTATTTGCTGCAGTCGGCTGGAGCTGATCCGGTTGGACCCCTTCTCGTATTTTTGCACCTGCTGAAAGGTGACGCCCAATTGCTCGGCCAAGGCTGTCTGGCTCATGCCCAGCATTTGCCGGCGCGAACGCACTCGCAGCCCCACCCGGGCGTCAACGATATTGCGAGACTTGGCGGACTTGGACACGAAACCCTCCACACAGTCGTCCCCCTCACGCGACCCTCGCCGCTACGAAGCGCCGTCAATAGGACAACGTTTGGTATGCCTTCGGCAACTTCAGGGCACAAGGCTTTCTCCAGATCAAGACGAATGAGTATGGTGGAGAACCGATCCATTGCGCTTCACTCCAAGCAAAGGTTCGGCACGAGGCGGGAATGCGAGAGATCGCGATGCATGCGCAGGCAGCAATATTTCGCCGGAAGCCTGGGGATTAACGCGCAGAACGCGAGAAAATTCTCGTTGAGCGCGATACTGATAGCGGTTCCTGACTATTCGCCTGAGAATGTGAGCGAGCCCGATGGCGCAGCGTGAGTTGCTTGCAGAAAACCTGTCCCTGCTATGCCGGGGGAAGAACGTCGCAGCCATCTGTCGTTCCATCGGCATCAATCGGGCGCAATTCAATCGCTACCTTTCCGGCCAAGCGCTGCCTAGCGAGCGAAACGTCACGAAGATCGCCGCCTATTTTGGCGTCCAACCCACCGCGCTGTTCCAGGATGATGCGATCGGATCGTCCTACCAACCCGATCGCCAGCGTCTGGGCATTCTGCATGAAGCTATGTCGCTGATTGGAGATGAGCGCCCGTCTTCTCTGGAGCCTGGGCTGTACTTCGTGACGTTCGGCTATCCGCCGGACCCCAAGACCGTTGTCCGCTCCGTTATGATCGTCGAGATCAAAGGCAATTTGACCGTCTTTCGGCGGCTGACGGGTTTCGGTGAGCGCGAGCGGACCTGGTGGTCGCTCTATGGCGGGAATCACATCGGCATCGTCTTGGACCGACGACGCTATCTCTATTTCATGTCAATGAGCACGTTCGGCAATCGCGAGCCGTCCTTGTTGGCGATGGAATGGACGAGCACTCAGGTTCCGGTTCTGGTCGGGCACGGAACGGTCCTCGGTACAAGCGATTCGCTGCTGGTCCCCGCTGTCATCACGCGTTGCCGCCCACGCATGAAGCTCCGCACCGCGCTTCGGCAGTGCCGCGCCTACAACATCGATGACGCTGATATCGAGTCGTTTGTCGTCGACACGTTGACAGAGAAGGGCAATGAACTGGCGCATATGCTGAAGCCCCTCGATATCTCTATCAAAATCCGGCCTTCGAGCTGAATCACGTCCTGCTGGCGAACGGAACGCTGGAACAGACCTTCTCGCCTGACTCAGCAGTGACGCGATCGGCGCGTCACTGGCGCACAAACCGCATCATCTTGATGCGCCGTGACGGAAGCCGAGTCTCGTCACCTCGCCGCCGATCGCGTTTATTTTCCTCTCACGGCCGTGATGTCAGCAACATCAAATCGCAAGGAGAGGTAGATGAAAAACGATCAAAATGCGCCCGCTCTCAACATCAGCGTCAAGCGCATCAGCAACAACCCGAAGATTGCGACACCGGCAATGAACTTCAACAAGGTCTGACGTTGCCTGCTTTGCCGCCAGCCGGCGGCAAAGCATCTTCTCGGTTGTCAAGAAATGCTCCAGCAAGCTCTGTATATTCGTGCCTCGAAGGCAGTCATTTTCTACCAGGAAGATGAGAATTTTATCGGATATAACTATCTGATCGATTGCTCCTTTGTATGCTCGCACGACCTGATGACGTTTTTATCTATGGTTCATCAATGGACGAGTTTTGCGGCAGTGCAAAAAATGCTTGGTTCGCCAGCATCCGCCGATCTCCGCTCCCAAATCGAGGATTTGATTGCCGTCGGGGCCCTTCTTTCAAGCGGCGGCGACCTGGCGGAACGCGAAGAAAACTTCCTAAGCAAATGGCACTGGGGCATTCCGGCGGCAGTTTTCCATCGGACCGTTCAGAACCGCCCCTCTACGACACTTGCGGAAGGGGAGGCCCGCCAACGCGAGCAAATAGCAAGCGCCCCGCTGCCCGAGCTCTATCGACGTCACCATGCGATGGCTAACGATACGATCCGGCTGGCGTGCCATACCGACGAAAACAGCGTGGTCTCACTGATGGCGCGGCGCCGCACGGTGCGCGAATGCGAGCCGGTGCCGATCGCGCTCGAGAGCCTGTCGCGCTGCCTTTACGCCGGGCTTGGGATTGTCGGCACGACGACCAATAATGTCGGCGTCGAATTGCCTTTGAAAATGACGCCCTCCGGCGGCGCCAGAAACCCCTATGAAGCTTTCGTCTATGCGCGGGCGGTCACGGGACTGGCCGAAGGAATCTACCACTATTCGGCGTTCGATCATTCGCTCAAGCCCATGGGCGGTCACGCCATGCCGGGATTTGCGGACCTGCTTGGCGGGCAGGAGTGGGCCGACGACAAGCCCTGCGTGGTCATGCTTTGCGCTTTCATGCAGCGCACGATGTGGAAATACAACGATGCGAATGCCTACCGGGTCGTGCTGATCGAAGCAGGGCATATCGGCCAGAACATCATGCTCGCCGCGACCGAACACGGTCTCTCAGCTTGCCCGACCGCCGCCATCAACCATTCCCTCGTCGCAGAGTGCCTCGGTCTGGAGGATTCCCTGACCCAGTCGCCGATTTACGCGCTCACGCTGGGAGTTCCAAAGAAAGCAGAAAATGCGGGAGGCAATCGTGGAAAACCCCATCATTGAAATAGATGAGCCGCAAATATTCCCAAAAAATGACAGTAGGCCCTATATCAATGCCTTAAAACTCATTGCCCTGGACATCGGCGAGGATGATGAATTTCTCTGCTATTTGCTGGGCATGGCAATTCAGTATCTGGAAGAGAGCGGCTCACCTACCTGCAATCATTAAGAAAAGCATCCCTGCAAGAGATAAAATAGGAAATAATGGGCCGATACCGGACTGGCGGCTTTGGGGCGGTCGAGCAGAAAACCTGCCGTGCCGATCGCGGCCCTCGTAGGTCGTTGTCAGCGCCGCAAAGCGGTCGCTCGATTTTGAAACAGAATACAGTGAAAGTGTTTCAAAAACGAGCATTCGAAAATCTGAGGTCGTTGGAAAGCCAGCGACCAGATCCAAACTCATTTGATAACGCGAAAACGCGCTATGATCGCTGCCTGACGCGAGGAAACATTATGCCTGATTTTGAAAGCATTTGGCGCAGCGAATACGAGCGGAACCGCTATCTGCGAAACGCGCCCGATGAGTTTTTGGATCAGCGCCTTAAGGGTATCTCGGCGAACCTCTGGTCTACTGATAAAGATGGAAATGTCACGCAACCGCGGCGGTCAGATGTCCGGCACGAACTTCTCAAGCTGGCGCACCACGTTATCTTGGAGAAGCTATCACGCGGTCTGCCGACACCATCGACATTTGAGGAGAAGGCCCTGCGGGATGCGGGCGTAGGCTCCTACGTCCCGCCGAAGTTGGCCTCACCCTTCATGGGCGGGCCGTCTGGGTTCGCGAAGTACGGAAAGCGCGACCACATAAAGGCGTCATTCGAGCGCGGCACGTTCCGGATCGCCGCAGCCAGCAGCTACCTTGATCCGTCCTTGAACCCTGCGCAGGCCGATCACGAGCTCGAACACACGGTCGTTACGCCGAACGAGCATTTGCTGATGAGGCTCTACGGAAAAGACGCGGCTGGAAACGAAGTTGAGATCCCCCACACGCCGCTTCAGCTCTTTCGATACATGCAGGTCCCCAATTTTTACGTCTGGTGCTGCGGCCTCTCGTACGACGCCCGCATGTTTTACGATTTCGAGGCTGAGGCACTCTTGATGATCCGGGACATGGAGGCGTTCACCGCCCGATTCATCGCGGCGGTCAAGGCGACCAAACCCGACCTCGCGTCACGGCACGGGCCATGCGCCTATTACGATCCGTACACAGTCACGCGCGAGCAGCTAACGCCGATGTACAGTAAGAACCTGCGATATCTGTATCAGAACGAGTACCGCTTTACCTGGACGGCTCCGCCTGAAACGACAGACCTTCCCACGTTTTTTGTGGAACTCGGGCCTTTGGCCGACATCGCAGAATTCTATGAACTAGCCTGAGCAGGCTGGCATCTGAAACAGAATTGACAATTCTGTTTCAGATGGATGTCCTGCTTCTCGCGAAAGAGCTTTGGCTTCCCTTACCGCACGCAGAGCTTTTCCTCTTTCGTTTCGCTGATCCAGCAGGCGCGGTCACTCTCGCTCCGATAAAAACGCCCGTAATTTGCGAGTGCACGGCCATCACCATATTCTTGGATATTGGCGATGCCTGGCTGCTCGATCGTGAGCATGAGTTCGTAGGTATCATCCCGAATGACCGAGAAACTGCCGTTCCCGGCGAACGGCACGAACGTGCAAGGGTAGGTTTCTGGCAAATCGACCAGACCGTTATCCCATTCGCATCGGGCACGCCTGCTGTGGGTGGCGGCCTGCGCAATTGCATATTCTTCAGGCGTAGTCGCGGCAGAGCTATTCATGTCAGGCTCGGCGGGGTGGTCGAAGGCCCCTGGCTGCGGATAGTCGACATATGAGCAGAGATAGCCGTCATGAGCCCAGCCGGTGACAGGAAGATGCTTGAAGTCCTGCTTTCGGCCTTCCGACGTGAAACTGCGATGCGCATCCAAAACCCGCACCCAATGCCCACGTCGCTCGCGCGTATCAATCTCAACGATGGCCAAGCGTTTCAGCCGCCGTGCCTCGCCATGCTGTGAACCAGGTGCCGTGCGAATGGACAGATAACCATCGGGTCCGTTGACATTGCAGATCATGGCATAGGCCGGGCCTGCTGGATTAAGCGGCCAGGAAACGTCCCGCGACAATCCGGTCAACTCGATTTGCCCGTAGTCGGCCGTTTCAGCAACTGCCTGTCCAGAGGCAAAAAGTCCCGAAATGAGAAGACCAATAATACGGTAGAACATAACATTCTTTCTGCTTCAAGCCGCCCATGTTAAGCGCTAGAATGAGAAGTCGCCTCAAAAATGACTTGAGGCGACCATGGCTCGTATAATTTAGGCGTTTACTGGCGACAAAGCACTACAGAGGCTTCATCATTAAAATCGGGCAACGACGCAACACCGCGATTACCTTGAACCGTCTTCGCAGCGCCGCTGCCGTTGTCATGCTGTTTGAGAATAGCAGTCGAGTTGTGATTGAGGCGGACCGAAGAAATCTTGTCGTTCCATCCGTCAACAACCCGAACATTCAAACCCTCGCAGCCCGCTGAGCTATCACCGGAAAGAACGGCGCATTCGCCATCCTGTAAGGCAAGGGCAGCGCCTCCCAGATCGTTGTGCTCGAAGAAGTCGCAGCCAGCTTGAGCAATGCCAGCCGTGCCAAAGAGAGCGGCAATAGCCAAAATTACGATTTTGAATCTTACAATTTTCATGTTCACTTCCCTAGGGTTCATTTATGGCTTTATTGCCAATTCATTGATAACACAGCGCTATGTGAACGGGAAATGAACAGGAAAAGGAAAATCTTTAGCTGGGGTAGCGCAGGGTATTAGTACGGGAATCGTCCAAATGACATAAAGTTCACGTCGCAGGATTGGAATCGGATCTAGGTAATAATTGGCAGTTTCGCTTCAAGGCGAACGCTAGTTTTTGAAACACTTTTATCAATTCTGTTCATGTACATCGAGGCGAATCCAAGCTCATACAGGATGACCGTTTATCGGGCTCGTGGCACAGTGGATGGAAATCTTTATCGCTCCGGCAAGAATTGCCGGAACCGCAAGAACCATCAGGACCGCTATCGAGCCGTCATCTGTGCGACCGACGAAGATCGCCACGAGGCTGAGAAAGATCGACAATAGAATGACGATCCAGAGTCCTCGGGAGACCACGTCCGGTTGGTGCCGCAAGACCGGGTCAGGGTTTTTGGCGCGCGCCAGGGACACAACGTATCCGAAGGCGCGCATGGCAATCCAGGCGAGCAGAAGCCACGCGATGTCATAAGCGAGAATGACACCGACTAAGAGCAAGGTAACGGAATCCGTTTCGCCGGTTCGCGGCGATAAATAGCCTGAGAGCGCAATCCAAGTGAACCAAAGAAGTGGCGGCAGGAGAGCAAGCAGCAGGAGCAGAAAGGCAAATGAGATGATCACACCGACCACCGTGCAACTGCGTCGCTTCAGTTTTCCCACGTCGCGTCGTCTCTCCTAGGGCTGTGCAGACAATTTAAATCACGGCCTCACGTCTTACGACGTGATCGTCTTTGTTGGTTTTTCCAACGCTTGGCTCTGAACAATTTGCTAATTATGTCTCAGATCGTGGCCAGACCGGACTGCCACGCAGCTAGAAAATTTTGCAACCTAGATTAAGCATAACACCAGTTACAGCTTTTATAGCGCTGCCATAATTTCGTATTCGCGCTGAAGGCAGCTACCTCGTTTCCGGCACCAAGAGCATGCGCTCTCCAATGAATGACAACAACCCCATCGAAGCTCAGAGCCGGTCTTTCATCGGGCTCATTTGGATTGGAATTGCTGCACTCCTATCTCTGTTCTGGTTCGGTCTAGGAGAGCTAATTTTTCAGATATTTTGAAACAGAATCATTGTATTGGGTTGCGGCTCATCACCATTCCATAATGGGCCTTACGCACTTCTCATATCGGAAAGTCGGCTTTCAAGCGCGAGAAGGGTCCAACGGAACGACCGTCATGGGCGCTTTGCTGTCATTCAGTATTTATCGTATCTGCTATGTCTGGTCGGTATAGCGCACGTTTGAGAGACCACGGCGCGACCCCAAGTTCGGCTGCAAGACTCGCGGTCGTGGCTCCCTTCTTCAGTTTTCGTCTAGCCCTCGCAAGCTGCTCGGGCTTAATCTTTGGCGGTCTGCCGAGTCGCTTGCCGCGTCGGCGCGCTGCCTCCAAGCCTTCTTTGGTTCGCTGCGAAAGCGTCCGCCTTTCGAATTCCGCCAATGCCGAGACAATGGTATAGACGAACATCCCGGCCGGTGTGGTCGTGTCGATATTGAGATTGGCGATCTGAAACCCGATGCCGCGTTGGCGCAGTTTTTCGGCTTCCGTCAGAGCATCGACCACCGATCGAAACGCGCGGTCGAGGTCCCAGACGACGAACAGGTCGCCCGGTTGGAGGCGCCGGAGTGCCGCATCGAAAACGGGCCGCTGCTTGCTGACAGCCGACAAAGTTTCGATGTGAAGTTCGTCGCAGATATCCCGCAGCCCATCAATCTGACGATCCGGGCGCTGTTCGTTCGTCGACACACGAATGTATGCAATCTTTTTCATCTAAATCAGTGATTTGAATATGCTGGATGACGCTGATCGCGCCACATAATCGACCCTTTCCGTGTTCCTCGCCCGTCACACCGGGCAAACCCGCGAAATTCGCGGAAATCCTATTACTATCAAGATTATACATAAAGTCAGGGGCTGCTTGCAAATAATAAACAAAAACGGTCCTTTATGTGGGGTTGTAATACCGCATCAGCCAAACAGAATATCAGCGCCGTTGCTGGCGCTATGCTTTTCATGAGCGGCGCGGCACAGGCCGACACCGCGATGACTGCGGGCGTCGTTCTCGACAACATGCAATCCCGTGAATTGGGCGCCTATACCTCCGGAATCCTTGAAGGCTTGATGTACCACACCGCCTTGCAGGCGGGCGGCGAAAGCCCGCGCGTCCAATGCATGTACGACTGGTACTATGCGGACAATGAGAGGGCCGTTCGTCAGGTGATGTCGGCCTACTCGAATTACCGCGACAAATACCCGGCTGCCATCATCTACGCCCTGATCAAGCGGGAATGCGGGGCGGAATGAACCTGAACGTTGCGACAAGTTGGAACAAGGCTCTGTCGGAGAGCGCCGAGTGGCACCGCCGGCAGGTGCAGTTTCGCCAGCAGCAGGAGAAACAACGCCGGAAGGAGGAAGCGTCCGACCGGCTGGACGATACGCTGGATGCCATCAGCGCGGTCGTGCTGGCAACGGACGTGGAGATCGCCGAGTTCGAAGTTCAACTCGATACCTATGACACGGCTGTCGTCGAAGCGATCGAAGAAAATCGCGTCGAACTCGACGCGGCCAAGGAGCGGCTCGACGACATGCTGGCGAAGGCCTACGTTATCGAAGACGGACGCCGGGTCTTCAAGACCGAAGACGGCACGCGGGTTTTCGATGAGTTCGGTGCCGAGCTTGATCCCAGCGTCCTCAGCCCCGACGAGATCGCCGACTTCCACACGAAATGGGAGCCTTACAAAGCCCAGCTCGATAATTGGGAGAGCCTCGAAGCCGAGCGCAGCGAGCTGCTCGAATATCAAGAGAAGCTCGACGTCGCGCGTGAGAGACTCGGTGAGGACGGAATCAGCAAGGCCGACCTCGATCAGATGAAAGACGATCTGGATTTCGAGATGCCGGACGCGGTGAAACGCCACATGCCCGGTTATGAGGAGCCGCAGACTCCGAACCTGTCGGGAAGCTTCACCAAGTCCGTCGCTCCGGCAGCGGAAACGCCTATTCCGGCAAACCGCTTCGAGACGCTGAATCTCTGATTGTAATCGGTCGCGTCGAGTACGGCGGCAGCAACCATCGTAGTCAGCACTCCCCTCAGCCTCTTCATGACATCTTGAGTCTTGGCGCGGCGTAGGTCTTCGAAGTGCCCGGCCTCTTCCGATCCAGCATCAACATCATCGAACTGGGCTCGATCTCGGGTGCCGTGTAGAACGTAGCGGCCTTTCTGTGCCGCGTCATCGCAACATAGGCGAGGTTTGTGTCTAGCGTCCGGCTGGACAGGACGAAGCTACGATCGACCGTGCAGCCCTGGGAGCGGTGGATGCTGACGGCAAACCCGTGGTCGAAGAAAGGGAACTGACTCGGCGAGAAGCTGACCTTGCGGGCTTCGCCCTTTTCGTTCGGATCGAGACAGACGGTGAGTTTGTCATCGTCGAGCTTTTTGACCGTTCCCAGCATGCCGTTCCGCACGTCCAGCGTACCATCGTTGCGGGTGAAGAGGAGACGGTCGCCTTCGGCAAAGGCTCGCGGACCGTGGATCGTGTCGAACAGGGTTTCCATCTTGACGCCTTCGCGCTCTCGGAGCCCCATCTTGATCGCCTGATTGATGGCGTGAACGTCTTTGCGCCGATGCGCGAGGGCAAGGAGTGAGACGGCCCCGCCATTGGCCTTTCGGTCTGCCAAATAGTCCTCGACCAGCGCGGCGATGGCTTCATCGCGATCGCCTTCACGGCGGACGGCACCGTGATCGGAATAGGCCTGAATGGCGGCGTCGGTGTCTCCGGCAGCGAGAGCACGTGACGCTTCGCGCTGCCAGTCGACATCCTGACGGCGGATTTCGGTGAGCCGCGCTGCGCCATAGGTTTGGACGATCTCCTTGAACGGCGTTCCGGCCTCGATCGGCTGAAGCTGGTCAGGATCGCCGACGAGCACGAGCTTGCAGCCGCGCTCATGCAGCGCCTTGGCGACTCGCTGCAACTGTCGCGTCCCGACCATCCCAGCTTCGTCGATGACGACGATATCGCGGTGGCCGACCGGCTCATATCCGGCCTTCCAACCCGCTTCGAGGGAAGCCAGCGTACGGGCGGAAATACCCGAAGCGCTTTGAAGGCTATCCGCCGCCTTGCCGGCCAGGGCAGCACCGTGGACGCGGTAGCCCTGCGCTTCCCAAGCCTGACGTGCCACGGCCAGAAGCGTGCTCTTGCCAGCACCGGCGAGGCCAACGACGGCGGAGAGCTGGTTGGGCTTCAGGACGTGCTTGATCGCTGCAATCTGTTCATCGCTGAGCTGGGCGCCGAACCGCCGTCCCAGCCGAGCGCTTTCCTTCGCGATTGCGTTCTCGACATGGTGTGCCCCGACGCCAAACCCACCAGCATGAGCCATTTCGTTGGCGGTTGCCGCCAGCTTTGCCTCTGCGTCCGCGAACTCTTTTGTCGTGAAGGCTTGCGGGTCGGTAGCTGGCAGCCAGACCAGCTTGTCCGAGCGAAACACCGTCTCGGTTGCGGTCTGGAGCGTGAGCGGATCATCGAGAAAGTCGGACAGCCGCGTGATGATCTCGGCACGGGTGAAGTGGGCCTTCTTATCCGACAGCACATCGAGAATGCGCTCGGGCTTTGCATTAATCTGCGCCTTCGTGAGAGGCGCGTCATCCGGCGGCAGATAGAGCGGCTGCGCCGGATCGGGATGATAGACCCGTCGGCCACTCTTCGGCTCCCGGTCGCGAAAGGCGCGTTCGAGCTCCTGCTGTAGGCTCGGCGTATTCGATTCGCGCTCCAGCGCGCGCCGTTCGGCAAGATGCCGGTCAATCAGTGCCTGAGTCTCGCGGCGGTCGCGTTCGGCGCATACAGCTGCATCGCGCTCCAGTTTCTCCTGAATCCGCTTGTCTTGTCCTGTCAGCCGCGCCCAGACCGCCCGCATGCCATTTGGCAGCGCCGCTTGTCGCGCCTTAATCTCGGTGATGCATCGCCGCTCGTGCTTCGCGGCCAGCGCTTGCCGTTCTTCCCGCTGGCGGCGCACGAGATCGATCAGACGATGGCCGAACGTTTGGGTTCCAGCCTCGTGCTTCGCTTTCTCCGGCTCGAAATCTCGCCCACCCCCAGCAAGCAAACGCTGCGCTTCCTCGACAGATGGGAGGTCGCTGGGCTCACCAAAGCGGGCACGCAACTCTTTCGGCTTTACGCCGCACCAGCGCGAGAGGGAATAGACCTCGCCATCGGCATCGACGGCGACAAAGCCGCGCCGGTCGCCGCGCGCGAGGCAAAAGCCCTGTTCCCGCAATGCCGCCGCGAAGGCTGCACAGCAGTCGGATGCCTCCCAGCACTTCTTGAAGAACGTCTTAAGCGCGGCAGGATCGCGCTTAACCCGACTTGCCTGGCCGGCTTCAGCATGGGTGTAGGATGATGCATCGCGGTCGTCGGTGTTTTGAAAACCCGACGGCATCTCCCAGCCATGCTCCTGATAGAGAGAACGGGCGATATCCATCAGCCGAAGCTTGTAGTGCGGCAGGTTGATCGCCCGCATCTTGCCGACATCAATCCGCGACCACACACAATGCGCGTGACGGCGGCCCTTCTTCTCATGGAAGACGATCGCACGCGGCTGGCCGCTCAGGCCGAGACGGCGCTCGATGTCAGCGATCGCCTTCTCGAAATCGGCGACGGAGACGTTCGCCGATTTCGGCGGGCTGAGGCTCAGCGAAAAGAGATATTGTTGGCATTTCGTGCCGAGTGAGATCGCCTCGGCCTCCTTGAAGGCGCCGATCAGATCGTCGGCGAGAAACCCGCGCAGCTCATGGATCACCGCATGCTCGTTATCTTCGACATTGAGCAAATGCAGCGCCAAGTCCCGCCCGTTGGCGCGCTGGTTGCCCTTGAGGATCATCCCCGCCGCCCGAGCGCCTTCAGAAGCAGGGCTCGCATGCCGAAGATCATCTGATAGGCCTCATCGATCTTCGACCGGCTCTCGTCATCGATCGCCAGCGTCCCGACATTCGCTTGGTAAGCGAGCTGGTTCAAATTGTTTGCGATCCGGGACTCGCCGAGAAGACCGAGGATTTCAGCGACGGCGGCCCTGTCGGCTATCGAAGCGGGCGAACGTGCTTTGCGGCGGTTTAACTCTTCGCCGAGTGCCATCGCACGGACGTAGACGCTGAGCGTCATGCCATCTGCGAGGGTTTGGAGACGCTCATAGTCTTCCGGAGAAAACCGCACTGTTACACGCGGACAGTCGCGTGTGGTCTTGTGACGTGGTCGGCTGCAGGGGCTGAGAACGCTCTCAGTCAGGCCGATGAAACTGGCTTTGGTGAATTCCTGACGCACCGTACTCATAACGAAGGCCCCCTTGTCAGCGTGGGGCGCTTCTTGGCTTTTTTCGTATTCGCGGAGGTGCGCCGCTCTTCATCAATTGCCAGAAGCTTTTGCACCAGAGCCGGTTCAGCGCGAAGGCAAACCTCCCAATCCTTGAGTTCATCGAAAACTCTGGACAGAGATTCAGGTTCTATGGCACTCTTTCTGCGTGCACCATTTCCCGAGCGCGGAGTGCAAAACTCCTCTAACATCTTGAATGGTAAGGTGATTTTGAGGTTCTGGAGCGGCGTGAACGGGTGTGAGGATATCCTCCGAAATCGCTCATCGTGTCCCTGGCGAGATGCAGCCACGTAGGGCAAGGGCGCAATCATCCCAATCGCCGTGCCCCGTTTGACCTTCGCCCGCAAATCGACCGTCTCCTCAAGAATGCGTTAGATCCTCGAGGCTTGTCATTTCCACCACACTCCTGTCGCATGAGGGGTCAAATTCCGGGCGGTGTAGCCGCTGCCCGTGTCCAGAGACGCAGGAGAATTCACATGTTTCGAACCCCGATAAGCCGTCGAACCGTCCTCGCCGCGGGAGCCGCCTGCTCCGGTGCCGTTCTGGCGACGGGAGCCGCCGGCCTGCTTGTCCCGGCTCGCGCGCAGGGACTTCCGCCGACGCCCTCGATGCGCGGCGGGTCGAACAACTATATCCCCGGCGCGCCGATCGTCGAGCGGATCGGAAATGGCGGCTTCTGGATGACGGGCAGCGTTCGCCGGGCCGGCGATGGGGCGCCGCTCGAAGGCATCCGCATCCAGATCTGGGCCCACACGACGGAAGGCTACGAGCGCGATCCGGAGAGCCACGGCGCGACTCTGACCCGTGCCGACGGCACGTTCCGCCTGGAAATGCCGCAGATCGTCCCGGCCTTCGGCCAGCCGCACGGCCATCTCGCCTATGACGACGAGGCGTTTGAAACCGTGTTCCTGCGGCCCGTCATGGGAAGCGCGAGCGATACCAGCCTGAGCGCGGACTTCGTCCTCCAACCGGCCTGAGATGCCGCCCCGCTTTCGCGCAATTCTCGTCTGGGCGGCGCTCGCAGCGGCCGTCCTCATTCCCATCGCCGTCGCCGCGACCAGCGATTATCTCGCCTACCGGAGCTGGATCTACATCGCGGCGGGCTTTGCCGGGATCGTGGCGATGGCGCTGATCCTCGTCCAGCCCCTGTTGGCCGCTGGCTATCTGCCGGGGCTCGATGTTCGCAGCGGGCGGCAAGTGCATCGTTGGGTCGGCCTCGGCCTGATCGCTGCAATTCTGGTCCATGTCGGCGGGCTGTGGCTCACGAGCCCGCCCGATGTGATCGACGCGCTGCTCTTTGCATCGCCGACCCCGTTTTCCGACTGGGGCGTCGTCTCCATGTGGGCGCTCTTCGCGGCAGCCGCGCTCGCGATACTGCGAAAGAGGCTGCGGATTCGCCCCGCGATCTTTCGCTTCGCCCACACAGCGCTTGCCGCCTTGGTGGTCCTGGCCGGCTCCGTCCACGCCATGCTGATCGAGGGCACGATGGGCACGATCTCCAAGGCCACCCTCTGCGCCCTCGCCGGGGCTGCGACCACCAAAGCCCTGGTGGACCTGCGCAGTTGGGCGTACCTCACCCGACGAAGAGGCCGGGCATAGGCGGATGCCTTTGGCAGGTTCGGGCGGGGATTGCCCGAACCGATACGCAGCCTTTCTCAGACCGTCGTCATGGCGGGTCCGCCATAGCCTGAACGCGAACGGGGAGATCTTTTCCGCCGCTCAATGCCCGCATCAGCCAACGACGAGGATGTGCAGGCGGCGGGGGCCGTGGGCGCCGAGGAGCAGGGTCTGCTCGATATCGGCCGAGCGCGACGGGCCGGTGACGAAGTTCACCGACCGCGGCATCACGCCCTTCCCGAAGCGCTCGCGCAGCCCGGCAAAGAGCGATTCCATATCGCCGGCGACATCTTCCGCCTTCAACACGACGAAATGGTATTCGGGCAGGAAGTTGAGGCTTGTCGGGTTGTCCGGTCCGGACGTGAGCATCAGCGTGCCGCTTTCGGCGATCGCGCCTTCGGCGTGGGACAGGCTCGACAGGTCGTCGCCGTCGCTCGGGCCCTTGGCGACGGACAGGGCCGTCTCGGAAAAGTCGATGCCCGCAAGCCGCGGATCGTCCCCCATCTTGATTTCGGCCGGCAGGTTGCGCTCGCGCAGATAGGTGGCGATTTCGTCCGGAATCGCGGCGTAGTCGGGGATTTCGACCACCGTCGCATCGGCCTTGCGCGCCATGTCGACGAAGAGGGCGAGCCGCTCCGCCGGCGCCAACTGCCCGCGCTTCGGAATCACACCCTTCGGCGAGCCGGCAAGGCGGGCGGCAACGGCCTCCCGCCGTTCGCTGTCGTCCGGCGTTGCGCCGACGGCGCGGCGGATTCGGCCCATCACCGCATCGCGTGTCGAACCGCTCATGACCGGCCTCCATCCGCGTGGCCGCTCTGGGCATAGGCCTGCATGAAGGTGCGCCCCTCCGGCGCCGGCAGATCGCGCCATTTGGTCCAGCCGCCGGCGAGCGGCAGCGAGCGAAGCCGGCGCTTGCGGCCGCCGAGAAGCTTCAGCGCCGGCATGGCGAAGGACACGGCCGATCGGTAAAGCTTTGGCCGCCGCGCGAAGAAGGCCCACACGCCGAGCCCGAAGCGGGCGGCGGTCGGCTGCAGATGGCTCTCGAATTCCTTCTCCCGCCAGTGCCGCATCATTTTCGGCAGGGGAATGCGCATCGGGCAGACCGCTTCGCAGCGGCCGCAGAAGGTGGAGGCGTTCGGCAGATGGCCGGCCTTGTCGACGCCGATCAGGGAAGGCGTCAGCACCGCCCCCATCGGGCCTGGATAGACCCAGCCATAGGAGTGGCCGCCGACGGCATGATAGACCGGACAGTGGTTCATGCAGGCGCCGCAGCGGATGCAGCGCAGCATGTCCTCGAACTCGGTGCCGAGCATGTTCGAGCGACCATTGTCGAGCAGGATGACGTGGTATTCTTCCGGCCCGTCCCGGTCCTCGGCGCGCTTGGGGCCGGTCGACAGGGTCGTGTAGACGCTCATTTCCTGACCGGTCGCCGAGCGGGCGAGGACGCGCAGGATCTGGGCGGTGTCTTCCAGGGTCGGCACGATCTTTTCGAGCGACGCCAGGACCACATGGCACTTGCCGAGAAGCTGCGTCAGATCGCCATTGCCCTCGTTGGTGACGATGACCGACGTGCCTGTTTCGGCGATCAGGAAATTTGCGCCGGTGACGCCGATATCGGCCTCGCCATACTTCTGGCGCAGGATCTGCCTTGCTTCGGAAAGCAGCGTCTCGGGCTTGGTCAGATCGCGCTCGGGATCGAGATCGACGTGGAACTTGCGGAAATCCGCTTCTACCTGATCGCGGTTGATGTGGACGGCCGGCGCGATGATGTGGCTCGGATGCTCGTCGCGGAGCTGGATGATGTATTCGCCGAGATCGGTCTCGACCGGCGTGATGCCGTTCTGTTCGAGGAACTTGTTGAGCCCGATCTCCTCGGAGATCATGGTCTTGCCCTTGGTGACGGTCTTCGCCTTTCGCCGTCTGGCGATGTCGAGGAAGATGCGCCTTGCATGATCGGCATCCTCGGCGAAATGCACCTTGCCGCCCGATGCTTCGACCTTTTCGACGTAAGCGTCGATGTAGAGATCGAGATGCTTCAGCGTGTGCTGCTTGATCGCCATGGCGCTGTCGCGTAGCGCTTCGAACTCGGGCAGGGCATCGGCCGCCTTCTGGCGCTTGCCGATGAAGCCCTTTTCGACATGGCGAAGTGCCCGCTGCAGATCGACATCGGCGAGCGCCTTGACGGTATTGGCCTTGAAGGTCTGGGACGTGATTTGCATGGAAGCACTTTACTCGGGAAGATAGTCGAGATCGCGAAGCTGCTCGAGGGTATAGGGGCACTCTGGGGGAAAGGTCGTCAGTGGCAGTCCGGTTTCGCTGGCTGCATGTCGGCGGGCAAGCCTGTAGGCTTTCGCAACGATTTCGCCTGCCTCCGCGGCAAGCGCATGGCTGTCCTCTTCATCCGACGCAATGTTTGTCCGCTGGTTGCGGATCGTATCCGCCCAGGAACGCGAGCGCCGCTCCGACTGGAACTGCCATTTGAGAAGATGCTGCGCCAGCACTCGATAGCTGGATTTCAAGCTTCTCCACTCAGAGCGTCCCACAGTCTCGATTTCCTCGATGATGTTCTCGAGGTCGATCTCGGGAAAACGGCGTTGACGCAGGAGTTCAACCTCGCGCTTCGACCAGGCGAAACTGTCTTGGCGGTAGAGATCGTCCGAACCGTCAATTCTTGGCGCGTGGCTCACGACTGCGCCTCCTTTTTGAGTGCGGCCTATTCCGGCAAAAAGTCGAAATTGCGCAACTGCTCAGCAGTATAAGGGCAGTTATCAGGGAAGGTTTGCAGGGGCAGGCCCGTTTCGTCGGCTGCGTCGCCGCGTGCCAAACGGTAAGCTTTGGCGATCAGCGGGTTCGGGTTCGCTGCGAGAGAGGGGTTGTCGCTCTCATCTGCGCTCAATGTCCGACGTTCCCGTTGGATCGTATTGTACCAGGATCGCGATCGCTTTTCGGGTTGATACCGCCATTTCAAAAGATGCATCTGGATCAACCGATAGCTTGAGACGATCGCTCTCTGCTCGGATTTTCCCACGCTTTCGATTTCCTCGATGACATTGGCCAGATCGATCTCCGAAAACCGCCGATGCCGAAGCAGTTGCGCCTGTTCAAGAGCCCATGCGAACACATCGTCGTCGTAGGAAACCAGCGCTGCGCCGGGCGAGCGGTCCTTGGCAAGGCTCATGACTGCGCCTCCGTTGTGAGTGCGCTGGCATAGATCGCAGCGTCACCGTCCGAGAAACAGCACAGCACGATCGTCTCGAATTTGCCAGTTTCTGCAGCGGTCAGACAATGTCTGGCGGCAATCCTCGCGGCCCGCTCCTTGGGAAACCCGTAAACACCTGTCGAGATCGCCGGAAAGGCGATCGATCCGGCGTTGTGTTCTTCAGCCAGCATGAATGAAGAGCGATAGGCGCCCGCCAGAAGCTCTTCCTCGCCCTTGTTGCCGTCCTTCCAACGTGGACCGACCGCGTGAATGACGAACCGTGCCGGGAGATCAAACCCTTCCGTGATCCGCGCTTCGCAGGTCGGACAGCCGCCGATAGCCCGACAGGCATCCTGAAGCTTCGCCTTGCCCGCTGCCCGATGGATTGCGCCATCGACACCGCCGCCGCCGGAGAGGGATTGGTTGGCGGCATTCACCATCGCGTCGACTTCAAGCGCCGTGATGTCTCCCGTCACAACTTCGACAACGGTGCTGCCGCGTTCGATCCTGGTCAAAGCTTGCCTCCGATCGGCGGCTTGTCGGTCATTCCCGCGAGCACTTCCGCCACATGCCGCACTTCCACGCCGATCTTCTCGCGTTTCAGCTTGCCATCCATGTTCATCAGACAGCCGAGATCGCCGGCAAGCAGGATCTCGGCTCCGGTCGATTCGACGTGTTTGGCCTTCTTGCCGACGATCGCGTTCGACACGTCGGGATATTTGACGCAGAAGGTGCCGCCGAAGCCGCAGCATACGTCTGCTTCCGGCAGCTCCTTGATCGTGAGGCCTTCAACGCTCCGCAAGAGCTTGCGTGGCTGTTCGCGAACGCCGAGTTCGCGCAGGCCGGAGCAGGAATCGTGATAGGTGACCGTCGTTGCGAGCTTGGCGTCGACCGCCGTGACGCCCATCACGTCCGTCAGGAAGCTGACGAGTTCGTGGACTTTGGCTGAGAACTGCGTCGCGCGATCCGCCCAGACGGGGTCGTCGGCGAAGAGTTCCGGGTAGTGCTTCTTCAAGGTCGAGCCGCAGGAGCCGGAAGGGGCGACCACGTAGTCGTAGCCCTCGAAGGTCTCGATCACCTGACGCGCAATCGCCCTCGTGTCCTGCCGATCGCCGGAATTATAGGCGGGCTGGCCGCAGCAGGTCTGGTTCGAGGGCACCACGACGCGGCAGCCGGCGTCCTCGAGCAGCTTGATCGATGCAAAACCCACGCTCGGGCGGAAAAGATCGACCAGGCAGGTGACGAAAAGGGCGACGGTCGGACGATGCCCCGAGGTCTCTTTCAAGCGGGCGGACACGCCGCTTTCTTGGCCGTTTGCGGTCAAAGCATTCACACTCCACACGAATTTGAAACGGTACGGCGAGGCCTGTCCGTGCCGCTATGCATTGTCTGATGTAGCGATCTTTCGCCTGTTTTGAAATGTTCGCAAATGGGCGTTTCCTCCGTCGCTGCCATCCTGTAGCTAGGATCGTCCGTTCGGGGGATAGGGCATGAGGGCGATCACATTCGGCCAGCAAGCGCTGGAGCGCTTCGAGCAGGACCCGCGCCGCGCGCTGGTTCTGGGGGAGCTTCACGCGCGCCCGTTCCCTTTGATGCGGCTGCCGCGGG
Organism: Jiella marina; assembly: GCF_024359545.1. Taxonomy (GTDB): domain Bacteria; phylum Pseudomonadota; class Alphaproteobacteria; order Rhizobiales; family Rhizobiaceae; genus Jiella. The sequence goes on from NZ_JAKQZG010000003.1 coordinate 33,445, forward strand.
CGCTCGTCGTTCTCGCCTTCATGAACGAGGATCATGGCGAGCGTGATCTTGCGCTTCTGTCCGAAATGTCGGTGCGTCGCGGTGTGCCGCCGCCGGCCAAGGACGCCCGCACCCACGCGTTCGCCTTCGGCAAGGGGCGCCTGCGCTGGGAACGGCATACCGAGTTCTGCACCTATTCCTGGGAGGGGCCGGTTCCAGAGCGCTTCGGCGATCCGGTGGCCGGTCATCCCTTCGGCGCCGATTTCCAGGCGTCAGGGCCCCTGATTGCCGGCGTCCATCTGGAAATCCGGCCGAATGACGAGACGGGCCAGGCGGCTCTCGAGATCTTCGACAAGACAAGCTTTTGTTATTCCGTGATGGAAAGCGGGCTCGCCCACGCGGCGACCGATTTCCGCCAGGATGGCGATGGGCTGACGCGCATCCTGGTTCTCGACGAGGGACTCCCGCCGGCCCGCGCCGGCGCGCTCGCCATGCGGCTCGTGGAGATCGAGGTCTATCGGACGCTTGCGCTTCTCGGCCTTCCGCTTGCGCACTCCGTCGGTCCGCAGGTCCAGGCCCTGGAAGGCCGCCTGATGCGCATCACCGAGGAGATGAAGGGCGGACCGGGCCATTCACGCGAACTCCTGCAGGAGATCACGCTGGCCGCCGCCGAGGTGGAAGCTTCCGCCGCTTCGGTGCTCTATCGTTTCGGAGCGAGCCGCGCCTATGACGAGATCGTGCGCGAGCGTCTGGCGGGCGTCGGCGAACAGCCCATCGCCGGCCAGGAAAGCTGGAGCGCCTTTCTGCAGCGGCGGATGGCGCCAGCCATGCGCACCTGTCGGGCGATCGAGGAACGCCAGTCCAACCTGTCGGAAAAGCTCAGCCGCGCTGCCAATCTTCTGAGAACCCGGATCGATGTCGAGCTCGAACACCAGAACCGCGACCTCTTGTCGTCGATGAACCGCCGGGCGCAGTTGCAGCTCCGCCTGCAGCAGACCGTCGAAGGCCTGTCCGTCGCGGCGATCGGCTATTACGTCGTCGGCCTCTTCGGCTATGTGGCCAAGGGATTCGAACATGAGGGTTTTCCGGTCTCCGCGACATTGATGACCGCCGCCTTCGTGCCGATCGCGCTGGTCATCGTCTGGACGATCGTTCAGCGCATTCGCCGGCACCATGTCAGGCCCCGCCATGAAGAGGGCGAGCACTGAGGGCAGAGACGGCACGGTTGCAGTGGTGAAGTGGACGTGGCCGGCGTCCCTGCTTAAGTTGAGGCGAAGATTGGGAGATCGCCGATGTCCGTTCTGATGCCGAAGCCTTCCAAGGCGATCCTGTCGCGCCGGCAGGCGATTGTCGACGCGTTGCGGGCGATCGTGCCCGGCGAAGGCGTGGTGGATGCCGCCAATGAGATGGCCGTGTTCGAATCCGACGGCCTCACGGCTTATCGGCAGTTGCCTCTGGTGGTGGTCCTGCCGGAAACGGTGAAACAGGTTGCTGCGGTTCTGAAATACTGCCACGCGAACGACATCCCGGTCGTGCCACGCGGGTCGGGCACTTCGCTTTCGGGCGGTGCGCTGCCGCTTCAGGATGGCGTGCTCCTCGTCCTGTCGAAATTCAATCGGGTCCTCGAGATCGATTTCGACAATCGCTGCGCCGTCGTGCAACCGGGCGTCACCAATCTCGGCATCACCAAGGCGGTCGAGCATCGCGGCTTCTACTACGCGCCCGATCCCTCCTCGCAGATCGCCTGTTCGATCGGCGGCAATGTCGCGGAGAATTCCGGCGGCGTTCACTGTCTGAAATACGGGCTGACGGCGAACAACGTCCTCGGCGTCGAGTTCGTCACCATCGACGGAGAGATCGTCCGCCTCGGCGGCAAGCATCTCGACGCGGAAGGCTACGACATTCTCGGCTTGATGACGGGCTCCGAGGGACTTCTCGGCGTCGTCACCGAAGTCACCGTGCGCATCCTGCAGAAGCCGGAAACCGCCCGTGCGGTCCTGATCGGCTTTCCCACGTCGGAAGAGGCCGGCGCCTGCGTGGCCGACATCATTGCCGAAGGCATCATACCGGGCGGTATGGAGATGATGGACAAGCCTGCCATCCTGGCGGCCGAAGACTTCGTCCACGCCGGTTACCCGCGGGATGTCGAGGCCCTTCTGATCGTCGAACTCGATGGACCCGCAGCGGAAGTGGACCATCTGCTCGCGGCTGTGGAGCGGATCGCCGCCAAGAACAATGCGATGACGGCGAAGGTCTCCCAGTCCGAAGAGGAGCGCGCGGCCTTCTGGGCCGGGCGCAAGGCTGCCTTCCCGGCCGTCGGCCGCATCTCGCCGGACTATTACTGCATGGACGGCACGATCCCGCGAAAGGAATTGCCCAAGGTGCTGGCAGGCATGAAGGCGCTGTCCGACAAATACGGTCTGAGGGTCGCCAACGTCTTCCATGCCGGCGACGGCAATCTTCACCCGCTGATCCTCTACGATGCCAACAATGAGGGCGAGCTTCACCGTGCCGAGGAGTTCGGCAACGATATCCTGCGCCTCTGCGTCGAGGTCGGCGGTGTTCTGACTGGCGAGCACGGCGTCGGCGTCGAAAAGCGCGACCTCATGCCGGAAATGTTCGGCGAGGACGACATGAACCATCAACAGCGGGTGAAGTGCGCCTTCGACGACAAGCATCTGCTCAATCCCGGGAAGGTCTTCCCGCAACTCCACCGCTGCGCCGAGCTGGGCCGCATGCATGTCCACAAGGGGCAGGTGGCGTTCCCGGACCTGCCACGGTTCTAGCTCAGGGGACCAGGCCATGAGCGCGATCGAAACATTGCCCTCGATGCAAGATGCCCGTCCGATGGACGAGGCGCGCTTTCTGAAATTCCTGGAGGCGCGATCGGAGGACGAACGGTGGGAGCTGATCGATGGTGAACCCGTCATGATGATGCATCCGCCGAGCTTGAAGCATCAGCGAATTGCATCCAATCTGGAGCGCCTGCTGAACGACGTCTTCGACAAGACAAGACCAGAACTCGACGCCATGCGGGAAATCGGTCTGGCCGTGGAGGCGCATTCGGATTTTCGACCGCAGGCGGACGTCGCGGTCGTCGATCGCGAACCGAATGGAGTCTACTTCGCCGAGCGATTCTATCTTGTCGCCGAAGTGCTCTCGGACTCGAACACGCCCGAATTCATCAGCACCAAGCGTTTGCGCTATGCCGATCATCCCGACTGCCTTCACGTCCTGATCATTTCGCAGAACGATTTCGCCGTCGAGATCTGGTCGCGCTCCAATGGCTGGCAGGGACGGGTTCTGCGGTCTCCCGAGGATCGGATCGACCTTCCGGAATTCGGCTTCTCCTGCGCAGTGGGCGATCTCTACAGCCGAACCGATCTCATGCGGCGTCGACCGAGATGACCCTGTCGATCATCCATCCAAAGCGCCGACGCCGAGGGTTTGCACCATGAGCGCGATCGAAGAATTGGAACGCGTCGACAACACGAAATTCGATGAGAAGGCTTTTGTCGACTTTCTTGAAAGCATCGGCGGGCGATCGGGTTGGGACGAGGGTGGCCGGTGGGAATTGATTGACGGGATCCCGATTGACATGCCTCCAACGACCTTGCGCCATGGTGCGATTGCTCGCGTCTTCGAGCGCCTTCTCGCGTCGGCTTTGAGTCAGAATGGGCTTCCGCTGGACGCAACGCGTGAGGTCGGCCTAAGCCATCCCAACGATCCGATGTTTCGGCCTGTCGCCGATGTGGTGGTCTTCGACCCGCAGGAAGAAATATCCGCAGGAGGAGACCGATTCCTCAAGAGCTGTCAGCTCGTAGCCGAGGTTCTTTCTCCCTCGACAGAACACATTGATTTACTCTTCAAGCGTCGCCGCTACACCGAGTTGCCGAACTGTTTGCTTGTCATGATCATCGAACAGGATCGGATGAGAGTTCGCCACTGGGCGCGACAGAAAGACTGGGCGGAGACCGTCTACGAAGACCCCGAAGGCGTCATTGATCTACCCCAGTTCGGGTTTTCCTGCGCGCTTCGCGACCTTTATGCACGCACGGATCTGGTATGAGCAGCGCTTTGCAAACGAATTCTGATCCCGGCGAGGTTTCGATCATGCAGCCGGAAACGGAAGAAGACGTTCGCGACATCGTCGCGGCCGCGGTTTCCACTGAAGAACCGCTGGTCGTCGAAGGCACCGGCTCGAAGCGCGGGCTCGGGAGACCGGTGCAGGCCGCGCGAACGCTTTCGCTTTCGGCCATGCGCGGCGTCACGCTCTATGAGCCGGAGGAGCTGGTGCTTTCCGCCAGGGCCGGCACGCCGATCGCGGAGATCGAGGCACTGCTCGACGAAAACCGCCAGCGGCTTGAATTCGAGCCGATGGATTACGGCCTGCTCCATGGCCGGACAGCCGGCCAAGGCACGCTCGGCGGCGTCATCGCCTGCAATCTCGCCGGCCCGCGGCGCCTGAAGCAGGGGGCGGCACGCGATCACGTTCTCGGCGTGCGCGCGGTCTCTGGCCGGGCCGAGATCTTCAAGTCAGGCGGCCGCGTCGTGAAGAACGTCACTGGCTACGATCTCTCCAAGGGACTGACCGGCTCCTACGGCACGCTGGCGGTGATGACCGAGATCACGGTCAAGGTCCTGCCGAAATCCGAGACCGAAACCACGCTGGTTCTGCGCGGCCTGAACGACGACGAGGCGGCCGGCGCCATGGCCGCGTCCATGGGCTCCTCGGCCGAGGTCTCTGGCGCGGCACATCTGCCGATGTATGTGGCGAAGCGCGTCATGGGCGGCGAACTCGGCGAGGCGGCCGCCACGCTGATCCGGATCGAGGGCTTCGGCCCCTCGGTCGAAGCACGTGCCACCCATCTCGGCAACGCGCTTGCCCGTGTCGGCGAACTCGAACGCCTCGAGCCTGAAGCCTCACGCGCGCTCTGGCGGGATATCCGCGATGTGAAGCCCTTTGCCGACAGCACCGAGAAGCCGGTCTGGCGCCTCTCGGTGACGCCGACCCGCGCCCACGAGATCGTCATGAGCCTGCGCATGCAGGCGGCAATCGATGCCTTCTATGACTGGCAGGGTGGCCTCGTCTGGCTGCGCATGGAGGCGGGCGAACCGGAAGCAGACCTCGTCCGCGAGACGCTGCGCCGCTTCGGCGGCGGCCACGCGACGCTGGTGCGCGCGGCAGACACCGTGCGAACCGCGACGCCGGTCTTCCAGCCCCAGGAACCAGGCCTCGCGGCGATCTCCCGTCGGCTGAAGGAGCAGTTCGACCCGAAGGGCGTGCTCAATCCGGGGCGGATGGGGTAATAATCTATGGACGGAGTTTCGACACCACTCGGCGCGCACTGTGGAGAACACCAATGAAGATCGATCAGGTTCTCAATTCAGATCCCGAAATCGTGTCGGGGGCCGTGGTATTCGCAGGGACGCGGGTTCCGGTCGATGCCCTGTTTGGAAATCTGGCCTCCGGTCTCTCGCTTGATGAGTTTCTCGAAGAGTTTCCAACTGTCGAGCGCGAACAGGCCATAGCCGCGCTGCACCTCGCATCCGAGCATATCAAGAGCTTTTACAGATGGCAGAACTTTGAAAGCGCTGCTTGATGAGGGTGTCCCGAAGAGGCTCGCACGTCTCTTGGCGGAACGCGGCCACGACGTGAAGCCCTTTCCCAATCGATGGAAGGGCTTGAAAAACGGAAAACTCTTGTCGGTTGCGAAAGACGAGGGCTTCGAGGCTCTGATAACCTGCGACAAGAATCTTCTGTATCAACAAGGCGATCGCTCGTTGTCCCTCGCTGTCCTGGTGCTTCCCGACCAGGACGTCACCGTCCTCGAAGCGATGATCGACGTCTTGTCGGACGCACGCATTCGCTTGCCTTTCAGAGGGCTCGAAAATCGCCGTCGATCGCGATCGGCGCATCCGTACACTCCGTGGGTTTGATTAGAGCCTCCATGCAAACCACCTTCGCCCCCGCCCAACTCGACAACCCCGATGTCGCGCATTCGGAAAAGATCATCCGCAAATGCGTCCATTGCGGCTTCTGCACGGCGACCTGTCCGACTTATGTGACGCTGGGCAACGAGCTCGATTCCCCTCGCGGGCGGATCTATCTCATCAAGGAAATGCTGGAGAACGACCGGCCGGCGGATGACAAGGTGGTCACCCATATCGACCGCTGCCTGTCCTGCCTCGCCTGCATCACCACCTGCCCCGCCGACGTCAACTACATGCATCTCGTCGACCATGCCCGGGCGCATATCGAGCGGACCTACAAGCGCCCGCTCACCGACCGGATGATTCGCCGGATTCTGGCGATGACGCTGCCCTATCCGGCGCGGTTCCGGGCGAGCCTCGTTGCGGCCCGGATCGGACGTCCTTTTGCCGGTCTGCTCGACGGCATCAAGCCGCTGAAGCCTCTCTCGGCCATGCTGAAACTCGCGCCCGGATCGGTTCCGGCGGACGCCCCCGTGAATCGGCCTGGCACCCACGCGGCAGCCGGCGAGCGGGTCAAACGCGTCGCTCTGCTGCGCGGCTGCGCGCAATCGGTGCTCGATCCGAAGATCAACGAGGCGACGGTGCGGCTGTTGAACCGCCTCGGCGTCGAGGTGGTCGTGCCGAAGGGCGAGGGTTGCTGCGGCGCGCTCACCCATCACATGGGCCAGGAGGAGCCGGCGCTCGATTTCGCGCGGGCCAATATCGATGCCTGGATGCGTGAAATCGAAGGCGAGGGGCTCGACGCGATCGTGATCACGGCGTCCGGCTGTGGCACGACGATCAAGGATTATCACCACATGCTGCGCCTCGATCCGGCCTATGCCGAAAAGGCGAAGCGCGTTTCGTCACTCGCCAAGGACGTGACCGAATTCCTGAGCGAGTTCGACCTCCCCGAGCCCGAACAGTCCAACGATCTCGTCGTCGCCTATCATTCGGCCTGCTCGATGCAGCATGGCCAGCGGGTCATCCGCCAGCCGAAGGCTCTTCTCACCAAGGCCGGCTTCCAGGTGCGCGACGTGCCCGAGGGGCATCTGTGCTGTGGCTCGGCTGGCACCTACAACATTCTCCAGCCCGAGATCGCCGATCGGCTGAAGAAGCGCAAGGTGAAGAATATCGAGAGTGTTTCCCCGCAGGTGATCGCGACGGGCAATATCGGCTGCATGACGCAGATCGGAAGCGGCACCAAGACGCCGGTCGTCCACACGGTGGAACTCCTGGACTGGGCCTTTGGCGGCGAGAAGCCGGCGGCGCTGACCTGAAGCCGCGTCGCCGCGCAAGATTCTACCGCGCCGTCTGCTCCAGAAACCGCATCAGCCCGGTTTCGGGCGCCGTCAGGCGTTCGCGCCGGCGGCCCCTCAGGAGGTTTTCCGACAGTTCGCCGGCCTCATACGCCGCGATGATAGCCGGGTGGACATAGGAGGACCGGGCAACCGTCGGCGTGTTGCGCAACAGGCCGGCGACCGCGCGCATGGCGGCTGCCACGGCGCGCTTGCGCTTCGTGGGCGTGTCGGCCTCGCCGGTTTCCTCGATGAGGTAGCGGAGCGCCTCGGCCGAGCCGTGGAACGTGCGGAAGTCTTTCGCCGAGACATGCGCCCCCGAGGCTTCGCCCAAATAGTCGTTGAGGAGGTTCGCGGTCAGCTCGCGTTGCTTCTTGGTCTTGCCCGGGAAGCGGAACAGCCTCTGGCCGCGTCCCTGTCGCATCTTCTTCAGCGAAGCCACGAGCGGTTTTTCGGCGACCTCGATGCGATGCTCCTTGGCGGATTTGCCGACGAATTTCAGGATAGCGACATTGCCGCTGATGCGCAGGTTCTGCCGGCGCAGCGAGGCGACGCCGCGCCCGCCATCGGCAGCATATTTCTCATGTCCGGGGCGCATGGCCGCCACGTCGATCAGCCGCGTCGCCACGGCGGCCGTCATCCGACGGTCAGCCTTGCGGCGCCGCAAATCGTGCGTGACCGTGCCCCGCAGTTTTGGCAGGGCGCGGCCGAAGCGCAGAAGACGCTCGGTCTTGATGGCGTTGCGCACGCCGACCCATTCGTCGTGATAGCGATATTGCAGCCGGCCCTTGTCGTCGCGGCCGACCGCCTGGATATGGCCGTTCTCCTGGACGCAGATCTTCACGTCCGACCAGGCGGGCGGGATGACCAGGGCCTTCACCCGCGCCTTCAGCTGCCGGTCGGTGATCGTCTCGCCGTCACGAAAGCAGATCCTGAAGCCCCGGCCGCATTTGTGCCGCTCGATCGGAAACTCCTCCGGATCGACCATGGCGAGTCCGAAACGTTCGGCGTGGATGGCAAGCTGGTGGTTCATCGGGGATCGGAATTGGCGGCTGGATTCGATGTCATGGACCCACAAACGCCGGCTCGGCACGCGCCGTTCCGGTTCGTTGGGTGCGACCATTTTGCTGCGATGGTTTGGACCTTCAGCCGGAACCCTCTGGCCCCGATCGGCCTTGGAGCGACATCGATCAATGGCAGGAAAAAACGCGATGACGAAATTTCAGAAGGGCGAGCATGTCGCCTGGTCCTGGGGAAACGGCGAAGGCAAGGGCCAGGTCAAGGATCATTTCAAGGAAAAGGTCACCAGGGAGATCGACGGCAGCGAGATCACGCGCAATGCCAGCAAGGACAACCCCGCCTATCTGATCGAGCAGGATGACGGCAGCCGCGTCCTGAAATCGGAATCGGAATTGAAGAAGACCGACTGAAACGCCTCACCCGGGCGGTCAGAGCGAGGGCCAATAGAGCGTGCCGGCCGCTAGGACGACATAGCGGGCAAGCTTGCCGATGCCGACCAGCACGATGAAGGTCCACACATTCACCCTGACGATCCCGGCGATCACGGTCAGCGCGTCGCCGCCTATCGGTGCCCAGGAAAAGAGGAGCGACCAGACTCCATAGCGATGAAACAGGGCCGAGAAGCGCTCGATATGATGTGGCGCGACCGGAAACCAGCGGCGGTCCTGGAAATGCATCAGGAACCGCCCGCAGGCCCAGTTGATCAGCGAGCCGAGCGTGTTTCCGACGGTCGCCACCGCGACCAGCCAGAACGGCCCGGCTTCGCCGGCGGCAAGAGCGGTGACGAGAACGATCTCGGACGCGCCGGGCAATAGCGTCGCTGCCAGCAGTGCCGACCAGAAGGTGGCGACAAGGGTGAGGAGTTCGCTCGTCATCAACGCGGTCTTGGCTGCGGCATGCGAAAGATCAAGAGGCTCTGCCGCTGACATGCGGGTGAAGGCGGCGGGGCAGGGCGTGTCACACGGATGACACGGGCCGCTGCCTTCTTGGTTTCGGATCTCCGTTCCGAACCCTGCCGAGGAGGCCGCGTGACGACGCGAACACTGCACGCATCTGCCATGGGGGACCATCCGTTCGCGTCCGCGCCGGGCGCTCTGGGGGCGGCATGACCAAGGTGGAGGCCGCCGGTCCGCCCGTGAACGCCACGCCTGATCACGGCATCAGCTTCGGGGAGGCGACGAAGGCCTTCGCGCGGATTGCCTGCCTGTCCTTCGGCGGGCCAGCCGGGCAGATCGCCGTCATGCATCGCATCCTGGTCGAGGAAAAGCGCTGGATCGGCGAGACGCGATTTCTCCATGCCCTGAACTACTGCATGCTTCTGCCGGGTCCCGAAGCCCAGCAGCTTGCCACCTATTTCGGCTGGCTCCTGCATCGAACCGCCGGCGGGTTGATGGCCGGCCTGTTGTTCGTGCTGCCGGGCTTCCTCGCCATCATGGCTCTCAGCGTACTCTACGCCGCCTATGGCAATGTCGGCCTCGTCGAGTCGCTGTTCTTCGGCCTGAAGGCCGCGGTTCTGGCGATCGTGCTTCAGGCCGTGGCACGGATCGGCCGGCGCGCCCTGACCAGCCGCTTCATGCTGGCGATCGCGGCCGGGGCTTTCGTGGCGATCTTCGCGCTGGGCGTTCCCTTTCCGCTGATCATCCTCGCGGCCGCGCTCATCGGCTTCGCCGGGGCCCGGATGGGGCATCCGGCCTTTCAACGCGGTGAGAACAAGTCGGACAAGAGCTTCGGCAATGCGCTGTCGGATCGCGATTCGGCGCTTGGCGAAACGGTGCCCGCCCATGCCCAGCCTTCGCGCGCGACGACGCTGCGCATCGCGCTCGTCTTTCTTGCCCTCTGGCTGCTTCCCGTCGGCGCCCTGCTGGTCCTCTTCGGCCCCGACAACGTCTTTTCCGAAATCGCCGTGTTCTTCTCCAAGATGGCCGTGGTGACCTTCGGCGGCGCCTATGCGGTTCTCGCCTATGTCGCCCAGGAGGCCGTCGGCAATTACGGCTGGCTGCAGCCGGGCGAGATGCTGGACGGCCTGGGTCTGGCCGAAACGACGCCCGGCCCGCTGATCATGGTCACGCAATTCGTCGGCTATCTGGCGGCGTTCCGCGAGCCGGGGCCATTCGATGCGCATCTGGCGGGGATCCTCGGCGCGATCCTGACCACCTGGGTGACCTTCGCGCCGTGCTTTCTGTGGATATTCGTCGGCGCGCCCTTCATCGAGGGGCTGCGGAAGAACCGCGATCTCTCGGCGGCGCTTTCGGCGATCACCGCCGCCGTCGTCGGTGTCATTCTCAACCTGGCCGTCTGGTTCGCGCTCCACGTGCTGTTTCGCGACGTGCAGACGGTCGAGATTGCGGGGCTTTCCCTGGATGTGCCGCAACCCGGCAGCCTCGACCCTGCCGCGATTGCGCTCTTCGTGCTGGCCTGCCTGGCGATCTTCGCGCTTCGGCTCGGGATATTGCCGACGCTCCTGATGGCGGCCGGCGCCAGCATCCTTTACCGGATGGTGACGGGATAGGATCAGTGCTCGGTGTCAGAGCGGCATCCCGGTCTGCGGATCGACTTTCGGAAGCGGCACCTGCGGGGCGTCGGGTCCCTTGATCTGGACGCCGTTGATCTTCACCGATCCGTCGGCCGCCGTCTCGATCAGCCATTGAGTGCGGCCGTCGCCGAGCGGCTTGCCGAAGCCCTTGGCCATGGATGCAAAGCCGAAGGCCTGCATGGCTTCGGGGTGTCGGGGGCCGGCCTCCTGCAGGGTCTTGAGGGCCGTGTCGAGACCGGTGGCGACGATGTCGAACCGGGTCGCGGGCACCTCGCCTTCGAAGCGCACGCTGCCGTCGATGGTCACCTCATAGTCCCGCGCCACGATCCGCACGTTCTCGAAGGCGATCTCGGGCCTCTGCTTATGGAAGGTCGCGATGATCTCCTCGCCGGCGGCCTCCGGGAGCGGAGGCGTGCTGGCAAGGTCGAGATTGGCCAGCAGGATCTCTGTCGGTGTCTGCAGATCGACGTTCCGCACCACCACGTCCATGGCCACGTCGCGAGGAAGCAGCGGCGCCGTCCAGGCCGGAATTGCGCGGAAGACGAGAATCATGTCCTCGAAGCCGACCCGATAGCGATAGCTGCCGCTTGTCTCGACGCCGTTGCCGGTGAAGGCGAGGAAGGTCCGTCCGATCGTCGCCTGACCGAATGGTGTCAGCAGCGACATGTCCTCCAGGGCATAGTCTCCGTCGATCTCCGCCCAGAGCGGAAGCGCCGCTTCCAGCCTCTGCTTCAGTTCGTCCTGTCGAGCGGTAATGTCCTCCTTGCTCGCGTTGCGCAGGAGGAAGGCCATCAGGTCGGTGATCGGCACGGCCTGCATCGCTTCGGCCTTCATCGAAGCGTTGAGGGCTTTGGCGCGGATGGTAATGTCGGTCAGGGCGCCGGGCTGCGTCGGGTCCATCGGAACGCTGATCGTCTCGTCGAAATCGCGGCCCGTCTGGGTCATGGCATAGTCGACCGTGTCGCCCTCACGCGGGGTCGCGGTCGTCGAAAAGCTTTGCATACCGAGGCTGACATCGGCCTCGGCGCCATTGGCATCGGTCTGGACGACCTGCGTTTCGGCAATGCTGCCGCTGGACGTCAGGAATGTCCGGATCGCGGGCGAAAAGACGCCGGAAAAGTTGAGGCCGTTGATCGCATAGGTCATGCGGCTCGACTGCGGTCCGGCCTCGACGGCGTAAGACGCGGCGATCGAGCCATCGCCCGAAACGTCCCAGTCGCCGTCCGGCCGCTCCGAGACGAGAAGCGAATAGGGGCTGACGCTCGCCCTGACCGATACGCCCTCCGCGACTTCAGAGCCGAAGTTGCCGCCGCCGCCGAATGTCAGCCGATAGGTCTGACCCTCTGGCCGGATCGTCAGAAAGCCGCTGTCGAAAGGCAATGGCCCAAGATAATCCTGCAATTGCCGTTCCAGGTCCGGCGTTCCGACTGGCCGTGCGGCGGTCGCCGCCGTGTCGGGCGCGTTCGTCTGGGCGAGGGCGGTGGAGGCCCACAGGCAGGGGAGGGCAAAGAGCAAACGGGCACGCATGGTGGTCTCCCGGACAAGGATCAGTCAGGCGGCGCATAGTGGAAAGCGCAGAAAGATTCGCTTTCGGCGCCAGCCGCTGCTCTCCGGCCTGCCGAACTACTCTAGCGCCGGATGACCGCCGAGGACAAAGGGTCGGTCGCTGCGAGCTCTATCGCGATTTCCGGTCGCACATACCCGTCCCAGCAGGGAGACAGCGTGATCTTTTCGAAGCCCGCCAGAGCCGGCGCGTAGAGCTCGCGCAGGGTCTCGTTCGCATTCGTGATCGGACAGCGCGGGTAAAGCACGAGATCGGTGTTGCGGATCTCGCCCAACACTGCCGCGTCGGGGTCGGGCACGGCGCGGTACGGATCAGCGCCGATCGCGACGGCGCGGGGTGCCTGCCGGTCGAGCAGCCAGGGAAATGGATTGACGAAATTGAGGTTCATCAGGCTTTCGAAGCGGATGCCGTGTTCGGCCTCATAGGCTCGGATCGCGTCCACTGCCTCGTCGACGCTCATCAGCCAGGTGAGCTGGAAATCGGGTTCGGTGTAGAGCGTGAAGTTCGGCAATTCGCCGGCGTCCGCAAGGGTTTGGAAGGTCTCGGGGTGCTCGGCATAGACCGTCTTCATCACGGCCGCATGGTGCATGATCTCAGGGCGTTGGTTGACCCGGCCGAGCGTCTTCAGGTTCCGGCTTTCCAGTTCCACATATTTTATCTGGCCGACGAAGGCCCGCGCCGAGCGTTTCGTGACCTCCATGAGATAGGGCAGCGAGCTCGCACAGATGAGGATCAGGACCAGCGCGTTGCGCCAGCCCGTGAAGCGCTTCACCGTCAGAGCCGTCATCAGCAGCACCGGCCAGACGAAGATGAAGCCCTGGCCGCCCGTGTTCTGGGTTTCAACGAACAGCGCGGCGAATACGGCGGCGGCCAGCCAGACTACCGGCCTGTCGAGGAGAGCGGCCAGCGACCCATGGCCCGGTGCCTTCAGAACTGCACGAGCAGCCTCGATGATCCGCCGCACATCCAGAAGGAACAGCGTGACGATCAGGGCAGCGAGCGGTCCGAAGACCGCGAAATGGATCGAGGCCGCCTGCAGGAAGCGCGGCAGCAGGCTGCCTTCGTTCAGGAGAACGAGCGCCAGAATGTCGCCGAGATAGGCGGAGACGAGACCGAAGGACAATTCCAGACCGGCGAGGATGATGAGAAAGCCTGCGACGGCGACTCCGGTGACCCGCCACTCGATGCGCCGTGTTGCCAGGGCAAGAGCGCAGAGCAGGCCGCCGGCGAAAAAGCCCGTCACCTTGGTGAAGAACAGTGCCAGCATCGTGCCGATGACCACCGCAGCCAGCATGGGTCGCGACGTCATGAAAAGGAGACCCGCCGCGAGAACGTAGAGGATCTCCGTCATCTGCCGGTTGTAGATGCCGAAACCGTCGATGCTTGGATAGGAATAATAGGCCGTCACGTTGAACGGCAGGATCTGGAAGAACAGGAAGGGCAGCAGGATGGCGAAGGCCACACCCTTCGATCGCCTGTCGACATCGAGGACGACCAGCGCCATGAGCGGCGCGGTGACGATGAGCAGAGACCACTGCGCGATCAACAGCGGCTGGCCCTGCGAAAAGAGATCAATGACAAGGGCGAAGAGCCAGTAGCCTAGCGGGCCAACCGGTGTGAAGAAATCGACGCCCGGCACCTGACCGGAAAAGATGCGATTGGCCGCGTCGAAATAGATGAAGAGATCCCAGTAGAAGGATCCGATCGGCAGCGTCAAGGGAAGGAGCAGAAGACCGGCGAGACAGACGCAGACCAGCCCCAGGACCGTGAGCGGCGAAGTCGCGAGAGAAGAAATGCCGCGCCATTGAGGCCGGTCAGCGGTTGAGGTCAGCGTCATCGTTGCGCGTGCTCCGCCAGTCTGGATTTCTTGGCCGAACATCTCGCAGTGACCTTAAGAAAGGCTGATGACGAAGCGTCAAAGGCAGAAGCTTGTCCATCACTGATCCCCTGTTCCTGCGACGCCTCAGTGCCGTCAGGCTCCGGCGGCATGACGGCTTGTGTCATTTCGTGACGGTTTTGTGAGTTGCGCCGCAAAGGAATGGGCGTAGCATGTTGCGATGCACAAGAGGCTGCCATGCGATCCCATGCGTCGGACTCCTGCCGGCCTTACGGCTGGCATGATCGCCCGGCAAGCGACTGAAAGGTCGGTCTCCAACGAGACGCAGGCCAGGGGAACCCTTCGCTCGGACGGCTGGCGAAAAAAGGCGTCGGCCTTCGTGGGCACCTGTCTTGTTTCGCTGGGGATGTCTGCCTCGCCGGCCCCGGCTGTCGAGCGCGGCCTGGCCGATTTCGGGACAGGCGGAAAGTCACCTTCCGGCGAACGGGTGGACGTCGAACTGGTGCTTGCCGTCGACGTCTCCTGGTCGATGGACCGCAGCGAGCAGGAGATTCAGCGGGACGGCTACGCCGCGGCATTCCGCAACCCGGAGGTCCAGCAGGCGATCCTCGACGGCGTCTATGGCCGGGTGGCGGTCACCTATGTCGAATGGGCCGGGACAATCTCCCAGAGCGTGGTCGTGCCCTGGACCCTGATCGATTCCCGCGAAGCGGCCGACGCTTTCGCCTACCAGCTGACCACGGAACTCCCCGACCGCGAACGCCGCACCTCGATCTCGTCCGCGATCGACCGCATCGTGCCGATGTTCGCCGACAACGCCTACGACGGTCTGCGCAAGGTGATCGACGTGTCGGGCGACGGCCCGAACAATCAGGGCCGTCTGGTCACCATGGCCCGCGACGAGGCAGTCGCCGCGGGAATCGTCATCAACGGCCTGCCTTTGATGACCTCGGGCGGTTATTATTCCTGGGGATCGATCCCGGATCTCGATCGCTACTACTCCGAGTGCGTGATCGGAGGGCCGGGCTCCTTCGTCATTCCGGTCAATGACTGGACGCAGTTTCCCGAGGCCGTACGGCGCAAGCTGATCCTCGAACTCGCCGAAGAGTGGCCGGCCGGCGAGCCCGAGACGGCGGTCGTCATGAAGGCGCAGAACAGTCCCGGAATCGATTGCGCCGTCGGCGAGCGGATGTGGCTCGAGCGGCAGAATCGCTGGCGGGACGACGTCCAGTAGCGCGGCCGCCGGCCTGCGCCGCTGGCCAAGCAGGCGTTCCGCGTTTCACTTCAGAAAACGGACCTATCGCGGCGCCAGGGCGACCCCCTTGATCTGCGCATGCACCTGAACCCCTTCGGCCAGGTCCAACTGTTCCCAGCTCTTGCGGGTCACTCGGGCAAGAAGCCGATCGCCCTTGCCGTTGTCGCCGAGGCCGAGAGCGACGAGCATCTGATGGCGGCCAAGGGCGCGCGCCGAGACGATGACGGCGGGAAGCACGTTCAGGATCGAGGTTGCGGCGGGCGGCACGCGTGACAGGCTGACATCGTCCGCGCCAATCGCGAGACGCAGATGATCCCCGATCTTGAAGCTGTCCTCGCCGGGCACCAGAAATTGCCCGCCCTCGACGGTGATGCCGACGATACCGTATTCGGCGTCGATCGTGGCGACCACGCCCTCCAGGCTCACCCGCGCGTCGCGTTCGCGCGCCAGCGGCAGGTCCGGATCACTCTGGATCTCGGTGAGCGGGCCCGACGCCAGGACGCGACCCTCGCGCATGAGGACCACATGATCGGCCAGCCGCTCCACCTCGCGCATGTCGTGGCTGACATAGAGGATGGGAAGCGCCAGGGTGTCGTGAAGCCGTTCCAGAAAGGGCAGGATCTCCTGGCGGGTCGCCTGGTCGAGGGCGGAGAGCGGCTCGTCCATCAACAACAGGCGCGGTTGTGAGAGAAGCGCCCGGCCGATTGCGACCCGCTGGCGCTCGCCACCGGAAAGACGCGCCGGCGCGCGCTCGAGCAGCGGCTCGACCTTCAGGAGTTCGACGACTTCCTTGAACCCGATCCGGCCTTCGGCAGCTGGCAGCACCTTGCCGCGGCTGGAATAGAGCAGATTTCGTTTCACAGAGAGATGCGGAAAGAGGTTCGCCTCCTGAAACACGTAGCCGACAGGCCGGCGATGGGTCGGCAGGAAGCGCTGGCCGTCCTGCCAGACCTCGTCGCCGATCCGGCAAAGGCCGGTCAGATGATCGAGCCCGGCGATGGCCCGCAGGACGCTCGTCTTGCCGCAGCCGGAAGGGCCGAAAAGGGCCGTGACACCGCGGCCGGGTGCCTGGAAGCCGACGGCGAGGCGAAACGCGCCGAGCCGACCTTCGAAGCGCACGTCGATGGTGTCTGCTGCAGTCATGGTCCGAGGCGCCGCATGCGCTTTTCGAGCGCGATCATCGACAGGATCACCACGAAGGCGAAGACCACCATGCCGCCCGCGAGAATGTTGGCCTCGCGCCAGCGCAGAGTCTCGACGAAGTCGTAGATCGCGACCGACAGCACCTTCGTCTCGCCAGGTATGTTGCCGCCGATCATCAGAACGACGCCGAACTCTCCCACCGTGTGCGCAAAGCCCAGGACCGCGCCGGTGAGAAACCCCGGTCGCGCCATCGGCAAGGCCACGGTCCAGAAGCTGCGAAGCGGCGAGGCGCGCAGGGTGGCGGCCACCTCCATCGGGCGCTCGCCCATTGCCTCGAAGGCATTGCGGATCGGCTGGACGACGAAGGGCAGGGAATAGACGACCGAACCGATGACGAGACCTTCGAAGGTGAAGGCGAGGGTGCGGAGGCCGCCGAAACTCGACAGGACGCCCCCGAGACCGTTGGGCCCGAGCGCGACGAGCAGATAGAAGCCCAGGACCGTCGGCGGCAGTACGAGCGGCAGCGCCACGATGGCGGCGACCGCCTCCCTCCACCAGGCCTTCGAACGGGCGAGCCACCAGGCGATTGGCGTGCCGATGACGAGCAGGATCGCCGTCGTCACCGCGGCGAGTTCGATGGTCAGGCGGACCGATGTCCAGATCTCGGGAGACAGCGCCGCCACGTCCGCTATTCGGCCCCTTCGGTGTCATATCCATAGCGCGCGATGATGCTGCGCGCCTCCGGGCCCTTCAGGAAGTCCAGAAAGGCCGAAGCGGCGGGATCATCTTCGCCCTGTTTCAGCAGCACGGCGTCCTGCCGGATCGGCGTGTAGAGATCGGCCGGCACCACCCAGCGCGAACCATCCCCGCGGCCGGTCAATTGCGACAGAGCCACGAAGCCGAGTTCGGCATTGCCGGTCTCGACGAACTGGAAGGTCTGGGCGATGTTGTTGCCCTGAACGGTCTTCGGGGTGAGATCGTCGTGGACGCCGAGCGCCGTCATGGTCTCGACCGCCGCGGCACCGTAGGGGGCCGTCGCCGGATTGGCGATGGCGAGCCTGTCGAACTCTTCGGCCTCCAACGTCATCTCGCCCTGGATCAGGGAGGGCTCGCGGCTCCACAACACGATCCGGCCGATCGCATAGGTGAAGCGCGTGTCCTCCACGGCATGGCCCTCGGCAACCGCGCGCTCCGGACGCTCCGTATCGGCGGCGAGAAACACGTCGAAGGGCGCGCCCTGGCTTATCTGGGTGTAGAGCTGCCCGGTGGAGCCGAAGCTGAGAAGCGCGGTGTCCCCGGTCTTTGCCGAAAAGGCTTCCGCGATCTCCTTGGCGGCTTCGGTAAAGTTCGCCGCCACGGCCACATGGGTCTCTGCACCCTCTGCGACGGTCACCGCGAAAAAGACGGCCGATGCGGCTGTCGCTGCGGCAAGACGATGCAGTTTCAACATTGGGCCCCTCTCTCAAGGCGGCGGCACCGACGTCGAATGCCGGTGCCCTCAGGCTGCGTGCTTCGCACCAGCCCCGTCGCGCCCGGGAACGCTCACGCGTCGCGCTTCATGATCCATTCGACCTCGGGGGCGGCCACGAAACGCCATTTGCGCAGCGGGCCGGCCATGACGTTGAGATAATACATTTCGAAGCCGTAGGGCGCCCCGCAAGGGTGATGGCCGCGCGGCACGCAGACCACCTCGCCGTCGGAGATCGCCATGGTCTCGTCGAGCTGGCGGTCGTCGGTATAGACGCGCTGGATGCCGAAGCCCGAGGCCGGGTTCAGCCGGTGATAATAGGTCTCTTCGAGATAGGTGATGCGCGGGAAGTCGTCCTCGTCATGGCGGTGCGAGGGATAGGACGACCAGTTGCCCGCCGGGGTGAACACCTCGGTGACGAGGAGCGAGTCGCAATAGTCCTCGTTCTCCATGGCGATATTGTTGATGTAGCGGGTGTTGTTGCCCTTGCCGCGTTCAGTGAGCGAGATGCCGTCGGGACCGATCCGTCGGGCCTGATGGCCGCCCTTGCCGGGGGCCGAGCAGACCGCGATGACACAGTCGGTTTCGGCGACCGCCTCCCACGCGCTGCCATTCGGCAGATAGAGGCAGTGGGGCGGGGACTTCTCGAAGACGTCCATGCGATCGCCGAGAACGCCCCAGTCCTGGCCGGCGCCGGAGATCTTCGCTTTGCCCTCGACCATCACCAGAATGACCTCGCGATCTCCCGTCGCCTCGGCAGCCGTCTCGCCGGCGCGCAGACGGTAGAGCGAGAAGCCGACGTAGCGCCAGCCGGCGCTGGCCGGGGTGATGTCGTGGACCTTGCCGTGCCTGCCGAACGGTTTGTGGAGAAGATCGCTCATCGGTTTTCCTTTCCATCGTCGCCGGGCTTGTAGGTGATCAGCAGTTCCCAGACACACCATGCTCCCAATGCAAGAAACAGGATCGCCCAGACGGTATTGTTCATGGAGAGCTCGAACAGCCCCCAGCCGCAGACGACGACCGTCAGCAGGATCCGCACCCAGAGCGGACGGAACATCGAATGCGACGTGTCGAACATCAGACGAGCCCCGCGGCCTTGGCCTCTTCGCGCAGGGTCTTGAGGCCGAGCGATTGGTATTCGAACGGATTGCGCACGGCCGGATCCTGCTCGGCCTCGATCACGATCCAGCCCTCATAGCCCTTCCGGGCCAGAATCTGAAGGAGCGGGGAAAAGGCGATGCCCCCTTCGGCGTCGCCCGGCACGGTGAAGACGCCGGCCCGCACGCCGTCCATGAAGGACATGCCCGTCTCGCGGACTTGGCGCATGACCTCCGGCCGGACATTCTTGGCGTGAAAATGGCTGACACGGTCGCCGTATCTTTGCAGGATCGGCGCGGGATCGACACCGTCGCCACCGAAAAAGCAGTGGCCGGCATCGAAGAGGAGCCGCGTCGCCGGCCCCGTCGCGGCCATGAAGGCGTCGAGTTCCGCCGGCGTCTCGACCACCGTTCCCATGTGATGGTGGTAGACCAGCGCAATACCCTGTTCGGCGCAATAGGCGGCGATCGCCTCGACCTTGGCGCCGAATTCGGCCATCGCCTCGGCGGACAGCACGGGGCTCTCCGACACCGGGACAGCGAGGCCCTGCACCGAATTGGAGGTCTCGCAGACGATGCAGACCTTGCAGCCATTGTGCTTCAGCCGATCCAGATGCGGCTGGATCGCCCGCTTCTCCTCCTCGACCGATTGCGCCAGAAGGTTGAGCGAGTACCAGGCGGAGATGAATTTCAGGCCGTGGGTGGCGAAAAGCTGCTTGAGTTCCTCGGCATCCGCAGGCCAGCGATGGCCGTTCTCGATGCCGTCAAAACCGATCTCGGCGGCTTCGCTCAAAATGCGTTCGGTCGGGATGTCGGCGCCGAGCGTCTGGTCGTCGTCATTGGCCCAGGCAATGGGGTTGGTTCCAAACAGGATCATCGGGGGTTCCTGGAGAATGGGGTGCTTTCAGGCGAGGCAACGCATGAGGGCGCAAGGCGGAGATCGGGAGCGGGGTCAGGCATCTTGCTTCGCCCGCTCAATTGGCGTCCGGCGCGTTCCGCGTCAATCGAGAGAGCGCTGCGGGGGGAGTTTTCCAACTGTCTCTTTCGCTCGCTTGCCGGCGATCGGGTGAGTTTGTCCATCCCGCTTCGCTCGAAGGCTCACGCGGGCTCGTTCTGACGTTTCCACGGTCACCCGGTCCCGGGATCAGAGCGGCGCTTCCGGGTTCGGCGAGCTTTCGTAGCCGCCCCAAACCGATTGATCGAAATTGATCGTCGCGCCGGTCATCAGGCCCGATTCCTCGGAGGCGAGATAGGCGCAGGCGCGGGCCACTTCCGCCGGATCCACCAGCCGGCCGAAGGGCAGGTGCGAACCGGCGGTCTCCAGCCAATTCTCCCCGGCGCCGTGATAGCGCTGCTGGATCGACGCTTCGCCCTCGCTCGCCATCCAGCCGATATTCAGCGCGTTCACCCGGATACGATTGCGCAGAAGCGCATAGGCCGTGTTTCGGGTCAGCGTGTCGAGCCCGCCCTTGGACGCGCAATAGGCCGCGATGAAGGGCTGCCCCGCATAGGACGACATGGACGAAATGTTGACGATCGCGCCTTCGGTCTTCGTCTCGCGCATCACCTTGATTGCCTCCTGCATCAGGAAGAAGGGCGCGCGCAGATTGATCGCCATCATCCGGTCGAAGAGTTCGGGATCGGTGTCGAGAATCGTGCCGCGATCGGTGATCGCCGCCACATTGACGAGGCTGTCGATGCGGCCGAAGCGCGCCTTCGCGCGGGCGATGACCTGTCGGCAGGCTTCGACCTCGGCGAGATCCGCGGGAACGAACTCGACCGGCGTGCCATAGGCCTCGGCGATCTCCTCGGCCTTCGCTCTGCCCTTCGCTTCGTTCCGCCCGCAGATCGTCAGGCCGGCGGCGCCGCGCTCGGCAAAGAGTCGCGCGACCTCAGCACCAAGACCCTGCGTTCCCCCGGTGACGACCGCAAACTTGCCGTCCAGCCTGCCCATGGCATGTCCTCCCTGCGCGTCGGTTCTCCGCCCGATCGCGATCATTGTCGATTGCTCAGCCGATTACCACTGGCGCTGCATGGCGAAAAGGCGGGGCGGCCCGAAGGCCACCCCGCCCGATAACGCCTATTCGAAGCTCAGCTGTGCCGCCGTTCGTCATAGGCCGCGATCTCGGCCGTGAAGGCTTGCGGGTCCATGCCTTCGGCCAGCGCTTCCAGCATTCGCGCGGCCTGTGTCTTGGGCGCGAGCCCGCCTACCGGCGGGTCGCGATCGAGATTGGTCGGGAAGGCGTAGCCCTCTGCCGAGGCCGCCACCGCATTGCGGATCCCACCCTCTTGCAGGGCGTCGGTTTCCCGTGCCGTCTTCAGCGCAGGATAAAGCGCCTTCACCATGCGCGAGCGGTCCACCGTCTCCATGGCGCGGCCGAAGGCCGAGGACACCTGAAGCAGGTTCGCCATGCGCCTGATGTCGCTGGAGCGGTTCGCGCCGGCTCCGTGCATCAGCGCCGGGTTAAAGAACACGGCATCGCCCTTTTCGAGCGGCAGTTGCACATGGTGCTCGGCGAAATAGTCCTGAAATTCCTGGCGGCCGAAGGCGAGATAGCCTTCGAAGAAGGTTTGCGAATAGGGAAGGAACAGCGTCGGCCCCGTCTCGACCGGCATGTCGCAATGGGCAACCGCGCCCTGCAGCGTCAGCACCGGCGAGATGCGGTGGATATGGGCGGGAAACACGGCCATCTGATCCGGCGACATGAAGCCCAGATGATAGTCGCGATGCGGCGTCTGCGCGGCGCCGCCCGGATTCACCCGGTTGACCTGCGCCGTCATCTGGTAGCCGAGGCCGAGCCAGGCTTCGCTCGCAAGGGCGATCGCGTCGGAGGCGTAGTAGTGCGCGAAGTTCTCCGGGTCCGCGAGGCAATGTTTTTCCAGCGCATTCCAGATGCGGTCGTTGGCACCGGGCTTGGCGAAATGATCGCCCCCGCCGCCGGTGCCCGATTTCTCGGCTTCGATGATTTCCTCGAAGATTGCCGTCGCCCGGTCGAGCGCGGCGGCATCGGACATGGCCCGGCGAATGGCGATCACGCCGGGGCCGGAGGCGAAGACTTCCGCCCATTCGGCCATCAGGATGCGCCGATCGTCTGCCTTGGCGGCGGCCTTGCGGACGGCGTCGCCATCATAGATCGGAACGTTTCTGACGATTTCCGCGGCCAGAGGCCAGTCCTCCGGCCGGGTCGTGCGCGAGACCTCCGCCCTGAAGGCGTCGAAACTGCCGCTGTCCTTGTCGAGCCAGACCCTGTTCCGGCGCTCGGCCGGCAATGTCATTGCGTCCATGATGGTTCCTCCCGTGTTCGATGCCGAACAGGGACGTATTTTATCAGTTCACGCCCGCGGCGAAATCAGGCAAAGACCTCAAAAACACCTCAAAGATCGCTGCGAGGCCTGCCGATGCCGGTTCCATTTCCTCTGAAGGATATCGCGTTCCAGGCGGGCCTCAGCCTCGCGACGGTCGACCGCGTCGTTCATGGCCGGCCCGGCGTCCGGCGTACGACACGCGCCCGTGTCGAGGCGGCGATTGCCGAACTGACGCGCCAATACGGTGAGGCAGGCCTTGCCGGCCGGCGGCTATCGATCGACGTGGTGATGGAAGCGCCGCGGCGCTTCACGGATGCCGTGCGCGCGGCCTTCGAGGCGGAACTGCCGGGCATGCGTCCGGCCTCGTTCTCGGCCCGGTTTCATCTCGCCGAGACCATGCGAGAGGGCGAACTCGCCGCGATCCTGTCCGCCATCGGAAAGCGCGGCAGCCATGGCCTTCTTTTGAAGGCACCCTCGACAAGGGCGACGGCCGATCTGGCTCGTGGGCTGACCGAAAAAGGCGTGCCGGTCGCGACCTATGTGACCGACATCGCGGCCGATTGCCGGCTCGCCTATATCGGCATGGACAATTGGGTTGCAGGCGCGACGGCCGCCTATTTTCTCGGGCAGATGCTGCCCCCCGGGCCGACGGGCGTTCTCGTCACCCTGTCCAGCGCATCATTTGCCGGGGAAGAGGAGCGTGAGGCCGGCTTCCGGGGAGTGCTTCGTGAGCGATTCCCGCATCTGAAGGTCGTCACCGTGTCGGAGGGCCACGGAATCGACCGGAGTACGCGCGAACGTGTCCTGCAGGCCCTGGCAGCCGAACCCGATCTGTCGGCGGTCTACTCGATCGGCGGCGCCAACCAGGCGATCCTGGCCGCCTTCGTCGAGGAAAAGCGGCCGATCTCGGTCTTCGTCGCCCATGATCTCGACGAGGCGAACAGCCGTCTTCTCGCTGCCGGAAAGCTCAGCTTCGTCATCCATCACGATTTCCGCCAGGACGCGCGCAATGCCTGTCAGATCTTCCTGCATCATCACCGCATGCTGCCGGAAGACTTCACCATCGCACCCTCACGCATCAGCATCGTGACGCCCTACGACCCTCTGTAGTCTCGCGGGCTCACCGTGGAGCGAGGCGCACTTCTTCTACGAAACCACTATCTCCGAATTGCGATACCACTCGACGAAGGCCTTCACGCCCGTCTCGAGATCGGTCTCAGGCCTGTAACCGGTCAGCGCTTCGAGAAGATCGGGACTGGCGAAGGTGCGCGGTACGTCGCCGTCCTGCATGGGCAGGAGCTTGCGCTTGACGGGAACACCCACAAGACGTTCCACGGTGTCGACGAAGTCGAGAAGGCCGACCGGCTGGCCGCCGCCGATATTGACGACGCGAAAGGGGGCGGACGCCGACAGCGTGTCGATCTCCGCGACGCGGTTTTCTTCGCTCGGCACGATCGGCACGAGCCGCAGGATCGCTTCGACCAGATCCTCCACATAGGTGAAGTCCCGGCTCATCTTGCCTTCGCCGTAGATCTCGATCTCTTCGCCCGCCAGGATCGCCCGCACGAACTTGAACAGCGCCATGTCTGGCCGGCCCCAGGGCCCGTAGACCGTGAAGAAGCGGAAGCAGGTGGTGGGCACCTGATAGAGATGCGCCGTCGAATGGGCCATCAGCTCCACGGCACGTTTGGTCGCGGCATAGATCGTCAGCGGTTCGTCGGCCTTGTCCGTCTCGCGGAAAGGGACGGAAGGCGCGGCACCGTAGACCGAGGAGGTCGAGGCAAGAAGCAGGTGCTTCACGCCGATCCGTCGGGCCGCCTCCAGGATATTGAAGGAGCCGACGACGTTGGAATCCACATAGGAGCGTGGGTTTTCCAGGCTGTAGCGAACGCCGGCCTGTGCCGCGAGATGGATGATGACGTCCGGCCGGGCGGCGTCGATGGCAGCATCGAGCGCTTCCGTATCTTCCAGCATGGCGAGTGTTGGCCGAAAGCGCGGAAACTGCGCCAGCGCGGCATGCCGAGCTTCCTTGAGACGCACGTCGTAGTAAGGCGTCATGCCGTCGAAGCCGGCGACCTCATGGCCTTCTTCCAGCAGCCGCCGGGCCAGATGAAAGCCGATGAAGCCGGCCGTTCCGGTGATGAAGAAGCGCATGGCTCAGGCGTCCGATTTCGGTTGACGCCCGATTCCGACATGTCGGAAGCCCTGAGCGATGATCTCTTGCGGCGGATAGACATTGCGAAGATCGACCAGCACCGGCTCCTTCATCAATGACTTGATCCGGCCGATGTCGAGAGCCCGGAACTCGTCCCACTCCGTCACCAGCACGATCGCATCCGCGTCCCGGGCGATGTCATACGG
This sequence comes from Jiella marina, assembly GCF_024359545.1. Classification (GTDB taxonomy): domain Bacteria; phylum Pseudomonadota; class Alphaproteobacteria; order Rhizobiales; family Rhizobiaceae; genus Jiella. The sequence goes on from NZ_JAKQZG010000003.1 coordinate 58,279, forward strand.
GTTCTGGCCGTACTCGATCTCCGGCATCATCGTCTCTGCCGCTTCCATGCCCTCCGGGTCATAGGCGCGCACGATCGCGCCCTTGTCGATGAGCGCCTGGATGATCGAGATCGACGGGGCCTCGCGCATGTCGTCGGTATTCGGCTTGAAGGTCAGCCCCAGGATTGCGATCGTCTTGCCGCGCACCTCGCCGCCGCAGGCGGCGATCACCTTGCGTGCCATCGCCCGTTTGCGGTTGTCGTTGACGGCGACGGTGGTCTCGATCAGCCGCATCGGGCTGTCGGCGTCCTGGGCGGTCTTGACCAGCGCCAGCGTGTCCTTGGGAAAGCACGAGCCGCCATAGCCGGGGCCGGCATGCAGGAACTTGTCGCCGATCCGCTTGTCGAGCCCGATCCCCTTGGCGACCTTCTGAACGTCGCCGCCGAGCTTCTCGCAAAGATCGGCGATCTCGTTGATGAAGGTGATCTTCATCGCAAGGAAGGCATTGGCGGCGTATTTCGTCAGTTCCGAGGTGCGCCGCTCGCAGAAGAGGAGAGGGGACTCGTTGATGTAGAGCGGGCGATAGACCTGCCGCATCACCTCGATCGCCCGCGGCTCCTCGGTGCCGATGACGATGCGGTCGGGCCGCTTGAAATCGGTGATCGCCGCACCTTCGCGCAGGAACTCCGGATTGGAGACGACGGCAACATCGGCGTTCGGGTTCTCGTCTCGAATGATCCGCTCCACCTCGTCGCCGGTACCGACCGGAACCGTCGACTTGGTCACGACCACGGTAAATCCCTCGACCGCCCGGGCGATCTCGCGCGCTGCGCCGTAGACATAGGACAGATCGGCATGGCCGTCGCCGCGCCGAGAGGGCGTGCCGACGGCGATGAAAACGACATCGGCCGCGCGAACGCTGGATGCCAGATCGGTCGTGAATTTCAGCCGCCCGGCGGCCGCGTTCGACTGAACGATCTGATCGAGGCCCGGCTCGAAGATCGGGATCTTGCCCTCCTTCAGCGCCGCGACCTTCTTCTCGTCCACGTCGATGCAGACGACCTCATGGCCGAAGTCTGCGAAACATGCTCCCGACACCAGGCCGACATAGCCCGAACCGATCATCACGAGACGCATGAGACGTTCCCTTCGCTGCCAAGCATAGTGCGATGCAAAATCAACTTGGCGTTTCTAGGCTACAGGGCGTGCGCTTGGAAGTCGGAGAACAGATGAATGATTAATTTGCGAAATCCATGACATTTCGTTCCGTGGGATGACGGTCTATAAACCGACGGATCGGCTACAAGTGTCCGAACAGCTTGCGATGGCGAGCCAGACATCCGCGAGCACCCGCACCTCGACGAGCCTCTCTCACGCCAGAATGTGTTCGCCACCGTCGATCGGGATCACTGTCCCTGTAATGCGCCGGGCCGCGTCGCTCGCGAGGAAGGCGGCGAGATTGCCGACGTCGCCGATCTCGACAAGATGACCTTCTGGCGCCCGCGCCGCGGCCTTTTCGATGAGTTCGTCAAAGCGGTCGAGACCGCTGGCTGCCCGGGTGCGGATCGGTCCCGGCGAGATGGCATGGGCGCGGATACCTTTCGGGCCGAGTTCGGCCGCGACGTAACGCATCGCACTTTCGAGCGCGGCCTTCACCGGGCCCATGAGATTGTAGTTCTCCACCACCCGCTCCGAACCGTAGAAGCTGACGGCGAGAAGGCAGCCGCCTTCGCTCATCAGCGGTTCGGCGAGATGGGCCATGCGCAGGAAGGAGTGGCAGGAGACGTCCATGGCGAGCGCGAAGCCCTCGCTGGAGGAATCGGTCACCCGGCCGTGCAGATCCTCCCGGGGGGCATAGGCGATCGAGTGGAGCAGGAAGTCGAGCCCGCCCCATTCCGCTTTCACGCGCTCGAACACCGCTTCGAGTTCGCCCGGCTTGCGCACGTCGCAGGGCATCACGAAGTCGCAATCGAGCGCCTCCGTCACCGTCGTGACGTACGGCCTGGCCTTCTCGTTGACATAGGTCGCGGCCAGCTTCGCACCGGCCTTGGCAAAGGCGGCCGCGCAGCCCGACGCGATCGAATGCTCGTTGGCGATGCCGATGACGAGGCCGCGCTTGCCGCGCAGATCGACGATCGGCGGCTCCTTCAGCGCTTGCGGCCCCATATGGATTTCCGGCAGGACGACCCGCGGCCGGCGCACCTTTTTCGTCGGCGCGCGCACATGGGCACTGCCCGAGATCACGGCCGAACCGTCCTGGTTGGTGCAGACGCAGTCCAGGGTGAGATCGGGCTTGCCGTTCTCGGCCTTTTCCCGAACCGTGATCGTCGCCGTCACCGTGTCGCCGATCGAGACCGGCCTCAGGAATTTGAGATCCTGGGAGAGGTAGATCGTGCCCGGGCCCGGCAGTTTCGTGCCGAGCACGCTGGAGATGACGCCGGCGCCGAGCATGCCATGGGCGATGACTTGATGGAACATGTCCGTCGCCGCATAGGCGGGGTCGAGATGCGCCGGATTGACGTCGCCCGAGACGAAGGCGAAGAGCTCGATATCCTGCTGGGTGATCTTGCGCGAGAGGCTGGCGGAATCGCCGACCGAGATCTCGTCGAAGGTGCGATTCTCGATCGTGGAGCCGGGGATGGGCGTGTCACTCATGAACGGAAACTCTCAGTGCTCGTGAACATACTGGCCGGGCGCGTCGGCCAGCGCCGGATGGCGTTTCGAGCCCATCGGCGGCGGCGCAGTCTTCTCGCTCGACCGGGCGGCGAGCCATTCGAACCAGGCCTGCCACCACGAACCCTCCCGTCTCTCGGCCTCAGCCTCCCATTCGTCCGGCCCGACATAGAGCCCGCCCGCCGCGCGGGTCTTGATCCTGAAATGCCGGTGCGGATGGCCCGGCTCGGAGACGATGCCGGCATTGTGGCCGCCCGAAGTCAGCACGAAGGTGATCTCGGAATCGCTCAAGAGATGGATCTTGTGCACCGAGCGCCAGGGCGCGACGTGATCGGTCTCGGTGCCGACGACAAAGAAAGGAACGTCGATGTTGCTGACCGCAACAGGGCGCCCCTCCACCTCGAAGCGGCCTTCGGCGAGGGCGTCTTCCAGGAAGAACCGACGCAGATACTCCTCGTGCATCCGGGCCGGCATCCGCGTGCCGTCGGCATTCCACGCCATCAGGTCGTTGGCGTGTTCGCGCTCGCCGAGAAGATAGCTGCGAATCAGCCGCGACCAGATGAGATCGTTCGAGCGCAGGAGCTGGAACGCGCCGCTCATCTGGCGGCTGTCGAGCGTGCCCTGATCACGCATCAGATCGGCGAGGAACGCCACCTGATCCTCGGTGATGAAAAGCTGCAGTTCTCCGGCCTCGGTGAAGTCCGTCTGGGCGCAAAGCAGCGTCACGCTGTTCAGGCGCTTGTCGCCGTCGCGCGCCATTGCCGCAGCCGCGACGGTCAGAAGCGTTCCCCCCAGGCAATAGCCGCATGCATCGACCTTCGCCCCTCCGCAGATGTCGTCGATCGCATCGAGCGCCGCCATCACGCCTTCGCGGCGATAGTCATCGAAGGAGGTGTCGCGGAATTCCGGCCCGGGATTGCGCCACGAGATCGCAAAGACCGTGTGGCCCGCGGCGACCAGGTGCCGGATCAGCGAGTTGTGCGGCGAAAGATCGAGAATGTAGTATTTCATGATCCAGGCCGGCACGATCAGCACCGGTTCGCGCGCGACCGTCTCCGTGGTCGGCTGATACTGGATGAGTTCGATCAGTCGGTTGCGAAACACCACCTTGCCCGGCGTCGCCGCAAGATCCTCGCCCACGGTGTAAATGTCCGGCTCGGCCGGCTTGCCGCTGAGCGCCTCGGAGAAGTCGGTGGCGAAATTGGTGGCGCCGTCGATGAAGTTGGCGCCCATCGTCGCGACGGTCGCGTCGATTACCTCCGGGTTGAGCCAGGGATAATTCGTCGGTGAGGCCGTGTCCGCCAGCTGGCGTGCCGTGAAGGCGACGATCCGCTGGTTGCGCTTGGCGAGACCGGGCAGTTCGGCCGTCGCCTCGGCCCACCAGTTCTCTCCGAGGAGAAATGCCTGGCGGTACAAAGAGAAGGGAAAGCTGTTCCACGCGGGATTGGCGAAGCGCCGATCCCCCTTTGCCGGTTCCACCACCTCTTCGCCAAGGCAGGCCATGAAGAATTTCTGCCAGTTGAGCGCCCCGCGCTCGATGAGCGCGGCACGACGCCATGGGGAGTTGGCGAGGTGAAGCGCCCAGTCGGACAGCGCCATGCTCAGCCCCGAGGGCGAGAGCCCACCGGTGAAGCGGCCTTCGAAAGCGTGAAGCAGGCTGTCGTAGTCGACGGGCCTTCCGGATGTTTCGGCGTTTTCGCTGACGCGGAGGTCCTTGGCGGTCACGGGCTGGTTCATGGGGGAACTCCTGATCTCGTTCTCAAGGCTCCGACTAGCACCGTGACGCACCGCAGCATTGCGCTGGATCAAAAATAGGGATCCGAATTGCGATGTCGCAGAATCTTCATCGATTGAGCGGCCGGAGCATCGATCTCGAGGGCGTGACGCGGGCCATTGAACGGGCGGGGGCGTGCGGCGCGACCGGGCGGGCTGCGATCGCGGCCGCGACCTGCTAGACTGTAGTGGTGTTTTCGATGGAACTGGGGGCATGTTCGACGACGAAGCCGCTCCTGGTCGGAGCGTCCGCCATCGTCGGGCGTCCGGCGGGCGGTCGTTGATGTCGATCAACGCCAGACCTGCTCGAACCGTCCTATCACATGATCGTCTTCGAACCGGGAAAGGTCAGCACGATGAATTCCGAGTCTCCTTCATCAACGGGCAATGCCGTCGATCCCGTCACGGCGACGCGCCATGGCGGCCTGGCCGATCTGACCGTCATCGTGTCCGGCGCGAAAAAGGATCGGGGCGCCGTGGCCTATGCGGAGGCGATCGCCACCGCTTTCGACGCTCATCTCGACGTCCTCTACACCAACCATGTTCCGACCCCGATCCTGCCGTCGGCTCCGGGCGCAGAGGTCTTGGCCGCCGAACTCGCCAGGAACAGCCACGAGACCGGCGACAAGACCGAGGCGGCCCTGCGTGATGCCTTCGGCGCGCTGAGCGCTTCCTGGGAGTTGCGGCGCGTCGACGGGGCCGTGGCTGCCCTGCGCCAGGCGATCGTCCGGCAGGCCGCGATTTCCGACCTCGTCATCGAGAGCAAGGCCGCCGTGGTCGAGGCGGGCGACATGGAACTGTTCGAGGCGGTGATCTTCGAGGCGGGGGCGGCGATCGTGCTGGTGCCCGACAGTCAGAGCGCCAAGTCTCAGTTGCCCTCGAATGTCCTCGTCGCCTATCGGGAAACCCCGGAATGCGCCCATGCCATCGCGGCAGCCCTGCCGCTTCTGCGGCGGGCGGACACCGTCTATCTCGTCAGCGTCGCCGAGTCGGGGTCGAGCGAGCAGCGGCACATCGACCCGATGGCGGACATGGCACGGCATCTCGCCCGTCACGGCGTCTCGGTGGAGGCCCGCGAACTGCCGAACTGGAAGGATCCGGCCGAAGGTCTTCTGAACGAGGCCAGGCAGATTGGCGCCGATCTCGTCGTCGCCGGCGCCTACGGCCATTCCCGACTGCGGGAATATCTTCTGGGCGGGGTGACGCGTGGACTCGTGCGCCATTGCGAGGTTCCGCTGCTCATGGCCCATTGAGACGGCGCGCCGGCCCTCTTTGGGCCGGCGGTCATGGTCTCGACATGGCTCGCGCACTATTCTCCGGCAGCCTCGAGCCTGCCGCGAGACCGCATGGCGAAAGGGAGATATTCGCCGGCACGAACGGGAGGGCGGGCGTCTGGCAAACGCTCGCGGTTGATCCATTCCTGACGCCGTCGACGCTCGAGGAGGCGAGCGGTGGCGGTGCCGGGCATCGTTCCCAGCAGCGAGAAAAGCATCTCCATGAGCATTCGCAATTTCGGCTCCCTGTTTCGGCCCCGATCCATCGCGCTGGTCGGCGCCAGCAACACGCCCCATTCCGTGGGCAACGTGGTTGCCCGCAATCTCAAGGCCGGCGGCTTTTCGGGGCCGATCATGGCGGTCAACCCGCATGAGCGGGAGGTGGAAGGCCTGCCCTGCTTCCATTCGGTGCGCGATCTGCCGCAATGTCCCGACCTCGCCGTGATCGCGACCCCGGCGCCGAGCGTGCCCGCCATCGTCGGCGAACTCGCCGAGCACGGCTGCCCGAGCGCGGTCGTCATCACCGCCGGCCTCAATGCCGCGTCCGGCGAGACCACGCTGAAGCAGGAAATGCTCGATCTCGCCCGTCCGCACCTCGTGCGGATCGTCGGGCCGAATTGTCTGGGCCTGATCTCGACCCCGCTCGGGATCAATGCGAGCTTCGCGCATCTGATGCCCAAGAAGGGTGACATCGCGCTCGTCAGCCAATCCGGGGCGATCGTCACGGCCGTCCTCGACTGGGCGGAGGCGCGAGGCATCGGCTTTTCCCACATTGTTTCGCTCGGCGACATGGGCGATGTGGATTTCGGCGATCTGCTCGACTTCCTCTCCACAGACCGGGATACGCGTTCGATCCTGCTCTATGTGGAGAACATCACCTTCGCCAAAAAGTTCATGTCGGCCGCCCGGGTCGCGGCCCGTGCCAAGCCGGTGCTGGTGATCAAGTCCGGTCGCAGCGCCGAGGGAGCCAAAGCTGCTCACTCGCATACCGGCGCCCTGGCGGGCTCGGACATCGTCTATGACGCCGCCTTCCGCCGCGCCGGTGTCCTGCGGGTCTCGACGCTGGAGGAACTGTTCGAGGCCGCCGCGATGCTGGCGACCGGCATCCGGATCGGCGGTGATCGGCTCGCGATCCTCACCAATGGCGGCGGCGCCGGGGTTCTCGCCGTCGACGCGCTCGATGCGCACGGCGGCCATCTTGCCGAACTCGGCGACGACACGCGCCAGGCGCTCGACGCCGTGCTGCCGTCCACCTGGTCGCATGGCAATCCCGTCGACATCATCGGCGATGCGACCGGCGATCGCTACAGCGCGGCGCTGGACATTCTTCTCAAGAGCCGCGAGAGCGACGCCATCCTCGTCATCAACTGCCCGACCGCCGTCGCCGACAACATGGAGGCGGGCAAGGCGGTGGTTGGATCTGCCAGAGCGCGGCCGCGCTTTCCGGTTCTGACCAACTGGCTGGGGGGAAGCACGGCTGGGCCGGTGCGTTCCTATTTCTCCGAACAGCGGCTCCCAACCTTTGAAAGCCCCGACGACGCAGTGCGGGCCTTCACCCATCTGGTCGAATACCGGCGCAACCAGGCCCAGTTGATGGAGACGCCGTCGGCCGGCGTGATGATCCCGCCGGAAAACGTCGACAAGGCGCGGGCGATCATCAAGAAGGCCGCTTCCGAGGGGCGCCAGATCCTCAGCGAGTGGGAAGCCAAGGACGTCCTGCATCTCTTCGGGATTCCCGCGGTGCCGACGGCCTTCGTCGAAACGGCCGAAGAGGCCGCCGCCCGCTTTGCTGAAATCGGATCGCCGGCGGTGCTCAAGATCGTTTCGCCGGAAATCACCCACAAGTCCGATGTCGGTGGCGTCCGCCTGAACATCGAGACGCGCGGCCAGATGCTCGATGCGGTGACGGAAATGACCGAGGCCGTCACCGCCGCGCGACCCGGTGCCCATATCACCGGCTTCACGGTCCAGCCGATGATCGAGCGCGGCGAGGGCCACGAACTGATCGTGGGCATCGCGCATGACGTCACCTTCGGTCCGATCGTCCTCTTCGGCCGCGGTGGCAAGGAGGCGGAAATCGTCGGCGACCGGACGGTGGGCCTCCCGCCGCTGAATTCGGCGCTCGCCAGGCGGATGATCGACAACACGGCGATCGCAAAGCTCCTGCGCGGCTTCCGCGACGTGCCGCCGGTGGATTTTGATCGGCTTTCGGACATTCTCGTGCGGCTTTCGGAACTCGCCGTGCTCCTGCCCGAGGTCCGCGAACTGGACATCAACCCCCTGATGGCCGATGCGAGCGGGGTGGTGGCCCTCGATGCCCGAATTGCGCTGGCGGCCCATTCCGAGCAGGCGACACTGGAGGTCCAGGGGCCGGCGATCCAGCCCTATCCCCGTGGCCTGGAGCACGAAATCAGCCTCCGCGACGGCGAGCGCTGGCTGCTGCGGCCAATCCGGCCGGAGGACGAAGATGCGCTGGCGGCGATGGTCCTCGCCTGCGATCCGGAGGATTTGCGGCTGCGCTTCATGGCGCCAATGAAGGCCTTCCCACACCAGACGGCCGCCCGCTACACCCAGATCGACTATGATCGCGAGATGGCCTTCATCGCCGTCCCGCCGACGAGCGGCTTCGGCGAAGGGCCGATCTCCGGGGTGGTCCGCATCGTCGCCGATCCGGAAAACGAGGAGGCCGAGTTCGCCGTCCTCGTGCGCTCCGACATGAAGGGGCGCGGCCTTGGTTTCCAACTGATGTCGGCGATTCTCGACCACGCGCGCCGGCGCGGGCTTTCTCGCGTCTTCGGCGAGATCCTTCGCGAGAATGTGGGGATGCTCAAACTGGCCCGGGACCTCGGCTTCCACCCCGAGTCCTCGGCGGAGTTCTCCGACGTTGCCCATGTGGTGATCGAACTGGACGGTACCGGCGGAGAAAAGTGACCGGCTTCTGTCCGTCGTGCCCCCGCATCGGTGCCGCCGCCTCTTGTCTCATGGGGCGGCGGCCTCGCTTTGTTTCCACGCAACGGCCGGGATGGCCCCCTCGCCATTCTGGAGTCCAGACCGTCATTCGCCCGACCCGGCAGGGTCGTGAAGGCGTCATCTGCGACCTTCGAATGGCCTTTTCCAAGCCTTTTCCTGCGGGTATGGAAGGGGTGATGTCGGTATGCTGCCAGTGCGCAGGCCGACTGCACAGAGGAACGTCCTCATGAAGAAGCGGCAGAAGGGCGTGTACGGCATGGTGCGGAGGGGCGAGTGGACACAATCGCGCATGAGCGGCTTCTCAAGCGGTTGAGGCTGATCGCGGAGATCGATCCGGAAGACGAGGAAGAACTCCTCAAGCTGCCTGTCACCCTGCGGGACGTCGATTCCGGCGTGGACATCGTCTCGGAAGGTCAGACCGTCCAGCATTGTTGCGTTCTGGTGGACGGGTTCACCTATCGCTACCGCCACACGATCGACGGCAAGCGACAGATCATCGCCTTTCATGTTCCAGGCGACATTCCCGACCTTCACAGCCTTCATGTGCCTTACATGGACCACAGCTTCGCCGCGACCTCCCAGTGCCGCATCGGTTTCATCTCGCACGAGGCGATCTGGGATCTGTGTGTGCGGCGGCCGAAGATCGCCGCCGCACTGTGGCGGGAAACCCTGATCGACGGGGCGATCTTCCGTGAATGGATCGTGGGCCTCGGGCGCCTTTCGGGTGCCAGCCGCACCGCCCATCTGTTGTGCGAACTGGCGATGCGCATGCGCGCCGTCGATCTCGGCCCACACCACGTCTACCGACTGCCCCTGACCCAGCACGAACTGGCCGACGCGCTGGGCCTGACCGTGGTGACGGTCAACCGGGTCCTGAAACAGTTGCGCGAGGACGGGCTTCTGGTCCGCGAGCGCTCGCGCATGGAGATCAGGGATTGGCGCGGGCTGGCCCGGCTCGGCGAGTTCGATCCGCGCTACCTCTATTTCCGCGCACGGATCTCCATGACGGACGAGCAGAATGGCGACGACCCCGCCTGACGGGGCAGTCGATTTCGTCCTGACCTTTCCCGTTGTGGCGCGACGTTCGCTTTGTCCTCCCGCCAGCATCGAGGCCCGTGGTTTCCGGTGGGAGAAGCGAGTAGGCTCTTGCTTCTGCCGGCAAATGGGAGGAACAACCCATAAGGTGACAATTCGTCCACAGAACGGACGCTCGATGAATGCGCTATCGCGGGGAGGCGGGCGCAGGGCGACGTCGTGACAGGACAGGCGTGACCGCAGCGGCGAGGGGAGGAGCCAATGCAACCCGTGTTCATCGTAGCCGACGATCATCCCTTGTTTCGCGGCGCGCTGAAGGAGATTCTGACGTCGCTTCCCGAGGGAGCGGACATTGTCGAGGCTGCCGATTTCGACGAGGCCGCGGACGCTCTGGCGCGAACGCCGGATGCCGACCTCCTGCTCCTCGACCTGTCGATGCCCGGGACCAGCGGCCTGTCGGGGCTTGCGCTCCTGCGCGCCGAGCATCCCTCGATCCCGATCGCGATCGTCTCGGCCAGCGAGGACGCGCAGATCATCGCGCGGGCTCTCGATCTCGGAGCCTCGGGCTTCATCCCGAAATCCGCCGGCTTCGAAGAGATCAAGGCGGCGATCAGGACACTCCTTGAGGGCGACGTCTGGCTTCCGCCCGATTTCTCCATCGAGGCGACGGGTGATCCGGAGGTGACCGATCTGATCGCCCGCATGAAGACGCTGACACCGCAGCAGACGCGGGTGCTTTCGATGCTGGGTCGCGGACTTCTCAACAAGCAGATCGCCTATGAGCTCGGCGTCTCGGAACCGACGATCAAGGCGCATGTCTCCGCCGTCCTTCTGAAGCTTGGTGTCGACAGCCGGACCCAGGCGGTCATCCGCCTGGCCAAGCTCGGCATCGATCCCGAGCGGGGCCTCGCCTCTTCCTGAAGTGATGGCATCACTCCGCCGCTTCCCGCCGCTGCAGGGCGCTGGCCATTGCTGCCCTGAGTGAAGCCGGCTTCAGCGGTTTCGTGAGCATCTGCACGCCCATCGCCACCGCCTCGTCGCGCACGCTGAGCGAACGGTCGGCCGTGACGAGAATGGCGGCAAGACCCGGGTCGACACGCGCCCGCAGCGCCCGGATCGCGTCGAGCCCGTTGGTGCCCCGATCGAGGTGATAGTCCACCAGAGCGATGTCGGGGCGCTGTCCGGCGCGCTCGACCGAGGCGATCGCCTCTTCGGCGGAGGCATGGGTCTCCACCGCGCAGCCCCAGCCGGACAGAAGGACCTGCATGCCGTCGCGGATCGCGGCCTCGTTGTCGATGCAAAGGACCCGGGTGCCCGCCATCGCGAGCCCGATCTGGCCGGGCCTCGCCGACTTCGCCGAAAACTCCGCCACCGCCCCGCTCGCGGGCGACAGGCCGACCCGGAACGAGGTGCCGCGCCCATGGCGCGAACTGGCGGTGATCGGGTGGTCGAGCACGCGCGCGATGCGGTCGACGATGGAAAGACCGAGGCCGAGACCGCTGGCGGCACGGCTGCCTTCATCGAGACGGACGAATTCCTGATAGATCATCTGGAGCTGGTCGGCCGGAATGCCGATGCCGGAATCCGCCACTTCGAGGTCGATCAGCCCGCCCTTGCGGTGGCGGACGCCCACGACGATCTTGCCCTGCCGGGTGTATTTCACCGCATTGGAGACGAGATTCTGGATCAGCCGCCGCAGCAGATTGCGGTCGGAGCGCACATGCACGCTCGTCTTGACGAAACGCAGCGACAATCCCTTCTCCTGGGCGAGAGGCTGAAGATCGGTCTCGATCTGCCGCAAGAGTGGGTCGAGAGGAAACTCGGAGAATTTCGCCTGCATGGCGCCGGCATCGAGGCGGGAGATGTCGAGCACGGCACCGATGATCGCTTCCACCGCTTCGAGCGACGAGCCAATATTGCCCGCAAGCTCGGCCCCCGGCGCGCTGCCCTGCCGCTCCTCCAGCGCGGAGACATAGAGCCGTGCGGCGTTGAGCGGTTGCAGAATGTCGTGGCCGGCGGCCGCGAGAAACCGCGTCTTGCCGATATTCGCGGCTTCGGCGGCGCGGCGGGCTTCGGCGAGCTTTTCGTTGGCGGCGGTCAGTTCGGAGGTGCGCTGACGCACCCGCTCTTCCAGGCTTTCGTTCATTTCGCGAAGAGCCGCGGCCCGGCGCACGCGCTCGGTCATGTCGGAGACGGTCGCCACGAGACCGCCATCCGGCATCCGGTTGACCCGCATTTCCAGCGTCCGGCCCGACCGGGCGAGCGCGATCTGGCGCTGCGCCGGCGGCTGGGTCAGCGCTTCGAAGCTCTGGCCGTATTCGTTGCTGTCGATCTCTCCGGCGCTCAGGAGTTGGTCGAAGACGGTCGTGAGAGGCGTGCCAACCTGTCCGAATTCGGATGTCAGGCCGATCAGGTCCCGGAACTGACGGTTCCAGAAGGTGAGGCAGTAGTCGCCGTCGAAAATCGCCAGGCCCTGATCGACCTGGTCGAGCGCGATGCGCAGGAGATCCCGGTTGTACTGGAGCGCTTCGGACGCGTCGTCGAGGAGCTGCAGCGCCATGCGGCTCGAATCGGCGTGGCGCTGGAACAGGAGCGACAGGACGAGGCGCGAGGACGCCGAGCCGATGGCCGAGGCGAGTAGCTGTTCGGAAAAGGTAATGGTGGCGCCGTCGGCCGGCCCGTCGTCGTCGAGCGACCCGTCATGGGTCTCCGCGAAGGCCCCGAAGGCACGGTCGGTTCGTTCCGGCCCGAGATAACGACCGATCGTCTCCTTGAGGTCGGCGACGCGGACATTCACACGGGCGCGGCTTCCGGTCGTCACAGGTTGGTTGTCGCGATTGGAGAAGACCGCGGCCTGGATGCGCTCCAGGGGCTTCGACGGACGGCTCAGCGAACCAAGGACGAGACCGGCGATATTGACGGTCAGGCTTACCACGCAGCCGAACAGCAGCGGGTCCATGGCCGGGGCGATGGCACTCGCAACGGAAGGCTCGATGCCGAATGTCGGCGCCAAAAGGGTGACCGCCCAGGCCAGGATGCCGGCCGAAAGGCCGGTCATGGCACCGCGCGCGTTGGCCCGCTTCCAGTAGAGCCCGGCCAGGAGCGGAGGGGCCAGCTGCGCGATCGCGGCGAAGGACAGAAGCCCGATCGAGGCAAGCCCGCTGCCATTGCCGGCGAAGCGGTAGTAGACATAGCCGAAGAAGACGATGAGCAGAATCGCCGAGCGGCGGATGTTGAGGATCAGCCGCGTGGCATCCTCGCGGGGCTCCGCCACCCGGCCCCTTCGCTTCAGGAGAAACGGCAGGACGAGGTCGTTGGAGATCATGATCGCCAGCGCCACGCTCGCCACGATGACCATGGCGGTCGCCGCCGAAAGCCCGCCGATGAAGGCGACCACGGCCAGAAGATCGGCGCTCGCCGAAAGCGGCAGGGCGAGAACGTAAAGATCGGCGTCGAATTGCGGGCCGAGGCGCAACAGACCCGCCGCGGCGATCGGCGCGACGAAGAGATTGATCGTCACGAGATAGAGCGGAAACAGCCAGCGTGCCCGGCGGATCTCGGCCTGGGTGCGGTTTTCCACCACCGTCATGTGGAACTGGCGGGGCAGGAGCAGGATCGCCACCGCACTGAGGCCGAGGCCGGCGAGGAAGGATCCGCCCAGCGGCGTCTCGAAGGCCTGGCTCACCATCGCGCTCTCGCGCGCCGCCTGCCACAGCTCGCCCGGCGTGAACAGGACGAAGGTGGTCCACAGCCCGACCGCCAGAAAGGCGGCGAGCTTGATGATCGATTCCATCGCGACCGCAAGGACAAGCCCGTCCTGATGCTCGGTCGCGTCGGCATGGCGCGTGCCGAACAGGATGGCGAAGACGCCGAGCCCGATCGCGATCGGCAGCGCCAGATCGCCGAACAGCGGTGGCACGTCGAGATTGGGTCGGTAGTGAAAGACCAGCGTCGCCACGCTCGTCGAAATCGCCTTCAGCTGCAGCGAGATGTAGGGGACCGTGCCGACCAGCGCGATCACCGTCGCAAGCGCCGCGACGGCCGAACTCTTCCCGTAGCGCGACCCGATGAAGTCGGCGACCGTGGTGATGCGCTCGGCCTTGGCGTGGCGGACGATCCGCTCGATGAAACTCGGTGCCAGAAGGAAGACGAGGATCGGTCCGAGATAGATCGCCAGGAACGAGAATCCGTCCCGCGCCGCGACTCCCACCGAGCCGAGAAAGGTCCAGGAGGTGCAGTAGACCGCGAGGCTGAGCGAATAGACGACCGGCCGGCTCGCGCTGGCCGAGCGGGTCGCACTGCCCTTGTCGCCCCAATAGGCGACGGCGAACAAGAGCAGAAGATAGGCGATCGCCACGATGGCGATAAGACCGCTGTGCAAGCGTCGTTCCTCCCTGAACCGCGACCGAGTTCGCCATAGCCGACCGTCTCGCGCAAGATCGGGATATGCACCCCCGTCCACGACCTAAGCCGAATTGACATCGGCCGGCCGATGGCCAATGTCCCGACTGTTGCACCGTTGGAGGAAATGAATGCCGGAAATGATCGCCGTGGACGACCTCAAGGTCGCCGATAACCTCAAGCGTTTCATCGACGAAGAGGCGTTGCCCGGGACTGGCGTCGAACCGGCGGCCTTCTGGTCTTCCTTTTCGACGATCTTGAACGAACTGGCCCCGAAGAACCGCGAATTCCTGGAAATCCGTGAAAAGCTCCAGGGTGAGATCGACGACTGGCATCGCGCCCGGCGCGGCAAGACGATCGACATGGCCGAATATCAGGCTTTCCTGAAGGAGATCGGCTATCTCGTGCCCGAGGGCGGCGACTTCAGGATCGAGACGGAGAATGTCGACCCGGAGATCGCGCTGGTGCCGGGGCCGCAGCTCGTCGTCCCGCTGATGAATGCGCGTTACACGCTGAACGCGGCCAACGCGCGCTGGGGCTCGCTCTATGACGCGCTCTATGGCACGGACGCCATGGGCGACGCCCCGGAAGGCGGCGGCTACGATCGCGCCCGAGGCGCCCGCGTCGTGTCCTGGGCGAAGAGCTTCCTCGACGGCGTCGCGCCCCTCGACCGCATTTCGCATATCGACGTCGAGGCCTATTCGGTCGGCGGCGGCACCGTGGTCGCCCAATATGGCGACGGCAAGAAGGCGCGGCTGAAGAATCCGCTGGCCTTCGCTGGCTATCGCGGCGATCCGGATTCCCCCTCCGCCATCCTGTTCAAGCACAATGGCCTGCATGTGGAAGTCGTCATCGACCCGACCCACCGCATCGGCAAGAACGACCGCGCCAAGGTCGCGGACGTGCTGATGGAATCGGCGGTCTCGACCATCTGCGACTGCGAGGATTCGATCGCGGCCGTGGATGCCGACGACAAGACCGCGGTCTATCGCAACTGGCTTGGCCTGATGAAGGGCGACCTGTCGGACTCCTTCGAAAAGGGCGGCGAGACCGTCACCCGCCGCCTGAACCCCGATCGCGAATACGTTTCGCCTGCCGGGGCAGGTTTCACGCTGCCGGGGCGTTCGCTGCTTCTCATCCGCAATGTCGGTCACCTGATGACCAATCCGGCGATCCGTCTGAAAGACGGTTCGGAAGCCCCGGAAGGGATCATGGACGCGATGATCACCTCGATGATCGCGATCCACGATCTCAAGAAGACCGGCGGCATGCGCAATTCCCGCTCCCGTTCGATCTACATCGTCAAGCCAAAGATGCACGGCCCCGACGAGGTGGCGTTCTCCGATCAGATCTTCGGCATGGTCGAGGATGCGCTCGGCTTGGACCGTTACACCCTGAAGATGGGCATCATGGACGAGGAGCGCCGCACGACGGTGAACCTCAAGGAGTGCATCCGGGCCGCCAAGCACCGGGTGTTCTTCATCAATACCGGCTTCCTTGACCGCACCGGCGACGAGATTCACACCTCGATGGAAGCTGGACCCATGGTCCGCAAGACGGTCATGAAGGAGCGGACCTGGATCAACGCCTATGAGGACTGGAACGTCGATGTGGGGCTCGCCTGCGGTCTGCGCGGCAAGGCGCAGATCGGCAAGGGCATGTGGGCGGCGCCCGCCAAGATGAACGACATGCTGACCCAGAAGGTCGGCCACCCGCAGGCCGGCGCCAACTGCGCCTGGGTGCCCAGCCCGACGGCCGCGACGCTGCATGCGACGCACTATCACCGCGTCGATGTCCTGGCCTGGCAGGAATCGATTGCTGCCAAGGGGCGCCGCGCGCTCCTGACCGACATCCTGACCATTCCGCTCGCCAACCGCGCCAACTGGCCGGAGGAACAGATCAAGGCGGAACTGCGCAACAATGCGCAGGGCATCCTCGGCTATGTCGTGCGTTGGGTCGACCAGGGCATCGGCTGCTCCACCGTGCCCGACATCAACGATGTCGGCCTGATGGAGGATCGCGCCACCTGCCGCATTTCCTCCCAGCACATCGCCAACTGGCTTCATCACGGCGTTGTCTCCGAGGACGAGGTGATGGAGGCGATGAAGGAAATGGCCGCGAAGGTCGACGCCCAGAACGCAGGCGATCCGAAATACGAGAAGATGGCCGGCCGGTTCGACGAATCCATCGCCTTCAAGGCGGCGTGCGACCTCGTCTTCGAGGGCCGCGTCCAGCCGTCCGGTTACACCGAACCGATTCTGCACCGGCGCCGCCTTGAGAAGAAGGCGCAGGCGACCGGCACGAACTGACGCCAGTAAAAGGTTGCAAAATGAAACCACCTCGGGCTCCTCCGCCCGGGGTGTTTGCTTGTTGTCTACTTAACAGCTACGGCTCCTCTGCTGCGCTGCAAAAAGCCCATTGGGCCTCCCGGTTCAAAATATACCTTTCTGCATCAAGTTTATTTGAGGTTATTCTATGTGTCAAAGTGACGCATATTAAACTATATTCCCATCCGTTGATGTGTGTCGCTATGCGCTGACATGATAGTTCGCGTATGAGGTTTCGCTCCTGCACAGGAGTTTCGCCCGTTTCATTTGGTGTCGTTTGAAGTCCTGCGACATTTCCAAGGTTAGGACATGCCCCAATTCATGCCCAGCAATACTCTCGGCTTTCTCCTGGTAGACGTGGCTCGCCTGTTTCGGCAGGAGTTTGAACGATCGGTCGTCGAGGCGGGACTCTCGCTGACGCCCGGAGAACTGCGCGCTCTTGCGTATGTCTCTCGTTTCGAAGGGTCGCGTCAGGCTGTCCTTGCCGAGCGTATGGGCGTCGAACCCATGACCATGTCAGCCTATCTCGACCGGCTGGAGGGCAGGGGGCTGATCGTCAGGACCGTCGATGCGAACGATCGCCGGGCCAAGGTCGTGAAGACGACAGAGGCAGCGGTCGCAATCTTCGACGAGACGCGACCCGTGGCGCTCGCCGTCTATGAGAGGATGCTTTCGGGCTTCGACGAGAACGAGCGCGAGATGGTCGACGACCTTCTGGCTCGGATACGGGCCAATCTGACGAACGATCCGCAGCTCCTCGGACAGACTGAGGGAGCCGAAGAAGAGCGCGTGAGGGCCCGCGGCGCGGCTTGAAGGCGTTCAGTCGTCGGACGATCTGACACTTTCAGGCAGCTGCGTCTTGGCGTCGCCCTTTCGACATGGTTGAGAGGTCATAAGTGTCGTTGACGATTCTCATCGCTGTCTGACGGATCCCTCCTTGCCCGCATTGTCTACTCCTGGCCGCCCCATGTCCGAGCGGCGGACCAGTCTCATCGGCGGTTGCCTGGTGGCGATCGGACCGGTCTCGATGGCCCTCTATACCCCCGCAATGCCTACGCTCGTGGCCGAATTCGCGACCACCGAGGCGATGATCAAGCTGTCGCTCGCGGTCTATTTCGCCGGGTTCGCATTCGCCCAGCTCGTATGTGGTCCCCTTTCCGACGCATTCGGGCGCCGTATCACGACGATCGGCTTCATGGGGCTCTATCTCCTCGGCGCATTCCTCGCGGTTTTTGCACCGACAGTCGAATTCCTGATCGCGGCGCGTATCCTGCAGGGCGTCGGGGCCTCGGTCGGGATCGCCACCGCGCGGGCGATCGTGCGCGACCAGTTCACCGGTGAGGTTTCGTCGCGGATCATGAACACGATCGGGCTGATCCTCGCGATCGGCCCGGCGGTCTCGCCCACCATCGGGGGGTTCACCCTCGAACTGGCCGGCTGGAACGCGATCTTCGTCGTCATGGCGTTCTTCGGGCTCATCGTCATCGGCGTGACGCTCGGCTTCATGCGCGAGACCGTGACGCCCGATCCGTCGCGCATCCGCCCGCGCGCGATCATGCGCAGCTACGGCCGGCTGATCACCAATCGCCACTTCCTCGCCACCAGCCTGACGGTCGGCGGCTCGGTCGGAGCGCTCTACACGCTGGCGACGGTGCTGCCCTTCGTCCTGATCGAAGTCGCCGGCCTGACGCCGACCGAATACGGCATCGGCATGCTTGCCCAATCCGGCAGCTTCTTCACCGGTTCGCTGGCGGCCCGCTTCCTGATGGCGCGGATCGGCGCCTATCGGCTGGTTCCGATCGGCCTCGGGCTGATCGGGATCGGCGGCGCGGCGGTGGCGCTATCCATCGCCGTTCTGCCGATCTCCTACATCTCGATCATGGTGCCGGTCGGCTTCTACGCCTTCGGCATCGCCTTCGTGATGCCGGCCATGACCACCGCCTCACTCGCCCCTTTTCCGCACATGGCGGGCGCGGCCTCGGCAATGACCGGTTTCATCCAGATGGGATCGGGGCTCCTCGGCGGGGCGCTGTGCGCTGCGATCGGCGAGCCGGTGCTCGCCACCCAGATCGTCATTCCCGGCCTCGGCGTGATGGCGATTTCGGCCTATCTCGTCTATCGCGCCCACCCCCATCTCGCGGAGCCCGAGCCGCTGCCCGAAGTGCCGGCACCGCCCATGCCACGCAAGGGACTGGGATAATAGCCGCGTCGCTTCTCAGTAGATGCCGGGGATGAGCCGCGCGGACCGGCGGCGATAGTCTCGATAGGCTTCACCGAACGTCTCCTCCATCATCGCCTCTTCCGGGCCAATTCGTGAGAAATAGAGCGTTCCGAAGCCGACGAGGCCGGCCAGGCCTGCCACCACGTTCGGCAGGAGCAGCGCCTGGGCGAGCGCCATCGTCCAGAAGGCGGTGTACATGGGATGGCGGATCTTGCCGTAGATGCCCCTGGTCACCAGCTCGTGCTTCTCGCGAATGTCGAGCGAGACCGACCACATCTTGCCCAGCGCCTTGTGGGTCAGCCGGAAGAGGACGAGGGCGAGGACCATCAAGGCCAGTCCGAGGCCCGTCTGCAGGGGCGAGGGGCCGTAGGTCGCGAATTTCGGAAAGCCCGTGGCGACGAAGAGACCGGGAATGATGCCGAGACCGGAAAAGGAGATCAGCATCCGGATCGTCTCGGCGTGGCCGCGTCGCGAGCGTTCCACCCGTCGGCGTTTCGCCCGCCGCTCGAACGGATAGCGGATCACGTACCAGCCGACGACCATCGCGACCCAGGCAATCTGACCGATTAGCGCAGCCGTCATCGTCCGGCCTCCGAAACCTGTTTCACGTCGGAGACTTCCTTCGGCGCGTCGGGCAAGGGCTTCAGCGGCGGCTGGTCGACGCTCTTCTCATAGGCGAAATCGGCCACGCGGTTCGGGCCGAGAAGGAGCATATGAAACGAGTAGACCCCGCGCCGCTCGACCGGCAGGACGAACTGCCGATGCAGGCGGAAGAAGTCCCGCTTGATGCGCTTGTAGGTCTCCGGCTTCACCATCCGCTTAAAGGAGAGCTTCAGAACGCGGGGCGTGCGGCCATTGTCGATCCCGAGCGAGGTGGCGGGGTTGGACTTGTAGAAATTGATCGGGTCCGAAAGGCCCTGACAGTCGGTCCAGGGCAGGGCCTGTTCCACGACCAGCGTGCGGACCGCGGCGCGTTCGTCCCGCGCTGCCGGGTGCAGCGCCGTCTTCAACAGGCTGGAGCCGACGGTCAGGATGTGCAGCCGGGGCGGTTTGGCGTTGATTCCGATGTCCTGGGGACGAGCAAACGTCTCGGCCAGGGCCATGACGGCCATGACCGCGCCGAGACTGTGGGCCGCAACGACGACCTCCGTCTTCGGCTTGGTCCCGACGGCTGAGAAACGGCGCGCGAGTTCCTGCGCCTGGAGCGCGATGCGGGTTCGGATGACCGGATTGCTGCCATGACAGATGTCGCGCGCCATCGCCCAGTCGTCGAGCGCCGTCAGCAGGTGCACGCGTTTCGTCGCCAGAAACATGAGTCCGGCAAAGATCGCGATGCCAAGGACGAGGCCGAGAAGAGCGCCGAGGAGCCCACCGATCTGCCCCACAAGCGCGCCGGCGAGCGCAGCAAGCGCGATCGCGCCCAGGAGGAGGACGACGGGGAACAGGTAGAACAACCCGTAACGCCAGCTCACCTTGAAATAGCGAAAGACCGTTCCGGTGAACAGGAAATCGGCCAGGCCATGATACCCGTCGACGAAGCGGCGCCAGGCGGGCCGAGCCGCATAGGCGAGAATCAGGTCCCCCCAGTCGAACAGCACGATCTCGGTATCGGTCTTCCAGTGATCACCGTCACCAGCCTCGCCACCGAGCCGGATCTTCATCTCGCGAAAGAGCTCGGCTTCGCCCGGCGCGACGGGCGGCTCCTCGATGCCGATGGTCAGCCCCCAGAGCGCGGCGGCACTCTCCGCCCCGCGCCGAAAGCGGCGCAGATGCGCGTCACCACGCATCGGCTCGAAGCCGGGAAACAGGCAGACGAGCCGCCGGTTGATCATCGCTCCTCGCTTTCCTCGCTCATCCCGATCGCGGGTGGCTGTAGCGCAGGCCGCGCCGAATGAGAAGGAGGCTCAGAGGTTTGTCGGATCGCCCGAGCCACTTCTCGGGTGGCGGCAATCTTCC
Source organism: Jiella marina (assembly GCF_024359545.1). Classification (GTDB taxonomy): domain Bacteria; phylum Pseudomonadota; class Alphaproteobacteria; order Rhizobiales; family Rhizobiaceae; genus Jiella. The sequence continues at coordinate 78,888 of NZ_JAKQZG010000003.1, forward strand.
GGCGCAGCGACGCAGGCGCGGGCGCCGGCCCCGGCGCCCGCCGGAACGAGCACCGGCTTCGACACACGGCGCTCGCGGGCGGCGGTGGCGACCGGGATGCCGCGGTGCAGCTGCTTGATCGCCTCGATGATGACGACGCCGGCGAAGATCGGCCAGGAAGTGCGTCCGATGCGCTCCAGCGCCGGGGCGATGCTGACGAGCGAGCGCCGGCGGAAGGGCGGAAACAACAGGGCCTCGCCCCAGGCGGACGGCGTGAAGGTCGCGGACCTCAAAAGCCGGGTCAGTTGGCCTCGCGACCACGGCCGGCCCGAACCGAAGGGCGTGTGCTCGAAGCGCGCCCACACCCCCCGACGATGCGGCACCACGATGACGAGGCTGCCCCCAGGGGCGAGCACCCGCCAGGCTTCGGCGATGAGCGCCTCCGGGCTCTCGGCGAATTCGAGCGCATGCACCATCAGGATACGGTCGATCGTGGCGTCGCCGAGCGGCAGATCCTCGATCCCCACCAGCGCGGTCTTCAGCCGGGCGCCCTGGGGCCAGCGTTCGGCGCCCTGGCCGGCGGGCATGAAGGCCAGCGAACGTTCGCAGTCGCCCTCGAAACGCGAAAGATAGGGCGTCGCATAGCCGAGCCCGACAAGACGCTCGTCCGAGATCGGCCGCCACAGGGGCGTGAGGGCGAGGCCGATGGACCGCGCTGCAGCCATACCCAGGGGCGAGGCGTAGAAATTGCACAGATCGATGATGTCGGCATTGGTCGACAGGGCGCGATCTCCCGGGTTTCTGACGGCGTCTTTCTTCCCATATAAGACGAGCGCGGGCCGGCTCGAAACCTTCAGGGTCCAAATCGACGGTTCAGCCGCCGAAGAAGCGGACGTCCGCAAGCCGCGACGGGGGATTCCCGTCCGTTCGTTTTCAGTGTGGCGGTCGCCTGGGAGCATCGCCATCAGTTCCGGCAGAGGGTCGCAAGCATGCCATCCTTCGAGATCAGGCAGTTCGGCTGCCGCAGCGACAATTTCGGCGTTCTCGTTCATGAGTGCGAATCGGGAACGACGATTTCGATCGACGCTCCCATGGAGGAGCCGATCCTTGCCACCCTCGAGGCCGAGGGTTGGACTCTGACGCATATTCTGACGACGCATCACCATGGCGATCACGTGACCGCAAACGAGGCGTTGAAGGCGCGTTTTCGCGCCGAAATCATCGGCCCCGAGAAGGAGCGGATGAAGATCCCCGGCCTCGACCGGACCGTTTCCGGCGGCGACACGATCGATGTGGGCGGTGTCGCGGTGGAGGTCATCGATACGCCGGGACACACGCTCGGCGAGGTCTCCTATCATCTCCCGGAAGCCAAGGCGCTGTTTGCCGGCGATGCGCTGTTCTCGCTCGGCTGCGGCCGGCTTTTCGAGGGGGACGCCGCGATGATGTGGGAGTCGCTCAAGCGGCTGCGCGCCCTCCCGGACGCCACGATGCTCTATTGCGGCCACGAATACACCGCCACCAACGCGAAATGCGCGCTGTCTGTCGATCCCGACAACATTGCCCTTCAGGAACGTGCGCGGGAAGTGGATGAATTGCGCCTGAACGGCAAGCCGACCTTGCCAGTTCTTCTTGAGCGGGAGAAGAAGACCAACCCGTTCCTCAGGGCCGACGATCCGGATCTGATGGACGCGATGGGCATGCCGGATGCCGATCCGGCCGACGTGTTTGCTGCGATAAGAAAGAAAAGGGATCAATACTGATGAGTTCTGCCGCGCTCAAGATCGTCAAGAGTTTGGAGCTGAAGCCCCATCCGGAAGGCGGTTGGTATCGTGAGACATTCCGCGACGAGCGCGTGGACAAGGATGGGCGATCCCGATCGACGGCGATCTACTACATGCTCGAGGCGGGCGAGACGTCCGAATGGCATCGCGTCACGGACGCTACCGAAGTCTGGCACTGGTATGCCGGCGCGCCGCTGGTGATCACCGTCTCCGAAAACGGCCACGATGCCTCGGCCCATCGTCTGGGACCGAACATCGAGGCGGGCGAGAAGCCGCAATTCGTCGTCCCGGCCGGCTGGTGGCAGACGGCGACCTCGCTCGGGGAATACACGCTGGTCGGCTGCACCGTTTCGCCGGCCTTCGATTTTCAGAGCTTCGAGATGGCGCAGAAGGACTGGCGCCCGACGCCGCGCAAGAGCTGAATTAACTCCGGCATGACGCTTCGCGCGCCCGCCTAAGTGGCGGGCGTTTTCTGTTTCTTAAGACTCAGGCGGCGCGCCGCGATAGCCGGCTAAACAGCGGCAGCGCGGCCAGACAGGCGCCGATGGTGATCAGGATGGCCGCCCCCGCAATTTCGAAGCGCATGGACGTTTCGCCCACCGCGATCAGGATCAGGGTCGAGAGGAGTGGTGCCGCATAGCTCGCCGCGCCGATCACCTGAATGTCTCCATGCTTGACCCCATGGTCCCAGACATAGAAGGCGCCGCCCACCGGCAGGAGGCCGAGCAGGAACACGGCCAGCCATTCGCCAGCGCCCTGCGGCCAGATGGTCGTCTCGAAGGCGAGATGGGCCAGAAGCGCCAGACAGGCCGTCGCCAGGCAGAAGCCGGTGACGACGTCGGTCGGCACCTTGCCGAAGCGGCGCGAGAGCAGTGAATAGCTCGACCAGGTCAGTGCGCAGAGCCCGGCGAGAGCGTATCCGAGCGCAAAACGTGGATCGAGCGAGAAGGAGCCGCCATCGGTGACGATGAGCGCAGCACCCGTAAGGCCGAGCAGCGCGCCCAGCACATGGAACCAGCGCAGCCTCTCGCCCGGCAGCAGGGCCGAGCCGAGGACGATCAGCAGCGGCCAGAGATAGGCGATCAGGCTTGCCTCGGCGGCAGGCGCATTGCGCAAGGCGGCGAAATAGAGCGCGTGGTAGCCAAAGAGCCCGACTATGCCGAGGAGCCAGACCGGAAGCGGCTGCCGCAGGACGCTGAAGCCGACGCCGCGGACCTTCAGCATGACCAGGCCGATGACGCTTGCGATGGCAAAGCTCATGGCCGCGAGCTGGAACGGCGGGACGTCGCCGCTCCAGGCCGTCAGAAGCGCCAGCAGCGCCCACATCAGGACCGCAGAAAACCCGGAGAGCGTGCCCACGATCCTGCCCCTCGTTGCGTTCGGCCTTGGGCGGTATCGCCGCGGGGGAGAGGGGTCAATCGGAAAAGCGGCCGGCTTGCCTGAGCGAAGCAGGACAGCCGGCCGCCTGTCCTCGTGGCGAAGGTGCTATCGCACCCGCATTCCGGCCGCTTCGTCGAAATGCAGGGGCTTGTCGGATTTCGGCAGCGGCGCGTCGTCGGGGCCGATGGTGACGCCGTACTGCCAGTCCGGCGGGCAGATGCCGACGTAGCGGGCATAGCCGCCGAGACCGCCGCCGAATTTCGGGTAGCCGATCGACACGAGGCAGCCCGTCGCCGGCACCTTGTCGAGATTGGCGACGCCTTCGGCCTGGGCGTAGCCATTGTGCATCAGCCAGTATTCGCCTTCGAGCGTTGGGGTGGAATCCGTGTCCAGCGGCTCATGGCCGTGGAAGAGGATGTTCCGCTCTTCATGCAGGAACTTGAGCGCGTCGAGACCGACCTGCGGAAACTCCTTCAGGCTCGCGAGTTCGGGATCGGGCCAGCGTTTCGACCAGTCGGAGCGAACGAAGACGACGGACCCCTCGGGGATCCGGCCGTTCTCGTTCTCCCAGGCCTCGATATCGGAGACCTGGAGCGCATAGTTCGGATTTTCCTCCACCTGGTCGACGATGGAGATCACCACCAGTGGCCGCACCGCGTAGGTCGCCGGCAGTTCGTCGATGGCCGGGTATTCGGGCGCCCAATGGGCCGGCGGATCGAGCTGCGTGCCGAGTTGGTCCGTCGGCAGATGATAGTCGGTGGCACCGAAGCCGTGCTTGTCGAACTCGAACGTGTCGCCCTTGGCGGCGTAGCCTTCGAGGTCCTTCCCGGCCTTGGCGGGCGCGAAACGGGGAGAGGCGAAGCCCGCCCAGACAGGGATGTCCGGCGTGATCGTATGGGTCAGATCGACATATTTCGCGCCCGTCAGCGCCTCGTTATAGACCGACCAGAGTCCTGTCTCGTCGCTCGACTGGGCCATCGCGGGCGCCGACGCGAGACAGGCTATCGCGGCTATGACGCCTCCGGCCAGGCGATGTCTCAGGCTGATATGCATGATCCTGAACTCCCTCCAGTGGATGATTAGGCAAGCTTATCAATTCGGCATTCCCGCTTCCAGAGCCGGAAGTCGGGAAAGTCTGCGGGGGGCAATGACGCCTGTTCGCTTTGTGACGGGCGTCACAGCGATCGGCGGAGCGGATCGGTAGGGTCTTCTCATCGGCGGACGGAACGAGCCGCCAGAAAGCAGAAAGAGACTGACCCCCGCAGCAACTCAACCGATCAGAAGGAAGCACCCCATGTTCAAGAAGACCATCCTCTCCACCGTCGCCGCCGCCATCCTCGCCACCTCGGCGGTCTCCGTCTCCACCACCACCGCGTCTGCCCGCGACCGGGATCGCGACCGCGCTGTCATCGGTGCCGTGATCGGCCTCGTCGGCGCCATTGCCGGGGTCAAGACCGAACGCCCCCGCGGCCACGGCTATCCCCGCGGCGGCCACCACATCGACCGCCACGACGATGCCGAATGCTTCGAAAGCCCGATCAAGCGCTACAGCCGCCGCCACGGCCACCGCATCATCGTCGGCTACAAGACCATCTGCCGCTGACCGCTTCCTCCAGCGGCAGAGGACGAAAACCCCCGGCTCGCCCCGACCGGGGGTTTTCGCGTTCGCATATTAGGGGAACGCGATCTTCCCCTTCATCCTCCGTCGTGGAGCAGCGGGACGATGTGTGATGCGAGATGTCCGACCTCTCGGCCCTATGCTTGGGTCGGCTCGCGATACGGCCTTGCGCACCACAGGCGGAGGGTCGAGCCGAAAGAGATCAGGGAGAGGGCGATGACCATCTGGCGGCCGCCACAGCGAATCCGGGTTCTGGTCATCGGTCTTGTCTGGCGAGGCGGTCACCTTCTCGCCGCCGAGGTCCTGGCCGATTCCGGGGAACTGAAAGGCTTTCGGCCACTCGGAGGCGGCGTGGAGTTCGGCGAGCGGCGGGAGGAAGCCCTCATCCGCGAATTCCGGGAAGAACTCGGCTGCGCCATCCATATCGCCGGTCCATGGATGATGTTCGAGAACATCTTCCGGCATGAAGGCCATGTGGGCCATGAAATGGTTTTCGCGGCCGACACGCGGATCGACGATCCCACCCTCTACGAACGCGAGGAGATCGACTTCAGCGAGGAAGATGGCCCACCCTTGCGGGCCCGCTGGGTCGATCCCTTTGCCTGCCCGGCCGGGCTTCCGCTCTATCCGCCTGGCCTTGCAGGCGAGCTTGCGAAACTCCGGTGACGTTCGGTTCACACGTTGCTCGGGCGCCGGCGACGTCCCTCGGGTGCCGGTAATGCCCGCCTCCGCCCGACTACTCCGCCGAAACAGAGGTTGCCTTGAGAATCAGCGGGCCGATCGTGGTCGGGATCTGCGCATAGACCGGCACGAAGACGTCCGGCTGGGCGATGGGCGCGAACCAGAGCGAGATCGTCTGATTCTGCAGGAACTTCAGCCCTTTCGACTTCTTGTCGTAGCCGCTGACGGGGCGTATCCGGACATTGCAGTTCACCGCCGTGCCTTCGAAGCCTCGAAGCGAAATCTCACGCGAGCCAGCCGGCGCCAGCAGGAGATCGAGCCGCGACCAGCCGTCATAGACCGGCAGGGTCCGGCGGCAGACGCTACCGGCATCCCGGGTGCGGATCATCAGGCCGCTCAGCGGATCGACAACGGACGCCAGTTGCGACTTTTGAACCGGCACATAGCTCGGCTTGTCGCGGTTCGTGCGCTTCGGACTGACATCGGAGGAGGCGACACGGCCGCGCCGGAACCTCACGTCGCTGGCCCAGCGCTTTCCGTCGGAGGTGTAGTCGAGACCGTAGCGATCGGCGGTGAAGCCGTTCCGCGTCACCTGTCCGGAAACCCGGCTGGTGCCCCTTGTGTCGGAGACCAGGCTGCCCAGACCCGCCGAGGAGAGCTTGCCGTTCACGCTGAACTGCGAATCGTCGATCACCGTGTCGAATGTGGCCTTTCCGACGATCAGCCCCAGGAGCGCCATCCCGTATTCTGTCGTCACGGTTCTGCGCTCGGCGAGGGCGCCGGACAGGCTGGTGAGCAAAACGGCGGCGACAGACGCCGAAACGAGCGCGATCTTCTTCAACCGCATCATGTCTCAAAATCCTGCTGGCTGGATTTGTCCACTCTCGCGCGTCCTATAGCATTGCGGACGCACGCGTATTGGAAAATAACAGTGATCGGTGCGTTGCAATGCGGGCATCCACTGACGCTCGCGTGAACCGATGATTTCGGCACGACGCTTCGCCTTGACGCTTGGGCCGATCGCGCATATAGAGCACGCGATTTCCGATCATGCCCTGTCGCGATGATCGCGTCGTTGCTTCGGCGGCGCGGGCCCGAGGGTTTGACGCATTTTCGAAAGGTGAACCGATGTCACGCGCTTGCGAACTGACCGGCAAGGCCGTCCAGACCGGGAACAACGTGTCCCACGCCAACAACAAGACGCGCCGGCGTTTTCTGCCGAATCTGTGCAACGTCACGCTGATCTCCGACGCGCTCGGTCAGCGCTTCCGGCTGCGGGTCTCCGCCCACGCCCTGCGTTCGGTGGAGCATCGCGGCGGGCTCGACGCGTTCCTGATGAGAGCCCGCGAGACCGAATTGTCGCAGCGCGCTCGGCTTCTGAAGCGCCAGGTCGCCAAGAAGCTCGCCGAGGCCGAGACGACCGCGGCCTGAACTGCCGCGATTTCCATCCTTCACTCGCATGTCTTGGGGGCATGGAATGTCGCGTTTTCTCAGGCTCGCGTCAGCCGAGACCATGAACTCGTTGAAAACCTCCCGATTGCGATGCGTGGTGATCGGGATCGTTTGTATTTCGGTTACCGGCTGCGCTGGTCCGAGAGAGTTCCTTCGACCTGGCACGTCCGCAGCGGAAGCGGATGCTCAATACGCGCAGTGTCGCGACGTGGCCGAGGAGCGATATAGCAACCCCGTCTACGCCGGCGCGCCAGGCAATATTGCTACGGGTGTCGGAACGGGCATGATGAAGGGCGCGTCCGAGGTCATCGCCAAGTATCGCATGACGGGCGAATGCATGAGCGAAAGAGGCTTTGTGCTCGCCGACGTGTCGCCTGAAGAAGAAGAAATCCTCGAAGGCCCGGATACCCCGGAACGAGAGGCTCTGGTCGCGGAACTCTACGCCCGCGGCGACTCCGAATAACCTGCCACCACTGGTTCCATCACCCAGGATAAAAAAATGTCTTCGTTCAAGACTTATATGCTCCCCGTCGCGGCGATGGCGCTCATTGTGCTCGCTTCGAATATCGCCGTCCAGTTTCCGGTTTTCGCCGAGATCGGCGGGCTGCAACTGGCCGATATCCTGACCTGGGGCGCCTTCACCTATCCTTTCGCCTTTCTGGTCACCGATCTCACCAATCGCCGCTTCGGGCCGGCGATTGCGCGGCGGGTGGTCTATGCGGGTTTTGCCACCGCCATCGTCTGCTCGATGGTCGTGCCGCCGGTTCTCTTCGATCTCGGCCTTCTGGAGTATTCCACGACCGCCGATCGGCTCTTCCGCATCGCGATCGGTTCGGGCTCGGCATTCCTGGCCGCGCAGCTCCTCGACATCGCAGTATTCAACCGTCTGCGGCAGGGAAGCTGGTGGCGCGCGCCGGCGGCGTCCTCGATCTGCGGCTCCGTATTGGACACCGCCATCTTCTTTACGGTCGCCTTCGCGCCGTTCTTCGTCTTCTTGGGCGCGAACGATGCTTTCGCTCTCGAAGGCGCCAAGTTCTTCGGTCTATTCGCGTGGGAAGCGCCGCGCTGGGTCTCCTGGGCCATGGGCGACCTTCTGGTGAAGCTGACGATCGCCGCCGTGGCGCTGATTCCCTACCGGGTTATCATGCAGCACTTCATGCCCTATCGGCCGCAGACCGCCTGATCTGCCGGCAGGGCAGTTACACATGAAAAAACCGGCGGGCTGGCGCTCGCCGGTTTTCCGTTTCGGTCTGTGTGGTGAAGGCTTTGCGCCCCTTACCGTTCGATCTCGATCAGGATCTCGTTGCGCTTCATCATGCCCGGGGTCCAGGGCGGATTGTAGAAGGCATATTCCGGATCGCCCTTCTGCTTCAGATTGTTGTCCGCCAGATAGTTGTACAGCGTCATGAGGTGCTTGCTGGCGAGCGTCGCATTGAAGTTGCCGGAGAAGCGGATCGCCGCAACGCGACGGGCCGGCACTTCCTTCAGCTTTACCTCGCTGCTGCCGGGCTCGGGCAGGCTGGCGAGCGTGAACTTCTTCGGCATCACGAATCGCACGGCCCATCCCTTGGTCCGGCCGTCGCCTTCCGCCAGTTGCTGGAGGACGGGCGTCGTCATCTTGATCTTCTTGCCCGAGCGGCTCTTGGCGAAGATGTAGTCTGCGAGGGTCTGGAAACCGACGCGCCGCGCCTTTTCGTGGTAGCCGCTCTTGACGGTCTCGGCGACGATCATCGCCTCGTAGTCGCGGATCTCCACCGAGCCGTCATGCCGGACGGTCTCGTAGTCCGGCTCCTCCGTGCTCTCCTGCACCTTCTTCGTGACGTAATAGGCGGTCCCCAGAGCGGCGATCGCTCCGCCGGCGACCAGCAGGGCCGTCAGTTCCGGATTGTCGCGCAGGCCGCGGCTTCGGGATACGCGGCGCCCCCGCAAGGAGGCCAGCGCCGGCGCTGCAAAGGCGGAAACACGGTGGCGGGCGCGGTCCGCGTAACCATGGGCCTCATCCGACAACTCGCCGGCCGAATGCTGCAGGGCTCGCAGTTGATGGCGGGCCTCCCGCGAGGCTGAACTTGGCCAGTAGTGCGAGAAATCAGGCAGATAGCGCGACAGTCCGGTCTCTTCGGGGGCGACCCCCGGGATATAACGGCCCAGCGCCCGCCGCGCGCGTTCGGTTCGCGACGGTGTGGGGTCAAACCGCTCGACGATCTGGTGCTCCAGATCGCCGATCCGCTCGTTCAGCGCGCCGAGCGCGTCCGAGATGCGGTCATAGGTCGTCGGTTTGTCGCGAAACATGCGTGAACTCCTGCCTTTCGCATTTGCCGCTGCCGGAGGGGGAAGAGCCGTCATCTCCAGCACTGATAACGTTGTTGCAATAACGCCTGCTCGGCGCATTAGTTGCGGCGTTTTGCCTGCTTCCACCGGCCTTGCATCGCTTCCGCCGGCAGACCCGGGAAAGCCCGGCTTGTGGGTGGAAAACTGGGTCGGCAGCGCAGGAAAAAAAGACTGTCGCCCAACTGCAACCATGTTTCAGTCGCAGCGTTGTGGGCATATCGGGTTTTCCATGACCTGATACTCCAGCCAAACTTCAGGCGGCCTCAGGCCGCCATTTTTTTGTCCCGAGCTATAGCAGCTTCGAAGAATCCGCATTTCGAAAGTTGTTTGAGCCGTTCGAGCCATGGCGCTTCCCGAAATGGCGGAAAAGACCGTTGCGGAAGGTTTTCTCTGCTCGTGGATTGCGGGACCGGCAAAATTCGCTAGCTTCCTCCGCCGGGCACGTCAAAAGAACGAATGCCGATCATGGGGTCGGCTGCCAAGGGAGGGAAATCCATGAAACGATTTTGCATGAGCGCCGGGATCGCCGTCGCGGCGGCACTCGTTGCCTCGCCGGCCTTTGCCATTGATGTCTCCAAGAGCGTCGAGACGTCCGCCGCACCCGCCGATGTGTGGTCCACGATTGGTGATTTCTGCGGGATCAAGGAGTGGCACCCGGCCGTGCAGGAGTGCGAACTGGAGGAGAGGGACGGCGCCAGCGTACGCACGCTCACGCTGCCGGACGGAGCCGAACTCGTCGAGGAACTCGTTTCACGCGACGACGACGCCATGGCCTACACCTACAGGATCCTCGAAGGTCCCTTGCCGGTGGCGAACTATGAATCGACGATCAGTGTCTCGGCTTCGGGAGACGGGTCGACGATCGGCTGGAGCGGCACCTTCGACGCCGAAGGCGCCAGCGACGCGGAAGCGACGGACGTCATCGGCGGAATCTACGATGCAGGCCTCGCTTCGCTGAAGGACAAGACCGGCGGCATGTGACGGTCGCGAGAGGCGGTAGGCAGTTCTGCCGCCTTATCTATCGGGAAGAGAAATCCGGAAGGGCAAGGGCTCTTCCGGATTTGTATCTTTTGGACAGTCAAAGGGCCCCGGCGGATCCGCGGGTTTTCGCAAGAGACTCAGCCGTCCGAGCCTTCCGCGACAGTTCCCAGGCCTCGATCCACGCGCACCGGTTTCACCATGTGGATAGCCTGATCGTGGCTGACTTGGAGATAGCGGATCGTTCCCTTCGCGCGGTCGATCCAGGCCGCGCTCAGACACCCCGTGAAGACTGCGCCGGTATCGAGTGAAATGCGGTTTTCCGTCACCGCGGGCAGACCGCCTTTCTGCGGCGTATGACCGTGGAGGACCACGTGGCTGAGGTGCCCGACATGGTTCATGAAGGGCCCGCGGATCCAGACGCAATCATGCGGCCGCTGGTCGGTAAGAGGCCGGGCGGGATCGACGCCGGCATGGACGAAGGCATAGTTGCCATGAAGTTCGATGGCGGACGCCTCCTTCAGCATGCGAAGATGGTGGGGCCATTGCCGCCGGATCGATTGGCGGATGTCATCAAGATCGTCGCCCAGTGAGTGCCCATAGGAGACGAGGGTCTCGGCGCCACCCTGATCGAGCCAGTTGAAGGTTTCCTCCAGGCTCATCTCGTCGTCCAGAAACGCCAGGAACCATTCGTCGTGATTGCCGAGGAGGAGTTTCGATCCGGGCCGCTCTGCGAGGATGGATGCCGCGATCTCCATCGCACCGCAACTGTCGTCGCCGCGATCGACGAGATCACCCAGAAGGAAGATCGCCGGCTTTTCGTCCTGGCTTGCGGTGAGACGGTCGAGACCGTCGAGAAAGCGTTGCAGCAACCCGCTTTCGCCATGGACGTCGCCGATGGCGACGATCTGATTCGGCTTGGCTTCCATTCCCGTCCGCTTTTCTGGTTGGCTCAAGGAAATGGTCAATGATGGGCCGAGGGAAGACGTTCCCCAGGGGCGCCGAACGAGGCGCACCGGCCGAACCTTTCGGCTTAGTAGGCCCAGGTGCGTGCCTTGGAAATGAGGAAGTCGCGGAAGACCTTGAGCTTGGCGGCGCTGCGCATCTGTTCGGTGTAGCACAGATAGGTGTCGAAGGTGGGCAGCTCCATCTCAGGCAGCACCTGAACGAGCTTGGCCCGCTTGTCGACCATGTAGTCGGGCAGAAGGGCCAGCCCGATGCCGCTCTCGATGGCCGAGCGGATTGCCATCAGATTGTTGATCTGGAGGATCGGGCTGCGGGATTTGCCCTCCGGCAGGCCGACGGTCTCCAGCGTGTTCAGATTGCGCAGATAGTTCGGCGCCGGCTCGCCGAAGGTGATGATGCGGTGATGGTCGAGGTCCTCGACCGTCTCCGGCGTGCCGAAGCGAGCAAGATAGGTTGGCGAGGCGTAGACATGGAGATGCACCGTGAACAGCCGGCGCTGGATCAGGTCCGGCTGCTGCGGCTGGCGCAGACGGATCGCGGCGTCCGCCTTGCGCATGGTGAGGTCGATCTCCTCATTGTCGAACATCAGCTGCAGTTCGAGGTCGGGATAGAGTTCCAGGAACTCGCGCGCACGCTCCGTCAGCCAGCCGGAGCCGAGGCCCACCGTCGTCGTCACGCGCAATTTGCCGGTCGGCTTCTCCTTCGTCTCGGTGAGCTGCATGCGCACCGTTTCGAGACGTTTGAGAACGTCGTTCGCCGTCTGGAACAACAGCTCGCCCTGTTCCGAGAGAACGAGGCCGCGGGCGTGCCGGTGAAAGAGGGGGACGCCGATCTCGTTCTCGAGCGCCGCGACCTGCCGGCTGATCGCCGACTGGCTGAGATTCAAGGCGTCGGCGGCATGGGTGAACGACCCGGCTTCGGCCGCCGCGTGAAAAATCCGTAGCTTGTCCCAGTCAAGGGCCATTTCCTATGGTCCTTCCAACGAGGAGGCGCGGTTCCAGTACCGCGCTGTAGGACGGATTATTCCGCAGCTTCGCGCGTCTCGGACAAGGCCTCGGCCGCCAGCCATTTCTCGGCTTCGAGCGCGGCCATGCAGCCCATTCCTGCAGCGGTCACCGCCTGGCGATAGACGTCATCCGCCACGTCGCCGGCCGCAAACACGCCGTCCACGGAGGTGCGTGTCGTGCCCGGCTCGATCCAGAGATAGCCGGAAGGCTTCTGCTTCAGCTGGCCGACGAAGAGCTCCACCGCCGGCGCGTGACCGATCGCGACGAAGACGCCATCGACGGGTTTTTCGGTGATCTCTCCGGTCTTGGTGTTCTTCAGGCGGATGCCATTGACCGATTTCAGCGGCTTCTCGATCCCGACGATCTCCTCGACCGCCGTGTCCCAGAGAAATTCGACATTCCCCGCGGCAAACAGCCGCTCCTGCAGGATCCGTTCGGCCCGCAATTCGTCGCGCCGATGAACCAGCGTCACGGATTTGGCGATATGCGAGAGATAGAGCGCTTCCTCGACGGCAGTGTTGCCGCCGCCCACCACCACCACGTCCTTGCCGCGGTAGAAGAAGCCGTCGCAGGTGGCACAGGCCGAGACGCCGAAGCCCTGGAACTTGTCCTCGCTCGGCAGTCCGAGCCATTTTGCCTGCGCGCCCGTCGCGATGACCAGCGCGTCGCAGGTATAGACGGTCCCTGAGTCGCCGGTCAGGCGGAAGGGTCGCTGGCCCAGGTCGGCCTCGACGATGATGTCGTTTGCGATCTCCGCGCCGACATTGAGGGCCTGGGCCTTCATCTGCTCCATCATCCACGGCCCCTGAACGGGCTCAGCATAGCCGGGATAGTTCTCGACATCGGTGGTGATGGTCAGCTGGCCGCCTTCCTGCAGGCCGGCCACGATCAGCGGCTTCATCATGGCGCGCGCGGCATAGATTGCAGCGGTATAGCCGGCAGGGCCGGAGCCGAGGATCAGAATATTCACGTGACGTTCGGACATGGCGGCCTCGCGCGATTGGCGTATGGCAGATGGCGACAGGAGCGGCCCCGTTCAATAGACGAGGGGGTGCCGGGCTGCAACATCGCGCAAGGAAGCAATCGCCGTGGACCGGCGGACGGCTTGGACGAATTGCTGTTGCCCGTGCAACGGGCTAGAAGCCGAGATTGCGTGGCACCACTGGCAAGCCCGCGGAATCGGAACGGAGCCGGCCATTTTCAGGACGATCGCCCACGTCACGTCGATCTTCGGGCTGGCCCTGGCGTTCGCCATGCTGATACCGGCCGTCGTCGATATCGCCGACCAGAACGAGGATTGGCGGATCTTCGTCGGCTCGAGTTTCCTCGTCGGGATGGTCGCAGCCCTGGTTGCGGTCGCCACCCGCGGAGAGCGCCCGGTATTTACCCAGAAGCTTGGATTCCTCCTGGTGACGACGGTGTGGATCGTCGCGACGGTGATCGGCTCGCTGCCGCTCTATTTCTCGTCCGTGAACGTCACCTACGCCGGCGCCTTCTTCGAATCGATGTCCGGGCTGACGACCACCGGATCGACGGTTATCTCCGGTCTCGACGCGCTGCCCCGAGGCATTCTGATGTGGCGTTCGCTGCTGCAGTGGCTCGGCGGCATCGGTATCATCGGCATGGTGCTCCTGATCCTGCCCTCGCTCAGCGCGGGCGGCCTGGCGCTGTTCCACATGGAAAGCTCCGACAAGTCGGACAAGGTGCTGCCGCGGGTGAACCAGCTCACCGGTGGCCTGATCGCCGCCTATGTCACGCTGACGCTACTCTGCTTCATCGTCTACACCTCGCTGGGCATGTCCTTCTTCGATGCGATGAACCATGCGATGACGACGCTTTCGACCGCCGGCTATTCCACCCATGACGCGTCCATGGGCTATTTCGACGACAACCGCATCCTGCTCGCGGCGACGGTGTTCATGATCCTCGCCGCCTTGCCCTTCGTCGTCTATGTTCGCGCCTTCCTTCCCCGGCGCTTCCAGCTCTGGCGTGATCCGCAGATCATCGTGTTCCTGGTGATCTGTCTGGTCTTGAGCTTTTCGATCGCCGTGACCCGACGCATCATCAACGATACCCCCTTCGGTGAGGCGCTGATCTCCTCGACCTTCAATCTCGTCTCGATCATTACGACGACGGGCTATGCGTCGGAGGACTATACGCTGTGGTCGAACGCCGCGATCGGCATCTTCTTCCTGGCGTCCTTCCTCGGCGGCTGCGCCGGTTCGACGGCAGGCGGCATCAAGGCCAACCGCCTCGTGATCCTCTTCCTGGTCGTGCGCGCGAGCTTCCGGCGCCTGATCCGGCCGCATGCGATCGTCCGCCTGAAATACGGCAATGACGAAATCAGCGCCCAGACCATCCAGACGGTGACGATCTTCTTCTTTCTCTTTTTCGGCAGCCTGCTGATGGGGACCGTGTTCCTGACGATCTTCGGACTCGACCTGATCACGGCGTTTTCAGGAACCCTGACGGCGCTTGCCAATGTCGGCCCCGGCTTCGGTCAGGTGATCGGCCCGGCGGGCAATTTCGCGACCCTGCCGGATTCCGCGCTCTGGCTCCTGTCCGGCGCGATGCTGCTCGGCCGGCTGGAACTGGTCACCGTGCTGATCCTGCTCTTCCCCTCGGTCTGGGTGGACTGAGCCTTGGACGAGGGTAGGGGCGCAGCGAGCAAAGGCGGTGGCCGGGTCCCCTGCGTGTTCATCAATCTTGATCGTGCCGTGGAGCGCCGCCGTTTCGTCGAAGGGCAGGCCGAGAGGCTTGGGCTCGCGGTCGAACGCTTTGCGGCCCTGCGGTCCGAAGACGTCGACGACTCGACGTTCGAACTCTTGTCGCGGCAGTGGGAACGTCCTCTGACGCGGGTCGAACTCGCTGTGTTCCTTTCGCACAAGGCGCTTTGGGCGCGCGCGGCACGCTCGCGGGCGGGTCTCGTCATCCTCGAAGACGACGTGGTGCTCTCCTCGGCAATCACGGATTTCCTGGCCGAAGCGCCAACGGGTTTCGATCTCGTCAATCTGGAGAATTTCGATCGCCGGAAATTCTTTCGGCGCCGGGGCGGCTACCAGCATCGCGGGGTCGAAGTGACGCCGATCGCCCGGGACAAGGCCGGCGCCGCAGCCTATTATCTTTCTCCGGGTGGTGCTCGGAAGCTCCTTGCCGCAGCCGAGACGGCAGCCGCACCGGCCGACGCCTTTCTTTATCGCAGCGGCCGGCTGTCGGTCGCGCAGGCCGAGCCGGCGCTGGCCATGCAGGCGCATATCCTCGCGGGATGCGGCGTCGAACCCGGCATCGCGACGATGACGCAAATCCATGTCCCGCGAAAGAAATTGCCCTGGACGCGCAAGAACATGGGTTTCCTGGTGCGCCGGTTGGCGACGCAACTCGACCTGTTGCGCTTCCAGATTCTTCGCGGCCTTGGCCTGGTCGAGTTTCGAAGACCCCGGGTTGACCTCGGGGCGTTTGGACGGAGCAGTTCGTTCCGGGAAGATCCGCAGAAGCGTGCTCAGGCCACGGGCCGGCCGGCCCAGACATCCTCATAGACGGCGATCAGGGCCGCAGCCTCGCGTTCGAGGGCGAAATGCTCCCGGACATGGGCAAGCGCCCTTTCGCCGCTCTGCCGAAGCAGGTCGGGATCGTCGAGATACGGGGACGCGGCGGCTGCAAGTGCGGAGGCTTCGCCGTCCGCGACCACGCGCCCCGTCTCGCCATCGCGAATCAGTTCGGAAAAGGCGCCGACATCGGCGGCGACCACCGGCACGCCGCTCGCCATCGCTTCCAGCGGCGTCAGGCCGAAGCCCTCCCAGCGCTGGGGCGCGATGAACAGGTCGAGCGCCCGATACCAGGGCGCAATCGGAGCGTGCTCGCCGACGAAGAGGATGCGCTCGGAGAGACCGGCGCGGTCGACCCGTTCTTCGAGTTCGACCAGGAATTCCCGGTGTTCGGCCGTGGTTCTGCCGGCGATCACGGCATTCCAGCCCGGGCGGTCGGGGAGGAGGGCGATCATCGCCTCGACGAAGAGATCCGTCCCCTTCTGTCGACGGATGCGGCCGAAACAGCCGATCGTGCGCATGGCAGGGTCGAGGCCGAGCGACCGCTTCGCTTCGGCCTTGTCCGCCGGCAGGTGAAACCGCTCCAGATCGATCCCGTGCATGACGACGCGATTGGGCACCCGGAGATATCTCGCCGTGCGCCGGCTCGTGGCGATGACGGCGTCCATTCGCGAGATCAGGAAGCGGGTCCAGCGTGTATGCTTGCGCTGGGAGGCGGACGTGAAGACGAGGCGAAGCGGCATGCGCAGCACCTCCCGCATGATCACGCCTGCCAGCATTTCGACATTGCGGCGGGCGTGCCAGATGCGGAAGGGACGGCCCTCGGGGGCTTTCCAGAGCCGGGGAAGGTCGCGCAACCGCAGGTGCGGCAGGCTCTCCGGCAGTCCCGGCCCCAGCGTCGCGATCGGAATGTGCCGGGCCTGAAGCGGCACAAGCTGCACGATGGTCGAAGTGACGCCGGACAGACGCCGCTTGAAGTTCGGCGCGACGACCTGGATTTGCCGAGGATCGGTCAAGCGGTGTCCCTATCAACGGCCATCGATCGTCGCGGGATGGTCCGGCGCCTTGGTGCCCAAGAACGAGCAATTTCTCGGATTTCGTATCGGCCTGGCCAGGTCTCTAGCATGGTCCCGGCCAGAGCCATGCGCATTCCGCCCCTACTGCCAGAGAACCTCGAGAATCTCATAGGAGCGGGCGCCGCCGGGCGCGGAGACCTCGACCGTGTCGCCTTCGGTCTTTCCGATCAGGGCGCGGGCGATTGGGGAGGAGATCGAGATCTTGCCCTCCTTCACGTCGGCTTCCTGGTCGCCGACGATCTGGAAGCGGCGTTCCTCCTCGGTGTCCTCGTCGACGAGCTTGACCGTCGCCCCGAACTTGACCTTGTCGCCGGACATCTTCGCCACGTCGATCACCTCGGCGCGGGCCGTCAGGTCCTCGAGTTCCGAGATGCGACCCTCATTGAGGCTCTGGGCCTCCTTGGCGGCGTGGTACTCGGCGTTTTCGGACAGGTCACCGTGAGCGCGCGCCTCGGAGATCGCCTGGATGATCCGGGGGCGCTCTTCCTGCTGCCGGCGGCGCAATTCCTCGCGCAGCGCCTCGAAACCGCGACTCGTCATCGGGACCTTTTCCATGGCCTCCACCTTTCCAGACCTCGCCAATGGCGAGAGTCAAAACTTCTGTGCGACAGCGACCGTCAGAGCCGCCGAACGATAAACAAAAACCGGCCCCGAGCGGTGGCGCCGCTCCGAGCCAGCACGACTTGCGGACTTGAAGAAATCACCCGACGTGCCCGTCCGTCAGGCACTTTTTCAAATCAGGCCGCGTTAAAATACGACTGCAGCGGTCGAACTTCAAGATTGCCTGTCTTGAGGGCGGCAATCGCGTCGGCTGCCGCCACCATGCCGGCGAGCGTGGTGTAATACGGCACCTTGTGGATCAGCGCGGCGCGGCGCAGCGAGCGCGAATCCGACAGCGCCTTCGCACCTTCCGTCGTGTTCAGCACGAGCTGGACCTGGCGGTTGCGGATGGCGTCCTCGATATGCGGCCGGCCTTCCAGCACCTTGTTGATCTTGGTGGCGGGGATGCCGTTTTCGGCGAGGAAGCGCTGGGTGCCGCCGGTGGCCATGATGCCGAAGCCAAGTTCGGACAGGCGACGCGCCGGAGCCAGCATGCGCTCCTTGTCGGAATCCTTGACCGACACGAACACCGTACCTTCCCGGGGCAGGTCGACGCCGGCGCCGAGCTGCGCCTTGGCGAAGGCGACCGTATAGTCGGTGTCGAGACCCATGACCTCGCCGGTCGAGCGCATCTCCGGTCCAAGCAGCGTGTCGACGCCCGGGAAGCGGGCGAAGGGAAACACCGCTTCCTTCACCGCGATATGCTTGACGTTATGGGTGTCGGGCTTGCCGCCATAGGCGTTGAACGCGTCTTCCAGCTTTTCACCCGCCATGATCCGCGCCGCGACCTTGGCGATCGGGCGGCCGATGGTCTTGGCGACGAAGGGCACGGTGCGCGAAGCGCGCGGATTGACCTCCAGCACGTAGATCTCGCCGTCCTTGATCGCGAACTGGACGTTCATCAACCCGCCGACATTGAGCGAGCGGGCCAGAGCCTCCGCCTGCCGGGCAAGTTCGTCCGTCATCTCCTTGGAGAGCGTATGGACCGGCAGCGAGCAGGCCGAATCGCCGGAGTGGATGCCGGCTTCCTCGATATGCTCCATGATGCCCGCAACGAAGCTTTCCTTGCCGTCGGACAGGCAATCGACGTCGACCTCGATCGCATCGGTCAGATAGCTGTCGAAGAGGAGGGGGTTCTTGCCGAGCAGCGTGTTGATCTGCCCGGTCTTGTCGTTCGGATAGCGCTGCTTGATGTCCTCCGGCACGAGGCCGGGAACCGTGTCGAGAAGATAGGATTGCAGTGCCTGTTCGGTGTGGATGATCTGCATCGCCCGGCCGCCCAGGACATAGGACGGACGCACCACCAGCGGAAAGCCGATCTCGCCGGCGACGAGCCGCGCCTGTTCCACCGAGAAGGCGATGCCGTTGTTCGGCTGCTTGAGGTCGAGCTTCGTCAGAAGTCGCTGGAAGCGGTCGCGGTCCTCGGCAAGGTCGATCATGTCCGGCGCCGTTCCGAGGATCGGGATGCCGTTCTTTTCCAGCGCCTCGGCGAGCTTCAGCGGCGTCTGGCCGCCATACTGAACGATGACGCCGACGAGTTCTCCGCTCTCCTGCTCGGCCTTCATGATCTCGATCACGTCCTCGGCCGTCAGCGGCTCGAAATAGAGCCGGTCGGAGGTGTCGTAATCGGTCGACACGGTCTCCGGATTGCAGTTGACCATGATCGCCTCGAAGCCCGCATCCTTCAGCGCGAAGGCGGCATGGCAGCAGCAATAGTCGAACTCGATGCCCTGGCCGATCCGGTTCGGCCCGCCGCCGAGGATGACGACTTTCTTGGCGCTGGAGACCTCCGCTTCCGAGCGCAGGGCGCCGGCGAAGGGGCGCTCATAGGTCGAGTACATGTAAGGGGTGGGGGAGGCGAACTCGGCGGCACAGGTGTCGATGCGCTTGAACACCGGCTTGACGCCGAGCCGGTTACGTAGCTCCGCCACTTCCTTCGGTCGCTTGCCGGACAGGCCGGCGAGCCGCGCGTCGGAAAAGCCCATGGATTTCAGGAGACGCAGATTGTCAGCGTCCTGCGGCAATCCATGGGTCTGGATGCGCTTCTCCGTGTCGACGATCGCCTTGATCTGCGCGAGGAACCACGGATCGATCTTGCAGCCGGCATGGACGTCCTGCTCACTCATGCCGAGACGCAGTGCCTGGGCGACCATACGCAGCCGGTCCGGCGTCGGCGTGCCGATCGCGGCGCGGATGGCGTTCTTGTCGTCGTCCTGGCCGAGGCCGGGGATCTCGATCTCGTCGAGACCGGTGAGACCCGTCTCCAGGCCGCGCAGGGCCTTCTGAAGCGACTCCGCGAAGGTGCGGCCGATCGCCATGACCTCGCCGACGGACTTCATCGCCGTCGTCAGGATTGGCTCGGCGCCGGGGAATTTCTCGAAGGCAAAGCGCGGGATCTTGGTGACGACATAGTCGATCGACGGCTCGAAGGAGGCCGGCGTCGCGCCGCCGGTGATGTCGTTTTCGAGTTCGTCCAGCGTATAGCCGAC
The DNA here is from genome assembly GCF_024359545.1 of Jiella marina. Classification (GTDB taxonomy): domain Bacteria; phylum Pseudomonadota; class Alphaproteobacteria; order Rhizobiales; family Rhizobiaceae; genus Jiella. The sequence goes on from NZ_JAKQZG010000003.1 coordinate 98,768, forward strand.
GGCAAGCTTCGCCGCGACCTTGGCGATCGGAAAGCCCGTCGCTTTCGAGGCCAGCGCCGAGGAGCGCGACACGCGTGGATTCATCTCGATGACCACCAGCCGGCCATTGTCCGGGTTCACCGCGAACTGCACGTTCGAGCCGCCGGTCTCGACCCCGATCTCGCGCAAGACCGCGATCGAGGCGTTGCGCATCAGCTGGTATTCCTTGTCCGTCAGCGTCAGCGCCGGGGCGACAGTGATCGAATCGCCGGTGTGGACGCCCATCGGATCGACGTTCTCGATCGAGCAGACGATGATGCAGTTGTCCGCCTTGTCGCGGACGACCTCCATCTCGTACTCCTTCCAGCCGAGGACCGACTCCTCGATCAGCACCTCGGTCGTCGGCGAGGCGTCGAGGCCGCCCTCGACGATCTCGAAATATTCCGAACGGTTGTAGGCGATGCCGCCGCCGGTGCCGCCGAGGGTGAAGGAGGGGCGGATGATCGCCGGCAGGCCGATGAATTCGAGCGCTTCGGCGGCCGCTGCCAGCGCCCGGCCCATATAGCGCTGCTTGCGCTCCGGCTCGCCGAGCATCCATTCGTGCTCCAGCGCCGCAAGGGCCGCGTCCCGCGCATCTTCCTCGGTGATGTCGCGGAAGATCCTGGCGCGCTTTTCCTCGTGCGCCGCGCGGTCTGCGGATTTCGCCTCGCTCGCATTGGCGAGCATCGAACGCGGGGTCTCCAGCCCGATCTTCGCCATTGCCTCGCGGAAGAGCGAGCGATCCTCGGCCTTGTCGATCGCGTCGGCATTGGCGCCGATCATCTCGACGCCGTAGCGCTCCAGAACCCCCATGCGGCGCAGCGACAGCGCCGTGTTCAGCGCAGTCTGTCCGCCCATGGTCGGCAGAATCGCGTCCGGCCGCTCCTTGGCGATGATCTTGGCGACCACCTCCGGGGTGATCGGCTCGATATAGGTGGCGTCGGCGAGATCGGGATCGGTCATGATCGTCGCCGGGTTGGAATTGACCAGGATGATGCGGAAGCCTTCGGCCTTCAAAGCCTTGCAGGCCTGGGTGCCGGAATAGTCGAACTCGCAGGCCTGGCCGATGATGATCGGCCCCGCACCGATGATGAGGATCGACTTGAGATCGGCGCGTTTCGGCATTGTCGGCTCTTTCCAGTTTCCAAGCGTGACGAACCGCGCCGCGGGAAGGCGGCCGGATCGGCGGACATGCATGAGGCTGAGGCCGGCTTATAGGGAAGGCGAGGGCGCGGCGAAAGGGGGCGCGGAAAAGGTTTGCGGACCCTCCGATGAACTTGCTGTCAGTGCCACTTTCGAGAGGTCTTGGCTCCCCATCTCGATCGTACGGGTCCACAGGGTCGCGAGCAGGACTGCGGATCACCCCTCGGCGTTTTCGCCTGCCCTGCCGGCTTGCAACGGAATCACACTCTCGGCGGGCGCTTCCTCGTCATCTGCCGCCTGATCATGCTTGGTACTGGCGCCGTTGATCGCTCGACCATCATAGCTTTCATAGCCCAGCGCCAGGGCGAGACAGGCGAGTTCGATGCTCTTCGGGATCTCGACCTTCTTCCCGTCGCGCGCGCCCTTTTCGTAGTATTGGATCACGCGTTTCTTCAAGCCGAGCTTCTCGGCGGCCTCTTTCTGTTTGAGGCCCAGGCCTTTTCGCCAATCCTTGAAGGTTTGCGGATCCATCTATTCACCGGCCTTCCAGCGTCATCATGGCGATCTTCGCCTGTCAGAAGAGCAATGCGCGTGCGAGCGACGGGTCGTCGCAACGCTCATATCCAATCTTTTCCCATGCGCAAGCGCAAGTCACACGGACTCAAGCTTCAAATCGCCAATCGAATCAAGGCGCGCGCCACCTACGCGTTCCACCGGTAAACGAGTATTTTTCGGCCAGAAAGATAGCTGGCAAAACGGAAAAGCGCACTGAGTGCACGAAAACGTGCGCACATCGTGCATGTTTTCTGTTGACCGAAGCGCACAATGTGCACATCTTGGTTCGCGTAGAGCAATCGCGAATTCATCTCCGGGCAGGTTTTGCCGCTTAAGATGAATTCTTGTTGAAACTGTAGCGGAAAGGGTGTGCTGCCATGTTGGCTGATATTCTGGTCGGCCGCTCTTCTTACGGCGGTGACAAAGACCGCGACGATCTGCACCGTCACGCGACGTTCAGTTGCGGTATTCGGGCGTCGATCAAGAAGTGGCTGAAAATGTTCAGGCTTGCCTGAACCGTTGTGAAGACATGACGGCGCCGCCGAAGGGCAACTTCGGCGGCGCCGTCATGTTTTTCAGGATGCTTGTTTCGGCATGTGGGTGGCCGCCCTTAGGCAGCGGCCTTGTTCCCCTTCGTCTCCGCAATCAGATCGAAGAACCGCTTGAAGAGATAGTGCGAGTCCTGCGGGCCCGGCGAGGCCTCCGGATGGTGCTGGACCGAAAAGACCGGCTTGTCCGAGAGCCGAAGACCGCAATTCGTCCCGTCGAACAGCGAGCGGTGCGTCTCCTCGACACCCTCGGGCAGGCTGTCGGCGGCGACCGCGAAGCCGTGGTTCATCGACACGATCTCGACCTTGCCGGTGGTGAAGTCCTTCACGGGGTGGTTTGCGCCGTGATGGCCCTGATGCATCTTCGCCGTCTGGCCACCCAGCGCCAGGGCGAGCATCTGATGACCGAGGCAGATGCCGAAGAGTGGCACGCCCTTCTCGATCAGCTTGCGGATCATCGGCACGGCATATTCCCCCGTCGCCGCGGGATCGCCCGGGCCGTTCGACAGGAACACGCCGTCCGGCTCATGGGCGAGGATCTCCTCGGCGCTCGCCGTCGGCGGCATGACGATCACCTCGGCGCCGAGGCCGGCCATCAGGCGCAGGATGTTGCGCTTGGTGCCGTAGTCGACGGCGACGATCTTGTAATGCGGCTTGTCGAGATCGGCATAGCCCTTGTCCCAGAGCCAGGGCGTTTCCTTCCAGACGGCCGTCTGGCCAACGGCGACATCCTTGGCGAGATCGAGCCCGATGAGGCCCGGCCAGGCCTTGGCGCGCTCTTTCAGGGCGTCGAGATCGAACTGGCCGCTCGGATCATGGGCGATCACCGCATTCGGCATGCCCTTCTCGCGGATGAGCGCGGTGAGCGCGCGCGTGTCGATGCCCGACAGCGCGATGACGCCGCGCGCTTTCAGCCATTCGTCGAGATGACCGGCCGAGCGATAATTCGAAGGCGCCGTGACGTCGGCCCGAAAGATCGCGCCGACGGCGCCGCATGAATTGGCCGGCGTCAGGTCTTCGTGGTCGTCGGCATTGGCGCCGACATTGCCGATATGGGGAAAGGTGAAGGTGACGATCTGCTTGGCATAGGACGGATCGGTCAGGATCTCCTGATATCCCGTCAGGGCCGTGTTGAAGCAGACCTCGCCCTCGACCGCGCCCTCGGCGCCGAGGCCGAAGCCTTCGATCACCGTGCCGTCGGCCAGAACGAGGACCGCCGTCGTCTTGCGTTCACTCCAGGCTTCGCCCGCCATGGTGGCTCCTTTCGCTGGTCGATCGGCTGTGGATATGTCCGGCGTCGTGTTGCCGCGCGCGATGTTGTGATCCCACCACATATCAGCGTCGTGGCAGGTGCAGGCAAGACATCTTGCGGATTTCAAAGCGTGTCTCTACATCCCCGGCATACCGACGAGCAAGAGCTTGTTCCACGGCGCATGTCGCTGGAGGCCGATGCAAACGGGCGACAACGCACCCCGTTTTGCATGATATTTAGCCGCCTGCAGCGCAATTTGGCTTTACGTCGGCTCTCAACAAGTATGCATTACGAGATCAGGCGCGTCCCGACAGATGCGCCACCGATCGAAACCGGAAGTCAGGCATCATGCGCGAGCATCTCTCCGACGCTCTGAACGCTGCAGTCAAGAATCAGGACAAGAGCCGGATCAGCACTCTCAGGCTGATCAACGCCGCGATCAAGGATCGGGACATCTCGAACCGCACCGCCGGGCGCGATCCCGTGTGCGAGGAGGACGTGCGACAGATCCTCTCCAAGATGATCAAGCAGCGGGAAGAATCGGCGCGGGTCTATGAGGAGAACGGGCGGCTGGAACTTGCCGAGCAGGAGCGTGAGGAAATTGCCGTCATTCGCGAGTTTCTCCCGGCCCAGCTGGACACCGGGGAAATCGAGCGCGCCTGTCGGCAGGCGGTGGAAGACACCGAATCGAAGAGCCTGCGTGACGTCGGCCGGTGCATGAACAAGCTCAAGGAGCGCTATCAGGGCCAGATGGATTTCGGCAAGGCCTCCACCGTCGTGAAGGGTCTTCTGCGTTAAGGGGCAGGGGGCACCAGTTCGATGGTCGCCAAGGTTTCGCTCCGGTTGACTTGCCGCAGCGATCTGCCTATAGGCACCACCATTCGCGATTTGTTGCGGCTGACGGGCTTCCATGGGCGAGGACCGGTCGGCCGTTTTTGGCCGTAAGGCCTCGCAAGGAATCATCGGGCCGCTGGTCCATACCGAATTTGTAGGAGAAGCGACGTGGCACGTATCGCTGGCGTCAACATCCCCACCGGCAAGCGCGTCGTCGTCGCGCTCCAGTACATTCATGGCATCGGGCCGGCCTTCGCCAGCCAGATCATGCAGAAGGCGAATCTTTCGCAAGAGCGCCGGGTCAACGATCTGTCGGACGCCGAAGTCCTGCAGATCCGCGAGATCATCGACCGCGACTATCAGGTCGAGGGCGATCTGCGCCGCGAGACCGCGATGAACATCAAGCGTCTGATGGACCTCGGCTGCTATCGCGGCCTGCGTCATCGCCGCTCGCTGCCGGTGCGCGGTCAGCGCACGCACACCAACGCCCGCACCCGCAAGGGTCCGGCGAAGGCGATTGCCGGCAAGAAGAAGTAAGAACGCTCGTTCGCCTGCACGTTGACCTGCTCGCCGATGCGAATCGGCGGGCGTCTTGCGTCTTTTGCGTACGGTCAGGTGTCGAGAGATGCGGGGCGGCATGATCGCCTTGCGGGTGGAGCCGCCGGAATTACGGCGGTGTCGAGATCGAACAGGAACAAGTGAATGGCCAAGGAAGCACAGCGCGTTCGCCGTCGCGAGCGTAAGAACATTTCGTCGGGCGTCGCCCATGTGAACTCGACGTTCAACAACACGCTGATCACCATCACCGACGCGCAGGGCAATGCGATCGCCTGGTCTTCGGCCGGCGCGCAGGGTTTCAAGGGCTCGCGCAAGTCGACACCTTTCGCCGCGCAGATCGCCGCCGAAGACGCCGCCAAGAAGGCGCAGGAACACGGCATGCGCACCCTCGAGGTCGAGGTGTGCGGGCCTGGGTCCGGTCGTGAGTCGGCGCTCAGGGCCTTGCAGTCGGCGGGCTTCACCATCACTTCCATTCGTGACGTGACGCCGATCCCGCACAATGGCGTGCGGCCGCGCAAGAAGCGCCGCGTTTGATTTGATGCCGACGGTGTGCCTCTTTCAAGGCGCGCCGAACGGCTTTCTGACGGGCTGGTTTTCAGGCCGCCATCTGGCGGGGTGCGATGCGCCCCGCCGTCCGAGTTTCCGGGCCGGCACACAGGGTGTTACCCACCGCCGGGTCGGCATCAGACCTTTCGCCACGATTGGATGGTGGCGAGGAAACTGAGAGGCATCCACCCATGATTTCCAGCAACTGGCAAGAGCTGACCAAGCCGAACCAGATTGTCTTCAAGAACGACGGTGCCCGGCACCGCGCGACGCTCGTCGCCGAGCCGCTCGAGCGCGGTTTCGGCCTGACGCTCGGCAACGCGCTTCGCCGGGTTCTCCTGTCGTCGCTGCGCGGCGCGTCCGTCACCGCCGTTCAGATCGACGGCGTTCTGCACGAGTTCTCCTCGATTCCGGGCGTTCGGGAAGATGTTACCGACATCGTCCTCAACGTGAAGGAAATCTGCATCTCGATGCAGGGCGAGGGGCCGAAGCGCATGGTCGTGCGCAAGCAGGGCCCGGGCGTCGTGCGCGCCGGCGACATTCAGACCGTCGGCGACATCGAGGTTCTGAACCCCGAGCACGAGATCTGCACCCTCGACGAGGGCGCGGAGATCCGCATGGAGTTCACGGTCAACACCGGCAAGGGCTACGTCCCGGCCGATCAGAACCGCGCCGAGGACGCGCCGATCGGGCTGATCCCGGTCGACTCGCTGTTCTCGCCGGTGAAGAAGGTGTCCTACAAGGTTGAGAACACCCGTGAGGGTCAGGACCTGAACAAGGACAAGCTGACCATGACGATCGAGACCGACGGCTCGATCTCCGGCGAGGACGCGGTCGCCTATGCGGCGCGCATCCTGCAGGACCAGCTTTCGGTCTTCGTCAATTTCGAGGAGCCGCAGCGCGACCAGCGCACTGGCGGCGCTCCGGGCCAGGCGGACGAGCAGATCGCCGAACTCGCCTTCAACCCGGCGCTTCTCAAGAAGGTCGACGAGCTGGAGCTTTCGGTCCGCTCGGCGAACTGCCTGAAGAACGACAACATCGTCTATATCGGCGATCTCATCCAGAAGACCGAGGCGGAGATGCTGCGCACTCCGAACTTCGGTCGCAAGTCCTTGAACGAGATCAAGGAAGTTCTGGCCTCCATGGGTCTCCATCTCGGTATGGAAGTGCCCTCCTGGCCGCCGGAGAACATCGACGATCTCGCCAAGCGCTACGAAGACCAGTACTAAGCGATCAGCCCCGGCCTCCTCTCGGCGGCCGGGGTCCTGACGTTCGATCGAACGTCCAAAAAATCATTCAAAGGCACGGCGACCTGTCGACTGGTCCGGCAGGGACGCAAAGATACCGACTCCCGGCGAAAAGCCGGCTTCTTCACAAAGGAACACCCCATGCGCCACGCCAGTCGCGGACGGAAGCTCAACCGCACCGCCAGCCACCGCAAGGCGATGTTCGCCAACATGGCGGCTTCGCTGATCGAACATGAGCAGATCGTCACCACGCTTCCCAAGGCCAAGGATCTTCGGCCGATCGTCGAAAAGCTGATCACGCTGGGCAAGCGCGGCGATCTGCACGCCCGCCGTCTGGCCGCTTCGCGCCTGCAGGACGATGCGGCCGTCGCCAAGCTCTTCGACACGCTCGCTTCGCGCTATGCCGAGCGCAATGGCGGCTATTGCCGCGTTCTCAAGGCCGGCTTCCGCCGCGGCGACAATGCGCCCCTCGCGGTCATCGAATTCGTCGATCGTGACCCGGATGCCCGCGGCGCTGCCGATCGGGCCCGTCTCGAAGCGGAAGAGACCGAAGAAGCCGCGTGAGGCTTTCACGGCATCGGATTTGAAAAGGGAGCTTCGGCTCCCTTTTTTATTGCGCGCATGCACGCATGTGCCGCCAGGTCGCTCGGAGCCGGGCTGACCCACAGAACTGAAATGGGAGATTTAAATGAGCGAAGACCGAGTGCTGTTGACCGGAGCTTCCGGCTTCATCGCCAAGCGCATTGCCCTTGATCTCCTCAACGCCGGCTATCGGGTGCGCGGAACGGTTCGCTCCGCGGCCAAGGGCGAGAAGCTCCGCGGCACGCTCTCCGAGGCTGGAGCCGATGTCGACCGGCTTGAACTCGCCGAACTCGATCTCCTGAAGGACGAGGGTTGGCGTGAGGCTGCGTCCGGCTGCCGGTTCGTCATGCACACGGCCTCGCCCTTTCCCGCCCGCCAGTCCAGGGACAAATGGGCTCTTGTGCCGATCGCAAAGGGCGGGACGCTCCGGGTCCTCGATGCGGCTGTGAAGGCTGGCGCCGAGCGCTTCGTGATGACGTCCTCCGTCGTCGCGATCTATTACGGTCACGACAAATCGCATGGCGCCAGCTTCGACGAGAACGACTGGTCGAATGTCGAGGCGAAGAATATTTCCGATTACGCCGTCTCGAAGACCGAGGCCGAGCGCGCCGCCTGGGATGCGGCGAGGGCTGCGGGGCTCGACATGGTCGCCATCAATCCGGCTTTCGTGGTTGGGCCGATTCTCGACGACGATATCGGCACGTCGGCGCGGCTCGTTTCCATGATGATGCGGGGCAAGCTGCCGGCTGTCCCCAACGTCGCCTTCGGGATCGTCGACGTGCGGGACGTGGCGAAAGCCCATGTCGCCGCGCTCGGCGCACCTGAGGCGGTGGGGCATCGCTTCATCCTGTCCTCCGGGTCCCTGACGATGATGGAGATGGGCGAAGCAATCGCCGCCGCCGTGCCCGAATGCCGCGGGAAAGTCCCCCGCCGCACGCTGCCGGATTTCGTCGTGCGCTTCGCCGCGCTCTTCGCCTCAGAGGCGCGGGCGGCCGTCCCGGAACTCGGTCGTCGCAAGAATCTGGTAACCACGCCCGCGCAAAACACTCTGGGATTTTCACTATCCGATCCGCGAAAGGCGGTTGGCGCGATGGCCGTGAGCCTGAAGGATCACGGTTTCGCGACGTGATGGACGGCTTCACACCGAAGCAGTATATGACCATGCGTAAAGTGTGATGCAGATTCCATACGGTCGCGAAATTCACCTGTGTGGCCAAAATGATATCGCTCGAGCAGAGACCGCATGGCATAGGCCGGGCGGCTGGAGTTTTTTGGTCGATTCGACGCAACCAATCGCCGCGTTAAGCCTTTGACTAGGCAATTAAGGCACACGCCACATGATTGTGGCAGAGTTTACGTGGAAGAAACAAATCTCATGAATGATGCGAGCACCATGGAAGTCACGGGCCGGAGTCTCATGCGTCGAACCATCCTCACCCTTTTGGGCGCCATCGCCGCTTTCGGCGTGTTGACGGCAAGCTATGCGACGGCGGAACTGCCGGGCGCGGCTCCGACCACACCTGCAGCAACATCGGCCGTGATGAACTGACACGCTCGCAGACGAGGAAAAGCTGTCGAGGGGCCCAAGGGCCCCTTTTTCGTGCCAATCGTCTGGTCTATCCCGTCACGATCGTTTTTCGAGCGGGGGTGACATGAAGCTCAAACTTCTGGTTCTCGCGACAACCTTGCTTCTCGGCACCGTCGTCGCGATTCCGGCGGCACTGTCGGGAAACGCGGCCTTCGATCGCCTGATCACGGTGTTCCTCGATACTGATCATCCGCCAGGCGATACGGGCGGGAAAACCGGCCCCGGTATCGCTGTTCCGCAGCCGGATGCCCCGGACGATGCGGAGGCACGCATCGAGCCGCTGCGTTTTGCGCAAAGCGGGCAATCCGATGCCAAGACTGTTCCCTCGACCCGAGCTGAAATCTCCCTGAGCTTCGCTCCGCTGGTGCGCCAGACGGCACCGGCGGTCGTCAATGTCTATGCGGCCCGGCAGGTCACGGCGCGCCGTTCGCCATTTGCCGACGATCCCTTCTTCGGCCAGTTCTTCGGTCGGCAGTTCGACAATCCGCCGCGCATGGAATCCTCGCTCGGTTCGGGCGTGATCGTCGACTCCTCCGGTCTCGTCGTCACCAACAATCATGTCGTCCAGGATGCGGACGAGGTGAAGATCGCCTTCGCGGACGGGCGCGAATTCGCCACCGAGGTGTTGTCGAAGGACGCGACCGTCGACCTGGCGGTTCTCAAGATCGAGGGGGAGGGGCCGTTTCCGGCCATCGCCATCGGCAATTCCGACGATCTCGAAATCGGCGATCTCGTCCTGGCGATCGGCAACCCGTTCGGCATCGGCCAGACGGTCACCAACGGCATCGTCTCGGCGCTCGCCCGCAACCATATCGGCGTCAATGATTTCGGCTTCTTCATCCAGACCGACGCGGCGATCAATCCAGGCAATTCCGGCGGCGCGCTGATCGACATGAAGGGCCGGCTCGTCGGCGTCAACACGGCCATTTTCTCGCGATCGGGCGGCTCGAACGGCATCGGCTTCGCGATACCCGGCAACATGGTTGCGGCCTTTGTGCGCTCGGCCAAAGAGGGTGGTCGCTTCGAGCGTCCCTTCGTCGGCGCGGACTTTGCCACGGTCACGCCCGACATCGCCGAAGCGCTCGGCCTCGAGCGGCCGACGGGCGCCCTTGTGCGGTCGATTTTTGACGAAGGCCCGGCGGACAGTGCGGGTTTGCAGATTGGCGACGTGATCCTGAAGGCGAATGGCCGCCGCATCGACAATCCGGAGGCACTGACCTATCGCCTGGCCACGCTCGGCATTGGTGAAAGCGTGAAGCTCGACGTCCTGTCCGGGGAAAGCACCGAAGAGCTGACGCTCGCGCTCGAAAGGGCCCCAGAGGTCCCGCCCCGGGACGAGCGCACGATCGCCGGCCGCAATCCCTTCGCCGGGGCCACCGTCTACAATCTCTCGCCGCGTATCGCCGGTGAGTTCGATCTGCCCGCGGATCGCACCGGCGTAGTCGTCGCGGCCATCGCTCCGCGCTCGATCGCCCAGCGCTTCGGTTTGCGGCCCGGGGACATCCTGCTCGACGTCAATGGCGAGGCGGTTGACTCAACCGAGACGCTGGAAACGCTGGCGCAGTCGCGCTTCCGCGCCTGGCAGTTCGACATCGAACGGGATGGTCGCCGCCTGACGCAGGTCGTGCGCTGACATGGCCGATCTTTTCGGCGATCAGCCGCCACCGGAGCCGCCCCGTGGCCGCTCCTCGCGCAACGATCCGCCCGCTCGGAAAGAGGGCGAGCCGAAACGGGCCGAGGCCCCGCGCCCGCTGGCCGACCGGTTGCGTCCGACGCGGATCGCCGACGTCGTCGGTCAGGAGCATCTGACCGAGCCCGGCGGGGCACTCCACCGCATGCTGGCCACAAAGAGCCTCGGCTCGCTGATCTTCTGGGGACCGCCGGGCACCGGCAAGACGACAGTGGCGCGACTGTTGGCCAACGAGGTCGACTATGCCTTCGAGCAGATTTCGGCGATCTTTTCGGGCGTTGCCGACCTGAAAAAGGTCTTCGAGTCGGCCCGGCTCAGACGAACCAATGGCGGCGTCACCCTGCTCTTTGTCGACGAGATTCATCGCTTCAACCGCGCCCAGCAGGATTCCTTCCTGCCCGTCATGGAAGACGGCACCGTGGTGCTGGTGGGGGCGACGACGGAGAACCCCTCCTTCGAACTGAATGCGGCGCTCCTGTCGCGGGCTCGGGTCCTCAGCTTCCGCTCGCTCGGTGCCGAGAGCCTGGAAAAGCTTCTGGTGCGAGCGGAGGCCGAGACGGGGCGAGACCTGCCGGTCGATGCGGCGGCGCGCGATCTTCTGCTGCAACTGGCCGACGGCGACGGCCGAGCCATTCTGACGCTCGCCGAGGAAGTCTGGCGGGCAGCCGGGGAGGGAGAGGTCTTTGATGCCGAGACGCTTCTATCCGTCGTGCAGCGGCGCGCCGCGATCTACGACAAGGGGCAGGACGGCCACTACAATCTGATCTCGGCGCTCCACAAATCGGTGCGCGGGTCCGATGTCGATGCAGCCCTCTACTGGCTCTGCCGGATGCTCGATGCCGGGGAGAACCCGCTCTATCTCGGACGCCGTCTCGTGCGCATGGCGAGCGAGGATATCGGCCTTGCCGATCCCCATGCGCTGACCGTCGCACTCGCGGCAAAGGATGCCTACGACTATCTCGGCTCGCCCGAGGGGGAACTCGCCCTCGCCGAAGCGACCGCTTATCTTGCCGCAGCCCCGAAATCCAACGCTGTCTACACCGCCTACAAGGCCGCCATGCGCGCGGCCAGGGAGCACGGCTCGCTGCTGCCGCCCAAGCACATCCTCAACGCCCCGACCGGGCTGATGCGCGAGGAAGGCTATGGCGCGGGCTATCAATACGACCACGACATGCCGGACGCTTTTTCGGGCCAGAACTATTTTCCCGATGGCATGGACCGCCCCCGATTCTATGAACCGACGGATCGTGGTGCGGAGCAACAGCTCGGGGATCGATTGCGATTTCTGGCAAGATTGCGGCGTGAGCGCGGTCACGGGGGTTGATACGGCGCTCCAAATGCGGTGTCTGATAGGGAATCTGGATTTGTTTAGGGGTCTTCCAGTTTGGTCGAGACCCGATTCCTCCAGTGCAAGCCACTGTCCAATAACGACAATTGTAAAATAACGAGGCCCCCATGGCGACAGAGACGACCGAAATTCCTGACGTCTCCGTGACCAATTACGAGGTCGGTCAGGACAACATTCAGCGGTTCGGGCTCGATATCCACAATCCGGTCTTCCCGATCTCGGCAAGCATCATCATCGTGTTCGTCGGGTTCGCGCTGCTGTTCCCTGGCCTCGCTGACAGCTTCTTCGGCTGGCTGCGCCCCGCGATCACCTCGACCTTCGACTGGCTGTTTCTGATGGCCGGCAACATTTTCGTCCTGTTCTGCCTGTTCCTTGTCGTCTCGCCGCTCGGCAAGATCCGGCTGGGTGGCCAGGATGCCAAGCCGGAATTCGGTTATTTCGGCTGGTTCGCCATGCTGTTCGCCGCCGGCATGGGCATCGGCCTGATGTTCTACGGCGTGTCGGAGCCGATCACGCACTTCTCCACCTCGATGGAAGGGGGCGCCTCCGCGCCGCTGATGGGCGTTGCCGGCGACGAGGACGCAGCACGGCGACTGGGCATGGCCGCGACGATCTATCACTGGGCGCTGCATCCCTGGGCGATATACGCCGTCGTGGCGCTGGCTCTGGCCTTCTTCAGCTACAATTGGGGCCTGCCGCTCACCATGCGTTCGGTGTTCTACCCGATGCTGGGCGACAAGGCCTGGGGTTGGCCCGGCCATTTCATCGACATTCTCGCGGTCTTCGCGACGCTCTTCGGTCTGGCGACCTCGCTCGGCTACGGCGCGGAGCAGGCCGTCGGTGGGTTGAACTATCTCTTCGGCGTTCCCGACACGATGTTCTCGAACATCGTGCTGATCGCCCTGATCACCGGTGCGGCGCTCGTCTCCGTCGTGGCTGGCCTCGATGCCGGCGTGCGGCGCCTGTCGGAAATCAACATGGTGCTGGCGTTCCTGCTCATGGTGTTCATCTTCGCCGTCGGTCCGACGATGGATCTGATCCAGGGCTTCGTCGGCAACACCGTGGCCTATTTCCGTGAACTGATCCCGCTGTCCAATCCGTTTGGTCGCGAGGATGACGGCTATCGCCAGGGATGGACCAGCTTCTACTGGGCCTGGTGGATGAGCTGGTCGCCCTTCGTCGGCATGTTCATCGCCCGCGTCTCGCGTGGCCGCACGGTGCGCGAGTTCATCACCTGCGTCCTGATCATTCCGACGATCGTTTCGATCATCTGGATGACGATCTTTGGTGGGACGGCCCTGACCGAGACGATCGGCGGCTTCGAGGGTATCGTGAACGCCGCGCTGGAGGTGAAGCTCTTCGAGATGCTCGGTCAGCTTCCGCTGGCGCAGATCACCTCCTTCATCGGCATCGTGCTCGTGATCGTGTTCTTTGTGACCTCGTCGGACTCCGGTTCGCTGGTCATCGATACGATCACCGCCGGCGGGAAGATCGACGCCCCGGTTCCGCAGCGCGTGTTCTGGGCGACCTTCGAGGGTCTCGTGGCCCTGACCCTGCTGCTCGGCGGCGGACTGGCCGCACTCCAGGGTGCCGCGATCACGACGGGTTTCCCCTTCGCGATCCTGCTGCTCTTCCTCTGCTGGTCGACCTATCGTGGGCTCGCCGAGGAAAGGAAGGAGCCGTTCCTGCAGAAGATGAAGGCGAAGGGAAAGATCTGACGCCTTCGCTCTCGCGAACTGCCATATCGGACGAACCTTCGAACCGGCCGGCGCCCAGGTGCCGGCCGGTTCTCCGTTGAGACATGCACCGCATCGGCATTGGGGCGCCCATGTACCAAGTCTTGCTGGTCGCCCTGGGGGGCGGCATCGGAGCCGGGTTGAGACACCTGTCGGGTCTCCTTGCGCTGCGATTGCTGGGGCCGGGGTTTCCCTTCGGGACCGCCTTCGTGAACGTCGTCGGTTCCTTCGTCATGGGGGTCTTCGTCGAACTTCTCGCCCGTCGCCTTGGCGCCTCGCCGGAACTGCGGCTGTTCTTTGCCACCGGCGTGCTCGGCGGCTTCACGACCTTCTCGTCCTTTTCCCTCGACGCTGCCGTTCTCTACGAGCGCGGCGACCTGGCCCTGGCGGCGATCTACGTCTTCGGTTCGGTCGCGCTGGGGATCGCAGCCCTGTTTGCCGGTCTTTCCCTGGTGCGGGCGATCGGCTAACCGAAGGGTCAAATCCCTTCCTGATCGTCGGACGCCTCGCCATGCGTATTCTTCTGACGGGTTCCTCGGGCTGGCTCGGCCGGTTTCTCGCACCGCGGCTTTCCGGGCTTGGCCACCAGGTCGTCGGCCTCGACGTCGCCCCCGGTGCCGCCACCCAGGTCCTCGGCACTGTTGCCGACCGGGAACTGATCGACCGTGTCTTCGCCGAATACGGCATCGAGGCCGTCATCCACGCCGGCGCTCTGCACAAGCCGGACATCGCGCGCTATCCGCGTCAGACCTTCGTCGACGTCAACGTCACCGGCACGCTGAACCTCCTGGAGGCGGCCGTCGCCGCCGGCCATGACCGCTTCATCTTCACTTCCACCACCTCGCTGATGATCTCCCAGGCGATTCGAGTGGAGGCCGGGGAGGCGGCCATTTGGCTCGACGAGGACGCCGCTCCGCTGGCGCCGCGCAACATCTACGGCGTCACCAAGCTGGCGGCGGAAGGGCTCTGCCGGCTGTTTCACCTGGACCACGGCCTCAACGCGATCGTCCTGCGCACGGCGCGCTTCTTCCCTGAGGATGACGACACGTTGCGCGGTCTTCCCGGGCCGAATCTCAAGGCCAACGAATTCCTGAACCGGCGTCTGACGGTCGAGGATGCGGCCGAAGCGCATGTGGCGGCGCTGGAAAAGGCACCTGAAGTGGGCTTCGACGTCTTCGTCGTCTCGGCCCCGACGCCTTTCGACCGCGGGGACGTGGCGGAACTGAAGCGGGATGCGCCATCCGTCATCGCTCGGCATTTTCCCGAGGCGCCGGAACTCTACGCCAAGCGCGGCTGGACGCTGCCGCGCTCGATCGGGCGGGTCTATGACGCCTCCCGCATGAGGCGCGTCCTCGACTTTCGGTGCCGCACCGATTTCGCAAGCATCCTCGATGCGCTCCGTTGCGACGATCCGCTGCCCTTCGCCCATGACCCGGCCTATGTCTCGCCGCAGGAACTGGCGCGAGCGCGGTAGAGGCGGGCTGCTTCCTTCGTTGCCGCTCGGCCCTCCTTTCTGTAGGAAAGCCGGAATTCACAGGGTGCGAGATCGAGGAGCAGCGCGAAGCCGATGGCGAGCGTCGAACAAAGGCGGGTCGAGGACGACGAGGCGGGGCTGCGGCTCGACCGCTGGTTCAAGCTCCACTATCCCGGGCTCGGCTTCGGTCAGCTGCAGAAGCTTCTGCGCTCCGGCCAGATCCGCGTGGACGGCGGGCGGGCGAAGTCGGACACCCGAATCCAGCCGGGCCAGATGGTGCGCGTGCCGCCGCTGGCGACCGACGCCAAGGGTGACGCGCGGCCTCTCACCGCCAACACCATGCGCGATCGCCATGATGGTGACGTTCTGGCGAAAATGCTGATCTACGAGGACGACAAGGTCTTCGTGTTCAACAAGCCGGCCGGGCTCGCCGTCCAGGGCGGCTCGGGCGTCTCGCGGCACATGGACAAGATGCTCGAAGCCTGGCGCAACCGGAAGGGCGAGAAACCCCGCTTGGTGCATCGGCTGGACCGCGACACGTCGGGCATCCTCGTCGTCGCCCGCACGCGGGGCGCAGCGACCCATCTGACCAGGGCGTTTCGCGAGCGCGACACCCAGAAGCACTATTGGGCGATCGTGAAGGGCGTGCCGGGGAAGCGGGAAGGGCGAATCTCCACCTATCTGAAGAAAGAGCAGACGCCGGACGGCGACCGCATGCGGGTCGCGAAGCACGGCGAGGAGGGTGCCGACCACGCGGTTTCGCACTACCGGATCATCGATCAGGTGGCCCAGAACTTCGCCTGGTTGGAGATGCAGCCCCATACCGGGCGCACCCACCAGCTTCGCGTCCATGCCGCCCATCTGGGCCATCCGATCCTGGGCGATCCGAAATACTTCGAGCACGACACCAACTGGGAATTTCCCGGCGGCGTCCAGAAGCGGCTGCATCTTCATGCCCGGCGGATCGTCATTCCCCATCCTGCTGGTGGCGTCATCGACCAGGTCGCGCCGCTGTCCGAACACATGGTCCAGACCTTCAATCTCTTCGGCTTCGACGAGGCCGAGCTCGATGACTGAGGTCAGGTCATGAAAGCAATCCTTTTCGATTGCGACGGCACCATCGCCGATTCCGCCGGGCTGATCTCGGCCATCATGGAGCGGACCTTTCGCTGCCATGATCTGGAGCCGCCGCCGCCCGAAGCCACGCGCGCCATTATCGGATTATCGCTCGACAAGGCGATCTCCGCGCTCCGGCCGTCGCTCGACGCCGCGATGGTCGCCCATCTGGTGGAAGGCTACCGGATCGAATACCGCGCCGAGCGCGCCCGGCCGGACTTCGCCGAGCATCTGTTCGCCGGCATGGGCGAGCTGGTCCGCAATCTGGCGGCGCAGCCCGACATCTTCGTCGGCATGGTCACCGGCAAGTCCCGTCGCGGCGTCGCCGCGCTCACGGCGCATCACGGCCTGACCGAGGCCTTTCATGTCGTGCGCACGGCCGACGATTGTCCCTCCAAGCCACATCCGGCCATGGTGCTCGAATGCTGCGACGAATTGGGCCTCGAACCGTCTGCGGCTCTTGTCGTCGGCGACACGACGTTCGACATGGAAATGGCGCGTTCGGCAGGGGCCGGCGCTGTCGGTGTCGCGTGGGGCAGTCATTCCCGCGCGCATCTCTTCAATGCCGGCGCCGCGGTCGTGTCCGGGAGCGTCGAGGAACTGGCCCGCCATCTGCAGCGCTTCGCCGCCGCCTGATCCAGCAGAGTCAATCGCTGTTTCACCCGCGTTCCGCCAAGAGGATTCGATCCATGTCCCAGAACCCGGCTTTCGCCCGGCCCGAACTGCCGAAGCGCTTCTACAAGAGCGTGGCCATCGTCGAGATCGCGGGCGGATCGACGGTCGAACTCGACGGCCGTCCGATCAAGACGCCCGCCCGCAAGCCCGTGCGGGCCCCCTCGCGTGCCGTCGCCGAGGCGATCGCCGCCGAATGGGAGGCTCAGGGCGAGCGAATCGATCCGGGCACCATGCCGATGACCCGTCTGATCAACACGATCATCGACGGCGTCCTCGACGATCCGGAGCCGGTGCGCGCGGAGATCGCGCGGTTCGCCGAGACCGACATGCTGTTTTATCGCGCCGGCGACCCGGAGCGCCTCGTCGCGCGCCAGCGCGAGCGCTGGGACCCGATTCTCGACTGGGCGCATGACCGGCTCGCCGCCCGTTTCGTGCTGGTTGAAGGGGTGATGCACGTCGCCCAGCCGGAAGCTTCGCTCGCGGCCGTGCGGCAGCATCTTGCCGGTTTTTCCTCGGGATTCGAGGTGGCCGCACTGCATCAGGCGACGACGCTGACCGGATCGGCGTTGATTGCGCTTGCGCTCGCCGATGGACGCCTGTCGGCCGAAAAGGCCTGGTCGCTGGCTCATCTCGACGAGGACTGGAACATCGAACAGTGGGGCGCCGACGAAGAGGCGATGGCGTTGCGCGAAAAGCGCTGGCAGGAGATGCGCGCCGCCGCGATCCTCCTCGGTCGACGACCCTGAGTTCCGTATGCAGAAGTTGTGGCCTGGTCGCCACAGTGGATCTTCCGAGTGCGACATGGATGAATTAAGTCTTTGATTTGATGGAGGTTCGAATTCTGGCAAATTGCAACTGCGAATGTTCTCGGTCTATCCAGCCGGCTCAGATGATCTGCGTCGCACCGAAGGAAAGAAAGAGATGCGCCTCCTCCTGCAATGTTGTTTTCTGCTAGGGCTTGTTGGGCTGACGGGGTGCCTGCCCGCCGTCGTCGACGAAACAGGGCCGTTGAATGTCACGAGTGTAACGGTCACGACCGCGCCGGATATTGGATCGGTGACAGATATCGGCCCGGCCATGCAGGCTGCCGCATCCGGCGCCGTCGTCGGTGTCGATCCGAGGGGCACGCCGTCGACGGTCCATATCGACGTTGAAGCGGTACTCTACAAGAATGCTGTGTTGTCAGCCTTGGTCGGAAGCGGGAGCGCCATTGAGAGTCAGGTCACGGTTGCCGATGCCTCGGGGCAGGTCTTGGAATCGCGTCCGGTAGTCGTGGTCCATCGCGATGCCGCGATCAACGGTGTTTTGGGGGCAGCGGTCGCTCTCCTTCAGGATCGCGAACTGGTCGACCAGCAACTCGTTGACGCCTATGCGAAGGAATTGCGCAAGCAGATTTACGGTCCGGAGGGACATGTTCCTGCCGTCAAGACCAGGCCGGCCAAGCAGAAACGGCCCTCGGAGACGCTTGTTCGCGGATCGCAGGGAGATACGACAGACGGCGGTTCGAGCACAGGGGCCGTACCCGTATCCTGATCCGACCTGTTCGGGGGAATTTCTCGAAGACCACCAATATCGGGGCGCGGACTGCCCTGTGCCTGCACGTGGTGGCGTCTCAAATGATCGCGTAGTTCTCGGGGAATACGAAGAGTATTCCGTCAAGCGCGGGAACGCCGCGCTGCGCCCTTCGCGCTGCCGGCATCACCTGCCGTCAGGCGGCGATCTGAGGTGCCGCGGCGCGCACGCATGAGCGGCCGGCCTGTTTGGCCGCATAGAGGGCCGTGTCGGCATCGGCGAGAAGGTCGGCGCAGGACTCCTGATCCTCTTGCCAGGACGCAACGCCGACGCTCAATGTGATGCGACCTGCTTTCCCGATGCCGGGGTTGGGGATACGGGCCGCGCGGATGGCTGCGATGATCCGTTCCGAGACCTTCACTGCGCCTTCCCTGTTGGTGCGAGGCAGGATCACGGCGAACTCCTCGCCGCCATAGCGGGCACACAGGTCGCCCTCGCGTCGGATCTCGGCAGAAATGATGCCGGCGATCCGTTTCAGGCAGACGTCGCCGGCCAGATGGCCGAGAGTGTCATTGTACGGCTTGAAGTGGTCGATATCGATCATCAGTAGCGACAGGGCTTGCTCTGTGCCGGCTGCGAGTTGCCATTCTGCGACCAGATGCTCGTCGAAGAGCCGGCGGTTCGCCAGACCTGTCAAACTGTCCTGGCGCGCGAGGATCTCGAGCTTCTCCTGAGCTTCCTTCTGCTCGGTGATATCACGCAGGGTTTCGACCACGGCGATGAGCTGTCCGTTGTCGTCGAATATGGGACCGGCATCGATCGCGAGATAACGCTCGGCGTCCGTCTTCGGAAAGCGGCACCAGTTCTCCGCGGAAACGATTCCATTATTGGCAGCGGTGCTGAGATTGACGGCGTAGAATTCGTCGATGCTGGAGAGGTCGCTGTGCAATACGAGGTCCGCAAGACACACGCGTTCTTCCTTGTAGAACCCCATCCAGTGGAGGCTTGTGCCGATGACCGTATCGGCCGGCACACCCGTCAGCCGCTCGCAGGCCTTGTTCCAGATGATCACTTTGCCGGTGTGGTCGAGAACGAAAGTCGGAACGACGAGGTGCTCCATCAACCTCACCGCAAATCCTCGATTTTGCCCTTTGAGTTTCATCTCACGGTCCGCTACGGCCCCTATCATGCCGATAGCAAAGCGGAGAGACTATAAGATTCAATTAATACTGGGCGGCATATTGGCTGATTCGTCTTCAGGTGGGGATTTTCTCGCTTTCAGATGGGGGAGTCTCATGCATTGCCGGCAATTCATCTGGGTCACGAATAAAGTAGAAATTTAAGTATTCGCCGATTCTTGGCGGCGCTGTCGATAGCCTTGGCACGTTTGATTGCTGCGGCGAGAGGCTCAGATTCCCGCAAACCACTCATAGCCCCGGTCTTCCCAATATCCGCCACCGCCCTGACCGAAGCCCTCGAGAGTCTCGGTGACGGTGATCGCCCGGATGTATTTCGCCATCTTGTAGCCGAGTTGACGCTCGACACGCACCCGCAACGGCGCGCCGTTCGAGATGGGAAGCGACTGGTCGTTCAGGCCGTAGGCCAGGATCGTCTGGGGATGGCGAGCGTCCGCCATGTCGATCGATTCGTAGTATTTGATCGCGCCGAGCGCGTTCCTCTGCATGGTGTCGAAGCAGTCGAACACCACGAAGCGCGCCGCCGGTTTGGGCGACACGTGATCGAGCACGGTGGAGAGCGGCACGCCCGTCCATTTGGCGATACAGCTCCAGCCCTCCACACAGTCGTGGCGGGTGATCTGCGTGCGGGACGGCATGGCCTGCAATTCGCCGAGGGAGAGTTCGGTGGGCTTGTCCACGAGCCCGCCCACTTTCAACCGGTAGTCCGAAAAACCACCGCGAGCGAGCGCCACATAAGCGCGATCGGAAGGATTGGTGGAGCCGTTCGGGCGTTGTGGCTGGCGGATTTCGCTTTCCGAATACTCGCGTGCGAGATCGTCGCTGCCGAGCAGCAGGCGTTGGGCGTGGTAGGTCAGCGAGTTCGCCGTTTCGAGCGCGCCGCGCACCTCGCCAGAGCGGTCGCCGAGAAAGTCGAAACAGCCTGCGAGAGGGGCCGTCGAGGCGATGGTCGCGCCGGTGAGAAAGCGGCGGCGGGAGAGGAAGATCGGGCTCATGTCCGAGACTCCGTGTCGGTGCGGTACCAGCCGGTGATGATCGAACGCAGTTCGTTCAGCGGTCCGGCCAGGAGAACCATGGCGAGATGGACGATGAAGAACAGAACGAGCGCGAGCATCACGACGAAGTGGATCGTGCGCGCCGTCTGGCGACCGCCGAACAGGTCCAGAAGGAAGGGCGCCTCGGCCACGACACCGGGCGACATGGTGAGGCCGGTGAGGATCATGACAGGTAGGGCCACGAACAGAACGCCCGCATAGGAGAGCTTCTGCAGAACGTTATATCGCCCGTGATGGGGAAAGCGCAGTCGCAGATGGTCGGCGACATCGCCCGGAAGCCGCTTCAGATCGCTCAAGGTTGGAATCAGGTCCCGCAAATGCCGGTTGGCGAGACTGGCGACCAGCCAGACCAGAAGCGTCGCGACGAGAACCCAGGCGAAGAAGAAATGCACCACCCGACCCGTTGCGAGGTCGCGGTTTCCCGGAACCGTCATCCAGCCAGGAAAGGCCTTGCGCGCCATCTGGTCGCCCTGCGGGACCAGTCCGAGCCAGCCGGTGGTGTCGAAGCTCTCGCCGAACAGCGTGGTGCGACCTTGCCATTCCCCCTCGATACGCACCGAACCGATGGACAGCACCGTGTTGTCGAAGCCGAAACCCGACTGCTGGCCGATGTAGAGATCCGGCCGCGCCATGAAGATCTGCAGACCCGACAGGAGCATGAAGAACAGGCTGATCACCCAGAGCCAGTGGGTGAGGCGGGTCGTGAGCTTCTGCCGGTAGATCAGGGACCCGGCCTTTCTCCCTGCCTCTGCTTCGACGTGCTCGGTCTCGGTCGTCATGGCCTCTCCGTTTCGCTGATGGCTTGATGACGTCCCTGTAGCCCGCTTGGACGCGGATCACGGCGCTCGGTCGCCTCCTACTTCATTCGTAGAAGGGCAGGGGAGAGTTTCGCCCACCTCTCCCGATCGTGAACGGCCGCGAGGCCCGTCACGCGGAGCGCGCAAGAATGCGGTCGAGCGCCTGCAGAAAGCGCGAGCGGTCCGCAGCGGAAAAGGCGGCATTGTAGCCCTTCGATTCCCCGGTCTCCCGCAGATGCTGATTGAAGGCGCGCATGGAGAGAGCCGCACCGATGGTTTCCGCGGTGAACTCCCGGCCCGTCGGTCCCAGCGCCGCCGCGCCCTTTTCCAAAGCCCGCGATGCAAGCGGAATGTCCGCTGTCACTACGACATCGCCCACGCGGCATTGATCGGCGATCCAGTCGTCGGCGACGTCCGGGCCATCCGGCACGACGACGATCCGCGCCTCCGGAAAGCGCGAGGGGCGCATGCCGCCATTCGAGACGAGCACGACGGCCGCCCCCTTCCGGGTCGCGACGTCGATCGCCTCGTCCTTCACCGGGCAGGCGTCGGCGTCGACATAGACGGTTCGTTCCATGGACATCTCCGGCATCGCCTATCGTTTGCTTCGTCTGCCTTATGGCGCAGCGTCACCATCCGTGCCATGAAGCGCCATGGCCAGGATCGTCGAGAGTTTCGAGAACACCCCCAGCGAGATGCTGCGTGGCATTGCGATCATGGTCCTGGCGGCCGGTGTCATCCCGCTTCTCGACGTCTGCGGCAAGATGCTGGTGACGGACCACGACATATCCCCGGGTGAAGTCGCCTTGTCGCGGCAATTCCTCCAGACAGTGATGATCCTGCCGGTCATCCTGGCGACGGAGGGCGTTGTCGGGCTGCGCACGACCCGGCCGGGTCTCAACATGCTTCGCGGCCTCCTGCTTTCGGTCGCGGCGGTGGCCTTCTTCGGCGCCCTGCGGTTCATGCCGCTTGCGGATGCGGTCGCCGTGTTCATGGTCGAGCCGCTGATCGTCACCGTGCTTTCGGCCGTGTTTCTCAAGGAGACGATCGGCTTTCGCCGGATCGCGGCGGTCTGCGTCGGATTTGTCGGGGCCATCATCATCATCCGGCCGAGCTATGCGGTTTTCGGTGCGGCGTCCTTGCTCCCCCTGTTCACCGCTCTCCTCGTGGCGGCCTATTTCATCCTCAGCCGCAAGGTCTCGCGAGGCACGAGTCCCTCGGCGATGATGGTGCATGCGGGAGCGGCGGGAACCGTGGCGCTGGTCATCGCGATGGCGATCGGCCATCCGCTCGGCATGGAGGAACTGCGCTTCACCTGGCCGGACAGCGGCGCCACCTGGGTGCTGATCCTTCTCGCGGGCGGTATCGGCACCCTTGGTCATCTGTTCTTCGTGATGGCCTACCGGCTGGCGCCCGCTTCGGTGCTTGCGCCCTTCGGCTATCTGGAAATCGTCTCGGCGATCGGTTTCGGTTATCTGTTCTTCGGCGACCTGCCGGACATGCTGAAATTCGTCGGCATCGCGATCATCGTCGGCTCCGGCCTATTCGTCTATCTGCGCGAGCGCCGCGCCCGGCTGAGCTTGGACCGCGCGACCGTCGCACCGCCGAACTGAGGCGTGTCATTCGCTGCTCGATGCCTTGAGCACCTCCAGTTTCTGGATCTCGTCGTCGATGGCCGCCCGGCGTTCGCGCAGGAGGGCGATCTTCGCTTCGATGGCGGCCGGTTCGACCAGTTCGGCGTCCCGCGTCTCGCCGACACCACCCATCAGCCAGGCCGGGCTGACGCCGAGAACGCCCGCGAGTTCGACCAGTTTCGCGCTTTTCGGCTCGGCCCGGTCACGCTCCCAGCCCCGCATGGTTTCCGGCCGCACGCCGATGCGGCGGGCCAGCGCTCCGGTGGACAGGCCGAGCGCGTCCCGGGTCTTCTGGATTCGCCCGCCCAGCGTGTCGGTGTCCTGCGGACCTGGCATCATGCCCATGGATGATTCCTCTCCTCCCGTCTCTTCTCGTTGCGCCCGGAGGCGGCCTTCGGCAGGCCCGTCGCGGGAAATCCCGCAAGGGCCGGCCTCGGCAATGTCGCGTCAAAGCCCGGAACCTCAAGCCGCGGCGGCGATCCGTGTTCGACTTCACGCTCGATACCGCGCCAGCGCGGAAGGCCAAACCCCATTGCCCGCACGATTTTTCCGAAAGAACGCGGGATCGGATTCGAATCGTCAGCCGGCCACACTACTCTGATGGCTGGGAGGCGTTTTTCTCTCGAAGACGGAGTGTCAGATGACCAAGAGCGTCCATGTCGAAATTTCCGGGCGGGTGCAGGGCGTCGGCTACCGCGCCTGGTGCGAGGGTGAGGCGAAACGTCTCAACCTGTCCGGCTGGGTGCGTAATCGCCGCTCCGGCGCCGTCGAGGCCGTGTTCAGCGGGGAAGAGGACGCAGTCGACGAAATGCTGAAGCTCGCCGGCGAGGGCCCGCCCTGCGGCCTGGTGCAGAAGGTCGAGGTGATCGGCGAGGTGGAATCCTATGACGGAGAATTCGAGGTCCATCCGACGGAATGAGCGGGGTGCCACTCGCTGTTTCAACACGCATACGGCACCTCCAACGCCATCCCGGCCTTGCGCGGGGATTCATGCCAAACCATTGGGACGAAGGAAGTTTGCGGGGTGGTGTCTCTGGCACCCGGCCGACCAAGAAGCAGGCAGAGCCATGGACACCGGCTCAAAGCCGGGAAACGAAGCGGGAAAGGGCGGCGCGAGACGTAAAACGCGACGGGCGGGCGCGAAAGAAAAGCGGCATGAAGCCGTGTCGAAAACCCGCATCAACTGCTTGTGGGACGCACGCCGATTCGCGTCAGAGCGCCGCTTCGAGACTGGCTGGCGGCCGAAAGATCCCGCGGGTTAACGCCTTCTTAACAAAATGCCTTCAATTTGGACGTCATAGGGGACCGGTACCGCAACATTTTCGCGACCAATGATCGATTTTTGGTCACGATCATGCGATAGGCCGATACCGGTTAAGGGGATGACCGAACCTCGAAAGAGGAGCGGGGGACATGCGGAAGGGCGCGGCATCGGGGGATCGCCGCGCCCTTCCTGCGTTTTGGGCGTTGACCCCAACGCCATTCCCATTCCACCCGCAACCGTCTGTGCCCATCCTGCAACGCTTTGATCCGAATGGGCTCCCGGCGGTCGATTTCGCGGGGTGTGTGAATTGCGTTCGAAGGTCTTGCGCGCCAAAACATGGGCCTAGCATGCCCGACGGGGCGGGGCGCCGAGAGGTGGTCTCGCACCGGGACAGTCAGAACGAGGCGTGCAAACGGCTGGAGTATCAGACCATGGCTTTGCGCTTTGCCTCGACGGTTTTCGCCGCATTCCTGGGCTCGACCGTCCTGGCGAGCGCGGCCGATGTCACCGGCCCCTACGACCCGGCGCCGCAGGCGCCGATGCCGGCGACCGTCGACTATGGCGGCGATGATTTCGTCTTCGAACTCGGCATCAAGGGTCTCGTCGAGCCGGACTTCCTCGGTTCCGACGACTACCGAATCGTGCCGGCGGCGATCTTCAGCGTCGAATATCTGAACCTGCCCGGCATCGGCTCCTTCGGCGGACCGGACGGCCTCGGCTTCTCCATCGGCCCGTCCTTCAATTATATCGGCGAGCGCACTTCGAACGACTATCCGGTGCTCAACGGCCTCGACGACGTCGATGCCACCTACGAGGCGGGCATCAAGGTCAGCTACGAGTGGGAATATGCCGAAGTCTATGGCGCCGTGCGTTATGCGTTCGGCGGTGCGGAAGGCGTCGTCGGCGATGCCGGTGCGAACCTGATCGCGCGGCCGACCGACTATCTGACCTTCAAGCTCGGACCGACGGTCAGCTTCGCCTCCGAAAGCTACATGGACGATTATTTCTCCGTCAGCCCGGCGGAATCGATCGCCAGCGGCGGACGCTTCGGCACCTATGATGCCGGCGGCGGCTTCAAGTCGGTCGGCGTGGCGGCATCCGCCCGTTACGAATTCTACACCGACTGGTTCCTCAACGCCGACGCATCCTGGGACAAGCTGGTGGGCGACGCGGCCGACTCGCCGATCGTCGAGGCTGGCGACGACGACCAGTACACTTTCAGCCTCGGCATCTCGAAGCGCTTCTCGCTCGACCTCTTCTGATCAGCGTCGGCGCGGGCGGCGACCACTTCGCCGCCCCTGACGTTCTGCTCACGGCACGATCGAATCGACCACCCCGCCATCGACGCGCAGCGCGCCGCCGGTGGTGGCGGATGCCTCCTTCGAACAGGCATAAACGATCATGTTCGCGACCTCCTCGACGGTCGCGGGGCGCTGCAGGATCGAGCTCGGGCGCTCGGACTGCACGAAGGCCTTGCCGGCCTCCTCGATCGAGACGCCCTGTTCCTCCGCCATCTCCTTCAGCATCCCCTTGACGCCTTCCGACATTGTCGGTCCGGGCAGCACGGAATTCACCGTCACGCCGGTTCCCGCCGCCAGCTTGGCGAGGCCGCGGGAGAGCGACAGGACGGCGGTCTTGGTGAAGCCGTAATGGATCATGTCGGCCGGAATGTTGAGCGCCGATTCCGACGACAGGAACACGACGCGTCCGAAACCGCGCTCCATCATTCCCTTCATCGTCGCGCGGGCCAGCCGCACGCCTGACATCACATTGAGCTGGAAGAACTTTTCCCAGGTTTCGTCGTCCACCTCGAAAAAGGGCTTTGGCCCGAAGATCCCGACATTGTTGACGAGAATGTCCGGTTCGGGAACCGCCTGGAGCAGCTTGTCGCAGCCTTCGGCCGTGGCGAGGTCGCTCGCCACACCGGAAACGTCGGAGCGCGGCACGGCGTCGAGAACGGCGCGGATGGCGGTCTCCACGCGGTCGGAATCGCGGCCGTTGACGACGACGCGGGCGCCGGCTCGTGCGAGGCCGATGGCGGCCGCAAGGCCGATGCCGGCGGTCGAACCGGTGACGATGGCGGTCTTGCCGGAAAGATCGATCTGCATGTCCTGTCTCGTTCGTTGTTTCGATGTTGAGCACGAGACGTAAGGACCGATCGGCGCCGAGACAGGGGCGAGGCTTGCAACGGCGCGTTCACGAGGGCGTCGACCCCGCCGACATTCCTTAACGCCCCGTTAAATCGCCGCATTTAAGTTCGACATTCCAGCCTGCCGAAGCCGGCTTGGCATGATCCGAGCCGGCCCGGCGGCGTCTTTGTGGGGACAGGCGCTTGGAGGAGTCGATCGGCCTTGCGGTCACGGCTCCGGCATTGTGGGGAAAATCGAGGGGGACCCGGCCGCGGCTTCGCTAGCCTTGTGGCCCGTCGCCCCGATGCGATGATGGAAGTCTGGCATGGCGGCACGGCGGCAAGAGCGGATCGAACCGAGCTTCGAGCGCCCCGAAGAGGTGAGGGCGGACGAGTTCTCGATCAGCCCGGATGATCGGGCGGTGCCGTCCGCTGCGAACGATGCGCGTCGCAAGTCGAAGAAGTCGAAGCCCGCCGCAAAGCCTTCCCGTGCCTCGTCGAAGTCCTCGGCCAGCCGTCGCTCCGGTCGAGGCTCAGGGGCCTCGGGAGGCGGCAATGGCGGAGGTTCCGGGCGCCGTCGGCGGCGCCGCAGCTTCCTTGGTCATATCTTCCGGCTGGGATTTGCCGGTGCTCTCTGGGGCGGCCTCGCGGTCGCGGCCGTCATCGGCTATTTCGCGATCAAGCTGCCGCAGGAGGCCTGGGCGATCCCGGATCGTCCGCCCAACGTCAAGATCGTTTCGGTCAGCGGCGAGCTCATGGCCAATCGCGGCCTCACGGGTGGCAAGGAAGTCTCGCTCGACGAGATGAGCCCCTATATTCCCCAGGCCGTCATCGCCATCGAGGACCGGCGCTTCTTTGACCATTGGGGCGTCGACCCGATCGGCATCACGCGTGCCTTCATCGAGAACTGGCAGGCGGGCGCGACGGTTCAGGGTGGTTCGACCCTGACCCAGCAGCTCGCCAAGAACGTCTTCCTCAATCCGGATCAGACGATCCAGCGCAAGATCCAGGAAGCAATCCTTTCGCTCTGGCTCGAGCAGAAGTTCACCAAGAACCAGATCCTCGAAATGTATCTGAACCGCGTCTATTTCGGCTCCGGCGCGACGGGCGTGGAGGCAGCGGCGCGGCGCTATTTCAACAAGTCGGCGAGCGAGGTGAGTCTGGCCGAGGCGGCGTTGCTGGCCGGTCTCCTCAAGGCGCCCTCGCGCCTGTCGCCGGCGCGCGACCCGGAGGCTGCAAAGGAGCGTGCCGAGGTGGTCCTGGCCGCCATGCACGACCAGAACCTCATCGACGCGCAGGAATATGCCGACGCGGCTGCGCAGAAGGCGACCAAGGCCAAGAGCTACTGGACCGGCGCCGAGCACTATGCGGCCGATCTCGTCATGCGCGACATCAAGTCTCTCGTGGGCGAGGTGAAGGAAGACGTGGTCGTCGAGACCACGATCGACCTGTCGCTGGAAAAGCTCGGAGAGAAGGTGGTCCGCCAGACCGTCGACGGCGCGAAGCAGAATGTCAGCCAGGGGGCTCTGGTGGCGCTGGACGGGACCGGTGCGATCCGCGCGCTCGTCGGTGGACGAGACTACGCCCAGAGCCAGTTCAACCGCGCGGTCGATGCCAAGCGGCAGCCGGGCTCGACCTTCAAGCCCTTCGTCTATGCGACCGCCATCGAGCATGGCTGGCGGCCGGAAAGCGTGATCGAAGACGGTCCGGTGCGGATCGGCAAATGGACGCCCCAGAACTACGACAACAAGTATCGCGGGCCGGTGATGATCGCCGATGCGCTGCGCCAGTCTCTGAATACGGTGGCGGCACGGCTGATCGACGATGTCGGCACCGACGCCGTGATCGAGACCGCCCATCGCATGGGTATCGAATCGGAGCTCGTGAACAACCCGTCGATCGCGCTCGGCACGTCGGAGGTCTCGCTTCTGGAACTGACCGGTGCCTTCGCCCCCTTTGCCAATGGCGGCTATCGGGCGACGCCGCATCTGGTGAACCGTATCACCACCGAAGACGGCCGGGTGCTCTGGGAGCGCGGGGCCGAAGTGCCGCCGAAGATCGTCTCGGAAGACGTGGTTGGCATGATGAACGCGATGCTGAAGCGCGTGGTCAGCGCCGGCACCGGGCGACGGGCCGCGATCGATGGCTGGGAGGCCGCAGGCAAGACCGGCACGACCCAGGATTTCAAGGACGCCTGGTTCGTCGGTTACACGGCCGATCTCGTGGCCGGCGTCTGGCTCGGCAACGACAATGGCGCCAAGATGCGCCGCGTGACCGGCGGTTCGCTCCCCGCCGAGGCCTGGCACGACTTCATGGCCGCCGCGCATGAGGACACGCCGGTCATCCCGCTGCCGGGCAATTACCGCGTCGGTGATCCGGAGGCGCCGCTCGTCGCCGAGGGTGCCGATGGCGAGTACTACTACGACAGCGAACTGCCGACCGAGGACGGTCAGTATTACAGCCCGGCGCGGGAGGAAAATCCGCAGGGCCGGGTCATCTACCGCCGCCCGCCACCGGGGGCGGTGCTTGAAGGCCGGGTACCGCCGCCGCGCGAAACCGACCGCAGCCTGTTCGAGCGTATCTTCGGTGGATAGGCCGGGCCTCGCTGATCGATCGACACACAAAAAGGGCGCTCCGCGACAATCGCGGGGCGCCCTTGAGTTTCAGCGATCGGGTTGTCGGATCAGACGACGCCGAGCAGCGACAGCACGATGACGATGACCACGATGAGTCCGATCAGATAGATGATGTTTCTTGCCACGTCTTTTCCTTTCCCGATGCTTCGACCCGCTGCGTGAGTTGCTCGGGCCTTTGCTTTGAAGCATTAGCGCGCGAGCGGCCTTGCGGTTCCCATCGGGCAGGGAATTTCTGTTGACGCGGCCGGTCGCAGGCTCCCTTGCCCAACCGAAAACCTCGCCTCACGAAAGCGTCAGAAGGCGCCTTGCGCCGTAACTGGGCCATTCATATATAGCCGCCATCACCGCTCGGCCGGACGACTTTCTGAACGCGACCGGCCTTTTGAGATTTTGAGACGCTGCGCGGGGGTCGCCCAGCGGGAACGCCTCGACGAGGGTCCCGGGCGGCTCGCTTGAAAAGGAGAGTATGAATATGGCGAAGGTTATCGGTATCGACCTTGGCACGACCAATTCCTGCGTCGCCGTCATGGACGGCAAGAACGCAAAGGTCATCGAAAACGCCGAAGGCGCGCGTACGACGCCCTCGATGGTGGCGTTCACGGATGATGACGAGCGGCTCGTCGGCCAGCCGGCCAAGCGCCAGGCCGTGACCAATCCGGAAGACACATTGTTTGCCGTGAAGCGCCTGATCGGCCGCCGCTACTCCGATCCGACGGTGGAGAAGGACAAGGGCCTCGTTCCCTACAAGATCGTCGAAGGCGGCAACGGCGACGCTTGGGTCGAAGCGTCCGGCGAGAAGTATTCTCCGTCGCAGATTTCCGCGATGATCCTTCAGAAGATGAAGGAAACCGCTGAATCCTATCTTGGCGAGAAGGTCGAGAAGGCGGTCATTACCGTTCCCGCCTACTTCAACGACGCCCAGCGTCAGGCCACCAAGGACGCCGGCAAGATCGCGGGCCTCGAGGTTCTGCGCATCATCAACGAGCCGACCGCGGCGGCACTCGCCTACGGTCTCGACAAGTCCGACGGCAAGACCATCGCCGTCTACGACCTTGGCGGCGGCACGTTCGACGTCTCGGTGCTCGAGATTGGCGACGGCGTCTTCGAGGTGAAGTCGACGAATGGCGACACCTTCCTGGGCGGCGAAGACTTCGACATGCGTCTGGTCGACTACCTCGCCTCGGAGTTCAAGAAGGACCAGGGCATCGATCTGAAGAACGACAAGCTCGCCCTTCAGCGGCTCAAGGAAGCGGCCGAGAAGGCCAAGATCGAGCTTTCCTCCGCCTCGCAGACCGAGGTGAACCTGCCCTTCATCACCGCCGATCAGACCGGCCCGAAGCACCTGAACATCAAGCTGACGCGTTCCAAGTTCGAGTCGCTGGTCGATGAGTTGGTGCAGCGTACGGTCGGCCCGATGCAGGCTGCCCTCAAGGACGCCGGCATGTCGGCCAACGAGATCGACGAAGTGGTGCTCGTCGGCGGCATGACGCGCATGCCGAAGGTGCAGGAGACGGTGAAGAAGTTCTTCGGCAAGGAGCCGCACAAGGGCGTTAATCCGGACGAGGTCGTCGCCATGGGCGCTGCGATCCAGGCCGGTGTGCTCCAGGGCGACGTCAAGGACGTTCTGCTTCTCGACGTGACCCCGCTGTCGCTCGGCATCGAGACGCTCGGTGGCGTGTTCACCCGTCTGATCGACCGCAACACGACGATCCCGACCAAGAAGTCTCAGACCTTCTCCACGGCCGAAGACAACCAGAACGCCGTGACCATCCAGGTCTTCCAGGGTGAGCGCGAGATGGCGGCCGACAACAAGCTGCTCGGCCGGTTCAACCTCGAGGGGATTCCGCCAGCACCGCGCGGCGTGCCGCAGATCGAGGTTACCTTCGACATCGACGCTAACGGCATCGTCAACGTCTCGGCGAAGGACAAGGGCACCAACAAGGAGCAGCGGATCACGATCCAGGCTTCCGGTGGTCTGTCCGACGACGACATCGAGCAGATGGTCAAGGACGCCGAGGCCAACGCCGAGGCCGACAAGAAGCGGCGCGAGGGCGTCGAGGCCAAGAACCAGGCCGAAAGCCTCGTTCACTCGGCCGAGAAGTCGCTGGCCGACTATGGCGAGAAGGTCTCCGAGGAAGACCGCACTGCCATCCGCGCGGCGATCGACGATCTGAAGGCTGAACTCGAGAAGAGCGACGCCGATGCCGATGCCATCAAGGCCAAGAGCGAGACCCTCGCCCAGGCTTCGATGAAGCTCGGTCAGGCCATGTACGAGGCGGCCCAGGCAGAGCAGGGCGCCGAGGGCGATGGGTCCGAGGAGGCCTCGAGCGAGGCGAAGGACGATGTGGTCGACGCCGATTACGAGGAAGTCGACGACGAGCAGAAGAAGAAGTCTGCCTGATCCTTCGGACCTGAAGTCCACGCAACAAGAAACCCCGGTGCGGAATGGCACCGGGGTTTTTCATGTCGACCGTCTGGATGATCGAAACCGTTCCTCTGGCAAAGCGCCGGGGGTGATACGCGGCGGCGCTATCCGCTCTCGGCTGCAGGCGCGGGCTCAGGCGGATCGGGGCGGGTGCCCTCGTCCGGTGTTCCGGTGAAGAAAATGAAATAGGCGATCGCAGCGAGAACGACGACGGCGACCGTCACCCAGAGTGCGTGGCGTCCGCGGCTGCGCGCCTCGGGTCCGCGCGACGGGGGACCGGGATTGGGGGCCAATTCTTCCTCCCATGGTTCGGTTCGACAAGGACGGGGTCCAAGCCGCCGCCTCTGTCAGACGAACCGAGCAGGAAGCCCGAGAGTTCCGACTCAGCTCTCGCGGCCGAAAACCCGCTTGAAGATCGTGCCGACCTGTTTCGTGTGATAGCCGAGATCGAAGCGCTTGCGGATTTCCTCCTCGGACAAGGCCTTGCGGACCTCTTCGTCCTTCAGAAGCTCTTCGAGGAAATCGACCGTCGCCGAACCGGCGACGTGATAGCTCTCCCAGACCTTCATCGCGTTGCGCTGCACGAGGCGATAGGCGTCCTCGCGGCTGACACCGGCCTGGGTCAGCGCCAGCAGGATGCGCTGCGAGTGCACGAGGCCGCCGAGCCTGTCCATGTTGTTGACCATGCGCTCCGGATAGACGAGCAACTTGTCGACGACGCCGGTGAGGCGCGCGAGGGCGAAGTCGAGCGTGATCGTCGCGTCCGGCCCGATATAACGCTCGACCGAGGAGTGCGAGATGTCCCGCTCGTGCCAGAGCGCAACGTTCTCCATCGCCGGCAGGGCGTAGGAGCGAACCATCCGCGCAAGGCCGGTGAGGTTTTCCGTCAGCACGGGATTGCGTTTGTGGGGCATCGCCGAGGAGCCCTTCTGACCCGGCGAGAAATACTCTTCGGCTTCCAGAACCTCGGTGCGCTGCAGATGGCGGATCTCGGTCGCAAGGCGCTCGATCGACGAGGCGATGACGCCCAGCGTCGCAAAGTACATGGCGTGCCGGTCGCGCGGAATGACCTGGGCCGAGACCGGTTCGGGCTTCAGCCCCATGGCTTCTGCCACGTGCTCTTCCACGTAAGGATCAATGTTGGCGAAGGATCCGACAGCACCGGAGATCGCGCAGGTAGCCACCTCCGCACGGGCCGCAACGAGGCGCTCGCGGCAACGCTGGAACTCGACATAGGCTTGGGCGAGCTTCACGCCGAACGTGGTCGGCTCGGCATGGATGCCGTGCGAGCGGCCGATCGTGACCGTGTCGCGGTGCTCGAAGGCGCGCCGTTCGAGCGCCGCAAGCAGAGCGTCGAGATCGGCGAGCAGAATGTCGGAAGCCTTGGTGAGCTGGACATTGAAACACGTGTCGAGCACGTCGGACGACGTCATGCCCTGATGGACGAAGCGGGCATCCGGTCCGACGATTTCCGACAGATGGGTGAGGAAGGCGATGACGTCGTGCTTGGTCTCGCGCTCGATCTCGTCGATCCGATCGATGTCGAAGGTCGCCGCTCCACCCTTTTCCCAGATCGTCTTCGCGGCCTCTTTCGGGATCACCCCAAGCTCGGCCAGCGCGTCGCAGGCATGGGCCTCGATCTCGAACCAGATACGGAACTTCGTCTCCGGCGACCAGACAGAGACCATTTCGGGGCGGGCGTAGCGTGGGATCATCGAGAATTTCCGGGAAATTGAAGCCGAAGCGATTGTCGTCCGCTCTAACAGAGCCCGCCGGGCGCCTCAATCTGCAGGAGAGGGGTGGTCACATTGCGGGCGTGGAAAACCCGCCCGCCTCAAGAGAAATTTTGCGGCGCACCATTCGGCTGAGGATTGATGCTCGCTCCCCATTCCCGTCGGTCAACTTATCCTCTAGAAGGCTGGTGCGTTCAGGGACAATCGACGCCTATCGAGGAACACACAATCGTGTCGAGAAACGACTTAAAGAGCATCGTAGGGGGGCTGAAACGGGTCGGTCGGTACGGCTTCAGGCGTCTTCGGAGAGGCCAACTCAGTGCTCCCGTGTCACCGCAACCCATTCCTCCCAGCAACCCACAGGAAGCATCAATGTCCGTATTCGAAACCGAGTTTCACAAGTTTGCCGCCCGTTTCGGCTACACCAGACAGGCAGAGTTGTTTAACCCCTTTTACCTTCAGGGGCTCCAACTCGGACCGAATTCGATCATCGATGTTGGGGTTCGTCAGGGTACGAAGCCGTTGTACCATGCTTACCCGGAACTCGACTTCCTGCTGATCGACCCGCAAGCGGGTGGCGAAGACGTTCTGCGTCTCAAGCCTGAAAAATACAAGTTCATCAACAAGGCGATCGGTCGCGCGCCGGGACGTATGGAAATCAGCGATGATGACGCCAAGTCGACGCTTCTCAAGCGTACCAGCCTGACAGGTGGAGCGGACGCTAAGACCTATACGGTTGATGTGACGACCCTTGATGCCGTCATCGACGAGTACAAGCCGAAGCCGAAGATCGGCATCAAACTCGATATCGAAGGCTTCGAGATGGATGCAATCGAGGGGCTGGACAAGCACCTCCCGGACGTTGCCTTCATCATCGCGGAGGTCTCGGTCCGAGAGCGTTTCGAGGGTGGTTATACCTTTTCCCAGATGATTACGCGGATGCAGGAAAAGGGCTTCTGGTTCTACAACATCATGAACTACCTGCAGAGGCGGCCGTTGTTCTACGACGTGCTCTTCCTGCCGGCAGGACATCCGCTGTTCAAATAAGTGCAAGTGCGCCTGGCGCTGGCCGGTCCTCCGGGCGGCGCCAAGCTGCATGATCTCTCGTCCGCGATGGATTTCTACCTCGTCAGAGAAGCGACCCCGCAGCGCCGCTCTCTCTTCTGCAGCGGCGTCATCTACGACGGTAGGCCAGCCTCTGCCATGGCGGCAAAGCCCAGCTCCAGATCGGCCTTCAAGTCTTCCACGTCCTCCAATCCTACCTGCAGCCGGATCAGCGTGCCGGTTTCCGGACCCGTCGCGATCGTTCGATCGGACAGGTCGACGATGACGGCAAGACTCTCGTGGCCGCCCCAGGAATAGCCGAGACCGATCAGGGTCAGCGCATCGAGAAACGCACTGGCCTCTCGGAAGCCGACCGGCAGCACGAAGGAGAAGAGGCCGCTGGCGCCCGAGAACTGCTTCTTCCACAACTCGTGCTCAGCGAAGGAAGGGAGGGCGGGGTGCATCACGGCGGAGACGTCGTCGCGGCCTTCTAGCCATTCGGCGATCGCCATGGCCGACGCCATGTGACGCTCCAGCCGGACACCCATGGTCTTGAGTCCGCGCAGGACGAGAGAGCAGTCGTCCGGCGCCGCGTTGACGCCGATCTGCATCTGCGTCTTGCGAAGCTCGCGTGCGGTGGCTTCGTGGGCCGAGACGCTGCCCATCATCAGGTCCGAGTGCCCGCCCGGATATTTAGTCAGCGCGTGGATCGAAAGATCCACCCCATGTTCGAGCGGTCGGAAGAAGAGGGGGGTGGCCCAGGTGTTGTCCAGCATGGTCACTGCTCCGCCCTTGCGCGCGGCTGCGGCGACGGCTGCCACATCCATCATCTCGAACGTGTTGGAGCCCGGCGCTTCGAGGAATACGACTTTGGTATGAGGGCGCATCAGTTCGGCGATGCCGGCGCCGATATGCGGGTCGAAATACTCGACCTCGACGCCCATGCGCGTGAGCGTGCCGTTGCAGAAGGTGCGCGTCGGCGAATAGACGGAATCGACCACGAGGCAGTGGTCGCCAGCGCCCAGAAAAGCGAGCAGCGGGATCGAGATCGCGGCAAGGCCCGAGGGAACCAGAATGGTATCGGCGGCGCCTTCCAACTCGCTCAGCGCGTCCTCAAGCGCCTTTGTCGTAGGCGTTCCGCGCAATCCGTAGGTAAAGGGGAGCTCCGACCGGCGACGCATTTTCTCGGTTGACTCGAACAGCACCGTCGAGCCGCGCACCACCGGCGGATTGACGAAGCCATGGGTGGAATGGGGATCGTAAGGCGGGTGTGAAAGGCGCGTGTTCACGCCGTTTCGCGGCGCGTTTGGGCGATCTTTGTTCAAGGGAAGGGCCTTCTGCTCATTTTGTCTGCAGTCACGGTCTCTTGCGGCGAAAATGGTCGGGAAAACGCGGTGGCTGCTTGACCTGCATAAAATTTTGTCATGGAATTGAATTGGTTGAAGACGGCACTCGCAACGAAGGGCCGTTTCGGTGCGTGCCTTGGGGTACGCGCCACCGCACTAACAATCAAAACCCAGATGGGGAAGGCTTCCTGATGAAATCAAAGCTCCTGACCGCCGTACTTGGTCTATCGATTGCGGGCCTCGCCGCCGGAACGGCATCGGCGCAGACGCTTGAGACCGTCAAGGACCGCGGGATGCTTCGCTGCGGCGTGAACACCGGTCTGCCGGGCTTCGCTTCTCAGAACGATCAGGGCGAATGGCAGGGCCTCGATGTCGACTACTGCAAGGCGGTCGCGGCAGCTGTCTTCGGCGATGCCTCGAAGGTGCAGTATTCGCCGCTCTCGGCGGTCCAGCGCTTCCCGGCGCTGCAGAACAACGAGATCGACCTGCTCGCCCGCAACACGACCTGGACGATGGACCGCGACACGACGCTCGGCCTCGCCTTCGCCGGCGTCAACTACTATGACGGCCAGGGCTTCATGGTGAAGAACGATCTCGGCGTGAACTCCGCGCTCGAACTGTCCGGCGCGACGGTCTGCGTTCAGTCCGGCACCACGACGGAGCTGAACCTCGCGGACTATTTCCGCGTCAACAACATGGAATACAATCCGGTCGTCATCGAATCCCAGTCCGACGTGAACTCGGCCTATGATTCCGGTCGCTGCGACGTGCTGACGACCGACGCTTCGGGCCTCGCCGCTTCCCGTCTCGAAATGGCCAACCCGGACAACCACACGATCCTGCCGGAGATCATCTCCAAGGAGCCGCTCGGACCGGCCGTGCGCCAGGGCGACGACCAGTGGCTGAACATCGTCCAGTGGACCCATTTCGCGCTGCTCGACGCCGAGGAACTCGGTGTCACGATGGACAATGTCGACGAGATGATGGAATCCGAGAATCCGGAAATCCGTCGCCTGCTCGGTCAGGACAAGAACTTCGGTGAGGCGGTCGGCCTTTCGGCGGACTGGGCTGCGAACGTCATCAAGGCCGTGGGCAATTACGGCGAGATCTTCGAGCGCAATATCGGCGTCAACACGCCGCTGAAGATCCAGCGTGGCCAGAACGCCCTGTGGACCGACGGCGGCCTGCAGTACGGCATGCCGATCCGCTAAGATCGGTTGAGGCTTTCCGCGGGCGTCCTCCCGGCGCCCGCGGATCACGCCGACTTCGGCAATCTGTCAGGACGCGCTGTCTGTCGCGCGCGGCAGGGCCGGCCTGAACTTCCATTCCGCATGAAAGCCGTTTGTCGGAGGAGTCCGTCGTCATGAGCGTCGAGACGCAACCGATGCCGCGCGAAAGCGGGTCGTCCTGGCTGACGAACCCCACCGTCCGCAGCATCGTCATCCAGGTTTCCCTCATCGTCGCCCTGGTGGCGTTCACCTGGTGGATCATCGACAACACGGCCCGCAATCTGGCCGCGGCCAATATCGCGTCGGGTTTCGGCTTCCTGTGGTCGCGCGCCGGCTTCGACATCGCCATCACCCCCATCCCGTACACGTCGAACGACACATACGGCCACGCGATCATCGTCGCCATCATCAACACGCTGATCGTGGCGAGCACCGGCATCGCTCTGGCGACGATTCTCGGCTTCATCGTCGGCATCGGCCGGCTTTCGCGTAACTTCCTGATCCGCATGCTCTCGACCGTCTATGTCGAGACCTTCCGCAACATTCCGCCGCTCTTGGTCATCCTGTTCTGGTATTTCGGCGTGTTGTCGGTCTTGAGCGGGCCCCGCGGGGTCGAGGAAAACGTCTTCGGCGTCTACCTCACCAATCGCGGCCTGCAGATTCCGAGCCTGATCTTCGAGGCGCTCGCCTACGCCTCCGTCTTCGCCTTCGTGATCGGTGTCGCCGGCGCGATCTATCTCGCCCGGCGAAACAAGAAGATCCAGCTTGCCACGGGCGAGCGCAAGCCCACACTCTGGCCCACCGTCGGCCTCGTCGTCGGCCTCCCGATCCTCGCCTTCCTGCTCACCGGTCTTCCGGCGACGCTGGAATATCCGACGGCGAACCGCTTCAACCTCGCCGGTGGTTTCCAGGTTCGGCCGGAATACATCGCCCTGTGGCTGGCGCTGTCGATCTACACCGGCGCCTTCATCGCCGAGATCGTGCGCGCCGGCATCCTGTCGGTTTCCAAGGGGCAGAACGAGGCGGCGTCGGCACTCGGGCTGAAGCGGGGCCACGCTCTTCGCCTCGTCGTCGTGCCCCAGGCGTTCCGCGTCATCATCCCGCCGCTCACCAGCCAGTATCTGAACCTCACCAAGAACTCGTCTCTGGGTCTGGCCATCGGCTATCCCGAACTGGTGGCGGTCGGTTCGACGGTCCTCAACCAGTCGGGCCAGTCGATCGAGATCGTGGTGATCTGGATGACGGTCTACCTGACGATCAGCATTTCCGTGTCGATATTCATGAACTGGTTCAACGCCAAGATGGCGTTGGTCGAGCGTTGAGGAGAGCCTGACAGATGGAAGAACAGGTTTTCCAATACGTCTCGAAAGACCACAAATCGGCATTGCCGCCGCCGCCCAGCGAGACCGGCGCCTTCGGCACGGTGAAGCGCAATCTGTTTTCGACGCCGGTCGATTCCGTCCTGTCGATCCTTGCCGGCATATTCATCGTCTGGGCGGTGTGGAACATCTTCAACTGGGCCGTCGTCGATGCCGTCTTCTCCGGCTCGGACCGTGAAGCCTGCCTCGTGGAAGGCGGCGGCCACGGCGGCGCCTGCTGGGCCTTCATCGGCGCCAAGTTCGGCCAGTTCGTCTATGGCGTCTATCCGCTGGACGAGCGGTGGCGGATCGATCTCTCCCTGATCATGCTGGTCATCCTTGTGGCCGGGATCGCGATCCCATCCTTGCCCTACAAACGTTTGAACGCGGTTCTCCTCTTCGCCGTCTTTCCGGTCGTCACGCTGGTGCTTCTCACCGGCGGGCGTTTCGCCTTCTCCGGCGGTGAACTCGCGCTTCTGTTCTTGATCGCCGCTGCGGTGACGATCAGCGACGTCTCGGCCGAACCCGAGGTCGGTTTCCATTCGATGGCGGTGAAGATCGGGATCGGGGCGGCGCTCCTCTCACTGGTGGCGATTCTCATTTCGAACTTCGTGTCGGCGGGAACAATCGTCTTCCTCGACTTCCGCTTCTCGCCGCTGTCCTTGATCTCCTTCCTGGCTGCCGTGGTCTCGCTCGGCGCGGTCGTCTATGCCGGCTTCATGGCGCGGCGGGACGGTGGCAATCTCGCGCGGCTGTTCATTCCGGCCGGAGCGGTGATCCTCTTCGTCTTCGTCATGTCGACGAATTTCGGTCTGCCGCCGGTGCCGACCAATCTCTGGGGCGGCCTGATGCTGACCCTCGTGGTCGCGCTGACGGGTATTGCCGCCTCGCTGCCATTGGGGGTGATCCTTGCGCTCGGCCGGCGCTCCGACATGCCGGCGGTCAAGCTTCTCTGCGTCATCTTCATCGAGTTCTGGCGCGGCGTGCCGCTGATCACCGTCCTGTTCATGGCGAACTTCATGCTGCCGCTGTTCATGCCGGAAGGGGTGAGCTTCAACCAGCTTCTCCGCGCCCTTGTCGGCGTGGCGCTCTTCTCGGCCGCCTACATGGCGGAAGTGATCCGCGGTGGTCTGCAGGCGATCCCCAAGGGCCAGTACGAGGGCGCTGACGCGATGGCGCTCACCTATTGGCAGAAGATGCGGATGATCATCCTGCCGCAGGCGCTGAAGCTGGTGATCCCGGGCATCGTCAACACCTTCATCGGCCTCTTCAAGGACACGAGCCTTGTCTACATCATCGGCCTCGCCGATCTCCTGGGCACGGTGCGCCGGGGCTTCAACGATCCCAACTGGATCACGCCGTCGACCCCGGCCACGGGCCTGATCTTCGCCGCCTTCATCTATTGGGTCTTCTGCTTCGGCATGTCGCGCTACTCGATCTACACCGAGCGACGGCTCGACACCGGCCACAAGAGCTAGATTTCAAAGGAACCGACCATGAGCGTTCAAGCCGAAGCCGCCGTTTCCGAAGCGCCGAAGAAGAAGCTGCAGATCTCCGATGAGGTCGCCGTCGAGATGATCGGCGTGAACAAGTGGTTCGGCGAATTCCACGTCCTGCGCGACATCAATCTGACCGTCCGGCGCGGCGAGCGGATCGTCATCTGCGGTCCGTCCGGCTCCGGCAAGTCGACCACGATCCGCTGCATCAATCGCCTCGAGACTCATCAGAAGGGCAAGATCATCGTCGACGGGATCGAGCTCACCGACGATCTGAAGAAGATCGACGAGGTGCGGCGCGAAGTCGGGATGGTGTTCCAGCACTTCAATCTCTTCCCGCACCTGTCGATCCTCGAAAACTGCACCCTCGCGCCGATCTGGGTGCGCAAGATGCCGAAGAAGAAGGCCGAGGAAATTGCCATGCACTACCTCTCGCGGGTCAAGATCCCCGAGCAGGCGCACAAGTATCCGGGCCAGCTTTCCGGCGGTCAGCAGCAGCGCGTGGCGATCGCCCGCTCGCTCTGCATGAACCCCAAGGTGATGCTCTTCGACGAGCCGACGTCGGCGCTCGATCCCGAGATGATCAAGGAAGTGCTCGACGTGATGGTCGGGCTCGCCGAAGAGGGCATGACCATGCTGTGCGTGACCCACGAGATGGGCTTTGCGCGTCAGGTCGCCAATCGCGTGATCTTCATGGATCAGGGTCAGATCGTCGAACAGAACGAACCACACGCCTTCTTCACCGATCCGCAGCATGAGCGCACCAAGCTGTTCCTGTCGCAGATCCTGCACTGAGCGACACCGCCAGGAGCGAATCCGAGACTCCGCGTTACCAAGCTTGCGGTTGCGATTAACGCGGACGAAATGGCGTTGCCGGGGGAGTGTGCTTCTCTCGCGGGAACTTGGTCGGCAAATCGTTCGTTACAGGGCGACACTGAGAAGGGGTGAGAGTGTCGTCCGAGAAAGACCCGCATCGACGCCAGGAGCGCTCGTCGATTTCGCCCACGATCGGCCTGATCAACAGCCAGAGCTTCCACACCGGCCCGCGTTGGGCGGTGATCGGCATTTTCTTCATCCTCTTCTTCGGGGCTCTTTACCTCACGTCGAGCTTTCTCCTGCCGGTGATCCTCGCCCTGCTGTTTGCCCTCGTCATGAGCCCGATCGTCCGCTTCCTGCGACGCCGCCTGAGGATCTGGGAGCCGATCTCCGCGCTGGGGCTGGTCCTTGGAGCGCTGACTACCCTCGTCTTCGGCTTCTACATGCTGAGCGATCCCATCACCAATCTCGTCAATGACTCACCGCGTTATATCGCTGCCGTCGATTCCGAGCTTCGGTCGATCCGCGATCGCTTCGATCGCCTGGAAAGCGCGCAGCGGCAGGTCGAGCAAGTGGCCGAACAGGACAATGCGGGACCGCCATCCTCGGACGAACCGCAGGAAGTCGTGGTGCGCAATCCCGGACTGCTGGACAACGCCACGGTCGTGGTCCCGCAGGTGCTGGCGTCGATCGCCTTTGCCTTGATCTTCCTGTTCTTTCTTCTCGCCTCGGGAGACCTCTTCTATCAGAAGCTCGTGCGGGCCATGCCGACGCTCGCCGACAAGAAGCGGGCCCTCCACATCGCCCACGACATCGAACGCGAACTCTCGCGATATTTGTTCACGATCACCGTTATCAATATCGGCCTCGGGATCGCCGTCGGCACCTGCCTTTGGTGGGTCAACATGCCGACACCGGCGGTATTCGGGGCTCTGGCGACGCTGCTGAATTTCATTCCCTATCTCGGTTCGCTGGCAGGCATGGCCTTGGTGGGGGTGATCGCGCTCGCCGAGTTCGGAAATCTCGGCAATGCGGCCGTGCCGGTGCTTCTCTATCTCGCCTGCACGACCATCGAGGGCCAGTTCCTGACGCCGATGATCGTCGGGCGCCGCCTGGAGATGAACGCCGCGGCGGTTTTCCTGTCGGTGGCCTTCTGGGGCTGGATATGGGGTGGCGTCGGCATGTTTCTCGCCGTGCCGCTGATGGTCTGCATCAAGGTGTTCGCGAGCTATGTCGAGCCGCTTTCGGCCTTTGGCGACTTCCTTTCCGCCGAACATCCCCGGCACGCCGAGGATGACGAGGACTGACGTTCGTTCCGCGTTCTGATCGTCGCCACCTTGAAGCATACCTCACGGTCAGTTGTGCGGAGCGTCTGGTGCCTCGAGCGGCAGCCGACCCTACGTGGGCGGGCAGTTGGAACACTGGCTGAGCCTCTCTCGCAAACCTGAAATCAGATGCGCGAGAGATCGGCTGGGCCACGGGCCGGACCAAGCGAAGGATAGAAATGATGACACGCCGCAACGAGATTCGAGCCGCCATGATCGCTGCCAGCCTGGTCGGGGCAGCGGCTGTGCCGCTGACGGCCTACGCCCATCATGGCTGGTCCTGGACCGAAAGCGAGGAGAGCCGGCTCTCCGGCGAGATCACGGAACTTTCTCTCGGCAATCCCCATGCACATCTTCAGATCGTCAATGACGAGGGGAGATGGGAAGTCGACCTGGCTCCGCCCTATGCCACGTCGCGCGCCGGCTTCGTCGAAGGCGTGGCTCAAGTCGGCGATACGGCGTCCTTCACCGGCCATCGTTCCAGCGATCCCGGCGAATTGCGTTTCAAGGCGGAGACCATCACCGTCAACGGCAAGACCTATGACGTCTATCCCCGGCGGGAGAAGAGCCTGAAGCCGCAGGCCTGAGTGTTCGAGCGTTGTTGGAGGACGTCCTCGCCGCCATTGCCGGCTCCACGCCGGCTCTGGCGTTGAGGACATCGCTCGTCGCCTATCCAGTCCTCAATGCGGTGCATATCCTGGCCTTCGCGACGCTCTTCGGATCGATCCTCGTTCTTGATCTGCGATTGGTCGGCGCGTTGCGGAGCATCCCGGTCGAAGCGCTGGCGCGATATGTGCCGAGGATCGCGGCAACGGGGCTGATGCTCGCTCTCGTGACCGGGGCGCTCTTGTTCGCGGTCTCCCCGCAGGACTACGCCGTGAACCGCCCTTTCCAGATCAAGCTCCTGCTCGTCGGTTTGGGCACGGCGCATGCCATTTTCGTCCACCGGAGTTCGGACTGGCGACGGCTTCGCGCCGAGGGAAGCATCAGCGCCGGACTGGCGGTCTCCGGCGCAATCTCGATCGTCATCTGGGTGTCGGCGATCCTGGCCGGCCGGTTCATCGCCTTCGTGGAATGATGAGGCCCCGAACCATGCGACGGCCTCGATGCGCGTTTGCAGGCGGGAACGATCGACTTCCCGCTTGGCATCACGCCGGGATCGGCCCATCCTGACCGATGTTTCGGGTGGGAAGGATGCGGACGATGCGTCAACTGGTGGGGCTCATGCGCGGTACGTTCGCGATTCTGGCGCTCATTCTCGTTGTTTCCACGGCCCGCGCCGAGATCCCGGGTCTGAATGAACTGATCACCGGCGTCTTGGGGGACGCTGCGCTGGTCGAGACATTTTCCGGCCGACGGTTTCAAGGGGTCTACAGTGACGGCAGCTTCTGGCACGAGAGCTACGACACGGGTGGTGCCCTGACCTACCGCGACGCGGCTGGGCAATGGGCGGGCGACTGGAGCGTCAGGAACGCACGGTTGTGCACCTTCTACCGCTCGGACGAACTGGTCGGCGGCTGCTTTCTCGTCGCCCGGCGTGGCAAGAACTGCTTCGACTTTTATGCGGCGAGCCTTGCCCATGAGCCGATGGCAAGCGGCGAAGACATACGCCGCGGGCGGAACTGGACAGCGCGCGGGTGGACCGTCGACGGCGAGCAGACCTGTCCGGACGATACTCTGGATCTGGCGTTCCGCACCGAGTGGACAATTGTCGTGACGGGGGTATCCTTCACACACCGCTGAATTCGGCCCAGAGCAACGATAAAGGGCCAGGGTAATCGGGTGAGTTCACGCGGCTGATATGACGGTTTTGAGGAATGTTTCGTCCCAGCTGGCGGTTATTCGCTTGAGATTGTTCGAATCCTTGCCGGGCGCCAGACGCAGAAAGTCTGCGGCGACTGGCCGACCGTGCCACCCCTCTTGACGAACCGCGCGGTCTCGGAGTTGCATAAGGAACGATGTCACTATCCCAGCAGTGGCAAGTTTGAATTCGTCTGACTGCACCCGAAAATTCACGGTGCACATGGTGATACGAGATATTGTCTCAACACTGCGAGGTCTCGCATGTTTCGATTGCTCGTTCACACGCTCGCCTTTCTCAGCCTCGTCCAGACCGTCTTCGCGGAGGGCTGGGAGGACCGGATCGCCGACGCGCGGTCACGAGCTCGCGCGATTGAGACGTGGGCAGAAGGGTACGGGTGGGACTACAACAGCGTTGGACGGATGATACGCTCCGTCGACGTGTCGGCCATCCGATGCCAGGTCCTTGCCGAGATGATGGGGATCGGCGATATTTCAGAGTATATGAGATATGTCAGTCCGCGGCCGGACGAAATTCACAGTCCGCCGGCGGGTTCGATCGATCCGGACGCCTATGACTTCAACCAGATCCTGGGATATTCGTGGAATCTCAACACCTGGGTGATCGCGGTTGAAGAGTTTCGGTCCATGAACGGCGATCAGCGCGCCGAGGTCTGGGAATTGTCCTGCCACGGACAGCACGGTATTCCAGAAGGACTGCTTGGGCCCGATTGGAATACGTCGGCGAGCTTTCGCGTTGATGACGGAATTCTATACGTGCTGGGCGATATCGTGCCTGGGTTCTTCAAAGAGTTTGAGGCGGTTCTGTCGAA
Organism: Jiella marina; assembly: GCF_024359545.1. GTDB lineage: Bacteria > Pseudomonadota > Alphaproteobacteria > Rhizobiales > Rhizobiaceae > Jiella. The sequence continues at coordinate 143,305 of NZ_JAKQZG010000003.1, forward strand.
ACACGAGATCCGTGTCATCAACCTCGGCAGCCGCGGCGGAAGCGTCAAGGACGCGATGCAGGCGGGCGAGCTAATCCGGGAGCGAGGGTTAATCACTGCTCTCTACGCCGATTGCGAATCCGCCTGCCCGCTGATTTTCATGGCCGGCGTCCCACCGCGCATCCTTGTTAGTCCGAAACAAGTCTACCGGATCGGTTTTCACCAAATCTCGGCTAACGGCGTCGCGATCCCGCTCGACAGTCCAGCCTACAGGATCATCGGGGCCTATGTGAAGAGGATGGGGGTGGATGATGGGTTCGTCCTCAAAGCGATGCGTAGCACTCCGCCGGACGGTATGTATTTTCCCGAGCTCGGGACGCTGTGCGCAGCAGGTCTGATCACCTATACGACCCAGAAAGTGTCGTATGATTGCCCCATGCCCGCCTCGGAGAACGCGGAAAATCGGTAACCGGGCGAGGACCGACCTGGAACGAAGTGTCCCAGCGGGGCCGTGCGGACCGGGCCAAACACCGGGACCAAATAGCTACCCCACCAATAGCGGCGCCGAAATTCTCGTCGAGGTCGAAGAGACGGCGAAGAAGGGTACGCGTCCTGCCGACTGATTCAGACTCTCAACGTCCTCTCACCACAAAACGCACCCGATTGCTCTAGAGAAAGGGCCGGCTCACCTTCCGGAGCCGGCCCTTCTCTTGTCTTGATATGTCGAAGGTCAGACGCGCCGGGGCGCGTGCGACGGCGCGCGGCGACGCCGCGACGGTCCGCGGTGCAAGAATTTCTTGGCGACCCAACCGACAAAAAGTGACTTCAGAATGCTTCTGATCATGTTTGCCTCCAATTCTATCTTGGAAAAGACAATGCATGAATCAGAGGATTGGTTGCGGCGGCGGGACCGTTTCGGCCCGAGAATGAGAATAGTTCGGTCACTTGACGGAATTTGCGCATGGATCAGTTAGCTTGGAAATCATCGCAACATCCCTGCTCGCGAGGTTCCTTTGGCTACAACCGAGAACGATTACACGCGCGGAGTGGAAACCGGCCGACTGGGTCCGTTTCCCAGTGTCAGTCCTCCGGTTTTCCTGACATCCGCGGGTTTGATCCTCGGTTTCCTCTTGTTCGGCGTGATTTGGCCGGAGTTCGCCAACACGGTCTTTCAGGGCGCCAAGACGGCGATCGCTGATTATTTCGGCTGGTTCCTGATCTGCGTGACGAACCTCGCCTTCGTGTTGACGGTCTATCTGGCATTCAGCCGCTATGGCGACATCCGGCTCGGCGCCCAGACCGAGACGCCGCAATACGGGCTTCTGTCCTGGATGGCGATGCTGTTTTCCGCCGGAATCGGCATCGGGCTACTCTACTGGGCGGTGGCCGAACCGCTTTATCACTTCTTCGCCCCGCCGCTCGGCGAACCGGAATCCGTCGAAGCAGCGAAGCAGGCCATGGTGCTGTCCTTCTTCGACTGGGGCCTGCATGGCTGGGGCATCTACTGCATTGTCGCCCTGTCGCTCGCCTATTTCCACTATCGTCAGGGCCTCCCGCTCTCGATCCGCTCGGTGCTCTATCCGCTGATCGGCGAGCGCATCTACGGCCCGTGGGGGCATGCGGTCGATATCCTCGCCGTCTTCGGGACGATGTTCGGCGTGGTCACCTCGCTCGGCCTTGGCGTGATGCAGATCAGTTCCGGGCTCGAGACCTTTCTCAGCACTCCCGACAATGTCATCGTCCAGTTGATCCTGATCGCCATCATCACGGGCTTTGCGACGATTTCGGTGATGCTCGGGCTCGACGGCGGGATCAAGCGCATCTCCACCCTCAACATCTATCTGAGCTTCCTGCTTCTCGCCTTCGTGGTGATCGTCGGGCCGACGCTCTACATTCTCGACAGCTTCGTCGAGAATGTCGGCAATTACATCACCGGCTTCGTGCAGTTCTCGTTCTGGGTCGAGGCCTATTCCGATACCGACTGGCAGGTGGACTGGACGCTGTTCTACTGGGCTTGGTGGATTTCCTGGTCGCCTTTCGTCGGCATCTTCATCGCGCGCATTTCGCGCGGGCGCACGGTTCGCGAGTTCCTCCTGGGCGTGCTCCTCATTCCCACGACGATCCTGTTCTTCTGGTTCACCGCCTTTGGCGGGACCGCCGTGAAGATGGAACTCGACGGCAATCCCGGCCTGATCGAGGCCACCAAGGAAAGCTATGGCAGCGCGATCTTCAAGCTGATCGAGTTCTTCCCCGGCACGCCGCTGATCGGTCTCATCATCATCGTGATGATCGTCGTGTGGTTCGTGACCTCTTCGGACAGCGCGAGCTTCGTGATCGACATGCTCACCGCCGGCGGTCACGCGGACCCGCCGCGCATCCAGCGCCTGTTCTGGGCGATCGCCGAAGGCTGCATCGCCGCGATGCTGCTCGTCGCCGGCGGTCTGCAAGCACTGCAGGCGGCGGCCGTCGTCGCCGGTTTCCCCTTCGCCTTCGTGCTTCTCATCATGATGTACAGCCTGTTGCGCGGGCTCGGGCGCGACAAGCTGGTGCTCTATCGATACGAGCAATGGTATCGGACGGAAAAGGAAACGGACGTGAACACGCCCGACCCCTATCGCGACGAGCACGCGCTGAAAGGCCCGCCACAGGTCGCGAGTGGCGGGTAGGGCGCTCTCTCTCCGTTTGTCCGCTGCTTCTGGCGTCGGGGCCACTAGGGCCGGCGCCGCAATTGGCGGCAATCCATGACGCAAATCGATCTTCGTTTTCTTCGCTGTTGATCTACAGACGGCATGGCACCCCATTTGCGGGCCCTTGAACCGTATCGCCGCGGGCCCCGATCTCTTCGAAGAGGACATTTCATGACCGAAATCATCATGCGCGCCGGCGAGGCGACGGTCTTTGCGGCCGAGGGCCAGGCGACCGACGCCATGCCGGAAGTCGTCATCGGCTCCGTATCCGGTCCGGTGGGCCATGCCTTCGCCGGCATGCTCGGCCAGACCGTCGGTCACACCCGCATGTTCGTCGTGCGCGACTGCAACCAGATGGTCCGCCCGGCCACCATGATGACCACCAAGGCGACGATCCATTCGGAAGCCTATGTCGAACTGCTCGGCGGCGTGGTGCAGGCGGCGACGGGCGACGCGATCGTCGATTGCGTGATCGACGGCGTCATTCCGAAGGGGCTCATCGACGACATCTGCATGATCGTCACCATCTGGCTCGATCCGCGCTGCGCCGAGGACGAGAATCTCGACAGGGCCGATCTCTACCGCACGAACTACGAGGCGACGAAGCTCGCCATCGCCCGCGCCATGACGGGCGAGCCGACGATCGACACGCTGATCGAAAACCGCAAGACCGTTAAGCACTACGCTCTCGACGGCGTGGTCGAGTATTGAGACGACGCGCCGGCCTCTTGTGTCGATTGGCACGGGGGCCGGCGCGATGACCTGCGGGCGGGCACGAATTTTCGCGCGCCGCAGGCGAAACCGCCGCCGCGATCGCGTATGAGACGCCAAATGTCTCTGCGCTGATTCCCGCCATGTCCCTTCTCGTCATTCTCCTCCTCTTCCTCGCCGGCTTCGCCACGGGCGCGATCAACGCGGTGGCCGGCGGCGGCACCTTCATCTCCTTCGGCGCCCTGTCATTGATCGGGGTGCCGCCGATCTCCGCCAACGCGACCTCGTCGATCGCCGGGCTTCCCGGCTATTTCACCTCGACGCTGCCCTATCTAAAGGACATCCGCACGATCTGGCGCGGCATTCTCGTCTTGGCGGTGGTGTCGATCCTCGGCTCGCTGCTCGGTGCGCTGATCCTCCTGTGGCTGAACGATGCGCAGTTCTCGGCGGCCGTCCCCTGGCTGCTTCTCGGCGCGACGGGTCTCTTTGCAGCCGGGCCGTGGCTGAAGCCGAAGCCGCGCGAGGCGGCCGAGCGGACCGAGCGCCGCGGTCTCGCCGCACCGCTGATCCAGTTCGTGACGTCGATCTACGGCGGCTTCTTCGGCGCCGGCATGGGGATCATGATGCTGGCGACGCTGGGCCTCACCGAAAGCGGCGACTATCACCGCCTCAACGCCATCAAGAACGTGCTGGCCAACGTCATCGCCCTCGTCGCGATCGTGGTCTTCGTCTCGGGCGGGGTGGTGAACTGGGCGGGGGCGCTCGCGATGATCCCAGGCGTCGCGCTCGGCGGCTATTGCGGCGTGTGGATCGCCAAACGCGTGGCGCAGATCGCGGTGCGCATCTTCGTCATCGCGGTGGGGCTGTTTCTGGCGGGCTATTATTTCGTGACGGGCTGAGGCCCTTCCGATCGGCGGACGCGCCGCATCGTTTCCGCGCCGGATCGCCCGGCCGGGCTTTGAGGGACCGCCCGAAGGCAGCAGGGGTCGCCGTCCGGCGGGACGGCGGGATGCCGGAGGCAGACCCTCCGAACTTGTGTTTGTACGGTCCGCCTCCGGCATCCCGCGCGGCGTCTTACGGTCTCGAATGGATCGCTCTTTCCCGCTGTCTTGCGACTTCCGGAACGCTGCCACGTTCCGGGCGGGCTGTCGCGACGGCGGCTGGCGCATCCCGGGTGCCCCCGGTTAAGCGGCCCATTCCCGCGCATCTCCCGGTAGGGAGCTGGGTCCAGCGGCGCCTCGAAACCGTCCGCTCCGTCCCGCCCTCCGGAAGAGCAGGGCGTCCCGGACACCGCCCGCCGGCCCCCGAACGATCCCGGTGATCATTCGCGCCCGTTCCGTGGGCCGGCGGTGGCGGGATGATAGGCGAGGGGGACGGGGTGGGGATAAGTTTTTCGGAAGTGAGGCGGCGGCATTGGGTCAAAAGGGGAATTTCGGTTTCTTAGGTGTGTCTTGGTGGAGAGCGGCACATCGGCCAACACGCCTCCTGGATACTTTGTCCGGAGGCGGCAAGGCTCGATGTGTTTAGAAACCATGCCAAGCTAAGTCGTCTTCTGCACGCTCGATTCCTGCATCTTAAACTTTGAGAGGGTTAGGTTCTGGCGATCCATTTCAGTCACAAATTCGACCATGCCCTCGTTATACCAATAGATAAAATCTACTGAATTGCGGTCGGGATTATCGTCGGCGAAGGCGCCAAACCCGTCTAAAAAGTACTGCTCCATTTCGTTGTCGTCGTCGAATTTGAACCATTCGCCAGAGTACCAGTGGCGGACGAGAGCAGTGTGCAAGCAACGTTCATGATGACTGATTCCCCACAACGGCTTGCGTGCAATAAGCTTCATGTCTGGGAGCCAAGTCTTGGCAGCCTTCAGCCTGTCCTTTTCCGTTTTCGTTTTGCCAAGCTTGTACCGGCCGTTGTCCTCAATGAGGTAAAGATAGCCTGGATCAAGGCGCTGGATCTGCCAAACCGGCATGACAGTTCCTTCTCCGCTGAAAATCACTCGCATTCCTCTCGACTCAGTCATGCATTCGGTGGCTTAAAATTCCCGGGCTCCACAGCGCGGTGAGGCTTCGTGTAGCCTTGGAAGATTCCCTTATTGCATTAGCATAGACGGTATTCGATCGGCTGTTTCGTCGGTCCTGTATAGTAGCCGTCTGCGTAGCACGGCATCTAGACGGCAGCTTCCAGCATCGCCTCTTCCCTCGTCCTTCGACAGGCTCAGGATGAGGGAAGAGGGGTTGCGGCAAGTCGCGGGCTTTGGTTTGGCGCTTGGGGGCGCGGTGGAGGGGAACAGGCGCTGTCGCTGCTGGGGCTTTCGCACAACGTCTCAGTAGACCCTCATCCTGAGCCTGTCGAAGGACGAGGGGCGCTTGGCGCAGACTGAAGCATTGCCCTCGTGGTTCGCCCTTCGACAAGCTCAGGGCCTCAGGATGAGGGAAGAGACGGGATGCGGCAAGTCGCGATCGCTGCTCTGGTGCGTGGGTCGGCGCTGGCCCCTTGCGAATGGTGGCTTTCGATGCAGGGCTTTCATGCAGCGGCGTTGCAGTAGTCCCTCATCCTGAGCTTGTCGAAGGGGGAGGGACGCTTGGCGCCGTGTTGCCTTTTCCCTCCTCCTTCGACAGGCTCAGGATGAGGGAAAAGGGGGTGCGGCAAGTCGCGGGCGTGGTGGTTTGGTATCTGGGATTGGATGGTGGTGAGGGGTGAGAGGAGGTGTTGCCGCAGCCGGCTGCGTCCCAGTAGCCCCTTATCCTGAGCCTGTCGAAGGGGGAGGGGCGCCTGGCCTGGCCCCTCAACTATCCATCTTCAGCGCCGCAATGAACGCCTCCTGGGGGATCTCGACCTTGCCGAACTGGCGCATGCGCTTCTTGCCCTCTTTCTGCTTTTCGAGGAGCTTGCGCTTGCGGGTGGCGTCGCCGCCGTAGCATTTGGCGGTGACGTCCTTGCGGAGCGCTGAGATGGTCTCGCGGGCGATGACCTTGGCGCCGATCGCCGCCTGGATCGGGATCTTGAAGAGGTGCTGGGGGATCAGCTCCTTCAGCTTCTCGCACATGGCCCGGCCGCGGCGCTCGGCCTGGGTGCGGTGGACGAGCATCGACAGGGCGTCGACCGGTTCGCCATTGACGAGGATCGACATCTTCACAAGGTCGCCCTCGCGATATTCGATCATCTGGTAGTCGAAGGAGGCGTAGCCCTTGGAGATCGATTTCAGCCGGTCGTAGAAGTCGAAGACGACTTCGTTGAGGGGGAGCTCATAGGTCAGCATGGCGCGCTTGCCGACATAGGTGAGGTCGGACTGGATGCCGCGCCGCTCCTGGCAAAGCTGCAGGATATTGCCGAGATAATCGTCCGGGGTGAGGATCGTCGCCCGGATCCAGGGCTCTTCGATATGATCGATCCGGACCACGTCCGGCAGGTCGGCCGGGTTGTGGAGCTGGAGCATCGAGCCGTCGTTCATGTGGACGTCGTAGACGACGGACGGCGCCGTCGCGATGAGGTCGAGATCGAACTCGCGGGAGAGGCGCTCCTGGACGATTTCGAGATGCAGAAGGCCGAGGAAGCCGCAGCGGAAGCCGAAGCCGAGCGCTGCCGAGGATTCCATCTCGAAGGAAAAGCTCGCATCGTTGAGGCGAAGCTTGCCCATGGCAGCTCTGAGATCGTCGAAATCGGCGGCGTCGACCGGGAAGAGGCCGCAGAAGACCACGGGCTGGGCCGGCTTGAAGCCGGGCAGCATCGTCTCGGTCTGGCGCTTGTCCTCGGTGATCGTGTCGCCGACGCGGGTGTCGGCGACTTCCTTGATCGAGGCGGTGATGAAGCCGAGCTCGCCGGGGCCGAGCGCATCCACCAACACCATCTTCGGGGTGAAGACGCCGACCCGGTCGACCGGATAGCGGGCGTCCGTGCCCATCATGCGGATGGTCTGGCCCTTCTTCAATTCGCCGTCGATGATGCGCACCAGCACGATGACGCCGAGATAGGCGTCGTACCAGCTATCGACCAGCATCGCCTTGAGCGGCGCCTTGCGGTCGCCTTCCTTGGGGGCGGGGAGGCGATGGACGATGGCTTCGAGCACGTCCTCGATGCCAAGATTGTTCTTGGCCGAGATCATCACCGCGTCGGAGGCGTCGAGGCCGATGACCTCCTCGATCTGCTCCTTGATCCGGTCGGGCTCGGCCGCCGGCAGGTCGATCTTGTTGAGGACCGGCACGATCTCGAGATCGTTGTCGAGGGCGAGATAGACGTTGGCGAGCGTCTGAGCCTCGACGCCCTGCGCCGCGTCGACGACGAGCAGTGCGCCCTCGCAGGCCGAGAGCGAGCGCGAGACCTCATAGGCGAAGTCGACATGGCCGGGCGTGTCGATGAGGTTGAGGACATAGGTCTCGCCGTCCTTCGCCGTATAGTGCAGGCGGACGGTCTGGGCCTTGATGGTGATGCCGCGCTCGCGCTCGATATCCATCGAATCGAGCACCTGATCCTTCATCTCGCGGGTATCGAGCCCGCCGGTGTTCTGGATCAGACGGTCGGCAAGGGTCGACTTCCCGTGGTCGATATGGGCGACGATCGAGAAGTTGCGGATGCGCGAAAGCGGCGTGTCGGCGGGCATGGTGCTCATGCGCCGCGATATAAAGACAGTTAACGCGTCTTGGAAGCGTCAGAGAGCCCGCGGGGGGATAGATTTTGCCGCATGGTGGAGGGCGGGGGGCCTATCGCCCGGCGAAGGCGGCCCGCGCGGTTGCCGACTGGCGGTGATGGCTGTGGCAGATGGCGATGGCCAGCGCGTCCGCCGCATCGTCCGTGTCGAAGCTCGCCTTCGGCATCAGCACCTTCACCATCATGTGGATCTGCTTCTTGTCGCCATGGCCGACGCCGATCACCGCCTTCTTGACCGCATTCGGCGCATATTCCGCCACCGGCAGGCCAGCGAGAGACGGCACGAGAAGGGCGATGCCGCGGGCCTGGCCGAGCTTCAAGGTCGCCACCGCGTCCTTGTTGACGAAGGTCTGCTCCACGGCGGCTTCGTCCGGGCGGTGATGGTGGATGATTTCGGAGAGGCCGTCATAGAGCTGGCGGAGGCGGGAGGGCAGATCGCATTTGGCATCGGAGGTGACCGTGCCGCTGGCGACAAAGCGCAGCGAGTTGCCGAGGGTCTCGACGATGCCCCAGCCGGTCCGGCGAAGGCCCGGGTCGATGCCGATAATGCGGATGGGAGCCTCCGTTAACATTTTATTCAATCCTTCCTCTACCCGAATCGGCGGTCATTGGATAGACGAAACGTGAACAAACGGGAAACTTCGTCGTCGAAGGGCGTTCTCCCCTACCCCGGCGCTCCTCAAGCGGTCAGATGAATGCGATTCCAGGGATGGCGGGGCCGCCGGCCTCGAGGTCGTGAGGTCGCGTCTTTGGCGATCGGCATCGAATGCGCGTCGTCGCTCATTTGCGGTAATAGACGGCGTCGTTTCCGCGGGTCTGGCCCAGGGCCTGCAATTGGGCGGGGGTCGCCTTCATCGCCTGGCTGGCAAACTGCAGACCGGCCAGGTTGCCCGACAACCACGCCAGCGACCCGACCTGGAACGTCTTGTCCGAGACTTCGAAAACGATGATCTTCTTGGGCAGGGGCCGGTCTGAATGCCGGCTAAGCCGCATGCCGCCACTCGAGACGTCGACGCACAGGCAGTCTTCGATGAATTGACCGTGAATGGTCAGGAGTTTCACAGGCCGCAGGCGCGTGCGTCGTCGTTGCCAGCGGCGCCGATTACTCGGATCTGGGATGATCTCGTCTTCCATCGGATGGGGCACTCTGCATGGTTTTTCATGCACTTAAGTCTTGTTCTCAAACGTTAAATTATGCCGAACTTATATCGTTACCGTTAGCTGGCTAAAATATCGGTGCAGTCTAGATTGAGCTATTCCAAGTTGAGTCTTGTCGAAATTATCTTAAATTTGAACAACGCGACGAAAGAGGACTTCGAAAGCTGATTTGTACCTCGAGGCGGGGAGCTGCCGGTATCGCCGCGCGGGCAGGGGTTGCAGAGGTACGAGGATCGATACGTCTTGCGCGGGCCCTCGCAAGCAGGGCATGACGGTATCAGAAGAGATTTCGATCAGGCCGAGGTCCAGTGCGATGAGTTCGGAGAACCCAGCGGTCAGGATTGTCGGTCTGAATCACGATCTCGACCGGCAGCGGTCCTTCGTCGTGCTCGTCTGGGAAGACGATCCCGAGAAGCGGCTCTCACTGCCCGTGCGTTTCGGATGCGAGTTGGGCGACTTGGCGGGTGAGGCCGAAAAGGCTGTCCGCGACTTGTCGGTCGAGCTCGCATCGTTGCGGATCGCGCCCGGAGCTTGACGCGAACCTCGGCGTAGCGGCGACCGCTTCCTGACTTTATGTCGGGAGCGCGTGCTGACGGCGGTGCCCTGCGTTCGAACTGAGCGCGCGCATCGGCTGTTGACTGGCAACCAAAGCATTGCGGCGCTTCGGCCCCGCTGCAGGTGGCGCTGAACCTTTCTCGCCCCAAGGCGGTCTCTTGGGAGTGTCGCTCGAGCGGTTCGGATTTGACCGCCACGGGCTCGCATGCGTCCGCCCGATGGGGATCAGGCCGGTCTGCGCTGGTGATCCGCTGTCAGGCAGCCGAAAGCTTCGCCATCACCTCTTCGTCGACCTCGAAATTGGCATAGACGTTCTGGACGTCGTCGTCGTCGTCGAGATTGCCGATCAGCTTGAGGACGCTCTGGGCCTTGTCCTCGTCGACCGGGGTGCCGGTCTGCGGCTTCCAGATGGCGCGCACGCTCTCGGCCTCGCCGAGCGAGGATTCCAGGGCGGTGGAGACGTCATTGAGGTCCTCGAACGCCGTGACAATCGTGTGGCCGTTCTCGTCGGAGACGACGTCCTCGGCGCCGGCCTCGATTGCGGCTTCCAAGACTGCTTCGGCATCGCCCACCGAGGCCGGGTAGACGATCTCGCCGACCTTGTCGAACATGAAGGAGACCGAGCCCGTCTCACCCAGCGACCCGCCGGACTTGGTGAAATAGGAGCGGACGTTCGAGGCCGTGCGATTCCGGTTGTCGGTGAGAGCCTCGACGATGACGGCGACGCCGCCCGGGCCGTAGCCCTCGTAACGGACTTCCTCGTAGTTTTCGCTGTCGCCGCCGGCCGCCTTCTTGATGGCACGGTCGATATTGTCCTTCGGCATCGACTGGGCCTTGGCGTTGTTGATCGCCAGGCGCAGGCGCGGGTTCATGTCCGGGTCTGGCATGCCCTGCTTGGCCGCGACGGTAATCTCGCGGGCGAGCTTGGAAAACAGCTTGGAGCGGGCGGCATCCTGCCGGCCCTTGCGATGCATGATGTTCTTGAACTGTGAATGGCCGGCCATGCGGGCACCTGCTTCTGGATCGTCGACGGCGATGAGGAGTTGCCGTCATATAAAAAATGTTGTCGCAAAGGTCCAGATTCCCGTCGGGCCAAGCCTCGCGCCCGACAACCCGATTCCCTTCAGAGAAAATTGCCGTCAGCGAGAAAATCGTCTCGAAGCGGCCAGCGTTGATCCGAGAGCGAGACTGCCTTGTGAAAGGGGAAGGCTTCGAAAAGCGGCTTTTCGTCGAAATCGTAGAAGGATCGCTGCTTTTCACACCAGTCCAACACCACCTGCCAGTCCATGAGGCGTTGACGCGGCCAGATGACGGCCGGGACGGTTTCGCGACCGAGGATCGAGTAGAGATCGCGCATGCGGTGGTCCAGAACGCGCGGCTCCGTCATGGTGATTTCGCAAGGGCCTCGCGTGAAGCCGGGACCGAAGAAGAAAGAAGGGATGCCCAGGCTTTCGGCAATGACGAGACCATGCAGCGAGGTCGAGAGGATCGTGCGACACCGGCCGATCTGACGGACCACCTCGCCGACGCCTTCCACCGAGCGGTGGGCAATCGGATTGATGAAGCAGACTCGCTGCTTCAGGGATTGCGGGAGATGGTAGCGTTTCAGTTCCGGCTTGACCTGTGCGTCGGGCCGCTTTGCCGTCCACTCGGTAAAATGAAGGACGACGCCGATGTCGTAACTCTTCTCCTGGTTCGCGTGCTCGGGCCAGATGCGGTTTGCAAACCAACCGGGATCACCGAAGGCATCCTGAGTGGTCATGGCATGATCGGCGAGGGTTGCCTGTGTCATGCGGCCCCGGCAGGCGGCGAGATGAAACCGGGTATCGGGCGGAACCCGGTATCCGTCTTCCCCGACATTCGGCCCGTGGCGAACGGTGTCGATTCCCGTGCCCCAGAAATACACCGTGCCCCCCGCGAAGTTCTGGGCAATCGTTCCGATTCCGGAGAGGCGGATCTCATCCGAAACGAAAGGCACCTTTCGAATCCGGTGACCGGAAATCGCGCTGACGACGATCGGGCTGAGCGCGTCTCCGAAATTCACATAGGGATCTTCTTGCGGCATGCTCGCCCAGGTCAGGCTTATCTCGTCTTTTGCTCTGGACCTTGCAACGTGAACTGCTTTCTGAAAGCGGGAGGACAGCGGGCCGCGAGAAATCGAAATCATGTCACCTCAAGCGCGGTGGGACGCACGAACCGCTTCTAGCCATCCCCGCATTCTCCTGTCCAGCGAGAGCCCACTCGTCACTCTGCCGTCGGGGTTTGGGGAAAGCGCGGTCAACGGGTCCGATCGGCGGTGTCCGGCGTCGGCGCGCGCATTCCTCCAAACATTTGATTTTGCCTGTCCGGAAAGTTAGGCGTCCGTGCCCAGCGCTTTGCTCCGCGATGACGACGACCCCGGAGCGGCCCGCAGGCTGTGAAGAAATCGCATTCGGATTTGTCGTAACAATGCTTGATCCCCTTCGGATGGACGCCCGCGCCTGGGTCGACAGGTTGCATCGTCGCTTCGGCGAAATGACGATCGCCGTCCCAGAGGCGTTGCGAGACGATTTCCCCGGTACGGTGGACTATTCGCCTTCGGCCGATGCTCTTCTGTTCGATCGGGCCATGCTGAATATTGTCCCTGTCGAGGTTCTGCAGGAAATCGCTTCCTGGACCCTCGTCTTCCGCAATCCGCGTTTCGTTCTTTTCGTCCGCGATCCCGGCTTTGTCCCGCCATCCCTGCGTCGCCTCATCCCATCGCGGGAATTGCTTGATCGAAGGTTTGTCAGACGGTTGCGGGCCTACCTGGATGACATTTCGAATGGACGATATTCGGGCCAGCAGACAGTTTTCCTGCACATCCCCAAGACGGCCGGGACCTCGATTTCCCATGCTGCCTGGCGCCGATTTCACCGAAGCCTGCAGTTGCGATCGGTCGACGAACTTCGCCGGGCCGTTCCCCATCTTTCGGCATATGACTTCATTTCCGGGCACGTCACGTTCGAGGCGGCGAAAGCCGTTCTGCCCGACGCACAATATGTCACGCTCTTGCGGGATCCGCTCGATCGCCTGATCTCGGCGGCGGGTCATGCACGGCGGCCCTCCGAAGACGAACAGAGTCTCGGCCCTGGCATGCGGGCCATGCGTGAAACACGCCTGAAGGCGTTCCTGGATACGCGGGGCGGCCGTTTGGAGGTGTTCATGCAGAACTGGATCATCGGAGGCAACGCAGGGCCTCTGCCAGAGGCGCACATGCGAGAAAAGCTGGATCAAATCGCGGCGGGGACGGTCGAGGATCTCGACGGATTCCTCGCGCGGCACGGGCACCACCTCAGGATCGGGCCCGGAGATGTCCCTCGAAAGAATGTCACCGCAAACCGCGATGCGCTCGTGCCTCAGGAAGAGGTCGACGAGGCGTTGGAGGCGCACGGGGACATGCTGGAAGAGGCGCGGGAGATCTATCGCATGGTCCGGCAGCGCGAACTCGCTCTGGCCAGGTGATGTCGCGAGCCCCGACCGTTCGATCATGACGAATTGGAGTGCTCTTCCTGGCCCGGCGAGCGAGGCTCATTCGAGGGGCCCCACGGTCGCTCGCTGATCCCAGCGAAACTCGTCAGGGCGAGGCCCGCGAGCGCCGTCATCAAGATCAGCACGAGGTCGTAGCCGCCGACCGTCCAGATCAGCGATCCCAGGAAGGGCGCGAGCGCGACGCCCAGCGTGTAGACACGGGCCATGCGGCCGCTGATCGCGCCGAAATTGGCATCGCCGAGCGATTCCCGGAGCATGACCGGACGCATGATGCTGATCGTGCCGTAGCCGCTGCCTTCGAGAAGGACGAAGAGGATGACGAGGACCGGCCAGAAATGCGTGCCGAGGAGGCACAGCGCGGCCAGGCCGACGGCGATACAGGCGGAAAAGGCGATCCAGCGGCTCGTCACATGGCGTTCCACACCGAGAATGCCGAGCCGGCCGACCACCTGCATCGGGCCGACGGCGGCGGCCGCGAACACCGCCATCGCCTCGCTGAGCCGGGCGGCATCGAGGATCGGGAGGAGATGGTTCATCATCAGCGAATGCACGCTGCCGAGAAGCGCGAAGCCCATGGTCAGGCGCCAAAAGGTTTCGCGCTTCCACACGCCCTGCAGGGAAGGCGGCGAGGCGCCCCGTGACGGTCGGGGCGCGGCCGTGTGCCGGGCGTCCTGGCGCGCCTGTCGCTCCAGCCGCACGCTGCCGAACCAGAGCAGCGGCAGGCCGCCGAAGAACACGAGGAGGGCCGTGGTCCGGCAGGCAAGACGCCAGTCTCCGGCCTCGGCCACCACATGGATCAGCGGAAAGGCGAGGGTGCCCGCCAGACCGGCAACGAGGGTGACATGGGTGATCGCGCGGCGCGCATCCTTGCCGAGCGCACGGGTCATCAGCGCGAAGCAGGGCTCATAGAGGGTGCCCGCCATGACGACGCCGAGGCCGAGCCAGACCAGGGCGAAGTGGAATGGACTCTCCACCTCGGCCAGGAGGAGCAGCAGGATCGCGCCGGTCGCGGCGCCGAGCGTCATCAGCAGCGGCCCGCGCCCACGGTCGATGAGCCGCCCGGCCAGGGGGGCGGTGAGGGCCGAGAGGATGATCGCGCCGGCAAAGCTCGCCGTCAGAAACGGCTTGCCCCAACCCTCCACCTCGCCCCAGCGCAGGAGCAGGGCAGGGAATGAATAGTAGAACGCTGCCCAGACGATGGTCTCGCCGAAGGCGAGAGCCGCGACGGTCAGGCCGAGCACGGCGCAAACGGCTTGTTTCTGCGGATCATTCCAGGGTCTCGGCCGGGATCGGCGCCGGGCGGCCTTCATCGTCGATCGCCACCATGACGAAGGTCCCTTCGGTGACCTTGGTGCGCTCCTTCGAGGTGCGCTGGCGCGCCCACGCCTCGATCGCAAGGGTGATCGACGTCCGGCCGACCTTCTCGATCGTCGTGTAGACGCAGAGCGTGTCGCCGATCTTCACCGGCTTCTTGAAGACGAGCGCGTTGATCGCGACCGTTGCGACGCGTCCGCGGGCCCGCTCCGCGGCGCGAACGCCGGCGGCGAGATCCATCTGCGAGACCACCCAGCCGCCGAAGATGTCGCCATTGGCGTTGGCGTCCGCCGGCATGGCCGGGATCCGCACGGTCAGTTCGCCCTTCGGCAAGGCGTCGCTTTCGTCCATCGCTGGTTTCCTCGGTCATCCCACGATTCGGCCTTGCGACCGCGCGGCTATAGGAAGCCCCGAAGGTCGCGGCTGCAAGGGCTGTTCGATGCCCCTGGATCATTTGCCGGCACGACCGCGCAGAGATTGTCACGACCGCTCTTCTTGATTCTCTCCCCCGTGCAATCTGGCGGAGGCCGGATTATATGCGGCGTCGATCAGACGATACCGCTAGCCAGAAAGAGGCACGCCATGTCCGAGACCGCCAACACCGCCGAGCAGATCCCCGTAACCGTTCTCACCGGCTATCTCGGCTCCGGCAAGACGACGCTGCTGAACCGCATCCTTTCCGAGGATCACGGCCGCAAATATGCGGTCATCGTCAATGAATTCGGCGAGATCGGCATCGACAACGATCTGATCGTCGAATCCGACGAAGAAATCTACGAGATGAACAATGGCTGCGTGTGCTGCACTGTCCGCGGCGATCTCGTTCGCGTGGTGCAGGGGCTGACACGCCGCCGCGGCCGCTTCGACGCGATCGTCGTCGAGACGACCGGCCTCGCCGATCCGGTTCCCGTCGCGCAGACCTTCTTCATGGACGAGGATGTGCGGGCCAAGACCGCGCTCGACGCGGTGGTTGCCCTGGTCGACGCCAAGCATCTGCCGCAGCGCCTGAAGGATTCCCGGGAGGCGGAGGACCAGATCGCCTTTGCCGACGTCGTGCTTCTGAACAAGACCGACCTCGTGACGCCGGAGGAGCTTGCCATCGTCGAAGCGACGGTGCGCACGATCAATCCGCACGCCGTCATCCACCGCACCGAGCGCGCCGGCGTCGATCTGGGCAAGATCCTCGGCCAGCGCGCCTTCGACCTCACCCGTGTGCTCGACAATGATCCGGCCTTCCTGGAGGACGTGCATCACAGCCATGAGGATCATGTCTGCGGGCCGGACTGCGACCATGATCATCACCACCACCATCACGGTCACGAGCATCATCACCACGACCATGGGCCGGCCGAGATCCACGACGTGACGGTGAAGTCCATCTCGCTGAGGGGCGGCGAGATCGATCCGAAGAAGTTCTTCCCCTGGATCCAGGCGCTGACTCAGGAGCAGGGGCCGAACATCTTGCGGCTCAAGGGCATCATCGCGATCGCCGACGATCCCGACCGCTATGTGGTTCAGGGCGTGCACATGATCATCGAGGGCGACCACCAGCGGGCCTGGAAGCCGGACGAGCCGCGTGTGAGCCGGCTGGTCTTCATCGGCCGCGACCTCGACGCGGAGACGCTGGAGGCCGGCTTTGCAGCCTGCGCGGCGCGCGCGAAGGCGCCTGCCTGATGCCGTCGATTGCGGCCTATGATTTCGGCGAGTTCGTCGAAACCGCCTGCTTCCTGAAGGATCAGCCGGCGTTTGCGCTGGCCGACGGGACGCTGCGGCTGCCCGCCGGCGGCGAGACGGTCCTGGCGCTTCACGAGGGCGGGCTTCTCTGCGCGACACCCGACCCGTTCGGCAAACGCCTTCTCACGGGAGGAGAAGACGGGCGCGTTGTCTCGGTCGCGGCTGACGCGAGTTTCGAGGAGGTTGCGTCGATCGGGCGCAAATGGGTCAGTGCCGTTGCCGGCGGGCCGCAGGGCGCGGTGGGCCTCGCCTCCGGGCGCAGCGCCTATGTCCATCGGCCGAAGAGCGAGCTCAAGGAAATCAGGCACGAGCGCACCGTCGAGGGCCTCGCCTTCGCGCCCAAGGGGCTGCGTCTCGCGATCGCGCGCTATGACGGGGCGTCGCTCTATTTCCCGGCGACGGACGCGGAGCCCGTTTCGCTCGAATGGAAGGGCGCGCATCTCGATGTCGCCTTTTCGCCGGACGGGCGTTTCCTGGTGACCACGATGCAGGAAAA
This sequence comes from Jiella marina, assembly GCF_024359545.1. Taxonomy (GTDB): domain Bacteria; phylum Pseudomonadota; class Alphaproteobacteria; order Rhizobiales; family Rhizobiaceae; genus Jiella. Next base: position 160,099 of record NZ_JAKQZG010000003.1, read on the forward strand.
CGCCCTGCATGGCTGGCGGATCGACGATGGCCGGCACATGAAGATGACCGGCTATCCGTCCAAGGTGAAGGACTGGTCCTGGTCGGCCAAGGGCAAGTATCTGGCGACTTCCGGCGCCCCCGCGGCGATCCTCTGGCCGTTCTCCGGCAAGGACGGGCCGATGGGCAAGGCGCCGCTGGAGCTTGGCACGCGCGGCGACACGATGGTCACGGCCGTTGCCTGTCATCCGGCCGAGGACATGCTCGCCATCGGCTATCAGGACGGCATGATCCTCGCCGTGCGATTTCTCGATTCCAAGGAAGCTCTGCTGCGCCGTGGTGGAGGTGGCCCGGTCCAGACGATGGCCTGGGACGAGGGCGGCCGGCTTCTGGCCTTCGGGGCTGAGACGGGTGAGGCCGGCGTCATCGACATCGCGGGATAGGGCGGTGGCGAAGTCGCCCGTTGCGTAACTGCTTGCGAGTTGGCTGCGGTTGCCGGTCAATCCCTCAAGGCGGGCTATCCCGCCGACCACACGGGCGTGTCGATCCACGCCAGATATGGAATATTCGTTCCATTTACCTCGCATCCCGTTATAACGGCGTCTGGCGAGGCAGGTGGAGACGGCCATGACGCGATCGTTGGATCCGGCGATCCAGGCACCGGAAAGCGTATCGGAGCTTCTCGAAAGGCTCGACCGGATTGCCGGCACGCTGCCGAAGCGGCTCGGCCAGTGCGCGGATTTTCTGCGTCACAACATCCATCTCGTCGCCGTGTCGACGGTGGCCGATCTTTCCGCGGGTGCGGGCGTCCAGCCATCGGCCTTCATGCGCTTTTGCCAGGCTCTCGGTTTCTCGGGATTCTCCGAGATGCAGGCGTTGTTTCGCGCGGAGTATCGCGAGTTCCGTCCCGACTATTCCGAGCGGCTGTCGCAGTTGCGGCGGGGCGGCGATGACAGTCCGGCATCGCTGGCGGCGAGCTTTGCCGAGGCGGGGCACAAATCGCTGGTGAATTTGGTGAATACGCTGGATCATCGGGCTCTCGCCCGTGCCGCGGAGATTCTTGCTGACGCCGGAACGATCCATCTGGTCGGGCTTCGGCGCGCCTTCGCGATCGTCAGTTCCATGGGATACCTCCTGGACAAGATGACGGTCCCTGCGGTGGTTCATCGCACCTTCGGCCAGATCGAAAGCGATCACGCCATCCGCTCCGGCGACGCCCTCTTGGCGGTCACCTTCGCTCCCTATTCCCCGGAGACGCTGGAGCTCGCAATCCGGGCGGCCGAGCGCGGCATACCCGTGATTGCCCTCAGCGATACGGCAGAGTGTCCCTTGCGAGATGTCGCGGAGGCGCTGCTCGTGGCGCGCGAGATGGAAGTCGGCGCGTTCCGGGTGCCGACGGCGGCCTTGACGCTTGCCACCTCGCTGGCAGTCGCCGTCGCGCAGAGGCGCGAGAGTCGCGATTGACAAGCCGGCGTCGCAAGGTCCAAATGGAATAAATCTTCCATATCGGGTGGCATGCCTGGGCCGCGATCGGAAGAGCGGAGGATTGCCGCAGAGGGGCGGACTGGGCGCAAAGACGCCCGGCAAAATATCGACGGGCGCGAATGGTGGGACACAATGGGTGGCGTCGTGAAGATGCCCCGGTTCAAACGGCCGTTGGAGGGAATAGTCTGATGCCAAAGACACTCGACGTGATCACCATCGGCCGCTCGTCGGTCGACCTCTACGGCGCGCAGATCGGCGGCCGGCTGGAGGAGATGGGCTCCTTCAACAAATATATCGGCGGCTCGCCGACCAATATCGCCTGCGGCACGGCACGGCTCGGCATGAAGTCGGCGGTCATCACCGGTGTCGGCGACGAGCATATGGGCCGCTTCATTCGCGAACAGCTCGAGGCCGAAGGGGTCGATACGCGCGGCGTCAAGACCGATCCCGAGCGCCTGACCGCGCTGGTGCTGCTCGGCATCCGCGACGACGAACAGTTTCCGCTGATCTTCTATCGCGAGAACTGCGCCGATATGGGCCTGTGCGAGGACGATATCGATGAGAGCTTCATCTCCGAGGCCCGCGCCGTGGTCGCCACGGGCACGCATCTCAGCCATGAACGCACGGAGGCTGCCGTCAAGAAGGCGCTGACGCTCGGCCGACAGCATGGCGCGCGGACGGCGCTCGACATCGACTATCGCCCCAATCTCTGGGGCGTGGCGGGTCATGGCGAAGGCGAGAGCCGCTTCGTCGAGAGCCGGGCGGTGACGGAAAAGCTCCAGTCGACACTGCACCTCTTCGACCTGATCGTCGGCACGGAAGAGGAATTCCACATCGCCGGCGGCTCGACCGACACGCTCGAAGCGCTGAGAGCGGTCCGGAAGGTCTCGGAGGCGACGCTGGTCTGCAAGCGCGGCGCGGCCGGCGCGGTCGCCTTCACCGGCGCGATCCCCGACAGCCTCGATGACGGCGAGGCCGGACCCGGCTTTCCGATCGAGGTCTTCAACGTGCTGGGCGCCGGCGACGGGTTCTTCTCAGGTCTCCTGAAGGGTTGGCTCACGGATGAGGACTGGCCGACGGCGCTGAAATACGCCAATGCCTGCGGCGCCTTCGCCGTCTCGCGCCATGGCTGCACGCCGGCCTATCCGAGCTGGGAGGAACTGCAGTTCTTCTTCAAGCGCGGCATCGTGCGCAAGGATCTTAGGAATGACCGTGAGCTCGAACAGGTGCACTGGGCGACCAACCGCAAGGGCGATTTTTCGACCATGCGGGTCTTCGCCTTCGACCACCGCATCCAGTTGGAGGAAATGGAAGGGGCGAGCCCCGAAAAGATCGGCGCCTTCAAGGAGCTTTGCCTCCAGGCGACGCTGAGGGTCCAGGACGGGCGGTCCGGCTACGGCCTGTTGTGCGACTCGCGCCTCGGCCGCAAGGCGCTGTGGCAGGCGGCCGGTACGGGGCTATGGATCGGGCATCCGGCCGAATGGCCGACATCGCGGCCGCTGACATTGGAGCCGGAACTCGGCCTCGATTTCGGCGGCCTTGCCGAATGGCCGAAAAGCCACGTGGTCAAGGTGTTGTGCTTCTGCCACCCCGATGACGATCCGGCGATGTGGGTGGATCAGGAAACCACGGTCATGCGGCTCTTTTCTGCCGCCCGGCGCAACGGGCTGGAAATGCTGCTGGAGATCATCCCCTCCAAGGTCGGGCCGGTCGATGACATGACCAACGCCCGGATCATCCAGCGCTTCTACGATCTTGATGTCTATCCCGACTGGTGGAAGCTCGAACCCTTCACGACGCAAGCGGCCTGGAAGAACGCGGTCGACACGATCGAGCGGAACGATCCCCATACGCGCGGCATCGTCGTTCTCGGCCTCGACGCGCCGGAGGCGGAACTGGCCGCCTCCTTCGAACTCGCGGCGAAGTTTCCCCTGGTCAAGGGGTTTGCCGTGGGACGCACGATCTTCGCGCAGACCGCGCGCGACTGGCTGGCCGGCAAGGTTTCCGATACCGAGGCGGTCGAGACGATGGCAGCGAATTTCGCGCGGCTTTGCGCCATCTGGGATGCGGCCCGCGGCAAGGCAGAGGAGAATGCGGCATGAGCGAGACGATCCGGCTGACCGCCGCACAGGCCATGGCGAAATGGCTCTCGGTGCAGATGACCGAGGACGGCGAACGCTTCATCGAAGGCGTCTGGGCGATCTTCGGCCACGGCAATGTCGCCGGCCTCGGCCAGGCGCTGCAGGAAGCCGGCGACGCGCTGCCGACCTGGCGCGGCCAGAACGAGCAGACCATGGCCCATGCAGCGATCGCCTATGCCAAGGCGAGCCGCCGCCGCCGCGCCATGGCGGTGACCTCGTCCATCGGCCCGGGCGCCACCAACATGGTGACGGCGGCGGGCCTCGCCCATGTCAATCGCCTGCCGGTGCTCCTCATTCCCGGCGACGTCTTCGCCAATCGCCAGCCCGACCCGGTGCTCCAGCAGGTCGAGGATTTCGACGACGGCACGGTTTCGGCCAATGACTGCTTCCGGCCGGTGTCCCGCTATTTCGACCGCATCGCCCGCCCCGAACATCTGCTCACCGCTCTGCCGCGGGCGCTGCGCGTGATGACCGATCCGGCCAATTGCGGCCCGGTGACCCTCGCCTTCTGCCAGGACGTCCAGACAGAAGCCTACGACTATCCGGCGGCGTTCTTCGAGCGGCGCGTCTGGCGCATCCGCCGGCCCGAGCCCGATCCGCGCGACGTCGCCGATCTCGCCGGGATGGTCCGCGAGGCGAAAAATCCGGTGCTCGTCTGTGGCGGCGGCGTCATCTATTCGCAGGCCGAGGAGGCGCTGGCCGATTTCGCCAGCCGCCATTCGATCCCGGTCATCGAGACCCAGGCCGGCAAGGCGGCGCTCGCCCAGAGCCATCCGATGAATTTCGGCGCTGCGGGCGTCGACGGTTCGGCGGCCGCCAATCTCCTGTCGGAAAAGGCCGATCTGGTGATCGGCGTCGGCACGCGGTTTCAGGATTTCACCACCGGCTCCTGGGCGCTGTTCAAGAACCCGTCGCTTCGCCTCGCCGCAATCAACGTCCAGGCCTATGACGCCGACAAGCATGGCGCCTTCGGGGTCGTCGGCGACGCGAAGGCGGCGCTCGAAAAGCTCTCGGCCCGTCTGGGCGATCATCGCGCGCCTGAACCCGATCCGCAGTCGCGGCTCGACTGGCTCGCCGCCGTCGACGCCCATTGCGCCGATCCGGGCAACAAGCCGGAAGACTATCGCCCGACCGACGCGCAGGTGATCGGCGCGGTCCAGCGCGCTTCGACCGAAAACACGGTCGCCATGTGCGCCGCCGGCACCATGCCCGGCGCGCTGAAGCTCCTGTGGCAGCCGGCACAGGGCGGCTATCACATGGAATATGGCTATTCCTGCATGGGCTACGAGATCGCCGGGGCAATGGGCATCAAGCTCGCCACCCCCGACAAGGAGGTGATCTGCTTCGTCGGTGACGGCAGCTACATGATGGCGAACTCCGAACTCGCGACGGCGGTGATGCGGCGCATCCCCTTTACCGTGGTCCTGACCGACAATCGTGGCTATGGCTGCATCAACCGGCTGCAGCAGGCCTGTGGGGGCGAAGAGTTCAACAATCTCTATGCATCGAGCAATGTCGAGGTGCAGCCGGAGATCGACTTCGTCGCCCATGCTGCCGCGATGGGGGCCCATGCGGTCAAGGCGCGCAGCATCGCCGATCTGGAGGCCCAGATCGTCGCGGCGCGCAAGCGCGACATGCCGTCCGTGATCGTGGTCGAGACCGATCCGACAGAGGGCCCCGGCGAAGCGGGTGGCGGCCACTGGTGGGACGTCGCGGTCCCGGAAGTCGGCGCCACCGACAAGCTGAAGAAGGCCTATGCCGACTATCTCGACAACAAGGCCCGCCAGCGGTTGGTGAATTAGAGGGCGCGGCGCTTTACTCAGTCTTGAACTCGCCGCCGGTCAACGCATCGGCCGTCTCGACCGCGTGTCGCAACTCTTCGATGTCGTGCCGGGTCGGCGAGGGGGCGTGTTGCCGGTCTGCCAAGCCGGACGAAAGACAGAGTTCGGCCATGACGGGATAATGGTCGGAGCCGACGGCGGGGAGTTTTCGAAAGGTCTGAAGGCCGATCGCGTCCTGAAACAGGATGTGATCCAGGGGCCAGGCCATGGCCGGATTGGTGGCGTCGTAGGTCGGGAACAGGCCGCGCCCGACCCTTGGATCGAGCAGGCCGCCGACACGCATGGCGCGGCGGAAGATGCGTTCCCAGGACACGGCGTTGAAGTCGCCCGCGACCACCATCGGCCGGTCCGCCTCGGCCGCGGCGAGGGCCATCTTGGCCATCGTCCCGTCGCGCAGGGCCGACGGCTGGTCGAAATAGAGGGGCGGACGGGGATGAATCCCGAACAGGGTGAAGGTGCCGTCTGGCAGCTGAACCTCGGCGCGGACCGAGGGCGTCCGCTCGGCAAAGAAGAATTCTATTTCCGGATCTGAAAGGGGATATTTCGACATCAGATGCAGGCCGAAATACTCCGCCTCCTGCGGAATGCTCTGGATCGTCTCGGGAAACCGGTCGGCGAAGACCTTGAGCTTGTCGTCCCACCATTCGTCGGTTTCGAGAGCGAGGAGAATGTCGGGGTCCGCATTGCGGACAACATCCGCAAAAGCCTCGAAGTTGCGATTGCCCTTCTGGACATTCGACACCATCACGGAGAACGAACGGCCTTCGGGGCATGTCTCGGCCTTGACGGCCATCGGTGTCACGACAGGCGCGTAGGGGTAGAGCTTGTAGAGCTGAAAGCCCAGTGCGATGGCACAGAGGGCCATGGCCAACGCGCCCCATCGGCTGTGCCAGGCTTGAAGAAGGCCGGCGGCGGCCAGGATGATCAGGAGTGCGATCGCAGCCTGCAGGCGGACGAAATCCAGATATCGGATCCACCAGATATTGGTCTCGATCAGCGGCAGAAGGCTGATGGCCGCAAGAAAAACCGCCGACAGAACGAGAGACGCAAGACCGGCGGTTTTCATTTCAGACTCCTCAGGCTCCTGCCACTCCTTTCGGGCGGAAAACGCCTGAGGCGAACGCAAGCTGCCGGTTTTGGTTCGGCGCCACGGTACTATGGGCGGGAGAGAGAGCCTGCCCGGCTAACGACTGCCGCTGCGAGAGATGCAGGGACCGCCGGTCAGCGGGCGCACGCGCGACAGGACGCACAAAGCATGGTGCTATCGCTGGCGGAGATGAGAATTACGCGGTGGCCTTGACCTTGGTGCGACGCGCCCGCGTCTTCTTCGGGGCGGGCTCTTCAGCCACGGCGGCTTCCTCGCGGGCAAGACGCGCGGCGCGAAGGCGGGCGGTCTTTTCCTGGACAGCAGCCGCGTCGGCGCGGATGAGGCCCATGGCGGAGCCTTTTTCGTGGCGGTCGGGCTGCTGCCCGAACACGGCATTGGCGCGCTTCTGGGCGCGTTCGGAATCGGTCATGGAGAGGACTTTCGGTCGGCCGAGGGTGTGATCGCATCACGCAGAGGCGTGGAAAACTCGGCGGCGGAGCGCTCCGTCCCAATCAGATATAGGGGCCGGTCGGCGCAAAGAAAGCGCGGTGGCCTGGGCGAATAGGAAACGGTCGGGCTCTTGCAGAAGGGGAGGCCATGTGGCGGAGTGCGCTTGGCGCTTTCCGCGCGGGCCATGTTGGCTGAAAGCGGGGCTCCGCGGCCAGCCGCGGTACACCTATGCCTGCCATAAAAAACGACCCGCCTTCGTCGGAAGGCGGGACGGTCGGTGTCGGCATCGAGGGCGGGGCCGCCAGTACATCCGTGGTCGACCCGCCCCTGATGCGCACCACCTGCGACCGCGCGGGTCGCAGGGAATGTCTTAGGAAGCCAGCGACAGATTGTCGGCGGACTTCTTGCCGGTGCGGCGATCGGAGACGAGCTCGTAGGACACTTTCTGTCCGTCGGCGAGTTCGCTCAGACCAGCGCGCTCAACGGCGCTGATATGGACGAAGGCATCCGCGCCGCCATCATCGGGCGCGATGAAGCCGTAGCCCTTTTGAGAATTAAACCACTTTACGGTTCCCGTCGTCATGGGAAACCCTTTCCAAGTCAAAGTTCACTTGGCCTGCAAACGCTGCAGACCCTTCTAGATCGACTATTGAGAAGAGAGATTTGAACTGGGCGCTGATCTTCAGCGCAAGGCCCAATACCCGGCCGTTCATCGATGACTTACATATATGGAATGCTTCGGAAAACACAAGGCGTCTTGCGCAAGAGTTTTCGGGCTCGCCGGATAATTCTTGTGTCCGGCAATCGGCCACCCGCATTTTCGGGTCAGGCCCGGCGGGCTTCGTCATCACCGAAGCCCGCCGGGCCTGCTGCGCCCGTCACGCCGCCAGTTCGACGAGAGTGACCGCCGCGCGCTCGACCCGACCCGTCGGCGTGATCAGCCCCTCGGCGCCGTCGAGTGCGCTGCCCTGAAGCTCCAGAGCGAGCAGCCGGAGCGGCTCGAAGGGGCCGGGCATGGCGAGCCAGCCGGTCTTTTGCGCCGAAAAGCCGAAGCGGACGTAATATTCCGGGTCGCCAACGAGCAGGATGGCGCCGTGGCCGAGACGCGCGGCTTCGGCGATCGCGTGGCGCATGAGAAGACCGCCGAGGCCCGTGCCCTGCGCCTCGGGCGCGACGGCGAGCGGGCCGAGCAGGAGGGCCGGAACATCGGCGCCGTTTTTCGTGCCCGCAGAGACGTTCCACAGCCGGACGGTTCCGACCAACGTGCCGTCCGGCCGCGTGGCGGAGAAGGCGAGACCTTCGGCCGGCAGGCGGCCGCGCCGGATCGTCTCGGAGGATTTGCGGGTGCGGCCCGGGCTCATGGCGGCGTCGAGCAGCGCCTCGCGCGCCGGCACATGGTCGTCGCTCTCGGCGACGATGGCGGCGAAAGGCAGGGCCTCGGTGAAGGCGGTGGCGGAGACGAAAGCGGTCATGAAAACCTCCCTGAAACGCTGGCAGGAGGTTGAGAGGACACGTGCCGGAAGCGGCGCGCGGGCGGTGGCCCGGCGCCGCACCGCAACGCGTCATGCGTTGCGGGAGCGCCGGATCAGAAGGGCCTTCGCCCTTCTCGTCGTCGGATGAACGCGTGTCTCATCATCATGCTCGGGTCCGCGTCTTCAGATCACGTAGGACTTCAGCGGCTCGAAGCCGTTGAAGGCCACCGAGGCGTAGGTGGTCGTATAGGCGCCGGTACCGTCGATCAGGAGCTCGTCACCCACGGTCAGCGAGATCGGCAGCGGATAGGGCGCCTTCTCGTAAAGCACGTCCGCCGAATCGCAGGTCGGGCCGGCGAGCACGCAGGGCTCGGTCTTCTCGCCGTCGCGATGGCTGACGATCGGGTAGCGGATCGCCTCGTCCATCGTCTCGGCGAGACCGCCGAACTTGCCGATGTCGAGATAGACCCAGCGGTTCTCGTCGGCGGCGGACTTCTTCGAGACGAGGACCACCTCAGTCTTGATGACGCCGGCATCGCCGACCATGCCGCGGCCGGGCTCGATGATCGTCTCGGGCAGGCGGTTGCCGAAGTGGCGGGTCAGGCTCTGGAAGATCGCCTGGCCGTAGGCGGCGGCGGCCGGAACGTCCTTGAGGTAGCGCGTCGGGAAGCCGCCGCCCATGTTGACGAGGGTCAGCACGATGCCGCGCTCGGCCAGCGCATCGAACACCATCTTGGCGTCGGCGATCGCCGAATCCCAGGCTTCGGTGTTGGTCTGCTGCGAGCCGACATGGAAGGAGACTCCCGTCGCCTTGAGGCCGAGGCTCTGGGCCTCGGTCAGAACGTCGATCGCCATCGCCGGCACGCAGCCGAACTTGCGCGACAGCGGCCATTCGGCGCCTTCGCCGGTGGTCAGGACGCGGCAGAACACCCGGGCACCGGGTGCGGCGCGGGCGATCTTCTCGACCTCTTCGATGCAATCGACGGCGAACAGTGACACGCCATACTCGTGGGCGCGAGCGACGTCGCGCTCCTTCTTGATGGTGTTGCCGTAGGAGATGCGCGACGGATCGGCACCGGCGTCGAGCGCCATCTCGATCTCGGCGACCGAGGCGCAGTCGAAGTTCGAGCCGAGCGAAGCCAGAAGCTTCAGGATCTCCGGGGCCGGATTGGCCTTCACGGCGTAGAAGATCGAGGAATCGGGGAGCGCGCGGCGGAAGGCGCGGAAGTTCTCTTCCACCACGTCGAGATCGACGACGAGGCAGGGGCCGTCCGGACGGCGGGTAGCGAGGAAGTCGATGATGCGCTGCGTGACCATGGAAGCCTCCGAGGGACCAAATCGGGGTCGACAAGGAACGTGCGCGAAGCCAGCCCGAGAAGCGCAAAGCCGTTCAGGACAGGCGTCAAACGCGACGCGACGTGGCCGGACTCCCGCGATGGACGCGAGTGTGCCGATGTTCGTCTGCCATGGATTGGAGGGCTTGAACCCGCCGCACTTCAGGCAAGGAAGGTGTGCCTCTTCGATATTCCCGGCTTTGGAGACCGGGAGAGACCGTGAAAGGCCCGGACCGTCGTTGCTTCAAGGCGTCCTCGGATATCGCGCGGCTCGCGAAACCGACTGGGTGTGTTACGTCCAGGTACCTGCCCGGCTACCCTCGCATCTGAGGACCGGTGGACGCCCACAGGCACGTGCGACATGGGGCGAGGCGGGAGATAATTCCAACCTTTGTCATGTGCAAGGGCAAATTCGCACGCGGTTGATTTTTTGGCGCCTACGCATGAAGGAAAGGCGTCGGCCGTGGATTGCCGGCAACAATCACAGGGTTGGAGCAAGCTCGGAACCGATGGACACGCTCACCAGAATGCGGGCCTTCCTCTCCGTGGTGGAGAACGAAGGCTTCTCGGCAGCCGCGCGCAAGACCGGCCGGTCCAAGGCGCTCCTGTCGAAATATGTGCGCGAGCTCGAGGACGAGCTGGGCGTCCTGCTCATCAATCGCACGACGCGCCAGATCGCGCTGACGGCGGCCGGCGAGGTCTATGTCGCGCGGGCGGCGACGCTGCTCGCCGATCTGGAGAGCCTCAACGAGGAAGCGCGGGAAGCGACGGGAGAGGCCAAGGGCCGCATTCGCGTGTCGGCCGCGCGCACCTTCGGCGACGCCGAACTCGGTCTCAGCCTGATCGACTTCGCCAAGGCCTATCCCGACATCGCCCTCGACATCCATCTCGACGACAATTTCGTCAATCTCGTCGAGGAGGGCTTCGACGTGGCGATCCGCATGACGCGGCTCGACGATTCGGCGATGATCGCGCGGCGTCTCGCCTCGCTCGACTTCGTCATCACCGCCAGCCCCGATCTCATCCGCCGGGTCGGCAGGCCGGAACATCCAAGCGAGATCGGGAATTTTCCGGCCGTGATCGATTCGAATTCGCGGCTGTTTTCAAACTGGGTGTTCAGGGACCCGCAGACCCAGGAGCAGATCACGGTACCCGTTTCCGGGCAGTTCAGTGCCAACAGTCCGGTGACCGTTCGCGCAGCGGCACTTGCCGGTCTCGGATTCGCGCTCAGCCCTGCCTTCGTCGTGCGCGACGAGTTGAAGAGTGGGCAACTCGTCACCGTGCTCGACGAGTACATGTCGAGCGAGGCCGGCATCTACGCGGTGTTTCCCCATCGCCGGCATCTGCCGACGCGGGTGCGGGTGTTCGTGGATTTCCTGGCCGAATGGTTCAAACAGTGTAAACGCAAGAACGGCGATCATCAGGTGAAGGATCTGGAGCGCGCCGAGAGGGGATGACCTCGTAGCCCTGCGTGGGTCAGGAAGGCAGAATTTTCGGCGTTGCGAGCCCTGGAGTGTTTCAAAACGCGACCGGCATGCGAAGATGCTTTTCGGGGCAGACATCGCAAGGAGACCGATGATGACCGGATCGCGACTTCGACTTCATGCCGCCACCCTCACTGCAGCCCTGTTCGCTCTGGCGCCGGGCGCCATGGCCGAGACGCTGAAAGAGGGACGTTTCTCCGGCGCCAGCGGCCATTCGGTCAGCGGCCTCGTCACCGTCGAGACCGACGGCGGTGAAACGATCCTGCGGTTTTCGGAGGATTTCAGCTTCGACGGCGCGCCCGATCCGAAGATCGCCTTCGGCAAGGATGGCTACGACGCGGAGACGTTGCTCGGACCGCTGAAGAGCGACAGCGGAGCACAGCAATACGCCGTGCCGGCCGGGCTCGACGTATCGGCCTACAACGAGGTCTGGATCTGGTGCGAGGAATTTGCCGTGCCCCTCGGCATGGCGTCGATCGAATAGGCGGGACGCCATCACGAGCTTCGCGCGGGCGGCGTGGCGCAGCCGCATCACGCCCCTGTCAAACCTGCGCGAAGGCTGGGCCGCGAGATTGAAGTCCGCCGGGAATCGTGGCCCAATCATGGCAGTTCGCAGGCCGGCTCGGGTCGCCCTTTAAGGGAAGATTCAGTGCCGACGAGTATCGGTGTTGTCATGCGTCATTCCGTCTCCTCCGTCGCCGTGGCCGTTATTGCCCTGTGTTTCGCTCTGTTCGCCGGGGCGCCCGCCGGGGCGCGAACCTCCGGCCCGCAGGAAGTGTCTTTCCACGCCGAGGCGGATCCCGGCACGATCATCATCCGCACGTCCGAACGCCGGCTCTACCTCTTGACCGGCAAAGGCAGAGCGCTTGCCTACGACATCGCGGTCGGACGGCCGAGCGAGCAGTGGTTCGGCCGAAGCTGGGTTTCGAAGAAGCGGCCGAAGCCGACCTGGACCCCGACGCCGAGCATGCGGGCGAAGAATCCGAGCCTTCCGCGCTCCGTCGGGCCGGGACCGCGCAATCCGCTCGGCGTGCGCGCGATCAATCTCGGCTGGACGGCCTATCGCATCCACGGCACCAATTCGCCGAACTCGATCGGCCGGGCCGCGTCTTCCGGCTGTTTCCGGATGCGCAACGCCGACGTCTCCGACCTTTACGACCGGGTGAATGTCGGTGCGCAGGTGATCGTCGAGCGCTGAGGCGCCCGGCAGTCGGCGCGAAGGATCGAGGCTGACCGACGACCACCGTCGTTCCTTTCAAACTTCGGCCATTCTTCTCAGGTTTGAGGAATCGGCTTGAGAGGGGAACTGCCGTGATCGATCGTCTCGTTGCTGGATCGCTGGCGATGGCCGGCATGGTGCTGGTGTCGTCCGAAGCGTTGGCGCATCCGCATGTCTTCGTCGAACCGCATGTCGAGATCGTTGGGTCGTCCGAGGGACGCTTCACGGCGATCCGCAATGTGTGGCGCATGGACGAGCTGTTCTCGTCTTCCGTGGTCGTGGATTTCGACAAGAACGCCAATGGCGTGCTGGACGAGGACGAACTCGACGCGGTGGGCGAGACGGTGCGCACCTCGATCGCCGAATGGGGTTTCTACACCTTTGCCGAGGTGGGTAGCCGCGACGTCGCGCTTTCGCCGCCGGAAAAGATGCACACGCTGTTCGAGGACGGACAGCTCATCTTCTTCTTCGAGATGCCCGTCGCCGAGGAAATCGACCTCACCGATCAGCCGGTGAAGGTCTCGAATTTCGACGAGAGCTTCTTCGTCGCCTTCGATTTCCAGAGCGCCGACAATTTCCAGCTCGTCGACCTGCCGGCCGGTTGCCGCAAGGCGCTGAACGCCCCCGACGAGGACGAGGCGGCCAAGGCATGGATGAGCTCGATCGCGGCTCTGGGCCCGGACGAGGCCGTGCCGGAAGGTCAGGCCGACGCCTTCGCCGACGTGCTCGCCACGCGCTTGGAGGTGACATGCGCGCCCTCCAGCTGACCGAGCGTGGCCGACCGCTGTTGGCGTGCGGGCTCCTCGCAATCGCGATGATGGTTGCCGGGCCGGCCCTGGCGAAATCCTCGATCGGCATCGGCAGCGCCGACACGATGACGGCGCCGTCCGGCGGGATGTTCGGCGATGTCTTTCTTCAGATCGCGGTCTGGCAGCGGGAGTTCTTTTCCGCCCTGCGTGAAGCGCTGGTGGCGCTGAAACGAGACGGGTCCGGTTCGCTCGTCTTCCTGGTCGGTCTGTCCTTTGCCTACGGGATTTTCCATGCTGCCGGGCCCGGTCACGGCAAGGCGGTGATCTCCTCTTACGTGCTGGCGAGCCGCGCCGAGCTGAAGCGGGGCGTATTGCTGGCCTTCGCCTCGTCGCTCGTTCAGGCCATGACGGCGATTGTGGCAGTCGGCGTGGGATGGTTCGTGCTGCGCGGTACGAGCGTGTCGATGACCGAGGCCACCGACTGGCTGGAGATCGCGTCCTATGCGCTCGTCATCCTCTTCGGGCTCTATCTCCTGGCCAAGGCGCTGACGCGCCTGATGCGGATGGTGCGACCGCTGGAGAGGCTGCGGAGCCTGGCAGCGCGTGGTTCGAACGGTTCCCAGGGCGGGGGCGGGGCCATGGGGGCACTGGCCTTCGCCGCGCCGGGAGAGGCGGGCCGGCCGACCATGGCCGCGGCAGAGGCGCTTCCCGCCGGAGCGGTCTGTGCGTCGACGGCTGAAGACTGCCGCTGCGGGCGGACGCACATCGCCAGCCCCGAGCAGCTTCGCGGGCCGATGAACCTGCGCACCGCGCTGGCGGCGATCTTCGCGGTCGGATTGCGGCCCTGCGCCGGCGCAATCGTCGTCCTGACCTTTGCCCTGTTGAACGGGCTTTATGCCGGTGGCGTGCTGTCGGTGTTCGCCATGGCCCTCGGTACGGCCATCACCGTGTCCGCGCTCGCTTCGCTGACGGTGCTCGGCCGTGGGGCGCTGGAGGCGGCGGGTCGCCGGACAAAGCAGCTTGCGGCCGTGACGATTGCGCTGGAACTCGTCGGCGCGGGGCTGCTGACGCTCGTTGGTGTCGGTCTGCTGGGTGGAGCACTGGTCGCCCTCTGATCGCAAGAGGCGACGGCGTCTGATACGGTCCGACGGGGGCTGCCTCACTTGGTGAGAATGAGCTTTCCGGCCTTCGTGATCCTCAGGCGGTAGATCTTGCCGCCGTGAGAGATGCCGACTTCCTTCGCCTCGCCGTTCCTGAAGAGCTCCGAAGCCGGGATGATGCATGGCGGCTGACTGCGTTTTCCTTTTTCGCCAAGGGGCAAATCTGCAGCCGGGTCAAAGTCCTCGTCTTCCAATTTAGAGACCTTCCAAAAACGCCATTGAAAACAGGCTGTTAAACCTCCCATTTATTGTTGACTCTGATTATCAGAATATCTAAACCCGTCAACGATGCTGCTGCAGCCGGGGGGCTTTAGGCAGCGATTGGGGGCGTTAGCGAGACCGGCTGCCGCGGGCAGTCCCAGCCAGGTCCCATTCCACGAACATTCGAGGGGACCCAAAATGGCTCGCTACAAGCGTCGCCTTGCCGGCACTGCGTCCGGCATGGCAATCATGTTGATGACGATGTCGAGTGGATCGGCCCAGGTGATCGACGAGGACGGCAGCGTCCAGCTCATGCCGGTCGTCATCGAGGGCTCGGCCGACGAGGGCGGGGCTGGCGAAGGCGATCAGGTCGCGCCGGCGACCAGCGCCGAGACCGTCCTGACGACCCGCGTCACACGCGCCGAACTCGACGCCGCCCAGATCGACGATCCGGACGACATCAGCCGGCTCGATCCCGGCGTTTCGTACAATGAGGCGACCCGAAGCTTCAATGTGCGGGGCCTCGACTCCAGCCGCGTTCTCACGACCATCGACGGCATTCGCGTGCCCTGGCTGGAAGATGGTGCGCGGGGCGTCACGGGCGGCCCGTCCTCCTTCGACTTCGACACTCTGTCCGGACTCGACATCGTCAAGGGGGCGGATTCGAGCGTGTTCGGCGCCGGCGCACTCGGCGGTGTCGTCGCATTGCGCACGCTCAATCCCGAAGACCTTCTGAAGGACGGCAAGAATTTCGGCGGGCTCTCGCGGCTCAGCTATGACAGCAAGGACGACAGCTGGGGCGTCGATCAGGCCCTCGCGGCCCGCTTCGGCGAAACCTATATGATGATCCAGGGCGGCTACCGGGACGGCCACGAGATCGAGAACCAGGGGACGGTCGACGTCTACGGCGCCGATCGGACGGCCGCCGAGCCGCTGGACTACGACCAGAAGAACCTGCTCGTGAAGCTGCGCCAGCACATGGGCGTCGATCAGGTCCTGGGCTTCACGGTCGATATCTACGACCGCGAGGACGACATCGACTCGCGCACCAGTTCGGCGACGACCTACGCTCCGGGGTCGGCCCGCAACGTCCAGGTCGAAAAGCGCAAGCGGGTGTCGGCGAACTACGAACTCGGTCCCGATGCCGGCCTCTGGCTCGACGCAGCCGACGTCGTGATCTACTGGCAGCGTCAGGATCTGGCGGACGACTTCTACGGCACCCGGCTGACGACCCCGGCCGGCGACTATGCCCGTCTCAGCGACATTCAGGAGACCAATGTCGGCATCGCCGGCAGCGTTCTGAAGCGCTTCGACTTCGGCGGCGTGACGCACGGTGTCAGCGTCGGCGGCGAACTCTTCGAGAGCCACACCGAGCAATATGCGGCCGGCGAGGACAGTTGTCCGCCTCCGCCCTATTCCTTCGCCTTCTACACCTGCAACTTCCTGCACACCAATCAGGCCGACATGCCCGAGGTCGAGGGCACGACGCTCGGCCTGTTCATCCAGGACGAGATCGCTCTGACCGAGCGGTTCCGCCTGACGCCCGGCGTGCGCTTCGACTATTACGAGGAGAACCCGCAGGAAACGGCGGCCTATCTCGCCAATCCGACCGTGACCGGGCTTCCCGCCGCGTCGAGCGACAGCGCGATCTCGCCGAAGCTGCGCGGCGAGTACGACGTCTTCGACGGCGTTTCGATCTATGGGCAATGGGCGCAGAGTTTTCGCGCGCCGACCGCGGCCGAGCTTTATCTCAGCTATGGCGGGCCGGGCACCTATCTCGCCCTCGGCAATCCGGATCTGGAGCCCGAGACCAGCAATGGCTTCGAGGCCGGCATCGAACTGGGCGACGCGGTTCTGGGCGGAAAGGTCGCCGGGTTCTACAATCGCTACAAGAACTTCATCGACCAGGTGTCCGTGGACCCTGCCTCGGTCGGCATTCCGGCCGGAGCCTATCCCTTTGGTATCACCCAGTACATCAATCGCGCCAGCGTCGAGATCTACGGCGTGGAAGCATCCGCCCATTGGCAGATCACGCCGGAATGGCATACCGGGGCGAGCTTTGCCGCCTATGTCGGCCGGGATCGCGAAACGGACGAGCATCTCAACTCGATCCCGGCGATGAAGGGCATCCTCAATCTCGGCTATGATAACGGCATGCTGGGTGCGGACGCCTATCTCACGCTTGCGGCGGCGCGCGACGATGTCGAAAGCGACATCAACCGCACGCCGAGCTACGCGCTTCTCGACCTGACGGCCTGGTACAAGCCCACCCAGATCGAAGGGCTGAAGCTGAGCGGCGGCGTCTACAATGTCTTCGACGAGACCTATTACGACGCACTCGACATTCCCGACAGTGCCACCCAGCAGCGGGAATTCTACAGCGAGGCCGGGCGCACCTTCAAAGCCGCGCTGACCTACGAGTTCTGATGCAGGGGCTCCGCGCGGGCGAGTTCTTCGCCCGCGCGGAGCCGACTTGCGCCTTCGGTTGATGCCTCGCCTCGGCAGGCTGCGCCGAAGGCCTTGAAGATCGCGGCCGACGGAGCGTCGGTCTCGGCCCAATATTCCGGGTGCCACTGAACGCCGAGCGCGAAAGCCGGTGCCCCTTCGACGGAAACCGCCTCGACGATCCCGTCCGGCGCCATCGCCTCGACGCGCAGCCCATCGCCCAACCGGTCGATCGCTTGCCGATGAAGCGAATTGACCCGGATCGGCCCCGGCCCGACGATCGTTTCGAGCAGGCCGCCGGGCGTGATCGCGACGTCGTGGCGTGTGGCGTAGCGCTCTCGCTGATCCTCGTGAGTGATCGCCCGGTGATCCATGCGGCCGGGCAAGTCCTGAACCTCGGTGGCAAGCGTGCCGCCGAAGGCGACGTTCAGTTCCTGATGGCCCCGGCAGACACAAAGCAGCGGCAGCCCGCGATCGATCGCCTTGCGGATCAGCTGTTCGCTCGCGCTGTCGCGGGCCGGGTCATAGGGCTCGTGGGCCGGGCTCGGGGAAACGCCGTAGCGATCGGGATGGACGTTGGAGGCCGAGCCCGTGGTGAGCACTCCATCGACGCGATCGAGTACGGCGTCGAGATCGAGTTCGTCCGCCATGGACGGCACGATCACCGGCGTCGCCCCGGCCACTCTCACCAGCGCTTTCAGATAGGTGTCGGGCGTGGCGTGCCAGCGATATTTCTCGTAGTCGCGAACGTCGGCCGGCACGGCGACGAGGATGGGGGCAGGGGACATGGCAGGCCTTCGATGATGTTTCCCGCGATCTAGGCGCTTTCCGCGTCATCGCCAAAGGCGCGGCCTGCCGGAACGAAGAAATTTTCCGCTCAGCCGATGCAGTTCGCTTCGTTCACCGCCAGACGGTAGGCCTGATCGAAATTATCGGCATTGAATGGCGCGACCCAATAGCTGCGGCGGCCAAGTTCCAGGCTGCTCTCCATGAAGTAGAGCCCGCCGAAGGCCGCTTCTTCCGGCCGGGGTGTGCCCTCGAAGGGCGCGATGAAGGACAGCTTGTCCTCGTCGGTGCGCACGACGACCCGCTCCCTGTCGATGGTCATGCCGAGAAGCTTCAGATGCGACTGGTCTTCGATGACCGTCGCGAGATAGCCCCACTCGTCGGCCGGCCATTGCGTCATCATGAACTGGCCTCTGCCCCTCAGGCAGAAGACGACCTCTCTCCGGGTCTCGTCGCGCGAGCGGCTGACGGCGATCAGCCCCTCGCCGTCCATTTCGATCGTCCAGGGCGTGAAGGCGTTCGGGTCCCAGGACACCCGCAGGTCGACCAGTTCGTCTTCCGACAGGATATGCATGGTCCTCGGTGCGTTGCGGCCGACCAGCGTCATGAAGCCGGCTTCCGCACCCATGTCGACGACATATTGCAGAATGTCGGCGCTGATGCGCTGGAGCTCGGAGAAATCGAGCGGGGTATAGGCCTTCTCGGTCGGATCGAAGAGGCCCTCCGAATTGAAGAACTGGTGGACGCCGACCTTCGAGCCTGGGGAGACATCGCGCTCGACACCGCCGAGAACGGTGAAGGCGCAGGCCGACAGGCAGTGGCCCGGCTTCTGCTCGTAGAACGTCGTGCCGGGCCGTACTTCGCTTGCCGCCACGACCGTCTTCAGATTGCTCTTGCGGATCAGACGCCCGAGTTCGACCGCCGCCTTGAGATTGCCGCCGGGCGAATCGAGCACGACCGTGCCGAACGTCGTGCCGCCGAACTGCGCGGCGAACTTTTCGGCCGTATCAGGCTCGATCACGCCCGTGGCCGCGATCCATTCGCACTGGTCGCAATTGCCGCCATTGCCGACGAATTCGAAGGTCATCGGCGCGGCCTGCGTCTTCGTAGCGAGACACAGCCAGACACTCAGCATTGCGAAGAAGACGGACGCACGCATCGAAAAGGGACTCCCTCCGGTCATGCCGGGCCTCCTCGTCATTGTGGATCGGGTCAAAGGGTGTTGGACGTTTGGAACAACCGGCAACCGGCCGTCTCCGGCGGGAACGGCGAACGCGATCAGCTCCGCCCCAGCCGCCGCAGCTCCTTTCGAGCGTCTTCGTGGCCCTGTTCGGCGGCTTTTCTGTACCAGCGCGCGGCCTCGTCGATGTTCTTCGTCACGCCGCAACCGCAGGCATACAGCCAGCCGAGATTGTATTGCCCGTGAACATTACCGTTCTCCGCGGCCTTGCGATACCATTCCGCGGCCGTCCGATCGTCCGCCTTCACGCCCCAGCCATTGCGGTAATGCCGGCCAAGTTCGTTCTGGGCGTTCGCGTGACCCTGATCCGCGGCCTTGCGATACCAGTCCAAGGCGGCTCGCTGGTCCTTTCTGACGCCCTCACCATTGGCATAGGCCCAGCCGAGATTGTTCTGCGCGTGGACACTGCCGTTGTCGGCGGCGAGGCGGTACCACCGGACCGCTTCGCTCTGATCCTTCTTCACGCCCCAGCCATTGGCGAAGAACCGGCCGATCTCGTTCAATGCGTCCGAATCGTTTTGCTCGGCGGCCTTGCGATACCAGGTGAGGGCGGTCTCGTAGTCCTGTTCCACACCCCGGCCGTTGGCATACATCCAGGCGACGTTGTACTGCGCGGTCGCATTGCCGTTCTTCGCCGCAAACAGATACCATTTCGCGGCTTCCCTGTCGTTCGTGTCCACGCCCCAGCCGAACTGATAGAACCGGCCCATCTGGTTCTGGGCGTTGACGTCGCCGAGGGCGGCTGCCTTCTCGAACGCCTCCAGCGCTTTCGTATAATCCTGGGCGACGCCGTCCCCGTCCCGGTAGAGGGTGCCGAGATTGTTGAAGGCGGCCGCATGATCCTGCTCGGCGGCCTTGTTGTACCATTGGAAGGCTTCGTCCCAGCGTTTCGCCTTGTCGAGCGCGCGGGCGAACTGAAACTGCACCCTCGCATCCTCGGGCTTCGCGGCCAGCGCCTTCTCGCACTCCTCGACGGCCTGGGCGGGGTCGAGATCGTTCCAGGCGACGCCGACAATACCGGCAGGTTTGGCGGGATCCTGCGGGTAGGCCGCGAGTTCGTCGCAGGAGCGAACGGCCAAAAGGCTCGCCCCGTCAAGGGTCGAGGCGGGGGCAAGGGCCGGGGGTGGAGAGACGACCGGATTCGTCGGGCGGGCCAGCGCCACGCGTGGCACGGTCCCGGGCGGGACGATCTCCGTGCCAGGACCGAGCCGGTTGATGGCCAGTCTCTCCAGTTCCTCTTCGCTGAAGACATGCATGGCGTTGCTGGGCGTCGCCAGCATGATGGCCAGGACGTCCGGTGCGGTGTCCGTCTTCTGCAGAAACCGCACCGCACGGGAAAGGACGGCCTGGGCGAAGCCGAAGTCGCGCGATTCCGTCGAGGCGACCTGATGGACGCCAAGCTTGCCGCGCGCCTCCCGGTCCTTGCCAGCAAAGAACAGGAAGGAGCAGGCCGAATAGCAGCGCGCATCCTCCGGAACGACGGTCGAAAAGCCCGCCCGGCGCATATCCTCTGCGATGCCGAGGGCGATGATCAGGCTGCCGCCCGGACTGTCGAGCAGGATCGTCCGCGCGTCGGGCGCGGCTTCGGTCGCATCGACGAAGTTGAACCGCTCCAGCGCACCGATCTCGCCTTGCAGGCGAATGACATCCGGCTGATCGCTGTCGACGACGAAGGACCCGAACTGGCGCGGTGCCGCGCTCGCGGGTGCGATGGCCAGGCAGAAAGCCAGCGTTACGAAGATACGGGAGATACGGTGCGCCCGGCTCATGGGAGTCTTCTCCTGTCCGATTTCGTCGGGTCGATGGACAGGCCATAGATTACCCAACGGAACTGGAAAAACCAGTCATCGGTCGGGTCCCGTGGCCGGTGCGGCGATCACCCCTCTCACGGGCATCAACCGGGAGAAGGAATGTCACGGGAGAGGAGGGCTTCGGCTTCGTATCCCGGGTCCGTTTCGACCCGCCACGACTGGCTTCGGGAAGCCTTTCCTTCGTGGGCGCGGACCTTTAAGACGGATTCCGTGACCGCGCGGATGACGTGAAGCTCTAAAGAGCGATGCGCGTCCGGTGCGGTTGAACTGAGTTACCTGGGAGGATCAGTCTTGGATCGTCGTTCATTCATCAAGAAGGCCGGTGGCGTCGGAGCGGGCGCAGCCGCCGCAACCGCACTTGCGGCTCCTGCGATTGCGCAGGAAAACCCGAAGATCAATTGGCGCTGCACCTCGTCGTTCCCGAAATCGCTGGACACGATCTACGGCGGCGCGGAGACGATGGCGAAATACATCTCCGAGGCGAGCGACGGCAATTTCAACGTTCAGGTGTTCGCAGCCGGCGAGATCGTGCCGGGCCTTCAGGCCGCGGACGCGGTCTCCGGCGGCACCGTCGAGATGGCTCACACCGTTCCCTACTACTACTGGGGCAAGGACCCGACCTACGCTCTCGGCGCCGCGATTCCCTTCGGCCTCAATGCCCGCCAGACCAATGCCTGGCAGTATTATGGCGGCGGCATCGACATGATGAACGAGTTCTACGCCACGCAGGGGCTGATCGGTTTTCCGTGCGGCAATACCGGCGTCCAGATGGGCGGCTGGTTTAGCAAGGAGATCAATACGGTCCAGGATCTTCAGGGCCTCAAGTTCCGCATCGGCGGCATGGCTGGCAAGATCATCGAGAAGCTCGGCGTCGTGCCGCAGCAGATCGCCGGCGGTGACATCTATCCGTCGCTGGAAAAGGGCGTCATCGACGGCGCGGAGTGGGTCGGTCCGTATGACGACGAGAAGCTCGGCTTCGTGAAGGTCGCACCCTACTACTACTATCCCGGCTGGTGGGAAGGCGGCCCGACGGTCTCGACCTTCATCAATCTGGATCAGTTCAATGAACTGCCGGCCAAGTACCAGTCGCTGGTCAAGACGGCCTGCCAGGCAGCCAATGTCGACATGCTCGCCTCCTACGACCACAAGAACCCGGCGGCGATCCGCCGGCTCGTCGACGGCGGCGCTCAGCTGCGCTCCTTCAGCCAGGAAATCCTCCAGGCGTCCTACGACGCGGCGAAGGAGACCTATGCCGAGCTCTCCTCGGAGAACGAGAAGTTCAAGGAGATCTACGAGAACCAGCTCGCCTTCAAGCGCGATGCCTATCTCTGGGCGCAGCTTTCCGAATACACCTTCGACACCTTCATGATGATCCAGCAGCGCAACGGCACGCTCTAAGCGCGGCCTGCCGATCGTCGTAAGGCTTCGAGGCTCGCCGGAGGTTCCGGCGGGCCTTTTTCGTTGGCTGCGGGGATTGTTCCTGCGTCATTGCGGATCCACCGGCAGCGGACGCGCATCTTCGCATGTCGCAAATCCGGAACGGGGAATGCGGGCTCACGTTAAGCTCAAAACCAGTTCAACGGAGATTGCGCATATGGACATCGTCCGCATCATCGTCGCCATTCTGCTGCCGCCGCTCGGCGTCTTCCTGCAGGTTGGCCTTGGCAAGCACTTCTGGATCAACATCCTGCTGACGCTTCTGGGATACATCCCGGGCATCATCCATGCGGTCTGGGTGATCGCGAAGTACTGACCGCCGCGGGGGTCGTGCGGCCCCGAGGGCGCCTCTGGAGAGGTTTCCCGTCAGATCTTCGCGGCGGGCGCCGTGTGCGATCGTCAGCGAGTTGACATGGAAGCGGCCAGCCGCTAACACCCGCCTCAACCGGCCAGGGCCCGTCCCCGGCCGGTTTTTAACGTGTCCCGTGAGCGGTCGTCGGTTCGTGCCCACGCCGCTCTGTCAGCCTGAAGAATTGGCAGAGGAGGGCGCGTTTCCTTCGAACAGCCTTGCGGCTCCGGTCCGTGAGGCTTTCCTGACTTTAAGGGAAATGCGATGACAAAGCGCGCATCAGCGAAATACAAGATCGATCGCCGTATGGGCGAAAACATCTGGGGACGTCCGAAGTCCCCGGTGAATCGCCGCCAGTACGGCCCGGGCCAGCACGGCCAGCGCCGCAAGGGCAAGATGAGCGATTTCGGCCTGCAGCTTCGCGCCAAGCAGAAGCTGAAGGGCTATTACGGCGAAGTCCGCGAGAAGCAGTTCCGCAAGATCTATGAGGAGGCCGCCCGTCGCAAGGGTGACACCTCGGAGAACCTGATCGGCCTCCTGGAAAGCCGGCTCGACGCTGTGGTGTATCGCGCGAAGTTCGTCTCGACGATCTTTGCCGCCCGTCAGTTCGTCAATCACGGCCATGTCAACGTCAATGGCCGCCGCACGAACGTCCAGTCCTATGTCTGCAAGCCGGGCGACGTGATCGAAGTGCGCGAGAAGTCCAAGCAGAACGTTGCGGTCATCGAGGCGACCCAGCTCGCCGAGCGCGACGTGCCGGACTACATCGACGTCGATCACCACAAGATGGTCGCGACCTACAACAGGGTTCCGGGCCTCCACGATGTGCCCTATCCGGTGCAGATGGAACCGAACCTCGTGGTCGAGTTCTACTCGCGCTAAGCGACGGACATCAGATCGAACCTACGAAAGGCCGCCTCCGGGCGGCCTTTTTTGTCGCCTCTCCAGGCTGGAAGCGGCTGGCAACGAGAACTAATGTCATCTCTCGATGAGTTCGGATGAGAACAAGGGGTGGCTTTTGGAAACCTCGCCGTCTGAGTCGGCACCTGTGGCGGATTTGAGCGAAGCGGGGCGCGAACAGATCAAGCTGCGTTCCAACTGGCTGAACGGTATCTCGATCGCGACTTTTGCCGTCGGCACGCTGGCACCGATGACGCGGGCATTTTTCGACGATGTTCTTTCCTGGAAGCAGACATTCGCTTCGCTGGCGCTCGCCGTGATTTGTCTTGTGATCTCTGGCGTCTTACATTCCGTTGCAAAGCGCAATCTGAGGGAGTTGGATCGATGAATCTCGCACAGATCATACTTCTGTCGGTTCTGCCGCTAGGCGCGCTCGCAATGCTGGCTTTTGCCTATTGGGATGACAAGCGCCATCCGCCGGCGCGTCGTCAGCCCGCACCACGTAGCGGTTCTCCTCGCTAACCGGGACAATGGCCGCGGGGGAGGACCTGCCTCTGACTGCGCAGGCTTCCGTTTTATCCGCCAAACCTCTAGACCGGGCCTCGCCAATCTCGCGAGGTGAGAATGCTCGAAACACAAGAGCTGACCGCGGTGCACGACGGAAATGCGCCGAGCCAGGAAGCGGATAACGTCTCGGACGTTGACGAGGCGCGAGAGGGCGCCCATCCGCTGTTTCGCGACGTGCCGTCCTCGGTGGGTTTCAAGAAGCTGCGCAAGCGGCTGTTGCGCGAGATGCGCGAGACCATGGAGCGCTTCGCCATGGTGCGACCGGGCGCGCGCTGGCTGGTCGCGATCTCGGGCGGCAAGGATTCCTATGCGCTGCTCGCTCTCCTGCACGATCTGAAATGGCGCGGGCTTCTGCCGGTCGATCTCCTCGCCTGCAATCTCGACCAGGGCCAGCCGAACTTTCCCCAGCACGTGCTGCCCGACTGGCTGTCCGCCCACGGCATTGCCCATCGGATCGAATATCGCGACACCTATTCGGTGGTGACCGACAAGGTACCGGAAGGCGCGACCTATTGCTCGCTGTGCTCTCGATTGCGGCGCGGCCATCTCTATCGCATCGCCCGGGAGGAGGGCTGCGAGGCGCTCGTCCTCGGCCACCACCGCGACGATTGCCTCGAGACCTTCTTCATGAACCTTCTGCATGGCGGGCGGCTCTCGGCGATGCCGGCGAAGCTCGTCAATGACGAGGGCGACCTGTTCTTGCTGCGTCCGCTGATTCAGTCGGCGGAGACCGACATCGCCCGGTTTTCGGAGGCCATGCGGTTCCCGATCATCCCCTGCGATCTCTGCGGCAGCCAGGACGGGTTGCAGCGCAATCTCACCAAGCAGATGCTCGACGATATCGAGCGCCGCTATCCCGGACGCAAGGCTGTCATGATGCGTGCGCTATCCAATGTCCGGCCCGGCCATCTGGTCGACCCGCAGATCTTCGATTTCGCGGGCCTCTCCCTCAACGATCAAGGAACCGACGTTTGACCGCCAATATCGATGTCGCCCGTCTTGCCGATCTCCTGCGCGAGGCGGCTCGCGCGGAGATCATGCCGCGTTTCCGCAATTTGTCGGATGCGGACATCCGCGAGAAGACGTCCGCCACCGATCTCGTCACCGAAGCCGACGAGGCGGCCGAGCGGTTCATCGCCCGCGAGTGCCGGTCGATCCTGCCGGATGCGCTCTTCGTCGGCGAAGAATCGGTCGCAGCCGAGCCGGCGCTGCTCGACCGGTTCGACGAGGCCGATCTCGCCGTGGTCGTCGATCCGGTGGACGGGACGGCCAATTTCGCGGCCGGTGTGCCACTCTTTGCCGTGATGATGGCGGTGGTCAGCCGCGGCGAGACGGTTGCGGGCCTGATCTACGACCCGCTCGGAGACGACTGCATGCTGGCGGAGAAGGGGGCGGGTGCGCTCCGCCGGTCGGGAGACGGCGAGGCGGCTGTGCTGCGCACCGCCTCCGCCGCGCCGTTGAAGGAGGCCGTGGGTTGCGTCAGCTACTCCAACTTTCCCGCCTCCGAGAAGACGGCGCTGCTTTCGCGGCTCGACAAGCTCAACATTGCCGCGAACTACCGTTGCGCCGGACATGAATATCGGCTCGTCGCCTCGGGCGGGGCGCATTTCGCGGTCTATTCGAAGCTCATGCCCTGGGATCACCTGCCGGGCACGCTGATCGTGTCGGAAGCGGGCGGCCACATCATGAAGGCCGATGGATCGCCTTACACGTCTCGCGACCGAAAGGGCACGCTCATCGCGGCCTGCGACGAAGCGGCCTGGCGTGCCTGCCGGGACGGTCTGTTCCCGGACGCTGCGTAGTCGCGGCTACGGTACGCGAGAACGTGCGGAGATTGCCGGCGGCTACTCCGCCGCGCCCTGCCTGGCCGGCGCATCGGCTTCCGCAAAGGCGGCGTCATCGTCGTATTTCGCGTCGAACAGCCGGCCTTCGGCGAGAAAGACGCACAAGGTCGCTCCTGCGGCGAGGCCGATGAAGCCGAGGAGCAGCGGGATCAGGGTGCCGTCATAGGTGTAGCCGATGAAGGCACCGAAGAGCCCGCCACCGAAGGTCTGCATGAAGCCGAGGACGGAGGATGCCGTTCCTGCCACATGGCCGAGCGGGTCCATGGCCAGCGCGTTGAAATTGGTGCCGATGAAGCCGAACAGGCAGAAATTGAGAGTCATCACCGGCACGAAGAACCAGAAGGGCGCCGCACCGCCGCAGAGATAGGCGACGATGAGATGCAGGACCGCCAGCCCCATGAAGCCGAGTAGCGCGCCATGGGAGAGGCGGCGCATGCCGAGCGTCTCGACAAGCCGGGAATTCAGGAACGAGGCCGCGGCCATGAAGATGGCGGTCGCCGAGAAGGCCACCGTGAACAGCGCGCCGATCCCGTAGGTCTCGGTGTAGATCTGTTCGGCCTGGTTGATGAAACCGAACAGCACGCCGAAGATCAGGGCCGTCGAGATCGTGTAGCCGAAGGCAACGCGATTGGTGAGGACGATGCGGAACGCCTCGACGATCCGCTTTCCGGTCAGTTCGCGGCGGTTTTCGGGTGCGAGCGTTTCCGGCAGTCGCAGCATCGCCCAGATCGCCACGCCCGCCCCGAAGAGGGTCACGACGATGAAGATCTCCTGCCAGGTGCCGAACATCATGATGCCCTGGCCGATATTGGGCGCGATGACGGGAATGGCCATGAAGACCATCATGACCAGCGACATCACGCTCGCCATGCGGCGGCCGCCGAAACAGTCGCGAACCACCGAGATGGCCACGACCCGCGTCGCGGCGGCGCCTATTCCCTGGATGGCACGCAGGGTCAGGAGCATGGCGAAACTGCCGGAGAACGCAGCGACTCCCGCGGCGAGAACATAGACGGCAAGTCCGAACAGGAGGATCGGCCGCCGGCCGAACCGGTCGCTGAGAGGGCCGTAGAAGATCTGTCCGCCGCCAAAGCCGAGAAGATAGGCGGAAATGACGAATTGCCGCGTATTGGCGTCGTCGACCTGCAGTGCGGCGCCGATGTCCTGCAGGGCGGGGATGAAGATGTCGATCGCCGCCGCGTTCAATGCCATCAGGCAGGCCACCATGAGCACGAGTTCCCAATAGGGAAGACCGTGCGTGTCGGCTTTGGGTGCCGCTTGTGCCATGAATTTCCTCGAGATGAGCGCCCAGCAAGTTGGTTGGCGAAAGCCAAAGAGCCCCCATCGGCAGCGATGCCGGGAGGTGCTGGTTCCTCGTGATTGAAAAACGAAACCGGACAAGATCGTCCGTCAGACAGACCATTTAACCTGGGAACTGAATTCTTCCAGTCGCAGATTTGCATGTCTGTGTCCCGCCGCATCCGGAAGGCGGGAATTCGGGGCCTCTGAGCGTTTCAAGAAGCCGTGAATGCCCCACCAGACATTGGTGAGGCGAAGGTTGAGAGAAGAGCAATGGGGGGCGGCCTACGTTCAAGACCGCCCCCTGAAATCGTTTTGCCGGTTCGTGATCGGCTGGCAGATCAGCCGTTGGCGGCCGCCGCCTGATTGGTGGAAACGCCGTTCTCCTCGAAGAAGCCCTTGAGCTCGCTCGCCTGGAACATCTCGCGGATGATGTCACAGCCGCCGACGAACTCACCCTTCACGTAGAGCTGGGGAATGGTCGGCCACTGGGAATATTCCTTGATGCCCTGACGCAATTCGTCCGAGGTCAGGACATTCACGCCTTTGTAGTCGACGCCGAGATAGTCGAGGATCTGAACGACCTGGCCGGAAAACCCGCACTGCGGGAAGGACGGCGTGCCCTTCATGAAGAGGATCACGTCGTTGGTCTTCACCTCGTTGTCGATCCAGTCGTTGATACCGGTCATGATGTCCTGTTCCTCATTGTTCGAGCGATCGGGCTGGTCGAAAAGTCACCCAGCGTCCCGCTGCATCGTCCTGTGTAAGCGTTCGGTCTGCCCCCGCGATGCGATTCTCAAACCGGTCCGCGGGTACGGCAGACGCAAACCCAGTTTCCAAGTCAGCCCGCTAGATAGCATTCGCCGATCCGGAATTGAAGGATCGGCGCTGCGCACCTGCATGCGAGCCGTGCCGATCGCATCCAGTCACAAGCGCGTTGGCGATTGCTCCTGGTCATTGGCTTACAACGGAGCTTCGGGATTCTTCGCTGGAACCTCCCGGTGAACCAGATCAGCGACGAAGCCCCGAATGCCGGGCGAACGAGCGAGATAGCTCTCGCCGCAATCACTGAAATGGTCCTTGTCGTGAAACAGAAAGCAGTCCTGCCGGATCGCATCCCGGGGAAGCACGAACACTTCGCTGAACGGAACATATTCGACGTCTCGATATGACCCGACGACCGACTGAATGAGCGGCTCGAGTTTCGAGAAAATCCGGAAGGACGTCGAATTGACCGTGAGATATCGCGCGTCGAACACGGCCTGGAACGGGACATGCCGGTACTCCACGAACGGGCCGAGCCAGACGATCTCAATCCCATGGGCCCCGCCTATGTCCGCCAGGTAGTCTGCCACACTGGTGATATGGCCTGGGCGAAACTCGTATCGGCCAGTGTCGAAGCTCTGTTGAGAGTCCACGTCGCCGTTTTCGTCTGCGACGAAATAAGAACCGGATTGATGGAAGATGATCGGCCCAAGCTGCGGGGCTCGTCGTTGGAGGAAATCGTCGAACGCGTCGTAGTGGCATTGCGGTCGAGGTGTATGGGGGCGGCACCCGCCCTGGGCCACGCCGAGAACGAAGGGAGCTTCTTCGGTCTTCGACACGATGTTGTAGAGGTTCATGGCGTGGCTGTCGCCCAGAACGACGATCGGGGGACCAAACCGCTCATGGCAACGGTCGAACCGCCCCATGTCGAGTTCTGCCGTGGATGGCACCCATATGCGGCATGCGCCATCATCGACCATGAGGTTGTCCAGCGTCACATCCGTGCTTTGCGAAATCAGCCGGTAGCGCTCCTGCTCCTCGTCGGAGAGACGATAGTTGATGATGGCGTGGCGAAAGCCGCCGGTTTCGTCACCGCTCACCCCGCCGACGATCAGAAGCAGAGCGCCCGCGCTGGCAAGACCCGCGATCGTCCGGCGTCCGATGGTGTCACTTTGCCGGAACGGCCTTTCGACAAAGCGCCAGCTGAGCCACGCCAGCGTGATGGTGGCGACACAGAGGCCTGCCATGATCCCGGCAGAAAGATGCGTTTCAGCGCGCAGGCGCGCGAAGGCAAACAGCGGCTGATGCCAGAGATAGGCGCTGTAGGAGATGAGTCCGACTCCGACCAGCGGCGAGGCGGCCAGAATCCGATGGCAGATGGTGCCCGTCGTCGCGCAAAGAATGATCAGCGCCGCGCCGACCGTCGGAACGAGCGCGTTGAGGCCGGGAAACGGCGTCTCCCGATCGAACCAGAAGATCGAAAACGCGATGAGCCCCAGTCCGGCAAGGCTTAAAAGCTGCCGGAGGGGTAAGGATCCCGGCGCGGGGCGGTTCTGCAGATAGAGCGCCGCAAAGACGCCGATCCCAAGCTCCCATGACCGTGCTGGAAGCCAGAAAAACGCGAATGACGGGTAGGCGTAGGTCGTCCAGACGGAGGTGGCGAGGCTGGCGACGAACAACAGGACAAGGGCGGACAAGAGCCAGCGCCGAGCAAAGCGCCACATCATCCAGAGAAACACCGGGAAGAGGATGTAATACTGCTCCTCGACCGCGAGGCTCCATGTGTGGAGAAGCGGTTTCAACTCCGCCGCGGTGGCGAAATAACCGCTTTCTTTCCAGAAATGGACGTTCGACCAGAACGTGGCCACGGCGACGAGACTCTTGGAGAAGCTCTCCAACTGGCTTGGCATCATCCAGACTGCGGCCGCCACGGCGCTCAAGGCGGTGACCAGGAAAAGCGCAGGGAGGATGCGGCGCGCCCGGCGCTCGTAGAACCTCGCGAGGCTGAAGCGGTCAGCCGCAAGGTCATTCAGCAGGATCGTGGTGATCAGGAATCCGCTGATGACGAAGAACACGTCGACGCCGACGTAGCCGCCACCGAACGTGCTGAACCCGGCGTGGAAAAAGATCACGGGCAGGACGGCAATGGCACGCAGTCCGTCGATCTCGGGGCGGTAGCGCATGGAATTCTTGGTCTTGTTCTGGACGAGCCCACGATGGTCGCGAGAGATCCATGTTTTCGGGGCCCGACGTTATCGAGACCGTTGCGGCGTCTCTCTGTCGCGGCGAGGGGATCTTCGGTCGCCAATGGAGCTTTGGCCGACGGATTGCAACCGGAAAAACGTTTCCCGCCCAATTGTGTCCGTCAAAGTTGTGCCGGTGCCGCATGTGAGGCGCCGCTCGTCGAAACGCTGGCGATCGACCCTGGGCTCCATCGCCTTCCGGCGATGGCGTCAGACTGTTAGTCTGCCATGACCTTCGCCGGGTCGAGGCCGCCCATTTCGCAGATCAGGCGGAACTCGTCGTCCTTGACCGGCTGCACCGAGAGTCGGGAATTGTTGACGAGCACCATCTCGCCGAGACGTGGCTCGCCCTTTACCTGATCGAGTGTCACAGGCTCCGGCATCGGAGCCACCGCCTTCAGGTCGACGCATTCCCACTTGTCGCTATCGGCCGTGGAGTCGCGATGCGCTTCGGCGATGACCTCGACGATGCCGACGACCGCCTTGCCTTCGTTCGAATGATAGAAGAAGCCCCGGTCGCCGATCTTCATCTCGCGCATGAAGTTGCGCGCCTGATAATTGCGTACGCCGTCCCATTCCTGACCCTTTTCGCCGGCGGCGACCTGCATGTCGAAGGACCATTTGAACGGTTCGGACTTGAACAGCCAGTAGCGCATTGGGGGCGATCAGCTCCTTCAGGCCGCGTCGGGGTTCTTGACCGACCAGACCCACGGCTTGACCGTCACATCGGCGAAGAGGCCGGCCTTGGCGTAGGGATCTTCGGCGGCGATGGTCTCGGCGGCCTCTTTGTTCTCCGCCTCGATCACCACCAGACTGCCGCAGGGCTTCTCGTCGTCGCCGAGAAAAGGACCGGCGAATTTCAGCGTGTCGCCGAGACCGTTCAGGAAGGCGATGTGCTGCGGCCGCGTCTCCATGCGAACCGAGAGGTGATCGGGCTTGTCGGTGCACAGAAGAGCAAAGAGCATCGGTTGCCTGTTCCGTTTCTGTTGGGGCTCGGCGGATCCGTCCTGGCAGACGCGCGAGCGGTCGGGCGACTTGCTATCGCGCGGCGGCGTGGCTTTCAACCGACCTCGCGTTTCAGGGGGCGCGCCAGAAGGCGCTGGATCGCCCCGTCCACCGAAAGTTCATGGGACAAGACCGCCGCGACCGTATCCACGATCGGCGCCTCGATACCCTTGTCCTGGGCGAGGCGCGCGGCGATCGCGGCGGTGAAGACGCCTTCGGCGAGTTTGAGCCCGGTGAGATCGTCGCCGCGTCCGAGCGCCATGCCATAGGCGAAGTTTCGCGATTGCGGGCTCGAACAGGTGAGCACCAGATCGCCGAGACCGGAGAGCCCCATCAGCGTCTCCCCGCGACCGCCCAGCGCTTCGCCGAGCCGCCGCAGCTCGACGAAGCCGCGGGTCACGATGGCCGCCTTGGCGGACGCACCGAGCGCGCGACCCGCCACGATGCCCGCGGCGAGCGCAAGCACGTTCTTCAGGGCACCGCCGGCCTCGACGCCGCGCATGTCGCTGGTCGCGTAGCAGCGCAGGGTTTCGGTAGAGAGATGGCGGGCGAGGTCGTCCGCGGCGCCTTCCTCGGACATGGCGACCGTCACGGCTGTCGGCAGGCCGCTCGCAACGTCGGTGGCGAAACTCGGACCCGAGAGGATACCGATCGCCTGCCGGGGGCGGAGGTCCTGCACGCACTCCGACATGAAGCGACCGGTCTTCCGCTCGATGCCCTTGGCGCAGAGAACCAGCGGAACCGTTTCGTCGAGATGCTCGCCAAGCGCGGCGACGGAATCGCCGAGGCCTTGAGCCGGCACGACCATCAAGACCGTTTGCGCGCTTTCGAGTGCCTCGGCGGGGTCCGTGGTGGCATTCAAACCGTCGGGAAGGGCGATCTCCGGGAGATAGCGCTTGTTTCGATGATCCTCAGCGATCGCCCTGGCCGTCGCCGGATCGCGGGCAAGGAGCGTCGTCTCGTGGCCGGCTCTGGCGTAAAGCGCGCCGAGCGCCGTGCCCCAGGCGCCGGCGCCGACGATCGCAAAGCGGCTCATGCCTTGGCTCCTCTGCGGCCATGGCCGACCAGCGGCGCGGCGTCGCGGTCGAGCGGCCAGCGCGAGCGGATCGGCGTGTCGAGCGGATCGGTCAGGCCGGCTTCGAAGCGTTCGAGCCCGGCATAGGCGATCATCGCGGCATTGTCGGAGCAAAGGGCGAGCGGCGGCGCGACGAGACGCGCGCCGGCCTTTGCGCATTCGGCCGAGAGCGCGGCGCGGATCCGGCTGTTGGCGCCGACGCCGCCGGCGACGCCAAGGACCGGCTCGGCCTGATCCGGATAGAGTGCGCGGAAGCGGACGAGCGCGCGGCCGATCCGGTCGGCGACGGTTTCGGCGGCCGCGGCCTGAAAACTCGCGCAAAGATCCGAAACGTCCTGCTCGGACAGGGGCGCCGCATCTTCGGCGGCCAGCCGCAGCGCGGTTTTCAGGCCGGAGAAGGAGAAGTCGAGCCGGGCTTCGCCCTTCATCGGACGCGGTAGGGAGAAGCGTTTCGGATCGCCGGCGGCGGCCATGCGCTCGACATTCGGCCCGCCGGGATGGGGCAGTTCGAGGAGCTTGGCGGTCTTGTCGAAGGCTTCGCCCAGCGCATCGTCGATGGTCGTGCCCCAGCGCTCATAGGTGCCCAGACCCTTCACCAGCAGGATCTGGCTGTGACCGCCCGAGACGAGAAGGAGGAGATAGGGATAGGCGAGGCCATGCGAGAGGCGGGGGGTCAGGGCGTGGCCCTCGAGGTGGTTCACGCCGATGAACGGAAGATCGCGCGCGGCAGCGATCGCCTTGCCGGTCATGGCGCCGACCATCAGACCGCCGACGAGGCCCGGCCCGACCGTCGCCGCCACGGCGTCGAGCGCATCGACCGTGACCGTCGCCTCAATCAGCGCCGCCCGCACGACGCCGTCCAGCGCCTCGACATGGGCGCGCGCGGCGATCTCCGGTACGACCCCGCCGAAGGCCGCATGTTCTTCGATCTGTGACAGGACGACATTGGAAAGGATGGCCGGCTCGGCATTTTCCGTGCGTGTCACGACCGCCGCGGCGGTTTCGTCGCAGCTCGTCTCGATGCCGAGGATCAAGGGATGGTTCATCACAGGGTCCGAATTGCTATTTGGCCGGCGAGGCGCGATGTTCCACAAGATCGGTCGCCCCGCACTCGATTTTTAGGGTTGTTTCGGGCGGTCAGGGGGAAAAGCGGCCGCGTCGCGGTGTTTTGAAGGGCGGTGGACGCGATTCCGCTTCGCCGAGTGAGCGCGGTTCACGAATGAAGAGGTTCAATTTTGGCTGACAAGCTGATTCGGATCGGCACGCGCGGCAGTCAGCTCGCGCTGGCGCAGGCGAGCGAAGTGCGGGCACGGCTAATGGCGGCCCACGGTTTGCCGGAGGAGGCGTTCGCAATCGAGGTGATTTCCACCTCGGGCGATCGCATTCTCGACCGGCCGCTGTCGGAAGTGGGCGGCAAGGGGCTGTTCACCAAGGAAATCGAAGTCGCGCTTCTGGAGGAGCGGATCGACATCGCTGTGCACTCCTCGAAGGACATGGCAACAGCGCTTCCCGATGGCCTCAGCATCTCGGCCTTTCTGCCGCGCGAGGATGTGCGCGACGTCTTCATCGGCAAGGCGGCGCCGACCATCGAGACACTGCCTGAGGGGGCGACCGTCGGCTCCGCGTCGCTGCGCCGCCAGGCGATGATCAAGCGGATGCGGCCGGACCTCAACGTCATCATCTTTCGCGGCAATGTGCAGACCCGGCTGCGCAAGCTGGAGGAGGGCCAGGCGGACGGCACGCTGCTCGCGCTTGCGGGTCTCAACCGCATGGACATGGCCCATGTGGCGACGGAGGTGCTTTCGCCGGAGCGGTTTCCGCCAGCGCCGGGGCAGGGGGCGATCTGCATCGAAAGCCGGCTGGGCGACGAGCGGGCCGACGGCCTCGTCGCCGCAATTTCGGACCAACCCACCATGGTCGCGCTGACCGCCGAGCGGGCCTTTCTGGCCGAACTCGATGGGTCCTGCCGCACGCCGATCGCGGCCCACGCCACGGTGGGGGACGACGGGACCGTCTCGCTCCACGGCCTCATCCTCAAGCCGGACGGCAGCGAGATGCACGAAACCCACCGCACCGGCGTCGTCGAAGATGCCGAGATGATCGGCCGGCTGGCAGGCCGGGACGTCCTCGCCGCGGCAGGTCCGGATTTCTTCGAAGGCTGGGCGGCTTGAGCGGGTTTTCGGGCGCTTTGACGATGCAGTTTGGGCAATGGCCCGGGTCCTGATTCTTCGCGACGCCGAGGCGGCGGCCAAGACGGCGCAGCGTGTGGCCGACCGAGGGCACGAGCCGCTCATCCTTCCTGTGGAAGAGACTGTCGTGCTTGACGGGTTGCCGCCAGAGATCGCCGAGGGCGAAGCCTGGGCCGGTTTCGCGGCGACCAGTGCGCGGGCCATCCCCTCGCTGGCGGCCGCCCTTTTTGGCGACGCCCGGCCGCTTCTCGCCGTCGGCGAGGCCACGGCGGCGGCGGCGCGGGAGGCCGGGTTCCCTCATGTCTGGACCGCGTGCGGGAACGCCGCGGAGATGGGGCATCTCGCCCTGACGGCGGGCCTGAGGCCCGGGGACCGGCTGCTCTGCGCCGTTGGCAGGCGGCGCACCGGCACGCTGGAGTCGGCGCTGGATGCGGCCGGCATTTCCTGGTCGACCTGGGAGGTCTACGAGGTGCGGCCACGACTGCCGAAGCGATCCCTTGTCAGCGCGGCGCTAGAAGCCGGACCAATCGACCACGTCCTGCTGCTCTCGGTCGGCCAGGCGGAGGGTTATCAGCGGATGCTGGCGGCGTTTCCCGAGCTTGGCGAATGCAAGGCTGCCATCCTCGCGCTTTCGCCGCGGATCGCCGCCGCGCTGCCGGCCGATCTCGCCCGCTCGGCACGGATTTCTGCAAAGCCAAGTCTTTCCTCGCTTTTCGAATGGCTTTCCTAGCCTAGATCAACAGCGCAATGTGAAGACGGCGCTTGCACCACGGGCGCGAATGGAGGACCAATAGGTTCGACGAGGAGAGCTGCGCAGCCGGCGAAATCCGATGCGCAGGCTTGATGGTGAGCATGGAGCTGACGCGATGACCAACCGTCCAAGGCGGTCGAGACCGAACAAGACGCGCGGCCAGACGATTGATCTCAAAGCGGAAAAGAAGACGACGGTGAGCGAGGGCGAGAAGAAGACCACGGC
Organism: Jiella marina; assembly: GCF_024359545.1. Lineage (GTDB taxonomy): Bacteria > Pseudomonadota > Alphaproteobacteria > Rhizobiales > Rhizobiaceae > Jiella. Next base: position 195,631 of record NZ_JAKQZG010000003.1, read on the forward strand.
TGCGGACGCAAAGCCCGATACGGATGCCGGCGCGCCGAAGGACGAGACGCCGAAGACTGCCCATCCGGCCGAGCCCGCGAAGTCCGGCGCCACCGGAACCGCCTCCTCGGAGAGCGCTTCCAGCGAGGCGGCAAAGACGGCCGCTGCGATGAAGGAAGCCACCAGCTCCAGCGGCAAGAGCGACACCAAGGCATCCGTCCCGACGGCGGCTTCTCCCGAGGCGGCTTCGGCGAGCAAGCAGGCCGAGGACGCCAAGACGGAGGGCGGGACCGGGAAGGCCGAAGACACCACGAAAGCCGACGAAACCAAGAAGGCGGGTGACGCCGGGAAGAGCGGCGACGTGTCCAAGGACGCCAAGAAGGAGGACGATACGGCGAAGAAGACCGCCGCGACATCCGCAACGGCAGCCGCGGCGGCCAGCAGTTCGGCCCCGACGAGCGCCAGTTCGAAGCCGGCCGCGAGCGGCAGCACCGGAACCGGTTCGACGACACCTTCCTCCAGCGGTGCGGCAAGACCGTCCGCGTCTTCAACCTCTTCCCCTTCAAGGCCGACAGGAACGCCATCGGGAACGCCGTCCCCGGCAGCGACCTCGACCTCGTCTTCGGGCAAGGGGGGCGGCGTCGGCATGGGCGGGCTGATCGGCGCCGCGGTGCTGGGGGCGGTGCTCGCACTTGCCGGAGCGTCGCTGTTGGCGGCCAATGGATGGCTTCCCGGCTTTGGCACGGGAACCGACGAGACGGCCGAGCGCTACGTCACCGCCGAGACGGTGGACGAACTGAACGGCGAGATCGCGACCTTGCGCGAACAGCTGGCCGCGCTTCCTGCCACTTCCGCTTCCGGCGACGGAGCCGCGCCCGCTGTCGACCTGTCGGGTATCGAAGGCCGGCTGGCTGGTCTCGAAGAATCGACGGCCGGAATCCCCGGTGTCCTCGAAACCGCCGACAATGCCGCCCGCACCTCGCAGGCTGCTCAGGAGTCTGCCGAGAGCGCGACAAGTGCGGCGACGACCGCAAGTGAGACCGCTTCGGCGGCACAGCAATCTGCCGATGCCGCCCGAACGGCGAGCGAATCCGCCCAGTCGGCCAGCGAACAGGCTTCGACCCAGGCGGCGGATGCTGTCGAGCGGGCGAGCGAGGCGGTCGAGACCGCGCGCAGCGCGCAACAGGCCGCCACCAATGCCCAGCAGGCCGCGGGCAACGCCCAGGAAACGGCAAACAGCGCGCAGTCGACCGCTCAGGCGGCGACGGAATCGGCCGCTAACGCGGCGGAAGCCGCGGCGGCTGCGCAGTCCACCGCCGATGGTGCGACCGAAGCCGCCAACGCCGCCAACGAGGCGGCGGCTGCGGCAAGCGACAAGATCGATTCCGCCGTCAGCGATCTCGAACAGCGTCTTGCCGCGATGGAAGCGGCCAATCAGAAAGCCGAGATCGCATTGGCTGCGGCGAATCTGAAATCCGCGATCGACTCCGGCGGTCCGTTCGCCCAGCAGCTCGAAACCTATGCGACGGTGGCCGGTGCGGGCGAGACGACCGAGAGTCTGCGGACCTTCGCGGCGGAAGGCGTCCCCTCCGAGCAGCAACTCGCCAACGAATGGCCGAGCGTCGAGGACAGGATCAACGCCGCGCTGTCGCCGCCCGACCCGGAGGCGCCGGTGAGCGATCAGATGCTCGCAGGCCTGCGATCGCTGGTGCAGGTGCGGCCGGCCGGACCGGCCCCGCAGTCTGAACAGGGCGGCGACGCGATCCTGTCTCGTCTGAACGCGGCGATCACCTCTGGCGACCTTGAGGCGTTCCAGTCCGAGTGGCAAACGCTTCCCGAGCCGGCCAAGGAGGCGAGCCAGGAGTTCGCCGACAAGGTGGATGCGCGTCTGACGGCGCAGGACATCGTTTCCCAGACGCTGAGCGGTGCGCTCACGACAGAATCCGGGGAGGCCGCGCCGGCGAGCGCCGAGCCGGAAAACCAGGGCTAATCTTAGGAAGATTGTAGATACATGCTTCGCATCCTCGCCTTCTTTCTCGTCGTCCTGGCCGCATCGCTCGGATTCGGCTGGCTGGCCGACAATCCCGGCTCCGTCTCCTTCACCTGGCAGGGGCAGACGGTCGAGACCACGATGATGATCTTTCTGATCGTCCTGGCCGCCCTGATATTCTGTGTCCTGGTCGTCGTCTGGCTGATCGCCGCCTTCTTCCGGGCGCCGCACTCGGTCGGCAACTGGTGGGAGGGGCGCCGACGGGACAAGGGCTACAACGCGCTGTCGAGCGGCATCATCGCGGCCGGGGCCGGCGACGCCATTCTGGCGCGGCGTATGACCAAGCGCTCCGACAAGCTTCTTGATTCCCGGCGCGAGCCGCTGATCCGCTTCCTCGATGCGCAGACCGCAATGATCGAAGGCGATCATGCGCGGGCCCGGTCGGTGTTCGAGGAGATGGAGCGTGATCCCGAGACGCGGCTTCTGGCCATGCGCGGCCTGTATCTCGAAGCCGAGCGCGTCGGCGATGAAACGGCTGCCCGGTACTATGCCGAGCGCGCAGTGCGCATCGCCCCGCATGTGCCCTGGGCAGGCGGTGCGGTTCTGGAGAGCAAATCGCTGGCGCACGACTGGGATGGCGCCATGCAGATCCTGGAGGCCCAGAAGAACACTCGTCTGATCGATCGCGACGAATCGCGCCGCACGCGCGCCGTCCTGCTGGCGGCCAAGGCCATGGAAACCGCCGAGGCCGATCCAAAGACAGCTCGCTCGGCGGCACTCGAGGCGCATCAGCTGGCGCCGGAACTCGTGCCCGCCGCGCTCGTGGCGTCCCAGGCGCTCCTGCGGCTTGGCGATCTGCGCAAGGCAACGAAGGTGCTCGAAAAGAGCTGGACCTACGGTCCGCATCCCCAGATCGCCGATGCCTATGTGTCGGCGAGGGCCGGCGATTCGGTCGATGATCGGCTGAAGCGGGCACGCCATCTACACGATCTGCGGCCCGGTCACGTGGAATCATCTATGTGCTTGGCACGAGCCGCGCTCGACGCCAATGATCTCGCTCTGGCGAGAAAGTCGGCTCTCGAAGCGGCCGAGATCGAACCACGCGAAAGCGTCTATCTGCTGCTCGCCGATATCGAGGAAGCCGATACCGGCGAAGTCGGCCGTGTCCGCGAATGGCTGGCGAAGGCGATCCGCGCGCCGCGGGACCCCGCCTGGGTGGCGGACGGCGTCGTCTCCGACGAATGGGCGCCGGTCTCTCCGGTCACCGGTCGGCTCGACGCCTTCGAGTGGAAAGCACCGATGTCGCGGGCGCGAGGCGACGTTCCGGTGCTGGAGAATTCCCGCGAAGAGGAATTGAAGACGATCGAGACGGTTTCGGACACGACGCCCGCGGACGACAAGACGGCGTCTGCCAGTGCTGCCTCGACCCCGGCCAACGAGTCGCCCAACTCGTCGACAGCGGCCGTGCCGGCTGCGGCTACTCCCGCCTCGTCCAATGGCGAAGCGAAGGTCATCGGCAAGTTCGACCCCAAGCCGGAGCGCACATCGAGGCCTGCAGGCGAGGAGCCGGCCCGCAATGGTGGGACGCCTTCGCAGGCGACCACGGGATCGAGCGCCCATGAACCGAAGCCGGCCGCCGGCCCGACCCATGAGGAACGCAAGGAAGCCCGGTTCGGCTGACCGCCGGCTGGAGCATCTTCGGGAAGCTCGCAGGGATTGGCGCTTGGATATGCCGGGGGCCGGCGGCGCGAGGGTCCGTCGGCGCGAGGCTTCGTCGCAGCCGGAAACTTTTTCCCTATGCCGGCGGTTGTTCCCATCCAATGTGCAAGCCGCGACGCATGTCTTTGGGTCGGACCGGAAGGTTGAGTTGACAGTTCGTTTCTGTCTCCCACCACCGCCGATCGTGATTTGCGGGTGTGAACTTCGGTCCCGCGGCCTTGCATCAGACAGAGCAGTCGTGGGCGAACTGAGCGAGAGCCATCCACCTGAAGCGGCCTCGGGCTTTGACGCAACCCGCAACCAATCATCGATGGAGCGGCATGTTCGAATCGATCAAGAATTTCATGCGGTCGATCGCGGCGGTCGAAGACGAACGTCCAGCCGCGGACCCGGCGGACGATCTGCGGGTCGCCTGCGCCGCGCTTCTCTTTCATATCATCGACGCCGACGGAACGGTCACGGAAGAGGAGCGTCAGCGCCTCGACGAGGTGCTGGGCGAGGAATTCGGTCTGTCGACCGAGGAGGCGTCGAAACTCGCCCATGACGGGCAGCGCGCCGATCAGCTTTCGGTCGATCTCTATCAGTTCACCTCGGTCCTCAAAAACCGGTTGAGCGAGGAACAGCGGGTTCGGTTCGTCGAACTGCTCTGGGAAGTCACCTATGCCGACGGCGAGGTTCACGAACTGGAAGACAATCTCGTCTGGCGCATCTCGGAGCTACTCGGCGTCTCGACACGCGATCGCATGCTGATGAAGCGCGAAGCGGCGAGCCGGGGCGGCTTTGCCGATTGAGAGGCAGCTGGCGCCCGTCTCCGCAGCGATCGTCTCTGGACACTGGTCGCCTCCCCATGTGAGAACCGAAGGCGGCCACGCTTTCTTGGCGTGAACGACAAACCACCATTCCCCGAGGCCAATGGCGTATCAGGACCACGCAAAGACCGCCGACCGGAGTGCGGCAGAAACCGCCTTGTCCCACCGCTATGTGCTGGACGGCAGGGACACGCGCCCGGTCCTCATCGTTCTTCATCAGGAGACCTCGACGCCCGGGCGTGTCGGCCAGGTCCTGGAGCGTCACGGCGTTGCCCTCGACATCCGGCGCCCGGTCATGGGCGAGAGCTTGCCCGAAACGCTGGACGACCATCGGGGCGCCATCGTCTTCGGCGGTCCGCCGAGCGCGAACGACACCGACGACTACATCCGCCGGGAGCTCGACTGGATGGCCGTCCCGCTTCGCGAGGAGAGGCCGTTCCTCGGCATCTGCCTCGGTGCGCAAATGCTGGCGAAGCATCTGGGGGCGGACGTTTCCTCCCATCACGAGGGGCTGGCCGAAATCGGCTACTATCCGCTGCGCTCGACCCCCGAGGGCCGTCAGGTGGTGCGCCACTGGCCGGAGATGATCTACCAGTGGCACCGCGAGGGCTTCGACCTGCCGCATGGCGCGAAGCTGCTGGCGGAAGGCGAATGGTACCCGAACCAAGCGTTCCGGTATGGACCGGCGGCCTATGCCGTCCAGTTTCATGCGGAACTGACCCTGGCGATGATGCATCGCTGGACGACGAAGGGCCATGAGCGCATGACGCTTCCCGGCGCGCAGGCGCGGCGGCAGCACTTTCACGGTCGGGCGATCTACGATCCGCCCGTGCTGCGCTGGCTGGAAGCCTTCCTCGCCCGAACCTTCGGGCATCGCCTCGACGAGTGAGCCTGAGGCGAGGGCGTCAGGCCTCGCCGAGATCTGCGGGTTCGGGCCGGCGCTGGCAGACGGTTCGCTGCGGCTATCGACCTTTCAGCAGCGTGGCGGCGCGTCGCAGGGCGAGTTCGTAGCCCTCCGTGCCGAAGCCGGCGAGAACGCCGTCCGCACGCTGCGAGACGTAGGAATGATGTCGGAAGCTCTCGCGCTTGTGGATGTTCGAGATATGGACCTCGAACACCAGACCGTCATAGGCGTTGAGCGCGTCGAGGATCGCGACCGAGGTATGGCTGTAGGCACCCGGATTGATGATGATCGCCCTAGCCGCCTCGCGGGCTTCGTGGATCCACTCGATGATCTCGTATTCGCGGTTCGACTGCAGGAAGCGCACCGTGTGGCCGAAATCGGCGGCGAGCGCCGCCACCGCTGCCTCGACGTCCGCCAGCGTCTCGTGGCCATAGACCTCGGGCTGTCGCTTGCCGAGAAGGTTCAGATTCGGACCGTTGATGCAGAAGATCGTCGCCATGATGCGTGTTTAGGCTCGCCGGACCCGCAAAGGCAAGCGTCGGCTCCTTGCGGGAATGTCGGGGCAATCAGTCGAGCGAGAGAGCTTTTTGCAGGCGACGGCGGGCCAGCCGCAGGGTATTGCGGGCGCGCTGGGTGCGCAGGATGCCGCGTGCCGCGAGTTCGACGGTTCTGTCGCTGCCGGGCTTGAGGCCGATGACATAAGTCGCGACAGGAATGCGCGAGGACCAGAACCGGTTCATTACGAAGTGATCCGGCATGGCGCAGGAATCCGCCTGGCTCAGCGCGGGATCTGTCAGGATCGCGCGGGTCGCCTCGCATACCACCTGCTGACCCGGCGAAGCCTTTGCGAGCGTCTCGTCATAGGCCATTTTCCAGGCGAAAGCCTCATTGCCGTCGATGAGGGTGACAAGGCTCGCCACCGTTCTCTCGCCAACACTAAGGGAAAAGATCCGTGCGCGGCCCTCTGCCCCCAGCGCATTGACCGCCTCGCGGGCGAAGGCGGCGCGATAGCGGTCGAGCACCATGGCGCTGCGGGCCTTGCCTTTCCATCCACGTGCTTCGAGATTGAGAAACTCTTCCAGAGCGAGACGCACCTCTTCCGGTTCGCGCGCGACGTGGAAGGAGACCGGGCCGAGGGCTTTCAGAAGCCGTCGCTGCCGGCGCAGTTCGCGCAGCCGCCGCGCTGACACGGGCTGCTCGAAAGACGCAGCGTCATCGGACTTCAAAAGCCCGGCGCGGGTGAACTCGTTCACCGTCCGGACCGGTAGTCTCGCGGCGTCGGTCACGCTTCTCAAGACCTCGGCGAAGGACCCGTCGGTCCGCGTCTCGGGCAAGACCAGGACTTCAGGCATCGAAACGTCGGCGGCCGTCAGCATCTGGAAGAAGCTCGCGAGCGTGTCGTGAGGATCGTCGCTGTCGAGCGGCAGGGTGCCGAGCCGTCCGAACGGGTGCGCCCAGGCACGGATGATCGGAATGCCGCGCAACGGAAACGTCCGCTCGGTGGTGTAAGGCATCAACAGGCGCAGACGGCTGCGTGACGGTCCCTCGTCGCGCACGACCATGAGCCGCACGCTTCGTTCGTCGAGGCGGGGCATGGCGGGTACCAGAAACCGGGGATCGAAGAACACGTTCGGTTCGATGGCCCGGCGCGACAAATGCTTGAGTTCGTCGATCAGGGCGAAAGCGGCTTCCGGCCGGTAGACCGAAAAACGCCGCGTCGCCCCGCTCCGCGGGACGGCAATGTCCATCTCCGCCGGAACGTCGTCCGTCGCGCTGCGGGAAGCCTCGTCGGCCATCGGAGCAGACTGGACCGCGTAGGGTCGTTCGGCCTGCGGCGCACGGACGACCAGGGGCTTCCTCGGATTGTCGTTCTTTTCTGCGACCGCGTTCGACATTTCTACCACGCATCATGCGAGAATCTGAAAGCGCCCGCCGAATGGCCAGCGGAGGCTCGAATCCGTCTTCTTGTCGGCGCCCGAGACCGAGCCCATGGCGACCGCGCAGTCGCGAATGAGGCCCGCCGTTCGCCCATGATGGGGTCGAGGTCTTAAGATTTGGTCGCAGATGCCTATAGGGAATCCGATGTCCGCAAACGGCCGGTTCAAAACCTCCCGCTCGATATTGCCTCGCCCGGACAAATTCGACACGGTCGGCACATTCATTGGATGATTCTTACCGCGCGATGCGACTTCGACGGCACATCCGGTATGTTCGCATCGCACTTTTCACCGCGATCGCGACGTCCGCCCTGGCGATCCTGCTCTTTGGCTGGGTTGGTGGTTTTTATGCGCTCACCGGTGCCTCGATCGGTGGCGCGCGCATGACTCCCTCGACGGCGATCGGGTTTTTCCTCCTCTCTGCCGCCATCGCGATCCTGGACCTGCTGTGCATGGACATGAGGAGGGGCCGGGGTGCGATTGCGATCGGGATCGTTTCTGGCGTGGTCGTCCTGGTGGTTCTGGCTTCGTTCGCCGGCGGCAGCGCCGGCAGTCCGTTGGATGGCCTCCTCCTGAGCCTCTCCTTCAGCACGGGAGAGCGTCCGTCAGGCTATCTCTCGCCCGCGACGGCAGCCTGTTTCTTCTGCGCGATCGCAGCACTCGGGGTGCGAAGCTCATCCTCGGATCGGCTTCAAAAGGCATTTACCCCCTTGGTTACGTCAGGGCTCGCCATCGGGTCCGTCGCGCTGGCAAGCTATCTGGTCCAGCCGACCGCCCTCCGCGACGTTGACTTCTTTGCCGCGATGTCGCTGCAGACGGCGGTTCTCGCCGTTCTGCTTTTCATCGGCCTCATGCTCCTCGCCGAGGATCGCGGATGGATCTGGCTTTTCTTCGGCAGTGGGGCCGGCAGCAAGGGCGCGCGGCGTCTATTTCCCATTCTGATCTTCGGGCCGCTCTGCGTCGCCGTTCTGGCGTTGGCAGGATCGCGTGCCGGCTGGTTCGACGAGGATTTTCGCGTCGCCTTTCTGGCGGTGATGATGATGGCTGGCGGCCTCGCGGCATTGCTGGCGACGGCCAGGGTCCAGAACCGCAACGAGCTTCGCCTGAAGCAGTTCATCGCGGAACTCGAGGCGGCCAATTCCGACAAGAACGTCCTCATCCGCGAGGTCTACCACCGCGTGAAGAACAATCTGCAGCAGATGGATGCGCTGTTGTGGACCGAGGCTCGCAAACACAAGGACGTGAGTGTGCGCGATTCCTTCGACGCCATGAGCAGCCGGGTCCGCGCCATCGGTCTCGTGCATCAATTGCTGCTCAAGCGCGAAAACCTCTCGACCGTCCAGCTCGCCGCCTTTCTCGAAACCCTGGTCGAGACGATTGCGAAGGCCGGCGACCTGGACGGCCGAAAGGTCACGATCACCGTCGAGGCGAGCGCTGACGAGGCCTCTCTTTCGACGGCGACGACAATCGGACTGCTCGTCAACGAGATCGTCTCCAATGCGGCGAAGCATGCTTTTCAGGGGCGGGAGACCGGACAGATTCGGGTGTCACTCACCGAGGATGCCGAAGATCCGGAATTCCGGCATCTTGTGGTCGAGGACGACGGAATCGGCATGGGGACGGCGTGGCCACCGGATCCGCGGCAAGGTGGCACGGGTAGCCGCCTGATCAGTAGCCTTGTCAAGCAGTTGCGAGGGAGCGTACAAATTCAGGAGAAAGGGGGGACGAAAATCATGATTCGCTTTCCACGATCTCTTCTGCAGGAAGCCCGCTAGATGTCTGCAGGAAAACGTATCGTGATCGTCGACGACGATGTCCTGATCGCCTCGTATCTCTGCGACGTGTGCGAAGACCACAATGGAACTGTCGTCGGCATGGCGCATCGCGCGGAAGACGCGCTCGATCTCATCCTGGAGACAAGACCGGAATTCGTGTTGATGGACGTTCGGCTGGGCGGCCCGCGGGACGGGGTCGACATCGCCACCGACGTTTACCGGCACACGCCTGACATCAAGATCGTCTATGTGACCGGATCGAGCGAGCCCCAGACGATCCGGCGGATCAACGCCGATCACCCTCACACGATCTTGATCAAGCCGATCGCACCGGCCCAATTGGTCGAGGCCCTCGGGATCGGCTGATCCACCCGCTCAGCCCGAGAACCCGCCTTCGTCGAGAAAGGCCTGCTCCTCGGCGGTGGTGTCGCGGCCCAGAACGGCATTGCGGTGGGGAAACCGCCCGAAGCGGGCAATGATGTCGCGATGATCCTCGGCGAATTTGACGTTTTCTGCGTCGCCGATCTGCTTCATCCATTCCACGCACTCATCCTGGTCGGCAAGCGTTTCGGAATGCATGAGCGGCATGGCGAGGAACTGGTTGACGTCTTCGGCCACGGTCTCGTGATCACCGCGAGCGAGCGCCATTTTGCCTATCTCCAGCGCCTTGTCGTCGGTCGCAAAGGCGAGAGGCGAGTCGCGGAACATGTTGCGGGGAAACTGATCCAGAACGATGACAAGGGCCAGTGCGCCATTCGCCTCCCGCGCCCAGCCTTCCAGGTCGCCGCGTGCCGCCATTTCATAGATGTCGCCGAAACGCCGCCGGATCGTCGCGTCAAAGGCCTCGTCCTTCTCGAACCAGCGCTTCGGCCCGGCCTCGCGCCAGAATTCGACGATCGTCTGGGGATCAGGAGCGTAAGACGACATGACGCGGCCTTTCGAAAGTCGTTTGAAATCCGTTCGGCCCATGGCGCCGAACCGGCAGGACGTGTGATCAGAGGGCGGACTGGAAATAGGAATGACACGGCGCCGAACAATGCATGGGACGTCTGATGCGTGAACTGGATCTTCGAGGGCTGCGCTGCCCGCTGCCGGCGCTGCGCACCCGCCGCTGCCTCGCCGATCTTGCGGCCGGCGAGCGGGTCGCGGTTCTCTGCGATGATCCGCTCGCGGCGATCGACATCCCCCATCTCTGCCGGGAAGAGGGGCATGCTCTGGAGGCCGAGGAGACCCAGGGAACCGCGAAACGTTTCGTCGTGATGGTCAAAACGGCCGATGGTCTGTAGGGAGCGCGACGGGCTCAAGCCGCCCGCGGTCAGCCAAAGCGCATCCCGGGAACGGCGAGCGGATTGTCTTCGAGAGCGCTGCGGTCGGGCGCATCGGGCCTCGCCCCGCCCGTGAAGGCCGCAAAGAGATCGCGAACATAGCGTTCGTCCAGGCCCTGGCCGATGAGGACGATGCGGGTTCCGGGCTCTGAACGTCCCGGCCAGGCGGGCAGCTGTGCCGGCGGATGCAGATATCCCTGGACGCCGTGCAGGACGAGGGGCCGCGCCGGGTCCTCGCGCAGCAGAACAACGCCTTTCATGCGCAGGATGCGGGGACCTGCCGTCTGGGTGAGAAGGTCGAGAAAGCCTGAGACCGCGTCGAAGGCGATTGGTGTCGCGGTCTCCAGCGAAAAGGACCGGATGCCGTCATGCCGATGGTGGCCATGCGCGGAATGGGCGTGCTCATGGTGGCGATGGTCGTGGCCGTGGGCATGATCGCCGCCCGACTCCGGGGCTGAGTCCGGCTCGATTGTGGGCCTTGTCTCTGTTCCCAGCCATGCAGCAATGTCATCAGTGCGGGACAGTGCGTCCGACACGCCGCAGCCGATGAGCGCGTCCTTGGCGGAGGTGATCTCGATCGCGTCGAGAATGGGCGCTCGCGGATTGACCGCGCGGATCGCCGCCCGAGTGGTGGCGACGGCCTCGCGGTCGGCGAGGTCGCTCTTCGTCACGATGAGACGATCGGCGACGGCCACCTGGCGCCGGCTGTCGCTCTGGGCATCCAGGGTCGCAGCACCGTTCATCGCGTCGACGACCGTCACGACGCCGTCGAGCGCATAGGCTTCGAGAAGCGCCGGGTGCGACATCATCGCGGCGAGGATCGGGCCAGGGTCGGCCAGCCCCGTCGTCTCGACCACGACGCGTTCGAGCGCTCCGGCGCCCTCCGGGCGTGGCGCAACCGCGAGATCGACGAGCGTCTGCACCAGCTCGCCGCGCACCGTGCAGCACAGACACCCGTCCGACAGCGAGATGACGCCATCGCTGGAGACCGCCTCGATCAGCAGCGGATCGATCGCCGCCTCGCCGAACTCATTGACGACGACGGCGGTGTTGCTGAGTGCGGGATCCTTGAGGAAACGATTGAGCAACGTCGTCTTTCCCGCGCCGAGAAAGCCCGTGAGGAGGGTCAGGCGGATGGGCGGTCGTTGCATCGGGTTCCCCGTTTGCGGGTGCTTGTTCAGTTCGCTGCGCCTTGCCGCGCGTCGCCCGCGGCATGGCTCGTCCTCAGCTTGAAGTCGATATCGAGACGCGGCCCCTTGCGGGCAAGGGGGCTTTCGATCCCGCGCGGAAACGCGGTGTCTCGATCCCCGCCGGAATAGGCGTTCGCCGCTGCGGCCACGTCTCCGCGACCGGTTGTTGACGGACCGAGACGGCTTTCTTCGTTTGCCGGCTCGGCTGGCTGCGAGCCGTCAGCCGCGGGTTCGGCCGGGGCGGTGTCAGTTGCAGCCGGTTCGGCCGTGTCCTCTGCAGCGGGGTCCGTTGCGTCTTCACCTGCGGCGAGATTGTCGTTCGCAGGCGGGGGCGTCGGACGCGGGGTCGGGATCGGAATGCCGTAATTGGCGATGATCGAGACGCCCGGCGCGACCTCGTCATTGCCCGCCGCACCACCAAGGCCGACATTCACGGTCACCGGCGCCCGGTTCAATTCGGTGAGATAGGGGGAGCCGAAGACCTCCTCCCGCTCCTTTTCCGCGACCCGGTCGTTGGCCCGCTCGGTTCGCCCCTCCTGCGAACAGATGTAGTCGGAGGTGTCGAGCGGTGCGCCGGAGGAGGTGGGAAGATCGGTGACCGTTTCGGTAACTTCGTCGAGATCGGCCTGGAAGCCAGCCTGAAGGATTTCGGCCGAATTGCGCTCGCGTTCGATCGTTCCGTTGGCGCCGAGAACGACGGCGATGAGCGTTCGTCCGTCGCGGGTGGCGGAGGAGACGAGGTTGAAGCCGGATGCGCAGATATAGCCGGTCTTCATGCCATCGGCGCCGTCAAACCGGCCGAGCAGCTTGTTGCCGTTCTTCATGAGCGATTTGCCGTTGGAAATCGCTTCCGTGCCGAAGAACTCGCTGAAGGCGGGGAATTCCCGCCGGATCGTCATGCCGAGGATCGCCAGATCCTTGGCCGTGGAGTACTGGCCTTCTCCGGGAAGCCCGTTCGGATTGATGAAACGCGTGTCTTCCATGCCGAGCCGCTTCGCCTCGGCATTCATCATGTCCACGAAATCGCCGAGCGAGCCGCCAGCGAGCGATTGCCCGATGGCAACCGCAACGTCGTTGGCGGACTTCACCAGCATCATCCTCAGCGCATTGTCGAGGCGGATGACGGAGCCGGGCTTGTAATCCATCTTGCTCGGCGGTTCGTCGGCGGCCTGCCGGGTCACGATCACCGGCGAATCGAGCGCAACCGTTTCTGCCCGTAGCGCCTTCAGCGCGAGATAGGCGGTCATCAGCTTGGTCGTGGAGGCCGGATAGCGGCGCTCGGTGGCATTCTGCCGGGAAAGGACCTTCCCGGTCTCGACGTCGACGACGATGGTCGCGAGGGGATGGTCGACCGGCGTTTCTGGCTCCGCCGGAGCCTCCGCGTCGGTGCCGGATGGCTCTGCGATCTGGTCCGCCTGCTCGGCCGGAGCCGCCTCCTCCGTCTGGGCTGCCTCCTGAGCCAGTGCCGGTGTGGCGACAAGGCCGGACATCGCCGCCAGGGCGAAGAGCATGGCCGCAAGGGCGGTCTTGAACCGCGATCGGGGCTTCGTCACGCTATGCTCGCTCCTATTTGCTGTCATGGCAATTCGCAGCAGAATGGCTCCGGCGTTGCTTGTTGACATATCACTCGCCGTCATGTCGCATTGCAGCATCTTGTCAGCCAGAAGAAATGCATATGATGCCGCCTCGGTTTTGCGCGATAGGTTCGAGGCGGTCAACGCCAACGCCGGGACGGATCGTGACGTTCCCCTCGGCGAGCGGACTTCGCGGGACCAGCGGGGCGAAAGCATCGATCGCAGTTTCCTCCTGGCGCGGGCAAGGTGACGGGACAACATATCTCTGCGAAGTCGCGCAACAGTTTTGGCAAGAATTATACGGGGACGAGGATGCCTGTCAGTAACCGGATCGCTGCACTGCGGCCCGAACTCGAGGCGTGGCGGCACGCGCTGCACGCCGAACCCGAGCTTCTCTACGACTGCGAGGATACGGCGGCCTTCGTTACCGAAAGGCTCGAAAGCTTTGGTTGCGACGAGGTGATCACCGGGCTCGGACGGACGGGGGTGGTCGGTCTGATCCACGGCCGCGATGGCGCGGGCGGACGGATGATCGGGCTCCGGGCTGACATGGACGCCCTGCCGATCCTGGAGGAGACCGGTCTGCCCTATGCCTCGAAGCGCTCGGGGATGATGCATGCCTGCGGCCATGACGGGCACACGACGATGCTGCTGGGCGCGGCGAGGAGCCTGGCCGAGACCCGGGGATTTTCCGGCACCGTCGCGCTGATCTTCCAGCCGGCGGAAGAGGGCGGCGGCGGCGGCAAGGCGATGATCGACGACGGTCTCTTCGAGCGCCTGCCGATCGCAAAGGTCTACGGCATGCACAATCTGCCTGGACTTCCCGTCGGCTGCTTCGGGATGCGCCACGGATCGATCATGGCCTCGACCGACGAGTTCGTCATCAAGCTCAAGGGGCGGGGCAGTCATGCCGCCCTGCCGCACCGTTCGGCCGATCCCATCGTTGCCGGCGCGGCCCTCGTTCAGGCGCTGCAGCCGATCGTTTCGCGCAACACCGACCCGCTCAAGTCGCTGGTCGTCTCCGTCACGCAGTTCCACGCCGGATATGCCCACAACGTCATTCCGGAGACGGCGGAAGTCTCCGGCACGGTGCGGGCGCTCGATCGCGAGATGCGGGATCTCGCCGAGCGCCGCATTCGCGAGATCTCGGCCGGCATCGCCGCCGTCCATGATCTCGACGCTGTGGTCGAATACGACCGCAACTATCCGATTACCGTCAACGATCCGGCCGAAAGCGATTTCTGCGCCGAAGTTGCGGCAGAGATCGTCGGCGCTGCGAAGGTCGATCCGAACGCGCCCCCGCTGATGGCGGGCGAGGATTTCTCCTATATGCTGGAAGAGAAGCCGGGCGCCTACGTGTTTGTCGGCAATGGTGACAGTTCCGGCCTGCACACTGCCACCTACGACTTCTCCGACGAAGCGCTGGTTTATGGGGCGAGTTACTGGGTGCGGCTGGTGGAGCGCGCTCTGCCGGCCCACTGAGTTCGCCGCCGCTCGGTGGGCAGAAACGTTTGGCTGCGGCGGCGCGGCGATGGCCGAGTGATCTGAAAGGGTCCGATCCATGCTTCTTCCGAAGGACCCGGTGAATGCCTTCCTGCCCTATCCGCCGGTCGAGGTGGAGAGTGCGGCCGACGGCCCGCTCGCCGGCCTGACCCTCGGCATCAAGGACCTCTTCGACGTCAAGGGATACCGCACCGGCTGCGGCTGTCCGCTCTGGTTGGCACAGAGCGAGGTCGCGTACGAGACCGCACCGGCGGTTCAGCTGCTCCTCGACGCCGGCGCCCGCTTCGTCGGCAAGACCCATACGGACGAGCTAGCCTGGTCGCTCTATGGGTTGAACGCGCATTTCGGCACGCCGATCAATAGTGCCGCGCCGGACCGCATTCCCGGTGGTTCGTCCTCCGGTTCGGCGGCCGCAGTCGCGGCGGGTCTGATCGATATCGGCATCGGCAGCGATACCGGCGGCTCGATCCGCGCGCCGGCGAGCTTCTGCGGCCTGTGGGGAATCCGGCCGACCCATGGCCGCGTGTCGCTCGAACGCTGCATGCCGCTGGCGCCGAGTCTCGACACCTGCGGGATCCTCACCCGCGACCCCGAGACGCTGCTGAAGAGCGCTTCCGTGCTGGTCGGGGAGGATCGGACGCCTTTGCCGACATCCGTTCGATTCCTTCGGCCGGTCGACATGATTGCGCGGCTGGGCGCGGAGCAGCGGGCGGTCTACGAGGCGGCTTGCGAGGGGATCGAGACGCAGGATGTGACCGTCTATCCGGTCGGCGGTTCAGACCGGCTCTATGAGACCTTCCGGATCCTCCAGTCCCATGAGGCGAAGCGGACGGTCGTGCCCTTCATTCAGGCCTCCGGCATGCCGCTGCTCGGCGGGATCGCGGATCGGGCGGCCTTTGCCGCGAGACTCACAGAGGCAGACGAGGCGGCCGGCAACGCGGTGCGCGGACCGTTTCGCGCGGCGATGAACGCACTCCTTGGCACCGATGGCGTGCTGCTGGTGCCGCCGGTCCATGACGCGCCGTTCCATCGCGATGCGCCACCGGCCGTGCTCGAGGCGTTCCGGCACGATGCGATGAAGCTGCTTTCCGTCGCAGGTCTTGCCGGCCTGCCGCAGTTGGTCATGCCGGCCGGAAAGGTGGGCGGGGCGCCATATGGCGTGTCGCTGATTGGCCCGCGCGGCAGCGATGTTTCGCTGGTGCGGCTGGCGGGGAGCATGTTCGCCCACTGAGCACGGCATTCTCGCGTGCGCGGCCCGTCGCATGACATGTGCCACGAGGGAACGCGCCGCAAGGTGGGACTGGCGTTACTCTGAACGTGTCTGGACGTTGCCCAGGATGGACGGCAGCGGTCTTTCGAAGGTCTGCACGCTGCGTTTGTAGCCCGCGATCGGCGTGGCAATGCGGCGAACGGCGTCGATTGCGTTTTCGGCATCGAGGATCAGCAGATCGGCTGGCTGTCCGACCTCGGGCGCCGACAGCCGTTCTCGTCCCAAAACCGCTGCTGCGCCGTCTGAGATCATTGCGAAGGCAAGTTCCAGATCTGCGTCCGATCCTAGTTGCGCGACATTGGCGTAGAGATTGGCCATCCGGATCAGCGAAGCGTCGCCATAGGGCGTGAAAGGGTTGAGGACATTGTTCGTGGCGAGCGCCGTGCGTACGCCCTTCTTCGCGAGGAAGTGGGCCCGCGTCACGCCGCGCGGCACGAGATGATCTGCGTCGCGGCCGTTCAGATAGAGGTCGGTCGCTGGCAGGACGACGACGCCGATGCCGGCCGCAGCCAGGCGATCGGCGAGTTCGCCGAACCGATCCGGCCTCATGGCGGAGAGCTTGGTGGCGTGGCCGACGCTGACGCGGCCTTGCAGTCCGCGCGCTTCGACTGCCTTGATCAGGGCTGGCAGGTCGGAGTTTTCGGGATCGAGGTCGAAGTCGATATGGAAGTCAGCCGGCACGCCGAAGCGTTCGGCAAGATCGAGGATGAGAGCGATGTGGCGAACCGGATCGGGATCGGTGTAGGGGCAGCCGCCGACACTGGTGGCGCCCTTTTCGAGGGCCGACACCAGCAGATCGCAAGTCGCCATCTCCTGCGTCAGACCTTCCTGGGCGAAGGCGCAGAGATCGAGGTCCATCGACGCGGCATAGTCGCGCTTCAACTGGAGGAGGGCGTCGAAGGACCGCAGGTCCACGCGGGGATCGGTCTCGACAAAGCTGCGCATGACCATCGTGCCGTTGACGATCGCCTGGCGAAGAACGGATTCGGCGCGGCGATATACGTCCTCCTCGCCGAAATCCGCCTTGGCGGCGGCGGTCAGCGTCACCGCTTCCTTCAGCGTGCCTTCGCAAATCGGGCAGCGGTCGAGGATGCCGGCCTTGTCGAGATGGATATGAGTTTCGACAAGGCCGGTGCAGACGAAGCGGCCTTCGGCCGAACGATCTGGGGGTCCTTCGGGAAGCGCCCCTTCGATGGCGGCGACTGATCCCTCCCTGACGCCGATGTCGACGGGGCGGTCGCGCCCGTCGATCCGGGCGTTGCGAAGGATGAAGTCGAACATCGCGCAAGCCGCCCGTTCAGCCGAGTTCGAAGCTCGTCACGCCGAATATCCGATCGAGCGGCAAATGGGGAGGTGTGCCGCGAACCATGCGGGCGGTTTCGAAAACCGGCGACAGGCCGTTTCGCGTGGCGAGATCGATCGCGGCAGCGTTCGGCTCCGGCACGTCGAGGGTGACGGACTCGCCCGGCGGGACTGCGCGGATCAACGCGGCGAAAAGGTCTGCGGCCGATTCCGGGGTGTCGGCAAAGAGCGGTCCGATCTTGAAGCCCACGCGACAGGGGCGGATGACCCCGTAACCCTTCGGGGCGCCGTCAGGCCCGTCGACGATCTTCGCGACATGACCTTCGGCGGACAGCCAGGTGCGAAGGAAGGTCGTGCGGTCCACCCCGAAATGCGCGGCATCGAATCGTGCCAGCGCATCGAAGTCGTCGTCCGTGATCGGGCGGCCGGGCCCTGAAAGCTCGGCTTTTGTCGTCAGCGCGCCCTGATAGCGGATGTTTCGATGCTGGAATACGAAGCCGGATTTGGCGTAGTTCGCCTGCTGGTCGACGACGCCATCGAGCCCAATGGAGCGGTCGCCAAGCCGGGCGATGCCGGCCTGCCAGAGCGCCCAGCCGATCCCCCGACCGCGCAGCCCGGGCCTCACGATGTAAAAGCCGAGAAAGCCCTGGTGCTCGCCATAGGCGACCACCGAGATCGAGGCCGCAGGCTCACCGTCCAGAAGCGCCATCAGAAAACCGTCCGGGTCGGCGGCGCGAAATGCCTTTGCGTCCTCCAGCCCGGGATTCCAGCCTTCCTCCGCCGCCCATTCGACGGCAATCTCCATCTCTTCAGGCGACATCGGCCGGATGGCCAACTTGCCTTCGGGAGCCGGCGCCATGGTCACGAGCCCGCTTCCGCGATCGGCGCGCTTTCGGGCTCGGCGAAGCCGCGTTCCTTCGGGCGGGGTCGGGCGTAGCCCCCGCGCTTCGATGTCTTCAGGCCCAGAGAGACCGCGCCTTCCATGAGCTTCACCGCGGCCGAGACGCCCTCGACGACGGGGACGCCGTGCCGCTCCGAGAGGCGTTCCGCGAAGGCGGCCATGCCGGCGCAGCCGAGAACGATCGCCTCGGCTCCGTCTTCGGAAATGGCCTTTGCGATCTCGTCTGAAATCCTGGCGTCCGCCGCCTTGGGGTCGTCTTCGAGCGCGAGCACGGGAAGTTCCGAGGCGCGCACGCCGGTGCACAGGGAGGCGAGCCCGGCGCGCACGAGATTGTCTTCGAGGATCGGCACCGAGACAGCGAGCGTCGTGATCACGCCGAAGCGCCGTGCGACGAGGCTCGCCATCCGGGCGGCGGCCTCGCCGATGCCGATGACCGGCCCGGTGAGTACCGATCGGGCGGCTTCGAGGCCCGTGTCGTCGAAACAGGCGATGATGTGTGCATCCGCGCCGTCGCGCTCGGCGATCGAAAGCGCGTGGAGGAGGCCCGGCACGGCAAGCACTCCGTCCACATGGCCTTCGATGGAGACCGGACCGGCATCGTTCTGATAGGCGAGGATTTCCGTCCCGCGCGCGGCGGCCTGACGGGCGGCGAGCGCGATCGCGTCCGTCATGGAACGGGTCGAGTTCGGGTTGACGATCGATAGCCGCATCAGCGGATCTCAGTCCTCCGTCATGGCGCGGCGGCGCCGCCGGCGCTGCAAAAGGAAAAACGCGGCGAGCGTCCCGAAGATCACCGTGAACGAAACCGCGGTCACGGAGGTTCCGAGCGCGTAGATCTCCGGGGTCGTCACCGTCGTCGTCAGCGCGGCGAGTTCGAGGGGCAGGGTGTTGGTCGAGCCCATGGTCTGGCTGGAGCGTGCGATCTCGTCCCAGGAGAGGGTGAAGCCGAAAAGCGCGATGCCGATCAGGAACGGCGCGATCATCGGCAGGATCACATACCGAAAGCTCTGCCAGTTGGAGGCGCCGAGGTCGCGCGCGGCCTCCTCATAGCTCTTGTCGAGCCGGTTGAAGACCGCGAACATGATCAACAGGCCGAAGGGCAGCGTCCAGGAGAGATGGGCGCCGAGGCCGGAAGTAAACAGGCCGAGCGAGTTGCCGCGCGGCGAGACGAGGCCGATCGAGGCCAGCGCCGGCCGCAAGACGTCGTCGACGATGCGGAACTCCAGGGCGATGCCGAGCGAAACGACGATCGACGGCACGATGAGGCTGGCGATGGCGACGTAGAAGAGTGCAGTCGAGCCGAAGAACTTCTTGCGGAAGGCGAGCCCGGCCGACACCGAGATGACGACCGTCAGCACCATCACCGTCAGTCCGAGCGCGAAGGAGCGGCGGAAGGCGGTGCCGATATCGACGGTGCCGCCGCCGCCCCAGAGACGCTCGAACCAGTAGAAGGAGAAGCCGTTCATCGGGAAGGTCAGCCCGCCCGACGGGCCCTGGAACGACAGGGTCAGGATCGTGACGACCGGTCCGTAGAGAAAGACGACGAAGAGCGCGAAGAAGAGGGCCAGCGCATAGAAGGAGCGCGGGCGTTTCTCCTCGCGGGCGACGGTCTTGGCGGCCATCCTCAAAGCTCCTTGCGGATGTCGACCAGCCGCAGCATGCCCCAGATGGTGAGGAGCACCACGGCGAGAAGCACGATCGCGTTGGCGGCCGCGATCGGGAACTGCAGGAAGTTGATCTGGGTCTGGATGACCTTGCCGACCGAGGCGATCTGCTGGCCGCCCATGATGCCGATGGTCAGATAGTCGCCGGTGACGATGGTGACGACAAAGATCGAGCCGATGAGAATGCCGGGCTTCACCAGCGGAATGATGACGTTGGTCAGCGTCTGCCAGCCCGAGGCGCCGCCATCATAGGCGGCTTCGATGAGCGAGCGGTCGATGCGCATCATCGAGTTGAAGATCGGGACCACCATGAAGAGCGTGTAGAGATGGACGAGCGCGAGCGCGACGGCGAAGTCCGAATAGAGCAGCCATTCGAGGGGCGAAGAGATCAGGCCGACGGAGAGCAGGATCTCGTTGACGAGGCCGTTGCGGCCGAGAAGCGGGATCCACGAGATCATGCGGATCACGTTCGAGGTCCAGAACGGGATCGTGCAGACCATGAACAGCGCGATCTGCATGGGCAAGGTGCGCACATGGAAGGCCAGGAAATAGGCGATGGTGAAGCCGATCGCGAGCGTCGCCGCCCAGACGATGGCCACGAATTTCAGGGTCGAGAGATAGGTCGCGAAGGTCGTGCAGAGGCCGGGCAGCCTGGCGACGCAGCCATAGAAGACGTCCTGGTAGTTCGTCGTGACGAAGGCCGGCTCGATCGAATATTCGGTGTAGTTCCAGAACGAGACGACGAAGGTCGCGAGCAGCGGCAGGATGAAGAACAGGAGGAAGACGAGCGCCATCGGCGCCGCCTGGGCATAGGCGACCCACCAGGCGGTCCAACTCGTGCGCTGCTTGTCCGTCGCGCGCGACGCACCCTTTTCGGCGTTGGACGCCCCCGTTCGTGCGGGAGCGTCCATCGTGTCGGTCATGACCTCAGGCGGCAATGAACTCGTTCCACTTGCGGATCATGTAGATGTTCTCGTCCATGACGGCGTTCCAGCAGGCGACGGCGCCCATGCGCTCGTCGTAGGAGCCGCCATCGCGAACGGCGCCGGCCTCTTCTAGGAGCTTGCCGTCGGGCGCGTGGATGTCCTGTTCCGCCGGCTGGCCCTCGAACCAGTAGGCCCATTCATAGGGTTCCATGGCTTCCTTGGTGGTCTCGAGCACGGCCGGGTAGTAGCCCTGCTTGGCCAGATGCGCGCCGGCCCAGCCGGAGAGGAACCAGTTGATGAACTCGTAGGCCGCGTCCTTTTCTCGGTCGGCGATGGTCACCGGCAGGCCGAAGCCGGAAGCCCAGGCGCGATAGCCTTCCTTCAGCGGTTGGTACTTGCAGGGAATGCCCTGCGTGCGCACGGCGGTGACGGCCGGCGACCACATGGACTGGATCACGACCTCGCCGGAGGCCATCAGATTGACGCTCTCGTTGAAGTCGGTCCAGAAGGCACGGAACTGGCCGTTGTTCTTGGCTTCAATCAGCGCGGCGATCGTGGCGTCGATCTCCTCGCGGGTCATGTTGCCCTTGTCGCCATATGTCATGTCGCCGCGCGCCTCGATCGCCATGGCGGCGTCCATGATGCCGATCGACGGGATGTTGAGGATCGCGGCCTTGCCGGCGAATTTCGGGTCGAGGAGGGAGGCCCAGCTCGACACCTCGCCGTCGATCAGGTCCGGGCGGATGCCCAGAGTGTCGGCGTTGTAGGTGGTCGGGATCAGGGTGAGGAAGCCGGTCTCCTCGCCGGCGAACTCCGTCGCCTGCTCGGCCGGCAGATAGAGCACCTCGGAGGGCGCGGTGCCGTCGAGGCCGACCTTCTTGCCGTCGACCGTGCCGTTGCGGATGACGGACGCGATCTTGTCGGAGAGTTTGATCTTCGAGGCGTCGAGACCCATGATGTTGCCGGACGGCAGGAGCTTCGGCAGGGCGAAGTATTCCGTGTCCACCAGATCGAAGGAGTTCGGCTGGGTGATCACGCGCTTGGCGACGTCGTCGGTCGTGACCGCGATGTATTCGATGTTGATGCCGAGTTCCTCGCCTGCCTTTTCGGCGATGGCCGGGGACTGGTTCACGGCGGTGGAGAGGTAGCGCAGCGTCACCGGCTCCTGGGCGATCGCGGGCGTCGGAAAGGCCGAGAGCTTCCCGGCCGCCGCCACGCCCGCAAGGGCTGCCGATCCCTTCAGGATCGTCCGGCGCGACACGCCGGCCGGCTTGATGCGGGAATCTGTCATGTTGGTCCTCCGTGGTTTCTTCGGCTGGGGTTGAACTTGAAGGGAGCGTTGCCGGGGGCTGCGGCGCAGTCCTGCGCCCGGCCGGACGCTCCGTGATGTCTCAGGCGGCGAGTTCGTGCCGGTCGGTGGGCTGCCAATGGACGACGACCCGGTCGCCGACCGCGACGGGTGCGCGGTCGAAATCGCTTTCGGACAGGGTAGCGAGGAGCTCGGTGCCGTCGCCGCGCTTGAGCGCGACATGTACCGTCATGCCCTGATACTCGACGTCGGTGACTTCTGCCGTTTCGCCCTTGACGTTCTCGTTGGCTTCGCGGGCGAGGCGAATTCGGTCGGCCCTGACGGCATAGCTCTTGCCGCCGTCCGGCACGACGTTGTGGCCGCCCATGAACTTGGCGACGAAGACGGTGCGCGGTTCGTTGAAGACTTCACGCGGACTGCCGACCTGTTCGATGCGGCCGTCATTCATCACCACCACCATGTCGGCGAGGGCCATCGCCTCTTCCTGGCTGTGGGTGACGTGGATGAAGGAGATGCCGAACTCGCGCTGATAGCGCTTCAGTTCGGCGCGCATGCGCACGCGCAGGAAAGGATCGAGTGCGGAAAGCGGCTCGTCGAGAAGAAGCACGGTGGGGTTAGTGACAAGCGCCCGGGCGAGCGCCACACGCTGCTGCTGGCCGCCGGAAAGCTGGGCCGGGAGCCGGTCGCCATATTTCGCCATGTCGACGAGGTCGAGCATCTCGTCGGCGCGCGACAGCCGTTCTGCCTTGTCGACGCCGGCCATCTTCAGGGAAAAGGCGACGTTCTCGCGGACGCTGAGATGGGGAAACAGCGCATAGTTCTGGAACATCATCGCCGTGCCACGCTTGGCCGGCGGCAGATCGTTGACGACGGATTCGCCGATCACCACGTCGCCATCCGAGATGAATTCGTGGCCGGCGATCATCCTGAGCGTCGAGGATTTTCCGCAGCCCGACGGGCCGAGCAGGCAGCAATAGGTGCCGGCCGGGATCTTCAGGGACACGCGATCGACCGCGACGGTTTCCCCATAGGCCTTGGTGACTGCGGCGAGTTCCAGATCGGCTGCTTTGTTCGGCAAGGGATGCTCTTCAACTGTCGACACTGTCTGCCGCGTCAAATGCAATGACCATGCCAACCGCCTTGGTGCGGCGATCTGGGGGTTTCTCAAGTGAAGTGAGGAAAAGAATGGCTCAGCTTTCGCACATGAAAAGTGCAGTATGCGCGATTTTTATGCATACAGGCCGCATTTGAGGCGTCAGCCGGGTCGACGTGCCAGGGCTGACGCCATTCCAGCCCCGATCAGGAAGACGCCACCCGCACGCCCAACCATCCGCAGCGCCTGCGGCCTCGTCAGGAGCGCGCGCGCACTCGTGGCAAGGCGGGCGTAGAAGGCGGCATTGACGATACCGATCAAGACGAAAGTCAGGACGTAGACGATCGCCTGAGGCAGATAGGGCAGGTCGGCGACGACGAACTGCGGAACGAAGGCTGCAAAGAAGACCAGGCCCTTCGGGTTGAACAGGGTGACCAGGAAGGCGTCCCGAAAGATGTGGGCCGGGCGCCTGTCACCTGCCTTGGCCGCGGAGACCTTCGTCGGGCTGGGCGGCGAACGCCAGAGCTTGATGCCGAGATACACGAGATAGGCCGCGCCGAGCCATTTGAGGACGGCGAAGGCGGTCGCGGAAGCCGCGAGCAATGCGCCAACCCCCGCAAGCGACAGGGATGCCGCAATCAGATCGCCGAGGCCGACCCCCAGCACGCTCGCCATCGCCACGGTCCTCCCATGAGATAGCGCCTGGCCGACGACCATGGCGACCGTCGGCCCTGGAATGGCAACGAGGATCAGGGAGGCCAGAACGAAGCCGGCGAAAACGGAGGGATCGACGGGCATGGAGGCATCTTCCGTTCTGGTCGCAGGGAACCGCGAGCCATCCATAAGACCGGAAGATTGTCCAGCTCCCATCCAGAGCGAATGCACTCATCGATGCGAAGGCATGCGACTGAAGCGACGTACACCGTCGCAATTCAGAGTATCGGTCGGCGCGAGATGAAAAGCGATGAACGTCAACGGGGCAATGTATTATCGTCGATCCCGGTCCACTTTGTTTGGTGATGCAGCCCCGGGGACTGCTCTGAAATCGCGAGAGCGCTCAATCGAGGGGGCTTTCTTATGCGCCCAAGCAAAGCCGCGGATAGAACAAACCACGGCGGCTGCTACTCGTCATCGGCGATCAGATCGCCGAAGATGACCAGAACGTTGGCCCAGCAGACATAGAAGTCCAGGGCCTTGCTCAGACCCTGGGCATCGAACACGCTCATGTTTCCATCGTCGGCGACAAAGGCCTGAAGGTCGATGACGGCAGCCTGATACTTTGCAAAGACTTGCCCCATCGAGGTCACATCCCCGGACATCTCCTCGCGCCAGTTTTCATCATGGCCGTGGACGAAGCTGTGCAGGGTGGATCGGCCCGCCACAGTCACGTGAGAATAGGCGGTCTCAACCTTGGCGCGATAGGTGACGTCATTACATTGCCGGACCGTCTTGCCGTCGATGAGATCCGGCTGATAGGCTGCCCAGTAGATCTCCTGACCCGTGAGCTTCTGCTCCGTGAACCCCCGCAGGAGAACTTTGAATCCCTGGCGCTGCACGGCAAGGGCTTGATGAATTTCGAGCCGACGGCGGCCACCCCAACATTCCACTGCGCGAGCTGAACCAGCGTATCGTATTCCTCCCACACGTCGTTCGCCTTGCGCAGATTGGAATTGCCGACGAGCGCGACGGTCGGGAAATCCGTCAGGAAACAGACATTCTTGCCGTTCTTCGTGCTGAGGCTGCTGCAGCCTTTGCCCAGAACGTTGTTCTTGGCCTTCGTCTGCTGGACAACGTAGTCCTGTGCATCTTGCACGGGGTCCGCGACCGCAAGGACGGGGAGGATGAGCACCATCGACAATGCCAGCGAAAGCGCATGAGACAATCTCGATACCATCGCCCGGGCCGCCCATCGATAGTTTCTGATACGTCAAGGTACAGCCGGAAAGCGAAGGCGCCAATTCACCAACATGCGAGATTGATAAAACCGACACGCATGGTCCCGGCGTCGGCCGACACCACAAATGCGTGAAGCCGCAGAGCATTCCCACTCTGCGGCTTCCATCGATCGCCTGCACTTCTGGTCATCCTAGGCCCAAAGGTCCGAGGAAGCGGCAGGCTTCGGCTCATGCAGGACTTCCATCAAGCGGCGTTGCGGAAGCGATGGTGCCGTAAACTGACGACCCATACGATGCCCCCGGACCCTTACCGATCGTCAGCCTCTTCGCCCTCTTCGATCGCCTCTGCGGGCCGGCGCTCGATCTCGCCGCCCTGGGGGTCGACGCTGCCGGGGCGGTCGAAGGGGTTGTCGTTGCTCGGGCGGGCCTTCGGCGCATTCTGGCGATAGGACATGTCCTGATCACGGTCCTGCTCGTCGGCGCGGTTCTGCTGATTGTCGAATTTGTCCGGAGCGTTGCTCATCACGGGATTCCCTTTGAAATCATCGCGTTTCGTCACCCGTTCTGGGTGGAAACGGCTTCGATGTCGTCAGGAGGAAAACCGCGATCGCGGGGCTTCGTTCCGTTGCTCGGGATGTGGAGGCGGGCAAATGCGCAAAGAAAAACCGCCGAGCGTGGCGCCCGGCGGTTCGGATCGTTTCGTATCGGATGAGTTCGCCGGAGCGCTTAGCGCTTGGAGAACTGGAAGGAGCGGCGGGCCTTGGCCTTGCCGTACTTCTTACGCTCGACGGTACGCGAGTCGCGGGTCAGGAAGCCGCCCTTCTTGAGGACCGAGCGCAGGCCCGGCTCGTAATAGGTCAGCGCCTTGGAGATGCCGTGGCGCACCGCGCCCGCCTGGCCGGACAGGCCCCCGCCGACAACGGTGGCGACGATGTCGAACTGGCCGTCGCGATTGGTCGCGACGATCGGCTGACGCAGCACCATCTGCAGGACCGGCCGCGCGAAATAGGCGGTGAAGTCCTTGTCGTTGACGGTGATCTTGCCGGAGCCGGGCTTCACCCAGACGCGGGCGACGGCGTCCTTGCGCTTGCCGGTGGCATAGGCGCGGCCGTACTGGTCGAGCTTCTGGACGTGGACCGGAGCGTCCGGCTGCTGCGGCGCCGGCGTGACGTTCGCGGAGCCGAGTTCTTCGAGGGAAGAGAGCTGGGACATTATGCGGCCCTCGCATTCTTGGAGTTCAGCGCCCGGACATCGAGCGTTTCGGGGTTCTGCGCCTGGTGCGGATGCTCAGAACCGGCATAGACGCGCAGGTTCTTCAACTGGCGACGGCCGAGCGGACCACGCGGCAGCATGCGCTCGACGGCCTTCTCAACGACACGCTCCGGGAATCGGCCTTCGAGAATGTCGCGCGCCTTGCGCTCCTTGATGCCGCCGGCATAGCCGGTGTGCCAGTAATAGGTCTTGTTCCAGTATTTCTTGCCGGTCAGCGCCACCTTGTCGGCATTGATGATGATGATGTTGTCGCCATCATCGACATGCGGGGTGAAGGTGGCCTTGTGCTTGCCGCGAAGGCGCAGCGCGACGATCGAGGCGAGGCGGCCGACGACGAGCCCTTCGGCGTCGATCAGAATCCACTTCTTCTCCACCGTCTCGGTCTTTTGCGAGAAGGTCTTCATGGGTTGCCCCTGGATGTTGATTTCGTTCTTGAGGCAAGCCAAGCGCGGCCGCCATACAAAAAGGGCAGCCATCACGAAAACGGGTGGCCGCTCTTCTGGGCGGTTCCTTAAGGCGAACCGGTTGGGCTGTCAACGCAAAAGCGTCGCGCTCGTCTCGTCTTCATCCCCTGCAACACAGGGGATTGCGGCATAGAGGTACCATAATACCGTGTGTTTTTCGGGTTCGGGGCGAAGGCGACTGAGCACGGCAGGGCCGGGTATCCGTCGCCTTCGGCGGCAGTCGTTTACGCCGAGATTGTCCCGACCGCTTCGTTGCAGGCAGCGACGCAGCGACGGCAGGCTTCGGCGCAGATGCGGCAGTGCTCATGCATTTCGGCATGCTTGCCGCATTCGTCGCCGCAGCGCTGGGCGGCCTCGGCGCAGGCTGCCAGGACGGATTTGATCAGCGCTTCGTTGGATCCGGTCCGACGCGTGGCGATCCGGCCGGCGGCGTTGCAGATGTCGGCGCAGTCGCTGTTGAGACGAATGCACTGGGTCAGGTTCGGCAGCATGTCGGGCTTTTCGCCGAGGCAGGCGTCGGCGCAACTGGTGCAGGTCTCAGCACATTCGTAGCAGGCCGCGATGGCCTTGGTCAGCGGATCGTTGGTGTGCCCGGCAACGTGCGGGTGCGTTGAAATCATCTCGTGGATGCTCATGAAATCCTCCTGTCATTGATAGAGGGTCAAAGACGGGAAGGGCGGGCGCGTTTCATGCAAAAAGCCGAGCCGCCTAAGCGTGCCAGGCTGTCAGCCGACGGTCTGGCCGCTGGAGGGCCGCAGCGGTTGCGCCAACGTCTATGGCACGGGACCGTTGAGGAGGGATGGGCGAACAGCCTGCCTTGACCAGCGCCTCGCTGCCGGGCTCGGTTCTTCGCTCTCCTCGCGGTTCCGGGTGATGTCAGCGTGGTGGAATTGAGTAGGTCGCCACCGCGTGACAGACGGTGACGCCATCGCTCTCGCCTGCGACCGAGACCTCGACCACGGCCAGCCGCTTACCGAGCTTGAGGATCGACGCTCTGGCGAGGAGGGGGCCGGGCGGCGGCTTGAGCAGGAAGTTGATCGACATGTTCGTGGTGACGGCGAGTGCCACGGGGCCGATATGGGCGAGGATCGCTACATAGGCGGAGACGTCCGCCAAGGCGAAGAGGCTGGGACCGGAGACCGTGCCTCCGGGTCTCAGGTGTCGTTCGGTGGCCTCGAGCTGCATCGTTGCGCCGCCGGGGTCCAGCGACGAAACGACGAACCCACCTTCCGGTCCCATCACTTGGGGAAATTCCTCAGTGAGAAATGAGCGCAGGTCCTCAAGCGACATCACGGGCTGCATAGGGTTCGCATTCGTCCTTCCGGCGTGTCGGGCATAGCGGATCGTTCTATCCTGCCTTATGTTTTGGAAAAGTTGAAACGTCGGGGACACGGACGGCATCGGCTCAGCTCCGGGCGGTCCTCCGCAAGAATTTTCAGAGGGCTGGGAGAACCCATGGCCGAAATCGTTGAACTGAGTACCCAGTCGGAAACCCACCCCATTGAAGTGCAGAAGGCGCCCGGCATCACGCGGATCGCCCTGTCCAGTCCCCCGGCCAATGCGCTCTCGCTGGCGATGATGGATGCGCTGATGGCGGCGCTGTCCGATGCTGCGGAAGACAAGGATTGCCGGGTCATCGTGCTTGCCGCGAACGGCAAGCTGTTCTCCGCGGGTCATGATCTGAAGGAACTGACGGCGCACCGCAGCGACGACGATCGGGGGAGGGCCTTCTTCGAGACGACGATGACCAGATGCGCGGCTGTGATGCAGGCGATCGTGCGCCATCGCTGCCCGGTGATCGCCGAGGTGAACGGGCTGGCGACGGCGGCCGGCTGCCAGCTTGTCGCCTCATGCGATCTTGCCATCGCCTCGGAGGAGGCGCAGTTCTGTACGCCGGGCGTCAATATCGGCCTGTTCTGCTCGACGCCGATGGTCGCGCTGTCGCGCAATCTCTCGCGCAAGCACGCGATGGAGATGCTGCTCACCGGCGAGACGATCGACGCGCGTTCGGCCCGCGAATTCGGCCTCGTCAACCGCGTCGTGCCGCCGGAATATCTCGGCACGGTCGTCGGCAAATACGCGACCACCATCGCTTCGAAATCGGCGATGACCGTCAAGACCGGCAAGGAGGCCTTCTACGCCCAGGCGGAGATGGGGCTCTCGGATGCCTACGACTATGCCGCGCGGGTGATGGTCGACAACATGCTGGCCAAGGACGCAGAAGAAGGCATCGGCGCCTTTCTCGGCAAGCGCAAGCCCGAATGGACCCACGAATGAGTGTTCAGACTTCGACCGAAGCGAGCGCTAGCCCGGCGCCGCTCGTCTATTCCGACGCGTCGATTCGCAAGATCCTGTCCGAGGTGAAGACCGTCGCCATGGTGGGCGCCAGCGCCAAGGAGATCCGGCCGTCCTATTTCGTTCTGAAATACATGCTGGCGAAGGGGTTTCGGGTCATCCCGATCAATCCAGGTCTGGCGGGAAAGGAAATCCTCGGCCAGACCGTCTATGCCGATCTGAAGAGCGTGCCGGAGCCGATCGACATGGTCGACGTGTTCCGTGGCTCCGACGCGGTGCCGGGCATCGTCGAGGAGGCCTTGTCCCTCGATCCGCTGCCCCGGGTGATCTGGATGCAACTCACCGTGCGCCATGACGAGGCGGCGGCGAAGGCCGAGGCGGCCGGCATGACCGTGATCATGGATCGCTGCCCGAAAATCGAATATGGCCGGCTCTCCGGCGAGATCGGCTGGAACGGCGTGAATTCGCGGGTGCTCTCGTCGAAGAAGCCGAAGCTCGGCAAGGGCTATCAGAGCTTCGGGCTGAACACCCGGCGCATGGATTGAGGCCCGTCTCAGCGCCTTTGGAGGAATTCCGATGACCATCCGGATCGCCATGTGGTCGGGTCCGCGCAACATCTCGACGGCGATGATGCGCTCCTTTGGCGCCCGCCCGGATACGGCGGTCTCGGACGAGCCGTTCTTCGGTGCGTTTCTGAAAGAGAGCGGCGAGCGTCAGCCCATGGCCGACGAGACGATTGCGGCAGCCGATTGCGATTGGCACTCCGTCTTGGAGACGATGCGCGGCCCGGTGCCGGGCGACAAGCCGATCTGGTACCAGAAGCACATGCCGCACCACATGATCGGCCCGGTCTCGATCGAGGACATGCCGGAGCATCGCCATGCCTTCCTGATCCGCCGGCCGGAGCGGGTGGTGGCAAGCTATGCGGCGAAGAACGAACTGCGGCGGCCGGAGCTTCTGGGCTATGCCCGGATGCGCCGTTATTTCGAGGCGGAGGCCAAGCGCACGGGTCGGACACCGCCGGTCATCGACGCGGACGACGTCTTGGCCGACCCGGCCGGCATTCTGTCGGCGCTCTGCGGCGCACTCGACATTCCCTGGACCGAAGCGATGCTGACTTGGAAGAAGGGGCCGCATCCGGAGGACGGGGTCTGGGGCGCGCACTGGTACGCCCGCGTCAACGATTCGACGACTTTCGCCGACCCGCCGGGGCGGGTTCCGGAGCTCTCGCCTGAACATCAGGCTGTCGCCGATGCCTGCCGGGAAGACTACGAGGCGCTTCATGCGCTGAGGCTGAAGGGGCGGTAGACGTCAGCCCGACTTCAGACTTTGCAGGCATGGCGGCCGCCAGCGAGCAATCATACTCAAGCGTATGCATCAGATCTACTGCCGAGTGCGAGAGCGCTTGTCTGGCTTCCCCGCCCGGCAAGCTCGTTCGACAGTTACCTATTGCTGCTGTGACTCCGACGAACCCGGATCGACCGTTCCTTCCGGCAGAACGCCGGGCGCGATCGTCGTCTGTGACGGTTCGGGCGATGAGGTTTCCCTACCAGCGGCCTGCGACTGCCCGCCGGTTGAAGCCTCATCGGTCGAGGCGCTCTGATCGGCGTCGTCGCCCGACGACGATTCACCCGCCGCCGCGCTGTCACCATTTGAGGCGTCTGGCGTGACCACACCCGGCGCGGTGGCGCTTTGCGACTCTTCACCAATCGATTCGTTCAAGCTCGACCGTTCTGCACCTCCGCTGGCATTCGTCTCTCTGGTGCTCGATGAGGCGGCGACGCGGTCCGTGCCGATGGGCTCGTCGGTCGTCGAACCGTCAGAAGGCGCGACGCGCCAGACCGTGTTGCCGGCATCGTCGGCAACCAGCAGCGCGCCTGTACCGTCGATTCCGACGCCCACCGGACGGCCATACGCCTGATCGCCATTAATGAAGCCGGTTACGACGTCGGTCGGCTTGCCGGCCGGTTCGCCATTCTCGAACGGCACATAGATGACCTTGTAGCCGTTGAAGAAGTTGCGGTTCCAGCTTCCGTGTTCGCCGATGAAGGCGCCATTGGCGAACTCATTGGGCATGGCTGAATCATATGAGAAGGTCAGGCCCAGCGCGGCGACGTGGCTGGAAAGCGCGTAATCCGGTGCGATCGCCTTCTCGACCATGTCCGGGCGGGGCGGGTAGACTCGCTCGTCCACATGGTCGCCATAGTAGCTCCACGGCCAGCCATAGAACGCACCTTCCTCGACAGAGGTCATGTAGTCCGGCACGAGATTGGGGCCAAGTTCGTCACGCTCGTTCACGACCGTCCAGAGCGTCTCCGTTTCCGGATGAAAGGTCAGCCCGTTGGGATTGCGCAGACCTGAGGCGAAGACGCGGGAGGCGCCGGTCTCGCGGTCGACCTGCCAGATCGCGGCGCGACCCTTTTCAGCTTCGAGCCCGTTTTCGAGGATGTTCGAGTTCGAGCCGACCGAAGCGTAGAGGTATTGGCCATCCGGGCTGAGGGCGAGGTCCTTGGTCCAGTGGTGGTTGATCGGACCACCGGGCAGGGGAGTGAGGATGGTCGGCTCGGCCGTGATCTCGCTCTGTCCCAGCTCATAGGGATAGGCGAGGATCGCATCCGTGGCGGCGACGTAGAGCGTGCCGTCGATCCAGGCGACGCCGAACGGGGAATCGAGGTCGGTCAGCAGATCACTCCGCTCGTCGACCTCGCCGTCCCGGTTCGTGTCGCGAAGGAGCGTGATGCGATTGCTTTCGATCTGCGGTCCGCCGCCACCATGGGCCATCGCCATGATCCAGCCGCGAATGAGGTCCTTCGGCCGCGTCGCCGGCTCGCCCGAGGGGCCACGGGACTGGATGACGAGGACGTCGCCATTGGGCAGCGTGTGAACGGTGCGGGGGTTGCCGAGATTCTGGGCGTAGGCCGTGACGGTGAGGCCATCGGCCACCGTCGGCGTCTGCCCTTCGCTCCAGCCGATCACCTCCGCCACCTTCATGGCGGGGATGAGGGCATTGGTCGGCTCGGGCAGGACCGGATCGGCGCCGATCTGCTCGGAAATGTCGAAATCCTGTCCGTCGCCGCAACCGGCAAGGGCCAGGGGAAGGATGCACACTCCGGTCAGCGCGGCCTTCGAAAGGGACGAGCGGCGACTAGGCATAGATGATCTCTCCGGAATGGCGGCGGTAGTCGATGCTGTGACCGGCCCACGCCACGACCACAGCGGCAATGAGGGTCAGGAGCGACAGGATCAGGCCGTCGGGGACGACGCCGGTCCAGCCGTCACGGGCATGAACGAGACTGTTGAGGAAGGCGAGAACGAACATCACGATGACCGCGATCACATAGGTCGAGATCATCTTTCGCGCCCGAAGCGCCGGCCGTGCGAGGATGTCGATCAGGCCGGCGAGCGCGGCGAGCGCCCCGATGAACTGCCCGGCGAGGAGAAGCCAGGCTGACATGCTCTGCCAGAAGAGACTGCCGGTCTGCCAATAGGTGATGTCGGTGCCCATCGTGACGATGAAGCAGACGACGGGGAAGGACATGAGAAAGGCATGGATCGGATGCCGGCCCAGCGGGCCGACACGGGCAAGGGATGAAGCCATCAGGCGCCTCGGTCAGGAACGTTGAATGTTCGGGGAATGCCCGGTGGAAGGTCTTGTTCCTCCGGGCGGGAAGGCCGCGCCGACTCGCCGGCGCGTGCGGGTCATTCCATGTCTTCCAGCATGGCGAGATGCTGCTTCAGGACCGGAAGCGTCTCGCTCGCAAAGCGCTGGATCGGCCCCTCTTCGCCGTTCTCGGAATAGGTCTGGAAGAGGGTGATGGCCGTGCGGTGGGCCTGCTCCTGCATTTCCAGATAGGGCGCGTCGAACTGTTCGGCGGGCACGGCTTCGAGCTTGCGCACCATCTCCGTGTAATGGGCGGTGAGGCCCGTCGGAACTGCATCGACGTCTTCGGATTCTTCGACCGCCTGTTTCAGCGCCATCGAAGCATTGGAATGATCCTCCAGCATGCGCTTGGCGAACGCCGTCACGTTCTGGTTCTGCGCCTTCTGCAGGGCGAGATTGCTGCTCTGAATCTCGAAATTGTTCGACATCGTCGCGAGAACGACGAAGTCCGCCACGGTCTTGACGTCGGAGGGGGCCGGCAACTCGTCACCCGTGGTCGCCATGGATGTCGGGCCGATTGCTTCTTCCGCGGCCTCCGGCGCGGTTTGAGCCATTTGAGCCGTGGCGGGGTGAGAGGCGGCGGCCATCAGGATCGCCACCGACAGCGGCAGGAGGGGATTTGACATGAGAATTCCCATCGCAAGTGTGAAAGCCGCCTTCGCGCGGATGACGCAAGGCTTTGCCAACGCAACAGTGATGGGATTTTTTGGTTCCGGCCCAGTTGGTTAGGCGGGTGACCTATCCGGCCGGCGTGTCGGCGTTAACGAAGTCGGGGACTGCGGCGAGTTCGAGCTTGCGCTCCTGGTCGGGCCCGATGCGGCGTTGCCGCGAGATCGGCTCGAGTTTCTGCGGCATGCCTGTCTCGATGGCTTTCTCGATCGCCACGAGGATCCGCATGTCGAGAACGCCTTCTTCGCCGTTCGGCTCGGGATCGCGATCGTTGAGGATGCAATCGGAAAAATAATCCGTCTCGCCGCCGAACTGGTCGACGACCGGGGCGCGATGTTCCTCGGTCTCGCTCCCCTTTGTCACGCGGTAGGAAATCGCCGTCCCCTCGCCAAAGCCGAAAGCCGGCATTGCCTCGATGAGGCCGTCCGTGCCGACGAGATGGAACCGGTCGATGTCGGTGGCCGAATAGCTCAGGGTGAAGCTGGCCTGCCGGCCTTCGGTAAAGCGCATGATGACGCTCACCGTGTCGTCCGCGCCGAGACCCCGATCGGTCTTGGAGGCAAGCGCCATCACCTCGACCGGCTCGGCCTGGAAGAGGTTACGCACCGCGTTGATCGGGTAGGCGCCCATGTCCGGCACCGGCCCGACCCAGTAGCCGCCCTTGGCGCGGTGGTTGTTCATCTTGACCATCTGGGAAAAGGTCGAGGTGAAGTAGCGCGGGGTGCCGATCTCGCCGTTGCGGACCGCCTCGATCATGGCGATCGTGCCCGGTTCGCAATGCAGGCGATAGGCGATCATCAGCTTGGCGCCGGACGCCTTGGCCGCGGCTTCGATGGCCTCGGCATCTTCGAGACTGGCCGCCATGGGCTTTTCCAGAAGGACGTGGATGCCGGCTTGCAGCGCCGGTTCGGCGAATTCGCGGTGCCGGTCGTTGGGCGTCGCGACATAGACCGCATCCACCTCGCCGCTGGCCAGCATCTTGTCGTATTCCTCATACGAATAGGCGGTCAGCCCATATTTCACGCCGAGCGCATGGCGTTTCTCGGGATCGCCGGTAACGATCGCCGTCATCAGCGAATTCGTGGTCTGGCCGACGCCCGGCATGAAGGCGCCCTGGGAAATCCAGCCGGCTCCGACGACTGCGTAGCGGATCTTTCCTTCGATGCTCGGCATGGGGGCTCCTCGGTGAAATTGCCTGCGCGTCGGCGGGGCTTCCGCCCGCCGCCAAAAAACGGGTTGACGAGCACTCGCCGCCCGGTCGGCTCCCATGATAAGGCGGACCCCGACTTTAAGAAGCGCGGGGAAGGAGTTTTCTTGTCCCGCAGTTCACCGAGGGAGCAGAACATGGACGGACCGAAATTCGAGACCCTGGCGATCCACGCCGGTGCGCAGCCGGACCCGGCGACAGGCGCGCGGGCGACGCCGATCTATCAGACGACCTCCTTCGTCTTCGACGACGTGGATCATGCCGCCTCGCTTTTCGGCCTTCAGCAGTTCGGCAACATCTACACCCGCATCACCAATCCCACCCAGGCGGTGCTGGAAGAACGGGTTGCGGCTCTCGAAGGCGGGACGGCGTCTCTCGTCACCGCATCCGGCCATGCGGCGCAGCTTCTGGTCTTCCAGGCGCTGATGCGGCCCGGCGAGGAGTTCGTGGCGTCGCGCAAGCTCTATGGCGGCTCGATCAACCAGTTCGGCCACGCGTTCAAATCCTTCGACTGGAACGTGAAATGGGCCGATCCCTTCGATCCGGGGAGCTTCGAGGCTCAGATCAACGACAAGACGAAGGCGATCTTCATCGAGTCGATCGCCAATCCCGGCGGCGTCATCCTCGACATCGAGGCGATCGCCGAAGTCGCCCATCGCCACAAGCTGCCGCTGATCGTCGACAACACGATGGCGACCCCTTATCTCTGCAAACCGCTGGAGCACGGCGCCGACATCGTCGTCCATTCGCTGACGAAGTTCATGGGCGGCCATGGCAATTCCATGGGCGGCGTGATCGTCGACGGCGGCAGCTTCGACTGGTCGGCCGATGATCGCTACCCGATGCTTTCCGAGCCCCGGCCAGAGTATAACGGCATCGTCCTGCACGAGACCTTCGGCAACTTCGCCTTTGCCATCGCCTGCCGCGTGCTCGGCATGCGGGACCTCGGGCCGGTGATCTCCCCCTTCAACGCGTTCCTGATCCTGACCGGGATCGAGACGCTGCCGCTGAGGATGCAGCGCCATTCGGACAACGCGCTGAAAGTCGCCGAGCATCTCAAGGCTCACGACAAGGTCGCCTGGGTCTCCTATGCCGGCCTTGCCGACGATCCCGGCCATGACAGGATGCAGAAGTACTGTCCGAAGGGGGCCGGTGCCGTCTTCACCTTCGGCCTGAAGGGCGGCTACGAGGCGGGCGTGAAGTTCGTCGAGGCGCTGGAGCTCTTCTCGCATCTCGCCAATATCGGCGACACGCGCTCGCTCGTGATCCATCCGGCTTCGACCACCCACCGCCAGCTTGCCGACGACCAGAAAACGGCCGCCGGCGCCGGACCGGACGTCGTCCGCCTGTCGATCGGTATCGAGGAGGTCTCCGACATCATCGCCGATCTCGATCAGGCGCTGGCCCAGGCCTGACAATTCCGGCAAGCGCTCCGGATCGCTGTGGCGTTCAGGGAGCCGGAGAGCCCTTTGCGGTCATGAAGTCGTGAACTGACGTTACGTCCGATCGGCTTTACAACCTCAAGGCTTGGCAGGACACTGCGCTGTAGCCTCAGCTATGGTGCGACTGATGGCGATCGACTCCGGCCCCGACGTCCACGAACCCGCCCCGGCGCGTTTCCGCGTCAACGCCGTGTTGCTCTATGTCTGCGCGGCGCTCGGCGGATTCATCGCCGCGATCGCCGACATCGCCCAGAAGGACGAAGCCTCGGCCGTCACCAAGCTGACGCGGCTTTCCGCCAAGTCCTTCAATGCGACGCTGGAACCCCACGTCATCCTGTTGACCGTCGTCGTGCTGGCAGCGCTGCTTTGCATGGTCTTCCAGCCGAGAAGCCGCACCTCGGCCTTTGCTGTCGGGCTCGGGACGATCGCCGTGGTCATGACCGGCACGCCCTATTCGCCGCCAAAGACCGGCGCGCCCCGGCCGGTTCCCGAGGCGGACACGATGTGGCGGGGCGGCGGCCTCGAATATGCCTCCCTTACGGCGTTGGGCCTGAAACTGCCGGCCGGCATCCTGCTCGCCCAGGCCGAACGCCGTAGCGTCGTCTTTCATGTGAAGGTCGAGGAGCGGGTGGGCTCGACACTGACCGTCAGCCTGTTCGATCCGGCCACGGGCGAGGAATACCGGCAGCGCTATCAGCTCGGTGAAGCCGGCATGTTTGCCGTCGTCTTCGAGCTCGCCGGCAGCGGCGAGGGCCATGAGCTGCAATACACGGCGGAGCTCGACGGATTCCGCCTTGCCTCGGGCAGCCTGACTCCGGAGGCGGGGGAGATCACGCTCGACGCCGATGATCTTGCCAGGAAGGCAGACATTCCCGCGGGCAAGACGATCGACGACCTCAACCTGATCGATCGCGTCCGGCGGAACATATTCAAGGACTACCGGTTCTAGAGGGCCACTGCCGGCGCTTGGCGTCCGGATCGCTTTCGCCCGACACACTGGTTCTGTGCCGGCACCGGGCCGATCTGGACGCGCGGCGCTGTTCGTGTTGCAATGCAAAAAGTTCCCCGGTCGCTTCCGCGCGCCGCCTCGTCAAGTCGGCCCCTCGATCCGCCTTTCTCGATACCTCCCCATCACACCACGCATCTGCAGGCGAATGCGCTCGGGCAGGGCCGCCGCTCAAAGGAAATCATCATGACAGAGCACTTCATTCGCTTCGACAAGGATGGTGTCCCCGTCGAAACCGGCGCACCGGACAAGGAGAAGATCCGCAGCGGCCGCCCGGCCTACAAGATGTGGAATCTGGAGGACGACGGAAACGGTCTTTATGCCGGCATCTGGGAATCGACCGGCGGCGAGTGGGATGTCGACTACACCGAATGGGAGTTCTTCCACATCCTCGAAGGCGTGTCTGTTTTGACCGAAGACGGTCAGGAGCCGGTCAAGCTGACGGCCGGCGACAGCTTCATCATCCGGCCGGGCTTCAAGGGGCGATGGCGCGTCGTCGAGCCCACGAAGAAGCATTATGTGGTGAAGACGTAGTTTCGGGGGCGGAGGAGCCTCCGGACGGTCAAGTGCTGTTTCAGCTTGTGCCATCGAGGCGGACTACGAGCCGTTCCAGACCGTGGAAGTGCCAGCTGTCGCGGTAGCGTGGCGGCTCTACGAGCTTCATGCCGGGATGTCGGGCGAAGAGCCGGTCGAGCGCGAGCCTCGCCTCCAGCCGCGCGAGCGGAGCGCCGATGCAGAAATGGATGCCGCCGCCAAAACTCGTATGCGTCGGCGTACCCCTGGCGAGAAAGCGCTCCGGTCGGAAGACGTCCGGTTCGCGATAGGCGTTCGGGTCGCGATTGGCTGCGCCGAGAAGAAGAGCGACTTTCTCTCCCCGTTTGAGACGCGTGCCGTCAGCAAGTTCCACCTCCTCGAGGGCGTAGCGCTCGAACAGATGGAGCGGCGGGTCGAAACGCAGGGTCTCCTCGATCGCGGCCGCCGCCTGATCCGTTTGCGCAAATAGCTCTGCCGGAGCCTCGGTGTTTTCGAGAAGCGTCTTCGTTGCATTGCCGATCTGGTGCACCGTCGCTTCATGGCCGGCATTGAGAAGCAGGACGAGCGTGGAGACGAGTTCTGCCTCGTCGAGCCGGCCCTCTTCGCTTTGCGCGGCGATGAGAACCGAGACGAGATCGTCGGCCGGCTTTCGTCGCTTTTCGTCGATCACGTCTCGCAGGAAGCTGGCGAAGTCGCGGGTCGCGGCATTGGCCGCGCGTTCCGTCTCGATCGAGCGGCGTGGCGTATACATCGCCACCATGCGATGCGACCAGTCGAGAAGCTCTGGGCAGGCCGTTTCGGGCACGCCGATCATCTCGGCGATGACCCGGACGGGAAGCGGCGAGGCGAAGCGCTCGATCAGATCCACCGTGGTCTCGCCGGCGAAGCCGTCGATCAGCTCGTCGGCGATCGCGATGATCCGCGGTGCGAGACGTTCGATCCGCCGGGCAACGACGGCTCGGCCGACGAGGGCGCGCAGGCGGGTATGGGTGGGGGGCTCGAGGTCGAGAAGCGAATGGGATTCGATGGCGTAGAAGTCGCCGAGGTGGTCGGGCTTGCCCGAATAGTCCGGCCGGCCGAGCGGATCGTCCGTGAGGATTCGGCCGAAGCGACGGTCGCGCAAGAGCGCCGTGACGAGGTCGTGGCGCGCCACGGCATGTCCCTCGACTTCGGGCCAGTCGGCGAGACCACCGGCGGCGAGAAGGGCGGCATAGGCCGGGTAGGGATTCTGGAAGAATGCTGGTTCGCCGGGATCGAGACGAAGCGCGCCGTTGCGAAGCGAAAAGCTTGCGGGCAAGGCGGTAGACGGGATTGCGGCTGGCTCGACCATGGTCCTGTCATCGCCCTCCGTTCGTCGGGAGGCAAGAGACCGGGGAGGGGAGGAGCGTTCCGCACACCAAAAAAGCGCCCCTCTTCACCGTCAATGGGGCGGGTGCGACGGTGAAGAGACGCGAATTAATCAGGTCGATTTTTGGTTCCGCGTTCAGGGCTGTCGCCGTGTCAGCAGGAGCCTCTCAGATGAACCTGCTGCCAGCCCTCCGTGGCCTCGCGGACCTTCACATTGTGGGTCCGGGTCTCGACGACGGCGGGCACATGGCGGGCAATCCGCCGCTCCGGGGCGACCAGCACCCGTTCCTTCACCGTGCGGTAGCGGGCCGGGACATGAAACTTCCTTACGCTTGCGGGCTGCACGACCACGGTCTCGTGGGTGACGCCATAGCGGGCGGGTACGACTTCGGTCCATTGGCGTCCGGGGTGGACGAGAACCCTCTTCGCCTGCTTCGCGTAGCGCGGCGGCACCGCAACGCGGCAATAGACGCGTTTGCCGTGGATGATGCGCCATTCCCAGCGTTCGCCGCCCGGATGGACAAGCACCTTCTCGTAGACCGTGCGGTAGACCGGCGGCGAGGAGCGATGGATCACGCGCTCGGGTGACAGCAGAACCTTCTTGGCGACGGTTCGGGTCACGGCCGGAATATGCTCCACCGCCACGCGCGCCGGCTCCACGAGAACCTGGCGTTCTTCATAGCCGTACTGCGCCGGCACCACGTCGTGAACGGTTCTCGCCGGGCTGACGACGACCGTTTCGTGCCTCGTTTCATAAAGAGCCGGTTGATGGACGGGCTGATAACATGCAAGCGACCCGCCCCCGCCCGAAAAGGCTGGTGTGACGGCCGAAAGCAGGCTGCTTGTCACGGTGACCAAGGTGATCGCGATATTGGCACGCATGCGCCGCTCCCTGTCCATCAATCCTTTGATTGTTGCAAAGTATAGCACGCGATATTCGAATTGGTCGCCGCGTATTCCACAGATTTTCATTGGTATTAATCTCTAAAATTCGAAATATATTCTATAAGTATTCGAATGCTCTTGGGGGTTTCTGCCCAGTCGGGTCGTGATCGTTCGCGTCGAGGGCGCGTCCGGCTCTTTCCTTGTCGTGGGACCGGCGGAAACGAAGCGCGAAGGCCCCTCGGCAATGCCATCCGGACGCTTGCGCCGATTTCTCGCCGCGACTATGGAACGGGCACGTGCCATCGGCGCGAGACGGAT
This sequence comes from Jiella marina, assembly GCF_024359545.1. GTDB lineage: Bacteria > Pseudomonadota > Alphaproteobacteria > Rhizobiales > Rhizobiaceae > Jiella. The sequence goes on from NZ_JAKQZG010000003.1 coordinate 235,796, forward strand.
GAGGGACAGAATGACGGCCATGGATTTCGAAGCGGCCCGCATAAAGATGGTCGACAATCAGATTCGAACCACGGATGTGACCAGCCACGATATTCTTAAGGCGTTCCTCCAGGTCCCGCGGGAGGAGTTCATGCCCGGTTCGCGGCGGACCCTCGCCTATATCGACGAGGATGCACCGCTGGGGGACGGTCGTTTCGTCATGGAGGCCTCGCCCCTTGCCAAGCTTTTGCAACTGGCGACCATCCGTCCCGACGACGTGGTTCTCGATGTCGGATGCAACACCGGGTATTCGTCGGCGATCCTGTCCTATCTGGCCGGCTCCGTGGTGGCGCTCGAGGAAAAGCCCGAGCTTGCTGCGGCTGCGACGGAGAATCTCGCGCGCCTCGACTACGTGACCTGCGCCGTGGTCGAGGGGCCCCTGGTCGAAGGATACGCCTCCGAGGCACCCTACGACGTCATCATCTTTCAGGGCTCCGTCGAGACCCTCCCCGAGACGTTCTTCGAGCAGATGAAGGACGGCGGCCGCATGGTCGTCGTGCGCGGTGTCGGCAATGCCGCGGAGGCGATGCTCTACGTCAAGGACGAGCATGGTGTCGTCTCGGAGCGCTTCGGCTTCAACTGCTCGATTCAGCCGCTCCCCAGTTTCCGGAAGGCGCCTGAATTCGTCTTCTGACCCCTGGGCGCGTCGTTGCAGAATTGCCGCGCTCGGGCAAAAAGGCAGGAGGGGTTAGCAAAACCAAAATGACTTCGTGCCATATTCAGTGACAATAAGGGCTGGGGGAACTGGCTCTGGGGTGAATGCGCGCCGTGGCGTGCGTCTCCATTGTATCGCGTTACGGCACGGAGTTGTTATGGTGCTGAAGAAACTCTCCTTTCTAGCCCTTCTGTCGGCTTCGATCGTAGCGGGTCTTGGGCAATCGGCGGGCGCCGAGACTCTGGCTCAGGCGCTGGCGAAGGCTTACTCCAACAATCAGAACCTCAATGCCGCCCGCGCTCAGCTCCGGGCGACGGATGAAAACGTGCCCCAGGCGAGAGCAGGGCTGCGTCCGACCGTGGCCGCCGTCGGCTCGACGACTGCGTCACGGAGCCACACGACCTTCGGCGACGGACTGCCGTCCCAGAGAAACCGCACCTATACGGGCAGTATCGGCATTCAGATCAACCAGACGATCTTCGACGGCTTCCAGACGCCAAATAATGTCCGTGCCGCCAAGGCGCAGGTGCGCGCTTCCCAGTACAATCTTTCCAACACCGAGCAGAACACGCTGCTCGACGCGGCGACGGCCTATATGAACGTCATCCGCGACCGGCAGATCGCCGATCTGCGTCGCCAGAACCTCGGCTTCCTGAACGAACAGGTGCGCGCAGCTCGTGCCCGTTTCGAAGTGGGCGAGGGTACGCGCACCGACGTTGCCCAGGCCGAGTCGCAGCAGGCGCTCGCAACCGCGCTTCTCAACAGCGCGCTGGCGCAGGTCGCTTCGAGCGAGGCGACCTATTTCGACGTGGTCGGCGATGCGCCGGGCAGCCTCGCCCCGGCCAATGCGCCGTCCCGCCAACTGCCGAATTCCGTCGCCAACGCTTATTCGATCTCGCAGCGTCAGCATCCGGCGATCCTGGCGACCCTGGCCGCAGTGGACGCGGCCGCGTTTCAGGTCAAGTCGGCCGAGGGGGCGCTCCTGCCCACGGTCAGCGTGACGGGCGAGGTGGCGAACGACTACACGATGACTGACACGGACCCGAATCCCGGTTCGCTCCCAGGCGTGGATGTGAACACCCAGAACCAGGTTTCGGCCACGATCGGCGCGCAGATCCGCATTCCGCTCTATCAGGGCGGTGCGGCCAGTTCGGCGGTCCGCCAGCAGAAGGAAGTGCTTGGCCAGCGCCGCATCGAGGTGGATGGAACCCGTGACCAGGTTCGGGCCGCCGTGGCGACATCCTGGGCGCAGCTTCAGGCTGCGCGGGCCAACATCACCGGCTACCAGGCGCAGGTCCGGGCCGCCCGTCTCGCGCTCGACGGCGTCATCGAGGAGCGCAATGTCGGCCAGCGGACGACGCTCGACGTCCTCGACGCGCAGGCCGATCTGATTTCGGCGCAGATCCTTCTCGCCGGTGCCGAGCGCGACGAGGTGGTGGCGGGCTACTCGCTTCTATCGTCCGTGGGGCTCTTGTCTTCCAAGAACCTGCAGCTGGCGGCAAGCGAATATGATCCCAACGACCATTACATCGAGGTCGAAGACAAGTGGTTCGGGTTGCGGACGCCGGACGGCCGCTGAAGCTCTCACATCGGCGGACAGACCTAGGCCGGCGGTTCTCGTGACCGCCGGCTTTGCTTTTGCCGGCGCGAACTGTGCCGTTCCCGCAACGCCGACGATAACGCCTGGCAAAGAATCTTGTGAAAGAACGGTTTCGTCGCCTGTCGGGATTCACCTGAAAGTTCATCCGACATAGGCTTCACGCATGATTCGGTCGATAAACGTTAAATATCGCCTAACATGCGGGAGCCATCCATGAGCAACGCGCTGCCGGCCAAAGATCAGTCGATGGACGAGATTCTCGCCTCGATCCGCCGGATCATCGAAACCGGAGACAAGCGGACTTCGCCGTCTGCTGCACGTGCCGCCGCGTCGGCGTCGAAGCCGGCTCCGGCCGCGTCGTCGGACGTCGAGGCCGCCGGGACGGTCACCGATTTTCCTGCGCCGCGCCAGGAGCCGCCGCGTGAGAATGTCGCCGCGACCGCCCCGCAGCGGACCGCAACGCCTCAGGCCGATCGCCAGTTTACCGCAGAGGCCGGGCGTGCATCTGGAGCCGAGACGATGACCCAGCGTGACGGACTGGACGCGGCTCCGAAGGCGGTCGGACGTGAACCGCTGGAAGCGCGGATCTACGAGAGTGAGGCGCGTGAGTTCGATTCGCTGGCCGGTCTGGACGAGGTCGGGCTCGCCGACGCCACTGTCGCCATGCACAGCGTGCCGTCCGAGGCCGCCACGCCGGGGCGGACCGAGACGCCGGCTCGGGTCTCGGCCAATGCGCCGCGCAGCATAAGGCGCCCTGCGCCAGCCGAACCAGAGCCCCTTCCGCAATGGCCGGAAGCGGTGGCCGCCAACGATCGCGCGGCCGATTTCGCTGCGGAAATGTTTCTCGACGAGTTCGACGAGGAAGGGTTCGCGAGTGATCTTCTGAACGATGTCGAGGCCGTTGAAGAGCCGGCGACAGCACTCGAATCGGCGTCTCAGGCCGATTGGTCGGAGTATGCCGACGGCGTCCCGGCTGTCGAAGACGCGGTCGCCGTGTCCGAGCCGACCGACACGATCTCCGATGCCAAGGCGCTTGCCGCGGCGACGGACAGTCTCAACGTCGCTCACGCCCTGATCTCCCAGGAAGCGGGAGAGCGTGTCGCCGCCTCCTTCTCGGATCTCGCTTCCGCCATCCGCGACGAACATCTGCGCGAAGTCGACGGCGTGGTTCGCGAGATGCTGCGTCCGATGCTTCAGGAATGGCTCGACGAGAATCTTCCGCGTATGGTCGAGCACATGGTGCGCGAGGAAATTTCGCGGATCGCCCGCGGCAATCGCACCTGATCCCAAATTGCATCCATGAAGCTTTGACGGGCGCGGTGTGGAGACATGCCGCGCCCTTCTTGCGTCCGGCTCTGCGTTGACAGCGAGTAGCCCGCGTGGCTAACCGAATGCCAACGCGAGAAAAACGCCTTCTGGACATCTCATGATCGACAAGACCTACGACGCGGCGACCATCGAGCCGCGGATCGCTGCCCGCTGGGAAGAGGCGAATGCGTTCGCCGCAGGCGCCGGCGCCAAGGAAGGCGCCGAGCCCTACGCCATCGTCATCCCGCCGCCCAACGTCACCGGCTCGCTCCATATGGGCCACGCGCTGAACGATACGCTGCAGGACGTCCTGATCCGGTTCGAGCGCATGCGCGGCAAGAATGTGCTCTGGCAGCCGGGTCTCGATCACGCCGGCATCGCGACCCAGATGGTCGTCGAGCGCCAGATGGCGGCGAGCGGGGAAAACGTCACCCGCCGCGAGCTCGGCCGCGAAGCCTTCGTCGATCGCGTCTGGCAGTGGAAGGCGGAATCGGGCGGCGTCATCCTGAAGCAGCTGCGCCGGCTCGGGGCCTCCTGCGACTGGTCGCGCGAGCGGTTTACGATGGACGAGGGCCTGTCGAAGGCGGTGCTGCACGTCTTTGTCGAGCTCTACCGCAAGGGCCTGATTTATCGCGGCAAGCGCCTAGTCAATTGGGATCCGAAGTTCGAGACGGCGATCTCCGACCTCGAGGTGGAGAACCGCGAAGTCGACGGCCATATGTGGCACTTCAAGTACCCGCTGGCCGGCGGCGAGACCTATGAATATGTCGAGAAGGACGCCGACGGGAACGAGACCCTGCGCGAGACCCGCGACTACATCTCGATCGCCACGACCCGGCCAGAGACCATGCTCGGCGACGGCGCGGTCGCCGTTCATCCGGACGACGAGCGCTATCGCCCGATCGTCGGCAAGCTCTGCGAGATTCCTGTCGGTCCGAAGGAGCATCGCCGGCTGATTCCCATCATCACCGACGAGTATCCGGACCCCGATTTCGGATCGGGCGCGGTGAAAATCACCGGCGCCCACGATTTCAACGATTATCAGGTCGCCAGGCGCAACGACATTCCGGCCTATCGCCTGATGGACGAGACGGCGGCCATGCGCTCGGACGGTGAACCCTACGCCGAGGCAGCAAGCCGCGCCGCCGAGATCGTCCGCTCGGGCGAAACGCCCGATGCCTCCGTGGTCGACGAGATCAATCTCGTGCCGGACGAGTTCCGCGGGCTCGACCGTTTCGCGGCGCGGGAAAAGGTCGTCGCCGAGATCGACGCCGAAGGGCTGATGATCACGGTCGAGGACAAGAAGATCATGCAGCCTTTCGGCGACCGCTCCGGCGTGGTTGTCGAGCCGATGCTGACCGACCAGTGGTTCGTCGACGCCGAGACGCTGGCAAAGCCCGCGATCGCCGCCGTCAGGGACGGGCGCACGAAGTTCGTGCCGGAAAACTGGTCGAAGACCTATTTCCAATGGATGGAGAACATCGAGCCTTGGTGCATCTCGCGCCAGCTCTGGTGGGGTCATCGCATCCCGGCCTGGTACGGCCCGGATGGGACGATCTTCGTCGAGAAGACCGAGGAAGCTGCGGTCGCCGCGGCGCTCGCCCATTACGTTACCAACGAGACGATCACCGACGAGGATGCGCGGGCGATGGCCGCGGATCCCGCCAAGCGGGACGGCTTCCTGAAGCGCGACGAGGACGTTCTCGACACCTGGTTCTCTTCTGCCCTCTGGCCGTTTTCCACCCTCGGCTGGCCGGACGAGACGAAGGAGCTCAAGACCTATTATCCGACCTCGGTGCTGGTCACCGGCTTCGACATCATCTTCTTCTGGGTCGCCCGGATGATGATGATGGGGCTCGAATTCATGGACGAGGAGCCGTTCGGCACGGTCTATGTCCATGCGCTGGTGCGCGACAAGAGCGGCGCCAAGATGTCGAAGTCGAAGGGCAACGTCATCGACCCGCTGGACCTGATCGAGGAATTCGGCGCCGACGCCCTGCGCTTCACCCTCGCGATCATGGCGGCCCAGGGCCGCGACGTGAAGCTCGACCCGCAGCGCGTCGCCGGTTATCGCAATTTCGGCACCAAGCTCTGGAACGCGACCCGATTTGCGGAGATGAACGGTGCGGTCCATGGCACCGAGGTCAGCCCGCACAGCCTGACATTGCCGCTCAATCGTTGGATCGTGACGGAGCTCGCACGGGTCATCGCAGAGACAAATGAAGCGTTGGCTGCCTACCGCTTCAACGACGCAGCGAGCGCGCTCTACAAATTTGTCTGGAACCTCTTCTGCGACTGGTATCTCGAACTGACCAAGCCGACGCTTTCCGGCGAGGACAAGGATGCTGCCGACGAGGTGCGTCACGTGACCGGATTCGTGTTGGATCAGGTCTTCGCACTGCTTCACCCGTTCATGCCCTTCATGACCGAGGAGCTCTGGGCGGTTACGGCGGGAGACAATCAGCGGAAAAGGCTGCTCTGCCATGCCGCGTGGCCGACGCTCGACTTCGCCGATACCGAAGCGGCCGACGACATCAACTGGCTGGTCGATCTCGTCTCGGCGATTCGTTCGATCCGCGCGGAGATGAACGTGCCGCCGAGCGCCGAAGCCGAACTCGTGGCGATTGATCCTGGCGCTGAGACCACCGGTCGGCTCGCGCGTCACGATCTCCAGCTTCGCCGGCTGGCGCGTCTCGCTTCGGTTTCGACAGCAGGGGAGGCTCCGGCCAACTCGGCGCAGATCATCGTTGCCGGGACGACTTTCGCCCTGCCGCTCGCCGGCATGATTGACATCGAGGCCGAGCGCGCGCGCCTGACCAAGGCGAAGAGCAAGGCCGACGGAGAGATCGCCCGGATCGACAAGAAGCTTGCCAACGAGCGCTTCGTCGCCAACGCGCCGGAGGAGATCGTCGAGCAGGAGCGCGAGAAGCGGGAAGCCTATCAGCTCGAATCGGAAAAGCTTGCCGGCGCCCTGCAATGTCTCGGTTGAGGCCACCATCGACATGACGTCGGCCGCTTGAAACAAGTGGGGGCATCGTCTTCTGTGCGCTTGGTGAAAAGATCGCGTCGAACCGGACTCGAGTTTCGGTTTGATCCTTCATACCGTGGTCTCGTGAACCGCTTCGGGCGACCTCCGGGTCTTGCGACGACTCGCGAGACTTTTTTGTTTCGGGCAATTCTTCGAATCGTCTTCGATGCAGCGCTCGTTGCTTCGTGCCTCGGGGCAATCCGTGGCGGCATATGGCGGATTTGTGACATTGCGGACACGCTCTGCCGCAAAATATTGCAAAAAGTCCCGCCTTGCCTCCGTGTCATGCAACTTACCCAGCGTCACAACCCTGGCGTTTTGACGCTTACGTAAGCGACAAGATTTTCGATTTCTCAAGTTCTTCGCAGAAGAATCAGGTTTCTTTCCAATTGAACCGATGTCGCAAGCTGAAGAACTGCATCATCGAAGCGTGGCTTACCGGGTTTTGCGATTCCGATTTATGCTGACGCAAGCGCCGTTCGATAAACGAAGGGTGCGCATCAGTGGGGGGAATTCCATGGCAGTTTGCCGCAAGACCATTTCGATCGCCGCCTTGATGACGGTGGCGCTCAGCTCCAGCGCGCTGGCCGGCGGCTTTCAGCGCGGGACGGCCGACACCGACATCCTGTTCGAGCAGGGCACCGTGAACATGCGGGCCGGCGTGACGTATGTGTCGCCTCAGCGCGGCTTTGACTCGGTCAATGGGGTCAGCGGCAATTTCGACGACTACACCGGCGACTACGTCATTCCTTCCTACGCACTGGCATTCGGCAACGAGACGTTGGCCTGCGCCGGCACGGCGACGGAATCCTTCGCGGCCGAAGCTGACTATACCGATCTGCCGGGAGGCGCGCTTCCCGCGCAGGTCAGCTCGACCCAGAGCACGTCGAACGTCGACCGCCTGAACTTCGCAACGGCTACCTCCACCTCGCGGACAGCTCGGCTGGCCTTTGACTCGACGGAACTCGGCCTGACCTGCCGGGCCAGCTACACGAGTGAAATGGGGCGCTTCAGCCTTTTGGGTGGCGTCTTCTTTGAAGACTTCCACTTCGAGGGAACGAGCTTCGGTCAGCGCTTGCCATTCGTCGCGCCCGGCGTCCCCGTCGCCTCGACGCGAGTCGATGTCGACATCGACGGCGACTATCAGACGGGCTACCGCATCGGCGCTGCCTACGAGATCCCGGAGTATGCTCTGCGCGTGCAGGCGCTCTATCGCTCCGAAGTGGTGCACGACGACGTCCAGGGATCCGGTACGGTCACGCTGCTGAACTCCTTCATTCCGGGTCTGCCGACCGGCACTGTTCTTCCCGTAAGCTCCTCCCTGAGCGAGGCGGTCAGTCCGCAATATCTCGAAATCAAGGCCCAGACCGGCGTGGCACCGGGCTGGCTCGTCCTGGCATCCTTCCGCTGGACGGACTGGTCGACCAACAACGCCTCGGTCAACACGATAAGCAGCCCGTTGATCGGAACCTCGTCGAGCTACGTGCCCTACCACTGGCAGGATGGCTATACCGCTTCGCTTGGCGTCGGCCACGCCTTCAATGACCAGATCTCCGGTGCCCTCTCCGTCGGATACGACCGCGGCGTCTCGACCGGCGCGGACACGACCTACACCGATCTCTACACGCTGGCGGGCGGCCTCTCCTTCAAGGCCAACGAGTGGAGCGACCTGCGAGTCGGCGGTCTGGTCGGCTACTGGACGGACGGCGAACAGTCGATCTCGAGCGGCAGCTACTACAACGCCACGGTCGGCGACGACGTGGTCTATGCGATCAACGCTTCGCTGAAACTGACCTTCTGAGGCTTGTGCTTTCGGCGACCCGGCGAGACCGGCCGGGCGGAACTGAAACGTGATGAGGGCGTGCTTTCGAGCACGCCCTTTTGCTTTGCCGTGCGGCGCGACTTGCCGGAGGATTTTGCGCCTGTGGGTTCGCAGCAACACTATTGCAGGCGTGCATCGAATATACTCGGTCCAAGGTGGTGGCGCCCCGTTGCCGCCACAAAACACCGGCACCTCGGCCAACAGCCGACCACTGGCGGAGAGATCGGTGAGACGACGAGGGGGATGACATGGACGCGCGTTCGATCGACAAGGCACGGCTACCCAGCCGTCACGTGACGGAGGGGCCATCCAAGGCTCCGCACCGCTCATACTTGTATGCGATGGGTCTTTCGAAAGAAGAGATCCATCAGCCGCTCGTCGGCGTCGCGTCCTGCTGGAACGAGGCCGCGCCCTGCAACATTTCGCTGATGCGCCAGGCGCAGGTCGTCAAGAAGGGGGTGACGGCCGCGAACGGGACGCCGCGCGAATTCTGCACCATCACCGTCACCGACGGCATCGCCATGGGCCATCAGGGCATGAAGTCCTCGCTGGTCTCCCGCGATCTCATCGCCGATTCGGTCGAGCTGACCATGCGCGGTCACTGCTATGACGCGCTGGTGGGACTGGCCGGCTGCGACAAGTCGCTTCCCGGCATGATGATGGCGATGGTGCGGCTGAACGTGCCGTCCGTCTTCATCTATGGCGGCTCGATCCTGCCCGGCTCCTTCCGGGGCCAGCAAGTGACCGTTCAGGACATGTTCGAGGCCGTCGGCAAGCATTCGGTCGGCACGATGTCCGACGAAGACCTCGACGAGATCGAGCAGGTGGCGTGCCCGTCCGCCGGCTCCTGCGGCGCGCAGTTCACGGCGAACACCATGGCGACGGTCGCCGAGGCGATCGGCCTGGCGCTGCCCTATTCCTGCGGCGCGCCGGCCCCTTATGAGATTCGCGACCGGTTCTGCTTCGCCTCCGGCGAAATGGTGATGGAGCTCGTCGCCCGCAACATCCGGCCGCGGGACATCGTCACGAAGAAGTCGCTGGAGAACGCGGCGGCCGTGGTCGCGGCAACCGGCGGCTCGACCAATGGCGCGCTGCATCTGCCGGCGATCGCCCATGAATGCGGTATCGAGTTCGACCTCTTCGACGTTGCCGAGATCTTCCGGAAGACGCCTTACATCGCCGATCTGAAGCCCGGCGGGAAATATGTCGCCAAGGACATGTTCGAGGCCGGCGGCATCCCGCTTCTCATGAAGACGATGCTCGAACACGGCTATCTCCACGGCGACTGCATGACGGTCACGGGCCGCACCGTCGCCGAGAACATGGAAAAGGTCGCGTGGAATCCCCATCAGGACGTGGTGCGGGAGGCGAACAATCCGATCACCGCGACAGGCGGCGTGGTCGGCCTCAAGGGCAATCTCGCCTCGGACGGCGCCATCGTGAAGGTGGCGGGAATGAAAAACCTGAAGTTCTCCGGTCCGGCGCGCTGCTTCGATTCCGAAGAGGAGTGCTTCAAGGCCGTCTCCGATCGTTCGTACAAGGAAGGCGAGGTCCTCGTCATCCGCTATGAGGGGCCGAAGGGTGGTCCGGGCATGCGCGAGATGCTGGCGACGACCGCCGCGCTCTACGGGCAGGGCATGGGCGACAAGGTCGCGCTGATCACCGATGGCCGCTTCTCGGGCGCGACGCGCGGCTTCTGCATCGGCCATGTCGGGCCGGAAGCAGCCGTCGGCGGTCCGATCGGCCTCCTGCAGGATGGGGACATCATCACCATAGACGCCGTCGCCGGCACGCTCGACGTCGAGCTTTCCGAAGACGAATTGAACAGGCGCGCCGCCGAATGGCAGCCGCGCGAGACCGACTACACGACCGGTGCGATCTGGAAGTATGCGCAGCAAGTGGGCACGGCCCGCAAGGGCGCGGTCACCCACCCCGGCGGCGCTGCGGAAAAGCACTGCTATGCGGACATTTAAGCGCTTCTCTCTTTCTTTCGCACTGGCCGGGGCGCTCCTGCTTTCGGCCGGGCAGGGGGGCTTCGCCCTCGATCCCGAAGCCCAGGTCGACCCGGATGCCGGGCCGCTCGAACTCTTCTCCTTCGGCTTCAAGGCCTACAAGCGCGGCGAAAAGCTCGAAGCCTTCGAGGCGTTGCGCTACGCCGCCGACAAGGGACACCCCGGCGCGCGCTGGAAGCTCGGCAAGATGTATGCCGAGGGCGACGGCGTGCCGGAGAACGACTACGAAGCCTTCAAGATCTTCGAACAGATCGTTCGGGATCAGGAGGAGGAGCAGGGCAGCTACGTCAACGCGGCCTATGTCGCGAGTGCCGTCGTGGCCCTGGCCGACTATCTGCGCGTCGGCATTCCCAACAGCCCGGTGACGACCGATCTGCCGCGGGCGCGGCAGTTCTATTTCCACGCAGCGTCCTTCTTCGGCGACGCCAAGGCCCAGTTCGAACTCGGTCGCATGACGCTTTACGGCGAAGGCGGCCGCGCCAATCCGCGCCAGGCGGCACGCTGGCTGAAGCTGGCTGCGGAAAAGGGCCATGTGGGCGCCAAGGCGCTGCTTGGCTATCTCCTGTTCGACGGCGAGAAGATCTCGCTTCGGGCCGAGCCGGTGCGCGGGCTTGCCATGCTGACCATGGCCCTGAAGCTCGCCGGCCCGGGTGACGAGAAGTGGATTCGCCCCTTGCAGGAGGAGGTCTTCTCGATTGCCACGGAAGAGGATCGCCGCACGGCGCTTGCCTATGCGGAGCAGCAGCTGGCCTCGGCGGGGACGGTCGCGAGCGCGAAGAACTGAACGCTGCAGCCTTGGCGCGTTTCACGATGTGACGCGCCTCGGATGCACTGCAGGTCTTTTATTCCCCCCGGCAGCGGTCTGCGATTGCTGCCGAGGTATCACCGTTCCTGTCTCGCCCACGCTACGCCAATCCCCGGCATGAAACCCCGGGTCGGCTTGCACCAAACCTTTCGGATCGGCCCCGTATATCGGCTGACCATCTTGTCGGAAGTCAGCAGCAGGAATCCTTCCGAACTGGCTTGCGCGATCAGCAGACGGTCAAAAGGGTCCTTGTGAATCAGGGGCAAAGCGCCTGTCGACACCACATGCTCGCTTGTGATCGGCAATTCGCGCCAGCCATTGTCGAGAAGCCCGGCACGTAGCAGGCGTGGGTCCACCACGAAGTCGTCGCGACCCAGGCCCGCCTTGATCGTAATCTCCCACAGGCTTGCAGCGCTGAAATAGAGATTGTTCTCGTCGTCAGCCAGGAGCGAATGTGCTTCAGCCGACAAGCGGTCCGGTGCACCTGCTGCCCAGAGAACGAGGTGAGTGTCGACGAGGAGATTCATTCGGACGTGCGAAAAAGCTCTTCGATCTCGTCACGGCCCATCGCGTCGAAGTCCTCCGGTACGGTGATGCGATCGGACAGAAAGCCGAGCTTCTTCTTTCCCATACCGACCGGGGCATCGACAGCGACGACCTTCACCAGAGCTTTGCCGGCCTTGGATATGATGAAGCTCTCGCCCTTGGCGGCCGCATCCACCAGTCGGGAGAGGTTGCTTTTCGCTTCGTCTATGTTGACGGTCACTGTCATGGCGACGCCAGTCCAATCAAACCCGGTTCATCAACTTGGTCCATCTGGATTCGGAATCCAAGGCGAACCTCAGTCGAATACGTGACGCTTCACGCCGCCAGCTGCACCATCACCGGTACGTGGTCCGACGGTTTTTCCCAGCCGCGGACATGCTTCTCGATTCCGACCGAGACGAGCCGGTCCTGCGCCTCGGGCGACAGCAGCATGTGGTCGATGCGAATGCCGTTGTTCTTCTGCCAGGCGCCGGCCTGGTAGTCCCAGAAGGTGTAGGTCTTCGGCTCGTCGGTGGTGGCGCGGACGGCGTCGGTGAAGCCGAGATTGACGAGGTTGCGCAAGGCGCCGCGGCTTTCGGGCTGGAACAGCGCGTCGTTCACCCATGCTTCCGGATTGGCCGCATCCTCGGGCATGGGGATGACGTTATAGTCGCCGGCGAGAACCAATTCGTCCTCTGACGCGAGGCGATCGCGGGCATGGGCGACCAGCCGGTCCATCCAGGCGAGCTTGTACGGGAATTTCTCCGAGCCAAGCGGATTGCCGTTCGGCAGATAGATCGAGGCGACGCGCAGCCGGCGCGCGCCGATTTCCCACAGGCCTTCGATATAACGCGCCTGCGTGTCGTCTTCGTCGCCCGGCAAGCCGCGGACGACCTCGCTGGGTGCGCGCTTCGACAAGAGCGCGACGCCGTTGAAGCCCTTCTGGCCGTGCGTCTCGACGTGATAGCCGAGGGCCTCGATCGGCGCCCTCGGGAAGTTTTCGTCGACGCTCTTGATTTCCTGCAGGCCGACGATGTCGGGCGAGGCGGCTTCGAGCCAGGACAGGAGTGCGTCCTGCCGGGCCTTGATCCCGTTGATGTTCCAGGTCGCGATCAGCATCCCGGTCAGATCGTAAAGCTGGTGCCGCAGCCGCAGGAGGCGACGGCGTTCGGATTGCGGATCTGAAAGGACTGGCCCATCAGATCGTCGACGAAATCCACCACCGATCCTTCCAGATAGACCAGCGAGACCTGGTCGATCAGCACGCGTGCGCCGTCCTTCTCGATGACGAAATCCTCCGCGTCGTGCTCGCTGGTGAGATCGTATTTGTAGGAGAAGCCGGAGCAGCCCCCACCTTCCACGGAAATGCGCAGGCTGTCTTCGCCATCCGTCTTCTTCAGGATCGTCGCGATGCGCTTGACGGCGCTGTCGGAAAGGGTCACCGGCTCGGAAACTGTCTCGCTCATCGATCTTACGGCGGAGGCTTCGGGGCGTCCGCCGCTCCTTGTTCGTGACAAGCCCACTAGTTATGCACGCCGGAGGAGCCGGTCAATCGCACCGCGACGTGACGACCGGCGGGAGTTGTCGATCCATGGCCGTGACGGAGCGTTCAATGGCGGAAGTCGCAGGGCCGGCGGGCCGAGCGGTCTATGCCGAAGCGCCGGAAAACTCGCGCGGCCGGCTCGTGCCCGAGGCGCAGAGCCCGACGCGCACGCCGTTCCAGCGCGATCGTGACCGGATCGTCCATTCTGCCGCCTTTCGGCGCCTGAAACACAAGACCCAGGTCTTCGTGCCCTACGAGGGCGATCACTACCGCACGCGCCTGACCCATACGATCGAGGTCTCGCAGATCGCCCGAGCGCTCGCCCGCGCCTTTCGGCTGGACGAGGATCTCACCGAGGCGGTGGCGCTGGTCCATGATTTCGGCCATACGCCCTTCGGACATGCTGGCGAGCGGGCGCTCGATCGCTGCATGGCGGCCTTCGGCGGCTTCGACCACAATGCCCAGTCGCTCCGGATCGTCACGGAGCTCGAACGACGCTACGCCGATTTCGACGGGCTCAATCTCGCTTTCGAGACGCTGGAGGGACTGGTCAAGCACAATGGGCCGCTGACAGGCCCTTATGCCGAGGATGCCGAACCGGTCCCGCAGCCGATCCGCGAGTTCGACGCGCGCTTTCCTTTGGCGCTCGATCGCTTCGCCGATCTCGAGGCTCAGGCTGCCGCGATCTCCGACGACATCGCCTACAACACGCATGATCTCGACGACGGCCTTCGGGCCGGGCTGATCGATCTCGCCGATCTCGACCAGCTCGATCTCGCCGGTTCGATCCATCGCGAGGTGAAAGCGAGATATCCGCGCCTCGACCCGTCCCGCACCATCCACGAGGTCATGCGCCGCCACATCACCCGGTTGGTCGAGGACGTGATCGCGACGACGGCCGCCAATCTCGATGCGCTTCAGCCGCAAAGCGCCGACGACGTCCGCAACGCCGGGCGGCAGATCATCTGTTTTTCGCCGGCGATGATCGAGGCGGTCCAGCAGACGCGGGCGTTCCTTTTCGCCCGTGTCTATCGCTGCGACAGCGTCATGCGGGTGATGCGCGAGGCCGAGCGGGTGGTGGAGGCCTTGTTCGAGCGGTTTCGGGCTCGGCCCGACCTGATGCCGGGCGACTGGGCGGAAGGGCTCGCGGGGCTTTCGGACGAGCGGCTGGCGCGGCGGATTGCCGACTATCTCTCCGGCATGACGGACACCTACGCCCTTGCCGAATACCAGCGTCTGTTTGACGCCATGCCGCAATTGCGCTAGCCGCCCTGTCTTCAGTTCGAATGGCGGCGTTTGCGGCGGCCGGTAACGATGCGTTCGGGGCCGGCGCATTGCCTTGGTCGCAATGGCGGCCTGTCGGGCGGCGCGCGGCACCGGTACTTCCGCCATGGGCGGCAATTTGAGGATGGTTCGATGAATATCTTTGCCGACTTCGAAGGTCGGGTCAAAAAGGCCGTGGAGGCGATCCTGCCGGCGGGCGAAGATGTCGACCTGTCCCGCGTCACCGTCGAGCCGCCGCGCGATCCGGCTCATGGCGATCTGGCGACCAACGCCGCGATGGTGCTGGCCAAGGGGCTGAAGACCAAGCCGCGCGATCTTGCCGAACGGATTGCCGACGCGCTCAAGGCCGACCCGGATATCGAGACGATCGGTATTGCGGGGCCTGGCTTCATCAATCTTTCGCTGAAGCCGGGCTTCTGGATCGATCATCTCGCCACGCTTCTGGGCGCAGGGAGCGGCTATGGCCGCGGGCCGGCGACCGGTCGCAAGCTGAACGTCGAATATGTTTCGGCGAATCCGACTGGGCCGATGCATGTCGGCCATTGTCGTGGCGCGGTGGTCGGCGACGTGATCGCCCGGCTGCTGGCCTTCGCGGGCAATGACGTCACCAAGGAGTATTACATCAATGACGCGGGCGAGCAGGTGAATGTTCTCGCCCGTTCCGCCTATCTGCGCTATCGCGAGGCGCTGGGCGAAGAGATCGGCGAAATCCCCGCAGGCCTTTATCCGGGAGACTATCTGAAGCCTGTCGGCGAAGCGTTGGCCAAGGAGTTCGGCGACATGCTGCTTGGCCAGAGCGAGGAGGAGTGGCTGCCGGTCGTCAGGGACCGCGCGATCGACGCGATGATGGCGATGATCCGGTCCGACCTGAAGGGACTCGGCGTCGAACACGATCTGTTCTTTTCCGAGCGTACGCTTCATGCCGGCAATGGCGGCAAGATCGCCGAGGCGATCTCGGATCTGACCGACAGGGGATTCGTCTACAAGGGCACGCTGCCGCCGCCGAAGGGGCAGGTGCCGGAAGACTGGGAGGACCGCGAGCAGGTTCTCCTGCGCTCCACCGATGTGGGCGACGATCAGGATCGGCCCCTGGTGAAGTCGAACGGCGCCTACACGTACTTTGCCGCCGACGTCGCCTATTTCCGCGACAAGTTCGAGCGCGGCTTTTCGGAGATGATCTACGTGCTGGGCGCCGATCACGGCGGCTATGTGAAGCGGCTGGAAGCCGTCGCCAAGGCGGTCTCCGGGGGCTCCGCCGTGGCGGACTGCGTGCTGTGCCAGCTCGTGAAGCTCTATCGCGACGGCGAGCCGGTGAAGATGTCGAAGCGCTCGGGCGACTTCGTCACGCTTGCCGAAGTGGTGGAGGAAGTCGGCCGCGATCCGGTGCGCTTCATGATGCTCTACCGCAAGAGCGACGCGCCGCTCGACTTCGACTTCAAGAAGGTGACCGAACAGTCCAAGGACAACCCGGTCTTCTACGTGCAATACGCCCATGCCCGGGCCGCCGCGGTCTTCCGTCAGGCGGAGGAGGCGGGAATCGCCGTGCCGGACTTTGCCGGAATCGAATCGGAGAGTCTTTCCGGGCTGACCGATGTCGGCGAAGTGGGACTGATCCGAAAGCTCGCAGAGTTTCCACGACTCATTCAACAGGCGGCCGACGCGAAGGAGCCGCATCGCCTTGCGTTCTACCTGAACGATCTCGCCGCCGCGTTCCACGCCCAGTACAATCGCGGTAAAGACCTGCCAGACTTACGTTTTGTTAACCGTGATGATCCCATGATCAGCGTTGCAAGGCTGGGGCTGGTCAAAGCGGTCGCGATCGTCTTGGCGATCGGCCTTGATCTGATCGGGGCCGACGCACCGGAAGAAATGCGCTAGGTCATCACGCTTTGGTCAATTTCCTCGCCTAGCGATCGAAATTACGGAGGTCGGGGGCCTCCGTGAGGGGATAAAGGCGGGGATTTGCATGTCGATGGGGGACACAAACCTGTCCGCTCGCGAGAGCGGCAAGGCCTTCGATGCCGAACTGGACGATCCGTTCGAGGAACTCGCCCGCCTTCTCGATGAGCCGCTCAAGGTGGCGCCGATGCCGCAATCGGATCATCGCGACCCTGCGCAAACCGTGGAAACGACGCCGGCTGGTGAACCAGCGGCCGCAGATCCTGCGGATGAGGACTCGGCGGAGTTCCTTCGCTTTCTCGATGCCAACGGCTCTCCCGATCAGCCGATCGAAGCTTCCGCAGATCCGCAGGAGGCCGCAGGCCAGGAATCCGAGAGCGGCGAAGAGGCCGCCGCGGTGGTTCAGCCCGAGCCTCAAGCCGATCCGGAGCCTCAAGCCGAATCCACGACCCAGGTCGACCTCGCCGCGCATAGCGAGCCGATGATCGCGGCAGCGCTCGCCGAGGAACTGACCGACGCACTGGAGGAAGCGGCGCAGGAAATCGAGAGCGAGGCGGTCGCCGAAGCCTCCGTGGCCGAGCCGGTTCTCCAGAAGCCTTTGCCAAAGGCCGCGCCCGCGGTCCCGCCGGCCGTCAATCCGGCGCGTCCCGCGCCGGCCGCGACCTCGGGTGCCGCCGGGTCATATGCGCGGTGGATCGGTCAGCAGACGGAAACGCCCGCTGCTCCCGCCGCCAAGGCGCCGGTGACTTCCGATCAGATGTTCGAGCAGGCGCTTCTCGGCCTGTCGACGCCGGCCAATCCGCGCCAGCCCACCATTCACCGTTCCGAGGCGTTCGCACCCGAGCGTCCGCAGGCGCATGTCGAGCCCGAGCCGACCCCGCAGGTCTTCGACGATTTCGACGAGCTGATCGCCAGCGAACTCGCCGCCATCAAGCAGGATGGCGCTCAGACCTCGGCCGAACCGGCGAAGGAACCCGGACAGCCGGAGTGGGCTGCCGGCCTCACCCAGGATGACCGCCGGACCGCGGACGAAGCCGGGTCGCATGCCTTCGACGGCTGGGCTCCCGGTCAGGACGAATTCGAATCGAAGCCGAATCCCGCCGTGCTCGCGCGGCGGGCCGTGTCGGGGCGAGGGATCATCGGAAGCCTCGGGCTCGGCGCCCTTGTTCTCATGCTGGCGGCCGGCGGAGCCTATTTCGTTCTCGGCGGTGCCGGCAGCATGGCCGGCGGCGACGATGGCGAAGTCCTGATCGTGCGGGCCGACCCCGATCCCGTGAAGGTCAAGCCCGACAATCCCGGCGGGCGCGAGATCCCGAACAAGAACAAGATCGTCTATGACCGCGTCGAGAGCGGCGACAGCGAAGCGGCGCCCTCCCAGAAGACGCTGCTGAAGGCCGCCGAAAAGCCGGTCGACCTGCCGAAGGCGGCTCCCGTGCCCGATCCGGTGGATCTGCCGGGCGTGGAAATCGGCTTGCCCGACGAAGGCGCCGGAGAGCCGGTGCGCGTTGCAGATGCTTCGAGCGAAGCGTCCCCCATCGCGGTGCTGACGCCGCGTCGGGTCAAGACCTATACGGTTCGTCCGGACGGAACACTGGTGGCCGCCGAGACGACGCCGCAACCCGCAATCGAGAATCTGCGCGAGCGCGGTGCCCTGATCGAGGCGGCCGCACGGCCCGTCGCCCTCGAGCCGCTGCCCGGCGATGCTGCCGGCGAGGGTCAGGCCGCCGCCGACGGTGTCGCTTCGGACGAGGCCACCGGTGAGCCGGCGCCGAACGTCCCCGTGCCGACGGCCCGACCCGGCGCCCGGAACCCGGGTGAAACGGCGCTGCAGGTGGCCGCTGCACCTGAGGCGGAGGCGCCCCTCGCGGCACCGCCCGCGGCGGACGTCGATGCGGCGACCGGTTCTGTTTTGCCGGCGCAGACCGAGGAAGTGCAGGTTGCGTCCCTCGAGCCCGAGCCCGCGCCGCAGCCGGTCCATGATGGTTACTACGTGCAGATCTCCTCGCAGCCTTCGCAGGGTGCGGCGGAATCCTCCTCGCAGAGCCTCAAGCAGCGTTTCAGCGGTGTCATTGGCGGCCGCAGCGTGGTGATCCAGACGGCCGACATTCCGGGCAAGGGCACCTACTATCGTGTCCGTATCCCCGTGGATTCGAGAACCGAGGCGAGCCGACTGTGTGGCGATCTGAAATCCGCCGGCGGCAGCTGCTTCGTGGCGCGCTAGGCGCCGCCGCCGTCTCCGCCGTGGCCGGCATCGCCGGCGCGGCGTGGAAAGCACATTTCCCTGATTTCCCGCGACGGCACCCGGCCGGCCAGGGCGTGCCCGGCGGAGGGGAGTCCGAAGCGATCCCGGAGAAAACAATGAGTGCTTCGAAAGCCTGGATCGCGGCCCCCCTCGGCCTGACACTCAGCCGCGAGGAACGCAGCTTCTTCGCCGACGAGAGGCCCTGGGGCTTCATCCTGTTTTCCCGCAATGTCGATACGGCGAATCAGGTGGCCGACCTGGTCGCCGAGTTGAAGGACGTGGGTGGGCGCGCGACAACGCCGATCTTCGTCGATCAGGAAGGCGGACGCATCAATCGGCTGCGACCGCCGCTCGCGCCGGAGTATCCGCCGCCGGCCGAGATCGGCCGGCTTTACGCGATCGACCCGCAGGCCGGCGAACGCGCGGCCTGGCTGCAGGGACGTCTGCTCGCCGCAGACATCATGGCCTATGGCTTCAATGCCGACTGCATCCCCTGTGTCGACGTGCCGGTCGAGGGCGCCCATTCGGTGATCGGCGACCGCGCCTATGGCGTCAATCCGGAAACCGTGGCGACGCTCGGCCGCGCGGTGGCCGACGGGGCGATGGCGGCTGGCGTGCTGCCCGTGATGAAGCACGTACCCGGCCATGGACGCGGCAAGGCCGACAGCCATTACGAACTCCCGCGTGTCGCAACCCCGCGCACCGAACTGTCGAAGACCGACTTCGTGCCGTTCCGCGCTCTCGCGCATCTCCCGGCAGCCATGACGGCGCACATTCTCTACACCGACATCGACCCGACCTTCCCGGCGACGCTCTCGCCTATCGTCATCGAGGAGATCATCCGCGGCGAGATTGGCTTCGACGGGCTCCTGATGACCGACGACATGTCGATGAAGGCGCTGTCCGGCGATCTCTACGACCTCGGACAGCAGGCGCTCACGGCCGGCTGCGACCTTCTCCTTCACTGCAATGGCGACATGGAGGAAATGCAGCGCATTGCCCGCGCCGCGCAGCCGCTGGCAAAGGATTCGGAGCGTCGCGCTCGTGCCGCCGAGGCCATTCTCGAAACCACCACCGAGACCGAGTCCGTGGATCAGCTGCGGGCGGAATATGCCGAACTCATGTCGATGGTCGGCTGAGTCGTGCGGGTGGTTGCTGCGCCACCGACAAACGGTTAGGCACAAGGCCGTTGACCGGGCCTTGTTCATCGACGATCCGAGGGCTTGGGAGATGCATCCGGAATGGCCTTCGCCGGTTGAAGAAACGCGGACCTGACGTGCTCGGAAATTCGCCAGCCACCCATGACGTCGAGGATGAGACGCGGACGCGCACGAGCGCCGGCGTGAGCTTCGCCGCGCGGCTCGCATTCGAGAATGTGGGGCACATCGTCGGCTCCACGACGATCCTGAACGGGATCTCTCTGGTCGCCGAGCCGGGGGAAATCCTCTGTCTTCTGGGGCCGTCCGGTTCGGGCAAGACGACGATGCTGCGGATTGCCGCCGGGATCGAACGCCAGACCCATGGCCGGCTGCTCCTGAACGGCCGCGAGATCGCGGGCCCGCATGAATTCGTGCCGCCGGAAAAGCGCGGCGTCGGCCTGATGTTCCAGGACTTTGCGCTGTTTCCGCACATGACCATCCTGGACAATGTGCGCTTCGGCCTCAGCGCGCTCAGTGGACCGGCTGCCAAAAGGGAAGCGCTGGCGGGCCTCAAGCGCGTCGGGCTGGACCACGCGGCGATGAGTTATCCGCACACGCTGTCGGGCGGGGAGCAGCAGCGTGTGGCGCTGGCGCGCGCCCTGAGCCCCCGGCCATCGGTGCTGTTGATGGACGAGCCGTTCTCGGGGCTCGACAGCCGGTTGAAGGACGTGGTCCGCACCGACACGCTGCAGATCCTGCGCGAAAGCCATGCCACGGCGATCATCGTGACCCATGACGCCGAGGAGGCGATGCGCCTCGGCGACCGAATCGCGCTGATCCGCGACGGCCAGCTCGTGCAGAGCGGCACGGCGGCCGAACTCTATGGAAAGCCCGCCAACCTCTTTGCCGCCGGGTTCTTTTCCGAACTCAACATCATTGATGGGGAAGTGCGCGGCGGCCGGGTGGTGACGCCGCTGGGGCCGGTCGCAGAGTCGCCATGTCCCGATGGTACGCCGATGACCGTGGCCTTGCGTCTGACCGGTCTGCGGTTGAACGAGAGCGAGAACGGCGTCTTCGGCCGGATCGTCTCTCGGCGCTTTCTGGGCGGGGTGGACCTGATGACGGTTGCGGTCGAAGGGGTGGAACTGCCCTTGCGCTCGCGGATGCGGGCCGGTCTTGTGGCCGAAACGCAAAGAGACGTCGTTGTTTCCGTTGATCCGCAAGACGTTATCGTGTTTGAAAAGACACCTGAGGATCGCTAGCTAGAATGAGGGGCGATCGAAACCGCCCCGAGGGAGATTGGGTATGGGTAGCTTCAGCATTTGGCATTGGCTCATCGTTCTGGCGGTGGTGCTCCTTCTGTTCGGCCGCGGCAAGATTCCGGAGCTGATGGGCGACGTCGCCAAGGGCATCAAGAGCTTCAAGAAGGGCATGTCCGACGAGGAGAGCGAGCCGCAGACCGCGGAGCGCCGGACGTTGGACAATCGCCCCAACGAGACTGTGTCTCGCGAGGCGAACACCGAGAAAACCCCGGGCTGATCGCGTCGGAACCTTGGGCGCGGCGGTTCGAAAGAGACCGCCGTGCACATCGTTCGGTTGGCTGCGCCGTCGCGTGCGGCATTTCTAGGCTTGTGTGATGTTCGATCTTGGCTGGTCCGAATTGCTGGTGGTCGCGGTGGTGCTCATCGTCATCGTCGGACCAAAGGACCTGCCCGCAATGCTGCGCACCTTCGGGCGCGTGACCAAGCAGTTGCGGGGAATGGCAGGCGATTTTCGCCGACAGTTCGATGAAGCGCTGAAAGAGGCCGATCTCGAGGACGTGAAGCACAGCGTCAACGAGGTGAGGGGGCTCGATCCCCGCCGCAAGGTCCGCGAAGCGATGAACCCGATGAAATCGATCGGCGACGAGATCCGTTCGTCGCTGAACAGTGCCACGGCGGCACCCGAGCCGAAGGTGCCGGACAAGACCGGGCAGCCGAAAGCGGCAAGTGATTCGGATATGGAAGCCGCGCCGACGAAGGACAGCGACGACGCCGCATCGTCGACCGCAAGTCAGGACAGCCCGGCCAAAGCGAAGGACGTGGCGTGACGACGACCCGGGACGACGAGATCGAGGCGTCTTCGGCGCCGCTGATCGATCACCTCATTGAACTCAGAAGGCGGCTGATCTGGTCGATCGCCGGCTTCATGGTGGCGTTCGTGGTGTGTTTCTTCTTCGCCAAGCCGCTGTTCAACTTCCTGGTCATTCCCTATCAGGTCGCTACCGAGTGGGCCGGCATGGCCGAAACGCGGCAAGTGGAGCTGATCTACACGGCGCCGCAGGAATTTTTCTTCACCCAGGTCAAGATCGCGGCCTTCGGCGGCTTCTTTCTGGCCTTTCCCCTGATCGCCAGCCAGATCTACGCCTTCGTTGCGCCGGGGCTCTACCGGAACGAACGTGGCGCCTTCCTGCCATTTCTCGTCGCGACGCCTATCCTTTTCCTGATCGGCGCAGCGCTCGTCTATTTCTTCTTCACGCCCATGGTCATGTGGTTCTTTCTGTCGATGGAACAGAGCGGGGGCGACGGGCAGGCAGCGATCCAGCTCCTGCCGCGTGTCTCGGAATATCTCTCGCTGATCATGACGCTGATCTTCGCCTTCGGCCTGGTGTTCCAGTTGCCGGTCGTGGCGACGCTTCTCGTGCGGGCGGGTCTGACGTCCGCCGATGGACTTGCCTCGAAGCGAAAATACGCGATCGTCATCGCCTTCGTTGCCGCGGCCATCCTGACGCCGCCCGATCCGCTGTCGCAGATCGGTCTTGCCCTGCCGACGATCCTTCTCTACGAGATTTCCATCCTGGCGGCACGGATGATCGAGAAGAAGCGGGCGGAGGAAAGGGCCGCGCGCGAGGCTGAGAGCGAAGTCTGAGCGCACCCTCCTGTCACGTCCCTTGCCGCCACAGACGAGGGAATCATGCTCGACATCAAATGGATCAGGGACAATCCGGGCAAGCTGGATGAGGCGCTCGCGAAGCGGGGGGCGCCCCCCGCCGCGATGGATTTGATCAAGCTCGACGAACGGCGCCGCGACCACCTGAAGGTGCTTCAGGATCTCCAGAATCGCCGCAACGACGCGTCCAAGGAGATCGGCCGCGCCAAGGGTTCGGGAGACAACGCCCGCGCCGAGGCGTTGATCGAGGAAGTTGGCGCGCTGAAGGCCGAGATCCAGGAGGGCGAGGAGACCGAGCGGCGCATCGACGCCGAACTCGAGGATACGCTCGCCCGCATTCCCAACATTCCGCTCGCCGACGTGCCGGTGGGCGAGGACGAGGCGGACAATGTCGAGGCCCGTCGAGTCGGCGAGCCGCCCCAGTTCGATTTCGAGCCGAAGGAGCATTTCGATCTCGGGGAAGCGCTCGGCCTCATGGATTTCGAGCAGGCGGCGAAGATTTCCGGTGCCCGCTTCACCACGCTCAAGGGCCAGATGGCGCGCCTCGAACGCGCGCTCGGCCAGTTCATGCTCGACCTGCACACGACGGAACACGGCTATTCGGAGATGGCGGTCCCGCTTCTCGTTCGCGACGAGGCGCTGTTTGGAACCGGCCAACTGCCGAAATTCGCCGAGGATCTGTTTCACACCAATGAAGGCCGCTGGCTGATCCCGACCGCCGAGGTCTCGCTGACCAATCTGGTGCGCGAGCGCACGCTCGATGCGGCCGATCTGCCGCTGCGCGTGACGGCTCTGACGCCGTGCTTCCGCTCCGAGGCGGGCGCGGCCGGGCGCGACCAGCGCGGCATGCTGCGCCAGCACCAGTTCTACAAGGTTGAACTCGTGTCGATCACCGACGCGGAGAAATCGGTCGAAGAACTGGAGCGCATGACCTCCTGCGCCGAAGAGGTGCTGAAGCGGCTCGGGCTTTCCTATCGCGTCGTGACGCTGTGCACCGGTGACATGGGCTTCGGCGCCCGAAAGACCTACGACATCGAGGTCTGGCTGCCGGGACAGGACACCTATCGCGAGATTTCCAGCTGCTCGGTCTGCGGCGACTTCCAGGCGCGCCGCATGGGGGCCCGATACCGGGTCACCGGGGAGAAGGCCCAGCGCTTCGTCCATACGCTGAACGGCTCCGGTGTTGCCGTCGGGCGCGCGCTGATCGCGGTGATGGAAAACTATCAGAACGCCGACGGGAGTATCACCGTGCCTGAGGTGCTTCGGCCCTATATGGGCGGGCTGGAACGTATTGCGGTGTCTGCCTGATGCGCATTCTCATTACCAATGACGATGGCATCCATGCCGAGGGCCTGGTCGTTCTGGAACGCGTCGCCCGGGAGATTTCGGACGACGTCTGGGTCGTCGCACCGGAGACCGACCAGAGCGGTCTGTCGCACTCGCTGACCCTGTCTTCGCCGCTCAGACTGCGGGAACTCGACGAACGCCATTTCGCCGTGCGGGGCACGCCGACCGACTGCGTCATCATGGCGCTGAAGAAGGTGATGGATTCGCCGCCGGACCTCGTTCTTTCCGGCATCAATGCCGGGCAGAACATCTGCGAGGACATCAGCTATTCGGGCACGGTCGCCGGAGCGATCGAAGGCATGATGCTGGGAGTCCGCTCGATCGCGCTCAGCCAGGCCTTTGCGCCGGGAACCGGGCGGGATGCGTTGTGGAAGACCGCGGAGAGCCATGCGCCGGCGCTGATCGAAAAGCTCGCAGCCTTCGACCTGCCGGCGGGCCATCTCTTCAACGTCAACTTTCCGGCGGTCACGGCCGATCAGGTGGCGGGGATCGAGGTCACCCGGCAGGGCAAGCTCGACTATGGGCTCGGTCTCGAAGAGCGCCGGGACGGTCGCGGCTTCCCGTATTACTGGCTGAAATTCGGCCGGCAGGTCGGCCCTGATGTCGCCGAATCGGATATCGCCGCGCTGCAGGCGGGGCGCATCTCCGTCACGCCTCTGCAGCTGGACCTCACCGCCGAGAGACTCCGCGACGGGCTGGCGGATGCTCTGAGATGAAGGCTTCGGAGGCGGATCGAGACCGGCTCGCGCGCTTCATCCGGCGTCTGGGCGAGGAGCCGGATATCCCGCCGGCGCTGTTCAAGGCCGTCGAAAGCGTTCCGCGTCGTCTGTTCGTTCCGCCGGGCACCGAGGATCCGTATGAGGACCTGACGGCGCCGATCGATTGCGGCGAGACGATGCCCGGCGCAATGACCGCGGTGAAACTCGTCGCCGCCCTCGAGCCGGAGGCCGAGCAGCGCGTTCTCGAGATCGGCACGGGCAGCGGTTATGTCACCGCCCTTCTTGCGAAGATCGTCGGCCACGTCACGACCTTCGAGCGCTACCGCCGCCTCCTCGACGCAGCCTCGCAGCGCTTTCGCGAGATCGGGATCAGCAATCTGACGCCGGTCTTCGAGGACGGACGCGAGGGCTATCGCGGCGGAAGCCCCTATCATCGGGTGATCGTCCACGCCGCCTTTCCGGCGCCGCCGAAGCAGTTTCTCGACCAGCTCGGCATCGCCGCCTCTCTCGTCTGTGCGATTGGCCCCGGGGACGGGGAGCAGACGCTGGTGCGGCTGCGCAAGGTCGGCAGCCGCTTCGAGCGCGAGGATCTCGGCCCGATCCGTCTGCAGCCAATCGCCTTCGGCAAGGCCGACGTTCTCTAGCGCGGCCCGCGCGATATCCCGCCGGCGCCTTCGGGCGGCTCAGCGCTCCATGCGATTTCCTGGTTTTGGTGCAGCGACTTAACGCGGCAGTAAGATTAACGGTGTTGAATGGTCGCGTGATGCTTCTTTGTACCGAAGGGATTGTGATGCGCTTCCTCGTGCTGAGCCGTTTGCGCCGACAGATGGTCGGCTCCGTGGCCGTCGCCACGATCGCCGGCTTATTGGCCGGTTGCAGCGGGGACGTCGTGCGGTTCGACGACGGTTTCTATACCGGTTCCATCCCGCAGTCCGTGCCGGCCCAGACCAATGCGCCGGCCCAACCCTATCCCGGAGCCGTCGACAGCATGGCGACCGGTTCGATTGCGCCGGCTCAGGCGCCGGACTCCAATTCCGGCGGAGGCTTCCTGGCCACGCCGCAGGCTTCGCAGCAGAGCGGTTATCCGGCCGCGTCCGCCTCAGGCCCGGTCATGCAGCGCAGCCAGCTTCCGCCGCCTCCGCCGCCGGTCTATCGCCGCGCGGCCGATCCGGCTCCCGTGACGTCCAGCGCCGATGTAACCGCCGGCAGCGATCCTGTCGGGGTTCCGGGCGATCGCCCGATGGTCGCGGCTGCCGACAGCCGCGCAAGCGTTCCGGCCACCCGCGGTGCGCCGCCGACCAGTCTGCAGGAGCAGGCGTCCCGTCTCGCCACCCCGAGCCCGCGTCCGGTCCAGCAGGCCAGCCGTTCGACGACGGTCGAGGCGAGCAGCCAGTCCGGTCAGCCGGCCGGGACGGTGAAGGTTCAGTCCGGTGACACGATCAGCAAGATTGCCCGCAAGAGCGGCGTGTCGCCCGATGCGATCCGCCGCGCCAATGGGCTGACCTCCGACACGATCCGCATCGGCCAGACGCTGACGATTCCGTCGGGCGGGACGGTTCCCGCTGCCGCGAAGACGCGCGTCGCTTCGCTTGAATCCACATCCACGGACACGTCCTCGGCGACCAAGCCGGCGGCCTCGGCCCCGAAGGTCGAGGAGCCCAGGCAGGCCAGGGTGGCCGAAAAGAGCGGCCGCGTTGCCTCGGATGCTCAGGTCGATCCCAACCCCACCGGCTCGGTCTCGAAGCAGGTGCGCGAAGAGGTGGCGGCCGTCGCGCCGAATTCGACCGGCATCGACCAGTTCCGCTGGCCGGTCCAGGGCCGGGTGCTCAAGCGCTTCGGCGAGAAGGTCGACGGTCGCCGCAATGACGGGCTGAACATTTCCGTGCCGCGCGGCACGCCGGTCAAGGCAGCGGAGAACGGAGTGGTCATCTACTCCGGCAACGGCTTGAAGGAATTCGGCAACACGATCCTGGTCAAGCACGACAATGGCCTCGTCACGGTCTACGGGCACGCCGACACGCTTCTGGTGGACAAAGGCGCGACGGTGCGCCGCGGCCAGGAGATCGCCAAGTCCGGCATGAGCGGAGACACCGACGTGCCGATCCTGCACTTCGAGGTGCGCAAGAACTCCGCGCCCGTCGACCCGACGAAATATCTGCAATAGTCGCAAGGGCGCTTGTCGCCCGCACCGCCGTCCATCCGCCGACCTCCAGGCGTGACAGAAACCCGGCCGCGAAGCGCCTTCTCGCGGTCGGGTTCCTTGTTTGAGGGAAAGAGGTGGCTGCACTTTCGCCGCCTGGCCTCGCGGAGTGTGAATGGTCAGCCGCTACCGGATGACCTCGCGAACCCGCTTGTCGCGGTATCGCCGCCTCGATCGCCCTTTCGCCCCGGCCGATCACGGATGTTGATCGGTGCGATCAACAAAAATCGGGCTGTGCCAACCACCACAGTCTGATAAGGCGTTCGCATCACACCCTTCCATGAGACGGAATACGACAATGCAACCGGCTTTCGCTGAAAGCCGACAGGGTCTGGCCTTTTCCCTTGGCGCCTACGCCATCTGGGGCCTCATCATGCCGGTCTACATGAAACTGTTGGACCACGTCTCGCCGCTCGAGATCGTGGCGCACCGGATCATCTGGGCCGTGCCGCTCGCGATCGCGATCCTGTGGTGGCAAGGAAGCCTTGCCAGTGCCTGGCGGCATTTCGGCAATCTCCGCACCCTGGCGCTTGCCGCCCTGACGGCGACGCTGATCTCCGGCAACTGGGGGGTCTATGTCTACGCCATCGTCTCGAATCAGGCGGTGGATGCGGCGCTCGGCTACTACATCAATCCTCTCGTCAACGTGGCGCTCGCTGCCGTCTTTCTCAGCGAGAGGCCGACGCGCCTGCAGGCGATCGCGATCGGTTTGGCCGCCATCGGCGTCGCCGTCATGACGGTGAAGGCCGGCGGTCTGCCATGGATTTCCCTGGTGCTTGCCTGCAGCTTCGGGACCTACGGGCTTCTTCGCAAGATGGTGCCTGTCGGGGCGAGCGAGGGGTTTTTCCTCGAAGTGGTCATCCTGACGGTGCCGGCACTGCTCACGCTGTTCTGGCTCGCGCCGGAACGGCACTTCCTCACCAACGGCGTCGAAACCGCAATGCTGATCGGGGCAGGGCCGGTAACGGCGATCCCGCTCATCCTCTATGCGGCGGGTGCGCGTCTTCTGCATTACACGACGGTCGGCATCCTCCAATACCTCGTACCGACCCTCCTCGTGCTGACCGCGATCTTCCTGTTCGGCGAGCCGTTCAGTTCCTGGCAGCTCGTGGCCTTCGCCTTCATCTGGTCGGCGCTGGCGATCTACACCTATTCGCTGTTCGGGAGACGACGGCCTCCGAGTGTTCCGACACGCCAAAAGGCTGCGTCCGGCATGGTGCCGGCGGTATCGACCTGCGGCAGTGACGAGGCGCGTCTCTGAGGAGGGCGGTTCTCAAGAATCCGTCGGGCAAAGAGAAACCCGTCCGGTAGGACCGGACGGGTCGGCTGCGGTGCAAAATGGGGTGGACGGTGCCTGGTCAGCCCGCCGTCGTCTTCAGATGTGCGCGCAGCATCCAGGCGAACTTGTCGTGGGCCTCGATGCGGGCGGTGGCCATGTCGTTTGTGGCGAAGTCACCATGCTGGTCGGCCACTTCCGCGAGTGCCGAAAGCGTCGAGGACAGGGTCTCCTGATCCTTCATCAGAACTTCGATCATCGACTTGGCGTCGGTCTTGCCGTCATGCTCGGTGATGGCGGAACGCTCCAGGAAGACGCTCATCCGACCTTCTGCATGGGCGTCCATCGCCTTGATGCGCTCAGCCAGGAAATCCTGACCCTCGAAATGGTCCTCGTAGATCTTCTGGAAGAGCTCGTGCAGCGGGCCGAAGGCCATGCCGGTGACGTTCCAGTGGAAATTCTGCGCCTTGACCGTGGTGACGGCCGTCTCGGCCAGGGCCTGGGTCAAGCCCTCGACGATCTCCTGCTTGGCGGTGGGCTCCATCTTGGCGGCGACGAGGGCCATTGTTCTCTCCTTACCCTTCTCGAAAATGTCGTTGGCGTCCGTCTCTCTTGGCTCGGCGGCGCCCTTCCTCGTATCTGCGCCTGCAAATCGACATGGAGCCGCAGGCGAGACGCTCGGCGCTAGAGCTTGTGCGCGAGCGATTCCGAAAGGAAGCGCAGCCACCGCCGCCCCTCGGGCCGGACGCGCCAGGCGACGAGGGCTGCACCGGACGTGCGCTCACCGGACTGCCAGGCCGCCATCAGCCGCAACAGCCAGATCTCGTCCTCCGACGGGTTGGCGGTTCCCGGCCGATAGATGCTGAGTTCGCGGTTGGCATGCTCGCGCAGGCCGCGAAAGAAGGTGTTCGCCAGATTCTCGATGGCGGCATCGGATTGCGTGCTGAGAAGCAGGCAGGCCCGCTCGACATTGGGACGTGGCGCCAGGCGGCTCTTCAGGGCGAGCCAGCGAAGCCGGTTCAGCCGGTCGCGCTCTTCCTCCTGCAACTGGGGCGTCCGCTGGGCGACCGTCGGACAGCCGACGGTCTGGCCGCCTCGACGAAATGGCAGGATCGTCGCACCGACAGCGGCGGATTCCTGGAAGGCTAATGCAGCGCTCATGCTCGATGTCCCGTCGGTTCCGCGTGAGGCCTTGTAGGAGCCCAGTTTGGAACCATTCTAAAACTTGACAATCTTAGTCACCCTTAATACCAGCCCCGGAAGCTGGCGGGAAGGGGCAGGCACCGGATCGCCTTGAAAAAGAGCCGACGGATTGTCTCTTTCGTCCGCCGTCTGCAGGACAATTCGCGATCTCTCGGTCTCCGATGATATGGGGAGCCATCCTTGGCGAAACGATGGGCGAAGGCGCCGTCGCCTTGCATCAGCGTCTGCAAGTTCCGTGGCGACGGGACTTGCATCGGATGCTCGATGACCCGGCGGGAAAAGAAGCGCTTCAAGCGGCTGAAGACAAAGCCGAAGAAGAAGGCGTTCTTCGAGGAACTGGTGGCTCGGCTGACGCGGATTGGTCGGTTGTCCCGCTGGGAGCGGGTCTATCGTCGCAAGTGTCTGCGGAAGGCGCGGCCCTGTCCGCTGGACAAGCTCTGAGCGTGATGTGCTTGCCTGCGCTGACATGACGCGCTCGGGGCGGCCGCCAGGTCACAGGCCGTAATAGATGCAGATTGCCACGGTGGTGGTGAGCCCGACGGCGACGTTCATCGGCAGGCCGACCTTCACAAAATCCGAGAAGCGGTAGTTGCCGGCGGCGTAGACCAGCGTGTTGGTCTGGTAGCCGATGGGCGTTGCGAAGGATGCCGAGGCGCCGAACATGACCGCCACGACGAGCGCGCGCCCGTCGATGCCGAGGGATTCGGCGAGGCTGAGCGCCACCGGCGTGACCACGACCGCGACGGCATTGTTGGTGACGAGCTCGGTGAGGAGCGAGGAGAGGGCGTAGATCGCCAGCACCACGACAAGCACGGGCGCGTTTTCGAGCCAGGGGAAGATGACTTCGACCAGGAGATCGACTGACCCGGCCTGCTGCATGCCGATGCCGATGGCGAGCATGGCGAAGATCAGGATAAGCAGATCGCCCCGGATCGAACGCCAGGCCTCGTCGGCATCGAGAACGCGCAGGAGCAGGCAGGCCGCGATCGCAACGAAGGCCGCCGTCTGGATCGAGGCAAGACCCAGAGCGGAGACGATGACAACCGCGAGCAGCGCGCCGATCGCCAGCGGCGCCTTGTCGCGCCGGAAGGAGCGCGCCTTGCTGACATCCACGCCGACGAGATCGTTGGCATCGGCAATCCGCGTGATCGCTTCCGGGCGTCCCTCTAGCAGCAGCCGGTCGGCAGGGCGCAGGCGCGTCTCGTGCAGGGTGGGACCGGGAACGTGAAGATGGCGCCTGACGCCGAGGACCGCGATCCCCGACCCTGAAATGCCGATCAGTTCGGACACTTTTCGCCCGATGCCGCGGCGATGCGGTGCGACCGTCGCTTCGACCAGGATGCGCTTTTCATCGTCTGCAGGCGGGGCGACACGCGCGACGCGGAAGCCGTCGCTTTCGTGCAGCGTCAGGATCTCTTCCGGTGTGGCGAACATGACGATGCGGTCCGCCTTGCGGATTTCGATATCGGCGAGGTTGCGCCGCAATGTCTGGGTGCCGCGCCGGATGGCGACGGGTTTCATGCCGCGCAGCGTCAGGGAGCCGACCTCGCCCAGCCGGCGACCGATGGCGCTCGAGCCCTCCCGCACCACGATCTCGGTAAAATAGGGCTCCGGCTCGCCTTCGCCGATCGTCTCGGCAGCCCCGGCGCGCTCCGGCAGAAGCAGGCGGCCCACCAGGACGAGGTAAGCGAGCCCCGTCGCGGCGGCCACCAGGCCGACCGGCGTGATCTCGAAGATCGAGAAGGCTTCCAGACCCTGCGCCCGGGCGACGCCATCGACCAGGAGGTTGGTCGAAGTGCCGATCATCGAGCAGGTGCCGCCGAGGATGGCGACGAAGGAGAGCGGCATCAGGAGGCGGGTCTCGGCGACGCCCAGCGTGCGCGCGATCTCGACGACGATCGGTAGGAGCACGATCACGGCCGGCGTGTTGTTGAGAAAGGCCGAAGCGACGAGAAGACCGGCCGTCATGGTGGCGAGTGTCGTGGCCGGGCGGGTCTTCACTCTGGCGACCAACCAGCCCGCAGCGGCGTCGAGCGCGCCGGTCCGCACCAACCCGCCGGACAGAACGAACATCGCCGCGATCGTGATCGGAGCGGGGTTGGAGAAGACGCTGCCGAGTTCTTCGCTGTCGAGATATCCGCATAGAAAGAAGGTCACGGCTCCGCCGATGGCGACGACTTCAGGCGGATAGCGTTCGAGGGCGAAGGCGATGAAGACGACAGTGACGATGCCAAGGCCGATAAAGGCGGAATAGTCTGAGAAAAACGCGGCCATGGTCTCACGCACATGATGATCCGGCCAAAAGCTGTAGCCGCGACGCGATTTGGCAAGAAGTTGAAACTCCATAAAAAAAGCCGCCGCACCGGTGGGTGCGGCGGCATGCAGGGCGCGATGCCCGGGCATAGGGGTTTCTGATTTCCTAGGCGGCGATCTCTTCGGCATCGAAACCTGCGAACATGCGGTCGAGGTCGAGAAAGCTGGTCATTCCGCTGTCCGTTGCGAGAACGCCCGAGACGTACCCGGCCGAGAAGCTGCCGCGCATTTCCGGCGTCGGCTGGACGCTGGCTGCCTCGACGGTGAGGATGTCGGCGACCCGGTCGACGAGGAGGCCGACGACCGTGTTCCCAATCTCCGCCACGATGACCGCGCTGCGTGCATCCGGCTTGGAGGCCGGCATCCCGAGCTTGGTCGCCATGTTCACGATCGGAATGATCGATCCCCGCAGGTTCATCATGCCCATGACTTCCTGGGGCGCCTGGGGCAGGGGGGTCGACTGGGTCCAGCCCCTGATCTCACGTACCGACATCGTGCGAACGCAGAATTCCTGTCCGCCGATCTCGAAGGCGATGATCTCGATATAGGCGTTGTTCGCTTCGCCGGCCTGGCCGTGTTCCATCGTGTTGCGCATCAGAATTCCTCCCAGCTGTCCTGCTTGAGGGCGTTGTTGCCGCTCGTGGCGAATGCCTTGCGCACACCGCCCTGGAGCTGGCGTGCCGGCGAGGCGGCCGGACGCGAGGTGTTGGCTGCCGGACGCGGCCGCGAACCCCTGCCGGTAGAGACGTCGAACTTGGCGAGAAGCGAGTTCAGCTCGTCGGTTTCCTTCGCCAGATTATGGCAGGCGGCCGTCGATTCCTCGACCATGGTCGCGTTCTGCTGGGTGCCTTCGTCGATCGAGCCGACCGCCTTGTTGATCTCGGCAAGCCCCACCGCCTGAACACGGGCGGCCTGAACGATCGCCTGGACGTTCTCGTTGACCAGCTGCACTTCGGCGACGATCGATTCCAGCGCCTTTCCGGTTTCGCCGACGAGGGTCACACCCTGTTCGACCTGACTGGTCGAGGTCTGGATGAGACCCTTGATCTCCTTGGCGGCTTCCGCCGAGCGCTGGGCAAGCGCCCGCACTTCCTGGGCGACGACGGCGAAACCCTTGCCGGCCTCGCCGGCGCGGGCGGCCTCGACGCCGGCGTTCAAGGCAAGCAGATTGGTCTGGAAGGCGATCTCGTCGATAACGCCGATGATCTGGCTGATCTGCTGCGAAGACGCCTCGATCGCGCCCATGGCACTGACCGCCTTGGCGACGATCGCGCCGGAATTCTCCGCTCCGGTCTTCGTCTTCTCGACCAGCGCCCCGGCTTCCTCCGCCTTTTCGGAGGAGGCGCGAACGGTCCCGGTCAGTTCCTCGATTGCGGCGGCGGTTTCTTCGACCGAGGCCGCCTGCTGCTCGGTGCGTCGGGCAAGATCGTCGGAGGCGACGCGGATTTCCTCGGTCGCGGAGCCGATGGTCGAGGCGGTTTCTCCGACCGCAATGAGGACATCACGCAGGACGGCCACCGAGGCGTTGAAGTCGGTGCGCAGCTTGTCGAGGGAGGGGATGAAGGGTTCCTTGATCTCCTGGCGCACGTCACCTTCGGCCAGCCGCCCCAGACCGTCGGCGATCGTCTGGACGGCATTGACGCGGCCGGTGACGTCGCTGGCGAACTTCACTACCTTGGTCACCCGACCGTCGGCGTCGAAGATCGGGTTGTAGGAGGCCTGGATGAAGATCTCCCTGCCGCCCTTGGCGATACGCTTGAACTCGTCGCTCACGAACTCGCCACGGCCAAGCCTGGCCCACAGTTCGCGGTATTCCGCGCTCTGACCATAGGCCGTTTCGACGAACATCGCGTGCTTGCGACCCTTGATCTCGTCGAGCGTGTAGCCCATCGCATTGCAGAAATTCTCGTTGGCGGTCAGGATCGTGCCGTCCAGCGCGAATTCAATGATCGCCTGCGACCGCGAGATCGCATCGAGCTTGCCGGCATTCTCGCTGGCAAGGTTCTTGGCGGCCGTGATGTCGGTGGCGACCTTCACCACCTTGACGACCTTCTTGCCCTGGAAGACCGGATTGTAGGACGCCTCGATCCAGATTTCCCGGCCGCCCTTGCCGATGCGCTTGTATTGCCGCGCGTCGAACTCGCCTCTGCCGAGCTTCGCCCAGAAGGCGCGATAGTCCGCGCTCTGCGCCTCGGCAGGTTCGACGAACATCGAATGATGCTTTCCTGCGATTTCCTTTACGTCGTAGCCGAGTGCGCGACAGAAATTCTCGTTCGCCGTGATGATCGTGCCATCGGGCTTGAATTCGATGATCGCAAGCGATTTCTCCAGCGCCTGCAAGACACCAGCGGCGTGGGAGCCGGAACCAAGACCTGAACCAAACATTGCAGTCCTCCAATCATTCTGGCCCTCAGGCCGCTTGACCCGTTCGTGGCGCCGCAGGGGCAGGCAAACGCCGAATTTCCAATTCGATGTATTTCGGCAGCCTTTGATAAGGGCTACTGATAATTCATCTGCTCTGATGAATTCGATGCTTGGTTCATACGCGAAGTGTCTTAATTTTCCCGATGTAACTTCACGGCGAAATTGACATAAAAACCAGCGTACTAGCGTCGTTTCGAGTAAAAATCGGCGAACTTCTTGCACTGATAAATTGTTATTTGCTATTTATAATGCTTGCTGTCGATCGAATGATTTGACGGGTAAATCAGGGTGTTGGTCAGCGCGACCTCCATGTGCGCGTCGCAATGATTGCGATACGCAATCATAAATCCCTTCCCAGAGCAGCGCCGGTTTCTTTGCCGGCCAAAAAATTTTCTTGCATCGAAAGCGCAAGATTCGTGCGACGCCGGGCGTCTGGATGCCACTTTTTGTGGCAGTGAAAGCCCAGCTTTCGAGCGATCTCGCCGCCGCCCCGGCCTCGGCGCATGCCAATCTCCAGCTTCCACCCATTCTTCGCTCCCTGGCACGCCGCTTGCCTGTGCTCTTTCGTGCGGTGCGTCTAGGGTTCCGGCATCCTCTTCGAGGGTGCGGCTGGTCCGAGAGACGCACTCCCCGTGAACTTCGGGGAGACACGGCGGGCCAAAATCCCGGGAGAACGCCGCACGGTCCCGCGCGAGCGGGCCGTCTCCCGGTCCTCTTCGCGCGAAACCCTTGAGAGACTCGGCCAGTGCGGCCGACGCGACGAAGAAGGATGATGCTCGATGAAGAAGCTAGCCGGCGCCCTCGCTTTCGCCGCTTCCCTGATAGCCGTTCAGGCCGCCAACGCCCAAGAGAAGACCGAGTTTTCCGTCTGCTGGTCGATCTATGCGGGCTGGATGCCCTGGGGCTATCTGGAAGAATCCGGCATCATGGACAAATGGGCCGAGAAATACGGCATCGATGTCGAGATCGTGCAGATCAACGACTATATCGAGTCGATCAACCAGTATACCGCTGGGGAATACGACGCCTGTACAATGACCAACATGGATGCGCTGTCGATTCCTTCGGCCGGGGGTGTCGACACCACCGTTCTCATCGCCGGCGATTATTCCAATGGCAATGATGGCCTCGTGCTCAAGAGCGGGACCGAGCTCGCCGATATCGAGGGCCAGAGCGTCAATCTGGTAGAGCTGTCGGTCTCCCACTACTTCCTGGCGCGCGCCCTGGAATCGGTGGGCTTGAGCGAACGCGACATCACCACGGTGAACACCTCCGATGCCGACATGGTCTCGATCTACGGCACGCCCGAGGTGACGGCGGTCGCCACCTGGAACCCGATGCTGTCGGAGATCCTGTCCGGCCCCGACGCCAATCTCGTCTTCGATTCCTCCAAGATCCCCGGCGAAATCATCGACATGCTGGTGGTGAATACAGAGACGCTCAACGACAATCCGGACTTCGGCAAGGCGCTGGTCGGGGCGTGGTTCGAAGTCCTCGCGCTCATGCAGTCCGACACCCCGGAAGGCACGGCCGCCCTCGAGGCCATGGCCGCAGCGGCCGGAACCGATCTCGAAGGCTACAAGAGCCAGCTTGCCGCGACGGCGCTCTTCTATACGCCGGAGGAGCTTCTCGAATTCACGACCGGCGACAAGCTGCCCCAGACCACGAAATTCGTCGCGGAATTCCTCTACGACCACGGCATTTTGGGGCAGGGGGCGCCGAGCCCGGAATTCGTCGGCGTCAGCTTTCCCGACGGATCGACCTATGGCGACGAGAACAACGTGAAGCTGCGCTACGACAACAGCTATGTCGAAATGGCGCGCGACGGCGAACTCTAGGTCCAGCGACAAACGCGCGTCGCCGGACCTCCGGCGTCGCCCGTCCGGCACGATCTTCCCCAAGCATGGAGAGCATCCATGGCTCAGCAGACCGCGTTCACGGAGCTCCCCGTCATCGATGTCGGTGGCCTCTATTCCCCGGATGAAGGCGAGCGCCGCGCCGTCGCCGAAAAGCTCGGCAAGGCGGCCCGCGAGGTCGGCTTCTTTTATGTCACCGGGCACAAGGTGGATCGCGAGCAGCGCGCCGCACTGCTCGAAGCGACGAAGAGCTTCTTTGCGCTGCCGGCGGACAGGAAGATGGAGATCTATATCGGCAAGTCGGCCAACCATCGCGGCTATGTGCCGGAAGGCGAAGAGGTGATGGTCGGCGGCAAGCGCGACAAGAAGGAGGCGCTCGATCTCGGCCGTGAGGTCTCCGCCGACGATCCCTCCGTCGTCGCGAAGACGCCGATGGTCGGCCCGAACCAGTGGCCGGATTTGCCGGGCTTCCGGGAGGCGGTGCAGGCCTATTACGACGAGGTCTTCGACCTCGGCCGCCATCTCCTGCGCGGCTTCGCTCTTGCACTCGGGCTCGAGGAGACCTTCTTCGACCGCTTCGTCACCAATCCGCCGAGCCAGTTGCGCCTCATCCATTATCCCTTCGATCCCGCGGCCGAGGATTCGCAAGGCATCGGCTCGCACACCGATTACGAATGCTTCACTCTGCTCCTGCCGACGGCGCCGGGGCTCGAAGTGATGAACGGGGCGGGGGAGTGGATCGACGTGCCACTTCTGGACGATGCCTATGTGGTCAATATCGGTGACATGATGGAGGTCTGGACCAATGGCGCCTTCGTCGCGACGTCCCACCGGGTGCGGAAGGTGAAGGAGGAACGCTATTCCTTCCCGCTGTTCTTCGCCTGCGACTACCACACGGAGGTCGCGCCGCTGCCGGAACTGACCGGCGGCGAGCCGGACGAGAAATACGGGCCGATGCGCGCCGGCGATCACCTCTACGCCCAGACCATTCAGAGCTTCACCTATCTGAGGGAACGTCTCGCCAACGGCGAAATCGCCCTGCCCGAGGGGGCCAAGGGCCTCTCGTCCTTCGGTCAGTATGCCCGGCATGAGAAGGCCGCGAATGCTTGAGGCGCTGCCACCGGTGCCGCCGGCCTATCGCGGATTGTGGGAGCGAACGGCTCTCGAACGCCTGGGGCCCGGGCTCCTCACCGATGACCGGCCGGCGCGGGTCTTCTGGCTTCAGACCGAACGCTGGCATGCCGATCTGCGGGTGCCCGAGGATCGTCCGGATTTCGGCGCCGTCGACAGTCTGGAAGCCTGCAGCGACGCGCAACTCGCCTTCATCGCCGGCCAGGACGCCTTCTGCGGGCTGACCCGCGTCGAGGGTGCTATCTGCATCTGGCAGAGACTGTTCGATCTGCGGCCTTTGAAGGCGCCGGATATCGGACGGATGGAGCTCTCCGCGGATCGCATCATCGAGCACGGGGTGGTCGAGGCCTATCGTGAAGAGTGGTCGCTCGTGGCCGGCTCGCGCGATGGCGAGACCACCGCGCCGGGCGCCATGGCGATCGAGCCGACGCGCGACATCGTCCTGACCGCCGGCGCCTGGCGGATCGTCGTCACCCCGCGTCCGCCGGCGCCCGAGTGGATCGACCCCTTCGTGCCCATCGCGGATTGCGACCGCGCAACGCTGCTGTGGCGGACCGCGATGTCGGTGACGCTCTATCGCCGCGACGGCGCCGGCTGGCAGGCCGAACTCTCGACCCATCCCTGGCTCGAAGGCCGCCGGATCGGCGAGATGGAGGCCGTCGCATGCGCCTGATCAACCGCGAGCCGTCGCGACCGGTCGCGATCGGCCTGGCGCTTCTGCCCTTCATCGCCCTGATCCTCGCCTATGTGATCGCCAGCCAGATCCGGCTGGCCGAAAACCCCTCCGACAAGCTGTTGCCGTCGCTCGCCACCATGGGCGAATCCATGTGGAACATCGCCTTCGTTCCGGATCGGCGGTCGGGCGATCTTCTGTTCTGGGTGGATACGCTCGCCAGCCTGCAGCGGCTGTTCATCGGTCTGTTCATTTCCGGCGCGATCGCCCTCTTCGTCGGCTGCCTTGCCGGCTTCTTCCCCTATGCGCGCTCCTTCTTCGCGCCTTTCGTCGCGGCGTTTTCGCTGGTCCCGCCGATCACGATCCTGCCGATCCTGTTCATCACGCTGGGCCTCGGGGAAGCGGCGAAGATCGGGCTCGTCGTCATCGGCACGACACCGGCGATGATCCGCTCGCTCGCCCAGGCCATCCTCGCCATCCCGGAAGAAGAGCTGGTGAAGGCCCAGACGCTCGGCGCGTCGAGCTGGCAGATCATCACCCGAATCTTCCTGCCGCAGGTCTGGCCGGTGCTGCTTGCGGCCCTGCGCATCGGGCTCATCCCGGCCTGGATCTTCCTCGTCTCGGCCGAGGCGATCGCGTCGACCGAGGGGCTCGGCTACCGCATCTTCCTCGTGCGGCGCTACCTCGCGATGGATATCATCCTGCCCTATGTCGCATGGATCACGCTGCTCGCCTATCTGACGGACCGCATGTTCGCCTGGGCCTCGCGCGTGCTCTTCCCCTGGGCGCATCTGAAAGGCGGCGGTCTGTGAGCTTCGTCGCCGTCTCCGATCTCTATAAGAGCTACGGTCCGGCGCCGATCCTGGAGCGGGTGTCGCTTCAGGTGCCGCGCGGCGAGTTCGTGACCATCGTCGGGGCATCCGGCTGCGGCAAATCCACCTTCCTCCGCATGCTTTTGGGGCAGGAGCAGCCCGATCGCGGCCGGATCGCGGTCGAAGGCATGCCAATCCCCGGTGAGCCGGGGCCCGATCGCGGCGTTGTCTTCCAGAAATACTCGGTCTTTCCACATCTGACGGTGCTGCAGAACCTCTTGCTGCCGGCCGAGATCGAGAAATCGCCCTGGCTCGGGCGCCTGTTCGGTGAATCCCGCAAGACGGCGAAAGCCGAGGCCGAAGCGCTGATGGAGAAGATCGGTCTCTCCCACGCCGCGAAACGCTATCCGGCCCAGCTTTCCGGCGGCATGCAGCAGCGCCTCGCCATCGCCCAGGCGCTTCTGAAGAAGCCGAAGATCCTGCTTCTGGACGAGCCATTCGGCGCGCTCGATCCCGGCATTCGCCAGGACATGCACGAACTGATCGGCGAGATCTGGCGCGAGCACGCCATGACCATCTTCATGGTCACCCACGACATTCAGGAAGCCTTCAAGCTGGGCACGC
Source organism: Jiella marina (assembly GCF_024359545.1). GTDB lineage: Bacteria > Pseudomonadota > Alphaproteobacteria > Rhizobiales > Rhizobiaceae > Jiella. The sequence continues at coordinate 275,203 of NZ_JAKQZG010000003.1, forward strand.
GGCTTCTCGTCTTCGACAAGGTGCGCCACGACCCGCAGCATCCCGGCGCCTATGGCGCCACGATCACCTACGACCTCAAACTGAACAAGCCGGCGATCGCCTCCGGGAACGGACCCGACGAGAGCGAGGCGATGCCCGGCGATGCGGCCAAGGAGGAAGCAATCCCATGACCATCGAACAGCCAACACGCGGCGGCCGGAAGGCTGGCCTGCGCCGCGCCGAGACGAACCGCAGCCGCCGGCACCACCCGAATTTCGATGCCAGGGAGACTCGCGGCTGGAAGGCGCTGGAAGCCGAGGACAAGCTCTCGGGCGAAGGCTGGAAGCGCGAGCAGAAATGGGCGCTCGACATGGGCCTGCCAGGCGCCGACTCGATCACCGACAAGTCGATCCCGACCTTTGCGCGCGGTGAGCTTCCCCACTTTGCCGGGATCAATACCTTCCTGAAGGCGCCCTATGTCGAGAATGTCCGCGATGTCGGGAAATACGACGCTGCCGTGCTCGGCATCCCCTTCGATTCCGGCACGACCTACCGGCCCGGCACCCGCTTCGGGCCCCAGGGCATCCGCCGCATCTCGGCGCTCTATACGACCTACAATTACGAGCTCGGCGTCGATCTGCGCGAACAGATGACGCTCTGCGATGCCGGCGACGTCTTCACCATCCCCGGCAATCTGGAAAAGTCCTTCGACCAGATCTCGCGCGGCGTCTCCCATGTCTTTTCCTCCGGCGCCGTGCCGATCATGCTGGGCGGCGATCATTCGATCGGTTTTCCGTGCGTGCGCGGTATCGCCGAATGCACCTCGAAGCGCATCGGCATCATCCATTTCGACCGTCACATCGACATTCAGGAAAAGGACCTCGACGAGCGCATGCATACGACGCCCTGGTACTGGGCGACGAATCTGCCGAACGTGCCGGCGGTCAATCTCGTGCAACTCGGCATCGGCGGCTGGCAGGTGCCGCGCCCCGGCGCCAAGGAAGCCTATCGCCGCCAGACGAATGTGCTGACCATCGAGGACATCGAACAGTTCGGGCTGGAAAAGACAGCCGAGATCGCGCTGGAACTCGCCTGGAAGGATGCCGACGCTGTCTACATCTCCTTCGACGTCGATTCCATCGACTGCGGCTTCGTGCCCGGCACGGGCTGGCCGGAGCCGGGCGGCTTCCTGCCGCGCGAGGCGCTGAAGATCCTCGGCCTCGTTTGTGCCCCCGGCATCTGCGGTCTCGAAGTGGTGGAAGTTTCGCCGCCCTACGATACCTCCGACATCACGGCCCTGATGGGCGTGCGCGTGGCGGTCGAAGCCCTGGGCTCGATGGTCACCCACGGCTCGCTAGGCAAGCACAAGGCGATCATCGACAAGCCGGTCACCTACTGAGGCGCGGTTTTACGGGGATCGAAGCGGCGGAGGAGAACGGGATGCATCGCGAGCAGGACAACGAGCATTTCCACCCCTACGACATGACTCACGGTCATCTCGGACACAACAACCCGCGTCCCGCCGCGCAATGGCAGACGCCGCATGCGCCCCATGACCATGAGCACGGGGCAAAGCCGGATGAGGCGGAGCCAGATTTCGACCTCGTCGAAAAGGCGTTCACCGACAATTTCCCCAACGCACCGGATCCGACGAGCTTCCTGAGGCTCGCCGGCATTCCCTTCGAGGCGACGGCGGCGGATGGCCGCCGTCTCCAGCTTCTGCGGGTGACCCAAGACAATCGGGTCGACATCGGCTCGCTGACCCCGCATCTCGGCGGCGAGACCTTTCGCTACGATCCCTTGCCCTCGGCGATGGTCTCGCGGCGACAGAGCCTCGGCTTCGTCTATTTCGACGGGGAGGGGATCCGACACCTCTCCTTTGCCGAGGCCCGCGCGCTCAGCGGCGCAGCAAGCGAGCCGACTTGAGTTCGGCCCGCCGCATGGCCTGAAGCCGCTCCAGCGCGTCGACGTCGAGCGGCAGCCGCGCGGCGGCTTCCACCTGATCGCGCCTGAGCCCGGTAATATCCTCGAGAACGTCGTCGTCGACGCGCAGGAGCGTCGCGAAGGCGTCGCGGCGAAGCTTGCGCCTGCGCCGCTCCTCCGTCCAGGACTTGAACCAGCCGCCGAGCCCGGTGACGCCGGCGGCGTGGGCCGTCTCTTCGATCCGAGTGCTGTAGACCGACTGTAGCATGATGACCTCCGTCGTTTGATGTGAGGTCAGGTTGCCGGCTCCGGATTGATGAGTCGAACGAAAAGGTTTAAGAGATGCGTTGAGTTTAACTCACAGAGGACGAGGAGTTCCTCCCATGAACCAGATGGCCCCGGTCGTCACCAATCTCGATATCGATTTGGCGCGGACCTTCGTCGCGATCTGCGAAACCGGCAATTTCACCCGCGCGGCCGAGCGGGTGTTCCGCTCGCCTTCGGCCGTCAGCCTGCAGGTCAAGAAGCTGGAGGAGATCGTCGGGCGCGAGCTGTTTCGCCGCGAGACCCGGTCAGTCGAGCTGACGCCCGAGGGCGAATACATGCTCGGCTTTGCCCGCAAGGTTCTGAAGCTCAATGACGAGGCGATGAGCTACTTTCGTCGGCCGGTGATGGAGGGGCGGGTGCGTTTCGGAGCGCCGAACGATTCCGGTGTGTTCGCCGTGCCGGAAATCCTCCAGCGCTTCGCGTCGACGCATCCCCATGTCGAGGTGGAAGTCCGCCTCGACACGAGCTCCGAACTGCGGCGGCGGTGCAGTCTGGGGGAACTCGACGTTGCCCTGTTTACCTGCGAGGAGGGACACGGCCTGCCCGTCCGGGAAGTGCATACGGAGATGCTCGTCTGGGTCGGGCTCAAGAATGGCTGTGCGGCCACGCGCAGTCCGCTTCCCTTGGCGCTGGCCGAGCAGGGCTGTTTCTGGCGGAGCCAGGCGCTCGAATCCCTCGATCGGGCCGGGCTGGATTACCGCATCGCCTATTCGAGCGAGCAGTGCCAGGCCCAGATCGCCGCCGTCGAGGCCGATCTCGCCGTTGCCGCGCTGCCGGCGAGCGTGCTGTCGCCGCGTCTCGTGCGCCTGGATGGGCCGGGCGGCCTGCCGCCGCTGGGCAGCTACCGGGTCGACATGATGACGCGCGAGGGCGCTGGGCCTGTGGCCGAAGCGCTCGCCGAACATGTCGCCGAGAGTTTTCGCGAGCGGTCCGGGCAGGGCATGCGCCTGTTCGCCTGAACAGCCGGCCGTGCCGACGAGGCACGGCGCAGGACCTCACTTGGTCTTCCGGTGCGGGACGAGCGGTTGAAGGTGGCCCGCGCGGCGGTCTTCAGAACCCGCCGCCATTCGCCCGGAGCACGTCGTCGATGGTGATCGGCTTCAGCGAGACGTCCGAACGCACGCTTTCGCGCGGCGAGACGAGTTCGGTCGAGGGCGATAGGTGCTGCTCGAAGCGCGCCGTCGCCGGGGAAGTATTGGCCAGGCGCTGCGGCTCGCTGGTCGCATAGCCGGACAGCATCGCCCGGGCCGCCCGGTTCGCCTGATCGAGAGCCGGCGGGTTTCGGAACGGCGGGTCGTAGGAGCGCCGGGCGTTCTTCCGCTTCTCGTAGAAGACGTTGCCGCCGGCTTCAACCAGATAGTGCATGTTGGTGTAGGGGAAGGTCATGCCCGCGGTGTGGAAGAACTTGGCCTCCCGGACGTAGCGATGGCGCCCGCCATCCAGGACCTTCGACGCCATCCTGGATGCGAGTTTGACGCCCTTCTCCATGCGCTTCGTCAGGACGCCCGGCGCGAACTGGTTCTTCTGGCCGACCACACCGCAGACCGTGTCAGGATACTGCTTGCTCTCGACGCGGTTCATCACGACCGTGCCGACGGCGAGCATGCCTTCCGGGCTCGACCGGTTCGATTCGAAATACATCACCCGCGTCATGCATTCATGCTCGCTCATCGCGCGGCGAAAGAAGCGCGGGCCACTCGAGCATGCCGAAAGACCGGCGACGAGAACAAGAAGAGAGACGACCTGGAGAGTCTTGGCAGGTTTTTGGCGGAGCATGACGGTCACTCGAACTTCGACACAGATTGCACGCTGTTTCGAGCCCGAGAATTTCGCCGATACCCCTTAACGGGTGGTGCATTTGCGCTACCAATCCCCGACTATCGACAGAGACGGTTAAGATTTTCGGTAAATCCGCGCGATGTCACGAGCCGTTGAAAACAGAGGGATTTCGCGAAACGGACTTGGCCCCCGAACGTTATTGGAGAGAGGCACGCAACCCACGTGCCGGCTCCACAACGGAAAGGCATCAAGTCATGTTGGACAAGCCGATTGGCTACAAGACCTGGCTCCTGGTCGCGGACGGGGAGAAGGCTCTTTTCCTGCAGAACATGGGCGATGGCGAATTGCCGAATTTCGAGATTCGGCGCGTCAAGGAGCATGAGAATCCGCCGGATCGCGATCAGGGCGCCAACATGCCGGGCCGCATGCCCGACGCCAGCGGCAATCACCGCTCGGCCGTCCAGGATACCGACTGGCACGAGCTCGAAAAGGAGCGCTTCGCCATCGAGCTCTCGGACATCCTCTACAAGATGGCCCATCGCGGGCGCTTCGACAAAATCGTGCTGGTCGCGCCGCCGAAGATCCTCGGGGAACTCCGCCAGCACCTCCACAAGGAGGTGCAGTCGCGTGTGGTTGGCGAGATCGACAAGGATTTCACCAATCATCCGGTCGGCAAGATGGAGAAGCTGCTCGCGGCCTGAGCCGTCGGGCGAGGGAAGAGGTCAGCGGCCGGTCAGACCGGCCGCTGATATTTGATGAAGGGCGTCTTCACGCCGACCCGGTCGTAGAGCATGCGGCCGGCATAGTTGAATTCCTGGGTCATCCAGTAGACAGACGGGCAGCCGGCTTCGTCGGCCGCCCCATAGACCGCCTCGATCAGCTTGCGGCCGACGCCTCGGCCGCGCACGGACGGATCGGCAAAAAGGTCCTGCAGATAGCAGACATTCTCCTCCCGCCAGCAATGGCGGTGGTAGAGGTAGTGCACGAGCCCGACGGGCCGTCAGTCAACGATCGCCAGTAGACCGTTCGGATCGTAGGGCTCCTGGCCGAGCAGACGGTCGAAGGTCGAGCGATAGACTGCCTCCAGAACCTCGGCCTCATAGAATTCCAGATAGCCCCGCCAGAGACGGCGCCATTCGGTCTCGTCGGCCGCTTCCAGCGGTCGGATCTCGATCTCGGTCATGCGGGTGCCCCTCTCCAGTCGTCAGCCCTGGCGCCGTGCCAGGAAGGCCAGGCGCTCGAAGAGATGAACGTCCTGCTCGTTCTTTAAAAGCGCGCCGTGGAGCTTCGGCAGCACCCTAGACGGGCTCTCGCGAAGGTCTTTCGCCTCCATGTCTTCGGCGACCAGAAGCCGGATCCAGTCGAGCGCCTCCGAGGTCGAAGGCTTCTTCTTCAGGCCGGGTTGGTCGCGGATTTCGTAGAATTGCGTCAGCGCGGCGCGAACCAGATCCTGCTTGATGCCGGGATAGTGGACGTCGACGATCTCCTGCAGCGTCTCGGCATCGGGAAACTGGATGTAGTGGAAGAAGCAGCGGCGCAGGAACGCGTCCGGCAGTTCCTTCTCGTTGTTGGAGGTGATGACGACGATCGGCCGGTGCTTTGCCGCGACCGTCTCGCCGGTCTCGACCACGTCGAAGCTCATCTTGTCGAGCTCCTGCAGGAGGTCGTTGGGAAACTCGATATCGGCCTTGTCGACCTCGTCGATCAGGAGCACGACGCGCTCGTCGGAGGCGAAAGCCTCCCAGAGTTTGCCGGGCTTGATGTAGTTCCGGATGTCGTGGACCTTCTCGCTGCCGAGCTGGCTGTCGCGCAGGCGCGAGACCGCGTCATATTCGTAGAGGCCCTGGGCGGCCTTGGTGGTCGACTTGACCGTCCACTGAATGAGCCGGAGTCCGAGCGCCGCAGCGATCTGGGAGGCCAGCTCGGTCTTGCCCGTGCCCGGTTCGCCCTTGACGAGGAGCGGGCGCTCCAGCGTGATCGCGGCGTTGACCGCGACCATCAGATCCTTGCCCGCCACATAGGTTTCGGTTCCGGTGAAGCGCATCTCTCGTCCTGTCTTGCCGGCCGGCGACGGCCACGGCCAATTCGTTCAATCGCCGCAACGATAGCGAGCGAACGGCCGGGGGCAAGCTGGCGGCGCGGTTGCGCGGTCTCCAAAGACGGACGGATCGTCAACGTGTGTGTGACGGACCGAGGGGTGGAAGTCGGGAGGCAAGAGAGCAGGTAGATGCCGCGAAACATGCGGCAGGGCAGAAGACCGCCGTCGCATCCTGCCTCGGTCGGCCGAGACCGATCGCCTTCAACTGGGATCATCAGGACCCGACATGTGCCAGTCCCGTTCTTCGGCAGCGCCGGAGCAAACCGCGCATGGCTTGGCCATGCCGCTGACCGTTCTGTTCGCGTTTTCCTGCGGGGCGCTGGCGGCCAATCTCTACTATGCCCAGCCGCTCGTCGCCCTGGTCGGCGCCGATACTGGCCTGCCGGTAGAAGCCGAAAGCGCGGTCGTGACCGTGGCGCAGATCGGCTATGCCATCGGCCTCGTCTTCCTGGTGCCGCTCGGCGATATCGTCGAGAACCGCCTGCTCATCCTGCTCACCATGGCGGCGAATGTGGTGAGCCTCGCCGGTCTGGCGCTGGCGCCGGGCCTTTCGGCGCTCTTCCTGATGATGCTCGTCGTTGGAACGACCTCGTGCGCCGCCCAGATGATCGTTCCGCTCGCGGCCAATCTCGCGCCGGAGGCCGAGCGCGGCGCGGTGGTCGGCAATGTCATGAGCGGGCTTCTGGGCGGCATTCTCCTGGCGCGTCCGGTCGCGAGCTTCCTCGCCGACTATGTCGGCTGGCGCGGCGTCTTCGGGCTCTCCGCGGGGCTGATCGCGGCGCTGGCTCTCGCCTCGCTCTTCATGCTTCCCACCCGCGTACCGCAGGGCGAGCGCGGCTATCTCGCGCTGATCCGCTCACTCGGCAGCCTGTTCATCCGCGAGCCGGTCCTGCGCCGCCGCGGCCTCTATCATGCCTCGATGTTCGCGGCCTTTTCGCTGTTCTGGACGGGGGCGCCGATCATCCTGATGCGCGAGCCGTTCAATTTCACACCGACCGATGTCGCGCTGTTCGCGCTTGCCGGCGTTCTCGGCGTTTTCGCAGCCCCCGTCGCGGGACGGCTCGCCGATCGCGGCCACAGCCACGTCGGCACGATCGTCGCCCTTTCGATGGTGATCGTGGCCTTTGGGGGCGCGATCTTCGGGACGAGTTCCTTCATCGCGCTTCTGATCGCCGCAGTCCTGGTCGATCTCGGCGTGCAGGCCAATCTTGTCTTCGGCCAGCGCGAAATCTACGGCCTCGCCCCGGAGATCCGCAACCGTCTGAACGCGGTCTATATGACGACCTTCTTCGTCGGCGGGGCGATCGGTTCGGCGCTCACCAGCCCGGTGCTTGAAGCCTTCGGCTGGGTGGGTGTGTGCGTTCTCGGCATGGCAATGCCGGCGGCGGCGCTTGCCTATTTTGCGCTGGCGGAGGGCAGGGGCGGCTGAAGCCCTTCCCATCTGTCGAGAAACGCGGTGATTGGCAGCGTCTGCATGTCGGGAATCGCCTCGAACAGCGTTTCGACCGGCCAGTCCCACCAGTTCAGCGCTTGAAGCCGGTCACAGATTTCGCTTGGAAAACGCTGGCGGATCGGTGCGGCGGGAACGCCGGCGACGATCGCGTAGGGCGCGACGTCCTTCGTCACCACGGCCCCGGCGCCGATCACCGCGCCATGGCCGATGCTCACACCCGGCATCACGATCACGCCATGGCCGACCCAGACGTCGTGGCCGATCCGGGCCGGTCTCTGTCGACGCTCGTCCTGAAACGCCTTGTCCACGCCGAGCCATCGGAAATACTCGTTCGGGCGATAGCTGATCTTGTGGGTCGTGACCCGCTCCATCGGGTGGGCGAGGGCATTGATCCGGACATAGGCCGCGATCGAGCAGAACTTGCCGATCTCGGCATAGACGGCCTCGCCGCCGCGCTCGAAATAGGAAAAATCGCCGACGGCGACCTCGCGCAGGACCACACGCGGGCCGATCTCGACATAACGGCCGAGCCGTGTCCGCTTCAGTTCGGCGGTGGTTGCAATGCGCGGTTCCGCATCGCGGTAGCGCAGATCGGTTTCGCCCTCATGTGTTCCCTTGGCCATGATCCCTGCCTGGAAAGACTGTCGGGCACGACCTATTGCACGTTTCGAGCCGCGGGATCGACCAGCGGGAGTCCAGCCTTTATTGTCGCACTGTCGACCCAAGAGATCTGCGATCATCTGGGCCCCTTCTGAACAGGGTAGCGTTCTTGGAAGATTCAGGCATCTCTCGGGATCCCTCGCCGACCGGTGGCCCGAGCCTTTCCTTGGGCATTGTGGTCGCAGCGATCGTCGCGACTGCGCTGATCGGTCTCTTCGGATGGCTGGAAATGGGGCAAGCCCTGTTCCTCCGCCTGGCCGCGGAGGCCTGGGCTGCATGCTTCTGATTTCGTTCAGGGTCTCGACCAAGCCTTGATGTCTGTCGTGTCGAGAGCCAGGGCCTTGGAGTGACAGGTCTCGTCCGATTCGTGGCGCTGACCGGCTTGAATCCGCCACGACCTTTCTCTTAAGTCCCCCACGCGTCGGCCAATCGACGCAAACGCTTTCCAGCCGAGAGATGACGTGAAGACGCGAACGATCCTTCAGACGGGGCTATGGGCACTCGCGGCCGTGATCGCGGGCGCACTCGTTGTGGCCTACCTGACGCTCCAGAACACGACCTATGGCGGTGACGAGCCCTATGGCGCGCCGTTCACGCTGGTCGATCAGAATGGCGAGCCATTCGGTTCAAAGGATATGCGGGGCAAGCCGACGGCGCTCTTCTTCGGCTATACCCATTGTCCCGACGTCTGCCCCACGACCTTGTACGAACTCGCCTCCAACCGACAGGCGATCGAAGAGGAGGGCGGGGATTTCCGGATCGTCTTCGTCACCGTCGATCCCGAGCGCGACACACCGGCGGTCATGAAGAACTATGTCGAGGCGGTCTCCGAGGACATCGTGGCCTTGTCGGGCACGCCGGAGGACGTGGCCGCCATGGCCAAGGGCTGGGGCGCCTATTTCGCGAAATCGGGGGAGGGCGAGGACTATCTCATGGACCACACCGCGACGACCTTCCTCCTGGACGCCTCGGGCCGCCTGGCCGGGACACTCGCCTATGGCGAGAATCCCGAGACGGTAAAAGGCAAGCTCGAAAAACTCGCCGGAGTCTGAACAGCAATCCTCACAGCCTATGGGCTGACGGCTTCACCGCCTTATGTCAGCATGCGGCGCGCTGCATGCTGACCGGCCGGACGTGGTGCGTCTATCCGGCGGTGCGTGCCGCAGGTCGTTTCCGTTATTGTATGAAGGTCTAGTCGCGCATGCACGATCTTGCCATGCAGCTCGCCGTGATTGGTGTCGCGGGCATCGCATCGCAATGGCTGGCCTGGCGGTTCCAGATTCCCGCCATCGTCATTCTCCTGGCCATCGGTCTGTTCTTCGGTCCGCTGACGGGGCTGATGAACCCCGTCGAGGATTTCGGCGAGCTTTACAAGCCGCTCGTTTCCACCGCCGTCGCCATCATCCTCTTCGAGGGCGGGCTGACCCTGAAGTTTCGCGAGATTCGCGAGACCTCCACGGCGGTGCGCCGCGTCGTCATGTTCTCGGGTCCGCTGGTCTGGGTCATGACCGCGCTCGCCGCTCGCTATATCGGCGAGATGTCCTGGCCCACGGCGATCGTGCTCGGCGCACTTCTCGTGGTGACGGGACCGACCGTCATCATGCCGCTCCTGCGGCATGCCCGGCTGCGGGCGCGTCCGGCCTCCATCCTGCGCTGGGAGGCGATTCTCAACGATCCGGTCGGTGCGCTCTTCGCCGTCGTCTCCTTCGAAATCTACCTCGTGATGCGCGGCGCCCACGAGGCGGAGAACCTGATCGCGACCACGATCGCAGCGCTGCTCGTCGCGATCGTCGGTGGCATCGTCGTCGGCCGGGCTCTGACGACGCTTTTCGCGCAAGGCCACGCACCGGAGTATCTGAAGGCTCCGATTCTCCTGGCGGTGGTCGTCGGCATGAACGCCTTGACCAATATGCTGCTGGAGGAGGCGGGGCTCCTGACCGTCACGGTCATGGGCGTCACCATGGCCAATGCCCGGCTCGCCAGCCTTGCCGAACTCCAAAAGTTCAAGGAAACGATCACCGTCCTTCTCGTCTCCGGCCTGTTCATCGTGCTGACGGCATCGCTGCAGATGAGCGTGATCCTCAGTCTCGAATGGCGGGTCATCGCCTTCCTGGCCGCGGTTCTGCTGGTCATCCGTCCGACCGCCATCTTCCTGTCGACGATCGGCGCGGGTCTCGGCTTCCGCGAGCGGCTGCTGGTCAGCTGGATCGCCCCGCGGGGTATCGTTGCGGTCGCGGTCGCGGGCCTGTTCGGTGCGACCTTCGCGCGGCTGGGCGTGCCGGACGCCGAACGAATGATCGCCTATACCTTCGCCGTCGTCGCCGCGACGATCCTGCTCCACGGCTTCACGCTCACGCCGCTGGCGCAGCTCCTCGATCTGCGCGTGACTAATCGGCCGGGCATCCTGATCGTCGGTGCGTCACGCTTTTCGATCGCGCTGGCCCGTCGGCTCAAGGCGCAGAACGTGCCGGTGCTCATCGCCGATTCCAACTGGTCCCACGTTTCGGAGGCCCGGCTTGCCGACGTCGACGTGTGGTTCGGTGAAATCCTCTCCGAGGAAGCACACCATTCCTTGGATCTGTCCCGCTTCGACCACATGATCGCCGCCACCGACAACGATGCCTACAACGCGCTCGTCTGTACCGATTTCGGGGCAGAGCTCGGCCGGTCGGAAGTGTTCCAGATCGGCGCCGACCACACCGGCCAGCAGGCCGTGACCGGTCGGCATTCCATGCACTTTACGCTCGGTGGGCTGCCTTTGTTCAAGCCGCCGCGCACCTTCTCGCAATTGCGCGATCATGTCGTGGATGGCTGGTCGTTCCAGGCGACGCGGCTCACACCCGAATTCGGCTATTCCAAGTTTCGCGAATCCCGCCCCGAAGGCACCGCACCGATTCTTTGGATCAAGGCCAATCAGGAGATCATCTTCGCCTCGACCGAGGGCGCGGGCGAGCCGGTCGCCGGTGACACAATCATTTCCTTCGGACCGCCGCGTCCCGAACGCGAGCAGGAGAAGATCGTTCGCGGCACGATGACCGAGCGGGAAGCACGGGCGGAAAAAGCGCGAAGCACCGCCGAAAAGGTCTCCAAGCAGACCGAGGGAACGACCTGACCATGCAGATTCGCTATTTTCATCGCGCGCCCCGAGCGGAGGCCGAGGCCGCCTATCGGAAGATCGACCAGGCGTTCGAGGACGAGGGCGCTCCCGTCGCCATCACCGAAATCGACGAGGCCGCGGCGATCTTCGAAGTGGCGGCCTATCTCGAAGTCGAGGAGGGCGGCGACCGGCTCGAGGAGTTTCGTGAGGCGGCGGGTCTCGGGCCGGAGGCAAAAATCGGGCTGGAGGAACTGCCCGAAAAGGACTGGATGGCCTCCGTGCTCGCCGAGTTGAAGCCGGTGCGGGCCGGTCGATTCGTCGTCCATGGTGCCCATGACCGCGACAGGATCGGCACCCACGAACTGGCGATCGAGATCGAGGCGGGTCAGGCGTTCGGCACCGGCCATCACGGCACCACGGCGGGCTGCCTGACGATGATCGAGGAGGTGGTGCGTCTGCGCTCGCCGCGGGCCGTGCTTGATCTCGGGACCGGGAGCGCCGTCCTTGCCATTGCCGTTGCCAAGCTCGCGCGGCTTCCGGTTCTGGCGACCGATGTCGATCCGGTCGCGGTCCGCGTGGCGGCCGAGAATGTTCGTGCGAACGGCGTCGCCAACCTGGTCGAGACGGTCGTCGCGGATGGCTTTCGCGCGCCGGCAGTCTGGCGACAGGCGCCCTATGACCTGATCGTCGCGAATATTCTCGCCGGACCGCTGATGCGGCTTGCGCCGGAGTTCCGCCGGCACGTGACGCCGGGTGGGGACCTGATCCTTTCCGGCATTCTGGACAAGCAGGCCGCGGCCGTTCGCGCGGCCTTTCGGGCCCAAGGCTTCGTCCATCGCCGGACGCTCCCCCTCGGCGAATGGGTGACGCTGCATCTTCGCGCGACCCGTTGAGAATCGCGGGTGCCAGATGCGAAAAGCCCGACCACAGCGGCTGCGGTCGGGCTTTGATGATGAGTGCTGGACGCCGTTCCTGCCGGCGTTGGCGCCTGACGATCAGTGGCGCTCGGGCGCGCGGCTGTCGAAGAAGGAGCCCTTTTCGCCCGGAAGCAGGTCCGGATGGCTCTGAGCGCCGTAATGAAGGGCGATATAGCGCTGCGCCTCGCGCTCGCGGGCTTCCATCATTCTGCCGAGAACGGTGCGGACGAAGCCGCTCTTCTGGCGTTCACGGTTCGGCTTGGTGGCTGCACTGATGCTGGCCATGGTCAAATCTCCTGGATGGCTGTTTCTGGCCTCCCGATGACTGCCAATATGCTGACTTTTCGGATGTCCCGGTAGCCGGGCCGATGCATAGGTCCCTCCCGCCTATTGCAATGCAACATGAGCGCCAGCTTCATCCGGTCGTCACCTTTTTTCCATGGGGGCTGCGGCGTAGGGTGGATGAAACCGTTTCCGGCATGGGTGATCGCGCGAACGAGCCTCGCACCGCCCGTGCCATGCCAAGATGAAAGACCGCGATGTTTCAGAGTTTCGACGAGACGAGTGACTTCTCCCAAAGTGCCGAGCGCACGCGCCGGCTTCGCCAAGCGCTCGAGGATGCCGGCGTCGACGGCTTCATCGTGCCGCGCGCCGACGAGCATCAGGGTGAGTACATCCCGGCCTCGGCGGCGAGGCTGGAATGGCTGACGGGTTTCGCAGGCTCCGCCGGCACCGCGATCGTCCTCAAGGATCAGGCCGCCATCCTCGTCGATGGGCGTTATACGCTGCAGGTCCGCAGTCAGGTGGACACCGAGGTCTTTTCGCCGCTTTCCTCGATCGAAACGCCGCTCTCGGCCTATCTGAAGGAGCATGCGGCGGGGCTGCGTATCGGTTTTGATCCTTGGCTGCACACGATCGGTGAGGCCAAGCGCCTGGCCGCGGTCATGGAGGAAATCGGCGGCGAACTCGTTGCGCTGGCGGGCAATCCGATCGATCGGATCTGGAACGACCGTCCCGCCCCGCCCAAGGGACGCGCCTTCGTTCAGGACGAAGCCCGCGCCGGCCGTTCCGCTTCGGACAAGCTCGCCGAACTCGGCAAGGCGATCGGAGAGGCCAAGGCCGATCTTGCAGTCTTGACCGACCCGTCTTCCATCGCCTGGGCGTTCAACATTCGCGGCAGCGACGTGCCGCATACGCCGCTGATGCTGGCTTTCGCCCTCGTTCCGGCCTCGGGCCGGCCTTCGCTCTATGTCGATCCGGACAAACTCGATGCGGATGTGCGTGAGCATCTGGCGGCCCTTGCCGAACTGCGGACGCCTGAAGATTTCGAGCGCGAGCTGTCCGACACATCGCGGAACCGAACCGTTGGCCTCGATCCGCAATTGGCGGCGGATCGCATTGCCGAGCTGGTCAAGGCAGCCGGCGGTGAAGTGAAGGAGCTGGCCGACCCCGCCCGGCTTCCCCGCGCCATCAAGAATGCCGGGGAACTCGCGGGCGCCCGCGCCGCCCATCGCCGTGACGGAGCGGCGATGGTTCGGTTCCTCGCCTGGCTCGACCGACAAGCGCCCGGCACGATCGACGAAATCACCGCCGCCGAAACGCTGGAAGCCTCTCGCGCGGAAGCGGGGCGGTCGGATCAGGAACCGCTGGCCGACATCTCCTTCGACACCATCACCGGGTCCGGCCCGAATGGCGCGATCGTCCACTACCGGGTGAATCGGGAAACCAACCGGTCCCTCGGTGCGGGCGAGTTGTTCCTGATCGATTCGGGAGCCCAGTATCGCGACGGCACCACCGACATCACGCGCACCATCGCCATCGGGGAACCGGACGAGACCATGCGTGAACGCTTCACGCTGGTCCTGAAGGGCATGATCGCGATTTCCGCCGCACGCTTTCCCAAGGGCACGCGCGGCGTCGATCTGGACCCGCTGGCGCGAATCGCCCTGTGGAAGGCGGGCTGCGACTATGCCCATGGCACGGGGCACGGGGTCGGATCGTTCCTGGCGGTTCACGAGGGACCCCAGTCGATCTCGCGGCGCGGCATGGCCGAGCTGAAGCCGGGCATGATCCTTTCGAACGAGCCCGGCTACTACCGCGAAGGCGCCTTCGGGATCCGCATCGAGAACCTCATTGTGGTCACCGAGGCGGAAGACATTGAGGGCGGCGACATTGCCATGCATGGATTCGAGACGCTGACGCTCGCCCCGATCGACCGCCGCCTGATCGTCCCCGACATGCTGACCCGGGAGGAGCGGGAGTGGCTGGACGCCTATCATCGGCGCGTCGCGGAGGAACTCGGGCCCATCGTCTCGCAGGAGGACCGCCGATGGCTGGACAGCGCGACACGCCCGCTGTGAGCTGGCGGGCCGGATCTCCCGGTGGTCCTTCGGGGCCGGTAGACATCTTGGATCGATCGAGCCCGAATTTCATTCGGTATGAGTGGAGCTAGAACCATGGTCTCCAACCCGCCCCATCTCGTTTATTTCGCCGATCCCATGTGTTCGTGGTGCTGGGGTTTCGCGCCGGTCATCGACAAGATCGCCCAGACCTATCCGGACCTCGCCGTGCGTCTCGTCCTGGGCGGTCTGCGGCCGTTCACCCAGACGCCCATGGACGATGCCCAGAAGGCGACGATCCGCGACCACTGGCGGCATGTCGAGGAGGCGAGCGGCCAACCCTTCGACTACACATTCTTCGAGCGCGACGGCTTCGTCTACGACACCGAACCCGCCGCCCGTGCCGTGGTCGCGGCGAGGCGGATCGATCCGGCCCGGACCTTCGCCCTCAAGATGCGCATTGCGCGGGCCTTCTACGCCGAGAACCGCGACGTGACGCAAGAGCCGATCCTCATCGACCTTGCCGGAGAGGTCGGGCTCGAAACGAATGCCTTTGCCTTCGCCCTCACGGACGATGCCACGCGCGAGGAGACGCTCGCCGACTTCGCGGTCTCGCAATCCTCCGGCGTCACCGGCTTTCCGACCCTGGTGGCGGGCCCCGATCCGGACCATCATGACCGATATGTCGCGATCACCATCGGCTACCGGCCCCCCGAATTCGTCCTACCGCGCGTCTCCGGCTTTCTGCAGGGACACAAAGCCCGGACATAACGCAGCGGTAAATCGGCCAAAAAATGTAAATCGCTCTGATAAAAATTACTCGACACGTGCGCTTGACTGTGGTGTTCTCGCTGAAACGCTTGGATCTCGGTTGCGGGTCAGTCGAAATTCGCGTTTTCAAGATACTTCGGGAAGGTCGCTTAGTATACAGTGAGAAATCAGTGGGCTAGGGTGGTTTTGCCTTGGCGCGATCTTCGATATCGGGGCGTTTGCATTGCATGCCAGTGCTAGACGCCTTTGCTCGACCAGTCAGGCGCTGACGCGTCTGCCGAGCCGAGCGGTATGGGCCGGTAGGAGGGGCGCTTACCGGCTCATATCAATTGGGTGGCTCTATTCGCTGATGACTGTCGCATTGAGCGGCCGGCCCAGCCGGCCCGCCAGATCCTGTATGAACTGATAGGCGACTCGTCCGGACCGCGCGCCGCGCGTCGTTGCCCATTCCAGCGCGTCGCGACGCAGGATTTCCGGCTCCACCAGCCCTTTGAGCGCGTAGGCCTCCGCATAGCCGTCGACCATCGCAAGGAATTGATCCTGGCTGCAATTGTGGAAGCCGAGCCACAGCCCGAATCGATCCGAAAGCGAAACCTTCTCTTCGACCGCTTCACCCGGATTGATCGCGGTCGCACGCTCGTTCTCGATCATGTCGCGCGGCAAGAGATGACGGCGGTTCGAGGTGGCATAGAACAGAACGTTCTCCGGCCGCCCCTCGACGCCGCCTTCGAGTGCGGCCTTCAGCGACTTGTATGACGTGTCGTCCTGGTCGAAGGACAGATCGTCGCAGAACAGGAGGACCGGGAGGTCGACGCTGCGCAGGACCTCCATCAGCCGGGGGAGGTGGGCGATATCCTCGCGATGGATCTCCACGAGTTTGAGCGCGCGCTCAAGGCTCCCGGCCGTTCGGGCGAGCTCGACATTGACGGCGGCGTGGACCGCCTTGACCAGCGAAGACTTGCCCATGCCGCGGGCGCCCCAGAGAAGGGCGTTGTTGGCGGGCAGGCTTTTTGCGAAACGCAGCGTATTGTCGAACAGGATATCGCGGGAACGCTCGATGCCGCGCAGGAGGTCGATCGGAACGCGATTGACCTTCGTCACCGGCTTCACCGCCGCAGGCGGTTCGAAGACGAAGCAATCGGCTGCCGCAAAGTCCGGCGCCTGCGGGGGGCGGGGCGTGAGTTCTGCGAGGCTATGGGCGATCGACTCCAGCGCCGCCGTGATCCGTGAAAGCTCGCCGTTTTCCATCATCCGCCTGTCCGTCTGGTCCAAGATCGTCTCGTCGCTCCGCATAGGACCGGGCGCGCGAAACTGCAAACCTCGGCCGCTTGTTGCATTCGACCCGGCCGTTCGTATATTCCGCGCAACGTCAAGAAGGCGTTTTGCCGAAAACCGCGACAGGTCTGTCAGGGTCTTTTCCGGTTCAGCGCCATCCCATGAATTCAAGCGAGGTCGATGATGTTCGTGACGGAGGCTTTCGCCCAGACCGGTGCTCCCACTGGCGGCGGAAGCGAGATTCTTATCACCATTCTGCCCTTCGTCGCGGTCTTCGCGATCATGTACTTCCTCATCATTCGTCCGCAGCGGACGGCGATGAAGAAGCGCGAGGAAATGCTGAAGAACATTCGGCGCGGTGACACCATCGTCACCGGCGGCGGTATCGTGGCCCGGGTCACCAAGGTGCTGGAGAATGGCGAACTCGAAGTCCAGATCTCCGATCAGGTCCGCGTCCGGGTGCTGCAGGCCATGGTGAGCGACGTCCGGGTCAAGGGCGAACCGACGGCCGCAAACAACAAATAGTCAATTTCTTGAGCCAACGGCGCGTTCTGCCGTAAGATTTCCCCGCGCCGCCGCTTCTGGCCGCGCGGGGAAAAGGCGTTCAAACTTGGCCGCGTCGAAAATGACGCCGCCTGATAGCCGAGACCGACATGCTGTATTTTTCGCGCTGGAAGACGATCCTGATTTGGCTGACCGTGCTTGTCGGTCTCGTCTATGCAGCGCCGAATGTCCTGCCGCGCAACGTGGTCGAGGCGATGCCGGACTTCGTTCCGAAGGACACGGTGACGCTCGGTCTCGATCTTCAGGGCGGCTCCTACATCCTGCTCGAGATCGACCGACAGTCGCTTATCGACGAACGGCTGCAATCGGTTCAGGACGATGCGCGGCAATATCTGCGCGCCGAGCGCATCGGCTATTCGGCGATCACCGGGAATGAGCGGACCGTCACGGTCCGGCTGCGCGATCCCTCGCAGATGGAGGCCGCGCGCACTGCGCTCGAACCATTGACCGAGCCGATTTCCAGTGGCGGCCTCCTGGCCAGCGGATCGGTCGCGGAAGTGGCGCTCGACCAGCCGAGCGAAGGTGTTCTGACGGCCCGCCTGACCGATGAGGGCGTCGCCTACCGCATCTCGACGGCGGTGACCCAGTCGATCGAGGTCGTGCGCCGGCGCGTCGACGAACTCGGCACGACCGAGCCGGTGATCCAGCGCCAGGGCGACGACCGCATCATGGTGCAGGTGCCGGGCCTCGGCGATCCGCAGCGGCTGAAGGCGCTTCTCAACCAGACCGCCAAGCTCACCTTCCGGCTCGTCGATCAGACGGAGGACCCGTCGGCCGTCGCCCGCGGTAGCCGCGCTCCGGCCGGCTCGGAACTGCTCTACACCACCGACAGCGTGCCGCAGCCGATCCTCGTCCAGCGACAGGTGATGGTCTCCGGCGAGAACCTGACCGACGCGCAGGCCGGTTTCGATCCGCAGACCAACGAGCCGGTCGTCAATATCCGCTTCGATTCGCAGGGAGCCCAGCGCTTCGGCCGGGTGACCCAGGCCAATGTCGGCAAGCCCTTCGCCATCGTGCTCGACAACGAGGTGCTGTCCGCGCCGGTCATCCGCACCGCCATTCTCGGCGGGCAGGCCCAGATCAGCGGCTCCTTCACGGTGCAGACCGCCAACGACCTTGCCGTTCTCCTCAGAGCCGGCGCGCTGCCGGCGACGCTGAACATCATCGAGGAGCGCACGGTTGGACCGGGCCTCGGCGCCGATTCGATCGCCGCCGGCGAGATCGCCGGCATCATCGGCGCGATCGCGGTCGTCCTCTTCATGCTGGCGGCCTACGGCTTCCTCGGCATCATCGCCAACATCGCCCTCGCGGTGAACGTCATCCTCCTGTTTGCGATCCTCACGGCGATCGGCGCCACGCTGACGCTGCCGGGCATTGCCGGGATCGTGCTGACCGTGGGCATGGCGGTCGACTCCAACGTCCTGATCTACGAGCGCATTCGCGACGAACGCCGACAAGGGCGCTCGGTGGTGCAGGCCATCGATGTCGGTTTCCAGAAGGCGCTGGCGACCATCATGGACGCCAACATCACCACGCTGATCGCGGCCGTGGTGCTGTTCTTCCTGGGCTCCGGCCCGGTGCGCGGCTTTGCCGTCACCCTCGCGATCGGTATCGTCACCACGGTCTTCACCGCCTTCACGCTCACCCGCTGGCTCGTCGCCGAATGGGTGAAGCGCGGCCGGCCGCGCGAGCTGCCGCGGGGCTTCATCCGCCTCGTTCCCGAGGTGACGCGCATTCCGTTCATGAAGGTGCGGCTGAAGATGTTCGCGCTTTCCATGGCCTTCTGTGTGGCGTCGATCATCTCGGTCGTCGCCGTCGGGCCGAATTTCGGTATCGACTTTACCGGCGGCACGCTGGTCGAGGTTCAGGCGAAGGAGGGGGCGGCCGATATCGGCGACATCCGCCAGCGGCTGGGCGATGCCGGGATCGCGGATCCGCAGGTGCAGGAATTCGGCACCGAGCGCGAGGCGTTGATCCGCATCGGTTCCTCGGGCGAAGTCTCCGATGCCTCGCAGCAGGCCCTCGTCGATACGGCGACTGAGGCCCTGACCGCAGACTACGACATCCGCCGCACCGAAGTCGTCGGCCCGACGGTGTCCGGCGAACTCGCCTGGGCGGCCGTCATCGGCGTTCTGGCCGCGCTCCTCGCCATCATGGTCTATGTCTGGCTGCGCTTCGAATGGCAGTTTGCCGTGGGCGCGACCATCGCCACCGTCAACGACGTCATCCTCACCCTTGGCTTCCTGGTGGTGACGCAGCTCGATGTCAGCCTGTCCACGATCGCCGCGATCCTGACGATCGTCGGCTATTCGCTGAACGACACGGTGGTGATTTACGACCGCGTTCGAGAGAACCTTCGCCGGTTCAAGAAGATGCCCCTCGGCGAGCTTCTCGACCTGTCCGACAACGAAATGCTGTCGCGCACGACGATGACCTCGGTCACCACGCTTCTCGCCCTGACGGCGCTCTTCGTCTTCGGCGGCGAGGTGATCCGCTCCTTCGTGGCCTCGATGATCTTCGGTGTCATCATCGGCACCTTCTCGTCGATCTTCGTGGCGGCGCCGGTCCTGATCTTCTTCAAGCTGCGGCCGCTCGATGCGGAGGAGGCGGCGAAAGCCGCCGAAGAGGCGGAGGCCCGAAAGGCGGCGGAACCGGGAACGCTCGGCGCCGGGCAGGCCTGAGCCCATGCCGAAGGGAATCGAGATCCGCGAGGCCCATTTTCCGGGCCGGGCGCCGGTCGAGGCCTATGGCAATGGCGGCTTCCGCTTCGCCTCCATGTCCCATCGCGGCTCCATCCTCTGCCTGCCGTCGGGCATCTACGGATGGGATGCGACGGCAGAGGAGCCGTTTACCGGCGAGCGGCTGAACCTGGTCTTCAAGGAAGATGAGGGCATCCGGTTCCTCCTGTTCGGGACCGGGCGCGACATTGTGCGGCTGCCTGCGGGGCTTCGTGAGCGGATGAAGCGGGCCGGCATTTCCTGCGACCCGATGTCGACGGGAGCGGCTGTGCGGACCTTCAACATCATGCTGTCGGAAGGCCGTCCGGTCGGGGCCGCGCTGATCGCTGTCGACTGATTATCATGGTGATATCGTTGCGGTGCTCTTCTGCGGCTTCGGAGAGCGGGGCGACCATTTGTTATCGGCGAGCGCACCTCTGATTGCGCACAAACGACTACGAGCAGACGTGGCGCCCGGACGCCCTCGTCCTTCGACAGGCTCAGGATGAGGGCTTCTGCACAGGATCAGAGCGGACTGCAGCGGGAGATTCGGTATCATGGAAGTCTCCGCGGGCTATCACCATTACTTTGATGGCATTGCCCGACACCCTCATGGTGAGCCTGTCGAACCATGGGGGATCCAGTGCGTACGGATGTGCATCGGCAATTCAGGTTTGTCATTGCCATTGTCCCGGCAAGCCTGCCCATTCTCCGTCTGGCCGCAGTCGGCATGAAAGCCCCCTATGAGCTCCACCGCGCCTGATCCTTGCCGAGACCTCCTTGACGCGGAAGACCGCGACCGCGTGCTGTCGCTCGCCTTCGCTCCCGAAGACCGGCGGGCAGACCTCGCGGCGCTCTATGCGTTCAATGTCGAGATCGCCCGCGTTCGCGATCACATCAGCCAGCCGCTGCCCGGCGAGATCCGGCTGCAGTGGTGGCGCGACGTCATTGCCGGCACGGGCGAGGCGGAGACGACACCCGGCGGCGGTGCCGCCGGTCATCCCGTGGCAAGCCGTCTTCTCGAGGCAATCGACACCCACCGCCTGCCGCGCCCGGCCTTCGACCGCATGATCGAAGCGCGCATCTTCGACGTCTATGACGATCCCATGCCGGACCGGACGGCGTTCGAGGCCTATGCGGGTGAAACGGCCTCGACCCTGATCATTCTGGCCGCGACGGTCCTTTCCCGCGACCATGCCGACGGGATCGCCGATGCCGCCGGCCATGCCGGCGTCGCGCAGACCGTCGCAGGTGTCCTTCGGCTTCTTCCGATTCATCGCGCTCGGGGGCAGGTCTATATCCCTGCCGATATTCTGGCCGCGGCGGGCTGTACCTCGGAAGAGTTGATGGCGGGCGAAGAAGAGCCGGCCGCCCGGGCGATCAGCGCGATGGTCGCCTTTGGGCGTCATCACGCGGAGGCGGCGCGCCGTCATTATCGATCCGTACCGAAGCCTGTGCGCCCCGCGTTCCTGCCGGCTCTGCTGGCCGTGCCATATTTGGACCGAATCGAACGGTCAGGAATCCGGCTCCTGCAGGAATCGCCGGATTTCGCCTCGCCGCGGAAGGCGTTCGTCTACTGGCGCATGATGCGGGCCTGAGGCGTGGGCGAGGGCAGAGGAATCGCAGCACGCCGCGCGACCTCCCGGTCCGGCATGCGGGTCCTGCGAAGAGCGCGGTCGCGCTGGCGCGCCGAAATGGAGGGGATGGTTTGAACCAGGCGGCTGGAACACAGTGCGAAGGATCCCGTCGCCGCCGCTGGCTCGGATTCGCCGGTTCCCTGGCCCGGGGGGCCGAGACGGCCTTCGTCCGCTTCCCGATCGCCTCCTTCGCCATCCTCGCCATGACGCTTCTCGGCAATCTGGCGGCTGCCGGTTTCTACGTTCCCGATACGCGCAGCTTTGTCTGGCTGATGGCCGCGCTTTATGGGGGCGGGGCAGCCTCGATCTTCGCCATGCTCCTCTGCGAGGGGCGGGGGCTTCGCAAGCTCGTGGCGCACCTGTTGACGCTGGTGGTCGCGGTCATCGCATTCGTTGGCATCTATTTCGGCGGGCGGGCGGAAAGCCATCTGCCGGCCCTGACGGCCGCCATCACGCTGGCCATTCCGCTTGCGCCCTATCTCGGCCAGCGCGATCCCCACCGTTTCTGGGCCTTCGGTCTCTGGACAACCGTCGGCGTGACGCTCGCCTTTCTCTCGGTCCTCCTTTTCGTGTTGGGCCTGTCGGCAATTCTGGAGATGATCAGCTTTCTCTTCGAGACGATCATCGGCTCGCAGGCCTATGAGCATATCTACACCACTGCGTTTCTGCTCGTCGGACCGCTCTTTGCGATCGGTCGCATCCCTCACGATTTCGACGAGGCGATCGAGCTTGGCCTCGATCGCATGGAGGCGAGCGTCAGGATCCTGATCGACTGGGTGGCGATGCCGCTGGTCTTGGCGACGGCATTCATCCTCCACCTCTATGCGGCCAAGATCGCCGTCACGGCGACTCTGCCGAAGAACGAGATCGGATGGATCGTCACCTTTGCGGCGCTCTTCGTCCTCACGCTGCGGATTGCGGCCGATCCGTTTCTGCCGGATGGCGCCTGGCCCGCCCGGATCTTCGCGCGGCTCTGGGCCTATATGCTGGTCGTCCCGCTTAGTCTGGCGGTTCTCGCCATCGCCATTCGCATAGATGCCGAAGGCGTGACCCTCCAGCGCTATTATCTGGCTCTCGGCTTTGCGGCCGCGATCCTCGTCGTCCTGGCTCAGCTCGTGCCGCGACTTTCGGGCGATACGCGCGTGATGGCGGCGATCCCCGTTCTCCTGCTCGGCCTCTCCGCCTTCGGCCCGTGGGGGGCGGCTAGCATGGTCGCCGACAGCCAGGTTGCCCGGCTCGTTAGCGAGTTCGGCGTGCGGGTCCCAGGCGGTGAAGCGATCGTCATTCGAGCCGAGAACGAGGATGCGGACGAGCAGCGCGAAATGCGTTCGCGCATAAGGGCTCTTGCGGATGCGGACCGGCTCGATCGTCTCAGGCCCTATCTGGAGCCGGACCTCGCCGAACGGCTGCAAGCCGCGCGGCGCGGCGAACCCGAAAACGCGGCGTCCGTGGTAATGAGCGGGCTCGGGATCGCCGTCATTCCTCAGATGAGTGTCGGACGGGGCTTCGGAGCGATGCGCCGGGCCGAGATCAAGATCGAGGGGTTCGATCGCGCAGCGCTCGATCGCACGGCCAACGCGATCGAAGGGGATCAGGCCGATTTCGGACCGGCCGGCGGAATGTCGGACGGACTGTCGCTCGTGCTTGATGGGGAACAGCTTGTCGCGCGATACGGAGGCAAGTCCGTGCACTTTCCGCTGAAGGCAGCGATCGACCGATTGCCGGAGGAGTTGTTCGAGAGTTCGACGGATCAGAATGTGGCGCCGGTCCTCGATCTCACCGATCCGGACGGGCCAAGGCTGCGGCTCTTCGTCCGGCGCTATATCGAGGGGATGGATGGCGACGCCGACTTTCTCACCGCCGATGTTTTCTACCGCAGCGAGGACTGGCCGGCGTCCGTGAGCAGCGATCGAACGCCGCAAGGACCGACCGAGGCGGACCAAAACCCATAGACGTCGGCTCGATAGCGAGCCGGCAGGCGGCTACTCCGCCGCCTGCTGCTCGGCCGGTCGTCCCAGCCAGGCCGAGAAATCCGCGAGCGCACGACTGGCCAGCGCCTGTTTCTTGGCGATCGCCTTTTCCTTGCCGCGGAAGCGCTTCTGGCCTTCCGGCTTCTTGATCGCGCCCGGCTCGAGCGGCGCGAACAGCCCGAAATTGACGTTCATCGGCTGGAAAGACCGCTTGCCGCCATCTTCCTCATGGGCGAGATGCCCGCCGGTAATATGAGCGATCAGCGCGCCGACGGCGGTCGTCTGCGGCGGGGGCTTCAGCGCCGTGCCGGTGCGCTCAGAGGCGGTGAAGCGGCCGGTCATCAGCCCGACGGCCGCCGATTCCACATAGCCCTCGCAGCCGGTGATCTGGCCGGCGAAGCGCACATGCGGCCGCGCCTTCAGCCTGAGCGTCGAATCGAGCAGCACCGGGGAATTGAGATAGGTGTTGCGGTGGAGCCCGCCGAGACGGGCGAATTCGGCATTTTCCAGGCCCGGAATCATTCGGAAGATCTCGGCCTGGGCGCCGTATTTCAGCTTCGTCTGGAAGCCGACCATGTTGTAGAGCGTGCCGAGCGCATTGTCCTGGCGAAGCTGGACAACGGCGTAGGGTTTCGTCTCGGGATCATGGGCGTTGGTGAGGCCCATCGGCTTCATCGGGCCGTGGCGCAGGGTTTCCGGGCCCCGCTCGGCCATCACCTCGATGGGCAGGCACCCGTCGAAATAGGGCGTGCCTTCCCATTCCTTGAAAGACGCGCGGTCGCCTTCCACGAGCGCGGCGACGAAGCGCTCATAGGTGTCCTTGTCGAGCGGACAGTTGATGTAATCCTTGCCGGTGCCGCCGGGGCCCACCTTGTCGTAGCGCGACTGGAACCAGGCCTTGTCCATGTCGACCGAATCGAAATGGACGATCGGGGCGATGGCATCGAAGAACGCCAGTGCATCCTGGCCCGTCGCTTCGCTGATCGCTTCGGCGAGGGAAGGGGCCGTCAGCGGTCCGGTGGCGACGATGGAGGTGCCCCATTCGGCTGGCGGCAATCCCGCGACCTCACCACGTTCGATCGTGACCAGCGGATGGTCGGCCAGAGCCTGCGACACGGCGGCCGAGAAGCCCTCCCGGTCGACGGCGAGCGCGCCGCCGGCGGGAACCTGATGCCGGTCGGCCATCGCCATGATCAGCGAGCCGGCAAGCCGCATCTCGGCGTGGAGCACCCCCACCGCATTCGACGTCGCGTCGTCTGAACGGAAGGAGTTGGAGCAGACGAGTTCGGCAAGCTGGTCCGTCTTGTGCGCCTCGGTGCCGCGCACGGGGCGCATTTCGTGCAGGACGACGGGAAGGCCGGCCTCGGCGATCTGCCAGGCTGCTTCGGAGCCGGCGAGTCCGCCGCCGACGATATGAATGGGTTCGTTCGACATGGTCGATATGTAATGGAGCTTCAGGGAAAACGAAACCGGGACCGCGCTTTCCGGCCCTCTCGGGCACAGGGCCCCAAACGACAACACCCGCCGGGGGAGGATCCGGCGGGTGTCGCTTTCTTGACCTGCAATGGGAGGAGGTATCGCAGGTCTTATCCGCTCCGGCCCGGGAGGAGGTGGGCCTTTGCGAAACTTTAGAACTCTTCAATCTCACGCTTCGCTTGCGCGAAACTCGTACACTGCCTTGGCCTTGTCGCCCGCCGGGGGGAGGACCCGGCGGGCGACGAGATCATGATCTGCCGGTTGGGAGGAGAGTTGGCAGATCACGTTCCGAAGCGGCTCGGGAGGAGGTGAGCCGCAACGAACTGCGAATGGGATTAGAGTTCGGTCTGGCGAGCGACGTGGTGGATGTCGGCGCGGGAGATGCCGAGATCGGCGAGTTCGCGCTGGGACAGGCGGTTCAGCTCGTTGACCGTCTCGCGGTAGCGGCGCCAGGTCTTGTAGGAACGAACGATGTTCATGTGTTCAACTCCGAATGTCGTCTTGATGTTTCGTGCGGTGAGCGGGGCGCTGCGCTGAGCGCTTCGTCGCTCCCTGTTGACGCCAAAGCTATGCAGGAGGGGGCCAGCCAGGTAGAGGCCCGGATGCATGGCTGCTTTGCGGATTGTGCAATGCAACAATCATGCGGATTTATTCAGGCATGACAAAGGATTAGAGAAGTCGATGCGGGCAAGGTCGAAGCAATTCGTCAACTCATCTGCATTATTGTGTCTGGCCCTTGGCCATGGCAGCCCGGCTTTCGACGGGCGGCCGGTCGGGGCGGGCGATCGTGCCGCGGCGTGCGAAACTCTTTGGTTTTTGCCCTTTCGTGGTCAAAATCGCGGTGATATAGAGGCGCGCGCTTCGCGACGTCCGTGGCTGATGCGCCTCGCGGGTGTGGCGGAATTGGCAGACGCACTTGGTTTAGGTCCAAGCGCCGAGAGGCATGGGGGTTCAAGTCCCTCCACCCGCACCATTGCCCAATTTCAATAAGACTGCTCGCGGCCGCTCCATGAGAGGGCGGACTGTGGGGAGGACAACAGGATCGAGAAGGTATCGAGAATGCAGGTAACGGAAACCAAGGCCGAGGGCCTCAAGCGCGAGATCGAGATTGTCGTGCCCGCCTCGGACCTTGAGGCGCGCCTTCAGACGCGGCTTTTCGAGGCCAAGGACAAGGTGCAGCTCAAGGGTTTCCGGCCCGGCAAGGTGCCTGTCTCCCATCTGCGCAAGATGTACGGCAAGTCGCTGATGGCGGAGATCGTCAACGAGATCCTCAACAGCACGCCGAGCAGCGTCATCGCCGAGCGCAAGGAGCGCGCGGCCATGCGTCCCGAAATTGCCATGACCGAGGACGAGGGCGAGGCCGACAAGGTTCTCAGCGGCCAGAGCGACTTCAAGTTCACGGTGTCCTACGAGGCATTGCCCGACTTCGAGGTCCAGGATTCCAGCGGTATCAAGATCGAGCGGCCGATCGTCGAGGTTTCGGACGAGGAAGTCGCCGAGCAGGTCGAGCGGATCGCCGAGAATGCGCGCACCTATGAAGAGAAGGACGGCGCTGCCGAGAATGGCGACAAGGTCACGCTCGACTTCGTCGGCAAGATCGACGGCGAGCCCTTCGAGGGCGGTGCGGCCGAGGGCGCCGAACTGGTCATCGGCTCCGGCCGCTTCATCCCCGGCTTCGAGGAGCAGCTCGTCGGCGTGTCGAAGGGCGAGGAGAAGACCGTCGAGGTGAACTTCCCCGAGGATTA
The DNA here is from genome assembly GCF_024359545.1 of Jiella marina. Classification (GTDB taxonomy): domain Bacteria; phylum Pseudomonadota; class Alphaproteobacteria; order Rhizobiales; family Rhizobiaceae; genus Jiella. The sequence goes on from NZ_JAKQZG010000003.1 coordinate 301,930, forward strand.
CGGCGCCGCACATCTGGCGGGCAAGGCCGCGACCTTCGAGACCAAGGTCCACACCGTTTCCGCCCCGACCGAGACCGCCATCGACGACGAGATGGCCAAGAAGCTTGGTCTCGAATCCCTCGAGAAGCTGCAGGAGGTCGTTCGCGACCAGATCCAGAGCCAGTACGGCATGGCGACCCGCCAGAAGGTCAAGCGCCAGCTGCTCGATGCTCTCGACAAGCAGTACGACTTCGCGCTGCCGGACAAGCTCGTCGATGCCGAGTTCGAGAACATCTGGAACCAGGTCCAGCGCGAACTCACCGAGAGCGGCAAGACCTTCGAGGACGAGGACACGACCGAGGAGAAGGCGCGCGAGGAATATCGCCGTCTGGCGGAGCGCCGCGTGCGCTTGGGCCTCGTCCTGTCCGAAATCGGCGAAAAGGCCGGCGTCCAGGTCGGGGAAGAGGAACTGCAGCGGGCCGTCTTCGAGCAGATGCGTCGCTATCCGGGTCAGGAACAGGAAGTCCTGAAGATGTTCCAGGAGAATCCGGAAGCGCTCGCCAGCATCCGCGCGCCGCTCTACGAGGAGAAGGTCGTCGACCATCTCCTGGAACAGGCCGACGTGACCGACAAGACGGTCACCAAGGAAGAGCTGATGGCGGAAGACGAAGAGGACAGCGCAGCCGCCCTCAGCGCCTGACAGCGCCCGCGACATCGCATCTGAGTTTTTGAAGGGCCGGCCTTGAGCCGGCCCTTTTATGTCTGCGGGCGCCCCATTCTCGTCAAAGCTCTCGATGATACCCGCCTCCGCGATGCCGCAGGACCGGTCGGGGAGCCGGCCGTCTCTATGCCTAGGCGGCTAGCGAAGCGTCCGATTTTGTTGACGACTGCATTTTTCGACGGGACCTTATGACCACCAGCCTTTTCCGTTTGCCTTCCGTCCGCGCCCTGCGGCTCTTTCTTGCCGCGCTCGGATTGTCTCTCCTGGCCCTTGCCGGGTCTGCCGCGGCTCAGACGGCGAATCTGTCGGGTGTTGCCGGCTCGGCTGGATCAGACACCGAAGCGCCGGATCCTTCGCTGGACGATCTGATCAAGATCCTTGAAACCGACGAGACCCGAAAAAAGCTCGTTGAATCGCTCAAGGCGGCGGCCTATCGAGCGCCGGGGACTGAAGCGGCAGGGGAAGCCGCAGCGGAAGAAAAGCCGGCCGAGATCGTGCGCTCCCTTCCGGGCCGCGTTGCGGAATACACCCAGGTCGTGATCGAGGCGATCGTCGAGAGCGCCGCGCTGATCCCTCAGGGGTTCATGCAGGCCCTCGACATGCTGGAGGGCGCACGTTCGATCGACGTGCCGAACATCCTCACGGCGATCCTCCCGGTGGCCATGGTCGCGCTGGTCGTCTTCGTGATCCTGTTCCTCGGTCGGCAGGTCGATCGCACCATCTTCCGCAGGATTGCCGAAAGCGCGGAGGATGCGGGACCGCTGAAGAAGCTCGGCTATCTCGTTTTGTCGACCCTTGTCGAACTTGTCGTCGTGGCGTTGAGCTGGGCATGCGGCTACCTCGTCGCGACGATCTACAGCGGCGTCCGGCCGATCTTCAGCCAGGCTCTGTTCCTCAACGCCTTCCTCGTGATCGAGACGATCAAGGTGGCGTTGTCGGCGTTCGTCGCGCCGAATTTCCCGCGTCTGCGGCTGACGCCCTTTTCCAATCGCCAGGCGAGCTACTGGTTCTTCTGGATATCCCGCCAGATCTCGATCATCGGCTACACCTTCCTGTTCGTTGCGCCCATCGTTCAGTCGTCATCAAGCTATGCGGCGGCGGAAGCCATCCGGCTGATCGTGGCCTTCGGCATGACCTGCCTGACCGTCGGCCTGATCCTGAAGAACCGCGGTGTCGTGCGGGAACGGCTGAAGCGGGCGAAGAAGCATGGCGACAAGAGCTTTCGCGCCCATGTCCACGCCTTCCTCGGCCAGATCTGGTGGGTCCTCGCGATCCTCGCGGTTCTGTCCCTGTTCGGCGTGTGGCTGCGCAGCCCCGATGACGGCATGCGGTTCGTCGCTGTCGCCAGCGGCAAGACCATTGCTGCGATGGCACTCGGCGGTCTGCTCGTCTCCGTTCTCTCACGCATGATCACCCATGGGGTGACCATTCCGCAGGAGATCAAATATCGCCTCCCGCTCCTGGAGCGGCGTCTCAACGGCATGGTGCCGAAGATCCTGACGGTGATCAGCGTCGTGGTGGTGATCTGCGTTCTCGCGATCACCTTCGATTCCTGGGGGATCTCCGACTTCGGCGCCTGGTTCGATTCGTCGGTCGGGCAGGACATCGTGGGCGGGTTCCTCGGAGCGCTCCTGATCGTCGTGATCGCCGCGGCGATCTATCTCGCCGTCTCCTCCTGGATCGAGTACCGGCTGAACCCGAACTACGGGCGCGTGGCGACGGCGCGGGAACGCACGCTTCTTTCGCTGTTCCGCAACGCCTTCACGATCACGCTCATTCTGGTGATTTCCATGCTGGTGCTGTCCCAGATCGGCATCGACATCGCCCCGCTCCTGGCCGGTGCCGGTGTCGTGGGTCTCGCCATCGGTTTCGGTGCCCAGAAGCTCGTGCAGGACATCATCACCGGCGCCTTCATCCAGATCCAGAACGCCATGAACGAAGGCGACGTGGTCGAGGTGAACGGGGTCTCCGGCGTCGTCGAGCAATTGACGGTCCGTTCGGTCGGCCTGCGGACCCTCGATGGCACCTGGTATCTGATCCCGTTCTCCTCGGTGGATCAGGTCGCCAACTATTCCAAGGACTTCGCCTACTATGTCGCCGACATCGGCGTCGCCTATCGCGAGAATGTCGACGACGTGAAGACGATGATGCTCGACGCCTTCGAGGAGCTGAAGAAGACCAATGTGGGCGGCGATCTCATCTCCGAGTTCGACATGTGGGGCGTCAACGAACTGGGTGATTCGGCCGTCGTCGTTCGCGGCCGGGTGATGACCAAGCCCGGCACCCAGTGGGCCGTCGGCCGGGCCTATCGCGAGATCGTGAAGCGCATGGCCGACGAACGCGGCATCGAGATTCCGTTCCCGCACATGACGGTGTGGTTCGGGGAAGACCGGGCCGGGAAGGCCCCGCCGATCCGCGTTGCAAACGAAGCGGGCGAGGCGGCTTCACCGATGATCGAGGGAGACGGCGAGGAAACGCGGCGCCATCAAGACCACGATCTGACCCGACACGGCAGTGTCGAGGCGAGCGGCCGCCCCATTCCCCCCGGACAGGGCGACATCGACACCGCTGGCGAAGGGCGCGGCTGACGCGCACCTCCGCGGCAAGAGACCGCGTCGCGCGCGGGGCAGCCGGACCCGCTCCGGTCTCCCGTCGGTCTCTTCCGGATTAACGGCGTTTGCGAAAGGACGCGCGAAAATCGGGCTCGCGCGTGGCCCATCGGGCCCGACGGGTTGCGGATGCGCTTTCGAACGCCCTATCTAGCAGGGACATCGCCCGGCTGATTCTCTCAGGCTTTCGGGCGATCCCAATTTTCACGCCGCGATCAGCGAGACCACGACCCATGAAAGATCCCATTGAAACCGCGATGAACCTCGTCCCGATGGTCGTCGAGCAGACCAATCGCGGCGAGCGCGCCTATGACATCTTCTCCCGCCTCCTGAAGGAGCGCGTGATCTTCATCACCGGTCCGATCGAGGACTCGATGGCGACGCTGGTCTGCGCGCAGCTCCTCTTCCTCGAGGCGGACAACCCGAAGAAGGAAATCGCGCTCTACATCAACTCGCCCGGTGGCGTCGTGACGTCCGGCATGGCGATCTACGACACGATGCAGTTCATCAAGCCGGCGGTCTCGACCCTGTGCATCGGTCAGGCGGCCTCGATGGGTTCGCTGCTCCTGTGCGCCGGTCACAAGGACATGCGCTTCGCGACGCCGAACGCGCGGATCATGGTTCACCAGCCGTCCGGCGGCTTCTCCGGCCAGGCCTCGGACATCGAGCGCCACGCGCAGGACATCATCAAGCTCAAGCGTCGCTTGAACGAGGTCTATGTCGAGCACACCGGTCAGGACTACGAGACGATTGAACGCACCCTCGACCGTGACCATTTCATGACGGCGGGGGAAGCCCAGGCCTTTGGCCTGATCGACAAGGTCTACTCCTCGCGCGAAGCACTCGAGAAGGAAATGTCTCAGTAGGGCTGAAATTCGGCCCGCCGTCACTTGCCGGCCACAGTTCGGCGCCGATAATGTCGGCGTTCGCGTTAAGGGCGGCATAAGTATTCCGCGCTATGCCCTATAATGTGGTTCAGTTTGCGAGGGTTCAGAGCGGGCCGTATGTTCCGCCAGCATCGCTTGGCGACGCGGCGGATTGGGTTTACGGTTCGGACACGAGACGAAAACGGGCATATTTCGGCCCGATCGGAAGGAAAGACGCATGAGCAAAACGAGCGGCGGCGATTCCAAGAACACGCTCTATTGCTCTTTCTGCGGAAAGAGCCAGCACGAAGTCCGTAAGCTGATCGCCGGGCCGACGGTCTTCATTTGCGACGAATGCGTAGAGCTGTGCATGGACATCATCCGGGAGGAGAACAAATCCTCCATGGTGAAGTCCCGAGAGGGCGTGCCCACCCCACAGGAGATCATTGCGGTTCTGGACGATTACGTGATCGGCCAGTCCTATGCGAAGAAGGTGCTCTCCGTCGCGGTCCACAATCACTACAAGCGTCTTGCACACGCCGCGAAGAACAACGACGTCGAACTGGCGAAGTCGAACATTCTGCTGATCGGCCCGACGGGTTGCGGCAAGACGCTGCTCGCGCAGACGCTCGCTCGCATCCTCGACGTGCCGTTCACCATGGCGGACGCGACGACGCTGACCGAGGCGGGCTATGTCGGCGAGGACGTCGAGAACATCATTCTCAAGCTGCTGCAGTCTGCCGACTACAATGTCGAGCGGGCGCAACGCGGCATCGTCTACATCGACGAGATCGACAAGATCAGCCGCAAGTCCGACAATCCGTCCATAACTCGGGACGTGTCGGGCGAGGGCGTCCAGCAGGCGCTTCTGAAGATCATGGAAGGCACCGTGGCTTCGGTCCCGCCGCAGGGCGGCCGCAAGCATCCGCAGCAGGAGTTCCTGCAGGTGGATACAGCGAACATCCTGTTCATCTGCGGCGGTGCCTTTGCCGGTCTCGACAGGATCATTTCCGACCGGGGCCGCAAGACCTCGATCGGCTTTGCCGCCAATGTCGAGTCGCCCGAGGACCGCAAGTCCGGCGAGCTCTTCCGTCAGGTGGAGCCGGAAGACCTCCTGAAGTTCGGCCTCATTCCGGAGTTCGTGGGTCGTCTGCCGGTTCTGGCGACGCTGGAAGACCTCGACGAGGTCGCGCTGGTCATGATCCTCGAGCAGCCGAAGAACGCGCTGGTGAAGCAGTATCAGCGGCTCTTCGAGATGGAGAATGTCGAGCTGACCTTCCACGAGGACGCGCTGAAGGCCATCGCCCGCAAGGCGATCGAGCGCAAGACCGGTGCCCGCGGCCTCAGATCGATCATGGAAGCCATGCTCCTCGACACCATGTTCGACCTTCCGACGCTCGAGGGCGTTCAGGAGGTGGTGATCTCGGAGGACGTTATCCAGGGCAATGCGCGTCCGCTGTACATCTACGCCGACCGCAATGACGAGAAAGAGAACGTCTCGGCGTAACGCCCTGAAGGCCGGCTGCCGGCCGGCCGATCTTTCGGGCCCGCTCCGTCCTGCGACGGGGCGGGCTTTGTCATTCTGACGTCGGGCTTGCGGGCTCCGCCCCGAGACAGGCAAACCGCTTGAAGTTTGGGGGCTTCAGAGCCACATTGAAGCTCGCTATCGGCCTCTACCGCGGACGCTTCCTGCAAGGTTTGCGACGGAGGGCCTGAAACGGCGATGGCCGTAGAAAGGAAAGAACATGTCCAACACGCCAGAACGTTCGGACGAGGGCGACACCACGCTGTATCCCGTGCTGCCGCTCCGCGACATCGTCGTGTTTCCACACATGATCGTGCCGCTGTTCGTCGGCCGTGAGAAATCGATCAAGGCGCTCGAAGAGGTGATGGGCGCCGACAAGCAGATTCTGCTGGCGACCCAGAAGAATGCCGGCGACGAGGATCCGGCTCCCGACGCGATCTACGAGGTGGGCACGGTCGCCAATGTCCTGCAGCTCCTGAAGCTCCCCGACGGGACGGTGAAGGTCCTGGTGGAGGGCATGTCGCGTGCCCGCATCGAGGGCTTCTCCGAACGCACCGAGTGGCACGAGGCTTCGGCCGAGCTGGTCGAGGACGACGAGGACGATCCGGTCGAGGTCGAGGCTTTGGCCCGCTCGGTCGTGTCCGAGTTCGAAAACTACGTGAAGCTCAACAAGAAGATCTCGCCGGAAGTCGTCGGTGCGGCCGGACAGATCGAGGACTATTCCAAGCTCGCGGATACGGTCGCCTCGCATCTGGCGATCAAGATCCCCGAGAAGCAGGAGATGCTGTCCCTGTTCTCGGTGCGCGAGCGGCTGGAACGGGCGCTCGGCTTCATGGAGTCCGAGATTTCGGTCCTTCAGGTGGAAAAGCGCATCCGCTCCCGCGTCAAGCGGCAGATGGAGAAGACCCAGCGCGAGTACTATCTGAACGAGCAGATGAAGGCCATCCAGAAGGAGCTCGGCGACGGCGAGGACGGCCGCGACGAGATGGCCGAGATCGAGGAGCGGATCAAGAAGACCAAGCTCTCGAAGGAAGCGCGCGAAAAGGCGAACGCCGAATTCAAGAAGCTCAAGCAGATGTCGCCCATGTCCGCCGAGGCGACGGTCGTGCGCAACTATCTCGACTGGCTGCTCGGGCTTCCCTGGGGCGTCAAGTCCAAGGCCAAGATCGACCTGAAGAAGGCCGAGGAGATTCTCGATAACGACCATTATGGCCTTGAGAAGGTCAAGGAACGGATCGTCGAGTATCTCGCGGTGCAGAGCCGCCAGAACAAGCTGAAAGGCCCGATCCTGTGTCTCGTCGGTCCTCCGGGCGTCGGCAAGACGTCGCTTGCCAAGTCGATCGCCCGTGCGACAAGTCGTGAATATGTTCGCATGGCGCTCGGCGGCGTGCGCGACGAAGCCGAGATCCGCGGCCATCGCCGCACCTATATCGGTTCGATGCCCGGCAAGGTCATCCAGTCGATGAAGAAGGCGAAGAAGGCCAACCCGCTCTTCCTGCTGGACGAGATCGACAAGATGGGCATGGACTTCCGCGGCGATCCGTCGTCGGCGCTTCTCGAGGTTCTCGATCCGGAGCAGAACTCGACCTTCATGGACCACTATCTGGAGGTGGAGTACGACCTGTCTTCGACGATGTTCGTCACCACGGCGAACACGCTGAACATTCCGGCGCCCCTGATGGACCGCATGGAGATCATCCGGATCGCGGGCTACACCGAGGACGAGAAGGTCGAGATCGCGCGTCGCCACCTTCTGCCGAAGGCGGTTCGCGACCATGCGCTGAAGGAGGAGGAATTCTCCGTCGGCGACGATGCCCTGCGCGAGATCGCGCGGCGCTACACCCGTGAGGCGGGCGTCCGCAATTTCGAGCGCGAGCTGATGACCCTCGCCCGCAAGGCGGTGACCCAGATCCTGAAGAAGGAGACGGAGAAGGTCGAGGTGACGGCCGAGAACATCTCCGACTTCCTCGGCGTGCCGCGCTTCCGCTTCGGCGAAGCCGAGCTCGACGATCAGGTCGGCGTGGTCACGGGTCTGGCCTGGACCGAGGTCGGCGGCGAACTGCTGACGATCGAAGGCGTCATGATGCCCGGCAAGGGCAAGATGACGGTGACGGGCAACCTCAAGGACGTGATGAAGGAGTCGATCTCGGCTGCCGCGTCCTATGTCCGCTCGCGCGCCCTCGATTACGGCATCAAGCCGCCGCTGTTCGACAAGCGGGACATCCACGTGCACGTGCCGGAAGGCGCAACGCCCAAGGACGGTCCGTCGGCGGGCACCGCAATGGCGACGGCCATCATTTCGGTGATGACCGGCATTCCCGTGCGGCGCGATATCGCCATGACCGGAGAGATCACGCTCAGGGGTCGGGTGCTGCCCATCGGCGGTTTGAAGGAGAAGCTCCTGGCGGCGCTTCGCGGCGGCATCAAGAAGGTGCTGATCCCCGAGGAGAACGCCAAGGACCTTGCCGACATTCCGGACAACGTGAAGAACCGGCTCGAAATCGTGCCGGTCTCGCGGATGGGCGAAGTGCTTGAGCATGCGCTGGTTGAAGCTCCGACTCCGATCGAATGGTCGGAGGCGGAGGAGCCTCTGGCGGGCCCCGATCCCGTCGATGAGGGCGCCACGGCTGTTGCGCACTGACGTCAGCTGAAAATTTTGTGGAAAAATGCCGCCTTCCCGGGCGGCATTTTTTTGCAGCGACCGTATTTCCCGGGTTTCAGGCGTTGCCGAAGGTCATCCGATCCGCGAGAGTGAATGTTGGAACTCTCAAGGAATCAGGTGGGTATGGTTCCCAGGAAGGAGGAATTGAATGAACAAGAATGATCTCGTTTCCGCCGTTGCCGAGCAGGCGGATCTGTCGAAGCAACAGGCGGGTGCCGCCGTGGATGCCGTTTTCGACGTCATCCAGGCTTCGATGTCCAAGGGGGACGACGTTCGGCTGGTCGGTTTCGGAACCTTTTCCGTGACTCACCGCGCTGCATCCAAAGGTCGCAATCCCTCGACCGGCGCCGAAGTTGACATCCCCGCTCGTAACGTCCCGAAGTTCGCACCCGGCAAGGGCCTGAAGGACGCCGTCAACACCTAGGGCTCTTGCCTCCATGGCTGGTCTCGCACGATCTTCGATCGCGCGGGACAGCGCATGGGGCAGTTCGCTCCTCACAGAGCCGAGCAGCCGCTAGCGTGGGGTGGCCCGGTGCCGCCAGCCTCGTGATGCTGCCTTTTCTCAGGCGGGTTGATTGCCGTGGGAAACGCCTGGAGAAGGCGCTGACTGCCCGGTATGGCAAGCGGACTTGCGGCCCGATCCAAAACACCTTACGGAAAAGCCGCCGGGCGGTTAGCTCAGTTGGTAGAGCGCCTCGTTTACACCGAGGATGTCGGGAGTTCGAGCCTCTCACCGCCCACCAATTCCAATGGTCTCAAGACGAAGCGCCGCCCGCGTGTTGGCGCGGACGACGTCTGTGAATTCCTCGGCGACCGGGACAGGGCAGCGCTGTGCGCGCCCGCAACCCGTGCTTCACCTCGAATGCTTCCTGGTCATACCGGAGAGGGTCTCAGCGGAGCGGGCGGACGAAGGCGACGCGGTAGGTGTGTTCGTGCCCGTGATGAAGCACGGAGACATATTCGCCCGGCAGAAAGCATTCGTCCTCGAAGCGAAAGCCGATCTCGTCGTCCGTGTCGATCGCCCGGTCGTAATCGAAGATCCAGTGGCCGTTCTCGTCGCGATTGAGGAGGCCGACGGCGTCCGTCACGTCGTCGTCGAAACGGCGCACCCGGCATTTCTCCTCGGCCTTCTGCCATGCGTCGGCATCCAGCTTGCCATCCGCCGAAAGCGGCACGACCAGATCGTAGCCCTCGTGATGGCTGCCCTCGGGATGGCCCTTCTCGCGGGCCAGCTCCAGCCGGACATGGCGAAAATTCTCGGTGTAGTCGTTCAGTGTCGGCATGGCGCCCTCCTTTCCCGATGATGGGGCGAGCATGCCGTGGAGGCGGTGATTTGGCGTTGATCTGGGTCAAAACGGTGCCGGCATCAGGATCGGCTCGTCGTATCACGCGTTTGCAACGCCGCGATGGACAATTCGTGGCCGAGATCCGTCGCTTCGCCGCTCACGCCGCGCGTTGGCTCGAATCTCGAAAGGGCCTGGCACCTGGGGCGAGGCAAACCCGGTTCCGGCCGTCCTGCTTGGCTGTATAGAGCGCCTTGTCGGCGCGCTGCATGGCTTCGCGAAGGGGCCGGCCGTCCTGAAATTCGGCCACCCCGAAACTGGCACTGAAGGGGACGGCCTCAGCGATGTCCGGATGTCTCAATTGGTGAAATCGACTGCGGATCGTCTCCGCTTGCGCCCTGGCTTCATCGAGGCTGACATCGAACAGAAGCAGCGCAAATTCTTCGCCGCCAACGCGGCCGGCCTGATCGCTGTAATCCTGCAGAAGACGAGCGAATGAGCGCAGCACTTCATCCCCGACATGATGGCCGAAGCGGTCGTTGATCGACTTGAAATGGTCGATGTCGCACATCACTGCCACGCCCGAGGCCGGTGTCGGCTTGTCCACCCATTCATCGAAAGTGCGACGGTTCAGAAGGCCGGTGAGCCCATCGCGCTCGGAACGATCGCGGTGGATAGCGATCTCATTGGCGACGATGCGAGCGATGACCAGAACCGCGAGGCCCGAAGTCAGCACGCTCAGCCCGTTCAGGAAGACCCGCTCGAAGGTGTCGGTCGCCATGATGGGAAAGGGGGCAGGCTCGCCAAGCAGCAGCGGGAACATGGGCATCCGGATCGCGATGCCCGCGAGCGAACCGAAGCAAAGCACAAGCAGTCCGTTTCCCAGAAGCCCACGGTCCTTGTGTTTGGCGAGCGCCAGTACGGCGTCGAGAAACACCACGATGCCCGCGAATTGGAAGGGCAGCGTCTGCAGGAGGGTCGGCGCCCCCATTGCCAGGAAAAGCAGGGACAGGGCGATCAGCGCGGCGAAGACCACGACAAGGCGAGGACGCGTGGCGGCCATACCCATGGAGAACCGGATGGCTTGCGAGGCACAGAGATAGGCTGAGGGAAGGAGGAGGCTCACGGCGGCGATCCCCCAGGACGTCTGTGCCGCGTATCGAATGACCAGCGTCTCGACGCTGACGCAAACCATCGTGGCAGCGAGCCAGGCCAATGCGGAGCCATGGCGCAATGCCAGATGGACGAGGCCGCATATGACAGCCAGTGCACTGATCAGACCGAAGACCACAAGGCTGAGGTCGACCGAAACTACCACTCAACGCTCCCTGGCGTATTCGCTCAGTCAGAGTGGCATAGCGCGCCGTTGATAAAGGTATTCTTACGAGGGTTGAGCGGGTTGGATGGCAGTAGCGTTTATCCAGCTGCCGGATCGCGGCGCGAATTCTCCGCTCACACCGCCTCCACAAACCCTTCCAGCACCCGTTTCTGACCGGCCTTGTCGAAGTCGACGGTGAGCTTGTTGCCGTCGACCAAGGCGACGGTGCCGTTGCCGAATTTCAGGTGGAACACCCGGTCGCCTTCGGAAAACCGGCTTTCCTGATCGGCCACGGATTTCGCCACCAGCTCGCCTTCGATCTCGCGCGGGCCGCCGCGTTTGGCGGAGGAATAAAGGCCGAGACCCTTCTTCGGGGGCTGGTTGTGGCCGCGGCCGGCTCTGCCGGTGTTTGAGCGCGAGGAGGGGGCGTCCGCCTCATAGGTGATCTCGCGGGTGCGCCCGCCGGACCAGCCATCGCCGCCGCTGCGGCGCGTGCCGCCGTCGGCAAAGCCGGCCTGTGCGGCCTGGGCTCTGCGCCAGCCGGGGGTGGAATAGGCCTGTTCCTTGAAGGCATTGCCGCCGTCCCAGCGCGAGGCGCCATAACCGCCGAAGCCGCCGGCACCATAGCCGCCATAAGACGTGTTCGCCTCCATCACCTCCACATGGCCTTCGGGAAGCTCGTCGAGAAAGCGCGAAGGGATGGTCGACTGCCACAGGCCATGGATGCGGCGGTTGGAGACGAACCAGATTTTCACCCGCCGCTTGCCGCGCGTGATGCCGACATAGGCGAGGCGCCGCTCTTCTTCCAAGCCGCTGCGGCCGCCCTCGTCGAGCGCGCGCTGATGGGGAAAGAGGCCTTCCTCCCAGCCCGGTAGGAACACGGTCTCGAATTCCAGGCCCTTGGCCGAATGCAGCGTCATGATCGAGACGGCGTCGAGCTCGTTGTCCTGCTCGGCATCCATGACGAGCGCAACATGCTCCAGGAACGAGGGAAGGGACTCGTACTCCTCCATGGAGCGGATCAGCTCCTTGAGGTTTTCCAGCCGCCCCGGCGCCTCGGCCGAGCGGTCGTTCTGCCACATCTCGGTGTAGCCGGACTCTTCGAGGATCTGCTCGGCCAACTCGGTGTGCTTGGTGGAGTCGAGCAACTCCGACCAGCGCCGGAAATTGGCGACGACCTGGCGCAGCGTGTTGCGGGGCTTGGGCTTGAGCTCCTCCGTCTCGACCATCTCGCCGGCGGCCGCGATCAGCGGGATCTCGCGCTCTCGGGCATAGTCGTGGAGAAGCCGGATGGTGGCATCGCCAAGGCCACGCTTCGGCGTGTTGACGATCCGCTCGAAGGCGAGATCGTCCGCCGGCTGACAGACGCAGCGGAAATAGGCGAGCGCATCGCGGATCTCCATGCGCTCGTAAAAGCGCGGACCGCCGATGACCCGATAGGGCAGGCCCATGGTCACGAAACGATCCTCGAAGGAACGCATCTGGAAGGAGGCGCGCACCAGGATCGCCATGTCGTTGAGGTTGTGATCCTCGCGGCGCTGCAGATCCTCGATCGCCTCACCGATGGCCCGGGCCTCTTCTTCGGAGTCCCATCCGGCATTCACCTCGACCTTGGGGTCTTCGGGGTCGGGCGTGTCGGTGAAGAGGGTCTTGCCCAGCCGGTCCTCATTGTGGGCGATGAGGTGCGAGGCCGCGCCGAGGATGTGGCCGGTGGAGCGGTAGTTGCGTTCAAGGCGGATGACCGTGGCGCCGGGAAAATCCTTGTCGAAGCGCAGGATGTTGTCGACCTCGGCGCCACGCCAGCCATAGATCGACTGGTCGTCGTCGCCGACACAGCAGATGTTGATGGTGGGCGCCCCGCTCCCTCGCCCTTCGACAGGCTCAGGGTGAGGGAGCTTGGAACTCGCTCGTTGCGGCGTTCGATCGTCGGTGTTGGTGGCGGCTTGGGCGGGATCTGACGGTTGCGCCGCACTCCCTCGTCCTTCGACAGGCTCAGGATGAGGGAGTTCAGCTTCGCCGCTGTGTTCTTCATTTTCGCCGCGGCGCTCACTCGAGGAGGGCCGCGACATAGTTCCCTCACCCTGAGCCTGTCGAAGGGCAGGGGGACGGGCCGACGCACCACGGCTTTCCGAGGAGCGCTGCGCCAGCAGCCGCAGCCACATATATTGCGCGACGTTGGTGTCCTGGTACTCGTCGACCAGGATGTATTTGAACCGGCGATGGTACTCGGCTAGAACGTCCGGGTTTTCGCGAAACAGCGCGATCGGGTGCATCAGCAGATCGCCGAAATCGCAGGCGTTCAGCGTCTTCAGGCGGGCCTGATAGGCGGCGTAGAGTTCGCGGCCCTTGCCGTTGGCGAACGCCCTTGCATCGCCCTCCGGAATGTCTTTCGGCGAAAGCCCCTTGTTCTTCCAGCCGTCGAGCATGTTGGCGAAGGTGCGGGCCGGCCAGCGCTTGTCGTCGAGATTCTCGGCCTGGATCAGCTGCTTGATCAGGCGGATCTGGTCGTCGGTGTCGAGGATGGTGAAGTTTGGCTTCAGCCCGACCAGCTCGGCATGGCGGCGCAGGATCTTGACACCGATCGAGTGGAAGGTGCCGAGCCAGGGCATGCCCTCGACCTGACCGCCGACCAGCATGCCGATGCGCGTCTTCATCTCGCGCGCGGCCTTGTTGGTGAAGGTAACGGCAAGGATCTGGCTGGGCCAGGCGCGGCCGGTCGCGAGGATATGGGCGATGCGCGTCGTCAGCACGCGCGTCTTGCCGGTGCCGGCCCCAGCGAGCACCAGAACGGGGCCTTCGGTGGTCTCCACCGCGGCGCGCTGTTCGGGGTTGAGGCCGGCGAGATAGTCCGGGGCCTTCTGCCCGCGCGAAGCCATGGCGCGGGACGCAATGCCGCCCTGGCGCGGCTGGTGGGCGGGCGCTGATTCGTCGAAATTGCTCATCGGCCGCAATGTAAGCAATCGCGTCTGGAACACCAATGCCGACGCGGTCGACCCGGCCGATCAGCCGCGCCCCTTCTTGCGCCCGCCGGCGAGGGTGATGACGGCAACGATGATGACGCCGGTGAAGATCTGCCTGAGCCCGGCGCCGACACCGAGCGTGTTGAGCATGGTGATGAGCAGATAGAGGAACAGCGCCGCGCCCCAGATGCCGGAGACGTTGGAGAACCCGCCGGCGACCGACGTGCCGCCGATGACGACGACCGCGATCGAGGCGAGGAGATATTCCTCGCCCATGTTGAGCGAGGCGCCGCCGGAGAAGGCGGCCAGCATCACGCCGCAGAACGCCGCGAAACAGGCCGAGAGCGCGTAGGTGGCAAAGCGCATCGTGCCGACGCGCACGCCGGCAAGGTCGGCCGCGTTGATGTTCTGGCCGATCGCCGTGACCGATCGGCCGTAGACGCTGCGGTGGAGGACGACGGCCATCACCACCGCAAGAAGGATGGTGACGATCGCCAAGATCGGAACGCCGAGAACGCGGCCGGTGGCGATTTCGGCGAGGAAGGGCGGTGGCGCGATGCGCAGGCCTCGGCCATAGACGATCGCCAGCGACTGCACGATGAAGCTCGAGGAGAGGGTCGCGATGATCGGCGGGATGCGCAGGAGCCAGATCAGGAGATAGTTGAACGAGCCGATCAGGAAGCCGGCTGCGATGGCCGCCGCGAGTCCGGGCAGGATCATCGCATCGCTGCCGCCCATGGTGGTCATGGCGATCGCACCGGCAAGCGCGATCGTCGCGGGCACCGACAGGTCGATATTGCCGGGACCCGTGGTGATCACGAACATCTGTCCGATGCCGACGATCGCGTAGAAGGCGCCGAAGGACAGGGCCGCGGTGATGATCTGCCCGGCCCCGGACCAGTTGTTCGCCGCGAGCGTGACGGCGAAGATCACGAGTGCGCCGACGAAGGAAAAGAGCCAGGGGGCCGAGCGGGCGAGGCCCGCCAGCCCGGCGGCGGAGCGCTTGGTGGTCATGCCTGCCGCTCCTCCAGCCGGTTCACCAGCGAGCGCAGCGCCAGAACGACGATCAGGATGATGCCCTGGGCGCCGATCTGCCATTCGGGCGAGATCCGCAGGAAGGACAGGAGCGAGCCCACGAGGGCGAGCGTCAGGGCGCCGAGGATCGCGCCGATGGGCGACACCCGGCCCCCGGTAAACTCGCCGCCGCCGAGGATCACGCCGGCGATCGAGAACAGCGTGTAGCGGAGCGCGATATTCGCGTCGGCGGAGGTCGTCGTGCCGACGAGGATCATGCCGCTCATCACGCCGAAGAAGCCGGCGAGCGCGTACATCGTCACCTTGGTCTTCAGAAGCGACCAGCCGGCGCGCTCCACGGCCTGCGGGTTACCGCCCGAGCCGCGCAGCACGGCCCCCGTCGCCGAGCGCATCAGGGCGAAATGGACGATCAGGCCGAGGATCAGCGAGGCGAGGATCGAGAAGGGGATGAAGGGCATGCGGAATTTGACGAGGCCCGAAAGCCAGTCGGGCGCACTGCCGCCGGGGCTCGGCAGAAGCAGGATGGCACAGCCGCTCCACACGAAGGACATGCCGAGCGTCACCACGATCGAGGGCAGATTGCGCAGATGGATCAACGCGCCCAGCGCCGCATAGGCCGCGATGCAGCCGAGAAGCGCGACGACGCCCAGCAGCGGCGCCTCGTTCAGCCAGGTCGCGGTGATGCAGGCGACCAGCGAGACGAAACTGCCGATCGACAGATCGAGATCGTTGACCGTCAGGATGAACATCTGCGCAATGGTCGCAAAGGCGATCGGCAGAGCGAGGTTCAGCATCAGGTTGAGGCCGAAATAGCTCATCGTGCGCGGCTGGACGTAGAAGATCGCACCCAGCAGCACGGCGAAGGAGAGCGCCGGAACCAGCGAACGCAGGATCTTCGGGTCGAGGATCGTTCGCGGCATCAGGCGGCCTCTCCCTCGAAGGAGGCGTGCAGCACCTTCTGCTCGCTCAGCTGATCGCGCTCGATGTCGGCGGCGATCAGCCCGTTGCGGAAGACATAGACGTGGTTGCAGTTCACGAGCTCGTCGAACTCCGTCGTGTACCAGAGAAAGGCGCGACCGTTTTCCGCTTCCTGCCGGATGCGCTCATAGACCTCGCGCTTGGTGCCTACGTCGACGCCGCGCATCGGATCGTCCATGGCGATGATCTCCGCATCCGAGGCCAGAGCGCGGGCGAACAGCGCCTTCTGCTGGTTGCCGCCGGAGAGCGTGAGGATGTTGTCGCCCATGTCGGGCGTGCGGATCTTCAGGGTCTCGCGCCAGCGATCCTCCATCTCGCGTTCGCGGCCTTTTTCCAGAAGTCCGAGGCGGGAGAGCGCCGAGAGCGAGCGCACCGTGACGTTCTGGCCGATCGTCCAGAGCGGGAAGATGCCGTCGGCCTGCCGGTCGCCGGCGACGAAGGCGATCTTGCCGTTCACCGAGGCGTATCGCGAGCGGTGGCGCGCGGCATTGTGGATGAGGCGGAGGAGGGCGGTCTGGCCATGGCCGGCGAGACCCGCGAGGCCGACGATTTCGCCGGGATGGAGTTCGAGACGCTGGTCATCCGTCTGGCGGGGCGGGCGGGCGCTGACGATCGGCTCGCCCCTGCGCTGGCTTTCACTCGCCTGAGACTGCGGGGCCGGGGTATCTTCGTCGGTGACATGGCCCATCGAGGCTACGAGACTGTGCCGGTCGAACTTGTCCGCCGGGCGTTCCTCGACGATCAGCCCGTCGCGCATGACCGCGATGCGGTCGCAGGTGCCGAAGATGTCGCCCAATATGTGTGAGATCAGGATGACGCTGCCGCCTGCTTCAACGAAGCGTTTGACGTAGGCCAGGAGCTGCGAGGCGACCTGCTGGTCGAGCGAGGAGGTGGGCTCGTCGAGGATGACCAGCCGCGGCTCGCTTTCAGTTGCGGAAAAATTGGCGGCGATTTCCACCATCTGCCGGCGACCGATCGAGAGATCGCCGACGACCGCTCCGGCCGATATGCCGTGGTCGGGGAAGATCTCGTCAAGTTTGGTGGCGATCAGCCGGGCGGCCTGCCGCCGCCAGCCGAAACCACGGATCGAGCCGTGCCGCAGCCGGGTGTTTTCCGCGACCGTGAGGTTGGGGCAGAGAGAGAGTTCCTGGAACACGCAGCGGATGCCGGCGTCGTGGGCACGGGCGACGGAATGGTCGGAGGCCGCCACCACATCGCCGTTCAGCCGGACTTCGCCGCGGTCGTGGGCGAGCGTTCCGGCAAGAACCTGCATGAGTGTCGACTTGCCGGCGCCGTTATGGCCGACGACACCGACGCATTCGCCGGGCCGGACACTAAAATCGACGCCATCGAGAGCCTTCACGGCGCCAAAGGATTTGGCGACATCGTTCAGTTCCACGATCGGCCGGTCGGACGAGGCGGATGGGGACATGGCAGTTCGCGCGGATGGAGGTCGGATGGGGGGAGAAGCCGGCCCCGCTCGCCCGATGGATCAGGTGGGCGGGCGAGGCCGGATGCGTCATTTCGCCGAGGAAATCAGCTCCTGGGCCTCTTCCCTGGTATATTCCTTGTTGGTGACGCCGCCCTCGGGCGTCATCTCGAGCCCCTGGTCGAGACCGTCCTGATCGATCCTGAGGGTCGGGACCTGCAGATCCTTCGGCACGTCGGCGCCGGCGAGGATCTGCTGGGCGACCCAGAAGCCGAGGGTGGAGACGCCCGGTGCAATCGACTGGGAGAAGGTCTCGTAGCCGTTCTCGTCCTTCTGCTCCTTCCACCACTGCAACTCGTCCGAACGGTTGCCCATGATGATGGTCGGAACTTCGCGCCCGGCGGCCTCGAAGGCCCGCGCTGCGCCATAGCCGTCACCGCCCTGGGTCACGACGCCCACCACGTCGGGCAGGCTCGGCAGGACGCTCGCCACGGATTTCTGGGCAACGGTCTGCGTCCAGTCACCCTGGACCTCGCGGGCGATCTCAAACTGCGGGTGCTTTTCGATGCCTTCCAGAATGCCCGCATGGATCTGCTCGTCCACCGAAGTGCCCGGCAGGCCGCGGATCTCGAGCAACGGGCCGCCATCGGGATAGCGCTCGGCCAGATAGTCGATCTGGTCGACGCCCATCTTCTTGAAGTCGACGGCGATCCGCCAGGCGCATTCCTCGGTCACGGTCGCGTCGAAGGAGACGACGGTGATGCCGGCGTCGCAGGCTTCCTTGACGGCGCCGTTGAGGGCCGTCGGCGAAGCGGCGTTGAGGACGATCGCGTCATAGCCCTGCAGGATCATGTTCTGAAGCTGCGCGGCCTGCTCGGTGGCGGAGTTCTCGGCCGTGGTGTTCGCGTCGGCGGAGGCGACGACACCGTCTTCGACGGCCTTCGCGGTCGCCTCCTGCCAGCTCTTGATCATCGCCTGGCGCCAGGAATTGCCGGCGTAATTGTTCGAGAGCGCCACGTTCTTGTCGCTGGTATCGGCATCCTGGGCGAATGCCGGCATGGCGGCCGACAGGGCCAGCGCCCCGGCCAGGCAGATCAGTTTCGTTCGCACCATCGTTCTCCTCCTTTGATGGTTTGGTCGTTGCTATCGGGTCAGCGATAGATGAGCGTCGGCAGCCACATGGTCAGCGCCGGGATGAAGGTGATCAGAAAGAGCACGGCGAACAGCGGAATCAGGAACGGCGCCGTCGCCGACACGCAGCGCTCGAACGGAATGTTCGAAACCCGCGACAGGACGTAGAGAACCATACCGATCGGCGGCGTCAACAGGCCGATCATCAGGTTGAGCACCATGACCACGCCGAAATGAACCGGATCCACGCCCATCTGCTGGGCGATCGGCAGGAGCACGGGCGTGAGGATCGTGATCGCCGCTACCGTCTCCATGAAGCAGCCGACGATCAGAAGGATCAGATTGATCAGCAGAAGCACGATCCAGGGATTCTCGGATATCGTCAGGATGAGTGCCGCGAATTGCTCCGGGGCGCGGTTCGACGTCAGGATCCAGGCGAAAATCGACGCCGCCGCGACGATGAAGAGCACGACGGCGGTGGTTTCGATCGTGTCGAACGAGACCCGCAGGAAGCGATTCAGCGAAAGCGTGCGATAGACGACGAGGCCGAGGAACATCGCCCAGACGCAGGCGGCGATCGCCGCCTCGGTGGGCGTGAAGGCGCCGGAGAGGATGCCGCCGACGATGATGACCGGCGTCATCAGCGAGAGCAGAGCGCGTTTGAAGGTGATGCCGAGGATCGAGAGCTGGAAGGGCTGGTCCACCGGATAGTTGCGGCGGCGCGCATAGAGCGCGATCATCGCCATCAGGGACACGGCCATCAGAAGACCCGGCAGGAAACCGGCGGCGAAAAGCTGGCCGATCGAGGCGCCGGCGACGACGCCATAGATCACCATCGGTAGCGACGGCGGGATGATCGGCCCGATGGTCGAGGACGCCGCGGTGATGCCGACGGCAAAGCCCGGCTCGTAATTGGCGTCGCGCATCGCCTTGATCTCGATCGCGCCGAGCCCGCCGGCATCGGCGACGGCCGCGCCCGACATGCCGGCGAAGATGACCGAAGCGCCGACATTTACATGGCCGAGTCCGCCGCGCATCCAGCCGAAGATGGCCTTGGCGAAGTCGAAGATGCGCTCGGTGATGCCGGCCGAATTCATCAGATTGCCGGCGAGGATGAAGAAGGGGATCGCCAGAAGCGGAAAGGAGTCGACGCCATTCACCATCCGGTGGATGACGACGACTTCCGGCACGCGCCCTTCCAACAGGATGAAGACCGCCGAGGAGGCGGCAAGCGAGATCGCGACCGGCACGCCGAGCACGATCAGGAGAAGCAGAAGCACGAAGAGAAGGGCGAGAAGCATCGGAGCCGATTCAATTGGCGGACGGGAAGGGGATGAGACGGCCGAAGCTCTCAACCGGCAGAACAGGGCAGTCGGTCGCGTTCGCCTTCAAGCTCAAAGGCCTTGGCCGCTGACGGCGAAACGTTCGGGATCGACCAGCCGGCTGGTGCCGGAGCGCCAGTGCCGGACGAGCGCCAGGACGGCGTAGAGGGTCATGAAGGCCATGCAGACAGCGACGATCCAGTAGACGACGGATTTGGGGACATCGATCGACACCATCTTCTGATAGGTGCGGCCGGCGAGCTGCACGCAAAGCCAGGCCATCGCGCCGTAGAAGATGATGGAGACGACGTCGACGAAGATCTGCAGGCCGAAACGGATGGACCGGGAGAAGTAGCGGTAGAACAGTTCCACCGCGATGTGGCTCTCCTTGCGGGCGGCCATGATCGAACCGGTGAAGGTCACTGCGATCAGCAGAAACCGCGCGATCTCTTCCGTCCATCCGAGGGAATCGTTGAGAACGTAGCGGGTGAAGAACTGCAGGAAGACGACGACCGCGAGGACCCAGAAGACGACCAGCACGACGCTGTCGCCCCAGGAAACATCCGACAGGTCGACACTCTGCTCGATGAGCGGGGAGGGCTCCTCCGCCCGAACGCCCGGCTCCGGATCGACAGATGACATTCGCCTCCTCCCAGAGAACGGCGGCAGATGGCGCCCTCAGACGTCACCTGCCGCTGGTCATTTTACGCCAGACGATCCGGCTATTCGATAGCCTGAAGTCGGTCGTAGGTCTCCTGATCCCAGGTGGCATCCGGACCGTTGTGGAGCTTCATCGTCATTTCGCGGAATGGCGTGATGTCCACGTCATGCACGTTGACGCCCTGCTCGCGGAACCACTCGGCGAGTTTGGCCTCGTTCTCGCGCACCTGGGTGGAAGCGCATTCGGCGGTTTCCTTGAGAACGCTGACCAGCGCCTCGCGGTCGGCCTCGTCCATCTGCCCCCAGGTCGGACCGCCCACGATGGTCAGCAGAGCATCGTTGATGTGCCCGGTCAGCGAGATGTCCGACTGGACCTCGTAGAATTTCTTGGCCTGGATGGTGGGGAGCGGATTCTCCTGCCCGTCGACCGTTCCCTGTTGCAGTGCAAGGTATACCTCGGCAAAGGCAATCGGTGTCGGATTGGCGTCGACCGCGTTCGGGAACATCATGTAGAGCGGCGCGTTCGGCACGCGGATCTTCATGCCCTGCATGTCTTCCGGCTTTTCGACCGGCTTGTTCGACGTCACGTGGCGCTGGCCGTAATAGGTGGTCGCGACGACATGGTTGCCGGTCGCCTCCATGTAGCCGTCGGCCAGCTCCTTGAAGAGGTCGGAGTTGCGATACTTGTCCCAGTGGTCGTAGCTGCGGAACATGTAGGGGGCGCCGCCGATGGCGATCGGGCCGTAGGCACGGCCGGCAAACAATTGTCCGGTATAGATAATGTCGACGGTGCCGAGGCCGAGGCCCTCATTGATGTCGACCTCCTTGCCGAGGGAGGAAGCCGGGTAGACCTCGATCGAATAGCGATCCTCCGTCGCGGCCTTCAGCTTGTCCGAGGCTTCAACAGCACAGGTGTGGTAGGGCTCGCTGACCTCATAGACGTGGGCGAATTTCAACACCGTCTCCGCCGAGGCGGGCATGGTGAACGCGGTGGTGGCGAAGAGAGCCAGAGCCAGCTTTGCCGTCGACTGCGCGTATCGCATTATTGTTCCTCCCCAATGTATACGCTGTCCGGGCATCATATTGTCTCGGACGCGAAGTGCAATGGGGCTGGGCATCTGCGGTGGCCGGCATCTTCCCGGTCCACCGGTTGTCCCGCTTGGAGCACGGGTACCGCGAATGTTGGTGACTACGGTGTGGGCGCGGGGGCGGCGGTTCAGGCGTGGGACTGAAGGGGAGAACTCGGCCGTTCCGTCGTCTCGCTGCCGGGAAAGACGATGTCGGCCCAGACCGGCAGGTGATCGGAAGCGCCCCGGGAGCGCGTCGACTTGTGGACGGCGGTCTCCACGACCTCGATATCCCGGCTGAGGACGATGCGATCGAGCGCACCGAGCGGCATCCGCGAGGGGAAGGAGGGACCGGGCTTGAGCAGGTTATGGTTGCGGGCGAACAGCTTCAGGCAGCGCCCTTCCGGGTTCCACTCGTTGAAGTCGCCGAGCATGACCGTCGGCATGGGATGCTCGGTGGCTTTCAGGTGCTCCAGAACCGCCCGCACCTGGCGGCGCCGCCAAAGCCCGAGGAGGCCCAGATGCATGGCGACGACGCGCAAAGCGCCATCTCCGACGGCGAGCTCCGCGACCGCAGCACCCCGCGGTTCGAGAGCCGGCAGCTTGAACCGATCCGTGCGAAGCAGTGTGATCCGGTCCTTGACCAAGATGGCATTGCCATACCAGCCGAGACGTCCGGCGAACATGCCGAGGGGGAGCGGACGGTAATGGGTCTGCTCCTGGATGGTCTTCGGCGGCAGGGAGGACAGC
This sequence comes from Jiella marina, assembly GCF_024359545.1. Classification (GTDB taxonomy): domain Bacteria; phylum Pseudomonadota; class Alphaproteobacteria; order Rhizobiales; family Rhizobiaceae; genus Jiella. The sequence goes on from NZ_JAKQZG010000003.1 coordinate 324,225, forward strand.
CGACTGCCGAAGCTGCGGTCGACCTCCTGCAGCGCCACCACATCGGCATCGATCTCCTTGAGAACCTCGAGGATTTCGTGCGGGCGCCGGCGCCAGTCCGTGCCGACGCTCTTGCGGATGTTGTAGGAAGCGATACGCAGCATGAAGGCAAGCCCTTTGCATCAGCCGAGCGGAGGGAGCGGGCGGCACACGAGGCCGGAGATCGTTAATTACAATCCCCACCGGCGCCGTTCGATCCTTTCAAGGCGCATCGCCCGCGGGAACTGACGACGTTAGGGAGACGGCGACGCATTTCCTCTCTGGACTCTTTTTAATGTCGGGCGCAATCTTTCGCTGGGGAAAGTCGACAGAGGGGGAAAACATGACCAGCGAAACGCTTTCGCATGCCATCCTGGCCGCCGAGACGGAAAAGGCGATCTGGATGCTGGGTCGCAAAGCCTTCCAGCGCAACGGTCTCGGCGCCTTCAACCCTTACGAACTGGCGGACAAGACGCAACGCGACCTGTGGATCGAAGGGTTCAACTACGAGCAGGAAATCCGCGCGGCGCGCGAGCCCCGCTTCTGAGCGCACGGCCGAATGGCGATGTTCAGGTGGGGGATGCGCTTCTCCGATCAGTGAAATTGTTTTGCGGACTGATGATTGCGGGGCATTCGCGCATTTCTGTTTGCGTTTCGGTTCCCATGTAATGCGCCGTGATGAAGACACTGCGCAAACCTTATCCGCCGATCGATCCGTATGATGTCGGTCGTCTATCCGTGGGCGACGGCCATGAGCTCTATTTCGAGCAGTGCGGCAATCCCGAAGGCCTTCCGGTGGTGTTCCTCCACGGAGGGCCGGGGAGCGGTTCTTCGCCCCAGCACCGGCGTCTCTTCGATCCTACGCGATACCGGATCGTGCTCTTCGACCAGCGAGGGTGCGGCCGCTCGACGCCGCTGGGTTCGCTCGATGCCAACGACACCTGGCAGCTGGTCGACGATCTGGAGCGGATCCGGCAGCATCTCGACATCGATCGCTGGCTGCTCTTCGGCGGTTCCTGGGGCGCCACGCTGGCGCTCGCCTATGCCCAGAAGCATCCGGATCGCGCTCGGGCGCTCGTCCTGCGCGGTGTGTTCTCGGGTCGGCGGTCGGAACTCGACTGGTTCTATGACAGCGGTGCCAGCCGGCTGTTTCCCGATCATTGGGAAAACCTCGTCGGTCTGATCCCGGCCGCAGAGCAGGACGATCTGATCGCTGCCTATCGTCGCCGGCTGACCCATGACGATCGCAATGTGCGGGCGGCGGCGGCGCGCGCCTGGTCTGCCTGGGAGGCGGCGACGGTCATGATGCGCTCGGCGGAAAGCCCTCCGGCAAGGGCCCCGACCGGCAGCGCGGCAGACGGGATGATCGCCTTTGCCCGGATCGAGAACCACTTCTTCTTCCACGAGCTCTGGCTGGAGGAAGGGCAACTCCTTGCCAACGCCGGCAAGCTGGCGGACATACCCGGTGTCATCGTTCAGGGGCGCTACGACGTGGTGACGCCGGCGATCACATCCTGGCAACTGGCCCAGGCCTGGCCAAAGGCCGACTACCGAATGGTCGAGGGGGCGGGCCACGCCTTCGCCGAACCGGGGATTCTGCACGAGCTGCTTCAGGCGACGGACCGCTTCGCACAAGAGCTCTAACCGCAGGTCGTCTCGGCGACTGGTGGCATGCGGACCACGATGGCGGTCCTTGTCTTTGGCGTCCTGCGGCAACATGGAAAGGATCAGTTCGATGCGTCTGTGGACCGGCGGCTGCCAATGCGGTGCAGTTCGCTTTCGCGCGTGTGGGGAACTCGGCACGGCATCCATCTGCCATTGCCGCATGTGCCAGAAGGCGTTCGGCTCGTTCTATGCTCCCCTCGTATCCGTTGCGGTCGACGCTCTGGTCTGGACCAAACGCGAGCCGAAGCGGTTCCAGTCCTCCAATCACGTCCGCCGCGGATTCTGTGAAGAGTGCGGGACGCCCCTGACCTATGAGGCGCCGGACGGTCTCGGCGTGTCCATTGGCGCCTTCGACGACGCTGCGGCCGTCGTTCCCACCGTGCAGTACGGCATCGAGGGCAGGCTGCGCTATGTCGACAGTCTGGCGGCATTGCCTGCGCTTCGGACGGAGGAGGATATCGTCGCAGCGGCCTTCCTCTCGTCGCTTGTTTCCCGTCAGCATCCCGATCATCCCACTGCAGACGAGGGGGGCGGCGAGGATGCCAGCCCATGAGCGTGATGCGAGAACCTTGCCGGTCCTTCCGGCATCGGCCGAGCCGCCATCGGGCGCCTCCTGTCGGACGCCCTCCAGGCTTGCCGGATTGCCTGGTCCTACCGTATGCAGCATCCCTCTTCCGGAAAGCATCGAACCCAATGCTTTTCCTTGTTTCTGCTGATCCCAATTGAGGCTGCCGGTCGGTGCGTCACTTCGTCATCAATCTCGACCGTTCCCCCGCCAGATGGCGCGAAATGGAAAAATCGGCCGAAGCGGTGAATGCCCGGCTCGTACGCGTTCCCGGTGTCGATGGCGCCGAGATCGATCCGGGAGACTGGATTGACGTCGATTGGGACCGGTTTCGCCGCTCCCATGGCCGTCGGATCCTGCCCGGGGAATATGGCTGTTATCGCAGTCATCTCGCCGCTCTCGAGGCTGTCATGGACTCCGGCGACCCGGTCGGGGTGATCTGCGAGGACGATGTGGTTCTCAGCGCGGAGACCGGGTCGGTGGTCGAGGCGGTTCTGTCCGAGAAGCCGGACCTTCATGTCCTCAAGCTCTTCAACAATCGCCTTCAGGGGTTCGTCCGTCATGGCGGTTCGAGCCCTTTCGAGGTGTTCGGGCGGTGCATTCATGGCCCGCAGGGGGCGGCGGCCTGCTACGCGGTGACGCGAGAGGGCGCTCAGATCGTTCACGCGGCTCTGAGCCGGATGTGGCTGCCCTTCGACGTCGCCCTGGAGCGGGGCTGGGATTATGGCGGGCGGGTCTACACCATGAGGCGCAACGTCGTCGGCTTCGGCCCACTCAACAAGAAGTCCACGATCATCACGAGCAAGGCATCGAGATACAAGCACACGAAGCCTTTCTTCCTGAAGCGTATCCCCGTCGCCATGTTTCGGGGCGTCGACTACGTCCGTCGTGCCCGTTACGCGCTCGGCTGAGCCTAGAGCGCCGTGCGTCCGATAGGACGCACGAAGGACGCTCTAACTCTTTGAAATTACGCATCAGGCTTTCGACTGTTTCCCAGGCTCCGATGGCCGGGATTTCCAGCGACACGTGACGCATGATGGGTTCGCTGGAAAGGGTCGCCGCTCGATCCATGGCCATCTCCGCCGCGACGCGGCCGCGCCATTGCGGATTCCTGCCCGCTGTGCCTTACTTTACGGAAGTCACGGGAGGCGCTTGATGTCGGATCGCAGAACCGTCCTCTTCCTGTTCGCTCTGGCCTTGACTGCAAGCGGTGGGCTTGCGGCGGCGCAGGAGCCATCCTCCCTGCCGGAGACGAATGGCGAGGGGCGATGGGTCTATGCGAGTCATCCCGTGCTCGGCGAAACCGCCCATGTGGTCATTGGCGATCGGGCGCTGGGTCTTGCCTGTCTGCCTGTCGACGACTCCGCCAGCGGCGCGTCGGTGCTGGTGATGCGGATGAGCTTCGGGCTGGTGCCGTCCGCGACGCTGTCCGACGGGGCAGTCAGCTTTTATTCGCGGCCGTTCGCGTTCGGGGGCGCCGCGACGTTCGAGGCCGTTCCGGCCGGCTTCATCGCGCGGGAGTTGGACGTCTGCAGCCAGACGCTGCCGCTTCTCAGCCGGTCCCGGGAGCTCGTCTTTTTGGAAGGCGAGCTGGTTTCGGGCGATGCCGGCGAGGGGGCGACCGTGACTCTCCGCCGCAACGGTGCCGAAACCGTCCTTGCCGGAGAGAGTGATCTGCAAGCCGCGAGCGGACGGATCGTCATTCCCTTGCGCGGATCCTCCCGGGCGATCCAAAGGCTGGAGGCGGCCTGTCCCGCGATCGGCAGGACAAAGGCCGCTCTCTGCCCGGGGGGATGACCAGCAAGCGGGGCGATGAGACCGCCGCCCCGCGGGCCAGGTCACTCTTGCGAATCTGAAGCTTTGGAGCCGAGGCGGCGATCAGTAATCGCCATGAAATTCCTCGAAGACGAGGCGGGCATTGCCGCTTCGTTCCGAATAGCCGGTGACGCGGCAGCTTCCCTTGGCCCGGATCGGGGCTGCGCCCGAAAGATAGATTACGCCGCCGCCCGCGGCCGGCCCGGCGACGTTATAGGCTGCGGGCTGGCAGCCCTGCCGGAAGACATAGGCGACGCCGGCGAGACCACGGCCTTGAAAGCGGCCCTCGAAGAGCACCGTTCCCGGCCGGACGCCGTGTTTGTAGAGGCTTCGCTTCGGCTCCTCGTAGCGGATCGTGACGCGGCCACCGCGCTCGTCGAGGCGCATCAGCGAGCCATTGTGATCGTAGAGGTCGTAAGCTCTTGCTGCGCCGGCCCCCATGGCGGAGGCGGAAATCCCCATCAGGACGGAGAGGGCGCCAGCCCGGATCGCTCGCGAAAATGGCATAAGGTTCATTCTGATTTTCCTTGCGTCACCTGCCCCGAACAGGCGGTAGAATACCAGATGTGAACCGGAAGTGAATGCGGCGTCCTTGTCGCAGCAAGACCGAATACTGTGAGGACTTAGGGTTCGGGTTCTATCGACGGCAGCCGTCGCCGTATCGTCAGACCGTCTCGCCGAACACGGACTCGAAATTCTTGTGCAGAAGCGTGTCCACCTCCGGCATCGAGACGAGGAAGCCGAGATCGGCGAGGCTCGTCACGCCATGGCCCCGAATCCCGCAAGGGACGATGCCGGCGAAATGGTCGAGGTCGGGATCGACATTGAGCGAGATGCCATGAAAGGTCACCCAGCGGCGCACCCGAATGCCGATGGCGGCGATCTTGTCCTCCGCCACGCCGCCGTCTGGGGTGGGCGGTCGCTCCGGGCGCTGGACCCAGACACCGACCCGGTCCTCCCGACGTTCCCCGGTGACCTGGAACTCGGCGAGCGTCGCCATGATCCAGGCTTCCAGGGCCGTGACGAAGGCCCGCACATCCTGCCGGCGGCGCTTGAGGTCGAGAAGCACATAGGCCACCCGCTGGCCCGGTCCGTGATAGGTGTATTGCCCACCCCGTCCCGCGGCGAAGACCGGAAAGCGCGAATCGAGGAGATCTGTGTCCCGCGCGCCCGTCCCGGCCGTGTAGAGCGGCGGGTGTTCGAGAAGGATCACGGCTTCCCGCGCACGGCCATCGGCAATCGCCGCAGCCCGTTCCTCCATCATCGCCAGCGCGTCCTGATAGGCCGTCAGGCCGTCGAGCACGTGCCACTCGACCGGCGGGGAGCCCTCAGCCGGAAGAAAGCGATCGGTCGCGGCCAGGAGACGCTGTTGCTCGGGGAGAGAAGGGGACACCGTGTCGCTCATGCGCTGCATATAGCGATTCCAGATCCGCGGCGACAGACGCGAACCACCTCTCATGCCGGACCGCAGCGCCAACTTCCGCAGGCCGCACGCTTTTCTCGCACTAGCCGCAACTTGCCTCTTGTGCCCTGCGACAAGTCTTGTTAAACGCCCGCCACCGATGCCGGACACGGCTTCGGCACACGGCGTGCGGTCGTGGCGGAATTGGTAGACGCGCAGCGTTGAGGTCGCTGTGGGGCAACCCGTGGAAGTTCGAGTCTTCTCGACCGCACCATTCAATTGCCAAGACATTGGTATCGTTGAGGAATTTTCCTCGAACCCCGTACCTGGAAGCAGGGTGCGGGGATAGGCTGTTCACCCGGCGTTCCGATCCATCTTCGTGATGGCGGCCCTGGCGAGTCTGCGGCGGTCGGCGGCGCGGGTGTAGAGCGAGGCCATCGCGCCGCCCTGCCAGCCGAAGATCGCTTCCAGTTCGGAGACCGTGGCGCCGGCATTCGCCGCTCGGGTGGCGCCGATCTTGCGCACGCCGTGAGCCGACTTTTGGACGCCGGCGGCGCGCGCTGCGGTGCGGAAGCGGTTGCCGAACGTCTCCTTGGTCAGGGGCTTGCCGCGCTCGCCGCAGATGAAGGCGAGATCTCCGGTCGGGCCGGCGGAGAGCGTTGCGGCCAGGACCGGCAGGATCGGGATTGCGACCTCGACCATGTAGCCGCTCTTTTCCGTCCGGATCGAGGCGACGCCCTCGCGGACGTGCTGACGGCCGAGGCGAACGGCATCGCCGCGTCTGAGGCCCGTGTAGAGCAGCACGTCGAGCCAGACCCGTTCGCGCGTGCCGAGCGGCCAGCGTTTTTCGTAGCGCTCGACCTCCTCTTCGGTCCAGACCGGGAAGCCTTCGCCTTTCGCGCGCCTGGGGTTTTTCACGCCTGCCGTCGGGTCGACGGCGACGAGCCCGGCGTCGAGCGCCCAGCGAAAGAGGCCGCGCATCGCGTCGAGGAAGTTGCGGGCCTGAGCGGGCGTCGTGGCGCGTTTCTCGCGTCCGGCGACGATGACGGCGCGGGTGAAGGACGCGTAGGGCTGGCGACCGGCGGCCGCGACGACGCCGTGAAAGATGTTTTGGCGCTGGCGACGCGTGGCGACGGACAGGGCCGCCCATGCACCCGTCTCGCGGTATCGGTCCAGCAGCCACTCGAACGAGCCCGACGCCGCTCGCGGGGAAGGCTCCTCGGCCTTCCCCTCGATCGCGGCTTGATAGGCCGCCATGAATTCCGGAGATCCGTAGTCGCCGCGGATGCGGATGCGGGGACCGGCGCCCTTGCGCACGTACCATACGGTCGTCCCGTGGCGGGTGGTTTCTTTCAAGAGGTAGGGCGGTCGGCGGCGCGGCATGTCCGGCATCAAATCACCAGACCTTCCGGCCAGGCAAGTGCCGGCTTGTCCGGCGCGTTGCGTGGCTTCTCGACGAGGTGAACGATCATGGTTCCGTCCGGGCGGATCTCGACCTCGACCGCCCCGGCCTGCTTCGCGGCGCGGATCGTGCGCGCGACATCGGCTTGCGTGATGGTGGCGGCCGTTCGCGGCATTTCAAGTGATCCGTCCATCCTGGCAATTTCGATATTGCGCGACTACCGATGCCGGTGCAGGAGCACCGGTGCCGGCGTAGACAAGGCCCGCGCCGTCGCACAGCTCGCACCTGCCAGGCAGATTGGCATAACCCATGCCGCAGCCAAGATTGTACATTTGCGGGCGCTCACCTCTGCCGTCGCAAAGGTCGCATTCTTTCACGTATCGAAGGATCAGGGGTGCTTCGGCCACCGCACTCACCATTTCAATCGCAGGGGCATGATGACCATTTCGTGGTCGGGCTCGTCTTCGCTGACGATCCAGATCGGGGTCGTGGGATCGTTCAGGGCGATAGCGGCTCTCGTGCTGCCGATGGCCTGGGCGGTCGGGTGGAGGTAGCGGGCGCTGAGGCCGATGACGATGTCGGCCTCACCCTCGATCTCCAGCTCGTCGGTCGCGTCGCCGATCTCGGATTTCGTGAAGAGCTGGAGACTGCCACCGTCGAAGGTGCATCGGATGTCGCGGTGCGTGTTCTCGTCGTTCGGCGCGTAGATCAGCATGCGTTCGAGCGCGCCCTTGAGCGCGGCGATGTCGACGGTCGCGCGCTGCGGATTGTGGCGCGGAAAGAGGCGGGCATAGTCGGGAAAGTCGCCCTCGACGAGCCGGGAGGTAATCGAAAGCGTCGGCGTCGACAGGGTGATGTGGGCGTCGTTCAGCGACACGGTCACGGCCGCGCCCTTCTTGCCGGCCAGCAGACGCCATTCCCTGACGATCTGAATCGGCACGATGACCGGGGGCATGCCTGCCGCGCCTTCGGGCAAGGGGAAATGGATCTTCGAGACGACCTTGGCGTCGGTCGCCACGGCGACGAGGCGCGACGGATCGGCGTCCTTGTGCTCGTGCCAGAACATGCCGTTCAGATAGTAGCGGACCTCGTCATTCGACATGGCGTAGCCGACGCGGTCGGCCATGCGGTCGAGAACGTCCGATCCAAGCTCGAAACTGTGGGTGGCTTCGGTGACGGCGACGCGCGGGTGATCGTCCGCCGGCATGACGTTGATGCGCGCCGAGGCGCGTCCGCCCCTGACCGTCATCCGCTGTTCGTCTGCGGTGATCCGCACCGGCCCGTCGGGCATGCGCTTGATTGAGGCCTCGAGCGTCTGGGCATCGACTGAGATCGCGCCGGCCTCGCCGACTTCCTCGGCTTCGCCATGGGCGGTGATCGAGAGGTTCAGATCGGTTCCCATGACGGAGATGCGGCGATCCGCGTCGACCGTGACGAGCAGATTATTCAGGATCGGGATCTTCTGGCGGCGCACCGCCTTGCGGGCGGCCTCGACCAGAGGCGCGAAGACCGATCGATGACAAAGAAAGGCCAGCGTCACGACACTCTCCGGGGCGGTTCGGCCGCGCGGGCGGCGATGATATTCTTGATGGTGGCGGGACGTGGCGCTGCTGGCGTTATGTCATGAAGCGCCTGCAAGGCCTCGTCGATGCGGCCGGTGGCGATCAATTCCGCCAGGCGCTCGATGTCCGGATCGGGCGCGTCGCAAAGGTCCACGCATCCGTCCTTGACGGTGAATCCGCGATCAATCAGCGCCCCGAGCAGCTGGTGCGAGGGAACTTCGCGAAGATCACTCATCGGAGAGCGCCGGCGCCATGCCAAGGGCCTGAAGATAGAGATCGAGGATCGATTCCTGCTCCTGGCGCTCGTTCTGATCCTGCTTGCGCAGCGAGATCACCTTACGCAGGACCTTGGTGTCGAACCCGTTGCCTTTCGCTTCGGCGTAGACGTCCTTGATGTCGTCGGAGATCGTCTTCTTCTCTTCCTCGAGCCGCTCGATGCGATCGACAAAAGAGCGCAGTTGGTCCTGCGCGATGCCGTTGACGTCGCTCATTTTCGGTCTCCTTCGACCTTGATCGGAACCTCTGCCGCCTCGAAGCGCGAGAGAGCGATCTTCAGTTCGTCGTTCTTGCGGATTGTCTCGCGGCTCAGCAGGCCGCCATTGCCGCCGCGGCCCGCCTTGCCGGAATCGTCATAGGTGACGGCCTCAGACAGGGCGCGCGCCGTGGCGAGAAGCGCGGCGAGTTCGGCGGCGCTCATTGCGCGGATCTCAATTGCGAGCTGGACCCTCGCCCTTCGACAGGCTCAGGGTGAGGGGTGTCGGGCTGGGGTGCGACGGTGCGGAGCGCGCTGGCAGCGAGGCGGTGCATCGTCGCGAGTTTGCGGGCTTCGCGGTATTCCCAGTTTTCCGAGCCGCAGCTCAGGCTGTTCATCGCGGACTTGGCCTCGCGGTCGTGCCATTTGATCGCCTTGGCGATGTCCTCGGCGGAAGCGTCGATCGCGGTCGCCTGGCTCATCACCTGCCCGAGCTCGGCGGCAATGGCCGCGCGGTCCTTGTCGCGGAGGTTGAGGGCGGCGGCGATCTCCTTCGACCATTCACGCCTGGGCGTCAGGCAGATGGTCTCGATGCCGCGGCCGTCCTCGACGATCTGGACGCCCGCCGTCTTGTTGTCGGGAAAGGCTTCGAAGCGGCGGGTCATGAATGGATCCCCCGAATGGACACAAAAGCCTCCTGGTCGACGCGGTCGGTGGCGGCGAGGCGATCATTGCCGGCGGCCAGACCGGCGACGAGGGCGAGGGTGGCTAGGACGAGGCCAAGGTTGAGGACAACGGCTCTCATGCGACCTTCCTTTCCGCCTTGCGGTTCGCGAACTCGCGGGCGGCTTCGCTGTCACGGGCGATGTCGTCGGGCGTGAAGCCGGCCTCGATCAGGTCGGCCGGGGTGCAGCCGCCGGAGGCGGCGGCGATGTCGATCATGCTGGCGGCCATGCGGACGACGCCTTCGGACGGCTGGTCGCGCGGCGGCATGGCGTCGATCATGCGGCGGTGGCTGCGCGCCATGCGGGCGCGCTCTTCTGCCGTGAGTTCGCGGATCTCGATCATGGTTCAGCCTCCGAAAGCGCGGTAGGCGACAAGCCAGCCGGTGAAGCAGGCAGATGCAACCAGCCAGATGAGCGCGAGCCGGAAGGACCGATCCTCGCGCCAGCGGCTTGGTTGCCGGCTCACGGACGCGGCGTCGGCGCCGCAGTGTTCGGCAAGCCGGGCGGCGGCCTCCGGCGACAGTGGCGGCGCACCTTTGGAACCAGTCCACTCTGCAGGCCCTCGCGACCTGCCGTCCGGGTCAAAAGCGTGCGCCCCATCAGTTAGGCCACACCGATAAGGCCGATCGCAGCAAAAGAAGGCGTCCGACCGGTCTTTGGGAGACCCCGGGAGGATGTGGGGCGACCGGCCGGACGCCATGCTCGCCGCCTGGGAGGAGGGGGGATCGGCGGCGATCGGGTTGATGTCAAAGGCAAGTGAGGCGGCCTGCAAAGCCCCGGCCACAGGCCGCCTCGCCACCGCGCACGCCTCAGGCCATGCGGCGGACCCGGTCCCGCGAGGAGAAACGCGAGACATGGCGAGAGCGGCGGTTCTGGAAAAAGCTGACACGGAAAACCCTCCATCGGTGTCGATTGGAGGAAATGCTAATGTGGAATGAATTCCACGTCAATCCATATGTGGAAAAAATGCCATTAAGCATTCCACTTGCTACCGCAGGTCTAATTCGCAAACCTGAGGCAACTGGACATGACGGGCCCTCGGTTTAGCGCCGAGTGGATGGAGGCAGTTATGCGCGCATTGACGTTGGGATTGGCGCTGTTGTGGGCCGCTAGCGTGGCGGCTTACGCGCAGAGTACAAGCGAGCAAGGCTCTTCGAAGCTGCTGCTGGTGGCGGTGGCCAAAGTGATCTGCAGTGAGGGGACAGTCTCAAACGAGCAGTGGGCCAAAGCCGCCATGCTTTACGGTCTCGCGAAAGGCATAAGCGACAGCGAGCAAGTCGCCAATGTTTTCAATGCTGTAGGAATTGCGGGCGCAAGCTCCGTGGACGAAGAGCTTGTTCCAGAGATTTGCCGCCAGGTTCCCCGCATTCTCGCGATTCTGGAGGATTGGAAAACCTAGAGACCGAACATCTCATTCATGGTCAGAACCCGGTGAACGGCTTTTACGTAGCGGGCCGCGAATTCGACCATGGCGTCTGGATTTAGCTTTCGGATGAAGAGCTTTTCTTCCGTCACGTGGTCGTAGATGCCAAGAAAGGCTTCGATGCCGTGGTGGTCCGCATATTGCGCCTGCACCACGACGGTGTCGCCCTGACGTGGCGGCCTATACGGGTGAACGAAACGCACCTCGCCTGGCATATGTGCCGGAACCATAGAATTGCCAGCCACATAGAAAGCATAGGCGTCGGGCACCTGCATTAAGGCTGGAGGCCGACGGACGAATTCGACGATTCGGCTTTCCATCTCGAACGCGCCTTCATGGTGGACAGCCATTGATGCTGCAACCGTGCCGTAAACCGGCATATTCGGCGGCATCGCGTTCCGCAATTCATCCATGTTGAAAGCGGCAATCGGTTCGACGTCAGGTTTGGTGCTAGGCTTTGGGTGCGCCGTCCCAGGGGTGTCGCCCTCGGCAAGCCATGCAAGCGGAACGCCGAGCGCGGCCGCCAGCTTCGCAAGATTGTCGCTGCGAGGTGATTTTGATTTACCTGTGAGGATCTTGTGGACGAATTCCTGACTTAATCCGGCGTCGAGCGATGCCGCGCGAGCCGTCTTGCCGCTCGCCTCAAGTGCGATCTTCAGTCTGTCGGCAACGGTTTCGGCCATAGTGTGGGATATATTCCACATGGTGCCGAAAGTCTCTTGGAAAGATTTCCATTGACAGCGTGGAACAAATTCCACATTTTCCACAGTCATGGATACTTCACTTTCCCTTTGCGACCAGCTCATGTGCGTCGCGGATGCCTTCTGCGAAGCCACCGGCCGCAAGCGCGGCGGTGTCTCGAAGGCGATCCTCAACCGCGGCGCTCGTCTGGATGAGATTGCCGCCGGCGCCGACATCGGCGTGCGCTCTTACGAGAGAGCTATTCTTTGGTTTTCAGAGCACTGGCCGGACGATCTGCCGTGGCCAGAGGGCGTGACGCGACCTGCTCCGAAGCTGAGTCAAGACGACCCTCCCATCGCCAAGAATGCGGCAGAACGCCGCGCTGCGCATCGGCAATGTGAGCCCGGTTTTGCCGAGAGGAAACATCCATGAGACCACAGAAACCACGGCGCGGCGCGCATGCCGCGCTGGCGTCGGCGTTTGCCGAAATCGGCGAACGTGCACGCGGCGAGGCGCAGCTTGGCATGGCCGAGGTGGCGGCATTCCTCTCGGTGTCCGAGGGGACGCTCTACAAGGCGCTCGATCCCGACCAGGCCGGGGAATTCTCCTATGTGCGGGCCCGGCAGGTCACGGAGCATTATGGCTGCGTCGCGCTCGCCGAAGATATGGCGCATGCCGCCGGCGGGGTCTTCACCCGGCTGCCCGAGCCGCAGGTCGGAGGCGAGGCCTGGCAGCGGACGATCCGCGAGATCCTGACCGACATGCAGGTGGTGATCGCCGATCTCTCGACGGCGCTCGAAAACGACAACGACGTCTCGGCGCAGGAAGTTGTCACCCTCAGGATGCGCGAACACATCGCGCGGGCGGTGACCGATCTCGTCGCACACGATCTGCACCTCAAGGCGATCGCGAGGGCGGGCTCATGAGCGGCGCGATACGCCGGGAGCCGGCATCCTTCCAGCAGGTGCCCTGGGATCGCGAGGAGCTGCAGAAAGCCGCCGCGCTCTGGGCCGAGGGGCATTCGGCGTCGGAGATCGGCCGGGAGCTGAAGCGGTCCCGCAATGCGGTGATCGGCAAGATCCATCGCAACCGGCATCTGTTCGCGCGGCGCGAGACTCTGCCCGATCAGGGTTTCGAGGACGCCTGGAACCGGCCCTGGTCGCAGGCCGAGAAGATGCGGGCGGCGGCAATGGCGCGGGCTGGGACGGCGCCGAGCGGCATCGGGGTTCGACTGGGGCGGACGGGCCTGGCGGTGACGGCGCTGATGAAGCGCGAGCCGGGTATGTTTCGGGAGGAGGTGGCTCAGGTCCCCGGAAGCCCTTCGCACCGGGCAGACGAGAATATTGCCGGCGCGGCATCACAAGGTCCCCAGCATCATCCGAAAACGACCCGTGGCGATGATGACTGTACGCTGGAAGGCAGGGCTGAGGTTCACGGGCAGGCAGCCGGTCGACCCCCTGAGAACCGGACAAAGGGGCGAGGCGCTAGTCTCGCCCCGGGAGTTTTAGCGGCAGCTGTTGGCGAGGCATCGACCCCCACCCGTCGGTCGGAGGCTTCGCTCCGCCCGTTGACCTCCCCACAAGGGGGAGGTGAGGCGGCCGATGCCGATCCGGGCGTTCCGCCCCTCGGCGAGGCGGCCTTTGCGCCACTGCCGGGCACGCGGCCGGTGCCGCATCTCGAGCGGACGGGTTGCACCTGGCCGGTCGATCCGCAGGGGCATTACGGGCCGCAACTGTTCTGCGACGCGCCGGTCTCGGCCGCACGGCGGGACAGCGCCAAGCCCTGCTGGTGCGCCACGCATGTTCGCTTCGAGCGGCTGCGGGCGGGGTATGCGGCATGAGTGTTCATCCGGATTATCAGGCGTTTCTTCAGGCGAAGATGCACGAGGGTACCGAGCAGGGGTTCGAGCCGCGTTTCATGCCGCCAGAGGCCTTCGACTTCCAGCAGGCGATGATCGACTACGCCGTGCGCGGTGGTCGGCGGGCCTTGTTCGAGGATTGCGGGCTGGGCAAGACGCTGCAGTATCTCGCATGGGCTCAGAACGTGGTGGAACACACCAACTGCCCGGTTCTGATTTTGACGCCGTTCGCCGTCGCGGCTCAGGTCGTGCGGGAGGCGGAGCGTTTCGGGATCGAGGTCAGGCGCTCGATAGACGGTTCCGTGCCCGCCAAGATCGTGATCACCAATTACGAGCGACTGTCGGCCTTCGACCCGAACGACTTCGCAGGAGTGGTCTGCGATGAAAGCTCGATCCTGAAAGGGTTCGACGGAGCGCGGCGGGGTGAAATCACCGATTTCATGCGCAAGGTCCCGTACCGGCTGCTCGCGACGGCGACGGCGGCGCCGAACGACTACATCGAGCTCGGCACCTCCTCCGAGGCCCTCGGTCACATGGGCCATATGGACATGTTGAACCGGTTCTTCCGCAACGACCAGAACAATAGCGCGACGCGCCGGATGTATGGCGAGGCGCCGAAATGGCGGTTCAAGGGGCATGGCGAACAGCCGTTCTGGCGGTGGGTATGTTCTTGGGCGCGGGCGCTGCGGCAGCCCTCCGATCTCGGCTTTGACAATGGCCGCTATGCGCTTCCCGCGCTGATCGAGCGCGAGCACTATGTCGATGTCGACACGCCCGCCAACGGCATGCTGTTTCACCTCCCCGCCGTCACGCTTCCCGAACAGCGCGAGGAAAAGAAACGCACGATCCGCGAGCGTTGCGAGCGGGCCGCGGCGCTCGCGGATCACAAGCGGCCGGTTCTGATCTGGTGCCAGTTCAACGAGGAGGCGCACCTTCTCGAGCAAATGATTCCGGATGCCGTCCAGGTCTCGGGATCGCAGAAGGACGAGGTCAAGGAAGAGCGCTTCATGGGCTTCGTAGATGGCGGTATCCGGGCGCTCGTCACCAAGCACAGGATCGGGGCGCTGGGCCTCAATTTCCAGCACTGCGCCCATGTGATCGAGTTTCCCTCGCACTCCTATGAGCAGCATTACCAAGGCGTTCGCCGGTGCTGGCGGTTCGGCCAGACGCGCGACGTGACGGTCGACACGGTTCTGACCGAAGGCGAGCGCCGGATCATCGAAAACCGCAAGCGCAAGGCCGCTCAGGCGCGCGCGATGTTTGAAAACCTCGTGGCCGAAATGAACGATGCGATGGTGGTCTCGGCCGCCCGCAGCTTCGCCACTCCCATGGAGCTTCCGGCATGGTGAATGTGCTCGATCAGGTCGTGACCGACAGTTACGCGATCTACAATGGCGACTGCATCGACGTCCTGTCAGGGCTGGCCGATGCTTCGGTGCATCTTTCGGTCTATTCGCCACCCTTCGGCGGGCTCTACAATTATTCGAGCGATGCCCGCGATCTGTCGAACTGCGTCGACTATGACCAGTTCTTCACCCATTACGAATATGTCGTGCGCGAGCTGGCGCGGGTGACGCTGCCCGGGCGGTGTTCGGCGGTGCACTGCATGGACGTACCGACCGGCAACAGCGGGTCCGACGCTTATATCGACTTTCCCGGCGACATCATCCGCCTGCACCAGCGCATGGGCTTTCACTTTGTGGCCCGGCACGGCATCTGGAAGGAGCCGCTGTGGGTGCGCAACCGGACCATGCAGAAGAACCTCGCGCACAAGACCGCTGTCGACGACAGCGCGCAATGCGGCGTCGCCTCGGCCGACTACCTGATCATCTTTCGCAAGCGCGGCGAGAATCCGATCCCGGTTACGCATCCGACCGGGTTCCTCGATTATGCCGGCGACGACGAGGCGATGCCGGCGGAGGTGCGGCGGTTTCGCGGCTTCGAGGGTGACCAGAAGCAGAACAAGTTCTCGCACTGGATCTGGCGGCAATACGCCTCCTCCTTCTGGTACGACATCCGCATGGGCCATGTCCTGCCCTACGAGGCGTCGAAGGACCCGGACGACGAAAAGCACGTTCACCCGCTGCAGCTCGACGTGATCGACCGCGCTATTCAGATGCGATCAAACCCGGGCGAAGTGGTGTTCACGCCGTTCATGGGTGTCGGCTCGGAGGTCTATTCGGCCGTTTGTGCCGGGCGGCGCGGGATTGGGGCGGAACTGAAGACGAGCTACTTCCGGCAGGCAGTGCGCAATCTTGCCGCCGCCAAGGCGGGGACGCGCATGACCTCGTCTCAAGAGGACCTCCTGAGCGAGGCCGCCGAATGACGAACGATCTCTATGATCCGGCGATCGTGCGGTTTGCGCGGGCGCGGCTGGTCGCGCGGGCGGACGGGCGGGTCAATCTCGAAAGCGCGCTCGTCGCGTTTGCCGAATTCTCCGCCTCCGGACTGCCGCGACGCGTCGTCAGCGATCAGCTGATCGCGATGGCGCGGCGGCTGGGCGGCGGTTTCGACGACGGGGTTCTGACGGGGCTCGCCTGGACGGAAAACCTGTTCGTGCTGGACAAGCGGTGCAAGGGGGTGGGGCGATGACGGGCGGCATTCCGCTGATCGTCGATTCCTTCGCCGGCGGCGGGGGCGCCTCGACCGGGATCGAGATGGCGCTCGGCCGCTCGCCGGACATCGCCATCAACCATTCGGCCGACGCGCTGGCGATGCATCAGGTCAACCATCCTGACACGTTGCACCTGTCGAAGAACATCTGGCAGGTCGATCCGCTGGAGGTCGTCGGCCACAGGCCGGTCGGGCTCGCCTGGTTCTCGCCGGACTGCAAGCACTTCTCGAAGGCCAAGGGCGGGCGGCCGGTCAAGCGCAACATCCGCGATCTCGCCTGGGTCGTCGTGCTCTGGGCGAAGCGGGTCCGGCCCGCCGTGATCATCCTCGAGAACGTCGAGGAGTTCCAGAGCTGGGGGCCGCTGGTCGAGACGAAGCCGGGCGTCTTCGTGCCGTGTCCGGACCGGCGCGGCCAGACCTTCCGGCAGTGGGTCAGGGAACTGAAGCGGCTCGGCTACAGGGTCGAGTTCCGAGAGCTTCGGGCCTGCGACTACGGCGCGCCGACGATCCGCAAGCGGTTCTTCATGATCGCCCGGCGCGACGGCAAGCCGATCGTCTGGCCGGCGCCGACCCACGGGCGACCGGACGATCCCGAGGTGATCGCGGGTCGCAAGGCGCCGTGGCGCACTGCGGCCGAGATCATCGACTGGTCGCTGCCATGCCCGTCCATCTTCGACACGGCGGAGGAGATCAGGGCAAAGCACGGCGTCCGGGCGATCCGGCCGCTGGCGGACGCGACGATGCGGCGGATCGCGCGGGGCATGGTGCGCTACGTGCTGGAGGCGAAGCGGCCGTTTCTGGTGCCGGTGGCGCATGCCGGCGACAGCCGAGTCCACTCGATCGACGAGCCGATCCGGACGCAGACGGCGCACGGCCGCAGCGACCATGCCGTCGTGGCGCCGTCGATCATCAACGTCGCGAACTCGAAGACGACGGGCCGGGCGCCGAATGCGTGGAGTTCGGACGAGCCCCTCCGGACGATCACGAGCGCATCCGGTCACGCCGTTGCCGCCGCTCATCTGACGAAGTTCCAGACCGGATCGACCGGTGCACCGCTCGACGAGCCGGCGCCGACAATCACGGCCAACAGTCACATCAAGCGGCCTGGCGGAGCGGCGCCGGTCGGGCTGGTCGCCGCGACGATGTTGCAGACGGGTTACGGCGAGCGGGACGGCCAGGCGCCGCGCGCGCTCGACATCGGCCAGCCGATCGGAACGCAGGTGGCCGGTGGCGCCAAGCACGGCGTCGTCGCAGCCTTCCTCGCGCAGCACAACAACGACTCGCGGCGGATCGGCGGCGTCAATCCGGGCCGTGCCGCGAGTGAACCGGTGGCGACGCTGACGGCATCGGGCGCGCAGCAGCAGGTGGTGGCGGCACACCTCTCACGGCAATTCGGTGAAGGAACCGGTCGGGATCTCCACAGGCCTACACCAACCGACACCGCTGTGGTCAACAAGGCGGCGCTGATCTCGGCCTTCCTGACGAAGTACTACGGCACCGGCGACGGCGCCGCCGTCGACGTGCCGCTGCACACTGACACGACGAAGGACCGGATGGGCCTCGTCACCCTCGACACTGACGGCCAGACCTTCGCGATCGCCGACATCGGCATGCGGATGCTGACACCGCGCGAGCGGTTCCGCGCGCAGGGCTTTCCGGACGACTACGTGATTGACCGGCGGCCCGACGGCTCGCCGATCTCGGCGACGGTGCAGGGCTCGTGCTGCGGCAACTCGGTCTGTCCGCCGCTGGCGGCCGCGCTGGTCGCGGCGAACTGTGCCGATCTGGCCGTTCAGTCGGTGATGGAGGCGGCGGAATGAGGCTGCCGAAAAGCTGTTGGCGAAAGCCTGCAAACCCTGTGGACAATGAGTGGACAAGCGGAGGCGCGGAATGAGCCACGCCGCAACGAAATGGGCGTTCGACCAGCCGGAGCAGCACCCCGACATGAAGCCGGGGGAACTGGTGGTTCTGGCCGTGCTCGCCGACTGCCACAATCCGCTGCACGGTTGCTATCCGAGCCATGACTACATCTCGGCGCGCACCAATCTCTCCGAGCGATCGGTGCGCGATCAGCTGGCGCGGCTGCGTGAGCGCGGACTGATCGACTGGGACGGGGCGCGCGAGGCGGGGCGGCGCGGATCGAACCGATATCGGCTTGCCTTCGAGGGCGACTTTCAACCGGCAAATTCTGCCGGTAGCTCGACGGTGATCGGGGACGACGGAACGGAGCAAACGGCAAATTCTGCCGGTAGAGCCGAAAATGACGAGCTACCGGCAAATTCCGACAGTTCTACCGGCAAATCGCGACAGTTCTACCGGCAAATTTTGCCGCCACATATAGAAGAACCGGTAAAGGAACCTGTAAAGGAACCTTTGAGAGAGAGCGCGGGCGCGAGCGAGGACGATCGGAAACGGGTCGAGCGCTGGCTGAAAAAGGTTCACCCGAAATGGCCGAGCTATGTCGCCGACAGCGCGCCCAAGGCGCTCGCCGCGGCGATGGAGCTGAGCGAGGCCGATCGCGAGGCCGCCGCGGCGCGGATGGCGGACTATCTCGAAGCGGCCAAGGGCGGCGGACGGAAGACGGCCTGTTCCTTCGCCGTGTACCTCTCCGAAAAGCGCTGGGAGAAGCTGCCTGAACCCGAGGCGGACGATCCTGACAAGCCGCTCGTCGCCAAGCCTTTCGGCCCTGACTGGAGCGCGGCCCGGCTGCGGTTGCTTCTCGCCGGGCCTTCCGGGCCGCTGCCGCAGCTGACGCTGATCGAGCGGCGGATGGTCGAGGCCGGCCATGCGGACCGGGAGGCGCTTCTCGCCGAAAAGAGGATGCGGACGGGGTGGCCGGAGGTCAACCGGCTGCACGATGCGGCGTCGCGCGGGGTTTCCACGCCGGTTCCCAGGGTGCCCGACGCGGTGCGCGCAGCGATGGAGCCGGTGCCGGTGGGCTCGGACATCTATGCGGCCTGGCGCGCGGCTCATGCGGCGCGCGGATGGCCGTGGATCCCCGATCCGGGGGCGCTGCCGGTGGTCTATCTGCCGAAGGGCGGGCCGGAGGCTCTTCAGGAATTTACGGAGCGGTTCGAGGGTGTTGCGGTGAAGGAAGGGTGCGGAGCGTGAGAATCTGGAACGACGCCGATTGCGAGGACCGTGTCACGCGGCTGGCTGAACGAAGCGCGGATCTCGGGTCGAAGCGGAGGGGATGGTTTGCCGTGCGCACCAATCCACGATGCGAGATGATGGCGTTCGACGGGCTGGAACGCATGGGTTTCGAGCCCTGGATGCCGCTCTGTCGGCGGCATGTAAGGCGGCGCTACACCAAGAGCCGGCGGACGGTGCTGCGGCCGGTTCTTACGGGTTATCTGTTCGTGCGGATGCCGGTGGACAAGCAGGGCTTCACGATGGCGAAGTCGGTCAACGGCGTGCGCGAGGTGTTGGGGCTGAAGGAGCGAGGTCTCAAGCCACTGCCGGGTGAGGAGGTCGAGCGCTATCGGCATTTTGCGGAAAGCGGCGTGTTCGACGAGGCGCGGGCCAAGGCGCACTGGCGACGGAATGCAGACCATTCCGGCGAGGTCTACACGGCTGGGGACAGCGTGCGGGTGAAGGATGGGCCCTATGCCGGGATGAAGGTCGTGTTCGGCGGCTATACGAGCCGCCAGTCGGCCAAGATCATGCTGGAGCTTTTCGGAATGCTCAGACCGGTGGAAATCGACCCAGCGGCGCTCTCTGGCGCGAATTGAGGGGTTGCAATCGCGATGAACTTGCGCTTACAAATGCCGGCAGATGACCACCGATCCGTGTCGCAGCTGATCAAAGCCGAGCGCCGGGTGGCCTGGAAGACGGGATAGCCGATCTTCAGGGATGGTGGACTATGGGGCTCGCTTAGGCGGGCCCTTTGTCGTTTCAGGCAAGGGTATGGGTCGCCTTGCCAGCCTGAAGCCTCGCCTGAGTTCGGCGCCCGCGCGGCTGAAGCCCGCGCCGAAGGTGGCCGATCCGTTCTATCTCTCGTCGGAGTGGCGGCGCTTTGCCGCCGACATGAAGCGCCAGCGCGGCAATTGCTGCGAAGACTGCGGCCGGAGCGGAACCGAGCGCGGCGTCAAGCTGATCGCTGACCATGTCATCGAGCGCAAGGATGGCGGCGCCGACTTCGATCCGTCGAACATCCGTATCCGATGCATGCCTTGCCACAATGCCAAGACGGCGCGCTCGCGCGGCGAGCGGGCGAGGTCATCGACCTAGGGGGGTGGGCAAAAGTCTGGCAGGACCGCGCCAGCCGTACCGCGCGCCCTCTCATTCGTGGGTTTTTTTCTTGATGGAAGATTTTGAACCGGCTTTTGACCTGCTCGGCGATCCGATACCGGCGGGTCTCGGCAAGCGCGGCAGGCCGCCGCATAATCCGACGCAGCAAAACCGCAACAAGATCATGCTGTTGCTGGCGCAGGGCTGGACCGATGCGCGGATAGCCGGCGCGATCGGCATCACGGTTCCGACTTTGCGCAAGCATTATTTTCGTGAGCTTCGGACGCGGGACGTGGCGCGGGACCGGGTCGAGTCGATCGGCCTGCTGACGCTCTGGGAGCAGGCGCGATCCGGCAATACGGCCGCGATGAAGGAGTTCTTCCGGCGTCACGACATGGCGGTCGGCCCCTTGTTCGACGATCGCGTGAAAGAGGCGAGCGAGAAGCTCGGCAAGAAGGAGCAGCGCGAGCGCGAGGCGAGAACGCCGCCATCGGATTGGGAATCGATCATCCCGCCTGCGGTCTCGCACTGATTGCCGTCCATGGGTGATTTCTCCTGCCCCGACTGGTTCGAACGGCTTCAGACGGGCCGCCCACCGCTGAGGGATGATCTGCCGATCGACGAGGAAGAGGCGCGGCTTGCCGTCCAGGCGTTCGAGCGGCTGCGCCTGCCGGATGTCCCCGGGCAGCCGCTTCTCAGGGACGTTGCCGGCGAATGGGCGACCGACTTCGTCCGGGTGATCTTCGGTCTCGTCGTCATGGACGAGGATCGGACGGTCATCGTCGACCGGCTGGCGAGAAAGTTCTTCCAGCTCGTGCCGAAGAAGAACTCGAAGACGACGAACGGCGCGGCGATCATGATGACGGCGCTGCTGCGCAACCGCCGGCCTTCGGCCGAATTTCTCCTGGTCGGGCCGACGCAGGCAACGGCCGAGCGGGCCTATGAACAGGCCGAGGGCATGATCAAGGCCGATGCGTGGCTCAAAAAGCGGTTTCATGCCCGCGACCACATCAAGACGATCGTTGACGTCAATACCGGGGCGAAGCTGCGCATCCGGTCCTTCGACAACAAGGTGATGACCGGCGCGAAGCCGGTAGGTGTCCTGGTCGACGAGATCCACGAACTCGGAAAGATGCCGCAGGCGCGCAAGGTCATGACCCAGATCGAGGGCGGCATCCTGGCCAATCCGGAAGGCTTCGTCATCGTGATCACGACGCAATCCGACGAGCCGCCGGCGGGCATCTTCAAGGAAGAGCTGAAGCTTGCCCGCATGGTGCGCGAAGGCGAGTTTGCCGACAGCGAGACCCTGCCGATGCTTTACGAATTCCCGGTTGCGATGCAGCAGGACAAGCGGCGGCCGTGGGCCGATCCGGCGAACTGGCATCTCGTCACGCCCAATCTCGGGCGCTCGATCACCATCGAGCGGCTTCTGCCGAAATTCCGGGAGGCCGAGCAGGCCGGGATCGAAAGCCTTTCCGTCTGGGCTTCGCAGCATCTGAACGTCGAGATCGGAATCGCGATCAATGCCGATGCGTGGGCAGGCGCCAAATACTGGATCGACGCGGCGGACACGTCGCTCACACTCGAGGCTCTGATCGAGCGATCGGAAGTCGTCGTCGTCGGTGTCGATGGCGGCGGTCTCGACGATCTCCTGGGCCTTGCCGTCGTCGGGCGATGCAAGGTGACGAAGGACTGGCTGGTCTGGAACAAGGCATGGGCGCATACGGACGTCCTCGATCAGCGCAAGGAGATCGTCTCGAAGCTGAAGGATTTCGAGGCAGCGGGGGATCTCGTCATCTGCGAAACGCCGACGCAGGACGTGGAAGAGGTCGCGGATGTCATTGAGAGGATCCGTGATGCCGGCAAGCTCGCTGAAGGGGCTGGGGTCGGCCTCGATCCGTTCGGGGTTTCGGCGATTGTCGACGAGCTGGCGGGCCGCGGCATCGAGACTTCGCAGAATGGCGGGCCGATCGTGTCCATCCCGCAAGGCGTCAAGATCTCGGGCGCGATCTGGGGCATGGAGCGCAAACTGAAGGACGGCACCCTCTGGCATGCGGGGCAGGACCTGATGATCTGGTGCGTTGGCAATGCCAAGGTCGAGCAGGTCGGCAGCGCTGTAAAGATCACCAAACAGGCGGCTGGAAAGGCGAAAATCGATCCACTTGCCGCAACCTTCAACGCCTTCGACCTTATGAGCCGTCATCCCAGTGCGCCCATCAGGGTCGATAATGACGCTTGGATTGCGAGCTACGCCTGATGGGATGGTTCTCGCGCATGCTCGGCCGGGCTCGAAAAACGAAAGATATTGAGCCATGGCGAGTGGGTGCCGCCTCGTCGGAGAATGGCGACAATTTTGTCACGAACCAAGTGACGGTGGCGGATCACAGGGACCTTTCCGTTGCGCGGGGAGCGTCTGCTGTCGGCTTGTCGGCGACATGGGCCTGTGTGCAGCTGATCGCCGGGACGATCGCCAGCCTTCCCCTGATGGTCTATCGGACTGACGCCAGCGGTCTGCGCAGCGTGGCAAAGGATCATCCCCTCTATTTCGTGCTGCACGATAGCCCGAACTACGATCAAACGGCCGTGGACTTTTGGGAAGTAATGGCAGCGTCGATCGAACTGCAGGGCAATGCCTATGCGCAGATGTCGCCCCGATCCGGGGGCGGCATAAACGCTCTCCTGCCGTTGCCGGCTGACAAGATGAGGGTGCGTCGCCGGAGCGACGGCGTTCTGATTTACGAATGGACCGAGGACAGCAAGCGAACCGAGCTCACCGGCGAACAGGTTCTTCATATCCGTGGTCCGTTCGGAACAGCTCTGTCCGGCGCCTCCACCTTGTCAGTATGCCGATCGGTATTCGACGGCGCACTGTCGGCTGAAGCTGCGGCCGACGCGATGTTTCGCAATGGCGTCAATCCTAGCGGCATCCTCTCGACGCCGGAAAGCGTCACGTTAACCAAAGAGCAGCGCGAAGAAATGGAAGCGCTGCTGATCCGCAAGTTTCGCGGCGCCGTGCGGGCCGGACATCCGATGCTCCTTGATCGAGGTCTCACCTGGAAGCAGCTTGCACTGAATCCGGAAGACGCCCAGATGCTCGACAGTCGCAAGTTTTCCGGGGAGGAGATCTGCCGAATATTCGGCGTGCCCCCGGCAATGGTCGGGTTTGGTGACAAGTCATCGAACTGGGGCACAGGCAAGGAAGTCGATGTCCTCGGCTTTCAGAAATTCACGCTCCGTAAAAGACTGAAGCGGATCGAGCAGGCGCTTACGAAGCAGCTCATACCCTTGGCCGAGCGCCGCAGTCAGGGCCTGACGATCGAATTCAACCTTGAAGGTCTTCTTCGCGGAGACAGCGCGGGGCGCGCCGAGTTCTATTCGAAGATGGCGCAGGGGGGCTTCATGACGATCAACGAGATTCGGGCTCTCGAGAACCTTCCGCCTGTTTCCGGCGGTGACACGCCGCGCATGCAAAGCCAGAACGTTCCCATCACGGAGGCTGGCAATGGCCAGTGACAAGCGCACCGCGCCCCATCTGGAAATCAAGGCGTTGGACAAAACCGGCGAATTCGAGGGCTACGGATCAACCTTCGGCGGTGAGCCGGACGCCTACGGCGATGTGATAGCGCCAGGCGCTTATTCCGAGAGCCTCGAAGAGCATAAGTCCAAGGGCACGATGCCCAAGCTCTTCTGGCAGCACAATCCGGACGAGCCAATCGGGAAATGGCTTGACGCAAATGAAGACGATCACGGGCTGCTGATGCACGGCCGCCTGAACATGGATGTCCAGCGCGGCCGCGAAGCTTATGCGCTGCTGAAGGCTGGCGACATTGACGGGCTTTCGATCGGCTACCGGATCAAGTCCTACAGCGTCGATACCGAAAGCGGCATCTGGACGCTGGAAAAACTCGATCTTCGCGAAGTCAGCGTCGTCTCGCTGGGGGCGAACGAGAATGCGGTCGTGCAGAGCGTGAAGGCAGCCAAAGCTGCTCACGATCTTACAGAGCGTCTGAAAGCCGGGGACCGGCTGACGGAAAGAGAGTTCGAGACATGGCTCAAGGGATTGGGCTTCTCGAATTCGCAGGCGGAACGCGCCGCGCGTCTTCACCTGAAAGGGCAGGGGGAGCCTGCCAACGCGGCTGACGAGAGCGTCGCATTCCTGCGCGCTCTGGCGGGCTGATCCCGCATCAACCGAGACACGGAGGTTCCCATGACGGGACAAAGGATGGCTTGCCTGATGGGCGGGTCGATGGCGCTTGTCGCCAGCCACACGGATATGTTTCGCTTCATGCCCCGGATCGTTTTTGACGCTCCGGACCGCCCTGGCGGTGGAAAGACGGCGGCCGAGCTCGCCGTCGAGGTCAAGCGCGACTTCGACGCCAAGCACGACAAGGTCAAGGAGATTGCCGAGAAGGCTCTTGCCGAGGCCGAGAAGGGCACGCCGATGGCCAGCACCGCCAAGGATCTGGCGGATCAGGCACTGACCGGTATGAACGAGGCCAAGGCGAGGCTCGACGAGATCGAGCAGAAGATGGCACGGGGCGGTGGTGAGGATCGAGGTCCTCGGACTGCAGGTGAGCGGTTCGTCGAATCGGATGAGTTCAAGACGTTTGCGGGGCAGACGCGGCCACGCGGTCGGGCGATCGTCGAAGTCAAGGATATCAGTTCGCTCGAAACTGACGCCGCCGGCTCCGTCGGCACGCTCATACGCCCGGATCGGGCGCCAGCGGTAGAGTTGCCGCGCCGCAGGATGACTATCCGAGCCTTGCTCGCGCCGGGTAACACCACGTCGAATTCGATCGAGTACGACAAGGAGAAGGGCTTCACCAACAATGCTGCGCCGGTCGCGGAAGGCACCCTGAAGCCGCAGTCGGAAATCCAATACATCGAGGCGACTGCATCGGTTCGGACAATCGCACACTGGATGCGGGCGTCGGTTCAGGTGCTTGCGGACGTTCCGGGGCTGCGGTCGATGATCGACAGCCGTCTGCGCTATGGCCTCGCCTATGTCGAGGAGCAGCAACTCCTCAACGGCAGCGGAACCGGTCAAAATCTTTCCGGCCTAGTGACTGAAGCCACGGCATTCTCGGCGCCGTTCGCGCCGCAGGACGGCCAGATGATCGATACAATCCGCCTGGGCATGCTTCAGACGGCGCTTGCGGAATATGCCCCGAATGGCATCGTTCTCAATCCGATCGACTGGGCCTACATGGAGACGATGAAGGACGCCAATGGCCAGTACCTCATCGGAAATCCCCGAGGCACGCTATCTCCGACCCTGTGGAGCCTTCCCGTGGTTCCGACACAGGCGATGGGCGAGGATAAGTTCCTCGTCGGCGCGTTCGATCTCGCTGCACAGATTTTCGACCGGCAGGACGCGACCGTCGAGGTCTCTACGGAGGATCAGGACAACTTCGTCAAGAACAAGGTCACGATCCGCGCGGAGGAAAGACTCGCGTTGGCGATCTATCGTCCCGAGGCGCTGATCTACGGCGATCTCGGCCGGGTTGCCTGACATTCGTTCGGTTTGGCGTGACCGGCGACCACAAGGTCGCCGGTCTTACAAATCGAAGGAGATGGTGATGGTGAAAGCGATCCTCACGAAGCCGCTCGACGGAAAGCCGGAAGGCTCCGTCCTCGAATTCGAGAAAGCTGATTTCGAGCGACTTAAAGCCCTTGGCGCCGTCAAGGCGGCGCCCGAAGTGAAGAACAAGGCGGAGCCGGAATTCGCAAACAAGGCTGTCAAAGGCTCGAAAGTCTCGTGAGAGAGTATCGACCGGCTCTTGTCACGGCGGCGCCATTCATGCCGGTTTCGCTGGCTGAGGCGAAGCGGCATCTTCGGGTTGATCATGACGACGATGACGACATGATCACCGCAATGATCGAGACGGCGACGGCTCGTCTCGACGGCTATTCGGGAGTGCTCGGCCGGGCGATTGTCAGTCAGGCATGGCGCGAGACGTTCGATGGATTTTGCCGGGTCATGCGGCTGCGGCTGCCGGCTTCGGAGATATCGTCGATCACCTGGCGTAATGCGGCCGGGCAAATCTCGACGGTGGCGGAAGAGGAGTATGCGCTGAAGGCCGACGCGATCGGATCGTTCGTGCGGTTTCGCAACGCCCATGTCCTTCCGGCCGATCTCTACGAAAGCGAAGCCGTTTCGATCACCTACACCGCCGGTTATGGCGAATTGGTCGATGGGCAGCCGAACCCGGTGCCCGGGCCGATCCGCTCGGCGATCCTTCTGATGGTCGGCGATCTCTACCGGTTCCGGGAGACGGCCGAAAACGGCGGTGCCGCGGCCGTCGAGATGTCGATGACGGTCGAGCGGCTGATTGCGCCTTATCGGCGCGGGAGTATCTGATGGCCAGGGTCACGTTCATTCGGGACTATGACTACCGCTTGCCGGGCAAAAGCTCGACAATCGCCTACAAGGGCGGTCGATCCTATTCGGTGCCAAAGGCGCATGAAGCGGCCGCGAGGGCTGCCGGGGCGCTCGAAGAGGCTGGTGCATCCACAGAGAACGGAACGGACGATGGCGGAAGCGGGTCGGCTGACTGAGCGCATCGCCTTCGATGCCGTGATCCAGACCCAGGGCGAGGGCGGCGGTACGGTCTCGGGTTTCGAGGAGCGGTTTGTCGTGTCGGCGCGGCGCCGCTATTTGCGGGGCGGCGAGGGCGTCCAGGCGGCGCGCCTCGAGGGGCGGCGGCCGTTGGTCCTGACCATTCGGCGATCGTCGCAGAGCGAGATGATCACGGCGGAATGGCGTGCGCGCGACACGCGGTCTTCAGAGGTCTACGATATCAAGAGCGTCGAACCGAGCGAGGATCGGCGGGATTTAGACGTGCTCTGCGAGGTGGAAGCGTGATGGCCAAGTTGCCGGGTCGCTCGCGGGGTCTCAGGGTGCTGAAGAACCTGCCGAAAGCCGCTCGAAAGGCCGTGCGAGAGTCCATCGACGTCGAGGCGACGAACATTGGGCGCCGCCAGAAGCGGCTCGCACCGAAACGCTCCGGCACCTTGGCCTCGACGATCGAGAGGTCCGAGGTCAGGGAGACCCGCCGCGATGTGAGTGTGACGCTCATGGCCGGTGGCGATCGGACCACGAAACCGGTCCGAAACGGCGCGGATACCGAATACGACTATGCGCTCGGCGTCGAGTTCGGAAACGAGGACATGCCGGCTCAGCCATTCTTCTATCCACCGATCCGCGGCGCCAACAAGCGCATCCGGCGGCGGGCGAGGAGGCTCCTGAAGCAGGCGGCGAAAGAGGCAGTCCAGCGATCATGACAGCTTTCGCATGGGAGCTTCAGAAGGCGCTCTATGCCGCGATCACGGCGGCCGAGATCGGGGCGCCCTTGTTCGACGAGCCACGGCCGACTGCGGCGAAACCCTATCTTTCGTTCGGGCCGTATGACGGTCAGTCGGACGACGCCGACTGCGTCGACGGGATCGATGCGACGCAGCAGATCGATATCTGGTCGAGCGCAGAGGATGGTTTCCGGGAAGCCAAGGTTCTTGCTGGAAAGCTTCGCTCTGCGGTCCATGGCCAAGAGTTCGCGCTCTCGGGCGCTCGCGTCGTGGATCTGACGATCGAGAGCGAACGGTTCATCATGGATGCTGACGGCAAGACGAAGCACGGCGTCCTGTTCGTCCGCGCGCTGATGGACCAAGCCTAGCCGGTCGGTCTTCCGACCTTTCTTCAACAGCAGATCAGCATCCCGGCCGCCCTGAGCGGCCTTTTTCATGGAGGCCATCATGGCAACTGCGACAACGGTCAAATTCGGCGATTTCGTCGTGCAGCTCGGCGACGGAGCCGATCCCGAGGTCTTCACCGCACCGTGCGGGTTCACCTCGAAAAGCTGGAACCGCACGAAGAACCTCAATGAGACCGAAGTGCCCGACTGCGACGATCCCGATCTTCCGTCGCATGTCGAGCGCGACATCGTCGCCCTGACCGCCTCGATTTCCGGTTCCGGGGTCATGGCCCAGGAGAGCCTCCCGGCGTGGCGTGCGTTCTACGCGTCGAACAATTCGAAGAACGTCAAGATCACGTTCCCCGAAAGCGGAAGCACGGTCACCGTCACGCAGAAATATCATCTGGCGTCCTTCGAGGTCACGGCCGAAAAGGGCAGTCGGGTCGCTGTGAACGTCCAGATGGAAAGCGACGGCGCCTACACCGAGGCGGTCGCCTGATGAGCCGCACGTCCCGTGCCGAGCTGGCATGCTGGGATAGCGAGTACGTCTTCCAGCTTCGGCTCGGCGAACTCAGGCTGTTGCAGGAGAAATGCGATGCCGGACCGCAGCATCTCTACCAACGGCTTGGCGACGGGACCTGGCGGGTTGACGATGTGCGGGAGACGCTGCGTCTTGGCCTGATCGGGGCCGGGATGGAACAGCAGAAGGCGCTGGACGCGATCACCCGCCACGTCGACACGGTCCCCTGGCTCGAGAACGTGCCCACGGCCCGCGCCGTGCTCGCGGCCGTGCTCGTCGGGGTCGAGGACGAAAAGCTGGGAAAATAGGGGCCGGCGGAGACGACGGGCCGCCCCCGCTTCCCAGGGGCAAGCTCCGCTTCGCCGGCTTCTACGGCGCCGGGATCGTGATGGGATTGGCGCCTGAGCAGGTCGACCGGTTGTCTCTCTGGCAGTTCCAGGCCTGCCATGACGGGTTCCGGCGCGCTCACATGAGCGAGAAAGAGCGCTCTCAGGAAATGTCGGAAGACGAGTTCGACGCGATCGGTGCGATGCTTGATCGGGTATCGACCGTTCAGTCGGCGTAACAGCTCTTTTGCCGGTCTCGGGCTGGCTGCGATTTTCTGCAACTGCGAAAGAGACGCTCAATGGCAATCACCGCCGAACAGCTGGTCTATGAACTCGCGGCCAAAGTCGGCCCGTTCGAGAAGGAGATGCAGGGCGCTGCGGTGGTCTTCAACCAATCGACCAAGGCGATCGAGAACCGTTTCAAGAAGATGGATCAGGAGATCGAGCGGGCCTCGAAACGGTCAGCGCTGTCGATCAAGAGCCTCCTTGCCGCTGCGACGGGACTGATCGGAGCGCGTGAGGCAATCCAGTATGCCGATGCCTGGAAGAAGGCGGGCAACGCTCTGGTTTCGGCGAATGTCCCTGCCGAGCGTCAGGCGGCGACGCTGGAGCGGCTCTATCGGCAGTCGCAGGACTATTCGGTGGCGCTGGGGGCGCAGACGCAGCTCTACGGCGCGACGAGCCGCGCGGCGAAGCAGCTCACGGATGATCAGGAAGATCTCTTCCGGTTCACAGAGGCGGTTGCCGCCTCGCTGAAGGTCGACGGGAAGAGTGCCGGCGAGGCATCCGGCGCGCTGACGCAACTCGGGCAGTTGCTTCGCGGGACGAATGTCCAGGCCGAGGAGTTCAATTCGCTGATCGACGGTGCACCGGCTCTTCTGGAGGCGGCCGCCAACGGCATCAAGCGCTTCAACGGCGATGTCGGCGCGCTGATCAAGGCCGCCAAGAGTGGCGGGCTGACCTCCAAGGAGTTCTTCGCGGGCGTCATCGCCGGCGCGGACGAACTTAAGAAGCGGGTCGATGCCTCGGCTGACACCTTCGAGGGCGCCTTCACAAAGATCGAGAATGCCCTGACGCGCTATATCGGACAGACTGACGACAGCCTGTCGGCATCGCAGCGGTTGATTGCTGGTCTGAACGCCTTCGCCGACGATTTCGACAGCATCGCGGATACTGTGCTCAAGGTCGCCGCGGTGATCTCGGGTGCTCTCGTCGGTCGCGCGATCGGCGGCATGATCACGACGATCCCCATCGCCATCGCGACGGTGCAATTGCTACGTCTCGGCCTGTCGGGGGCTGGTGCGGCTTCGCAATTCTTCACTTCGGCGGCGACGGGATCGGGAGCCGCGGCCAATTTCATGGCCGGTGCCTTCGGAAACACGGCGCGCGGCGCAGCAGCGGCGGCACGCGGCATCGGGCTCGCTTCCGCGGCGACGCGGGTGTTCCGGTTCCAGATTGCCGGTCTTCTGCTCGGGCCGATCGGTGGGATCGTCGCGGCGCTCGCGGTGACCTTCATCGATTTCTCGGGCGGCATCGAGGAAGCGTCCGACAGCCTCGTCGACATCAATGGCCTGCTCGACAAGACACGCCGTGCGGCCGAAGGCGCCGATGGCGGCATCACCGATCTGAACGACGCGCTCGACAAGCTCACGGATGGGCAGCGCGCGCGGGCTCTGCGCGAATTGAACGCCCAGATCGAGGCGATCCGTGGTGGGCCCAGCCTGCTTTCAAGTCTCGGCAATCAGCTGTTCCTGGGCGACACACGTGCCGATCTCGCGGGGCTTATCGAGGATGTCCAGCGCTATGATCTGCGGATCGGAAGCCTGTTCGACAGCGTGGCCGACGCCGCCGCGATCGAGGAGATCACCAAGATCGCGATCGGCCTTCAGGACGGCACGACCGAAGCGGAGGAAGCCCGCAAGAAGCTCGACGAGATCGCTGCGACGGAAATCACCGCGCCGGTCGACGCCTTTATCAAGCGACTGGAGGTCATGGCCGACAAGCTGATCGACATCGCCAACCTCACCGACAGGATCAACCGCTCGGTTCCTGCCGGCGGCGAAGTCGCGACGCCGTTCGAACAGAACCAGCTTGCGCGCCAGAACCGGGCGGACTTCTACCGCCAGCGCGACATCGAGCTTTCCAAGGACGATTTTGCCCGAGACGTTGACAAGCGGACCGAGGAGATCGTCAAGGCCGCAAAGGAGATGGGGGAGGCCATCAGCGAGGGTGCCGCGCGCATCCGGGCGGAAGAGGAGATTGCCCGGGAGCGCCGACAGGCGTTGATCAGCGGCAATTCGAAGGCGGCCACAGATCGCTTCGTGGATCGGGTGATCGGGGCAGAATCGAGCGGTAACCGCTTTGCAAAGAATCCGAATTCGTCGGCGACGGGGCTCGGGCAATTCATCGAAAGCACATGGATCAGCCTGTTCCAGAAGTATTTCCCGGATCGGGCAGAAGGGCTATCGCGAGCGGCCATCCTTGCGCTGCGCACTGACGCCGATATCTCCAAGACCCTGATCCGGGCCTATGCAAATGAAAACGCCAAGGTGCTTCAGGCGGCGGGCGTGGCGGTTACTGAGGCGTCGCTGCAATTGTCGCATTTCCTGGGGGTGGGCGATGCCGCGAAGGTCTTTGGCGCCGCGCCGGGCACACCGCTCTCCGGGTTGATCAATCCTGCCTCGATCGCGGCAAACCCGACAATCCTCGGAGGCGGTCGAACGGTCGACGATGCGATCGCCTATGCTAATCGGCGGGCCGGGCAGACCCGGATCGCTGCCGGTGATCTGACGCCGCAGGAAGCGGCGCTGAAGGAAGCCGCCGACAGGCGCGCCGAGCTGAAGCAGACGATCGACGCTCTTCTCGGTTCGGTCGACCAGGAGACCAAGAGCCTTGTCCTCGAAACCTCGCTGATGAACGCGTCGACCACGGAGCGCGAGCGGGCAATCAAGCAGGCCGAGATCCTCAATGCACTTAAGCAGGAGGGGATCACGATCGACGAAAACGGCAATGGCGTGAATGCCGAAGGTGTCGTCGTCATCGAGAATTTGCGGGCGGCCGTCGAGCGTCTCTCGGCCGCCTATGGCGTTCAGGCTGGCCTGCAGGAACAGCAGCAGGAAGCGCAGCAGCGCTTGATCGACGCGATGGACGACTTCCGCGACGCATCGCGTGATGTCTTGGGCGGCTTCATTTCCGATCTCGCCGCCGGCAAAAGCGCTTCCGAAGCGCTTGCCAGCGCGCTCCAGAAGATCGCCGACAAGATCATCGACACCGGGCTCGACAGCCTTCTGGACAGCATATTCGGAAAGCAGGGATCGTCAGGCGGCGGGCTTCTGGACGGCTTTTTCAGCCTGTTCGGATTTGCCGAGGGTGGCATCGCCAGAAACGGGCGCCCGGTTCCTCTGCCTCACTTTGCCGGGGGCGGCGTCTCCCGTTCGGCCGCGATCTTCGGCGAAGCGGGGCCGGAGGCGGCCGTTCCCCTTCCGGACGGGCGGCGCATCCCGGTTGATTTGCGGGCTCCCGCATTGCCATTGAGCGCGCCCGATCTTCGCGCCCCGGAAAATGCTCGGCCGCAGTCGGCGCATGTCACGGTGGGCGTGTCCGTCGACGAGGACGGACAGTTGCAGGCCTATGTCAAGGATATCGCGCGTGGCGAGGCGACAACCGCCTCGGCAACCGCGGTGACGCAGTTTTCGCGTCATGCCCTGCCTGAGCGGGTGCAGGAGATACGGGATGATCCGAGGATGCGCGGCTGATGCTGGCCTTCCCGCTTTCGCCTGCGGCTTTCGCCGAGCTTCTCCCAGTGGTCGATGTGCGCTTCCGGCTGGCCAGCAATCAGGAGCTGTCCGGTCTCGGGTCGGGGCAGATACTGGCTGCCGAACTTGCTCCCTCCCTGTGGGAGGCGGATGTCACGCTCGCCCCGCTCAAGCACGGCGAGAGCAGCGAAATCCAGGCGAAGCTCGAAGCGCTCGATGGGGCAATCCGATCGTTCTATCTGGGCGATTCCTTCCGGCAATATCCGAGAGCCGATCCTGGCGGGTCGCTTCTTGGAAGCTCGACCCCGGTCATCGCCTCTATCCATGCGAGTACGCGAGGGCTCGCGCTTTCCGGGCTCCCGGCGGGGTACGTGGTGAGTGCGGGTGATCTCTTTTCCTTCGATTATGGCACCCCGGCGCGCCGGGCCTTGCATCGGATCTGCGAGACCGTGGCAGCCGATGCCTCCGGGGTAACGGCTGAATTCGAGGTGAGGCCGCATATTCGGGCCGGTGCGAGTGCCGGTCTTGTCGTGACGCTGATCAGGCCGACAGGGCTATTCGGTCTCAGGCCGGGATCAGTCAATCCCTCCATGTCCAGTCGCGTCCGGCGTCAGCTTGGCTTTTCCGTGATCCAGAGGCTCTGATGCGCAACATCGACAGCATTCGGACGGCCGGTGCCTTCCAGAGAGCATGAGGCATGACCCGTAAGGCGAACTCTGACCAATCGGCACTTTGTTCGACGCTCGTCACCATTGTTGACGCAGGGCCTGCGGATGGCCCGAGCCTCAAGTGTGATCCGTCTCAGCCAGCCATTTCGCCAATGACCGGTCGAGTTCTCGAGCAAGGTCACGCGTTAACTGAAATGAATAAGGCGCACCGGTTTCCGACCAAATAATCATCCCGCCAATATTCGGATCGTCCGTTATCGTGAGCTGGTAGCTGAAGGTGGGAATAGCTTTCATGGCGATCTTCGACCCAAGATCATAGTACCGGGTAGTTGACCCTGATTGGACTCTGTCAGCCCTTGCCTGAAGTGCCAAGAGCTCGTGAGCCAGAACTGTCAGGCTCTCTGTTGTGAAAAAGATGGTGCGCTCGAAACCGAGATTGTCATGGAGATTGACTGCGACTGTCGACCCATCTCCTACGACCTCTCCTTTGATAAATTTCCTGAAGACCTCAGTCATTCAATCCTCCACTGATTGAGCATCAGGAGGAAAGCACGCGGGCGGTGGGGTGTCGATCCTTGCCGCCCGCTCGACATCTCACGGCTCTTTTTCTGGGGTCATCATCATGCGCAACATCGACAGTGCTACCGCAACGGCGCTCTCACGGGCACCGGACAAGGGTCTTGTTGCCCGCAATCTCGTGTGGTTCCGGGCACGCACGCTGGCCGACCCTGCAATTCGGGTGGAGTTCGCGTTCTGGAACGATCTCGATGAAGCGGAGATCGCCGTCGAGGATCCGACAACGGGGAGCACCGTCACGCGGACCTATGTCGGCAATGGCTCGCTGCTCGACATGGCGGAAATCCCGCTGACGTCGGACCTGACAATCCGGACCGTACGCGTGCCGCTGTCGCAGATCCATGCCGGTGTTCAGGCGATGGTGCGTGGCGCCGATATCCGGCTGGCGGATGTCCAGATCCATCGCGCCATCCTCGATCCGGACACCCGGCAGTTCGTCAGCGCCAAGTGCCATTTCCTGGGACAGGTCGACCGCGCGCCGCTTGGCACGCCGTCCGTCGGCGAGGAGGGCAGCGTCGAGATCGAATGCGTCTCCTCCACGCGAGAACTGACGCGGACAAACCCTGCCAAGAAGAGCGACGAGTTTCTGAAGGCACGTTCTGGCGACCGGTTCTATCGCTACACCGGAACGGCGAACGTGCCGATCTTCTGGGGTCAGGAAAAGGAGCGTGTCGGCCGATCCGGTCAGACCTCAAGCTCCCTCGGCGCGTTCGGGAGGTAGTCATGGCGCGTCTCCCCGACTGGCCGGCTCGGCTCCACGCCTTCATCGACACTGTGAAGCGTCGCGAGCACCACTACGGTGAATTCGACTGTGCGCTTGGTTTTGCATCGGGTCTCGTCGATGCGCTTACCGGCGAGGATCCCGCCGCTCCTTATCGTGGGCGATACACCACTGCTGTCGGAGCCGTGCGCGTCATGCGCAATGAGGGGTATCAGACGCTTGCCGATCTCGCTGGATCGCATCTTCGCGAGATTCACGTCAGTGAGGCCATGCTCGGCGATCTCGCCGCGGTTCCCGATGAAAGCCCGTTCGGCTTCGCACTCGGCATCGTCAATGGCGAGCGTCTGATGGTTCTGCGCGAGGATGGCCTCGGCTCCCGCGACCTGTTCAGCGCCACACGCGCGTTTCGCGTCGGATAGTCATGCAGATCCTTCTCGTCACTCTTCTCGCCGTCTGGCTATGCTTGGCGGGGCTCGGTGCTGCCCACGCTGATCCGATCAGCGCGATCGCGGCCATCGGCTCGTTTCTCGCGAGCGGCACGTTCCTCGCCAATCTGGCGATCGCTGCCATCGGCACCGCGCTCAAGTTTGCAGTGTCCCTGCTGACCAAGCAGGAAAAGGCATCCGTCTCCGGTACGAAGACCGAGATCACGGTCGGTGGCGACACGCCGGCGTCCTTCATCATGGGGCGCTACGCGACACCGGGGCATCTCGTCTACGCCAACACCCGCGGCCGCAACAACGGCGCCGAGAACGCCTTTCTCGTCCAGGTGATCTCGCTCGGCGACCTTCCGGGCCAGAACATGACCGGGCTCTGGATCGACGACGAAAAGATCGACATCTCGGACTTCGATCCCGATGCGAGCTATTCCAGCGACGGATGGCCCGTGCCGGGCTTCGAAAGCGACGACAGCGGACAGACGCTCTGGATCCGCTATCACGACGGCACACAGACCGAATCCGACGCTCTCCTTGTCACGCAATTCGAGGACGATCCCGACTATCCCTGGGATGCCTCGATGGTCGGGCGCGGCGTTCCCTACATCGTGGTCACGGCCGTCTACGAGCCTTCGCTGTTTTCCGGCATCCCGAAGATCACCGTCGAGACGGATGGCATCCCCCTTTACGATCCGCGCCGCGATTCCTCCGTCGGCGGCGCCGGGTCGCAGCGCTGGTCCGATCCATCGACATGGGAGCCGTCGAACAATCCGATCGTTCAGGCCTACAACATCAAGCGCGGGATCCGCTACGAAGGCGAGTGGATCTGGGGTGGGCAGTCGACCAGCGCCTGGCAGTTGCCGCTCGCCAACTGGTTCGCGGCGATGAACGCCTGCGATGCGCCGATCACGCTTTCGGAAGGTGGGACGGAAAGGCAGTTCCGGTCGGGGGTCGAGGTCACCCTGGATGTCGAGCCGGCAGACGTGCTCGATGAACTCCTGAAGGGCTGCAACGGCCGGATTGCCGAGATCGGCGGCATCTACAAGGTCAGCGTCGGCGCGCCCGCAGCCCCGGTCTACTCGTTCACCGACGGGTCGATCATCATTACCCGGCCGCAGCAGATGGATCCGTTCCCGGGTCTGCAGCAGACGACCAATGGCGCACGGGCGTCCTATCCCGAGCCGGAAGAAAAATGGGCATCGAAGGATGCGCCGCCCTACTACCGGAGCGATTTCGAGGCGCTGGATGACGGGCGGCGTCTTCTGGCGGACCTGCAGTTTCCGACGGTTCCCTATGCCACTCAGATCCAGCGGCTGATCAAAGCCGCGGTCGAGGATTCGCGGCGCTTCCGGACGCACCGGATCACGCTCCTGCCGGAGACGTGGGCATTCGAGCCGATGGATGTGTTCGCGTGGTCGTCGGACCGCAATGGATACGTCGAGAAGCGGTTTCTCGTCACGGCCGTCTACGGCGGCAGCAATCTCCTGCAGACGTTCGAACTGAAGGAGATCGATCCGTCCGACTATAGCTGGACGCCCGCGATCGACCAGAAGGCCTATTCCACCGGCAGGCCTGGCGCGATCCGGCCGACCCCGCAGTCTTTTGCTGGCTGGCAGGTCGCGGCGGCCGACATCTTCGATCCGGCGACCGGTCGTAGACGGCCGTCGATCGAGGTCTCCTATGCCGGAGGCCTGTTGGACATCACCGATATCCGGGTGCAGGTCCGGCTTGCGGCGACCGGCGACGTGATCTTCGACGCCACCAAGGCCTATGACGCGCCGCTTGAGCAGTCCTATTCGGTGGTGCTGAACGGCACGTTCCTGCCGGAGACCGCCTATGAGGCGCGGGGTATATATCGCTCGGTGTCCGGGCGGCCCTTCGTGTGGTCTGACTGGCTGCCGGTCACCACCGGTGCGGAGGATCTCCGGCTCGGCCTCGAACAGCTTGCCCAGGCAGCGCGCGATCTGATCGACGGTCTCAGGACCGACATCGATCAGGCCGTTGCGGATGCCGACCAGCTCGCCGCCGATCTGCAGGCGCAGGCTCAGGCGCTGGCCGCAGAGGCGCAGGCGCGGGCTGACGCAGTGGCTGACCTGGCATCCGAAGACGAAGCCCTTGCTGGTCTGATCGCGGACGAGGAGGCGGCGCGGGTTGCGGCAATCGCGGATCAGGTGGACGCTCTCGACGCCGAGAGGCTGGCGCGCCAGCAGGCGGTCGCCGCTCAAGCCGCCGCTCTGCAGACCGAAGCCGAGCAGCGCCTTGCGGACATCAGGGTGCAGGCGAGTGATCTTCGAGCGCTCTCGTCGAGCCTCCTGGATATCGACGCGGTCGTCGCCGAGACCGCGACGCTCGGCCTCGACGACGTTCAGGAATTGCGGACCCGGCTCGACCTGACGCGCGACGCCATCACGGCTGCCTACACGCAGGCGATCACGCTTGCGACCGGGCCGGGCTCCGCTCTGGTCCAGCGCCTGGAAGTCCTGGAAGTCGAGATCGACGACGAGGCCTCAGCGCGTAGCGCCGAGGTGGAGCGGCTTGACCAAGCGATCGTGACGGGTGA
This sequence comes from Jiella marina, assembly GCF_024359545.1. Taxonomy (GTDB): domain Bacteria; phylum Pseudomonadota; class Alphaproteobacteria; order Rhizobiales; family Rhizobiaceae; genus Jiella. The sequence goes on from NZ_JAKQZG010000003.1 coordinate 361,910, forward strand.
CGCGGCCGAGGCCTCTGCGCGCGAGGTGCTGTCCGTCCAGGTTCGCGGCGACTACGAGGGATCGGAGATCAGCCTCGCCGGCGGCATGATCGGCAGCCTGCGCAGCACCTTCACCTCCCAGTATCAGGCGATCACACAGAGCCTTGTCTCGATCCAAGCTGGCGTCGACGAGCAGTTCGACTTCTACACAATCTGGCTGTTCGACGAGGACATTGAGGGCTGGAACGGCAATGGTCTGCCGACCTGGGTGTCGGGTGGGTGGATGCGGCCCGCGCAGCATCTCACCGATCCCTTCATCCTGTCGCCGGACGGCATCGGTGTTCCGGCGGACCAGTACGGCCAGGTGCGCATGCGCATCCGGCGGGTCGGCACGCCGGCATGGGAAGGCACTCTCTGGTGGAACAAGATCCCGGGCGATGCTTTCCAGGCTGTGCGCAGTCTGACCATCAGCGAGCCGGCCTTCAGCGACGACGACACCGCGGTGATCGTCTTCAGTCCGGAGGTCACCGGCTCAATCGAGAGACTGCGGATCGACCTGTCGACGGAGCAGTCCGCGGCAAACTACTTCGAGATCGACTGGATCGCGATCGGAAGACCCTCGCCCGGCGCATCGATCGCGTCCCAGGAGGAACTTCGTCAGACCCTCACCAACGCCATCGAGGCGGAGGCATCCTCCCGCCAGGCGCTGGCCACCCAGCTGACCGGTCACGCCGATCCGACCGGCGCGACCCTCGGCGATCTCTCCTCTGGCCTGATCTACGAGGAACGCGTTGCGCGGAGCACTGCCGTCGCGTCGCTGACCGAGAGCATCACCGGGCTGGAATCGGCGATCAGCGATGCCGAGACGGGGCTCGCATCGACGGCGTCGGCCGTGGACAGCCTGACAACCCGAGTTGGCACGGCCGAGGCGACCCTTGCGGATCAGGGCGAGGCCATCGTTTCCAACTCGCAGGCGCTGACCGCCCTTGAGGGCGAGCTGGACGGCAAGGCTGACGCGTCGGCGGTCGATGCTCTGGAGCAGGAGATTGCCGTCCTCGGCGGAGAGGGCCTGCAAAGCCAGGCGAGCGCCATCCGCCGGGTCGAGGTGGCACTCCTCGATCTGGCCATGGAGACGGCGGAGCAGGGTGCGGCGGATGCGGGGCGGGATCAGGCTGTGCACTCGGCCGTCGCCGGCGCTCAGCAACAGATCGACGCCAATGCGAGGCGGCTTGAAGGCCGGATCGACGTCAATGCGGCGGCGATCACAACGCTGAATGCCGCGCTTCCCGAAAAGGCGAGCGTCAATGCGTTTAACTCGCTCTCAGCAGAGGTCAGCGAGCAGGGCGATGCCATCGATGCCAATGCCCAGGCCCTGACGTCTCTTGATCTCGTCGTCGCCGGCAAGGCGTCTGCCACGCTGGTCGACACGCTGTCAGGGACAGTGACGCAACAGGGCCAAGACATCGCAGCGATCAATGAGGCGATCACGTCTCTTGAAGGCGAGATCGATGGGAAGGCTGAGACATCAGCGCTAAGCAGCCTCGCCACGACCGTTTCCGAACAGGGCGACGCGATCGACGCGAATGCTGCTGCCGTGACCGGCCTGCAGAGCGAGATCGCCGACAAGGCGGAAGCCGCCGCCTTGAACAACCTGGCGACGACGGTGTCGGAACAGGGCGACGCCATCGACGCCAACTCCCAGGCGGTGACTTCGCTCTCGGCTGCGATCGCCGGCAAGGCTGATCTTTCCGCTTTCAACTTGCTCTCGACGACGGTCACCCAGCAGGGGCAGGCCATCCAGGCGAACTCGCAGGCGCTGACGGTCCTGACGGGTGTGGTGGAGGACAAGGCCGATGCCTCCGCAGTAGACGCGCTGGAGCAGGAGATCGCGGTCCTCGGCGGGGAGGGGTTACAGAGCCAGGCCCGCGCCATTCGTCGGGTCGAGGCGTCGCTGCTTGCCCAGGATCTGGAAACGGCAGAGCAGGGCGCACTCGACCTGGAGGGCGACGACGCCAACCGGGCCGCCCTGGCTCAGGCCTATCAGCAACTCGAGGCCTATACCCGGTCGGTTGATGGCAGGGTCGATGCGCAGGCACAGCAGGTCTCCGGCATCCAGGCGTCGCTCGCCGACAAGGCCGACGCCTATGCGCTGACCACCCTTGAGGTCATCGTCAGCGAGCAAGGCGATGCGATCGATGCAAACGCCGCGGCCGTCACTTCGCTTTCCGGGGCCGTTTCCAACAAGGCCGACCTCTCGGCGTTGCAGTCCCTCTCGACGACGGTCACGCAACAGGGGCAGAACATCGCGGCCAACACCCAGGCCATAACCTCGCTTGGCGTCGAGCTTGATGACAAGGCAAGCGCGGACGCGCTCAGCACCCTCGGTGCGGTGGTCATCCAGCAGGGTGACGAGATAGACGCCAATTCGCAGGCAATAACATCGCTGGGCGCCGCCCTGGACGACAAGGCGGAAGCAAACGCGCTGAACTCCCTGCAGGCCACAGTCACGCAGCAGGGTCAGGACATCGACGCCAATTCGCAGGCTATCACCGCACTGTCGAGCGAGATTGCTGACAAGGCCGAAGCCTCGGCCGTCAACACACTCTCGACAGCGGTTAGTGAACTGGACGGCGCCGTCACCGCGCAGGGCGAGCAACTCACAGCCATCGAGGCCAGCGCTGACGAGTACAGCGCCGGCGGGCGTTTTCGTACGGTGGTCACGGCGCAGCCTTCGGGCAGTGAAGCGACCATGGCCATGCAGGTGCGCGCCGGAGACGCCGACTCGTACCGGGACGCCGGCATCTTCCTGCGGGCGGGGAGCGGCGGCGCGAGTGAAGTCATCGTGTTTGCTGACCAGTTCACGGTCACGGACTCTCAGTCAGAGTATCTGCCGTTCAGCGTTGCGGGGGGAGTTCTGCAGGTCAATGCCGCGATCGTGGGCTCCCTGATCGTCGAGGGAACGATCACAGCGCAGCAGATCATCGCGAACGGCATCTCTGCGAGCTACGTCGACACGGGCGAGGATATCTTCGCCGCAAGAAATACCGGCGCGGTCGATCTCAACAGAACAACTCTGCTGACGAGAACACTGGCAGTCGAGGACACCGAAACCGTGAACCTCGTGGCCAGCTACAACTCGAACACCGGCGCCACGCCCAATCTTGACGTTGGCTGGGCCGGCTTCATCGAGCTCTGGAAAGACAGCGTCATGCTGAGCCGGAGCCGCGTCATCGGACCGATCGTTGACCGGAAATTCGTCTCATCGGGCATCGTCTCGGCGGTCTACACCCACTCGGGGGCGACCGCGACAGCCGAGTTCAAGCTCATCATGGCCCTCGGCACCGGAGGAACGGTCGCCGACGAAGACTACAACAACAACAAGCTCGAATCGCAGAACGTGAGCTACTGCAATCTCCAGACAACAAAGCTGAAGCGGTGACCATGCTTCACTTCGTTCTACACGACGCCGAGGGGCGTATCCGGCAGCAGGGCAACGCCTACGACGCGGACGAGGCCGAGATGCAGGCGCGGGACGGCCTCCGCGTGCTGATCCTGGACGCTCCCCTGGAGAGCTTTGGCGATCACTACGTCACCGACGGAGCGCTACGGCTTCGTCCGCCGATGCCCGCGACCATCGACAGGACGGCGATCGCCGCAGACGGCAATGAGGTTGCCCAGATCTCCGGCCTGCCGCTCGGCGCGGTCGTCACGGTCTCCGGTCCGGGAGGAGAACAGCAGATCACTGTCGACGACGGCGAGCTATCCCTCTCGGCCGACGTCGCAGCGACCTATCGCTTGGCGGTCGAGTGTTGGCCGTTCCGTCCGTGCCACTTTGAGGTTTCGACATCATGAGAGCCCACCTGACAGCTGACATGGCCACGCTGCGACGAAACGCTCGCGCCCGGCTCGACGCAATCTTTGCCGACCGGCTGCCCGACGCCCGGCTGCAGGCCATCCGCCAGGCCAAGCTCTTTGAGGCCCAGATGGTCCTCACGACAGCGAGGCCGGAGAGCGAACTTCCTCCTCCTCTGCTCGGTGCGGAGGCCCGGACGCGCGGCATGACAGTCGTCAAAATGGCTCTGCTCGTCGTCAACCAGGCGATGGCCAGCGCTCAGGCTCTCGCCGCGGCCGAGGTCGAGAGGCAGCGCGCCCAGATGGCGATCGACGAAGCAGAAAGCCCCGCAGAACTGGACGAGATCCTCGCGGTGCACGCGGAACAGCACGGAAAGGACAGAACCCATGGCGGGTGAAAGCTATTACGCTACCGGCACGGTCTCGGTCGGGTCGGGATCGACGACAGTCACAGGATCCGGTACGGCCTGGGTCGCCAACGGTGTCCAAGCGGGGGACTACTTCGCGGCCAACGGGCTGACGGCCCGCATCGCCGCGGTCAACTCCAACACCTCGATCACGCTCGCCCGTGGCTGGCCGGGAACGGCGCTGTCGGCCGGGGACTATGAGATCCGCTTCACGCCAGGGGCAAGCCGGGTGACCGCGGCCCTCAACACCTTGATCGGCCTTCTCGGCAACGGCATCCTCCAGTCGCTGGCGGGCCTCTCGGCGGCGGCGGACCGGCTGCCGTACTTCACCGGCGCCGGGTCTCTGGGACTCACCCCTATAACGAACTGGGCGCGTGCCCTTCTGGACGATCCCGACAGCACCACGGCCCGCGTGACGATCGGCGCACACAACGCGGACAATCTGATCGCCGGCACGGTGGCAGATGCGCGTCTCCCCGGTCGCATTCAGGCTTCGGCGTCTAACATCTCCGACTACAACCAGGTCATCGAGAATGGTCTCTACCGGAGCGCCAGCGCCGTGAACGGACCCGCTGGCTTCCTCTCCAACGCCTTTGGCCTACTCAGGGTCGAGCGTTGGAGCGCCAGCGTCACGCAGACTGTCTGGCACCTCTCGTCCAGCACCTCTGGCAATACGCTCGCCTACCGGCGACAGGGCGACACCAGCACGGGGACATGGACGCCCTGGTACAAGGTGATGATCTCCCAGGAGGAGATGGACGCCCGCTACCTGCGGCGCGACGCCTCGGCTACGCCCTCGGTCGACAACGCCTACACGCTCGGCGCATCGGGCGCGCGCTTCTCCGCGCTCTGGTCGGCAACCGGCACGATCCAGACGTCCGACAGCCGCGACAAGGTCGTCGACGGAACGATCGATCCGTCGGTGGCCGGAGGGATCATCGATGCCGTCGAGCCTATTCTCTATCGCTGGGAGGTGGGCGGCCAGAACGTCGAGCGGACGCAGCATCCGGACGGTACGGTCACCGAGACCGTGACGCCCTATCCAGGCGAGCGGCTGCATGCCGGATTCTTCGCCCAGGACATCAAGGCGGCTCTCGATGCCGAAGGTGTCGATTTCGGCGCCTGGGGGCTCGAGGACAAGCTCGATCCCGACAGCCGGCAGTTCATCCGGCCTGACGAGTTGATCCCGCTCCTATGGACCGAGCTGCGCGCGCTGCGGGCTCGCGTGGCGACGCTCGAGGCGAGCGGCTCGTAGGCGTCCACCTCCCAATCAATCGAAGATCATTCCGCCGCCGCCGCAAGGCGGTTTTTTCATGCCCGGCGCTTCTGGCGGCCGGGCGTTTTTGTGTGAGGCAGTATGCGCCCGATCAACGAAATCATCGTGCATTGCACGGCCACGCCGGCGGGCCGCGAGGTCAGCGTCGACACGATCCGCAGCTGGCACAAGCAGCGCGGATGGCGAGACATCGGCTATCATTGGGTCGTTCATCTCGACGGATCGGTGGAGGAGGGGCGACCTGTCGGGCAGGTCGGCGCCCACGTTGCCGGCCACAACACCGGGACGATCGGCGTCGTCTATGTTGGCGGCGTCGACAAGGACATGCGCGCCAAGGACACGCGCACCGCGGCGCAGAAGGATGGATTGGAGAAACTCCTTCGCGATCTCATGTCGCACTATCCGTCCGTCACGAAGATCAGCGGGCACAATCAGTATGCCGCCAAGGCGTGCCCGTGCTTCGACGCTCGGCAGGAATATGCGCAACTCCTCAGCGAGGTCGCGGCGCCGCCGACGGTGATCAATTCAGATGTCCCCGTCTCCGGCAAGGGCACGGTCACAGCCTCGACGCTCAATCTGCGCAGCGAGCCGAAGATGTCGGGACGCGACATCGGCGACATCCCGCGTGGCACGACGGTCGATATCTTCGGATCCGATGGCGACTGGCTCAAGATCAAGACGCCGGCTGGATATGAGGGATGGGTGGCGCGGCGCTATGTGGCCGTTGCCGGGTCTGATCCCATCGCGGATCCGAGCGCGCATTTCGAGACCACCGCGCCGGTCTACATGCGCCGGCTGATCGACGACATCCCGCAGTGGAGCGCGCTCGACGCGGCCGCGGCCTTCGGCAACTTCGGCCACGAGAGTGCCGGGCTTGAGATCCTCGAGGAAATCAGCGGCGGTGGCGGCTATGGCTGGCCGCAGTGGACCGGCTCGCGTCGGCGTGCCTACGAAACATGGTGCCGAGAGAATGGCCTCGATCCCGCATCCGACGAGGCGAACTATCGCTATGTCGTCATCGAGCTTCGCGGGCCGGAAGAGCGGACCATAGCAGCCGTCGCCAAGGCGAACGGCCTGGAGGCCAAAACCCTCGCATTCGAACGCTCTTTCGAGCGGGCTGGCGTCAAGCACGACGATCGCCGGCTCGATTGGGCAACGCGTGCCCTTGCCGCCTATCGCGCGGCGTATCCGAAACAGGAGATCGACATGTCGGCAGCACCAGCGGAAGAAGAGAAGACCGGTGGTCCGGTCGAGAAGATGATCGGCGCCGGGAAGGGCGCGGCTCAAGGGGCAGTTGGTGGCGTCACCATTGGCGGCGGCATCGTGATCATTGGCACGACGATGGGATGGCTACCGCCCGAAGCGGACACGGCCATGTTCGGCGCCGCGGTGACTGGTGTCCTCACTGGCTTTTCGAGCTTCGTCATGGCCTGCATCGGAGCATATCGCGCGCCGGCCAACGGCGGCTCCTGATGAGACGAGGCCCGAACGGCACGGCGGCCGTTCTGATCACGTTTGACTGGCTGATGGGGTGACCGGATGGAGGAAGTCATCAAGGACTATTGGCCAATCTTCCTGTCGTTTGCGCTGACACTGGGGGGCGTCTACGGGGCGTGGTTCGATCTGCGCGGCAGGTCGCTCTCCAACAGCCGGCAGATTTCGGATCTGGAACGAGACCTCGAAAAGCAGGCCAAAGCGCTGCAGACCGAACTGGATCGTGAGATATCCGAGGTGGGGCGCAGAATCGAAAGCGCTGAGCTGCGGTCCGCAGCTGTGGGGGCAGAACTCAAGACCCACGAGCAGCGCTTCCATGATTACCGCGTCGAGGCTGCCGAGAAATTTGTGACCGCTGATCAGTTCGACAAGCTGCGAACGGAGATCTCCGCTGGCTTTCGGCGCCTGGAGGACAAGCTCGACTCCCGCACCGGCGGCCAGCAATAGCCCCGCCCACCAATTCCATTAGTTGCCGCACACCACGGCGGTTTCTTTGTTAGGTGAATCTATGCCGTCGATCAACCGCTACGCGCGCTCCCTTAATCTCAGAGGGCTGGAAAACAAGAATATACTGCTTCAGTAGTATAAATTCAATTTTGTGTCAGAGCTTGCTTTACTGCAATGACCTGCTGCTGCATATCACGATTGTGGCCCAGTTTAGCTGACGCCTTGGACACAATCTCCTGTAATCGAGCTAGTTGGTTGTGATCCATCTGTCCGCCTGCATCCAAGTAGCTCAGAACGCCACTGAAAATTACCCCGTAGGGCTGAGCTGCAACCCTATTGCGACGCTCTTCGATCTCAATTGCCTCAGACAAACGTCTAAAGGCCTCGTCAAATGATGGCTGCATGTTCACGCCCGGCGCTAACATGTGCCCTACAAGTACCTTTCCCAATGTGGTTAGAGGGAATGGGTGGTGCTCGACAGCCACGGCGTGCCGCGCATGCGTGACAGCGTTCTCCAGATATTCCATGCGCTGAGTATTGTTAGTAGTCATTTGATAACGTGCCAGGTTAAGCAAGGCGACTTGCTCCCAATAGCGCGAGTTCCACTCCCAAGCATACTGTACTTTATCATATAAGGCCTCGGCGTTGCCCTTGAGGTATTTCCCCACGACCGCGTCGAAATCAAACAGGCGTCCAGATAAACGCGCTTCGGGGGCGCGTGCCTTGATGGTCTCGCGATTCACCCAAGCGCCCAGCTCCTCTGCCAACTCGATAAAGATGCGAAGCATCTTGTCGGGATCACGCTCTGCCACCCGGTCGAGGATGCTCTCGGCGAGAACCGCATTCTCTGGAATGACAAATCGCTTGGCGTCGTCGTAGAAGTCCAACGGCAAGGGGTTGCTAGGTCCAAACTGGGTGCGCGACCCCTTCGTGCCGAAGGCCTTCATCAGGATTTCGTACCTTACGCCACCATAGAAACAGTGCTGAGCAAGGGCGGCTCCCAAGTAGCGGTCGAACGCCTCTGGTCCAGCGTCCGTCGTAATGCTATCCAATATCCGGTTGAGTGGCCGGAAATCGTTGAGTATGCGGCAGCAGACTACCGCGATCGGATCCTGCTGCACTTCGAGAACAAACTTGTCCTTATGCCTGAGTATGGTGCGGTCGCCGATGGCGCCCGCATCGACGTAACGGTCGATAAGTCTGCGCGCCTCGGTTCTCGACATCGGCAGCTTGCCGATCTCGTCGTAGTTAACGGGGGCGAGCACTTGCTTTAGATAGTTCCCTCGATAGGCTCGTTCAGCACCGATGAAGAGAATATCGGCCTTCTTCAGACGGGCGACTAGGTCCACGACGGCGGTAGCCTGCTCAGCCAGGTTGTCGATAATGACGACGACGGGATCGTCGATGAGATTAAGAACGTCCGCAGTGCCCGCGCCGATACGGCTCAGAGCTGAGCAGAGAAGTGTTCGAACTCCTCTCCTAGCGAGTTCGAATGCAACCCGCCTGAGCACCGTCGTCTTGCCGGCACCCGCCACGTCCCCGATAAACATGATACGGCTCGCGTGCAGCGGGTTGGCGATACGCTTCTCAGCCTCAAGGAGCATCTCAGCTACGATGGGACGGGTGATGTCGAGGTTCGATTCCAGATCGCTCCAGCTCGGTATATGTCCGTACATAAAACGGGAGTTACTCGCTTGGGGAGCAGAGCCGGGAACGATCTCGAAGTCCGAATTGAAGGCCATTGCGGTGGCCTTGCTGACCCCGGCCGGTAGAAGTTTCCGGGCCTCGAGCGGAATGAGTTCAGTTGGGGTGGGTGCGCTCGGAAGTAGCGTCTTGAGGTATTCGAAAAATTCAACCGACCAACCATCGAAGAGCAGGAGATCATGCTTCTCGCAAAGTTTGCGAGAGAACGGTCCGTCAGAAGCAACCAAGATGGAGGGACCACGGTCATTGCGCGCGCTCTCGCTGGTGCGTTGGGCGAGATAGAAATCCAAGTCCACCTCGTCGAGAGAGGTGCCCGCGATGATCATGGGTTCCGATAACATGAATTGCGTGAGCACCGTCATCCACGGGTTCACTTTCATGATCTGGTTTAGATACTGTTCGCGTGAGAATACGTATCCGCGGTCCGCTTGCCCAACATATCCATGTAGATGGATGAGGAACAGCTCTTCCATGCTGGCCGGATTTGTGTAGATGTCGTTAAAGTGCTTCGGCACCAATCGCTGGTGCCCCTTACCGTCTTTATAGGCGTTCTCAAGCACGTCATCGACGTTCCAGGTGAAGACGCGCTTCCAGATGAACGAAGACATTAGTCGAGCCGTCTTGCCTGGGACGCTGCAGGAAAGCCGATCTGTAATGTGCGTCTTCACCTGCTGCGGCGTCATGAGCTCGTAAAGCCGTTGCAGTGAATTACTCTTTGCCTTAGTCACGGCGGAGAGTTCAGCGGCGAGAGCCTCGCCACTAGGCAGCTTGCCGTGTTCGTTAGTAGAATCCATGCTGAAGCCAGCACCCAGCAGGAGGTTGTATTGTCCTGCCCGTAACGCAGACTTGATGGCTGCTTCCTGTTTTCCAGTGATTTTTGTAAATGGCATCTCATCCCCCCGAAATCGAGGAGCCTAACTCGCCATCGGCGATATTGCTAGCTGCAGCGGGCTGTTCTGCTGGGCAGCTTGTCTTAAACTGACATTACTTAACGGAGCTGCTCGCCGCGCCTTATCAAATGGCGACCCATCTCCTTGGGATCGCACTTGAGGAGCTTTCCAAAATTATTCGATCCGGCGATGGGCGGAAGCACTAATGCCGTGCGGAGGGACAGTGCGGCGAACCAGCCTTCCCGAATCGGGATCGAAGAATAAAAAGGGAACATCGGAGGTGCCGGTGTTCCAGACAATCGACGATTTGCGGCGCAACGAATGGTGGCTGGAGTTGCGCTGCCTCGAGTGCGAGCGCTGCGTTCACGTGCCGCATCCGATGCTGCCGCGGCGGTGCCGACCGGATCTTCCCATTCATCTTGCTGCGGCGTTCTTCCGCTGTCGATGCGGGAGCAAGCAGCTTCGCTCGCGTGCCGTCGATCTAATGGACCCGGGGCGGGCGCGGCCATCATGGGCGCGGGCTTGGTGGGAATGAACGAATGAATGGCTTGTGGCGGGCCCATTCGTTGGAAACCATAGCAATTGGACGCGACTCGACCAGAGGTAATAAATAGTTCACTCTCGCCTCAAAATTGTCATGGGAGGCTGGAATGGACAAGGCTGATTTGGCAATGGCCGGACTAAGAGGGCTTGAGCGCGAGCGCCAAGCTTTGGCTGGCGGAGGCTTGCAGTTCGCTGCGCACCTTGTCGAGATCGCACAGGAAGAACTCTTGAGCGTCATAGCCGTCGAGACGCAAAAGAAGCCAAAGGCTCGCGAAGCGGCGGAATAGCGCATATGGTGTCGGCATGATCCGGCAAACCCTTCTCGCGTTCGCCCTCATGGCCGGTACGGCCCAGGCCCAGGAACTCAGTTCCTTCAGGACACCAGAGGATTGCGGCCTCTACCGCTACAAAGCGATCATCAAACGGGTCTACGACGGTGATACCGTATGGGCCGATATCGATCTCGGCTTCCACACGTGGCGCCATGACGAGTCCCTGCGGCTCTATGGGATCGACACGCCAGAAGTCAGAGGCGAGGAGCGGCCGGAAGGCCTCAAGGCCCGCGACGCCCTTCGCAAGCGCATCGACGGCAAGGAATTGATCATCTGCACGATCAAGGATGAACAGGGCAAGTTTGGGCGCTTCCTCGCGATCTTATGGGATGGCGAGGAGAACCTGAACGAGTGGCTTCTCAAGGAAGGGTATGCTGAGCCTTATGACTAGGCGGATATGAAGAGCCCAGCCGGAGCGGGGTCGGTCTCAAAACAACTGTCTTCGTTTGATACAAGGCGAAAGTTTCCAGTCACTTGCCCTCAAGGATCCACCGCAGCTCGAGGAGGTCCGTTGGGTGAACGTGCGAGTCCCGGTGCGCGATGATCAGCCCGCCGCCGCCCGCGACATGGGCTACCGCTTCGTCCGGATCCGCGAAGTCTTGGCATTCATAAAGCGCCACCGCCCAATCATTTTGGCCGCGTAGCTCGTGCCAGGCTTTTTCGTATCGGTCTAGCGCTGCGCCGCGTAGGGCGATCCCTTCGTTCTCGATCCGGCGCCCTTGTCTGGTTCGCAAAACGAAGGCCATGCGATGCCGGATCACCCCTATTCGGTTGTGTTACCTCAATAATCTACTCGAATCTGATGCGAACAACGGTATTGCCGTTGGCATCGACTGCATATCGATCAATGTGAAACTTCCGTTCTCGCATCCAAGAAAAAGCGCATTTATTTCCATCGAGGCAGGTCCAATCTCCATATCCAGACGTATCGAAATGCATTGTTCCGCCAGCTCGGTTCGGATCGAAACCATTGTAAGACGTCAGACGTTCTCCATCAGGGCCACAAAACTCGTCGCCCTTTTGAAGATCGATGAATTTGACAGTTCTTGCCGTAGCTTGAGTAATGCATCGCGACGTGTCAAATACGTTTGAATTCCGTAAAGATGCTGTCTGCAGGGGCGTAGTTGGGTCCGATACCGAGCGTGCTTTCAACGTTTTGGCTATCAGCCGTTCGACGTCTTCTTCATTTAGGGACCAGCCGGGCTCCCCTCGGGGCCCTTGCTCGCCTTTCGGACCTGGCACACCCTGATCACCTTTCGGGCCTCGTGGTCCAACTGGACCTTCCGGCCCCCGTTCTCCGGGGGCGCCGCGCAACACCGAACGCTCAGCTGTAGCGTCGAGCTGGCGGCGAAGTTCGCTAACTTGCGCCTCGAGAGCCACAACCTTCGCTTTTGCCGAATCGAACTCGTTCTTGATATTGGCGGCGTAAATGGCTCCACCCCCGATTGTGCCAGCGAACCCGAGCAAAACCGTGGCAGCTCCTGCTAGGCGGAGAAGATCGCTCTGCAACATCAAACCCTCTTTTGGGATAAACTTCAGGCACCTCAGATCGCCAGAAATTTGACGTGTTACGATGGCGACGTATGGCTCCGGCGTCACAATTAGAAGCTTCTTTATAGCCTCCGCTTGTCTTTGCGTAAAAATATTATTTTCGGCTGCGACTATTTACCAAGAAACGCGCTTCGGTGCGGATACGGCACTGTCCGTCACCATTTGCACCACACATTCCCCTCGTTCGGCCAAGGCTGGGCAAGCCCTTCACTGATAAGCACCTCGCCAGCATCGCGGCCATCGGCGAGCCGGACGCGGACGATTGCTCGTCCATATCGGCCGACATCGCCACTGTCGATGATCTGGTAGCCGGCGCCCATGAGCGACCGCAGCCGATCGCGCGCCTGGACGGCAAGATCAGCCTCGCGATCGCATTCGGCGTGGGCCGGCATCTCGGGCGTGTCGACTGCTTCCATTCGCCAGTTCAGGCCGCGCTCATAGCCGGTGTCGCCGTCGACGATGCAGGTGAGGCGGCGCTCTTCCCGGTTCCCACCTTTGCAGACCGGAAGAGGGTCGGCCGCGGCGGGAATGGCGATCAGAACTGCGAGGGCGACGAGGGTAGGGCGTATCACTGGTGGCGCTCCGGCATCTGCAAAACCGTCCCTGGGAAGATCCAATTCGGTCCGCTCATGGTCTTCTGGCATCCGCGGCGCTTCTGCTCTTCTTCGATGGCACGACGGTTCGCCTCAAGGCGCCAGAGAGCTTCCCAGCCCTTACCCGGTCCAAGCTCTCGATCCGCGATCAAGCCGAGCGTGTCTCCTGGCCTGACTAGGTAATCGCGCGTCATGCCCACTCCACATCGAGCTTGCGGAGCTCCTCCACAACGTCGGCGAACCCGTGGGCGATCAGCACCTCTTCCAGGATAGCGACGGCGTCGCTTGCCTTCTTCTCGCGCGGCGCGGCATCTTTCAGTTTTCGAGGTTCGTCGATCGCTTCGGTTCGGGACATGGTCGCTGGCTCTATCTATTTCGGTGCGGGCGACGCTGAAAATAGCGCAATGATTTCAACGGACAAAAAACGCCCCGCACCTATGCCTAAGAGACTGTTTTACCAGTGATTATTCGCCAATTCTCGACCGCACCATTCTTTCCGACAAGTGTTTTGATCTCCCTTCCTCAGCCAGCGCGCTTGCGGCCTGCGGGATCGGGTGGCCGGCATTCGAGCAAGCGTCTCAGCGCCTGCCGAGAAACCCGTTTTCTGCTACGGGCGTCGCGCAGTGATCGCGTCCTTGCCTGGTGTGGCGATTTTCGAGCCGAGAGCATCCAGCGGACACAAGTGCCTGTTTTCTGCGGCCTTGCGGCCACTGGACAATTCCCTTCGCTTCGGCCTTCATTCGCCCATGTGGAGGCACCCCAACAGACGAAAATATCGGCAATGGCGCGTTGTCACTTCCGTGGTCGCCCTGTCCATTGCGGTCATGGCCGCTTGGGCCGCGGGCGAGAATGCGGCGCGTCAGACGCGCGAGGCCATCGCGCGGCAGGCTGTGGAAACACTGAACCTGCAGGCGCAGGCGCTCAATGGAGCATTGGAGAAGTTCCTGCTGCTTGCGCCTCTTCTGGCCCGTCAGGCGGAGATCCGCAGCTTCGTCTCCTCGCCGCAGCCCGCGGACGAGGAAGAGATCGGCAACGTTCTGCGCACGATCAGGAATTTCTCCGGCGCCGTCGATGTGATCCTCCTTGATGCGGCAGAGGCTGAAATCCAGGCCGCCCGAGATGCGTTGAACAGCTCGGAACCGATCGAGCCCGCGATCGCGATGGCGCGGCGCGGCGTGCTCGGGCGGCAAAGCCTGACATTGCCGGGCGGTCGCCGCGTCTATGCCTTCGTCTCCGCCATTCGTGTCGACGGCCGTCTCGATGGCTTCGTGGCGGTCCTGGTCGGATTCGAAGACTTCGAGGCCAGTTGGTCGCTCAGTTCGAACCCGATCTACATCCGCGACGAGAACGGTCGGATTCTCCTCAGCAATCGCGCGGGCTGGCGCCAGCGCATCCTGTCGGAGGTGCCCGAGGCCCGGGCGGCCGATTTCATCGACCTCAAGCGCGAATTGCCGACGCTGGGGTGGGAACTGCATGTCCTCGCGGACAGTACGCCGATCGCGCGGAGTGCCCGAGCGCCGGCGGCGCTGGCGTTTCTGCTCGTGCTCGTTGCCGGAGCTTTGGCCCTGTTCGTCCTGCGACGACGGGAGGCGGCGATCGCGGGCCAGCGCAAGGATCGGGCCCTTGCGCTTCGGCTCGAACGTCAGATACGCGATCGTACGCTCGCCTTGCGGAACGCCAATGAAAGCCTGCGCATGGAGGTTGCCGAGCGCAAGGCGGCCGAAGATCGGCTCCGCGAGACCCAGGCCAGTCTGGTACACAGTGCCAAGCTGGCGACTCTCGGACAGATGTCGGCCGCGCTCAGCCATGAATACAATCAGCCGGTTGCTGCAATTCGCACCTATGCGGAAAACGCCGAGCGCTTCCTTCTGGCCGGCAAGACCGATCGCGTTCGGGGCAATCTCGACAGGATCGGCCAGCTGACCCAGCGAATGGCGGAATTGTCGCGCGCGCTGCTCGGCTTTTCCCGCAAGCCGGGCTCGGGCCTGGAGCGTGTGGCGATGGCATCGGTGTTGGGCGACGCGGTTATCCTGCTGCGCCCGCGTCTCAAGGGAAACGGCGTGGAGCTTCGCGTCGATCCGGCACTTTCCGAACTCGAGGTCTGGGGAGGTCGGGTGAGGCTGTCGCAGATCTTCGTCAATCTCGTCTCCAATGCCGCCGACGCGATCGTGTCTGCGCAGGAGGCGAAGGCGACCGAAAGACAGGGGCAGATCTCCATCGAACTGGCGACCATCGACACCTGTTCGGTCACGATCCGTGTCTCCGACAACGGTCCGGGCATACCCGAAGCCGTCCGCGAAACGCTGTTCGACCCGTTCGTGACCACCAAGCCGACAGGGGAGGGGCTGGGGATCGGCCTTGCGATCGTCTCCAGCATCGTCGGTGACTGCGACGGGTCGATCGGCCTCGAAAAGACCGGTCCCGAGGGAACATCCTTCCTCCTCACCTTGCGCCTGTCGCGTCCCATGACATTTGAGGGGGAGAGTTCGCTGTTTCACGAGCCAGAAGCGAAGGTCCGGGAGATGGCGTCATGAGTCTTCCGACCGAACCGATCCTCTATCTCGTCGAGGACGATCCCGATCTGCGCGATGCGCTTCAGCAGGGCCTCGAACTCGAAGGCTTCGACGTCAGGGTCCACGATGCTGCCGGCCTCATGTCGGTTCTGCACGCGGAAGATTATGCGGTGATCGTCAGCGACATCCGCATGCCGCGGATCGACGGGCTGGAACTTCTCAGGAAGGTACTGGCGCTCGACCCGGCTTTGCCGGTCATCCTGATCACCGGCCATGGCGACGTGCAGACCGCCGTCGATGCGATGCAGGTCGGGGCCTACGACTTCATCGAGAAGCCGCTTTCGGTCTCGCGGCTCGCCGCGATCGCCAAGCGCGCCGTCGAGAAGCGTCGCCTGGTGCTGGAGAACCGGGTCCTGCGCTCCAGCCTCGACGGAGCCGACGAGCTGGAACGGCGACTGATCGGCCGCAGTCCGGGAATCAGGAAGCTGCGCCAGCAGATCCTGGCGATCGCCGACACCGACATCGACGTCCTCGTCCTCGGCGCGACGGGCACCGGCAAGGAGGTGGTCGCACGCGCGCTTCATGAATGCAGCACCCGGCGCGAGAAGAACTTCGTGGCACTGAATTGCGCCGCGCTGCCGGCCGAGATCTTCGAAAGCGAGCTTTTCGGCCACGAGCCCGGCGCCTTCACCGGCGCCCAGAAGCCGCGGGTGGGCAAGCTGGAACATGCCGATGGCGGGACGATCTTTCTCGACGAGATCGAATCCATGCCGATGGACCTTCAGGCCAAGCTTCTGCGCGCCATCGAGCAGCGGACGATCGAGCGGCTGGGATCCAACAAGCCGATCAAGCTGGACGTTCGCTTCGTGGCTGCGACGAAGATCGATCTTGCGACGGCGAGCGAAGCCGGCAATTTCCGCTCCGATCTCTATTTTCGGCTGAACGTCGTCACGCTGGCGATCCCGGCGCTGCGCGAGCGGGTCAGCGACATTCCTCTGCTGTTCTTTCACCTTGCCCGCGAAGCGCGGGCGCGGTTTCGCAAGGACATTCCCGAGGTCCCGGCCGAACTCGACCACTATCTCAGGACCCATGACTGGCCGGGCAATGTGCGCGAGCTGAGAAACGTCGCCGATCAGTTCGTGTTGGGCATGTGGTCGGGTCCGCTTCGGAACGAGGACCAAATGCCCGTTCCAGGGGGCGAGGGTTCCCTGGCCGACCAGTTGGCTCTGCACGAACGCGCGATCATCGAGGCTGAACTCGAACGCCATGGCGGCGCGCTCAAGCCGACCTACGAGGCCTTGCAGATCTCCCGAAAGGGACTTTACGATCGCATGCAGCGTCTCGGGCTCTATCCGGAAAGGCGTTGAGGCCGCGCGCCGTATCGGACGGCACCGGCATGTGTCGCCCGCTACACATACCGGTCTCCTTCGTGGGTAGCGAACGATACACGCTGCAGAGCCGCTTTCACGCTGCGCAGGCCCTTCGCCCTCTAATTCCTTGAAAAATAGAGTTCCATTGTTTAGCCCTCGGCTTTGGCACGCGGCTTGCTGCGATGGGTTCGTCGCGATGACGGGAGGCATCGCGCCACGCACCCTGCGGGCCGGTGAACACCTGGCCCGGATGGAACGAGGCGTTCTTTCCCACACAAGCGATGTCGAGCGATCCGGCCCTGTGGCCGATCGGATCCATCACGCGGCGGTCCCTCCGGGACCGTCCCGAAGAGAAAGACGAACCATGAAGAATCTCATTCTCTGCGCGTCCGCCACGGCGATCGCCGTCGCTCTGTCCGCCAGCGCGGCACGTGCCGACACGGCCGGCTGCGACGATGGCGAGACCGTCATCAAGTTCAGCCACGTCGTGGCCGACAGCGGCCATCCGAAGGGAGATGCGGCCAGACTGCTCGCCAAGAACATCAACGAGCAGATGGACGGCAAGGCCTGCATGGAGGTCTATCCGAACTCCACGCTCTACGACGACGACAAGGTGATGGAGGCGATGCTTCTCGGTGACGTGCAGCTCGCGGCGCCCTCGCTCTCCAAGTTCGAGGCCTACACCAAGCAGCTCCGTCTCTACGACCTGCCCTTCCTGTTCGCCTCCCTCGACGCCGCGAACAGCTACATGGCTTCGGACGATGCCAAGGAATTGCTCTCGTCCCTCGAGGATGAAGGCTATCAGGGACTCGGTTACATCGCTTCAGGTCTGAAGCAGTTCTCGGCCAACAAGCCGTTGATCCAGCCCGAGGATGCAGAAGGGCTGAAATTCCGTGTCCAGACATCGGATGTCGCCGTGGCGATGATCGAGGCGCTGGAAGCTTCGGCGCAGAAGCTGGCCTTCAAGGAGGTCTACGGCGCCCTGCAGACCGGCGTCGTCGACGGCCAGGAGAATTCCTGGTGCAACATCTACACCCAGAAGTTCTTCGAGGTTCAGGACGGCATCACCGAGACCAACCACCAGCTTCTCGCCTACGGCGTCATCACCAGCCAGGAATTCCTGGAATCGATGGATGACGAGACTCGCGAGCAGTTCGTGACGATCGTCAACGACACGCTGAAGCAGGCCAATCAGGAAGTGGCGGACAAGGAGGGCGAGTGCCGCCAGTCCATCCTGGATGCGGGCGCCAAGATCCGCGAGCTTTCGCCCGAGCAGCGTCAGGCCTGGGTTCGGGTGATGAAGCCGGTCTGGGAGCAGTTCGAGGGTGACATCGGTGCGGAGGTCATCGAACGGGCGGCCGCGACCGGCCAGTCGAACTAAGCCATTGATATTGTAGCACTGACCCACCCCAGCGGCAGGCCGGCATCCTGGCAAGCCGCTGGAACGGGTCGAGCAAGCCGTTTCCGATCGGCCCGTCTCGCGGGCCGGTTGGCGGCGCGCGTGTCGCGGACCGGGGGAGGCCACCAGGATGGAATTGTTGGGAATGACGATCACGCTGCTCGTGATCGTGGGTGTGCTGTTTGCGGCCGAGCGGGCCTATCCCGAAAAGGTCGCCCGTTTCGAGGAAAACGTGATCGCGATTCTGATGGCCGCGATCACCCTGATCTCCTTCTTTCAGGTCGTCGCACGATACGGCTTCAACTCCGGTTGGCAAGGCGCGCTCGAGGCGACGCGCATCCTGTTCGCCTGGCTGATCCTCTTCGGCATGGCCTATGGCGTGAAGACGGGGATCCACCTCGGAGTCGACGCGATCATCCGCCTGTTTCCGAAACCGCTTTTCAAGGCGGCCGCGCTCTTCGGCGCGCTGGCGACTTTCGCCTATGCGGTGGTCCTCCTCTATGCGGGCTGGCTCGCCTGGTTCGGCGCCGACGTCTCCACCAATTGGCGGCAAAGCGGCGCCATCGGCTACTGGACCTTCATGTTCGATCGGGGCACCGGCCTCGACGAGCTGCGCTATCCGCTCTGGATGCAGGACGCCTTCGGACTGCAGGACCGGGTCCAGCGCTGGGTGGCCTATCTGATGCTGCCGATCGGCCTTGGGCTCCTCGCCTTCCGTTCGCTGCAGGGGTTTGTCCAGATCGCGCAAGGGCGGCGAGAACTCATCGTCGCCGGGCATGAGGCGGAAGACCTCGTGCAGCAGAACCTCAACTCGTTGAAGGACTGAGCGGGTCATGGAAACGGGTTTTCTCTTCATTCTCGTCTTCGGACTGCTGTTTCTCGGCGTCCCCGTCGCGATTTCCCTCGGTCTCGCCTCGGTTCTGACGATCGCGCTGTTCTCCGGCGACTCGATGAGTTCGGTCGCCCTGCAGCTCTTCACCGCCAGCCAGAACTACACGCTGCTCGCGATCCCCTTCTTCATCCTGGCTTCGGCCTTCATGTCGACGGGCGGTGTCGCCAAGCGCATCATCCGGCTCGCCATTGCCACGATCGGGCATTTCCGCGGTGGCCTCGCCATGGCTTCGGTGCTCGCCTGCATGCTGTTTGCGGCCCTGTCGGGCTCCTCGCCGGCAACGGTCGTCGCCATCGGCACGATCGCCATCGCCGGCATGCGCCAGGTCGGCTATTCGAAGGAGTTCGCCGCCGGCATCATCGCCAATGCCGGCACGCTCGGCATCCTCATTCCGCCGTCGATCGTCATGGTCGTCTATGCGGCCGCAGTGAACGTCTCGGTCGGGCGCATGTTCCTCGCCGGCATCATCCCCGGCATTCTCGCCGGCCTGATGCTGATGATCGCCATCTACGTTCAGGCAAGGCGCAAGAACCTGCCGGCGGAAGAATGGAAAGGCTTTCACGAGATCCTCGAGGGCGGCAAGGAAGCCGGCTGGGGCGTCTTCCTGATCGTCATCATCCTCGGCGGCATCTATGGCGGTGTCTTCACGCCGACCGAGGCGGCGGCCGTCGCGGCTGTGTACTCCGGCTTCGTCGCGCTCTTCATCTATCGCGACATGGGCCCGCTCGCCGGAATTCCCTGGATCGGTGAGGACCGCGACCCGCGCGAGCGCGTCGGCTTCAAGGCCATGGTCTATGCCGTCGCTTTCTTCTTCGTCTGGCTGATCCTCTCCTTCTTCGCCATGGGTGAAGCCGGAGAGACCACGATCGGTTTCAGGGCGATCGTCGGCCTGGTGGGCGTCGTCTTCATCCTGATCGCCTATCCGCTCTGGCGCGGGACGGGCGGGATGAGCGCGATCCCGGGAACGCTCGGCGCCGGCCTGCCGGTCTGGGGGCGCAATCTGGCGGCCATGGGCAAGGGCTTTTTCCCGGCGCTGGTCCATGACGATACGCGCAAGGTGATGGTGGACGCATCCAAGACGACGGTGATGCTGATGTTCATCATCGTCAACGCGCTGCTGTTCGCCCACACGCTGACCGCCGAGCGGATCCCGGATGCGATCACCGATCTGATGCTGGACTACGGCTTCAACTGGTTCACCTTCCTGATCGCGGTGAACGTCCTCCTCCTGATCGGCGGTCAGTTCATGGAGCCTTCCGGTCTCCTCCTGATCGTCGCCCCGGTGGTGTTTCCGATCGCGATGGAGCTGGGCATCGACCCGATCCATCTCGGCATCATCATGGTGGTGAACATGGAGATCGGCATGATCACGCCGCCGATCGGTCTCAACCTCTTCGTGACCTCCGGCATCACGGGCATGAGTCTGGTCAGGGTCGTGAAGGCCGCGGCACCTTTCGTGGCCGTGCTCTTCGTCTTCCTGATCATCATCACCTATGTGCCGTTCCTGTCGACGGTGGTTCCGAACGCCCTGATGGGGCCGGAAATCGTCAACCGGTAAAGGCCGACGGGCGGGTCGAAGGCCCGCCCGACCTGTCGGCTTCGGGCATTTCGAGGATGGCCGGAAATGACAACGCCGAAGTGGAATCAGTCGAGGACGCCGAGGACGGCGATGCAGTCGCCGGCCTTGACGAGACCAGGGAAGTGTCGGGCGGCGAGGACGCCGTCCATCTTGGCCCAGAACTCGTAAGGCTCGGACCCTGTCCGGTCTATCGGCCAGGCGCGGGCAATCGGCTGGCCCTTCACCACCGGATCGCCGAGATCGATCAGAGGCTCGATCATGCCGTCGATCTCGGAGAAGGTGAAGCAACGGTCGTCCGGCATGTCGAGCCAGCGGGTCGGGCGCTCTTCGACTTCGCCCTTGAGGATGCCGGCGTGACAGAGCACGTTGCGCACGCCGCGTTTGGCGATCTCCGCGAGCCGCGCCGTGGTCGAGCCGCCACCGCCGAGTTCCGTCGTGACGAAGACCTTGCCCATCTCCTCGGCCGTCGTATCGAACATGCCGACCGCGTCGATCTCCAGCATCTTGACCGAATAGGGCGCGCCAAACGCCCGGACGGCGGCGAAACAGGCGACCTCCTGGGCCTTGTTGTCCAGAATGTGCGCAGCCGCGAAGGGCAGGAAGTCGAGGGTCTTGCCGCCCGAATGGAAGTCCAGCACGACGTCCGCCATCGGCAGGAGCACGCGGGTGACGTAGTCGGCGATCTTCTCCGTCGGGCCGCCGAAGGGGCGACCGGGGAAGGAGCGGTTGAGATTGCCCTTGTCGATCGGCGAGGTGCGGGTGCCGGCGCGAAAGGCCGGATAGTTCAGCGCCGGCACGATGATCACCCGGCCCGAGACCGCCTCCGGCGTCAGCCAACGCGCGAGATCGAACAGGGCGATCGGCCCTTCATATTCGTCACCGTGATTGCCGCCAGTCAGAAGCGCCGTCGGGCCATCGCCATCCTTCACGATAGTGATGGGGGTGAGGATCGAGCCCCAGGCGGAATCGTCGCGGCTGTAGGGCAGGCGCAGGAAGCCGTGCTGCTTGCCTTCGCGATCGTAGTCGATCGTGGCGAAGATCGGGGAGGGGGGAAGCTCCATCTCCATCGAAACCTCAGTCCTTCACGACGAGCTTGCGGGGCACATTGGCAAGGAGTTCGTAGCCGGTGTCGGTGATGGCGAGGCTCTCGGTGATCTCCAGGCCCATATCCTCCAGCCAGAGCGCCGTCATGAAGTGGAAGGTCATGCCGGGCTCGAGCACGGTCTTGTCGCCCGGGCGAAGGCTCATGGTCCGCTCGCCCCAGTCCGGCGGATAGGACAGGCCGATCGGATAGCCGGTGCGGCTGTCCTTGACGATGCCGTGGCGCTTCAGCACGGCGAAATAGGCGTTGGCGATGTCCTCGCAGGTGTTACCGGGTTTGGCGGCTTCGAGGCCCGCCTCCATGCCTTCGAGCGTCGCCTTTTCGGCATCGATGAAGATCTGCGGCGGCGTGCCGAGGAAGACCGTGCGCGACAGCGGGCAGTGATAGCGATGATAGGTGCCGGCGATCTCGAAGAAGGTGCCTTCGCCCTTCTTCAGCGGCTTGTCGTCCCAGGTGAGATGCGGGGCCACCGCGTCCGGGCCGGAGGGCAGCATCGGCACGATCGCCGGATAGTCACCGCCATGGCCATCCACGCCGCGGATGCCGACGTCGTAGATCTCTGCGACGAGATCGCATTTGCGCATGCCGGGCTCCATCACCTCGGCGATGCGCTCGTGCATCTTCGTCACGATCCGCCCGGCAATGCGCATGTAGTCGAGTTCGGTGGCGCTCTTCACCGCCCGCTGCCAGTTCACGAGCGCGGTGGCATCGACGAAGCGCGCGTTCGGCAGGTGGGTCTTGAGCGACTGGAAGGCAGCGGCGGAGAACCAGTAATTGTCCATCTCGACGCCGATGGTGAGCTTGTCCCAGCCCCGCTCGGCGATCACCGTCGCCAGGTAGTCCATCGGATGGCGCTCGGTGGACTGCACGTAGTGGTCGGGATAGCCGACGATGTTGTCAGGGGCGAGATAGGCGGTGCGCTTCGCCCCATGGGCATCCATGGCCCGCCCGAACCAGACGGGCTCGCCTTGCGGTCCTACCAGAACGCCCTGATGGACGTAAAAGGACCAGCCGTCATAGCCCGTCAGCCAGGCCATGTTGGAGGGATCGGAGACGTAGAGAAGCTCGACGCCGGCCTTCGCCATCGCGGCGCGGGTCTTTTTCAGGCGCTCGGCATATTCGTCTCGGGAGAATCGCAGGGTCGGTTCTGACATGGGGCGTTCGTTTCTGGTTCAGGTCGAAAATTTCGTGCCGCTGCCGGCTCTAGCGACGCGGGAAAAGGCGAGGGTGGCGATTGCGGTATCCTGGACCCCGGTTCCGGTGAGGTCGCAGAGGGTGATCTGTCCCTCGGATGACCGCCCGGCAAGCGTTCCAGCGGCGATCGCTCCGAGTTCCGCGAAAGACTGATCGTCGGCTGCGATGCCGGCGGCGATGGCGTGGTGCAACTCGCCGAGACGCCGGGTCTGGGCGAGGCTGTCGGCGACATAGAGGTCGGCGCGTGCGATCGCGGCCGGCTCCACCTCGTTCTTGTGCTCGGCGTCCGAGCCCATGGCCGTGACGTGCTGTCCGGGCTCCAGCCAGTCCGCGCGCAGGATCGGTAGTTCGGCTGGCGTCGTCGTCACGATCACGTCGGCGCCGGTGACGGCCTCCTTGGCATCCGGCCCGGGCATGGCTTCGACCTTGATGCCGAGACGCTCCGAAAGATCGCGCGCGCAGGCCGAGGCCTTCTCAGCGTTGCGGGCCCAGATGCGCGCCTCGCGGATCGGGCGGACGAGCGTGAGTGCTTCGAGCTGGAGCTTCGCCTGGACGCCGGCGCCGAGGATTGCCGCGACGGACGCATCTTCGCGGGCCAGATGTCGCGCGGCGACCGCGCCGGCGGCGGCGGTTCGAACGTCCGTCAGGTAGCCATTGTCGAGAAACAGCGCCTCGACGAGACCGGTCGTCGAGGAGAGAAGCATCATCAGCCCGTTGACGCTGGGGAGTCCCAGCTTCGGATTGTCGAAGAAACCGGGGCTGACCTTGATGGCGAAGCCCGAAAAGCCAGGCACATACGCGCTTTTCACGTCGACTTCGCCGCGATGTTCGGGGATGTCGAGGCGCATGATCGGCGGCATCGCGACGGGTTTCGTCGCAAGCGCGACGAAGGCCGCCTCGATCGTGTCGACGATTTCGTGGTCGAGCGTGATGGTCTTTCGCAAATCGGCTTCGGTGACGATGGTGATGTCCGGCATCAGCGAGCCTCCTCCAGCGAATTTGCGCCATTCACGATGCGACGGTGAAGATCCATCGCGATGTTGCGCCCCGAAAGCAGCGCGATCGTAGGACCGGTCGGTTTGACCTTGCCGGCGAGGATGGCAGCGACGCCGACGGCGGCCGCCCCTTCGACCACTTCCCGCTCTTCGAAATAGACATGGCGGATGCCGGCTGCGATCTCGGCCTCGCCGAGCAGGACGACCTCGTCGACCAGTGTCCGGACCATCTCAAACGTGTAGCGATTGTCGAGCCCGATCCCGCCGCCGAGCGAGTCGGCCAGCGTCGCAAGCTCCTCCACCTCGACCGGCCCGCCGGCATCAAGGCTCGCTTTCATGGCGGCGCCGCGTTCCATGGAGATCCCGATGATGCGCGCCTGCGGCCGCCGCCCCTTCACCGCCGCCGCGATGCCGGCGATCAGCCCGCCGCCCGAAAGCGGCACCAGCACCGTCTCGAGCTCCGGCAGCGCCTCGACGATTTCGAGCCCGATCGTGCCCTGTCCGGCAATGATCTCCGCCCGGTCGAAGGGTGGGATGTCGGTCAGGCCCTCTTCTTCGACGAGGCGGTCGACCTCGATCTGCGCCTCGTCCTGGGACTTGCCGATGATGCGCACTTCGGCGCCGAGCGCGGCGATCGCGTCGAGCTTGTTCTGGGGCACCAGCTTCGACATGCAAACGACGCAGCGCATGCCGAGCGCCGAAGCCGCATGGGCGAGGCCGCGGCCGTGGTTTCCCGTCGAGGTGCAGGCGACGCCTCGGGCGCGGGCATCATCCGGCAGTGTCAGAAGCGCGTTCGTCGCGCCGCGCAGCTTGAATGCGCCGGTGATCTGGCGGTGTTCGTGCTTCAGATGAACGGGCGCGCCGGCCCGCTCGCTCAAGGAGGTCGACAGGTCCATGTCGGTGCGGCGGACATGGCCGGCGATCCGGTCCGCGGCAGCCTCGATCTCGGCGAGCGTGACGGTGGTCATGGCAGCGGTTCTTCCAGCGCGGCTGCCTTGTGTGTCTCGCCCCGCATCAGCCGTCCCGCGGCTCTTGTCCCGCCCGGGAGGCCGAGCGCTTCCAGACAGGCCCAGGCCGCAGCCTGGTTGCTGGTGACGACCGGACGACCGATGGCCGCTTCGATCCTGTCGATGACGGCGACGGAACGCACGGCGGTGCAGGAGATGAACAAAGCCTCTGCGTCGGGCGTGATCGCAGCCTCGGCGGCTTCGACAATCGCCTCGCTGGAAAGCTGCGCCATGACGATGTCGTCGTCGAGTTCCAGCGCCGTCAGGCGATCGACCGCCAGCCCGTTTCGCTCGAAATAGGCGGCCATCGGCCGGCTCACTTCGAACGTATAGGGTGTCAGCATACTGATGCGTGTGACGCCGAGGGCATGAAATCCGGAGACCGCGGCTTTCGGGGGCGTGATGGCCGCGGCCTCCGGCCGAGCAGCATGGATCGCCGCTTCGACGGGCCCGTCGCCGATCAGAACGGAGGCGGAGGTGCAGGAGAAGATCACGGCGTCGATCTCCGCTCCAGGCAGCAGCAGATCCGTGGCCGCACTGAGCCGTGGCGCCATGGCACGCAGATTGTCGGGTGTCACCGGATTGGCGTTGGCGATCCGGGAGACGAAGAGCTCGAGACCGGGGCGGACCAGGAGGCGCGCATGGTCCGCCTCGCTCGTCAGATCGGTCGCAAGCGCGACGAGACCGACCCGCGCAGGGCGAGGCCCGTCGAAGGACAGTCGATCTCTCGGATAGGACTGCTCTGTGAACACGCCTGGCTTCTCCCTACCAGGAACTGCAGCGAGGATACGCCAGGCAGCAGGCCTTTCCGGGATCGGGCCGCCGTCAGCATGGCGTCTGAACGCTCTACCATGTGAGCACAAAACAGGCATGCGCAACAAAACGGCGTTCCGTTTGAAATTCACGGCCGCGGCAGACCATTCGTCTGCCCACCGCGCAGCAAATGGGAGATTGCTCGCTCGACAGTCGACCCGCCCTGCGCAAGCATTACAACAATGTCGAATGCGTATTGACCGAAAGCCGAAGACCGCTGCCATTGCACGATCTGCGATCCTCTCATGTCGTAGCGCCGGATCCGTGGAGTTCCTCCGCCGGGTTCTTTCGCGCATTGGTCGATGAAGACTTGCAGCAGCGGATCGCCAGCTGGGTCAATTTCGCAGTCTACTTCTCGACGGCTCGTTTTCGCTTCGAAAAACCCTCTTATCCTGCTTGGCGGGATGAGGCGCCACGACTGCGGGATCCGACGAGACGCCATGATTCAAAAGGCGAAATTCCAATCCGACGCATCAGGGAGCAGAAGAAATGACTGGCATTTTTGGAACCACGCGCAAACGGATTCTCTCGACGGCGCTGGCCACGACGGCCGTGATGGCCCTTTCGGCCGGTGCAGCCTCCGCGGCCGAATGGAAATACGCGATCGAGGAAGCGATCGACGAGGTCCAGGGCGTCTACGCGACCAAGTTCAAGGAATATGTCGAGGCGAATTCCGACCACACGGTCTCGATCTTTCCGTTCGGCACGCTGGGTGAATCCGCCGACACGACCGAACTCGCCCAGATGGGCGCGATCCAGTTCGTGGATCTGTCCCCCGGCTTCACCGGCAGCCTGATCCCGGAACTGCAGGTCTTCCTGCTTCCCTACACGCTGCCGGAAGACCCGGAAGTCCTCGCCGACTTCTACGAGACGTCCGACACGATCAACGAGGATCTGGCGGCGCTCTACGAGAACCAGCAGCTCAAGCTGATCGATATGTTCCCCGAGGGCGAGGTGGTGATGACCACCAAGGAGCCGGTGGAAAGCCCTGAGGATCTCGGCGGGGTGAAGTTCCGCGTCATGACCACGCCGCTTCTGGTCGAGACCTACAACGCCTTCGGCGCCACGGCGACGCCGCTGCCCTGGGGCGAGGTGTTCGGCGCGCTCCAGCTCAACATGATCCAGGGCCAGGAAAACCCGATGTTCTTCGTCGAATCGACGAAGATGTACGAGGTGACGGACTACATCACCTTCACGGGCCACAACACCTTCACCACGGCTGTCGCTGCGAATCTCTCCTTCTATGAGGGGCTGTCCGAAGAGGACAAGACGTTGGTGCAGGAGGCCGCGGATCAGGCCTATGACTACATCATCGACTATCAGAAGGGCCTCGAGGAGGAGGCGCTCGCCAAGATCCAGGAAGCCAAGCCCTCGATCACGGTGACGCGCCTGACCGACGAGCAGCGCGAGCCGTTCCGCCAGGCGGCCGAGCAGGTCCGGCAGAAATATGTCGAGATGACCGGCGACAGCGGCCAGGCCGTTCTCGAAGGCTTCGAGGAGGATATCGAAGCTTCGAAGGCACGTGTCGGCGGCGGCTCCGACGGCGAAACGACGGAGGCTTCCGAATCCTCTTCCGACATGGAAGATTCGGGCGAGACCAGCAGCAACTGATCTCCTGCTTGCTGCGCCGGGATGCTTCGGCCGGTCGCCGTACCGGCCGCCACAATCCGGCGTCCACGACGGGAGAAGGCCGGCGCCCGTGAGCGCGGCGCCGCTTCGTTGCCGTCGATAGCCATGCCGGGTCGCCCTTGCGGCGGCCCGACACTCCGCCCTCACCAGGGCGACACAGCGATGGGGTGGCGATGAACAAGTCCGAAGTTTCCGGTCGAAATCCCAATGCCGACAATCCGTCTCAGGCCTCCTCCGAGACCAGCGTGACGACGGATGCGCCGGCGAGCGCCAGGCCGCTGGCCTTTACCGGAGCGCTCCGCCCCCTCGGCTGGCTCGACCGCGCCGTCGCGATCTTCGAAGCGGTGGTGCTGACGGCCGGTATCCTGATCATGGCGGTCAATTCCGTCGCCAACGTCATCGGCCGCTTCGTCTTCGGGCAGAGCCTGTACTTCTCCGAAGAACTCAACCAGTTTCTCGTCATTCTCGTGACCTTCGCCGGCATCGGCTTTGCCGCGCGCCATGGGCGCCACATCCGCATGTCGGCAATTTACGACGAACTGCCCGACAAGGCGCGCAAGACACTGATGATCGTCATCGCGCTGATCACGGGTGCGGCCATGTTCGTGCTCGCCTGGTATTCGCTTCTCTATGTGCTGAGCGTCTACAATACCGGCCGCATCGCCCCGGTGACGCGCATCCCCGTCTTCCTCACGCTGATCTGGCTGCCGATCGGCTTCGTCATCACCGGCATCCAGTATGTCCTGACCGCCGTCGCCAATCTCACCCGGCCCGACGTCTATCTCTCGGTCTCCGTCATCGACAGCTACGAGGATACGGAGACCCAGCTATGACGGCTCTTCGCTCGTTCTTCGTCTCGCGCCAGGGGAGGTGACACCATGGCAACCGCAATGATCGTCACCATGGTGGTGCTTCTCCTTCTCGGCTTTCCGATGATGGTCCCGCTGATCGCGGCGACGCTGATCGCGTTTTTCTTCTATCTGCCGATCCCCGCCGACATCATGATCCAGCAGATGCTGGCCGGCATCCGCCCGGCGGCACTCATCGCTGTGCCGATGTTCATCCTGGCCGCCGACATCATCACCAAGGGTCAGTCCGCCGACCGGCTGATCGACATGGTGATGCGCTTCGTCGGCCATGTGCGCGGCGGGCTCGGTGTCGCGACGGCCGCGAGTTGCACGCTGTTCGGCGCCGTGTCCGGCTCGACCCAGGCGACGGTCGTCGCGATCGGCGGGCCGCTCAGGCCGCGCATGCTGCAGTCGGGCTACAAGGACAGTTTCACGCTGGCGCTGATCGTCAATTCCTCCGACATCGCCATGCTGATTCCGCCCTCGATCGCGATGATCATCTACGGCGTGATCTCCGGCACCTCGATCTCGGAGCTCTTCATCGCCGGTGTCGGGCCCGGGATCCTGATCCTCATCGCGTTCTCGATCTACGCCTACATCTACGCCCGGATGAACGACATTCCGACCGAGCCGAAATCCTCGTGGAACGAGCGCGGCCGGGCGGTTCTTGGCGCGATCTGGCCGCTCGGCTTTCCCGCGATCGTCGTCGGCGGCATCTATGGCGGCATCTTCAGCCCGACCGAGGCGGCCTCGGTCTGCGTCGGCTATGCGCTCGTCCTCGAAATGCTGATCTTCCGGTCGCTGAAGCTCTCGGACATTTTCGAGATCGCCAAATCCACAGGCCTGATCACGGCGGTCGTCTTCATCCTCGTCGCGGCCGGCGCGGCGTTTTCCTGGGTGATCTCCTTCGAACAGATCCCGCAGATGATCCTGGGCGCTCTCGGTCTGGCGGAAGCCGGACCCTACACGGTGCTGATTGCGATCTCGATCGCCTTCTTCGTCGGTTGCATGTTCGTCGATCCGATCGTCGTCATCCTAGTTCTGGTGCCGATCTTCACGCCGCTGGTCGACGGGCTCGGCATCGACCCGGTGCTGGTCGGCACGATCATCACGCTGCAGGTGGCGATCGGCTCCGCCACGCCACCCTTCGGCTGCGACATCTTCACGGCGATCGCGATCTTCAAGCGGCCGTATATCGAGGTGATCCGCGGAACGCCGCCCTTCGTCGTCATCCTTTTGGCGATCAGCGCGGCCCTGATCGTCTTCCCGCAAATCGCGCTGTTCCTGCGGGATCTGGCGTTCCGTTGATCCGGCTGGAAAGTCCATCGGGAGTTTGAAGGGGGATTTCGATGTACAAGAGGATACTCGTGCCCGTCGACGGCTCGAAAATGGCGACACGGGCTCTCGATACCGCCATCGGCCTTGCGAAGACCTTCGGCGCCGAGCTGATGACGCTTTGCGTCTATCGCCACCACTCGCCGCTTGAAGCCTCGCTGTCCATGGTCCGGGCGCGGACGCCCGACCGGCCGGACGATGCCTTGAAGGCCTATGCGAGCGAGATTGCGGCCACCGCCAAGGACCGCGCCCTGAGCGCGGGCGTCGCGGACGCCCATGCCTATGCGAAGCGCGGAAACCCCTCGCGCGCCATCGTCGAGTTCGCCAAGGATCACAAGGCGGACCTCATCGTACTCGGGGCTCGCGGCAATGGCGACGTCGAGGGATTCCTCCTCGGCTCCGTCTCCCACAAGGTCGCCTCGCTCGCCGACATTCCCTGCCTGGTGGTGCGATGAGCGACGCTCCATCGTCTCTCCGCGACCGACCGCGGTTGACGACGCGCCCGATCGGTGGTGGACGAATGCGCCGGCGCCGGTCTATTGAATCGGTTCTGCCGACTTATCGGGGAGCCGCAATGGCACCAGGGCGCATCAAACTCGACGATCGCGACATCAAGATTCTCTCGATCCTTCAATCGGAAGGTCGTATCTCCAAGGCTGCACTGGCGGAGCGGGTGAACCTCTCGCCCACGCCCTGCTGGGAACGCCTGCACCGGCTCGAGGAGACCGGGGCCATCGAGGGATACAGCGCGAAGATCGCCGACAGCGTCTATGGTCCGATGACGGTCATCTTCGTGATGATCGAGATCGAGAGCCATCGGGCGGAGGATTTCACGGCTTTCGAGGCGGCCATCGATTCGACCCCGGAAGTGGTGGAGTGCTGGTCGATCTCCGGCGGCTACGACTATCTCTGCAAGTTCGTCACCCGCGATCTGTCGACCTTTCAGGAAATCATCGAGCGCCTGCTGAACGGCGGGGCCGGGGTGAAGCGTTACTTCAGCTACCCGGCGATCAAGGCGACGAAGAAATCCGTCATCCCGATCGACATGATCGCGGAGACCCGCTGAAGTCCCGATCGGTCATTCAGGATGCCGCCCGGAATTCGGGCGGTCGCAGCGGCAGCGACGATGCTTCGCCAAGTGCTGCGATCGGGAGAGGCTTTCTCGGTTCGAGGCCGGATAAACAGCCGGCAATTCGGGCCTGGAATCGATAGACTGCACCCAATCCCTGACATTCGCCGCCCGCTTTCGCAGGGCCGGGCCGAAACTCACGCTCTTCCGAACAGGCTCCGACATGCTGGACACGAACAACGAACTCAACGCGTTCGACCGCGACCATTTCTTCCATCCCTCGACCCATATGGGGACCCACGCGCGCGGCGAATCGCCGGCGCGGATCGTGACGGGTGGAAGCGGCTCGACCATCGTCGACCGGGATGGCCGCGAAAGCCTGGACGCCTTTGCCGGATTGTATTGCGTGAATGTCGGCTATGGCCGCCAGGAGATCGCCGAGGCGATCGCCGACCAGGCCCGCAAGCTGCCGTACTACCACGCCTATGTCGGGCACGGCTCCGAGCCGTCGATCCAGCTTGCCAAGATGATCGTCGACCGGGCGCCGGATCACATGAGCCGCGTCTATTTCGGACTGTCGGGCTCGGACGCCAACGAGACCAACATCAAGCTCATCTGGTACTACAACAACGTCCGCGGCCGGCCGGAGAAGAAGAAGATCATCTCGCGCTGGCGCGGCTATCACGGTTCGGGCGTGATGACCGGGTCGCTGACCGGGCTGAAGCTCTTCCACGATCAGTTCGACCTGCCGCGCGCGCCGATCCTTCACACCGAGGCGCCCTATTATTTCCGCCGTCCGAATCGCGACCAGAGCGAGGAGGAGTTTGCGACCTGGTGCGCGGAGAAGCTGGAAGAGATGATCTTGGAGGAGGGGCCTGAGACGGTCGCCGCCTTCATCGGCGAGCCGATTCTCGGCACCGGCGGGATCGTGCCGCCGCCTGCGACCTATTGGGAGAAGATCCAGGCGGTTCTCAAGAAATACGACATCCTGCTCGTCGCCGACGAGGTGGTGACCGGATTCGGCCGCCTCGGTTCGATGTTCGGGTCCGAGCACTACGGCATGAAGCCCGACCTGATCACCATCGCCAAGGGGCTCACCTCCGCCTACACCCCGCTGTCGGGCACGATCGTCGCGAAGAGCATGTGGGATGTTCTGGTCGAGGGCTCGGACACGTTCGGCTCGCTCGGCCATGGCTGGACCTATTCCGCCCATCCGCTCTGCGCTGCGGCGGGCGTCGCCAATCTCGAACTGATCGACAAACTCGATCTCATTTCGAACGTGCGCGAGGTCGGCACCTATTTCCGCGCCAATCTCCACGAAGCGTTTTCCAATCAGCCCCATGTCGGCGAGGTCCGCGGCGACGGTCTGCTTGCCGCCGTCGAATTCGTGCGGGACCGGGACGATCGGGTGTTCTTCGAGGCGGAGGAAAAGGTGGGCCCGCGGATCGCGGCCGCGCTCGCCGAACGTGGCGTGTTGGGCCGCGCCATGCCGCAGGGCGACATCCTCGGCTTCGCGCCGCCCTTCTGCCTGACCAAGGCGGAAGCCGATCGCGTGGTCGAAGCGTCGGTGGACGCAGCGCGCTCGGTCCTCGGTTAGACTTCGTCTTGGCCCGCGCTTCGCGGGACCGGCGGGGCGCAATCCGGCGTCCGGTGGCCCGCGACACGACAAAAACGAAAAAAGGCCGGCGATAGACCGGCCTTTTTTTATAAACGCGGCTGGAGCCGGTCAGTCGGTCTGGAGGCTCGGCCCCATGCCGAGCGCCTGCAAATAGAGGTCGAGAATCGCCTCCTGCTCCTGGCGCTCGTTCTGATCCTGCTTGCGCAGGCTGATCACCTTGCGCAGCACCTTGGTGTCGAAGCCGTTGCCCTTGGCTTCGGCGTAGACGTCCTTGATGTCATCGGAAATCGTCTTCTTTTCTTCCTCAAGGCGCTCGATGCGCTCGACGAAGGAACGCAGCTGGTCCTGCGCGACACCGTTCACGTCAGACATTCTTTGAAAACTCCGTCCAAGGGCATTCTCCGAATGCGGCGACATCGCTTCGCTTTCGGGATCTGCGCCAGATCAAGGGTCCGGAGCGCCGCTGGGCCCTCATTCAGGCTTGCGGCGTTCCGGGGTTGCCGTCCTCGGATTTAACGGTCTTTCGTAAGGCTTTCGTTACCATGGTGAGGCCCCGGAGCGATCGCCGATCCGTCCTCGCCGAGGCCTGGCCGTATCGTCCTCAATGGCCCGTCTTGCCACCGGGATTGGCATCGGCGAAGGCTGCCTGGGCCTGCGGTGAGGCCTCACGCTGGTATTTCTCGCGCCATTCTTGATAGGGCATGCCGTAGACGATCTCCCGCGCTTCTTCTTTTTGGAGGTCGATCCCTTCGTTCTCGGCCGCCTCGCGATACCAGTTGGACAGGCAGTTGCGGCAGAAGCCGGCCATATTCATCAGATCGATGTTCTGAACGTCCGTGCGCTCGCGCAAATGGTCGCGCAGCCGGCGAAATGCCGCGGCCTCGAGAGCCTGGCGCTGTTCGTCGCTGATGTTCGTCATGGGTCTTCGCTCTCCTGGCTCGTTTGGTCTCAGGGCGGATATCGAACCGCTCGGGCGCTGCATCAAGCCCGGATCGTGGCCGCCATGTCCTTGGCTGCGCGTTTGTCCTGCGGCGAGGAAGACTTTGCGCCGTTCCGTGTTTGCGCCTATGGCTTCAAGGAGAAGATCTTCTCCCACATGGGTTTGTCGTGTCCGCCGAGCCTTCCGAAGGCCTAACCTGCCGCGTTGATGTCGCGCTGTCGACGCCGCAAGCCTCTGCGCCCGGCGCGGCTGTCGTGGCAATTTCGGCCGGCACGGCGCTGGCGCTTCTCGTGCTGGGCGCGATGGCCATGGCGATTTCGCCGGTCTTCGTGCGCAACGCAGAGGTCGGACCGTTCGCCAGCGCCTTCTGGCGCGCCTTCGGCTCGCTCCCGCTGCTCTTTCTTTGGGCCGCCTTCGAGATGCGACGCCAGAGACGTTTGCGACGCGACCGACGGGAAGTCGCGTCGCCACGGATCAATCCGAAGGCCGTCTTCCTGGCGGGGGCATTCTTTGCCGGCGACCTGATCTTCTGGCATCTGGCGATCGTCCACACCTCGATCGCCAATGCGACCTTCTTCGCCTGTCTTGCGCCGATCTGGGTGGCGCTCCTGTCGCGCCTGACGATCGGCGAGGCGGTCTCGCGGCGCACGCTCAAGGGCTTGGCACTGTGCCTGCCGGGGGCGGCGCTTCTGGTCCTGCATTCGGGGTGGGGCGGAGGGACGATGCTGGGGGATGCCTACGGGCTGACGACCTCGCTCTTCTTCGGTCTCTATTTCCTCGCGGTGCGGGAGGCCCGCCGCGGCCTCAGCGCCGGCACCACGACCTTTTTCCTGACGATCGTCACCGCGGCCGTTCTGTTCGTGGCCGCAATTCTCTCCGGCAATGCGCTCCTGCCCGACACGACGTCCGGCGCGCTCAATCTCGCGGCGCTCGGCCTTGTCAGCCATGCGGGCGGGCAGGGGCTTCTATCAGTTGCGCTCGGTGTGTTATCGGCCTCCTTCTCTTCCCTCGTCATTTTCGTGGAAGCTGTCGCGGCCGCGTTGTTCGGGTGGATATTCGCAGGGGAGGCGGTCGGCCTCTCGCAAGTTCTCGGTGGTTGTCTGATCCTTGTTGGAATCTTCATCGCCCGCCCGAAACGCGAAGCCGCGGGTGTCACGCAAATGAACGACGCCTCATGCGATACGCCGGGTGCTCGTTGACTCGATTCGAAGCTGTGCGAAGACTACGGAACTGAGGATCGATGTTCGGGATACTATCGGGAACGGCCAAATGAAGTTCAGCGGTTCGAGGAGAACGAAGCTTTGGGTGGGTCGCGCGCTGGCCATCGCCGCGGCAATGGTCGTGATGCCGATGTTGTCGGCGACATCGGCGAAGGCCGATTTCCGGGTCTGTAACGGCACCCAGTCGCTGGTCGGGGTCGCGATCGGCTATCGCGCCGAGGCGGGCTGGACGACGGAAGGCTGGTGGCGCATCCCGGCGACGACCTGCAAGTCGATCATCGAAGGGCCGCTGTCCTCCCGATTTTACTATCTTTATGCCGAGGACGCGGATGGCCGCAGCCGCTGGGCCGGGCCGATCAACCTCTGCATCGCGGAGAACGAATTCAAGATCACCGGTGTCGAGGAATGCCTGAAGCGCGGCTATCAGCGCATGGGCTTTCGTGAATACGACACGGGCGAACAGGCAAGTTGGATGGTCCAGCTGACCGAAGCACCACGGACGGAATCGGGGACAGAATGAAGCGAAATCGCAGGGTCAAGATCCTGGCGACGTTGGGGCCGGCCTCCTCGTCGGAAGAGATGATCCGGAGCCTGCACGAGGCGGGCGCGGATGTCTTCCGGATCAATATGAGCCATGCCGATCACGACCTGATGCGCACGCTTGTCGCGCGGATCCGCAAGGTCGAGGCGGATGTCGGCCGTCCGATCGGGATCCTCGCCGATCTGCAGGGACCGAAGCTCAGGGTCGGCCGTTTCGCGGAAGGCAAGGTCTCGCTCAAGATCGGCCAGACCTTCACCCTCGACGACAATCCCGAACCCGGCAATGCGGAGCGCGTGTACCTGCCGCATCCCGAAATCCTCGAAGCGGTCGAAGTCGGTCACCGTCTCCTGATCGATGACGGGCGACTGCAGCTCGAATGCGTGGCGACCGACAAGACGCGGATCGAGTGCAAGGTCGTCGCCGGCGACACGATTTCCGACCGCAAGGGCGTCAGCCTGCCCGACACGACCCTGCAGGTGGGCGCGCTGACCGACAAGGATCGCGCCGATCTCGACGCCGTGCTCGCTGCCGACGTCGATTGGGTGGCACTGTCCTTCATCCAGCGGCCGGACGACCTCGCCGAGGCGCGCAAGATCGCTCGCGGGCGGGCATGGCTGCTGGCCAAGGTCGAAAAGCCGCAGGCCGTGGATCGCCTCGACGAGATCATCGAACTGTCCGACGCGATCATGGTCGCGCGCGGCGATCTGGGCGTCGAACTGCCGCTGGAAGCGGTTCCCGGCATTCAGAAGCGCATCACCCGTGCCTGTCGCCGGGCCGGCAAACCCGTGGTCGTGGCGACCCAGATGCTGGAATCGATGATTTCGGCGCCGGTGCCCACCCGCGCTGAAGTCTCCGACGTGTCGATCGCCGTCTATGAAGGCGCCGACGCGATCATGCTGTCGGCGGAATCGGCCGCAGGGCAATATCCGATCGACGCGGTGGCGACGATGGACCGCATCGCCCAGCGCGTCGAGAAGGACCCGCTCTATCCCGGCATCATCTTCGCCCAGCGTCCCGAACCGGAGGCGACCGGGGCCGACGCGGTCTCGCTCGCGGCACGGCAGATGGCCGAGACACTCGGCGTTTCCGCGATCGTCACCTATACCGCGACGGGTACGACGGGCCTGCGCACGGCCCGCGAACGGCCGCAGATCGCGATCCTCGCCCTTTGTCCAGTCACGCAGACGGCTCGGCGACTGTCGCTCGTCTGGGGGCTGCACTGCGTCATCACCGAAGACGCACAGGATCTCGACGACATGGTCGACCGGGCCTGCCGCATCAGTGTCGAGGAGAAGTACGGCCGGGCGGGCGACCGCATCATCGTCACCGCAGGCGTGCCGCTCCGCACGCCCGGCGCGACCAACATGCTGCGTATCGCCTATATCGGCTCGGACGGGCTGTCGGCGGTTTGAGCGGATAGGGTGCGGCGGTGACACCCACCCGGCGCTTTGCCTTCGCCAAACGGCACAAGAAAAACCCGGCGTCGGGAGCACCGAGGCCGGGTTCTTTTCTATGTGATGCGCTTTGCGCACCGCCTGAGAGCTGTAGCGGAATTACTGCGCCGAGGACTCCGAGTCGTCCATGTCGCTATCCTCCATGTCCGAGTCATCGGAACCGGACATATTCGAGTTGTTGGAACCGGACATGTCGGAGTTGCCCGAATTCGCGGCATCACCCGATCCGGCGGCGGCTGCGCCATTCTGGCTGGAAGCGCCCATGACGCGGCCCTGAGTGTCGATCATCATGATGACGCGCTCGCCGTCGGGCGTGGTCGCGCTGACCAGATAGGCGGCATCCATGATCGCGGCGTCGGAATAGCCGGCGCTCTTGAGCGCGCTCAGAACTTTGTTCTGCGAAGCCACCATGTCTTCGGTGGACATGCTGGACTGCGACGAGGACTGGTTGGTCGCGGTCTCATTCGTCGCCGCGTCCGTGTTGTTATCCGATTGCGCAAAGGCAGGTGCGGCAGTGAATGCAAGCATCGTGGTCGCGAGAATCGTCTTTTTCATCGGATTTCCTCCTCAGGAATTTATAATCTACTTGCTGGTCACGCCTCTGCCGCGTGACTTCGCAAAGATAACCATGAGGGTGGGGAGACGTTCCTGAACGAATGTTGCCGAAACATTACGAGCGCTTAGCTTGGCAATTATCATCTGCTTTGGTTCGTCGGCAATCATATCGTATTCGCGGGGCAAAAGGGGCAATCGGCACGGGGGAGAAGCCGAGGCTTCGAGTTGGCCGACACGGATCGGTCTGAGGCGCGATCACACGCCGGTGCCCTCTCCGTGAAACCGCCGGCGGCGCCACAAAGCACTCGTCAGATGGCTGGACCTGTCAGTTCCTCGGAGAGCTTGCCCACCGCATCCTGGGCGGATTTGAGGGCCGGATAGACCTCCAGGACACGCATGTAGGTCTCCAGCGCCTTCTGGTCCTCGTCGAGCCGTTGCAGAATCATGGCAAGGCCCATCAGCGCCCCCCAGTGGCGCGGTTCGCGGGCGAGCGTCTGTTCGATATCGGCCAGCGATTTGCCCCAGCGATCCATGCCGAAGTTCAGAGTCGCCCGGCGGTTCCAGGCCTCTGCATAGTCCGGCTTGAGAACGAGCGCCTGGTCGAGCAGGTCGAGAGCCGCGACGTTCTTCTTCTCGGACATCGCTTTGGCGGCGCGCTGCATCAGAAGGTCGATCGTCGCGCTGCCGGAACGCCGCCATGTGCGCTCGATGCGCGAGGCGATGCGGCGCGCCTTCTGCGGGTCGGCTTCCTGGCGCAATTCCGAAAACAGCCGATCGATCCTCTCCGCTCTTGTCTCCTTCGATCGATCGACCTCCTCATCCTCCTGGGCCTGATCCATCGGCGAATCGTCGATCGCCTCGTCGTCAGGGGAGGGAGCGCTGCCGAAAGCGTCCGGGGAGGTCTCGGGCTCTGCGTCAGGGGCGGGGATCACCATGGGCGGCGAGTCGCCTGGCGTCGTGTCGTCGCCCGGCATGCCGTCATCGACATCCGGAGCGAGTTCCGGGGCCGGAGGTGCCGCTTCCTGCGCGGGGACGGCGGCAACGGTTCCGAAGCTGATGAGGAGCGCGAGGCTCATGGATGTCGCGATACGCATGGGGAGGAGATTCCCCGATCGCCTGAAGGGTGTCAATTCACCATTCACGTGAGGCCAAGACGCAAAAAACCTGCCGGGGAGGGTGATCGCCCGACAGGTTTTTTAAGCGTTTCGCGCAAACTGCTCGACGGCAGTCCGAAGCCGAAGCTTCAGCCTTGGCGCGCCTTGAAGCGGGGCGCCTGCTTGTTGATGATGTAGATGCGGCCCTTGCGCCGAACCATGCGGTTCGCACGGTGACGGGACTTGAGTGCTTTCAGGGAATTCTTGATCTTCATGACTTCACCGGATCGATCGTCGCGACGATCGGGTCCTTCCGTTCCGCCGCACAAGGTTGGCGACGCGCCATCGCGGGCACGTCAAATGATGATGCGCCGCAGATAACGAGGCTTTGCCGCATTGTCAATTCGCCGCGCCGGCTCGGATGAACGGGGAATTTCGATCATGCCACGCGGATGTCGAGACGCTACGGACAGGCCTGGACGGCCTGAATGCGCCTGGACAATGCGAATATGACTGGCAGAGAATCGCCGATGATATTCCGGCGTGACGCGCTGCCGTCACCACGATGCCTGCGACCGAGGCTTACTCCAGGCTGTCGCGATGGAAGCGCGTGCGATAAAATTCGACCATGAGGGCATTTTGCAATAGTTTTGCCACAAGCTGGCGTCAGCTTGGTGGCTACAAGGGGGCGGATCGATTGGGGAATCGGTTCGATCGCTCATGGAAGCAAGACTGGGGGCAATCGTTTTGAAACGACGCGACTGGGTGATCCCGTCAGTGGTAACCGTCCTGGCAGGTCTGGGCTATGCGGTGGCCGACGGCGTTGTCGCGACGCCGGAACAGGACGTACCGGATGCGGCCGAAAAGGCAGAATTTGTGCCCCCGCGCCCTTCCGATCGGGTCTCGCTCGGTTATCGCAAGAAGGATGTCGACGCCGATTTCGAAGAGGTTCGCGTCTCGACGGTCGAGCCTTTCGCCGATCTGCCCGCAATCGACAGGCAGATCGTCGCGTCGGTCGCCGTCGAACAGGATGCGATGCCGGCCTCTGCGGCCGGTTTTGCTCCGGCAGACGACTTCCCCCAGACTTCGTCGAAAGAGAACGCCAGCGCTCTTCTGAAGAGAGTCGCAGAAGCCGGCAACAAGGCGGCCAGCGAGATGGGCGCAGCCGAACGGCCTTTCGAGACAACGCCGCTGGCAACACGGCTTCTCGATGCTGAAAAGCCGGCCTGGCAGTCCCGCTTTTATGCTGACAACCCCCTGGTCGGCGGCATCTTTCACGGCGATGGGCGGCAGACCGACGCGGCGTCGCTGATCGGCGCGGCGAAAGCTGCGCGTTACGTCCTCCTGGGCGAGACGCACGACAATCCGGATCATCATCGCCTGCAGGCAGACATCGTCGACGATCTCGCCGCCGATGCCAGCGTCACCATGTCGCTCGTCTTCGAGATGATTCCGCAGAATCTCGGCGAAGCGGTCGCGGGATTTGGAACCGGACGCGCCAATTCGGTCGATCTGGACGGGCTCGGCCAGCGACTGGAATGGGCCGAGCGCGGCTGGCCGGATTACTCCATGTACCGGCCATTGTTCGAGACGGCCAAGCGCGAAGGCATCGCCGTTCGCCCAGGCAATCTGGACGCCGAAGCCGTCCGCGCCATCGTGCGCGATGGCCTCGAAAGCCTGTCACGGGCCGAGCGTGAGCGGCTGTCGCTCGATCGCCCCGCCGATCCGGCGATTCTCGACGCCATGGCCGAGACCGTCCGCCAGGCCCATTGCGGCCTGATGCCAGACGTTGCGATCGCGCCCATGGTCGGTGCGCAGCGCGCCCGGGACGGAGCGCTTGCCGCGGCCATGCTCGAGGCGGCGGAAACCACCGACAAGGCAGTTCTCATCGCCGGTTCGGGCCATGTGCGGAACGATCGGGCCGTGCCGTCGATCCTGAACGAGACGGATCCGCAGTCGGGTTCGATCTCGGTTCAGATGCTGGAAGTTGCGGAGAACGAGGAGCAGCCGTCGGACTACGGCCTGCGCTCCGAAGCGCCGGCGCCCTTCGACTTCACGATCTTCACCCCCCGTGGCGACCTGACCGACCATTGCGCCGAGCTGCGCGAGCGCATGGCCGAGCAGAATCCGACGGATTGATCCGACGCGCCTGATTTTGGCGCTCGCCTCGATCGGAGATCCCGCTCGTTACAGGGCGGGATGAAGGTCCAGGAGCTGGGGCCTCCCCCTCTCCTATTTGCCCGGCGCAAATCCATAGAACCGGGCAATCGCCTCCCATCCATCCTCGGCGGTCTCGGTAAAGGTGATCAGGTCGAGATCTTCCGGTGCGATCGTGCCTTCTTCCGCCAGGACGTTCAGGTTCAAAACCCGCTTCCAGAAACGCGCGCCGAAGAGGATGACGGGAATTCTCTGCATCCGCCGCGTCTGGATGAGCGTCAGCGCCTCGAACAACTCGTCCATCGTCCCGAAGCCGCCGGGGAAGATCGCCATCGCCTTCGCCCGCAGGAGGAAATGCATCTTGCGGACCGCGAAATAGTGGAAGTTGAAGCACAGCTCCGGCGTCGCGTAGCGGTTCGGCTCCTGTTCGTGGGGCAAGGTGATGTTGAGCGAGATCGACGGTGCACCGACGTCGTTCGCGCCGCGATTGCCGGCCTCCATCACACCGGGTCCGCCGCCCGTGACGATGACGAATTCCTTGCCGCCGGACGATGTCGCCGAATGCCGCGACGCGATCTGGGCGAAACGGCGCGCCTCGTCGTAGAAATGCGCATTCGCTTCCAGGTTCTTGCGCTGGGTCTCGTTCTTCGCGGCCCAGGCCGCCTGTCCGGGCGCCGGGATGCGCGCGCCGCCGAACAGCACGACCGTGGAAAGAATACCGGCTTCCTGAAAGGCAAGCTCCGGCTTCATCAGCTCGAGCTGGAGGCGCACGCCCCGCGTTTCCTCGCGCGTCAGGAAATCGTCGTCGTCGAAAGCCAGCCGATAGGTGGGCGATCGCGTCTGCGGCGTCTGGCCATATTGCCCGGCCGCCTCCTCGCGGTCCCGGCGCGAGCTCGGGAAGGGGTCCCAGCCATGCTTGTTGCGATGTTCGTCGGATGACATGCGCGCGGCGGTCCTCGATTGACCTTCTGAGAGGCAACAACTAGGGTCCGCGCCAGTTTCGACAGGGCCGGCAAGCGGCCTGTTTCCCAGATATCCAACGGAGCCTGCCGATGACCGCGCCCGACCGCGCCGCTCTCGAATCGACCATCGAACGCGCTTTCGACGAGCGCGACAGCGTGACGCCTTCGACCACCGGCGAGGTGCGCGATGCGGTCGAAACCGCGCTTGAAATGCTCGATTCCGGAGAAGCACGGGTGGCGAGCCGCGGCGGCGACGGAAACTGGACTGTTCACCAGTGGCTGAAGAAGGCCGTACTTCTCTCCTTCCGGCTGAACGACATGTCGCTGATCGAGGGCGGGCCGGGCGGCGCGGTCTGGTGGGACAAGGTTCCCTCGAAGTTCAAGGGCTGGGACGAAAGCCGCTTCCGGGAGGCGGGCCTGCGCGCCGTGCCCGGCTCGATCGTGCGCCGCGGCTCCTTCATAGGGCGGAACGTCGTCCTGATGCCGTCCTTCGTCAATCTCGGCGCCTATGTGGACGAGGGCTCGATGGTCGACGGCTGGGCGACGGTCGGCTCCTGCGCCCAGATCGGCAAGAACGTGCACCTGTCCGGCGGCGTCGGCATCGGCGGCGTCCTGGAGCCTCTGCAGGCAGGCCCGACCATCATCGAGGACGACTGCTTCATCGGCGCGCGATCCGAAGTGGTCGAAGGCTGCATCGTGCGCGAAGGCTCCGTCCTCGGCATGGGTGTCTTCATCGGCAAGTCCACCAAGATCGTCGACCGGACCACCGGCGAGGTCTCCTACGGCGAAGTACCGCCCTATTCGGTGGTCGTCGCGGGTTCGATGCCGGGCAAGCCGATGGCCAACGGCGCGCCGGGGCCGAACCTCTACTGCGCCGTGATCGTCAAGCGCGTCGACGAGAAGACCCGCTCGAAGACCTCGATCAACGAGCTGCTGCGGAGTTAAAGTCTGAGCTCGAATTTAGCGCCGAACGGGCGGTACTCTCTCGAGAGCTGTCCGCTCGGTGTCCCTATCAGCTGCCTGATATGCCCGATGTCGTCGTCTGTTGGCTGTTAGTCCCGCGGTTTTCCCGTGCATCCTTCGAATTGCTGACGCTGTTTTCGATCTTGGAGAGAACGCCGCCTACTAGGCGCTCGGAGAACCCTGCAAGAAAAGCGATAATAATGGCAGTGTGAGAGAGTTTATTCGAACCAGGCGCAAGTGCGATCTCGTTATTGTTAATTCTTAGCCCAAAGATTCCGCTCTTCAGCAATGAAAATAGAATGATCGCCGACAGTGCGCCAACTGTGGTTCGCAGAACCGCGTCGGCAATATTGTCCCGTTTCTTGAAGTCAGTTGTGATGCTTTTGTTTCGTATGTCGAGTGCAATTGAAAACAATGCTCCCAATACGCCAAAAGTGACTGCGGTAGAGAGTTGCATCTCGCTGAAAACGGCCATTGCTGTGTCTGAATTGTTGAGATGCGCCGCAAGCAGAAATAGGAGCGGGATAATCAGCGATAGATAGATCAAGACGAAGGCGCTAAGAAGAGCCCAGCTCAAATATTGTACTTTGGCCACCGAACGTCGCTCGTCGCTCACATCCTCCTTTAAACCTTCAAGCAACGCAGTTGCACGCTCAATGTCGCCCTCTAGCGCTAACACAAGTGCGTCGGCTGTTCGTCGATCAAAGAGCTTCGCGAGGGCCTGCGCCTTACTCTTTCTGATTGTTTT
This sequence comes from Jiella marina, assembly GCF_024359545.1. Taxonomy (GTDB): domain Bacteria; phylum Pseudomonadota; class Alphaproteobacteria; order Rhizobiales; family Rhizobiaceae; genus Jiella. The sequence goes on from NZ_JAKQZG010000003.1 coordinate 404,975, forward strand.
TCTGCGTTTAGATTTGGAGTTGTCGTCTAAGTTTTCGGTCGAGTTGTTACGCCAGCCATCGATCAGGCCATTGATCTCGCCGCGGATCGGCATGAGAGGCAAGAGCGCTTGTCTCTGTTGAGAGTTGATTTTTTCACCGTCTTTATCCAACTCCGTATCATCAGCAAACTGGACCATTACCTGATCGGCAGCTCGATATACAGCGTATTTGGGAGGGTTGCGGTTGTAGACACAGATAATTTCGACGCCGCGGGAATCTTTCTCGTTCTCGATGATCGAACTTACGGTGGATTGGGACATCGCACAGCAACCTTACTCAGCGTTATATATCATAAGCTCGTCTAGGTTGAGATTGCAATCCAAAATTTAATCACTGACCGTATATGGGTAAGCGAAAGAGGTTTGCGCGGACGGAGTGGATTGGCCGCGCACTGCCCCGAGAGCGAGAAGTTTGTTACGTGTGCAAGTTGGTCCGTAGCGATAGGCTGGGTTATGCTTCCACTGGCAGCTTTGAAATCTACACTGGCGGTTACAGTGGGACTGTTCAGTTGGCTTCAGCAGACTCCGGAGTTGTCCGAGAGCCACACCGGCCTTTGCCGCACCGAGGAAATGGCCGGGGTGGAGTACATTGTCTGTGACGTGCCGCTCGACCGCCATGCGGTCTCATTGCGGGCGGTGGACGAATCGGGCAAGTCCTATCAGACCTTTGCGGCCGTGCGGGAGAGCCTGGGCGGACGTGAAGCCCGGCTCATCATGAACGCCGGCATGTATCACGAGGATCGCCGTCCCGTGGGGCTCGCGGTGCAGGATGGGCGGATGGTCCACGAGGCAGTTCTGGGCACCGGGTCCGGAAACTATTCCATGCGACCGAACGGCGTCTTCTACATCGAGAACGGCCGCGCCCACGTGCGGGAGTCGCAGTGCTATCTCGACGAGGGGCACAAGCCGGAACTCGCCACCCAGTCCGGGCCGATGCTTCTGATCGACGGCGAACTCCATCCGCGTTTCATCGATGGGTCCGACAGCCGCTTCGTGCGAAACGGCGTCTGCGCCCGCGACGAGGGCCGGACGGTGACACTGGTCCTGTCGCGCAAGCCGGTCAATTTCTGGGACTTTGCAGTCTTCTTCCGCGATCGGCTGGATTGCCGGGATGCCTTGTTCTTCGACGGCAAAGTGTCGAGCCTCTATTATCCCGCAGGTGGCATCGACTATCGCCAGGATCGGCTCGGCCCGATGCTGGTGGTGACGGATCGGGATCAGGGGGCGGAATAGCGAGCTGTCTTGGGTTTTGGCAGGCAATGCCGGGGCCGACGGGTAGGCCGATATCCCTGTCGCATGCGTCTTCCCGGCCTTGAGCCGAGTTCCATGCCTCGCGCGCTCAAATATCCGGCTCTTTTGAGAACTCGCGGTGCTTGATCAACGATTCGGCACGGATCGCGGCTCAAAGCCAGGATGACGCCGCGAAGTCGGTGCTTTGTTCTTCAGGGCGGACCGGAACTTCCGATGAATCGCACGCAGGTCGACGGATGATGTGGCAGTCCCGCCATAAAGCTGCGCGTCGATCTCGCTCATGACGGGCTCCGGCGAGAGACCACGGTCGCGCAAGCGCTTCGCGGCGAGCCGTCGATAGCTGGCGGTATCGCCCTGCCAGATCGCCCAGCGCATGGCGAAGTCCTCGCGCCGGGGCAGGAAGCGGGAGACGTCTTCCCGGATCGTTCGCCATGAGCGAAGCCGCCGTTGTGGGATGACGAAGGCGGCCGGCAGCGCGAGGCCGAGAAGGAGGGGAAGCGCCCATGCGAGCGGCCCGCTCTTCGTCTCCGCGGATGACGCCTCCTCGATCGCGGCATAGGCGATGCGCTGGGATGGCAGGACGACGTCGCGCATCTCGCGGCGGGTCATGTCGAACCAGGGTATGTGGAAGGCATCGAGTTCTCCCGGCTGCGATATCGACGGCCGCATGCGCCATTGCCAGCGCACCGTGCCGACCGGGCCATCGGGGGTGAGTTCGGTCGATCGTTCCTCCGGGGCGATGAAGGAGATCAGCCAGGGCGCACGCATCCTGGGCGGGGGCGGCAGGGCTTCCGCGGGCTGACCGACGGCCGTGATGGTGACGGTACGAATGGCGGTGGCGTCGTTGGCAAGCTGCGCCGGATCGACGTTCCACTCGTGCACCAGGGTCACGTCCTTGGCCGGAAACCACCAGCCGCCGTTCGTGGTCGGCTTGGGCGTTATGGTGATGGTCGCGGTCTCGGACACGACGTCGTGGGTGAATCGCGTCCCGTCCCCGGCATCGAGGGTGAGATGATGGCGGAACGGGCCGATCGCAAGTTGCCCCGGCTTTTCGGCATAAAGTGCCAGCCGGCGCTCGACGGTCGTGAACAGGCGTCCGTTCACCCGGTCCTTGGACCAGACGTCGCGGCCGAGCTGGATCCAGGTGAAGTTCGGCAGCTCGATGCCTTCGAACTTTTCCAGCGCGATGAAGGCATCATAGGTGCCGCGCAGCGTCACCAGGATCATCTCCCCGACATAGGGTTCCGGGCTTGCAGCATCGATCTCGACCGAAAGCGTGAGATCGCCGGGATCGACCTTCGGCTGGGCTTGCGCTGGCCCCATGAAGAAAGGGGCGAGAACGAGAGCAAGACAGAGGAGGGCCGACACGCGTTTCAGACCGCCTACCATGCATTGTCCTCCGGCGGGTTGGCGAGGCCGAGATCCTGACGGCGCTCGTATTCGGCCTTGATGCGGCGTTTGAGGTAGAGCGCCGGCTCGTCCGTCAGCGTCGTCAGCCATGCCTCGGTGGCAGCGGTCATGCGTTTGACCCGCGGATCCATGACGCCTCGCTGTTCGGCCAGCGTAAGCCCCTTCAGAATGTCCCGTTCGGTGGCGACAGCGGCCGATTCCTCGCCCAGGACATTGGCCGGCACGCCGTCGATCGAGTTGGACTCCCCGACCACGTCAGGAACGAGCTTCGACAGCACCTCGCGATTGTGGCGAGCGTCGGCGTCGGAGGGCTCGGCAAAGAGCACAGCGTCGAAATAGGCGATGGCATCCGCATACCGCCCGGTCATGGCGAGCGACATGCCCCGATCATAGGTGGCGTCACGGCCGGCGGCTTCGAAAGCCAGATCGGCCTCGCCGTAGCGGCCCGCTTCGAACAATGCGACGCCTCGAGCGTGAGGTGTTTCGATCAGCGATGCGGCAAGGCCCGGCATTTGAAGCGCGAGGGCGAGCCGCCCGAAAGCATCCGGGCCGGCGGCGATCGCGGCGGCGGCAGAGAGCCCGAGACCCACAAGGATGACAGCGGCTCGCATCTCACGTCGCCTTTCGGAAGAGAAGCAGCGCCGGGACGAGGGCGAAGGCCAGGAGATAGCGGCCGAAATCTCGAAAGAACAAGGCGGCGGTGTCGCCCTTGGCGAGCTCGCTTGCCGCCCGGCGTCCGACGCTCTCCGCCAGCGCCACGGGATCGCGCGCTTCGCCGAAGAAACCGTCGCCAAGCTCCGTCAGGCGTTCGAGGCCCGCGTCGTCGGGCTCCGGCATGTCGCCATGGCCGTCTGTCGGTCGAACGAGATAGGCGTTGACGTGGATGCCTTTCGCGGCGAGCGTTTCGGCGCTGTCGAAAGCCTCCTGCGAGAGATTGTCGCCATCGGTGACGAGAATGACGTCGCCGCGCAGAATTTCGGCTTCCTCGAAGATGTGGCCGGCCAGCGTGATAGCCCGATCGGCGCGGCTGCCGGGATTGGGGACGATGTCGGCGCCAAGAACGGCGAGAAGCGGCGACAGGGCCGGCGCGTCGGTGGTGAAGGCGCTCGCCACATAAGCTTCGCCGGCATAGACGATGACCGCAACGGGGCGGCCCGCCGCCTCCTGCAGGATGAGCTGGGTGGCCGCTTGGGCATCGTCGAGGCTGCCGCCCTCGACGATGGATCGCGACAGGTCGAGGGCGATCACGATGCCGTCGAGATTGCGAAAGGTCTGAGGGTTGGCGAGGCGCTTGGCCGGGCCAGTCAAGGAAGCGGCTACGATGACCGCGACCGCAACCGGAATGAACAGCCGCCGCGCCCGACCGGGGACAATGCGGCCGAAGCGCTCCATCGCCCGCATCAGTGCCGGATCGACGGCCTGTTCCCAGGCGCCGAGGCCGCGGGCGCGCCGGAGGGCCAAAACGCCGATGAGCGCGATCAGCGGCAAGGCGAGCAACCACCAGGGGCGAAGCAGAACCAGATCAGCCATCACATCGCCCTGCGGCTGGCGACCAGCACGATCGAGCAGGCCAGCGCGAACATGGCCGGATAGGGCCAGTAGTCGCGCTTCAGCGTGGCCGGGGGCTGGTCGAGGCCGCTCGCCTCCAGGCGATCGATTGCGCGTGCCACGGCTTCGAGGTCGGACGTGTTGCGCACGCGGAAGGTCTCGCCGCCGCTGGTCTCGGCGATCATGCGCAGGGTGGCAGTATCGACGGCGTCGCGGGTCTTCGGCGCGGTTTCGAGATCGGCGGGTCCCAATGCGATGGTGTGGACGGTGACACCGAGACGCTTGGCAAGGCGCGCGACCCCGCGCGGCAGCACTGTGCCCGAGGTGTCGGAGCCGTCCGAAAGGAGGATGACGACGCGCGAGCGTGCTTCGGAGTTCTGAAGTCGCTTCAGGGCGAGCCCGAGACCGCCGGCGATTGCGGTCGATCGACCGGAAATTCCGATGGTCGCCTCATCCACGGCGCGGCTCACGGCGGCGACGTCGAAGGTCAGTGGTGTCGCGGCGTAGGCATCCTCTGCAAACAGGACGAGTCCAACCCGGTCGCCCGCCCGGCCGGTGACGAAACGCTTGGCGACCGCCTTCACCGCATCGAGGCGAGAGACCGTGCGGCCGTCGAGCACGAAATCGTCCCGTTCCATGCTGCCCGACAGGTCGATCGCGAGCACCAGATCGCGGCCTGTGGTCGGCAGTGCCTCGACAGCCTCCAGCCTTTGGGGGCCGGCGAGGGCGGTGATCAGTGCGACCCAGAGGAGGAGCGGGATGACGCGCCGGACGCGGACCCGGATGCTCTGCCGTGCCCCTGTGGGCAGGGCGTGGCCGATCGAGCCGGGCACCAGGAGCGCGCCGGTCACGGCCTCCTTTCCGGGCAGGAGACGCATGGCGAGGAGCGGCAGCGGCAGGAGCAGGAAGACAAGGGGGCTTGCGAAACTCAGCATGGTTCACCCCCGCTGCCGCGATAAGGCAGAGAGGATCGCGGCGTCCATCGCTTCGCAATCGACGGCCGGGTGGGGGCGATAGAGAGCCGTCTCGATCTCTGTCTTGATCACCGCGAGCCGGTCGTTGAGGGGCGCATGGCGGGAGCTGGTAAGAGTCCCCTGAAGCCCTGCGACGACCCTGGCCTGATGGAGAAGCCGCTCGCCGGGAGAAAGGCTTGCGGCTCGTCTGAGCGCCGTCTCGGCCTCGCGGCGGGGCGAGCGTCGCGGCTCGGTGACGGCGTAGACCAGAAGAACGATCAGAAGCCCGCCGAGAACTGCCAATGAAAAGATCGCCAGACCGCCATGCCAGTCGAGCGTGTCGAAGCCAGGGGGCAGACGCACGCGGCGCAATTGGGCGAGAAGATCCGGATCAGCGTCCATCCATTCCCTCCAGCGCTGCGGCGATCTCGGTCCAGTCGCGATCGGCCGGAACGACCCGCACGGAAACGCCCGCTGCGCGCAGACGCTCCACGCGCTCGTCCTGGCGCTCCGCGCGATTGCGACTCATGAAGGCCCAGCCGAGATCTTTGGTCCGGTTGCCGATGATGCGATAGGGATAGGCGCCGGGGGGCGCTTCGGTTTCGAAGCGATCGCGCACCAGAAGAACGGTGAGATCGAAGCGGCGGCTCGCGGCGGCGGCCAGCCGGTCGAAGCTCTCGCCCTCCTCGTCGAGGCCCGTCGCGAGATAGATCGTCGTGCCGCCGAAGGTGCGGGCGAGGGCGGATTCCAGAATGCTCGCCAGGCCCGGCGCATCCGTCGAACCTTCGACCAAACGCGAGGTGGCGGCGTCATGCGCCTTGGCCATTGCGGCCGCGACGGCGGCCATGGCGCGTTCGCGTGGGCGCGGCGGCAGATGTATCATCTCACCGGCACCCGACGCCATCAGGCCGACGCGACCGCCTGATTCGACGACCCGCCAGCCGGCGAGCGCGAGAGCCCCGGCGGCAGCTACCGAGCGCAGGCGCCGGCGCGTGCCCCAAAGCATGGCGGGGCGAAAGTCGGCGACGAGCAGCGCCGCGCGGTCCCGCTCGTCGCGGAAGGTCCGCACATGGGTCTTGGCGGTGCGGGCTGTTGCTGCCGCGTCGATATGGCGGGCATCGTCGCCGTCGGAGAACAGCCGCACATCGACAATCTCCAGGCCGTTGCCGCGCTTCTTTCCGGCAAACCCGCCCGGCCGTCCGGTGGGGCTCAGCGTGCGCGCCGGCATGTTGCGGACGACGTTGCGCAGCGCGAACAGCCGGTCGGCATCGACCCTTGTCGCATCTTCTGCCTGCGGCATCGGCGCGATCGCCATCAGGCAGGCTCGACCCGGTTCAGAAGTTCGGCGACGAGGCTGCGCCCGGTCACTCCGTCGGCACTCGCACGCCAGGTCGGGATGACGCGATGGGCCAGGATGTCCGGCGCGATCTCCGCGACGTCCTCGGGGATGGCGAAGTCGCGGCCGGCGAGAAAGGCCCGCGCCCGGGCGCCGGCTGCCAGCGCCAGCGTGCCGCGGGGCGAGACGGCGTGTTCGATCTTGTCGGCGACCTCGGGTGCCGCCTCATGCCGGCGCGTCGCCATGACGAGGCGGACCACGTAATCCTTGAGGGCGGGCGCGAGATGGATCGCCGCCACCTTTCGTCGCGCTTCCATGACCGTCTCGGCGCTGATCGGTTCGGGAGTGGCCGGCATCTCGCCGGCGCCTTCCTTTTCGACGAGGTCGAGGATGGCGAGCTCCGAGGCGGCGTCCGGCAGGTCGATCATCACATGCATCAGGAACCGGTCGAGCTGGGCTTCCGGGAGAGGGAAGGTGCCTTCGTGCTCGATCGAGTTCTGGGTGGCGACCACCATGAAGGGTTCCGGGAGGCGGTAGGTCACGCCGCCGGCCGTCACCTGCGATTCGGCCATCGCTTCGAGAAGCGCCGACTGCACCTTGGGCGGGGCGCGGTTGATTTCGTCGACCAGCACCAGCGAATGAAAGATCGGCCCCTCGACGAATTCGAAGCGCCCGGCCTCGGGGCGGAAGACCTGCGTGCCGGTGAGATCGGCGGGCATCAGATCGGGCGTGCACTGGATGCGGGAGAAGGAGCTTTCGAGGCCCCCCGCGAGCAGCTTGACCGCTCGAGTCTTGGCGAGTCCGGGCGGGCCTTCGAGAAGCAGGTGGCCGCCGGTCAACAGCGCGATCAGCAGCCGCTCCACCAGGCCGGTGCGGCCGATGAGACCGGCCTCGACCGCCTCACGCAGCCGGGCCAGCGGTTGCGCGGTCGCGCCGGGGTTGGAAGGCGTCGATCCGGCATGCGGGTCGGACGGCACGCGCGATTCGGCGAGCGAATTCATCAATTCAGGACCTCCCTCTCGCCGTGCCTCGAGGTGGTGCCGGACCCCGGCGCGGCGATCGCTCCAATATGCAGGGATCGCACGGAAAGCAAAGCGGCGAACTTCCCCATGATTGCCGGGCAATTTGCCCGAGCCCAGCCGTGTCTGTTGCAGAGCCTGCGAGTTTCGCGCCTATTTGCCGGAACGCCGAAACATGAAGGTCGCCCCCTTGAGCCTTTGGGCCAAACTCGTCATCCGTCTGCTGATTGTCGCGCTTGGAAGTTTCTTCGTCGCGATCGGATGGGTCGTGGCTGATACGACGGCTGCGATTCGCAGCGATCTCGCGGGCACCGAGGCCCGCATCTCCTACCAGCTCGAACGCATGCACCGCTCCGGCAACGGCAATCCGCCGCCCGATCTCGATCTCTTCCGGCAAGGCGCTATCGAGATCGTTCTGGTGATGGCACCCGGGACCTGCGCGGTGTTCGATCGCAGACAGGTCGGCTTTTCCGATCGCCGTCTGTGCGCGGGATGGAATGTCTTCGGCGAAGTGGCGCCGGGCTGGTTTCGCCGGGCGGTGACGGGCTTCGTCGGACCGTTCGAGCCGATCGAGAAGGAGGTGCCGATCATCGGTGCGGCCGATTACCATCTGCGCACCAGCTACGACCCGGTGGCGGCCGTCACGCGGATCTGGCAGCAGGTGCGGATCGCGAGCGGCCTCTCGGCGGGACTTGCCATCGCGATCGCGTTGATCTCCGCCCTCGTGGTGACGCGGACGCTGCAGCCTGTCTCGCGGCTCGTGAGGGGCCTGCGGGCGTTGGAGGCGGGGGAGTTGAAGAGCCGGCTGCCACGATCCGGCACGCGGGAGTTCGACCGGATCGCCGGCGCGATCGATGATCTCGCGGCACGGCTCGAAAGTTCGGTGGAAGACCGCAAGCGGCTGATGAAGCGGCTCTTTGCCGTGCAGGAAGAGGAACGCCGGAATCTCGCGCGCGACCTCCACGACGAATTCGGCCAGTGCCTGACCGCAGCCGGGGCCCTCGCTGCCTCGATCGAGGGCGAGGCGGGGCGCGACAAACCCGGCATCGCCGGTGACGCGCGGGCGATCGCGCGCATTCATCAGCGCATGATGGCGACCCTGCGAGGTGCATTCACCCGGCTGAGGCCGCCGGATCTGTCGGAAATCGGCATGGCCGCTTCGCTCGACGCGTTGATCGCGGAGTGGAACGCGAGCGTCGCTGGACGAACGCGCTTCGAGCTTCGCGCGGGCGAGGGGCTCGACGCAATTCCCGACGATGTCGCCATCGCGGTCTATCGCGTCGTGCAGGAAGGGCTGACCAACGCCGCGCGGCATGCCGAGGCGCGCCATGTTCTGGTCGATGTCGACGTTTCGCCGACAGGTCGCGGACCGACGATCGAGGTCGTCGTGACCGATGACGGCATTGGCGACGAGGCCGGTGGTTTCCGCAATGGCGGCTCGGGTCTGATCGGCATGCGCGAGCGGGTGTCGGCCGTCGACGGCTCGCTGGAGATCGTGACGGATCGTGACGGCACGCGCATTGCCGCCTCGATCCCACTCGCCGCGCCGCCCGCCCAGGTGGCGGCATGACGGCGCGCACGATCATGCTCGTCGACGACCACCCGGTCGTGCGCGAGGGCTATCGCCGGCTGATCGAAAGCCGCGGCCGCTGGCGGATCGTCGCCGAGGCCGACAATGCAGGGGAGGCGTACCGCCTCTATCGCGAAGCGGAGCCCGGCCTCGTGGTGATGGACCTGTCCTTGCCGGGCGTCGGCGGACTCGAGGCGCTGCGCCATATCCGGCAATGGGATGCGGCGGCGAAGATCCTGGTCTTCACCATGCACCAGAACCCGGCCTATGCGCTGAAGGCCTTCGAGGCGGGCGCGCTCGGCTATGTCACAAAGAGCAGCGACCCGGGCGAACTCCTGAAGGCGATCGAGACGGTGGCGCTCGGCCGGCGGGCGCTGAGCCCGGACATCGCCCGCACTCTGGCGGAGGACCGGCTGGAGGGAGGGCAGAACCCGCTCGACGGTCTCAGCCCGCGCGAGACGGAGATCCTGCGGCTGATCGCACTCGGCATGACCGATGAGGCGATTGCCGACGGCCTCGCCCTCAGCCTGAAGACGGTGCAGAACAACCACTACCGCATTCGCGCCAAGCTCGGCGCGCGCACGGATGCGCAGCTCACCCATGTCGCGCTGAAGAGCGGGCTCGTCACAATCGAAGGCGGGCCGGTGGAGGCCGAGTGAGGCCGGTCTATTCGCGCCCGCCCAAGTGGCGGATTTTGCGAAGTTCGGGGAACATGCGCGCCCAGAGCGCGGCCACGCCCACGGTCGCGACGCCGCCGAAGACGACGGCGGGAACTGCCCCGATCAATTTCGCCATGGCGCCGGCGCGGAACTCGCCGAGTTCGTTGGAGGCGCCGATGAACACCATGTTGACCGCATTCACCCGTCCGCGCACGTCGTCCGGCGTCCAGAGCTGCATCAGCGTTTCGCGGACATAGACGCTGATCATGTCGGATGCCCCCACGAGGATCAGCGCCGGGACCGAGACCCAGATCGATGTCGACAGGCCGAAGACCACGGTGAAGGCGCCGAACAGCCCGACGAAGGCGAACATGATCGCGCCGGCATGGTTGCGGATCGGATGCGCGGCGAGGAACAGGGCCATCGGGATCGCGCCGATCCCCGGTGCCGCGCGCAACAGGCCGAGGGCGACCGGCCCCGCGTCGAGAATGTCGCTGGCATAGACCGGCATCAGCGCGACCGCGCCGCCGAGGAGAACAGCGAAGAGGTCGAGCGAGATGGCGCCGAGAACGACCTTCTCGCTCCAGATGAAGCGGAAGCCGGCGACCACCGTCTCGAAGCTGGTCGGCTCGGTCGAGCGGCGACGTGCCGGCGCCTTGATGAAAATGACCAGAACCGCACTCGTCAGAAACAGCGCACCGCCGATGCCATAGGCGACGAGCGGGGAGACGCCGTAGAGAAGACCGCCGGCCACAGGGCCGACGATCGCCGCGATCTGCCAGGAGGAGGAGTTCCAGGCGATGGCGTTGGGCAGTTCCTCCCGGGAGACGATGTTGACGACGAGCGACTGGGAGGCCGGCCCGAAGAAGGCACGCGCAATGCCGAAAATGACGAGAATGCCAAAGACCGGCAGGGGCGAGCCGAGCCCCTCGAACGTCCAGAGGAGGAGAACAAGCGTGCCGATGCCTTCCGCCGCCACGGCCAGCCCCATGATCAAGCGGCGCGAGTATCGGTCGGCGGCGGCACCGGTGACGAGGACGAGCAGGAAGGCGGGCGCGAACTGGCAAAGCCCGATCAGTCCGAGATCCCAGGGATCGCCGGTGATCGCATAGACCTGCCATCCCACCGAGACGATGACGATCTGCGTGGCGAAGGTCGCGGCGAAGCGGGCCAGCCAATACAGCAGGAAACGGCGGTTGCGGAAGGCCGCGAAGCGGTCGTCATGCGGGTCCTTGGGCGGGACGTCCGGCGCCGGATCCGTCGCGGAGGGCAGCGATGTGGGTTCGTCGGTCACGATCTACCTGATGGGGCGAACCGGGCGGGCTCGCCGAGGACAGGCAAGTCTGCTCGAAGTTTCTGTTCGAGGGTGGAACGAGGCGGGCGGTTGCCCACCCGTTCGGACCGGCGCGCGTCATTACAGGGGCAGCGGATGCCGGCGATAGACTGCGTGGATGTCCCTCATGACGTCGTCGCCGAGCACGATTTCGGCTGCCGAAATCGCGGTCTTGAGCTGGTCGAGATTCGTAGCGCCGATGATGGCCGAAGTCATGAAGGGTCGCGTCAGGCAGAAGGCGATGGCCATCTGCGCGGGATCGAGGCCGTGGTGGCGGGCGACCTCGCAATATTCGTCCGCGACCATCACCGAATAGTCGGTGTGACGGCCGCCGAGACCCTTGTTGATCGACCCACGCGAGCCGGGGGGGATGGCGCCGGCGGTATACTTGCCGGTCAGGAGGCCCGCCGCCAGCGGCGTGTAGGCGAGAAGGCCGACCTGTTCGTTGATCGCCGTTTCCGCGAGATCGAGGTCGAAGATGCGGTGCATCAGCGAATATTCGTTCTGGATCGAGGCGACGCGCGGGGTGCCGTCGCGCTCTGCGATCGACACGAACTGCATCACGCCCCAGGCGGATTCGTTCGACAGGCCGATGTGGCGGATCTTGCCGGCCTTCACCTGCTCCCCGAGTTCGTGGAGCACCTCCTCGATATTCGCCTTCACCGCGTCCGGGTTCTGCCCGCTCGGGTCAAAGGTCCAGTTCTGGCGGAAATGGTAGGAGCCGCGATTGGGCCAGTGGAGCTGATAAAGGTCGATATAGTCGGTCTGCAGGCGCTTCAGGCTGCCATCCACCGCCCGGCGGATCGACGCGGCGGTGATCGGCTCGCCATCGCGCACCTTGGCGTTGCCCTCGCCGGTGATCTTCGAGGCAAGCACCACGTCTTCACGGTTCTTGCGCGCGGCGAACCAACTGCCGATGATCTCTTCGGTCCGGCCGATCGTTTCGGCGGCGAGCGGCGTGGTCGGGTACATCTCGGCGGTATCGAAAAAGTTCACGCCCATCTCGATGGCGAGATCCATCTGGGCATGCGCCTCGGCCTCCGTATTCTGCGAACCCCAGGTCATGGTGCCGAGGCAGATTTCGCTGACGGACAGGCCGGTGCGGCCGAGCGGGCGGTACTTCATGAGACATTCCCGGTGATGGTGGACAGGTGGATGGTCGTCGACATGTGGCCGCGAACTTCCGCCGGGAACATAGCCGGCGGGACGATCGATGCAATCCCGCCCTCATCATCGCGCGCCCTCACGATTTCGCCCAGCCGCTTGCCGGATCGGCGCTCGGGCCGTTACCAGTGGGACCGACATTGCGATCCCAGCATCGAAGGACGAATCATGGCCGACCTCGACAGCGTTCTCGCCTGCCTCGACCTCAATCTCGACCGTTCCGTCGGCCGCTTGAGCGATCTGTTGCGCATTCCCTCGATCTCGACCGATCCGGCCTATGCCGCCGAATGCCAGCGGGCGGCCGAATATCTGGCCGGCGATCTCGCCGCCATCGGCTTCCAGGCGGCCGTGCGCGAGACGCCGGGTCACCCGATGGTGGTCGCCCATCATGACGGGCCGGAGGGGGCGCCGCATGTCCTCTTCTACGGCCATTACGACGTGCAGCCGGTCGATCCGATCGAGGAATGGACGAGCCCGCCCTTCGAGCCGGAAATCCACGAAATGTCCGACGGCTCGCGCCGGATCGTCGCGCGTGGATCGGCCGACGACAAGGGCCAGCTGATGACCTTCGTGGAAGCTTGCCGCGCCTTCAAGGCGGAAACCGGCGGGCTGCCCTGCAAGGTCACGATCTTCCTGGAAGGCGAGGAGGAGTCCGGCTCCCCCTCTCTCGTGCCGTTTCTCGAAGCCAACAAGGCCGAGCTTTCTGCCGACGTCGCGCTCGTCTGCGACACGAACATGTGGGACCGCCAGACGCCGGCGATCTCCACGGGCCTGCGCGGCCTCGTCGGCGAGGAGGTCGTGATCAAGGCGGCGAACCGCGATCTCCATTCGGGCTATTACGGCGGCGCGGCGCGCAATCCGATCCACGTCCTGACCACGATCCTCGGCGAGATGCACGATGCGGACGGCCGGGTCACGATCCCCGGCTTTTACGACGGCGTCGGCGAAGTGCCAGAGGAGGTCTTGAAGAGCTGGGAGGACCTCGGCCTGTCGGAAGCCGAGTTCCTCGGCTCGGTCGGGCTGAAGACCCCCGCTGGCGAAAAGGGACGGACGGTCCTGGAACAGACCTGGTCGCGGCCGACGGCGGAAGTGAACGGCATTTCCGGCGGCTATACGGGCAAGGGCTTCAAGACCGTCATCCCGGCGGAAGCCTTCGCCAAGGTCTCCTTCCGCCTCGTCTTCGACCAGGACCCGGACAAGATCCGGGCGGCGTTCCGCAAATTCGTCGAAGACCGCCTGCCGGACGACTGCACCGTCGAATTCCACCCCCATGGCGGCTCGGGCGCGATCCAGCTTCCCTTCGATTCCCCTTGGCTCGAAAAGACCCGCGCGGCGCTCTCCGATGAATGGCCGAAGCCGGCGGTGATGATCGGCATGGGCGGCTCGATCCCCGTGGTGGGCGAGTTCAAGTCGCGCCTCGGCATGGAGTCGCTGCTCGTCGGTTTCGGCCTCGGCGACGACGCGATCCATTCGCCCAACGAGAAATACGAGATGACCTCGTTCCAGAAGGGCCAACGCTCCTGGGCGCGCATCCTGGCGGCGCTGGGGAGGTGAGGGGCGGGACGGGATCGGCACCCTTCGCTGGCCACCCGCGCTTGTCGCACTCGATCCAGCCCGGCGACTGCAAGCCGCCGGGATAGCGAAATTGATCAGCAATGCGAAGACTTAGTCGTCAGGGGCGTTCTCGGCGCCCCTCTGCGGGCGACGTGCGAATCGCCCGCGGTTTCATCCGCGCGCCGAGACTGACGGAGCGATCGTGTTTTGTCCTCTCGGGGCGCTCGGCGCTTGACATCTCGGACGGAACCGGAAAATCGAGAAGCCTCGCATGCCGGTCCGCCGGCGCCTTGTTGATCCTGATGGACCGACTTCATGAAACTCTTTCCCACCCTGATCGCCGTCGCAACGCTCGTGCCGCTCTCCGGCTGCCTGAGTTTCGGGGGCGGGATGTCGTCCCAGTCGTCTGGCGTGGTGGCGCTTGGGGGCGGGCTGATCGGACAGACGGCTCTCGTTGCGAAGATGCCTTCAGGCGCGAAGGCCAAGGCGGTCGATGCCGAGTTCCAGGCGCTGCAATTCGGCCAGGCGGGCGAAGCTGTTCGCTGGCAGTCGGACGGCTACAGCGGCGAGGTGGTGCCGACGCAGGTCTATCGCGTCGGTTCGCAGGACTGCCGCGGCTATTCCCATGTCGTGAGTGGGGCGTCGGCGCCGGTGAAGGCCTCCGGCACCGCCTGCAAGACCGAAAACGGCCTGTGGAAGCCGGTCGCATAAACTGCCCGTGAAGCGGTCCATGTACCGGCCCGCCGCGAATTGAGTGGGCACTGCGGCACGCCTCTGATAAGCGCGCTCTGGAACCTCCATTCCGGCAAGGGGAGATGCGGCGCTGGTCCGCATTGTTCGCTGGCCATCGAGCTCATAAATGAATGACATGATGTTCTGGATCGTTGCAGCCGCGATGACGTCCCTCGTGACCCTCGCCATGCTCTGGCCGCTGGTGCGGCGGCAGGGCGGGTCACCGGAGGCGCACGAAAATCACGACGTCGAGGTCTATCGCGCTCAACTCCGCGAACTGGACCAGGATCTCGAGCGCGGCACGCTCGCGCCGGCAGAGGCCGAATCCGCCCGCGCGGAGATCGGGCGCCGCCTTCTGCGGGCCGCCGACAACGCCAACGGCAAGGGGCTGGGGGCGGCCAGTTGGCAGCGGCCCGCCATCCTGGCAACGATCGTTCTCGTACTCCTCGCGATCCCCGTCGCTTCCACCGTTTTCTACGCGACGATGGGCAATGCCAATCTGCCGGACCAGCCGCTCGCCGCCCGCCAGCAGCCGCCAAGCCAGGGCGATCTGCAACTCGCCCAACTGGTCGAGCGCGCCGAGGCGCGGCTTCGGGACGCGCCGGAGGACGGACAGGGCTGGGAGGTGCTGGCGCCGATCTATCTGCGGCTCGAGCGCCCGCAGGATGCCGCCAACGCCTATCGCAAGGCGCTCGATATCAACGGCCCTTCGGCCTCGCGCTTCGGCGGGCTTGGCGAAGCGCTGACGGATCTCGCGAATGGCGAGGTGACGGACGAAGCGAAGTCGCAATTCGAACGGGCGCTGGAAATCAACCCCGGCTATCTGCCGGCGAAATTCTTCCTCGCCCTCGACGCGTCCCAGGAAGAGCGTGCTTCCGATGCCGAGACCCGCTGGACCGAGCTGATTCAGGCCAGCCCCGACAACGCGCCCTGGATGCAGATCGCCCAGGCCGGCCTCGCCGATGCGCGGATGCGGCTCGGCAAGACCGATGCGCCCGCCGTCGCGCCGATGGCGAATGGCGCCGGCGCCCCGGCAGCCGGTGCCGACGGCACGATCGCGCGCGGACCGGATGCGGAACAGGTTGCGGCCGCATCGCAAATGTCCGACACGGACCGGCAGGCGATGATCGAGGGCATGGTGGCGCAGCTTGCGGCCCGGCTGAAAGACAATCCGGAGGACGTCGAGGGGTGGAAGCGGTTGATCCGCTCCTATACCGTTCTCGGCCAGACGGAGGCCGCCCGTGAGGCGCTCGCCGAGGCGAGCCAGACCTTTGCCGCCGATTCAGCGGGCGGTCGGGAAATCGCCGCTTTTGCGGAGGAAATCGGCCTTTCCGCGAGGGAGGAGACGACAACACAATGACCCGCAAGGCCAAGCGACTCTATTCGATCGGCGCGATCCTTCTCGTGATCGGCGCGGCGGCCGGGCTGGTGCTGACGGCCCTGTCGGATTCGATCGCATATTTCCACTCGCCGACCGATGTGGTCGAGAAGATGCCCGGGCCCGGCCAGCGCATCCGGCTTGGTGGTCTCGTAGAGGAAGGGTCCGTCGTGCGTGACGGCTCGACCCATGTGACCTTCAAGATCACAGACTCCATCGAAAGCGTTCCCGTTACCTATACCGGCATCCTGCCCGACCTGTTTCGCGAAGGGCAGGGGGTCGTGGCCGAAGGCATGCTCGCGCCCGACCGGGTGTTTCAGGCCGACACCGTGCTCGCCAAGCATGACGAGACCTACATGCCGAAGGAGGTCGTCGACGATCTGAAGGCGCGCGGCCTCTGGGAGGACGGCAAGGGCATGGTCAAGAAAACCGGCAGCTCGCCCGAGGACGCCGTGTCCGCGACAGACGCAGGGGGAGCCGGCTCATGATCGTCGAACTCGGCCATTTCGCGCTGATCCTGGCCCTCTCGGTGGCGATCATCCAGTCGACCCTGCCGCTCGTGGGCGCCCGCGGTGGCGACCAGCGGCTGATGGAGATCGGCTCGATCGGCGCGACCGGCGGCTTCGTTCTCCTGGCTGTCGCCTTCAGCGCGCTCACCGCTGCCTACGTGACCTCGGACTTCTCGGTTCTCAACGTCTTCGAGAATTCCCATTCCGCCAAGCCGATGCTCTTCAAGGTGACGGGCGTGTGGGGCAATCACGAAGGCTCGATGCTGCTCTGGGTCTTGATCCTCGCCTTTTTCGGGGCGCTGGTCGCGCTTTTCGGCCGCGATCTGCCGGCGACGCTGAAAGCCAATGTGCTGGCGGTCCAGGGCTGGATCCTGACGGCGTTCCTGCTCTTCATCCTGTTCACCTCGAACCCGTTCACGCGGCTCGATCCGGCGCCGATGGAAGGTCAGGACCTCAACCCGATCCTGCAGGACGTCGGCCTCGCCATCCATCCGCCGCTTCTCTATCTCGGCTATGTCGGCTTCTCGATCGCCTTTTCCTTCGCGGTCGCGGCCCTGATCGACGGACGCATCGATGCCGCCTGGGCGCGCTGGGTGCGTCCCTGGACGCTGGTCGCCTGGGTCTTCCTGACGCTCGGCATCGCCATGGGCTCCTACTGGGCCTATTACGAACTCGGCTGGGGCGGCTGGTGGTTCTGGGACCCGGTCGAGAACGCCTCGTTCATGCCCTGGCTCGCCGGCACCGCGCTGCTGCATTCGGCGCTGGTCATGGAAAAGCGCTCGGCTTTGAAGATCTGGACGATCCTGCTCGCGATCCTGACCTTCTCCCTGTCGCTGCTCGGCACCTTCCTGGTGCGCTCCGGCGTCCTCACCTCGGTCCACGCCTTTGCCACCGACCCGGCCCGCGGCGTGTTCATCCTGGTGATCCTGTGCCTGTTCATCGGCGGTGCGCTGGCGCTGTTCGCCTGGCGGGCATCGGAACTCGAAGGCGGCGGCCTCTTCGCGCCGATCAGCCGCGAGGGCGCGCTGGTCTTCAACAATCTGTTTCTGACGACGGCCGCGGCGACGGTGCTCGTCGGCACGCTCTACCCGCTGCTTCTGGAGGTCCTGACCGGCGAGAAGATTTCGGTCGGCGCCCCCTTTTTCGACCTGACCTTCGGGCCGCTGATGGTGCCGCTGCTTCTCGCCGTGCCCTTCGGGCCGCTGCTCGGCTGGAAGCGCGGCGACCTTCTGGCGGCGGGACAGCGGCTGTATTTCGCCGCTGGTGTCGCCCTCGCGGCGATGATCCTGGGGCTCGCCTTCACCGGCGGCACCCGCGTTCTCGCAGCCTTCGGCTTCGCTCTGGCCTTCTGGCTGATCGCCGGCAGCCTGACCGATCTTTTCGTCCGGGCGTCCTTCTTCAAGGCCGGCTGGCGCAAGGGCTGGGCCCGACTGACCGGTCTGCCACGCTCGGCCTTCGGGACGGCGCTCGCCCATTTCGGCCTCGGTATCACCGTCCTCGGTGTGATCACCGTTTCGAGCTTCGAGACCGAGACCGTGACGACCATGCGGCCGGGCGATACCGTCGAAGCCGGCGGCTATACGCTGCATTTCGACGGGGCGAGCCGCCGAGCCGGCCCGAACTACGAGGAACAGGTCGGGACTTTCACGATCCGCGATGGCGGCGTCGCCGTGGCGGAGACGGAAAGTGCCAAGCGCTTCTATCCGGCCCGTCAGATGCCGACGACCGAAGCCGGCATCTGGACCACCTGGTTCTCTCAGCTCTATGTCTCGCTGGGTGATCCTTCGGCCGACGGACAGTCAATCGTCGTGCGGATCTGGTGGAAGCCGCTGGTGACGCTGATCTGGATCGGCTCGGTGTTCATGGCATTGGGCGGCACGGTTTCGCTGGCCGATCGCCGGCTGCGTGTCGGGGCGCCCACCCGCAGCCGCGGCCAGGCCCGCGATCGTGTCGCAGCTGGAGCCTGAGACCGATGGGCTTCCTGTCTCGCCTTGCTTTGGTCCTCGGGGTCTGTGCCGCACTGTTTGCGGCGCTGCCGGCCGGATCGCTGATCTCGTCCGCCCATGCGGTGAATCCGGACGAGGTGCTAGACGACCCGGCGCTCGAGGCACGGGCTCGCGAATTGTCGGCAGGCTTGCGCTGTCTCGTCTGCCAGAACCAGTCGATCGACGATTCCAACGCCGATCTCGCCAAGGATCTCCGCGTCCTGGTGCGCGAGCGGCTGGTAGCGGGCGACACCAATGACGAGGTGATCGACTATCTGGTGTCGCGGTACGGGGAGTTCGTTCTGCTCCAGCCACGCTTCGACTGGGCAAACCTAGCGCTCTGGGCGACGCCGATCATCGTTCTGATTGCCGGCGCTGTCTTTGCCCTGGTGAGCGTCGCCAGTCGCCGGAAGGCCAAGGGACCGGCCGCGCTGTCGCCCGAGGAAGAAGCCAAGATCGCTGCCCTCGTCGACGAGCGCTGAAGCCCGGAAAACGCTGAAGAGCCCTTCGTGATGCGGTAATCGGTCTGGGCACCTGTCCGTGAGTGACCGACTCACCTCTCGTTTTCGGATTCGCCTCAGGTTCTTGGCATCGCGTTGCCGCGAACCTTACCGCCTTTTCATCCGACAGAAAAAATCCCGTAAGCTTGCAGTCACTAGGTTCCATTCCGACAGCGGGGAGGGAAACGGGGATTTCAGTCCTTCCTCGCCCCGGTCTTCAGCATCCCAGGAAAGGAACCAAAGATGCAGCATGAAACTCGGCCCCAGACGAAGCGCAAGGGACTTCTCGCCGGCGTTCTCGCCGCTGGCGTCGCCGGCATGGCCCTGTCGGGTGGCATTGTCGCGAACACGATTCCGGTCTTCGCCGATCCGGTGAAGGTCGACGCGCCTCAGCAGCAGTTCGGCTTTGCCGATGTGGTGGAAAAGGTCTCTCCGGCGGTCGTCTCGGTTCGTGTGACCCAGGACGTGAAGCCGGCCATGGATCGCGGCCAGCAATTCGGCGGCCGCGGCTTTGGCAGCCCCTTCGAAAACCTTCCCGAAGATCATCCGCTCCGCCGCTTCTTCGATACGCCCGATGGCGGTCAGGGCATGCCTGGCATGCGCCCGCGCGGTCCCCAGGGCCCCCGCCAGGCGATCGGTCAGGGCTCCGGCTTCTTCATCTCCGAGGACGGCTATCTCGTCACCAACAACCACGTTGTCGACGGCGGCAGCGAGTACACGATCGTCATGGATGACGGCTCGGAGTACGACGCCAAGCTCGTGGGCACCGACGCCCGCACGGACTTGGCCCTTCTGAAGGTCGATGCCGATCGCGACTTCACCTATGTCGAGTTCGGCAACGAGGATTCTGTGCGCATCGGCGACTGGGTCGTGGCGGTCGGCAACCCCTTCGGTCTTGGCGGCTCGGTGACGGCCGGCATCGTCTCGGCCCGCGGCCGTGATATCGGCGCTGGCCCCTATGACGACTTCCTGCAGATCGATGCGGCGGTGAACCGCGGCAATTCCGGTGGCCCGGCCTTCGGTCTCGACGGCAAGGTCATCGGCGTGAACACCGCGATCTTCTCGCCGTCCGGCGGCAATGTCGGCATCGCGTTCGCCATCCCGGCGTCGGTCGCTCAGGACGTGGTCGCATCGCTGAGGCAGGACGGCAGCGTCGAGCGTGGCTGGCTCGGTGTCCAGATCGCGCCGGTGACCGACGACATCGCCGAGGCGGTTGGTCTCTCCGAGGCGGAAGGTGCGATCGTCACCCTGCCGGACAACGAGACTCCGGCCTCCAAGGCTGGCATCCAGACCGGTGACGTCATCACCGCCGTCGACGGCCAGACCATTGAAGGGCCGCGGGAACTCGCCCGGCGGATCGCCAACTACCGTCCCGGCTCCAGCGTCGAGGTGACGGTGTGGCGGAACGAAAGCGCCGAGACGATCAATGTCGAACTCGGCGATCTGTCGAGCCTCGACGAGGCGGCTTCGCTGTCGGACGGTCCGAACCGGGGCGTTCCCGTCGATCCGTCGTCCCTCTCCGGCTATGGCCTGACGCTCACCCCGTCCGAAGACGGCGAGGGCGTGGTCGTCACGGACATCGAGCCGGATTCGGCGGCGGCCGAGAAGGGCATGCAGCCGGGCGACGTGATCGTTTCGGTCAACGGCAAGACGGTCTCGGACCAGGCGGATGTGCGCGACGCGCTGTCGCAAGCCGCGGAGTCCGGCCGCAAGGCTGCGCTCTTCCAACTGCGCACGAACAACCAGAACCGTTTCGTCGCGCTGCCGATCGCCAAGAGCTGATCCGGCTCTCGGTTGGCCCGCCCGGTTCGGGCGGGCCTGCGGCAGATCGTGCCGAAACAATTCCGGCGGGCGGTGTTCATGCGCCGCCCGCTTTGCTTTTTCTCGCAGATTTCTAGGTGCGTAACATGACGCGAAACCCGGCTGGCGAAGCTTCGACCGACTCCATGCGAATCCTGATCATTGAAGACGACCGCGAAGCTGCATCCTACCTGGTGAAGGCGCTGAAAGAGGCCGGTCATGTCGCCGACCATGCCGCAGACGGTGAGGAGGGCCTCCATGCGGCCCAGACGCGCGACTACGACGTCCTGATCGTCGATCGCATGCTGCCGAAGCGCGACGGGCTGTCGGTGATCGCGGCGCTGCGCGAAGAGGACAACGAGACGCCGGCCCTGATCCTCTCTGCCCTGGGCCAGGTGGACGATCGCGTGAAGGGTCTGCGCGCTGGCGGCGACGACTATCTCGCTAAGCCCTATTCCTTCTCCGAACTCCTGGCGCGCATCGAGGTGCTCGGCCGGCGGCGGGTCGGCAAGGAGGTCGAGACCAGCTACCGCGTCGGCGATCTGGAGCTCGACCGCCTGTCCCACGAAGTGCGCCGGGCCGGAAAGCCGATCGTCCTGCAGCCGCGCGAGTTCCGGCTTCTGGAATATCTGATGAAGCATGCGAACCAGGTGGTGACCCGCACCATGCTTCTGGAAAATGTCTGGGACTATCATTTCGACCCGCAGACCAACGTCATCGACGTGCACATCTCGCGGCTGCGCTCGAAGATCGAGCGCGACTTCGGCTCGCCGATCCTGCATACCGTCCGCGGCGCCGGCTACATCATGCGCGCCGATGGCTGATCCGAGGCGATGAGGTTTCGTTGTTTCGTCCTCTTGCGTCGCGTCTCTGAGGTCACCCCCCTCTGCCTGCCGGCATCTCCCCCGCAAGGGGGGAGAAAGGCTGGCATCGAGGCCTGGCACCACCACTCTCCCTCCTTGCGGGGGAGATGTCGGCGAAGCCGACAGAGGGGGGTAACGCAACGGTCCAGCTCGGTCTCCGACCGTGACGGGTTCGTGCAATCGGCACTGTGTTCTCTTCGATCCGCATCGCCCTATCGCCGCCCCGCGGAGGCGTCATGGCACGGCTGAGAGCGTTGATGCGCATGACCGCCGTCCGGCTCTCGGCGGTCTACTTCCTGCTGTTCGCGATCTGCGCTGTGGTGCTCGTCTTCTACGTGACGGCGACCGCCTCGGGGATCGTCGAGGATCAGAGCCGGGCGACGATTTCGGAAGAGCTGAACGAACTGGCCCAGGTCTACCGCCAGGGGGGGATCATCGGACTGGTGCGCACGATCGATCGGCGCTCCCGCCAGCCGGGCGCCTCGCTCTATCTGGTCACCGACGCGACCGGTCGCATCATTGCGGGCAATGTCGAGAATCTCCAGCCCGGCGTGCTGGACGATGCCGGGCCCACCAGCGACGCCTTTGCCTATGAGCGCTATGCCGAGGATGACGATGACCGCTATCATCTCGCAATTGCCGAGGTGGTCAGCCTGCCTAATGGCATGCGCGTCCTGGTCGGCCGCGACCAGAGCGAACAGGTGCGGTTCCGCGGCGTCGTTCGCAGCGCCCTGATCCTGGCGCTGGCGCTGATGGGGCTTGCGGCGCTGATCGCGTGGTTTTTCGTTGGCCGGAGGGCACTTCGCCGGCTCGACGGGGTGACGGCGGCAAGCGCCCGGATCCTGGCCGGCGATCTCTCCGAACGCCTGCCGGTGACCGGCGCCGGCGACGAATTCGACCGGCTTTCGGAAAACCTCAACACGCTTCTCGCGCGGATATCTCTCCTTCAGGAGGGGCTGAAGCAGGTCTCGGACAATATTGCCCACGATCTCAGAACCCCCCTGACCCGGCTGCGCAGCAAGGCCGAGTCGGCGCTGGCGGCACGGCCGACCGAAGCGGAAGCGGGCGAGGTGCTGGAGGGGCTGATCGCAGAGTCCGACCAGATGATCCGGACCTTCGACGCGATCCTGATGATTTCCCGCGTCGAGGCCGGGTCCCATTCGGTGCTGAAATCGGAGATCGACGTGGCCGAGATCGCCGCCGACGTGGTCGATCTCTACGAGCCGCTGGCCGAAGACGCCGGCGCCTCGCTGACACTCGAGGCGCCGCCGCGCCTTCTCGTGACGGGCAGTCGCGAACTGATCGCGCAGGCGATCTCCAACCTGATCGACAATGCGCTGAAATATGCTGCCGCGCCGGATCGCCGGACGAAGATCAAGGTCGCCATTTCCGATGGCGGCACGAGGTGGCGGCTGGCCGTCTCCGACGACGGGCCGGGCATTCCGCCGGACAAGCACGAGCGCGTACTCGAGCGTTTCTATCGCCTCGACCAGAGCCGTTCCATGCCGGGTTCAGGCCTTGGCCTGTCGCTCGTCCAGGCGATTGCCCGGGTCCATGGCGGAAGCCTCGTCCTTGAGGATGCGGCGCCGGGGCTTACTGTTGTCCTCGAAATGCCGAAGGAGGAGCGGCAGACGAGCGATGGTGGCGAAAGCTGAGACGAATCCGGAGACAGACGATCGAGGGCAGGGCGGCTTCGGCCTGGGGAGCGGCGAGCACCCGAAACCGCTCGATGAAGACGCGGCCCGGCGATGGATCGCGGATCTTCGGGAGGCAGCCGAAGAGCGCGGGCTGAATCGCCTCGGTGCCTTCCTTGAGAGTGGTCATCCGGATTCGGCCCGGTTGTCGGCGCTTCTCGATCTCTCGCCGTTCCTCAACGGGATCATCCTCAAGAATCCGGAGTGGCTGGAGGACGTTCTCACCGATGGCGCCGATGCGATTGTCGCGCGAACGATCGAGTCCGTTGCCGGGCTTGCGATTTCAGACATGAACGAGCGCGCGCTGATGACGGCACTGCGCGAAGCCAAGCGCAAGGTCGCGCTGGTACTTGCCCTTTCTGAGACGTTCGGCGGCGCGAGTCTGAAAGAGACGACCGGCGCCCTGTCCGACTTCGCCGAAGCAGCGGTCGGGACCGCCCTGCGATACTGCCTTGTCGATCTTGGCACGTCGGGAAAGATCACGCTGCCCTTTCCGGACGAACCGGAGAAGCAATGCGGCCTCTTCGTCCTCGGAATGGGCAAGCTCGGTGCGCGCGAGCTCAACTATTCGAGCGACATCGACATCATCGTCTTCTTTGACGCCGACAAGCCTCTGACGCCGGACCCGATGGATGCTTCCGAGACGCTGGCAAGGCTCGTGCGCAAGCTGACGCGGATCCTCAACGAGCGAACTGGCGACGGCTACGTCTTCCGCACCGATCTGCGGCTGCGGCCGGACCCGAGCGCGATGCCGCTCGCAATGTCCACCGACATGGCGCTCACCTATTACGAGGGGTCGGGCCGCGACTGGGAGCGCGCCGCGATGATCAAGGCGCGGACGATCGCCGGCGATCGCCAGGCTGGCGAGGCGTTCTTGAAGGAGGTCACCCCCTTCGTCTGGCGGAAATATCTCGATTTCTCCGCCGTTGCCGCCATCCAGGACATGAAGCAGCGCATCGACCGGCATCGCGGCTTCGAATCGATCGGTCTCGCCGGCCACAATGTGAAGCTCGGGCGGGGCGGCATCCGTGAGATCGAGTTCTTCGCCCAGGCCCAGCAATTGATCGCTGGCGGACGGGCCCCGAAGCTGAGGCAGCGGCGCACGGACCAAGCGCTCGCGGAACTCGCCAGCGGCGGCTGGATCGCCGGCAAGACGGCTGAGGAACTCACTAGCGACTACTGGTTCCTGCGGCGTGTCGAACACGCCATCCAGATGCAGGCCGACGAGCAGAGCCACACGTTGCCCGAAGACGACGAAAAGCTCGCCGCCGTCGCTCATCTCGCGGGCTTTTCGGGCGTCGATGCGCTAGGCGAGGCGCTCCTGCCATGCCTGAAACGCGTCGACCGGCATTACAGCGGCCTGTTCAGCGAGGGACGGGACGAGGCGGACAGGGGCGACGACCATTCTGCGCTTGCCACGCTGTCGCGGACACCGGACGATCCTACAGCCATCGCTGCGCTGGAGAGCCTCGGCTATGAGCGGCCGAATGATATCGCACGAGTCGTCCACTCCTGGACGCTGGGACGGTATCGCGCCACCCAGACGAACGCCGCGCGGCAGCGCCTGTCGGAGGTGCTGCCGGTCCTGCTGGTCACCTTCGGCAAGGCCCCCGATCCCGATGGCGCGCTCGTCGCCTTCGATCGGTTTCTCGCCGGCCTGCCCGCCGGAATTCAGTTCTTCTCGCTGATCGCGTCCAATCCGAAGACGCTCGAGCTTCTGGCCGTCATCATGACCTCGGCCCCGACATTGCGTGAGACGATCGCCGCCAGACCTCATGTCTTCGACGCGCTCCTCGATCCGGCCTTTCTCGGCGAACTGCCCGAGCGCGAACTCCTGGCCGAGCGGTTGTCTGCCTTTATGGCGATGGCGAGCGACTACGAGGACGAGTTGACACGTCTGCGGATCTTCGCATCCGAGCAGCGCTTTCTTGTGGGCGCCCGCATGCTGAGCGGCATCGTCGATGCCGACGAAGCCGGCCCGGCCTTCTCCAACATCGCTGATGTCGTGCTGGAATCGACGCTCACCATCGTCGAGCGAGCCTTTGTCGAGGTCCACGGACGCGTCCCCGGCGCGCGGATCGCGCTCCTGGGCATGGGGCGGCTCGGGAGCCAGGAACTGACGGCGAGCTCCGATCTCGACCTGATCCTTCTCTACGATCACGACCCGGACGCGGACGCCTCGGACGGGCGAAAAGCGCTGTCGCCTGCCGCCTATTTTGCCCGGCTGACGCAGCGGCTCATCGCGGCGCTCACCGCCCCCATGCGCGAAGGCATCCTCTACGACGTCGACTTCCGGCTCCGGCCTTCCGGCAACAAGGGGCCGCTCGCGACCGATCTCGAAGCGTTCCGCCTCTATCAGGCCAAGGAAGCCTGGACGTGGGAGCGGATGGCGCTGACACGCTCGCGCCCGATCGCCGGCGATCCGGACTTGATGCGTGAAGTCGCCGACACGATTGCGGCGATCGTGGGCGACCTGCGCGATCCGGAGGAGGTGACGCGCGACGTCGCCGAAATGCGCGATCGCATCGCTCGCGCCAAGCCGGCGGGCGGCGCTCTCGATCTCAAGCTCCGTCCCGGCGGGCTGATCGACCTGGAGTTTCTCGCCCAATGGGCGATCCTGACAGGGCGGGTCGATCCTGTCTTTTGCGGTCGTCCGACCGAAACGGTGCTGGCGGCGGCGGTCTTCCCACCGCCCGAAGTGGACGGCGTGCGCCTCGCCGACGCGATGAACCGCCTGACGCGGATCACCCAGTTGCTGCGCCTTGGCCCTTCGGGCGCGAAGGAGTTTTCCGACGTGCCGCTCGGTCTGCTGGAGGCGATCACCCGCTCGCTGGGCTTCGACGATGTCGACGCGCTCACGGGATGGGTCGATGCGGAGACCCGGATGGTGCGCGACTGTTTCGAATCGGTCGTCGGGACGGCAAGCGAGGAGGACTCCGCGGAGTGATGGATACCCGCCGCGCATCTCGTCCGGCGGTCGATGAAAAAAGGCGTTGAGGCGGGGGGTCGTCAGAACCGCGACGGCTGTCGGTCGCGGCCGTGCGGCGGCAAGGTCAGGCGGCGGCCTGTGTCCTGCCCTTCCGTCCTGAGGCGAGGCGCCGCGATGCGGGGAGAGCGGGATCGAGGGCTCGCGTCATCCAAGAGTCCGCAGTGTGTTCGTGCGACTTCGCCGACGCGATCGTGGGCAGCCGCAGGGTGACGACCGTGCCGTCGTCGACCCGGGAGGAGAGCCTGATCCTGCCGCCATGCAGGCCCACCAGGGAGCGCGCGATCGCGAGACCGAGCCTGTGGCCGCCATGCTTCGATCGCACCAACTCGTTGTCCAGTTCGCCGAAGGGCAGACCGAGGGATGCCATGGCCTGTTTCGAGAGGCCGGAGCCATTGTCGGCGATCGTGAGGATCGCGGTGTCGCCGAGCCGCCGCAGGCGCAAGCGGACCGCGCCGCCTTCCGCCGCGAACTTGACCGCATTGGACAGAAGGTTGAGCACGACCTGGGTCGTCGCGCGACGGTCCGACGTCATGGTTAGCCGCTCCGGCGTCTCGATGCTCATCCGGACCTGCTTTTCCTTGGCCAGCGGTTCGACGAGTGCCGCGCTGTCGCGCACGATATCGGCGAGTTCGATCGATTCCCGCGTGAGTTCGAGACGTCCCGACTCGATCGTTGCCAGTTCGAGAATGTCGTCGATCATCCGCAGGAGATGAGTCCCGCTCTTGTGGATGTCCTGGACGTATTCGGAATATTTGTCGTTGGCGAGGACGCCGAAGGTCTCGTGGCGGATGAGGTCGGAAAAGCCGAGAATGGCGTTCAGCGGTGTGCGCAGCTCGTGGGACATGTTGGCGAGGAAGGTCGTCTTGGCGCGCGAGGCGGTCTCGGCGCGATCCTTCTCGGCCATGTAGCGCAGATTGAGGTCGGAGAGCTGGGCGGCCTTGCGCTCGGCGTCGGCGGTGGCGGCCTCGAGTTCCTTGATCGTTTCGAGAAGCTGTTCGCGGGAATTGGCGATCTGCGTCTGATGATGCTTGATCTGGGTGATGTCGGTGCCGATCGAGACGCTGCCGCCATCGGCCGTGCGACGGGCGGAGATCAGGAGCCAGCGCCCGTCGGGCATCTCGGCTTCGACAGCGCTCTCGCTCTCGGCCATATCGCCCTGAAGCGGCTTCACACGGCTGGGCCCATGTGCCTTGCGCAGAACCTCTTCGACCGGCGTCCCCGGAAGGACGTCGGCTTCGTCGAGGCCGAAGGTCTGCCGATAGATCGAGTTGCAGACGACCACGCGGGCGTCGCGATCGCAAAGCAGGAACGTTTCCGAAATATGCTCGATGGTGTTCTGCAGGCGGATATTGGCCTCGTTGGTCTTGCGCGCCAGTTCCTGCTGCTCGGTGACGTCGACGGCAATGCCGATCAGGTGCGTTCCGCCGTCGCAGCAGGTCGTCACGTCGGCACGGGCTCGAATCGAGACATAGTCGCCATCGGCGCGGCGCATCCGGAAAACCCGGTCGAGCATCTCGATACGACCGTCGGCGGCCGCACGGGCAATCTCGAACAGACCGACATCCTCCGGGTGCACCAGCGGGGCGACGTCAGCGAAGGAGAGAACGCCATTCCCCGGTTCCATGCCGAGAATTTCGTACATCGAACGCGACCAGTACATGCGGCCGCGAGCGATGTCCCAGTCGAGCAGGCCGCACTTGCCGCGCGAGAGCGCGATGTCGACCCGCTGATTTGTCTCGCTGCACAATGTGTCGAAGGTTTCCGCGCGCCGGGTCTGACGGAAATAGGCGTAGA
This sequence comes from Jiella marina, assembly GCF_024359545.1. Classification (GTDB taxonomy): domain Bacteria; phylum Pseudomonadota; class Alphaproteobacteria; order Rhizobiales; family Rhizobiaceae; genus Jiella. Next base: position 433,055 of record NZ_JAKQZG010000003.1, read on the forward strand.
GAATGACCAGCATGATCAGGCTGGTGAGCGCGAAGAGAGTGACGGCGAGCGAGAGCGAGTCGCGCCAGACGGAGAGGACTTCCGCTTCGGTACGAATGATCACGATATTGCCGGCCCGGTTCGGCAGCTCGGCCGCCGCGGCGATCGCCGGAACACCCCGGAAGCTCGTATCGATCGCGGTAGAGCCGGCATCGAACCCCACGAGATGGCGCGAATCGGACATTATGTCGTGAACGTTCAGCCCCACATAGTCTTCCGAGCCGGCCATGGCATGGGTGACGAGGCCGTTGCGGTCCGCGACCACCGCGGTTGCGGAGTCCGGCACGATCTTGGTGCTGGCAAAGCCGACAAGGAAGGCGGCGACGTCGAACTCGGCGAGGCCTTCGGCAGCCGCTTCGCCGCCGACGGACAGGAGACGCGCGGCGATCGCAAGATCGTGGCGCGCATCGTCCAGAATTCGGGATTGGTCGTTCGTCGCGATGATCAGGCGGGTCGCCGCGAGACCAAGAAGAAACAGGATCACCAGAGGCGGAACGACGCGTCGCAACATGTGGTCGGACTGCGCTGTCGGGTCCGCGCCAGCAAGCTGAGCCAGCCCTTCACCGGGAAGGCCCCGATCGCCAATCAGACCCCCGATCCAGGCAAGCAAACCTTCCCCGTTCGGTGCGCTTGACGCATCCGCTCGCATGCAAGACCCCTCGTTGCCGCATCACTGATTCGATAAGCCGCTTTACCGAATCGCAACGAATTGATCAGACACGAATCAGCTTGTCCATAGCTGACACTGTGCACTCGCGAAAAAAATCAACAAATTGATCAATTATTTCAGAGAGCGATCCACAATATCCTGCAAGTCCTTGGAAAGGCTATTGGATTCGGAAAGCTTCCTCAGGGTTTCCTCAGCTTTTCCACGCCGGCCGGGCTCCAGACTGCGCCAGGCACGGAAGGTGGTCGCGATCCTGGCCGCGATCTGAGGGTTGATCTTGTCGAGTTCGATCAGCCTGTCCGCGACCCACCGATAGCCGCTCCCGTCGGGCCGGTGAAAGGCGACCTGATTGCCGGCGGCAAAGCTGCCCACGACCGCCCGCACCCGGTTGGGGTTCCGCAGCGTGAATCGCGGATGTTCCGTAAGGCGTGTGACAGCCTCCACGGCATTGCTCGCAGGTGCCACGGCCTGCAGGGCGAACCACTTGTCGAGGACCAGTTCGTCGGTTTCGAAGCGCTTGTAGAAATCGTCCAGCGACTCGCTCGTCGCCGGGTGTTCGGGGAAGCGGTGCGAGAGGATCGCGAGCGCAGCCAGGCGGTCGGTCATGTTGCTCGCGCTCTCGTACTGATCGACGGCGGACTGTGCGTCGCCGGAGCCGGCCGTGATGTAGGCGAGGGCTGCATTGGACAGGGCACGGCGCCCGGCGCTGGCAGCGTCGGGTGAAAACGGCGCGTCGCTGGCGAGTTCGTCGCGCAGGCTCTCGAAGAGCGCCATTCCCTTGCTGCCGATGGCCGCCCGCGCGCTCTCGAGGACCTCATGGACCCGATCCGGATCGACATTCTCGCCCACTTGGCGGGCGACCTCCGGCTCGCCGGGCAGACCGAGAACCTGCGCCCGGAAGGCCGGCTCGAGTCCGCGGTCCCCGATGGAGGCGAGGATCGCATCGACCACCTCGTCGCCGAGAGCGGCGGTCTGGTCGCCCAAGGGCCGCCTGCCGGCCGTGGCCAAGGCGTCGCCGACCAGATCGCTGAGAAGGCGCCAGCGGTTGAACAGGTTCGGATCGAGGCGAGCAAGGGCCAGCCGGTCCGTCTCGCTCTGATCGTGCTCGAGCGTCACCGGGGCCGAGAAGTCCCGCAGGACGGACAGATAGGGGCGTTCGCCGAGACCTTCGAAGGAGACGGTCGCCTCGGCCCCTTCGAGCAGGATCACATCGCCATCCACGGAGGCAGGGCCGCTCGCCCTGGCGGGCGCATCATTGTCCTGGCCGTTGCGGCCGACCAGGCCGAAGCGGATCGGCAGCGGCATCGGCGCGGTGCCGGTGCCTGCCGCGCCCTTCTTGAGGACCTGGCGGAAGGTCACCTCGTGGCGGCGCGCCGCGGAATCATAGTTTTCCGAGACTGACAGGGTGGGCGTGCCGGCCTGCGCGTACCAGAGCGCGAACTGGGTCAGATCCCGCCCTGACGCGTCCTCGAAGCATTTCAGAAAATCCTCGATCGTCGCCGCTTCGCCGTCATGACGCTCGAAATAGAGGTCCATGCCCTTGCGGAAGCCCTCGCGACCAAGGATGGTCGCGATCATGCGAACCAGTTCGGCGCCCTTGTCGTAGACGGTCGCCGTGTAGAAGTTGTTGATCTCGCGATACTCGCCCGGACGGACGGGATGCTGGAGCGGACCCTGGTCCTCCGGAAACTGGTGCGCCTTGAGACGCCGGACCGAAGAGATGCGCTGCACGGTGGGTTCGCGCTCGTCGGCCGAGAATTCCTGGTCGCGATAGACGGTCAGGCCCTCCTTCAGGCAGAGCTGGAACCAGTCCCGACAGGTGATGCGATTGCCCGTCCAGTTATGGAAATATTCATGGGCGATGACCGTCTCGACGCCGCCATAGTCCGCGTCGGTGGCGATGTTGGAATCGAGCAGAACGTATTTATGGTTGAAGATGTTGAGGCCCTTGTTCTCCATGGCCCCCATGTTGAAGTCCGCGATGGCGACGACGTTGAAGACGTCGAGATCGTATTCCCGGCCGAAGCGCCGCTCATCCCACACCATCGACCGCTTCAGCGCGTCCATGGCATAGCCGGCCTGGCCGGCGCGGCCTTTCTCTGTGTAGATGCCGAGCGTCACCTCGCGGCCACTCGCGGTCGTGAAGGTTTCGAGCATCGCGTCGAGATCACCGGCGACGATGGCGAAGAGATAGGACGGCTTGTTGAAAGGATCGTCCCAGACCGCGAAGTGCCGTCCGTCCGGCAGGTCGCCAGTCTCGACCGGATTGCCGTTCGAAAGAAGCACCGGCGCCGCCGCCTTGTCCGCCTCGATGCGGACCTTGTAGGGCGCCAGCACGTCCGGCCGATCCAGGAAATAGGTGATGCGCCGGAAGCCTTCGGCTTCGCACTGGGTGCACCAGATCCCGTTTGACCGATAGAGCCCCATCAGCCGGGTGTTCTGCTCGGGCACGATTCGGGTTTCGACCGTCAGCGTGAAGGGTTCGCTTTCGGGCAGGTTGGACACGACGAGGCTTCCCGGCGTCGCTTCATAGTTTTGCGGCGCGACGATGTTGCCGTCGAGCGCGAGGCTTTCGAGGAGCAGATCGTCGCCGTCGAGGTGCAGGGCCGCATCCGCTGCGACGCCCGCCCGGCGCTGAAGCCGCAGATGGGTGACGATGTCGGCCCGACCCTCGAAGAGCTGGATGGTCATCTCCACACCTGACAGGATGAAATCCGTCGGGCGATACTCGGAAAGCTTCACGGTCTGACCGTCGTCGGTGCGCAGCATGGATGTCCCCTTTTGCGTGTTGCGTGGGAGGTAGCCCTTGGGACCGGCGATTCCAAGCGTGCGACCTGCATAAAGCCATTGACGTTTCTGGCCGCGACCTCCTTCATTCGCTTGACCGCAAGGGCGGGCCGCAGTTTCTCACTCGACGGAATTGCTTCCTGCAATAATTCCGTCTTGTCTCCACCTTGGCGCTGAACCCACATGTGCCGAGGAGGGGAGGAGGGCTCGCGGCGCGTATGCGGGCCCCGCGTCGAAGAGGTTCTGGTTCCAGATGAATGTCATGACTCCGAAGTTTGGCCTTGGCGCGTCGGTCCTGCGCACCGAGGACGACAGATTGTTGCGCGGCGCAGGGCAATACACCGACGACGAGACCCGGCCGAACATGCTGCACGCGGCGCTCGTGCGATCGCCGCATGCCCATGCGCGCTTCACGATCACCGACCTCGAGAGCGCGAAGGCCGCGCCCGGCGTGAAGCTCGTGCTGACCCAGGCGGATGTCGCCGAACTGGGAGACATTCCCTGTCTTGCCCGCCCCAAGATGACGTCCGGTGGCAATTTCGAGCCGCGCGATGCGCCGGTTCTGTGCAAGGACGTCGTGCGCCATGTGGGCGATGCGGTGGCTTTCGTGGTGGCCGACACGGCTCTGCAGGCAAGGGATGCGGCCGAGTTGATCGAGGTGGAGTACGAGCCTCTGGACGCCGTTGCCGATCTCAAGTCTGCGCAGGTCGAAGGGAGCGCGCTGGTCTGGCCGGATGCGGGCAGCAACCTCGCCGGTCAGATGCATGTGGGCGATGCCTCGGCGACGGATGCAGCCTTCGCGGAAGCGGCGCGAACGACCCGGATCGATCTCGTTCAGAACCGGCTGGTCTGCAACTACATGGAAGTGCGTTCGGCCATCGGCGAGTTCGTGGAAGGCGAGGACCGCTACGTTCTGACCTCGGGCAGTCAGGGCGTTCATGGTCTGCGCGATACCTTGGCCGAAAAGGTCTTCAAGATCGACCCGGCAAAGATCCGCGTCGTGACCCACGATGTCGGAGGTGGCTTCGGCACCAAGGCGTTCCTGTATCGCGAATACGCCCTCGTCCTCTTCGCGGGAAAGCAGCTCGGGCGGCCCGTCAAATGGACCTCCGACCGCGGAGAGCACTTCGTCACCGACACCCATGGCCGCGACAATCTCGTCACCGGCGAGGTGGCGATGGACGAGAACGGGCGCTTCACTGCGCTGAGGATCAAGATAGCGGCCAATCTCGGCGCTTATTCGTCCCAGTTCGGGCCGATGATCCCGTGGTTCGGCATGTCGATGGCGACCGGTCTTTACGACATTCCGGCGATCGATGTGACTTGCGACCTCTATTACACCAACACGGTGCCGGTGGACGCCTATCGCGGCGCCGGCCGGCCCGAAGCCGCCTATCTGATCGAGCGGCTGGTCGATCAATGCGCGCGGGATCTTGGTGTCGGCCGCGACGAGATCCGGCGGCGCAACTTCATCAAGCCCGACCAGTTGCCCTATCACACCGCCTTTGGCCGGATGTACGACACCGGCGACTTTGCCGGCCACATGGCCGAAGCCATGCGGCGCTCGGGCTGGGACGGGTTCGAAGATCGGCGGGCTGCGGCCGCCAAGTCCGGCAAGCTGCGCGGCATCGGCATGGCGACCTATGTGGAAGCCTGCGCCTTCCCCGGATCGGAGCCCGCCTATGTGGAGCTCAAATCCGACGGCCGCATCGAGCTGAAGATCGGAACGCAGACCAACGGGCAGGGCCATGCGACGGCTTATGCGCAATTCGTCGCCGAGGCGTTGAAACTCGACTACGACCGGATCGTCGTACGCCAGGGCGATACCGACGATACGCCGACGGGGGGCGGCACGGGTGGTTCGCGCTCGATTCCGCTCGGCGCCGTATCGGTGCGTCGTGCCAGCCAGGGGCTCGCCGACAAGATCAAGAAGCTCGCGTCCGACGAGCTGGAGGCGGCAATCGCCGACATCGAGCTCGAGGCCGGCGAGGCGCGCGTCGTCGGGACCGACCGGGCGATAGACTTTGCGGCCCTCGCGGCGGCAGCCAAGACCGCCGACGACCTCAAGGCCACCGGCGAGTTCAAGCAGGACGAGTGCACCTATCCGAACGGGACTCACGTCTGCGAAGTCGAAATTGATCCCGAGACCGGGGCGCTCGAAATCGTCGCCTACACGATCGTCGACGATTTCGGCGTCACCGTGAACCCGATGCTGCTTGCCGGTCAGATCCACGGCGGCGTTGCCCAGGGCATCGGCCAGGCGCTGATCGAGGACGCGGTCTACTCCGAAGACGGGCAGCTCGTCTCGGCGAGTTTCATGGACTACGCCATGCCGCGCGCCTGGGACCTGCCGATGTTCGACTTCAAGACCCGCAACGTTCCCTCGACCACAAATGCGCTTGGCATCAAGGGTGCCGGGGAGGCGGGTACGATCGGTGCGGCGCCGGCCGTGATGAACGCGGTGGCCGACGCGCTGCGTCCGGCAGGGGTCACGCAGATCGACATGCCCGCGACACCCTTGAGGGTCTGGCAGGCGCTTCAGGATGCGGGATTCCGCGGCCTCTCCTGACGACCATGGGTCCGCCGCACGACGATGTGGCGGTGGACCTTGAAAGCCGTTGTCTCTGGTCGCAATAATATACGGTAGAGTTACGAAAGGCACGGTGCGGGCATGGCTGGTGGGTGGACGCGCGACGGCGCGGTTCAGGATCAGATCGACGACACGGTTTCGGACGCGCTGAAGAACGCGCGCGCGAAGCTGCCGGCGGGGATGGGGGCGACCCATTGCGACGAATGCGGCGAGGAGATTCCCGCCGCTCGGCGCAAGGCCGTCCCCGGCGTGCGCACCTGCATCGAATGCCAATCGGCGCGCGATGCGAAGCCGGCCCAGTCGAGCTTCAATCGCCGCGCTAACAAGGACAGCCAGCTTCGCTGACATCGCTCTCCGCCAGGAGGCGCCGCGCGAGGGAGTCTTTCTCGCTTCAGGCGTTGCCTTCGCGTGATCCCCGCCCGTCGCTCGGCGGGCTTGAAAAACCTCGTACGAAGAGCCGCATCCAAGTCGGTTCGCAGGCGGCAGACCCTCCGGAAGGAAGACCATGGTTGCGGGAGAATCGGCCGATGCGCCGAACCCGATGCTCGGCATTGGCCTGAAATGCATGTCCGTGGTCGTCTTCGTTGGCATGCAGACGGCGCTGAAAGCAGGAGGCGAAGGGATCCCCGCCGGACAGCTCGTCTTCTTTCGGTCGTTCTTCGCCCTAATCCCGGTGGTCGTCTATCTCGCCTGGCTGGGCGACCTGAAGACCGCACTGAAGACGGATGATCTCGTCGGCCACATGATCCGCGGGATGGTCGGCGTCTGCTCCATGGTGCTGGGGTTCTTCGCCCTGACGCGACTGCCCTATCCAGAGTGGATCACAATCTCCTACGGCGCGCCGCTTCTGACGGTCGTCTTTGCCGCGATCTTCCTCAAGGAGGCGGTCCGGATCTATCGCTGGACCGCCGCGATCATCGGTCTGACAGGGGTTATCATTGTTTCCCTGCCCAACCTCACGCTTCTCGAGGAAGGTTTCGAGGGGCCCGAGACCATTGGAGCCCTCGCAGCTCTCGGCTCCGCGATCATCGCCGCCATTGCCTTCATCCAGATCCGGCGACTGGTGCGCACCGAAAAGACGGCGACCATCGTCATATATTTTTCGCTGACCTGTTCGCTTCTATCGCTCCTGACGATCTTCCTGGGTTGGGAAGTGCCGAGCCCGGAAGCGGCTGCGCTGCTGGTCACGGCAGGTCTGTGCGGGGGAGTCGGACAGCTGCTTCTGACGGCGGCCTACCGCTATGCCGATACTTCGACCGTCGCGCCCTTCGAATATGTCTCGCTGATCCTCGCCGTGACGATCGGCTTCTTCATCTTCGACGAAGCCGTCAACTCGACCACGCTCGCCGGCGGCGCGATCGTGGTCTCGGCCGGCATCTTCATCATCTGGCGCGAGCACAGGCTCGGTCTGGAACGGCGCAAGGCGCGGCGCGCGGCACCTCCGAACGGATAACTCATCCGTTCTGGCTGCTTGCGGGCAGTACGCTTGCAGCGAAGCGGAAACCGCTCTCCGCCGGCCTTCCGTTCGTTGAACTTTCATTGTTCAGACCCGGCGGCGGACGTCATGCATCTGTCGCACAGCCTCGCTATCAGACCTTGGAACCTTTCCAGATTCTGAGGCTCTCGCCTCGGCCATGCGGGTTCCTATTCCACGTTTGCGACAGGGGATGACGATGAACGAACACGTTGCAGGGCGCACGGTGTTCCGCACCAGCAAGCTTGAGGAGGCCGACGGCGACGGCCTCAACCCGACCAACAACCGGACCATGGGCGAGATCATCGCCGCGCGGTTTTCGCGCCGTGATTTCCTGCGCGGATCGATGGCGGCGACCGCCATTGCCGCGACGGTGAGCCCGATGGCGCTGATGAGCGCTGAGGAAGCCAAGGCCGCGACCGGCTCGAAATTCACCTTCACCGAGGTCGAGGCCGGCGTCGACGAGACCCATCACGTCGCCGAGGGCTACGACGCCGACGTGCTGCTGCGCTGGGGCGACGGGCTGTTCCCCGATTCGCCGGAGTTCGACCCGACCAATCAGACGCCCGAGTCCCAGGCCCGCCAGTTCGGCTACAACAACGACTATGTCGGCTACATTCCGATCGACGGCTCGTCCGAGCACGGCATGTTGGTGGTCAATCACGAGTACACCAACGAGCATCTGATGTTCCCGGGCATCGTCACCGTGAAGGATGGCGAAGTCGAGATCGCACCGGCCGACCAGAAGCGCGTCGACATCGAAATGGCCGCCCATGGCGGTACGATCGTCGAGATCCGCAAAGAGGGCGGCAAGTGGCAGGTCGTGCGCGACGGCGCCAACAACCGCCGGATCACCGCGAACACCGAGATGGAGCTGCGCGGCCCTGCTGCCGCCCATGAGCGGCTCAAGACCACGGCCGACCCGAGTGGCACGAAGGTCCTCGGCACGATCAACAACTGCGCCGGCGGCGTCACGCCCTGGGGTACCTACATCATGGCCGAGGAGAACTTCCACGGCTACTTCCTCGGCGAGCTGCCGGAAGGCCACCGCGAGGCCCAGAACTACGAGCGCTACGGCGTGCCGGACGGGTCCTACGAATGGGGCAGGTTCCACGATCGCTTCGACCTGTCGAAGGAACCGAACGAGCCGAACCGCTTCGGCTGGATCGTCGAGGTCGACGTGGAAGACCCGAATTCGGTGCCGAAGAAGCGTACCGCGCTCGGCCGTTTCAAGCACGAGGGCGCCGACAACATCGTCTCCAGGGACGGCCATGTGGTCTTCTATCTCGGCGACGACGAGCGCTTCGACTATGTCTACAAGTTCGTGACCGCCGGCACCTATAATCCGGACGACCGCGCCGCGAACATGGACCTTCTCGACGAGGGCACGCTCTATGTCGCGAAGTTCGAGGAAGACGGCACCATGGAATGGCTGCCGCTCACCTTCGGCGAGGGCCCGCTGACGGCCGAGAACGGCTTCGAGAGCCAGGCTGACGTCCTGATCGAGACCCGCCGTGCCGCCGATCTCCTCGAAGCGACGCCGATGGATCGTCCCGAAGACATCGGCCCGGACGGCGAGACCGGCCGCGTCTACGTGATGCTCACCAACAATACCAAGCGCACGGAAGCCAACGCCGCCAACCCGCGCGTCGACAACGCCTTCGGCCACATCGTCGAGATCGCAGAAGAGGGTGGCGACTTCGCCGCCACCAAGGGCACCTGGGAAATCCTGGTGAAGTGCGGCGACCCGTCGATCGCCGAGGTCGGAGCGACGTTCTCCACCGAGACCACGAAGAACGGCTGGTTCGGCATGCCGGACAATTGCGCGATCGATGCCGACGGCCGGCTCTGGGTCTCGACCGACGGCAACTCGCCGAAGGCCACCGGACGCACCGACGGTCTCTTTGCGGTCGACACGGAGGGCGATGCCCGCGGCACGTCGAAGCTCTTCTTCCGCGTGCCGGTCGGCGCCGAGATGTGCGGTCCGCTGCCGACGCCGGATCTCGCGACCTTCTTCGTCGCGGTCCAGCATCCGGCCGATGGCGGCGAGGATTGGGAAGGCTTCGGCCGCCCGTCCTATTACGAGGATCTTTCGACCCGCTGGCCCGACTTCAGGGACGACATGCCGGTTCGCCCGTCGGTCGTCGCGATCACCAAGCAGGGCGGCGGCAAGATCGGCGCGTAGTTCCAGGGCTTCGCTGCTCGGAGCATGATGCGCCGGGCAGCCGCATGAACTGAGAAAAGAAAGAGGGCGTCGCGGGGTTTGGCCGGCGACGCCCGTTATTCATTTCAGGACTGCTCATACCAACGGGAGCGATGTCCGACTCTTTGGGATTCCCAGAGACGCGAAACCCTGACCCCTATGGCAAACGGGAATTTGCCATGTCGTCTCCCATCCCGCTTCGATCGGACTCTGACGGAGCAGAACTGCGTCGACTCGCCCGTGCGAGCCACCACACGGATCAAACCCGCCGCCTGCTGTCATTGGCCGAGAGCGAGATTGTGAGTCTGCCACCTTGCGGCGTTGCTTGTGCGTGAGCTGCCGCAGCGTTAGCGTCTGGTTGGATTGCGACCATGAGTGAGCGCGCCGATGATCAGAAGAGCATGCGTTGGGGGAGTTGTCGCCGTCTTATTGGCAAATCTCTCCTCGGCCTCTGTTGCGGCGGAGCGCCGTTTCGGTCCCTTTGTTGTCGAGAGTGATCAGCCTTCGGTTATTCGTCTCGAAGGAGAGATTGGCCCACTGGAGCTTTTCAATTTCAGTGACGCGAAGAAGGCGACGACGGAACCCCGGACCCTTGTTCTCGACAGTCGGGGTGGCAGCATAATTGTGGCGCTTACAATCGCAGAAACGATGGCGGAGGAGGGCTTCGCGACCGTGGTTCCCGAAGACGCGGAGTGCCTTTCAGCCTGCGCGTTCTTGTTTTTCGCGGGTGAGAGTCGTGAGCTTCGCGGGAAACTCGGCGTGCATCAAGTCGCCTCGACCAAGTCCGGAGACGTCTCTTTCACGCAGACGGTTTTAGCCCGTGTCTCTCGCTTCTTTCAACAGACGAAGACGAGCCCGGGAGTGTTCACAGTCATGCTGACGACACCGCCTGATCAGATGCATATCTTTGGCGACGTGGAGATTGAGCGGCTGGCCATCAATCGGGCAACTTCGCAGGCGCTTTCTGAAGAGGAGATGGACACGATCCGCCTTTGTGATGAGTTGGCTGGACATCCAGCCGATCCTGACAGAAATCTCAAGTTTGCCGGCGTGGCCTACGAGGATATTCAAGTCGTTAGTGCTATCAAGTCGTGCGAAGCCGCTGTTGCTGCAAAGCCAAGTGAAATGCGCTTGAGCTATCAATTCGGGCGTGCATTGCAACGATCAGAACGATTTAACGAGGCTGTCAAGTGGTATCGAAAGGCTGCTGCTCAAGGATACCCAGCCGCACAATTTACTCTCGGCTTAATTTACTCCCACGGCAAAAATGTTTCGAGAGACTGGCTTGAGGCCGTCAGTTGGTACCGGAAGGCGGCTGACCAAGGACATACCGCTGCGCAAGACAGTCTTGGTCACATGTATCACATGGGCAAGGGTGTTTCGAAGAACGCGATCGAGGCCGTCAAGTGGTATCGAAAGGCGGCCGATCATGGAAATGCATCCGCGCAAACCAGTCTTGGTTTCATGTATTACAGGGGCGAAGGCGTTTCGAGGGACCTGATTGAGGCGGTCAAGTGGTATCGGAAGGCAGCCGACCAGGGATATGCGACAGCACAATATAGTCTTGGCTGGTTATATGAGAACGGCGAAGGTGTTTCGAAGGACCAGGCTGATGCCGTCAAATGGTATCGGAAGGCGGCTGAACAGGGAAATGAGAACGCTCAAAATGCTCTACAAAGGCTGAGCAAATCATAGTTTGCATTCGTCTGTAATTATACTTTTATTTCAATTCTGGACCGAAAATTCATAGTTATAAATTGGTCAAATATAGCGCCCAAGAATTTTATTCTATTTTTTCCGTTCTGATTAATTGATTGCTACCCTCAGATACTTATAGGTCGGACAAATTTTTGGTGTGCAGAGAAAGTGTCCTCACCATGTTCTGGAGAGGCCCTAGTGTTTTCAATCCCGAGGATCTCTATGGCGTGGTCCATCGTCGTTCGATGTCCTCCACTTCGATCGGCGAGTAGTGTCGCTTGCACAGTCAGGGCATTCGTCATCGCCCTTGCAGGACCAGGTGTCCAACCACTTCGCGCCGCTCTCGTAGTGCATGCGGAAGTGGTGTGGGTAGAGATGGCCTCGGATGTTTGGACAGCGGGAAAATATCAGTGGCTCGGCGCCGCCTTGAGAGAGGCGGCCCGCCCATGCCGGTTTTTCTACCGGATGATGAGGGCCGGGATGGTCGAGCCGCGAATGATTTCGGCCGTGGTCGAGCCGACGAAGAGCGTGCGGATGCGCGAGTGGCCGTAGGCCCCCATGACGATGAGGTCGATGTGATCGCGCTCGACCTTCCGCGCGATGCATTCTTCCGCGTCGCCCTCTTCGGCATAGACGGCGACGGCATAGCCCGCCTCCCGCAGCCGCATTTCGGCCTCGTGCAGCCGCTGGCCGGCATCGCCGCTCGGCTTGCCGACCATGAACAGATCGCAGTGGACGTCCTTCAGGAGCGGACTGGCGACCAGCCGCTCGATGATCTGGGGCGACGATCGGCCACCGTCGAAGGCCACCATGAAACGCTTGATCGGCTTGAAGGCGCGGGATGCGATCAGCACGGGGCGCTTGGACGAGCGCACCACGCGTTCGAGGTTGGAGCCGAGATGGCCCTTGGAGAAGTCCGCGGCTTCGCCACGCTTGCCGATGATGATGAAACGGGTCTCATCGGCGAGATCGGTGAGCGCATCGGAAATGTCGCCGTCGCGAAGCGTCTGCGTCACCGCGGTGACGCCGGCTTCCTTCAAACGGGCGACCGCCTGTTCGAGAACGACGCGCCCGCGCTTCGTGGCAAGCTTGGAGCGCTGCTCGTCGAACTCCGCCAACTCGTTCATCAGCATCGATCGATCGCCGAACTCGAGATTGCCGCTGAAGTCGGCCGGCACGCTGCCGGTTTCACGGCGACCGCGCGCATGCAGCACCTCGACGGGAACACCCAGACGCTCCGCCGCCCAGGCGGCATGGTCGCAGACGCTTTGGCCGTAGACCGAACCGTCCACGCAGGCCATGATCTTTTCCATTGTTCCCTCCCTTGGAGCCGGCTCTTCGGCCGCGTCCCGTTGCACTACAGACAAGGTCAGTGGGCGCCGATCTCGTCCAGGGCCCCGGGTTTGTCGTGGATCGCGATCTTGTCGACGAGCGTGCGGCTCGCTTCGTTCATGCCGCGAATTTCGACATCAGCGCCTTCACGGCGGAACTTGAGCACGACCCGGTCCAGGGCCCCGACGCCGGACAGATCCCATATATGGGCCGAACCGACATCGATGACGACCTTGTCCAGCGCCTCACGGAAGTCGAAGGCGCTGGCGAAGCGCTCGGTCGAGGCAAAGAAGACCTGTCCCTCGACCTTGTAGGTCCGGGTCAGGCCATCCTCCGAAAGCTCGGAGGTCACACGGAAGAACTGCGCCACCTTCCAGGCGAAGAACACGCCGGACAGCATGACACCGATAATGACGCCGATGGCCAGATTGTGGGTCCAGACCACAGTCACAACCGTTGCCAGCATGACGGTGGAGGAGCGGCGCGGGTGGTCGCGCAGGTTCTTGAGCGAAGCCCAGGAGAAGGTGCCGATCGAGACCATGATCATGATCGCGACGAGCGCCGCCATCGGAATGATCGCCACCCAGTCGCCAAGAACGACGATGAGGAAGAGGAGAAAGATGCCGGCCGAGAAGGTGGACAGCCGGCCGCGGCCACCCGACTTCACGTTGATCACCGACTGGCCGATCATCGCGCAGCCGGCCATCCCGCCGAAGAAGCCGGTCACGAAATTGGCGATGCCCTGGCCGACGCATTCGCGGTTCTTGTCCGACGGGGTGTCGGTGAGATCATCGATGATCTGCGCGGTCATCAGCGATTCCAGAAGGCCCACCACGGCGATCGCTGCGGAATAGGGCAGCACGATCAGCAGCGTTTCCAGCGTGAACGGCACGTCCGGGAGGAGGAAGACGGGCAGGGTGGAGGGCAGTTCGCCCATGTCGCCGACGGTGCGCAGGCCCATGTCGAAGGTGAGCGAGATGGCGGTCAGCACGACGATCGTGACCAGTGGCGACGGGATGGCCGTCGTCAGGCGGGGGAACAGGTAGATGATCGCGAGCCCGCCCGCGACCATGACATAGGTCATCCACGGCACGCCGATGAGTTCCGGCAGCTGTGCCATGAAGATCAGGATCGCCAGCGCGTTGACGAAGCCGGTCATCACCGAGCGGGAGACGAACTGCATGGCGTTGCCGAGCTTCAGCGTTCCGGCAGCCATCTGCAGGATACCGGCCAGAACCGTCGCGACGAACAGATATTGCAGCCCGTGATCGCGAACGAGCGTGACCATGAGGACGGCGGTCGCCGCCGTCGCGGCCGAAATCATGCCCGGCCGCCCGCCGGTAAAGGCGATCAGGACGGCGATCGAGAAGGAGGCGTAGAGGCCGACCTTCGGATCGACGCCGGCAATGATGGAAAAGGCGATCGCTTCCGGAATGAGGGCGAGAGCGACGACGAGACCGGCGAGCAGATCGGCGCGCACGTTCCCGAACCACTCGCGGCGGAGCGTTTCAGCAATATTCATCGAGATCTTCAGCTTGCACGAAATGGAGATGCACCGGAAAGGCGACACCTCAACGGCGGGACATGGCCCGACCACGAAATGGTCGGCCGGCGGACAAAACCTTGGAAGCCTCGTCTGTGCCATTTCGCACATGCGAGATCAACCCGCCGAGACTGCTGCCGCCGGGTCGAGCCGTATCCATCGACAAGCCGACACCGCCTCGGAGCGGCCAAAGGGCTTTGGATGGCTCTTTGGGCAAGCCTTGCGCTGTGGCGAGCTACGTTGACAGCCCCTCGCTGTGGGCCGGGCGGTTATTTGGCATCCACATAGGCGGGGCTCGATGCGTGATCCTGTGATTCCTCCGCCGCGGCCTCGAGGCTCGCCTCGGCGCGCGGATCCAGGGCGAAGCTCGCCGGCGTCTGGACCCGTGCGAAGGGAATGTTCTGGAAGTCCGGCCGCTCGTTGGCGGGGATCGCGACGCGGCGGAAGGTCCGATAGAAGGCGAAGGCCGCGTAGATCGCCATCGCCGAACCCATCGCCTGGAAGATGCCGATCGGGCCGATCTGTTCCATCAGCACAGCGGCATAGATGGGACCGATCATCGTGCCGATGCCGTAGAGGATGAGCAGGCTGCTCGAAACCTTCACGAAGTCGGCGTCGTCGGCATAGTCGTTGGCATGGGCGACCGCGAGTGAATAGGCGGGATAGATGATGCCGCCCAGCACGAAGGCCGTGCCGAACAGAGCGAGGGAACCCTTGTCCGAGATATAGACGCCCGCCACGGCCGCAGCGACGCCGATGATCCCGGCAATGGTCATGACATAGCGCCGGTCGGTG
The DNA here is from genome assembly GCF_024359545.1 of Jiella marina. Classification (GTDB taxonomy): domain Bacteria; phylum Pseudomonadota; class Alphaproteobacteria; order Rhizobiales; family Rhizobiaceae; genus Jiella. The sequence goes on from NZ_JAKQZG010000003.1 coordinate 448,183, forward strand.
CGGTCCGAAGCGCGGCCGAGCGGGATCTGGAAGACGACGCCGCCGGCCATCGCGGACACTGTCAGTGTCGCGATCTCCGTCGTCGAAAGGCCGACCTGCTGGCCGAAGACGGGTGCCATATTGCCCCAGCCGGCCGAGAGGATGCCCGCCAGCAGAATGCCGACGGCCGCGACTGGTGAGTTCTTGAAGAGGGCCAAGACGTCGACCTTCACCGTGGCGAGTGGGGTCGGCGACTGGGCCCGCGACAAGGCGGTCGGGATCACCGCCAGCGCGAAGACGATGGCACAGAGCATGAAGGGATTGGTCAGTTCCGGCTGAGTCAGCGGCATCACGTACTGACCGCCCATCATCGCCGACATCGTGACGATCATGTAGACCGAGAAGATCGTTCCCCGGGTCTCGTTGGTGACGCGCTCGTTGAGCCAGCTTTCGATGACCATGTAGCTGCCGGCGAGTGCAAAACCCGAAAAGGCGCGAAACAGGACCCAGGCCCAAGGATCGACCACCATCGCGCAGAGCAGGATCGAGATCGCGAGCAGCGCCGAGAGGCTGGAAAAGGTCCGAACATGGCCGGCCGAGCGCACGATCCACGGAATGATGACGCAGCCGGCCGTGAACGCCAGAGCGTAGCTCGTTCCGAAGGCGCCGATCTCGTAGCTCGACCACCCCTCGATCGAACCGCGCACGGGCAGGAGAATACCCATGAGGCCGGCGCCGGCCATCAGGAAAAACGTCGAGGTCAAAAGCGCTGCGACGGGGAGAAGCGGCATGGAGGACTCACGCTCTGGCGAAATCGAATCGAGACCGATGCCTCTAGAGCCTCGCCGCTGATTTGGCGAGGTGTCGGCGGGAGGCAATTTCGTGACGTTTCAGCGGCTTCGAGCCATGATCACGAAACTGTGTCCAGCCGGGTCTTCAGCGCCAGGAGGTCGCGCCAGGCGAGCCGCTTCTGGGCGGGCTGGCGCAGGAGATAAGCCGGATGCAGGATCGCCATCGCCGGAATGGTGGCCGACTCCTCCAGCCCGAAGCTGTAGGTCGTCCATTTCCCGCGAATGCGCAGAATTCCCTCCTGCGAGCCCAGGATCGCCTTTGCAGAGGGAGAACCCAGACAGACCAGCAGCTTCGGCGCGACCAACTCGATCTGGCGCTCGATGAAGGGCAGGCAGATGCGGGTCTCGACCGGGGTCGGAGGCCGGTTGCCCGGAGGGCGCCATGGCACCGCGTTGGTCACGCGGACATTCTCTCGCTCCAGGCCGATCGCCGAGAGCATGCGGTTGAGAAGCTGGCCGGAGCGCCCGACGAAGGGAACGCCCGCCAGATCCTCGTCGCGACCCGGCGCCTCGCCAATCAGCATGAGGTCCGCCGTCTCGGGTCCTTCGCCGAAGACCGTAGTCTTGGCCGTAACCTTGAGATTGCAGCCGTCGAAGGCTTCGAGCATTTCGCGGAGTTCGCCGAGAGAGGCAGCGGCCCGGGCGCGCTCGCGCGCATCCGCCACCGCGACGTCATCCGGCACGCTGACGCGGCCCGTCGGAAATCCCGACTGCTCCGCAGATCGCGCCGCAGCTTCCTGCTCGGGACGCCGCTCGGATGGAGAGGGGGCTTGCGAAGCCGGTCGTGGGCTCGGCGCCGGCGCCTGAGCGGGACGGCGTGCCGCCTGCCGCTTCTCCCGCTCCGCCGCGGTTTCGGCAAAACGGTTGCGGGGCGTCTCGGTCAGGAAGGTCTCGAGGCCCGAGTCCCGCATCCAGCCAAGAAGCGCGGCCGCGACGTCTTCACGTGAATGGGGGCCGGCATTCCTCATGCGGCGGTCTTACCGCAGGGGCGCAGGCAAGGCGATGGCTTTTTGCGCCATCGTCTCTCGGCACAGCGGTGGTGTGCGGCGCTGCTGGTTCAGGCGCTCAAGCGTTCCTCGGCCGTCGCAGCGCCGCCGCCCGCCTTGACCGTTTCGATCAGCTTGGCTTTCACCTCGTCGGCGCGATCATTGTCGACCTGGCAGGTGCCGGCCGCATGATGCCCGCCACCGCCATAGGCGAGACAGAGGGCGCCGACATCGACGGGCGAACTGCGATCGAGGATCGACTTGCCGATAGCAAACACCGTGTTCTGCTGCTTCAGGCCCCACATCACATGCATCGAGATGTTGCACTCGGGGAAGAGCGCATAGACCATGAAGCGGTTGCCCGAATAGATGATCTCCTCGTTCCTCAGATCGAGGACGACCACGGGACCATGGGCCTCGCAGCAGCGCATGAGCTGGTCGACGAATTTCTCCTGCTGCTCGCGGAACAGGTCGACGCGCTCGGCGACGTCCGGCAGGGCCAGGATTTCTTCGACCGAGTGCTCGCGGCAATAGTCGATGAGCTGCATCATCAGCTCGTAGTTCGAGATCCGGAACTGGCGGAAACGGCCGAGGCCGGTGCGCGAATCCATCAGGAAGTTTAGAAGCACCCAGCCGGTGGGGTCGAGGATCTCGTCGCGACTGAACTGGGCCGAATCGCCCTTGTCGACGGCATCCATCAGATCTTGCCGGATCATCGGGAAGCGTTCTGCGCCGCCATAATAGTCGTAGACGACCCGTGCCGCGGATGGCGCCTTCGGGTCGATGACGTGATTCTTTGCCGTCCCGTTATTCCTGAGCATTTCGCTTGAATGGTGATCGAAGGCGAGATGGCATTCGGACCGGTAGGGCAGATTGGTGGTGATGTCGCGATCGGTGATCGCCACCTTGCCGTCCTGCATGTCCTTGGGGTGCACGAAGGTGATCTCGTCGACGAGATCGAGTTCCTTCAGCAGCATGCCGCAGACGAGACCGTCGAAGTCGCTGCGGGTCACAAGGCGATAGCGTTGAGCGGACATGGCGCACCTTCATGCAAACTGGGTGGTCAGTCCGTGATCTTAGAGGGGGTTCGCTAAGCGAATGTTACCTCCTCGGCGAGATGTCGACATGAATTCAGTGGCCGACTGTCGAAGAGAAGAGATTGATAACCAGAACACCCCCGACGATCAGAGCCAGGCCGAGAAAGCCGGCAAAATCGATGTGGATCCTGAACCAGAAGAGATCGATCATGGCGAGAAGCGCGATGCCGCAGCCCGACCAGATGGCATAGACGATGCCGACCGGCATGGTCCTCAGCGGCAGGGACAGGAAGTAGAACGCGCAGGCGTAGAACAGGACGGTCATCAGTGATGGCCAGAGCCGGGTGAATCCATCCGACGCCTTCAGTGCGGATGTGCCGACGATTTCGAAGACGATCGCAACGCCGAGAAAGAGCGCGTTCATCCATCACTCCGTGTTCGAGAATGGCGAAGCTGTAGCACCCTCCGGCCGCGCGTGGTCAAGCGTCTCACGGGTCCGATTGCGCCCGTTTGCAGGGGGAAACATCGACCTTTGCGGAAAACGAGCTAGAACGGAGACCAATGCTCTGTTTGGAATGGGGCCAAACATGCCGCGCAACGCACGGCGGAGACGACACCAAGGACGCTAGGAGAGAACATGAGCGAGGCGGAGGCTTTGCCGGAACGCGAGTCGATGGAATTCGACGTGGTGATTGTCGGGGCCGGGCCGGCAGGGCTCGCAGCCGCGATCCGGCTGAAGCAGATCGATCCCGAACTCTCCGTCGTCGTTCTGGAAAAGGGTGCGGAAGTCGGCGCCCACGTTCTTTCGGGCAATGTTCTCGATCCCTCCGCGCTCGATCGCCTGCTTCCCGAATGGCGGGACGAGGAGACACCGATCAAGACCGAAGTCAGCGAGGACCGCTTCTATTTTTACGGCTCGCATGGTTCGCTTCGGCTGCCCAATTTCATGATGCCGAAGCTGATGTCGAACCACGGCAATTTCGTCGTCTCGCTTGGCCTCGTCTGCAAGTGGATGGCGGAAAAGGCCGAGGCGCTCGGCGTCGAGATCTATCCGGGATTCGCGGCCGCCGAGCTTCTCTTCGACAACGGGAACAACGTGATCGGCGTCGCCACCGGCGATATGGGTGTCACGCGAGCGGGCGAGCCCGGCGGCAGCTTCCAGCGCGGCATGGCGCTTCTCGGCAAATACGTCTTCCTGGGCGAAGGCGTGCGCGGTTCCCTCGCCAAGCGCGCGATCGAGGCCTACGGGCTCGATGCGGGCCGCGAGCCGGCGAAGTTCGGCCTCGGCATGAAGGAACTGTGGGAGGTCAAACCCGAAAAGTCGAAGCCCGGCCTGATCCAGCACTCCTTCGGCTGGCCGCTCGACAATTCCACCGGCGGCGGCTCCTTCGTCTATCACCTCGGCGAGAACCAGGTCTATGTCGGCTTCGTCGTCCATCTGAACTACACGAACCCCTATCTCTCGCCCTATGAGGAGTTTCAGCGGTTCAAGACCCATCCGGACATCGCCGAGCTACTCGAAGGCGGCAGGCGCATCGCCTATGGCGCCCGGGCGATCACCGAGGGCGGCTTCCAGTCGGTGCCGAAGCTCGTGTTTCCGGGCGGTGCGCTGATCGGCTGCTCGGCCGGCTTCGTCAACGTGCCGCGCATCAAGGGCGTGCACAACGCCATGACGTCGGGGATGCTCGCAGCGGAGAAAGCGGCGGAAGCGATCAAGGCGGGCCGGGCCCAGGATCGGCTGAACGCCTATGAGGAAGAATGGCGGTCTTCGCCGATCGGGGACGACCTCAAGCCGGTGCGCAACGTCAAGCCGCTCTGGTCGCAATTCGGCACCATGGCCGGCATCGCGCTGGGCGGGCTCGACATGTGGACGAATTCGCTGTTCGGCTTTTCCTTCTTCGGCACCAAAGGCCACGGCAAACCGGATTACGCCACGCTGAAGCCGGCGAAGGACTGCAAGCCGATCGACTATCCGAAGCCGGACGGAGAACTCACCTTCGACAAGGTGTCGTCGGTCTATCTCTCGAACACCAATCACGAGGAAGACCAGCCGGTGCACCTGCAGGTGAGGGATGTCGAGTTGCAGAAATCCTCCGAACTCGGCGTCTATGCCGGGCCGTCCCAGCGCTATTGCCCGGCCGGGGTCTACGAATGGGTCGAGGAAGACGGTCAGGACAAGTTCGTGATCAACGCGCAGAACTGCGTCCACTGCAAGACCTGCGACATCAAGGACCCGAACCAGAACATCAACTGGATGCCACCCCAGGGCGGGGAGGGGCCGGTCTACGAGGTGATGTGAGCGCTGTCGGAAACTGTCAGTCTTCGGCGGCGACGAGGTGGCCGGCGGCGAGCAACGCCTGGCTCGCCCGTCCGGCATCGACCGTCTTCACGAGGAGGTAGTCGGTGTCGAAGCTCGAGACCAGCATGATGCCGATTTCGGCCTCCGCCAAGGGCTGAAGCACGGCAGCGGCGATACCCGTCTCGTCGAAGGCGAAGGGCCCGACGAACTGCAGGCAGCGCCAGCCGCCCTCGCTGCGCACATTCGAAGGAACGCGCTTTTCGAGGCAGATGATCGATAGCTCGTCCGTCGTGCGGGTGATCGAGACGAAGCCCTCGCCGTCCGCCCAAGCCGGGATTGCCGCCGTGGCTTCGAGCCGGCTGACCGCATAGTCTCCGTGCAGCGAGCGCAGCGTGATCTCGGGCGTTTCCGGCGCGGCCATCGTCACAGCGCCCGCTGGACGGCGCGCCCGAGCGCGAAGGCCCGTTGCTCGATGAGAGTTGGCACTTCGCAGACATAGGTGAGCGACTGCCGCCGCTCGTCGAAGATGCGTTTGTCCCAGAGCAGCGCCTGCCGGGCTTCGTCGAGCTGGGTTGGGTTGGCCGTCGGGTTGCGCTGCAAGGTGCCGAACTCGACGCTCATCTCGCGAAGCTTGGCGGCCAGCGCCTTCTGTTTGGCGCCATAGCGTTCGATGCCGCGCATGATCTGGCTTCGCTCGGTGTTGAAACGATCAAGCAGCGCCGAGAACAGCGCGGTCGCCTTGGCCTCGCGTTCTGCTTCCGGAAGGCTATCGAGGAACTCCTTCACCATGGCTTCCGCCTCCGAGAGCGGCAGACGCCGCGCGGCCACGGTATCGATCAGCTCGCGCATGTCGGCGGTGAGTTCGACGCTGTCCGGCTCGGGCAGGGAGGGGCCGGCCCAGACCTGGGCGGTGGAGATCACATCCACCTTCCGCTGGACGCAGGGCCAGTTGGTCGTGCCGGGCTCCGGGGCTGTGGCGAAGGCCATAGGATTCGTGGTCGTCTGGCCGGTGCCGACGACGGTGTTTTGCCCTTGGGGCGTCACGCCGCCGGCCGAGGTGACGCCGGACCCCGAATTCTGGCCGGATTCGCCGGCAGCCGCCGCCGGTGGATCGGCTGGCTCGGAAGCTTCGGGTTGTTCGGGGGCTGTTTCGCCAGCCTCTGGCGCGTTGACCGGCGGAGGACCAGGCAGGACGAAGCCTTCGGGAATTTCGCGCGGTTGGGACTCGTCCCGTGACTGGGCATGAGCCGAGCCGAAAGTCAGCACAAGCGCCATCGCGGCGGTGGAGACGAAGGTGGCTGTCAGGCGAGAACGCCTCTTGTCGTCTGTTGGAAGCATGATTCTCCTCCCGTCGATTGATGTCCTCGTCGGCATGCGCTTCCCGGACGGGCCATGCCAGCGGACCTATTGCCGTTTGCGGCTGATGATTCCCCGCGACGGATCGTAGGCCAGGATCGCTCCGCCCAGAAACACGATGGTGCAGCCGGCAACGATGGCCAGGGCTTCGAGGTTCAGTTGGCCATAAAGCGCAAAGCGCATCAATTCGACCGCGTGCGTGAAGGGATTGAACCGGCAGATCTCGAAGAGGAGCGGGCTCGATTCGCGAATGCGCCATAGCGGGTACAGGGCCGACGAGGCGAAATACATCGGGAAGATCACGAAGTTCATCACGCCGGCGAAGTTCTCGAGCTGCTGGATCAAGGAGGACAGCAGCATGCCGAGGGCGCCCAGCATGAGACCCGCCAGGATGATCGCGGGCAGGACATAGAGATAGCCCTGCCAGTCCGGCTGGACCTCCCAGAACCAGGCGATCGCAAGGAAGACATAGACCTGCAACACGCCGACCGCGACGCCGGCGGAGAGCTTCGAGACCAGGAGAAACCAGCGCGGCAGAGGCGAGACGAGCAGCGTCTTCATCGTGCCGGTCTCGCGATCATAGACCATGGAGAGCGAGGACTGCATGCCGTTGAACAACAGGATCATGCCCATGAGGCCGGGCGTGATGTAGACCTCGTAGAGCACGTAGGTCTGGTAGGGCGCGATGATCGACACCCCCAGGACCTGCCGGAAACCGGCGGCGAAGATGAACAGCCACAGGAGCGGGCGCACCAGGGCCGAGACGAAGCGCTCGCGCTGATGCAGGAAGCGCAGGCCCTCGCGGCCAATGATGCCGCGCGCGCAGATCAGATAGGCCGAGAGCGGAAAGCCGCGCCTTTCGGCTGTCGTCTGGTCGCGCTTTTCCAGCGTTGCCTGGCTCATGCGACCATCTCCGCCTGGACTTTCCTCGCTTCGAGCCCTGTCAACTGGGTGAACGCGTCGCTGATCGAGCCGACGCCTTCGGCTGCCACGATCTCGGGTACGTTGCCTTCGGCGAGAACCTTGCCGTGATGGAGGACGACGACCCGGTCGGTTTCATCGATCTCGTCGATCAGATGGGTCGCCCAGAGCGCGCTGACGCCTTCCTCGTTCACCAGGCGCCGCACTTCGGCCAGGATCGCGGCGCGAGAGCGAATATCGAGCCCGACGGTCGGTTCGTCGAGCAGGATCAGGCGCGGCCGGTGGATGAAGGCCCGGACGATCTCGATCGAGCGAAGCTGTCCGCCCGAAAGATTACGGGCCTTGTCGCCCAGGCGGTCATGCAGGGCATTGCCGGCCAGGATCTCGTCGATCCGGCGGCGAGCCGCAGACCCGGAAAGACCGTGAAGGGCGGCATGGTAGGCAAGGTTCTGGCGGATCGAGAGGTCGAGATCGAGGGTGCGGGCCTGAAAGACAACGCCGAGCCGCCGCAAAGCCTCGCCGGGATCGCGGCTCAGATCGTGGCCGAGGATCTCGATCGAGCCGTGGCGCACGTCGAACAGCCGGGTGATCAGCGAAAACAGGGTCGACTTGCCGGCGCCGTTCGGTCCGAGAAGGGCAGTGAACGATCCCTGCGGGACGTGGAAGGAGACGTCGTCCAGCGCTTTGCGTTGGCCATAGGAATGGCTGACCCCGTTGACCTTCAAGGCCGGCAGGCCGGTTGTCGTCTCGTCGCTCTCGCTCATGCTTGCCAAGTTGCTCCGTGTTCCGTCTCGGTGCCGCCCTGCGCAAATCTAGGGCAGGGGCCTCATACGGCATGAGGCCGCGGGTCGCATGGACCCACGGCCTCGCATCGATACTGAGAACGCTCCGATCACGGAACGACGGTGATCGTGCCCCTCATCTCCTGGTCCTCATCGAGGCCCTCGACATGCCACTCGTAACGTCCCGGACGGATCGTCTGGAACTGCACGGTGATCGTGCCGTGGGCGTCGTATTCGAGCCAGGCCGGCATGCCCGCCATGTGGATTTCCAGATCCTCGATGACGATCTGGTTCATCCAGACATTGCGGAAGAAGTCGGTCGCGCGGAACTTGTATTCGACGTCGCCCTCGGACTTGATGTCCCAACGATAGGCCTGGCCGGCGCGCAGGTAGAAATCGTTGTCGCTGACGGCGAAGGGCTGCCCGCCTTCACCAAGGATCAGCGGCGTGACGATCTGCGAGGAGAGAGTGTTCTTGGGCAGGCCGAGCTGGTCGCCGTTGAGAGCCGCGGCCGGCATCATTTCGGATCCCGGCGGAATGGTCAGTTCCGATGCCGGCGGCACCATGGCCGCGCTGCCCATGTCATCGTCGTCATCATCATCATCGTCGTCGTCGTCATCCGCCTGCGAGGACGACATCGCCGCGTCGTCATCGTCGTCGGCCTGGGCCCAGGCCGTATTGACCGGAGCCATGGTGACTCCCAGGCCGAAGACGGCGGCCATCATGGCGAGCCAGATCGATTTCATGAATTCCCTCCCGATTGCGGATGTCGTGGTTGAGTGCTGGTCGATTCCCGGAGAAGCAGCCCGATCATTCGGGCGTCACGGCGACGCCCCAGGGCTGCTGACCGACCTGGACGGACTTGATCACCTCGTCCTCCGACACGTCGACGATGGAAATGTCGTTCGAGATGCCGTTGGTGGTGAAAAGGTATTCGCCGTCCGGCGAGAAAGCGAGCTGCCAGACCCGCTGGCCGACGAGAAGGTAGTCCAGCACCTCGTAGGTGTTGGCGTCGATCACGGCGACCCGGTTTGCCGGTCCGAGCGCGACATAGGCCTTGGAGTCGTCCTGGGTGATCCGCACGCCCACGGGCTGGATCGCTTCGGAGCGGATGCCGGGGATCTCGAAGGTGATCTTCTGCTTGATCTCTTTCGTCTCGGCATTGATGACCGACACGGTTCCGCCGATCTCGGCCGAGACCCAAACCTCGGTCCCGTCCTTCTTGTACTGGGCGAAGCGCGGACGGGAATCGACCAGGACGTTGGCGACGATCTGCTGGCTATCGCGGTCGATGAAATGCGCCATGTTCGTCGTTTCCGACGTGTTGACGATCATCTGGCCGTCCGGCGAAATGCCCATGCCTTCAGGTTCCACGCCGACGGGAATTTCCGCGAGTCGTCCCCCTGTCTCGAGATCGATCACGGTGACGAGATTGTCGTCCTCGTTCGCCGCATAGAGCCGGTCGCCGTTCGGTGCGACCACCAGGAGCTCCGGATCCGGGCCCGACGGAAGCGTGCGGATGAACTCGTAGGTGTCCGTCGAGAACTCCTTGATGATGTCGTCGTCGCTCGTGCAGACATAGAGGCTCTCGCCGTCCGGGCTGACGGCGATGCCGCGGGGCCGCTGGCCCACGTCGAACGTGTCGACCACCTCGAAATTCTCCGAGTCGAGCACGGTGATGTCGTTGCCCTTCTCGTTCGAGACGAAGATCTTGTAGGCGAAGGCGGGGCTCGTGCCCATCGCGAGCATCGTGGCGAGCGCCAGGGTCGGCAGTCGTCTCATTATTCCTCCCATGCGGCCTGAACGTGTTGAGGCGGACGAATGGCTCGCCCGCTCTTGGACATGCGACAAGCCGTGCTATTCGTCCAGTGACATCACCACAATCTTGAAGTCACCATTCAGCTTGATGTCGTACTGGCCGATCTCGCAGGTGGCGTCGTCGATCTCGTAGAGCGTCTCGCTCTCCTTCTCGATCGCCGGGGCGGTGCAGCCGATCTTGGCCAGCGTCTCGTTGACCTTCTGTGCCTCTTCGGCGGAGGCCATCTCCTCGACCGTGTCGTCTTCCTGAGCGCCGGCCGAAACACTGCCCGCGGCCAGAAACGCCAACGCAACGACAATATTCTTGATCATGACGTAAATCTCCTCGGTCCGCTCGCAGCTCTGCGAACAGATTTACAGACCGACCTGAAAATATAGACCACTTTTCACTTCCCTCGTTGTTGTGAGTGATGCGTTTATGGTCGTTTCGATGCGGGCATGCTATCTTATGAAAATTCGGCTGAGCAACGGGAATACTTCCCGGATCGCTTTGTGGAGCGTCAAAATCAGCTTTCGCCGCCGAGCATGCGCCCGCCCTTTGTCTCGATCGCGAAGCGGACAAGATCGGAGGTCCGCTCGACGCCGAGCTTCTCCTTGATGCGGGTCGAGGTGTTGGCGACCGTCTTGTAGGCGATGCCCAGCCCATCGGCGATGTCGGTCAGGCTCTTGCCGTCGCCCAGCATGTGGAGGATCTGCAGTTCGCGGCGGGTCAGTTCCGCGACACCGGTTTCGCGCGAGGCATGATCGGTCATCAGGGCCGAGGTCTCGCTATCCACATAGGGCTCGCCCGCCATGGCCTTTTCCACCGCGGTCAGAAGTTCGTCCGACGGGGCGCTCTTCGAGACATAGCCGAGTGCGCCCTCGCGCCGGGCGGACACGGCATAGACGACGTCCGAATACATGGAGAAGATGACGATCTTTGCCTTCGGATCATCCGCCCGAAGCCGGCGCAGAACGTCGAGCCCGCTACCGTTCTTCAGATTGATGTCGAGGATGGTGACGTCGGGCCGGACCTTGCGGAACTGGGCCAGAGCCTCAGACGGGCTCTCGGCCTCGGCGATCGATTCGATCGTCATGGTTTCGACGAGACGGCGAATGCCGTCCCGCACCACCTTGTGGTCGTCGACGATCAGGAGGTTCATGACGCATCCTCGAATGAAGCCGTGACGGCAGATCGTTCGTCACCATTACTATCATGCCTATCGGCTGTTGAGTGGGTGCTGGCAAGGGGGATCCAGCCTGCAATCCGCACACCGCGCGGCCGCTCGACAGTCTCGACGGAGAGTTCTCCACCCGCCGCCTCGATCCGCTCGGCCATGCCGACGAGGCCGAAGCCACCGCTCGGTGCATTGCCGGAAAAGCCCCCGCCGTCGTCGACGATGGAAAAGTCCAACCGGCCGGGCGCCAACGCGACGTCGATGGCGATGCGCCGCGGCTTGCCGTGACGCAGAGCGTTGGTGACCGCCTCTCGCACCGCGCGATGGACGAGCGTTTCGATCGTCGCGCCGAAATCGCCGTCGGGGATGTCCATTTCGAACGCGACGTCGGGGTGGCGGCCCTGCAGATCGGCGATCATCTCCTCGACGGCCGCCTTCAACCCCAGGCCCGGCATCGTGCCCGGGCGCAGATTGGTCAGGATCCGTCGCAGTTCCTTTCGCGCCTCATGGGCGGCCGAGGTGATGGCGCCGGCCCGCTCGACGATGGTTTCGGGATCTTTGGAGGGATCGCGCGCCAGCCGCTTGATCCCCGAGGCGTCGACGTCGATCGCAAAGAGCAGCGGGCCGACATCGTCATGGAGATCCCGGGCCAGTTGGGTGCGCTCCTCGTCCTGAAGATGCAGAAGCCGATCCGAGAGTCGTTGATTGCGGGTGGAGATGGCCTTCAGCCGCTCCGTCATCAGGTTCAGCCCTGCGGCAAGATTGCGCATTTCCGGAGGGCCATGCGGCTCGGCCTTGGCGTCGTAATCGCCGGTACCGATCCGGGCGAAGGCTTCGTGGATGGCGCCGAGCGGCCGCAGGGCCCGGTCCGCGACGATCCAGATCGCGCTGAATGCGATGGACAGGAACAGGACGAGAAGCCCGAAAACCCTCAAGAGATCGACCCAGGCGTCGGTCAGTTCGTTTCGCGGATCGATGATGATCCCGACCGACGTGATGGGCGCGGCGGCTGCCGTCAGCGGCATGATCGCGGTGTCCGGTTCCGACCCGAGCAGCGTCACAAACCATTCCGGCAGGCTGTTGTAATCCTCCGCCAGGATAGATTCGTCGCGGATGACACCGAGCGTGTCGATCAGGACAACACGCACGTGCCGGTCGCCGTTGAAGGTCCGCACGAAACCGGCGAGCTTGCCCGAGACGTCACGGGTGGCAGGCAACTCCGCGACCAGCTGGGCAACGCGGTTGGTCGCCACGCTGCGCGCTGCCTGCAATTCGGTGCGGATGTTTTCGCGCGCCTGGTAGAAGGTCAGCACGCCGCCGATCAGAACGATGGTGATGAAGGCGATCGCGAGCGTCAGGGCGAGGCGGGTCTTGAGCGACATCGCCTCAGTTCCCGGTTCCCGGCACCTTGCCGCTCGTCGCAATGCCGCCTGTCGTCACCATCTGTTCACGCCGGTTCATGCTCGTTGATCATTCTTCGAAGGAGCATGTGGATTCGGGCCTGTCGTATCCCAAGGTGTCGAGTTCGGAAACCTGGTGCAGGAAGCCTTCCTGCGGCGACGCGGTGACCACCGAATTCTCGGTGCCGAGAAGCACCGGCTGGCGCAGCTGCCAGTTCCAGTCCCGGAACGTCAGACGCTGGCCCTTGAACGCCGCGACGGCGAAATCCTCGCCCTTGATGAAGGCATCGATCTGTTCGGGATCCGTCGACTGGGTCCGCGAGGCTGCTTCGCCGATCACCCGGATCGCCGTCCAGACCTGCATGTCCTTGGACTCCATGCGGCGGCCGGAGGCGTCCTCGAAGCGGTTCTGGATCTGCGCACCGCCCCATTGCTCGCTCGCCGGATGCCAGGAGCCTGGCACGAGGCCCGCCGTCCCGGCAACGGGACGCGGCACCCAGGTGCGCCAGGGGACATAGGTGCCGAAGACCTCGTTCTCGTCGGCGACGACGACGACGTCGTGTTCCGGCAGGTCTTGCAGGAAGACCGGGATCTGGCGCTGCACGAGAGCCTGACCGGAATCGGTCGCCCGGGCGCCGCCGCGATCCTCGAAGGTCTTTTCGGCGACGATCTGGGCACCGAACTTCTTCGCCGAGCGCTTCAAGGCTTCGGCGAAGAGCTGATCATCCTCGTGCTGGCCCGCGATCAGGGCCCATTCCCGCCACTGCTTCCACATCAGATATTGCGCCAGCCCGTCGGTCAGCATGGCCCGGGACGGGGCGGTGTGGAGCATGTTGGCACGGCAGTCGTCGTTGCGCAGCCGGTCATCGGTCGCGCCGGCGTTGAATACAAGAGCCCCTTCGGCATCGGCGAGATCGGCCACCACTACCGTGTCTTCCGGCGAAAGGTCGGTGACGATGTAGTGAACACCGTCGGCAAGCATCTTCCTTGCCGGCGCTTCCACGTCGTCACCGGGGGCGAGCGTCACCGTGTCGAGGGTGAATTTCTGGCCCATGAAGGAGCCGGTGGTGTTGTTGTCGTTGATCGCGACATTCGCACCCGCAAGGCCGATGTCTTCCGGCGGAATGTCGAGGACCGAGAGGGCAAGAGTCCTCTCGTAGGTTCTCAGGAAACCGATCTTGACCGTCTGAACCTGAGACTCCTGCGATGTTGCCGCGGCTGTATCGGTGGACTGCTGTGCGCTTGCCGGTGCCTGAAGGCTCGTCGAGAGCGCCAGGCCAAAGGCCAGCATTCCCAAGGCGCGTCCTGCGGATTTCAGTACGAGCATGTTGTTGTCCTCCCGTCCATGGCAGGCTGCCCCGCCCGGATATTGGTCGATGACATTTGCTCCATCCCGCCAATGCTCTATCACCTGTCCACACCGACCGGCCAACGATTGAGGGAGGACCGAAATGTTCGTGATGATGATGTGTTGCGGAGCATGGCTGGCGAGGCAAGCAAGACTTTTTCCCGTTATCCTCTTGCTGGCGCTCATGTCCCATCCGGCTGCGGCGGCTGACAGGAAGGTCGCCGTGTTCGAATTCGAGCTGATCGATTCGAGCCTCGAAGGATCGATGATGGGGGAAAATCCCGACCAGACGGCGCGGCTGGAGCGCATGGCACCGGCCCTTCGCGACAATATTGCGGCGATGGAAAACTACACCCTCGTCGACACGGGCCCGGTCGCCGACAAGGCGGCCAGCCAGAACCTGCAGAGCTGCGGAAATTGCGCCCTGAGCTATGCCGAGGAGGTCGGCGCCGACATCGCGGTGGTGGGTACCGTTCAGAAGGTCTCGAACCTGATCCTCAACATCAACGCCTATGCCTATAACGTCGACACCGGCGAGCCGATCGCCCGCGGCAGCGCCGACATCCGCTCCAACACCGATCAGAGCTGGGACAGGGGCATCCAGTATCTGTTCGAAAACGTGATCAAGAAGCAGCTCGAGGCAGCGCTTTGACGAAGCTCCTCGCCAGCGTGAGAGGGCCGGAAGAAGCCGAGATCGCGCTTTCCGGCGGTGCCGATATCATCGATCTCAAGGATCCAGCCAAAGGCGCGCTGGGTGCCGTCGAGCCTGCGGTTCTGGAGGCGACCTTGCACGCTGTCGCCGGGCGGCGCCCGGTCTCGGCGGTGGCCGGCGACCTGCCGATGACCGGGGACGTCGTCGCGAGCGAAGTGTTGCGCCGTCGTGCGGCGGACTTCGTCAAGATCGGGCTGTTTCCCGCGTCCCCTGACGAGCGTTTGGCGGTCATCGAAGCGCTGAAGCCGATCGCCCCCAAGATCAGGCTCGTCGCGGTCTTCTTCGCGGACGGTGATCCGGATTTCGATCTCCTCGGCCCGCTCTTCGAGGCCGGATTTCACGGCGCGATGATCGATACGATGGGCAAGGGCACCGGCGGGCTTTTGACCCGGCTGTCCTTCTCGACGCTTTCGCATTTTGTCAGCGAAGCAAAGGCGCTTGGTCTGATGACGGGGCTCGCGGGCTCGCTGGAGGCGCCCGACATTCCTCGTTTGATGGTCCTTGAGCCGGACTATCTCGGGTTTCGCGGAGCGCTGACAGCCGGCGCTCGGGATGCCATGGTCGACGCCGGGAAGGTCGCGCAACTCTGCCGATTGATGGACCAGGGCGGCGCTGCGGCGCCGGCGCGGGCGCAGGCCACCGGTGCGGCGGCGGACTGTGACCGGGTCTTCGTTCGCGACTTCGTCCTGCCGCTCGAAATCGGGGCCTACGGGCATGAACGCGGCCGCAAGCAAGAGGTGCGCTTCTCCGTCGAGGCGCTGATCGAGCGGATTGCCGTGACAGGCGACCACATCGGCGAGGTCTATTCATACGACCTCATCATCGATGCGGTCCGCGCCCTGGCGGAAAGTGGCCACACCGATCTTGTCGAGACGCTTGCCCTGGAACTCGCACGGCGCGTCCTGTCCGACAGGCGCGTCTTCGAGGTGACGGTCACGGTCGAGAAGCTCGAACTCGGTCCCGGTGCCGTCGGCATTTCCATCACGCGGCGACGGGGCGAAGCACTTTCTCGAGCGATTCCCACCGGTTCGGTTTGAACACCAAAGTGATCGCCAGGGCGCGCGGCAACTTCATGCTGCAGTGCAACTAATTGAACCTCTTGCGTTTTCGCTCGTTTGGGCTTTCACTCATTGCGGGTGAAACCACTGGCCGCGAGCCGGGCTCGTCCGACGAATTCTCGTGAGTTTTCGAGAGCCGAGCCCGCGCGAAGTGAGCACAGAGCATCGCGGCGTTCTGCAGGCCTCTGTGGGCGGCGGCGCCGAACCCAGGTTTTGCCCGAGTGCGAAACGCAATGCGGGACAGTCGGTCATGAGTATCTCTCGCCAGGCGCTGGTCATCAAACTCGGTGGGAGTTCGGCCGGCTCGCCGGACCTCACCCGATGGGTGGCGGCGATCGAGCAGGCGGGAATGCCGGTGGTCGTCGTTCCGGGCGGCGGACCGTTCGCCGATACGGTGCGTCGCTATCAGCCTCGCCTGGGATTCGACGACGAAGCAGCGCACGAAATGGCGATTCTCGGCATGGAGCAGTTCGGTCTGGCGCTCGTCAGTCTGGGCAGGCGTCTGGTCAAGGCCAAGGATCGCGGCGATATCCAGGCCGCATGGTCACGGAACCTCATTCCGGTCTGGCTGCCCCGGGACGTGGCGCTGGGCGCCCCTGATCTCAGGCAGGACTGGACCGTGACTTCGGACTCGCTGGCCGCATGGCTTGCGCGGCGATTGCTCATTTCCGATCTCTGTCTCATCAAGCAGATCGATATTCCGGAGGATGCCACGGTCGATGCGCTCATCGGGGCGCAGATCATCGACGAGAGTTTCACCACCTTCGTCGAGGACGGGCTGCGCGTCCACGTGGCCGGCCCCGCCGATCTGTCGACGGCCGCCTTCCGTCTTACCGATGGCAGGGCCCCGGGACGTCGGGTCGGCGACATGGCCGAGCTCAAGGCGGCGAGCTGATCCTCGTCGGCTTCCGACAAACCGATCGCATGGACTTTTCATCGGCCGGCAAATGGACGACATAGCCGGCATGGACAAACCGCGACTGCTCTTCCTGACCGGCCGTCTCGCCCACCCGCGTCTCGAACGCATGCTCACGGGCATGGGCGAGATGGATTTCGACTGGCGGATCGCCGATATCGGCGTCAAGGTCGCGGCTCTTGCGACGGGCGAGATCATCGAACGGCGGTTGGAGCGTCCCGTCGAGGCGGATCGGGTCATCCTGCCCGGCCGCTGCCGGGCCGATCTCGATCGTCTGGCGGAGAGTTTCGGCTTGCCCTTCGTGCGCGGCCCCGACGAGATCGCTGATCTGCCGGCCTTCCTCGGCCGCAAGGGCGAGCCGCCGGATCTGTCGCGCCACGACATGCGCATCTTCGCCGAGATCGTCGACGCGACGGCGCATCCGGTCGAGACGATCGTGGCGCGGGCGGAGCGGATGCGGGAGGAGGGCGCCGATGTCATCGATCTCGGCTGCCTGCCGGACACGCCCTTTCCGCATCTGGAAGACACGATCCGCGCCCTGAAGGCGGCCGGCCACAAGGTCAGCGTCGACTCCGCCAACCCGGACGAGCTGGCGCGTGGAACGCGGGCTGGCGCCGACTATCTGCTCAGCCTGAACGAGGAGACGATGTGGATCGCGGGGGAGGGCGATGCCGTGCCGATCCTCGTGCCGGCGGTGCCGCATGATCTCGATTCCCTCGATCGGGCGATCGCGGAGGCCGAGCGGATGGGGATCGACTTCATCGCCGATTCCATCCTCGATCCGATCCATTTCGGCTTCACGACCTCGATCGTGCGCTATCACGAACTGCGCCGGCGCCATCCGGGCATCTCGATCCTGATGGGGACCGGCAATCTGACCGAACTGACCGACGCCGACACCTCGGGCATCACCGCGACGCTGCTCGGCATGTGCTCGGAGCTTCGGATCGACAATCTGCTGATCGTTCACGTGAGCCCTCACACGAGGGCGACGATCGCCGAACATGACGCGGCCCGCCGGATGCTCTTTGCGGCCAGGGAGGACAACGCCCTGCCACGCGGCTATTCGGATGCGCTTCTGCAGGTTCACGACGTCAAGCCGTTTCCCTCGACGCCCGATGACATCGCCGAGCAGGCCAAGACCATCAAGGACCGGAATTACCGCATCGAAACGGCCGAGGACGGGGTCCATCTCTACAATCGCGACACCCATGCGGTGGCGACCGATGCCTTCGAGATCTATCCCCATATCGAGGTCGATGGCGATGTCGGTCATGCCTTCTATCTCGGCGCGGAACTGCAGAAGGCGGAGATCGCCTGGCGGCTTGGCAAGCGCTACGCCCAGGACGCGCCGCTCGATTTCGGCGTCGGCGCCCCGCGCGACGAGGAAGATCGCACGCGGCTCGAAGAAGCCGGCCATACGCTGAAATCGAAGAAGCAGCGCAAAGCGCCAGCCGCCGAGAGCGACGACACAGAGAGGTGAGGGCGTGCCCTATATTCGCGAAAGCATCCTGACGACGGTCTCGCCGGATGGCGAAGTCCACATCGCTCCGCTCGGCATCATCCAGGAGGGAGACGGCTGGGTGGTGGCGCCCTTCCGGCCGTCCACGACGCTCGCCAATATCGAGGCCTCCGGCCTTGCCGTCGTCAACTATACCGACGAAGCAAAGATCTTTGCGGGCTGCCTGACTGGTCGCAAGGACTGGCCGCTGACGCCGATCGAAGACAGCCCGATCCCGCGGCTCGAGGCCGCCCTGTCTCACGACGTTCTTAAGGTCCAGTCGGTGAGTGCAGACGACCTCCGCCCGCGCTTCTTCTGCAAGGTGATCGCCTCCGGCCAGCACCGCCCGTTCACCGGCATGAACCGGGCGAAGGCGGCGGTGCTGGAAGCGGCAATTCTCGTCAGCCGCCTCAAGATGCTGCCGGCAGAGAAGATCGAGAACGAGATCGCCTATCTCAAGATCGCCATCGACAAGACCGCCGGGCCGGACGAGGAGCAGGCCTTTTACTGGCTGCTCGAGAAGGTGATTGCGCATCTGGCAGAGGTGGAAGCCGGGGCCTGAGACGGCCTGTTTCGGCGCGACACTGTTTCGCGCTGCATTTACGGACCGGTCACCGAACTTTTCCTTGGCTCGCGAGTTCCCACAGCAATTCGAACCGTTCCAATGTGCCGCGCGTGCGGCGCGGACGCGAGAATGCTGAAGGGAACCATCCGTGACCACTTTGAAGATCAACGGGGTCGAGCACGAACTCGACATCGACGCGCGCACGTCGCTGCTCGACGCCTGCCGTGACCATCTGGCCCTCACGGGCTCCAAGAAGGGCTGCGACCATGGCCAGTGTGGCGCCTGCACCATGCTGGTGAACGGCCGGCGCATCAATTCCTGCCTGACGCTCGCCATCATGCATGAAGGCGACGAGATCACTACCGTCGAAGGTCTGGGCGATCCGGACAATCTCCATCCCATGCAGGCGGCTTTTCTCGAACATGACGGCTTTCAGTGCGGCTATTGCACGCCGGGCCAGATCGTCTCGGCCGTGGGCATGCTGGGCGAGGTCGCCGATGGCTGGCCGAGCCACGCCAGCGCCGACCTCGAGAATGGCGCAACGCTGTCTGGTGACGAGATACGCGAACGTATGAGCGGAAATCTCTGCCGCTGCTCGGCCTATCCGAACATCGTCGACGCCATCGAGACCGCCAGCACGAAGCTGAAGGAGAACGCATGAGACCGTTCGAATACGCACGGGCCGGTAATGTTTCGGAAGCAGGCCAGCTTGCCGGCCGCTTCATCGCCGGCGGCACCAATCTCCTCGACCTGATGAAGCTCGAGGTGGAAGCGCCCGAGAAGCTGGTCGATATCACTCGTCTGCCGCTGGACAAGATCGAGGACACCGAGGATGGCGGTCTGAGGATCGGGGCGCTCGTCACCAATTCAGATCTCGCCGCCGATCCGCGCATTCGCCGCGACTACGAGGTTCTCTCGCGGGCCCTGCTCGCCGGCGCCTCGGGACAGCTTCGCAACAAGGCGACGACGGGCGGCAACCTCCTTCAGCGCACCCGCTGCGGTTATTTCTACGAGCCTTCCCAGCCCTGCAACAAGCGTGAGCCCGGCTCCGGTTGCGGCGCAATCGGTGGCTTCAACCGCATTCACGCGATCCTCGGCACGTCCGACAAGTGCATCGCGACGCATCCGTCCGACATGGCCGTCGCCATGCAGGCGCTTGAGGCAACTGTCGAGACCCAGAAAACGGATGGCTCGACCCGGGAAATTCCGCTGATCGAGTTCCATCGCCTGTCAGGCGACACGCCGGAAATCGAGACGGTCTTGGAGCCGGGCGAACTCATCACGGCAGTTCGTCTGCCGAAATCGCAAGGTGGCAATCAGGTCTATCGCAAGGTCCGTGACCGGGCCTCCTATGCCTTCGCTCTCGTCTCTGTCGCGGCGGTCGTGAAGATGGACGGCGGCAAGATCGAATGGGCGCGCTTGGCCTTTGGTGGGCTCGCGCACAAGCCCTGGCGCAATCACGATCTGGAAGCGGCCCTGAAGGGTGAGGCTCCGTCTTCTGCGCTGTTCGACAAGGCAGCCGACATTCTGCTCGCCGATGCCAAGGGGCAGGGCGAGAATGATTTCAAGATCCCGCTCGCGCGGCGCACGCTGAAAGCCGTGCTCGCCCAGGCGACGAAGGGAGCGTGACCGATGAATAAGCATGTCATGAACGAAGCGATCGGCGAGACGCGCCTCGATCGCGGCACACAGGGCGTGATCGGCAAGGGCGTCGATCGCTACGAGGGCAAGCTCAAGGTTTCCGGTCTTGCGCCTTATGCCTATGAGCACCTGGCTGGCGAGGACGTCGCCTACGGCTTCGTCGTACCGGGGGCGATCGGGCGTGGTGCGATCAAGTCGGTCGACGCGTCGAAGGCCGAAGCGCTGCCGGGCGTTCTCGCAGTGATCTCGGGTGACAAAATCACCCGGGCCTCGTCGCAGCCCATGGCTCCGGCGGCGCAGACAATCGACGGCGAAGTGTTCCATTACAACCAGCCCGTCGCCCTCGTCATTGCCGACAGCTTCGAGACGGCGCGCCACGCCTCGCATCTCGTGAAGGTCGAATACGAGGCCAAGAAAGGCCGCTACGACATCACCGCTCGCGAGACCGTGCGCGAGCCCGACCCGATGCCGATGGAGCCGGTGAACGAACGCGGCGACTTCGAAAAGGCGTTCGCGGCCGCTGAAGTCCAGTTCGACGAGACCTATACGACCCCCTCCTACCATGCCGCGGCCATGGAGCCGCACGCCTCCGTCGCCAAGTTCGACGGGGACACGCTGACGGTCTGGACCTCCTGCCAGCTTCTGGAAAGCGGCGTTGGCCAGATCGCCGCCGGCGCCGGGATCGATCAGGAAAAGGTGCGGGTCCACAGCCCCTATATCGGCGGCGGCTTCGGCTCGAAGCTCGGCACCAGCCCGGATGCCGTGCTGTCGGCACTGGGCGCCATGACTGTCGGCAAGCCGGTCAAGATTGCGCTCACCCGCCAGAACGTCTTTCAGGCGACCTCACGCCGTGGCGAAACGATCCAGCGCATCCGTATCGGCGCCACCAGGGACGGCAAGATCGCCTGCTTTGCCCATGAGTGCGATACGACAAATTCGCCCGGCAATGGCTTCTTCGAGCCGTCGGGCATTTCATCGGTCTTCCTCTATGCCGGCAAGGACCGGCGCATCGCCCACAATCTCGTGGAGACCGACTGCCTGATGACCTCGGCCGTCCGCGCGCCGGGAGAGGCGACCGGGATGCTGGCGACCGAAGGCGCGCTGGACGAGCTCGCCGACCGGCTCGGCATCGATCCGATCGAATTCCGCGAGATGAACGAGCCGGAGGTCAATCCGCAGGACGACACGCCCTTCTCGTCGCGCAAGCTGATCGAATGCATGGATGAGGGCGCCAAGCGCTTCGGCTGGGACAAGCGGCCGGCGACGCCGGCGTCCCGCCGCGAGGGCGAATGGCTGATCGGTTACGGCATGGCTTCGGCGAGCCGTGCGAACTCGCTGATGCAGTCCTCGGCCGAGATCGAGATGAGCCCGGATGGCCGGGCGACGGTGCGTACCGCGATGACTGACATCGGCACTGGCACCTACACGATCCTGCAGCAGATCGCGGCCGAGATGCTGGGGCTGCCGCTCGATCAGGTGGATGTCGAACTCGGCGACACGGCGCTGCCGCCCTCGTCCGGCTCTGGCGGCTCCTGGGGTGCCAACTCGGCCGGCTCGTCGGTTTATGTGGCGGCGGAGGCCGTGATCGCACAATTTGCGAAGCGCCTTGATGTGGAGGCCGACACGCTGACGCTGAAGGACGGGCACGCGATCGCCGGCAACCGGCAGATTCCGTTCTCCGAGATCCTGAACGGGGAAAGCCTGTCTGTCACGGGCACGATCGAGCCGGGCGACACGTCCGAGTCCACCCACCAGGCGAGCTATGGCGCGCATTTCTGCGAGGTCGCGGTCAATGCCGTCACCGGCGAAACACGCATCCGCCGGCTGCTCACCGTCGGCGCGGCGGGCCGCATCCTCAACCTGAAGACCGCGACGTCCCAGTGCTATGGCGGCCAGATCTGGGGCATCGGCTACGCGCTCGAAGAAGAGCTCGTGATCGACACGCGCAATGGCCTTCTCGTGAACCACGACTTGGCCGAATACCACGTGCCGGTCCACGCCGATGTGCCGAAGCTGGACGTGGTGCTGCTCGAAGAGCGCGATCGCTATGCGAGCCCGCTCGCCGGCAAGGGCATCGGCGAACTGGCGATCGCGGGTGTCGGCGCTGCCATCAACAACGCGATCTACAACGCTACCGGCGTCCGCGTTCGGGACTATCCGATCACGATGGACAAGCTCCTTGCGGGTCTCCCGGACGATATAGACGCCGCAGCCTGACCCGGTGAACTGTCGGGTCCATATGAAACAGGAAAAGCCGGGGCGGTTTTCGCCTCGGCTTTTCCATGCCCCGAGCCCCAAGCCTGTCGTCAGCCGACATGCTGCGCCGCCAGTGTCGCGATCGCGGCGGCCGGCGCGGCGCGGCAGACGGCGTCGCGCAGATCGGCCGGGCAATCGAGAAGATCTGGAAAATCGACGACGCCGAGATCGAGCCTTGAGGCGAGGCGGCGCAGCACCGGGCGGCCCGTACCCGCCATGACGATCGGCGCGTCGTCGGAAATCACTTCGCGCGAGAGCACGAGAAGCGCCGCGTTGTGGATCTGCCGAAGCTGCTCCTCGGCAAAGCCATGGGCCAGCCATTCCCAGGCGCCGTCAGTCGCATCGGCCGCGTCCAGCCCGACCATTCGCGAAAGACGCCGGCGCGAGGCTTCGATCGTCTTGTCCTGGCCATCGGCGGCGGGATAGAGGTCGTCGGCCTCGTCGAGAACGCCGATGATCCGCTGGACGTCGGCCATGGTGGCGAAGAGTTCGTTCATCACCGGCACCACCTGGCCTGCGAAGGCGATCCGGCTCGCCACGGCCATCAGGGGGGTGCGGGTGTAGCCCTGATAGACGAGTTCGCCGGTGGTGAGCCTTTGATTGTCGGTCGCGCCCTGCGACCTGACGGTTCCGTCGGCAACGGTCAGGATGTCGGTCGTGGTCGACCCCATGTCGATGAAGAGGGCTTCCTCGATCGAAGCCGCGGCGAGAGCCGCGCTCGCATGCCAGTTCGCGGAGGCGATTTCCTCGGCATGGGAGCGGGCGTCGCCCGGCGAGAGGAAACCTGCCGCGCCGCCATAGAGCGAGATGTCTCCGGAAAGCCGCTCGGCGAAGATGCGGGCGATGTGCTCGACCCCTTCCCGGCGAGAGGGGAAGATGTCGGAAAGCTCCCCCGTCATCGTCACGGCATGCCGATCGACGCTACCGCGTTCCGACACCTCGTTGATGATCTTCATCAGGCCGTCGTGCAGATGGCTGAGGCCCTGCCAGATCGGTGTCGCTTCCTGCCATATCCGCGTGATCTGGCCGTCTTCGACGAGCGCCGCCTTCAAATGCGCGCCGCCGACGTCCCAACCGATGATTCGTGCCATGATCCTGCCGTTCAAACCCTTCGCGCGCCTGGCTGGCGAGCATCCTGCCGGCGGCCTGATCGCCGTCCCGGTCATTTCGCGCGGACCTTGAGCTTTCGACCGGCGCGCGGGACGTATATCAGCATCGAAGCCGATCATGTCTCAAGGTGGACGATGCAGATTATCCCGGTTCTCGACATCAAAGGCGGTGTAGTGGTGCGCGGCATGATGGGCGATCGCGCCAATTACCGGCCGATCGAGACGCCGCTTGCGGCCAGTTCCGAGCCGGTGGCCGTCGCCGAAGGGCTGATGGCGCTTCACGAATTCCCGGCAATCTACATCGCCGATCTCGACGGTATCGAGGCCGGTCGACCCAACGAAGTGGTCCTCGATGCGCTGACCGCACGTTTTCCGAACACCGACTTCTGGCTCGATGCGGGGCTTCGGTCGAAGGGCGAAGCAGAGGCGATGGCGGCGCGGCGAGGGATCGTTCCCGTCGTCGGCAGCGAATCCGTCGAATCGGTCGAGGTGGTTCGCCATCTTGCCGGGCGCATCGCCTACGTGTTGTCACTCGATTTCCGAGGCGACGCTCTTCTGGGGCCGCCGGAGCTGATCGAGGCTCCGGAGATCTGGCCGGACCGCGTCATCGTAATGACCCTGCAAAAGGTCGGGAGTGGGCAGGGGCCCGATCTCGCTCGTCTTTGCGCGATCCGGCAGGTCGCCGGAGAGCGCCATGTCTATGCCGCTGGTGGTGTCCGGCATGGGGGCGACCTGGAAATACTGGCAGGAGAGGGGATTGCCGGTGCCCTGATCGCGACGGCGCTCCATGACGGTCGCATCGGCCCTGAGGAGATCGTGCGCCTGTCGTGATCGCCGGTTCGGACCGGCCTTGCGTCGACGTTTCCCCGCGCCGTCGAGACTTCCTTAACCATGCTGCAATTATCGTGGCGGCCAGCACTGATGCGGGCCGACCATGAAACTGATCATCCAGATTCCCTGCCTCAACGAGGCCGAAAACCTGCCGTCGGCACTGGCCGATCTTCCGCGCTCCGTTCCCGGCTTCCAATCCGTCGAATGGCTGGTGATCGACGACGGTTCTTCGGACGGCACGGCGGAGATCGCCCGAGCCCATGGTGTCGATCACGTCGTCCGGCTGCCCCACAACCAGGGACTCGCCAAGGCGTTCATGGCGGGCATCGGCGAAGCGCTGCGGCTCGGCGCCGACGTCATCGTCAATACCGACGCCGACAACCAGTATGACGCCCGCTTCATTCCGGACCTCGTCGCGCCGATCCTCTATGGCGAGGCGATGATCGTGATCGGCGCCCGGCCGATCGACGAGATCGCGCATTTCTCGCCCGTCAAGCGTCGGCTGCAGCGGCTGGGAAGCTGGGTCGTCGGCAAGGCCGGCGGCGTCGACATCGACGATGCCCCGAGCGGCTTTCGGGCGTTCCATCGCGACGCTGCCATGCGGCTCTGCGTCTTCAATTCTTTCACCTACACGCTCGAGACGATCATCCAGGCGGGTCGCGCCAACATTCCGATCGCCAGCGTGCCGGTGGCCGTCAATGGTGAGACGCGGCCGTCGCGCCTGTTCAAGGGGACGGCCTCCTATGTCCGCCGGTCGCTGGTGACGATCCTGCGCATTGCGCTTCTCTACAAGCCGCTGCGGATCTTCACCCTGGTCGCTGCGCTCATCGCCCTGCCGGGCGTGGCGGCGATCGCGCGCTTCCTCGCCTTCTACGTTGCCGGCGACGGTAGTGGCCATATCCAGTCGCTGGCCGTCGCGGCGGGTCTCATTTCGGTGGGTGCGGTCGTCTTCGTGGGCGGGCTTCTGGCCGATCTTATCGCGGCGAACCGCATGCTCCTCGAAGACATCCGGACGCGTCAGATTTCCCAAACTCTCAAGATGGAACCCAGCATGTCGCCTCAGGATCTCGACGGACACACCGACCGGATGGTCGCGATGCTTCGCGCCACCCAGGCCAATCTTGCCGCCGCGGCGTCCGGAGCGAAATCCGCCGAGCCGCTATCGCAAGAAGATCAGGACGCGTTGATGCGTTCGTCGAGGGCGGCCGGGTCGAAACTCACCGGATAATGCCGTTCGCCGTGCCTCGCGGCGAAATCGAGCAGCTGACGGAAGTGGTTGGCGCGATCGGCCGCCAGGAAGAGATCTTCGTAGCGAAAGCGACGTGTGAGCGGGTCGGTCTCGGCAAAGGCGAGAAGCGCGTCGTTCGTGTAGGTCCATTCCCAGTTCAGTTTTTCCTCCACCGACATCCCGTCCCACAGTGGGCCTGCCACCGGATCGCCCAGGAGCTTCGGATTGAGGCGGCCGTCGCGCACGACATCCCTTTCGGTGTAGCGGTCGCCGCGCCGCATCCATGAGCGCACCCAGCTTTCCTTGTCGCGCGTCACGACGATGACCTTCGCTTTGGGAAACGCGTCGCGCAGGACAGGAAGAATCAGGCTCCACTGCAAATTCGACTCGATGACAAGAGACTCCGGTCGGGAGGCGAAGTAGCGCTCACGGCTCTTGCGCACGCGCCGGACCACCTGCACGTGGGAGAGCTCTCCCAAACGATATTGGGTTGCCAGTACTCTAGAGCCGGTTCGCTTCAGGATGCGTCCGATAACCATGTGATAAAGGCCGAACGCCCGGATGTTCGGCCAGGACCGTCGATCGAATGGGCCGTAGAAAATGTCCGGCTCATGGACGGAGAAGGCACCGTCGATCATCGTCGAGAGCTTGCGACCGAGGAACTCCGTGCCGGTGCGGCCGGCCGATACGATGAAGACGAGGTCCTTGCTCATGCATCGACCGAGGCTGTGGGAGGGCTAGCTGCCGCAGACCGTCTGCTTCGCGCGCGGCTGTCGCGCCAGAGGAGGAGTCCCGTCAGGATCGACAATCCCGCCATGCCGAACAGGCGGTTCAGGGCGGCGGCCAGAAAGCCGAATGCCGGGCCGATTCCCACCAGCGGCGCGATGGAGGCGGCGACCCATTCGCGAACGCCAAGGCCGGCCGGAACGAGCGACACGGCTGTTCCTGCAAAGGACGTCACCGAGAAGGCGGCCGCTGCCATGGGAGACAGGCTTGCCCCAAGGGCGGCGATTGCCAGGACCATGCGTGCACAGTCGAGCACGAGAAGAGCGAACCGGATGATCGAAACGCGGCCAAGCATCGACCAGCCATAGTCGCGCCGAAGGATCCCCCATGCGGATCCCGCGTAGAGGAGGGCTCCCGCTGCAAGCAATGCAGATCCGGCGACCGGGCTTGCGGCCAGAACGGCGACGCCGGAGACGAGCATGGACATGCCGCCCCAGACGCCTGCGAACAGGCCGATGAGCCAGGCGCTGGCCCGAGTGGCGACGCCTTCGGCTTTCAACCCGCCGAGGCGGGCGATGATGCCGCCCGGAAGCGGCAGCATGTTGCCGGCGCTGGCATAGACGGTCACCTCCAGGGCGCGGGGCCAGCGCATGGGGCGACCGGCCGCCGACGCCATTGCACGCAGTTCCGCGGCGTTGAGCACGATGGTGGCCGGCACGCCGATGAGCATGAGGGCGACCAGCGGCTGCCAGGCGATCGTGTCGATCCGGCCCGACAGGCTGGTCCAGGCCCAGGCGAAGCCGCCGGCAAACGCGATCAGGGCGAGGACGAGACCGATCCGTTTCAGGAAAGCGCGATGTGCGAGAAACCAGACACGCAGGCTTCGGCCAAGCGCACGGATCACGCTCTTTGCGACGCGAATCTTGGGGGCGGCCATCACGGTCTGCTCTCCGCCGTTCCGGACATGGCTGATGCGGCGGGTTCGGCCTTTCCGTTTCCATGAGCGCGATAACAGCCAAGGGTGGCTTCGGCGACCCGCGCCCACGAGTAGTGGGCTGCGACGGCGGCTCTGGCCTTTCGGGTAAAGTTCGCGCGGGTGGTCTCCGACCATCCCGCGATTTCCGCGATCTTCGACGCCCAGGCCTGATGGTCTCCCGCGGGGAGCAGGAACCCGCTCACACCGTCGACGACCGCGTCCGTGATGCCGTCGACGGCCGACGCGAGCACCACGGCGCCGGCGGCCGCAGCTTCCGGCGCCGTCAGGCCGAAGCCCTCGAAGCTTTCGATGCCCCGATCGAGATTGGGCATGACGACCGCGATAGCTTCTGCCCTCAATTGGGCGAGGGCCTGGCCATGAACGGCCCCGAGAAAGGTGACGCGCGGATCGTCCAGGGCATCGCCCTCTCGTTCGTCCCAGACTGTGCCGGCGACGACGAGTTGCATGTCAGGGGCAAGCTTCGGTAGGACGTCTTGAATGAACCACGCGCAACCCTTGCGCTCGATCAGACGCCCGACGAAGAGAATGTAGCGGCCTGAGATCGGCTCCGCGGCTGGGGTCGTCCCATCCGCGGAGGTCTGATCCTCTTCGCTTCGTGTCGCCAGGGGGATGGTCGCGATCTGCCGGAAACCGCCATCACGGCAGAGCGCCGCCGTCGCCCGCGAATTGGCGAGGACGATGGCGTTCTTGCCGAGACAGGTAGCTCCCAGCCGCAGGTAGCTTCGATACAGGGAGGCAGCGATGCCCAGCCGGAATGCGAAGGCGATGTCGGTGCCGTGGGCGGAGAGAACAAGCCTCGGGCTTTTCTGCGAGATGCGGGCCATGACCACCAGCGGCCAGACGCTGAGGTCGCCGCCATGCACCACATCGACGCGCCGTCGCTTGAGGAGGATCGACAATCCGGCGGAAAGCCCGAAGCCAAGAAGGCCGAAGGGGGAGGGTGGCCGCCCGTCCGCGCGGCCCGGCAGCGCGATCGCTTCCACATCGGCATGCGATTTCAGGGCTCGCAGGAGTTCCCGGCAGTAGATCTCCATGCCGCCGACGGCCGGCGGCCATTTCCGCGTCACGAAGAGCACGCGGAGGCGACCCGATCCTTGTTCGTCATCCGTCACGGGGGCGGTTTCGCGGCGTGCGCTCATCCGGAGAACCCCACGAAAAAGGGATCTGAGGGCGCCGGCTTCGCCGGGCGAGGCAGATTTGCGCCATATCGCAGGATTGCCTTGATCCCGCCTTGCCCGTCGCCCGTGCCGGCGTGCCTCCCGATGGTGCGAGAGCCGACCACGAACTCGCGTACCTCGCCGGGATGGAGGATGGCACCGTCGATGACGAGCGGAACCTCGGCTTCGAGCGTGTAGGGGCCCGGAATGACGATCTCGGTCGTGGCCTGAAAGTCCCCGGGCTGAATCGAGATGGTCTTTCCGGCAACCCAGATCGAACCCCAATGGTGTACGAAGTTCGTGCGAAGCGCCTGCGCGTCCTCAGGAAGCAGCGAGAGTCCGTCGGGAAGGGCCGGGCTGTCCGGATCCAGCGCCGCACTCAGACCCGGGCCGTTGGCGAGCACGAAGCGGGGATGGCGTTCGGCGATTGCCTGGCGGATCTCGGGCCGGCCGCGCTGCCGGTAGTAGCTGGTGCCGAGCGTGCTCATGAAGAAGCCGAGGCGCGGATAGTCGGTAACCGATCCGTTGCGGTCGATATAGGCGACGGGTTCGGGAAAGATCTCGTGAATCGCAGTCAGCGTTTCGCGCTGCGCGGTCTGTCCGGCCGAATAGGCCGAGCTCGCCGCGACCAGTGGGGGAAGCAGAAGACCGGCCGCGAGCGGCAGGGGAGAACTCAGCCGCTCTGCGAAGGCGTCATAGGCCAGCGCGCACAGGACGGCTGCGGGGGCGAGTGCGAAGACATAATAATAGGGAAAGCTGTTGCGGTAGACGAAAATGGAGAGAAGCGGCACCGTCAGCGCAAGAAGCGCCAACCCGCGGGCGCGGCTGCCCGGCGAAAGGCGAGCGAGCACGAGCGCCGTGCCGGCCGCGATCCCGCCCCACAGAAGGAAGCTCGTCACCATGGACCGCAGGAGATAGCGACCGGTCCATGGGAAACCACCGAGCGAGAACATCGTCGCGATATTCTGCCCAAGCCGGTTCGACGGAGCGGCCTCGGCCGCAACTTCACCAAGCGAGGCGCGATGCAGGAGAAAGAGAAGGGCAAAGCTTGCAGCCCCGACGATTCCGCCCGTGATGAAGCGCAAAAGCACGGCCCGTCGCTCGCCGGAATCCGCCAGTCGAAAGAAGGCGGCCGCCAGAATGGCCGGAACGAAGAAGACCGACTTCACCGTGACGAGCCCGGCCACGGCGACGGCGATTGCCGCGATTCCGGCGCTCAAGACCGTGATGCGGCCTGTCCAGATGAGTGCAAGGGCGGTCATCAGAAGACAGGTCGCGAGCGGATCGAAGCGAAAGCTCGCGCCGTGAACGAGGACGTTGCTCGACGCGGCATAGGCCGCAACGGCCGCCATCGCGCCGGCCGCCGAGGCGTGTTGGCGCGCGATCCTGAAGATCGCGGCAAGCGTGCCGATCTCGCAGGCGAACATGATCAGCCGGCCGATGACGATGCGGTCGATCCCGCTCAGCGGCAGGGCGGCGAGCCACGCAAAGAGCTGGACGTGAAAGGTCTGCAGCGGGCTCGTCAGTTCGCCGCGATTGAAGGCAGCGGCGCGCGCGAGGAAATAGAATTCGTCCCAATTTATCTCGTGAACGAAGACGAGGCCGATCTGGAAGGCAAGCGCGGCGATCGTGACAACGCCGAAGATCAGGCAAGGCGAGACGCCGGCCGCACCGGTGGTGCCGGCCGCCTCCGTCGCCACCTCGCTGCGGCTTGCCGGGATCGCCATGCCTCGCCCTTTCCGGCGTCAATCCGACCTTCGCTGTTACCGGAAGACGGCAAAGAAAAGCCTAACCCGGGGGCCTGAAGCGAGCCCGATGCTCCAGCGGCTCAATGCTCAGGATGGCGGGGCCGCCTTATGTGCAGGGTGTTGAGCGCGGGCGCCGCGGATCGGTTGCACTTGGCGCCAAGGGTCGAAAGACGCCGACCAGGTAGCTATCGCCGGGTAAAATCCGATCCGTCGAAAAACCGGAGAGGCACCGCCGAAATTTGGGGATGTCTCTGTCCGGGCGATATGTTATCGCAGGTGCGGGCCGGTGTAGCACAGCGGTAGTGCAGCGGTTTTGTAAACCGAAGGTCGGGGGTTCGATCCCCTCCGCCGGCACCAATGAAATCAAGTGGTTATGCCGCAATTCTTCCTGATTTCATGTCGCATCCATGTTGCGGAGAGTTCTCGTTATTAGCAGGGATTCCCCGGTAGACTAGGCAGCTCCAACCGACATGGAAGGCAGTCTTGTCGGGCGTATGGGAAGATCACAAGCGTAACCTAGTCGTCCCACCCTTGGTAGGAGCAATTAGCCCGATCGAAGAGTTGCGAGTTGGGGCTTAATTTGGTCGGTGACCAGTAGCGCTGTAGAGCACCGGAATCTGTCGACCGGTTTTGCGCGCTTGCTGAGGCAACTCCGGCCAAATCGAGTGTCAAATAAGCCAAATCGAGTGGCGCGCTCCAACGATGTCTCACCGATGAGAATCGTACTCAAGTTCTTGATCTTACAGGTGTTTGGTGGGCCCGGAGGGAGCGTCCACCTTACGCCTAAAGCCTTGAACTCTATGGCTTCCATCAGCAGAAGTGGAACACAATGTCCCACTTTGATGTCTCACCTTATCCGGCATGTGGTCGAGCTGTAAATCGGCCTGTCTGGGCCGTGCCGGCTCATAGATTTCCGGAGCACAATATTTCTGGAATCGTTTCATCATCGCGGGAATGTCCGTACGTCCCAAGAACGTGAAGAGGGGAACTCCAGCCTCCCAGACGCGCGATCGATACAGGATCGATTCCTCTGTGGAGAAGGCCTGTAGCGAAGCCGTGCCGCATGGCATGCGGTGACAGGTACTTGATCCCAGCAGCTTTGCAGATGCGTGCCGCTCTCTTCTGCGCTGCGCTCCGGTTCGCAAACATGAACATGGGAGCATCTGGATCAGTCTTGTCTAACCGCTGCAGGAGTTTGGCAAGCGCCTTGGGCATGTGTGGGAAGCGCTCGTCACCACCCACCTTGCTCATGACGATCCGTATTCGCTGCTCTTTCCATTGGACGTCACGCAGCTTGACGTTCATGACCTCACCGATGCGGGCTCCTGTAAAGAACATCAGCGCATAGCATGCAGCTAACTCACTGTCGGCGCTCTGAATGAACAGCCGCAGCCACTCGTACGTACCGTAATCTTTTTCGACTTTCGGGACGCGGAACTTCTTGATCCTAATCTGAGGAGCCTTGCCCAGAGCAGCGGCATGATTGATCACTGCTTGCGTGACCGTGATGAATTGACGATTACGTGTTGCGGGCCCAGCGAATGGATAGGTCGCTATTGCACCACTGCGTGCAGCCTCAGGCGTGATGCGGTCGCATGGTGTCTCCTTGAAGTAAGTCGCTACCGCCATGAGAAAGCGTGCCGACTTGCGCGCATCGAGATACAGCATGGCCGCCTCGGCAAACGTTGCGCAGCGTGGACCTGCCAGAGCAATAGCCCAGGCCTGTTGTTCGACATTCTGCGCTACTCTTCGTGCTTTAGCCTGCTCAGTCGTTCCGCAAGTGCCTCGTAGGAGTTCGCCCTGGACCGTGCCGCGGTAGTGCCAGACTTCACCGCGCTTGTAGATTGAGAGGGGCATGGTCTGCTGTCCTCCATCAATACAGCAATGTCTGAATCGGTTAGCACCATTGCGCGCCCGAACACTCGACATGCACCAAGTTTTCTGGCTCGTACTCTGATCAGTCT
>NZ_JAKQZG010000030.1 GCF_024359545.1 Jiella marina
GTAACCGTCCGGTGAACGGTCAGATCAATTGAGGCCGCAGCATTTCTTGTACTTCTTGCCGGAACCGCAGGGGCATGGATCGTTGCGGCCGACTTTACCGAAGGTAGGCGACTGTGCGGGCGCGCCGGTGGCGTTGTCGAGGCGCCAGGCATTGAGTGCGAGAACCCAACGTGGAATGAGAACGGGCGCGGTCTCGTCAAAGGCCTTGATGTCGTCCTTGGACATGGCGCCTTCATCGCGAGCGATGGTGACGAGATGGAGAAGTCCGGCGAGCGCGACCTTGGCGTCCTCGTCGTCGCTCTTCGCGATGGCTTTCCAGCACTGCGGCCTCAGGTCGACGGCTCGGCCGAAGCCGTCGGCCCACATCTCCCAGAGGATCTCGTTGGAGACTGGGTCGTCGTCGAGAACCGGCACGTAGCGCGGCCTTTGGCCGGCGAACGCTTTGGCAAGGGCGTTATAGTGCTCCATGACCGCCCCGATCGTCACCTGGACATGGTTCATGTCCTCGAACACTGGCTGGCTTTCCTCGTCGTCGTAGCGGCTCCAGACCTTCGGCAACCATTCACCGGGCATGAGGAGGTCCGGGCAGACGAGAAGTCCGGCGAGATAGCCGTCGAGCTCGCTGAGAAGCATCGGTCCGCCGTCATCAGGCAGGTCGAGGAGCAGGCGATCAAGCGTGCGCAGGCGCGGTGGAAGTCGCGACATCGGGTTGGGCATTCCAAGGCAGGAGTTCGTCGATCCGGCGCGCCGAATGGTCGTGGATCCGGGCGATCACGTCGCGCAGCCAGGCCTCCGGGTCGAGGCCGTTCAGCTTGGCCGTCTCGATCAGCGTCATGATCCCGGCAGCTCGCACGCCTCCTTCGTCCGAACCCGCGAACAGCCAGTTCTTACGTCCCAGAGTGACCGGGCGGATGGCGCGTTCGGCGGCATTGTTGTCGATCTCGATCCGTCCGTCGCCGAGATAACGGCACAGCGCTGGCCAACGAGATAGCGCGTAGCGGATCGCACCCGCCGTCGGACTCTTGCCCGACAGGCGCGCCAGTTCACGCTCAAGATAGGACCGCAACGCCTCAACCTTGGGAGCGGTCTGTGCCTGGCGCACCTTCAGCCGCTCAGTCGCGGACTGGCCGCGCACGGAACGTTCGATCTCGTAGAGCTCACCGATGCGCTTCAGGGCTTCGCCCGCCACGGGCGCGGGTCCGGACGCCGTCAGGTCGAAGAACTTGCGACGTGCATGTGCCCAGCAAGCCGCCTCGGCAATCCGCGATTCGACCCGGCCACCGTCGCCGACCAGCGGTGCCCGGTAGAGTTCGGCAAAGCCGGCATAGCCGTCGGCATGCAGGATCCCCGCAAATGACGCCAGATGCTCGCGAGGGTGGTGCCCCTTGCGGTCGGGACTGTAGCGATAGGCGACCGCCGGAGGATCAGTGGAGCCGCAGGGACGGCCGTCGCGTACATAGGCCCAGAGCCGCCCCTGCTTTGTACGGCCCT
Organism: Jiella marina; assembly: GCF_024359545.1. Lineage (GTDB taxonomy): Bacteria > Pseudomonadota > Alphaproteobacteria > Rhizobiales > Rhizobiaceae > Jiella. Next base: position 1,492 of record NZ_JAKQZG010000030.1, read on the forward strand.
TACCGGGCTCCAGCACTGGAACCGGTGTGTCGTCACCGTGCAGACGGTCCCCTGACAGAACATGAGCGCGCACCGCCTCCACCAGCGGCGCCAGGAGATCGGCGCTGCGCCCCACCCAGTCGGCCAGCGTCGAGCGCGACAACTTCACGCCCTCGCGCTCGTAGATGCGTGATTGGCGGTAAAGCGGCAGATGGTCCGCGTATTTGGAGACCAGCACATGGGCAAGAAGCCCCGGTCCTGGCTTGCCGCGCTCGATCGGAAGGCTTGGGCGTTCCGCCTGAATGATGGCGTCACAGTCCCGGCAGACGAGGCGTGGCCGCACGTGCCGCACCACCCGGAACGAGGCCGGAACATAGTCTAAGATCTCAGTGACGTCCTCGCCGTCCTTCAAGAAGCGCGTGCCGCCGCATTCCGCGCAGGTGCATGGCGCCTCGTGCCGTACCTCGTAGCGCGGCAGATGATCGGGCAAGGGCCGGCGCGAGGACTTTGAACGCGGCGTCCTCGATCCCGCCGTCGCTTCTGCGTCAGTTCCTTGCGGTTCGTCCTGCGCCTGGTTGGCCTCGATCTCCTCCAGCGCCAGCTCGAGCTGGTCGGCGATGCGATCGAGTTTCTCGGAGGAGGTGCCGAACCGAGCACGCCTGAGCGCTGCCAGTTGCGCCTTCAGCCTTTCTATAAGGGTGCCGTGGAAGCGCAGCTCGGCTTCGCGGGCAGCGAGCTCGGCGGCCTGCGTGAGGATGATCGCACGCAATGCGGCAGGGTCTGACGGCAGGTTCGCGAAGGCCGTTTCCATGAAGGTGATTCTAGCAGAACCGAGCCTTGAAGGACACTCCAATCGTTCCCCGACAGGAGCTTCAGACCGCCCGCATCGGCGCCGATGTCCAGGCCGGTCGACGCCAGTCGATGCCCTCCCACAGCATCGAAAGTTGCGCCGCCGTCAGACGCACGACGCCGTCCGCCGGCGAGGGCCACACGAAGCGTCCGCGCTCAAGGACCTTGTAGTACAGGCAAAAGCCCTGGCCGTCCCAGAACAGAAGCTTCAGCCGGTCGCCGCGCCGCCCCCGGAAGGCGAATACTGCTCCCGAGGAGGGACTTTGGCGCAGAACCTCCTGGGCAACCCCACACAGTCCCGAGATCCCCTTGCGCATGTCCGTCGTCCCGCAGGCGAGATACACCCGGACGCCCGAGCCCGGCGCGATCATGCCGTTTCCACGATGCGGATCAACCGAACGAGGCTTGCTTCGTCGATCGCCGGACAAATGCGCAGGCGCCGACCGTTGGCGAGCAGAACTTCCGCGAATCCCTCGCCATGGCCATCTCGACGGGACGAGCGAGGTGATGACGAAACCGGCGCAGGGTTTGGCCGCACCGTTTGCTCGGTACCACCGTTGCCCGACGCAACCAGCTCCAGCGGAAGGAAGGACACAGGCGTCACGGTCGCCGAACTGCGCCCAGCGTTGTCCACGCGATCACGGCCGAAGCCGAACTGCCGGCGCCAGCGATAGATCTGCTGGGGAAGAATGTCGTGCCGCCGAGCCACCGATGCCGCACTGATCCCGGGGACGGAAGCTTCCTCCAGGACGGCCAGCTTCTCCGCATCCGGCCAGCGCCGACGGCGCTCGGTTCCCGTGAAAATCTCAAGTCGCGGCATGTGATGGCTTCGAAGCTGATTGCGAAACTAGCTTCGAAGCTTCACCCCACACTCGCCGATCGCAAACCCTCAGTCACCGGACGCTTAC
>NZ_JAKQZG010000031.1 GCF_024359545.1 Jiella marina
GCGGGACGCCGTTGCGTATGGCTGCCCCGCTCGGCTTGAGCTCACCCCAGATACCCGTGTTCTTCGAGATAGTGGATGACCTGTTCGGCAAGGTCTTCCGGCGGGGCCATGCCGGCGGCGAGGTTGATCTCGGCGGCCTCGGGGGGCTCGTAGGGGCTGTCGATGCCGGTGAAGTTCTTGATCCGGCCCTGACGCGCCTGCTTGTAGAGGCCCTTCGGGTCGCGCCTTTCGGCCACATGCAGCGGCGTGTCGACGAAGACCTCGACGAACTCGCCCGGCTCCAGAAGCTCGCGCGCCATCCGTCGCTCGGCCCGGTAGGGCGAGATGAAGGAGCACAGGACGATCACGCCGGCATCGACGAACAGCCGCGCCGTTTCGGCGACGCGGCGGATGTTCTCGACCCGGTCCGCCTCGGTGAAGCCGAGATCGCGGTTGAGCCCGTGGCGGATATTGTCGCCGTCGAGGAGATAGGTGTGCTTGCCCATGGCGAAGAGGCGCTTCTCGACGAGGTTCGCCACCGTCGACTTGCCGGCGCCGGAAAGCCCGGTGAACCACAGCGCCGCCGGACGCTGGGCCATCAGCTCGCCTCTGGCCTTCTTGTCGAGGTCGATCGCCTGCCAGTGGATGTTCGAGGCGCGGCGCAGCGCGAAGTCGATCATCCCGGCGCCGACCGTCAGATTGGAGAGGCGGTCGATGACGATGAAGCCGCCGGTCTGCGGGTTCTCGGCATAGGCGTCGAAGGCGATCGGCTCGCGGAACGACAGGTTCACCACCGACACCTCGTTCAGCGCCACCTTCTTGGCGGCCAGACGCTGGAACGAGTTGACGTCGACATTGTACTTGATCTCGGTGACCGAGCCCGACACCGTCCGCGTGCCGATCTTGAACAGATAGGAGCGGCCGGGCATCAGCGGCTCGTCATGCATCCAGATCAGATGCGCCGAGAACTGGTCGGCGACTTCCGGCCGGTGGGTGACCTCGCTCAACAGGTCGCCGCGCGAGATGTCGATCTCGTCGGCCAGCGTCACCGTCACCGCTTCGCCGGCGATGGCGCTTTCCTTCTCGCCGTCATAGGTCACGATCGCCTTGACGCTGGAGGTCCGGCCCGAGGCCGCGACCACGAGCTCGTCGCCCTTCGTCAGTTTGCCGGAGGCGATGGTGCCGGAATAGCCGCGAAAGTCGAGATTCGGCCGGTTCACCCACTGCACCGGCATGCGGAAGGGCTTGTGGATGGCATCGGAGCTGACGTCGACCGCCTCCAGATGCTCGATCAGCGTCGGCCCGTCGTACCAGCCGAGCTTCTCGCCGCGCTGGGTGACATTGTCGCCGAAGCGCGCCGACATCGGGATCGGCTGGATCGACTGGAAAGTCAGCTCGTGCGCGAAGGAATCGTAGTCGGCGAGGATCTTGTCGAAGACGTCCCTGGAATAGTCGACGAGGTCGATCTTGTTGATCGCCAGCACGACATTCTTGATGCCCAGCAGCGAGGCGATGTAGGAGTGCCGCCGCGTCTGGGTGAGGACACCCTTCCGCGCATCGATCAGGATGACCGCGAGATCGGCGTTGGACGCGCCGGTCGCCATGTTGCGGGTGTACTGCTCGTGGCCCGGCGTGTCGGCGACGATGAACTTGCGCTTGTCGGTGGCGAAGAAGCGATAGGCGACATCGATGGTGATGCCCTGCTCACGCTCGGCCTCGAGCCCGTCGACGAGGAGGGCGAAGTCGATGTCCTCGCCGACCGTCCCGTGCTTCATCGAATCCTTCTGGAGCGTCGCCAGCTGGTCCTCGAACAGGAGCTTGGTGTCGTAGAGAAGCCGGCCGATGAGGGTCGACTTGCCGTCGTCGACCGAGCCGCAGGTCAGGAACCGCAAGAGGTCCTTGGTCTCGTGGCGATGCAGATAGTCGGCGAAGGCGGCCGCGTCGAAATCCCGGTTGTCCATCTTCAAAAATACCCCTCGCGCTTCTTCTTCTCCATCGAGCCCGCCTCGTCATGGTCGATCAGGCGCCCGGAGCGCTCCGACGTGCGGGCGAGCAGCATCTCGTGGACGATCTCGGGGAGCGTGGCGGCGGGCGATTCCATCGCCGCCGTCAGCGGATAGCAGCCGAGCGTACGGAAGCGGATCAGCCGCATCTGAGGCGTCTCGCCTTCGTCGAGCGGCAGGCGCTCGTCGTCGACCATGATCCACTGGCCGTCGCGGGCGACCACCGGGCGCTCGGCGGCAAAGTACAAGGGCACGATCGGGATGTTCTCCTTCAGGATGTACTGCCAGATGTCGAGCTCGGTCCAGTTCGACAGGGGGAAGGCGCGGATCGACTCGCCCTTCTTCACCCGCGCATTGTAGAGGCTCCACAGTTCCGGCCGCTGGTTCTTCGGATCCCAGCCATGGTTCTGGGTCCGGAAGGAGAAGATCCGCTCCTTGGCTCTGGACTTCTCCTCGTCGCGCCGCGCTCCGCCGAAGGCGGCGTCGAAGCCGTACTGGGTCAGCGCCTGCTTGAGCGCGTCGGTCTTCATGATGTTGGTATAGACCGACGAGCCATAGTCGAAGGGATTGACGCCTTGCGCGATCCCCTCCTGGTTGGTGTGGACGATGAGGTCCATCCGCGCATCCGCCGCGGCCTGATCGCGAAAGGCGATCATCTCCCGGAACTTCCAGGTCGTGTCGAC
>NZ_JAKQZG010000032.1 GCF_024359545.1 Jiella marina
GGGCCGGTCGCTGGACGAGATCGTGGCGGAAGTCTCCGGCATGGCGGACGTCGTGGCGAAGATCGCCGACAGCGCGCGCGAACAGGCGACGAGCCTTCGAGAGGTGTCGGGAGCGGCCGACCAGATGGACAAGGTGACGCAGCAGAACGCGGCGATGGTGGAGGAATCGACGGCGGCCGCGCAGACGCTGCAGAGCGAGACCGACGAGCTGGCGCAGGTGGTGGCGCGGTTCAAGACGGCGAAGGCCGGCGGTGCCGCTCTCCAGGGGGCACGCTCTGCGCCGAAGCCGGCGAGCCGCTCCGGATCGGCCCCGCTGTCGTCCTCCAAGCCCGTGCCGCAGATGCGCGCGACCGGCTCCGGAGGCGCCGCGCAAAAGGCGGCCGCACCGGCCGAGGAGAGCTGGGAAGAGTTCTGAGCCACCCCTGCCCGATTCTTTCTCTCGGGCCGGTGATCAACTCGTAATGTCGGTCGGGTGTTGAGGGAGCATCTGTGTCTGCTGGTCAGAATATCCTCGTTTCCGTCGCGATGGCGCTCGCGACGGTGCCGGCGGTCCTGGCTGCAGTGCCGGAGCCGCAAATCCAACGCACCGACAGTATTGCCGCGGTGTTCCCCCCTTGGTGGTCGCAACGACGTGTCATCGAGACCGTCGCGGACACGGCCAATCTGCTCGACGTCGGGGCGTGGCCCTCGGTCGTGGTCGTGCGATTTAGCGATCAGGACCTCGTAACCCGCCTGCGGGAGCGCGGCGCACTCTTGATCATTGATGGCGATTTCGCCGGATGCTTGTCTTTAGAGGATCAAAATAATGGTAGGTAGAAACGAGATCGATATCCATCGCGCAAGGCTTCTGAAGGCCTTTGTGTGGGTTCTCTCTGTCTGCCCGTTAGTCGTTCTGGCTGTCGAGGCTCTGACGGGGGCGTGGGAATTCACCTCGGTCTTTGCATCGGCCGCCATCGCCGCTGTCGCTTTCGTCCTGTGGCGGCGCGAATCGTCGGCCGTCACCGCGAGAATCGTCGCGTCAATCGCACTCGTGGCGAACATCTCGCTGATCCTCGCGGCCATGAGCGGAAACAAGCTCCAGGTCGATATCCACATGGCCTATTTTGCAGGCCTGGCCCTGATCGGCGCCATGTTCGACTGGCGATCAATCATCGCGGCGACAGTGACGGTGGCGCTCCATCATATCATCCTGAACTTCCTTCTGCCTTCGGCGATCTATCCGGGTGGCTCCGATTTCGTGCGGCTCATGCTGCATGCCTCCATCCTCCTGATTGAAGCCGGTGTCCTGACCTGGGTCGCGGTTCGCGTTTCGACGATGTTCGCCGATATCACTCGGGCGGGGCAGTCTCTTGAAGCCGAACATCTGAAATCCGAAGAAGCCAATCGTGCCGCCGCGACTCTGCGCGACACGCAGGCTCGTGAGGCTGCCAAGCGTGTTGAGGAAGACAAGGCCCGCACGGAAGGTCTCGTCGCCTTCATGGGCGTCGTCGATGCGAGCTTCGACCGTCTTTCGTCGGGTGACCTGACGGTTCGCATGTCGAGCCAAGTGGCGTCGGAATTCGAGCCGATCCGTGCGAAGTTCAACGCCTCGGTTGAGGAACTGGAGCAGGCAATCGGCCACGTGGTGGGCTCGGTCGGTACAATCCGCACGGGTCTGAGCGAGATCACGGTCGCATCGAACGATCTGGCGCATCGCACCGAGCAGCAGGCGGCGAATCTCGAACAAACGGTGGCGGCGCTCGGCGAGGTGACGAGCGGGGTCAACCAGACCGCGGAAGGGGCGGGCGCTGCCCGCAAGTCGGCGGAAACCGCGCGGACGAAAGCCGAGAAGGGGGGGCAGATCGTCGCCCAGGCGGTGACCGCGATGAACGAGATCGAGACCTCGTCA
>NZ_JAKQZG010000033.1 GCF_024359545.1 Jiella marina
GTCGGGGTTGGCCAGAACGTCGTCGAGATCATTCTCGAACCAGCCGCGCGATCCCATGGAAAAGAAGCTTTCGGCGGGAAGCCCCTCGGCGAGCACGACATCGTGCCGATCCAGTCCCAGATGCCAATAGGTGACGCGCTCCATCCGGGTGCGCTCGATGGTCGTGCCGTTGATCAGGTTCATGACCGGCACGAGCACTTCGCGGCCGTTCTGCCGCACCATTACCGGATGACCGGGCGACATCAGCACATCCGTTGGCTTGAGATACGGCCGGCGGGAATGCGCCCGGCAGAGATTGTCCGCGCGTCGTAGAGCGGGAGTAGCGCGAAGGTCTGCTTGGAGCCCATTGTGCCCCCTTTTCCGCAGAAAGCATCGACGGATTCGGCAGGGCGCGACCTTCGCGGCGTTCGCTACCATAGCCCATCCTTCCGGCCTGCCGACGCGACAGGATCAGTGATCTGGATCAAAGAACAACGGCGACGGATCGGCGATTGCTTGTGCATGGAAATCGGTAGGCGAATCTTCATTGGCGGCGCCGTCGCGGGTGCGGCGGCTATTGGAGCCGGTCTTTGGTGGCGTGGTCTCTCGGCGCCATACGTTGCGGCGGCCGATCACCTGACGGCGCCCCTTCCGTCCCGGCCAGAAACGCTGGACCTCGTCCGCTTCGCCACGCTTGGGGCGAACGGGCACAACACCCAGCCTTGGCGGTTCTCGAAGGTGGCCGACGGACTCGCCATCGCGCCCGACTTCTCCCGACGGACCCCGGTCGTTGATCCCGACGACCATCATCTCTACGCGAGCCTCGGCTGCGCTGCCGAGTCGTTGTGCATTGCAGCCCGCGCCCGCGGACTGTCCGGAGAGGTCGGCGAGGCCGGGGCAGAGGGACTCATAGTGGCGCTCCTTCCCGCTCCGCCCGAGGATGGCGCGCTCTTCAACGCGATCCCCGAACGTCAATGCACCCGGAGCGCGTACGACGGCACACGGCTGACGTCTGAAGAGGTGAGCCTTCTCGAGGCAGAAGCGAATGTTCACGGCGTGGCGGCAATCTGGCGCGAGGGAGCGGAGGTCGAGCTGATCCTCGACCTCGTGATTGCCGGCAACACGCGGCAGATGGACAACCCGGCCTTCGTCGCCGAACTCAAGGAATGGATCCGCTTCAACGGCGCGCAGGCAGCTCGGACCGGCGATGGGCTCTACGCGGCCGCTTCCGGCAACCCGACCATGCCTGAGGCTGTTGGGCGGATACTCTTCGACGCTTTTTTCCGGAAAGACTCCGAGAACGACAAGTACGCCGACCACATCCGTTCCTCGGCCGGAATATTCACGCTGGTCGCACCATCGAACGATCCCGCTGGCTGGATCGCGGCGGGACGCGCCTACCAGCGCATGGCGCTACGCGCGACGGCAATGGGCCTGCGAAACGCCTTTGTGAACCAGGCTGTCGAAGAGCCAGCAATGCGCGCCGACCTCGTCTCGCTACTCGACCTCAACGAGATGCGCCCGAACCTCGTCTTCCGCGTTGGGCGAGCGCCTCCGATGCCGCGCTCGCTTCGCCGTCTGCCCGAGGCAGTCATGGATTGATACCCCGCGTTCCAGAGACACTCCGCACCTTGATGAACGAATAGTCGCGATGTGCGCGATGCGTATATGGGCAACGATTGCATTTTGAAGGGCTTCGAGCGGCAGTCCAACCTCGAAAGCTGCGATCAGGCCGGAGAGTGCGAAGGTCGGTTTGGTCCCGCATAGCGGACCAACACGGTTTGCGGACACCCCCATAAAATAAGCTCGCATGGCTGTTGCTCACGGCAAGCGAGATACCATCACAGTCGATTGGAAGACCCGAAAGCATGCGACGTTTGGTAGTGCATGCCC
>NZ_JAKQZG010000034.1 GCF_024359545.1 Jiella marina
ACGGTTAGCGATCCGGTTTCGCTTCCAATCGGAGCAAGCTGGCTTCATCCGCAGGCCCTTCTTCGACCGGAAGCCGTTCAATCCAAAACCTCAGAACGGGATTTCATCATCGAGATCGTTCGAACCGCGATTGTAACCGCCGCGATCGCGATCCCGGTCGTTGCCACCCCGATCCGGAGCGCCGCGTTCATAGCCGCCGCCACCGCCGCGATAGCCTCCGCCCTCGCCCTCGCCACGGGAATCCAGCATCTGCAATTCGCCGCGGAACCGCTGCAGCACGACTTCGGTCGTGTAGCGCTTCTGACCGGACTGATCCTCCCAGCTTCGGGTCTGAAGCTGCCCCTCGAGATAGACCTTCGAGCCCTTCTTGAGGAACTGCTCGGCCACCTTGACGAGGTTCTCGTTGAAGATCACCACATTGTGCCACTCGGTGCGCTCCCGGCGCTCGCCCGACTGCTTGTCGCGCCAGTTCTCGGAGGTCGCGATGCGCAGATTGGCGACCGAGTCACCGGAATTGAGCCGCCGGATTTCCGGATCGGCTCCGAGATTTCCCACCAGAATTACCTTGTTGACGCTGCCGGCCATGTCTCAAACTCCGAAAATTCGTGCGCGTCCCGCTTCGGGACAAATTTGTCCGATCCTAGACGACCAAGACCGCCCGCGAAAGAACGTGCGGCAGGCCGATGCCTTTCTCCCCGACAATCGACACGCGGGTGAAATCGCAACAATCAAGAAAAGCGACCCCTTCGTCCCGGTGGTCCTGCCGACCATTCTTCCCACTGTCCAAGCGAACATTGACGGTGTAGGAGCCTCCGTACCAATCAGGTCCGTCCCGATTATCGGAAACCACGCGATCGCGTAGCGGTCCGACCGAAACCCACTGCTTCGCGGCAGATGACACAAGAAGGACGGAGCAAACCGCACCGTTCGCCGGAAGACGGCACATCACCGCGACCTGTTGGCTTCCTATACGTAACCTGAACGGTCTTCTCAGAACAGGTTCAGCGCTGCCTCCTTAAAGCTGTCTCTCAAGCGACGCGATAACGCGGCGCCGGATCAGGAGACAGACCGATGACCAAGTTGACCCTTGCTACCCTCGCCGCCGTCCTCATGGTGTCGCACTTCGGCGTCGCCCCTGCGGCCGCAGAAACCAAGCCGGCGCTTTCGGTGTCCGGCATGTACTATCACAAGGAAGCCAAGGCCCGCAGTTCCGCTGTCTGGAACTGGGAGAACAAGGCGGCCCAGAAATATGGTCCGTCATTCGCCAAATGGGGCGAGGCCAAGAAGAAATCGGTGAGTTGCCAGGTCCAGCCCAACGGCACCAACCGCTGCAAGGCCACCGCACGACCCTCGAACGGCGCCGTCGCCTGCAAGCCGCAAGTCTCGGCGAAAGGCATGTGGTACACCAAGCAGACAAAAGCCCGGAGCTCCGCTTCCTACAACTGGCGGCTGGCCGCCGCAGCAAAGGGCTATCCGAAGCGTTTCCTTTCGCCGGCCAATGCCCGCGAGAAATCCTATGCGTGCAGCCGGAACAGCAAAGAGCTGTGGCGTTGCACCATGCGAGCCCTGCCCTGCACCAAGTGAAAACCAAGGCTATCGGTCTCGACCGGTGGCCTCATCGCTTTCGGGCGGCCTTCAAGGCGCACGCCTTCTCCCGAGCAGGGAGCGAATGCGCCGATCATAGGCTACAGCGAACACGCTCACGCTGAGCAACGTGAACATTCGCGATCTGGACGCGAACGATTTT
>NZ_JAKQZG010000035.1 GCF_024359545.1 Jiella marina
GGGTCTGACTCACATCCGATGCAGTTCAGGTGCGGAATGGCGCTTTGGAGGGATGAATGTCATGACCGTCGCCATTGCACTCTCGTCGCTCGTTCCAGCCGGCCTGTCAGTCGAGCAATTCGAGGTCGTCGACGCTGTTCTCGTCGTGACGGCGTCATCGCGAACCAGGCAGGCGAGTTGCCCGTCCTGCTCGTTTCTCGCACGCCGTGTCCATAGCCGATACATTCGGCATGTGGCCGATCTTCCGTCGGCGGGACGATCGGTTCGGTTGCGGCTGATCACGCGCCGATTTCGGTGTGATGTCGTGACCTGCCGCCGAAAGATCTTTGCCGAGCGCTTCGGTGACGCCGTCCCGGAACGAGCAAGGCGCACGGGCCGGATGGATTGCATTGTTCATCATCTCGGCTTGGCCCTGGGCGGACGTCCGGCGGCCAGCTTCGCTGAGCGTCTGATGATGCCGGTCAGCAACGATACGCTGCTCCGCATCGTTCGCCGCCGGGCACGACAGCGGACTGAACCTCTGACCTATGTGGGCATCGACGATTTCGCCTTTCGTCGAAATCACCGCTACGGATCGATCGTCTGTGACCTGGAGCGACGACGGATCGTCAAGCTCCTGCCGAACCGGGAGATCGCCACGGTGGCAGCTTGGCTGTCCGGTCATCAAGGGATCCGGATTGTGACCCGCGATCGTGGCGGTGGCTACCGAGAAGCGGCCGCCAAGGCGTTGCCCGATGCCGTTCAGGTCGCCGATCGTTGGCATCTGATGGAGAATGCCAGTGCGGCCTTTCTCGACGCGGTGAAGAAATCGATGAAGCCGATCCGTGCCGCTCTCGGCGCGAGGAGCGTCGACCCGACGCTTCTGACCTCGGCCGAAAGGATTCAATACGAGGGTTTTCTGCGCCGGGAAGAAACGAACACAGTCGTGGCGGCTCTGGCTGCCGAGGGCGTGTCGACCAAGGAAATCGTTCGTAGAACTGGCAGAAGCCGCGGTCTGGTTCGGCAGGTCATCCGCGGCGAGAGGACGGATGTTTTTCCGCTGCCGGCAGGGTTCTCTCGATCCGCATCTTCCCTTCCTCGATGCGCAATGGGAAGCAGGCTGCCGCAATGGCGCGGAGCTCTGGCGACGCCTGCGGACGAAGGGTTTTGCAGGGTCACTGCGCGTCGTCGGCGAGTGGGCGACACGGCGGCGCCGGTCGGAGAAAATGTCGGCATCCGATCTCCGCAAGGTCCCGTCCGCGCGAACGATCGCCCGTCTGATGACGCTGAGACGAGATCATCTGACGAAGGCGGAGACGATCGTGGTCGCCGCGATCGAAGCCGGCGTTCCACTGCTCGCCGATGCAAGAGCCCTGATCGACCGGTTTCACCGTATGATCCGCGGCCGAGCGGTCGATGATCTGGACACCTGGATCCGTGATGCCGAGAAGGGCCTGCTCGCGTCTTTCGCTCGCGGCATAAGGAACGATGCTGCCGCGGTGAGAGGGGCCGTCAGCGAACTCTGGTCGAACGGCCAGACCGAGGGCCAGGTGAACAAACTGAAGCTCGTGAAACGCCAAATGTACGGCCGAGCAAAGATCAATCTCCTCGAAGCTCGTCTCCTCGGTGCAGCATGATCGTCATCGAAAGTGCGTCAGACCC
>NZ_JAKQZG010000036.1 GCF_024359545.1 Jiella marina
CGAGGAGGTCTCGATCTCGTTCATCGCGGTGACCGCCTGGGCGACGATCTGACCACCCTTCTCGGCCTTCGTCCGCGCAGTCTCCGCCGACTTGCGGGCAGCGCCCGCCCCTTCCGCGGTCTGGTTGACCCCGCTCGTCACCTCGCCGAGCGCCGCCACCGTTTGTTCGAGATTGGCCGCCTGCTGCTCGGTGCGATGCGCCAGATCGTTCGAGGCGACCGTGATCTCGCTCAGACCCGTGCGGATCGTGCCGACCGAACCCACCACATGGCCGATCGCCTGCTCGAGCTCTTCAACCGACGCGTTGAACTTCGCACGGATCGGCTCGAATTCCGGCGCCACCTGGCTCGACATGCGAACTGTCAGGTCACCCGACGAAAGACGGTCGAAGCTCGCATCCACGACGCCCATGAAGGCGCGAAGGTCTTCTGCCTTGGAATGTTCGAGTTCCACCTGGCGCTGCTTGGCTTCTTCCTGGCTAAGCCGCGCGGCGTTCGCCTCGCCTTCAAGCCGGTCACGCTCGATTGCCTGGGTCTTGAAGGTCTCGACGGCCGCAGCCATCGCACCGATTTCGTCCTGGCGATCGGCCCCGGGGATGGCGACCGATTTGTCACCGGCAGCCAGACGCCGCATCGTGCCCGTAATCGCGTCAATCGGGCGAGTGATGCTCGAGGAGAGCTTCCAGGCCAGAGCGCCAAGCAGGACAAACAGCGGCGCGGTCCAGAGAATCATGGAGACCGCCGAACTCCAGGTGATGGCACTGATGTCATCCAGGTAGACGCCCGTCCCGACCACCCAACCCCAACCAGGGAGTTCCGCCGAATAGCTCAGCTTGTCGACACCCGGGCCGTCAGGGACGCGGGGCCATTGGTAGGTGGTGAATCCGCCGCCATTCCGGGCCTTTTCGGCCAGCTCACGAACAAAATAGACGCCGTTCGCATCCTTCAGGCCGGAGAGATCCTTCCCTACGACGGCAGGGTTGGGGTTCGAGAGCGAAATGCCCTCCATATCGGTCAGGAAGACGTAGTCCGTGCCGTTGTAACGGATCGCGCCGATCTTCTCGATGACGGCGCGTCTGGCCTGCGCTTCGCTCAGAATTCCGGCCTGCATATCGGCCTGGAACTGATTGGCCACCGAGATCGCCGATTCGACCTGGGTCTTGATCAGATTCTGCCGCTCCGTCAGCAGCAGGTCATGCTGAAACTTGATTCCGATCGCCACCAGAGCGGCGCAGATCACCAGAGAGGTGGCGACAAGCGCTGTGAGTTTGCCGGGTATTGTCAATTGCACGGGAGCCCCCTCGAGTAGAATTCGCCGCAAATTAGCCGGCAATCCTTAAACATGAGCTACGGTTTGCGGATGGTTTTCGCTTGAATGATGCCGCCCGCCACATTCACCAAACCGCGTCCGGCAGTTTCGGCTGCGCGCCCCGCGGCCGAACTCCCTCTTTCCGGCAGATCAAAACTCCTCCCATCCTTCAGGGGCGACGTCGTGGTTTGCCGCGCGGGCTGCCCCGCCCGTCCCGGTGTTCTTCATCTGCGGCACTGGGCGGGGAGCGCTCTTTGCCGCCGCCGATGCCGGG
>NZ_JAKQZG010000037.1 GCF_024359545.1 Jiella marina
TGGACCGCACCCCGTTTTGACCGGCCAGCCGGCATAGCCGATAAGGCATAGGCATCCGCCTATGAGTACGACTATGTCGAAAGCTTCGGAGGGCCCGTTTTCACGGGTCGAAGTCATTACCTCTGTGCAGCGGCGCCGCCGCTGGTCGACGGCTGAGAAGGTCCGGCTCGTCGAGGAAGCGATGCAGCCGGGGATGAGCGTCTCCTACGTCGCCCGGCAGGCCGGCATCTCACCCTCGCAGCTCTTCGCTTGGAAGCGCCGGATGCTTGAAGGCGGCTATGCTGCCGTACAGGCTGACGAGGACGTCGTCGGCACATCGAGAGTGCGGGACTTGGAGAAGCGGGTTCGGGACCTGGAGCGGCTGCTCGGGCGCAAGACGCTGGAGAACGAGATCCTGAAGGAGGCTCTCGAGGTCGCGCGCCCAAAAAAACGGCCGTCGCCCTTGCTGTCCTGGAGCGATCCGAAGGACGGTTCGCGGTGAGCGCCGTGGCCGAGACACTGAACGTCGCTCGTTCCCACATCAACGAGCGACGCGGCACCACGCCGAAGCCGCGAGGTCCGTATCACAAGGCCGAAGACGCCGAGGTCCTGCCGCTGATCCGCACTATCATCGATGCGCGCCCCACTTACGGCTATCGACGGGTCGCGGCTCTCGTGAACCGGCAGCGCCGGGCCGAAGAGAAGCCGCCCATCAATGCCAAGCGGGTCCTGCGGATCATGCGCAGGAACGGGCTTACCCTCGAGCGCCATACCGCCCGCCGTCCCGGACGGACACACGAGGGCGTCGTGATCGCTCTGCGCTCGAACGTGAGATGGTGCTCGGATCATCTGGAGATCCACGCCCGCAACCGGGAAGTCGTCCGTGTTCTCTTCGTGCTCGATGCGTGCGACCGAGAGATCATCGCCTGGCTGGCAGTAGCCAATGCCGGCATCTCCGGCGAAATGGTGCGCGATCTGATGGTGACCGCTGTCGAGCGACGCTTCGGCGGCACCAGGACGCCGCATCCGGTCGAGTGGCTGTCCGACAACGGCAGTGCCTACATTGCCGCCCAGACAGGTGACACGGCGATTGCTCTCGGTCTCGCGCAGATCTTCACCCCGGTCCGCAGCCCGGAGTCGAATGGCATGTCGGAGGCCTTCGTAAAGACGTTGAAGCGCGACTACGCTCGCGTCACGATCCTGCCGGACGCCGCAACGATCCTCGCTCTGATGCCCGCCTGGATCGAGGACTATTGCGAGATCCACCCGCACTCAGGCCTGAAGTTCCGATCCCCTCGGGAGTTCATCCGCCTCAGTGCATAAACCCAACCGCCGACTGTCCGGCAAAACAGGGTGCACTCCA
>NZ_JAKQZG010000038.1 GCF_024359545.1 Jiella marina
GATTCTACTCGGTTCCAGACGTTTCGCGGCGTTCGGGGCACGAGTTTGGAGATCAATGTCATGCGGCACGACAATAGCGTTTTTCACGGGCTACAGAAACACATTCCCTGGGCCGAGTTCGAGCGGCTGGTGGACGCCCACGGGGCGGATCGCAGGGTGCGCAAGCTGACCACCCGGAGCCAGTTTCTCGCCATGCTGTTCGGCCAGCTGGCCGGCGCCGGTAGCCTGCGCGACATCGAGGCCGGGCTCGCCAGCCAGTCCGCCGGGCTCTACCACCTCGGCATGACCGCCCCGGCCCGCTCGACGCTGGCGGATGCCAATACCAGGCGGCCGGCGGCCCTGTTTGCCGAACTCTTCGCCCACATGGCCAAAGCCGCCTGCCGCCGCATTCGCCGCCAGATGCCGGCCTTTACGACGCCGACGCTGCTTCCCGATGCCACCCGCCTCTCGCTCACCTCGCTCAGCCAAGGCTGGGTCAGCACGGTCAGCGGCAAGCGGGCGGTCAAGCTGCACGTCGTCTACGATCTCGGCGCGGCCATGCCATTGGAAGCCGGCCTCAGCGACCAGAGGGTGAACGACATCACCCCCGCCAAGGCGCTCCAGCCCGAGCCCGGCGCCACCTACGTCTTCGATCTCGGCTATTACGACTTCGCCTGGTGGGCGGCCCTCGATGCCGCCGGCTGCCGGATCGTCAGCCGCCTGAAGAGCAACACCGACCTTGCCGTGACCGCCGTCCAGCCCGTGCCGAAAGACGGCGCCATCCTCTCCGACAGGATCGGCCTTCTGCCCCGGCGCATGGCCCGCTCGCGCAAGAACCCCTTCGCCGATCCGGTGCGCGAGATCGTCGTCAGGCTCAAGACCGGAAAGACGATCCGCATCGTTTCCAACGACCTCGACGCCCCGGCAAAGGAAATCGCCGATCTCTACAAGGCACGCTGGCAGATCGAACTGTTCTTCAAATGGATCAAGCAGAACCTGAAGATCGGTCACTTCCTCGGGGCGAGCGAGAATGCCGTGCGAATCCAGATCTTCGTCGCCCTCATCGCCTTCATCCTCCTCAAACTCGCCCACGACGCCCAGCGCGCCGTCCCCCAACCCAGCACCTTCCGCCGTCTCGTCCGCCTCAACCTGATGCACCGCCGGCCCATCGACGCCCTCGGCGAACCTCGTAAGCCGCCTGTCTTCAATCCAAGACAAATGACG
>NZ_JAKQZG010000039.1 GCF_024359545.1 Jiella marina
AATTGAAGCTCTCGCAATAGCCGTTCTCCCATGGACTGCCAGGCTCGATAAACGCCGTCTTTGCACCGACCGCGACGATCCATTCCCTCACAGCCTTCGCGATGAACTCCGGACCGTTGTCCGACCTCACATATCCAGGCGGTCCGCGCAGGATGAACAGGTCCGTCAGGACATCGATGACGTTGATCGAGTTCAACTTCCGATCGATGCGGATCACCAGGCATTCCCGCGTGAACTCGTCGATGATATTCAGCATGCGGAACTTCCTTCCGTCATGGGTCCGGCTTTCGACGAAGTCGTAGGACCAGACATGGTTGGCATACTCAGGTCGTAGGCGGACACACGATCCGTCGTTCAGCCAGAGCCGGCCTCGCTTCGGTTGTTTCTGTGGGACCTTCAGCCCTTCCCGACGCCAGATCCGCTCAACGCGCTTGACGTTCACCGTCCAGCCTTCGCTCTTCAGCATGGCGGCGATCCGCCGATAGCCGTATCGGCCGTACTCGCTGGCGAGCCTGACGATGTCAGCGGTCAGCGCCTTTTCGTCAGCCCGTCCGGTCGGCCGCTTGCGCTGCGTCGAGCGATGCTGGCCGAGAACCCGACACGCCATGCGTTCCGACACGCCGAGCATCTCGACGACATGCTCGACGCACTGCCGACGACGGGAAGGGCTTAGAAGTTTCCCGAAGCGGCCTCACTGAGGATCAGCTTCTCAAGGGTGAGATCGGAGACCGCCTTGCGCAGCCGCTCGTTCTCCTTCTCCAGATCCTTCAGGCGCTTCACCTGGCTGCCCTTCAAGCCGCCATACTCCTTGCGCCAACGATAATACGTGAATTGCGTGACGCCGATCGCGCGGACCGCCTCGGCCACGCTTCGTCCTTGCGAAACCAGGACATCAACCTGACGCAGCTTCGCGACGATCTCTTCAGGCTTGTGCTTCTTGTTCGGCATGCTCTCGTCCTCCAATGGTCTCAAAACCATACTTTATGAAGGACCACTTCAGTGGGGGCAGACCA
>NZ_JAKQZG010000004.1 GCF_024359545.1 Jiella marina
ATGCAGCAGCGGGAAGGGCGGCGGCGAAGGATGGAACGCCTTCTTCGCCAGATGCAGCATGACCGAGGAATCCTTGCCGATCGAATACAGCATCACCGGATTGCGGAACTCCGCCGCAACCTCCCGCATGATGTGGATCGACTCCGCCTCAAGACGCTCCAGATGCGTCAACTCGACCGAACTCGCCATAACCCCAACCGACATCTATCAATCCATCCTTCGTGCAAATGTCTTGAGCGCTTTCGCGCGTCAAATCAGGCCTGCCGGCTCGCCAGGCCGGGAGCCACAGGCGTTGCGCCAGTGTGCTACGACAGGTCTTCGGCGAGCCCGGGCTGGCCGAAGGCGACGAAATGCGGATTGGCAAAATCCACGTCGTCCGCCTGGCGGCGCTTGCCGTAGACGAGGGGCTTGCCGTCGAGCGTGGTGACCAGCCCGCCGGCCGCGCGCAGCACCGCGTCTCCCGCTGCCGTGTCCCATTCCATGGTCCGGCCGAGCCGCGGATAGACGTCCGCCTCGCCTTCCGCAACGAGGCAGAATTTCAGGGACGAGCCACGGGACACGAGATTGTCCACGTCAAAGCGCTTCAGCCATTCCGCCGTTTCGCTCGCTCCGTGGCTGCGGCTGCCGACGGCCACGATCTTCTCGGGCGTCGGCCGGGTCGCGATGGCCTCGACCTTGCCGATCCGACCGCTTTCGACATCGCCGCGATAGGCGCCGTCTGCCGCCGAACCGGCCCAGATCTTGCCGATCGCCGGTGCATAGACAACGCCCGCCACCGGCACGCCGTTTTCGATCAGCGCGATATTGACGGTGAAATCGCCGTTGCGATTGACGAATTCCTTGGTGCCGTCGAGGGGGTCGACGAGAAACATCCGGCTGGCCTCGGCCGGGACGTCACCCGCCGACATGGCCTCCTCCGCCACGATGACCACGTCCGGAGCCAGCGCCTTCAAAAGCGGCTTGATCACGGCTTCGCAGCGCAGGTCGGCCTCGGTCACAGGCGAGGAATCGTCCTTCTTCTCGACATCGAAGGCGGTACCGTAGACGGCCATGACTTCTTCGCCGCCCTTGAGGGCGATCTCTGTCAGGTCTGATAGTTTCAACGTCTGCTCGTTCCGTGATGCTCGGGATGCCTGCGCGCCGCTCTAAAAGGATCGCCGGGATATCAACCTGCGAAGCGACGCAATTCGCCGTTTGCAGCCGATTTATGCTGCCCTGCAGCACGACATACCAGAACGCCCAAGCGACGCAAGGGCAGATCCGCCGGACAGAGATGCATGGAGGACAGACCCGGATGCGAACGGATCGACGACATTAAGCGATCCAGACGCCAGGCCCTATTCGGGATCGAGTTCGGAGTCCCAGTAGAGATAGTCGAGCCAGCTCTCGTGGAGATAATTCGGCGGGAACAGTCGACCGTTGTTGTGGAGGTCGTGCACAGTCGGCTGAAACGGCGTCTGGCGGGGGATCATTCCCGCGACCTTCGGCATTGCGCCGCCCTTCTTGAGATTGCAGGGCGAGCAGGCCGCCACGACGTTCTCCCACGTGGTGAGGCCGCCCTTGGACCGCGGGATCACATGGTCGAAGGTCAGCTCATGGGGAGAGCCGCAATACTGGCACTGGAATTTGTCGCGGAGGAAGACGTTGAAGCGGGTGAAGGCCGGATGGCGGGCGGGCTTGATGTAGGTCTTGAGACAGACGACGGAGGGCAGGCGCATGGAGAAGTTCGGACTTCGCACCGCCCGGTCATATTCGGCCAGGATCGTCACCCGATCGAGGAACACGGCCTTGATCGAATCCTGCCAGGACCACAGGGAAAGTGGGTAGTAGCTGAGGGGCCGAAAGTCGGCGTTGAGAACAAGGGCTGGGGATAAGTCCTGACTTATCGCGATCGTCACCGAAGTCTCCTTGGGCTGACGCCTTCTTCCTTAACTCGCGTCGGCGCGGACTATCGTGCTCTATCATGTCGGCTTTGTGAAGCCTTATCCCCGCCATGACAGGGGCTTGGTGGATTCTGGCCTGAAATGGCGCTTCCCTTGTACTCCCTTTATCTGTGGATAGGCTCCGGTGATCGACCGGCTAGGCTTCGGTGACGGGAACGACCTCGCGCCGGTTGACGGCGCCGTAATAGGCCCAGAAAAGCCGGGCTGCGACGGAGCGATGCGGTCGCCAGGCCTCGGCGATTCCGGCCAGAGCCTTGGCGGCGGGACGATCGTCATGGGCGAAGGCATGGGCGACGGCGACCTGAAGCGCCAGATCCCCGGCGGGAAAAATGTCGCGGTGCCCGGCGCAGAAGAGCAGATAGCATTCGGCGGTCCAAGGGCCGACCCCGGGAAGCGCGACGAGTTCGGCGACCGCATCCTCCGCCGCGGATGATTCGCAGCGTTCTAGCGAAAGGCGTCCGTCCGAAACCGCTTCGGCGATGGCCCGGACGGTCCGTTGTTTGGGGCGCGAGAGGCCGGCGGCGCGCAGGGTCGTTTCGTCGGCCGCGAGGATTGCCGCAGCGTCATCGAGGTCGACGGCTGCCGCGAGACGGCCGAAGATCGCGTCGGCGCTTGCCTTGGAGACCTGCTGCGCCACGATGATCGCGATCAGGCCGCGCAGGCCTCTGGTGCTTCGGCGCAGCGGAACCGTGCCGGCGGTCCGAAGCACCGGGTCGAGACGGGGATCGGCAGCCAGCAATTCGTCCAGCGCCTCGGCGATGTCGGCTTCGGTCGAAATCATGGGCGGACCGCCTTCGTCATCTTCCTCTCGCAATCCGATCTTAGCACCTCGCCCAAACGAGGGAATCGCATAAAAATGTCCGCAAAAGACGCCGTGTTCCGTTTCGCGCCCAGTCCGAACGGCGAGCTTCACCTCGGCCATGCCTATTCGGCTCTGGTCAATCACGAGCTTGCCCGTCAGACCGGCGGGCGCTTCCTCCTGCGCCACGAAGACATCGATCTCGCCCGCTGCACGCCCGCCTTCGAGCGGCAGGTGGAGGACGATCTGGCCTTTCTCGGCATTTCCTGGGACGAGAAGCCGCGGCGCCAGTCCGAGCACATGGCCGACTATGCCGCCGCACTGGAGGCGCTGGCAGCGGAAGAACTCGTCTATCCCGCCTTCATGTCGCGGGGCGAAATCCGCGCCTTCGTCGACCGCTATGAGAGCGAGGAAGGTCGTTCATGGCCCCGCGATCCCGACGGCGCGCCGCTCTATCCCGGTCTCGACCGCCACGCCACGACGAAAGAGCGGGAAAGGCGGATGAGCGAGGGCGAGCGCTTCGCGTGGCGGCTCGATCTGGAGCGGGCGATCGAGCGCGTCCCGGCCTTGGGCTGGGACGAATACGGTGCCTCGCCGCTGGGCGAAAGCGGGCCGATCGTGGCGCGGCCGCTCGAATGGGGCGACGTGGTGCTCGGGCGGATGGATGTGCCGACCAGCTATCATCTCTCTGTCGTCGTCGATGACGCCCTGCAGGGCATCACCGACGTCGTGCGGGGCCGTGATCTCTTCTATGCGACCAGTATCCATCGTCTCTTGCAGGAGCTCCTCGGCTTCTCGCCGCCGCGATACCACCACCATCCTCTGATCCTAGGAGAGGATGGCCGCAAACTGTCGAAGAGCGCGCGCGATACCTCTCTGAAGTCGCTCCGGGAATCGGGGATGACGGCCGAAGACATCCGCCGCATGGTCGGCCTGCCGGGGCGCCCGGGCGGCTCCCTGTCGGAGGAGATCCTCATGTCCCGAGGATCGTCAGCCACAGGCTGAGCGTGACGACGGATGCGACGGTGGAGACCAGGATCGTCGTCGCGGCAAGCTTTTCGCCGGCACCGAAATAGGTGGCCAGGATATAGGCGTTGACGCCGGCGGGGGCCGCTGCCGTCAGGACCGCGCCCTTCAGCCAGAGATCCGGCAGCCCCAGCCCGTTGCCGATCAGCCAGACGAGCGCGGGCATGACGAGGAGAGACAGCGCGGCAGCCGTCGTGGCCATGAAGATGTCGCCCTTGAGGCCATAGCGTGTCAGTGACATGCCGAGGGAAAACAGGGCGATGGGTCCGGCCGTGCCGCTGAGGAGACGGGTTACTTCGCTGAAATGACCGTCGAGGGGAAAGCCGGTGGCGCGCCAGACAAGGCCCGCCACGATCCCGACGACGATGGGATTGGTGGCGAGGTTCCTGCCGACGCGCCTGGCGATCTTCGAAAGGGGTGGTGGATCATGCGCGATCGCGGCTCCCTGCGACGCATCCCGTGCGGCCGCCCGCTCGATCAGGATCGACGACGCGATCATCATCACCGGCAGATGGATCGAGACGATCAGGAGAAGCGGCTCCAGTCCAGGATCGCCGTAGGCGCGCTGGAGCGTTGGAATGGCGACGAGAACGGTGTTGGCGAAGCTTGACGAGATGCCGGCGATGACCGCCGTGCGCCGGTCGGCACCCGCGAAGGCCCGGGCGGCCAAGCTGCCGCATGTCCAGACGACCGCCACGGCGCCGAAATAGCTCGCCCAGAGATAGAGCGGATTGGCATTGCCGAAGGACATCGTCGACAGCGTGCGGAACAGGAGCAGCGGCACCGCGATGACGAAGACGAAGCGGGCGAGCGCCGTTTCCACCGATTCGGGCAGAAGCCGCGTCCTCGCGGAGGCGAAGCCGATGGCGATCAGGCTGAAGATCGGGACGACGATGTTGAGGATGGTCTGCATCGGCACGGCGGAAGAAAGGCGGGGCGTTCAGCGATAGGACGGGTGGGCCCAAAGCGCAAACCGTTCGCTCAGGTCGGGGGGAGGTGCCCACCCGTATCAGGCTGCGTGCCGGCCCCGCGATGTGACGCCGCGGTCAAAGCCGTGTATGGGGCGGCTGGCGGCGTCCTCCTGGCCGAAGTGGTCGCGCAGCCCCGACATCCGGCAGAGCCAATATCCGTGCAGCGTTTCGTATCCGTTTTCCCCCCGCTCTTCGTTCTGTTGTGGTCCACCGGCTTCATCGGCGCGCGCTATGCCATGCCCTATGCCGAGCCCTTCACCTTCCTTTCTCTGAGATTTCTTCTCGCCTTCGCCATTCTGGCGGCTGTCGTCGCGATGTCGGGCCGCAAATGGCCGTCCTTTCCCCTGGCGATGCATGCGATGATCGCCGGCAGCCTGATTCACGGCCTTTATCTCGGGGGCGTGTTCTTCGCGATCCGCCATGGCCTGAATGCCGGCGTGGCGGCGCTGATCGTCGGGCTTCAGCCGATCCTGGTGGCGATCATCGCGGCGACCGTTCTCGGCGAGACCATCCGTCCGCGCCATGCGCTGGGCCTCGCTCTCGGCCTCTTCGGTGTTGCGCTGGTGATTCTGCCGAAGCTCGGATCTGGCGGCGAATACGGTGCGATCAATGTGGTGCCGGCGGTCCTCTCGGCGCTCGCGATTTCGGTCGGCACGGTCTGGCAGAAGCGCTTCGTCACCGGTCTCGACATTCGCACAGGGACGGCTCTGCAATATCTCGGCGCCCTGGTCCCCGTCGGCGTCATGGCTCTTGCAAGCGAGGAGATGGCGATCCGCTGGAACGGCGACGTGGTCTTCGCGCTCGTCTGGCTGGTGCTCGTCCTGTCGATCGGGGCGATCTTCCTGTTCATGATCCTGATCCGGGAAGGGGCCGTTTCCAAGGTCTCGTCACTGATGTACCTGACACCGGGCGTGACAGCCGTCTTGGGTTATCTCCTGTTCGGCGAGACGCTCACTCTGGTCCAGATCACCGGTCTCGCGATCACCGGGATCGGCGTGGCCGCCGCCATGGGCAATCTGCGACCGCGACGACCCTCCCTGGGTGGCGGCTGATCGCGCGACATGGTCGCAAGCGCTCGCGGGCAGGCAAATGACGCCTATATGCGGTCGCGTTTGACCGAAAGTTCGAAGGGACGGCATGTCCGATTTTCTGACCTATCTCGCCCTCATCGTCATGGTGGCGACCGCCGGCGTGCTTCTCGCCGGGCTGATCAATATGATGCGGGGCGGCTCGGGCAACACGTCCCAGAAGCTGATGCGCGCCCGCGTCATGCTGCAGGGCGTCGCGGTGATCATCATCGTCGGGGTGCTTCTGCTCGCCCGCTGATTTTCCGCGAAATTCTCAACACGACAGGACGAGGACGCAGATCATGGTGCGCCTGAACAAGATCTACACCAGGACCGGCGACGGCGGCGAAACCACGCTCGGCAATGGCGAGCGCCGTTCCAAGGCCGATCTCAGGGTCGAGACCTATGGCACGGTCGACGAACTCAATGCGGTCATCGGTCTCGTTCGGCTCCATGCCGACGAAGTCCTCGACGCCATGCTGGCGCGCATCCAGAACGAGCTGTTCGATCTCGGCGCGGAGCTGGCGACGCCGGACACCGGCAAGCCCCTGGAATTCGAGCCGCTGAAGATCGTCGAGTCCCAGGTCGACCGGCTGGAATCCGAGATCGACGCCATGAACGAGCGGCTCGAACCGCTGAAATCCTTCGTGCTGCCGGCCGGTTCGCCCGCCGCGACCCATCTTCACCACGCGCGCACGGTGGCGCGTCGCGCCGAGCGCCTGATGATCGCGCTGTCGAACAAGGACGGCGAGCCGGTAGCCGCAACCGCGATCCGCTACGTCAATCGCCTGTCCGACCATCTCTTCGTGGCGGGGCGCATCGCCAATGACGAGGGCCGGGCGGACGTTCTCTGGGTGCCGGGGAAGAGCCGCTGAGCCACGCCTGCCTCACTCGGCTTCCGCGAGGCGATGCCACTCAAGCCGCCTTAAGCTGCAATTCTTGATTGACAATTTCATGCAATAATTCAACCTATCCGAGCTTCAACCCTTCGAGGAAGCTGGATGGGCCAGAACGTATCCGTTGGCATGCTGGAGACCGCAGTGCTTGGGGAGGATGCCCATCGCTGCTTCTTTGTGGATCCCGCCGATCGAAGAATAGAAGCGTTTCGCGCGTTGAACGGCCTGCAATCGCCCGGGCAAACTCTCTCGCCAGGTCGCATGGTTGTGGTGCCCCATGACGACTCGATGTCGGCGATGACAGCAGCGGAGCTGGGCCGGTTTTCGCAAGGGGTGGGGTCGGTCTCCCCGCCGGTGGTGTCGCCGGCCCAGGCCGGCAGGTTCAATCAGGACTTTTCCTTGATCGATGCCGTTGTCCAGCATCGTGAGGGGCTCGGTTTCATTGGCAGTGAACTCGATGGCGTGAACACCTATCTTGCCAAGCGCATCGCAATGATCGAGGCGGATATGAAACGCCTCGACGAAGCTTATCGGACGGCGCTGAAGGCCGGCTGGAAGCTGAACAGCACCGAGGCGATCGCTCTACGCAAACCCATCGAAACGGCGCTCCAGCGTCAGATCAACGGCTTCTCGCGCCGTCATATTCTGGAGAATCCGGGACAGTCCCGGATGAAGAAGGCCCTCGGGCTGAGCCACAAGAGCCTTGCCAAATCCTACGCCATCGATGGCGATGGTCTGCGCAACAAGAAGATCGAGCGCAGCCTGGCCCGCAACAGCAATTTCGCCGCCAAGCTGAAGCCGCTTGGCAGGGCAGCGACCATCCTGCAAACGGGTGCGATCGCTGCGGAGACGCGTGTCGCCTATCAGAGGGGTGGCGCTTCCGCCGCCGGCAATGTGGTCGTGCGCGAAGCAGTGGGCATGGGAACAGGCCGCCTGGGCGCGGGAGTGGCCGTCTCGGCGGCGCTCATGATTGGTGTGTCGACAGGCGGCGTCGGCTTCGTGGTTCTCGGCATTGCGGCCGTTGCCGGGGGCATGATCGGTTCGGAGGCCGGCAAACTGGCCTATGACGCCGCTGGCGGTGCGGAGGTTGTCGAATGGCTGGTGAAGGCGTTCGAATGAGTGCTAGACCCTCGACCTAGGCTAGGCCGGAAGCTTCACTCGCCCGCCCGGCTGACAAGGCGAGCGAGGCCCCGATGTTCATCCCGATCTATGACTCCAACCGCCTGCGCTACATCCGCTTCCAATACGTCACGATCGGCCTGATCGCGGTCAACGTCTTCGTCTTCCTCTATGGCTGGGCGGTCGGAGAGACCGGCGCCATCGTTTCGTCCTTCGAATTGTCCTACGGCTTCATTCCCGCCGTCGCGAACGGACATGTGGATCTGCCACCGGTCTATGTGGCCGTGCCCGGCTGGCTTAACTTCGTCACCTATTCGTTCCTGCATCTCGATTTCTGGCATCTTCTCGGCAACATGCTGTTCCTCTGGGTGTTCGGCGACAATGTCGAGGATGCCTTCGGCCACTTCAAATTCCTTCTCTTCTATCTCGCCTCCGCCGCCGCAGGTGCCTTTGCCCATGCCGTGATCGCGCCAACCTCGGAGGGGACACTCGTCGGTGCATCGGGATCGGTTTCGGCCGTGGTCGCGGCCTATCTGATGCTGCATCCACGCGTCTGGGTCTGGGTGCTCGTTCTCGGCCGCATTCCTCTGCCCCTGCCGGCCTATATCGTGCTCGCTGCCTGGATCGGCCTCCAGTTCTTCATGCTGGTGACGGGCGCGGCCGACGTGTCCTATGCCGCCCATGTCGGCGGTATCGTCGCCGGAGCCTTGCTGACCCTGGTTCTGCGGCGCTCCGGCGTGCCGCTGTTCGATCGCAAGATCGTCCCGCCGAAGGCAGCGGCTTTGACCGATGAGCGCGAACGCCAATATTAGCGGCATGATGTCGTCACGGCTTGCCAAGCCACGCCGCCATGCGCCAAGACGGCTGCGAAAGACAGTCCCAGAAAATCCCCGAAGGAGACAAACCGCCCATGAAAGTTCTCGTCGCAGTCAAGCGGGTGGTCGACTACAATGTGAAGATCCGGGTGAAGTCGGATGGGTCCGGCGTCGAACTCGCCAATGTGAAGATGTCGATGAACCCGTTCGACGAGATCGCCGTCGAAGAGGCGATCCGTCTGAAGGAAGCCGGCACGGCGAGCGAAGTCATCGCCGTCTCGGTCGGCCCGCAGCAGTCCCAGGAGACGATCCGCACCGCACTCGCCATGGGCGCCGACCGCGGCATCCTCGTGAAGACCGACCAGCCGACCGAACCGCTTGCCGTCGCCAAGCTCCTGAAGGCTGTGGTGGAAGCGGAAACGCCCGACCTCGTCATCCTCGGCAAGCAGGCGATCGACGACGACTGCAATCAGACCGGCCAGATGCTCGCGGCGCTCCTCGGCTGGAGCCAGGGCACTTTCGCCAACACGGTCGAGTTCGCCGATGGCCGGGCCAAGGTCTCCCGCGAGGTCGACGGCGGCCTGCAGACGGTCGATCTCAAGATGCCGGCGGTGGTGACCACCGATCTGCGCCTGAACGAGCCGCGCTACGCCTCGCTGCCCAACATCATGAAGGCGAAGAAGAAGCCGATCGAGGAGAAGAGCCCGGAAGACCTCGGCGTCGACATTGCGCCGCGTCTGGAGGTTCTCAAGACCGCCGAGCCGAAGAAGCGCGAAGGCGGCGTGAAGGTCGCAAGCGTCGACGAACTGGTCGACAAGCTGAAGAACGAAGCCGGGGTTCTTTAAGGTCGGAATGTCCCGAAGAGGACGCGCCTGCGCTTTTGATCGCATGCAGTTCCATTATTGAGCACCCGAGATACTGACGCGCTTCGCCGCCCCGGAGGCCTGCTGCGAAGTGCCAGGAGAGACGAGATGACCACACTTTTGATTGCCGAGCACGACAACGCGGCTCTTTCCGACCAGACGGCCAAAGCCTTGACGGCCGCGAAGGCTCTGGGCGGAGACGTCCACATCCTCGTGGCGGGCGAGGGCGCCGGCCCCGTCGCCGAGGCAGCCGGAAAGCTCGAAGGCGTTGCCAAGGTTCTTCATGCCGACGACGCCGCCTATGGCCATGGGCTGGCCGAGCCGCTCGCCGATCTCGTCGTGAAGCTCGCCGGCGACTATGACGCGATCGTCGCGGCGGCGACGACCACCGGCAAGAACGTTGCGCCGCGCATCGCAGCCCTGCTCGACGTCATGCAGATTTCCGACATCATCGCGGTCGAAGCGTCCGACACCTTCGAACGGCCGATCTATGCCGGCAATGCGGTCCAGACGGTGAAGTCCACTGACGCTAAGAAGGTCATCACGGTCCGGACGTCTTCCTTCCAGGCGGCCGGCGAGGGCGGCTCCGCCACCACGGAGACGATCGACGCGGCCGGCGATCCAGGGCTCTCGACCTTCGTCGAGGAGAAGCTCGCTCATTCCGAGCGTCCGGAGCTGACGGCGGCGAAGATCATCCTGTCGGGCGGCCGCGCGCTCGGCTCGAAGGAGAAGTTCGAGGAGGTGATCCTGCCGCTCGCCGACAAGCTGGGTGCTGCCGTCGGCGCTTCCCGCGCGGCGGTCGATGCCGGCTACGCCCCCAATGACTGGCAGGTGGGCCAGACCGGCAAGGTGGTCGCGCCCGAGCTCTACATCGCCGCCGGCATTTCCGGCGCGATCCAGCATCTTGCCGGCATGAAGGACTCCAAGATCATCGTCGCGATCAACAAGGACGAGGAGGCGCCGATCTTCCAGGTCGCCGACTACGGCCTCGTGGGCGATCTGTTCCAGCTCCTGCCGGAGCTCAAGGACAAGCTCTGACCATCACTGCCCTTTGACCGGCGGTGTCGTGGTGCTATATTGCACTGCAACAAGAAAAGACCTGGGAGAGCGCGATGACAGATCGCATCAAATCCGTCGGCGTGGTCGGCGCGGGGCAGATGGGCGCCGGCATTGCCCATGTGGCGGCCTTGGCCGGCTTCACGGTCAAGCTCCACGATGTCGCGGACGATCGCATCCGGAGCGGCATGGAGCGGATCGAGAAGTCCCTCGGCCGCCAGCTTGCTTCTGAAAAGATCAGCGAAAGCGACAAGGCGGACGCGCTCGCCCGCATTTCAGGCACGACCTCGACCAAGGATCTTGGCCAACTCGACCTCGTCATCGAGGCGGCGACGGAAGATGAGACCGTCAAGCGCAAGGCCTTCCGTGAGATCTGCCCGCATCTGAAGCCGGAAGCGCTTTTGGCCACGAACACTTCGTCGATCTCGATCACGCGCCTCGCGGCGGCAACCGACCGGCCGGAACGCTTCATGGGCATTCACTTCATGAATCCCGTGCCGGTGATGAAGCTCGTCGAACTCGTGCGCGGTATTGCGACCGAGGAGGACACGTTCGAGACCGCCAAGGCCTTCGTCGCCTCGCTCGACAAGACGATCACGGTTTCGGAAGACTTCCCGGCCTTCATCGTCAACCGCATCCTGCTGCCGATGATCAACGAGGCGATCTACACGCTCTATGAGGGCGTGGGCTCCGTCACCTCCATCGATACCGCCATGAAGCTCGGTGCGAACCATCCGATGGGCCCGTTGCAACTGGCCGATTTCATCGGGCTCGATACGTGCCTCTCGATCATGCAGGTGCTCTATGACGGGCTGGCCGATTCCAAATACCGTCCGTGCCCGCTGCTGGTGAAATATGTCGAGGCGGGCTGGCTCGGCCGCAAGGCGGGTCGCGGGTTCTATGATTATCGCGGCGAGGAACCCGTGCCGACGCGATAGGCAACGGCGATAGTTGCTCTGGAAAGTAAACGTTAAGATGAAAAACATAATCTTTCTCTGGTTGAGAAAGGGTTTTTCACGATGGGTTTCTTTGCAGGGCGGAAACCGCGCAGCGATCAGGCCGCCTCGAACACACCGCAAACCGAGCACGAGCGGGCAATGGCCGGGATCATGTCCATGGCCATCCCGACCTTTGTGCTCGACGGCGAAGGACGCGTGGCACTCTGGAATCCCGCTTGCGAGCGGTTGACTGGCCTCAAGGCTTCCGAAGTCCTTCACACCAAGGACCACTGGAAGGGCTTCTACAAGGAAGCCCGGCCCTGCCTCGCTGATCTCGCCCTGACCAGGGACACTGCGGCGATCGACCGATTGTATGCATCTCAATCGCGCGAGCGAACGGGTGATGACCTGCGGGCCGAGAACTGGTGCGATCTCCCTCTGGGGGAGCGGCGCTACCTCATCATCGAAGCCTGTCCCATGGTTGATGCCGCCGGCAAGGTCGTCGGTGTCGTCGAGACGCTTCAGGATGCGACCGAACTGGAAAAGGCCCGGCAGGAGGCTTCCGAGGCCCGGCTGTCGCAGGGCAAGTGCGTCGAAGCTCTGGGCGCGGCGTTGAAGGATCTCGCCGAGGGCCGGCTGACCACGCGCATCGACGACCCCTTCGAGGGTGATTACGACCGGCTGCGCGTGGATTTCAACGAGGCAGTCTCCCAGTTGCGTTCGGCGATTGGATCGGTGGCGGATAAATCGCGGACCATCCGCCTCGGCTGCGAGGAACTCTCCACCGCTGCCGACGACTTTTCGCGGCGTGTCGAGGAGCAGGCGGCGCGCGTCGAAGAGATTGCGGCTGCTCTGAGCGAGGTGAACCAGGCGGTCAGACAAACCCGCGACGGGACCATCGAAGCGAAATCCACGATTACCGGCGTTCGCAGCGATTCCAGCAAGACCGAGGCGGTGGTCGAACAGACCGTCGCCTCGATGAACGCCATCGAGCAGTCGTCGAAGAAGGTCAGCCAGATCATCGGCGTGATCGACGAGATCGCCTTCCAGACCAATCTCCTGGCGCTCAACGCCGGCGTCGAGGCGGCCAGGGCGGGTGAGGCGGGGCGCGGCTTTGCCGTCGTCGCTCACGAGGTTCGGGGTCTTGCGCAGCGTTCGGCCGAAGCGGCGAAAGAGATCAAGAGCCTGATCTCCACCTCGAGCGACCAGGTCGAAGAGGGCGTCCAATTGGTGGGACGGACGGGAGAGGCCCTGCAGGCGATGGTCGCCCAGATCGGCCGGATCGACGAGATCGTCGCCAATCTGGCGTCCTCTGCCCAGGATCAGGCCACCAATCTCGCAGAAGTCGATGCCGGGGTGCAGAGCATCGATCAGGTCACCCAGCAAAACGCGGCAATGGCCGAGCAGTCCTCAGCCGCCTCCCGCAGCGTCGCGACCGAGACCGAAGAGCTCTCGCATCTTCTGACAAGCTTCGATTGCGGGCAAGCTGGGGCCTCTGGCGAAAGTTCGAAGGGACCCCCGGTCAGCGAGGGTCTCCGCGCCGCATAGGACGAGTTGTCCCGATCCTCGCTGGGGTGAGACCGACCTGACGGATTGGCGCTTTGCAAGCCATCGAGCAGAGGCGCCCTGCATTCCTGAACTCACGTCGTCTGGCCCCCGCCCTTCACTGCTTCGATCAGCCGGATCGCGTCGGGGCTCGCCCATTCGGCGGGGCCCGCGACGGCGGCTCGGGCGCAGCCCTCGCCGTCGACGAGGAGCGAGACCGGCAGGCCGATCGTCACGCCTCGGGTCTTGAGATCGTTGAAGGTGTCGAGCGAGGCATCGCGGTAGAGGGGGAGGGACGAGAGGCCGGTTTCCTCGTAGAAGGCCTTCGGCTTGTCGTCCGAACCCAGATCGACATTGATCGGCACGACCGCGAAGTCGTCGCCGCCCTCCTGGGCTTCCAGCGCATCGAGCGCCGGCATCTCCACCCGGCAGGGGACGCACCATGTCGCCCACACATTGACGAGAAGGGTCTGCCCCGAGAAGTCGGCGAGGCTCTTGGGCGCGCCGTCTGCGTCGGTGAAGGAGATGGTCGAGACGTCGAAAGGCTCTTCCAGCGCCTGCACCGCCGCCACTTCGCCGCGGGCGTTCTCGTCGATCGCGGCATGGAGCCCGTCATCGGCCGGGCAACTCGCTGCAACCGCGTTGCCAGACCAGCGATCCGTCACGTATAGCACCCCCACGCCGGCGACGATGCCCAGCACCAGTGCTGCGCCCGCGATCGCCAGAAGACGTTTCGTCGGCTGTCCGGAATTGTCCGCCGTCATTCGTCGATAACCCTGTTCTTTCGTCCACCGGTCCCGATGAGCCAGAAAACCTCGAATACGATGTGGGGCGGTCGCTTCGCATCCGGCCCCGATGCCATCATGGAGGAGATCAACGCCTCGATCGATTTTGACAAACGGCTCTACCGCGAGGATATCGCCGGTTCCAAGGCCCATGCCGAAATGCTGGGGGCACAGGGCATCATCGCGGCCGAGGACGTTTCGAAGATCGTCGAGGGTCTCGCCCGGATCGAGGCCGAAATCGAGGCGGGAAACTTCACATTCTCGCGAAAACTCGAAGACATTCACATGAACATCGAGTCGCGGCTCGCCGAACTGATCGGCCCGGCGGCCGGACGGCTTCATACGGCCCGCTCGCGCAACGATCAGGTGGCGCTCGATTTTCGCCTGCATATCCGCACGGCGTTCCAGGCCTTGGAGGCCCGGCTGACGGACTTCATCGCCGCGCTGGTCGACAAGGCCGAACAGCATGCCGAGACGGTGATGCCCGGCTTCACCCATCTGCAGGTCGCACAGCCCGTCACCTTCGGCCATCATTGCCTGGCCTATGCGGAGATGGCGGCGCGCGACCGGTCACGCTGCCGCGACGCGTTGAAGCGGCTCGACGAGTGCCCCCTCGGAACCGCGGCACTCGCCGGTACAGGCTTTCCGATCGACCGGAGTGCGACCGCCTCCGCCCTGGGTTTCTCCGCCCCGACCCGCAACTCGCTCGATACGGTTTCCGACCGCGACTTCGCGCTGGAGTTCCTGTCGGTCGCCGCGATCACCGCAACACATCTGTCGCGGCTGGCTGAGGAAATCGTGATCTGGTCGACGCCGCAATTCGGCTTCGTGAAGCTGTCTGACGCGTTTTCGACCGGCTCCTCGATCATGCCGCAGAAGCGCAATCCGGACGCGGCCGAGCTGGTGCGGGCGAAGCCCGGCCGTATCAACGGCGCGCTGATCTCGCTGCTGACGGTGATGAAGGGGCTGCCGCTCACCTATTCCAAGGACATGCAGGAGGACAAGGAGCAGGTCTTCGACGCGATCGATTCGCTGTCCCTCGCGCTTGCGGCCGCCACGGGAATGGTGCGTGACCTGACGGTCAACGAGGCGAAGATGCGTGCGGCCGCTGGCCATGGCTTCTCGACCGCGACGGATCTCGCCGACTACCTCGTGCGCGAACTCGGCCTCCCCTTCCGTGAAGCGCACCATGTCACCGGCAGGGCCGTCTCGCTCGCCGAGGAATCCGGCGTCGGGCTCGAGGATCTGCCGCTCGATGTTCTGCGCTCCCTTGATCCGCGGATCACCGAGGCAGTCTACGAGGTCCTGGGGGTCGACGCCTCGGTGCGCAGCCGCCGGAGCTTTGGCGGCACCGCACCGGACAATGTCAGGGCGCAGGTGGAGTACTGGCGGAAACGCCTCGCAGACGAGCGCAATTGAATCGACGGGGGTGCTTTTACCCGCCGAAATCGTTATCACCGCTTTCGAGAAGAGGCGGGGAGCGCTGGGCGTTGACGTGATGGAACATCGGTTTTTGAGGTTGTCGGCACCGGTGCTGCTGCTTGTGGGAGCGCTGGCGGGGTGCGGCGTGAAGAATGCGCCGGTCGCGCCGCAGTCCGGCCAGACGCCGTCCGCGATTGCCGGCGACGAAACGCAGTCGGTCCAGGTCTCGCCCTTCGGAGGCGGGCAGGACGAAGCCGATGTGGATCTGCGGGCGCGGCGCCTCACCGACAACTCCACCAACGTTACCGTCAGCGCCGCCGAAGTGACGCGCAATCCGAAAGCCGAAGAGAATCGTTTCTTTCTGGATTGGCTGCTGAACTGAGCTGACGGGAAAGCGCCCGAGGGTAGCCCGAAAGCGGGCCTGCTTATGCCATGGAGGCCATTCCGACCTTGTTCCGGTCTTGGTGAGGCGAGCCTCGGGAGACACGAAGACGACCCGTCGCTCCAGCGATCCGGTACCATCACCTGTTGGGATGAACCCTTGCGATGAACCATTTTGAATTCAAGGACGGGATCCTCCACGGAGAGGACGTGCTGATCGAGACGATCGCGCAGGAGATCGGAACGCCGTTCTATTGCTATTCGACCGCGACGCTGACCCGCCACTACGAGGTGTTCTCGCGCGCCTTCGCCGATATCGATTCACTCGTCTGCTACGCCATGAAGGCGAATTCCAACCAGGCGGTCCTGGCGACGCTCGCCCGGCTCGGTGCCGGCGCGGACGTGGTTTCGGGCGGCGAACTGATCCGGGCGCTGCGGGCGGGCATTCCCGCAGAAAAGATCATGTTCTCCGGCGTCGGCAAGACCGTCGCGGAAATCGATGTGGGGCTCGCGGCGGGCATCTTCTGCTTCAACGTCGAGTCCGAGCCCGAGCTGGAGGCGATCTCGGCCCGCGCGGTCGAGGCTGGGACCACCGCGCAGATCTCGTTTCGGATCAATCCCGACGTCGACGCGGGCGGCCACGCCAAGATTTCGACCGGCAAGAAATCCGACAAGTTTGGAATCGCCTTTGACCGCGCCGAAGCAGTCTACGAGCACGCCCGGAAGCTTCCCGGCATCGCGGTCAACGGCATCGACATGCATATCGGCAGCCAGATCGAGGCGCTCGAGCCCTTCGACCGGGCCTTCGATCGCCTGGCAGAATTAGTGCGCCGCCTGCGGACCAAGGGTCACGAGATCAGCCATATCGATCTCGGCGGCGGGCTCGGCGTGCCCTACCGGCGCGACAATGCGCCGCCGCCCGAGCCGCCGGCCTATGCCGACATCGTCAAGCGCCATGTCCGCGATCTCGACTGCAAGGTGGTGTTCGAGCCGGGGCGGATGATCGCCGCCAATGCCGGCATCCTCGTCGCGCGTGTGATCTATGTGAAGGAGACCGGATCGAAGACCTTCGTGATCGTCGACGCGGCGATGAACGATCTCATTCGTCCGACCCTCTACGATGCCTGGCACGACATCGCACCGGTGCGCGAGCCGGCGGACGACCAGCCGCGAATCATCGCCGACGTGGTCGGCCCGGTCTGCGAGAGCGGCGATTTTTTCGCCAAGGATCGCGATCTGCCGGCGGTCGCGCCGGGCGATCTCGTCTACATCTCTTCTGCCGGCGCCTATGGCGCGGTTCAGGCTTCGAGCTACAATTCGCGTCCGCTGATCGCTGAGGTTCTGGTCAAGGACGACGCCTTCTCGGTGATTCGTCCCCGCCAGACCATAGACGATCTCATCGGGCTCGATCGCCTGCCGCCCTGGCTCGGGGGCGAAGAGGACTAGTTGCCGCACCGCAGCGCCTCAGGCGCTGCACGGCGGGAGGCGCCTCTTCAAACTCCTGTCAGATGCCTGCACTTCGCCTTAAAGCCTGCTAGAGTCACACTTTGCCAACGGGAACGGGGCATCGCATGGCTCAGAATGACGCGCCGAAGAAGTGGCTGCCGTCGCGGCGGCTCGGATGGACCCGGCGCTCCACCTATGCGTCGATCCTTCTCGAGCGGATCTGGCCGCCACTGATCGCGCTGGTCGGTGTCGGGGCGCTGTTTCTGATCATCGCCTGGTTCGGCCTGTTCCAGATGGCGGGACCCACCGGCCGTCTGGTGATCCTCGTCATTCTCGGTCTGTGCGCCGTCGCCACGCTCTGGCTCGCCCGCAATGTCCGGCTTCCGAAGTCGGCCGACGTCGATCAGCGGATCGAACATGTGAGCCGGCTACGCCACCAGCCGCTGAGGACCCAAGGCGAAGCGACCACCTCGACCGATCCGTTCGCCGCCGCCCTGTGGCGCGAGCATCAGCATCGAATGGCCGCGCAGCTGCGGCACCTGTCGGGTGGTGCACCCACCATGCGCACCGAGCGCCTCGACCCGTTCGGAATGCGGGCCCTGGTCGCTCTTCTGCTCGTCACGGCCTTTGCCTTTTCATTCGGGCCGAGCGGCGGGCGGATTGCCGACGCCTTTGTGACCGAAGAAGCCCGTGAGGCCGTCGGCCGGCGCGTCGATGCCTGGGTCACCCCGCCAGCTTACACCCGCCAGCCGCCGATCTTCCTTGCCGCGAACGAGGGCGAGGCCGTCACGGTCCCCGAGGGCAGCGTGCTTTCAGTGCGCGTGTCGGACGGTCGTTCCGTGGGCCTCAGCTTCCAGCCGGAGGGTTCCGACAGCGAGGCTTTGGAAGTGCCGGCGGTCGACGAGACCTCCGCGGACGAGGCGACGTCCGATGTCGAAGGCGTCGCGGAGGCCTCGGCCGATGAGGATGAGGTTGCCGCCAGCGGGCCGAAGTCCTATGAATTCGCTCTGGCCGAGGGTGGCGACGTCACGCTTGCAACGAGCTTCTCGACACTCGGCGAATGGCGCTTTGCCGTCACGCCCGATCATGATCCCGAGATCGCCTTCAGCGAGGAGCCGAGCCAGGCGCGCAACGGCGCCCTGCAACTCGCCTATGAGGTCAGCGACGACTATGGCGTGCGCAAGGCGCGGGCGGAGGTCGCCATCGAGGAGGAGCGGGCGCCCGGCGCGCGCGCTTTGGTCGAGCCACCCGAGATCCGGCTTGCGCTTCCACGCCGCACGCAAGGTGCGGCCGAGGCCAAGACCAGCGCCGACCTGACTGACAGCCCCTATGCGGGCGCCGAAGTCGCCCTGACCCTCGTGGCCGAGGACGATGCGGCGCAGACGGGTCGCTCCGACCCCTATCGGATGACGCTGCCGGAGCGAAATTTCTTCAATCCGCTCGCCCGCGCCGTGGTGGAGCAGCGGCGCATTCTGGCGCTCGACGCCAACGCCGCCCGCCGGGTGGTCGACATGCTCGACGCCGTGACCCTGCGCGGCGACGAATTCATCGAAAATCCCAGCGATTATCTGGCACTGCGTGCGGTGCGCACGCGCATCGCCGCCGCCAAGAATGACGAGACCTTGCTGTCTGCGGTCGACTTCATGTGGGAGATCGCACTCGGCATCGAGGACGGCGATCTGTCGCTGGCCGAGCGCAGGCTTCGCGACGCTCGCGAGCAACTCGCCGAAGCCTTGGAGAATGGCGCCTCGAACGAGGAGATCGACCGGCTGATGCAGGAACTCCGCGAGGCGATGCAGGAGTATATGCAAGCCTTGGCGGAAGCGATGCGTGACCAGCCGCCGATGAGTCAGGAGCAGATGCAGTCCCAGAACATGATGGAGCTGCGTCCGCAGGATCTGCAGGAAATGCTCGACAGGATCGAGGATCTGGCGAAGTCCGGGTCCAAGGACGCCGCCCAGCAGCTTCTCTCCGAGCTGCAGCAGATGATGGACAATCTCCAGGCCATGCGTCCTGGCCAGCAGCAGCAGGGCCAGCAGAGCCCGATGCAGGAGCAGATGAACAAGATGGGCGAACTGCTGCAGCGCCAGCAGGAGCTTCGCGACCAGACTTACGATCTCGGCCGGCGCCAATACCGCCAGCAGCAA
Source organism: Jiella marina (assembly GCF_024359545.1). GTDB lineage: Bacteria > Pseudomonadota > Alphaproteobacteria > Rhizobiales > Rhizobiaceae > Jiella. The sequence continues at coordinate 19,220 of NZ_JAKQZG010000004.1, forward strand.
CAGCAGCAGAGGCAGGGCCAGAACGCTCAGCAACAGCAGCAGCAACAAGGCCAGCAGGGCGAGCCCCAGCAAGGCGGGGAGCAGATGACCGCCGAAGAGATGCAGGAGATGATGCGCCAGTTGCAGGAGCAGCAGGGTCAGTTGCAGGAGCAGCTCGAGGCCATGCGCAAGGAGCTCGAAGGCATGGGCATGCAGCCGAACGAGGATTTCGGCGAGGCCGGCGACGCCATGGGCCGCGCCGAGGGAGCGCTCGGCGAAAGCAACGATGGTGAGGCCGTCGGTCAGCAGGGTCGTGCCCTAGAGGCGCTGCGTCGCGGCGCCCAGGACATGATGCAGCAGATGCAGCAGGCCATGCAGCAAGGACAAGGCCAGGGTCAGGGACAGCCGGGTCAGATGGGGCAGGGCTTCAACGGCAGGCAGATGAACCAGGCCGGCCGCGACCCGCTCGGGCGGCAGCGCCATTCCCAGGGGCCGGACTTCGGACAGGATGTTGGTGTGCCTGACGAGATCGACACCCAGCGTGCCCGGGAAATCCTTGACGCGATTCGCGAACGGCTCGGCAACGCCCTCTCGCCGCAACAGGAACGCGAGTATCTGGAGCGTCTGCTCGAAACGCCCTGAGACCGGGTTGCAGGAGGGGGGATTGTTTGCCCATATTGGCAATGCTCGGACCAGCCTGATAGCAGATGCCGTGCTGATACGTGCGGAACGAGGGGTCGAAATTGGCCAATTTGCTGGAAAAACGCGCAGCCGGTACGCGCCACCGCGACGACGGCGGTCCTTCTGACGGCCGGCAGGATATCCATAATTCGGAATTGCCGGTCCTCTGCGTCTCGTGCGAGGCGCGGCACAGGGGGATATGCGGGGCGTTGGCGCCGGACGAGCTGGTGGAACTCAGCCGACACACCTCGAAGAAGGTCTATCCGGCGGATGCCGAGCTCAGCGCTGCGGACGAACCGGTCAGGAGCTATGCGAACATCCTGCGCGGTGTCGTCAAGCTGTCACGGCTGACCGCCGACGGGCGCCAGCAGATCGTCGGTCTGCAATTCGCACCGGACTTCCTGGGCCGTCCCTTTCGTGCAAGCACCGGCGTGACGGCGGAAGCCGCGACGGACATCGAGGTGTGCACCTTCCCGAAGGAAGCCATCGAGGCAATGATCGCGCGCTCGCCGAAGCTCGAACACCGCATGCACGAGCAGGCGCTGAAGGAACTTGACGAGGCGCGGGAGTGGATCTTCACGCTCGGCCGCAAGTCGGCGGCCGAAAAGGTCGCGAGCTTCATCCATCTGATCGCCGCCAATGCCGACCCGTTACAGGCCGCGGGCGAGGGGCCTGTTGAAGTGGAACTGCCGCTGAAGCGCGCCGACATCGCGGATTTTCTCGGCCTGACCATCGAAACGGTCAGCCGCCAGATCACCAAGCTCAGAAAGGCCGGCATCATCGTGATCGCCAACAACCGGACGGTTCGCGTGCCTGACATGGCTCGTCTGGAAGCGGCCTGCGAGACCGATCGATAGCTTCGGCGTGCCGCTGCCCGCCACGAGGGTCGCGGGCAGCCTCGATCACTGGTGACGCTGGAGCGCGTCGACGATTTCCTGGGGGCCGATCTGTCCGAGGATCTGGCCGTTGTGGGAGACGACGACCTTTCCGCGTGACGAACTCAGCGTCTTCATGATCCGCTTCAGCGGCGTGTCGGGTTCGGCCATCTGCGCCACGTGATCCAGCGACGCGGCGCCGTCCGCCTTGTCCACCGGCTTCATGACATCAGAGGCGGTGAGGACGTTCATCGGATTCATGTGGGCGACGAAGTCGGCGACATAGTCGTCGGCCGGGCGCAGCACGATATCCTGGGCGGTGCCGAGCTGGACGATTCGGCCGCCTTCCATGATTGCGATGCGATTGCCGATCTTGAAAGCCTCGTCGAGATCGTGGCTGACGAAGATGATCGTCTTCTTCAGCCGCTGCTGGAACTCCAGCAATTCGTCCTGCAATCTCGAGCGAATCAGCGGATCGAGCGCGGAGAACGGCTCGTCCATCAACAGGATCGGCGCTTCGGTCGCGAAGGCGCGAGCCAGACCGACGCGCTGCTGCATCCCGCCCGAGAGTTCGCCGACGCGGTTTTCCGCCCAGTTGGTCAGGCCGACGAGATCGAGCTGGCTGCGGGCCTTCTCCTCGCGCTCCTGACGCGACATGCCGGACAGTTCCAGTCCGAGCGCAACGTTGTCGACGACGTTGCGCCAGGGAAGGAGGCCGAACTGCTGGAAGACCATCGACACGCGCGACAGGCGCATCCTCCGCAGCGTTTTCGCATCCGCATGGGTGATGTCGGTCATGCTGGTCCCGTCATTGACGAGGACCTTGCCGCGGCAGACCGGATTGAGGCCGTTGACGGCGCGCAGAAGCGTCGACTTGCCTGATCCGGAAAGCCCCATCAGGACGAGGATCTCACCCTCCGCCACGTCGAGAGAGCAGGCGTGCACCCCGAGCACCTGTCCGGTTTCGGACTGGATCTCGCTGCGCGTCTTGCCCGCATCCATGAGCGGAAGGGCCTCGGTCGGCTTGTTTCCGAAGACGATGTTCACATCGTCGAAGACGACGGCCTGGCTCATGCGTTCGCCCTCCCGATGCGCAACACGCGGTCGAGCATGATCGCGACCACGACGATGATGAAGCCCGATTCGAAGCCAAGCGCCGTGTTCACCTGGCCGAGCGCACGCATGACCGGCACGCCGAGGCCATTGGCGCCGACGAGGGCCGCGATGACGACCATGGAGAGCGAGAGCATGATGGTCTGGTTGAGGCCTGCCATGATCTGGGGAAGGGCATAGGGCAGTTCGACCTTGACGAGCTTCTGCCATCCCGTTGCGCCGAAGGCGTCGGCCGCTTCGAGAAGCGGCGTCGGCACCGAGGAGATGCCGAGGTGGGTCAGTCGGATCGGCGCGGGGACGACGAAGATGACCGTGGCGAGCAGGCCGGGCACCATGCCGATGCCGAAGAAGACGATCGCCGGGATGAGATAGACGAAGGTCGGCAGCGTCTGCATGAGATCGAGGATCGGCTGCAGAACCTTGTAGAGCTTGGGGCGGTGGGCCGCGGCGATGCCGATCGGCACGCCGACCGCCATGCAGACCACACAGGCCGAGACGACCAGCGTCAAGCTCTCGACGGTCTCGTCCCAATAGCCCTGATTGAGAATGAAGAGGAAGCCGACGAGGACGAAAAGCCCCATCTTCCAGCTCTTCTGGACCCACCAGGCGAAGAGGGCGAAGACCAGGATGACCGCGATCGGAGGCGGGGTTTCCAAGACCCAGAGCAGGGATTCGATGAGCGTATCCATGGCGCTCGCCAATCCGTCGAAGAACCAGCCTCCATGGTTCTGGAGCCAGTCGAAGATGCTCTCGGCGGTATCGCCCACCGGGATCTTGTATTCCGTCAGCCAGTCCAAACGCTTAACCCTCCAGCCATTGGAAAAATCCCCGGCCGAGAGGCCGGGGAGTATCGTCCTGTCTTGGGATGTCGACCTTAGAGGCCGAGTTCTTCCTTCACCGCCGGAAGGCCGGGCTCGCCGCTGACCGTGGTCACGCCTTCGAGCCAGCTCTCCCACTCGCCCGGATTGTTCTTGAGCCAGGCTTCGGTGGCGTCCGCGGGATCCTCGCCCTCGTCGAGGATCTGGCCCATGATGGAGTTCTCCATCGGCAGCGAGAACTTGATGTTCTCGAGCAGCTTCGCGACATTCGGGCATTCTTCGGCGTAGCCTTGGCGGGTCACCGTCTGGACGATTCCTTCGCCGCCGAAGAAGTCTTCGCCGCCGGGAAGATACTTCAGATCGTAATTGGCGTTCATCGGGTGCGGCTCCCATCCGAGGAAGACGATCGGCTCCTCCTTCTTGTAGGCGCGGCCCACCATGGCCAGCATGCCCTGCTCGGAGCTCTCGATGACCTCGAATCCTTCGAGGTCGTGTTTGTTCTCCTCGGTCAGCGAGACGAGGTAGCCATTGCCCTCATTGCCGGGCTCGATGCCGTAGATCTTGCCATCGAGTTCGTCGCGGAACTTGGCGATGTCGGCATAGGACTTCAGACCCGCCTCATAGGCGTAGGTCGGCGTGGCGAGGGTGTATTTGGTGCCGGTCAGATTGGTGCCGATCACCTCGATCTCGCCCGAGTCCAGATAGGGCTGGATCGCGCCCTTCTGAGCCGGCATCCAGTTGCCGAGGAAGACGTCGACATCGTCGCTTTCCAGCGAGGCGAAGGTCACCGGAACCGAGAGGATCTTCACGTCGACGTCGTAACCGAGCCCTTCGAGAATGTGCTTGGTCGTCGCCGTCGTGGTGGTGATATCGGTCCAGCCAACATCGGACATGCTGACGGTCGAGCAGCTTTCGGCGTCCTGGGCGGCGGCCGGAAAAGCCAGCAGCGTCGCTCCCAGGGCAGCGCCTAGAATCGTGGAATTCCGTGTCATGAATGTCTCCTGTGGTGTGTGGCAGGTGGCGGTCCGAAGCCGCCCCCATGAGGTTGCCCTTGCCCGGGGCGATTATCACCCGACGATCTGACGCAGCGCAACGGGCGGCGTGGTCATTTCGGCAGATATGTCATCTTTTCGGATCAACCCCTCTCTTCGGCCGGCGGCGCTTTCCAACCGCGGGGCAAATCCTGGTTGCGGTGGTAGCCCGGACCGACGGTCAGGGGTTTGGGCGGCACGACGCGATCTGAAATTTGCGACGCGACGGTGAAATCCCCTTCGAAGAGCACCGCTTTGTCCCCGTTTTGAACGAGGCGGACCGAGACACGATAGGGCCGTTTCGCCTCGATGCCTCTCAGCGGCGGCGAACGAAGAGCGTAGCGCTTGCTCCGCGGGGTCAGCTTCGCCCTGACGCGATGCGGAGGTCCACCGGCTGGATCCTCGAATTCGGCTTCGATGACCGAGTAGTTCCTGACCGGTTTCTGAACGACGGCGGTGAAGCCGTAATAGGCGTCGGAAACCCGGTAGTTGAAGACAAAGCCGGCTCCGGCGATCTTCAGATAGGGTTTTTCACCAACGTCTTCGCGAAACATCAGGCCGATGACGAACAGGATGACCGCAAGACCGGTCAGGCCTACGGCCACATGCCGAAACGTCATCGCGCGAAGTGGTTTCAACAGGCCCTGAAGCCTCACGAATCCTGTGCCGGGGCGGGTGGTGACAACGCGGTGTCGTCATGCGCCAAGGCTTTGGTTTTGGGGCAAAACGGCGGAAAGCGTTCGCCTCTTCCGCCAGCATGCGTGGACTGCTGGAACATTGCACAAGCGGAAAACGAGGGCAAGTGCCATGATTTCGAGCGTTTGCCCGCTCCCGGGAGATCGGTTTTGGAACCTCAGAAGCGCCAGGTCGAGGACATGCGCACGGTCTCCGGCCGCCCTTCGGCCAGGGGCCTCGTCTCGTAGTTCATGTTGAGGGAGAGTTCTTCGAACAATTGGACCGAGGTCCCCGCATTGAGCTTGAGAGTTTCGCCTGCCGTCGTGACCGGAGCGAGCGTTTCGCCGATTTCACGCGCGGCGTCCGCGACTTTCGTGCGGGCCCGATGGTAGAGCGTATAGCCGAGCCTGATCCCCGCCTTCGGCGTGACCGTGATCCAGTCCGGCAGCCTGCGGATCGGCAATTCCGCTTCGAGGCCCATGGAGCTGCCGAAGGAGGCCTTGCTCTGCGGCCCGACTGAATAGCTGAAATTGCCGATACCCTGGCGGGTGGGATCGAGGCGTACCATCTTCGCGCTCGTCTCGAGGTAGGGGCGCAGTCTGAGATCGCCGATCTCCTGCTTGGTGCCGATGGCGATTTCGGCGAATGCGCCGAGCCCGCTGCGTTCGACCGCGAGCGGGATCTTGCCCGATTCAGCGGTGCGATCGTCGGACAATCTGAGACCCGAAACACCGATGGCGGCTTCGGCGAACCGCGCCTCGTCGGGATGAAAGGATGCGTAGACAGCAAGGGAGCCGAGCGCCGCTTCGGCCCGGTTTTCGCCTTCATCCGCCGTGGTCGTACCGTTGGAGGCACCGAATGCCATGCCGAGGGCGAGATCGGCGGAGTGCCGGATATCGAAGCCGAAGCTGAGATTGGTGTCGATGCGCTCGAAGCCGAGTCCCGTGGGTGCGAAATCCTCACGGGCGAAGTTGACCGAACCGCCCGTCCAGGCCCGAGCCGCGTTGGGGCATCGGCCGGTCACGCGGCGCGAAGTCAGCGTCTTGCGGCGGGTGATCGCCCGCTTGTCCCGGCTTTCGACGAAAACGTCCCAGTCGTCTGAGCCGCGCTGCTCCTGACCGATGGCGAGGCGCAAAGACAGAGGTTCGCAGGCATCGGCCCTCAGTCCTTTCAGATGGGTTCGGACATTGGCGCTTTGGCCTGTTGTCAGCCGCAGGGCGAGAGCGTTCTGACGATCGACCGAGGCGAGGGCGGCTGCTCTGACGACACGATCCAGATTGCCGGCCTTCGCGAATGTCAGCGTCGAGACGCTGGCGACGACGATGAGAAAGCCGAAGCCGCGACCGGGGAACGACGAGCGGCGGTGCCACCGGGTTGTGCCGGCGGGTCGCTTGGTCTCGCCTGGATCAGGCCGCCTCTCGTGATCCGTCATGGTCCATTTGCCTTCGCGCGGTTGCGAAACTCATGGACCGACAAAGCCATTCTTATGGTTAATGAAAAGTTAAATCATTGGTTTTGTTTGTGAAAAAGGCAAAGAGAGAGACCGGAGCGGATCTCAGTCGAACAGGCTCGAGACCGATTCCTCGGAGGCCGTGCGGGCGATCGCCTCGCCCAGAAGATTTGCGGTGGTAACGACGCGAATGTTCTCGGCGTCCTCGATCGCGCGGGTCGGCTGGATGGAGTCGGTGATCACCAGTTCGTTGAGGCTCGAAGCGGTGATGCGCGAAACGGCGCCGCCGGAGAGGACGCCATGGGTGATATAGGCCGAGACGCTCAGGGCTCCGGCTTTCATCAGCGCATCGGCGGCGTTGCAGAGCGTGCCGCCCGAATCGATGATGTCGTCGATCAGGATGCAGTTGCGGCCGGTGACGTCGCCGATGATGTTCATCACTTCGGATTCGCCGGGACGGTCGCGGCGTTTGTCGACGATGGCGAGCGGTGCATCCAGTCGCTTGGCGAGCGCGCGGGCACGAACGACACCGCCGACGTCCGGGGAAACCACCATCAGGTGTTCGAGATCCTGATGTTCCTTGATGTCGCGGGCAAGAAGCGGCACGGCGAACAGATTGTCGGTCGGGATATCGAAGAAACCCTGAATCTGGCCGGCGTGAAGGTCGAGTGTCATCACACGGTCGGCGCCCGCTTCGGTGATGAGATTGGCGACCAGCTTGGCCGAAATCGGCGTGCGACCGCCGGCTTTGCGGTCCTGCCGGGCATAGCCGAAATAGGGAAGCACCGCCGTGATGCGGCGGGCGGACGCGCGCCGCATCGCATCGATGATGATCAGCAGTTCCATCAGATGATCATTGGCGGGGTAGGAGGTCGACTGCACGATGAAGACGTCCTCGCCGCGCACATTCTCCTTGATCTCGACGAAGATCTCCTGATCGGCGAAGCGCCGGACCATCGCTTCGCCGAGCGGCAGGTCCAGATATTGACCGATGGACTCGGCCAGGCTCCGGTTGGAGTTGCCGCTGAAGAGCTTCATGGCCTTTTTCCCGTGGGAATGGGAGAGATGATTGGTGCGCAAACCGCGATTCCTTCCGCGCGTCGTTGCAGGCAATGAGGATTCGAAACGCAACAAACACTCGTACCCCTGGACCGGACGGGCGAACTCGCAATGCCGAACGACCGGCATTCGAGAACGGTCCGTGATCGGTCAGCCGTCACTTCTCGTTCTGACCGCTGTCGGCAGGGCCGAGCCCGGCGATGAGAACCGGGGGACCCTCTAGCAGCCTTCTTCAAAACTTCAAGCCGAGTCTTGTGCAGCGCAGGAGAAAGGCAAGTGCGGCCATCCCCCTGCGGTTGCATCAGCTTTGTGCCGGCAGCGTGGAGGCCTCGCGCATCGTCTCCTGGGCGACCCGGCGAAGAACGTCGAGGTCCACTTTCGCCCACGGATCAGCATCGGTTCCGGCGATCGTTTCCTGGCCCTGAATGCGCCGCACCCGGCGATTTTCCGGATCGATGACATCCCAGACATAGACGAGCTTGGTCGCTCCGCTATCGGGGAAGGCGGAGAAGTACCCCTTCAGCCGAACCGGAGCGACGGGCCCATTGGCCGGACGGATCTCGAGCCCGGTCGCTTGCGCCTCCTCGGAGAGCGCCCGGGCGAGCCATTCGGCGTTCTGCTCCGGCGCGCCGACGACGGGCAGGAACTGGACTTCGCGGACCGTGTTCTGGGCGACGGCCGGGCTCGCCGGCGGTGCGGCCTGGGCTGGGCTCGGAGTTGCCGCCGCGAGCTGGGGCTCGGCTTGCGGCTCGGGCTGCGGTTCGTTGGTCTCGACGGCCGCGATGGCGGGAGAGGGTTCGCGCGATGCCACTGCGGCGGTCTCCGCCGGCTGAGGCGCCGGCGGCGGGGACATGCCGGCGGGCGCCGGGCCGACCGTCCAGACGGCCTTCGGCTGACTGGACGCAGCGGCCACCTGGACCGGCTGCGGTGAAGTGGCCGCGGTAGCGGGCTGAGGCTCCGAAGCGGGCGCGAGCGGTGCCGAGGCGACCTTCTCGACCGGGCTGCTTGCGACGGGGCTTGCGTTGACCGGGGCTGGTTCGAATGCGTTGGAAACCGTTTGGGGCGCGCCGTAGGATGAGGCCATGCCGATTTCCGCCGGGGGCACGGGTCCGTTCGGCCCCATGGCGATCGACATGTCGGAACTCGTGCATCCCGACAGCGCAGCGCCGAGCCCCGCCGCCAGCGCCGGCGCGCAATGGAGGATTTTCGTTGCCACGGGCGATCTCCCCTCGGACATCATTCGGCATTGCAGAACATGCGGTGATGTTGGGGGCTCGGTCGCAAAAAAACGTTAAAATCGCCGAAATCGGGGAGAGAATCGACTCGGCCGTCAGTCGACGACCGGCAGATCAAGCGGCAAGCGAGACAGGGGTTCCGGCTCGGTCTCGGTCGTCAGATAGGTGCGGCCCAGCGTCATCGCGGTTCCGGTTTCCGAATCCATGATGATCATATGGGCGAACAGCGTCATGTTCGGCTTGATGACGGCCGGATTGCCCGCGTGGAACATGGGCGGGTCCATCCAGGACGGCGCGTAGCGGGCTCCGAGCGAGTAGCCGCAGGCGCTGAGACGATGGCGGATGAGCTCGTGCGTCTCCATGACGCCGGCATGGGCGTCGAAAACGTCGCCGAAGGTATGGTCGGGTCGCATGACCGCTTCCACGGCTGCCAGCGCCTCGCGTGCGGCGTCGTAGAGCTGAAGATGCCGATCCGTCGGTTTGCCGAGGATGACGGTGCGCATCAGCGCCGCGTGGTACTGGGCCTTGACGCCGGCCCATTCCAGGGTGAGCTGATCCTCCGCCTGCAGTTTGCGCCGACCGGACTTGTAGCGACACAGAAGCGCGTCCTCTCCGGAGCCCACGATGAAGGGATTGGCCGGATAGTCGCCGCCGCGCTTCAAGACGTGGCCCTGCATCGCGGCCAGGATGTCGGCCTCGTCAGCGCCCGGCTTGATGAGGGGAGCGGCCGCCTCGAAAGCCTCGTCGCCAAGCGCCGCCGCCTCACGGACATAGGCGATCTCGGCCGGGCTCTTTTCGGCACGCAAGAGCGGGATAAGATCGGACGCGTCCTTCAGGGATGCGAAGGAGCCGAGACGTTCCTCCACCTGCCGGCCCGCCTGTCCGGTCAGACCGTGAGTCAGCCACTCGACGCCGATGCGGCAGCCGAGAAGGTCCATGTCGTCGAGCATGTCGCGCAGTTCGATCACCGGATCGGCCGCACCGCGATCGCGCCAGATGACGATGGTCTGCAGGATCGAGGTGTGGCGCGCCTGGCGCAGATCGGCCGAGCGGGTCAGAAGCCGCATCTCGCCGTCGGATTTCAGCACCAGGCACTGGAAGAAGCAGAAGCCGAAGGAATCGTAGCCCGTCAGCCAGTACATGGATTCCTGGGAGAACAGCATCATGGCGTCGAGCTTGCGCTCGGCCATCTGCGCCTGGACGCGCTCGCGACGCGCCTCGAATTCCGCGCGGTCGAAATGCAACATCGTCGATTAGTCCCGCAATGCGATCGCCGCGAGCTGACGTCCATAGTCGGGCTCGCCGCGATGGGTGGTACGGCGGAAGGAATAGAACGTCTCGGCCTCGCCATAGGTGCAACGCCCGACGAAGGATGCCGAAACGCCGGCCTCTTCGAGCACCGAGACGATGAAACCGGGAAGATCGAACTGCCGCTTGTCCGGTCTTTCCCCGGGCGCGAAGAAGCGCTCTCGTTCCGGGTCGCCCTCGACGAAGGCCGTCATCATGTCAAGGCCGACCTCGTAGTTCGGCTGGGTGATGCTCGGACCGAGGACGGCCGAGATGGACGACCGCTCGGCACCGATCCCCACCATGGCGTCGATCGTGGCCTGCAGCACGCCGCCGAGTGCGCCGCGCCAGCCGGCATGAGCCGCTCCGACGACGCCGTTTGCCCTGTCGGCGAAGAGGACGGGGCCGCAGTCGGCCGTGACGACGCCAATAGCAAGGCCCGGGGTGCAGGAAACGATGCCGTCGACCTTCGGGCGCTCGCCGCTGAACGGCGCATCGACCACGATCGCTTCGGCGGAATGGATCTGCCAGGGCGTCGCCAGTCTATCCGCCGGCAGGCCGAGCGTCGCCAGTGCCCGAGCCCTGTTCTCCGTGACGCGGTCGGGATCGTCCCTGGACCCGACGCCGACGTTGAGGCCGGCGTAAAGACCTTCGGAGACGCCGCCGCGGCGGGAGAAGAACGCGTGGGAGATCCGCTCGTGCGACAGTTCAGCCGCGCGGATCACCTCGTCATCGCTCAGCGCTCTTGCGCGGGTCGTGCTGTCAGCCATGGGCGCGGATGGTGGTGGAGGTGTCGGGGGAAGTCAATCTGGCACCGCAGCATCGAAGGGCGGTAGCGGCAAGGGTCTCGTGGCGACGGCCAATGCCTTGAAAAGGCTGCCCATCTGGCCTTGGCCATTGCCGGCGAGGCGGGCAACGGCCTGTTCGATCACCTGGCGGGCGGCGGTGTCTTCCGACGCGCCCAATTGTCCGGCCCGCTCCAGGAGGCCAAGCGCCAGCAGGACGTCTCCCTGTTCCTTCACCGGCGAGACGGCGAGGCCGGCGGCGGCGAAGTGTGCGCCGAGCCGCTGAAAGTCGACATGGCTGGTCAGATCGGCTTCGCCCGGCCTGTCCAGCGGATCGGCAAAGGCGTGGGCCTTCACCGCCTGGAGCGTATCGCCATAGCCGGTTGCGGCGTGGCCGTAGTCGAAGAACAGCCCGGCTCCCCCCTCGCTTGCCAGGCGCGCGGCGATCCGGCTGGCAAGCCGGTCGCGCTCGGGCGAGATCTCGAGGACGGCCCCAGCCATGGGCGGGGACAGCCTGCTCGCGGCTGCCTGCGCTTGCGGGGTCTGCGGTCCCAGCACGAATTCGAGCGCGCTCCTCTCCGAAAGACCCACAAGCCGCTCGCGAAAGGCTTCGCCGTCAAAGACGATCTGCCTGATCGCAAGCGCGTCGAACAATTCGTTGGCGACGACGATGGTGGGCCCGGGCTCGATCTCCTCGAAACGACGGCAGCGCCGGATCGGCAGATCGAACCGCTCCAATGTCACTGCCTGGATCGCGGCGAGGGATTCGCTCGTCTCCACCAGCCGGATCGACGCGGCGGCCAGGCAGTCGGGCGCGACGCCGCGCAGGGTGCGCAGCATGTCGGCCATCAACGTCCCGCGGCCCGGCCCGAGTTCGACGAGGCGAAAGGGTCGGGGACGCCCGATTGCAGCCCAGGTCGCCGCGACCCACGCGCCGATCAGTTCGCCGAACATCTGGCTGACTTCGGGCGCGGTGACGAAATCGCCGGCCCGGCCGAGCGGATTTTTCGTCGTGTAGTAGCCGGCGCCGCGATCGTAGAGCGCAATGTTCCAGTACCGATCGATGCCGATCGGTCCGTCGCGGCGGATGATCTCGGCGATCTGTCGGGCGAGCGGGTTCACGAGCGGGCGGAATCCGCTTCGGCTCGCGCCGCGCCGTCCCCGCGAGGCGCATATGTCACTGGCTTGGCCGTGGTCATTGCCCAGACGCCGACGAGAAGCATCGGCACCGAAAGGACCATGCCCATGGTCAGCCAGCCGCCATAGAGATAGCCGAGCTGGACGTCCGGCATGCGGAAGAACTCGACGAAGATGCGTGCGCAGCCATAGCCGAAGATGAACAGGCCGGCGACGAAACGCGGTTTGCGGAACATCTTGAAGTGATGGGTCGCGATGCGAAGGATGATCCATAGGAGGATGCCTTCAAGAGCGGCTTCGTAGAGCTGGCTCGGATGGCGGGGAAGGGGACCCGCACCGGGGAAGACCATGGCCCAGGCCACGGTCGACGGTGCGCCCCAGAGTTCGCCATTGATGAAATTGGCGATGCGGCCGAAAAACAGGCCGAAGGGAACCGAGGCGGCGACGATGTCGATCAGGCTCCAGAACGGCACCTTGCGCTGCCAGCAGAACAACAACAGCGCGAGGGTGACGCCGATCAGCCCGCCGTGAAACGCCATGCCGCCCTCCCAGACCCGGAAGACGGCCAGAGGATCGGCGGCATAGCGTTCGAAATCGTAGAAGAAGACCGATCCCAAGCGCCCGCCGATCACGATGCCGAGGGTGAGATAGAGGATCATGTCGTCGATGTCGGTCTTGGTGAAGGGCGAGACGCCGTTCGGCCAGAGCCGGCCATTGCCGGCGAGATAGCGCCCGTAGAGCCATCCGCAGAGAATGCCGGCCACATAGGCGAGACCGTACCATCTGAGCTGGATCGGTCCCAGATCGAGGAAGACCGGGTCGATCTGCGGGTAGGTCAGGACGCCGAAGGTCTGGAGGGTGAGCATGCGATCGCCTTTGTGGTCTCGCTCCGAAAGCGGCTCGTTGCCGCGGCCCTCCATAAGGCGAAGCCGCGACGGTTTGAAGGCCAATCCTCGGGCTGCGGTGAGAGACGCTGCTGCTGGCCTCGCAGCCTGGGCAGGGTGGCGCTATTGTCCTAGGCTTTCCCGCTCTCTACCTGCAGACCGACAAGTCAATCCGGAGACGACGATGCAGAACCGAGCCCCTAACCGCCTTCTCGACGAATTCGCCCGCGTGATGACCGACGCGGCCGGCACCGCCCAGGGCATGCGCCGTGAAGTCGAGACCCTCTTCCGCACTCAGGGCGAACGCTTCTTCAACCAGCTCGATCTCGTACAGCGCGAGGAATTCGAGGCCGTTCGGGAGATGGCGATGAAGGCGCGCATGGAGAACGAGGCGCTGAAGAAGCGCGTTGCCGATCTGGAAGCCAAGCACGCCGGCGACCAGGCGAACGACGGCTGACAGGGTTATCCACAGACCTTCAACAGCGCGTCACAGAGGGTCCGGCGATTCTGCGGAATCGGAAAGTCCTGAACACAGAATCGCTTAGCGCTGGCGAATCAATCGTCCGCTGCCTTGCGGACGGTTATCGACATGAAAAAATGGTTAACGCTCTTAGCGTGAAGACTCCCCGTCTGTATGCTGATTCATAAGGGTGATTCGCCGGCGGCGGCGGTCGGGTCACTCTGCGGGTGGCTATCGCGGCGGATGGCTGCCCGCCAACTGCCATACGGGGAAACAGCAATGAGACTCGAAAACCTTTCGGCCTTGCGCCAATCGCATCCTGTCGACACGATCGAATGGGTCGCAACCTCTCGCGAATGGGCGTTCGAGCGCTCCTGCGAGGACGAGATCGCAGTAGCGGTCCGCGGCATCTGGGCGGACTATTCGGTGTCCTTCTCATGGATCGACGAGATCGAGGCGCTTCACATCGGATGCGCCTTCGATCTCAAGGTGCCGGCACACCGCCATGCCGAGATCCAGACGCTGCTCGCGCGGATCAACGAGCGGATGGTGGTCGGCCATTTCGATCTGTGGAAGGGCGAAGGCGCGGTCATGTTCCGGCACGCGCTTCTCCTGTCGGGCGGGATCGACGCCACCAGCGAGCAAGCCGAGCGCATGCTCGTGGTCGCCCTCGAGAACTGCGAGCGCTATTTCCAGGCCTTTCAGTTCGTCATCTGGGCCGACAAATCGGCCGACGAGGCGCTCGAGGCGACACTGTTCGAAACGGTCGGAGAGGCCTGATCATGCTCGATGCCCGCATTCTCCTTCTCGGCGGCGGCAACATGGGTTGCGCGCTGCTTGGCGGCTGGCTGGATGCGGGGCTTCAGGCGTCGAACGTTCTGGTGGTCGATCCGGCGGTAGGCCCGGCCCTGAAGCCGCTTCTCGACAAGGGCGTTCAGCACAGCGACTCTGTTCCATCCGATCAGTTCGATATCGTACTCTTGGCGGTGAAGCCGCAGATGATGGAAGCAGCGGTTCCAAAGCTGAAAACCGCCATCGGCCTCGATACCCTCGCTATCTCGATCGCGGCCGGAACGACCGTCGCCGCGATCGAACGGCTTCTGGGGCGGCGGCCGGTGGTCCGGGCGATGCCCAATACGCCGGCGCTGATCGGCCGGGGCATTACCGGCGCCTTTGCCAATGAGCGCGTGACGGACGCAGGTCGAAAGACCGCGACCGCGCTTCTTGAGGCCAGCGGGCCGGTGGAGTGGGTGGACAGCGAGGCGATGATCGACGCTGTCACCGCCGTTTCTGGCAGTGGCCCCGCCTATGTGTTCCATCTTGCCGAGGCCATGGCCAAGGCCGGTGAGGCGGTCGGCCTTCCGGCGGATCTGGCCATGCGGCTCGCCCGGCACACGGTTGCCGGTGCCGGCGAACTGATGATCCGATCCGAGGATCCGCCCGCCACCTTGCGCAAGAACGTGACGTCCCCAAATGGAACGACCCAGGCCGCGCTCGACGTGCTGATGGGCGAGGGGCGTCTGGAAAAGCTGATGGAAGAGACGGTCCGGGCAGCTCGCGATCGCGCCGAGGAACTGTCGAAAGGCTGATTTGCCGAACGGCAAGAGGAAGGGGATACGCGTGGCTGCAGGCAAAGAGCGGGCGCCGGAGATCGGCTTTGACGACTTCATGAAGGTCGACATTCGCGTCGGCACCATCGTCGAGGCGGCGCCCTTTCCCGAGGCCCGCAAGCCGGCGATCAAGCTCATGGTCGATTTCGGGCCTGAGATTGGCGTCAGGAAGTCTTCGGCCCAGATCACGGTCCACTATAATCCGGAAGATCTTGTCGGCCGGCAGGTCGTGGCGGTGGTCAACTTCCCACCGCGCCAGATCGGGCCTATGCGCTCCGAAGTGCTGACGCTCGGCGTTCCCGACGAGGACGGCGAGGTCGTGCTGCTCGGCCCGGGTCACGCCGTGCCCAATGGCGGGCGGATGTTCTGATCGATTCATTGATGGGTGAGCACCGCCCTCGCGTCGAACGAGGCGATGCGCGCGGCAGGAGATGAAGTCAGCTCTGACTGCGCTGATTGTCGCTTCAACAGGCTGCGGCGATCTTCCGAATTCCCGTGCTTCAGTCGGGCCTTTTTCCTCACCACGGCCAACGCAATTGCTGTCGGGCTGCTGTTGCCGACGATTTATTTTGCCTCTGCCGCCAAATCTACTGGTTTCGAATCGCATTCCCTTGCGGTGTGGTTGCGTGCATAGTGTTGACGTTTGGTCAATTCGACTGGAGGAACGTCCATGCCCAAATCCATCGTCAGCCGGCTCGCAGCCCTGAGCGCCGGCGTCCTGTCCCTCTTGCCATTGCAAGTTCAGCCGGCCTCTGCTGGGCTCGAACCCTTCGTCGGCGAATTGATGCTGGTGCCCTACAACTTCTGCCCGCGTGGCTGGGCTGCGGCGAATGGACAACTCCTGGCAATATCCTCGAACAGCGCCCTCTTTTCACTCCTTGGAACCAATTATGGGGGTGACGGTCGCACGACATTCGGGCTGCCCAATCTTCAGGGCCGAGCACCGATCAGCGTGGGCACGGGAGCGGCGCTTCCAACCTACGTCCTGGGAGAGCTGGGTGGGCGAACCAGCTTTTCCCTGCAGCAACAGAATATGCCCGTTCACACCCATACCGCGACAGCGACGCTGAGCGGTACTGGGGATGCGGCTACGACGCCGGACCCGGCTGGTACGGTGTTGGCGACGCCAAGCCAGAACATCTATCGCGGCGGTCGGGGAGCGACTCCGAACACGCCACTGGCGGCCGGCTCGGTCACGGTCGACATTTCTCCGTCGGGCGGGAACATGCCGGTGGAATTCCGTTCGCCTTATCTCGCCATGCAGTGGTGCATCGCCCTCCAGGGTATTTTTCCTTCGCGGAGTTGAGCGGCCGCGCCAACCATGCTGACGGCGCGGCAGGGTCAAAACCTTCCGCGCCGCTTTGCGGTCATGAAGGTAGCGGAGATGCATCATCGCCGATGCCCGCGGCCTGTTCCCGGCAAGCCACTGGGATGCAATGGGTTTCCCCTGAGATGCGCTGATAGCCCACCAGGCGCCGGCGGGCCCTCAAACGGCCGCATTTGCGAAAGAGGTGCAGGACCGTTAAGGAAACCCCCGAACTTGCATCAAACGCCCCGAAAGGATGTCAGGCCGTGCCAGACCGGATGTTGAGCGCTTCTCCGTCGAAGCTTGCCGGCTTGCTCGTGGGAACAGCCACGCTGCTCGCCGGTGCCACCTTTGCCCACGCCCAGAATGCACCGAACGCGCAGGCCAACCAGCGCGCCATGCCCACCGAATGGTTCAAGGTCTGCACGGATCAGGGTGAGAACGAGATCTGCAATACTCAGTATTCGTTGATCGCCGAGACCCGGCAGCTGATCACCGCGATCAATCTCATCGATGTGAAGGGTAAGGTCAATCAGAAGGTTGTCCAGGCTGTCGTACCCACGGGTCGCGTGATTCCGGCCGGTGTGCAGATCAAGATCGACGGCGGCCAGCCGGTGACGCTGAATTATTCGGTCTGCTTCCCGAACCGCTGCATCGCCGAGGCGGAGCTGACCGACACCTTGGTGAACAGCATGAAGCGCGGCGGGCAGATGGTCGTCACGTCGATCAATTTCCAGCGTCAGCCCAACCCGATCCCGATCACGCTCTCGGGCTTCACCGATGCTTTCGAGGGTCCCCCGAAGGCCCAGCCGGAACTCGCCCAGCGCCAGCAGGAGCTGAACGAAGCCCTGCAGAAGCAGGCCGAAGAGCGTCGCAAGAAGTTCGAAGACGCCCAGAACGCGGCCAAGCAGAGCGCCGGCGACGCCGCCGCACAGTAGGCGCTTCTCGCCGCCTCCAAGTGGCATGACCAAGCCCCGCGGCTTCATCGGAAGCCGCGGGGCTTTTCTTTGGGCGGTCGGAATTTCTGTCGTTCCTTTGCTTCGACCTGCCGCCGCCCTTCGGCGTTGGCGGTTTCCACCATGAGAAGGCGCCGGTATTCCCTGTCCTTCTTCGCTGATGCTGACCGCATCGACCACGTTAAACTCTGATCGGCTCCGCCAACTCCTCAGCTTGCCATTTTCATTGGTGAAATCAATCCCTTACGGTTTTATATGCAACTTAAAGACGTTTAATCAAATCGTAGTAATCACAGATCACACAGGAGTCCTGTGAACTCCTTTTGCATCCAAGTGTGGGATCTGGACATGCGCCTCAAAGATGCTCCCGTCGGTCTGCGGCTGGCAGCGACCCTTCTCCTCCCCGTAGCACTTCTCGTGTTTGTGGCGCAGGCGGAGTTGCGCGCCTCCTGGACCCATTACCATCACATGTACGAGTTGCGTGACGCCACGCGTGAGATCGAGATCGTCGGAGATTTCATGCATGCGCTTCAGGTGGAACGTGGCACGACGGCCGGCTATCTCGGAAGTCGCGGCACCAGCATGGGCGAGGCCATGGGAACGGCCCGGCAGGCGTCCGACGAGACCCATGAGGCCTTCGAACATGCCGAGCATCTGATCGTCAAAGTCGGCGACCAGTATGCCGGCCCCCTCATGGAAAAGATCGATCCGATGACCCATGATGGGCTCGACAGCATGCGGGAGCGGATCGACGTGTTGGCGGTTGGTGGGTCGGAAGCTTTCGATTTCTACACCGACTTGATCGATGGCCTCGCAGGTCTCGCGATCTCGCTTCACCATGGCGTCGACGAGGTAGAACTCGCCGCGCCGCTTTCCGACTATGCGCTTTTATTGATGGCGAAGGAATTTGCCGGGCAGGAGCGAGGTCTGGGGGCTGGTGCAATCGGTGCCGGAGGGTTCACGCCGCGGAGCTATTTCCGCATGTCCGAGCTCGCCGGCAAGGAACAGGCGTTGATCGATCTCTACAAGCGCGGCGTTGGCGAAGAGTTGGCGCAGGCTGCCGATCAGCAGTTGGGGCCGATTTCTGCCGAGGTCACGACGCTTCGCGAATCGCTGCTGGGCAGGGGATTGGCGGCAGACCTGTCGGGCGTCGACCAGCAGGCGTGGTTTGGCGTAACCACCCAGCGCATCGAGATTCTGCGCGACCTGGGAAAGGAGACCATCGAGCAGATCGTCGCGAAAGCCGTTGCTATGGGTGAGGCAAGTTACGAGGAATTCCTCAAGCTTGCCGCGATCGTCGCCCTGGTCACGCTGGCGGTTCTGGCGATCACTTTCGTTCTGGCCCGAAGCATCACCGGTCCGTTGCTGGCCTTGACGGGCGCCATGAATGCCCTGCTCGAAGGCAAGACCGAAATGGCCGGGGTGGACGGATCGCGCAAGGACGAAATCGGCGAAATGGCCCGGGCGGTTCAAGGCTTCATCGTCCAGACCGAGGAGCGGGTGGTGCGAGAACGCGAGGAAGAGGCAGCGCGTGTTGCCGAACGTGAACGCGTACGCGCTGCAACCGAAGCTGATCGGGCCGAAACCCAGGCAGCCTCGATGCTGGCGGTTCAGGAACTCGGCACGGCGCTCGGTCATCTGGCGGAGGGCAATCTGGGCTACCGCATCGAAACCCGCTTCGCGACGATTTTCGAACCGCTGCGCACCGACTTCAACCGCTCCCTGTCGGCGCTCGAGGACGCCATCGCTGCCGTAGTGGACGTGTCATCGTCTCTTCGGGGCAATACCGACGAATTGCGGATGGCGGCGGACGATCTGTCACGCCGGACCGAGCAGCAGGCAGCTTCGCTCGAAGAGACCGCTGCGGCCTTGAGCGAGGTCTCCAATACCGTGACCGAGAGCTCGCGCCGGGCTGATGCGGCAGGCTCCATCATCCGTCAAACCGCGCTCCATACCCGCGATTCCAACGCGATCGTCGACAAGACCGTCGCAGCGATACACGCTATTTCCCAATCTTCGGATGAGATCACTCGCTTTGTCAGCGTGATCGACGAGATGGCCTTTCAGACGAACCTGCTTGCGCTGAATGCGGGGGTCGAGGCTGCCCGCGCCGGAGAGGCTGGAAAGGGCTTCGCGGTCGTCGCCAGTGAGGTGCGGGAACTGGCCCAGCGCTCGGCCGATGCCGCCAGGGAGATCAAGGAACTGATCGCTCGATCCGTCGGCGAAGTCGAGGAGGGTGTGGCCATGTCGGAAAAGACGAGCGAGGCGCTCAAGAGTATCCTCGAGCAGGTCGACGCCGTTCATGGGGATATGGATGCGATCGCGTCGGCCGCTCGCTCTCAATCCGTCGCACTGGGTGAGGTCAACCAGGCGATCGCGCAGATGGATATTGTCACTCAGCAGAATGCGGCGATGGTCGAGCAATCGACGGCTGCCACGAGCAGCCTTGCGGACCAGTCGCGGATACTGGGAGAGAAAATCTCCGGATTTGTGCTCTCCTCGGGGGGGCGCACCACAGCCTTGGCAAAAGCGGCCTGATAATTTCCGACTCGTTCCCCCCTCTGTCGTGCCCCCTTCAACCTGGGCGCGACAGAGGGGGGCGCCTGTGAACATGGGTCGAGTCGATCGGAAATGGTCCGCAGACCGTGCGGCAGGCCCTGCGGCCTGGGCGATCAGTTCCGGTGTTCGCTCTTCAGACGATAGATGCCGTCGACCGGCCCGTCGAAGATCTCGGGCACCTGCGGATGGCGGATCGGCGCGGCGCTATCATCCGGCAGGAGGTTCTGCTCGGAGACATAGGCGATGTATTCGGTCTCGGCGTTTTCCGCGAAGAGATGATAATAGGGCTGATCCTTGCGCGGCCGCACCTCTTCCGGGATCGACTGGTACCACTCCTCGGTATTGTCGAACTCGGGATCGACGTCGAAGATCACGCCGCGAAACGGGAACATTCGGTGGCGGACGATCTGTCCGATATGGAAGCGTGCTGTTTGCATTGCCGGCGGGACTCCCTTAACGCATTGCCATTACGCAATCTTCGATCCGGCGCGCAAGCGCGGGAAATCATCTCAGCCGTAAAGACATGACATCACGCATCCGGGGCTTTTCCCGATGATCGAGATCATCGGCCTGATTTCCCCCTTCTTCGCCTTGATCGCCCTCGGCTTTGGTGCCGGCCGCATCGCCAACCATCCGGTCAGCGGTCTCGCCTGGCTCAACGTCTTCATCATCTACATCGCGCTGCCGGCGCTGTTCTTCCAGCTTCTGTCGAAGACGCCGGTCGAAGAACTCGCGAGCGTCGGTTTCATCGTCGCGACGACGCTCGCCACCTTCGTCATCTTCGTCATCGGCTTTGCCATCGCCCTCGTGCGCCGAAGCGGCATTCCCGCCGCCCTGATTCAAGGCCTCGGCGGAGCCTATGGCAATATCGGCTATATGGGACCCGGCATCGCACTGGCGGCGTTCGGTCCCGCCGCAGGCGTTCCGGTCGCCCTGATCTTCTGCTTCGACAACACGCTGCATTTCATCATGGCACCGTTGATGATGGCCGTCGGCGGAGGAGGGCAGCTCTCGCTGGGGGCGATGGTGAAGCAGGTCCTGCTGCGCATTTTCACCCATCCGTTCATCATCGCGACGATCGTCGGCGTCGCCGCTGCGATCTTCGAGATCCACCCTACCGGTCCAATCGACAGTTTCCTCTCACTCCTCGCCAACGCGGCCGCCCCGTGCGCACTGTTTGCCATGGGGGTCACGCTGGCACTGAGGCCCTTGAAGCGTGTCCCGCCGGAACTCTTCACCATCGTCCCGATCAAGCTGGTCCTGCATCCGCTGATCGTCTGGCTGGCGCTGGGCGTCGCCGGAGATTTCGACCCGGTCTGGGTGAACAGCGCCATGCTGCTCGCGAGCCTCCCCACCGCGACCAACGTCTTCGTCATCGCGCAGCAATACGAGGTCTGGGTCGAACGGGCTTCGGCGACGGTGCTGGTCACGACGGTGATGTCCGTCGCGACGGTGACGCTGCTACTCTACATGATCGCGACCGGCGTGGTCCCCGCCAATCCATTTGCGAACTGAGCGCGGCAGGCCAGTCAGCCCGGCGCCGGGAACCAGGCCTTCGCGCATGGCGAACTGGCGGAGCGGCGGCACCAGGCTCATCGCCGTCAACCCGCCGCTTCGTGCCGCCTGAACGGGGAGGAAGTCCATGAGAAGCGAGCGGTTGAGCATGTCGACGCCCGCCGTCCGGCTGGAGATGTCGGACCGCCGGGCCGCTTCGTAGCGGCGCATTGTCACCCGCGAACCCGGGTCGTCGCGACTTTCGCCAACGAGCCGGATGAGGGCTTCAGCATCGCGCAGACCGAGATTGAGCCCCTGTGCCCCGATAGGCGGGAAGGCATGGCCCGCCTCGCCGACGAGCGCGAGCCGCCGGTCCGTCAGCCGCTCGACCTTTGCCCCGCCGAGCGGATAGCGGGCGATCGGCCCGTCGATCGTCACGTCGCCGAGGATCCAGTGCATCTTCTCGGCAATGGTCTGTCCCAGCTTTTCAGGCTTGAGGTCGATATAGAGTTCGGCAAGCTTCGGCTCTTCCACCCAGACGAGCGAGGACCGGCGGCCGGGCAGGGGCACCTGGGTGAACGGCCCGGTGCGGGTGTGAAACTCCGTCGAAACGGCGTTGTGGTCGATCGTATGGTCGAAATTCAGGACGATTGCCGTCTGCGGATAGCGCCACTCCCTCGCCTTGATCCCGGCCGCCTCGCGCATCGGCGAGCGGCGGCCGTCCGCCGCGACGACGAGATCCGCGCCGATCTCGGTGCCATCCTCCAGCGTGACGACGGCCCGGTCTTCTTCAAGCGTGAGGTCGGTGGCCTTCAACTCCCGGATCTCGAGACGGTCGGACCGCCCGGTGCACGCGCCGAGCGCTGCCGCAAGGTCGGCGTTGAGGGCGTTGATGCCGAAGGCCGTGAGGCCGATCTCGCTCGCCCGGAATTCCACGGTCGGCGCGCGGAATAGCCGGCCCGTGTCATCGACGATCCGCATGACGGCGAGTGGCGCCTGC
Organism: Jiella marina; assembly: GCF_024359545.1. Lineage (GTDB taxonomy): Bacteria > Pseudomonadota > Alphaproteobacteria > Rhizobiales > Rhizobiaceae > Jiella. The sequence goes on from NZ_JAKQZG010000004.1 coordinate 41,614, forward strand.
CGGTCCTGAAGCGCCTCGATGATCCCGAGTTCGGCAAGGAAGGCGAGCGAGCGTCCGAGGATCGCCGAACTGCGCTTGTCTTCGGGGGCAGGGGGCGCCGCCAGAAGCGTATCGAAACCGGCTTCCGCAAAGCCGAGCGCCGTTGCCGTTCCCGCCAGTCCACCTCCGACGACGACGATTTGCCTGCGTTGCATCAACAGCATTCCCGAATTCGTGGGACAGCGCCCGGGTTTGGACCCAGCTCAGGCCCGTATGATCTTGGATTTCTCAGATACGCCCGCTACAGCCTTTGGCAATGGTGCGAACGATCGGCCACCGGAACGAATGGTCGCATCGCCGGTTCGCTCTTGAGACGCAAAGCACGTGGCGCGGAGGAACGACAGTCCGGCATGTCCGAAGTACCTGAACAATATGACCGCGCCGACCGGTGGCGCGCCTTCGCGATCCATCTCCTGACCGCCAGCGGCGCCTTCATGGCCTTTCTGTCGCTGATCGCTGCCGCGGAGCAGCGATGGGTAGCGATGTTCGGCTGGCTGGGGCTCGCGCTCTTCGTCGACGGGATCGACGGCCCCATGGCGCGCAAGGTCAACGTCAAGGGCGTGTTGCCGAACTGGTCGGGCGATCTCCTCGACTCGATCATCGATTATGCGACCTATGCGCTGATCCCGGCCGTCGCGCTCTATCTCTCCGGCATGATCGGCCGTCCGTCATCCTTCGTGGCTGCGGCACTGATCGTGATCTCCAGCGCGATCTACTATGCCGACACGAACATGAAGACGAAGGACAATTTCTTCCGTGGCTTCCCCGTCGCCTGGAACTTCGTTGTCTTCACGCTCTTCGCGGTTCAGCCTCCGGCCTGGGCAACCTTCACACTCGTGGTGATCTGCTCGGCCGCGACCTTCCTGCCGATCAAGTTCGTCCATCCCGTGCGTGTGCGCATCCTGCGCCCGGTCACGCTCGCGATCGTCGCCGTCTGGTCGGTTCTGGGGGCGCTGGTCCTGATCCAGGATTTCGACGTCTCGGCCTGGGTTCGGTGGGGACTTGTGGCCACGGGGCTCTATCTCCTGTGCCTCGGCGGCGTGTTGCAGCTTCTCGACCGGCTGCGCGGCGTCCGCTCCACGTGACGGCAGAGCAAGAGCGAGAGGGAGAGACAAAGAGCCATGACCAAAGCGATCATCGTGAAAGAGACTGGCGGGCCGGAAATGATGTCCTTCGAGGACCACGATCCCGGACGCCCCGGACCCGGCGAGATCCTGGTCGAGCAGAAGGCGGCCGGCATCAACTTCATCGATGTCTATTTCCGGACCGGGCTCTACAAGTCCGAGACCATGCCCTTCGTTCTCGGCAAGGAAGGGGCCGGCGTGGTGGCCGAAGTCGGCGAGGGGGTCACGCTGTTCAAAGCGGGCGATCGCGTCGCCTATAACGGCGTCTCCGGCACATACGCGGAAAAGATCGTCATACCTGCCGAAAAGGCCGTGGCGGTTCCCGACGCGGTCGAACTCGAAACTGCGGCCGCGGCGATGCTGAAGGGCATGACGGCGGAGTATCTTCTCCGGCGGACCTATCCGGTGACCAAGGACACGGTGCTCTTGTTTCACGCGGCTGCCGGCGGCGTCGGCTTGATTGCCGGCCAATGGGCAAAGCATCTCGGTGCCACTGTCATTGGCACCGCCGGTTCCAAGGAAAAATGCGACCTCGCCCTCGCGAATGGCTACGACCACGTCATCAATTATCGTGAGTCCGACTTCGTCGAGGAGGTGAAGCGGATCACGAATGGCGAGAAATGCCATGTCGTCTATGATTCCGTCGGCAAGGACACCTTTCCCGGCAGCCTAGACTGTCTGAAGATGCGCGGACTTTGGGTGACCTTCGGCCAATCCTCCGGCAAGCTCGATCCGATCGACACCGCTATCCTCAACCAGAAGGGCTCGCTCTTCTGCACGCGCCCGAGCCTCTTTGGCTACGTGACCAATCGCGAAGAGCTGGAAGCGTCGGCCGCGGCGCTGTTCGACGTCATCGCCTCGGGTGCTGTGAAGATCACGATCGGCCAGACCTATCCGCTCGCCGAGGCGGCCCAGGCCCATCGCGATCTGGAAGGGCGGAAGACGACTGGCGCGTCGATCCTGACGATCTGACCATCATCGTCGGCCGGGCTCGGGGGCATCGTCCGACCGGCCGCCGAGCCCGGCAGGCCGCCTCGCCGGATGGTGGGCGGCCCTCGCCTGATGTGCGCTGCAAAATTTGATCCGGCCGCGGGGGAACTTCGCGGCACAGGCCAAGCTTACTCTGCCTCAAGCCTTATTTCGGAGCATTTTCGTGACGGTTCACATCACACCGAACACCACCCAGAGCCATCGCGCCGCGCCGGGCGTCAAGCGTTCGCGCATCCGCGAAGGTCAACCGTTTCCCCTCGGGGCGACCTGGGACGGCATCGGCGTCAATTTCGCGATCTTTTCGGCCAACGCCACCAAGGTCGAGCTTTGCCTTTTCGACTACGATGGCAAGGAAGAGATCGAGCGGATCGAACTGCCCGAATACACCGACGAGATCTTCCACGGCTACATGCGCGATGTGCGACCCGGCCAGATCTACGGCTATCGTGTCTACGGACCCTACGAGCCCGATGCCGGACACCGCTTCAACCCGAACAAGCTTCTGATCGACCCTTATGCCAAGCAGCTCATCGGCGAGTTGACGTGGGATCATGCGCTGTTTGGCTACACGATCGGCCACAAGGACAAGGATCTGTCCTTCGACGAGCGCGACTCGGCCCCCTTCATGCCGAAATGCCGGGTCGTCGACCCGGCCTTCACCTGGGGCGACGAACGGCGTCCGAAAGTCTTCTGGGACCGCACGATCTTCTACGAGACCCATGTGAAGGGCTTCACCATGCGCCATCCGGCCGTGGGGGAGCGGGACAAGGGCAAATTCGCCGGGATGATGACGAGCGAAGTCATCGACTATATCCGCAGCCTCGGCGTTACTTCCGTCGAGTTCATGCCCGTCCACGCCTTTGTCGATGACAGCTATCTCGTCGACAAGGGATTGCGGAACTACTGGGGCTACAACACGATCGGGTTCTTCGCACCCGATCCGCGCTATCTGGCGTCCTCCTCGATCAACGAGTTCAAGGAACTCGTCTCGGCCTTTCACCATGCCGGGCTCGAGGTGATCCTCGACGTCGTCTACAACCACACGGCCGAAGGCAACGAACTCGGACCGACCCTGTCGATGAAGGGCATCGACAACGCCACCTATTACCGGCTGATGCCCGAGGAGCCCCGCTACTACATCAACGACACGGGCACCGGGAACACCGTCAACACCAGTCACCCGCGGGTGATGCAACTCGTCACCGATTCTCTGCGCTATTGGGCGGGCGAAATGCGCGTCGATGGTTTCCGCTTCGATCTGGCGACCATCCTCGCCCGCGAGCCGACCGGCTTTTCCGAGGAGTCGAGCTTCCTCCACGCCTGCATGCAGGACCCGCTCCTGTCGCAATCGAAGCTCATCGCCGAACCGTGGGATTGCGGGCCCGGCGGCTATCAGGTCGGCCGCTTCCCGCCGGGTTGGGCGGAATGGAACGACGGCTATCGCGACACGATCCGCGCCTATTGGAAGGGCGATTCCGGCATGCTGCCGACGGTCGCCGACAAGATTTCCGCCTCGGCGGCGATCTTCGACAAGCGGGGGCGCAAACCCTGGGCTTCGGTGAACTTCATCACCGCCCATGACGGTTTCACCCTGCACGATCTCGTCAGCTACAATGACAAGCACAACGAGGCGAATGGCGAGGATAACCGCGACGGGCACGACCACAACCTGTCCTACAATTACGGCCATGAAGGCCCGACCAAGGACAAGGAGATCGTCGAAACGCGTTTCCGGCAGATGCGCAATTTCTTCGCCACGCTCCTCTTCTCCCGTGGCACGCCGATGATCCTCGCCGGCGACGAATTCGCCCGCACCCAGGGTGGCAACAACAACGCCTATGCCCAGGATAACGAAATCGGCTGGGTGGACTGGAACGTGACGCCTGAAAGCCGGGCGCTGGCCCGCTTCGTCCAGAAGCTGATCATGCTACGCCAGTCGCTGGCGATGCTGAGGCGCGGCACGTTTCTCCACGGCACCTATGACGAGGAACTCGGCGTCAAGGACGTGGCCTGGATCCGGCCCGACGGTCAGGAATTCGAGGACGGCGACTGGTCGGACGAGGATGCGCGCTGCTTCGGCTTGCTCCTGGACGGTCGGGCGCAATCGACGGGCATCCGGCGGCCGGGAACCGATGCGACGATGCTGATCGTGCTCAATGCCCATGACGACGTCGTCAATTTCGTGCTGCCCTCGGCCCCCGGCGGAACCCGCTGGCGCTGCGTCATCGACACCAATCTGCCGCAACGCGAGGAACTGGAGCCCTTCGACTTCGAGACCGAATACATGGCGACGGGGCGTTCCTTCCTGGTCTTCATGCTGGAGCCGGACGAGACCGACGAAACCCAGGAAGAGGCGCGGCGCTCCTTCGCCCATATCTCGGAGGCCTTCGCCCGTTCGGCTGGTGATGCGCTCCGGATCTGACGACCGCTGACTGCACGGTGGGCCTCGCGCTCAGGCGACGGCGCGGGGACCGTGGTTCTCGCGCCACCAGATGTAGAGCCCGCAGAAAACGAGGATCGCGGCCCCAAGCGCCGTGCTCGGCCGCAGCGGATCGCCGAAGACGACGACGCTCAGGACGCTGGCGGCAAGCACCTGGATGTAGAGGAAGGGCGACAGCAGCGAGGCCGGGGCGTGGGAGAACCCACGGATCAGCAGGAAGTGGCCGAACGCGCCGACAAAGCCGATGGTCACCATCAGAGCGAAGGGAACCGGCTGCGGGGTCTCCCAGATCGGTATGACGATCAGGGTCAGGACGATCGTGCCCGGCGCCGACGTGTTGAACATGGTCGCCGCCGAATCGTCCCGGCCAGACAGTCGCCGCGTCAGCATCAGATAGCCGACATTGGTGAAGGCCGCCGCGACCGCCAGGAACAGCGCCGGGTCGATGGCCGAGAAGCCGGGCTGCAGGATCACCAGCATGCCGATGAAGCCGCCGATCACGGCGCCGATCCGGTGAATGCCGATCCGCTCTTTCAGAAAGAGCACAGAGAACACGGTGATGAGGATCGGCGTGAAGAACAGGACGGCCGTGGCGTCGGCGAGCGGGACTTGCGAGAAGGCCGAATACATCAGCCCGGTGGTGACGAGGAGGGCCGCGCCGCGCAGGCCCTGCAAGACCGGATGAGCGGTCTTGAGAAAGCCGGGGCCCTGCCGGGCCAGGAGCACGCCGCCGGTCAGAAGCGTCTGGAACATGTAGCGGCCCCAGATGACCTGCAGGACCGGCATCAGCCCGGTCAGATATTTGCCGAGGGAATCCTGGACGGCGAAGACCGTCCCCGCCGTGAGCGTCAGGAGGATGCCGGTCAGAAGCGATGAGAGGGGAGGCAATCGAGGGTCCAAACAAGAAGCACCCCGACCGTTGGGCCGGGGTGCAGGGATTCAGGCGTTGAACGTCGGCTCTTGTCGAGCCGCATGTTGCAGCCTGGCGATCAGGAATCCTTGGGCTTGTCGAGGGCGGGTGAACCGCCCGGCCCCGCGATCGAGGGCGAGGAATTGCCGCCCATGATCTGCGCCAGAACGTCGTCCGCCGACTGCGACTGGCCGCCGATCCCGGCTGCCAGAAGCTGACGGTCGAGATCCGAGCCGGATTCGAGCGCCGCCAGTTCCTGACCCGCTTCGAGACGGCCCTGCGTCATTTCCTGCTTCTTGCGGATGCGCTCCAGCGAATCCATGGCGTTGCCGAGCTTGGAATTGACGCCCGACTGGGTCGTGGCGATGGCCGACTGCGCCTTGATCAGGGACTCGTTGGCTTTCACGTTCTCGACCTCGCGCCGCATCTGCTGGATGCGCTGCTCGGTGTCCTGAACCGCCTTGATCATCTGCTGCTGGCGCTGATTGAGCCGCTCGAGTTCCGCTTCGTCGCGCGCCGCTTCGGTTCGCGTCTTGGCGATCCGGTCGGCGAGGCCGCGGGCGAGATCCTCACGGCCGGCCTGAAGGGCGGCCCTGGCGCTCTCGGTATCCTTGCGCTCCTTGGCGCGGGCCTCCTCAACCCGCCGCGACAGCGACTTGTTGGAGGCCATGATGCCGGCGAGATCGGAGCGCGCCCGGCGCAAGGCCTGCTCGGCATCGCGAATCTCCTGATCGAGGATCCGCAGGGCCTGTGTGTCGGCGGCCGCTTCCGCCGCCTCGTTGACGCCGCCGCGCACGGCGGTGAACAGTTTTCCCCAGACACTCATGCGCCGAATTCCCCGTTCTTCCATTCCTCGATCATGTCCGCCGCGTCGACCGCGTTGGCGGCGAGTACCGCGACCTCTTCCACCATCGCATGGGCGCTCGAGCGCGCCGACAGCGAGCCGAACAGTTCATACCACTCCTTGCCATCGATGGTGACGATGCCGAAGGTCGAGAGAGGCACAAGCTTGTGAGTGGAAAGGATCATCCGCTCGAACTCGTCCCGGCGGGGAACGGTGTCGGCGGGGGCGAGGATGACGCTGGCAAGCACCTGGTCCCCGCTGGCGGTGACGAGAACGTCGAGATCACCCTTTTCCTTGAGGGTGACGCGGATGACGTCGCCGGTCTCGACGATGGTCACGTCCACATCCCCCAGCGCTTCCGGGTCGGAAGCGAAGAGTTCGGTCAGACTGGCAAGATTCCACGGTTCCACTTGTTGTTCCTCGGTTGCCAAGAATCGTCGTGGGGTTCTACATCAGGAGCGGAGTCCTGTCCAAAGGGATTCGCCGTCGAAACGCCTCATGGTTGACTTTACGTAAGGTAGCGCTCCATAAGGCGCTCTTTGTTTCGCTTGAATCGGGTTCCGCGTGCCGGTTTTTTCACGCACTCTGCGTCGTTTGTATGTCGCTCTGGCCGAGCTCACCTGGTCGGCGGTGGTAGCGATCACACTGCTTCACATGGCCGGGAGCTGGCTGCTACTGGCGCTTGCCGGTGAGGACGGGCTGGTCGGAAGCCCGGTGGACTTCGTCTATTACTACATCGTCACGGCGACGACGGTGGGCTATGGCGACCTGTCGCCCGCTACCCCGCTGGGACGGATGCTGGCATCCTTCATCGTCCTGCCGGGGGCGATCGCAATCTTCACCGCCGTCCTGGGCAAGCTTCTGTCGGCGGTGAGCAATGTGTGGAGAGGCCGCATGAAGGGATTGGGCAATTATCACGATCGCTCGGGCCATGACATCGTTCTGGGCTGGCATGAAGGCTCGACGCGGCGTCTCTTGGAACTGCTTGCCGCTGAGCGCCGCACGGGGGAGCCGCCTACGGTGCTGCTCGCCAAGGATCTGGAACAGAACCCGATGCCCGACGCGATCGACTATGTGCGGGTCGAACGGCTCGCCGATCCGGAAGGGCTGAGACGGGCCGGCGCCGGATCGGCCCGATCGATCATCGTGCGCGGCGCCAATGACGACGAGACGCTCGCGGCCGCGCTCGTCGCCTCCGCTATCTGCGATAGCGGCCATGTGGTGGCTCATTTCGACTTCGAGACGACGGCCGACATCATGCGTCGGCAGGATCCAAAAATCGAGACGGTGACGTCGATGTCGTCGGAGCTCATGGTGCGTGCCGCGCGCGATCCGGGCTCGGCAAAGGTTGCAAACCTGCTCCTTTCCGCCGACACAGACGATACCGCCTATTCGGTGGTCGTGCCGCAAAATGCCGCCTCGTTTTCCTACAAGGACGCGCTGACCGCCATGCGCGGTCGTCACAATGTCACGCTGGTCGGCATGGCTCGCCATGGAAATGTCGATCTCAACTGTGAGGACTCGACAGAGATTTCGGCCGGCGATTCCCTCTACTACATCGCCGACCATCGCCTCGATCCCGGCGCCATCGCCTGGAGCAAGTTCGGAAAGGAAACCGCATGATTTCCTGGCCTTTCGGCGGCAAGGACAAGGCCGCGCCGCTTCCGAAGGAACGGGGGCCGCTGGGCGTGGCGATCGGCGGCGCGCTGGAGATCGATCTTCTGGCGCTTCACGCCGATACGGCCGGCGCCTCTCCCGGCATGGACCTGCCCGAGGGCGGCGATTTCATCGTCGTCGCCTATGGGGAGGCCCGTCTCGACGGCCAGACCATCCTTTCGCGCTATTACGACGAGGACGACCGCCTGCTGCAGACCCTGTCGGCCACTGGCAAGCCCGGCGATCCCGTCGACGATATCAGCATCTATTCGGCCTGGGACAGCGTGGTTCCGGCGAGCTCCGCCGAATGGGACCGCTGGACCGGGCGCGACGGCCTGATCGGCCAGCCCTCCTATGATGCCGACGGGATTATGTTCGAGCGCTTCTGGGGCGAGGGTGACGAGCGGGCCGATCTGGTGGAATTCGTCGAGGATGTTGACGACGGCCGCCGCATCCGGGCGATCCATCAGACCTGCATGCTGTATGCGCGGCCGCTGGGTCAGGCGCAGGAGATGCTTTTGATCAATATCGAACGTGATCTCGCCGAGGGCGCAAGGCGCCAGGGCGGTTCGGTGGAATTCCTGCTCGGATACGGACTATCTCCTGCGGATGTAAAGCGCGTTTGATGTTGCGGGCCTCGTCCATTGGGCGCGGCCGAAACCGGGGCGAAATCAAGAGGGCGCGACACGTTCGCTCCCGCTGATAAAGTGAGGGAATTCATGTTCGGTTATGTCGCGGGCCTTCCGGCCTTTCTTGCCTATTTCGTCTTCGGGCTGGTGCTCTACGGCCTGTTCACCTGGGTCTACACGGCCCTGACGCCGCACAAGGAAATCACCCTGATCCGGGCGGGCAATCCCGCGGCGGTCGTCGCCTTTCTCGGCGCGATCCTGGGCTTCTCGCTGCCTCTGTCTTCGGCGGCGGCCAATTCCGTCAGTCTGGTCGACTTCCTGATCTGGGCGGTCATCGGGGCTCTCGCTCAGATTCTCGCTTTCTTCGTCGCCTCGAAGACGATGACGCGGCTGCATGAGCGCATTACCGACGGCGAGATCGCGGCCGGCATCTGGGGTGCCGGCATCGCCCTGTCGGTCGGCATTCTCAACGCCGCCTGCATGACCTATTGAGGGAGGCGAGGATGCGCAGACGTTTTACCCGAAAGAGCCCGCCGATCCTGACGCTCGGCACGATCGCCGCGACGGGGCTGGTGCTGTCGGGCTGCGGCGACGAAGAACCGCGTGAGGTGCTCTTCAGCACGCCGCAGCAATGTGCCGAATCCGGCATCGACACGCAGATCTGCGAGGCCGAGTATCAGCAGGCCCTGCAGACCCATCTGCAGAGCGCGCCGAAATACGACGCCATGGAGGCCTGCGAGGCCGAATATGGCGAGGGCCGCTGCTTCGAGAGCGGCGGCAGCGCCGTCGGCCAGCAAGGCGGCGGGGGTTTCTTCGTTCCCTTCATGACCGGCTATGTCCTGTCTTCGGCGCTCTCGAATCTCAGCTACAGCCGTTATCGGAGCGACTATCGCTACGGTCCCTCCTATGTGAACACGCCGGTCTACCGGACGCGCACAGGCAACACCGTGACCAGCACGATCCGGGATGGTCAGTCGGTCACCCGGCCGGTCAACGTCAATACACGCACGGTCTCGCGGTCTGGCTTCGGCGGCCGTTCCTCCTCGCGAGGCTTTTTCGGTGGGTGAGGCCGTCCGTCATCGCTCGGTCGACCCGGCGAGGGCAGCGTGAAACGCATCGCGCTGCCCGAGCGGGAGAACTGGCGGGAGGCGGCCGAAGCCGTCGGCTTCGGCTTCCACGAAATGTATGGCGAGCCCTATTGGGTGGACGATGCGGCTTTCGTCTTCTCGCTCGCCGAAGTCGAGGAGGCGATCGAGGGCCCGTCCCAGGACCTGCACGACATGTGCATGGATCTGATCGGCGACATCGTCCGCGACGAGAAATTGCTCGAGCGCCTACAGGTGCCGGAGGACATGCGCGATCTCGTCGCCGAATCCTGGCGCCGGGGCGACCGGCATCTCTACGGCCGCTTCGACCTCGCCTATGACGGTACGGGGCCGGCGAAACTTCTCGAATACAATGCCGACACGCCGACCTCGATCTTCGAGGCGGCCTATTTCCAGTATAACTGGCTGACCGACAACGTCGCCCGCGGGGCGCTGCCCGAGGATGCCGACCAGTACAATTCGATTCAGGAGACCCTGGTCGAGGCGTTCGGCGCTTTCCCGAAGGAGCCGATCTTCCATTTCGCCTGCTGGACGGAAAGCGACGAGGATCGCGGCACGGCGGCCTATCTGATGGATTGCGCGGTCCAGGCCGGCCACCGCACCACCATGCTCGACATCCGCGATATCGGGGTCGATGCCGAGGGCCGTTTCACCGACACCGAGGACCGCGTCATCGATCTCCTCTTCAAGCTCTACCCTTGGGAAGACATGCTGCGCGAACCCTTCGCCAAGCATCTTTCGACCGCCGGGGCGATGATCGTCGAGCCGCCCTGGAAGACGCTCCTGTCGAACAAGGGCATCCTGCCGCTCCTCTGGGACCGCTATGCGGGGCATCCCAATTTGCTGCCGTCCTATTTCGCCGACGATCCCCAGGCCGCCACGCTGCGCGATGCCGTGCGCAAGCCGCTGTTCTCGCGCGAGGGCGAGAATGTCGAGGTGGTGAAGGATGGGAAGGTGGTCGAGACGACGGAAGGCTCCTACGGCAGCGAGGGCTACGTCGTGCAGGGCTGGACCGAACTCTTTCAGGCCGAGGGCGCCTATGCCGTACTCGGCTCCTGGGTTGTCGGAGACCGGGCCTGCGGGCTCGGCATGCGCGAGGACCGCTCGGCGATCACCCGCAATCTCTCCCGCTTCGTTCCGCACATCATCCTCGAATAGCGGGCGGAGATGCCTGTGGAGTCGCGCGCCCGCATGTCCGGGGGACTTGGTCGGCCCGGGGTGCGCGGCGGCGCCTGCACGATTCGTTGACGTAAAGGAAGTCCCTTGTCGGTTCACCCCCGGCAAGGTATTCCTCATCAAAGACTTGATTGGACGTCGCATGAGGCGATCATGCGCCGGAATACCGGCGAACATCGTTGTCCGAGCGTCCAACAAGGTGGAAATCGCTGCCCGAGGCCTGAACCGATGACGATTCCTTCGCGCCTTCGCCGTTTCGCCACGCTTTCGGTGGCCGGCGCCTTTCTGCTGGTGCCGCCGGCCGGGGCGCAGACCCGCCTGGCCCAGGCCACCGCCAATTGCGCGGAAGCGAAGGATCACTTCAAAATCGCCCGGGAGATCGGCACGCCGGCTGCCTTTCAGGCCCATATCGACGCCTTCGGGGCGTGCCCCTACGCGGAATTCGCGCGCATCCTGATGGGACAGGCTGCGGGCGCGGCGCCGGAGCCTCTCCCAGCTCCTGCCGAGCAGCCGCGCGAAACGGTCAGCCCGATCCCTGATCCTGTTCCCGATGCGGCCCAGGCTCCGGCTCCCGGACCGGCCGAAGACTTTCCCGATCCTTTCGCGGCCGATGGGGTCGAGACAGCCGATCCCGCGCTTCCGCCCGCTGCACCCGTGCCACCGCCAATTCCCGATGCCGGACCCGTCGACCAAGCCGGTCAGGACGATTCACGGCCGGACGTGGCGGAGGATCCCTTCTCCAGCGACCCCGACGAAGCGGCCGAGACCACCGACACGCAGCCACAACCCGTCCCGATTCCGGATCCGGATGCATCTTCTGCGGACGGACCCAGCGACATCGCTTCTCCCGAGGACCCGACCGCGCCGGCCAGCGGCGAGGCGAAGGTGCTCGCCGACACTTTCGTCGATCGGCTGAACGCGCTGCAGGACGGTGGAGGGCCAAGCGCACCTCGGGTGCGCTACGATTCCGCCAATCTCAACCGCGGCGACCTGTTCATCACCAATCTGCGGCTGACGAAGGATGATGGTACGCCCGAATGGAGCGGCATCACCTTCCCGACGACGGTCGTCTTGAAGCCGGAGATCGAGGCGGACGGGACCTTCGTGGCCTCGTCGGTCTTCATGAGCGAGGGCAGCATCCGCGCGGTCACCAACAATGGACCCGACGACCGGGTGGCAACGATCGAGTCGGCCTCGATCCTCAGCCCCCGGCTGCCGGCGCCGGGGTCTGAAGCGGCCGGGCTGGTGCCCATCACCATGACGGGTTTCGACATCGCTTCGATCGTCGGTTTCGACCCGGCGGGCGAGATCCTGAAGATCGATGCCATCCAGCTTTCCAGCGAAGGCGCACCCGGCGATCTCCCCACGAGCGGGGTCTTCACGGTCCGAAATCTGGTGTTCACGCCAGAGCAGATGGCGAGGCTCTCGGGCGACAGTGTCACCACCCTGGCGCCGTTCGGCGACGACTTCTTCGACTTCACCTTCACCGCCATGATGCAGCGCGATCCCGCCGCGAACACGATGCAGGTGCGGAAGGTGCTCGAGGTCTCTGACGAGGGGAGGCTGATCTTTTCGGTCGATCTGGCGAACGTCACCCCGAGCGACATTGAGACGATACTCGACGCGAAGAATCCGGCGGCGTTGCTCGGCCTTCAGGCGGGGCTCGAACGGGCCGAACTCTCTTTCACCAACGAGACGCTCGTCGACAAGCTTCTGACTTTCGTGGCGCAGACCCAGAATATCGACAAGCCACTCTTTGCCGCGGCGATCCCGACTGCGGCGCGCGACGCGATCCGCGATGCCACCGGCAATCTCGATCTGGCGGAAAACGTCGCCGCGGCGCTGCGTACTTTCCTGGCTGCACCCCAATCACTCGCCCTTTCGGTCAATCCGGAACAGCCGGTCCCCATCGTATCGTCGGCGTTTCAATGGCTGGGATCGCCGGACCCGGTTGCCCAGGCGTCGGTGCTTCGCCCGGCCGTCTCGGTGAATGGCGGCGCACCGGAATCGCTTCTTCTGGCGGCCCTGCCTTCGAATGATGGTGCACCGGCGGGCGGATCGGAACCCCCGCCGGTCGATCCGGTGCCTCTCCTGACTGCGCCCGAAGAGCCAGGGGCAAGCAATGTGCCTGAACCCTCGGCAGGCGGGGCTACCGCGTCGGTCGTCGCCCAGTGCGACCAACTGGCCGCCGATTCCGACGATCCGACCAAGCCGAGCAATGTGGCCGGGGTAAAGGCGCCCGAGGATATCGATTACGAAAGGGCGATCCCCGCCTGTGAAGCCGCGCACCGACTTGTGCCCGACGATGCGCGGATCACCTTCCAGTTGGGCCGCGCCTATCAGGCGGCGGGCCGGGACGACGAGGCCGCGCGGCTTTATCGCGAGGCGGCCGATGCCGGTCAGTCCGTCGCCCAGTACGAGCTTGCACTGGCCTATTATGACGGTCGCGGCGTCGAGGCCGATGTCGAAAAGGCGATCGAGCAGTTGCAGAAGTCGAGCGCGGCCGGAAACGGCTTTTCGAAATACTTTCTCGGCATCGAGAAGGTGAACGGCGCGAATCTTCCCCAAGACTATCCCGGTGCCTACCAGCTGTTCCAGGAGGCCGCCGAATTCGGCGTGCCCGAAGCCTTGGTCGAACTCGGCAAGATGGAATACAGCGGCCAGGGCGTGCCGGAAGATTATGCCAAGGCCTACGACTTCTACCGTCAGGCAGCCGAACAGGATGTTCCGGGTGGACATTTCTACGTGGGCTTCATGGACGCGTTCGGGATCGGCGAGCCCGGGGCCACCCCGCTTGATGCCGCCCGCAACATGATGAAGGGGCTGGCTCTCGGCTATGCCGACGCGCAAGAGCTGCTCGTCGCCGGCGGCGGCCAGATCTTCGATCAGCCGATCCGCGCGGCCATTCAGGACTATCTGAGAAGCGAAGGCTTCTACACCGGCAACAGCGACGGCATCCTGGGACCTGGCACGCAGCAGGCGATCAATGCCTGGCGAAACGCCAATAGCGGTGGCTGAGCGCCTTGGCCGCCACCGATCGCGTCGTATGCCTTTCTCCAGAGCTGCGGTCGCAAAATGGGCGGCGGCGCGACGTCCGTCGCCTGAAGGTCCCGGCCACCGGACCCGGGACCGGAGCGATTCGATCCCGCCGTGAACCTTCGTCGTTTCATCTCGTTTCCGAAACCGGCGCAGCGCCGGGTGGTCGTTCCGCTCTACAACGAACGGCATCGGCGCCTAGCTTAGATTGCCAACAGAAATACTATCGGCAGGACGATCGGCATGGCAAAGGCGCGACTTCAGATCGACGCGGCGGATTTCGACCCGGAAGGCAGAGACCCCGAACTGGTCGCGCTGAACGATTCCATCCGGCAGGAGCACAAGCAAAGGCCTGACCCATGGTCTCTGCCGATCGACAAGGTTCGACAGGTGCGCCGGGAGGGAAACGGCATCTTCCCCTATGCGCCGCGCGACAAGGCGGCGGAAACAGCGGTGCACTACGGATCGGCGGGTCGCGAGATCCCGATCCGGATCCTCAGGCCCTCCGATGGTGCGACGCGGGGAACCTACCTGCATTTTCACGGGGGCGGCTGGGTCTTCGGCCGCTGCGACGAGGGCGACCCCGCCCTGCGCAAGCTGGCGGATGCCACCGGCCTGACCGTCGTTTCGGTCGACTATCGCCTGGCGCCGGAGCATCCCTTTCCCGCCGCTCCGGACGATTGCACGGATGTGGCGCTGGCCCTGGCGAACGGCAATCTTGACGTTCCGCGAGGGTTCCTGGCGATCGGAGGGGAGTCCGCTGGGGCGCATCTTGCAGTGCTGACGCTGATCCGCTTGCGGGACGAGTACAAGCTGCGCCCCTTCGGCGCGGCCAATCTCGTTGCCGGCTGCTATGATCTCTCGCTGACCCCGAGCGTGCGCAGCGCGCCGGAAGAGCGGCTGGTCCTCAACGCCGAAGACATCAAGGAATTCATCCTGCGTTTCGTGCCGGACCACTATCATCTCAAGGATCCGCAGGTTTCGCCGCTCTATGCATCACTCCACGATCTGCCGCCGGCGCGCTTCAGCTGCGGGAGCTGTGATCTTCTCCTAGACGACACGTTGTTCATGGCCTCGCGTTGGGTCGCCAGCGGCAATTCCGCGGATCTCGCGATCACCAATGGTGGGGCGCACGTCTTCGAGGCCTTCCCCACCAAAGCGTCCACGCGATCGCTGGAAGGCATGTACGCCTTTCTTCGGAAAAAGATCGATTTTCCGGGATGATCTGTCGAGGGAAGGGGCGGAGACGCCCCCTTTCACACAATTCCTGCTCGGACACCTCAGGACGCCCTAACGTTATGAGTCCGCTCGACGAATCACGACCGTCAGTCGTGTTTATGAAGCAATAGCCTTAATGCATCATTAACGAATTTTCGCCAGATTGCGTTCGAAATGTACGTCGCTGTCATCTTCATGCCGCAGTTCTGGTCAAGCTGATTGTCGGGAAGTAAGACGTTCATCGGAACGGCGCCCCGGGGGACAACGCGGGCGTGGATCATATTCGAAGGGGGAAGCCGCATGTTCGGACGAACTGGCGGCGCTGGGCGCTTGGCTCTGCGCTTCGTGACCATGGCCGTGACTGTCGTGCTGCTCGGTGCCGTTGCCACAACGGCAGATGCCGCGACGCGAACGCTCAAATTCTACAATCTCCACACGCGCGAAAAAGCCTCGTTCGACTACAAGCGGAACGGGCGCTATGACGCGAGCGAGTTGAAGAAGATCAACTGGTTCATGCGCGACTGGCGCAAGGGCAAGTCGGTCGAGATGGACACCCGGCTTCTGGATCTGATCTGGGAGGCCTACCGCCAGTCCGGCTCGAACGACTACATTCACGTCATCTGCGGCTATCGCTCTCCGGCGACCAACAAGATGCTGCGCTCGCGCTCCTCGGGCGTCGCCAAGAAGAGCCAGCATACGCTCGGCCGCGCCCTCGACTTCTATATCCCGGATGTGCCGCTGAAGAAGATGCGCGAGATCGGCCTGAAGATGCAGGTCGGCGGCGTCGGCTACTATCCGCGCTCGGGTTCGCCTTTCGTGCACTTTGACGTGGGCAACGCCCGCCACTGGCCGCGGATGAGCCGCAAGGAATTGGTCGCCGTCTTCCCGAAAGGCGGGACCGTTCACGTTCCCTCCGACGGCAAGCCGCTTCCGGGCTACCAGCAGGCGCTGGCCTCCTACAAGGCGCGGCGGAGCCGGTCCGAGATCCAGGTCGCGAACGCTTCTTCGTCGTCTTCCGGCGGCGGCAAGTCGCTGATCGCCATGCTGTTTGGCGGCGGTGAGGACGAGGCCGAGGACAATGCCGATACCGCGGCACCCGCCCGGGCCGCCCCGGCGCGCCGCGAGGCTCCGGTCCAAGTCGCGGCCGTCGTGCCGACCCCGCGGCCTTCGCGGGATCTTCCGGCCGGTGTAGCCGTGGCCGTCCCGGATCGTTTCGACACTGGTCCGTCTGCGGTTTCGCAGAAGCCTGAGCCTGAGCAGACGGTGGTCGCATCGCTCGATCCGGCCCGCATTCCCGTGCCGACCTTCGCACCGTCTCGCGGTGAACCGCAGGTCGCAAGCGACGAAGTGGGTGCGCTGGTGGCTGCTGCCGAGAAGAATGACGATCAGAGCGCCGTCGCCGGTCAGCTTGCTTATGCCGTTCCGACGCCGACAGATCGGCCGAACTTCGACAGCATTCTCAAGAAGAGCGAGCCGAAGGCCGAGAAGGCTGAGCAGGCTGTCGCAGCCCTCAGCGCGCTTGCCTCGCGCCAGGAGCGGAATGTTGCGGCCGTCCTGCCGCAGGATCGCCCCGAGCCGCGCGATGCGAAGAAGGTTGGCCAGGAACGCGCCGTTCCCGCGGGCATGATGGCGGCCTCCTTCGGTCGCAAGGCCGAGCCGAAGCGCTCGTCCGAGACGCTGGTCCGTGCTGCGGCCCTCGCGTCCGACAAACAGGGCGCCGGCTTCAGCGGCAAGGGTGGTCGTGTCCTGCAGGACGCGGTCGGCCGGGCCGCCAAACCCGCCCCGAAGACGATCGATCCGCAGGAAGTCATTGCCTCGCGCATCCAGCTTGCCTCGCTGGTGCAGGAGCAGGACAAGCGCGTCGAAAAGATCCGCTCGGTCGAGCCGTCCGCCGGACGCCTGGTCGGCAACCTGCCGCAGGTTCTGATCGCCAAGGGCTTCACCGTTGCCGAGTCTGATGCCGCGACCGATCGCTTCGCCGGTTCGGCTGTGACCTTCCTGCCGACGGTGAAGATCGCCCGCTAGGCCGGACGATCTGCCAGCATCAATAGCACAAAGCTTGGGACCCGGAAGGCGATCGCCTTCCGGGTCTTTGTTTTTCCTGAGGTCTCCCGAGCCGCTGTCTGGCCTGAAGCGGGCCGCGTCTTCTTCGACCGATGCCGGCGTCTTTACCGGGGGGATCCAACTCCTTCATGAGCACCGCCAACGCGGCCGATGCGCGCACGTCGCAAGATCGCCCGGGATCGACGCCAAGCCAAGGCAGAGGCCGCTCGAGGCTCTGTCACCCAAGTCATCGAACACCGAATGGCCCCCGATTGACCTCGCCGCTCCGTCATGGGCGCGGGTCATTTCAAGGGACAAGGCCCGCAGCCTGCTAGCGCGGGCGACGCGGACGGGCTCCGCATTGCAGATGAGAAGCAAAACATGCGGCCCGGGGTGAGAAAACACCCGGCAAGGCGATGATGCTGAAGCAGTTGCAGCGATAAAGAATTACAATCAACACGATGCTTCGCGCTGGATTTGTTTTGTGATCTCTCGCTGAAATGGTTGTCGCTGCGTGCCTTTGACCGATTCCACCATATCGGGGGTCATAAAAATTTCGCAAAGTCTCGCGGTAATCGGTCGCGCCAGCATGCCATGCGGCGCTTGTTTAAACATTATGGTCAGACATTTACCGACTATTTCTCCGGCCAAGTCGGTTCTGCGCAAAGCCGGTTCTGATCGAAAGTTCGGCCAGCAACGACATGCTTGTTTCCACCGTTTTTTGATATTTTTTCTTGCATTCTGCGCTCAATGGCTTGACAGCAAGTAAATCAATATAAATACAGAGCCAACGAGGATATTGGAGATATTACTCCATCGTAAGGTCCTCGGGCTCGCCACCATGATATGCGACGTTTTCCAGTGGAATGCGGGCTCTTGTGGCCAACTTTCGAATGAACGGGTGAAAAATTGGACCAGATCGAAGCTATCGATAACAACGAAATGCTCATGGAATTGACCGCAGAAGTGGTCGCGGCTTACGTGAGCAATAATTCTTTGCCCGTGTCAGAGCTTCCGGCCCTGATTTCCGACGTCTACGGCGCGCTTGGCCGCACGACGACGGCTCCGGCGGCGCCGCAGGCCGAAAAGCCGAAGCCGGCTGTTCCCGTCAAGAAGTCGGTGACCGATGATTACATCATCTGTCTGGAGGACGGGAAGAAGTTCAAGTCGCTGAAGCGTCACCTGATGACCCACTACAATCTCACGCCGGAAGAGTATCGTGAGAAGTGGGATCTTTCGCCGGAGTACCCGATGGTGGCGCCGAACTACGCCGCTGCGCGTTCGCGTCTCGCCAAGCAGATGGGCCTCGGCCACAAGCGCCGCCGCGGCGGACGCTGAGCCGAAGCCCAACCAGCTCCCAACCGCCCTCTCGGGTGGTCGTGAATGCGGGTTTGATGAGAGATGGGACTGGTCGCAAGGCCGGTCCCATTTGCGTTTGAGGCTCATACAGTGCTTGCGCGGGAAAAGGGCGCAGTTTGCGCCCTTCCCGAGACGTCCAATTGCGCCTTACGGGTGGCTCGACCCGTGTCGGCGGTCACCGAGAACGTAGTTCACCAGGTGATTGGCATAATACGCATAGCCCTCCACCGAAGCGTGGAAGCCGTCGCGGGAAAAGCCGGCCGGTTCGACGCGGGGCAGGGTGGTCGCAACGATGGCGCCGCGTTCGGCGCACAGGCGCGCCCCCATCTTGCGTACGATCCGGGCCCTGAGTTCCAGAACATGCCCGAGGCCGCGCGGCAGCGCCGGTACGCGCTTCAGATCCACCGGCGGCGACCACACGATACGCGCTTCCGGCCATTTGGCCTTGAGGGCATAGAGCAACCCGCCGAAGCCCTTCTTGAAGCGCCGGGCGCTGTGGAAGTTCTTGGCGTCGTTCGAGCCGATCATCAGAACGATGTGCGTGAAAGCGTCGCGGGCCAGGTTCGGCACGACGAAGTCGCGGACCTCCGCCGAGACGGCGGAATTGGCTCCGGCCGCCCGCCAGAAGACCGACAGGCCGGTCATGGCATAGATGCGCTCCGCGAGCCGCGGTCCGAGGGAGTCCTCGATCGACTCGACGCCGACACCGGCCGCCGAAGAATCGCCGATGATCAGGAGCTTGACGGCGGCCTCGCGGATCGTCGGCGCGCCAAAGGAGCCCCAGGGCTCGCCTGCAGGAGGGCGCATGCGTTCGACACGCCGTCGTGTGGCGATGCCCTGCCAGACATAGACCGGGAACAGCAGCCAGGAGATCAGGCCGGTCTTGAAGGAGGCCGCAAGGCCTCCCGGGTCGATCTCGCCCCAGCCGGCAGGCGGGTGGCCGGAAAACCGCGTTTCGGGAGCGATCATGCCTTGAGCACCTCGACACCGGGCAGGGCCTTGCCTTCCATCCATTCGAGAAAGGCGCCGCCTGCCGTCGAAACATAAGTGAAGTCGCCAGCGACGCCGGCCTGGTTCAATGCTGCCACGGTGTCCCCACCCCCGGCAACGGAAATCAGCTTGCCGGCCTTGGTGCGCATCGCCGCATGGCGAGCGGCGGCCATGGTCGCTGCATCGAAGGGTTCGATCTCGAAGGCGCCGAGCGGGCCGTTCCACACCAGCGTCTCCGCCTTGTCGAGCCAGGCGATGACGGTTTCGACGCTTTTCGGGCCGGCATCGAGGATCATCGCATCCTCGGGCACGGAATTGACGTCCACCGTCTCACTGGCCGCCCCGGCCTTGAATTCTCGCGCGATCACCGCATCGGTCGGCAGGACGATCTCGCAGCCGGTCTTTCCGGCGGCCTTGAGGATGGAGCGTGCCGTCTCGGCGAGATCATGCTCGCAGAGAGACTTGCCCACCGCGACGCCCTGGGCAGCCAGAAAGGTGTTGGCCATGCCGCCGCCAATGACGAGCGCGTCGACCCGCGAGACGAGATTCTGCAGAAGGTCGATCTTGGTCGAGACCTTCGCGCCGCCGACGATCGCGACGACCGGCCGCTTCGGAGCGCCGAGCCCTTTTTCGAGCGCTTCGAGCTCGGCCTGCATGGTCCGGCCGGCATAGGAGGGAAGGTGGCGCGCCAGGCCCTCGGTCGAGGCGTGGGCGCGGTGCGCGGCCGAGAAGGCGTCATTGACGAAGACATCGCCGAGCGAGGCGAGGGCCGTGACGAAGTCCTCCTCGTTCTTCTCCTCGCCGGCGTGGAAGCGGGTATTCTCCAGAAGCACGACATTGCCGTCCTTCAAACCTTCCACGATCCCGGCGGCAACCGGCCCGACGCAATCATCGGCAAAGCCCACCGGCTGGCCGAGCATCTCGCTCAGGACTCCAGCGACGGGTTCGAGCGACATTTCCGGATTGGGCTTGCCCTTGGGACGGCCAAAATGGGCGAGCAGGATCACGCGGCCGCCCTTTTCGGCGATTTCGCGGATGGTGGGCAGAATCCGTTCGATCCGGGTGCGATCCGTGACGACCCCGTCGCGCATCGGAACGTTGAGATCGACGCGCACCAGAACGCGCTTGCCCGTCACGTCGGCATCATCAAGGGTCTTGAACTCGGTCACGACATGGCTCCTTCAACACGACCGGGAGACGGAAACTTCCGGAGACGAACGGCACACGCTTCGTCGGCGACGGCGCGCCCCTCCCTCTTGTCATCAGCGATCTCGTAGCGGTGTCATGGCCATGCGTCCAGTCAACCGTTCTTAGCGCGATGATGAGGATTCCTTGCCCGCGCGCCGAAAAAGGCGGGCGAAAAGACTCCTGAGATCGCGGCGGTTGAAGAACATGGGAATCGCGGCGCCTCGTCCGCTTTCTGGCTCCAGCGAGAGGCCTGCCGCGACGACGGCCCCGTCGAGCCCGGTCTGGCGCACGATCAACTCGATCGGGGCCGCCGGAACGCGGTCGCCATAATCGGCTTCGCCGCCAAGCCGCGTGATCATCATCTCGGAGATCGACATCCTGTCTTCGCCGGGCTGAAGCCGAAAGCCATAGGCGCTTGCAAGATCAGCCGCCTTCGCGCTGGGATCCACGGAAAATTCGCCGAAGAATTCCGCGTCGTCCGGGTCGAGCACCGTCGGCCGCGCGAAGAGCCTGTCGAGCAGCGGCGGATAGCGCGGGGAGATGAACAGAAAGACATAGTCTCCCGCCCGAAGCCGCCCGGCATATTGATAGCGCATGGAGTGGCCGTCGCGGATGACGAGCGATGGCCGTGCCCAGCGCGGAACCCTCTCGCCGCGTGCCACAGGGCTACCTTCCACGACGCGATAGGAGAGGAGTTCGTGATCGGGCGTGCCCGGCAGTTCCAGCTCGTATTTCTCGATCGCGCCGGTACGCGGCGGTACCACGAGCCCCAACCGCCGGGCCACGCTAGCGATCGTCCAGCCCTGCACGAGCAGCGAGGTCAGCACGATGATGAAGGCGGCATTGAAGAAGAGCCGGGAGTCCTCGAGCCCACCGATCAAGGGAACGATGGCAAGCAGGATGGAGACCGCGCCGCGCAGTCCGACCCAGGAGACGAAAGCCATTTCGCGGCGTTGAAAGTCGAAGGGTAGGAGGCAGAGCCAGATAGCCGCCGGCCGCGCGACGAAGATCAGGAAGGCGGCTAGGAGGAGTGACGGCCAGATGATGTCGGCAAATTGCGATGGCGTCGCGAGAAGACCGAGGATCAGGAACATGACGATCTGGGCGAGCCAGGTCAGCCCGTCCTGAAAGCGCCGGATCGAGGCCGCGCGGGCGAGTTTGGAATTGCCCGCGTAGAGACCCGCCACATAGACGGCGAGAAAGCCCGAACCGCCGACGGCGCCGACAGCGGCAAAGACGCAGAGAGCGAGGCTGAGCGTGATGATGGGCAAGAGCCCCTGATCGATATTGAGGCGCTTGATCGCGGCGGCGATCATCAGGCCACCGCAGAGCCCACCGACAAGGCCGATCACCATCTGCAGGACAAGATCCAGCGCCACGCCGAAACCGACGGTCTCGAAACCCGCACCGCTGCCGGCCACTTCCACCAGCGCGACCGTCAGGAAGATCGCCATCGGGTCGTTGGTCCCCGATTCGATTTCGAGCAGGGACCGGACGCGGTCGCGAATGGTGATGCCGCCGACGCGCAGGAGAAAGAAGACGGCCGCCGCATCCGTCGAACCGACGATCGCGCCGAGGAGTAGGCCTTCGACCAAGGAGAGGCCGAGGAGCCAGACGGCTGCGAGACCAAAGAGGACGGCGGTCAAGAGGACGCCGACCGTTGCAAGCGTGATGGCCGGAACGGCCGCCTGTCTGAACGTGCTGAGCCGCGTGCCGAAGCCGGAATCGAACAGGATGATTGCGAGCGCGATCGTTCCGACGAAATAGGCGAGCCCGGCATTGTCGAAATCGATGCCGATGCCGTCGACGCCGGCGAGCAGGCCGATCGACAGGAAGAGCAGAAGCAGCGGCGCGCCGAAGCGAAAAGCCAGAAGGCTCGAAAAGGCGGCGACGACGATCAGGATCGTCCCGACGAGAATCAGGACGTAGAGGGATTCCAGCATGCGTCGTGCGCGTTTCCGTCTGCGGCAAGGGGTTGGAGAGCCGGAGGGCTTGATCTTCGATATAGCCGCGATCCTGTTCCCGGCTACGGAGGATGCCCGCTTTATCGTCGCAAGCCAGATGGAGAGTGTTGCCGCTGGTGGTCACGCACTGATCCCTCAAGAGGCATCCTGCGGTCGCGCGCCGCCATGATCGGAACCCCTTTCGACCGCGTAAGCATCCGCTTATGAGGCGCTGAATAAGCCGAACGACAATCGTATCCGCCGTCGCGGCCTGTCATCTCGATCCTGCGGTCGCCGTGATCGCACACTCATCGAGAAAGGACACGACATGATGAAAATCCTCCTTCCGGCTCTCGCCCTCACCCTGACACCCGCCGTGGCGCTGGCGATGCCCGCTGTCGGCGACGTGGTCGGCACCAATCCGGCCGACGCCACTGCCGCGCTCGAAAAGGCGGGCTGCAAGGTGCGCGAATTCGAAGCGGAGAACGGCCAGATCGAGGCCAAGTGCGTCGGCTCGGATTCGAAGCTCTGGGAAGTCTATATCGACCCGAAGTCCGGGGCCGTCACCAAGGTGAAGGCCGAGGACTGAGCCATGTCCACCGATCAGATCACGGGCGCCGACATGGCGCCCGTTCGTCCCCGACCCTGGGATCCCGTGGTGCGTGTGACCCACTGGACCATCGCCGCAGCAGTCATCGTCAACGGCTTGTTGATCGAGCCCGGCGGCACCGTCCACGTCTGGATTGGATGGATTGCGCTCGGCACGCTGGCGCTGCGCCTCGTCTGGGGCGTGATCGGGCCGCGCGAGGCGCGTTTCACCGCCTTCCTGCCCGATCCCCGGGCGGCGATGAGCCACCTGTTCGACCTCGTCCGCGGCCGACCCCGCGAGTATCCTTCGCACAACCCGGCAGGTGCGCTCATGGCCTATACTCTTTGGGCATGCCTTGCCGTAGTCGTGGCAACGGGGCTAATCATGACGGACGGCAAGAGCCCGGTCACCATCGCGGAAGAAAACGCCGCGGTCGCAGCGGGCGACTGGTCCGTGCTCGTCGACGAAGAGGAGACCGGCGAAGGCCGTGAAGGTGGCGGCGACGTCGCCGAGGAGGTGCACGAAGTGGCCGCCAATCTGATGCTGTTTCTTGCTCTTCTTCATGTTGCAGGCGTCGCGCTCGAGAGCCGGGCGCTCGGCAGGAACCTGGTGCGCGGGATGGTGGCAGGCGGAAGGAGATAGGGTGAGCGTGCCCGAGGGTTCCCGAGCGCGAGACAGGCACGGGCAACTGGCCCTTGCGGGGGTCATGGTGCTTCAGAGCGTCGCGGTGGTCTTCTTCATGGCGGACGCCGCGGCGGATCTTCTGACCGAACCGCTGGGGTCTCATTCCATCGTCGAAACTCTCGTCACGCTCGCGCTCGTCGCGGGCGTTCTCCTGACAGGATGGCAGTTGCGCCAGACGCTGGAGCGTATCCGTGCCCAGGAGCGAACCATCGAAACGGCTCGGGGTGACCTCTCGCGGGTGATCGCCGATCAGTTTGCAGCCTGGAAGCTGACCCCCGCGGAACGCGATGTGGGGCTGCTGGCGCTGAAAGGTCTCGACCCGGCCGAGATCGCCGAGATCCGCGGTGCCGTGCCCAGCACGGTCCGTGCGCAACTCACCCGGATCTATAGCAAGGCCGGCGTTACCGGCCGGGCGCAGTTCGCCGCCTGGTTCGTGGAGGACTTGCTCGACAACGGTGTCGCCGACCGCTGATCGCCTCGAAGCCGGGCTGGCCCCCAGCTAAATTCCGCGCAAACGCTGTCCTCGCGCGAATGTCACAAGCTCTGCCATTCTCAAACATCCGTGGATGACGACTGTGAGCCGAGCTGAAGTGCTCGTGGCCTTCGTCCCAAATAGAAATGCCCTGCCGCCTAATCCGCGACAGGGCCGTTCTTGTATCTCAGCAGATGAAGCGTAGCCCCAAGACAGAGCGCTTCACGGCCGTGCGATCCCGCTCCCGTTATCCGTAGACCACGTCCGGCAGCCAGGTGATGATCTCCGGAAAGACCATGCAGAGGACAAGGCCGGTCAGCTGGATCAGAAGAAAGGGAATCGCCGCCTTGAAGATACGGGTCATCGGGATTTCCGGTGGGGCGACGCCGCGCAGATAGAACAGGGCGTAGCCGAAGGGCGGCGACAGGAAGCTCATCTGCATGTTGACGAGGTAGAGCACGCCGAACCAGAGCACCAGATCGTCGCCGCTCTCGAGCCCGAAGGCCGCCGCGCCGAGACCCTTGATGATGGGCACGAAGATCGGAACGCACAGGAGCAGGATACCCACCCAGTCGAGGAACATGCCGAGGAAGACCAGGATGATCTGCATCAGGATCAGGATGCCCCAGGGGCCGAGGCCCATGCCCTGCATCGCGCCGGCGACGAACTGCTGGCCGCCCTCGAGCACGTAAAGACCGACGAAGATCGTCGCGCCGAACATGATCCAGATGACCATGGCCGTGGCCTTGAGGGTCGTCAGGCAGGCACCCTGGACGGTCGGCCAGTCGAGCTTGCGGTGGATCGCCGCGACGATGAAGGCGCCGAAGGTGCCGATGCCGGCGGCTTCCACCGGCGTCGCGACGCCGGAGAAGATCACGCCGAGAACGACGACGATCAGGGCGATGGGGGCCGACATCTTCGACATCACCCGCACCTTCTCGCCAAAGGAGATGCGTTCCTCCGGCGGCGCGGGCGGGCCGAGCTCCGGATTGATGTAGGACCGTGCGATCACGTAGAAGACGTAGAGGCCGGACAGGAGCAGGCCGGGGAAGACCGCGCCGATGAACAGTTCGCCCACCGACTGTTCGGCGACGACGGCGTAGATGATCGCCAGGATCGATGGCGGGATCAGAATGCCGAGCGTGCCGCCCGCCATGATCGAGCCCATGGCGATCTCGGGATTGTAGTGGCGCTTCAGCATTGCCGGCAGGGCGATGATGCCCATGGTGACCACCGCCGCGCCGATGACGCCGACCATGGCGGCGAGCACCGTCGAGGCGATGATCGTCGCCGCTGCGAGCCCACCCTTCACGCCGCCGAGCACCTTGTAGATGACGTCGAACATGTCGTTGATGATGCCGGCCCGCTCCAGCATCGCCGCCATGAAGATGAACAGCGGGATCGCCGAGAGCTGATAGTTGGTCATCAGCGGGAAAATGCGCGACGGCACGATGTTCAGCGTCTGCCAGTCGCCCAGGATGAACAGGAAGACGCAGGCAAGACCGCCGGTGACGAAGGCGAGCGGCAGGCCGGCCATGAGCAGGGCCAGCAGACTGCCGAACATGATCAGCGTGAGCCAACCGATTTCGATTTCGAGACCCATGGATCAGGCCTTTCCGGGCACGCGCGGCTCGCCGGTCGCCAGGGTGCGGAAATCCTGGCCGAGCTTGGCGATGCCTTGAAGAATGAGAAGGATGGCGCCGACGACGATCGCCCATTTGAACGGCCAGTAGGCGAGTTGCCATTCGGTGAAGGACACCTCGTTCACGCGCGTCGCGTCGGCCGCGAAGATCCAGCCGGTGACCAGCAGCACACCGGCGAAGATGAAGAAGAACACCGAGGTCAGGATGTCGGCGATCGCCTTGCGGCGTGGCGAAAGGGGTGCGTAGAAGATGTCGACCCGGACATGGCTCTCGCACAGCATCGCATAGGCACCCATGATCAGGTACTGCATCCCGAACATGAGATACATGCCTTCATGGGCCCAGTTGGTCGGGGAGTTGAAGACATAGCGGGCGACGACTTCGTAATAATAGACGAAGACGGCGATGACGGCCCAGTAGGAGACGAACTCGCCGGTGTAGAAGCTCAAATTGTCGATCCAGCCCGTCCAGCCCCGCGAGACATTGGCACGGTCCCTGTCGTGCTCGCTGACTTCTGGCGCATTGTCTTTTGCGTCCTCGGCCGGATCGATGTTGCGATTGGCCTTCCTGACGAGGAAGGGCATCAGGATCGCGTCCAGAACAATCAGGGCGAGGATCGCGGCAAAACAGACGAACGCGACGATCTCCCAGAAGCGGCGGTCTTCACCGGCGGAGTCGGCGATCGCCTGCTGTTCGGCAAGGTCGGTGCGGGCCTGTTCGAGCCGGGTGCGCGAGGTTTCGAGGCGCCGCTCCTCCCGCTGCAGTCGACGTTCGGCCGCGCGTTGGGAGAACGAGCCTTCCTCGGCGGCCTCGACCTCGGCGCGAAGTTCAGCCAGCGATTCGTCCGCCTGGGCAATGCGCGGCTCCTCGCGCTGGATCGTGCCCGTGGCGACGCGAACGATATTGGCCGCGTTGGAATAGGTTTCTCTCGCGTCACGCTGATGCGCGTTGGCATAGAGGATCGCGGCGAAGAGCGGCAGGAACAGCAGTCCCCATTTGACGCTCTTCAGGTAGAAGCGATGCAGGCCCAGAATCCCGCCTGTGATCAGGATGAAATAGGCAAGCGGAAGGGAATAGAGGCGCTCGCCGTCTCGTTTCGAACGCCGGGCCATGATCATGGCGACGATCGGAAAGACGACAAGCGTCGTCCAGTACAGCCAATGCGGCAGTACGAACGTCAAGCTTGGCATGGGATTTGTCCTGGCTGAGCGGGAAGGTACTTCAAGCGCCAAACGCGTGCATGCGGGCCAAGTGAATGCGCGCCGGGTTGAGCCCGGCGCGCATCTTGCGGTGCCCTTGTCCGCAAAGTCGAATCTAGAGGTTGGTCAGTTCCAGGCCCTCGAGCAGGAACGGATCGACGTATCCGAGGGAACCGGACGTCATGTAGTCGAGCTGGATCTGGAAGACCCGCGCGGCATTCGGATCCTTGTTGGCCCAGTTGTACCAGATCGGCACCGCCACTTCGGTCATCAGGGCGACGTCGTCCTGGGTGAGGCGCGTGACCTCGGTGCCGTCGGCCTCGAACTGCTTCCAGGCTTCCTGGTTCGCCTTCTGGATCGCGGCATGGTGCATGTCGGAATAGACATGCGTCTCCATTTCGACGAACTGCTTCATCTCGTCGGAAAGCGCATTCCAGGCGTCCATGCCGACGGTCAGATCCATCAGATCGACCGGCTGGTAGAGCGACATGAAGCCCGGAGGGCCCATGGAGATGTAGTCGGTGACCTGGCTGAAGCCGAGGGCGTAGTTGACCGCGGGACCAGTATAGTCGGCGACGTCGATCGTGCCCTTTTCAAGCGCGGGGAAGATCTCGGAGCCGGGGAGCACGGTCGTCTTCGCGCCGAGAGCCTGGAAGACCTCGGCGACCATGCCGCCGGGCAGGCGCATCTTGCGGCCGCGGAAATCGTCGATCGAGCGGATCGGCACCTTGGAGTGGATGATGTTGGCGTCGTGCTGGATCGGACCGACGAAATACATGCCCTGTTCGGCATAGAGTTCGCGGGCGATCTCCAGGCCGCCGAGGCCGTAGTAGAAGGTGTCGAATTCGTGCGGGTTGCGCAGGCCCAGCGGATAGGAGGTGAGGAACACCGCCGCCGGGATGATGCCCTGAGCATAGATGGTGAAGGGGTTCACTGCCTCGAGAACGCCGTTCTTCACCGCGTCATAGAGCTGGAAGTCGCCGACGACGTCGTTTGCGCCGAAGGCCGTGAACTCCAGTTCGCCGCCGGTCTTCTCCTTGATCGTGGCGCACCAGTCCTTGAAGGTCTGCAGGCCGATACCGCCGGGCCAGGACGTCTGGACGCGCCAGGTCGTCGTCTGCCCCTGGGCACGGGCGATGTGGGGCGCGGCCAGCGTGGTGGCCGCTGCGCCGCCGACAAGCGCCGTACGGGTCAGAAAACGGCGGCGGTCGATCGAGTGATTGGTCATGGTACCTCCCTTGGTCACGGCACGAAGCTGTCTCCTCCCAGCTCCGGACCCTGTTCCATTAAACTAGAGGCAAGTGAACCGAGAAGGCAACCTTTATACGACTTTAGTCGCAATCGCATTCATTCTGCCGTGCATCCAACGACATGCCACGTTCTTGGAATTGCTCTGAGTCAGCAATGACTTTCCGAATAATTCCCGCAAGCAATAACTGCACGGGTCTTTTGTATAAGCAAAAGAGAATAGAACCATGCTTGGCGGATGGGAGAAGGGCAGGATTGATAAGGCTGCCAAAATGAAGCCGCGCCACGAAAAAGAGGCGCCGCCCGACCGGCAGCGCCTCCTCTTCTCGTCGTGCTGATGAAATTGCGATCGATCAGTAACGGGCAGTTCGAATCGTCAGTACGGGCAGTTCGAATCGGTGGTGTAGTCGTGCACCTCGATCTTGCCGTCGATGATATCCTGCTTGGCCTGTTCGGCGGCGGCCTTCATCTCTTCGGTGACGAGATCCTCATTGTTCTCGTCCATGGCGTAACCGACGCCGTCCTCGGCGAGGCCGAGGGTCACCACGCCGGATGACCATTCGCCGTCCTGACCGGCTTTGAACGTGTCGTAGACGGCATTGTCGACGCGCTTGACCATCGAGGTCAGGACGTGGCCGGGAAACAGGCCGTTCTGGTTTGAATCGACGCCGATGCCGAAATTGCCCTCGTCGGCAGCCGCTTGCAGGACGCCGAGACCGGTTCCGCCGGCTGCGTGGAAGATCACGTCCGCGCCCTGGTCCATCTGCGACTTGGCGAGTTCGCCGCCGCGCACCGGATCGTTCCAGGCGGCGCCCGTCGTTCCGGTCATGTTTTCAAGCACGGTATTGCCTTCCGCGACCGACTTCACGCCGCCCGTGTAGCCGCAGGCAAATTTCGAGATCAGCGGAATGTCCATGCCGCCGATGAAACCGACCTTGCCGCTCTCGGACTTCATGGCCGCGAGGATGCCGACGAGATAGGAGCCTTCCTCCTCCTTGAAGAGGATCGAGCGCACGTTCGGCAGATCGACGACGGAGTCGATGATCGCGAACTGGGTGTCGGGGAATTCCTTGGCCACCGCCTCCAGCGCAGCCGCCTGGCTGAAGCCGACGGAGATGATCGGGCTCGCTCCGTCGCGGGCGAAGCGGCGCAGGGCCTGTTCGCGCTGGGCGTCGTTGACGATCTCGAATTCGCGATATTCGACGCCGGTGTCCGCCTTGAACCGCTCGGCGCCGTTATAGGCGGCTTCGTTGAAGGATTTGTCGAACTTGCCGCCGAGATCATAGAGGATGGCAGGTTCGAAATCGGCGGCCGAAGCGGCGGACGCGGTCAGAACGGTGGCGGCGAGAAGTCCGGCCAGGAAGTGTTTCATCAAAGTCAGGATCCCTGTTGGCGACTGTGGATGTCGTCTTGGCGTGTCTGCGAGCCAGGCTTGGCTCTCCGTTCACAAGGGGACAGATTGGCACGGCTTTCCACGCAAATGAAGCGGAATCAGATGGATGTCGGGTCGTTGAGGAAGCGGGAGGAAACCCTCCCGCCTCGCGTCAACTGGCTGCGACGCCTTCAAGCCCCACGGGGCAGGTCACACCGGTGCCGCCGACACCGCAATAGCCGCCCGGATTCTTGGCGAGATATTGCTGGTGATAGTCCTCGGCATAGAAGAATTCGGGGGCCGGCAGGATCTCGGTGGTGATCGTGCCCTTGTGGCCCGCGGCCGTCAGGGCCTGATGATAGCGCGCCTTGGTCGCCTTGGCCGCTTCGGCCTGGGCCTCGGTCGTCGTGTAGATGCCCGAGCGGTACTGGGTCCCCATGTCGTTGCCCTGGCGCATGCCCTGGGTCGGATCATGGCCTTCCCAGAAAACCTTCAGCAGGTCTTCATAGGAGACGACCGCCGGATCATAGACGACCAGAACCACCTCGTTGTGCCCCGTCTGGCCGGTACAGACTTCCTGATAGGTGGGGTTCGGGGTGGAGCCGCCTGTGTAGCCGACAGCCGTAGTATAGACACCATCGGTCTGCCAAAACTTGCGCTCCACGCCCCAGAAACAGCCCATCCCGAACACCGCCGTCTCGTGGCCTTCGGGGAAGGGGGGCTTCAGCGGCTGGTGCTTGACGAAATGCTCCTCAGCCGTGGGGATCGGCTCGGACCGGCCCGGCAGCGCCTCGCCGGGGCCGGGCAGCTTCATCTTCTTGGCGAACATGTCGAGGATATACATGGAAGGCCCCTTTAATCGAGACGGTCTCAACGCATTGGCCGACGGCGGCTGACCCGACGCCGATCCTTGCGACGGAATTTGCGGATAGATGCAATGTCGGACCGTCGGACGCCCGCATCAAGGCCCGGGGGCTTCACGGAATGCGGCGCACTACGGATTGGCGTCTGCGGGTGCGATGGCCGAGCAGGATCAGGACGAGGCCGATCACCCCGCAAGTGATGGCCATCGACCAGGCGCCGACGACCGCGAGGAATTCGCTTTCGTCGGTCGCGATCACGATTCCCATGGCGTTCAGCGCTTCGGTGACGCTGATCATCTCGGTTGCCTCGTCGGCGAGCGAACGGGCGATGTCCCCGACCGCGAAGACGAGACCCAGAGCGAGAACCAGCATGCCGACGGCGCGAAACAGGAAGGACATGAGACGTGAATTAGACGAGGAGCGAGACGACGTCCACCGGGGTCTGAGCGGGCGTAGTCCGGTTCATCTCGGTTCGAATGTGCCGGCCGCGACGACAGGCGCATTGGCGGATGCATGCTGCGGGGGAGGGCGCCGATCCTCACCCGATCGCCAGCCCGATCAGAATCGCGATTTCGGCGAGTTGCTGGAAGGCGCCGAGGCAGTCGCCGGTCTGGCCTCCGATCCGTCGCATGACGAAGCAGCGCAGCCAGAGGAAGACCCCCGCCGCTAGAAGGATCGCCGAAGTGACCGGCAGGAGCCCTGCAGTGGGCAGGCCAAAGACGAGAGCGATTGCCGCACCAAGCCCTGCCGCTAGCCAGCCTGCCTGTCGCGACGGCTCGCCGACACGGGCAGCGAGACCGGTCTCCAGCGCGGAGGGTGTCAGCGCCCAGAACAGCGCCATTCCTCCACGGCTGGCGGCGGCAGCGGCGAGGACGGCGCAGGCGGCGAGCGTCGGCTCGCTGGCCGCAAGTTCCGCAAGAAGCGCCGCGCGCAGGCCGATCGACAGAATGAGCGCGATCGCCCCGTAGCTGCCGACGCGGCTGTCATGCATGATCTCCAGTGCCCGATCGCGGGGGTGATGGCCGCCCAGACCGTCCGCCACATCAGCCAGCCCATCCTCATGGAGCCCGCCCGTCATCGCGATCATGGCGACGACGGCAAGAACCGCCGCGACGAGCGGCGAGAATCCAAAGGCGGGCAGGCCGAACAGAAGGAGCGCGGCCGGCGCTGCGACGATCAGCCCGACCAAAGGGAATCCGGCCGCATCGTCTCCCAAACGGTAGGGTTGACGATTTTCCTGGGAATTCTGCGGGTCATGGGCCTCGAACGCCCGGCCGGAGATGTTAAGCCGGGTGAGAAAGGCCGCGGCCCGCATGGTCGCGCCGAACAGTGCCGTGACTTTCTGCAAGATGTCGTCCCGCCAGTTTGCGCCCGCGATGGTCCGCGGTCCGCATGACCGTCCAAGGGGCGGCACAGGCAGAACACCAAGGAGCGTTTCATGTCCACCACCGGCCTTCCCTTCGACGATATTCGCGACCTGATCGCCCGCATGCCCGGGCCGGATGATGCGGCGGTGGGCGTCGCACGCGAACGCGAGGCTCAGCTGACCAAGCCGGCCGGATCGCTGGGTCGGCTGGAGGAGCTCTCCCAATGGCTGGCCGCCTGGCAGGGCGGCGTGCCCCATGTGGATCGGCCTCTCGTGGCCGTCTTTGCCGGCAACCATGGTGTGACCGCCAAGGGCGTGTCGCCGTTTCCGCCGGAGGTGACGGCTCAGATGGTCGAGAACTTCGCGGCCGGCGGCGCCGCGATCAACCAGATCTGTGCGACCTACGATCTCGGTCTCAAGGTCTACGATCTGGCGCTGGAGCTGCCGACGGGCGACATCACCGAGGAGCAGGCGATGGACGAGCGCACCTGCGCCGGCACCATGGCCTTCGGCATGGAAGTGCTGATGGACAGCCCGGACCTCCTCTGCATCGGGGAAATGGGCATCGGCAACACCACGATCGCCGCCGCGATCTTCGCTGCGCTGTTCGGCGGCGAAGGCGCCGACTGGGCGGGGGCCGGCACCGGCCTCGATGCCGAAGGGCTTTCCCGCAAGGCGGCGGTCATCGATCAGGCCCTGGCGACTCACAAGGATCATCTGGACGATCCGCTCGAAGTGCTGCGCCGGCTCGGCGGGCGCGAGGTCGCCGCCATGGCGGGTGCGATCCTCGGCGCGCGTCATCAGCGTGTCCCAGTGATCGTCGACGGATTCGTCGCCACTGCGGCGGCTGCAATCCTTCATGCTCTCGACAAGCGCGCGCTCGACCATTGCCTGTTCGGCCATGTCTCGGCGGAGCAGGGCCATCTGCACGCCCTCGAAGCCATGGGCAAGGTGCCGCTTCTCGCTCTCGGCATGCGGCTTGGCGAAGGCACCGGGGCCGCGCTCGCCGCAGGCATTGTGCGGGCCGCCGCCCGCTGTCATCGCGACATGGCGACCTTTGCGCAGGCCGCCGTTTCCAACCGAGACCCGGGGTGACCCCGGCGAGCCGCCGATCTCGCTATCGGCCGCGGGGAGCCTAGATTGTTTGTCGCGAAGAAATTAACTGAAACTTACAAAAATCCACCGCGTCGCCGTAGGCTTCGCGTCGGGAGGTGATCATCATGAAGACTGCGGTGATCGGGGCGGGCGCCATCGGCGGCTATTTCGCGGCGATGCTGACAGAAGCCGCTCACGAGTCCCTCTTGTGTGTGCGAACGCCGTTCGATCAGCTGACGCTGGAGGATGACGGCAAGCGTCAGACCGTGGCGACGACCATCGTCTCCAGGCCCGACGCCATCGCCGAAGACTTCCTCCCCGCCGATCTCGTCGTCCTCGCGACCAAGGCACAGGATTCCGAGAGCGCGGAATCGTGGCTCCGCAGGCTGGTCGGGCCTGAAACGCTGGTTCTCGTGGCACAGAACGGCGTCGACCATGTCGAGCGGGTCGGCAAGATGTGCGGCGAGGGGCGGATCGTCCCGTCCATCGTCTATGTCGCGGCCGAGCGCGTGGCACCGGGCCGGATCGTGCACCATTCCAACAGCCGCCTGGTCGTGCCCGACGATGTGGATGGCCGCCGGATTGCGGAAATCTTCTCTGGGACGAAGTTGAAGGTCGAGACCGAGCCGGACTTTCTCACCGCTGCCTGGCGGAAGCTTCTGTCCAATGTGGTCGCCAATCCGATCACCGCGCTGACCCTCCGCCGTATGGACGTCTTCAAGGACCCCGATGTGGCGGATCTGACCCGCGCTCTGATGAAGGAGGCCGTCGCCGTTGCCGCTGCCCAGGGAGCCAGGCTCGATGACAGCGATGTCGAGCGAGTGCTGAGCTCCTACGACCGGATCAATCCGCAGAGCGGTTCATCAATGCTCTACGACCGCCTGGCAGGCCGGTCGCTGGAGCATGAGCATCTCACCGGCGCCGTGGTTCGCGCCGGCGAAAGGCATGGTGTGGCGACGCCCTTGAACAGAGCGATCCTGACACTGCTTTCAGCTGTCGATCCCGCGCCTATCGCACGACCATGACCGAGGTCTTGGCGTGGGCAGCAACGCTGCCGGCGTGAGACGCGAAGAAATGTTCGGGGAATCCGGGCCGATGCGAGGCCATGACCACCAGATCGGCGTGGCTTTTCTCGATCGCCGCGAGGAGTGTGTGGTTGAGATCGGCTGTGGGATCCGGCGTGACCTTCATCTCGATGTCAGCCTGGATGCCGTCTTCCGCGGCGCGGGCGGCAGCGAAGTTCCTCAGCTTCTCTTCGAATTCCTCCGGCGTGTGGGCCACGGGGCCGGGGCTGCTGCTCGTGACCCCGAGATAGCACAGGGTCGAACCGTAGAGCTTGGCGAGGTCGGCGGCTGTCTTGAGCGCCTTGTCGAGGGTCTTGGCGTGGCTGAGGTCGACGGGGACGAGGATCTTCTCATACATGTCGGGCACCTTTATCGACGTTTGGGTCTTCTTTTGTCTCGACGTCTTCGCAGCTTGATCGGCCCCAGGGAAGGGGCGGCAGGCAGGCTGAAATCAGATTTCGCCCTGGCCGGTCCCTGAGATCAACGACGCCATGGGATTCGGGAACTTTAGGCGTTCCCTCGGGTTGCAGGCTGACCATGCCTTGTTCGGCGCGCGGATGGCAAGCCGCAGACGCTTCGCCCTGCATCGCCTTGTCCTTCATCCCAACAGGGAGACGTTCCTTGAAGTTCGCCGCATCTTTCGCCGCCATGGCCCTGGTCCTCGCCGCGCCTGCCTTCGCGCAGGACACACCGTCCGACCCGGCGGCGCAATCCCAAACGTCGAGCGACGTGCTGGTGCCGATCGAAGATGACGACGCGCCCGTGCCGCAGCTCAACCTCATGGCCGGTCAGGTGGAAGATATGGATGTGATAGGCCCGGACGGCGAGGAGATCGGCGATATCGAGAACATTCTCGGCAATCAGGACGGCAATGCCCAGGCGATCACGGTCGATGTCGGCGGATTTCTCGGCATCGGCGAGAAGACGGTGATCATCATGATCGACGACGTGTCGCTGGATATGGGCCGGCTCAGAACCACAATGTCGAAGGACGAGATCGAATCGCTTCCCGCCTTCGACGACTGATTCCTTTCGCGGCCTGGATCAGACGAAAAGCGCCCGCTCGGCCTCCACGGCCGAGTGGATGAAATCCGTGACGGCCGCAACGCGGCGCACGTCCCGTGCGCTCTCGTGATAGACCAGCCAGTAGGTTCGCCAGATCGTCTCGTCGGTCAGAATCGGGACGAGATCCTCCCTTCCTTTCGCAACGAAGCCATGAAGGATGCCGATACCGGCTCCGGCCGCGACGGCCTCCGTCTGGCCGATGGCACTCGAGACTTCGAAGTGCGAGGGCCATTGCGGGAGGATGTCGGAATAATAGGCGAGACGCGGAGAGGCGAGCAGGTCCTCCACTGCCCCGACCAGATCGTGACTTTCCAGTTCCGCCAGGCTTTGCGGCGCAGGCCGCTGGGCGAGATAGGCGGGGCTCGCGTAGAAACCCAGGCGATAATCGCAGAGTTTCGCTGCCACCAGCCGGCCGGCCGATGGCCGCTCGACGGTGATCGCGATGTCGGCCTCGCGCCGGGACAGCGAAAAGGCGCGGGGGACCGGTACGAGTTGCACCGTCAACTGCTCGTGTTGCTCCGCCAACCGCCACAGGCGGGGCGCGAGAAAGGCCGTGCCGAAGCCGTCGGGCGCTCCGATCCGCACTGTGCCGGACAGGGAAATGTCGGCACCACCGACTTCCGATCGGCCCGCATTCATGGCTTCTTCCATGGCCTCGGCATGCCGGCGGAAGATCTGCCCCTCCGCCGTCAGCTCGCAGCCGTTCGGACGGCGGTCGACGAGGCGCGCCCCGATCCGCTCCTCCAGCGCAGTCAGCCGGCGCCCGACGGTCGCGTGATTGAGTTCCAGCCGCCGCGCGGCCGCGAGGATCTGGCCGGCCCGGGCAACGGATAGAAAAATGCGCACGTCATCCCAGTTCAACGGACAAACCCCGGCTTCTGCCTCACGGACTCTATTTCTTGCACAGCGGATGCGCGTTTCAAGGGATTGGAAGCGGGTTCAATGTGCGCGAAAAGACAGGCAGACAGTTTGAGGTCAAATCCAGGGAGGCTCCATCATGTATGAGATCGGCCATTTCATCGGCGGCGAGCGCGTTGCCGGCAAGAGTGGACGGACGTCCGAGATCTTCAATCCGGCCACGGGCGAGGTGCAGGGAACGGTGGCGCTTGCGACGCCGGACGAGCTCCGCGCAGCGGTCGAGAACGCCAAGGCGGCCCAGCCGAAATGGGCCGCGACCAATCCGCAGCGCCGCGCCCGCGTGATGATGAAGTTCGTCGACCTTCTCAATCGCGACATGGACAAGCTCGCCGAAGCCCTGTCGAAGGAGCATGGCAAGACCTTTCCGGACGCCAAGGGCGACGTGCAGCGGGGCCTCGAGGTTGCCGAGTTCTGCATCGCCGCTCCGCAGATGATGAAGGGCGAGTTCTCCGAAGGGGCCGGGCCCGGCATCGACATCTATTCGATTCGCCAGCCCCTCGGCGTCGTCGCCGGCATCACGCCGTTCAACTTCCCGGCCATGATCCCGATGTGGAAGTTCTGCCCCGCGATCGCGGCGGGCAACGCCTTCATTCTCAAGCCCTCGGAGCGCGACCCCTCCGTGCCGATGATGCTGGCCGAACTGATGATGGAAGCGGGCCTGCCCGCCGGCGTCCTCAACGTCGTGAACGGCGACAAGGCTGTGGTCGACGCGATCCTGGACGATCCCGACATTCAGGCCATCGGCTTCGTCGGCTCGACCCCGATCGCCCAGTACATCTACGGCCGCGGCTGCTCGAACGGCAAGCGCGTGCAGTGCTTTGGCGGTGCCAAGAACCACATGGTCATCATGCCGGACGCCGATATGGATCAGGCGGCCAACGCCCTGATTGGCGCGGGTTACGGCGCGGCCGGCGAGCGCTGCATGGCGGTCTCGGTGGCCGTTCCCGTGGGCCAGGAGACCGCGGACAGGTTGGTCGAAAAACTGATCCCCAAGGTCGAGGCCCTGAAGATCGGGCCTTACACCGCCGGGGACGACGTCGATTTCGGTCCGCTCGTCACCCGCGAGGCGCAAAAGCGCGTGCTCGGCCTCGTCGATCGCGGCATCGAGGAGGGCGCCAAGCTCGTCGTCGATGGTCGGGACTTCAAGATGCAGGGCTATGAGGACGGCTTCTTCGTCGGCGCCTGCCTGTTCGACCATGTGAAGAAGGACATGGACATCTACAAGACCGAGATCTTCGGTCCTGTCCTCTCGGTGGCGCGGGCCAAGGATTACGAGGAAGCGCTCGATCTGCCGATGAGCCACGAATATGGCAATGGCGTTGCGATCTACACTCGCGACGGCGACGCCGCGCGCGATTTCGCCAGCCGCATCAATATCGGCATGGTGGGCGTGAACGTGCCGATCCCCGTGCCGCTGTCCTACTACACTTTCGGTGGCTGGAAGGCCTCCGGCTTCGGCGATCTGAACCAGCACGGCGCCGACGGTTTCCGCTTCTATACGCGCACCAAGACCGTCACCAGCCGCTGGCCTTCGGGCATCAAGGAAGGGGCCGAGTTCCACTTCAAGGCCAATGGCTGATCAGCCGACCGAGATGTCTTCGCGCGGCGGACGGGGCCGGTCCCGTCGGCCGCCACGACGTCGAGGATGCAGACATTCGATCTGACAGGTGCCCCAACCGTGATCGAATGCCTGCATCCGGCTCTGTCGCCGCGTGGCGCGATTCGCTGCCGGCTTGCAGCGACAGGCTATAGGTGCTGCCGGACATCTCGCGAGACATCCGGCTGGCTCCCGGTCTCGCGCGTCAATGGTCCGCCCGCGCACTCCCCGGCATGTCCTCAGTCGTCAGGAACAGCGAGACGCGACCATCCCGTTTGACGTCGAGATGGATGGTCAGAGGGCGGTCCTGGGACAGGTGCAGAAAGCCGAGCATATGCCGGCGCTGTTCCAGGGACATGCGATCGCCAAGCGCCGTCAGCAATTGTTTGAGCTCGGTCGTGGTGACCTGTTCGGTGATCATCGTGCTGCTATGCGGCATGGATGTCCTCACGGATCGACAACGGTTCGGCGAGGCCGCGTCGCACAAGACAGCTGTGCTCGATGCCATAAACACCACGCATTTCCTCGAGCGCGCGCTGCGTGATGTCGAAGGCGAAACCGGCCAGGGTCATGCCTTCATGCGCAATCGGCAGACCCAGGGGACGCGGCCGCCATCCGAGCCCCTGGATGCGCGGGATCCACCAGGCTTCGCCGAGGGCCCGCATCTCGCGCACGCCTTCTTCGAGCAGATATTCGAACATGCTGCAGAGAACCGCGCCCCCGGTACGGCTCAGCCGATGCTCTTCCCGGTGGGATTTGGCGACGAAGAAGCGCGTCCATTCCCACACGTCCGGCCCCTGCGGCATGCCGCGCACTGCAGCGGCCTCGGGAAACACCGCCGACAGGAGGGTCGGCTTCCAGCTTGGCAGCAAGCGCGTACCGCCCACGACTCCCGCCTTTGGGTCGACGGCAAGAAGATAGACGGCCTCCGGATAGTCGAACTGATCGGCCTCACGCCCGTTCCGGTCGACCAGGGCGCGCCAGCCATGCTCGCCAATATAGATGTCGCACCGCAAGCGATGGTGCTGGTCGAGTTCGTCTTCGTAAAGGTGTCGATTGGCCGCGCTGACGACGTGGACAGAGATCATTTCGTCCCTCCATGGTTAATTCATCCATGAGGATAAAAGGACGAAACTTGTGGTCGGAATATCCCCGAAATCGGGGACAAATCGACGTCAGTTCTTGCCCGGCAAAGAACAAACGTGATCGAAAATTAGAGCATCCGGCCAGGGCGCCGCAGCGGGTCGACCATGGTGAGAAACAGGCACAGAGTTAACTGGGGCGGAGCAGGAAGATAGGCATGCGACGCCGAAGACGTCCGAAAGAACGATAGGCGGGTGAGAGCGACCACGGCCGTTCTTGCCAGCCGGGATTGACCACCGGCTCGGCGCAGGGTTCTGGAAGAAGACCTGGGATGTATCAGGGGCGCAATTCGCGTTGGCGAAGGGCTTCCACCACAGTATGGGTCGTCGACCGCGTGCCGAACTTGGCCTTTGCTCTTTTCAAATGGGTCGTGACGGTCTCGACCGATACCCCGAGCCTTTCGGCGACGTCATTGATGGCGTTTCCTTCCGCGATGAAAGCCAGGACTTCACGTTCGCGCGGACTCAAGACGCCGCCTCGCGAAAGTTTCTGCTTGCCGACACGGATCGAGGCGTTGTGGGCGTA
The DNA here is from genome assembly GCF_024359545.1 of Jiella marina. GTDB lineage: Bacteria > Pseudomonadota > Alphaproteobacteria > Rhizobiales > Rhizobiaceae > Jiella. The sequence goes on from NZ_JAKQZG010000004.1 coordinate 81,148, forward strand.
ATAGCCCAGAAGATGGAGCATCCGCCGCTCGTCCGGCGAGGCTTCGATACGCTCGCCGGCCATGGACACGACGGCCTGGAAACCGTTCACGTCGATGATCGGAATGCAGAACCCCTCAGCCATCCCGAATTCGCTGGCCTCGCCCATGACACGGTCGGCCTTGGGATATCGGTTGGGATCGATCGGTGCATTGGACCATTCGAAGGGGTTGATGGTCTCGAAGCAATATTTGAGGACCGGATCCTCGCGGCAATAGCCGCTGCGGTCGTAATGGGTCATCCAGCCCGTCGGCCACTCCTTGAGAATGGCATAGGGTGCAAGCCTTTCGCGAGCTGGCGGAAGGTGCGAAACCAGAAAGTAGTCGATCCCGAAATTCGCAAAAACACTGCCCAGAGCATCCGACACGGCGGCAGCCGTCTTCAACTGATCGAGACCCTCCATCAGATCGAAAATGTCGCCGACACGCCTTTCGAAGCGGGCATTCATGACCACTCCTTCCTCTCGCTTCCTGCCTCAGTCGTAAGCGAATAGAATAACGGGCAAGCGCCGGTCTTGCTACGACGAAGTTGCTTGAGTTCGAAGTTTTTCGACTCGTTGAGCTTCGTTGACCGGCTTTGTTAGTCCGCAAATGATTTAGGCGTGTCTTGATCCGGACCGCTACGCGAAGACCCCAGTCGGTCTCGGCTGCGTTCGGCTCCGGCCGAAGGGGCGACATTCCTGCAAAGCGCGTTCACATGGCCGTGTGCGGCCTGTTACACAGCGTCGCCCTTGGAAACGGAGCGGTATCGGCCCCTGTGCATCACCCCTGTCCCAGCGACCACGACGTCTCGAACCAACAGCCGCGCCGAGCGCCTCGGGTGTTGTCCTGACGGCAGGAGGGACCAGTATCCTGCCTTGATGTGCGTCAAGATGCCGCAAATCGCATGATGGCGTTTTTCCCGTCTCCGGGTCGGCCGCACTTCAAGCGGTCCCAGGCTGAAAGGCGCGCGGAGGCAGGGTCCGAGGAGGGCGACCGCGCCTGTCATTTCCGAGCGCGGATAGGCGGTCAGGATGGAGAAATGTTCACCCGGGGTCTTGGAGCGGTCTTGCGCATTGTCTCGGAGCGCGCTGCTTCCGAGAGACCTTCGCTTTTGGGCGCAACCGCGACCTTCTGCGCGACGGCCCACCAGTCGAGATAGCGAGCCAGCGTGAACTGGGCCAGCAATCCGAGCCCGATGACCAGCGTATCGAGCGGCAGATACGGTTCCTGATCGTATTTGATCACCTGCCCGATGAGCGAGAGCACCGTACCCAGGGCGAAGACGGGCAGGGAGTGGCGGCCGAGCATGGCAAGCGGATTGTCCCGGCCAATCCGCGAGAAGGGCGATGAGGCCGCAGCATTGGCAAAGATGTAGACGAGTGCCAGTACATGCAGCAGACGCGGCAGGCTGACATAGGTCTTGTCGAAGCCGGCAATCAGCGTGGGCAATGAGAGATCGCCCCAGAGGAACCACAGCCGAAACTTGAGGGTGGCGAAGGCGAACAGAAGGAAAGCGCCGGCCAGCGCCACCAGCCAGGGACGGAAGGCGATCGAATAGCCGCGCTCAATCCGCCGAAACCCGCAATAAAGTCCGCAGGCAAAAATCAGCTGCCAGGAGAACGGATTGAAGAACCATCCGCCGGGCAGGGGATAGGCCGGGACATCGATGCGAAAGATGTAGGCGAGAATCCATGTGAGGATCGACACGCCGAGCATCAGCCTCAGATCGATCCGCGACAGCCAAAGAAGGGCAGGCAGGAAAAGGAGCATGGCCGAATACATCGGCAGGATGTTCACGTAGCCCAGCTGATGACCGAGAGTCGCGAAACCGATCATGGTCTCCAGGGGCTTGGTGATGAAGGACGTCAGCGCGATCCTGTCCATCAACTCGCCGCGTCCGAGGGCGAGAGCTCCCCAGGCAAAGATGCCGACGGCCAGCGTGGTGAGCATGAACTGCACCATCACCAGCACACCCGCACGCCGCCAGGACTTCAGCGTCGCGACCAGCCTGTGACCGGCAAAGAAGAGGCGGCCATAGGCATAGGCCGATGCGAAGCCCGCCAAAAAGACGAACAGTTCCGCGGCGTCGGAGAAGCCGAAATTTCGCGACGTGAAGTGTTCGTAGAGGTTGCCCGGGATATGATTGACGAAGATCATCACCAGGGCGACGCCGCGCCAGAAGTCGACTCGATGGTCACGGCCCATCGGGACGCGGGGCGATAGAACACTCGTCATTTGGATGTCTTAGAACTCAGGCAGGTCCCGGCAAGACCTGAGAGCGTTCCATCGTGGCAATATGAGGGCGCTCGGCCTCGGTCCCGAGCCTGGCGAGCCGCGTCCGCCATTCCAAGCTGGCGAGAATGACGGCTTCCGGGTTCGCCTCGAAGGGCGTCGTGAACAGCCCCGTCCCGCGCAAGAGCTGTCCGAGCCAGGGGCTGCCGGTCAGGCTGATCATCAGCGGCGCCGCCACGAGGGGAATGGCAATGGGCAGGGTCCAGAGAATGAGGTCGGGGGCATAGCGCGTGGTCGCTACAAGCACCACCGCGCCGGCCAGCACCATCCACCAGCTTGCCTTGAATGCCGTCGAAAGCGGCATCCGGCCGTCCTGCCGTTCCGTGGCCGGCCATCCCGCATCGGCGCCGATCAGGATCTCGTAGACCGCCTTCGACTGAAACATCATCATGATGGGCGCGAGAATGCTCGTCAGCACGAGCTCGACCGCCGCTCCGGCGAGCACCAGCCCCCGGCCGCCGAAAGCCTTGCTGCGGCTCGATGAGAGGGCCGATCCGAAGGCGATCAAGGTCTTCGGCAGAAGAAGCAGAACGAAAATGCCGAACAGGAGCAGGAGCGCCTTGGTCGTTTCCGGTTGCGGGAAGACGGGGAACAGGGAACCCGATGGAAAATAGTTAGGCTCCGGCGCCAGGACCGGATCGAGCAGGCTGACGATCAGGAACAAGAGCCAGATCGGCGAGGCGAGATAGGCCATGATGCCGGCGACCAGCGAAACCCGGCTCCAGAGCTTGAGGCCGGGTGCGGCCAAAAGCCGCGTGTGCTGCAGATTGCCCTGGCACCAACGGCGGTCGCGTTTGGCGTACTCAATGATGTTGGCCGGTGCTTCCTCGTAGGACCCTTCCAGGTCCGGATCGACGCGGACCTTGTAGCCGGCGCGGGCAAGGAGAGCCGCCTCGACATAGTCATGGCTGAGAATGTGCCCGCCGAAGGGCGGTTTGCCGGAAAGGCTCGGCAAGCCGCAGCTTGCCGCGAAGGCCCGAATGCGGATCGCGGCATTGTGACCCCAGAACGGACCTTCACGCCCCTGCAGAGCAGCAATCCCGCGCGAGAAAATCGGCGAGAACAGCGCGGCGGAGAACTGCAGGGCGCGGCCAAAGGGCGTCCGGCGGCCGATGATCAGAGGCTGGCTTTGCAGGAGAGCGAGTTCGGGATCTGCGTCCATGCGGGCGATCATCTCGATGATCGTGTCGGCCCGCATCAGGCTGTCGGCGTCGAGGATCAGCATGTACTCGTAGGCGCCGCCATAATTCGTGACGAAGTCCGCGATGTTGCCTGCCTTACGGCCGATATTGCGCTCGCGGTGGCGATAATAGAGCCGGCCCGCCGCAGAGAGTTCCGCCAGAAGCAGATCGTAGACGCGCTTTTCTTCCGCGACATTCTCGGGATTGGTCGAGTCGCTGAGGATGTAGAAGTCGAACCGATCGGCCGAGGGCGTCTGCCGGATCATTTCGATCATCGCAGCGACGCGGGCGAACACGCCGGTTACGTCCTCATTGTAGACGGGCATCAGGATGGCGGTCCGACTTTGCGTGTGCCGCAATTCCTTCGGCGCGGCCGGAATGGGCTGGCGGGAGAAAATTCCGGCCACCGCCGTGTTGAATCCCCAGGAAAGCCAGAGGCAGCAGATCAGCAGAAGCGTGATCTGAGCGATGTGCAGGTAGGTGACGCCGTTGACGGTGACGATGATGAAAAACAGATTGGCCGCCACGGCAGCGAGGACGACCGCAGCCAGGACGAACATCAACCTCCAAGCTGCCAGCATGATCGTCTCATCTCCATCAAGTGTTGCGCGCAGCCGCGCCTGCCTGCCCGTTTGAACGGAAGCCAGCATCCAATCGCGCCGAATTCAGGCGCCGGGCAGAGCCCCTGCTTCCTGTCCATGAAGCCTGACGCCGTTCATGACCGGTCGGTTCCGTTGGCTGGCAAAAAAAGCAGCCGCGGATCCGATCTGCCCGCGACCGAGAGAATTTTGTTGCGCCGCGTCAAGCTCGCATAAAGACGTCGGAGAATGATCTGCAGGCGCTATTGCGGTCTGCCTGTCGGAACCGCGATAGAGTGCGCGGCTGGCGGCAGATGACAGCGAGGGCTGGCCGATAGGGCCGATGTGCCGCAGAACGGCCAACACCCTTGCGGACACCCTCAACCATCCCCTGCATTCATCCGCGGGTCCAGGAGATCCGGATCACAGGCAGCGGGATCGCACGGCGCAGGGACGGCCTGCTCAGCTTCTGCTCCGGCATCGAAAGCCGTGCCGACGGTGCTGGAACCGGGATCGTGCGCAGGAGACCGATCGCTTCCTGTTCGCCCGCAAGGGCGGCCTGGAGAACCTCTTCGGCCTCTGTCGCGGGGCGCCGCTTCGACGCGAGCCGTGTCCGGAGGCCATCGAGCAGGACGTCGTCGGATAGATCGGCCCGACCGATGATCGCGCCGGCGTTCATGTCTTGTGGCGTGGAGCGCACACCTGGGAGTGTGGTCATGCTTCTTCTGTCCATTGATAGAGCCACGTTTCACTTACAATGCGCTGCAGCATTGAAAGTTTCACGCGCAGTTCAACGGCCTGTGAATCTTCTCGCTCGATCTCGATCGAAAGGCGCCAGCCGCCTCCGGGAAGGCGCGACATGCCCTGATGCAGAAGCCTTGCATTCGAAGGCACGTCGATCAGGGGTTCGATCGAGGCGTCCGACGGCAGATTGTGAATCGTGCCGCCTTCGAAATTGATCGCGAACCGTCGGCTCGTGGGATTCTCGTTCGCATCGGCGGCATTTCCGCCGACGCCGACATAGGTGCCGGCGACCCGAGCCAATGTGGTCTGTTCCTGCGGGTCGAGACCCCACAGCATGCGATAGCGATATTCCAGGCTGTCGCCAGCCGATGGCCGGCCTTCTGGGACCCAGAACGCAACGATGTTGTCGTTTGTTTCCGAATCGGTCGGAATTTCCACGAGTTCGACCACACCGCTGCCCCAGTCGCCGACGGTCTCGATCATCAGGGACGGCCGCAGATCGTAGCGCGCTTCGGTGTCCTGATAGTTCGAGAACAGCCGGTCGCGCTGCATCAGGCCGAAGCGGCGGGGATTGGTCTCCTGGAAATAGGAAAGGGCGAGCTTGTCGGGGTTCTTCAACGGCCGCCAGACCATCTCGCCCGAGTTCCGCATGATGTAGAGCCCGTCGCTGTCATGGACTTCGGGCCGGAAATCCTCGTAGTCGCTGTGATCGTTTTCCCCAAAGGTGTACATGGAGGTGAGCGGCGCGATGCCGAGCCGGGTCACTTCCGTGCGCATGAAGAGTCGGCAGGTGACGTCCATCGTCGTCGTATGGCCGGGGGTGATCACGAATTCGTAGGCGCCCGCAACGCTCGGGCTGTCGAGCTCGGCCATGATGCGGATCGAGGCGTCGGTCGGCCGGGGCTGATCGATGTAGAACGCCGTAAAGCGTGGAAATTCCTCGGTCTCGGAGGTGGCGGTGTTGATCGCAAGGCCGCGCGCGGACAGGCCGTAGCGCGTTCCGGTGCCAAGCGCCCGGAAATAGCTCGCGCCCAAGAACGTCACGAGCTCGTCGAAATAGTCGGGCCGCTCGAGCGGGGCATGGATGCGAAAGCCTGCCACACCCGGCAGTTCCAGCGACTGAAAGCGGCTCGGATCGAGCGGCGGCCGATATTCGAAATTGGCCGGATCGAACACGTGCCGCCGGTAAACGCCGCCCCGTCCGACGAAGATGGTCGTGGTGTCCTTGAAGACCCAGCCGGGATAGAAGGCCTGGAGATGGAATTCGCCCGGCTCGCTCCGCCAGAGCGAATGCTCCGGGCGGAAACGAATGGCCCGGTGCTCGTCGTAATTCAGGTCGGCGATCGCCTCGGGAAGGTTCGACTCGGGCGGCTGATATTCTTCCGCGGCGCGCTGCTTCATCTTCTCCGACAGCGCGTCGAAGGTCAGAGGCCTCTCCTCGGTGCCGACCTGCGGCCCCTCGAAAGCTCCATCCTGCGCCCTCGCACGACTGGAGAAGGCGAAGGCACCTGGAAAAGATGCCGCTGTGGCGGCTGCTGCCAGACCGAGCTTGAGCGCGGTGCGGCGAGACTCGTTACGCTGGATTGTCACGGGGCAAATGTCTGCTGAATCTGATGACGATGATCATCAGACTATCGGCAAATGCGGCCAATAAATAGCCGCGATGCGGCGCTGCAAAAAATTTTGCCAGGCATCTTTGCTGCGCCTGCAATCTGAGAACGCCTGGACGCGTCCCTCCGCAGCCTCACCGAAGTCGGCGCAGACGCTGGGTCAGGATTTCTTCCGCTTTCACCAGGGAGTCGCTGAGGACGCCGATCTCCTCATCGCTGAGATTGGACGTCAGTTCCTCTTCCAGCTTGCTCCAGATCTCGCGAACCTCGGCTTGGGCCTTCATGCCAGCTTCGGTCAGCCGCACCATGGTGCGGCGGGCGTCGCGAAGATTGGAGGCCCGCTCCACCAATCCGCGATCGATCAGGCGGTCGAGCATCTTCGAAACGGTAGATGGACGGACCGCAAGCGAGTCGGCCAGCGAAGAAACATTGATCGGATTATCGCGGTCGAGCTTGTCCAGAAGCTGATCCTGGCCAGGATGAAGGTCGATGCGGTCGAGTAATATCGTCAAGAACGCGCGCGTCGACTTGGCAATCGACAAGAGTGAAGGCACGACGGTCGGATCTGACCTGGATTGCATTCCTGTAATGTCCAAAATTCTGTAGATGGGAAACGTTTTCGGACTTATGCAACGGTGCTCCCCCGCAATCTTTTAAGTGGTTTACTAAGTCCACTGCGAAGAGGCGGAAATGCGTTCGGGCGCCGGTTAAAAATTTCCTGTTTCTGCTTTGAGAGCCATGGAAATTCGGCTCAACGACACGAAGTCGCAACTGAACGATCGCCCGGCGAATCGGTTGCCTGGCGGTCGACGGTCGAAATGGAGAGTTTGAATGGCAGACGTGCGGGTCATCTGCGCAATCGGCAGGAGCGGGCAACTCGGCCTGAATGGCGGCATGCCGTGGGAGGGGCGATCCGAGCGCGCCTTTGTCGAGGATGTCGAACGCTTCTTCGAGATCACCCGTGGCCACGTGCTGATTGCCGGACCGAAGACCGTCGCTTCCTTTCCGGATTTCGCTCACAACGAGCGCACGATCGTGGAAATCCGCTCGGGCGAGAAACCGGAGGAGGTGCTCGAGCGATTCGGGGATCGCGTGGTCTATGTGGGCGGCGGACCCTCGGTCTGGACGGCCTACGCGCCGTTTGTCCGCCATTGGGACATCAACACGGTCCCCTATGATGGCGAGGCCGACACCTGGTTCGATCCGGCCTGGCTACTGGCCGGCGGTGGTCGCGCGGGTGTCAGCTGAGGCGGTTGCCCCTACGGGGCTGCGTCGAAAAAGCTCGGATCGATCGCGCATTCCTGCGCGATGGCAAGGCGGAGTTCTCTGGCGAGGATGTCGATCCTCTCGTCACGCGGCTGCGCCGTGTCGTCCCACCGATCGACGGGGGAGATCAGCCTCAGGCTGTTGGTCGCGATCATCGCATTGCCATTTGCCGCACCGGTGGGGAGGGTCGTTTCCTCGACCGTGAGACCGGCCTTGGACGCGTTTTCGATCACCCATTTCCGCGTGATGCCGGGAAGGACGCCTTCGTCGAGGGGCGGGGTGAGGAGGCGATCGCCGTCGATCACGAAGAGGTTGGCGAGCGCCGTCGAGGCCAGTCGGCCAGCCATGTTGAGGAAAAGGGCATCGTCCGCACCCGCGGCCTTTGCCTCGCCGGTGGCAAGAACGGCGTCGAGATAGGCGAGCGTCTTGTGCCGCGAGGTGGGCGAGGTCTCGTTGCGCCGGATCCGCGCGGTCGCGAGCTTGACCGGTGCGAACATCAGATGTCGCACCAGCGGTGCCAGACTGCCGAAGACAGTGGGCTCGGGCTCTGCCGGCGCGGAGAGGCCGCGAGGCCCCGGGCCGCGGGTCACCGTGAGGCGGATCGAGCCGTCCCCGCAACGCTCGGCCAGTGCCACCATGGCCGCTTCGAGCCGCGCCTCAGAGACGGGAATGCCGAGCACGGCGCAGCTCGCCATCAGCCGCGACAGATGATCGGCCTGGCGAAACACGCGGCCATTCAGAACCAGCGCGGTATCGAAAACACCGTCCCCGAGAAGCAGGCCCCGGTCGTTGGCGGCGATGGCTCCGGCCGCCGGCCGGAAGCCCCCGTCAATCCAGATCGCGCTGGGGTCCCCGCTCATGAAAGCGCTCCGCCAATGTCAGAAAGTTTGCCACAATCGTCGCGCCATGCTCGGTGAGGACGGATTCGGGGTGGAACTGGACCCCGTAGGTCGGGTGCTCCTTGTGGGAAAGCGCCATGATCTCCCCCTCGGTGGAGCGGGCGTCGACACTCAGCACATCGAGCATGGCCGGCGTTTCCTCGACGATGAGCGAGTGATAGCGGCCGGTCTTGCAGCCCTGCGGCACATCCTCGAAGAGGCCGGCTGCGCTGTGCTCGATCGTCGAGGCGCGTCCGTGCATCGGCTTGATCGCACGGGTGACATGGCCCTTGAAAACGTCGCCGATGACTTGGTGGCCGAGACAGACGCCAAGGATCGGGACCTGGCCGGAGAGCTTTGCCACCAGTTCGGACGAGATTCCGGCATCCGCCGGCCCGCATGGGCCGGGTGAGACGACGAGGGCATCCGGCGGCGCGGCCAATATCTCCTCGACGCTGGCCTTGTCGTTGCGGGTGACGGTCGTCTCTGCGCCCAGCCGAACGAAATAGCGCGCGACGTTGAAGACGAAGCTGTCGTAATTGTCGAGGACGAGAACCTTCATCGGCTCTCCTCCTGAAAGGCGGCGAAGACACGGGTCGCCTTGGTGAAGGTCTCTTCGTATTCCGCCGCGGGATCCGACAGGATGGTGATCCCGCCGCCGGCCGAAAGGCGTGCGCGGCCGGCTTCGAAGCTGACGGTGCGGATGGCAATGTTGAGGTCCATGGTCCCGTCGAAGCCGAGATAGCCCATCGACCCGCAATAGGGGCCGCGCGCGGTGTTCTCGATCTCGGTGATGATGTCCATCGCCCTGATCTTCGGCGCGCCGGTGATCGAGCCGCCGGGAAAGGAGGCCGCGATGAGATCCGTCGCGCAATAGCCCTCGGCCAGCCGGCCGGTCACGACCGAGACGAGATGGTGGACCGCCGCATAGCTTTCCAGGCCGCAAAGCACCGGGACCTCGACGGAGTCGGGCGTGCAGACACGGGCGATGTCGTTGCGCAGGAGGTCAACGATCATCACGTTCTCGGCCCTGTCCTTTTCCGAGGCGAGAAGCGTCTCCGCCAGAGCACGGTCCTCGGCCGGATCGGCGGAGCGCTTGGCCGTGCCCTTGATCGGTCGGGCCTCCACCATGCCGTCTTGGAGCTTCACGAAGCGCTCGGGCGAGGAGGACGCGATCTGCAGATCGCCGAAGTCGAAATAGGCGCCGAATGGGGCGGCGTTCGAGCGGCGGAGCCGAAGGTACAGCGCGAAGGGATCGAAGGCGGCCGGCAGCTTGGCCTGGAAGGTCTGGGCGATGTTGGCTTGGAAGATATCGCCGTCGCGAATGTATTCGCGCACCCGCTCGATGCCGGCCCGGTAATCGGCCGCAAAGAAGTTGGATCGCCAGTCGAAGCCGCCCGTCCAGGGTGATTGCGCGGTCGAAGCGTGCTGCGGCGCTTCCAGTCGCTCCTGGAACGCGCGGATGCGGGCCGCAGCACGGGCGTCGCGGGCGGCCGCATCCTTTTCCGGATGGCCGGTGGCGATGAGAAAGGCTCGGCGTTCGGAAAGATCGATCGCAAGAACGGTGTCGTACAGTCCAAGCCGGATGGTCGGCTTGGCGGGATCGAGATCGTCAGGCCGGTCGAGCCGTTCCAAGTGATGGGCGAAGTCATAGGCGAATATCCCCATGGCCCCGCCCTGAAAGGGCGGGAGTCCGGGGATCGTCTCGGTCTCATACTGAGCCAGAAGGGATTTCAGCGCGTCGAGCGGCGCTCCGGACAGGGGATGGCCGTCGAGCTTGGCGCCTTTGGCGTCCACCATGAACATCGCGAAGGGATCGGCGCCGATAAAGGCGTAGCGTCCGAGAGTCTCGTGCCGCATCGCGCTATCCAGAAAGGCCAGCGTGCCAAGCGGCCGCAAACGCTCGGCGGCGACGGACGGTTCGATGAAGGCGATCTCGTGATGGCGCATGGCGGGACTTGGACAGAAATTTCCCTGAACCGTCAATCAGGCTTCGCTGCGACCGAAGATGCAGCAAGACGTGTTGCATCAGGTGCCGCAGGAAGGTGAGGCTTCAAGCCGCCCCAAGGACTTTCAATTGCTCGGACGTCTTTCAACTGAACGGGGCTGCCGACGTCTGCCGATCCGGGGCCCTGGTGGCGGATCGCCCGGCAACTCCTGGCCCTGGTCTTCCTTCTATTGGGAGACGGCAGCCAGCACCGCTCGTCCGGCCCGCTCCTGCTGCGGCGTGCGCGAGTAGAGCTCCCGATAGCACTTGGCGAAGTGCGAGGCGGAAACGAAGCCGCAGGCGATGGCGATTTCGATGATCGGCAGTTTCGACTGCAGGAGCAGGTGCCGGGCGCGGTCGAGGCGGATTTCGAGATAGTAGCGCGCCGGCGAGCGGCCCATCTCCTTTTCGAACACGCGTTCGACCTGCCGGCGCGACAGGCCGACCTGCTCTGCGATCTCGGACAGGGAAAGCGGGTCGGCGAGATTGGCCTCCATGATCTCGATGGCTCTCAGCACCTTGACATGATGGACGCCGAGGCGCGCACGCAAGGGGAGTCTCTGGCGATCGTGCGCGCCGCGTACACGGTCGGCCAGGGCCTGCTCGCAGACCTGGTTGACCACGTCGTCCCCGAGATCTTCCTGGATGAGGGCCAGCATCATGTCGAGCGAGGCCGTGCCGCCTGCGCAGGTGTAGATGTTGTGATCCATCTCGAACAGGTCGGCATAGACCTCGACATCCGGGAACGCCTCGCTGAAGCCTGCCATGTACTCCCAATGGATTGCGCAGCGCCGGTTGGTAAGAAGGCCGGAACTGGCCAGGACCCAGGCGCCGGTGCAAAGACCGCCAATGGTGATGCCCCGCTTGTGGGCCTCGCGCAGATAGGAATAGGCGGATCGTTCCTGGAAATGCTCCACGAGGATGCCGGCGCAGACGAGGACCATGGAAGGTCGCTTTTCGCTGAGAAGCGCCCGCCGCTCGTCTTCCAGGGAAGAGGTGGCCTCGACCGTGACGCCGTTCGAGGCGTGGATGCTGCCGCCCTGAACGGAGGCGAGGCGCCAGCGATAGACTTCGCGTCCCGCGACGCGGTTGGCGATCCGCAGCGGTTCGATGGCGGTCGCGAAGGCGATCATCGAGAAGTTCGGAACCAGGAAGAAGACGACGGTGCGCTTCGGCCCCTGGAAGAGGGGCTCGACGTTGTCGCGTCCGGGCGACTTGTCCGATTCCGATCCGCTCCCTCGATCCATGCAGAACCTTTCGAACCAAAACCCGTTGCCAGAACCAATCACCTGCCGAGATGACGAAATTTGGTCCGCCATCTATTGTCGGCAATGTCGTCTTGCGCGCAAGACACCGCAAGAAGGGCCTCACCAGAGCGCCGCGATTTTCCGGCGCGCCGGCTTGCGGCTTACCCGCTGCGGTCACCCGGCGAACAGACCGCGCCGATCTCTCAGAGCGTGACGGGCTTTCCGTTCGATCGGGCGATGGCGTGGATGATCCGCTCGATCACAAGCCCCTCGGCGAAACCGGGTTCACAGGGCGCTCCGCCCGCAATGGCGCTCAAGAGATCGCGCGCTTCGATCACTTTCTGCTCGTTGAAGCCGAAATTATGGCCCGGCGCCGGGCAGAAGGCGGCGAAATCGGGTTGCTCGGGTCCGCTCAGATGACGGGTGAAACCACTTTCGCCCGCCCTGTGAACCCAAAGTTCGTTCATGTTCTCCTGATCGAAGACCATCGTGCCGGCGGTCCCGTGGACCTCCCATTGCAAGCGGCATTTTCGCCCGCGTGCCACCCGGCTCGTGGCGAAACTGCCATGGGCGCCGGAGGTAAACCGGACCAGGGCCATCGCACTGTCCTCGTTCTCCACGGTCTTCGGCCCGTCGGGGGAGGGGCGCTCTGGGATCGCCACGTGGGTCAGGGCCGTGACCTCCTCGACCGGCCCCATCAGGGCAAGCATCTGGCTGACCAGATGACAGCCGAGATCGCCGAGCGCCCCGAGGCCGCCGCCGGCATGGGTCATGCGCCAGGACCAGGGTAGGCGCGGGTCGGAACAATAGTCCTCGTCATAGACGCCGCGAAATGCCGTCGGGGTGCCGATCGCGCCCTGGGCGAGGAGTTGCCGTGCCATCTGAAATGCCGGCGAGCGCAGATAATTGTAGCCGAGAAGCGTCACCTGCCCGGGATGCCTCGCCGCGATGACAGCCATCGCTTCGGCGTCCTCGAGCGTCAGCGCCATCGGCTTTTCCAGCCAGACATGCTTGCCGGCCTCAAGGGCCGCTTCGGCCATGGCGCGGTGGAGGCCGTTGGGTGTCGTGATGGAGACGACGTCCACCGCCGGATCGGCCATCACCTCCTGCCAGTCGCTCGTCGCGCGGGCGAAGCCGAATTGCGCGGCGAGGGTGCTGGCTCTTTCCTCCGGCATGTCGCAGAGGATTTCGAGGCGGGGATGCACGCCGCCGAAGACCAGGGCCACGTTGCGCCAGGCCATGGCGTGGCACTTGCCCATGAAACCGGTCCCGATCAGGGCAACACCGAGCGGCTTGGATGGCATCGCCTTGCTCATTCCCCGTCTCTTTCTCGTGCTGGCATTGCCGAAGCGGGAATCAGGGGGCAATGCTCCGCCCGCCAGCCGTCCCCTTCGATCGAAGGGGATCAGATCTCGACGGCCACCGGCTGCCCGGTCTTGGCGGAGGTGGTGGCCGCTTCGGCCAGGGCCAGAGCGGCGATGCCGTCCTCCAGCGTCACCGGCACCGGCGTGTCCTGAAGGACCGCATCAACAAATGCCGCCCATTCCACCGCATAGGCACGCATGTAGCGCTCCAGGAAGAAGAACTCCGGCTTGGCGCTGACGACCCCGGCCTTCGTCGCCTTGGAAACCGTGTTCTCCAGCACGTTTTCCGCCGACAGCAGCCCCTTGGAGCCGAGCAGTTCCACGCGCTGGTCGTAGCCATAGGCCGCGCGGCGGGAGTTGCGGATGACGGCGATCCGCCCGTCGGTGTAGGTCATGGTGACGACGGCGGTGTCGACATCGCCGGCTGCGCCGATTTCAGGATCGACGAGCGAGCTCGCGACCGCAATGACGCTTTTCGGCAAGGCGCCCATCAGGAAGTTGGCGATGTCGAAATCGTGGATCATCATGTCGCGGAACAGGCCGCCCGAGACCTTGATGTAGGCCAGCGGCGGCGGCCCCGGATCGAAGGAGGTGACGGCCAGCATCTCGGCCTTGCCGATCTCGCCCGCCGTTGCAGCCGCGCGGATCGCCGCGAAATTCGGATCGAAGCGGCGGTTGAAGCCGATCATCACGGGCTTGCCGGAGGGGCGGGTCTTTTCGAGGCAGGCCTTGGCGCGGGCAAGCGACAGATCCACCGGCTTTTCGCAGAGCACCGCTTTCCCGGAGGCGGTTGCGGCCTCGATCAGATCCGAATGTGTGTCGGTGGAGGTCGCGATCAGCACGGTGTCGATCGAATCGTCGGCCAGAATGTCTTCCGAGGTGCAGGCACGTGCGCCGAATTTTGCGGCGAGGGTCTCGGCCGCCGGCATGTTGACGTCCGACACCGCCGCGAGTGTGCTTTGCGGATGGCCGGCAATGTTGACGGCATGAACCTGTCCGATCCGCCCGGCGCCGAGCAAGCCGACCTTCAGCATTTCCATTTCCTCCCGATGGGGCCAGTCATTGTGATGCGGCTGGCATCCGGTCGTTCGCCCTAGCGAAAGGCGCGCGACGGCGAGCCGTCATGGGCGGCGATTGTTTCGCCGTTCTCGATTTCCAGAAGCTTGACGTCGTAGCCCCAGAGATTCGCGAGGTGATGTAGCACCTTTGCCGCGTCGGCAGAATCCAAAGTGATGCCGTCGACGATGTTGTGGTGCAAAATCAGCTTGCGGTCGCCGGCCAGATCCACGTCAGCCACCTGGATGTCGGGATCCTGCCGACCCACGTCGAACTGGCGGGACAACGACTTGCGCACGTCGCGATAACCGCGCTCGTCATGGATCGAGGCGACGAGGATCTCGTCTTCTTCCGAATCGTCGATCAGCCGGAAGAGCTTGTGCTTGCGGATGATGTTCGGGCTCAGGAACTGCAGGATGAAGCTCTCGTCGCGATAATTCGCCCAGGCATCTTTCAACACGCCATAGGCGTCGCCGCAGCCGGCAAAATCCGGGAAGAAGGCCTCGTCTTCGGGCGTTGGACGAAGCGCGATGCGCTCGATGTCCTCCATCATCGCAAAGCCCAGCGCATAGGGGTTCATGCCCGAATAGCGCGGATCGTCATATTCCGGTTGGAAGACGACGCTGGTGTGCGAATGCAGGAATTCGAGATAGGCGCCGTCCGTCAGTTTGCCCTGTTCGTGCAGCCGGGTCATCAGGCGGTAATGGGTGAAGGTGGCGCAGCCCTCGTTCATCACCTTGGTCTGGCGCTGCGGATAGAAATATTGCGCGATCTGGCGGACGATGCGCAGCAGTTCGCGCTGCCAGGGGGCCAGCAGGGGCGCGTTTTTCTCGAGGAAATAGAGGATGTTCTCCTCCGGCAGGCCGAGCATCTGCCGGCGCCGGTCCTCGTCCGGATTGCGCTTGGCGCCCTTCTTGGCCTTCGGCAAGGTGCGCCAGAGATCGGAGAAATGCTGTTCGGCGAAAGCCTGACGCTCTTCCAGGCGGCGCTGCTCGGATTTCAGGTCCGGCGTGTGCTTGCCGGGATAGCGATGAACGCCATGGCTCATCAGCGCATGGGCGGCATCGAGAACCTGCTCGACCTTTTCCTGCCCGTAGCGGTCCTCGCAGGCCGCGACATATTTCTTGGCGAATGACAGATAGTCGAGAATGCTGGTGGCGTCGGTCCACTGCTGGAAGCAGTAATTGTTCTTGAAGAAATGATTGTGGCCGAAGGCGGCATGCGCGAGCACCAGGGTCTGCATCGTCGCGGAGTTTTCCTCCATGATGTAGACGATGCAAGGCGAGGAGTTGATGACGATCTCGTAGGCAAGCCCCTGCCAGCCCTTGCGGTAGAGCGTTTCGTTGCGCACGAACTGCTTGCCGAACGACCAGTGCTTGTAGAACATCGGCATGCCGGTCGAGGCATAGGCGTCGAGCATCTGCTCCGACGTGATCACCTCGATCTGGTTCGGATAGATGTCGAGGCCGAGTTCCTGATCCGCGACCTCCTCGATCGCCTCGTAGATCCGCGAGACGAGGCCGAAATCCCAATCGCGGCCGGTAAAGAGAGGGGCGGCGGCGTCCTGCCGCTTGCGGGGCTTCGCCATCACGTCTCGCGCCACCATCAATTCGCCTCTGCCATCTCGTCGCGCTTCTCGAACAACTCGCGGAAGACCGGATAGATGTCGCGGCGGTCGTTCACCTTGCGCATGGCCATGGGGAGTTCCGGCCGGACGAGTTCCCGATAGGCGCGCCAGAGGGTGGTCTCCTGGCGGGCGAAGACACCGTCGTCGCGGTCATAGTCGCCCCGGCCGACCTGCAGATAGGCGTAATATTGCGACATGGGCAGGATGGTCTCGCGCAAGAGCGCGACCGTGCGGGCGTTGTCGGAGGAGAGATTGTCGCCGTCCGACGCCTGCGCGGCATAGATGTTCCACTGGTCCGCGGGGAAGCGCTCCTTGGCGATCCGGGCCATTTCGATCAGGGCCGAGGAGATCACCGTGCCGCCGGATTCGCGCGAGTGGAAGAAGGTCTCCTCGTCAACCTCCTTGGCCTCGTGGGTGTGGCGGATGAAGACGATCTCGACCTGCCGGTAGCGCCGGGTCAGGAACAGATAGAGCAGCGAGAAGAAGCGCTTGGCGAGATCCTTCATGTGCTCGTCCATGGAAGCCGAAACGTCCATGAGGCAGAACATGGCTGCCTTGGCGATCGGCTCGGGTGTCACTTCGATGCGCCGATAGCGCAGGTCGACCGGGTCGATGAAGGGAACGACCCGGCTCCGGCGCTCCTGCCGTTCGATCTCTGCCTTGAGTTCGTTGATGCGCGCCTTGTCCTTGCCGGCCTCCTCCTCCAGCGCGGCAAGCTCTTCGTGCATCGCCTCAAGCGCTTGGCGGTTCGGCCGCTTGAGCGCGATCCGGCGAGAGAGGCTGCGCCGCATGGTGCGGCCGACCGACAGCGAGGAGGGGGGGCCGGACGTGCGGAAGCCGGCGGGCTGCCGCTTTTCGGCCGCTTCCCCCATCACCTTGCGCTTGGCGAGATTGGGCAGTTCCAGGTCTTCCAGAAACAGATCGAGGAACTCGTCGCGCGACAGGACGAAGCGGAAACTGTCCTCGCCCTCGCCGTCTGCGCTTCCCTCCGAGCCCGAGCCGCTGCCCTGTTTCGGGCGATCGATGCGATCGCCGGAGACGAACTTCTTGTTGCCGGGCAGGACGTAGTCGCGCATCCCGCCATTGCGGCCGGCATGAAAGCTCGGCTCGCTCACGCCGTCAGCGGGGATGGTGACGGCACCGCCGCCATCGATCTCGCGGATCTTGCGAGCGCCGGACGTTTCACGGACCGCCTGCTTCACCAGAGCTTTCGCCCGCCGGATGAAGCGCTGGCGGTTTGCGAGGCTCTTGCCCCCCGGGTCGAGACGACGGTCGATGATATGCATATTCGATCCGTGGAAAGAGCAGAACGTCGAACAGCCTACGCTCAGCTTGCCTGTCTTACACGCATATACCATTCGACGAGGCGCCGCACCTGTCGCGGGGTAAATCCACGCTCCACCATGCGGTCGACGAATTCGTTATGCTTCTTCTCGGTCTCCGAATCCTTTTTCGAGCCGAAGCTGATGACGGGCAGCAGGTCCTCGACCTGGCTGAACATGCGCTTCTCGACGACGTCCCGGATCTTTTCGTAGCTCGTCCAGGACGGATTCTGACCGGCATTGGCAGCGCGCGAGCGCAGCGAGAACTTCACGACCTCGTTGCGGAAGTCCTTCGGATTGGCGATGCCGGCCGGCTTCTCGACCTTGGTGAGTTCCTGGTTGAGGAGGTCGCGGTCGAGAAGCTGTCCGGTGTCGGGATCCTTGAAGTCCTGATCCTCGATCCAGGCGTCGGCATAGGCGACGTAGCGGTCGAACAGGTTCTGGCCGTAATCGTGATAGGATTCCAGATAGGCCTTCTGGATCTCGTTGCCGATGAACTCGGCATAGCGAGGCGCCAGTTCCGCCTTGATGAACTCCAGATAGTCGCCCTCGACATCCTCGGGAAACTGCTCCCGGCGCACGGCCTGCTCGAGCACATACATCAGATGGACGGGGTCGGCCGCCACTTCCTCCGTATCGTGGTTGAAGGTTGCCGACAGCGCCTTGAAGGCAAAGCGAGTCGAGATACCGTTCATGCCTTCGTCGACGCCGGCGGCGTCGCGGTATTCCTGCAGGGTGCGGGCCTTGGGGTCGACCTCGCGCAGGCTTTCGCCGTTGTAGACCCGCATCTTGGCGTAGAGCGCCGAGTTTTCATGCGGCTTCAGACGCGAGAGGACGGCAAAGCGGGCCAGCATTTCCAAAGTGTCGGGCGCGCAAGGGGCTTCCGCGAGCTCCGAGCCCTGCACGAGCTTTTCGTAGATCCGCGTCTCCTCGTCGACGCGCAGGCAGTACGGCACCTTGATGACGTAGATCCGGTCGATGAAGGCTTCGTTGTTCTTGTTGTTCTTGAAGCTCTTCCACTCCGCCTCGTTGGAGTGGGCCATTATCATGCCGGTGAAGGGGATCGCGCCGATATTCTCCGAGCCCACATAGGAGCCCTCCTGCGTCGCCGTCAGCAGCGGATGCAGCATCTTGATCGGCGCCTTGAACATCTCGACGAATTCGAGAACGCCCTGGTTCGCCCGGTTCAGCCCGCCGGAATAGGAATAGGCGTCGGGATCGTTCTGGGCGTACATTTCGAGACGGCGGATATCGACCTTGCCGACGAGCGAGGAAATGTCCTGATTGTTCTCGTCGCCCGGCTCGGTCTTGGCGATGCCGATCTGCTTCAGCCGCGAGGGCATCAGCTTGGCCACCTTGAACTTCGAGATGTCGCCGCCGAATTCGTCGAGCCGCTTGACGCACCAGGGGCTCATCAGCCCCGAAAGGCGCCGGCGCGGAATGCCGTACTCCTCTTCGAGGGTCGCACCCATGGTTTCGGGATCGAACAGGACGAGCGGGCTTTCGAAGACGGGGCTCAATTCGTCGCCCGCCTTCAGCACATAGATCGGCTGATCTTCCATCAGCGACTTGATGCGCTCGGCCAGCGAGGACTTGCCGCCGCCGACGGGGCCGAGGAGGTAGAGGATCTGCTTGCGCTCTTCGAGACCCTGTGCCGCCTGGCGCAGGAAGGCGACGATCCGCTCGACCGTCTCCTCCATGCCGTAGAAATCGGGAAAGGCCTTGTAGGTGCGGATCGTCCGGTTCTGGAAGATGCGGCCGAGCCGGGAATCCTGCGACGTGTCCACCATTTCCGGCTCGCCGATCGCAGCCAGGAGCCGCTCATGCGGGCCGGCAAAGAGGATCGGGTCGGTTCGACAGGCATCGAGATAGTCGGCCAGAGACATGACCGTCTCCCGGCGCTGCTCGTATGACTTGGCGTACTGGTCGAATAATGCACTCACCACCCACCTCCATTCGCCAAACCGAGCATTCGAACCATGGCTGGCCGCTCGGCGCTACCTGATCAGTCTGGGCAACTGCCCGATGCTACACAAGTCAAATTATTGATAACAATCATTAAATTAATCGAATTCGAACGATCTGCTCTTGCCGGTCGCGCCGCTGCCACAAACTGATTCGCGCCGGATGCGTGTCCCCGGAGATTTCTTGCGCTGCAGCGACGCATCGCACTGCAAAAGAGTTTCACTTGCAGCCTGTTTTAGCAAGTGGTGTCGGCCTGAAACGCGTGCAATGGCCTGTTGGATAACACCAACTTGTCCTGCAGAGGCCAGCCTCGTCGGCAAGTTCTGGCGGCGGCTTCAAGCGTCGCCGTTTCGCCTCGGCTCTCCTAGCTTCGACACGAAAAGCGATACGGATGCAGGCCGAGGCCGATCACCAAAGCGTCAGTATGCCGCGATTCCAGCTGGCCGAGACTGAAAGGCAAACGCCGTCAGGCTGGCCTGTCCGCCAGCATGTCCTTGACGAAGGCGGGCACGAGCACCGAAGCCGGGCCGTGGCGGGCCTCGTCGAAAAGGACGGTTCCTTCCGAGGGCTCGAGATTGAGTTCGAGCGTGCGGATCCCGGCCGCGCGGGCTTCGGCGACGAAACCGGCGGCCGGATAAACGGCGCCGGACGTGCCGATGGAGACGAACAGGCCGGCTTCCATCAGACGCTCGTAGATCGTGTCGAGATGATAGGGGATCTCGCCGAACCAGACGACGTCCGGCCGCATGCCGCCGGGCGCGTTGCAAGACGTACAGACCAGCGCCTGCGACAGATCACCAGCGGCTTCCGCCTTCCCACCGCAATGGGCGCAGAAGGCCTTCGCCAGTTCGCCATGCATGTGGATCACATTTCGGCAGCCGGCCCGCTCGTGCAGGTTGTCGACATTCTGGGTCACGAGGGTAACCTGCCCTGGATAGCGCTCCTCGAGCCGGGCCAGCGCGAAATGCGCCGGGTTCGGCTCGACGGTGCGGAGGCCGGCCCGTCGCGTATTGTAGAATTCGTGGACACGAACCGGATCCCGCGCAAACGCTTCCGGGGTCGCCACGTCCTCGATCCGCACCTTCGACCAGACGCCGTCCTTGTCGCGGAAGGTCTGAACGCCGGATTCGGCGGAAATGCCGGCACCGGTGAGGATGAAGATGGAAGAAATTGTTTTCTTTGGAAAGTGTTGATCGCCCATTCTCGTAAAGTCGATTACCGTAACGTATGGATCAAGCCAAAGATAAATATGCGAGTGTGTCGCGTATCACTGAAGCGCATATAGATTCGCCATATCAAGTGCGAAGGGGCAGACGTAATCGTATCGAAGCCGAGGATCTTGGGTAAACAAGTGAAACGCAATCAGCTGCGGTACATACAAATTTGGATCCGCGCGGCTACTATACTGGTATAAGTTTCCAGTGCGCTGGAGATCCTTAGGAATTTTGGAAATATCGCCTTCGCAGGGCATAGCCCAGAACCAGGCTCCCGCAATATTGACAGCCGCTGTAGCCTCAGCATCAGAAAGTCCGTGGTTGCGCGATAAATCTTTAAAATAATTCAATGAACTTTGAACGAAGGTAGACTTATTAAACGGAATAATGCGTCCAGAGGCCGGAGAAATTATGAATCCTGTCAGGCTAATGCAGAAAACTACTTTCTTTAACACTTCCTTAATCCTTGAAAACGACTGAACGCGTCAGTTCGAGAGGATGATGAAGGAGTCTAAGTCTGCTTCGACCGCCATGCCTGCGCCTCAAGTCTCCGTGCCGCCGACCGTCACCTGATCCATCCTGAGATGCGGCTGGCCGACGCCGACGGGAACGCCCTGGCCGTTCTTGCCGCACATGCCGATGCCGGTGTCGAGGGCGACGTCGTTGCCGACCATCGAGACCCGGTGCATGGCTTCCGGGCCGTTGCCGATCAGCATGGCGCCCTTCAGGGGCTCGGCCACCTTGCCGTCGCGGATCCGGTAGGCTTCGGTGCAGCCGAAGACGAACTTGCCCGAGGTGATGTCGACCTGCCCGCCGCCGAAGGAAACGGCATAGATGCCGTCCTTGACCGAAGCGATGATCTCGTCGGGCGTATGCGGGCCTTCCAGCATCATCGTGTTGGTCATGCGCGGCATGGGGACATGGGCGTAGGACTGGCGCCGGCCGTTTCCGGTGGCGGCCATGCCCATCAGCCGGGCGTTCTGGCGGTCCTGCATGTAGCCGACGAGCTTGCCATCCTCGATCAGGACGGTCTTGTTGGTCGGCGTGCCTTCGTCGTCGATGGTCAGCGAGCCGCGCCGCTCGGCGATGGTGCCGTCATCGACGACGGTGACGCCCTTGGCGGCAACCTGCTGGCCCATCAGGCCGGCAAAGGCGGAGGTCTTCTTGCGGTTGAAGTCGCCTTCCAGCCCGTGGCCGACCGCTTCGTGCAGCATCACCCCGGGCCAGCCGGAACCGAGCACGATATCGAAGGCGCCAGCCGGGGCGGGGACAGCCTCCAGATTGATCCGGGCCTGCCGCAGCGCCTTGTCGGCGATCGCCTTCCAGCTGTCCTCGACCAGGAATTCCCCGAAGCCCCGACGTCCGCCGGCGCCGAAGGAGCCGGTCTCCTGACGGTCTCCATTGCCGCAGACCACCGAGACATTGATGCGCACGAGGGGGCGGATGTCCTTCACCAGCCGGCCGTCGGCGCGCAGGATCTCGACGTTCTGCCACGTCGCGCCCAGCGTCGCCGAGACCTGCCGGACATCGTCACCCTGCGCGCGGAGATAGGCGTCGATCTCTTGCAAGAGCTTCACCTTGGCCTCGAAGCCGGGGGAGGGGATCGGGTTCTCGTCGCTGTAGAGCTTGGCGTTGGTGCCCGCCGGCGGCTCGGCAATGGTGCCGGAATAGCCGGTCTTCACCGCCGCCACCGCATCGGCCGCGCGCATCAGCGCGGCCTTGGAAAAATCGCCGGCATGGGCATAGCCCACAGCCTCGTTCGCCACGGTGCGAAGGCCGAAGCCCTGGTCGGTGGAGAAATTGCCGGATTTCAGCCTGCCATTGTCGAAGGCGAGAGATTCCGACTCTCGGTATTCAAGGAAGAGTTCTCCGTCGTCGGCGCCATGAAGCGTCTGGCCGAGAATGGCTTCGACCTCGGCTCGGGAGATGTCGAATCGCTCCAGAAGGGAGAGGGGCATGGCGAAAGGCTCCTGACGGAAGAATGTCTCCGGCAGATAGGTGGGCTGTCGAGCCTTGCCAACGTCCCTTGCGATCCGTCCGGACTACTGCAGCGCGTCGAAGCCTTCGCGAAAACCGTTCAGGTCGACCGGAATGCCGATCCCCTGCTCGGGGGTCTGGAAGACGATGAAGGTGGCGGTGGTGCCGGTCGACAAGGTCTCGAGGAGCGTGTCCTCCAGGATCACCTCGGCGTAGCAGCCATCGGAAAAGCAGCGCACAAACTGTGCCCGACCGATGTCCTTGCCATCGACGTAAAGGCCGAGGCCGTTGGGCAGCAGAATGCCAAGGGGGGCGAGGACGCGCAGGATCCGCGCCTTCTGGTCCGCCGTCTTCAGGGCGACGACCGACAGGCCGATCTCCGGCCGGTCCTCGGCAACGACGTTCTGCAGAAGGGCGCACTGCTCGCTGGAAGCGCCGGCCGGTTGATCGCAGACCACGGCCCAGGCCCCATGCTGGGACTTCACCGTCCCTGTGGCGCCCGACTGGGCGAGAGCGGGGCCGGTGCCGACTATCAGGGCCGGTGCCAGCACGGCTGCGATCGCGACGAGCTTGGCGAGCGGCTTCAGCGCATTCATCATGACGAAATCCGAATCAATTCGATCTTTTCAGACTGCCAGTTTATGGCAAACAATCGGTTACCGCCGCCTTTCAAGGTAGCAATCTAAGACGGACAGCGAAACTCCGAAAGCCCCGGTGCCGCCCTTCCCCGCACATTGAACCCGAAATACGGCGGAAGGCTTGCCGGCCAAGCGCTTGGCCGGTCGCCAGCACGACGCTGAATGACGTCGGGGCAGTCCAAGCCTTTGCGAATGTGTCGCAAGCGGGGCGTGCCGATATTGAGTTGCGGTTCGGCGGTTTTCGTGATTTTAAGCGGCCGGGTCGCCGGAATTTAGGATTATTCGATGCTGGGGGTACCGGTCCGATGGGGCCGAGTGTCCGGCGGTACGTCAGGGAGAATATGCGAGTGAGACGATCGACCATTGCCGCCGCGGCGTTGCTCTCGTCGGTTGGTGCTGCCATGGCTCAGGACGGGGGTCCGATGCTTCCGGGCCAGCCGCACGACTGGCAGATCACCTTGCAGGATGCGCTGTCGCCGATCCAGGAGCAGATCCACTGGTTCAGCGACTACACGCTGGCTTTCATCATTCCGATCACCATTCTGGTCGCCGCGCTT
The DNA here is from genome assembly GCF_024359545.1 of Jiella marina. Lineage (GTDB taxonomy): Bacteria > Pseudomonadota > Alphaproteobacteria > Rhizobiales > Rhizobiaceae > Jiella. The sequence continues at coordinate 104,670 of NZ_JAKQZG010000004.1, forward strand.
CTGGGCTGGTGCATCTATCGGTTCGCCGAAAAGAAGAACCCGAACGCTTCGCGCACGAGCCACAACACGCTGATCGAAGTCGTTTGGACGATCGCGCCGGTCATCATCCTCTTGTTCCTGGCGGTGCCCTCCTTCCAGCTCCTGACCGCGCAGTACAATCCGCCGAGCGAGCCCGAACTGACCGTCAAGGCGACCGGTTACCAGTGGTATTGGGGCTACGAATATCAGCCGAGCAATACGTCGCAGGAAGCTCAGGCCGATCCGGTGTCGTTCGATTCCTATCCACTGTCGCAGCTCACCGATCCGCTCGAAGACCAGTATGCCGCGATCGAGGAAAAGGGCGGCGAAGCGCTCTATCCGCGCCTGCTGGCCGTCGACAACGAGATGGTCGTGCCGGTCGATACGGTGATTCGTCTTCTCTCCACCTCGGGTGACGTCATTCACTCCTTCGCCCTGCCGTCGATGGGCGTGAAGGTCGACTCGGTGCCGGGCCGGATCAACGAATACTGGTTCGAGGCATCGCGTGAAGGCATCTTCTACGGCCAGTGCTCGGAGCTCTGCGGCCAGAACCACGCCAACATGCCGATCGCGGTGCGCGTGGTCTCGAAGGAGCAGTTTGCCGACTGGTACGCGGCGGCTGGCGGCGATCTCGAGGGCGCCAATGCTGCGCTGACGGCGGCCATCGAGGCCGACAAGGCCGACGTCGAAGTCGCCAAGCGATAAGTTTCGAGGGTTAGAGGGAAACGATCATGGCATATGGTGCCGCCCACGAGGCCCATGACGATCACAAGCCGCATGGCTGGACGCGTTGGGTTTATTCGACCAATCACAAGGACATCGGAACGCTCTACCTGATCTTCGCGATCATGGCCGGCATCATCGGCGGCCTGCTTTCGATCGCGATGCGCATGGAGCTTCAGGAGCCGGGTCTCCAGATCTTCGGCGACCCGCAGGTCTATAACGTCTTCACCACCGGTCACGGTCTCATCATGATCTTCTTCATGGTGATGCCCGCCCTGATCGGCGGTTTCGCCAACTGGATGGTGCCGATCATGATCGGAGCGCCGGACATGGCGTTTCCGCGGCTGAACAACATCTCGTTCTGGCTGCTCGCCGCCTCCTTCCCGCTCCTGATCCTCTCCATGTTCGTGGAAGGGGCTCCTGGTGCCAATGGCGCCGGTACGGGCTGGACGATCTACCCGCCACTGTCCACCAGCGGCCATCCGGGGCCGGCGGTCGATCTCGCGATCTTCTCGCTGCATATCGCCGGTGCATCCTCGATCTTGGGTGCGATCAACTTCATCACGACCATCCTGAACATGCGCGCCCCGGGCATGACGCTCCACAAGATGCCGCTGTTCGCCTGGTCGGTGCTGGTCACGGCGTTCCTGCTGCTTCTGTCGCTGCCGGTTCTGGCGGGCGCCATCACCATGCTGCTGACGGACCGCAATTTCGGCACCACCTTCTTCACCCCCTCGGGTGGCGGTGATCCGATCCTGTTCCAGCACCTGTTCTGGTTCTTCGGTCACCCGGAAGTGTACATCCTGATCCTGCCGGCCTTCGGCATCATCAGCCACATCGTGTCGACCTTCTCGAAGAAGCCCGTCTTCGGCTATCTCGGCATGGCCTACGCCATGGTTGCGATCGGTGTCGTCGGCTTCGTCGTGTGGGCGCACCACATGTACACGACCGGCCTGTCGCTCAACACGCAGCGCTACTTCGTGTTTGCTACGATGGTCATCGCGGTTCCCACGGGCATCAAGATCTTCTCCTGGATCGCGACCATGTGGGGCGGCTCGCTGTCCTTCCGCGTGCCGATGCTCTGGGCGATCGGGTTCATCTTCCTGTTCACCGTGGGCGGCGTGACCGGCGTCAAGCTCGCTAATGCCGGCATGGACCGTGTTCTTCACGACACCTACTATGTCGTCGCGCACTTCCACTACGTGTTGTCGCTCGGGGCGGTGTTCGCGATCTTCGCCGCCTGGTACTACTGGTTCCCGAAGATGACCGGCTACATGTACAATGAACGGCTCGGCCAGATTCACTTCTGGATGACCTTCATCGGCGTGAACCTCGTCTTCTTCCCGCAGCACTTCCTGGGCGCTGCCGGCATGCCGCGCCGCTACGTCGACTATCCCGACGCCTATGCCGGCTGGAACTTCATCTCGTCGATCGGTTCCTACATTTCCGGCGTCGCGGTACTCGTCTTCCTCTATGCGGTCTGGGAGGCCTTCTCGAAGAAGCGCGTCGCCGGAGCCAATCCCTGGGGCGAGGGTGCGACCACTCTGGAATGGCAGCTGTCTTCTCCGCCGCCCTTCCACCAGTGGGAAGAACTGCCGCGGGTTCGCTAAGGCGCGCGGCCGGGTTTCGGCCCTCTTCAATCGGGCTCCGGCAGGTCCAGTCCTGCCGGAGCCGTTCTTGCCAGTGGCCGGCTGGCAGTCTCCGGCCGAGCCGTTGCGGGGCTGGTGCGACCTGACCGCCCGTTACGTGATGCTCCGGAGGTCTATGGTCGTGGGTGCGCCCCGGCCGGTCTCCGACGCGAACTTTCGAATGCCGCGATGATCGAGGTATGAATTGACGCTTCTCGACACGACGACCCCGACGACGACCGGCGGAACGATCAGTCTCGCCGAACCGCGGGACTTCATCACGCTCCTGAAGCCGCGCGTGATGTCGCTCGTGGTGCTGACGGCGGTGGCCGGGCTCGTCGTCAGCCCGGGCGCGCTCCATCCGACGCTCGCGGTGATCTCGATCCTGGCGATCGCCGTCGGGGCAGGGGCGGCGGGTGCGCTCAACATGTGGTACGACGCCGATATCGATGCGGTAATGACGCGGACCGCCAAGCGGCCGGTGCCGATGGGCCGCGTGTCGCCGGAAGCGGCTCTCAGCTTCGGTCTGATCCTTTCGATTCTCTCGGTGATGCTCCTGGGTCTGGCGTCGAACTGGTTCGCTGCCGCCTTCCTCGCCTTCACCATCTTCTTCTACGCCGTCATCTATACGATGGGTCTGAAGCGCTCGACGCCCCAGAACATCGTGATCGGTGGCGCCGCCGGCGCGTTTCCGCCGATGATCGGCTGGGCCGCGGTAACGGGCGATGCGTCGGTGAACAGCTTCATCCTGTTCCTGATCATCTTTCTCTGGACTCCGCCGCATTTCTGGGCGCTCGCGCTGTTCAAGCTGCGCGACTATGGCGACGCCGGCGTGCCGATGCTGCCGAACGTGGCGGGTGAGCGTTCGACCAAGCTGCAGATCTTCGCTTACTCAGTGGTTCTGGCGCCGGTTGCCGTCCTGCCCTGGATTCTGGGCTTTGCCGGCGTCGCCTATGGCGCAGTCGCGACGGTGCTGGGACTGAACTTCGTCCGCCATGCCTGGGCCGTTCTCAACATGGCGGATGGCGACGAGCGCATGATCCCGGCCAAGAAGCTCTTCGGTTTCTCGATCCTCTACCTTTTCGGCCTGTTCGCGATGCTGATCGTCGACGCGGCGGTAGCGCCATTGTTGGGCCTGGGGGCGTGACGGTGGCAAGTGATGACCGGGTCAGGCTGACGGAGGCCGAAAAGAGCGCGCGACGCAAACGTTCGATCGCCATCGCGATCGTGCTGGTGGCGCTGGTCGCGATTTTCTACGTGGTTTCGATCGTGAAGATGGCACCATGAGCGAATTTGACGCGAAGCGAGAGACGAAGATTCGCAGCCCCGGCCGTCGCGGGGCGGTTATTGCGATCGCGTGTGCGGCCTTTGCGGTGGGAATGGTCGGTGCGGCCTTCGCCTCCGTTCCGCTTTACCAGCTGTTCTGTCAGGTCACAGGCTACGGCGGCACTACGCAACGCGCCGAAGCCGCGCCGACCGAGGTCTCTGATCAGTTCGTCACCATTCGCTTCGACGGCAATGTCGCGGGCGATCTGCCCTGGACCTTTCGCCCGAACCAGCGCGAGGTGCGGGTTCGCCTCGGCGAAAAGTCCAATGTCAGCTATCATGTGAAGAACACGTCAGACCGGACGACGACGGGTCAGGCGCTCTTCAACGTGACGCCGGATGCCGCCGGGCTGTACTTCAACAAGATCGAATGCTTCTGCTTCAACAATCAGACGCTTGCGCCGGGCGAAGAGGTGGATATGGGGATCGTGTTCTACGTCGATTCCGAAATCCTTCAGTCGGAAGAGCTGCACGATCTTCCCGGCATCACCCTGTCCTACAGCTTCTTCGCGGTCGACGCGCCGGCGCCCGTTGCCAGCGGTCCGGAAGAGGCTGCGACTGGGGGATCGGACAGTTGAACGCTTCGGGGCGGACGGACCAAACAACGATCGAATAAGCTGGAGTTGGGCCGCCGAGTGCTATAGGCAGATGGCGGGCCGCAAAGGGAGAGACCGGGGAACAGGCAATGGCAGATACGCACGCCAAGAAACACGACTATCACATCATCGATCCGAGCCCCTGGCCGTTCATCGCCTCGATGGGCACCATGATCATGCTGATCGGCGCCGTTGGCTGGATGCGTGCGTTGTCGGGACAGGACTTCAACCTGTTCGGCCTGAATCTGGCCACGCCCTGGCTGTTCTTCCTCGGCCTCGTCGTTGTCCTCTACGTGATGTTCGCCTGGTGGTCCGACACGGTGAAGGAAGGACAGGAGGGCGCCCATACCCCTGTCGTTTCGCTGCACCTGCGCTATGGCATGATCATGTTCATCGCCTCCGAGGTGATGTTCTTCGTCGCCTGGTTCTGGGCGTTCTTCGATGCCAGCCTGTTCCCGAACGAAGCGGTGCAGGTTTCGCGGACGGAAGTGCTGGGCGGTCAGTGGCCGCCGGTCGGGATCGAAGTGCTCGATCCGCTGCATCTTCCGCTGTTCAACACGATCACCCTGCTTCTCTCCGGCACGACCGTCACCTGGGCCCATCACGCGCTGCTTCATGGTGACCGCAAGGGCCTGAAGCTCGGCCTCACCCTGACCGTCGTGCTGGGCGTCATCTTCTCCTACGTCCAGTTTTACGAGTATGCGCACGCTCCGTTTGCCTTCTCGGGCTCGATCTACGGCTCGACCTTCTTCATGGCGACCGGCTTCCACGGCTTCCACGTCTTCGTCGGCACAATCTTCCTGCTCGTCTGCCTGATCCGGGCGATGATGGGCCAGTTCACGCCGCAGAAGCATTTCGGTTTCGAGGCGGCAGCCTGGTACTGGCACTTTGTCGACGTGGTGTGGCTGTTCCTGTTCTTCTGCATCTATGTGTGGGGCGGCTGGGGCGCGCCTGTCTTCGACGCTTGATCATATCTCGGCCGCCGGGGCTCGGTTTCCGGCGCGAGAGAGAAAATCGAGAAGGCGGCACGGGGCTTCCGGCCGCCTTTTCCGTTTGAAGGAGTTCTGCAATGGCCGAGGACAGGGCGCACTACGCCGAGGCCGATCCCGTGAAGGCTGCGACCCGTGGCCGCTGTCCGCGCTGCGGCGAGGGCAGGCTCTTCGCCGGCTTCCTGCGTCTTGAACCGCGATGCTCGGCCTGCGGTCTAGACTACGAGTTCGCCGATTCCGGGGACGGACCGGCGGTCTTCGTCATCCTTCTCATCGGCTTCATCGTGTGCGGACTCGCGCTGTGGCTGGAGGTATCCGTCGGTCCGCCGCTGTGGGTCCACTTTGTCCTCTGGGTGCCGCTGATCCTCGTCCTTTGCCTGCCTCTCCTTCGGGTCCTGAAGGGGACGATGATCGGCGTGCAGTACAAGAACCATGCGGCCGAGGCGCGCATCGACGATGGAAAGTGACACGACACGCGCCGGGACGGACGCACAGCCCGACGGCGGCGATCGTATGAGCGGCACGCGCTTTGCCGTGGCGTTGTTCGCCTGTCTTCTCGGCATCGTGATTCTCGCTGGCCTCGGAACCTGGCAGGTCGAGCGGCTGCATTGGAAGGAAGATCTGCTCGCCCGGATCGAGCAGCGTGTCGAAGCCGAGCCAACCGATCTCGCGACGCTGCGCCAGCGCGCCGAAGCGGGCGAGGACATCGCCTATACGCCGGTGCGCCTTTCGGGTCGTTTCCTGAACGAGGGCGAGCGGTACTTCCTCTCGACCTTCGAGGGCCAGGCCGGCTGGAACGTCTTCACGCCATTGCTGCTGGAGGATGGCGACCTGATCTTCGTCAATCGCGGCTTCGTCCCTTACGATCTGCGCGATCCGGAAAAGCGGGAAGCGGGTCTGATCGAGGGAGAGGTGGAGCTCACCGGCATTGCGCGCGTGCCTCCGACGGAGAAGCCCGGCTATTTCATTCCGGACAACGATCCGTCGAAGGATACGTTCTTCTGGCAGGATCTTTCGGTCATGGCCGCGGGGCTGACGCTTGCAAGCGACGCCCGCGTCCTGCCTTTCACGGTCGATGCCGGGCCGGGCCGCGCGCCTGGCGGCTGGCCGGTGGGTGGCACGACGGTGGTCACCATGCCCAACAACCACCTCCAATATGCCATCACCTGGTACGGGATCGGACTTGTCCTCGTGGTCATGACCGGAATGATGGTCTGGCGCCGATACGGGCGGCGTGCTTGACACGGGGCCAGGCGATGCCTTCATTCGCGGCATTGTCTGCATGCCCTTGAGATCGAACCAGTCCAGGAGACCATATTGTCCGGGAACGCCTCGAAGCCGAAGCTGACTTTGCGCCTGTGCGAGCCGCGCGGCTTTTGCGCCGGGGTCGATCGGGCCATTCAGATCGTGGTCCTGGCGCTCAAGAAATACGGCGCTCCCGTCTATGTCCGCCACGAGATCGTCCACAACCGCTTTGTGGTGGATGGCCTGCGGGACATGGGCGCGATCTTCGTGAAGGAACTCGACGAGATTCCCGATGACGGCCAGCCGGTGGTCTTTTCGGCTCATGGCGTGCCGAAATCCGTCCCGGCGGCGGCGGGTGCCCGTGAGATGCTCTATCTCGACGCCACCTGCCCGCTCGTCTCGAAGGTTCACAAACAGGCCATGCTGCACGTGAAGCGGGGCCGTCACGTGATCCTGATCGGCCACAAGGGCCATCCGGAAGTGATCGGGACCATGGGCCAACTCGCCGAAGGGACGGTCAGCCTGATCGAGACGGTAGAGGACGTCGCGAGCTTCGAGCCCGACGATCCGGCGGCGCTCGGCTTCGTCACCCAGACGACGCTGTCACTTGACGACACGGCCGACATCGTCGCGGCGCTCCAGGCGAAATTCCCGCAGATCATGGCGCCATCGTCGGAATCGATCTGTTACGCCACGACCAACCGCCAGGAGGCGGTGAAGGCGAGCGCGCCCGACACCGATCTTTTTCTCATCGTTGGTGCTCCGAACTCGTCCAACTCCAAGCGCCTCGTCGAGGTGGCGGAACGGGCGGGCGCCGTGCGCGGCGTGCTCGTTCAGGGCCCGCAGGAGATCCCCTTCGATCTGATCGACAGGAACGAGGCTGTTGTCGCCCTTTCCGCCGGTGCCTCGGCGCCCGAGATCCTGGTCGAGGGAATGATTTCGGCGCTGAAGGAGCGCTTCGACGTGTCGCTGGAACTCGTCCAGACGGCCGAAGAGAACGAGAACTTTCCGGTCATGCGCTCCTTGCGCGACGTGCCGATGACCGCGGCCGACATGGCCTTCGTGAACGGGCAGGGCTGACGTTCTTGGCGGTCTACACCGACATCACCGAGCCGCAGCTTGCCGAATTCCTCGACCGTTACGAGATCGGGGCGCTGTCCAGCTACAAGGGCATCGCCGAAGGCGTCGAGAACTCGAACTTCTTGCTGCGCACCACGGATGGCATCTACATCCTCACGCTGTACGAAAAGCGCGTGAACCGCGGCGATCTGCCCTTCTTCGTCGGTCTGATGGAACATCTGGCCGAGCGTGGACTGTCCTGCCCGCTGCCGGTGCACGACAAGGCAGGCCAGAGCCTCGGCGAACTGGCCGGCAGGCCCGCGGCGATCTTCACCTTTCTGGAGGGCATGTGGACCAGGCGACCCGGCGCGGAGCATTGCCGCGCCGTCGGAACCGCCATGGCGCAACTTCACGAAAGCGCCAGGAGTTTTCCTCTGACGCGCGCGAACGGCCTTTCCCTGTCCGACTGGCGCCCTCTGTTCGAAGCCTGCGACGGACGCGCCGACGAGGTACAGAACGGACTTGGGCGGGAGATTTCCGCCGAACTCGACACGCTCGAGGCGGCTTGGCCAGATGACCTGCCGAAGGGGATCATCCATGCCGATCTCTTTCCTGACAACGTGTTCTTTCTGTCCGGTCGTCTGTCGGGCCTGATCGACTTCTATTTCGCCTGTAACGACCTTCTCGCCTACGACATCGCCATCACGCTGGGCGCCTGGTGCTTCGAGGCCGACGGCAGTTACAACGTCACCAAGGGCCGGGCGCTGCTCGAAGGCTATGCCGCGGTGCGGCCGCTCGAACAGGCCGAATACGAGGCGCTGCCCATGCTCTGCCGGGGCGCCTCGATGCGCTTCCTTCTGACACGGCTCTATGACTGGCTGAACGTGCCCGACGACTCCTTCGTCACCAAGAAGGATCCCCGGGAGTATCTGAAGCGGCTGCGCTTTCACCGCAGCGTGCGGGACGCGGCGGAATACGGATTGGAGCGAGCCCAGGTGACGGTGCAGAGCAAATGAGCGAGCGTGTCGAAATCTTCACTGACGGCGCCTGCTCGGGCAATCCCGGACCGGGGGGCTGGGGCGCGATCCTGCGCTACAAGGGCAACGAGAAGGAGCTCAAGGGCGGCGAGGCGGCGACCACCAACAACCGCATGGAGTTGACCGCCGCGATCAAGGCGCTGCAGGCGCTGAACCGCGCCTGTGCCGTCGATCTTTATTCCGACTCCAACTACATGCGCGACGGCATCACCAAGTGGATCCATGGCTGGAAGCGCAAAGGCTGGCGCACCGCCGACGGCAAGCCGGTCAAGAACGCCGAACTCTGGCAGGCTCTGGAGGAAGAGAAAAGCCGACACGACGTGACCTTTCACTGGGTGAAAGGCCATGCCGGCCATGAAGAGAACGAGCGCGCGGATGAACTCGCCCGCGCTGGAATGGCGCCCTTCAAGCCTGGCAGACGAGCGGCAACCAGCCTGTCCGCGAAATAATCCAGTTCCATCGAACGGACCGAATGGCCTGTGAGATTTCCACTACCGATCCGACGCGAGCAAGCGCCAGATCGGTTCAGGTGGCAATCCAGCCCCCTGGCAACATGGCCTTCCCGCCGAGACGATGCCCGGCGGTGCTGGCAAGAACGATGGAGAGACGACAATGAAGCGCATCATCGAGATTCGCGCGGCCGAAGGCGGCGCCGATTCCCAAAATTTCGTCGGCGAACTCGCCAGCGCCTATGAGAAGCTCTGCCTGCGGCGCCGCTGAAAGGCCGTCCGAACGATTGAACGGCCGAGCGCAATCGGCTTTCTGCAAATCGATATCGAGGTGTCCGGAACGGATCTCCTGGCTCTTGACGGCGAAGCCGGAGGCCATCGGATCCAGGGCGTTCCTCCGACGGAAAGGCGAGGCCGGGTGCACACCAGCACGGTGACCGTCGCGGTCGTCGATCCCGAGAGTGCCCGGGAAGTTTCGATTTCCGACCATGAACTGAAGATCACCTGGTTTTCAGGGACCGGCAAGGGCGGGCAGCACCGGAACAAGCATCAGAACTCCTGCCGCGTTGTCCATATCCTCACCGGGTTTTCAGAAACACGCCAGAGCCGCGAGAAGGACGCAAACCTTCGCGATGCGGTCGGGGCGCTGAAGAAGCGCGTTGCCGCCGCGCTCGAAGCCCAGGATCACGACGTCCGATCAGCCCTCAGGCGTGAACAGATCGGCAGCGGCATGCGTGGCGACAAGACGGTGACCATCCGCTTCCAGGACGACACGGCCAAGCATCACGTCACCGGTAAATCGATCTCGGCTTCCCGCTATATGCGGGGCGAGATGGACGAACTCTGGTCCTGATCATCGTTGATCAAGGCCTGTCCCGAATCGGTGCAGCCGTCCAAACGAAAACCGCTCGCCGAGATGGCTCGGCGAGCGGCAAAATGCAGATGACCCTCGCGGCCGTGCCGAAGCCTTACATCTGTTCCAGCAGAGCCTCGGCGCTCGACTTGTCGGCCTGGCCGGGCGATTCCTCGATGTTGAGCTGCTTCACCACGCCGTCTTCGACCAGCATGGAATAGCGCTTGGAACGTACACCGAGGCCGGCGACGGACAGGTCGATGTCGAGGCCGAGTGCCTTGGTGAATTCGCCGTTGCCGTCCGACAGGAACAGGATCTTGCCCTCCGCGTCGCTCGACTTTTCCCAAGCGCCCATCACGAAGATGTCGTTCACCGCGACGACGGCGAGCGTGTCTACGCCCTTGGCGCGGAACTCGTCATTATGGGTGATGAAGCCGGGCAGATGGTTCATCGAGCATGTGGGCGTGAACGCGCCGGGCACGCCGAAGAGGACCACGGTCTTGCCGGAAAAGATGTCCTCGGTGGAGAGGTCGGCAGGGCCATCCTCGGTCTTGGTCTTCACGGTTGCGTTGGGGATCTTGTCCCCGATGGCGATGGTCATGGGCCTTCGTTCCCTAAAATCGAATGAAGCGTGACGCGCTTGCGCAAAGCGAGCCCCTGGCGCGTCGTCCCGCGAGCATGACGCGATTTGGCGCCTTGGCGACCATTGTCCAGACGCGGAGCGAGACGGATGGCTCGCGACCAGGGAAAGACGCCACGTACCAAAGCCCTCGCCAGCAGGATTGGACACCTCTGTCTTGGTGCGTGACGGCTAGCGCGGAGTGGAACCTGCCGAGACGGGAACCTCGGTCATTTCGACAGCGGACGCGCCAGCCGTAACGACGACATCCACCGCGGCGGGCGCGCCCTTGGTCTTTCGAGGCCGGCTGACGATCGGCACGTCGAAGATCTGGCGTCCGGCCTCCGTGCGAGGTTCTCCGGGCTCATCGAAATACCAGCCGCCGGGCGCCGTGACGAAGACATCCGTCGCGATGCCGGCGGCTTCGCCGGAGGGAGCGGCGATCGAGACCGTCAGGGCGTCGCCGTCCGGATGCGCGGCGACCGAAAAGGTCTCGGCGTTCGGGACCCGCGTCTCCGGCAGGGCGGCGAAGGCGATCTCGACGGCCTTGGCGCTCTCACCGGTCGTCAGCCCGGCTTCCAGCGAGGCCGACACGGGAATGCAGATTTCCTCGCACACCCCCAGGAAGATCGAGGCTTCGACGGTGCCCAGCGTTTCGCCGTCCTTGGGTTCGAGGGTGAAGGCGAAGGCGACAGGCTCCTTGTAGCCGTTGGCGCGGGTCAGGTCCTCGCCGAAGCGATGGGGGGCCGGATAGCGGATGCGCGCTTGCTCAAGCCCGGATGTGGGCGACAGATCGATCGTCGGCGGGATGCCGGATGCGCCCGGATCGATCCAGTAGGTCTTCCAGCCGGGGGCGAGATCGACAAGCAGCGCGCCGCGCACCGAGCCGTCGGCTTTCGCCGGCTCGCGCAGAAGGCGCAGGGTCACTTCGTCCGAGGAATAGACGGTGCCCGCCGTTTCGGCGAGGCTTTCGTCCGGACAAAGCACAGCCAGGGCGAAGGCCGCAGCCATCAGCGCCGGCGACGTTGCCATGGAGAGGTTACGGCGCGCCATACACAATGATCTCCGCTATTTCCATCCTGCGAATTGGATTCGCAGGGATATTTCCCAGCGACGTGACAATTCTGCTCTGGTCATTGCACGATGTCGATGCCACCTTCTCGTGAGCAGTGACGATGAATGTGGTGTGCATGCAGATTGGACGATGGTGCAGACAAGGCGGTGGAGCGACATGAAGCTTGATATCGATCTCGATTCCGTCGAAGGCGACGTGGCCCACTCTCTGGAGGGGCATTTCCTGATCGCGATGCCGGGCATCAGCGACGAACCGTTCGCACGCACGGTCATCTATGTCTGCGCCCACTCGCCGAATGGGGCCATGGGTTTCATCATCAACAAGTCGCAGCCGATGAGCTTCCCGGCGCTTCTGACGCAGCTCGACATCGTCGAAAGCGAGAGCGACATCCGCCTGCCGTCCGGCGGGCGCGAGGTTTCGGTCTGCGTCGGCGGACCGGTAGAGAAGGGCCGGGGCTTCGTCCTGCATTCCGACGATTACGATTCCGAATCGACGGTCCAGGTGGCCGACAACATTTCGCTGACGCCCACCGTGGATATTCTCAGAGCGATTTCAGAGGGTATCGGGCCGCGCACGGCGATCATGGCCCTCGGCTATTCGGGCTGGGCGCCCGGCCAGTTGGAGAGCGAGATCGCCGCCAATGGCTGGCTCACCTGCAAGGCCGATCTGGGCATCGTCTTCGACACCGATCTCGACAACAAATATGATCGCGCTTTGCGCCTTTTGGGGATCGAACCGGCCTTTCTGGCCGGCGAAGCCGGACACGCCTGACATCGCCGTCGCCAGCCGGCGAGCCGCGCCGTGTCTATCTGTCAGGCGGCCGCGCTCGTCAGGAAGGCTTCTTCGGCAAGCGGGATCGCAGGGGGCGTGCCGACCGTGATCCAGATGCCGTCGAGGCGCACGCCGAACAGACGCTCCCGCTCGATCGCACTGTCGAAGATCCGGTTGAGCGAGAATCTCTCCGGCTCCATTCCGGCAAACAGTTCCGGCTTCACGATCGCCGCGCCGGCGTAGATGTAGGGCGACATGTCGCGTTCCTCGACGCGGGTGAGCCGGCCTTCCACATCCATCACGAAGTCGCCGCGCCCGTCATAGCCGGTCGCTTGCCGCATCTCGGCGATGAGGAGGGAGAGGTCCATCCGCTCCGGCCGCCACAGTTCGGCGAGAAGGTCGAGATTGTCCCGATAGCCATCGATCCAGAACGTATCGGAATTGATGACGTAGAACGGGTCGTCACCCAGCATCGGGAGCGCCTTGACGATGCCCCCGCCGGAATCGAGCAGCCCGTCGGTCTCGTCGGAAATGACGATTTCCATGTCCTTGCGCTTGCGCAGGTGGGCCTTCATCAGATCGGCGAGATAGTGGACGTTGACGACGACGGTCTCGACGCCGTTGCGGGCCAGAGCGTCGAGGCCGTAGTCGATCAATGCCTTGCCGCGGATCTCGATCAGCGGCTTGGGAATGGTCGAGGTGATCGGGCGCATGCGCTTGCCGAGGCCGGCGGCGAGCATCATGGCGGTCTTGGGCTTGGACCGCTTGTTGTTGTTCATGGGCGTCATGGTCTGCCTGTCGTTCATGAGGGCCGGTCGAGCCTTCGCTCCTCGACGATCCCCCAACTCGCATAAAGGTGGCGCAACGCCGAGAGCGAGGGGTGGCCGAGGCTGCGGGTCAGATAGCCCTTAATCCGCGGTATGTGACGGAGATATTGCGGCTTGCCGTCCCGTTCGAGAAGTCGGACGAAAATTCCGAGAATTTTCGAAGCCCGCTGGGCAGCCATGATCGCATAGTCACGCTCGAAACCGAAATCGTTGAAGTCGGGGTCTGCTTCGCGGCGGGCGCGAACGTAAGCGGCAGTCAGGGTCGCTTCCAGTTCCGGGGAGACGTCGACCCGGGCGTCCTGGGCGAGCGATGCGACGTCGTAGGCAGAGGGACCCAGCAAGGCGTCCTGAAAATCGATGAGGCCGATCTTGAGCAGGCCGTCGGCCTCGGGACGGAAAATGACGTTCGGCGAATGGAAGTCGCGCAGCACGAGGCTGATTTCTGCGTCTTCCAGCTCGGCGAAGAGCGCCTGCCAGCATTCGTGGAAGAGGGTGCGTTCGTCGGCCGTGGCCTGCCGCTTCAGCGCGTGCGGCAGATACCAGTCGACGAGCAGCGCAACTTCGATCTCCATCGCCTGTCGGTCGTAGTGGGGCAGGCGGTGGATCACGCTGTCCGAAATCGGCAGTTCCGATGGCCAGGCGACGCCGTGGAGATCGGCGATGCAGGCGATCGCGGCTTCGTAGCGATCTGGAATCGGCTGACGGTTCGCATCGATGATCTGACCGTCACCGAGATTCTCGATCAGGAGAAGGCCAGCGTCGAGATCGGCGCGGTGAATCGCCGGTGCCGCAAAACCGGCCTTCGACAGCGCTTGCGCCACGGCGACGAAGGGCGTCACGTCTTCGGCGAGATGGGCAATCCGGCTATAGGGCAGGCCGTCCTTGATCGGCGGCCCGTCCGGCCGTCTGGGGGCGTCCATCAAGACAAGCGTCGTTCCGTCAGCTTCGACCGTTTCATAGCGGCGGGCCGAGGCATCGCCGAAGAAGCGCAGGCGCGGGGCTTCCGCCAGACCGGCATCCGCCAGGAAACTGCGGATGGCAAGCGTGCGTGCGACACGCTCTGCCGCCTCCTCTACGGTCGAGATCGTAACGTGCCGCCCACCCCCGGGCGAGAGGGCGAGTTCCACGGCGATGGTTGCAGCTTCCAGCACCGCCGACGCCCGGTCGGGCCATTCGACGAGCACGGGCCCGGTCTCGCGGGCTTCCGCAAAGCCGATCTCCTCCAGTTCGTCCTCGGAGGCGATGCGATAGAGATCGAAGTGCGCGATGGGCGGCTCGGTCTCGTAAGGCTGAACGAGCGTGTAGGTCGGGGAGGGGACCTCGAGGTCCGTGTCTTTCGCGAGAGTGCGGATCAGAGCGCGGGCGAGGGTGGACTTGCCGGCGCCGAGATCGCCTGAGAGGGCGACGACGTCGCCTGGCTGCAGGATCAGGGAAAGATCGGCACCCAGCCGCTCCGTGGCCGCGCTGTCGGCCAGGTCTTGCTCGGCGACGGTGACCCATCCCGCCTGGCGGGCTCCTGCCCCGATGGAACGGTGGGCTGAGCCTGCTGGCGTGCCTTGTGCTGATCCTCTGCCGGCGCCGCTCATTCGGCGGCGTCCTCATACCGGCCGGCGATGCGTTTCGTCTGCTCCGGCGGCATTGATTCCAGGGGGAAATGGCAGCGCACGGCCGTGCCCTTGCCCGGCATCGAGCTGACTTCCACCGAGCCCTGATGGAGTTCGACGAAACTCTTGACGATCGAGAGGCCGAGACCCGCCCCGGACTGGCGCCCGCCACTGGGATTGGCCTCGAAGCGCTCGAACATGCGGTCGATCTGGTCGCTTGGGATGCCCGGGCCGGCATCGGCGACTTCGAAGGTAAGCATGCCGTCGTGGCGCCAGCCGCGCAGCGAAACCTCGGACCCCGCCGGGGCGAAATTGGCGGCATTGGAAAGAAGGTTGAAGAGGACCTGCGTGAGCCTGTGAGCGTCGGCAAGGAAGCGCTCTCCGGCCTCCCGCACGTCGACCTTCAGATGCACATCCGCGCTTTCCATGCGATCCCGCACCCCATCGACCGCCTGCTCCACGGTCTTGGCGATATCCACTTCGGAGAGGTCGAGCTCCATGATTCCCGCGTCGACCGTGGCGAGATCGAGAATGTCGTTGACGATCGTGAGAAGGGTCGAGGTTGAAGATGAGATGTAGTCGAGATATTCGCTCTGCCGCTCGTTGAGCGGCCCCGTCTCGGCCGAGCGCAGAAGGGCGGAGAATCCGATGATGTTGGTGAGCGGCGAACGCAGTTCGTAGTTCACGTGCTGGACGAAGTCGTTCTTGAGCTGGTTCGCCTGCTCCAGAGCGTCGTTGCGCTCGCGCAGCATGAGTTCGGCGGCGCGCGCTTCGGAGATGTTGGAGAAGGAGAGCATCGTCTGCCCATTGGGCAGCGGGACGATGCCGTAATTGAAGATGCGTCCGTCGGTGAGCGTGATCTCGCCGGTCTGGGTGTCGCGACCGGTGTCCTCGAAAGCCGTGACGGCTTCGCTGAAGAGCTGCCAGCCAGTGCTGCCGCTGCCGTCGTTCGGGCCGGAGAGGCTCTTGGCCTCGGCGATCTCCACATCCGCGGTCTCCGGCAGTGTCTGGATTCGCGGGGAGGTGAAGAGGTAGGCCGGGTCGAAGCCCCACATTTCGGCGAAGGTCGGATTGGAAAGCCGCAGGCGTCCGTCGCTGCCGAACACGGCGACCGCTTCGCTGAGATAGTCGATCGTCTCGCGCTGCAGGCGCACCGTCGCCTTGACCTGGCTTTCGAGCTCCAGCTTCTCGGTGATGTCCTCGAAGACCCAGGTGGCGCCACCGCGGGGCTGGGGCGCGGCAATGACGCGCAGCGTCCGTCCGTCGGCCAGATGCCACATGGATTCGGTGGGCTCGGTGGCGCGGTAGGCGGCGAGATCCTGTTCGAGCATCTCGCTTCGATTGAGCTTCTCGATCGGCAGGATGCCCTTGGTCCTCAGATGATCGAGCAGCGCCACGTGGTCCGGCTCGGTTTCCAGATAGGCGTTGGTCAGATCGAACAGCCGCTGGAAGGCGGCGTTGTAATAGGTGAGGCGGGTCTTCTCGTCGAAGCGGGCGACCGCCGTGGTCAGCTGATCCAGCGTCTCGGACTGGCTCTCGATCGTCTGATGCAGTTCCATACGGACCTGCTCGGTCTCCGTGACGTCGATGGCGAGACCGGCCGAACCAAGCGGCCCCGTCGCCTCGACGACGTCGAAATTGCGCCGATCCGCCTCGACCACGGTGGAGATCTTGTCTTTGAAGGTGTTGCCTGCAGCCAGATCCTTGGCGATGCGCAGTCGGTCCTGTTCGCTCAGGAACTCGGCCTGCTGGTCGATCGTCTCGGCAACCGAAGTCGCATCCACCGAAGCGACATAGGCGCTGTTGACCCAGGCAAGCCGGCCATTCCTGTCGCGCAGCCAGATCGGCAGCGGCGCCTGGTCGAAAAGCGCCTGCATGGTCTCGATCGTCGCCTGGGCGCGGTTGCGTGCGCTCTTCAGGTCGCTCAGCTCCTTGGCGAGCCCTTCGAGCATGGTGAAACGCACGATCGCCAGCCCGCCGAGCGTCTTGCCGCTCACCTCGATGACGCGTTCCTCATCGAGATCGAAGGAGAAGCGGAAAGTCGCCGCGCTCTCACGCAGGAGCCTGATGCTTTGCTCCAGCCGCGCTGCCGCTTCGGCGGGCATCCAGTCGGCGAAGACGAGAAAACGCTCCGCCTCGCCGGGGACGGCGGGCAGGGAGCTGAGACCTCCCAGGAGCTCGGGAACGTCAGAGCCGGAATAGATGAGGAGCCGTTCTTCGCCGGTCAGAAGGAGTGCGGTGCGGGCCTCGGCCTCGACGCGCGCCTTATGGAGTTCTGCGGTGAGTTCCTCGTTCTCGGCGGCCATCGCCGCGCGTTGGCGCAGCATGAAGGTCGCCGCCAGCATGGCCGTGCCGACGACGAACGCCAGCGCCGAGAGATAGAGGATGTCGATCTCGGAAAGGAACACGCCGGGGCTGTCGGCGAGGCCCGTTTCCTGGGCAAGGGCAGACCCCGGCAGCGTTGAAGCGAGAAGGCCTGCAAGCATTGCCCGTGCGGACCGGAAGCGTCCGTCGGCACTGCCTGTGTTTTCACTCCTCGCCTTCGGTTTCCTCGAATCCGTCAGCGCGCCCACGACGCTTTCGCGCCGAGGCCGAATGTCTTTCGACATGTGCGCATGCCCCCGTCTTTGCCGCTTTCGAGACAGAACTCACGCATCTCGATCTGACGCTCGGCCGCATCCGAACGCCACGATTCGGCCATATTAGCGCCTCGGGAGTCGGGCGCAATGCATAAGATTTGACTAAAAGATAAAGAAAAAAAGCTGCCGGGGCTTGTGCCCCGACAGCTTTTGTGTCGGCTCGCTGCTTCGCCTGAGGCTTAGTAGCGGTAATGTTCAGGCTTGTAAGGGCCTTGCGGCGTGACGCCGATATAGGAAGCCTGTTCTTCGGTCAGTTCCGAAAGCCTTGCGCCGAGCTTGCCGAGATGCAGACGAGCAACTTTCTCGTCCAAATGCTTCGGCAGCACATAGACCTTGTTCTCATACTGTTCGCCCTTGGTGAACAGCTCGATCTGGGCCAGCGTCTGGTTGGTGAACGAGGCCGACATCACGAAGCTCGGATGGCCGGTGCCATTGCCGAGATTGAGCAGGCGACCTTCCGAGAGCAGCAGCATGCGATTGCCCTTCGGAAACTCCACCATGTCGACCTGCGGCTTGATGTTCGTCCACTTGAGGTTCTTCAGGGCGTCGACCTGAATCTCGTTGTCGAAGTGGCCGATATTGCCGACGATCGCCATGTCCTTCATCTCGCGCATGTGCTCGATGCGGATGACGTCCTTGTTGCCGGTCGTGGTGATGAAGATGTCGGCCGAGGACACGACGTCTTCGAGCTGGACGACCTCGAAGCCGTCCATCGTCGCCTGGAGGGCGCAGATCGGATCGACCTCGGTGACCTTGACGCGGGCACCTGCACCCTGGAGCGAGGCGGCCGAGCCCTTGCCGACGTCGCCATAGCCGCAGACGACGGCGACCTTGCCGGCCATCATCACGTCGGTGCCGCGGCGGATGCCGTCGACCAGCGATTCCTTGCAGCCATACTTGTTGTCGAACTTGGACTTGGTGACCGAGTCGTTGACGTTGATCGCCGGGAAGGGCAGGAGGCCCTTCTTCTGCAACTGGTAGAGACGGTTGACGCCGGTGGTGGTCTCTTCCGTCACGCCCTTGATGGCATCCCGCTGCTTGGCGAAGAAGCCCGGAGTCTCGTCCATGCGCTTCTTGATCTGGGCGAAGAGGATGCGCTCCTCGTCATTGCCCGGATTCGACAGGACGTCCTCGCCGGCTTCGGCGCGCGCGCCGAGCAGGATGTACATGGTGGCGTCACCACCATCGTCGAGGATCATGTTGGAGGGCTGGCCGTCCGCCCACTGGAAGATCTTGTCGGTGTAGGTCCAGTACTCCTCCAGGGTCTCGCCCTTGACGGCGAAGACCGGCGTGCCGCCGGCAGCGATCGCGGCCGCGGCGTGGTCCTGGGTCGAGAAGATGTTGCAGGACGCCCAGCGGACTTCGGCCCCGAGAGCGACGAGCGTCTCGATCAGGACAGCGGTCTGGATCGTCATGTGGAGCGAGCCGGTGATGCGCGCGCCCTTGAGGGGCTTGTCCGTGCCGAACTCCTCGCGGCAGGCCATCAGGCCCGGCATCTCCGTCTCGGCGATGTCGATTTCCTTGCGGCCGTAATCGGCAAGCGAGATGTCCTTGACGACGTAGTCGTTGTGTTCGCTCATGTGTTCAAAATCCGTTGTCGATACGTGGTGATTGCACGATGCCCACCGGGCGGTGAGCCCGGCTATCCGGCGCCGCTTTAGCAGCCCGAGCCGCGTTGGACAAGAGGACATAAACATTTGCTTATGTCTTGATCGGTTTTTCGACCATTGGTTTCGCCGGATCGCCGGTCTAGTCTTTTCCGTAACGTCACGAGTCGAGGAGGAAGCCGCCAATGTTCAGAAGTTTCGGCGGAAAACCGGTTCTCGGCGCCGTCATGGCCGCTGTCCTGGTCACCGGTGCCCAGGCCCAGCAGGCGGAGCCGTCCAGGGCGCCGATGACCGCGCAGCAGGGCGGCGTTTCCGAACTGATCCTTCCCTATTCTCCCTATGTGTTCGACCTCGCCGTGGCGTCAGCGAGAAGCGTCGCCGAGATCACCTATCGCGGCCGACGCTTCGATCCGGTGACACGTGCGCTCGTCGTGACGGGGCTCGAAGTCCGGCGCGGACCGGTGCATTTCAGAATAGGCCAGATGCGCGTCGGCGCGGAGCGCACGATCCTCGACGACGTGGTCATCGACACGCGCCGGGTGCCGCTCGAGCCCGAGGTGCGGCAGGTTCTTCAGCGTCTCGACCGGGAAATTGTGAACGGGGACGTCGCAATCGGCATCGACGCCAACGGACCTGCGGCCGACTACGTGATTCAGGCGACGGCCAATCTCGAGGGTATCGGTGCACTCGATCTTGATGCCGATCTCCGCGGCTTTCACATTCTTGTGCCGATCGACGAATTCGACGAGGGCATGCGCGACGAGCCGTTTGCCCGCAGGCGCGGTGACGAGCCGGAGGTCGTCGGCCGGATTGCGTCGGCGAGTCTCGGCTTCACCGACGCCGGACTGACTTCGGCGCTCTACGAGGTCCTCGGCGGGGCCCAGGGCTTGAGCCCCGAGGCCGCACGGAACACGGCGTCGGCCTTGGCCGGGATCGCAGTCGCCAGCATCTTCAAGGATATGCCCGGCGGCAGCACGCCGGAACTGAACGAAGCCGCGCGGCGGTGGTCGGCCGGGATTCAGGCCTTTCTGCGCGAGCCGGGCCGCATCGCGGTCTCCCTGCGTCCGGCCGAGCCCTTCGATATCGCCCGTCTCACCGACGGTATCGTCGAGGCGGCGGATATCGTCGCGCTCAATCCCTCGGTGGTCGAAGGCGTTCCGGCGGGTGTGCGGCTGCTCGATCCGGGCGTTCTGATGCCGAAGCCGGACGCACCGCTTTCGCAGCTGCTCGCCATCGCCGATACGCTGATCGCCGGGCGCGGCACGCCCCAGAATGTCGAGCGTGCGGTGGCGCTGGTGATGCCGGCCGCGATCGACGGCAACCGCGCGGCCGTCGGCCTGCTTGCCAAGGCGATCGCCATCGACCCGCATGTCAGCGTGCCGCAGGATCGCCTGCGCGCTGCCTATGTGGCGCTCGATCTCGCCACGGCGGAGGGACTTCCGAATGCCGCCGAAAGCCGCCTGGCGATCGGCCGGCGCCTCAGCCCCAGCGAAATCGTCGGTGCCGAAGACGAAGCCGTGGCGATCTGGCGCAAGACACCGATCGGCACACAGCAGCGCCAGGCCGAAGTGGAGGCGTTTCGCAATCGCGACTGGAAGGTCATCCGGCGTCTCGCCTACGCCTATTATGAAGGCGTGGACATGCCGCGCAACATCATGCGCGCCTATGGCTGGGCCTCGATCGCGGCGGCGGGGGGTGACCAGATCGCAGCGGCGTTCCGGGACGAGCTGACGCGGGCGGCCGGTAGCGGCCGCCTCGTGCTGCCGCTGGACCGGGCGCGGGAGGCCACGAACGATCTCTGGGCGATCATCGTCGAGGAGGGTCCCGACAGGGGGACAGGGAGTTCGGAGGCTCCGGCCGAGGCAGAGCCGGCTGAAGGGAATGCGGCAACGGATGCGCCGGATGCCGCAGCAGCGGGGCCGGCAGCTGGGGTGCCACCCATTCCGGATGCTCCATCATCGGCGGACGCGACCGTGTCGCAACCAGCCGAGGACGAGCGAAGCGCATTGACCGAGGGGCAACCGACCGGCCCGGCGCCGCAGCCCGTTCAGCCGGAGACCGTGCAGTAGGCGCCTGACGGGGCGGGCGCGCTTTCGCAATGGCGGGATCGCCTTGACCCAACGCCATTCCGGCATTATAGCGGGCGCTTCATTGGGCGTGGTTTGTCCGCGCCTCGCGTCGCCCATTCCTGAAACCGACTGAACAAGAAGACGGCCCGCGCCCTCGCGGCACGAGAGCTGGTCTGACGAACGGAGACAAAATGTTCGCAGTCATCAAGACCGGAGGCAAGCAGTACCGCGTTGCCGCCGATGATCAATTCACGATCGAACGCGTTGCTGGCGAAGCCGGCGATCTGGTCACCTTCAACGAAGTGCTGATGGTCGGCTCGACGATCGGCGCGCCCTTCGTCAATGGCGCAAGCGTCGCAGCCGAGATCGTCGAACAGACCCGCGGCAAGAAGGTCATTTCCTTCAAGAAGCGCCGCCGCCAGAACTCGAAGCGCACCCGCGGTCATCGCCAGGACCTGACGCTGATCCGCATTTCGGAGATCCTGACCGACGGCAAGTCGCCTTCCGGCAAGGCGAAGGCCGCCAAGCCGCAGAAGGAAGAGCGCGCCGAGGCGGCGGTTGCTGCGGAATCGGACGCGGACGTGACCGAGGTCGTGGTGAAGCCGATGTTCGAATCCCCGGAAGGGGCCAAGGACAAGCTGACCACGCTCAAGGGTGTCGGTCCGGTTGCCGAGAAGCAGCTGAACGAGCAGGGTATCACCACCTTCGCGCAGATCGCTGCCTTCACCGACGCCGATATCGAGAAGATCGACGCGGCAATGCCGTTCAGCGCCGCCCAGATCACCGACTGGCGCGAACAGTGCAAGGCGCTCGCGAGCAACTGAGACAGGAATTGACGGGCCGGCCCGGCCGGACCCGATGCCTTCAGGCAAGGCAAGGAGATTGAACGATGGCACATAAGAAAGCTGGCGGTTCCTCGCGCAACGGTCGCGATTCGGAGTCGAAACGTCTTGGCGTGAAGAAGTTCGGCGGCGAAGCCGTGATCGCGGGCAACATCCTTGTGCGCCAGCGCGGTACGCGCTGGCATCCGGGCGCCAATGTCGGCCTCGGCAAGGATCATACGCTTTTCGCCAAGGCCGAAGGCACGGTCGCCTTCCAGAAGAAGGCCAATGGCCGAACCTACGTGAACATTATGCCGAAAGCCGAAGCCGCCGAATGACCGGAGCTTCCGAGCGCCGGCGTTCCAAGGACCCGGCGCTCGAAAGTCCAGACGGCATCGCCTGAGGAACGAGCAAAGGGGAGATGGATCGCCGTCTCCCCTTTTCGTTTGCCAAGAGAGGACGATGCCATGACCGAGGATATGACCGAACGGCCGGGACTGACCGCGCCGGCCAAGCGGACCATGGTCGGCCCGCGTGTGAGGCTGAGGCCTCCGTCGATCGACGACGCCCCGACCATCGCCAAGCTCCTCGGCGACTACGACATCGCCCGCATGCTGTCCCGCGTGCCCTGGCCATACACCCTCGCGGACGCCGAATACTTCATCCGCGAGCATGGCGACGAGACCGTCTTTGCCATCTGCCTCAAGAAGAGCGATACGCTCGTGGGCCTCTGCGGTCTGCAGACCTGTGACGGCCCGGGCAAGAAGGGCGAGCTCGGCTTCTGGATCGGCCGGCCCTACTGGGGCAACGGCTATGCGACGGAAGCGGCTCATGCGGCGATCGACTATGGCTTCACCGCGCTCGGACTCGACGAGATCGAGGTGAGCTGCCGGGTGATCAATGAAGCCTCGCGCCGGGTCATCTGGAAATGCGGCTTCCACTTCCGCGGCAATGGCATGACCGACACGGTCGCGGCCGGCCGGGTGGCAAGCGAGCACTTCAGCCTCGACAAGAGCTGCTGGAAGTCGCTGAAGGCCTGGGGTGGGGTATGAGCGACGGCCGAATTGAGCCGTTCTCCCCCCTTGTGGGGGAGATGCCGGCAGGCAGAGGGGGGTGCCGCCGCGGCGCCGGGGGATCGGGGCGAGCGCGGCAGGCGTTTTTTCTGATGGTGTTCCTCGCAGTTTTTCTCGGCGTCCTCCCCGCAAGGGCCGCAGACATCGCTCAATCCACGCGCGCCGCATCGGTAGAGGCAGCGTTCTCCCTTTTCGATTTTTTCGACGGCAAAGCGACGTCCACGGGCACGATCACGACGGCGATCTTCTGGACGGAGGAATTCACCGCCATTTTCCGAGGCCGCGTCGACGGGCGTACCCTATCTCTCGAAGAACGCTTTCATTTCGACGATGGCGATCGTCTGCAGCGTTGGGCCTTGGAGAGAGTCGCGCCGCAACGCTATCGCGGCACCGTCACCACGGAACTCGGTGACGGCCGCATGGCCGGGCCGGTGCCCGTGAAGGGGGAACGCTTTGCACAAGGCGTCGTCCTTGCCTATGACGGTTACGCGCCGGGCGGCGGCGAGACGTTGCTCGGGTTTCGCCATGTCATGCGGTCGCAGGACGATGGCATGGTCGAAAACCGCGTGACGATCTCCAAATTCGGGCTGCCGATCGCGACGTCCGATGTGATCTTCCGAAGACCCGGCGCGGCGGGCCCGCGCTGAGCGGGCCAAGAAATTTTCGTGCCGGGCTGCGGCCAGCGAACGGCACCGCGACAAGAATTGAACGGGAAAGCCATGAAATTCCTCGATCAGGCGAAGGTCTATATCCGCTCCGGCGACGGCGGAGCCGGATCGGTCTCGTTCAGGCGTGAGAAATATATCGAGTTCGGGGGACCCGACGGCGGTGACGGCGGGCGCGGGGGCGACGTCTGGATCGAGGCGGTGGCGGGGCTCAACACGCTGATCGACTATCGCTACCAGCAGCATTTCAAGGCCAAGACCGGCATGCACGGCATGGGCCGCAACCGCAATGGCGCCAAGGGCGCCGACGTGGTGCTGAAGGTTCCCGAGGGGACGCAAGTCTATGCCGAGGACAACGAGACGCTGATCTGCGATCTTACGGAGGTCGGCGAGAAATACAGGATCGCGGCAGGCGGAAATGGCGGCTTCGGCAATGCCTATTTCAAATCCTCGGTCAATCAGGCGCCCCGTCATGCCAATCCTGGCCTTCCGGGCGAGGAGCTGACGATCTGGCTGCGGCTGAAGCTGATCGCCGACGCCGGTCTGGTGGGCCTCCCCAATGCCGGCAAGTCGACCTTTCTCGCGACCGTCACCCGCGCGCGACCGAAGATCGCCGACTATCCCTTCACCACGCTTTATCCCGGCCTCGGCGTTGCCAAGATCGACGAGCGGGAGTTCGTCATCGCGGACATCCCCGGCCTGATCGAGGGTGCCCATGAGGGCGTCGGCATCGGCGACCGCTTCCTCGGCCATGTGGAGCGCACATCGATCCTGCTCCACCTCGTCTCGGCGATGGAAGAGGATGTGGCCCAGGCCTACCGCACCGTGCGCCGCGAGCTCGACGCCTATGGTCATGGCCTCGTCGACAAGCCCGAAATCGTCGCGCTCTCCAAGGTCGACACGCTTACCGGCGAGGACCGCGCGGCGAAACTTGCCGAACTCGCCGAGGCCGCTGGAAAGCAGCCGCTGGAACTTTCGGCCGTCAGCGGCGAGGGGATGACGGAGGCGCTTCGCGGGCTGGCTGCCGAGATCGACCGGCTTGCACCTCGACGAAGCGAAGCTGAAGACGGTGAGGCGGTCAAGGCCGAGGGAGAGGGCCAATGAGCAATTTCCTGAGCGGCCACAATCGGATCGTCATCAAGATCGGCTCCTCGCTTCTCATCGATCGCGAGCGCGGGGTGAAGCGCACCTGGCTGGAATCGCTCGGCGAGGACATCGTCCGGCTGAAGGAGGAGGGGCGTCAGGTCATGATCGTCTCCTCCGGCGCGATCGCCATGGGGCGCAAGCTCCTGAAGATGCCGCGCGGGCCCCTCAAGCTGGAGGACAGCCAGGCCTCGGCCGCCGTTGGCCAGATCGCCCTTTCCCGTATCTATTCGGAAATTTTCGGCCGGCAGGGATACGAGGTGGGTCAGGTGCTCCTGACCATCGGCGATACCGAGGAACGCCGCCGCTATCTCAACGCCCGCGCCACCATCATGACGCTTCTCGATCTCGGCGCCGTGCCGGTGATCAACGAGAACGACACGGTGGCGACCAACGAAATCCGCTATGGCGACAACGACCGACTGGCCGCCCGCGTGGCGACCATGGTCGATGCCGATCTGCTGGTCCTTCTCTCCGACGTCGACGGCCTCTACACCGCACCGCCGCTGGAAGATCCGAACGCCGAGCACGTGCCGCTGGTGGAAACGATCACGCCGGCCATCGAGAAGATGGCCGGCGCGGCAGGCTCGGAACTTTCGCGTGGCGGCATGAAGACCAAGATCGACGCCGGGAAGATCGCGACCGAATCGGGCACCGCGATGATCATCACGGCGGGGCAGCGGCTTTATCCCCTGAGCGCCATCGAAAAGGGCGAACGCGCGACCTTGTTCCAGGCGAGCGGGACGCCCCGCAGCGCGCGCAAGCGCTGGATCGCGGGCCATCTCAATCCTCCCGGCCGGCTCGGAGTCGACGACGGCGCGCTCAAGGCGCTGCGCGAGGGCAAGAGCCTGCTGCCGGCCGGCATCGTCTCGGTCGAAGGGGAATTTTCCCGGGGCGACCCCGTGCTGATCACCCGCTATGACGGCATGGAAGTCGGCCGGGGCATCGTCGCCTATGATTCCGAGGATGCCGTGCGCATTGCCGGATTGCGCTCCTCGGCGGTCAACGAAGCGCTCGGCTACGAGGCGCGCGCGGCCATGGTGCATCGCGACGATCTCGTTCTGGCGGTGGCGCTGGAAGTGGCATGCCAGGAAGCTGACGCCGCCGAGTAGGACATCGCCGATCGCAAGCGCTGCGAAATGCAGGGGCGCGATGGGCAAGGAAATGGAGTTGAACATGGACACGATGGCCACCGAAGACACCGGTTCCCTCGTCGAAGTCATGGCGGAGATCGGCAAACGCGCCCGGGCGGCTTCGCGCCAGTTGGCGCTGGCCTCGACCGAGGCGAAGAACGCTGCGCTGATCGCCATGGCCGATGCGCTGAACGAGGCGATCCCGACGATCCTCGCCGAGAACGAGAAGGACGTGGCGCGAGCCCAGGAACAGGGCATGACCGCAGCTTTCATCGACCGGCTGACGCTGAATGCAGTGCGCATCGTCGCCATGTCCGAGGGCCTGCGGGCGATCGCCGAACTGCCCGATCCCGTCGGACAAACGATCGCCGCCTGGGACCGTCCGAATGGCCTGTCGATCGAGCGCGTGCGCACGCCGCTGGGCGTGATCGGTGTGATCTACGAGAGCCGCCCGAACGTCACCGCCGATGCGGGCGCACTGTGCCTCAAGGCCGGCAATGCCGTGATCCTGCGCGGTGGTTCGGATTCCAAGCATTCCTCCGCCGCGATCCATGCCGCGCTGGTCGAAGGCCTGAAGGCGGCCGGCCTGCCCGAGGATGCGATCCAGATCGTTCCGACGGCCGACCGCGCCGCCGTTGGCGAGATGCTCAAAGGTCTGTCCGGAAATATCGACGTCATCGTGCCGCGCGGGGGGCGCTCCCTGGTGGGGCGCGTGCAGGACGAGGCGCGCGTACCGGTCTTTGCACATCTGGAAGGGATCTGCCACATCTATGTCGACCGCTCGGCCGATCTCGAAATGGCGATCCAGGTGGTCGTGAACTCGAAGATGCGGCGCACCGGCATCTGCGGCGCGGCCGAGACTCTGCTCGTCGATCGAGCGGTGGCCGAGACCCATCTGGTGCCCGTTCTCGAAGCCCTGAAGGCCGCGGGCTGCGCGATCCGGGCGACGGACGAGGTGCGCCGCCTCTACGCGGAGGCCGAGCCGGCCGAGGACAGCGATTTCGACACGGAATATCTCGACGCGATCATCTCGGTCGCGCTAGTCGATGGTGTCGACGGCGCTATCGCGCATGTCGAGCGCCATTCCTCCCACCATACCGAGGCGATCGTCGCCGAGGATCCGGCGGCGGTGGAAGCCTTCTTCGCCGGCATCGATTCGGCGATCCTGTTGCACAATGCCTCGACCCAGTTCGCCGATGGCGGCGAGTTCGGCATGGGCGCGGAGATCGGCATCGCCACCGGCAAGATGCACGCCCGCGGACCGGTCGGCGTCGAGCAGTTGACGAGCTTCAACTATCGTGTCCGCGGCCATGGTCAGACGCGGCCGTGAGTCTCATCCTGACCTGCCGGGCGGGATGAACTGAGAGGTGCACACCCCGCCCTTCGTCATACCCCCCGGCAATGCCGGGATGACCGTCGGCCTTTTGGGTGGATCCTTCAATCCGCCCCATGCTGGCCATCGCCTCGTCGCGGATACGGCGCTGCGGCGGCTCGGCCTTCATCGCGTCTGGTGGGTCGTGACGCCTGGCAATCCGCTCAAGGATCATGGGCCCCTGCGCCCGCTGGAAGAGCGGATCGCGGCAGTTCGCGAACTTGCGCCGCCGGCGCATTTCGACGTGACGGCCTTCGAGGCCGTGCATCAGATCCGCTATACGGCCGACACGCTCGCCCTGGTGCGGCAGCGCCGTCCCGGCTTGAAGATCGTCTGGGTCATGGGCGCGGACAGCATGGCGAGCTTCCACAGATGGCAGCACTGGCGCGAAATCGCCGACACCGTGCCGATCGCGGTGGTCGATCGGCCTGGTGCGACGCTCAAGGCGTTGGCCTCGCCCTTCGCTCGCCGCTATGCCGCCGCGCGGCTTCCGGAGGAGCAGGCAGCGAGGATCGCTCACCGGAGGGCGCCGGCCTGGGTGTTCCTTTTCAGCCAGAAGAACCAGCTTTCTTCCAGCTTGCTGCGCGATACTTGGCCCGTCCCGTCTTGAAACGGACACGGAACACTGCCTACATTCATGGAACCGCGATCATCGTGATGCGCGGCTTGTTGCCCCGAAGAAAGGGAAAACGACACTGAGACCAGCGGCTGAAGCGAAGGGAGTCCCAGAGACATCGCCTTCTGAAGCGCCTGCAACCGAAGCGACGGCTGGCAGGACCGCACTCGACCTCGTCATTCGCAGTCTGGAAGACTCCAAGGGCGAGGACATCGTCTCCATCGACATGAGCGGCAAATCCGCGCTTGCGGATTACATGGTCGTCGTATCGGGGCGGTCGAACCGCCACGTCATGGCGATCTCCGATCACCTGCTGCGTGACCTCAAGGATGTTGGCATCAAGAACGCCAAGGTCGAGGGTCTGACGCATGGCGATTGGGTGCTGATCGATACTGGCGACGTCATCGTTCATGTCTTCCGCCCGGAAATCCGCAGCTTCTACAATATCGAGAAGATGTGGACGGTGGGCGATATCGGAGACGCGACGGTCCATTGACCGGCGGTTTGCAGGGGAAGGCTGACCACCGGCTTCCGCGGGAGGCCGGAGAGTGAAGCTTGCTGTCGCCGCGGTCGGGCGCATGAAGCAGGGCCCGGAGCGGGATCTTGTCGAGCGCTATCTCGACCGGTTGAAAAGAGCCGGCGCCGGGGTCGGGCTCGACTGGCAGGGCCTTCGCGAGACGGTGGAATCGCGGTTCGATTCGGTGGCTGCACGGCGGCGTGACGAAGCTGGGCGGCTTCTCGACGGGACGCCCGATGGCGCCGTTCGCATCGTCTTCGACGAGCGCGGCAAGACCATATCATCCGAAGACTTCGCCGGCCTGGTTGGCCGCTATCGCGACGACGGCCGCGACCTCGTCTGTTTCATCGGCGGGCCCGATGGCCATGATCCCGCCTTCACGGACGCAGCCGATCACGTCCTCTCATTCGGCAAGATGACCTTTCCCCACCAGCTTGCCCGCCTGATCCTCGCCGAACAGCTCTATCGTGCCGCGACGATCCTCGCCGGCCATCCCTATCATCGCAGCTGAAGAACCGTCTCGCCTGTCGGTGAGGCGCCGCACGTTGCGATTTCTGCGGCCTCGATGCGCCGGCAATCCCAGCGCGCGAGGAAAGCCGCGGCCGCCCAGGCGGCGAGGGTGACGGCCATGCCGAGGAGCGCGTCGGCGAAATAGTGCCATCCGAGATGAACCGAGCCGATGACGATGACGCCTGCGAAGAAGGCGAGCGCGTGGCCGAGGCGCCGGTCGATGCGGTATCCGGCCAGCATGAAAAGGAAGGCCGAGGCGACATGCATGCTGGGCATCGCCGAAATTCCGCTGATCGCGCCCGCGCCATTCGAATAGGCGGACCACAGCGCTTCCTGCGTGTCGAGCGCCCAGATCGGCCAGGTCTCGGCAATGGCGTTGAGCGCCGTCATCTGCGGCTCGAAGTCCGGACCGAGGCCTAGTCTCGCGAAATAGACGGGCCCGGCCGAGGAGAAGACCGCGGCGAGCAGGTTGCCACCGACGGCCCAGACCAGAAAATAGGCATAGAGAAACTGCAGCCGAAATCGTCTGTCATTGGCGACGAAGGCGATCCAGAGCACCAGGATGTAGAGGACGAAGAACCAGGCATTGTAGAAGAGGTTCAGGACGAAGGTCGCAAATCCGCTACCGAAAACGGCGAAGCTGAGCTTCCAGGGCGGAACGCCGAAGAACATCCAGTTGTCCAGGTCGCGAAAGGCAATGTCCCAGGAAAAGGGATTGAGGCTGGGGATCGCGTCCTTCAATGTGCTGAAGGACAGCATGAAGACCGTGAAGATCGCGAGGAAGACGAGGCCGCCGGCGAGGCGCCTGGCCTCCGTGACATAGGCGATCGACTGGTTGAGAAGATGCCGCGTCGGACTTGTCCGGGGTGCGGTTCGCCGTAGCCGGACAAGCTGCAGAGCGACCATGGCCGGCACGAATACGGCCAGGACCATCGTGGCCAGGAGACCTGCCTTCGCGGCCATGGTGAAATTCACCGACCGGCCGACGGCCTCTGCGACGATGGCGGCCGTGGCGGCATAAATCGCGACGAAGAGCGCCAGCCCCAGATGCTCGCGCAGCGCACCGCCCAGCAAGGCACCAAGCCGCCTCGGCTTCGATCCGTTGGATCGTTCTGCCATCGTGGTCCTCGATGGTTGACTGTCGTGCGACGATCCTGGTGCAAAAACGTGTGGTTTGTGTTGACGGAAAAGTGGTCTCCTGCCCACCTAGATGGTTCAAGGGGACAAAGCGATCGTCATCGGTGGCGGCGGGCTCGAATGGTTGATGGATTGTTAACGGGCTGATTCTATCCTGCAGGGAGCCGAGAGCGGACAGAACCAAAACGGGGCAGGGATATCGTGGGGCGAGAGGCCGGCCACATCAGCAGGAAAGAGGCGAGGGCGGAGAGATCCGGTCACTGCTTCGGCTTGCGGGGCATGATGGCGTGGCTCGCGATTTTCTCGATCGTCTTCGGCGCATGGCCTGCGACCGCCACATCCGAGATCGCGACTGATCCCATGGCCGTCGGTGCCATCGCGCCTCTGTCTTCGAAGAGCCTGGAGAAGGAGCGCGAGAAGACCTCGCAGGAACTCGCCGATCTGGCCTCCCGCATCGAACTGTCCCAGGAGACCATCCGCGATCTGGAACAGGAGATCGCCGCGATCGCAGCCGACCGCAACGAACTCGACGAGGCGTTGCGTCAGTCCACTGCCGAGCAGCGCAAGATCAGCGACGAACTTGCCTCGACCGAAGACCGGATCGCGGGGCTCGCCAGGGAAGAGAGTGGGATCAAAGATTCGCTGGTCGAGCGGCGCGATCTTCTGGCCGAGGTCCTTGCCGCCCTGGAGCGCATGGGCCGCAAACCGCCACCGGCCTTGCTCGTGCGTCCACGTGACGCGCTCGGTGCGGTGCGCAGCGCCATCCTGCTCGGCGCGGTGGTTCCGAAGATCCGCGAGGAGACAGAGCGGCTCGTGGCGGATCTCGAGCGATTGTCCACGGTTCGCGAGACGATCCTCGCCGAGAAGGAGCGCTTTGCCGAGCAGCTCATGCGCCACCGCCGGGAGGAAGCGCGTCTTGCCCGGCTCTTCGACGAGAAGCAGCGCCTTCAGGCCGAGCGCAGCGAAAGGCGACAGGCGGAGATCGCGCGTGCCGCTGATCTCGCCAAACAGGCGGACGATCTCCAGGAACTGATCGACACGCTGCAGGCCGATGCCGACGCCGCCCGCGAACGCGAGGAGGCCGCGCGACGCGAAGCCGAAAGGCGGGCTGCCGAAGCCCGCGAAGCGGCGGCGAAGCGCCTCGCCGAACAGGCAGCGGCGCGGGAGCGCCTGGCTTTGCGGCGTCTTGAGGAAGGCGAGAGCCGAACGGCGACCGGCCGCTCGGGACGCGTTACACCCGACGCGGCACCGGGCACGGAGGACGGGGAGGCCACCCCGCAGGACGACGGCGACACCCGCATCGCCGAGGTGCCGGAGGAGGCGCCTGACGCAACCGTGCCGAGCGCGCCCGACGCAGCGCCGGCGGTGGCGGAGAGCGAGCCGCAGGGCGGGGCGCCGGCAGCGGATGAGGAGACGGTCGAAATGGCCTCGCTCGAGCCGGATAATTCGCCCGAACCCAGCTACGACATTGCCGCGCTCAGGAACAAGACCGCGTTACTGGCACCTGCTGCCCCATTTTCGACACTCAAGGGACGTTTGTCGAAACCCGTGCTGGGACGACAAATCATTGGATTCGGAGAGACCGACGACATCGGGCGGGTGACGACAGGATCCTCCTTCGCCACGCGCGCCGGGGACGTTGTGGTGGCTCCGGCGGATGGTCGTGTGCTCTATGCGGGGGCATTCCGCTCATATGGTCAACTCTTGATCCTGGACGCCGGGGATGGCTATCATGTCGTATTGGCCGGCATGGAGCGGATCGACGTTGAGAGTGGCCAGTTCGTTTCGGCAGGAGAGCCCGTAGCTCTCATGGGAGCGCGACGTCTGGCGAGCGTTCAGATGGCGGAATTCGGCGCCAGCGAACCTGCTCTCTACGTCGAGTTCCGCAAGGATGGAAAACCGGTTGATCCTCAGCCATGGTGGATGGCCGAACCCTCTGGAAGGACGAGGAATGATTCGTAAGCTTTCGATACTGTTCGCCGGCGCGCTGATGGGGGCCACGGCGATGACCGTGGTCAGTCAGAACCCCGGCGTGGCAAACGCGGCCGGCTCGGAAACCTATCGAC
Organism: Jiella marina; assembly: GCF_024359545.1. Lineage (GTDB taxonomy): Bacteria > Pseudomonadota > Alphaproteobacteria > Rhizobiales > Rhizobiaceae > Jiella. The sequence goes on from NZ_JAKQZG010000004.1 coordinate 136,857, forward strand.
AGCTTGCGATCTTTGGCGATGTGTTCGAGCGCGTGCGCGCTCAGTATGTCGAGGAGCCCGACGATCAGCAGCTGGTCGAGACGGCGATCAACGGCATGCTGACTTCGCTCGATCCGCATTCGAGCTACATGAATGCCAAGGAAGCGGCAGACATGCGGACGGAGACCCGCGGTCAGTTCGGCGGCCTCGGCATCGAAGTCACGATGGAAGACGAACTCGTCAAGGTGGTCTCGCCTTTCGAAGGCACCCCGGCCGACAAGGCGGGCGTCTTGGCCGGTGACCTGATCGCCGAAATCGATGGCGAGCAGGTTCGCGGCTTGACCCTCGGCGAAGCGGTCGAGCGCATGAAGGGCGACATCGGCACCGATGTGGAGCTGACGATCATCCGCGAAGGCGCCAAGAAGCCGATCCGGCTGACGCTGACGCGTGACGAGATCCGCGTGCCGTCCGTGCGCCATACGGTCGAGGAAGACGTCGGCTATCTCAAGGTGCTCAAGTTCAACGAGCAGACGACGGTCGGCCTCGAGGACGCGATCGAGGACATCAAGGAACAGGTCGGCGAAGAGAATCTGAAGGGCTACGTCCTGGATCTGCGCCGCAACCCTGGCGGTCTCCTCGACGAGGCGGTGTCGGTTTCCGACGCCTTCCTCGAGAGCGGCGAGATCGTTTCGACGCGCGGTCGCAACTCCGACGAGACCCGGCGCTACAACGCCCGCGCCGGCGACGACATCGACGGCAAGCCGCTGGTGGTCCTCGTCAATGGCGGCTCGGCCTCGGCTTCCGAGATCGTGGCCGGTGCGCTGCAGGATCAGCGCCGCGCCACGGTGGTCGGATCTCGGTCCTTCGGCAAGGGTTCGGTGCAGACCATCATCCCGCTCGGCCAGAACGGCGCGCTTCGCCTCACCACGGCGCTCTACTACACGCCGTCGGGCCGCTCGATCCAGGGCCGTGGCATCGATCCGGACATCGCGGTCGAGCAGCCGCTGCCGCAGGAAATCCGCGAGCAGATGGGCCTCGACGAGGATGACGATCTGGTGCGCGGCGAGTCGTCACTGCGCGGCCATATCACCGGCCAGGAAGAGACCGACGAGGGCTCCGGCTCGCTGGACTACGTGCCGTCGGAGAAGGCGGAGGATCTGCAGCTCCAGTACGCTCTCGATCTCCTGCGCGGCGTGAAGACCAACGCCATGTTCCCGCCGAAGCGCGAGGCGAACGCCGCGAACTGATCGATCGGCCGGCCTATCCGGTCGCTCAAACCGAAATCGAAGCCCGGTCGCATCGCGCGGCCGGGCTTTTTTGCTGGGAGCCGCCATCTGGCGAGCCACAGGAAAGCTTGTCCGGCTAACTCTGAGGCATGTCACTCCAAGGCGAACTCCACCGTCCCCTCGGGCTCGATCTCCCCGCCCGGCCCAGGCGCCGCCCGAAACCGCGGCTCTCCGCGATCGCGCTTGTTGCGGCGGCTGGCGTCGCCGTGAGCGGTTCCCTCGCGCTCTCGCTCTATGGGGAGCCGGAGCGACGCTTTGTCGACATGCTTGCCGCTCCCCCGGAGAAGGTGGAGCCGACGGTCTTCACGACCGCCGCGTCGCCGCACGTCGAGACCAGAGCGCCCGCCAAGGCGCCGGCGCCCACCATCATCACCCCGGGCACGATGTCGTCCGGTCCGGTGACCTTCCGGGTCGAAGAGCCCGTCTCCTTCCGTCAGTCGCCAATGGTCGCCCATCTTCCCGAGAGCGATCTGATCGAAGAGACGGAATACGGACCGCTGCCGGTGCGCGCCGCCGACGGCCGCCGGCCATTCGACGTCTATGCCGGGGCCTGGAGCGGTCGGCCGGCGACGCGCGTCGCCATCGTCGTTGGCGGAATGGGCATCAGCCAGACGAGCAGCATGGAGGCGGTGGAACGGCTTCCGGCGGGTGTCACGCTCGGTTTCTCGCCACAGGGCAACAGTCTGTCACGATGGATGGAGGCGGCTCGCCGCGGCGGCCACGAACTGCTGCTGCAGGTTCCGCTGGAGCCAACCGGCTATCCCTCGGTCGATCCCGGCGAGAATACGGTGACGGTCGCGGAAGCCGCTGCCGGTGATTTCTCGAAGCTCTATGCCTCGCTCAGCGCGATCACCAACTATGTCGGTGTCATGAACTATATGGGCGGCCGGTTCACCGGCGACGCCGCCGCGATGGAGCGCCTGATCGCAGAGCTCTCGCAGCGCGGGCTGATGTATCTCGACGACGGTTCCTCGGCGCGCTCCGTCGCCAACGACGCAGCGACGCTCGGCGGCGTTCCGGGCGCCAAGGCGGATGTCATGCTGGACATGAACCGCGACGCAGCTTCGATCGCCAGCGCGCTCGACACGTTGGAGAAGGTCGCCCGAGCACAGGGCTCGGCGATCGGCGTCGCCTCGGCCTTCGACCAGTCCATCGAATCGATTGCCGCCTGGATTCCGGAGGCGGAACGGCGTGGCATCGAGATCGTGCCGGTTTCGGCCGTCGCCTATGATCCGGAGGCCCGCTGAGGGCTTCAGGGGAGAGGGTCAGATGCTGGACGGCGATGCTCAGAAGGGCAGGCCGACATAGTTCTCGGCCAGTGCCGTCTGGGCCGCGCGGGAACTTGCCAGGAAATCGAACTCCGCTTCCTGGATCCGCTGGCCGAAACCGCCGTCATCCTCGAAGCGGTGGATCATCGACGTAAACCACCAGGAAAAGCGCTCCGCTTTCCACACCCTGGCGAGCGCGTCCTCGGAATAGCGGTCGAGCAGCCCGGAATCGCGCTCCTGATAGTGGGCGACAAGGCCTCGCGACAGATAGTGGATGTCGGAGACCGCAAGGTTCAGACCCTTGGCTCCCGTGGGCGGTACGATATGCGCGGCATCGCCGGCAAGGAACAGGCGGCCGTAGCGCATTGGCTCGGCGACGAAGGAACGCAACGGTGCGATCGATTTCTCGATGGAGGGGCCGCGCTGGAGATTGGCCGCGATCGAATCGGGCAGACGGGTCTGGAGTTCGTCGAAGAAGGCCTCGTCCGTCCAGTTCTTCACATCATCGCCGTTGCGGCACTGGATGTAGTAACGCGAGAGCTGCGGACTGCGCAGGGAGCACAGGGCGAAGCCGCGGGCATGATGCGCGTAGACGAGTTCCTCCTGGATCGGCGGCTTGCGCACCAGGACGCCCAGCCAGCCGAACGGATATTCCCGTTCGAAGGTCTCGATCCTGTCCTTCGGGATCGTCTGCCGGCAGACCCCGTGGTAGCCATCGCAACCGGCGATGAAGTCGCATTCGATCCGCTGTTCGCCGCCCGATCGGGTGCGAAAGCTCACCGACGGGGTGTCGCTCTCAATGGCCTCGGGCGTGGCGTCTTCGGCCTCGTGGATGACGGGCACTCCGGCGGCATCCAGCGCGTCGTAGAGATCGTGGGTCACCTCGGTCTGGCCATAGACCATGACGGTCTTGCCGCCCGAGAGCTCCCGAAGATCGATGTGCAGCACCTCGCCGCGCCAAGCAATGTCGAAGCCGTCATGGATGAGGCCTTCGCGGTCCATCCGCGCGCCGACGCCGGCGAGTCTCAGAAGATCGGTCGTTCCTTGTTCGAGCACGCCCGCACGAATGCGCGAGAGCACGTATTCGCGGCTGCGACGTTCCAGAACCACACAGTCGACGCCAGCGCGATTGAGGATGAGCGCAAGCAACAGGCCGGCAGGACCGCCTCCGATAATGGCGACCTGGGTGCGCCGTGGTGTCTCGCTCATGATCGCTTCGTCATTGTCGCACGCCGCCTCGAACTCAGATGTCGAAGAAGATTGTCTCCCGGTCGCCCTGGAGGTAGATGTCGTGGCGGTAGGTCGGGCGGCCGTCCTCCGTTGTCATCGGCGCGATCAGAGTCGGCGCGCGGCTGCGGTGTTCGATGCGCGAGAGAATCGGGTCGGCCTCGTTGGCTTCTGTCTCGTCGCCGAAATACAGCCGCGTATGCAGGCCGAGATTGATCCCGCGCGCCACGATCCAGAGGGTCAGATGCGGCGCCTGCAGACGCCCGTCCTTGAACGGCACAGGACCGGGCTTGATCGTATCGAAGACGAACTCGCCGGTTTCCATGTCGCCAGGCGAGCGGCCGAAACCGCTGAAATGCGGGTCGGCTTGACCGCGGGTCTCCTGGGGCGAGGGGTAGAGGCCGGCGGCATCCGCCTGCCAGACCTCGACCAGCGCATCCTTCAAAGGGGTGCCGACGCCGTCGAAAACGCGGCCGATCACACGGATGCGCTCGCCCTTCGTCTCGGGCGACAGCATGCGGTTGCCGAGGTCTTCCTCATAGACGCCGGTGATACCGCTGAAATTTGGCGTGCAGCCGATATGGACGTAAGGGCCGGCGGTTTGGGAGGCGCTTTCCTTGAGCCGATCGAGCGACTGCACCATCAATTGCCCTCCATCCGGTTCTCGAACAGCGTGGACCGACGGCCGCGCAGCACGATGTCGAACTTGTAGGCGCGGGCGTCCATCGGGACGGTGTTCGCCATGTCGAGCGGTGCGATCAGCCTTTCGATCGCCGCCTTGTCGGGAATGGTCGCGACGATCGGGCAGAGCCAGATCAGCGGATCGCCCTCGAAATACATCTGGGTGATCAGCCGCTGGGCAAAGCCATGGCCGAAGATCGACAGGTGGATGTGGGCCGGGCGCCAGTCGTTCGGGCCGTTCGGCCAGGGGTAGGGGCCCGGCTTGATCGTGCGGAAGCGGTAGGAACCGTCTTCCGCGGTGATCGTGCGGCCGCAACCGCCGAAATTCGGATCGAGCGGGGCCAGATAGGTTTCCTTCTTGTGGCGATAGCGCCCGCCGGCATTGGCCTGCCAAACCTCGATCAGGGCGCCGGGCACCGGCCGGCCGTCCTCGTCGAGCACACGCCCGTGGACGATGATGCGCTGGCCGATCGGGTCCCCGTCCTTGGCGAAGTTGCGGATGAGGTCATTGTCGAGGGGGCCGAGCATGTCGTGTCCGAAGACTGGCCCGGTCATCTCCGAGAGCGTGTTGTCGAGTGCGATCAGCGCCTTCTGCGGCGAACGCGTGATACTGGTCTTGTAGCCGGGCGAATAGGCCGGGGGATGCCACCGGCGGTCGCGCTGGTAAAAGGAGCCGCCGCTCATGGCCTGTCCTTTCCGTTCGCGGTCTCGGTTTCGGCGAAGACCTGCTTGGCGAGCTTGATGGCATTGTTGGCCGCGGGAACGCCGGCATAGACCGCCACGTGGAGGAGGGTTTCGAGCACGTCATCGGCACTCGCGCCGGTCTGCGCCGTCGCCCTGACATGCATGGCAAACTCCTCCTCATGGCCGAGCGCGGCCAGCAAGGCCAGCGTCACGATCGAGCGCTCCCGTTTGGAAAAATGTGGCCGCGACCAGACCGAACCCCAGGCCGCCTCGGTGATGAAGGTCTGGAAGTCCTGATCGAACGCCGTCGTGTTCGCCTGCGCGCGATCGACATGCGCATCGCCGAGGACGGCGCGGCGCGTCGCCATGCCACGCGTCAAGCGCTCGTTCGGTTCGTTCGCCGCCATGGTCTGCTGTCCTCCCGGCCGAGAAGTATGAAAGGGGGGAAAATTCATGTAAAGTGAAATCGGGCGCCGGTTATCATGCAAATCCGGTTATGGAAATCGATCAGCGTATCAAGTTTCGCCACCTGCGAACCTTCGTCGAGGTGGCGCGTCTCGGCAGCGTCGGGCGAGCGGGCGAGGCATTGCACATTTCGCAGCCGGCGGTGTCCAAGACGCTGGCCGAACTGGAAGCCGTTCTGGGCGCGCGGCTGATGGACCGCAGCCGCTCCGGCGTCGCGCTCACCCCTGTCGGCCAGATGTTTCACGCCTATGCGAATGCCAGCCTGGCAGCGCTTCGCCAAGGGATTGACGGCATTGCGGAGACCCTTGCCGCCGGCGACCTCCGGCTGTCGATCGGGGCCTTGCCGTCGGTTGCCGCCCGTATCGTGCCCGACGCGGCGATCGAGATGGGCCAGGTGGCGCCAGAGGCGGGGCTCGCTATCGTGACCGGCCCGAACGGTTATCTTTTGTCGGAGCTTGCAAGCGGCGCGCTCGATCTGGTCATCGGCCGGTTGGGCAATCCCGAGGCGATGGCGGGGCTGAGCTTTTCGCAGCTTTATTCGGAGCGCGTCAGCCTGGTGGTCAGACCGGGACATCCTCTGGTCGGGAGCGCCGACATTGCGGCGATCGCCGGCTATCCGATCATCTTTCCAAACCGCGACGCGGCCATCCGGACGATCGCCGAACAATACTTCATCGCCTATGGCATTGGTCGTGGCAGGCACCGCATCGAGACGGTCGCGGAGACCTTTGGACGCGCTTACGTTCGCAAGACCGATGCGGTCTGGGTCATTTCGTCCGGCGTCGTCGCCGTCGATGTCGCGGAGGGGATGCTGGTGGAGCTTCCCTTGCCGATGCGCGAGACGCTGGGGCCGGTGGGCCTGACCATGCGCGGCGAGGGCGACCCGTCGCCGGCGCTGCGCCTGTTCATCGAGGCGGTGCGACGCACCGTGGCGCGGCTCGGCCTGTCGAACTGACGCGAGGCTGGCCTGGAGGCTGCCATAGGGCGCGAGTTCGCCCATGATTAACCACGGATTAACCATGACAGCAGATCGTCGCCGCGAGGAGGCCCTCGATGGCGGCACGTTCAATCTTTCTTCAGCTCCTGGTGCTGGGCGGACTCGGATTTGCGGGGTGCGCCACCAAGCCGTCGACCTGCTACGTCACATTGAGCCCGATCGGTGCGCCAACGGCCGAGGCCTGCGAGAGCGGTTCCGTGCTGATGGTGCGCCCGATCACCGAAACGAACGCGGCCTATTACGTGCCCCCCTATGTCATCGGCGCCCTGTCCTACGAAGGCTTTCTCGAGCCATACAACGCGGCTGAGGACGGCGGGCTGGGCGAAGAAGACAATACATCATATCAGGCGGCGGAGGATCTGAGCACGGTGCCCATGACTGGCGAGAGCTTGGATGATCGCTTCGATGTCACGAGCAAGCTTCCGGGCGCGGTGATGACCGGCAAGGTTTCGACGAATCCTCAGTCGGCAATGACCGAACAGTATCTGCAGCAAAGCCCGGAAACGCGAGAGAACGAGGCCACATCCGCCTTCACGGCAGTGATGACGCAGCCGACGCCTCCGGACAGCAGCAATATCGCTGAACCGGCTGCGGTTGCTCCGCTCGTCCGCGGACCGGCGCCGGCCAACCGGCTCGTCTCACCGCATCCCACGATCGACGGCGAGGTTCGCTATCTCCGGCCGTTCGAGGGCTATGAGAGCTTTCCTATCGCGCCCGACTTGCTTCTATGAGCAACGGCATGCCGTTGATCATGGCGTGGCCCGCTTCCAGTTTCTGGATGATGGCAGGGCGGCCGCCGGTGCTCGCATCGACGACGATTTCTCCCTGGCGGACATCGAAGCTGTAGTCGACGCCGTTGCAGACGACCGGCGTACCGAACAGGCCTTCCTCGAAGGAATTGATGTTGATGGTGCGGCAGTCGCCGATGGCGACGGAACGATGGTTGCCCGTGGCCAGATCGACGACGACGGCATTCAGGCGATAACCACCATCCGATTCCGCGAATTCGAACATGGTCTCGTAACGGGCGATGTCAGCCGGTGCGCTGTTGCCGCCGGGCGCGGGGGCGTCGGAGAACGGGATTGCGATCGCTCCGGCCAGAAGAATGCTGGAAAGCAACATGGCGCCTGGTCTCCTCTCCGTCGTTTCGTCCGGCCGATGGTTCGGCCCGATCCTTGGCGGGACAGACCGGCCGGTCTCGCCAAGTCTCGCTGGGGCAGGCAGGTCTTCTTCGCCTGTCATTCGAGAGCTGCACCACCTCCCTTGGAAGCCGTCCCGCTCCACAAGAGGCCCGCCACCCGATTGCACACACCAGGCTCTCGCGCTGGTGGTATTCTTTAGTCGAGGGTCTTAAGGACGCCTTAACGGCAGCTGCGGTGCGTCCCTGTCTTCCACGCGAAGTCGGCTGTCACCATCGCCATCGATGGCAGTCCTTCAACGCATCCTTGCAAGGGGCAGAACGGGCGGGGAGAGATCGCTGTTCTCTCCCCGATCGACAATACTCGGCTTAGCAGGGCACGAGAGTATAGTGGTCTTTCTCGACCAGCTTCTTGGTCGTGATATAGACGGCCGGATTGCGACGATGGTAGATCTTGCCTCCGTCGACGATGTCGCCATCCCACGACGTGCTTTCATGCGTGACGAGCTTGCCCCGCGTGTTGTATTTGTACGTGGATGGAACGTATTCGACGAGGTAGCATTTGCCGCCCCGTTCATCGACATGCTTCTTGTACCATTTCGCGTCTGCAGTCGCCGAGAAGGAGACTGCGCCGGCAGTGGCGATCAGCGTGAGCAGCACTTTGCGCATGAGAAAAAACGCCTCCGTGTTTGATGTTGCGCAAGGGAAGCATGAATTGGGTCTTTTCAAATAGCAATAGAAGAAAACAGCGGCCTTACGAAAAAGCCAACATTTTCCGGAAGTTGTTCCATTTTGAGACATAATCTGTGCGGAAATGATGCATTGGGCTGTCCAGTTTTGGCTCGATCGCAGAAAGCTGAAGAATTTTGCAATGCAACAAAAGAATGTTGCCGAGCAGACCAGCAAGACTGGATAAATGTACTACAGACGTATCAAATCCGCTGGGGAAGGCCTTGTTCGAGGCCCGAAGATCGGCGCCGGCGGCATCCGGCCAATGCGATCCAGACGACTGAGCCTCAGGGTTGTGGGCGTCTCAAGCGGCTTGTTTTATGAAGCTGAGCGCAGCGCACGTGCGCCCTGCAACCCATGGAGGCGGCCGCGCTCGCAGTCCCGTGGGGCCTGACCCGGTATCGTCGGGCTCGCGGAGGCGGGCATGTCTGCTTGACGCCTTTGCCGTCACTTCTCAGGAGAACACAACGCGTGCTTCGAGAGCGATCCCGAGGGGACCGCGGCGATGGCGTCCCGCGTCCCTCATGCGGGTCCGGACAGGCGTGGGCGCACGTCTGAGTGCCGGCGCCTTGCAGACGCCGGGGTGGATCCTGGGCAAATTCCTGTTGCGTGCTTGCGCTCAGCCCTCGACGAGGATCGTCTCGCGAACCTTGATGCCGAAGCCCGTCAAGCCGACATAGGCCCGCTCATGGGTGGCAATGACGGAGATGGAGTTGACCGCGATATCGCGCAGGATCTGCGCGCCGATGCCGACTTCGCGCCAGCGCTGGCGGCGGATCCGGGCGCTGCCGTGATATTCGCCCTCGCCAGCTTCCGTGTGCGGCTCGTCTGGCTCGAAATCGTCGACCTGTGCCGTGCGCAGGAGGACGATCACGCCGTGGCCCGCCTCCTTGAGCTTCTCGGCGGCGATTTCCACCCAGCCGCGGCTGGTGCCGCCGCGGCCCTTGAGTTCCTGAACCGGTTGTTCCCGGTGGATGCGCGTGGGGACGTTCTCGCGGCCGTGGACGTCGCCATAGATGAAGACCACGTGCTGGATCTCGTCGAACGGGGTCTCGTAGATCTGGATCTGCCCCCTGAGCCCGGCCAGCGTGAAGGGCTCCTCGCGGATGCAGCGAACGAAGGATTCCCGGCGGATGCGATAGGAGATCAGGTCTTCGATCGAGACGATCTTCAGTCCGTGCTCGCGTGCGAAGGGGACGAGTTCGGGAAGCCGCTTGACGGTTCCGTCGTCATTGACAACCTCGGCCAGGATGCCGGCGGATTCGAGGCCTGCGAGCCGGGCAAGATCGGTGCCGGCTTCGGTGTGGCCCGAGCGCGTCAGGACGCCGCCCGGCCGCGAGATCAGCGGAAAGATGTGGCCGGGGCGCAGAAAATCGCCGGCGGCGCAATTGGGATTGGCCAGCGCGCGGGCGGTGTTCGCCCGTTCCTCGGCGGCGATGCCGGTGGTCATGCCGACGCGGTAGTCGACGGAGACGGTGAAGGCGGTGCGCATCGGGTCGAGATTGTTCGCCACCATTGGCGGCAGGTTCAGGGCATCGGCCCTCTCGCTGGTCATCGGCACGCAGATGATGCCGCTGGTATGGCGGATCATGAAGGCCATCTTTTCCGGCGTCGCCTTCGAGGCGGCCATGATCAGGTCGCCCTCGTTCTCCCGGTCGGTGTCGTCGACCACGACCACGAGTTCTCCCTCGGCAATGGCCGCGATGGCGTCTTCGATCTTGTCGAGGGTGAGGTCGGGGCTGGTCATGGTCGGTCCTGTTCGTGGCGGGCGACGCGCTCTGGGCGGTGACCGCCCCATGCGCTCGAAAAAATCGCGTCGCACGGCTTTTAAGAGGAGAAGGCCCGCGCAATCAATCATGATCGTCGGGCATGGCCTGCGATGCGCGCCGAGCTTTTCTCAGCCGCGCCCGCGATAGGGAGGGACACCCTGATCGGGCAGGAACACGCCCTCCGGCGGCGACCCGCTTTGCCAGAACACGTCGATGGGGATGCCGCCGCGCGGATACCAGTAACCGCCGATCCGAAGCCAGAGAGGCTTCGTCGCCTCCATGACGCGCCGGGCGATCATCACCGTGCAGTCCTCGTGGAAGGCGCCATGATTGCGAAAGCTCGTGAGAAACAGCTTCAGCGACTTCGATTCCACCAGGCGTGCATCGGGCGCATAGTCGATCACGATGTGGGCGAAGTCCGGCTGGCCGGTGACCGGGCAGAGCGAAGTGAATTCCGGGCAGGTGAAGCGCACGATCGCAGGCGGACCGTCGCTCCTTGTATAGGGAACGGTCTCGAGCATCGCCTCGCCGGGGGAGGCCGGTGCGCTGCTCGCCCGACCGAGTTGCGAAAGTTCGTCATATGACATCGAATGAAGCCTCGGTCGGTCCCTGATCTGCTTGCCGTTCTCGCATCGGCCCGGGAAACGGCGTATCCCGACACGAACTCTACGCCGCGGACTCGATCGAGTCGGCGCCATTGCACTGCGAGTGTGACGGGAGCAAGTCTTGGCCGCGCTGGCATCAAGAAGAACAAGGTTGGCCAGAGGGAATGATCGACAAGCTGGAATATCTCATCGCGCTTGCAAGCGAGAAGCATTTTGGCCGCGCGGCCGAGCGTTTGGGCATCACCCAGCCGACGCTGTCGGCCGGCATCCGGCAGTTGGAGGAGCGGCTCGGGACCACGCTGGTCAATCGCGGCTCGCGCTTTCGCGGGCTCACGGAAGAGGGCGAGCGGGCGCTTGCCTGGGCCCGGCGCATTACCGACGATGTTCGCACCATGCGCGAAGAGGTCCAGACCGTGAAGCGCGGCCTGTCCGGCCATCTTCGCATCGGCGCGATCCCGACGAGCCTTGCCATCGTCGCCCGTCTGACGACGCCCTTTCACGACCGGCACGACAATGTCACGTTCGACGTGTCCTCGCACACGGCATCCGAGATCCTGGCGGGCATCGAGAATTTCGAACTCGATGTCGGCCTCACCTATCTCGACGACGACCGCCTGAAACGGCTCGACAGCTATCCGCTCTATGACGAGCGCTATTGTCTCGTGACCCGAAAGGGGGAGACCTTCTCTGGCCAGGCGGAGGTGAGTTGGGAGGAGGTGGCGTCGCTGAAACTCGGCCTTCTCAGTCCCACCATGCAGAACCGGCAGATCCTCAACCGCCATCTCGGCCATGGCGGGCGGCATGTGGAGACGGTGACCGAATCGAACTCCATGATCGCGCTTTTGTCCCAGACTCGGCTGGCCGGCATCGCCACGGTGATGCCTTACCGTTCGGCGGCCGTGCTCGGACTGGCCGACCCGCTGGTGGCCATTCCGATCACCGGTCCCGACGTGAGCTACAAGATCGGGCTCGTCACCGCCCGCCGCGAACTGCGTCCGCCCATCGTCGCGGCCTTCTGGGAGGAAAGCCGGCTCGTTCGCGATCTCTGAGGCCGACGCGACTCTGCCCGAACCGTCCATCACCGGCTCGACGATAGAAGCGCTCTATCGCAAGACGGGGATGTTCTCTTGATTATCAGCGCTTTAGCGTGTTGGCTCCCTGGAAAGATTCAAACTTTGCTGTGGGAGGCGATCGCTTGGCGGCTCACGCGATCTATGATGCCGATGAAGCGGCTGAGATCATTGGAAGTCTGAAGGGGCTGGAAGGGCCTCTCCTTCCCATCCTGCACGCCCTGCAGGAACGTTTCGGGCATATCAGCGACGAGGCGGTTCGCCAGATTGCCGGAGAACTCAATCTCACGCGCGCCGAAGTTTACGGCGTGGTCACCTTCTATCACGATTTTCACAAGGAGCCGCATGGCCGGCACGTGCTGAAGGTCTGTCGAGCCGAGGCCTGCCAGGCGGCCGGCAGCGACGCCGTGGCAGACGCCCTGGAGAAGGCTCTGGGCATCAAGTTCGGCGAGACGACCGGCGACGGCCAGGTGACCCTCGAGGCGGTCTACTGCCTCGGGCTCTGCGCCACGGCGCCGTCCGCCATGCTGGACCGCCGGATCGTCGGGCGCCTGAACGAGGCGAAGATCGGCAAGCTGGTCGAGGAGACGCGGCTGTGACGCGAGTTTTCATCCCTCTCGATTCCTTTGCCGTTGCCTGCGGCGCGGATGAGATCGCCGAAGAGTTCGAACTCCTGAACACCGAGCGCGGCCTCTCGCTCGACATCGTGCGCAACGGCTCGCGCGGCATGGCTTGGCTCGAACCTTTGATCGAGGTCGAAACCAACGATGGACGGATCGCCTACGGACCGATCGAGCCGGGGGAGGTCGCTTCGCTGATCGATGCCGGCATCCTGTCCGGCGGCGAACATGCAAAGCGCATCGGCAGGGTCGAGGAGCATCCCTTCTTCGCCCGCCAGATCCGCATGACCTTCAAGCGCTGCGGCGTCATCGACCCCCTGTCGCTCGACGACTACAAGGCCCATGGCGGACTGAAGGGGCTCGAACGCGCCATCGCCATCGGCCCGGAAGCCGTCATCGCAGAAGTGACCGAATCCGGCCTTCGCGGTCGCGGCGGTGCGGGCTTCCCGACTGGCATCAAGTGGAAGACGGTGGCAGGCGCCGATGGCGCGCGCAAATACATCGTCGCCAATGCCGACGAGGGCGATTCCGGCACCTTCGCCGACCGGATGATCATGGAGGGCGATCCCTACTGCCTGATCGAGGGCATGGCGATCGCCGGTGTCGCCACTGGGGCGACCAAGGGATACATCTATCTGCGCTCGGAATACCCGGTCGCCATCGATGTGATGAACGAGGCGATCCGGCGCGCTCGCGAGGCCGGCGTTCTCGGGGCCGCGATGCTCGGCTCCGCCCATGCCTTCGACATCGAAGTCCGCGTCGGGGCCGGCGCCTATGTCTGCGGCGAAGAGACCTCGCTGCTCGACAGCCTCGAAGGCAAGCGCGGCCAGGTGCGCTTCAAGCCGCCGCTGCCGGCGATCCAGGGCCTGTTCGGCATGCCGACGGTGATCAACAACGTGATCTCGCTGGCCTCGACGCCGGAAATCCTCGCCCAGGGCGCCCAGGCCTACAAGGAACTCGGCATGGGCCGGTCGCGGGGCACGATCCCGATCCAGATCGGCGGCAACGTGAAGCATGGCGGCCTGCTGGAGGTTCCTTTCGGGCTGACGCTGGGCGAGATCGTCGAGGATCTGTGCGGCGGCACGGCTTCGGGCCGTCCGGTGCGGGCGGTGCAGGTCGGAGGGCCGCTGGGTGCATATTTCCCGGTCTCCTTGTTCGACACGCCGTTCGACTACGAAGCCTTTGCCGCCAAGGACGGGCTGATCGGCCATGCCGGCGTGGTCATCTTCGACGACACGGTCGACATGATGAGCCAGGCCCGCTTCGCCTTCGAGTTCTGCGCCATCGAATCCTGCGGCAAGTGCACGCCGTGCCGCGTCGGCGCCGTGCGCGGCTACGAGACGATGAAGAAGATCATGGATGGCGAGCGGCCGGCGGAAAACCTCGCCGTCATTGAGGATCTCTGCAACACGATGAAGTTCGGCTCGCTTTGCGCGCTGGGTGGGTTCACGCCCTATCCGGTGGTCAGCGCAATGCGCCACTTCCCCGAAGATTTTCACGGAACGCCGATGAGCGTGGCGGCGGAATGACGCCGCTCGCCTGCTCGGCTCAATCTGTTCCAGGGAGGACCATCCCATGAGCCTCATTCAAGAAATCGACTACGGCACGCCGGCCTCGACGGCCGAAAAGACGGTGACGCTCACCATCGACGGCAACGAGGTGACGGTGCCCGAAGGCACCTCGCTGATGCGCGCCGCGATGGACGCCGGCATTCAGGTGCCGAAGCTCTGCGCCACGGACATGATGGACGCCTTCGGCTCCTGCCGCCTCTGCGTGGTCGAGATCGAAGGCCGCAACGGCACGCCGGCCTCCTGCACGACGCCGGTGGCCGAAGGCATGAAGGTCTCGACCCAGAACGAGCGCCTGAAGAAGATCCGAAAAGGGGTGATGGAGCTCTACATCTCCGACCACCCGCTCGACTGCCTGACCTGTGCGGCGAACGGCGACTGCGAGCTGCAGGACATGGCGGGTGCCGTGGGCCTGCGCGAAGTGCGTTACGGCTATGAGGGCGAGAACCATCTCGGCAAGGAGAAGGATCTCTCCAACCCCTATTTCCAGTTCGATCCGTCGAAATGCATCGTCTGCTCGCGCTGCGTGCGCGCCTGTAACGAGGTGCAGGGCACCTTCGCTCTCACGGTCTCGGGCCGCGGCTTCGATTCCCTGATTTCGGCCGGCACCGACTACGACAATTTCTTCTCTTCCGAATGCGTCTCCTGCGGCGCCTGCGTGCAGGCTTGCCCGACGGCGACGCTGGAGGAAAAGGCTGTCGTGGAGATCGGCACGCCGGAACATTCGGTGGTCACCACCTGCGCCTATTGCGGCGTCGGCTGCTCCTTCAAGGCCGAGATGCGCGGCGAGGAACTCGTGCGCATGGTGCCCTACAAGGACGGCAAGGCCAATCGCGGCCATAGCTGCGTCAAGGGCCGCTTCGCACTCGGCTACGCGACCCACAAGGATCGCATCCTCAACCCGATGATCCGCGATCACTATTCGCAGCCCTGGCGCGAAGTGTCCTGGGACGAGGCGATCGGTTTCGCCGCCAAGAAGATCAAGGACATCCAGGCGAAATACGGCCGGGGTTCGGTCGGCGGCATCTCCTCCTCGCGCTGCACCAACGAGGAAGTCTACGTCGTCCAGAAGATGGTCCGCGCCGGCTTCGGCAACAACAATATCGACACCTGCGCCCGCGTCTGCCATTCGCCGACGGGTTATGGTCTCAACTCGACCTATGGAACGTCGGCCGGCACCCAGGATTTCGACTCGGTCGAAGACACGGACGTCATCCTCGTCATCGGCGCCAACCCCACCGATGGTCATCCGGTCTTCGCCTCGCGCATGAAGAAGCGCCTGCGCGGCAAGCCGGGCGAAGAGGGCGCCAAGCTGATCGTCATCGATCCGCGCCGGATCGACCTGGTCAAGACGCCGCATATCGAGGCCGACCACCATCTGGCGCTGAAGCCCGGCACCAACGTCGCGATGCTGACGGCGCTCGCCCATGTCATCGTGACCGAAGGCCTCGTCAACGAGGAATTCGTGCGCGAGCGCTGCGAATGGGACGAGTTCCAGGACTGGGCGGCCTTTGTCGCTGACGAGCGTCATTCGCCGGAAGCCGTCGAAAGCGTCACCGGCGTTCCGGCCGAAGAGGTGCGCAAGGCCGCGCGTCTCTACGCCACCGGCGGCAACGCCGCGATCTACTACGGTCTCGGCGTCACGGAGCACAGCCAGGGCTCGACCTCGGTCATCGCCATCGCCAACCTCGCCATGGCGACCGGCAATATCGGCCGCAGGGGCGTCGGCGTGAATCCTCTGCGCGGGCAGAACAACGTCCAGGGCTCCTGTGACATGGGCTCGTTCCCGCACGAGCTGCCGGGCTATCGCCACATCTCCAACGATGCCGTCCGCGAGACCTTCGAGGAACTGTGGGGCGTCAAGCTCGACAACGAGCCGGGGCTGCGCATTCCGAACATGTTCGACGCCGCCGTCGAAGGCACCTTCAAGGGGCTCTACTGCCAAGGCGAGGACATCCTGCAGTCCGATCCCGACACCAAGCACGTCTCGGCCGGTCTGGAAGCGCTTGAACTCCTCATCGTTCACGATCTCTTCCTGAACGAGACGGCGAACTACGCCAATGTCTTCCTGCCGGGATCGAGCTTCCTCGAGAAGAACGGCACCTTCACCAATGCCGAGCGGCGCATCAACCGCGTGCGCAAGGTGATGGCCCCGAAGAACGGCTATGAGGACTGGGAAGTCACCCAGTTGCTCGCCCAAGCGATCGGGATGGACATGAACTATGCCCATCCGTCCGAGATCATGGCCGAGATCGCCGCGACGACGCCGTCCTTCGCCAACGTCACCTACGACCTCCTCGACGAGAAGGGTTCGGTGCAGTGGCCGTGCAACGATCAGTTCCCGGAAGGGGCGCCGATCATGCATGTCGATGGCTTCATGCGCGGCCGGGGCAAGTTCATCCGGACCGAATACGTCGCCACCGACGAGCGCACCGGCCCGCGCTTCCCGCTCCTGCTCACCACGGGTCGCATCCTCTCCCAGTACAATGTCGGCGCCCAGACCCGGCGTACCGGCAATGTGGTGTGGCACGATCAGGATCTTCTGGAGATCCATCCGCATGACGCCGAACAGCGCGGTGTCCGCGACGGCGACTGGGTGAAGCTGCAGAGCCGCGCCGGTGAGACGTCGATCAAGGCGAAGATCACCGATCGCGTGGCGCCGGGCGTCGTCTACACGACGTTCCACCATCCGATGACCCAGGCGAATGTCATCACCACCGACTTCTCCGACTGGGCGACGAACTGCCCGGAATACAAGGTGACGGCGGTGCAGATCTCGCCCTCCAACGGTCCGACGGACTGGCAGGAGGATTATCGCGAACTCACCATGGAAAGCCGGCGCATCATGCCGGCCGAAGCGGCGGAGTAACTTGGACGAGATTCCGCCAACGGTCGGCAGGTTGGTCTTGTGACGGACGAAACCTCGATAAGCAGAGAAAGCCTCGTCTTCCGCGACGGGGCTTTTTCGCCTGGTTGTCGCGTAGTGCCCGCCGAGACGGCCGTCGCAATTTCCGTCGGCGGCTCGACCCATGCAGTCATGATGGCGACCCCGGACGATCTGGAAGACATGGCCATCGGCCTCGTCCTCAACGAGCGGATCGTCGATCGGCTGGACGAAATCGAATCGGTCGAGATTGTCGACACCGAAGCCGGTATCGATTGCCAGATACGGCTGGTCGACGAACGGGCGCGTACCTATGTGGCGCGGCGCCGTCAGATGACAGGCCCGGTCGGTTGCGGCCTCTGTGGCGTCGAGTCTCTGGAACTTGCAACTCCGAAGCTGCCGAGTGTTGCCGGATCCGGGGGAATCTGCATCACGCCGCAAGCGCTGACGGATGCCGTCGCGGCGATGGCCCGCGAGCAGAGGCTCAGTCGTCTGACCCGCGCCGTGCACGCCGCCGCCTTCCATCAGCCGGGGAGGGGACCGCTCGTCACCCGCGAGGATGTCGGCCGGCATAACGCCCTCGACAAGGTCGCAGGGCATCTGGCGCGGCACGGCATCGATCCGGCGACAGGTTTCCTGACGATCACCAGCCGCGTCTCCGTCGAACTGATCCAGAAGGCCGCCGTCATGGGCTGCGGGCTGATCGCGGCGGTGTCCGCGCCGACGGCGTTGGCGATCGCCGAGGCCGAAGCGGCGGGTGTGACCCTCGTGGCCGTGGTTCGAGGCACCGAATTCGAAGTGTTTACGCATCCGCAGCGAATTGCCGGAGCCGAGCGCGCCCGGGCATCGCATGAAGCGGATGATCATCAGACAGCTCAGGGGAGAACCGTCCATGGAGCGTGACAAGCTCGTCTACATGGCGAACCAGATCGCCAAGTTCTTCGAATCCGCGCCCGAGGGCGCGCGCTCGCAGGGCGTCGCCGATCACATCAACAAGTTCTGGGAACCGCGCATGCGCACCCAGCTCTTCGAGCGGGTCGACAGCGGCCGGACGGAGGATCTCAGCCCCATCGTGCTCGGCGCAATGCCCTCGATCCGGCGGCCCGCCGCACCGTTGGAAGAGCGGGCGTCCAAACAGGCGGACGAGCACGCTTCCTGAGGGTACGGACGGGAGGGTCACGGTGCGTGCCCCGCTCGCGGCTCTGCGCCTGTAGCCGGCAACCGAACATTAACCCTAACGCTTTACCAACGACCGGGTCAGCAATCGATCCGGACCCGGTCCCATGCTTGGAAAGCGCGTGTTCTTCGCCGTGATGGCGGTCTCTCTTCTCGCCGGCTGCGCCAAGAACGACCGGTTCAGCATGGTCCAGTCGCCGGCGACCAATATCGCGGCGGCTGATGGAGCCAATTCGGCCCTCGGCTATCAACCCGCCGAAGACGATCAGCGATTTCCTCACTTCCAGTCCTTCGATCCGGTCCTGCCTTCCGGTCTCGCCGGGCGGACGATCGCGGTATCGCGCTACACTGACATTGCCCTGCAGCCGAAGGAAGTTGTGCTGACCTTCGACGACGGCCCCATGCCAGGCAAGACCCACAAGATCCTGAAGGCGCTGCGCCAGTATGGGGTCAGCGCGACCTTCCTGATGGTGGGGCAGATGGCACGTGCCTATCCGCAGATTGCGCGAGACGTGGCGGCCGCGGGACACGCGGTCGGCACCCATACCGAACGCCACGCCAATCTGAGGACGATGAGCGACGCAGCCGCGATGGCTGAAATCCGAAAGGGTGCGATGAGCGTCGCCGACGCCCTGCGCCCGATTGGCATGCGCCCGGCTCCCTTCTTCCGCTTTCCCTACCTTGCCGACACCTCCAGCCTGCGCACCCGCCTGTCGCATGAGGGGATCGTCGCCATCGACGTCGACATCGATTCCAAGGACTATTTCCGCGACGCCCCGTCGACCGTTCGCGCCCGCACCATGCGCACGCTGGAGAAGCATGGCCGCGGCATCGTCCTCTTCCACGATATCCAGGCGCGAACGGCTGCGATGCTCCCCGGCTTCCTGGCCGATCTGAAGGCGCGCGGCTTCAAGGTGGTTCGGCTCGCCCCGGCCAATCAGCCGGCACCGCTGGTGGCAAGCGCGAACTGAGCGGGCGAGTTGTTCGCTCCCGGCAAGATCAGTGATGATCCTGCCGAACCAATCGGCACGACGTGAGTTCCGTTCAAGACCCCACGTCGTGATCTTCGCCGATTGGAGCCGTCTTGCGCCTGTTTCGTCTTATTTACTTACTTGTTTTAGTCCTTCCCATTTCGAGCGTCTCCACTTTCGCTCAGGATTCGTCCGCGGCCGGCAAGTTCTATCAGGCCGAGTCGGTCCATTCCGGTCTGCCGGATCCTGAAGGGTTTGTCTCCCTGGACACGCCGCAGGCGACGATGGAGACCTTCATCTTCGCATCCCGCGGGGAGGACTGGCTGACGGCCGCCTATGCCCTCGACCTGTCCGGTATCGATCCTGCCATGCAGGAAACCATGGGGCCGATCCTCGCCAAAAGGCTCTATGAGGTCACGGAGCGGGCGATGTGGCTCGACTGGACCGAATTGCCCGATCGTCCCGATGCACTTCTCGCCAGCGCCTCGAGCAAGAATCCGCTGGCCGGCGAAGCGCGGCGCAACCTGCGACTCTCGATCCTCGAACTGGGCGATCGTCCGGTCTCGATCCGCATGGCGCGGGTGAAACCGGGAGACGACGACCCGGTCTGGGTCTTCTCCCGCCAGACGGTGGGCAACATCATGGCCATGCACCAGGTCTTCGGCCCCACGGCGTTCGAGCGCGCCTTGCCGGAATTCCTGCAGAAGCGGGCCTTCTGGACCCTTGCCTATTGGGAAGTGATCGCCCTGCCTCTCATTCTCATCGGCGCGCTGGTTGCGGCGCTGTTGGCCTATCGCGGCCTGGAGCAGGTGGAGAAGCGCCAGCCGACGCGCATCGGCTCGCGGATCATCGACATGATCAAGATGCCGGTCGCGCTGTTGATCTGTGTCGGTACCTTTTCGCTGGTGAAAACACTGCTCTTCACCTTCTCCGGGGCCGTCAACGCTTTTTTGACGCCGCTGCAATCGACGCTCTTCGTGATCGCCCTGGCCCTGATCGCGGTCCGGATTGTCGATGCGATCCTCGATCGCGTGGTCCGACGGAACATGGACGAGCTGATCGAATCGGGGGCGGCCACCGAGCGCGACATGTACACCAACATTTCCGCCGCCCGGCGCATTGCCATCACGCTCGCCTTCGTCCTGGGCGCAGCGTTGATCCTCATCCAGATCAACGCCTTTCAGACACTTGGCTTCTCGCTTCTGGCCTCGGCGGGCGTGATCGGTCTGATCTTCGCCTTCGCCGCCCGGTCCATGCTCGCGAACATCATGGCGAGCCTGCAGATCGCGTTGGCGAAGACCGCGCGTATCGGCGACGCGGTGCTGTACAAGGGCAGCTGGTGCTACGTCGAAAAGATCAATTTCACCTACGTCCAGCTCCAGAGTTGGGACAATCGCCGTCTGATCGTGCCCGTCATCGACCTCGTCTCGAACACGTTCGAAAACTGGACGAAGCAGGATTCGAACCTGATGAAGCCCGTGACGCTGCGGCTCGACCACCGGGCCGATGTCGATCGCCTTCGCGAAGCGTTCCAACGGTTCGTCGAAGAGGCGGATGACGTGATCGACAAGGATTCCGCCAAGGTCGAGGTGATCGATCACGATGCGGCCGGGATGAGCGTCTGGTTCCTGGTGACGGCCGAGGACCCCGGCGCGGCGTGGTCGATGCATTGCCGCCTGCGCGAGGCGATGCTGAAGGAGGCGGCGCGTCTCGATGCCGAGTTCGGCGAACAGGACCCCGACAAGCCCTCATATCTCCCGCGCGAGCGCGAGGTGCTTCTGGGGGAATTCGGCACGCGGCAGCAGGCTTGAGACGCAGCAGCGCTATTTCGCGATATAGCGGTCCGTCCGGTGGTTGATGGCGAGAAAGCCATTCAGCACGACGGCGCCTGCAAGGGAGTAGAGGACCGCGACCCCGTCAACGACCGTGAAAGCTAGACCCAGGATTGTCAGGTCGATCGCCAATTGGGTGAGCCCCGCGCGCCAGCCGAACTTGTCCTGCAGATAGATCGCAAGAATGCCGGCCCCGCCGAGGCTGGCACGATGGCGAAACAGCGCCAGCAGGGCAAAGCCGATCAGAAGCCCCGCCACAACTGCGCCGATCAGCGGATGGATGTCGCCGAATGTGAAGACCTGCGGCTGGACGGCGGTCATCACCGACAGCATCGCAATCGCGGTAAAGGTCTTGAGCGTGAAGGCCGCGCCCATGCGGGTCGCGGCGAGCGCGTAGAAGGGCAGGTTGATCAGGAAAAAGGCGAGGCCGACATTGATCCCGAAGGCGTAGGAGACGATGAGGGCGAGGCCGGCGACGCCGCTGGTCAGGAAGCCGAGATGCGACAGGATCGCGATACCGAGCGTGGCGAGGACCGTCCCGGTCACGATCGCCTGAGCGTCTTCGAGCGGCGTGTGATGGGTGGCAGTCGCCTCCCAGTCGCCAAAGCGCCAGCGAATGGGCTTCAGCTTTTCGAGCGCCTCGACCGCATGGGTTGCGGTTCCATCCTTCGGCTCGCCTGTCCCCATCGCCCTCGATCCGGATGTTGCATCGCAAAAGAGCAAGTTAGACCGGACGTCCGACTTTGCCAATTGGGGCTCTGCGAAGACTGGCCGTATGCGGTGGAATGGCTTGCGCCCTATCTGGATCGCCATGGTGAGACCCGAAGACCTCCTCCGCCCAACGCCTCAGGGGCTGTATTGCCCGCCAGGTGACTTCTTCATCGATCCGGTCAGACCCGTCGACCGGGCGCTGGTGACCCATGGCCATGCCGACCATGCCCGGCCGGGCAATGCGAGGGTCATGGCGACGCGTCAGACGCTCGACATCATGGCGCTGCGCTATGGCGAAGATTTCGCCGGCGAGCGCCAGACGGCCCGCTTTGGTGAGGCGACCCGCATCGGCGATGTTGCCGTGAGCTTTCATCCGGCGGGCCACGTCCTGGGCTCCGCCCAGATCAAGGTCGAGTGGCAGGGACTCCGGATCGTGGCCTCGGGCGACTACAAGCGCCGCCACGACCCGACCTGCGAGGGCTTCGAACCGGTCCCCTGCGACGTCTTCATCACCGAGGCCACCTTTGCCCTGCCGGTCTTTCGCCATCCCGACACGGCCGGCGAGATCGACAAGCTGCTGCAATCGGTGCGCCGTTTTCCCGAGCGGGCGCATCTGGTCGGGGCCTATGCGCTCGGGAAGGCGCAACGGGTGATCCGCCATCTGCGCGAGGCGGGCTACGACCGTCCGATCTACATTCACGGCGCGCTCAAGAAGCTCTGCGACTTCTATCAGGAGGAGGAGATCGATCTCGGCGAATTGCGTCCCGCCACCGTGGAGGGCGGCAAGAAAGGCGATTTCGCCGGCGCGATCATCATCGGCACGCCCTCGGCCTTCGCCGACAAATGGGCGCGGCGCTTTCCGGATCCGGTGGCGAGTTTCGCTTCGGGCTGGATGCGTGTGCGTCAACGCGCCCGCCAGCGCGGCGTCGAACTGCCGCTGATCCTGTCCGACCACGCCGATTGGGACGAGCTGACGCAGACGATTACCGAAATCGCGCCGCAGGAAGTCTGGGTGACCCATGGGCGTGAGGAGGCGCTGGTGCGCTGGTGCGAACTGCGCCAGCTCCGTGCCCGGCCGTTGCATCTCGTCGGCTACGAGGACGAGGCGGAGTAGGGCGGTGGCTGCGGCCATCCCGCTGCTGCGGTGGATGGGTCATCGGTTTGGTAGCCGGCCAAATACACTGGAACGCCGGCTACGGATCGCACGTTTTTGTCCCGAAACAGAAACCGAACGAGCGGACGGGAAGCCGGCTGGGCGCCCGTTCTGCGGAAAGGACATCCGATGAATTGGGACCAGATCGAAGGTCAGTGGAAGCAGTTCAAGGGCAATGCCCGCATGCAGTGGGGCAAGCTCACCGACGACGACATGGACCGCATTCAGGGCAACCGTGAAATCCTCGCCGGCCGCATTCAGGAAGAGTACGGCGTGACCAAGGAAGAGGCGCACCGCCAGATCGAGGAATGGGCGAAGGGCCAGCAGAGCATGTAAGTGGCCTGACAACGCCGAAGCCAACGAAAAGCCTCGCGGGCGCGACCCGCGGGGCTTTTTCATGTCGGCAGGGGCTCTCGAGCATGGCTGAGGCTGCTGTGCAATCCTGACTCGATGCCAGGATGAAGCGCAGCTCTCTATTCCTTCAGTTCGCTCAGGCTTTGCGCCGGGACCCATTCGGGCGTTCCGCCCTTCCAGATCAGGGTGTCCGATGCGATCTGGCCATCGTCGAGGGCTCGTCTGAGAGCATCGAGAGCCATCGGGCCGACCGGGGTCTTGCCGTCGGCATACCAGTACTGCGCCGCGGGATCGGAAGGCTCGGCGGAGGCCGTCTCCGTCCTGGTCTCGGAGGCCTGGTCGTTCGATTGCGCTGTAAGCTTCTCCAGATCGTCGGAGGCCGCATCGCTCCCCAGCGCCGCGGCCTTTTCGAGAAGCTTGCGCGCCTTCTCGACGTTCTTTTCCACACCGCCGCCGTTCAGATAGCGGATGGCGAGATTGCGGGTGGCCAGCGGGTGTTCGCGCTCGACGCCGAGTTCGAAATAGCGGATGGCTTCGGCCATGTCCTTCGCCACGCCCAGCCCGTCGAGATGCATCACGCCGAGATAGTTGGCGGCGTTGCCATTGCCGGCCGCTGCGGCCAGCTTGAACCAGCGCGCCGCCGCGTCGTAATCCTGCGCAATGCTTTCGCCTTCAAAGCGGATTTCGCCCAGATGCTGGATGGCGGCGACATAGCCGCCCTCCGCCGCCTTGCGGAACCAGTCGATCGCGGCGTTGCGGTCCTGCGCGACCCCCGTGCCGTACCAAAGGTCGAAGCCGTAGTTCGACTGGGCGACGGGAAGTCCCTGTTCGGCGGCGAGCCTGTGGAGTTCGGCCGCGCGCTCGGGATCCGCCTTCACGCCGTGCCCACGCTTGTAGAGATTGGCGAGGTTGTTGCGCGCAATCGCATCCTCGTTGCTCGCGGCCGCCTCATACCAGCGCAAGGCCGCGCGCTGGTCGCGCGCCACTCCACGTCCGATCTCGTAAGAGATCGCGAGCATGCGCTGGGCGACGGCGTCCTCCTGTTCGGCCGCCTTCCGGAACCACGCGGCTGCTGCGGCTTCGTCCTGTGCGACGCCTTCGCCGTAGAGAAGCCGGAAGCCGTAATTGCGCTGGCCGACGGGCAGACCCGCTTCTGCAGCCACACGATATAGTTCGGCGGCCCGGCCCATGTCGGGTTCGACCCCGTTGCCGGTGGCGTAGCGCACGGCGAGATTGTTCTTCGCGACCGAATTCCCCTTGGCGGCGGCCTTCTTCAACCCCTCGATTTCGCTGATCTCGGCGACGGGCCGGTCGTCGACGAAGATTGTCAGACCCCAGCCGGAATTGTCGATGACGACCTCGGAGGCGTGGCCTCGGATCGGGTGCGCCTCGCCGTTCAGCGACACCGTTCTTTGGGTCACGACGATCTTGTCGTCGCCGGCCGTGATCAAGGCCGCCTCATCGGTGGAACTGATGCTCTGCCGGCCACCGCCAATTGTCGTGATTGTCAGCCCGTTGAGGGTGATCGACGAGCGCGTCTGTGCAGAGGCCAACTCCGCGGCAATCCCCAGCGAAAGAAGCGCCGCGATCAGCGCTGCGGCCGGGCGAGACCATCCGGCAAAGCGAGACGACATGGACATCGACCGTTCCTCCCCGAACTTCGCCCGACCCGTCTCGCGATCGAAGCGGGAGACGGATCGGAACGCAAATCAAATCGAACGGCGAAAGAATGGGCAGACGGCGGCGCAGATTGCGTTAATATCGCCCACGGCACCGCAATTCGGAGAAGAGCAGCAATGACCAAGATCGTCTTCCTCGACCGCGAGACCTTCGGGCCCGAGGTCGAGCTCACGCGGCCCGATCATCCCCATGACTGGGTCGAGCATCAGGCGACGCGGCCGGAAGACGTGGTGGAGCGGCTGGCCGGAGCGACGATCGCGGTGACCAACAAGGTGCCGATCCGCCGCGAATCCCTCGACCAGTTGCCGGATCTGAAATTCGTCACCGTCGCCGCCACCGGCTACGACGTCATCGACATCGAGGCTTGCAAGGAGCGCGGCATCCATGTCTCGAACGTGCGCGGCTACGCGGTCAACACGGTGCCGGACCACGCCATGGCGATGATCCTGGCGCTCAGCCGCTCGCTGCCCGGCTACCGCCAGGACGTGATCGACGGGAAATGGCAGGAGGCCGGCCAGTTCTGCTTCTTCACCCATCCGATCTTCGATCTCGCCGATCGCAAGCTCGGGATCATCGGCGAGGGTGTCATCGGCCAGGGCGTCGCGCGCCGGGCCGAAGCCTTCGGCATGAAGGTGATGTACGCCGCGCACAAGGGCGTCGAGGGGCTGGGGCCGCTCTACACGCCCTTCGACGAGGTGATCGAGACCGCCGACGTCATCACGCTCCACGCCCCGCTGACCCCGAAGACGCGCGACGTGATCGCCATGCCGGAATTTCGGCGCATGAAGAAGAAGCCGCTGATCGTCAACACCTCGCGCGGCGGTCTGGTGAACGAGGCCGATCTCGTGACTGCGCTCGATGAAGGTCTGATCGCGGGCATCGGCTTCGACGTCCTCACCAAGGAGCCGCCGGCCCCCGACAACCCGCTCCTGAAAGTGCTCGGCCGGCCCAACGTCATCGTGACCCCGCACGTCGCCTGGGCGAGCAACGAGGCCCAGGGCGAAGTCTGGCGCCAGGTGATCGAGAGCATCGACGCGTTCATGGATGGGAAGCCGGTGCGAACGGTGGTGTAGAGCCAAAATGAGTGGCCGCGGGGGTGAGCTCCGCGGCTACACCGCGCCAATGCGTGTTTCTCCCGCGCCAGAGCGTCACACGCACCACGACACTTCGTAGGTCAAATATACCTGGGTGGCCAATGAAGACGGCGCCATCTCACGCTTCGTCATCCTCGGGCGCCGTCCCGAGGATCCAGAAAGCCTTTAAACTCAGATGCTTGCGAGGCATCCCTGGATGCTCGGGACGGAGCCTGAGCATGACGGCCATTTCTGTTTCGCTGCCATTTTCTGCGTTCCGTGAACTTGACCTACCCCGCCCGAAACCCGCGATAGGTCGCCGGACCCGGCTCGGCCACCGCCGACTCCATCGTCGCCATCTCGCCGACCTTGTCGTGCAGCGGTGACTTGATGCAGACGGGGTCGGTGTTGGCGGCGTCGCCGGTGAGCGCCAGGGCCTGGCAGCGGCAGCCGCCATAGTCGATGTGCTTGCGCTCGCAGGAGCGGCAGGGCTCCTTCATCCAGTCGGTGCCGCGATAGGCCTCGAAGGCGGGGCCCTCGTACCAGGTCTCCGAGAGGGAGTGGTCGCGCACGTTCCAGAATTCCAGATGCTCGATCGTCTCGGCGGCGTGGCAGGGCAGGACCTTGCCGGCCGGCGTGACGCTTAAGGTCCGCGTGCCCCAGCCACCATTGCAGAGCTTCGGATAGCGGGCGTAATAGTCCGGGAAGACCGCGTCGATGACGAGCGTGCCCTTGAGCTTCTCGCGGGCGGTCTCGACCTCCTCGATGGTCCGGTCGACATCCTCGCGGTTGGGCATGAGTTGCGCCCTGTTCTTCAACGCCCAGCCGTAATATTGGGTGTGGGCGATCTCCAGCCGCTTGGCGCCGAATTCGACCGCCTTTTCGATCATGTCCGGCACCTGATGGATGTTCATCCGGTGGATGACCGCGTTGAGCGTCAGCGGCACGCCGCGTGTCACGACGGCGCGGGCGAAGGCCTGCTTCTTGTCGAAGGCACCCCTGGTGCCGCCCACGAGTTCGGTGATGCCGGAGTCGGCACCCTGCATGGAAAGCTGGATATGGTCGCAGCCCGCCTCGATCAGCGCGTCGAGCTTCTCTTCATTGACGCCGAGGCCCGAGGTGATGAGGTTGGTGTAGAGCCCGACCTCGGCCGCATGGCGCATCAGCTCGACGATGTCGCGGCGTGCCGTCGGTTCGCCGCCCGACATGTGCAGATGGATGACGCCGAGTTCGGCGGCTTCGGTGAACACCCGCTTCCACGTCTCGGTGTCGAGTTCGACGGATTTCGGGTCGAGCTGCAGCGGGTTCGAGCAATAGGTGCAGCGCAAGGGGCAGCGATGCGTCACCTCGGCGAGAAGGCCGAGGGGCGGCTGGGGAACCGGCTTGGCCTGGGCGGCCGGACGATCTTCGAGAAGGGTCTCGCTCATAGTGATCCGACTCCGAAATTGATGCCCGGGACCGCCGCTGCTCCATCAAAGGGAGCACGGTCGGCCGCGGGCCCCGTGTTTTCCTGTTCGGCGGAGTCGTCTGCGCTAGCATTCGGGCGCCTGGGCGCTGCCTGGCCCGAAATGTCGCGATCACTCCGCGATGGTCATCATCTGCTTGTCGCTGAGATCCAGGAGGAAGCTTTCCACATCCGGCCGGATCGTCGCTTCGTCAGCAGTGAAGATCTCGGTCAGTTGACCGAGTACGTCCTTGAACGTCGTCTTGCCGTCGACGCGCTTCAAGATCTCCGTCGAGACCTGATCGGCTTCGAAGATCCGTTCGGGCCCCAGAAGCACGAAGCGGCCGCGGGCCTTGTCCTCGCGAAACTTCACGCCGCGCGGCAGGCTCGGAACCGCATCGTCGGCGATCCGGCTCATGCCGCCTCGCGACCGGTTTCCGCGACGCCGGGCCGCCAGACATCCGGCGGCGTCAGCGCCGGGTCGACGTAGGAAAAGTGCAGCGCGTCGAGCTGTGCCCAGAGCACCTGACACTTGAACCGCAGCGCGTTCAGGACGGCCTGCTGCTGTTCGGGCGTGCGGGCGTTCTCGAGGCAGTATTCCAGGGCGAAGTCGCTGTCGCGCTTGGCCTGCACCGGTCGCTTGTCGAAATAGGCGAGCGTCTCCTTCGAGATGAAGGGATAGTGCTCCAGCATGCCCTTGGTGCGGATGCCGATGACGTTCGGCGAGAACAGTTCCGTCAGCGAGGAGGCCACGGCCTCGAGCAGCGTGCGCTCGCGCACGAAGTGGACATAAGCGTCCACGGCAAAGCGCGTGCCGGGCAGGATGCCCTCACCGGATTCCACATAGGCGCGATCGAGCCCGACGCCGTCCGTCAGCGCGATCCACTTCTCGATGCCGCCGCGCTCGGTCTCCGAGCCGTCATGGTCGATGATGCGCTGGCGCCATTCGCGGCGAAGCTCGACCGTGCCGAGACGGGCGAGGATGAAGGAATCCTTCACCGGGATGTTGGCCTGATAGTAGTAGCGGTTCAGCGCCCAGGCCTGGACCTGTGCCTTGTTCAGCTTGCCGTCCTGCAGGAGCTTCTGGAACGGATGCAAATGGTGATAGCGCTCCGCGCCGATCTTCCTCAGACCCGCTTCCAGTTCCTCTTTCGTCATCATCTCCGTCATAGCGCAATTTCCATCCCGTCATGGGTCACCGCCCAGCCGGCGGCTTCCACCGTTTTTCGTTCATCCGAACCCTCGATGAGAATGGGGTTCGTGTTGTTGATGTGGATATAGGCACGCTGGCCGATATCCAGGCCGTCGAAGGCGTCGAGACTGCCGCCTTCTCCGGAAATCGGCATGTGTCCCATGCGCCGCCCTGTCTTCGCCCCGACACCGGCTCGGCTCATCTCGTCATCCTCGAATACGGTGCCGTCGAAGAGGAGGGCATCGGCGCCGCGGACGCGTTCCTTCAGAGGGGCCGGAACATGGGCGCAGCCGGGAATGTAATAGGCGGTCTTGCCGTGGGCCGAGAGCCGGACCCCCACAGTCATTTCGCTCTCTTCTCCGACATCGACCTCGCCCTTTTCCATGAAGAGCGGGACCTTGCCGGGAACGGAGAAGATCTCGACGTCGAGACCCGGCAGCGGCGAAAAGGATGTGCCGATCGCGACCGGTTTCTTTTCCACGAACTCGGGGTCGAGCACCTGAAAGACCGGGCTTTCGGAGATCATGCCGAGCACGCCGGCTGTCCCGTAGAGCGGAAAGGCCTGCTTCTCGCGAAGCGTCAGGAGGCCGGCGATATGATCGACATCGCCATTGGTGACCAGCACGGCCGAGATCGGAGAAGCGCGACGGGTGTCGTCGGCGGCAACGGCGCCGGGCGAAAGGCGAGGCGAGCGCAGGATCTGGTCACGCAGATCGGGCGAGGCATTGAGAAGCAGCCAGTTGCGGCCATCGGCCGAAGCCGCGATCGAGGATTGCGAGCGTGCCTGGACCCGGTCGTCGCCGGACCAGTAGAGCCGGCAAACATCGCACAAGCAATTCCACTGAGGATAACCGCCGCCGGCGGCAGAGCCCAAAACAAAAAGCCGCAGGCGGTTGTCCCGCCCGCGGCCATTTTCATGCATCGTCAATTAGAACTCGACGGGCATGTAGCCGTTGATTTCCATCGCGACGCAAACTTCC
Source organism: Jiella marina (assembly GCF_024359545.1). GTDB lineage: Bacteria > Pseudomonadota > Alphaproteobacteria > Rhizobiales > Rhizobiaceae > Jiella. Next base: position 166,393 of record NZ_JAKQZG010000004.1, read on the forward strand.
GTAACAACCGGCTTGTTCCAGGCCATAGTGTTTCTCCTTGGTGCGTGCCGAGCGTAGAATCGACCTCATGTCGATGTTTTTCTCGGCTCTTACGATTTTCACTAGATAGCAGATCAACCCGGTCGCGAAAACCGAAGAACGCCCAGATCGGGAAGATCGGGAAGACTTCCCATCCCTATGGAAAAAGTTCCCGGTTCACTGCGGCGGAAGTCCCGCAGCGGCGCCTTCCTTCAGGGCGAAACGTGCACCGAGGCCGCCGATATCTGCGCGTCGGCTAGCAAAAAAAGCCTCGATCCCCGCTTTGGTTTCGACTGATTTCATTTCCGGCCATTATTCCGCCGCGGATATTCGTGTATAACCGTCAGGCCATCAAGGAGGACGAGGACATGATGGAATTTCCTGCGATCAGAATGCACCTGCCGCAGTCGCTCGGCGTGCTTGCGGCTTCGAAGCCCCGGCAGCCGCGGCTGACGGACGATTGCATGACCGGCGAGCCGAGCCTGGAGGAGTTGCTCGAGGAGCCGATCGTGCAGATGCTCATGGCGCGCGACCGCGTCGATCCCACAGTCCTTGAAGAGCTTCTGACCGAGCGGTTCGCCTAGGCATCGTCGACGAACCGGCTTCACAAATCGGGCGGACCTGATTCAGGGCCGCCTTTCAAGGCCGTTCGGACACCGGGCGATCCGACCGATCAAAGATGCCCGGTGTGAGACGCGCCAACCGAGCCGCTGGTCGGGCCGGGTCTCTGCAGACCACTGGCAGTACATGATCGCCTCGCCAACCGTTCCAGCCGTCTCCGACTGAATGCTCTGATGCGGTAGCTAGCCGCAAAAGCTCGGTCAAAGGCGCGGCAACTTTCCTATCAAGGTCTACCCCCGACCGGACCATTGATCCCCTCCGGCTATAGCCTGGCAAGGGGCGCTTGCGGCACCGCAAATACGCCGCAAAAAATCAGCCGATCTGAGGGGCCAACCCTCCAAACGAGCACGTCGACGAATATGTCAGATGCCTTGGAGACGGGCAGGGAGGTCGGGCGTTGCGGTCGCCATCTCCACAAGCCGGGCGAATTCGTACAATTCGTCGGACCGCTTTCGGTGACGGTCTCGCACTGACAAAGGACGTCTCAGGTTCGAAACCAAGCTCGAGGTGCAGAACTTCATGAAGGTCGCAGTATTCAGCTCCAAGCCATACGACAGACGCTATCTTCTGGCTGCGAATGAGGGCGCTCACGAACTGGTCTTCTTCGAAATGCGTCTTTCCTTGGAAACCGCTGCGCTCGCGAAGGACTGCGAAGGGGTGTGCTCCTTCGTCAACGACGACCTCAACGCGGATGTGGTGGCAGAGCTGTCGCGTCAGGGCGTGCGGTTTATCGCACTCCGTTCGGCCGGCTTCAACCACGTCGACCTTCGGGCGGCCGCCTCCGCCGGCATTGCCGTCGCACGGGTCCCGGCCTACTCGCCCCACGCCGTGGCCGAGCACACGGTCGCCCTGATCCTGACGCTCAACAGGAAATTGCATCGGGCCTATAATCGCGTGCGTGAGGGAAACTTCGCGCTCGACGGGCTGCTGGGGTTCGATCTCAACGGAAAGACGATCGGAATCGTCGGCACCGGCAAGATCGGTGAGATCGTGGCGCGCATCCTGCACGGCTTCGGCTGCACGTTGCTGGCGTTCGATCCGAACGAGAACCCCACCTGCAGGGAACTGGGCGTGCGCTATGTGGAACTCGACACGCTGCTGGGCGAAAGCGACGTGATCACGCTGCAATGTCCGTTGACGCCGCGGACCCACCATCTGATCGACCGGGCGGCCATCGGCAGGATGAAGCCGGGTGTCATGCTGATCAACACCAGCCGTGGTGCCGTCGTCGACACGTCTGCGCTGATCGCCGGGCTCAAGTCCGGTACGATCGGCAGCGTCGGGCTCGATGTCTACACGGAAGAAGCGGATCTGTTCTTCGAGGATCTGTCGCAGACCTTCATCCAGGACGACGTCTTTGCCCGGCTCCTGACCTTTCCAAACGTGCTCATCACCGGTCACCAGGCATTCTTCACGCATGAGGCACTGACGGCGATCGCCAGGACCACCCTTGCCAATATCTCGGCCTTCGAGCGTGACGGCGCTCCGGTCCATTCCGTACCGATGCCCGGCGGGAGCTGAGCCGTGACCGCTCTGTTGGCGTCCGCGCCGCTGGGTGCCATCCTGCTTGGCATGGTCGTCCTGCGGCGCTCGGCCGTGGTGTCGGGAACCGTCGGCCTCGCGCTCGCACTCGTTCTGGCGTTGACCGTATTCCGGCCCACGAACAGCGCCGTCGCCTCCCTGCTTGGCGGTGTGGGCGCCGAGGCGGTGCACGCGACCGCGACCATTCTTTGGATCATCTTCCCCGCCCTGGCTCTCTACGAGTTCCAGAAGGCCTCCGGAGCGATCCTGCGCATCCGCGACATGCTCGCCTCGTTGACGGACAATCGCCGTCTTCAGGCGATCCTGATTGCCTGGTTCTTCGGACTTTTCATGGAAGGGGCGGCAGGTTTCGGAACGCCAGTGGCCTTGGCGGCGCCGCTTCTCGTCGGGTTGGGATACACGCCCGTCCGCGCGGTGGTGCTGGCGCTGCTCGGCCATGCGGCGGGCGTATCCTTCGGCGCGGTCGGGACACCGGCGCTGGCGCAGGTGGAGTTGTCCGGGCTGGACGGGCAGGCGATCGCTCTCAGGACCGCGGCGCTTCATGCCGTTTGCGGCCCCGTCTTGCTGTTTTCCATGGTGCGGCTGGCAGCCGATGCGCCGTTTACCAGGGGCGATGTCGTCTGGACGCTATCTGCGGCCGCTTGCTTTCTGCTTCCCTCGCTGCTGTTGGCAGGCTTCATCGGTCCGGAATTGCCAACGCTCGGCGGGGCGCTCATTGGCGCGGCGCTCTTCATCGCCCTCCTGCGCCCGGGAAAGCGCTTTGCGGGAGGCGCCTGGGACAAGCTGCTGGCGGATCTCGCGCCCTACATCCTGATCCTGGCTTTCGTTCTTGTGACACGCCTGGTCCCGCCCGTTCAGGACGCCCTGCAAGGCGTGAGGGTGGGCTGGGAAATGGACGGCGGCTTCTCGGGCTGGTTTCAGCCGCTGTATCACCCGGGAACGCTGCTCCTTCTCGGCCTTGTCTTGGGATCCGTCTTGACCGGCCGCGCTGCGCTGCTGCGGGAGGCGATCGGGGCCGCGTTGCGTCGTCTGTCTCCGGTCGCGTTGGCTCTTCTCGTCATGCTGGCGCTGTCCCGGCTCATGGTCCATGCCGGCATGATCAACCTCCTCGCCACGGCCGCCTCCGGGGCGGGCACCGCATGGCCCTTCGTCGCCCCGCTGGTGGGTGTTCTGGGAACGTTCATCACCGGATCCGCAACCGCGTCGAACATCTTGTTCACCCAGCTACAGACAACCACGGCCAGCAGCCTCGCTCTGCCGCCAACCCTTTTAGTCGCTGCGCAGGGCTTCGGCGCGGCCATCGGCAACGTCGTGGCCCCGCACAACATCATCGCCGGAAGCGCCACTGTCGGTCTTTCGGGACGGGAGGGGGAGATCCTGACACGCACCGTGTTGCCGTGCCTGATCTATACGGTTTGCGGAGGGGCTGCCGTATTTCTCGCCCTTCGCCTCATCTAGTCCGCCTGGACCGCGCAGACCCTTGATCGGGTCAGGAAGCGCCTCTCCCGCCCGTTGTCGAGGGAGAACATCCCGCCGCGGCCGGGCACCACGTCGATGATGAGATCGGTGTGCTTCCAGGCTTCGAATTGCGACGCGCCGATATAGACGGGCGTGTCGCCCAGACGGCCAAGCAGGACGTCGCTGTCGCCGACGAGGAAATCCCCGCGCGGATAGCACATGGGCGAGGAGCCGTCGCAACAGCCGCCGGACTGGTGGAAGAGGACGGGGCCATGGTCGGCGATGATTTCGTCCAGGAGCTTCAGCGCTTCGGCGGTTGCCGAGACCTTTCCGAGACCCGGATTATCACTCATGGCGCTCCCTCTGCCATCAGATACCCCGAGGGGCGCGACGGGGGCCGCCGCGCCGCTCTTGAGACCCGATCAGGTCAATTGATGGGCCACGGCGATCGGGGCCGATCGCCGCAATCCGTTCGTCCGATCAGAAGAAGCCGAGCTTCTTCGGGCTGTAGCTGACCAGCATGTTCTTGGTCTGCTGGTAGTGGTCGAGCATCTGCTTGTGGTTCTCGCGGCCGATGCCGGACTGCTTGTAGCCGCCGAAGGCCGCGTGGGCCGGATAGGCGTGGTAGCAGTTGGTCCAGACGCGCCCAGCCTGGATGCCCCGGCCGAAGCGATAGGCGCGCATGCCGTCGCGGGTCCACACGCCGGCGCCGAGGCCGTAGAGTGTGTCGTTGGCGATCGACAGCGCCTCCTCGTCGTCCTTGAAGGTGGTGACGGAGACGACCGGGCCGAAGATCTCCTCCTGGAAGATCCGCATCTTGTTGTGACCCTTGAAAACCGTCGGCTTGACGTAGTAGCCGCCGGCGAGCTCGCCGGAGAGTTCCGCCCGACCGCCGCCGGTGAGGCATTCGGCCCCCTCCTGCTTGCCGATGTCGATATAGGAGAGGATCTTCTCCAACTGCTCGGACGAGGCCTGCGCGCCGATCATCGTCGCGGGATCGAGCGGGTCGCCCTGGCCGATCTCTTCGACGCGCTTCAGCGCCTTTTCCATGAAGCGGTCGTAGATAGACTCATGGATCAGCGCGCGGCTCGGGCAGGTGCAGACCTCGCCCTGATTCAGCGCGAACATGACGAAGCCCTCGATCGCCTTGTCGAAGAAGTCGTCGTCCTCGGCCGCGACGTCGGCAAAGAAGATGTTCGGCGACTTGCCGCCGAGCTCCAGCGTGACCGGGATCAGGTTCTGGCTGGCATATTGCATGATCAGCCGGCCCGTCGTCGTCTCGCCGGTGAAGGCGATCTTGGCGATGCGCGGGCTGGAAGCCAGCGGCTTGCCGGCCTCGACCCCGAAGCCGTTGACCACGTTCACGACGCCCGCCGGCAGGATGTCGGCGATGAGGTCGATCAGCACGTGGATCGAGGCGGGGGTCTGTTCGGCCGGCTTCAGGACGACGCAATTGCCGGCGGCGAGCGCCGGAGCAAGCTTCCAGACCGCCATCAGGATCGGGAAGTTCCACGGGATGATCTGGCCGACGACGCCGAGCGGCTCGTGGAAGTGATAAGCGACCGTGTCGTGGTCGATCTCCGAGATCGAGCCTTCCTGGGCGCGGATGACGCCGGCGAAATATCGGAAATGGTCGATGGCGAGCGGAATGTCGGCGGCCGTCGTCTCGCGGATCGGCTTGCCGTTGTCCCAGGTCTCGGCAAGCGCCAGCGTCTGGAGGTTCTCCTCCATGCGATCGGCGATCCGGTTCAGAAGAAGCGCGCGTTCGGCCGGCGAGGTGCGGCCCCAGGCGTCCTTGGCCTTGTGGGCGGCGTCGAGCGCCAGTTCGACATCGGCGGCTTCCGAGCGCGCGATCTCGCAAAGCACCCGGCCGTTCACCGGCGAGGTGTTTTCGAAATACCGGCCCGATTTCGACGCGACCCGCTCGCCGCCAATGAAATTGTCATAGCGCGGCGCGAAGGGCACGTTCGCCGAGCGGAAAAACTCAACCTTGTTCATGACTGCCTCCCGAGATCACCACCGCGTCATGCGGTGTGTCGATCCTTGATGGCGATCGGGACCGGGCGTGTCATCGGGGGGCGGGGGAGGGCGGTTCCGCCCTGTCTCAGAACTGCGACGTTCGCGGCGATGAAACCGTCATCGCGCCGCCTTGATGCCGTATCGGGCGAGCTTGCGATAGAGCGTCGCGCGGGAGACACCGAGGTCGCGGGCGGCGGCGGTGACGTTGCCGTCGGCCCTGACCAGGGCGCGTTCGAGGACCGAGCGTTCGGCCTCCTTGAGGTCGAGGGAGGGGTCGGAATGCTGGCCGAAGAGATCGGCGGCCGGCAGCGGCCGCGTGAAGGGCTCGGCCCCCAGGCCGAAGATCTGCCGGGCCGAGCGGGTGGCGCCGATCACGAGGTCGTCCTTGTCGATGGCAAACAGGGCGCAGGGCGCCTTGTTGTTCGTCGGTGCGACGACGATGCGGGCCTTGGGATAAGCGAGACGGAAATGCTCGGCCTCGATCTTGCGGGCCGCGTCACCGACGGCCATGGCGATCAGATTGACGAAGCCTTCGGTCAGGTCGGCGCGGCAGGAGGAGACGTCGAGCGCCGCGGCGAGCCGGCCCTCATGGTCGAAAATCGGCGCGGTCGTGCAGGAAAGCGCCGTGTTGCGGGTGTGGAAATGCTGGTCGCGATGGATGGTCAGCGAGCGCCGTTCGACGAGACACGTCCCGATGCCGTTCGTGCCTTCGCTCTCCTCGCTCCAGACCGTCCCGAGCCACAGCCCCCAGTCCCGGAACGTTTCGTCGTCGGCGTCGGCCCCGCGGCGCTCGACGGGAACGCCATCGCGATCGGCCAGCAGGACGCAGCAGCCGATGCCGCCGACCGCCAGATAGAGCCTGTCGAGGCTCGCCTGGGCGGCGTGGATCAGCGCGCCAGAGCGCTCGCGCGCCAGACTGAGCTCCATGTCGCTCAGACGATGTGGCGGCTTGTGTTCGGCCGGGTCGAGATGGTGCAGGGCCGCCGACCGCTGCCAAGAGGCCACGAGGGCGGATTTCGCCGCGCCATGCGATTCGATGGCCGACTGAATCCTGTCGGCATGCTCGGCCACGACATTTGTGCTCAATTTCCGCCTCCCGAACCATCGACCGCACGCTCCCGAGGCGTCTTCTGCGCCTTCCGTGCGGTTGGGGATGGCCGGGGCCGGCATCGATCGCGGGGCGGCTGGAAGCCGCACGTGACGGATCGCATATGGACTGCGACCACCCGACGCTACGATAGCGCAACTTCGCAGCCGGGAAAATGATCGAGATCATGCCATATAAGAAGACCTCGGGCGATCGGCAGACAGGCCCGCTCTCGAAATGCCGGGGAGGGCATGCACGGCGTTGCCGCAGGCCGTTGCCGATCTCTCAACCGTGATGGCGGAATCGATCCGACAGTCCGAAGTCATTTTGACGTTTACGTAAAAGTCCGATATTATTTCGGACAAATGGCAACCGGCAGGGCGGCGTCCTCATTGCCCCCATGCCAGCGCGAGACGGAGCTCCCATGTCTTTCCGCAAGAACAAGCTCACCCGCCCGATCTTCAAATGGGCCAAGGGCGTCATGCCCGCGATCTCGAAGACGGAAGAAGAGGCGATCAGCGCCGGCACCGTCTGGTGGGACGGCGAATTGTTCTCCGGCGACCCGGACTGGAACAAGCTGCTGGCGACGCCCCCGGCGCGGCTCTCTCCGGAAGAGCAGGCCTTCATGGACGGGCCGGTCAACGAATTGTGCGGCATGATCGACGAATGGAAGATCATGTCCCAGGATCGCGACCTGCCGCCGGAAGTCTGGCAGTTCCTGCGCGAGAAGAAGTTCTTCGGCATGATCATCCCGAAGGAGTTCGGCGGGCTCGGCTTCTCCAACACGGCCCATTCGGAAATCGTGCGCAAGGTCTCGTCGACCTCGGTCGTGGCGGGCGTGACCGTCATGGTGCCGAACTCGCTCGGGCCGGGCGAACTCATGCTGCATTTCGGCACGAAGGAGCAGCAGGACTACTGGCTGCCGCGCCTCGCCGACGGGCGCGAAATTCCCTGCTTCGGCCTGACCTCGCCGGATGCGGGCTCGGACGCCGCTGCAATGACCGATACCGGTGTCGTCGAGTATGGCGAGCATGAGGGCAAGCGCGTTCTCGGCATCAGACTGAACTTCCACAAGCGCTACATCACGCTCGGCCCGGTCGCGACCGTCATGGGCCTCGCTTTCAAGATGTTCGATCCCGAGAACCATCTCGGCAAGGGCGAGAATCTCGGCATCACCGTTGCGCTCCTGCCGACCTCGACGCCGGGCGTGAGCCACGGGGAGCGGCACATCCCGCTCAACACCTATTTCATGAACGGTCCGCTGACCGGCGAGGACGTCTTCATCCCGCTCGAATGGATTCTCGGCGGGCCCGAGCAGATCGGCCAGGGCTGGACCATGCTGATGACGGCGCTAGCCGCGGGCCGTTCCATCTCGCTGCCGTCCCAGTCGGCCGCGGCTGCGGCCTACTGTGCCCGCACCACCGGCGCCTATGCTCGGGTCCGCACGCAGTTCGGCGTGCCGATCGGCATGTTCGAGGGCATCCAGCAGCCGCTCGCGGACATCGCGGCCAACGCCTATCTGATCGACGCCGCGCGACGGCTGACCGTGGCGGCCCTTGATCAGGGTCACAAGCCCTCCGTCCTCTCCGCCATCATGAAGGCGCACGCCACCTACCGGATGCGTGAAAGCGTCGAGCGCGCCATGGACATCCACGGCGGCAAGGCGATCATCGAGGGCGAGAAGAACTACATGGCGCATATGTACCGCTCGGTGCCGATCGGCATCACGGTGGAAGGCGCCAATATCCTGACCCGCAATCTGATGATCTTCGGCCAGGGCGCGATCCGGGCCCATCCCTTCATGCTGAAGGAGATGCTGGCCCTGTCCGACGAGGACAAGGAGCGCGGACTGGCCGATTTCGACAAGCACTTCTGGGCCCATGTCGGCCATTCCATGAAGAATGCCTGGCGCACCTTCGCGCGCGGCTGGACAGGTGGTCTTGCGGCGCCCGCGCCGAAGGATGCCGCCTTTACCGGTCACTGGCGCCAGCTGTCGCGCTATGCGGCCGCCTTCGCGCTGCTTGCCGACCTGTCGCTCCTGACGCTCGGCGGTGCGCTGAAGCGCAAGGAGATGCTCTCGGCGCGTCTCGGCGACATCCTGTCCGAGCTCTATCTTCTCGGCGCTGTCCTCAAGCGCTTCGAAGTGGAAGGTCGGCCCGAGGCCGATCGGCCGCTGATCGAGTTCATCATGGAGAAGGGCTATTGCCGGCTCGGCATCGCTTTCAACGGCGTGCTCGACAATCTGCCGGCCCGCTGGGCGGCGGTGCTGGTGCGCTTCCTCGCCTTCCCGCTCGGCGTGCCCTATGAGGAGCCGTCGGACGAACTGACCAGCGAAGTCGCGGCGATCATGATGCGCCCGTCCTCGCAGCGCGACCGGATCACGCCGGACATCTATCTGGGCGACCGTCACGCCGAGCATCCGGTCAAGGATCTGGAGCACGCGTTCGAACTCGTCTGCGACGCGGCGCCCATCGAGAAGAAGATGCGCGAGGCGAAAATCAAGGACCCTATCGCCGCCCGCGAGAAGGGCGTGATTTCCGAAGCCGAGTTCGATCGCCTCGAAAAGGTGAAGGCGGCCGTCGCCAAGGTGGTTGCCGTCGACGCCTATGCGGCCGATATCGTCTCCCCGATCGCCGGGCAGCATGACCAGCCCTATGAGCCCGGCGGACAACCCATGCATTCGCGCGAGGCTGCCGAGTGACTTCAGCAAGACCCGTCTATCTCGTCGACGGCGCCCGCACGCCTTTCATCAAGGCGCGCGGGCGGCCCGGACCTTTCACACCAGTGGATCTGGCGGTCCAGTGCGGGCGTCCGCTGCTTCTGCGGCAGGACTTCCCGACCGAGGCGATCGATCTCGTCGTGCTTGGCTGCGTCAACGTCATCGCCGACGAGATGAACCCCGCCCGGGTCGCAGCGCTGCGGCTTGGGATCTCCGATGAGGTTCCGGCCTTTACGGTGCAGATCAATTGCGGCTCCGGCATGCAGTCTCTCGATACAGCGTTCCGCTACATCGAGCGCGGCACGCATGAGATCGTTCTTGCCGGCGGGGCCGAGGCGCTCAGCCACTCGCCGCTGGTGCTGCGGCGGGGCGCCGTCGAATGGTTCGCGCGCCTGGCGCGGGCCAAGACGGCGGGTGACCGGGCCAAGGCCTTCACCCAGCTGAAGCCGAACTACTTCAAGCCAGTGATCGGCCTGGAACGTGGTCTCACCGACCCGATCACCGACCTCAACATGGGCCAGACGGCGGAAATCCTCGCCCATCTCTTCGACGTCTCCCGGCGCGACGCTGATGCCTACGCCGTCGAGAGCCATCGACGCCTCGGCGAGGCGACCGAGAAGGGCTGGCTGAAGAACGAGATGCCGCCGGCAGTCGCCCGCGACGGTCGCGCCTATGATCACGACGACGGCATCCGGCCGGGCACCACGGTCAAGGATCTCGCCAAGCTGAGGCCCGTCTTCGAACGGCCCTATGGCAAGGTGACGCCCGGCAACGCTTCGCAGATCACCGACGGCGCCTGCTGGAACGTTCTCGCTTCGGAAGAGGCGGTCGAGAAATACGGCCTGAAGCCGCTCGCACGCATCGTCGATTCCGACTGGGGCGGTCTTGACCCGTCGATCATGGGTCTCGGACCCGTGGCGTCGGTCGCGCCGATCCTGAAGCGCCAGGACATGGCGGTGGCGGATGTCGATCTCTGGGAGCTGAACGAGGCCTTTGCCGCGCAGGTGCTTTCCTGCGTCGCCGCGCTCGACCAGCCCGACGTCGCAGACGGTGTGCTCGGCCTTGAAGGCCGCGGCGGGCGGATCGACCACGACAAGCTGAACGTCGATGGCGGGGCGATCGCGCTCGGTCATCCGGTCGGCACATCCGGCAACCGCATCACGCTGCATCTCGCCAATACGCTGAAGCGTCTCGGCAAGACGCGTGGCATCGCCACTCAGTGTATCGGCGGCGGTCAGGGCGGCGCGATGCTGCTGGAAGCGGCCTGAGGCGCGGCCACTTTCGACGAACAAAACCACGGAACGCGAAAAGCGACGGACCAAGAACATGGGCAGGATGCTGAACGCGCTCTCCTCGCGCGCTCTCGAACTGGGGCCGGCACGCTCCGCCGAGACGACGGGCCATTTTCGGTCCGCGACCGACGACAACAACGTCGCTTGGCTGATCCTCGATCGGCAGGACAAATCGGTGAATACCGTCGATCGCAGCGTGCTGGAGGAACTCGCCAGCCATATCGAGCGTCTGGAGCGCGAGAAGCCGGCGGCGATCGTCATCCGCTCCGGCAAGAAGGCGGGGTTCGCGGCCGGCGCGGACATCAACCAGTTCGTCGGTGCCTCGAAGGAGGAGATCCGCTCGTCCCTTAAGGACGCACACCAGGTTCTTGACCGGCTCGCGGCGCTGAAGACGCGGACCGTTGCCGTCATCCACGGTCACTGCCTTGGCGCAGGACTGGAACTCGCACTCGCCTGTGATCGCCGGATTGCGGTCTCCGACGCGACGCTCGGCTTTCCCGAGGTCATGCTTGGCCTTCATCCAGGTCTTGGCGGCACGTTCCGCGCGCCCGCCGTCGCCGATCCGATCGAGGCGATGACGATGATGCTGACCGGCCGTTCGATGCCGGCAAAGCGTGCGAAGTCCATCGGTCTCGTCGACGCGGTTGTCGAGGAGCGGCATGTGGCGTCCGCCGTCGAAGCGGCGTTCTATGGCGACATCCGCCCGAAGTCCCATTCCATGGCCGGCAAGGCCATGGGGTTCAAGCCGGCGAGGCAGGTTGCCGCGCGCACCATGCGCAAAAAGACCGCCGAGAAGGCCGCGCCTGAAAACTACCCGGCTCCCTACAAGCTGATCGACCTCTGGGAAGCCCATGGCGGCGACGAAAAGGCGATGCAGGCGGCCGAGATCGACAGTTTCGCCGAACTGATCGAGACGCCCACCTCGAAGAATCTGGTCCGGGTCTTCTTCCTGCGCGAGAAGATGAAGGGCCTGAAGGACGGTTCGTCCGGCGTGAAGCACCTGCATGTGGTCGGTGCCGGCGCCATGGGCGGTGAAATCGCCGCCTGGGCGGCCGGCCAGGGCTTCCGGGTAACCCTCGGCGATATCCAGCTTGCGCCGATCGGCAAGGCGATTGCGAGCGCCTCTAAGATGTTGGAACGGGCCTTGAAGGACCCCTTGAAGGTTCGCGACGCTCTCGACCGCCTGATCCCTGACCCGGACGGGAACGGCATTGCCCACGCCGACCTCGTCATCGAGGCCGCGCCTGAGAAGATCGACCTCAAGCACAAGATCTATGCGGACATCGAGCCGAAGCTGAAGGAAGGGGCGCTGCTGGCGACGAACACGTCGGCCCTGCCGCTCGCTGATCTGGCGTCCGGGTTGAAGGACCCGTCGCGCTTCGTCGGGCTGCACTTCTTCAATCCCGTCTCGCGCATGCAGCTCGTCGAGATCGTCCGGCACGACCGGATCAGTTCCGAGACCGAGCGCCGTGCCACGGCGTTTGCGGCCGAAATCTCCCGGCTTCCCGCGCCGCTCAATTCCGCGCCCGGCTTCCTCGTCAATCGCGCTTTGACGCCGTACATGGCCGAGGCGCTGAAGCTCGTCGACGAGGGCATTCCGAAGGAGCGGATCGACAAGCGGGCCGAGGATTTTGGCATGCCCATGGGCCCGATCGAGCTTTCCGATCAGGTCGGGCTCGACATCGCCCTCGACGTCGCAACCTCGCTACGAGAGCGGCTGGGAACCGACACACTGCCCGAGGCGCCGGCCTGGCTGACGCGCATGGTCGAGGAGAAGCGTCTGGGTCGCAAGACCGGGGCGGGGCTCTACGATTATGACGACGACGGCAAGCCGAAGAAGCGGGACGTCAAGGCGCTGCCGGACGATTCCAAGGACGATCCGGACCTGCTCGACCGGCTGATCCTGCCCATGCTCAATGCCGTCGTTGCCTGCCTCGCCGAAGGCGTGATCGAGGACCAAGAGGTCACCGACGGCGCGATGATCTTCGGCACCGGCTTCGCGCCCTTCCGCGGCGGCCCGGTGCACTATGCTCGCGAGCGCGGTGTGGACGGCATCGTCGCGCGCATGAACGAGCTCGCCAAGAAGCATGGGCCCCGCTTCCGGCCCCACGAAGGCTGGTCGCGGCTCAAGGGTTGATGACGCGCCGTTTCGAGGATGCCGACGCGGTCGCACAGGCGATCGTCGAGCGAGTGGGGCACAAGATCGTCCTTGCTCTGCCGTTGGGGCTGGGCAAGGGCAATCACGTCGCCAACGCGCTGTTCCGCCTTGCGAAGGCGAACACCGACATCGACCTCAAGATCTTCACCGCCCTGTCGCTCGATCCGCCCTCGGGCGGCGACAATCTGGCCGGGCGCTTCGCCGGGCCGCTTGCCGAACGCCTCTATGACGGCGTCACCCGGCTCGACTATGTCGAGGCTCGCAAGCGCAATGCCCTGCCGCCCAATGTTCGGGTCGTAGAGTTCTTCCTGCAGGCCGGCGCGCTGATCGGCAATCGCACGGCGCAAATGGATTACATCTCGGCGAACTATACCCACGCTGCCCGCTATCTTCTGGAGAGCGGGGTCAACGTGATCGCCCAGATGGTCTCGCCTTCGTCCGATCGCTCTGAGTTCTCGCTCGCCTCCAACACCGACATGACGCTGGATCTGTTGTCCGAAATCGCGGCGCGGCGGCAGACGGCGGAGCCGGCTCTCCTCGTCGGTGAAGCCAACGTCAATCTGCCCTTCATGACCGGCGCTGCGGCACTGCCCGCCGACCATTTCGATATGATCCTGGAAGGGGAGAGCGTCGAGCATTCCCGGCTGTTCTCGATTCCCAAGCAGCCGATTTCCACCACCGAACATGCGATCGGCCTCCATTGCGCCGGCCTGGTCAAGGATGGCGGAACCATCCAGATCGGCATCGGCGGACTGGGCAATGCGATCGCCAATGCGCTCATCCTGCGCCACCGTGATCCGGAGACGTTTCGCGCGTGCCTCGGGGCGCTTGGCAACTGGCCGGGGACGATCGCGCCGCAGACCGGGTCCTTCGAGGAAGGCCTCTACGGCCTGTCGGAAATGTTCGTCGACCCGCTTTTGCAGCTCTTCGAGGCCGGCATCCTGAAGCGCCCCGCCTCCGACGGGAAGATCCTGCATGGCGGTTTCTTCATCGGGCCGGAATCCTTCTATGAGCGGCTGCGGGAGATGGACGAGGCCGAGCGCGATCGCTTGTCCATGCGCGAGATATCCTTCATCAACGATCTGCCCAAGGCCGATGCGCTGCGCCATGCCGCCGACCGGCGCGACGCCCGCTTCTTCAATTCCGCGATGATCGCCACCGCGCTCGGCACCATCTGCTCCGATCAACTCGACAGCGGCCAGGTCGTCTCCGGCGTCGGCGGTCAGTACAATTTCGTGGCCCAGGCTTTCGAACTCGACGGCGCGCGCTCGGTCCTGTCGCTCCCGGCGACGCGCAATGGCGGCGCGCAGTCGAACATTCGCTGGTCCTACGGCCACACGACGGTGCCACGCCATCTGAAGGACCTCGTCGTCACCGAATATGGCATCGCCGATCTGCGGGGACGCACGGATCGCGACACGGTGGCCGCAATGATCGGCATTGCCGACCGCTCCGCCCAGGGCGGTCTGATCGACAAGGCGGTCGCCGCTGGTAAGCTCGAGAAGGGTTTCGCGCCGCAAGGAGACAATCGCCCCGAACGGCTCAAGCAAGCGCTCGCGCCCTTCGCCGAACGGCTTCCCGCCTATCCGTTCGGGACTGATCTGACCGAGGAGGAACAGATCCTCGCGCCGGCGCTCGGAAAGCTGAAAACGGTCCGGAACGACCGCTTGGCGCTGGCGAAGCTCGCCGCGAAGGGACTGTTTGCCACACCGACGGATCGTGAAGAGCGCGCCCTGCGCCGCATGCGCCTGATGGAGCCGAAATCGCTGAAGGAGCGGGGATTGCGGGCGATCCTGCTCCAGGCACTGCGGGCGACGGGATGAAAGCGATGCCGGGCCCCGTCATCATCACTGCCGATACGATCTCACGAACCGACCGCCGGTCAGAGCGAAACGCAGGTGCTTTCCTGCTCGCCGAGCATGGTGCCGCCCAGGCGGATACGATCGCCGGGTTTCAGGAAGCGCGGCGGATCGTAGGAGAGGCCGACACCGGCGGGCGTGCCGGTGAGGATCACGTCGCCGGGCTCGAGCCGCATGAAGCGCGAGATGTAGGAGATCAGATAGGGCACCTTGAAGATCATGTCCCTTGTGGTCCCGATCTGCTGGCGCGTGCGGTTGACGTCGAGCCACAACTCGATGGAGTCGAGGTCGGGCAATTCGTCCGGCGTGACCAGATAGGGGCCGAGCGGACAGAAGGTGTCGTGGGACTTGCCCTTGGTCCACTGGCCGCCACGCTGAAGCTGGAAGCTGCGCTCGGAGATGTCGTTGGCGAGGCAGTAGCCAGCGACGGACCGCTCAGCCTCCTCGATGCTGATATATTTTGCGACGCGACCGATGACGACGGCGAGTTCCACGCCCCAGTCGACGCGCCCGGCAAGCCTCGGGATCTCGATCGGGTCGTTCGGCCCACAGACGGCGGTGGATGCCTTCAGGAAGATGGTGGGCTCGGGATTGACGCGGAAGCCGGCGAGCTTGGCGCTGTCATGGTAGTTGGGGCCGACGCCGACCACCTTGCCGATGCGGTCGACCGGTTTGCACAGGCGCGTCCCTTCGGCCACCACGGGCAGGCCCGCGGGGTCGATCGCGGCCAACGCGGCCAGACGGTCCGGGTCGAGTGCGGCGCCTTCGAGGGCCGTTACGTGGTCGGAGAGATCCCTTATCCTACCCTCGGCATCGACGAGCCCGGGTTTCTCCCTGCCCCGATCGCCGTACCGAACAAGCCGCATCGAAATCTCCTTCAGCGTTTTGGGCTGGAATGGCGAAACGGCCCGCCCGGTTCCTCGCCTTTGCCCGACTATCGGATAAAGCTCGGCCAAAACGCGCCGCCAAGAACGTTCCCATCCATGGAGGAAACCCCATGCCGCAACCGCCGGTGAAGGACATTGCATTCACCCTGAAGACGATAGCCGGTCTGGACGCGGCGATCGACGAGGGCTTGTTTCCCGAACTGACACCCGACCTCGTGGATGCCGTCCTCGAGGAGGCGGCGCGCTTTGCGAGCGAGCGCATGGCGCCACTCGACGCGATCGGTGATGCAGAGGGCGCGCGGATCGAAAACGGCGTGGTCACGACGCCCACGGGCTGGCGGGACCTCTACCAGGACTGGATCGCTGGCGGCTGGAACGCCCTCGCCGGCCCGGCGGACCACGGAGGTCAGGAACTGCCGACGGCGTTGTCCGCTGCCGTCTTCGAGATGTGGAACCACGCCTCCATCGCCTTCACCCTGGCGCCGCTGCTGACGGTGGGTGCCGTCGAGGCGCTGACGGTGCACGGATCCGAGCAACTGAAGGCAGCCTATCTCGAAAAGCTTGTGACCGGCGAGTGGACGGGCACGATGAATCTGACCGAGCCGCAGGCCGGATCCGACCTCGCGGCACTTCGCACCCGCGCCGAACGAGCCGGTGACGGCAGCTACCGCATCTTCGGCCAGAAGATCTACATCACTTATGGCGAGCACGACATGGCCGATAACATCGTCCATCTCGTCCTCGCCAGGCTTCCCGATGCGCCGGCCGGGGTGAAGGGGATCTCGCTCTTCCTCGTGCCGAAATTCCTGCCCGAGGAGAGCGGCGCGCCCGGCCGCCGCAACGACGTCGTTTGCCATTCGATCGAACACAAGCTCGGCATTCACGGCTCTCCCACCTGCACGATGCTTTTCGGCGAGGGAGTGGGCGAGACCGGCGAGGCCGGCGCTGTCGGCTATCTGGTGGGCGAGGAAAACCGCGGTCTCGCCTGCATGTTCACGATGATGAACAATGCCCGCCTTCTGGTCGGTATCGAAGGCGTCGGCGTTGCCGATGCGGCCTATGAGAAGGCGCTCGCCTATGCCCGTGAGCGCCGCCAGGGCCGCGCGACGCGGCTCGCACCATCCGCCGAGAAGTCGGGGAGCATGAGCCCGATCGTCGCGCATCCGGACGTGGCGCGCATGCTCTTGACGATGAAGGGCATGACTGACGCCGCCCGTGCCATCGCCTATAGCTGCGCCATCGCCATCGATCGGGCGAAGGCCTATGCCGGCAGGGATGCGGACAAGGCTCGGACGTGGCAGGAGCGGGCGAACCTCCTGACGCCCGTCGCCAAGGCGTTTTCGAGCGATATGGCGGTGGAGGTCGCGTCCATCGGAATCCAGGTCCATGGCGGCATGGGCTTCGTCGAGGAGACCGGGGCGGCGAAGCTGCTGCGCGATGCGCGCATCACGCCGATCTACGAAGGCACCAACGGCATCCAGGCGATCGATCTCGTGGTCCGAAAGATCACCCAGTCTGGCGGCGAAACGACCCGCGCGCTGTTCGCGGAATGGGATGAGACGGTCGCGGAACTTTCCCGCCGCAACGCTCCGGAATTTGGCGATGCAGCCCCGCAATTGCAGGCCGCCATGGCCGATCTGCGCGAGGCGACCGAGCATCTGCTGTCGGAACTGCGGGAGGGCCGGAACGAAGCGGCCCTTTCGGGCGCGACGCCCTATCTCAAGCTCTTTGGCCTCGCTGCCGGAGGTGCGCTCCTTGCCAAGGGCGCGTTGGCGGATGGCGCCGGCCACGAGCGGATCGCGCTGATGCGGTATTTCGCAGAGAACCTTACCGTCGAGACCGGCGGTTTGAAGCGCAAGGTGATGTCGGGCGCGGCGAGCCTTGCCGCTGCTCACGACATCCTGCTGTCGGAGATGGCGCGATGAGTGGCCTGGTTGCGGTGACCGCCGAGGGCGGTGTCGTCACGATCCGGATGAACCGTCCCGAGAAGAAGAACGCGATCAATCGGGCGATGTATCGCGAGATGAAGGAAGCGCTCGAAGCCGCGGCGCAGGATGACGCAGTCCGCGCCATCGTGTTCGCGGGCGTTCCGGGCGCGTTCTGTGCCGGCAACGACATCGCCGATTTCATGGCGATCGCCGAGGGTGGTTCGCTGCCTGGCGAGGTGCGCGACTTTCTCCTCCTCGTGGCGCAATATCCCAAGCCACTCGTCGCGGCGCTGGACGGGCTTGCGATCGGCATCGGCACGACCCTCCTCATGCATTGCGATCTGGCTTATGCCACCCCGAATTCGGTGTTTCGCACGCCTTTCCTTGATCTCGGCGTGACGCCTGAGGCTGCTTCCAGCCTGATCGCGCCGCGGATGATGGGCGACCAGCGCGCCTTCGCGCTGCTGGTTCTGGGCGAGGCTTTCGACGCGCAGAGCGCGCGCGAAGCCGGACTGATCTACAAGGTGAGCGAGGATTGCGAGGCGGCGGCAATGGAGGCGGCGCGCGCCCTTGCCAAGAAGCCGCCCGAGGCCCTGAGCATTGCTCGCGAACTGGTTCGTGGACCGCGTACCGACGTTGTGGCGACGATCGACCGGGAGCTCGAGATCTTCTCAGAGCGTCTGCGCTCGAAAGAGGCACGCGCCGCATTCGCGGCTTTTCTCTCCCGGTAGACGTCTCGTCATCACCGTTGAAAAGGGCAGGACGTCCGCTGGAGCGGACGCCCGCGGGATCGGCCGGACGGGAGGAGCCTTGGACCGATCCTATTCGGCAGCAAGGCGGCCGTCCGCCTCGTGCGCTTCGCGATAATAGGTCTGAGCCGCCGCGACACCCGCGCCCGGAGTGATCTTCGCGCCGGCGTCGAGGAGCGAAATCTCCGCCGATGCGAGCGCTCCGAGGCACATCACTTCGTTGAGATCGCCGAGATGGCCGATCCGGAACACCCTGCCGCCGAGCCTTGCCAGGCCGCCGCCGAAAGAGGTGTTGTAGCGGTGATAGGCGATCTTCATCACCTGATTGGCGTCGATGCCATCGGGCACGGTGATCGCGGAAACCGTGTCGGAATACCATTTCCGCTCGACCGCCACGAGGTTTAGCCCCAGTCCCGCAATGCCGCGTCGAACGCCCTCGGCGAGCCTGTAGTGCCGCGCGAAGACGTTCTCCAGCCCTTCCTCGAACAAGAGATCGAGCGAGGCCCGCAGCCCGTGGAAAAACTGCGTCGGCGGCGTGTAGGGAAAATAGCCCTGATCGTTCATGGCGATCATGTCGGTGA
Source organism: Jiella marina (assembly GCF_024359545.1). GTDB lineage: Bacteria > Pseudomonadota > Alphaproteobacteria > Rhizobiales > Rhizobiaceae > Jiella. Next base: position 185,311 of record NZ_JAKQZG010000004.1, read on the forward strand.
AGCCGAAATAGCTGCGCGGCAGCTTCTCGCGATTGTCGCGGTTTGCCGCGAGGGCCTTCTCCGACACCGACAGGAAGGACATGCCGGCTGGCAGCATGAAGCCCTTCTGCGACCCGGCGACGGCGAGATCGACACCCCATTCCTCCTGGCGGAAGTCGATCGAGGCAATCGAGGAGACGCCGTCGACGAAGAGGAGGGCTGGGTGCGAATGGCTGTCGAGCAGCTTGCGCACGCCCGCGACGTCCGAGGTGACGCCGGTGGCCGTCTCGTTGTGGGTGACGAAGACGGCGCGGATCTCGTGGCTCGTATCGGCGGCGATCGCCGCCTCATAAGCGTCGAGCGGCACGCCGGCGCCCCATTCGACATCGATGGCGTTGACGTCGAGCCCGAGCCGTTTCGCCATTTCCACCCAGAGATGGGAGAACTGGCCGAAGCGCGACATCAGGACCTTGTCGCCCGGCGCCAGCGTGTTCTGGATCGCGGCCTCCCAGGCGCCGGTGCCGGAGGAAGGGAACATGAAGACCCGGCCGGTCTCGTTCTTGAAGGCGCGCTTCAAGTCCCGAAACAGCGAGAGCGTGAGGTCCGGCATGTCCGGCGCGCGCTGGTCCTCCATCGGGACGTTCATCGCCCGACGGACCTTGTCCGGCACGTTGGTCGGGCCGGGTATGAATAGCTGTCTGATTCCGTGTTTCAAAACGACCTCCGCAGCGGGCCGGCGCAGCGCCGATCCGCCGGGGCGCATGACAGCGCCCCCTATTAACGACCACGATACCCATCCGCGAAAGCCAAATGGAACTTTCATTTTCTGATCAAGCGGCGCAGGAAAATTAAGCGGAGGCGGAATTCGGCGCGCCGAATAACCATTTATTCTGCAGGAAGCGGTCGCGGCCGTGACCGAGGGAAGAGCGGAGGAAGCAATGGGCCTCTTGTCGGGACTGATGGGGCTGACGAGTGACGTGGACGTCGAGAGCGTGCGCGACGATCTGGAACCGATCCTCATCGAGAACGAGACGATCGTTCTCGCCTTCATGGTCGTGCGCGACATGCTGGTGTTCACCGATCTTCGGCTGATCCTCGTGGACAAGCAGGGCATGACCGGGCGCAAGCGCACGATCCAGTCGATCCCCTACCGCGCCATCACCACCTTCTCGGTCGAGACGGCAGGCAGCTTCGACGCGGACTCGGAGATGACGATCTGGGTCAGCGGCCAGCCGCCGCTCAAACGCGAGCTGTCACGGCGCTCCAATATCGCGGGAATCCAGAAGTCCCTGGCAGAGGGGGTGCTGGGACGACGGTAGCGCGAAAGAGCGAAACCTTTCGTAAACCTTGCCCACGACCGAATAATTTTTCATTTCGATGGATCGATTTGCGGCGTCGCGAGTTAACGGGCGATGCCTACGATCACCGCCGAGATCCGATTTGCCGACCCGAAAGACGCGAGCGCGCTTGCCAGCGTGCACGAGTCGGCCTGGCGGGGCGCCTATTCCGGCATCATCCCCCATCGCTGTCTCAACGGCATGATCGAGCGCCGTCATTCGTCGTGGTGGACGCGCGCGGTGAACAGCGGGGCAGGGATCCTCGTTGTCGACTATGGCGGCGAGATCGTCGGCTACGCGACGATGGGGCGCAATCGCACCAACGCTTTGGCGGTCCGTGGCGAGATCTACGAGCTTTACCTCAAGCCTGCTTATCAGGGCGTCGGTTTCGGCCGGCGCCTTTTCAATGCGTCGCAACGGCTCCTGAAGGAGCGGGGCTTTTCGAGCGTGGCCGTCTGGGCGCTGGTGGACAACGCGATGGCTACCCAGTTCTACGAAGGCATGGGCGGTGTCGCGGTGGCCGACGGCGAAGAATGCTTCGACGGCAAGAAACTCCGCAAGGTCGCCTATGTCTGGCCGAAGGCCGAGTAGCGGCGCGCGATGTCGGCAAAGGGAGGCGATCTTTTTGATCCCGTAGCCGCCGCATTGCTCATGCAGTCCGCTCCGTCGGCGGCCGAAGTCATTCCTGCTCGACCATGATCGCCCGGTGGCCGATATCGGAGCGGAAGAAGCCCTGATCCCATTCCACGTCCGAGACGGCGTCATAGGCGCGCTTGGCGGCTTCCCGGACACTGTCGCCTGTGGCCGTGACGTTCAGAACCCGGCCGCCCGTGGCGAGAAGCTTCTCGCCGTCGAGGCTGGTTCCAGCGTGAAAGACACGCATGGTCTCGCTGGAGGCGGGCAGTCGGGCGATCTCGGTGCCCTTGCGATATGATCCGGGATAGCCGTCGGCGGCAATGACGACCGTCAGCGCGCGCCGCGCAGACCACTTCACCTCGACGTCGGAAATGTCGCCCCTCGCCGCGGCCAGGAAAGCCGGGAGGATGTCGCTGTCGAGGCGCATCATCAGAACCTGGCATTCCGGATCGCCGAAGCGGACATTGTATTCGATCAGCTTGGGGCCGGTTTCCGTCAGCATAAGACCGGCATAGAGGATGCCGCGGAAGGGCGAACCGATTTCGCGCATGCCTTCGAGCGTCGGGCGGATGATCTCGCGCATCGTGCGCTCCACCATGCGCTCGCTCATGCAAAGTGCCGGCGAATAGGCGCCCATGCCGCCGGTGTTCGGACCGCGGTCGCGGTCGAAGGCACGTTTATGGTCCTGGGCGGTGCCGAAGACGAGGGCGCGTTCGCCGTCGCAAAGGCAGAACAGGCTCGCTTCCTCGCCCTCCAGGAATTCCTCGATCACGATCTCGGCTCCCGGCCCGCCGAAATCACCCTCGAAACAGCGGTCGACGGCGGCGAGCGCCTCGGCCTTGGTGGTTGCTATCGTCACGCCCTTGCCGGCGGCGAGGCCATCCGCCTTGATCACCTGGGGCAGTCCGGTGTCCTCGAGATAGCTCTTCGCCGCCGCGGCATCGGTGAACCGCTTGTACCGCGCGGTCGGAATGTCGTGCCGCGTGCAGAGGTCCTTGGTGAAGCCCTTGGAGCCCTCCAGCCGCGCCGCTGCGGCCGTGGGGCCGAAGACGGGAACCTGAGCGTCCGTCAGCGCATCGGCGAGGCCGGCGACGAGCGGCGCTTCCGGACCGATGACCACCAGGCCGATGCCATGTGCGCGGCAGAAGTCGACGACCGCTTCGTTCGAGGCGGTGTCGAGCGCAACGATCTCGGAACATTCGGCTATGCCGGGGTTGCCCGGGGCAGCATAAAGGCGTCCGAGACTCCGTGACTGCGCGAGTTTCCATGCCAGGGCATGCTCGCGCCCGCCCGAGCCGATCAAAAGGACGTCGAGGCTCATATGACGGGCTCCGTGGTCTTTCGTGATGACAGTCCGCAGGGATTAGTGTTGCAGGCGGTCCATGGTCAAGCACGAGCAGTGGCCGGAATGGGGCGGAAATCCGGTCGCGGGCGGACTTTTTTACTTGACTGCGGCCGTCTTGCATCCACTCTGTGGGCCATGACGAATCTGAAGACCGGACTGGCTGAAGGCGCAGAGCGTGTTTCCGACGCGCCCGTCTACAATTGGGTCTATCGTCTCCTGCCCCGGGCGATCTGGCCATATGCGCAACTGGCCCGCTGGGATCGGCCGATCGGGTGGCAGCTTCTGCTCTGGCCGTGCTGGTGGTCGGCGGCGCTCGCGCCGCAGGCGATCGCGCCGAGCGCGGTGCACACCGGCCTTCCGAGCCTTTGGCATTTGACCCTGTTCTTCATCGGTGCGATCGCCATGCGCGGCGCCGGCTGCACCTATAACGATCTGGTGGATCAGGAGATCGACGACAAGGTGGCGCGAACCCGCTCGCGCCCGTTGCCTTCGGGCCGTGTCAGCCGGCTTCAAGCCAAGCTTTTCATGGTGGTGCAGGCGCTGGTCGGTTTCCTCGTGCTGATCCAGTTCAACATCTTCGCCGTCTTCCTCGGCATCGCCTCGCTGGCGACCGTCGCGGTCTATCCCTTCCTGAAGCGCTATACAGACTGGCCGCAGCTCGGCCTTGGCCTTGCCTTTTCCTGGGGCGCGCTCATGGGGTGGGCCGCCCATTGGGGCGAACTGACGCTGGCTCCGGTCCTGCTCTATGCCGGCGCGATCCTCTGGACGATCGGTTACGACACGATCTACGCCCATCAGGACAAGGAGGACGACGCCCTGGTCGGCGTTCGGTCCACTGCGCGCCTCTTCGGAAGCTGGACGCGACATGCGTTGACTGTGCTTTATCTCGGAGCGGTGGGCCTGTTTCTCGCGGCGTTCCTTCTGACTGGAACCTCTTCCGCCGGGGGACCGGCCTGGCCCGCCTATGCAGCGCTGGCGATCGGCGGGGTGCAGATGATCTGGCAGATCGGCACGCTCGACATCGACGATGCCGATCAGTGCCTGGCGCTGTTCAAGTCGAACACCGTTTTCGGCTGGATCATCTTCTTCGGACTGATTTTCTCGGCGCTCTGGTCGCTGTCCTTCCCGGTTCCGGCGTCCTGACGTTTTCAAAGGGTGCGACCGGCTCGAAGTCGCCGGTCAGTCCCGTCGCTGGCTCAGGCGACCCAGCGGCGGCCGGTCGTCTCGAGGCCGAAGAAGCGTGGTGTCCGGGCGAAGGTTGCAAGCCCGACCAGTGCCGCGAGCGGTTCCGTCACGACATAAAGCGGGATCTCCTTCATCAGCGCGCTGTGCGGCGCCTTGTCCTCGAACGCGCTGCGAACCTCTTCCTTCTTGATGACCGGAATCAGCCGTTGGAAGATGCCGCCGGCGATGAAGACACCGCCACGTGCCATGAAGATGAGAGCGATGTCACCGGCCATGCGCCCGAGATAGGTGGCGAAGAGATTGATGGCCTCCTCGGCTTCAGCGTCGCCCTTCTTGATCGCGGCATCGGTGACCGAGGCCGGCGTGGAATAGGCGGGCTCCACATTCTTCGTGGTGCAGATGGCGCGGTAGATGTTGACCAGGCCCCGGCCGCACAGGACCTGTTCCCCCGAAATCCGGCCCTCGATGGGGGTCAGATGCGGCCATATCTCCATATCCCGCGAGGTGCGGGGGCCAATGTCGATATGACCGCCTTCACCGGCGACCGGGATCCACATGTTGCGCGCCCTGACGAGGCCCGCCACGCCAAGGCCCGTGCCCGGCCCGAGCACGGCGCGGCTCGCGCCCTCTCGCACGATCCCGCCACCGATTTCGGTGCGGGACTCCTCCTTCAGCGCGGAAATTGCAAGGGCCTGAGCCTCGAAGTCGTTCATCACGACGATCTCGGAAATACCAAGCGTTTCGATCATCACCTTCGGCCGCACGACCCAGGGGCAGTTGGTGAGATCGATCTCGTCGCCGTCGATCGGCCCCGCGACGGCAAGAACCGCCGACTGCGGACGCAACGACGTCTTGTCGAGAACGCTCACCTGGATGGCTTCGTCGATATTCTCGAAATCCGCCGTCTGGACGATCGGAAAATGCTTCGGCTCGGCATAGGCGTCGACCAGAATGGCGAAACGCGCATTGGTGCCGCCAATGTCGCCGATGAGAATAGGGAAGTTTAACGCATCGCCGCTGCGTCTCAGTGCCATGGCGCGCCCACTTTCAATCGATTTGCATGGAATGCTGACATAGGCCATCGCGATGACGATGGCAAAACAATCAGCCGAAACAGTCTTGTCTTCGACGCAAGGTGAGGAGGCCGAGTGCGTATCTGCGGCAGGGGGGTGATACGCTCAGCGTGCCGGGCGTGGCGTCGGCAGCGGCACGCGCGCCGGGGCAGGCGCGTAGGAATTGGCGAGGCCCCCGGTGCCGCCCGCCGAAATCGCTGCCATCGCCGCAGTCGGGTCGCCAGCCGGCGCGTTCAACACGACGCGGCACTGACCGGGCAGACCCGAAAGCATCAGCGGCGGCTTCGGCTTGGCCGGTTTCGCGGGCTTCGGTGCCGGCTTCAGCGCAACATTGAACCACCATCCGAGTTCGGAGCAGCCATCGCCGCCGCCGACCGCTCTCTGGGGTTTGCAGTTTTCCGATCCCGGCTGGCAGAACAGCCGGACGTGAAAATGCTCGTGATGGCCATAATAGGGCCGCACCTTGGAGAGCCAGGCCCGGTCGCGGCCGGCGGTCTCGCAGAGCTTCTTCTTGATGCCGGGATGGACGAAGATGCGCTGCACCTGCGGCTCTTCGGCGGCGAGCTTGATCAGGTCGCGATAGTTCGAGGTCCAGATCCGGTCGTCGACGGTGAGCGCGCCCTTCTTCAGGACCGAGCGGAACGGGAAATCCTCGCGCTCTTTCGCGGTGAGGCGGTCCGCCGGCATTTCCTGAAGCCAGATGTCGGCATCGAGCCCCACCTGGTGCGAGCTGTGGCCGAAGGCCATCGGTCCGCCGCGCGCCTGGGAGATGTCGCCGACCAGGAGTCCGCGCCAGATCCCCGCGGACTTCGCTCGGGCGGCGAGGTGCTCCAGAAACGCCACGGTGACGGGATGTCCGTAGCGGCGGTCGCGCGACAGGCGCATCGCCTGCCAGGCCGGCCCGTCGGCCGGAAGCTGCGCTGCGCCGGCGAGGCAGCCTTTAGAATAGAAGCCGATGCTCTGCGGCTGGCCGGCCGCCGGCTCGTGCTTGGCGGAGAAGAGCTTCTTGGCGGCCGGTTCCGCACTCGCGGGTGCTGCCATCGCCATGAGGCCGGCGAGGCCAAGCGCAGCGAAAGTCCGAAGTGTCTTCATCGTCGTCATGGCGGATTCTTTCGCGCAGCCTGATGGTCGAACTGAGGCAAGCCTAAACCCCACGATTGTCGCCAGGCTTGCGGAGAGGCCCGCGACGCTTGGCAAGCCGCCGGCCAGCGCCCACATGGGTGCTGACCAGGCCGCCCGACCGTTTCGTTCTGCGGGCGGCGGCAGACAAGGAAGACCCATGGATTTCGAAAAGCACGATCCGGCGACGATCTACGGCACGACCATCGTCACCGTCCGCAAGGGCGGCAAGGTGGTCATCGCCGGTGACGGACAGGTCTCGCTGGGCAACACCGTGATCAAGGGCAACGCCCGCAAGGTCCGTAGGCTCGGCAAGAACGGCCAGGTGATCGCGGGCTTCGCCGGTGCGACGGCTGACGCCTTCACGCTTCTGGAGCGGCTGGAAGGCAAGCTCGAACAATATCCCGACCAGCTCATGCGGGCGGCGGTGGAACTCGCCAAGGACTGGCGCACCGACCGCTACCTGCGCCGGCTGGAAGCGATGATGATCGTCGCCGACCGCAACGTCACCCTGACGCTGACCGGGACGGGCGACGTGCTGGAGCCCGAAGGCGGTCTGATGGCCATCGGTTCGGGCGGCAACTACGCGCTCGCCGCCGCCCGCGCACTCACCGAGACCGAGATGGGGGCCGAGGACATCGCCCGCCGGGCGATGAAGATCGCGTCCGAGATCTGCATCTACACCAATGACAATCTGGTGGTCGAGCAACTGGACGAGGCGGAATCGGCAATGTGACAAGTCGGGGGAGGGCCGACCTATCGGCGCCGTCGCTCCTGCCCGCGCATCTCCCGCCGTCCCCGGAGACTTAAGTGCGATCCGGATTGGGCTGGAGTTCACGCCGGTTGTCGCGGCGCTCCTCGCCGTCGAGTTCCTTGACGATGTCGGCAAAGCCCTTGAACAGCTTCTGCATCTGCTCGATGGCAATGTCGGCGTCTTCGCCTCGCGGGCGGGCACGCCTGAGTTCGGCGACGGCCCTTTCCAAGGCTGCGACGCGCCGTTCGAGACGGCGCAAGCGTCGGTTCTCGCCTTGGGGCGCCGCAGCGGTCGCGGCGCCGCACCGAATTTCGTCACGCCGTACGCGGCAGGGCTCGATCCTGCCGGTGGCCGTGTCGAGCCGGGCGATCTGACCCTCCAAGCTCACGATCGCGAAGCGACCGGGCAGGGAATCGGCTTCTTCGGGCGTCGAAGAGGGCATCGTCTGGGCAGCGCCAAGTGTCGGCCAGGCGAGAAGGCCGGTCGCCGCAAGCGCCATGAGCGAGCGTTTCATCGAGATCTCCCTTGTTGCTCGGTTTTGGTGGATACGGGCGCAAGCGCGCACCAACATCGTCTCAAGCTCTATCGACCGGCGGTGACGGCCTTGTGGCGCCGTCAATTCGATTGACCTTTCGCCATGAGTTTGGCACCGATCTTTCCATGGACCAGACGATCTACAAAATTCTTCCCCGACAGATCTGGGACGAGGCGAAAGCGGCCGGCCGCTTCGATGGGGCTGGGGTCGATCTGAAGGATGGCTACATCCATTTTTCGACCAGTGCCCAGGTTCGCGAGACCGCAAAGCTGCATTTTGGCGGACAGCAGGATCTGGTGCTTGTCGCCGTGGATCCCGCGCCGCTTGGCGACGCCTTGAAGTATGAGCGCTCGCGCGGCGGCGCCCTGTTTCCGCATCTCTATGGGAGCCTGCCGATCGAGGCGGTCCTTTGGGAGCAGGATCTGCCGATCGGGCCGGACGGTCATCATCTCTTTCCCGGCGCCATGCGATGAGCCTGTCGTGAACGCTGACTGCGCTGTTCCATGAGCTTGATCTACCGGCTGGGGCGACCGGCTCTGTTCCGCTTCGAGCCCGAGCGCGCCCATGCCTTGTCGATCGGGGCGCTCAAACGCGGCCTCGTGCGCAACATGGACATTCCCGTCGATGGGCGGCTGCACGTCAATGTGGCCGGCATCGCCTTTCCCAACCCGCTCGGCCTTGCCGCCGGTTACGACAAGAACGCCGAGGTGCCGGATGAGGCTCTCAGGCTTGGCTTCGGATTCGTCGAGGTCGGCACGCTGACCCCGCGACCCCAGGAGGGCAATCCTCGTCCGCGCCTGTTCCGCCTGCCGAAGGAAAAGGCGGTGATCAACCGGATGGGCTTCAACAATGAAGGCCATGCCGACGCCGCCGAGCGTCTGGCTGCGCGGGTGAGAAAGCCCGGGATCGTCGGGGTGAATATCGGCGCGAACAAGGATTCAGCCGATCGCGTCGCCGACTATGTCGAGGGCGTCAATGTCTTCGAGAGCTTTGCGAGCTATCTGACCATCAACATCTCATCACCCAACACGCCGGGGCTCAGAGCTTTCCAGTCGGGCAGCGAGCTCGACCGGTTGCTGAAGGCCGTGATCGCGGCGCGAAACGGCTATGCCGCCATGATGGGGACGCCGCGAAAACCGGTCTTCGTCAAGGTCGCGCCCGATCTGACCGAAGACCAGATCGAGGAGATCGCCGAGGCCGCCGCCAAGCGCAAGGTCGACGGCCTGATCGTTTCCAACACGACGATCTCGCGCGACGGCATCGAAAGCCATCCACTGGCAAAGGAAGCCGGCGGCCTCTCCGGCCGGCCTCTGATGCGGCGCTCGACCTGGGTTCTTGCGCGGTTTCGCCGGGCCGTCGGCCCCGACTTTCCGCTGATCGGCGTCGGCGGCGTCGAGGACGCCCGCACCGCAATCATCAAGATCGAGGCGGGCGCCGATCTGGTCCAGCTCTATTCGGGTCTCGTCTTCGACGGGCCGCATCTGCCGGTGCGCATTCTGAAGGGGATGCTCCGGGTTCTCGATATCGGCGATATCGACAGGATCTCCGATCTGCGCGACAGCCGCGTCGACGATATTCTGGCCGGACCCAAGCCGGACTGAGCCGGCGAGGCCATTCAGAACGACGCGTTCCGCCGCGCAGGCAGCGCCGCAAGCAGGGTGAAACCCCGCAGGCCAAGGAAGATCTGGAGCGCGATCCAAAGGCCGAGATTGTCGAAAGCCCCGGACAGGCCGTAGGCGGCGGGGACGAAAATGACGAGCGACAGCACCATCATGTCCCGCATGGTGCGCGACCATGTGGCGCCGATGTAGATCCCGTCCATGATGAAGGCGAGCGCTCCGGCAACGGGCGTCATGGCGGCGAAGACGAGAAAGAGCTTTGCGGAACCCCGGACGTTTTCATCAGTGGTGAGAAAATCGACGAGCGCCGGTCCGAAGGCGAGGACCATTGCGCCGAGTCCCATTCCGATCGCGATACCCCAGAGGCTCGTCAGCCTCACGACCCGGTCGAAGGCCGGGCGGTATTTCGCACCGACCGCACGGCCGGCCAACTGCTCGCTGGCGGTCGCCATCCCGTCGAGGAAATAGGATCCGGTCATGAAGATGTTCATGAGGATGCCGTTGGCGGCCAGGACGACCGTCCCGAACCCGGCGCCCAGTCGCGTGAACAGTAAGAAGGCCGCAAGCAGGCAGATGGTGCGGATCATGATGTCGCGATTGACGTCGAGCATCTGGCGATAGGCAGCCCGGTCGAAGATTTCGGACCAGGAGGGCAGCTTGGCCCGATCGAAGCCGCGCGCGATGACGAAGAGGCCAGCGAAGCAGCCAAGAGCCTCGCCGCAGATGGTGCCGAGGGCCACGCCCGTGATGCCCCACTCGAGGACGAGGCCGAACAGGACGGACAGGGCGATATTCGTGCCATTGATGACAATCTGAAGCCCGAGCGTGACGACGCTGCGCCCCTGTCCCAGAAGATTGCCGAGAATGACGTAGTTCGTTAGCGCGAAGGGGGCCGAGAACATCCGGATGAAGACGTAGGTCGAGGCGGTTGCCACGACTTCCGGGTCCGGAGAGACGGCGAGAAGGCCGAGCCATCGCACCAGCGGCTCGGCGAGGATGAGGCCGAGACCAATGCCGATCGACAGGACCGCCGCCCGCAGAAAGACCGTCTCGATCTCGCGAGGCTTGCCGGCGCCGAAGGCCTGGGCCGTCAAACCCGTGGTTCCCGCGCGCAGGAAATTGCACACCGCGAAGACGAAGTCGAAGATCAGTGCGCCGACGACGAGCCCCCCGAGTGCGGCGGCATCGCCGACGCGGCCGATCACGGCCGTGTCGGTCAGGCCGAGAAGCGGCGTCGTGGCGTAAGCGAGCGTCATGGGCAGCGTGATCGCCCAGATGGTACGATTGGTGACGGAAAAGGCGCGGACGCCAGGCCGCCGGGGGTCGATGGCGTCGCCGCCGGAAATCGGTTCGTCCGTTTGCATGGGTTTCCGGTGGCATCTGGTCGACCCGCTTGCAAGCCAAATCGCCGCGCTGCGCTCGGTCGCGATCCGCGCTATCTCTCCGCCGCAATGACCCTACCGATCATCCATCATCCGGCATTCGACGCGAATTTCGACGCGCATCACCGGTTCCCCATGTCGAAATTTACCCGGCTCGCCCGGATCCTCGTTGAGGACGGCGTGGTTGGTGCCAGCGGCTTCCACATTCCGGCTCCGGCGCTGCCGGGTTGGCTGAGGCTCGCCCATGATGCGCGCTATGTCGATCAGGTGCTGTTCCAGGCGGTGCCGCCGGCGATGGAAAAGGCGATCGGCTTTCAGGTCGACGAGCGGGTCGCCATGCGCTCGCGTTGCGCCACCGGTGGGACGGTGCTCACCGCCCGGCTTGCCCTTGCCGAAGGGATTGCCTGCAACACGGCGGGTGGCAGCCACCACGCGCGGCGGGAAGGCGGGGCCGGGTTTTCGGTCTTCAACGACGTGGCCGTGGCGGCTTCGGTGCTGATTGCCGATGGCGATGTCGATCGGGTCCTGGTCGTCGACTGCGATGTCCATCAGGGGGACGGGACGGCGCGAATCTTCGCCGGCGAGCCGCGGGTCTTCACGCTATCGCTTCACGCGGAGCACAATTATCCGGCCGAAAAGGCGGTGTCGGACATGGACGTCGGTCTGCCGGACCGGACGGATGATGGCGGCTATCACGCGGTTCTCAGTGACGCGCTGGAGGCCGCTTTCGACCGCTCGTCGCCCGATCTCGTCTTCTTCAACGCCGGGGTCGATCCCCACAGAGACGACCGTCTCGGTCGCCTGTCGCTGAGCGATTCCGGTCTGGCCGAGCGGGACCGACAGGTCTTCGGCTTCTTCCGAGAGCGCGACATCCCGGTCGCGGCGGTCATCGGTGGGGGATACTCCCGCGATATCGATGCCCTGGCGCGCAGACACAGCATCGTGCATCGCGTTGCGACCGAATTCGTCTAAAGGGCGGGGTGCGCAAAAAGAAGCCGACCCGCTTACGCGGACCGGCCCTGTCAACGAGACGTCTAAAACATGGGACGTCTGGATCCTGTCCTTACTCCGGGGTCTGACCCGGAATGAGGCCGCCGGACGGCGTGCCCTGCTCTTCGGGGCTCGCGCCCGCCTGACCGGTTACCGCCGTCGACGAGTTCAGGGTGTTCTCGTCGCCGATCATCTGACCTCCGGCATTTTCCATCGCGGGATCGGCCATGGTGCTGGATGTTGTCATTCCTGCATCATTCATGGCCGGGACAGCGAAGGCGACGCCAACGACCTGACCGCCATCCATGACCGGCGTGTCCACATCGGTCATGCCTTCAGCGAAGTCATAGGTGCCGTTGCCGTTCGTCTCCTGGTGCAGCATGGCGAAGTAGTTTTCGCCCGCCACGAATGGCTGATCCACGGTGACGGCGACATTGGCGCTTTCGCCCGCCGGGACCATGGTGTGGCCGATCGACTGCGGCACCGCGGGCTCGCCGTCGACCATGCGATGGATGACGACATAGCCGTCGGCGTCTGCCATGACGGCTGGAAGCGTCACGGTGTCGCCCTGAATGGCCGCGCCACTGACATCGATCATCGATGCGCCGAAGGCGGCGGAACCGAGCGCAAAGGTGGCGGCGGTGGTCGTGAGAAGTAGGCGTTTCATGCGAAACCTCCTGTTTTTCCATTGGCAGCCGGCTCATCGGCTGGCTTCGGCGACACAACGGGAGGGGGACCGCGGCGTTCCGGATTCGAACCAGCGATTGAAGTGACAAATGATTGATAAATTGAGAGAAATCTTTTTCGGCGCTCGATCGTACACGCGCGAAGTTTCTGAACTCGCAAGTCGTTCGGATGGCTGCGGTTGCCGAGGCGACCTCCCGCGCTTAGCTTGATGAGGATTGGCTGTTCGATCGATGGAGGTCGCCGGTGTGGACGAAAATGGGCCGGCTTGTGCTCGTCCTTGGCGGAGCGATTGTCGGGACGGCATGGGGACTTGGGAAGTCCGGACGGCGTCCGGCCCTTGCGCCCGACGCGCCGGATGGTGAGACTGAAACCAAGGCTGCGTCTCCCATGCCCGCCCATGGGACCGGCGAAAGCGAGGCAGGCGATCGTGCGGCGGCTGGGTCGGCGACGCCAAACACAGACGGGACCAGGACCATGAGTGCAAAGACCTCCGGCAAGGCGCCGGCGCCGGAATCGTTCGAGGAAGACCATCCCGTCGCCGTCCACAAGGAAACCAGCAAGCGGCTCGAAGCCGGCCGTTCGGCGCTGCCGCCGGAGGAGAATGGCGACGATCCGCTGGAGGCCAAGCACCGCGCCGGCGCCTTCGATCGCGATTTCAGGACGCTCGATTATTCGCATCTGTCCGACGACGAAGCTTCACGGCAACGCGAACGCTTGCGTCGAAAGCGCCAGCATTCGAGCTGGCAGCCGGCGAAAGCGGAAAGGAGGGGCGATCCCGCTCCGGTCCAGAATGCGCAATTCGCCAATTTCGGTGGCAGCGTCGTCTCGGCGGACGTGATCCGCGGGCGCAGCGACGAACGGGTTCCCGATCTCATGCCGACCCTGCCGGGAGAAGGCAACGGCGCATCCCAATCAGAGGCCGAGAAGGCCAAATCCGTTCATGCCGAGCGCCGCCGCAAGCTGGCATTCTCCAATCCGGATGGCCCGACGCCTCAGAAGGATCAACGTCGATTGCCGCCTGACCCGCTGGCCGAGAAACACAAGGCCGAAAAGTTCGACAAGGACTTTCGAACGGTGGACTACCGCCATTTGCGCAATACGAGCAACGCTGCAGCTTCAATGAGCGCCGAGCCGCGCGCTGGCATTGTCGAGCCTGCGGTATCCGATCCGGCCGGTGCCGGAGGCGAAGCCGCCTTCCGGACGAGCGGCGCGCAGGCTCCTTTGCACACCCTCACAGCCGGTGGCGATCCGGCAGATGGGCTCAAGCCGGGTGAGGCGACAGCGCCCGCCGGTCTGCCCGGCCCCCGCCAAGGCAATCCGGATGACCTCACCCGGATCGATGGCATCGGCCCAGCGATCGAGAAGCTGCTGTTCGAACGCGGACTCTATCATTTCGACCAGATCGCGGCTTTGCGTCCCGAAGAGGCGATCTGGATCGAACAGGAACTGGGCTTCCCCGGTCGTATCCGCGAGGAAGCCTGGATCGATCAGGCGCGCCGCCTCGTGGAAGGTTGAGCCAGGTCCACCCGAAACGATGCAGCTGAAACCGGTCAGTCCTTGAAGAAGCGATAGTGCGTTTCCTGGCGGAAGGTCTCGCCGGGACGCAATACGGCTCGCGGAAAATCGGGATGGTTCGGGCTGTCCGGCCAGACTTGCGCCTCCAGGCAAAGGCCTGCGTGGGGGCCGTAACTGATACCGTCGAGCCCGGGATGCTGCCGTGCGACTCGCGCGCCGTCGTAGAACTGCAATCCCGGCTCCGTGGTCAGGACCTGCATCCTGACGCCCGAGCGGGGCGCGGCAACTTCCGCCACCTGGCGAAGCGGCCCGCGATGGGCGGCAAGGCAGAAATTGTGGTCGAAACCGCCCGGCGTCTCTCCGATCGTGCGTTCGGCCCGAAAGTCCAGCGGTGTATTTTCGACCGGCTCGATGTTCCCCGTCGGAATGAGTTCCTCGTCGACTGGAAGGTAGGAATCGGCCGCAATGGAAAGACGGTGATCGGCGATGGAGCTGCGGCCGCCATCTTCGAGGTTGAAATAGCTGTGATGGGCAAAATTGCAGACCGTCGGCGCGTCGGCGGTCGCTTCGATCAGGATCGCCAGCGTCCCTTCCGCCTTGAGCCTGTAGGTGCAGGATACATCGAGATTGCCGGGAAAACCCATTTCCCCGTCGGGCAAATGGAGTCCGAAACGGGCGAAATCCACACCGCTCTCCAACAAAGTCCAGATGCGTTTGCCGGTTCCTCGCGATCCGCCATGCAGGGTGTGGCGGCCGAGAAAGTTCGTTTCGGTCAGATGGGTTTCGCCGTCGAGTTCGAAACGCCCATTGGCGATGCGATTGGCAAAGCGGCCGGGAGTGGCGCCAAAATAAGGTGAGTGTTCAGGATAAAGAGCGGGATCCTCGAAGCCCAGCACCAGCGGAGCTTCGTGACCATCGAGCCTGAGATCCTGCAGCGCCGCACCGAAGGTCAGAAGCCGCGCCCTCAGGCCTCCGCCCGTGATCGTCACGCTTTCGATAGGGCCGGTCTCGCCCGCTCCGCCTTCATTGACCTGTTGTGGCGCCATGCTCTTGTTTTTTCCTTATCTTCCATGCGCGAGGGCGGCCTTTCCCTCAAGGTGCACTCGCAAGTCGCCCGCTGCGGCCGCGGGTTCGGGTCGCGGCCGCAGAAGCCGGTGTCTTGCGACCGGTCTTAGTCGGGCAGGGCGTAGGTGACGATCTGGTCGGAGACCTTTGGCAGCAGGATCGTGTTTCCACCCGCCACGAAGGTCACGTACTGCTTGCCCTTGTAGGTGTAGACCGCGGGCATGGAGACTGCCGGCGCGTCGACCAGCGCCTTCCACAGGACTTCACCCGAGCCGAGATCAAGCGCTCGGACACGGCTGTCCATGGAAGCTCCGATGAAAATCAGCCCGCTCTTGGTGACCACCGGCGCTCCGATCGTCACCGAACCCCAGGATTCCGGCATGTAGAAGCCGTATTTCTGGACCTGGCCAAACGGATTTTGCCACAGCCGCTCGCCGGTCTTCAGATCGTAGGCGGCGATGGTGCCATAGGGGCCGTTCCAGCAGGGCATGCCGGCCCAGTTGAGGAAGGTCTGCAGGCGGAACCCGTAAGGCACATCGCCCTGCGCGTAATAGCCGGAAGTCTCGCCCTCCTGGCTCTTCTGCTGAAACTCGTCGCGCGGGATCAGCGTGTAGATCTGCACGACGGAATTGGAGTTGACCACATAGACGCCGGTTTCCGGATCGACCGCGCCGCCGCCCCATTGCGAGCCGCCGGTCGTCGGCGGATAGGCGATGGTGCCTTCGAGGCTCGGCGGGGTGAAGCGGCCCTCCCAGCGATAGCTCTCCGCGCGCCGGGAGCACTCGCCGAAGCTGACGAGGTCGGCGAGCGGCGAGATGCCGGGCCAGTCTTCGCCGACCACCGGTTCCGGCTTGTCGACGAATGGCTGGGTCGGCGCGGCCTCTTCGCCCGGAATGTCGGAGGCAGGAACCGGGCGCTCCTCGATCGGATAGATCGGTTCGCCGGTCTCCCTGTTCAGCACGTAGATGAAACCCTGCTTGGAGATCTGGACAAGGGCAGGGACGGTCTCGCCATCCTTCTCGATATCCACCAGCGTGGGCGGGGCGACGGTGTCATAGTCCCAGATGTCGTGATGAATCAGTTGCCGGCTCCAGACGACCTGTCCGCTCTCGGTGTCCAGCGCGGTGACCGACGTCGCGAGCGGCAGTTCCTCCAGGCGGTTGCCGCCGTAATAGTTCGGGCTCGGCGAGGAGATCGGAATGTAGAGAAGCCCGCGTTCCGGGTCGATCGACATGGAGGCCCAGACATTGGCCGTGCCGGTGCGCTCGATCACCTCGTTGGGCAGCGCGTGAAACATCCATTTCAATTCGCCGGTGCGCGCGTCGAGGGCGAAGACCGTGCCCGGAGGGGCCGCACTGTCGGTCCAGTCCTTGCCGGCCCAGCCGAGGAACAGCGTGTCCTGATAGACTGTCGGCGGCTGGAGCAGCGACAGCGGCCATTTGTCATTGACCGTGTTCCACTGGTTCACGTCCAGCATGCCGTCCTGACCGAACTCGGCGCAGGGCTCTCCGCTGTCGGCGTCGACCGCATAGAGCTTGGCGTCCATGGTGCCGACATAGACGATCTTCTGGCAGGCTTCGCCCTCCTGCGGCTCATCCGCCTGCCAGTAGGCGACGCCGCGATTCTTCATCGCCGGCTGGGTCAGCGCTTCCAGGCGCGCGTCGGGATCGAAGGTCCACTTCTCCTTGCCGGTATCGGGCTCGAGCGCGATGATCCGGTAGAAGGGCGTACCGAAATAGAGCGTGTCGTTGACGAAGAGGGGCGTGGCCGACCACACGGTCGTCGGAATGTCGCCGGAGCCGTCGGAGACATCGCCGGTGTGATACTCCCAGACCTTCTCGAGGTCTTTGACGTTGTCGGGCGTGATCTGGTCAGCCGAGGAATATTTCTGGGCTCTCAGGTCGCCATTGAACGTGGCCCAGCTGTCGGACGACTCCATCCAGGCGTCCGGCTGCTTGTCCGCGGTGGGCTCGACCGGGCCAGAGTCTGCCGAAGCTGCATCGGCGGGACGTTGGACGCTACCGCCGCCCTGGGTCTCCTCGGTGGTCAGCTCCGGTGTTGTCGCTTCGCCTCCATCTTCGGACTGTGTGGGCTGGACTTCGCCGCCGGAGGTGTTCTCGTCGGGCGCCCCGTATCGTGAAGGTGCGGGGGTTTCCCCGCCGTCCTGCTCCTGTGCGCGGGAATTGGCGGCGGCGCCGAGAAGAAGGGCGAGGGCGGCCGAGACGGCGAATGTCCTGGCGTGTGTCATCATGGAAGAAATCCCGAAGTGAGGTCCAGGCGGATCAGTCGAGGGGCGCGGGATCCGCGACCACATGGATGAGCCAGCCGATCAGGGCGACGACCATGGCCGCGAGAAGCACATAGGCCAGCAGGAAATAGGCGGCGGCGCCGGTGCCGAGGATCCCGAGAAGGATGAGAAAGGCGAAGAGGCCCCGCTGCCAGCTCGGGACCGCGAGGTGCAGGGCGAGGATGCCGCCGGCCAGACAGACCAGGAGGCTCGACACGAAGACCAGCCACGCACCGAAGGTGAAGGCGATGCCATTGCCCTCGTTCACCAGGTTGAAGGCGGCGATCAACGCGCCGATCAGGCTGCTGGCAACGATGAGCCAGGCCCCGTTGGCGGTTTTCGGCTCGGTGATTTCGGACATGGTCGCGCTTCCTCGTCGATCCGGTCGGCTTTCTCCGTCGGCTCCCGGGCGAGGAGAACGACGGGTGTCGTGACGTCGCAGCTAGAGCCGAAATCCCGTCCTGGGAGGGGCAAAGCGCCAAGTCCGCGAAGAAGCGTGACACGAAGGCCGCGAACCGCCTCAGCTTCGGGCGGTTTCGGCGAGGATCGAGCGGTTGAGAATGGCGACCGGCAGCATGCCGACCAGCACGATCAGAAGCGCCGCGACGGCGCCTTCCTCGAAGGCCGAGCGCGAGGTCTGCTGGTAGACGAAGGTGGCGAGCGTCTCGAAGTCGAAGGGCCTGAGCAGGATCGTCGCCGAAAGCTCCTTCGTCGCGTCGACGAAGACGATGAGGAAGGCGGTGAGGAGGGCCGGCCGCATGAGCGGCAGAAGCACTTCGATCATCGTCGCCCCCGGCGTGCGGCCAAGGGTGCGTGCGGCCATGTCGAGATGCGGCGAGACCTTGCCGAAGCCGCTTTCAAGCGAGCCGTGGCCCATCGCCATGAAGCGCACGAAACAGGCATAGACGATGGCAAAGCCCGAGCCCGAGAGCAGCAGGCCGGTCGAAACGTTGAAGGTCGCACGCATATGGGCGTCGACCCAATTGTCGAAGCCGGCGAGCGGAATGAGGATGCCGATGGCGAGCACCGTGCCGGGAACGGCGTAGCCCAGCACCGCAAAGCGCGTCAGCAGGATCAGGCGCCGAGAGCCGGTGAGCCGCACGCCATAGGCCAGGAAGAAGCTGGCGACGATGGTGACGAGACCGGTCGTGCCTGCGAGAACGACGGTATGCTCCAGGGCCCGCCAGAGCTGGGGATCGGCGAGCTGGTCCAGCCGCTCCACCGCGTAATCGGCCAGAACCGCGAAGGGGATGCCGAAGCCGAGCAGAATGGGCATCAGACAGGCGAGCCAGGCAAGCGCTGCCTTGCCGCCGCCAAGCCGCTCAGAACCGGGGACTGGCCGGTCGGCCCGGCCGAGCGTGAAACGCTGCCGGCGCCTTGCGAAACGCTCGACGGCGACGAGGAACACGATCACCACGAGCATCAACAGGGCGATCTGGGTCGCGCCGTAGAGGTCACCGCGATTGAGCCAGGTAGAATAGACCGCGAAGGTCAGGGTGCGCACGCCGAGGAATTCCACCGCGCCGATGTCGTTCACTGCCTCCATCAGGGCGAGCGTCACGCCGATGGCAATGGCCGGACGCGCAAGTGGCAACAGGATGCGCAGGAAGATCGAGGCCTGCGAGGCGCCGAGCGTGCGGGCGACGTCGCCGGCCTTTCGGCCTTGCATCAGGAAGACCATCCGCACGGTCAGGAAGACGTACGGGTAAAGAACGGAAGACAGGATGAGGACCGCGCCCCAGAGCGAGCGTATGTCGGGAAACCAGTATTCCCGGCTGGTCTGGTAGCCGAATAATGCGCGGATCGTGCCCTGGACGGGACCTGCGAAATGCAGGAATTCGACGAAGCAATAGGCCGCGATATAGGTCGGCACGGCGAGTGGCAGCACCAGGGCCCAGGAGAAGACCCGGCGGCCCGGAAACTCGAAGGTTGCCACCAGCCAGGCCGTGACCACCCCCATCGAGCCGGCCGTGACGGCAATCCCGGCCATGAGGAGAAGCGTCGTCCAACTGGCCTCCGGCAAGATCGTGCCGGCGAGATGGGCCCAGTTCTCCGAAGTGCCGGAGAGCGCGAGCCAAACAAGCGCCATCAGCGGCATCGTCACCACCAGCCCGACGAAGACCGCCGCCGCGACGAAGGGCGTATCGGAGGAGCGGCGCAGCCGAATACGGGCAGGCAGCGGCACCTTTTCGGGATGCGTGGCGGACATCAGGACGGTTTCTGGGCGAGGTCGGGAGGAGGCAAAGGGATGTCTGCAATCGCCGATCAAGTTATTCGGCAGCCGCAGACCCACCTCTGCCCTGCCGGGTGTCTCCCCCGCAAGGGGGGAGACTGGATTTGTGCGACGGCGGTCAAGCGCCTTCGACCTTATTGGCCGGATCGGAACGGTGTCCCGGTGTCCTCAGCTCTGGGGACCGTTGTCGTAGCCAATTTCGTCGACGATCCGCGAGGCTTCGGCGCGATGCCTGGCGATTTCGTCGAGCGAGATCGTGTCGGGCTTCAACTCACCGAAGGACTTCACGAGTTCCGACGTCTCGATGCCCGGCTCCACAGGATATTCGTAATTGAGCTCGGCATAGATCTTCTGCGCCTCGTCGCTCGACAGGAATTCCATCAGCTTGACGGCGTTGTCCTTGTGCGGTGCGTTCTTGGCCAGCGACACACCCGAAATGTTCACATGGGTGAGGCCATTGTCGAAGGTCGGCATGATCACCTTGATGGCGTCCGCCCATTCCTTCTGCTCCGGCTCCTTCTCGTTCGTCGCCATCTTGCCGACGTAGTAGGTGTTGCCGATGGCGATGTCGCACTCGCCGGCGAAGATCGCCTTGGCCTGATCGCGGTCGCCGCCCTCAGGCCGGCGGGCGAGATTGTCGCGCAGTCCCTCGACCCAGTCGCGCGCGGCATCCTCGCCATAGTGGGCGATGTAGGCGGCGATCAGCGCGATATTGTACTGGTGCTGGCCGGAGCGGGTGCAGAGGCGGCCCTTCCACTTCGGATCGGCGAGATCCTCATAGGAGATCTGGTCGACATCCACCCGGTCTTTTGACGCGTAAACCACCCGGCCCCTGGCGGTGAGGGCGAACCACTCCTTCTCGCCGTCCCGGAAGTTCTCGGGAATATTCGCTTCCAGAGTGTCGTTTTCGACGGGCTGGACCACACCGGCCTGCTTGGCGGCGTCGAGCCGACCGATGTCGACCGTCATGATCAGATCGGCGGGCGAATTGGCACCCTCGGCTGCGATGCGTTCTTCCAGACCCTTGTCGATGAAGATCGTGGCGGTGGTAAGCCCCGTCTCCTCCGTGAAGGCGTCGAGCAGCGGCTGGATGAGCTCCGGCTGACGGGACGTGTAGATGTTCACATCCGCAGCGTTGGCGGCCGTGGTCGTTCCGGCGAGCGCCAGGGTCGACAGGGACGCTGCAAAACCGGCGGCGAGGTTCCTGGGCGAAAAGGGTCGCATCCGCATTCCTTTCAAATCGGGTCTCAATGGCACCAGACACCCTGACGATCGTCAGGGCGAAATGTCAGGGAGAAGCCCTTAGCACCGAAGAAATCATCAGTAAAATCAATAGGTTAGAAGTATTCTAAATTGGAACGCTTCCAAGGTGGTCGAACGTCCAGCAGTTTCAGCTTGTTAGGGCCCACCCCGACCGATGCGCATCGAGAGATAACGCGACCGTTCACGTCAATTTTTACCGGCGGGGAATGCCGATCGGATTGGGGGAAGTTCCCATCGACATTGTGCGCTGCACGCCCAAAGCTGATGAAATGTGTTTCACGGTCAATCGTGAAATCGTTTGAATATCATGGGCTAAGAAAAAAGTTTCAGCAAAAACAGCTGTCAAGCCTCGATATAGGGGTTTCTGCACATAACTCGTAAGGGCACTTTCATTTTCAACGAGACAGGAGAGGACGAGCCTTGTCTGCATCGGACAACACCATTCATGCCTCGCACGAACTAGCCGGCGATTCCGAAAAACTCGAAAAGTACTATGCGGATTGGGCGGCGAAGTACGACGACGACGTTCGCAACGAGGAGTATGGTGGCCCAAGGGCCATCGCCAGCATCGCCCTGATGGTGGCCGACAGCTTCCTCGGCAAGCCGGCCAAGTCCATCCGCGTCCTTGACGCGGGCTGCGGAACGGGACTGGCGGGCATCGAACTGAAGATGAAGGGTTTCGACGTCATCGACGGTTTCGACCTGTCGCAGGAAATGTGCGACATCGCCGAAAAGACCGAGGCCTATGCCGAACTCGCGGGCAATGTGGACCTCAACCGGGACGACAAGCCGGTCTTCAACCGGACCTATGATCTGATCGTCTGCTGCGGCGTGTTCACGCTCGGCCATGTGGAGCCGGAAGCGCTGACCCGTCTGGCGGAATATCTCTCGGACGACGGTTACATGGTCGTCTCGACGCGCAACAGCTACCTCGAAGACACCGATTACGAGGATGTCGGCAAGCTGATCGAGAAGCAGGGCACGCTGCATCTCGTGACCAAGCTTCCGGACGCACGCTACATCGCCGAGGAAGACGCGCATTACTGGGTCTATGGCAAGGGCCGCAAGGCCTCCTGAGCCGGCGGCGCCGTGTCGGTCGGACCGGTACGGTACACGCGGAATAGCTCCGTGATGAAGAAATGGCCGCTCCGGAAGGGGCGGCCCTTTCTCCGTTCAGCTTGCGGAGTTTGTCCGTCTGCCGGGTTTCGTCAGTCTGCAAGCACTCGCGAAAGCGCGAAGCGGACCTCCACCAATGTTCCTTCCCCGGGCGTTGAACTGATCGAGAGCTCGGCCCGGTTGGCCTCCACCAGAGCCTTGGTGAGAGGCAGTCCGAGGCGGCCGCTTTCCGACGACGCTGTCCGATGATGGGGTGCGCCTCCGGGGGCGGAGTCCGCGCTACCGGGCGTATGAAGTACCGCTTCGATTTCCTCTTCCCGCATGCCGACGCCACTGTCGCGGAAGCGCAGGCTGACGCCGGAATTCGGATCGAATTTCGTCGAAACGATCAATTGTCCGCCGGCCGGCGTCGAGCGGATCGAGTCGGCGATGAGGTTCGTTGCGATCTGACGAATCGTATCGCGGTCGCCCACGATGGGGGGAACCGACGAGGGGAGGTGAGTTCTCACGATCACGCGCTGGCGGTTGGCCTGTGGCGAGATCACCTGGACCACTTCGCTGACGATCTCCGACAGCGAAACCGCCTCGAAGGCCAGCTGCAACCGGCCCGATTCGACCCTGCCGAGATCGTGCAGGATCTTGACCAGATCGAGAACCTGGTATCCCGAACGCTTGATGTCGCCGAGATATTCCAGGTAGCGCTCGTTGCCGAGGGGGCCGTGGGTTTCCGATGCAATGACATCGGCGAAGCCGATGATGGTTTCCACGGGACTGCGAATGTCTTCCGTGACCTCGGAGAGGAACGTGCTCTTCTGCAGGCTTGATGCTTCGGCGTTCGCCCGCGCCCTTTCGAGCTGATCCTGATCCTCCTTCCAGCGGCGGATGTCGCGAATGACGGCGCACCAGCCTTCCCGCCCGGGCAGCCGCCCGATCGAGACCGACAATGTCAGGAAAGCGCCGCCCGCCCCGCGCCCGATGACCTCCCGGTCGACCAATGGTGCCCCGGCGACGGGCTCTGGCGCGTCGTCTTCTTCGGATGCGGATTTCAGCGCAGTCTTCAGCCCCTTCTGGCTCTCATGTGCAAAAAGGGAGAGGAAGGGACGACCATCCTCGTCGCCGGGTTCGATGCCGAAGAGCGAATGCGCTGTCCCGCTCATCGCGGCAATGGTGCCCTCGTCATCGAACAGAACGACCGCATCGGCGGCGAGATCGATGATCGCACTTTCGAGCTCGTCGGTCGCCGCCGGAAGCGTCTCCTCCGGCCCCGCATCCGGCATCTGCGGACGCTCGGCAGCATCCAGCATGTCGGCGCAGAGGGCGCAAAGGCGAGGCGAGGCGAAGAAGGCGATCAGTAGATACGACGCACCGACGGCGCTCTGGCGCTGCATGCGCGCGCGAACCGATACGATTCGGCCGTTGGCGCGCTCGATCCGCAGCAGTCCGCTTTCGTCGTCCTCGGCCCGATCCTGGATCAGATGGTCGAGCCCGCCTGCGGCGACGAGCTTGTCCAACTCCTCATAGCCGGTCAGATCGAAGAATTCGCGGTTGCCGTAGATCAGCGCGTCGCCGGCCTGCACAAGGATGGGCATGGGAATCGCGCCATAGACACGATCCAGTTCGGCGATCAGACGGGCGCGCGCCTCGGGGGCGGAAGCCTCCTCGCTCGCATCTTCGGTTGCGGGTCCCACCTCACTCGTCGGCACGGGGAGCGGCGCACCTTTCTCCTCGACCTCTTCGCTCGACCGATCCGAAGCCGGTTCCGCGTCCGGGCCGTCGGAAAAGCGCTTCCACTCGATCTCGTCGATCCGCTCTGAGGCCGCTCGCACGGCCTCGACCAGGTCGTTCGGATCGCCGCCTCGCGCAAGCGTCTCGCCGATCGCCCGAAAGGCAGCTTCCTCGGTCTGGCTGAGGGCCGCATCGCGGGGACGACGACGTTCTTCGAGGTGGATCACCTTGCCGCCATCCGCCGATACGTCGTCCTCCGCCGGCGGCGTTTCCGGCTCCGCGGGGCGGTCGGCCGGATCGCGTCGCCCGAAGCTCGGCGGGCGTGGTCGATCCGCGCTGATGGTCCGCATGAGCGAAGCGACATCCTCCGCCGATGCCTCGGAGCGGGTCTCGGCGACCAGGTCCGCCGCACTGAGTCGCTCGAACGCTTCCGGGAGATGGAGGCCGATCGCTTCGGCGTCCGCCATGGCGTCCGCCAGGCGCACGACGCCGAATCCGCGAAAACCGTCGAAGGAACGGTCCCGCGCATAGATCGGCAGGGCGGCGAGATCGACGGGCACTTTCTTGTCGCTGTTTTCCAGCGGCCAAAGAACGGTGCGGCCCGACCACGTGTCGCGCCGCGCGAGCAGTTTGCCGATAGCGCCATCGGGATCGAGCCCATAGGCCCGCGCCACGTCCTCGAAGCTGCGGTCGATCACGTCGGCCGAGGCGGGCCCGACGGCATCGGCGAATTCGGGCGACAGCGAACGGAACCGCCCCTCGCTGTCGATCCGCCAGACGAAGCGAACCGGCTCGCGGTCCGTGGCGGGGATGAACGAGCCGACCGGCCCGTCCCAGGATGTCCGGCCTGCGTCGACCGAGCCGAAATCGTCCACAGTAACCTGTCTGACGGGCGACATCGCCGGCTCCTCAACAGTCGTCGGCTGAACGCCAGCCCCTCCGTCCTCAACAGGCTCGTCATCCGGCTCGCGGGCCTCCACCGAAGCGGTCTCTGCGGGCGTCGACGCCTGATCTTCGGGCTGCAGGAACTCCGCGCTCGGGGCAATCGGCGGAGCGCCCCAGGCGGAATGGATCCGTGGTGCTGCCGAAGACGCGGGCACATCCTCGGAACCGGCCGCATCCTCGGGGCCGGTTTCCTGCGGGGTGTTGGCGAAATCCGGGGCAGGGAACTGATCGGGTTCCTCACCGGCGGGCGCGTCGTCCGTATCGCCCGAGTTGGCGGCGGACGCCTCCCGGATTTCCTCGTACGCATCGCCCTGTTCGGGAGGCGCCGCATCGGCGTGCGTATCGACACTCTGGGGCGATGGAGCATGCCACGTCGAACGCAGGGGCCTCCGCCGAGACGGGGCGAGTTCCGCAGCGGGGCTTACGTCTTCGGGCGTTTCCTGAGTGCTCTCGTCCACTGCGTCGGACTGCTGACCGTCTTCCGAGTGTTCGGGACCGAATTCGGCTTGCGGCTCGTCTGCCGGCTCTGACGGTGCGAGGTGCGAACCGTCCGACCAGGCGAGGATACGGTTGTCGCCCACGCGGGCGAGCACGACCCGAAGGCCGTCATGGCCGGCGATCTCGGTGATGTCGCGATCTCCCTGGGCGAAGGTGGCGACCGCCTCGGCCGGGACCGGTGACCCGGCGGCGTCCGGCGCGAGAATCGCCTCGCCGTCCGGCTGGAAGAGGCCGAGCGTTCCGCCGCCGGCTTCGGCGAGAAGCGCTGCATCCTGCGTATCCGGGGCGCGGGCCGGTCTGGCCAGCGGCACGGTGAGGACGGCGAAGCTCTCCGCGTTCTCACCAAGGAGAGGAAAGCTCTCCCGTCGCAGTTCGGACGGCGTCGCGCCGGCGCCGAGCCCCTTCGCGGCGCGCAGGAGCAGCGTCGTTCGTCCGGTCCGCGAGAATACGCCCGCCGAACTCCGGACTTGGCGCAGGATCTCCTGGGGCGCGGCGTCCCCATCCTGCAGGCCGGCGGTCAGGCCGAAGGAGCGGGCGGCGGCGCTGTTGGCCCAGACCAGTCGGGCCAGGTCGCCGGACAGAACAAGGATGGCGGTCGTCGCATCATTTGCGGCGCGAATGCTCGGCTCGGCCATGATGGCGACCGCATCCGACGTCGTCAGTATCGCCATGGATTACGCTTTCACTTTCGCCACATGCCCGCCGCGCATGGGCCCTTCATCGCGTGTTCGCTTAAGGGTTCATTCATAGTGTCGTGCGGGGTGCGAATAAAGAAGCGGGCCGCAAAGCGCCCGTTTGACTGAAGAAACGGTTAACGACTGAGCAATTGCAAAAAAATTGAGCCAATTATGTTGCGATGCAATATGGTTCTTGCTATGTGTAGGCGGATAGGAAAAGCGACGCGCTTGTCCATCCCATAAGAAATCGTCCCAACGAGAATCGAGGAGATAGCCAGATGGCCGAAGCCAAGAGCGATCCGTTCGCCATGCCGAATGCACAGTCGATGCTGGGCATGGATCCGAGCCAGCTCAATGAGACGTTCCGTTCCATGACGCAGAAGTCGATGGAGCAGTCGAAGGAAGCTTACGGCCGGATGAAGTCCGCCTCCGACGAGGCGACCAAGGCGCTCGAGGCGACGATGGAAAACGCCCATCAGGGTTCGCTTCAGCTCTCCAAGAAGGCGATCGACGCGATGCGCACGAATGCCGAGCTCGGCTTCCAGCATCTGGACGCGATGATGTCGGCGAAGTCCTTTGCGGAAGTCATCGAAATGCAGAGCGCCTATGTGCGCAAGCAGGTCGAGATGGCGACCGATCAGGCCAAGGAAATGCAGACGCTGACCCAGGCCGTGGCGCAGGACATGATGAAGCCGGGTCGCGAAGCCTTCCAGAAGGCCAGCAAGACCAAGTAGTCCCGCGGCAGGTTCCCTGGCATCGACCGGGGAATCTCTCGAACGGTTTGCGATGACGGGCCATGCGCGAGCATCGTCCGTCATTTCCGTATGTTGGGAGAAGCGGCCGAGCGCGATGGGCGCCCGGCGCCGGCTTTTCTTGGTCTTTCCAGTCCTTCGGCAAACAGGTGCCATCCGTCCTGATCGCGATCCTGAAAACTGTCGGGATCATCGGGCTTGCATCGAAGGACGAAAATCACTATCCGGTCGGGTGATCGCGAGATCGGGCATGCGGTTGTAGCTCAGCTGGTCAGAGCGTCGGATTGTGGCTCCGAAGGTCGGTGGTTCGAACCCACCCAACCGTACCATTTCTTTCTTTTGAAATTTTGGCGGCCGGTTCTGCTGGGCCAGCATCATGTAGCGGGCGGCGACTTCCGGTTTTCAGACCTTGCCGTTTTTCCGATCCTGGCCCTTGACGCGGATGCGATCGTGCGAGGACAGCTGGCACCGCTGTTCACGAGGATACGCCAATGCTCGGTTGATCCGGGTTCGATGCACCCAACATCGAACTAAGCCCGCCCCTACGGCCTGACAGCCGTTCTCCGGGCTCTATTCGTCGAATTTGTACTCGATCTCGCGGAATGACGCGTTGGGAAACACATAGAGGATTCGCAGCGGCGCATCGCCGGTGTTCAGGGTGACGTGCGATGCGTTGGAGGGAATATAGACCGTCGCACCGGCTCGCAGCGGATGGGGTTCCTGATTGATCTCGACCTTGCCGTCGCCCGAGACGACGAAATAGATCTCGATCGGGTCGTGATGGTGCATGGGAAGCTCGGCGCCCGGTTCGATCTCGAACAGCCCCATGCCGGGCGCCTCGCGCTCGGAGAAAATGCTGCCCCATTGCACCCCCGGGAACTCACCGCGAATGTGGTCCGACCACGCGTTCCACTGGATGTTCTCTTCCTGGATCGATCGACCGGATTCCTGCTGCGACATGAATGCCTCCTTCGATGATCGGTGATGCACGAAAGCGGAGAGACGTGCGAGACGCCGGGACGGTTCCTTGCCGGTAGCCATCTCGCGAATGGGGCACTTCTTCCAGCGGGCTTTGATCGTGACGAGGACGGCGCAGATCATCCGGATCGGACGAAAACGTGGGACGCCCACATCGCAGACTCCTCCCTCACCATCTTCTGCGTTTCCGTGCCGCAGCTCTTCGTGAGGGCGAGAATGCTATGCTGGGATGTCGCAACTCTTCGGCGCGCCCGATGTCTTGGAGGAAGTCTACGATGAGAAAACTGTTCACGGCAGCACTCGCACTCGCTCCGTTCTTCGCCGCGCCGGCCTTCTCACAGGAAACCAGCACTGTGACCTTCAGGCCGGGTGATTACGGCACCATGGTCAGCGGACAGATCACAGGCGACGCCTATCGTGACTACGTTCTCGGCGCAAATGCCGGCCAGGAGTTGTTCGCCGAACTGACGGTCGCTGGGGGGAATGGAAGCGGGACGGCCTATTTCAATATCCTGCCGCCCGGGAGCGCTGCCGAAGCGATCTTCAACGGCTCGATGACCGACGGAAAATCGACGCGACTCGAACTGCCCGAGAGCGGCGATTACACCATTCGCGTCTACCTGCTGGGCAATGACAAGGATGCGGGCAAGACCGTCGCCTACAACCTTGATTTGTCGATCCAATAGACAACGATCGTCAATGCGCACAGTCCGGTGGCGCTTCGATAAAGGTTCGAAGGGTACGCAAGAAGTTGCTCGTCATTTTTGCATGAGAGCGGTGCCGCTCCACCGCAGGCCCAGAAGAGGCTTGCGCTGGCATATTGGTGGAGCGCTTCGTGTTGCAGGAGGGGGGCAACATCCCGCCCCACGCCCCACAGACCGCGCACGATTGCGAGAAGCTGCACATTCGCGACGTTGGGTGGGACAGCATGGCCGTCCGAAAGGGCTTACTGGGTGACCCTATCCGAGAGGTACGAGGCAGCCACGAGGGCTGAGAACAGGATCGTGGCAACCGCGAATCCGAGAGTGATGTAAAGAGGAAGCTTCACATCATTGGCATAGCTGACGTTCGGTTGCGACACCCAGTCGGAAGCACCGGAGGATGCTTGCCGACGCTCCGCATAGCGGTTGCGATGTGCTGCCTCGAAGGCGCCGTTCTTTGCATCGATCATACCTCACCTCGCCCTTCTCTCGGTGGTCGTATCGACAGCGATTGAGGGATAAGGTTGAGGAGCCGGCTAAGTTCCTTTTGCAGGGTCATGTTTTTTTGATCGATGGCAATGGCGTGTCTCATGGGCTTTGTGTGATCTCACGCCAGCCGGATGAAATTTGCACTAACCTATTGAATCCAAATATTGTGTTTGCAGCAGATTCCGCGCGTGGCTTCGGCTGATGATTTCCCAAAACTTTCGCGCGAACGCACCCCGGGTCTGAATTCTCGGGCCGGGTGGCATCGGAGGGGCGGGGCTGTTGGGCGAAGCGAGGTTTCCCGGTAAGCGCCGGTGCAGGATCGCCAGCGGGTCCATCGCTTTCGTCCGCCCAAGGATCTCAACCTCGCGGAGCGGCTTCCCTTCTAAGGCTTCCACTGACTTGAGCAATCGACCAAGCTTCAAGGATCAAGCCCATGGCCCCGCTCGTTCAGATCGCCATTGCCAAGCGTTTCCTCATCACCAACCTGCCAAAGCCCAAGCGCTGAGGGGTCGACCCGCAGCACCCAAGAAAAGCGTCGCCGTTCACTTCCGGCCCCGCCTTCAGGCCCGAGGGCGGGGTGGCCTCACGAACTCTGGCTCGCCTTGCGTGTTTCGGCGGCCTTCTTGGCCGATGCCGAACGTTCGGAGGCGGGTCGTTTAGCCGAAGCCTCGCCGCCGATCTTGCCGCCCTTGCGGGAGGCTTCGTGGGTGTCGTCCTGACCGCGCCCCGAGCCGGATTTGTTGCCACCGCCTGATTCCTTGTTGACGGTCGCCCAGGCCCGGCGCTCCGCCTCCTCCTCGGACACGCCGCGTTCCTCGTACCCCTCGGCGATATGCTCTGCCTTGCGTTCCTGCTTGTCGGTGTACTTGTCCTTGTCGCCGCGAGGCATGGCTCCCTCCTTGAGACTGGGACTTCCGCGATATTGGCAACAGAACCGCTACCGGAACCGGTGGTTCCAGCGTTGATGAAACAAGGTGTTAGCTGTCTCCGAAGAGGGAGCCCTGGTCATCTGCCGCGGCCTTTGCCCGGGCGGCCTTGCGGGGGCGTCTGGTCCGTGAACCAGCCGATGCCGCGCCGTCCGTGACGATCGCGCCACGCTTTTGCCGGCCCGCGAATTCCAGGCTGACGGCCATGCCGGCTTCGAGATCGGCCGCGCGCGTCAGCGGGTTGTCCTTCTCGTCGCGCACGATCGCATAGCCGCGGTCCAGCACGTTGAGGGGGCTCAGGCTGGAGGCGAGCCGCCAGGCATTGTCCAGCCGCTCGCGCCGGCGCGTCCGCTCCGCTTCCTCGCTGCGTGCCAGCCGCTCGCCCAGTTGCTGTAGCGACAGGCGCGCCGCCTCGCTGCGCGCCCGCAACATATGCGGCTTCAGATCGGCGGCCGCGCGGTCGAAACGCCGCCGCGCCTCGTCGAGCCTCAAACGCATGCCGTGATCGGCATGGACGGCGTGGTGGCGCAAGGTCGCTCGCTTATCGCGCAGCGACGCCTGCAACAGGCCCGGCGAGAGACGCGCGGCCTTGGTGGCGAAGTCCTGGCGCTTTTCGCCGATCGCGAGCCTCAGATTGCCGGCGAGAGCGCTGGTCGCCTCGTCCAGCCGCCGGCGCGGCAGTTCCAGAAGCGTATCGATGCCCGGTAGCGCCCGGGCGAGCGCAAAGAGGCCCTTGCGTTCCTGGCCGAGCCGACGCGAGATCGCCCCCGAGAGCCGGGCATTGTGGCTCGCCAGATCGGCGGCCAGTTCCGCCCGCACCGGCACCGCGATTTCGGCCGCGCCGGTCGGTGTGGGCGCGCGCCGGTCCGCGGCATGGTCGATCAGCGTCCAGTCGGTCTCGTGGCCCACGGCCGAAATCAACGGGATCTGCGACGCGGCGGCCGCCCGTACGACCGCTTCGTCATTGAAACCCCACAGATCTTCCAGGCTGCCGCCGCCGCGGGCGACGATGATGAGATCCGGTCGGGGCAGCTTGCTACTGGCTTCGATGGCGTTGAAGCCTTCGATCGCGCTGGCGACCTCGGATCCGGAAGTCTCGCCCTGAACACGTACGGGCCAGACCACGAGGTGCACCGGGAAGCGATCGGCGATGCGATGGGCGATGTCGCGGATCACCGCACCCGTCGGCGAGGTGACGATCCCGATCGTCTTCGGCAGGAAGGGCAGGGGGCGCTTGCGCTCGGCCGCGAACAGCCCCTCCGCTTCGAGCTTCAGCCGCCGCTCGTTCAGAAGCGCCATCAGCGCCCCGGCCCCGGCCGGCTCGATCGCCTCGATCACGACCTGGTATTTGGAGGAATTGGGATAGGTGGTGAGGCGGCCGGTGGCGATTACCTCGAGCCCTTCCTCCGGCTTGAAGGCGAGCTTCGAAAACGTCGTCCGCCAGACCACGGCGTCGATCCGCGCGCGCTCGTCCTTCAGGCAGAAATAGGCGTGGCCGGACGAATGTGGGCCGCGATAGCCCGAGACTTCGCCACGAATGCGCACATGGCCGAAGGCGTCTTCGACGGTACGTTTCAGGGCGCCGGAAATCTCCGAGACGGTGAACTCGGCGACATTGCTCGTGACGGGCGATTCGGATGGCGGGCTCATGGAGCCGAGTCTGAACCATGGGCGCATGCGACAGCAAGGCTGTCACGGTCCACGGCCTGGCAATGGCGACCGATCAAGCCGAAGCGTTTTGACCCATTCGTGCGGATGCGCGTAACAATTGCCCCAGCGGAAACGAAGATCAGTGGGCGCATCAAGAATTCCGGACCACGCCGATGGGCCGCGCGGGAGCGAAGCATGGCAGGCGTCGGATGCCGCGCGGTCGCATCGTCGGTCCCCGGTTCGGAAGAACGATCGAAGGGAGACGATCATGAAACGCGCCATGCTGATGCTGGCCGGTCTCGTTCTGGCGACGAGCGTCGCGGCCGGTTCCGCCGGGGCTCAGGGCATGTTGAGCGGGCTCGACATGACTTCCGAGCGGATGACCGAAGCCGAACTCACCCGAGAGGAGGTCGCGGGGATTCTGAGGCGCGCGACCGACGACGCGCCCGCCGATCTGTCCCGCAAGTCACTGAACGGGCTTGATCTGTCCGGTCTCGACTTTTCGAACGCAAGGCTCACGGCAGCCTATCTCAACGGCACGAACTTCTCGGGCGCGAGGCTCGAAGGGGCGAAGCTCGATCAGTCCTGGGGGATGAAGGCGAACTTCGTTGGCGCCGATCTGTCGGGCGCGAGCCTGTTTCAGGCACAGTTGATGGATGCGGACTTCACCGGCGCCGATCTATCCGGCGCACGTCTCGCTGCCGACCTTTCGCGGGCGACGCTCGTGGATGCAGATCTTTCCAGGGCCGATCTGTCGGCCGACATGCGTAACCAGTCCATGGGGCTCATGCGCGGCGTGTTGAACTCGGCCGATCTGTCGGGCGCCGATCTTTCCGAGGCCAATCTGTCGCGCGCGGCGGCCGAATTCGCCGACTTCTCCGGCGCTTCGCTGGAGGGTGCGGACCTCACGCGGCTGGAGGCGGCGGGGGCACAATTCGGCGGCGCGACGGTGGAAGGGGCGAACTTCGCTGATGCGGATCTGCGCTCGGCGAAGCTCGATGGCATGGTGGGCAAGCCGAAGAACCTGTAGCGGCCCCGGCCGGAGCCACCGCCGCCTTGATCAGAACTCTTCCCATCCGGCGTCAGGATCGGCCTCGGCCTTGAGAGCGGTATTGCCGGAGACCGCAGCGCGTGTCGGCCGTGGGGCGGGCCTCGGCTTCGACGGAGTGCCGGTCGAAGGCGCGGTCGTCGTGGCGGACTTCGCAGCGCCATTGGCGAGCGTGAAGCGCGCGATGAGTTTCGACAGCTCGTTCGTTTCCGTCAGCAGATGCTGGGATGCCGCCGTCGATTCCTCGACCATGGCCGCATTCTGCTGCGTCATCTGATCCATGTGGCCGATGGCGGTGTCGATCTGCGTCAGGCTCGCCGCCTGCTGGGCGGCGGAGCCGGAGATCTCGTGGACGGCGGTCGTGATCGAGCCGACATGGGCGACGATCGCCTTCAGAACGTCGCCGGCGCGGCCAACGAGTTCCACGCCCTCGTCGACCTGTGAGGTAGAGGTTGCGATCAGTTCCTTGATCTCCTTCGCGGCCTCCGCCGAACGCTGCGCCAGCGCCCGCACTTCCTGCGCCACCACGGCGAAACCCTTGCCGGCCTCGCCGGCGCGGGCGGCTTCGACACCGGCGTTCAGGGCCAGCAGGTTCGTCTGGAAGGCGATCTCGTCGATGACGCCGATGATCTGCGAAATCTGATGGGAGGAGTTCTGGATCTCGCTCATGGCTGAGATCGCTCCATCAACCACGGTCTCCGAGGCTTCGGCCTCGTGAGTGGCGGTGTCGACGATACCGCGGGCGCTGGTGGCACCGGCTGCCGCGCGCTTGACGGCCTCAGTCACGTCGCTGATCGCTGCTGCGGTCTGTTCGAGACTGGCCGCCTGCTGTTCCGTTCGGCGTGACAGGTCGTCGCTGGCCGTCGACATCTCACGGGCGCCGGTGCGGATGCTCTCGCCTGCGCCGGCGATCGTTGCCATCGTCTGGGCGAGGGTGGAGATCGCCGAATTGAAGTCGGTCCTGAGCTTCTCGTAGGATTCGGGGAAGCGGGCATCGATCCGGTGGGTCAGATTGCCTCGGGAAAGCTCGGAAAGCGCGGTTCCGATCTCGTCGACGACGAGCTTCTGCTCGCGGGCCGTCGCCGTCTGGAACGCGCTGTTGCGATCGCGCTCCGCGTCGGCCTCGTCGCGGCGGGCTTGTGCTTCGGCCTCCATCTGCTGCTTGTCGTCCGCTGCCCGCTTGAAGGTGCGGAACGCACGCGCGAGATCCCCCACCTCGTCGTTGCGGTCGACCTCCTCGAGGTCAACGACGCTATCGCCCCGGGCAAGACGGTTGAGTGCGCCGGTGACATGACCCAGCGGACGGAGCAGGCGCAGATTGATGAAAAACGCCAGCGCGATCCCCAGAACGAGCGTGACGAGCGTCACGATGACCACCATGGTGAGGGCGCGTGTCTCGCTCGAGGTGATCGCGGCCTCCTTGATGCCGTGCTCTCCATCAAGACGCGAGAGCAGAGCTTCGATGCTCTGTTGGGTGTCACCCACGGCGGAACTGATCCGCTGGGCCGCTGCGTCGAATTCTCCCATGAGGCGATTGCCGGCCGCAGGTCCTTCGGCGACGTAGGCTTTGGCCATCCTTATCCCGAGAGCGTAATAGGCCGGAAACGCCTCCCCCACGGCGTCGAGTGCGGCGACCGTCTCTGTGGAGTTCAAGGTCTCGGCGATCGCGCGTGCAGCCTGAAGGTTCTTCTCGAAAGATGCGGCATGTTCGGCGGCGACTTCGAAACCGTCGTCCAGACCGTCAAGGCCACGCGTGGCGGAAATGTCGGTCAGAAACTGCTGCACCTGGACGACGTCGAGCTGAACGGCCTTCTCCAGAGTGGCGAGATTGACGGTTTGCCGGGCGGTGTTGAAGTCCTTGTTCGATTCCTGATGGAGCGTCCAGAGATTCGACAGGAGGGTTGTGCTCACCCATGCCTGACCGCCCAGCACGACCGCTACCAGGAGGATGAGCGCACCTGTGACGAGGCTCTGCAGCCGATTGGATCGTGTTTTCACGGAGTTCCTCCAGCGGGACAGTCTGTTTGGGCTTGGCCACGCCAAACCGCGCCGCGCACGCGGCCACGCCACCGGCTTCCCGGGCGCTGCGTTTGCTCTGGGAAAGCTGCCACGCAATGGTTAACGATCGGTTCGGATCGTAACCTTTCGTAAATCAAGCTTATGAGTGCAGCGGCGGCTGTGACGCGGCGGGTCCGGGCGAGGGCGCGGCCGACTGGCCGGTCGCATGTCAGTTCGTCTATCCGCCGCTGGCGATGCGCACGCGCTGCGGCCGGACGAGCCGCGTTTCCGGCAGGTGGGAGGGTTTGGCAGCCTTCTCGTTCGGCGGGAGGTTCGCGAGACTGTCGCGGATATGGTCGACGAGCGCCGTCACGACGGCGCCGTCGGCATTGCGGGCGCGAATGATGCCGATTTCGTTGTCGCGCAGCTTCGGAAAGCCGTCATGCTCGCCGAGGACACGCATGCCGGGGCGGAGCGCGCATTCCGGCAACACGCCGACCGCCAGGCCCGACAGGATCGCCGAGGCAACGATCTGGGCCGACCAGGAGGAGAACAGGACCTTGTAGCGCCGCCCCGACTCGTCGAGGGCCTGCAGACCCTCTGCCCGCCAGGCGCAGTCGAGCCGCCCGAGAGCGAGTGGCAGCACTTCCTCGTTGTGGACGTCGTGGGCGGCCGAGGTCATGAAGTGCAGCGGCTCGCGCCGGACGATCTCCGGCATCACCGTTCCCACGGTGCAGTCGGCGACAAGGGCGACGTCGAGCCGCCCCTTGTCGATGTGATCGGCTAGATTGGATGACGGCTCGCAGGCGATCTGCAGTTCGACGAGCGGGTTCGAACGGGAAAACCGGGCGAGAATCTCGGGCAGGAAGCGCTCGGCGTAGTCGTCCGGCAGGCCGATCCGCACCTGACCCTGCATGGCGTCGTGGTCGAAGGCGGACAGGGTTTCCTGATTGAGGCTCAGCATGCGCCTGGCATAGGCGAGAAGCCGGGAGCCGCTGTCGGTGACCTGGATCGTCCGGCCGGTCCGCTCGAACAGGGAGACGCCGAGCCTCTCTTCCAACCGACGGATCTGCATAGAGACGGCAGACTGCGTCTTGAACACGTCTTCGGCCGCCTTGGTGAAGCTGCCCGTGTCGACGATTGCGACGAAGGTGCGCAGCTGTTCGAGATCGAGAGGATTGGCCATGACGTCTATCCATCAGCGGAGGTGATGCCAGACATTAAAAACATTCGTTGGCGTGATCAATAGGGGCGTCATATGTTCGCAGCGTCAGGAACATTCGGGAGCCGCTTCCACCCCTCGCTTCGGCGAAGGGGAGAGCGCTCCCGCTTTTTCCGGACGTCAGATGGCTGTGAAAGGAGACAAGGCCATGACGATCACTGCGAGACATTCGACCCCCACGGCGACCCGTTCCCCCGCGGCGCGCCTCATCGCCGGCATGCGCGTTTTCGCCTATGCCGCACGCGCGATCGTCAAGACCATGATCAACCGGCGATACGTAAAGTCGCTTGCGGACATGCCGGACTATCTCCTGAAGGATATCGGCATTCGGCGCGACGACATCTGGACGGCACTCAACGCCGACTGGCGCGAGGACCCTACCTACAAGCTCGCCGTCACGGCTGCCCGGCGACGTCGGGACGAGCTCTGCTGACCGCCCAGTAAGGTCACCGACGATGAGAAAGGGGCGCATCCCGATGGGTGCGCTCCTTTTCCTTGTCGCCAGAGCCTCAGTCGACCGTATCCTCGTCGGCTTCTGTCTCCGGTTCGTCGCTCTTCAGCCGCGAGAAGATCAGCTTGTCGATGCGATGGCCGTCGAGATCCACGATCTCGATTTCGAACAGGCTCCATTGGAAGCGTTCGCCGGGATCGGGAATGTGACCGAGTTGTTCGAGCGCGAAGCCGGCGACGGTCTCGTAGTCGCGCTCGGCGGGAAACTCGATCTCTTCGATCTGCCGGGGAAGTTGTTCGACCAGCAAGGCTCCGTCGACGAGCCAAGAGCCATCCTGGCGCCGGAGCACCTGGGGTTCGTCCTCGTAGCCTTCCGGCAGCGAGCCGGCGATCGCCGATAGAATGTCCTGCGGCGTGGCGATGCCTTCGAAGGAGCCGTACTCGTCCAGCACGATCGCCATGTGGATCTCGTGGGCGCGAAAGCGCTCCAGGAGTTTCAGAATGGGCATGCCTTCGTTGACGTAGAGCGGCTCGCGCATGATCTTGGAAAGCGCGACGCCGCCGTTCCGGTGTTCCTGTTCCAGAATGTCCTTGGTCTGCACGATGCCGACGACGGCGTCCTCGTCCGTGTCGATCACCGGAAAGCGCGAATGCCCGGCGGCGATGATCTCCTCGATCGATTCCTCCGGCGGGTCGGTCGGATCCAGCCAGTCGACATCCGGGCGCGGCACCATGATCGAGCGGACGGTGCGGTCGGCGATGCTAATCACACCCTCCAGCATCTCACGCTCCTTCTGCTTGAAGACGCCGAGCTGGGTGCCCTCGGCGATCATCGCCTTGACGTCGTCCTCCGTCACGTTGTCGTTCTCGTTTTCCCGAAGGCCGAAGAGCTTGGTCACCGCCCGGGTCGAGATCTCCAGCAGAAACACGATGGGCGCGCCGAGCTTGGCAATGATCCGCATGATCGGCGCGACGAAGCAGGCAATTCCTTCGGGTCGCGACAGGGCGAAGCGCTTGGGGACGAGTTCGCCGATGACCAGCGAGAAATAGGTGATGACGATCACCACGAGAACGAAGGCGGCGTCCTCCGCAACGGCACCGACCACGGGCCAGTCGGCCATGACTTCGCTCAAGGGTTCGGAAAAGGCCGAACCGCCGAAAGCACCGGCGAAGATACCGACCAGCGTGATCCCGATCTGGACGCTGGACAGGAAGGTGGTTGGGTTTTCGGCGAGCCGGAGCGCCGCCTTTGCGCCCTTTCGGCGCTGCTTCGCCATCTGTTCGAGACGGCTCTTCTTGGCCGAGACGACTGCGAGCTCCGACATGGCGAAGAAGCCGTTGAGGAGAATGAGGGCGAAGACGATCGCGGCATTGATGATGAGCAAGAATGAGCCTCGGGGGTGAGGGAAGGGGTTTTGCTCAAGATAGGCGGTGCCGGTCGATCGGCGACAGCCCGGCGCCGAGTTGGCCGGCCTAGTCCTTGTCGTCCGCGCGCCGGCCTTCCAGCTTGCCGGGCGCGTTTGCGGCGGAATGCGCGAAGAGCGCCATCATGCGCCGGGCATATTCCTCTTGAAACGCCAGACCCGCCCGGGCCAGATCGTCGGCTTCGCTGGGACGATCCCGTGACTGGCCTGTGCGGTCTTCGGACTTGCCTGCGGCGCCATCCTCGCTGATTGAGCCCGCCGTGTCGCCGGTGAGACCGGCGGTAAATTGGTGCATCATCGCTTCGAAGGGCGAGGTGAAGGCCACACCGTTTCCGCCGACAGCGCCGTCTCCTGAAGCGTTGGGCGAGCGGGCAGCCCCGTTGGCCTCCGGTGGCAGCCAGGGCACGCTTCCGTTGAGCGCCTCGGAAAACAGTTTCGCCAGATAGTCCGAGCCCGGAACCGGCTCCGCGCGGTCGGTAGCGCGCTGCGGCTCACCCGAGGGCCGCCCCATCGCCTCGATCGCGTTGGCGCTGCGGCGGAGCATCTCGGCCATTGCGCCGGCCGGATCGCCGTCGGCCAGTCCTTGTGACTGGTTGCGCGAGCGATTGGTGGCCATCATCTGCAGCATGTTCTCGATGGTCATTACCGAGAGCGAACGCATCATCATCGCGATCGTATCGGGTGCGATGCCCGTGGCGACCGAGACCTGACGGGCGACGGACGCGACCATTTCCGGCGATCCGAACAATGCGTCGGTGAGGGCGCGCGCCTGCCGGCTGGCGGCCGGATCCGGGGTGGCGCTGCTGGCGCCGCTTTCCATGAAGGGCTTGTAGTGCCGGGCGATGTCTTCCCAGACGCCGGGCATGAGCATGGCCCGCTGCAGGGCCAGCGCAAAGGCTGGCGCCAGGGCGACCGTGGTCTTGCGCATCTCCTTCTGGCTCAGCTTGAACGCATCGGCGAGCCGGTCCGCACCGAGCCCGGAGTCACATGCGGTGAGCCAGTCGAAAAAATCCGTCATGCGTGGCCCTGTCGGCTGGGTGCCCGATCCCATCGAAGTTTGCGAAAGCCAAGTCTGGATAGTTGGCGCGATTTGCCCAGCTGCCAAGCAGGA
This sequence comes from Jiella marina, assembly GCF_024359545.1. Classification (GTDB taxonomy): domain Bacteria; phylum Pseudomonadota; class Alphaproteobacteria; order Rhizobiales; family Rhizobiaceae; genus Jiella. The sequence continues at coordinate 224,025 of NZ_JAKQZG010000004.1, forward strand.
TTCTGCGAGTATTGCCGATTTTTTTGGCGAAGTTGATGGTGAGCTAGCCTGTCACGCGTTCCCCGTTCCTGAGAAGGAGCAGTGTCGTAAAGGACGAGCGCCGGCGGATCTTCACGATCCGGAAGTTCGCGGCTCCGGACCAGCGGCCGATTGGTCGATGTCAGCTCTTGTTGCGTGAGGGGCAGCGAAACGTCCTCGCTGCGCGGAGAAGAAGCATAGGAAATCGGAGCCGAGCATGATCAGTCATGGTGCGCGCTACCCAGAAGCGCCAGCGCAGCGTCTTCTTCCAAAACGACGTCGTTGACGGTCCAACCGGGGACCATACGCATGCGATCCAGGCCGGCGAAAGCGCTTGAAATCTTGTCGGCGTCCGCCGGATCGTCTTGCATGGCGGCCGCAAACTCCCGGCCAAACCCGCCAAAGCCCTCCGCTTCCAGCTCGCACAGGTGGATCTGGTTCCACTGCATCTTCAGTTCCGGGGCCTGGTGGAGGACAACGGCTGTCTCCATCGCCCTGAACGTCCCGAATTTGCCTGCCTGAACAAGCTTCGTGGCGGCGGGACCACAATATTCTCGCATGATCTCACGGTATTCGCCGAGATGTGCCGGCTTTACATCAATGAATTCCAGCGACGCTTGCCGTTCGGGTCGGGCGGTCGAGCCCTGCCAGTCACGCGGCAGGACGAAGGACGCCGGGGTGGTCAGAAGAATCTCCGCGCGCAGCAGGCCGATACTCTGCGGTTGCTCCCCAATCACGAGATCACGGATGACTTCTGAAGGCACCATGCGGCGGAAATAGCTGAACTCGAGATGGCTCCATAGAGGCGCTTCGCAGGTGTTCTGGAAGACGCTGCCATGCCGATAGACTGCCCGCCCGAGGCAGGTCTCCTCGAAACGCGACCCGTCGATGGCGCTGGACTTCAGCGCCATTTCTGCTCCCGGGTCCGACGCCCTTATCGTCCGAGCGAGCACCACAATGCGGTCATCAGCCTCGATCTGAGCCAGATTCGCGTCGTGAACGGCATCGCGCTTCTCGGCCATCGGATAACCTTCGAACGGGGTGCGGTCTGAGTGAGCCGTGCTCGAAACGGCCTTCGCCGCCAGCTTGGCCTATGACTACAAGGAGCCGGCTACGGCGCCAATCGACCTCGGCTGCGACGTGGCCTCTGATCGCCCCTGCACGCCTCTCAGAACGGGAGCGTTCTCATTCTACCTCTCGACCGATCGATCAGCAGTTTCGAAAGCGCGAACAGCCAGGCGACGCAGACGAAGCCGACGGCGCGTTCGATCAGGCCGTCGATCGAAGTCGGCGAAAACCAGAAGATCGTGGCGCCGCCGACCCAGAGCACGGCGCAGACGATATTGAACCAGAACCAGCGGCGCTCGTATCGGTAGAAACCGTGCGCCGTGAGGAGAGCCGTCGCGGTGAACGCCAGGGCCATGGTGACGACAAGGGGGAAGTGGATGACCAGCCCGCCAGTGTCGTTGTCGCCGTATTCGTTATAGGCCCCAATGACGATGATCAGGAGCGCGACCAGCACCATCACCCAGGACCCGATGCTCCACGACAGATGACCGTAATGCAGCCGCCGCAAACCGATCGAGCCAGCCGCCATTCCAACTGCGAAGGCGTAGAGACCATAGTCCATGATCCAGGCCATGCGGCCTGCGGCCGTGTCGCTGATCGTGCCTTCGAGAAGGCCGACATTCGGCAGGGCGATCACGGCCGCGAAATTGGCGATCACGACGATGACGCAGCCGAGAATGCCGATGACCCCGCACCAGTAGAACAGTTTCGGATGGCTCGGGTCGTCATGCGCGGATTTCCCGTGCGAGGCCGTATCGCTGGCGCGTGAGGCAGGTTCGGGTTTCATGCCTTCGAGCTTTTCCCTCTTCTGGATTCGCGAGAACCGGTCGCGGACCTTGGATGCTCAAATTCGACCGCTCGTAGCGGCGAAGCTAGGGCTGCCCATCCGATCTTCAGCCCCGCACCACGCACTGGAAACGGCTTCTTTGCTCACGGGGCTCTGAATTCCGAGCCTTGGCAGCCAGTCGGGCGACTGTGGGAAAACCCTCCGCCGCGCTGCAATCGTCGACGGAACCGCTCCTGAATACCCATTCCTTGCCATCGGATGCCTTGCAGACACCGCCCGCGCAGGCTCAGTGCGGCTTTCGCGTCGGCAATCTCTGTTGGGCTGCCCGGTATCGGGACGGTGTCATTCCCGCCCAGCGTTGAAAGGCGCGGGAAAAATGCGCGACGTCGCTGTATCCCAGTTGAAGCGCGATGTCGGTGATCTTCTGATCTGTCATGCCGAGCAGGTCTGTCGCCCGCGTTTTGAGAAGACCATCCAGAACGGTCGAGAAACTGCCGCCCTCTCGGTCGAGGGCGCGCTGCAGGGAGCGGCGGCTGACGTGCAGTTTGGAAGCCACCCAGTCGATCCTGGGTGGTCCTTCCAGCAGCGCGATCGCGCAAAACGCCGAGACCTCCTCACGGTAGCTGGTCGGCGGCGGCAGAGACGGCTCCGGTCTGACGTCAGACCCAGTCCCGCACGCTCTTGTCGCCGCAAGAAGGTCCATATCGAAGTCGATCGCCGACACTGCGGCGCCGGGCTGAACCGGCGCTTCGAAAATTCTCTCGAGCGCCGCGGCCTGTTCTGCCCCCCTGCAGGTCGACATGATCAAAAGCGGCGACCACGAGCGTCCGGCATAGTGTCGCACGCCGTCGATGAGGTAGCTCACTCCCAGCAATTCGTTCTGGAACTTGCCGTCTCCTCCCGGATCGAGAAATTCGATCGACCAACGGGCGCGCGTCTCGAAGAACTCGAGGCGCAGTGCCGTCGCCGTCTGCAGGAAGCGGTTCAGCCCCCAATTGGACCGGTCAATGGCGCCTGCGAGGGTCGGGGCGCGGGAGACCCACGCGCCGAATGCGCTCAATCTCTCCATTCTGACAAGTCGGCCAAGGGCTGCCCCGACGAACGGATCGCCAACCTCACGCCCGGCTTCGCTGAGGACCTTGAACTGTTCCTCGAGAGGCAAGGGCAGGTCGGGATTGTCGAGCAGGCCGATCGGCAGGTCGACCCGAGCGAAAACGCGCTGGATGGATCCGTCCCTCTGATCGACGAAATCGAGGATCGGACCGAGTGCGCTGACCCGCGTATAGCCCTTCATGCCGCCGCCTCCTTGCGCCAAGAATGGCACCAAATGGCAAGAACCGAAATGCGCAAAGTGCGATCAGTCAGGTTGGGCAGATCCATCAGGCCCGGCTCTTGAGGGAGGTATCAATGCAAGAGGAAACACTGACGCATGGGGAAGGACTGGCCAGGGTCGGCTCCGATCGAGCGGCGGCGATCGACGCGCACGCTGATGCAGCCACACCCGCTGCAGCCGGTTTTGATCAGTCCAACATCAAGTGGAACAGCCTCGAGGGGATCGATCACGTCTGGTATCACGTGCTGAAGGTCGACCCGGAAGCGAAGATCGTCGATCTGATCCTGAAGTTCGCGGCGAATGAGCGGATCCTTCTGCATCGGCACCACGCGGACTACAGCACCTTCATCATCCAGGGCGAGCTGAGGCTCTATGATTCGGAAGGCGAACTCACCGAGATCCGCCCGACCGGCAGCTTCGTGGAAAAGCCGGCTGGCGGCCCACCGCATTCCGAAGGCGGCGGCGATGTGGATTGCATCGGCTGGTTCAGGAATCGCGGCACCGACGGGATGATCTACGAGATTCTCGGGCCTAATATGGAGACCCTCGCAACCTTGGGGCTGCACGACTTCAATGGGCTCTTGGAAGCTCAGGAACCGCCCGTGAAGCCGGTCACCTTCGAATAGGGTCCGTCGTCGAGGCCGCGCACCCGCGGCCTCAATAGCTCAGATGCTTGAACACCCGCGGCATCGAGCGGTCCCACTGCTCCTCATAGAGCCGCACGAGCTCTTCGGCCGAGGTCGTGCCGCGGGCGGCGACCTCTTCAAGCGGGGCAAGGAAGAAGCTCTCGTCATTGCCCTCGTCGTTGATCCGGCCGCGATTGATGAGGCCTTTTCGGGCAAGCTTCAGGGTCTCGCGGGCGAGGTCGAGCACTTCGCCGTCGCGGAATTTGGCGCGGAAGCCCTCGCGCGGCACGGCGGCGCGCATGGACGACACTTCCTCGAAGGTCCAGTCGCGGGTCAGATCATCGACGGCCGAGAGCGTCGCCTCGTCGTAGAGGAGGCCGACCCAATAGGCGGGCAGGGCGCAGATGCGTCGCCAGGGCCCGCCATCGGCGCCGCGCATCTCTATGAAGCGCTTGAGCCTCACGTCCGGGAACAGCGTAGAAAGATGGTTGGTCCAGTCGCCCAGCTGCGGCTCGGGGTCCGAGATCTCGCCCTTCAGCGCGCCGTCCATGAACTGGCGGAAGGTGACGTGTGTCGCGTCGTGATAGCGCCCGTCGCGCGTGACGAAATACATCGGCACGTCGAGCGCCCATTCGGCATAATGGCGATAGGTGAAGTCCGGCTCGAAGACGAAGGGCAGAAGCCCCGAGCGCTGGTTGTCCACGTCGCTCCAGACGTCGGAGCGCCAGGAGACGAGTCCGTTCGGCTTTCCTTCGGTGAAGGGTGAATGAGCGAACAGCGCCGAGGCGACCGGCTGCAGCTTCATGCCGACCCGCATCTTGCGGCGCATGTCGTCTTCGGTGGCGAAGTCGAGATTGACCTGGATGGTCGCGGTACGGAACATCATGTCGAGGCCGCGCGTGCCGACCTTCGGCATGTAGCGGCGCATGATGTCGTAGCGCGACTTCGGCATGATCGGGGTCTCGGCGAGCGTCCAGGTCGGCGAGGAGCCGATGCCGAGAAAGCCGATGCCGAGTTCCTTGGCCACCGACCGGACCTGCGCGAGATGCGCGTTCGACTCGCGGCAGGTCTCGTGGATCGTTTCCAGCGGCGCGCCGGAGAGCTCGAACTGGCCGCCCGGCTCCAGCGAGATTGCGCCCTGGCCGTCGGCGCCATAAAGGCCGATGATGCGACCGTCGTCGACGATCGCCTCCCAACCCGACAGCGCCTTCATCCCTTCCAGAATCGTCCGGATTCCGCGTTCGCCCTCATAAGGAACGGGCGAGAGGTCCTCGACGTAATAGCCGAATTTTTCGTGCTCGGTGCCGATGCGGAAGCGCTCGGGCGGCTTCTCGCCGCCTTTCAGATGATCGACCAGATCGTCCATCGAGGCGATCGGCGTCAGATCGGTCGTGTCGCGCGCCATGCGTATCGTTCCATCTTGCCTGTGCGGGCCTTTTTTCGTCTACCGGGGACGAAGCTGTCGGGCGTCGTGCCCCGATTTGATGGCAAGTGCAAGCATCATTGCGGTGGACGGTGCGGCCACGGTTACGCGCTCTCGGGCCGCCAGTCGCCGTTCGCCGCCTGGAGAACGGCGAGCGCCGCGACCGCCGCGGTGTCGGCTCTGAGGATGCGCGGGCCGAGCGAGATCGCGGTGACGAAGGCTTCGCTGCGAAGTCGCTCGCGTTCCTCGGCCGAAAATCCCCCTTCGGGGCCGATCAGCAAGGCCATGGGCGAGGCGGGTAGGGCTCTCAACGTGTCGATCGGGCTCTGGGAATCCTCTCTTTCGTCGCAAAAGATCACTTGCCGGTCGCCGCGATAGGTTTCCAGCATGGTGTCGAACTTCATCGGCTCGCGGCATTCGGGGATTGTGAGGATGCCGCATTGCTCGGCCGCCTCGATGGCGTTCGAGCGCATGCGTTCCAGATTGAGCCGGCTTGCCTGGACGTGCTGGGTCATCACCGGCTGCAACACGCCGGCGCCCATCTCGACGGCCTTCTGCACCATGTAGTCGAGCCGTGCGTGCTTCAGCGGCGCGAAGAGATAGTGAAGCTGCGGCGCCGCCGTTTGCGGCCGGACCTGCGTTTGCGGCGTCAGTGCCCCCTTCTTCTTGGCCGGACGTTCGAGCCTTGTCTGCCATTCCCCGTCGCGGCCGTTGAAGGCGAGGACGCGCGCGCCCTCTGAAAGCCGCATGACGTTGAACAGATAGTTCGTCTGGGGCGGGGCAAGGGGAATCTGGCTGCCCGGCCGAAGGTCCTCGGGAACGAACAGGCGCGGGCTCGAAAAGTCGTAGTCGGGCATCGGGGCAGTGTCTTCTTGTCGCGATCGTCGAGGGGCAACCTATGCCGAGCGCCGCCGTTGTCAGCGCAGAATCGACAATCCGTTTCAGAAGGGACCAATCCATGGATTTGAAGATCAAGGATCGCGTGGCGCTGATTACCGGCGCCACCGACGGGATCGGGTTTGCCACGGCGAAGATCCTGGCAGAGGAGGGCTGCAAGCTGGTTCTCAGCGACCTTCGCATCGACGAACTCAAGGAGCAGGTGAAGGAGCTGCCCGCCGAGGTGATCTGCGTCGAGGCCGACGTCACCAAGCAGGCGGCGGTCGATGCGATGGCCAAGGCCGGACGCGACAAGTTCGGCTCGATCGACATTGTCATCCACACCGCGGGTGTCACCGGTGCCAAGGGCGATCCGCTCGAGGTCAGCGACGAGGATTACGTCGAAGCCTGGGAAATCGACTTCATGTCCGCCGTGCGCCTCGCCCGGGCGACATTCCCCGGCATGCGCGAGAAGGGCTGGGGCCGCTTCGTCTGCATCACGTCGGAGAACACCGTCCAGCCCTACTGGGAGGAGGCGACCTACAACACCGCCAAGGCGGCGCTGTCTGCCTTCGTCAAGAACCTCTCCTACAAGGAGGCCGAGTACGGCATTCTCTGCAACACCGTCGCGCCGGCATTTATCGAGACCGACATGACCGACGGCATGATGAGGCAGCGGGCCGAGAAGTTGGGCGTGTCCTTCGAAGAGGCGGTGAAGAGCTTCCTCGAGGAGGAGCGTCCCGGCATCGTGCAGAAGCGCCGCGGTCAGCCCGACGAGGTCGCGGCGGCGATCGCGCTGATCGTGTCGGAGCGAGGCTCCTTCATCAACGGCTCGAACATGCGGGTCGATGGAGGGTCGGTCCAGGCCGTGCAGAACTGATCACTGTCCGGCCGGGCATCCGCGCCCGGTCGGCTGGCCGCCGGTAGCATCAGCGTGCTTGTCTTGCGGGGCAGAGCGGGCTACCGGTCGGCGACCTTTCGATCTGCATCTGCCCGCCCACACCGCCATGCCCATTCTCGATATCCGTTCGGCCACCTGGGCCGACCTGTCGGCCATCGTCGCGATGCTGGCTGACGACATGCGCGGTCAGGCGCGTGAGGATGCGAGCCTGCCTCTCGATCTCGCCTACGAAAAGGCATTCGAGGTCGTCTCTGCCGATCCGAACCAGCTTCTGGTGGTGGCCCTGATCAAGAGCGAGATTGTCGGCACGTTGCAGATCACCTTCATTCCCGGCCTCAGCTACAAGGGCGCCTGGATCGGCCAGATCGAGGCGGTCCGCATTGCGTCGAAGCTGCGCGGCCTCGGCCATGGCAGCGAATTGATCCGCTGGGCCGTTGACGCTTGCCGGGATCGGGGTTGCCATCTCGTGCAGCTCTCGTCGAACGCGGAGCGGGTCGACAGCCACCGCTTTTATTCGAAGCTGGGCTTTGCCCAATCGCATCTCGGCTTCAAACTGGCGCTTTGAGTTTAGGTCGTCTGCAATCCGCCGATAGCGTCAGTCTCCGATCAATCCCTCGATGAAGCGCGGCGTGTGCTTGGCTTCGAAATCGGCCTCGCGCACCAGCCCGTCGAAATGCCGGGTGAGTTCGAGGACCTGCCGGCGCTCGCGGAAGATCATGTAGAAGCGCCCCACATAGACCGTCGCCTGCAAGGGGCCGAACACGGTGAGCGGCGCCGAGAACACCTTCTTGCGGTCGAAGAGATAGAGCCGGAGCGAAGGGTAGAGTTCCTCGGTGAGCCGGGCGAGGCGCTCCAGCTGTGCGCGCCGCTCGCTCGCGGGAAGACCGCGCCAGTATCCTTCGCCGGCTGCAAAGGCTTCCAGCGTGTCGAGCGGTACGGCAATCTCGTAATCGGTGTCGGGCGCGCGCAGATAAGCGAGGCGGTCGCGCATGTCGGCGATCGCCTGATCGGTGGTGCGGCCGACGAAGTCGCCATATTCGAACCGCAGCACCGATTCCAGTTTCAGCATGTCGGGCAGGGTCGCCGGGACGTGGCGGATCTTGTAGCCGCGCGCTTCCTCGTGCCAGCGGAAGATCGAGGCGTCCGAAGGCGCGCGGGCGGCCTCCTGCAGTCGGATCGCCGCCTCCAGCATGTCGGCGCTGCGCTCGTGCCGGTCGGTCAGGCCGAGGAGCCAGTCGCAGGAGACGCCGAGGGCGGCCGCGCATTCGGCCGCGAACTGGGCGTTGGGCAGCCGCCCATCATCTGTCGAAAACACCAGCGAGACCGTGGAACGATCGACCCCCGCCGCGCGGGCGAGAGCGCTTTTCGACATGTCGGCGGCCTGCATCGCCCGGGCAAGACGGTCGCGAAACAGGCGGGATCGATCGCGCTTATCCATCATATCGTGATAAAAATCATCATCTGATTTGAATGTCTGCATTTTCGGATTTTTTCAAGAGAATTTTGGGAATCGCCGCGGGTCGCTCTTCGGCGTAGAGCGGTCCTGCGATCGCCTGGCACCCGCCGGCAGCCCATCGCATTCCTTCTTTCTACGAGAGATCGGGCCGCGCCTCTTCTCGGCGCGAGCCCGGCGGCACATTCGGAGTCTCTTCCCCATGGAATCGCGCGTCAGAAGTCTGGCCAAAGCTCTGTCCTGGCAGTCGCTCGGCCTCGTCAGCACCTCGCTTCTGGGCTACGCCTTCACCGGCTCTTTCCTCTCAGGCGGCGGATTGGCCCTGGCGTCCTGTGGCCTCGGATTTCTCACCTACATGCTGCACGAGCGCATCTGGGCGGGCATTCGATGGGGCATCGATAGCCTGAGCGGCGAGCGGCTTGAGACCGGAAACGCGACACAGGCGTCCAACTGAAACTCCCCATCGGCTACGCCGAGCCTGAAGGCGGCTGCGAGCGTGCCAGCGCACCCGGTGCATATTTTGGTTGCCATCTACGAAACTGATGATAGCGTAAGCAATATTGATGGGTCGGCTAACCTTCTCGGCGTCGACCGGCGCGATCGACGGGTGAGCCATGGCAAACGAGCTTTTCATCGTCGCTTACGATGGCGTGGATCGGGACGTCGTCGATTATGCGGCCGTTCGCGCCAAGGCCAGCGGTGCCAGCCTCCACATTGTCCACGTCCTTCACTGGTCTCCCTACAGCTTTCTGACGCCGCAGGAACTGGAAGAACGCAAGATGCGGCGCCGTGAAGAGCTTGAACGTGCCAGAAGCACATTGCTCGATCCGCTGGTCGCGGAGCTGAAGGGCGGCGGTCTTTCGGTGGATTGCGAGATCCGTTTCGGTTCGCCGACGGAACTGATCCTGGAGGTCGCGAAGACCCGCCAGGCCTCGCTGATCTTCGTCGGCAGATCGGGCAAGTCCAGCATCGAGAACAAGATCTTCGGCAGCGTCACGCTGGGCCTTGCCCAGGCAGCGCCCGTTCCGACCGTGATCGTGCCCTGAGCGGGGACCGCCACCCGGAATCTGAATTTTCCGATCCTGTTTTATCAGAGTTTTCGTCCAGGGGACCCGTCCATGCGATTTAGAGCAGCCTTCCTCCTCCCGGCCCTGATGACGACAGCCCACGCCCTGCCGGCCTGGGCACAGGAGGCGGAGGAAGGCGGCGGAGCCTCGATCGATCAGTGGATCGATTCCATCGTCGCGCCGGTGACGAGCCCCTTCGTCAACTTCATCTTCGCCTCGCTGCCGGGGACGAACCTGCCATGGATCGTGCTCTGGCTGATCACCGCGGCGGTGATCTTCACCTTCTATTTCGGCTTCGTTCAGTTCCGCATGGTGCCGCACGCGATCCAGCTCGTGCGCGGCCACTACACCTCGCCTGATGCGGCGGGGGAGGTCACGCATTTTCAGGCCCTGGCGACGGCGGTTTCCGGCACGGTGGGGCTCGGAAACATTGCCGGCGTCGGCGTGGCGATCGCCGTGGGCGGACCGGGCGCGACCTTCTGGATGATCCTGTCCGGCCTCTTCGGCATGGCCTCCAAATTCACCGAATGTACGCTTGGCGTGAAATATCGCGAGGAACACCCTGACGGGCGGGTCTCCGGCGGACCGATGCATTACCTTAAAAAAGGCATGGCCGAGATCGGCAAGCCGGGCCTCGGCAAGGGGCTGGCGATCGGCTTTGCGATCTGCTGCGTCCTCGCCTCCTGGGGCGGCGGCAACATGTTCCAGGCGAACCAGGCCCACGCCCAGCTCGTCGTCATCACCGGCGGCGAGGAGAGCTTTCTCAACGGCCGCGGCTGGATCACCGGCGTGATCATGGCAGCGATCGTGTTTCTCGTCATCATCGGCGGCATCAAGTCGATCGCTCGGGTGACGGAAAAGCTCGTGCCCTTCATGGGCATCCTCTATCTTCTCGCGGCGCTGATCGTCATCATCGCCAATATCGACCATGTCGGGGCAGCCTTCGCTGAGATCTTCGAAGGCGCCTTCACCGGCCTCGGCGTCGCCGGCGGCTTGATCGGCGCACTGATCCAGGGGTTGAGACGCGCGACCTTCTCCAACGAAGCCGGCATCGGCTCGGCCGCGATCGCGCACTCCGCCGTGCAGACCAAGCACCCCGTCACGGAAGGTTTCGTCTCCATGTTGGAGCCTTTCATCGACACGGTGGTCATCTGTACGGCGACGGCGCTCGTCATCACCATCTCCGGCGTCCTGCAGCAGGATCCGACGACCGGTCTCTATGTCTGGGACGAGGCGGCCGGACGCATTGCAACGGAAGGCGGTCTGACCGGCGTCGAACTGACCTCGGCAGCCTTCGGGTCGCGGATCAGCTGGTTTCCTTATGTCCTGGCGGTCGCCGTCGTCCTCTTCGCCTTCTCGACCATGATCTCCTGGTCCTATTACGGGCTGAAGGCGTGGCTTTTCCTCTTCGGCGACAACCCGTCGTCCGAACTCTTCTTCAAGCTTCTGTTCTGCTTCTTCGTGATCGTCGGTGCTGCGATCAGCCTGGGTTCGGTGCTCGACTTCTCCGACGCCTCGCTCTTTGCCATGGCGATCTTCAACATCATCGGCTGCTATTTCCTGATGCCGATCGTGAAGCGGGAGATGACGAGCTACGTGTCGAAGCTCAGAAGCGGCGCGATCCCGAAATATGTCGGCGAACAGCCGGCGTGACCGGGTGATGTCTCGAGACGTGCGTCTGTCCAGACCCGGTGAGAGCATCGGCGTTGTGAGATGCGCGGCTCAGGAGTCGTGATAGCCGAGCGACGGTTCCAGGCGCTCGAAGGTCGCGTCCATCGGGGCGGCGGGAAAGAAGGGCAGGCCGAAATGGCCGTAGACGATCGAGAGCTGTCCTTCCGCCGTCTCTTCATCCGCGTGGTGCCGATGGGCGAGATAGAGGGCGGCCGCGAGGCCTGATCGATCCGACCCGGACATGCAATGGATCAGGATCGGTGTCCTGGCTTCGTCCAGGGTTTCGAAATAGGAGGCGATCTCTTCGTCATCGAGTTCCTTGCTCGCCGACCACGAGAAATTGACGAGTTCGATGCCGTTCGCCTCGGCAATAGCGCTTTCCGCCCGCCACCAATCACGGTCCGGATGCTCACCGCGCAGATTGATGATCGTCTTTATGCCCTCGCTCTTCACGAGGGTTTCCAGCGATCCTGCGCTCAGGGTGCCCGATCGGTAGAGTTCCCCGGCCACCACCTGGTGGATGTTTCCTGTGAGGTGTTCCACCCCCAGATAGGCACCTCCGCAAACAACCAGCGCCGTTGCAGATAGCGCGATGTTCCGCAAGCCTCGCTTGAGCGTCATCCGCGTCTCCCTTTGGCCAGGCAGAAGCGGCGGACGCGCCAATCTGTCAAGTGATGCTTTCGTCATGTATTGCGCCGGTGGTGACGCCTTTCTGCTTTCTTGGCGAGGCCCTGGAGCCTATATGGTCGGCCGTAATGCGCGATGTTGCCGCGACACGGGCGCGATCGCGATCGAAAACATGCGAAAGAGTCTTCAGGAGGCAGGATGGCCCTCACATCGGTGGCCGAAACGGAAGCGCTGCTGCGCGAGCGAATGGTGCCGCTCGCCGATTATCGGGCGCATCTGGAGGGCGAACCCTTTCTTTCGCCCTGGCTCACCGTCGATCAGACCATGATCGATCGTTTCGCGGTTGCGACACACGACCATCAATTCATCCATGTCGAGCCGGATCGCGCCAGGGCGGAAACGCCCTATGGCGGCACGATCGCTCACGGCTTCCTGACGCTCTCGCTTCTCTCAACCCTCGCCTATGAAGCGATTCCAGGTGTCGAAGGAACCCGGATGGGCATGAATTACGGGTTCGACAAGGTCCGGTTCCTCAACCCGGTGAAGGCGGGCACGAGAGTACGCGGACGGTTCACGATGGTCGGGCTGACCGAGCGTGCCGTCAGCCTGCAGACCGCCTGGGACGTCGCAGTGGAAATCGAGCGCGCCGTCAAGCCCGCCCTCACGGCCCATTGGATCACGCTGACGGTGATGACGCCGCCAGACGTTTGATCGCGCGGAGGCCTCCGTCAGTCTTCCGGATCCACCGTGCCGGCGGGATCGTCTGTGGTCTCCGAGGCGGAGTCTCCGGCATCGAACGGTGACTGGGCGGAATTTTCGGGCAGATCGTCCTGACCGGCCGTGGATGAGCCGGTGCCACCGGTCGGCCCGTCGCCGCTCCCGACCTCGTCACGCTCCACCTCGCCGTCGCAGGCCGCAAGGCCGACCGGAGCGGTAAGGAGAAGGGTGGCAAACAGAGCGGCTGTCGTTTTGCTGGGCATTTCATTTTCCTCTGATGATCGTGTCCTCTCGGGGCACATGGTCTGGAGGAATCCGCTCACGCACTCGGAGTTGCTCGCAAACTTCTCAGCCGCCTCGGCAAAATTGCCGCAGGCAAGGGGCGACCAGGTCGGGGACCATGACGGTGACGTGGCGCGATCAGTGCGGTTGAGGTCAATCGTTCGGCAAATGGCGATTTTTTAGTCGAGTGATCAAAAAACAGTCATTTCGGACGCTTTTCTCGCAGTGACTGGCTTGCAGATTTCATCCCGCTAGCATGCCGCTGCGTCGGGTTTTCGCCTTTCCCTGCCGCATTGAGAGTGGAGCGAGCCTCGCGATCGGTCTCTGGAAGGGCGTCTTGGCACAGGCTTTGCTCCCGTTGGTTCGGGCCCGGGCAATCCGGGGTAAACCGACTGGAGAGACGATATGAAATCAGCCGTTACTTGGATGCAGCGGACAGCCGCCGCGGCCGCGATGGTCGTGATGGGTGTCACGGGAGCGAGCGCGCAGGAGCCGAGTGGCGAACCGATCAAGGTCGGCATCCTTCATTCCCTGTCCGGCACCATGGCGATCTCCGAGACGACGCTCAAGGACGCCATGCTGATGCTGATCGAGGAGCAGAACAAGAAGGGCGGCGTGCTTGGCCGGCCGCTCGAGCCGGTCGTCGTCGACCCGGCCTCCGACTGGCCGCTGTTTGCCGAAAAGGCCCGCGAGCTGATCAGCCAGGAAGAGGTCGCTGTGGTCTTCGGCTGCTGGACCTCGGTGTCGCGCAAGTCCGTGCTGCCGGTGTTCAAGGAGCTGAACTCGATCCTCTTCTACCCGGTCCAGTACGAAGGCGAGGAGTCCGAGCGCAACGTCTTCTACACCGGGGCCGCCCCGAACCAGCAGGCGATCCCCGCCGTCGACTATCTGATCGACGAAGGCGTGGAGCGCTGGGTGCTCGAAGGCACCGACTACGTCTATCCGCGCACGACCAACAAGATCCTCGAGCAGTATCTCAAGGACAAGGGCGTCGCCGACGAGGACATCATCATCAACTACACGCCCTTCGGCTTCTCCGACTGGCAGACCGAAGTCTCCCGCATCAAGGAGTTCGGCTCCACCGGCAAGAAGACCGCCGTTGTCTCCACGATCAATGGTGACGCGAACGTGCCGTTCTACAAGGAGCTCGGCAATCAGGGCATCGAGGCCACGGACATCCCGGTCGTCGCCTTCTCGGTCGGTGAGGAAGAGCTGGCCGGTATCGACACCGCGCCGTTGGTCGGTCATCTCGCGGCCTGGAACTACTTCATGTCCGTCGATACGCCGGAGAACGAGGACTTCATCGCCAAGTGGCACGAGTTCATCGGCAATGAGGACCGCGTCACCAACGATCCGATGGAAGCCCATTACATCGGCTTCAACATGTGGGTGAAGGCGGTCGAGGAGGCCGGCACCACCGATCCCGACGAAGTCATCGCCGCGCTGCCGGGCACCGAGGTTCCGAACCTCACGGGCGGCACCTCCGTGATGCTTCCGAACCATCACATCACCAAGCCGGTCCTGATCGGCGAGATCAACGACGAGGGCCAGTTCGACGTGGTCTCCGAGACCGAGGATCTGGTGCCGGGCGACGCCTGGTCGGATTTCCTGCCGGAATCGGCGAAGCTCAAGGCCGACTGGGTCGAGCTGAAATGCGGCAATTACGACACAGAGGCCGAAAAGTGCCTGGGTGATACCGCCATGGCGGAAGAGGCCGCCAACTGAAGAACTGCTGCGGGAAGCAGCCGGTAACACGCCTGCCTGCTCCTGCCGAACCTGACTATCCTGCCTCCCAAGCAGAGCCGGCGGGGCGGCCTTCGGGCCGCCCCGCCGGAGACGAGATAAGGCCGGAGCTTCGGCCTTTGCCGATACGTCCGAGATGAAAGCCACATGACCCCTTCGATACGCTGGCTTCTGGCCGCCCTGACGTTTCTATTCAGCGCGATTTCGGTTGCGCCGGTTCATGCTCAGGAGAGCGATCCAGCCGCGACCATCCAGAAATTCGGCGGCAAGCAGAGCTACGACGAGACCGAAGCGGTCATTTCCGAACTTGCCGCGACAGGCGACGCGCGCGTGGCTCGGGCCCTTAGGGCGCTGCGTGAGGGCGATCTCTACTGGCGCGAAAGCGACGAGGCCGTCTTCATCGCCGAGCGCAACGGCGACAATTACGATCTTCTCGACCCTTTGACCGGAGAACCGGCCGGCAGTGAGCCCCGTGGCGACATGTCGAAGGTTCGCGTCAAGAATTCCATCCGCAACGCGGTGACTACGGCGCTCGGCAGCCTGACCCTGCGCGCGGAAAACCCGGCCCAGCGCATGCGGGCGGCCGAGACGCTGTTTTCCGAGGCCGATCCGGAAATGATCGAGCCGCTGGACGCGGCGATCGAGGCGGAATCCAATGCCGACGTCCTGATCCGCATGCAGGAGGCCCGCGCGGCCGCCGTGCTCGCCTCCGACCGTCCGGCGCCAGAAAAGGCGGAAGCGGCCCAGGTCCTCGCCAATCGCGGCGACCGCGAATCCCTGACGATGCTGAACCGTTTCGCCAATTCCACCGAGGATCAGGCGGCCAGGACCGCGGCGATCGCGGCGATCGCGGCGATCGAGAACAACATCGCTTTCTGGAACCAGGCCCAGAACATCTGGTACGGCCTGTCGCTGGGCTCCGTCCTCCTTCTGGCCGCGATCGGCCTCGCCATCACCTTCGGCGTCATGGGCGTGATCAACATGGCCCATGGCGAAATGGTCATGCTCGGCGCCTACACGACCTTCGTGGTGCAGGAGTTCATCCGCACCAGCGCGCCCGGCCTGTTCGAATGGTCGCTGCTCATCGCGCTGCCGCTCGCCTTCCTTGTGTCGGGGACGGTCGGCCTCGTCATGGAGCGCGGCCTGATCCGCTTTCTCTATGGGCGGCCCCTCGAAACACTGTTGGCGACCTTTGGCGTATCGCTGATCCTGCAGCAGGCGGTGCGCACGATCTTCGGGCCGAGCAATCGCGAGGTCGGCAATCCCGACTGGATGTCCGGCGCCTTCGATATCGGCCTGATGTCGGTCACGTGGAACCGGCTCTGGATCATCATCTTCGCGCTCGCGGTCTTCGCGGCGCTCCTCATCGTTCTCAACAAGACGCCGCTCGGCCTGCAGATGCGAGCCGTTACCCAGAACCGCTCGATGGCCTCGGCAATGGGCATCCGCACCCCCTGGGTCGACGCGATGACCTTCGCGCTCGGCTCGGGAATCGCCGGCATTGCAGGCGTGGCGCTGTCCCAGGTCGACAACGTCTCGCCCAATCTCGGGCAGGGCTACATCATCGACAGCTTCATGGTCGTCGTCTTCGGCGGAGTGGGCAATCTTTGGGGCACGCTGGTCGGCGCGATGTCGCTCGGCATCCTCAACAAGTTTCTCGAACCCTATGCCGGTGCGGTTCTCGGCAAGATCGTGGTCCTCGTCCTGATCATCCTGTTCATCCAGAAGCGCCCGCGCGGCCTCTTTGCCCAGAAGGGGAGGTTCGTCGACGCATGAGGACGGATTTCCTGACAATCACTCATCCTCGAATGCCAATGGCCTCGGCCTGGAGGAATCTCTAAGTGCTCCTCGCTCGCTTCCTGGGCCCGCGCGTCTGGATCCTCATTGCCGCTCTGCTGCTGGCCGCGGTCCTCGTGCCCATGGCCAATCTGTATTTGTCGCCGAGCCATCCGCTGCACGTGCCGTCCTACATGGTGCCGCTGCTCGGCAAATATGTCTGCTACGCGCTGCTGGCGCTCGCGCTGGACCTCGTGTGGGGCTATGTCGGCATTCTCTCGCTCGGCCATGGCGCATTCTTCGCGCTCGGCGGCTATGCGATGGGCATGTATCTGATGCGCCAGATCGGCGCGCGGGGCGTCTACGGCAATCCTGAACTGCCTGATTTCATGGTGTTCCTGAACTGGAAGGAACTGCCCTGGTACTGGTACGGCTTCGACCAGTTCTGGTTCGCCGCCATCATGGTCATGCTGGTGCCGGGCCTGCTCGGCTTCGTCTTCGGCTATTTCGCCTTCCGCTCGCGCGTCACCGGCGTCTATCTCTCGATCATTACCCAGGCGATGACCTATGCGCTGCTGCTCGCCTTCTTCCGGAACGACATGGGTTTCGGCGGCAACAACGGCCTGACCGACTTCAAGGACATTCTGGGCTTTCCGATCCAGGCGGATTCCACCCGCGCGGGGCTTTTCGCGGCAAGCTGCATCGCGCTGGCGATCGCTGTTCTCATCGTCGGCTGGATCACCCGCTCCAAGCTCGGCAAGCTGATGGTCGCCGTGCGCGACGCCGAGAGCCGCACCCGCTTCATTGGCTGGCGTCCGGAATATGTGAAGCTTTTCGCCTTCACGGTCTCGGCCGTCATGGCGGGGATCGCCGGCGCGCTCTACGTGCCGCAGGTCGGCATCATCAATCCGGGCGAGTTCGCCCCCGTCAACTCCATCGAGATCGTCGTCTGGGCGGCGGTCGGCGGGCGCGGCACCTTGCTCGGCCCGGTCATCGGCGCGCTTCTCGTCAATTACGGCAAGACCTATTTCACCGCCGTCGCACCGGAATTCTGGCTGTTCTTCCTCGGCGGGCTGTTCGTCTTCGTGACCCTCCTCCTGCCGCGCGGGATCATCGGCACCATCGACTATGGCTGGGAAACGTGGCGCTCCCGGCGCCGGGCAAGCCGCGAAGAAAAGGGCGAATCCGACGATGGCGAGGGCCAGCCGCTCGCCAGCCCGGCGGAGTGACGGCCATGGCGGAGGCAGATGTGACCAACCGAAAGCCGCAGGACGAAGTCCAGGCGCTTTTCGAACCGCAGGGTGTGAGGGAAGAGCAGACGCCCCGGACCGACGCGGAAGGGCATGGCGAGCGCCGACCGGCCGCTGCGCCTGCGAGTCCCGAAAGCGCTCCGCCGCAAGCGGAAGCAGCGCTGGCCCCAATCGAAGAACCGGTCGTCTCGCCGCATCCCTATGCGACGAAGCTGCGGGAGCAGCGGCTCGCCAAGGAGGCGAGCGGGCATGCGCGGCGCGACACGCTCCTCTATCTCGACGGCGTCAACAAGAGTTTCGACGGCTTCAAGGCGATCAACAAACTCTCGCTCGTCGTCGCCAGGGGCGAGATGCGCGCGATCATCGGGCCGAACGGCGCCGGCAAGACCACGATGATGGACATCATCACCGGCAAGACCCGGCCGGATTCCGGCGAGGTCTTCTTCAATGGCGACGTGGATCTCACCCATCACGACGAGGCGGCCATCGCCTCCATGGGCATCGGCCGGAAGTTCCAGAAACCGACGGTCTTCGAAAGCCATACGGTGGAGGACAATATCCGCCTGTCGCTCGCCGGACCGCGCTCCGTCCTGGAAGCGCTGTTCCACCGCAAGGATCAGGCCGAGCGCGACCGGATCGACGCGATCCTGGAGACGACGCGGCTGACGGAAAAGCGCAAGCTCCTGGCGGCGAGCCTCAGCCACGGCCAGAAGCAATGGCTGGAGATCGGCATGCTGCTCGCCCAGGACCCGGAGCTTCTCCTGGTCGACGAGCCCGTCGCCGGCATGACCGATGCCGAGACGGAAGAGACCGCGCGGCTTCTGCGCGAGATCGCCCGGACCCGCTCCGTCGTCGTCGTCGAACACGACATGAGCTTCGTGCGCGAACTCGGCGTGAAGGTCACCTGCCTGCACGAAGGCTCCGTCCTCGCGGAAGGGCCGCTCGATCAGGTCTCCGCCGATCCGAAGGTGATCGAGGTGTATCTGGGGCGTTAGGCTGCCCAGTCTGTCAAATTACTTGCCCAATTTTCATCGTAGAGATAGTAAGTGCCCCATGACTCAAATATCTTTGGCTTTGAACCCGGTTTGGCTGATTGAATGTTAGATAATATGTTCCGCCACACGTTTTTTGATAGGTGTTGCTGGTCGTGCCAGAGTAGAAGTTCCCATTTTGTGATTTGGGTTCGGCCCGTTGACGCGAATTCCTCGGCGCGTGCTGTCATTAAGTCGATAAAACGCTTGTCCATTTCTTTCTCCAAATCCGATTTTTGTGCAAGAAATAGGGTGAAGAAAAAATATGGAGTGTCAACGTGCTGACAGTCTCCAATGTCGATCTCTATTACGGTGCGGCGCAGGCGCTCCGGGACGTCTCGCTGGGGGCCGAGAAGGGCCAGATCACCTGCGTTCTCGGTCGCAACGGCGTGGGCAAGACCTCGCTCTTGCGGGCGATCGTCGGCCAGCAGCCGATCAAGCGCGGCGAGATCGTGCTTGACGGGCACGTGCTCGGGCGCGAGGCGCCCTACAATCGCGCCCGGCGTGGGATCGGCTTCGTGCCCCAGGGCCGCGAGATCTTTCCGCTCCTGACGGTCAAGGAAAACCTCCAGACCGGCTATGCGCCTCTGAAAGTGGCGGATCGCTCGATCCCCGATCATGTCTTCGAATTGTTTCCGGTCCTGAAGGACATGCTGTCGCGGCGCGGTGGCGACCTGTCGGGCGGCCAGCAGCAGCAATTGGCGATCGGCCGGGCACTGGTGACGCGCCCGCAACTCCTCGTCCTCGACGAGCCGACCGAAGGCATCCAGCCCTCGATCATCAAGGACATCGGCCGCGCGATCCGCTTCCTGAAGGATCAGTCCGGCCTCGCGATCCTGCTCGTCGAGCAATACCTCGATTTCTGTCGGGAACTCGCCGACAAGGTCTATGTCATGGACCGTGGCGAGATCGTCTTCGACGGCCCGGCCGAAGGGCTCGACGACCCGGCGGTGCGCAAGCACCTGACGGTCTGATACCCGATCCGCTGTCTCAGCGCTTAAGGGCTCGCAGCGCAAGCCGGGCCGTCCCGACGGCGGCTTCCGTGGAAAGCGCGGGCAGGAAGGGCACGCCCAGCGCCTTTTCCCGAATGCGGGTGAAGGCCGGGTTGTTCGCGCCGCCACCGACCGAGCGGACGCTGGCGAGCGGCGGCGCGCCGATTTCCGACAGACGGCGATAGCCAAGCGCCTCGACGGCGGCGATGCCTTCGAGCAGCGCCTGGAGGAAACGCGCATCATCTTCGGGGCGCGGATCGAGCCGGGGTGGCAGCTCGGGATCGTTGATTGGAAAGCGCTCCCCGGGTTTCACGAGCGGATAATAGTCGAGCCCGGTCGGCGTGTCGGGATCGAGCTGCGGCGTCAGTGCTTCGATGGTCTTCGCATCGAAATGCGCGGCCAGCACGGCGCCGCCGGTGTTCGAGGCGCCGCCGGCGAGCCACATGTCGCCGATCCGGTGGCTGTAGATCCCGTATTGCGGCGCGTTGATCGGTCTGTCGGAGAGAAGCTTGAGGACCAGCGTCGAGCCAAGCGCCGTTACCGCGTCTCCGGGCCGATCCGCACCGGTAGCGAGGAAGGAAGCGCAGCCGTCCGTCGTGCCGCCGCAGAGCATCGCCTCGGCGGGCAGGCCGAAGCGCTGTTTGGCTTGGCCCCCCAGCGGACCGATGGCCGAGCCGGGAAGCACGACTGCGGGAAGTTCGTCGACGTCCATGCCGGCACCGGCGATCCACTCCGGCCAGGCTTCCGCGACCGGGTCATAACCGGTCTTCAACGCGTTGTTGGCGTCGCTGACCGCTGTGCCGCCTGTGATCATCGCGGCGATCCAGTCCGCCTGATGCACGACGCGTGCGACGCCGGGCTGGCGGGCAATATGAACCGCCGGGGCGAGCGCTGAACTCGATCCCCGGGCCGGGCTGTCGGCAGGAGCGGCTTCATCGACCGCGGCGATGATCGCAACGTCGGGGCAGGGCTCGTTGTAGAGGAGCGGCCGGGCCACCGGCCGACCATCCTCATCGAGGCCGAGCATGGTGCCAGACGTCCCGTCGACCGCCAGTGTCCGAACCGACTCGAGGGAGATGGCCCCTGCGAGTTGATCGAGACAGCGGGAGACCGCCTGCCACCAGACGGTGGGCTCAGCCTTGTCGGCGGCTGCGCCGTAACGTTCGGCGAAGCTTGCGATCAGTTCACCGTCCGCGGCAAGCGCAGCAACGCGCGCGCCCGATGTGCCGACATCGATGCCGATCGCGACGGCGGGTGCAGCGGATGGAGTCATTGCGCGGCGGCCTTGCGGTCGAGCGACTGCCGGTAGCTTTCGGCCTCCCAATGGGTGAGGGCGTAGATCTCCTCGGCCGTCAGCGGTTTCAGCGGCGCATCGGCCGGTATGCGTGCGGCGACATCGGACAGGCAGCCGACCAGCGCCTCGCCGCTGGCGGTCAGCGTCTCGCGAACGAGGACGCCGAGCCCTTTGACCAGGAGCAAGGGCGGCAGGCTGTCGCATCCGGCATTGCTGCCAGCGAGGAAGCTTCGCATGGCGTCGTCCGTCGGCTCGATCGCGGCGACCTCCTCGCCGAGGAAGATCACATGGTCCGGATAAAGGGCGCCGGCCGTGGCGACGCGCAGCGAGGCCGAGTCGCGCGCGAGATGATGGACCGCCTTTGCGCCCGGCAGGCGATAACCCGTGCCTTCGGCAAGCCTTGCCAATGCCGCGATGTCAGCTTCTGCGCCGATGTCGCGGGGTTGGTGGGCGATGGCTGCGATAACTGCGTCCAATAGCGCGCTCGCATCCGAGACGCTGTTCCCGGCAACGATCAGCCCGTGATTTTCCAGAACGACGATATCCGTCTGCTGTCCCGTGACCTTCTCGATTTCGTGGGCCAGCGGCACGCCAGGCCGGCAATAGGGGATATAGGCGAAACGCTCCGCCAGCCCGGCCTTGCCCAGCATCGCTCGCAGAACCGCCTCGCCCTCCCGGCGCACTGCCGCCGCGATCGTGTTGACACAATGGATATGCAGAACCACCGCCTGCGGAAACACGGCATGGACCGTGGTCTCGATCGACGGGCGCAAGCAGGTGGACGAGAGTTCGGTCGCGATGAAATCCGTGCCCTTTTCGGCGCGCGGATCGCCGGCGTGAAGCGCGTCCAGAAGCGGATCGATCCTCACGGGGACGAAGATGTCGCGCTGCTCGGCTTCCGCCAGCCAGGTGCCGGAGGCCTTTGTCCACATTATTCCGTCATGCTTCAGGGACGTATTGCCGCCGGCGGCCTGGGTGCGGGTGGGATCGCGGCCGAGTTCGGCCGAAAGGCGCTTGAGTGCGTCAAACTTGCTGGCGAAGACTCCGGCCTTGGCATCGTCCATCATACTTCTCCGTATGGCGTCCGGTCATTCGGCTGCAAGCGCGTGCCGCTCCGCCACGTAGCTTGCGACGTCCTGCTTCTGCTGCAGCGATAGCACCAGGCCGTGCTTGGTGCGCCGCTCCAGAATATCCTCGGCGGTTTCGGCCCATTCCGTCTCGATTAGGAAGTCGATTTCCCGCCCGTAGAGCTGCCCGCCGAAAAGGCGGCCAAGCCCGGCAACGCTTGTCGCCGATCCGATCAGGTCTTCGGTGCGTGTGCCGTAGAGGCGCGCGTAATGGCGAGACAGCGGCCGCGGCAGCCAGGGATGGCGCGCGCGCAGGCCGGCCTCGAAGCTCTCGAAGTCGGCGTCCGGCATGTCGCCGCCGGGAAGCGGCACCTCGTGGGTCCAGTCGCCGGTCATCTGCGGGAAGAAGGGCTGCAATTGCGCGAGACCGCGTTCTGCGAGTTCGCGATAGGTGGTGATCTTGCCCCCGAAGACCGACATCAGGGGAAGCATGCCGTCGACGGCATCAATGTCGAAGACGTAGTCGCGGGTCACCGCCGATGGATTGTCGGCATCGTCTTCGAGCAGCGGGCGCACGCCCGAGAAGGAATGGAGCACGTCGGCGCGGGTCAGCGGCACCTTGACGTAGCGGTTCACCGCGTCGAGCAGGTAGTCGATCTCCTTCTCCTCGATCGCGACGTCGCCGGCGTCTCCCTCATAGGCGATGTCGGTGGTCCCGATCAGCGCCTTGTCGCCCTGATAGGGGTTGACGAAGATCACCCGCTTGTCGGTGTTCTGGAAGAGATAGGCCTGGCTGCCTTCCCAGAATTTCGGCGTGACGATGTGGCTGCCCTTGACCAAGCGGATACGCCGGGCGGAGTTCGCCCGCGTCACGCTGGTGATCACCTTGTCGACCCAGGGGCCGGCCGCATTGACGATACCGCGAGCCTGGACCGTGAGCGTTTGCCCATCCGACCGCTTCAGTTCGGCCTGCCAGAGCCCGTCCTCGCGGCGGGCGGAGATCGCGCTGGTGCGGGTCAGCACCGTCGCGCCCCGCTCCGCGGCGTCCAGCGCGTTGAGGATAACCAGCCGGGCATCGTCGACCCAGCAGTCGGAATATTCGAAACCCTTGGTGAAACGGTCCTTGATCGGGGCGCCTTCCGGAGCGGTTCTCAGATCGAGCCCACGGGTCGGCGGCAGCCGCTTGCGACCGCCCAGATGGTCGTAGAGGAAGAGCCCGAGCCGCACCAGCCACGCCGGGCGCTGCTCCGGCGAATGGGGCAGCACGAAGCGCATCGGCCAGATGATGTGAGGCGCGGCCTTCAAAAGCACTTCACGCTCGGACAGCGCCTCGCGCACCAGCCGGAATTCGTAATATTCGAGATAGCGCAGGCCGCCATGGACGAGCTTGCCCGAGCGCGAACTCGTGCCTTCGGCGAGATC
Organism: Jiella marina; assembly: GCF_024359545.1. Taxonomy (GTDB): domain Bacteria; phylum Pseudomonadota; class Alphaproteobacteria; order Rhizobiales; family Rhizobiaceae; genus Jiella. The sequence goes on from NZ_JAKQZG010000004.1 coordinate 247,449, forward strand.
GTCCTTCTCGCACAGGACGACGGAAAGGCCGCGGCCCACCGCATCGCGCGCGATGCCGGCGCCGTTGACGCCGCCGCCGATGACGAGGAGATCGACCGTTCCGAGATCGCGCATCGTCACAACCTCGATCGGCTCAACACGGGTTCACGGGCGGCTCGCCCGCAAGAAAGCGGCGCACTTCCTCGGCCGCCTGCTCGGCGGCGTAGGAGACGGTCTTCACCGAAGCGCCGGCGATGTGCGGGGTCAGCGTGACGTTCGGCAGCTTCAGGAGCGGCCAGTCCGGCGGCACCGGCTCGACGGCGAAGGTCTCGAGCATCGCCCCGCGGAGGCGGCCGGACTGGAGCGTTTCCGTCAGCGCGTCATAGTCGACGAGCGGTCCGCGTGCCGTGTTGACCAGGGTCGCGTCCGGCTTCATCCGGGCAAAGGTCTCGGCGTTCATGATCTTCGTCGTCTCTTCGGTCACCCTGCAGTGGAGCGTGACGACGTCGGACTCGTCCAGCAGCTTCTCCAGATTCACGTGCTCGACGCTCGCATCCGCGTCCTCGCGAGAGAGCTGGACATAGGGATCGGCGACCAGGATGCGGCACCCGAAGGCGCGCAGCAGTCGCACGACGCGGGTGCCGATCGCGCCATAGCCGACCACGCCGACGGTCATTTCAGATAGTTCCCGCCCCGTCCGGTCGGCCCGGTAGAGGTCGCCGCGCCAGGTATCGGCCCTCAGCGAGTCATGGCCGCGGGTGATGTTGCGGGTCTCGGCGATGATCGCGCCGAGCGTGAATTCCGCGACGGCCGAGGCGTTGCGTCCGGGCGTGTTCACCACCCGCACGCCAGCGTCGCGGGCGGCCGCCATGTCGATATTGACCGGTCCGCCGCGGGAGACGGCGACGAATTTCAGCTTCGGCAGTCGCTCGAACATCGCGCGCGACAGCGGGGCGAGATGGGTGACCAGCAGTTCAGCGTCGCCGATCATCTCGACCGTCGCGTCAGCCGAGCCCTGATATTCCTTCAGCCCGTCCATTCCGGCTACCGCATAGCCGTGCTCCATCGGCTCGTCCGGCCAGGGGAGGGTGTGCAGAATCATCTCCGGTGGGGCGGGGCAGGCCGCCTCGACCGCTTGCCGGAACATTTCCGGCAGCATGAAATGGTCGCCGATGATCGAAAGCGAGGTCATCCTGTCTGCATTCCGCGTTTGATGGTCGAAAGCCTCTTCCAGGCGGTAGGCAGCGCCTTGCGAAGGTCGCGATAAAGCTCGAAGGCCGCATCGTAATGGGGTGCGAGCTCGCTGTCCGGCGGCGTCGGATCGGACAGGCGGGGCGTGACCCAGGCTTCGGCCGCCGCCTCGATGTCCGGGTGATGGCCCTGCTGGACGAGGGCGATCATCACCGCGCCGGCCGCACCCGCTTCGGCGATATCCACGGTGCGCACCGGCCGGTCGAGGACGCTCGCCAGGATCGACCGCATCGCCTTTGACCGCGCGGCACCACCCGTCAGGCGGATCTCGGACGGCAAGGCCCCGGTCGCCGAATAGCAATCACGCGCGGCGAAGGCGAGGCCTTCCAGCACGCTGCGCATCATGTCGGCAAAGCCGGCGTTGGCATGGAGACCGGTGAAGTTTGCCCGTGCGTTGGGGTCCATGAAGGGCCCGCGTTCGCCGGCCTCGGAGATGTAAGGGTGATAGAGCGCCGAGAGCGGCATACCTTCCAGTACGCGATCGTCGAGGCCCGTGACGAGGTCCTGCCGCCCGCGCTCGACGCCTTCATAGCGCAGGATACCGGCGGCAAGATCGAGCATCCAATCGATGTTCAAGGTCGCGGCCATGTTCGACTGCATCTGCGCGACGGCCCGTTCGGACGGCAGGAGCATGACATAGCCGCTGCCGTCCTCGTTCAGCACGACGTCGTCGCTCGAACGGACATGCCGCATATGCATGCCGGTCGAGCCGAGTACCGAGCAGCCCGCCGCCCCCTCGCGCGAGATCAGCCCGCCGCCGACGGCGGTGCAGACCACGTCGACATATCCGAGGATCACGGGTGTCCCGGCAAGCAGGCCAGTCGCCTGGGCCGCCGCCTCGCTCAGCGGATGGCTCTCCTTGCGGCCGTCGACGATCGGCGGCATGAGATGGCGCTGGTCCGTGAGGCCGAACCCTTCGATGACGTCTTCGGCGTAGTCCCGGCTGCGGAAGTCGCCGAAGGTGAAGGTCGCTTCGGTCGGGTCGGTTGCGCGCGTGCCGGTGAGCTTGAAATAGAGCCAGTCCTTGCAGTGACACGCGGTGGCAGCGCGCTCCAGCCATTCCGGCGTGTTCTGCCGCATATGCAGGAGATGGACGCTCTGTTGGCAGGCATTCACGCCGGTCCCGGTGCGCTCATATTGCTGCCGATAGCCCTCGCGCTTCAGCATTGCGGAGGCCAATTCGCCGGCGCGGGCATCGAGCCAGAGCCAGGCGGGCGTCACGGGCTCGCCCTCCCGGTCGAACAGCCACGTGCCGTCGCCCTGGGCGGTGACCGCGACCGCCGCGACGCTCGCGGCCCCGCCCGGCAGTTTGCCGACAAGCTCCTTCAGCGTCGCCGCCGTGTCGGTGAAGGTTCGCGCCATGTCCTGGACGACGCCGCCATTGGAGAGTGCCTCGTAGCTGTTGGGGCGCGAAGCGACCGCGATCTGACGGCCTTCGAGGTCGAACGCCACCGACTTGATGACCGACGTCCCGGCGTCGATGCCGATGAGAACGGTGCCCGCCGCCATCACGTCGCTCCCTGTTCTGCGAGCCGCGAGCCATGGGCAAGCGCCGGGCCTTCGGTGGAAAAGACGTGGAGCTTCTCGGGCGGCACCTCGATCGAGAGTTTTTCGCCGGTCCTGGCCGGAAACCGGCTTTCGAGCGTCGCGACGATCACACCGTCACCGAAGGCGGATTCGAGATGGGTCTGATCGCCGATCCATTGGTTGGAGACGACCTCTGCCGTTGCGCCTGAGCCGCCGTTGAGCGGTTTCATGACCACGTCGGCGGGCCGCACGCCGACTACGACGGATTTCTGTTTCGCAAGCTGCGCCATGACCGTGTCGCTCAGCGCGCCGGGTTCGTAGCCGAAGAGTTCTTCGCCCTGCGCGCGGAACGACACACGGCCATTGGCAATCGCGGGCGCGACCTCGTAGACGTTCATCGGCGGCTCGCCGATGAAGGTGCCGACGAAGAGATTGGCCGGGGCGGCCTTCAGTTCGGCCGGCGAGGCGAATTGCTGGAGGAAGCCCCCTTCCATGACGGCGATCCGGTCGGCCAGTGCGTTGGCTTCGGTCTGGTCGTGGGTGACGAGAATGGCCGTCAGCCCGTGTTCGCGCAGATAGCGCTTCAGCCGGCCGCGCAGGATCGCGCGAAGCTGCGGTTCCAACTGGCCCATCGGCTCGTCCAGAAGATAGAGATCGGCCTTGCGAACCAGCGCACGGCCTAGGCTCGCGCGCTGCTGCTGTCCCGCGGAGACGGTGGAGGGATAGCGGTCGAGATGCTTGGTCAGTTCGAGGAGTTTGGCGATCTCCTCCACGCGCCGGTTTGTCTCGGCGGAGCCGAGCTTTTCCGATTTCAGCGCGAAGGCGATGTTTTCCCGCAGGGTCAGGGGCGGATAGAGCGAATAGCCCTCGAACGCCATGGCGACACCGCGCCTCGCCGGTGGCAGGGTGTGAATCGTCTTCTCGCCGATCCGGATCGCGCCCTTCGTCACCTCCTCGAAGCCGGCGATCATGCGAAGCGTCGAGGTCTTGCCGCAGCCGGATGAGCCCAGAAGCGCAATGATCTCGCCCGCCTTGATCTCGATCGAGAAGTCCCGGACGGCATAGATCGGGTTCTTCGCCTTGGCGGCGTAGACCTTGTTGACGTCGGTGAGTGATACGGCAGCCGTCATCGCTGGAGCCTCCCGCTTTTGACAGAAGGCGAGGTTCTTTTCGAGCGTCGAGGCCGTCCTGAGGCGTCACCCCCCTCTGCCCTGCCGGGCATCTCCCCCGCAAGGGGGGAGAGTGGCCGACATCGAGATTGGCTCCCACCACTCTCCCCCCTTGCGGGGGAGATGTCACGAAGTGAAAGAGGGGGGTGTGCGACGGAAGAACCCAACCTGATCGTCGATCCCTGTCTCATCGCTTCTGCCTCGCATGTCGCATGAAACTCAAGCATCCCCCGCCTCACCGCGCCGGCGCGATGCGGCGGCGGCTGTCGCGTTCGAACAGGATGATGTCCTGCGGCGCTGCCGAAACGGAGAGGCGGGCGCCTTCGCCGACCGCTTCTTCGCTGCCGAGATCGCGTGAGGTGTAGAATTCGTGGCCGTCGTCGGAAACGAGGAGACGCACGAGCCGGTCGTTGAGGGGCAGGAGGGCGGCGACCTTGGCCGCGATGGCTCCGGCCGTGCCATCGTCGGCCTTGGCGATGTTCTCCGGCCGGATGCCGAAGATCACTGGCTGGCCGACCTGATCTTCATAGCCCGTCGGAAGCGGCAGCTTCGCGTCGCCGATCGCGGCTGTCGTGCCGTCGCCAGCCTTTTCCACGCGACCCTCGAAGAGGTTGATCACCGGGTCGCCGAAGAGTTCGGCGACCTCGATCGTGGTGGGCGTCAGATAGATGTCCTCCGGCGTGCCGATCTGGACGAAGTGGCCGTCGATCAGGACGCCGATCCGATTTCCGAGCGCCATCGCCTCGCGATAGTCCTGGGTGACGTAGAGCACCGTCGAGCCGAAGCCTTCGAGAAGGCGCGGCAGTTCGAGGCGCATCTCGAAGCGGAGCTTCGCGTCGACGTTTCGCAGGGGATCGTCGAGAAGAAGGAGTCTCGGAGCTGCGACCAGGGCACGGGCGAGGGCCGTGCGCTGCTTCTGGCCGTTGGAGAGTTCGCGCGGGGCGTGGCCCAGCACATGGTCGATCTTCAGAAGCTTCGCGATCTTGTGGACCCCGTCGGCGACCGCATCCTTGGTCGACCTTCGGGCTTCGAGAGGGCTCGCGATGTTCTCAAAGGCCGACATGTGCGGAAACAGCGCGAAGTTCTGGAAGGCCATGCCGACGGCGCGGTTTTCCGGCGCGACGTCGATCAGGTCTTCGCCATTGACCAGGATCGCGCCTTCCTCGGGCTCCGCCATGCCGGCGATCAGCCTGAGGAGCACCGTCTTGCCGGCGCCGGATGGTCCGAAGATCGCCACCGTCTCGCCCTCGTCGACGCTGAGCGAGATGTCGTCGAGCACCGTATCCTTGCCGTAGCGCTTGGTGACGCGTTGCAGGTCGAGCATGGTCATCGCCGTCACCCCTTCACCGCGCCAAGCGACAGACCCTCGACCAGATAGCGCTGGGCGAAGAGGGCGAGCGCGAGCGTCGGCGTGATCGAGATGACGACGGCGGCGGCGATCTGGCCGTACTGGATGCCCGATGCCGTGACGAAGGCGAGCGCACCGACCGTCACCGGCTGCTTGTCGGCCGACGCCAGCACCAGCGCGAAGACGAAATTGTTCCAGGCGAAGATGAAGGAGAGAAGCCCCGCCGCCGCGATGCCGGGCCTCGCCAGCGGGATCGAGATCTTCATGAAGGTCTTCGCCCAGGAATGGCCGGCGATGCGGTAGGCGTGCTCGATGTCCGGGCTGATGTCCTCGAAATAGCCGCGCACGATCCACAGGATCAGCGGCAGGGTGATCAACTGATAGACCCAGATCAGGCCGATATAGGTGTTGGCGAGGCCGATCGCCTGGAAATAAAGGGTCAGCGGCAGGAGCACGAGGAGCGGCGGCGCGAATTTGAAGGACAGGAGCGTGAAGGCGATGTCCTCGGAAAAGCGGAACTTGTAGCGCGCGAAGGCATAGGCCGCCGGCACGCCGAGAAGGAGCGAGATCAGCACCGAGCCGGTGGACAGGATCACCGAGTTCCAGAGATTGTGCATGAATTCGAGCTTCAGAGAGCCCGCCGCCGTCTGCAACTCGCCGGTGATCAGCGAGGTGTAGTTGATCAGTGTCGGCTCGAAGAACAGGCTCGGCGGAATGCGCAGGATCTGCGCGTTGGTCTGGAAGCTCATCAGGAGGATCCAGAAGATCGGGAACAGGAAGAAGACGAGCGCCAGCGTGATCAGGACGCCGCGGAGGATCTTTTCGCCGGTTGTCGTGTGATGCATGACGTCTCGATCCTCTATTCCGCTTCCACGCCATGGGCGCGTTCGCGCAGGCGCAGCCAGTTCTTCACGAAGACGTTGGACAGGAAGAAGGTGATCGCCCAGAGCACCATCAGGAGTGCGGCCGAGCGGCCGACATTGGTGAACTGGAAGAACTGCAGATAGCTCTCGACCTGGAAGACCGTGAGCGTATTGCCCGGTCCGCCCTGGGTCATGGCGTAGATGATGTCGAACTGCTGGATCGACTCCAGCATCCGGAAGAGCGACGCCGTCAGGATGTACGGCATCAGCATGGGCAGGGTGATGCGGAAGAAGACGAAGGTCTTCGGCACCCCGTCGAGCGCCGCGGCCTCGAAGGGCTGTTTCGGCAGGGAGCGCAGGCCCGCGAGTAGAAGCACCATGATGAAGGGCGTATAGACCCAGACATCGACCAGAATGACCGTAAACAGCGCCGAGGACGGGTCGGAGGCCCACCGGAAATCCGAAAACCCGATCAGGCTGACGAAATAGTTGAGGATGCCGAAATTCGGGTTGGTCATCAGCTTCCACATCAGCGCTGCGAGTGCCGGCGCCACCATCAGCGGTAGGAGCAGGAGCATGGCAGCGAGATTGTTGAAGCGGGTCGAGCGCTGCAAGAGGATGGCGATGCCGAGCCCCAGCACGAGCTCGATGACCACGGTGAGAACGGTGTAGGTCAGCGAGACCTGGACCGTGTACCAGAAGCGCGCGTCGGTCAGGAACTGCAGGTAGTTGTCGAACCAGACGAAGCCCTTGAGGTGCGGCAGGCTCAGCCGGTAGCGCATCATCGAATAATAGACGGCCGTGAAGAACGGGATCAGGATCCAGATCGTGACGAGCAGCGCCGGCAGGCTCAACAGATAGGGGAGCCAGTTTCGGCGCTTGCGCCGCATGAGGGGACGCTCCGCGGGTTCCGCGCGCGTCGCTTGGTCGATTGCTGCCATGATTGCTCTTTCGTGCAGCGAGCCGGGCCCTGCGAGGCCGAGCCGAGATTCACTGTCCGTGTCGATGCCATCCGTCTCCCACCGGCGTCACCGTCCCGGGAGGTGCCCATCCGGGGACGGTTCAGGGCGCGGGAGGACGCCCTCGCCGGGACAGGCGCGGCGGACCGGAATCCGCAGCGCCTGCCCGAGCGTGTCGCGACCTTATTGCAGGCCGGCCTGGCTCAGCTGGTCGTTGATCGACTCGGCGAGCTGGTCGAGTCCTTCGTCGACGCCGATCTCGTTCGCCACCATGCGCTGGAGCATCGCCGCCCAGGCGGTGGTGACGTCGAAGAACAGGGGCTGCGGCGTGAAGTAGATCTTCGCGCCCGGTGCGGAGGTTTCGAACTGCTCGATGTAGCCCGGATACTTCGCGTCGATCCGGTCGAGGAACTGCTGGTCCTTCCAGACCGAGGCGCGCACCGGATTGACGAAATCCATGGTGCGGGCGCCGAACAGCGCATGCTCCTTCGACGAGGCCCACTGCATGAAGGTCCAGGCCGCGTCCTTGTTGTTGGAGAAGCTCGACATGGCGAGCGACCAGATCCAGACGTTCGGCGTCGGGGCGGAAGCCTCAGGGTTCGGCGCGATTGCGGCATAGGCGATGTTGCCGGCCTCGGCATTGTCGCCGCCATTCATGAAGTAGCCGAGAATGTCGGCGTCATAGATCATCGCCGACGCGCCGGCGCCGAGATCCGTGCCGACCTGATACCAGGTGTAGGTCGACCAGTTCTTCGGGCCGAATTCCTGGATCATCTTCACCCAGTCGCGGTGGAAGGCCTTGGATCCGTCGGTGTTCATCGCGGCCTTGAGCATGCCGCCGTCGTTGATGAGGTCTTTCTCGCCGAAATTGGCGTAGCCGGACAGGAAGCCCGGATGGATCGTCGCCCAGGACCGCGAGCCACGCACGCCGATCGGATAGACGTCTCCATTCGCGCCCTTGAGCTTTTCGCAGGCCGCCATCAGGGCCGGCATGTCGGCCGGAGCTTCCACGCCGGCCTTTTCGAACATCGGCCGGTTGTAGGAGATGTTGTTCTGCTCGAAACCCCAGGGCAGGCACCACTGCTTGGCGTCGCCCGAGCCCAGTTCCGAACCCGGCATGCCGTCCCAGGCCGTCGACGCGCGCAGTCCCGGCAGGAAGTCCTCCCAGTCCCAGGAGGCGGCAGTCTTGGAGGGATCGTTGATGTAGGAGTTGAGGTCCTCGATCCAACCGGCCGGGCCATAGGTCCAGGTCATGTAGGCGCCGGTCATCAGCGCGTCGTATTCGGACGAACCGGAGGACAGGGCGGCCGTCACCTTGTCGAAATAGACGTCCTCGGGGAAGACATCATAAGTGACGTCCATGCCGGTCAGCTCCTTGAAGGAGTCGAGATTGGCGATCATGGCGTCGGCATAGGGATGCTTGTTCAGGAGCAGCTTCAGCGTCGTGCCCTGGTGCTGCTTCCAGTCATAGTCGCCATTCTGGGCGAGTGCGCGGTTCATCGCCTGGCCCATCAGGCCTGAGAGCGCGGCAGCGCCGATGCCGAGCTGGCCCGCGCGGCGCATGAACTCGCGCCGGCCGATCTGACGGCGGGCAAGCGCGTCGATCAGATCCTTTTCCTTGTCGAACATGCCATTTCCTCCCACGTTTGGCCGTTCCCGTTTCTCGGGCTTCCGACCGGTTTCATAAGTCAGCCGTCGTCCGTCGCCTCCTCAAGCACGGACCGGGCGGTCGCCTCGTCAATGACGAGGCCGCTCAAGACGCCGCTTCGCAACAGGGCGAGCGTCGGATGCACCTTCTCCGGGCCCCCGGCGATCGCCACCACGGTGGAGCGGCGCAGATGATCGATGTCCGGCGAGAGAGCGCGGGCGCTGAAGCTCTCTGCCGTCACATTGCCGTGAGCGTCAAAATAGTGGCCGAGCAGCTCCCCCTCGGCTCCGCTCTCTCGCAACAGTCGCATCTCTTCCGCGCCGAGCATGTGGTTCGTGACCAGCGACGCCGTGTCCGAAACGCTGCCAATTCCGGCAAAGACCAGGCTCGCCGAACAGGCGAGATCGAAGACCTCCCCCACGCCGGACTGGGACAAAAGCACTGCCTTGTCCTCGACGCTGTTGGCAAACAGCGGCAGGGGGATCTGATAGGCGTCGGCCCCTGTCTTTTCCGCCAGGCGATGGATCACATCGAACGGATTGGCTGCAAACCGACGATTGAATCCGCCGAGCACCGAGACGAAGCGCGTATTGTCCGCCTCGACATTCGGCATGCGGTTCACCGCGGCCGCCAAAGTGCGCCCATGACCGATGCCGATCAGTTCGTGATCGCCGCGCTCGACCTCGTTCCGCAGGAATGTCGCGCCGGCCAGACCCAGCGCGTTGAGCGGCATGCCGAGTTCGTCGAGATCCGGTGCAACCCGGCAGAAGGAGAGGGAGAAACGCTCGGTGATCGCGTCTTCGAGGCGAACGCATTCGGCCACTTCCGCCTCGACGAAGACGCGGATGAGTCCTTCCCGGGATGCCCGCGCGATAAGGCGGTGGGCCTTGGTGTTGGCCACGCCCAGCCGTTTCGCGATCTCGCCCTGGGTCATGCCGCCGGAGAAGTACAGCCAGGCCGCCCGCGCCGACAGGCTCGCCTCGTCTGCTTCGCCTCGCGACCGATTGGCATCCGGCTTCACCCGTCGCTCCCCATGTCGTCCGCTGTTGCGGTGCGAATTATTTTTTTCTTGAGACAAAATTTTTCACTCTTCACGTCCTCTGTCAAGTCTCGCCCAGTCGCTAACGCAGCGGAATGCCAAGTGTGGTACCATGCAATCAAAAGTCGTATTATCGGCATTGCGTCGCAGCAAACAGGCCGTGTTGTTGGCTCTCAAGGAGATTGGATCAGCCGTCGCGGCGAAGGGGCGAAGCTTGCCTTTCCTGAGCATTTGGTTAGCTTCGTTTCCAAGAGGACACGGCACCATGGAGGCCTCTCGGACATGTTCGGGAGGAGGCGCCGATAATGCGTCCCGATGTGAACAACCAGGGAGGAAGTCGATGAAGCTTCGCAAGATTGCCGTCGCGCTGGCCGCGGCGAGCGGGCTGGCCGGTGGCCATGCCTTCGCAGCTGAACTGGCCGTTGTTTCCGGCGCGGTCGGCAAGGACATTTCCGAACTCCGGATGCAGCTCGACGCGTTCGAGGAGGAAAGCGGTCACACGGTCAAGATCGTAGAGATGCCGGCCTCGACGACCGACCAGTTCGGCCAGTACCGGTTGTGGCTGTCGGCGGGCAACGAGGACATCGACGTCTATCGTACCGACGTGATCTGGGCTCCGCAGCTGGCGTCGAGCTTTGTCGATCTGACGGAGGCGATGAAGGACGAGGTCGGCAAGCACAATCCCTCGATCATCGAATCCCAGACCGTGGACGGAAAGCTCGTCGCCTTTCCGATGTATACGGATGCTCCAGCGCTCTACTATCGAACCGACCTCCTGGAGAAATACGGCAAGGAGCCGCCGAAGACCTGGGCCGAGCTGACCGAGATCGCCCAGGAGATCCAGGACAAGGAGCGCGAGGCCGGCAATACGCAGATGAACGGCTTCGTCTTCCAGGGCGCGCCCTATGAGGGGCTGACCTGTGACGGTCTGGAATGGGTCAAGTCGAACGGCGGCGGACAGATCGTGTCGCCGGATGGCGAGATCACGATCAACAACGAAAAGGCTGCTGCCGCCATCGACATGGCCAAGGGCTGGGTCGGTACGATCGCGCCGGAAGGCGTTCTTTCCTACAAGGAAGAGGAATCGCGCGGCGTCTGGCAGACCGGCAATGCCGTCTTCATGCGCAATTGGCCGTACGCCTACGCGCTTTCCAACGGCGACGATTCCGCGGTGAAGGGCAAATTCGACGTGGTGCCGCTGCCGGCGGGCGAGGGCGGCTCGTCCGCTGCCTGTCTCGGCGGTTGGAATCTCGCCGTGTCGAAATATTCGCAGAACCAGGAAGCTGCGATCGAACTCGTCAAGTACCTGGGTTCGGAAGCGGCACAGAAGCAGCGCGCCATCAACCAGTCGCGCCTGCCGACGATTCCCGCGCTCTACGACGATCCCGAGATCGCCGAAGCTCAGCCGATCGTCGCAGAATGGGGCAGTGTGGTGGAAAACGCCGTTCCGCGGCCTTCGGCCCCGACGAAGCGCCAGTACAACGAGGTCTCCAAAGAGTTCTGGACCGCCGTCAACGAGACGCTGTCCGGCCGCGGCACGGCCGCCGAGAATCTCGATACCCTCGAAAAGCGCCTGCGTCGCCTGAAGCGGAGCGCCTGGGAATAGCCGATCGATGAGGAAGGCGATGCGGGGGCTTGCATGCTCCCGCATCGCTGCCCTTCGTCACCCGGGCCGCGCGGCTCATGGGAGTCGCGAGCATCGTCGCAACCGCCTGCCTGCCGCCGAAAGGTAATCCGCGTGCAAGACGCGAGAGCAGGATAGCTGCGCCATTGCTGCGATCCGGGAGTTGACGAAGGAGTTTGGCAGTCGCGTCGGTGAATGGTGGGCGCCATCCGACGACGAGTTTCGACCATCGAGGCAGACAGACCGGTCAACGGCAGGGTTCTCGATGGTCAGGCGTCCCGTGGGAGGAGACGATGGCCAACGTTTCGACGAGCATTCCGCCGACGGACAAGTCCCTTCGGATGGAGACCGAAGGCGCCAAGCTGAAATCCGACCTGTCCCGGCAGCGATTGCGATCGGCCTGGTTATTTCTCACGCCGATGATCCTCGTTCTGGCGCTGGTCGCCGGCTGGCCGCTGGTCAAGACGATCTGGTTCTCGCTGACCAATGCCAGCCTGTCGAACCTTGAAGGCGCCGAGTTCGTCGGACTTCGCAATTACTGGGAATATGTCGACTACGGCGACGGGGAGGGCGAATATTTCGGCCTTCTGTTCGACCCGCAATGGTGGAACGCCGTCTACAACACCGTCTATTACTCGGTGATCTCCGTCACCATCGAGACCATTCTCGGCCTTGCCTTCGCGCTGGTGCTCAACGCCGAGTTCAAGGGCCGAAGCTTCGTTCGCGCCGCCGTGCTCATCCCCTGGGCCATCCCCACGATCGTTTCCGCGAAGATGTGGGCCTGGATGATGAACGACCAGTTCGGCATCCTCAACGACATGCTGATGGCGATCGGAATCCTCTCCTCCCCGATCGCCTGGACCGCCGACCCCGACACGGCGATGTGGGCGGTGATCATCGTCGACGTCTGGAAGACGACGCCCTTCATGGCGCTCTTGATCCTTGCGGGCCTGCAGATGGTGCCGGGCGATGTGTACGAGGCCGCCAAGATCGACGGCATTCATCCGGTCAAGGTGTTCTGGAAGGTCACCCTGCCGCTGATCCGGCCGGCAATCCTGGTCGCGGTGATCTTCCGCGCGCTCGACGCGTTGCGGGTCTTCGACCTGATCTACGTTTTGACGCCCAACAACACCCAGACGAAGTCGATGTCGGTGTTCGCCCAGGAGAATCTCTTCCAGTTCGACAAGTTCGCCTATGGCTCGGCGGCCTCGACGCTTCTGTTCCTGGTGATCGCCTTCATCACGCTCTTCTACATCAAGGTCGCCCGGCTCGACCTCAGCGGCAGGGGGAAATAAGACGATGCCTTATGTCGTGAAACGCGCCGGCTTCTATGCCCTCGTCGTCTTTATCGTCCTGTTCTCGATCTTCCCGTTCTATTACGCGATCCTGACGAGCTTGAAATCGGGCACGGCCCTGTTCCGGGTGAACTACCTGCCTGTCGACTTCTCGCTGGCCAATTACACCGACGTTCTGACGAACGGGGTGTTTCCGCTGAATATTCTGAACTCGGTGATCGTCGCGGTGACGGTGGTCGCGATTTCCCTGTTCCTGGCGGTGACGGCCGCCTACGCCCTCTCGCGGATCAACTTTGCGGGGCGGGGGCTTCTGCTCCTGACCATTCTCGCCGTCTCGATGTTTCCGCAGATCGCGGTGCTGGCAGGGCTGTTCGAGATGGTGCGCTGGGCCGGTGTCTACAACACACTCTTCTCGCTGATCTTCGCCTATATGATCTTCACCCTGCCGTTCACTGTCTGGGTGCTGACGACCTTTATGCGCGATCTGCCGATCGAGATCGAGGAGGCGGCGATCGTCGACGGCGCCTCGCCCTTCACCATCGTGATGCGTGTCTTCCTGCCGCTGATGTGGCCGGCGCTGGTGACGACGGGGCTGCTCGCCTTCATTGCCGCGTGGAACGAGTTCCTCTTCGCGCTCACCTTTGTCTCGAACAATTCGACCCGCACGGTCCCGGTGGCGATCGCGCTTCTCTCCGGTGCCTCCGAACAGGAAATCCCCTGGGGCACGATCATGGCCGCTTCGGTCATTGTCACCGTGCCGCTCATCGTTCTGGTGCTGATCTTCCAGCGCAAGATCATCTCCGGCCTGACTGCCGGCGGCGTGAAAGGATAGGAATGGATAGACCCCTTCGCATCAGACCCGAGACCCATGCCGACGTGGAGGTCATCCGTGTGCTGATCGAAAAGGCGTTCCACGACGTGTCTCACAGCGACCACAAGGAAGCGGAGATCGTGGATGAGTTGCGGCGGACGGGTGCTCTCGGACTGTCCCTCGTCGCCATCGATGCCGATGGCGGGATCATGGGCCATATCGCCTTTTCCGCGGTCTCGATCGAAGACGCGGAATCGGGATGGTATGGCCTCGGGCCGGTCGCGGTCTGGCCGGAACTTCAGCGGCAGGGGCTCGGAACGGCGCTGGTAAACGAAGGTCTGCGCAGACTTGAAGGCCAGGGCGCCAAGGGCTGCGTGGTTCTGGGCGATCCGGCCTTTTATTCCCGCTTCGGCTTTGCCAGCGATCCGGCGCTGACCTATCGCGGCCTCCCGACACGATATGTCCAGAAGCTCGCCTTTCAGCCGCAGGAAGCGACCGGCGAAATCAGCTATCACGCGGCCTTCGACGCCGCAGCCTAGGAGCACCGTTTGGACGAGCAGAGCCAAATCGAAGGGCAGATCGCACGTAAAGGGGGCGATCCCGACTGGTGGCGCGGCTCGGTCCTTTATCAGATCTATCCGCGCTCCTTTCAGGACTCGAACGGCGACGGCATCGGCGATCTGGCCGGCATCACCCGGCGTCTCGGCCATGTCTCGGCGCTCGGTGCCGACGGGATCTGGCTGTCGCCTTTCATGCCGTCCCCGATGAAGGATTTCGGCTACGACATCAGCAATTATCGCGACGTCGATCCGATCTTCGGGACGCTCGCCGATTTCGACGCCCTGGTCGCGGAGGCCCATCGTCTCGGGCTCAAGGTCGTGATCGACCAGGTGCTCTCTCACACCTCCGATCAGCATCCCTGGTTCGTCGAAAGCCGGGGGAGCCGCGACAATCCCCGAGCCGACTGGTATGTCTGGGCTGAACCCAAACCGGACGGCACCCCGCCGAACAACTGGCTGTCGGTCTTCGGCGGCACCTCGTGGGAATGGGATTCCCGCCGCCGGCAATACTACCTTCACAACTTTCTGACCTCGCAGCCGGACCTGAATTTCCACAATCCCGACGTTCGCGCCGCGCTTCTCGGCGAGGTGCGCTTCTGGCTCGACCGCGGCGTCGACGGGTTCCGGCTCGACACGGCGAATTTCTACTTCCACGACCGCGACCTTCAGGACAATCCGCCGCTGGCGCCCGAACTGCAGTCGGAACTGATGGCCTCGCGCAACCAGCCCTACAACTGGCAGGACCACCTCCACGACAAGAACCGTCCCGAGAACCTGACTTTCCTGCGCGAACTCCGCGCGCTGCTCGACGAGTATTCGGCCATGGCCGTCGGCGAGGTTGGCGAGCGCATCCGGGGTGTCGAACTGATGGCGGAATACACCGCCGGAACCGACAAGCTGCACATGTGCTACGCCTTCGACTTCCTGTCGGGCAACATGCCTGCCCCCGAGACGGTGCGGGCGATCGTGGAGCGGTTCGAGACCTGTGCGGCCGGAGATGGCTGGGCCTGCTGGGCGTTCTCCAACCACGATGTCGAGCGTCATGCGACCCGCTGGACCATCGGGCTGCCCGAAACCGAACGCGCGCTCCGGCTGGCCGCCGGCATCCTGCTGACTCTGCGCGGGTCGGTCTGCCTCTACCAGGGCGAAGAGCTGGGCCTCACCGAGGCGGATATCGCCTATGAGGATCTGGTCGATCCCTATGGCATCAATTTCTGGCCGGAGGTGAAGGGGCGGGACGGTTGCCGCACGCCGATGGCCTGGGAGTCGGATCGTCCCCATGCGGGCTTCTCCGAAGTGCGGCCCTGGCTCCCCGTCCCGGCGGAGCATTTGGCGCGCTCGGTCGATCGCATGGAAGCCGAAGAGGGCTCGCTTCTCAATTTCTACCGCGCTCTTCTCGCCTTCCGCCGTCGGCATCCGGCCCTCGTGAAGGGAGAGATGACCTTTCTCGAGGCGCCGGACGGGGTGCTGGCCTTCATCCGCGAAGGCAGCGGCGAGCGCATCTATTGCGCTTTCAATCTGTCCGACCGCCGGGTCGCCCTCGATCTGCCGGAAGGGCTCGCGCCGTCGCCGCTGGACGGACATGGATTTGCCGGCCGCCTGACGGGCGGCAGGCTGGAACTCGACGATCATGATGGTTTCATCGGCGCGCTCTAGCTCTGCCGGGCGCGCGTTATCTGGGAGGATCGGATGGCCAATCTTAAGCTGACGAAGGTGAAGAAGGCCTATGGCTCGGTCGAGGTGCTGCACGGCATCGATCTCGACATCAAGGCTGGCGAATTCGTCGTGTTCGTCGGACCGTCCGGCTGCGGCAAGTCGACCCTTCTGCGGGTGATCGCGGGGCTCGAGGACATCACCGGCGGGACGCTGGAGATCGGCGGCAAGGTGGTGAATTCACTGACGCCGAAACAGCGCGGCATCGCCATGGTGTTCCAGTCCTATGCGCTCTATCCGCACATGACGGTCTACGAGAACATGGCCTTCGGCCTGACGCTCGAGAAGGGAACGGGCAAGGACGAGATCGACAAGCGCGTGCGCGAGGCGGCCCGCATCCTGCAGATTGAGGATTATCTCGATCGCCTGCCCAAGGCGCTTTCCGGTGGTCAGCGTCAGCGCGTGGCTATCGGGCGGGCGATCACCCGCGACCCTGCCGTCTTCCTGTTCGACGAACCCTTGTCCAATCTCGACGCGGCGCTGCGCGTCCAGACCCGCATCGAGATCGCCCGCCTTCATGAGAAGATGGCCGGAACGACGATGATCTACGTGACCCACGATCAGGTCGAGGCGATGACACTCGCCGATCGCATCGTCGTTCTCAACAAGGGCCATGTCGAGCAGGTCGGCTCGCCCATGGAGCTCTACAATCGCCCCGACAATCTCTTCGTCGCAAAATTCCTCGGCTCGCCTTCGATGAACATCCTTCCGGCCACGATCGAGGCAGCCGGCGAGACGACCCGGGTGCTGCCGGAAGGCGGCTCCAGCGTGGTGCTGCCGGTGGCGACGCCGGACTCGGCGACGGGAAGCCCGGCCCATCTCGGCATCCGCCCGGAAGATCTGTCGGTCACCGAAGCCGCCGACGCGCCGTTCCGGGGCGAAGTGACCCTGACGGAATCGCTCGGCGAGGTGACGCTGATCTATGTGGATATCGGTCGCACCGACGAGCCCTTCGTCGCCAAGCTGCCCGGCGAGGTGTCGATCAAGCGCGGTACCAAGATCGCGCTCAGTGCGGCGCCCGAGTCGATGCGGCTCTTCGACGAGCGGGGCGATGCCATCCGCGCTGCGGCGCGCAAGGCGGCTTGATTCGATCCGACCGGTACCACCCTGCCAGCCCACTCGTAGAGACGGTCGGGTCACGGACGCTGGGCAGATGCCGTGCGCGAAAGCTTCCATCTGGCTCGACAGCGCTGTCCAAAGGCGTTTGAGGCCATATCGCCGATCGTTTGTCACGAAGAACGGAACAGTGCGTGACCGTTGCTAACGAAACCGTGTTCGCCAGCCGTTCGTTCCGGCGGTAACCTGCCCGGAGTTCGCCGCGAAGGACCAAGCGTGACCGGGGCAAATTCACGCGAAGGGCTGGACACATGATGGGTTCGAAGGCGATCGATGGCGAGGGGTTGATGGACGACGGCAGCACCGCCCGCAAGAAGCGATTCGGCAGCTGGGGCCGCTACTTTCCTTTTGCCGTTCTGCTCCTTGGCCTTGCTGTCGCCTACGCGGCCGGACTGCACGAATATCTCTCGCTTCAGGCCTTTCTCGACAGCCGCGAGGCATTGCGAGAGGCGGCGATGGACAATCTCGTCCTGGCCGGTCTCGGCTACGTCGCCCTCTACATTCTGCTGGTGGCCTTTTCCTTCCCCGCCGCCTCCCTCGTCACCGTCGCCTCGGGCTTCGTGTTCGGCTGGCTGGTGGGCGGGCTTCTGACCGTTGTCGGCGCGACGCTCGGCGCCACCATCCTCTTCCTGGCAGCCCGTTCGGCCTTCGGCGATGTCCTGAAAAAGAAGAGCGGCGGTGCGATTTCCCGTTTTGCCGAAGGCTTTCAGGATGACGCCTTCTCCTATCTCCTCGTCTTGCGGCTTACGCCGGTTCTGCCCTTCTTCGTGGTCAACATCGCGCCGGCCTTCTTCAACGTGTCGCTCGCGACCTACATGGCGACGACCTTCCTCGGCATCATTCCCGGCTCGATGGTCTATGCGTTTCTCGGTAGCGGTCTCGAACAGGCGCTGGTGAATGTCGGCGAGGGACAGCCGACGATCGGCGATCTGGTCACCCCGCAGATGACGATCGCGCTGGTCGGGCTCGGCGCGCTTGCCATATTGGGCGTGATTCTGAAGAAGACCGTTCTGCGCAAGCGCGCCGCCTGAAACGAAGGAAACTCCATGGCATCGATCCTCAAGCCGGATGTCTGCGTGATCGGCGGCGGATCGGGCGGGCTGACGACGGCTGCCGCTTCGGCCGCTTTCGGGGCCGACGTGGTGCTGATCGAGCGCGGCAAGATGGGCGGCGATTGCCTGAATTATGGCTGCGTGCCCTCGAAGGCACTGATCGCCGCCGCCAAGCACGCCGCCGCCATTCGTGAAGCACCCCGCTTCGGCATCACGGCTGGCGAGCCGACGATCGACTTTTCTGCTGTGAAGGACCACGTCAATCACGTGATCGCGGCGATCGAACCGAACGATTCCGTCGAGCGGTTTGAAAGCCTCGGCGTGACCGTGCTCCAAGCGAACGCCCAGTTCATCAACGAAGACACCGTCGCGGCCGGCGGCCGGATCGTGCAGGCGCGCCGCTACGTCGTCGCGGCCGGATCCTCGCCGCTCGTCCCGCCGATCGCCGGCATCGACGAAACGCCTCATTACACCAACGAGACAATCTTCGCCCTTCGCGAACGCCCGCGCCATCTGATCATCGTCGGCGGCGGCCCGATCGGTATGGAGATGGCCCAGGCGCACCGGCGTCTGGGATGCGAGGTCACGGTCCTCGAAGGCGGGAGCTTTCTCGGCCGCGACGACCCCGAACTGGCGGAAATCGTTCTGACGCGATTGAAGGAAGATGGCGTCGTCCTGCGCTCCGGAGCGCGGGTGGTGGCCGTGGCCAATTCCACCGACGGCCCGAAGGTGACGATCGAGACCGAAGCCGGACGCGAGACGGTGACCGGCAGCCATCTTCTGGTCGCTGTCGGCCGTGCGCCGAATGTCGCCGGTCTCGGGCTCGACGCGGCGGGCATCGACTACGACAAGCGCGGCATCAAGGTCGGCTCGGATCTGCGGACCACGAACCGGCGCGTCTATGCCGTCGGCGATATTGCGGGTGGGCCGCAATTCACCCATGTCGCCAACTATCACGCCGGCCTGGTGGTCCGCGCCATCCTCTTCCGCCTGCCCATCAAGGAGCGGCGTGACCATCTGCCGCATGTCACCTTCACCGATCCGGAACTCGGTCAGGTCGGACCGACGGAGGCCGAGGCGAAGGAGTCCGGGACCCTGAAGCATGTCCTCTCCTGGCCCTATGCCGAGAACGACCGGGCGCAGGCGGAACGGCGAACCGAAGGGCGGATTAAGCTCGTTGTCGGCAGCGGGGGGCGCCTCCTGGGGGCGGGCGTCGCCGGGATGAGCGCGGGCGAGATGACCAACATGCTGGCGCTGGCCGTAGGAAAAGGCATGACTATCGGGGACTTGCGCGATTTCGTTTCGCCCTATCCGAGCCTGTCGGAAGTCGGCAAGCGGGCCGCCACTTCCTACTATCAGCCCTTTACCAGGCGCCCCGTGGTGCGCGCCGCCGTCCGCTTTCTCGGCCGTTTCGGCTGAGGCTGGCGGGGGTCCTCAGAGACGCTTCGTTCCTTGCAAGTGAAACCGATCGTGCCATTTCGACGTACTTTCTCGGTCGATGATGTCGCAGGGAAGGTGCGACGGTCTTTCGATCGAGCGGTTTTTCTCGGCCGGTAGCAGTTCCCACATGTTCTCGGACTGCTCTAGAGTGACCCTTGGGGAATTGGTGGGACGGTGTTGGACACGGCCGGACGTTCAGGGCAAAGCGTTGACGACGTGACGCGGGGCGATCCCGCGCTGCGCGTGAAGCGCCGTCTGTCCACGCGCCTGCTCCTGCTGACGGCTCTCGCGGTCATGCTCGCGGAAGTGCTGATCTTCGTTCCCTCTATCTCGAAGTTCCGCCATGACTGGTTGTCGGGCAAGATCGAGACCGTCGCCGTGGCGGGCCTCGCGTCCGAGGAGATCAGTTCCGAGACCGGCTCGGTGCTGGGCCCCGATCAGGAGACGGCGCTGCTCGCCGCGCTCGACGCCTATCTCATCGCGATCAATGACGCGGATTCCTCGCGTCTGCTGGCCCGCGCCGAAACGATCGGGATGACGGAAATCCAGGTCGATCTCGAGACCGAGACGCCGTGGTCGATGATAGCGGGGGCCTTCGACACCCTGATCTTCGGCGGGGATCGCATCATGCGCGTCTTCGGGCCGGTGGGTGACGGCTCGGTCTCGGCCGAAGTCGTGATGTCGGAGCGTCCCCTGCGCATGGCGATGCTCACCTATTCGCGCAACATCTTCCTTCTGTCGCTGTCGGTCGCTCTGTTCGCGGCGCTCCTCGTCTATACGGCAATCAGCCGCTTTCTCGTTCGGCCGATCGAGCACATGACCGGGTCGATGGTTCGCTTCGCCGCCAATCCCGCGGACCGAGACCGCATCATCCGGCCGAGCGACCGGGATGACGAAATCGGAATTGCGGAAGTTCAACTCGCTGACATGCAGACGCGTCTCGCCGACACGTTACGCGAGCAGCGCCATCTCGCCGATCTCGGTCTCGCCGTCTCCAAGATCAATCACGATCTGCGCAATGTCCTCGCCTCGACACAGATGATCTCGGACCGGTTGGCGACGATCGACGACCCGCAGGTCCAGCGCTTCGCGCCGCTGCTCCTGCGCAGTCTCGACCGGGCGCTTGCCTACACCCAGTCGGTGCTGGCCTATGGCCGGGCGGTGGAAAGCGCACCCAAACGGCGCGAGGTTCGCCTTCGCCTGCTCGTCGAGGACGTCTGCGAGACGCTGGCGATCGATCCGACCGTTCGCATCGATTTCATCAATTCGGTGCCGTCCGATCTGCTCCTCATGGTCGATCCCGATCAATTCCACCGGCTCCTGTCGAATCTGTGCCGCAACGCCCTGGAGGCGCTGAACGAGCAGGTGGACGAACACGGCGCGGCGCTTCGCGAAGTGCGGGTTGGAACGGTCTCCGAGAGCGCGCAGGGGGGGCAGGAGGGCCACATCGTCGTCTTCGTCGAGGATACTGGCCCCGGCCTGCCGGACAAGGCGCGAGAGAACCTGTTCAAGGCGTTTCGCGGTTCGGCCCGTAGTGGCGGCACAGGCCTCGGGCTCGCCATCGCGGCGGAGATCGTCGAGGCCCATGGAGGCGAGATCACGCTCGCCGAGTGCGATCAGCCCGGCACGCGCTTCGAGATCAGGCTTCCAGCGTCGGTCGCACGCCGGGCGGAAGCGACTGTCGAGCCCGCCTCCTGAGAAGACGGGGACAAATCGCCCGCAGGATTGGCCCCTCGGTAAGCAAGGCGAAATAATCCGAGACGCCGCGGGCGAAAGCTGATTAGACGTCGCGCCATGAGCATGATCGACGGCGCCAGCCTTCTCACCCTCCTGCCGACGCTTCTGATCGCTGCGGCTGCGGCCGGCTTCCTCGCCGGGCTGTTCGGTATCGGCGGCGGGGCGATCTTCGTGCCCGTGCTCTACCAGACCTTCGAAGCGCTCGGTGTCAGCCATCAGGTGTCGATGCACCTCGCGGTCGGCTCATCGATCGCGATCATCGTGCCGACCTCGCTGCGCTCGCTGAGATCCCACCTCGAACGTGATGCCGTCGACCGGCAATTGCTGAAGCAATGGCTGCTGGCGATTCCCCTGGGCGCGGTTCTCGGCGCGCTCCTTGCCGCCATGGCCTCATCGGAAGAACTGCGGCTGATCTTCGCCGCGCTCGCCTTTCTCTTGGGGCTGAAGATGGTGATCGGCCGCTTCAGCTTCCGGCTTGGCGACGATCTGCCAGGGGTCGCCGGCCGTTCGCTGGCCGGATTCGTCATCGGCCTTTTGTCGTCTTTGATGGGGATCGGCGGCGGCGTGTTGAACAACACCTTCATGACCCTCTACGGTCGTCCGATCCATCAGGCCGTCGCGACGAGCGCCGGGGTCGGCGCGCTGATTTCCGTGCCCGGCCTCGTCGCCTACGTCTTCGGTGGCTGGGGCGATCCGGCCCTCCCGTCCTTCAGCTTCGGTTACGTCAATCTGTTCGCAGTGGCGCTGATCGCCCCGGCGTCGATCCTGGCGGTGCCCTTCGGCGCTAGGCTCGCCCATCGCCTGTCGCGGCGACAGCTTGAACTCGGCTTCGGTTGTTTCCTGCTGATCGTTGCGGCCCGCTTCGTCTATAGCCTGCTCTGACGAGATCCGCCGATCAGTCTGTCAGGATGAGACGATCGCCGCGGAAATCGTAGGAGGTGAGGGTGTCGAGGAAGCTCATCCCGAGAAGCACGGTGCCCAATCCCGACCCTTCGGTGACCGCGCCGAGAACGTTGCGCCGGGTGATATCGCCGATGGTCACCGTATCGAGGCGCACCGGCGCGGCCCGAGCGACACCGTTCGCCGTCATCACCCGGTTGGTGAACCGAAGTTGCGAGACGTCGATGCCGAGCGAACGCGCCATCTCGCTGTCCATCGCGACCACCGAGGCGCCGGTGTCGACGATGAAGGCGGTCGCTGCTCCGTCGATCTCGCCGTTGAGATAGAAATGCCCGTCGGCCGCCCGTGTCGCCATG
The DNA here is from genome assembly GCF_024359545.1 of Jiella marina. Classification (GTDB taxonomy): domain Bacteria; phylum Pseudomonadota; class Alphaproteobacteria; order Rhizobiales; family Rhizobiaceae; genus Jiella. Next base: position 269,836 of record NZ_JAKQZG010000004.1, read on the forward strand.
TAGCGCTGTTGGCCTGTGCTGCTTTCCACCGAGACGAGATTGCCGGGCATCAGGACGGCGTAGAAGCGGTTCTTGAGGGCGTTGAATTCCGGCTGAAAGGCGTAGGCGCCGATCACGAGGACGAAGACGCCGACCCAGATGACGATGTTGCGGAACATCTCGCCCAGCCGATGGCGCATGGACAAAAGGACGCCGGAGCCGATCGCCACGCCAAGAATGACCAGATAGGTGAGGCTGCCGAACTCTTCGTCGGAGAATCCGCCGACGCTGCCGCCATGATTGAGGAAGAGAATGACGAGGGCAACGGCGATGCCGCCAAGGACGAAATAAAGGATCAGATCACGTTGCATCGTCAGTCCTTGGAGCTTGCTCGACCACTGGCTGGTGCGCCCTGTTTGGGCTGACCGGCTTGAAGGTCGTTCAGCCGGTCCGGAAGCCGGGCCATGATCGCACGACGCTCGTCCGGCCGGTAGGCGATCCAGCCGGCGATCTCCTCGCCCGTCCGGCCGCAGCCGATGCAGAACCCCGTCCGAGGATCGAGAGTGCAGATCTGATTGCAGGGACTCTCGATGGTCATGAAAGAGGTTCGACCAAGCGTGCTTTCGTTGCGGGATCGTCTTTGATGATCATGGATATGGCGTCTCGCCCGAGCCGCTGCAAGCTGCCGGAATTCATGCCAGTTCGCTGGTTTCGTCGAAGGCGGGCATGACCTCCAGGACACGGCTCTGCGGGAAGGTGGCGATCGCTTCCGTTCCCTGACGCAGTTTGGAGATGAGGCGGAAGTCGCCATTGTGCAGCTTCACGAGCGCCTGCACGATTGGCAGGCCGAGACCGGTGCCCTGTTCGGCGCTCTTGATGGCGGTGGAGCCCTGGCCGAAGGAGGACAGGACCAGCGGGATCTCCTCCTTCGGGATTCCCGGCCCGTCGTCGCGGACCGAAACGTACTGGCCGCCGCCGGCCGTCCAGCCGACGCTCAAGACGATGCTGCCTTTGAACGGCGTGAACTTCACTGCATTGGAAAGAAGGTTGAGGATGATCTGGCGCACGGCTCGCTCGTCCGCCCACAGTGCCGGCAGGTCCTGCTCGAACCGGCCCTCGAGCTGGAGTTCCTTCTTTTCCGCGCGAATGCGGACGATGGCGAGGCAATCCCTGGCGATCGAGACGAGTTCGACGGCTTCTTCGTTCAGGGCGTAGCGACCGGCCTCGATCCGCGACAGGTCGAGGATTTCGTTGATCAAGCCGAGAAGGTGCTGACCGGAAGCATGGATGTCGTCGACATATTCCCGGTAGCTGGGGCTGCCGAGCGGGCCCAGCATCTCGTTGCTCATCACCTCGGAAAAGCCGAGGATCGCGTTGAGCGGTGTCCTGAGTTCGTGGCTCATCGTTGCCAGAAACTGTGACTTGGCGCGGTTGGCTTCCTCGGCGCGGCGCCGTGCTTCGTCGGAAATCGCCCGGGCGGTCTCGAGCTCGACGATCAGTTCATCCTTCTCGGCCTGGTGGATGAAGCTCGTCAGGGTCGTGCGGCGCAGGAGTTCACTGACCAGGATGAAGAAGGGCACGGCGCAGGCCAGAACGCCGCTCATGGCGATCCGCGTCGCATTCGGATCGCTCACCATGCCGTAGGCGAGCACCGCCACCATCGGGCCGAAGGCGACGGGCAGGGCCGCTCGAAGCGTGAAGGAGACCATCGCCGTCGAGGCCACGGCCACGATCAGCACCGCGAACTGGAAGATCTCGAACCGCAAGGGCTGGCAGCTCGAACAGGAGAGCGAGGCGAAATAGGCCCAGCACAGACCGGCCGCAGCATGGACGACCAGGAAGTGATTGGCCCAGCGCTGTACCGCCTCTTTCCTGACCGAAGTGGTCACAAAGCGGCCGGCCAGGCCGATCAGGGCCAGATAGCTCGCCAGCGCGAAAACGGTCCAGACCACGGCATGAACGACGCCTATCGAAAGCGCGAGGCCGAAACCCGTCACCATTACGGGCAAGGGGACGATGATGGCCGCAGACTTCAGGGCAACCGCGTGCTGCGACAGCAATTCGCGCGTGAAGCGCGGCGCGACCTGGCCCTTGAACGAAAGCCGCTCACGCGTCTCGCGGATCGTCTTTCTGAGATCGCTGTCGCGCACCGACGCCGTTCGGCGTGCGACGAGGCTCTGGTTGAAGATTGGCGGGTCGGCAAGTGACATGAAACTCGGCACGGTCGCTTGGCATCGCGGGATCACGCCCCACTATGTTTCCCGAACCTTAAAGAAATGCCTTAAGGAACCGGAAATTTCTGATTTTTCCGCCCCCGGACCGCCTTAGAGCGCCTTGCGCCGCGCGGACCCGGGATGCTGCGGGATGAACTTCCCCGGAGCCGGGGCAGGGAGGAGATGCCATGCGACTGTTCGATGGCGGCCGCGCGCCGAACCCGCGCCGCACACGGATCTTTCTCGCCGAAAAGGGCATCGATGTGCCGCTCGAACCGGTCGACATGGCCGGACTTGGACATCGAGAGGAACCCGTCGCCAGCCGCAATCCGCTGAAGCGCCTGCCGGTGCTCGAACTGGACGACGGGACGATCCTCACCGAATCGATCGCCATCTGCCGCTATTTCGAGGCGCTTCATCCCGAACCCCCGTTGTTCGGCCAGAGCCCGCTTGAAATCGCGCGGGTCGAGATGTGGAATCGGCGACTGGAATTGGGCCTCTTCAACGCCGTCGCCTCGGCCTTTCGCCATACCCATCCCGCCATGGCCGAATGGGAAGTGCCGCAGATCGCGGCATGGGGCGAGGCGAACCGCCCGAAGGCGCTCGCTTTCCTCGAATTCTTCGATGAGCATCTTGCCACGAGCCGTTTCGCGGCGGGCGACACGTTCTCGGTCGCCGATATCACGGGGCTCGTCGCCGTCGACTTCATGAAGCCTGCGAAGATCGCCATGCCGGACGGACTTTCGCATCTGGGCCGCTGGTACGAAGAAGTGGCCGCCCGGCCGAGCGCCAAGGCCTGACGTTTCGCGATTTCCTCATGTCCACTGCAGCAGCCCATGAAGACCACGGCGGCGAAGACGCACTGGCGCTTCACCGGACGATCCGGGCCTGCCGGATCTGCCGGGATGCGCCCGACGGTCCGCCGCTGCCGATCGAGCCGAACCCGGTCTTGGCCCTGTCCCGTACTGCACGTATCGTCGTCGCGGGGCAGGCGCCGGGCAATCTCGCGGACAAGACCACCAAACCGTTCAACGATCCCTCCGGTATCCGGCTTCGCGACTGGATGGGGATCGGGCCCGAGACCTTCTACGATCCTGGACGCGTCGCGATCGTGCCGATGGGCTTCTGCTTCCCGGGCTATGATGCCAAGGGCGGCGACCGGCCGCCGCGCAGGGAATGCCGGGCCACCTGGCACGAGCGGGTGATGCGGGCCATGCCGCAGGTCGAACTGGTGCTGGCGATTGGCCTCTACGCCCAGCGATTTCACATCGAAGGCGGCGCCAAGCGCTCCCTGACAGAGACGGTTGCCGACTGGCGAAGCGTGCTCGAGGAAGGCGGGCGCTACGCACCGGTTCTGCCATTGCCGCACCCCTCCTGGCGCAACAATGCCTGGCTCAAACGCCATCCCTGGTTTGCCGCGGAGCTGCTGCCGGAACTCAAACGCCGTATCGCCGCGCTCGTCTGAAGGGCCGACAGGATCGCTTTGGTCTACCCTCCCGGCGCGGACTGCGCTATCCGGACCAATTGGAAGACATGGATCAGGCGGGAGCGCGCAATGGATCGCCTCGACAAGAAAATCCTGCGGCTCATGCAGGAGGATGCGACGCTCGCCGTCGCCGACATCGCCAAGCGTGTCGGCCTTTCGACGACGCCATGCTGGCGGCGCATCCAGAAGCTCGAAGAAGAGGGCGTGATCCGGCGGCGGGTGGCCGTGCTCGATCCGGAGAAGATCAACGCCCGGGTCACCGTCTTCGTCGCGATCCGTACCAATTCCCATTCGACAGAGTGGCTGAAGCGGTTCTCCGAGGTGATCCAGGAATTCCCGGAGGTGATCGAGTTCTATCGCATGAGCGGCGACGTCGACTATCTCCTGCGCGTCGTCGTGCCGGACATCGCCGCCTATGACGCCTTCTACAAGCGGATGATCGCCAAGATCGAGATACGCGACGTCTCCTCCTCCTTCGCCATGGAGCAGATCAAGTACACGACGGAAATGCCGCTCGACTACATGGTCCTCGACAAGGAACCGCGGGAGGCCTGAGGCCGAGACCGATGCTGAGGGCCGCGGGATCTTATTCGGCGCGCTCGGGAAGGCGATGATGGAAACCGACGACAAGCCCTTCACCTACGAGCCGCTCAACGTCCTGAAGCCCGTCGCCGAAGACCTTTGGCTGGTCGACGGACCCGCCATCGATTTCCGCTATCTCGGCCTCGACGTGCCGTTTCCGACGCGCATGACGATCGTACGTCTTGCCGATGGCGGCCTGTGGCTGCACTCGCCGATCGCCGCCGAGCCCGCGCTCCTGGATAAGGTACAGAAACTCGGCCCCGTGGCGCATCTGATCGCACCGAACACGCTGCACTACTGGTATGTGCCGGATTGGACGGAGATCTTTCCGGAGGCCGAAGTCCACTACGCGCCCGGCCTGCCTGAGAAGGCGAAACGGCCGCTTCCCGACGGACTTAACCTGGAAAGCGCTGCGCCCGCGACCTGGAGCGGCGCGATCGATCAGGTCGTCGTCACGGGCGATATCCTCAACGAGGTGGTCTTCTTCCACCGGAAGAGCCGCACGCTTATCCTCACCGATCTGATCGAGAATTTCGAGCCCGAGCGTGTGAAGTCCTTCTTTCTGCGCAATGCCCTGAAGCTCGCCGGCGCATCCGATCCGGACGGCAAGGCGCCGATCGACATGCGCCTCACCTTCGCCCGCCACAAGGCGGCGCTGCGCGACGCCGTCCGGCAGATGATCGCCTGGGCGCCCGAGCAGGTCGTGCTCGCCCATGGGCGCTGGTACGAGACGAACGGCACAGCGGAACTGCGCCGCGCCTTTCGCTGGGTTCTCTAACCGGCTTGTCCCCGGTCAATCCAAGATGGACCGCACGGCCGACACCGAGCAACGCGTCACCATTCTGTCATGAACAAAACCGATAGTTGAGTCTGGGGCGAGTGGGAGGCCGCTCATGAAACTCATTCTCACCACATGGAATCTCGAATGGTTCGGTCAGCTTTTGAAGGGCTATGATCGGACAATCTCCACTGAGGCGCAGCGTGTGACCAGTGCTGCTGGGAAGCGTCTGCAGGCACTGCAGAAGGAACGGATTGCCGAGGAGATCCGGCTGATCGGGTCGGACATCCTCTGCATCCAGGAAGGGCCGAGCACCGGCCAGGCCAAGCTTCTCCAGACCTTCTGCGAAGAGGAACTGGCTGGAGAGTACGTGCCGATCCTGCGGCCGGAAGGCGAGCCCTATCACATTCGCGGCGCGCAAGCGATCTGGTTCCTCGTCAAACGGCGGCGGCTCGAGCTTCTGCAGCCTACCCTTCTTCCCATTGCCAAATGGTGGGAGGCGACCGAACGTCAGAGTCGGTTCGATCCCACCCAACCCGGGGAACACGGCCGCAAATGGCCGATCAACCATCCCTACTACAAGCCGCAAGCGCGCGAGCCGGAGCCCGAGGACGGCGAAGGCGAACCCCTGCCGCCCGATCTTGGCGATCGGGAGCATTTCCATTACCGACATCCGCAAACGCTTGTGTGTCAGATCGGCGGCAAGCGGATCGACTTCATCGGCCTGCATCTGAAATCGAAATTCAGCGGCGAGGACTACGCACCGGCCGGGCGCATCCGCCGCGAACTCCTGCTCGAAGGCCGCGATCCGACCAAGGCCGAAGCGAAGGTGATCGCGGCGGCAGAACAGAAGGCCGTCGAGGCGCGGATCAAGATCTCCACCGAGGCCGAGGATGTCCGCTACTACATCGACAGCCGTTTCGAGGACGAGCCGTTCCCGGCACTATTCCTGCTCGGCGATCTGAACGACGGCGTCGGCAAGGAATATTTCGAGCGCCGCTATCTCTTCCACGATCTGCTTTCCAATCTGCAGGGAGACGTGTTCTTCGCCCGGCGCTTTCTCAATCACGCCCTGTTCGACTATGGCATCGACGGGGAGACGGACTATCGCTGGACGGTACGGTTCGAGGATGCCTGGGAGCCCTATCGCGATCCGAAGATCCTGCTCGACCACATCATGTTCACTCAGGCCGTCGTCGGAGCCGATGCGTTCGATCATTCGCCGCTCCGCGTGCCGGCGAAAGCGGGACGGGTCGAACACGCCGCGCACAACGCCACAAACATGGTCTTCGAGCGCTCCGAAGACCACACCAGCGACCACCGGCCGGTCAGCGTCGACCTCGAACTTGCCGACGGGATCATATGAGGTGGTTTGGCGCTACCGGTTGAGCAGCGCCAGGAGGCTCGACGTGTCCCAGCGCTTGCCGCCCATCGCCTCGACTTCGGCATAGAACTGGTCGACCAATGCGGTGACCGGCAGGCGAGAGCCATTGCGCTTGGCTTCAGTGAGGCAGATGCCGAGGTCCTTGCGCATCCATTCGACGGCGAAGCCGTGGTCGTAATGGCCCTCATTCATGGTCTTGTGGCGGTTTTCCATCTGCCAGGATCCGGCGGCGCCCTGGGAGATCACGGAAACGACCTTCTCGATGTCGAGGCCGGCCTTCTGGCCGAAGGCGATCGACTCCGACAGCCCCTGGACGAGGCCTGCGATGCAGATCTGGTTCATCATCTTGGTGAGCTGGCCGGCGCCCGCCGGGCCCATCAGCCCGACCATCTTGGCGTAGCAGTCGATCACCGGCTTTGCGGCATCGAAGTCGGCCTGATCGCCGCCGCACATGACGGTGAGGACGCCGTTCTCGGCCCCTGCCTGACCGCCTGAAACCGGGGCGTCGATGAATTTGAAACCCTTGTCGTTCGCGACTTCGGCGAGTTCGCGGGCGAGTTCCGCCGAGGCGGTGGTGTTGTCGATCAGCGTCGCGCCGCTTGTCATGCCGGCGAAGATGCCGTCATCGCCATAGACGACCGAACGCACGTCGTCGTCATTGCCGACGCACATGAAGACGAAATCGGCTCCGCTCGCGGCCTCGCGGGGTGTCGGGGCGTGGCTCCCACCATACTGGCCGGACCATTTCTCCGCCTTGGCGGTCGTGCGGTTCCAGACGGTGACGTCGTGACCGCCCTTGTCCTTCAGGTGACCGGCCATCGGATAGCCCATCACGCCCAGTCCGATGAATGCGACTTTCGCCATTTCGCGCCCCTCCGCTCGTCTTGCTTCGCGAGGGAAGCTAACGGGCGGCCACGCGTTTTCAATCGGAGATCCCGAGGCAGGGGCGGAACGCAGGACGCCCCTCTTGTTCCGTGTGCTTGATCTTTCGCTCCTGCGGCTGCCGGTCCTGGCCGAGAGGCGGGGAACCGGCAGATCGAAGCGGCACCGCACCTCTCCATTTGATTTGTGTCAAAGAAATTGGACACGAATGGTGTCAATCTTCGATTTCACAGGTGGAGAAAACGCGATGCGCATTCTGTTCGTCCATCCGAACTACCGCTCCGGCGGCGCCGAGATCGCAGGCACCTGGCCGCCTGCCTGGGTGGCCTATCTCACGGGGCATCTGCGTCGGGCCGGCTTCGACGACATCCATTTCATCGACACCATGACCGATAATCTTTCGGAGGCCGCTCTTGCGGAGCGGATGAAGGAGATCCAGCCGGACGTGGTCGGCGTCACGGCGATCACGCCGTCGATCTACCGCGCCGAAGAGGTTCTCAGGATCGCGTCTGAGGTGGTGCCGAAGGCCGTGCGCGTGCTCGGCGGTGTCCATGCGACCTTCATGTTCAACCAGGTTCTGAGCGAGGCGCCCTGGGTCGACGTGATCGTGCGCGGCGAGGGCGAGGAGATTTGCACCGAGCTGATGAGCGCGATTCGCGACGGGCGCTGGCCGGCGGACCGGCGCAAGATCAAGGGCCTCGCCTTTCGCGACGGCGAGGAGATCGTCGCCACGGCTGCGGCGCGGACGGTTCAGGACCTGTCGGCGATCAAGCCCGACTGGTCGATCCTTGAGTGGAAGAAGTACATCTACCTGCCGCTGAATACCCGCGTCGCCATTCCCAACCTCGCCCGCGGCTGCCCCTTCACCTGCTCCTTCTGCTCGCAATGGAAGTTCTGGCGGGACTACCGCGTCCGCGACCCGAAAGACGTGGTCGACGAGATCGAGGATCTGGTGACGAACCATGGCGTCGGCTTTTTCATCCTCGCCGACGAGGAACCGACCATCAACAAGAAGAAGTTCGTCGCCTTCTGCGACGAGCTGATCGCCCGGGGCCTGCCGAAGAAAGTGAAATGGGGCATCAACACCCGCGTCACCGACATCTATCGCGACCGCGACCTGCTGAAGTTCTATCGCAAGGCCGGTCTCGTCCATGTGAGCCTCGGAACGGAGGCGGCGGCGCAGCTGAAGCTCGACCAGTTCAACAAGGAAACCAAGGTCGACGAGAACCGCACCGCGATCCGCCTGTTGCGCGAGGCCGGCATTCTGGTCGAGGCGCAGTTCATCGTCGGGCTCGACAACGAGACGCCCGAAACGCTCGAAGAGACCTACCGCATGGCGTGGGACTGGCAGCCGGATCTCGCCAACTGGTCCATGTACACGCCCTGGCCCTACACCCCGCTGTTTCAGGAACTGAAGGACCGGGTCGAGATCTTCGACTTCTCGAAATACAATTTCGTCACGCCGATCATGAAGCCCAAGGCGATGGAGCGTGGGGAACTGCTCGATGGGGTGATGAACAATTATCGGCGCTTCTACATGGGGAAGGCCTTGTTCCATTACCCTTGGCGTGGCACCGGCTTCCGCCGTCGCTATCTCCTGGGCTGCCTCTATGCCTTCCTGCGCGCCGGTTTCCGCCGGACCTTCTACGATCTCGGAAAATCCGGCTATTGGGGCCCGCAGACCAAGAAGACCGTCGATTTCCATTTCGACGAGACGCGGCAGCTCGCCGAGGCGCAGCTCGAGGATTGGGAAGCCGCAGCCGACCGCGCGGCGAAGGCAGCAGAACGTCGCGATGCCGTGCGCACCCAGATGAAGGAGCGTTCCGAGATCCGCGCCTGCGGCGGAGGGACCCGTCAGATGGAGGAAGGTGCCCCCGCATGAGCGGGCCGGCCGGACTGATCGGGCCCAACGCCATCCTGCAATTGCTGCCAGCGATCGAGAAGCGGCAGGGCGCCGAGGCTGTCCACAGGATGCTGGCGCGAGCCGGGATCGAAGCGGTGCCCGACGGCACAGCCATGATCCCCGAATCCGACGCGGCCCGTCTGTTCCGTCAGCTTCGCATCGAGATGCCAGACCGGGCCGGCGAGATCGCCACCGAGGCCGGCCGGCGCACGGCGGACTATATCCTGGCCAACCGCATTCCGGCCCCCGCGCAGAGCGTCCTCAAATGGCTTCCTCCCGGTCTGGCAGCGCGCGGGCTCTCCCGGGCGATTTCCCGCAACGCCTGGACCTTTGCCGGCTCCGGACAGTTCCGTGCGATCACTCCCTGGCTGTTCGAGATCGCCGACAATCCTCTGATCCGCGGCGAGGCGGGCACCGCGCCGCTCTGCGTGTGGCATGCGGCGGTCTTCGAACGGCTTTACCGTGTGCTCGTGGCTCCTGAGGTCGTCTGCACCGAAGTCCGGTGCGCTGCGGTGACGGGCGAGGGAATCTGTCGCTTTGCCTTGTGCCGAAGCGCTGCCGAGATCGTCACACCGCGGCGGATGGCTCCCTCGCGGGCAGGGGCCTGATTTCGATGGTGATCGGCCGGCCGACGGCGGTGGCATAGCGCTGGATCGAGCCGGTCGAGACTGACTGCCGCCCGCTTTCCATGCGCGCCACGGCCGACTGCGATGTCTTCATTCGCTCTGCGACGTCCTTCTGCGAAAGCTTGGCTTCGCTCCGCGCCGCGATCAGCGCCTTCGCGACGGCGAACTCGTTCGCCATCTCGTCATAGGCGGCCTTGACCTCGGGATCGGCGAGGAATTCGCGGGCCAGTTCGTCGAGAGAGACGGTGCGCGTGGGGTTCATGTCGCCTCTTTCATTCTTTTCAGCGCAAGCTCGATTTCCGCCCTGGGTGTCTTCTGGGTCTTCTTCTGAAAAATTCGGACCACGAGGACACGCTGCTCGGTTGCGAGGAAATAGACCGCCCTTGCGATCCCGTCCTTCCCCTTGAGCCGCATCTCCCAAAGCTTGCTTTCCAGGGGGCGGACATAGGGCATGCCGACGTTCATTGGCGAAGCTTGCTCGAGTAGGCGGCCGATGAAGACGAACTTACCCTTCAAATCCGCAGGGAGGGCTCGAAACTCGGCTTCCGCCTCCAAGGACAATTCGACTTTCCACGCCATTATTATATCAAATCTGAGATTGCCTCAAGTTGCTACCGCTTCAAATGCCGGGTCAGCCGCCCTTCGGCCCAGTTCGTCGCATGGCGCAGGGCCTCGACGAGGGCGAGGTAAAGGATCGCGGCCCAGACATAAGTCTGGAAGTCGTAGGTGCGCGAATAGGCTTGGCGGGTTTCGCCGAAGAGGTCGTAGACGGTGATGATTGCCACGATCGCCGAGGCCTTGATCATCAGGATGATCTCGTTGGCGTAAGGGCGCAGCGCCACGATCATCGCCTGGGGCATGACGACCTTGAAGAAGATCACCCCGCGCGGCAGGCCGAGGGACCGCCCGCCCTCCCACTGGCCCTTGGGCACGCTCTGGATCGCGCCGCGCAGGATTTCCGCCTGATAGGCCGCCGTGTTCATTGCCAGCGCGAACAGCCCGCAATACCAGGCCTCCCGGAAGAACCACCACAGCCCGATCGTTTCGAAGAAGCCACGGAACTGGCCGAAGCCGTAATAGACGAGGAAGATCTGGGCGATCAGCGGCGTGCCGCGATAGAAATAGACGAAGGCGAAGGTGGCGCTACGCGAAGCCGGATTGGTGGACATGCGTCCCAGCGCGATCGGCAGGGAAATGACCGCCCCGCAGACGAAGGAGACCGTGACGAGGGACACCGTGATCCAGAGGCCGGACAGATAGTCGGCGCCGAAGCGCTCGATCAGGGAAACGTCGAAGGCGCGGACGAAATAGATCAGGAAGGCGACCGCCACGGCGATCCAGACCGAGATGGCGATGATGCCCCCGAGCTTCGGCTTGGCGCGCAGGGCGGGGGGCGCCTTCTCGGGCGCGAGCGTGGCCTCGCTCATTTCGCCACCTCCCCGCGCTTGGTCCAGCGATCGATGCCGCCGATTGCAAAGGAGGAGAGGATCGTCAGGAGAAGGTAGAGGACGATCGCCGTGCCGAAGAACAGGAACGGCTCGCGCGAGACGCGGGCGGCGATCTGCGATTGCCGCAGAATGTCGGAAAGCCCGATGACCGAGACGAGCGCCGTATCCTTAAGGAGGTTCATCCAGAGATTGGCCAGCCCGGGAAGCGCAATCTTGATCAGCTGCGGCAGGATGACGAGCAGCATGACCTTGAAACGCCCCAGCCCGAGCGCCAGCCCGCCTTCGCGCTGGCCATGAGGGATGGCGCGGAAGGCCGAGAGGAAGACCTCGCTCGCGAAGGCTGCGAAGACGACTCCCAGCGCGACCATGCCGGAGACAAAGCTCGACAGCGCGATGTCGGGCAGTCCGGTCGCCGTGGTCAATGAATTCAGTGCGCTGTTGACGCCGAAATAGACCAGAAACAGCGTGAGCAGTTCCGGCAGCCCGCGAAAGATCGTGGTGAAGATGTTGGCCGAGAGATTGAGCAGCCGATCGTTTGACTGCTTGGCCAGTGCGAGCAGGAAACCGAAGACGAGGCCGATGGGCAGGGTGGCAAGCGACAGGGAGGCGGTGACGACCACACCGGCGGCGATGTCGTCGCCCCAGCCGGTCTCGCCAAAGCCGAGAAGCGTCAGCGCGTCCATGATATTACCCGACCTGCTGCAGGCCCCGGCCGCGTCGCGCCGCTGCGGACACAGTGTTCATTCGCCACGAGCCTTGCGTGCGATAAATATCGGTCCCGAAGCAACGTAATGGGAGAACGCTCATGCCGATATCTCGTCGCCAGTTCGCTGTGGGAGCTGCGCTTGCGCCGGTCGCGCTGCGCTTTGCAAGCCTGCCGGCCTCCGCGAAGGTTCCGACGCCGACCTCGCAGGTGGTTCCGGTTCAGCAGATCAAGGTCGGTGATGCCGTCGTCACGGCGGTCTCCGACGGCTATCTCGATCTCGATCCCTCGCTCCTGTCCAACATCGAAATGGACGAAGCCCGGGCGATCCTTGAGGAGACCTTTCAGGGCGAGCCGCCGGTGACGACGGGCGTCAACGCCTATGTCGTCCATCTCCCGGAGCAGACGGTGCTCGTCGATACCGGCGGGGCCGGGGCGTTTCCGGAAATGGGCAAGCTGCAGGAGCGCCTCCGGGCGGCGGAGATCCCACCGGAGGACATCGACGTCGTGCTTCTGACGCATCTGCACCCAGACCATGTCGGCGGCCTCGTGCTCGACGGAAAGCTCGCCTTTCCCAATGCCACGGTCCACGTCCACCAGGCCGAGTATGACTTCTGGACCTCTACGGAAAACCGGGATGCGGCCCCGGATTCGGCCAAGGGCTTCTTCGACGCGGCCCGTCAGGCGATGGAAGTGGCCGGCGACAAAGTCAAGACCTTCACCGGCAGCACCGAGCTTGTTCCCGGCATCACCGCACGGGAGCTTCCCGGCCACACGCCGGGCCATACGGGCTACATGGTGGGCGAGGGTGAGGATGGGCTTCTGATCTGGGGCGACATCGTCCATGCCGGTCCGATCCAGTTCCGCCATCCGGAGGTGACCATCGCATTCGACGTCGACCCGCAGCAGGCTGCGCAAACGCGCAAGGACCTGTTTCAGGATATCGCCGAGAACCGCACCCGTATCGCCGGCATGCACATCGCCTTTCCGAGCGTCGGCCATCTCGTCGGCGAGGGCGAGGGCTACCGCTTCGTGCCGTCGGACTGGCAGTATTCGCTCGATTGATGCCTCGCGCGCCACACCGCGCCCGCCGGCCAAGGCAATCGCTTGAGAGGAAGCACTGCCGGTAACGCTTCGATCTCCCCCCTTGCGGGGGAGATGCCGGCAGGCAGAGGGGGGTATCCCTGCGGACAACCTCTGAGAGTTGGCGCCGCACCCCCCTCTGGGTTGCCACCCATCTCCCCTGCAAGGGGGGAGATCAGGCCACTCGCAAAGGCCTTGCCGCGCCGGTCGCCGGAGCGATCGGTGCGGGACATTCGACGCCGCGGCGTCCGTCAGGCTCATTCGCCGTAGACGTCGAAGTCGAAATACTGGTCCTGGATTTCCTTGTAGGTGCCGTCCTCGCGGATGGCGGCAATCGCGTCGTTGAACATGCCCTTCAGCTTGTCCGAGCCCTTCCTCAGGCCGATGCCGATGCCCTTGCCGTAGATTTCCGGATCCGCCGGGAGCGTGTCGAGGAGCTTGCAGCAGGCGCCAGCATCGCTCTCCAGCCACTCGTTGAGCACCACAACGTCGTCAACGACGGCGTCGACACGACCGCTTTCGATATCGAGCTTGTACTCCTCGGCGGTCGGATACTGCCGCACTTCCGAATCAGGGAAATAAGCTTCGGCGGCCTGGGCATGCGTCGTGGAGACCTGGGCACCGATCGTCTTGCCCGACAGTGCTTCCTCGGTCGCTTCGGTCAGTTCCGAATCCTTCGGCACGGCGATCGCCGGCGGAGTCTGATAGTACTTGTTGGTGAAATCGATCTGTTCTTCGCGCTCCGGCGTGATCGACATGGAGGCGATGATGGCGTCGTAATTGCCGTTCTGAAGCGCCGGGATCATGCCGTCCCAGTCCTGGGTGACGAAGGTGCACTCGACCTCCATCTCCGCGCAAAGCGCCTTGGCGATATCAACGTCGAAGCCTTTCAGTTCGCCGGATGCATCGAGATAGTTGAAGGGCGGATAAGCGCCCTCTGTGCCGATCGCAACCTGCGACCAGTCCTTGTCGGCGTCGCTGTCCTGCGCGTTGGCGGCCCCGCTGGATAGCCCCGCGATCAGGGCGGCAAGGGCGAACGATTTGGCAAAACGCATGGGGGAAACCTCTTTCGGATGGGCGCTGAAAACGCGCGAACTCTGTGTGCCGTCGGAATAGGCATGCACCGATGAGCGGCATGCTGCCATCTTTTGAAGCGCGGACGCAACTCCTCTTTCATGGGCCAGCTTTGCAGAGGAAATCAGCTGTTTCGCGCGTCCGAACGGGACTTTCCGGCCAGATGCGATTCGGCCGTCTCCAGATCCGTCGGCGTGTTCACGTTGAAGACGGGATTCTGGTCCGGAGCGTCCGGCTCCGATGGAATGTCCACCGTCTCGTGGCCGATCGAGGCCAGAAGATCGCGGATGGCGAGTCTGCCGCCGGCATCCAGCATTTGCCGCAAGTCCGGCAATGCAGCCACGGGCCAGAGCCCGACAGCCGGCTGCAAATGCCCGCCATGGCGGGCAATCACCGGACGATTCGAATAGGCGGCGTCGAGAAGGCTGGCGATGTTGCGCGGGATGAAGGGCGTATCGCTGGGCGTGACGAGGAGCCGGTCGGTATGGGCGGAGCCCTCAAGGGCAGTCAGCCCGGCCTCGATTCCGGCGAGAGGGCCGAGAAAGCCGGGCCGCATGTCGGGCCGGATGGTCAGTTCAAACCGTTCATATCCCGAGATCGGGGGGGCCGCGATCCAGAGCGGCTCGACACTCCCATCGAGCCTTTCGATCACATGAGCGATCAGGGGCCTGCCCTGAAGCTCGACCAGCGGTTTCGGGGTCGCGCCGCCCATGCGCCGCCCCTTGCCGCCGGCCAGGATGAGGCCCGCCGGTTTCATGCCGCCTTGCGGACGCGCTTGGCCGAGAGCGCCGTCAGAAGTGCCGCAAGGCCAAATCCCACCATCAGCATGAGGAGGCCCGTGGCGCCAGCCGAGCCAGTCGCCAGGACGGCCGCGAGGAAGGAGGCGAGCGCGCCCAGGCCGATCTGCAGGGCACCCAGGACGCCGGCCGCGGCTCCGGCGGCATGGGGTACGACGCTGACCCCGCCGGCCGTCGCCGGCGGTAGCGCCAGCCCGTTGCCGAAGCCGACGATCAGCATCGGCGCAAACAGCGTCGCCGGTGAGAACAGGCCCGCCAAATGAAAAATCGAGGCCAGCACCGGAGCGAAGAGCGCAAGGCCCGTCCCGCTCACCATCAGCGTCTTGATGCCAAGGCGGGTCGAAAGCTGGGCGGAGGCGAAGTTTCCTCCCATGTAGCCGACGGCGCAAAGAGCGAACCACAGGCCATAGTCGGCCGGGGTCATGTGAAGAACGTTCACCGCAACGAACGGAGCACCACCGAGGAAGGAGAAGAACACGGCCGAAGTCAGCGCCGAAACGAGGGCGTAGGTCCAGAAGGCACCGGCGCCGAAAAGGGCGCCATAGCTCTTGAACTGGGTACGCATGGGCGTGCCGATTGCCGTGTTTGTCTCGCTGAGATCGGCGAGGATGAAGCCGATCGTCAGAACTCCGGCGCCGGCGAGCAGCCAGAACACCGCGCGCCAGCCGAAAGCCGTATCGACGAAGCCGCCGATCATCGGCCCGATCATCGGCGCCACGGCAAGCCCCATGGTCACATAGCCGATCATCGCGGCCGCGCGCTCGCGGTCGTAGACGTCGCGCACGATCGCGCGCGACAGAACGATGCCCGTCGCGCTCGCCGCCTGGATCACACGGCCGGCCAGAAACAGGCCGATCCCGTCGGCGAACAGGCAGAACAGGGTGCCGACCATGAACAGCACCATGCCGCCGACGATGACCGGCCGGCGGCCGTACCGGTCGGACAGCGGTCCGGCCAGAAGCTGGATGAAAGCGGTCGCGACCAGATAGAGGGAAAGGCCGAGGCCGACCGTCGCTTCGTTCGCGGCGAGGTCCCGCGCGATCGAGGCCATGGAGGGAATGAAAATGTTGATGGCGAGCGGCGACAGGGCGGAGGCGATCATCAGGGTCGCCAGCATCGGCCGTCGCGCAGGCCGGAAGCCGTGGAAGGCTTCACTTTCGGAATAGGAATCCATGGGATCGAAAGCTCTCGATGGGCTGCCGGGAAGGCGGCTGCCGCTTGGCGCAGCCGATAACACGTCCTGTCCGCCATGTCGCGCGCGGAGCATTAACGGACAGGCGCGGGGTCCCATCACTCCCGCGCTCTTTGTCCACGAGAGGTTGTCGGCCCGGTCGAAAAGGCGAAGATTTTGCAAATGCGGCGGTTTCTGCATGAAAAAAGCGCCAATTCGTTCAAATGCGCGCCTTCGCGTAAGGGAAAAAGCTTAGGATTCGTCGGCAGTTTTCTATCCGAGGTTTTCCGCGCAGAGATTCAACGCGATGGCATTCGATTTTTCAGCTTTGACGGCGCTTCTGGGCGGTTATCGCGACCCGGTGCGTTTCCCTCGCGAAGGAGAAGGCGAGCCAAAGCGGGCTTGGCGCGACCGTTATCGTCCCAAGCGGAAGGAGCCGGAGGACAAGGTGTTGCAAGGCCCGGCCGTCAGCAATCAGCGAGACGGCGACGCGCCCGTGACCGGCGGACTGGCCAGCAGCATTGCCGGAATGGACCGGGCGCTCGATGCCGTTCTGGCCAGTCAGGAACATCTCGATCGGGCGAAAAAGAAGCGCCGGGGCAAGCGCCTGTCGGCCCTCACCAACGTATCGGCCAAGCCCACTGGTCTCCGGCTGTTGTCCGATATGGAAAGCTCGGACGGTGCCGATACCAAGCCGAACGAGGTCGAACTGCTCGATTGGCGAGAGAGGGATCTGAGCGAAATCCGAAAGCTGATCCGTGACCTCGAAACCGCCGATCACGAAACGAACGAAGAACAAACGAACAAGCGTGGCTGAAGCCGAGCAACTACTTCACGCGAGGTGCCCTGTCGTGGCGAAGCTGCAGAGGCCTCCAAATACGGCAACTGGACCGCTCACCATATAGTCAGATGAAATATTTTCGATAATGCACGTGAGAAAACTAAAATAATATATATTGGATAGACCCAAATAAAATTTTCCATGATTATCCTTTCATGCGGCAAATCTGGAGGGATATATTGTGATGTTCGGACTCGTTTCCTTCTTCGAATCTTTCGCGCGCAGGTGGGATGCCGGGGCCCGGCTGGGGCGGATGGGGGACGCGAACCCGGACCGGTCCACTCAGAAGGGAGCGGAAGTCGAATCCGCCGCTTCTGCCAGTGGCAGAAATATGCCCGCAGAGGCAGAGGCTGTCGCACAAGCGGAGAAAGTCGTCGCGTCGCGTCCCGCAGCCTCCGAGAAAACGGACAAGGAAGTCACCGATCCGGTCGTCGTGGGAAAGGCGGTTGCGGGGACGGACCGCGTCCTTGCGGCGCTCCTCAATTCCTCAGCGGGAACCGCCGGGAAAGCCGTCGAGAAAAGCCAGGGTGTTCTTTCGCGGTTGCGGGAACCCGAGACAGCGGGTGGTACACCGCAGAGACCTGTGCCGGAGCTAATCGCGACGTCGATCGCCAGCGGCGATGCCGGTGGCGAAACATCCGACCGGCCTTCCATCGACCTGTTACGCCAAGCGGCGATCGAAAACATGCGGGAATGGCGCATGGAGCTCTTGGTGGAGGGGCTGGATGCCCCATCTGATGCCGTCACAGGTCTCGATGACGCGGACGAGCAACTCAAACGCGATGCCGGCACAGAGGCAGCGCCGGCCCGGGAGGGTCAGATTTTCGGATCCCAGGAAACGCGTCCTGCGATCCCTGTTGCCATTACTGCCGCCTATCGGGCCAGTTCCGAGGCCTGAGGCAGGTGGAACAACCACGCGGGTGGACAAAGCCGAGCGGCGCTGAGCGAGGCTCGGCCTGTCCTCCGGTTTTCGCTGCACGGGAATTCGGTCGCGACGACCGGAGACGTCCGGGCCTACACAAGGCTATCCTCTGGATCGCCGACTGGCACTCCTCGAAGCGGGGAGCGGGCGAATCCGTTGCCGTCGTCAGCTGCGTGAGGGCCCGCGCAGGGTCATGGACACCGGACCGACCAGCGGGTCATAGGTCGAGCGCAATTCTTCCGGATAGCGGATCGCGACCGAGTGGATCAGATCGCCGCGGAAGATATAGCGCTCGTAGAAGATCTTGCCGTCGCGATAGCCGGAGACGACCGCCCAGCGCTTGCCATGGGCGTCATAGGTGACGCGGTCCGTATCGGCGCGATCGTTGATGATCGAGCGTGGTGTCTCGGCGCCCTGGTTGTGTCGCGCATAGATGAAGATCTGCGCGCCGTCAGGCGATGCCCAGGCCAACCCGTCGCCGCTGGTCGGCGCCGGAAGCCGTTCGGGAAAGGCTTCGGACGGGAAGCTCGCCTGCGTCCCGAAGCGCTGGTTCTCATAGGTCACTTCATCGGCCTGCGCAGGGGCGCACGCCATTGTCGCGGCGAGGCCGATGGCCGCTGCCGCCGAAAACATCTTCGAATTTCGCATCTTTATCCTCCGGTCACGCTCATGTGCCGTCCGACAGCCGGCTTGCGGGTCGTGCGGTCGATGATGAAGTCATGTCCCTTCGGTTTGCGGCCGATCGCTTCGTCGATCGCGTTCGACAGCAGTTCATTACCCTCCGACGCTCTTAACGGCGTCCTGAGGTCGGCCGCGTCCTCCTGGCCCAGGCACATGTAGAGCGTGCCGGTGCAGGTCAGGCGGACGCGATTGCAGCTTTCGCAGAAATTGTGGGTCAGCGGCGTGATGAAGCCAAGCCGACCGCCGGTTTCCGCGATCTCGACATAGCGGGCGGGCCCGCCGGTCTTGTAGGGAATGTCGGTGAGGGTGAAGCGTTCCGAAAGATTGGCGCGAACCTGCGAAAGTGGCAGATATTGATCTGTGCGGTCGCCGTCGATCTCGCCCAGCGGCATGGTCTCGATCAGCGTCATGTCCATGCCCTGGCCATGGGCCCATTCGATCATCGCGGGGATTTCGGCGTCGTTGAATCCCTTGAGCGCAACGGCGTTGAGCTTGATCTTGATCCCGGCGGCCTGCGCCGCGCGGATGCCGTTCATCACCTTGTCGAAATCGCCCCAGCGGGTGATCGACTTGAACTTGTCCGGATCGAGCGTGTCGAGCGAGACGTTGATGCGCTTCACCCCGCAATCGGCGAGCTCGTCGGCGAAGCGATGGAGTTGCGAGCCGTTGGTGGTGAGCGTCAACTCGTCCAGCGCGCCCGAATCCAGATGGCGCGAGAGCGAGCGGATCAGATGCATGATGTTGCGGCGGACGAGCGGCTCGCCTCCCGTCAGCCGCAGCTTGCGCACACCCTTCTCGACGAAGGTGGAAGAGAGCCGGTCCAGTTCCTCGAGCGTCAGGAGATCGCGCTTCGGCAGGAACGTCATGTCTTCCGCCATGCAGTAGACACAACGGAAATCGCAACGGTCGGTCACCGAAACCCGGAGATAAGTGATCGCCCGTCCGAATGGATCGATCATGTCGCGCGCAGTCGCCGATGATCCGCCGGTCCGCTCCGCGATGTCTTTCGCGATCTGCATCGTCTCGTACTCATCCTTCCGGGAGTCGGTTCTTGAAAAGTCTGGGCGGAATGTGGAAGTGCAGCGGCAAAGGGTCAAGCGGTCGTCTCCGATCGACCCATTGGCAGGATTGGTCGAACGAGGCGGTGGCAGGAATGACAACCAAGGTGGAAGCCCCAAGCGAACTGAAGGTTTCGAAGGACCGGCGGATGCTGACGGTGGCATGGCCGGGCGGCTCACGCGACGAATTTCCGGCGGAGATGCTCAGGGTCCTCTCGCCTTCCGCCGAGGTGCGCGGCCATTCGGAAGCCGATCGCAAGACCGTCTCGGGCAAGCGGGATGTTTCGATCGCCGATCTGCAGCCGATCGGCCACTACGCCGTCCGCATCGTCTTTTCAGATGGTCATGACAGCGGCTTGTTCAGCTGGTCCTACCTCTCCGAGCTCGGCCGCGAAAAGGAGGCACGCTGGCAGGGCTATCTGGAGGAATTGCAGGCCAAGGGGCTGAAGCGCGACCGCTGAAGCCGGGCTCGGGCGATCGGTGGGGAGCTAACCGGAAGCCTGGGATCGCCGGTAGGCCGCCCGATCGGTCGCGCGCTCGATGAAGGCCTGGATCGGATTGCTGGTCTCCAGACGCGGCGCGCCGAACAGGGTCATCCAGCGAAGCGTGGCCGCGATGATCAGGTCGGCGGCCGTGAAGCGGTCTCCGGTCAGGTAAGGGCCGGGTGAAAGCTGGCTTTCCAGCGTGTCGATGACGTCGTCATAGCTGCCCCAGCCCACCGACTTCTTCGGCAGTGGCGCCGAATCCCTGCGCATCATCACCTCGCTCGCCGCCGGCTCGATGCAGGAGGGCGCAAAGAACAGCCAGCGGTAATAGGTGGCGCGTTCGCTTGTCCCCATTGCGGGGGCGAGACCAGCGTCGGGATATCTGTCGGCGAGATGGGCGGCGATCGCGGCGGACTCTGTCATCACCGTTCCGTCGGGGAGGACCAGGGTCGGCAGCTTGCCCATCGGGTTGATGGAAAGAAAGTCCGCCCGCCGGTTTTCGCCCGCTTCGAAGTCGAGATGGACGAGTTCGTAGTCGGCGCCGACCTCTTCCAGCACCCAGCGGGTGATCGCGGCGCGGCTCATCGGATTGTAATAGAGCTTCAGCCTTCCTTCCATGGCGACAGACCTTCGACCATCATGAGACAGGGCTCATGATGACGCCCGGATCGTGACGGCATTGCGACGGGCGGTCGCACGGCGAAATCCCGATTCGAAAGCCTGGCCTTAAACGCAAGAAAGCGGCCGAAGCCGCTTTCCCGAAAATCAGATGAGAAGAGGAGAGAGGGTCGACCTCACTCCGCTGCGGTCTTCGCCGCTTCCTTCTCGGCCTTGGCCTGCTCGCGCTGCTCAGCGGCGATCTGCCGGGCCTCGTCGTTCAGCTTGCGGGCGCGGACATTGGTCGCCTCAACGATACGCGCCGACTTGCCGCGGCGATCGCGCAGGTAATAGAGCTTGGCGCGGCGAACCTTGCCGCGGCGGACCACATCGACCGACTCGACCATCGGCGAGAAGACCGGGAAGACGCGCTCGACGCCCTCGCCATAGGAGATCTTGCGGACGGTGAAGTTCTCCTGCAGGCCCGAGCCGGAGCGGGCGATGCAGACGCCCTCATAGGCCTGCACGCGGGTGCGGGTGCCTTCCGTGACGCGGACGTTCACGCGCACGGTGTCACCGGCGGAAAATTGCGGAATCTTGCGGATCGCTTCGATGCGCGCGGCTTCGGCGGCCTCGAGTTCGGAGATGATGTTCATGGCATAGCCTCAATTCGTTTCATGCCGGAATGTCGTTGGGCCCGACATGGCCGCCGTGACGGTCAGGTTATTCTGAGGAAATCGCGTGAGCCCATATACTGCTTCGGGCCATTTGTCACGAGGGTTTTTTCCGGCTGACGCCCCCGGGAGGCCTCTCCTGTCCGACCAATCGGCCCCAGCATGGAAGAGCGTAACAGTCGATCTGCCGCACTCGTATTTCGAGGTTCTCCAAATTCCGCAAGCCAACGGAAACGGCTCGCTTGCGCCTCGAATGCTGCAAGTGCAAAATGCTTGATCGAATGGTCAAAATTTCGGGAAGGGCGATGATGGCAGATCCGGCAGAGGGGCGGCTGACGACCCATGTGCTCGACACGATGCATGGATGTCCGGCCGCGGGAATCCGGATCGAACTCACGCGGTATGCGGGCGAATCCATGGAAATGGTGAAGTCGGTCGAGACCAATGACGACGGTCGGGTCGACCAGCCGCTGCTCGTCGGTGCCGATCTGGTGCCCGGCCAATACGGTCTCACCTTCTTCGTCGCCGACTATTTCCGAGCCAAGGGCGTCTCGCTGCCGGAGCCGGCCTTTCTCGATATCGTGCCCATCCGCTTCGGCATTTCGACCCCGGCACATTACCATGTGCCGCTGCTCATCTCCCCTTATGCCTATTCGACCTATCGGGGGAGCTGATGGCGAACGAGACCAAAGGCCCGATCCGGTTCGTCCTCAACGGTGAGACAAGGGAAGTTGCGGGCCTCAAGCCCACGACCACGCTGCTCGACTATCTGCGCGGGCCGGAACGCCTCACCGGCACCAAGGAAGGTTGCGCGGAAGGCGATTGTGGTGCCTGCACGGTGCTCGTCGCCGAACCGGATGGCGAGGGCGGGCTCAGGCGTCGCTCGGTCAATGCCTGCATCCAGTTCCTGCCGGCGATGAACGGCCGCTCGATCGAGACGGTGGAATATCTCGGTCGAGACGGGCTGACGCCGCTGCAGACCGCCATGGTCGAGAAGCACGCCAGCCAGTGTGGCTTCTGCACACCGGGTTTCGTCGTGCAACTCCAGGCGGGCTGGCTGACCGGTGCGCTCACCGACCGCCAGTTGGTCAAGGACGTGATCTCGGGCAATCTCTGCCGCTGCACCGGTTACGGGCCGATCATCGACGCAGGCGTCGAACTGGCAGCCCTGCCGGTCCCCGATACGAGCGCGGCCGATCGCGCGCTCGCGACGAGGCTGGAGAGCTTCGAAGGCGAGGACGTGTTCTCCTATGAGGCTGCCGGTGGCCGCTGGTACGCGCCGACCAATGTCGACGATCTCGCCGACATCTATGCGGAAAATCCGGATGCGGTGCTCGTGGCGGGCGCGACCGATGTCGGTCTGTGGGTCACCAAGCAGCATCGCGAACTGCCGGCCCTGATCGATGTCAGCCATGTGCGCGACCTGATGATGGTCGAGGAGCGGGCCGACAAGATCTATTTCGGCGCGGTCGTCAGCCATCGTCAGGCGCGCGAGGTCCTGGCCGATATCCACCCGGATCTCGGCGAGATGATGCGGCGCTTCGCCGGCTATCAGATCCGCAATGCCGGCACGATTGGCGGCAATATCGCCAACGGATCGCCGATCGGCGACCTGCCGCCCTGCCTGATCGCGCTGGGCAGTCGGCTCTTCCTGCGCAAGGGTGAAGACATCAGGGCCGTCGCGCTTGAGAACTTCTTCATCGAATACGGCAAGCAGGACCGGGCGAAGGGCGAGTTTGTGGCCGCTATCGAAGTGCCGCGGCTGACGGAGAACCAGCGCTTCTTCGCCCACAAGATCTCCAAGCGCTTCGACTCCGACATTTCCGCCGTCATGGCCGCCTTTTGTCTGACCTTCGATGGCGAGCTTGTCAGCGAAGCGCGCCTTGCCTTCGGCGGCATGGCCGGCGTGCCGAAGCGCGCCTCGGCCGCCGAGGCCGCGCTTCTCGGGCGACCCTTCGACGCGGTCGCGGTCGAAGATGCGATGGCGGCGATGCTTCAGGATTTTCAGCCACTCACCGACATGCGCGCCTCGGCCGATTACCGGCTGAAGACAGCGCAGAACCTTCTGAAGCGCTTCCAGCTCGAACAGGCCAGCGGCGAGCACAGGCGGATCACGGGAGTCGACGCTTCCACCTTCGGGGAGGTCGCATGATGGACGAGACCCGCATTCAGGATCGCGGCGGGGCCGGCGAGCCGGGTGTCGTTGAGCTCGACGAACGTCCGCCCGCCCATGAGGAGAGGATCAAGGGTGGTGTGGCCAGCCCCACGGCCCATGACAGCGGCCGCAAGCATGTGACCGGGCTGGCCCGTTACGCCGACGACGAGCCGGAACTGCCGGGAACGCTGCAGGTCTACATCGCCATGAGCGAGCGGGCTCATGCGAAGATCGTTGCGATGGACCTTTCGAAGGTGCGCCAGGCGCCGGGCGTCGTGGTGGTCCTGACGGCGGACGACATTCCCGGCCAGAACGACTATTCGCCCGTCTTCGGTGACGATCCGATCTTTCCGCCGACGAGCGGTCCCGAGGCGATCGTTCAATATGTCGGTCAGCCGATCTTCGCTGTCGCCGCGGAAACGCTCGGGGCGGCCCGGCAGGCCGCGAAGCTTGCAGTCGTCGAGTATGAGGACAAGCCGGCGGCGATCACCTTCGAGGCGGCGCTGGCTGCCGCTGGTGAGGAGGGGCACGACCTCCTCGCCCCCCATGAAATGCGGATCGGCGACGTCGATGCGGCGCTTGGCGAGGCGCCGCACAGGGTCATGGGCCGGGTCGAGGTGGGCGGCCAGGATCACTTCTATCTCGAGGGGCAGATCGCCTATTCGATCCCGCTCGAAGACCGCGACGTGCTGGTGCGCTCCTCGACCCAGCATCCCTCCGAGGTCCAGCATAATGTCGCGAAGATGCTGGGCGTCCCGGACCATGCGGTGACGGTCGAGCTCCGGCGCATGGGCGGCGGCTTCGGCGGCAAGGAAAGCCAGCCGGCGCTCTTCGCCGCAGTCACCGCCCTTGCAGCGGTGAAGACCGGGCGACCGGCGAAATGCCGGCTCGACCGCGACGATGACATGGTGATGACCGGAAAGCGCCATGAAGTGCGGATCGACTACGCGGTCGGCTATCAGGAGGACGGCCGGATCGCGGCCGGCGATTTCTCCCATCTCGTGCGCTGCGGATATTCCTCCGACCTGTCCGGTGCCATCGCCGACCGGGCGATGTTTCACGCCGACAACGCCTACCGGCTTCCCGCCGCGCGCATCCTTTCGCGACGGCTGAAGACGCACACCGTGTCCAACACCGCCTTTCGCGGTTTCGGCGGCCCCCAGGGCATGGTCGGCATCGAGCGGGTCATGGACCGGATCGCCTTCGAGGCGGGGCTCGACCCGCTGGACGTGCGCAAGGCGAATTTCTATCCGTCCTTCGATTCCGGCGAAGAGCCGGGCGTGACCCCCTATCACATGGAGGTGACGGACTCGATCATCGCCGAACTCGTCGATGAGCTGGAGGCATCTTCCGACTATCGCTGCCGGCGCGAGGCGGTGCGGGCGTTCAACGCGAAGAGCCCGATCCTAAAGAAGGGCCTCGCCCTGACGCCGGTGAAGTTCGGCATCTCCTTCACCACCTCCCACCTCAATCAGGCCGGCGCGCTGGTCCATGTCTACAAGGACGGTTCTGTTCATCTGAACCATGGCGGCACGGAAATGGGGCAGGGGCTCTTCACCAAGGTCGCACAGGTGGTGGCCGAAGAATTCCAGATCGACCTCGACAAGGTGAAGATCACGGCGACCACCACCGCCAAGGTGCCCAACACCTCGGCGACGGCGGCCTCCTCGGGCTCCGATCTCAACGGCATGGCGGCGAAGGCCGCCGCCGCCACGATCAAGGACCGGCTGATCGATTACGCCGCCGAGCGCTATCACGTGCCCCGCGAGCAGGTGGTGTTCGAGGCGAACCGCGTCCGCATCGGCAATGCCGAGAAGCGCTTCTCCGATCTCGTCGGCGAGGCCTATCTCGCCCGCGTCTCGCTGTCCTCCACCGGCTTTTATGCGACCCCTGGCGTCAATTACGACCGCGAGACCGCAAGCGGCCGGCCTTTCTATTATTTCGCCTATGGTGCGGCCTGTTCGGAAGTCGTCATCGATACGCTCACCGGCGAATACAAGCTTCTGCGCGCCGATATCCTCCACGATGTCGGCAAGTCGCTGAACCCGGCGATCGACATGGGCCAGATCGAAGGCGGCTTCATCCAGGGCATGGGCTGGCTGACCATGGAAGAGCTCTGGTGGGACGACAAGGGACGCCTCAAAACCCACGCCCCCTCGACCTACAAGATCCCGACCGCCAACGACCGCCCGGACGATCTGCGCATCAGGATCTGGGAAAAGGGCGAGAATCGCTCCGAAACGGTCTACCGTTCGAAGGCGGTGGGCGAGCCGCCCTTCATGCTGGCAATCTCGGTGTTCTCGGCGCTCACCGATGCGGTGATCGCGGCAGGGGATGGAAGGGCGTTTCCAAACCTCGATGCGCCGGCGACGCCGGAGCGCGTGCTGCGGGCGGTGGAAGACGTGCGGGGGAACTAAGAGCGGCGTATGAGCTCGAGGGGATTCAGCGAATGCGGTTCCGATCTGGCATTCACGCCCGTTCGGTACTATGATTCAGTACTAAGAGGATGAAGAAGCGGCATCACCGCACGATCGAAGCAATCTTCGCGCGGCCGGTGAGTGGCACGATCCGTTGGAGCGACATCGAGGCGATGTTTGTCGAGCTTGGAGCAACGGTCGAAGAGCGTGCAGGATCTCGCGTGGGTGTTCGGCTCTTCGGCGAAGTCCGGGTCTTTCATCGTCCGCATCCACGCCCCGAGACCGACAAGGGCGCAGTCGCCAGCATTCGCCAATGGCTCGAATCGCATGGGGTAAAGCCGCTTTGAACAACATCATGGAGATCGAGGGACAGAAAGCCGTTGTCACCTTCGACCCGGAGATCGGAATGTTCCGGGGCGAGTTCATTGGGCTGAGTGGTGGCGCTGATTTCTATGCAACCAGTGTCGATGGCTTGCGGGAAGAGGGACGTCTCTCGCTTCGGACATATCTGGAAATGTGTGCCGAGGACGGTATCGAGCCTTTCCGTCAGTTCTCGGGAAGGTTCAATGTTCGGATCGACGCCGAACTCCATCAGGCAGCGGTGACGGCAGCGAAAGCACAGCACAAGAGCCTGAACGAGTGGGTCGTGGACGCGATCGACCGGGCCGCTCGAGAAGGTTGAGCGTGCAGTATTCTAGCACCTCCGCATTGGCACAAACCGCGCTTGCAGCGGCTCGACCCGCAATTCTGGTCACCGTCGATCAGGCGCGCGGCTCCACCCCGCGCGAAGCTGGGGCGAGGATGCTGGTGACGGCGCAGGAGGTTGCCGGCACGATCGGCGGCGGGCGGCTGGAATTCGATGCGATCGACATGGCACGACGGATGCTCGCCGGCGAAGAGAGCGACGCCCGGATCGACGTGCCGCTTGGGCCCGAGATCGGCCAGTGTTGTGGGGGCAGGGTTTCGCTCACCTTCTGGCGAATGGACGCGGCATCACTCATCCGGCTTCAAGCAGAGGCGGAGGCAGAAAACGCCGAATCGCCGGCCGTCTTCATCTTCGGCGCCGGCCACACCGGCCGCGCTCTTGCGCAGGCCCTAGCGCCCCTGCCGCTGGCGATCGCGTTGATCGATTCGCGGCCCGACACGCTCAAGGGACTTCCCGAAGGCATCCGCTGTATCGCTGCCGCGATGCCCGAGACGCTGATCGACGACGCGCCGGCGGGCTCGGCCTTCGTCGTCATGACCCATGACCACTCGCTCGATTTCCTGATCACGGCCGCGGCGCTCGGTCGCAAGGACGCGGCCTATGTCGGCATGATCGGCTCGGCCACCAAACGCGAGCGATTCCGCCGGCACCTCGCCGAAGACGGACGCGAGGCCGAGATCGAACGCCTGACCCTGCCGATCGGCGGCTCGGCGCTTCGCGACAAGCGTCCTGCCGTGATCGCGGCAATGACGGTGGCCGAAATTGCGACTTGCCTGTTGAATGATCACGAGGAAAAGCTGCCGAGAAGCTTGGCAGCGGCCGGTGTCGGGTGCCATAGTGATCGCTCTAGGGATGAGCGAGGCGAGGGACAGGGCTGATGGCAGGGAAGGCGATGGCGCCGCGTCTGGAATTGAAGGACATTTCCAAGCGCTTTCCCGGCGTGATCGCCAATGATCAGGTGTCGTTTCAGGTGCCAGCCGGCGCAATCCATGCGCTGCTGGGCGAAAACGGTGCCGGCAAATCCACCCTCGTCAAGATCATCTATGGCGTGCAGCAGGCCGATGAGGGCGAAATCGTCTTCGACGGCGAACCGGTCCACATCGGCTCGCCCAAGGAGGCCCGCGCGCTCGGAATCGGCATGGTGTTCCAGCATTTTTCGCTGTTCGAGGCGATGACGGTGCTTGAAAACATCGCCCTTGGCATGGACAACCCGCCGCCGCGCCGCGAACTCGAAGCCCGCGTGCGCGAGGTTCTGAAGTCGTATGGGCTCTCGCTCGATCCCCATCGCTACGTCCACACGCTTTCGGTCGGCGAGCGCCAGCGTATCGAGATCGTACGCGCGCTCTTGCAGGAGCCGAAGCTTCTGATCATGGACGAGCCGACCTCGGTTCTGACGCCGCAGGAGGTCGAGCAACTCTTCGAGACCCTGCGCCGGCTTGCCAGCGAAGGCTGCTCGATCCTCTACATCTCCCACAAGCTCCACGAGATCAAAGCCTTGTGCGAGTCGGCGACGATCCTGCGCGGCGGCAAGGTGGTCGGAAGCTGCGACCCGCGCGAGGAATCCGCCCGCTCCATGGCCGAGATGATGATCGGCGGCAGTCTGAAGGATCTCTCCGGCAAGGAGAACTGCACCTATGGGGAAGATCGCTTCGTCGTCTCGAACCTCTCGGCGCCCGGCGAGCCGCCCTTCGGTACGAGCCTGAAAGACGTCTCGTTTTCGGTGCGCTCAGGGGAGATCTTCGGCATCGCGGGCGTTGCCGGCAATGGCCAGAACGAGCTTCTCGCGGTGCTTTCGGGCGAGGAACAGAACGACGTCTCGGGTTCGATTATCCTCGACGGTCAGGAACTGGCCGGCACAAGCGCCGGCGCCCGCCGCAAGGCGGGTCTCGCCAGCGCACCGGAAGAGCGCAACGGCCATGCCGCCGTGCCCGCGATGAACCTGACGGAGAATGCCATTCTCTCGGCGCGGGGGCGCATGGGACTTGCGAGCGGTGGCATCATCAAATCGGGCGCATCGCGGGACTATGCGGCCAGGGTCATCGACGCTTTCTCGGTGAAGGCGACCGGACCGGGCGCAGCCGCCGGCAGCCTGTCAGGCGGAAACCTGCAGAAATTTATCATGGGCCGCGAGATCATGCAGAACCCCACGGTTCTGGTCGTCTCCCAGCCGACATGGGGTGTCGATGCGGGGGCGGCCTCCTTTATCCGTCAGGCGATGATCGACATCGTCGACAAGGGCGCCTCGATCGTCGTCGTCAGCCAGGATCTGGACGAGCTTCTCGAGCTTTGCGATCGGTTGGCAGTCATCAATGAAGGAACGCTCTCCGAGGCGATGGACGTGAAGGGCATCTCGATCGAGCGGGTCGGCATGCTGATGGGCGGCATACACGGAGGAGGCGAAGGGGCTGCGGCGACCGGGAAGCAAGAGGGAGTGGCCGCGTGACGCTCTTGAAACTCGAGCCAAGGCGGGAGCAAAGCCGCGGCATGATGCTGGCTGCGCCGGTGATCGCCGTGGGGCTGACCCTCGTGGTCGGAGCGATCGTCTTCACGCTTCTCGGCCATAACGGCCTTGCCGCGATCTACGAGATCTTCATTCGGCCGCTGTTCAACCCCTATCGCTGGCAGGACCTTTTGGTGAAGGCCGCCCCGCTTGCCATCATCGCCGTGGGGCTCGCGATCGGCTTTCGTGCCAATGTCTGGAACATCGGCGGGGAGGGGCAATACATTCTCGGTGGCCTCGCCGGCACGGGGATAGCCCTCCTGACGCTCGACATGTCCGGCGGCTGGATCCTGCCGGTCATGCTCGTCTGCGGCATTCTCGGAGGCATGGCCTGGGCGGCGATTCCCGCAGCACTCAAGACCACGCTCGGGGTTAACGAGATCCTCTCGAGCCTGATGCTGAACTATGTGGCGATCCAGCTGCTCTATTATCTGATGCGCGGACCGTGGAAGGACCCGATGGGGTTCAACTTTCCCCAGACGGCGATGTTCTCCGCCGACCAGACGCTGCCCTACGCCATTCCAGGCACGCTCATTCATCTCGGCATTCCGATCGCCATCGCGATCGCCTTGACCGCCTTCGGCGTGATGACGCGCACCATCACCGGTTTTCAGGTGCGCGTCGTGGGTCTGGCGCCCAAGGCCGCAGCCTATGGTGGTTTCGGCGCCGCCTCGACCGTGTGGCTGGCGCTGATGGTCGGCGGTGGACTTGCGGGGCTCGCGGGCATTCTGGAAGCCGCCGGACCCTTCGGCCAGATGGTGCCGCAGTTTCCGACAGGATACGGCTATACGGCGATCATCGTCGCCTTTCTCGGGCGGCTGAACCCGCTTGGTATTCTGGCCGCCGCGCTCGTCCTCGCGCTGACCTATGTGGGCGGCGAAAGCGCCCAGACGACCATCGGCCTGCCTTCTGCAGCCGCCGGCGTCTTCCAGGCAATGATGCTGTTCTTCCTGCTCGCGACCGACATTCTCGTTCGCTACCGGATCGTTTCCGGCAGCCCGGCCACCGCCCGCACGGCGCCGGCAAGCGAAACCGGGACTGCCGGTTCGTCCGAGGCCGCCAAGCCGAAGACGGTGACCGCATGAGCCTCGATCTCCTCGTCGCGATTCTGATGACCGTCGCCGGCGCGGCGACACCGCTCCTGATCGCCGGGCTCGGCGAGCTGGTGGTGGAGAAGTCCGGCGTCCTCAATCTCGGCGTCGAAGGCATGATGCTGATCGGTGCCGTGACCGGCTTCGCCGTCGGCACCACGACCGGCTTGCCCGTCCTGGGCGCGGTCGTAGCCATGTTTGCGGCGGCGCTCGCCGCAGCGATCTTCGCCGTCCTGACGCTGACCCTCATGGCGAATCAGGTGGCGACGGGCCTCGCGCTGACGATCTTCGGCACCGGCGTTTCCGCCCTGATCGGCGCACCCTTCGTCGGAATCACCACCAATACGCTGGGACCGATCTTCCCGGACGCTCTGACATCGTCGCCGCTTCTGAGACTCGTCTTCGGCCATTCGCCGCTGGTCTATATCGGCCTTGCCCTGACTTTCGGCGTCGCGTGGTTCCTCAACCGCAGCCGCGCCGGGCTCATCCTGCGGGCGGTCGGCGAATCCGATTCCGCCGCCCATGCGATCGGCTATCCGGTTCTCAAGGTACGCTATCTCGCCGTCCTTTTCGGCGGGGCGATGGCCGGGTTGGCCGGCTCTTATTATTCGCTGGTGCTGACCCCCATGTGGGCCGAGCGGCTGACGGCCGGGCGGGGCTGGATTGCCATCGCGCTGGTCGTCTTTGCCTCCTGGAAGCCGGGGCGGATGCTTCTGGGGGCCTATCTCTTCGGCCTCGTCATCACCATGGAACTGCAGGCCAAGGCGGCGGGCTTCAACATGTTCGCGCCCGAGTTCCTGGCCTCGCTTCCCTACATCGCCACGATTGCGGTTCTCGCGATCATCTCCGCCGCCAAGCGCGGCGGCACCAACGCGCCGGCCTGCCTCGGCAAGCCGTTCCGCGCGGCGACCTGAACCCACGAAAAGCTTCAGCAAGGAGACGCTTTATGTTCGAGACTTCAAGACGCAAGCTTCTGACCGCCAGCGCCGCGATGGCGTTCGCCGTCTCGTCGCTGCCGGCCGTCGCCCAGGAAGGCGTCGAGCCGCCGGTCAAGGCCGCGTTCGTCTATGTCGGCCCGGTCGGGGATTTCGGCTGGACCTACGCGCATGACCAGGGCCGCAAGTGCCTGGAGGAAAATCTCGGCGACAAGGTCGAGACCTCCTATGTGGAGAATGTCGCCGAGGGCCCGGATGCCGAGCGCGTCATCCGCCAGCTGGCCCAGGAAGACAACGACATCGTCTTCACCACCTCCTTCGGCTTCATGAATCCGACGATCAAGGTGGCCAAGCAGTTTCCGGACGTGAAGTTCGAACATGCGACCGGCTACACGACCGGCGGCAACGAAAACATGGGGCTCTATAACTCCAAGTTCTATCAGGGCCGCGCGGTGCTCGGCACGATCGCCGGCATGATGTCGGAAAGCGGCAAGGCCGGCTATGTCGCCTCCTTCCCGATCCCCGAGGTCGTGATGGGCATCAACGCCTTCCAGCTTGCCGCCCAGAAGGTCAATCCGGACTTCGAGACCCAGGTCGTCTGGGTCAACAGCTGGTATGATCCGGCCAAGGAAGCCGACGCCGCCAAGGCGCTGCTCTCACAGGGCGCCGATGTCATCACCCAGCACACGGATTCGCCCGCGCCGCTGCAGGCGGCTGAAGAGGCCGGCGCCATTGCCTTCGGCCAGGCCTGGGACATGACCAGCTTCGCGCCGAACGCCCACATGACGGCGATCGTCGACCAATGGTGCCCGTATTACACGAGCCGCGTCCAGGCGCTGCTCGACGGCACATGGGAAGCCGACAATGTCTGGCTCGGCATGGCCGAGGGCGAAGTCGAGATGGCCCCGTTCAACGACGCCATGCCCGAGGACGTGAAGGAAGCCGCCCAGAAGATCGTCGACGAGACCAAGGCCGGCGAGTACGAGATCTTCACCGGCCCGATCACGGACCAGTCCGGCGAGGTGCGGATTCCGGAAGGCGAGGTGATTCCGGAGAGCGACCTTCTCCAGATGGACTGGTATGTCGAAGGCGTGCAGAGCTGAGGCAGGTCTCAAATGTCTTCATCCTGAGGGGCAAACCTTCCGAGAGGGAGGTTTGCCTCGACGGGTGAGGAGCGAGTCGCGAAAGGAAAAGGCCTTCGTCCCACACGCGACGTCATCCTCGGGCTTGTCCCGAGGATCTACTGTCGGTGGTGAAGTCCGCTTCTTTGGCGCATGTCCGCATTTGGCACGCTTGACCGCGTCTATGGCGGTAGATCCTCGGGACAAGCCCGAGGATGACGGCGGCGGCGATATGACAGGGCGCGTCTCTTCGTGCGACCGCCTAACCCTGAGAATTCAGGCACGACGGGGCTTCAACGACGTTCGGGCGGGCACGCCGCCGGTCGTTGTGGCCGATCCCAAGGAACCAAACCCGCATGTGGACATACCTCTCCGAATGGCTGCAGTTCGGCGTGCGCTGGGTGCATGTGATCACGGCGATCGCCTGGGTCGGATCGTCATTCTATTTCATCGCGCTCGATCTCGGTCTGCGGCGGCCCCGCGCGCTGCCGGCCGGTGTCGGCGGCGAGGCGTGGCAGGTGCATGGCGGCGGCTTCTACCACATGCAGAAATACATGGTGGCGCCGGCGGAAATGCCGGACGAACTCACCTGGTTCAAATGGGAGAGCTATTCGACCTGGCTGTCGGGCGCGGCGCTTCTGTTTCTGCTCTACTATATCGGCGCCGATCTCTATCTGATCGATCCGGAAAAGGCCGATCTTTCTGTCTGGCAGGCGAGCTTGATCGGCATAGCCGGGCTGACGCTCGGCTGGATCGTCTATGACGTTCTGTGCAAATCGCCGCTGAAAAACAACGACACGGCGCTCTTTGCCATCCTCTTCGTCTACGTCGTCCTGTCGAGCTTCCTGTTTTCGCAGGTGTTTTCGGGCCGCGGCGCGATGCTCCACACGGGCGCACTGATCGCGACGATCATGACGGCGAACGTCTTTTTCATCATCATCCCGAACCAGAAGATCGTGGTGGCGGACCTCAAGGCCGGCAAGGAGCCGGACCCGGCGCTCGGAAAGGCCGCCAAGCAGCGTTCGCTCCACAACAACTATCTGACGCTGCCTGTCATCTTCCTGATGCTCTCCAATCACTACCCGCTCGCCTTCGCGACGGAGTGGAACTGGGTGATCGCCGGGCTCGTGCTCCTGATGGGCGCTGTGATCCGGCATTTCTTCAACACCATGCACGCGACCGGGGAGCAGCCCTGGTGGTGCTGGGCACTCGCGGGCATCCTGTTCATCATCGTCATCACCCTGTCCGGCGCGCCGGGCTGGCGGACGGGGCCTGCCGAAGCCGAGACCGCTACCCGGGAATGGTCAGGCGACCCGCAATTCGCGCTTTCCACCTCGCCGCATTTCGAGGAGGCGGAAGCGATCATCCTGTCGCGCTGCTCCATGTGCCATGCGCGCGAGCCGCTCTGGCCGGGCATGATCCATCCGCCGAAGAACATCTCTCTGGAGACCTCCAACGACGTGGTGCATTATGCGTCCCTGATCGAGCGTCAGGCCGTGCGCAGCCACGCCATGCCGCCCGGCAACATCACCGGTCTGGAGCCGGCCGAGCGCGAGCTTCTGGCGCGCTGGCTCGCCGACGGCCAATCGCCGGGGCTGACCGGACGAGGATTGTAATGCCCTATCAGAGCGGCAACATCGCCATCCGCGGCCGGCTGCTCTGGTTCGCGGCCGACCCGGCCGTGGAAAGCGAAGCCGCTGCAGTAAAATACCTCGAAGACGGCGTCGTCCTCATTAAGGACGGCGTGATCGCCGAGGTGGGAGAGGGGCCGGCGCTGTCCCGCCGCCTGCCGGCGGGCGTGCCGCTCGTCGATCACCGGCCGCATCTCGTCATGCCGGGCTTCATCGATCCGCATCTCCACATGCCGCAGACCCAGGTGATCGCCTCCTATGGCGCGGAGCTGATGGAGTGGCTGCAGAAATACACCTTCCCCGAAGAGATGCGCTACGGCGATTCCGCCGTTGCGGAGGCGGCGGCGCGCTTCCTCTTCGATACGCTGGCGGCGAACGGCACGACCACGGCCGGCGTCTATTGCACCAGCCACCAGATCAGCGCGGAAGTGTTCTTCCACGAGGCCGAGCGGCGCAATCTGCGCATGGTCGCCGGCAAGGTGATGATGGATCGCAACGCCCCGCCGGGTCTCCTTGATACGCCCGAAACCGGCTATGAGCAGTCAAAGGAACTGATTGCGGCCTGGCACGGCCGAGGCCGGCTGGAATATGCGATCACGCCGCGCTTCGCCCCGACTTCGACGGAAGCCCAGCTCGAGGCGACGGCGTCACTCGCCCGGGAGTTCCCCGACCTTCATATCCAGACGCACTTGTCGGAGAACGCCGCCGAAATCGCCTATGTGGCGGCGGCGTTTCCATGGTCGAAGGACTACACTGACGTCTATGAGCGCTACGGGCTGGTCCGGCCGAAAGCCCTGTTCGGCCACTGCATCCATCTGTCGGAGCGTGAGCGGGCGGCGCTGGCGGAAAAGGGCGCGACGGCGGTCTTCTGTCCGACCTCGAACCTGTTCCTCGGCTCGGGCCTCTATGACCTCACGGCCTCCCGCAGAGCGGGGCTCAAGACCGGGATCGCCACCGATATCGGCGGCGGCACCTCCTATTCCATGCTGACGACGGCGGCCGAAGGCTACAAGGTGCTGGCGCTGAAGGGCCAGAAGCTGCCGGCCTTCGAAGCCTTTCACATGATGACGGTAGGTAACGCGTTGGCCATGGGGCTCGCCGACAAGATCGGGTCGCTCGAGGCGGGGATGGAGGCCGATCTCGTTATCCTCGACAGCCGCGCGACGGAGCCCCTGCGCCGACGCATGGAACGCGTCGAGACGCTTGAGGAAGAGCTCTTCGCCCTGATGATCCTCGGCGACGAGCGGACGACGGTCGCAACCTATGCCGCAGGCCGGCGCATCTACGACCGGTACATGGCGCGATCGACGCTTGCCCCAAAGCTCGATCAGATGCCGTACAAGACCGTCGACAGCGGTGGGGCATCCCAGCAATAACGAATTCGAAGGCCGCGATCCCGGCGAAGCGTTCAGAGCTGCGCGAAGACGAGGATGATCGCCGACATCACGGCGGCGGTGATGAGGGTGAATGTCCGGTTCCAGACGAGTCCGACCCGCACGGCACTCGTATGGCCGAGGCGGCCGATCAGAAGCGTCGTGGCCGTGAAGGGGGAGGTGGCGCCCGCCAGAGACCAGCCTGAGGTGATCGCAACGACCAGGACGTTCGGATCGATGCCGAGCGCGGCCGCGGGCGGCAGGAGAGGCAGGAGCATCGAGACCGAAAGGATCGGGTTCATCCCCAACTGGCCGAGAAGCGGAATGATCCAGATCGGTGCGACGAGGACGAGCCACACCGGCAGCGTCGAAGGGTCGAGGGCCTGGCCGGCCATCACGGGCTGCAACAGCGCGCCGCCCACCGCCCCGATGAAGCCGGCCATGACCAGGAGCAGGATCTCCGATCGGTAGGAAGGGAACTCCACGAAAGCGAGGCGCTTCAACCGGGTCAGCGTTTCGCCGGCATATTCGGATTCGATGGCGATCCAGGCGATCGAGATCAGCGGCACGAAGAGCATGACGACGGCGATGATCCGAAGGCCGGTGAGGATTTCGAGGGTGCCGACGCCGACGAACAGGATGACCAGGAGCAGCAGGAGCGGAGCGAGATCGCGAAGGCTTCCGACCGGTGCCTGCCGGCTCGGTGCTGGGCCGGTCAGCTTCGGTTTGTAGAGCGTGTCGAGCAGCCAGCCGATGAAGGTCATGACGGCCGCGATGAAGAGCGCGAAGGGGGCGAGCCCGCTCCAGCTTGAGCCTGCCACCAGCGATGTGGTGATGGCGGTGGCGAAAGCGAGGGGTGACCAGCAGAGCGAGGCGCAGAAGCCGCGCTGGATCGCCAGCAGCATCCGGCGATTGCGGATCTCGCGAACTTCGGCATTCGGCTCGCGGCCGGCGATCGATTCCGTCAGTCCGCCGAGGAGGGTGATCGCACCATAGTTCAGGATCAGCGCGAACAGGTGTCCGCCGATCGTGAGCGCGGCGTAGCGCTTGCCGGGTCGCTGCGTGGCGAGAAACGTGCCGCAGCGGGCGATCGCGGGCGAGACCGAGGCAGGATTGCGCAGGCTGGCCAGGGCAATGAAGAAGGCGGCGATGAAGGCGCCCTGGGCGAGCCCTTTCTCGATGACTGCCGGCCAGTCTTCCAGAAAAACGATGGAAAGCACGCTGAGCGCGATGCCGATGCCGACGAAGAGCTTGCGGGACCAGCGAGCTGAAGGCGCCGCGATGAGGAGGAAGAGCAACAGCCCGCCCCCGGCCACCCAGCCGGCCGTCTCGAGTGCGAACCATTCGCGGAGAACGACGGCGATTCCGATCACCAGAAGAAGAACGCCGAGAATCTTGTCGGTCACGAAGCGGAACCAGGTCGTCGCGGAGGCGGGATACGAGGCGGAGGAGAGTCCGGAGCCGGACTTCGCCCGAGGAAATAAGGCCCTTCGCCCGACAAGAAAGGGTGTGCGGCGGGATTGCGTGGTCGCCGCTCACTCTGACGAGCCGCCGAAATTGCGTTCGAGCCCGCGCGAGGCTATCAGCGCGCCATGTCCTTCGCCGTTGCCGCCTTCTATCGATTTCTGCCGCTCGACGACCTCGATCGCCTCAAGAGCAGCCTCTCGGCCTTCTGCCGGGAGCGCGGCATGCGCGGCACGATCCTGCTCGCATCCGAGGGGGTGAACGGCACCGTGGCCGGCGCGGAGGCGCCGATGGCAGAGTTCGTGGAGGAACTCGGCAATCGTTTCGGCATCGCGCGAGGGGAGATCCGATTCTCGCAGGCCGCCGACTGGCCCTTCGCTCGCATGAAGGTCCGTATCCGACCGGAGATCATCACGCTGCGCGACGAAGAGGCCGATCCCAACCGCCGAACCGGTCACCACGTCTCGCCGCAGGAGTGGAACGCGGTGATCTCCGATCCCGAGACGCTCCTTCTCGACACGCGCAATCGCTACGAGACGCGGGTCGGCGGTTTCGAGGGCGCAGTGGATCCCGGGATCGACCAGTTCACCGACTTCAAGGATTACGTCGAGCGCGAACTTGATCCAGCCAAGCATCGCAAGGTGGCGATGTTCTGCACCGGCGGCATCCGCTGCGAGAAGGCTTCCGCCTGGATGTTGTCGAAGGGCTTCGAGGAGGTCTACCAGCTCAAGGGCGGGATTCTCAGCTATCTCGAAACCGTTCCGGCCGAAGACAGCCGCTGGCAGGGCGCCTGCTACGTCTTCGATGGCCGGGTGGCGCTCGGCCAGGGCCTGTCATCGACGGACTGGACGGCCTGCTTCGCATGTGGTGCCCCGCTCTCGCCGGAGGATCGCGCTTCACCGGAATTCGAGGATGGCGTCTCCTGTCCCCACTGCGCCGATCAGAGTGACGCGGCCCGCGCCGAAGCCCTGCGCGAGCGGCATCGGCGGATGACGAAGCGCGAGGGGTGACGCAAGTCGCAGGTGTTCAGCAACTTGCTGAGCCGGCGCACCCCCCTCTGCCTTGCCGGGCATCTTCCCCACAAGGGGGGAGAGTGGCTGTCACCGATCGCAGCATCTCCCATTCTCCCCCCTTGTGGGGGAGATGTCACGAGGTGACAGAGGGGGGTGTCGCGGCGTTTACCCTCTGGTTCGCGATCCATAATGAGCGCCGCGTTTCAACCGCGCAGCGTCGTCCCGGCATCCACCAGCTCATACCCCAGCGCTTCCGCTACGGCCCGGTTGGTGATCTTCCCGCGATGGACGTTCAGCCCCGCCATCAGGTGTGGATCGGCCCGGAGCGCGTCGAGGCCGTGATCGGCCAGCGCCAGGCCGAAGGGGAGCGTCGCATTGTTGAGGGCGATCGCCGAGGTCACCGGCACGGCGCCCGGCATGTTGGCGACGCAGTAATGCACGATGCCGTCGATCTCGAAGGTTGGCTCGGCATGGGTGGTGGGGTGCGAAGTCTCGAAGCAGCCGCCCTGGTCGATGGCGACATCCACCAGCACCGCCCCCTTCTGCATGCCGGACAGCATGTCTTTGGTCACGAGCTTCGGCGCGGCGGCGCCGGGGATCAGCACCGCGCCGATCACCGCATCGGCGGCGAATACCTCTTCCTCGACGGCAGTCGGCGTCGAGAAGCGGGTGTGCACGCGGCCGGCGAAGAGATCGTTTAGTTCGCGCATGCGGGGCAGGGATCGGTCGA
The DNA here is from genome assembly GCF_024359545.1 of Jiella marina. Classification (GTDB taxonomy): domain Bacteria; phylum Pseudomonadota; class Alphaproteobacteria; order Rhizobiales; family Rhizobiaceae; genus Jiella. The sequence continues at coordinate 308,339 of NZ_JAKQZG010000004.1, forward strand.
GGATCGTGACGTCCGCGCCGAGGCCGACGGCCATCTTCGCGGCCTCCTTGCCGACCACGCCGCCGCCGATGATCACCACCTTGCCCGGCGCGACGCCCGGCACGCCGCCCAGCAGCACGCCGCGCCCTCCCTGCGCCTTTTCGAGCGCCCGGGCCGCGGCCTGGATCGAAAGCCGCCCGGCGACTTCCGACATGGGAGCAAGCAACGGAAGCCCGCCGCGCGGGTCGGTGACGGTCTCGTAGGCGACGGCGGTCACGCCGGACTCGACGAGGCCCTTGGTCTGCGCCGGATCCGGCGCTAGGTGAAGATAGGTGTAGAGGATCTGGCCCTCGCGGAGCTCGGCCCATTCGTTCGGCTGCGGCTCCTTGACCTTCACCACCATGTCGGCGGTGGCGAAGATTTCGTCCGTCGTGGAGACGATCCGCGCACCGGCAGCCTCATATTCGGCGTCCGCCGCGCCGATTCCTGCGCCGGCTCCGGTCTCGATCAGCACCTCGTGGCCATGGGCCGCGTATTCGCGCGCCGCGGCCGGCGTCAGTCCGACGCGGTACTCGTGATTCTTGATCTCCTTCGGGCATCCGACGCGCATGGGTTCTTTCCTGACCGGGGTTTCGCGGAAGTCTCGACCGAGGAAGGGATGGCAATCTGTCGGAAAAGTCCCGGCGAAAAGCTGTCCGGCACCGCGCGAGATGCATGTTTCTTGCGCCGAATGCCGACTCTGTGCAGTTATTCGTCGCATGGTGACGCCGGACCGTTTCGACCTTGCGATGATGCGCGCTCTGGAGCGCGAGGGCCGGCTGACGGTGAATGCGCTGGCCGAGCGCGTGGGGCTCTCGGCCTCGGCCTGTTCGAGGCGTCTGGAACGGCTGGAAGCGGAAGGGGCGATCGTCGGCTATCACGCCCGCCTGTCGAACAGACTTCTCGGCCATCCGATCACGATCATCGTCTCGATCGCACTGTCAGGCCAGAGCGAGCGGCAGCTGGCCGAGTTCGAAGAGGCGGTGCGGCAATGCCCCAACGTTCTCGTCTGCTTCCTGATGTCGGGGGAATACGACTACATCCTCCGGGTCGCCGCCCGCGATCTGGAAGACTACGAGCGCATCCACAAGCGTTATCTTTCCGCCTTTCCCCACGTCACGCGGATCAACTCGTCCTTTGCGCTGCGATCGGTGCTCGATCGCACCAGCGTTCTGATCGATCCGGCGCGGTAGGGCGGGGCGTCGGCACAACCTGCTGCTTCTCTCGGCAGCCGTTCCTATCCGACGAGTTCCTGCACGCCGGCCATATCGTCTGGAGCGCCTTCGGCCGCTCGGGCCGCTTCGCCGAAGACATGCCCGACGCCGATCAGGATCGGCCGGTCGAGGCCAATGCCCGCGACGATTTCCGCAAGCTTGTCCAGGCGCCCGGCGGCCTGCGTCTCGTCCTCGCGGGAGAGATTGGCGGCGACCGCCACCGGCGTATCGCCGGCAAGGCCATGATGCATCAGCCGTTCGGCAATCCGACCGGCCATCCGCCCTCCCATGTAGAAGATCGTGGTCGCGTTGCGGGTAGCGAGCGCCTGCCAGTCGACCTCTTCGGGAAGCCCGCCCTTTTTCGAGTGGCCGGTGACGAGGCGAAGCTCCTGGGCGTGGTCGCGATGGGTGAGCGAGACGTTGAAGGTGGCGGCCAGCGCCGAAGCGGCGGTGATGCCCGGTACGATCGCGACCGGGATGCCTTCTCGCTTCAACTCCTTTAGCTCTTCGCCGGCACGACCGAACACCGAGACGTCGCCGGATTTGAGCCGCACGACGCTCTTCCCCGCCTTGGCGAAATTGATCATCATGCGGTTGATGTCTTCCTGACGGCAGCTTTCGCGGGCCGCCCGCTTGCCGACCATCATGCGCTTGGCTTCGCGCCGGGCGAGCTCCAGGATCGCATCCGAGACGAGGTCGTCGAACAGGATGACGTCCGCCGCCTGCAGCGCGCGCACGGCCTTCAGGGTCAGGAGTTCGGCCTCGCCGGGGCCGGCGCCGACCAGCGTCACCTTGCCGAGGCGGGGCCCGTCTTCCGAAATCGGAGTGCTGGCGATCTCGCCGATCAGACGGGCTGCGTCCCGGCCATCCTCGGCGTCCGGGGCGCGGGTCAGGAACGCCTTGTCGGTGAATCGCTCCCAGAAGCTCCGCCGTTCGATGCCGGGAGACAGCCTGTCCATGACGCTCTGCCGCAGATCGGCGGCGAGCTGCGCCCAGCCGGCAAGCGCCGGCGGAAGCAGCGTCTCGATGCGACGGCGAATCGCCTGGCCAAGAATGGGCGCGGCGCCGAAGGTCGAAATGCCGACCACGACGGGTGAACGGTTGACGATCGAGCCGAAGGCGAAGTCGCAATAAGCCGGTTTGTCGACGACATTGACCGGTACGCCAGCGTCTCGCGCGGCGCAGGCGAAGGCCTGACCCTCGGCTTCGCTCTCCGTCTCGAGGATCGCGAGCGCAAAGCGCGGGCTATCAATGGAGAAGAGATCGATCGCCCAGGGCCGATCGTGGCGGCGGATTCGGCCGGCCTCGGGCTGCTCCTGCGTACCGATCTCGGCCAGCAGCTCTTCCATCTCGCCGTCGAGTTCGTCGGCAGGAGCGTAGAGTTCGACCGCGGCGCCTGCAGCCGCCAGCATTTCGGCCTTCCAGGCCGCAGCCGCAGAGCCGCCGCCCATCAGAACCGGGCGACCCCTGATCGAGAAGAATACCGGAAGGACGGCAAGCGAACCCAGGCGGCGAGGGCGCGCAGCCATGGGCTTTCGCCCTTCCCTGGCTTCACGCGGCATTGTCGCCTCGAGCGGTCCGTTCGAGTTGGACGCCATCCATGTTCCCCTTGATCGCTGCGGCAGGAGGGAGAATTGATCTCTGTCCCATATGATAGGCGAGAAGGGATGCGCGATCCAAGGGCGTCGGGTGCTCAAGGGCGCGCACGAGGGGGAATTGTCGTCTCCCTCTCGTGCGGAATACGGAAAAATCAGTCGAATATCTCTCCGGGATAGACACCCCAGATGTCTTCCTGCCGGACGAACCCGTCGCGGTTCGAGACGGTGATTTCGCACCAGCCCGATTCGCATTCCTGCACCTGGGTGACGACGCCCGGTTCCAGCCTTGCGGCCAGGGGGGCATCCACGGCCGGGCTCCGGTGGACGTCGATCATCGTCGCCTTGCCCTTCAGCCAGGGCGCTGCGATCGAGGTGCGTTCGCCCGAGAGCAGCGAGTGGTACACCCAGCCCTCCGAGCCTTCCGAATCGCGGATGCGGCGCCAGAGCTCGTATTCCTGGATGACTTCCACCGGCAGGCCCGGCTTCAGATAGAGCCAGGAAACGGCATATTGCCGGCCGGGCCCGACGCGAACGTTGACGCGGCTGGCTTTCAGGCTCACGTATCGCGGCAGAGGCAGTTTCGAGACCGGGCCGGTCTCGACCGCGGCGGCGGGCAGTGGCAGGGCCGGGCTTGTGACGAGGGCCGCGATCATGGCCGCAAGGCATGAGCGAAGAATTCGACGAAACATTACGCGCAACATGACGATCAACTCCACCGATCGGCCGCGCAGTCGAAAGCGATCGCGGCCGGCGAAATGGCGGCGGGCCGACATTGTGCCGGGATGCGAGGCGCTTTTTTTCGCGCCGCTCGCTTGCTAGGAATGGCCGCCCACCGAGTGTCCGAAAGGATCGGGCATTTGGGTTAACAAGCTCTTAGGCCGGGTCGGCGCCAGCCGGTCGTCACCGTCGAGCCGATCGGGGAGGGGACAGATGGAAGAACGCAGGAAACCGCGCGTCATCCTGACCCGCAAGCTGCCGGAGCCGGTCGAAAACCGGATGCGCGAACTCTTTGACACGCGTGTCAACGAGACCGACCGGCCGATGACTCAGCCGGAACTCGTCGCGGCCGCCCGCGAGGCCGACGTGCTGGTCCCGACGGTGACGGATCGGATCGACCGTGCCGTCATCGACCAGGCCGGCGACCGGCTGAAGCTGATCGCCAATTACGGCAATGGCGTCGACAATATCGACGTCGAGGCGGCGCTCGCGCGCAATCTCTTCGTGACCAATACGCCGAACGTCCTCAACGAGGACACGGCCGACATGACCATGGCGCTGATCCTGGCGGTGCCGCGCCGGCTGGTCGAAGGCGGCACACGGCTCGTCGGTGGCGGGCGCTGGCCCGGCTGGTCGCCCACCTGGATGCTCGGCCGGCGGATCTGGGGCAAGAAGCTCGGCATCGTCGGCATGGGCCGAATCGGCACCGCGGTGGCCCGGCGTGCCAAGGCATTCGGCCTCGAAATCCACTATCACAATCGCCGCCGCGTGAGCGCCAGGACGGAGGCGGACCTCGCCGCCACCTATTGGGAAAGCCTCGACCAGATGCTGGCGCGCATGGACATCATCTCGGTGAACTGTCCCTACACGCCGGCGACCTTCCATCTCCTGTCGGCGCGGCGGCTTGCTCTGGTCCAGCCGCATGCGTTCATCGTCAATACGGCGCGCGGCGAGATCATCGACGAAAAGGCGATGGTGGCCGCGATCGAGGCAGGCAAGATCGCCGGCGCCGGTCTCGACGTGTTCGAAGAAGAGCCGACCGCTTCGCGCAAGCTGCTGCGGCTGGCCGAAGACAACCGCGTCGTGCTTCTGCCGCACATGGGCTCGGCGACGCTGGAGGGGCGGATCGAGATGGGCGAGAAGGTCATCATCAACATCCGCACGCTGATGGACGGCCACCGTCCGCCGGACCGGATTCTGCCGGGCAGCTACTGACCGCAACGCTCACTGCGTGAGATCAAGCAGCGGTTCGTCGGCAGCCTGCCGCCTCTCGCGACATGCACATCGAGATGAGACTCCCGTTCCTTGCAAGATTGTGGCAAGACGAGCGGCTCGGCGGCGCTCATACAGCTGCGGCCTTCACGGCGCTTGAGTGTTTGTGGGAGTTGTCGATGGTGGGCGTGACAGGGATTGAACCTGTGACCCCTTCGATGTCAACGAAGTGCTCTCCCGCTGAGCTACACGCCCCTTCGACGGAGCGGCATAGACCACAGGTCGGATCGCGGCGTCAATAGGGAAATCCACTTTGTCGCGCTGCCATGGCGATCGGCTTGAATTCGTGGGTCTTTCTGCCGCCAGGCAACAAAAAACGGCCGCTTCAGGGGAAGCGACCGCTCATGTCTTTCAGATGTCGGCCGAGCGCTTCGGGCGCTCTTGGCCGGTAAAGCCGACGGCGTCAGGCCGCGTCTTCGAGAATCTTGCCGACCTCGTCCACGAGTTCGCGCAGATGGAACGGCTTCGACAGGATCTTGGCGTTCTTCGGCGTCTTCGAATCGGGGTTGAGGGCAACGGCCGCGAAGCCGGTGATGAACATCACCTTGAGATCGGGATCCAGTTCCGTCGCGCGGCGCGCCAGCTCGATTCCGTCCATCTCGGGCATGACGATATCGGTCAGGAGCAACGAAAACGGCTCCTCACGAAGACGTTCATAGGCGCTGCCGCCATTGTCATACGCGACCACTTCATAGCCGGCCCTTTCCAGCGCCTTAGCCAGAAAGCGGCGCATGTCGTTGTCGTCTTCGGCAAGCAGTATCTTCGACATTCTGAAAATCCGAATTCGCCGGGCGTCGAAGCCCTGGCTGGTCGTTCATCCTTACACCAATTTCATAGCAGATCGGACCAATATTTTCTAAAAGGAATTGGCGGTCTTCGGGCAACAGCCCTAATTTTCCGTCGGAGCGAAGGAAGGGATCAGATTGGCGAGAGTTCCGACACTGAAGACCAGCAATGGCGTGGTGCCGGCGTTTGAGATCGTCGAGCCGAAGGAACACAGCATCCCCTTCGTGTTCTGTTCCCCGCATAGTGGCCGAGACTATCCCGTCGACCTGATGAGCGAGACACGGCTTTGCCGTGATTCGATCCGTCGCTCCGAGGATCTCTTCGTCGATCAGCTCTTCGCGCTTGCCACAGAGCATGGCGCGCCAGTCCTCAGGGCGCGGTTTCCCCGGGCCTATCTCGACGTCAATCGCGAGCCGTTCGAACTCGATCCCAACATGTTCGACGCGACGCTGCCCAGCTTCGTGAACACCAGTTCGCTCCGCGTCGCAGGCGGGCTCGGTACGATCCCACGGATCGTTGCGGAGAACGAGGAGATCTACCATTCGCGGCTTTCCGTGCCTGACGGTCTGCGGCGGATCGAGGATATCTACCGTCCCTTTCATGCCGCGCTGGAGCGGCTCCTCTATCGCACTCGGGACCGCTTCGGCTTCGCCATCCTCATCGATTGCCATTCCATGCCGTCGAGCGTTCGCGCCCTGCCGGGCGGGCGGCGGCCCGACATGGTCATCGGTGATCGATACGGGACCAGCGCGTCCAGCCGCTTCGTTTCCATGGCGACCGCGCATCTGTCCGCCTTCGGTTTCGACGTCGCCCGGAACAAGCCCTACGCCGGGGGCTACATCACCGAGAATTACGGACGCCCGCCGATCGATCTTCACGCCATGCAGATCGAGATCAATCGCGGTCTTTATGCGGATGAAAGGGCGTTCCGGCCCCATGAGGGCTTCGTCCGGCTGCGGCACCAGCTGGGCCAGTTCGTCGAACGGTTCGCTGCCGACGTCGAAGCCGACTACTCCCGGCCTGCCGCTGCCGAGTGACGCGGAGCGCGGTCGGTGGCTTTCCCGGCGCGACATCTTCCCGGAAACGGCTGCCCGAAAAAAAGAACCGCACTGTTCGCACAGCGCGGTCTTAAGTCTAGGGAGGAAACGCCCATAAGGGCAGCGGCAACCGATGCCGCACTGCAAAACTATGCTGCGACGCCAAATCTGTCAATGGCGATGATCATTCGCTAAGCATTTTTTTGTCGTGTCTTTGTGAGGGCAGCAGCGCTTTCGAACCGGGGGTCGATGTGAACGCCGAACCTGATGCTGAATTTCTGATGCGGCTGGCCGATGCCGCCGATGCCGAGACCTTGCCGCGCTTTCGCGCCGGGGGTGGGATCCACAACAAAATCGAGGGGGAGGGCTTCGACCCGGTCACCGAGGCGGACCGAGCGGCCGAACGCGCAATCGTGTCGGCCATCGGCGCCCGATTTCCCGATCATGCCATCCTCGGCGAGGAGTTCGGGTCGACCGGCGGCGGGGACCGGGAATGGATCATCGATCCGATCGACGGCACCCGCGCCTTCATCACCGGTATCCCGGTCTGGGGCACGCTGATCGGCTATTACGTCGCCGGCCGCGCCCGGCTCGGCATCATGTCGCAACCCTTTACGGGCGAGCGCTTCTATGCCGACGGGACCGCGACCTTCGCGAGCCGCGCAGGTCAGCTGCCGCAGCCGTTACAGGTGCGCAAGACGACCGAACTTGGTGACGCCGTCCTGTTCAGCACCTCGCCGCGCCTTTTCGAAGGCTCGATGCTCGACCGCTTCGAGGCTTTGGAAGATGCGGCCCGACTGACGCGCTTCGGGACCGACTGCTATGCCTTCGCCATGCTGGCGTCCGGCCATGTGGATCTGGTGGTGGAATCCGGCCTCAAGCCCTACGATATCGCCGCTCTGATCCCGCTGGTCGAACAGGCGGGCGGCGTGGTAGCGACCTTCTCTGGCGATCGACCGGAGCGTGGAGGCGATGTCATCGCAGCAGCAACACCGGAACTGCTGGAAGCGGCGTCCGCTATTCTGACGGAGTGATTGCAGCAGGGAAGGCTGCGGTCCCCATTGGTTGAGACCTTCGCTTTCAGGCCGCCACCGGCAGGCTGCCGGAGACATAGGCGTCGAAGGCTTCGAGCGCCTGTTCGCGAAACCGGTCGGCCTCCTGCAGCAATTCGTGCCGGGCAAGCGGGATCGTCACGCTGGAGCCGCAGCGCATGCGCCAGGCCAGCCTTTCGATCGCCTGCGTCGAGACGACGCTGTCCCCGCCCGCGGTGACGAAGAGCGTCGGGACGGACAGCCGCGCGATCTCGCGCGAGCTTTCGAGCCGGCGCATCGCCCCGGTGACGGCGGCAAGCCAGGAGACGGTCGGGCTACCCAGGAACAGGTCCGGCGCGGCCTGGGCCAGCCGCCGATTCCGCTCGAAGCGTTCGCCGTCCGAGGTGAGGGGATTGTCGGCGGGATTGGGGATCTTGCCGGGGATGGCGCGGCGGATCGGGCTCCGCCCGAAGCCGGTCCAGGAGGCGAGACGGGCGAGCCGGTGAACCGTCTTCAGACCGGGTCGCTCGCGCACGAAGCCAAGGAGTGGCGCGCAAAGAACCATGCACTCGATGGAGTTGGCGAGGCGTGTCGCGCCGTGGAGTGCGATCAGCCCGCCCATGGAATGGCCGAGCACGACGTAGGGGCCGCGGCAATCGGGCAGTACGACGTCCTGAAGGATGCATTCGAGGTCGAGAAGATACTGGCCGAAATGGCGCACATGGCCGAGGGATCGGCGACGGATCAGTCGCTCCGATCCGCCCTGGCCGCGCCAGTCGAAGGTCGCGACCGAAAAGCCGCGGCGGTTCAAATCGCTGATCGTCTCGAAATATTTCTCGATCGATTCATTGCGGCCCTGGAGAATCAGAACAGTGCCGCGCGACCGGTTGGGCAGATTGGATACCGCATGGCGAAGCCGACGCCCGTCCGAGGTCTTCAGCGTCCCGACGACGAGGCTCTCGGGCGCAGGATTGCCGGGGATCTCGACAAGTCGCGGCCTATCTTCGGTATCGGTCATCGCAGGCAGCGAATTCATGGTGTGACTCCGAGGCGGCCGAATGTTCCGGCCGCCTCTTTGATCGAAACTGACATTCTACCCTTATCGTCCTGCCGAAGCCTATTGCCAGAGTGGCCGCTTCGCCTCGAGCGCTTCGGTCGAAATCGCGAGCGTCGGGAGCCCGCTCAGGCCTGCGCCGGCGCGCCGCTTTCCGCCGCTTCGACTTCCTTGGCGAAATTGTCGAAGAACTGGCCGGCGAGCTTCTTGGCACTGGAATCGATCAGGCGGCCGCCGAGCTGGGCAAGCTTGCCGCCCACCTGCGCCTTGACGTCGTAAGTCAGAACGGTTTCCGCGCCGTCTTCCTCCAGATGCACGTCCGCGCCGCCCTTGGCGAAGCCGGCGACGCCGCCCTTGCCCTCGCCGACGATCGAATAGCTCACCGGGGCATTGATGTTCTCAAGGCGAACCTCGCCGTTGAACTTGGCCTTCACCGGCCCGACCTTGGCGACCACCGTCGCCTTCATCTCGTTCTCGCCGGTCTTTTCCAGTTCCTCGCAGCCGGGAATGCAGCGTTTCAGCACCTCCGGGTCGTTGAGCTTCGCCCACACGGTTTCGCGGCTGGCCGGCAGCCGGTGTTCGCCCTTCAGATCCATGTCTCGTCCTCCCGGTTCGATCCGGCCGCCCCTGCGGCCGCTTCAGTTTGGCGGCTCTCTAACTTGACGGTTTTGCGGCTTTTGCCAAGGCGAAAGAGAACCGCTAGAGAGCGAATTCGATCACACAAGGGCAGGAGAGTCGCCTTGGCGCGCAGCCGCCGTCCCCAGAAAACCGACGCGCGCAGCCGTCCGGCCCGTGCCGCACGAGGCGATTCGCGCGGGGCCCGGGACGAGGCGGGCGCCGCGAAGGCGGCCAAACCTCAAGGGCGGGCAAAGGCACGGGACGAGGCGCCCGCCGAGCCACGTAGCCAGACGAACCGTCTCGAACTGGCCGCGCCGATCGGCGAGCGCCCGCGTCTCCAAGCCCCGGTGATGCTGGTGGTGCGGCCGGGCGACGACTATGCCCTGATCGACACGGGAGACAGCGAGAAGCTCGAGCGATACGGGCCTCATTTCGTGCGCCGGCCGGAAAACCAGGCGATCTGGCCACGCCGCCTCGCCGCGGCCGAGTGGGACGCCGCCCATGCCGTGTTCTCGGGCGATACCGAGGAAGAGGGACTTGGCCGCTGGCGATTTCCCGGTGAGCCGCTGGGCGAGACCTGGCCGCTTTCGCATGACGATCTGTCCTATCTCGGCCGCTTCACCTCCTTCCGCCATGTCGGCGTGTTTCCCGAACAGGCCGAGCACTGGGCTTTCATGGAACGGCGCATCGCGGCCCGACTAGCAGCCGGCCGGCAGCCCCGCGTTCTGAACCTGTTTGGCTATACCGGCCTCGCTTCGCTGCTTGCTGCCCGCGCCGGTGCCGAGGTCACCCATGTGGATGCCTCCAAAAAGGCGATCGCCTGGGCGCGGGAGAACCAGGAAGTCGCCGGCCTGCTCGACAAGCCGATCCGCTGGATCTGCGAGGATGCGGTGCGCTACGCCGAGCGGGAGGTGAAGCGCGGAAGTCGTTACGACATCATCCTTCTCGATCCGCCGAAATTCGGACGCGGTCCCAAGGGCGAGACCTGGGAGCTTTTCGAGGATCTGCCCTATCTCCTGGGGCTCACCCGGGCGCTTCTCGCCGAACCGGCGGATTCCGTCGTTCTGACGGCCTATTCGATCCGCGCCTCCTTCTATTCGCTCGGCGCCCTGATGGGCGAAGCGTTCCGGGGCCTTGGCGGGCGCATCGAAGCGGGCGAACTCTTGATTTCGGAAGCCGGAGAAGAACCCCGCCTCCTGTCCACATCGCTCTTCAGCCGCTGGATCGCCGATGACTGACACCCACCGCAAGGACCTGCCGACTCCTCGCGCCATCGGCGCGCCGGGGCGGGTGAAGGAGGTCGCGAGCGCCGCCAATCCGATCGTCAAGGATATTCGCGCGCTCTCCCAGAAGCGCCATCGCGACGAGACCGGACTGTTTCTGGTCGAGGGGCTGAAGCTCGTGCTCGACGGGCTCGAGGCCGGCTGGCAGTTGAAGACGCTGGTCGTCGCCAAGGCCGCGCTCGAAGGCGGCAGCGAGACCCTGATGCGGGCGGTCTCCCGCGCCGTGGCGCTCGGCACCGACGTTCTGGAAGCGAGCAACAAGGTTCTGGAGGCGATCACCCGGCGCGACAATCCGCAGACGGCGGTCGGCGTCTTCCAGAAGCAGTTGACGCCGCTCATGAAATTCGATCTGGCGGCGGGCCGTGTGGCCGTCGCCCTCGACCGGGTGCGCGATCCCGGCAATCTCGGGACCATCCTGCGTACGGCGGATGCCGCCGGCGCCGAGGCGGTGATCCTGATCGGCGACTGCGTCGATCCGTTTTCGCTGGAAACCGTCCGGGCGACGATGGGGTCGATCTTCGCGGTGCCGATCATCCGGACGAAGGAAGCGGACTTCCTCGCCTGGCGGGCAGGCTTCCAGGGCAAGCTGTTCGGAACCCACATGACCGGCACGACCGACTATCGCGAGCCCGATTATGGGGCCTCGGCGACGCTATTGATGATGGGCAACGAGCAGGCGGGGCTGACCGCCGGCCTTGCGGAAAGCTGCGACCTGCTGGTGCGCATTCCGCAGATCGGGCGGGCCGACAGTCTCAATCTGGCGGTCGCGACCGGCATCATGCTCTTCGAGGCACGGCGGGGGGCACTCAGCCTGTGAAACATCGTCTCCTCCTGATCAATCTCCTCGTCGTTACCGTCGCGGTCGTTCTCGATCAGGCCATCAAGGCTCTTGTCGTGGCGACGATGGCCTTGGGCTCCGCCATCGAACTGCTGCCGTTTCTCGCGCTCTATCACGCGCGCAACACCGGCATCGCCTTCTCGATGTTCTCCGATTTCGGCGATATCGGACTGGCCCTTCTGTCCGGGACAGTTCTCGTCGTCGTCCTGATCCTGTGGGTGAAGACGCCGCGCGAGCGCAAACTCACGCATTTCAGCCTGGCGATCATCGTGGGCGGGGCGATCGGCAACCTCATCGACCGGATCAGCCTCGGCTATGTCGTGGACTACGTCTATTTCCATACGCCGCTCTTCGACTTCGCCGTCTTCAATCTGGCCGATGCCTTCATCACGGTGGGCGCGATCCTGATTCTGCTCGACGAATTCGTGCTCGTCCGCTTTTCCGCGCCTGACGGGGCAGAGAGACGCGATTGACAAGCCCGCGCTGCGCCCTTTCTGCCCTTCTTCGGTCCTTTAGGCTCGGGAGGCGGATATGGCGGAGCGGTTCAAGGCGATCCTGATTTCGCGGGACGAGGCGAAGAAGCAGTCTGTCGACGTGGTCGAGATGTCGCCCGACGAGCTGATGGATGGCGATGTCGACGTCCGTGTCGAGGCGACGACCGTCAATTACAAGGACGGGCTGGCGATCACAGGCAAATCTCCCGTGGTGCGCCGCTGGCCGATGATTCCGGGCGTCGATCTGGCCGGGACCGTCGAGCGCTCCGACAATTCGCTCTGGAAGCCGGGCGACAAGGTCATCCTCAATGGCTGGGGCGTGGGCGAGACCCATTACGGTGCCTATGCCGGGCTCGCGCGGCTCAAGAGCGAATGGCTGGTGCCAAGGCCTGAGCGGTTCTCAGCCCGTGACGCCATGATCATCGGCACGGCGGGCTACACGGCGATGCTCTCGGTTCTCGCGCTGGAGAAGGCCGGTCTTTCGCCGAAGCAGGGACCGGTCGTCGTGACCGGCGCGTCGGGCGGTGTCGGCTCGTTTGCGATCGCCCTTCTCGCCAAGCGCGGATGGGAGGTTCTCGCCGTTACCGGTCGCACGGCCGAGGCGGATTATCTGAAAGGTCTGGGGGCGGCGGAAATCGTCGACCGGGCCGAGCTCTCGGAACCCGGCAACCCTCTGGCCAAGGAACGCTGGATCGCGGCCGTCGATGCGGTCGGCAGCCACACGCTGGCCAATGTCCTGGCGGCGACGCGCTACAATGGCGTGGTCACGAGCTGTGGTCTTGCCCAGGGCATGGACCTGCCGACGAGTGTCGCCCCCTTCATCCTGAGGGGCGTGACGCTTGTCGGGATCGACTCGGTCATGGCTTCGACCGAGAGGCGGGTTGAGGCGTGGCAGCGCCTTGCGGAGGATCTTGATCAGCAGGTGCTCGAATCGATCGCGAGCGATATCGGATTCGACGATCTCATCCCGACGGCGCAAGCCATCGTGGAGGGCAGGATTCGGGGCAGGGCGGTTGCGACGATCGGCTGATCGGCATCGCGGGAGGCGGTCTCGCCAACCACGCTCTTGCGGCCACAATGCGCTTTCCTGCAAGACGATTCGGTAGCTAAGCGCTCTTTATGCCCTTGTCTCCGGGGCTTTCGTACCTTCATAATGTGGCGAACCCGGTCACGAAACCGTTGCCGAAACTTCGTAGAGGCGTAACGCGAAAGCTGTCGGGTCGAGGGAGAAGACGATGGTCGCTCAGAGCATCGGGGTTGCGCAGGGCACGCGTGGTCTCCGAGATCAGGAGCTCGATGAGGATGGAAGCCGAGAACTGATCGGCCAGTCCTCTCAGGGTCTGGCCCGAAAGGAATTGGGCTCCGAAGAAGGCCCGCGCGGCCTGGGTGCGATGCAGGCGAAAATGTTGCATTTCGTTCGCCGTTTCGACTCCGCATCGCCCTTGCTCGGCCGGATCGGGAATCTCGAGGTGCGGCTGGCGCGCAATGCAGCCGAAGTGAAAGCCGCCCAGCAGCTTCGCTATCACGTCTTCTATGAGGAGATGAGCGCGCAGCCCTCCAAGCTTCAGAGGATGACGCGGCGCGACCGCGATTCCTTCGATCGCTATTGCGACCATCTCCTCGTCATCGACAACGACCGGACGGGCGCAATCGGAGACCGGATTGTCGGCACCTACCGCCTGATGCAGGGCGACAGGGCCGCGCTTGCCGGTGGTTTCTACACTGCGCAGGAATTCGACATTGCGCCGATGCTGGCCCGCCACAAGGGCCGCCGCTTTCTCGAACTCGGCCGGTCCTGTGTCCTGAAGGATTATCGCGGCAAGCGCACGGTGGAACTTCTGTGGCAGGGCATCTGGGCCTATGTGCTGCGCCACGACATCGACGTTCTGTTCGGCTGCGCCTCCCTGTCCGGTACCGATGCCAAGGCGCTGGCGGCTCCCCTTGCCTTCCTGCAGGCGAATGCGGCGGCCCCGGCGGAATGGCGCGTGCGCGCGCACGCCCATTGCGGGACCTTCTTCGATACCGCAGCGGACACGGATCCGCGTCGCGCGCTGGCCGTGCTTCCGCCGCTCTTGAAAGGCTATCTGCGGCTCGGCGGCTATGTCGGCGAGGGAGCCGTTGTCGACCATCAGTTCGGCACGACGGACGTCCTGATCGTGTTACCGCGCGAGAACATCAATCCGCGCTATGTCGGCTATTACGGAGCCGATGCGGGGCGCTTCGCCGCCTAGCTGGCGGCAGGCTGCATTCCTCTTTCGTCAGCCGGCCCGCTCCCTGCATGAGGGCAGACCGGGATCGCTCGCCCGAAGATCTGCCCAGAGCAACACGTCAGGCGAGCGCGGCGCGTCGGATGGCGTCGCCCTCCCGCTGCTTGCCCTTGATCTCGCGCAGCAGTTCACCGAGGGCCCCGTCGATGTCGCGCAGGACCTCGTCGGAGGGGAGCGGTCTGGAGAACAGATAGCCCTGCACCTCGTCGCAGCCGCGGCCGGCGAGAATCGCCAGTTGTTCGGCGGTTTCCACGCCCTCAGCGACGATCGCCAGCTTGAGGGCGCGGCCGAGATCCATCACCGCGTCGGCGATCGCCAGCGAACTCTCGTCCGCCGTCATGTTGGAGATGAAGCTGCGATCGATCTTGATCGTGTCGAAGGGGAAGGTGCGCAGATAGCTGAGCGACGAGTAGCCGGTGCCGAAATCGTCCAGTGCCAGGCGCACGCCGCGGCGCTTCAGCGCCTTCAGGATCGCGAGCGCCCTGTCTCTGTCCTCGACGAGGATGCTCTCGGTCAATTCGAGTTCGAAATCCTCCGGCGGAAAGCCCGCTTCGTCCAGCATGGCCAGCACGTTCTCGACGAAACCGCGATTGCGGAGCTGGTGACCGCTGACATTGACGCTGATCCGCGCACCGCCGAGCCTCTCGAGGCTCTGACGGCAGGCTTCGCGGATCACCCAACTGCCGATCTCCTCGATCTTTCCGGACTGTTCGGCGATCGGAATGAAGATCGCCGGGCTGATCAGGCCGCGCTTGGGATGGTCCCAGCGCGCCAGAACCTCGTAGCTTTCCACGATGCCGCTCTTCAGCCCGACACGGGGCTGGAAGCACAGGAACAATTCGTCATTGGCCACGGCTTGGGCGAGGTCCGCCTCGAGCTCGCGCCGCACCTTCAGTTCCGTATCCATGCCGGGTTCGAAGCCGGCGAAGGTGTTCCGGCCGCTGCGCTTGGCGTGATAGAGGGCAACGTCGGCGCGTGAGATGATCGTTTCCGGATCGACCGCATCGCGCGGCGCAAGCGCGAAGCCGGCGCTGGCGCCGGGACGCAGGCGGACCCCATGGCCCACATTCAGCGGGTTTCCCAAAGCCCGCACGACCCGGTAGGCGAGATCGGCCACCTGATTGCTGAAGGACACCTTCGGGATGATGATGGCGAATTCGTCGCCACCCAGCCGGGCGATGATTCCGCTGTCCCCAACCGTCTGGCGAAGTCGGTCGGCCGTTACCGTCAGGACCGTGTCGCCTGCCGGGTGGCCATAGAGATCGTTGATATCCTTGAAGCGGTCCAGATCCAGCGTGATCAGCGCGGCCAGCTGCTTTTTCTCCTTGGCCAATTCCACCGTCTTCTCCAGATGGCTGGTAAAGAGGATCCGGTTGGGCAGGCCCGTCAGGGCATCGTGATGGGCGGAGAAGCGAAGCTTTTCTTCTGCCGCCTTGCGTTCTGAGAGGTCGACGAAGGCCATGACCTTGGCCTTGATGCCACGAATCTCGATCTCGCGGGAACGCACTTCCACCGGAATGAGCGCCCCGTCGCGGCGGTACAGATCCACCTCGAAGGCCTTGGTCTGCTCGTCCTCGATGACGAGTTTGAGGACCTCGCGCTGGTTGGCCGCCACCAGATCGGCGACCGGCAGGCCCTTCAGCCGTCCATTCACTTCGCCGACAAGACGGGCAAGGGCTGCGTTGGTGTCGACAATCCGATCCTCGACCACCACGGCGAGACCCTCGAAGGCGGCGTCGGCGATCGCCGTGAGCCTTTCCGCTTCGCGACGGGCCGCCTGCAGCGTCTCCTTGTGGCGGCGGGCGGTCTCGGAATTCTCGATCCCGTCGAGAAATGCGTTGAACAGGCGCGTGACGCGCTCGGACTCGTCGCCTGCCTCGACGGGAAGTCGGTGGCTGAGATTCACCTTTCCGCTGATGATCTCCTCGAGCGCGGTCTCCATGTTGCCAATGCCGAGGGTGGTGTCGTGCTCGGCCTGGTTCAGGCCGCGTTCCTCGTCGGCGGCGCTGACGCGGATCGGCTTGACCCGGTCGATGAGCTTGAAGAAGCCGAAGGCCAGCGGGAAGACCCAGAGGAAGTTGATACCCGCCCCCGCACTCTGGAGCGCGAGCTGGGTCAGGCGGTCCTGAGCCGGCAGCAGCTCGACCGGCGCGAGCAGGGCGAGACCAAGGGTGCCCGTGATGCCGGCAAAGCCATGACAGCCGATGGCGCCCACGGCGTCGTCAATCTTGCAGCGCTCGACGAGATCATTGCCGCACAAGGCCACCAGCCCGCCGAGAAAGCCCAACGCCATCGCGCCCGATCCGCCGACCAGATGGCATCCGGCGGTGATCGCCACCAGCCCGCCGATCATGCCGCAGACCGGTTTTTCGGGGAGGGTCAGACCATCCCTGTAGAGGCCGTAGAGATAACCGATCGTGCCGCCGGCGCCGGCCGCCAGAACGGTGTTGGCGACGATGTGGGCGATATCCGGCGAAGCGGTGATGGTCGAGCCACCATTGAAGCCGATCCAGCCGACGAAGATGATCATCGCCCCGGCCGTGGCGAGAACGGCGCTGTGCCCGGGAATGCGCCGCGCCGTGCCATCCGGCTGGAATCGGCCAATGCGCGGCCCGAGCACGATGCAGGCAGCGAGCGAAATCCACGCCCCCGTCGAATGGACGACGGTCGAGCCGGCGAAGTCGACAAAGCCCATATTGGCAAGAAAGGCCGATGAGCTGGGGCCGAGGGCGGCGCCCCAGGCCCAATGGGTGAAGATCGGGTAGATAAAGGCGGCAATGAAGACCGTGGTCAGCCCGTAGACGGAGAGCCGCAATCGCTCTGCCGCCGCGCCCGAGACGATGGTGGCAGCCGTGCCGCAGAACATCACCTGGAAGGCGAAGAATGCATATTCACTGCTGCTTACGTTGTTGAGGAAAGCAAAGCGCAGCTCGTTGCCGAAGCCCCAGCCGGAATCCCGACCGAAGGCCAGCATGAAGCCGACCGCAGCAAATGCGACGATGGAGAGGAGCAGGTCGAGAACGTTCTTCTGGGCGACATTGACCGAGTTCTTCGAACGAACGAGGCCGGCTTCGAGAAGCATGAAGCCCATCTGCATCAGCAACACGAGCGCCGCCGACGTCAGGACCCAGACATAGATGTCGGGAGCCGGAAGCGCGCTGGTCGGCTCGAGGACTTCGGACGCTTCGCCTCGAACGGGAAAGGTCAAGAGAATGGTCGCGCAAGCTACAGATCGCCGCATGAACGTGTTCCCGCGAGAAGTTCAACCTGTTCGATAAAATGGCTGCCTTATTAATCAAATCTGAAAATTCGCCGCTTTCGGTCCTGTTTTCAAAAATTTCGTTTGTAACCATTGCCCATCGGACACTCTCCGAGGGGGCTGGGAGGATTAAGGCGGAGCGAACCCGTCATCGCGGGGCCGTCGAGGCGGATGAGCCGGACTGATTCGGAGCAGCGGGGCGACTTTTTCGATAACCTGGATGCGCGACCCCATTATTCGTTCGTTTCGAGCGCCACGTCTTCGATGTCACTCCGCCTGTGGCTGTCCGCGGGGACGGCGGCGCTCATTGAGCGGTCGGTTGGGGACCCGGCCCATGAGCGTCGATCGCTTTCCGCATCGCCCTGACGAGTGCCGGCGTGGTGCCACAGCAACCGCCGACGATCCGGGCGCCAAGTTCGACCGCTCGCAGGGCATAGGCTGCCATCTCTTCCGCCGCCACTTCGTAGACGGCTCGGCCATCGACCAGCCGAGGCAGGCCGCAGTTCGCCTTGAGGGCAAGAGGGCTCCGGCTGTTCCTGGCGAGTTCGATACCCGCCGTCAGGGTTTCAGCAAGGCCGGCTCCGCAATTGGCCCCGATGGCGACCGGCGCCGGGTCGAGCTGTTCAAGCGCGGTGCGAAAGGCGCTCGGAGAAACGCCGGTGGCTGTCCGGCCGGCGCGTTCGAAGCTCGCCGTGACGACAAAGGGCAAGTCGCAGGCGATAGCCGCTCTGGCCGCGGCCAGAGCCTCTTCGACGGTCGCAATGGTCTCGATCCAGACCAGATCGGCGCCACCGGCCTTCAATCCCGCAATCTGCTCCGCGAAGGCTTCGCTCGCCGCCTTGATTGAAAGCGTCCCGTGCGGAGCAACACCAAGACCGGTCGGGCCGACCGACCCTGCAACGGCTATGATCCGGTCCGAGCGGTCCGCCACGTCGCGGGCGAGCGCGGCCGCGCATCGGTTGAGCGCAAAAGCCTCTCCTTGGGCATTCCAGGGCCAGAGCCGAAAACGATTGGCCCCAAAGGAACAGGTGAGAATGATGTCCGAACCGTTGGCGACGAAGGCGCTGTGCAAGGCGGCGATCCGCTCGGGATGACGGGTCAGCCACGTTTCAGGAGCGACACCGGGCGTAAGTCCGACTTCGAAGAGGTTGGTGGCCATCGCACCGTCGGCCAGGAGTGCCGGTTGGCGCAGGAGACCGGCGAGTCGGTCAGACATCGGAGAGGTCCCGTTCTTGCAGATCCTGTGGAGGGTCGGCAGGTGAGTTCAACCTGAACTTCGCCGGCAAGCTTCGCGCCAGCTTGCAGTGCTCAGATTTCCGCAAATGAGGCGGCAAGAAGGCGGCCACGCCGCTGGGTCAGGCCGCTCGCCGGAGTGTTCTGCTAGGAGATTCTCGCCGTGTTCGACCGATCCGTGAAGCGTCTGGAGGATCCGGAAGTGGTCACCGCGCTGATTCGAAGCCTTCTCGAAGCCGGCTACGAGCGCGAGACGATCGAGACCGCGCTGATCAGACAGGCGCCGGTCGATCTCGATCTGCTGGCGGATTGTTACCTTCGCCTGACAATGGCCAGCGCCGCACTCGCGCAGGCCGCCGAGGAGCACTCCGAAAACGCGGCGCATATCCGGCAGCGTTCGGCGGCATAAGCTGGCAAAGCGCGGACTGGCGGCGACCAGCGCTCTGCCCCGGTCGCCGATACGCCGTGCGGCAGCCTACGACGGCTGCTTCTCCGCCTCGGCGACACCCGTCTCCTCTTCCAGCGCTTCCTTGAGAACCGGCGTCGCCATCCCCGCCATGACAGAGCGCATGGTCAGGGTCCCGAGCGGCTTGCCTGCATCGTCGACCACATGGGCGTTGTCGATGCCCTCTTCGGTCATGCGACGCGCGACTTCCTCCAGCACCGTGCCTTCCTCGACCGGAAAACTCTCCGAAGCCGCGACCGAAGCCGGGGCCGGGGTCTCCATGATCGTTTCCGCCTGGATCACCCGGCCGCGATTGACCTCGCGGACGAAGGACGAGATGTACTCGTCCGCCGGATCGAGCACGATCTCCTGCGCCGTACCCTGCTGGACGATTTCGCCATCCCGCAGGATGGCGATCTTGTCGCCCAGCCGGAGTGCCTCGTCGAGATCGTGGGTGATGAAGACGATGGTCTTGGCGAGTTCCTTCTGCAGATCCAGCAGGACGGTCTGCATGTCGGTGCGGATCAGTGGGTCGAGCGCCGAGAAGGCCTCGTCCATGAGAAGGATGTCCGCGTCGGTCGCGAGCGCCCGGGCAAGGCCGACGCGCTGCTGCATGCCGCCGGAAAGCTGGGCGGGGTAGTTGTCCTCGTAGCCGCCGAGACCCACGCGCTCGATCCAGCGCGCCGCCGCCTTCCTCTGCTCGGCCTTGGACTTGCCCATGACGTGCAGCCCATAGCAGACATTGTCCATGACGGTCTTGTGGGGCAGGAGCGCAAAGCGCTGGAACACCATGGAGATCTTGTGCCGGCGAAACTCCCGGAGTTGCTTGGCCGACATCTTCAGGACGTCCTCCCCATTGACCAGCACCTCGCCGGCTGAGGGTTCGATCAGCCGGTTGAGGTGACGGATCAGCGTGGACTTGCCGGAGCCGGACAGCCCCATGACGACCTGAATGCTTGCGGCCGGCATGTCGATATTGATGTCCCTGAGACCGAGCACGTGCCCGTATTCGGCCAGGAGTTCGGTCTTCGAGAGGCCCTGCTTGACCTTCTCGACCATGGCGCGGTCGTTGTTGCCGAAGATCTTGTAGAGATTGCGAACCTTGATCGCGGTCTCAGCCATGGGACGCCTCCCGGTGGCGCTGCAGGCGCTGGCCATAGGCCTGGCTGGCGCGGTCGAAGATGATGGCGATGGCGACGATCGCGAGACCGTTGAGCACGCCCTGAGTGAAGTACTGGTTGGTGATCGCCTGAAGCACCGGCTGGCCGAGGCCGCGCACGCCGATCAGTGACGCGACGACCACCATGGCAAGCGCCATCATGATGGTCTGATTGATGCCGGCCATGATCGTCGGCAGGGACAGGGGAAGCTGCACTTCGACGAGTTTCTGCCAGCTGGACGAGCCGAAGGCGTTGGCGGCTTCCAGAACCTCCTTGTCGACCAGCCGGATCCCGAGATTGGTCAGCCGGATGATCGGCGGCATGGCGTAGATCACGACGACGATGAGACCGGGGATCAGGCCGATGCCGAGCAGCATGACGATCGGGATCAGATAGACGAAGGACGGCATCGTCTGCATCACGTCGAGAATCGGATTGACCGTCGCCTGCAGCTTGTCTGACCGCGACATCAGGATGCCGATCGGCATGCCGACGACGATCGCGAGCAGGGTGCAAACGGTGATGATCGACAGCGTGCGCATCGTGTCTTCCCACATGCCGAAGACGCCGATGAGGACGAGCGCGACGAAGCTTCCGATCGTGATCTTCTTCGAGCGACTGGCGAACCAGACGATCGCCGTGATGGCCGCCAGGATGATCCACCATGGCGTTTCGATCAGAATGTTTTCGAACCAGAGAAGAAAGTCGAGAAGGGGCCGGAAGAAGGCCTCGATCGAGTCACCCCACGCGCGTGAGAAATCGCGGTATTGTTGATCGATCGTCCGCGACATCAGTCGCAGATTGCGACCCGCGATCTGGGGAAATTCCACCAGCCATTCCGGCATCCAGTTGAACAGCCAATCCAATGGTCAGGATCCCTTTGTTGTTCTTGCAGGCGTTTTCGCCTGTCCTTTTCCTGTGAAGTCGATTCTCGGAGTGTTTGGTAGGCGGCCCACTCCGATCACTCGAAAAAAAATCCCGGGCGGCGATGGTGCCACCCGGGAATTTCTCATTGCGATGCGCCGACTCCGCATTCCTTCGCGTGACGCAGAGCGCAGCGAGGCCAAGGCGCCGGGTTCGCACCCGTAAAGACAACGGCCCGTGTCGCGCCCACAGCATCGGCTCGCATGGCTAGATCAAAGCGCGTCCTTGATCTTCTCGGCCGCTTCCGGGGAAACCCAGTCGGTCCAGATGTCCTCGTTGTTTTCCAGGAAATAATAGGCCGTGTCCTCGCCGGTGGCCTGGTTGTCTTCCTTCCAGGCCAGGAGCTTGTTGACGGTGTCGTTGCCCCAGGCGCGGGTGTTCAGATACTCCTTTACGCCGTTCTTCATCTCGTCGACCTTGGGGGTGACGACAGTGTAGACCTCAGACTTGGTCCAGGCGTTCTTCTTCGGATCCTCGCAGTCGGCGACCGTGGTGCAGTTCTGCCATTCCTCGGGATCATGCTCGACGCCGAAGTCGAGCTTCACCATCGGGTATTTGCCGAGAATGGCGGTCGGGGCCCAGTAGTAGCCGAACCACGGATCCTCGTTCTCGTAGGCATTGGCGATCGAGCCGTCGAGGCCGGCTGCCGAGCCGGTATCGACCAGCACGAAGCCCTTCTCCTCCGCGTCGAACGCTTCGAAAAGGTTCGCCGAGGTGATCTGGCAACCCCAACCGGCCGGGCAGTTGTAGAAGGCGCCCTTGGAAGGATCTTCCTTGGAAGGGAAGAGCTCGGGGTGGCTGAAGGCATCCTCGACCGTCTTGATCTCGGGATGGGCCTCGGCGAAGTACTGCGGGATCCAGAAGCCTTCCTCGCCACCGTCCGACAGGACCTCGGCAGCGTATTCGACGGTTCCCTCATCGACGGCGGAGTCGATCTGTTCGCGGAACTGGTTGATCCACATTTCCGGGGCGACGTCCGGCTCCTGCTTTTCCGTCATGGAGGCGAAGGTCGGCATGGTGTCGCCCGGGACGAGACGTGCCGAGCAGTCGTAACCCTCTTCCAGAATGATCTTGTCGATCGAGGCCATGACCTCGGCTGATGCCCAGTTCATGTTGGAAATCGTCAGATCGCAACTCTCCTGCGCGGAGGCGGTCGCGGAAAATCCAAATGTTGCGGCTGCGACCACAGTCGATGCGAGAAGCTTCTTCATGCCTTCTCCCCAATTTCTTGTTTTCGACAAGTATCCCGAAGCATACTGTCAGGAACGAGAGTGCACGCTGGTTTCTTTCGCATCATGGTCATCACTGCGAATTCGACCAGCGCGGTCCGTCGGTGGATGACCACAACGAAGCTAGACTTTGTGGAAGCCAAAGCCAACGCCTTTTTTCTGCTGCAGCCGGCAAACGAACGCCACCGATCCAATCTGCGCGGAAATGTCCCGCCGATCGGCAGTCGGCAGCGCAGATGCTTAGCTGTGCGAGCAATTCGGCGGAAGCAGGCGAAACCACCCGGATCGCGCGGCGTTCGGCACGCAAACGGAAATCCTGTGTGCGTAAAAGGGGTGTTTCAATGATACCGGAATGGCTTCATGGGCTCGCGATCGTAATGCTGGCGATCGGCTTCGTCTCGGCTGCGATCATCGCTGTCGACGTCATGCGTCATCCTCAACATATGACGATCATGAACTTCGTCTGGCCGGTCACCGGCCTTTATGCCGGGCCACTCGCGATCTGGGGTTATTGGACCTATGGCCGGCTTGCGCGGCACGAGGTCGCCCATGCCGCCATGCAGAACGACGAGCCAATGCCGCACAAGAAGCTGACGCCGTTTCCGGTCAAGGTGGGCAAGGGGGCGACCCATTGCGGCGCCGGCTGCACCCTAGGCGACATCGTGGCCGAATGGCTGGTCTTCCTGGTTCCCGTCATCGCCGTCTGGTTCGGCTATGAAAGCCTGTTCGGGGAGAAGATCTTCGCGGCCTGGATCGTCGACTACATCTTCGCCTTCATCTTCGGCGTTGCCTTTCAGTATGCAACGATCGTCCCCATGCGCGGCCTGTCCCCGGGCAAAGGGCTGATCGAAGCGGTCAAGGCCGACACGCTCTCGCTGACATCTTGGCAGATCGGCATGTACGGCTTCATGGCGCTCATGCATTTCTGGGTCTTTGGCGCTATCCTCGGTGCCAAGCTCGAGGTGAACACCGTGGAGTTCTGGGCGTCCATGCAGATCGCCATGATCTGCGGCTTTCTGACTTCCTACCCGGTGAACTGGTGGCTCATCCGGAAGGGCATCAAGGAGGCGATGTAGGGGACGGCGCCGCGTCGGGGCGCCGGGGCGTCAACAAATCGCCATAGGGAGCGCTCAAGGAGACGCTCCCCCGAAGCAGAAGATGATTGTCCGATGAAAAAGACCATTCTCACCCTGGCTGCCCTGGCTGCATTCTCCGCCCCGTCCCTCGCGGCCGATCCGATCCTCGGCAAGTGGCGGGCGCCCGGTGGCGGCATCGTCCATGTGACCTCCTGCGGCGGCAGCTATTGCGCCACGGTGGTCAGCGGCCAGCACAAGGGCAAGGCCGTTGGGCGCATGAACGGCCAGAACGGTGAGTATACCGGCTCCGTGACAGATCCCCGCGACGACCGCACCTATTCCGGCAGCGCCACCGTCGGCGGCGGAACGCTGAAGCTGACCGGCTGTGCCCTCAAGATCTTCTGCAAGACGCAGGTCTGGACGCGCGTCTGATTTGAGCGCCATCGGCAGTGATCGCCGGTCGCGCTCCGGTCCTTCAGGCTATCTCTGATCTTGCACTCGACTTCCCGGCATCCTGCTGAATGCCATGCGCGGCTAAGCTTGCCGGGCGTCGTCATCAAAGTGCCAACCGCCCGATTGATTACTACCCGACCGGTTAAAGGTCCTTCGTATCCCGGCGCGCGACGACGGTCGGTGTCTCGCAACCCAGCGGACCCGGGTTCTCTTCGCCATGGATGTTGGCGTTGAGATTGCGCGTCAGCGGGACCAGCGCATGGGACGACAGGCGCTGTCTGAGCTTCCCGGTGTCGCTCGCTTCGGCCGAGACCAGCACCGTATAGGCCTTGGTGAAAGTGATCAGGGTAATCTGGCGGTTGTCGTCCGAGGTCCCGGTCTTCGCCGCCACGTCATGGATGAAGCGACTGCCATTGGCGGTGCCGTCCGGTCCCGTCGTCGCCAGAAGCATCTTGTGCAGCGTGTCGAAGCCCCCCACCAGTCGGCTGTCGCTTGGCAGAGGTTCCGCCGATGTCGCGAACACGACCTTCTGGCTTTCGCGGTCGCGGGCTTCCTTCACGATCAGAGGGCCGTTCGCCACCTCTCCGCAACTCGCCACCGTGACATAGGCATCCAGGAGCTGCATCAGCTTGACCGGCTCGGCACCGAGGGCGAGTGCGCGATCCGAACCACGGGTGAAGCGAAAATCGGTCGCCATGCGCTCCATGGCCGAATTGGCACAGGGTCGGCCGAACCGGCGCATCATCCGCACGAACGGCGGATTCCGGCTCATCGCCAAGGCCTTTTCCAATGTAATTTCGTTGAGATAGCGACGGTCGGCATTCCTGACCGGCGGAATGCCGACGGGAGAATCGTCGACCTTGGTCGCGGCAGTCCAGCCCTGCTCGACGAGGGCGCACAGCGTCAGAAGCGGCTTCACCGTCGAGCCCGGATAGAGGCTCCCATCGGGAGACGCCACCATCGCCTCGATCCCGCCGGTCTTGTTGTTGACCACCACGGCCGTCAGCCGGTCGTAGCCCGCCCGTGCGATCCGCGGATAGTATTTCTCGATCGCACTTTCGAGATAGAGCTGGGTTTCGGAGGAATAGAAGGTCACCACGTCGAGGCGTTGATCCGCCTCACCGAACTGGCCGGCCAGCCGGGCGATCGCGAGATTGCGCGCCGAGCCGAACTGGTCCGACAACCGCCGGTGCTCCTTGAAGGCATAGGCGGCAAAGCGCCGCGGCAGGGTGTCGTCGGCGACGGCTTCGGCCGTCAGGGTCGTCGGCGCGATCCCCATGGTCGTCAGCAAGAGCCGCGCCTGACGCATGTTCAGCGGCTTGGTCGGGTTGCCGGTGGTCGGGTTCTTGATGGTGACCGCGAGGCTGGCCGCCATGTCGGGTGTGAATTCCACCCGCTGGGAGCGTTCGCGCTTGAACGAATAATCGAAATAGTAGCGGGCAGCCGCTTCGATGCCCTTGGTGTTGTGCCCCATGAAGGGCGTGTTCAGGTAGAACTCCAGCAGTTCTTCCTTGCTGAAGCGCCATTCCAGCCAGAGTGCGATCGCCAGTTCGTCGAACTTGCGTTTGAAGTCGCGGCGGCTGCCCACATAGATCTGCTTGGCCAGTTGCTGGGTGATGGTGGAGCCGCCGCGCGGGTCGTCGCCGAATTGGCTGATCAAGGCCTTGCCGATGGCGATCGGGTTGAAGCCGGGGTGATAGAAGAACCAGGAGTCTTCCGACGTGAGGATGGCCTCACGCATGACCTCCGGAACGTCCTGATAGTCCACATACATCATCTCTTCGGTCGGGGCGTTCCAGGGCTTCGCCCGGTGCTTGTCGAGGTCGACGACGAGACGGTTGGAGTGAACACGCTGGAGCGTCGTGGCGACGCTGGCGCCGTAACGGGCGGCAGTCGCGTTGACCCAGCTCTGGACGAGAGCGAGCCCGCAGCCGAAGAACAGGATGAGGACGGAGATGACGAGCCAGATCGTCGAGTATCGGCGCCCCTCGGCTTCGTCGGTCATGAAACGTTCCCCGTCACCTTATCGGAGCGTTAACCATGTCAACATGGGGACGATCCGATTCAGCCGCAACGAAATCGTTGGACTACTCCCGATCGCGACGCCCTCATGGCGCATGGGGCCGACCTCCCGCCGGCACCGGTCCAAGTGGAAGACGCAGAAGAGTTTGGTAACCAATTATGCCAGCGAGGCGGCGGGTTCAGGCCGGTCGGGTCCGCAGTTCGGCCCCGCCTTCGTCCACGATCTGATGGGCGAGCTTCAGGGCCGCGTCGAGATCCGGCCGGAACAGGGTCGCGCCGTCCTCCAGGCCCTGCGTGAGCAGAATTCGGCGACTCGCTTCGCCAGCCCCGGCGATGACGACACTTGCGTCCCGGCTCTTGGCCTTGTCGACGAAGCCCAGGACCGTCGCGGCCGCCGAACTGTCGATGAACGGCACTTCGGAGAAATCCAGGACATAGACCTTCGGCCGCTCGGCGATCCGGTCGAGCACCGCGCCGACGCTGGCTGCTGCGCCGAAGAAGAAGGCGCCGGAGATACGGCAGACGAAAATCTCCGGATCGCCCAGCACACGGTCGGAATAGGGCTCCGAACCCTTCTCATAGGTGGAATCGGCTTGATCGGGTGTCGCGATCGCGATGCCGTGGCCCTTGACCGTGACCTCGTTCGCCATGCGGTGCAGGAAAAGAAGGGCACCGAGTCCGAAGCCCACCAGGATGCCCTCCGTGAGATCCCGGAAGACGACGAGCAGGAAGGTCGCGAGCACCACCACGGCGTCGCCGCGCGAGGCTTTGATCAGGGCCCAGAATTCGTGCTTTTCCGCCATGTTCCAGGCGACGAAGAGGAGGACGGCGGCCAGCGCCGCGAGCGGAATGTAGGCGGCGAGGGGCGCTGCCACGAGTACGAAGACCAGCAGGAAGCCGGAATGCAATATGCCTGAGATCGGGCTCTTGGCTCCGGAGCGCACATTGGTCGCGGTGCGGGCGATCGTCCCGGTGACGCAGATCCCGCCGAAGAGCGAGGAGGCGACATTGGCGACCCCTTGCGCGACGAGTTCGCAATTGGAGCGATGGCGCCGGCCGCTCATGGAATCGGCGACGACGGCCGACAACAGGCTTTCGATCGAACCCAGAAGCGCGAAGGAGACGGCGGGCGGCAGGGCCGCCATGACCTTTTCCGCGGACAGATCGGGCAGTGTTGGTGCGGGAAGCGACGAGGGCACGCCGCCGAAGCGGCTGCCGATGGTGGCGATGTCGAACCCGCCGATTGTGGTGAGGAGCGAGGCGGCGACGACCGCGATCAGGAGCACCGGCCAGTGCGGGCGAAACCGTCGCACGATGAGGATCAAGGCGAGCGAGAACAGTGCGATGCCAAGGCTTGCGGGATCCAGCGTGCCGGCAGCCGATGCCAGAGCCGTGAGCTTGTCGACGATCGGGCCCGGCTCGGTGCCGTCGAGCGTCAGGCCAAAGAACTCGCGCAGTTGGGTCGCTGCGATGATGACCGCGATCCCGGAGGTAAAGCCGACGGTGACCGGGTAGGGGATGTATTTGACGAAGGTGCCGAGGCGAAAGATGCCGATCGCGGCGAGGATCAGGCCGGAGAGGAAGGTTGCGAGCACCAGCCCTTCGACACCCTGCGCGGCGACGGTCGCCGAGACGAGCAGGATGAAGGCGCCCGCCGGACCGCCGATCTGGAACCGGCTGCCGCCGAGGAGCGAGACGAAGAAGCCGCCGACGATGGCGGTGATCAGGCCGCGATCCGGCGACACGCCCGACGCGATGGCAATCGCCATCGAAAGGGGCAGCGCCACGATCGCGACGGTGAGCCCCGAGACGAGATCGGCTTTGAAAGCTTCGAGGCGGTAGCCCTCCTTCAGGACCGTCACGAGCTTGGGGGTAAACATTTCGCCGAAACTGGCCGAGCCGACTCCACTCATGGCTCTGACGTCCCTTCAAATTCCCATGCCATTGGCGGCAGGGGGCGACGGATCGGCCGTCGCGGCCTGCCGGGCTTTCGTGGGATCAACCGCGGCAGTTCCGGCCCTTCGCCTCGAAGGACGCGGGACGTCAGCGGGGCTGTTTCAGCCGCACGCCCCGTCCGGTGCCCTCGCTCGGGCGATGCTCGCCGATCAGCTCGATGCCGGCCTCGTCGAGCGCGCTGACGACCTTTTCCAGCGTGTCGACCACGCCGCGCACCGTGCCTTCGCTGCCCTCCATCCGCTGGATGGTGGGCAGCGAGACGCCGGCGAGCGCGGCGAGCTGTCGCTGATCGATCCCGAGCAGGGCGCGGGCGGCCCGCATCTGCGCCGAAGTGATCACAGGGGTTCCATTCTATATGGCATGATAGAAATTTGAAATAGCGATGTTGATGTATGAAACATCATAATGAAGGTTTCATGTCACGACAAGCGGAAGCCTCCACCTCGTGGCATTTTCGGCCTCTCACGTTTTCATCCGGGTCGGTTCGCCCGGTGCGGCCGCTTCGATCGCCAGGGCGTGCACGCCCGCCGCAAGTTCCTCGGCGAGCAACGCGTTGATCGCCCGGTGGCGGGCGATTCGGCTCATCCCGGAGAAGGCCTCGCTGACCAGGCGGACGCGAAAGTGTGTCTCGCCCGACCCGTCGAAGGTGGCGTGATGGTCGCTGTCGGCGTGGTGGTGGCCGGCATGCAGATGGCTTTCGTCGATCACCTGCAGGCCGAGGGGATGAAACGTCTCGGTGAGTTTCCGTTCGATCGCCGCCTTCGTGCTCATTGGCCCCGTCTCCTGTCCTCGTGTTGCCGCCCGTTTTGGTCCGCCCCGCCTCGGCAGAGTTGGTGCGAGGCTTGCGCCGGGTTTCCGGCGGCCAGCCATTTCCGGCATTTTCCGGCCTGTCAATTCTTGTTCGTGGCCGGTGGGAGCCCCATAATCGCCGGCGATGAAGCTCGATTCAAAATATTTCGACGGCATTCGCGTCAAAGGGAAGAGTTCGGCCCGTGCCAAGCCGAAGGCACCGGTCTGTGCCTGGGATGGCTGCGAGGAGGCGGGCGTCTACAAGGCCCCGATGGGACGCGACTATGAGGGGCAGTACCTCAATTTCTGCGTCGACCACGTCCGCCAGTACAACAAGTCCTACAACTACTTCTCGGGCCTCAGCGACGACGTCATTCAGACCTATCTGAAGGACGCGATGACCGGTCATCGTCCGACCTGGTCCATGGGTCGCAATGGGTCGGCCCAGAGTAGCGAGAGGAGTGGCCGCCGACCCACCGGTGCGGGACGCCCGCGCGATCCCTTCGGCCTCTTCGGAGAGGAAGGCGAGCCGCGGCGTGAGGCCCGACGCCCGAAAGTCCGCCCCCTTGAGAAAAAGGCGTTCGAAACCTTGGGGCTCGAACCCAATGCGTCTGGCGAAGCGATCCGCAGGCGCTATAAGGATCTGGTGAAGCAGTTGCACCCGGATGCCAATGGCGGTGACCGGGGGACCGAGGACCGTCTCCGCGAGGTCATTCAGGCCTACAAGCTTTTGAAGCAGTCAGGGCTCTGCTAAGACCCGAGTTCGGGCTGCGGGTGCCGGTCGATTGTCCTTCCCTCGCTCCTCTGTTCCCAAGGGCATGTCCGAGGGCTGGGCGAGGGGCCAAGACGGCGTGAGGCGCTGCAACCCCTTCACGACAGATGCGGTCGCCCTCTGTGCTGCCGCTGACGATTTCCAAGGCCCGGGCGGTGGCGGCATTTCTGCCGACGTGATGGGCGAAGCAGACATTCGGCGCGGGGCAAACCATCCCAGCCGCGCGCCTCTGGAGGTATGATGAGTGCAGCGGAACAGGAAGTGGCCCCCCTCCCGGATGCCACGGTCTCCGTCCGTGAAACCTTCGGTTTCGACAGCGATCTCAAGGTTCCCGCCTTTTCGAAGCGCGATCCGCATGTGCCGGAGATCGACCCGGACTACATCTTCGATAAGCCGACGACGCTGGCGATCCTGGCAGGCTTCGCCAAGAACCGGCGCGTCATGGTCTCCGGCTATCACGGCACCGGCAAGTCGACCCATATCGAGCAGGTCGCGGCAAGGCTGAACTGGCCCTGCGTGCGCGTCAATCTCGACAGCCATGTCAGCCGGATCGATCTCGTCGGCAAGGACGCGATCACCGTGCGCGACGGCATGCAGGTGACCGAATTCCGCGATGGCATCCTGCCTTGGGCCTATCAGAACAATGTCGCTCTGGTCTTCGACGAGTACGACGCCGGCCGCCCTGACGTGATGTTCGTGATCCAGCGCGTCTTGGAATCGTCCGGCCGGCTGACCCTCCTCGATCAGAGCCGGGTGATCCGGCCGCATCCCGCCTTCCGCCTGTTCGCGACCGCCAACACGGTCGGTCTCGGCGACACGACGGGCCTCTATCACGGCACCCAGCAGATCAACCAGGCGCAGATGGACCGCTGGTCGATCGTCACGACGCTGAACTATCTGCCGCACGACACCGAGGTCGGCATCGTTCTGGCGAAGGCCAAGAGCTTCGACACCGAGGAAGGCCGCAAGATCGTCTCGAAGATGGTGCGGGTCGCCGATCTCACTCGCTCGGCCTTCGTCAATGGCGATCTCTCGACCGTCATGAGCCCCAGAACCGTGATCACCTGGGCCGAGAATGCCGAGATCTTCGGCGATGTCGGCTTCGCCTTCCGGCTGACCTTCCTGAACAAGTGCGACGATCTGGAGCGGTCTCTGGTCGCTGAGTTCTATCAGCGGGCGTTTGGGGAGGAATTGCCGGAGAGCGCGGCGAACATCGTGCTGGATTGATGCGGTGTCACTACCCGGCAATAGAGTTCAGTTGGCGGTAATCATGAAGCCCTGATATGGCAAAGCTGCGTGTATCGTGTCAGGGTTTATGAAAATGGTAATACAAGCCAGCATCGACGGATCAAGTCGCACAGTTTTCGTGTCTGGCTCGGCGGCTCGTTCTGATGGCTACTCTCGGGTCGAGATTTTCCGATCGTCTGGCAGCCTTTCGGTTACGGACAATGGTGCGGTCGGCGTCTCC
This sequence comes from Jiella marina, assembly GCF_024359545.1. Taxonomy (GTDB): domain Bacteria; phylum Pseudomonadota; class Alphaproteobacteria; order Rhizobiales; family Rhizobiaceae; genus Jiella. Next base: position 339,352 of record NZ_JAKQZG010000004.1, read on the forward strand.
GTTCCTGTCACGGGGCAGGTCTCGCTCGCTCAGCACGTGAATGCGCACGGCGTGGAAGGTGCGGGCGTTTTTGTCAACTGGTACGATCCCCGCAGCAACTGGGTGATCGGCAGCAACCAGGACGATTCCATCTACAGCCAAGGTGGTGGCTATGATGCGGTTCGAAGCGGTGGTGGCGATGACACAGTGGTGACGGGTGACGGCAACGACCGCGTCTATGGTGGTTGGGGCAATGATCGGCTGAACACCGGTGGAGGCGACGATCTCGTCGCGGGTGAGCGCGGCAACGACGAGATCGATGGTGGTGACGGTTCCGACACGCTTCTCTTGAGTGGAAGCCGGGCCGAATACGATCTCAGCATTGTCGACGGGAACTATCGGCTCTCCCACCTGAACGGGGCGGGCCTGGACGGCATCGATACATTCGCCAATATCGAGGCCCTGCAGTTCGCTGATCAGACGGTCGCGCTGGAGGATTGGATCGTCTAGTCTGGCATTTCGGCCCAGGCAAATTACGTTCTCTTAAGGCGATGCGTCGAGTCGCGGATCCTCTGCGGCTCGTTTTTATGACAGGCATGACGTTGAAATGACCGCTGCTTCCACGCCCCGCTCCGGCGACAATAAACGTCCACCCCAGGGCAAGAGCATCGACCGCGAGCCGTTTCGGCGTGCGGTGGCGGGCGCTTTGCGCGCGATTTCCGGCGATCCGGAGATGGAAGTCACCTACGCCGCGGACCGGCCGGGGCTCGCCGGTCACAAGGCGCGGCTGCCGGAACTGCCGAAGCGCGCGACCAAGAACGACGTGTCCGTCACGCGCGGCCTCGCCGATGCCATGGCGCTGAGGAAGGCGCGGCACGACACGCGCCTGCACGCCAGCCTTTCGCCTGACGGCAAGGGCGCTCGCGCCGTCTACGACGCGGTGGAGCAGGCGCGCTGCGAGGCGATCGGCGCCAACGCCATGAGCGGTGTCGGCGACAATCTCGCGGCGATGCTGGAGGACAAGTATTTCCGCTCGAATCTCGCCGACGTGACCGACAAGTCCGAGGCGCCGATCGAAGACGCGGTCGCCATGATGGTGCGTGAGAAGCTGACCGGGCGGCCGATCCCTGAGAGTGCCCGCGCCCTCGTCGATGTCTGGCGGGATTTCGTCGAGGACAAGGCGGGCAAGAATTTCGAGCGCTTGCCCGAGGTTCTGGAGGACCAGCAGGCCTTCGCTCGCGCCATGCGCGACATGCTCGTCTCCCTCGAGATGGCCGAGGAACTCGCCGAGGAAAACCCCAGCGAGGAAGACGAGAACGAAGACGAGGAGCAGGGCGACAACCAGAGCCGCGATTCCGAAGAAAGCGGCTCAGAGAAAGACGCCGGCTCCGAGGAGGCGGAGGCCGAGGAGACCGAGACCGAAGGCGAGAACCAGGAGACGGCGGAAGCCGAATCCTCAGAGGTCACGGCCGAAGACCCCGTCGACGATGACAGCCAGGACACGGAGACGCCGGGCGAATCCCGCCGGCCCAACCAGCCGCTCGATCGCGACGCGCCGCAGTTCGACTACAAGGTCTTCACCAGCCAGTTCGATGAGATGATCGGCGCCGAGGAACTCTGCGACGAGGCGGAGCTCGACCGGCTGCGAGCGTTTCTCGACAAGCAGCTCTCCTCGCTGCAGGGCGTGGTGGGGCGGCTCGCCAACCGTCTGCAACGCCGCCTGATGGCGCAGCAGAACCGCTCCTGGGACTTCGATCTGGAAGAGGGCTATCTCGACACGGCGCGCCTGACGCGTCTTGTCATCGATCCGACCCAGCCGCTCTCCTACAAGATGGAGCGCGACGCCGAGTTCCGCGACACGATCGTCACGCTCCTGATCGACAATTCCGGCTCCATGCGGGGCCGCCCGATCACGGTCGCCGCGACCTGTGCAGACATTCTCGCTCGCACGCTGGAGCGCTGCGGCGTCAAGGTCGAGGTGCTCGGCTTCACGACCCGTGCCTGGAAGGGCGGTCAGTCGCGCGAGGCCTGGCTCAAGGCCGGCAAGCCGGCGAAGCCCGGCCGTCTCAACGATCTGCGCCACATCGTCTACAAATCGGCCGACGCCCCCTGGCGGCGGGCTCGGCGCAATCTCGGCCTGATGATGCGCGAGGGCCTGCTCAAGGAGAATATCGACGGCGAAGCGCTGATCTGGGCGCACAATCGGCTTCTCGCCCGCCCGGAACAGCGGCGGATCCTGATGATGATCTCCGACGGTGCGCCGGTCGACGATTCGACGCTCTCGGTCAATCCGGGCAATTATCTCGAGCGGCATCTGAGGGCGATCATCGAGGAGATCGAGACGCGTTCGCCGGTCGAACTGCTTGCCATCGGTATCGGCCACGACGTGACCCGCTACTATCGCCGGGCCGTCACCATCGTCGATGCCGAGGAGTTGGCCGGTGCGATGACCGAACAGCTGGCCGATCTCTTCGAGGACGAGGATCGGCGCGGCGGTCGCGCGGCCTGGAGCAATTCTCCGCGGCGCCTGGCCAGCGTGGCGCGATGAGGCCATTCCCCGGTTCCGGGAAGGGTAGGGGTTCTGCCAGCCCGGGGCGCCCCATGGGTCGTCATGCCGTCCTGGGTGCGCTCACCGCATTGGTTCTGACAATGATGGCCGACCGGGCCGTTGCCGCCGATCCGGTCTCCGTCGATGCGGAGTTCATCGCGCAATTCGACAAGGGCTCAAAGGAGACCCGTTTCGGCTCGCTCGTATTTCTTGGTGGTCTGGAGTTGTCAGCCAGCGACAGCCGCTTCGCCGGCTTCTCGGCGATCCGGCTCGAAGAGGACGGAGAGCGGTTCCTGGCCGTCTCCGACATGGGCAATTGGCTCGCCGGCCGGATCGAGCGGGACGAGGAGGGGCGGCCGCGCGGCATCGCCGACGCCGAGATGGCACGGTTCATCGGGCTGAACGGTCAGCCGGTGCCGGGCAAGGCGGCGGGCGACGCGGAGTCGCTGGCGATCGCCGACGGCAAGGCCTTTGTTGGCTTCGAACATTTGCACCGCATTTTCGCCTTTCCGCTGAACGGCCTTTACGACGGACGGCCGACAAACGTGCCTCTGCCGATCCCGCGACGCGAGTTGCGGGCGAACGAGGCTTTGGAAACGCTGGCCGCAGCGCCGCCGGCCTCACCGCTCGCGGGCAGCCTCGTCGCGATTGCCGAAAACTCCATCGATCCCGCAGGCAATCTCTTTGCCGGCATCTTCTCGCCGGAGGGAGGGGAGGCGCGCATCTTCAAGGTGCGTCGCGACGAAGGCTGGGCGGTTTCGGACGGCGACTTTATGCTTGATGGTGATCTGCTCCTGCTGGAGCGCCGGTTTCAGGCGTGGTTCGGCGGGCTCGGCATCCGCATCCGCCGCATCGCCGGCGACACGATCCGGCCGGGCGCTCTTGTCGACGGGCCTGTGGTATTCGAGGCGGATCTCGGGCAGGAGATCGACAATCTGGAAGGGCTCGATGTCTGGCAGGACGGGGCGGGGCGCACGCGGCTCACGCTGATTTCCGACGACAACAATTCGATCTTTCAGCGCAATTTGTTGCTCGAGTTCGTCTGGGACGAAGACACGGACGATCATCACGCCGCTGCGGGCGACCGCTGATACGAGCCCGTCCCGCAAATGACCCACACCGTCGGTGAGGGACCCCTTCTTCATGACAATGAAAAACGGCGTGACCTCCGTCGAAGTCACGCCGTCATATCGCTGACTGGAGGTGCCGGCCCGAGAGCCGGCTCCTGAACTCTGTGTCAGGCCGCGGCCTGGGCCTTGTCGCCGGTCGGGACTTCCGAGACCGTCTTCAGGACCTGAGAAGCGATCTGGTAGGGGTCGCCCTGGGAGTTCGGGCGGCGATCCTCGAGATAGCCCTTGTAGTCGTTCTTGACGAAGGAGTGCGGCACGCGGACGGAGGCTCCGCGGTCTGCCACGCCATAGGAGAACTTGTTCCACGGCGCCGTCTCGTGCTTGCCGGTGAGGCGCATGTGGTTGTCCGGCCCGTAGACGGAGATGTGCTCGTCGAGGTTCTTCTCGAACTGCGCCATCAGCTTTTCGAAATACTCCTTGCCGCCGACTTCACGCATATAGGCGGTCGAGAAGTTGCAGTGCATGCCGGAGCCGTTCCAGTCGGTGTCGCCCAGCGGCTTGCAGTGCCACTCGATGTCGACGCCGTACTTCTCGGTCAGGCGGAGCAGCAGGTAACGGGCGATCCACATCTCGTCGGCGGCCTTCTTGGAGCCCTTGCCGAAGATCTGGAATTCCCACTGGCCCTTCGCCACTTCCGCGTTGATGCCCTCGTGGTTGATGCCGGCGGCCAGGCACTGGTCGAGATGTTCCTCGACCATCGTGCGAGCGATGTCGCCGACATTCTTGTAGCCGACGCCGGTGTAGTACTCGCCCTGCGGAGCCGGATAGCCCTGGGCCGGGAAGCCGAGTGGCCGGCCGTCCTTGTAGAAGAAGTACTCCTGCTCGAAGCCGAACCAGGCGCCGTCGTCGTCGAGGATCGTCGCGCGCGAGTTCGAGGGATGCGGCGTCGTGCCATCGGGCATCATGACTTCGCACATGACGAGGACGCCGTTGGTGCGGGCAGGATCGGGATAGACGGCCACGGGCTTCAGAACGCAGTCCGAGCTGGAGCCTTCCGCCTGCATGGTCGACGATCCGTCGAAACCCCAGAGCGGAAGCTCTTCGAGGGTCGGGAAGGATCCGAACTCCTTGATCTGCGTCTTGCCGCGGAGGTTCGGGACGGGCGTGTAGCCATCCAGCCAGATGTACTCGAGCTTATATTTCGTCATGACTGATCTTTCATGAATGGTCGCGGTTGCGCATCGAAACACATGGGCCGACCGCCGCGCGAGGGAGCACGCAGCATGACAGCCACGCCAGAGCGAAGCAGGTTCCGTGCCAAAATCCATGAAGTGCCCGCACCGCGAAGGTTTCGTTCCAAGTTCCGGTGCGATGGTGATCGCCTCGTGGCTCTTTCCGCTTGGGTCCGGCGGAGCTTTGCGCCGCTTCGCAAGTCTACGGAAATGTCAGTCGGCAAAGGTGTTTTGAGGAACCTGATGTGCGGTTCGCACGGTTATCGGGCCGAGAGGATCTCGCGTTTTCCAGTCGCCCGCGAGAGAGCGCGCCGCATCGGCGATGGCTCTGGATTCTTGAAGACGAATGAAGGGCGATCCGCAGGCACCCATTGGTCGTGTCCATATAATAGGCAAAAATCAGATTATTTTTTCAGCATATTGCGTAACGCGTATGCATACATAAACTAAGGACAACAAGGGCTGTGAAAGCACGAAAAGACAAGTGGTGAGAGAAATGGATACCAGAACGACAGAGCACACTGCAGAAATCCTGCAGTTCCCCACAGCGGCCAGACGGACTGCGGTGGCCCAGTCCCGGACACAGTCCGCGGCGCAGGTGCCGGACTTCGTCGAATTCGCGGCCGGCGGCGCGTCCTATCACGAGGCGGCAATCCAGGCTGACGCTCGCGAGCGTAGCGGTAAGGCTCACTGATTTCACAGCTGGCGTTCCTGCCCATGGTGGGAACCGACCGGCTGCCGGTCTGACGCTGTCCGATCTCGCTTGCGCTGGGCGCGATCTCGGCGCATGACCACCGGATGGCGAAAACGAACGATCAGACGATGCGGCTCGATGCCGAGCTCGTGGCGCGTGGGCTTGCGCCGACCCGATCACGAGCGCGGGACGCGGTTCTCCGGGGCCATGTCACGGTCGACGGCCGCGTGGCGACGAAGTCCGGCCTTTCTGTTCGGCCAGGTGCTGAAATCGCCTGCAAAGACCCGGCCAGCGACTACGTGTCGCGCGCGGCTCTCAAGCTGATTGCCGGGCTCGACGGTTTCGAGATCAATGTCAGCGGCCGCACCGCACTGGATATTGGTGCCTCGACCGGTGGCTTCACCCAGGTTCTCCTCGAGCGCGGGGCGGATCATGTGGTAGCGCTCGATGTGGGGCACGACCAGATCGACGGGATGATCGCAGCCGACCCTCGCGTCTCGGTCATCGAGGGTCTGAATGCGCGCGACCTGACCGCGGAACATCTCGGTGGCCGCAGCATCGATCTCCTGGTCTCTGACGTCAGTTTCATTTCCCTGAAGCTTGCCCTGCCACCGGCTATCGGGCTGGCGAAACCAGGTGCCGAGGGCATCTTTCTGGTCAAGCCGCAATTCGAAGCGGGCCGGGACGCGATCGGCAGGGGCGGTCTGCTGCGTGATCCAGCGGATGCGGACAGGATCGCGGCCCAAATGGCGGAATGGCTCGACCAGCAGCCCGGCTGGGAGGCGAGGGGTGTCATTCCGTCGCCGATCGCGGGCGGCGACGGCAATCGCGAATTCCTGCTTTATGGACGAAAGGCGCGCCCGTGAGACTCGTGATCGACAGCCTCGGCGCGAAGGGCGACGGCGTCGCCATGGGGCCGGAGGGGCCGGCCTATGTTCCCTTTTCGCTGCCAGGCGAGACAGTGGAGGTGTGGAGCGCTCCGTCCCGCGACGCCTCGCAGATGACGGTTCTCGCGCCATCGGCCGAGCGGTGCCCGCCTGCCTGCCCGCATTTCGGGGAGTGCGGCGGCTGCGAACTCCAGCATGCGAGTGACGATCTTTATCGGACCTTCAAGCGCGGCCTCGTCGTTTCGGCGCTCCAGCGGGCAGGGATCGAGGCCGACGTCGATGCGCTCGTACCGTGTGCTCCATCGTCCCGCCGCCGGGTGACCCTGACGGCAGTGCGTGCCGGAAGCCGCATTCTTCTCGGCTATCATGCCGCCCGGTCGAATCGCGTCGTGGCGATCGAGGCCTGCCCCATCGCGGTCCCGGCGATCGTCGAGGCGCTTCCCTTTCTCAGGGACCTCGCAGCCGTCTTCATCGACCGCAAGCGACCGCTGAAGCTGCTGGTCACCGCGACGACGGCCGGGCTCGATGTGGCCCTGTCGGATGCGGCCCGTCTCACCGAAGCGAACCGCCAGAAGGGCGTCAGCCTTGCTTTGAAGGAGGGGATCGCGCGGCTGTCGCTTGCCGGCGAAACCCTCCTCAAGACGCGGCCGCCGCTGGTCGACTTCGGCGGCCTCGCGGTCGAACCGCCACCGGGTGCCTTCCTTCAGGCGGTGGCGACAGCCGAAGCTGCCATGGCCGAACGGGTGGCGGCGCATATTGATGGCGCGAAACGGGTGGCGGATCTGTTTTCCGGCTGCGGCACGTTTTCGCTGCGGCTCGCTCGAAGTGCGGCAGTTCATGCCGTCGAGGCCGAGCCCTTGGCTTTGGCGGCCCAGGATCAGGCCCATCGTGGAGCCTCCGGTCTGAAGCCTTTGACCACCGAGCGGCGCGATCTCTTTCGCAGGCCCTTGCCGGCCAAGGAGCTCAAACGTTTCGACGCCGTCGTCTTCGATCCGCCGCGCGCGGGCGCGGAAGGCGTGGCGCGCGAACTGGCAGCATCCTCGGTCGGCCGGGTTGCCGCTGTGTCCTGCAATCCCGTCACGCTGGGGCGCGACCTGAAGATTCTCATGGATAGCGGCTATCGGCTGACCGCGGTCACTCCGATCGATCAGTTCCTGTGGTCGCACCATGTCGAGGCCGTGGCGCTCCTTAAACGCTAGCCGGCGAGAAAGCTCACCGCGACGACTTGTCGTCGGGACGAAAGCCATGCAAGCCAACGGGCGAGCCGCTGCCGATTTACAGATCCGGACCTTCGTGACCGATTATCTCGCCCATTACGGCTATGCCTTCCTGTTTCTGGTGGTGCTGCTGGAATCGACCGGTCTGCCGCTTCCTGGCGAGAGCCTCGTCGTCGCAGGCGGCCTCCTGGCCGGTGAGGGGACGTTCAACATCTTTCTCGTGCTTCTGACGGCCTGGGCTGGCTCGGTCGTCGGCGACAATCTCGGCTATGCCGTCGGGCGTCGCTACGGGCGGAAGATCGTCGTGCGGTGGGGCGAGCGTTTCGGTCTGGGCGAAAAGCGCTTCAAGATGGTCGAGGAGCGGTTCCAGGAATATGGCTTCGCCGTTGTCCTCGTCGCCCGCTTCGTCATCATTCTGCGCCAGTTGAACGGCTTCGTCGCCGGCACGATGCACATGAACTGGGGCGTCTTTCTCCTCTACAATTCCATCAGTGCCGCGCTCTGGTCCCTTGCCTATGGCGGCCTCGCCTATGCCTTCGGCACCGCGTTTCAGAAGCTCTTCGAGGGATATTCGACTTGGCCGCTCTACGTCGCCGCCGTTGTTGTCTGCCTGATCGGATGTGTCGGCACTTACAAATTCCTGTTTCGCCGCACCGACGAAGACGAGGACGGGGAAGAGAGCTCACACGCGCCGGTCGAAAATGGCCGGTCGTAACGACCGGGTTTCGTGGATAGCCAGGAACGCGTATTCCCAAATCCGGTCAGAGCAGCCATTATCCTGTCTCGAAATGGAACCCGCGCCGCCGGGAGGGGCCTTTGGCGATCGCTTTTCACGTCCTCAATGCGCCGGGGCAGCACCAGAACGGCTGGCCGGGTCGCATGCTGGTCTGCGGGCAGTCGGAAGCGCGAAGATTTCACGGCGAACTGGCGCCGACCCATGTCCTGTCCATCAAGACGCCCGGCCGAAACTATCTCGGGCCGAAGGATGTGGCTCCGGAAAACCACTGGATGTTCGAATTCGACGATGTCGACGAGCCGGGGCTTGCCGGCGCGCCGACCGCGGAAGAGGTCGACGAGATCATCGCCCGGGTCGCTACGTTGCCGGCTGATGCGAAGCTCCTGATCCATGGCCTGCAAAGCGTGAGGCGCGCCCCTGCGGTGGCTCTCGGTATTCTCGCCACCCTCGTCGCGCCGACGGATGCAGCGGCGGCGCTCGTGCCGTTCTGCCGGCATGCGCCTGATCCCAACCGGCTCGTGGTCGATTTGTTCGATAGCGCCCTTGGCCGCGACGGAGCACTGCGGGCGGCTTGCGACGCGCGTTTCGTCGCCAGCAGCTCGACATTGCAGCGCCGGAGCGAGGCTGATTCGTCGTCCTTCGACTTCGACATGCTCGCCGCGGCCGATCGGCAGACGGCGAAAGGTTGATCTTCTTTTTCTAGCGCTTTCGCGCGGGCTTTTGCGGCCCTCCGCGGCGATGGCGGTTTCGCTTTTGAGATCCGGACATTAGGTAAGCGGATAGACGACGGTCCCTTGCCGGACCGCACGCGAGCAAGACGACGGGTGCATGACCCAACAGTTTCAGGCCTCACGCCAGCTTTCGCCGACGCGCGATCATTTCGATTCTTCGAACGTTACCGCCGTTCTCGGCCCGACCAATACGGGCAAGACCTATCTGGCGATCGAGCGAATGATCGCCCATGCTTCCGGGACGATCGGCCTGCCGCTGCGTCTGCTCGCCCGGGAGGTCTATCAGAAGGTCTGCGACCGGGTGGGCGTCGGCGCCGTCGCACTGATCACCGGCGAAGAGAAGATCAAGCCGCCGAACGCCCGCTATTTCGTCTGCACGGTCGAAGCCATGCCGCGGGTGCCAGGCACGCATTTCGTGGCGATCGACGAGGTGCAGCTCGCCAATGATCTCGAACGCGGCCATGTCTTTTCCGATCGCATTCTGACGGCACGGGGCTTTCAGGAGACACTGCTTCTCGGCTCGTCGACCATGCAAGGGGTGCTGCAGCAACTTCTGCCGGGCGTGACCATGACCACCCGGCCGCGCCTGTCGAACCTCACCTATGCCGGCTCGAAGAAGATCACCCGCCTGCCGCGACGCAGCGCCATCGTCGCGTTCTCCGCTGACGAGGTCTACGCTATCGCCGAGCTGATCCGCCGCCAACGGGGCGGAGCGGCTGTCGTCCTGGGCGCGCTCAGCCCGCGCACCCGCAACGCCCAGGTGGAGCTCTATCAGACCGGCGAGGTGGACTATCTGATCGCGACCGACGCCATTGGCATGGGCCTCAATCTCGATGTCGATCACGTCGCCTTCGCACAGGACTGGAAGTTCGACGGCTACCAATATCGACAGCTGACGCCGGCCGAGCTTGGCCAGATCGCCGGGCGCGCCGGGCGGCATGTCCGCGACGGCACCTTCGGCGTGACGGGACGGGTCGATCCACTGTCCGACGAACTGGTGGAAGCTGTCGAGGGGCACGCGTTTGCGCCGGTCCGCGTTCTGCAATGGCGCAGCGGCGATCTCGACTTCGCTTCGATCGACGATCTGAAGGCGAGCTTGGAACGTCCGCCGCCGAGCGATGCGCTCACCAAAGCGCTGCCGGCTGTCGATCAGCGTGCGCTGGAATTCCTTTCCAGGGACTCCGAAATCACCGGCAAGGCGCGCGGCGCCCGGCGTGTCGAAATGCTGTGGGAAACCTGCAAGCTGCCGGATTATCGCCGCATCGCGCCGGCCCAGCATGCCGAGATCATTGCCACCATCTACAACGACCTTGCCGACAACGGCCATGTCTCGGAAGATTACATGGCCGCCCAGGTGCGCCGGGCCGATCGGACCGAGGGCGATCTCGATACCTTGTCCCAGAGGATCGCCGAAATCAGGACCTGGACCTATATATCGCATCGGCCGGATTGGTTGGCCGATCCGACACACTGGCAGGAAAAGACGCGTGACATCGAAGACCGTCTTTCCGACGCACTTCACGACAGGTTGACGAAACGCTTCGTAGACCGCAGGACAAGCGTCTTGACGAAGCGGCTGAGAGAGAACGCATTCATGGAAGCCGAGATCGCCAGCGACGGCACGGTCATGGTCGAAGGCCATGCCGTGGGTGAACTGCAGGGATTCAGGTTCTCGCCCGACACCAAGGCGGAGGGAGCCGACGGACGTGCCGTGCGTGCGGCCGCCCAGAAGGCGCTATCGGGCGAGTTCGAGAAGCGGGCCGAGCGGTTTGCCAACGCGCCGAACGGCGATCTGGCGCTGGGCTCGGACGGTCTTGTGCGCTGGCTGGGCGCGCCGGTCGCGACGCTCACCGCCGGCGAAGAGCCGCTGAAGCCGCGGCTCGTGCTCCTGGCCGACGACCAGCTGACGGGCCCGATGCGCGACAAGGTCGCTCACCGTGCCGAACGTTTCGTCACCTATCAGATCTCGACGCTTCTGAAGCCCCTTGTCGACCTCCAGACCGCTGAAGGTCTCGACGGCATTGCGCGAGGCCTTGCGTACCGGCTGGTGGAGAATTTCGGCGTGCTCCAACGCCGGGATGTGGCCGAAGAGGTCCGCGGCCTCGACCAGCAGGCCCGGGCGGCGCTGCGACGCTGCGGCGTGCGCTTCGGTGCCTACCACATCTTCGTCCCGACCCTGATCAAACCCGCGCCGGCGAGCCTGCTGACGCTGCTCTGGGCGATCCAGAACGACGGCCGGGAGCGGCCGGGCTTCGGCGACGTCACCCATCTTCTGTCGACCGGCCGCACGTCGGCCGTGGCCGATACGAGTTTCGATCCGGTCTTCTACCGCCTGGCCGGCTATCGCCTGCTCGGGCGTCGCGCCGTGCGCGTCGACATTCTCGAGCGGCTGGCCGATCTCATCCGTCCGGCGCTCTCCTGGAAGCCGGGAACCGGCAAGCGGCCCGACGGCGGCTTCAACGGGGCTCAGTTCCTGGTGACGCCGCCTATGATGTCCATTCTGGGCGCCACCGCCGACGACATGGACGAGATCCTCAAGGGTCTCGGCTATCGACCCCAGACGATGGATGCCACTGCGGTCGAGGGCGAACTCCAGCGGCTGGACGCCGAAGCCGCCGCTCGCGAGGAAGCGGAAAAGGCGGAAGCCGCCCGAAAGGCTGCCGAAGCCGCTCAGGCGAGCGCGGACGCGGCGGCCGCCGCTTCGGCCGAGAGCCCCGGCGATCGTGCTGCGGCCGAGGCCGCTGCGGATGCCATCGTCGGCTCCACCGCGGATCCAACTTCCGACGCGCCGCAGACCTCTGCGGCGGACACCGCTGAGGAGGTCGCCGTCGAATCGCCGGTGCTTTCCGATGCCCAGAGCGTCGATGCGACCGATCTTCAGGCCCCGGCGGAGGCACCCCAGGTCCAGGTCGAGGCAGCCGAGGACCAGCTGGCGGTCGAGACCGCGGTCGAGGCCGGGGTGACCGACGCGCCCGACGAGGCGCAGGAAGCTGCCGCTGCTGGTGACGCGACGGGCCAGCCGGTATCCGAGCCGTCCGCCGAAATTGCTTCCGCTGAAGGCGAGAGCGCGGCCGAGACCCCAGCGCCCGCCGAGTCCCCGGCTGCCGCGGAGACGCCGGCCGAGCCGGCCGAACCGCGTGTCGTTCAGGTCTGGCGGCCGCATCGCGGCGGCGATCGCAACGCGGCTCAGAACCGGCAGGGACGCCGCCCGCGGCGTCAGGGGCAGGGCGAGCAGGCCGGCGGCGCGCAGGAGCGCGGCGATCGCTTCGAGGGGAAGAAGCGGCCGCAGAAGGATTTCAAGAAGAATCGCCCCGATCGCGGCAAGGAGGGCGGCGGCAACCGTCGTTCCGACAATGCGCCTGGCAAGGGTCCGGGAAAAGGGCCCCAGCGCGTCGACCCGGATTCGCCCTTCGCCAAACTCGCGGCCCTGAAGGAAAAGCTTGGTCGCTGAGGCGGATAAGCCCGTTGGGGAAGTCGGCGCGGGCGGGGCGAGCCAGCGGGTCGACAAATGGCTCTTCTTCGCGCGGATCGTCAAATCCCGCACGCTGGCCCAGAAGCTCGTCCAGTCGGGCGGTGTGCGGGTGAACCGGGACAAGATCGACAATCCGGCCCGTCAGGTGCGGGTGGGCGATACGCTGACCATCTCCTATGCTCGGGCCGTCCGAGTCCTGACGATTCGCCAGCCGGGGCTTCGGCGCGGCCCGGCGCCCGAAGCGGCGACGCTCTACGAAGAGATTGTTCCCGCAACGCCGGACAAAGACGACAATCCGTCGTCCCGCGGTCCGGCCGCGGCACCCGAGGCCGGGGCAGGGCGCCCGTCCAAGAAGGATCGCCGGGCGTTGCAGCGCCTGAAGCAGGGCGAGGCGGGCTGAGACGCCGGCCCGGCCCGCTCAGCATTTGAAACAGCTTTGCCGAAATGCACCATTTGACGACAAGCTTTGCGCTTGCATGGGCAAGGGGGAGTGGCTACGTCCACCCACGAATGATGCGACTGCCGTCGTCCAGGCAGGCGCGCGCATGACACGGCTGCCCGTCAGCGGCTGTTCGAGAGGATGTTGAATGACCTACGTCGTGACCGACAATTGCATTCGGTGCAAATACATGGACTGCGTCGAGGTGTGTCCGGTGGATTGCTTCTACGAGGGAGACAACATGCTCGTCATCCATCCTGACGAGTGCATCGACTGCGGAGTCTGCGAGCCCGAATGCCCCGCCGAGGCGATCAAGCCCGACACCGAGCCCGACCTCGAGAAATGGCTGACGGTCAATGCGGAATATGCCGACAAGTGGCCGAACATCACCGTCAAGCGCGAAGCGCCCGAGGATGCCGAGAAATACGACGGTGAAGCGGGCAAGTTCGAGAAGTACTTCTCGGCAGAGCCCGGCCAGGGGGACTGAGCGCGGCTTCCGCGTGATCTAGTCGGGATCGGCTTGGTCGGTGCAGCCTCGCGAAGGTCGCCGTGAGCCTGGTTCAGGGCTGCGGCTGCCCATCGCACAGGACTTGCGATGCCATCTCATGAGCGGCCGCAGTTGCATCGTGAGAACGACCGGACTTGGCGTCCAAGGGTGGTCCGGCTGTGCCGGCTATGATCGATCACGCTTCTCGGATAGCCACTCTGCTGCAAATGTGAGCGGCGACGGGACATCAGCTAACCGGATTCGTCCCAAAATCAGACGAATCCGGTTGTTGCGCTGCACATTGCTGGCAGACACCCGAAATCCTTGAATTTTTCCGCAGAATATCGTAAGCTACGGGCACAGTCGGGCGTAAGGCGCAAAACGTCACCCCAATCGGCGCTCGCAGGTTTCCGGAAGGATGCTCTCCCACTCGCAACCATGTCGGCGGTTCTCGAAGATGAACCGTTCCGTTCATGCGTCTTGCCAGCAGGGGCGTCTTTCGACGGCCGACTGCGGTCTGTCGACCCCGACGGGGTCGGCGCAAATCGGTGGCCGGTTCGCCACCGCCCGTGTCTAGCGGCTGTCATGGCCGGACACAACAGGGAGTTAGAAAAAGCGTATGAGCAGTCAGAAAAAGGCAACGGCCAGCCAGGGTTTCAAGACGGGCGAGAGCATCGTTTACCCGGCTCACGGCGTTGGGCAGATTGTCGCGATCGAAGAGCAGGTCGTTGCGGGGATGACCCTCGAACTGTTCGTCATCGATTTCGAGAAGGACAAGATGCGCCTGAAGGTTCCGGTTGCCAAAGCGAAGTCGGTCGGCATGCGCAAGCTGTCCGAGACCGATTTCGTCGATCGTGCGCTGAAGGTTGTCCAGGGCCGTGCCCGCGTGAAGAAGACCATGTGGAGCCGCCGCGCTCAGGAATACGACGCCAAGATCAATTCCGGCGACCTGATCCAGATCGCGGAAGTCGTGCGCGACCTCTACCGCGCCGAGAGCCAGCCCGAGCAGTCCTATTCCGAGCGGCAGCTTTATGAAGCCGCGCTCGGCCGCATGGCTCGCGAACTGGCGGCGGTCAACGAGGTCTCCGAGACCGAGGCTGTGCGCCTGATCGAAGTGAACCTCAACAAGGGTCCGAAGCGCGGCGCCAAGGCCGAGGCGGATGAATCCGAGGCCGAGGGCGACAGCGAAAGCGAAGAGGTCGACGAGACCCAGGAGCGCGCCGCCTGAGCGCGATGCGTCGCGGCGTTTCCTGAGGCTCGAAGCCGACCTCTCCCGCGCTGGAGTGGGATCGGCAATTCCCTCGAACGGCGGAGACCACCAGAAAAAGACCGGCCAGCCTTTTCGGCGGCCGGTCTTTTTTTTATCGGTCGGCGATGTTACAAGTATGAAACGTGAGCGTTATCTGAATGAAACGCTTGCCTTTTTCGCTTCCCCTTCTACATCGCCGCAAAAAGTTTGCCCTTTTGGGAACGTTTGGATCATGTCCGCGTTAACCGAGGACCCGGGGCGTGTGTCCACGCGCGCCAGACGCATCACAAGCCGTTCTGATCGACCGGAGGGTTCTCATGAAATCTCAGTCTGCTCGTCGCACCATGATCCGTGCCGCGATGGCCGCTCCCTATCTCCAGCGAGAGGAAGAATACGAGCTGGCGGTCCGCTGGAAGGAACAGGGCGACCAGGAGGCCCTGCATAAGATCACCTCGGCGCATATGCGCCTGGTGATTTCCATGGCATCCAAGTTCCGCCATTTCGGTTTGCCGATGAGCGATCTCATCCAGGAAGGCCATGTCGGTCTTCTCGAAGCGGCGGCGCGTTTCGAGCCTGAACGGGAAGTGCGGTTCTCCACATACGCGACCTGGTGGATCCGCGCCTCTATCCAGGATTACATCCTGCGCAACTGGTCGATCGTGCGCGGCGGCACCTCTTCCGCCCAGAAGGCACTCTTCTTCAATCTGCGCCGGCTGCGGGCCCGCCTCAGCCAGGGCTCCGAAAGCATCTCCGGTTCGGCGATGTATCGCGAGATCGCGACGGCCCTGAAGGTTTCCGAGGGCGATGTCGCGTTGATGGATTCGCGCCTGTCGGGGCCGGACTCGTCGCTCAACGCGCCGCTGATCGAGGATGAATCCGGAAGTGCCGATCGCCAGGACTTCCTGGTTTCCGATGCGCCCCTGCCGGACGAGATGGTCTCGAGCTCGATCGACGACGAGCGCCGCGTCACATGGCTGAACACGGCGCTGGATGTGTTGTCGGAGCGCGAGCTCAAGATCATCCGCGAGCGCCGGCTTCAGGACGACGGTGCCACGCTGGAAGCGCTTGGCACGAAGCTGGGCATCTCCAAGGAGCGGGTTCGTCAGATCGAGACGCGGGCGCTGGAGAAGCTGCGGGTCGCTCTTCTGGAGACGAATGGCGACCGGACGGCCTATGTGAGCTGACGCGGCTGCCAACCAGCTGATTCATGAGGAATGTGCAGCGCCGGTGGGCCGAAGGGCCAGCCGGCGCTGTTTTGTTCGGAGAAACCTCAGCCTGCCGCCAGTCGGAGGGGATTCTCGTCTGTGGAATCTTCCCCAACAGAAAGGGCCTGCGGTGGCAGGCCGGCGGCATGGCGTTCATGGACCAGACGGTAGGCGCGTTCGAGATTGCGCGTGTAGCGCTCGCTCTGAAACAGTGGCGTGGTCAGGCGGTTTTGGGCAAGCTTTTCGCGCAAGGTGGCGTGCTTCTCACGGTCACGGGCGATCTCGAGCGCCAACTGCTCATAGGCTTCGTCGCTTTTCGTGATCAGTTCAGGCAGCCCGATCGCCGTCAGGACGCTGGCGGCGACCCGTGCCGCGAACTGGTCGCCGATCCGGGTCAGGACAGGCAGGCCTGCCCAGAGCGCGTCACTGGCCGTCGTGTGAGCGTTGACGACAAAGGTGTCGAGGAACAGGTCGGCAAGTCCTTGTCGTGCAAGATGGCTGGCGTGATCGGTCTTTTCGGCAAAGACAATGCGATCCGGATCGATGCCGTAGCGCGCCGCGGCCTGCTTCAGATTGCTCTCGGCCTCGGAATGAGACCGGAGAAGCCAAAGGCAGCTGCCCTCGACCCTTCGTAGGAGACGCATCCAGATCGCGAATTCTCGCGGCGTGATCTTGTAGGTCCCATTGAAGCAGCAGAAGACGAAGCCGGATGGAGGCAGGCCGAAATCCTCGCGGGTCAGGGAGGTGTCGGGGATCGCGCGCGTGTCGTCCGTCGCCTGATAGGTATGGGGCAGGCGGATGATCGCTTCGCTGTAGTGCTTCTCCAGATCGGGTGGGATGATCACGGGATCGGCGACGAGATAGTCGATGGCAGGCGCCCCCATCGTCGCCGGGTAGCCGAGATAGCTGATCTGGATCGGCGCTGCGCGGTGGAAGAAGATGCCCGGCCGCGAGTTCTTGGTGAACCCCTTGAGATCGACCGCGATGTCGAGACCGTCGGCTCGGGCGCGCTCGGCAATCTCACGGTCCGTGAGCGCACGGACATCGTCGAACCGGCTCACTGATTTCTTCAGGTCCGCCGTGATCCTTTCGTCCGTTTCAGTGCCGAAGGAATACAGGAGGATATCAAAGGCATCGCGGTCGTGATGGGCGAAGACCTGTGACATCAGGCACATGGTGGCATGGGAGTGGAAGTCGGCCGAGAAGTAACCGACCCTGATCCGATTTGATTGCCCGGAGACCAGCGGCGAAGGGAGCGGTTCTGAAGCAGTGAACCGTTCCACCCATCGCTCCGACCGCCGGCGCTGACGCGCCGGCGCATCTTCCAGCGCCAAGGTCGTGAACGGGTCGACCGCCTCAGTCGTCAGGCCGAGGTTTTCGAGGTCCTGACTGTACATCTCGAAGCGTTGCCAGTCGCACAGATGGGCGAGTTGATGCAGGAGATAGGCACGCGCCTTGCCGTGACCGGGCGAAAGCTCCAGCGTCCGGATGAAGTTTGCGACGGCTTCGTCGGCGTTTCCCATCATCTGATGGGTGCCGGCGATATTGTAGAACAGGTCGGGATCGTCCCTGGCGACGCGCGCCGCCTCGCCATAATGCGTCAGCGCCTCGTCATACCGATGCTGATCGCGCAGAAGGCCGCCGAGGTTCGTCCGCGCGCCGGCATGGGTCGGCGAGAGCGCGATCGCTTTCTCGAACGCGGCGCGCGCATCATTCTTGCGGTTCTGCGCCTTGAGAACGACACCCAGATTGTTGTGCGCGTCGGCATCCTGAGGGTTGGCCGCGACGGCGTTCCGGAAATTCTCCATCGCCGCGTCGAGGCGACCAAGACTCTTGTTGGCGCTGCCCAGGATGTTCCACAGGGTTGCCGAGCGGGGATAGGTCTTGGCCAGCACCGCGCCGCGCAGCGTCACGGCGCCGAAGTCGCCGCGATGATAAAGTGCTGCCAGTTCGTTCAAGCTTTCGATCGGCGGATCGAAGGCCCGTCCGCGCAAGGCTTCCAGCCCCTTTTGAGCGCGCTGGTTCTGCGGAAACCTGGCAAGGATGCTGGTATAGAGGCCGATCGCTTCGGCGAACTCGCCATTCTTTTCGTGGCGCCTGGCCTGAGCAATCAGCTTGTCGAGTTTCATCGTCTCACGCAGTGGGGATAGGGCATGGGTGCCCCAAGGCTAGCGTGAGCCTCTTGCATCTGGCTGACTTCGAGCCCCTCGGCCCCTGACCGGTTGGGGCAAAAGGCCGCTCAGCTGATCTTGAGCCGCATCACCTCGCGCTGCGCGTCGCTGACGCGGTCCATCAGCGCGTCGCTGAAGGTGAGATGGAACTTCGTCCAGTCCGGCATGTAGCCGACGCTGTAGCAGTAGTAGAGCGTGCGGCGCCCGCGACCCGAGACATTGGGAAAGCTGCCATGGGTCATGGCTTCGGTGAAGATGATCGCGTCGCCTGGCTCCGTATCGAGAGGGATCAGGCCGATCTCGTCGCCGCTCGCATCGCCGGGCCGGGGAAAATTCGCCTTGTGGGAACCGGGGATCGCCGCGAAGCAGCCATCCTCGATGCCGTGATTGGCGATGGGGAACACGACCTTGGTCAGGACGGAGAAGATCTGGCCGTTGCGGGCCTCGTAGTGCGCCTTCGGGTGAATCGGCGTTCCGGCCATGTGAAGCGGCGTTTCGCCGCCCTTCCAGTGGTAGATCGCATAAGTGTGGTTGAGGCGGAACAGCCCGAGGGTCGTTTCGCGGATGACGTCGAGGACTTGCGGGATGTCGATCAGCGCCTCGAATTCCGGCCCCGCCTCGGCGATGTTCGACAGATAGAGCTCTTCGGCGGTACGCGGCTTGCTGCACACGACATGGGGCGGCAGGGCCTCTTCGGCGGCATTCTCCATCTCGTCCATCCGCGCATTGATGCGCGCGATCTGTTCCGGCGAAAGCACGTTCTTCAGGACCACATAGCCGTTCAGGTCGAAGAGATAGCGGGTGAGCTCATCCATGGGCATGGCCGATTGTCCGGTCTGTCACTGAGAATTCGGATCTCGCGATCCATTCGAGAACGGCCGCCTCGTCCAGGACGAAGCGATCGGGATTGGGAGAGAGGTCGCGCCTGTCGATCCTGCGGTAAAGGGGCAGGGCACGGTGCGCAATGCCGCGATCGGCGAGGGCGCTCCGCAGGCGTTCGCCCGGGCGGTTCATCGAGCGGGAATCGTCGATCAGGATCAGCCGGCCGGTGCGCGCGACCGATTCGGCGATGGCCGTCCAGTCGATGCGATTGACGGCGGCGACCCCGAAGAGATCGGCCGGGTGCCCGGCCGCTGCCAGGACCGCGCGCAGGCTGCGTGCCTGAGGCCAGGCGAAGTTGAAGGCGACGACCGTGGCGGCATCGCCGGACGCGAGCTTGAAAATGCCGGCCTCTCCGTCGATCCCTTCCGGCGCTTCCTGGTCCGCGGCGCTGCGGAACAACCGCTGGCTTGGCGCCAGAAGGCGAAAGCCCGGTGCCACGAGATGACGTGCGATAATCGTCTCGGCCGCATTCGCATCAGAGAGTGCATAGGCCTCGAAGTCGCCGAGCGAACAGAAATCGGCGAGATTGTTCAATCGCGACTGGGGCCCTTCGAAGCCGCTGTCGACCACGATCGGCACGATGGTGAAGGAGCCGGTCGCGCCCGCCTGACGCGCCATGTTCCAGGTGTTGACCATCTGGTCGGCCGCAAGCAGCAGGAAATCGAGCTGCTTGACGAAGAAGATGGAGTCCACGCCTTCGAGCATCAGGCCGAAGCCGAAGCCGGCCATGGCGTTTTCGCAGTTCGGCGTGTTGATCGCCTCGATGCCTGCATGCACCGCAAGGTCTCGCGTCAGACCCGAGAGGCAGCTGGCGACGGTGATGTTCTGGCCGAAGCAGACGACGCGGTCCGCCCTGGCGAGCCGCTCCCTGATCGCGGCATTGATGATTTCGACAAAGGTCATGCCAGGAACCCGTCCAAAGGCGCGCGGGCTTCCGCGACAAGCCGGCGCCAGGTTTCGGCAGGAAGTCGGCCCGAAAGCCGATAGAGCGGATCGCGCTCGCTTTCTTCGATGATCGGCCCCGCTTCGTAGCTGATATGGGCCGCGCCGCCATGGTGGTAGTTGATGGTGCGTGGCGGCTTGCCTTCTTCGGTGACCTCCCGGTCGCCGAGGGTCGCCAGGGTCACTTCCACGATGGCCGGCCTCTGCGCTTCGGCGACGTCGGCCCGGAGCGCCGTCATCCCCTTGAGACAGGCCTCGGCGTCATCCCCGGAAAGTCTGCGAAAGGGAATCGCGAAAGCCTCGGCCAATCGCTGTAGATCCAAGGCGCAGCGGCGTTCGGCGACGCGGGTATACATCGACCAGTCATTGTTCTCGACGAGGAAGATCAGTGGCAGGCGCAGGCTCGTCGCCATCATGAGGGCTTCGTAAAAGGCGCCTTCTTCGAGCGCCCCGTCACCGGTCACCGCGAAAGTCACGGCGTCGGCCTGCTTGACCGCGCGGCCCTTCGCGACACCCACCGCAACGGGCAGGCAATTGCCGAGAATGCTCGACGTGTAGACGATACCGTTCTCCGGAGCGATCAGGTTCATCGCTCCGAAGCGGCCGCCGCCTGGCGCGTCCCTCTCCAGCCGGTACTCGGCGATTTCGGCCGCGAGATCGGCATTCCGGGCGATGTTGTAGTGAATGTTGCGGTGGGTCAGCAGCAGGCGATCATGCGCGCCCATCGCCATGGAGACCGCGACCGCGACGGCCTCGTGGCCGAGCGCCAGATGGATCGGCACCTGAAAGGCTCGCCGTTTGACGAGTTCGTTGACCACGAGCATCGACAGGCGCAGGCGCAGCATTTCCCACGCGAGTGTCTCCATCACTTCGCCGGCCTGCTCGATCGAATCTCGGGCAAGGGGAGACTTGCTGGTTTCAAAGGCTTCCATGGTTGGCTCTGAACTCGGCGAAGGAGGAATAACTGGCGTGCTCGTCCGATAGTTGCGGCTGGTGGTTGTCGAGCGGCCAGTCGATGGCCAGTTCCGGATCGTTCCAGGCGATACCCGCTCCGGCTGCGGCCGCATAGTCGCGATCGGCGAAGATGACCAGATCGGCGTGGGCCGAAAGGGAGAGGCAGCCATGGGCAAAGCCCGGCGGCACCTTCAGACCCGCTGCCCCGCCCTCCGCTTCCGGCGAGAGCCTGAAGCCCTGCCAGCGTCCGAAGCTGCGGCTTTGTCTGCGCAGATCCACCACTACCCAGAACATCTGGCCCGAGACGGCGGCGATGACCTTGCCTTCGCTGTGGGGGGCAAGTTGGCAGTGCAGGCCACGCAGGACGTACGGTTCGCGCGTTGCGGAGAAGAGTACCTGCTTGGCATCGACCGCCAGTCCCTCGGCCGTCATCCTTCCACCGGCCACGAGCTTCACCAGTGAACCGCGCCAGTCCACATGGCGTTGAAACGGTGCGGTGACGACCGGCGGCAAGACGGGATCGAAACAGGTCATGGCGTTGGATGGCGAGGTTGTCATGGGCGACCCGCCAGGACCGAAAGGGCGTAGTGCCCACGCGGGCTCTTCGTACGCCGCATCCGCAAGGAGGACAATCCGACCTCCGAGAGAAGGGTGATCAGTGCGGGTGGATCGAACATCCAGAGATGACAGGCGTTGAAGATGTCGTCTTCGGGTGGTCTGCGCTGAAAGGCGAGGGCGTCCGGCACCTCGATATAAAGCGCGCCTCCTGTGGCCAGATTGGCAGCGGCAGTCTGCAGGACGGCGCGCGGATCGGCGACATGCTCGAGCAGATAGTTCATCGTGATCAGGTGAAACAGCCCTGCCGCGAAGGCGTCATCGAAGCGGCGCTGAAAATAGCCGATGCCAAACCGTTCCACGAATTGGCCCTGCGCACCGGGATCGACGATCGCAGCCGACCAGTCGGAGGCGTTTCTGCCCGCCTGCTGCCGAAAGACATAGACGAAGATGCCGTTGCCGCCTCCGACATCGAGCATTCTCAGCGGTCGATCCCTGGCGTCCGCCAGCACGCCATCGGCCGTCAGTTCGCCAAGGTCCATGAGGATCGTCTCCGCGCGCCGCGCGGACTCCGATTCGGCGGGAGGCAGCGCTACGATCCGTTCGAACGTCGCTTCCGCGCTCTCGCGCCGAAAGCCGCCGGCCTGATCGCGATAGGCGTGATCATAGATGGTGTGGATGATCTGGGGATCGCGACCATAGCGCGAATAGTGAAAGCCGCACCGGGTGCAGCGCACCCACGCGCGGCGATAGCCTTCTTCGGAAACGCCGACGGCCCGTTCGTAGATGTCCGGCGTCTCATAGGAAAACACCGTGGACGCGTCCGGGCATCTGCAGATCAGACAGGCGTTCGGGATCATGCGTCAGGGCTTTCGACAGGCTTTGCCGGCAGCAGGCCCAGAAACTGCGCCACGTCCCGTAACCCGGCTTCGAGGTCGGTTTCGGCCCGCCAGCCAAGGGACTGAGACGCAAGGACGCCCGAGACGTTCCGGATGCTCGGATGGTCCGGGTCGCTTTCGACCAGTCGGCATTCGTGTCCGAGAAGTCCTGCAGCCGTCTCGACTACTTCGCGCAAGGTGATCGGCCGGTCCGGCTGGATGTTGAAGACCTCGAAGCCAGTGCGGTCTCGTGCTGCCAGAATCGCGCGCGCGATGTCGCCCACATGCAGAAAGCCGCGCGCCGTACGGGCGGAGCCCACCACGACGTTGCCGCCCTCGGCCACCTTGGCAAGAAGCGCCTCGACCGCCGACCAGTTGTCATGGCGCGGCCCGTAGATGATGCCGAAGCGCAGGACCGTGACCGCGATCTCGGGATGACGTGCCTGCTGTTGTTTCAGAAGAGCTTCGCCCGCCAGCTTCGAGAGCGCGTATTCGGAGGTGAGCGCCAGTGCGTCGATCGGCGTGTCTTCGGTTTTCGCAATGCCGGGATCGAACCGGTCATAGACCCACTCGCTGGATGCGAAGATCAGGCGGGAAATGTTCCGTTCGACCATGGCGCGAAACAGATTGGCCGTGCCGGTGACGTTGACGTCGAAGCACGCGACCGGATCGCGGCGGCAGTCGCTGTCGCGGGCGATGGCCGCCAGATGAACGACCGCGTCGATCCCTCCCGGGAGCCGCTTGGCGAGATCCGGGTCGCGAATGTCGGCTTCGATGAATTCGTCGCACGCTTCTGCCGGGGGCGCCCTGTCGAGCCCGACGACCCGAATGCCGGCTGCGCGGCATTGGCGAATGAGCTCGGCGCCGACGAAGCTCGACGCGCCGGTCACGAGAAGTGTCATGCCCACGCCCCCGCAGTCTGGCGTTCTCGGGCCCGCATCAGGCCATGGGCGAGCGAAAGCACGTTGTCGAGCGAGGTCGACTGCGGACGGAAACCCAATGCCTCGGCTGACCTGTCGAGCGAGAGGCGAGGGGGGAGGGCGGCCAGTTCGATCGCTTCGGCCGGCTCCTCCGTCTCCCAGGCGAGGCCAAACTCACGTTTCAGTGCATCGAGGATACGCATCTTGCTGGTCGGTGCAGCGCTGAGCAGATCGTAGCCGCCATTGCGCCGGCCCGCGCCGATCCAGGCGTCGATCAGCCCGACAAGGTCGCGGAGTCCCACATAGTCCCGGACGATATCGGCCGGCTGCGTCACGAAAACTGCCCTTTCCACCAGAGCGTCGAGCATTTGCGCGACCAGAAAATCGCTCCCGAGATCGATTTCAGGGCTGACATAACCGAAAAGCCGGACGTCCGCGATCGAATGGCGGGACAGGCGCCGGTGCCGATCTTCGGCTTCCAGCTTGGCGCGGGCATAGAAATTGTCGGGCGCGAGCGATGCTTGCGGTGCCTGCTCCGGCCTCAAGGCCCCCGCATAGTCGGGCCCGTAGATCGCGCCGGTGGAGAGGAAAACATAGCCGCAGGTCGGGTGGCGCTCGAGATAGGACAGGCAGAACGCGTCGAAATGGGCCGTCACATCGAGAATGTCGGCGCCTGCCGCGCGAATGCGCCCGGGGACGCCATCGCCGACGGCGTTGATGATGAGATCGAATTCTCCGTCAGCGAGGCGGTCGAACGGCAAGGCTTCGGCCTTGATCCCGTCTGCCTCGGCCAGGCTCGCCGCCCGGTCCGGTCGGCGCGCGAAAAGCGTCAGCCGGGCGCGATCGTGATAGGCGCGGGAAAGCCCGCGGCCGATCTGACCGGTCGCACCCAGAATGGCGATCCTCATGCCGCTTGCCGATCCAGCGGAAAGGCTCGGGTTTCGCCGGGCATGGCGGGCGTCAGGTCTTCGCTCCGGCAAAAGCGCATCTCGAAATTGTAGCGCATCCGCGACATGGATGGCTTGAAGCCCGTGCGATGAATCGACCAGCCGTCGAGACAGATCACGTCCCCGCGGTTCAGCACTGGCGACCAGGGCTCTACATCGCCAACGGCCTCACGAATGGCCGCCTCGTCGATCTCGAAATTCGAGTACATGCGCTGGCGCAGTTCGCCTGTCGCGCCGCGGCGCGAACAGTTCACGATCGCGTCGAGGGATTTCGGATAGAACTCCAGCCCCGGCGCCGAATGGCCGGCGCCATCGGTCAGCGGCACCCAGAAATTCAGGAGCCGGCCCGCCTGCATCCGCATCACGCTCGCATCCTGATGCGGCGGCACGGGACGGCCGATCTGGTCCGGCCCCTGCCGGCGGACATGACAGGCTTCCATCAACTGCGTGACCCGCTCCCCGAGATACCGGCGAATGATGTCAGTGAGCAGAGGCTGGCGGATCAGGGCTTCCATGGCCATGCGCATCGGCTGGCCGTCGCCGAGCGGCAGGTCGTCCTCGAAGGGCCTCAGAATGCCATAGGAATGGCAGCGTCGCTCGGTCTCGGGGCTCAGCGTTCCGGCCTGGTGGCCGGCATCGAGCGCAGCATAGCCGTCGAGGACCCGCCCCTCGATCGCCTCGATCGTCTCCAGCGGCATGGCATTGCGGATGACGAAGCAGCCGCAGCTTTCGAGCGCCGCCGACACGCGGGCGGGACCGAGACCCTCGGCCGGAGCGTCCAGTTCCTCGTCGGCGTGGCTCATCTGGATTGTTTCCCCGTTTCTGTCATCGGTGAGCGCTTAGGGCGCCAGCACCGTATCCTCGAATTGGCGGTGGTCCTGCGGCAGGGCGCCCGGCAGCAGCCGCGGGATCTCCTTGTTGCGGAAATCCGCCTCTTTCAGGTCGTCCACCGAAAGTCCAAAGGCCTGGAACCGATCGGCCCAATAGGGTGAACCGGCGAGCCGCCGTTCCAGACGCTCGATGATCGCCGGGTCGATCGTCCCGCCCAGACGGTGCTGCAGAAAGCCGGTGAAGTAGAGCGCAAAGCCGTGCTCGGGCGAGATCACGTCGCTCAGCGCGCCGAGATTCATGAGCTGCTGGCGGATCTTCGCGGGCCGCGTCTCGCCGAAGAGGCGATGGAAATTCAAATGATAGTTCATGAAGAACCAGATGTCGTCGAGCTCGGTGGCGCTCGGTACGGCATCCATGGCGATGGCGCGGAACGCCTCCTCGAAGTTCTGGGAGGCGAGGCGCAGGCCCATATCCACCTGATCCTGCTTGCCGTAGCCGCCAGAGTTGAAGCGGGTGTTCTTGCTGCCGACCGGCTCGATCAGCCCTTGCGCCACCATGGAGTCATAGATCGGCGTGTTGGGCAGCGGCTGCAGAATGGTGATGCCGCACCAGTCGAGATCCATCGCTCGCGCGACATTTATCGTGTCGTTGATCTGGCCGAGCGTCTCGCCGGGAAATCCGAGCATCAGGAAGACGCGGGCATGGATCTCCTCGAAGCGGCGCAGGACCTCCGCCGCCTTGAGGAAGTTGTTCACGGTGCCCGGCTTCTTCACCTGCTTCAGGATCTCCGGATTGCCGGATTCCATGCCGATATTCAGGGCGATGCAGCCGCTCGCCGCCATCGCCGCCACGACCTCCTCGGTGCAGGATGCCGCGATCACGCCATTCGTGGCATCCCAAGTGAGATCGAGGCCTCTTGCGACCATCCCGTCGAACAGGGCGATCGCCCGGGCATGGTCCTTGAGGAGATCGTCGTCGAGCCAGGTAATATGGCCGACACCGTGCACTTCCTTCAGATGCTGCAGCTCGTCGAGAACGTTCTCGACCGAGCGCTGGCGAACCGACTTGCCGTTGAAGCTGCGCACGCTGCAGAAGGTGCATTGGGCTCGGCAGCCGCGATTGGAGAGGCTCGTCGCGAAGCGCGTTCCACGCGGCTTGAAGCCGTGGAAATTGCCGATGACGCCAACCTCGGACAATTCCTCGATCGCGATCAGGTCGTGGGCGGGGAGGATGTCGAGATCGCCCGCGGCCGGCTGCGCCTCGCCGAAGAGCCGCACCCGTTCTCCGCAATTGGCATCATTCACCACGAGTTGGCCGAGCCGGTCCGTGTCGATCTCGCCGGCGACCGCGTCGACGAACAGGCCGAAAGCCCGGTCGGCCTCGCGCAGGAAGGCGAAATGCGCGGCGGGAATATCGTCCAGAACCCGATCGACGTCGTTCGTCACATGGACACCGCCGATCGCGACCGGAACGTCGTGGCCGGCAGCATGCTCGCAGACCCGCTTCAACGAAGGATGGGTCATCGTGAACATGCAGGTGACGCCGACGAGGTCGGGCGCGAAATCGGCGATCGCCGCCTCCAGTTCACGCTGCCAGACCGCGTCGAAATCGAACGCCGCCTCATCGGTGCAGCGATTGGCGGCCTTGAGGACGAGGTGGTTCAAATTGACGATCCGAACCGCGACGCCCTTCCGGCGCAGATTGGCGGCAAGCACGGCGAGGCCGTAGGGCGGATAGTTTGGGTAGCGGCGGCGCCGGGCGGTCTCGATGCGAAACAGATCCGCCTCTCCATCGGGCGGATTGACCAAGAGGACACGCTCGATGCGGCCTTTCGGAAACTGGCGCGCCAGGAAATCCGAGAGGGTCCATGCCCGGGGCGCGGATCGCGTCGCACTGTATTCCTCAAGCATCACTGCCGCAGACCGTCCCTGGCGTGTCGGACCCCGGCGAGATGGTCGCCTCCGGGCCCTGTCCGTCGAATCGGCTTTCAGGTCTACGCGTCGATTCGATGGGTCTCAAGCGTGGATCGCTCAAATCCGCCTTTCATGCTCGTGCGGGCCAAGGCCCGGACAAGCCACAGGAAATGCCCCGCGCCTTTGGTGATGGGCACAGGTGGCGC
Organism: Jiella marina; assembly: GCF_024359545.1. Lineage (GTDB taxonomy): Bacteria > Pseudomonadota > Alphaproteobacteria > Rhizobiales > Rhizobiaceae > Jiella. Next base: position 366,497 of record NZ_JAKQZG010000004.1, read on the forward strand.
CCAGTGGTTCAAAGCTCAAGACGCCCGTCTGCGCAGGAAACCATCGGGCACGCAGGTTGCGCCGAAGCGCTCGAAATGCCGATCCGGCTCGAACTCCGACGTCGAGGCCAGAAACTCACGCAGCGCGGTAAGCGGATTGTCCTCCGCCCACTCCGGCTTGCCGCGCGGGATGTCCGCGACAAGCGCCTGTGCGCCATCCATCACCACCAGATAACTTCCGGGCGTGACCAGTCGTTCATAGAGGCGGATTTCTTCGGCCACATGCGCGTAACTGTGATTGCTGTCCAGGACCACCATCACCGTGCCGGCCCCTTCGCATCGCCGCTCGACCTGTTCGACCGTCGCGGGGTCGATCGAACTTGCCTCGACGAGATCGATGCGGTGGGCGAGGGGATGCGCTTCGATGGCGGTGCGGTTGTGCGGACGGATATCGACGTCGACGCCGATGACCCGGCCCTTGCCGATCAACTCCATGATCGCGGCATAGAGTGCCAGCGAACCGCCATGGGCGACGCCGCATTCCACGACCATGTCGGGCTGAAGGTGCCAAATCAGCTCCTGCATCGCGACGATGTCTTCGGGAAGCTGAATGATCGGGACACCGAGCCAGCGCGGCTCGTACATGCGCTTGAACTCTGCGGCCTGCTTCAGGCGCAAGGCATCGACGAGGGCCATGCCTTCTTCGGAGTAAAGATCGACGGTGGTTTCGCGGCCGCCGCTCGAGAGCGTCAGCTTCGCATCGCTCCCGGCCTCGACGTCTCGTCTCACGACACCGCCTCCAGATCCTGCAAGGCCGGGATCGGCACCACCATGCGCCCGCCGGAGCCGAGATAATCGGAAAACTGCCGGGCGATCTCTTCGGCGAAGTTCCAGGCGAAGACGATAACGAGATCCGGCCGGTCCTCCAGGATGCGCTCGGGCGCGACGATCGGAATGTGGCTGCCGGGCGTGACCCGGCCCTGTTTGAGGGTGTTGCGATCGGCGATGTAGTCGAGATCGTCCGGGCCGAGACCGAAAAAGGCGATCATGGTGTTGCCCTTGGCCGGCGCGCCGTAGCCGACGACACGGCCGCCCTTGCGCTTCATTTCGGCGATCAGATCGAGGAGGTTGCTGCGAATATCCTCGATCCGGGCCACGAGCGTCTCAAAGGGCGCCTTGGTCGTGAGGCCCCGCTCTTCCTCGAGCGCGGCGAGGGCGGCCACCGCCGGTGCGACCGGGCGCCGACCCTTGCGGCCCGCCCAAACCCGCAACTGGCCGTGATGGATCGGCAGCCGCTCGACATCGAACACTTCGAAACCGTGAGCGGCGAACAGCGCCTGCATGGGCGTGAGCGCCCAGTAGGAGACATGCTCGTGATAGATTGTGTCGAAGGCGCAGAGATCGAGTAAGTCCATCAGATAATGGGCTTCGAGAACGAAGACGCCGTCTTCGTCGAGCATGACGTCGATCGCCTGCATCAGACCGGAAAGATCCGGAATGTGAGGAAAGGTGTTGGTCATGGTGAGGACCGAAGCCGGGCCGTGCGTGTCCCTGAGCTGGCGCGCGAGGGCAAGATCGAAATAGCCCGTGGTCACCTCCGCGCCCTTGGCGCGCGCGGTCTCCGCCAGATTCGCGGCCGGGTCGACGCCCTGCCGTCTCTCGATTCTGGCTTTGCCAAAGCCTTCCAGCAGCGTGCCGTCATTGCAGCCGACGTCGACGACCAGCGCGGATGCGCCGAGATCGAGGCTGCGAACGATCTTCGCCGCCAGCCCATGAAGATGGTCGGTCAGCGTCGAGGAGGCCGATGACATATAGAGATAGTGATCGAACATCGCCGATGGCGGCACCAGATCGAGCAGTTGGGCGTGGCCACAGGCACGGCACAGGCTGAGCCGCAGCGGATAGAGCGTTTCACCCCCGGCGGCGGCCTCTTCCGGCTTCAGGAAGTTGTTGGCCGGCGCCGTCTTTCCGAGGTCGAGCACTTCGTCGACCTTCCCGCCGCCACACAGAAGACATCCAGCCAATTCTCTGGTCCTTTTCTTTGCCTTGTCGGTCCCGGCTGCGCCTAGCCCATGCCATAGCTGTGGATGCGCACGCCATTCGGCTCGTAGCCGACCTTCAACTCCCGCAGATCGCCCATCGCGCCGCGGATCGCGTCGTGTCGCTCAGGCGGCGCGAGAAACATGAGGAAACCGCCGCCGCCTGCACCGCAGAGCTTGCCGCCATAGGCGCCTGCGGCAATGCCGGCGCGATACCAGCCGTCGATGGCGCTGGAACTGATCGAGTCGGCCAATTGCCGCTTCATCTCCCAGCCCTCGTTCAAGAGACAACCGAGAGCAGCGACATCGATGCCGTCGAAGGTCATCTTGCGCATGTCGTCCGCCTGCGCCTTCATCGTGCGCAGCCGTTCGAGATTGAGGTCCGTGCGGGCGTTCTGGCTTTCCAGGACCTCGCCGGCGTCGCGGCTGATGCCGGTCCAGAACATCAGGATCGAGCGGAACAGCCCGTCGATCTCCCGCGGTGGCAGGGATTGGGGCTCGACGGTGACGCGATCGTTTTCCAGGAAGCGGAAATAGTTCAGGCCGCCAAAGGCCGCGGCGTATTGATCCTGCTTTCCGATCGGGCGCTGCAGCATCTCGATCTCGACCGTCGCGGCTTCCTCGGCAAGTTGCGCCGGCGAGACCCGCTCGCCCCTCAGAACATGGAGGGCCGAGAGCAGGCTGACCGCAAAGCTGGAGGAGGCACCGAGGCCGGACGAGGTCGGAATATCCGCAATGACGCCGATATAAAGCGGCGGATCGCAGGGGACCAGCTTCAGGCACTCCCGGACGATCTGGTTGCGGATCGCCTCGACATCGTCGACGATCTCGGCTTCCGAGTAGTTCAGCCGGTAGGTGCGCCCGAAGAACGGGCTGAGGCGCTTCACCGTGACATAGACGTGCTGGTCGATCGCCGAGGACAGAACGGCACCACCCTCGCGCCGGTAGAACGCCGGCAGATCCGTTCCGCCGCCCGCGAAACTGATCCGAAAGGGCGCGCTGGCGAGAATGTAGCCGGGCCCGCTCGCCAGACTACCCATGACGAACGCCCCAGTCGTAGGGAACATGATCGCCGAACGGATCGATGTAGATCAACTCGCCTGGATCGTGGGGCATGGTGGCGCAATTGGCGAGGATCGCCATCTTGTCGCCGAAAGCCTTATAGCCGTTGGTGATGCCTGGCGGAATCTTGACCAGCAGCCGGTTCTGTTCCCCCATGAAGACCTCGGTCAGATTGCCCCGTGTGGGCGATCCCTCGCGGTCGTCGTAGAGCACCAGTTTCAGCATGCCGACGACGCAGAAATTGTTAAGCGTCATACGGGTGTGTATGTGCCATGCCTTGACCACGTCCGGGTAGCCGCACGAAAAATAGATCTCGCCAAACTGCTCGAATTCCGGGTCGGAGGATTTGAGCATGTGGAAGATCGCGCCGCGCTCGTCGGGAATCGTGCGCTTGCGCACGATTTCGACGCCCTCGATCATCGAACCCTTCACGCCGTCGATGCTCATCTTTCGGCCTCCCGGCGCGTCGCCGTTGAAATCAGTGTGAGCCATTGGCAACGCGCTCGCGCCAATAGGCGAGCGTATCGCTCAAGATCTGTTCGTAGGAAAGACGCGGCTCCCAGCCCGTCAGCGCGCGGAACGGCCCGGTATCGGCGATCAACCGGGGCACCTGCGTCGGGCGAACGAACTCCGGATCGATGCGATAGGTGATGCCTTTCACCGTGGACATGGCGATCAGCGCTTCCAGCGCTTCCCGGAAGGTGTGGACCGAGGCTTCGTCCTCCGAGCCGATCAGGAACATCTCGCCCGCCGGCAGTTTCTCGCTTGCAAGCCCGTAGGCCGCGACCATGTCCTTCACATGGGTGAAGTTCCGCCGATCGTCGATATGGCCGACGCGAAGTTCCTTGCCCGCGAGGCCGGCTTCGGCAAGTGCGATCTGATAGGCGTACCAGGGAATACCGAAGACCTTCTCGCGGCGCGGTCCCTCATGGTTGAAGGCGCGGGTGCGCACCACGTCGAGCCCGTAGGAGGCGTGATAGACGTAGCCGATCAGATCCTGGGCCACCTTCGTCACGGCATAGGGGTTCACCGGGCGCAGCACCGTGGTGTCGCGGATGGGCAGTTCATGTTCCTCGATCTGGCCGTACTCCTCGCCCGAACCCGGGATCAGCAGTCGGGCCTTCGAGCCGGTCTGGCGCATCGCTTCGAGGATGTTGAGCGTGCCGTTGTAGTTCACCGCCATGTAGCGATGCGGGTTTTCCCAGGACGGGCTGACGAAGCTCTCGGCGGCGAAGTGGAAGATCCGGTCCGGGGTCGCCTTCTCGATCGCCGTTCGCGTCGAGACCGGATCGGTGAGATCGCAATCGATGAAGGTGAGGCGATCGGCAATGTGGCGGACATTGTCCATCCGCGAGAGATGCCACCGCTTGGTCGCGAAGAGCTTCGCCCCGGGGCGGCTCTCGAACAGGTATTCGGCCATGTGGGAGCCGACGAATCCGGTCACGCCGGTGATGAGGATGTGTTCGCTCATGCCGCTATGGTCTGCTGTCTCAGTTTGCCGCGGGCCGGGTTTGGGCCCTTTGGTCCAGAAAGTCGAGGAGGTCGGGAAGGGACTGGGCGAGACCCTTTTCGGGATCGACCGGGAAGAAGGGCTGGTCGGCCTTGGCCGCAGCCTCGCCGTCGCGCGGATCGTCGCCAACGAAGGGCGTGACGCTCAGATCCAGGGCATGGGCGCGCTGTGCCTCATACAACATTCCGGGGGCCGGTTTGCGGCAGTCGCAACCGTCGTCCCAGTGATGGGGGCAGTGGAAAACGTCGAGAATCTCGCCGCCCGCCGCGCGAGCCTCGTCGATCATCCGGACGTGAATGGAATCGAGATCGGCTTGCGTCATCATGCCGCGCGCGATCCCCGCCTGGTTCGTCACCACGATCACGTCGGCGCCATGGCCCTTGAGTGTCGCCAGAGCGTCCAGGGCGCCGGGCAGCCACTGCCATTCCTCGGGATTCGCGACATAGGTCCCGCGCGGGGCCTTGACGTTCAGGACGCCGTCCCGGTCGAGGATGACGCATGGCCGGCGCGTGAAGAAGCGGATGGCCTCGGACAGCTTCTCCGGGCTCCCGCAGCTATAGTAGCGATGCGAGGTCTCGAAGGCCGTGAGTTGGCCGCGCGAGGCGAGAAGGGGATAGATCGCCGCTTCGAACGAACAGTTGTCTTCGGGCAGGAGATCGACGACGTCGCGTTTCATCACGATGAAGCCAATATCGACGCCGGCAAGATCGGGGTCCGTCCGCGACTTGTCGTAGGAAGTCACGAATCCGTTCGCGTCGACGCGGATGTTGTCACGCGTGTGGCGGTCACGATTGCGGTAGACCGTCACCTGGGCGAGAGCTTCAGGCCGGGCTGAAAACGCCTGCCACATCCGGGCAAACGGCATCGGCCAGTAATTGTCGCAGTAAAGCAGGAGAAAGGCCGGATCGAGCTTGGAGAATGCACGCTTGACCCGGCGTCCCGTGTCGTCTTCTGCCGGGCCGAACGAATAGTCGATTTCAAGGCCGAAGCGACTGCCGTCGCCGCAATGATCGACGATCATTTCCGCCTTGTGACCGAGCAGCAGGAGAACGCGGGTGAACCCTTGCGACTTCAACAGTCGGAGAAGATGATCGAGAAACGGCCGGTCGCCCGCCATGACGAGCGGCTTCGGTCGATCCTGGGTGAGTGCGCCCAGCCTCGTGCCGAGCCCGCCCGCGAGGATGACCGCCTGGTCGGGCCTGCGCGCCGACCCCATGCTCATGGAGTTTTCCGTGTCTTGTCGCCACCGCAGGCCTGATCGAGCACCGCGTGAATGAGCGAGAGATGTGTAATCTCGACGAAGCCGTAGCTCGTCGAATCCACGAAGAAGTTGAGGTCGCCGAGACCGCGGAGGGCATTGTCGGGAGAAAAGCCCGACAAGGTGACGACCTCCATGTCGCGGCCGCGCGCCGTCGCTACCGCGTTGAGGATGTTCGGCGAGCGCCCCGAACTGCTGATCGCCATCAGAAGGTCGCCCGGCTGTCCGTGAATGCCGATCTGGGTCGAGAAGACGTTCTCATAGCCGAGATCGTTGCTCAGGCAGGTGAGGGCGGCCGCATCGTTGAAAGCCATCGCGCGAAGCGATCCGTTCTTGGCGTAGTCGATCGCCATATGGCTCGCGATAGCGGCGCTTCCGCCATTGCCGATGAAGACGAGCTTGCCCGGCCCGGCCGCGATATCGAGCGCGCGGTCCACGACCCGGTCGATGGCGACGCCGAGCGGAACGCCCTGGCCGCTGCGATCGATCACGCTGGTCGACTGTCCCAGACGAGACAATTCCTCGAAATAGGCGTCGATCGCGACATTCGGCGAATCGAAGGTCTCAGGCAGGGAAGCGGAGCGTGCGGTCATTCTCGTCATTCGAAACTGGCGGCGGCGCCGATACGATCAGCGAAACGCATGAAAACTGAATTCCGGAGCCGGCGGCCTGCAATACCGGCCGCCTCTCGGCGCGTTCAGGTCGCGCTCGTCCTCCACCGTTCCACAGCCTGACGCAGGCCATCATCGAGAACGATGCGAGGGACGAAGCCCAACTCGCCGGTCAATCTACGCGTATCGGCGACGATGCATGGCGCGTCGCCGGCTCGTTTCGCACGACTGCCGATTCGCAGCAAGTCGGCGCGTCCGGTGATGTCGGCAATTCTTCGTGCAATTTCAGCAATCGAGACCGCCACGCCTCGGGCAATGTTGATCGGTCCTTCCACGTCACTGAACAGGAGGGCGACCAGCGCCTCTCCCGCATCCTCCACCGCCATGTAGTCCCGCAGGAGATCGCCGGGACCGGTCTCGGCAACTTCGCCTCGGCAAAGCTTGCCGATCAGGTCGGGGACCAGCCGGGTCGGTTTTTCGCCGGGGCCATAGAGAAAAAACAGACGGGCGTGGGCCGCCGATATCCAAGCGCTTCGGCGCGCTTCTTCGACGTGGCGAAACAGGCCGATCTTCGCGTCCGCATAGGCGGTGACGGGCAGGAGCGGCGTTTCGGTTTCGTGGCAGGGGGCGGATGAGGCGGCGTATTCGGCACAACTGCCCGCTGTCACGAAACGCTTGCCCTCCGCACGGAGGAAGGCGTCGAGCAGGCGTTTGCTGGCGGCGAGCCACGCGGCGTTCTCGTCGCCCGTCAAATAGCTGCCGGCCTGTGTGTGCCAGGCGAGGTGCAGGAGCATATCGGGTCGCGCCTGCGCCATCAGCGCCTCGGGATCGTCGGTGAGGAGATCATGGCGCAGCCATTCGATCCGGCTTCCGCGAGGCGAGGGGCGCGGCGGCTGGGTGGTTGTACAGAGGATGGTGAGATCTGCGCGGCTCTCAAGCGCTGCAAGGACACTCCGCCCGACGAAACCGCCCGCTCCGGTGAGAAGAACACGCCCCCGACCGCCTTCATCCGGTCGCCATGCTTCCCGCCTCCTCGTCATGCCCGCCTTGGCCTCCATCCCTGGCTCAGTCTCGCACAAGGGGCGTCAAATTATACCGTTACGCGAATCGTCAAAGGCCGCGGCCTCGCCACGCGGGCCCGGTCTCGCAGCATTGCCGGTCGCGAACAATGAGATCGTGCAGCGACGTGTCGCGAAGCGGAGGATGACTTCCCGTGAATATTTCCGTGAACCCAGCCGATCTGGCAGGAGACTCCGCCAAGCCCGACGCCGAAGTGCCGACCGACGTCACGATCAGTCTGTGCGTCCCGACCTGCAACAGGGCCCGCTTTCTGGAGTATCTGTTCACGCATCTCGCCGAGGTGAGCCCGTCCTTCGGATTCAGTTACGAGATCGTCATCTCGGACAACGCCTCGACCGACGATACCGGCGAGGTCGTCGCGCGGTTCAAGTCCGCGGGGATGCCGATCCGTTACTATCGGCAGGCTGAGCAGGTCCACGTCCTCAACAACGTGCTCAGCGCCTATCGGCGCGGCCGGGGACGCTATGTCCTCTACATCGCCGACGACGATCTTCTGCATCCGGAAGGGTTCGTCGACGCGATGAACTACATGCTCGCCAATCCGGACATTCTGGCCTGCTACTCGCCCTGGCAAAGCTGGGACGAGGTCCGGAAGGAGCCGCAGGGCCTCTTCTACAGGCTGAAGGATGACGTCACGGTGTTCAGGCCGGGGCAGGACGTCGATCTGTTGAAGATGATCGTCGAGGGCCACGTCTTTCCGGAGATTGCGATCTATCGCGCGGACGCCCTGCGCAGCCTGCTGACGACGCCGAGCTTCTGCTACTGGGCCTTCCCCTATCTGACCACGATTGCCGCCCAGGGACCCGTCGCTTTCCGCCGCGCACCCTTCTATCGGTCCGTCACGGCGACACCCGTCGCGCCGCAGCGCCTCCAGGACGGAACCGAGCAGGCCCTGATCGGATGGGACCTTTATCGCGGCGGTCTCGAATACATGATCTACACGCTCTTGCGTCGGCATGGGGTGACGCCCGACGAGACCGTTCGCCAGAGCTTCCGCAACATGGTCGACATGTTTGTCGAAGCGCGGATGCAGGTCGCCCTGCGGCTCTGGCTTGCACGCAAGGACTATCTCAAGGCGCATGATCTCATCGCGCGTCTTCACTACCTCTCCCCGCAGGCCGCCGCGAAGATCGACCCGAACAACACGCTCCGTCCTCTCCTCGTGGCCCAGACCCTGGCGCGTCACGCGAATGGCGTTGCCGATATCTCGCATCTGATGGTCGCCGGCGTGCCGGAGGCGGAAGCGGTCGGCAAGCTCATCCGCGATCTCGGGCTCTGCGAACGCATTTCGATCCTCGCCGACGAGGACGCCAGGCAGGGCGTGGACCGGGAACGGACCCTCGTCTTCCTCGGCCAGGAACGGCTCCGACCAGACTATCTCGCCGCCGGATTCGAGCCGGGTCTGATCGTCAGCGAGCGCGATATCGGACTGAACTATCTCGTCTGAGCGGGGGGCTGCGCCCATCTTCTCCTAACCGATGAAGGGGGAGGTCGATCGCCTCACCGCTGCTGTTGCCGCGTGCGACCCGCAGCGGACCGATGATGCCAGACAATCAGACGTGCATAATTCTTTCATTCGGCTTGAATTCATCGAAAAATAGCATTTCTTTTCAGTCATTCTTTCTTAATTGGATTGACGTTGGGGAAATTTCTCTCCGGCATCCTCACGTCATGTCTACTGTGCTTTCTCATGTCGTGGCACCGGTGCTGGGATTGGCGAGCCTTTACGGGTTGGCGGGCGCATTCCTGACTGGTGAAATCTATGCCGTCTCGCGGCTGACAAATCCGGAGTGGGTGACTGTCTACAGCGATCCCCTCCAATTCGGTGCTTCCGTCTTCTGCATGGGGGTGACGCTCTTGGTCTCGCTCTACCTCTTCCTGAAGCCTGCAGCAGGGTGACCGTCACAGGCCCCGCCGCGGGGCGCGAATGGCGAAGACCTTCGTTGAAAAGGGCTGTTCGCCAGGCGGCATGGAGGAGCCGATGGTCCCTTGAGGCGTCTGCCTTCCCTGGCTCTCCCGGCGCGGCGGTTTCCGGGATGATACCGCCTACGGTGAGCAACGGACTTCGAACGCCGTTTCAGGCTGTGTCCATGACACTCATCGTGAAAATTCCTCCGCGAGAGTGGTGTCGGAGGCACCGGTGCCGCGCAGGGCGAAATAGGCCAATTGCCGGGCGATCAGGTCGCGCTTTTGAACCAGAGCGTCGAGGGTTTCCTGCGGCCAGCGCAGCGGTCCGTCGAGAACGGCGACGAAGATCCTGCCGAGCATCTCCGTGTCACGCCCCGACGGCAAATCGCGCTCTCGCCCGGCCTCGGCGATCAACTCGGCAAACCGGGCGTCATAAGCCCGGCGTCTTTCGACGAGGGTCGCGATCGCGTCGCGTTCGGCGGCGGGCAGTTGCATCATCGCCGGACCGGCGATGGCATCCGCCATGGTCCGGTGCAGTGCGTTGGCGGTGAGAACGTCCGAGGCATGGATCACGGCTAAAGCCGTCAGCCGCGTCACGGCGCGCTCCGACGTCTGCGTTGTGCGTGTGGCCTTTTCTTCGAGTGTCGAAAACCCGGCCCGGCAGACATCTCCAAGCAACTCGCCCTTCGAGCGATAGCGATGATAGACGAGGCCCTTGGTCGCCCCAAGGCGCTGTGCGACCTCGTCGATCGAGGCGGCGGCGAAACCACGTTCGGCGAAGATCTCCGCCGCTGCGCCGAGAATGCGTCGATTGAGATCGCCGCTGTCTTCACCGCCCGCCCGGATGGCCGCGAAATCCCGCTCGCTTCGCGGCGGTCGGCCGCGCGACCCGGACGGCTTGGTCTGCTTCGCCATCGACCCCTCCTGCGCATGGTCCATGCGATGGAGGTATACCTTATCGTATGGTTTGCGATCCGGCGAGGTCCGCCCGCAATCTCGGCACCCATGTCCCGTCTGGCACTCAAGTCAATGCGAAGTTGTCATCCGCCGGCCTGCCATGTCCGGATGGCTTCGATCGGCCAGATCAACATGATGACGTTGAGAAGAAGATTGTCGCGGATGATGAAGCCGACGATCAGTTCCAGCGCGACCGCGATCACGATCGTCAGCCAGACGGGCAGGCGGCTCGCCAGCCAGAAGCCCAGCGCCATGAAACCGATATCGGCCAGGGAATTGATGATGGAATCGCCGTAATAGTCGAGGGCTATCGTGGCTTCCCGGTAGCGGTTGATGACCGCGTCGGTGTTTTCGACGATCTCCCAGGCGCATTCGATGACGAGAGCTGCCACGAGCCGCCAGCCGAAGGAGAAACGGCGCAGAAGCAGCCATGCGGCGAAATAGAACAGGAAGCCGTGGATCAGGTGGGACGGCGAATACCAGTCCGAAAGATGCTGGGAGTTCTCGGAACTCTGCACGGCGCCATGCCAGAGCTTGACCGTGCCGCATTCGCAGATCGGAACGCGGCCCATGGCAAACAGAATCATGGCGGTGCCGGCGACGATGGCGAGGCCCACCAGGAACGGCCAAAGAGAGGAGAGGCCCGCTCGGGATCGGGAGGAATGCGCAGACAAGTCGATTGTGCTCCAACAGCGGGACTGGCCGCCGAAGCGGCGCCCGGAGCTTAGGAGCCTGGCAGTGAAGGAACCGGAAACCTCTCGGATATCCGGTCCGTTCGCCGTTCCGGGTGTAGACTATTCGGCCCTGGTGATGCGTCCGTCCGTATAGGGCTGGTAGGGTGTGTTGTCCTTCGCGATATACTCGGCAACGACCGCGTCGAGCGATGGGCCGTAATCATAGGCGTCCATGCCCTTTTCGGCGAAGACCGAATAACCGTCGCCGCCGCCGCGCATGTAGTTGTTGGATACGACGAGATAGGTCTTGTCGTCTTCGAGCGGCACGAACTCGCCGTCCTCCGCGACCATCACGTCGCTGATGCGGTTGCCCGGCTCGGCCGATTGCGACCAGGTGAATTTGAGGCCGGCGACCTGCGGAAAGCGGCCGGCGCCTTCCTCGACCTGGGAGACCCCGTTTTCGAGGGCTGCCTTGATGTCGGAACCCTTGAGCTTGAAGGTGGAAAGCGTGTTCTGGAACGGCAGCACCGTCAGAACCTCGCCCATGGTGATCTCACCCTCGTCGATCGACGCGCGCAAGCCACCGCCATTGGCGATCGCGATCTGCACGCCCTGATCCTTGACCCGGTCGAGCATCGCATCGGCCACGAGAGCACCCATCTCGCACTCGCCGCTCCGGCACGCATCTCGCGAGCCGTCGATGGGGGCGGCCGTGGAGCCGATGACCTTCTGACGGATTTCTTCGAGCGGCCCTGCGAGTTCGGAAATCCGCTCCTTCAGCTTGCTGTCTTCGGCAATCTCGCCGTCCATGATGATCGGCTCGCCGGTCGCGGCGGTCACCACGCCATCATCGTCGAAGGTGACTTCGAGCTGGCCGAGATATTTCCCATAGGCATAGGCCTGGACGATCGGCACCTCATGGCCATCAGGGCCCATGACCATGGTGGGGTAGGGGCCTTCGGCCGAATCGTCGGTGTTGGAGAGGAAGGTGTTGGTGTGGCCGCCGACGATGACGTCGATGCCCGGTACTTCCTTGGCGATGCGCTGGTCGGTCTTGTAGCCGGAATGGCTGAGCAGGATGATCTTCTCGACTCCCTGCTCGGTCAGCGCCTGAACTTCGGATTTTAAGGCCTCGACGGGGTCGGAGAAGGTGATGTTTGGCCCCGGGCTGGCCAGCTCGCCCGTGTCGGCCGGCGTAACGCCGATCAGACCGATCTTCTCACCCTCTCGTTCGATGATGGCCGAGGGTTTCAGGGCATCGGCGAGTTCCGGTTCTTGGGTAATATCGGCATTGGCGAGCAGGATCGGGAATTCGATCGCGTCCATGAAGGCGCGCAGCACCTTCGGCCCGTCGTCGAACTCGTGATTGCCAACGGTCATGGCGTCATAGCCGAGGGCGTTCATCAGTTCAGCGGCGGCCTTGCCCTTGTACTGGGTGTAGAACAGCGTGCCCTGGAACTGGTCTCCGCCATCGACGAGGATCGGGTTCTCCGCCGCCTCGCGTGCTGCGCGAATTGCGGTGAGAAGCCGGGCCGATCCGCCGAAGCATTTGTTCTCGGCAAGATCTTCCTCGCCGCAGGTGGAATCGTATTTGTTGATCGGCTCGATGCGCGAGTGAAAGTCGTTGGTATGAAGGATGGTCAGCCTGTACTCGGCTGCGGCGGGTAGGGAGGTAAAGGCTGTCAGCGCGAGCGCCATGCCAGTCAGGCGGGAGGAGATCATCATTTCGTTCCTCGTCAGGCCGGTCGGATTCCGGGGCAGGTCCGCATTTGTAGCCCTGGCTCACGTCAAACGGAATATCGACGCGTCGATATTCCGATGGCTCGTGCCTGAGCGGAAAAATCTGGTGGCGCGGCTGGTGTCGCTTTCCGGCATCCCATATCGTCCAGACGGCTTGGGAGCCTTGAGGCGACATAGAATAACGAAAGCGGGATTAAAGCAGTTATGGAAGTATTGAAAACCTCAATCGAGGGATGTCTGCTGCTGAAAACAGCAAAATTCCAGGACGATCGAGGGTTTTTCCTGGAATCATACCGGCAGAGCGCGATAGAAAACGTGCTCGGGCGTCCGCACCGTTTCATGCAGGGCAATTACTCGCGATCCAAGGCAAACGTCCTGCGAGGCTTTCATACGGAGCGCTGGGACAAGTTCGTCTTCGTGGTCCATGGACGTGCTCTTTGCGTCGTGGCCGATACGCGTCCCGACAGCGAAACATTCGGCAAGACCGAAAGCTTTCTTCTGGGAGACGAGCCTCACGCGCACAATCGCGTGTTCCTTCGGCAGGGGCTGAGCAACGCCTTTTATTGCTTTACCGAAGTCGACTACCTGAACGACGTCTCGGAGGAGTTCAATCCCGACCATCGGGGCGGCGTGTCGTGGGCCGATCCGCTGCTGAATGTCGAGTGGCCGACGCGGGAGCCGATCCTCTCCAAGACCGACGCCAATCTGCCCACCTTGCAGGAGCTCTATCCCGACCATCCGGTCTTTTCGGGCTGAGAGCCGGGCCTGCGATGGCTATGTCCGCCTGAGCCGCGACCAGATTCGCCCGACTCTGCCGCTTGCTGACGAGAGCCGGGAAGGTGGGCGGGAAGGCGGAAATTCGTCCGGCCGCATCTCCAGTCGAGTGAGCAGATCGTCGACGCGCTCGCCGACATCTCCTGCTCTGCGTTCGAGAACCGCTGCGACTGCCCGGGCCCGCGGAACCGCGTTCCGAGCAGCCTCGACAAAGCGGATCTTCTCCGGCTGCGTCGCATCCGGGGAACCGGCTTTGAGAGCGAGGAACACCAGTCTCGCCACCCACACCTGGTCGGAGGTGAGGGGGACCTCCATCACTTCCCCGTCCACCGCAATGTTCCCCGGTGCGTCTTCGTGGACGGCGCGCAAGCGGCATCGCTCCATCGCGGCTTCGAACGTCGCGACCTGTTGAACCTCATGAGCGATGAAGGTGCGAGCGATCATTTCCCCGAGGCCCGCGCGTTTCAACAATTGCGAGATCGTCTCGGGTTGATTCACCTTTGCGAGCCAGGGCCCGAGATCCACAAGCCGGCGCTCGGGATTGGCATGGATGCGACGACTGTCCTGGCTTGGCAGTTTCAAGAAGGTCTGTCTGGCCCGGCAGGCCACCCGCATGTCCTCATGACGGAAGAACTTTCGCCACATGTAGACATCTGACGGGGCCTTTGGTGGGGCCGGTGTCCAACCCTCCTCGAGGCGCAGATACATGTCGCGGCGATAAGCGATGTTGTTGAGCCCGGAGGGAAGCATCTTTCGGCCCGGCTTTGTCCCGTGGTTGCAGATGTGCCAGGCGGGTATCTGTGTCTCGAACACGAGAAGACTTGCCTCGAAGGCGAAATCGGCCCGGTCGAGCATGGCGGTCATCGTCTCCAGGTGATCGCAAGCCCAGATGTCGTCATCGCTCAGATGGCAGACATATGGCTCGGAGGCATTCCGGATGACCGGATCGCGGTAAGCCTCCCCGAAGCGCTCGCCCTTCGGATGTCGTTCATAGGTGACGCGCGGGTCCTCCTGCGAAATCTGCTCCAGGATATCGATCGTGCGCTGTGGCGAGCCGTCACAGATCACCACCATGCGCCAGTCGGTGTCACGCTGCGCCCTGACGCTGGCGATCGACATGTAGAGAGCGTCGGCGTGGTCGTGGGTCGGGCAGAGGATGAGGGTGCGGGCCAAGGAATTCTTCCTGAACGAAGTCGTGTGGGAGCGCGGGAGGCAGAAGGGTCGTCAAAGCCTTCACGGCGCGGCCGCACGTTAGCTCATGTCGTCGGCGGGATAACCCCCGGCAGCCTCCATCCCCAATCCGTTGCGGAGGTCATGCCAGGAGTGTTGATTGACGGATCAATTAAGACATTTATGTTGGTCGAATGATCGAGGGTGTCCATTCAGGCAGAACACGGTGGGATCGGTCGAGATCCACCATCGAGGCTCGGCGCCGGCAAAGCGTCATCGCCGCCACTGTCGCCGCCATCGACCAGGCGGGCTCTCTCGACGTGACGATGGCGGAAATCGCGCGACTCGCCGGTGTCTCGCCCGCTCTCGTGCATCATTACTTCGGCACCAAAGACGATTTGATGATCGCCGCCATGCGCACGCTGCTCGGCCAGTATCGTCAGGAGATCGCGCGGCGGCTGCGGGAGGCTCCCGGCCCTCGCGAGAGGGTCAGCGCGGTCATCTCCGGCAGTTTCGCGCCCAGCCAGTTCACGCAGGAATCCATATCGGCCTGGCTGGTTTTCTATCTCTACGCAAGGCGATCGGCGGAGGCGGCCCGGCTGTTGCGCATCTATTTTCGGCGGCTCGAGACCAATCTGGTCTCCGCGCTCGATCCTCTCGTGGGCGCGAAGAAGTCCCGGCGGATCGCGGCCGGCGCGGGAGCGATGATCGACGGTGTGTGGCTGCGCCAAGCGCTGACACCATTGACCCAACCGAACCCTGAGACGGCCGCCCGCATGGTCGAGCGGTTCATCGACGCGGAGATCCAAGCATGAAGACCATCGACGAAGCCGACTACGTGATCGTCGGGTCCGGTTCGGCCGGTTCGGCCATGGCCTATCGGCTGTCGGAAAGCGGCAAATACGACGTCGTCGTGGTGGAAGCCGGCGGGACGGATGCCGGACCGTTCATTCAGATGCCCGGTGCGCTGTCCTTTCCCATGAACATGCAGCGCTATGACTGGGGCTACAAGGCCGAAGCGGAAAAGACGCTGGCGGGACGCCAACTCGTGACGCCGCGCGGACGGGTGATCGGTGGGTCCTCGTCGATCAACGGCATGGTCTACGTCCGGGGCCACGCTCTCGACTACGAGCACTGGGCGGCGAGCGGCGCGTCCGGCTGGGCCTTTGCCGACGTGCTCCCCTATTTCAAGCGCATGGAGAATTTCCATGGCGGCGCCGGTCGCGGCGTCGATCCCAAATGGCGCGGAACAGCGGGGCCGCTCAACGTCAAGAATGGCGAGATGCAGAACCCGCTTTACGAGGCCTTTGTCGAGGCGGGGCGGCAGGCCGGCTAT
Organism: Jiella marina; assembly: GCF_024359545.1. GTDB lineage: Bacteria > Pseudomonadota > Alphaproteobacteria > Rhizobiales > Rhizobiaceae > Jiella. The sequence continues at coordinate 382,595 of NZ_JAKQZG010000004.1, forward strand.
CCGGTGACCGAGGACTACAATGGCGAGCAGCAGGAGGGCTTCGGCCCGATGCAGCAGACCATCTGGCAGGGCCGGCGCTGGTCGGCCGCGAACGCCTATCTGCGCCCCGCCATGAAACGCGGCAATTGCCGGCTCCTCAACGCACAAGGGATCAGTGTCGCCTTCGAGGGCGATCGCGCGATCGGCATGGTGGTGCGCGCCGGCCGCCGCGGGAAGGGCTTGGTCAAGGCGCGGCGCGAGGTGGTTCTGGCAGCCGGCTCGATCAATTCGCCGCTGATCCTCATGCATTCGGGCATTGGCGATGCCGACGATCTGAAGCATTTCGGGATCGACGTGAAGGTGCCGCGGCCAGGCGTCGGCCAGAACCTTCAGGACCATCTGGAACTCTATATCCAGCAGACCTGCATCCAGCCGATCACCCTCAACGGCTATCTCAGCCTGTTCGCCAAGGGCCGGGTGGGCCTCGAATGGATGATGCTCCACACCGGCTATGGCGCCACCAATCATTTCGAGGCAGCGGCCTTCATTCGCTCCGCGGCCGGCATCGAATATCCCGATATCCAGTACCACTTCCTGCCGGGCGCTATCCGCTACGACGGCAAGGCGGCCGCGCCTGGCCACGGCTTCCAGGCGCATGTCGGGCCGATGCGTTCGAAGTCGCGCGGCGCGGTCCGGCTGAAGAGCGCTGATCCGAAGGATGCACCGTCGATCCGCTTCAACTACATGTCCCATCCGGACGACTGGACCGAGTTTCGAACCGCCATCCGGCTGACCCGCGAGATATACGCGCAGGAGGCCTTCGATCCCTATCGCGGCCCGGAGATCCAGCCGGGCGCCGAGGCCACCAGCGACGAGGATCTCGACCGCTTCATCGCCGAACACGCCGAAAGCGCCTATCATCCCTGCGGCACGGCAAGGCTCGGCGCGCCGGATGACGAGATGGCGGTGGTCGACCCCGAGTGCCGGGTGATCGGAGTGGAGAATCTGCGTCTCGCGGATTCCTCGATCTTCCCGCGGATCACCAATGGCAATCTCAATGGTCCTTCGATCATGGTGGGCGAGAAGGCCGCCGACCATATCCTCGGCCAGGGCGTGCTCGCGCCGGAGCCGGAACTGAAGCCTTGGATTGCCTCCGACTGGCAGACGAAGCAGCGGTGAGCCGGGAGCGGCAAGGAGGTTCGGTCCTTGCGCCCGAGGATGTCGAGCGCGTGTTTCGCCGTCTGGCCGAGGAGATGCCAGGCCAGACGCCCGGCGCCAAGGGGCCGAAGGACCAGCCGGATCCGTTTCGCTCTGTCGTCTCCTGCCTGCTTTCCGCGCAAAGCCGCGACGTGAACACCGCCGCGGCCGTGAAGGCCCTGTTCGCCCGCGCCACGACGCCGGAAGACATGCTCGCGCTCTGTGAGGCGGAGATCGCTGCGGCGATCAAACCCTGCGGCCTCTACAACATGAAGGCCAGGAACATTCTGAAGCTCTGCGGTGCGCTGATCGACGAGCACAAGGGCGTCGTGCCGTCCTCGCGGGCCGCGCTGATGCGGCTGCCTGGCATCGGCCGCAAATGCGCGGACATCGTGCTCAGCTTCACCTTCGGCGCCGAGGTGATCGCGGTCGACACCCATGTGCACCGCGTTTCGAACCGGATCGGCCTGACCGAGGCGCGTACGGCCGACGAGACCGCGCGGCAACTGGAGGAGAGGGCGCCGGAGTGGGCCCTGAAGGAAGGCCATTTCTGGCTCATCCAGTTCGGGAAGGCTGTCTGCGTGGCGCGCGCGCCGAAATGCCACCGCTGCTTTCTCACTGATCTCTGCCGTTTTTACGCAGCGGCTCGCCTATAGCCGCCTCAGCGTCTGGCGGCGTCGGGCCAGAGCCCGGTGGTTTCTCGATCACCCGCAGATGCGACGCGGCGGAACCACCCCGCAGCGAATGGATTGCCATTCGTAGTGGCCGCGCAGCCGCGAACTCGGCGCGCCGCGATTCGAAACTCGCCACCTTCGCACCAGAGGAACCGCCCCGATGTCCCAAGAGGCCACCTATCGACCGGACCATGGCCACCGGGCCGAAACGCCGATGGAGATGCCGAAGAAGGGCTGGAAGGACGTTCTCTTCCGGGTCAAGGACCAGTTCGAGACGCATTCGGTCACGCTGGTCGCGGGCGGACTGACGTTTTACCTGCTGCTCTCGCTGTTTCCGGCGATCGCTTCTCTAGTCGCGATCTACGGCCTCCTCGCCGATCCCCAGACCATTCAGCAACAGGTTTCCACTTTGCAGGGCATCGTTCCGGAAGGGGCGTTGTCGGTCATCCAGTCGCAGCTCGAGCGTCTGTCCGGCAAGGCGGACTCGTCGCTGTCCATTGCTTTCGCCATCTCGCTGCTTCTATCGCTCTGGAGTGCCAACAAGGGCGTGACGGCGCTCTTCAAGGCGATGAACATCGCCTATGAGGAAGAGGATGAGCGAGGCATGGTGAAGCGTACCGCCATGACGCTGGGCTTCACGCTCGCCACCATTCTTCTCGTGGTCGCAGCGCTCGCGGTCGTGGTCGTCCTGCCCGCCGCGCTCTCGGTGCTGCCGCTTGGCGGTATAGCTGGTTGGCTGGTCGCCGCAGCCAGCGCGGTCGTGCTGGCTGGCGTGGCGCTCTTGTGGATCGGGGGTCTGTTCCGATTCGGGCCGGACCGCCGCCATGCCCGCTTCAAATGGCTGACGCCGGGTGCGATCGTGACGATCGTCGGCTGGATCGTGGCTTCGCTGCTGTTCGGCTTCTACACCGGCAACGTCAAGAATTTCGACGCGAGCTATGGCTCCTTCGCGTCGATCATCGTCTTCCTGATGTGGACTTGGATCATGATGATCGTGCTGCTCGTGGGAGCGGAAATCAACGCGCAGCTTGAACATCAGACCCGGCGCGACACGACGGTCGGGCCGGAGCGCGAGCCCGGCGACCGGCAGGCCAAGCTCGCCGACCAGATCGTCGCACTGCGCGAGGGCGAGCGAGGCAGAGCCTGACGCCGCTCGCCGGATTGCTTCTGCTTCCTGGAAAAGGAAGGCCGAGGAAGCGAGCCTCAGATCTTACCGTCGAGGCCCATCTGGTAGTATTTGTGGACGATCTTGTCCTGGTTCTCGAGCAGCCAGTCGATCGACGGCTCGTTGGCCATGGCCTTGCGGATCGCCGTGGTCATGCCCTTGCGATGGATGTCGAAGAGCACCTTGTGGTCGAGATTTTCGACATCGACGATGGTCGGCGCCAGCCAGACCGAGCAGATGATGCCGAGATCGTTGACCTGATCCTTCGGCAGAAGCCCCTCGCGCACCGCGTCGAGCACACCATTCGCGATCGCGAACTGCACCGTCCCCATGAGGATGTTGGTGTATTTGGGATTGTCGACCGTCACCTTGGAGACGCAGAGCGTCACCGGGCGGACCATGACATCGGTGTTGAGAAGCGCATAGACGCGGCTGTGGCCGGCGACCTGATCGCCGGTGAGCGTCGCAAGCGCCGTGCCGACCGGCCCGTCCAGCGCTCCGATGACCACTTCGGGCTCGGCCGCCGTGCCCGGAGGGCCTCCGGCGACAAGGGCTTCTCCGGTGCGCATGACGATACGATCGGACATTCAAAGTTCTCGCTTGTTCGAGTGATGGTGCGCTCCCGCTACCACCCCTTCGCGATTGCGTTCAACCCGGTGCCGCCAATGGCGCAATCGGTTTTGCCGTTTGCAAGCCGCCGATCCCGGCAAGGCATACCCGCAAAACACAAGGGCGCCAGCCTCGGCGGCGGCGCCCCTTGATAAAATCTGCGATGCAGATCTTCGCTCGGATCAGTTCTGGCTGTCTTCATCCTCGTCCGGCTCGCTGCGCCGCATGGAGGAGAGCTTGGCGAAGACCGCCGCCTCGTCGATCTCGTTTTCGTCGCTGGTCGAGGAATGCGACCAGTTCTGGGTCTGCGCGGCGGAGAGCAGGCGCTCCTCTTCGGCGAGATCCTCGCTGCGCGGCGGCAGGCCGCGCGTTGCCTTCTCCACTTCGAGATCAAGATCGATCTGAGAGCAAAGGCCGAGTGTCACCGGATCCATGGGCTGCAGATTGGCGGAGTTCCAGTGAGTGCGTTCGCGGATCTGCTCGATCGTGTTCTTGGTCGTGCCGACGAGCCGGGAAATCTGGGCGTCCTTCATCTCCGGGTGGTTGCGCACCAGCCAGAGGATCGCGTTTGGGCGGTCCTGACGCTTGGAAACCGGCGTATAGCGCGGACCCTTGCGCTTGGATTCCGGCACGCGGACCTTGGGCGCCGAGAGCTTCAGACGGTGCTTCTCGTTCTTCTCGCCGCGCTCGATCTCGTCACGCGACAGCTGGCCGGTCATGACCGGATCGAGACCCTTGATGCCCTGAGCCGATTCGCCATCGGCGATCGCCTTCACCTCCAGCGGGTGGAGCGTGCAGAAATCGGCGATCTGCTCGAAAGACAGGGACGTGTTGTCGACGAGCCAGACGGCGGTGGCCTTCGGCATCAACAATTGCTGGGCCATGGATAAAATCCTCCTTATCGCCCGCCCCGGTAGGGGTCGGGCCGTGGATCATCGGGCGATGTCCGGGAATTCGCTGATCGATATAAAGCTTTGGCGGGATGGGTGCAAGGCGAGGCTCGCGATGTCTTTGCGACCGGCGAGGGCGTCTGTTGCGCCGTCCTTTTTGCTGCGCCCACGCGACGGCACGATTTCGCCGCAGCATCGCCAGGAGATGTCCTGCTGAAAGAAAACGGCCTCCGGATCGCTCCGAAGGCCGCTCCTACGAATTTTATGTGACCAAGTCTCGGCTTGCGAAGCCGAAGCTCAGTGCGGCGTGTTGGCCCAGACCCGTCCCTTCACGACGAACAGCATGCCGGCGAAGACCACCAGGAAGATCATCACGACGAAGCCGGTCGCCTTGCGCTCGGTCAGGTGAGGCTCGGCCGCCCACATCATGAAGGCCGCGACGTCGCGCGAATATTGTTCGACAGTCTGGGGCGAGCCGTCGGTGTACTCCACCTGGTCGTCGCTGATCGGCGGCGGCATGGCGAGGGCGGGACCCGAGATGAAATAGGGGTTGTAGTAGGTTCCCGGCTGGATCGACTCGGCGATGTGCTCCGGCGGTTCTTCGCCGTAACCGGTGAGCAGGGCATGGATATAGTCTGGCCCCGCCTCCTGATACTGGCTGAACAGATCGAAGACGAAGGTCGGGAACCCGCGCTCCACGGCTCGCGCCTTGGCGAGCAGAGAGAAGTCCGGCGGCGCGGCGCCGTTATTGGCCGCGGCCGCTGCTTCCGGATTCGGGAAGGGCGAGGGGAAATAGTCCGACGGGATACCCGGACGTTCGAACATCTCGCCGTCGCCGTTCGGGCCATCCTGGATCGTGTATTCGGCGGCGAAGGCCTTTACCTGCTCTTCGCTGTAGCCGAGATCCTCCAGATTGCGGAAGGCGACGAGCCGCATGCCGTGGCAAATCGAGCAGGCCTCGCGATAGACCTTCAGGCCGCGCTGGAGCTGTCCCAGATCCCAATGGCCGAACGGCCCGGCGAAGGACCAGTCGAGCTGCTGGGGGCGCTTGAGCGGGTAGTGGGGCGTCTCCCCGTGACCCTCTTCGGCGGCGGCCTCATGACCGGCCTCGTCCTGCGCCTGGGCCGTGCCCAGCGGCAGGATGAGCAGAGCACCGGCGAACAGAGCCTTGAGCAAAAGTTGCTTCATCGTCATCGTCCTCAGCTCTGTCACGCTTCAGCCTTTTGTTTCCGGGGCTGCTGTGGCGCCCGCTGGTGTCTGGCCCCCGCCATTCTTAGCAAGCACCGCCTCGGTGATCGATCCGGGTAGCTTTTTCGGTGTCTCGACGAGACCGAGCACCGGCAGAACGATCAGGAAGTGGCCGAAATAGTAGATCGTGCCGGCGAGCGAGAGGGCCGGGTAGATGCCCTCCGCGGGCTTCGAGCCGAGCCAGCCCAGGAAGACGCAGTCGGCCACCAGGATCCAGAAGAAGATCTTGTAGATCGGCCGGAAGGCGGTGGAGCGGATGCGCGACGTGTCGAGCCAGGGCAGGAAGAACAGGACCAGGATCGAGCCGAACATGACGAGCACGCCACCGAGCTTGGAATCGATCGGACCGATGTTGAAGGTGATCGCGCGCAGCATCGCGTAGAAGGGCAGGAAGTACCATTCCGGAACGATATGCGCCGGCGTCTTCAGTGGGTTCGCCTCGATATAGTTGTCCGGATGGCCGAGATAGTTCGGCAGGTAGAACACCATGTAGGCGAAGGCGATCAGGAACACCATCATGGCGAAGCCGTCCTTGATCGTCGCATGCGGCGTGAACGGGACGGTGTCCTTCGACGATTTCACCTCGACGCCGGTCGGATTGGTCTGACCGGTCACGTGCAGCGCCCAGACGTGCAGGATGACGACGCCGGCGATCATGAAGGGCAGGAGGTAGTGCAGCGAAAAGAACCGGTTCAGCGTCGCATTGTCGACGGCGAAGCCGCCGAGGAGGAGCTGCTGGATCGGATCGCCGATCAGCGGAAATGCGGTGAAGAAGCCGGTGATCACCGTCGCGCCCCAGAAGGACATCTGGCCCCAAGGAAGCACGTAACCCATGAACGCCGTCGCCATCATCAGAAGGAAGATGATCACGCCGAGGATCCACAGCACTTCGCGGGGCGCCTTGTAGGAGCCGTAATAGAGACCGCGGAAGATGTGGAGATAGACGGCGACGAAGAAGAAGGAGGCGCCGTTGGCGTGCATGTAGCGCAGCAGCCAGCCCCAGTTCACGTCGCGCATGATCCTCTCGACAGAGGTGAAGGCGAGGCCCGAGGCCGCGGCATAGTGCATGGCAAGCACGACGCCGGTGAGAATCTGCACTACCAGGAAGAGCGAGAGAATCCCGCCGAAGGTGTAGGCGTAGTTCAGATTGCGCGGAACCGGGTAGGCGACGAAGGAATCATACAGAAGCCGGGGCAGGGGAAGCCTGGCGTCCAGCCACTGCATGAAGCCCTTGGAGGGCACGTAGGAAGAATGACCGCTCATGAGTTTTTCCGTGCTCCCCTCAACCGATTCGGACGGTGGTGTCGGAGGTGAATTCGAAAGGCGGGATCGCCATGTTCTCCGGCGCCGGCCCCGACCGAATGCGGCCGGCCGTATCGTAATGCGAGCCGTGGCAGGGGCAGAACCAGCCGTCATAGTCGCCCGACTGGCCGAGCGGAATGCAGCCGAGATGGGTGCACACGCCGATCATGACGAGCCACTGTTCGCGGGCCATTGCCATGTCGTCGCCGGTGGGCGGGCTTCCCGCCCCCATCGTCCGGTTGATGTCAGTCGCGGGCGCGTCGGCGGCGATATTGGCGTTGCGCGCCAGCGGGTCCTTGAGATCGTCGAGCGCGACCGTCTTGGCTTCCTCGACCTCCTGTGCCGTCCGCTGGCGGATGAACACCGGCTTGCCGCGCCATTTGGCGGTGATCGACTGGCCTTCTGCGACCTGGCTGACGTCGACCTCGATCTCGGCCAGTGCCAGCGTGGCGGCGTCGGGGTTCATCTGGTCGATGAACGGCCAGGCCACGGCGGCGGCGCCCACCGCGCCGACCGCACCCGTGGCAATATAGAGAAAGTCTCGACGATTCGGTTCGGCGGTATCGTGGACGCTCACGGTCGCTGCAACTCCTTGCAAGGCTCGTCAGCAGAATGGCTGCTTCTGGCGAGTTTCGAGATCGCGACAAGCAAATGGCCAGCAAAAAGGTTTGCCCCCGGCCCCCCGGCGCGACGATTGGAGCGGTTCTATGCGCGAAACTCCTCCGTTGTCCAGAGCAAAGGAAGGGGGAAGGGCATCGTGTCGCGAGGATGAGACAAGGTCGGCCTTTCCAGACGGGGTATCCACACGGCCCGGATCGCGACGACGCGCTGTCCATTCTCCGCCATCTGTCCCACCCAGGGGCGAGGGCGCAGGTAGATCATGGCGCCGGCCCGGCGCGTTTCAGGCGTTAACTGCACAGCCAGACGTTCGTGTCGGCGGCCGGAAGCCCTTGTGAAAACGCAGAAATGATCTCGGGACGAGACTCAAACTCCTCTGCACTGGAGACAGCCGCGGCGTCGGAGAGCATTCGAGCGCCCACCTCGCCGGAGGCGACTTGCGCGAAGCTTGACCGGATCGACGGGCCATGGGGGTTTGATCGCGATTTTGTTGACTTGATCTCTTGTCACCGGGTTCGGGGCTTTGATAAGAGACCGGCGCGCTTGAGAAGCGCCGACCCATGCGGCGGCAACGGCCTTGGTGCCGATGCCGCCTTTCGTGCCGACACGAACAAGACGATGACCGGCAAAGCCGCATCGCCAGTGCCAGGCCCGCTTCCGGAGAGGTGGCAGAGTGGTCGAATGCACCGCACTCGAAATGCGGCATACGGGCAACCGTATCGGGGGTTCGAATCCCCCCCTCTCCGCCAAGAGCCTCCTAAGTCACTGATTTCATTTTAGGCCCTACAGCGTAAGGGTCTCGCGATCGCCGCGTGGT
>NZ_JAKQZG010000040.1 GCF_024359545.1 Jiella marina
AGGCATGCGCTACCAAACGTCGCATGCTTTCGGGTTTTCCAATCGACTATGATGGTATTTCGCTTGCCGTGAGCAATAGCCATGGGCGTTTATTTTATTTAAATGCACTAAGATCGCATCCGTCGTATTCTTTAAATATACCCGATTTACGCGACTTCTCCGGAGAGACCCATGGCCACGACAGCGCCAATGTATCTTTACAGCGCAACATCCAATGGCGATGGCACCTACAACGTAACGAACGCGTATAATTATTCCAATATCACGGTTACCGACACCGATGATGGCGGCTCCGACACCCTGACCCAGCTCGGCGATATTCCCAATGACGACGTGCAAGACTCGCTGGGGTTCACGACGACCTATGTCAGAGCCCTGGCGAATGGCAATGGCTTCGTCACCACGGCTTACGGCCGTTTCTACGTTTTTCAGTATGCGCCGAACTACCAGGACGGAGATAGCTTCAATACCGTTTCGTCGTCTTTCACGATCTGCTTCGCCTCCGGAACTGCGATCGCCACAACGCACGGCCCGGTCGCGATCGATGATCTCAAGGTCGGCGATGTTGCGGTGACGGCATCCGGGGCGACGCGCGATATCATCTGGATCGGCCGCCGCACGCTCGACTGCTCGGGCGAGAACGCGCACATGGCGCCGGTCCGGGTGAAGGCGAATGCCTTCGGTGCCGGCGTGCCGGAGCGCGACGTGCTGATGTCGCCCGGTCATCCGGTGATGGTGCGGCAGAACGGCCGCGAAGTGCTCGTGCCGGTC
>NZ_JAKQZG010000041.1 GCF_024359545.1 Jiella marina
TTGCGGGCGCCGGCCATCGAGACGATGCCTGCCTGCCGGGACTTGCCCCCGCCGGTCTTGAAGCGGGCGACCGCCTGGGCGAGACCCTCGGTCTCGTCGGCGAGCGTCCGGCTGGCGGCGGTCGCCTCTTCCACCATCGCGGCGTTCTGCTGGGTCACCTTGTCCATCTGGTCGGCCGCGCCGGAGACCTCGCGCAGGCTCGTCGCCTGTTCGCGGGCACTCGACGCGATCTGGGCGATCGCCTCGGCCATGCCGGAGACTTCGGCAACGATCTCGTCCAGCGACTTGCCCGACGCCGTCACCAGTTCCACGCCCTTGCCGACCTGCTCGGACGACGCCGTGATCAGGCCCTTGATCTCCTTGGCCGCTTCCGCCGAGCGCTGGGCGAGGCCCCGCACTTCCTGAGCCACCACCGCGAAGCCCTTGCCGGCTTCGCCCGCCCGCGCCGCCTCGACGCCGGCGTTCAGGGCCAGGAGGTTGGTCTGGAAGGCGATCTCGTCGATGACGCCGATGATCTGGTTGATCTGCTGGGAGGAGGCCTCGATCTGGTTCATCGCCGCGACCGCCTCGGAGACCACCTGGCCACCCTTCTCGGCCTTGCCGCGGGCCGTCGTCGCCACCTTCTGGGCATGGCCGGCGCTGTCGGCCGTCTGGTTCACCGCGCTCGTCACCTCGCCGAGCGCCGCCACGGTCTCCTCAAGGCTCGCCGCCTGCTGCTCGGTGCGCTGGGCGAGATCGCCGGAGGC
>NZ_JAKQZG010000005.1 GCF_024359545.1 Jiella marina
GTGGTACACAAAGGTGGTGCACATGGTGTTGCGTATGTCTCGTCCCTGGAAGCATCCGAAGAGCGGCGTCTACTATCTGCGCGTTCGCGTGCCGGGCGATCTCGTCGGCTTGGTCGGACGGACGTTGGAGAAGCAGTCGCTGCGGACGAAAGACGTCGGCGAAGCCCGGGCGAGATTTTCGAAGTCGATGGCCGAGCTTGCCGATCGATGGTCGAATCTTCGCCAGGGGCTCGTTCGTCCAAGCTACGAGCAGATGAACGCCTACAGCTCGGATTTCTTTCAGACCTACTGCAGGGAGATCGAGAGCGGGCAGTGGTCACCGTTTTGGGACGACGGCTTCGGAGCGATCGCCGGCCAATCCGGTGGGAAGCCAGACGATGCAAGCGCAAATCGGGAATTCCGCCGGAATTGCCTGAACTACCGGGTTCCGTCCGGCCAAATGGAAGGTGTCGGAGTCGGCGCCGGCGTCCGTTACTTCGGCGAGAGTTTCGCCGACAATCAAAACCAGTTCGAAGTGCCCGACGTGACGCTCGTCGACGCGCGCATTGCTTATGAAAAAGACGACTGGGGCGTCTCGCTCAACGTCAACAACGTCTTCGACAAGAAACACGTGGCGAGCTGCCAGGGTGCGACGGCCTGCTATTACGGTGAAGGTCGCCGCGGACTGCTGAAAGCCCATTTCAAGTTCTGACGCTGGCCTCCATCATCGTCATGAACAAAGAGCGGCACCACAAAAGTGGTGCCGCTCTTTGTCGTTCGGGGTTGGTAGACCGGGTATTTATCCCGCTGGCGCAGTGGCAGAAAGCCTGCCAGCTTCCGTCAAGGAGTTCACCGGACCCTCTGCGCCCGACTGGGCCGCGACCAGACGGGCATAGGCGCCGCCCTTGGCCATCAGTTCGGCATGGGAGCCGGTCTCGACGATCTTGCCCTGATCGACGAAGCAGATCCGATCGGCATGGCGGATCGTCGACAGGCGATGGGCGATGACGAGGCTGGTACGGCCCTTTGACAGTTCCGCGAGCGCCGCCTGGATCTGCCGCTCGGTCTCGGTATCGAGCGCCGAGGTGGCCTCGTCGAGGATCAGGATCGCCGGGTCCTTGAGAAACATGCGGGCGATCGAGAGCCGCTGCTTCTGGCCGCCGGAGAGCTTCACGCCGCGCTCACCGACAATGGTGTCGAGGCCATTGGGGAGTGCGGCGACGGTCGCCTCCAGCGAGGCCCGGCGCATGGCCGCGACGATCTCCTCCTCGCTCGCGTCGAGTCGGCCGTAGGCGATGTTCTCGCGCACCGTGCCGCCGAACAGGAACACGTCCTGTTGCACGACGCCCACATGCTCGCGCAGCGAGGCGAGCGCCATATCGCGGATATCCCTCCCGTCGATGCGGATCACGCCCCCGGAAACATCATAGAAACGCGGCAACAGCGCACAAATCGTCGTCTTGCCTGCACCCGACGGGCCGACGAAGGCGATCGTCTCGCCGGGCTTCGCCGCAAAGCTCACATCCTTCAGGACCGGCAGGCCGTTGCCATAGGCAAAGCGCACATGCTCGAAGGCGACCGCACCCTTCACCTGAGAAATCGCGACGGCTCCGGGCCGATCCTCGATTTCCGGCTCGGTGTCCAGGAACTCGCAATAGCGGCGGAAGCCGGCGATCCCCTTCGGGTAGGTCTCTAGAACCGCCGCAATCTTTTCCACCGGCCGGAAGAACACGCCGACCAGAAGCAGGAAGCCGACGAATCCGCCATTGGTCAGGTCGCCGGCGATGACGAAATACGTTCCCGCCACCATGACGATCACCTGAGTGAGGCGCATGGAGAAATAGTTCAGCGACTGCGACCAGGACATGATCTTGTAGGCGTCGAGCTTGCGGCGGCGATATTCGGCGTTATTGCGCGAGAACAGCCGGCGCTCGTGATGCTCGTTGCCGAAGGCCTGCACGACGCGGATGCCGCCGACATTCTCCTCGATCCGGGCGTTGAAATCGCCGACCGAGGCGTAGATCGCCCGCCAGGTGGCGGTCATCCGGGCGCCGTAGCGGGTGGTCAGCCACGCCCCGACCGGCACAATGACGCCGGTGATCAGCGCCAGTTCCACATGCACGAAGAGCATCAGCAAGAAGGCGCCGACGAAGGTCATCACCGCGATGAAGAGGTCTTCGGGACCGTGATGCGCGATCTCGCCGATCTCCTCCAGATCCTTGGTCAGGCGGCCGACGAGATGGCCGGTCTTGACGTTGTCGAAATAGCCGAAGGACAGTTTCTGGAGATGATCGAAGGCGCGCTTGCGCATCTCCGTCTCGATATTGATCCCCAGCATATGACCCCAATAGGTGACCACGGCCATCAAACCGGTGTTCACGAGATAGATCGCCAGGAGCCCCAGCGTGGCAGCGACGATCAGCGGCCAGTCGCCGCCGGGCAGAAGATCGTCGACGAAGACCTTGACCGCGATCGGGAAGCCGAGTTCCAGAAGCCCGGCCAGGACCGCACAGCCGAAATCCAGAACGAACAACCCCTTGTAGGGCTGATAATAGGAAAAGAAGCGCTTGAGCATGTGATCCGATATTGGCCCTAGGAGCGGCTTCAAGGCTGTTTTGGCCCCGGGGTCCGCACCAGCGGGGCGTCGAGGTGCCGGAGCGTTGCGATTTCGATAGCCGTTCAGGCGCGAAACGCAAGCCGAAGAGCCGGCGTCCCGTTATTCCGTCCCGGCATCGGCGCGTGCCGCATCGCCCCCGACGCTGCGCCTCCGACAGGCCGCGGCCAGATGGCGTTGTCGGGGGAGTTTGAGTTCGCAGCGAACGAGGCGGCGGATCTGCTTCATGGCGGCAAACCGACCATCGAACTCGACGATGCCGTGTTCGGCGAATGCTGGCACAGGCGGGCGAGCAGCTCCGAAGCGCCGGGGACAAGGATCGTTGTGGATGCGGTCAGCATGAGTGGTGGTCTCCGGCCATACCTGGAAAAGCATCAAACGATCACGCATTCGCATTCATCGGGGAGGGAACCGTGATCCCGATGCGGCAAATAACATGATGAATGAAATCATGTTATAGAGCGAGACTGAAAGTTTGGATAATTTTCCGAACGCTTTACGCGTAAAAACAAGGGCTTGGAGCGAGCCGGCAATGCATCCTCATCGTCATTCGCTCCAAGCCGAATTGCGGATTTTCGATCGTGAGAGAGGCCGGTCTGCGGCGACCTGTCTTTTATCGCCTCATCAGCCCTTGAGTTCCATAAACCTGATGCGGTTGTTGAAGGGGTCGGTGACCTGCATCTCCAGTCTTGTCCCCTCGTCTGCGATACCAGGTTTCATATAGCGGTAGTCCTTGGCCAGAAGCTCCTGGTGAAGATCCCGGATCTCGGTCATGTAGACGCACATGTTCCCTCCGGGCGTGGCGTCCCCAGCGTGCTCGGAGAGGTGCAGTCTGAGGCCGGAACGGGAAATCTGCCGGTAGAGCGGAAAATTGACTCCGTAGCGATGGTCCCAGTCGACGGTGAAGCCGAGAAAGTCCAGATAGAACTCGTCGGCCTTCGCAACGTCGAAGATACGAATGATCGGCACGGCCTGCTCGAATGCTATCCTGCCAACGGGTCGAGCACGCGCGGCGTCGTCGATTTTTGCTGACAGAACGTTCCAGTTCGTCAACCCGAACTGCCTTGCAACGATTTCCAGCGCCTGGCTGTGGCTAATCGTCAGGTCAAGATCGGCCAGTATTTCGCGCATGGCTTTCGCCATGGCTTTGGCGTCGCGATAGTCGCGCATATCCGTTTCCTTCGTCACGGCGAAGCTCTCGTCAGCGCTCGCATTGCAAACGTCTTCGCCCAACGAACAAACGGTCGGGAAGGAACCCGTCTCGGAGGCATTCGCCATACCCCTTCAGCAGCGCGAGCTGCTGGCTGCCTCCAGCCATGGCAGAAGCCTACCGAGGAAGTTTGCTCTTGTCAGTCGATAAAACCGGTCAATGGGCAGAGCGGCGACGTGCAAGCGCCAATCGGATGCGGCAAGCCAAACATTTCGCAAAGGAGGGGAGTGGCTGACTGTTTCGCCCTCCCAGGCACACTGTTGCCCAAATCCCCCAGTGCTAAAAACATGACTATTTACATCGAGTTTTTAATTGTGGACTCAAAAGATCAGATTTAAGACTCCGGGCGATTGCAGCGGGTCGGAGTGCCCCAAGAAAACTTGTGACGGTTGGAGTTCGGTATCATGCGCAAAGCGACAGGCTCGGTCGAACGACTGACAAGAGTTCTCGTTACTGCAACAGCCCTGTCTGTTGGTGGAACCCTGACTCTCGACGTCGAAGCGCAGGCGCAGGATACCGACTTTCAGACCACCGAAAACACGGCTGATGTCGACTATACCACCATCGACACTTACGACGGCGGCATGATTACTCTCGATACGGTCGTCGTGCAGGGCGAGAAGATTCCGCGCGACATCTTCGACACCTACACGAGCGTCGATGTCGTCGGCAGCGGTGAGATCGAGGACTACAATTACAATACCGTCGATCAGGCACTGAACACCGTCGGCAACGTTCGTTCCTTCGAGTCGGGAACCGGCAATAGCAGCTTCGTCATTCGCGGCCTGAACGCAGAAGGGGTGACTCAGCCGAGCCGTTCCTCGCCGGTCATATCCGTCCTCGTCGACGGCGCCGAGCAAGGGATCGAAGCCACTCGCCGCGGCTCACGTGGCCTTTGGGACGTGGAGCAGGTGGAGGTGCTGCGAGGGCCGCAATCGACCACCCAGGGCCGCAATTCGCTCGCCGGATCGGTGATCATCAAGACCAAGGATCCGACCTACGAGCCGGAAGTCATACTCGAGGGCATGGCCGGCAACCAGGACTATCTCTCCGGCGCCTTTGCCGTGAACGCCCCAATCATCGACAATCAGTTCGCCGTTCGCATAGCCGGCCAGAAATCCCGAGAAACCAAGGATATCGACTACGCCAACCCTGCCCTTGCCGAGTTGGAAGAAGACGAATACGAGCAGATTCGCGGTAAGTTCCTGTTCACGCCGGAGGCGATGCCAGGTCTGCGGGCGCTCTTCACCGTCAGCCGCACCCACGACAAACCCGGTTGGGGCCTGGTCAGCGGACCCGACTTCTTCGACCGCCATTTCGACGATTCCACGACTGACTCGGCCGAGTTCCGCGATACCCATGTCAATCGCTACATCGCCGACGTCAGCTACGAAATCACACCGGACTGGACGGTGCGATCGGTCACGTCCTTCGTCGACACGGGCGTGACGATTGAATCGCCCTCGGCATCATCCTTCATTCGGGACGATACACGCGAAGGTGCGGATTTCGCGCAGGATCTGCAGCTCACCTACGAATCCCCCGACGACCCGTTTTCGGGTGTCTTCGGCGTGTTCGCGGGCCGCTTCACGACCGATCTCGACTCATCGATCCAGACCACGCTTCTTGCCCCTTACGGCGTGCCGCTGATCGACGTGCAGATGCTGACCGCTGAGAACAAGACCGAGTCCATCGCCGCCTACGCCGATACGCGCTACCGCTTCTTCGAAGATTGGACGCTGATTGCCGGCGGTCGTATCCTGCGTGATGAGGTCTCGGCAGATTATGCCGGCACAGCGCTCGACTTTGCGACGACGATCGGAACCGGCATACCGACATTCGGATCCCTCGACGAAAACAACTCCACGGCGAACACGGTATTCCTGCCGAAGATCGGACTGGCCTACGATCTGACCGACAACCAGACCGTCGCCTTCACGGCGAGCCGCGGCTATCGCGCCGGCTTCTCGGAAGCCGTTGCCGGTTCAACCGCCATCAATGAAGTCGAGCCGGAATATCTCTGGTCCTACGATATCGCCTACCGCTCCCGCTGGTTCGACGACACGCTGAAACTCAACGCCAACGCCTTCTACTACGATTACGAGAACCAGCAGGTCCTGACCTTCAATCCCAACTTCTCCGGTCAGACGATCACGGCGAATAGCGGCAAGTCCCACGCCTACGGCGCGGAAGCGGAGGTGCGCTGGATGCCGATGCCCGAGATCGAACTGTTCTCCTCACTCGGCCTTCTCAAGACTGAATTCGACGAGGGCGTCACGGCCAGCGGTATCAATCTCGAGGGCAAGGAGTTCCCGGAGGCTCCTGCGGTCACCTTTGCCGCGGGTGGGATCTGGCGCCACCATTCCGGCATCTTCGCCGAAGCAGACATGTCCTTCACGGACGGCTTCTATTCGAGTGGCGACCTCGCCAACACGTCGAGCCGCCTCGTCGATTCCTTTACTCTTGTGAATGCGCAAATCGGATATGAATACAACGACTTCTCGGTTGCGGCCTTCGCCAAGAACATCTTCGACGAGCAGTATCTGACGAGCATCAATGAGACAGGCTCCCAGGCGACGATTGGGGACGGGCGCACCTACGGCCTGAAGGCGACGGGCAAGTTCTGATCCTCCTGCTTGCGGCGTACGACGCCCTATCGAAGAAGAACTGGCAATGACGCGACGGCTCCTCGCTCTCCTGCTCCTCACCATTGGCTTCGCGACGCCGGCCGTGGCTTGTGACGGCAGGCTCGTGGACGATCCCGCGATACTCGGCGATGCCGTCTGCGTCCCCGAAATGCCTGAGCGCATCGTCGTGCTCGATCCGACCTACAGCCTCGGCATGGCACTGGAACTCGGACTTCCTGTGGTCGGGGCGCCGCTGTTCGGCATGAGCGACAAACAACTCAAGGCCGATGCCGTGAATGAGGGCGTCACCGATCTCGGCACGTTCGCGGAGCCGAGCATCGAGACGATCATCGCCCTTGATCCGGATCTGATCATCGGCAGTGCCATGGCAGGCGAGGAGGTCTTGAACCTCGCCTCGCGCATCGCGCCGACGGTGTTGATCGGAGCGGAAGGGTGGAAGGACTATTACCGTCTCGTCGCCGACATCACCGGAACACGCGCGGAGGCCGACGAAGCGCTCGCGGCTTTCGAAGACCGCGTGGCGGCAATCCGCGACCGTGTTCCCGACACGTCCGTCTCGATCGTCCGCATTACCCCATGGGATTTTCAGGTCTATCTGGATGGCCCCAAGGCCTACGGCCCCTTCGCGGTCATGCGGGAGGCCGGGGTAAAGCGCACCGAATACGAGACCACCGACAGCGATCTCACGGTCAAGCGCCCGGACTGGGAACAACTCGCGGCACTTCGTGGGGAGGTGCTTCTTTACATCGTGGGCGGCGCGAACGATTCCGCCGTGAGCGGTCGCCATGAGGAAGTGACAAACAATCCCCTATGGCAGATGCTTCCCGCCGTTGCCGCCGGGAACGTTCATCGGGTCGATGCAGCAACCTGGATGGAGTTCAGCGGGCTCGCCTCCGCCAACAGGGTTCTCGACGATATCGAGCGCTTCATCATCGACGGGCGATGACGCGGAACAAGCGGACAATCACCGCTGTACGGCGCGATTTGATCGTCGCGCCACTTCTCGTCATGGCGTTGATGCTCTCTGCGGTCTGGGGGTTGACGGTGGGCGCGTCTCGCGTGTCACTTCCCGCCGTTTTCGATGCGCTTGCCGGTGCCGAGGCATCATACGAATCCCTGATCGTCACGACTGTCCGGCTGCCGCGCATCGTGGCGGCGCTGGCGATCGGCTCAGCGCTGGCGGTCGCCGGCGCGCTGATGCAGGCGATGACCAACAATCCGCTCGCCTCGCCCGGCCTTCTTGGCATCAATGCTGGCGCGGCCTTTTCGGTCGTGCTCGCGGTTCTCTATCTCGAACCGATGACCGGCAGCGCCTATGCCTGGTTCGCGTTCGCTGGAGCCGGGATTGCGGCTTTTCTGGTCCATGGTCTCGGGTCGGTGGGCCCCGGCGGCGCGACGCCGCTCAAGCTGGCGCTCGCCGGAATCATTCTGTCATCCTTCATCGCGTCGCTTACCACGATGATCCTCGTCACCGACCGCGCGACCCTGGATGTCGTCCGCCTCTGGACCGTCGGCTCGCTGACGGGTCGGCAGATCGAAACGGTTCTGCCACTGTCGCTCCACATCGTGGCGGGCCTTGCCGCGACACTTCTCATCGCGCGTCAGGTGACAACCCTTGGCCTCGGTCCCGACATCTCGCTCAGCCTCGGTCAGAACCTGATCCTCTGGCGCCTCATCTGCGGTGCGCTCGTGGTACTGCTTGCTGGGAGCGCGGTCGCGATCGCCGGGCCGGTTGGCTTCGTCGGCCTCGTTGTCCCTCACGCCGCGCGCATCATGTTTGGCACGGATTATCGGCGGGTCCTGCCGTACAGCGCGCTCATGGGGGCGATGCTCGTTCTTCTCGCCGACACGGCCGTGCGCGGGGCCTTCAGTGGTGTTGACCTGCCCGTGGGCGTCACCATGGCGCTGATCGGCGCGCCCTTCTTCGTCTATCTCGCCCGCCGCCGTCTGGCGATCTCATGACGCGGACAGTTCTTTTCCTTTCGCTCCTGATCGCCGGCCTCGCCTGTCTTAGCCTCGGCATGGGCGAACAGTCGCTTTCGCCGGCGCAGATCGGGGCAGTGCTCTTCGGCACGTCCGAGGACTCGCCCGCGGCGGCGATGATCGTCATGGATATCCGACTAACCCGGCTTCTGCTCGCGCTTCTGGCCGGCATGGTCCTGGCAGTGGCCGGCGCGTTGGCCCAGACGGTCCTGCAAAACCCGCTGGCCGAACCCGGACTTATCGGCATCAACGCCGGCGCGGCCCTTGCCGCACTTGTCGGGCTGGTCGTGTTTCGTGTCACCTCGCCTCACATCCTTGCACTTTCGGCCTTTGCCGGCGCCTTTGCCCTGGCGGTCGCGATCTATGGCCTCTCCTTGCGCGACGGTGCGAATTCGATCCGCCTCATCCTCGTCGGCATCGGCTTGAGCTCGCTTTGCGGGGCAGGCGCGAGCTTCATTTCCGCCTTTGGCGACGTCGACGCCGTGCAACGCGCCTCGGTCTGGCTTTCGGGCACGCTCTATCTGGCAAGCTGGGAGGAACTGCGAGTCCTGGCGATCGTCGTCGGCCCGGTTCTGCTGGGCCTCGGCTGTCTTACAGCCAAGCTCGATCTTCTGGCTTTCGAGACAGACGTCGCCACGGCACTCGGTCAACGGGTCGAACTGATGCGTGGAGTCTTTCTGCTTCTTTGCGCGCTGCTGTCGGCCAGTGCGGTCGCCGTAACGGGCCTGATCGGCTTCGTCGGCCTGATCGCCCCTCACATCGCACGCACCCTGGTCGGTCATGCCTCCGCCAGAATGCTGCCCATCGCAGCACTCGTCGGTGCAGGCATTCTCGTCGCCGCCGATCTCGCCGGACGCACCATTGCCGCGCCCGTGCAGCTTCCAGCCGGCCTGATCACCGCGCTCGTGGGAGCGCCCTTCTTCGCCTATCTGTTCTGGAAATCGCGCAATGCGGCTGATGCCTGAAGTCTTCGCCTTGTCGGCGCGCGGCCTGAGCGTGGGCTATTCGGGCCGCCGCGTCATCGAGAACGCTGATCTCGACATCCGCGCCAATGCCCTGACGGCCCTGATCGGGCCAAACGGAAGCGGCAAGTCGACGCTCCTGCGCGCGCTCGCAAATCTGCTTCGCCCTTCGGCGGGGACGATCGCGCTGCACGGGGCACCGATCGGAACCTATGCGCGCCGGGAGTTCGCCAAGCATCTCAGCTTCCTGCCTCAATCGCCGAAGGCACCGGACGGCATGAGCGTGAGAGACCTCGTCCGGCAAGGCCGCTATCCCCACCGTACCGTCTTCACTCGCTGGAACCATGCCGATGAGGCCGCCTGCGAACGGGCCCTGACGCTGACAGGACTTCGAGACCTGACGGACCGGATGCTCGATACGCTGTCGGGCGGCCAGCGCCAGCGCGTCTGGATCGCGATGATCCTCGCCCAGGAGGCCGGTGTCATGCTCCTCGACGAGCCTGCCACCTATCTCGACATCGCCCATCAGCTCGACCTTCTGAGCCTTCTCCGATCCCTCGCGCGGAACGAAGGCAAAGCCGTCGTCGCCATCCTTCACGATCTGAACCATGCCCTGCGCTTTGCCGACGATCTGGTTGTCGTATCGGACGGCACGGTCGAACTCACCCGCGCACGAAACGACGACGCTTGGACGGGATCGATCGCAAAGGCCTTCTCGATCGACGCAAGGATCGTCCTTGACCCGACAGATGGGACCAGGATCATAGTGCCGACCCGATCTTTCGCGACACCGCTGATGGAGAACGAATGACGCCTGAGCGATCTGGGAGTGCCACCGTTGGCCTCGCTATCCTGCCGGGTGACATCCTCGGTGATTGGACTTCATGCCGGCATAGCCGCCATCGGCAAAGACATGGCAGCCGGATATCACGATCAAGGATCTGGCGCCGGGCTCGAACAGGATGGAGCAACGGGCAAAACGGAGGGGCAGGTCACAAAACTGAAGCTTCTCTGACGTTCTGCCGGCAGGTGCTCGCCACCGATTTCAAGGCGATGCAACGCGTCCAGCTCGGCGAGGCGCCGCAGCTCCTGAAGGTCGGCGAGAGCGGCGACTTCAAGCGCGGCACGCTCGGGGAGCGCAAGGAGAGCTATCGTATCGAGACCTACGGCCGCGTCATCGCGATCACCCGGCAGGTGCTGATCAGCGACGACCTCGATGCCTTCACCAGGATGCCGGCGATGTACGGCAACTCGATCGCGCAGCTCGAATCCGACCTGGTCTGAGACATCGTGATGTCGAACCCGGCCATGGCCAACGGCACAGCACTGTTCCATTCGACCCACAAGACACTCGGCGGGTGCGAGGCTGTCAAGGGCTCCGAGGAGGCGATGGCAGGTGTGGAGGCGGGGAAGCTGGCAGGGAGTGCGTTGAACGTCTCGAGGAGGTCGGGCAGTTGATAGACTGCGTGGAACTCGTAGCGCGCGGCGCCTACGTTGCAGCGCTCGGTGCCGCCGTTTAAGTCGGAGAAGCGCGGCGGCAGGACGTAAAACATCATCTTCCAATTGCGGCAGGCTGAATTCGGAGCCGCCCTCGATCTGCGCGCCCGTCACCATGAAGGGCAAAGCGCGGATCACCTTGCAGAGAAAGGAAACGACGCAGATGGCGGTCGCGAGCCTCAGCTAGGGGGCGTCTCGCTTATCTCTCTCCTCAGACCGCTATGGAACACATTATCACAAACTCTCTTCGTGAACGGATGGTCGCGCGGAATTGCCTGCGCCGCGCTACGCCAGGGAACGCTCGATCCCGGTTCCGTTCGCTCTGCCAAAATCCTTCAATCAGAGTATACTGTTGGAAGCGAGGCGGCTGGTGGATCAGGCGCTGTCGTATATGTGCGGTGTGTCGTCTCGAGGAGATCAAATCGAGGCGCAAGGTAGAGCAGGCCGAAGCGACCGCTTGGCCAAGCGCGATGCCGATCGTCAAGATCTTGGCCGGCCGAAGGTGAGTTCCTCGATGCGGCGCTAGGCACATCGGACCGTCACCTTTTGGCTATCGAGGCTTTTGCAAACGCCTTGATCGAGTCCGATCAAATATACAACCTCAAAAAGATCTTCCGAGTATCGGTGCGCCGCGATGCGATAAAAGCTGAATTCTTACTCATATGCTCAGTAAAAAAACGCTTTGAATGATGCCCTTGCGATCACTCTGCGTATGCAATCGGCAGATTCAAAAAATTGCCTGAAAAGAATTTTTCTTTCTTGACCGGACAGGTTTTTCACGTTGAACTGCATGCTGCAGCGCGAAACTAGCGCTTACAAGTTTCAGCGAAGATCCGCGTGAAGAGGCAATAGGAGTTATGCATGGCTATCGATAGACGTAGGTTTTTGAAGAACTCGGCTCTTGCTGCTGGCGCTATCGCTGCGCCGCACGTCTGGATACCCGGCGTCCGCGAAGCCGGCGCTGCCAGTCTCGTCGAGGGCGAGCCGATCAAGGTCGGTATTCTTTTCTCTCTTACGGGTAGCCTCGCAGTGCCCGAAGAAGACTCGGCACTCGTGATGCAGTATGCCATAGACGAGATGAATGAGGCTGGCGGTATCAACGGACAGCCTATCGAACCGATCATCATCGATGCCAAGTCGGATTTCAAAGTCTACTCCGAAAAAGCGCGCGAACTGATCTTGCGAGACAAGGTCATTTCGATTTTCGGTTGTTATACGTCGGCAAGCCGCAAGGCGATCCTGCCGATTGTCATGCAGCAGGAGAGCCTGCTCTTCTATCCGACTTGCTACGAAGGCGCCGAGTGCACGCAGAACACCGTCTGTACCGGGCCGCTGGCCAACCAGCACTCCAAGGACCTCATTCCGTATATGGTCGAGCAGTTCGGCCCGCGGGTGTTCTTTGTCGGTTCGAACTATGTCTGGCCGAAGGAGTCCAACAAGAACGCCAAGATCTGGCTTGAAGAAGCTGGCGGGGAGTTGCTGGGTGAGGAGTATGTTCCGCTCGGGTCTTCCGAGTTCGGTCCCGTTCTGAACAAGATCCGGGCCGCCAAGCCCGACTTCATCTTCTCCACTGTCGTCGGCGCTTCGGACATCGCGTTCCACCGCCAGTTCAAGCAGGCGGGCTTCAGTGCCGACTCGATGCCCATCGCGTCGCTGACCACCGGTGAGATCGAGACCAAGGCCATGGGCGCCGAATATGGAGCCGGACATTTCCTCTCGGCGCCGTACTTCCAGGCTCTGAAGAATCCAACCAACGAAAAGTTCGTTGAGGGATTCTTGTCGAGCAAATACGGCAAGAACGGCACGACTCACTACAACATGGAAGAGACCTATACTTCGGCGTACGTCTTCAAGGGCGCGCTGGAAAAGGCGATCGCCGAGCACGGCGTCGGCGACGTCACCTCGCGCCGGGTTCGCGATGCGGCCGCCGGAGTGAAGGTCTCGGCGGATGTTTCGCCCGAAGGCGAGATCTGGATCGACGAGAACAACTTCAACACCTGGCTGGTCCCGAAGATCGGGCAGTGCCAGCCTGACGGCAGCTTCAAGATCGTCAAGGAAGCGCCCGAGCACGTCGCTCCCGACCCCTACTCGATCTACCCGGATATCGGTGTCTGTACTGCAGAAGGGCTGAAGACGCCGGATGGAAACATCCGCAAGGATGTCATCTGATCCAGCCATGATCCGCGGGGTTCATCCCCGCGGATACGATCTGCCGATCACCAAGACACGGGGCGCCTCTGGTGGACTTCACGCTTGCATCCTTTGTGAACGCATTGATCCTCGGCTTGAGCATCGGGAGTATTTTCCTGGTTGCGGCCCTAGGTCTGACCATCATCTACGGCACCGCCGGCGTCATAAACATGGCGCATGGCGAGTTCATCATGCTGGGGGCCTATGCGTCCTACACGCTCCAGAACTATCTTGGCGTTCCGTTCTTTCTCTGCATTCCGCTGTCCTTTGTCGTGGTGGCGCTGATCGGTCTGGTGATCGAACGGCTGCTGATCCGCTATCTCTATGACCGACCGCTCGATACGCTCTTGGCGACCTGGGGTGTCTCCCTTGTCCTGATGCAGGGCGTTCGGCTGATCTTCGGCAGCGACCCGAAATACATCCAGATGCCGTCCTTCCTGTCGACCAACATCGCCGCCGGGCCGATCAGTGTCTCCATCTTCCGGGTCTTCATCTTTCTGGTCGGAATCGGGCTGGTCGCAGCCGTGTGGTGGCTGTTCTACAAGACCGAGTTTGGCATCAAGCTACGCGCGGTGACCCAGAACAAGGAGATGGCGGCCTCGTTCGGCATCAACTCCGGCCAGGTCTACGCGCTGACCTTCGCGCTCGGCGCCGGCCTCGCGGGGATCGCGGGTTCGCTCTTCGGCGTCCTCAACATCGTGCTGCCGACCATGGGCATGGGCTACGTCGTCGAGGCGTTCCTGATCGTGGTGACGGGTGGCGGCGCACTCCTCGGAAGCATTCTGGCGAGCGGCGTCACCGGCGAGGCGCAGTCGATCTTCGCCTACATCTTCAACGATACTTTCGCGCAGTTCCTGGTCTTCGTCCTGATCGTGATCTTCCTCCGCTTCCGGCCCCAGGGGCTGATTGCGACCGGCGGGGCGCGGCGCTGATGATCTGCCAGTCTGACCGAACGTCCCTCAGCGCGAACATCGGGCGATAGTACAATGGAAAAGAACCTCTATCATAACCGCCTGCTTCAATGGCTCGTCTATGTGGTGTTCTTTGCCGCTCTTGCCGTGATCCCGCTGGTCATGGATGACGCGTTTCTCCTGAATCAACTCGCGACCTACGGCGTCTATGGCATGCTGGCGCTTTCGATCAGCCTGTGCTGGGGGTTCGGCGGCATCCTCAATCTGGGGCAGGGGATCGCCTTCGGCCTTGGCGCCTACGGCATGGCCATGACCATGCAGATGCAGACCCAGGACCCCGAGTACAGCCCGATCCCGCCCTTCATGCTGAACAACGGGCTCGATGCGCTGCCGGCGATCTGGGAGCCGTTCTGGAACACCGGCTTCGGCATCGCTCTGGCCCTGATCGTTCCGACGGTCTTCTATCTGATCTTCGGTGGCCTGATGTTCCAGGCGCGGGTGGCAGGGCCGTTCTTCGCCATCATGACGCTCGCTATCCTCAGCGCGCTCGCGACGCTCTTTGTTGATCTTCAGCCCTATACGAACGGTGTCAACGGCATCTCGCCCCCAGCTGCGCTCGATATCGGCGGTTTCGTCATCGACCCGTATATGAGCACGTCCTATTGGGTGGTGTTCGCGCTTCTCGTCCTGTCGACCGTCGCCGCGAAGCTTCTGACCCAAAGCCGCTTCGGGCTCATCGTCCAAGCCCTCCACAACGACTCCGAGCGGGTGCGCTTCCTCGGCTACAACGTCGCTATCTACGAGACGCTGGTCTACGCGGCCTCGGGTCTGATCGCGGCCATCGCCGGCTGCTGCTTCGCCTTTCTGACGCAGTACGTCTCGCCGGCCCAGTTCGATGTCGGGTTCTCGATCTCGATGGTGATCTGGGCCGCGATCGGAGGCAGGAACTCGCTACTTTGGGCGATCATCGGGGCGTTCCTTGTCCAGGGGGCACAGAGCTACGTGGGTGACGAGTTCCTGAATAGCTGGATCCTGATCCTTGGCTTCTCCTTCATTCTGATCGTGCGCTTCCTGCCGGGCGGCCTCGGTGGACTGGCGGAAACGCTGCTCGGGATGGTGAGCCGCAAACGCGAGACGCAGGAAAGCCTGACCGTGGGTGCGGGCGAACCCGAGACGAGGGGAGCCTGAAATGGTCGGCGTTCTTGAAATCAAGGATCTGCACAAGAGCTTCGACGCGACCAAGGTCATCAACGGCTTCAGTCTCGCGGTCACCGAGATGACCCTGCAGTGCCTGGTCGGACCGAACGGGGCCGGCAAGACCACGACCATCGACCTGATCAGCGGGCGCCAGAAGCCGACCTCCGGCGAGATCACCTTTCGCGAGGAGAACATCACCGGCCTCAGCGAGCACGAGATCGCCCGCCGGGGGATCGGCCGGAAGTTTCAGGTGCCCGCTGTGTTCCGCGAGCTGACGGTCAGGCAGAACCTCGAGGTTGCCTACAATCGCGAGACCAGCGCCGTTCGCAACATGTTCAGCTTCAAGCCGGACGGTTGCGCCAAGCGGCTGGAGGAAATTGCAGCCGATGTCGGCCTCACCGAACGACTGGGGATCAAGGCGGGGACGCTGTCCCATGGCGAGACCCAGTGGCTGGAGATTGGCATGGTGCTCATGCAGGACCCGGCGATGCTGCTCCTCGACGAGCCGGTCGCCGGCATGACCGAGCACGAGATGGACAAGACGGTCGAGATTCTCAACCGCCTGAAGAAGACCAACACGATCATCGTCGTCGAGCACGACATGGGCTTCGTGCGGCGCATCGCCGATGTCGTCACGGTCATGCACATGGGCTCGCTGCTCGCCCAGGGATCGATCGCCGACATCGAAAAGGACGAGCGGGTTCGGGAAGTCTATCTGGGCACCGAGGATGACGAGGAGAGCGTTCACTGATGCTTATGCAGCTCGAAGACGTCAGCTCCTATTACGGCAAGACGCCGATCCTCAAGCGCATCGACCTCAACGTGCCGAAGGGCTCGTGCGTCTGCGTCCTCGGCCGCAACGGCGTCGGCAAGACGACGCTGGTGCGCACCATCATGGGGCTTGTGGACCGCATGACCGGCAAGCTCTCGCTGTCCGGCGACGATTTGAGCAACTCGCGAACCGACGAGCGCGCCAAGCACGGGATCGGCTACATCCCGCAGGGGCGCCAGATCCTCGGCAAGTTCACCGTCCGCGAGAACATTCTGCTCGGAACCTTCGCCAAGAAGAACCGCACCTCCGAGATACCGGAAATGTGCCTGGAGCTGTTTCCCTATCTTCGCGAGAACCTCAACCGGCGGGCAGGCCTACTGTCCGGTGGCCAGCAGCAGCAGCTGGCAATCGCCAGGGCGCTCGCCGTCGACCCGCAGATCCTGCTGCTCGACGAGCCGACCGAGGGCATCCAGCCCAACATCGTCGCGGAGATCGGCGAGACCCTGCAGATGCTCAACAAGAAGCTCGGCATCACGCTGATCCTGACCGAGCAGCACATCAAGGTGGCCCGCAAGCTGGGCGACCGTTTCGTCATGATGGACAACGGCCGGGTGGTGGAGGAGGGCGAGATCTCCGCCCTGACCGACGAGGTCGTCCACCGCCACATGACGGTTTGAGGCTCTGAAACACAGAAACATCGTTTGAAAACAAGGAGGATTGCAATGGAACCCATTCCGCCGAAAGGCAGCCCCGAACGCGACTCGATGATCAAGGAGCACAAGGAGTGCACCGAGTCGATGAAGGGTGTCGCCGGTTTTTCGATCCTCAAATGCAAGACCCAGGGCGACACGACCGAGCTCGAGGGCGGCGTTCACGAGCATCCCCATCTCAAGCGCGTCCTGTTGCGGATGCGCGGGGAATCCGTGGTCGGCAAGCTGATCATCGTCTGCACCAAGGTTGAAGAGGAGTGGCGGATCGCCAGGCTCTCCGGGATTCGCGGCGTTCCGCCTGAATTCGTCGGCGACAAGGTCTACACGAACGAGCAAGACGCTCAGCACGACATCTTCCTGATGCGGCTCGAGGAACTTCCCGAGACGGCCGGTATGCCCGAACACTACAATCCGGGTTGGAAGCGCCGTGATGACAACTGGCCGGTGACCTGAGGCCAGTGAAGCCCATGCAGGGCGAGGGCAGGCGCTAGTTCCAAAGGCGACTGCCCCGATCCATACACGCAAATCGACATGAAGAGCTGACCCAGCGTGCCCGCAGCAGCGCGAACGGTCACTTGCGCCCAGATTTCGAGAGGAAACCAGCGATGTCAGCCATGCGCCTGACCGGATATGCCGACAAGTTCGGCGTGCATCCCGGCGATACCATCAAGTTCCTGATCAATTGCGACGGTCCCTCGGAATACAAGGCCGAGATTGTCCAGATGATCAACGGCGACACCAATCCGCGCGGGCCGGGTTTCATTGAAAAGCCCGTCCCGGGAAGCCTCGATGAGACGTTTTCCGGCCGTAAGCAGATCATTCACAGCGGCTCCTATGGCTTCGTGGAAGACTGCAAGGCGCTGCGCGTCGACAGCTTCACGCTGCAGTGCTGGATCTGGCCGACGACGCCCACCACCCATCCGAAATACTGGAAGCACGGCTCGCAGGGGCTCGTCACCAAGTGGATGGACGGCAAAGGCTATGGTCTCTTCATCAACCCGGACGGCCATGTCGAGGTGCGCGTGAACGGAGCGACGCTGACGAGCGCCGTGAAGGTCCGCGATCACGCCTGGCATTTCATCGCCGCGACCTTCGACGCCGAGACCGGTGATCTGACTCTCTATCACGAGCCGCAGATCCAGTATGCCCTCGATCCGGTGGTCGAGCCGGTCACCACGAAGGTTTCGGAAAAGATCAGCCATACGCCGGTCCCGGCGGCGATCGCTGCCTATGGCAGCGAGATCACCGACGATCCCCTGGCGCAGTCGTCGCTTCCGGCCGGCGTGGTCTTCACCGGCAAGTACAACGGCAAGATCGACACGCCGCGGATCTGCAAGGTGGCGCTGTCGCGTCTCGAGATCGAGACGATGAAGCTCGGTGCCCAGCCGGGCCTGACGGAGCGCCGCAACTCCGGCCCGACCGGAGCCCTGTCCGAGGTGATCGTCGCGGCCTGGGAGTTTTCCGAAGGCATCGACACGATCATTGCCAAGGATTGCGGCCCCTACCGGCTCGACGCCAGGCTGGTGAACATTCCGACCCGCGGCATGACCGGCCACAACTGGTCCGGCACGGTGTTCGACTGGAAGCAGGCGCCGAAGGAATATGGCGCGATCAGCTTCCACGATGACGACGTCGACGACGCGCGCTGGGAAGTCGATTTCGAATGGACGGTTCCCGAAGATTGCAAGAGCCGCTTTTATGCCGCCAAGCTGACGACCGCCGACGGCGACGAGGACTATATCCCCTTCTGGGTCGTGCCGCGCATCGGCGAGGAACAGTCGAAGATCGCGGTCATGGTTCCGACGATCAGCTACATGGCCTATGCCAACGAGCACGTGGCCTGTAACGCGGGTGCGGCGGAGCTCTTTGTCTACCGCGTGCCGATCATGCAGCACCAGAACATGTTCCTGGCCGAGCATCGCGAATATGGCGGGTCGATCTACGACACCCATACCGACGGGACCGGCATCTGCTTCTCCTCGCGCCTGCGGCCGATCCTCAGCATCCGGCCGAAATACGATCACTTCCTCGCCCAGGCGCCCTGGCAGTATCCGGCGGATCTCCATCTGATCTACTGGCTGGAGACCATGGGCTACGATTACGACGTGTTCACCGACGAAGACCTGACCTATGACGGTCTCGCGCGAATCGAGAACTACAACGTCATCATCACCGGCTCGCATCCCGAGCACAATTCGGGCACCCAGCTCGACGCGCTGCACAACTACACCCAGCGCGGAGGCCGCCTGATGTATATGGGAGCGGACGCCTGGTATTGGGTGCATTCCTTCCATCCCGCCTATGACGACAAGGGCCGCGGCGTCGTCACCGAAATGCGCCGCTGCGAATCCGGTATCCGCACCTGGCGCGCCGATCCGGGCGAATACTATCATGCAGGCACCGGCGAGCTCGGCGGCATGTGGCGCTATCGCGGCCGCTATCTGCACTCGGTCGCGGGCGTCGGCATGTCGTCGGAAGGCTTCGACGTGTCGAGATACTTCTCGCGCACGCCCGACAGTAACGATCCGCGCGTCTCCTGGGCGTTCGAGGGTATCGAATATGACGAGAACCTCGGCAATTTCGGGCTTGTCGGCGGCGGTGCCGCGGGTTTGGAACTCGACATCGTCGACACCACCCTCGGCTCGCCCCCACATACCCTGACCGTCGCGACCTCGGCCGGTCGTCATACGGAAGCATATCTTCTGGTCATGGAGGATTTCGGCTTCAACCAGCAGGGTCTCGACGGCACCACCCATCCGCGCGTGCGCGGCGACATCGCTTATCACGAAACTCCGAATGGCGGCGCCTGCTTCTCCTTCTCCTCGATCGCCTATTGCGGCTCGCTCCCTTGGAACAATTGCGACAACAACATCTCGCGCTTGACCAAGAACGTCCTCGACCGCTTCGCGATGGACGGACCGCTCCCGGCGGTGCCGGAGTCCGAGATCAAGTATCGCGGCCGGGCGGATTATGCGGACGTCGAAGGGCCCGTGCGCCTGCCAGCCTGATCCCGGCCGGCAAAGAGACTGTCGTCGGAGCGCTCCAGGGCGTCCCGGCGACTGGTGGCGAAGCGTGCTGGTCAACGTCCGAAAACCACGAGCACCAGCAGCCCGCTATCCGACCGAAAGACCGAACTCAGACGACACACCGGAGTGTGGAATGGTTAGACGGCCCGACATCGGCTATTGGGACGAAGGGCTCGATCTCGCAGATCCGGCGAACTATGCTGGCGCCACGCTGCCCTTCGGGACGGCGAACCTGCTGCCGGCGGTGGCCCATCGATCCCTGCAATTTGCCTATCTGGAAGACGAGGCGGTGTGGACCCGCGACTGGGTGGCGATCGGAACCGCGGCGGATCTTCCTGAAGAGGGCGATCTGTTGCCCTTCACTCTCGGCTATCATGGCATCCATATCCAGCGCATATCGGGCGGGGGCCTCGAAGGCCGCTTCAACATGGCCCAGCACGGCGGGTGCCGGATCGTGCCCACCCAGTGCCAGAACGGCACCAAGACCAAATGCTCCTTCACATCCTGCGGCTACAGCCGCGACCGGAAGCCAATCTCCATCGCCAGGGAAGGCGGCAACACCGCCGCCATGTATCAGTATCTCGGGCTGAGGCCGGAGCGCCTCTATCCGGTCCGGACCTTCACCCTCGGCAGCGTCGTCTTCGCCAATGTCGATCCGGAGGGCCATGCCCCAGGATGGAAGGACGACGTCGCGGTGCCCGAAGCCCTGCAAGCGGGCCGAGCCACCCGAACCGCCGAGCAATGGTTCGAGTTCGACGCCAATTGGAAGATCGCCGGCCAGTCGCTCGCCTTTGTCGAGGAGGAGATCTTCGCCGATCGACACATCCTTGAGGGATGGCGCGGAACGGCCGATGGCGAGCGGATCGACGTCCTCTGGCTGTTCCCCAATCTCGTCATTCTGTCGAAGGGCATCGAAGCCTGTGTGGTCGTCATCCAGCAGACGGCCCTCGGCAAGACGCTCTTTCGCACCCAGGTTTTCGTGGCCGCTGGCGCATCCGCAACCAATCCGGATGCCTGGCTCGCGCTCGTCTCGCAGGCTGGAGAACGGGCCGAGACGCTCCAGCGTGCGATCGCTGCGCAGCCGGCCGCGAACGACGATCGCTCCGCGGAAGAGACTGATGGTTCGCAAGATGTTCAGACGGATCTGTCCGGCTGGTGGTTGCAGCGGGCCCTGATCGATCGCCTGGTGACGATGCCGAAGGTCGAGAGCGACGTTCCGATGTACCAGCCCGTAGGGAATTACATGATATGACCATGGCAGCGACATCCGCGACTTCGCAAGAGGCTACGCCGACGCCCGAGCTTGCGGCAGCCGGGCGTCTCTATGAACACGGACGGTTCGAGGAAGCCGCCGCGAGGTTTGCCGATCTTGCCGAAAAGGGCGACGCGCTCGCCTGCTTCTGGCTGTCGATCTGCCACGCCAACGGCGACGGCCTGCCGCGCTCGGACGAGAAGGCCTTCGAGACCTGCCTTCGCGCGGCCGAACTCGGCAACGTCCAGGCCAAGACCAATCTCGGCGTGATGTACATCGAGGGGAAGGGCGTCGTGAAGGATGCCGAGCGCGGGCTTGCCTGGCTCGGCGAAGCCGCCGAGGACGGCGACATGGGCGCCCAGTTCAATGCCGCGACGATCCTGTCCGCCGGCAAGGCCGTCGAACAGGATTGGGACCGCGCCGTGCGCTACTATCGCATGGCGGCCGAGCGCGGCTACTATCCCGCCCAGGCGCGCCTCGGCTTCTGCTATCGGAACGGTCTGGGCGTGGAAAAGAGCCGCGTCCAGGCCTTCGTCTGGCTTTCGCTCGCCGCACAGCATGGCGTTGGAACCGCGATCACGATCCTCGAGAGCACCGTTAACGAGATGTCGGCAGACGAGAAGGCCGAAGGGATGGCTCTCGTGCGCCAATGGCAGACCCGGACCCGCGACGTCTCGGAGCGCGCTTCCTTCCGGGTCGTGCCGTGACAGGGGAGAACCGCCTGCGGGGATCGAGAGGCGAGCCATGAGATTCAGCGTGCAGCAGATCAAATACGAGCTTCTCTATGCCATCCGCGAATATGATTCCGACGGCAGCAAGTGGCAGATCGCGATCTCCGAGGTGGAGCCGACCGAAGCGCTGAAGGCGCGAGGCCTCGACCCCGAGGCCTATCTCTTCCTTGGGAAACCGGCGAGCACCAACCGCGCGGCGGTGCTGGTGCGCGACTTCATGATGGGCCGGTGTCTCGTCCAGCCGGCCGAGCCGTCGGCGACGGCCAGCGGCGAGCCCGGCGACTGGGTGGTCATGTTCCGCGACAAGGCCTCGCTTCCCACCGATGCGGTGGTCTCGCTCGCCTGAGGGATATGCCCTGACATGGCTTTGCCGGGAGAGATAGACTGATGCGGTACAGGGTCTTCGAGGGCATGGACCCGTGGGAAGCTGAAAGATGAGTCTCGATCCGTTCCGCATTGCTGACGAGCCATTCTACAGCCCCGTTGCGGAGGAGATGACGCTGTTCGAGGCGGCATACGCGGAACGGCTTCCCGTCATGCTCAAGGGGCCCACCGGCTGCGGCAAGACGCGCTTCGTCGAGCACATGGCCTGGAAGCTTGGCCGCCCGCTCGTGACCATCGCCTGCCATGAGGACATGACGGCCGCCGATCTGGTGGGCAGGTTCCTGCTCGATGGCGACGCGACCGTCTGGCGCGATGGGCCGATGACCCAGGCGGTGCGGGGCGGGGCGATCTGCTACCTCGACGAGATCGTCGAAGCCCGGCAGGACACGACCGTCGTCATCCATCCGCTTACCGACGAACGCCGCGTGCTGATGCTGGAAAAGAAGAACGAGCTGATCCCGGCCCATGAGGACTTCTTTCTCGTGATCTCCTACAATCCCGGCTATCAGAGCGCGGTGAAGGACCTGAAGGAATCCACCAAGCAGCGCTTCGCCGCCATCGACTTCGACTATGCCGAGCCGGAGCGTGAGGCCAGGATCGTCGCCGCGGAAGCTGGCATCCAGCCCGCGCTAGCCGACACGTTGGTCAAGATCGCCCGTGCTTCGCGCAATCTTCGCGGCCACGGACTGGAGGAAGGCGCTTCGACCCGCACGATCATCCGCGCTGGCAAGCTGATCTCGCGCGGGATCGGCGTCGAACAGGCCTGCGAAATGGCGATCGTCGCGCCCCTGACCGACAGCCCCGACACGCGCAGCGCGCTGCGCTCCGCGGTGCAGGCCTGTCTCTAGCGCGCGGACTGCACCGATGTCCGGAGAAGCGACGAACGACGCTGTTCGCGACGAGCGTGATCCGCTGGAGAACGAACTCTCCGCCCGTCCGGCCCTTCTCGACGGATATCTGCGGGCGCGAGCCAATGCGGCTCGCGTTCTGGGATCCGAGCACATCGAGTCCTGGAAGAGCGTCAGCCGTTCGCTCTATCATCTGAATGCCGGCCCAGGCGTCCTCGAAGGTCTCTGGTCGTTCGAGAGCCGCGCTTTGCCGCGGATCGATCCGGCGACGCTTCCGGTGCTGGGAGAGGCGGTCGCCGAACTCTGCCGTCATGCGGGCGCCCGGTGTGCGGCAAAGGCCGTCACGGGGGCGCGAGATCGTGTGCCCCATGGCGGCGATCCGAGCGAGGCTCTGGAGTGGCTCAAACTCCTGGCGCAACTCGCTCGCCGCGCGCCCGAGGCTCTCGCCCCCTTTCTTGGCAGCGCCGACATGCTGCTCTCGCGTCTTGCCCTGCCTGATCTCGCCGCCTGGATCGAAGACGGGCTCCGCTTTCATGTACGCGACCGGCGCCGACGGATCGCCTATTTTCGTCTCGACGATCCTCTCGCGCACCGCAGGCTTGCCGTCCATGAGGGCCGATCCCGCCTTTCCGGCCATGCCGACCGGCTCGCACTCTTTGCGCGGTGCCTGTTCGATGTGGAACTGCGCTGCGAGGCCTTGCCGGCCGGCCCGGACGATGAAGCGCCGCTGACCCGCGCCCGCCTTGGGGCTGGGCGTCTGCTCGTGCCGGAGGGGTTGCAGGCGCCGGCCGGACACGAGGCCAAAGCCTTCTTCGAGGCCATGACGGCCCATGCCGCGGCGCATCTCGTTTTTACCCGCGAACGTTTTGCCATCGGTAAGCTCAAGCCCTTGCAGATCGCCCTGACCGGTCTTTTGGAGGATGCGCGCGTTGAACGGCTCGCGGCGGCGCGCTATCCGGGGCTCATGCGCCTGTGGCTGTCTTTCCATGGCGTCGCACGACCGGCACGGACCGTGCAGTCCCTGTTCGCCCGCCTGTCGCGCGGGCTGCTCGATCCTGCTTTCGAGGTTGCCGACGGCTGGGTCGTTAAGGGCCGCCGTCTGTTCGAGGCGGCCTTCGCCGAGGACCCGCACCGCCAGACCCTGGCGCGGGAGATCGCCGATATCCTGGGCCACGACCTCGGCCAGATGCGCATTCCCTTCGACGCCAAGGCCTATCGCGTGGAGCCGAGCTATCGCGACGACGGCATCGGCCTTTTCGACGTGCCGGACGATGCCGAGACCGATCCCCTGGATCTGATGGTCGAGGGCGCGCGCATGACGCCCGAGCCGGAAGAGGGTGGCTCGCAGTTAGGAGCGGGTGAGGACGCTGGACGGGCGAATGCCTCTCAGGCGGAGACGTCCGATCTTGGGGCTGTCGTCGCGACGCTGCCCGAATGGGATTACCGCCTCAACGCAGAGCATCCCGACTTCGTCACGATCCGGCAAGCGACCATGGACGGTGGAGACCCGGCGCGCCTTCTGACAGCCCTGGACGAGAGCCGCTCCGTGGCGAGCCGCATCCACGCCCTGCTGCGCCGCGCACGCATCGATCGTCCCGTGCGCCTGAAGCGGCAGATGGAGGGCGAGGAGATCGACATGGAGGCGGTCCAGGATCTCGTTGTCTCCCGGCGCCTGGGCGAGGTGCCCGATCCCCGCATCTATTCGACGAAGCAGCGTCGCGGCCGTGACCTTGCCGTAATGCTTCTCCTCGACACATCGCAATCGACGGCCGATCCCGTTGGCGACGGGCAGAAGACCGTGCTCGACGTGGCGAGCCTCGCGATCGCGATCCTCGGCAGCGAGATGGAGAAGCTCGGCGACCCGTTCGCGGTTCTGTCCTTCGCTTCAAACGGTCGCGAGAATGTCCGGCTGGGAGAGGTGAAAGCCTTCGATGAGATGGTTGATGCGATGATCCCGCGTCTTGCCGGGCTGCGGCCCGGCTATTCGACCCGTCTGGGCGCTGCCGCGCGCCATGCCGCCGATGGCTTGGCAACCCGCCACAACCACCGGCGCGTACTGATCGTCGTCAGTGACGGGGAACCGTCCGATGTGGATGTCGATGATGCGCGCTATCTCGGCGAAGACGCCAGGCGGGCGGTGCTCAACGTCCGCGACCGTGGTCTCGACGTCTTTTGCGTGGCGCTGGGCGATGCGGCCGATCGTGCCGCGGCCCCGATCTTCGGCCGCCGGAACACGTTGGCAGTGAGGCGGATCACCGACCTGCCGGAACGCTTGGCAGCCCTCTATTTCCGGCTGACGGTGAGCTGATCTACTTGCGCCTTGGCGCCGGGGCGATGCCGAAGCGCGCGAGGAAGGCCGCGCCAAACGCGGCGTCGAGCGCACGCGCATAGGCAGGGCCGTCCTTGGCGAGGATGCGCAAGCCGAGGCCGCAGCCACGCGGCAGTGCGCTGATCGCGAGGCGCGCTCCGCAGCCCGCCACCGCCTCTGCGAGTTCGGCTGCCGCCAGCCTGTCCCCGAACCCCAAAAGCAGCACCGTTCCGGCGATCGCATGGCCATGGAGGGGTCCGGCCGGTTCGTTCAGCCGCCGGCCCTCGACGAATTGGCGATCGACCATGACGCGGCGGCCGCCGATGGAGACGTCGGCCACGGACCGATAGGCCTCCGGTGCTCGGCAGAGTCGCTTGGGATCATGCAACAGAAACCCGTCCGAGATGACGGCGCAGGCGCCATCGGCCAGGCTGAGCGCGATTTCCGTATCGGCGAAGGAGCCGGGAAAGAGGATCTGCGGGTCGGGCGTGAAGGCGAGGAATGCCCCGTCTTCGACGGTGAGGTCGTAGCGGGTCGAGGCGCGCGGGCGTTCGCCA
Source organism: Jiella marina (assembly GCF_024359545.1). GTDB lineage: Bacteria > Pseudomonadota > Alphaproteobacteria > Rhizobiales > Rhizobiaceae > Jiella. The sequence goes on from NZ_JAKQZG010000005.1 coordinate 25,780, forward strand.
CCCTGGACGATCGTGGAGGCCTGCGTCGTCAGATGAAGATTCGCGCCCGCCCGCGCCGCGATCCGCAGCCGCAGATCTTCCCCCGCATAGAGGCCGCCGGAGGAGGACTGCATGTAAAGGGTGGAGACGTCGGCTCGTGCTGCGTCGAGCTGAAACGGCCGGGTCATGTGGAACGGGTAGGTGACGTATTGCGACGTCAGAACCGTCCGTCCGCCACGTTTCTCGGCCACCAGTTCGATCTGCGGGCGTAAGCCGGCGCCCTGATCGGGCAGGGCGGTGAGAACATGCTGGTTCACCGGGCCACCAGCACGGCTTCGGCGATGGCGTCGGCGACGGCTGCAACATTCTCGCCACTCCGGCAGTTCGTGGCGACGACCGGTCGGCCGTCCCTCACGGATCGCGCCTCCTCGAGCATGCGCCCCAGATCGACACCGACATGAGGCGCAAGGTCCACCTTGTTGACTACGAGCAGGTCGCATTGGAGGACGCCCGGGCCGCGCTTGCGGGGGATGTCGTCTCCGCCGGCCACGTCGATGACGAAAATCCACCAGTCGACCAGATCGAGCGAAAAGGTCGAGGCGAGGTTGTCGCCGCCGGATTCGATGATGGTGAGTTCGAGGTCCCGATAGAGCCGGTCGAGCTGGTCGGCTGCAATGATGTTCAGCGTCGGGTCTTCCCGGATCACCGTATGGGGGCAGGCTCCGGCCTCGACGGCGAGGACTCTGGCCGGATCGATCGCACCGCCCTTGCGCAGACGTTCGGCGTCCTCGGCGGTGACGAGGTCGTTGGTGATCACGGCGGTCGAGATGGAGCGCTTCGCCAGATGCACGAGCAGCTGTTCGATCAGAGCGGTCTTGCCGGAGCCAACAGGGCCGCCGATGCCGACACGGGCCGCACCGAGAGGCTTTGTCCCGGTTTCGGCAGCGGGGATATTGTCGATCGTGTCCATGATCACCTCAGCATGTAGCGCTGCGCCAATGGCAGCACTTTCGCCGGCTCGCAGGTGGCCAACTGCCCGTCGACGGTGACGTCGAACGTGGCGGGATCGACCTCGATCGAAGGCAGCGCGTCATTGTGGAGCATGTCGGCCTTGGTTAGCGAGCGCGTGCCGCTGGCCGGCAGAAGCTGCTTGGTGAGGCCGAGAGACGCGGCAAGGCCGTCCTCGATCGCATAAGGGTGCACGAAGCAGGCCGACAGCGCCTTCTTCGCCTCGCCGAAGGCACCCCATTGCGGCCGCAGCATCAGCGGTTCGCAGGTCATCAGCGAGGCCGCGCTGTCGCCCATGGCGCCCCAGGCGATGAAGCCGCCCTTGATCACCAGTTCGGGCTTCGAGCCGAAATAGGCCGGTCGCCAGACAACGATGTCGGCTAGCTTGCCGTCCTCCAGCGACCCGATATGGGCGTCGATGCCGAAGGTCTTTGCAGCGTTGATCGTGTATTTCGCCAGATAGCGCTTGATCCGCTCGTTGTCGCCGATCCTGGTCGTCTCCGTCGGCAGCCGGCCGCGCTGATCCTTCATCTTCGAGGCGAGCTGCCAGGTGCGTGTGATCACCTCGTTGATCCGGCCCATGCCCTGGCTGTCGGATCCGAGCATCGAGATCGCGCCGAGATCGTGGAGGATGTCTTCCGCCGCGATGGTCTGCGGACGAATCCGGCTTTCGGCAAACGCCACGTCCTCCGGGATCGCCGGATTGAGGTGGTGACAGATCATCGTCATGTCGAGATGTTCGTCGAAGGTGTTGATCGTGTATGGATTGGTCGGGTTCGTCGACGAGGGCAGGCAGTTGGCGATGCCGGCGACGCGGATGATGTCCGGTGCGTGTCCGCCGCCGGCACCCTCGGTGTGATACATGTGGATGGTGCGGCCGGAGATTGCCGCGAGCGTATCCTCGAGAAAGCCGGACTCGTTCAGCGTGTCGGTGTGGATCTGGACCTGGAAGTCGATGTCGTCGGCGACCGAAAGGCAGGTGTCGATCGCCGCCGGCATCGAACCCCAGTCCTCGTGGAGCTTGAGGCCCAGGCAGCCGGTGCGCATCTGCTCAATGAGGGAGGCCGGCTTATGGGAGTTGCCACGGCCGAGAAAGCCGAAATTGATCGGCCAGGATTCGGACGCCTGCAGCATCTTGCCAGTGTTGAAAGGCCCGCCGGAATCGATTCCCACCGTGATGGGGCCAAGCGACCCGCCGAGCATGGTGGTGATGCCGCTCGAAATCGCGTGTTCGCAAAGCTGGGCGCTATCGAAATGGACGTGGACGTCGATGGCGCCGGCCGTGGCGATCAGCCCCTCGCAGTCGCGCACGGTCGTCGCGGCCGAAACCTGCAGACGCGGGTCGACGCCGTCCATGATCGCGGGGTTGCCGGCCTTGCCGATGCCAACGATGCGGCCGTCCTTGATGCCGAGATCGCCCTTGACGATGCCGATGACCGGATCGATCACCAGAACGTTGACCAGGAGCATATCGAGCGCGCCCTCGGCGCTGGTCAGGCCCGCGACCATGCCGATGCCATCGCGCAGCGTCTTGCCACCGCCGTGCAGGCATTCGTCGCCATAGACCGCATGGTCCTTCTCGACGACGGCGATCAGTGAAGTGTCGCCGAGGCGCACGCCGTCGCCGGTCGTCGGGCCATACATGGCGGCATAATCGCGTCTGCTGATGGTGGTCATGGCGTCGGGCCCTTGAAGAGAAATGTCATGCTCCGGAAAAGCCTTTGGCGCGGGCTTTTTGAATCGCGGCGTCGCGCTCGGCGTCGGTGGTCGTGCCGCCGTCGGTCAGGGCGTTCAGCCCGCCGACTTCCCTGGTGCCGCCCAGGGCGACGAGATTCACCGTCTTGCCCTGTCCGGGCTCGAACCGGACGGCGGTGCCCGCGGGTACGTCGAGACGCATGCCGAAGGCCTTCGCCCGATCGAAGTCGAGCGCCTTGTTGGCTTCGAAGAAATGGAAATGGCTGCCGATCTGAACCGGCCGGTCGCCGGTGTTCGTCACGTCGAGCTGTTCCTTGCGGCGGCCGGCATTGAGTTCGATCTCGCCGTCGTCCGGGATGATCTCGCCGGGCATGGTCGGATCGGCCTCCTGTTGCCCCTCCGCCGGCCGGATCGGCTCGTGGACGGTGACGAGCTTGGTGCCGTCGGGAAAGGTCGCTTCGACCTGCAGAACGGGGAGCATCGCCGGCACGCCCGGCATCACGTCGTCCGAGGTCAGGATGGTCGCGCCGAAGGACATCATCTCGGCGACGCTGCGGCCGTCGCGCGCGCCTTCCAGGATTTCGTCGCAGATCAGCGCCGTCGCTTCCGGCGCATTCAGCTTGACGCCGCGCGCCCGGCGCTTTCGGGCGAGCTCCGCCGCCGTGAAGATGGTCAGGCGTTCGTTTTCGGTCGGGGTCAGAAGCATGGGCCGTCCTGCTCGATCAATTAGAAAACAGGCGAAGGGCGAGACCCGCCTGGTTCATGGCGGCGATTTCGCCGAAAGGGTTGAAGCCGCAGATCTCCGCGTCCTCGGCGACCGGCTCGCCGGCATATGTGGCGACCAGCGAGAGGAGCGGCGGCATCATGGATTGGGCGGTAAGCGCGCCGACGAAGTTGAGGCGCACCGCCGCCGTCAGGCTGGACGAGACGAGCCCGTATCCCGACATGGCGACGCACGCTTCCTCGGCGAGCCCGAGCCGCCGCCACAGGAGCGCATGAACCACCGGCAGCGTACCCGTCGCCGTGTCCCTGTCGATACGCTGACGGTAGCTCGCGGCACCCGGCGTGCCGAAGCGCACATGGGTTGCCAGAAGCGCCTGGCCGTTGCGGCGCGATCCCTCGCGCAGCGTCTCGCAGAAGGTCGAAAGGTCGAGTTCCTCGTCGATCTCAGCCACGCGATCGAGGTCGTCGCCGGCCCGATAGGCATGGGCCAGCGCCACCCGATCGGAACTCGCCCAGCGATGGACGATCTGCTCGCGGACGAAGTTCGTGATCTCATCGGTCCCGGGCCGTTTGCCGGTGAGCGAGGCGAGGCCTTCGAGCCCTTGTGAGAAGGCGAAGGAGCCGCTCGGGAAGTTGCTGTCGGCGTGCTGGAGCGCCGTCAGGATCGTCGCGGCGTTGTCCTCGTTCATGCGCTCGACGTCTCCTCGGCGACGACGATCACCGCCCCGCTTTCGATGAGGTCGGGAATGCGGTCGAGATATCCCTGCTCAGGGCCTTCCATCGCGACTTCAAGATCCTTGCCCCTGAAGCGCACGCGCCAATGCAGATTGCCGGCGGCATAGCCCAGCGCCAGCGCGTCTTCGGCCGAAGTCGGGCGCAACCGCAGCCAACGCTCGAGATTGACCTTGAGGACGATCGCGTGGGCCTCGTCTGCAAACAGCACCGCCCCGTCGAACAGGGGCTCGTCGCGGGCGAGCGCGATCATGCAGTCCGCGCCGCTCTCAGAGGTAACCCTCAGACGCCGGCGTGAGAGGTCTCTGGTGTCGAGCCGCACCAGATCGATGCCCCCGTGGTGCTCCATGTGGTGGAGTCGATCATGCCATTGAGGATCGAGGCGCGAGCCGAGGATGCCCGTGATCGTGTGGTCGGGTGAGGAAGACGTGGCGCCCATTGGCTCCAATTCGTATGTCTCAATTGGTTATTATTTGCGCAGAAACTGGAACGGGTCAATAAAGCTGCAATGCGATCGGCGTGACCCGCGTCTGACTGACGGCGCCGGGAAAGCGACAGGCCGTCCCCGGCGCTCTCGTTCAGCGGTGGCCGGCGGGGGCGAGCTCGGTCGGAATGCCCTCGATCTCGCAGTCCTCCACGCCTGGCGCCGAGCGCGTCATGGCCTCGACCATGTCTCGGGTGGCCTCAGGGTCGTTCACCCAGTTCTTGTAGAATTCGAAGGGCAGGGCGCAGGCGCCGCGGGCGTCATCGCCCGAATTGACCATGCCCGTGTAACCGCGGTGGAGCAGCTTGTAGAGATGGTTCTGCGCTTGGCCTTTCGCCCTTGCCTCGCGGATCAGCGGCACGGAAAGCTGGGCGAACTGAATCCCCATCTCTTCGGTGCCGCATTCGCCGAGCGTGCGCCCGTCGAAGCCGATGATCGAGGAATGGCCGAAATAGGTGTAGACGCCGTCGAAGCCCGTAGCGTTGGCGACCGCCACATAGCAGTTGTTCGCCCAGGCCATGGATTTCGACATGGTGATCTGCTGTTCCTTGGCCGGGTACATGTAGCCTTGGCAACGCACGATCAGTTCGGCTCCGCGCATCGCGCAGTCCCGCCAGATCTCCGGATAGTTTCCGTCATCACAGATGATCAGGCTGATCTTGAGGCCTTTCGGTCCCTCCGAGACATACGTGCAGTCACCCGGATACCAGCCTTCGATCGGCACCCAGGGAATGATCTTGCGGTATTTCTGGACGATCTCGCCCTTGTCGTTCATCAGGATGAGGGTGTTGTAGGGCGCCTTGTTCGGGTGCTCCTCGTGACGTTCGCCGGTCAGCGAGAAGATGCCCCAAGTCTTGGCCGTGCGGCAGGCCTCCGCGAAGATCTCGGTCTCCTCGCCAGGGATCTGCGACGCCGTCTCGTACATTTCCTTCGGATCGTACATGATCCCGTGGGTCGAGTATTCCGGGAAGACCACGAGGTCCATGCCCGGAAGCCCCTGCTTCATGCCGACAACCATGTCGGCGATCTTCCTGGCGTTGTCGAGGACCTCGGCCTTGGTATGGAGCCGCGGCATCTTGTAGTTCACGACCGCGACGCCGACGGTGTCGGCACTCGATGCGATGTCTCCGTGATACATGGCACTCTCCTTAAGGATGGGTTGAAGACGTCTTGCCGGCGAAATGAGCCCGTTTGGGAGTGTTCTCTGCGGGATCCTTCGCCGAAGGCCGGATTGCGCCGTCTGCGACGCGCCCCGGGGTTGGCGGCTCAGATATCCAGGGTCGCCTCGCGCTCCCATTGCGTGAAGTGACCGCAATAGCTGTCCCATTCGTTGCGCTTGAGCTTCAAATAGGCTGTCGACAGGTCCGTCCCGAGCATGCCGGTCAGGTCCTCGTCGCGTTCGAATTCACGCAGCGCGTCGAGGAGGTTGAGCGGCAGCTTCGGCGCGTCGGTCACGGTGTGACCCTCGGCATACATGTCGATATCGCTGTGCGGCCCCGGATCGGCCTTGGTGCGGATGCCGTCGAGTCCCGCTGCGATCACCACGGCCTGCAGGAGATACGGATTGGCGGCACCGTCCGGCAGCCTCAGCTCGAAGCGGCCGGGCCCCGGCACGCGCACCATGTGGGTGCGGTTGTTGCCGGTCCACGTCACGCAGTTGGGCGCCCAGGTCGCGCCCGAAGTCGTGCGGGGGGCGTTGATGCGCTTGTAGGAATTCACCGTCGGATTGGTGACCGCTGCAAGCGCCGAGGCGTGCTTCATGATACCGCCGAGAAACGACTTTCCGTCGGCCGACAGGCCGAATTCCGCGCCTTCGTCGGCAAAGGCATTGGTGGTGCCTTCGCTGTTCCAGACCGAAATATGGCAGTGACAGCCATTGCCGGTCAGGCCCTTGAAGGGTTTGGGCATGAAGGTCGCGCGCAGGCCGTGCTTTTCGGCGATCGACTTGACCATGAATTTGAAGAAGGAATGCTTGTCGGCCGTGGCAAGCGCATCGTCGAACTCCCAGTTCATCTCGAACTGGCCGTTCGCGTCTTCATGGTCGTTCTGGTAGGGGTTCCAGCCCAGCGCCAGCATGTTGTCGCAGATCTCGGCCACGACGTCGTACCGGCGCATCACCGCCTGCTGATCGTAACAAGGCTTCTCGGCCGTGTCGTATTCGTCAGAAATCGCCTTGCCGTCGGGGACGATCAGGAAGAATTCGGCTTCAACGCCCGTTTTCACGCGCAGGCCTAGGGTTGCCGCTTCCTTGACGAGCTTCTTCAAGACGATGCGCGGGGCCTGCTCCACGGGCTTGCCGTCCATGAACAGATCGGCGGGGACCCAGGCGACCTCCGGTTTCCAAGGGAGCTGAATCACCGAATCCGCATCCGGCATTGCGAAGAGATCGGGATGGGCCGGTGTGAGGTCGAGCCACGTCGCGAACCCGGCAAAGCCAGCGCCCCCTTCCTGCATCTCTGCGATCGCCTGGGAGGGAACGAGCTTCGCACGCTGGCCACCGAACAGGTCGGTGTAGCTGATCATGAAATACTTGATGCCGTTCTCGGAGGCATAGGCCGACAGATCGGTGGTCATGGTTTCCCCTGCAATTCCTTCCGTTTGGGGGTCACCTCCCTCGATTTTCTTCACGTCGGGGTCTTTTGAGCCCCGTTTCGTCTTCAGAATGCTGTCTGTCCTGGAATCCAGGCTGTTCCGGCCAGCGGAACTCGCGCCATCGCCGCTGCCTCGATCGTCAACGCGCAGATGTCTTCCGGCTCAAGATTGTGCAGGTGATTGTGGCCGCAGGCGCGGGCGATGGTCTGCGCCTCGAGCGTCATGACTTTCAGGTAGTTTGCCAGGCGGCGGCCTGCCCGGACCGGGTCGAGCCGAGCGGCAAGTTCGGGATCCTGTGTGGTGATACCCGCCGGATCCATGCCTTCGTGCCAGTCGTCATAGGCGCCGGCGGTGGTTCCAAGTTTGTTGTACTCGGCTTCCCACTGCGGATCGTTGTCGCCGATCGCCACCAGTGCCGCCGTCCCGATCGCCACCGCATCCGCGCCGAGCGCCAGAGCCTTGGCGACGTCGGCGCCGGTGCGAATGCCGCCCGAGACGATGAGCTGCACCTTGCGATGCATGCCAAGGTCCTGGAGGGCCTGCACTGCCGGGCGGATGCAGGCGAGGATCGGCTGGCCGACATGTTCGATGAAGACGTCCTGCGTCGCGGCGGTGCCGCCCTGCATCCCATCCAGGACCACGACATCGGCACCGGCCTTCACGGCAAGAGCGGTATCGTAATAGGGGCGTGCCCCGCCGACCTTGATATAGATCGGCTTTTCCCAGTCGGTGATTTCGCGCAGTTCGAGGATCTTGATCTCGAGGTCGTCGGGGCCTGTCCAGTCGGGATGACGGCAGGCTGAACGCTGGTCGATGCCCTTGGGCAGAGTGCGCATTTCGGCGACCCTGTCGGAGATCTTCTGACCGAGCAGCATCCCGCCGCCGCCAGGTTTTGCGCCCTGACCGATGACGATCTCGATTGCGTCGGCTCGGCGAAGATCCCGGGGGTTCATCCCGTAACGCGATGGCAGATACTGGTAGACCAGAGTGTCGGAATGCCCGCGTTCCTCGTCGGTCATGCCGCCGTCGCCGGTGGTGGTCGAGGTGCCGGCCAGCGTCGCGCCGCGACCGAGCGCTTCCTTGGCATTGCCGGACAGCGCGCCGAAGCTCATGCCGGCGATGGTGACCGGGATCTTCAACTGGATCGGTTTTCTGGCGAAACGGGTGCCCAGGGTCACGCTGGTGTCGCAGCGTTCGCGATAGCCTTCGAGAGGGTATCGCGACATCGAAGCCCCGAGAAACAACAGGTCGTCGAAATGCGGCACCTTGCGCTTGGTGCCCCCGCCGCGGATGTCGTAGATCCCGGTTTCGGCGGCGCGGCGAATTTCCGCCAGGGACGCATCGTCGAAGGTTGCGGACTTTCTGGGTGGCGTCGGCGGATTGCGGTAACTCATTGAACCGGAGAGCCCTTTAATAGGCGTCGACGTTGTCGATCGAGAAATTGTACAGCTTGCGGGCCGAGCCGTAGCGCCGAAACTCGCTCGGGCGAGCATCGGTCATGCCGGCACGCTCCAGAAGGCTCTCCAGAAGAGCGACGTGCTCGGGGCGCATCTCCTTTTCCTCGCAGTCGGCCCCGAGGCTCTTGACCTGGCCGCGGACGAAGAGCTTCGCCTCGTAGATCGAGTCGCCCAGTGCTTCACCGGCGTCGCCGAGCACGACGAGGTTGCCGGATTGGGCCATGAATGCCGACATGTGTCCGACATTGCCGGCGACCACGATGTCGATGCCCTTCATGGAGATGCCGCAGCGCGAGGAGGCGTTCCCCTTGATCACGAGCAGCCCGCCGCGGCCTGTCGCGCCGGCATATTGCGACGCATCCCCTTCCACGATGACGGTGCCGGACATCATGTTTTCGGCGACGCCGGGGCCGGCGGAGCCGCGCACGGTGATCGCGGCCTGCGCGTTCATGCCGCCGCAATAATAGCCCACCGACCCGTGGACGTTCACGGTCAGCGGTGCGTCGCAGCCGACCGCGACGGCATGGCTGCCGCGCGGGTTGCGAATGTCGAAGGCGAGATCGTTGGTCCCGGGTTCGATCGCATGAAGAGCCTGGTTGAGGTCGCGAAGCGGGGCGGAGGCAAGATCGAATTCTGGCATGGTTCTGCTCTCGACGCTCACGCGGCCATGGCTTTGCCGGCGGTCGCCGAACGGTCCCAGAAATAGACGGAGGCGGGTTCGGGCTCCCAGACCCGGGCATTGTCGATATCGGGCAGTCCGACGAGTGCCCGATATTCCGAGCCGAACGCCACATACTGGCTGGTCTCCGCCATGACCGCCGGTTTGCAGGCGATGGGATCGCGCAGAACGCCGAAGCCGTTGCGCGTGCCGACCACGAAGGTGAAGAAACCGTCGAGGTCGTCGAGAGCAGCTGTCAGCGCTTCGCCCAGATCACGCCCCTCGGCCATGGAGCGCGTCAGATAGGCTGCGGCGACCTCGGAATCGTTCTCCGTCTCGAACCGCATGCCCGCCTGTTTCAGGACCCGACGCAGATTGTTGTGATTCGACAGGGAGCCATTGTGGACAAGGCATTGGTCGGCGCCGGTGGAGAACGGGTGCGCTCCGAGCGTGGTCACGGCCGATTCCGTCGCCATGCGGGTATGGCCGATGCCGTGGGTACCCGCCATCCGCTTGATGTCGAAGCGTTCGACGACCTCTCGCGGCAGACCGACTTCCTTGTAGATTTCGATCGTTTCTCCCGCCGCGAGAACCCGCACCGTATCAAGGCCGAGAGCTGCTTCGCGCACGGCTTCGACACGATCGCTCGCGACGGAGAGGACCGCGTGGGTATCCTTGACCGTAACATGGAGATCGCCGCTTGCGACCTCTCCGAATCGGTCTTCGAGGGCAGCGAAATCACGTTCCGGCATTGCCGATTGAAGCGTCAGCTTCGCTCGTCCCTGCACCGGCTGGGTGTAAAGGGCGATGCCGGCCGAGTCGGGCCCGCGATCGGTCATCGAAACCAGCATTTCCGAGAGAAGGGCACCGAGGTTCGGCTCGAGTGCGGGATCCTTCAAAAACAACCCGACGATACCGCACATGGGCTCAATCCTCTTCCACCGCTGACGACAAAGCTATGGCACAAGACTTTGCGTCTCTCAACTGCCAAGAATAATTTTTTCTCAGGAGGCGACATTTCGCCCGCGCCTCGGTCGCCTTGCGTCGAGCCGGGATCAAAGAGTCTCGTGCTGCGGATAGCAGATGATCGAGAGATATCGGGCCGGCAGGGTCACCAGTTCCTCCGGGCCGTGCGGCGCGTCGGCATCGAAGAAGAAGCTGTCACCCGGTTGCATGCGGTAGCGGCTGTTGGCGTGCCGATAGACCACTTCGCCTTCCAGCATGTAGAGAAACTCCATCCCGGGATGCTGAAAGGTCGGGAACACGTCGGCGTCGGTGTTCAGGGTGATCAGATAGGGTTCGACGGTCACGCCGCTGGTGTTGTTCCCGATATGTCCCAGGAGGTTGTACTGGTGCCCCGCTCGGGTGCCGCGTCTTTCCAGTTCGACGCCTTCGCCGGCCTTGACGAATACGGCGTTGCGGGCCTCTTCGAACCGGCGGAAGAATGCCGTCAGAGGCACGCCGAGCGCGCGAGACAGTGCTTGGAGGGTCGTCAGCGACGGCGAGATATTGCCGTTCTCGATCTTGGAGAGCATTCCGAGCGAGATCCCCGTGGCGGAGGACAGATCGCTCACCGTGATGCCCAGCTTCTTTCGATATCCGCGCACCTCGTGACCGATGGCCGCTTCCAGATTGCTTTCCCGCGGTTCGCGGATGGCATGCGGGTCCTGGGTCAAGGCGGGCTTGTTCACGGCCGCGGCTGAATTCTTCATCTTCAATATGCCTGTTCCTGATCAACTCGTTCGACGTTATCGCCGCGGCTGGGGCTGCTCAACCCTTGGCAGAGTTCGAGGCGCGTCTAAGTTGTGATGGCGATTGGCCGAAGCTTTTACGTATCGCCCGCGAAAAGTGAGACGGGGTGCTGAACCCCGCGGCGAAGGCGATCTCTGAAACCGAGAGCGCGCTTTGTTGAATCAATCGTTTTGCATAGGCGAGGCGAATTTCCCTGTACTGATTTTGAAAGCTCGTGCCCAGATGCTCGGCAAACAGTCGATCAACCTGCCGTAGTGACAGGCTCACTGACGCGGCCATGGCACGACGGCTCAAAGGTGCCTCCACCGTGGCCTCCATTTTCGCGAGAATCGTCAGCAGAGCCGGATGATGAACGTTGTAGCGCTCTGCGATCGACGCTCGCTGTGGACCCGTAGGAATCCCGATTTCGGTATGAAGGTACCAATCGGACACACGCCGGGCGAAGGCGTCTCCCATGCGCTCGGCGATCATGGCATGGGACATGTCCAGGGGTGCGATGCCGCCGCCGCAGGTCAAGCGGTCGCGGTCGATGACGTATCGCGTCTGTCGCGGGCTGAGGTGAGGAAAGGCCTCGCTGAGCATGGCCGCATGTTCCCAGTGGATGGTGAATTCCCGGTTGTCGAGCAGTCCGGCGGCGGCGAGAATATAGGGGCCGCCGGAGATTCCGCCGATGCGCACGCCCTCGCGGGCGAGCCGTCGCAATGCGGCGACGATGTCCGGCACATGCCAACCGCCGGGCTGGCCCCCTGCGCAGACAAAGACGGTTCGCAGCGCCTCCGCCTTTGCCGGCAAGGCTTCGGTCTCAATCAACGCGCCGGAGGAGGCACGCACTTCCTTGGCCGTCCCGAAGGTGCGCAGGCGGTAGATGTCCCGTCCCGCCAGGATGTTGGCCGCTCGAAATGGCTCGCTGGCTGCGGCGAACGACATGAGTGCGAACCCGGGAACCAGGATCAGGCCGATCTCTTCGCTATCGGACTCAATTGGTCTGGGCACGATGACGTTCTCCGTGAGATGGCTCGATTAGATAGGAAAGCGTCTCTTTGGCGCAAGCAGAATGGGGCAGGAGCCTTGATGCTACACCGCAGTTTTACGGCGCTGCGGCCGCCCGCCCTTTCCTCCCTTCCGGGGAGAGGAGCCCTGCCAATCGGTCGCTTCGTCAGGACACACGAACCAGGAAGGATAAGGCACCATGCCCGGACCGAAAGTCGAGACGGTCGAGGCCACGGACACGCAACCCCGCCATGCCGACGTCGTGGTAATCGGCGGGGGCATCGTCGGAACCTCTACGGCGCTCGAACTTGCAGAGCGCGGCGTATCGGTCGTGCTTTGCGAGAAGGGTGTCGTCGCGGGCGAGCAATCGAGCCGCAATTGGGGCTGGGTGCGCCTGTCGCGCCGGGACCCGCGCGAGATCGATCTGATGGCTGCGTCGATCCGTCTTTGGGAGGATCTGAGTGAGCGCGTCGGTTACGATGTCGGCTACCGTCAATGCGGCATCGCCGTTCCGTTCTACTCGGACAAGTTCCGGGACGAGAACATGGCGTGGCTGAAATATCTGGAGGGTACGCAGCATCGCGTCGGCGCGATCGATTCCGAGAAGCTTGCCGAACTCGTTCCCGACATGAACCTTGATTGCAATGGCGCCCTGTATTCGCCGACCGATGGTCGGGCCGAACCGCAGAAGGCGGCGCCCGCCATCGCCCGCGCCGCTCGGTCCAAGGGAGCGGCGATCCTGACCGGCTGTGCCGTGCGCCGCATCGAAACCGGCCGGGATGGCTCAGTCACGGGCGTCGTGACCGAGCGGGGCACGATCGCCTGCGGGCGCGTCGTCGTCGCTGGGGGCGCCTGGTCGCGCCTGCTTCTGCGCGACATCGGCCTGACGCTGCCCCAGCTCAAGGTGCTGAATTCGGTGCTGCGGACCGAGCCGGTTCCGGATGGCCCCGAGGTCACCGTGCGGGGCCCGGGCTTTTCGGTCCGCAAACGCTATGACGGCGGCTATACAGTCTCGACGCTCGCATCGAACGTCTACGATCTGACGCCCGACAGCTTCCGGTTTGTCCGCCAATTTCTTCCTGCACTCAGGATGGAATGGCAGGCCATGCGCCCGCGCGTCGGACGGCGCTTCCTTGATGAGTGGCGTGACATGCGGCCGGTCAGCGGCGACGCGATCAGCCCCTATGAGCGCACCCGCATTCTCGATCCCGAGCCGAACACCAAGATGACCGGCACTGCGGTAAAGCGGCTGGCGGAGGCGTTTCCGGCGTTCCGCGACGCCAAGATCGCCCAGCGCTGGGCTGGCCTGATCGACGTGACGCCCGACGCCGTTCCGGTGATTTCCAAGGTCGAAGAACGCCCGGGTCTCGTCGTGGCCACAGGCTTTTCCGGCCACGGGTTTGGCCTTGGGCCAGGGGCTGGAAGGCTGACGGCGGATCTCACGACAGAAGCCGCGCCAATCGTCGATCCGCACGCTTTCCGCTTCTCACGATTTTCCGATGGCTCAAAAATTATTCCTCTGACTGGTGTTTAGGCAGAGGCTGTAGAACTGCTCCGCGTCTCCCCGGGCGAGGCACGGCGGTATTCCTGCATTTCGCCCGCCGGGCGCCGGGTTGGCATGCGCTTTGCCTTGGCATCAGGAGAGTTGATGGTCCGACGATTGTGAGCATGAGGCGTTTGGCGAAGCATGGTCTTTCCGGCAGCACGTGATCCAGGCACCTCGAACTCCGCCAGGCGCGTGGCGGTGGCCCGGCACGCCGGCGGGTCATGGTTCCGGTGAGTGAGGGGAGTTTGATTCCCGACGGGATCACGATCCCAAGCCGGCGGGTCGCGGAACTCCTCGAGGAATTCTCCGCTTTCGGCGCGCGGCCGGACGGCGGCATCACCCGGCTCGCGGCATCGAAAGAAGACGGCCTCGCCCGTGATCGTCTCGCGGAGCTTCTGCGGGAAGCCGGCGCGAACGTCTTCGTCGATCCGGTGGGCAATCAGTTCGGCATGTTCAATTTATGCGACAAGGGCCGCGCGACGACCGAGCCGATCATGATGGGATCCCATCTCGACAGTCAGCCCAATGGCGGGCGGATCGACGGAACCCTCGGTGTGGTCAGCGCGCTCGTCGTGGCCCGGATTCTGATGTCGGACCGCCAGCGGGGGCATCGCTTCGAACGCGATTTCTGCGTGGTCAACTGGACGAACGAGGAGGGCGCCCGTTTCCGTCCGAGCCTTATCGGCAGCGGCTATGCGGCCGGACGTCTGACGGCGGACGAAGCATTGTCCGTTCGCGACGATGACGGCATATCCTTGGACGAAGCGCTCATTGCAATCGGCTACAGAGGCCACGCCGAAGTTCCGCGACCCGCGGCCTATGTGGAAATCCACGCCGAGCAGGGAAGGCGCCTGGAAAATGCCGGCCGCAGCATCGCAATCGTGACCCATAACTGGGGCGCGGCGAAGTTCGAGATCACGGCGCTTGGAGAGCAGGCCCATACCGGGCCGACGCCGATGGACGATCGCCGCGATGCTCTCCTGGCAGCCAGCCATGTCGTCGTCGGTTTGCGGCAGATTGCCAATCGCTGGCCAGGCGTCGTCCACACGTCGGTCGGTCGTCAGCTCGTTTCCCCGAACTCTGCCAATGTCGTTCCCGACCGGGTGACCTTCTCGGCCGAGATCCGTAGCGATGACAAGGCCGTTCTCGCCGAAGCCGAGCGCGAAGCGCAGAGGGTTTTGAAGGAGGCGGAAGCCGCGACGGGCGTTCGCCTTCGGGTGGACCAGCGCTCGGTCCGCGCCGGGCGCCCCATGCCGGCCGAGATGATCGACCGTCTCGAAGCCGCCAGTCGCCGCGCCGGCCATGAGCCGCTGCGCATGGGCACGGTGGCCGGCCACGACGCGATTGGCCTTCTCGGCTATTGCCCCACCGGCCTCGTTTTCGTGCCGAGCGTGGAAGGGATTGCGCACAACGCCGCCGAGGCGACGTCTGTCGAAGACATGGATGCCGGGCTTGCCGTGCTCGCCGAGGCCGCTTTCGATCTCTGCGGCAGCGCGGCCGAGCGCGATCCGCCCAACCGTCCCGAAGGGAGTTGCGCCGAATGAAGTCGTTGAACGAGGCGGAAAGCGATACGGAATTGCGGCTGGCCGCAGCCCTTTCGGCGATCGACGGCATGTCGCCACGCGAGGTCCGCTTCGCGGAAGCCGTTCCGGGCGTCATGTCCCCTGTCCACAGGGCCGTCGATGCCGATTGCCGGCTCGTCGAATGCGATGGCGAACCGCTGTTCGCGAAGGTCTGGTGGCCTGATCTATTCAGCGCGCGCGATCCGGAGGCGGTCTATGCGACGACCGAGGCCGTTTCTTCCCTCGGCCTGACGCCCAGACCACGTTTCGTTTCGGCCTCCGTTCCGGCGATCGTTCTGGATGCACTGGGAGACGAATGGCGCGCGGCGACCGTCGGCGATCTCCGCGACAGCGCTGTTTTCGACCGCCTGCTCGCGGCCAAGGCGTCCATCCGTGAACTGCCCGCCTTCCCGATCGAGCGCGACGTCTTCGCCGATGTGGAGAGGCTTGCGGGTACGGCTCCGCTCTTGTCTGCCGAGGAAGGCGCAAAGTGTCTGGAGGTTGCGCGACAGGCCGGGCAAGCGATCGCGGCAAGTGGTGTCGACCGCAAGCCGGCCCATGCCGACGGCGTTGCGTCCAACGTTTTCATCTCGGACAACGGTGACCTCCAGCTTCTCGATTTTGACGAGGCGGGGAATGTCGATCCCTTGTTCGATCTGGCCCTTGTCCTCAACGAGACGCATTTCTTCGACGAGTCCGTATGGCTCGAGGCGCTGGAGCGCGAGAACGGACAAGCCACGGATGGTGGTCTGGCCCGGCTGAAAGCCTACGCCTTCGCCGATGATCTGCGCTGGGCGCTCGAGGGTGCGCTGATGGACGCGACATCACCGAGGCAAGGCGTCGAATTCCTCAAATACGCGCAATGGCGCTGGCTGCGCTGCAGGCTGGCCCTCAGCGGGTGGTTCACCGAATCCGATCTGGCCAGACTGTAAGGGAAACAAGCATGACGCAACCGGACAGGCATCGGAACGGCGAAGCAGCGAACATCGAGACGATAGAGGGCGTGATCGCAGCCACGCCTGCCTGGCGCGGCCGCACTTGCCGCTTCGAACCCGTCGGCGGAGGCATCTCCAACGCCAACTGGCGAGTTTTCGTCGATGGGATTCCGGGAAGCTTCTTCGTGAAGATTCCCGGGCGAGGTACCGAAATGTTCATCGACCGCAAGACGGCTCTCGAGGCGAGCAGGCTGGCCGAGTCGATCGGGATCGGGCCCAAGGTTCACCCGTTTCCCTCGACATCGGGGGTGGAGATCGCGGAATTCGTCGAGGGCCGCAGAACCGCGTCCAATCGCGACTTCCTGCGTGCGGCCCCCCGCCGATCGGTGATCGAGGCCTATCGCACCCTGCACGCGGCGCCGCAGCTCGGCCTTACGAAAACCGTGTTCGACATGATCGAGGAGCATCGCGCCCAGATCCAGGAACTGGGGGCTATGGTCCCGAAGGAAGGTTTGCCGCTCCTAGCCGAATATGAGCGCGCCCGTGCGGCCATCGAAGCATCCGGACTCGACCTCGTCCCCTGCTTCAACGACCCGATGCCTGGCAATTTCCTGTTCGACGAAGACGACCAGCTCGTCCTCATCGACTATGAATACGCCTCCAACAACGATCGGATCTATGACCTGGCGGCCTGGAGCGTCGAGATGTTCTTCGACGACGCCACCGACCATGAGATCGTCGAGAGCTATTTCGGCCAAGCCTTGCCGGAACACCTGGCGCGGCTCGTGATTTACAAGGCGCTGGCTGATATCAAATGGTCGCTATGGGCGGTTGTCCAGAGCCGGATCTCCACCCTCGACTTCGACTTCGTGAAGTACGGGATCTGGAAGTGCATGCGCGCGCGATCAATCATCGAAACGCCTGATTGGGGAAAGGCTCTTACGAAGGTCTGATCGGCCCTACACTGAGATCGATCCACGCCACCCGATGAAGGCAAGCCGACGGTCTGTCCAGAAATTCGCAAGTCTGCAAACCGAGGCCATGGGGTGGTACGCGCGCGATATCGAGCGGTGGCAGCGGTGTATGAAGATCAATGCCTTTGTGGTGAGAGCGGCGAAATCCACCCGCTTTTGCCTTCCGAAGCAAACGTGGCCGTCATCGCTTTTCCCCCGCCGTTCCGGGAAAACGGTTTGGGGTCGAAGTAGAGATTGAAGTCGTCGATAAAGCCCCCGGCGACAAGACTTCCAAGCCCGCGCGCCATCTATTCGTCCCAGCGCAGCGCAGCGCGGCTGCGAACGCGTTCATTGCGTCGTTCGTCATCGTGCTCTCTCCTCCTCGACGAAACTGAGAGTGCCGCCAGTCCGAGGATCGCTGCTCTCGGACTGTCGACCAGGGGCTCAGAGGACTTTCGCTATCCCGTCGCAGGCGTTGTTCCACAATTTCAGGGTCGCCTGATCCGCGTCGCGAACAGAATTGCTGACGAACTTGCCGAAATCATCGAAAAAGCCCGCGCCTGCCACGGTGTCGAGTTCCTCATCGGAAAGAGCGTTGTCGCAGGTGGTCGGCCTGCGAAAGTCCTCGATGTCCCTCGCTGTAACCTCGAAGCCGGCCGCCTTCGCATAGGCCGCGACCGCGACGTCGCCCTCCGGCCCCTGCCGATCCGCGATGGCCTCGGCAAGTCCCCGGGCGAGTGCCGTGTCGCCACGCACGGCGGCGAGAAAGTCGTGAAGGGTCTTCATTGCTTGCGCTCCGAAGGAAACATGGCGTTCATCTGTCTTTCCCGGCTGCTCTGGGAAAACAAGGCGGTATCCCAAAAGCCGAAGTCGAACCAACCCCCGGAGGCAGCGTCGAGTTCGTCGTCGGACAGCGCGTCGCCATTGGCGGCGGGCCGCCGGGCGGCTTCGACGTCGGCGACGGTCACCTCGAAGTCTTGCTGCCGGGCAAAGGCCGCGAAGGCCTCGGCGGCATCTCCGTTCGACCTGCCCTCGATCGCAGTCGCCAGGGCAGGGGCCATCGTCTCGTCATTTCGGACGGCAGCGACGAAATCGTTCATTGCATTCATTGTCATGAAGAACGCTCCATCGTTCTCATACGGTGTCGTCGCCGGGCCCGGTGACCAAGGCACGGGCCCCGGCGTTACGGACTACAGACCCGGCCTCGCAGGTCACTTCGCTATCCGACGGGCCATGGCGAGGCTCGCGGAATTCGATCGCCGCAGGATCCGTGTGCCACCGGCCACCCGGTCAAGCTCGCCATCGCAGATTGCGTCGGCTCGATCCTCGCCGTTTCGTGGGGCGCCAGCGGTAGCCGGCGCACCGATCATGTCTTCGGCAGGGTGAAGAGCTCCGGCATGGTGGTTCAGGGGCTCGGAGATTGATGATGGACTGGTTCTTCAGCCATTGATGACGCCTTTGACCGCACCATCTACAGAGTGGACAAGCCCGGCGGCGCCCCTTACCGCCGAAGATTTCTCGATAACTTTTGCCCAGTTCACAGGGTTGATGAAGTCAAGGAACAATCCTGCGCCCGAGACTGCATCCAGCTCCTCGTCGGAAAGTGCCCCATCCGCGGCTGCGGGCAGGCGAAGCTTTTCCAGGTCCTGTGCCGCTACGTCGAAGCCGCGTGCCTGAGCGAATTCCACGATCGCAATCACGCCCTCCTCTTCGTGCTTACCGCCAATAGCAGCAACAAAACGCCTAGCCATTTCTTCATCACGGTGGAGAAGTGCCGCAAATTCATTCATCGATTTTTCTGTCATTTTTTCAGATCCATATCACATAGAATTGCAGTGTTTATTTCCAGAGCAGCCGCTGCCTCCTGCATTATGGGAAGAAATTCAGAAACCGTTCTTGACGCCATCTTGCCCTCCCTTCAATCCTCCCAACATCCCAGCCTTTAAGCGGCCGATAGTGAAGGCCATGGCGTCGTCGAGGAAGTCGAAGAGCCCTGCACCCGAAACGGCATCGAGCTCATCGTCCGACAATGCACCATCCGCGGACGGGGGCCGGCGGAGTGCTTCGATATCCTGCGCCGTGACGTCGAAGCCGCATGTGCGGGCGTAGGCGAGGATGGCGTCCTCAGCGTCTCTTCCCGTCCTTTCGCCGATCGCGGCTGCGAGGCCACTGGCCATCTCCTCGTCCGCGCGGGCTGCATTGGCGAAGTCTTTCATGGACTGGATACTCATAGGATTGGTCTCCTTTCTCGTGTTTCTCTTGCCCAAAGATGCGATGTACCGGCATCCCGGTGACGTCTTGGCTCGGGGGTGATGAACGGCTCCATGAACGCGTATGCGAACCGAGCCAATTCGATGAGCCGCCCGGCGGCACCAGAGTTCTTGATTGCGTCGAGGGTTACGACGTCACCTCACTGGCTGCAGTCGCCCTCGGCGCAGTCGCGAGCGGCGCCGTCTTGCGTCGCCGATCGATCAATCGTGCAGGCTGTGCGTTCGATGAATGGCCCCGCACAGAAGGCCTGCTCCGCTTCGGCTTCCGCGCGAGTAACCGGCGCCGGCAACGGCATCGAGCTCTTCGTCCGTCAGGGAGCTCTCGCCGCCGGCGGCCTGCCGGTAGGCCTCGGCATCCTCTGCCGTCACGTCGAAGCCATGCTCCCGCCCGTAGACGACGAAGGCCTCGGCGGCCTCTGCGTCGCGCTTTCTTCCGATGGCCGAAGCCAACCCCGCGGACAGGGTCTCGTCGCCGCGCAGCGCGGCCGCGAAGTCGTTCAGGGTCTTGTTGCTCATGTCGCTATCTCGATTCTGCTCTTCTGGTCCGGCGGGAGGCCGGGCTCGACCACCTGGGCCCGGCTGTGGCTTGGACGCCGCCTCAGATGGAGGGGTCTCTTCCGAAGGATGTGCCCGAGGGTGCCGCCGTGACCGCCCTGGCTCCGTACGAGGGGTCGAAGAACACGCCGCCGAAGTCGAACATGCCGGCGCCCGAAACCGCCTCGAGCTGGTCGTCGGAGAGGTTGCCCTCGCCGGCAGCGGCCCGCCGCTCGGTCTCGACGTCCTGCGCGCTTACCTCGAAGCCGCGCTCCCGGGCGTAGGTCGCAAGCGCCTCCAAGGCGTCCCCGTCGCGCCTTTCGCCGATCGCGGCAGCCGCACCGCGGGCCATTTCCGGGTCCTGGCGCAACGTCTTTGCGAATTCGTTCATGGCTTCGATCGTCATTGTCGGTTCCTTGTCTTGGGATCGGGCCGCGCCCGTGCGTCCTTGGTTCAGTCGAGGATGCCCTTGAAGATCCCGTCGCCCCAGTCGAGCACCGGGTCGAAGGGGGTGCTGAAGCCGACACCCATCGGGCCGCCGCTGAAGGTGCCGCCCGCGACCGCGTCGAGCTGGTCGTCGGACAGGGCGCTTTCGCCGGCGGCGACCTGCCGGACGGCCGCGAGATCGCGCGCGGTCAAATCGAAGCCGCGCTCCCCCGCATAGGCGAGGAAAGCTTCGTCAGCTTTGCCATCGTGCTGCTTTTCGGCGATGGCGGCGGCCAGTCCCCTGGCCAGGGACTCGTCGCCCTGCATCGCGTTGGCGAAGTCGTTGAGGGTCTTCATGGCCATGTCCGTCTTTCCATTCTGGTTGTCGGGTTGGGGAAGGCCGAGGCGGAACCAGGGCAGGCCACGCCGGCCCGGGCTGGTCTCGCATCGGCGGCAGCCCCTAGTGGTTCTGCGTGATCAGATCCCTCGCGCTGGTAAGGCTGGTAATGGTGACGTCCAATGCATTGCGGGTGACGAAGCTGGCCGCGTCGAAAAAGAAGCCGCCACCCGCGACTGCGTCGAGCTGGTCATCCCACAGGGCGCCTTGGGGAGCCGCTGCCTGGCTCGCCGCCTCCACCTCGTCTGCGTTCACGTCGAAGCCGGCCGCCCGGGCATAGGCCGCGAAGGCCTCGGCCGCCTCCGGCCCCTGCCGGTCGCCGATCGCGTTGGCCAAGCCTCTGGCCAAAGTCTCGTCCCCCTGCACGGTGGTGGCGAAATCGTTGAGCGTCTTCATGGTCATGTCATTTTCTCCATTGTGGTCGTCTGGTTGGCGAGGCCGAGGCCTCGCATGCGGCGGCCGGCCCGAAGCCTCGCCGTCACGCTTTCTCCTCATGGAACCGTTCTCTTTTTCGCGGTTCGCTTTCTGAGGCCGACAGGCGAGATGCCGTGCCGCGATGTCGCAGACCGGGCCATCCCGCGCGATCAGCTCTTCTCAGGTGCCGGTCGGGATGATGCGACCGGTATCCGCCACGTGGAGGCGATCCTCGTGACGCATCGTGCTGTGAAAGCCCTTCACGAGGCCGGCGGCTCAAGAAAAGACCGGCCGAGGAAGTAGTTCTGGATGATGGAAAAGTGGTCGAATGTCTTGGGGTCCGTCATAACGTCCTCCCAGTGGCCGGCGCCGGACACGGCATCGAGTTCCGCGTCCGAGAGGGTGCCGTCGCCATCGGAGGATGGCTGGAGTGTCAGGACATCCTCCACCGTCACCGCGAAGCCCCTTGCCTGGGCATAGGCTGCGAAAGTCTCCACAGCTTCGGTGCCTGCATTGCCGTTCAGGCAGCCAGCCAGTCCGTCGGCCATTTCCTGATCTGCACGCGCAGCCTCGGCGAAAGCGCTCATTGCTTCGATGCTCATCAAACCGTTCTCCTTTTCATGGTTCGCTTCGCTTCCGGGCTATTTCAGGCGAGCTGCCGTGCCGCGATCTCGCGGAACGGGCCCTCCCGGGCGATCAGCTCTTCGTAGGTGCCGGTCTGGACGATGCGGCCGGCCTCGACGACGTGGATGCGGTCCGCGTGGCGAACCGTGCTCAGGCGATGCGCGATGACGATGCGCGTCGCGTTCATCTGCGCCAGGCTGTCGGAGACGATCGCCTGGGTGCGGTTGTCGAGGGCGGAGGTCGCCTCGTCCATCAGGAGGATGCGCGGCTTGCGCACGATGGCGCGGGCGATCATCAGGCGCTGGCGCTGGCCGCCGGAGAGACCGCCCCCGCCCTCGGACAGCATGGTGTGCATGCCCATCGGCAGAGCGCGCACGTCGTCCTCGAACCCCGCCATGCGGGCGGCCTCCCAGGCGGCGGCCTCGGGCAGGGGCAGCGAGCCCACGATGTTCTCGTGGATCGAGCCCGGCAGGAGCGTGCCCCGCTGCAGGACGACACCAAGCTGGCGGCGCACCGCCTTCAGGTCGAGACGGGCGAGGTCGTGGCCGTCATAGACGATGGAGCCCTCATTCGGCGTCTCGAAGCCCAGCAGCAGGCGGAAGATCGTCGACTTGCCGGATCCCGAAGCGCCGACCAACGCCACGAACTCGCCGGGCTCCACGGTGAGGCCGACGCGGTCGAGCACGAGCGGCCCGTTCTCCGCGTACCGGAAGGAGACGTCGTGCAGCGCGATGCGGCCGGTGAGGTTTCCGGGATCGCGCCGCGCCGGGTCGACCTCCGGCTGCGCCTCAAGGACCGGCTTCATGTTTTCGTAGATCGGCACGGCCGCCAGCGACACCGAGAGGGCGCCCACGAGCCCGAGCATCGCGCCCTGGAACTGGCCGAAGGCGACCGTGAAAGCGGCGAAGTCGCCGATCGGGATCGTGCGGTCGCCGAAGCCGACGATGGCGAAGAAGAGAAGGCTCGCCATGATCGGCAGCGCGCCGTTCACCGTCGCCGTCACGTTGCCGACGGTGGCTGCCCGGTAGCGCTCCAGGCGCTGCTCGCCGAAGCCGCGCAGCCAGCGGGTATAGGCGCGGTTCTCGGCGCCGGCGAGGCGGATCTTCTGGATGCCGTAGAGGATCTGCAGCATGAAGCCGGACACAGCGGCGTCGGCCTTGATCAGCCGGCGCTCGTAGCGCAGCTGCCACCAGGTGAGGCCGCCGAGAATGAGGACTGCGACCGCCGTGAAGCCGAGCGCGGCAAGCGCCAGCGTCGCGTCGTAGGCGAGCATGATGGCGAAGTTGACGACGGAGAAGATCGCCGCGAGCGCGGAATTCGCCACCGTGTCGGAAAGTGCCTGGCGCAGCTGGGTCGGACCCATCGCCTTGATCATCAACTCGCCGGTCGAATGACGCCGGTAGAAGTCGAGCGGCAGGCGCAACAGCCGGTCCCAGATCGCCTGTTGCAGGCTGCCGTCGGCGATCCCCTCGACGCGGCGCAGGGCGACCGTTCGCACCATCTGGAAAGCGGCCGAGCCGATTGCCACCATCACGAGACCGAGCGAGAAATGGGCCAGACGCTCCGTCTCGGCGAAGGGAAGCACCTCGTTCATGAGCCGTCCGGTGATCAGCGGAGTCAGGAGCCCGAGGAGTGCGGCGAGAAGCGCCATGCCGGCAGCCCACCGCATGTCGGCTGGGGCAGGGGTGGCCAGCACGTGGCGCACGAGGTCCCAGCCCTTCAACCGGCGCCACGGCAAAGGCCGGAACACCACATAGCCGAAGGGCTGGAGCCGTGGAGCCCCGGACGTGCCGGCCCTGCAACGGGCACCGGTCTGAGGATCCACGATCTCGAAGCGGCCGGCTCCGCGGCGAAGGACCGTTCGTGGCCGACCGTCGGCGTCGAAGCCGACGAAGCCCGCGCTGTCCTGACGCCACCAGCCATCGTCCAGCCGGATGCGGCGCGACCGCACGCCGGCGGCCCGCATCGCCTGGCGCAGGTCTGTATCCGGGTCGCCCGTTGCCGGTTGGGCAGCAGAGAGCTCGATCTCGATGCGCTGCGCCTCGCAGAGCATGGCGAGAGCGGCGAGCGCAGGGTCAGTGGCGGTTGCCGGGCCCTGCGTGGTGTCCGCGGTCCGGCCTTCCATCAGGGCGGGCAGCTCCAAAAGCGCCGTGTCGAGGAGCGTCTGCTCCTGGGCGTGCCGGTGGCGGGCACGCTCGTCCTCTGCCCGGGCGTCCGTTGAGAGGTCGCGCCGGATGGCGGCGGCGAACGCCGTCATGGCGGCGTCGAGGGAAGGCCAGCCGCCGTCGACCGATACCTGTACCTCCTCGTGGCGCAGAGCCTTCCGCATTGCGGCAAGCGGACCCTCAAGACCCGTCGGTTGGTCAGCGGCGCGGGCCTCGGGACTCATGCGCACGACGCGGGCCGGGCCGACGCCGACCGCGAAGAGGCGCAAGCCCGCGGTCCGCTCCGGCGGCACGGCCACCGCCTCGCCCTTCGCCAGCGTGGCGATGCAGCGGCGGCGGCCGGTCGGCTCGCCGGCCTCGTCCACGAGCTCGGCAAACAGGTTGACGCGGCCGGATGTCACCCGGAGAAGCCCGAGCGGTGCGGCAAGATCGACGAGCGTACGGCCGTCGATCCGCTCGTCCGCGGCGGAGGCCGGGAGCGTGAACGCCTCGGTTGGAATGGTCGCGATGGCGGCGGTTCTGAGCATCCCGGTCACTCCTGCGCCATCAGCGCGGCATAGGTGCCGGCGGCGGTCATCAGTTCGTCATGGCTGCCGCGCTCGACGACATGGCCACGCTCGAGCACGATGATCTCGTCGGCATCGCGAATGGTGGACAGGCGGTGGGCAACGATCAGGCAGGTGCAGCCGCGCCGGCGGATGTGCTCGTCGATCGCCTTCTCGGTGGTGGGGTCGAGCGCGCTTGTCGCCTCATCGAGGATCAGGATGCTCGGATTGCCGGAGAGCGCGCGGGCGATCTCGAGGCGCTGCGCCTGGCCGCCGCTGAAATTGCCACCGCCTTCCTCAACCTGCGCGTCGAGCGTGCCGGCGCGGGCCGAGACGGTCTCGAGGATCTCGCCGTCGCGCAGCGCCTCGACCAGCACGTCGTCCGGCACGGTCGCATCCCAGGCGCTCAGATTGTCGCGGACGGACCCGCCGAACAGGACGATCTCCTGACTCACCGAGGCGACCGAGCCCGTCAGCGTAGAGGCGGGAATCTCAGACAGTGGCACGCCGTCGAGCAGGATCTCGCCCGACCAGGGGCGGTAGAGACCGCTGACGAGCTTGGCGATGGTCGACTTGCCCGAGCCCGAGCCGCCGACCAGCGCGACGCGCGCGCCCGGCTGCAGCGTGAGATCGAAATTCTCGATGAGCGGGGCTTCGAGCGGCGTATAGCCGAAGGTCACGTTCTTGAGCTCGATGCGGCCCGTAAGCCGCGCGGGCGCCTGCGTATCCTCGACGGGTGCATAGCGCGGGTCGCGGGCGTGGCCGAACACGTCATCGGAGCGCGACAGGTCTGCCCCGAGCTCCTGGAAGCTGCCGCCGACGGCGACGAGGCTCTTCACCGGCCCCATGAAGCTCTGCACCAGCGCCTGGAAGGCGACGAGCGTGCCGATCGTCATCGATCCCTCGATGACCCGGTAGCCGCCGAATCCGAGGATCGCAGCGATCGTCAGCCCATCCAGCAGCGGCGGCAAGGCACTCGCGGTGACGCCATAGCCGCCGAGCCGCCGGAGATTGTTGAGGTGCTTCGCCTGAAAACCCGCCCAGCGCTCGAAATAGTCGTCCTCGGTGCCGGTCGCCTTCAGCGTCTCGATCGCCTGAATACCGGTCACGGAGGCGGCCTGGAAGCGGCCGAAATCCTGCTGCATGCGCAGGGCGGCATCGGCCCGGCGCCGCGAGAGTGCTTGGAATACCGCGACGTTGACGCCTGCGAGCGCGAGCGCCACGAGCGTCAGCCGCCAGTCGAAGCACGCCATGACCACGACGTAGAACGAGACGGTGATCATGTTCGCCAGGCTCTCGCCGAGCTGACCCGCCACAGCCCCTGCAATGCGGTCGTTGGCGTCGATCCGGTAGGAGATGTCGCCCGGATGGCGCTGGGTGAAGAACGACAGCGGAAGCCGCATGAGGTGCCAGACGAAGCGGGCGGACTCGGCCAGGGCGAGCTTCGTCTCCATCCTGAGGAGCAGGCTCTGGCGCAACCACGTGAGGAGCGCCGAAACGAAGGCGGTCACCGCCATCGCGGCGATCAGCGGACGCAGCCAGTCCTCGTGACCTTTCACCAGGATCTCGTCGATGAAGATCTTCGAGAAGCCGGGCACGAGGAGGCCGGGTACGACGAGGGTCAGGCTGATCAGCACGGCGAGCGTGATCGAGCTGCGCACCAGGCGCGCCCGCGGGGCAAGGCGCGAGAGGAGCCCCGGCGGCGGCGGATCGGCCTCGAACGCCTCGCCGGGCTCGATTTCGAGCATCACGCCGGTGAAGGCTTCGTCGAACTCCTCCAGGCTCACCGTGCGGGGTCCGACGGCCGGATCGTTCAGGTAGACGCGGTCGCGGTCGCACCCTTCCACGACGAGGAAATGGTTGAAATTCCAGAAGGCGATGAAGGGAAAGCGCGACGCCAGCGCGGTGGCGACCTCGGCTTTGCGTCCCCGCGCCTCGAAACCGTAGGTGCGGGCGGCAACCACGATGTTCTTCGCCTTGGACCCGTCGCGCGAGACGCCGCACGCCGCGCGCACCTCCTCCAGCGGCCTCCAGCGGCCGTACTGGGCCATCAGGCTCGTCAAGGCAGCGGCGCCGCACTCCACTGCCTCCATCTGAAGCACGGTCGGCGTGCGCACCCGCTTGCTCGCCTTGCCGGGCTTCACAGGCCGGCTCCCAGGAGCGACTTGAGGAACGGCAGGATCAGCGTGACGGGCGCCTGCTCGCGCACCGTGATGCTGGCGGAAGCGAGAGTGCCGGGCTCGACGGCGAAGTCGGGACCTTTGCCGCCGGTCCAGGCGAAACCCGACGCGGTCTCGGAATCGGCCGAGAGGCCCGCGCGCACCACGATCGGGGCGCCGTCGCGGGAAAACTCCTGCACCAGGCGGTCGTTGTGGAGCATGGCCTGGATCGCCGAGGAGGACATCGGCAGTTCCGAGACGCTCTCGACCGTTGCCGGGATCGTGCCGACCTCCTCCTTGTTCACGATGGAGGGCTCGACGTTCACGGTATCGCCGACCCTGATCCGTTTGCCCTCACGCGGGCTCACGAAGAGGAGGGCGTCGTCCTCGTCGTCATGCGAGACGATGCGGATGACCGGCGTGCCGGCGGCGACGACGTCGCCGAGCGAGGCAGAGATCTCGGTCACCGTCCCGTCGATCGGCGCATCGACCGTGCCGTGGAGCTTCAGAAGCTGCTTGAGGTCCTCGACCCGGTCACGGGCGACCTCGACCTCCTTTTCCTGCGCAACCGTCTGCCGGCGCCAGTCCTCGCGCAGGCGGTTCGCCTCACGATCGATGTCCAGCCCGGCGTAGCGAAGGCGGCTGATCTCCTCCTGGACCTTGGCGAGTTCGTCCTCGATGGTGATGACGCTGATCTTCTTGGTGTAACCCCGATCGAGGAGATCGCGGTTGGCGGCGAGGCGATCCTCGAGGACCTTTGCGCGATGCTCGCCATGGGCGAGCTTCTCGTCGATCGCCTCGCGCCGTCTGGCGTCGAAGCGACCGTTACGCGCGAGTTCCCCCTCGAACTGTTCGCGCAGCGTCGCGAGGCGGTCCTCGGCATGGGCGAGGGCCTCTTGCGCGCGGGTGAGTTTGGCCTGGGCGACATCCTGCTTCAACAGCGCAAGAGCCTCGCCCTTACGAACGCGCGCGCCGATCTCGACAAGGATTTCCATGAGCTGACCGTCACCCTCGGCGGCAGCCGAGAAGATTTCGCTGCCATGACTCAGAAGGATGCCGTCGGCCTGGATGCGGGTCGGCACCTTGCCGAGAAAGCCCCAGCCCACGGCCGCGACGACCACCGCCGCGGTCGCCGAGAAGGCGACCCAATGTCTGGGCGATGCCGCCACCAGCGCCTCGTCGAGACGTTCCGGGGATGCGATGCGCTTGAGTGCCTGTTCTCTGAAGATCGTCATGGGGGCGCGGTTCAATAGGTTCTGTTTCGGCCCTGATAATGCCGGTTCACCTCCTACTAAGACCCGTCCGATACTTTGCAGGCCGTCCCGCGAACTGTGCAGATCGTCCCGACTGTTCGACTGCGGACCCCGCGGGCTTTCGTTTTCCTCTTGCCAAGTCTAGGCAAGTGGAGAGTTTGCGACCAAACGAGGAAGAAGACGGCCGTCGTCGCCATCCAGAGGATCCAGCTTGCCGAGCGATGAATACACAACCGCCCACGCGACCGTAGCGGCCCCGCATTCCGTGTTCTCCGTGCAGGCGGTTTCGCCTCGAGAGCGGTTCGCGTTCTGGAAGGAAAGCATCGCCTGCGTCTTCGACGTGGAGGCGGACCCGGATGTGCGGGGCCACGATTTCTCGGCAGAACTCGAGGCGACGCTCCTCGGTGACATGATGCTGGCCCGCACGACGACGCTCGGCCAGTCGTGGCGCCGCTCCGCTTCGACGATCGCGCGCGACGGCATGGACCATTACATGATCCAGCTCTTCGTCGAAGGCGGCATGGAGACCGATCACCGTAACGGCAGCGCCTCCGTCGGGGAGAGGTCGCTCGTGGTGTTCGACCTGTCGCAGGAGGTCGCCAGCCAGACCTCGCGGTTCACCAACCTGTCGCTGATCATTCCGAGAGGCAGCCTAGTCGATGCGCTCAACATGCCCGACGATCAGCACATGCGCGTGCTGCCCGGCCGGAATCCGCTCGTGGGCATGCTGATCGACCATATGATGAGCCTGGAGCGCGTGAGGACGTCCGTTTCCGTTCCGCAAGCCCGTGAGATCAGTGCCGCTACCACTTCTCTGGTCGCCGCCTGCCTCAACGGGGCGATGGAAGGCAGAACTCAGGGAAAGGAAGGTTCAGCCGCGGCTCAGATCATCCTGGTCAAGCGGCTGATCGAACGGCATCTCGGCGACTCAGCTTTTTCCGTTGCGCAGATCTGCCAAATGGCCGGGATCTCGCGCACGAAGCTCTACTCGCTCTTCGAGCCGCTCGGCGGGGTCACGGGATATGTCAGGGAGCGCCGTTTGCGCAGGGCGCTGTCAGCTCTCACCGAACCCCGCAACCAGTATCGCCCGATTTACGAGATCGCCGCAGGCTGCGGCTTCACCAACGAAAGCGCCTTCAGCCGGGCCTTCCGGCAACGTTTCGGCTTCTCCCCCCGCGAGGCCCGGCAGCAGGGCAACAGTGCACTCGCCACGCCGGGAGGCATGCTCGATGACCGCCGCTACGAGCACTGGCTGCACCACCTTTGATCGCATCGCGATGCGGAGTCCGCTTTCAGCAGCGACAGTCGTTGGAACTCCCAGTCCCTTTCCGGCCTATCCTGACCGCCCCGCTTTATGACTTGCACGAGGGGGAAGGGAGATGGGGAGGTCCCCGAAACGCGACCGATTCCTGCCGATGGATTTCGGCAAGATTTGGGTTTGATCCGCGCTCGCTTTTCGTGTGGGGCAAGGAGTACAGCGTTAAGCCCTGCAACTGCCGTGACCGTCCCGAATGGTCCGGGCTGTAGCTGAACTCGGCCGTCACGATCGAGCCGTGTGTGGCTGCCCCGGAGGCAGGCGTAACGAGCGCGTAGCAATTTCAGCCGGCCATCTGCTGAAGCAACGACAGTGAGAATTGCATGGCGCGTTGTCCCTTCCGATTGTAACCTTCCCGGAAACGATGAAGGGAGGAATTCATGGCCGACAGCGAGCGTGTTGCGATCCTGAAACATGCCTATCGATGCTAGGTGGACTGTTGCGGCGCCGACCGAAACGTTTGGCTCGATTTTGCCGCCGATGAACCGGTCTTCCATTCCCTGCAGACAGAGAAATCCGCGCATCCCGTGGCGATTGCGGACGTCTACCGCGGCCGCGAGGGGATCGGTGCCTATTTCGATGCAATGGAGAGGGACTGGGAACCTCTCTCCTATGATCCGCAGACCTTCATCGAACAGGGGGACGAAGTCGCCGTGTTCTCGATCGTGAAGGTTCGCGCGAAGGCGACCGGCAAGATCGCCCACACCTGGGTCAGCCACTGGTGGACCTTCGAGGGCAATCGTTTCAGGAAAGCGGTCGAGGTCTTCGACGGCACCAAGGCCTTGATGGCGATGACGCCGGACTGAAGCGAGCACATGCAACGGCCGCGATGAAGTCGTGTCTCATCGAGGACAGATTCGACCGCTTCGGCCCGCGGAGCGAGGGCTTGGCACTCATGATCGGCATGTGCCGTGACAGGAGATCATTCCCGGTTCGATACGATTTGAATTGCTTCATCGCATAGGTTGATCTTACCTAAGGGTAAAATCAATCTATGGAGGAGGTGGTGATCGATGGACCGGATTGGCCTGACGGGCGAGGAGCTGTCACTTCTCCTGCGGTTATGCGACCACAAGGGCATCCTGCATATCCTGCCGTCGCACATCGCTGACGAATTGTCCTCTCTCGGCCTCGTCGAACCCAGCCGTGGCGCTTTCATGATCAGTGAGGATGGCAGGCAATTCGTTCGGGCTCTGGCGCGGGGTCAACGAGCTTCTTCTCGACGGCTGCGTCGTTCTGCTGACCTATCGGGCCGGACCGCACCGGGTCTGCCGAAGACATCGGCGTGAGCCCTCGCGGCGAACGGGGGCCGCGTAGTTCGAGCGGGGGGAGAATCGTGGCGCCGCCGGCCGCGATCCCCGACTTTCGGGATTACGCGGCCGGCGGCACTGCTACCCTCGGGCAGATGGCCCGACTCGATGCTCGGCCGAGCGGGTTCAACGCGGAGCGCCCGATGAGGCGCTTCTTATGAAGATGCCCAGCGAGGTCTGCTCACCCTCCGTGTGCCACGGCGTTCCGCGGCGGGTTGCGCCGAAGGAACGAGTCGGCAGCGGTCATGAACCCTTCCGCGAGATCCTCGTTCGGCTTGGTCGCGAGGCTCGCCCCGATGAAGAGGATGGCGGCGACCGGCAAACCGAGAATGCCGGCGTTCAGTCCGAAAAGCGAATTGCCCGTCAGATACATCGCGACGACGAAGATGCCGCCGCCGACGATGGAAACGAGCGCCCCCGCCGCCGTGCCTCTTTTCCAGAAGAAGGCGCCGACGATCGCCGGAACGATCACCACGAGGCCCGTCGAGGCGGCGACGGCGAGGACCGCGATCAGGCTGAACTCCATGGCCGCGAAGCCGAGTGCGATCAGCGAGATGATCGGGATGATCACCTTTCCAATCGTCAGCTGGTGGCGATCATCCGTGCCGGTGGCGACATTGGCGTAGACATCCCGGGCGACCATCGATGACAAAGTCAGGAGGATCGAGTCGATCGTCGAGACGGCGGCCGCGAGGATGCCGATCATGACGATCACACCGAGCACCGGCGGCACGAAGTCGGATGCGAGCAGGGTCGAGGTGGCAAGATCGGCCCGCTCGAGATCCGGGAAGGCGACATAGGCCGAAAAGCCCCAGAGAACCGACACGAGCGTGTAGATCAGCCCAAAGAACAGGAAGATCATCAGCATCCGCCGCAGCGCGCCGAGCGAGGCGGGCATGAAGAGGCGCTGGGAGACCTGCGGGTTGGAGATCGAGAAGAAGAACCAGGGGATCGTCAGCCCGAGGAAGGTGGTGAAGGAGAAGAGACCGGGGCCCGGGACCGTCAGCATCGCCGGATTGCGTTCCGCAACCGCGTCGAACAGCGCCGAGAAGCCGCCGAGCTCGGCGACCACGAAGCCGACCACGGCCACGGAGGCGACGATCATGACGAGGGCCTGCAGACTGTCCGTCCACATCACCGAGCGAATGCCGGCGATGTAGGAGAAGGCGATCGCCAGGATCGTCGCGACGACGATGCCCATGCCGAACGAGATGACGCCGCCGCTCATGCCGGAGAGCAGATAGCCGACGCCGGCGAGCTGCACGGCCGAATAGGGGATGAGAAAGATGCAGCTCGCGATGGCTGCCGCCATCGCCACCCAGCGGCTGCCATAGCGTGCGCCCAGCATTTCGGACGGCGTGACGAAACCGTATTTCTTGCCGACGGCCCAGAAGCGCGGCCCGAAGATCGCGACCAGCGAGACACCGGCGAAGTAGACGATCTCGAAGCCGAGTGCGCCGACGCCGCCCTTGTAGGTGAGGCCGGCGAGGCCGACCATCATGAAGGCCGAATAGGTGGTGGCGGAGTAGGAGAGGGCGGAGACCAGGCCGCCCATCGAGCGCCCGCCGATGAAGTACTCCGACATGGTCGAGGATTCGCCGGCCCGCGACATGTAGGCGACGACGACGGAGGCGACGATGTAGATCGCGACGCCGACGAGGATCAGAGTGACGCTCAACGGTCTTCTCCCCCGAAATTGGCGGTGGCCATGGCATTCAATGCGATGACGACGACCCCTGCGAGGGTCCAGAACAGGAAGGCTCCCTCCCAGCTGGCGACGTCGCCGAGCATGCCATAGGGCACGAAATAACAGGCGAGGATCAAAAGCCCCATCAGGCCAAGACTGAGTTTCCGCAAAGACATTCCTCTCTCTCAAAGGCGTTGCAGGTATTCGATGACAACAGATCTCCGGCGCCGGGAGCGAGGCTGCCTGTCCGGGAACAGGCGTCTCGACCAATGACGGTGCGCGATTTCAATCATGGTCCGGACGTCTGCAGCCGCGGGCTGCGACCCGGATGGTCAGCCTAACGGCGGTTCGCCACGCTCTTCAGCCAGGCGAGAATATCTTCGCTGTCGGTCACGTCGGCGTATTTCTGGCCCATGTCATAGAGATTGGCGTCGTGGGGCGCCTTCGCCCGGTCGGCGCAGCAATCTGCCGGAACGAGCGTGTTGAAGCCGGACTGGACCGCATCGACGACGCTGGCTCTGACGCAGCCGGACGTGGTTGCGCCGGTGACGACGAGCGTGTCGACGCCCGCGCCGGTCAGGATCGCCGCAAGGTTGGTGCCGAAGAACGCCGAGGCCCCGTGCTTGACGATGAGGGCGTCCTCTTCGGTCATCCCGCAGGCTTCGTCGATCTCGACGAGCCGGGTGCCGACCTTCAGAGCCGCCATGCCGGTCGCCTTCTTCAGCCAGGGCAGGCTCTTTGCCTCGAGCGGCGTGTAGGCGATCGTCGTGTAGATCACCGGCATGCCGGCCTGCCGTGCGAAATCCGTGAGCCTGCGCGTCGCGGCGATTTCGGCGCTCATGTCGGTGGCCGTCGGATATTGGGTGTCGGTGAAGCCGTAGCTGTAGTCGACGACGAGGATCGCGGGCTTGTCGCCGCGTGGCACGCTCGCACCGAAGCCGGCATCCTTGTAGACGGTTTCCTGGGTCATGCGGCTTTCCGGCGGTTTGTCGAAGACGACGAGTGACAGCCGCGGCTCGTCTCGAGCCGCGGCAGCAGAAGGCAGAAACGCTCAGTGGCGCTCCATCTGCATTTCCTTCACGACGATGTCGCCGTCGACGACGATCGGCTCGTCGTCCAAGAAGAGCGAGCAATTGCGCATCGGAATGTCGAGATGGCAGGCGGTGTCGTTCGGGCCGCCGAGCTCGTTGTTCGGGCCGGTGGAGAACATCACATTGCCGTAGAAGGAGCGCGGCTCCATGCCCATGCCGCCGGGGAACTCGCCCGGCACCATACGATGCCATTTGGCATGCGGGTTCATGCCCCAGCCGACATGGCTCATGCCGAGCCCGCGCTTGTCGTTGAAGCCGGCCATGTAGCTCTTCACCAGCTCCGCATCGAGCCCGCCGCGAATGTCGGTGATCCAGCCCTTTTCGATGGTGTAGGTGATCGGATCGCGGACATACATGTTCTGCGGCAGGAGGATGTCCCCCGGCGCAACCACGATCTGGCCGTCGACGCCGTCGTCGTCACCCCCGGTGAAGACGAAGCCGGACGGCCAGTGGTCCCAGCGTCCCGGCTCGTCGGTGCAGGCGTATTCCGTCATCGTCGGATAGGTGTTGAGCTTGTAGGTGACGTCGGTCCCGTGCGGCGAGGTGATCCGCATGACCTTTGCCTTCGACAGGATCTCCCCGCCGATCTCGACCTTTTCCCGGATCTCCTTCGTCGGGAGCATGCGGGCGAGGAGTTCCGGCGGCTCGACGGCGGTCAGGATGCGGGTGCCGGCCGCCTGGATCGCCATCTGCTCGGGCGAGAACAGGAGGAAGATGCAGTCGATGAGCATGTCGGCCTTCTTCAGGGCCTCGACCGCATCGGGCATGGCGGCTAGACCGGTCTGACCGACCGCCCAGGCGCCCGTCGGCGGAACCGCAGGAAGCCGCATGTGGTACATCTTGGCGCCGAGCCGCTGGCCCGCCGCCATGAAGGCATCGGCATAGTCGAGACGTTCGGAGCCCTGTGTCAGGACGACGAGCTTCTCGCCCTCATGGACGCCCGACATCTTCAGCTGATGCAGGCAGATCTCGGTGAAGCTGAACTGATCCATTCGTTGTCCTTTCCCTGTTGATCTGGCCGCGGCTCAGGCCGAGAAGTCCATGACGGCTTCGAGGAAGCCGTCGAAATTGTCCCACGGAATCATGTGGCCCGCACCCTCGACGGTGCGCACTTCGATCGCTGGAGCGAGCTCTCGGATCTCGGCGACGTCCTCGTCCTGGATGACCGGCGCGGCGCCGGCGACGACGAGGCGCATCGGCAGCTTCAGATGGGGCAGGTCCTGGTGGATGTCGTCGGTGTGAAAGCCCTTGAACGCCGTATCGATCGCGTCGAGCTGGCAGGTGTGCAGCCATTCGGCGCGCAGGGCACGCTGCTCTTCGCTCCAGGTCGGGCAGTATTCCTTCATGTCCTCGGCCGAGCAGCCTTTTTCGGCCATCAGGATGGAATTCTCGTACCACGGCCATTTCGAGGGATATTCGCGCCGCCCAGGACCCGAGACCGGCGGATCGACCAGGACGAGACCTGCAAAGGCATCGGGGGCAAGGCGCGCTGCACGGATGGCGTTCCGTGCACCCATGGAATGGCCAAGCAGGATCGGCTTGCCGAGGCCGGCGGCCTTGGAAACCTCGATCGCGTCCCTGGCCATGGCATCCAGCGAATAGTCGAGCTCGCCGGCCTGGGAGAGGCCGCGGCCGCGCACGTCGAGCACATGGACGTCGAAGCGCTCGGCCAGCCTTTCGGCGACGAAGCCCCAGGTGATCGCCGGCGAGGTGATGCCAGGGATGAGCAACATGGTCGGTCCGCTGCCCGGATAGTGGATCAGGTGCTGGCGAATTCCGTTGGCGTGAACGTTGTAGCCGAGGGCCATTTTCGTTCCTCCTTCAATCATTTCGTCGCGGTCGCGGCTCAGTAGAGCCCCGAGAGCAGCGTCCCGCCGCCTGGCACACGGGTGTCGAGGTCGAGCGCCTTGAGCATCGACCAGGTCGTTGCGATCGCGGCGGTGAGGACCGGCTTGCCGGTCATCGCTTCAACCATCGAAACGGCGGCAAGCGAGGGCATCTGGACGCAGGCCGAAAGGACGATCGCATCGACGTCGCCGACTTCGAGCTCGGACACGATGCCGGGAAGCTTCGCGGTGTCGTGGGCCGCGACGGCGAGATTGTCGGAGATCTCCAGCGCACGGGAGGTCGAGACCTCGATGCCCTCATTGGCGATATAGTCGACGACCATGGCGGTCAGCGGCTTCATATACGGGGCGACGACGGCGACCTTCTTTGCGCCGACCGCCTTGATGCCCTCGCAAAGCGCGCCGGCGGAGGTCACCACCGGAGCCGGATTGCCGTTGTCGACCGTCACCTGGTGCAGCCGCTTGGCCGACTCGTTGTGATAGCCATGGCCCATCGACATGATGGCGACAAGGCAGGCATAGCCCATCACGTCGACGCGAGCGTCGGACAGTTCCAGCGCACAGCGGTCGCTCTGACCATCCATGGCGGCCAGTTCATCCTTGGTCACGTGCTTCATGCGCATGCGCGACGAGTGGTACGTGAAACGCTCCGGCGCGACCGTCTCGCGCAGACGCAGGAGAGCGGGAATTTCCGTCTCCATCGTGACATTGGAACTGGGGACGATCTGGCCGATGCGGATCGTTGCCATGGGCGAAACCTCATTCATTTGATGGTCCCCATGGTATGACAATTGTTTGTATAGAAACAAGTTCTTCGGGCGAGTTTTTTGGAAATTCAGTGATTTCAGCGGCCTATAGGCTTGGCTGCACGCCTCAGTCGCGCGCTCCGCGGGCGGTTGCACGATTTTTAGGCAAGTCGATCAGGTCTGGGTCGGGCGTCCGGCACCACCGCCACCACTCAATCGGCACTCTCGGGGTGGGGCGAAATCCGAACAGGAGGAGCCTTCGCGTCCGTTGGGCTCGATATGCTCAGGCCAGTTTGGCGAGGAGACGCAGAAGCGTCTCGCGCTCGGACTGGGTGAGGGGTTCGAGCGTCGTTTCGGTAATGCCCTTCACCACCGGGATCGCCTCACGGATCAGCGCGCGGCCCTTTTCCGTCGAATGCAGCAGATAGCGGCGCTTGTCGTCGGGATCGCGTTCGGTCGTGACGAGTCCGTGCTTCTCCAGTCGCGAGATCACGCCCTTGGTGGTGGCCGCATCCATGGCGACGAGCCGTCCCAGCGCATTCTGGGAGATCGGTCCCGGTTCGGCGAAGAGTCGGAACAGGGTCGAAAACTGGGTGGGCGTGAGCCCGCCGATCATCGACTTGGCGAAAATCGTCATGTGCCGCTGATAGGCCTTGCGCAGAAGGAAGCCGATCTGCTCGTCAAGCACGTAGCCAAGAAACGGTTCCTCTCCACCACTGCCGTCTGCCACGCTCTCAGGCCCTTTTCTTGATCTTGTTCCGGTGCGCTGGTTGCCACGTTCGGGGATGGCCGGCAAGCAGGCCTTCCGTTGCATGCGTACCGGCACTTCGCCGAAACGGCCTTGGAAGGGTTTTCATCGAGAATTCGTTTGTATACAAGTGAAATTTGGTACCAAATTCGGCTCCACGCGGCGGAAAGCAACCGGCAGGGTGACGCTCCAGAATGGATTGTTCGATCGAGATCCTCATGAACGGCAGGCCTCAGACGCTTGTCGTCGACGCGCACCGGACGCTCCTCGACGTGCTGAGATCCGATCTCGCGATCACCAGTCCGAAATATGGCTGCGGCTTGGCTCAGTGCGGCTCCTGCACGGTTTTGATCGACGGGGCGCCGGCCAGAAGCTGCGTAATGCGTGCCGCCAAGGCCAATGGCGCTGCGATCACGACGCTCGAAGGCCTTGCACACGCGCAGACCGGCGAACTCCATCCGGTTCAAAGGGGCTTCGTCGAAGCGGTCGGTGCCCAGTGCGGCTATTGCCTCAACGGGATGGTGATGACGGCGATCGCGCTTCTCAGGGAAAACCCGAATCCGGACGAAGGGGATGTGCGAGCGGCCCTGCGCCACAATCTCTGTCGCTGTGGAACCCACAAGGAAATCGTCGCCTCCGTGATGCGCGCTGCCGAGCTAATGCGTGAAGAGGCGCAAGCGCAGACGAGCCCCGACGGAACGTCTTCTGCGGGCGAAGGAGCCTCCGCGTGAGCGGCGATTACGGGCGCATACTGGTCTTTCGCGACGAGGCCGGCCCGCGGGAAGTCTTTCTTTCCTTCGACACGTCCGGAGTCGCCATCGGCTTCAACGGTCATGTCGACCTCGGGACGGGCATAGAAACCGCCTTGTCGCAGATCGTCGCGGAGGAACTCGATCTGCCGCTGGATCGGGTCCGCATGGTGCTCGGCGACACGGAAAAGACGCCGAACCAGGGCCCGACAATCGCCTCGGAAACCATTCAGATCACCGCTGTACCGCTCCGCCATGCAAGCGCCCAGATCCGCCGGGAACTCGCGATCCGGGGCGCGCGGCGTCTGAATGCGCCGGCGGCGCGGGTGACCCTCGAAGATGGCGAGGTGCGCTGGAAGGACACGCATGTCCCCTATGAGAGCCTGATCGCCGGCGAGGAGATCGCCCTCAGGCTCGACACCGAAACGCCGGTAAAGAATCCGAAGGACTACAAGATCGTCGGCCAGTCGGCGGCGCGCGTGGACCTGCCGGCGAAGGTGACCGGTCGCTATCCTTATGTCCACGACGTCTTCGTCGAGGGGATGCTCCACGGCCATGTGATCCGTCCGCCCTATGCCGGCCGCGACAGTGGTGCCTTCATTGGCAAGAGCCTGGTGTCCTTCGACGAGGCCGCCGTGGGCCACATGCCGGGTTTCGTTGCCGTGGTGCACCGGGGCGACTTCCTCGGCGTGGTCGCGGAGCGGGCCGACCAGGCGGAGGCGATCGCCGAGGCGCTGCCGGTGGAATGGCTGATGCCGCCGGATCTGCCGGACATGACGAGTATCGCCGATACCGTCAGAAGCCAGCCCGCGACGCCGCGCAACTGTGACAGCACCGGCGATTTCGCGCGGGGCATCGGCGAGTGCGACGTCCGGCTGACGCGCAGCTACGTCTGGCCCTATCACATGCACGGCTCGATCGGCCCGTCCTGCTCCATCGCCGACTGGAATGCGGGCGAGCCGATCGTCTGGTCGGGCACGCAGAACCCGCACATGCTGCGCGCCGACCTCGCCAATCTGATGCAGATCGACGAGACCCTGATCGACATTCGTCGCTATCAGGCCGCCGGCTGCTATGGCCGCAATTGCGCCGACGACGTCTGCGGCGATGCGCTGCTGCTGTCGCAGGCCGTCGGCCGTCCGGTGCGGGTCCAGCTCACGCGCACGCAGGAACATCTCTGGGAACCGAAGGGTGCGGCTCAGGTGATGGACGTCGAGGGCGGACTGCTGGGCGGCCGCTTCCACGCCTACAGCATGGACAGCTGGTATCCCTCCAATCGCGGGCCCAACCTTGCCCTGCTTCTCACCGGCCGGATCACGCCCGAGCCGCGGCCATCGGATATGGGCGACAGGACGATCATCCCGCCCTACGCCATCCCCCACAAGGCGATCACCGTTCACGACATGGCGCCGATCGTGCGCGCCGCCTGGATGCGCGGCGTCTCGGCTCTGCCGAACACCTTCGCCCATGAATGCTTCGTCGACGAATTGGCCTTTGCGGCGGGGAGAGACCCTGTCGCCTTCCGGCTTGACCACATCGACGATCCGCGCACCGCGCATCTCATTCGCGAATGCGCCGAACGGGGCGGCTGGGAAGAGCGCAGCGAACCGCGAAAGCGGCGCGAGGGGCGCATGGCCTACGGCCAGGGCTTTGCCTTCGCGACCTATGTCCATGGCGCATTTCCCGGAACGGCGGCAGCGGCTTCGGCCTGGGTCTGCGATGTCGCGGTCGACATGGAGACGGGCGAGGTCTCGCTGACCCGTGTCTTCGTCGCCCAGGATCAGGGCCTCGTCATCAATCCCGACGGCGTGCGCCACCAGATCCATGGCAACGTCAACCAGACCGCCAGCCGCGTTCTCAAGGAAGAACTCAGTTTCGACGAGATCGCCGTCACGCCGAAGAGCTGGGCGACCTATCCGCTGCAGACCTTTCCCGAGGCGCCGGCGATCGAGACCATGCTGGTCGAACGATCGGGCGATCCGGCACTCGGTGTCGGCGAGAGCGCGGCGGTACCGGCGGCGGCAGCCATCGCCAATGCGATCTTCGACGCGACCGGCGTGCGCATGCGCGAGGCGCCGTTCACGCCGGAGAAGATGCGGGCAGCGCTGGGAATCTCGGCGTCCCGGCCCGCTCTCGTCGGTCCCGTAGCGAAGACCGGTTGGCGTGACAGGCTGGGGGGCAAGGGGCTTTCGAAGAGGTTCGGTCTGGCGGCCTTGCTTGGCGGCTCGCTGACCGCGGGAGCGCTGGCGCTGCCCATCCATCGCGCGATCCCGCCCGCGGCAGCCCCGCAAGCATCCAGCTTTTCTTCGGACATTCTCGCCAGAGGCAGGGAGGTCTTTGCCGCCGGCAACTGCGCCGACTGCCACACCGTCAAGGGCGGTGCGGCGAATGCCGGCGGCCTTGCCATGGAAACCCCCTTCGGCACGATCTATACGTCCAATATCACGCCGGATCCGAAGACGGGGCTCGGCGAATGGAGTTTTGCGGCCTTCGACCGAGCCATGCGCAAGGGCGTCTCGCGGGATGGCACCAGCCTCTATCCGGCCTTTCCCTACACGTCCTTTGCCAAGATGAGCGGCGACGACATGTTCGCTCTCTACGCCTTTCTTCAGACCCTGGAACCCGTCGAGCAGGAAACGCCGAAGGCCGCGATGGCGGTGCCCTTCAATCTGCGGCCGCTCAACGCCGTCTGGAAGGCCGTCTATCACGACGAGACGCAACTCGCGCCCGACGCGGAGAAGAGCCCCGCCTGGAACCGCGGACGCTATCTGGTCCAGGCGACCGGCCATTGCAGCGCCTGCCACTCGCCGCGCAACGCGCTCGGGGCCGAGAAGGGCGGGGCGGCCGCGCTGTCCGGAGCGCCGGTCAAAGGGTGGTACGCGCCGGCCATCGCGGGAGAGAAGGCCGCGAGCTTCGGCTGGAGCGAAGAGAGCTTCTATCAGTATCTGAGAACGGGGGTCGCTGGCGATCTCGCCGCGGCGGCCGGTCCGATGGCCGAGGTCGTTTCCAATCTCAGGGAACTGCCCGATTCCGACATTCGGGCCATGGCGACCTATCTCGCCTCGATGCAAACGGGTCAGGCGGAGGCCTTGCCCGTCAATGCCGCTGCCGCCGTGGCGTCTCCCGACGATCCCGCGACCGAAGCGCCCCCTCTGGACGGCGTGCATCGGCTGTTCGAAAGCGCTTGTGCCGTTTGCCATGAGCCGGCGATCGGTGGTCTCGCGACCGCCGCTCAGGTGCCGCTGTCACGCAGTCCGGCGGTGCGATCGCAGAACGACGAAGCCCTGCGCACCGTCATCCGCGAGGGCATCGAAGCACCCTTGAACCTGAAGACCCGCGACATGCCGGGTTTCGGCAAGGAACTCACCGAAGCTCAGATCGACGCGCTTGCGCGCTACGTTCGGGCCCGTTACGGGGCGGCCGCACCATGAAGCTTGCTGGCGGGACCGACCTCCGGGGCCGTGTCTGGTGGACACCGACGGGGTTTACAGTCTCGGGATAATTGTTAGTATACAAATGAATTACAGCGACAGGACAGGGTTATGACTTCCATCGAATCGGTCGACATCGCGGTCATTGGCGCAGGGCTCGGCGGTGCCGCAGCCATGGCGCTCCTCGACCAGGCGGGCTTTTCCGTTCACACCTTCGAGCAGGCGCCGGAGTTCACGCGGCTTGGGGCGGGCATCCATATCGGGCCGAATGTGATGAAGATCTTTCGCGAGATCGGCCTTGAAGACAGACTCGCCGAGATCGGCTCGCATCCGGATTTCTGGTTCTCGCGCGATGGCAACACCGGCGAATATCTGTCGAAAATCCGTCTCGGCGACTTTGCCAAGAAGGAATATGGCGCCCCCTACATCACCATCCATCGCGGCGACATGCATGCCGTGCAGATCGAGGCGCTGCCGCAGGATCGGGTGCATTTCGGCTTCAAGCTCGTCGACATTCTCGAACGCGACAACGACGTGCTTCTCACCTTCGAGAACGGTCAGAAAGTTTCGGCCGGGCTGGTGATCGGTGCCGACGGCATCAATTCCGCAATCCGCGAGAAGCTGCTCGGTCCCGAAAAGCCGCGCTTCTCCGGCTGGATCGGCCATCGCGCGCTGGTCAATGTGGACAAGTTGCGCGCCTCGGGTCTCGAGTTCGAGGCTTGCGTCAAATGGTGGTGGGAAGCGTCCCGCCACATCATGGCCTACAAGACCAAGGGCGACGGCTCAGAATACTACTACGTCACCGGCGTTCCGGTTGATGGCTGGGAACACGACGCCGCCTTCGTGGACTCTTCGCGCGAGGAGATGGAGGCGATCTTCGGCAATTCGCATCCCGAGGTGAACGCCCTGATCGCGGCGACGGAGGAGGTCACGAAGTGGCCCTTCTGGAACCGCGATCCGCTCAACCTTTGGAGCCGCGGCCGCCTTTGCCTTCTGGGGGACGCCTGCCATCCGATGCGCCCGCACATGGCCCAGGGCGCCTGCATGGCGATCGAAGACGCTGCCGTTCTGACGCGCTGTCTCTCCGAAACCGGCACGACGCAGTATGCGGACGCGTTCCGGATGTACGAGGCGGTGCGACGCGAGCGCGCCACCAAGGTCCAGACGATTTCCAACGCCAATACGTGGCTGAAAGAGCCGGAAGATCCGGCCTGGGTCTACGCCTATGATCCGATGACCGTCGCTCTCGGCTGACGGCATCGTTTCGGTCCCGTCTGCGGAGAAACCGTCGTTCCGCAGACGGCGTCCAGATCCGCAATCATGCACATATGCGATCCCGCCCGATCAATCCTGGTTGGGCGGGATTTGCTGTTGTGCGCTCCAGCCCGCATCGTTGGCGCGCAGATGGGCGTTTTCCGGGCTCATATAGTGACGCGCGAGCCAACGGCTGAGCCCGTCCAGCCCCGGAAACAGCACCCGTTCGGTGAC
This sequence comes from Jiella marina, assembly GCF_024359545.1. Lineage (GTDB taxonomy): Bacteria > Pseudomonadota > Alphaproteobacteria > Rhizobiales > Rhizobiaceae > Jiella. The sequence continues at coordinate 68,045 of NZ_JAKQZG010000005.1, forward strand.
GTTTGCCTGGTCGAGCTTGTCGCGGATCTCCCATTTGAGCCGATGGTCGATGACGAGCTTGCGGGCGAGTTGCGGCCGGGCGGCGAGCCAGGCTGCAAGGTCCAGCGTCGCGGTCGAGGTCATCGAAAACACGGCGAACTGGTTCGTGATCCGGTCGTCGAGCGAAGGCGGCTCGAAGAAGCAGACCCATTCCGCACCGTGCCGCTCCGACTTCTGGTCGAGTTCCTGTAGGGAGCTGCTGTATTCCCGCAGGAGCTCCGCGGTCAGGACGTGCGAGCCGTCCCGCGTCAAGAGATCCCTGAGCCCCTCTGGTAAAGACTGGGCGATGCGCCGGTAGTCCGCCATGATGATGGCGCCGTCCCGGTCGTAGAGCGAGACTTGCGCCGTCGCAAAATGGAGCGCGACGTAGGGCGAGTAGGTCCAGTCCAGGAGACGGGTCGGCAGGCCATGATGCTGGCCGAGCGCCAGCCAGTTCCAGTCGTCGTCATGGGGCACCATGCTGCGATGCGCGTATTTGCGGAAATTCCGGAGCACGTGTCTTTCCAGTTCCCAGTAGCGCCCGCCCAGGCGCTTCAGAGAAGGGATGAGATCGTACTCCCCCTGGCCGACGCCGCGGAAGAGGAACGGGGAACGGAAGCGACCGAGATCGCCGTCCCACATGTCACCGAACAGATGCTTCTGTAGCTCCGCCCAACTGCTGATGAAGACGGTCTGCATCGCGGTCCTTTCCATCGAATTCGGACTCGCCGCGGCGACGAGCAGCCGAATGCAGGGTTACGGTCTTCGTCGACCGATTCCAACCTTTGCCTTGCCTTTGACCTCGCTGGTGCCGCCGGTGAGCGGGTTCCGGCGGCAGCCGACGATCCGGTCACATATCGGCCTTGGGCAAATTCAACAGGGCACATCCAAAAAAGAAGCGTATACGCTCTGAAGGTTCCAATCGCATTCTGCAGCTTCAAGTCGTAGATGGTTGAATAATGGGCTTTCCGAGCGGATTTTTCGCACACCAGACAAAAATTTGGTCAAAAAACGCACTTGCCGTTTTCATATGACTGTGAACTAATAGCGTAGTCACTGTAGATCGCGGCGCGTTTGTGTTTTGCGGTGCAACATTTGCGATTGCCTGCCAGGGCAAATCCTTCATTGCTTCGCGACGACTTGAGCTGGCGTCGCGGAACCCTTTGTCTCCTCGAACGAATGTCTCGGAGTCCTGCTGAATGTATGATCGTTTTGTCGCGCGAAAGCTTATCGATCAGTGGCTCATCGAAGACATCGGCTGCTTTGACCTGACCGCTCAGTTGATGGTCGATCCCACGTCGCGCACGACCTTCTACATGAATGCCCGCGAACCGATGACCCTCGCCGGTGTCGAGGTCGCGGCCGAGGTCTTTCGCCACTACGAACCGGAATGCGAGGTCAAGGTGCGCGCCCATGACGGCGATCGGGTGGAAAAGGGCGCGGTGCTGCTCGTCGTCTCTGGTCCCGGCCAGGCGCTGCTGACCGCCGAGCGCACCGCTCTGAACATCGTCCAGCGTCTTTCCGGCATTGCGACGGAAACGGCAAAATACGTCGACGCCATTGCCCACACCAAGGCCCGTCTGCTGGATACGCGCAAGACGACGCCTGGACTTCGCATGCTCGAAAAGCACGCGGCCGTCTGCGGCGGGGCGCTGAACCACCGGCTTGGCCTCGATAGCGGCGTGATGCTCAAGGACAATCACATCTCGGTCTGCGGCAGCATCGCCAAGGCTGTCGAGATGGCCCGCAAGCAACTTCCGGCCCTGACCAAGATCGAAGTCGAGTGCGACCGGATCGAGCAGGTTCGCGAGGCGCTCGACGCCGGCGCCGACGTCATCATGCTCGACAACATGGAAAACGCGGCGATGGCCGAGGCCGTCGAACTTGTCGCGGGCCGGGCATTGCTCGAGGCATCCGGCGGCATCCGCCTCGATACGATCGCCGGCAAGGCCGAAACCGGTGTCGACTTCGTGTCGACCAGCAGGCCGTTCCAATCGGCGCCGGCCGTCGATATCGGGCTCGATGACGCTGCCTGAGCGACAACGAGGCCGGAGTCGCGCGATGCAGACCGGAACCCTCTTTTACGTCGTGGGCCCGAGTGGAGTCGGCAAAGACACGCTGATTTCCGAGGGCATGAAGGCCCTCGGCCCCTCCGGTCGATACGTCCAGGTTCGTCGGATGATCACGCGGCCCGCCGGGATTGGCGAGGACCACCAGCCGGTCAATGATGAAACCTTTGCCGCGATGGTGGAGGACGGCCGTTTCCTCCATCACTGGCAAGCCCACGGGCTTCGCTACGGGTTGCCGATCGGCATTCTCGATGATCTCAAGGCCGGACGGAACGTCATCGCCAATGGCTCGCGTGGCGCGATCCCGGACCTTGCGGGCATCGTCGACCGCTTCGTGATCGTGGAGATCACCGCGCCTCCCGCCATTATCCGCGAGCGGCTCATGGCCCGCGGTCGCGAGAGCGCCGAGGAGATCGAGCAGCGGCTTGCCCGCACCGTCGAGCCGCTGCCGTCGAACCTGGATGTCGTGACGGTGGTCAACGATACCGCTCTCGACGAAGCGGTGACCCGTCACGTCGCAGCGCTCGATCATCATGCGTCGCGGCTCTTCCTCAAACGCGTTCCGATCGCCTCGGCCCGGCGGCGGATGGCTTATCTTCGCGAGGACAACCCGCTGGTCGATGCGGCGGCCCTGGCGGGTGAGGGACGGATCGAGATCACCCATGCCGGCACGGGTGCGGTCCGGGCCGAGCTCGATCTCGTCGAGCCCTGCGACATGCTTCGCCCCGATGAGATCGGCCTGTCGCGTGAAGTCTTCGAGGCCTTGGGCGTCGGAAACGGTTCGCTCGTCTCGGTCGCGCGCACGCCCTCTCCGAGCAGCCGGAAGATCCTGCGGCGCAAGATCGCCGGCGAGAGGCTGCGCGCCGACGATTACGAGACCCTGTTCGGCGATATCGTCGACGGTCGATATCCTGATGGCGAGACGGCCGCCTTTCTTCTCAAGGCGATCCAGTCTCTCGACGACGAGGAAGCGATCGCAGTCGCGAAGGCGCGGTGCCGGTTCGGACCGCGCATCGACTGGGGCTCGCCCAGCGTCGTCGACAAGCATTCGCTCGGTGGTATCCCGGGAAGCCGCATCACCCTCATCGTCGTGCCGATCGTCGCTGCGGCAGGGCTCCTGATGCCGAAGACCTCCTCGCGTGCCATCACCTCGGCATCCGGTACGGCCGACGTGATGGAAGCGCTGTGCAGGATCGATCTGTCCTTTGCGGATGTCGATCGCGTCGTGCGCGAGACAGGCGGGTGCATCGCCTGGAACGGGCGGCTCAATCATTCCGTGCTCGACGATGTGGTCAATGCCATCACGCGACCGCTCGCCCTCGACAGCAACACCTGGTCGGTTGCCTCGATCCTGTCGAAGAAGTGGACTGCCGGATCGACCCATGTGGTCATCGACATGCCCTACGGGCCAAATGCCAAGCTGAAGACGAGGGCCGAGGCCGACGAGTTGGGCCGGATCTTCGAGCGTGTGGGTGCGGGTCTCGGCATGACGGTGCGGGCGTTCGCCACCGATGGCGGCAATGCGATCGGCAACGGAATCGGACCCGCGCTGGAATTGCGCGACGTGATGAAGGTGCTCGATAACGCGCCGGACGCGCCTGCCGATCTCCGAAACAAGGCGCTGTTCTTCGCCAGTCAGATCCTCAGCTTTTCACCCGAGCACGGCAGCCATGCCGAGGCGCGCAGGACGGCCGAGGAGATCCTCGTCTCGGGGCGGGCCAGAGCAAAGCTCGATGAGATCGCCGCCGCGCAGGGTGCTCACAGCCCGATCATGCCGGGACCGTTCACCAGGACTATCGCGGCGCCGCGCGACGGGATGGTCGAGGCGGTCGACGGTTGGCATATCGCGGGCATCGCACGGCGTGCCGGCGCCCCTCACGACAAGTCGGCGGGCGTTGATCTGAAGGTCGGGCCTGGTCACGAGGTCTTCAAAGGCGATCCGCTCTTCATGATCCATTCCGGCAGCGTCGCCAGTCTCGAGCGGGCCGTCGCCGCCGCCACGCCGGAGACCGGCATCACCCTTTCATCAAGCGGCATCAGGCCGTCGCACATTCCCATCGACCCAAGGGAGGCACCGCCAGCCCCGACCGTGACATGACGAGAATCTGCGGCATCGACCCGCCGCAGAGGCCTCCCTCGCAATGCCTCGTCTGCCGTCACTCCACCAACAGGAAGAGTTCATCGACATGCCAAAGTCTATTCTGAAGTCCTCGGCCGTGTTCGCAGGCATCCTTGCGGCCGGCTTCTCGGCGACCAGCGCCAAGGCGGAAAACTATACGCTGTGCGGTGCGAGCCCCGGCGGCCTGTGGGCCCTGCTTGGCGCCGGTGTCGACGCTGCGGTCAAGCAGGAAGAGCCCGACTCGACGGTGACCTATCAGACCTCGAGCGGCGGTTTTGCCAACATCGTCCAGATGGCGCAGGGCAATTGCGACATGTCGATCGTCCATCTGGGCGAGGCGGTGATCGCCTCGAAGGGCGAGACCCCCTTCCAGGAGCCGATGTCGGACTTCGCCGTCGTCGCCGTCCTCTACAACTGGGCGCCGATGCAGTGGCTGATGGACGAGGACTTCGCCGAGGAGCACAGCATCTCCTCCATCGCCGACATGAAGGGCACGCCCGTCAATCTCATCGTCAACAAGAAGGGCATTCTGCCGAGCATCCTCGCCGAGGCCTCGCTGGACAAGCTCGGCATCACCTTCTCGGACATCGAGTCGAATGGCGGGTCGATCCAGTATCAGGGTTCCCAGACCGCCGAGGAACTGATGAAGGACGGGCGCGGCGACATCTGGACCAACGCCATGTTCATCGGCACGGGCTCGATCGGCTCGATCGCCGAAAGCGTCGACCTTCGCCTTCTCTCGGTGCCGGACGACGTCATCGCCTACATGAGCGAGACCTACGGTTCGGTGCCCTACACGATCCCGGCCGGCAGCTATGACTGGCAGGAAGAGGAGATCAAGACATTCGGTGCCCAGGCGGCGCTGATCGTGCCGAAGTCGGATTCGCCGGAAGAGGTCGAGAACCTGACCAAGGCGCTGCTCGACCACATCGCCGAACTGCAGAACGTGCACTCTTCGATGAAGGCGCTGACGCCCGAGGTGATGCAGTCCGCCAAGGGACTTCCCTATCACGAGGGCGCCCTCGCAGCCTACAAGGCGGCCGCTGAATAAGGTTCCGCCGCAACTTTCGGGCGGCGGCGCAGGTTCGCCGTCCGAAGCCGCTACGATCCTTTTCGCGCCACCCGCTCGCCTGGGCGAGCAGGTTTCTCCCGGAGTCGACCGCCATGATGGGGTTCTTCAACAGCCTGTTCAATGTCGGCGGGCGTCGTGACCTTGCGGGTCCGCTGGCGATGGCCGTCAAGGCTTATGCAGCGGCCGTGGGGCTGTGGGTGCTGTGGGAAACGACATTCGCCCGGGTCGACGCTCTGGCCGCAACGGCAGTGTTTCTCTGCCTCATCCTGCCGCCGTCCTTCATCATGGTGCGCGCCGGCCGCTCGGCGAGCGAGAGGACGGTTCCCTGGTACGACTGGATCCTGGTGGCGATCAGTCTGGTGACCGCCGTCTATTTCATCTCCCAGACCGAGGTCATCGCGACCCGCATCAGCCTTTTCCTGCCGCTGACGACGGTCCAGATGGCGGCTGCGCTGGCGATCGTGCTGCTGGCTCTGGAAATCACCCGACGGACCGTCGGTCTGTTCCTGATGCTGATCGTCGTCGCATTCACGGCCTACAACCTCTTCGGTCACCTGATTTCCGGCCCGCTGAGCCACGGCTACATCAGCCTCAATCACTTCCTCGACGTGAATGTCTTTACCGGCGACGGCCTGTTCGGCGTCCCGGTGCGCGTCGCCGCGACCTATGTGTTCCTGTTCGTGATGTTCGGCACGTTTCTGGAGAAGGCCGGCGGTGGCGAGTTCTTCTTCCGCGTTGCCGCGGCGATCGCAGGGCGCTCCCATGGCGGCCCGGCGAAGATCGCCGTCATCTCCTCGGCGCTGTTCGGCACCATGTCCGGCAGCCCGACCTCCGACGTCGTCACCACCGGTTCGATCACCATCCCGATGATGAAGCGGCTCAGCTATTCGCCGCGCCTCGCCTCGGCCGTCGAGGTCGCCGCTTCGACCGGCGGAAGCATTCTGCCACCGGTGATGGGCTCGGCGGCCTTCATCATGGCGGAATATACGGGGATCAGCTACGTCACCATCGTCGTCGCCTCGATCATCCCGGCGATCCTCTACTACGCCTGCATCATGTTGCAGGTGCATCTGCGCTCCGAGCGCCTGGCCCTGACCGCTCTTTCGAGCGAAGAGGTGCCGTCGCTATGGACGACGTTGCGCGAGGGCTGGGTCTACATCGTCCCGCTCGTCGTCCTCGTCATTGCGCTGCTGCAGGGCTATTCGCCGACCAGGGTTGCGGTTTTCGCGACGGTGTCCGTCGTCGTCGCCTCGTGGTTTCGCGCCGGGCACCGGCTCGGTCCGGTCGGCATCTATGACGGGCTTGCGGCGACCACGATCCGCATGCTCGGCGTGACCGGCGCCTGCGCGGCGGCCGGCCTCGTCATCGGCGGCATCACGATGACCGGTCTCGCCATGAAATTCTCCTACATCACCTTCGCTCTTGCCGGCGACAACATGGCGATCGCGCTGCTTCTGAGCGCTGCGGTGACGATCCTTCTCGGTCTCGGCATGCCGACACCCAGCGCTTACGTCCTGGCGGCGGTGCTGATCGGGCCCACGCTCGTCAGCGACTTCCAGATCCCGCTTCTGAACGCGCATCTCTTCCTGATGTATTTCGCGGTGCTGTCCGCCATGACCCCGCCGGTCGCGGTGGCGGCCTATGCCGCGGCGGCGATTTCGGATGCCAATCCGATCGGCATCGCGCTCAGCGCCTGCAAGCTCGCGCTGGCGGCCTTCGTGCTTCCCTTCGCCTTCGTCTATGCGCCGAGCATTCTGGCTCCGGGCTTCGAGATGAACACGATCGTCCAGATCACTACCGTCTGCCTCGGAACGATATTCCTCGCGATCGGGGCCGAAGGTTTCCTGCGCCGCAGTCTCGGGCGAGGCGAGAGGGCGCTGGTCTTCGTTGGCGGACTCATGATGTTCACGCCGAGCTATCTCATTTCGGTCGTCGGCGTCGCCATGGCAGCTCCCGTGGTCTATCTAGTCCTTGCCCGGACGCGAAAGGTCGGTGCGCTCGAAAGCGTCGAGCCATGAAGTCCTGCTTCGAGAGCAGGGGATTCCCTGTCCTTGTCGGCGTTCGGATCGCTTCGCGGGTTCATGGAGGCAAGGCAGCATGAAGGGGCCGCCACCAAACGATCCGAACGGGTCAAGATACGGGCACCCGGGGGAGCCGGAAAGCGAGACTTCCTCAGACAGCGCAGAAGCTCTCGACGAGAAGCAGCCGGACGGGGTGATCTCGCGGGCGGCGGAATCGGGCCGGTCCCTGACGGGCACCATGGATTACGTGTTCACCGAGCAAGTCGGCTATCTGCTGCGCCGTGCCTACCAACGGCATCTGGCGATCTTCCAGAGCAATGCCGCCATCGAGAACCTGACGGCAGTGCAGTTTTCGACGCTCTGCGCACTGGACGATGGCGTTAGCCGATCCCAGGCCGAACTGGTGAAGGCGACGGGAGTCGATCAGGCGACGATCCGGGGAATAGTTGAGCGCCTCAAGGCCCGCGGGCTGATTGCGCTGTCAAAGGATCCGGACGACGGGCGCAAGGTCATTATCACGATCACCAAGGAGGGGCGGGATGCACTCCGGTCTATGACGCCCTGCGCGATCAAGGCGAGCGAGGACACGCTCGGGCCCCTCAATCCGGCCGAGCGCCTCGCGCTTCTCCACACCTTGCGCAAGATCGCGGACATCGGTCAGGGCTGAGGGAGCCGAGCCGATGGGATGTTCGAGGGGCAGGTTCCTCAAAGAGTCCCGCACCCAGAATGTCACGGCCCGAGGTGTTCAGTGAGGGTACCCCCCTTCAAAGCACGATGAGGTCGCTGCGATCCCATTGCATCGCGACCGGAGTTCCGACTTCCAGCTCGCCAGCGTTCCCGCGCATGACGATCGCCTTGTATTCCTGTCCGCCGCTTTCGACCAAGTACGTGCTCTGGCTGCCGGAGAACATCCGGCGCGTGATCGTACCGGCAAGGTGGCTGGAGCTTTGGCTGGAACCGGACTCGGCCAGTGCGGCGGACGGGACGAGCCGAACCCGCTCCGGACGGATGGCCAGTCTGAGGTCGCCATTGGCGGGGCGTGCGTCTGAGGGCAGGTCGATGGCCTCACCGTTTTGGAGGCGCAGACGTGTACCGTCGAAGGTGCCGGCAAAGATGTTTGCGTCTCCGAGGAAGGTTGCCGCGAATTCGCTCTTCGGCCGGTCGTATATCTCTTCCGGCGCACCCTCCTGGACGATCCGGCCGTTGTTCAGAATCCCGATCCGATCGGAGATCGACAACGCCTCGTCCTGGTCGTGGGTGACGAAGATCGTGGTGACGCCGACTTCCCGCTGAATGCGCTTCAGCTCCACCTGCATGTCGGTGCGTAGCGCCTTGTCGAGGGCCGACAGCGGCTCGTCGAGGAGCAGGACGCGCGGTTTCGTGACGATGGCGCGTGCCAGGGCAACCCGCTGGCGCTGTCCGCCGGAAAGCTGGTGCGGCCGCCGATCCGCGAGATGACCGAGCTGGACAAGCTCCAGCGCGTCGGCCACATCCCGCCGAACCGTCTCGCCTTTTTCCCCGCGCACCTGAAGGCCGAAGGCGACATTGCCCGCGACGCTCATATTGGGAAACAGCGCATAGTTCTGGAAGACCATGCCGATCCGCCGCTTGTTCACCGGCACGCTCTCGACCGCTTCGCCGCCGATGTGGATCGAGCCCTCGTCGGGAAACTCGAAGCCGGCGATCATGCGCAGTAGCGTCGTTTTCCCTGAACCGGACGGGCCGAGCAGCGCATAGAAGCCGCCGTCTTCGAACGAGATCGAGACATCGTCGACGGCCTTGTGGGCGCCGAAGGTGAGGGAGACGTTTCGAACTTCGACTCGGGCCATTACTGACTGCCTCCAAAGCGGAAGAATCTCGACACCACGAGCATCAGGCCCATCGAGAACAGGATGATGATCGTCGAGACGGCATTGATTTCGGGGGTGAAGCCCTTTCGGATCGCCGCGTAGATTTCGACCGGCAAGGTCGTCTGACCGGGCGTCGCGAGGAAATACGAAATGACGAACTGGTCGAACGACACGGCGAAGGCGAAGAGAGCGCCGGCGACGATGCCGGGCGCGATGCAGGGCAGGGTGACCTTCCAGGTGGTCTGCCAGCTTGATGCGCCGAGGGAGGCTGCGGCGTCTTCGAGGTCCCGCGAGAATGTCGCAAGGCGCGCCGAGACGACGATGATGACATAGGGCAGGGCGAGCGCGACGTGACCGAGCAGGATCGCGTGAAGGCCTCGCCCGATCCCCGTCCCGAAGAAGAAGATCAGCATCGCGGTTCCCGAGATCAGCCAGGGGATGGCGATCGGCGGGAACAGAAGCGACTGGATCACGCGCTTGCCGGCAAAATCGTAGCGGAACAGGGCCAGAGAGGCCGCCGTGCCGAGAATCGTTGCGATGATCGTCGTCAGGACGGCGATCTTGAGCGAATTGAGGCTCGCCTCGATCAGCGAGTCATTGCCGCTGAGGGCCAGATACCACTCGGTCGTCCCCTCGAACGGCAGTTGGTAGAAGGGCGAGACGTTGAAGGACATCGCCGCCATGATCGCGAGCGGCAGGTAGAGGAAGAGGAGCACGAGGCCGATGTAAAAGCGGCCGAGCCCCGACAGAAAGGCGGGTGTGCGGATCATGCGGTTTTCCTCAGGACCGGCGCCGAGACGAGAAGGATGACCAGCACGACGGCAAGAAGGATGAAGGAGAGAGCGGCACCCAAGGGCCAGTTGTAGACGGCGGTGAACTGATCCTCGATCACCGTGCCGTACAGCGTCCCGCCCCTTCCGCCGAGAATGCGCGGTTCCATGAACGAGCCGACGACCGGAATGAAGATCAGGGCCGATCCAGCCAGAACGCCCGGCAGGGCGAGGGGGGCGACGACGCGGCGGAGCGTAGTCAATCGTGACGCGCCGAGCGAACGAGCGGCCTCTATCAGCGCATCATCGATGGCCTGAAGGCTGAGATAGCAGGTCAGGACCATGTAGGGCAGGTAGGAGTGGACGAGCCCGATAACGACGGCCGGATAGGAGTACATGAGGTCGAAGGTGACCTCGAAGGGCAGAATGGAATTCAGGGCCGTGTCCAGTATTCCGCCCTCGCGCAGAACCATCGACCAGGAAAAGACGCGGACCAGCGAATTGCTCCAGAACGGCAGGATGACGAGCAGGAAGATCGCTTCCCGCGCCCGGCCCTTGAAGATCTTCGCGAGTACATAGGCTGCAGGAAAACCAACGAGGATGCAGATCAGCGTGACGACCAGTCCGAGCCGCAGCGAGCGCAGGAGGAGTGTCACGTAGAGCGGATCGGAGAAGAACGCCGCGTAGTTTTCCAGCGTCAGGGACGAGGATTGCTCGCTCGGCGACATCGAGGTCAGGAGCGAGAAATAGACCATCGCCGACAAGGGCAGGAAGATCGCCAGCGTCAGCCAGGCATAGGCCGGAAGAAGCAGCGGAAATGCCTTCCTGAGCCCGTTTTCTTGCGTCATGGTCGCCGCCATGGTTCTCGTCCCTTGCGGGCGTGGTGTCGAAAGAGCGGTTTGCTTTGATGGGAACGCCCCGGCCACCGGTCTGCCGGCGGCCGGGGCGTCGAGCCTTAGTTCGCGCCGACTTTGAGGCTCTGCCAGAGCTTCAGATATTCTTCGCGCTGCTCATCGGTGATGGGCTCCTGGAACTGGACCCGCTCGGCGATCTCCGGTGTGCCCATGACCGCGCGGTTGAACGCATCCTCCGGCAGGGCCGCCACGGCCCGCCTGCTCGCCGACACCGGCGCGCCGACCGTCTCGTCCCATTCGGTGTAGAACTCGGGCGAGAGCATGTAGTTGATGAACTTGTGCGCACTCTCGACATTGTCGGAGCCTTGCGAAATGGCGAAACTGTCGAGCCAGCCCACCGCGCCTTCCTCGGGAACGGCGAGGGTGACGGGCAGATTGAACTTGGTCTGCGCGCGGCCGGCGGAGCCGGACCAGTAGGTGCCGAGATCGATCTGGTTCGAGGCAATCATCTGATTCCAGTCGTTCTCCGATGACCAGAATGTGCGGATGTTCGGCAGAAGCTCGCTCAGTGAGGACTTGACGGCATCCATGTCCTCGACGTCGTTGATGTTCTGGCCGGTGGCCAGCGCTCCGAGCTGGATCGCCTCGACGGCGTCGTCACGGATGGTCACGCGCCCCTTGTGCTCATCCTTCCACATCTCCTTGATGGACGTCGGCGCCGTCTCGAAGGCCTTGTCGTTGATGGCGATGGTTGTCAGGCCCCAGGTCCAGGGCACGCCATAGGTGTTGCCATCGACGTTGAGCATCGGCGACTGGGCGGTCGACTCGTCGATGTCGCCGTAATTCTCGATCTTCGCGGTGTCGATCGGCTGGACCAGATCCTCGTCGAGCGCCTGCTGCATGAAGGCGGCGTTGATCATCACCACGTCGTAGAGGCCGGGATTGGTCCTCAGCTTCGTCAGCATCTCCTGTTCGGAGTTGAAGAAGTCGTTGACGACCGTATCGCCCGTCATCTTCTCGAACGCTTCGGTCGCAAAGGGCTCGTCGGCGCCATAGCCTTTCCAGTTGAGGACGTGCAGTTCCGCTGCCGTCGCCATTTGCGCTGTCCCGAGAAGTCCGAGCCCTGCAAGAATTGCCGTCGTATGTCTTTTCATCGCATGTTTCCTTTCGATCGGTCGTGGCCGGTTCAGTGACCCATTGTGGTCTTGCCGGTTCTTTGCCGGCCTTGGTCCGCAGCGGACAGGAAGTCGATGATCTCGTCGTGGTGCGGCCCGGATGCGCCGCCGCGCCGCGTGACCTTGATCGCCGAGGCCGCATTGGCGTAGCGCACGGCCTCGGCCGGTCGTGCGCCGCGGGAAAGAGCGCTGACGAAGGCGCCGACATGGGTATCGCCGGCGCCGTTTGTGTCGACGGCCGCAACGGCGAAGCCGGGCACGGTCTCGCGGACCCCGTCGCGCAGGATGAGTTCGGCGCCCTTTTCGCCGTCGCGAAGCACGATGCCCTGGCCGCAAGGCATCGCGTTTTCGAGCAGGGCCGATGTATCCTCGCCCGATCCATCGGCCCGCGTCATGGCCGCGATCTCGCGCCGGTTCGCACTCAGCCACGTTGTGCAGGCCAGGATGCGATCGAGGATTTCTCCGGGAATTTCGGCGATGACCGGCGTCGGGTCGAAAACGACGGAGACGCCGGGCATGAGGTCTTCGACGAGAGAAAGCACGGCGTCACGGCTTCCAGGATAGGAAAGGACATAGCCGCTGACGGCGACGTAATCCCCCGGCGACAGGTGCTCGTTGAGCATGCCGAGATCCGCCATGCGCGCCTCGGCCCCCGGAAAGGAGACGAAAGACCGTTCGGCATCCGGCGTGATGAGGACGACGCAATTGCCGCTGTCGGCCTCTTCAACGGGAGGGAGAAGGACGTCGATCGCTTCGGCCGCGAGAAATGCCCGGAGCCTGTCGCCGTCGGGCCCGGTGCCGAGGGCGCCGCCGCACGCCGTGGCAAGGCCTGTCCGACGGGCGGCCACCATCATGTTGACGGCACCGCCGGGAAGCCGCTCGAAGCTCGTCGCGAGAAGCTCGGCCGCCCGTTCGGGAAGCTGCGGAACCCGATAGACATAGTCCATCACCGCCCCGCCGATATGGACGAGCCGCGCCATTCTCAGAGCCCGCTCGGCGTCTCGACGAGGACGCTGCGCTGCGTCAGCAGACGACGCGCCAGGTCTTCGGTGAATGTCAGGTCGATGCCTTTCAGTTCTTGGACGTGCTCGTCCGGGAGGTTCGCCATCCCGGCCGCAGCACCCGCTATGGCGCCCGCAATGGCGCCGATCGTGTCGGTGTCGCCGCCGAGATTCGCTGCGATGACCGCGGCGCGCCAGGGGTCGCCATTCGCGGCCGCCACCACCGCAAAGGCGGCGGGGATCGATTCCTGCGAGGCAACGGATGTGCCGACGAGTTCGATGATCGCAGTGATCGCGGTGTGCTCGTTGACGCCGGCCACCAGTTCGCGCGCCCAGACGATCCGGGCTGCGATGTCGGGGGCGGCCGTCCATGCACCGACGCTGCGGGCGGCCCGGGCAGCCTCGATCCCGCATTCGGCGGCCTCGTTCCAGCCGCGACCGTCGATCGCCGCGCTGATCGCCGCTGCGACGGCCGAGGCCGAGGCGATGGCGACGCTGGTCGCATGGGTGGCGACGCAGGTGTCCTCGACCTTCGCCACCAGCCGATCCAGCGGAACCACCGGCATCATGATGCCGACCGGTGCGATGCGCATGGCCGCGCCGTTGGTCGTGCCTTCCCGGCCGGCCTCTTCCGGCGCCGTGCCGGCGCGGATCAGGTCGATCGCGCGCTTGGTGGAGGGGCCGAGCAGATCATAGCTGCCACGGGCCTTGACGTCGGCCTCCCAGGCAAGCAGCCGCTCGACCCAGGCCGCATGGTCGAACCGCTCTCCACTCTCCAGAAGCTGCTCCGCGAGCAGCAGTGTCTGTTCGGTGTCGTCGGTGATCATGCCGGCCGGCAGTCCCTTCGACACCGGATGATCGGCGGTCGGAGGCAGGAAGCGAGCCACGTGGCCGTAGTCGTTCCGGATCTCTTGCGGCGAGAGCAATTGCGTCGGCATGCCGAGCGCGTCGCCGAGGGCGCCGCCGACGAGTGCGCCCATGGCACGGTCCAATTGGATGCTGTTCACGTCGGACATGCCTTCAGAACTCTCGATGCAATGCGAAATGGGACGGGTTGAGGAGGCTGGTGATGTGTTCCATCACCTGGCCTTCGCGGGTTCGGATGACCCGGCGGGTGCGCAGGAACATCGTGCCGGGCTCACAGCTCAGGATCGCGGCGTCCTCCGCATTGAGGGCAACGACATCGATCCATTCCTCGCCATGGTCGGGAAAGAGGCCCGCCTCTCTGAGCGTCGCGTGCAGCGAGCCGTCGCGCAGGCCGCGCACGGGCAGATTCTCGATCTCCGGGATCATCGGAATGCGTGAATGCTCAATCGAGATGGCATGGCCGTCGTCGGCATTGGTCCGAGCGCGGTCGAGCGCGATGAACTCCGCACTTTCCAAGCCCAGTGTCTCGGCAAGCGACGGGTCCGAGATGATCTCCAGTCGAAGCGTGCGTGTAACGGCGTTCGCACCGGCTTTCTCCAAGGCCTCGGTCCATCCCGCCTCGTCGGCGACGACGTTGCCGTCGAACGTCACGAAGGAGCCGATGCCGACGCTGGTTGTGATCAGGCCGCGCCGCGACAGTTCGCTGAGACCCTTGCGGATTGTCGATCGGCTCACGGCGAAGCGGCGCACGAGCTCGTTCTCGCTCTGAAGCTGGGCGCCATGGGCCAGCCGCCCCGAGCGGATCTCGTCCTCAAGGATCTGGGCGATCTTTTCCGGTTTGCCGGAGGCGATCGAGGCGGAAGCGAGCCGTCGCACTTCTGTTTGAACCTGTCTAAAATACCTGTATGAACCTGTATAAAATCCTCACGCCGTCCGCTTGTCAATCTCGACCATGCCGAATTTCAACGAGAGGGGCGGCCGGTTATCGCTCTTGCAACGAGGTCCTGCTGGTCCCGTCAGTGAGGAGGACGCGGCATGTATGAGGAAATGCTGGAAGCCGGCGGTAAGTCGGTTCGGCTCCTCGGCCACGTGCCGGTGCAAAAGCCTCATACCAATCCGGCTGAGGCTGGATTGCGCTTGCTCTCAAACGTCCTTGAGACAGGCTGAGCATTGACGCTGTTGCGCCGAGACCTGAACCCGGTCTCTCAGGCCCGACGTGCTCGGTCCCTCAAGGCTGCGCCATATGGGTCTTGCCAGAAAGCGGCGGGAGCACTGGAAATTCTCCCGCCTCGTCAGCGCTAACCGTTCACGCAACGAGAGATGTATTGGGCGAAGTCGAAGTTCGGCCGTTCCAGGTGGGAGAGGGGGCCGGCTTCGGCAAGGCCGCCGAGGAGACCGCGATAGACCCGCTCGGTGCAGCCACGATCCTCGTCATTGACCCTTTCGAGCATCGCCTTGACGGTTTCGAGCTGGGCCGGCGCCTTCGGGTCGGCCATGTAGGGTGCCGACATGCCGCCGCCCCAGATGATGCGCACCTTGCCCGGGCCTTCGGGATGGAGGCTCAGATACCAGAAATAGCCAGGGGTGATCGAGATCATCAACGAAGGATAGATCGCGAAGAGCCACGTGGTCCGGCGCTCGTCGCCCTTGAGCCGCGTGTCGTCCGGATGGGCGAGCGACAGGGGCACGGCATCATTGCGCAGGATGGTGTGCCAGTTGAAGGCTTCCTTGCCTTCCGGAAGAACCATCTCGTTGATGTCCGTCGAGCCGCCGATCGTCGCGCGATGGCAGATCGGCAGATGATAGCTCTCCATGAAGTTCTCGGCGAGAACCTTCCAGTTCGTGTCCCAGACATGGTTCTCGCGGAAGGTTTCCGAATAGCTGGCAAGATCGAGATGCTCGATCATGGCGGCCGCCTCGGCGAGCTTTTCAGACGGCGGCGGCGTATCGGGGCTCAGCGTGACCATGATGAAGCCAAGCCATTCCTCGCAGCGCACCTCGGGCAGTTTGACGTCCGCCTTGCAGAAGCTCTCATTGCGGGTCATGGCCGGCGCGCCGCGCAGCGAGCCGTCAAGATTGTAGGTCCAGGCGTGGTAGGGGCAGACGATCGCCTTCGTGTTGCCGCGCCCTTCCAGCAGCACCGACATGCGGTGCCGGCAGACATTCGACATCGCCCGCAACTGGCCGTCACGATCGCGCAGCACGATGATCGGCTCGTCCGCGATCTCCATGGTCAGGTAGTCGCCCGGGTTCTTCAGCGCGTCGACCCGACCGGCGCAGACCCACTCCTTCGAGAAGATGTGCTCCAGTTCGAGCTTCAGGAACTCCTCGGAGGTATAGACCGAGCGCGGCATTGCGTGAGCGCGCTCGAAAGGAACAGACACATTGGCGGCGAGTTCGTCTGCGGGCATCTGAACAGGCGTGTGGATGTTCATGTCGAGCACCTTCGCTGGATATGTCTATGCATAACGATGCACCCATATGCCGTATGGCGCAATGGGTGTTTTGAGGTATGAGACCGCGCCTCCGCCGCTGCAAGATCGCACTTCACTGCGACAACCTCCCCATGGATAACGACGGCCCTCGGCCCTGCTGCCGCCCCTAGTCAGCCTTCTTCGCCGCCATGCCTTCCGCCATGACGCACAGCAGCTCGAACATCATCGTCGCGCCGGTCAGCGCGGTGATCCCGCTCGGGTCGAGCGGCGGTGACACCTCGACGACGTCCGCACCGACGATGTTCACGCCGGAGAGCATGCGCACCAGGCTCTGGGCCTCGAAACTCGTGATGCCGCCGATCTCGGGAGTGCCGGTACCCGGTGCATAGGCCGGGTCGATCACGTCGATGTCGAACGAGACATAGGTCTCGTCCGCGCCGACCAGGGCCTTCGCCTCGGCCATCACGTCGGCGAGGCCGCGCTTGCGCAACTCCTCGATGAAGACAAGGCGAATGCCGACATCGCGCGCCCAGTCGTAGTTCGTCCCATGCGAGATCGCACCGCGCAGGCCGATCTGGATCATGCGCTCCGGATCGAGCAGACCCTCCTCGACGGCGCGGCGGAAGGGCGTGCCGTGATTGTATTTCGTGCCGAAGATCTCGTCATAGGTATCGGTGTGCGCGTCGAAATGGATGAGCGCGCGGGGGCTGCCTTTGTGGAGGCCCCGCAGGACCGGAAGCGTGATCAGATGATCGCCGCCCGCCGTCAGCGGCACGGCGCCGGCATCGCGGATCTGTTCGAAAAACCCCGTGATGGCGGCAAGGCTCTCCTCCTTGTCGACGGGATTGACCGGTGAATCGCCGCAATCGGCCACGCGCAACAGGTCGAAGGGCGAGGTGAGGCTCACATGATGGACGCGGCGGCAAAGGCTCGACTGGTTCCGGATCTCGCGGGGCCCGTGGCGCGGCCCCGTGCGATTGGTGGTGCCGCCGTCGAAGGGGACGCCAACGAGTGCGATATCCACCCCGCCGGGGGAGGCTGCCGGAAGCCGCATGAAGGTCGAGGCGCCCGCAAAGCGGGGAATGGCGCCGGCATCAAGCGGCTGGAAATGCGAGAGATCGGACAAGCGTTTCAAACCTTCTTTGATGGGAGATTGGTGTGCCAGGGAGAGACGGGAGCGTCGCTGCGCCGCGACAGCGTCCACCCCGTTCGGCATTGCAACGCGATCCGGCTTGCAAGGATGCCGCGATTGGCGTTCAAGTCCAAGTCAGGGCGCAAAGTCTTGTGCGCTGCAACGCGGTGAAACGAGTCGGCGGGAACATGGACGAAAACAAGCTCAACGCCCTTCGCGCGCGCTATTCGGGTGAGAACGAGCGGGCGATCTACGATCCGGGCTTTGCGGCCGTGGCCGACCGCCTGTTCGACAAGAAGGGAACCCGGGTCGCGCCCTATGCCGGCCTGCCGACGCTGCTCGACGTCCCCTATCGCGCGGTCGACTGGAACGCCCTCGATCTCGCCGGGCTCGACGTCGCGCTGGTCGGCGTTCCGATGGATCTCGGTGTCACCAATCGCAATGGTTCGCGTTTCGGGCCGCGCGCGCTGCGGGCGATCGAGCGCGTCGGACCCTACAACCACGTCCTGAAGACGATGCCGACGCACGAACTCGCCATCGCCGACATTGGCGATGTCCCGTTCCGCTCGCGCTTCGACGTGGCGACATCCCATGAGGACATCGAAGCCGCGGCCAGCAAGATCGCCGCGACCGGCGTCATGCCGCTCTTCGTCGGTGGCGATCACTCGATCTCCCTCCCGATCCTGAAGGCGCTCGGCGCCAAACGGCCGGTGGGGATGATCCATATCGACGCCCATTGCGATACGTCCGGACCCTATGAGGGCTGCAAGTTCCACCATGGCGGCCCGTTTCGTCAGGCGGTGCTCGACGGGGTGCTCGACCCGGAGCGCACCATCCAGATCGGCATTCGCGGCTCGTCGGAGTATCTCTGGGAGTTCTCCTATGAAAGCGGGATGACCGTCATCCATGCCGAGGAGATCGCCGATCTCGGCATCGCGGCGGTGGTCGAGAAGGCGAGGGCGGTCGCGGGCGAGGGGCCGGTCTATGTCTCCTTCGATATCGACAGTCTCGACCCGGCCTTCGCGCCTGGCACGGGCACGCCCGAGATCGGCGGCCTGTCGACGCGCGAGGCCCAGGCCATCCTGCGCGGCCTCGGCGGGCTCGACATGATCGGCGGCGATGTCGTCGAGGTCGCCCCGCAATATGATGCGACGACCAACACCGCCCATGCCGGCGCCCAGATGCTGTTCGAACTCCTGAGCCTCGCTCGCCTGTCCAAGCGCTTTGAGAGCAAGGCTTGAGCCACGCGGCGGCGGTTCGGCCCGGCGGATCATGATCAGATGGCCCTAGAGGTGAAGCGCGCCGAAACCTCGTGGTCGGTTCCCGGATAGGTCAGGTTCACCGCGGTCACCGGCACGGCGTCGATCGTCGTTCGCCGTTTGATCGTGAGACACGGAGTGCCGCTTTCGATCAGAAGCTTTTCCGCGATCTCGTCATCCGCCGCGACGGCGCGGATGCGATATTCGGCGTCCGACCAGGGAACCTTCGAGACCAGCCAGGCGCCGGGGGACAGGATCTCGAACGGCTCCTTCTCGGCCTCGGGAACGAGTTCGAGATTGATCAGCCGGTCTTCGAAGCAGAAGGGCTGGCGCGCGGCGAAATGCCGGCACACGATCGCCAGGATCCTGCCCTTCGCGCCCAGTCGCTCGGCTTCCGCGGCTCTCGGCATGCGGATGTCGCGCGACAGGATCTCGTAGTGATAGGGCAGCCCGAGCGCTTCGACCTCGGAGCGGATGTCGACGATCGTCATGATCGCCGTATGCGACTGCGGTCGCTTGACGAAGGTCCCGGCCTTTCGGCGGCGTTCGATGAGACCGGCGGCCGCGAGCTGCGTCATCACCTTGTTGACCGTCATGCGCGAGCAGGCGAACTGCCTTGCGAGGTCCTGTTCGAAGGGGATCTGTGTGCCTGGCGGCCATTTGCCGGAGAGAATGCGCCCCTTCAGATCGTCGAGAATCGTCTGATGCAGTGAGCGGCGTTGCGGTTCCTGTGGATTTCGCGGTCGGATCTCGGTGGCGGACATGCCGCGATCCCTATCAGCTGCAGGCGCGATTCGTCCCTCCATGGCCGTCAGAGGAGCGTCGCGGCGCCGCGGTCGAGATAGGTCTCCATGAACTGCTGAAGCCGGGGATGGCGCGGCGTCGCGAAGATCTCCGAAGGCGGGCCGTCGAGCAGCAGCTTGCCTTCGTCGAGGAACACGATCTTGTCACCGACGCTTGCGGCAAAACCGATCTCGTGGCTGACGACGATCATGGTCATGCCGCCGCCGGCGAGTTCCCGCATCACGTTGAGGACTTCGCCGGTGAGTTCCGGATCGAGCGAGGAGGTCGGTTCGTCGAAGAGCAGGATATCGGGCTCCAGCGCCAGCGCGCGAGCGATCGCCACGCGCTGCTGCTGTCCGCCGGAAAGCTCGGCCGGGTAGTGATGACCGCGATCGGAGAGGCCGACACGGGCAAGCTGCGCCTCGCCGATCTCGTTGGCGTCCTTGCGCTTCATCTTGCGCACGGTGACCAGCGCCTCGGTCACATTGCCGAGCGCCGTCATGTGGGGCCAGAGATTGAACTGCTGAAAGACCATGCCGATCCGCGCGCGGACCTTGCGGATTTCGCTCGAGGGCAGGCGGGTGCGCCCGCCATCGCCGGTATCGGCGAAGCCGAGGGGCTCGCCATGGATCTCGATGATGCCCGAAGTGGTCTCCTCGAGGAACGCGATGCAACGCAGAAGCGTCGACTTGCCCGAGCCGGAGGGCCCGAGAATACAGGTGGTCGAACCGCTGGGGACGGCGAGGTCGATCCCCTTCAGGACCTCGGTCTTGCCGAACGACTTGTGGACGTCGCGGACCGTGACGGCGGGACGGGTCATGAATGGGCGAACCTGAACTTCGAGAGTTTCGCCTCGGCGATCCGACCGAGGAAGCCGGACAGTTCGACGAGGAACCAGTAGAACAGAGCAAGCAGGAACATCGCCTCGACGAAGGCATATTGCTGCGAGCCGATCGCGCCGACCACGAGGGTGAGTTCCGGCACGGTGATGATCGACAGGATGGCGGTCTCCTTCATCATCAGGATCGCCATGTTCACGCATTGCGGCAGGACGAGCATGGTCATTTCCGGCACGAGAATGCGCCGGATGATCTGGCCGCGCGTCAGCCCGACGCATTGTGCGGCCTCCACATGGCCGGGCGGAATGGCATTGTAGCCTGCCCGAAAGATCTCGCTGTAATAGGCGGTCGAATAGACCGTCATGCCGAGAAGGCCGGCCGGAATCGGGTCGAGCGAGAGGCCGATAAAGGGGCCACCGAAGTAGAGAAGGAAGAGCTGCACTAGAAACGGCGTTCCGCGAATGATCTCGACGAGAAGGCGGAGCAGAAGGTCGAGCCAGCGCGGGCCGTAGCGCCTGAGCGTCGCCACGCCGAAGCCGAGAAAGACGGCAAGGATGTTCGAGACGACCCAGATCCAGATCGTCACCCAGAAGGCGCTGAGGATTTCCGGTAGGCGCTCGAAGATCAGGTCGAAATCGAGGCTCATGCGCGGCTTCCCGTCTTCAGCATGCGCTCGGCGAGCGAGCCGCCGCCGGCCACCACCCAGCAGATGACGAGATACATGGCGCCCGCCACCGAGTAGAAGAGCAGGGGCCGGAAGGAGGAGGCCGAAAGGTTCTGGGCCATGCGGGTGAGTTCGATGACACCGACGACGGAGACGAGCGAGGAGGCTTTCAGGATCAGGATCGCCTCATTGACCAGCGCCGGCAGCGTCAGGCGGAAGGCGATGGGCGCGCGAATGCGCGTCAGCTGCTTCCACGGGCTCATGCCGACCATGTCGGCGGCTTCGAGGAGGCCGCGCGGCACGGACTGGAACCCGCCGCGCAGGTTCTCCGCCTGATAGGCCGCGGTACAGAGCGACAGGCCGGCGACCGCCGCAACGACGCTCGGCACCATGATGCCGAGAACGGGGAGAAGATTGTAGATCAGTAGCAGCTGCACCAGCAGCGGCACGCCGCGAAACAGGCTGACATAGAGCGTCGCGGGGATGCTCAGCAGCTTGTTCGGCGAGAGCTTTGCCGCACAGATCATCAGGCCGATGGCCAGACCGATCATGATCGACACCGCGCTGAGCAGCACCGTCTTGCCCGCCGCCCACAGCATCAGTTCGAAAAGACGCATCGACATGGAGTATCAGTGTATCCTGTGTGGCGTCAGAGGGCGGTGTCGTGGCGGCAGGTGCCTGGGGTGGGATCTCGTCGCCGGCCTGTTTGAAGCGAGGTGCTGATCAACGTCCCGCTGCCTTCCTCTTCCGCCTCTCGCCGTCATCCTCGGGCTTGTCCCGAGGATCTACTGAGAGGTGTTTTGGGGCTCTCCGTGGGAGGAAGGGCGTTCGGCAATGGTTCTGGTGTGACGCTGGCAGTAGATCCTCGGGACAAGCCCGAGGATGACGTCCTAACTTGGATGGCCGGCGCCGACCGACCGCTTGTGGTCAGAGACAGACGGCGCCGGAGGCGTGGCGCAGAAGGCCGGCCAATCACACGTTCGGATCGGTCACTTCATCCGGCGTCTCGAAGGACTGGCCGAACCACTTTTTCTGGAGTTCGGCCATGCGGCCGTCTTCCTTCATCTTCATCAGCGCGGCGTTGACCGCATCGAGAAGCGACTGGTCTTCCGGGTTCTTCGTGCCGATGAAGCCGAAATAGGTCTTCAGGCCGAAGGCCGGGGTCACGGTCTCGAAGACGTCCGGCTGCTGCTGGGCGAGATAGGCGATGTTCGGCAGGGAGTTCGCGACGGCAGCGATACGGCCGGCCGCGAGATCGGCATAGGCTTCGTTGTAGCCGACATACTCGCGGGTCTCGATGGGCTCCGGCAGCGTCTCGCCATATTCCTGAACCTGGGCGAGCTGTGCGGTCGCCTTGCCGGCGCCCACGAGCTTGCCGGCGATGTCTTCCGGCTTCTGGATCGAATCGTCGCCGGCCTGCTTCAGGATCGCGACGGTCGCCTCGGCGATCGGGGTGAGGAAGCGATAGCGTTCCATGCGCGCCTTGGTGATCGTGGCGGGGCCGGCGACCATGTCGAACTGGCCGGCCTCGAGGCCCGGAAACACGCCTTCCCAGGGAAGCTCGACCCATTCGATCTTGACGCCCATCTCCTTGCCGATCTCTTCGAAGACGTCGACGTTCAGGCCCGCATGGGCACCGGTCTCGTCGATGAAGTCGAAGGGGGCGAAGGCAGTCTCGGTGCCGACCGACATGACACCGGCGGACTTGACCCGCTCGAGCGCGTCCTGCGCGAAGGCGAGCGAGCCGCCGGCGAAGGATGCGCCAACGGCGATCGAAAGGCTTAAGGCGGCTTTCAGAAATAGGCGCTTGTGCATGGGGTCGTGTCTCCGGTTAAGGTCGCGGGGCATCCTGGTCGATCGGATGGATCGGACGCGGGCTGGCGATATGCCTAGACATATCGAAACCTCTCATGCCCAGAATGTCAATTCATGTGCATCTTGGAAAGAGGCTAGATTTTCATCAGCCACAATTGACTGGCCTTAGCGTCATGGCGCGCCCGTCGTCATATCCGTTGCGACAGTCGTTCGACCGCTGACTTGAAGCGGGTGAAAATCTGATCGGCCATGATGTGACGCCCCGAGTCCACCTGTTTCTTTCCGAGCGCCCAGACGCAATTGATCGGCGAGCGGCTGGCCCCGAAGATGAAGGCGTCGAGGATCGCGTCGCCCCTCCGCCCGAGGAGGGCGGGGTGATCGGCCTTCAGGGAGACGAGATCGGCGAGTGCGCCTTCTGCGATGCCGGCTCTCTTGCCGAGGCCGGTGGCCTGTGCGCCGCCGGCCAGAGCCGCCTGGAAGAGCGTCCGGCCGTTGGAGGCGCCGGGCGGTGCGATGACGTTGCGGGCCCGATGGGCGAGGCGCTGGGCATATTCCAGCTGCCGCAATTCGTCGGCGACGCCGATGAGAATGTTGGAGTCGCTGCCGACCCCGAAGCGGCCACCCGATTCGATGAAATCCGGCGCAGGAAATGTTCCGTCGCCGAGATTGGCCTCGGTCACGGGGCAGAGGCCGGCGACGGCACCGGTCTGGGCGAGGCCCGTGGTCTCGGCTGGCGTCATGTGCGTCGCATGGATGAGGCACCACCGCGAATCGACAGGGGCATGGTCGAGGAGCCATTCGATCGGTCGACGGCCGCTCCAGCCGACACAATCCTCCACTTCCCTCACCTGTTCGGAAATGTGCATGTGGAAGGGGGCATTCGGCTTCAGTCCGGCGGCGAACTGCAACTCTTCCGGCGACGCGGCCCGCAGGCTGTGCGCGGCAATGCCGAGCCGCGCTTCGGAGAGGTTCGCAAGTTTCGTCTCGCTCGCCTCGACGAGCCGGGCAAACCGCTCCGGATCATTGAGGAAGCGCCGCTGGCCGTCGCTTGGAGGCACACCGCCGAAATCCGAATGGGCATAGAGAACCGGAATGAGCGTCAGGCCGAGGCCGGTCTCTGAGGTCGCTTCGGCGATCGAAGCCGCGAGTTCCGCGACATCCGCATAGGGCGTCCCGTCCGGCGCATGATGGAGATAGTGGAATTCGCCGACGCGGGTGAAGCCGCCTTCCAGCATCTCCGCATAAAGCTGCGCGGCGACCGCCGCGACATCCTCCGGATCCAGCGTCAGCGCCACGCGATACATCAGGTCGCGCCAGGTCCAGAACGTATCGCGCCCCGGCCCGCGCACTTCCGCCAGCCCCGCCATCGCGCGCTGAAAGGCGTGGCTGTGCAGATTGGCCATGCCGGGGATGAGGATATCCACACGCTCATCGCCGGGTTCCGGCGGGGCATGGCGTTCGACCGAAGCGATCCGGCTGCCTTTGATCGTGATCCGCACATCCTCAGCGAATCCCTCCGGGAGGAGGGCCTGCTTGGCGAGAAGAATTGTCTCGGGCATCGTAGGTCCTCGGCGTTCAATGGGTCCGCTTGCGCCATCCGGTGTTATGTCTATACTTAAAAACGCAGCATCGATAGCCCGCGAAAGGATCCTCCTTGACGGCAGACCCCACACGACAGGATGTCACACGCCGCGTCTGGCGCAATGCGCGGCTCGCGACCATGGCCGAGGGCGCAAAGGGTCTCGGCGCTGTCGAAAACGGCGTTCTTGTGGTCGAGGATGACCGGATCGCCTTTGCGGGGGCCGCTTCCGATTGTCCGCCGGTGCTGACCGACGGCGCCGAGACTATGGACTGCGAAGGTCGCTGGATCACGCCCGGCCTGATCGACTGCCACACCCATCTCGTCTGGGCGGGCAACCGGGCCAAGGAATTCGAGATGCGGCTCGCCGGTGCGAGCTATGAGGAGGTCTCACGCGCCGGCGGCGGCATCGTCTCGTCGGTTAAGGGCGTGCGCGGGGCGAGCGAGGACCAGCTCGTCGCCGAGACGCTGCCGCGCCTCGACACGCTGATCGCCGAGGGCGTGACGACGATCGAGGTGAAATCCGGTTACGGGCTCGATACCGAGAGCGAGATGAAGTCGTTGCGTGCCGCCCGGCGGCTGAGCGAGGAGCGGGACGTCGCCGTCACCACGACCTTTCTCGGCGCGCATGCCCTTCCGCCAGAGGCGCAGGGTGACAAGGCCGCCTACATCACCAAGGTCTGCGAGGAGATGCTGCCGGCTGTCGCGGCGGAAAACCTCGCCGACGCGGTCGACGGGTTTTGCGAGGGGATCGCGTTCTCGCCAGACGAAATGGCGCGGGTCTTCGATGCGGCGAAGGCGCGTGGCCTGCCGGTGAAGCTGCATGCCGAGCAGCTCTCCGATCTCAGCGGGGCGGAACTTGCAGCCCGCTACGGCGCGCTTTCGGCCGATCATCTCGAATATCTCTCCGAGGCCGGCGCGAAGGCGATGGCAAACAGCGGCACCGTCGCCGTGCTTCTTCCCGGCGCGTTCTACTTCATTCGCGAGACCAAGCTCCCGCCGGTCGATCTGATGCGCACCAAAGGGGTCCCGATCGCGCTCGCCACCGACTGCAATCCCGGCACCTCGCCGCTGACCTCGCTGCTCCTGACCATGAACATGGCCGCGACCTTCTTCCGCATGACCGTCGAGGAATGCCTCCTCGGCGTCACGCGCAACGCCGCCAAGGCGCTGGGGAAAGCAGACGAGATCGGGACGCTGGAGGCCGGTAAACGCGCCGATTTCTGTCTCTGGGATATCGAGGAGCCCGCCGAACTCGTCTACCGGATCGGCTTCAATCCGCTCCACCGCCGGGTGAGGGGCGGACGATGAGCGCGGCAATCACACTTCGTCCGGGCGCCGTCGCGCTCGCCGACTGGCGGCGCATCTATCGCGGCGCCTCGGCACGTCTCGACGAGACCGCCTGGCCGAAGGTCGAGGCGAGCGCGGCCGCCGTCGCGCGCATTCTCGCCAAGGGCGAGCCGGTCTACGGCATCAATACCGGTTTCGGGAAGCTCGCCTCGGTGCGGATCGGCAATGACGATCTCGAAACCCTGCAGACCAATATCGTTCTCAGCCATGCGGCGGGCGTCGGCGAGCCGATGCCGAAGGCCGTCGCCCGGTTGATGATGGCTCTGAAGCTTGCAAGCCTGGGGCAGGGGGCGTCGGGCGTCTCGATCGAGACGCTGAAGCTTCTCGAAGCGATGCTCGTCCAAGACCTGATCCCTGTGATCCCCTGCCAGGGCTCGGTCGGCGCCTCCGGTGATCTCGCCCCGCTCGCCCATCTCGCCGCCGCGATGATCGGGGTGGGGGAAATCTCCGTGGGCGAAGCAAAGATGCCGGCCGCCGACGCTCTCCGCGAGGCCGGTCTCGCACCGGCCACGCTCCACGCCAAGGAGGGGCTCGCGCTTCTCAACGGCACCCAGTTCTCGACCGCCTACGCGCTGGCCGGCTTGTTCGAGGCCGAACTCCTGCATCAATCGGCGCTGGTCACGGGCGCGCTCGCGACCGACGCCGCCAAGGGCTCCGACACGCCCTTCGATCCGCGCATCCACGCGCTGCGTGGCCATCGGGGCCAGATCGAGACAGCCCAATGTCTGCTCGACCTGATGGCGGGCTCCGCCATTCGCGCTTCGCACCGGGTCGACGATCCGCGCGTGCAGGATCCTTACTGCCTGCGCTGCCAGCCGCAGGTGATGGGCGCGGCGCTCGATCTCCTGCGCCAGGCGGCAACGACGCTTGGCACCGAGGCGAACGGCGTCTCCGACAATCCGCTGATCTTCGTCGAGACCGACGAGGCGCTGTCCGGCGGCAATTTTCACGCCGAGCCGGTGGCCTTTGCCGCCGACACGATTGCGCTTGCCATCTGCGAGATCGGTTCGCTCGCCGAGCGCCGCGTTGCCATGCTGGTCGACCCGGCACTCTCCGGCCTGCCGGCGTTTCTGACTCCGAAACCGGGGCTCAATTCCGGCTTCATGATCCCGCAGGTGACGGCGGCAGCCCTCGTTTCGGAAAACAAGCAGAAGGCCACGCCGGCGAGCGTCGACTCGATCCCGACTTCGGCCAATCAGGAGGACCACGTCTCGATGGCCGCCCATGGCGCCCGGCGGCTGACGGGCATGACCGAAAACGCGATGAACGTCATCGCGATCGAGCTACTCGCCGCGGCCCAGGGCTGCGATCTCGTCGGTCATCTCAAATCGAGCGAGGCATTGGAGCGGGTCCGCGCGCTCATCCGGGCGAGGGTTCCGACCCTGACCGACGACCGGCATTTCGCGCCGGACATCGCGGAGGCCTTCACCCTCGTCTTCTCTGGCGTGATCGTTGAGAGCGTGTCGCCACTGGCGCTTCCAGGCCTTGAGGTCGCGCCATGACGGACTGGTTGACCGTCAAACGGGGCGAAGCACCGCTTCTCCTCTCGCTGCCGCACACCGGCACAGACATCCCCGACGAGTTTCAGCCCGGCCTCGTCTCCCTCTGGCGTGCGCGACGCGATGCCGACTGGTGGATCGACAGGCTCTATGATTTCGCCGAGGGGCTTGGCGCGACCATCGTCCATACCGCGATCTCGCGCACGGTGATCGACGTCAATCGCGACCCTTCCGGCGTCTCGCTCTATCCCGGCCAGGCAACGACGGAGCTTTGCCCGACCGCCACTTTTGACGGCGAGCCGCTCTATCAGCAAGGGCGGGAACCTTCTGCAGAAGAGATCGCGCGGCGCAAGGCGCTGTTCCACACGCCTTATCACGCGGCGCTGAAGGCCCAGATCGCACGCCTGCGCGAAACCCATCCCGCGATCGTCCTCTATGACTGCCATTCGATCCGCTCGGTCATCCCGAGGCTCTTCGAGGGCGAACTGCCGCAATTCAACATCGGCACAAACTTGGGGGTCTCCTGCGATCCGGCGCTGCAGGAGGCGGTCGAGGCCATCACTGCGACGAGCGGCTTCTCCTCCGTCTCCAACGGCCGCTTCAAGGGCGGCTTCATCACCCGCTCGCTGGGCAATCCCGCCGCGGGCGTCCATGCCGTCCAGATGGAACTCGCCGGCCGGGGCTATGTGCGCGAGCCGAAAGAAGCGCCGACGCCGGAGAACTGGCCGACGCCGTATGAGGCGGCGTATGCCGCCCCCTTGCGCGAGCACCTGGAAGCCATTCTGGCGGCGTGTCTGGCTTTTGCCGAGGGGCGGGCCACGAGATGAGATGGTCGAAATCGATCCTGCGCAGCCCAAGGCAGAAGAGGCACCACCATCAACGCTTCGTCATCCTCGGGCTTGTCCCGAGGATCTACTGCCGGTCCCGCGCCAGAATCCTCCGCGAATGGCCTTCCTCGCAGGGACAGCCTGATGATCAAGTCTCGGTAGATCCTCGGGACAAGCCCGAGGATGACGCAGCTCTGGTGGAAATGCGTCTCCCGCTGACCCCGAAAGGTCGTTTCGGTTGCCCGCATGACGCGGTGAGCGCTGTGCCGAAGCATCTCGACCGACGGAGAGTTGCGGATCGCGATGCCGGTGACAGGGCGCGCACCCTCTCCGAAGATCGTCATTCTCGGGCCCCGTCCCGAGAATCCAGGGCAGCGTCACGAACGTCTGATCGCTTGGTTCTCTGGATCCTCGGGACAGGGCCCGAGGATGAGGGCGCTGAGGGATATGCGCACCTCTCGACCCGCCGAAGCAGCGCTCAAACCTCCATCCTGAACCCGAGGGCTCCCCACCCATGAACCGCCTCGACAACACCCGCACCATCCGCGCGCCCCACGGGCCGCACCTCTCCGCCAAGAGCTGGCT
Organism: Jiella marina; assembly: GCF_024359545.1. Lineage (GTDB taxonomy): Bacteria > Pseudomonadota > Alphaproteobacteria > Rhizobiales > Rhizobiaceae > Jiella. Next base: position 96,628 of record NZ_JAKQZG010000005.1, read on the forward strand.
GACCGAGGCGCCGATGCGCATGCTGATGAACAATCTCGATCCGGGTGTCGCCGAGAAGCCCGGCGAGCTCGTCGTGTATGGCGGCATCGGCCGGGCGGCGCGGGATTGGGAGAGTTTCGACCGGATCGTCTCGACCTTGAGGCGGCTCGAGAACGACGAGACCCTGCTCGTGCAGTCCGGCAAGCCGGTCGGCGTGTTCAAGACGCACAAGGACGCGCCGCGGGTCCTGATCGCCAATTCCAATCTCGTGCCGCACTGGGCGAACTGGGATCATTTTCACGAGCTCGATAAGAAGGGTCTCGCCATGTACGGCCAGATGACGGCCGGATCGTGGATCTATATCGGCTCCCAAGGCATCGTGCAGGGCACCTACGAGACCTTTGTCGAAATGGGCCGCCAGCATTTTTCGGGCGACCTTTCCGGCAAATGGATCCTGACCGCCGGCCTCGGCGGGATGGGGGGGGCGCAGACGCTGGCCGCCACCATGGCGGGCGCCTCCTGTCTTGCCGTCGAATGCCGCCCGTCCTCGATCGAGTTCCGTCTGAAGACTCGCTATGTGGACGTCCAGGCCAAGGATATCGACGACGCACTTCAGATCATCGAGAAGGCGACGGCCGAGAAGAAGCCGGTCTCCGTCGCGCTTCTCGGCAATATGGCCGAGATCCTGCCGGAACTCGTCAAGCGCGGGGTTCATCCCGACATTCTGACCGACCAGACATCCGCCCATGACCCGGTCAATGGCTATCTGCCTGCCGGCTGGTCGCTCGCCGAATGGGAGGAGAAGCGCGAGCGCGATCCGAAGGCTGTGGCGAAAGCCGCCAAGGCCTCGATGGCGGTCCATGTGAGAGCGATGCTCGATCTCTATCGCGCTGGCGTCCCGACCGTCGACTACGGCAACAATATCCGCCAGGTGGCACTGGAAGAGGGCGTCGAGGACGCCTTCGCCTTTCCGGGCTTCGTGCCGGCCTATATCCGACCGCTCTTCTGCCGGGGTGTCGGCCCCTTCCGCTGGGCGGCGCTTTCCGGCGATCCGGAGGACATCTACCGCACCGACGAGAAGGTGAAGGAGCTGATGCCTGACGACGCCCATCTCCATCGCTGGCTCGACATGGCGAAGGAGCGGATTTCGTTTCAGGGCCTTCCCGCGCGCATCTGCTGGGTCGGCCTCGGTGATCGTCATCGCCTCGGCCTTGCCTTCAACGAGATGGTCGCGAAGGGTGAGTTGAAGGCGCCGGTGGTTATCGGCCGCGATCATCTGGATTCAGGCTCCGTCGCTTCGCCGAACCGCGAGACCGAGGCGATGAAGGACGGCTCGGACGCCGTTTCCGACTGGCCGCTCCTCAATGCGCTTCTCAATACCGCTTCCGGCGCGACCTGGGTGTCGCTCCACCATGGTGGCGGCGTCGGCATGGGCTTTTCCCAGCACTCCGGCATGGTCGTCGTCTGCGACGGCACGGAGGATGCGGCGGCTCGTGTCGGCCGCGTTCTCTGGAACGACCCCGCCACTGGCGTGATGCGCCACGCCGATGCCGGCTATGACATCGCGCTCGACTGCGCCCGGGAGAAACAGCTCGACCTGCCGGGCATCACGGATTGAGGGCAAGCACTGCCGATTTGGGGACTTGGCAGACCACCGGGCTTCGCGATCAAGCGATTGCCTTTGGTTTGTCTGCCAAGTGAGTTCGCACACGATTTCGCATCGCCCGAGCAAGTCTCGGCTCGTCTTGCGGGCGTTGCATGACGCATTGCCCGTCACGGTTGCCAGAGCGCGCGCCGCACCGTCTCGTCTCGTCAGAAGATGAAGTCGTTGGCGTCGAGATCGGCGATACTGACGTTGTTCAGCGTAATCGTGTTGGCACCGTCAGTGATCACTGCGTTGGCGCCGACCTGGGTCAGGTGGTTGGCCGCCAGATCGGCGAAGCCGGTGATGTTGCTCACCGCGGAGAGGTCGATTTTCTCGAGATTGTTCAGTGCCTCGAAATCGGTGATGACATCGTTGCCGAAGCCGTTGGCAAAGATAAAGGTGTCGCCGTTCACCCCGCCGCTCAGTTGGTCGTTGCCGGCTCCACCGTTCAGGAGATCGAAGCCGACTTCGCCGAGCAGCGTGTCGTTGCCGTTTCCACCACGCAAGTCATCGTTTCCGGCAAATCCGCGCAGATAGTCCCAGCCATTTTCGCCCCGCAGGATGTTTGCAGCCCCGTCTCCGAGAAGCGTATCGAAATAGGATGAGCCGACCAGGGCTTCGATTCCGGTGACGAAGTCCCCTTCCGCGTCGCCCCCGAAAGCATTGCCATTGCGAAGATCTACCGCGACCCCGGAGGTCGAGCCTTCGTAGTTTGCCTGGTCGTATCCGGTGCCCCCGTCGATGCGGTCGGCTCCGGCACCACCTCTCAGAATGTCGTTATCCGCACCGCCATAGAGCTGGTCGTCGCCACCATGACCATAGAGCTCGTCGTTTCCGTTGCCACCTGAAAGCGTGTCGTTGGCAGCTGGGTCGTCGGCAGGCGTGCCGAATTGATCCTCGCCGTCGCCGAGCAATTCGTCATTGCCTTCGCCGCCTTCGAGCACGTCGCTCTGGCGGCCACCGATCAGCTTGTCGTCGCCGTTTTCGCCGTAGAGGAAATCGTTGCTCTGGTTGCCATAGATGGTGTCGTTGCCATCGCCGCCAAAGATGGTGTCCTGCCCGTCCGGGAAGTCGCCGAGGTTCGCCCCGTTGTTCGCCGCACTGCCGCCATAGATGGTGTCGTCGCCCGTCCCGCCATAGATCGTGTCGACGCCAAGGCCGCCTTCAAGATGATCTTGGCCGGAGCCGCCGAAGATCTGGTCGTTGCCGCTCTGGCCATAGACGTGATCATTGCCGTCGTCGCTGTAGAGGAAATCGCCGCCGTCATCGATCCGGTCGTCACCATTGACGATATTGTCGCCATAGATGATGTCGTCGCCGCCCTCACCACGGATAGTGTCGATACCGCGATTTCCTTCGAGCTGATTGGCGCCGTTGTTGCCGGTGATCTGGTCGTTGGCGATACCGCCAATCAGGTTTTCGATGCTGAAATAATAATGCGTGGCCGAACCGTAAGTCGCCGAATTGGTCAGGAGGCTTGCCGTGAGCGAGAAGCTCGACCCGAAATATTCAACGGCGTCGATACCGCTGCCTCCATAGACAATACTAGTTCCGCCAGTGTCGATCGTCAGAATGGTACGATCGTTTCCGGCCAGCATATCGTATATATTGTTGCCGGGGCCTAACCCAAAGATGATGTCGTCGCCATTCGTTCCAGTGGGCATCTTCTCTCTCCCTGTACAGAGCTACCTGATAGGGGAGGCAACTCCTCAAAATTCAATTTAAAGACGTATTGCAGCACAGATTTTTGCGCGGTGTCGCCTGGACGGACGGCCGTGGTAGTGCCGACACGAACATTGTGCGCGAAGATTTCTGACCGCGCCTGGTAATCACGGTGTATGTGAACGCGTTGACGTTACGCAGAGGACAGCGAGCTTTGTCGGCTCGAACAACCCGAGAAATAACCTATGATCGCATATTTCGGGGAATAATCAACCAAAAGATGTTGATCTCGCCTAAGTCCATCCGGACTGCCTGTGGCTGGCACGGATCGCGCGGAGACTCAAAAAACGGAGCTGTTCGGTAATCCGTGGGACGCAAGGGTAAAGAATACGGTCCGGTAAGTGAACAATCGCAGGTTCGATTGTGCATGGCGCGCGTCGACAGCTTTCTGGATTATCGCGGCGCCCGAGAACCGCAGTGACCGGTAGCGAATGGCCGTTCGCAGCGAAAGCAGCGGACTCCTCCTGACAGGGTCAAAACGCCGGACCGGTCCAAAGAAAAGTGGTGCCCCAAGCCGGACTTGAACCAGCGACCTACGCATTACGAATGCGTTGCTCTACCGACTGAGCTATTGGGGCACGACAGGCCGCGACGCATGCTGCGTCCGACGACGGCGCCCTGATAGCGGCAAACGGCCGCTCGTTCAAGCGTAAATCCGTTCGTGTTTCCATGCCCGGACATGCTCCGGTGCACACCGACGTCGCTTCCTCGGCGAAGTCCGGGGGTCTCGAGACGGCGGACCTGATCCTGACCGGCACGAAATCCATCGCGCCCGCTCCGATTTCGACTGCCCCGGGATCTGCCGAGCATACGATCGGCTGACTTGTCAGGGATTGTGCGATGCGAAATAATTCCGACAACAGGCGTGACGATTCCGAGGTTCGGGCGTTTCTCCCTAAATCTCGAAGGACTTGAAACCGATGAAATCCCCCCGCAGACCAGATCCCATCTTTCCCTATGGCGCGCCGAAAACCGCAGCGGAAATGGCGACGCTCGCCGCCCTGTCGCCGTTTGTGATCGGGACGCGCGTTACCCGAATGTGGTTCGCGTTCGCCACGGCGCCCACCATGAAGGACAAGCGCGAAGCCATGGAAATGGTCAGCGAGAAGGTCGAGGCGACCGGCGAAGCGATCATCGCGATGAACAATGCCCTGACGCTTGCGGCCGGGGAGGTCGCGCTCGCGGCGGTCTCCGGACGTCACCGCAGTACCAACGACGTCGATGCCGTAGTCGCAGCGGGATTGAAGCCCTTCACCACCAAGCTGAAATCCAATCACCGGCGCTTGTCGAAATAGGTTCGAGGGCAGGCACGACGCTCCGAGGTTGGCGGCCGCCATGCCGAGAGCCGGAGACCTTCCCTTGCGCCGCTTCCATTAACCCTCCCGCGACATTCCTTTGCGGCCAAGGGCGATTGGAAGGGTTTTTAGCGTTCCCCGATACCGGGTCTTAAGCCTCTGGGTGCAGTTTCTCATGCGATTCGATGGATCGACGGAGGATTGCGCATGTGGCTTGAACAAGTGTCCGGCCGACGGATCGGCGCATCGCTGCGTCGAAGAATGGCGGCTTTCAAAGCCGATCGTGGCGGCAATTTTGCCATCATGGCAGGTCTGGCCGCGATCCCGCTCGTGCTGGTGATCGGCGGCGGCGTGGACTATTCCAATGCCTGGCGCACCAAGGCGGAGGTCCAGGCGGCGGCCGATGCGGCCGTTCTGGTCGCCGCGAAATATGTCGGGACGGACGCCGCCGAGCGCGAGCGTCTCGCCGACATGTATTTCGCGGCCAATGTCAGCGACGACGTCACGATCGATACCTCCGGGACGAATGTGACCATCGTCAACAATCAGTACCACTACAATGTTGACTTCAGCGTCGAGACGCCGTTCCTGAACCTGATGAGCGTCTCGTCGCTCGACATGGCGGTGGAAGCGGTCTCGGCCCATGCCAACATTCCGCTGGACATCGCGCTGGTTCTGGACTCCTCGGGCTCCATGGCCTGGGACAACCGGATGACGGAGCTCAAGGCGGCGGTGAAGCTGTTCCTCGACAGTTTCAACACGGGCGACGCCACGGTTCAGGTCGCGCTGATCCCCTTCGATACGCAGGTGAAGCTCGATACGGTCACGATGGCGACCTATGCGGGCGACGTTGCCAATCCCTATGCCACGACCGACTGCACGACCATTTCCGACCCGACAGACAAGGCCGCCTGTGTGGCGGCTCAGGCGGTGACGGACCCCGTGGTCGACTGCTCCAGGCTCTTCAACGCCGATTGGCTGGACGTTCAAGCCTGTCGCCCGAACCGTAACGGCTTCGTTTTCGACACGAGCGAAGACTGGGGTGTCTGTGGCTGGGGCTGCACCTACCACTATTACAGCGCCTATCAGAGCGGCGCGAACTTCGTCGTCGACCGCTGGAACATGGACTGGAGGTGCTGGGGGTGGAACTGCAAGTGGGAGAAGGTTGGTTCTCCGACGCGTATCTACTCTGCTGCCATGCCGATCGCTGTCGGGACGGCCGTCGCCGCCAAGGACAACACCAATACCAGCGCCAATAACGACCTGATCCTGCAGGAGAGCGAGACCTGGTCCGGGTGCATCGTCGACCGCACCCAGCCCTACGACGTTCAGAACGACCCGCCGCAGAACGGGACCCCGGACACGCTCTATCCGAAGTCCAATTGCGCCATCAATACGCTGCTCCCGGTTCAGCCGCTCACCACCAATCTTGCGGCCATGAAGACCAAGGTCGATCTGATGCAGCCCTCGGGCAACACCAACATCACGATCGGTGTCCAGTGGGGCATGGAGGCGTTGACCGGAACCTATCCGTTGGCCGGCGCGAGCACCGAGAGCCGGGCGAAACGGATCATGATCGTTCTGACCGACGGCAACAACACGCAGAACCGCTGGCATGGCTCCAGCAATTCCGCCCAGATCAATGCGCGGACGAGTCTCGCCTGCTCCAACGCCAAGGCGATGACCGCCAACGACGGCAGTGCTCTCGAACTTTTCACCATCCGCCTGATCGACGGCAACGAGGCGCTTCTGAAGGCCTGCGCGACGGATGACGGGCATTATTTCCCCGTGACCACTGCGTCCGAATTGACCAGTGTCTTTCAGGACATTGCCGAGCAGGTGAAGCGGATCCGGATCGTCAGCTGACCGGCTGCATGGTCTGGGCTTGCCTCTCACTACGCGAAATGGCCGGACGTGATCCGAGGATCGCGCCCGGCCATTTCCATCTATGATACCAGCCCCCCACCATGATGGCATTCACCGGCCATGTCAGGAGCGATGAGGGACGTCGGACGTCCCTGGCAGGGAGCGCATCACTTGCGCGGGATTCTGTAGCGGGCTCTTGCGGGGTCAGTCAGCCGTTGCCGCCGGAGTATCCGCGTCAGCCATGTCGGCCGCAGCGGTCTTCCCCGCAATGGCCTCACCGGCGGGCGTCGATGCAGCCTCGCCGATCTGCGCCTCTTCCGCGGACCTGACGGCATTGGCGTGAGCAAGCCGCACGGTGTCGGTGGCCTTCTCTGCGCTCTCGTCCTGGCGAGGGGCGGAATCGGTCGCTTCCGGCATGCGCCGGCGGTTCTTCACCTCGGCCATATGGGCGAGAACGGCCGAGCAATAGCGCTTCGTCGAGGCGGTCATGCGAGTGGCGCGATGGCCACCCTTGTATTTCAAGGCCGTGCCACAGATGTCGTGGCCGCTCTTCTCCCAGGCGCCCTTGAGATACTTCATGCCGTAGGTGAGGTTGGTGTCGGCATCGAGAAGGTCGCTCGCGGAACCGGAAAAGCCGAGACTGCGGGCGGTGGCTGGCTTGATCTGGCTGAGACCGTAGACCCCACGGCCCCGTGCCTTCGGATTGTAGCGGCTCTCCACCCGGACCACCGCATAGGCGAGCGAGGGCGGAATCTCGTTTTCGAGCGCGTGTCTCTCGATCATCCGGTCGATGGCCGCGCTGCCGGAAATGGTTCCGGTCTCGGCTGATTGCCGGGCCTCGCGGCTGGCGACTTTCCGATCGGCCTCGGCGATCTCGCCTGACGAGATCTCCGGTTCCGGTGCGGCGTCCTGCGCCGGAGCGGCCGTGCCCGCGACATCGATCCCGAGCGGTGCCCCGCCCGGGCCGTCGGCAAGACAGCCCGCGAGAGCGGAAAGCCCAATAATCAGAGCGAGCGATGCTCCCCGGCGCAATGCCGCCGAACCCTCTTCGACAAAGACCACGATGCCCCTCGCATCTTCGTTATCCCCTCATGCGCTGTTCGCCCGGATCGGGGCGCAATCGTGGCGGAAAGGTGAGGAACGTGGCGATTTCTTAACGGATCGTCATCAGCCGAACGCCGGTGTGGCGGCGACGCATCATCTGGTCTATCTGCTCGGGCCATGACCGACGAACAGACCACGATGCCCGCCACGCACACCGCAATCGATCCGGCCGATCCGGCGGCGGTGCTGGCCGCGCTGATCCGTTGCCCTTCTGTCACGCCGGATGAGGGCGGAGCCCTTGCCTGTCTCGAAGCGCTGCTGACACCTCTGGGATTTGCGGTCGAGCGTCCTGTCTTCGAAGACGAGGGCACGCCGCCGATCGAGAATCTGTTCGCCAGGGCCGGGAGTCAGGGACCCCATCTGGTCTTTGCCGGGCATACCGACGTCGTGCCTCCGGGCGATGCAAGAGATTGGAGCCACGACCCCTTCGCTGCCGCGGTCGTCGACGGCGAAATGATCGGGCGGGGGGCGGTCGACATGAAGGGTGGCATTGCCGCCTTCGTTGCGGCATGCGCGCGTCATGCGACGAAGCACGGTGGGCCGAAGGGGCAGATCTCCTTCCTGATCACCGGCGACGAGGAGGGGCCGGCCATCAACGGCACCGTCAAGCTGCTCGAATGGGCGCGGCAGCGGGGAGAGCGCTTCGATGCATGCCTGGTGGGCGAGCCCACCAATCCCGGCGCGCTGGGCGACATGATCAAGATCGGCCGGCGCGGCTCCTTGTCGGGGGAGATTGTCGTAAATGGCCGCCAGGGCCATGTGGCCTATCCGCATCTTGCCGACAATCCGGTGCGCGCAGCGGTGGCGATCGCCGATTTGCTGCTGGCGACACCTCTGGACGAAGGTACACAGGCGTTTCAGCCCTCGAACCTCGAAATCACCTCGATCGACGTCGGCAATGCGTCGGTCAACGTGATCCCGGCGCGCTGCTCGATCCGGTTCAACGTGCGCTACAACGACACATGGACCGTCGAAACCCTCAAGGCGGAATTGCAGGCCCGCGTCGGCAGAGCCGCGGCCGATAGCAGGCTTCGTCCCGGCCACGAGTCGGCTGCGTTCAGCCTCGTCTGGCGGGACCGTCCGTCACCTAGCTTCTTGACCAAACCGGGTCCCTTGACCGAAGCTCTTGTGGAGGCAGTTGAATCGGTGACTGGGCGGCGTCCGGAACTCTCGACCTCAGGGGGAACGTCGGACGCGCGCTTCATCAAGGACCATTGTCCCGTCGTCGAATTCGGGCTTGTCGGAAAGACGATGCACATGGTCAATGAGCGGGTCGCCTTGTCGGATTTGGAAGGACTGACTGAGATCTATGAAGCCTTCATCTCCCGCTGGTTCGCCACCGTCGCCTGACTTCGTGCCGAGTTTCGACGAGGTCATCCGGTTCTTCTCCGGCGCCCTCCTGCTGATGGCCGGGCGCGGCGAGGGTCTCAATCGTCTCGATCTGTCCGCCGACGGGTTCTGGCGCTCCTTTTCGGCGATCGTCATTTCGCTGCCGCCGATCGCGCTGTCCTGGCTTGTCTTCGAGACACGCGAGCGCGCGGGGCCGGCCGGCGACACGAGCGGCATCGTCATCTATGGCGCCCATGCCTTCGCAGACGTTTTGTCCTGGCTTCTGCCGATCTTCATCCTGATGCTGGTCGCTCGCCGAATCGGCTATTCCCGCAAGATCGTGCCGCTCGTCGTGGCGACCAATTGGGGCGGAGCGCTGCTGGCCTGGGCTGTCGCCCCCTATTGGGTGATCGTGCTCCTCTTCGGGCACAGCGAACTCACCGCGCTTCTCGGCCTGATCGTCACCATCGCCACCGTCGCTCTGACGATGCGGCTGATCTTCTTCTCGCTGGGCAAGGATCTCGCCGCTGCGGTGGCGATCACCACGATGATGATCATCGCTTCGCTTCTGAGCTACGGGGCGGTGATGGATGTCACCGGTGTCACGCTGGTGTAAGGTCGTTGGCCGCTTCAGACCGAAGATCTTGAGGGCGACCGTCACCGGACCGCCCATGTTCCGCGGTCAATCCTGGAAGCGCTTTCGGATGGCGCTCAGGCTTGTGGCAACCGACACCTTGCCAACGATGGTGGCGCCGCACTGGAAGGCGCCGCCGGTGCAGTTCACGTCCTCGTCGATGTCCGTGTCGTGATAGCGCACGTCGAGGGTGATCGCCTCTCCAAGGGCATAGCTCACCCCGGCGTCCCACACCCAATGGCGCACGAACTTGCCTTCGGCGAAGTCCTGATAGCCGACCGAACCGGAAAAGGTGAAGTCGTTCGGCAGGGGCACGGAGACCGCACCCTTGTAGAAATAACCGGTGTCGCTCTGCCCGAAATAGTCCGAAGCATAGGCAAAGGTGCCCGTCACCGTCGCCAGATCGTCGAAATTGTAGGACAGCGAGTGGAAGAATTCGGGATAATCCGAGTCCTTCGCGTCCTGATAGGTGTAGTAATAATAAGTAAGGTCGAGCGACCAGTTCTCGTAGGATGTGCGATAAGCCACGAAGGGATCGAATTCGATCTTGGGTTCGCTCGTGCCGAAATGGACATTCGCCGCGAAGAAGCCGACGGAAAAGTCGCCATAGGACGCTTCAACGGTGGCCTGCAGCGCCGGATCGCGCGCGGTTTGCGAGTATCCGCGCAGCGAAACATAGTCGGTCAGGCCCGAGAGGGTCACCGAGAGATCGAAGGGGCTCTCTGTCGTCAGAAAGGCCGGAAGGTCGGACGCTTCGGGCTTCTTCTCCTCGCCGAAAGCCGGCCCCGAGACGACACCACTCACGATGAGCGGCAAAGCCGCCGCAGCCGTCAGGATGATGTTCCGGTATGAGTGATGTCGCACGCGACTCTCCGTTGTCCCCCGCTGGAATTGCTTTCAGCGTAAGCATTTGCGGGTAAATGGAAATAATCGCCTGGGGCCCACCGGCCGATTGACCTGTTCTGTTGTCGAGAGGTGACAGCCGCGCCAACGTCGAAATGTAAATATATTTATTGAAAGCAATAAGTTACGCAGTTTTTTCGTTGGATTCACAACCGTGTTGTTGCAGACACATGTCGATCATGGAATGTCCCGAGTGTTTCTGTGCGCGCGTCGAAGCTTCAGCTTGCGGTCACAGCGGCAAGGCGTTCCGCCGTTTCCGGCATGCGTTTCAGACTGGCGTCGATCCGCTCCCGCCAGCGGGGCCCGCGTGAGCGCGCGTCCTCATAGGCTTCCGCGAGTTCGTCCGGGCGATCTTCGGCCAAGACGGAGACGAGATATGCCGCCTGGGCGCGGTCCTTCCGGGCCTTCAATTGTTCGGCGCCGGGACGGCGGTCGGCGACGATCAGTTTATGGATCGCGAACCGCTCGGGCCGCGGGATTTGCACGAGGACCCCGGAACGGTAGAGCGCTACTGCGGGGATGGGGTCGGCAATCAGATAGTTGAGATAGTTCAGACCTTGCGCGCTCACGCTCAGCGCCGGAAGCGGTTTGATGCTTTCATCGCCGAAGGCCGGCGTCAGAAACTCGACTATGGCTTCGGAATGGCTCTGCCGCCATCGCCAGACCTGCCGATCGTGGATGCCGGGAACCGGATCGAATTTGAGCAGGGCCAGGATATCGGCGGGGTTTTCCTCGATCTTGTCGCCGAGAGCGACGGAAAGGCGTTCGAAACTCGCAAAGTCGACATCGCCGGTCTGGGCCAGTTCCTCGTAGTCCATCCGGACGCCCAGATCGCCCTGATAGAGGCCGTAGGCCGAGGTTCCCACAAGTGTTCCGCCAAGCCGGAACAGGCCCGCGCGCGAAAAGGCGAGAAGCATCGAGCCGGTCTCGCGGTCGGTTGCGATGAAGCCCTCGGCCCGCAGCGTTCTGGCAAGCCGCGTCATGCGTTTGCGTCGATCTTCCGCTTCGGCCTTCAACGCCTCTGCACGCTCAAGCCTCGCGCGCAGCTCCGGCTTGTCTTCGCCGAGATACCGGCTCTTCATCTCGGTGCCGATCCGGAAGCGCTCGTAAAGATAGGTCCTGCCGTTGCGTTGCCGTTCCTCGATCGCACCGATCACGCCCGACCCCCTCTCGTCGAGATGAAGGCGCAGGAGATCCTGATAGGCGACCGAGGCCGGACGGCTGTGTGCAGGGATCGGCATCTTTCCTCGATCTGCGGGTTGTATGCATCAAGGAATATATTGCTGCACATTCCGCTTATGTGCATCAAGAATTCTTTTGATGCACATATTCACTTCGCGGATCAGTTGGCGGACCTTGCAGCCGGAAACCACTAAGCGCCCGCAACCGCACCCACCTTGCCTTATCCGCTCCCGCCAATGCCCCGACTGCGTCACCCTGCGTAGGGCGGAAGCGAGCGCTTCGGCGCAGTCCCGTATTCGACCTTCGTCAGATAAAGCCCGTCCGGCGGCGCGACGGGGCCGCAGCGGGTGCGATCGCGGGCCTCGAGCGCGGCGATCACGTCGTCCTTAGACCACCGGTGTTCGCCGACGAGCTTCAAAGTCCCGGCGAAGGAGCGGATCTGGTTGTGCAGGAAGGATTGGGCCATGGCGGTGATATGGACCTCGTCGCCCGGTCCCTTTGTGACCGACAGTTCCTCCAGCGTGCGGATCGGGTTCTTGGCCTGACAATGGGTGGAGCGGAAGGTGTTGAAGTCGTGGGTGCCGACGAGTGCCTGCGCAGCCTCGTGCATCGCTTCCACATCGAGTTCTTTCCAGACCCACCAGACCTGCCCGCGCGTCACGGCCGGCGGCGCGCGCCGATTGAAGATGCGGTAGAGATACCAGCGCTTGCGGGCGGAAAAACGCGCGTCGAAATCATCGCCGACACGCTCGGCCTTGATGATCGCGACGCGCTCCTCGCGCATATGGGCGTTCAGCGCATCGCGCACCGTGTCTTCGGCCCAGTCGCGGGTAAGATCCAGATGGGCGACCTGGCCGGTGGCATGAACCCCGGCATCCGTACGCCCCGCCCCGAAGAGGGTGATGGTCTCGCCGGTGAAGCCGGTCACGGCCCGCTCGATGACCTCCTGCACGGAGAGGCCATTCGCCTGCCGCTGCCAGCCGCAATAGGGCCGGCCGTCATATTCGATGGTAAGCTTAAATCGAGGCATCAAGTCAGGAGATTCGTAGTGACACTGGTCCGAAGGTTTACAGAAAAGCGAATGGAGAGAAATTCTCTACACGAAGAGATTGATGCCACGTACACGGTCTTTGAGCGTGACGGAAAATCTTTTGTTCAGATCAACACCTATGGCCGCTCATCAAGAGAGATGCCCGGGAAGTTGAGCCAAACGCTGCAACTTGATCAAGACGGCGGCCGAGAGCTTTTCCAAATCCTGAAGCGAGCTTTTGCACTCTAATCACTGCCCAACATAATGCCTGCCGGCACCGCCATGCCCCGCAGAAGCGTCTCTGCGTCCATCGGCTTGCCGCCCGCGCGCTGTACCTCCAGAAGGCGGACCGCGCCGGAACCGCAGGCCACGGTCAACGCATCATCCAGCGTCGTCCCCGCCGTGCCGGCACCCTCGACCGCCTCCGCGCGCAGGAGTTTCACGCGCTCGGGCGTACCGGACAAGGGCATCATCGTCCAAGCCCCGGGGGAGGGGGAAAAGGCGTTGATCTTTCGCGCGACCGCGAACGCGTCGTCGTCCCAGGAAACCTGCGTTTCCGCCTTGTCGATCTTTCGCGCATAGAGCGGTTCGCGGCCGGTGCGCGCACCGATCGTCTCCTGATCCTCGAAGGCGAGCGTGCCGGCTTCGAGCTGTTCGAGCGCTTCGACCATCAACGTTGCCGACATCTGGCTCAGCCGCTCCTGCAATTCGCCCGCCGTCTCGGTCGCGCCGATCGGCGTTTCGGCGGTCAGTGCCACCGGGCCGGTGTCGAGCCCGGCCTCCATCTTCATCACCATCATGCCGGTGGTCGCGTCGCCGGCTTCGATCGCCCGCTGGATCGGCGCGGCCCCCCGCCAGCGCGGCAGCAGCGAGCCATGGCCGTTGAGACAGCCGAACCGCGGCGCGTCGAGCACCTGTTGCCGCAGCAGAAGTCCATAGGCCACGACCACGGCCACATCCGCCTTGAGGGCCGCGAAGGCCTCGACCTCGGCTTCGTCCTTGAAACTGGCGGGCGTGCGAACGGGAAGGCCCAGCCGCTCCGCCTCGACCTGCACGGGGGAGGGGGTGAGCTTCAGGCCACGCCGGCCGGCCTTTCGCGGCGGCTGACTGTAGACGGCGGCAATGTCGTGGCCGGCCTCGTCGAGGGCCGTCAGCGTCGGCACCGAAAACGCCGGCGTCCCCATGAAGACGATTTTGAGCGTCACGGCGTCACACCGCCTGCCGGCGGGCCTGCTTGGTGAACCGCTTGATGACCATGTCGCGCTTGAGCTTGGAGATGTAGTCGATGAAGAGCACGCCGTTCAGATGGTCGATCTCGTGCTGCAGGCAGGTGGAGAACAGGCCGCTGGCGGCTTCTTCGTGCATCTCGCCGTCGAGCCCGAGATAGCGGACGGTCACTTCGGCCGGCCGCTCGACCTCCGCGTAATAGTCCGGGATCGACAGGCAGCCCTCTTCATAGACGCTGCTGGCATCCGACTGCGCCACGATCTCGGGATTCAGGAAGACGCGCGGCGCCTTCTCCTCTTCCTCCTTCGAAATGTCGAGAACGAGCATGCGCACCGGCTCGCCGACCTGAATGGCGGCAAGTCCAATTCCCGGCGCGTCGTACATGGTTTCCAGCATGTCGTCCGCGAGGCGCTTGACGCGCTCGTCCACGGTCTCGATGGGCCTGGAATTCTCCCGCAGCAGCGGGTCCGGAAGGATGATGAGCGGCTTGATCGTCATGGTTGCTGAGGTAGTCGCTGGCGGGAAGACGGTCAATCCAGTCCGCGATCATCGCTGCTTTTCCTTATTGCGCGGGCTCCCATTTTTTGTTCCCTGTTTGATCCTGTTGTTAACGCTTGCCTGCTATCGGTTTCACGATGAGCGAAAACATTGCCGCCTTCCTGACGCGTTCGGTCGCGGAGATCTCCGGGGTCGAGATTTCCGGCCTTGCCCTCTGTTTGGCCTTGGCCTGCCTCGTGCTGATGGCGCTCTGGCTGGGCGCCGGCGCACGAGCCCGGCGCGCATTCCGCCTTCTGGAACAGGCCGAGGCCGAAACCGCCCGGCTGGACGAGGTGCTGAAATCCCAGGCGGAAATTTCCGGCCGCATGCAGACCATGGCGGAAATCCTCGGCGCGCGACAGGCCGATCTCACGCGGGCGCTCTCGGATCGTCTCGACGGCCTATCCAGCCGCGTCGGCCAGTCGATCCTTTCGACCACCAAGGAAACCAAAGCTTCCCTGTCCGTCCTCGCCGAACGGCTCGCCGTCATCGATCGGGCCCAAGGCGAGATCCGTGGGCTCACCGGCGAGGTCATCCGGCTCAAGGACATTCTCGCCAACAAGCAGACCCGCGGGGCCTTCGGGGAAGGGCGCATGCAGGCGATCATCGCGGATGCGCTTCCGGCCTCGATCTACACCTTCCAGGCCACGCTTTCGAACGGCAAGCGACCCGATTGCCTGATCAACATGCCGAACGGAGCGCCCGGCCTGGTCATTGATGCAAAATTCCCGCTGGAAGCCTATGCCGCCTTCGAGGATGCCGAACGGGAAGGGCGGACTTGCGCGGCCGCGCGCCTGCGCAAGGACATGGACGTGCACATCAAGGCGATCGCCGAGAAATACCTGATCCCCGGCGAAACCCAGGACACGGCCTTTCTTTTCGTCCCGTCCGAAGCGATTTTCGCGCGCCTGCACGAATTCTTCGAGGATGTCGTCCAGAAAGCTTACCGTTCGGGCGTCGTGATCGTCTCGCCCTCGCTCCTCAATCTCTCGATTCAGGTCGTTCACACGGTTTTGAAGGATGCGCGTCTCAGGGCCTCGGCCGGTCGTATCCAGGCCGAGGTCCGCCTGTTTGCCGAGGATCTCGCCCGGCTCGACGCACGGGTGACGGCGCTCAAGGGCCATTTCGCCCAGGCCGGACGCGACATCGATCAGCTCGGCATCTCCTGCCAGAAACTGCAACGGCGCGGCGAGCGCATCACCGATGTCGAACTGGGAGAGGCGGAGGCGGGCTAAGCACGCCCATGGCGAAACCGCCGCGAAATCGCCCGGAAACAAAGCCCGAGCATTGTCGTGTCGCCGTTTCGGCTCCGGCTGCGAAGCACAGGTTCGAGATCAACGCTACGTGAACGCGTCTGATACTTCCCTTGGGTAAAGGGTAAATGCTCGCAGAAACCTTAAAAAAAGATTAAGCTGGACGGATCGAAACTGCCCTGGTTGCATTATCAGGTAACAGTTCGTCGTCGCAGGGGGACGTTATGCGGATTTTGTCGAGGGTGGTTTTAGCGGCAGCAGTGTTGGTGGCTTCACCGGCAGCGCTTGCACGCGGCCTCGACTCGATCGAACCGAACGTTAGCACAGCCGCGTCGGCCGATCTGTCACTCGCCTACAACACCCAGACCGACCTTTCCTTCCGTCGTGGCCTTCAGATCCGCCTCGCGTGGACCGGCGATTATGTCGGCTCCTTCGACGGCCAGATCGGCCCGGCCTCGCTGCGCGCCATTCGCGATTTCCAGGCGCGCCACGGAATGCGGGCCGATGGTGTCATCACCGAAACCATGCTGCAGCTCCTGATCAAGCTGTCGGACGGCGCTCAGTCCTCGCTCGGCGTTTCTCTGGTCGATGACGACGCGACTGGTGTGCGTCTCGTCATGCCGCTGAGTCTCGTCTCCGATCTCGGGGCCACCCAGGTGGGCAGCCTCTGGCGCGCCAACGATGGCAGCGTCGAGATCGAGACCGTACGGATCGCCGATACCGGCCAGACGCTGGGCGGCCTGTTCGAAGCCCTGAGCGAGCCGACGGAAAGCCGCAGCGTGCTCGACGTTCAGAAGGCGGATGGCTGGTTCACCGTTTCGGGGATCGAGGCTGGTCGCCATTATTTCATGCGTTTTGCCGGCGACGGACCCGATCTGCGCGGTTTCTCCATCTCCTACACCGACGAGCAGGAGCGGACGGTCGAACCCTATCTCGCCGTTGCTTCGAACATGTTCGAGCCGTTTGCGGCTTCGCCGCGCGGTCCGCTGGTCGCCGAGGCCGAGCCGGACGCCTTTTCGTCGATGCTGGCGCGCCAGCGCGGGAGTGGCGACAGCGAGGCGCGCTATGCCATGGTCTCTCCGGAGGATGAGGGCCGGCGCTCGCATCTCTTCGAAATGCCGCGGGAACGGGCGCGTCAGGCGCAGGGTCTTGCGCCACGTTCGGATACGCCGGCCTTCGATATGGCGGGCTCGGGCTTCGTCGTCTCCGACGACGGCTGGTTGCTGACCAACGCCCATGTCGTGCGCGGATGTCAGGCAGTGGAGATCGGCGACGAGGTTCGCGCCTCGGAAGTCCGCTTCGACGAGGAAAACGATCTGGCGCTCATCCATGTGGAGAAGAAGCTGGGCGAGCCGCTGGCGATCTCCACGTCGAAGCCCCGCCTCGGCGAGGATATCCTGGCTCTCGGTTTCCCGCTGCGTTCGATCCTGGCGGACTCCCTGAACGTCACCCGCGGCAATGTCTCTTCATTGCTCGGTCTGATGAACGATGAGCGTTACCTGCAGATTTCGGCGCCGGTTCAGCCGGGAAATTCCGGCGGGCCGCTGGTTGATCTGGCAGGACGTGTCGTCGGCGTCGTGACTGCGAAGCTCGATGCCGTGGCGGTTGCGGATGCAACCGGTGACATCCCGCAATCCATCAATTTTGCGATCCGCCCCGACGCGGTGACCGCATTCCTTCACGCCAATGATGTCGCTTTCGACGTCGCGGATGAAAAGGCCGCTCTTGAGAGCGTGCCGGACGCCACGGCGAAGGTGAAGGACTCGATCTATCCCGTCGTCTGTGTGAACGAGTAGGTTCGCGCGGCGTCGCAGAGTCTCGTCGATATTGCGCCAAAGGACTGCGGCATGGGCTTTGCCGCACGCCTCCCGGCACACTTTCCTCAGACAGTCGCGCGACCGGCGTCTTGCAGCCCTTCGCAGGGCACCGCGATTTGGTGTCGGCGATGCTGCGTTTCCGCTCGACTTCGGAACCCTCGATCTTACGGCCCGTTTCCGTCTGAGACGCGTTTCGCCCACGTTGGGCGGCCACCTTGGTTTCGGTGCGCCTCACGGAAATGCACCTGACCCTCTCCCGCGACGCGAGGAAAACAATGCCGGAATTCGACACCGACCCGAAGATGATGCGCGAGCAGCAGGACAAGGACACGCCGGAAGAAATCTCCCGCGACGAGACCGCGCGCCGTTCCGACGCCAGCGACAGCGACTTCGAGAGCAAGAAGCAGCGCGAGGCGGCCCTGGCAGGCGAGGGGGTCGACGAAGAGCAGATGGCCTCCATCCTGCGGCAGAATCAGCAGCCGAACGACAAGCCGACCCCCGCCGAGGCCGAAAGCGAAGAAGGCCATGGCCTCGCCCGTTCAGGACGCTCCCGGCTGGAAGACTGACGCTCTTCCCGTCCCTTGATCCTTCGAATCGCGTCCGATTATCGGCCCTGGCGGATCTGTTTGAGAAACGTCGCGAGGTCGTCGGTCACGTAGTCGATGTGCTCATCGTCCCGGCCTTCGTGCTCCCACACATCGCCGAACGTATCCTCGAAATTGTGCGGGACGATCAGCACAGTCTTCATGCCGAGCGACTTCGGTACTTCGAGATTGCGGGCGAGGTCCTCGAACATGGCCGCATGGGCCGCATCGACCCGGTGGAGGCCCAAGAACTTGTCATAGGTCTCCGAGGCCGGCTTCGGGACGAGATCGGCTGCGACGAGATCAAAAATATCCTCGAAATGGTCCAGGATGCCGAGCTGCCGGGCGGCGCGCTCGGCATGTTTGCGGTCACCATTGGTGAAGATGAACTTGCGCCCGGGCAGCGCCGCGATCTCGTCCCCCAAGGCCGGATCGGGATCGATCCACGAATAGTCGATATCGTGGACGAACTCGAGAAAGGCGTCCGGATCGACCGCGTGTTCGCGCATCAGGCCGCGCAGGGTGGTCCCGTAGCGGCGATAGAAGTCCTTCTGCACGAAGCGTGCCTCGTCTCGCGGCAGAGACAGGAAATCGGCGACGAACTCGGTCATTCGCACATCGATCTGGGAAAACAGGTTCGAATGGCGCGGATAGAGCGTGTTGTCGAGATCGAACACCCAATCATGGACATTTGCGAAGTCTCTGGGCGTCGCGTCGCGAGTATGGCGAATGGCGGGACTTGTCGACATCGGGTCCTTGGGCGTAGGCGGGTGCTCGGGCCGGCTTGCGGCCGGGTTTGCGATCGTATGCTGCCAAGCTTGCGAAAAACAGGACGTTTCGTTTCATGCCGCTCTGGATCCCGATCACGATCGCTGCGGCATTCTTCCAGAACTTGCGCTCGGGCCTGCAGAAGCGGCTGAAAGGGAGGATGCAGACCACTGGTGCGACCTTTGCGCGCTTCGGTTTCGGTCTGCCCTTCGCGCTGATCTATCTCGCCATCCTCGTCTTTCTGTTCGACGAAACGGTGCCCGAGGTCAATCCCACGGTGCTGATCGCGGCCGGTTCCGGCGGTCTGGCCCAGATCGCCGCGACCTTCCTGCTGGTCTATCTCTTTGGTCTGCGCAATTTCATGGTGGGCACGGCCTATTCGAAGACCGAGCCGGTGCAGGCCGCGCTGTTCGGTCTCCTGATCCTGGGCGAGACCATATCACCGCTCGGGCTCGTTGCGGTCATGGCTGGGGTCGTCGGCGTCGTGCTCATCTCGGTCGGCAATGCCGGCGTCAGTCAGGTGTGGCGAGCGCTCGCGTCCCGGGAAGCCCTGATCGGCATCGCTTCCGGGGCACTGTTCGGCATTTCCGCCGTCTGTTTTCGCTGGAGCGCGCTCGCCCTGCCGGCCGGAAGCGTAACGATACGTGCGGCGGTCACCCTCGTCCTGGCGCTCGCAATCCAGACATTCGCCATGTTCGTCTGGATGCTGCTTCGCGATCGGGCAGAGCTTCGCGCGGTCGCTCGTGCCTGGGTGCCGTGCCTTGCCGTCGGACTTGTCGGCGCGGGGGCGTCGGTCGGCTGGTTCACCGCCATGACGCTGCAGAAGGTGGCTTATGTCCGGGCTCTCGGCCAGATCGAACTGGTGTTCACCTTCGTGTCTTCCGTCTTCTGGTTTCGTGAGAGAGTGACGAGGCTCGAACTCGCCGGCTCGGCGATCATCGTCCTGGCGATCCTCGCGCTTCTCGCAGCCGCCTGACGACGATCTTTTCCAAGCGACGCGATGAAAAAAGCGGGGCCACGATCGTGGCCCCGCTCCCGGAATTTCGACGATCGGCCAGGCGGGATGCTCCCCGGATGAAAGCGCCGCCGCGATCGCCTCAGAAGATGAAGTCGCCCGCGTCGAGATCGGCGATGTTGACGTTGTTGAGGGTGATCGTGTTCGCGCCGTCGGTGATCACGGCATCGGTCCCCGACTGGGTGAGGTGATTGGCGGAAAGGTCGGCGAAGTCGGTGATGGCGGTGACGGCCGACAGGTCGATCTTCTCCAGATCGTTGAGTTCCTCGAAGTCGGTCACCGTATCTTGGCCAAAACCGTCGGCGAAGACGAAGGTGTCCGCATCCAGGCCCCCGTTCAGCGTATCGTTGCCAGCGCCGCCATTGATCTGGTCGACGCCTCCATCGCCGAAGATCTCGTCGTCGCCCAGACCGCCGACAAGCTGATCCCGGCCATCGAAGCCACGCAGATAGTCCGAGCCGGACTTTCCTTGCAGGATGTTGTTCTCGGAGTTTCCGTTGAGAGTGTCGCCAAAATTCGTTCCGACGATGCCTTCGATCGAGACGAGATAATCGACAGAGCCGTCGAATCCGCTGCCTACGCGAAGGTCGACGAGGACGTAAGATGAGAGTTTATTGTAGTTGACGACGTCGAAACCCTCGCCCCCGTCAACTCTGTCATAGCCAGGGCCGGCATAGATGACGTCGTTGCCTTCTCCACCGTAGACTTCGTCGTCGTCGGCCCCGCCATCCAGGATGTCGTTGCCGCCACCGCCATAAAGCTCATCTTCGCCGTTGCCGCCGTTCAGTCTATCGTTGCCGCCGTCCATCGGCTCGTTTTGGTCCTCGCCGTCAAGGCGGTCGTCGCCATCCCCACCATTGATGGTATCATCGCCGTTACCGCCGAAGCATCTGTCGTCGCCAATTCCGCCACTCAGAAAATCGTCGCCATCGTTGCCGAAGAGGGTATCCCCCCCGTCTTCACCGTAGATGAATCGTTTCCTTCGTCTCCGAGCATGTAGTCACCACCTGCTCCGCCCCAGATGGTGTCATCACCTTCTCCACCGTAGATGGCATCCCTCCCGCCGAGCCCGTAGATCAGGTCGTCGCCGCCCATGCCGTGGATGTTGTTGCCGAAGCTGTTGTTGAAAGTGTTGCCGATCAGATGATCGGCATGATCGGACCCGACCAGATGCTCAATGGATATGAGCGTATCGCCGCCCGCATCGCCGCCATAGCCAACGCCGCTCCTCAAATCGACGAGAACACCGCTTGCGGAGCCTTCGTAGCTCGCAGTGTCAAAGCCCTGACCACCAAAAAGCGTGTCACCTCCGGCCCCACCAATCAGTATATCCACTCCACGCCCACCTTCCAGTTCGTCGGCACCCGACCCGCCATTCAGCGTGTCCTCACCATCACCGCCATAGAGGTAATCGTCCCCGCCAAGGCCAAACAGCAAGTCGTCGCCTGCGAGTCCGTAGAGTTCGTCATCCCCATTGTTGCCGAAGCGCACGTCATCGCCGGACCCGCCGATGAAAACGTCCTCAGGCCTGACGACGAGAGGGACCGTGGATGACCAAGTCGCGGAAAGTGGGGCGGTTCTGGCTGTTTCGTTCGTCACATCGAATTCGTCCGATAGGATCGGGGTCAAAACGGGAAGGGCGTTGGACATGTCGTGCTCCTGTTCTTTGGTCAGCCTGCGACGCGTGCCCACGTCACTCGCAATCTGTGATGTGACCTTTTCTCACCCCCTCGGTCTCCGCGGCAAGACGAGGGGCGGTCAAGTCATGGGAGTCTGGATGGAAGCGGGCACGGCTCTTTCCAACTCCGTTCTCTGCCAATCGTCTTCGAAGTCCGACTGGTCGGAGGAGCCGGAACAGATGATGTGTTCCAGTGCGGTGTTCGGGCGTCTCTCTCCCTGGTCGACTGTCGAACATGTGCCGTGAAGTCTCAGAACACGAAGTCGTTCGCACCGAGATCGGCGATGTTGACGTTGTTGAGCGTGATCGTGTTTGCGCCATCGGTGATGACGGCGTTGGCGCCAGACTGGGTGAGGTGGTTGGCGGAAAGATCGGCAAAGTCGGTGATGCTGGTGATCGCCGACAGGTCGATCTTTTCGAGGTCGTCGAGTGCCTCGAAATCGGTCACGGTATCCTGGCCGAAACCGTCCGCGAAGACGAAGATGTCGGCATCCAGGCCGCCGTTGAGCGTATCGTTCCCGGCGCCGCCATTGATCGTGTCGACGCCCCCATCGCCAAAGATCTCGTCGTCGCCGAGACCGCCGAGAAGCTGATCCCGGCCATCGAAACCACGCAGATAGTCCGAGCCGGCCTTTCCTTGCAGGATGTTGTTCTCAGAGTTTCCGTTCAAGATGTCATTGAAGTCTGAACCAATAAAGGCTTCGATCGATATGAGATTGTCGCCTACGCCATCGACGCCATAGACGCTTCCATACCGCAGATCGCAATAGACAGCAGATGACGACTGGAAGTAGCTGACGGTGTCAAGACCATCGCCACCGTCAATTTCATCCGTGCCCGCACCTCCCTGGACGAAGTCGTTTCCACTCCCGGCGTTGATCAAGTTGCGGCCGGTCCCGCCGACAATCGTGTCGTTTCCACCCTGGCTGTTGAGGCGGTCGTCGCCTGAGCCGCCGTAGAGAGTGTCGTCCCCGTCGCCGCCAGCGACGAAATCATCGCCGCTACCGCCGCTGAGAACATTGTCGCCCTCGTCGCCAAAGACTGTGTCGTTGCCGTTTCCGCCGAAAAGACGATCATTTCCCGCGCCGCCTAGGAGTTGATCGTTGCCGTCTCCACCCCAGGCGCTGTCATCGCCGTCATCACCACGAATGTCGTCGTTGCCGCCAAAGCCGTATAAGATGTCGTCGCCGCTGCCTGCATAAACCAGATTGTTGAAATCATTGCCGATCAGGCGATCGGCGTGATCTGAACCGATCAGATATTCGATGGATATGAGTGTATCGCCACCAGCATCGCCGCCATAGCCGACTCCATTCCTCAGATCGACGAGAACGCCGCTCGCGGAGCCTTCGTAGCTGGCAAAATCATTTCCTTCCCCACCGAAAAGCGTGTCGCCTCCTGGCCCGCCAATTAATGTATCCCCTCCGCGCGCACCTTCGAGTTCGTCGGCGCCCAAGCCGCCATCCAGCGTGTCATTGCCATTGCCGCCGTAGAGATAGTCGTTGCCGCCCAGGCCGAACAACGAGTCACTGCCCGCAAGTCCATAAAGTTCGTCATCGTCATTGGTGCCGAAGCGCACGTCATTGCCGGAACCGCCGATGAAAATCGCCGTAGGCCTGTTGACGAGCGGCAAAGTGGATGCCCAGGACGAAGAAGCGGGTATGGCTCCGGTGGCTTCGCCTTCCATCTCGAACTCGTTGGTGTGGATTGATGCCAAAAGGGCGAGTGGGTGGGACATGTCATGATCCTTGGGTGTTGGTCAGGATGAAACAAGGGGCGTCCGAATAATCCCCAACGTGCGATATTCCCTTGTTCTGTCCTGGTGTCGTCGGGACGAAGCAAGACCAGGTCGAAGCCACGGGGAGCCCGGAGGCAAGTGGTGGGATCTGGCTCTTTCCCATCCATCGTCGGCCGAGCCGTGCTCAGGAAGCCGGAGCGGAGAATCGTCTTTGGAGTCGTGACCCCCGAGGTGCCGGATAGATGTCGTGCTCGTATGCAGTGTTGCTCGGTCATCGTCATCGAGGCTCGGCACGGGCGACCGCGGCATCAGAACACGAAGTCGTTCGCGTCGAGATCGGCGATGTTGACGTTGTTGAGGGTGATGGTGTTGGCGCCGTCGGTGATCACGGCATCGGCGCCAGACTGGGTGAGGTGGTTGGCGGAAAGATCGGCGAAGTCGGTGATGGCCGAAACGGCCGACAGGTCGATCTTCTCCAGATTGTTGAGTTCCTCGAAGTCGGTGATCGTATCCTGGCCGAACCCATCGGCGAAGATGAAGGTGTCGCCATTGACGCCGCCGGTGAGCGTGTCGTTGCCGGCGCCGCCGTCCAACCGGTCGAAACCGGCATCGCCGATCAGCGTGTCATTGCCGTTTCCGCCGAAGAGACCGTCATGGCCGGCAAAGCCGCGCAGATAGTCCGAGCCATCCTCGCCGCGGATGACATTGGCGCCATTGTCGCCGAGCAGCGTATCGGCATGGGATGAGCCGGTCAGGTTCTCGATGCTGACGAAGGTGTCGCCCGCTGCATCGCCGCCCGCCGTGTTGCCGTTGCGCAGGTCGACCGCCACGCCCGAGCCGGATTCCTCATAGCTGGCGATATCGATGCCGTCGCCGCCATCGAGCTGATCGGCGCCGGCGCCGCCGTTCAGGAGGTCGCTGCCGGTGCCGCCGAAGAGCCTGTCATTGCCGTTGTCGCCGAACAGATAGTCATTGCCGCCCTGGCCATAGAGCGTGTCGAACCCCCCGCCGCCGCGCAGGATGTTGAGCACATCGTCGCCGGAGATGGTGTCGAAATAGCCGGTTCCGAAGACCCGCTCGACGTTGAACAGCTTGTCGATGCCGGTCTGGCCGTTGCTGGCTTCATTGGCCGCGAGGTCGACGGTCAGGCCCAGCGTCAGGGCCGAATAGTCCACCGTGTCGAAGCCGGCGCCACCCGCGAAGAAGTCGCCCGTGGCATCCGCATAGGCGATCCAGGTGTCGTTGCCGTCCTCGCCGTAAATGGCGTCGGCACCGTTTCCGTCCCTTATCGTGTCGTCGCCGGTGCCACCATAGAGATTGTCGGCGCCGTTTCCGCCATCGATCGTGTCGTTGCCGGCATCGCCCAGCAAGCTGTCGTTACCGCCATTGCCGGTCAGCGTGTCGTAGCCGCCGCCGCCGCGCAGGACGTTGAGGTCGTCATCGCCGATCAGCGTGTCGAAATAGTCTGTACCGAAAACCCGTTCAATATCGCGAATTCGATCCAAGCCGATCAGTCTACCTCTGGCTTCGCCGGCATCCAATTCAACGGTGATGCCGGCCTGAATGGCTGAATAATCCACCGTGTCAAAGCCTGAGCCTGCATAATACCAGTCGGTGGAACTATCGGCGTCGGCAATGATCGTATCATTTCCAGAGCCGCCGTAGACTGCGTCGAAACCATATCCTCCCCTCAAGGTATCGTCGCCGTCTTCCCCGAAAAGCTGGTCGTCGTCTGCACCGCCGCGCAGATCATCGTTGCCGTCGCCGCCGTAAAAGAAATGGACAATGTCGTCGCCGATTATCGTGTCGGCGTGGGAAGAACCCTGGATGATCTTGATATTGTTGAGAGTGTCGCCGGCCGCGTCTCCACCGGTCATGATGCCGGTGGCCAGATTGATGGTGACGCCGGCACTCGACCCTTCGTAACTAGCCGTGTCGTTATCGGCTCCGCCATTGATGATGTCCGCGCCGGCACCGCCGATTAGCACGTCGTTTCCAGCTCCGCCGTTGAGCGTGTCCGCGCCGGCACCGCCCCAAAGCTCGTCATTGCCGCCATCGCCGTTCAGAATGTCGTCGCCGTCGCCGCCCCGGATCGTATCATTGCCATCGAGGCCGCTGTAGCGATCGTTGCCCTCGAGCAGATCGATCTCATCGTCTTCGGAGGTTCCGGTCAGATTGTCGTCGCCGGAGGTCGGCCCGGCCAGCGGCGCCGACTCGAAGCTCGGCCGAGTGGTCAATGCAACGTCGTCATTGGCGATGCCGTTGCCATGATCCCAGAGAGGCTGGATGGCCCCGATCGATGTGCCGAGTCCACCGGAATAGGGAGACCAGACAAATCGCGCGCTGGCGGTGCCAAAGAGATCATCAAACGGCCAGGTCGCGATCCGGTTCATTCTGAGGTTCCTCCACTCCAGCGTGTCGAAGTGCGGCGTCCGATGGGAGGCAGCAAGGCATGCATGCGGACAGGATGCCGCAAAAATTCGACTGCTTTCGAGAATTATCAGCTAGACAATTCAAATACCAGCCTGCGATGCAGAAGAGCCACTCGCTTCTTCGGCTAACCCGCTACGGAAGAAAAGGAATTGGGAGCGCGACGAAACTTCCACGTCATCGCGGCGCACTTCTACCAGCAATAAAACATGGATTGCCGACGCCCCCGCGCCATCGGCGCGGGTTGCATTCGTTCAGCTTGGTGATACCCGAACGCGCAGCCGTCGATTTCACTCAGAACACGAAGTCGTTGGCGTCGAGATCGGCGATGTTGACGTTGTTGAGGGTGATGGTGTTGGCGCCGTCGGTGATGACGGCGTTGGCGCCGACCTGGGAGAGGTGATTGGCGGAAAGATCGGCGAAGGAGGTGATGGCCGACACGGCCGACAGGTCGATCTTTTCGAAATTGTTGAGGGCCTCGAAGTCGGTGATCCGATCCTGGCCGAAACCGTTGGCGAAGACGAAGGTATCGCCGTTGAGACCGCCGGTCAGCGTATCGTTGCCGGTGCCGCCGTCGAGGCGGTCGAAGCCGGCAAGGCCTCGCAACACGTCGCCGCCGCTGCCGCCGAACAGATTGTTGTCGCCGGCGCCACCGGTGATGAGGTCCGAGCCGCCATTGCCGGAGAGAAGCCGCGTGGTGATGTCGCCGGTGATGATGTCGTTGCCCGAACCGCCCAGCACCCGCTCGATATTGTAGAGCTTGTCGGTGCCGATCTGGCTGCTCGATGCCTGACTGTTGGCGAGATTGACCGAAAGCCCGACGGTGGCGGTGGAATAGTCCACCGTGTCGATGCCGTCGCCGCCGCCATAGATGTCGTTCGTCCCGTCGGCATCGCCGACGAAGGTATCGTTGCCGTCCTCACCATAGACGCTGTCGGCGCCGTTGCCGCCCTGCAGGAAATCGTTGCCCGAACCGCCATACAAGAGGTCGTCGTCGGTGCCGCCATAGAGCCGATCATTGCCGTTGCCGCCGTAAAGCCGGTCGTTGCCGGCAAAGCCGTACAATGTGTCGAAACCGTTCTCGCCGCGCAGGATATTGGCGACAGCGTTGCCGAGAAGCGTGTCGAAATAGGCCGAGCCGACCAGCGCCTCGATGCCGGTCAGGACGTCACCCTGGGCATCGCCGCCGATGGTGTTGCCGTTGCGCAGATCGACCGCGACCGCGGAAGTCGAGCCTTCGTAGTTCGCCTGGTCGAAACCCTCGCCGCCATGCACCTGATCGGCGCCGGCGCCGCCATTGAGGATGTCGTTGCCGCTGCCGCCCAGGAGTTGGTCGTTGTTGGCGCCGCCGAAGAGGGTGTCGTTGCCGTCCTCGCCCGCCAGCCTGTCGTT
Source organism: Jiella marina (assembly GCF_024359545.1). Lineage (GTDB taxonomy): Bacteria > Pseudomonadota > Alphaproteobacteria > Rhizobiales > Rhizobiaceae > Jiella. The sequence goes on from NZ_JAKQZG010000005.1 coordinate 123,756, forward strand.
GCCGGCATCGCCCCAAAGCTCGTCATTGCCGTTGCCGCCGAAGAGCTGGTCGTTTCCACCGAAGCCACGCAGATAGTCCCAGCCATTCTCGCCGCGCAGGATGTTGGCGACGCCATTGCCGAGCAGCCGATCGAAATAGGCCGAGCCGACCAGCGCCTCGATGCCGGTCAGCGTGTCGCCTTCGGCATCGCCGCCAATCGCATTGCCATTGCGCAGGTCGACCGCGACCGCAGAGGACGAGCCCTCGTAATTCGCCTGGTCGTAACCCTCGCCGCCGTCCATGTCGTCGGCGCCGGCGCCGCCGTTCAGGATGTCGTTGCCGCCATGGCCGCGAAGGATGTCGGCGCCGCTTCCACCGATCAGCGTGTCATTGCCCTCATTTGCAAGGTCCTCGAACAGGACCGGCAGGGTGATGGACAGCGTGTATCCGCCGGTGAAGACGCCGCGGGAAAGCGCATCGTCGACGGTGATGTAGTACCAGCCCGGCTCGTTGATGCCGAAGGAGATGTAGGGATCTTCGGAGCCGGGATCGCCTTGGGCCCCCGTCATGTCCTGGCGCGAGCCGGGGTCGGCGGCGGATTCGTCGCTGGCCGCCAGGGGTGTGCCATTGGCATCGAAGAGTTCGATCAGGGCATCGAGACCCTGGAAAGAGGCGTTGTCGACATCGATAATCATGATGCCGGGAGCCGCAACATAGATCCTGAAGGCGTCGAGACCGTTATTGTCCGCGGTCACCACGGCGCTGACATGCGGATTGGTGTCGCTCAGGAACACGTTGGGACTGGAGACGGTCCCGATATAGGGCGTGAGATCGAAGGCCGTCTGCGGCGTGTTGATCGGCTGACCGAACGGCACATTGACGAAGCCCGGACCTTCATAGCCCTGAACGCTGCGGCGATCGCCGAGGAGAACGTCATTGCCGGCTCCGCCGCGAAGGACGTCGGAGCCCTCGCGGCCGTTCAGAACGTCGTTGCCGTCATTTCCGACAAGAACGTTGTTGGCCTGGTTGCCATCGATCCAGTCATTGCCCGAACCGCCATTGGCGTTCTCGATCAGGGAACGCGTGTCGCCTTGGTAGAGAAGGGCGTTAAACACGTTGCCCTGGGAAATCAGCGCTTCTCCGGGTTCGACACCCACCTGAATGGGGCGCTGATGCGTCACGGCCCGCTGGGCCGGGTCCATGCGCGACGACTCGCCGGGCGCGAGATCGATATGCAGGGCGGTGGAGTAGTTCGACATGTCGTAAGTGTCGATGCCACCGCCGTCCCAGATCGTCAGGAAGATCTTGTTGCTGTCGAAGCTGGTGTCGCCGGCCCCCGGCAGCCCCTGTCCGACGCCGTTGACGAACATCTCGCCGGTCGTGGTCGACCAGCTGTAGACGGTGTTCGTCGCGTTGGTGGTGAAGTCCGCTCCGTACAGATGCTGCAGGGCTGCGATGTCGAGCATCATCAGCGTCTGGGGAAAGCCGTATCGTTCCGTCTGGTAGCCGGATCTGAGAAACACGTTCGGACTGCTCGAATAGGTCATCACCGAATAGTCGAGCGAGTTCCGCCAGGCCGGAATCACGTAATCCGGTCCGCGGTCATTCAGGCCATGGTCGGCCCGATGGCCGTGCTTCAGGCCGAGCGCGTGGCCGATCTCGTGGATATGCGTGGCCCAGGCGAAATTCCCGGCGCGCGGGTCCTGATACTGTCCGCCCTGCGTTCCGAAGATCACGTCGCCCGACGCCTGATCCGAGGGATCGGCGGGGTCGGGAAACATGGCGAAGGCCGTCGGGATCGGGTTGGCGTTGATCTCGCCCTGGCTGTCGGAGACGCTGAAGGCCTCGGCAAGGACCATGGTCGTCGGTGATGTCGGATTGGCGACATAATTGAGCGGGATCGTCGCGACATCGGTGAACGAGCCGTAGGTGAAGGCGATGGGGGAGGCTGCGGATGGATCGCTGTCACCGAGGATGTAGCGGACGGCAAACTGCTGAGCGGCATTGAGTTCGTTGAGGCCGCCGAAACTGAACCGGTAATTCGGACCGAAGTCCGAAATATCGTCGGCGAAACTGTAGGTGATGGGGCCGGTCCAGCGGGTCCCGAAGAGGACCCCATCCACGAAGAGGTTGCCCGTGAAGGTCGAATAGACGGCACTCGCAGTCATCGTGCAAACCTCTCGATCGTCATTGCCCAAGGCAGGGTCTCATCGACCGAGAAAATTTGTATCCCGTGCACAATCAATAGGAAAGAGCGGACGGCCCAAAAACTTCCGTTACGAAAACATTTCTGTCGAACGAACGCTCTGATTGCGACGGGTTCCCATAGGCAGACGGTTGCCGATGCGAAGAGGAAGGCTCTTTCAGCTTCTCTCTCCCATACGCCGGTCCAGCCGGTCTTCCAGCCGGCGGAAACCCTCGGCGATCTCCTTGCGAAGGCCGTCGAACTGTTCATAGGTCACGAAGCGCTCGGCGGCATCGACCCGGTAGTTGTGGAACCGGTCCGTCTGGGTCCCGATCTTCGTGTCGATCGCCATCGCCTGCAACTCGGCCGCGTCGACGCGGCGGTTGAGCTTGGCGGTCTCCTTTTCGAGTTCGGCCTTCAACTCTCGGACCTGCTGGCTGTTCGACAAGGAGCGCCCGCGCAGGTCGTACCATGCCCCGAACAGCGCCGAGATCGTCGTCACGAAGAAGGCCGCGTGGGTCCAGGAGACCGTGATGCCGTCTACCGCCATCGTCGCTGGCCTCAGGCCTGCCTGTTCTTCGGCGCGAGATAGACGAGGCCAAAGCCGAGGAGCGCGTTGAACAGACCGAGGCCAAGCCACGCATACCATGGCATGTCGACGCCCTCGGGGACGGTGGCGAAGACGGTGGTTCCGGTGGCAGCGATCGTGGCGGCCGTGGCTCCGATCGCCTTGGTGACGTTTCCAAGATTCATCAGCTTTCTCCTTTCTTCACAGTCTTGCGGCCTGGACACGCGTCCTATCGTGGTTTCGGGCACGGCCAAGGGAGAGCCAGCCTTCGGCTTCCCCGGCTTCCCTCACAGAATGCCGGATTTCTGGGACGTTTCGATGGGAGAGCGGGTTTCACCCGTCGCGGTTTCACCCCTCGACGGGCAGGGCATATGCATGCGAAAGCCGCGCCCGCGGTGATCCCCAGCGCAACGGATTGCGCTGGGGATCCAAATCGATTGATCGCGATGCCGCGGGAGTCATGGTATAATCTGACCCGCCGCGGATGCGGCGGAGCTCGATCAAGCTGCGATCGTGCCGTCCGCAAAACGCCAATCTGTTCCGTCCGATATCACGGGACGATAATTGCGATCTGTAACCACGACCATTTGACCGGCTGGGTTCGCAGAGCCCAGTGATGCAAAGCCGACAGCCCTCGGATAGATTGTCCGGTCACCGTCGATGACCTTTGAATTCGCAACCATATAGGCCGCGGTGGGCGGAATGTTTGGTCCCCAAACATCAGCCAGGCTTCCGAAGTCCATCGCCTTTTCATAGACGTCGCTGCGCAGGGTGTAGAATTCGGTGGTCCCGATTTCGCTTCCGTCCGTGTTCGAGATGAATCGGTTGCTGACGCCCGTGACTGCCTTTTCAGTCCCTGTCGAGGTGTTGCCGTAAATGACCTGAGAGGAGAGCGTCGCATTCGACTTGGATCCGTAGTCCGACCGAAGCGCTCTTATGTTGTGCTCGAAAGAAGCGAACGCTGCTGGCGTTCGACCTGTGTAATCTTCGACGATGGCCCGCAGATTGGCGCCGCTCGCTTGATGGCGAATGGCATTGGTGACATTGAGTGCGCCCGTCAGGTCCACCCAGTCCTTGTGCGTCGTGGCGGTCGGCTCGTTGGTCGAGTCGACGAAGATGTCCGCGTCCGAGGTGATGTTGGAGCCGGTTGACTTGTTGTAAATCCGGATGCCGTTGCCGATGAAGGTGTTCCCCTTCATGAAGATCTGGAAATTGTCGATATTGAGATTGCTGTCTGCAGCGTCCCTGTCCTCGATCAAAATCGAGCATGAGCAGTCATCGTCGGCGTTGTAGTATCCCATATCCGAGAACATGTTGTCATTGATTTTGACGTAGTTCGCGGACTCGACATAGACCACAGATGGATTATCAATTCCCGTGATGTTTCGATCTTCTCGCGTCTGGTAGCAGTAGTTTTCAAAGATCTGGACTTCGGCATGGTGATATAGGCGGATACCATAGCGGCGATTATTGACGTGGTTCTGGGCAATGACGGCGCCCGGCTCGCCTCGGTCGTAGGAACCGGTGTTGAAGTCATGCTGGACCACGATCCCGTCGAGGCAGTTGACCACGACGTTTGCAGTGCATGTCACCCCCTCAGGGCCATCTTTTTGTGTGCGTGGATCCCAGAACCACAGGCCGCGACGGAACCAGTCATTGACGTAATTATGGTGCGCATACGAGCCGTAACATTCTTCAAAGGTGATGGCCGAAAGCGAGGTGGTCGCATCACCGGTAATGTTCGTGTTGCTGTAATTTGTTCCGTTAAACCAGCAGTCGTGAACAACGGGCTGGCAAAGTCCACGGATATAGATGCAGTCCTTCCAGAGCCCCCGCTTTGTCGTGCTGCCTGAAGCGCCGCCAGGAACGAAGTGGACGTTCGAAATCTCAACTTGCTGCTTATTGATGAAGGATGGCGCGTAACCGGTGCGAAGTTCGATGCCGCGACCGTTGTCGTTGGGAGGATTGGTCTCGTCTTCCACCACGATATAGGAATGGACCGACAAGTCTTTGATGTTGAAAAACTGCCGCGTCTGATTGGCGGTCAGTTTCAGGAAGCCCTCATCGTTATCCGTCGTGAGGGCAATCTTTGTCGTGAATGGACCGTCTCCGACGATTGTCAGACCTGTGTGGAATTTCTCTCCTGCCGTGACTGGAGCATCGATCGTCTCTTCGATGACCGAAGAAATCAGGTATTCGCCAGCCGTAATGTGCAGGGTGCATGAGCCCTTGGTTTTTGCAATTCGCGCAGCGGCCGTCAGTGCTCGCTGGGCTGCTACAGTGTCGTCGGTTACGCCGTCGCCTTTCGCACCGCACTGTTTGAACGTGATCTCCCCAAACGGTACCCAGTACCCGCCGGCCATTCGGTCTTGGTACATTTCATGAGCAGGCTTTGTCGGTGAGTATTCATATGTCGCGTGTCCGCCATCGCCGTCCGCTGCGTAACCCCCGACCTTGATCACCTTGGAGGTCGTGGTCTGATTCACTAGATCGCTGGTGAAATTCAGACACCAATGTTCATCCTGGGCGACAGATGCCGTGGCGTTTTCACCGAGATTCATGAGCTTTCTCCTTTTTTCAAAGTCTTACGGCCTGGACATGCATCCAGTCGTAGTTTCGGGCACGGCCAAGGGAGAGCCAGCCTTCGGCCTCCCAGGCCTGCCAGAAGGGCAGGGCGTCGGCATGCGAGAGCCGCGCCCGCGGCGCATTCCAGCGCAGCTGATTGCGCTCGGGGTCGAAATCGATCGCGATACCCCAGGAATGCATGGAATAACGGGACCCGCCGCGCATGCGCCGGACGTTCAGCGATCCGCCGAAGAGATCGAGGCCAAGCGCGGCGCGCTCGCTTGCCGAATAGGTCTCGGCGACAAGCCGAAGGACCCGTTCCGCCGAACCCGCGATCTTCTCATGGAGGGTCATGCGGCGGATGCGCGTCCATTTCGACCAGGCGAGAACCATGTCGAACGGGATCTCGATCGGGGTCTGGCGCGTGCCGACCGCCCCGAAATAGGCAGAGACCTCGTTCTGGCGGGGCCACCGATTGATTGTGGGCGAGGCCAGGTCGATGCGCTGGATGGCGTCCTCGGGAGGATCGCGCCTTTCCACGGCCTCCGCCGTCTCCTCATCGACGCGGCTCGCCAATTGGCGAAGTGCGGCGACCACCGCCTCGTCGGCCATCCCGTCGACCGGCAGACCTCGGGCTTCTTCAAAACCCCTGAGCGCCGCGATCGTCAGCGGCCCGACGATGCCGTCGATCGGCCCGCAGGCAAAGCCATGGGCGGTCAGCCGGCTTTGCAGCCATGCCTCAAATGTCATCCTGAACTCCCATGAAAGAACCCGGCCGCTGAGCGCAACCGGGCACAAAAAAAGCCGCCTCGAAGGACGGCTCTGGCGAACAAGAAATTTCAACACACGCGGTTCACGACCGGCAGAGGCCGAGATGGGAACAGTCCATCCCGATTGGCGAACGCATCACGTTGGGAGCCCAGGGGAACGGTAAACCGGAATCTCGTATGTTCACCTTTTGTACTTGATTCACCGTGACGGGTCAAGTGCCATTTTTACGGATGAGGCTGCCGCCAGAGACGCTCGCATTCATCTGATGTTTCGCACGACCGGTTCAGCAGGCAGTTCACGCTGGCGGGTCATTGACCTCAGGACCGTCGCGATTCATCACACGTTCTAGAACCATCGAGTCCAACCCTCGGCGAATGTGCTGAGGGGCAGGCTTTCAGGGAAGGGGCCACATTGAGCAACCAGGTGATTCCGACGGTCGTCTTCGACCTCGACGGCACGCTCGTCGATACCGCGCCCGATCTTGCCGAGGCTCTCAACCATTGTCTGGGCCATGCCGGACTCGGGGCCGATGCGCTGAATGTCGTCCGGCCGCATGCGGGGCATGGCGCACGGGCGATGCTTGCGGCGGCCTATGAGCGACGGGGTCTGGATCTCGACGAGCCGGAGATGCAGGCCGCGCTGGAGCGCTTTCTGGCCTACTATGAAGACCATATCGCCGATCAGTCGCAGCCCTTCCCGGGTGTCGTGGCAGCGATGGATCGTCTGTCGGGTGCGGGCTTCAATATGGCTGTCTGCACCAACAAGCGCGAACGCCTTTCCCATCTTCTTCTTGAAGCGCTCGGCCTTTCGGACCGGTTCGTGGCGATTTGCGGCGCCGATACGGTGAAGCGGCGCAAGCCCCATCACGACCACCTCCTGGAGACGGTTGCCCGCGCGCAGGGCCGAGCCGGCGCGTCGGTAATGATCGGTGATTCGGCCGCCGATATCGAAGCCGCGGCCGGCGCCGATGTTGCCTCCATTCTGGTGGATTTCGGCTATGGGCCCGAAGCGGCCGTGCGACGGAAGGCCACGATCGAGATCGAAGACTATCGACAGCTGGATGCCGACCTCGTGGAAAGCCTGATCGACCGCCGCTATTCGCGCCTTTGACCGGTCGGACCGTGCAAGGCGTCTGCCGCAAGCGAAGCGATCTTTCGCGCCAGCCGGATTTGATGTTGACGCCGCGCCCGGTCGCGCCCTATAGGCTCACCACCTTGCCGACCGACGGTTCGGGCGCGTAGCTCAGCGGGAGAGCACTTCGTTCACACCGAAGGGGTCACAGGTTCGATCCCTGTCGCGCCCACCATCGTCCTCAATATCTACAAGCAATCAGACGGATCCGTGCCGTGGCCCTGCGGCCCGCAACGGGTCCTTGTTGCAATCCTGCTGGCGATCACTCCTCGAAGCACCCTCCCGGCTGGGCCGTAGCGGAACCCGATGGCGAGCCTGCGCTTCTGCCGTTCATTCCATCCCTTGAAAGACGGTGCTGTGGATCTCGTCGGCTGTGAGTTTGCGACAGCCAGTATCGATCAGACAATTGCATCCCGCAACAGGCTGACAATACAACGAGTGTTTCTCGTCTTTCTGAAGATCGGAGAACGCATCCGGTTTTTCGTCTGGAACTCTTAAGAAGCAGGCGGATCGATGCCTGCCTTTGCCTGAAGCCGCTTCCTACAAGTTTCGGACAAGTGCTCAGCCGTAGAAGGAGCATGCACCGAACAATGAAAGAAGCGTTATGGACCAGGCCTATCTTTTTGGACTCGCCTCCCAGCGCAATTCCTGGCTGACCACCCGTCAGACCGCCGTCGCAGAGAACGTCGCGAATGCCGACACGCCTGGCTACAAGGTCAAGGAGGTCGTGCCCTTCGAGGACGTCCTGAGCAGCGTGGGCACGCGGATGGTGGCGTCCAACGCCAACCACCTCTCCATGCTGGAGGCGGCTTCCGACGGTGTCGCCCGCGTCGATGCCCATGAATGGGGCGTCGAGGCGACCGACAAGAACGTCGTGATCGAAGAAGAGATGCTGAAGGGCAGCGAGGTTACTCGCGCCTACTCGCTCAACACCTCCGTGATGAAGGCCTTTCATCGCATGATGCTGTCGACGCTGAAGGGCTGATAAGATGATCGATCCCATCGTGTCCTCGCTCAAGATCGCGTCGAGCGGCCTTTCGGCCCAATCGACGCGCATGCGCGTGGTCTCCGAGAATATCGCCAATGCCAACACGACGGGCGCGACGGCCGGAAGCGATCCCTATCAGCGCAAGACCGTCACCTTCGCCGCCGAACTGGATCGGATGCTCGGCGCCGATCTCGTCAAGATCGGAGATGTCGGTCGCGACGACAGCCCGTTCATCGTCGAGCACGACCCCGGCAATCCCGCCGCCAACGCGGATGGCTACGTCAAGACGCCGAACGTGAACATGCTGGTCGAAATGGCCGACATGCGTGAGGCCAACCGCGGCTACGAGTCCAATCTCCAGGTCATCAAGCAGGCGCGGGAACTCATCAACATGACCATCGATCTTCTGAGGAGCTGACCATGATCTCTCCAATCGGCTCGACCCTTCCGATACGGGACACCCAGGGCCCCAGCAGCGTTTCGCCCGTGACGGGCGGCCTGTCGAGCGGCGCGACCGACATCGGTCCGCAGAGCTTCGGAGCCGTGCTGACGCAGCTAGCCAGCGATTCCGTCGCAACTGTCAAAAGCGCTGAAGCGACCTCGATCAAGGGCGTGAAGGGCGAGGCCTCGACCCAGGTGGTCGTCGAGGCCGTGATGGAGGCGGAGCGGACCCTTCAGGCCGCGATCGCGATCCGCGACAAGGCCGTGGCCGCCTATCTCGAAGTCTCCCGCATGGCGATCTGAGCTCGGCCTGCGCCCTGAACTTGAAACAAGGAATCTTCCATGCGCGCGCTAGCTATTGCCGCCACGGGCATGAATGCCCAGCAGACCAATGTCGAGGTCATCGCCAACAACATCGCGAACATCAACACGACCGGCTTCAAGCGGGCGCGTGCGGAGTTCACCGATCTTCTCTATCAGATCGAGCGCATGCAGGGCGTGCCGAACCGGGGCGGTGAGGGCGTTGTGCCTGAAGGCGCCCAGCTCGGTCTCGGCGTGCGTCTGGCGGCGATCCGCAACGTCCATCTGCAGGGTACGCTCAATCAGACCGGCAACCAGTTCGACGTCGCGATCAATGGCAATGGCTGGTTCCAGGTCCAGGGCCCCGGCGGCGAGACGCTTTACACCCGCGACGGCGCATTCAACACCAGCGCCACCGGCCAGATCGTGACATTGGACGGTTTCGTGGTCGATCCGGGCATCAATGTGCCTGCGAACGCGACGAAGGTGACTGTCAGCGAGACCGGTGAGGTCTATGCGAGCATCGACGGTCAGCCCGCGCCGCAGCTTCTGGGTCAGTTGACGCTCTCCACCTTCCCGAACTCTGCCGGCCTTGCCGCGCAGGGCGGCAATCTGTTCCGCGAGACGGTGGCCTCCGGCGCGCCAGTGGCGGGCGTTGCCGGCGAAGAGGGATATGGCACGATCCAGCAGGGCTACCTCGAAGACTCCAACGTCGATCCGGTGAAGGAGATCTCCGAACTCATTTCCGCCCAGCGCGCCTATGAGATGAACTCCAAGGTCATCACCGCGGCCGACGAAATGGCGAGCGTGGTCTCCAAAGGCATGAGGTAAGGCCATGATGGCCAGATCGATTCTTCTGATGGCGCCGGGTCGCATCCGCCGGCTCGTGTGGGGCCTCGCGATTCTGGCGTGGGCCGGGCAGGCAGTCGCCGCGAAGGCTGCCGAACTCGACATGCCCGTTCCCGTGACCGTGGTCTATCCCGGCCAGAACATCCTGGAGCGCGGCGTTTCCACGAGTGCCTTCATCGTCAAGGACGACAAGGTCGATCTGTTCGCGCTCGACGAGTCCATGCTCGTCGGCCTCGTCGCCAAGCGCACGCTCCTGCCGGGCAAGGCGATCCGCATGAGCGACGTCAAGCTTCCCGACCTGGTCAAGGCGGGCGCTCAGGTCACGCTCGTCTATCGCGAAGCCGGCCTCATCATCACGGGTCTCGGCACGGCCATGCTGGCCGGTGCGGAAGGCGATCTCGTCAAGGTCCGCAATCGCGACAGCGGCATCATCGTCTCGGGCGTCGTCGATGCCGACGGAACGGTGAGGATCGAAGGATGAGACAGCGTCTTGTCGCTCTCCTTCTCGCGGCGCTTGTCCTCGCACCACAGCCGGCGGTTTCCGCCGACATGTCCGTGGCGGCCGTGGATCCCGGGCCGAGAGGTGATTTCCGTCCGGTCCGGGGCAATCCGGAGCAGGGATACGGAACCGTCCGCATCAAGGACATCACCTCCGTGCGTGGCGTGCGCGCCAACCAGCTCGTCGGCTACGGCCTGATCGTCGGCCTGCAGGGCACGGGCGATTCCATGCGGAACGCGCCCTTCACCGAGCAGTCGTTGCAGTCGATGCTCGATCGCATGGGGGTGAACATCCGCTCCCAGAGCGCGCGCGGCAAGAACGTCGCGGCGGTCACCGTGACAGCCGAGCTGCCGCCCTTCATCGGGACCGGACAGCGCATCGACGTGACCGTCTCCTCCCTCGGCGACGCCTCGTCGCTGATGGGCGGCACGCTGGTCATGACGCCGCTCTACGGTGCCGACGGTGAAATCTACGCGGTGGCCCAGGGCGCCGTCGCCGTCACCGGCTTCACGACGGAGGGCGACAGCGAGAAGCTGACCCAGGGCGTTCCCACCAGTGGCCGGATAGCCAATGGCGCCCTCGTCGAGCGCGAGGTGCCAGGGGCCTTCAACGATGAAGGCCGTCTGGCGATCGAACTGGCAAACCCGGATTTCAAGACGGCGATCCGCGTCGTCGACGTCGTCAACGAATATTCGGTCAAGCGCTGGGGCGTGGCCGTCGCGCAGGAAGAGGATCTGCGCACCATCCACCTCCACCGGCCGAAAAAGGTTTCGGCCACGCGCTTTCTGGCAGAGCTCGGCGATCTCAGGGTCGCGCCTGACCAACCGGCCAAGGTCGTCATTGACGAACGCACCGGCACCGTCGTGATCGGCAAGGACGTGCAGATCTCCACCGTCGCCCTGACCCATGGCAATCTGACCGTGAGGGTCAGTGAGCTGCCCTCGGTGTCGCAACCGGCGCCCCTCTCGGACGGCCAGACGGTCGTCACCTCGGAAACCCTCGTCGAGGTGGAGGAAAACGGCGGCAACTTCGCCTTCGTCGGCGGTGCCGATCTCGAAACGGTCGTACGCGGCCTCAACCGCATCGGTCTGAAACCCACAGGCATCATCGCGATCCTGCAGGCGATCAAGACGGCCGGCGCTCTCCAGGCAGAACTTGTGGTGCAATGATGAACCGACGCGACACGACACCCGCCCCGCTGAAGCGGCTTCTGCTCACCGCTGCCTTCCTCGGCTGTGCCATGACCGGGGCCCATGCGGCCGGAGGCGGCGAGGAGAAGCCGGTGGGGCGTCCCGATCTGCCGCCTCAGGAGGTCCGGATCCTCGATGAGGACGGCAACCCGGTCACCGGGCCGGAGCCGACCACGGAAGTCGAGAAGTACTGCTTGAACATCGCCGATCGCGCCCAGGATGCGCGCTATGCCTTGCAGCAGGAAAAGCTCAACGAACTCGAGCGGGAAATCGGCAAGCAGATCGATGCGCTTGAACGGCGCCGCGCCGAGTACAAGGAGTGGCTTGCCGAGCGCAAGCAATTCCTGGACAGCGCGTCGGTCATCGTCGTCGACATTTATTCGAAGATGAGCGCCTCAGCGGCTGCAGAGCAACTCGCCCGGCTCGACCGCGATGCGTCCGCTGCCGTTCTGGTCAAGCTGAAGCCACGGCAGGCGAGTGCCATCCTCAGCGAGATGGAGCCGAACACCGCCGCAGAGATCGCAGGCAGAATCGTCCAGAAGACTGCCTCGGGTTCGCTCACGCCGCCCAAGGCCGCGGAGCGTCGCTCGTGAAAAAGACCCTGGCCATTCTGGCGCTCGGGGCCTTGGCGGGATGTTCGACCACGAAGGACGATTTCCTGCGCGAGCCGGTCCTGTCGCCCGTCGGCACCGGAATTCAGGACTATCCGGCAATGGCCGTCCAGCCGGCAACCTTCTCGGCGGCCGGGCCGCGCACCCGCTATTCCCTGTGGACCGATGATAGAGCCGATTTCTACCAGGACCCACGCGCCCTGGACGTCGGCGACATCGTCACCGTCAAGATCCAGATCAGCGATCAGGCTTCGCTGAACAACGACTCGGAACGCTCCCGAAGCTCGGGCGTCGGGGCCGGTCTCGGTCTTTCCGGTGCGCTCGGCACCTGGGTCCTGCCGGAGGTAGACGCGACGCTGTCGGCCAACGGGTCGAGCGAGGCGGAAGGCAAGGGCAAGGTGGCACGCTCCGAGAAGATCAATCTCTCGGTCGCGGCGGTGGTGACGCGCAAGCTTCCGAACGGCAATCTGTTTATCAGCGGTCAGCAGGAAGTCCGCGTCAATTTCGAGGTTCGGGTTCTCTCGATCGCCGGCATCATCCGCCCGCGCGACATTCTGCCCGACAACACGATCGACTACGACAAGATCGCCGAAGCCCGCATCTCCTATGGTGGGCGAGGGCGCCTGACCGAGGTGCAGCAGCCCGGATGGGGACAACAGGTCTACGATATCGTGGCCCCGTACTGAGCCCATAGACGAACGCGACCACTCCAGGATCGCCGGCCCGGACGCAAGATCGGGGCCGGCGATTTCGTTTTCGGGTCCTGAAAGCTCCTCGCAAGTCTCGCGATAGGCAGTGCCGCTATCGGTGTCTCATCGCCGAAAACGCGGACCATGAGGGTCCGGGGGCGGTCGGGAATCGGAAGGGCTTTGGTTGAAATGGCCGATGTCGAGTTGCCGGAGATCGAGGAGCCGGGTGGCAAGAAGGGTGGCGGTCTGCTGCCGACCATCATCGCCGTCGTGGTGATCACTGCCGTTGCCGGCGGTGGAGGGGCGCTGGTCGGATCGCTTCTCGGATCGAGCGCGCCCGTGCCGGCAGCGGAAGCCGCCGAGCCGGCCCATGAGGAGCCGAAGTCGGACGGTCATGACGCCGAAAGCTCGGACATCGCGGAGGCTGAAGAAAGCCAGCTGCCGCTGCAATTGATCGAACTCAAGCCGGTGCTGACGAACATCCAGTCGCCGGCAGATGCCTGGCTGAGGATCGAGGCGTCCCTCGTGGTCCAGAACGATGGGACGATCGAGCCTGAGGTGCTGGCGGCCGAGATCGAAGCCGACACGCTGGCGTTTCTGCGTTCGGTTCAGCTGGCCCAGGTCGAAGGTTCGCGCGGGCTCCTGCATCTGCGCGACGATCTGCGCCATCGCGCCAAGCTGCGTTCGCCGGCCGTCGTCGACTATCTGATCCGCACGATGGTGGCGGAATGAGACGCGGGCTGCTGATTCTCGGGCTTGCCGCGGCGGCCCTCTTCATGGTCGCGAGCCCGACCCTGGCCCAGGCCCCGCAGGTCACTCAGACGCTGTCGGACCTGCTTCCGGAGGGCGATGCCTCGATTTCCGGGCGGATCGTTCAGCTGTTCGGCATCGTCACCGTGCTCTCGGTGGCGCCTGGCCTCCTGGTGATGGTGACCTCCTTCACCCGGATCGTGATCGCCCTGTCGATCCTTCGAACGGGCCTCGGCCTCCAGACGACGCCGGCCAACCTGATTCTGATCTCGCTCGCGCTCTTCATGACCTTCTTCGTCATGGCACCCACATTCGATCGGGCCTGGCGTGACGGCTTGCAGCCGCTGCTTGCCAACGAGATCAGCGAGGAGGAAGCGTTCTATCGAATCTCCGACCCGTTCAAGGAATTCATGCTGACACAGGTGCGGCCGTCCGATCTCGAACTCTTCGGCGACCTTGCGGCGACGAACAGCCGCGACCGGGTGGAGCCGGAAGAGCAGGGCGCCGCGGACGAGCGCGACATCGACCTTCGGGTTCTCATCCCGGCCTTCATGATCTCGGAGCTCAGGCGCGGATTCGAGATCGGCTTCCTGATCGTCCTGCCATTTCTTGTCATCGACATGATCGTGGCCACGTTGACCATGTCGATGGGCATGATGATGCTGCCGCCGACGATCATATCCTTGCCGTTCAAAATCCTGTTCTTTGTGCTGATCGACGGCTGGAACATGCTGGTCGGATCTTTGGTGAGATCGTTTTTCTGAATTCTTGAAATCGGCTGCCGCGGCTTTAACCGCCATTTAACGTTAAAAATCTAGGTTAATGCCTATCGGCGCCGGGCATGATGCAAGGGCCTTTTGAGACGGCAAGCTCCCATGAGGGGTGAAGCGCGCCAACGAAGGTTAAGAGTAATGACGAGTATCATCACCAACGTCGCTGCGATGACGGCGCTGCAGACCCTGCAGAGCACCAACAACATGCTCGAGGAAACCCAAAACCGGATCTCCACCGGTTACCGCGTCTCCGAGGCCAAGGACAACGCAGCCTATTGGTCGATCGCCACGAGCATGCGTTCGGACAACAAGGCGATGTCCGCCGTTGTCGATTCGCTCGGAATTGGTGCCGCGATCGTCGACACGGGCTACACCGCCCTTTCTTCTGCCAAGGACGTGCTGTCGGAGATCAAGGCGAAGCTCACCACGGCCACTTCGGACGGTGTCGACCGCACCAAGATCCAGGAAGAAATCAACGCGCTTAAGGATCAGCTGAAGACGATCTCCGACTCCGCCTCGTTCTCGGGCCAGAACTGGCTTTCGAACAACGAAGCCACGAGCGGCAAGCAGATCATCTCTTCGCTTTCCCGTGACGCCAATGGCGTCTTGACGGTCGGTGCGATCGACGTCGACATCGACGGCCTGCGCCTCTACTCGACGGTCGGCGGCGTCGACGGTGGTATCCTCAACAAGGATATCGACATCGACAAGTACACGACCGGTGCAATGGGAACGGCTTCGGTCGAGACCACGGCCGTCGCATTCGCGGCGACCGACGACAAGGTGTCCTTCTCGATCTCGCAGAACGGCGCTCCGGCCCGTACCGTCGAGATCACGGACCAGACCCTGGCCGATGCCGGTCTCTCAGACACCTCGATCCGCTCCGACGCCGACCTGAAGGCGGTCTTCGAGCAGGCTCTGAGTGACGCCGGCATCGACGGCATCGACGTCGAGATCGACGCCGCCACCCACAATGTCAGCTTCACCTCGCTGGAATCCTTCACCGTCAGCGCCGCTTCGTCCTCCGGCACGAGCACCATTGGCGTGGCGAGCCTCGGTCTCGATGCGACGAGCGACTACACGGCGACCGCATCGGGCTCATACTCGACGAGCATCGAGGATCTGGACATATCCGCCGCCACCTCGGACGAGATCCAGGCCTACATCAAGGTCGTGGACGAGGCCCTGTCGCAGGTCACCACGGCGGCTTCCAGCCTTGGTGCGGTTCAGAACCGGATCGACATGCAGACCGAGTTCGTCTCCAAGCTCATGGACACGATCGACATGGGCGTCGGGACCCTGGTCGATGCGGACATGACCGAAGAGTCGACCCGCCTGAAGGCGCTCCAGACCCAGCAGCAGCTCGGTGTCCAGGCGCTCTCGATCGCCAACAACTCTTCGCAGGCGATCATGCAGCTCTTCCAGGGCTGATCACCGCCAGCAAGATTTCCAACGCATCAAATGGGGCCGCTCCGATGGAGCGGCCCTTTTTCGTGTCCGGAACACGCTTCTGTTTCACCCGCGCCATGATCCCGCTGCGCCGGTCGCTGGATGACGCATCTTGTGTGCTGCGCGATCGATAAGCCGGCGAGGCAGGGTGCTCCGCCGCTCGGCCCTCCCAGAGTAGCGATCGATTAACCTTATAAATTTTGCTTCGATTAACTGTAGTCTCAAGCATCCGGTCGATAGCGCGATCCCGATGCGCAAATTAAGAAATCGGAAGGGCGCATGCGGGCATTGTCTCCCCATAGCGAAGTGACCTGACGAGGAAACAAACAGTTCATAGGCATGATGCCGTTTCGCTATCCCGGCTGATCCGGATTGTCCCAATTCTTTTTTGTACTGCGTATGGGACGTAGAAAATGACTAGCATTCATACCAATTCTTCCGCGATGACGGCTCTCCAGAGCCTGCAGTCGATCAACAACTCTCTCGACGACACGCAGAGCCGTATTTCGACTGGCTATCGCGTCGCGGAAGCTCAGGACAACGCTGCTTACTGGTCCATCGCGACCACCATGCGTTCAGACAACCAGGCCATGTCGGCTGTTGTCGACTCGCTTGGCATCGGTGCGGCGACTGTCGATGCGGCCTACACCGGTCTCGACTCCGCCAAGGACGTTCTGTCGGAGATCAAGGCCAAGCTGACGACCGCCACGTCGGACGGTGTCGACAAGGCGAAGGTTCAGGAAGAGATCGGCGCGCTTCAGGAACAGCTGAAGACGATCTCCGACTCGGCCTCCTTCTCGGGCCAGAACTGGCTGTCGAATACCGACGCCACGACCGGCAAGCAGATCGTGTCTTCGCTGTCGCGTGACGCCGCCGGCTCCTTGTCGGTTGGCAAGATCGATGTCGACATTGCTGGCCTGCGCCTCTACTCGGCCGATGCCGGCATCATCGACAAGGACATCGATATCGACCAGTTCACGACCGGCACGATCGGTACGGCTTCGGTCGAGACGACGGCTGTCGACTTCGCTGCGACCGACGACAAGATGTCGTTCTCCATCTCGCAGAACGGCGATCCGGCCCGCACGGTCGAGATCACGCAGCAGACGCTGGCCGATGCCGGCCTCAGCGACACTTCGATCCGCTCCGACGCTGACCTCAAGGCGGTCTTCGAGCAGGCCCTGAGCGACGCAGGCATCGATGGCGTGGAAGTCGAGATCGACGCCACCCACAATGTCAGCTTCACCTCGCTGGAATCCTTCACCGTCAGCGCGGCCTCGTTCTCCGGCACGAGCACCATTACGGAAGCGAGCCTCGGTCTCGACGCCACGAGCGACTCGACCGCTGCGGCTACGGGTTCCTTCTCGACCAGCGTTGAAGACATCGACATCACCTCGGCGAACAGCACCGAGATCCAGGCCTACATCAAGGTCGTGGACGAGGCCCTGTCGCAGGTCACCACAGCGGCTTCCAGCCTCGGTGCGGTTCAGAACCGGATCGACATGCAGACCGAGTTCGTCTCCAAGCTCATGGACACGGTTTCGGAAGGCGTCGGTACCCTGGTCGATGCGGACATGACCGAAGAGTCGACCCGCCTCAAGGCGCTGCAGACCCAGCAGCAGCTCGGTGTCCAGGCGCTCTCGATCGCCAACAACTCCTCGCAGAGCCTGCTGTCGCTCTTCCGTTAATCGGAACGCACAGCAACCAACCGAACATGATGGAGGGCCGCTTCGAAGGAAGCGGCCCTTCTCGCGTTAGTGTCTGATGTCGCAAGGCAATTTTGTGACGAAACGGCGCCGCTCCGGCGGCCGGATCTGGCAGGAGTCTGGAACGGATTTTCGTCGCCAAGGCAAAAGTCTCAAGCGAATCCAAGCGTTAACCATTCATTAACCGGGGCCTCACGCAAGCTTTCGTCGGCAATGTCCCGCTGAACTATTCGGCAGTGACGTGCGCAAGAGGCATAAAACATGGCATCGGCCATCAGCGGGCAGGCCCAACAGATCATGACGAATCTCTCCGGTCTCGGGGTGCGGAAACTCTCCGCCCTCGGTCTGGTCGGATTCCTCGTCGTCGCGCTGGTCGGCCTCGGCAGCTATTATCTTTCGCGGCCCGACATGGAGACGCTCTATTCGGGCCTCGACCGGACCGACGTGACGCGGATCGGCGCCGAACTGACCGAAGCGGGCATTCCCTTCGACATCAACGCGAAGGGCGATGCGATCATGACGCCCTTCTCGCAGACCGCCTCGGCCCGCATGCTGCTTGCCGAAAAGGGTCTGCCGCGGTCGGAAAACGCCGGCTACGAGCTCTTCGACAATCTCGGCTCGATCGGCCTGACCTCCTTCATGCAGGAGATCACCCGGGTGAGGGCGCTCGAAGGCGAGATCGCACGCACGATCCAGACGCTGTCGAACGTGCGCGCGGCTCGCGTCCACATCGTCCTGCCGGACGAAGGGAGCTTCCGCCGCAACGAGCGCCGACCCTCCGCCAGCGTCGTCATCCGGACCGACACGCCTGAGGACTTCGCGTCCGCTCAGGCGATCCGCTATCTCGTCTCCTCCGCCATTCCAGGCATGACGCCGGACGAGGTGACGATCCTCAATTCCGACGGAACGCTCCTGGCCTCCGGCGATGATTCGGCTTCTTCGGCGCCGACCAAGCTCTTTGGTATCGAGCGGGTCGTGGCCAAGAGCGTCGAGGATTCGATCCGTCGCACGCTTTCTCCCTATCTCGGTGTCGGCAATTTCCAGACCAGCGTGACCACGCGCCTGAATACCGATCGCCGCCAGATCAACGAGAGGATCTTCGATCCCGACGTCCGGGTCGAGCGGTCGGTCCGCACGATCCGCGAAGAGGCCTTGAGCGAGAACTCGACCAAGCAGAATGCTGTCGGCGTGCAGCAGGACATCCAGCCCGCTGCCGGTCAGGCCGAATCGAGCAGTGGCCAAAGCTCCAAGGAAGACACCGAGCGCCGCGAAGAGCTGACCAACTACGAGATCAATGAGAAGACCGTCTCGACGACCAGCGAAGGCTACGCCGTCGAGAAGCTGTCGATCGCCGTCGTGATCAACCAGCAGCGGTTGAAGGAATCGCTCGGCGAAAACGCCACCGACGCCGATATTGCCGCGCGGCTCGACGAGATCAGGGCGCTCGTCGCCTCGGCTTCGGGCCTTTCCGAAGAGCGTGGTGATCAGCTCAAGATCACGGCCGTCGACTTCATCGACAACGCCACGTCCCTCGAGCCGATCCCGTCGCCGGGCCTGGGCGAGATGTTCATGCGCCAGTCGGGCACGCTGATCAATGCGCTGACGATCCTGACTGTTGCCGTGCTGGTGATCTGGTTCGGCCTCAAGCCGGCGGTGCGCGCCATCATCGCCGCTCCGGCCGGTCGCGAGGACGAGGACGGCCTGCCGCAGATCGAGGGTGGCGACGATGCCGGTGGTCTGGCGCTGCCCGGCGCGGATGGCGGAGACTTCGACTTCGGCGCCGCACCAGCTTCCATCGATATATCCCAGTTCGGAGGCGGGCAGCCGCCCTTCATGTCGAACTTCGACGATGCGGATGACGAGGGTGTGAGTCCCCAGGCGCGCCTCGAGAAGCTCGTCGATCTCGACGAGGTCAAGGCGGCCAACGTCCTCAAACAGTGGATCCACCAGAAAGAAGCGGCCTAAGCGATGATGTCCCTCGCAGAATACCTCACGGAATTTCCCGAGGAGAACGGCAAGCCGTTCCAGAACCTCAAGGCGCCCAAGCCGAAGCGGGAAAAGCCAACCTTCGAGCACCTGACGCTGGTCTCCAGTCAGGTCGCCAAGAAGAAAAAGAAGAAGGTGCCGGAAAGCCTGGCGGCCATTCCGGACATGTCGGAAGCCGAAGACGCTCTGGACAAGGTGGAGTTCGACGCCGCCGACTTCGGCTTTGACAACGCCGCTGAGGCCCCGGAGGCGTTCGCCGCCCCAGAGCCGGCGATCACGGCGGAGGACGTCGAGGCCGCTCGCGCCGAAGGACACGAAGCCGGGCGCGAAGAGGCGATGCAGGAACTCGAGCAGCGCGTTGCCGCGGCCGTCGAGGAAGCCTTGGCCGCAGAGCGTGAAAAGGCCGCGGCGGCTCAGGCCGAAGCCGTCGAGCAGGCGCGTCTCGATGCTCTGGCCGAAGAAGGCGCCAGGCTCGGCGAAGTTCTGACAGAGCGTCTCGACCGGGTGGAAACGGCGCTGCGGACCTCGTTCTTCGGCGTCGTCAAGCCGCTCGTCGTCGACGTTCGCATGCGCCAGACCATGGAAGATCTTGCCGCAGCCGTCGCCACGCTCGCGGTCGACGGTCGCGCTCTGTCTCTACAGGCGGTGGGTCCTGCGGCTCTCCTCGACGCGTTCTCCGAAGCGCTCGGCGAACGCCGTGGCTTCGTGGCCTTCGAAGCGGACGAGACCATGGGCGACATCCGGATCGTCTGCGATCAGACCACGCTCGAGACCCGTCTCGGCCAATGGAAAACCGCACTTGAAGAGGCTCTTCAGTGAGCGATCAGTCCGAAGCCGGTCATCTGGAAAAGCAGGAGATCATCATCGTTCGCCGCGGTCGCGGCGGCGAGGATGCGCACCATGGCGGTGTCTGGAAGATCGCGTTCGCGGACTTCATGACCGCGATGATGGCGTTCTTCCTGGTGATGTGGCTGACGAATTCCTCGGAGATCGCCACCCGCAAGCAGGTGGCGCAGTATTTCAACCCGATCAAGCTGAACGATCCTTCGCCCGCCACGCGTGGCATCAAGCAGAAGGATGACGGCGCGGATCGCGAATCCAACCAGAATGGCGAAAGCATCGCGGAGACCAATGGCGACCCGCGCGGGCATCCGATTGCCGGCGACGAGACGGGCGGCGAGGAAAAGGCGCTGTTCCGCGATCCCTATGCCGTGCTCGCCGAAATCGCAGCCGAGAGCAACCAGTCCGGCTCGGGGACGCAGAAGGGAAAGCCCGACGGAACGGGGCTGCCCGGCATGAACGGCGGCGACGCCTATCGCGATCCCTTTGATCCGGAGTCCTGGCAGCTTACGCCGAATGTCATGGAGAGCGGTGGCCGGCTGGAGGATTTGCCGCCCATCGAGTTCCGCACGGCGGTCGTGCCGACGGTCGACCCGATGACCGATCGAGAAGATGCCGGTCCGGGTGCGGGCGGCGACGATTACAATGGTAAAGGCCCCGGGGAAGGCGAAGACCTGGAGAAGAAGGGTCGGGAGTCCAACGGAGACGAGGCCGGCGCGCCTGCCGCCAAGGGGCCGAATGCGGAAGGTGAGGGCGCCGACAAGGGTGATGAAGCGGGCGAGGGCGTCGATCTCGACGTTGCCGAGAAGCTGAAAGCCGAAATCGACGTGGAACTGGCCAAGCTCGGCGATGACATACCTTCGCGTATCGAAGTGACCAAGGGCGATGGGGGCGTGAAGATCTCGTTGGCCGACGACGTTTCCTCCGGCATGTTCCCGGTGGGGTCGGCAAAGCCGACGCCGGAGGCAGTCGCGATGATGGAGCGCATCGCTGCGGTGATCTCGAAGCAACCGGGCGAGATCCGGATCAGCGGCCACACCGATTCCCGTCCTTTCACCAGCAAGGACTATGACAATTGGCGTCTTTCGACGGCGCGTGCCCACATGGCCTATTACATGCTCGCGCGCGGGGGACTCGATGAGGAACGGGTGAAGTCCATCGAAGGCTTTGCCGACCGCAAACCGCGAGTTGCCGACGATCCGGAAGCCGCCATCAACCGTCGCATCGAGATCTTCCTGACCGAGACGAAGGCATGACACGCATGACCAGGCCTCGGCATACCGCAATGGCCGTCATCCTGGCGGCTCTGTGGTCCGGCACCGCTCTGGCGGAGGATGGCCATGGGGCGGAGAAGGGGGCCACCCCGTCGCAGCTCGTTCGCGAGGCGGCCGAGCAGGCAAGGCGTGACCATGGCGCCACCGGCATGGAGCCATCGCTGGATGGCGCCGGCCATGGACCGGAGCATGCGGCTAACGTCCATTCCGGTGATGGGGGTGCTGCGCATGACGGTGACGATCCGGATGCGGCGGATGGTGAACACTCGAGCGACGCCGCCGCGCATGGCGGTGGTCACGACCAGGGTGAAGAAGAGGGTCACGATGACCACGAAGCTCCGCCGGTCAGGGGTCCGCAACCCTACGAAGCGATCCGGTCGCTGCAGTTCCTTCATGATCAGGCCGCCCATGGGAACCGGTCGGCCAACCGCGTGCAGTCCCAGCTACTTCGGTGGTTCGGCCCGACATTCGAGCGCACGTCGCCGGATGTCTGGAAGGATCGACGCAATCTTCGCGCGGCGGCGCTCTTCGTTCTGAGCGGCGGTCCGCCCTCGGTACTTCGCAAGATCATGGCAAGGGTCGATTTCGACGAGGCCGATGAGGCGCTTCTCGAAGGGGCGCTCGCCTATGTCGAGAACGATATCCGCAAGGCCGAGAGACTGCTTTCGTCACTCGACGTTGACGAAATGGAGCCCGTCTTCGGCGCGCAGGTCAATCTCGCCGTGGCGCAACTCGTCGAGAAGAAGGACCCGGCGGAGGCCCTGAATCGGCTCGAGCGCGTCATGCTGGATGCACCCGGAACCCTCCTGGAAGAGGCGGCGCTGCGCCTGGGCGTCATGCTCGCGGAGCATCACGGCGATACGGATAAGGCCGATCGCTATGCTCGTCTTTATTTTGATCGTTACTACAGATCTGTTTACGCAGGTAACTTTCGCGCCAGATTTTCATCAGTATATGTCGCCCGTCCGGCCGGTTCTGAAGAAAAGACCATCGCGACCATCGCCGACGCCGTCACCCGGATCCCGCCGGATCAGCAGATCGACATCTATCTTTCGATTGGAAGGCGGGCCCTCGTGGCTGGCAACCTGAAGCTTTGCGGAATGGCGGCCGACGAAGCGATGAAGATCGGCAATGTCAGCAAGTCCGCCCGGCAGCGGGCGCAACTGTACCAGGCCGCCTCCACCCTCACGGAGCGCGATACTACGGAGACACTCGCTTCGCTGAAGGCGATCAACCGTGACGAGCTTCACGTCGCGGACCAGAAACTGCTGGACGCCGCCTTTGGCGTTCTTGGGGAAATCCGTAAACCACTTATGACGGACAGAGCGAGAGATCCAGAGGACCTGATGTCGGAGACCGCGCTCGACACATCGGTCCTCGACCGTGCCAATTCCGTTCTCGACGCCGTTCGCAATGACCTTAAGGAACTGGATCAATGACGTTGCCGGTGCGCGTTTCCGTTGAGGCCGGAACGGCTTCTTCAGCACGGTCGGCGGACCGCGGCCGCGGCCAGGTTGCCGACGATGGCAAGGGTTTCGAATCGCTTCTGAAGGGGAAGACTTCGTCGGACGACGAAAAGACAGCGGCGCCTCGGACCGAAGGCAAGGAGCGCAAGGCTGCATCCTCGGCCGGTCAGAAGCGCGAGGCGCAGACTGCCGCCCGCACTTCCAGACAGGCCGAGCCCGAAGTCGATGCACGCGCCGAGGCGCACAGGGACGAGACCGACACGGATAGCGACACGCGCCCTGGTGCGAAAAGCCGGACAACATTCGAAGGGCAGCAGGCGACGGACCGAGCCCCGAAAATTGACCGGCATGAAGGCAAGGTCGCGACCACTCAGGATTCCCCGGCTGGCCGGCCGTCGTCCATCGAAGGCCCGGACCCCGTCGAGGACGCGTCTGCCAAGGCCCCGAAGACAGAGGGACAGAAGCCCTCCGAAACAGCGGGACAGGACGACGGCGAAGCCGGCACCAACCGCGAGACCAGTCCCTTTCTGCGCTCCAGGCTGGCTCTCGACCGGATGTTCGGCGACTTCGCGTCCAGTTCGTTCATGCAGGGTGCCCGACAGGCAAACGCGCTGCCTGGAGCACAGCAGTCCGACATTCACGCCAGTCGCTCGCTGTTCGCTCCGATCACCGTCGAGTCCGACCCCGGTTTTCGGAAGATATTCGAGGCCGAGACGAGCGCACGCGCCGTCACGACCTCGACAGTCGCGCTCCAATTGTCGGCCGAAGAAAACGCCAGGCGCCTTGGCATCCTTCTGCCGGAAGAGACCGCCAAGGTGGAGCCCAAGCAGGAACCACTGCCGACGCAAAACGGTCGCGTCATCGTGACGGTCGGTCGCCCCCAGCTGGTTGTCGAAACGCCGCAGGATGAAACGGCAGGTTCTTCCACCGTGTCGCCCGACGCCAAGCTGGCAGCGATCCTCGGCGGATTCGGACTGGCGTCGCAGGCCGCCGGAACGGGGACTCCCAAGGTCGAGGACACCGCCGACACGCGCAAGACTGTACGGCGCACTGCGCCGGGAGAGGCCAAAGCTCCGGTTGAGGACAAGGGCGCATCTGCCGGGCGGGCGCCGCAGGGTGTCCAGGCAGATGCGACCGTTTCCGCAGTCCGCGGCGTGGCGAGCGACGCGATCCTCGCTGACACTCGCGCCGGCTCGCCATTGCCCGCCGATCCTCGGGGGAATGCTGCTTCTGCGACGATCGCCTCAGGTTCGAGGGGCAAGCAGGGTGCTGCCGCCGCTTCCGATTTGCCTCGGGATATGCCTTCCATCGCGCCAAGAATGCAGTCTGCCTTGCGCGAGCAGGCCATGCCCGGGATCCCTGCGTCGCGCGCGTCTGCCTCGCAACCCGTGGATGGCGCCACAAGACCGACCATCGCGACGACGACACACGTCCCGACCGAGGGAGCCGAAAAGGTCGTTGGACCCAGCACGAATGGAACGTCGGCGAGCATGGCCGGCGGCGAGCGCACGCTGGGTCTGGGCGGCCGCGTCGACATGGTTTCCATGCGCACGGACTTCGAACCGTCTTCACGCCGTAGCGGACGGACACCCACGCCGAGCCAGACACCGCAAGCGCCCGAGCCGGCTGCCGGACGCGGGGCGACAAACTCCGCTACGGTGGGCCAGCCCAGTGCCTTGCGTGCCAGTGAGATTGCGACCCCGCTGCCAGGCGTCGACCTTCGGGCTGGCCCCTCAGTTGGGGCAACTGCAACTGTCGCTGGCGCGGCAACCGCGTCTGTCGGCGCAGATCGCTCCCGGGCATCCGCCGCAACCCGTCCCGTGACCGCTGCCGAACCCGCCGCGGCCAGAAGGTCGACCCAAGCCGCGGCAAGCTTCAATCAGCAAGGGGCCAGCGAACCGACTTCGCCCTCCGCCGCCCCGCGCCGCGAGGCGTCGAACTCTCCCCTCGAAGCTGGCGGTGACAGGCGGCCGCAGACGACGTCTGCCGAGGCCGGCAAGTCCCCCGCGGCCAATCTGGACGCGAGCCGACGCACGCTCCCCGATGGCGGTGTGCGCACAGATATGCCCGCGTCCAAGGGCGCTGCGGCCACGGAAAGAGAGCAGGCGCCGTCACGGGGCACACAGGCCGCGACCGACGGCTCGCGCACGTCGGTGCGCGATGCTGCCGGCAGACCCGCCGCAGTTGAAGGTCGAAACGCTACCCAGGGCGGCAATGCAAGCGCACGGGTAGAGATTCCGCAGGGCGACCGTCAGGCAGCGCCGGCCGCCGCGTCGCGTTCGGCCGGCGAGAGCGGTGCTCGCACGGCTGCGCCATCGGCAGGTAACGCCGCTGCACCGATGGACGTCGGTTCCGAGATGCCACGATCCGAGGTTCCGGATCGGCGGGACATGGTGAACGCCTTCGAACCTTCCGCTTCTCGGGATGCCACGAAGGACGAAACCGCCCGCGCTGCGGGCTCGTCCGGCATGCGGGCCCCGGAAGGAGCCGTTGATCGCCAGCCGACAGCGCCACGGGACGTCTTCCAGCGGGCGGCATCCTCTGCGCCGGTGGCGGGACCATCCTCTGACCCTCAGGGAGCCGGTCGCGGCTCCATCGACACGACCAACGCTCCTGCCGAACGGGCAGTCTCGCCAGCTCGTCAGCAGACTGAATCCGTGACGTCTCCAGGCCTGCCCGTCCGTGAGCAGCCGGCGACGCAAGCCTCCCAGACCGGTCGGCCTGTCGCCGCCTCCGGTTTGTCTTCGGCCGATCAATCCGGAATGCCGGCTGCTGCTTCGAAAGACCATACACCGGCCAGCCGGAGCGATGGCACGCCCAGTCAGATGCAGCGCTCAGCCGTATCCGGTGAGGCGTCCGCCGCGCGATCCGCGACTCCCATGGCGCAGAATGATCCGCTTGCTACCTCCGGATCGCAGAACGGACCCAACGCGCGAGAAAACGTTGCTGCGCAACAGCAGCCGCGCAACGCAGCGCCAGCCGATGCAGGCAACCGACAGGCGGAGGCGGCGCCCAGAACCGCTCCGCAGCCAGCTCAGAACGCCGCAAGCACCAGCGAAACCACCCGTCTCGCTTCGCAGGACGTGCTTCCGCGCATGAGCGAGCTCGGTAACCTCGTTCGCGACGGGAAGAAGACCGGGGAAGCCGAAACGCCTTCCAATCGTCCCGTCGGCAAGGGCGAGGCGAACGTGGACACGCTGGAGCAGGCCTTCGCAAAACCCACCGTTTCGAACCAGGTGGCAAAGGCCGTATCGAATGCCCTCTCGCAGATGGTTCCGGCTTCGGATCACTCCGCCAACGCCGAGCGCACCCGGCTTCGCGCGGGCGGTGCGGCGCTGAAGACCATCCAGATCCAACTGGCACCGGAAACCCTGGGCAAGGTCAATGTCACGCTGAAGCTGATCGACGGTCAGCTCGCCGTCCACATCGAAGCGACCGAGGCCGAGGCCGCGGCGAGCCTCAAGGACGATACGGAAGGGCTGAAAACCCTTCTCAAGTCGGCTGGCTTCGACGTGGACGAGGCTACGGTGACTCTTGGCTCACGCGATGCAGCGGCGACGAAAGCCGGTTCCGGGCAAGGCCAGACCCAGGGCGAGGCCACCCTTTCGAACCAGTCTCGCGGGGAGCAGGGCGCAAGCTCGAATGGCCAGTCCTCGTCGCAAGGCGGCGACCAACGACAGGGCGCATCGCGGCAACAGGGCCGGCCTTTCGACGGTGACCGACCTGCAGCGGACAATCGGCCGGGCCAGAACCGGGAAGGTCCCTATGTCTATCTCTGAGATGACAGGGCTTGCGTGTGGCACTCTGGCCACCGGACACACGGCCTTATCGCGCCATGAGTGTGAAAAGGTACAATTAATGATTTATTAACCAAAAAAATTCCAAAGGGAAAACAAATGGTTAACGCGAAGGGCGAGCGATAGGGTTAACAGATCACTAAATTTCAGGATTGGAGCAAGACTGGGGTCAGGTTACCGTTTCTTTACCAACAACGCGGCGGACGGAGGGGTAAAATGATCGTAGTCGTGGACAACCGAGAACTCGTCACCAATGGCTATCAGTCGCTCTTTGCGCGAGAGGGTGTCTCAACTGCGACGTTCCACGCGGATGAGTTCCGCGAGTGGGTCGAGACGGCACCTGAGGCGGACATTTCAGCGGTCGAGGCCTTCCTGCTCGGTGACTTCGACGAGCGCGGCGGCTGCCCGCGGCTGATCCGGACCCGTTCCACCGCGCCGATGATCGCTCTTTCCGAGAGCCGTAATCTCGACGGCACGCTCGATCTGTTCGCAGCCGGGGTCGACGATGTCGTCGCCAAGCCGGTTCATGTGAAGGAAATCCTGGCCCGTGTCGGCGCCATCCGCCGCCGCGAGAACGCCGAAGCGACCCGCACGATCGTGGGAGAGATCTGCGTCTACCAGGACGGTCGCGATGCCGAAGTTGCCGGCAAGTCCATGGCGCTGCCGCGCCGCGAGCGCCGTATCCTGGAGTATCTGGTTGCCAACCGTGGCCGCCGCGTCTCCAAGCAGCAGCTCTTCAACGCCATCTACGGCATATTCGACGAGAACGTCGAGGAGAACGTCATCGAAAGCCACATCTCCAAGCTGCGCAAGAAGCTGAAGATGCGCCTCGGCTACGATCCCGTGTCGTCCAAGCGTTACCTCGGGTACGGCATCGGCGTCGAGTAATCATCTAAATATTGATAAAGTATTAATGCAGAGCGCCCGCCAAATATATTTGGCGAGGCGCTCTTGCTTTATGGATAATGCTTCGAACTCGGGCGTTAAACAGCTAGGCGCAAGCTTAGTCGCCTATCTCTCACTCAACGCGTAGGGATACGGAGCACGAGCCCATGAGCATTAATGGCGTTTTCAGAACCAGTGTGTCCGGCATGAACGCGCAGGCCAACCGCCTGTCGGCCATCTCGGACAACATTTCCAACTCCTCCACGGACGGCTACAAGCGCAGCGAGGCCGAGTTCTCGACGCTGGTCATCGCCCAGTCCGGCGGGCAGTACAATTCCGGTTCGGTCAAGACCGAGACCCGGCAGTATGTAAGCCAGCAGGGCAGTATCGCCGCGACCTCTTCGTCGACCGACGTCGCGATTTCGGGCGACGGCTTCTTCGTGGTCGAGGACAACACCGGTCGCGAATTCTACACCCGGGCGGGCTCCTTCGTTCAGAAGACCTCGACGGCCGACGGCGCTCAGACGACCTATCTCGTCAATGCGGCCGGCTACCGCCTGACCGGCACGTCGCTGGAGGATGGGACCACGGGCCCGATCGAGCTGCCCGTCGGCGAACTCGTCGCTCCGGCCCCGACGACCGAATCCTCGCTGAACCTGCAGCTTCCCTCGACGGCTTCGGTTGGCGACACCAAGACGACCACCATCACCGTCTACGACAATATCGGTTCGCCGATCACGCTGACGATGAACCTCACGAAGAGTGTCCAGGGCGACGCCACGACCGCGCCGGCCACCAACGGCGCCTGGACGATCGAGCTGACCGACGGCACGACCACCTTGAACCAGACGGTGGAGTTCGATCCGACCACCGGCCTTCCGACCGTCGATCTCTCGACGCTGTCCCAGAGCTTCACGCTCGCGGCCGGCAATACCGTCGAGGTCAATTTCGGGTCCCTGACGGAATACGACACCGACTTTTCGGCGAAGGTCTCGTCGAACGGCAACCCTCCGGGCTACTTCAGCGAGTTCTCCATCGGCGATGATGGCGTGTTGAGCGGCGTCATGGACAACGGCACGCTCGTTTCGCTCTATCAGATCAATCTCGCGCGCTTCACCAGTCCGGATCGACTTCAGGCAGGCGTCGGTAACGTCTATTCCGCGACTCTGGATTCCGGTGACGTGGAATACGGTCTGCCGAGCTCCAACGGCTTCGGAACCCTGTTCTCCAGCGCCGTCGAGCAGTCGAACGTCGACCTTGCGACCGAACTGACCGAAATGATCGAATCGCAGCGTTCATACAGCGCCAATTCGAAGGTCTTCCAGACCGGTTCGGAAATCCTGGACGTCCTCATCAATCTGAAGCGCTGATCCGCCAGTTCGGCTGGCGCGAGACGGAATAATCCACGATGTCACTTCTTTCCGCGTTCACGAGCGCTCGGTCCTCGTTGGCCGCCGTCTCGCAGCAATCGGCATTGGTGTCGCGCAACGTCGCCAATGCCGAAAACCCCACGGCGACGCGAAAGTACGCCAATCAGACCACATCCGTACTGGGCGGGGTGTCGGTCCATT
The DNA here is from genome assembly GCF_024359545.1 of Jiella marina. GTDB lineage: Bacteria > Pseudomonadota > Alphaproteobacteria > Rhizobiales > Rhizobiaceae > Jiella. The sequence continues at coordinate 153,020 of NZ_JAKQZG010000005.1, forward strand.
CGGTCTCCCAGTCGAGCAATCAGGCTTTGTTTCGCTCGATGACGACGGCAAATTCCGCACTCGCGGCAGCCGAAGTGACCTGGGCCGGCCTCGACTCCATCCGAAGCGTCGTCGGGGACACGGACTCGATCGAGTCCCCGGCGGCCCGGCTGACCAACCTGATGACGGCGCTGTCGCAATACGCGGTGACACCGGAAGATTCCCAGACCGCGCGAGCTGCCGTCAACGCGGCCGCCGATGTCGTGCGCAGTCTCAACAGCGCGACGGGTGCCGTGCAGGCCGCGCGCGAAGACGCGGACAGAAAGCTGGCAGATGCCGCCGGCAAGATGAACAGCCTGCTTTCGGAGTTCGAAGGGCTCAACAGGCGGATCGTCTCGGGCTCGCTCACCGGTCAGGACGTGACGGACGACCTCGATCGCCGAGATCAGATCGTCAATGAACTGTCGTCCTATGTTGGCTTGAACGTCCAGATGCGCGCCAACAACGACATGACGCTCTATACCGACTCGGGCATCACCTTGTTCGAGACGCGGCCGCGGCTCGTCGAATTCACTGCCCAGCCGAATTACGATGCATCGGTCGTCGGCGGCAGTTTCAAGATCGACGGCGTCAGCGTGTCGGGCTCGTCGTCCGCGATGCCGATCAAGTCCGGCAGCGTCGCCGGCCTGCTCGAGCTTCGTGACGAGGCGGCTGTCACCTTCCAGGGACAGCTGGACGAGATCGCCTCGACGCTCGTTTCCGCCTTTGCGGAGACGGACCTTGGCGGAACCAGCTATTCCGGTCTCTTCTCCATCCGGGCCGACCGAACCACCACGGATCTTTCCACGGTTACGGACAAGACCGGTCTCGCCGGCATGATCAGCGTGGCTGCGAGTGTCCAGGCCGATCCTCTGCTCCTGCGCGACGGCAATATTTCCGGCCAGGGCATCGACTACAATGTCAATGATGTCGGCGGCTTCGCCGATCGCCTCAACGCGCTTCTCGACAATCTCGGTGCGCAGCGGAGCTTCGACGGCAGCCTCGGGGCAGGTACGTCGGGCACCATCTCGGACTACATCGCCTCGTCGATCAGCTGGCTCGAGGACAGGCGTTCCATCGCCCATGACGATGTCGACTACCAGTCGAGCGTGCTGGCACGCGCGGAAGAGGTTCTCTCGGATGCGACCGGGATCAACCTTGATGAGGAAATGACCCACCTGCTCGACCTCGAGCGCTCCTATCAGGCTTCGAGCAAGCTGATTTCGACCGTAGGCGAGATGATCGACTCCATCATTGCGATCGCCTGAGGGAACAAGCCATGACCAATTTTCTCGTCTCCAGCTATTCGATGCTGTCGTCGCCGCGTAGCGCGGTATCGAGCATTCAGCGGGAACTGCAGATCATTCAGAAGGAAGCGACGACGGGGCGCCTCGCCGATGTCGGCCTTTCCCTCGGTCTCAGGACCAACCAGGCGATATCCCTGCGCTCCGAGCGCGAGACGATCGACCGGCAGCTGGACACCAACGCGATCATCGCCTTGCGTTTCGCCTCGATGCAGACGGCCATGGATTCGATCGCGGCTACCGGAGACGAGTTCCTTTCGTCTCTCGTGGCGAACGGCACCGGTGATCCGGGCACGCTCGCCAACATCCAGCAGGCCGAAGCCAGTCTGCAGGGGCTGGCGGGATCTTTGAACACGTCTGCCGGTGCACGGTTCCTGTTCTCCGGTGCGGCGACCGACAAGGCGTCGATCAGCTTCACCTCGACGGGGGGAGGGGCGGCAGCGCACTATGTCGATGGTTCGACAGCCCAGGCAGCCACCGCCGCCGCGTTCTCGGCCAATTTTGGTTTCGCCCAGAACGACGCCAGTGTCGGCAGCATCACTGCGAGCGATCTCGAGGCTTTCCTCGACGGCGATTTCGAAGACCTCTTCACCACCGGCGTGGGTGGCGGCTGGACCGACAATTGGTCCAACGCCGATGATGGCGTGATCGAAAACCGCATCAGCCAGAGCGAAACGTTGAAGGTTTCCTATTCCGCCAATGACGATGCGTTCCGCAACATCGCCAAGGCTTACGTGATGATTGCCGATCTTGGCGCCGCCGAGATGAACGAGGAGGCACGCCAGCTTCTCACAAGCCGCGCGATCGAAACTCTGAGCCTCGGACTGAGCCAGTTGACCCGGCTTCAGGCGGAGATCGGTGGAAGCCAGGCAAGGCTCGACCTCGCCAACGAGACACTGGACGCGCGTAGCGACGTGCTGACGGCCTCGATCTCCGATCTGGAAGAGGTCGACCAGTACGAGGCGGCGACACGGGTGACGAACCTGACGACGCTGTTGGAGACATCTTATGCTCTGACATCAAGAATATCGCGGTTGAGCCTCCTCAACTTCATCTAATCTTCGAAGGACGAGCGACAATGACAGGTGATCGTAGCCATAGTCGGGGGGCGCTTTTTCCGAACCTTGGCGAACGCGACCGGCGGGTCTTCGAACTTCTTGTCTGGAACGCGGCCATGGCTGTGTCCGACCTGCCGGCGTCCCATCCGGGTCGCATCAAGACCGGCGCGATCCGCGAGCAGGTCCACCCCCTTCTGACACGTGCCCAGGCGCACGACAGGCCTTTCGCCGGCGCGCAATTCTGACCAGCATCCGCGACCAACGCGGCCGGCACGAGATCGGCCGCGGCCAACCAATCACAAGCAGCAGCATCGAATAGCCCAAACGTCGCAAAGCGATCGACGATCGGGCTGGATCAAGGGGTAGGAATGTATCAGTTCTCCTATGCGGAAATCTCTGAGGAGACGGAGATCAACGCACGTGAGCGCGAAAAGCAGGCGCTGGACCATTCGATCGAGCTGTTGCAGCGAGCCCAGAAGAACGGCCCGCGCTCACGGGATGCCATCGAGGCCATCTACATGACGCGCAGTCTGTGGGCGATCCTGGTCGAGGATCTGTCGAGCGTCGAGAACGGCCTGCCGGAAACGCTGCGCGCCGAACTGATCTCGATCGGTCTGTGGATCATGCGCGAGGCGGAGGCGATCCGGCTCGGTCGCTCGAACAATTTCTCCGGCATCATCGAAATCACCACCCTCATCCGCGATGGACTGAATTGAAGATGGCGACGCTTCGTATTTCCCTGAGAGCCGGCGAACGGATCTTCGTCAATGGTGCGGTCCTGAAGGTCGATCGCAAGACGACCCTGGAGTTCCTGAACGATGTGACCTTCCTCCTGGAGAGCCACGTCATGCAGGCCGACCAGGCCAAGACCCCGATGCGCCAGCTCTACTTCATCGTGCAGATGATGCTGATGGATCCCAACACCATCGACGCGGCGCGGGAGCTCTTCGAAAAGACCTATCCCGTGATGCTCAAGACCTACAGCAACCGTGACATCATCGACGGTCTGCTCGAAGTCCAGGAGCTCATCGACCGCGGTCGCTCCTTCGAAGCCTTGAAGCGCATCCGGGTGATGATTCCGATCGAGGATCGCATCATCGGCGAGAGTGACGATGCGAGCTCGAATGTCACCGAATTTCAGCCGCCCATGCGGCTTGCAGCAGGAGCATAGATCATGGCTGTCGGCGCCGTTACGTCAACCAACACCACACATGCGGCCAACAATTCGGGGCTGACTGCCGCCACTTCCGGAAACGGAATGAACTATGACGCGTTTCTGAAGCTGCTGGTCGCCGAGATGTCGAACCAGGATCCGCTCAATCCGACACCTTCGACGGAATATGTCGCGCAGTTCGCGACCTTCTCCTCGGTCGAGCAGGCGATCCAGACGAACAGCAAGCTCGACTCGATGATGGCGGTCTCCGCCCTGACGCAGGCCGATACGCTGATCGGCCGGACCGTCACCTCCGCCGACGGACTGACGAGCGGATCGGTTTCGGCCGTGCGCGTCACGACCGCGGGCGTGGAGGCCGTGCTCTCGAACGGCAACTCCATTCTCCTCGGCAACGGAACGCGGGTGGAGTAGGCCCGATGAATGAAGCGGAAGCCATCGAGATCGTGCAGTCCGCCGTATGGACCATCGTCGCGGCCTCCGGCCCGGCGGTCGCTGCGGCCATGGGCATCGGCCTGATCATTGCGCTGTTCCAGGCGCTGACCCAGATCCAGGAAGTCACCTTGACCTTCGTGCCGAAGATCCTCGGGATCTTCATCGTGATCGCGACGACCGCGTCTTTCACCGGCGCTCAGGTCTACGCCTTCACGCAGGAATCCTATTCTCGGATCGAGACCGGCTTCAACCGCTGAGCCGACGCTGAATTTTCCAGCAGAGCCGTTTACCTCCCGCCGTTCGATATCCCGGATGGCGGGTTTCTTTTTGGCATCCATCAGCCGAGCGGACGCAAGAATGGAGCCCGGCCGGTAGCTGTCGAGCGTTGCCGGCTTGAATGGCCGCACCGCCATCTCTGCCCCCGCCGAGAACAGCCTGAAGCAACCTTGATCTGCGACCAAACCGATCCAGAAGGTGTGTGCGCCGCGCACGCTCTTCGAGGATTTGGAGAGGTGCTGGATGGCTGTCGATATCCTGAAGCCGGGTCTTGGCGACAAGGAAAAGGCGGACGCCGCCGACGCGAAGGCTGGCAACCGCGAAATCGGCTTCGCCGTCGCCGTCGTGACGATCCTGACGGTTCTGTTCGTCCCGATTCCCTCCTTCATGATCGACATGGGGCTGGCGCTTTCGATCGCCCTCTCGGTGCTGATCCTCATGGTCGCGCTGTGGATTCAGAAGCCGCTGGAATTTTCGGCCTTTCCGACCGTCCTTCTGCTGGCGACGATGCTGCGCCTCTCCCTCAACATCGCGACGACGCGCGTCATCCTCTCCCAGGGGCATGAGGGTGTGAACGCCGCCGGTCATGTCATCGGCGGCTTCTCGCAATTCGTCATGGGCGGCGACTTCTTCATCGGCATCGTCGTCTTCGTCATTCTGATCACCGTCAACTTCCTGGTGATCACCAAGGGCGCGACGCGTATCGCCGAGGTCGGCGCGCGCTTCACCCTGGACGCCATCCCCGGCAAGCAGATGGCGATCGACGCCGACCTCTCCGCCGGCCTGATCGACGAGAAGGAATCCCAGCGCCGGCGAAAGGAGCTGGAGGAGGAAAGCTCCTTCTTCGGCTCCATGGACGGTGCGTCGAAATTCGTGCGCGGCGACGCCATCGCCGGCCTCATCATCACCGCCGTCAATGTCTTCGGCGGCATCGTCATCGGCATCACCCGGCACGGCATGGACGCTTCGAGCGCCGCCGATGTCTTCACCAAGCTGTCGGTGGGCGACGGTCTCGTATCGCAGATTCCCGCACTGATCGTCTCGCTTGCGGCCGGCCTGCTGGTCTCCAAGGGCGGCACGCGCGGCGCTGCGCAGACGGCAGTGATGGGCCAGCTCGGCTTCTACCCGCGGGCCCTGTCCGTGGCAGCGGCGCTCATGGCTCTTCTGGCCTTCCTCCCGGGCCTGCCCTTCATTCCCTTCATGGGCGTCGCTGCGGTTCTCGCCTTCGTCGCCTACACGGTGCCGAAGCAGCGCAAGCAGGAAGAGGCCGTCGAAGCCGCAAAGAAGGCACAGGACGAGAAGCTGGCCAACGAAGCCACCAAGGACTCGGTCAAGGAGTCCCTGAAGATCGTCGAGATCGAGCTGGTCCTCGGCAAGCAGACCTCGGCGCACATGATGGCCAAGCGGGAGGAACTCGCCCGCCGCGTTCAGAAAATGCGCAAGCGCTTTGCCAGCCGCTACGGTTTCGTGGTTCCGGAGATCAAGCTGTCCGACGACCTGACCATCGACCCGAAATCCTATCAGCTGCGAGTTCATGGTACGACGATCGCCTCCCAGCCCTTGCGCCTCGGCGAAATGATGATCGTTCTCGGCGATGCGCCGGGCCCGGATGTGCCGCACGACGTCACCAAGGAGCCGGCCTTCGGCATGCGGGCGGCCTGGGTTTCGGACTCCTTCTCCACCGAACTGAAGCGCCAGGGGTTCGAGCCCATCGACACGCTGTCGATCGTGCTCACCCATCTGTCCGAAGTCATCCGCAACAATCTGGCGCAGCTTCTGTCCTACAAGGACATGCGCACGCTGCTCGATCGTCTGGAGCCGGAATACAAGCGCCTGATCGAAGAGATCGTCCCCACGCACATGTCCTATTCGGGTCTGCAGGCTGTGCTGAAGCTGCTGCTGGCCGAGCGTGTCTCGATCCGGAACCTCAATCTGATCCTCGAAGCGATCGCGGAGATCGCGCCGCATGTCAGGCGCTCCGAGCAGATCGTCGAGCATGTGCGCATGCGCATGGCCCAGCAGATCTGCGGCGACCTTCTGCACAATGGCAAGCTCTCCGTGCTTCGCCTCGGAAACCAGTGGGATCTCGCGTTCCACCAGGCGCTGAAGCGCGACGCCAAGGGCGATGTGGTCGAGTTCGACATCGATCCGCGTCTTGTCGAACAGTTCGCCGGCGAGGCCACCAAGGTGATCCGCGAGAAGATGGATCAGGGCGAATCCTTTGCGCTGGTCTCGGCTCCCGAAGCGCGACCCTATGTGCGGATGATGATCGAGCGGATCTTCGTCAATCTGCCGGTCCTGTCTCATGTCGAGATCGCGCGCGGTGTCGACATCCGTTCGATCGGCTCGATTTCGTGATCGCCGACCTTCCCGAGGTCGTTCTTTCGCTGTTCCTGATCTTCTGCAGGGTCGGGACCTGTCTGCTCGTCCTGCCGGGATTTTCCTCCGCGCGCATCCCCACCCAGGTGCGGTTGTTCGTGGCGCTCGCGATCTCCTTCGCGCTGTCGCCGGCGGTTCTGCCGACCCTCAGCCCGCTGGTGAAGAACGCCAATGACAATCAATGGCTGGAGCTGATGGTCTCGGAGCTGATGATAGGCTTCTTCATCGGTCTGTTGGGCCGCTGCTTCATGGTCGCGCTGCAGTTCGCCGGCCATTTGGTGGCCAATTGCATCGGCATGGGTAACGCGCTGGGCGCCGGGATCGAGGAGCAGGAGCAGTCGACGGCGATCTCGAGCCTGATCACGATGACGGCGACCACGCTGATCTTCGTCCTGAACCTTCACGCCGAGATCGCCCGGGCCCTGGTCGCATCCTATTCGGCGATGCAGCCGGCGCTGGGCTTCGGCGCCCGCGGCAGCCTCGCGGCGATCACCGACAACCTCTCGGAAGCCTTCCTGCTCTGTTTGCGGATCTCGAGCCCGTTCATTCTCTATTCGATCATCGTGAACTTCGCGATCGGCCTCGCCAACAAGCTGACGCCGACGATCCCGATCTACTTCATCTCGCTGCCCTTCGTTCTCGCCGGCGGCGTCGTGCTGTTCGCCTACGCATTCAGTGACTTCATGCTTCTCTTCATGGAAGACTTCCAGAACTGGGTTCTCAACGGATGAGCGATGCGAAAGGTCGAATGAAGCGCCTGGAGCGCATTCTCAAGGTCCAGGCGCAGAAGCGCCTTCTGGAAGAATGGCGGATCGGCCAGTTGCGCGAGCAGCGCGTCGCCCTCGACAAGAGTGATGGCGAACTCCTGTCGAGCCTAGGAGCCGAGAACGCACTGCACGGCCTGTTCATCTCCGCCAAGGTCAGCAATCTCAGGCGAAACGATGCGGAACGAAAGACGCTGACTCACCAGGAGGCGGAAGCCGAAGAGCGTCTGCGCGCCGTGCGCCGGGTCGAAAAGAGCATCGAGAAGACGCGGGACCGAACACGCCGCCAGGCCGACTCCGAGGCCGAAGCCGGCGAACGGGATGCGGCGATCGATGCCTTCCTCGCCCGCACCGCATCAAGCTTCGAATAAGCCCGCCGGACTAGAACCGATCCGACAAGGGCGCACGCTCTGACCGGCATTCTCCAACTTTCTCGCGGCTTCAAGAACAGACCATGACGATCTCTTCGATCTCCGCGCTCAACCCCGCTCTTCTGGCTCGCGCGCAGCAGGCCGAGCCGGCTTCGAAGCCTGCGGCGGCGGGAAAGACCGAAGCGTCATCGGCGACTTCGGGTGCGTTTACGGACGAACTGGAGACGGTCGCCGCGAGTCAGAACGACTCGCCCCGCGCCACGGACATGCCGAAAGAGATCCGGCCACTGGTCAAGCACGAGGCGCGCAAGGTTTCGCCCCTGGAGCAGTTCGAAGGCTTCGTCCTGCGGAATTTCGTGGAAACGATGCTGCCGAGCACGGAAGGCGAATTCTTCGGCCAGGGAACGGCTGGTGAGATCTGGCGCTCGATGCTGGCCGAGGAGATCGGCAAGGAGATTGCGCAGGGCGGCGGGATCGGCATCGCCGACATGATCGGAGAGAAGAAAGGTCTGGCCAATCAGTTCGAGGCGGAGCGCGCCGCGCGAGATGGCCTTTCGAACCTCGCCGCAAGGGACGACGAAACGCTCGCAGCCGCGGCGAAGACATCGGGCAGGTAACATCAGGCCCGCGCGCCGGGCCGCAGAGATATCATTGATCGGGCTGGGTGACGCGGGCTGCGTCCGGCGCCATCGGAGAGGACGGCAATCATGTATCAAGCGATCGACAAGGCAGCCGAACGCCTCGAGACGATCCTGGCGATCGAGATCGACGCGCTGCGCGGGAAGTCGAGCGAGTCCCTTTCGGAGATCACCTCGCGGAAGAACCATTGCCTTCTCGAACTCAGCCGGTTGTCGCGGGCCTTCGCCAAGACCGAACCCGAGCCGGAGGTGAAGTCGCGTCTGGGCAAACTCAAGAAGGCGCTCGAGGAAAACCAGCGGGTTCTTGATCTCCACGTCAAGGCGAGCCATCATATCGCCGACGTGATCGCCGGAACGATCGCTGCGGCTGAATCCGACGGCACCTACAGCTCGACCATTGGCCGCAGGGGCTGAGCGCCGTGATCAAGCTCATCGCCGTGGGAGTGTGGGCGGCGATCGTCGCCCTCGGCTCCAGCTATGTGATGGCCTCGGTCTTCGCCCCCGAGCCGGTCGCCGAGGCCGAGAAGGAACCGACCTATTTCGAAGGTCTGGACTATCGCAGCACCGACAGCGTTACCATTCCGATGATCTCGGACCAGGCGATCCAAGGCTACATCCTGGCGCGCTTCGTCTACACGATCGACGGCAAGGTCGGGAATTCCCTGAAGGTTCCGCCGGATCCGTTCATTCTCGACGAGGTCTTCCGAAGGCTCTATTCCGCCGACAATTTCGATTTCGATCATCCCGAGAAGTTCGATCTGACGGAGCTGACGACTTCGATCAAGGAATCCGTCAACAAGCGCTACGAACAGGAACTCGTCCACGAACTGCTCGTCGAACAGTTCGACTACATCGCCAAGAAGGAAGCCCGCGGCGGCAAGGGCGGCTAGGCGAGGGTGTGTTTTCGGGTTACCCGGACACGGCGTAGTAGCGTCCGGTCAGTCGAAGCATGTCGGCGTGCGTCGGAGCAAGTTCCTGGCCGACGAACCGGACCCCGATTTCGCGGCCTTCGGACCATATGATGGCGGCTTGAAGGAACTTTCGCTCCACTTCGTCGAGCACCAGGATGCGTGTCGGGAGCCGGCAGTCGGAAAACCGCCGGATCCTGGCGCCGCCGGCGGAGCGATCCACCAGTGTTCCCTCGTCGAGGAACCGGCGCGAGGGGCCTGCGATCTTGACGGGCCGCAATCGCGTGCGACGACGCGCTGCAATCCGGCTTTCGGCTTTGCCGTGACTGACGAGACCTTCTGTCATGAGCGGCCGTCCTAGCCATGAAAAGCTTCAACATAAGGAAACTTCTTTGAAAAAGCTTTTCCGGCGTTCGGCAAATTGCGGACAGTTGCTCGCGGCCCCGCAAGGCGCAGCGACAAAAGATTAACCACCGGCTGCCATTCTCCCCGACGTCGGAGCCGACAATTCTCGCTCCGGCGCGTCACTTGTCGCTTCGGGGCCCTTCATGCCGAGTACTCAAGCCAATGCCGGTCTCAAGCCGAGGTCTGCACCGACCGCTTCCGAGATCGAGGCCGCCAACAATTCGGATCGCGTCGTCAAGGTCTTGTCCTTCGGGCTGTTCCTGTTCTCGACGACCTTCTTCACCGCGGTGACGTTCATCTCCTACACCAATCCGGGTTACTTCGACCGGCTGCTGATTCAGAAGATGGTCGAAGTGGAAATCGACCCGATCGCGGTCGGCTCGACGGCAAAGGCGTCGTCCGAAGAAGCCGCGCCGGTCGAAGCCATGCCGGTTGCCAAACTGGTGAGGCCGCGCGAACTCAAGCCCCAGGACTTCTCGATCGTGATGGTCTTCGGCGACGAAGCGCATCTGGCTTCGCCCGGAGAACTCTGGCGCGTTCAGGTGGGCTCCACCGTCCCGGGCCTGGGCGAAATCCTCGAGATCGAACCCGGCGAGAACGGCGGAACGGTCAAGGCCGAGAAGGCGACGCTGATGGGCATGCCGCAGCAATAGCGCCTTTCAGCCCGGCCAGGCGAGCCGGCGGCTCTGCCGCCACCGGGCTCCTTACTTCTTCTGCAGCAACAGGTGGCCTTCCTTTTCCAGGCGGCCCTTCAGCTTTCCGGCGATCGCAGCGAGGAAGCTCGGCAGATCGATCTCGACGTGAACGTTCTCGTCCAGAACGTCGAGGCGACCGGTGACGGTCTGGCCCATGACGCGGGCGCGAAAGTCGAGATGGTCGCCCGTCCACACATCGTCGAACTTCACCATGCCGCCCAGCACGTCCTGCCGCAGCTTGGCAAAGCCGCCTTCGATGCGCTGCCGCGCGGTCTCGCGCGTCAGTTTGTGGGGAATGTCGACCTTCACCGTTTCGGCCATCAGCTTCTCCTGAAATCCTGTGTTTCAGGCATATGGAGATCGACCGGGCCTGCCGCAATATCGTCTTTTGGGCCGGAGAGGTAGGACATCAGCGCGGCCCGACTGTCAGCACGAAGGCGTGGCGTTCAGCCGTGTCGCATCTGAAGATCGGCGGCGTGCAGTGGGGCGTCACCCGAGGGCGAGGATGTGATTGTCCCATTGCAGTTCCGCATGCGCTGGTCGGTCGTCTTCCTCCAGTCGCAGCACGCTGCCTTCGCCATTCGTGGCGAGGAACCCCGCGCCGTCCGGTGCCAGGCCGCAGCCGTCCGTCAGAGAGAGGCGGCGCAGGACGTTGCCGGTCGCAGCGTCCAGAATGAGGACCGAATCGCCCACCGGTGAAGAGACTGCGATCCGCTCTCCGTCGCGGCTTGCCGCGACTGAGCCGATGTAGTTCGCGAGCGATGCGAGATCGTCTGGCCGCAGCTCGGTCAGGGAGAGGGGGTTTCCGGGCTCGGCAAAGCCGACCAGCGGCGGCGCGTCGGACGCGGCGCCCTGATACTGCCCGCCGAACCAGACGCGGCGTTTTCCGTCGATCGCGATGTGATGGAGCGAAAGCTTGTGGATGTCCTGCGAGACCGGGATCCTGTCGATCAGATCGCCGCTCCTGCGGTCGAGAAAGACGATCGCCGGTTCCATGGTCGGCAAGTTCAGGATCTGCCGGCCGTAGTCGGGATGGGTTTCGAGGCCGCCATTGGCGAGCACGATGGTCTCGCCGTCCGGCATCAGCAGCGCTTCATGGGTGTCCATGCCGTGGGCGTCGACTTCGCCGATCCGGCGAAACCCGGCGGCAACGTCGTAGACGGCGATGAGCCCGCGAGCGGCGTCGTAGTCATGTTCGGTCGCATACATCAGCCGGCCATCCGGCGAAAAGAAGCCGTGGCCGAAATAATGCCGACCTTCAGGAGACGAAAGCGTCTGAAGTGTCTCGCCGCTCAACGGATCGAAGATGATGGCAAAGGTGCGCGGACGGCGGGCAAAGGCAACGGCCCGTCGAGAGATAGGGTCAAAGGCGACATCGTGGCCGCGATCCGGCAAGGTGACCGAGGAGACGACTTCGCCCCGATCGGAGAAGATCGCGCAGCCGAAACTGCCATCCCGGCGCATGCAGGAAGCCGCAAAGAGGCCCTCGGCGCGCTCCAGCGCCTCGGCCTCGCGCGGCGCGAGGCCCGTGCAGAACAGGGCGCCGGCTCCTGCAAGAAAACTCCGGCGCTCGATCATCGGGCCGTGGGAATGAGCCGCGCCCGCAAGAGGTTTCATCGGTCGGTTCCTGAACATTTCTCGTGAGAACTGCGTGCGTTCGAATTATCAGTCGCCATCGAGGGCCGAAAAGCCCGCCGAGAGGCCGAGAGTCGGCGAGAGCTGGTTGGCGAACTGGCTTTGCAGGCTGTCCGTGACGATCAGGAGATAGGTGAGATTCTGTCGCTTTTCCGGCGTGGTGACGACTTCGCTCAGAGGTGGAGCCAGCTTTTCGAAGGTGGTCGCGGCATTGGCGAATTCGAACAGGATCGAGTCCTTGAGATAGGCCTGTTGCTCCGGCAGCAGCGAGGCGACGTTTGAGGCCACGAACAAGTCCTTCATGCCGGCAAAATTCGCTTCGAGCGATGCGAGTGACAGGTCGGCGCGGTGGAACAGGAAGAGCTTGGGTCTCGCCCTTTCGGCCGTCTCTCCGAGGGGCGGCGTCAGACGCAGGTCGCGGACCGCCTCGAACCCGTTGATGAAGATGCCGACGATCTCCTTGAGCGAATCGTCGGCGCTGCGATAGGCGGGATCATCGGATTTTGGCTGCGTCAGTCGGGCGACCACGCCTTCGTCGTTGTTTGCCCAGCCGGCTTCGACGGCTGCGGCGATCGTCGCGAGATTGCCCGCGATCGCCTGGCCATACTGGCAGCGGAACGCGGCCTCGCCGGTCGCCAGCGTCTCCGCGTCGCTGCCGAACAAGACGAATCCCAACGCACCGAGCCCCTGGACCGCGACCGATTTGTCGGCCAGGGATTCGGCCGTCGCGGCGCTTTTGTCGTCATTGCCGAGGATGCCCTGGACCTGCCTGAGCCCGATGCCGCGGCGATCGGGGAAGAACAGGATGCGGTCGATCCGGTTGTCTTCCATGATCGGGCCGAAACGCACGAATTCGATGCGCGACCAGGTGTCGACCAGTTCGGCGAAGCTCTGGCGGGCGTTGTCGAGATTGCTCTCGCCCGGCGCCGCGCAGAGCGCCTCCATCGCGATCAGACTTTCGTCGGCGGCCTCGGAGAACGCCGCGTAGCCCGGGCGGATCGCCCCATCGATCGCGTTCTGGACGACCTGGAGTTTTTCCTCGGCGGTCGCGGTGCTGGGATCGGGTGGACCGTCTTCCTGGGCGACGGCGCCGACAGCACCGAGGAGCAAGGCCAATCCAGTGAAGATGCCGCGAACGCTAACGGCGAGATATCCGCGAGTTTGCCGGTGCCGCGGATGGGGCGACTGTCGGTCACCCCCCTCTGTCACTTCGTGACATCTCCCCCGCAAGGGCGGAGAGTGGGGAGAGCCAGCTTCCGTAAAGGCCTTTCTCCCCCCTTGTGGGGGAGATGCCCGGCAGGGCAGAGGGGGGTAGCCGTGCATGGCATTACGCATTTGGCCGCTCGTGCGGCCCCACTGATGGCGTCCAAAAAAATCCATCACAGCGACTCCAGAAAGGCCTGCAGGGCTTCGCGATCGGCCTTGTCCATGGCGGCATAGGCGTCGCGCGAGGCTTCGGCTTCGCCGCCATGCCAGAGGATCGCCTCGGTCAGATTGCGCGCCCGCCCGTCATGCAGGAAGAGGGTGTGGCCGTTGACCGTCTCGGTCAGCCCGATACCCCAAAGCGGCTGCGTGCGCCACTCCCGGCCCGAGGCGTCTCCTACCGGACGGTTGTCGGCCAGTCCTTCGCCCATGTCGTGCAGGAGGAAGTCCGAATAGGGCCAGATGAGCTGAAAGGCCTGGGCCTTGTCGGGCGCGTCGCGCGACGTCACGAATTTCGGCGTGTGGCACGATGCGCAGCCCGCCGAATAGAACATTTCCTTGCCGCGCAGGACTGTCTCGTCGCCGACGTCGCGGCGGGCGGGAACAGCGAGGTTGCGCGAGTAGAAAGTCACGAGGTCGAGGATCGGGTCGGGCGCTTCCACTTCGCCGAGCCTTTCCTGGACGCCCGACGGCGCATCGCGGCAGACGGTCTGGGCGATCGAGCATTCGCCAAAGGCATCGGTGACAAGCGGCGTCGAAATGCCGATATCGCCGGCAAAGGCTTCCGCCGACTGGACCTTGATCGAGGGTGTCGTCGCCTTCCAGCCGAAACGGCCGAGAACCAGTTCGCCGGTCTCCGGTTCGCGCGCCATCGAAGGCTTGCCGGAGATCCCGTCGCCATCGGCGTCGTTCGGGTCGGCCAGGGCGAGGATATCGGCCGGCTCGATCTGCTCGACGAGGCCGAGCCCGATCATCGGCGGCGCGACGCGCGGCGACAGCATGACGTCTTCGGCCATCGCGCCATAGCCGAGATCGGCGACCGAATAGGTCGGATGGCGCAGATTGACCACCGTCCCGTCGCCGAGCGTGACCGGCTTTTCCTCATACTCGATGACCATCCGGCCTTCGGGTTCGAGGCCCGACACGGCGAAATTCTGAAGCTGCCCGCCATAGGTCGGCTCGGGGATGCGGGTGAATTCGCGGCTGGCGAGCTTGGCGCGCTCCTCTTCCGTCTTCGGCGGAACCGACAGCCGCAGGAACATCGACGAGGCGGTCTCGCCCGGCGCCGGCGGATGGCCGCGTCCGTCCTTCAGATGGCAGGCCTGGCAAGAGCGCGCATTGTAAAGCGGCCCCAGCCCGTCGGACGCCTCGGTGGATGAGGGGGCGGAGACCCAGAGCTTGCGAAACAACGCATTGCCGAGCTTGAACTGATCCTCGCCGGCAAATGTCTGATTGGCGGAGACATGGCTGAAGGAGTCACGGTTCACGAGCTTGGTCGAGGTCGCGGCCCCGGCCTGCATGGTCTCGAACTTCTCCGGCTTGGAAAAATCCGTCGTCGGCTCGGTGACGGCGCGGACCCTGGCAAGGTCCTTGTCGGTCAGATCGGCGCGGACCGGGTTGTCCACGCCGAGTGCCGCTGAAATGGGGATCGCCGCCGGCAGGGCGATCGCGGTGGCAAAAAGAGCCAGTCTCGTGGCGAAACGCATTTCGCCTCTCCGTTCTTGCGACAGAAACGCGGAAGGGCCGCGAAGCGACCCTGTCCTTACATGTTCGTGACAGGCGAGGGCGACCCCGAAAACGAAGCGGCCGCCCCCTATGCCCGCGGCTTATTGAAACACGGCGTCGGTGTTGTCGAGGCTGTCGGAGCCTTCGATCGTGACATTGCCGAGATCGAGTGCGGCCACCGCCCGCTCGATGGTCCGCGTCTGCTTCACCAGTGCGTCGATGGCGGCCTGGACGCGGGCATTGCCCTCGTCATTGCCTTCGCCGATCTGCTGGTCGTAGGCCTCACCATTTTCCACGGCATCGGCGACGGCCTGAAGTTCTTCAACGCTCGCGTTGAGATCGGCCTTCAGCTCCTCGTCGACGTCCGGCGCCTCGGCGGCGACCAGATCGGCAATCGCGGGGCCTTCGACGATCGAACCGTCGATCCGCTCGTAGGTGCCGGTATAGACGTTGCGGATGCCGATCGCGTCGTGAAGATGCGAGATGTGCGTATTGTCGGAAAAGCAGTCGTGCTCTTCCTCCGGATCGTGCAGCAGGAGGCCGAGCTTCATGCGCTCGCCGGCGAGTTCGCCATAGGAGAGCGAGCCCATGCCGGTCAGGATGGCCGAAAGGCCCGCCTTCGGATCGTCGAGCAGCGCCTTGCGCGCGGCGCCGTCCTCTTCCCAGTTCGCCACCATCTCTTCGAGATCGGTGACCAGAAGGTCGGTCGCGGCATCGAGATATTCGCCGCGGCGGTCGCAGTTGCCGTTGGTGCAGTCTTCACCGCTGGCGTAGTCAGTGTAGGGACGATCACCGGCCCCGGCATCGGTGCCGTTCAGATCCTGACCCCAGAGCAGGAACTCGATCGCATGGTAGCCCGTCGCGACATTCGCCTCGATGCCGCCGGCTTCCTGCAGCTTGTCCTGAAGCAAATCGGGCGTGATCGTCGACACGTTGACCGTCTCGCCGCCGACCGTGATCGACTCGTTGGCGATGACATTGGCGGTGTAGAGGTTGTTCTGATCGGATTCGGAGCCGTAGCTGCCATCGACATAGTCGATAAGGCCCTCGTCCAGCGGCCAAGCGTTGACCCGACCTTCCCAGTCGTCGACGATGGCGTTGCCAAACCGGAAGGCTTCCGTCTCCTGATAGCTCGGTCGCGAATCCTTCCAGGCTTCGCGGGCCGCCTGCATCGTTTCTTCGCTCGGATCGGCAATCAGCTTGTCGGTGGCCTCGTCCAAGGCCTTGGCCTTCGCCAGCGCATCCTCGTAGCCGGCAAGGGCGATGTCCGAATAGGTGTTCAGGACGGCTTCAGGCGTCGGCGCGTCGGCCGCGCCGGCATTCGCCGCAATCATGGCGGCAGAAGCGGTGGTCAGGGCAAGAGCGGCCCGGCGAGCAAATCTGGTCATGGGGCGGAGTTCCTCCTCGATCATGGCGGATCAGCGGCTTTGCAATGGAGCGAACGCACTCGGCGGTGGCGCTCGGTTGGTCTTGGCTATGCCCCTGGTTCCCCGCTGTCAACGTCGTAAGGGAAGATTAGAAACAGTCCAGTCTATGATGAGATAATGTAGAATTATTCAAAAATGGAAGCGTTCTAAATAAATCCGCTTCGACTGTTCTTTTGAAAAAGAGGGCAAGCTGCCGGACTCGTTGGTCCGGGTCAGGCAGGGCACAGGCATGCGTTCCGCATCCGGCGCCCTGGATTTGACGCGTCGGGCCATGACCAAAGGAGCGATACGAATTTCGTCAACTCGCGCGGCGCGTGAGCGAGTTCCAAATTCGGCATTGTCACGCAGTCTGCCGAATTTGGGAGGAGAGCCGCTAAGCTTGTTCTGCGACCGGCTGGTGGGCGTGGAGCCTTGAAATCTCGCCGGCAAGAAAGCGGCTGTCCTCGTCGATGCCGAGGAAGCGGCCGGAGCCCCAGGTGTTCAGCCAGCCGAGACCGATGAAATAGAAGCCGGGGACCGCGGTCACGCCGCGATCATAGACCGGCTTGCCGCGTTCGTCGAAGACGTCGACGTCGATCCAGGAATAGTCCGGCCGGAAGCCGATCGACCAGACGATCGAGGTAATCCCCTCTGCCGCCGCGTCGATCTCGGTCACCTCGCGCTCGGG
Source organism: Jiella marina (assembly GCF_024359545.1). Lineage (GTDB taxonomy): Bacteria > Pseudomonadota > Alphaproteobacteria > Rhizobiales > Rhizobiaceae > Jiella. Next base: position 170,099 of record NZ_JAKQZG010000005.1, read on the forward strand.
TCGCCAGACCTTCACGAAGGGCGGCTCTTCGGGCGCGTCGATCCCCTCCTTCGCGATATAGGCGTCGATCTGATCGCGGATTCCGACATAGCTCTTGTCGGCATCGTCGAGGTTTTTGTCGAGGTCGGGCAGGAAGCGGATTGTCTGCCACTCCATGTCGGCCAGCGAGCCATAGAGCGAGACATCGTCTTCGAGCGCGAAGCGGCGCAGATCGATCTCCTTGCCGCCGTCGCGGCCGGACATGTAGTGGTTCGTCTGCGTCAGCGCCTTGACCGGGTCGGGATGCTCACGGATCGTGATGTCGTAGTGGCCCATATCATAGAGCCAGTCGGTCGCATCGCGGCCGCGATACTTTCGCGGGGAACGGGGTGCGGGGCCGACGGCCAGATGCACCTTGCGGCCATCGCGGACGAGGTCTTCCATGATCTGCACCCCCGACTGGCCTGTGCCGACCACGAGCGTCGCGCCCTCGGGCAGTTGCGAGGGGCGGCGATAGTCCCGGGAATGGAGCTGGGTGATCGACGGATCCAGCCGATCCGCATAGGGCGGGACGATCGGCTGATCGTAGCCGCCCGTGGCGATCACCACCTGATCGCAACTCCACGTGCCTTCTGGTGTTTTGACTGAATACCAATCAGTATGGCGAGTGATGCGATTGACCACGACGCCTTCGCTCAAAGGCGGATCGAAGCTCGCCGCGAAGGCTTCGGCATAGGCGACGATCTCATCCTTCAGCATGAAGCCGTCGGGATCGTCGCCGGAATAAGGGTGGCCCGGGAGCCGGCACTGCCAGTTGGGCGTGACGAGGCAAAAGGAATCCCAGCGGTTTTCGCGCCAGGAGTGGAAGCGACGATGGCGCTCGAAAACCCGGTGCTCGATACCGGCGCGGGTCAAATAATAGCTCACCGAGAGGCCGGCCTGACCGCCGCCGACAATGATCACGGGCACATGGCGCCGATGCGGTGTGTGGGACATGGTCCGTCTCCTATCCGTCGACCACGAGGCAGGTGACCGCAGCGTCCTCGTCGCCGGCGAATTGGTTGGCGCGGAATTCGATCCGGGCGAGTTGGCTCATCGCCGAAGAGCAGGCAAATCCGTATTTCGCGGCAACCCGGTTCGAGGCTTCGTTGAGGCCTGTGCGTGCTCGTTCCAGAAAGTCGGGCAGTGGATAGGTCTCGCCGGCGGAGACAAAATTCTTGATCGCCGTCGAGGGCGAATAGCAGCTTTCCTCCAGCCCGTCGGGCCAGCGGAGCGTGAAACGCACTTCAGGCATAGGCAGGCTCCTCGTTTGCGCTGCGCAGATAGGCCTCGCTTCCGTGGTTCCAGAACAGGCCCGAGCGTTTCCCGAAGCTGAGCGTCACCGCGCTCGAGGCGTTCACCGCGCCAATCGGCGCGGCCCAGATCGATCGCTCGGCAAAGCGGTCGGAGACGGCTTCGACGTGCGCCGGCTTGACGGAGAGCAGGAAGCCGAAGCTCGGAAAGGAGACGAGCCAGCGTTCGGGCGCGACGCCGTCGGGTGGCGCGATCCTGTCGAGAGCGATGTCGATGCCGACGCCGGAGCACTCCGCCAGCATCAGGGCCGTGCCGGTGATCCCGCTCTGGCTGATGTCCTTGCCGGCCGACACGAGCCCCTCCTCGGCAAGCGCCGGCAGCAGCGCGAGATCGCCGCGCAGCCGCTCCGGCGGCGTGTCGAGGGCCGCACAGAAATTGTCGTAGTTCCGATAGGCGCCCCGCTGGTCGATCGCGGCGACGAGAACGTCACCGGGGCTGGCGTCGAAGCTTGTGATCAGTGCCTTTGCGCGGCCGAAAACGGTCAGGGCGAGGCCGAGATCCGGGCTGCCATAGTTGGTATGCCCGCCGACGATCGGGACGCCGTAGCTTTCCGCCGCGGCCTTCATTCCCGCCGCGAGCGGCGCAGCGGCCTCTGCCGAGGGCGCCCAGATCTGATCGACCAAGGCGATGGAGCGGCCGCCCATCGCCGCAATGTCGGAGAGGTTGACCATCACGCCGCACCAGCCGGCGAACCAGGGATCGTCGGCCACGAAAGCGGGGATGAAGCCTTCGCCGGCAAGCAGGTCATAGCCGCCTTCGCGCGGCAGGATGGCCGCGTCGTCGCCCGGCCGCCCGGTGCTCGCAAAACTGAGGCCAAGCTGCTCCGTCGCCCGGCCGATCGCCAGCTTGCCGCGCACCGAGGGGTGCTGGCGCAGACGTTCGGCCAAGGCCACCGGATCGACCGTCATCGGGATATCACCAAGCGACCGTGACCGGCTGCGGCGTCTGGCGCTTGGCGAGCGTCAGAAAACCGGCTTCCGGATCGGCGATCGGCGGATAGGCGCGAAGATCGGCCTGCATGCGGGCATGCGGCGCGCCATGGAGGTCCACTTCCTCTTCGAGCGCCCAGTGGAGCTTCTGGAAGAGCGGCACGTTCTGCGCCTGCACATGGGCAAGGAAGGTATGGCAGCCGCGGCCATTGGCCGTGGAGACTGCCAGCCGGATCAGCTCCTTGCCGAGCCGGCTGGTGTGGCGGAAGCGGCTGTCGACGGCGAGGCGCGAGCCCCACCACAGCCCCGGCTCGGCTTCGTGAATGCGCACCGTGCCGACGACCTCGTCGGCCTCATGGGCGTAGGTGGAAAGGGCGACCAGCGTCGTCGCATCCGCGTCGATCGCGTCGCGGTCATGCCCCTCGAAGAGCTTCTGTTCGTCGACGAAGACCCGGTGCCGGAGCGCCGCCGCACCCGCATGTTCCCAGGGCGCGCTCGCCGCGCGGATGAAATAGCCGGGGCAGAGGAAGACCGAATGATCGATGGCGTTCATGCCGGCACCTTCAGCTTTTCGTAGGTCGAGAGCGCTGAACAGGCGCCGCAGCGCCCGCAGCCCGCCTTGATGTCTTCCGAGCGCATGCCCGCGGCGACGATCATCTCGCCGAGCGGCCGCAGGATCGAGGCCATGAAGGCGGTGCTCGGCGCCGGATGGCTTTCGAGCGGCGTGCCCGAGATCGGCACGAAGGGCACGACGAAGGGATAGACGCCCAGACGGCAGAGCCTGTCGCCCATGGCGAGAATGTCTTCCGCGCTGTCGCCGAGTCCGGCGAGGATGTAGGTCGAGACCTGGCCGCGCCCGAAGATTTTCACTGCCGCCTCGAAGCTGGAGAAATACTTCTCCAGCGGCACGCTGGCCTTGCCTGGCATGACCCGCGCGCGGACCTCAGGGGTGACCGCTTCCAGATGCATGCCGAGGGAATCGGCGCCAGCCTCCTTCATGCGTCGGTGCCAGACATCGTCCTCCGGCGGTTCGCATTGGACCTGGATCGGCAGATCGACCGCCGCCTTCACCGCCGCCGCGCTTTCGGCCAGAATCGCCGCGCCCCGATCCTTGCCGGCGGGCGTGCCCGTGGTCATCACCATATGCTTGACGCCGTCGAGCTCGACGGCGGCCTTGGCGACTTCGGCGAGCTGTTCCGGCGTCTTGTGGGCAATGGTGCGGCCGGCGGCAAGCGACTGACCGATCGAGCAGAACTGGCAGGTCTTCTTGCGGCTTTCGTAGCGAATGCAGGTCTGGAGCACCGTCGTCGCCAGCACGTCGCGCGAATGCAGAACCGCGATCTTGTTGTAGGGGATGCCCTCGGCGGTCGACAGATCGTAGAAGCGTGGCCGCGAGGGAAAGCGGATCTTCGCCACTTCCGCCCCATCCCGCAGGACCCGCGAGGCTCCCGTCGGATCCGGAGCCTCGACGAGATAGGGGCTTTCGAAGGCGGGGGCGGTGTGGACCGGCACCATCACCGTCGTCTTGCCGATCGTCACCGCCTTGTGGTCGGACGGACCCGCACCGCCGCGCCGGCTCTCATGGCCGACGCGCGGGTCGACCAGCCGCATGCCGCGGGTCTGCAGGTCGTTGATCAGTTCGGATTCAGACATTCTCGGCTGTCTCCGTTGTGCTTTCCACCGGCGCGATCATCGGCTCCTCGTCGGGTCCGGGCTGCACCGGATGAACGGGTTGGGCGGGTCGCCTGTCGTGGACGAGGGAGAGAAGCTCCGGCCGCGAATAATGGCCGACGGAATCCATCATGCGCTTGCGCTTGGTGATCAGGCGCATGTCGAGATCGGCGATCAGGATGCCTTCGCCCTCGGTGATCGGGGGCGCGAGGTGGCGGCCTTCCGGCGAGACGATGCAGGTCATGCAGCCGTCGCGGAGGCCCTTCTGGAGCTTCGGATCGGGGTGGATCTCGGCGATCTGCTCTTCCGTGAGCCAGCCGGTGGCGTTGACGACGAAGCAGCCCGATTCCAGCGCGTGGTGGCGCATGGTCACCTCGATCTGCTCGCCGAAGACCGGGCCGACCAGACTGCCGGGAAAATGGCTCGCATGGATTTCCTCATGCTGCGCCATCAGCGCGTAGCGGGCGAGGGGATTGTAATGCTCCCAGCAGGCGAGCGCGCCGACGCGCCCGACCTTGGTGTCGACCACCTTCAGCCCGGCGCCGTCGCCCTGACCCCAGACCATGCGCTCATGATAGGTCGGCGTGATCTTGCGGCGCTTGAGCTTCAGCGTGCCATCGGCATCGAAGACGAGCTGGGCGTTGTAGAGCGAGCCGTGATCGCGCTCGTTGACGCCGAGCACGATGACGATGCCGCGCCGCCTTGCCGCTTCCGAGACCGCGTCCGTCTCGGGCGAGGGGACGACGACGGCCTCCTCATAGAGCTTCAGATGCGGGGCGCCCTGCTGGACCGGCGGCAGGACGAAGGAGAAATAGGGATAATAGGGGACGAAGGTCTCGGGAAAGACGATGAGCTCGGCGCCCTTCTCGGCCGCCTCGGCGATCGCGTTCAACACGCGCTCGACCGTGCCGGATCGGCCGGAGAGATCGGGGGCGATCTGGACGGCCGCCGCTCGGACGGTGTCGGTTCGCATGGCGTGCTCCGCTCCCAGAAAGATCGATAGTCACCAGGTTGGCGGGCGCCGGAATTGCGTCCGTTCGGCGCCCGCCATGTCCTCGAGTTGACGCCCTTACCGCGTCACCATCATCACAGCGTCCCCGGCCTCACAGCGTCCAGGTGTCGATGACGACGGCGTTGGCCTTCTTGTGCAGAAGGATGCAGTCGAGCACGTCCTGCGGCGCGATCGGTCGGATGCCGGGCAGAAGCGCCGGCTCGCCATGGCCGTAGAGCGCCTGAAGCGCGAAGCGGCAGGCATAGACCTTGCCGCCTTCGCCCATGAACTTCTTGAGGTTCGCCGCGAAATTCTGGTGGCCCGGAAACGCCTCGTCGCCGAGCGTCGGGAAGCCGCGCTGGATGCCGAGCGTGACGCCCGGACCGTAGAGCAGGATCGAGGTCTCGTAGCCCTTCCGCTGCAGGCGGATGGCGTTCAAGATGTTGACGAGGCCGATGGAGCCTTCGAAGGCGACCGTATGAAAAGCGACGAGGGCCTTTTCGCCCGGATCGGCTTTGACGTCCTCGAAGACTTTTTCCTCGTAATCGACGAAATAGTCGCCGTCCTTATGCGCTTCTGCGGTGACCGCTGGCATGCCTGACCTCCTGTTTCAGCGTTCTAAAACCGACAGTGAGGCCCGATCCAATTTCCCGTCAATAACCATTACAATATCCATACAATTATTTTGTAGGCAACTTCAGATCTTGCTTTCGACGTAGGCAGATCGCTGCGCAGATAATCACGGTGTGCCGCTTCTTGGCGCATATTAGGTCGTTGAATTCGGTCATCTGCCGATGACGATTCATGCATACAATCCGCTTCAATTTTGGGTGTCAGTTGTCTAGGGTGGTCACGGACACAGGAGTCGCCCGATGAGCTGGACCCCCGAACTCGCCGATAGCGGCAAGCCGCTTTACCTCTCGATCGCCGACGCGCTGGCCGGCGACATCCGCGTCGGCACGCTCAAACCCGGCGACCGGCTGCCGCCCCAGCGCAAGCTTGCCAAGCGGCTGGCGATCGACTTCACCACCGTCTCGCGGGCCTATGCCGAGGCGCAGTCGCGCGGGCTGGTGATGAGCCATGTGGGCCGCGGCACCTTCGTTGCCGAGCGCGATGCGGTGGACCTCACCCCCGACCCGGTGCGCCAAGGGGCGGAAGACCTGTCGATGAACATGCCGCCGGAGCCGCGCGACCCGGCGCTTCTCGCCAGGATGGAAAACGGACTCTCTTATGTGGGGGCGAACCTCGTGTCGCTCTTACGCTACCAGTCGCCGACCGGAAGCGAGAAGGACAAGGTGGCGGCCTCCTCCTGGCTCTCCATGCGCGGCATGGTGCCCAAGCTCGAACGCATCGTGGTGACGCCGGGCGCCCATCCGACGATGACGGCGATCCTTGCCGTCCTGACCGAGCCGGGCGACACCGTGCTGTGCGAGCGGATCACCTATCCGGGCCTGCGCGCCATCGCCCGGCTTCTGCGGCTGGAACTGGTCGGGCTGGAAATGGACCAGGACGGTATCCTGCCCGACGCGCTGGAACGGGCGATCGATGCCCATCGCCCGAAGGCGCTCTACGTCAATCCGACGCTCCAGAACCCGACGACGATCACCATGCCGACCGAGCGCCGGCTCGCGGTGGCCGAGGTGCTGCATCGCCATGGTCTGCAGACGATCGAGGACGACGCGTATGGCTTCATTCCGCCGAAGGCGCCGGCGCCGCTCGCCGTCAGCGCACCGGAGCTGATCTGGCACATCGGGGGGCTGGCCAAATGCATCGGCGCCGGCCTGCGGCTCGCCTATACCGTGACGCCCCGCGGCAAGGACGCCTTCGACCTGACGCAGGCGCTGCGCGCCTTCAGCGGCATGGCCTCGCCGATTTCCATGGCGCTCGCCACCCAATGGATCGAGGACGGCACCGCCGACGGCATCCGCCGTTTCATCCGTGCCGAAAGCGAAAAGCGGCAGGAAATCGCCGCCGAGACGCTGTCGGGTCTGAGCTACGCGGCGCGCGAACACGCCTTCAATATCTGGCTGCGGCTGCCGGAGGGCGCGGGGCGGGCCGATCTCATGGGTCGGATGGCCGGACGTCGCATCGGCATCATGCCCTCCGATGTGTTCACCGTGTCCGGCCCGCCGGCCGAGCGGGTCCGGGTCTGCCTCGGCGGCTCGATCACACGCGACGAGCTCAGGGCCGATCTCATGTTCATGGCCCATGCCCTGCAGTCCGACACCTGGATGGGTTGAGGACGGCTTGGGCTGCTCATTCGGTCTGCTCTGACTTTTCGGCGGCCATGGCGACGCGGATGAGGTCCGGGAGGTTGCGGGCGGAGAGCTTTCTCTTCATTGAAACGCAGGCATTGGCGACCGTCTTGTAGCTGATGTTCGATCGCTCGGCGATTTCGCCGTAGTTCAGCCCCTGGCCGAGAAGACTGAGAATCTCCCGCTCGCGCGCATTGAGTTGGGAGAGAGGGCCCGCCTCCCGGCGCGTGTTGTGGACCGCGACATCCACCGCGAAGTCGGCCTCGAGATAGACAAGCCCGCGCTCCAGCCGGTCGACCGCCTGCAGGAACGCCTCGGGCGGCGAGTTCTTGGCAAGATAGCCGTGCGCCCCGGCCTCCAGGGCCCTTTTGGCGAAGGCCGGGCTGGCCTTCATGGAGAAGATCAGGATTCTGGCCTTCGGCGCGCGTTGCAGCAAAGGTCCGATCATGTCCAGCCCGCCGGTTCCCGGGAGACCAAGGTCGAGAACGACGAGACCGGGCGAATGCCGGTCGAGTTCCGCATAGGCGGTGACGCTGTCGCGTGCTTCGAAGACCGCGTGATAGCCGGCCTCGGCCAGGAGCCGCCGGCAGCCGAGATGGGTCACCGGATGGTCGTCGATCACCAGAGACGTCTTGTCTTCGCTCATCCTGCACCTGTCTGCGAGGCCCGCGGGAGGTCGGGCACGATCGCATGCACCCGGGTTCCGCCTTCGGGGCGAGTATCGATCTCGAGAGTGCCGTTCAAGGCGTCGATGCGTTCGCGCATTCCATGGAGCCCGACGCCGGCTCGCGTTTCAGGCGCGATCCCACGGCCGTCATCCTCGACGCTGATCTCGATTTCACCGGGGGCCTGTGCTTGGGGCCTGACGGTCACAATGATCCGGCCGGCTCCGGAGTGCCGGAGCGCATTCGTCACGGCTTCCTGCACCACGCGATAGACGGTCAGTTCCGCACTTTCGGAATAGCGGTCGAGTTCGGGCGAAACGGCGATTTCCCATGCGACGCTCGGTCCGATCCCGCGCATATTGTCCAGCAAAGCCTCAAGGACGCGCGAAAGCGGCAGTTCCCCGAGTTCTGCCGGGCGCAATCGTCGCAGCAGCATGTCGTTCATGTCCTGAATCTGGCTGATGATCTCCATCATCGCCGCAGCGCTTTCCGCGATGTCGCCTTGCTGGTTCTTGCGGGCCATGTCGGCGATGCTGCGGCCCTCGACCTTCAGGCCGAACAGGCAGGGTCCGAGTTCGTCGTGAAGTTCCCGGGCAATCGCTTTCCGCTCCTCGTCCTGAACTGCCACGAGCTTCTGGTTGAGCCGCCGCTTTTCCTGGGACGTCGCCTGAAGTGCCGCGCCGAGCGCATCGAACTGCCGTGCCAGCGGGGCGAGATCGGGAACACGAACCGTGCCGATACGGGCGCCGTAGTCGCCGCCCTCCATTCGCGCCACCTCCTCCGTCATGTGTGCCAATGGCCGCAGGGTCCAGCGGACGACGAGATAGACCGCCAGGATCATTAGCACATAGCTCGTTCCGCCGATCAGTCCGAGCACCCGGAAATCCTGCCATACCTCGTTGATCTCGTCGGACGGCTCGGAGTCGATCGCCACGTGGCCGTAGTCCCTGCCGTCGAACTGCAGCGGCAGGGTTAGTTCCTGGGTCTCAGGCCTGAGCAGCGCATGGAACCAGGCGGGCGCCTCGTCCTCGTCCTCCTCGTCGGCTTGAGGAGCGACCTCGGGAATCCGGGTGGCGCCGGAAGCCGCCTCGATGACGGTGATCCGCGCATGGCGGGGCTGAAAGAGCGTCTGGGGCAGCCGCTCCACAACCGCCTCCGCCGAGTTGTCGCGACGCAGCGAGCCGATTGTCGTCAGGACGTAATCGCGCGCCAGCGTCTGGTTCGCCGCCATTTCGACGGCGATCGCCTGCCGCGCATTGTCGACGAGGATCAGCCCGGCCACCAGCATCACCACTCCGCCGATCAGCGCCACCACGGCGACCAGCCGCGTTGCAAGCGTCAGACGGGCCAAGCCGACGCACTCATTCCGGACCTCCTCGACAATGGCCCTGGCCGCACGATGCGTCAGGGCCGCAAATGACCTGCAACGAGAGGAGTGCCGCGGCGTCCGAGACTCGCCCTCGCCGTCTATCCCTGATCCAGATGGATCGAGTCTTACGGATCGGTCAAGTCTTGGAGGCGTCCCGGTGCGACCGATTGGTCCGGCGTCACCACGCGGCGATGGCCGGCTCCTGGCCGTCAGGCGCGAGCCATCTGCAGGTTCTTCATCCAGCGCGCGATACCCATGCCGATCAGCATGGCGGGCAGGAAGACAAGGATGCCGGGGGTCAGCATCGGCAGGGCAGTCCAGGCAGGGCCGGGGCAAAAGCCGCCGATGCCCCAGCCGATGCCGAAGAGAGCTGCCCCGGTGACGAGTTGACCGTCGATATCCTGCCGCGTCGGGATCTGGAAATCGTGGAGCAGGGCCGGATGCTCCTGTCGCCAGACCAGACGGTAGCCGATGAAGGTCGTGACCGCTGCCCCGCCCATGACGAAGGCGAGGGAGGGATCGAAGGTGCCCGCGAGATCCAGAAAATTCAGGACTTTCGCCGGATCGGACATACCGGCGAGGATCAGCCCGAGCCCGAAGAGGAGGCCGGAGGCGAAGCCGAGAAGAAGGCGCATGGAGAGACCCTCCGTCAGATGAGATGGCGCAGGATGAAGACGGTCACGAAGCCGAAGCCCAAGAAGGTCAGGACCGCGACGAGCGAGCGCGGCGAGAGCCGTGCGAGGCCGCAGACACCGTGCCCCGACGTGCAGCCCGACCCGAGCACCGTACCGACGCCGACCAGCAGACCGGCGATGCCCATCCCGGCGAGGTTCGTCGGAACCGTCTGCGAGATTGGCTCGCCGGTGACGAGGAGCACCAGAAGCGGGGCGGCGACAAGGCCGAGGACGAAGGCGAGCCGCCAGTCCCAATCGGCGCGGGCCGAGGGCAGGGCACCGATCGTGATGCCGGAGATTCCGGCGATCCGCCCGAACAGCGCCATGACGAGGACGGCCGAGAGTCCGATGAGCACGCCGCCGAGCGTGGAGGCGAGCGGGGTAAAAGGAGTGATCGTGTCAAGTGGCATGATTGACCTCGCGAAATGCAAACGAGTGGCGAGCGACGAGAGAAGGGTTTTCTCAGACGAAGGCGGCCGCGCTCTTGTAGAGCATGTAGACGGCGACGACGAAGATCAGCCCGGCAAAAGCGGTGTTGAGCATGCCGCCACGCTTGGACAGGCCGCGTGCTGCCAGTTCACCGGCAAAACTCCCGACGATGCCGCCACCGATGAAGACTGCAGCCAGCGGCCAGTCGACGAAACCGGAAGCGGCATAGTTCAGCGCCGTGGTGAGCCCGAAGGCGGTGACGGCGACAAGGGAGGTGCCGACGGCATAGAGGATCGCCATGTTCGTCGAGGCCATGAGGCCCGGCACGATCAGGAAGCCGCCGCCGATGCCGAAGAAGCCGGAGAAGATGCCAGTGAGGCCGCCGAAGCCGAGGACTTTCGGGGCGTTCTCCCGGTTGCACGCGGCTGCCGGGTCACCGCTGCCATGGCGCTTGCGGAACATCATGATGCCGACGCCCACCATCAGGAGCGCGAAGAAGAAGAGCAGCTTCTGGCCGTCGATCGCCTTGCCGAGTGTCGAGCCGGCGAAGGCGCCTGCGACGCCGGCGGAGGCGAACAGCGCCGCGCAGCGCCATTTCACCGAGCCGTGGATCGCATGGCTGACGAGGCCCGCGGCAGCATTCACCGCGACCGCCAGCGCACTCGTGCCGATCGCCATGTGGGCGCTCGGCACGCCGACGACATAGACCATCAGCGGCACGGCAAGGATCGAGCCGCCGCCGCCGAAGAGTCCGAGCGTCAGGCCGACCAATGCGCCGGAAAGGCCGCCGAGGAGGTATTGGACGGTATCGAATGTCACCTGTCTGTTCCGCTTCAAGTGATAAGCGGCGTCGCGATCGCTCGCGACGCTCTGCTCTCATTGTTGAGTGTTGCCTAAGCGCTTCGCCGGGCGCTCGTGGTCTCGTCCCGCTTTCGCCCGGTGCAAGCCGGAGCTCGGGGGCGATCCCACTGCATCACCGGCTTTGCTCCGGTCAGACGGAGCCTTTCTCGCGCTCCGGCTTGGCCATTGGTTCGCGACCCTTCAGCATCGCCTGCCAGTAGATCGGCGGCAGGATCTTCTCCTTGAGCAGCCACGCCGTCTTGGAGGGTTTCAGGTCGTCGATGAACCATTTCGGGAAGCTCGGGAGGCGCTTGCCGCCATAGCCGAACTCGGCGAGCACCACCTTGCCGCGCTCCACGGTCAGCGGGCAGGAGCCGTAACCGTCATAGATCGCCGCGTGCGGTTCGCCGATCAGGCCGAGATCGCGGAGCAGGTTTTCGGCCACGACCGGTGCCTGCTTGCGGGCCGCGGCGGCCGTCTTGGCGTTCGGCGCGCTCATGACGTCGCCGAGGCTGTAGATGTCGGCATAGCGAACGTGGCGCAGCGTTGCCTGATCGACCTCGACCCAGCCGGCCTGGTTCGCCAGGGGCGAGACGCGGATGAAGTCGGGGGCCGTCTGCGGCGGCACGACATGGATCATGTCGAAGCGCCGCTCGACGAGATCCGTGTTGCCTTCCGCGTCGGTGCGCTCGAACCAGGCCGTCTTTGCCGGTCCGTCGATCCGTTTCAGATTGTGGTTGAAGGTCAGGTCGATGCCATAGCGCTCGACATAATCCATCAGGGCCGGGACGTAGTCCTTGACGCCAAACAGCGCGCCGCCGGCATTCAGGAACTCGACCTTCGTGTCGGCGAGCGTCCCCCTTCGCTCCCATTCATAGCAGGAAAGATACATCGCCTTTTGCGGTGCGCCGGCGCATTTGATCGGCATGGGCGGCTGGGTGAAGAGCGCCGTTCCGCCACGCATCGAACGCACGAGCTCCCAGGTGTAGGGGGCGAGATCGTAGCGGTAGTTCGAGGTGACGCCGTTCCGCCCCAAGGTTTGCTCGAGCCCTTCGATGCCGGCCCAGTTGAGCTTGAGGCCCGGCGCGACGATCAGCTTCTTGTATTTCACCACGCGGCAGCCTTCGAGGATCACGGCGTTGGCGTCCGGCTCGAAGGCCGCGACCGCCGCCCGGATCCATCGGACACCGTCCGGAATCAGGGAGGCCATGTCCTTGCGGGTCTCCTGCGGCTTGAACACGCCGCCGCCCACGAGCGTCCAGCCGGGCTGATAATAGTGGATGTCGGCGGGATCGATGATGGCGATGTCGAGATCGTCGACACGGGCGAGCAGGCTGGCCGCCGCCGCAATTCCGCCGGCACCACCGCCGACGATGACGATGTCGTGGCTGATCTCGGCCGTGTCGGTCGGCACGTGGCCGCCATTGGCGATGCGCCGGGTGACGCCGGACATGTCGTAGCCGGCGCTCGCGGCGCGGGCCAAGATGTCGGGCAGGGTTCTCCTGCCGGCCTCGCTCAGCGCCCAGAGCGTCGTCGAGCGCATGCCCGAGCGGCAGAAGGCCAGGACCGGCTTTGGCAATTCCTCCATCGCCGCACCGAACCGTGCTGCATCTGCATCGGACACCTTCCCGGTCTCGACGGGGAGGTAGCGGGCTTCCATGCCAGCCGCTCTCGCAGCCCTTTCGATTTCGGCGAAGCTCGGCTGGTCGGCGCCTTCACCATCCGGTCGATTGACGATGATCGCGCGAAAGCCGGCCTGCTTCAGGCCATCGATTTCTTCGGGCTGCACCTGTTCGCGGACAGACAACTGGTCGGTGAGTTTCCTCGGTTCCATGCGGGTTTCCTCCCTTGGTGCAGGCTTGCGCCTGACGGCGATGCTTCGAGATGATCTGGCCAGCAGAGCAGCTTTCCAGCAAAGGCTGGGCGCTCCACGACCGCCATTTCGATCGGCGGCCCGTTCGTGCCGGTTGGCCGATCCAGTCCCCCAGTGGGCGCCGGACGGGATCTGGATCGGCCGCACGACCGCCGCTCGCATGCGAGCCCGGCGATCGGTGAGTGCGCTTCTTGACGCTTCAAGCGGCGCGGCGACCCTCGGGTCTTGTCGAACCGGACGTTTCGGCAGTCGGTTCTAGGTGCCGTCCCCACCTTTGGCGGTGAGAGAGTTCTCGCCCGTCGCAAGCGGTTGGACATTGGCAAAAACCGCCGCTCCCATCATTCGGCCCAATGAAACAGCGGGACGATCGGTCGTCGGGGTCTTGCGCACTGCCGGCGCATCCTCTGCGCAAAACAGTTCGTGCAGAGTCGCCACGACCCTTGCCGCCTTATCGTCTGCGAGGCTGTAGACGACGTTCTTCGCCTCGCGCCGCGGTGCGATGATGCCTGCCGTGCGCAATTCCCCGAGTTGCTGCGAAAGCGATGGCTGACGAAGCCCCAACTCGCTTTCCATCTCGGCGACCGACATTTCGCCCTCGACGAGCCGGCAGACGATCGCCAGTCGGCTCGGATGGCTGAGGCGCTTCAGGAGAGACGCGGCCTCGTCGATCGCGTCCGGTCGCGACAGGGCGCCTGTCCCGAGCTTCATTTCCGTGTCGGTCCTCATTCGCTGACCTCCAGCTTGCGAGTGCGATACAGCCAGTCGGAGACGCCCAGACCGTCCTCGCGCACCATGTCGGCGAAATCGATGATCTCGTCGCCCGGCTGCCAGCCTTCCGGGGTGGCCACATCGTGACTGTCCGAAAGCTGCAGGGCCCGCACGGTGCGCAGGATCTCGGCAATGCTGCGGCCGGTCGACATGGGATAGAAGCAGGACATGCGCACGACCCCCTGAGGATCGATCACGAAGAGACCCCGCACCGTGGCGCTCGAACCCGCCGCGGCCCCGAGCATGCCATAGGCCCGGGCGATCGCCATGGACGGGTCTTCGCAGATCGGGAAGGGCACCTTGATCTGGAACCGTTCCTCGATCGCGCGCGCCCAGGCGAGGTGGGAAAACAGGCTGTCGACCGAAAGGCCCACCAGATCGCAACCGATCGCCTCGAACTCCCCGGCAGCCCGCGCGAAGGCAACGAATTCCGAAGTGCAAACGGGCGTGAAATCCGCCGGATGCGAAAAGAACACCAGCCAGCGGCCCCGATAGTCGGACAGCCTGATTTCACCCTTGGTCGAGCGGCAGGTGAAGTCTGGCGCGGTGTCGCCGATCCTTGGCTGCGGTTCCGGAATGGGTGTCGGGTCGATCATGCGAGCTCCATCTGAATGATTGCAAGATATATATAAATATGGCCTTGTCAATATATAAAAAAATGATATGTGTGGTGAGACGAGCACGAAATTCGTTGTATCCCACGTTCAAGGGTCCCCTCATAGCGGATATCGGTATATAGAAATGTAAAATGATAACCGGAACCGCCGGATCGGGGACCCGGAAGCAGAGCGCGGAAAGGGCATTGTGAGACGCGAACTCGGTCTCGCTTTGCTGTCCGCCCGGAACAAACCGCAGACCGCTCCATGCCGAAGCCGGTCGCAATCGAGGAAGGGAAATCACCATGTCGCTCAGGATCGGAGACACCGCCCCGGACTTTCAGATCGAGACCACCCAGGGTCCGATCCGCTTCCATGAGTGGGCCGGGGGCTCTTGGGTCTTCTTCTTTTCCCATCCCGCCGATTTCACCCCCGTGTGCACGACCGAGATGGGACGAACGGCGCAGCTTGCCGGCGAATTTGCGGCTCGCAACGTCAAGCCGCTCGGCCTTTCGACCGACAGCGTGAAAGAGCATCTGGCCTGGATCTCGGATGTGGATGCGACGCAGAACACCTCGCTCAAATTTCCGATCGTCGCCGATCCGGACAAGAAGGTGGCTGCCCTTTACGACATGATTCATCCCGGCGAGGACGACACGGCGGCGGTGCGCACCGTCTTCATCATCGATCCCGACATGAAGATCCGCCTGACCATGGCCTATCCGATGACAATCGGCCGGAACTTCTCCGAAATCCTGCGCGTGATCGATGCGCTGCAGTTGACCGACCGCATGACTGTCGCCTGTCCGGCGGACTGGAAGCCGGGTGACCGGGTGATCGTCCGCCCCTCCTTGAGTGACGAGAAGGCGAAGGAGGAATTCCCGCAGGGCTTCGAAACGCTGCGTCCTTATCTGCGGCTCGTCGATGTCGGCTCCTGAGCCGCAATGGACATGACCCGTGCCCCGGGCCGCGCCCCAGTGCCCCGGGCCGCGCCCCAGTGCGCTGGCTGAACCTTCCCGCAGCGACCCTTTGATGACCGCCAACCGAAAAGGAAAACCGCAATGACCGTGAATATGGGCAAGCTCGACCGCGGCCTCCGCCTCGCCGTTGCCGCCGCACTCTTCATCCTGGCCGCCGCCACGACGGTCGGCGACGGGACATGGCTCGAATGGCTGTTCTACGGGCTGGGCGCGGTCGCTCTCCTGACGGCCCTCGTCGGCAATTGCCCGCTCTACCGGGTGCTCGGGATCAAGACCTGCACTGCCTGCTGACAGCCCATCCAAGAGGAGGAAACGACATGACCTATCCGGTGCATCTCGATGTGAAGCCCCAGGTGAAGGGCTTTTTCGATACCGCGACCAACACGATCAGCTATGTGGTCAAGGACCCGGCCTCGAAGGCCTGCGCGATCGTCGATTCCGTCATGGACATCGACTATGCCGCCGGCCGGATCAGCTACACCCATGCCGACGAGATCATCGCCTATGTGAAGGACCATGATCTCAAGGTGGAGTGGCTGATCGAGACCCACGTCCATGCCGACCACCTGTCGGCCGCGCCCTACATTCAGGGCAAGCTCGGCGGCAAGCTCGGCATCGGGAAGAACATCACGATCGTGCAGGAAACCTTCGGCAAGATCTTCAACGAGGGCACAGAGTTCCAGCGCGACGGCTCGCAGTTCGACCGCCTGTTCGAGGATGGCGACACGTACGAAGTCGGCGAGATGGAGTGCGTCGCAATCCATACGCCCGGCCACACGCCCGCCTGCATGACCCATGTGATGGGCAACGCTGCCTTTGTCGGCGACACGCTCTTCATGCCGGACGGCGGCTCGGCGCGTGCGGATTTTCCCGGTGGCGATGCCGGGACACTCTACGATTCCATCCAGAAGGTCCTGGCGCTCCCCGACGAGATGCGGCTCTTCATGTGCCACGACTACGGGCCGAACGGCCGGGACATTCGTTGGGAGACCACCGTGGGCGAGGAGAAGGCTCACAACATCCATGTCGGGGGTGGCAAGACGCGCGAGGAGTTCGTCAAATACCGTACCGAGCGCGATGCGACCCTCGACATGCCGAAGCTGATCCTGCCGTCCTTGCAGGTGAACATGCGCGCCGGCGCTCTGCCCAGCGCGGAAGACAACGGCAAGCGCTACCTGAAGGTGCCGATCAACGCGCTCTGATGACCGCGCCGGTTTGACGAAGAAACCCGCGGGGTCGAAGCGACCGCGCGGGTTTTGCTCGGGTGCCGCGATGTCTCTTCCCGGCCCTGTCCTCTGGTCGACCGGGGCGCGAGGAGCGTAACCGACCTACATCACTGCGCCGATCTGCCAGGGCACGAACTCCACCGTGCCGAAGCCCTGGGCCTCGCTCTTGGTCTCCTCGCCCGAAGCGACGCGGAGCATCAGATCGAAGATCTCCCGACCCTTTTCCTCGATACTGACACCCTCGAGGATGGCGCCGCAATTGACGTCCATGTCCGGTTCCATCCGGCGCCACAGGTCCAGATTGGAGGCGATCTTGATGCAGGGGACCGGCTGGTAACCCGAAACGCTGCCGCGGCCGGTGGTAAAGGCGATCAGATTGGCGCCCGATGCGATCTGTCCTGTGACCGAACACGGATCGTAGCCGGGGCTGTCCATGAACATGAAGCCGGGCCGATCGATCGGCTCGCCATATTTGTAGACGCCGGAAAGCGGAGCGGTGCCGCCCTTGGCGACGGCGCCGAGGCTCTTTTCCAGGATCGTGGTCAGCCCGCCGCGCTTGTTGCCGGGCGAGGGGTTGTTGTCCATCTCGCCGTAGTTTCGGGCCGTGTAATCCTCCCACCAGTCGATCAGGTCGATCAGCTTGCGTCCCGTCGGCTCGTCGACGGCGCGGCGCGTGAGAAGGTGTTCGGCCCCGTAGATCTCGGAGGTCTCCGACAGGATCGAGATGCCGCCATGCCGAACCAGGAGGTCCGAGGCATGGCCGAGGGCCGGATTGGCGGTAATGCCGGAATAGCCGTCGGAGCCGCCGCACTGCATGCCGAGAACGAGATGCCGGGTCGAAGCTTCCTCGCGCACCGCCTTGTCGGCTTCGGCGGCGAGCTCGCGCAGTATGGCGACGCCCTTGTCGATCGAGGCCTTGGTCCCGCCGGTCTGCTGGATCGTCATGTAGCGGAACCGGGCGCTGTCCTTGAGCGCATCCCGGTCCACCAGATCTGCGATCTGCATCACCTCGCAACCGAGCCCCAGCATCAGGATCGCCCCGAAATTGGGATTGTGCCCATAACCCGCGAGGGTGCGGAACAGCGTCTCGTAACCCTCGTCCTTGCCCGACATGCCGCAGCCGGTGCCGTGCACGATCGGCACGATGCCGTCGACATTGGGAAACTCGTCGAGGATGTTCCGGCGGGCGATCTCGTGAGCGATGAACCGCGCCACTGAACCCGAACAGTTCACCGAGGTGAGAATGCCGAGATAGTTGCGCGTGCCGACGCGGCCCGACGGCCGGCGAAAACCCTGGAACGTCGCCGGTGTCTCGATCGGCGACAAGGGCCTTGCGGCGGAGGCGAAGGCGTAGTCCTGCTTGTGTTCCCCCATGCCGAGATTCTGGACGTGCACATGGCCGCCGGGCTCGATCTCGGCCGTCGCCGCTCCGATGATCTGGCCGTATTTGATGATCGGCTCGCCTGGCTTAATCGCCTGAATCGCCATCTTGTGGCCGGAGGGGATGCGCTCGGCGGCCGAAACGCCTTCCGCGATCGGCGTGCCGGCGGCGATGTCCTCCAGCGCGACCATGATGTTGTCGCGGTCATGCAGGCGGAGAACGGGGGCTGGCGTGGTTGTCTCTTCGATGGTCATGGAGTGACGAGAACCTTGATGAGATGGTCCCGGTCTTCGACAAGGCCGGAGAAGCGCTCGGGCAGGGCCTCGAGCGCGATGGTTTCGGATGCGATGGCGTCGGTCGGGATATGGCCCGCGCGGATGGCGCCCATCACCCGATCGAAATCCGACTTGAGCGCATTGCGCGAACCGATGATCCGGGCCTCGCGCCTGTGAAATTCGGAATCGGTGAAGGTGATGTCGTCCTTGACGACGCTGACGAGAACGGTGCTGCCGCCATGGGCGAGGAGCGGGAAGCCGGCCTCGATCGCCTTGGCACTGCCGGTTGCGTCGAACACCGCGTCGAACCCCTCGGCCGCGTCACCGGTCAGGAGGTCGTCTCCGACCACATGAAGCCTCGAGAAACCGAAGAGCTTGCCCACCATGTCAAGCCGCGTTTGGCTGCGGTCGAGGAGATGGACGTCGGCACCGGCGATGCGGGCAAAGAGCGCCGTACCGAGGCCGATCGGCCCGGCCCCTGTGACGAGCACGAGGTCTCCCTCGCCGACGCCGGAGCGGGCGACGGCATGGGCGCCGATGGCGAGGAACTCGACCATGGCCGCCTGCTCAGGTGACAGTCCCGTCGCGGGGTAGAGGTTTTCCTGGGGCACCGCGATCCGCGTGCACATGCCGCCGTCACGATGCACCCCCAGCACTTCGATCGCCATGCAGCAATTGGGCTTGCCGCGGCGGCAGGCCCGGCATTCTCCGCAGGCGATATAGGGATTCACCACGACGAGTTCGCCGGCATTCGGCCCGCTCGCGAGGTGACCGGACAGTTCGTGCCCGATCACCCGCGGATAGGCAAGAAACGGGTGCTTGCCTTCGAAGATGTGGTAATCGGTGCCGCAGATTCCGATCGCCGCGATGTCCACCAGCGCCCATCCTTCGGGCGCTTCCTGCGGAAGCGGCCGGCGTTCGAGGACGAAGCGCCCCGGCTCGGCGCAGAGCCCGCAGTTCATCTCTTTCATACTCATGTTCTTATGCCGACGCCCCAGCCGGATCGCGTGGCGTGCCCGTGGTCCGCCTCTCCGCGATGATGCCGAGACCATCGTCCTTTTCTTGCCTCCCATTGGCATAAAGCCAACATGGCGGCTTTTACATGATCGCGGGGCGGTCGCACAGGGCGAAGACGCAGATATCGTCTTTGTTGGTCGCGGTGGTCCGAGGGGAGGCGGCTACGCCCGGGACGGAAATCTGCGTAGGGTTAGGCACGGACGATGCGATCCTCGCTCCTTGGCGCCAGCTCATGCGTGCTTCAGAGCGATGAGCCATCGTCTGCAGGAACGAGGAAAGGGAGGGCAGCATGCAGAAAATGGGTTTCGTCATCGGCATCGATCCGGAGCGGATCGAGGAATACAAACGGGTTCATGCGGATGTCTGGCCAGAGGTCCTGGAGCGTCTGCGTCGCTCCAACATCACCAACTATTCGATCTTCCTGCGCGAGCCGGAGAATCTCATGTTCAGCTATTTCGAGTATGTCGGAGACGATTTCGAGGCTGACAACGCCGCCATTGCGGCCGATCCCGCGACGCGTGAGTGGTGGAAGCTCTGCGGCCCCATGCAGCGCCCGCTCGAAACTCGCAAGGAGGGGGAATGGTGGGCGCCGATGGAGCAGGTCTTCCATTTGGGGTGACCGATCGCCCGCAATCTTGGCGCTGCTCGAGCTCTCGGTGAGAACGAGCGGCTACGCGGCCGCCCTGTCATAGGCTTCGACCATGCTCTTGGCCCGAACGGCGACATCCGCGGCGGACATGCCGGGCTTGTAGAGCGCTGAGCCGATACCGAATCCGGCCGCCTCGGCCTTCAGCCAATCGCCGAAGCTCTCGGGCCCGACGCCGCCCACCATATAGAGCTTCGTCGCGGTCGGCAGCACGGCGCGGAGAGCCTTCAGACCCTCGATCCCCATCTGGAAGGCTGGAAACACCTTGAGTGCCGTTGCTCCGGCCTTGAGGCCGGCGAAGCACTCGCTCGGTGTCAGCACGCCCGGATAGCTTTCGAGCCCCGCCGCAAGGGTCGCTGCGATGACCTCCGGATCGCAATTGGGCGAGACGACCATCTTTCCGCCAGCATCGCGAACCTGCCGGACGTCCTCGGCACTCAGCACCGTACCCGCCCCGATCTGGGCGACGTCGCCATGGGCCCGGGCCATCGCCTCGATGGATTCGAGGGGCCGCGGCGAATTGAGCGGCACCTCGATCCGCGTGATGCCGGCATCGATCAGGGCGCCGCAGACCGGCAGCGCCTCGTGCGGTTCGATGCCGCGCAGAATGGCGATGATCTCTCGCATCTCTTTCCTTCAGATCCTGTGCTTCGCGGCGGTCAGCCCTGCCAGCGTGCAGGCCTCGGCATCCCGGAGCTGCGGTGTCGTTCCCTGGCTCTCCAATGCCGACGCATAGTGCGTTGCAAGCTTCGGCGCGCCGAGAAGCGCGACTGGCCGGTCTTGCCACAGCGCGCGGGTCGCCTGCAGTTCGGCCCCGATCAACAGTCCAGAGAGACGGGCGCGGGCCGCCTGTTCGCCGTCCTTGAGGAGAGCGTTGGCGCGCATCTCGAAAGCGCGAAGCGCCAGATCCTGGGGCGCGGCCATGCCATCAGCGACGGCGGCCACAAAAGCGCCCTCGTCCCAGACTTCGCCGAGAGTGTGACGCAGAACCGTATGGTCGGCGATGGCCGCGAAGATCTCGCCGGTCATCGCCGTTCGGAACCGCTCGATGCGACCCTTGGAGATCTCTACCCATTTCGTGTGGCTGCCCGGCAGACAGACGATCCCTTCGAAATCCGAATCCTGCGCCAGCAGGCCGGCAATCTGGGTCTCTTCTCCGCGCATCACGTCGGCAGGCTCGGCCTGGGCTAGGCCCGGGACGATCCAGACATCGAGCCCGGGATCTGCGGCCGGGGCGCGGGTGAAAGGCTTCTGCAGGGGCGGGCAGGGTACGCGCCCATAGGCTGCCTCGGTCCAGCCCTGGCGCGCGCCGACCATGCCGCAGGCGACGATGCATGCTTGCGGCGGAAGTCGCCATTCGGCGAGCAACCGCTTCAAAGCCGGTTCGAACGCGTCGCGGGACAGGGTGCCCATGCCGTCGCCCGACCCGGCCTCGGCAAGCGGGGTGTCGGCGGCATCCATCGCCCAGGCCCTGAGGTTCGTCGTGCCCCAGTCGAGCGCGATCCAGTCCGGTGCGATCAGCGCATCGCCCATGTCAGAGAACCAGGCTGCAAGAGGCGGCACCCGGGCTGCAGGAGCGGGGTGGCGAGCGGTGGCCTGTCGGTGCCCACGCCAGCACCACCGCTCCAAGATCATCGTCCATCACGGCCGTCTTCCCCATGCTTGATCCGGAGCCTCTCTCCTGATTGGCCAGGACACCCGGCACAGGCCCCTTGGGAGACGGGTCCCGCATCGTGCCAGGCGCCGCGGCAAGCGTCAGGTCGGAGCCGCATCGAGGACGACGATCCTTTCACGCCGGAAGGCATACGCTGCTGCGCTTCCTCTATGGCACTTTCCTACAGCATCGTTCTGAAAAGCGGAATGGTCTTTTGCTCATTAGGGACGGGTGCGCGACCTCAGTGTCGCCGTCAGCCCACGGGCCACGCAAGCATTCCACTTCCTGCCGGGGTTCCGCATTCTTGCGAGTATGCGCTTGGGGACGGTCAATTTGTCGATGCCAACGTTGTCAGCGGGCGGCCCGATCCGACGGCGCGGAGCTGCGTTTACACTGATCTGTCAACCCGCTAGACTTCTCGGCGATCGCAGGATGGGCCCTGACGGCTGCTGTCTGCAATTTGCGCGAAAGTGGCAAAGAGAGGTGGTCCGCGGCCTCTCTCGCAAGAGCGGCCTCGCGCGTGTCGAGTGTCCAAGCCGCGGGTCGAAGGGTACGCTCGAAAAGGGGCGGCCGGAATGGCATGGCGAAGATCCAGGACCGCGAAGCCGACGAATTGATGGACACTGCCTGGATCGACGTGATCCGGCGCATGGACGAGACCTATTCCGATCTCGTCGCCTACCAGATCGAGCTGGAAGAAAAGAACGCGGATCTGGAATCGATGCGCCAGTTCATGGAGTCCGTGCTGGGCGCCATGACCGACATTCTCATCGTCTGCGATCAGACGGGCGTGGTGATCGAGGTCAATCCGGCCCTGTCACGCCAGACCGGAGAGCCGGCATCGACGCTTGTCGGCAAATGCGCGGAAGCCGTCTTTTCCGCGGAAGCCCGCGACGGGCTCGCTGCCATGCTCCAGACCATCGCCCGCGGCCGCAAGCCGAAGCCAGCCGAGCTCTCCGTCATCGGCGGGCAGGAGCCCGCGCCTTTCGAATTCCACGGCACGCCGCGGCTCGACGCGCGCGGCCGCGTCGTGGGCGCCGTCCTGATCGGCCGACCAGTGGGCGAATTGCGCCGGGCCTATTCCTCGCTCGCCGAGACCCATGAGCAGCTCAAGGCCGCCCAGGCGCAGGTGGTGAATTCGGAGAAGATGGCCTCGCTCGGCCGCCTGGTGGCAGGCGTGGCGCATGAACTCAACAACCCGATCAGCTTCGTCTACGGCAACGCCCACGCCCTGGAGCGCTACATCGCGCGCCTGGAGACCTATTTCGATCGGCTCTGGTCAGGTGCGAGCCGCGAGGAACTCATCGCCCTGCGCAAGGAACTGAAGCTCGACCGAGCGATCAGCCGCATTCGCGAAGCGGTCTCCGGTTCGCTCGAAGGCGCCGAGCGGGTGCGCGACATCGTCGAGGAACTTCGACGTTTTTCCGCCGACGGAAAGGGCAAGTCCGAGCCCTTCGATCTCGTCCAGACGGTGACGACGGCGGTCGGCTGGGTCGTGAAGGGCCGTTCGAAGGAGATCGACGTGTCGATCGACGCGCCGGACCCGATCACCGCGCTCGGCCGGTCCGGTCCCATCCAGCAGGTGGTGATGAACGTCGTCCAGAATGCGCTCGACGCCATGGAGGAGATGGAGACGCCGGCGCTTTCCGTCACCATCCAGCGAACGGACGAAGGCGAGGCGCTGGTCCGGATCGCCGACCGTGGCCCGGGCATCGCGCCCGATGCACTTCAGCATCTCTTCGAGCCCTTCTTCACGACGAAACCGGTGGGCAAGGGAACCGGGCTCGGGCTTTCCCTGAGCTACAAGTTCGTGGAAGAACATGGCGGACGGCTGGTCGCGGAGAATCTGCCGGAGGGTGGAGCGGCCTTTTCCTTTCGTCTGCCCACCGTAGACGTGGGGGAGGACACATGTCGCGACTGACACCTGCGAAGAAGACGATGCTCTGGCTGCAGTCCGCCGGTTGCGGGGGCTGCACCATGTCGCTGCTCTGCGCCGAGGATCCACCGCTGCTGGATGCTCTCGATGATTTCGGCATCGACTGCCTGTGGCACCCGACGATCTCGGAGGAGAGCGGCGCCGAAGTCGTCGCCCTGCTGGAGGCGATCGCCGAAGGTCGACAGAAACTCGACATCCTCTGCTTCGAGGGCTCGGTCGTGCGCGGGCCGGCGGACACCGGCGGCTTTCACATGCTGGCGGGCACCGGCAAGCCGATGCTCCATTGGCTGCGGCGCCTTGCACCAAAGGCCCGAGACGTCGTGGCGGTCGGGACCTGCGCGGCCTTCGGCGGCGTCACCTCGGCCGGCGCCAACCCGTCGGACGCCTGCGGTCTGCAATATGACGGCAATCTGCCCGGCGGTGCGCTCGGTGCCGAATTTCGTTCGCTCTCCGGCAATCCGGTCATCAATGTCGCCGGCTGCCCGACCCATCCGAACTGGGTGGTCGAAGCCTTGATGATGCTGGCCGAGGACGGCATCGGGCCCGACGATCTCGATCGGCTCTCCCGCCCGCGCTTTTACGCCGATCACCTCGTCCATCACGGCTGTTCGCGCAACGAATATTACGAGTACAAGGCGAGCGCCCATCATCTGTCTGAACTGGGCTGCATGATGGAAAATCTCGGCTGCCTCGGCACCCAGGCCCATGGCGACTGCAACACGCGAAGCTGGAACGGCGAAGGCTCCTGCACGAGCGGCGGCTACCCCTGCATTAACTGCACGGCGCCCGAGTTCGAGGAGCCTGGCCGCGTCTTCACCGAGACGCCGAAGATCGGTGGCGTGCCGATCGGCCTGCCGACGGACATGCCCAAGGCCTGGTTCATCGCGCTCGCTTCGCTGTCGCGCGCCGCGACGCCGGAGCGGCTGAGGGCAAACGCCACCGCCGACCGCATCGTCTCGCCGCCCTCGATCAAGTCCACGAACCGGCGCTGACGGTTCGCATGGGGGGCGGGGCGGACAGGAAGGGCGAAACCCGGCGGCTGATCGCCGGCCCGTTCAATCGGGTGGAGGGAGACCTCGAAGTCCGGCTGACGATCGAGCGGGACCAGGTGGTCGCGGCGCATGTCAATTCACCGCTGTTTCGCGGTTTCGAAGCGATCCTCGCCGGCAAGGACCCGCGGGATGCGCTGACCATCGTGCCGCGCATCTGCGGTATCTGTTCGGTCTCCCAGTCGATGGCGGCGCAGCATGCACTGGCCGAACTGCAGGGGATCGCGCCACCCCCGAACGGCCTTCTGGCGCAGGCGGTGGTTCATGCGGCGGAAAATCTCGCCGATCACCTCATTCATTTCCACGTCTTCTTCATGGCCGACTTCGCCCGTCAGATTTACGCGCCGCGGCCGTGGTTCGAGGAGGTGCACGAGCTCTTCGCGGCCAAGACCGGCACGGCGGTGCGCGCCGCGATCGAGGCAAGGGCGACACTGTTCCATGTCATGGGCATCCTGGCGGGCAAATGGCCGCATACGCTGTCGCTCCAGCCAGGCGGCGTGACCAAGGCGCCGGACGCACGCGACCGGATGCGTCTGCTTGCCACCGTGCGCCAGTTCCGCGCCTTTTGCGAGAAGCAGCTCTTCGGCGCGCCTCTCGAAGAGGTGGCCGCCCTCGAGACGGCGGATGCGCTTCAGGCCTTTGCCGAAACGGGCGGGCCGGCCTACGCGAAAACCTATCTGCGCATCGCCCGTGATCTCGATCTGCATGACGCCGGCCTTGGTCCGCCGCGGCTCATGTCCTTTGGCGGCTACAGGCTGCCGGACGAGACCGTCTTCGGGCCGGGTCTGCTCCGTGATGGGCGCAAGGAGGAGATCGATTTCTCGGCGATCGCCGAGGATCTGTCGCACAGCTGGATGCTCGGCGAGGCCGCCCATCCGGCGCGAGGCGAGACTGTGCCTGATCCCCAGATGTGCGAGCCCGGCTATTCCTGGTGCAAGGCGCCGCGGCTGACCG
Organism: Jiella marina; assembly: GCF_024359545.1. Taxonomy (GTDB): domain Bacteria; phylum Pseudomonadota; class Alphaproteobacteria; order Rhizobiales; family Rhizobiaceae; genus Jiella. The sequence goes on from NZ_JAKQZG010000005.1 coordinate 195,609, forward strand.
GCGAGACCGTCGAGGTGGGGGCCATCGCCCGCCAAGCGAATGACGGCCATCCTCTCGCGCTCGCCATGCTGCGGGACGGCCGCGCCAATGTCCATGGCCGCATCGTCGGCCGTCTTCTGGAAATTGCTCGGCTCGTGCCCGCCATGGAATCCTGGGTGCGGGCCATGGATGTTAGCGAGCCCTTCATCCTGCACCCCAGGCGGATCGAGGACGGTGCGGCGCGTGGGCTCGCAGAGGCGGCACGCGGTTCTCTCGGCCATTGGGTGACCGTCGAGAAGGGGCGGATCGCCCATTACCAGATTGTCGCGCCGACCACCTGGAACTTCTCGCCGCGCGACGCCACCGGAGCGCCGGGCCCGTTGGAAGCCGCGCTGGAAGGGGCGCCGGTGTTGCGCGGCGAGACGACGCCGGTCTCGGTCCAGCATATCGTCCGGTCTTTCGACCCCTGCATGGTCTGCACGGTGCACTGACCATGTCGGAGGAAGGCGAGCGGCAGGGGCTGGAAATCCGGGTCACCGGCCAGGTCCAGGGCGTCGGCTTCCGTCCCTTCGTCTGGCGGCTCGCGCAGGATCTGTCGTTGTCCGGCAACGTCCTGAACGATGCCGAGGGCGTGTTGATCCGCCTCGGCGGGAAGCCGGACGACCTTGCGCGCTTCCGAGCGAAGCTGCGCGAAGAGGCGCCGCCGCTTTCCCGGATCGATGAGATCACCGAAATCCCCCTTGTCCGACCACCGGAAGGCGCCTTCGCCATCGAACAGACGGCAGGTGGGGCGAAGCGGACCGGGGTCACGCCCGATGCCGCAATCTGCGCCGCCTGCCGGGCCGAGATTTCGGACCCGGCCGAGCGGCGCTATCGCTATCCCTTCGCGAACTGCACCGATTGCGGGCCGCGCTTTTCCATCATCGACGACATTCCCTATGACCGGGCGGCGACCCGCATGCGCCATTTCGCCATGTGCGAGGCCTGCCGGGCGGAATACGAGAATCCGGCCGACCGGCGCTACCACGCCCAGCCGATCGCCTGCCCGGACTGCGGGCCTCGCCTGAGCCTGATCGTCGGCGGTCGGAGGGTGGAAGCTGATCCGATCGAAGAGTCCGCCGCGCTCCTCAAGGCCGGCCGGATTGTCGCCATCAAGGGGCTGGGCGGCTTCCATCTCGCCTGCGACGCGATGACTCCGGAAGCCATTGCGACGCTGCGCCGGCGCAAGCGTCGGCCGGCCAAGCCCTTCGCCCTGATGGCGCAAGACCTCGAAACGATCGAACGCCATGCCCGGCTCCCCTCGGACGCCGCGACAGCCCTGGCGTCGGCCGCTGCGCCGATCGTCCTGCTCGAACGAGCTGGCGAAGCCCTGCCGGACGGACTTGCTCCCGGCCTGAACCGTCTCGGCTGGATGCTGCCGATGACGCCGCTGCACGTGCTTCTGGCCGAAGCGGCCGGCCGGCCGCTGGTGATGACCTCCGGCAATCTTTCCGGCGAGCCCCAAGTCATCACCGAGGATGAGGCCTTCGACAAACTCGGCGGCATTGCCGACGCCTTCCTGATCCATGACCGTGAGATCGCCCGCCGGCTCGACGATTCCGTCGCCATGGCCATGGGCGGCCACATCCGTCTGGTGCGGCGTGGCAGGGGCTTTGCTCCGGCGCGGCTCCGTTTCCCGGCTTCTCTGCGCGATGCTCCTCCGATCCTCGCCCTCGGTGGCGAGCTGAAGTCGGCGATCTGCCTCGTCGGTTCGGAAGGGGCCCTTCTCTCCCATCATATGGGCGATCTCGAAGACGCGCTCTCCTTTGCCGAGTTCGAAAAGGCGATTGCCGACTATCTCGATCTTTTCGGCGAGGTGCCTCAGGCAATCGCCTGCGACGCGCACCCGGCCTATCGTTCTACTGAGGTGGCCGAGGCGATGGCGGCGGAGCGCGGCATTCCTCTTGTCTCGGTCCAGCATCATCATGCCCATATCGCCGCGGTGATGGCCGAGCACGGCTGGAACGACGAGGAGGGAGCCGTTCTCGGCATCGCGCTGGACGGCACCGGCTTCGGCGGCGACGGCACGGTCTGGGGCGGTGAATTCCTGCTCGCGACCTATCGCGATTTCTCCCGCCTCGGCTGGCTGGCCCCCGTGCCCCTGCCGGGCGGTGCGGCGGCGGTTGCCGAACCTTGGCGCAATCTTCTCGCCCAGCTTCGCCATGCCTTCGGTCCCGAAGGATGGCGCGCGGCAGACGGACGGCTCGGTCTGAGCGGCCCGTTTGCCGAGAGACCCACAGACGCCGTCGAGCGAATGATCGCGTCCGGGCTCAACACGCCGCTCACCTCTTCGGCCGGCCGGCTTTTCGATGCTCTCGGCGCCGCTCTCGGCTGTTCCTTCGAGCGCACCACCCATGAGGGACAAGCGGCGATGGAAGCCGAGGCTCTGGCCGGTGAACCTTGCGAGCCGGGCGACGCCTATCGGTTTGATCGGACTGAAACGGAGGGGGGCACCTTACTGGACCCCGTACCGGCCTTCCGCAGCCTCGTCGAGGACGTCGCCGCGGGCGGCTCACCCGCCTTGGTCTCGGCGTGCTTCCACGACGGTTTCGCCGACGCGGCTGCTGATCTGGCGACGTCGCTGGCACGGCGGCACGCAGCGACCACCGTCGCCCTGTCGGGAGGGGTGATGCAGAATGCGCGTCTGTTCGAGCGGCTCTCCGAACGCCTGAGCGAAGCCGGGCTGACTGTGCTGGGAGGCCAGGAAGTACCGATGACCGACGGCGGGCTCGCCTTCGGTCAGGCGGCGATCGCAGCCGCGCGTCTCGCCCGTTCCGGGTAGCGTCTACAAGTCTCAGAGCGCCGCGACTGGACAGCTACCTTGCGGTTTCGGTCAGGTGCTTTCCATCTTCCGGCCGATGTCGCCTTCCTGAGACATCGGCTTTCCTCCTTTGTTGCCAATCGCTTGGCGGATGAATCGCGTCTTGGCACAGACTTTGCTTACACCCGTTCTAAACGGCCCGAAAAACCGGGGCCGGTCTGTCTGGAGCGGGAGGAAACGCATGCAGGCCACCGAGACATTCTACGACGTTATGCGGCGCCAGGGCGTCACGCGACGATCCTTCCTGAAATTCTGTTCGCTGACGGCGACCGCCCTCGGCCTCGGCCCGGCCTTCGTGCCGAAGATCGCCCATGCGATGGAGACCAAGCCGCGCACGCCGGTGATCTGGGTCCATGGGCTCGAATGCACCTGCTGTTCGGAGAGCTTCATCCGGTCCGCCCATCCGCTGGTCAAGGACGTCGTCCTGTCGATGATCTCGCTCGACTATGACGACACGCTGATGGCCGCCGCCGGTCATCAGGCGGAAGCCGCTCTGGAAGACACGATTCGCCGCTACAAGGGCAACTACATCCTCGCCGTCGAGGGCAATCCGCCGCTGAACGAGGACGGGATGTACTGCATCGTCGGCGGCAAGCCCTTCGTCGATCAGCTGCGCCACGCCGCGAAGGACGCCAAGGCGATCATCTCCTGGGGCTCCTGCGCCTCCCATGGCTGCGTGCAGGCCGCGCGGCCCAACCCGACGCGCGCGACGCCGGTGCATCAGGTCATCACCGACAAGCCGATCATCAAGGTGCCGGGCTGCCCGCCGATCGCCGAGGTCATGACTGGCGTCATCACCTACATGCTGACCTTCGACCGCATTCCCGAGCTCGACCGCACCGGCCGGCCGAAGATGTTCTATTCCCAGCGCATCCACGACAAGTGCTACCGCCGGCCGCATTTCGACGCCGGCCAGTTCGTCGAGGCCTTCGACGACGAAGGCGCGCGCCGTGGCTACTGCCTCTACAAGGTCGGCTGCAAGGGGCCGACCACCTACAATGCCTGCTCCACGGTGCGCTGGAACGAGGGAACGAGCTTCCCGATCCAGGCCGGCCATGGCTGCATCGGCTGTTCCGAAGACGGGTTCTGGGACAAGGGCTCCTGGTATGCGCGCCTCACCGACATCAATCAGTTCGGGGTCGAGGCCAATGCCGACAAAATCGGCATGACGGCCGCCATCGGCGTCGGCGGTGCGATTGCCGCCCACGCTGCCGTCAGCGCGCTGAAGCGCGCCCAGGTCAAGAACAACGGCTCCTCCCGCGCCCCCGATCTCGAGGTTTGATGCCATGACCATCATGCAGACACCCAACGGCTTCGACCTCGACAATGGCGGTCGCCGCATTGTCGTCGACCCCGTCACCCGCATCGAAGGCCATATGCGCTGCGAGGTGAATGTCGACGAGAACAACGTCATCCGCAACGCCGTCTCCACCGGCACCATGTGGCGGGGCCTGGAGGTCATCCTCAATGGCCGCGACCCGCGCGACGCCTGGGCCTTCGTCGAGCGCATCTGCGGTGTTTGCACCGGCTGCCATGCGCTGGCCTCGGTGCGGGCGGCGGAAAACGCCCTCAATATCCAGATCCCGACCAACGCCCATCTGATCCGAGAGATCATGGCGAAGACGCTGCAGGTCCACGATCACATCGTCCATTTCTATCACCTGCACGCCCTCGACTGGGTCAATCCGGTCAATGCGCTGAAGGCCGATCCGAAGGCGACGAGCGAACTGCAACAGGCGATTTCGGCCCATCCCATGTCCTCGCCCGGCTATTTCCGGGACGTGCAGAACCGGCTGAAGAAATTCGTCGAATCCGGCGAACTCGGCATCTTCAAGAACGGCTATTGGGACAATCCCGCCTACAAGCTCTCGCCCGAAGCCGATCTGATGGGGGTGGCCCATTATCTCGAAGCGCTGGATCTGCAGAAGGAGGTCGTGAAGATCCATACGATCTTTGGCGGCAAGAACCCGCATCCGAATTACATGGTCGGCGGCGTCCCCTGCGCGATCAACATGGAGGGCGAGCTTTCCGCCGGTGCGCCGGTCAATATGGAGCGGCTGAATTTCGTCCGGCAGCGGATCGCCGAGTGCATCGAGTTCATCGACAATGTCTATGTGCCGGACGTCCTCGCCATCGCCTCCTTCTACAAGGACTGGCTCTATGGCGGCGGGCTGGCAGCCACCAATGTCATGGACTATGGCGCCTATCCGAAGGTCAACTACGACAAGTCCACCGATCAGCTTCCTGGCGGTGTCATCCTCGACGGCAATTGGGACGAAATCTATCCGGTCGACGCGACCGATCCCGAGCAGATCCAGGAGTTCGTGCAGCATTCCTGGTACCAGTACCCGGACGAGGCGAAGGGCCTGCATCCGTGGGAGGGCGTCACCGAGCCGAGCTTCGTGCTCGGCGCCAACTTCAAGGGCACGAAGACCAACATTCAGGAGCTCGACGAGGCCGGAAAATACTCCTGGATCAAGGCGCCGCGCTGGCGCGGCCATGCGGTCGAGGTCGGCCCGCTTCCCCGCTACATCATCGCCTACGCGAAGAAGGTCGACTACGTCACCGAGCAGGTGAACAGCTCGCTCGGCGCCTTCAACCAGCTCGCCGGCACCAGTCTGACCGCGAGGCAGGCGCTGCCCTCGACCATCGGCCGCACCCTCGCACGGGCGCTGGAGGCGCAGTACTGCGCCAAGATGATGATGGACGACTGGCACGCCCTGATCGCCAACATCAAGGCTGGCGACAGTGCGACCGCCAACGTCGCATTGTGGGATCCATCCTCCTGGCCGAGCGAGGCCAAGGGCGTCGGTCTCGTCGCCGCGCCGCGCGGGGCGCTCGGCCACTGGATCAAGATCAAGGACGGCAAGATCGAGAACTACCAGTGCGTCGTCCCGACCACCTGGAACGGCTCGCCGCGCGATCCGGCCGGCAATATCGGCGCCTTCGAGGCCTCGCTCATGAACACGCCGATGGAGCGGCCGGAGGAGCCGGTGGAGATCCTTCGCACGCTCCATTCCTTCGATCCGTGCCTCGCCTGCTCGACCCATGTCATGAGCGAGGACGGTCAGGAAATGGCGAAGGTCACGGTCCGCTGAAGGCCGCACTGGGAGGAAAAATCATGTCGAAACGGATGCTCTTCGGTGCCGCCCTGGCGCTTGTCGCAACGCCCGCCCTTGCCCATTCCGGGCTGCACGATCACGGGGAGGGGCTCGTCCATCTCCTCACCGAGCCCGACCACATGGCCATGATGGCCGGCTTCGCTGCACTCGCGGTCTTGGCGATCGTGAAGCGCCGCGCGGTTGGTGCCTTTTTCCGCTCGCTCGGGAAGGGGAGGGCGGAATGAACGTCATCGAGACGAAGGCTCCGAGCCTCGAAACGCCCATCGCGCTTGCAGGCGACATGTCGGCAGAGGATCGCGCGGCGACCGTCACCTCGGTCTATGTCTATGAGGCGCCGGTCCGGCTCTGGCACTGGATCAACGCAGCCTCGATCCTGGTCCTCGCGGTCACCGGCTACTTCATCGGCTCGCCGTTGCCGACCCAGCCCGGCGAGGCGAGCGCCAACTTCCTCATGGGCTACATTCGCTTTGCTCATTTCACCGCCGGTTACATCTTCGCCACCGGCTTCGTCGTCCGCTTCTACTGGGCCTTCGTCGGCAATCATCACGCCCGCCAGCTCTTCGCCCCGCCGGTCTGGCGTGGGCAATGGTGGAAGGAAGTGCTGACCGAAATCAGATGGTACGCGTTCCTGGAAAAGCGGCCGAAGAAATATGTCGGCCACAACCCGCTCGCCCAGATCGCGATGTTCGTCTTCATCACCCTCGGCTCGCTGTTCATGATCGTCACGGGCTTCGCGCTCTATGGCGAGGGCACACAGCCGGGAAGCTGGGCGAACGTCCTTTTCACGAGCTGGGTGATCCCGCTCTTCGGCCAGAGCCAGGACGTGCATACCTGGCACCATCTGGTGATGTGGTGGATCCTCATCTTCGTGATGATCCACGTCTATGTCGCGATCCGCGAGGATATCATGAGCCGCCAGTCGATCGTCTCGACGATGATTTCCGGCGAGCGCACCTTCAAGGATTCCGATCCCGACTGATTGGTTTCCTGTTCGTCTCCCAAGGCGCAAATCAGGTCGCCTCTGCTGGCAGCTTCTCTATCGAGGAGCTGCCAGTTTTCTTTCCAGAAGGGCGCCGTGTCTGGAAAGTCAGTTTCCATTTCTGTCCGGCTCGGAGAAGTGCCTTACGCGCTGCGCTGCAGCATAAAGACGCCCGCGCGCATTTCCAGCTGCATTTTTGGATGAACCGGAAGCCGGCTTTCCGCCCACCGAAAGGCGGTTGACCAATTTCTTGGTCTGCTGCGGTGCGAAAACGATCTCCTTTCCGTCCTGTTGGCACGGTGATTGCTTTTAATCATTCCAAGGCGCGGAGCCCACCGCGCCACCAATGGGAGGAGACGGTCATGGACGACCCGAAAGGGCTCGTACTCGGCATCGGCAATCTGCTCTGGGCCGACGAAGGATTTGGCGTGCGAGCAGTGGAGGCTTTCGCCGAACGCTATCAGACCGACGAAGACGTCCGCGTCATGGATGGCGGGACCCAGGGGGTCTACCTCCTGCCTTTCATCCAGGTCTCGCGCGTTCTCGTGATCCTCGACGCGATCGACTATGGGCTTGCACCGGGGACGCTGAAGGTCGTGGCCGGATCGAAGGTGCCGAGCTTTCTCGGCGCGAAGAAGATGAGCCTGCATCAGACCGGCTTTCAGGAGGTGCTGGCCAGCGCGGCTCTACTTGGCTGGGAGCCGGAACATGTGGTCCTGATCGGCGTGCAGCCGCTTCAGATCGAGGATTATGGCGGCTCGCTAAGCGGCGTCGTCGCCGCGGCGATCGAGCCGGCGGTCCGGCGTGCGGCCGAGGAGTTGCGCGCCTGCGGCTTTGCCGTTTCCGAAAAGGCCTCCGGCGAAGACAGCGAACCTCTCGGCCCGAGCGCCCTGCAACTGGCAGCCTACGAGGCCGGGCGACCGCCGGAAGACATCGCATGGCGCCACGGCGACATCCGCTTCGTTCCGATGAAGGGAGCATGAGGCGATGTGCCTGGGATATCCGATGCGCATCGTCGCCGCGATGGCGAAGGGCCGCGCTCTCGCCGAACGGAGCGGGACGACTTCGGAGATCGACGTCAGCCTCGTCGACCCGGTGGCCGCCGGCGACCATGTTCTCGTCTTTCTGGGAAGCGCCCGCCGTATCCTGTCCGAAGCCGAGGCCCAAGCGATCGACATGGCGCTTCTTGCCGTGGAACGCGCCGGGTCGGGCGGCGACATCGACGCCTGTTTCGCCGATCTCGCCGGCCGAAGCCCGCAATTGCCGCCCCACATGCAGGCCGCGCGGGACGCCGGCCACACCGAAGTCTGAGGAGGACCGCTCATGAGCCATCCCCTGATCAAGCGACTGGTCGACACGCTGGGCTATCCGCAAGTCGACGCCGCAATTCTCGACCGCTTTCTGGCCGAGCCGGACCTCAAGGCCCTGTTCGTCACCGGCGATGCAGACAAGAATCTCGAAACGGCTGATCTGGCCGTCATTCTGCCCGAACTCGCCCGCCACTTCGGCAAGGCCTTCCAGCCGGCGGTTGTGGATCGCGCGATCGAGCAGAAAGTTCGCGAACGCTTCGACGTCTGGCCGACCCCGTCGCTGATCTTCGTGGCGCGAGGGAACAAGGTCGGAGCGATCGCCAAGATCCGCGATTGGGACGATTATCTGCGGGAGATCTCGGCCATCCTCGACAGGGAGCCGGCCCTGCTGGTGCACTGAGGCGGTCGCGCGACGGCGGAACAAGAGCCCGAATGAACAGGGCCGGGAGGAGACGAAATGACATTCGGGTTCATGAATGCGCCGACGGGCTTCGGGCCGGGCAGCCAACCAAGTGAAGGGGATGGGGCGGACCTCGACTACATGCCCATGCCGTCGGGCATGCGGACCTTCCATTCGCCCATCCCCTATCTTGAGAGCGCCGAAGGCTTGGAGCCGGCGATCGCCTGCCTCAGGGAACTCGCCGAAACCGCAAAAGAATGGTCGCCGGACGATGGTGCGATCGTGGTCGAGGCCGCGCGGCTCGCGAAGATGGACCCGCGCAATCGCGCCCTGATCGCGGAGACGCTCGGCGAGGGCGAGGTTTCCGCAGTCGTGGCGGGCGATCGCCGCTTCGAGGTTCAGGAATCAGTCTTTGCGGGTGTCTGGCGGGTTGCCTCCGGTGGCACGGAGCATATCGAGATCGGGCCGCTGCCGCGAGCCATCGGGCAAGCACCGGCGATTGCGCTCGCGGCTCCCCCGATGCCCGGGCACGGCGTCGTCAACGCCCCGGCGATCCTCACCGAGATCTTCGACCATGCGGGGCAGGGCGGGAGCCACATCGTCAACCTCACCCTTCTTCCCCATACGCCGGAAGACCTCGCCTATCTCGACGCGGTGCTGGGTGATGGCGGCGTAACCATTCTCTCGCGCGGCTATGGCAATTGCAGGATCGAGCGGGCCGCGGCCCCGGATATCTGGCGGGTGCGCTATTTCAATTCGCAGGACGCCCTGATCCTCGATACCATCGAGGTGGGTGGCATTCCGGAAGTCGCGCTGGCGGCGCCGGAGGACATCGCCGATTCCGCCGCACGCCTTGCCGAAGTCGCGGAGGCGATCCGATGACCCTGCGTTTCGAGGGATCCTATCTCGGCGCCGGCGCCAAGCTTTCCGACAGGGCGCGGCTCGAATGCAAGATCTGCTGGTGGGTCTATGATCCTGCCTCGGGCGACGAAAGCCGGCAAATCGAGCCGGGAACGCCGTTCGCCGCTCTTCCGGCTGACTGGCGCTGCCCGCAATGCGATGGCGAGCGCGACCAGTTCATGGTGATGGACGCTGATGGGGCGGTGGCTGATGCGGACGAAGCCGACCGGCCGACGCAGCCAGGCCGGGATCCCGCCGTCTATGCCCGCGAGCGCGGCACGCTGATCGCCGAGGCGTTCCGGGACATTCACGCCAACAAGATGCGCGACACGCCCTTCGCCAATCGCTCGCTGACCGTCGAGGCGATCGGCTTCCGACCCCATGGGAACCACGTGCTCGGCATTCTCGTCGTGCCATGGTTCATGAACCTCATCCTCATGCCCGGGGAAGGTGAGGACTGGTCGCGTTTTTCGGTGGGCGACCGGCGCGTCGTCGCTTTCCCGTCGGGCGAATACGAGTTCGTCTTCAACCGCCGTGAGCCGGCGGGCGATTATTTCGCCTGTTCGCTGTTCTCTCCGATGGGCGATTTCACCAGCCAGCTTCAGGCGAGCGATACCGCCCGCGCGGCGTTGACGGCGCTGTTCGATCGCGCTCATCATGAGCTTGGCGACCAGGCCGGGGACATCCGGCGGTTGCGCGAGGAGGAGATCGCCGCCGAGGACGAGGTCCGGGCAGCGGCCGAGGCCGAGAGCGAGCCGCAAGGCTCCGATCGGCCGGCAAAGGCGCCGACCCGGCGTGGCTTTTTCACCGCAGGGCTTGCCGGCTCGGGCGAAGAAGTCGAGGCTCGCACGAATACGACGGAGCCAGCCGAATGAGCCCAGTTCTGACGGTCGAACGCTGCGATGAACCGCCCTCCGTCCGCCTCGTGCGGAGCGGGGACGTCGATGTCGCGCGTCTCTTCGTCGGAAAGACGCCCGAGCAGGTGATTTCGCTCGTGCCGCTCATCTTCAATCTCTGCAGCGCCGCCCATCGGATCGCTGCGGCTGCGGCCCTGGGGCTGCCAGCCCCGGCGGACGCTCCGATCATGCTGGCCAGGGAAATGCTGCGCGAGCACGCGCTCATGCTCCTGCGCGACTGGCCGACCGCCTGCGGGGAGGACTGGGACATTGCCACTTTGTCCGGCTTGGCGCGTTTCGATCGTGATCGGCTCGAACGGCTCGATACGGATCTTTTCGGCGTTTCGGCCGATGTCTTCCTTCGCGATCCGGCGACGGTCATCGCGCGGGCGGCCATCCATCCGACGCGCATACTCAAGGAAGAGCGAGGCCGGGGCACGGGGCTCTGTGCGATGCCGCTCGCCGGCGATCCGACGGCGATGGCCCGCATGGCCGACGATCCGCTTCTGGCAAGCCCGGATCCCGGGCAAGGCATCGATCTTCCGACGCGGATGCTCGGCGTTCTCGTCGAAGCGGCCCGCCTGTCCGAATGGCTGAAACAGCGCGCGGACGCTCCGACCCGCCTCGTCGAGGCCGGGGCCACCGAGGCCGGCGTCGGCCGTGCCGAGGCGGCACGCGGAACGCTCGTCCACCGGGTCGTGGTCGAGTCCGGCCGGATCGTCTCCTACCGGGTCGAAACGCCGACGGACGACATGACCCGCAAAGACGGTTTCCTCACGAAACTGCTGTCGGCAGCGCAGCGGACGCCGAGTGATATCCGCGACCGAATCTTCAAGCTCGCGCTATGCTGCGCCAACCCCTGCGTCGCCGTCAGGGTCGTGGAAAGGGCGCCGGTCCATGCATGAGATGTCGATCTGCGAGAGCGTTGTCGAAACGGCCCGGACCGTCGCCCTCCAGGAAGGCGCAACCCGCGTGACGAAGGTGCGCCTCGAAATCGGCTGCTTCGGCGGCGTCGAGACGGAAGCCTTGAGGTTCGGCTTCGACGTGGTCGCCCGCGGCACGTCGGTGGAGGGCGCGGAACTCGACATCATCGAACTGCCGGGGCGGGCCTGGTGCTTCGGTTGCGTGGAGGCTCACGACATGACCGTCCGGGGCGAGCCATGCCCGGCCTGCGGCGATCACCGCCTTTCCGTGACCGGCGGAGAGGAACTGCGAATCAAGGACCTGGAGGTCATCTGATGTGCACTGTCTGCGGTTGCGCCGGGGAGGGCGCTTCGATCGAGGGCGAACACGCTCATCGCCACCACCATCACCACGAGCACGCGCACCCGCATGATCATGACCATCATCATGGGCACGACCATCATGGCGTGAGTGCGAGCAAAGAATCTCTCGACTACGGGCAGGGCCCCGCCCGCGCCCATGCGCCGGGCCTCAGCCAGGCGCGGATGATCGAGATCGAGACGAACATCCTGTCGAAGAACGATCGCTTCGCCGCCGAAAACCGCAAGCGCCTGGAAGCCTCGGGCGTGCTCGCGCTCAATCTCGTGTCGAGCCCGGGCTCGGGCAAGACGACGCTGCTCTGCGAGACGATCCGCCGGTTGGCTGGAAGCGTGCCGGCAACCGTGATCGAAGGCGATCAGCAGACCGCCAACGACGCCGAGCGCATTCGGGCAGCCGGCGCTCCGGCCGTCCAGGTGAACACCGGCAAGGGCTGTCATCTCGACGCCCATATGGTGGGGCACGCCATGGAGCGGCTGCCGCTGGAGGACGGCGGCATCCTGTTCATCGAGAATGTCGGCAATCTCGTCTGTCCGGCCGCCTTCGATCTTGGGGAGGCGGCGAAGGTCGCGATCCTCTCGGTCACCGAGGGCGAGGACAAGCCGCTGAAATATCCCGACATGTTCGCAGCCTCCCGGCTGATGATCCTGAACAAGATCGACCTCGCGCCCCATTGCGACTTCGACAGCGTGCGCTGTGCGGAGAACGCCCGCCGCATCAATCCGGCGATCGAGGTGATCGAGCTGTCGGCGAAAACCGCCGAGGGCTTTGAAGCGTGGCTCGGCTGGCTCGACCAACGGCGCCGGGACGTGGCGCGCCATGCGATCGAGGCGCTGGAAGCGCGCGCCGCGGCGCTGCGGGCTGCCGCGGGCCCGGCTGGCCAGGGCTGAAGGATCATGGACGAGGGCACGACACTGCCGGCCATCCTGCTCGTGGACGACGAGCCGCGCTCCGTCGAGGCGATGGAACGCATCCTCGAAGATGATTTCGAGGTCCATCGCGCGACCAGCGCGGCCGCCGCCCGCGAGATCCTGGAGGTCGAGCCCGTGCGTGCGATCGTCTGCGACCAGCGCATGCCGGACATCTCCGGCGTCGACTTCCTCAAGCAGATGCGCGAGCGCTTTCCCGATGTCGTCAGAATCATCATCACCGGTTACACCGACCCGAGCGACATCATCCGGGCGATCAACGAGGCGGGTATCTACCAGTTCGTCGCCAAGCCCTGGCACCCGGACGAGCTGACCCTCGTGGTGCGCAACGCCGTCGCCTTGAATGCCCTCAAGCGCGAGCACGATCGCCTGTCGCTGGAACTGAAACTGTCCCGTTCATCGGCCGAGGTCACGCGCAACGCCAAGCGGGCTGCCGTGCGCGAGGGTTACGGGTTCGAGAAGATCGTCCGCGGCCCGGCCTCGCCGCTCAATCCGGCCCTGGCGCTTGCCGGCAAGGTCGCCGGCTACGACGTCCCAGCGCTGATTCTCGGCGAGACCGGAACAGGCAAGGAACTGGTCGCCCGGGCGATCCACTATGCGAGCGCGCGGGCCGACAGGCCATTCTTCGCCGTTCATTGCGGCGCGATCCCCGACGAGCTTCTTGAGAGCGAGCTCTTCGGCCATCGTAAAGGGGCCTTTACCGGCGCCAACGCCACCCGCGTCGGCCTACTCGAAGAGGCCGATGGCGGGACGGTGTTGCTCGACGAGATCGGCGACGTGACGCCTGCCTTCCAGCTCAAGCTCCTGCGCTTTCTGCAGGAGGGCGAGATCCGGCCTGTCGGTGCCAACGAGACCCGCCGGGTCGACGTCCGGGTGATCGCCGCGACCAACAAGGATTTGAAGCGCGAGGCCGAGGCCGGCCGGTTCCGCGAGGATCTCTATTATCGTCTGGCCGTCTGCCCGGTGACGCTGCCGCCGCTCGCCGAGCGCGCCGGCGACATCCCCCTGATCGCGGCCGACGTCCTGGAACGCATCGCGCTGCGCCATGGCATATCCGTGCCGCCGCTGTCGCCCGCCATGACGCGCGCGCTGTCCGACCGCGCCTATCCGGGCAATGTCCGTGAACTCGAAAACCTCCTGATGCGCCTGGTAATCGAAGCCGGTGGCGGCTCTATGGAACCGGATCTCCTGGGCCAGGGGGATGCGTCCACAGGACGTGGAAAACACGGCCAAGAGGTCGCCTCGCTCGCCGGAGAGAATGGCGCGCGGATCGCGCTCGCTGCACCACCGCTGCAGGGCGATCTGAGAACCCGCGTCGAGGAACTGGAAGCGCAGATCCTGCGCGAGACGCTCGACCGTCATCATTGGAACAAGTCGCGGGCGGCGGAGGAACTGGGCCTGTCGCGGGTCGGCCTGCGGGCGAAGCTCGACCGCTACGGGATCGTCGAGACCGATACGACGGGTCCGGCAAGACAATCCGGCGAGGCATCGCAGCCAATGCATTGAGAATCGGCTCTGCGCTCTGGCGCTGAGCCGGAAAAAGACGGGGAGAAAGGCCATGTGTCTTGGAATACCAGGCCGGATTGCGGCGATCCGGGACGCGGAACGACGGATCGCTTCGGTCGATTTTTCCGGTGTTCGCCGGGACGTGGACCTCACCTGCGTGGCCGAAGGGGCGCTCGATGATCTCGTCGGCACCTGGGTGCTCGTCCATGTCGGCTTCGCCATGAGCGTCATCGACGAGGCGGAGGCGCAACGCACGCTCGAAGCGCTCGCCGAACTGGGCGAAGCCGAAGAGGAATATGCCGCGATGCGCGAAAGCGCCGCCATGCTGGAAGAACGGCCATGAAATATATTGACGAATTCCGCGATCCGGCGCTGGCGAAGAACTTGTTCCGCCGCATCGAAAGCCTCGTCGGCCCCGCCGGCGGCACGAAGGAAAAACCGCTGCAGATCATGGAGATCTGCGGCGGCCACACCCATGCGATCTTTCGCTACGGACTCGACAAGCTCGTGCCGGCCGAGCTCGAATTCGTCCATGGCCCGGGCTGTCCGGTCTGCGTGCTGCCGATGAGCCGGGTCGACGACTGCATCGAGATCGCCGCGCGCGACAACGTCATCTTCTGCACCTTCGGCGATGCGATGCGGGTTCCCGGCACGAGGAAGAGCCTCATGCAGGCGAAGGCGGAAGGCTGCGACATCCGCATGGTCTATTCGCCCCTTGACGCGCTGGAACTCGCCCGCCGCAACCCCGACCGCGACGTGGTCTTCTTCGGACTCGGATTCGAAACGACCATGCCGGCGACGGCCGTAACGATCCGCAAGGCCGCCGCAGACGGACAAACCAACTTCTCGGTCTTCTGCAACCATATCCTGGTGCCGCCCCCGTTGCGTGCGCTGCTCTCGGACCCTCAGATGCGCCTCGACGGCTTCGTCGGGCCGGGCCATGTCTCGATGATCATCGGCACCGAGCCCTACCGCTTCATCGCCGAGGAGTTCGGCAAGCCGCTCGTCGTCGCCGGCTTCGAGCCGCTCGACCTTCTTCAGGCGATCGTCATGGTTCTGCAGCAGCTGGCCGAAGGGCGGGCTGAGATCGAGAACCAGTATGCCCGCGTGGTGCCAGCGAACGGCAACCCCCATGCGATGGCGGCGATCGAGGCCGTCTACGAGCCGCGTTCGAGCTTCGACTGGCGCGGGCTCGGGGAGATCGACCGGTCCGGGGTGAAGATCCGGGGCGAGTACGCCGCCTACGACGCGGAGGTGAAGTTCGGCGTCGGTTACGGGGCCGGCAAGGCTGCGGGCCGTGAACCGGAAGGCTGCCGTTGCGGCGATGTGGTCAAGGGTCTGATCAAGCCGCCCGCCTGCCCGAAATTCGGTGGCGAGTGCGTTCCCGAACGGCCGCTCGGCGCCCTGATGGTCTCTTCGGAAGGGGCCTGCGCGGCCTATTACCAATATGGCGGCACCCGCCGCGAGGAGGCCGCATGACCATGGCCGCCCCGATCGTGCCGGCCCGGCGCAAACCCAAGGGCAAGGTGACGCTCGCCCATGGCGGCGGCGGCAAGGCGATGCGCGATCTCGTCGAGGGCGTCTTCGTCGACGCCTTCGGCATGGGCGGGGCGCCACTGGAAGATCAGGCGCGGCTGGTGCCGCCCGAAGCACTCCTGTCCGGCGGGCGTCTCGCCATGACGACGGACGGTTTCGTCGTCGACCCGCTGTTCTTTCCCGGTGGCGACATCGGCAAGCTCGCCGTCTGGGGCACGGTCAACGATCTCGCCGTCGGTGGGGCCGTTCCGCATTGGCTCTCGGTCTCGATGATCATCGAGGAGGGGCTCGACATCGAGGTGCTGGAGCGCGTCGCCCATTCGATGCGGGAAGCGGCCGATCTCGCAGGCGTGCGGATCGTCACCGGCGACACCAAGGTCGTCGCCCGCGGCGGTGCCGACAAGCTCTTCGTTACGACGGCCGGCGTCGGTGTTATCCCGGCTGGCCGCGACCTCGGCGCCCATCTGGTGCAGCCCGGCGACGTGGCGATCGTCAACGGCTATCTCGGGCGCCATGGCGCGGCGATCCTTGCCGCCCGCGGCGAGATGATGCTGGAGACCGCGATCGAAAGCGATTGCGCGCCCTTGAACGGCCTGATGGAAGCGGTGCTGTCGGCCGCACCGGGAACCCGCTGTGCCCGCGATGCGACCCGCGGCGGCCTCGCCTCGCTGCTCAACGAGGTCGCAGCCGCC
This sequence comes from Jiella marina, assembly GCF_024359545.1. GTDB lineage: Bacteria > Pseudomonadota > Alphaproteobacteria > Rhizobiales > Rhizobiaceae > Jiella. Next base: position 211,999 of record NZ_JAKQZG010000005.1, read on the forward strand.
TCCGGCACGGGGTTTGCGATCGAAGAGGCCAGGCTGCCGCTCGAAGCGGAGATCAGGGGCTTCTGCGAGGTGCTGGGCTTCGATCCGCTCTATCTCGCCAATGAGGGGCGGCTTGCCGTCTTCGTGCCGCCGGGTGAGGCTGAGGCAGCCCTTGCCGCCATGCGAGACCACGAACACGGCCGCGAGGCGGCGGTCATCGGGCAGGTAACAGAGGGCCCGGCCGGCCGCGTGGTCATGAACACCGCCTTCGGCGGAAGCCGCATCGTGGATATGCTCGTCGGCGACCAACTCCCACGGATTTGTTGAGCACACCAGCGGTTACGGCGTATCGCGAATGCCGGTGCCTCGCTGATGGTCAGGATGCTGGCCATGCCGGGCATCGGACGATCGGGACCGCTCCCCGAATAGGGACACTAGCCGCATCAGCTTCTCGACCGATGGGCTCAGCGGCTCGTTCGCCCTGGTCACGATCCCGAAATCGACGACCCGCATGTCTTCGGCGAGATGGAGCCGGCGCAGGCGGCTCCCGAGCCCGCCACTCTCGATGAAGAAGTCTGCGACCGACTTGGCGAGCGGGGCGATCGCATCGGTCTCCTTCACGAGCGCCAGCGTGAACAGCACCGAGGTCGTGCCGACGACGCGTTCGGGCAGCTTCGAGCCGCGTGCCAGCAGATAGTTCTCGGCGGTTCTGCGCAACAGGTTCCCCGGCGGCTGGGTGACCCAGTCGTAGTCGAGACAATCTTCGATCGTCACGCTCGCGCGCTTCGTCAGCGGGTGATCGAGCCGGACGACGAGGGTGATGTTCTCCGGACCGATCACGTCGATCTCGAATTCGCGCGTATCGAAGATCGTCGGCGGGATCCGGCCGAGGTAAAAATCGATGTCGCGACTGAGCAGGGCCTCCGACAGCTTGTCCGAGGTGTCGATTGCCACCGACAACTCGATATCGGGGTAGGTGAAACGCGCTTCGCTGATTGCGGGAAGCAGGATTTCCAGCGCGGGCCCGGTTACCGAGCCAAGGCGCACCGACCCGCGAACGCCTTCGCCGATCTCGCCGATCCGCTGATGCGCCAGGTCAAGGCTCCGCAGCGCAAGCGAGGCCTGGTCCGCCAGGAGGCGTCCGGCTTCCGTCAGCGCGATTCCGCGGGCATGGCGCGTATAAAGGCGCGCGCCGACCATCTCTTCAAGTTGCGCCAGAAGGCGGGAGGCGGCAGGCTGGGTCATGCCTGTCTGCTGGGCGGCCGCGCCGATCTGTTCGACCTCGCGGAGCGCATTGAGCAGGCGTAATTGCGAGAACTTCAGACCTTTGCGGACGAGTTCGTCCGCCCTTGCCGGTGTGCCGGACTCAAGCATGGCGCCCTCGGCTGAAGCGCGTGGTGGTAGCCCGGTCGAGTTGGCGCCGTCCGAATGTGCCCGGAAACCTCGCCGAGCGGATCTCCCCGAGCGTTTCTGTCGGTGCGGTTCTTGAAACGTGCAAGTTTCTGGCTCCAATCCGGCAAGCTGGTGCGTTTTCAAGCACATGCAGGGCGATATCCATCGTCGCACGATATACCCGGTTTGCTATATCAGAAAGCAAACAAAGAATTTCTCAAGCATGACTGACGAGTGATAGCGTTCTTTCCAGGCGGAGCGCGGCGACAAGACCGCGGCGCGCTGGGAGGAGACATGCACATGCGACCGCGGGGTGGGTTTAGCGCCGTCCGGGACACCTTTTCGCTTCGAGGGACTTTCATCCTGGGTGCGCGAGGGCACCAGGGATAATGGCACGCAACGATTGTCCCCCTTCGCATGCATCGGACGGTTGTGAAAGGCCATTGCCGCCTTCGCTTGGCATCTCGCGGAAGGCAGCGACAGGTTCGATCCCGCCGCACTCTCGCGGCAAGTCATGGCAGGCACAGGATTTCTGGGCGATGCCTCAGCGCGCGTGCCGTCCTAAGGTGGCGATCGCCAAGCCGTCGCCGCAGGCTGGTCCCAGCTTCGCATCCACCGAACACGATGCAGTGCGCGCGCTCTCGTGCCGCCACGACGCGGCGAGCGAGACGGTGCGCGATGCGCCCCGACCGCCCCTTGATCCGCAAGACATCCGACCCGAAGCTGCTTCACGCTTCGGGTGAAGAGCGATCTGTCAATAACAGGAGGAGTACGACATGATCAGAACACTGTTGGTAACGGCCGCGATCTCGATCGCCGCGACGGGAGTGTCCGCCGCGCAGACGATCGGGTTCTCGCAGATCGGCTCGGAGTCGGGCTGGCGCGCCGCCGAAACGACGCTGACCCGCAAGGAGGCCGAAAAGCGCGGTATCGACCTCAAGTTCTCCGACGCCCAGCAGCGCCAGGAAAACCAGATCTCGGCGATCCGCTCGTTCATTGCGCAGGGCGTCGATGCGATCCTGCTCGCGCCGGTCGTCGCGACCGGTTGGGACAGCGTCCTCGAAGAGGCCAAGGAAGCCGAAATCCCGGTGGTGCTCCTCGACCGGCAGGTCGATTCCTCCGATGATCTCTATCTGACCGCCGTCGGTTCGGATCTCGTCCACGAGGGCGAAGTTGCTGGCCAGTGGCTCGCGGAGAATGTCGGCGATCAGGAGTGCCGGATCGTCGAGCTTCAGGGCACGACCGGCTCCTCGCCGGCGATCGATCGTGCCAAGGGCTTCCGCAATGCGATCGAAGGCAAGGACAATCTCGAGATCGTCCGCAGCCAGACTGGCGACTTCACCCGCACGGGCGGCAAGGAAGTGATGGAAAGCTTCCTGCAGGCCGAGAACGGCGGCCAGGACATCTGTGCGCTCTACGCCCACAATGACGACATGGCGATCGGCGCCATCCAGGCGATCAAGGAAGCCGGCCTCAACCCCGGCGAGGACATCAAGATCGTATCGATCGACGCGGTGCCGGACATCTTCCAGGCGATGGCGGCCGGCGATGCCAACGCGACCGTCGAACTGACGCCGAACATGGCCGGCCCGGCCTTCGATGCCCTCGAAGCCTACATGGCCGACGGGACCATGCCGGAGAAGTTCATCCAGACGGAATCGAAGCTCTACACCCAGAGCGACGATCCGCAGGCCGAATACGAGGCCCGCAAGGATCTCGGCTATTGATCTGAGCCGAGCCGGATCGGGGCGCTTCCTGCGAAGCGTCCCGATTCATCGCCTGACCCCGAGAAAGAATGCCGATGCTCCTGACGATCCGCTCTCTCAGCAAGTCGTTCCCCGGCGCGAGAGCGCTCGATCAAGTCGACCTCGATCTGAGGGCAGGGGAAGTTCATGCTCTCCTCGGCGAGAACGGTGCGGGCAAGTCCACTCTGATCAAATGCCTGACCGGCGCCTATCGCCGCGACAGCGGCGAGATCAGGCTCGACGGTGCTGCAATCTCGCCAGGCTCCACGTCGGAAGCCCAGGAACTGGGGATCGGCACCGTCTATCAGGAGGTCAACCTCCTGCCCAATCTGACGGTCGCACAGAATCTCACCTTCGGGCGCGAGCCGCGCCGCTTCGGGCTGGTCAACGGCCGAGCCCAACGTGAGGAAGCCCGGCGAATGCTGTCGGGATACGGGCTCGACATCGATGTCGGTCGAGATCTCGGGACCTACTCGGTCGCGATCCAACAGATCGTGGCGATCGCGCGGGCCGTCGAACTATCCGGCAAAGTCCTGATCCTCGACGAACCCACCGCCAGCCTCGACGCGGAAGAGACACGCATGCTGTTCGGCGTCGTTCGATCTTTGCGCGACAAGGGTCTCGGCATCATCTTCGTCTCGCACTTCCTCGATCAGGTCTTCGAACTGACCGATCGGCTGACGGTCTTGAGAAACGGCCAGAAGATCGTCACCGAGGAAACCGCGCGTCTCGACCGCGTGAAGCTCATCGAACACATGCTCGGCCGCGAACTCGCCGAAGTCGAAGACGCCGAGCGACGGCGGACCGATCCCGAGGCCAAGAACCGCTCCGAGCTCATCCGCTTCGAGAATCTCGGTCGTTCGGGGCTCGTCCAGCCCTTCGATCTTGCGGTGCATCGCGGCGAGGTGATCGGGCTCGCCGGACTTCTCGGTTCCGGCCGCACCGAGACGGCGGAGCTGATGTTCGGTGTGCGCGCGGCCGACAGCGGCAAGGCGCGGGACGAAAATGGCGATGTCGCCTGCGGCAACCCGCGTGAGGCCATCGGGTCCGGCTTTGGCTTCGCACCCGAAGACCGCAAGACGGACGGCATCGTCGCCGATCTCTCCGTACGCGAGAATATCATCCTGGCCCTCCAGGCGAGGCGCGGATGGGCGAACCCGATCCCGCGCGCCGAGCAGGATCGCCTGGCGGACGCTTACATCCAGAAGCTGGACATCCGTACGAGCGGCGCGGACAAGGCGGTCGGCGACCTGTCCGGTGGCAACCAGCAGAAGGTCGTGCTCGCCCGCTGGCTGGCGATGAATCCGCGTTTCCTGATCCTCGACGAACCGACCCGCGGCATCGATGTCGGCGCCCATGCGGAAATTCTGCGGCTTATCCACCAGATTACGGGCGAGGGCATGTCGATCCTCGTCATCTCATCCGAACTCGACGAGTTGATCGCCGTCTCCGACCGCATCATCGTTGTTCGCGACCGCAAGCATGTCGCGGAATTGACCGGCGACGACGTGACGACCGGCGCCATCGTGCGCGCGATCGCGGCCGACGATGGTGCGCATAAGTAGAAGGCCGCCTGATGAGCCGTTTCCTCGCGCGGATCGCTCCGCAGCTCGTGACGCTCGCAGCCATCGTTGTGCTGGTCACGCTGTTCTTTCCGGACTTCATTCAGATCAGCTTCGAGCGCGGCCGGTTCGTCGGGCCGATCATCGACGTTTTGAAGCGTGGCGCGCCGGTCGCGTTGCTCGCGATCGGCATGACGCTGGTGATCGCGACACGCGGCATCGACCTGTCCGTCGGCACGGTCATGGCGATCACCGGCGCGGTCGGCGCCTGGGCCATCGCCTCCGGCTACGGCGTCGTCCCGGCCCTGCTGCTGGCCATGGTTGCCGGTCTCGCCTGCGGCTTGTGGAACGGCATCCTCGTGGCGATCATCGGCATCCAGCCGATCGTTGCGACCCTGATCCTGATGACCTCCGGGCGCGGCGTCGCGCAGCTGATCACCGAGGGCCGCATCCTCACCTTCAACGATCCGGCATTCGCGTTCTTCGGCTCGGGCACCTTGTTGGGCATCCCGTTTCCTGCGGTGCTGTGGCTTCTCCTTGCCGTCGCGGTGACGCTTCTGATGCGGCGAACGGCGCTCGGAATGCTGGTCGAGGCGATCGGCATCAACCGCGCCGCCTCCGCGCTCGCGGGCGTCAATGCGCGGGTCCTGCTGATCGCGGTCTACATGGCATCCGGCCTCTGCGCCGCCTTTGCCGGCATCGTCGCGACCGCCGACATTCGGGGTGCGGACGCCAACAATGCCGGGCTCTGGCTCGAACTCGACGCCATCCTCGCGGTGGTGATCGGCGGTAATTCCTTGCTCGGAGGCCGTTTCTCGATCGCCGCCTCGGTGCTCGGTGCGCTGATCATCCAGACCATCGACACCGGCATTTTGCTCGCCGGCTTCCCGTCCGAATACAATCTGGTGATCAAGGCCGGGCTCGTGCTTCTGATCCTGCTTCTGCAGTCGCCCAATCTCGCCCACACATGGCGCTTCCTGCGCGACGAGGCCATGCGTCGGCGGGAGCCGGAGCCCGAGCTTCACACCCGCAAAGAGATCGAACCATGACGGCGAATGCGCGCCTTTATCCGCTCTTTGCGACCATCGCGATCTTCATCGCCGCCTATGCGATCTGCTGGATGCAGTTTCCCTACATGCTGTCGACCCGGGTCGTGGGCAATCTCCTGACGGACAACGCCTATCTCGGCATCGTCGCCGTCGGAATGACGGTGGTGATCCTGTCCGGCGGGATCGATCTGTCGGTGGGTTCCGTCATCGCGTTCTCGGGCGTCTTCATCTCGGTCGTCCTGCGCGACACGTCGCTGCATCCTTTGGTGGTCTTCGCCCTCCTGCTGTCGGTGACGACGGCCTTTGGCGCCTTCATGGGGCTCATCATCCACTGGCTGGCGATGCCGGCCTTCATCGTCACGCTGGCCGGCATGTTTCTGGCGCGCGGCGCCGCCTACATGCTGACAATCGACTCCGTGCCGATCGATCACGCCTTCTATGAATTCATCAAGGATTCCTACTACCTCATGCCGGGCAAGGGGCGGCTGACGGTGATTGCCGTGGTCATGCTCCTGTCCGTCGCGTTCGGCGCGCTGATCGCCCACCGCACCCGCTTCGGTGCGAGCGTCTTTGCGCTCGGCGGCGGCGTTCAGACGGCGCGCTTGATGGGGGTCAACGTCGGACAGACGACAGTCCTCGTCTATGCTTTTTCCGGTTTCATGGCCGGTCTCTCCGGTATCGTCTTCTCGATCTACACGGGCTCGGGCTATCCGCTGGCCACCGTCGGCACCGAGTTGACCGCCATCGCCGCCGTCGTCATCGGCGGCACGATCCTGACCGGCGGCGCGGGCTATGTGGTGGGCACGCTGTTCGGCGTTCTGACCATGGGTCTCATCCAGACCTACATCGTCTTCGACGGGACGCTCTCCAGCTGGTGGACGAAGATCGTCATTGGCCTCCTGCTCCTGCTCTTCATCGTTCTCCAGAAAGGGCTGCTGAAGTTGACGGGAACGCAGAGGGATGCGGCCCTCGCATAAGACGAGAGCGATTGCGGTGGCGAAGCGAGCCGCGTGATGAGCGTTGGCGCGCTTCCGGTCAAGCGTGGCGTATGGAACCTGTCTCAGGGAGCCAGCGCAGAGGGTGGGTACCCTTACAGGTGACCCCGGACCGCTTTTGCCAGAAGGAGGCCATTCATGGCTTCTGCCGGTCGGCAAGCCTGCGACGATCGTGTCCGTCGTGCGTTTCAGTTCATGATTGTCGCAACAGGACCAGGATAGCCGCTGGTCCGTGAACCGTGACGCTGTTTCGTCAGGGCGGGAGGGACGTCGAAAACCCCCTCGATCCGCCTCGGCTCTTCCTGAGATCATTATTGCAAAAGCGACAATGGAAAATGCCAAACAATTATCATTTTTAAAAGTGCTTGCGAGGATTAGTTTGGGTCGAGACGAATGCATTCACCGAAAGAGGCGAGCATGCTCACGTCGGTCGAAGACCTGCACCACTTGAAATCACTGAAAGCAAAAGCGGCCACGAGAGATCGGTTCTTCGCGAGGACTTCGATTTTGGGCGGGTGAAGAGCACAGTCCGTTTCGGTGTGACGAGCTTTCATCTTGGCGCGTGCCACTATGAACTCGGCATGCGGGTATCCTCAGCAACCTGGGTGTCTGCGAAGCGCTCGTCATCTCCAGCAACCGATGTAGCGGCGCTCATCGCGATCAGGGTCCAATGTGGTGGATCTGCAATTCGGCCGCCGCGAGTCTGGGCGCCATCGACGGCGCCGGCGGCATCAGGGGGAAGGACAGACGATGACCTGGCAGCCTTATGTCGTGTCGCTTGCAGCGGGGCTTGGCATCGGCGTGATCTACGGCCTCATTGCCGTCCGCTCGCCCGCGCCGCCGATCATCGCTCTCCTCGGTCTTCTGGGAATGCTAGGGGGCGAAGCCGCCGTGCAGTGGTTTCGGGGTCATTCGAACGTGATCACCAACGCTCTGCATCTCAAATCCTTCGCCGTCGCCGAAAAGCGCGACAGCGACTCATCGCCAAACCTTTGACCGCGCGAATAACGGAGATCCGCAATGTCCAAGCTCGATGTGCTCACACCGCAGAATTCGCAGGCCATCTTCATCGATCATCAGCCGCAGATGGCGTTCGGCGTTCAGTCGATCGACCGCCAGACCCTGAAGAACAACACGGTCGCCCTGGCCAAGGCTGCCAGGATCTTCGATATCCCGACGGTCATCACCACGGTCGAAACCGAAGGCTTTTCAGGCCCGACCTATCCGGAGCTTCTCGACGTTTTTCCCAATGCGCCGCTTCTGGAGCGGACCTCAATGAATTCCTGGGACGACAGGAAGGTGCGCGACGCCCTCGCCAAGAGCGCGGCCGACGGGCGCAAGAAGGTCGTGGTCTCAGGTCTATGGACGGAGGTCTGCAACATGACCTTCGCGCTCAGCTGCATGGCCGACACCGACTACGAAATCTACATGGTCGCCGACGCCTCGGGCGGCACCTCCGTCGACGCCCACAAATACGCCATGGACCGGATGGTGCAGGCCGGCGTGATCCCGGTGACCTGGCAGCAGGTGCTGTTGGAATGGCAGCGCGACTGGGCGCGCAAGGAGACCTACGAAGCCGTCACGGACTTGGTTCGGGAGCATTCCGGGGCCTATGGCATGGGCATCGATTACGCCGCCACCATGGTTCACAAGGCGCCGACGCGGACAAGGCATACGGGACAGACGCTCTCTCCCGAACCGGCCTGATCCTCCGACACCGCTGCGGGCCCCGTGTCTGCGCTTGAACCCTTCATCTGCGTCGGGAGCAGGCTCGCAGCCGGCATGTCAGCGAAGCGACAATCCGGGACTGGCCGGTTCGCGTCCACGAACGGCCCGAGATGCTGCGTCCTGCCTGAATTGGGAGAAGGTGATGGCCGATCTCATCCTGTACAATGGGCGGATTACGACGCTCGATCCCAGGACGCCGGAGGCCGAGGCCATCGCCGTCAAGGACGGGATGATCCTGTCCGTCGGCCGCGATGCCGAGATCATGGCGCATGCGGGCCCGAAGACAGCCGTCGTCGACCTCAACAAGCGACGCGTCATTCCGGGCCTCAACGACAGCCACACCCATCTGATCCGCGGCGGACTGACCTACAATATTGAGCTTCGATGGGAGAACGTTCCGTCCATCAAGGACGCCTTGGCGATGCTGAGGCGGCAGGCGATCATGACACCCCCACCGCAATGGGTGCGTGTTGTCGGCGGATGGTCGGAATTCCAGTTCGCCGAGCGGCGGATGCCGACCCTCGCCGAGATCAACGAAGCGGCACCGGACACGCCGGTCTTCGTCCTCCATCTTTATTCCCGTGCGCTTCTCAACCAGGCGGCGCTGCGCGCGCTCGGCATCGGGAAGGAGACGCCCAATCCGCCAGGCGGCGAGATCGAGCGCGACGCCAACGGCAATCCGACCGGCATGCTGATTGCCAGACCTTCGGCGCTTATCCTCTATTCGACCCTGGCGCAGGGGCCGCGGCTGGCGCTCGAAGATCAGATCAATTCCACACGGCATTTCATGCGCGAATTGAACCGTCTTGGCGTGACCAGCGTCATCGACGCGGGCGGTGGCGGTCAGAGCTATCCGGAAGACTACGACGTTGTCCGGCAACTGCACGAAGACGGCCAGCTGACCGTGCGCATCGCCTATAATCTGTTTGCGCAAAAGGCCGGTCAGGAACTCTCCGACTATGAGCGCTGGTTCGCCATGACCGAGCCCGGGGCAGGGGACACCATGTTGCGCATGAACGGCGCCGGCGAGAATCTGGCCTGGTCGGCCGCCGATTTCGAGAATTTTCTCGAGCCACGCCCCGAACTCGCACCGGTCATGGAATCCGAGCTGGAACCGATCATCGAGCGACTGGCCGAAAACGAATGGCCGTTCCGCATTCACGCGACCTATGACGAGACCATCGATCGCTTTCTGACGGTGTTCGAGCGGGTGAACCAGCGCCAGCCCTTCAAGACCCGGTTCATCATCGACCATGCAGAGACCGTCAGTCCCCGCAATATCGAGCGGATCAAGGCCCTTGGCGGCGGGATCGCGACGCAGCACCGCATGGCGTTTCAGGGCGAGTACTTCGTTGATCGCTACGGGGCCGATGCCGCGCGCACGACGCCGCCCATGCGTGAAATGCTGAAGGCCGAGCTTCCGGTCGGCGGCGGTACCGATGCGACGCGGGTGGCGAGCTATGATCCCTGGGTCGCGATGCACTGGCTGACGACCGGCAGGACGATGGGCGGACTGACGCTTTATGGCGACGACAATCTGCTGACGCGCGAAGAGGCGCTGGCCATCTGGACCACCGGTTCGGCATGGTTCTCCGGTGAGCAGGAGGTCAAGGGCCGGCTTGCGCCCGGCATGTTCGCCGATATCGCTGTCCTCTCCGACGATCTGATGGCCGTCGAGGACGGGAAGATCCGGAGCATCACCTCCGTGCTGACGATCGTTGGCGGCCGGATCGTGTTTGGCGATGCCGAGTTTGCCGACATGAACCCGCCCTTGCCACCAGCAAGTCCCGACTGGGCGGTGAATGCGACCTTTGCGAGCCCCGCCCAGCGGGCCGCGCCGCTCGATCCGGCAGCCGCCGAAATGCGGGCTTGTGACGATGGCTGCGCCAATGGGTGCGGACTGCATGGTCACCGGCATGGGATCGTCTGGTCGAACCCGCTCCCCGTCAGTGATGAGCGGCTTTTCTGGGGCGCACTCGGCTGTTCCTGCTTCGGAGTCTGAGCTGTGGGACCGGGCTTTCGCAGAAGAACGCAGCCGACCGGCCGGTACGCCCCTGTCGTCCCGCATCCGCTCGGCCAGGTCGGGATATCGCTCACCCGAGGCAGGGCCGTTCCCCGCGATCGGGGGGCAGTCACGACGACGACCACACCCATCGTCACGGGCGTGGCCCTTGCGGCAATCCTGTCTGTCCGGAGGCGCCTGCAATGAGGTCTGCAAGCACTCTGCCGCTCGCTCTCGCTTTCCTGTCGGGCTATGTCGACACGGCGGTCTTCGTTCATATGAACGGCCTGTTCGTCGCGCACGTCACCGGCAATTTCGTCCTTCTCGGCACGCTGGTTGCCGGCGCCGATGTGATGCACGGCAGCGCGACGATGCTTCAGATTATTTCCTTTCCGCTGTTCTTCGTCGCTGCGGCGGCCGGGGCGGTGATCGCGACGCGCGTCGGCACGGAGCGGCGAACACCGGTCCTGCTCTGGACGACGGCGACGCTGACCTTCGTCGCCGGTGCGGCAGCCCTGCCTTCCATCGTTTCGGAGGGCCTTCTCGCCATGACGCTGGTCGTCGCCATGGGCCTTCTCAACGCCGCCCACCGTCTCGACAAGACGCTGGGGGCTCCTTTCACCGTGATGACGGGCAACGTCACCTCCGTGGCGATCGGCGTCGCCCAGATGCTGGGGCTCGCCGCGGACCATCCGGGCAGCGACAATGTCGCGACGATCCCGCCATTCCTGAGGCTCATTGCCGGCTTTGCCGGTGGATGTGCGCTCGGGGCGATCGTGCAGTCGTTTCTGGGGCTTGCCGCGATGATTTTGCCTGCGCTTCTCCTGGCGCTCGTGCTCGCCGCCGGAAAGCGCATGCCAGAACCGTCAAACTCGGTCTAAGCTGTCATGGCACTGTTCTGCCCAACCGTCGCGCATGATGAAGACTGCTCCCCGCCTGCGCGCATGGGCCCATCATGCGTGGCCATCGCCGCTTCCCTGTTAAGGACAAAGGGCATCATCCGATGAGTTGGAATCCGACGCAAAACCCCGAATGTCCTCAGACGGGAAGTGACGCGCTCGAAACCCTGATCATCCCTCGCGCTCGCGATCTCGGCGGGTTCGAGGTCAGGCGGGCGCTTCCGTCGCCCAAGCGTCAGATGGTCGGACCGTTCATCTTCTTCGATCAGATGGGCCCGGCCGAGTTCCTGACCGATGGCGGGATCGACGTTCGCCCGCATCCCCATATCGGGCTCGGCACCGTGACCTATCTCTACCGGGGTGAGTTCGAACACCGCGACAGCCTCGGCAGCCACCAGATGATCTACCCGGGCGAGGTCAACTGGATGGTGGCCGGGCGGGGCGTCACCCATTCCGAACGCACCAGCGCAAAGACCCGCTCCGGCCGGCACCAGTTGTTCGGCATTCAGACCTGGATCGCGCTGCCGGAGGATCGCGAGGAAATGGCGCCGGATTTCGAACATCACGGCAAGGACGCTCTGCCGCTGATCGAAGATGGCGGGGTGACCGCACGTCTGATCCTCGGCACCGCCTATGGCCGCGAGAGCCCGGTCACCATGCACTCGGAGACCTTCTATCTCGACGTCACATTGGCTCCGGGGGCGGTCTTTCCGATGCCGGACGATCACGAGGATCGCGGCATCTACATCACCGAAGGCGCGATCGAGGTCGCCGGCGATCGCTTCGAGGCCGGACGCATGATGGTGTTTCGCCCCGGCGACGGGATCACGGTCCGGGCGGGGGAGGCGGGAGCACGCCTGATGGCGCTCGGGGGCGCGACCCTGAACGAGCCGCGCTACATCTGGTGGAACTTCGTCTCGTCATCGGCCGATCGCATCGAAGCCGCGAAAGAAGCGTGGAAGGCGGCCGATTGGCAGCGCGGACCCTTCAGGCTCCCGCCCGGCGATGACGCCGAGTTCATTCCGATCGCCCCCGAATTCGAGCGCGGCCGTCCGCGCAGAGGGTGAGGGTAAGAGCGTAGAGATTTGCGAACGACCCCGGCGTTCTATGTCGCGATCTGTGCGTTGTTCGCACGTCCACCGGCGGCGATGCCCGGCATCAGGTCCGTGCAGCTCGCCTGAACCACCGGTAACCTGTCCCCCTTACAACTACGGGGCCTGATTTCTCTCCATGAGATCGCGGACTTGCTGCCTCAGGCGGGGTGTGGCGAAGTCGAGGAAGGTGCGGATCTTGCGGGGGAGGAGCCCGCCCTGGGCATGGAGGAGGCTCACCGGGGTCGGTTCGAGTTCGAAGTTCGGCAGGACGATCTGAAGCCTCCCATCCGCGACCGCGGGGGCGCACTGATAGTGGAACAAACGGGTCACACCGATGCCCTCGCAGGCCGCGAAGAGCGCCGCGTCTGCCGTGGTGACCGACAGACGAGCGGCGATCGGCACCTCGAAGATGGAGCGGGTCTCCGCATCTCGAAATCGCCAGCTCGCGACGGGTGAGCGGAACTCGAAGGCGATGGCGGGGAGGGGCTTCAAATCCTCCGGCCGTTCGACGGGCGGATGCTGCGCAAGGAGCGTCGGGCTTGCGCAGATGACGGTTCGCATCGTGCCGACATTCGTGGCGATCATGCCGCTGTCGGGGAGGGTGCCGATCCGCACCGCGACATCGATATGATCCTCCACGATCGGCACGTTGCGATCGGAAAAGGTCAGCCGCGCCGAAATCTCCGGGAACGCCTGCAGGAACTCGATGACGATCGGCAGCACGAAGAGCCGTCCGAAGAGGACGGGCGCCGCGATGAGCAACTCGCCGCGGGGGGCCTCGAACTCCCCGGCAGCCGCCCTCTCGGCACTCCCGACATCATCGAGAATGCGCCGTACCGAAGCGAGATAGGCCTCGCCAGCAACGGTCAGCGACACCTTGCGGGTGGTGCGCAGAAGCAGGCGGGTGCCGAGATGGGTTTCGAGTTCGCCGATCTTCCGGCTGACGGTCGCCAGCGGAACGCCAGTCTCGCGGCTGGCGGCGGAAAAGCTGCCCGTATCGACCACCTTCGTCAGGAGGGCCATGGCTTCGAGGCGATCCATATTATTCCAGCTATCGAGAACTGCCTTCCCGAAAATAGCCTATTATGGGCTGCAGTGGAACAATCTATGTCCTGGTCATCGGAACCACAGCGGTTCCTCTTCACCCAAGGATATGACCATGACTCGTCTTGCCATCCCCGCTCTCGCCGACGCTCCCGAGGCTTCGAAGCCGGTGCTCGCCGCCGTCGAAAAGCAGCTCGGCACCGTTCCGAACCTCTACCGGCTGCTTTCGTCGAGCCCGGCCGTGCTTTCCGGCTTCGCGGCGAATGGCGGTGCACTCGCCAAGACCCTCGACCTGCGAACCCGCGAGCGGATCGCGCTGACCGTCGCCGAGATCAATGGCTGCGACTATTGCCTCTCCGCCCACACTTATCTTGCCGCGAACCTCGCCAGGCTCGATGGCGAGGAGGTGGCGCTCGCTCGGCAGGGGCGATCGGGCGATGCCAAGGCCGATGCCGTGGTGCGCTTCGCCGCGAATGTCGTTCGCGAGCGTGGCCATGTCGGCACTGAGGATATCCGCTCCGTCAGGGATGCCGGCTATTCGGACGCTGAGATCGTGGAGATCGTCGCGCTGGTCGCCGAGAACATTTTCACGAACCTGATCAACATCGTCGCCGACACCGAGATCGACTTCCCCGTCGTGCGGACTGCGGAAGCCGCCTGATCTTGGCGTTCGGCATCGACCCTTCGACGCGCTCGACGGGAGGGGGCGACCCCTCCCGTTGTAGTCTCACCTCACGAACGAGGCCGTCCCTATGACCCGCAGATTTGTCGACATCGCCACGACCTCAAGCGTTCGTGCTGCCCAACTCGCCGCGGGCGTCACTCGTCGGCATCGGGAGCCTGAAACCCAGACGGAATGCGATAGCCTGACGGCGCATGAACGCGCCTTCATCCAGGAACGCGATAGCTTCTACATGGCAAGCGTCTCGGAAACGGGCTGGCCCTACGTCCAACACCGCGGCGGGGCGCCGGGGTTTCTGAAGGTTCTGAACGACACGACCCTCGCCTTTCCCGACTATCGCGGCAACCGCCAGTATCTCAGCGTCGGAAATCTTGCCGCAGACGATCGCACGATGCTGTTCCTGATGGACTACGCCCGGCGCGCCCGCCTCAAGATCTTCGGACGGGTCGAGACCGTCGACATTCAGGCCGAACCCGATCTCGCGCAACAGGTCATTGACCCGAGCGACGAAGCGAAGTTCGAGCGCATCTTCCGCATCCGTGTCGAGGCGTTCGACTGGAACTGCCCGCAGCACATCACGCCGCGCTTCACCGAAGCCGATATCGCCCACGCTTTGCGTCACCTCACGGACCGAATCGCGAACCTTGAAGCAGAAAACGCGCGGCTCAGCGCTGAACTTGCCAATCAAACCGGAGAATGACGATGGAAGCCGAACGACCGCCACTGCCGCCTTTCACGAACCTCGAAGACGCGGCCAGGAAGGTGCGCCTCGCCGAGGATGCCTGGAACAGTCGCGACCCAGAACGAGTCTCGCTGGCCTATACGCCCGACTGCGTCTGGCGCAACCGCGCCGAGTTCATCGAGGGCCGAGCCGCGATCGTCTCGTTCCTCACAGGCAAGTGGCAGCGTGAGCTGGACTATCGCCTGATCAAGGAGATCTGGGCCTTCCGGGAAAACCGGATCGCCGTGCGTTTCGCCTATGAATGGCACGACGACAGGGGCCAATGGTTCCGCTCATACGGCAACGAAAACTGGGAATTCGCGCCCAACGGCCTGATGGCGCGCCGGATCGCCAGCATCAACGACCTGCCGATCGCCGAGAGCGAGCGCAAGTTCCACTGGCCTTCCGGCCGGAGGCCCGAGGATCATCCAGGCCTCAACGCATTGGGCCTTTGAGCAACCCGTCGGAAGTGCATCCGAAGTCAGAGCGGACAAAGTTGCCCTCGGTCCCACCGATCCACGTCATCGTCGGACGGCAATCACGGCCGATATGCCGTCCGCACGAAAATCGCTATTCTCACATGGGGCAATTCTCGCTAGTTCGGTGGCGATGACCACTGCGCAGAATGCCATGAAGCCGAAAAGAGATGCCGTCGACCGCGTCGCCCAGATCTGCGCCGCGCTCCGGCGGGCGATAATAGAGCGGGCGCTTTCGCCGGGCGACAAGCTTCCCGAAGACGCGCTCGGCGAGAGCTTCGGTGTCAGCCGCACGATCGCGCGCCAGGCCCTTGGGCAACTCGCCGCCGAAGGCCTCGTCAATCTGCGGCGCAATCGAAAGGCGGTGGTTGCGACGCCCACGGTCGAGGAAGCCCGGGACACGTTCGAAATCCGGATCGCTCTCGAAGCGCTCGTCGCCGAGTGTCTCGCGGCTTCCATCACGGCCGAACAGGTCGGAGAGCTCAGGCGCCATGTCGCCGAGCAGGCTGCGACCGAACTCGGCAGCGAGTCGGAATCGATCCGGCTCGCAACGGACTTCCACGTCATCCTCGCCGGAATGACCGGACGTCCGATCCTCGAGCGATACGTCACTGAGGTGGCCTATCGCAGTGGACTGGCGCTCTCGACCTATGGCCGCCCGCATTCGAACGACTGCGCGATCGAAGAACATCGCCGGATCGTCGACGCCCTGGAAAGGGGCGACGCCCAGGCCGCGGCGCAGGAGATGACCGGCCATCTGTCTGCCGTGGCAGGCCGCGCGAAGGTGCTCGCCTCGGAACAACCGACGCAGGATCTCGCTGCCATCCTCGCCCCCTTCATTCCGGGCTGATCCACTTCTGCGGGGACAAGCTCTGTATCTTTTCGCGGCTCGCCCGGCCTCACCGGACGCGAGGGCGATGGTGCATGCCTGCGCGACGGGTGAACGAAAATAATCCGGCGCGGGCCTTTTCAACGTCCGTCAAAAGTGCATACACTTAGACCATAAAACTGCATGCAGAAAAAAGAGGCAGCGTGCTGCCTGAGCATGCAGCGAGTCTCGACACGGACCACACAACTTTCCCAGACTGCACCCTGACACGAAGGACAAACGCATGATTGGAAAATCGTTTTTCGCCGCCACGGTCGCCTTCGGCGCACTGGTTTCGACGCCGACCCTGGCCGAGACGCTCACGGCCGGCGCCAATGTCGGCAACGTGCCGTGGGAGTTCCAGGACGAGAACGGCGAGATCGTCGGTTTCGAGGTGGAACTCTTGAAGGAGGTCGCCGACCGTCTCGGCTATGACGAGGTCGACATCCAGAATATCCCGTTCAACGGCTTGTTCTCGGCCGTGCAGTCGGGCCGGATCGACGTCGCGATCTCCTCGATCACCATCACCGACGAGCGGCTGGAATCCGTTTCCTTCGCCCAGCCTTATTACGACAGTGATCAGTCGCTCGCTGCGCGCACCGATTCCGACGTCAAGAGCCAGGAAGACCTCGATGGCAAGGTCGTCGGTGTCGATACCGGCTCGACGGGCGACATGTATGCCACGGAGCGCGAGAGCGACTGGGGCCTTACGGAGATCCGCCGCTACGAGGGTCTGAACCCTGCGATGCTCGACCTCCAGGCCGGCCGCATCGACGGCTACGTCTCCGACATTCCGGCCGTTGCCTACTATCTGCGTGACAAGCCGGACATGGAGGTCGTCGAGCGGCTGACCACGGGCGAGCAGTATTCGATGATGTTCGCCAAGGACTCCGAACTTGCCGGGAAGGTCAACGAGGTCCTCGATACGCTGAAGGACGAGGGCTACATCGCCGACCTTCACGAAAAGTGGTTCGGTTCAGCTCCCGAAGACACGACCAGCACGGTCGAAAAGCGCGACATGCCGCAGCCGAAATCGTAAGGGTCTGACCGGACCTGATTAACGTGCGGCCGCCCGAATCTTGTCGGGCGGCCGCTCACTCGTTCGACCGAAGGTCAGATCGCGCTGCCGATGGACATCGTCTCCACATTCTTCAATATCGACGTTCTCGTCCGCTACATGCCACTTCTTCTGGAAGGCCTGTGGCGGACGATCGCGCTCGGATTCCTGTCGATCGTCCTCGGTCTGATCGGCGGGCTCGTCCTCGCAATGGGGCGGCTTTACGGTGCGGCACCGATCCGCTTCCTAGTGATCGGCTATGTCGATGTGTTCCGGGCCATTCCCGTTCTCGTCTGGCTTGTCATCGTCTATTATGCCTTGCCGTTTCTGGGGATACGTCTCTCCCCCTTCGCCTCCGCCGCGACGGCGCTGACCATGATCTCAAGCGCCTATACGGCTGAGATCTATCGCGCCGGCATCGAGGCGATCCCGCGCGGCCAGTTCGAGGCCGGGCAATCGATCGGCCTGTCGACCTTCGACCTGATGCGCGATGTGATCCTGCCCCAGGCGATCCGGATCGTCGTTCCGCCGCTCACCAACAATTCGATCAACGTCATGAAGGACACCGCGCTCGCCTCCGTCGTCGCGATGCCGGATCTTCTGAAACAGGCGACACAGGCCCAGGCGCTGGCCGCCAACCCGACGCCGCTGATCGGCGCCGCGATCCTCTATCTCATTCTCCTTCTGCCGCTGGTGCGTCTCGTCGCGGTGTTCGAAAAGCGGCTCGGCCGCTCCGCGAGGCGCTGATGGCCAAGATCGAAGATAAACCGATCATCCAGATGCGCGGCGTCACCAAACGCTTCGGCAAGTTCGAGGCGCTGAAGAGCGTCGATCTCGAGGTGGCTACAGGGGAGGTCGTCGTGCTGCTCGGCCCCTCCGGTTCGGGCAAATCCACGCTGATCCGCTGCATCAACCTGCTCGAGACCTACGAAGACGGTGAAATCATCGTCGACGGCATCCGCGTCGAGGAAGGCCGCGCCCTGCGCCAGGTGCGTGAGGAAGTCGGCATGGTCTTCCAGGCCTTCAACCTCTTCCCCAACCTCACCGTCCTCGACAATGTCGCACTCGGGCCGGTGAGGGTGCGCAAGATGTCCTGGGACGCCGCGCGCAAGCGTGCGCGGACCCTGCTCGAACGGGTCGGCATCGGCGAGCAGGCCGACAAATATCCGATCCAGCTCTCCGGCGGTCAGCAGCAGCGCGTCGGCATCGCCCGGGCGCTCGCCATGGAGCCGCATATCCTGCTCTTCGACGAGCCCACCTCGGCGCTCGATCCGGAGATGGTGGGGGAAGTCCTCGACGTCATTCGCGGTCTCGTCGATGGCGGCACGACCATGCTTCTCGTCACCCACGAGATGGGGTTCGCGCGCAAGATCGCCGATCGCATCGTGTTCATGGAGGCCGGCGAGATCAAGGAAATCGCCGATCCGGACATATTCTTCACCAACCCTTCGAGCGAGCGCGCCAGGGCCTTCCTAGACGCGGTGCTCAACCATTGAACCACATTGTGCTGCCGCGCCCTTGCGGGCCGCGGCAGTGTGCGACGACAAAGGCATGACAGATGGCACTCGATCTTGATTTCGTCCGCAGCCAGTTCCCGGCGCTCGCCGGCGAATGGGCCTTCATGGACAATGCCGGCGGCAGCCAGACGCTCGCCCGCGTGGCGGAGCGGGTCTCGGACTATCTCCTGACCTCGAACGTGCAGACCGGGGCGAGCTACGCGCCGAGCCTGAAGTCGACCGAGCGGGTGCGCGAAGCGCGCAAGGCCTATGCCCACTACATGAATGCCGACCCGTCCGAAATCGTCATGGGCGCCTCCACCACGGCGCTCCTTCGCTATCTGTCCGAGGCGATGGTCGGACGGCTGCAGCCGGGCGACGAGATCATCGTCACCAACGTTGATCACGAGGCCAATATCGGGCCGTGGCTGAAGCACGAAGCGCGCGGGGTCGTCGTCAAATTCTGGCGCTGCAATCCGGAGACCTTCGAACTGGAACTCGACGGGCTGAAGAGTCTGATCAGCGAGCGCACCAAGCTCGTCTGCGTCACCCACGCCTCCAATATTCTCGGCACCATCAATCCGATCCCCGAGATCGCCGAGATCGTCCATGCGGCGGGGGCCGAGTTGTGCGTCGACGGCGTCGCCTACGCGCCCCACCGTGCGCTCGACATGCAGACGCTCGGCGCGGACTACTACGTCTTTTCGAGCTACAAGGTGTTCGGACCGCATTTCGCGGTGATGTGGGGCCGCAAGGACAAGCTCCGCGAGCTCGACAACATCTACCACTTCTTCTTTTCCAAGGATTCCGTGCCCCACAAGCTGGAGCCCGGCAACATCAATTACGAATGCGCCTACGGGGCGATCGGCGCCGTCGACTATGTCGAGGAACTCGGCCGAAAGGCCGGCGCTGGCGAGGGGCGCGCTGCCATCGAGGCGGGCTTTGCCGACATTGCCGAGCAGGAGCGGGCGATCACCGCGCGTCTCATGGATTTTCTGGAAAGCCGCAACTCCGTGCGCATCATCGGGCGCCGCTCCAGCGCGATCGAGGACCGGGTCGCTACCGTCAGCTTCACCGTCGAGGACCGGGGTTCAAAGGCCGTCGTCGAGGCCGTGGACCCGGCCAAGGTCGGCATCCGCCACGGTCATTTCTACGCCTACCGGCTGATCGACGACCTCGGCCTGATGGACCGGAACGGCGTCGTCCGCGTGTCGATGGTTCACTACAACACACTCGAGGAGGTCGACCGCCTGATCGCCGCCCTCGAACCCAGCCTTTGAACGGGAGGGGCGACATGTTCGATCTCCTGATCCGCGGCGGCACGATCGCCACCGCCTCCGACGTCTTCGAAGCCGACGTGGCCGTTAAGGACGGTGTGATCGTCCAGATCGGCCGCGATCTGGGTCCGTCGGCCGAAACGGTTGGTGCTTCCGGCCGCTATGTCCTGCCCGGCGGCATCGACAGCCATGTGCATATCTCCCAGCCCTCGGGCGAGGGGATCGTCATGGCGGACGATTTCGAGAGCGGCACGCGCTCGGCGCTCTTCGGCGGCAACACGACGATCATGCCCTTCTGTCTGCAGCGGAAGGGGGAGGGGCTCCGGGCGGCGCTGAAGGACTATCACGCGCTCGCCGAGGGCAATTGCTACACCGACGTCAGCTTCCACATGATCGTCTCAGACCCGAGCGCCCAGGTGCTCGGCCAGGAGCTGCCGGCCCTGGTCGAAGACGGCTACACCTCGCTCAAGGTCTTCATGACTTATGAGGATCTTCGCCTGTCGGACGCGCAGATCCTCGGCGTTCTCGACACGGCCCGGCGCACTGGCGCGCTCGTCATGGTCCATTGCGAGAACGAGGATGCGATCCGTTATCTCGTCGGCGTCCACGAGGCGGAAGGGCGCGTCGAGCCGAAGTCGCACGCGACCACAAGGCCGATCGCGGCCGAACGCGAAGCCACCCATCGCGCGCTCTCGCTTGCCGAGATCGTCGACACGCCGCTCGTCATCGTTCACGTCTCCAATCGCGAGTCGATGGAGGAGATCGAGCGCGCCCGCCGCCGCGGCCGGAAGGTGATCGGCGAGACCTGCCCGCAATATCTGATGCTGACGGCCGAGGATCTCGACGGCATGGACTGGGAGGGTGCGAAGTTCGTCTGCTCACCGCCGCCCCGCGACAAGGAAAGCCAGGTCGCCTGCTGGGAGGGGATCGAGCGCGGCGTCTTCGATCTTTATTCCTCCGACCATTGCCCGTTTCGCTACGAGGACGATCACGGCAAGCTGAACCCGAAGGGCCGGGAGAATTTCCGCCATATCCCCAATGGCATTCCGGGCATCGAGACACGCCTGCCGATCCTGTTCTCGGAAGGCGTGATGAAGGGCCGGATCGATCTGCCGCGCTTCGTGGCGCTGACGTCGACCAACCACGCCAAGACCTATGGTCTTTACCCGCGAAAGGGCACCATTGCCATCGGAGCGGATGCCGACCTCGCGATCTGGGACCCCAACGAGACCCGCACGATCCGTCACGCCGATCTCCACGACGCGTCCGACTATTCGCCCTATGAGGGCTTGGCGATCACCGGATGGCCGACGACGATCATCCGCGGAGGCAAGGTCGTCCTTGAGGCGGGAGAATTGACGGAAGCGGCGCGGGCGGGCCGCTATCTCGAGCGGAAACGTTCGCCCCTGGCCGGCCCTGTGTGACCGGTCGACCTGAACCGTCGGACCCACATGCGAGGTGATCCGGTCCAATAAAGGGCACCCGATCAGAGTTCAGCTGCGCCGGTCAGGATCAGGTTCACTGCGAGAAATGCGAGAAACAGGAGGACGGCCAGCCGGAACCGGTCGGCGGAGATGCGATCGCCGATCGCATTGCCGGCTGCCATCCCGGCGAGGGACGCCGGAATGCACAGGGCGCTGATGGCGAGACGTGTCGTGTCGATGAGCCCGGCCGCCACGAAGGTCCCGGAGATCAGCACTCCGGAAACGATGAAGAGAAGGCTGAGGGTCGAAACGAAGAGCTTGCGGTCGACCTTCAGGCCGACAAGATACATCACGAACAGAGGACCGTTCGCCGTCGTCAGCGCTCCGACGATGCCGGCCGCGACACCGACGCCCAGTCCGACCGGGCGTTCCGCCGGTGCGGCGATGGCAAGGGCTGGCCTGGTCAACGTCAGACCGACGAAGAGAAGCACGAACACACCGAGCGCGATGAGAAGCGCACTGTCGGAAATCCGGCTGACGAGCATGGCGCCGACAGGCACGCCGAAAGCCACACCCAGCAACACGAGGCGAAACCGGTAGATCGTCTCGCGCATGCGTTTGGCCTGGATGAACTGCGCGATGTTGGTGAAGGGCAGCACCAGCGCATTGACGGCAAGCGCGAAGTCGACGGGTACGAAGAACGGCAGGATCGCCATCGTCGTCAATGGCAGACCGAAACCGAGGGCCCCCTTGACCATGCCGCCGGCGACGAAGATCGCCACCAGAAGCGCAAGGGATGCCGGATCGAAAGGGTCGATGGCATTCATTCCGCAGGCCGCGTCCCGGACGAGGACATTGCAGAGGGCGTCCCCAACGGGGTGAGAACGGCTCTCTCCCTGCTGGCCTGAAGTGTCTGGCGGATGATGACCGCGACGGCGAGCAGTGTGAGGCTCCAGAAGAACCAGGTGATCGGCCCGCGGACGAAAATGTCGAGCGAACCCTGCGACATCAGGAGCGACTGCCGGAAATTGTTTTCCAGAAGCGGCCCGAGAATGAAGGCGATGACGAAGGGGGCTGCCGGGATGCGCAGGAGCAGCATGCCATAACCGATCGCTCCGATCGCAAACATCACCCCGACGTCGAAGACGGAATTGTTGACGGCGAAGACACCGTAGACCGAGAGGACAAGGACGCTCGGCAGAAGAACGTAGCGGGGCACGTCCGCGATATAGCGGAAACCGCGGATCGCCGCCCCGCCTACGAGCAAGAGAATGACGGAGGACAGGACGAGGCCGATGAAGATGGCGTAGATGATATCGCCATTCGTGGCGAACATCATGGGGCCCGGCTGCAGCCCGTGGATCATGAAGGCGCCGATGATGATCGCGGTCGTCACGTCTCCCGGCACGCCAAGAGCAAGCAGCGGAATGAGCGTCGCGCCGGCAACGCCGTTATTGCCGGCCTCGGCCGCCGCGACGCCTTCCACCTCGCCCTTGCCGAAATTGGCGCGATTGGGCGAATTGCGCCGTGCTTCCGAATAGGAAACAAAGGCGGCCGGCGCCGCGCCGATCCCCGGAATGGCGCCGAGTATGACGCCGATGAAGGAGCCTCGGATGATCGACTTCAAGGAATGTCGGAATTCGGTGAAGCTCAGATGGACATGGCCGAGCTTGCGCACGTCTCCATCGATCTCCTTGGGATTTCGCACATAGGCGAAAATCTCGGGGATCGCGAAGAGACCGATCAGGACGGCAATGAAGTTGAGACCGCCCATCAGGTTGGCCGAGCCGAAGATGAAGCGATCGGTGCCGTAGACAAGATCGAGACCCACGGTCGCGAGGAGAAGGCCCAGGATGGCGGAGACGCAGCCCTTCAGAAGGCTGTCGCCGGAGACGCCTGCGATGATGGTCAGGGAGAAGAGAATGAGGGTGAAGAACTCCGGCGGGCCGAATTGCAGCGCGAAGGAAGCGAGCCAGCCCGCGAAGAGGATGAGAGCGAGATTGGAGACGAGATCGGCGATGCAGGACGCGTAGAGCGCCATGTCGAGCGCCTTGCCGGCCTGTCCCTTCTCCGCCAGCGGATAGCCGTCGATGGTGGTCGCCGAGGAAGCGGGCGTTCCCGGCGTCTTGATCAGGATGGCCGGTATCGAGCCGCCGAAGACACCGCCCTTGTAAACGCCGAGGAGCAGCAGGATGCCGAAGATCGGCTGAAGTGAAAAGGTGAAGGGCAAAGTGAGCGCCACGGCCATCACGGCCGACATGCCTGGAATGGCGCCGGCGATGACGCCGATCGTGACGCCGAGGACGAGGTAGCCAACGCTCTGCCATTGGGCAACGAGCCCAAAGCCCATCCCAATCTGGTCCATCAGGGTCATGGCAGCCTCAGGACGTCGCTTTGCGGGATGTTGACCCCCGCCACATGGTAGAAGAAGGCGAAGAGGAGGATCGGCAGGATCAGAGCGGCGGCCAGTCCGATGATCTTGTTCGGTGCTCCGGTCAGAAAGACGAAGGCGGCGAAGGCCAGCACCGACGCCCAGACCATCCCGATGAAGGCGATCGCCTCGAAATAGATCACCGCGAGAACGACGAAGCCGACAAGGCGGAGGATCTCGGAGCCGACGAGCGGCTCGAAGACGTCGCCGACATCCTCACGCTTGCGACGCAACTGGGCGATACCGAGGAGGACGCCCGCGGCGGTCAGGCCGACCGCGAGAATCGTCGGCCAGAAGGCCGGTGACAGAAGGATCGACCGCATGGATGACGGCGTGTCGACGCCGAGCGGGATGGCGACGAAGCAGAGGAGCAGTCCGAAGACGACGATAAATGCCGAGAGCACGAACTCGATGCGGCGCGAGAGCATGAAGCCTTTCCCTTTCTCCGCGTTGAGCCAGTCGCTGCGATGCGAAGCGAAGAAGAGCGCCCGATGCGGGACGCTCTTCTTCTCAACGTCCGTGACTACTCGACGCGCAGGCCCAGGTCTTCGACGAGCCGCGAGAAGGTCTGGTACTGGTTGTTGACGAATTCGAGGGATTCTTCTGGCGACATCAGATCAATCTTCGATCCAGCCTGCTTCATGAAGTTGAGGAAGGTCTCGTCCTTCACCGCTTCGGCGAGCCAGCTGCGCCACTGTTCGGCAGCCTCGTCGGGCATGTCATCCGGCCCGGCGATCCCTGTCCAGCCAACGAGCGCTTCCAGATCCTCGTGGCCGAGCGATGCGGCGGTGGGCGCGTCGAAGCCTTCCAACGGCTCGGCCGTCGTGACAAGGATGGGGCGAAGCTGGCCGTTCTTGACGAAGCTCGCGAGCGCCGACGAATTGGTGCAAACGAAGGTCGCTGTGCCCTGGTACACCGCCAGCGCGGCTTCGCCGCCGCCGGCAAGCGGCAGATGGGTTACCTCGCGAACATTCTCGACGCCGAAGGAATCGAGCACCATCGCCGCTGCGATCTGCAGCATCGAGCCGACGCCGGAGGAGGAATAGCGCACGGCCGCCGGGTCGTCCTTCGCCATGGCGACGAGATCGTCCATCGTCTCGATGTCGGAATTCGCGGAAACCGCGCAGACCACCGGATTGATCTCGTAGACCCCGACGAAGCGGAAATCCTCGAGCTTGTAGGGCAGGTTCGCCTTCATGGCCGGATTGACCGTGTGCGAGCCGACGCGGGCGGCAAGGACGGTGTAGCCGTCGCCTTCCGCATTGGCGACTGCCGCCGAGCCGGTCGCGCCGCCGGCACCTGTCCGGTTGACCAGCACGAAGGGCTGTTCTGACTGAGAGCCGAGAGCCGTTGCGAGCGCGCGGGCCGAAAGATCGGTCGCGCCGCCCGGACCGTAAGGAATGACGATCTGGACCGGCCGCTCGGGATATTCCGCAAGAGCAGGCGCCGCGCTCAGCGCGGTTGCTGCAAGGCCGAAGGCCATGGCGAGTGATTTCAGTTTCATAGGGTCCTCCCGTTTTCTCGTGGTATTCGATCTCCGGGTGGCCGCCCCTCCCAAGGCGAAGCGATCCGAAGGCCGCGCTCCATCGGAGTTCGGCGATTGCCCGCGGCGTCGAATACCGTCACGCCGCGAAATGACTGCTCCTCAGTGCCCGGCGCCGCTGGGTGCCGGACGCCCCTCGATCAGGACATTGACCAGGGCGACCGTGCCCGATGCTTCGGCCCGCGCGAGAGCGGCGTCGAGATCGGCGAGGTCTGTGACGTACTCGCCATGGCCCCCGAGGGCTGCCACGGCGAGATCATAGCGGGCGTCCGACAGATGGCAGCCGATCAGGCGATCGGCGCCGTACTGGCGGAGTTGGATCTGATGCTCGGCATTCCAGCACATGTCGTTGCCGACGACCGCAACGAAAGCGGCGCCTTCCCGGGCCGCCGTTTCGAACTCGGCGAGGTGAAAGCCGACCGTTCCGTCGCCCATGAGGGCATACACCGTCGCATCCGGCCGGGCGAGCTTGGCTGCAAGGGCGTAGCAGGGTGCGCCGCCGATCGCCCCGGAGACACCGTTGACGATGCGCCTGGTGCCGCGCGTTCCCGCCTGCGCCCACTGTCCGAACTCTCCGCCGTCGCAGACGACGACGCTCTCCGAAGCCTTGTCCAACCTGCGCTGGACGGCTGCGGTCAGGGCCTGCGGGGGAATGCGGGTGCCGGGTTGCTCTTCGTCGCCGGGTTCGGTGCGGGCGCTGACGGCCTGCGCGACCGTCTCGCGCCAGTCTTTCCGAGCCGCGTCCGGTTGGTGTGATGAGTCCGCGATGAGCGCTTCGGCGAAGGGTCGGGCATCCATGACAAGGGAATGCGACAGACGATCGCCAAGATTGCGGGCCGCGCGGTCGATCTCGGCGGAGTCCGGATCGAGGACGATCCAGCGACAGTCGGAAGCCGCGGGCTTTCCGAAGCCGAGCGTGAAGTCGATCGGTTTGCCCAGCGAGACGATGAGGTCCGCCTCGGGCAGGACCGATGCGACAGCGCCGAGAGACGGGTCTTTCAGGCCTCGCGGGCTCTCCATCACCAGGACGGGCGCGTCGAGTTTGTCGGCCAGCCGTTCGGCAAGATCACCCCGGCGAGTGGTCGAAAGGCTCGGACCGCAGAGGACGAGTGGTCTCTCGGCGCGCTTGACGGCGTCGAGAACGAACGCGCGATCCTCGGCTCGACCTACCTCATCCTCAACATTGAACAGATGTGGATCGATCGTCTCGGGCGTCGCGTCGGATTCCAGAACGTCGAAGGGAAGGGCGATATGGGCCGGTCCGCGACGGCCCGACAAGGCGGTCCGGACCGCTTCGGCCAGCGCTTCGCGAAGGTCTTCGGCGCTTCCCGGCCGCCGCGACGACTTCACGAGCGGCCGGATGATGGAAACCTGATCGAGTTCCTGGAAGGCACCCATGCCGTCCTGCGAGACCGACGAATCGCCTGTCAGAAGAAGGACCGGGCTTTCGGAGGTGCGCGCGCTGTAGAGTGCGCCGAGGGCATTCATGGCTCCCGGTGCGGCTGTCACCAGCGCAACGCCGAGGCTGCCCGTAAGCTGCGAGTGGGCATCGGCCATGAACACGGCCGCGGCCTCATGGCGCGTATGCACGATCTCGATGTTGGCATCGATGCAGGCATCGTAGACCGGCATGATCTGATTGCCGGACAGGCTGTAGATTCTCGTCACGCCGGCTGCACTCAGCATGCGGACCAGAAGGTCGGCGCCACGCGACTTGGTCTCGCCCGCTTTTCCCTCGTCGGCTTTCGTTTCGACCCGCGTCAGCACGGCAGGCCTTTCAACGGCGACAGCGCCCCGTTCCGATCGATCGGCCGACGCGACGGGTCATGTGCGCTGCCAGAAGCTGAAAAGGACGAGTGTCGCATCTTTTGAACTTTCCTCCCCTGGCCCGGCAGGATTTCACCCGCTCTCTATGGCTTGTTTAGAAACGATATTGGAAAGATAGTTTATACGAAAGGCACAAATTCTAACGCTTTTCGATAATCTGGCTTACATAATTCAAGGGGCGAAATGACCATTCGTGTGCTGAAAACGCTCATCGCGATCGAGGAACGCGGCACCTTCACGGCCGCCGCCGACGCGGTTTTTCTTACCCACGCCGCCGTCAGCCAGCAGATGCGCGGGCTCGAAGAGGAGTGGGGGGTCAAGATCTTCGACCGAACGAAGCGTACGCCGGAATTGACGCCGACGGGGCGGGCGCTCGTCGCGCGAGCGCGGGAGGTCGTCGCCGCCTATGATGGCATCGTCCCGTCGGTCCTCGGCGATACCGGCCTCTCGGGGGTCCTCAGCGTCGGGGCGGTCTCCACGACCCTCAACGCCATGGTGCCGATGACCATCGCGCGCCTGAAACGGGATTATCCGAGGCTCAATGTCAGCGTGGTGCCGGGCCTGACGATCCCGCTGATCCAGCAGATCGAGCGGGGCACCCTCGACCTTGCGATAGTCTCCAAACCGCGGCTCCTCCCACGCAACTTCGCCTGGCTGGACATCGTCGACGAACCGATGAAGGTTCTCGTCTCGCAGGAGACCGAGAGTTCGGATGCGCTCGAGCTCCTGCAGACCCGACCCTTCATCCGCTTCACCCGCAGTGCGGTGGTGGGCGCCGATATCGAGCAGTGGCTCCAGGACCACGGTATCATCGTTCGCGAAGCGATGGAGCTGGAGAATCTGGAATCGATCTCCTCAATGGTTCTGTTCAATCTCGGCGTCTCGATCGCGCCTCGACCGTTTGTGGCCCTGACGCCGCTGCCGCTCAAACACCTGCCCTTGCCGGGCTCCGAACCGCTCATCCGCAAGCTCGGGATCGCCTATCGCGCGGACAGTGTGAAAAGTCGGGCGATCGTCGAGTTCCACCACCGGGTTCTGGAGATCGTCAGGGACCAGAGCCTGGAACTGCCGGCAGTCATGCGGCCGAAACCGTGACGGGCGGACTGGGAGTCGCCGCTTGGTCGAAAAAAAAGGTCAGCCTTGGCTTACGGGACCTCGAAGAAGGGCGCGGGAACGAGGATCTTGTTTTCCACGTGGGTGACGAGGGGGCGCATCTTTTCGGCATAAGCCTGCCATTCCGGCGATGCCTGCAGCGCCTTCCGCCGTTCGTAGCGGTCGTCGAGGCTTTCATAGCCCCACATGTGGACGATCTGGTTCAGCGGTCCGACATCGGTGAAATAGTAGCCCACCATCTTGCCGAGAATGCGGGTCTGCACCGCCATGCCTTCCTCCTCGTACAGCTTGAGGAAGGTCGGCACCTTGCCGGCATGAAGCGTGTAGATGCGCTCATCGACGAACATGGTCTCTCCTGTGGGCAAATCTTCGGCGCCCATCGAAACGATCGGCGCCGTCCTTTTTTGCGATCGTTGATCAGCCGATGACTTCGTCGCTCCGGTCGTCCGTCTCGCCGAAGCGACGCAGGACGGCCGGGCGGGTGCCCTCGTAGACCTTGTCGAGATTGGCCGCGATACGCGCATTCTCTCGCTCGAAGAGGCTGTTTCCTGCGAGATCGCCGTCGACGATGAAGGGGCCCATGTTCTCGGCCTCGATCACCCACATGGCCTGGGCGAGACCCAGTTCCTTGTTCCAGTGGACGGCCTTCACCTGCTTGATGCCTCGGCCGAGCAGGGCGCCCGTGCCGTAGCCGACCGTCGTCAGATAGATCGCCCCGTTCGGCACGAAGTGCTCGCGATAGTCCTTCGAGGTCATGCCTCCCTTGCCGATGATGATGCGGGCGCCGGAGCGCTCGATCCAGGGGCCG
Organism: Jiella marina; assembly: GCF_024359545.1. GTDB lineage: Bacteria > Pseudomonadota > Alphaproteobacteria > Rhizobiales > Rhizobiaceae > Jiella. The sequence goes on from NZ_JAKQZG010000005.1 coordinate 241,211, forward strand.
ATCCACTTGGAGAAACGGAAGGAAGCCGTGGCGGTGACGGCGCCCATGTTGAAGCTGCCGTCCGGATTGACCGTCGCGGCGGGCGAACAATGAAAGTTCGCCGCGCTCTCTGCTGGCAGATCAAGAGGCAGGTCCGAACCTTCCTCGCAGACCTTCTTGTAGACGCCTTCGCGAGCCGTGTAGAGGAGCCCGTCGAGATAGACGATGTCGCCGATCTTGAGGGCTTCGAGATCCGCTCGGGATGGCGTCGTGCTCAGGCGGACTTGCTGAGGCTTTGGGGCGGTGTCCATTCGACGGTCTCCCGGCGTTGATAATCGGTGAACCATTCGGGGTCGGTGCGGTATTCCACCCGCCCGTCCGCATGGATGCGGGCGACGGCCCGGCGCGAGGACAGGCAAAAGGCGTGGACGCTCATCTGCATGCCGCCGGTGTGGCAGTAGCCGACCTCGATATTGCAATCGACGACCATCGACTTGCCGACGAAGCCCATGGCGCCCATGCCGATGGAATTGCCGAGTTCCTTGAACTCGTCCTCCATGGCGGCGATGCGCGGATCGGAATTGCGGCTGCCGACGGTCCGAAGGCAGGCGGCCCGCTTGCCGAGCACCATGCAGGTGTCCTTCGAACCGCCGAGACCGATGCCGATGATCGCCGGCTGGCAGGCCAGGCCCCGCTTGCCGAAGGCGACGAGACTGTCGAGAAAGAAGCGCTTGATCCCCTCGATGCCGTCGGAGGGAAACAGCATGCGGTAGTCGGTGCCGAACAGGCCGCCCTTGTGGACGGTGACGAGATCGATCCATTCCCCGTCGGGCTCGAAGCCGTATTCGATCTCCGGCGCGCCGATGCCGACATTGTTGTCATGGTCGGTCCGCCAGAGCGGATGCACCCGGTTCGGCCTGAGCGGGATGTCGTTGGTCGATTTGGCGGTGGCGCGGCGCAGGGCCGCTTCCAGCGCGATCGGGCCGCCCTCGATCCGCGCCTCGTTGCCCATCTTGACGTACCAGCGCGGGCAGCCGGTGTCGCCGCACATGGCCCGGCGATCCTGCTTGGCGGCCTCGTAATTCTCCAGCATCGCCTGGAGAACGAAGGAGGAAAGGTCGCCGTCCTCGGTGTCGGCCATGGTTCTCAGGCCGTCGAGATAATCCTGCGGGATCTCGATGGCGGCCTTTTCCATCAGCCGCTCCGCCGTCTCCTGAATGGTGTCGATCGCAATCATTCCGCCTCACTCGGCCGCTTTGAGAAGAGTCTCGGGCTCGCCTTCCGGCAGGATGCTTCCGCCGGGACGCACGATGGTGAATTCGACCGGCGCGCGGTCGACCACGAGCTCGCCGTTCTTCTGGCGTGCCGTGGTGAAATAGGACCGCTCCAGATCACCGGTCTCAGGGAAATCCTCGCGATAATGCGCGCCGCGGGAGTTTTCGCGCTCAAGGCCCGCCATGGCGATGACTTCGGAAATGTCGCAGAGTGATCTGAGATTGAGCCAGTCGTGCCAGGTCAGATTGAAGGCGAGATCGCCATCGGGGACGCCCGTCTCGGCCAATTCGTCCGAGACCTCGGCAATGCCCTTCAGCCCCCGCAGGATCCCGGCCTCGGTGCGCATGACGCCCACATGGTCCCACATCACCTCCTGAAGGCGACGCCTGAGATTCTGGACATTGCCGGGGCGTTTGGAGAATGGCGCAGTCGCTCGCTCGACCTCGGCTTCGAGGATCGCCGGATCGGGATCGCGATGGCTGCCCATCATGCTGACATCGGCGCCCATCGTGTCCCCGGCGACGCCGCCATAGACGGTTGAATTGGCAACGCCATTGCCGCCGAGCCGGTTCGAGCCATGGGCCCCGCCGGCATCCTCGCCCGCGACATAGAGGCCTTCGAGGCCGGTGCGCGTGTCCGGGTCGACCACGACGCCGCCCATGAAATAGTGGGCTGTCGGCACGACCTCGACCTTGCCGGCGGCAAGATCGAAGCCGCTGTCGGCGCAGCGCTTGACCATGCCCTTGAACTTCTGGCGCACCAGATCCGGCCCCAGATGGGACATGGAGATGTAGACGCCGCCGTTCTTCGACGTGTTGTTCTTGCGCATTTCGGCATAGATGCCGCGGCTGACCACGTCGCGGGTGGCCCGCTCGCCGAGCCGGTCGTAATCGAACATGAAGCGTTCGTCGCGGCTGTTGAGCAGCTGGCCGCCGGCACCGCGAAGACCTTCTTCCAGCACCGTTCCCGTCATCCGCGTGTGGTCGCCCGCAAGAAGCCCTGTCGGGTGGAACTGGACCATCTCCATGTCGCGCAGGGTCAGGCCCGCACGCAGCGCCATGGCGAGACCGTCCATCGTCTTGTCGCCGGACGGCGTGTGGTACTTGTACATGGTCGGACCGCCGCCGGTCGCCATGAGGACGGCCTTGGCCCGGACGAAGCGGAAGCGCCCCGTGCGCATGTCGATGAAGAGGACGCCGGAGAGCGCCGAGCCGTCCCGCGTCGGGACGAGGCCGACCGCGCGATGCTCCTGCAGCTTCTCCATCGGCCGGGCGAGCACCTGCTCCATCAGTCGGTTGATGATCTCGATGCCGGTGAGGTCGCCCTTGTGAACCGTGCGGTCGGCCGTCTGACCGGCGAAGGCCTTCTGGTGGAGCGTGCCGTCGGCATTGCGATCGAAGAAGCAGCCGATCTCGTTCTCGAGTTCGCGGATGCGCACCACCGCTTGCTCGCAGAGCTTCCAGGCCATGTCTTGGTTGGGCAGCCACTTGCCACCCTGGATCGTGTCCATGAAATGCCGCTCGACGCTGTCGCCGCCGCCGAGCGCGACATTGTAGCCACCCTGGACCATGCGGGTGCAGCCGCATTTGCCGATGAGGCCCTTCACCGCGAGGGTGATCTTCGTGCCCGGCCGTGCGGCCGCCTGGGCGTGAAGCGCAGCGAAGAGGCCCGCGCCCCCCGATCCGAGGATCAGGATGTCGGTGTCGTGCTTTTCGATGGAGAAGCGCCCGCCCATGTCAGACCGCCTGCAGGAAGAATGTGGTGGAGAGGAAGAAGGCCCCTGCGATGGCAGCCGCGGCGAGCGATTTCTGCGGCGCGCTCCAGGGCAGGAATTCGAGCGCCAGGATCCTCAATCCGCCGAAGAAATGGATCGCGAGCAGAAAGACGAGGCCGAATTCTGCGATCTTCACCAGCGGGTGCGACGTCCAGGCGAGAAACCCGTCGAGCCGTTGCGGCGCCGTGAGGGCCAGCGCCAACACGTAGAAATGGGCGGGCAGGAACAGGGCGAGGGCAAGCCCCGAGACGCGATGGAGGAAGAAGGCGAGCCAGAGCGGGTGGTTGCGATGGGGACGGATCATCATGACGCGGTCACCGCATAGACGGCGTAAAGTCCCAAGGCGGCGAGGCCGGACCCGATCGCCAGGGTGAGGCCGTCGAGGGCGTGCCTGTGCTTCAGGATCGTCTCGGCGAGGATGACCCGAACGCCGATCGCTGCATGAACGGAAACGGCGAGGACGAAGGTGCCGTAGAACAGCGCCCAGGCGAGACTGCCCTGCGTCCGGCCGAGGATTTCGGCGGCCGAGAGCCCGCCCTGGATGGCGTAGATCATCACCGCGATGTGGCCGAGAACGAGCGGCGCCATCACCATCGCGGACAGCCGCTGCAGCATGTAGAGCTTGAGCCCGATCATCGTCTCACCGTCCTTTCCGGAAAAAGGAGCGGGCAGTTTCGCGCTTCAGCCCGGCGATCGCTGTGATCGGCGACAGCTCGTTCGGGCAGTAGGCAGCGCAGGAGCCGAGCGAATGGCAGTTGTGACAGCCGCCTGACCCCGAAACGGCGTCGAGCACACCGCCACGGTCGCCATCCTTCGCGTCATTCAGAAGCGTCCAGGCCCGATTGAGCGCGGCAGGGCCGAGATAATCGGAATTCGCAGTCACCGTGTCGCAGGCAGCGAAACAGACTGCGCAATTGATGCATTCGATCCCCGCATCCGCGACCTTGCGGGACGAACTCTCCGGATCGATCGTCTCGATCGGGTCTGCGCGCGTACGGGTCGGATGAAAGCGTCCCTCGGCTTCGACCCATTTGTCGAAGAACGGGTCCATGTCGGTCGCCAGATCCTTGACGACCGGCAGGTTGCGAAGCGGACCGACTTCGATGCGTCCGTTCTCGGCGACCTTGCGCACATGGGTGCGGCAGGTCCAGCGCGGCTTGCCGTTGACCATCATCGCGCAGGAGCCGCACATGCCCACACGGCAGGCGAAGCGGTAGGACAAGGTCGGGTCGAGATTCTGCTGAATCCAGGAGACGATGTCGAGGATCGTCTGATTGTCCTCCTCCGGCACGTCGAACGCCTGATAGCGACCTTGCGTGCCGGTGCCCCGCCAAACGGAAACCGACAAATTTCCTTTCGCTGATGACATCCGCCACTCCCCACCGCGATGCGCGCTGCGAACCGGTATAGGGGAAAGAATTTTTGACGGAAAACGAGAAATAATGACGCTTTCTGTCAGGCAAATTTACAATCGATGCATAAAGTCCTCACGGATCCGGCCTGCCGTACCGTGTTTGAGTGAGGTGGTCCCGGTTTCCTGGACGGTTGGATAGGCTTTGTTCGCCGAAAGAAGAGAGAAACCCGATGACGGGGAAACGGAAACGGTATTCGGCGACCTGACGGGAATCTACGTGACGACCGCGCTCATGCGCGGTCACGGTATGCCAAGCGCTCCATGCGGCTCCAGTTCGGCGGCGTCTTGGGAGCCACCTTGGCGTCGCGTCGGTCCGCGGGTGTCAATTGCCGTGGGCGTCAGGTGTGCCGGACGGCGCTGCGCTGAGGCCGCGGCGAATGGCGCCGAGATCGATCCCGACGCGCGGCGTGGCCATCGATTCCAGTCGCGGCGGCGCGATGTTCAGATCTTCGACATCGGAAGCGCGGAGTTCCGGCAAATCGCTGGAGGCGCCGAACGTGGTATCGGCACTGGTGCCGATGTCGTCCGAACGGGCGAGCGAATCCGCTTCCACGGAATCGATGTCGGACGAACCGCGCGTCGCCCGAGATTCGATTCCGTCGTCGGAAAAGCCGGACGGGCTCCCGAAGTCCGTATCGCCGCCCGACATGGTGCTGGTGCCGCCGGTCGAGGGAAGGGTGCTCGTGCCCCCCGTATCAAGGGACTGGGCAACGCCTGGCCCCGCCGACAGGGTCATCGCCAGAGTCAGCATCGCCACGGGAAATTTGTGCATTCGCATCGGTCACTCCAACTCGGCAGAACGGCCCCATCCTGCGGGCCTTCGCTCAGAAACGCATGGCAGCGAAACTTCGTTTCGTGGCCAAGATCAACCCTAGCGCCGAATGATGGCGCGATGCGATCCCTTCGATCGACCGCGTGTGACCGAACTTCTGCCGATCGCCTCGGGCCCCTGGCGCGCGAAGGCACCGGCATTGACACCGTCGAGCTGTGAGCGCCCTTGCGTCGCACGCAACTCGATCGGGTCATCATCCCCGCGGCCTCTCGGCACTTTCGGCGTGAGATAGCTGTTGTCGTAGTCTCGGCCATAGGCCCGTTCTTCGACCGTATCGCCGAAGACCGGCGCGTTCCCGACCCGCGGTGCATCGAGCTTCGGGGCGCCATCGATCCGCATGCCCGACATGGAAGAGCCCGGCACGGTGACCAGCGGACCGGGATCGTAGGGCTGACCCTGAGCGGTGCCGGCGAGACAGATCATTGCCGTCAATGCGAGGGCAGGGCGGGCCTTTCGGGCAAGACTCATCGTCGTTCCTTCACCGAACATGCCGCTCAAGGTGGCACTTCGAGGCGTCGCGCAAAACCTCTTGCACCGAAAACGATTGAGTGAAGACAAGCCAGCCCTTGCGACCTATGCTGCAGCGCATGCGCTGCGGCCTCGCGCTGCGCAATCGCCATCGACGGTTCGGATTCGACGAGAGAGACGCCATGCCAGCCAAGATTTCGCGTTCTTCCTATGCGGCCATGTTCGGTCCCACCACCGGCGACAAGGTGAGGCTTGCCGATACGGAGCTGTTCATCGAGGTCGAACGCGACATGACCGTCTATGGCGAGGAGGTGAAGTTCGGCGGCGGCAAGGTGATCCGCGACGGCATGGGCCAGTCGCAGCACTCGCGCGCCGACGGCGCCGTCGACACCGTCATCACCAATGCGCTGATCCTCGACCATACGGGCATCTACAAGGCCGATATCGGGCTGAGGGACGGGCGCATCGCCGCCATCGGCAAGGCCGGTAATCCGGATACCCAGCCGGACGTCACCATCACCGTCGGCCCGAGCACCGAGGCGATCGCCGGCGAGGGCAAGATCGTGACCGCCGGCGGCTTCGACAGCCATATCCACTTCATCTGCCCGCAGCAGATCGAGGAGGCTTTGTTTTCCGGCGTCACGACCATGCTCGGCGGCGGCACCGGCCCCGCCCATGGCACGCTGGCGACCACCTGCACCCCCGGCGCCTGGCATCTCGGCCGGATGATCCAGTCGACCGACGCCTTTCCGATGAATCTCGGCTTTTCCGGCAAGGGCAATGCCTCGCTGCCGGCGCCGCTGGTCGAGATGGTGAAGGGCGGGGCCTGTGCGCTGAAGCTCCATGAGGACTGGGGCACGACGCCGGCTGCGATCGACAACTGCCTGTCGGTCGCCGACGATTACGACGTTCAGGTAATGATCCACACCGACACGCTGAACGAATCGGGCTTCGTGGAGAACACCGTCGACGCCTTCAAGGGCCGCACGATCCATGCCTTCCACACCGAGGGCGCCGGCGGCGGGCACGCGCCGGACATCATCAAGGTCTGCGGTCTGTCGAACGTCTTGCCGTCCTCGACCAATCCGACCCGGCCCTATACCGTCAACACGCTCGAAGAGCATCTCGACATGCTCATGGTCTGCCATCACCTTGATGCGACCATTCCCGAGGACATCGCCTTTGCCGAAAGCCGCATCCGCAAGGAGACGATCGCGGCCGAGGACATCCTCCACGACATGGGCGCGTTCTCGATCATCGCCTCCGACAGCCAGGCCATGGGCCGCGTCGGCGAAGTGGTGATCCGCACCTGGCAGACCGCCGACAAGATGAAGCGCCAGCGCGGCCGGCTGAAGGAGGAGGCTGGCGACAACGACAATCTCCGCGCCCGGCGTTATGTGGCGAAATACACGATCAATCCGGCGATCGCCCACGGCATGTCGAAGGAGATCGGCTCGATCGAGGTGGGCAAGCGCGCCGATCTGGTGCTCTGGGATCCGGCCTTCTTCGGCGTCAAGCCGATGATGGTGATCCTCGGCGGCACGATTGCGGCCGCCCCGATGGGCGATCCCAACGCCTCGATCCCGACGCCGCAGCCGGTCCACTACCGGCCGATGTTCGGCGCCTATGGCAAGGCGATCGCTGCCTCGGGCGTCACCTTCGTTTCGCAGGCTGCGATCGACGAGAAGCTGCGGGATTCGCTCGGCTGCGACAAGACTTTCCTGGCCGTCGAGAACACGCGCGGCGGGATCTCGAAAGCGTCGATGATCCTCAATGATGCAACGCCCACGATCGAGGTCCATCCCGAGACCTACGAAGTGCGGGCCGACGGCGATCTCCTGACCTGCGAGCCGGCCAAGGAACTCGCCATGGCACAGCGCTATTTCCTGTTCTGAGGTCACCAGACTGGTGCACACGGCCACTGGAAAGAACGATGTCGAAACTGAAGACGCTGGCAGATGACGAGAACGCGGCCGACGTTTCTGAGACCGCTGCAGGCACCGGTTACGACCGAGATTTCTTCCTCTGGACACGAGATCAGGCCGAGGCGTTGCGCCAGGGCCGCTGGACGGCGCTCGACATCGCGAATCTGGTCGACGAGGTGGAGAGCTTGGGAAGATGGGAAAAGCGTGAGATCGAGTCGCGCGTTCTTGTTCTGATGATCCACCTTCTGAAATGGGCCTATCAGCCGGACGCACGGTCTACGGGATGGCGCGGCACGATTGAGGAGCAAAGACGACGGATCGGCATGGTCCTCAGGGACAGCCCGAGTCTGAAATCCTTTCCGAGTGAGATTCTCGATGGGGAATACCGGGTCGCGCGCGTCAAGGCCGCGGGCGAAACGGGCCTTGCCGAGGAGACCTTCCCCGTGTCCTGTCCGTTCACGATCGACCAGGTCCTCGACGAAGGTTTTTTCCCGGAGACGGACTGATGCGCCATCGACGTTCACCGACCTATGCACAGCAAATGCGTCGGCGCAGCTTTGCGCTGGGCGGACTGATCGTTCCTCTGCTCCTGGGAGCGGGACCAGCTCACCCGCTCGATCTCGACCTGCCGGGTGAAGCCGAACGCACCATCGTCACTTACGAGTGCCGCGATAGCGCGGAAGCTGAACCGAGGCCGCTTGCCGTCGAATACATCAATCTGCCGGGCAACAATTTCGCCGTTCTTCCGATCGACGGGCGGCCGACGCTGTTCGTGTCGGTGATTTCAGGCTCCGGGGCGAAATATGTGGCGCGCGAGAAGGTCTGGTGGACCAAGGGCCGCCGCGGCGATCTCTTTGATGTCAACCGTCAGGATGCGAGCGAAACGACCGTCTGTCGCCTCAAGCGCGGCTGATCGGGACCAAAGCGGCCGCTGCAGACCGGCATAAAGCCCGTCATTCTTTCTTGGAAGTGATGAGGCATCCGGATCGTCTCCGTGTCTCGCCTTCTCGGGCTCCATCCCGCTTCGAAGCGTACATCGCGCCGTCGGCCTGTTTCATCAGGGCGGCGATATCCTCTGCCGAGCGCGCCTGGCCGGCCGCGATGCCGATACTGAGCGTGACTTTCGCAATTCCGGCCGCCTTCATCGCCAGCCGGAAGGCCTCGTCGATCGCCGCGCAACGCCGTTCCGCCTGAAGCGGTGCGTCGCTGCCGGTGAAGATCAGCACGAATTCGTCGCCGCCGAGGCGGGCCGCAAGCGCGTCGGAGCCTGCATGGAGTTCAAGAACGTTCGCCAGGCTGCGCAAGAGATCGTCCCCGACGTCGTGCCCGAAATGATCGTTGACGTATTTGAAATGGTCGACGTCGATCACCGCCAGCGCTGTCATCCTGCTCCTGGCGTTTTCCGGTTTCCAGTTCTGGACGGCGGCCCGATTGGCGAGTCCGGTCAGGGCATCCGTCACGGCGGCTTTCCGCAAGCGGCGCTTCTGGCGGAACACCAGCCATAGGAGAGCGATCCCGTTGAGACAAAGCAGCAGAAGGTTCACGCAGAGCCAGGTGGTCGTTGCCGACAGGCTTCTCCGCTGTTGATCGGTCAGATGCGACTGCCGGACATTGGCGAGGGAGGTCAGCCGGGTGAACTCGCTTATGGAGCGATCGAGCAGGGCGAGAGCCAACTCTCCATTGCCGGGGACGGCGAGCGAATCCAGGAGAGGAGCAATGGTCTCGAGCGTCTCTCTGAGGTTTTCGCGGGCGACCGCGGCTTCCGGCATGTCGATTGGCCCGAAGGAGATCGGGATCGAGGAAATGCGGCCCTTCACGATGGCCAGTTTCAGCGTCGGCGTCGCGGCGTCGGGCTCGTCGAGCAGCGAGGCCCGGATCGCCCCCGCGAGCTTCATGATCTCGATCTGCGTCCGCGTATAGACGTAGGTCAGATTATAGCTCGAAACCGTCTCGATCTGCTGCTGATAGCGCTGGACCGATGCAATCGTCACGCCGGCGAGAATCGCCAGCGCGCAGGTAGTGAACAACAGGAACCCGACGATTCGGTCGAGATCGCGAAGAGCTGTCCACCAGCGCCGGATCATGAGAAGTCGATCTGCGATATCTGCCAGATGCACAGTCCGAAATGGGACTGGTCGTTGAGGTCCGGTCGGTCGTCGAAGGGGAAGATCAGGAGCGCCGGGCCCTTTTCGGCGACAGGCATGAACGCGCCGTCGGTTCGGATCGCCAGGATCGCGCCGTCGTCAACGAGGTGCGGGACTTTCGCCGAAACGAAATAGGAATCGAGGGCGGTGATCTCCACCTGATCGAACTCTTCGCGGGGAGCGATCGCTCGCATCAATTCGGCAATGGACGGGCCTTCGAACACGCTGGGGGTCTCGATCCATGGCGCCATGGTCTCGAAGCGCGTCTGCTTCAGAGAGGCGAGATCGTCGCGGCTGAAGACAGTCGTTCTGCCCTCGCCATGACGGACCGCAATCACCTTGGCAGCGGGATCGTCAAAATCCTCCGCTGCGAAGGATGCGGTTCCCATCACGCTCAGTGCCGTCGCCGAAAGGCCAAGCAGTGCGACACGCCTGTTGATCGGCTTCACGTTCACAATCCCATCTTGAGTCCTGTCGTGACGTAACTTCGCCGTCGCGCGCTAAATTTTCGTGAATTGGAGGGGCGCAAGTTGTCGGCCGCTTCCGGGATTCGACCTTGCGCACTATTTTCCTTCGACAGAATCTTCCACGGGTTCTCGCGCGTACCGGCTTCGAAAGGATTGTGTCATGATCGTCGGAAACCTCGTGAGACGACGCGGCGAGTGGACGGAGGCGGCGGACACGATCACCCTCGACGAGACGGCGCGGCATCGCCGGCGCATGGCGATGGTCTCCGACGGCGGCATTGCCTTCCTCCTCGATCTCGCCGAGGCGACGCTGCTCCGCGACGGTGACGCGATTCAGCTGGACAATGATCAGCTGATCGCCGTGAAGGCCAAGCCGGAGCCGCTCTACGAGGTCAGGGGTCGCGACACGGCCCATCTGATTGCACTGGCTTGGCAGATCGGCAACCGGCATCTGTCGGCGCAGGTGTTTGCCGATCGCATGCTGATCCGCCGTGATCCGGTGATCCGCGAGATGCTGACAGGGCTCGGGGCGAGCGTGGCCGATGTGGAGAGCGCCTTCGATCCCGAGGGTGGAGCCTATGGGGGGCGTTCCGATCACCATCATCACTGAGCGTAATACCGGTTCCCGCGATGGCGCCGCCGATGCGGCGCGAAACGCCGGGGCGGAATCGGGCAGGCTGAAGGCGGCAGACCTGGCGACACTGATGACCCTGTTCTCTCCCGCCTTCCCGACGGGGGGATTCGCCTATTCCCACGGGGTCGAAGCTGCCGTCCGCGGGGGCAGGGTGACGAATGGCAATGCGGTGTTCGACTGGATCGGCGTCGTCCTCTCGCGCGGCAGCGGCTGGAACGATCTCGTCCTGTTGGCCGAGGCCCACCGTTTGACCAGGGCGGCGGACGGTGACGGGCTTCTGGACCTTGCCGAGCTCGCTTTCGCGCTTTCGGGTAGTGCAGAGCGCCGCATGGAGACGTTGAAACTCGGCACGGCCTTTCGTGAAGCGGCATCGTCCTGGACGAAGGGTCGCTCTCTCCTGCCGACCGATGCGGAGATCGCGATGCCCGTCGCGGCCGGCGAGGTGACGGCTCTGGCGGGCTTGCCGCTTCGGGACGCGCTCACCGCCCATGCCCAGAACTTCGCGGCCTCGCTCACATCGGCGGCCGTCCGGCTGGTGCCGCTCGGGCAGGGCGAGTGGGTGGCTGTGCTCCATGCGCTGGCACCGCTGATCGCGGAAGCGGCCGAGCGGGCGGCCGGATCGACGCTGGACGATCTCGGCTCTGCGGCCCTAATGTCGGATATCGCTGCCATGCAGCATGAAACGCTGGAAACGAGGCTCTTTCGCTCATGACATCGAAGCATGGACCGTTGCGGGTCGGGATCGGCGGGCCGGTCGGCTCTGGAAAGACGACGCTCACTGAAAAGCTCTGCAAGGCGGCCTCGGCGCATTGGTCGATCGGGGTCGTCACCAACGACATCTACACCCGCGAGGATGCCGAGGCGCTGGTGCGGATGCAGGCGCTTTCGTCGGATCGCATCGTCGGGGTGGAGACCGGCGGCTGCCCGCATACGGCCATTCGCGAGGATGCCTCGATCAATCTGGCCGCCATCCGCGATCTGACGACGCGCCATCCCGATCTCGACCTGGTCCTGGTGGAATCCGGCGGGGACAATCTCGCCGCCACCTTCTCACCCGACCTGGTCGATCTCTCGATCTACGTGATTTCCGTCTGCCAGGGCGACGATATCCCCCGCAAGGGTGGGCCCGCGATCACCCGATCGGACCTCCTCGTCGTCAACAAGACCGATCTGGCCCCCCATGTCGGCGCCGATCTGGAACGCATGCGCCGCGATGCCGCCACCGGGCGCGGCGACCTGCCGACGATCTTTGCCGATCTCTCCCGTGCGAAGGGCATTGCCGAGATCGCGGAGTTTCTAGCCTCGGCCGGGGGACTGAAGCGCTTCGAAGCCGCCGCCTGAGACTTGCATCGACGGATCGGCGTCCTGCGCCTGTGAAGCAGCGGCCAGCGCCGGTGCCTTGAATATCGTCACCCGGGAGCGGGTCGAAGCCGGCGGTTCGGACGTCTGTGGGCGCCGACGAGCCGGAACCATCGACGTTTCCTCCTGGTCCTGGGGCGCACCCCAGAATTCCGCCAGCGTCGGACCGTTGCGGGTTCGCCGTCTCAGGAAGAAGGTCACGATCTCGAACGGCCAGACCCGCCGTCCCATCTGGCTGTACCAGCGCATAGCGTGGCGCAAGCCGCGATCGGGGTGGAAATAGGTGCGCCTCAGCGCCTTGGGTCGCCCCTGCAGAACGGCCTCGGTGAATTTCACCCACAGGAGCAGGCGCCAGGGTGGGACATGGCGAGTCGCTAGAACCTGATGCTTGTAGTCCCATCGCCGCTTGTCGGTCTGGATGACTTGCCTTTCCCTGGCAATACGAAAGAACGGCGTCCAGCGGTGCGGCGTCACATACAGGAGCTGGATCTGGTCCGGGTCGTAGGAGAGAAGCTGCCTCAGGCCGCGCCAGAGATCGCGGTCGGTCTCCTCCTCGAAGCCGACCACCCAGGTCGCCATCGACAGGATGCCGTTCTCGCGCAGGAGGCCGACTGCCTCCCGGTCGACGGACACGGCGCCGCCCTTCCGGATGAGTTCGATCGTCGCCTCGTCGGTCGTCTCGAGGCCGAGAAGAAAGCGCTGCCATCCGGCCTTCTTGTAGAGATGCAGGATATCTGCGTCGCGCACGATGTCGTCGGCCCGGGTCGAGCCGACGAGGATGACGTCGATATCTTCCGCGATCAGCGCTTGCAGAAAGGCTTTCCAGGCGCGTCTGGAGACCGTCGGGTTTTCGTCGGCGAAGTTGAACACCTTGACCCCGTGCTCGCGATGGAGCCTTGCGATCTCCTGCGCGAACAGGACGGGATCGCGATGCCGCCAGCGGCTCCAGAAGCCGCGCTGGCCACAGTAACTGCACAGATGCGGGCAACCCCGCGAAAACTGAACGACCACCGCCCGCAGCCCGCCCCAATAGCTGTAGCGCGCATGATCGATCAGCTCCCAGCCGATGCGATAGGCGTCGAGATCGGCGATAACGGTGGCGGGGCGGGTGGCCACGGCGTCGTCTCCCTCGCGATAGGCGATGCCGGGAATGTCGGCGAGGGGGCGTTTCTGCGCCAGAGCCGCCATCAGGCGCCGGGCGGTCTCCTCGCCTTCGCCGCGAACGATCGCCGTGACCCAGGGCTCGTCGTCCAGGATCTCGCGCCAGTGATAGGTCGGATAGACCCCGCCATAGACGATCGCCGCATGGGGCAGATGAACGGCGACCCGGTGGGCGACCTCGGCGATGACCGGATGCCCGGACGTCGAGCCCGAATGGCCAAAAAGGACCGCGTCCGGCCGCGATGCGGCGATCTCCGCGACGAGCCGGTCGATGGTCATCGGCCCGAACTCGCCATCGATCAGCCTGAGGTCGTGTCCGTCGTCGATCAGCGGGCCGCCGATGGCCAGCAGGCCGAGTGGTGGCAAGTGATCGTCCGGGATGCGGCTGCCGATCGCAGGGTGGGGCACATTGACGAGAAGGATGCGCATGATGGCCTCCGGGTGATCTGATCTGTTGACGAGGGCGGCTCAGGCGACCTTGGCGGCGCCGTCGGCATCGGTCAGACCACCGAAGCGTCTTTGACGCCGCGCGAATTCGGCCAAGGCCTCATCGAGATGATCGGGACGGAAATCCGGCCACATGCGATCGATGAAGACGAGTTCGGCATAGGCGCTCTCGAAGAGCAGGAAGTCGCTGAGCCGCCGTTCGCCGCCGGTGCGGATCAGAAGGTCGACATCGGCCGCGCCGTCGCCGGTGATCATCCGGCCGAATTCGTCGCGCGGGGTGTGGGGCCAGGTCTGGCGGGCGGCTGCGAGAATCCGGTCGCGGGCCGAATAGTCGAAGGCGATCCTGAGATGGATTCGCTCGCCGGCGGCCGTCATCCTCTCGGCCTCGGCGATCTGCTCGGCGAGACCGTCCGGCAGCCGGTCGCGCCGGCCGATGACGCCCAGCCGGACGCCCGTCTCGACAAAGCTTTTCGTCTCGGCGTCGAGGTAGGTGCGAAGCAGCCCCATCAGCACGTCGATTTCGGCCTGCGGGCGCCGCCAATTGTCGCTGGAAAAGGCATAGAGCGTCAGCGTTCCGATGCCGCGATCGGCGGCGGCTTCGACGACCGGGCGTATGGCACGCACGCCGGCCTCATGGCCCTCGCTGCGCGGCAGGCCCTGCCATGTCGCCCAGCGGCCGTTTCCGTCCATGATCAGGGCCGCATGGATTTTCTTGTGCAGATTACTTTGCATTGCAAAGTCTCCGGATAAAGTTCGACAGGTTGGTCCGGCGGGCCCGAAGCGTCGCCGGTCACGGTTCGTTGAATGGGAGCGCGGGGTCAGACGCCCGCGGGTTCGGCGCTCAGGTCGCCTTCGGCTCGAGCGTCCTTTCGACAGGGGCGGTGTTGGCGGCATCGGCCGCGTCTTTCACCACCCGTTCGAGCGTGGCGAGATAGTCGAGAAAGCGCTTTCGCCCCTCGGCCGTCAGAAAGCAGGTGGTCAGCGGACGCTTGCCTTCGAACCCCTTCTCGATCCGCACGAGGCCGGCGTCCTCCAGGACCTGCAGATGGCGGGAGAGATTGCCGTCGGTGAGGCCGCAAAGCCGCTTCAACTCGGCAAAGACGAGTCCCTTCGGTCGGCTGACCAGCGAGGTCATGATCCCCAGCCGGGCCTTTTCATGGATGGTCCTGTCGAGTCCGTCATAGGCGAAGGGTGCATCAGTCGGCATCGTCGTCTCCCGAAACGCGATGGACGACGAAGGCGAGCAGGCACTGCCCGACGGCGAAGGGAATGCCCATCATCCAGGGCGAGAGTGTCTGCTCCGCAGCCGCGACCATCAGGACGGCGAAGCCCGCGACGAAATACCAGGCGCCGGCGAAGATCGCACCACGCGGCAGCGAGGCGAGGGCGGCGAACAGGCCGAGGCTCACGAAGATCGACCACAGGCCCGGAAGCAGCCAGAGGCTCTCGGGCGAAAACCGGGCGATGATCGCGGCGAGCGCGGCGCCGGCGGCGCCGGCCGGCAGGAATTGCTGGATCGCCTGATGGATCATCGCGTCGGCCATTCCGCCATGGTGGCGCCGCGAGCGCACGACCATTTCGGCGCCGATCAGGCCGACGCTGAAGACGGCCACGGCAATCCAGGTGAGGAAGAAGCCGAGCGGCGCCGCATTCGGATCGACCCGGGTCAGATCCTGGGCCAGCGCGGTGAAGAGTGCGAGCCCTCCACTCGCAGCGAGAGCAGCCGGGCCGAACCCGCGGAATGTGGTCGTCGTGGCGATCTGGCTTCGGATATCATCGATATCGGCCAGGGCCTTTCGGATGTCGCCCATTGATGTGCTCCCAACTTTATATTGCAAAGTAAGCACGATTGCAGAGTTCTGGCAAGGGCGATTTTCCGGTGAATGGGTCGGGAGGGTCGGACGGTAATGCGGCGGGTTGGTCAGCTTTCCCGAGGGATGGCGGGATGCAGCGAACGCAACACGTCCGCATCCCGCCATCGGATCGCGCGGGGCACCGATCAGAATACCCGCCGATGGGCGGCGCGCAGATCGGCCCGGGTGATCCCGATATCGTCGAGCAGATAGTCGGGCAGGTTTTCGAGATGGTGATAATCCCGGCGCAGCTTGAGGGCCCGCCGGATCCGCGCGAGAAGGCCGTTGGACGGCCGATTGTCGAGGGGCGATCGCCGGGCGTCGCCCTCCATGACGAGAGTGCTGGACATGGTCTTTTCCCATTGTTTGGAGGTGGGCGGACGAGGGCTCTCGGCCCCCGCCCGCTGCACGCACCCCTAACGGTGCGGAAAAGGACAGGCTGTGTCGTGCATCACAGGCGCAAACAGGAGCGCCGTCGGTTGGCGCGAGATCCACGCTTGCATAGGCCTCGGCAATCGCGGCGCCATGTCGGTTCTTGAACCGGACGGCCTTGCGAAACGGAGATGTCCGCCGAAAGCATTCGGCGCATGCCGGATCGCCGGTCTCGGTCGGGTCTCAGGCCTTGGTGGATGAGCCGGAGGTCGCCGTGGTCTCCGACGCTGCCACCGGGCGGGGCCGTCGGTAGAGCGGCACGAGTTCGACCGCCAGCATGGCGGCGAGGATCAGCGCGCAGCCGACATAGCCGATCGCCGCGATGCGTTCGCCGAGAAAGATCGCGCCGAACAGCGCGGCAAACAGGGCCTCGGAGGACAGGAAGATCGACGCCTGGGCGGAGGTGGTGTGGCGCTGCCCCAGGATCTGCAGCGTGAAGGCCAGCCCGGTCGAGAAGACCCCGCCATAGACGATCTCGGGCCAGGCCGCCCACAGGCGGGCGAGGGACGGCGCCTCGAGTGCGAGCGCGCCCAGAAGCGCGGCGAGAGTGGTGACAAGGAACTGGATGAAGGACAGGGCATAGGGCCGGTCGGATTCCCCGATATGGCGTCCGACGAGCAGGATCTGCAGCGCCCAGAAGACGGCGCAGACCACGATCCACAGATCGCCGGAATTGAGCGCCGAGAGGCTGCCGCCGCCGAGAAGGGCGATGCCGAAAAAGGCCGCGAGGGCCGCCGGCCAGACGATCCAGTGGGGCAGGTCACGCCACAGCGCCAGGCCCAGGATCGGCGTCAGCACCACATAGAGCCCGGTCAGGAAGCCGGCATTGGTGACGCTCGTCGTCACGATGCCGATCTGCTGGGTGATCGAGGCGAGAAACAGCATCGCGCCGATCACCGCGAACCAGCCCAGGGCGGGCCGCGGGATGGCGACCGCGGCCTTGCGCCGTTCGAGGAAGGCAAAGGGGGCGACCGTCACCGCCGCGAGCGCGAATTTCGCCGCGACGAAGGTCCACGGACCCACATCGGCCATGGCCGTGGACTGGGCGACGAAACCCATGCCCCAGACGGCGCCCGCCAGGAGCAGAAGAAGATTGGCGCGAAATCGGGTCACGAATCCAGGAGATGCCGGTTGCTGACGCCGCCCCATACGCCCGATTCGGCCCTAGGAGCAATCCCGGCGCCGCTACGGACGACGGGCAGGTTCCTGACAAGCTCTTGTTGTTTCCCGTGTCACGCCAGCCTCTCCGCGATGCGGTTGAGACGCTTGCGGTTCGCGCCGAGATCGCTGCGGCCGAGAAGCGCGCGCGAATAAAGGCGCAGGCTGGTCTTGCCGGGCGCGACCTCATCCGCCTGGGCGTCGAGCGTGTCGGGAAAGCGCATGACGCGGCTGCGAAACACGTAGCGGCGATAGGCGGGGTTCTTGCCGTCGTCGACACGCTCTGCCGATTCGAAATCCGAGACGACGCGGTCGAGCCGGTCCATCAGCGTCCCGGCGTCCTCAAAAAAGAAGGGCAGGCTGAGATCGACCGGCTCGCTGCAGGTGCCCGGCGAGCATGCGAGCGCATCGTTCGGCGTCGCGCGGCGATGCAGCGAGTCGAAATCGATCGGGCCCTGATCGGCCGGACCGGCCGCCCAGCGCCAGATCCGCTCCGGACCGACAAGAAAGAAACCGATCGCTCCCAGGACGAGAATCGATCCCATTGCGGTCGTGACCGCCCGCACGGGGCGGCGGCGTGAAAGGCGAAAGCGTGTCAGGATCATCTCCTCTTTCGCCGCAAGGATGGAGCGCGAACGTGCGTTGTCCATTCCCGTGAGACTCCCGCCCTTTGGCACAAGCCTCGCCTGAAGGCTGAGGCGGGCCGCAGGCCTGGTGAGGATCAGTCCCTGCCGCCGCGAACCGCGCCGGGAAATCTGCCGGGCCCCCCGCACGGACCTTGCCGCGCGCCGCCGGATAAGGTAGGGCCTTCCTCCAGCACCCCGTGCCCCGCGCACCCGTAGCTCAGCTGGATAGAGCGCTGCCCTCCGAAGGCAGAGGTCACAGGTTCGAATCCTGTCGGGTGCGCCATGTTTTTCAATGACTTGCGCATCAGGCCGTGGGGCATTCTAAGCCCCAGCAATCACATAGCATTCACAGCGTCTCAGCTGATCGCCCCCTGATAAGACCGTCTATGTGTGAAATTCGCGGTTCTCGATCAGGATAAAACGCGCCTGACCAGCCGACCGTTCTGCCCACAACTCACCCACTCGGCGCTTCTCCTTCGCCGCCGGATGGGCGCGAAACCGCTCCCGGTTTGATCGCGACCGAAATTGCGCACCCTGGATCGGTGGCAATCTCGCCCTTGTTCTATTGTCCGTGGTCGTGTCCGGAATGATCGTTTGACTCGACGTTGCGAGGGGAGTGCTCTTGCCGAGCCAAAAAAACGGCTCCTGCCAAAGATGGCGTTGCGGTCGCGCTTCCATTCACTGGAAGGTCGAGCCCCTTGCGGCCGATCCTCTATCTCCCGGTCCCGTGTCGATGGCCGGACGGGGACGACCAAAACCGCAAGAAGACCGCTTCGAAGGCGAAGACTACCGAAATCCCACAGATGGCTATGACGACGATCGCCGGATCAGCCTGCCACTTCATGAGAGCAAAGGCCGCCAGCACAAGCCCGTCGAGGGCAATCGCGGTCAGGAGAATCCATCCGCTGGCGCCGATGTCTTGCCGCAGGTTCCGAAACACACCGAAGTGGATGAGCATGCCCATCACCAGATAGAAGAATGCGCCGAGCGAGGCGATCCGACTCAGATCGAAGAGAATTGCCAGGAGCCCGGCGAGTACGACGGTGTAGACGAGGGTGTGATCGCGAATTGCCCCCGGCATGCCCAAATGGCTGTGGGGGATGAGTTTCATGTCCGTCAGCATCGCCAGCATTCGAGAGACCGCGAAAATGCTGGCGATGAGACCCGATGCCGTCGCGATTATGGCAAGCAGCACGGTCAGATAGAAGCCGATCCGCCCGAAAGCGGGTTCGGCGGCCTCGGCCAAGGCATAGTCCTTCGCCGCGATGATCCGATCGAGCGGCAGGCTGGACCCGACTGCGAAGGCGACCAGAAGATAGACGACGACGCAGATCGCGATAGAGAGGACGATAGCCCGTCCCACATTGCGGTGCGGATCGGTGATCTCGGCGCCGCTGTTCGTGATGGTCGTGAACCCTTTGAAGGCGAGAATGGCGAGCGCGGCGGAGGCAAGAAAGCCGCCTGTCCCGCCTTCTGAACCTGTCGCTTCGAAGGAAAATCCACCCGCCCATAACGCGGCTATACCGAACAAGCCGATACCACAAACCTTCACGAGCGCCATCAAAATGGAGAGTAAACCGACGGAACGGTTGCCCGATATGTTCACGACCCAGGCAAACAAAATGACGGCGGTACCAATCGCCGGCACAAGCCAGCCCTCAGCCTCGACCCCTGCTCCGCGGAGCGCATAGGAGGCGAAGGTGCGGGCCACCAGGCTTTCGTTGATTACCATCGAAAGGGCCATCAACAGGGCCGCGCCTGCCGCGATGGTCGTCGGCCCATAGGCCTTGACCAGAATCATGCCGATGCCGCCGGCCGACGGGTAGGCATTGGACATCTTCACGTATGTGTATGCGCTGAAGGCCGTGACGATCGCGCCCGCAATGAACGAAACCGGAAACAGTGGCCCGGCCAATTCGGCGATTTGGCCCGTCAATGCCAGGATGCCGGCGCCGATCATGACACCGGTGCCCATTGCTACGGCGCCAGCCAGGGTGATGCTGTCTTTCGTGTACTCTGTCATTCCGTGCGGTCCAGAGACGGGCATCGGCAAAGAGATACCACCGAGCGGTCGAGATACCCCTTCGGCGACCTCGCAACTCGGTGAATAGACTTAATCGTCAACACGGCTCGGCAGGGCTCTGTCTGCAGGCGCGTTTCCCCGCTCTGCGATATCAGCCGCGATTCGTATCTGTGGCTTGCTCACGAGGAGGCTCGACCGGGATCCTTTTCGGAGCTTCTTCGTCTTGGATGGCGGTGCCGTGGCGGTGACCGCCGTGCCTCCCGTGCATTAAGCCATGCATCGCCAGACAAAGGAGAAATGGCGTGTAGGCATAGAGCGTGCCGCCGCGCTGGGCATCCCAAGTAAGCAAGCCGATCCCCGCGGTCGCCAGAAGCCCGAAGAGCACGGTTGTCCGTGGTTTGTTCTTGATGGTGGAGACGATACCGTCGAGCATCATGCGAGGCCTTTCTTGGTGTTCATGCAGAGGTGAACCTGAACCGCGACAGTCCCGCAAATGTGCCGGAGAAACGGGATTTTGTGACAACTCTTGACAGAATCGGGCCCCGAAAAACTCCGTCACAATTTTCTCGGTCTCGTCCGACGGGTGCCGCTGTATGGTTCGTCCATGGACATGTCTCCTCACATCCTGATCGTCGACGACCATCGTGACATCCGCGACCTTGTCGGCAAGTTCCTGGTGAAGCACGGTTTTCGCGTGAGCCAAGCTGCGAGCGGCCCCGAAATGTGGCAGATGCTGCATGATCACCGGATCCACCTCGTCCTGCTTGACCTGATGTTGCCCGGAGAGGACGGCATCAGTCTCTGCCGGAGAATGCGGGGGGAGGGCAACGCGACGCCCGTCATCATGCTTACGGCGATGGGCGAGGAAACGGACCGGGTGGTCGGACTGGAGATGGGGGCCGACGACTATGTGGCCAAGCCGTTCTCCTCGCGCGAACTTCTGGCACGGATCAAGGCGGTTCTTCGTCGGACACAGGCGAATGTCGACGGTTCGACGACGCCGTCAACAGGCAAGGATCACTCGGTCGCCCGTTTCGCTGGCTGGACCCTCGATCTCGCGCGCCACGACCTGAGACGTCCCGACGGGGTCGTGCTGCCGCTGAGCAAAGGTGAATACACGCTGCTTCTCGCCTTTGTGGAGCGCCCGAAACGGGTTCTCTCGCGCGACCAGTTGCTGGACATCGCGCGTGGCCGCTCGGCCGTCCCCTTCGATCGCAGCATCGATACGCAGGTCAGCCGTTTGCGGCGCAAACTGGAGGATGATCCGACCGCTCCCGCCTTGATCAAGACGGTCTGGGGCGATGGCTACATGTTCACCGCCGATGTCAGTTTCGACGATGCGGCGGGCTAGTCATTGGTGGCGGCACTGGCCGCGGAGCATGGCCGGTCAGACCATGTTGCTTCTGGTCGGCGGGCTGACATTGACGCATGCCATCAGCATGTTGCTCTACTCTTACGATCGGGAAAGCCTCTTGGCGGTCGCCGGCGGCCGGGAGTTCGCTCATCGAGCCGCGGCTGTCGTGGGAATGGTCGCCGCGGTGCCATCGGCGCAACGAGAGCAACTGGTCGCCGCTGCACAAGCTGCCGATCTGGACGTCTCGCTCGAACCTGAAACCCTGCCGGGCGACGGTCAGGAAAGACCAGATTCGGACAGGCGCGGCGCCATGATCCGCAAATTGCTCGTTGAGGAGCTCGGGTCGGTTGAGACGAGCCACACGACGGTACAGGTGCTTGAGCGGAAGCCGGAAAATCGTTTTGGTCTCGCGGGAGACGCGGTCGCTGCGACGAACGTTCATGCCACGGTTGCCCTCACCGATGGCACGTCCATCTCGCTTGTCGGCACGTTGCCGGGGCAGGGCGGCCAGCTGGGCGGGCGGGCTTTCGCCTCCACGTTGCTGATGGCCGTCGCTGTCCTGGCGCTCTCGTTTGTCGTGGTTCGGCAGATGACGGAACCTTTGCGCAGACTTGCGCAGGCGGCCGAGCGATTTGGTCGCGACGTCGGGGCGCCGCCGCTCGACGAACAGGGCCCAGAGGAAGTGCGTCGCGCTGCCAGCGCATTCAATGGCATGCAGGCACGCCTGCGTCGCTTTGTCGAGGATCGCACCCAGATGCTGGCGGCGATCTCGCATGATTTGCGAACGCCAATCACCTTGTTACGTCTGCGGGCGGATCTCATCGACGATGAGGAGGAGCGTGACAAGACGCTCACCACGCTCGCCGAGATGGAGGAGATGATCCGCTCGACCCTCGCCTTCGCCCGCGAGGATGCCGAGGGAGAACCCATGCAGCGGGTTGATCTGGGCGCGTTGGTGCAGAGCCTGTGCGACGATCTTGTCGAAATGGGCCAGCCGATCGAGTGTCCCGATCCACCTTCGCTCGTGCTTCTTTGCCGGCCCCAGGCCTTGCGCCGTGCTGTGACCAATCTTGCAGAGAACGCGATACGGTATGGCACGTGCGCCGTAATTTCCGTCGAGGCTCGTCCGGAAGCCGCTTTGATCCACGTGGATGATGCGGGGCCGGGCATTCCCGAAGATCGCATCAACGAGGTCTTTCGTCCCTTCTACAGACTGGAAGGATCGCGTGGACGATCGACGGGCGGCGTCGGCCTTGGACTGAGTATCGTCGCGAGCGTCGCTTATGCGCATGGCGGCAACGTCAGCCTGATGAATCGGCCGGGCGGGAGCGGCTTGCGTGCGACATTGTCCCTGCCACGATGAACTTTGGCGTTCATTTCTGTCACATACCGACACACTTTTCTTGGTTTCTGACAAGACCGTGTTTCAGGACTGAGGTTTCTGGACGGACTTCGACGCGCTCCAGCGTCGCAGAATCCCACCGGGAACAGGAACTATCGTCATGAAAAAACTGATCGGCCTTTCGGCAATGACATTCGCTGCAATCTTCGCGACAGCGTATGCGCAAGCCCAGGAAAACGACATGCCCATGCGTGAACAGGGCATCCATCACCCAGGCAATGGCACAGCGAACGGGCAAATGCCCCAAACCGGTATGATGGGCGGCGCCATGGGAATGATGGGAGCTGGAATGGGCAAGATGATGATCGTCATGATGGATACGAACGACGATGGCATGCTCTCGCTCGATGAATTTCTTGCCGTCCACACCCGCATGTTCAAAGCCATCGACGCCGATGGCGACGATCAAATTTCCGCGAAGGAAATGGCCGAATTCCATGGCGGCGAGTGATCGCGCCACCTGTCGTGGCCGGCCGCTGGAAACCGAGCTGTATCCAGCGGCCGGTACGAATTCGACCGGAAGACCTTGACGCCGAAGAGCATGCAAAGACGCGCCGCGAGATAATCGGCTCCTGGGCCATTCCCGGGGAGGCGATGAAGTTGGGACAATCCCTGTCCGGCGTATTCCGATTGTGGTGTGACCCGAAAGCTTGATATGAGGTCACGCATGATCGGTTTGCTCTCCCCTTTGCACCTTGCGATGCGGCTTATGGCCGTGCTCGTGGTGTTGTGGGGTGCGCTGCTCCCGGTGTCGGCCATGGCCGGCATCGAAGACGGTCCGGCGGTACGCCATCTTCAAGTCCATGATGGGCACGGATCGGCTTGTTCCGAGGGCCGGGCTTGCGACATGCATGCGGCGTCAACAACGCAGCATGACCACGCCGACGGAACCGACAGCGAATGCGGTGTCCATTGCATCATGGCGCTTCCTGACGTGTCCGTGCCGCAGAGTTCGGTCCGGATCGTCCGGTCGGTGGTCTATTTGGTCTCTGCCGCGCATCTGGCTGGCCTCGCTTTTCCGGCTCTCGAACGTCCGCCACGGCTTTAGTCTCACGCGTCGCCTTTGGCGCGGGATCATGCCGGCTGCCGGGGCGGCGGGTGTGATGGTATTGCCGTGCGGTCTCGCGACCTGCGGCCTTTGTCGAGATTTCTGACCGTCTTGTCCGGCGCGTGACTGTGCCCGGCGGGATGGCCGTGGTGGTGCTCCAGAATCATGTCACCTCTTCAGCGGATCGGCCTTTTCGCCGGTCTCTTGCTCGCCGGCTGCGCGCCGGCACCGCTTGGGCTTCCCGATATCGGAGCCTATCCGTCGCCGGACGATCCGACGATCGTCTCCTCAGGGGAAGGCCCTCGCTCGGTCCTGGGTTCCTATACGCCGCGTTCGGTCGTCGAACCCGAGGGCTGGCGCAGCCGGGCCGTGCCGCTGCAAACCCTCCCGGAGCCAGAGCAATGAACCGGATCGTCAGGACACTCCTGATCTCCTGCATGCCGCTCGCGCTTGCGGCCTGCGTTACGGCGACGGAGGATTTCGAGAGCGATCTCGGCTTTCCGGTCGTCGCCGGAGAGACAGCCAAGCGTCTGGGCAAGGAGGCCCTCTGGGTCCAGAACCAGGAAGAGGCCGGCTTCGCACGTGAGCGCGTCAAGGCGCTTCTCGCGAGCCGTTACGTCGGCGTCGACGCGGCAATCCAGGTCGCGATCCTCAACAACAAGCGTCTTCAGGCCGCGTACGCCGATGTCGGCATCTCGGTCGCCGATCTCTGGCAGGAGGGACTTCCCGCCAATCCGACCCTGTCCGTCGGCTATAGCGGGATCGGCGTCGGGCGGACGATCGAGGGGCTCGTCGCGGCCAATCTGATGCGGCTGATCACCCGCGAGCGGCGGCTCGACATCGCCGAGATCCGCTTGCTTCAGGCGCAGCTCAACGCCGTCGACGCGACGCTGAAGCTCGCCGCCGAGACCCGCCGCGCCTGGATCGAGGCCGTCGGCGCCTGGGAAGCGGTCGGAACGCTCAACCAGGCCAAGGTCGCCGCCGATGCGGCAGCCGAACTCGCCCGCGAGCTCGGCCGGACCGGCGCCATCCCCAAGGCCGAGCAGGCGCGCGAACAGGCCTTCTATGCCGACCTCACCGGCCAGACCGCGAATGCCCGGCTCGCCGCCCATCTGGCGAAGGAGCGGCTTTACCGGGTGATGGGGGTCTGGGGCGACGATCTTGATTTCGAGGTGCCGAACGCGCTGCCCGGCCTTCCCGGCCGGCTCAAGGGCTACGGCGCGGTGGAGGCCGAGGCGTTGCACCACCGGGTCGACCTGCAGGTCATGCGGCTCGAACTCGATGCGCTCGCCCACTCCTACGGGCTAACCGAGGCGACACGTCTCGTCTCGGATCTGGAACTCGCCGGCGGCGTCGAGGTCGAGAAGGAAGTGGAAGAGGAGGACGGCGGGGGCGAAAAGACGAAGAACGTCGTCTCGGGGTCGCTCGAAGCCGGTATCGAGATCCCGATCTTCGACTCGGGCCAGGCCCGGCTGCGCAAGGCGGAGTTTCATTATCTGAAAGCCGCCAATCTGCTTGCTGCCAAGGCGGTCGATATCAGGGCCGAGGCGCGGGCCGCCCACAAGGCCTATCGCGGACGCCACGAGATCGCCCGGCACTACCAGTCGAGCGTCGTTCCCCTTCGCGTCACCGTCGAGAAGGAGGCCGTGCTCACCTATAACGGCATGATCACCAACCCCTTCGATCTTCTGGCCGACACGCGCGCGAAATTCGGTGCGATCCTCACGGCCCTTGAAGCGAAGAAGAATTTTCACCTCGCCGAAGCCGACCTGACGGCCGCCATCTATGGCGGCATCGAGGGCGCGCCCGAAGCCGACACCGCCGCGGCCGATGCCGGCGGCGACGATGAATGAGCGGGAGAGAGATGATGGTATCGAGACGTAATTTCCTCGGCGCCGGCGTGGCGCTGGCGGGTGCTGCCGCCTGGTCGCGCACCTCCGCCCAGGGCCTGCCCGAGGCGCCGGTGATGGAGAGCGCGACGACGCAGCCGCCGCTTCATCCGAGCGAGGGGCGAAACTACAACCCCGTCGTCACCCTCAATGGCTGGTCGCTGCCCTTCCGCATGAACAATGGCGTCAAGGAGTTCCACCTCGTCGCCGAGCCGGTGGAACGCGAGATGGCGGAGGGCATGACCGCCTATCTCTGGGGCTATAACGGCCAGTCGCCGGGCCCGACGATCGAATGCGTCGAAGGCGACCGGGTGCGCATCTTCGTCTCCAACAAGCTGCC
The DNA here is from genome assembly GCF_024359545.1 of Jiella marina. Lineage (GTDB taxonomy): Bacteria > Pseudomonadota > Alphaproteobacteria > Rhizobiales > Rhizobiaceae > Jiella. The sequence continues at coordinate 267,215 of NZ_JAKQZG010000005.1, forward strand.
CGAGCACACGACGATCCATTGGCACGGCATGATCCTGCCCTGCGGCATGGATGGCGTCGGCGGGCTGACCCAGCCGACGATCCCGCCGGGCAAGACCTTCGTCTACGAGTTCGACGCGGTGAAGAGCGGCACCTTCATGTACCACCCTCATGCCGACGAGATGGTGCAGATGGCGATGGGGATGATGGGCTTCTTCGTCATTCACCCGAAGGACCCGACTTTCATGCCCGTCGACCGGGATTACGTCTTCCTGTTGTCGGCCTACGACATCGAGCCCGGCTCCTACATGCCGCGCGTCATGGAGATGACCGACTTCAATCTCTGGACGATCAACAGCCGCATCTTTCCCGACGTGGCGCCGCTGGTCGCCGCGACCGGGGACCGGGTGCGGGTGCGCGTCGGCAACCTCACCATGACCAACCACCCGATCCACATGCATGGCTATGATTTCGAGGTGACCTGCACCGATGGCGGCTGGGTACGCCCCGAAGCGCGCTGGCCGGAGGTGACGATCGACATCCCCGTCGGCGCCATGCGCGCCTACGAGTTCGACGCGGTGCATCCGGGCGACTGGGCGCTTCATTGCCACAAATCACACCACACGATGAACGCCATGGGCCACGACGTCCAGACCTTCATCGGCGCCGACAAGACGGCGGTCGCGCGCAAGATAAGGCTCGTCCAGCCGGACTATATGCCAATGGGCACCAAGGGGATGGCCGACATGGCGGAGATGGCGATGCCGCTGCCGGACAATACCGTGCCGATGATGACCGGCTGGGGCCAGTTCGGCTCGCTCGAAATGGGCGGCATGTTCACCGTCATGAAGGTGCGCGACGGGCTGGAGGCCGGCAATTACGACGACCCCGGCGACTACGAGCACCCGCCCGGAACGGTCGCCTGGGAGTGGACGGGCGCGCTGCCCGATCCCGCGACCGCGCCGGCGGAAAGTGCTGCTGGCTCCGCCCTGCCGAAGGCTCCGGCCAGGAAGTCGGCCCATGGGATGGACCATGGCTCGATGGATCATTCCGGTCACTGAGCTCGATGCCGAAAAACCGGCAGGGTTTTCGGGCAGGGACCATTTTTGAAATCAAAGGATCAGGCGGATCGCAACGCGATCGCATCCGGTCTGATCCGCGGTCGGTACAAACCGACCCCAATCCGTCAGGAGACCAGAACATAATGCGTAGCAAGAGCTTGCCGCTCACCCTCATCATCTCAATGGTACTGGGTTCCGTCGCCTTTGCCGACAATCACGGCCACGGCATGGGCGAGGCGGACCACGGCACGATGATGGACGGCGAAGCGGGACATGGCGGCATGCATGGGGACTCGCATGATGATGGCGAGGACCACATGAGCGATGATCATGGGGCCGGCGGTCATGAAAGCGGCGGCCACCACGACGAGGATAACCTGGCGATCGGCGAGCCCGGCGACGCCGCCGCCGCGAGCCGGACGATCGAAGTGACCATGATCGAGACGAGCGATGGCGGAATGGCCTTCGAGCCGACCGCGATCACGGTGAAGGCCGGCGAAACGGTTCGCCTTTCGATCAGGAACGGCGGCGAGCTGGAGCATGAGTTCGTCATGAACGTCCCCTCGGAGATCGAGGAACACAAGGCGCTCATGACGCGCTTCCCCGAGATGGAACATGCCGATCCCAACGCTATCCGGCTTGCACCCGGCGCGTCCGGCGAGATCGTCTGGACCTTCGGCGAGGCCGGCTCGTTCGAGTTCGCCTGTCTCATTCCCGGTCATTACGAGGCGGGCATGCACGGCACGCTGACCGTCGCGGCCGAGTAGATCTAACCAACGGACAGAACAGGAGATCCGACATGTCCAGACTTGTGAAGACCCTTGCCGGCCTCTGCGTTGCCTTGACGCTCGCCCCATCGCTCACCGTACCGGCCTTCGCCGCCGATTACACCAAGGGCGTCGTCCAGAAGGTCGATGCCAAGGCGAAGAAGCTGACCATCAAGCACGAGGAGCTGAAGAACCTCGATATGCCGGCGATGACGATGGTGTTCTTCGTCGCCGATCCAGACATGCTGACGAAGGCAAAGGAAGGCGGATCGATCGAGTTCGTCGCCGAGCGCCTGCGCGGCAAGCTCACCGTCACCGAGATGAAATAAGACCAAACCGACCGGGCCGGTGGCATGCCGCCGGCCCGATCTCAAACATGAAGAGAGAGGCGGGATGATGAAAACATTTCTGATCGGCGCATTTGCCGCAAGCCTGATTTCAACCGGGGCCTTCGCCCATTCGAGCAAGGAAACCACCGTGCCGGCCGATGGCGAGACCGTTTCGGCGGTCAATGAGGTGGTCCTGTCCTTCGACAAGCCCATGCGGATCACCCAGATCACGCTGAGCGCCGGCAACGGCGATGTGGGCCTCCAGAGCGCGCAGGGCATGGACCCGGTGAAGCGCTATGTGGCGGAGCCGCAGGCCGAGCTTTCCCCCGGCGACTACGCGGTCGAGTGGCGCGGGCTTTCGAGCGATGGCCACATGATGCAGGGCGGGTTCAGCTTCACGATCTCGCCGTGATCCCGTCCTCCGCGTGGACTTGGCGAGCGGTCGTCCCGGCCGCATCCATGAGGGAGGGCCGTGATGCCTGAAAGCGTCTTCGCCTTGGAGGGGCTGGCGGTTATCGACCGATGGGCAGTCGCCGCCATCGCCATGAAGGTGCTCGCCTATGGGACGGCCTATCTGGCCATGGGCGGCGCGCTGTTCCTGGCGGTGTTCACCGATCTGCCCGAACGGGTTGCGCCGAGCCTGCGGCGCCTGACGGCGGCGGCGGCCGCGATCGGGCTTGCCGACATCCTCGTGCGGATCGGCATCGGCGCCGCTCGCCTTTCGGGCATGGGTGTCGAGGGCATGGTCGATCCGATGATGGTGCAGATCGTGTGGGAGAGCCCGCTCGGTACGGCGTCGGTGGTGATGGCCCTTGGCTATGCCCTTGCTTTCGCCTGCCTTTGGCGCGGTCCCGTGGCGTCGGCCGTGTCGCTCGTCGGCGCGACGCTGATCGCCGTCGCCTTCACCGAGGTGGGCCACACAGTCGGCGAGGAACGCGCGCTTCTGGTGGCGCCGCTGATTGTGCATGTGCTGACCGGGGCGTTCTGGATCGGCGCCCTGTTTCCGCTCCATGCGGCGGCAGATCATGATGCGACGCATCTGCTCCACCGTTTCGGCGAGATCGCCGTCTATGCCGTTCTTCTCCTGGTCGCCGCCGGCCTCGGCTTCGCCTGGCTTTCGGTCGGCTCGCTCGCGGGGCTGGTGACGACGGCCTATGGTGTCGTGCTTTTGGTGAAGATCGCCTTCGTGGCGCTGCTTCTGCTCCTGGCGGCGGCCAACAAGTTTCGCCTCGTCCCGGCGCTTCGGGCCGGCAGGCCGGGGGCGGTGCGATCGCTGAAGCGATCCATCCGGATCGAGGCCGGGATCGTCCTCGCCATCTTCGTGGCGACCGCCACGCTGACGAGCGTGACGACCCCGCCGATGAATCTGAATTGAACAAGGAGGGTCGCGCGATGCTCAATCGTCGCGGTTTCGTCAAGGCGGCGCTCGCGGCGCCGTTCGTCCCATCGCTCGCCGGGTTCCTGTCGTCACGGGCGCAGGCCGAAGCCGGCAAGACCCTGAAGGCCGCGCCCGCAACGGCCCAACTGGTGCCCGCCGACGTGGCCGGGCCAACGCCGGTCTGGGCCTTCAACGGCACGGCGCCCGGACCGGTCTTGCGCGTGAAGGCCGGGGAACGGCTGAAGGTCATGGTCGAAAACGGCCTCGACCAGCCGACCAGCGTCCACTGGCACGGAATCCGCATCGCCAATGGCATGGATGGCGTTCCCGGCCTCACCCAGGAGGCGATCGAGCCGGGCGCGAGCTTTTCCTACGATTTCGTCGCGCCCGACCCCGGCACCTATTGGTACCATTCCCATGACCGGTCCTGGGAGCAGAACGCCCGCGGTCTCCACGGCGCCCTGATCGTCGAGGAAGCGGAACCCTGGGCTGGCGCCGACCGTGATCTTGTCCTGGTCGTCGACGACTGGCGGCTGACCGAGGACGGAACGATCGACGAGAGCTTCGGCCATATGATGGACTGGAGCCATGCCGGACGTCTCGGCAATGTCGTGACGGTCAACGGCAGTTACCGGCCGAAGTTCGCGGTTCGACCCAATGAGCGTATTAGGGTCCGCCTGATCAATGCTTCGAATGCCAGGACCATGGCTATCGGCCTGGCGGGCACGACTGCTCGGTTGCTTGCGCTCGACGGCATGCCGGTTGGGCTAAACGACGTTGCCGAACCCGTCCAGCTCGCGCCCGCCCAGCGGGCCGATCTTCTCGCCGATTTCGCAGCCTCTGAAACGCCTTTGCCGATAGCGGTCGAAACCCGCGACGGGCCGGTGCCGATCGCTGAGATTGTCGTCTCCGGCGATCCCGTTCGCGAGGCGTCCGACGATCCGATCGGTCTTCCGACGTCCGGACCCGGGGTCTTGCCGAACCTCTCCGGGGCGAAGCGCGTCGAGCTTCTGATGGAAGGCGGGGCCATGGGCGGCATGAGCGGCGCCATGCATGACGGCCGGATGATGGACATGCGCGCCCTTGTCGATGAGGGCCGGGTCTGGGCGTTCAACGGGATTGCCGGCGACATGGACGAGCCGCTCGCCCGTTTCGCCAAGGGCAGCCCGGCGCTGATCGCGATCCGCAACGACACCGGCTGGCCCCACGCCATGCATGTCCACGGCCATCATTTCCGGGTCGTGAGCCGCAACGGCAAGCCGATCGCCGACCCCGCGCTCCGCGATACCGACCTGATGATGCCGGACGAGACGATCGAAATCGCCTTCATCGCCGACAATCCCGGCAAGTGGCTTCTTCACTGCCACATGCTCGAACATGCGGCGGCGGGAATGATGACCTGGTTCGAAGTGGCCTGATTGTGGGGAACCCATCCAGCGCCATGCACAGCGCGAATGCCTGATCGCGACACGTCAGGCAAATTTCATATTGTGTGGAAACCCATGGAACTGAACAAGACGTCCATTGCCGCGGCCCTCGGCGTTCAGCACGGCGTCTGAGTCAAAGCCTGCCTCGATGGAGGGGCTGATGGCGACAGCGTTGAGCGAGGATATACGATCACGGGTTTTGAAGACGACTTCGAATGGCCTGTCGGCGCGTCATTCTCCAAAGAACTGTCGGTTTCTCGCCCGGTTCGGTGGTCCGGTTGCAAGCGAGTCGACGCTGGTCAGCTCTTTGCCGGCATCAGTCTCGTGACATGGCCCATCTTTCGGCCGCGGCGGGCTTCGGTCTTGCCGTAGAGGTGGACGACCGTGCGGGGCGTTGCGACGAGGTCGTCGAAGCGTTCGACGTCGTCGCCGATGAGGTTTTCCATGACGCAGTCGCAATGGCGGTCGGTTTCGCCGAGCGGCAGGCCGGCGATCGCGCGGATGTGCTGTTCGAACTGGGAGACGGGGCAGGCGGCTTCCGTCCAGTGCCCGGAATTGTGGACTCGGGGGGCGATCTCGTTGACGACGAGCGTCCCGTCCTTCGCCACGAAGAATTCGACGCCGATCACGCCGATATAATCGAGATGGGAGAGGATCTGCGCGGCGATCGCCTTGGCCGCTTCGGCTGTCTCTGGGTCGATGCGGCCGGGGACGGTCGAGCTTCGCAGGATGCCGAGCGTATGGACGTTCTCAGCGGGATCGAAGGCCTTGACCTTTCCGTCGCGCCCGCGCGCGGCGATAACCGAGAGCTCGAAGGTGAAGGGAAACTTCTTCTCCAGGATCGCCGGCGCGTTGCCGATGCTCTCGAAGGCGTCGGTATAGGTCATGCCGGCACGGATCATCGCTTGGCCCTTGCCGTCGTAGCCGAACCGCCTTGTCTTCAGGATGCAGTCGCCGCCGAGTTCGAGGAGCGCGTGGCCGATCTCGTCGGCTGAATCGATTGCCCGCCATTCGGCGGTCGGCACGCCGATGCCGTTCAGAAACGCTTTCTCCACCACCCGGTCCTGAGAGACTTCCAGCGCCTCTGGCGGGGGTGAGACGGGGGTCTGCCCCAGTGCCTGGCGCAGGGGCGCGACGGGAACGTTCTCGAACTCGTAGGTCACGACGTCGGACATCTTCGCCAGCTTGCCGAGAAGGGCGACATCGTCATAGGCGCCGTTCAGCATCGTATTCGCCACCTGTGCGGCCGGACAGTTGGCGTCGGGGTCGAGAATGGCGATCCGGTATCCGAAGCGGGCCGCAGCCATCGCCAGCATGCGGCCGAGCTGGCCGCCGCCGACGATTCCGATCATCGCTCCGGGTCGCAAGGGAAACTGGCTCAAGCGTCGTCCTTCGGTCTTTCGGCAACGGCTGCGGTCTGTTCCGCCCGGTAGGTGTCGAGCCGTTCGGCGACGGACGTGTCGGACAGCGCCAGGACTGACGCCGCAAGCAGTGCCGCGTTGACAGCGCCGGCCCGGCCGATCGCCAGCGTTCCCACGGGAACCCCAGCCGGCATCTGGACGATCGAGAGCAGGCTGTCCTTGCCGGAGAGCGCGCGGCTCTCGACGGGCACGCCGAAGACCGGAAGCGGGGTCATGGCCGCGGCCATGCCCGGCAGATGCGCCGCGCCGCCGGCCCCGGCGATGATCACCTTGAAGCCGGCCTCGCGCGCACCTTTTGCAAACTCGAACAGACGCTCGGGCGTGCGGTGCGCCGAGACGATCCGCGCATCGTAACCCACGCCGAGCCGCTCCAGCGTGTCGGCGGCGTTCTTCATCACCGCCCAGTCCGACTGGCTTCCCATGATGATCGCGACGGGTGGTGTTTCGGCAGCTGAGGTCACGCGATGATGTCCGGAATGATCTGATCCTCGAGGTCCTGCAGCCGGTCCTTGATCGCCAGCCGCTTCTTCTTCATGCGCTGGATGCGCAGACGCTCGGAGCCGACCGTCTCCATCGCGGTGACCGCGGCGTCGAAATCCGCGTGTTCCTGTCGCAATCGGGCCACCTCCAGCCGAAGCGCAGCCTGTTCCTGTTCCCCCATTCCCATCCTTTCGAGCCGCGTTCCCGCGCTGTCACAAATCTTAAACCTTGTGCGATTTTGGCACGGGCGATCCTTGCATCACCATTGGATAGCGCCACCTTTTATGACACGCTCGTCAGGTTCCAGTCACGGCTCCTGTCGTGCGTGCCGGGACCCATTCACGAAGGGAGATGCCCATGTCCTTGAATACCCATATCTCGACGCTGGAACAGCGCCATTCTGCACTGGATCATGAAATTTCGGTAGCGATGGCCTCGAGGCCAGCAATGAGCGATGCGGAACTCAGGGAGATGAAGCTGAAGAAGCTCAAGCTGAAGGAAGAGATCGAGCGACTTCGGCGCGACGCGCACTGACGCGAACGAATGGCATGCCCGGGCGCGGTCTCTGATGCCGCGTCCGGTTCGAAATGCCGTAATGTCGTGCCAGTTCTGGTCACGATTCAGTCATCCATCATTTTACGCAAGACATATTTCTGGATCTTCCCCGTCGAGGTCTTCGGCACGTTCGTAAAACGGATTTCCTTCGGGCATTTGAACTTCGCGAGCATGCCCCGACAATGGGCGATCAGTTCGTCCGCGCTCGCCTGTTTCCCCGGCTTCAGTTCGATGAAGGCAAGCGGCGTCTCGCCCCATTTCTCGTCGGGCTTGGCGACCACGGCCGCGGTCTGCACCGCCGGATGCTGGTAGAGCGCGTTCTCCACCTCGATCGAGGAGATGTTCTCGCCGCCCGAAATGATGATGTCCTTGGCGCGGTCCTTCAGCTCGATATAGCCGTCCTCATGCATCACGCCGAGATCGCCGGAATGGAACCATCCACCGCGAAACGCCTCTGCCGAGGCGTCGGGGTTCTTCAGATAACCGCGCATGACGATGTTGCCGCGGAACATGACCTCACCGATGGTCTCGCCATCGGCAGGCACCTTCTCCATGGTCTCCGCATCCATGACGGCGAGGTCTTCGAGCGCCGGATAGCGAACGCCCTGGCGCGCCTTGCGCGCCGTGCGGGCCGGCGCTTCGAGCTCGTCCCATTCGCTTTTCCACGCATTCACGACGGCCGGGCCGTAGGTCTCGGTGAGGCCGTAGAGATGGGTCACGGCGAAACCGGCATCGTTCATGCCGGCGAGCACGGAGGGCGGCGGCGGCGCGGCGGCGGTGTTGAAGGTGACGGTCTGGTCGAAGTCCCGCTTGTCGGCTTCCTCGGCATTGATGAGAGTCGCCATGACGATAGGGGCGCCGCAGAGATGGGTCACGCCATGGTCGGCGATCGCGTCGTACATCGCCTTGGCCCGCACCCAGCGCAGGCACACATGGGTGCCGGCCTGGACCGCCAGCGTCCAGGGAAAGCACCAGCCATTGCAGTGGAACATCGGCAGGGTCCAGAGGTAGACCGGATGCCCCGTCATGCCGGCGGCGACGATATTGGCATAGCCCATCAGGGCCGCGCCGCGATGATGGTAGACGACGCCCTTGGGATTGCCGGTGGTCCCGGACGTGTAGTTGAGCGAGATCGCGTCCCATTCGTCGCCCGGCATTTGCCAGGTGAAATCCGGGTCGCCTTCCGCCAGCAGGGCCTCGTATTCGAGATCGCCGATCATCGCCTGTTTTTGGGCGGGCGCGTCGTCAGGAAAGTCCGGATCGTCGTAGTCGACCACGACCGGCTCGACGTTGGCCTTTTTCAGCGCTTCAGCCATCGTGCCCGCGAACTCGCGGTCGACGATCACGAGCTTCGTCTCCGAATGGTCGAGCTGGAAGGCGATGATGTCGGCATCGAGCCGGGTGTTGATGGACAGGAGCACGGCGCCGGCCATGGGAACGCCGTGATGGGCTTCGAGCATCGCCGGCGTGTTCGACAGCATCACCGCGACCGTCTCTCCCTTGCCGACTCCGCGCTTTGCCAGTGCGCTCGCGAGCTGGCAGGACCGCCGGTAGAAATCGCGATAGGTTCGCCTGAGCGATCCGTGGACGATCGCGACGCGGTCCGGATAGACCATCGCGGCGCGTGAGAGGAAGGTCAGCGGGGTCAGCGGCTGATAATTGGCGGGATTGCGATCGAGATGTTCGTCGTAGATTCCCATGAGGCCTCCCAGACTCGTGCTTTCGGTATTTGTCGACAGGACATCGCACAGTCGGGCGCCTCAGAGAAGCGCTGCCGCGCCATCATAGATCAGCTTCAGCCCGATCGGGACCAGCAGCCAGTAAACGATCCGGTAGAACAGCTCGGTCTCGACGCGTTTCACGAGCCACACACCGGACAAGGTTGCGACGAAGGCAAGCGGCAGAAGCGTTGCGGAGGTCGAGAGGTTCTGGCTGGAAAACTGTCCGAGCAGGAAATAGGGGACGAGCTTGATCGCATTGACCACCGCGAAGAAGACCACGGACGTTCCTGCATAGGTCGCAGGCTCGAGGCGCAGCGGCACGACATAGATCTGGTAGGGCGGGCCGCCCGCATGACTGACGAAGCTCGAAAAGCCGGCGACGCTGCCCCAGAAGCCTGCCTTGACCGTGTTCTGGGCTTTTGGCGGCTGGTTCCTGCCCGCTCCGAAGAACCATGTGGAAAAGAACCACAGGGCCAGCACGCCCAGCGTGATCCGGAAGCCTTCCGCCGAGATCGCCGATGCCGCGAAATAGCCGATCGCTATGCCGAGGATCGCAGCCGGCAGCATGGTGGCGATGACCTTGCGATCGAAACGCCCGCGCCAGGCAACCAGGCTGATCGCGTCCATCACGATCATGATCGGCAGCAAGATACCCGCCGCCGCGACTGGAGATATGGCGAGCGCCATCAGCGGCACGCCCGCCAGCGCCGCCGTTCCCCCGAAGCCGCCCTTGGACAGACCGACCAGGAACACGGCGGGGATGGCGACGACGTAGAAGAAGGGATCGGTAATCACGCGGGATCAAAGGTGTTCGGCCGCCAGGGCCGGTTGAAGTCAGCGGGACTGCGATTTGCGCGAAACCGTGCCTCGAACGCAAGCGCTACGGCCGGGTGGAAAGGCGCAGGGAAGAAAATTCTGGCGGATTACAGCTCCCGCCAGGACCTGAGTATGTCGCCGGCACTCGGGCTTGCCGCGTGAACGCCGCGGGCGACGGCCCGCGCCATGGTGGCGGAGGCAGCGGCCCCGAGTTCCACCGAGCCGGGCCCCCTCGGATCGAGCGCTATGCCGGATCCGCCGGTGGCGACGGCGAATACCAGATCGCCGTCGAAATCCGTATGCGAGGGCCAGATCGCCCGCGCAAAGCCGGCATGCGCCGCGATCGCGAGGCGCTTGGCCGCGGCCTTGTCGAGAATGGCATCGGTGGCGATGATGCCGATCGTGGTGTTGGTGCCGGGGGCAGAGCCGAATTTGGTGCGTGGGTCGGCCATGTCCGCCGGGAGCGGCGAGGGGAGGCCGAGACCGCCGAACTCGCCATCGATTTCGAACGGCGCGGCCAAGAAATGCCGGCTCTTTCCGATAGTCGCCGAGCCGACGGCGTTGACCGCGACCAGCGCGCCGACGGTGACGCCGCTCTCCAGTTTGGTCGAGGCGGAGCCGATGCCGCCCTTCAGCGTGGCGGTGGTACATCCGATGCCGACGCCGGCGGTGCCGAGATCGAATTCGCTGGCCGCATTCGACGCAGCCTCGTAGCCGAGATCGCGATAGGGTGGGTAGCGCCCCCAGGCCTTGTCGCCGCCATTGGCAAGGTCGAACAGGATCGCGGCAGGCACGATCGGGACGCGCTGCCCGGCGACCGCGAAACCGCGTCCCTGTTCGGCAAGCGCGGCCATGACGCCCGCCGCCGCATCGAGCCCGAAGGCCGATCCGCCCGACAGCGCCAGAGCGTCCACGGTCTGGACGGTGTTTTCCGGAGACAGAAGATCGGTTTCGCGGGTGCCCGGCGCGCCGCCCAGGACCGCGACGGAAGCGATCGCGGGCTTCTCGAGGACGAGGACGGTCGTGCCGCTCTTCAGTTTCGTGTCACCCGCATGGCCGACGCGTACACCCGCCACGTCGGTGACGAGGTTTCGGGGACCTGCGGAAAAGGCGGACAAGGCGTCAGCCTCCGGTCTCGTCGACGAACTCGTCGCCGCGCCATTCGAAGACGCGGAACAGGTCGAGGTCGCTGTCGCCCTTTTCGTCGAACCGGATCTGGCCGAGGCTGGTCTCGAACGTGGTGTCGCCGAGAACGGCGGCGACATCGCTCCCACTCGTGCTGCCAGTTTCGATCGCGGACTTGGCAATCTCGCCTGCGACGAAGGCTGTTCCGAAATAGCCTTGTGGCGGCAGTGCTTCGGCTCCGTCTTCGGCCGGGGACGCATTGGCTTTCTCAAGTTCGGGGAAGCGGGTGCGTGGCCCGATGGCGACGATGCCCTCAGGAAGGGGCACGTCAACGCTGGCCTCGTCGAACAGGCCTTCTCCCGCGACGATCGAAAGGTCGAGGCCCAATTCTGCGGCGTCGCGCGCGATCGTGGCGATGTCCGGCCGGTCGCCGGCGATGAAGAAGCGGGTCACCCCCGTCCGCTGAAGCCGGCGGGCGAGGCCGAACTGCTTTTCCTCGGCGGGACGGTAATTGTCGACCGTCTGCGGCTGCAGCCCCTGATCCGCGAGCCGGCGGCGCACCGAATCGACGAGGCCGCGTGAGGCGATCGATCCATCTTCGATCAGGCCCAAGGGCTCGCTGTTCCAGCGTCGTGCGAGATAGGCGGCAATCGCGGCAGCTTCGGCATCCGATCGAGGCGCCAGACGGTAGAGGAGATAGCCCGTCCGATCCTTCTGGTCGGTCAGCCGGTTGGCGCGCACGCCGATGTCGAGCACCGGGATTTGGGCTTCTGTCAGGATGGGCAGGGCGGCCTCGATCGCCTCTATGCAGAGAAAGCCGACGACCAGCGTTACGCCTTCCTCAACGAAGCGCTCTGCCGCGCGGGTCCCGCCTTCGGCCGAGCACAGGGTATCGGCCTCGGAGATGGTCACGCTGTCGGAATCTCCTGCGATCGCGGCCTCCACGCCTGCGATCACCTGCTGACCGAGAATCGCCTGCGATTCGCTCAAGGGAGCGGCGACTCCGATGACGGCGGAAGCGGGCGTCTCTTGGGCACCGGCAATCTGCGTGCCGGCCACGAGCGGACAGAGAACTGCGAGAGCATGGAACAATTGCGTGCGCATGGCCCCTCTTATCCGGTTCGGCAACGCTTGAAAATCCAATCCGCCGCCCACACCCTCTCGGTTCGGCAAAGACGTGGCTTGTCCCGAAACGGTCATGGGGTGCGAGACCGGCGACTTCGCTCTATGTTCGCCCCGAGCCGGCGATTCACGGCTTTTTCGAACTGCGACCTTCAAGACGAGGAACGAGGACAGGCGTTTGCTGAGTACGATGCGGACGGATCCCAGAGCGTTTCGCGAGGCGATGACCCGCTTTGCCGCCTCGGTGCATATCGTCACGACCGACGGCCGGTCGGGGCGCCGGGGCGTGACCGTATCCTCGGCCTGTTCGGTGTCGGACGATCCGGCGACGCTGTTGATCTGCCTCAATCAATCGAGCCCCGAAAACGACTGGTTCGAGACGAATGGCGTCTTTGCCGTCAACGTCATGTCGGCGCGGGACGAAGCACTTGCGCGCAAGTTCGCCGGTGAGGGCAAGCTTTCCCAGGAGGACCGTTTTGCCGAAGGTGAGTGGGAGACGGGGGCGACTGGCGCGCCGCTCTTGAAGTCGGCGCTTGCCGGTTTCGACTGCCGGCTCATTGATGCGCGGATCGTCGCCACGCACAAGGTGCTGATCGGCGAAGTCGCAGATCTGAAACTCGGGGAGCGGGCGCCGTCGCTGGTCTATGTCGACCGCGGATTTCGAAGCCTGTAGAACGATTGGCCGAAGGGGATCGACCTTGAACAGAGGAGAAGGGCGAGCGTGACGAAATCTCCAGCTTCGATCGACGAAACGGCGGATCTGCTCGACAAGGCGAATTACGTCGCCGACCGGGCGCTCGCGACTGTGGTGTTCCTGTCCCTCAGAATGGGTCGCCCGCTGTTTCTGGAGGGCGAAGCCGGGGTCGGGAAGACCGAGATCGCGAAGGTACTGGCCAGTGCTCTCGGCCGGCCGCTCATCCGCCTGCAATGCTATGAAGGTCTCGACGTCTCCTCGGCGCTCTACGAGTGGAACTATGCCGCGCAGATGATCGAGATCCGCATGCGCGAGGCGAGCGGCGACATTTCGCGCGATGCCATGCGCTCCGAGATCTTTTCCGAGCGTTTCCTGATCCGCCGCCCGATCCTCCAGGCGCTGGAAGGCGAGGCGGGCCGCGCGCCGGTGCTTCTGATCGACGAACTCGACCGGACCGACGAGGCCTTCGAAGCCTTCCTCCTCGAAATCCTCTCGGACAACCAGGTGACGATCCCCGAGCTCGGGACCATCAAGGCTGCCGAACCGCCGATCGTCATCATCACCACCAACCGGACCCGCGAGATCCACGACGCCTTGAAGCGCCGCTGCCTCTATCACTGGGTCGACTACCCCGAAGCCGAGCGCGAGTTGACGATTGTCCAGCGCAAGGCCCCCACCGCCAATGCCGAGCTGGCCGCCGAACTCGTCGCCTTCGTTCAGAAGCTGCGCAAGATCGACCTCTTCAAGGCGCCGGGCGTCGCCGAGACGATCGACTGGGCGAACGCCTTGACCGAGCTCAATGCGGTGGCGCTCGATCCCTCCCACATTTCCGATACGCTGGGCGTTCTCCTGAAGTATCAGGACGACATCCAGCGGCTGGAACGCGGCGAAAGCCGGCAGATCCTCGACGAGGTCAAGCGTGAGCTCACCAGAGCGTCCTGACATGAACGCGGAAGACGGTCCGAAGGAAGCCGATCCGCACGGCCGGCTGGCGGACAACATCGCCTATTTCGCCCGCGCCTTGCGGCGTGCGGGCCTGAAGGTCGGCCCGGCGGCGACGATCGATGCCATCGAGGCGGTCAAAGCCGCTGGGCTCACCTCTCGCGAAGATTTCTACTGGACGCTCCATGCGACCCTGGTCACGCGCCGCGAGGACGACGCGGTGTTTGCCGAGGCGTTCCGGCTGTTCTGGCGCTCGCGCGAACTGATCGAAAAGATGATCGCCATGTTCTCGCCGACGGCACCGCCGCGCGAGAGCGAACCGCGCAAACCGAAAGCCGGCGAGCAGCGCGCAGCCGAAGGGCTCCTCGAGGGCCAGGAAAAGCGCATGACGAAGCAGGACCGGCCGGTCGTGGAGATCGACGCCAGCCTCACCGTTTCCGGCAAGGAAGTCCTGCGGGCGAAGGATTTCGCCCAGATGTCGGTTGCCGAGATCGCCGAGGCGAAGCGCGCCATCGCGGCGCTGCGCCTGCCGGACGACGAGGTGAAGACGCGACGTCTGCGCCTCGACCCGCGTGGGCGCAAGATCGATGCGCGAGCGACGATGCGGGCCTCCATGCGCACCGGCGGTGATCTCCTGCTGCCGCGCTTCGCCTCGCCGCGCACCCAGCATCCGCCGGTGGTGGTGATTGCCGACATTTCCGGCTCGATGAGCCAGTACACGCGGGTCTTCCTCCACTTCCTCCACGCGCTGACCGACAAGCGGCGGCGGGTTCACACCTTTCTCTTCGGCACGCGGCTGACCAATGTCACCCGCCAGATGCGCCGCAAGGACCCGGACGAGGCGCTGGCCGAATGCACCGGCGCTGTCAAGGATTGGTCGGGCGGGACGCGGATCGCCGAGGCGATCGGCAGCTTCAATCGGGACTGGTCGCGGCGCGTGCTCGGCCAGGGCGCGATCGTCATCCTGATCACCGACGGGCTCGAGCGCGATTCCGTCGATGATCTGTCGCGGGAGATGGAGCGGCTGCACAAATCCTGCCGCCGCCTGATCTGGCTCAATCCGCTGCTGCGCTATGATGGTTTCTCCGCCAAGGCGCGCGGCGTCAGGGCGATGCTGCCGCATGTGGACGAATTCCGCTCCGTTCATTCGCTCGATGCGATGGCGGAGCTCTGCCAGGCGCTCTCGGCCGGACGCTCCAACACCGCCGCGACCGATCCGCGTCGCTGGATGGACGAACTGGCCGTCAGCGAGGCGGCGTGAGCCTTGCGGATCAGCCTCGGCGGATCGACATGAGGATCAGCGGCGTCATCCGGAGGATGGGATCATGACAGAGACAGGATTCGAGCACGACGTCTTGAAGACGGCCGAGAACTGGGCGGGCGAGGGGCGTTCGCTGGCGCTCGCCACGGTCATCGAGACCTGGGGATCGGCCCCGCGGCCGACCGGCAGCCATCTTGTCATCGATGCCGATGGCAATTTCGAAGGTTCGGTCTCGGGCGGCTGCGTCGAAGGTGCCGTGGTCTCAGAGGCGATCGACGTGATCGAGGCGGGCGAGCCAAAGATCCTGGAGTTCGGGGTCGCCGACGAGACCGCATGGCGGGTCGGGCTTTCCTGCGGCGGGCGCATCCGGGTCTATGTCGAGAAGGTGAACTGATGGACCGCGCGCTTCTCGAAGCTCTCAATGTCGAGCGGGCAGCCCGCCGCGCCGCCCTTGTGGTGACCGAACTTGGTTCGGGAAAGCAGCGGCTGGTGCGCGAGTCCGAGATCGAGGCGGATCCGCTCGCCGAAGCGCTGATGAAGATCATCCGTTCGGGCAAGTCGGGCGTGGTCGAGGGCGAGACTGGCGAGGTCTTCGTCAACGCCCATCTGCCGCCGGCGCGCATCGTCGCGATCGGCGCCGTCCATATCAGTCAGGCGCTGGCACCGATGGCGAAGATCGCCGGCTTCGACATCGAGATCATCGACCCGCGCACGGCCTTCGCCAGTCCGGAGCGATTTCCGGATGTGACGCTGCATGCCGAATGGCCGGACGTGGTCCTGAAGGAGCGGCCCTTCGATCCCTACACGGCCGTCTGCGTGATTACCCATGACCCGAAGATCGACGACGGACCGCTGATCGAAGCCTTGAAGACCGGGTGCTTCTATATCGGCGCGCTGGGCAGCCGGAAGACGCACGCCCGCCGGGTCGAGCGCCTGCAGGCAGCCGGCATCCCGCAATCTGCGATCGATCGGATCGAGGCGCCGATCGGTGCGGATATCGGGGCCGCCAATCCCGGCGAGATCGCGGTCGCGATCCTCGCCTCGGTCATCGAGGCGTTTCGCAAGCGCAAGATGTTTGCCGAGCGGCGCGGCGAGACCGAGGCCGCATGAGGTTCGGTCCCGTCGCGGTGAGCGACGCCGAGGGCGCGCTGCTGGCCCATTCGCAGGCGACGCCGCATGGCAAGATCGCCAAAGGCACGCGGCTCGCCGCCGACGACATTGCAGCACTGAGCGGAGCCGGCCTCGAAAGCGTCGTCGTGGCGCGTCTCGACCCGGGCGACATGACCGAAGACGAGGCGGCTGCGCGCATCGGCGCGGCGCTCGGCGGCTCGCATATCAATGTTGCTGATGCGGCGACGGGCCGCGTCAACGTCTTCGCCGACGCCGACGGCCTGTTTCTCCCGGATCGCGACGTGGTCGATGCCGTCAATGCCATCGACCCGTCGATCACGCTGGCAACGCTTGGCGAATACGAGCCTGTCGCGGCAGGGCGGATGATCGCGACGGTCAAGATCATCCCGCTGGCGGTCGCCGGGGCATCGGTCGAGGCGGTGTTTGCGGTTCTGGCGAAGCGACCGGCTTTCCGGGTCTCTCCCTATCGCGCCATGCGGGTCGCGCTGATCCAGACCCGGCTTACCGGCACGCGGGCGAAGATGCTCGACAAGACCCGCCGCGTCACCGAGGCGCGGCTCGCGGCCTCTAGCTCCAGCATTGTCATCGAGGATTGCTGCGACCATGACGCGGCCGAACTGGCCGAAGCTCTCCAACGGACAGGGGACGCCGATCTGGTCCTTGTCTTCGGCGCTTCCGCCGTGATCGACGCCGAGGACGTGATTCCAGCTGCGATCCGTCAGGCGGGCGGCGATGTCGACTACCTTGGGATGCCCGTCGATCCCGGCAATCTGCTGCTTCTCGGACAGATCGAGGGACGTTCGGTGCTCGGCGCGCCGGGCTGCGCCCGCAGCCCGAAAGAAAACGGCTTCGACTGGGTTCTCAACCGCTTGCTGGCCGATCTTCCGGTGACGGGTAAAGACATTCGGAAGATGGGCGTCGGCGGTCTATTGATGGAGATCGCCTCGCGTCCGCAGCCGCGCGAGGCCGACGGCGACGACGCGGCCGATACGGGCGACCCCATCGTTGATATTGTCGTCCTCGCCGCCGGCCGGTCGAGCCGCATGGGCGGGCCGAACAAGCTGCTTGCGACCTTTGAAGGCGTGCCCCTGATCCGCCGTTCGGTGGAAACGGCGCTTGCGGCGAGGAATGCCGAGACCGTCCGCGTGGTCGTCGGCCACATGAAGGACGAGATCGTCGCTGCGCTCGAAGGGCTCGCCGTCGAGATCGTTGAAAACCCGCTTTTCGCTGATGGTCTCTCCACTTCGCTCAAGGCCGGCTTTGCGGCCTCGGAACAAGCCGACGGCGTGCTCGTCATGCTGGCTGACCAGCCGCTTCTCACGCCTCAGGACCTCGACCGTCTGATCGCGGCCTTCACGGGCGAGGGGCGTGGCGCGATCGTCGCCGCGGCCGATCGCGGCAAGCGGCGTAATCCCGTCATTCTCTCGACCGGGTTTGCCCCGGCGATTCACGCCTTGGTCGGCGATGTCGGAGCCGCCCGCATCATCGCGGCCCATCCCGACGCGCTGACCGAGATCGATATCGGCGTGGCCGCTAGCACCGACGTCGATACGCCCGAGGCCCTGGAGGCGGCTGGCGGCAAGGCGGGGCAGGACTGATCTTCCCTGGGGACCACTCGCGCGAATGTTTTTGCGAGCCTTGGAGGGCGTATGGAACGCTCGGCCCGTTTCCGGCCTTGTCCCGCTGGGGTTCGGTCGCGGAAGGCTGGACGTCCTGGCAAGAAACTCTGAACGAAATGGACTGCCCGCATGGACACTTTCGTCCGCACGATGATGGAAAACTTCGGCGTTTTCGGCATCGGCTTTCTGATGTTTCTGGAGAACATCTTTCCGCCCATGCCCTCCGAACTGATCATGCCTCTGGCCGGCTATCAGTCGGCCCAGGGGCAGATGTCGCTCTTCGCGGTGATCGCGTCAGGGACCGTCGGATCCCTTTTGGGGGTGATCCCGTGGTACTATGCGGGCCATTATCTTGGAAAACGCCGCATGAAGCGTCTGGCGAGCCGGCACGGCCGCTGGCTGACGCTCTCCCCGGATGATGTCGAGAAGGCCGACGCCTGGTTTCGCCGGCGCGGTCCGATGGCGGTCTTGTTCGGCCGCCTCGTGCCGACGGTGCGCACGCTGATTTCGGTCCCGGCAGGCATCGCCCACATGCCCATGACCACCTTCGTGGTCTATTCTGCCATCGGGGCCGCGATCTGGACCGCCTTCCTGACCGTCGTTGGCTATCTCCTCGGGCAGCAATACGATCTCATCTCCGACTATGTCGGCCCGGTGTCGAACGCCGTCATCATCCTCATCGTCCTCTACTACATCTACCGCGTCGTCACCTTCGATGGCGACCGGAATCAGGAGGGCGACGCGCGGGAGCAGGAATAGGGAGGAAGGGCCTGGCCCCGGGGTCCGCGCCGCCGGACCCGGAGCGGGCAGGCATTTTCCGGGTTGCCTGGCATCCGCCGGCGAGCGACAAGCTTGGGGCGACAACCAAGAGGCGCCCGATGAGCCAGACGACCCTGCCGGTCTTTCAGGGACCCGTGATTCACAGAGCGAGGCGGCTGGAGGGCCGGCTTGCCGGTCTCTTTCGCACGACGGACGAGGGCTTTCAGACAAGCCCCGTCGAACGCCTCGAATTGTCTTTCGGCGGGATTCCGGGTGATCGCCATGGCGGCACCACGCGCCTGAGCGGTGGACGCGAGCCTTGGTATGCCCGCGGCACTGAAATGCGCAACGAGCGCCAGCTCTCGATCCTTGCGCCAGACGAACTGGCCGCCGTCGCTGCGGATATGGGAATTGCCGAACTGCGGCCCGAATGGATCGGCGGCAATCTTCTGGTCGAGGGCATCCCGCAGCTTTCCTTCTTGCCGCCACGGACGCTTCTGTTCTTCGAGCGCGGCGTGACGATCAAGATCGATGGCGACAATGCACCCTGCCGCTTCGCCGGCAAGGCGGTCGCAGAGCATGCCGGCGGCGGCGTCGACACGGAGCTTGGCTTCGTCGCAGCCGCGAAACGCCGCCGCGGTCTGGTCGGCTGGGTGGAAAAGCGCGGAACGGTCACGATTGGGGAGCGTTTCGAGGCACGTATTCCGGAACAATGGATCTATCCCGGCTGACGCAGGGCCACGCCTGGAACGGGGCGGCTCCCCGTAGCGGGAAGGGGAGGCGGCCCTGACATTTGGCGAGCGACTGTCTTCCCTCTGGCGCGAGGTCTTCACCCTCTCGGGCGACCCCATGCCATGGCGCGCCGTGGGGGCGACGCTTCTCGCCGTGGCCTTGCCGCCGGTCGTTTGCGGCGTGTTCTTCGGGCGCGAAGCGGTGGTCGCGCTGATCGCCGCCATGTCCGCCTACCTGGCCTCGAAAGATGTACGCAGCGGCGCGGCCGGCCTGATCGTCTTTTCGACGGGCCTCGCCGGCTTCGTCTGCCTCGGTGCGCGGGAGATGACGCTTCTCGTCACGCCCATGGTCGCGCTGGCGGCGGCCACTGCCGGCCATTACGGGTATGCCCGGCCGGTCATTCGCGGCCTGATCTTCTGGACGATCTTCACGAGTTCGCTTCTGCCAGCCGACCGGCCCGAAGCGCTTTTCGTCGTCTACTGCCTCTCGATGATCTGGAGCCTCGCCGTCACCCGGTTCGCGGGCCTTTCGGCTTCCATGCCGCCGGAAGAGAAGGAAACCACCCGCTATGCCGCCGTGTTCGGCGTCGTCTTCGCAACGGGGCTGACGGCGGCGGTTTATGTGGGTCAGCATTATTTCGGCCGCCACGGCTTCTGGTTTCCGCTGACCTTCGTGGCGCTGTGCCTCCCGCCCCATGGCGCGCTGTTCTCGCGAACCTTTCAGCGCGGGATCGGCACGGTCGCCGGCACGCTGCTCCTGTTCGGTCTCGGGATCGCGGTGCCCGATCCATGGTGGACCGTCCCCATCGGCGTTCTCGCCCTGCCGATCGGCTTTCGCATCTTGCCGATGAGCTATACCGGTTTCATCACCTGTCTGACGGTGGCGGTGCTGGCCTTCCTCAACATGGCGTCCGACATCGACACGCTGGCCTTCGAGCGTCTGGGAACGATGGCCGCCGCGGCGGCAATGACCGTCGGGCTGGCGGGGTTGGGCGCGCTGGCTCTCTACCTCATCGAGCCACGGGCCCTGCGTTCGCTGCAACGGGGGTAGGATTAGCGCTCGCCCCGATCCGTGGTGCTTTCGAGACCTTCGTCTTCGGCTTCCGGATCGACGTGGCGTGTCGCGCCCCAGCGATCGAGCACCGCGTTTATGTCGTCCGCGACGAAGAAGCGGGCCGCATCGCGGTCGTAGCCGTCGTCGAGCAACACGTCGTAATCCGTATGGACATGGCGGATATAGGCAACGGCGGCGAGCCACAGGGCGTTTTCCGGCGTCAGGCTGCGCATGTGCTTGGCACGCGCCGCCTCCCGGATCGCTTCGGCGTCGATGAAGGGTGCACGGGGGATCGTCGCCGTCAGGGCCCGAGCAATGCGCTTCTGCCGTTCGGTCGCCATCAGGCCGTCCTCAATTCTCGTGCGGCATATCGACGGAGGCATAATAGGGCTTGATGTCGAGAAGCGGCGTGTTGTCCAGCACATCGACGGCGTCGAGCTTCACGTGCCCGGCGGCGATATCGATCTCCTCGATCCGCGCGAGATGCATGCCGATCGGATTGGGCCGCACAGGTGAGCGCAGCGAAAACGTGCCGCGCGGCTCGTCGAGATGCCGCGGCTTCTGAAGAGCGAGATCGCGCTCCGCCCGGTCCAGCCAGGTCAGGCAGAAGACGTGGTCGCCGACCTTGAGACCTTGCAAGGCAGGCCGGAACCGCGGGGCGATTTCAAGGCTTCCGGTCGCTTTCACCTCGCGTGCAGCACGCCGGTTCTTGGCGCATCCCTCACGCGTCACGAAAGGCGAGCGGACGCGGCCAATGAACACCAGGCCTGCGTCGTCATAGCGGGGGGCGGGACCGCTGAATGCCTGCTCTCCCGGTCTGGTGGCGGTTCGTTCGGACATGAGGTCTTCTTTCATCGGCAGTTGCTGGTTCGGAGGTCTGGAGTGAGCCGGGTCGATATTCGGCTTGCCCTGGCCGGTCGGCGCGAGCCGAAAAAACGCCCTTCGGCCCCAAAAGAGGGGCTTGCTCGCTTCGCCGTTTCCATATAAACATATGTTTATATCGTGATTGAGTGTGGTGATGCTGGATACCCGGAAATTCCGTTTCGAACCGTTGGTGGATGCGCTGCGTGCCGTGGCGGAGCCGACGCGTTTGCGGCTTCTGGTGCTGCTCTCCCATGCCGACCTGACAGTGAGCGAGCTTACGACGATTCTCGGCCAGTCGCAGCCGCGGATTTCCCGGCATCTCAAGCTGCTCGCCGAAGCAGGATTGATCGTGCGCTATCAGGAAGGGTCCTGGGCCTTCTTTCGCCTGGCCGACGATGCGACGAGCCTCGGACTGGTCCGTTCGGTTGCGGGCTGGGTCGACCGTGGCGATCCGGTGCTGAGCCGTGATGGCGAGCGGCTGGACGAGATTCGTTCCCGCCGTGCCCAGCGTGCCGCGGACTACTTCGCCCGCAATGCCGGCGAATGGGACCGTATCCGGGCGCTCCACGCAGCGGACGCCGATATCGAAGGCGCGCTGATCGAGGCGCTGGGGCGCAAGCGCATTGGCACGCTGCTCGATGTCGGCACCGGTACGGGGCGCATGCTGCAGGTGCTGGCCCCGCGCTGCGAAAAGGCCGTCGGCATCGACAATTCCCGCGAGATGCTGGCCGTCGCACGTGCCAAGCTCGACGAGAGCGGCGTCGCCAACGTGTTCGTGCGGCTCGGCAACATCTATCATCTGCCGGTCGATCGCGGAGCGTTTGACCTCGTGCTGATTCACCAGGTCCTCCACTATCTCGACGATCCGGCGGGGGCGGTGCGCGAGGCTGCGGCAGCGCTGGCGCCGGGCGGGCGGATGGCGATCATTGATTTCGCACCCCACACGCTTGAATTCCTGCGTTCCGAACACGCACATCTGCGGCTCGGCTTCTCCGACGATACCTTGAAGACCTATGTCGAAGAGGCCGGCCTCGAACCGGTCTCGCTCACCCATCTCAAGGCGAATGCCGAGGGAACCGGGGAACTCACCGTCACCATCCTCGTCGCCGAGGACCAACGTCGTCTCGTTGCCGGGTATGAAGCGGCAACGTCACAAACTGCAAACTGAGGAAACAGTCCCATGAGCCAGACCACCGGCCCTTCGAATTCGGGTATCGACGTTTCGTTCGAGTTCTTTCCGCCGAAGACGGAAAAGATGGAGCAGAACCTTTGGCGCTCGATTGAGCGACTGGCGCCGCTGCAGCCGAAATTCGTCTCGGTGACCTATGGCGCCGGCGGCTCGACCCGCGAGCGGACCCACCAGACCATCGCGCGCATTCTCAAGGAGACGGATCTCGTTCCGGCGGCCCATCTGACCTGCGTCGACGCATCCCGTGAAGAAGTGGACGAGGTGGTGCGGCAGTACCGCGATACCGGTGTGAAGCACTTCGTGGCGTTGCGCGGTGACAGCCAGAGCGGCGTCGGCGAGGCCTACATTCCCCGCGCCGACGGCTATCGCAACGCCGTCGAGCTGGTGGCCGGCCTGAAGGCCATCGACGATTTCGAGATCTCGGTGGCCGCCTATCCCGAAAAGCACCCGGAGAGCTCGGACTTCGCCACCGACATCGACCTGTTGAAGCGCAAGGTCGACAATGGCGCCACCCGCGCCATCACCCAGTTCTTCTTCGAGAACGACGTGTTCGAGCGCTATGTCGAGCGCGCGCGCCGGGCGGGCATCTATATCCCGATCGTACCCGGCATTGCGCCGATCCATGACTTCACCAAGATCGCCCGCTTCGCCGGCGCTTGCGGCGCAAGCATCCCCTCCTGGATGGCCGAACGCTTCGAGGGGCTGGAAGAAGACGAGATGACGCGCTCTCACGTGGCTGCAGCGCTCTGTGCCGAGCAGGTGCTCGACCTCAAGCAGCGCGGCTTTTCCGACTTCCACTTCTATACGATGAACCGGGCCGATCTCGTCTACTCGATCTGCCACATCCTCGGCCTGCGCGGGCGCAAGCCGGGTGCAGCCGACGCCGAGGCGGAGTCTTCTGCCGCTGCCGCGTAACGGCAGCAAGTCCGATCACGACCGCGTCGCCAGACAACTCGGCGATGCGGTCCGTTCGATCGAAAGATGGGACAGGCATCGGTCGGGGTCATAGGCCCCAGACAAGAAAAAGGCCGGGATTTGCCCGGCCTTTTGTCTTTCCTCCCGCCTTAACGCGGAACTTGTTGTCCCCCGCCTCTCAGGGCAGGTAGCCCGCCACCATCGCGGCGAGAAATGCGAACGAACCACAAATCATGATGAAGTTCAGCGGACGCGTGAGTTCCATTGCTAAAGGCTCCTCCTTGCATTCCGAGAAGCAGAGTATTCATCATGAGAGTCCCGTAAAGAGACAATCGTTGTTGCATTGCGGGATCGAAATCGGCGGACCGGCCGCAACCCCAATGAAACGAGGCGATGCGGCTGCGAAAACGCAGTGAAATTTTTTGAAATCTGGCGTGATGGATCGGGCTCGGCCCTGCTGTTCGGGTGAAAAATCTCGTTCGTGGTGAAAAATCACGCAGCCCGAATGAGCGCTTCCAGAGCCGAAGCGACTGCAAGCGCGCGGGCATCGCGGCCGAATCGCGCGATGATCGACAGGCCGAGTGGCAGTCCGTTCGAAGCGGCCAGTCCGGGAACGTTGACGACGGGGTTGCCGGTCAGCGTCCACAGCTTGTTCATCAAGGGGTCACCGGTGCTTTCGAGGCTCTCCGGCGCCGGACCCAGCGCGGAGGGCGCCAGCAAGACGTCGGCCGTCTCGAACAGCGCCGAAGCCGCCTTGCGGCCGATGCGCGCGACACGGCGGGCGTCGTCGTACGACGCCGGTTCAACTTGCGCCGCCTCGTCCAGGATCGCCGCCACTTTCGGGCCGAGAAGCGAGCGGTGGGTGCGGTATTCGTCGGCGAGCGCCAGGGAAGCCTCGAAGCCCTGGATCGTCCCATGTGCGTCGCGGGCGGCGGCGAGTGCAGCGGGCTCTTCGACGTCGACGAGGCGGGCGCCCGCCCGCTCCAGGAACCGCGCCGCTTCTTCCCATGCTGCGCGCATCTCCGGATCCAGCCGATTGTCGATATGGCTGCGATAGAGGCCGACGGTCAGCCCGCTTGCCTCGGTCCTGCCGTCGACGGCAAGCGGCCGGCGGGCGAGAGCCTCGCCGGCAAAGGCGACGTCGGCGACGCTGGCTGCGAACAGGCCGGGCGTGTCGAGCGTATAGGCGAAGGTCTTCATGCCGACGGTCGGCAGCAGGCGAAAGCTCGGCTTGAACCCCGCGACGCCGCAGAAGGAGGCGGGCCGGATCACGGAGCCGCCGGTCTGCGAACCGCAGGCGAGCGGCACCATGCCGGCGGCGACGGCCGCCGCCGAACCGGCCGACGACCCGCCCGGCGTGTGCCCGAGATTGTGCGGATTGCGCGTCACCGTCGGGTCCATCGAGGCAAATTCCGTCGTCGTCGCCTTGCCGATGACCGTCGCGCCAGCGGCCCGCGCCATGGCGACGACCGCCGAATCGGCCACCGGCCGGTGATCGCGATAGATGGCGGAGCCGTGTTCGGTGGGCATGTCGCGCGTGTCGAAGATATCCTTGACGGCGAAGGCGATTCCGGCGAGCGGCCCGCTCGCCGCCTTGACGGTGGCCCGATCCGCAACACGGGTGAAAGCCTTGATCTCGCCGTCCGTTGCCGCGATCCGGTCGAACGCTGCGGCGATTTCACGGTCCGGGTCGCTGCGCCCATCCGCTATTGCTTGTAGTATGTCGAGGATGGAGGAGGGGGCATGCGAGTGACGATTCATTGCTTGAAGGCTCCAGGGCAAGACCGCGCCCACAGCGAACATCGGTGAAGCGGCGGGACAGACATTGCGGCCAGCCTTAGCGGCTCTCCCGACCTTCCTCCAGCCCGTGTGTCCAAATCGGCTGAGCGGAGACGATCGATAAGCGTCGCGCGTGCCGATGCTGGAAAGCGGCGATTGCATCGTCCTGCGCTATCGCTCGGCACTGACCGGTCGACGGCTGCGCCCTTTGCTCCATTTTTCGGATCGGCATTTTGCGGGGAGACGACAGCTTGCAGACATTTGCGACCGCCAGGGACGCGGCTTTGACGCTGCGACCCGACGCGCCGATCTATTGTTTTCGCCCATCGGTGCTCACGGCCGATGCAAAGGCGTTCCTCGCCGCCTTTCCGGGCGAGACCGCCTATGCGGTGAAGACCAATGGCGAGCCGATGGTATTGGAGACTCTCGCTGGGGCGGGTGTTTCGATCTTCGACGTCGCGTCGCCGGGCGAGTTCGCCGCGGTCAAGGCGGCAAAGCCCGATGCCGAGATGCTCTACATGCACCCGGTCAAGGCCCAGTCCGACATTCGGCTGGCGCTCGAGACCTACGGGATCCGCGTCCTCTCCCTCGATCACGAGGATGAGGTCGCCAAGATCCTGCGGATCGTGCGGGCGCTCGACATCGATCCGGGTACCATCACCCTGTTCATCCGCATCCAGACCAAGGGCCATGCGGCCTATGAGCTTTCGAAGAAGTTCGGAGCCGCGCCCGCCCACGCGGTCGAGCTCCTGCAGCGCTGTCACCGGGTCGGGTTCAAGGTCGGCATCTGCTTCCATGTCGGCTCGCAGATCGAGGACCCGGACACCTACGAGCGCGCGCTTGCCTCGGCCGACTGGGTGCGCAACCGGGCCGACGTGCCGCTGGCCGGGCTCGACGTCGGTGGCGGATTTCCAGCCGAATACGGCCACGACCCGCGCCGCAAGAGGCGGGAGATGCCGGGTTTTCCTGAAATCATGACCCGGCTGAAGGCCGATATCGACGAATGGGGGTTCGGCGATCTGCCGCTCGTGGCCGAGCCCGGACGCGTGATCGTCGCGCGGGCCTTCTCGCTGATCGTCCGGGTGCTTCTGCGCAAGGGCCGACGGCTCTACATCAATGACGGCATCTGGGCGTCACTGTCGGATTCCTGGACCGGCAAGATCACCCTGCCGGCGCGCTTCATTCCCGATCCTGCGCGCACCACGCGCAACGGCGATCCGCAGAAGATCGGTGCGTTCAAGGTCTGCGGAGCAACCTGCGATTCCGTCGACATCCTCTCGCGGCCGTTCTGGCTGCCGGAAACCGTCGACACGGGCGACTGGATCGAAATCGGCCATATCGGAGCCTATTCGCTGTCCCTCCGCACTCGCTTCAACGGATTTTACCCGGACACCTTCGTCGAGGTGACAACGCCCTTTGACGACGGCGAAGCCGCAGAAGGCTATGCGAGCCTGGAGACCATGGCGGATTGAGGCTGCAGCCGGATTTGCGCGGTTATGCAACCCATGATGTAATTCTGCTTCGACATCAGTGCGGGAAAAACGCATGCCTGTTGGAGCAGATCGGCACAATGGATCGGACGGAGAAGCCCAGCGCTTCTCCCGACTTGTCGAATGGTTGGACAGCAACGCTGACCTCCTGCTCGACAATCCCGACAACAATCTCGTCGCCGTCGGGATCGGCAAGAAGAGTGCTGGTCGTATCGACGATGACTCGCCATTCTGCATAACCGGTTTCGTCGAGGAAAAGCTTCCGAAGAAGGTGATATCATCGCGGCGTTTGTCGCTGTTCGCCGAAGCGGCTGCCGCCGTTTCTCACGTCGGCAGGCCACAGGAGCTGGATTTCGAGATCGATGTGGTCGAAACGGGCTCGCCTTTCCGGGCGCAGCCGGGGCTGAAGCTTCCTTCGGGCCAGCGAGGTCTGCACGGTGGTCCATTGCCGACCCTCAACCTCCAGAAGCGGTTCGAGGCCGTACGCAAGGGGATCGGCATCACCAATCCCCACCGCGCCTACCCCAATCAACTCTCCGTCGGGACGTTGGGTTTTTTCGTGAGAGATGACGACGGCCGGACATATCTCGTCTCGAACAATCACGTGATTGCCGATGGAAACAAGGGCAGGAAGGGAGATTCCATCGTCCAGCCCGGCACGCTTGACCTCACTCAGAGCGAACTGAACCTCATGCCGACTCTCACCAAGCTCAAGGCCGAGCTTCAGATCGCCACCCTCTCGGCTTTCGTCGACATCCAGTTCCACGATACCCGGGGGATCCCGTTCAACGAGGTCGACTGTGCGGCCGCCGAGCTCACGGACGGCCGGCGCGATTTTTCCGAGATTGCGCGTGTGGGACTCGGGGGGAATCTGAACGGCGTTGCCACCCCCTTTGCCCTGGATCCTCTGACCGGGAAAATCACGGGCGACACCCGGGTCTACAAGGCCGGGCGAACAACGGGCTGGACGGAGGGTGAAATCACGCAGCTCGCCGTCGTGACCGATGTCAGGTTTGGTACCAATCTCGCCCGGTTCCGCAATCAGCTTGGCATATTCGCCTCGCCGGACAATAGCGGCGCCTTCAGCCGTGCCGGTGATAGTGGCAGCGCAATCGTCAACAGCCGACAGGAAATTGTTGGCTTGCTGTTTGCCGGAAGCGAAAGCCGGACTTTGGCAAATCCCATCCAATCTGTCCTCGATGCGTTGCGAGGTCAGCTGGGGGTGCAGTCATTGACCGTGATTTGAAGGGAGCCTTAGCTGGATTCGTTGGCCAATCATGCCAATCTATTTCATTGAAAAGAGTAGCTGGATGGAACTGGCGCAGCCGGTTCCAGACGTCAGGAGGACGAGACCATGTCGAAGACGGCAGACTATGGTGACGTTCAGAGGGCCTTGCAGGCGGAAACCGAGCAGATTCTGAAGCAGATCCCGGTTTCGCCCGTCACCCTGTCCATGCCTGTCGACGGGGCAGGGCCCCGGATATGCGCCAGCGTTCATGACGCCGACGCGGGGAAGGTTCCCCGTTCAGTCAGTGTCGTTCACGACGGACAGACGGTCGAAATCCCGGTCGAGGTCATTGGGAGCTACGAAGAGTTCAAGGCACTCTGATTGCGAGCCGGATAATGAGGAATTTACTTGGCGGAGCGGTGGCAGCACCGGAATAGGCAGGCGTAATCGACCCGCATGCCCCCGGCCTTTGCTATCGCTTCGGCGTGATGTCCTTCATCGGGCGGATGTCACCGCGCTCGTCGATCAGCCCGTCCTCGTCGAAATGCTCGAGGATGATCGCGAGGTTCTTTCGGTTGGCCTTGAAAAAGACGTCGAATACGTCGCCCACGAGCGGAACCGTGCCGACCGCGACGTCGATGCCGAGATTGGCCAGCATTTTCGCGATCTTGTGCTGCGGCATGCCGAGGCGTCGGGCCTCATTCACGATCCAGAGAGAAACCACCGCGGCGCCGGCGTCGCCGACGCCCGGGATGAGACCGACGATCGAGTCGCCGCCGAAGCTGATACCCGTTCCCGGAATGCGGACGGCCGTGTCCATGAGCCGTGCCACCCTTGCTACGCGCCGCAAGCGGCGGACGTGGTCGATCTCCGCATAGGCGCCGGCGTCGGTGGTGCTCATCGGTTCTGGTCTCCTCGAGAATGGTGGTGCAATCCCTTGATCGCGTCGAAACTGCATATGGTGTTCGAGGCGGGGTATAAAAAGGCTCGGCGAGGCAGAGGGTTATCTGGCTCGCCTCCGCGTGCCCGGACCGGAGCATGTGCGAAGCTGGCGAATCCCTGAAAGTTTCGGTTTTCCCGGCGTTCAACAAAACCCGACCAAACTTCTCCCCCTGTATGGCAGGCGAACGATTCGCAGCGACTTGAGGGGACGGGGATTGGAAGAAGCCGCAGCCGGACACGCCACGGACCTTACGGCGATCGCCTTCGTCATTCTGGTCGCCGTTCTGGCGGGGCTGGGACTCATGCGCCTGCGGCAACCGCCGCTGGTCGGCTTCATCCTGGCCGGCGTCCTGCTCGGGCCCTCCGGGCTCGGCTTCGTCTCGACCTCCGACGAAAACGTCACGATGCTGGCGGAGATGGGCGTGCTGATGCTCCTGTTCTTCATCGGCATGGAGCTGTCTCTGAAGGCGTTCGTCGCGATGTTGAAGCCCGCCGTTCTGGTGGCGGGCGGGCAGCTCGCATCCGCCATGGCGATCACCTTCGGCCTGAAGCTGATCTCCGAGGCCACCTATGCCGAGGCGATCATCCTTGGCTTCATCATCGCGCTCTCGTCCACCGTCGTGGCGATGAAGATGCTGGAGGATATCGGGGAACTGAGAACCGAGCCGGGGCGGATCGCCGTCGGCGTCTTGATCGCGCAGGATCTTGCGGTCGTTCCCATGCTGATCATCGCGACCTCGCTCGGCGGCAGCGAGGAGATCGCCTGGACGGGCCTGATCGTGAAGATCGCCATAGCGGTCGCGGTGCTCGCCGGACTTCTGTGGTATCTCGGCCGCCGCCCCAAGCTGAAGCCGCGCTTTGCAGCGGCGGTCGAGGACAATGTCGAGATTCTCGCCCTCGGCTCGCTTGCCTTCTGTTTCGCCGCCGCGTCCCTCTCGGGCCTGATCGGCCTCTCTCCCGCTTACGGCGCCTTCATCGCGGGACTGGTCGTCGGGGCATCGAGCCTGCGCTCCCCAGTCATTCACGTGGTCGAGCCGATTCAGTCGATACTCCTCGTGGTGTTCTTCCTGTCGATCGGGCTTCTGATCGATCTGACCTATATCGTCGAGAACTGGGAACTCGTCCTGGTCGCCGCGTTCTTCGTCGTCATCGCCAAGACCATTCTCAATATCCTCCTGATCCGGCTCGCCGGGCTACCGCACAGAACGGCGGTCGAGGCCGGACTGTCCATGGCCCAGATCGGCGAGTTCTCCTTCGTCCTTGCTGCAGCGGCTTTCGCGTCGGGAGCCATCGGCGCGGATGTCTATCGTCTCGCCCTTGCGGTCACCGCCATCACGCTGCTCGTGTCACCGGCCTGGATGGTCGTCACCCGGCATATCGAGGGTGAAGCGCGCTTCGGCTACGAGGAATTTCGCAATGCCCTCACCGAGCTCTACGAGGGGCAGGTCGAGAATGTGGAGGATATGGGGTTCTGGCTGCGGGTCCGGGCCCGGGCGCTGCGCCGGGCCTTGCGGCAACGGCGTGATGCCAGGCGCTCCGCTGCCGATTCAGGAGCCACCGTCGCGCCGAGCCCGGATAAGAGGGTGGTCGAAGGCCGGCAGCCTGGCGAATAGCGCGCCCGCCCTGATGCTGCTCGGCAGGCGCGGATCGACGTGGCAGCATTGCCACACAGTGTTGCCACAATTGGCCGATGGCGACTTGAGCAATTGCTGCGCAAGGGTGGCAAGACTAAGCTGGCGGCGATCGGCAATGCAGCGTCTGCAGTCTCCAGCGATACGAGGCACGGGTTCCTATGAAGTTTCGTCTTTCCGCGCTTACCGCTCTGTTCCTGAGTGCGGTGACGGCACTTCCGGCTGCCGCGAAGGACACCTGGCCCTACGATTGGCTGGAATGGGACCGCAACGCCGATCTTTGGGAGATTCGGCTTGGCGCCGGCGCTTACGACACGCGCTTTTTCAGCGGCAAGGACTACGCGCCCGATGGTGTCGTCGTGAATGGCGAAGTCGTCGCGCCATCGCCGGAGGCGCTGCGCATCATTGGCTCGCCGCGCCCCTATATCGGTGTCGAAGGGGCGTTCGCGGACGACCCGATCCACGTCTTTTACGGTGGCCTGACTTGGCAGGCCTACTTCCTGGACAATGTGTACTACGGCTTCGGCCTCGGCGGTTCCGTAGTGTCCGATACCGACGTGACCTCCGATCGATCGCTCGGTTCGAACGTGCTGTTCCACCTGCAGTTCAATGCCGGCATCGACATCACGCCGCAGCACAGCGTGCAGTTCTTCATGAACCACTTCTCGAACGCGAACCTCGCCGACGACAATGAAGGGCTCGACACGACGGGCGGCCGTTTCGTCTATCGGTTCTGATTGTTCCTTCGCGGGGCGGCTAACCCCTGTCTTCTCTCGCCCGGAGAGGCGACGACACATAGGACGAAAGCGAACGTCGGATCATAGCGGCGATCCAGCTGGTGCGAGTTGCCGTCGCCCATCTTCCTTTTTCATTTCCAGTGCCTCAAACCGTCGGTGTGAGGCCGGGCTTTCGACTCTTTCGAACCGATCACTCGGCCCGCCGTCATCAGAACGAGCGTGAGAGCCGATGAGCCAAGATTTCCGTCCCGTGCTGCCGGAAGCTCTGGACCAGCACCCCAAACCGATCGACCGGATCCGAAAGCGTCTGCGCTCCAGCCTCGGCCTTTTCCTGAAAGGCAGTTACGGCTTCATCGGCGTCAGCCGGCATGCCATCCCGACCATGCCGCCCTGGAAGAAGCGGGCGATGTTCTTCGTCCGCGAGCCCGATCTCATCCGGGAGGTCCTGGTTCGTCGCCCCAGCGATTTTCCGAAGGGCGGCGTGATGGATGCAATGCTGCGCAAGCTCACCGGCTATTCGATCTTCGTCAGCAATGGCGAAGCATGGGCGCGTCATCGTCGCATCATCGACCAGGCGTTCACTCACGCAGGGGTGCGGAACGTGTTCTCGCTCATGCGGGACGCCAGCGACGCCAGCATCGTTCGGCTCTCCGCCCAAGCCGACACGAACGAAGCCGTCGCCATGGATGAGGAGATGACGCATTTTGCCGGCGACATCATTTTCCGCACCATCTACTCCGAGCCACTGACTTCCGAAGACGCCCATCGCATCTTCTCGGCCTTCGAGACCTTTCAGGGCATCGCCTTCGCGCAAGGGATGATCGGGCTAGCCGGCATTCCGACCAACTGGATCTGGTCGAACCGCCGGGCCAAGAAGATGGCTCGCGAGATCCGCGATGTCCTCAATGGCCCGCTGCAACGACGCATGAAGGCCGTCGCCGCCGGTGAACCGGTCCCGGACAATGATATCCTCTCCGCCCTGATGACTGCGGTCGATCCCGTGACCGGGACGCGCTTCGAAGGGGACGAACTGCTCGACCAGATCGCCATGCTGTTCCTCGCAGGGCACGAGACCTCGGCGGCCGCCCTCGGGTGGGCGCTCTACCTGATGTCCCATCGCCGCGACATCCAGGACGAGATGCGAAGCGAGGCGCGTGCGGCCCTTGGCGACAGGCCGCCGCAGTTCCAGGACATGAAGCGGCTGGAAAAGACGCGGAATGTCTTCCGCGAAGCCCTCAGGCTCTATCCACCCGTGGCGTTTTTCTCCCGCGACGCGGTGAAGGACGAAAGGCTCGGGGACCAGGACATCGCCCCCGGTGAACCGGTGGTCGTTCCGGCCTGGCTCATGCATCGTCATACCGAATACTGGAAGGACGCGAACGGGTTCGATCCCGCGCGCTTCTCTTCGCCCGAAACGCGGGACGCGCAACGCAACGCCTACATGCCCTTTTCCATGGGCGCACGGGTCTGCGTCGGAGCAGCCTTCGCGCTTCAGGAGGCGACGCTCGTGCTGGCCGAGATCATCCGGCGCTTCGAGGTGCTGCCGGTCCCCGGACACGAACCGCAACCGGTCTCCCGCCTGACCGTTCGCTCGGAGAACGGGATTCGGGTCTACCTCCGGTCGGTCGATTGAGCGTCACATTGATGCGGGTGTCAGGCGCGGCTCAAGCCCTGTCCCGCATCTCTTTTGGTTCTTTGATCCTGGTCCGCAAGGTGCCATGCCTCACCGCTTCGCGCCGGTAGGTAGTTGACGAACCATTAAATCCTGCCACCATAGCTGAACAGAAGTGCATGCCTTTCGTTTGAGCAGCGAGGCAGTGTTCGTTCAGCGTCAATGGGCGCCGTTCGATTCGGATGTCCCGGTCTTCTCGTTGCGATCATCTCCGTGCCTGACGACGGTCGGGCCGATCGGTCGGGAAAGGACCTCGCATGTCTCTCACCATGAAGATCCTCGTGGGGATGCTGGCCGGCCTCGTCGTCGGTGTCTTCTTCAACATGATCGACGTTGCCTTCATCAACGAGCACATCGTTGGTGGCCTCTTTGCCATGATCGGCACGATGTTCGTCAACGCTTTGAAGATGCTGGTGGTGCCGCTGGTGGTCTTCTCGCTCCTGTGCGGCGTGACAGGAATCGGCGATATCCGGCTGCTCGGCCGCGTCGGCGGCAAATCGTTCGGCCTCTATCTGATGACGACCGCCATCGCGATCGGCACGGCGATCATCCTCGCGCTGCTCATTGGGCCTGGTCAGGGCTTCGACATGCAGGGCATCGACGCGAGCGGTATCGAGGCGAAGGAAGCGCCCTCGGTCTGGAGTGTCTTCGCCAGCATCGTGCCGACCAATCCGATCCAGGCCTTCGCCTCGGGCGAAATGCTGCAGATCATCTTCTACGTCATCGTCGTCGGCATCGCCGCGGTGATGCTCGGCGATCAATCCGCGCCGTTCGTCCGGGCCTGCGAATACATGAACGAGCTGATGATGAAGATCGTCTCCATCGTCATGGCCGCAGCTCCCTATGGCGTCTTCTGTCTCATCGCGAAGACCTTCGCGGAGCAGGGGATCGAACTGTTCATTCCGGTGCTTGCCTATGTCGTCACCCTGGTGGGAGCGCTGCTCCTCCATCTCTTCGTGACGCTGATGCTGCTGCTCAAGGTGTTTTCGGGCCTCAACCCCTTCACCTTCATCAAGAAGATGCGGCCGGCCC
Organism: Jiella marina; assembly: GCF_024359545.1. Taxonomy (GTDB): domain Bacteria; phylum Pseudomonadota; class Alphaproteobacteria; order Rhizobiales; family Rhizobiaceae; genus Jiella. The sequence goes on from NZ_JAKQZG010000005.1 coordinate 301,065, forward strand.
AGATCTTCGCCTTCTCGACCGCAAGCTCCAATGCCACCATCCCTGTCACGCTGCGCTGCGTGACGGAGCGGATCGGCGTCAACAATTCGGTCGCATCCTTCACCGTGCCCTTCGGCGCCACGATCAACATGGACGGCACCGCGATCATGCAGGGGGTGGCGACGGTCTTCCTCGCCAATGTCTACGGCATCGAACTCGGCATCAGCGGCTACCTCATGGTCATCGCCATGGCGGTGCTGGCCTCGATCGGCACAGCGGGCGTCCCGGGCGTCGGCCTCGTCATGCTGACCATGGTGCTCAATCAGGTCGGCCTGCCCATCGAGGGCATCGCCCTGATCCTCGGCGTCGACCGGCTGATGGACATGATCCGCACGGCCGTGAACATCACCGGCGACGCGGTGGTTTCGACGATCGTTGCCAGCCAGGAAGGCGAGATTGATCGAACGGTCTTCGAGGATCCGAATGCCGGGATGGCGGAAGACGAGGATCTCCACATCGACACGGCCGCCGAAGGACGGCTGGCCGAGGAAGTCCGCCATCGTCCGCATCCGGCGGAGTAGAAACCGGGTCGGGGCGTGCAGCGCCCCGGCGCCTGCGGCCTATCGCACAATCAGCGTTCCGGCGCCGTGCTCGGTCAGGAGTTCCAGAAGCACGGCGTGGCGGGTCTTGCCGTTCAGGATGACGACGCCTTCGACGCCGCGGTCGATCGCCTCGATGCAGGTCTCGACCTTGGGGATCATGCCGCCGGAGATAGTCCCGTCGCGGATCAGGGCGCGGGCTTCGGCGACGGAGAGCTCCTTGATCAGTTCCCCGGACTTGTCGAGGACGCCCGGCACGTCGGTCAGGAACAGGAGCCGCGACGCCTCAAGGGCGCCGGCGATGGCGCCGGCGAAGGTGTCGGCATTGATGTTGTAGGTCGCGCCGTCGCGGCCGGGGGCGACCGGCGCGATGACCGGGATCATCTCCGAGCGGGCCAGAAGATCGAGCAGCGTGCGGTCGACCTCGACGGGCTCGCCCACGAAGCCGAGATCGAGCACGCGTTCGATGTTGGAATCGGGGTCGAGAATGGTCTTCTTGGCCTTTTCGGCGAAGACCATGTTGCCGTCCTTGCCGCAAAGGCCGATCGCCCATTCGCCCTCGGCATTGATCAGGGCGACGATCTCCTTGTTGATCGAGCCGGCAAGCACCATCTCGACGATCTTCACCGTCTCGGCATCGGTGACCCGCAGTCCGCCCTCGAAGCGTGACTCGATGCCCATCTGATTGAGCATCCGGCCGATCTGCGGGCCGCCCCCATGGACGACGATCGGGTTGACGCCGGACTGTTTGAGGAGAGCGACGTCGCGCGCGAAAGCCTGGCCGAGGGTCGCGTCCCCCATGGCGTGGCCGCCATATTTCACGACGACGGTTTTGTTCTCGTAGGCCTGCATGAAGGGCAGGGCCTCGGCGAGCACGCGCGCGCGAGTTTCGCCGTTGTCGGGGGTCCCATTTTCCGTCGTCATCGGCAGGTCGGGCATCAAGGGTCTCCGGCTGGGCGAGAGTCGATCCTGTTCGGTTTCGACGGCTTCTAGCGGGAAACGTGGCGAAGCGGAACCAGGAAGCATGGGAGAAGTCGGGCGGGCTTCGCGTTTGCTTCCTCACGCCCCGCCTCACGGCATTGTTGGCATGCCTGCAGTGGGCGGACGGGACTCCTGACTAAATTTGAACGCCGTGAGACAAAGCGCGGCGCCCCCTGCCGCCCAATGACCGGAGATGCCATGTTTCGCGACTTCATGCGGGTTTGTTCCGTCGCCGCCTTGTGGATCGGCCTTGCGGGCGCGGCCGCGGCTCAGGATGCCTTCGAGGCGGCTCGGGCGGATGATACGCATATCCTGATGCGCCATGCGATCGCGCCGGGCACGGGGGACCCCGCCGACTTTGCGCTGGATGATTGCGCCACGCAGCGCAACCTCTCCGACGAGGGGCGAGACCAGGCACGACGGATCGGCGAGCGCCTGCGCGAAAACGGCGTGGAGATCGATGTCGTCCTGACCAGCCAGTGGTGCCGGTCGCGCGATACGGCCGAACTCCTCGGCTTCCAGCCGGTCGAGGACGAACCGGCGCTCAATTCCTTCTTCCGGAACCGCGGCACCGCCGACGAGCAGACCGCCGCGTTGAAGGCCCGTATCAAGGCTCTCGACACGGCCGGTCGGAAGGCAGCGCTGGTCAGCCATCAGGTGAACATCACCGCCCTGACCGACGTCTTCCCTGCTTCGGGCGAGATCGTCGTCATCGCGCTGGGCGACGACGGCGAAGTCTCTGTCGAAGGGCGCATCAAGACGCAATAGCGCCGATAGCCTGGCGCTGCGGGTCAGCGCCCGGCGACGATCGCCTTGATCTCGTCGAGGGCAGCCGGATCCTCGATCGTGGCCGGCGTGTCGAAGGGCTGGTTCTCGACGATCGCCTTGATCGTCCGCCGCAAGATCTTGCCGGAGCGGGTCTTGGGCAAGCGGTCGACCACCATTACCGAGCGAAATGCCGCAACGGGGCCGATCTGGTCACGGACCATGGCGATCAGCTCCTTTTCGATGGTCGGCCGATCGGTCGTGGCGCCTTTCTTCAGCACCACGAAGCCGCAGGGAATTTCGCCCTTCACCTCGTCGCGCATGCCGATCACCGCGCATTCGGCCACTGCCGGATGGCCGCCGACGGCCTCCTCCATCTCGCCGGTCGACAGCCGGTGGCCGGCGACGTTGATGACGTCGTCGGTGCGGCCCATCACATAGACATAGCCGTCCTCGTCGATGAAGCCGGCGTCGGAGGTAGAGTAGTAGCCCGGGAACTCGCTCAGATAGCCCGATCTGAAACGCTCCTCCGCGTTCCAGAGCGTCGGCAGCGCTCCAGGAGGCAGCGGCAGCTTGATGGCGATGGCGCCCATCTCATTGGCCTTGAGGGGCTTGCCGCCGAAATCGAGAACCTGGATGTCGAAGCCCGGCACGGCAACCGTCGGGCTGCCGCGCTTGATCGGCAACAGGCCGAGGCCGAGCGGATTGGCGGCAATCGGCCAGCCGGATTCGGTCTGCCACCAATGATCGATCACCGGGCGGGAGAGGGCGTTTTCCGCCCAGATGATCGTCTCCGGGTCGGCGCGCTCGCCGGCGAGGAACAGCGCCTTGAAACGGGAGAGATCGTAACGGCCGGGGAATTCGCCTTCCGGATCCTCCTTGCGGATGCCGCGGATCGCCGTCGGGGCGGTGAACAGGATCTTCGCGCCGTGCTCGGCGACCACGCGCCAGAAGGTGCCGGCGTCGGGCGTGCCGATCGGCTTGCCCTCGAACAGGATCGTCGTCGCCCCACGCAGAAGAGGCGCGTAGACGATGTAGGAATGGCCGACCACCCAGCCGATGTCGGAGGCGCAGAAGAAGACCTCGTCGGCGTCGGTGTCGAAGATCGCCTTCAGCGACCAGTGGAGCGCGACGGCATGGCCGCCATTGTCGCGTACGACGCCCTTTGGCTTTCCGGTCGTACCGGAGGTGTAGAGGATGTAGAGCGGATCGGTTGCCTTGACCGGGATACAGGGGCTGTCCGTTCCCGCCTCGAGCTTCGCGATGGCGCCTGCGCGCAGCGTGTCCCAGTCGTGGTCGCGGCCTTCGACGAGGCTCGCCTCAAGCTCCGGACGGGCGAAGATGATCGTCGCGTCCGGCTTGTGGGTCGCGAGTTCGATCGCCTTGTCCAGAAGCGGCTTGTACTCGACCTTGCGGGTCGGCTCGATGCCGCAGCTTGCCGAAAGCACGAGCTTGGGCGCGGCGTCGTCGATCCGGGCCGCAAGCTCGCGCGCCGCGAACCCGCCGAAGACGACGGAATGGATCGCCCCGATCCGCGCGCAGGCGAGCATGGCGAAGACCGCCTGGGGGATCATCGGCATGTAGATGATGACCCGATCGCCCTTCGTCACGCCCTTTTCGGTCAGGACAAGCGCGAGCGCCTTCACCTCCGTCAGAAGCTCACCATAGGTGATATGCCGCTTGGCCCCCGTCACCGGCGAGTCGTAGATGATCGCCGGCCTGTCGCCGGCGCCATGCTCTACATGGCGGTCGATTGCGTTGTAGCAGGTGTTGAGTTCGGCGTCGGGAAACCACCGGCCATAGACCCCGGCTTCGGCGTCGAAAGCCTTCGAAGGCGGCGTCGCCCAGTCGATGCCCTTGGCCGCCTCCAGCCAGAATCCCGCCGGATCCTCGCGCCAGGCCTGATACGTCTGATGGTAGCGGCTCGTCGACATCTCATCCTCCCCGATGAAGCTCCCTTGCGCCATTCAGGCGCTTATCTCCTGACAATACTCGGCGCAATTATCCTTTATGACCAGAGCCGCAGAGAACTCGTGCCGAAAGTCCGTGTCTGGCCGGGTAAATCTTGAACTGGAAGGAAGGGTGGCGCTCGCGCGCCTCAAGCCGGGGGGCTGCGTTTCAGCAGTCGGGCAATGGAGTCGGCCAGCGTGTCTTCGTTGTAGGGCTTCGGCACATAGGCGTCGAAGGGGGCGTTGGTCCGGCACGGCAGCTGGCCCTGGGGAATGGCCGTGGTGACGATCGCCGGAGCCTCGTTTCCCTCGGCACGAAGCGCCGTCAACATTGCGATTCCATCCATTTCCGGCATCATGAAATCGGTGATGATCACGTCGATGGCCTCGGCACGAGCCTTCGCCAGACCTTCCCGGCCATCCGCCGCCATCACGACTTCATGGCCGTAATCCTCCAATGCGAGCGAAGCGAGCATGAGGATCACCGCTTCGTCCTCGACCAGGAGAATCCGGGCCATTAAACCGGCCTCCCCGGACGTGGCTTCAGGCCGTTGATGGTCCGTGTCGGTCTCATGAACCGTTGTCGCCCCCTCGGACTTAGTCGCTGCCGCATGGGCAGAAATCACCTGACGCAATGAGATTGTGAGGAAACTGTGGTCGCGTTAGGGCCGCACCCGCAAATCCACAAGTCGACGCGTTCGTCTTTTCAGAATTGCTGAGGTCGAAAACCAGGAAAGACTGCTCAACCCGTTGATACAAAACTGAAACCACACTCGCGCAGATCGGCAGCAAGCTTTGCGGAATCCTGAAAGTGAATCCCTTGCCAGCCAGCGGCCACGGCACCCTCGATGTTTTTCTTCGAATCGTCGGTGAATAGTGTCGAAAAGGGATCGAGGTCGAACCGGGCCACATGCAGGTCGTAGATCGCCCGGTCCGGCTTGAGGAGGCCGACTTCGCCCGAGACGGTGACACCGCGCGTCTGAGTAAGAAACGGATAGAGGCGCTGGGCTTCGCGAAACGTGTCCGGCGCGAAATTGGTCAGAAGCGTCACGTCGACCCCGGCCTCGATCAGTTGAATCATGATCGCGACGCTGTCCTCATAGGCGTGGGAGACCATGCGGTGCCAGTTCCGGCGGAAGGCCCGGATCTCGGCCTCGCGCTCGGGATATCGCGCGATCGCTTCGGCTTCGGCTTCGGCCCAGGAGCGGCCGCGATCCTGTTCGAGGTTCCACTCGTGGGAGCAGACTTCCGACAGAAAGAAGTCGCGTTCCGCATCGTCTGGAATGATCTCGCGGAAGGGAATGTGGGGGTCGTAGTGGATGAGCACGCGGCCGATGTCGAAGACCACGTGCCGGGGAGGATTGCCTGTCATGTTCGCGGGGTTCCTTCTTTGATCGTTGCACGCGGCGCATTCCGCACGCCCTGGACTCCGGCGGCCGCCAACACTTTACGCATCAGGGTCGGCAGGGCTTCCGCTTGGATCGCCTCGGGCGTCGACCACCATCCCTCGATGACGGTCTCGCCATCATGCTCGCAGCGCCAGACTTCGAGGTTGATGCGAAAATGGGTGAAGCCATGCTCGACTTCGCCTGCGCGCCGCCATGGGGCGGAAAAGGGTGCGGCTTCGAGGCCGGTCGCCCCATCTTGCCGGGCCGACCAGTCACTGGTCGGCGGCTCGCTCATGCCCGCGAGCATTCCCGCGCCAGGTCGTCGCCGCAGGAACACGGCGCCATCGGGACGGACTGCCACGAAGGCGGCGCCGCGGCGCTCCGGCACGGCGGCCTTCTTGGCCTTGACGGGAAAGCGCTCGGGATCGGCTGTCCTGGCGGCGGCGCAGAAGTCCCTGACCGGGCAGATGCCACAGGCCGGTTTCCTGGGCGTGCAGATCGTCGCGCCCAGATCCATCATCGCCTGGGCGAAATCTCCCGGGCGGCCATTCGGCGTGAGTTCCGCCACGCGCTCGCGAATGTCTCGTTTTGCCTGGGGCAGTGGCGTGTCGATCGCATGAAGCCGGGTGATGACCCGCTCGACATTGCCGTCGACGACGGGCGCCGCTTCGTCGAAGGCGATCGCGGCGATCGCGGCCGAAGTGTATTCGCCGATCCCGGGAAGTGATCTGAGGCCCCCTGCCGTCTCGGGAAACCGGCCGCCATGATCCGCCTGGACGGTACGGGCACAGGCGTGAAGGTTGCGCGCACGGGCGTAGTAGCCAAGCCCCGCCCATTCGGAGAGGACCTCGCTTTCGGGCGCGTCGGCCAGGTCGGTGACGCTCGGCCAGCGCTCGAGAAAGCGCGTGAAATAGGCCTTCACCGCAGCGACCGTCGTCTGCTGCAGCATGACTTCGGAGAGCCAGACCTGGTAAGGGTCCGGCCGTTCGCCGGCCTTCCGCCGCGCTGGCGGGATGCGCCAGGGCAGGTCGCGGTGGTGGCGATCGTACCAGGAGAGCATCGTCGAGGAGAAGGAGGAGGGATCGATCATTGGCAACCGATCTACTCGCCGGCTCGAGAAAATGCGAGGGGCGCGATATCAAACGGGCGGGGAGGGGGGCGGACGATCTCCATACCTGGCCTTCACCCACTCCCGAGAGATGATGAAAAGTGTTAGGCGGATGAGAATTCCAGGCATATCGCGCACTTGCCGAAACATGCGGACCTCGAGCACGAGACGGAACAACAAGCGGATGGACGCAAGGGCGACGTCGGATGAGTGACTGGAAAGCCAACAGTACGGGCAAGCCGCGGGCGACAAGCCAGCGCCGCGGCCCCCGTCCGCTGGCCGAACTCAGCGGCGAGGTGGTCGATCCGATCCTGCGGCGCAAGGCGGGCATGACCACCGGGCTCGTTGCTGCCTGGTCGGGAATCGTCGGTGATCGCCTGGCGCAGGCGACGCGACCGGAAAAGCTGCTCTGGCCCCGCGATCGCGGCAGCGACACCCCCTTTGAACCGGCGACGCTGGTTGTCGCCGCAGAACCGAAAGCGGCCCTGCGCCTCCAGCATCAGACGAGCGAGGTGCTTTCGCGGGTGAACGCCTTTTTCGGATTCTACGCCGTGGCGAAGATCAAGCTCGTGCAGAAGGCGGTTGCGGTTCCTGAGATCGATCGCCGCCCCAGGACCCGGCCCTTGAACCAGGGCGACCACGTCCGCATCGCCGAGATGGTCGATCGAATCGAAGACCCGAAGCTGAAGGCGGCGCTCGCGGCGTTCGCCGAAGCGACGCTCAGCCGTCTGCCGGCAAAATGACCTGTGGCCGTCAAACGTGGGACACATCCTCGTCAGCACGCGTCCGTTTGACGCCATAAGCCTTTAAAAATCCCGCCTTGTCCCGTACATCGCGACCGATACGCCCGAGCCGGAACCGAAGAGAGACCTCATTCATGTCACCTGTTCAGCCTGCCACCCGTCGCACCACGCGTCTTCGTCTCACCGTCATTGCGGCCGCCGTCAGCGGTCTCGCCTTGGCCGCCTGCTCGGATACCGAGGAAAACAGCGCAAACGCGCTCGTCAACGCAGAGCAGCCGATCAAGCTCGCCCAAGCCTCGTTGTCCGACAGTGCGACCTCGGAAACGGCGAGCACGGTCGAGGCACCGGCGTCCGAAGGCTCCGTCGACATGGAAGCGCTGATGGCCGAGGGACCACTGCCCGACATCGTGATCGGTGACGAGGACGCACCCGTGACGATCGTCGAATATGCCTCTATGACCTGCAGCCATTGCCGCGATTTCCACGAAAATTCCTATCCGGCGCTCAAGGAAGAATATCTCGACACCGGAAAGGCCAAGCTGATCGTCCGGGAATTCCCGTTCGATCCCCGCGCTCTCGCCGCCTTCATGCTGGCGCGCTGCGCTGGAGACGACGCCAAGCGCACGGCGATGGTCGACGTCATGTTCCAGCAACAGAGCGAGTGGGCCTATGCGGACAACGCCTCCGCCGCTCTGCTCAAGATCGCCCGGCTTGCCGGCATGTCGCAGGACGATTTCAAGGCCTGCCTGAACGACACCGAACTGCAGAAGAAGATCGTCGAAACCCAGCAGCGCGGCGAGAACGAGTTCGGCGTGAGTGCCACGCCGACCTTCTTCGTCAATGGCGACAAGTACGCCGGCGCGCTTTCGGCCGAGCAGATGGGCGCCGTGATCGAGAACCATATGTAGGCGGTTCGATCGTCCTAAGTGAGCCTTTGACAGGCCGTCGCGCTCGAATTCAGCGCGGCGGCCTTTTCATGTCGGACGGCATGGCGCTTGCCGTGCGAAGGTCGTGAAATCGTCGCCTATTCTGCAATGCAGCAATTGGCGGGGCCCGGATTTTGCTTTAGACCGTTGAAACCTGCCAAGCGGCCATCTTGATCAAGACGACAACGACGACACGGCACCAGATGCCCAAGCGGATTTTCACCTTCAGATGCGGGGAAGCGGACCGAACCGCCGACACGGTCGAGTCCCTCGGCATCAAAGGATCGAATCTCGCGCTCCTGGCGTCTCTCGGGGCGCCGGTTCCGCCGGGGTTTACCATTGCGACGTCGGCGTGGCGCGAGGCCAAGGGCGGGGCAGGCGAACTGCCGCAGGGTCTGCGGTCGGACCTCCGCACGGCGGTCGAATGGCTGGAAGGCGTCACCGATCGCCGATTCGGTGGCGACCAGCGTCCGCTCCTGATCGCTGTCAGGACCAGCGCAAGCTCGCAGATGCCGGGCCTTGCCGAAAGCGTGCTCGATGTTGGCCTGACCGATCGGACCGTCGAGGTGCTCGCTGCCGAACTGAACGACGCGGCCTTTGCCTATCGCAGCTATCGTCGCTTCATCGAGAGCTATGCGGGGCTCGTCTTCGATGCCGACCCATCCGAATTCGAGGATCTGTCGGATCAGGAGCGCGAGAAGGCCGGTTGGGAGTCCGAGCCCGCGGATGAGAGCCAGTGGCGGGCCCTGATCGCGCGCTATCACGACTATCTGGAGGAGGAACTCGGGGCCGTTGTCCCGCAGACACCGCTCCAGCAATTGACGGAAGTGGTCTCGGCGAGCTTTTCGAGCTGGCGCAATCCCGTCGCGGCCTCTCACCGCGTACTTCACGGCATTTCGGAGAATGCCGGACTGGCGGTCACCGTCCACGCCATGATCTTCAACGAGCGCAACCAAAATTCGGGCAGGGGGCGGGCCCTTTCGCGCGATCTTGCCACCGGAAAGGCGCGGCTGACGGGCGAGTTCGTCTTGGGTTCCACCCGTCACGGCGATCTCGGCGAAGCGGTCGATCCGCTCGATCTCGGGACTCTCGACAACGCTGGGAAAGCGGATTTTCCAGCCGATTTCGAGGTGCTCTGGCATTTCGTGCAGCGCATCGAGGCCCATATGGGCGATGTCGTCGAGGTCGACTTCATGATCGGCGATGGCGAACTCTTCTTCATGCAGTCGCGTCCGGCGCGGCGCAGCGCGGCCGAGGCGGTGCGCATTGCCGTCGAACTCGTCAAGGACGCGATCATCGAGGAGCAGGAGGCGATTCTGCGGGTCGATCCCGCCTCGCTGGACCTGCTCTTGCATCCGCGAATCGAGCGCGGACCGGACATGCGGGTCCTCGCGCGCGGCATGGGGGCCTCGCCGGGCGCTGCGACCGGCGAGATCGCGCTGACCTCGGACCGCGCCCAGGAGCTTGCGGCCGAAGGTCGGCCCGTCATCCTCGTGCGTAACGAGACTTATCCCGAAGACATTCACGGCATGCATGTAGCCGATGGCGTCCTGACCGTGCGCGGCGGGACCACTAGCCACGCGGCCGTCGTGGCCCGCGGTATCGGCAAACCCTGCGTCACCGGCGCGGGGGCCCTGCGCATCCAGCCGGACGCGCGGCTGGTCCATACCGGCGGCTCGGTGCTGAAGGAAGGTGACCAGATCACAATCGACGGCGCTTCGGGGGAAGTCATCGAGGGGGCCGTTCGGCTCATCCGCCCGACCCTTTCGGGCGATTTCGCGACCCTGATGCAATTTGCCGACCGCGCGCGCCGGATGGGCGTGAGGACGAATGCCGAGCGTCCGCACGAGGCCCGTGCCGCTCGCAGCTTCGGGGCGGAGGGCATCGGCCTTTGCCGAACCGAGCACATGTTCTTCGAGGGTGACCGCATCCAGGCGATGCGCGAAATGATTTTGGCGCCCGACGAGAAGGGGCGTCGTCGCGCGCTCGACAAGCTCCTGCCGATGCAGCGCTCCGACTTCGTCGAACTGTTCGAGATCATGGCCGGATTGCCAGTCACGATCCGCCTGCTCGACCCGCCGCTTCACGAATTCCTGCCGAAGAGCGAGGGCGAGATCGCCGAGACGGCGACGACGCTCGACGTCGACGAGAGCGTCGTGCGCCAGCGGATCGCCGCGCTTGAAGAGTTCAACCCGATGCTCGGCCATCGCGGCTGCCGGCTGGCGATCTCCTATCCGGAGATCGTGGAGATGCAGGCGCGGGCGATTTTCGAAGCGGCCATCGAAGCCGGCGAACGGGCGGGGGACGCGGTGGTGCCCGAGATCATGGTGCCGCTGGTCAGCCTTCGCCGGGAGCTCGATTTCGTCAAGGAGCGGATCGACGCCGTGGCGGCCCTGGTGACCGAGGAGCGGGGCCAGCATTTCAACTACCTCGTCGGTACGATGATCGAACTGCCCAGGGCCGTCATCCGGGCCGACACGATCGCGGATGTCGCCGAGTTCTTCTCCTTCGGCACCAACGACCTCACCCAGACCGTCTATGGCATTTCGCGGGACGACGCGGCCAACTTCCTGTCGAACTATGTACGGCAGGGAATCCTGGAGCGCGATCCCTTCCAGACCGTCGATGTCGAAGGCGTCGGTGAGATGATCGCGCTCGCGGTCGAGAAGGCGCGCAAGGTGCGGCCCGACATTTCCCTTGGCGTCTGCGGCGAGCAGGGGGGAGACCCCGCCTCGATCGCCTTTTTCGAGGAAACGACGCTCGATTACGTCTCCTGCTCGCCCTATCGCGTGCCGATCGCGCGGCTTGCAGCCGCGCAGTCGGCCATCCGGGTCAACCGGGCGGGTCGCAGCAGGGCACGGCGCTGACCGCGCCGGGGCCCGCAAGTCCCCTCCGCATGGCCCGGTGGTGAGCGGAAATACGCGCCGCCCCTGCAGCAGGTCCGCTTGTCGATCTCGCCCGGTCCGCTCGGCCCCGAAACGATACCTGCCGATACGCCCGGCAAGAAAGGTGCGTTAACCCAAGCTTAAGACATTGCTTGCGGTGCTCGCTGCGAATCCGGCAGTTTCTGACAACTCGTGCCAGAGTATGAACCGGGGCAACTCTGAGGAGCAGAGGCTTGCACTATCGCATCATCGACTGCTGGCGTTTCGTGGCTGCGATGCTCGTGATGGCCTATCATTTCCTCTATTCCGCTCCCTACGGCATGGAGACGGGAACGGCGTTCCTTCATCGCCTGCTTCCGTTGCTCGACCTGTTCTTCATGATTTCGGGCTATTTCATCACGGTGCGCTATGCCGAGCGGGTCGTCGATCTACGCAGCTATGGAGCATTCCTGCGTCGGCGGCTGGCCCGACTCTACCCGCTTCATCTTCTCATCACGCTGTTCTTTGCGGCCGTCGCCCTTTATGCTTGGTCGATCGGTGCGAAACACTATCCCTGGGCGGCGGCGCTTGAAGATCTGCCGTTTCACATCTTTGGTCTGCACGCGCTGGGGCTGACTGACGAACTGGCGCTCAACTACGTATCCTGGTCGATCAGTGCCGAACTTTTTTCCTATGTGATGTTTCCCCTGATCCCCCTCGCATTGGGCATGGGCGGTCTGCGGGGCCTTGTCGGACTGGTCGCACTGTGGATCGTCGGATTGGAAGTTCTTTCCGCCAGCGGCTTCTTCCCCTCTGGGCATTGGACGACGGCCGACACGCACGGCGCCTATCGCGCCTTTGCTGATTTCCTGGTGGGAGGCGCCGTGGCCGTGTTCGTCCAGCGTCGCATCGTCCATGTGACCAGCCATTGGCCGAGCATAGCCTTGATCGGGGCTGCTTTGGCGGCGATGATCGTTCACATACCCTATTACGTCGTCTTTCCGCTGCTCGCCTCGGCCCTGGCCTGCTCGGCACTGGCCGAAACGGCGCGGCCCGATTCCACGGCATTCCTCGGACCGCTCATGCCCGTGACCCGGGTCTCCTTCGGAATCTACATCTGGCATCCGGTGCTGGAATTCTTCTTCCTTGAAGTTTTGTGGAGCCGCTGGCTCGTCTCTCTCAACGTTATCGACTTCTACGTCTATTGGCTCCTGCCGATGGCCGCCACGATCGTGGTCGCCATTCTGTCCGACAGGTTCGTCGAGAGCCGGCTGGCAAAGCTGGTTGCGCCTCCTCCGCCAAAGAAGCTCGATCATCGCGCTGGTCTCGCGGCCGCCTGAGCAGTCGGCCGGCCTCATGAAGCCGTTGTCGGCCTGCAAAGACAAGGATTCTGCATTTTTCCGGTGTGCAAAGGCGCCCACGGGTACTTTGCGCCCAAGGTTCCCTATGGTATCGGCGACCATCCGTTCCTAAATGTGGCATTCCGAAGCGGGTCACGACGCTGGAATCGACGAGTTTCAGGTGGCCGACGACGGGTTGCGGGCAGATCCTGCACGCGGCCGTCCCGCGAGCCGGAGTGCGGGGAGGCAGCGCCGTGAGGGCTCTTCTTTCCGGCACCGTCAGCAGAATGCCGAAGACAATCAATGGAAGCGTGAATGAAGGCCGATTACTACGAAATGCTCGGCGTGTCCCGGGATGTCGACGACAAGGGGCTGAAAAGTGCGTTTCGCAAGCTCGCCATGCAGTATCACCCGGATCGCAATCCCGGTGATACCGAGGCCGAGGTCAAGTTCAAGGAACTCGGCGAGGCCTATGAGGTCTTGAAGGATCCGCAGAAGCGCGCGGCCTACGATCGCTTCGGACATGCGGCCTTCCAGAATGGCGGCGCGGGTGCGGGGGGTTTCCGCGGCGATTTTGCCTCTTCGATGGCGGACATCTTCGACGACATCTTTGGCGAGATGATGGGTGGCCGCGGACGTGGCCGTCCGGGTTCCGGCGGACGCGAGCGCGGCTCGGACCTTCGCTACAACATGGAAATCTCGCTGGAAGAGGCGTTTTCCGGCAAGACTGCCGATATCGGCGTTCCGACGACGGTCCAGTGCGAGGAATGCACCGGTTCGGGTGCTCGACCCGGGTCAAGCCCGAAGACCTGCCCGACCTGCGCCGGCGTCGGTCGCGTGCGCGCCGCCCAGGGCTTCTTCTCGATCGAGCGGACCTGCCCCAACTGTCAGGGTCGCGGCCAGGTCATCACCGATCCGTGCGGGAAATGCGGCGGCGATGGCCGCCTGCCGGAAGAGCGCACGCTCTCCGTCAATATTCCGGCGGGGATCGAGGACGGCACGCGGATCCGGCTGGCCGGAGAAGGCGAGGCGGGCCTGCGCGGTGGACCGGCCGGCGATCTCTACATCTTTCTATCGATCCGGCCGCACGAATTCTTCCAGCGCGACGGCGCCGACCTGTTCTGCAAGGTTCCCGTTTCGATGACCACGGCGGCACTCGGCGGCAATATCGACGTCCAGACGCTGGACGGGAACACCAGCCGGGTGAAGATCCCGGAAGGCACCCAGACGGGCAAGCAGTTCCGCCTGCGCGGCAAAGGCATGCCGGTGCTCAGGTCTCAGCAATTGGGCGATCTGTTCATTCAGGTCGCGATCGAGACGCCGCAGAACCTTTCCAGGCGTCAGCGCGAGCTCCTCGAAGAGTTCGAACGCATTTCGTCCACGGACAACTCGCCACAATCGAGCGGTTTCTTTTCGCGCATGAAGGAATTCTTCGAAGGCTTGAGCGAGACCTGATCCGCTCCATTTTCCAGAGCAACAGGACGGTTTCCAAACGCCAGTTGGGCGCCGCTTCGATCGAGTGACCGTGCAATATCTGCCGCGGTCGTCTGGCAGGGACGGAGGACAGCCAGTGCTGGAAATACCGCAGCGGCGGCGCCAGGAAGCATTTCGCCCGCGTATCAAGGTCAGCGACGAAGCGCGGTTCTTTCGCGGTTGGCTGCAGCGACCGCTCGTGATGGGAGCGGTCTCTCCCTCCTCTCGGGCCCTTGGACGGGCCATGGCCTCCTATGTTCCCGATCCCGAGACGTTCAAGCCGAATTCGAAGGTTCTGGAACTGGGCCCGGGCACCGGTGTCGTGACGCAGATGCTGATCGAACGCGGCGTGCCGGAGCGCTCTCTGGTCCTCGTCGAATACTCGACGGAGTTCTGTCGCCTCCTGAAGGCGCGATTCCCGGCCGCCGAGATCATTCATGGCGACGCCTATGGCATCGGGGCCTCGCTGCCCGCTTGGATCGGCGTCGATCCCCTGGAGGCCGTGGTCTCCAGCCTTCCGCTCTTCACCAAGCCCGACGAGATGCGCGAACAGGTGATCGGCCAGTCGCTTGATCGGCTTCGGCCGGGCGCACCCTTCATCCAGTTCTCCTATGCGCTGACGACGCCGGTGAAGGCGAAAAAGATCGGAGCGAAGCTGGAGACGAGCCCTTGGGTCAAGCGCAATCTTCCGCCGGCGCGCGTCCTGGTCTACCGTTCCGATCGGACGGCCTCGCCGACGGCTCCCGCCGTCCGGCGAGCCGTCTGAGGGGCTGACCCATGTCTGCAAAGAACCAGCACTCGACCGAGGGTGATTGGCTGCCGTTCCTGGCCACCTGGGCCCGTCATCCGATCAAGATGGGCGCGGTGGCGCCATCCAGCCGAGCCTATTGCTCGATGATGGTCCGCCACGCAACGACGGAACTCGACGGTCCCATTCTGGAACTTGGCCCCGGCCTCGGCGTCGTGACGCGCACCCTGATCGAGCACGGCGTCGCGCCGGAGCGCATCACCTCGATCGAGTACGAATCGGAATTTGCCCAGAAGCTTCAACGCCGGTTCCCCAAGGTGAATGTGATTTGCGGGGACGGGCTCGATCTCGACAAGACACTCGGCCCGGCTGAGGCTTCGGAGAAATACGCCGCCATCCTGTTCGCCATCCCGATCGTCAACATGCCGCACGGCAAGCGTCAGGCGCTGTTCTCCCGCTATTTCGAGCGGCTTCGGCCCGGGGGAAATCTGACACAGCTTTCCTACATGCTGACCCCGCCCGTTCGCTCTCTACCCGGCGTCTTCAAGACGTCCTCCTCGCGGCGCGTCTGGGCGAACGTGCCTCCGGCGCGGGTGTGGATCTACAACCAGGACCGCCAGGAAGACGCAAGGACCGAGGCCGCGTGAGCGCCAACATCCTGATCCTGCCGGCTTCGCTTCGCCTTGCGTCCCACAATCGCAAGCTCGCCATGGAGGCGATGCGCCTCCTGTCCGTGACCGACGCGGTCGTCACCCGGCTCGACCTCGCAGACTATCCGCTTCCGATCTATGACGGCGATTTGGAGGCCGAGGGCGGCATTCCGCAGAATGCGCAGCTGATCGCGCAAAGGATCGCCGCGCAGGACGCGCTGTTGATCGTGACGCCCGAATACAACCACTCGATCCCACCGATTCTCAAGAACACGATCGATTGGGCGAGTCGCGTCAGGAAGGTGCAGGGCCGGCCGGTGCACCCGTTCAAGGGCCTCGTCGTCGGGCTGGCCTCCGCTTCGCCTGGGCGGTTCGGTGGCATGCGTGCGCTCGAAGCGGTTCGGATCGTCATGAGAGCGCTGGGGGCTGACGTGATCACCCAGCAATGCACGCTTGCCAATGCCAGCTCGGGCTTCGACGAGAACGGTCAGCTCGCCGACGAGGTGGCCCGGGCAAATCTCGAAGCCCTGTGCGACAAGCTCCTGGACACCGCGCGCAGTCTCAGCCGCCACGCATGACGTCGAAGTCCTGACCGAGAGCCGTTCCCGGTTTCTCGGTCACGACGCACGGCCAACGTTCAGAACAGAAATCTCTCGCCGAAACCGGGCCCTCTGTACCGTAGAGCGCGGCGACGAGTTACCATTTCGCCATATTGGAACAAACCTTCCACTTTCCGGATTTTTCCGGCCGAGAGGCCAGGAATCCGTACCGGGAAAGGGGGTTTTCGATGTCGATCGAACCGGACAGGCTGACGCCGTCGAAGCGCCAGGAGGCGGTTGCTGCAGTGCGCCGCTATCTCCACGATCACTGGAAATTCTACGCGTTTCAGGGCGGGCTGATGATCGTCGTCGGCTTTCTGGCGCTGCTGGCGCCATTTGCCGCGACGCTGGCCACCACGCTGTTCTTCGGTTGGCTTCTAATCTTTGCCGGTGTCATCGGCATCATCGCTGCGTTCCGGTCCAAGGAAGCGCCCGGTTTCTGGTCGAACCTTCTCCTGTCGGTGCTGACGGTGATACTCGGAAGCATCATCCTCTTCGATCCGCTTGCCGGGACGGTGACGCTGACATGGGTCCTGGCGCTCTACTTTCTGTTGTCCGGTGTCTTCAATCTGGCAATTGCGCGCGCCGTCAGCCTCTCGACGGGCCGGTTCTGGCTGGTAGTCGTCTCGGGGATCGTGGACATCGCCCTGGCGCTGATCCTGATTCTTGGCCTGCCGGAAACGGCGATCTGGGCGGTTGGCGTCTTCCTCGGCATCTCCTTCATTACTTCGGGTTTCGGATTGCTGTTCACGGCACTCGACGCCCGCAACAATTCGCCAGGCGAAAGGGGCTGAACATGGCCGAGAAAAACAGCACGTCCGCAAGAGCGCTCGTCTCGACGCTGTTCGAGCGGACTGAGCGCACCTTCGCCGAGGAAATGGGACTCGACCTTTCGAAGAACACGCCGATGCCGCTGTTCCTTTGGCTTGTGGCAGCCAATCTGTTCTCGGCGCGGATCTCGGCCGAGCAGGCGTTGCAGGCCGCAAAGGCGCTCAAGGATGCTGGCCTGACGACGGCCGACCATATGGCCGAGGCCACCTGGAACGAGCGGGTTCTGATCCTGAACCGCAACGGCTACGCCCGGTTTGACGAAAAGACCTCGCGGTTCCTGCAGGACATGGCCGATCACTGCCTTGAAGCCTATCGCGGTGACCTCCGCCGACTGCGCGACAAGGCCGATCGCGATCCGGCTGCCGAGCGACGGCTCCTGAAGGAATTTAAGGGGATCGGCGAGACAGGCGTGGACATCTTCTTCCGCGAGGTGCAAATCGCCTGGGACGAGCTTTACCCGTTTGCAGACAAGCGGGCCCTCCAGGCTGGCGCCGAGTTGGGGCTTGGGGAGACAGCCGAGGAACTGGCCCGCCATGTCGAGCGGCCCGACTTTCCGCGCCTGCTTACGGCCTTGCTGAGAGCGGATCTGGACGGCGCTTTGGACGAGCTGAAGAGTTCATCCTGACCGTCTTGCCGTTGGCGATGGCGACCGTTTGTCGGTCCCGATTCAGACGTGCTGGCCGCCATTGATGTGAAGCTCGGAGCCGGTCACGTAGGACGATTGGTTCGAGCAGAGGAAATAGATGACATCGGCGACTTCCGCGGTCTGGCCGAGCCGGCGTAGCGGGATGTCCTCGATCATTTTCTCTGTCCCCGGCGACAGGATCGCCGTCTCGATCTCGCCAGGCGCGATCGCGTTGACGCGAATGCCGGCCGGGCCGAAATCCGCCGCCATCTCCCGTGTCAGCGAATTGAGCGCCGCCTTCGACGTCGCATAGGCCGTGCCTGCGAAGGGATGGACTCGGCTCCCGACGATCGAGGTGACGTTGACGATCGAACCCTTGGCGCTCGAAAGCTCCTTGAACAGGCCTCGCGCCAGGATGATCGGCGCGAAAAAATTCACCTGGAACACATCGCGCCAGATATGCATCGGCGTCTGGATCGAATCGAGCCGGGAGCCGCCATTGCCCTTGGGCGAGATCGCCGCGTTGTTCACGAGAGCGTGCAGGCGCGATCCATTGGCCTCCAACCGCCGGCGAATCTCCGAAACCGCATAGCCAACGTCCTCGGCATCGGACAGATCGACGCGGATGTGATCCTCCGGGCCGGCAGGCCAGGGACAATTTTCCGAGAAATCCTGACGCGAACAGGTGATAACCCGCCATCCTTCGCGGGAGAACCGCTTGACCGTCGCATGGCCGATCCCCCGCGATGCGCCGGTCAGCACCAGGGTCTTGCGTTCGTCAGACTCGGTCATGTGAGGCGTTCTCCACGGTCGCCCTCGGGGCGCCCGGCCGGGTTGGTTCGGTTGGCAGTGTCGGGCATCAATAGACTATCCGGCAGCCATTGGCACCTGAAGATCGGAATGATCTAACCGTCTGGCAATGGGTGAAACAAATTCGCCCTCAGCAGCGAAGCTCAATGGACGAAACCGAAGAGGCGGGAATTGGCAATGGGTTTGAAGCGGGTCGCCGCGCTCGCATGCGCGTTCGCTCTGATCGCGGGTTCGACGACATGGGCCGCCGAGGTCGATCCGACCGACTGGCCGGCGGTGCTGGAGGAGGCCGAGGGTCAGACGGTCTATTTCAATGCCTGGGGCGGCTCGCAGAACATCAACGACTACATCGCCTGGGTCGGCGACACGGTGAAGGAGCGCTTCGACATCACGCTCAATCACGTGAAGCTCGACGACACGGCCAATGCCGTCGCCACGGTCGTCGCCGAGAAGGCGGCCGGCAAGGACGAGAACGGGTCGATCGACCTCATCTGGATCAATGGCGAGAACTTCGTCTCCATGCAGGAGGCGGGCCTGTTGAGCGACGGGTTTGCGACGAAGCTGCCGAACTGGCGCTATGTCGATACGGACAACCCCAGCGTGACGATCGATTTCACTGTTCCCACCAACGGCCAGGAATCGCCCTGGGGTGGGGCGAAAATGGTGTTCTTCGCTGATCCGGCGCGATCCGGTCCGATCGAGGAGATGCCGGATTCGGCAGACGAACTTCTCACCTGGGCCAAGGAGAATCCCGGCCGCTTCTCCTATCCGGCCCCGCCGGATTTCGTCGGATCGAGCTTCCTGAAACAGGTGCTGATCGAAAAGGTCGAGGATCGCTCGGTTCTGCAGGAGCCCGTCGAAGATGCCGAGTTCGAGACGGTTACGGAGCCGCTCTGGGAGTGGCTCGCTGCGATGCAGCCGCTGCTCTGGCGTTCGGGCCGCGATTATCCGGACAATTATCCGGCGATGAAGCAGCTTCTGGCGGATGGCGAAATGGAAATCATCTTCGCCTTCAACCCGGCGGAAGCCTCGGCGGGCATTGCCGCTGGCGAATTGCCGGACACGGTGCGCTCCTTCGTGTTTTCGGGCGGCACGCTGGGGAACACCCATTTCGTGGCGATACCGTATAATTCCGACGCGAAGGCCGCGGCGATGGTCGTCGCCGATTTCTTGATTTCGCCGGAGGCGCAGCTTCGAAAGGAAGATCCCCGCTATTGGGGCGATCCGACCGTGCTCGCCATGGACAAGCTCGAGCCGGCGGACCGCGATGCCTTCGCGGAAGTCGATCGCGGCATCGCGACACTCCCGCCGTCCAAGCTCGGCCCGGTGCTTGCCGAGCCGCACGCCTCCTGGATGACGCGGATCGAGGAGGAGTGGAAGAAGCGCTACGGAAGCTGACATGCGAGCGGCCGTCCCGGCCACCACGTCTTTCCCGCGCTTTTCGAGGGTGGTTCGCCCGGGCTTTTCCGCTTGGGCGATCGCCGGCCTTCTCGCGCTTCCGGTTGGCGTGGGTCTCGCGGGCGCGATGCTGCCCGCGGTCGGCTACATGCCGGCGCTCGGTGGAACTACGTTTTCGCTGGCGCCTTTTCGCGCCCTCTTCGCCCAGCCGGGGCTCGCCGCCTCGATCGGTCTCAGCCTGGCGAGCGGACTGCTGACGACCGCGGTCTCGACCCTTGGCGTCGCACTGTTTCTCGCTGCATTTCACGGCACGATCGGACATCGCGTCGCCCGGCGCGCGCTGGCGCCGCTCCTGGCGGTGCCGCACGCGGCGGCGGCTTTCGGGCTTGCCTTTCTCATCGCGCCGTCCGGTCTCCTGTTCCGCCTCCTCGCGCTTCCGTTCGGCTTCGACCGGCCGCCGGATCTTCTGATCCTCGGCGATCCGCTGGGTCTTGCCATGATGGCGGGGCTGGTCGCCAAGGAGATGCCGTTCCTGCTGCTGGTCGCGCTGGCCGCGCTCAGCCAGGCCGATCCGGATCGGCGCATGGCGCTCGCCCGCTCGCTCGGCTATGGCAAGGCCGCCGCCTTTCTGATGACGGTCTGGCCGACGGTCTATCGGCAGATCCGGCTGCCCGTGCTTGCCGTGACCGCCTATGCCTCGGGCGTGGTGGACGTGGCGCTGATTCTCGGACCCTCGACGCCGGCGCCGCTGGCGGTCCGTCTGCTTGGCTGGATGAACGATGCGGATCTGTCCCTGCGGTTCATGGCTTCGGCCGGTGCGATCCTTCAGGTCGCGGTGACCGGGGCGGTTCTCGGCATCTGGCTTCTCGGCGAGCGCCTGACCGGGGCGATGCGGCGCCAAGCCGCCACGACGGGCCATCGGTACCGCCGCGACACCGGTTTCCGGATTGTCGGGTCGCTCCCGGTTGCCCTTGCCGGCTCGGCCGTCTTCCTCGGCCTGTTGCTCCTGCTTGTGTGGTCCTTTGCGGGATTCTGGGGTTTTCCGGACGTGCTGCCGCCCAGCTACAATCTGACCACATGGGAACGGGTCCTGCCCGCTGCTGCGGGGCCGATGGCCACGACCTTCCTGGTCGCGATCCTCGCCGCGTCTGCAGCCCTCGCGCTCGTCGTCGTCCTGCTGGAATCCCGCCGATGCCAGTTCCGGGCGGCCGCCGGTCGCGCCATACGCTTGCAGCCCGCGATCGCGGGGCTGATCTATCTGCCGCTGATCGTGCCCCAGATCGCCTTCGTCTTCGGCCTGCAGGTTCTGGTCATGGCGCTCCGGTTGGAGCCGACCATCCTTCTGCTCGCCGTCGTTCATCTCATTTTCGTTGCGCCCTATGTCGCCCTGGCGCTCGCCGATCCTTGGTACGCGCTCGATCCGCGCTACGAGCAGGTCTCGGCCAGTCTCGGCCATGGCCCCATCACGCGGCTTTTCCGGGTGCGCCTGCCGATGCTGACGGCCCCGGTGCTGACGGCGGTGGCGATCGGCTTTGCCACGTCCGTCGGCCAGTATCTGCCGACGGTGTTGATCGGGGCAGGGCGCTTGCCGACCATCACCACTGAGGCGGTGGCACTCGCATCAGGCGGAAACCGGCGCATCATCGGGGCCTATGCCCTTCTGCAGACGCTGCTGCCGTTCCTCGCCTTTTCCCTGTCGGGCATGCTGCCCCGCTTGCTCTCGCCGCAGAGGCGCGCCAAGAGGGCGCCATGAAACGCGACCCGTTTGTTCCGATGCCGGAGACCGCAGCAGCGAAGATCGCCGAAGACCACGGGCTGGTCCTTTCGAAGGTGGAGATATCCCGGGGGCCGCGCCGTCTCCTGGCGATCGACGGCCGCGTGGCTCCCGGGAGTACTTTGACGGTCATGGGGCCGTCAGGATCGGGCAAGTCGACGCTCTTCGCCTTCATCGCCGGCTTTCTCGATCCCGCCTTCGAGGCAAGCGGCGCCGTCCTCCTCAATGGGCGCGAGCTGACCCGGCTTCCAGCCGAAGAGCGGCATGTCGGACTTCTCTTTCAGGAAGCGCTTCTCTTTCCGCACATGTCCGTGGGCGAAAATCTGCTCTTTGCGTTGCCCGCGCGTCTGAAGGGTCGCAAGGCGCGGCATGCGGCGGTCGAAGCGATGCTGGCCGAGGTCGGGCTCGCCGACCATTTCCACCGCGATCCGGCGACGCTTTCGGGCGGACAGGCGGCGCGGGTGGCGCTCGCCCGGACGCTGGTCGCCGAGCCGCGGGCGCTTCTTCTCGACGAGCCGTTCTCCCGCCTCGATCAGGAACTGCGGGCAACGGTCCGCGATCTGGTCTTCACCCGGATCAGACAGCGTGCGATCCCGGCCGTGCTGGTCACCCACGACCCGGCGGACGCCGAGGCCGCCGGGGGCGAGGTGATCGACATCGGGGAAGGCGGCAGCAGGGACGCGCCATGACCGCCGCCAACGATGCCCGGATCGCCCTTGCGCCGCTCGGGCTCCCGGTGGAGGAGGTCCTAGGCGAGCTGTCCTCCGCGCTGGCCGAAAGACATGCGGCCGTCCTCGTCGCGCCACCCGGCGCCGGCAAGACCACCCTGGTGCCGATCCACCTGCTTTCGAGCGGAATCGAAGGGCGCATCATCCTGATCGAGCCGCGCCGCCTGGCCGCTCGGGCCGCGGCCCGGCGCATGGCTTCGCTCCTCGGCGAAGAGGTCGGCGAGACCGTCGGCTGGCGCATGCGCCTCGACACCAAAATCTCTGGCAGGACGCGGATCGAGGTGGTGACCGAAGGTGTCTTCACGCGGCTGATTCTCGATGACCCGGAGCTTTCCGGCATCGGCGCGGTGATCTTCGACGAGTTCCACGAACGCTCGCTCGATGGCGATCTCGGCCTCGCCCTGGCCCTCGACGTGGCGACAGCCTTGCGCGATGATCTGCGTCTCGTCGTCATGTCGGCAACGCTGGACGGAGCCCGGGTCGCGTCCCTGCTCGGCGATGCTCCGGTGGTGGAGAGCGCAGGCCGGGCGTTTCCTGTCACGGTCAAATATCGCGATCGTCCGGGTACACTATCCGTCGAGGACGCCGTTATTTCCGCCGTTCGTGACGCGATTTCGGAGGAGTCCGGCAGCGTTCTCGTTTTTCTGCCGGGCCAGCGCGAGATCGAGCGTGTGGCCGGCCGTCTCGAAAACCATCTTCCGGCGGACACGGCGCTTGCGCCCCTCTACGGCGCGATGGATGGGGCAGGACAGGATCGCGCTGTGCGCCCTGCGCCGGCCGGCAAACGCAAGGTCGTGCTCGCGACCGATATTGCCGAAACATCTCTGACCATCGAAGGCGTGCGAGTGGTCATCGACGCCGGGCTGAAGCGGCGGCCGGTCTTCGAACCCGCTACGGGCCTGACGCGGCTGGAGACGGTGCGGGTCTCCCGAGCCTCGGCCGAGCAGCGGGCGGGTCGCGCGGGGCGAACCGAGCCGGGTATGGCGATCCGGCTGTGGCGCGCCGAGCAGACGGCGGCGCTGGAGCCCTTCGATCAGCCCGAAATCCTCGCGAGCGACCTGTCAGGCCTGCTTCTCGACTGTGCCGCCTGGGGTGTGCAGGAACCGGGAGAACTGGCGTTTCTCGACCCGCCGCCGGCGCCGGCCCTGGAAGAAGCGCGTGCCCTTCTCGAAGAGATGGGGGCGCTTGGCGCGGATGGGCGTCTGACCCCGGCCGGCCATGCGATGCGGCGGCTTCCCCTGCCGCCACGGCTCGCCCATATGGTGGCCGGCGCCGATGCCGGCGACAAGGAAGCCGCGGCCCAGCTTGCTGTCCTGATGACGGAACGCGGGCTGGGAGGCACGGATGTCGACCTCGCCGAGCGGCTTCGTCGTTTGCGAGTCGATCGCGACCCCCGATCGAAAGGCGCCAAGGCGCTCGCCAGTCGGATCGCCAGAACCGCTGCGTCGACAAAAGCGAAAAATAGCGGCGACGGCGGGTGGCCCACGGAAGGTGATCTCGGGCTGATCCTTGCCCTCGGCTTTCCTGACCGGATCGCCATCGCACGCGGAGCGCCCGGACATTTCGTTCTCTCCAATGGCCGCGGCGGCGTGGTGGACGCCAGTGCGCGGTTGGCAACCGAACGCGCGCTCGTTGCCGTGGAACTTCAAGGACAGGCTCAGGCGGGACGTATTCTTTCGGCTGCCACGCTGGACAAGGCGGCACTCGCGCGCCTCGTGGAGGCTCGAGGCACCAGCGAGGAGATCATCGATTTTCACGGCGAAAGCGGGGCCATCAGGGCCTGGCGGGTGAAGCAGCTGGGCCGAGCGACCATCGAAAGCGTGCCGATACCGTTGCCCAGGGACGACCGGGTGCAGGCGGCTCTGGCCAAGGGCATTGCCCAGCAGGGCCTTCGAGCGCTGTCATTCGGCCGCCAAGGCGAACAATTCCTGGCGAGGCTACGGTTTCTTGCCAACGCCTATGGCCCGCCCTGGCCTGACCTCAGCGACGGGGCGTTGGCCGAGAGCGCTGCTGAATGGCTCTTGCCTTACTGCCCGAACGCCACGCGCCTCAGCGACATTGACGCAAGCGCAATCTCCGCGGCGCTCCAAGGACTGGTGCCGCAGGAGATGATGGGCCGGATCGACGAGCTGGCCCCAAGCCATTTCGACGCACCGTCCGGCTCAAGAGTGCCGATCCGCTACGAGGCGGACCAGCCGGTGCTCGCGATCCGGGTTCAGGAATTGTTCGGTCTGAAGGACCATCCGACAATGGCCGAAGGTCGTCTTCCGCTCACCCTCGAGCTTCTTTCGCCGGCCCATCGACCGATCCAGATCACCCGCGACCTGCCGGGGTTCTGGAAGGGCTCCTGGGCGGAGGTTCGGGCGGATTTGCGGGGCCGCTACCCGAAACACGAATGGCCGGAAGATCCGGCCATTGCAAAAGCGACGGCGGCGCGGGCAAAGCCGCGCCGGTAAGGCGCCTGTGGATCAGGCGGCCGCCTTGTTGATCCCGCCCGTCGCGAGTTCGGTCATGGTCTTGTCGCCATGCGCCGTCGCGTCAAGGCACTTCTCGAGCTTCTTGGCATCGTCGTCGAGGCCGAGCCGCTTGGCAAAGGCAACCAGGCAGCCATAGCCGGCGATGCCGTAATGCGCCATGCGCTGATACTGGGTGATGATCATGGCATCGCGGGCATCCGGATCGCTGATGCTCTCTTCGATGCCGTGGGACCGGGCTTCCTTGACGAGGCCCTCCATACCCTTGCAGAACTCGCCGGTCGGCTTGGCGCCATGCGCCGTGATGATATCGGACAAGGTTCGCCGGCCTTCCTCGATGCCATCGATACCCGACATCAGCGCCTTCTTCAGCCCCTCATTGTGAGCGACCTGAGCCAGTTCGTGCGTGGCCTTCGACGCCTGGGTGTCGGCGCTGAAGATGTCCTGCAGCTGGTCGATATAGATGTCCTTGAGGTTATTGAGAGCCATTGTTGTCTCCTTCTGTGCTCGGGCATTCGCCGGGGCGCGTGTGTCGCGCCACTCTGGCGATGCGTTACCGGGAGAACCCGCTCGCGGGGCTGCCGTTCCAATGGGCGGAGAGGGGCATGTATAGGCGGCTAATTATCTGGCCGTCCTGCGCTGCCGTGCCGCCTTTGCCAAAAGCCGGGGCCGGGTTACGACTGGGCGATGGAACAAAGAAGTCGTGACATTCTCCGCCTCCAGCTTCCCGCCTTCGTGACCAATATGCGCGAAAGCCAGCGGCTGCGCCTTGCGACGCTGGTTCGCCTGCGATGGCTCTCTGTGGCGGGTCAGACCGCCGCCTGCGTCTTCGTGGCCTGGGGGCTGTGGTGGCCGTTTCCGGTCTTCGCCTGCCTGTTCCTGATCGGGCTTTCGGTCGTCCTCAACCTGTTTCTGACCCATCGCTATCCGGCGAGCCGGCGGCTTTCATCCAGCGCGGCGTTTCTCGTCCTCACTTTCGACATCGTGCAGCCGGCGGGTCTTCTGTTCCTCACCGGCGGCATCCACAACCCGTTCACCGTGTTTCTGATCGTGCCGGC
Source organism: Jiella marina (assembly GCF_024359545.1). Classification (GTDB taxonomy): domain Bacteria; phylum Pseudomonadota; class Alphaproteobacteria; order Rhizobiales; family Rhizobiaceae; genus Jiella. The sequence goes on from NZ_JAKQZG010000005.1 coordinate 326,875, forward strand.
CGTGATTGCCTCGGCAACGCAGCCGCCCCTGACGGTCTTCGCGATCAGCGGTCTGGCAGTGCTCGCGACGACGGTGCTCACCTACTTCCACATGCCGCTTCCCTGGCCGGACGAGGGTCTCTTCGGCCTTCCCGCAAGCTATGTGGGCGGTCTGTGGTTCGCCATCGTGACCACGCTGATCTTCGCGGCAATCTACATCTACCGTGTCGCGGCGGAGTCGCGCGCTCTTGCCGATGCGCTCGCCGCCACGGAACTCGTGCTCCAACGCGAGCAGCACCTTTCCGCACTGGACGGGCTCGCCGCCGCGGCCGCGCATGAGCTTGGCACGCCCTTGTCGACGATTTCGGTGATCGCCAAGGAAATGCGCCGGTCGGTGGCGTCTTCCGATGTCATGCGGGAGGACATCCAGCTTCTGGCCGAGCAGGCGGAGCGTTGCCGATCGATCCTGCGCAGGCTGACCTCGCTCTCTTCTTCGAGCGAAACGCATCTGGCGAATCTCTCCCTTTTGTCGCTGATCGACGAGGTGGCCGAGCCACATCGCAATTTCGGTGTCGATCTGCGGGTCGAGGTTGTCGAGCGAGTCGGGCCCGAACCGACCGCCCGCCGGAACGCGGCCGTCGTCTACGGTCTGGGCAACATCGTGGAAAACGCGGTGGACTTTGCCGAGAGCCTCGTCTTCATCCGGGTTGGATGGAGCGACACGAGCATTCGCGTCGAGGTGCTCGACGACGGTCCGGGTTTTCCCGCCGACATTCTTGCCCGGATCGGGGACCCCTACATGTCGAACCGCGAAGGACGCGAAGAGGGGATGGGCGGAGGCCTCGGGCTGGGCCTGTTCATCGCCATGACGTTGCTGCAGCGTTCGGGAGCCACGGTCGAGATTGCCAACCGCCCTGGCGGCAAAGGCGCGATGGCCACAATCGTCTGGTCCCGCGCCGCCTATGTCTCGAATCGGCCGGTGGAGGCGCCCTGAGCACGTGGAGGTTGCGGTTGGTTTCGGGCGCCCGCGGACATGAGGGGAGGGCGCAGGATTCCTGGGAGCTTGCGTTCACGTTTTGCGTGACCTGTGCCGCGACACGTTGAAGCGCGGCAGGGAGAAGTTACATTTCGCGCGTGAACAATTATCGAATTGGGCTCGTATGATGATGCAAGACACTGCCACTCTGCCGAATGCGCCGCTCCCGGTCGCCGATACGACGCTGCTTCTTGTCGATGACGACAAACCCTTTCTCCAGCGGATGACCCGAGCCCTCGACCAGCGGGGGTTCAAGGTGACGACGGCCGAAGGCGTGGCTGAAGGCCTGGCGGCAGTGGAGCGTTCCGCGCCGGCCCATGCGGTCGTGGACATGCGCCTCGGCGACGGCAACGGTCTCGATGTCGTCGCGGCGCTGCAACGCAAGCGTCAGGACGCCCGAGCCATCGTGCTGACCGGCTATGGCAACATCGCCACCGCCGTCACAGCGGTCAAGCTGGGCGCGGTCGACTACCTTGCCAAGCCCGCGGACGCCGACGAGGTCACGGCAGTTCTGCTGCAGTCCGGCGAGGTTAAGGTTGAGATGCCGGAAAACCCGATGTCCGCCGACCGCGTCCGCTGGGAACACATCCAGCGGATCTACGAGATGTGTGATCGCAACGTGTCGGAGACGGCGCGAAGGCTCTCCATGCACCGCCGTACCCTGCAGCGGATCCTGGCAAAGCGTGCCCCGCGCTGAGCGGATTTCCGCTGGAGACTTGCCACCAAATAGCCGACGACAGTCGTACTGAAAGGTCGGGATCATGTTCCGACCTTTTTTATATTTGCTCGGTGGTCTTCTTCAAAGACTTGAAACCAATGGAATTCAGACGTCATCTAGATTAAATATAAAATTCTAATATGATTCTACCTATTAACCATCAAGATTAATCTGTGTTAACAGGGTCTCGCTAATTCTTCTCATTAATGCATCTTGTTAACTGTCCTTGATTTTCGGAGAGATGGTTATGTCGGCGATTGGGTTTACGGAAGAACGCTGGGTCAAGCCGGACCCCATGAGCAATCCTCAAAGTGTCGAGCGGCAGTTCCGGGCTCGCCGCTTTCGCCATATGCGGGCCATGATCGACGCCTGCCTTCGGGAGAAGGAAACGGTCGAGATTCTCGACCTCGGCGGCACCGAGGATTATTGGCGGATCGCCGAGGATTATCTGGCTCAGAATGCCGGCCGGATCCACATCACCATGGTCAACAATGAACCGGGGGTGCCGCCTTCGAGCGCCGCGTTTTCGGCGGCAGCCGGGGATGCATGTGATCCGGAGCTCTTCGCGGGGCGGCGTTTCGACATCGTGCACTCGAACTCGGTCATCGAGCATGTCGGCGACGAAGCGCGGATGGCCGCCTTTGCTGACAATGTCAGGCGTCTTTCGGATCGGTTCTTCGTCCAGACCCCGAACTACTGGTTCCCGCTCGAGCCGCATTTCCGCTTCGTCGGGTTCCAGTGGCTGCCGCTCGGGATGCGCATCGCGTTGATGCAGCGCTTCAACCTGGGCTTCTTTCCCCGCGCCCGGTCCTATGAGGAGGCCCACGCCAATGTGGCCGAGATCCGGCTCCTCGACCGGCGGATGATGCGGTGCCTGTTTCCCGAGGCCGCGATCGTCGATGAAAAGATCTTCGGCCTGACGAAGTCGCTGATGGCGATCCGCGGCAAGGGTCGCGACTGAGTGGCACGAGTTTGAAGGACGGGTGTCGCGAGCCCCGCGTGGCTCTCGTCATTCCTCCTTGAGGAAGACCTCCACCGTCCCCTTCAGCTTGACCGTCAGCGGCTTGCCCTTTCGGTCGAGCGCTTTTCCGGCCTGGACCCGGATCCAGCCTTCGCTCACACAATACTCCTCGACATTGGTCTTCTCGGCGCCATTGAAGATCACGCCCACGCCCTTGGCGAGGAGCTCCTCGTCGTAATGGGGGCTGTCGGGATCGATCGAAAGGCGATCGGGCAGGGTCTCTGACATCTCAACTCTCCGAAAATCTGCGCGGCGTGCTGCTTAGGCCATCGCGGTCCTGCAGGAAAGGCCTCCGACTTGTGGGGCCCGCGCGGTCGGGTCGCCCCTTGGCCATTTTCATGTCCGGTTCATGTGCCAAGGTTCAGAATGGCTCGAACGTATTAGATGGGCCGGTGAAGGACCGCGCGGGCCCCCGACGTGGGAACTGGCTTCCTTGCAGATTTCGGAAGCCTCCGGCGCGGGTCGTTGCGCGGGCACTCGGAAGAAGAGCCGCAAGCGGGCATGACGGCCGCCGGGGCGGTGCGCGAGCGTGTTCGGTCGTTCGCGCAGGGCTGGCTCGTCCGCGGATCGTGACGGCAAAGGACATTCGGACTGATGAAGACACTTGCATTCGGATGCATGATCGCGGCGGCGGCCTGGTCGGCGGCAGGCCCGGCCCTTTCGGCCGAGCCGTCAGCGGCATCGCGGGAGGCCGAAGCGCCCATCCTGCTTGCCCAGGCCTATGACAACTGGCCGGAAGGCACGGTCGAGGTCTATGAGGACCAGTTCGGCCAGCGGCTCTTCATCGATCGCAATGGCCGGATCATCGGCGTGGAAGGCGAGCGCAATCGTTTCCGTCGTCGCTCCGACGATCGCGGCGGTGAAGTCATTTTCGGACCGCCGCCGCCCGGCGCCGTGCTGGAAGGCCGGGTCGGCGAAGACCCGCGCGGTTTGCGCGACCGGCGTCAGCGCGATTTCGATCGCCCTCGCACGATCGACCCCTATGACGACCCGGTCTACGACGACCGCGCCTTCGACGACGACCCCGTCCAGGCATCGCTACTGCCGGCGCCGAACGATCGGCGCGACGACGTGGGCGATGTGGTGAGAGAGGCGGAACTGCCGCGAGACTCACGGAGCCCGGCGACACCCGGCGATGATTTCGGAAATGGCCGGCTGCCGAGCGCCGACCCGCTCCCGACGGAAGGCCAGACGATTAAAGAAACTGATCCGGCCCCTCAGATCGTCGCGCCGAGCGGAAAGAACGCGCGGGCCGAGGTGGCCGCGCTGCAGGTCCTGCTCGACCGCGCCGGCATGTCGCCCGGGGTGATCGACGGCCGCATCGGCTCGAACGTCAACAAGGCGGTCGCCGCCTATCGCGAAAAGTTCGGCCGCACGCTCCCGACTGGCGACGCCAAGGCTCTCGCCGAGGAACTGGACGACACCGGCGGTCCCGCCATCGTGGAATACGAGATCACGTCCGAGGACGTCGCCGGACCTTATGTCGCCGCGATCCCGAGCGACTATGGCGAGAAGGCGAAGCTCCCGGCGCTGAGCTTCACGCGAGTCTCGGAGCGCCTGGCCGAGAAATTCCACATGGACGAGGATTATCTCAAGGAGATCAATCCCGGGGCGGATTTCGACCGGCCCGGCACGCGGATCAAGGTGGCGAATGTCGGCAAGAACGTCACCGGCGAGGTGAAGCGGATCGTAGCGGACAAGGGTCGCGAGCAGGTTCGTGCCTATGCCGCCGACGGAACGTTGCTCGCCGCTTATCCGTCGACCATCGGCTCGGCCGACACGCCGTCGCCGTCCGGTGTCGTGCAGGTCAACCGCATCGCCTTCGACCCGAACTACACCTACAATCCGAAGGTCAATTTCAAGCAGGGCAACAATGACAAGGTCCTGACCATTCCGCCGGGGCCGAACGGTCCGGTCGGAACGATCTGGATCGCCCTGTCAAAGCCCACCTACGGCATTCACGGAACGCCGGAACCCTCCCGGATCGGCAAGACCAACAGTCATGGCTGCGTTCGCCTCACCAACTGGGACGCTTATGAACTCGCCAAGCTCGTCAAGCCGGGTGTCATGGTGGAGTTCACCGAGTAGGGAGCAAGGCGCGGTGTTCATACTCGCCCTTGCCGCACCACATGGGCCGCGCAGGCCGGCAACGTTTCGTTGACCATGTTCACGCGATGGGGGGAGCCAAGTGCTCCCTCTATCCGTTTCAAGGACTTGGCTTTATCCGAAACGGGGCATTTGATGAAAATTTTTGCTTACGCCGCCGCCGGCCTTCTCGGCTCTCTTTCCACAGGGCAGGCGCTCGCTCAGTCGTCGTTCCTGTCCGAATCGGTGATCGACAGCGCGACCTATGCAGATTGGCGGGCACGCCAACAAGCCGACAGCCAGATCGCTGCGAGCGCCGAGGCCGATCCTACGGTGCCCGAGATCGAGCCCGCCCCCGCCGGCGACGGCGCGACGCCTGGGACGGAGTCGCAAGGCCAGGCCAGCGATGCGGAACCGCCCAAAGTTCAGGTGCCGGGTGAGCCCGACATGGCGGTCGCCACACCCGACAACACCACCGACATTCCCGACGAGGCCGCCCTTCAAACCCTCGACGACCCGGACGCGCCCGACCCCTTCCTGATCAGACTGCAGGTCCTGCTCGACAGAGCGGATGCCTCGCCGGGCGTCATCGACGGATATCTCGGGGAGAACACCCGGAAAGCGGTCCGCGCCTACGAGGCGATGCGCGATCTCCCGGTGGATGGCGAGATCGATTCCAATTTGTGGAACATTCTGGTGGTCGACGAGGGTTCGGCGATGACGACCTATCGCATCACGGAGGAGGACGTCTCCGGACAATACGTGACGACCATTCCCGACGACTACGCCGAACTTGCCGAGATGGATTGGCTGGGGTTCCACGGCCCCGCCGAAATGCTGGCAGAGAAGTTCCATATGGACGAGGAGCTCCTGAAGGCGCTCAATCCGCAGGCCGATTTCTCCCGGGCCGGCGAGGAGATCCTGGTGACGGAAATCGGCGCGCCGGCATCGATCAAGGTCACGCGAATCACCGTCGACAGGGGCAGGGGCGCGTTGACGGCCTATGACGAGGAGGGCGCGATCGTGCTTTCGGCACCGGCCACCATCGGTTCCGAAGACAACCCGTCTCCATCCGGCACCGTCACGGTGAAGGGCGTCGCGCCCGATCCGACCTACAGCTACGATCCCGAGCAGAACTTCACCCAGGGCGACAACACGCAGGAACTGACGATCCCCCCGGGGCCGAACGGTCCGGTCGGATCGGTCTGGATCGATCTTTCCAAGCCGACCTATGGCATTCATGGCACCGCGCATCCGGCCCTGATCGACAAGACCGTCAGTCATGGATGCGTTCGGTTGACCAATTGGGACGCGGAGGCCCTGGCCGGGCTGGTCCGGCCGGGCGAGACCCAGGTCGAGTTCGTCCAGTGAGGCTCGCACTCTGCACGGCCGCAGCACTTCTGACCGGCTGGCCGACACCTTCGGGCTCCAGCGAGCCAATGGGGCGGGGTTCGCTGTTCGACAGCATATTTGCAGGCCCTGACGAGGCTCGTGCGCAATCGCGCCAGAACGGGCTCGATGCGGAGCGAGACGAGGCGGAACCGGCTCCTTTGCCGACCAATCCGCCGATACCCACTTCGCGGCCTGACGAAGGGCAGGAGCGCTCCGACGGGCTTCCCGAAGGTGGCGCGAGGGCACAGCCGGCAGGAGACTCCGATGAATCTCAGGACAGCCCTGCAGGGGAAGGAATGAGAACATCGGAGGGAGTCGACACGTCAGCGTCGGCGAAAGCCGCCGACACCGGGAAGGCCGAATCAACGCCGCCTGGCCAGATGTCCGAGGGGGAGGCAAGGCGCAAGAACCGTCAGGAGTCGGGCTCCAAGCGGGATGCGGACGCTGCATCCGCGCCGGGGGAGGGCGCACTTCCAACGCTTGGTCCGCTTCCGGACAAGCGGCCGGAGCGAGCAGCGGGCGCCACCGAACTCGGCGAAAGCGACGAATCGGCTCATTCAAGCGCGCCACCCGTTGCCTCACCGGCGGTGACTTTGCAGGAACTGCAAAGCATGACCGGCAAGATCACGCCAGCCGATGCCGTGCTGGCCGCCGCGGCAGTCAAGGATGCCCGGGCTTGCGAGGCGGAACTGTCGCGACGCGGCGTCGTATTCGAGGTTAAGGCGAGCATCAGCGAAGGGATGTGCGGCGTTCTGCGACCGGTCGAAATCAAGCGGCTGAGTTCGGGAATCGCGGTCGAGCCCGCGACGGAGATTCTCTGCCGCACCGCGCTGGCGCTCGATGTCTGGGCGAGCGAAGTGATCGTACCGGCGGCCAAGGCGTCGTTTCCCAAAACCAGTGTCGATCGGATTCGGCACGCCAGCACCTTTGTCTGCCGGTCACGCGCGTCGGGCGCGAAGATATCCGAACACGCGCGCGGCAGCGCGCTCGACATCGCTTCCCTCCATCTTGCATCTGGTCGCGAGCTAAAGGTCGTCGGGCGGGAGGGAAAATCGGCGATGGCGCGCTTCCAGCACGCGATCAGGGAAGGGGCCTGCGGGCCTTTCAAGACGGTGCTGGGGCCGGGCACGGATTCCGATCACGCCACCCACTTCCATCTGGACATCGCAGCGCGACGCGGTGGCGCCACCTACTGCCGCTGAAGCGGGCCCCCTTCGCGCGGGCAGATGTCGTGACGGCGAAAGCGGTCAGTTCGCGGCAATCAGCGGCGTGTCGATCCGCTCCTCCAAGAGCGCGTCGATTCGCTCGCGTTCCTTCTGGAAAGTTGCGAGATCCTCGCCCTCAAGCACCTTGCCGGCAGGCAGCTTGATCCGCATCGGGTCGACGCGCTTGTCGTTCACATGGACCTCGTAGTGGAGATGATTGCCGGTCGAGAGTCCGGTGGAGCCGACATAGCCAATGATCTGGCCCTGGCGCACTCGGGCGCCGGCCTTGATGTTCTTGGCGAACGAGCTCTGATGGGAATAGGTGGTTTCGTAGCCATTCGCGTGGCGCAGGATCGTCTGGCGGCCGTAGCCGCTCGACCAGCCGGCCTTCTTGACGATGCCATCACCCGCGGCGAGGATTGGCGTCCCCCTGGGGGCGGCCCAGTCCACGCCCCAATGGGGCCGGCGATAGCCGAGCACCGGATGGCGGCGGCTCGGCGAGAAGCTCGAGGTGAAGCGCGCGTTCGGAACCGGCTTTCGCAGCAGGAACTGGTCGGCGCTCCGCCCGTCCGGATCGAAATAGTCGGCGCGCTCGGAATCCTCCGGGCGGAAGCGGTAATAGCGCTTCACCATCTCGCCCACATGGATCTCCACATAGAGCATTTCGGCCGGTAGCGGAGCCTGACCCTCGCCGACTTCCTTCATCGAGTAGAACACGGCAAGGCGGTCGCTCGGCGAAAGCTTCGACTGGAGATCGACATCGCTGCCGAGCATCCTGACCAGCTGTCGGCAAAGGCGGATGTCGAGCCCGTAGGAGAGAGCGGCCTGAAAGATGCCGTCATAAACTGTCGGCATATCGTTTCGTATCGGCGCTTCGTTCTCGTTGACGTCGATGGCGTTGGCAACCGAATCGGCCATCTCCGGAGCTTCGGCGGGGTCGAATATGCCTTCTTCGGTCGCGGCCACCGTCGCCAGGTGGCGTTCGCCGCGATAGGCGGAAAGTCGGACGATCTCGGAGCGGGGCCGCTGCGGTCCCATCGTTTCGCCCACCGGAGCCGTTGCCGTCTCGACGCCGATTCGCAAGGCGTCTCCAGGCTTCAGCTCATTGGTGTCGAGAAGCGTCGCGAGCGCTTCCACGGCGGATTCGGCGGACGGGCCGTCATGGCCGGCGCGATCGAGCATGTCGAGCAGCGCGGCCGTCTGGCGGAACGGGACGATCTCCTCGTGGAAGCGGCTGAACCCGATTTCGCCGATGTCTGCCACGGCCGTCGAGACGTTCTGGGCGACGACCCGGAAGGCGGAGCCCGGTTCGTATTCGGCGATCTCCGCATTGAGGCCGAAGCGAAACGGATCGACGACGCCGAGCGAGGCCACCCGCACCGGCTTCTCGTCGAGCCTCGAGGCGACCGAGCGCACGAGGCCTTCGGCGGAATTCGCGTCAATCTCGACGGTGCGCTCGTAGTTGGCCGGCTCGAAGTCGAACGGCTCGACCTTGAGCCGCACCTCCGATTCGACCCGGGCGCCATAGATCTGAGCGGGCTCGTCGGGGTCGCTGTCCCCTTCTTCATCGGCGGTGGCGAAAATCTCGAGGGGATCGAAGCGGGGATATTCGGCGGTGGCCTGGTAGCGGGCGGCCAGCAGCATGTTCACATAGCCGAAGGGGAGGGTGCGGATCACCTCGCGGTCACCCTCGCGCGCGAGGGTGGAGAGTTCCATGATCTGACGGCTGCGCGCGACTGGCATCGCCGTTGCCACGACTCGCGTTCCCTTGGCGGTCTCGCCCGGCGCGATCTCGCCGCGGGCCAGGAGTCCAGCCGGCTTCGACGCGCCATGGTGACCGTCCAGCGCGGCCGAGAGCGCGATGCCCATGAGAGCGGTCGAGGTCAGGCCGGTCAGCAGCGTTCCCGCCAGCCAGCGTGCCGAGACCTGCCGCTTGTCAGGTCGGCGACGCCGATCCGCCAGCAGCGCCGGCTGATCCCCAAAGGCCGGTGCGAAACGCGATTTGTCATCAGACGAACGGCTCATCCCTCTCTCCCGGCTCGCTACGAGCCGCTTCTCCCCGCGTTTTTTCCACTGATGCCCGCGTCCCCTGCGCCAGCACCTGAAGTTCCCTCTGTGCGAACAAGGTGGCAAAAACCGGGTCGGGCCCAGGATTTCCTGCAGTCCGTTATCCGCTGCAGGGGGCTACATACGGCATAGCCCAGCGGGGAAGGGGGCTCAAGCCGCGGTCCCGTCCGCACCCTCGCATGCGATCGGGAACGGCTCAGCGAAGAAGGAGATCTGCTGCCGGGTGGGGTATGAGGGGAGGTGAAGCCATCGGCCGTGCCCGCCGATCACGAACCGAGTGTCTCCTGTAGAACCGCCGCGCGGCCGTTGGGGCGCAAGGCCTCGAGGATGGACGCTGAGAGGCGGAATCAGGCCCCGACGAGTTTTTTGAAGTTTTTGCGAATGAGGCCGTTGACAGGGGGAACGGACGTCCCCTATATGGCGCTCATCAACGACGGCGGCGGCGCCGAGACGCTCTGAAGAGAGCGACACACCACTGGCTCGAAAATGAAGATTTTCGGCCGGAGGGATTTCGCGCCCCGATCGTCGGCATCTTTGAGTTTTGTCGATGAGTTCGGCCTTCCACCGAGGGCATGGATTTCTTCGCTTCTCTCGTCGCTTCGTTCCTTCGAAG
>NZ_JAKQZG010000006.1 GCF_024359545.1 Jiella marina
GAAAGCGCCCCCCGGGGCGCTTTTTCATACTTTACGGCCGCATGGATATCTCCGGCAGCCGATCGCTTCGGGTATTTGGTGGCATGACTTTACGACTTGCAGTGTTGTCACCGTGGACATTCACGCAGAGGAACAGGGAAGCCTCTCAAGGCAAAACTCGAATACGAGCAAAACGTCTTCGGCATGCTCTGGCTTTCCTTGCCCAACGAGGACTGAACTGGCATTGTCCCGCCAACCCTCGTCGGGCAAGACTGAATTGCATTTTTTCGGAGTGGCGTATTGGGCGTTCGGCGTTTCGTTTTGCTGTGCGTTGCTGGATTTCTGTTGTCGAGCCAGACTGGTCATGCAGCGGAATTCAAGCAGATTTTCCAGTCGGAGGACGACTTTCACGAGGAGACCGAGGACGGGCCCTGCGCTGCGCGCTTTTCCGGCGTGATCGGGTCGGCCGATGCGGAAAAGATCGGCATCGGCGGCAATGCGTCCTCAGGCGCGACGCTCTGCCTGGACAGCCCCGGCGGCAGTCTCGGCGTTGCCACCAAGCTCGGCGTCGACCGGGGCTGGAAAACCCGGGTCCTGCCGGGCGAGCATTGCGAGTCCGCATGCGCGATCGCCTTTCTGCGCGGCGCCTACACCACCGGCAACGGCATTCCGGGCGTCTACCACGAGGGAGCGATCTGGGCCGGCGCCAAGCTCGGCTTCCACTCCCCCTCGATCGATCTGCCCGATACGGCGCAGGTCGATCGCAAGGCGGTCGAAGACGCCTTCGAGTTCGCTTTCTCGGCGGCCGCGGAGGTCAACACGCTCCATCAGTCGACCTTCAGCGACGGCAAGCCCGTCATGAACCCCTATCTCTTCCAGCGCTTTCTCGAAACGCCACCGGACGAGATGTACTATATCGACACGGTCGGCGACGCGCTCTTGGCGAACATCAAGGTCTTCGGCGTCGATGCGACAGTGGACGTTACACCGAACGTCGCTCAGACCCTCTGCGAAAATGCCCTGATGGTTTCCGGCGGCTTCGAGCCCATGATCACCTCGCCGGGCCGCGATCCCAACCGCTCGGCCAGGCGTGTGTTCGAGAAGTTCACCGCCGACAATGAAGAGTTCAACAAGACCGGCTACGGAGCCGAGAGCGGGGGCTTCAAGGTCCGGATCATCGAGATGGGAGAGGACGGCATCCTCGCCGTCGCAGGTCATTATCCAAGCGGCGATTACCGCTACTTCCGGCAGTGCTATGTTCAGTTCGAAGGGTCGCGCTATCGCCCCAGGAACTCTTGGGGAACCGAGGGGTCGACGATCGATGTCTGGCTCGATTCCGACTACCGGATGCCGGAAAGTCGGCAGACCATTCTGGAGCGCTGGGACTATGTCAGAAAGACGACCCCCGTCGAGCTTCCCGACCTGGCGGTCTTCCCGTTCCAGGCCCGGCACGCGGACCTGCCGAAGACGGATCTCTACAAGCGATACTTCCTGAACGGCGAAGATGCCTCGTCACGCCCGGCAATGCAGGCCAGCGTGAAACCTCAGCCAACTCGGGAGCCTGCGCCGCTTTCGCTGATCGAGCATCTGGGACGGGACGTTGCGGGCGGCGATCTGCGCCACCTTGCCGTCGCCGACGGTAACGAGTGCCGCAAGACCTGCGAAGACGAGGACGCCTGCAACACGGCCACCTATGATCGCTGGAACAGGCTGTGTTTTCTGAAGAATGTCGGCGAGGGCTCGGAACTGCGCCTGAACGCGAAGGCGACGACCTATCTGCGGGCCGACCTGGAACTGCCTGAATCGCGCGACCGGAAAGACGTCCTGAAGCGTAACAACCGGATCTTCCCGGCGCGGCCCGACGAAACCGTCCGCGCCACTGATTACGAAGGCTGCGCGGACATCTGCCTGTCGAAGGGATGGTGTCTCGGCTTCAATTATCGGCCCCGCTCGGGCGGCAGCGACTCCTCGTGCGAAATGTACTCTGAACCACCGGAGTATGTGCCCACGCAGGAGCCAAGCCGCGACATCGGCTACGTGGTCCAGCCCTGACGCTCTGCCGAGCTGAGGCTCACCGGCAGGACCGATGACCGGCAGAGTGAGCCCTGCCCCGTCCGGGTCGTTGGCGCAACAGCCCTTGGGTTCCATTGCCCACAGACGGTCACGCCCGGCCCTGTGGGCCAGATCAGAGCAGGCTCGGTGCCGATCCGCTCAGAAGCGTCAGCGCCGGATTGGGGGCGGAGCCACCACCGTTCTCGATGTCGTACATGGCGAGGAATCGGTTCACCATCCGCTCGACATAGCGGGTGTCGGACAGCTGTTCGACATCGATCTTCTTTTCCAGGGTGCGGGCCTGAACGTCGATGTCGGCGCTGCTGAACTCGCTCGGCAGGCCGAGGGAGGTCAGGGCGAATTTCAAAAGCGCATCGTCGGCGAGGAATTCATAGACGTTGCTGATCTCTTCCGCCTGCCGCTTGAAATAGAGGGCCAGTCGAACGCCGCCATTCTCTGCGCCCGCTTCCTCCTCCATGCGCTGACGCAGATAGTAGTCCTGCGTGGTCAGCATGCTGGTCACGGTCTGCACAGTGTTCACGTCGCGCTTGATCGTACCATCGGTATCGAAATTGTAGGCCGCCGCGAATTCCAGATAGCGGTCGTCGCCATACTTGGCGGCAACGCTCTCGGAATTCGATGGATCGCTCGTCAGGATCGCCCTGATGTCGTCAGCCGTGAGTTTCTCGTTCTCCAGGCCGTAGGCCTCGAGCGCGAAACGGGTCAGTGTCTGGTTGGACAGGAAATCCTCGATCGTGGCGATCTTCGGCAATTCTTCATTGTAGGCCATCACTCCGCGAGCGGCATTCGCCAGTTGGCCGTCCGTGTCACCCAGGACCTTGTCGTAATAGGCTTCCATCATCCTGAGATTTCCGGCCTCATCGCTGGCAAGCGACAGATTGCCGTAGGAATCGACGTCAAAGGCCTCGGCCAGCTTGATGTACTGGGGAATGCCAAGCCGGTTGGCATAGCTTTCGGGATCGGACAGATCGCTCGTCAGGACGTTGCGAAGAACGTTGGGATCCTGGGTATCGGGATTGAAGCCGATTGCCTTCATCGCATAGTCGAGGGCCGCGTCGCTGGCCAAGAACTCGTCGATGTTCGAGATCGAGTTCATGCTGGACTTGAAGACCTGCGACTGTTCGATGACGTCGGTCAGGAGATCGAGATCGTCCTCGTCTTCGACCTTCTTCAGGAAGCGTTCGATCGTGGCGCCCTGGGCGTCTTCGGTCTGCAGCCTGCGAACGTCAGCGAGCTTGCCGTCCGCGCCGAAATTGAAGGCGGCGGCCAGTCGCACGTAGCGATCATCGTCAAGCTTGCGAGCAAAGCTCTTCGGATCGGACGGATCGCTGCGCAGGACGCGCATGATCGTCGACCGGCTCTCGGTCGCCGGATCGAGACCCACAGCCTTCAGCGCGTAGTTATAGACGGTGCTGTCACCGATGAAATCGACGACCGACTGGATGCTCGACAGATGAGCGGCATAGAGCGTGGCCGACAGTCTGTCGTCCTGGGCGGCGGCGTCGTAATAGTTGTCCAGATAGGCGCCGGTGAGCTTCTCGACGTTCTCGGCGGTCTGGGCACTGTCGCCCACGACATTGCCCATCGTGTCGAAGTCGAACATCCTGGCAAGCGCCATGTATTGCTGCTTGCGCGCCTTCAGTTCGGTCGTCGCTTCCGACATGCGGTTCAAGGCGCTGTCGGGGTCGGACTGATCGCTGGTCAGCATCTGCCAGACATAGGTCTTCGATTCGATCGAGGGGTCCAGGCCGACGGATGTGAGCGCAACATTGAGAAGGCGGGGGTTCTCGATCAGGTCATCAGCCGATTCGACGGATCCGATCGTCGCCTCGTAATAGTCCACCTGGAGTGCGGCGGCCTGTGGCGAGGCTTCCGCCCCTCTGTTGGTATAGTAGAGATAGGCAGTGCTGTTCGCCTCGGCCTCCGACATCAGCCCGCCATCAGGAACCGAGCCGTCTGTCTCGAAGGGCAGCATCGCCGCCAGAAGCAGGTAGCGGGTATCCCCCTTGGCGGCCATCTTGTCCGCCATCGTGCCGGTGAGCACGTCACGGATGAAGCTTTCCGACGCGACGGTGGAGTCGATCCCGGCAGCCTCGAGTGCAACGGCAAAGAGCTTCTCGTCGGCCAGGAAATCATCGACATCGTTGATCGAGCCGACATTCGCCATGAAGTAGTTGGCGTTCGCCGAGAGCGCCGTGGCCGCCTTCACCTGGTGCTGCGAATAGCCGTCGACCATGACGCTGCGCTGGGCGTTGGTCTGGGCGACGAGTTCGGGCTCCTCGCTCGCTGCAGCAAAGCTGAAGGCCTTGGCGAAATCGCGATAGCGCTCGTCGGAGAGTTGGTTGGCGAAGCTCTGGGGATCGGCGAGATCGCTTTCGAGCACCTTGCGGATCAGCGCCCGGGAGTCGATCTGCCCTTCCAGCCCGTACGCCGTCATGGCGTAGGAATAGAGCCGGTAATCATCCATGAACTCGTCGACCGAGGTGACGTTCTGGATGTTCTCGCGGTAGTATTCGGACAGCCGCTTGTTGACCGGATCCGAGGCAATGCGATCGATCACGCGTGACTGGTCACGCGTATAGAGCTGATAGGTCAGAAAGGTCGAAAGCATGGTGGCCCGGTCCGGTTCGAAAGCGCCCACACCGCCAGCTGGACGGCGGACGCAATGCGTCGGGGACGGTGCTATCCCATCATGCTTAACGATTTCTAAAGCGGGACGCGACTTATCAGACCATGCTTGCCGAGAGGTTGACGGTGGTCGCCAACCGAACTGCCTGCGCACCCGAATTCACGGGCCGCTCAAGGACTCGCTGAGATGGTCTCGTCAATCAGCCTTGGCGACGCCGAGGAGGCCTTGTCGCGCGGCGCCATCACCGAGAGGCCCCCTGTCCGACCCTCAAGCGCGACCGTTCCCATCGCACACCATTCCTCGAGGCACCCGGCCGCAACCACCACCTCCGTCGAGGCAAGAATGGATTGCTCGAAGCTCTTGGTTGTCTTTTCCAGCCGGGCCGCCACGTTGACTGCGTCCCCCAGCACCGTGAACTCGAGGCGGTCCCGCGAACCCACGACGCCGCAGAAGACCTCGTCCCTGTGGAGACCAACGCCGATCTTCACGGGCGGATCGACCTTTGCCTCGACACTCCACTCTTCGACCGCCGCGACCACGCGGCGGGCAAAGGCAAGCGCCCGTTCGGAATCGTCAGCCTCCGGTCTGGGGGCCCCGAAGAGAACGAGAGCGCCGTCCCCGATGAATTTGTCGACCACGCCGCCATGGTCCTCTGCGGTTTTCATGATGCGCTCCCTGAATGCGCTCATGAAGGCCGCGAAAGCCTCCGGCTCCATGTGTTCGGCGCGTGCCGTCGAGCCTCGCATGTCGACGAAGACGATCACGATGGCCTGGCGCTGACCGCGGGCCAGCCCGGCGAAATCCGTATCGACCAGCAGCGGGGCGAGTTCCTTCGGCAGAAACCGCGTCAGGTTCATATGAGCGGTCGTTTCGCGAACCGCCTCGTGGAGGATCCGATGGCCGCGACGGGTGACGACGTAGAGGGTCAGCGCAGCGGCCGTTATCATGGCGATGCGCACGAGGTTCGGGGGAACGCCGAAGCCAAGCGCCAGGCCGCCGAGCGCTTCGGATCGCTCGGCCATGGCCATGGGACGGGCGCCGATGGTCAGGGCGACGAGGCCCGCGACGAAGAGACCGGTCACGTAGATCTGCAAGGGAGGCCGATAGCGAAGCGCCGTGGCGGCGAGGATGATCGGAATCAGCCAGACCGGCGGGAAGACGGCGAAGAAGCCGGTCGAGACGTTCGCCGCAAACATCGTATAGGCAAGGCTGCCCAGAACGATCGCGACGTCCGCCGTCGTGGTCAGATAAGCCACGCGGATCACGCCGGCACCACGGCGAAGAGCGACCAGAGAGCCGATGCCGACCAGCGTCACGGCCAGTGTCGTGAGCGCCGCGACGCCCAGCTGATAGAGCGTTCCCCTGTCGTCCTGCGGCACGATGGCGGCAATCCACAGAACCATGAGGAAGAAGGCCAGACCACAGACGATCCGGACGATGGCGACCTGTTTCTCCGCCTGTCGGGCCGCTTCGTCGAGAAGTCGCTCGGCGGTCCCACCCGCATATGCCATCTCGTCACCCATGACCCTCGCATCGGCCGCCGAAGAGGCAGGCCGCGGAATGCTTGCATACCGATGGCGGGTACGGAAGGCACAAAGGCATTCGCGCCATGAAACCCTTCAGGATCACACCGGCTGACAGTCGTGACGCTGGATAGCTCGAAGCGAGTGATCTGTCGGCCGGCCACGCCGCCTGGACAGCAGAAGCGCCCGAGAGCCGCCGATGGGAGGCGCGCGGCGGGTGGCGAACACGGAAAGTGTCAGAACTTCACGGCCACGCCCGCTCGGATCGAATGCTCGTCGAAGCCCGAGGAGACGCTCGTGGTGCCAAGATCATAGGTCTTGTCGCCGAAATTCGAATAGCGATACTCGAGCCGCCCGGAGACGTTTTCGCTGAAATTCGCTTCCACGCCGGCGCCGACCGTATATCCGACACTCGTCTTCGTATCCGAAGCGCCGCCCAAGGACAGGGTGTTCTGCGAAGCCGCGATACCGCCTGTGGCGAAGGCCAGGAACGGATCGGCCGCCACGCCCACGCGCCCGCGCAGGGACCCGAAGATGTTCTGGTCGCCGTCGATCCGGCCCGCCAGGCCGGTGTTGAAACCGGACCCGTCGACACCCGCGCCGCCGATATCGGCTTCAATGCCGTAGACGATCGGCGCGGATTCGAAATTGTAGCCCGAATAGACACCGCCGACGAAGCCGTCCATGTCAAAGGAAGCACCGCCATCCTGGTCCACATTGGCGAAATTGTAGCCGACAAAGGCGCCGGCATAGGGTCCGGACCAGAGATACACCGGCGCGGTATCGCTCTCCGGAGCAGGCAGACTTCCTTCGTCGAAGACCACATCGGCCGCCCGCGCGGCCTGCGTCCCGACGAGCATCGGTGCGCCGAAAGCCAGTCCAGCTCCCAGAAGGATTGCGATTTTCCTCAGCATCGATTCAACCATCCATGCTTTCCCGCGGCCGTCGCTCCGGGTCCCTTTACCCGAACCGCCTGCCGCAAAAGGTTGTCGCCCCTCTTCAAACCATGCCGGCCAGGGCCGGACATGGTCCGGATCGCCGTTCGACACTTTGCTGTCGCCCTCGTCCGAAGGCTCCAACATTCGCGTCACTCAACCGCTGCCCTTATTGTCGGGTGTGGTCGGCTGTGTTGCAAGTGGGACTCGCACATGGCGAAAACAGGATCGAATGACGCTTCCGCGATCGTTCCGTGAAAACTAATCCATTTCTGTGGCAGGCGAGCAACAGGAGCGGAAACCGCTTCGTCATGTTGACCCGATGTGGCGCGGCAATGGATCGCCCCCTGCATTTGGCCACAGGAAGAATCATATAGGGTTCGCGAGATTGTTCCCCGCCAGAGGGCGGCGGAACCGATTCCGACGAATAAGGAGAGCAGCTTGGGCCGATCGCGTCCACAGAGCCAGACCCGCCATGCCGCAGACGCGATCTCGCCGACCGAGATCGACGACACGGCATTCGATCTTGCCGACGATGGGGAAGACGACGAGGGGATGAGCGACGAAGAGACCGAGGGCTCCGGAGACGCCGTGGCGGCTGCGGATGCCGGCGCCGGTCTCACGCCGTCGGCTGCCTCGCTCGTCGCGGCGATCGAATGGGACGAGGCAAGCCGCAAGGTCGATTCGGCCCTGGAAGGCGCGGAGCTGATCGCCGCGCTGGTCAAGCATCTGCCGAACGGGCCGGGCGTCTACCGCATGTTCGGCAAGGACGGCGAGATCCTCTATGTCGGCAAGGCGCGCTCGCTGAAGAAGCGCGTCGGCAGCTACGCCCGCCTTGGCGGCCACACCCAGCGCATCGCCCGGATGATCCGCGAGACGCGGGCGATGGAGTTCGTCACCACCCGCACCGAGACGGAAGCGCTTCTCCTCGAAGCGAATCTCATCAAGCGCCTGCGCCCGCGCTTCAACGTCTTGATGCGCGACGACAAGTCGTTCCCCTATATCCTGATCAGCCAGGACCACGCCGCACCGGCGATCCTGAAGCATCGCGGCGCGCGCTCGCGAAAGGGTCGCTATTTCGGCCCCTTCGCCTCGGCCGGCGCCGTCGGCCGGACGATCAACGCCCTGCAGCGCGCTTTCCTGCTCAGGACCTGCTCGGATTCGGTCTATGACAGCCGCACGCGGCCATGCCTCCTCTACCAGATCAAGCGCTGCGCCGGCCCCTGCACCGGCGAGGTCGACGAGGCGGGCTATGCGGCCCTCGTGAACGAGGCGACGGCGTTTCTGTCCGGCCGCTCCAACGAGGTGAAGACGTCGATGGCAAAAGCCATGCAGGCGGCCTCGGACGATCTCGATTTCGAGCGCGCCGCGATCTATCGCGACCGTCTCGCCGCGCTTTCCCACGTCCAGAGCCATCAGGGAATCAATCCGGAAGGCGTCGAGGAGGCGGATGTCTTCGCCATCCATCAGGAGGGCGGACTCACCTCGATCCAGGTGTTCTTCTTCCGCACCGGCCAGAACTGGGGCAACCGCGCCTATTTCCCCAAGGCCGACCCGTCGCTGGAGCCCGAGGCCGTGCTCGGCGCCTTTCTCGGCCAGTTCTATGACGACACGCCGCCGCCCCGGCTGATCCTGCTACCGAAGCGGATCGAGGATGAAGCCCTTCTCGCAGAAGCGCTGTCGATCAAGGCCGAGCGCAAGGTTCAGATCCAGGTGCCGGCGCGCGGCGCCAAGCGCGATCTCGTCGACCACGCCGCGTCGAACGCGAAGGAAGCGCTCGGTCGCCGTCTCGCCGAAACCTCGACCCAGGCCCGGCTTCTGGAAGGATTGAGGGAGACATTCGGCCTGTCCCAGACGCCGCGCCGCATCGAGGTCTACGACAACTCCCACATCATGGGCAGTGCCGCCGTCGGCGCGATGATCGTCGCGGGGCCCGAGGGTTTTGCCAAGAACCAGTACCGCAAGTTCAACATCAAGGGCGAGGACATCACGCCGGGCGACGATTTCGGCATGATGAAGGAGGTCATCCGCCGCCGCTTCACCCGTCTTCTGAAGGAGCATGGCGACGCCCTACCCGCTCTCGCTGATACGGCCAAAGCCTCCGAGGCCGCGCCGGCGGAAGCCGCCGCCGAGAACGATCTGTCCCGCGACCTGACCGACGACCTTGCCGAGGATACGCCGATGCCCGCCTGGCCCGACCTCGTCCTCATCGACGGCGGCAAGGGCCAGATGTCGGCGGTGCGCGAAATCCTCGAAGAGCTCGGCGTTGCCGATCGCGTCCTCGCCATCGGCGTCGCCAAGGGCGTCGACCGCGAGGCCGGGCGCGAGCGCTTCGTGATGAAGGGCCGCGAGCCTTTCACGCTGCCGCCGCGCGATCCGGTGCTCTACTTCGTCCAGCGCATGCGCGACGAAGCCCACCGCTTCGCTATCGGCACCCACCGCGCCCGGCGCAAGACCGAGATGGTGAAGAACCCGCTCGACGAGATCGCCGGCATCGGCCCGTCGCGCAAGCGCGCGCTTCTCCATCATTTCGGTACGGCGAAGGCGGTGTCGCGAGCGGCCTTGAGCGACCTCACCGAAGTGGAAGGCATCTCCGCCGCCATGGCGCAGTCGATCTACGATCATTTCCACGAGAATGGCTGACGAAACGGTCACGGCTCGCGATCATTTTCGCCGTCTGCGCTGCGCCGCGGTTGACGCAGGCCACCCGTCCGCGCTTTGAGAGGGCCGGTCGAAAACCGGCAAGCGAACGTTTCATGGCGTCCAAGGCCTACAGCCTTCCCAATATCCTGACCTATGCCCGGATCGTCTGCGTTCCGCTGGTGGTCATGTGCTTCTTCCTGGAAGGGCAGCTGCGCAGTCCCGACTATGCGCGCTGGACGGCGCTCGGCATCTTCATCGCCGCCTCGATCACCGACTATTTCGACGGCTATCTCGCCAGAGCCTGGCAGCAGACCTCGACCATCGGGCGGATGCTCGATCCGATCGCCGACAAGCTCCTCGTCGCCGCCGTCCTCCTCCTGCTTGCAGCGGAAGGCTCGATCGCCGGCTGGAGCCTGTGGGCCGCCATCATCATCCTGTGCCGCGAAATCCTCGTCTCGGGCCTGCGCGAATATCTCGCCGAACTGAAGGTCTCGGTGCCGGTCACCCGCCTCGCCAAATGGAAGACGACGATCCAGATGGTGGCCATCGCCTTCATGCTAGCAGGCCCCGCCGGGGACAAATACTTCCCCGCCACCACCGAGATCGGCCTGGTCCTGTTGTGGATATCCGCCCTCGTCACCCTCTACACCGGCTACGACTATTTCCGCGCCGGGCTGCGGCATATCGAGGACTGAGCCTAGATCATCGGACTCCGTCGGTTCCGCGTCTTGCGCCACTCCGCGCCGCACGCATAAGCTGAACGCCAATCAAGCGTTGCAGGAACACACGTGTCAGACAAGGACGAAGCCTATCAGGAGGCGCTGAGACGAATTGCGGCTTGGCGAGAGGGCGAGGAGCTGAATCTCGCCATTGACGGCCTGGAAGAGATCCCGAAGGAGATTACGGCGCTCAGTGGGCTGACGGCGCTCGTATTCTGCGGTTTCACTGGCGGGTGGCTGATATCCGCATCGATCCGTGATCTTTCCGCCATCGCAAACCTAAGAAACTTACAGTCTCTCGATTGCTGCGATACGCAAATTAACGATCTCTCACCAGTCGCAGGACTTCAGAAACTCCAAGATCTCGACTGCTCCTTTACACAGGTCAGCAATCTCTCTCCGCTTGCAAAACTCGAAAATCTTCACTCAGTTCACTGCGCTTATGCAAAGATTAGTGACCTCTCCCCAATCGCGAAAATCAAAAGCCTCCAGTATTTCGACTGCGCATACACGAATGTCAGCGATCTCTCACCAATCGCACAACTCAAAAACCTTCGGTCCCTCAACTGTTCGCGCTGCTCCCTCAGCCGGGACTCGCTGCGGATCGCGTCGAGCCGAACCCTCACGACGCTGATTTTCGAACCGGGTCGTCTTGAAGACGTCCCCTCGGAAATCCTCTCGGCTTGGCATCGTGACAACTGCCTCCCGCGGCTGCGGGCGCATCTGAGAGATTGCGGAGACGAGCCGCATCGCATGGCGGATGTGAAACTGATGATTCTCGGCAATGGACGCGTCGGGAAGACCCAGCTTTTTCGCAGGCTGAAGGGTTTGCCCTTTGCGCCGGTCTCCGATTCCACCCACGGCATCGTCATCGACAGCCTGCAGGCACCGGATCAGGAAGAGGGACGCTTCAATGTCTGGGATTTCGGTGGGCAGGACATCTATCACGGCACCCATGCGCTGTTCCTGAAGAGCCGAGCAGTCTTCATCCTCGCTTGGACACCCGGCATGGAGGAGCGCGCAACCCATCTTCATGAGGGCATGGAGTTCAAGAACTT
Organism: Jiella marina; assembly: GCF_024359545.1. Classification (GTDB taxonomy): domain Bacteria; phylum Pseudomonadota; class Alphaproteobacteria; order Rhizobiales; family Rhizobiaceae; genus Jiella. The sequence continues at coordinate 11,560 of NZ_JAKQZG010000006.1, forward strand.
TCCGCTGCCCTATTGGCTCGACTATGTCTGGCAGTTCGGCGGCGAAGAGGCGCCGGTCATCGTGGTGCAGACCCAGGCCGACAAGCCGGGCGACGACCGCCAGCTCTCCCCCGAAGCCGCGGCCGCGCTTGATCGCTTCCGCTTCAAGAAAATGATCCAGTTCAGCGCTAAGGACAAAGGCCGCGGCATCGCGGCGCTGAAGGAAGCTCTGTCCGAAGCCTATGACCAGATCGACCGCCCCCTGATCGGCCCCGGCCGAGCGAAGGTAAAACTACAGGTTGCGGATTGGCGCAACGAGGATGCCGTTCGCGCGCCGACGGACCGCCAACGCCAGATCATCAGCCGACCGTCCTTCGACAAACTCTGTGCCGACGCCGGCAACATATCCGATCACGGCCTGTTTCTGCACTTCCTCCACAACGCGGGCACGGTGTTCCACCAGCCCGGCCTCTTCAACGACGATATCGTCATCGACCAGGGCTGGGCGCTCGACGCCATCTATTCGGTCTTCAATCGCGAGAAGCGGGTGTTTCCCTTCCTCAAGGCCCATGGCGGCCGATTCACTCGCGCGGACCTTGCCGCACTTCTTTGGGACGATGCCGGCTATTCCCCTGCCGAGCAGGAGATCTTCCTCGACATGATGCAGAGCTGCGGAATCTGCTTCCCTTATGATCATCGATCGCAGGGAGAGACGATCTTCATCGCGCCAGACCTCTTGCCCAAAGACCGGCCCTACGACCTGATCCAGAAATGGGACGACGATCTGCCCGTACAGACCGCGACGTTCGAGTTCGGCCTCCTGCCCTCTTTCGTCCTGCGGACGATCATGGCCGAGATCGGCGACCAGGCGGGTCTTGCCGGCGATTATTGGCAGGACGGGCTCTTCGTCTTCGAGGCGGACACGAAATCGCGCGCGCTGATCGAACAAGGAATGGCGGAGAAGGGCTGGTCCGGTGCGATCGTGATTCAGACCCAGAAGGGCGACGCCTCACGGCTTCTCGATGAATTGGCAAGGCAAGTCGAACGCATCGCCTCACGACACGGCCTCAATTTCGAACTCGACGAGAAGGCCCCCGATCATGGCGCGAAGCGTGAGATGAAGGACATGGCCTTTATATCGGAACCGAACGACGCGCCGAAATGCTACGTCTCCTACGCCTGGAAGGACGACCGATCGGATGCGGGCAAGGCGCGCGAGGCGGATGTCGACCGGCTTTGCACGGAGGCAGAAGCGAGAGGCATCCGCATTCGCCGCGACAAGTCTGAACTCGGCTTCGGCGACAGCATCTCGAAATTCATGCGCGAACTCGGCAAGGGCGACCGTGTCTTCATCTTCCTCAGCGAGAAATATCTGAAATCCCCTAACTGCATGTTCGAGCTGAGCGAAATCTGGCGCAATGCGCGGATGGAGGCGGACGAATTCCAGCAGCGCGTGCGGATCTACACACTCGACGATGCCGGTATCTGGACCGCTGACGACAGGCTCGAGATTGCCGAGTATTGGTTGGAGAGGCACTCTGCTTTCGGCGAGAAGATGGCCAAGCATGGGCCGCGCATCGCTGCCACGAGAGATATCGAGAGTTGGAAGAGAATGGACCGACATGCATCGGAGATCGGCGACATTCTCGCGGATATCGCCGATCGCGTTCAGCCGCGAACCTTCGAGGATTTCTTGAAGTACGGCTTCGAAGGCCTCCTGCCTGAGGACGAGGCCTGACCGCTCACGCCTCGATGACGAGCTTCGCGGTGATCATGCCGGCTTCGGTGACGAAGGCGCGGTGGTCGCTGGCCTGGAGGGTGATGGTCAGTTCGTGGCGGCCGGGGGCGAGCTGGCCGATCGACTTTTCCGGCGCGTAGGCCGAGGCGAGTTTCCTGTTGCCCTCGTAGATATGGACATGGCCGACGGCCTCGCGGCCGGTCACCGTCTTGCAGATCTCGATGAAGCGGAAGTTCTCGGCATCGATGGCGACGGTCCAGTCACCGGCCGCGTCCTTCGTCGCGCGGGCCTCGATGACCGGCATGGGCTGGTCTTCGGCGAGCTTGACGAAGAGTTGGGCCGGCGGATCGCGATCGGCCGCAATCAGCGATGTCGCGGTGAAGGTCACGCCCACGAAGAGGGCGCAGACGAGGCCGGTGCGGGCGCGGGGGGAAGCGAGGGCGGCGAACATCGCGAGAGATCCTTCGACGGATTGGCTTGAAAGCGTTCACCGCAACGAGTGGAAGGGCCAGAGCCTCCAAAGGCCCCGGCCCTTCGCTTTTCTCGCAAGGATGGGGCGCCCGCGGCGGTGGCGCCCCATCCAAGGCCTTGCGGACGACCCTCAGGCCGCCTGCTCGGCAAGTCGCGCAAAGCGCTTGCGCCGGATCATGCGCTGGATGCCGAGGCCGAGGCGGCGGGCCGCGGTGGAGCGGCTGCCGGCGCCGGCCATCAGGAGAACGAAGGCCATGGCGTAGAGATTGGCGTGGAAGAGCGGCGTCTCACCGAGCGTCAAGGCAAACATGGTGAAGGCCGAGATCAGGAAGATCGCGATCGGCCGCACCAGGATGCCCGCGACCAGAAGCAGACCGGCGGAGACCTCGACGAAGGTCATCACGAAGACGATCACGCCGTAGTCGATCCCGAAATTGGGGAACTCGCCGTGCTCCAGGATGGCGACGAGCATGGTCGGGTGCATCAGCTTGTAGGCGATGCCGAGATAGGCGAAGTTGGCCCCGAAGATCGCCATCAGGACGCGGTAGACCGTCGGGGTGACCGCCAGGCGGTCGAGCAGCGTCGAAGCCGGCAGGCGGCCCGCGACGGCGGCCGGCAGGGACAGCCGGAAGCGGCCTGCGCCGGCAAAGGCCAGATAGAGGCCCGGGACGAAGAAGTGCCCGGCATAGGCAATGAAGGTCTCGCCGAAGAGACCGAGGCCGAGAACCGCCAGCAGTGCGACGCCGAGGCCGGCGAAGCGCGTGCCGATCCCGCTCACGAGAACCAGGGACAGGAGGACCTGCACGAGGGCCAGGAAACCCCATGCGTCGACTAGGAGCTTCAGCTGCATGTCCGGCACGAACAGGGTCGGCGCCGTGCCGATCGCGACGTTCGGGGCCGGCAGAAGGCCGAGACTGGCGGCAAACAGCATGATCGCGAGACCGATCCGGACAGCGAGCGGTCCGAGATCGCCGACCCGGTCCGCCAGGGGCCGCATCACGCGGTTCTCGATCGCCTGCCAGCGTGTCTCGGACACGACCGCCCCGAAGACGACCGCGGCCAGCGCCGCGACGAGCGGGGCAGAGTAGAAGACATTGGTGAAGATTGCGGGCTTCGGCGCGGCGGCGAGTTCGAACATTTCCTGCGGCGTCAGGAGCCAGGCCTCGTGCGCGCTGGCGACGCCGGTCAGGCCGAGGGTCGCAGCGGCGGCGATGGCGGCTCTGGTGGAGAAAGTCTTCATGGCGAACACCCCGTGTCATCGATCATCCATGTCGGGGCGAGTGGAAGAGCGAGACGCCGATCCGCGGGCCTCTGGACAAAGCGCGTCCTCACGGCCATCTCCCCGTGCAAGAGGAAGAGGACGAACCCGATGAAGCTTGCCTATTTCGCCTGGGTCCGGGAACGGATCGGCCTGGCCGAGGAAGAGGTCGAACTGCCGGCCGGCGTCGTCACCGTCGAGGATCTTCTGCGCTGGCTGAAGAGCCGCGGCGAGACCTATGACGCCGCGCTCCAGGCGCCGGAGATCATCCGCGTCGCCATCGACCAGGAGCATGTCGACCATTCCGAGCCGCTGGCCGGCGCCAAGGAGGTGGCGATCTTTCCGCCGATGACGGGGGGCTGAGGATGGCGAACGAAACCAACGAGCCCCGGACTTCCCCGCCTGACATGGCATTCGAGCCGCTGATCCGCGTTCAGTCCGAACGCATCGTGACCGATGCGGTCGTCGGCCCGCTGGCAGGCAACGGATCGGTTGGCGCGCTGGTGACGTTCACCGGTTACTGCCGTGACGAGGGCGGACGGTTGAAGGAGCTGGAGCTCGAACATTATCCGGGCATGGCCGAGCGGCAGATCGCAAAAATCGCTCAGGACGCCGCCTCCCGCTGGCCCCTCCTCGGCTGCGCGGCAATCCACCGGTATGGCCTGATCGCCCCCGGCGAGGAGATCGTGCTGGTGGCCTGCACGTCGGCGCATCGCGGCGCCGCCTTCGAAGCGGCGAGCTTCCTCATGGATTTCATGAAGACCCGCGCGCCCTTCTGGAAGCGCGAGCATCTGGTCGACGGAAGCGTCGGCGGCTGGGTCGAAGCCCGGGACACCGACACTGCCGCCGCCGACCGCTGGCACAGGCTCTGAGCCAGCCCGCTTCCCATTCATCGTCGGTCGTCGGTCACTGCAAAACAGACAGTATCGTTTGCAATCATTTTCCCTCAGCCATAATATTGCACCGCAGTATCGCCGAGATTTTATTCAAACCATCTCTTGGAGTGTCAGGTATTTTTGACGCCCCTCTTTGACAGCAAGGGAAATGAACTAGTTTCCCGACTGTCAATTGGGAGGGCACCCGATGAAAATCCAGGACAGACCGGAATTTCGCGACAAGCCGAAACCCTTGTGCTTCGGCCCCGAAGACACCGTGATGACGGCGGTGACGGCCATGACGGACCGCAATGTCGGCTCCGTGATGGTCGTGGACGACTACGAGAAGCTGATCGGCGTCGTGACCGAACGCGACGTCCTCAAGCGGCTCGTGGGCGGCAAGCGCGACCCCGAGACCACCAAGCTGCGCGAGATCATGACGGCGAAGCCGCGGGCGGCGCGGGCGGATGACGATCTGATCGAATGGATGCGGATCATGTCGAACGAGCGCTTCCGCCGCCTTCCGATCGTCGACGAGAACAACCGCGTCGTCTCGATCATGACCCAGGGCGACTTCGTGTCCTACACCTGGCCGAACCTTCTGCATCAGGCCCGCGAAGTCACGCGGTCGAGCGTCGGGCGCAACTACCAGATCCTTCTCGTGATCGGCAGCGTGGCGCTCTACACCGTCGTTCTTCTGGTCGTCTTGTCGGCCTTTTTCGGCAACAGCGCATGAAAAGACCCGCCCGCGGCCGGCAAGCCGCGGGCGGGTCGATCAGGCATCCTCCGACTGACGGAAGCCGCGGGGCGGCTCCGGCTCAGCCGACGATTTCGGTCTCGGAGAACCAGTAGGCGATCTCCTGCTTGGCGGTCTCCGGGGCGTCGGAGCCGTGCACCGAGTTCTCGCCGATCGACAGGGCAAATTCCTTGCGGATCGTGCCCTCGGCGGCGTCGGCCGGGTTGGTCGCGCCCATCACTTCGCGATTCTTGGCGATGGCGTTCTCGCCCTGGAGAACCTGCACCACCGTCGGACCGGAGGACATGGAGTCCACCAGCTCGCCGAAGAAGGGCCGCTCCTTGTGGACGGCGTAGAAGCCTTCGGCCTCGCGCCGGCTCATCCACACGCGCCGGGACGCGACGACCGTCAGCCCGGCCTCTTCCAGCTTCTTGGTGATCGCGCCGGTCAGGTTGCGACGCGTGGCATCGGGCTTGATCATCGAGAAAGTGCGTTCGAGCGCCATGTTGGCTCCTTGTGTTTGGTCTGAATGGGAAATCGGCGCGAGCTATAGCGACGCGGCCGCCGGGGAGCAAGCCGCCAGGGCTCACTCCCGATCTCCGATCAGGCCGCAGCGGGAACCTTGGCCGCCTCGCTGTCGTGCAACGTCAGGCAGCGCTCCACCCATTCCGTCACCGGATCGTCCTTCGGCAGGAAGTCGTAGGGCGAGGACACCCGCGCCCATTGGAAGGCGCCGAAGACGATGTAGTCGGCAAAGAGCGGGGTCTCGCCGCCGATAAACGGCTGTTGCTTCACGATCGCGCGCAACGGCTCCAGCGACTTCAGGAAGGGCTCCACCCGCACGTCGCGATCGGCGATGAAGGCCTCCAGCGTCGCCTTGAAGGCCGCCTCGCGGCTCTCGCGGAAATACTGCCGGTCCGACTCCCCAAGACAATCATGGATATCGAGAAGGGCGAAGCGGGCGATCGCCGGATGGATCGTGCGCTGTGACCAGCTCTCGACGAAGCGCGAGAGCTGGCGTCCCCCCTCCCCGCCGAACAGGCTCGGCCGGTCGGGATAGGCCGTTTCCAGATATTCGGCGATGGCAAAGGAATCCGACACCAGCGTCTCGCCGTCGCGCAGGACTGGCACCGTCTTCGAGACCCCATTTTCCAGCGCGGCAATGCCGGTGAACGGGACCGGCGCAGTGGTGAAATCGAGCCCCTTGTGCCGCAGCGCCATGCGCGCCTTCCAGCAATGCGGTGAAAACGGCCGGGAAGAATCGCGGCCCACGAGTTCATACAGCGTGATGGTCATTCGGCCCTTCCTGTAGTGGGGACGGCGCTCACGCCGTACAGGATCGAGACCTATCAGCCGCGAGCGCCTCCACCAAGATGGAAGCTACGCGCGGATACCGGAGGGGTACGCAGCCACAGCCTTCGCGAGAGATCATATCGCCAGGCGCGCCGTCAGCATGAGAGGAGCAAGGCGCGACGCAACACGGGCCCACCGAGCAGGTGACGCCTACGGAAGCTGATACATCCTTGAAATCGCTGGTGCTGCCGGAGAGATTTGAACTCTCGACCTCTCCCTTACCAAGGGAGTGCTCTACCCCTGAGCTACGGCAGCGCTGCGGGCGCCTTCTTTGACGATTTCGCGCGGCGCGTCAACACCCGATCATGGCTTTGTGCGCGACCGGCCGTCATGGCCGGGTCGCGGCTCTCGCGGCGCGCCGGATGCTCCTACGGCTTTCGGCTGGCGCCGGGCTTGCGCCAGCGCCTATGCGAAGTGTGTGTCAGGCCCAGGGCCGGTCTTCGGCCATCTTCGCCTCGAAATCCTCGATCCTGTCCGCCCGCTCCAGCGTCAGGCCGATATCGTCGAGGCCGTTCAGCAGGCAGTGCTTGCGAAACGGATCGATCTCGAAGGTGATCTCGCCGCCATCCGGTCCGGAAATCGTCTGATTCGCCAGATCGACGGTGAGGCGCGCATTCGAGCCGCGCTCGGCGTCGTCCATCAGGAGCGCGAGCTGCTCCGGCGTCACGCGGATCGGCAGGATGCCGTTCTTGAAGCAGTTGTTGTAGAAGATGTCGGCGAAGGACGTCGAGATCACGCAGCGAATGCCGAAGTCGAGAAGCGCCCACGGCGCGTGCTCGCGGGACGAGCCGCAGCCGAAATTGTCGCCGGCGACCAGGATCTCGGCCTTGCGATAGGCCGGCTTGTTGAGGACGAAGTCCTCGTTCTCGCTGCCATCCTCGTTATAACGCAGTTCGGCAAAGAGGCCGGTGCCGAGCCCGGTGCGCTTGATGGTCTTCAGATAGTCCTTCGGGATGATCATGTCGGTGTCGACATTGACGATGGGCAGCGGCGCGGCGACGCCGGTCAGCTTGTCGAATTTCTGCATGGCAACTCCACCCGAACTTGGTCTCAGACTTCGAGACGGCCCATAGCACGTTCCACGGCTGGCATGAAACGCCCCGCCCCCGGCGCCAGTGCAACGAAAAACGGCGACGCATTGGCGCCGCCGTTTCGTGTTGATCGCAGCTTGCCGCGAATGCGGTCTTACATCTGCTCTTTCTGGGCACCGGAATTCGGCCGTGCCTTGCCGAGGCTCGGGGCCTGGCCTTCGGGCTCGGGCTGCGACTTCACGGTGAACTCACCGCGACCGTCGAGCGAGCGGCCGGACGACCAGCGACCCTGCGGTGCTTCCTTGTCGAGAAGCGTGTTCAGATAATAGTAGGAGTGCTGCATCGCCTCGTGATGCTCCGGTGTCGAGTTCGGGATCGGCAGCGAGGCCGAGAGACCGCCCATTTCCTCGATCACCGCCAGCCACTGCTGCTGGTGATAGGTGTCGCGGGCGATCAGGAAGGAGAGCATGTCCTTCATGCCGCTGTCCGCGGTCATGTTGTAGAGCCGCGAGGCGAGAACCCGGCCGCCAGCCTCGGCAGTGGCGTTCGCCAGCATGTCCGCCCCGACATTACCGGTCGCGTAGATGTGGCTCATGTCGAAGGGCACGCCGTTCGAATTGACCGGCATGGCCGACAGTCCGGAGGACAGGAGATGGCGCGGATTGGCGCCGCCGAGAATGGCGTTGACCACGGGATCCTTCGCGGCCTCCTCCTGTTCGGTCACGGGCGCGCCTTCCAGATTGAGCGCGACGGCGTGGCCAAGGAATTCGATGTGCGAGAGTTCTTCCGTGGCCGTCGAGATCAGGAGATCGCGGATGCGGTCATCACCGCGGGCGCCCATGGCCTGGAAGAAATACTGCATGGCGACGCGGATCTCGCCTTCGACACCGCCGATCGCCTGTTGCAGGAGCTTGGCGAACTGCGGATCGGGGGTATCGACGCGAACCGTGTACTGAAGCTTGGAGGAATGGTGAAACATTTTTCGTCCCTTCTTGACTGGCGCCCGTGATCGGGGCGCGCGCATGCCGTCACGGCCCAAGGCCCGCCCCTTTCTCAGGGCGGCCCGTGGTCGATCGGACCTGCGACTGGCTGTTTGATTGAGTGATACTGGATGAGGATCAGCCGCCTCGGGCGGCCGACCCTGTTGCCACAACGATCAGAGCGAGGCGGCCGTCTTGTCCATCCATTCGCGATGGCGCTTCTCGTCGGCCAGCGCCTTGGCAAAGAATTCGCGCGACTTCTCGATGGCGTCCGCGTGATGCGCTGCGCGCTCATAGGCGGTGACGGTGTCATCCTCGTTGGTCTTCATCGCCTTGAGGATCGCCTTGTCGCCGCCAAGCTGCATCAGCGCGATCTTGCCGGTGGTCAGCATCTGCTTGGCGTCGCCGCCCTCCGGCGCATCGACACCGACCTGCTTCGCCATGGTGTGCAGCACGTCGAGATGCTGCAGATGGTCCTTCTTGAACTCTGCGATCTGGCTGCTCAGCGCTCCGTCCGACAGCTTCTCGATCGTCGAATCATAGGCCGCGATCGCATCGTGCTCGAGATAGATGAGATCCTTGACGAGAGTCTGGATCTCCTGTTCCTGTCCTACCATAGTAGCCATGACAGCCTCCTGTAATCGTTTGGAACAAGAAGCGCGATGGACTTGCGATTGTTCCGCAGGCCGACAGATCAAGTGAGAACCCAGCTAATCATCACAGTTTCGCCACAAGTTATCGATCGTCCTATTCTTAAATCATTATAATGTGCGCCTTGGAAAGCATGGGCAGACCAGCAGCTCGCGCTGCGCCGAAACCCTTGCGTATGGGGGCATTTTGAAAGAGAGGTCGCACATGACCGAGGCTGCCTGTCCCCTGCGTTCCGTCCTCTTTGTCCCCGCAGCGAACGCTCGTGCGTTGGAAAAATCGGCGGGCCTTGCCGCCGACGGACTGATCTTCGATCTCGAGGCTTCGGTGGTGCCGGACAGAAAGGACGAAGCACGCGAGGCGCTCCGGGCGCACCTTGCCGCGGCTTCCACGTTCACCGGCTTCAAGGTGGTTCGGATCAACGCTCTCGACACAAGCTGGGGCACGGAAGATCTGCTGATGGCCCGGGGGGCGAAGGTCGACGCCATCCTCCTGCCGCGCGTCGAGAATTTCGACACGATCGTCGAGGCGGCGACAGCTCTCGACGAGATGGACGCGCCGCCCTGGCTCCAGCTTTGGGCGATGATCGACACGCCGCTCGGCATCCTGAAGCTCGGCAAGATCGCAAAAAAGGGCGCGCGACTTCGACTTTCCGGCCTCGTCGTGGGCACGAATGCCCTGGCAAGCGCCACTGGCATCGCTCCCGACATGGAACGGAGCGAACTCCAGCCCTGGCTGATGCAGATCGTCCTGATGGCCCGGGCCAACGGGCTTGCGGTCCTCGATGGCGTCTTCCGCGACCTCGAAGATGCTGACGGCCTCGCCCGCGAATTCGCGAGCGCCCGCCGCATGGGCTTCGACGGCAAGACGCTGATCCACCCCTCGCAGATCGCGCCGGCCAACGCCGCGTTCGCGCCGAGCGAGGAGGAGATCGCCTGGGCGGAACGGGTCATCGCGGCATTCGATTTGCCGGAAAACCGGGACGAGGGCGTCCTTGCGATCGACGGGCGGATGATCCTGCCGCAAGATTGCGAAGACGCCAGAAGGCTCCTCGCCCGTCACCAGGCCATCGCCGCTCGACAGAAATCAACGCAGAACTCCCGGAAAGAACCATGAAACTCTACCGCTTCCTGTCCGGCCCGGACGATTCCAGCTTCTGCCACAAGGTGTCGGAAGCCCTCTCCAAGGGCTGGGATCTGCATGGCTCGCCCACCTATGCCTTCGACGCCGAGACGAAGACCATGCGCTGCGGCCAGGCCGTGACGAAAGAGGTGCCCCGCAAGACCTACGATCCGGCAATGAAGCTCGGCGAGCAGTAAGGGAACCGCCCTCGGTGAGCGGAGGTTTGCCAAGTTTGGGCAAACCGTCAGGAGAGCGACATGGCTTCATCCCACATCGTCATCGACCACAACGACATCAAGAATTTCGCCGAGCGCACCGATGGCAAGCCGGCGATCGTCTCGGACACCAAGGGCAATGGTGGCCCCGGCATGCTGCGCTTCGACCATGGCCGCGACAATGACGGGCTGGAACAGATTTCCTGGGACCGGTTCTTCGAAATCTTCGAGGAGCAGCAACTGGCGCTCATGCTCGACAAGTCCGGCGACAATCCGAGCTTCAACAAGTTCGTCAGCCGCAATCAGGACTGAGGGAGATTGCATGCGGACAGACGGTGGCGGCGCGCTGTGAAACTCGGCACACGCGCCGCAGTCTGCCTGCTTGGCCTGCTGCTCGTCGCCATCGCCCTCGGCGTTGCGATCCCGAGGGACGGGGCAAAGGAGCCAGGCGAGCATGTGGGGTCAGAGGGTGAGCGCATCCTTCTCGTTTCGGGCCCCATTCATACCGATATCGCTCTGCCGCTGACGGGGAAGAGCCGCGCACGGTTCGGATTCCTGGAGGAATCGGGCCTCCCGATCGACCGGCCCGACGCACTGTGGCTTCTCGTGGGGTGGGGTGGGCGGAGCTTCTATATCGAAACGCCGACCTGGTCCGATCTCAAACCGATGCCGATCGTTCGGACGATCACGGGTGACCGATCGGCGCTGCATCTGGAACTCGCCGGCGCCATCGACCCGTCGAGCCCGCAGGTTCAAAGCTTCGTTCTGGCGCCGACCGCCATGGAAAATCTCCGCAGCGCCATACTCGATAGCCTGCAACGCGACGATTTCGGCCGCCCGAGAGAGATCGCAGGCGCGGGCTACGGGCTTTTCGACCGGTTCTACGAGGCGAAGGGCCGCTTTCAGATCCTGATCAACTGCAACAGCTGGACGAGCGCCATGCTGCGGGAAGCCGGGATCACGACGGGGCTGTGGACGCCCCTGCCGGTTCTCCTGTCGCTGTCACTCGATCTCCACGCGCATTGACGAGCCCGCTTACCGGCCGCGTTTCGCTCGTGATGGCGGTTGCGGACGCCGGTCATGAGGTGTCGGCGACGCGCCGGCCAGCATCGCGAAGGTCGCGGCAATCAGGCTGGGAATATCCCGGATCGACATGGATTCCTCCGACGATGACGCATCTCGTCGGAGGCAGTGGAAAGGGCAGGAGGATCCCGGCCCTGCCGCTTACGCTTCGTCCAGCTCGGGATAGTGGCGGAAGAGGCCATCCTCGTTGAAGGCCATGCGCCGGTCGCTGGCGAGATATTGCGCGATCGCCGGGAGGGCGGCGACCCTCTCGCAGAGCGCCATCACCTGCGGATAGTCGCCGGAGATTCGCGCCATCAGCTTGGGAAAGGCGTATTTGAGGCCCTCGACGGTGTGATAGAGGCCGAGATCGACATAGCTGATCTCGCTGCCCAGGAGTTGGCTTGGACCGGACGGATTGGCTTGAAGCAAGGCCTGGTACCATCCGAGGAATTTCGGTGCCCGCTCGTTGCGAAAGCCTTCCGCCCGGCGGCGCGCCTCGTCCTTCTGGTCGTCATAATAGAGGCCCGTGCCGACCGGATGATGGGTGTCGTGGATCTCGGCGGCAAAGTCCGCCGTCGTCACGGCAACCGCGCGGGCGAACAGCCGATCGGCCTCGAGGGCGGGTGCCAGTCCGTGCTTCTCGCCGAGATAGGCGACGATCACCGGCGTCTGCGACAGCACGATCTCGCCATCGACCAGATAGGGCGGCGCGAAGGGGATCTGCGGACCGTATCGGCCCTTGAGACCCGCCGTCATGGCCTCCATCCCGGCGCCCTCACCCTCTTCGCGGGCGACGTCTCGATAAGTCGCGCCCACGGCTTCGAGAACGAGGCGAACATACTCGCCGCGCCCCGGGATGAAGGGCCAATAATACAGATCGTAGGACATCATTTTCCTGTTCGTGTTCGATCGCGTGCCTTTAGACGCCGGGCGGCGGATCAATCCGCTTCGCGCTCCAGGGCTTCCATGTCGTCGTCCGAGAGACCGAAATGGTGGCCGATCTCGTGGATCAGCACATGGCGGACGATGGCGTCGAGCGAATCGGCGTGCTCGGCCCAATAATCCAGGATTGGCCGGCGATAGAGGAGAATCCGGTTGGTCATGGCGCCGGTCATCTCCACACCCATCTCGCCGATCGGCCGACCTTCGAAGAGCCCGAGAATGTCGAAGGGAGACTGAAGCTCCATCTCGCGCATCACGTCCTCCTCGGGAAAATCCGCGACGATGAAGCGGATCTCGCCGCACAGCGTGCGAAACTCTTCCGGCAGATCCCGATAGGCTTCGATCGCCATCGCCTCGATCTCTTCGAGGCTCGGCGCCGGGCGGCGCCAGCCCGCTGCATTCTGCATCATGCTCATCCTGGGCGCCTCCCTCTTGAACGCCTCGCATCGTCAGGATTCGCAGATAGGGACACCGCCCGCGACAAGAAAGAGCGGCGGCGGGCCGGCGAAGCATGGATGAAGCCATGGCTGTACGAAAGTTGAGGCAGGAAGCAGTCTCGCGCCCGTTCGAAGACGCTCGCCTATTGGACGGTACTCATGACCTGCAGCGCCTGTTCCGCGAGCCGATCCGCGTTCGATGGCTGGGTAAAGAACACGAACTGCGCCACCTGATCGCTGTCCTCGACCATAAAGAAGGTGGAATACAGGATCTCGAGGCCATCGATTTTCGCCTGATAGCGCACACTGCCGAAGCGTTTGCCGCCGAACACGTGATCATCCTGACCAAGGGCTTCGACCCTTTCGAAACCCGCCGCGCGTTGGGCATTGTCGAGGATGATCTCCGGCATTTCCTCGAACTCCATCAACGACTTTTCCGTAATGACGAAGAAATACATGTCCTGATTTTTCGTCTGGAAGCCGAATTCGGCGTTTTCGTGCAGCTTCGAAAACGCCCAATTGCCTGGATCCACGCAGAAGGAAAGGTCGATGGTCTCGCTGTTGAAAGTCTGGCAGTCCGCAGACTGCTCAGCTTGGGCGTCGCTGTCGTCCTTTGCGCCCTCTCCGGCATAGTGCCACGTGCCATCGTCATGCAGAACGATCTCTCGACCCTCAATGGTCGTGCGGCCGAACTCCGCGGCGGCGGCTGAACCGGCGATGATGAGAAGCGATGCGCTTGCGAGAGCGATGCGATAATCCATGGAGCAATTTCCTGCCTTAGGGGCAATCATGCTCAATGAACCCTACAGGAGATGACAGATCAAGCATTTGAAGTCGAACGGCTTCGTACGCGCGGCTATAACCGAGAGGGCTACCTGCCCAAAGGCTGGGCCGCATACCAGGCGGAGACGGCCTCGATCTGCTCTTCGGTCATGTGGACGGCGATCGGGGTCATCAGATGCGAAAAGCGCGTTCCGCCGCGGGTGATCCCATGATCCTTCCAGAGCTCCAGATGAGTTTCGAGATACCAGGCCGGCTGCCCCGAGAGATAGGGATAATGCTCATTCTTCTCGCGCCCCTCCGCGCCATGGCAACTTTCGCAGGCGGGGATCTTGCGCGCCGGCAGGCCCGAGAGCGCGATCAGCCGCCCGAGTTCCAGAACGGCCTCCTCTTGTTGCGGCATGCCGCCGGCTGCCGCCGCGGCAACCAGTGAATTCGTTCCGCGCGCACCAACGGGCAGAACTTGCGGCGGGATGCCATCCGGGCGCACGTCGTTGGCCGCGACGGTCTCGCTGCGTCCGCCGTCGGCCGGCGTTGGAAGCGGCTGTTCGGCGTACCAATTCGCCAATCGCGCCAGCGTCTCGTCGGAATAGCGTTTGGCTGGCGGCTGCATGAATCCCGAATGTCGGAAGCCTTTGGAAAAGGCCTCGAGCGTGGCGGCGAGATAAGTCTCGGGCTGGCCGGCGATCACCGGAAAGGCGCCCTCGGCCTTCCCTTCCCCGCGCCCCAGCCCATCGCGGCCATGGCAGCGAGCGCAGTCGGTCAGCGCTTCCTGAAAGATGCCGTCGAGGGAGGCAAGGGTTTCGCCGCCGGCTTCCATCGGCTCCCTGCCGCGCTTGGCCCCGAGTGCCAGATCCGCGTAGGTTTCCGCCGACATACCCGGCAGCGCGCGCAGGAACGCCACCTGCGCCCAGACCTCGTCCTCGCGCTCCTGGGTCGGCCAGGAGGGCATGCCGGAATATTTGATGCCGTGCTGGACGATCCAGAACAGTTCGCGGTCGGCCCATTCCTCCACCTTGCCTTCGAGACGCGGCGGTGCCGGCGTCATGGAAAGGACCACCGGCGACTGGGGCACCCCGGGCGCGCCGTGACAACCGGCGCAACCGGTGGCGAAATGCCCCGCTGCGCGCTGGACGAGCGCCGGATCGGCCAAGTCGATGTCGTTGGGAACGCTGATCCCCAAAGACTGGCGCGCGACGGCGTTCTGCATCGTCCAGTGCAGGAACCAGCCGACCGGCGCGAAATGCCCCGAGGAGGCGGCGATCGACACGAGCCCCGACAGGCTGACGACGAAAGGCGCCGCCGCCACGAGCCCGAGGGCGACGATCAGGCGCTTGCCGGTGATGGTGAAGGCGACGTGCTTCTTCATCGCGCGCGCTCCCCGCCCCGCACAGGCTCAAATCGTTCGCCGAGCACCGAAGCAAGAAGCGCCAGCCCGCCCGCCAGAAAGACGAGTCCGCCGACGATCAGCATGATCACCCCGCCGAGCTGCTGATCGCCGAGCGGCGTCAGGTTCGCGGCGGGCGAACAGAGCGCAGCGCAGGCATAGAGCGGGCGCGGCGCCAGCAGGAGGAGCGCGCCGAGTAGGGTCATGTGCATCGAGGTGAGGAGCAGTGCCCCGACGCCTGCGAGCTGCGCCCGGCCACCATCACGTCTTGCGACACCGATCGCCGTCAGCCAGACGAGGACGCCGGCGAGAAGGAACGAGGCTTGTTCGGCGGCGAACATGCCGGCGTTGACCCGCGCCACATCGTGGAGGGCGGGTGCATGCCAGGCCCAAACGGCGAGGAATTCGAACAGCGCGGCGACCATGGCAAGCGAGGCCGGAAGCTTCAACACGTGATCCGGCACCAGCCGCGATATGCCATAGGCGACAAGCGGCACGGCGATGGCGACGACGCCCATATGCATCACCATATGCGCGGCGAAGGAGCCAGCCGCCAGCACCGGCAACGGCCCGAACCACAACGCCACGAGAAATGCGACGCCGAGAGCGAGGGCGACGGGAGCCGGTGATATCCACGAAGCGGTGGGGCTGGACCTGTAGCCGAACCGCCCGGCACTGACGTCGCTCGGTTTCTCGCTGGAGCCCCCATGGTTCGACAGGCTCACCATGAGGGTGTGGGAGGGACTCCGCAGCAGGTCGAAGGAACTCGTCGCCCAGCGAAGACGCTGAGCAGACGCGAGTGCAGCCACCGGAAGCTCCGCACCAAGCGTGTGCGCAGCCCTCATCCTGAGCCTGTCGAAGGACGAGGGCGCCCCGGCGCCAGGCATCTTGGACGAGACTACCTGAGCCGCGCTCGGCCCAAAGGCAGACGGCTCCCGCTTCCTTGAAGCCAGCCAAGCCATCGCCCCACTCATCGGCAATCCGCCACGAAAAGCGCCGGCAGGGCGACGAAGACCACCGAGACGAAGGACAGGGCAGCCAGCAGCAGCGTCGAGAACTCGAGGAAGCGCTCGCGGCCGGTCGCCGTGTCGGTGTCGTGGACCGACCCGCCGCCATGGCCTTTCCACTCCCGCCGGGCGCGCCAGAAGATCAGACCGATCGCCACCAGCGCGATGGCCGTGATCACCGCGATGAGAATGCGCGGGCCGGCGATCGCCTGAAAGATCGCGACATTGGGCACGCAAGCCGCAGCCGCCACGATGTAGGACACGAGGAAGTGGAGCGCCCAGATCGTCGGAGCGGCGATCAGGGTCCAGAGATTGTCGCGGGTTTCGCTGTGGATCATCGCCTCACCTCAACTCGCAAGCGGCAGAAGCGCGACGGCGACGGTCGCGATCAGGGCGGTGGCGGCCATGAAGTGCCAGTAGAGCGCCGTGTTGGCGATATCGATGTCGAACTCCGGCGTCAGCCGTCCGGCGAAGGAACGCACCAGACAGTAGATCAGCATCAACGCGCCCGCCGCACCGTGCACCGCCGTCCAGATGACGAGGACCCAGACGGTCGCCGGATAGACGTGAACGACCGGATCGAGCCCGTTGAAGTATGGCCCGGCCAGGATCGCCGCCGAGGCGGCAAAGGCGAGGAGCGCCGATCCTCCGATCAGGGCCCGCGCCAGCAACACGCCGCCGGCCTTGTTGATCGAGAGAGCCATCTGGCTGGCGATCCAGGCCGCGAGGAACAGGGCGAGCGACAGGGCCGGCCACAAGATGCCCGGCTCCGCCATGCCGGCGGGCGGAAATTCCTCGTGGATCGTGAAGAAGAACAGATAGCCGAAGATCAGCGAGAGAAACGCCGTTCCGTCGCCGACCATAGTGATGAACATCGCCCACCAGCCGACCGATTTCGGACCGGAGACGTAGAGAGGAAGCTTCAGCCCGAGACCGACATCCTTCTCCCCCTTTTCCGGGATCAGCGCCGTCCCGCGCCAGAGCCAGACGAAGATCGCGATCGTCGCGAGCACCATTGCGCCGATGGTCATGTACCACCAGTGGAAGGTCGCGAAGATGAAGACCGCGGCGAGGAAAACCGCCGCCCACATGGTCATGAAGGTCGGCCCCGGCACGCGCAGGCACTGCACCGGCTCGGCGTCGAGGACGCTCGTCACCATGGTCTCGCGCTTCAGTTCCTCAGCATCCGGCATGTAGAACCGGCCCATGTCGACGTCCTCAACGAAGTTCTTCTGCTGCCACAGCGGATAGCGAGTGGTCACGATCGGGATCGAACGCACGCCCCAGCCCTTGTCCTCCTGCTCGGCGAGCCATTCCAGCGTGCCGGCGTTCCAGACGTTGCGGGGCGCATAGGGCTGTTTGCTGCGCGGACGCAGAACGTCGAAGACGACGATCAGGAAGCCGGCCGCGAAGACGAAGGCACCGACGGAGGAAATCAGGTTCGGCAGTTCGAGGCCGAGGCCTTCCGGGTAGGTCCAGATGCGGCGCGGCATGCCCATCAGGCCGGAAAAATGCATCGGGAAGAAGCCGACATTGAAGCCGACGAACATCAGCCAGAAGGCGGTCTTCCCGAGCTTGTCCGACAGGGTCTTCCCCGCCAGCATCGGCCAGAAATAGTAGACGCCGGCCACCACCGGAAACAGCATGCCGCCCAGAAGAACGTAATGGAGATGGGCGACGACGAAATAGGTGTCGTGCGCCTGCCAGTCGAAAGGGGCGAGCGCCACCATGACGCCGGTGAGCCCGCCGACGACGAAGATCGCCAGCGAGCCGGAGACGAAGAGCATCGGGACGGAGAAGATGACCCGACCGGTCAGGAGCGTCGCCAGGAAGACGAAGATCTGGACGCCGGTCGGGATCGCCACCGCCTCGGAGGCGGCCGAGAAGAAGCCGAGCGAGATCGACGGCAGGCCGGTGGTGTACATGTGATGCACCCACAGGCCGAAGGAGAGAAAGCCCGTTCCGACAGCCGCGAGCACGATCCAGGAATAGCCGAGGATTGGCCGGCGCGCGAAAGTCGGCACGATCATCGCCAGAAGCGCGATCGCCGGCAGGAAGACGATGTAGACCTCCGGATGGCCGAAGATCCAGAACAGGTGTTGCCAGAGCATCGGGTCGCCGCCGCGCTCGGGATCGAAGAACGGCCAGTTGAACAGCCGTTCCAGCTCGAAAAGGATGTCGCCGGCGATCAGCGGCGGAAAGGCAAAGAGGATCATCCCCGCCACCACGAGCACGTACCAGGCATAAAGCGGCATCAGATTGAGCCGCATGCCCGGCGGCCGGCATTTGAGCGTGCCGACAATCAGCTCCACCGCCGCCGCGATCGAGGCGACTTCGATGAAGGAAAGGCCAAGCAGCCAGATGTCGGCGCCATAGCCGGGTGTGAACCGCTCCTGAGTGGTGAGCGGCGGATACATGAACCAGCCGCCGGAGGGCGCGGCGGAAAACAGGATCGAGCCGCAGACGAAGATGCCGCCGATCAGGAAGCACCAGTAGCCGAAGGCGGAAAGCCGCGGAAACGGCAGATCGCGCGCCCCGAGCATCTGGGGCAGGATGATGATCGCCACCGCCTCGAAGATCGGCACGGCGAAGAGGAACATCATCACCGTGCCGTGGAGCGTATAGACCTGATTGTAGAAATGACCGGTGAGGAAGTCGTTCTCGGGCACCGCGAGCTGCACGCGGATCATCAGGCCGAGCACGCCGGCGAACAGCATGAAGGCGAAGGAGGTGGCCGTGTACCACAGCCCGACCTCGGTATTGTTCACCGCCGACCAGTACTTCCAGCCCTTCGGCGCATCCCAGACCCAGATCAGGCGCTCTTCCTGCGCCTTGCGGACCTCGGGATCGTCCTGATTCACATGGCTGGCACCGACCGTGGCCGGTTTCGGTGGATACGGAAATTTCGGCGTCGCCGGATCACTCTTGTCGGCCTCGGTGATGCCGAGGCCGCCGGCTCCGCCAGACCCCGTCGTCGCGTCGCTCATTTCAACGCCCCCAGCCACGCGGCGATCTCATCGATTTCTTCCTGCGGCAGGACACCGAAGCTCGGCATCTCGACGCCGGGCTTCACATGCTCGGTCGCGCGGATGAACTCGGCGATGTTTTCCTCGCTCATCTCCAGAAGACCCGCGCCGAGCGTCCGGCGGGAAGCGAGATGCGTGAGGTCCGGACCAACCGCCCCGTCGGCCTCGGTTCCACGCACGGTGTGGCAGGCAGCGCAGCCATTGGCGAGAAACAGATCCGCGCCTCTGCCCGATGTCACGGCGGCCGGCTCGGCCTGGGCTGCGACAAAGGCCGCATAGTCCGCTTCAGAGACGGCGACCACGCGAAAGCCCATCTGGGCGTGGGCATCGCCGCAGAATTCCGCGCAGACGCCGTTATAGACCCCCTCGCGGGTCGGCTCCACGACGAGGCGGTTCACCCGCCCGGGCATGGCGTCCATCTTCCCGGCGATCGCGGGCACCCAGAAGGAATGGATCACGTCCGGGCTGCCGATCAGGATTTCGCTGCGCTTGCCGACCGGCAACCAGAGTTCGTTGGCGCTTTCGACTCCGCCCGCCGGCAGGCTCTTCACGACACCCGGTTCGCCTTCGACGTCATAAGCGATCCGCCACCAGAAGCGCTCGCCCGAGACGGCGATCGTCGGCCCGTCAGCCGGTCGCCGCAGTTTCGGCATCAGCATCAGGCCCCAGACCAGGAGCGCTGCCAGCACGATGGTGGGAAAAGCCGCGCCGAAGACGATGAGACGGGTACCGGCCTTGTCGCTGAAGACGGTGGCATTGGCGCGGGTCGCGTAGACCGACATCGCCATCACGACGATCCAGATGACGACGGCCCCCACCAGCATGACGAAGAAAAGCTCGGCAACCTGCGCCGCTTCCGTCCCCGCATTCGCGAAGATCGACTGTTCCTGCGAGCAGCCGGCCACGGCCAAGCCCAACAGTGTAGGGAGAACGACACGTGCGGGGCCCTCTAGTGCCGACAAAACGGCGTCGAACTTGCCGACAGGCCACATTGTCACTCGATGCGGCCGCCGTGCCGGCATTCTCGTCCTCTCGCCAAGCCGGCTTCCGCTGCTCTCGCGCGAGAAAGCCTTGTCGCGTCAACACATAGCTTGCGCGAGCATCCCGGCCAGAGCGGCGGACCGTCAGTCCGACATTTTTTGGGGCTTGGAGGATGGCGGGCTCTCTTCACGCCCGCCAATACATCTTGCACGTCCAGAACCGGCCATCACGCGAGCGGCAGCCGCACGTCGCGGCAACCGATCTCGCGCGATCGCACGTCAGAAACAATCTCCTGCGATTGAAACCGTCGCGCGGCCAGTACCGCAGCTTTCGGGAGGGTGGCCGCCCTCCCTCGCGCGCAGAGGATCCGTGGAAAACCCATCAAGGGCCCCACGACTTCCGGAAAACGCAAATTCTTCGCGAGCGTCGGCGTTCGTGGTCAGGCGCGCGGCGCGAGCACCATCATCATCTGACGACCTTCGAGCTTGGGTTCGGCTTCGACCTTGGAAATCTCCGCCGTTTCCTCGCGCACGCGGTTCAGAAGCTGCATGCCCAGTTCCTGGTGCGCCATTTCACGGCCACGGAAGCGAAGCGTGACCTTCACCTTGTCACCGTCCTCGAAGAACCGACGCACGGACTTCATCTTCGTCTCGTAGTCGTGCTCGTCGATGTTCGGCCGCATCTTGATCTCTTTGACCTCGATGGTCTTCTGGCGCTTGCGCGCCTCGGCGGCCTTCTTCTGGTTCTCGTATTTCAGCTTGCCGAGATCGAGAATCTTGCAGACGGGCGGATTGGCGTTCGGAACGATCTCGACGAGATCCAGCCCGGCTTCCTCGGCCAGCGAGAGCGCTTCGCTCGTCGCGGTCGGGCCGCGGTTCTGGCCCTCGGCGTCGATCAGCTGAACCTGCGGAACCTTGATTTCCCTGTTGGAGCGCGGCCCTTCCTTCTGGGCCGGCGGTGCACGAAATGGTCTGCGAATGGTCGTACTCTCCTGTTGTTGACGACGATAATTCGGCTTTGCCAAATGAGGAGCGAAGACGCGCTTCGAACTGTTCCCGAAACCGCATCGACTGCACCCATCCATTTATTATAGCACTCGTTCAACGAGTTTTCACCCGTGCAACGCGGTTTTGAGCAAGCGAGGGTGCAGGTTTCGAAAAAGAAGCGCATTTCGGAGGTCGCCATTGCGGTCCCTGAGGCGAATACTTCAGAACCCGCTGGTGTCGCCGCAGTCCGCCGTGTTCAGCGTGACGACACTCGAAGAGACCCCGTGCCGGATTCAGCCTGCCGAAACCGGCCAACCCTGGAGAGGGCAGCATCTTGGCGCAATCGGACGACACTACGCTCGACACACCCGGAACCCTCGAAATCGGTGAAGGACCGGCCCGTCGCCGCATCGCCTACCGGGTGCGCAGCGGCAACGAGCCAACCATCGTCTGGCTGGGCGGTTATCGCTCGGACATGCGCGGCACGAAGGCCGAACACCTTCTCGCCTTCGCCGCCGAGCACGAACTCGGCTATTGCCGGCTCGACTATTCCGGCCACGGCGAATCCGGCGGCCGCTTCGAGGACGGGACCATCGGCAGTTGGACCGACGATGCCGCTGCGGTCATCCGCAGCCTTGGCGCCAAGCGTCTGGTTCTGGTCGGCTCTTCCATGGGCGCCTGGATCGCGCTTCGTCTCGTGCAGCGAGCCGCCGAGTTCGACACGAAGATCGCCGGCATGCTGCTTCTGGCGCCGGCTCCGGACTTCACCGAACGGCTACTCTCCCCCAAACTGAGCCCCGAGCAGCACGCGGAGATCGCCGCAAACGGGCTGTTGAAGGTCCCCTCCGAATATTCCGACGAGCCGGACATCTACACGCGCGAACTCTTCGAGGACGGGCGGCGCAACCTCGTCATGAACGAACTGATCGACACCGGCTGCCCGGTGACGATCATTCAGGGCATGGCTGATCCGGACGTGCCCTACGAGCACGCCCTCGCCCTGGTGGACCATCTGCCCTTCCACGGCACCGTCCTGAGCCTCGTCCGCGATGGCGATCACCGCCTCTCCCGGCCGCAGGACCTCGCGCTGATCTCGCGCAATCTTCTCGATCTCGTGGAGACGATCCGCGGCGAAACCGGATGATTTCGGAAGAGCAGAAGCCGCTTTCCGGTTTTCCACAGATCACTGTCGCCGACATGTCACACAGCCTGCTCTAAGCAGCCGGCTATCTTTCATTTCCAAGGATTTAGGGATTGCCTCGAAAGCATCGCGGCGGCACTCTTTCGACGTGTCGGCGATGCTTTTTAGCCGCTGTTTTCTCTGAACCTTTCGCGAGACTTCCATCCGCACTGCACAATGGATTGACAGAAGTTCGCGTTGCTCTGAACATAAGCATAATCGAGATATACCCAACCTGCGCATGAGGGGACGCATGGTGGAATTTCGCGCGATCGGCGCCACGCTCTTGCTTTGTCTGCTCGTCGGCGGACTCGCGGTCAAACCGGCTTCCGCCCAGATGCGGGGCTCCTTCATGAAGATCGGGGTGAGCGCTCCGAAACCGATCGGGCACGCGGAATTCTGCACCCATTATGCGGACGAATGTCGCACTACCGAACAACGGTCGAACCCGGCGCCTCTGCAGCTGACGCCGGACATCATCCAGACCGTCGCCGCGATCAACGTCGCGATCAACGCCAAGATCAAGCCCCGGTCCGATCAGGACATTTACGGCGTCGAAGAGCGCTGGACCTATCCGGGCGAAGAAGGTGACTGCGAGGATTTCGTTCTCCTCAAGCGCAAGACGCTCCACGAGCGCGCCAGGATCGATCTCGCCAACCTGCTGATCACCGTAGTGCGCAAGACGGATGGCGAGGGCCACGCGGTCCTGACCCTGCGCACCACCGACGGCGACTTCATTCTCGACAATCTGAACTGGCGCATCCTGCCATGGGACGAGGCGCCCTATGCCTTCCTGAAGCGGCAGAGTTCGCTCGATCCCGGCAAATGGAACCGGATCGCCAACGGCCGGGAAGTGCTGGTCGGCGCTGTCAGCGAATAGGGCCGGAGCGCAATCCAGCCGCCAAGATCCGGCAGCCGGACTGCGAGCTTTCACGCCCTGCGAGCGGACTAACTGTCCTGGTCCCGAAGAATTATTTCCGATTTTTTAATTGCTTGATATCCGCATGCCACCGCACCCTCTAGAATGGTCTTTGGTCTCGTGGCAGCGTCTTTCGGATAGTCCTGCAACCCAGCAGACTCCAAGCACTGCCGCCGACCTTGCCGACGTCTTCGGGGCAGCCTGAACCGCTGGTTGCGTAGAGGATGCCCGGTTCGCCATCGTCGAAATCCGTCAGGGAGGCCGGATCGCCTATGCGCACGGATGAAGACCGACAACTCGCGGAAGAAGTCGAGAGCGCCCTCCGCGCCCTCGGGATCGCCAGCTTGAGGACACAGCATGGTGCCATCGCGCCGGCCGTTTCCGACCTGCGCGGCGAGTCGATTCCGGCGACGCAGACGTCCGCAGGTGGCGATGATCACTCTCGTGCGGGCATGCTGCCGGCGAAGGGAGAAAGCGGCGGGACGGAAAGATCAGCCCCGGAGGCCCCGGCCGCCGTCTTTTTCGGGACACGCCAACGTTCCGAAAGGCATGATCCTCTCACGGGCCCGGACGAACCGGATCAGGGAACAGAGTGGGGTCATCCCTCCGGCAGCCGGCCGCAGGAATAGCGCCACGGCCCTGCCGCCTCGCCGATCATTGACCGCCTCAGCGCTCTTCGTTTTCGCTTGATTCTTCCTCCAGCGGACCGGGAATGACGTAGCTTCCCGAGAGCCAGCGATTGAGATCGATGGACTTGCAACGCGGCGAGCAGAACGGAAAAGCCTGCCGATCGGACGGACGGCCGCATTCCGGGCAGCGCCGTTTCGGCCGCATCGGCGTCGGCTGGTTCGCAGCTTCGCTCATGGCAGAACCGCCTTCTCTTCGTCCTCGCCGCTTTCGGCATCGGGCGGAAGATCGACCTCGGGCGCCCGCCAGCGGGCGTGAATGTCGTATCCCTCGCCGTTCAGAAGCGCCAGCGTCTCGGCCAGAGGCAGGCCGACCACATTGGTGTAGGATCCGACGAGCCTCAGAACGAAGCCGCCGGCCAGTCCCTGGATCGCATATCCGCCCGCCTTGCCGCGCCATTCGTCAGAGGCGACATAGCTCTGGATATCGAGCCGCGACAGGCGCTTGAAACGCACCCGGGTCTCGATCAGGCGCTGGCGCAGGGCTCCCGTCGGGCCGATGACGCAAACCCCGGTATAGACGCGGTGGGTGCGGCCGGAGAGCGTGCGCAGATTGGCGACCGCATCCTCGGCGAGCGCCGGCTTGGGCATGACCTGCCGGCCGACCGAGACAACCGTGTCGGCTCCGAGAACGGTCGCCGGCCCGTAGTCCAGTTCACGCAGGCGCCGCGCTGCGACCTCGGCCTTGCCCTTCGCCAGGCGCTTGGCGAGCGAGCGCGGATGCTCGCTCTTCTGCGGCGTCTCGTCGATATCGGCCGGCATCAGCCGGTCCGGCTCGATCCCCACCTGTTGCAGGAGTTCGAGCCTGCGCGGAGAGCCGGACGCCAGCACCAGGAGTTGGGAGGCAGACATGAGAACGCTGCGGCGATCGCTTACTTGAAACGATAGGTGATGCGACCCTTGGTCAGGTCGTAGGGCGTCATTTCCACCAGCACCTTGTCGCCGGTGAGAACGCGGATGCGGTTCTTGCGCATGCGCCCCGCCGTGTGGGCGATGATCTCGTGATCGTTCTCAAGCTTGATCCGAAAGGTCGCATTCGGCAGGAGCTCGGTGACGACACCCGGAAATTCGAGAACTTCTTCTTTTGCCATTCGCTTCTTTGGTCCTGAACAAGAGAGCCGATCCGGCGAGCCCATCTCGCGCGGTCGGCTCCAAGATTTTGCCTTGTCGCCGCGTCGCTTGACGCGGCCTGATCGGGCGACGCTCGCCGACGATCGGCGCCATCGCCCCTGACTTTCATTCGATGCGTCCGCCGGTCACTCCGGCATCTCGCTGAAATCCACCCTCGCGCGTCCGGTAGACGCGAGCCGTCGGGAAACGCCCTTTAAATCGGCGCAATCGCAACAAAAAGCAAGGCGCCGCTCGGCTTTTCGCGTTTCTCGTGCCGTCAGCCTGCCTTCCAATCAGCCGGAAATGCGCTCGATTTCCGCCCCGCAACGGCCCAGCTTTTCCTCCAGCCGCTCGAAGCCGCGATCGAGATGATAGACGCGGTTGACCAGCGTATCGCCTTCCGCAACGAGACCCGCAATGACCAGGGAGACGGAGGCGCGCAGATCGGTCGCCATCACCGGCGCGCCCTTCAACGCCTTCACCCCCTCGACCCGGGCAACCTGGCCCGACAGCGAAATCTTCGCGCCGAGCCGCGCCAGTTCCTGCACATGCATGAAGCGGTTCTCGAAGATCGTCTCGGTAATCGTGGCAATGCCGTTCGACTTCGTCATCAGCGCCATGAACTGCGCCTGAAGGTCGGTCGGGAAGCCCGGATAGGGATCGGTCGTTACGTCGACCGCGTTGATGCCGCCGCCATTGCGCTGAACCCGGATGCCGTTTTCGACCGGAGTCAGGATCGCGCCGGCCTCGGAGATCGCCCTGGCCGCGGCCGGCAGAAGATCGGCATGCGTGCCGGTCAGTGTCACATCGCCGCCGGTCATCGCGACCGCCATGGCGTAGGTCCCGGTCTCGATCCGGTCCGGCAGCACCCGGTGCCTGGCGCCGGAGAGCGCCGCAACGCCGTCGATGCGAATGGTCGACGTACCGGCGCCGTCGATTTTCGCGCCCATTGCGGTCAGGCAATTGGCGAGATCGATGATCTCCGGCTCGCGGGCGGCGTTTTCAAGGACAGTCTCCCCCTTCGCGAGCGTCGCCGCCATCATCAGCACATGCGTCGCCCCGACCGAAACTTTCGGCATCTTGTAGCGACCGCCGACGAGGCCGCCCTTGGCGCTCGCCACCGCGTAGCCCGCCTCGATGTCGATCTCGGCGCCGAGCGCTCGCAAACCGTCGATGAAGATGTCCACCGGCCGCGTGCCGATGGCGCAACCGCCAGGCAGCGAGACCTTGGCCTGATGCATGCGCGCCAGAAGCGGCCCGATGACCCAGAAGCTCGCCCGCATCTTGGAGACGAGCTCATAGGGGGCGGTCGTGTCGACGATGTTGCGGGCGTTGAAATGGATCGTGCGGCCGAGCCCCGCCTCCTGGCGCAGGCGCTTGCCCGTGACGGAAAAGTCGACGCCGTGATTGCCGAGAATGCGCGTGAGCCCCTCGACATCGGCGAGATGCGGCACGTTTTCGAGCGTCAGCGTGTCGTCGGTCAGGAGCGAAGCGATCATCAGCGGCAGCGTGGCGTTCTTCGCCCCGGAGATCGGAATCGTCCCGTTCAACTCGTTGCCGCCGCGAATGCGAATGCGATCCATATGCGCTCCTGCCAGCCGTTTCTCGACATCGGTGCTTCGGCCTAGCGGGCTCGACGCGATGCGAATTGTCGTTTCCCGCGCCGCGGCTCGTCCAGTGACGCGCCAAGGCTGAAATTCCGTTCGTCCCACGAAATTGGGGCAAGTCGAGGGACTCGCAGCCGGTGCTCACCAACGGCGGACCGGCTTCTCAGCAACTCGCACGGCCGCCCCGGGGGATTTCCCGGGCAGCCGGACAAAACCGATGCATACGTCCCAACGCTGGCTCTCTACACCAGGTCATGAGGTGAGACAAATCGGCGCAATTTGCGGGCGTCGTCATTTCGCTGGGCGTGCCGAAACGCGGCCTAGAACGAATGAAACCGAGCCTCTCCAATTCGTCATCCCGGCTCAAGGCCGGGATGACGACCGCAGAAGGGAGAGCGCTCAGCGCTTCACCTCCCAAGTGGTCACGCGCTCTCCGGTCTTGGGGTCCTTGCCGTCCTTGAGTTGGATGCCCTTGGCCGCCAGTTCGTCGCGGATGCGGTCGGCTTCAGCCCAGTTCTTGTCGCGGATCAGGGCAAGGCGATTATCCACTGCTGCGTTGATAAAGCTCGCATCGACATCGGGAGCTGTGACGTCGAACCCGAGAAGAATAAGAGTTTCTTTAACTTGCCCGGCTGCGTTCAGGCGGTCTTCGTCAAAGATTGGATCGCCATCTTCTTCTGCAAACGGCTGCTCGGAACCTGATACCCACTCGTCCCAATGTCGGCCGAAAGCCTCATTCGAAAGTCGAGAGAGTTGAGAAAGCACAGTAGCCATATCGAGATCGTTCTTCAGCACCTCTACCAACTCGTAAGGCTCACTACCGTGATGCTCAGCTAGGTCAGCCGCTCGCTTAAATTTCCGCAGCAGGTTTTCCGCCTCCTCCAGCCGCCGCACCGAAAAGTCGATTGGCTCGCGGTAATGCGTCATCAGCATGGCAAGGCGCAGCACTTCGCCCGGCCATTTCCGGCCACCGAACTTTTCCGTTTCCAGAAGCTCCTGGATGGTGACGAAATTGCCTTCCGACTTCGACATCTTCCGGCCTTCGACCTGAAGATAGCCATTGTGCATCCAGACCTCGGCCATCTTCTCGGTGCCGTGGGCGCAGCGGGACTGGGCGATCTCGTTCTCATGGTGCGGGAAGATCAGGTCGAGCCCGCCGCCATGGATGTCAAAGGTCTGGCCGAGCGTGGCCGCGCTCATCACCGAGCACTCGATGTGCCAGCCGGGGCGCCCCCGCCCCCAGGGCGAATCCCAGCCCGGCTCCTCAGGCGAGGAGAGCTTCCACAGGACGAAGTCGCCGGGATTCTTCTTGTGTTCGTCGACCGCGACGCGCGCTCCGGCCCGCATCTCCTCGAGCTTTCGCCGGGACAGGCCGCCGTAATCCTCCATCGAGGTCACGTCGAACAGCACTTCGCCGCCGGCCTGATAGGCATGCCCCTTCTCAATCAGCGTCGCGATCATCGAGACCATGTCGTGGCCGTCGTCATGGCCGGAGACGAAGTCGGTCGCCCGCGGCTGATGGGTCGGCTCAAGATTGCCGAGTGCTGCCGCGTCCTTCTCGAACTGCGCGGCGGTGGTCTCCGTCACCTTGCGGATCGCCTCGTTCAGCGGCAGGTCCGGATAGTCGCGCAGCGCCCGCGCGTTGATCTTGTCGTCGACGTCGGTGATGTTGCGCGTATAGACCACCCGGTCATCGCCATAGAGATGGCGGAGCAGGCGATAGAGCACATCGAAGACGATGACCGGCCGCGCATTGCCGATATGGGCGTAATCGTAGACCGTCGGCCCGCAGACATACATGCGCACCCGCCGATCGGCCTCCGGAATGGCGTCGTTCCGCCAGTCCAGCGGCCGGAACGCCTCCTTCTGCCGCGTCATCGTGTTGAAGAGCGTGAGGCCGCGAAAGCCGTCGTCCTTCGTCATGACAAACCCTTTTCCAGAGCGCGCCCTTTTCCAGAGCAGGCCCTTTTCTCGAACCGGCGGGATGCAGACGGGCCAGAACCGACCCGTCGTCTTTGCCCGCGGCACATACCGGATGTTTCCGGCCATGGCGATGCATGTTTCGGGTCGCCGTTTCTGCGTCGCGCCCCACGCCGGCTGGGAAGCCCCGGCAATACCCACGATTCATGACCGGCCGAAACAGAACTTGTAGCCGTCACAAAGCTGAAACAATGGCGCCGCCAAAAGCGGATTTGACGAAAATTCTTACCAAATTTCAGAGGCTTCACTGTAACTCGGCGGACACGTCCACGCATCATTGGCGCAATGTTACCGCGCTAAGGAGGATCGGGTCAGTTTCGGTCTTCAAACTGGCGCAATTGGAGGGCTTCCCAGCAGAGCCCATGCATCACCACGGACCACATGCCATGACCACCGACACTCTCGAATTCCGCTCCAAGCAAGAACGCGACAACGAGATCGACCTCGTACGGAACTATCGCGACATCGCGATTCCGGCGATCGCGGCCGCCAGCCAGGCCTGCCGCAAGTCGACCAACGCCGCGAAGGCTCCGCTTGCGCGCATCGCGATGACGCCGGCCGAGTAGGGCCGACCTCAGTCATCCGCCGCAGCAAATGAAAGGCGTCCCGCAATCGGGGCGTCCAGGATGTCGCCGATATCGTCCGGCCCGTTCGTCCGGCAGTCCAGCCAGCGCTCGTAGTCGCCGGGATCGACGATCACCGGCCTGCGCTCGCCAAGGCCGTGAAGCTCGGGTCCGGCCGGCGCAGTCAGGATCGCTGCCGTGTCGATCTCGCTGCCATCGCCTGCCATGTAGGGCTCGAATAGCCCGGCGATCGCAAAGACCTGCGCCCCGGCGAGGCTGATCTCGAGGAGCTTCCCGGCGCCCTCGCCCGCCTGCCGCTTGCGGTGAAAGGCCGTCGCCGGCACGAGACAGCGGCGGTGTCGTAAGGCGCCGCGAAAGGCGTTCTTCTCCGCGACCGTCTCGGCCCGTGCGGCGAACATCACCGGCGGCGTGTCCTCCCCGCGATACCAGGACGGGGTCAGGCCCCAGCGCGCCAGCTGCGCATGGCGCCCTTCCCGCCAGACTTCCACCCGGCCTTCGCTGCCAGCCAGAACAACCAGAATCGGTTGCGTCGGCAGGATGCGCGGCCGCGGCGGAAACGGATCGATCTCCTTGAGGCCGAAATGCTCGGCCAGCACCTCCGGCGAGCAGGTCAGGGCGAATCTTCCGGCCATCTCGCGTCTCTCACCCTCTTTCGATTGACACCCGGCTTGGACCTGCACGTCGACGACCATATCTCGAAGGTCGATGAGCGATTCCGCAAGCCCCCTTCTCGGCGTCTCGACCTGCCTCGTCTCGCCAGCCGGCATTCTCCTGGTCCAGCGCGGCAAACCGCCCTTTGCCGGCCTTTGGAGCCTCCCGGGCGGCGGCGTTCGCTTCGGCGAGAGACTTGAGGAAGCCGGCCGCCGAGAAGTCCGCGAAGAAACCGGCCTTGTCGCGGACTCTCTGACATTCATCACCTTTCACGAAGTCATCGACACGAGGTCCCATGCCGTCATCGCCGTCTTTGCCGGCAGGGTCGACGGGACGGTCGAACCGAAAGCCGCTGACGACGCCCGTGCCGCCGGCTTCCGCAGCTTGGTCGACATCCGCAGGTGCGAAGGCGAAGGTCTTACGACGCCGCGTCTCGCCGCGGTCGTCGAGCGCTGCTTGGCGGGCCTCGAGGTACCGTAGAGGCCGCTTTTCGCTCGCATTTTCATCAAATCCGATTGGTGGCTGTTGCCTGAACAGCGCAGGGTGAGGATTTCGGGCCACGCAGCGCACGCCGCGGCTTGCGTGACCTTTAACGAATGATGAATGTTATTGCCCATGCGACCCAGACGACTCACTCACGCGATGGCGATCGCCGGCATGCTTCTCGTCGCCGGCGCGGCGCACATGCCCGCTGCCCACGCGCAGGAGGAAGAGGCGGCCGAGGAAGCCACGGAAGAGTCGCAACCGGCCGAACGGCCGAGCAATGCGCCCTATATGCGCCCCATGAGCCGGCTTGCGACGATCCTCGGATCGATGCATTTCCTTCGCAAGCTTTGCGGCGACGAGGAAGCCGGCGTCTGGCGGGACGAGATGAACACGCTGCTGGAGGCCCTCGCGCCGAGCGACGCCGATCGCCGGCACCTGATCGCGAGCTTCAACAGCGGCTATCGGGCTTTCGAAGCCACCTATCGCAGCTGCACGGATGCGGCGCGGGTGGCGGCGAATCGCTATCGCGAAGAAGGGGCGACCCTCGCGAGAGAGATCGGCTCCAGATATGGAGCTTAACGTTTGATTAGGGATCGCGCGAAAACGCGAGTCACTGCCTGCGCAATCATGCTAGGTCTTAACGAGGCGTGAAAGCGGCAAGGAAAATTGAGGGGGTCCGATGATTGATTTGCAGAGTGCCGAACTGGACGAGATGATCCAGGCGGAAAAGAAGCAGGTGGCCCTCGAATACCACAACGAGGCCTGGGCCGACGGCATGTCGGACGGGATCGAGACGGAAATCCTGGCCGAGACCGCCATCGTCACGGCTTTGACGGAACTCGTGCGTCTTCATGGCGAAGACGACGTGCTGGACATGATGGAGACGCTTCGCAAGCGGCTGGAATTCGGGGAATTCCGCGCCGACCGGACGTTGCAGTAGCACGCGTCGCGATCGCCGCGCCAACCAGGCTCCGCCGCCGCTTCGAGCGCGGCAGCCGTTCGCCATTGGTACCATTTGGGCCAACGTCACCGGACCGGATTGCGATCCGGGAGCCGAGCCACGACATGGCGGCGTGGATAAGCTCACGTCGATTGGCACGAGATTTCAGGACACTCCAGGGCGAAGGGGACGAAGATTGATGCGCCGATCGACGAGCATGCTCTTCAAGGCTGGCGTCTTCAGTCTGGCGGTCCTCGGCTCGCTTTCCGATGCCTCCGCCTTCTCGCTGTTCGAGGGCGAGGACGGCAGCGGTATCAGCAAGGAAGGCATCATCGCCGTGCCGCTCCCGCCGCTTCCCGGCACGGCCGCTCCGAGCGCCAAGCCGGACGCGGAGCCGAAGCCAGTGCAGGGGCCGCAGCTGCCCCGCGATGGTGGCGCGCGCGGCGCTTCCCCCGACCCCGGCGACGAGGCCGAGGGCACCGACCAGGGCGAGCGTCCCTTTCCGCCGGACGATCAGTCGACGGGAGCCATCGTCAAGCCCGCAGCGCCGGCAGACGACAAACGAGATGCAGATGCCGATGAAAAGAGCCCAGGCGCCGACGAGCGTGGAACGGGCGGACGGGTCAGGCCGGCCGCTGCCGGCGATGACGATGGACCGGCGGCGATTCGGGAAGATGGCGCGGAGGAACCGCGCCTCGCCACGCCGCTGCCCGTGGAAATCGGCCACGGTGAAGCGAATCTGCCGGCCCCCGTCCGCGACCTTCGTGCGAAGCTGATGGAAATCGCCCGAACCGGCGATATCGAGAAGCTGCGTCCCTATATCGAGACGGGCGCGGACGGCACGGTGCTCAGCTTCGGCGCAGACATCGACGATCCGATCGAATTTCTGAAATCCGCCTCGGGCGACGGCGAGGGCATCGAGATCCTCGCGATCCTCCTGGAAGTGCTCGAATCCGGTTACGCCCGGACCGAACCGGGCTCGGAGAACGAGATCTACGTGTGGCCCTATTTCACCCAGGTCGATCTGTCGAAGCTGACGAAGCCGCAGCTCGTCGAACTTTTCGAACTGGTCACGGCGGGCGACTATCGTGCCATGCTCGATTTCGGCGCCTATAATTTCTACCGCGCGGGCATCACGCCGGAGGGCAAATTGCAGTTCTTCGTCGCTGGCGATTGACGGCCGCGATCAGGCGAAGCGGCGCGCTGCCTCGCCGTGCCGAGCCCGCAGGTCTTCGAGATCGATGCCGACAGGCCGGCCATCCATAACCCGCCATTGTCCGCCGACCATCACGCGGTCGGCGCCCTGCGCGCCACACAGGACCAGGGCCGCGATTGGGTCGTGCGCGCCGGAAAAGCGCAACTCGTCCAGGGTGAAGAACGCGAGGTCGGCCTGCGTGCCGACGGCGATGCGTCCCAGTTCCGGGCGACCGAGACAAGCGGCCGACCCTTCGGTCGCGAGTTGGATCGCATCGCGCGCCGTGAAGGCCGAGGCGGAGCGATAGTTCAACCGCTGCACCATCAAGGCCGTGCGCAGTTCGGCAATCATGTTCGACCCGTCATTCGACGCCGAGCCGTCGACGCCTAGGCCGACCGGCGCACCGGCCTCCTGCAATTCGCGAACCGGGCAGAAGCCCGAGGCGAGGACTGCATTCGAGGCCGGGCAATGGCAGACGCCCACCTTGTGGCGGCCGAGCTTCCGGCATTCTTCGGTGGTGAAATGAATGCCATGACCAAGCCAGGTCCGCGGCCCGAGCCAGCCCACTTCCTCCAGATAGTCGAGCGGACGGCAGCCAAAGGTCTCTTCGCAAAAGCGGTTCTCGTCCTCGGTCTCGCCAAGGTGGGTGTGCAGCCGGCAGTCGTGCTTTTCGGCCAGAGCCGCCGTCTCGCTCATCAGCCGGCGCGTCACCGAAAAGGGCGAACAGGGCGCGAGCGCGATCTGCAACATCGCGGCTTCGGATCGATCGTGATAGCGGCCGATCAGCCGCTCGCTGTCGGCGAGGATCGTATCGGCGTCCTGCACGACGCTGTCCGGCGGCAGGCCGCCGTCCTTTTCCGAGAGATCCATCGACCCGCGCGTCAGCGTCACCCGGATGCCGAGCGCGGCCGCCTCTTCCACCTCGATGTCGATCGCATCGTCGAGACCGGCCGGAAACAGATAGTGATGATCGGCCGCGGTCGTGCAGCCGGACATCAAAAGCTCGGTCAGGGCCAATCGCGCCGCCAGCCGCATGCTGTCGGCATCGAGCCGCCCCCAGATCGGATAGAGGCTCTTCAGCCAGGGAAAGAGCTCCTTGTCGATCGCCTGCGGATGGGCGCGGGTCAGCGTCTGGTAGAAATGGTGATGGGTGTTGATCAGGCCCGGCAGGACCACATGGCGGGAGACGTCGACCGTCTCGTCGACGAGCTCGCTCGGCTCCGCCCCAGCAGGAACGAGTTCAACGATCCGCCCACCGGCAACGACCACGCCGCCGCCAGCGCGTTCCGCCAGAATCGCCAGCGGGTTCTTCAGCCAAACGCGGCGAGTGGCGCCCTGCGGTTCGGATGCTGGCATGGCAGGTCACCTTTGCTTGGGCGCACGGAGGGAAGACGGTCCCCCCTATGTGAAGCGGCACTGGCCCCCTCTGGCAATCCCCCAACTTGCGTGGCGTTGGCCATCGTCGAAGGACGTGGGAACGCGCTTGCACTAAAGCGCGTGCGTCCAATTGGACGCACAAGGGACGCTCTATCTTATTGAATCCACGCATCGTGCTTTCCGAAAATCGATTCCGATTTTCGGGCCGATGCTGTAGCGCCCCTCACCCTGAGCCTGTCGAAGGGTGACTTTTGCGGACTTCGGACGATCAGATGCGCTCCGGACAATTGTCCACAGGTTCCCAGGCGATCTGCAGCGGATTGCACTCCCTCGCCCTTCGATAGGCTCAGGGTGAGGGAGTGCCGGTATGCCGCGGCTACCTCAAACCAAATCCCCGAGATCAAACGCCAGCACATCCTCAACAAACCCAATGAACCGATCCGCCTGATACTCCGCGATCTCTTTACCGATCTCCGGTGTCGCGTGCCGCGCATCGCCGACGACACCCTCGGCATTCAAATCGCCCGCCATCCAGCCGAAGCCGAGGCGGCCATGGGCGCGCAGATGGGTGTGGCGCTCGGACAGCGTCCTTTGAAGGGTGGGGAAATCCCGGATGGCATCGTTGCGCACGACGTCGGGATAGAAATGCTGCATCAGCGCCGTCTCGACCGCGCCGCCATGGATGCCGTGATCGATCTCGTCCGCCGGCAGCAGGCCTTCTGGATAGCCGAAGCGCAACCAGGAGCAGGTTCCGACCAGCATCTTGTGAGAACGGCGCAACTCCAGCGCGACCGTGTCCATCACCGGCGTGTTGCCGCCATGAGCGTTCACGATAACGAGCCGCCGGAACCCCGATGCGGCTAGACCTTCGCCGATCTCGATCAGCGCCTGGGTCACCGTCTTCCAGTCGAGGCTGAGCGTGCCGGGAAAGCCCGTATGCTCGGTCGATTTGCCGAAGCGGAATGTCGGCAGGAAGGTCACCGGTCGCGCGGCCGGCATCCGGGCAATCGCCAAATCCACCATGGCGTCGGCCAGAAGCGCGTCGGTTCCGAGCGGCAGATGGGGGCCGTGCTGCTCGACGGCGGCAATGGGCAGGACCGCAACCGCGTCGGCGAGCTCGGGGCCGGCGGCAGCCAGTTCGGCCGATGTCATCTCCTCGAAGCGGCGTCGCATCGGTCCCTCGTCGATCCCGTTCACGCCTTGATGCCCTGACCGAAGATATGTGGCAAGTCCTTGCATTGGCTGGACATCGCCCTTGCGCTCGACCATCTTGACGGTGATTCGCGATACGGGAGATCGGATGGCGCGGAAAAGGAAGAAAGGCTCCGTCACGGGCCAGCTCGTTCTTGCCTCGCGAAGCGCCAGAACCGCCTTGATGCACGATCTGGATGCGCTGGGGCTTTATCCCGGCCAGGACAGCGTGCTGGTTGCGATCGGCGACGAAGACGGCATCACGCTCCGCGATCTCGCCGTGAAGCTCTCGGTCAAGCCGCCGACGGTGACGAAAACCATTGCGCGGCTGGTCGCCCAGGGCCTCGTCGAAAAACGCGCTTCCGGCAACGATCTTCGCCAGAACCGGGCGTTCCTGACTGTGGCCGGGCATGCCGCGGTGGGCAATGTGAAGAAGGCCCAGAAATCCTTGGAGCGCCGGGCGCTGAAGGGTTTTTCGACCAAGGAGCGCAAGGCGTTCCGCAAGTATCTCCAGCGGTTGGGAGAGAATCTGGGGGCTTCCGCGGCCCCCGAGATATCCGACCCCGAAGGCTGATGCTCCCGCACCCCGAGCGCTGAAAAAAGCCAGCCCTCGCCCCGGGGCTCCGCAAGAGCGGCATCGGGGGCGAGGGTGATTGTTCGAGCGCTCAGGCTCAGCCGAGCTGCGACTTCACGAAGTCCTTGACGATCGAGACGATGCCGCGCGACAGGAGATCATCGAGCGCGTCGCAGAACTGGTCGACGTGATCTTCCGAACAGATCAGCGGCGGCTCCAGACGGATGACGTTGCGGTTGTACTCGGTGAAGGCGACGAGGACGTCGTAGTCCCTCAAGAGCAGCGCCCCGATGAAGCCCGACAGCGAGCCCTTGAGTTTGTCGTCGAGCATCGCCACCATCGGCCGCAGGGCCAGCGGCAGGGTGCGCGAGAAGTCCTGGAACTCCAGTCCGATCATCAGACCCTGGCCACGGACTTCCTTGATGATGGTCGGATATTTCTCCTGAATGGCTTTCAGACGATCGAGGAGATAGGCGCCGGTTTCGGCCGAATTGCCGATCAGGTCCTCGTCGTAAAGGACGTTCAGTCCTTCGATCGCCGTGATGCAGGCCTCACCGATGCCGCCGAAAGTTGCCTGTGCGTGGATCATCGCGGTCTTCGGGTTGCCATAGGCCTTCATGTAGACGTCGCGCTTGGCGATCATCGCACCGACGGCCGCCTTGCCGGCGCCGAGCGACTTGGCGAGCGCCGTCACGTCCGGCACCACGCCATGATGTTCGAAGGCGTAGAACTTGCCCGTCCGGCCATAGCCGCACTGCACCTCGTCGGCGACCCACAGCACGTTGTGGCGGTCGCAGAGCGCGCGCACGCCCTGCCAGTATTCCGTCGAGGCGCCGATGATGCCGCCGCCGCCCTGCACCGTCTCCAGCACCACGACGCCAACGTCGGAATCGTTCTCGATGACCCGTTTCAGGGCTTCGAGATCGCCATGGGGGACCTTGTACGTGTTGCCGACCAGCTTGAATTCGCCCTGATAGAGCGGCGAGTCGGTGATCGACAGAACACCCTTGGACTTGCCGTGGAACGAGTTCTCGGCATGGACGATCTTGCAGTTCTTGCGGCCGGATGCGCGTTCGGCGACCTTGATCGCCGCTTCCATGGCTTCCGAACCGGTCGAGCCGAGGAACACCATGTCGAGTTCGCCGGGCGAACAGGCGGCGAGGTTCTTGGCGAGCGCCGAGGCGTATTGCGACAGGAACGCGATCGCGATCTCATGGCGCTTTTCCGCCTGGAAACGCTCACGCGCCGCCAGGATCCGGGGATGATTGTGGCCCTGGGCAAGCGAGCCGAAACCACCGAAGAAATCGAGGATCTTTCGGCCGTTCTGGTCGATGTAATACATCCCCTCGGCGCGCTCGACCTTCACCTTGTGAAAGCCGAGAAGCTTCATGAAGTGGAACTGGCCGGGATTGATGTGCTGTTTGAACAGATCGGCCATCGTTTCCACCGAGAGCGCCTTGGCGTCCTCGACGGAAAGGAGCTGCGGCTTTTGCGGGCCGCGGCGCAGGCTGTCGTCAAGGGCCGGCGCGGAAATCGTCGGGCGGTCGAGCATCGAAAGGGCTCCTTATTCGGCCGGCTGGGGATGGGAGGCGAGCTTGCCGGAGGCTGCCTGGCGCTTGGCGCGGTATTCGCTGTAGGCGGCGATCAGCATGTCCTCGTCGCGATACTGGGGCACCCAGCCGAGCTGGCGTTCGCCCTTCGACACGTCGAGAACGCATTCCTCGTCCGCGATGAGATACTGCTCCGGATCCATCAGCGGCATGTTGAGGGCGTCGAGGAGGTCGAGCGTGCGCTTGACCGCCCAGCCAGGCGTCGGAACGAGAATCGACTTCGATCCGGCATGCTTGATGAGATCGCCGAGAAGCTTCTTCACCGGCGGCGGGTTGAGCGAGCCGAGATTGTAGGCCTCGTTCGGGACGCCCGCCTTCCAGGCGAGACGCGCGGCTTCCGCGCAGTCGAAGACCGAGATGAACTGATACGGGTTCTTGCCCGAGCCGATCATCGGAACCGGAAAATTGTGGTCGATCAGCTTGAACAGCTTTTCGAGAATACCCAGCCGGCCCGGGCCGATAATGAGGCGCGGCCGGAAGAGCGAGATGTTCATGCCCTTCTTGCGCCATTCGGCGGCCAGAACCTCGGTGTCGAGCTTGGACTGGCCATATTCGCCAAGCGGGGAGACCGGATGCTCTTCGGTCATCGGATAGGTCACCGTATGACCGTAGATCATGTCCGTGGTGAAATGGACGAGGTTCGGCGCGGCGGCCTTGTCCATTGCCTGGATGATGTTCTCGGTGCCGAAATAGTTGACCGGATAGAAGAAGTCGTGGCGCTTCGCCCGGACCTGGATCGGCGAGAGCATCTTGGCCGACAGGTTGTAGACCATGTCCTCGGGCGCCATCGGCACCTTGGCACAGTCTGCCGGGCGGGTGACGTCGCAATGCATGAAGCGGACGCCGGCGCCGTAATGGGGCAGATCGCTCTTGGCGATATCGGCGACGATGACCTCCTCGCCATCGGCAAGGAGCTTCTTGGCAAGGTGACGGCCGACGAATCCGTCACCGCCGAAAAGAACGTGTTTCATTGGGACACCTCTGAGGGCTTGGACATCCGGGACTGGGAGACTTGATTGGCGGCAACGTCGACCGGCTCGTCGACATGCGGCTGGCTGCCGCTCTGGGCGATGAAGAAGGTTCCGCCGCAGATCAGGGCAATGCCGAGAATACGCATCGCATTCACGTCTTCGCGGAAGACGAAATAGGCGAAGACGGCCACCGCCACGTAAGCGAGCGACAGGAACGGGTAGGCGAAGGAGAGATCGACCTTCGAAAGCACGAAAAGGTGCGAGGCCATGGAGATCACGAAGGTGAGGAGCCCCAGAAACACCCAGGGGCTGAACACGATCTGCAGGATCTTCAGGATCGGATTGACCCCGGCAAAGCTCAGCTCTCCGAGCTGCATCATGCCGTATTTCAACATCACCTGCGCGGCCGCGTTGGTGAACACGGTAAACAGGATGAAGGGGATGTACTTCGTCATTCGCCCGTCCTCGGCTGCATCGGCCCTTCGTTGCCGGGCCGCTTTCGTGCGTTTCTAGCGACCAAAGCTCAGAGATGGGTTAAGTCGACGCTGGGTCAGATGCCGTCTGCAACTGTTCTTGCCGGTACGGTAAAGGAAGCGCTCAGCGGTTCGCTCGAATTGTCCGCAATCGACTGCGTACGGCCGGAAGCAAATCGCATAGCGGTGCGCGTCCAGAAATCGGAGAGGATCGCGGGATCCCGGAGCGCTTCCAGACGGCGCCAGTTCGCAAAGCCCCGATCGAAGCTTTCAGCCGACATGCGGGCATCCTTGTAGGGATTGACCGCCCCGCCCGCTTCGATCGTGATCCGGTCGAGCTCGGCGAGGAGCTTCAACGTCTTTTCGCCACG
The DNA here is from genome assembly GCF_024359545.1 of Jiella marina. GTDB lineage: Bacteria > Pseudomonadota > Alphaproteobacteria > Rhizobiales > Rhizobiaceae > Jiella. Next base: position 50,482 of record NZ_JAKQZG010000006.1, read on the forward strand.
ATGGGGAAAGTCGAGGGTCAGCGTGTAGCCCGGCCGAGGAAAGCTGGTGAGACCGGGACTCGGGCGGTCACCGAAGCGCTTCAGCACGGTCAGGAACGAGCCATGCTTATGGCTTTTCGCGCATTCGATCAGCGCCCGGACCACGGTCTCGGCATCGCCCACGGGCACGACACTTTGATGCTGGTGAAGCCCGCGCGGTCCGTAGAGCCGGTTCCAGGCGCCGACCCGATCGAGCGGATAGAAGAATCCGTCGAAGGGCACGGTCCGGCTGTGGGTCCCAGCCTTCGCCTTGCGATAATAGGCCTCGTTGAAAGCCTTGAGGAACGGTCCCTGTAGCGGGCTGATTGGCGGCGTGAAGGGCACGCTTGCCAGCGGCGGCCGGGCCACCCCGGTGCGATCGCCCGTCTCCGCATGATCGCCGGCGATCAAGTGCCCGCGCCCGAGCGAAGCGCCGCCCGCCAGCGAGTCGATCCAGGCGACGGCATATTCATGCCGCGCGTCCGCCTCGTCGGCGAGGTCGAAATAGTCGGAAAGCCGGTCGAAGCGGGTGGTCGTCTCGACGATCGAGAGCGAGGGCACCTTCATCAGGCGGATTGTCGCCTGCCGAATTAGACCGGTCAGCCCCATGCCTGAAATGGTCGCGGCAAAAAGCTCGGGCTCTGCGACGGGTGTCAGGGTCAGCCGGCCACGATCGGAGCGCTCGAGTTCGATCGCCTCGACCCAGCACCCGAAGGTGCCGCGCCGGTGGTGGTTCTTGCCGTGGATGTCGTTGGCGATCGCCCCGCCCAGCGTCACGAACTGGGTGCCGGGCGTGACTGGCAGGAACCAGCCGTCGGGGGCCACATGGCGAGTGATCTCGCTGAGGAGAACGCCGGCATCGGCGGTGAGCAGCCCTGAGGCTGGATCAAAGTGGTGGATCCTGGGAGAAAGGCCCGCACGGCTGTCGATCAGCGTTCCGCGGTCGTTGTGGCAGGAATCGCCATAGGAGCGGCCATTGCCGAAGGGCAGGAAGCTGCCGCCGATCCAGTCGAGACGATCGGCGCCGATCGCAGGCCGCTCGGCGCGACGGAGCCGGCCCCAGCTCTGATGGTCACGCATAGGCGGCCAGGAGGAACATCAGCCCGCCGATGGCGACCATCATCTGGCTGCGCCAGTCCTGCAGGATGAAGACGACCGGATCGTCATGCATCTGTTCGCGCCGCGCCAGCACCCAGATGCGCACGATGATGTAGAGCAGGATCGGGCACAGCGGCCAGACGAGATAGGGTTGGGTGTAATGGGCCGCGACCTCGGGGCTGTTGATGTAGAGCGCCAGCACCATGACCGAAGCGAAGCCGGAAGCCATGCCGGCCTGGCTCAGGGTTTCGAGATCTTCCGACACATAGCCGCGACCGGTCTTGGTGCGCGAAGCGCCGATGCCGAAATCCTGGAGCTCCGTGAAGCGTTTCACCAGGGCGAGCGAGAGGAAGAAAAACAGCGAAAAGGCCAGCAGCCAGAAGGAGGCGCCGATCGAAGTGGCCTCGGCGCCGGCGATGATTCGAACCGTGTAGAGCCCCGCGAGCGTCAGCACGTCGATCAGAAGCATCCGTTTGATGAAGAAGGAATAGGCCGTCGTCGCCACCATGTAGCCGGCCAGCACGAGCAGATAGAGCGGCGGGAGAAACAGGCCGATCACGATGGACGTCGACAGCAGCGCCCCCGCCAGGAGGAGTCCGGTCGGTATCGGCAGGGCGCCGCTGGCGAAGGGCCGGTTCTTCTTGGTCTTGTGCTTGCGGTCGGCGGTGAGATCGAGAAGGTCGTTCACGAGATATACCGAGGACGCGGCGAAGGAGAAGCTGAAGAAGGCCGCCAGCGCAGCGAGGACCATCCCGAGGTTGAAGAAATCATGGGTCAGAACCAGCGGCACGAAGACGAGCACGTTTTTCGCCCATTGATGAGGACGCATCGCCTTCAGAGCCGCCTTCGCCCGGCCGAGACCGGATTCGGCGATGAGATTCGATCCGGTCGCACGCTGCCAGCGCCCGGCGACCCGGTCCGGGGCCACCACAGTTGCTTCGGTCGCCGCGTCCAGAAGACAGACGTCCTCGCGGGAATTGCCGTAATATTCAAAGCCGCGTTCGTCACATTCGCCCGCGATCCGCTCGAGCTTGCGACTCGCGGTCAGATTGACCGCGTCGCAGGACGCCATGACATCGTCGAAGAGGCCGAGATGGTCGGCGACCGCATGGGCGAGCCGCTCGTTCGCCCCGGTTGCGAGCACGATCCGCCGCCCCTCGCCCTTGGCCACGCGTAGCGCCTCGACGACTTCCGGACGGTAGGGCAGGAGCGCCGGGTCGAAATCGATATTGCGCGCCAGTTCCGCTTTCAGCCGCGCCTTGCCGGCGGCGGCCCATCCGAACACCTTCCATAGGGTTGCCGGTTGCTGACGAGCCGTCAGGAAGAGCGATTCCCACAGAAGGTCGCTGCGAATCAGCGTGCCGTCCAGATCCACGAAGATCGGGCGGTCGAGGTGAGGAACGCGGGCATCCAACGGTCAGGCCTCCTCTTGGGAATGCAAATGCATTCCTTCAGGTTACCTTCGCATTGTTGCCTTGGCCGGTTTCCTTCGGGTGAAGACGACCGATACAATCGGCCCGGCTCACGATTCTTCGTGTGGCTGGTAAACGCAGGATGAAGAAAAGAGCTTCAGGTCGATGTTTCCGTACGCCTGCGCCGCCAGCGTTCGGCCTTGACGGACGAACGGCGCCGAAGCCGTCGCACGGGGGCGAAATCGACCGAAAGAACCACGAGCCCGAGCGGAATCATCCAGAAGCCCAGAATCGGAAGAAATCCGAAGACCCCGCCAACCACCAGGCCCGATCCCAGACTTACTCTGGCCCACCGGCTTGCCGGCAGCGGAAGCCTGCGCCCGAAGAGATGCAGATGCCTTCGCCTCCCCTCCCCGTTGCGTTCGCCCTCATCGGCCTCCGTCATGGTCCGCGCCTTCCCGTACTCGACGATCACCGGAACCCCGCACGGTCCGCCAAGCCATGCACGGCTTCTCCACGGCCTTTGTCCCGCCTGTTCCTTTCGCCATGGGTGGTAGATGGCCCTGCAAGAGCCCCGTTGCAACGCGGGTTTCCAGCCGCCCCGCGCCGAGCCGCGGCGGGGGCACTCCGGCGGCAAGTTTCGGCTCCTCGACAATCTTCTTCGCTTTTTCGACCGAAACGTCTTGGCAAGTCGCCGGTGGCTTTGCTATAGGCCCCTTCCACGCGGCAAGGCGCATTCCCCGGTAGCTCAGTGGTAGAGCACTCGACTGTTAATCGATCGGTCGCTGGTTCGAATCCGGCCCGGGGAGCCACCGCGTTTATTGTCTGACCCGGAGACATGGGTAACAGACCGCACCTGAGACATCGGTGACAATCTCGTGCCGGACGGATTGTCGATGGTTTGCAAGGTTCTCTGTTCCAGGTCGATATATCCCAGATCATAAGTCATGGAGCTGACGAGGCAGATGCCCTCGTCGAATTCCTTGATGCCGAGCCTGCTGCTGCACGATGCCGGCGCCGGGTGGCGGGGTCGCCTTCTTCAGCGTCAGATGCATGCGCTCGTGCCGGCCGTTTTCCTGCGGACAGCCCGGCCTGATACGCTCGGGGTGGTGCCGAGCCTGAACCACCAGACAGCGATCTTCGATAAACCGAGTCGAGCGCGGGAACGATCGAAAGCCACTCCATCGTCGATTCTGATTGCCTGTGGAAGGCCGAAATCCCCGAGCGCGGCGAAGGCGTCGACGCCTACGGTCAACGTGACCGTCCGGTCAAGAACGGAATGAACGGTCGAGACCACCGGTGGCTTGATCTGATCGCGCCACCGCCGTTCGCGGATCTTGGGCGATCAGGGAAGGCGCGAGCACAGGCCCGAATTGTCACTTCCTGCCGTGGCTCAACGGAAGCGACTTCTCCGCAAGGGAGTACGGCGATCGCGCACTCGGCTTCGCTCGCGTCCTCGTGCGCGATCGGCTCCAACGTTGCTTTCGTCTTGTCGACCTCGCGATTCGGAGAGAACTGCCAACACCGTCCTTGCGTCAGAAACGGCAAAGCATGGCTTTTTTGCCACAGTCCATACTGCAGTGATGAGTGTTGCCCTTTGGGCATATGTTTTTGCGACCAATGGACGCATGATTTTAACGCAGTTTAAAAAGGACAGATCAAATGCGGAACCTTCTCATCACATCGCTGACGACTTGCGCGGTCGTCTCGTTTGTCAACTATTCTCATGCCGCCGACGTCATTTACGACCCGGCGCCAGTACCGCCGGCCCCCGTGGTCGAGGAAACCTACGACTGGACAGGCGCATACATCGGTATCTTCGGCGGTGCGGCCACCGGTGATGTCGACTACGATCTGGGTGTCACGGGATTGATCAATCTCAACGTCGGAGCCAGCAACTCCGCCGGTGGTCTTTTCGGCGGCGCTCAGGCCGGTTTCGACTATCAGATGGGTAGTATCGTTCTTGGCGCGGTAGCCGACATCGCGGCAAGCGACATCGATTCAGAGCTGAGTGTCTCTCTGGGCGGCCTCGGCTCGGCGACCGCCAAGTCCGAACTCAAGTATCTGGGCACAGTGCGCGCTCGGCTTGGCTATGCCATGGATCGCTTCATGGTCTATGGACACGGCGGTTTCGCCTATGGCGAGACCGAGCAGTCGCTTTCCGTGACGGGTCTCGGCACACTCACCAACGATAACAACGACACCAAGACCGGCTATGTCGTCGGCGCTGGTCTCGAGTACGCCGCGTTCGACAACATTTCGTTCCAGACCGAGTACTCCTATGTGGATCTTGGCACCGACTCGATTTTCTCTCAGTCCTTCGGTGGTGGAGCCCTCAATCTCAATCTCGACGAGTCTCTCGACTTCCACACTGTGAAGGCGTCCATCAACTACCGCTTCTAGGCGCGATCTTCATCGCGGCTGGCAAAGCAGAGAAGACCTCCAACACGGACGGAAGAGTAAGCACGCCACCTGGCCCATGGCCGGGAGGCGTGCTTTTTCATGTGCATTCGATGAAGCTTGATATCGTACGCACCGCGGCTCCCCCCACATGGAGCACAACCGGCGTGTCGATCGCATGCTTCGATCGTCTCTCTCCATGGCATTTGCGAAAACGGATTCCGATTCGAGCGGCTTTGCTGTAGAGGCGGCGGGCCTCGGGCCGAATGGGCCGACTGACAAAGCAGCAGGATCGCGAACCCATGACAATCTCCACCCCGAACGATCGGTATCGCGTCCCATGCGCCTAGGGGGACGGATTTCGGCGGCGATCGAGGTTCTGGACGATATCGAGTCCCGTCGGCGGCCGGTGGCCGACGCGCTGAAGGATTGGGGCCTCAACCACCGCTTTGCAGGCTCGGGAGACCGCGCGGTGATCGGCAACCTTGTCTATGACGCGTTGCGACGCAAACGCTCCTATGCCTTTCGCATGGGGGATGACGGCGCGACGGCCCTCGTCTTTGCCGCCGCGATCGATGCTCTCGCCCTGACGCCGAACGATCTCGCCGCCAAGCTCGAGGGCGACCGGTTCGCGCCACAGCTGCCACCGACGGATCAACTCGAAGCGTTCATGGGCGCAGAGATCGCCGGCGCTCCGGACCCGGTGCGGGCCGATGTGCCGGACTGGGTGGCGCCGCATATGGCCGAGGCTCTCGGCGAAGGCTGGGTGGACGAAGCCGAAGCGCTGTGCGAACGCCCTCCCCTCGATCTGCGGGTCAATCTCTTGAAGGCCGATCGCGACAAGGTCGCGAGGGCGCTTGCGCCGCACAAGGCACAGGCCTGCGGCCTCTCGCCCGTCGGCTTGCGGATCCCACCCATCCAGGGCGAAGGTCGGCATCCCAACGTGCAGGCGGAGACCGGATTTCAAAAGGGCTGGTTCGAGATCCAGGACGAAGGATCCCAACTCGCGGCGCTTCTCGCGGGGGCGCGCGAAGGCGAACAGGTGCTCGATCTGTGCGCCGGCGGCGGCGGCAAGACGCTGGCGCTCGCGGCCGCCATGAACAACACCGGCCAGATCCACGCCACCGACAGCGATCGTCAGCGCCTCGCCCCGATCCATGACCGGCTGAAGCGCGCCGGCGTCCGCAACGTCCAGATCCACGACCCGCGCGAGGACATCGCCAGCCTCCACGGCAAGATGGACCTCGTGCTGGTCGACGCGCCCTGTACGGGGTCGGGCACATGGCGGCGCCGGCCGGACGCGAAATGGCGGCTCTCCGAGACGGCGCTCGAGAAACGCACGGAAGAGCAGGACCGGGTGCTCGACCGCGCCGCGCCCTTCGTCAAACCCGGCGGGCGCGTCGCCTATATCACCTGCTCGCTGTTTGCCGCCGAGAACCAGAAGCGGGTCGAAGCCTTTCTGACCCGGCGTGCCGCCCAGGGCTTCACTGTCGGCAATGCCGAAACGGAATGGCGGGGGCTCTTGCCCGAAACGACTCAACGATGCCGGGTCACGGCATTCGCCGCCGGAAACGTTCTCACCCTGACGCCGCGTCTCTCCGGCACCGACGGCTTCTTCTTCGCCATTCTGGAGCGAGCATCATGAGCCGCACCCTCGCCCTGCCCGGCTTCCTGCTTCTCACCGTCGGCGGTGGCTCGCTGTTCGGCCAGGCCGTCGAGATCGGTGGCTGGTTCGAAGCGCTGGAAAAGCCGTGGTTCAACCCGCCGGCCTGGCTCTTCGGCCCTGTCTGGGGGACGCTCTACGTGCTCATCGGCTTTGCCGGCTATCGCGTCTGGCGAACCGGCAACCGGCCGGCGCAAATCCTCTGGTGGGCGCAGATGGCGCTCAATTTCGCTTGGTCGCCGATCTTCTTCACGGCCCAGGCTCCCGGCTTCGCCCTCGTGGTCATCCTGGCGCTGCTCCTGACGATCCTGGGCTTCATCCTGCGCAGTTGGTCGATCGAGCGTCTCTCGGCGATCCTCTTCCTGCCCTATCTCGCCTGGGTCGCCTATGCCACCCTTCTCAACGGCGCCCTCTGGTGGTTGAACTGAGGCAAAGGCTCACGCCGCTTCGGAGGACATGATGACCCGATCCACCCATGCGCTCGAAACCTTGGGCAGCCAGCGCGTCCTCTTCGTCATGGCGGCAAGCGCCGAATATGGCAAGAAGCTCAAGGCGCGGATCAAGCCGGTGATGACCGGCGTCGGGCCGATCGAGGCGGCCCTCAATACCGGTCTGGCGCTGGCCGAACTGAATTCCGCCGGAACGATGCCCGATCTCGTCGTCTCGCTGGGTTCGGCCGGCTCGCGATCGCTCGAACAGGCAGAAGTCTATCAGGTGTCCTCGGTCTCCTGGCGCGACATCGACGCCTCACCGCTCGGGTTTCAAAAGGGCGTGACACCGTTTCTCGACCATCCCGTGGAAACCCCGCTGCCGACGCCGATCACGGGGGTACCAAGCGCACGGCTTTCCACCGGGTCCGACATCGTCACGGGCCCGCGTTACGATGCCATCGACGCCGACATGGTGGACATGGAGACCTTTGCCGTCCTGCGCGCCTGCCAGCGTTTCGACCTGCCGCTTCTGGGGCTTCGCGGGATTTCGGACGGCGCGGCCGATCTCCACCACTACGACGACTGGGCGACGCTCCTGCACGTCATCGACGAGAAGCTCGCCGATGCCCTCGATCATCTGGAAGAGTCGATTTCCGCGGGGGCTCTCCGCCGCTAGACCCCCGGTTTTCACACCGCTCTTCGGTGCGCTGCAAAAATCGGTTTTCACCGGCGGTGAATTTCACTATTCCTCCGCCATGACAGCGCACCCCGACACCGTTCTGATCGTCGACTTCGGCTCCCAGGTCACCCAGCTCATCGCGAGGCGGGTGCGCGAGGCCGGGGTCTATTCCGAAATCGTGCCCTTCCAGTCGGCCGAAGAAGGCTTTCATCGCCTCAAGCCGAAAGCGGTGATCCTCTCGGGCTCGCCTGCCTCGACCGGCGATATCGGCGCCCCCCGCGCGCCGCAGGCGATCTTCGACGCAGGGATTCCGGTCCTCGGCATCTGCTACGGCCAGATGACCATGTGCGTCCAGCTCGGTGGCCGCGCCGAGCCCTCGACCCACCGGGAATACGGCCGGGCCTTTCTCGAGATCGAGAAGAACTGCGCCCTGTTCGAAGGCATCTGGCCGGAAGGCACGCGCCATCAGGTCTGGATGAGCCATGGCGACCGGGTGATCGACATGCCGCCCGGCTTCGAGATCTTCGCACGCTCGCCGGGGGCGCCCTATGCCGTCTTCGGCGACGAGAGCCGGCGCGTCTACGGCATCATGTTCCATCCGGAAGTCGTGCACACGCCCGATGGCGGCCGGCTTCTGTCGAACTTCGTGCATCATGTCGCCGGGCTGAAGGGCGACTGGACGATGGCCGCCTTCAAGGATCAGGCGGTTGCCGAGATCCGCGAAAAGGTCGGCGACGGCAAGGTGATCTGCGGGCTCTCTGGCGGCGTCGACTCCTCGGTGGCCGCGGTCCTCATCCATGAGGCGATCGGCGACCAGCTCACCTGCATTTTCGTCGACCACGGGCTCTTACGGATGAACGAGGCCGAGGAAGTGGTCTCGATGTTCCGCGACCATTACAACATCCCGCTCGTCCACGTTCAGGCCCAGGATCTCTTCCTCGACGCGCTGGAAGGCGAGAGCGACCCGGAGGTCAAGCGCAAGACCATCGGGCGCCTCTTCATCGAGACCTTCGAAGCCGAGGCCAAGAAGATCGGCGGCGCGGATTTCCTCGCCCAGGGCACGCTTTATCCGGATGTCATCGAATCGGTCTCCTTCACCGGCGGCCCGTCGGTGACGATCAAGTCGCATCATAATGTCGGCGGTCTGCCCGAGCGCATGAACATGAAGCTCGTGGAACCCTTGCGAGAGCTCTTCAAGGACGAGGTGCGCGTTCTCGGCAAGGAACTCGGGCTGCCGGAGCGCTTTGTCGGCCGCCAGCCCTTCCCCGGCCCAGGTCTCGCCATTCGATGCCCGGGCGGCGTGACGCGCGACAAGCTCGACATCCTGCGCCAGGCCGACGCGATCTATCTGGACGAAATCCGCAAGGCCGGGCTCTACGACGCGATCTGGCAGGCTTTCGCCGTGCTGCTTCCCGTGCAGACGGTCGGTGTCATGGGCGACGGGCGGACATACGAATATGTCTGCGCGCTTCGCGCCGTGACCTCCGTCGACGGCATGACGGCGGATTTCTATCCGTTCGACATGGAATTCCTGGGCACCACCGCGACGCGCATCATCAACGAGGTCAAGGGCATCAACCGCGTCGTCTACGACGTGACTTCGAAGCCGCCCGGCACGATCGAGTGGGAATAGTCACCCTGCGCCCGGCGACTTGATGCCGACATCCACGGCGACGCGCCTCGTCGAAACCGGCCGTTCTCAAGAAAAAGCGCCGGGCGTCTGATCTCGACACCCGACGCCGTCCCGTCCCTGTGTTGCGCCGGTCGCCGGTGGCATGGCCGGCGACCGAAACGTCTCACTGCCACTCCTGCTGACCGACCGCGACGCCAAAGATGGCCCTACGACGATCGGTTTCAGCCTAGGTGGCAGGATCAGTCACAAACCGTGACCGGCCCGATCTGGACACAACCACCGCGCCTGCGCCTGCGGCGACGCCGTCCGCGCACCCCACAATAGCCCGGATTGTTCCGGCGGAACCACCGATCACGACACCGCCCACGACCCCGACGCCGACGCCCACGCCGCCTGCGGCGGCGGCGCCGCCCGCCATGCCGGTGGCGATAACCGGTATAGTGCGCGGTCTCGTAACTCTCGTCGTCCTCGCCATCGATCCTGGAGAGCAGATCGTCCGCCAGATCTCCGGACGCGGCCTCGGCATCGTCCGAAAACAGTGGCGCGCCCACGGCGATGGCGCAGGTCGCCGCACCCAGTCCAAGCAGCATGCGTCGCCTGGCTGGATCAGGCTCCGGCTCGTCACTTGGCCGCCGGTCGGCCCACAAGAATTTCAACCAAGACATGGTAGTCTCCCTTAAGGCCGTCCCTTGCTCAGTTTTTGCGGCGTCGGAATCGAGTTCCGCTTGTTAGTGGTGTGCTGCCGCGTCTTGTCCCTGCCATACTCAGCTAGCGGATCAGATCCGCTTGTCGACAGAAGCTGGGCGACAGGGCATGAAATCGCCTCGTCGTTCTTTCATCTGAAAGTTTCCGTAACGGAATAGCAAAACACGAACCGTTGATCGACTTCATCGCGATCTGTCCACCATGGAGAGTGGCGGTGGCATCCATGGCCCGAATAATCACTTCCGTAAGAGGATATCGCGCGCAAACTTCCCAAGGCCCTTTTGCTTGAACCGGACGGAATACGGTCCAGCCAAATGGGAAGGATGCTCCTCAGATGCTCAAGGCTGAGGTACGGCCGCCCTCTTCGAGCTCCCACTCGGCCAGCCATTGACCGCTCTTTCGCTGAACGACCAGATAGTTTCGCTCGCCGACATATTTCATGCGCTGCCCCGGCAAGCCCTTGATGCGGATCTTGCGCCCCTTGAGCGGGCTTTCGCCAACACGGGCCAGCAGCCCTAACACCGCGGGATAAGCGCCATGGGGCGCAGGATGCGAGATGCCGGAGGCCACGAGCTGATGCATCCGCGAGCCATCGAGCAACCGCATCTCTCCCCGGGTCGCCAGATGAATCTCGCCGGACAGCACGGTCAGTTCGCCTGCCCCGGCCTCCTGCCATTCGGCCATCGCGGCGAGGAACCGCCGCCATTCCTCGCGGTGGGTCCGGCTCTGCCACTGGTCGCGCAGATCATCCTCGAATTGCTGCACACCGGGAAAGATGTCCATGGCGAATTCCAGCCAGCTCATCCGTGGCCCGAGCGCTGGCACGCTGGACAGGACGAACAGCCGCTCGCCCCGTGGCGTCTCGCGAATCGCCGCTTCGAAGAGCGACCAGCCGTTTTCGGCCATCACCCGCTCGGGACGCCTTTCGCTGCGCAAATCCGGCGAGATCAGCGAGATGCCGGGATAGCGCACGACCGTGCCCAGATTGCTGCCCGTCTTGTCGGCGACGATGGCGGGCACCTCTCCTGGCGCAGCCCCGAGCTGAAAGATGCAGAACATCTCGCGGGCGGCCTCGAAGATCGCCCGGCCGACCGGACTGTCGAGATGCGTAGCCGGATGGCTTCCCCAACCGTCGATGATGTCGTGATCGTCCCACATCATGATCGAAGGTACGATCGCCGCCAGCCGGGCGAAGGCCGGCCGGGTCACCGTCGTGACATAGCGCTCGAAATAAAAGCGCCGGAGCGCCTCTTTGATCTCCGGTGTCAGCGGCACAGAGCCGCGGTCTTCCATCGGCAGCGTCTCCCAGCGCTCCACTTCGGGATGACAGAGGAGAACGTCGTCAGCATAGAGCTGATCGCCGCCCTGGAGGAGAAGCGAGAATGGCTTGGCGTCGTTCTCGTCTGCGAGACGCGACCACATCACGTCGCGCTCGGCGAGCGGGCGATCGAGGTCGTGCTCCTCCTGACCATTACACGAAACATAGGCAATGCGCGGATCGGCCGCGTCCGGGGCGACAACGCGGTAGCGCCGATCGCCCACCCTGTAGAATGCTTCCCCGCCCGCAGGAAGCTCGAATTCATAAAGGGAGACGACGCGATCGAAGCCGGAGAATATCGTTCGAGGTTCAGCCGTCCGCGTGTCGGTCGAGAGCATTGGCGCCGATGAACCGGCCGCGTGGACGACAACGGCGCGCAGCCGGTTGACGACACCGTCGCCGCCATAGGCGAAGAGGACGGGGCCGGCGTGGATCACCGCGCCGGCATCCGATCTCTCGGCTGACGAACCTTCCCTGTCGCCCTCGCTCATCGCCATGAAATCGCTCTTCGTCCGCATGGAAGGATCGCGTCACACTCGTGCGAACGCATACGACATGCCGGCCGACAGGATCATCAAGCAATCAGGTCCGCCGCGTCCGCTCTGGACCCCGGCATATAGGCACTCGAACGCGACTTGCAGCCTCGCCCGGGCGAAGAACCCAGGCGCGACTGCGCTGCTGCCGCTCAGCTCTCGTTCGCCTTGCCGGTTTCTGCACCGACCGAGCCCCGCAGGCCTGTCTCGACACCGGCCAGATCGGACGTCTCGGCGTTTGCCGGTTCTCTTGCCCCCTCATGCGCGGAGCGAACGCGGCCGCCTTTGGCGCTCGTCTCAGACGCCGGCTTGTCCGCCTTCCTCTCTCCGAAGAGGCCCAGGAAGGGACTGTCGAGCAGCGGTTCTGGCTTCGCGGCAGCGGCTTCAACCGAGTCGCCGGCGCTCGAGGCATAGCTTGCGACGGCATCCGGAGCAGACGATCCCGCCGGTTGATAGGCGGCCTTGCGCATCACCTCGATCGCACCGGCGGCATTCCGTTGCGCAGCCTTGACGTCGGCCTGGCTCGCGAACTTGAAGTCCGGATTGCGGCGCGGCGAGACCTTCTCGTAGAAGGCGTTGCCGCCGGCGATCACCTTGTAATGCATGTTGCGATAGGGAAAATTCAGGCCGGCGGTGTGGAAGAATTTCGCCTCGGCCACCGATGCATGGCGCTCGCCGGAGAGCACACGCTGGGCCGTCTCCATGGCAAGTTCGCGGCCCGCATTCATCTCACGGGTCATGACCCCGGGAGCGAACTGGTTCCGCTGGGCCACCACCGCACAGACATCATCGGGATAGCTCGGCGACTCCACGCGATTCATCACCACCGTGCCAACGGCGAGCATGCCGTCCGGGCTGGAGCGGTTGGATTCGAAATACATGGCCCGCGCCAGGCATTCCTGGGCGGGACCGAAATCCGTCTGGGCCAGCGCGTCGAAGGCATCGTCGGCCCCGGGCGCGCCGATACAGCCGGCCAGCGCCAGCGGCAGGCAGAATGCGGGGAACGCACGGAGAAGCGTTCGGCGGAGGGAGTGAAAGCGAAGCGTCGTCATGACGCCTTCGTGATCTCAGATCGTGACAGCAAATGGGTCGCGGCCGCCGCAATCACGCGATCATTGCACAATTGTAACGACCTGTTGCCGGGGCGCCGCAGATGGCCCGGAGCCGACGGCCCACCTCTGCGTACGAGGACCTGGAGGCGCCCCTCGCCCAGGCACGCCCCCAGTTCTGCCTTGTTATTTTCGCGCAGGATGTCCCAATGGCTCAGACGCGCCGTTCGACCATCATCTTCTTGATCTCGGCAATCGCCTTGGCCGGATTCAGGCCCTTCGGGCAGGCCTGGGTACAGTTCATGATCGTGTGGCAGCGATAGAGCTTGAAGGGGTCCTCCAGCGCATCGAGCCGCTCGCCCGTTGCCTCGTCGCGCGAATCGATCAGCCAGCGATAGGCCTGGAGCAGGACGGCCGGGCCGAGATAGCGCTCCCCGTTCCACCAATAGGACGGGCACGAGGTCTGGCAGCAGAAGCAGAGAATGCACTCGTAGAGACCGTCGAGCTTCTCGCGATCCTGATGGCTCTGGCGCCATTCCTTTTCGGGTTCGGGCGTCTCGGTCTTCAGCCAGGGCTCGATCGAACGGAGCTGTGCGTAGGGCACGGTGAGGTCGGGCACCAGATCCTTGATCACCGGCATGTGGGGCAGCGGATAGACAGCGATCGCGCCCTTCACCTCGTCCATGCCCTTGGTGCAGGCGAGCGTGTTCGAGCCGTCGATATTCATGGCGCAGGAACCGCAAATGCCTTCGCGGCAGGAACGGCGCAGCGTCAGCGTCGCGTCGACCTTGTTCTTGATCCACAAGAGGGCGTCCAGCACCATCGGCCCGCAATCGGACGTATCGACATGATAGGTGTCGATACGCGGGTTTTCGTCATCGTCCGGCGACCAGCGATAGATGCGGAATTCGCGGGTTTCCTTCGCGCCCTCGGGCTTTTTCCAGACCTTGCCTTCGGTGATCCGGGAATTCTTCGGAAGCGCGAGTTCGACCATGATTTTCGTTCCGGTACCTGTTTGGAATCGTTCGCACCATAGTGTTTGCGGTGCAAAACGGAAGCCTTGATCAGCGGCCGGGCCGGCTCAAATCGATTGAAGCATGCCCGGTAAATCGTCGCATCTTCGGAAAATGTCGGCCTTGAGGGGAAGTACGGCCAAGAATCGGCCGGATCGCACCGACGGGCCCACCTTGGTCACGCTCGCGTGGCGATGGCTTCGCGGATCTCGACGAGTCCCTCAGGCTCGATCAGGCCCGAATTGACGGCGTGCACGGCAGCCTTTTCGAGTGTTTCGGCGTGGGTCAGCGGAATCCCCATCCCCTCCAGGTCGGCAAAGCCTTGGGAAGCGTGGTCGGACAGATTGCCGTCGGTGACGTCTCGGATGTGGACGGCGAGAACCCGCCCTTCATGGCGCCTGGCCGCTTCGGCATAAATGGCCGCGTCCCGCTGTCCGGAATCGCCGATCATGATGAAGGAGAGATCGGGATAGGCGTCCATGATGCGCTCGATCATCTCGAGCTTGTGGCCATCATGCCCGCCCGTCAACCATTTGGTCTTGTCGAGGCCGAAATCCTTGAGCAGGAACGGGCCAGCCGGAATTTCGCGGAACATCAGGAATTTCTCGAAGAGATCGTAGAGATTCCAGGGGCTCGACGACACGTAGAAGATCGGGTTGGTTTCCCGTCCCGCCGCGCCCTTCGCCAGCGCGCGGTAGAATTCCGAAACGCCCGGAAATGCGGTCCGGCTCTTGGCGGAATTGGCGACGACCGTCCGCCAGTGTTTCAGGAAATTGGTGGCGCCGGTCTCGACAATCGTGTCGTCGATGTCGGAAATGATCCCGAAGCGAGCCTTGGGCGAGACGACGCGCACGTACAGTTCCGCGCTGAGCGGCTTCACCTCGTGATACGGCGCGGAGAGAAGCTCCATCTCCACCATGAACCATGGGGCGGCATCGGGGTCGGGCGCGATCGGCAGGACGGCGTCGAAATAGCCTTCCTCGTTGGTGACGAGTTCGCCTTCCTGGCCGAGGGCTCGCCATTTGACCACGGCCCCTGCGACCTCGTCGGTCTCGTAGCGCCAAAGGGTCAGCCAGATATTGCGCAAGGTGGATTCGCTGTGGGGCGCCGAGATCACACCCTGATCTTCCAGCACCCGCCCCCGGACCCAGACCCCGTCGGGACCGCTGAGGCCCCGATAGGGCACCAGCATGGGCGTGCCGAGCAGGCCGACACGCCGCTTGAAACGCTGCCGGGTGCGGTCCCAGAAGCGCTCGCCCTTGTGGACCGTGCGCCGGATCACGGCGCGATCCTGAGTGCGAGATGCACCGTCAATTGGCGCCTTGCCCGTCGCCGGAAGAAGCGTCGCCCTCGTCCGGCATGGCACCCGGAGCCTCGCCATCATCCTCGGCACTGTCCGGTGCGACATAGCGGCCGGTCGCACAGGCATCCGAGGTGCTGTTGAGGAAGGTGAAGATCGTCCTTTGATCCGCCGTACCGACCCGGCCATCGTTCAGCATCCGCTCGGCGACCGGCGGCGCCACGGCGGTGGCGATCAGGTAGTCGCGCTGGGGATCGGAAAGGCCCGTCAGCGTCTGCTCCGCAAGACACTGGCAGGCCAGCGGCGACATCGTCTTCATCTGGACGCCGCAGAGACCGGCGATCAGTTCGACCTGATTCTCTTCGGAGACGCGTGGCAGTTCGAATTGATCGCCAACGGCATTGCGCGGGTTTTCGGGACTGCCTTCCGAACTCGCTGCCGCAGGTTCGCTCGTATCATTCGCATCGCCGGTTTCGCTCGAGCCTGCCGTGGCCTCCGCCGGAGCCGAGCCTAGCGGCGCGCCGCTCTCGGTCGCGTCGCTCGCAGCGCCACCGGCCGCGGCCGGACGCTGCGGCGTTTCGGTCTCGGCCGGCGACATCGGCTTCGGCGCGGCATCCGGCGGCAACGGCGATTCGGTGGCGGTTTCCGCGCCGGCGGCCCCATCGTCCGTCTGGGCGGACACCGCGCCCATCCCAAAGGCCAGTGCCGTCGCGGCCAGAAGCGACATACGTAGAACGGTCTGCATCAAAAAAACTCTCCCACGGCTCGATCGGGCGAGCCGTTTCCTCCCCGGTGCCCGAGGATGAGCATGTAGCGCAACTGATCAGCCTTGGCTAATGCCAGCGCTGCGGCGAAACCGACGATCGAACGCAGCACACTCCGTTACATCGGCCATGCCTGCTAACGAAAGCAGAAGCGACCGGTTGCAATCGATAGGTAAAGACCCGGCCGGACTGCGATGGTCCGGCCGGGTCTTTTCATGACTTCGCGTCGCTGGTGCCGCCTCAGAACTCTTCCCAGCTTTCCTCGGCTGGCGCGGCCGCCCTTTGCGCGGCGCCACCGGATCCGGTCGCGCGCATCTGCGGCACGGGCTTGGCGGACGGCCGGGGGGCCGCACCGGAGCGGTTAGCGGGCTTGGGCGCCGGTCGCGCTGCGGGGGCCGCAGTGCCGCCGGCCTTCGCCGTCTTGAACCGCGCCACCACCTGCGCCAGTTCGTCGGTCTCGCTCTGCAGCGTCTGCGCGGCCGCTGTCGATTCCTCCACCATCGCCGCGTTCTGCTGCGTCACCTTGTCCATCTGGTCGGCCGCTCCCGACACCTCGCGAAGGCTCGTCGCCTGTTCGCGTGCACTGTCGGCGATCTTCGCCACCACATCCGCCATGCCGGAGATTTCCGCCACGATCTCGTCGAGCGACCGGCCGGACGCCGTCACCAGTTCCACACCCTTTTCCACTTGGCCCGACGACGCCGTGATCAGGTCCTTGATCTCCTTGGCGGCTTCCGCCGAGCGCTGAGCGAGCGCCCGCACTTCCTGCGCCACGACCGCAAAGCCCTTGCCGGCTTCGCCCGCGCGGGCCGCTTCGACGCCGGCATTGAGGGCGAGCAGGTTGGTTTGGAAGGCAATCTCGTCGATCACCGAGATGATCTGGGTGATCTGCTGCGAGGATGTCTCGATCTCGTTCATCGCGGTGACCGCCTGGGCGACGATCTGACCACCCTTCTCGGCCTTCGTCCGCGCGGTTTCCGCCGACTTGTGGGCAGCGCCCGCCCCTTCTGCGGTCTGATTCACGGCGCTCGTCACCTCGCCGAGCGCCGCCACGGTCTCCTCAAGGCTCGCCGCCTGTTGCTCGGTGCGATGCGCCAGATCGTTCGAGGCGACGGTGATCTCGCCCAGTCCCGTGCGGATCGTGCCGACCGAGCCCACCACATGGCCGATCGCCCCTTCCAGTTCTTCCACCGAGGCGTTGAACTTCGCGCGGATCGGCTCGAATTCCGGCGCGATCTGGCCTGTCATGCGGACGGTCAGATCGCCGGAGGAGAGCCGGTCGAAGCTCTGGTCGACGACACCCATGAAGGCACGCAGGTCTTCGGCCTTGGCATACTCCAGATCGGCCTGGCGCTGCTTGGCCTCTTCCTGGCTAAGCCGCGCGGCGTTCGCCTCACTCTCCAGACGGTCACGCTCGATCGCCTGGACCTTGAAGGTTTCGACCGCATCGGCCATTTCGCCGATCTCGTTCTGGCGGCCGACCTCAGGCACCGTGATCGACTTGTCGCCACTGGCAAGGCGGCGCATCGCGGTCGTCATCTGCCTGATCGGGCGCGAGATGGATCGAGCGACGGGCCAGGCCACTGCCCCCACGGCGATGAAGACAGCGATCAGCCAGCCGATCGTCCCGTAGACTTCACGCATGAAGAGCGCCTCGAGATCGTCGACGTAGACACCCGTGCCGACAACCCAGCCCCATCCGGGAACCAGAGCGGAGTAGCTCAGCTTTTGGATCGGCTGATCATCACCTTTTCGCGGCCAGAGATAAGGGGTAATTCCGCCACCCTGCTGGGCATTCCGGATGAGATGCTGAAACAGCGGCACGCCTTCCGGATCGGTCCTCTCCCACAGGTTCTTGCCGATGAGATCCGGGTTGGGATGAACCAGCATGTTTGCGGAAGTATCGGTGACGAAGAAATAGTCGCCGTTGCCGTATTCCATGGAAGCGATGATCGCTCCCGCCCGGCGTTTTGCCTCCGCCTCGGACAACTCGCCCGAACTGGCTTGTGCGCGAAAGTGCTCGATGACGCTGACCGCACTCTCGATTTCAGCGGCGAGCATCAATTCGCGCTCTTCCGTGATCAGGGAGCGCACCTTTGACAGCTGAATGGCCGTTAGTGAAAGGTAGGCAACCGCCATTAATGCGATGAGGAAGCCGAGCTTCTTCGCAATGGTGATTTTCATCAATAGCATCCAAAAAAGAGAATCTGGACGCCGAAAAAAGCCGACTTCCCTGAAAAAAATGTAAATTGAACTTAGCAACCAATTGCTTAGCCAGCGAGCGCAGGTACGAGGGCATGGGACCGATTGACCATTCCCTGCGGGCGAGACCGGCACAAAGGCGTCAGACCACAAGGACGGTTCGCGTGATCGCATCCGCTCTCGGGACCGCTGCGATTTTTCGTTTCATCCGCCGATGACAAATGGCGCTTCGTCCAGACCGCCATCGACAAGCATTCCGTGAATTCGATATGCGTCCGGCCCCAAGAGCCGGCTTGGCTACCAATCCCGGACACGCCCGAATCAAGCCGGCGATAGGCGTCAGTCTCTCTCATTCATCGACATCGATCCGCGGACAAAAAAAGGGCCGGATGCCGATTCGCGGCACCCGGCCCTTTGAACTTCCTGAAGGGGCTCGCTCAGTACACCCGCTTCTTCGGCTCGATATACTCGATCTGGTTCGACAATGTGTAGGTGTGAACCGGCCGGTCTTCCAGCGTGACGGTCTTGTCCACCGTGTCGCAGAAGGACAGCGTGTGTTTCATCCAGTTCTGGTCGTCACGGTCCGGGTAGTCCTCACGGGCGTGGGCGCCGCGAGATTCCGTGCGGTTCCTCGCCGAATCCATGGTGACCACCGCCTGAGCGATGAGATTGTCGTATTCGAGCGTCTCGATCAGATCGGTGTTCCAGATCAGCGAGCGGTCCGTCACCCGGATGTCGTCCGAGGACTTCCAGACATCGTGGATCTTGTGGTGGCCCTCTTCCAGGATCTCGCCGGTGCGGAAGACCGCGCAGTTCGACTGCATGGTCGCCTGCATGTTGGCGCGAAGCTCCGCCGTCGGGGTCGAGCCGTTGGCATTGCGGAACCGGTCGAGCCGCGCGAGGGCATTGTCGCCGGCGCCTGCCGGCAGATCCGGCTGATCCTCGCCGGCCGATACGGTCTCGGCACAGCGCAACGCCGCCGCACGACCAAAGACGACGAGGTCGATCAGTGAGTTCGAGCCGAGACGATTGGCGCCGTGGACGGAGACGCAGCCCGCCTCGCCCACCGCCATCAGGCCTGGCACCACCGCATCGGGATTGCCGTCCTTCTTGGTCAGTACTTCGCCGTGAAAGTTCGTCGGGATGCCGCCCATGTTGTAATGGACCGTCGGCAGGACCGGGATCGGCTCCTTGGTCACGTCGACGCCGGAGAAGATGCGGGCCGATTCCGAGATGCCGGGCAGGCGCTCGTGCAGAACCGCCGGATCGAGATGGTCGAGATGCAGGAAGATGTGATCCTTGTTCTTGCCGACGCCGCGGCCCTCGCGGATCTCCATGGTCATAGAGCGTGAGACCACGTCGCGCGAGGCAAGGTCCTTTGCCGAAGGGGCGTAGCGCTCCATGAAGCGCTCGCCCTCGGAATTCGTCAGATAACCGCCCTCGCCGCGCGCGCCTTCGGTGATCAGACAGCCCGCGCCGTAGATGCCGGTCGGATGGAACTGCACGAACTCCATGTCCTGGAGCGGCAGGCCGGCGCGCAGGACCATGCCTCCGCCATCGCCGGTGCAGGTATGGGCGGAGGTCGCCGAGAAATAGGCCCGGCCATAGCCACCGGTTGCCAGAATCGTCTTCTTGGCGCGGAAGCGATGGATCGTGCCGTCATCGAGGCAGATCGCGACGACGCCGCGGCAGGCGCCCTCCTCGTCCATGATCAGGTCGATCGCGAAATATTCGATGTAAAACTCGGTCGCGTGGCGAAGCGACTGGCCGTAGAGCGTATGCAGGATCGCGTGGCCCGTGCGGTCGGCCGCGGCGCAGGTGCGCTGGGCGGCAGGCCCCTGGCCGAATTCGGTGGTCATGCCGCCGAAGGGGCGCTGGTAGATCTTGCCGTCCTCGGTGCGCGAGAAGGGCACGCCGAAATGTTCGAGCTCGTAGACCGCCTGCGGGGCGTTGCGGACGAGATATTCGATCGCATCCTGATCGCCCAGCCAGTCCGACCCCTTGACGGTGTCGTACATGTGCCAGCGCCAATCGTCCTTGCCCATATTGCCGAGCGAGGCGGCGACGCCACCCTGGGCGGCGACCGTGTGCGAGCGGGTCGGGAAGACCTTGGTGACGCAGGCCGTCTTCAGTCCGGCCTGGGCCGCCCCCAGCGTGGCGCGGAGGCCCGCTCCACCGGCTCCGACCACCACCACATCGAAAGTGTGGTCGACGAACTGATAGGCCTTGCCGTTCTGCGCGGGAGCGCTCTTGTGAGGCTGTCCTGTTCCATTGGTCTTTGCGTTTTCAGCCATCGCTCAGACTCCAAAGCTCATCTTGACGATCGCGAACAGGCTCGCCGCGGCGACGGCGATCGCGAAGAAGGTGTTGAGGATGAGAAGCGGCAGCTTGGCGCCACCGTGGATGTAGTCCTCGATGATCACTTGCATGCCCAGCTTCATGTGGATGGTCGCCGAGATGACCATGAGCGCCATGATGATGCCCACAAAGGGATTGGCGAAGGCCGCGCGCACACCCTCGTAGCTCTCGTCCATGAGGGTGAGGAGCAGGATGAGGAAGACGGTGATCAGGACCAGATTGGAGATCGCCGTCAGGCGTTGCTGCCAGAAATGCTCGGTGCCTCCGGCGGCCCCCAGGCCGCGAACCCGGCGAAGCGGCGTTCTGAAATCGCTCATGTCGAATACCCCTTAGCCGAAGATCCAGATACCGAGCCAGAGCAGCACGGTCAGCGTGATGGAGCCGATCAGCGTCGCCTGGGCGAGCTTGGTCGATGTCTCGCGGGAGTCGGCATACCCCATGTCCCATGCGAAGTGACGGATGCCGCCCAGCATGTGATGGATCAACGCCCAGCTGTAGCCGAAGAGGATCAGCTGGCCGAGGAAGGAGCCGAAGAACCACGAAGCCGAAGAGAACGCGTCGGGCCCGCTTGAGGCCGCCACCAGCCACCAGACCAGAAGGATCGTGCCGACATAGAGCGCGCCACCGGTGATGCGATGCACGATCGACATCGCCATGGTCGGGCGGAACTTGTAGATCGAAAGATGCGGCGAGAGGGGCCGCGCGGATTTGACGTCGGACATCGAGGCCTTCCTGTCCATGCTTCGGCGGTTCACACACCCCGCTCAGGGTAGTGCGGCGGGCGATTGCGCCAATGGAGGCTTTCTAAAAGGACGATCGCACATGCGAAAGCAAGCCTTTCGACGCAGGTGCGAAGATCGGATGGCCGCTTAATCGATTAGGGCCGTGCGCGAGACCCTGCGCGTCCCGGATCCACTCTCGCAACGCGCCTGGTCGTTGCGTGGAAAGCGCGCGGCGAATCAGCGCGGATTGGGTTCGCGATCAACGAAACGGATGACGTAGCTCGCCCAGTCGGCCGGTTCCGCGACCTTTTCGTACAGCCGGCGTGCCGTCCCGGGATTTCGCGGCGCATGCAGGACGAGCTTCGACCAGCCACGGCCCTCGGCTTCCTCGGCGAGAACGTCGATCATCGCCTTTGCGATGCCTTTGCGGCGATGGCGGTGGTCCACGTAGATGTGGTCGGCGAGCCCCGACCGCATGCCCGTCCACACATCGGGAATGTCGTAGAACAGGACGAAGCCAACGAGTTCGCCATTCAGCCGGGCACCGAGCGATTCGGCGGTACGGTCCTGCAGAAGCTGTTCGGCATAATAGGTATCGGGCGCGGTCGGCGCGCCGCGAAACAGGGACTGGTTATAGGCGGCGATCAGCGGCGCCAGATCGCGCGCATCGCCGAGCCTGAGCCGTCTGATGTCGATATCAGGAGCCGGGGTATCCGGCGCGAGCGGTTGCATGGATGAGGCCTGTTCCGGGTCATTCGGGGCGCTGAGACAGACCCGGCATGATCACCGGAACGGCGGGACGGTCAAGCCGTCGCCGCCATCCTTGCGGTCACATCCATGCGCGCCGCCAGCTCACTCCGCCGCATGCGGGAAGCGCTGAGGCTCCGGCGGCTGCTCGTCGGCGCCGTCACGGCCCGTCTCTCGGCTTTCGTCGGTGATCCGGTAGATCGCCGGCGGCCCGTAGACAAAGCGTCCTGCCGTATCGCCGGCCATTGGCGTCGGATCGATCAGTTCCGACCAGTTCCCGGCATAGGCTGCACCCGCGCCGGCGGGCACCAGCGCGGTTCCGGTGCCCTCGCTCGGCTTGTTCGGCCGCAGGATCCAGCGGAACACCGTGCCGGTGATTCGGCTGAGATCGTCCATGATCGTGTAGATCGAGGGGATCAGCACGAGGGACAGGACGGTCGAGACCAGAAGGCCGCCGATCACCGCGATCGCCATCGGGGCGCGAAACTCACCGCCCTCGCCGGTCGCCATTGCAGCGGGCACCATGCCGGCCGCCATGGCAAGCGTGGTCATGATGATCGGCCGGGCACGCTTGGAGCCCGCATCGATGATCGACTCCATCTGGCTCTTGCCGTGCTTCTCGTTCTCCACGGCGAAGTCGACCAGCATGATCGTGTTCTTGGTCACGATGCCCATGAGCATCAAAATGCCGATGACGACCGGCATGGAGATCGCCGTATTGGTGATCAGGAGCGCGGCCACGACACCGCCCACCGAAAGCGGCAGGGCGGCAAGGATCGTGATCGGCAGGAAGACGCTGCCGAACAAGAGGATCAGCACGATCAGCACCATGGTGATGCCGGCGACCATCGCCGAGGCGAAGCCGGCGAACACCTCGCCCTGAACCTCCGCATCGCCCACCGCCTGAAGGCGCACGCCTTCCGGCATGTTCGTGACGGCGGGAAGCTCCGCGATCCGCTCCGACCCCTGGCCGATCTCGTAGCCGGGGGCCATGTCGGTCCCGACCTTGACCAGCCGCTCGCGATCGTAGCGGTCGATGGTCGACGGACCCCGTCCGAAGCCGATATCCGCCACGGTTTCAAGAGGCACCGCCGCGCCCGAGGCCGTATTGACCTTCAGATTGCGGATCGTCGCCAGATCCTCGCGCGCGGTCTCCTCCAACTGGACGCGGATCGGGATCTGCCGCGTGCCGATGTTGAACTTGGCAAGATTCGCACCGACGTCGCCGATCGTCGCAACCCGCACGGTCTGCGAGATCTGGTCTGCGGTCACGCCGAGATCGGCCGCCACGTCGAAACGCGGCGTGATCCGGATTTCCGGCCGGGCGAAGGAGGCCATGGCCGAAGGGTTGGAGAAGATCGGATCCTGACGCATCTGGGATTCCAGATCGGCCGCGACTTCCGACACCTTGTCTCCGTCCGAACCGAGGATGCCGACCGACAGCTCGCGCTCGCCGCGTTCATTGACGTAGAAGGCCCTGAGATCGGGAATCGCCGCCAGCTTTTCGGCGATGACCGGTTCAAGAATGGCCTGGCTGCGCTCGCGCTCATGCTTGCGCAGAAGGTTGATGGTCATAGCGGCGCGGCGCACTTCCAGCGTTCCCGTCGGGCTCGACCCGCCGATGATGAGCACGCTCTTCACCTCGGGAATCTCCCGGACGGCCTCGGTCGCCCGGTCGGTGATGCGACGCGTCTGCTCGAGGGTCGAACCCGGCGGCAGTTCCAGCGACACGACGACGCGTGAAGCGTCCTCTTTGGGAATGAAGCCCGTCGGCAGGAACTGGATCGAATAGATCGACGCGGCAAACAGCGCGATGCCGACGCCAAGCGTCACCCAGCGCATGCCGAAGGGAAAGCGGATGAGCCGCCGTTTGCCGTCCGCATGCTTGCGCCAGAAGGGCGTCGGGATCCAGAAGACGTGGAGCGTCCCGCGCAGGAACGCCGTATAGGCGCGGTTCACCGGGCCGACATGACCCTCCTTCGGGTGCGGCATTCCCATATAGGCGAGGAAGGCAGCCAGCCCGAAGAGACCCGCGGCGAGAAGCGCGGCATAGCGCTGCGCCTCGTCGAGCGTCATCGACGGCAAGTCGGCAGCCACGGGCGCCAGTGCCTGGCTCACGGCCGACTCCCGCCCCATGCCGGGAAGCATCGCCAGCGTGTAGAGCGCCGCCGCGCCGATCGCCCAGAGCGGGATGAACCACAGAAGCTTGCGGAGCATCAGGCGGAAGAAGCCCGGACCTTCATGGCGATGCGGCTTGAAGAAATAGGCCGCAAGCATCGGCGTGATGAGACGGGCGACGAGCAGCGAGAAGAACACCGCGATCGCGACCGTCAGGCCGAACTGCTTGAAGTACTGCCCGGCGATACCGCCCATGAACGAGACCGGCGCGAAGACGGCAATGATGGTCGCGGTGATGGCGATGACCGCGAGGCCGATCTCGTCGGCGGCTTCCATCGAAGCCTGATAGGGCGGCTTGCCCATCGCCATGTGCCGTTCGATGTTCTCGATCTCGACGATCGCGTCATCGACCAGAATGCCGGTGACCAGCGTGATGGCGAGCAGGCTGACGAGGTTGAGCGAGAAGCCGATCAACTCCATCAGGCCGAAGGTCGGGATCGCGGCCAATGGCAGCGTGATGGCAGCCACCATCGTGGCACGCCAGTCGCGCAGGAAGAACAGCACCACGATAACCGCCAGGAACGCGCCTTCCATCAGCGTTTCCATGGCGGATTCGTAGTTGCCATAGGTGTAGGTGACGGAATCGTCGATCTTGGCGAAGGAGACGTCGGGATAGTCCCGATCGAGTTCTGCGATCTTCTCGGCCGTGACGTCGGCGACGGTCGTGTCGCTCGCCCCCTTGGACCGGTAGATCGAGAACGCCACCACCGGTTCGCCGTCGAGCCTTGCGAAGGAACGCGGCTCCTCCCAGGAATCCACGACCTCGCCCAGATCAGACAATTGCACCTCGCGGCCGCCGGGCAGCGCGATGCGCGTCGAGGCGAGCCCCTGCACGGTATCAGCGGAAGCGAGTGTGCGGATCGCCTGTTCCTGGCCGCCGAACTCACCCCGGCCGCCGGACAGGTCGACATTGGTCGAGCGCAGCTGCGCGTTGATGGTCGATGCCGTCACGCCGAGCGCCGCGAGCCGGTCCGGATCGATCCGGACCTGGATCTCGCGTTCGACGCCGCCCATGCGCTCGACCCGGCCGACGCCCTTCAGGCCCTGGAGCGCGCGGATCACCGTGTCGTCCACGAACCAGGAGAGCTGTTCCGGCGTCATGCCGGGCGAGGAGGCCGCATAGGTGACGATCGACTGGTTCTCGACCTCGATGCGCTGGATGATCGGCTCGTCGATCGAGCGCGGCAGGTCACCGCGGATCTTGGCGATCTCGTCCTTGACGTCGTTGAGCGCCCGGTCGGTGTCGACCTCCAGGCGGAATTCGGCCGCCGAGGTGGATTTGCCGTCGGTGATCGTCGAGGTGACATGCTTGATGCCGGAGATGCCGGCCATGGCATCCTCGACGCGCTTCGTCACCTGCGTCTCGAGTTCCGACGGCGCCGCACCCGACTGCGTGACGGTGACGGCGATGACCGGCACGTCGATATTGGGAAACCGCGTGATCGGCAGGTTGAAGAAGCTGTAGACGCCCATCCCGATCAGGACGACGAACAGCAGGATCGGCGGAACCGGATTGCGGATCGCCCAGGCGGAGAAATTCCAGTTCATCCCTGCCTCTCGTCTTCCGACATCTCAACGGGGGTCACGGCGTCGCCATCGCGAACGAAGGCACCGGCCACGGCGACCACGTCCTCGCCGGCCGCCACGCCATCGCGGATTTCGACCGAAGCGGCCGTGGTGAGACCAAGGCTCACCTGCCGGCGCTCGACCTTGCCCTCCTTGACCACCTGCACCACCGCATCGTCGCCCTCGAAGACGACGGCCGTGCGCGGCACGATCACACCCTCGCTCTCGGCGACGTCGATGATGCCGCGCGCAAAGGCGCCGACGCGCAGCCCTTCAGCCTCTTTCGGCAGCGCCACCCGCACCGTGCCGAGCCGCGTGGCCTGATCGACCATGGGGGAGATCAGCCGCACGGTTCCCTCGACGGGCTTTGACCGACCGGCAACGTCGACCGCGACCATCTGGCCCTTCCGGAGCCGTCCGAGCATGGTTTCGCTCACCTCGGCCTCGAGTTCGATCAGACCGTCCCGGGCGATCTCGAACAGGCTGCCGGAACCCGCCGACACGATGGCGCCCAGCCGGGCATTGCGCGACAGGACAAGGCCGCCTTGCGGCGCCTTGATCTCGGTCTTGGTCTTGCGGAGCAGCCATTGATCCCGTTCGGCCATGCGCGCCGACTTGTCGGCCTGCGCGACGGCGAGCCCCTGGCGCGCGGAATTCAGCCGGGCCCGGGCGCTGGACGCAGCCGCAACCCGCTGGTCGAGCACGTCCTGGCCGATGATCCCCTTCTGGGCCAGCGGACGGGAGCGCTCCAACGCCGCCTCGGCCTGGGTCGCATTCGCTTCGGCATCGGCGATCTGGCTTTCGGCCTGTGCGATCGCGGCGTCGGCGCGCGCGATCTGGGCCGCGTTCAGTTCGAGGTTCGAATCGACCATGTCGCCATCGAGGCGGGCGAGAACTTCGCCGGCTTCCACCGTGTCGCCCTCATCGGCCAAGAGCTCGATGATCCGCAAACCCTCGACATCGGCGCCGATGGAAATCGTCTCGCGCGGCGTCAGATTGCCGGTCACGTTCACCTTCTCGACGATCTGACCCTGTCGGGCAGGCACGACGGAAATGCTCGGCGGCCGCGGCGAGGTGGACGTGGCCGCGACGGCCTCTCCCTCTTCCTGCGCCACCGCAAGAGCAGGCAGGCACAGGGCAGCGCTCGCAGCCACGGCGAGGCCAAGAAGAAAATTCGAAAAGGGTCTGCGATACGAATAGGGCATCGTCGTCGTCTTTCGGACCTTGAGGTCGCGTCCGCGCCGTTCAGGCATCGGCGCCGGGAGAAAGCAGGCTCTCCGCCACCTTGCGAAGATAAGGTTCAAGGGAATCGACATCGGTTTCGGGCTCGAGCTGGAGCCGCAGGACCAGCCCGTCGCCCATGGCGAAGAGCATGGTCATGACCGCGTCGATATCGATGTCGCGGGCGATCTCGCCGCGCTCTTGAGCATTCAGAAGGGCCGCCCGAAACGCCGCTTGGACAACACGCTCGATTTCGTCGAAGCGTCGACCGACGGCCGTGTTGCGAATGCTTTCCGACCAGATCTCCGCCATGAGTCCACCCGTGGCGGGATCGCGGGTGTGGCGGAGATAATCCATCCCGACAGCGACGAAACGGTCGATGATGTGGCCCTCCTCGAACACGGCCTGCATGCAGGAGGCCGCGTGATATCGCTCCTCCTCGGCGATCGCCTCGATGATCGATTCCTTGGAGGGGAAGTAGCGATAGAGCGCGCCGGGGCTCATCTGTGCCTCGCCGCAGATCTGATGCATCGAGGCGCTGTGGAAGCCCCACCGCGCAAAACAGGTTCGCGCAGCGCTCAAGACATGCTGCCGTCGCAGTTCCTGCGCGGAGAGCGGGGCGTGAGGGTCGGTCAGGGCGGCAGTGCCGGGCATGCGCGATTCTCGGAAACCTGCGGGATGAGATGGCCCGGCCGGAAACCCGGCGCGAGAGCGAACGATCGTTCGCACATTTAGACAGCCAACACCAGAACGTCCAGCGTTCGTTGTGCAACGCAGCGAAAGAATCGGCTCACATTCGCGCGACGAGCTTAAAGTTACGTTTCGCGAGGTTGGGCCGCTGGCTCGTTATCCCCGCCGCCCCATCCGGCGGAGCAACGTGGCGCCGGCCGTGAATACCCCGGTCGAAATGACCGTTCGGGGTCAGGAGTCGGCGCGATAATGCGCCAACAGCCACGCTGGCGCCGGTCACAGCGGCGGCAGGGTCTCCTCGATGCGCGCGCGGATCGGCTCATAGCGATCGGGTAGCATGAGGCCGCTTCCCAGCGCCTCTGGCGCTTCGTCGACCGCAAAGCCCGGCTCGTCGGTGGCGATTTCGAACAGGACATGCCCCGGCTCGCGAAAATACACCGAGCGGAAGTACTTTCTGTCCCTCTGCTCCGTAACCTCGAGATTGAACCGTGCGGTGAGTTTTTCGGCCATCTCGGCCTGAGCGGCGTCGTCCGACGCCCGAAAGGCGATGTGGTGGACGCTACCACGGCCGGGGCGCGGCTTCAGGAAGCCGCCCACGGCGTGAAGATCGACCACCCCGCCAAGCGCAGCCTCCGGGGCCGAAAAACGCTGACGCATGCCCTCCTCGCCGATTTTCCGGAACCCGAAGATGTCGGTGAGGATCTCTGCCGTCGGCCCGGCTTCCTCCAGGAGCAGGCTGACGCCGAAGAGGCCGATGATCGCATGGTCTGCCGGCACCTCGCCGCGACTGGCATTTGCTTCGGCATCGCTGCCCGGCCCGTCACCGGTTTCTCCGGCCACAAGCCCCAGCCGCATGCCGTCGGGATCCTTGAATGGCAGGACGCTCTGGCCGAAACGCTTGTCGATGGCCGAATGCTCGACGCCCTTCTCGATGAAGCGATGAGTCCAGTAGCCGAGGGACGCCGCAGGTATCTGGAGCAGGATCTCCTCGGTCTCGCCAACGCCCACCCTCCCCTCAGCCGCATGCTCCCAGGGGAAGAACGTCACGATCGATCCGGGCCGCCCGGTTTCGTCGCCGAAATAGAGGTGATAGGCGCTCGGATCGTCGAAATTGACCGTCTTCTTGACGAGGCGCAGCCCGAGCACGCGGGAATAGAAGTCCAGATTGCGGGCCGCCGGACCGGCAATCGCGGTGACATGGTGAAGACCGGCACTCATCATGACTTGCTCCCCTGCTCTCGCGCGACGGCTCGCGGATTTTTGGCCGCCTAAGAATAACGCATGTCGCGTCAATCTCCCAATTCTCTCGTCCCGACCGACCTTGCTGCATTGGCGGGGCACCGGCCGCTGGGTGGTGTCAGTGGTCGACGGTGTCCTTTCGACCATTTTAGCTCCGTCAGACGGAAGAGATTGCAGCATGTTCGAATGGATTTCCGAAAACAGTCAGATCCTCAATACCGCCGCGAATTTCCTGATGCTCGCCATCTGGGCGGTCTATCTGCAGCTTCTGTGGTCGAGCTTCCGGCGCGAGCGCCGGCCGCGCCTCCTGATCACCCGCGGCATCCGATCCGACATGGATGCCCGCTGCCTGGTCACGAATATGAGCCGAGACACGGTCTTCATCCGTAGCATCATCGTGCGCCTCGAGACCGCCCAGGGCGAATTGCGCTTTCCCGTCACCGAACTGGAAGACATCCAGTCGTCCGGTGGGGCGAAGGATATCAAGCAGCAGACCCGTCAAGGCCCTCTGGAATCGGGGGCGATGCGCGATATCGGCAGCTTTTCGGCCATCATCACCCACGTCCTCGACTACAAGGGCCCTGACGACCCGCCCGGCCCTCACAACAACTGGGACGGGCTGAAATGCTTCACGATCTACATCATCGGCGTCTACGGCCCGGACGACGTCAGTATCGGCGCCAAACGGACCTATGATGTGGTGCACGAAGAAGACGGCCGACAACTCAGCCCGCGGACGATCGATGCCGAGCAGATCCGCTCCCGTCGCGAGCGCAAGCAAATCGAAGGCATGCTGGAGGAAGACCTTTAGGCATTCGCCAGATTGCCGGCAGCCGCAGGCCCTCTGGTGGACGGGGCACCATGCCCCGCCTCCACCATCGCCGCCTTGACGAAGCGCAGCCTGAGCGCGTTCGACAGCACGAACACCGAGGATAGTGCCATGGCGCCAGCCGCCAGCATGGGCGACAGAAGCATCCCGTAGGCCGGATAGAGGATGCCCGCAGCGACCGGAATCAGCGCAACGTTGTAGCCGAAGGCCCAGAACAGGTTTTCCCGGATATTGGCCATGGTCTTGCGGCTGACCTGAAAGGCATTGACGACGCCGGTCAGGTCGCCCGACATCAGGACCACGTCGGCGCTTTCGATCGCGACATCCGTACCCGTGCCGACCGCGATGCCCGTATCGGCCGCGGCCAGCGCCGGCGCATCGTTGATGCCGTCGCCCACGAAGGCGAGTTTCCTGCCCCCTGCCCGCAGGCTTTCGATTGCGGCGACCTTGCCCTCGGGCATGACCTCGGCGACGACATGGTCGATGCCGAGTCGGGCGGCCACGGCTTCGGCGGTCGCCTTGGCGTCGCCCGAGATCATGGCGACCTCGAAACCTTGGGCATGCAACGCATCAATGACCGTCCGCGTCGAGGCCTTTTCAGGGTCGGACACGGCGATCACCGCCGCCGCCTTGCCGTTGACCGCGGCAAAGAGCGGCGTCTTGCCCTGCTGGCCGAGTTCCCGGCCTGTGGCGGCAAGGTCGCCGAGTTCGATACCTTCACGCTGCAGCAGCCGATCCGCACCGACGAGAACCTGCCGGCCACCGACGGTGGCGCGTACGCCCAATCCGGTCAGCGACTCGAAGCTCTCGGCCTTCGACGCGACCACGCCCGCCTCTTCGGCGCCCGACACGATGGCTTGGGCGATCGGGTGCTCGGAGCGCCCTTCCACCGCCGCCACGAGACCCAGCACGTCGCTCCGATCGAAGCCCGGCGCCAAGGTCAGGTCGGTCAGTTTCGGCCGCCCTTCGGTCAGGGTGCCGGTCTTGTCGAAGGCGACGATGTCGACATCCTGCAGCGCCTGCAACGCATCGCCCTTGCGGAACAAGACGCCCAGCTCCGCCGCGCGGCCCGTGCCGACCATGATCGAGGTGGGCGTCGCCAGCCCCATGGCGCAGGGACAGGCGATGATCAGGACCGCGACGGCGGCGACCAGCGCATGGGTGAGGCTCGGCTCCGGCCCGAAGACCATCCAGACAGCGAAAGTCAGCGCGGCGACGGCCATCACCGCCGGCACGAAGTAGAGCGTCACCGTATTGACGAGGTTCTGGATCGGCAGCTTGGCGCCCTGGGCCTCCTCGACCATGCGGATGATCTGCGAGAGCACGGTATCTGCGCCGACCTTTTCGGCCCGAAAGGCAAAGGCGCCGGTGGAGTTCACCGTCCCACCCACGACCTTCGCCCCCTCGCCCTTCTCCACGGGCAGCGGTTCGCCGGTGATCATCGATTCATCGACGAAGCTGTGGCCCTGGCTGACAACGCCATCGACGGCGATCTTCTCGCCCGGGCGCACATGGACGACATCGCCGACGACGATGTCCTCGATCGCGATCTCTTCGGTCCGGCCGTTCCGCTCCACATGGGCGGTCTTGGCGCGCAGGCCGGCGAGCTTGCGGATCGCCGCCCCGGTGCGACCCTTGGCCCGGGCTTCCATCATGCGACCGAGCAGGATCAAGACGACGATGACGGCGGCCGCCTCGTAATAGACGTTCCGGGCCGATTCCGGCAGGAGCCCAGGAAGGAAAGTGACGACGACCGAGTAGAGATAGGCCGCCGAAGTTCCGAGCGCGACCAGCGAATTCATGTCGGGCGCGCCATGGAACAGCGCGGGATAGCCCTTGAGGTAGAAGCGCCGGCCGGGCCCCACGAGAACCAGCGTCGTCAACACGAATTGTGCGATGAGCAAGGGCTGTTCGCCCAGCGCCTGCATGGTCCACATGTGGAAGGGCGGGAACAGATGGCCGCCCATCTCGACGATGAAGACCGGCGCCGCCAGCAGGGCCGCGATCAGGAGATCGCGCTTCAGCGACGCTTCTTCGTCGGCGCGCCGCTCGTCCTGGGCGACGGACGCCGCCTGATCGTTTGTGCGGGGCTTTGCCGGATAGCCGAGCCTGGTGGAGGCCTCCGCGATCGCGGACGGCGAGGCCGCCCCTTCCAGATAGCGCACGCTTGCGGTCTCGGCGGCGAGATTGACGTCGGCGTCGATCACGCCCGGTACGGCCTTCAGCGCCCGTTCGACACGGCCGACGCAGGAGGCGCAGCTCATACCCTCCACATCGAGGGTCAGCTCGGCCGTTCGGGCCGGGTAGCCGGCCTTGTCCAGGGCCGCCGTCATGGCGGCCATGTCGGCCGGTTCCGAATAGCTGACCCGCGCCGTCTCGTTGGCCAGATTGACGTCGGCTTCCGCGACGCCTTCGAGGCCTTTCAAGGTCCTTTCGACACGTCCCACGCAGGACGCACACGACATGCCGTCCACATGCAGGGTCAGGGTCCGGCTCGCGCTCATCGCATTGCCCTCCAACTGGAATACTTAACTCGGGCCAGAGATGGACCT
Organism: Jiella marina; assembly: GCF_024359545.1. Taxonomy (GTDB): domain Bacteria; phylum Pseudomonadota; class Alphaproteobacteria; order Rhizobiales; family Rhizobiaceae; genus Jiella. Next base: position 82,802 of record NZ_JAKQZG010000006.1, read on the forward strand.
TCCAGTCACCGGAAGGTCAAGAGGTCGGAAATCCTTTTCCGGTGCCGCAGGCGGTGGTGGCGACGATCACCCAAAACACGCCGCACAAATGCCTTGACCTTCCAGCGGCTGGAAGGACCATCTGATGGTCAAGAGGGCGGAATCTGTTCCGCGTCCCCACCGCATCTATCAAGAATGGAGACCGATCATGTGCCGATGCCAACCCGTCCAGCAGCAGCAATCCAACGCCCAGGGGGCCATGGCTGACGGCGTCAGCTTCCGCGTCCCCGACATGTCCTGCGGCCATTGCGAAAAGGCGATCCGCTCGTCGCTGGGAGACAGACTGCCTGGCGCTTCAGTCGATATCGATTTCGTCGCCAAGCGTGTGACCGTTGCCGTCGGCGACAACGAATCGGCGACAGCCGAAGATGCCATCCGCGAGGCCGGCTATTCGCCGGAGCCGATGGCGACCTGAGGCGAAGCCTAGCCCGGAAGACATCAGGATCGGCAATGACCGGATCAGCAAAATTCGTTGGTCGAACCCGGCCGATCTGGTTTGATGGAGAAAATTTCCGATCAAACCCGAGTGGGGCTGCATGACCAAGCTTCCGATCTACCAGGTCGACGCCTTCACCGACCGTCTCTTCACCGGCAATCCAGCGGCCGTGATGCCGCTGGAGGCATGGCTGTCGGACGAGACACTGCAGGCGATCGCGGCAGAGAACAATCTGTCGGAGACTGCCTATTTCGTGCCGGCCGGCGAGGCACGTTGGGAACTGAGATGGTTCACGCCGACCATGGAAGTTCCGCTGTGCGGCCATGCAACGCTCGCCACCGCCTTCGTGCTGGCGGAAGTTCTCGGCGAACCCGCCGAGACGTTGACCTTCGCAACCCGCATGGTGGGCGACCTCACCGTCACGCGGCAAGACGACAGCTGGTTTGCCATGCGGTTTCCGGTTCGCGAGAGGACGGAAACGATCGCCGTCGAGCCCGTCGCTGCAGCCCTCGGCAAGCGACCGGACGCGGTCGTCGAGTTCGCGACACCGGGCGACACATCCTGGCTCGCCGTCTTCTCCGACGAAGCGGATGTGCGGGGGATCGAGCCGGATTCTCGCGCGATCGCGGCCCTGCCGCCCCTCAACATCATCGCGACAGCGCCGGGCTTTGCCGTCGACTTCGTGTCTCGCATGTTCGCGCCAAAGGCCGGCATCGACGAAGACCCGGTAACGGGCTCGGCCCATTGCTCGCTCGTCCCCTATTGGGCGGAGCGGCTGGGCAAGAGCGAGTTTGTTGCGAAACAGGTCTCTGCACGCGGCGGCGATCTGCGCTGCACGTTGGATGGGGAGACTGTGGTCGTCGCGGGCCAGGCAGTGCTTTATATGACGGGTGAGATTGCCGTCCCGAAGTGATTAAGGCTGAAGCCGATGAGATCACGGATGCACTGCGGAGGGGCTCTCAAGCCTTTTTCACCCACCGCCGATCGTCGGTCTGCTGCCAGTAGGTCACGTCGTGGCCAGCCGATTTCTCTACCTTCCAGCGCTCGCGCGCCGTCTGAAGTTGATCGGCGTCGTGACCATCGAAGAGATACACCGCCCTGACATAGCCATCGAGGGATTCCGGCACCGCACCGTCCACCAAAAAGCGAACATGCGGCTCGTTTGCCCGCTGGGCCGCTTCCACCGTCAGGAGGATCGGCTGCAGCGCGCCGGAACTTTCCTGATCGCTGCCGTGGGGCAGAAACGAGTCCTCGCGATAGGTCCATAGATGATTGTCGAGCGCGTCGCGGCGCTCGTCGCTCGCGCACTGGACGACGACACGCCATCCTCGCGCGAGCGATTTTTCCAGAAGGTCCGGGAGCGCCTGTTCCAGCCGGCTTTCGGTCAGATGGTAGAACAGGACCTCCGTCATCGCGGCCCTCCCGCCGTCATCACTTCGACTGATAGTGGTCCGAAACCAGACGATCGAGCAAGCGCACGCCGAAGCCCGAGGCCCAGGACTGATTGTACTCGTTCGCGGGCGAGCCCATCGCCGTTCCCGCAACGTCGAGATGCGCCCAGGGCAGATCGTTGACGAAGCGCTGCAGGAACTGCGCGGCGGTGATCGAACCGGCCGCGCGGCCGCCGCCGATATTCTTGATATCGGCGAACTTGCCCTCGATCATCTTGTCGTATTCGGGCCCCAACGGCAGGCGCCAGACCTTCTCACCCGTCACCTTGCCGGAATCGGCGAGCCGCGTGGCGAGATCGTCATTGTTGGAGAAGAGCCCGGCGTGGTGATTGCCGAGGGCCACGATGATCGCGCCGGTGAGAGTCGCCAGATTGACCATGAATTGTGGCTTGAACCGGTCCTGGCAGTACCAGAGCGCGTCGGCCAGCACGAGGCGGCCTTCGGCGTCGGTGTTCAACACCTCGATCGTCGTGCCGGACATGGCGGTGACGATGTCGCCGGGGCGCTGGGCATTGCCGTCAACGGCGTTTTCGACGAGGCCGACGATGCCGATGGCGTTCACCTTGGCCGAGCGCTTGGCGAGCGCATACATCAGACCGGTGACGGCGGCAGCCCCGCCCATGTCGCCCTTCATCTCGTCCATGGAGCCGGCCGGCTTGATCGAGATGCCGCCGGTGTCGAAGACGACGCCCTTCCCGACGAAGGCGACGGGCTGGTCGTTATCCTCCGCGCCGTTCCAGCGCATGATCGCCAGACGCGGCGGCCGCGGCGAGCCCTGGGCGACACCCAGGAGCGCATTCATCTTCAGCGCCTTCAATTCCGGCTCGCCGAGGATCTCGACATCGACGCCGACCTTGGAGAGTTCCTTGATGCGGTCGGCGAACTCGACCGGGCCCAGCGTGTTCGCCGGCTCGTTGACGAGATCGCGGGCGAGCATCGTGCCGGCCGCGATCGCCTCTTCGTCGGCATAGACGGCCTTGGCCGCATCGACATCGGCCGTCGCGAAGGTCAGCGTCGCCGGCTCGTCGGCACTCTTGTCCTCCTCGTCCTCGTCCTTCTTGCCCTTCTTCGTCTTGTAGAGGTCGAAATCATAGGCGCGAAGCGTGGCGCCGCTTGCCATCCGGGCGACATCGGCAGCGGAAACTCCGGCCCCGTCCGCCATTTCGCAGCGAATGGTGACCGCAGTCGCACCCTTGGTCTTGGCGAGAACCGTACCGCCGAGCTTCAGCCAGTCCTCCTCGCTCGCCGGCTCCTTGGCATGGGTCCCGACGACGAGCAGGCGCTCGGCCTCGATACCCGAAGGCGCGATCAGATCGAGGGTCGACAGGCTCTTGCCCTTGAACTTGGCGATCTCGGCGGCCTTCGCCACCATGTCGCGCAAGGCCTCCGGCAGCTTCGACGAGACGGCGCTCCCCTCGCCGGCCAGGATCACCATCACGCCGGTTGCAGCACTGTCGAGGGGGGCGAATTCGATCTTCGGAAGCTTTGCCATGATATCTCCTGAGGGGTCTGAGCCGGCAGCGTTGCGCGCGACCCGAAACTGCCGCAAATTTGATCGCCCACGCGCAGTTTGCAAGAGTGCGTTCGCCGAACGCCTCCTTCATCCCTTCTTAACCACGCTGCTTCGCCCTTCTTTAGCCAAGCTGCGGCATAGTTTCTCCCGGCGATGCGAGGGGGCGCCCAGATGCCTCGACAGAGGTAGGCGGCAGCATCGCCTCGACACGGCGACTGCGGGCGGATATGCGGTCGGTCCGCCAGACAACAATCCGGAGAGCCGCTTCTTGCGAACCGAGCGCCGACCATCATGACGCTTCTCGAACGCTATGTCTTCCGGCGCGCGCTTTCCTATTCCCTGGGCACCCTGGCGTCCTTGGTGCTGATCGTCTGGATCGTGCAGGCCCTGTCGCGGATCGACATCGTGAAGTCGACCGCATCGGCCGCGGGCAACGTCTTCTGGATCGCGCTGATGCTTCTGCCCGATCTGGCCGCAGGTGTCGTGCCCTTCGCCATTCTGATTGGCGCCGTTCAGGCCCTGAACGGTCTCAATGCCGATTCCGAGCGCGCCGTGATGGCCGCCTCGGGAGCGTCACCGGGTCTGGTAGCCCGGCCGATCGTGATTCTCGGTCTTCTCGGCGGCATCTTCGTTCTTCTCGTGGCCCATGTCGTCGGTCCGATGTCGGCGCGCGGCTTTCAGAACGGCATTCGCGCGATCAATGCCGACACGATCACGCTGTTCCTGCAGCCGGGCCGCTTCGAGCGCGTGCAGGACGGGCTGCAGCTTTCGATCGGCGAGGCGCGCGGATCCTCGATCGAAAGCCTGTTCATCGCCGACACCCGCGACCCGAAGGCCGAACTCATCTATTTCGCCCGCGAAGCGCGCATCAGCGAAGAGAACGGCCGTTCGCTCCTGCTTCTCGGGGACGGGCAGCTTCATCGGCGCAATCTGAGCGACAACGCCGTCTCGGTGATCGAATTCCAGTCCTACGCCTTCGACCTCGCCGATCTCAGGCCGGCCTCCGGCGGTGACTGGACCCGCTCTTCGGAACGCTCGACCTCCGAACTGATCTCCCCCGATCCGGCGGACAGCCTCTATCGGGACGATCCGTCCTCGTTCACCGAGGAATTGACGGAGCGGATGACGAACTGGCTCTATGTCATCGCCTTCGCGCTATGGGCCGTCGTGGTGGCAGCGCATCCACGAACGAACCGGGAAGCGAGCAGCGCGGCCATGACGCTGGGACTGATCGGCGGACTCGGCCTGAAGGCTGCCGGTTTTGTCGCCATTTCCCAGATCGAATCCAGTGCGATCTGGGTCTTCATTTCCTTCCTCCTGCCGCTGAGCGCGATCGTCCTCGACAGCTATCTCATCTGGTCGAATGCCGATATCACGCACTGGGCGGTGTATCGCTGGTTCGTGGACGGGATCGAGGACGTGACGGTCCGGGTGAAGCGGCTCTTCGTCCCCAGGCGCGCGGCAGCCGGAGGGGCCGGGCAATGATGAAGAACTGGACCCTCAACCGCTATTTCTTTCGCCTCTATCTGGTCAGCTTCCTCTCGACGCTCCTGGCGATCTCGGCACTGATCTATCTGATCGACATGATCGAGCTGAGCCGCCGCGGCCGGGTGGCCGAGCTTGGCTTCGAAAGCGCCGCACTGTTTTCGGCCCTGAGGGTCCCCGCTTTCATCGAGCAGGCCTTCCCCTTCATCGTGCTGTTCGCCTCGATCTTCACGCTGCTCAACCTCAACCGGAAGCTGGAACTGGTCGTCGCCCGGGCGGCAGGTGTTTCGATCTGGCAGATCCTGTTGCCGTTCATCGCCGGCTCCGCCCTTCTCGGTCTCGTGGCGACCTTCGTCTACAATCCGCTCGCCGCCTACGCGAAGGCGCAGGCGGACCTGATCGAAACCGATGTCTTCGGTGGTTCGTCCTCGAATTCGAGGGGAGAGACCATCTGGCTCAGACAGAACAGCGGCGATGTCCGCTCGATCATCGGCGGCGCCTCGGCTGCCATGGGCGGGACCGAGTTGCGCGGCGTCAGCGCCTTCGTCTTCGACGAAAAAGGCTTCATCGCGTTTCGCATCGACGCCAATCGCGCCGTGCTCGACGATCGCCAATGGCGGCTGTTTTCGCCGCGTGTCACGCGGATCGGATATCCGCCCTCCTATCCGCAGGAGTACCGGCTGCCGACGACGCTTCGTCCGGAGTATATCGAACAGCGCGTCACCGATCCGGAGACGATCTCGATCTGGTCGCTCGGCGCGAAAATCGAGGTGGCCGCGAGCCTCGGCCTCAATTCGATGGCCTTCGCCATGCAATACCACTCGCTGCTCGCGCGTCCGGCCCTTTTCATCGCCATGACGCTGGTCGCTGCGACAGTTGCGACACGGTTCTCAAGAACCGGACAATCCGGACGCACGATCGCGGGTGGCGTGCTGGCGGGTTTCATGCTGTACGTGGTAACGTTCCTCGCCAGGGCGCTGGGCAGCAACGACATCGTGCCGCCCGTCCTGGCAGCGTGGTTTCCGGTCGTGGGCGCGGGATTGTTGGGGGTAACGATCCTGCTCCACCAGGAGGATGGGTGAACGATGATAGCGAGGGGGACTTGCGCATGGCTTTCGCGCGCTTGCGGCACTTTGCCGACATCCGTCCCGATTCTGGCCGGATCGGCGTTGTTTCTGGCTTTTACGCCCGGTCTTGCTCAAGCACAGTCGTCGCTTCCTGACAGGGTCGTGGCGTCCCAGCAGGACGCGCAGCTGTTCCTGGAAGCGGACACCGTCACCTATGACACCGGGGGCGGCGTGGTCACGGCTGCCGGTGGCGTGCAGATCGACTATGGCGCCTACAAGCTCGTTGCACAGCAGGTCATCTACAACCAGAGAACGCGGCGTCTCATCGCTGTCGGCGATGTAGAACTGCAACAACCGGACGGGAATCGCGTCTACGCCGATCAGGTCGACATCACTGACGACTTCCGGGACGGCTTCGTCCAGGCACTGCGGATCGAGACGCCCGACAACACACGCTTCGCTGCCGCCCAGGCGACTCGCGAGAACGGCGACACCGTGGTGCTGGAACAGGGCGTCTACACCGCCTGCGAACCCTGCCGCGAGAATCCCGAGCGCGCACCGCTGTGGCAGGTCAAGGCGCGCAAGATCGTCTGGAACCAGAACGAGAAGTTGGTCCGCTATTACGGCGCCCGTTTCGAACTCTTCGGCGCGCCGATCGCCTACCTTCCCTATTTCCAGGCGCCAGACCCAACGGTGAAGCGGAAATCCGGCTTCCTGACGCCGGAATTCAAACAGTCGGACGATCTCGGCTACGGGCTCCGGATCCCGTATTTCATCGCGCTGTCCGACAGCAACGACGTCACGCTCGCCGGCACCTACTACACCCAGCAGGGCTTTCTGGCCGAGGCGGAATATCGCCAGGCCTTCGAGAACGGCATCTTCACCCTGAAGACGGCGGGCATCGTCCAGCAGGATCCGGGCGAGTTCGCCGGCGACAACGTCTACGACAACGGCGTCCTGGAGCGGATCTCGCCCGACTTTGCCAATAAAGAGCGCGGCATGATCGGCTCGACCGGCAAGTTCGCCCTGTCGCCGGACTGGACCTTCGGCTGGGACCTGCTCCTGCAGAGCGACGAGAACTTCTCCTCGACCTACGGTATCGAGGGCTACTCCGACACGATCCACACCTCGGAAGTCTACCTGACCGGACTCAGCAACCAGAGCTTCTTCGATCTTCGGGCCGAGAAGTTCGACTATCAGTCGACCAACCCCGAACTGACGGATCAGCAGCCCTACCTCCTGCCCTCCTTCGACTATGAGCGGATCGAGCAGGAGTCGGCCCTTGGCGGCGAAGTGAAGCTCGATTTGAACGTCGCCTCGCTCTACCGGGACGACGATGCAGTCTCGCGCCTCTGCGCCACCGCCTTCCGAGGCGGCACGGAAGAAGACGATTGCCTCATCCCGACCACCGGCAATCGCTACCGCCCCGACCTCTTGCGCTATGAAGGACTCGAAGGCCGCTATACGCGTGCGACGGCGTCGGCCGAATGGCGCAACAGCTACGTTCTGCCGGTGGGGCTGGTGCTGACACCGATCGCCTCGGTCCGCGGCGACGTCTACACCGCAGACATGTCCAGCGACGGCGCGTTTCTCGAAAACTATCCGGGCCCGGTCCTCACGCGCTTCGGCGCCGTCTCCGTCGACGATGACGGCACCCGCGGCATGGCGACGGCGGCTCTCGAGGCGCGCTATCCCTATCTTATCCAGACGGCCACTTCGAGCCACGTCATCGAGCCCATCGGCCAGATCATCGTTCGCCCCGACGAAACGCAGCTCGGCTTTTTGCCGAACGAGGATTCCAAGACGCTCGCCTTCAACACCGGCAATTTGTTCTCACTCGACAAGTTCACCGGTTACGATCGAATCGAGGGCGGCACGCGCGCCAATGTCGGCCTGCGCTATGCCGGCGCGTTCTACGGCGGCTACTCGATCGATGCGGTTGTCGGCCAGTCGTATCATCTCGCTGGCCTGAACTCCTACGCCCAGCCGGATCTGACCCTGGTTGGCAACGATTCGGGTCTGGAAACCGACCGCTCGGACTATGTCGGTTCCCTGTCGTTCGGCACACCGTCCGGCATCAGCGTGGGCACACAGGGCCGCTTCGACGAGGAGAGCTTCGCGCTTCGTCGCGCCGATCTCTACGGAACCTGGGAAACGGCTCTCACCGAGGGCTTCGTGTCCTATTCCTACATGGCGCCCCAGCCCGACTACGGCTCTGCCGACGATCGCAGCCAGGTGAGTGCCGGCGTCGCGCTGAAATTTGCCGAGAACTGGACCGCCTACGGAACGATCGGATACGACGTCGACGAGAATTCCGTCATCCGGCACGGCGTCGCGGTCGGCTATGCCGACGAGTGCTTCAGCCTGCTCGTTTCGTTCGAGGACGAGAACGATCAGTACAATGTCGACGGCTCCTCGTCCCAGACCTTTCGGTTCAAGATCGGCTTGAGAACGATCACCGAGTTCGGCAAGCCCTACGACATCAACGGCTGATCGCCCGTCGGGCGATCCATGCCGACCGACCACGGTTTCGCCAAAGCTTTCGTGTTAGACACCAAGGCATTGATTTCGGGTGCGTCGCGTAGGCTACCCTTCCCCACAGGGAAGAAGTGACTTACACGCATGAAACAGGTGCCGAGATCGGCTGACGGACCTGACCGCCGGCAAATGCACCGCACGAAAGACGATGGGAGCGAAGTTCTGCATGATGTTGCGCCGATTGATGTACGCAGTGGCGGCCGTGGCTGCCCTGAGCGCCGCAGCACCTGACAGCGTCGGGCTCTGGGCCGCCCCGGCCCGGGCGGCGTCGGAAGTGGCCGTGGTGGTGAATCGGGAGCCGATCACGACCTACCAGATCCGCCAGCGGGCGGCCTTTCTCAAATTGCGCCGCGAGGGTGGCAATCTGACGAAGAAGGCCACGGAAGAGCTGATCGACGAGGCCCTCAAGACGCAGGAGATGCGTCGGCGCCGGATCGACATACCCGATCAGGCCGTCGATGCCGCCTTTGCCAAGTTCGCCGCCGACAACAAGCTGACCCAGGCGCAGCTCACCCAGGTCCTCTCCCAGGCCGGATTCTCGGCCAGCGCCTTCAAGGATTACATCCGCGTCCAGATGGGCTGGGGACAGGCGGTTCAGGCCAGCATGCGCAGCAACGAACGGCTTTCCGAACAGGATGTGGTCCAGCGCATGCTCGCACAGGGCGGCGAGAAACCCTCCACGACCGAATACACGCTCCAGCAGGTGATCTTCGTGATCCCAGACGGGCAGCGCGGCAAGCTCATGTCCCAGCGCAAGCGCGAAGCCCAGGGCATGCGCTCGCGCTTTCAGTCCTGCCCGCAGACCTACGAGACCGCCAAGGCCCTGCGCGACGTGACGGTGCGTGAGCTCGGCCGGGTCGCCCAGCCGCAGCTGCCTCCCCAGTGGAAGGACGACATCCAGAACACCGCCGTCGGCCGCACCACGCCGGTCAAGGAGACAGAGCGGGGCGTCGAGTTCATCGCCGTGTGCGACAGCCGTCAGGTGTCCGACGACGTGGCGGCCGCCATGGTCTTCCAGTCGCGCGACCTCGAGAAGCTCGGCAAGGAGGGATCCGGCCCCGACAAGGAGCTTCTGAAGAAGCTCCGCGAACAGGCCCAGATCATCCGCAAATGACGGTGAAGCCTGCCATGGGCGGCGGGCCGAAGCCGCTTGCGGTGACGCTCGGCGAGCCCTCGGGCGTCGGGCCGGACATCGTCCTCGATATCAAGGCCAGAGCGGGGGCTGATCTGCCTCCGCTCTTCGTCCTTTGCGACCCCGACATGCTCGTGGCTCGAGCCAGGCGGCTGGGCCTTGCCGAGACCGTGCGACTTCACCCCATCACTTCACCCGGAGATCTGGCTTCGGTCGGAGCCGGCGAACTGGCGATCCTGCCGCTCGTGAACCGGCAGGCCGAGACCCCGGGCGTGATCGATCCGGCCAATGGCGCCGGCACGGTCGAGGCGATCGATCGGGCGACCGCCTATGTGCTCGAAGGCGAAGCCTCGGCGATCGTGACTGGACCGATCGACAAGAAGGCGCTCTACGATATCGGTTTCCGGCATCCCGGCCACACCGAATATCTCGCCGATCTCTGCGCCACGAAGACCGGCGCGCCGATCAAGCCCGTCATGCTCCTGACGGGACCGGAGCTTTCCTGCGTTCCGGTCACGATCCACATTCCGCTCGTCGAAGTCCCGCGCCAGTTGACGACGGCGCTCATCGTCGAGACCTGCCGCATCACCGATCACGACTATCGCCGCAGGCTGGGCATCGCGCGCCCGCGGCTCGCGGTCTCCGGGCTCAACCCGCATGCCGGCGAAAAGGGCGCGATCGGCGAAGAGGACGAAGCGGTGATCCGACCGGCCGTGGACCAACTGGTCGCAGAGGGCATCGACGCTTTCGGGCCCCTGCCCGGTGACACCATGTTCCACGCCGAAGCCCGCCGGCGCTATGATGTGGCGATCTGCATGTATCACGACCAGGCGCTGATCCCGGCGAAGACGCTCGCCTTCGACGAGACGGTCAACGTCACCCTCGGCCTGCCGATCATCCGCACCTCGCCCGATCACGGCACCGCCGCCGACATCGCCGGCTCCGGCCACGCACGTCCGGACAGTTTTCGCGCCGCCATCGCGCTTGCGGCCAAGATGGCCGCGATCGAAAGCGGAGTCCGGCCCTCTTGAGCGCAGCCTCCGACGGTCTTCCGCCGCTTCGGGAAGTCATCGATAGGCATGGGCTCGCACCGAAGAAGAGCCTCGGCCAGAACTTCCTTCTCGATCTCAATCTGACCGGCCGGATCGCCCGGCAGGCCCTGCCTCTCGACGCCTGTACGGTCGTGGAGGTCGGTCCCGGCCCCGGCGGACTGACGCGCGCGCTCCTCGCCGAGGGCGCCCGCAAGGTCGTCGCGATCGAAAAGGACGAGCGCTGCCTTGCCGCGCTGGAAGAGATCGCCGCCCACTATCCAGGCCGGCTCGATATCCAAAAGGCAGATGCGCTCAGTGTTGATCTTGCGGCCTTGGCCGAAGGCAAGCCGATCAAGATCGTCGCCAACCTGCCCTACAATGTCGGCACCCAGCTTCTTCTCAACTGGCTGACCTCCGAGACCTGGCCGCCGCTTTGGGAAAGCCTGACGCTGATGTTCCAGAAAGAGGTCGCCCAGCGCATCGTGGCCGCGCCCGGAAGCGACCACTACGGACGGCTCGGCGTTCTTGCCGGCTGGCGGGCGCGCTCGCAGATTCTGTTCGACGTGTCACCATCCGCCTTCACACCGCCGCCCAAGGTCACCTCCTCGATCGTGCAGCTTCGCCCGAACCCCGAGCCGGAGCCTGCCGATCTGAAGGCACTCGAACGCGTGACAGCCGCCGCCTTCGGTCAGCGGCGCAAGATGCTGCGGCAGAGCCTGAAGAGCCTCGGCGGCGAAGCGCTTCTGACGAAGGCCGGGATCGAGCCGACCCGCCGCGCCGAGACGCTGTCGGTCGGCGAGTTCGTGCGGATCGCCAATACGCTGTGACGAGAGGGCGCGCCGCCCTCTCAGCCGATCTCTTCCGCGAGGAGATGATCCGTGAACGCTTCCAGCCCCGGCAAGCGGTCCCTGCGCAGGCGCTCGGCGGTGATGATCGACCGGACGGCGGAGAAGGACCGGTCCAGATCGTCGTTGACCACCACATAGTCGTAGTCGCGCCAGCGCTCGATCTCGACGCGCGCATTGCGCATGCGAACGGCGATCGTATCGCCGGAGTCTTCCGCCCGGCGCAGGAGGCGAGCGCGCAACTCTTCCATCGAGGGCGGCAGGATGAAGATCGAGACGATGTCTTCCTTCATCTGCTCCTGAAGCTGCATGGCGCCCTGATAGTCGATGTCGAAGAGCATGTCGCGGCCTTCCAGCATCGCCTTCTCGGCGGCGGCCCGAGGGGTGCCGTAGAAATTGCCGTGCACCTCCGCCCATTCGAGCAAAGCCCCGCCGGCGCGCATCTGCTCGAACTCCGTGCGGTCGACGAACCGATAGTGCACGCCGTCGATCTCGCTGGTGCGGCGCGGCCGCGTGGTGACGCTGACCGAGAGCGAGAAGCTCTTGTCGAGTTCCAGAAGATTGCGGGCGATGGTCGACTTGCCCGCGCCGGAAGGCGAGGAAAGGATGAGCATCATGCCCCGCCGGGCGATGGCGGGAACGGTGGTAAGCGTGGAGGCGAGTGTCATTCGATGTTCTGTACCTGCTCGCGGAACTGATCGACAATGACCTTCAGTTCGAGGCCGATCGCCGTCAGAGAGGCCGCGTTGGATTTCGAGCAGATCGTATTCGATTCGCGGTGAAATTCCTGCGAAAGAAAATCCAGCCTGCGACCGATCGCGCCGCCCTGGGCGAGAAGTTCGGCCGCAGCGGCCACATGGGCGCGCAGCCGGTCGATCTCCTCGCGGATGTCGGCGCGCGCAGCCAGAAGCGCCGCTTCCTGGTGCAGCCTCGCCTCGTCGAAACGGTCGTCGGTCGCCATCAGTTCGGCGACCTGGTCCTTCAGCCGCTGCCGGATGGCCTGGGTGGAGCGCGCCGGATCGGCGTCGGCCCGGTCGACCAGCTGGCCGATCTCTGCGAGCCGCCCGGACAGGGTTTCGCTCAGCGCCGCCCCCTCGCTCAGCCGCGATTGGACAAGGCGCGAGACGGCCTCGCCAAAACTTTCCACGATCGCGGCGTTGCGGGCTGCGAGTGCGGTCTCGTCGAGATCTTCGTCGGCCAGATCAACGATGCCCTTGATGGCGAGGAGACCATCGGCAGTGGGGGGAGCAGCGTGCCCGTCCGCCACGAGCCGGCCGGACATGGCGAGCACCTGCTGCAGCATCGCTTCGTTCACGGTGAGAGCGGGTGCGCCCGTATCCCGGCGCCACTGAAGGTTCGCCTGGAGGCTCCCGCGGGTGACTTCCGATGCGAGTCGACGGCGCAGTTCCGCTTCCAGCTGTTCGAGCCCCTGGGGCAGCCTGAGCCGGAGGTCCAGACCCTTGCCGTTGACCGAACGGATCTCCCAGACGAAGGACCCGGCGGCGGTCTCGGCCTCGACCCGCGCGAACCCTGTCATGCTTCTGACTGCCATCGATGGGCCTCCGAGTTCCGCCGCATCACGGCATGGCGCGCAGCCATTGCGATCGGCACCAGCGGCTTGAACGATTCCGATCGCCGGATCAAGGCCGCCCCGCCGGGGGAGACGCGGGAGCCCGTGGTCGCTACTCGCTATCGCCCTCGCCGGCCGCTTCGGCCTCGGCCCGGCGCTGCCGCTCGATCTCGCGATATTTGGCGACGTTGTTGTTGTGCTCTCTCAGCGTCTTGGAGAACACGTGGCCGCCCGTGCCGTCAGCAACGAAGAACAGATCGTCCGTCTCCAGAGGATGGGCCACTGCCTCCAGCGCAGCCCGGCCCGGATTGGCGATGGGCCCTGGGGGGAGACCCTTGATCTTGTAGGTGTTGTAGGGCGTCTCGCTGTCCTTGTCGGACTGGGTCACCGGCTGGCCGGAGGGCTTCCCTTCGCCGCCATAGACGCCGTAGAGAAAGGTCGGATCGGAATCGAGCCGCATGCCCTGGCGCAGCCGGTTGATGAAGACCGAGGCGACGTGCGGGCGTTCCCCGCCGATGCCGGTTTCGCGCTCGACGATGGAGGCGAGCGTCAGAAACTGGCCGACATCCTGCAGGGGCAGGTCCTCGTCGCGACCTTCCCAGATCTCTGCCACAAGCTTTTCCTGCGCAGCACGCATCTGCCGGACCACTTCCTTGCGCGGAGTTCCGCGCTGGACCAGGTAGGTGTCCGGCCGCAGCGTGCCCTCCGGCACCATGTCCGGCATGTCACCGGTCAGAACCGGCGAGGCGGCGATACGCTCGTAAGCGCGATGGACGGTCCATCCTTCCGGGATGGTGATCGAGTGCATGATGGAATCGCCGCTTCTGAGCTTCTCCATCACCTGGCGCATCGAGGTCCCGGGCGCGAAGGCAAATTCGCCAGCCTGCAATTCGCCGGCGGTCCCGGCGAGCCGGACGCCGTATTCGAAGACCTCGGCGTTGGAAATGATCCCCTCGCGCTCCAGGCCGCTTGCGATCGCCTGCACACCGGTGCTGCGCGGCACCACGTATGTCGCCTCCTGCTGAAGCGGGCCGGGCGCGTTGAATTGGTAGTGGCCCCAATACAGGACCGCACCAACCGCGAGCATGAGGAACAGCGCCGCGGAAAGGCAGAAATTCAGGAAGATCACGAGCTGGTTGCGGGCGTGGCGCGAACGCTTCGGCGGAGCCGGCGCCGGCGTCGGCTTGAAGGACCGCCCCTTGTATCCCCGCTGCTCCTGGCTTGCGTCTTCCGGGTGATAATCGCTCACCGAAACTCCTCCGTGCCCCTCATGGCGTCTTCGGTTTCTGCCATCATGGCATTGTGGCGAAAGACCGGACGGCTTGGCGAGAGAGGCAACGCAACGCGACCGGTCAGGCGGGGAGCGTCAGGCCTTCGCGCTCAAACACGCGCCTAACCGCCGGACGCCCGGTCATCTGGCGGGCATGGGCCGTCCAGGCGGGGAAATCGGCTGCCATGTCGTAGGCCAAGACCGAACCATTCCCCCAGGTCCAGAACACGAGAAGGTAGGGGTCGACCACCGAATAGTCCCCACCCATCGCCCATTGTCCCGAGCGCGCTTCAAGCTTGCGCTCGACCATCTCCCAGAATTCGCGCGCCGAACGCAGCCCCGTCGCGACGACGTCCTGACGCCCGGCCTCGTCGCTCGCATAGCGCTCGGGACGACGGATGTGGGCATAGGACGGGTGCACGCTCGAGGACAGAAAGGCCAGCCACTCGGCACAGCGGGCATCATCCAGTGCGTCCGAAGGCCACAAACCCGCTTGGGGAAATGCCCGCGCGACATAGCGCAGGATTGCCGGATTCTCGGTGATGACGTCCTCGCCAACCACGAGGGCCGGAACCCGGCCCTTCGGATTGATGGCGAGATAACCGGGCGAACGTTGCTCATTCGCGCGAAAATCGACCCGCACCGCTTCGAAATCGGCGCCAGCTTCTTCCAGCGCAATGTGGGAGGCGAGCGAACATGCGCCAGGCGCATAGAAAAGCTTCAGATCGGCCATGGCCCGCGTTCCCGAACTCATACGTTCCGCCCGCTGCACCATCCGGCGTGGCGGGCGGGACTTCTACTGTGCGTATCGACTCATGACGAGAGAGGCGTTGGTGCCTCCGAAGCCGAAGGAGTTCGACAAGACCGTGTTGATCTCCTTCTCCTTCTTCTTGTGCGGCACCAGGTCGATCTGCGTCTCGACGGAGGGATTGTCGAGATTGAGGGTCGGTGGCGCGACATTGTCGCGGATCGCCAGTGCCGAGAAGATGGCCTCCACGGAGCCGGCGGCTCCGAGCAGATGACCGATCGCCGATTTCGTCGACGACATGGTGATCTTCGACGCGCTGTCGCCCACGAGCCGTTCGAAGGCCCGAAGCTCGATCTCGTCGCCCATCGGCGTCGACGTGCCGTGGGCATTGACGTAGTCGAGATCGGCCGCCGTGATCCCGGCGCGCTTCAGGGCCGCCGACATGCAGCGGAAGGCGCCGTCGCCATCCTCGGCCGGAGCCGTGATGTGGTAGGCGTCGCCCGACAGGCCGTAGCCGATGATCTCGGCATAGATCCGCGCGCCGCGGGCCTTGGCATGCTCGAGTTCTTCGAGGACGACGATCCCGGCACCCTCGCCCATGACGAAGCCGTCGCGATCCCGGTCATAGGGCCGCGAACCGCGCTTGGCGTCCTCGTTGAAATGGGTCGAAAGCGCCTTGCACGCCGCAAAGCCCGCCACGGACAGGCGGCAGACGGGCGACTCGGCGCCACCTGCGACCATCACGTCCGCATCACCCAAAGCGATCAGCCGACTCGCATCGCCAATCGCATGGGCGCCGGTCGAACAGGCGGTCACGACCGAATGGTTCGGTCCCTTCAGCTTGTTGCGGATCGACACGTGCCCGGAGGCGAGATTGATCAGACTGCCGGGGATGAAGAAGGGCGAGACCCGTCGCGGCCCGCGCTCGTTGAGCACCAGCGCCGTCTTCTCGATACCCTGCAGGCCGCCAATGCCGGAACCGATCAGAACACCCGAAGCGATCTGATCCTCGTAGGACTCGGGATGCCAGTCGGCATCGTCGAGCGCCTCCGCGGCGGCAGCGACGGCGTAGACGATGAAATCGTCGACCTTGCGCTGCTCCTTGGGCTCCATCCACTGGTCGGGATTGAAGGTTCCGTCATGGCCGTCGCCACGCGGAATCTGGCAGGCGATCTGGCAGGCGAGATCGGAAACTTCGAAGTTCTCGATCTTCGCCGCCCCGCTTTCACCAGCCAGAAGCCGCTTCCAGGTGACGGGAGCGCCGGCGCCCAGCGGTGTGACCATGCCGACGCCGGTTATGACAACTCGTCTCATATCGGCTCTATGTACCAGACAGATGGACCGCGACGGAGCGGGTCAGGCCTGGTTCTTCTCGATGAACTTCACGGCGTCGCCGACGGTGAGGATCGTCTCCGCCGCGTCGTCGGGGATCTCGACGCCGAACTCTTCCTCGAACGCCATCACCAGCTCGACCGTGTCGAGGCTGTCCGCCCCGAGATCGTCGATGAAGCTGGCGTTCTCGGTGACCTTTTCCTGCTCGACGCCCAAATGCTCGACGACGATCTTCTTCACTCGCTCGGCGGTATCGCTCATTGTCATTCCTCTGCTGCGATGACGTTTGTCGCCTCGTTAGACGTGAGGCGCCGTTTTATCAAGCGGCGAGCGCCGGGGTGGCTGCCGCGTTTTGGCTTACGCCCGAAATTTCTGGTGGCGCCGCGACTATCACGGCCGCGTGCCCCCGCCAATAGTCCGAGCGCGGCGTAATGTTCCCCCAACCTCAGATCATCGCCATTCCGCCGTTGACGTGAATGGTTTGACCCGTGACGTATCCAGCCTCCTCGGACGCCAGAAACACGGCCGTGGCGGCGATATCGGCCGCTTCTCCCATCCGCTTCATGGGGATTGCGCCCATGATCGCGTCCTTCTGCTTGTCGTTCAGCTTATCCGTCATGGCGCTGGAAATGAAGCCGGGCGCGATGCAATTCACGGTCACGCCGCGCAAGGCGATCTCCTGGGCGAGCGACTTGGAAAAACCGATCATGCCGGCCTTGGCGGCGCAATAATTCGCCTGACCCGGGTTGCCCGTCACGCCGACGATGGAGGTGATGTTGATGATTCGCCCGAAACGGCGGCGCATCATAGGATGGGTCAGACCACGGGTGAGACGGAAAGCGGCGGTGAGGTCGATCTCGAGAACGCTATCCCAGTCGGCGTCCGACATGCGCACGAACAGACCGTCCTTGGTGATGCCGGCATTGTTGACGAGGATGTCGACCCCGCCGAGTTCGCCATCGGCCTTTTCCGCAAGCGCCGTCTGGTCATCGCGATCCGAAAGGTTGGCGGGCAGCACGATCGCGCGTTCCCCCAGCGAGGCGGCCAGTTCCTCGAGCTTTTCGCGCCGCGTCCCATGGAGGCCCACCGTGGCGCCCTGCGCATGCAGCGCCTTGGCGATCGCTTCGCCGAGGCCGCCGGTCGCCCCGGTGATCAGAGCCTTGCGGCCGGTCAAGTCGAACATGGTTGCTTCCCCACTGGCACCGTTGCGGGCCTCGTTCTTGTCTTTGCGTTTCGGGTCTGCGGGCGATCAGCCGGCGCGCCCTCCTGCAAACGCCTTGACGGCTTCGGCCGTCCCGATCGCCTGCGCCGACAGACGCTTGTCGATCCGCTTGGCGAGGCCACTCAGGACCTTGCCGCTGCCGACCTCGACGATCTCGGTCACACCGTTCTCGGCAAGATATTCCATGCTCTCGCGCCAGCGCACGACGCCGGTCACCTGATCGATCAGGCGCACGCGGATTTCCGCCGGATCCGTGGTCGGAAGCGCCGTCACGTTCGAAACCACCGGAACCGCCGGCGCCGCGATCCGCGTCATCTGCAGCGCATCTGCCATGCGCTCGGCGGCAGGCGCCATGAGACTGCAATGGAAGGGCGCGGAGACGGTGAGCGGAATCGCGCGCTTGGCCCCGGCCTCCGGCGCCTTGGCGACGGCACGGGCGACAGCCGCGGCGGAGCCGGAAATCACGATCTGACCGCCGCCATTGTCGTTGGCCGGGGAGAGAACCTCACCTTCGGCCGCCTCGGCGCACAGCGCGCCGACGGCCTCGGCGTCGAGACCGAGGATCGCGGCCATCGCGCCCTCGCCCGCCGGCACAGCCGCCTGCATGGCCTGGCCGCGCAGCCGCAGGAGACGGGCGGTCTCGGCCACGCCGAGCGCACCTGCCGCTGCGAGAGCGGAATATTCGCCCAACGAATGGCCGGCGACGAAATCCGCCTCCCTGATCAGAAAGCCTTCCGCCTGCAGCGCACGCATCGCGGCCACGGAGACCGCCATCAGCGCCGGCTGGGCGTTTTCCGTCAGGGTCAGCCGGTCTTCAGGCCCTTCGAAAACCAGGCTCGAGAGCTTCTCGCCCAGCGCTTCGTCGACTTCCTGAAAGACGGCGCGGCTTTCGACGTAGGTGTCGAAAAGCGACCGCCCCATGCCCACGGCCTGGCTGCCTTGCCCTGGAAAGACCAGCGCCATTGCCATTTCATCACTCCGTAATTCTTCCGAAACCATTCGGGTCGCGGGGGAATGAGGGCTGCCGGCGAGCCTGTCAAGCTTGCGCCGCACAATAGAGCCGGGAGCGACGATGTCCCGTCTCGACCTACTCCTTCACCGCGCCCGTCATCGAGGACACGTAGTAGTCGACGAAGAAGGAATAGAGAATCACGACCGGCAGGGAGCCGAGCAGCGCCCCGGACATTAGCGCCCCCCATTCGTAGATGTCGCCGCGCACGAGTTCGGTCAGAACGCCGACTGGGACCGTCTTGTTCTCAGACGACGAGATGAAGGTGAGCGCGTAGATGAACTCGTTCCAGGAGAGGGTGAAGGCGAAGATGCCGGCAGAGATCAGGCCCGGCACCGCCAGCGGCAGGATGACCTTTGTCAGGATCTGCCAGCGCGTCGCCCCGTCGACCAGTGCGGACTCCTCTAGCTCGAACGGAATGGTGCGGAAATAGCCCATCAGCAGCCAGGTGCAGAACGGGATGAGGAATGTCGGATAGGTCAGGATCAGCGCCAGGCGCGAATCGAAGATGCCCACCTGGAAGACGATGAAGGCGAGCGGAATGAACAGGATCGAGGGCGGCACGAGATAGGCGAGGAAGATCATCAGCCCCGTGACCCGGGCGCCTGTGAAGCGGATGCGCTCGATCGCATAGGCGGCAAAGACCGATGCGAAGAGCGAGATGAAGGTCGAGGCAATGGCGACCAGCATCGTGTTCCACAGCCAGCCGGGATAGGAGGTCTCGAACAGAAGATATTCGATATGCTCCAGCGTCGGGCCGACCACCCAGAACGGGCTGTATTCCTCGTAATTCGTCAGCTGGGCGTCCGGCTTAACCGCCGTGATCGCCATCCAGTAGAACGGGAAGAGCAGCACGAAGACGAAGCAGGCGAGCGGCAGATAGACGACGAAGATCCGGCGCGGCAACGTGTTGAACTGGTCCATTCCCTCCGAATCGTCGTGGAGGGCGGCGCGCTTCACCTTGTCGAGGATGGCGCGGTCGGCGACGGTCTTCTCACTCATCGCGTGAAGCTCCGAAAGACTGGTGTGGGCTCGGGAACGGCGACGAGCATCAGTCACCGCCTCCCTGCTGCCATTTGCGCCGCTGCAGGCCGAAGAAGGAGAACAGGATCGCGGCGAGCAGGAACGGGATCATCGCCACCGCAATCGCCGCACCCTCACCGAGCTGCCCCCCCGGGATCGCCCGCTGGAACGACAGCGTTGCCATCAGATGCGTCGCGTTCACGGGACCGCCGCGGGTCAGCACGTAGATAAGCTGGAAGTCGGTGAAGGTGAACAGCACCGAAAAGGTCATCACCACGGCGATGATCGGGGTCAGGAGCGGCAGCGTCACCTTGGTGAAGCGCTGCCAGGAGGTCGCGCCATCGAGCGCCGCCGCCTCGTTCAACGATTGCGGGATGGTCTGAAGCCCGGCGAGCAGCGAGATCGCAACGAAGGGAATGCCGCGCCAGACATTGGCGGCGATCACCGAGGCGCGGGCGGTATTCGGATCGCCGAGGAAGTTGATCGGCTCGTCGATCCAGCCCCATCCCATCAGCACCCAGGAAATGATCGAGAACTGCGAATCATAAATCCACCAGAAGGCGAGCGCCGACAACACCGTCGGCACCACCCAGGGCAACAGGATGATCGCCCGGAAGAAGGTCTTGAACGGCAGATGCTCGTTCAGGATCAGCGCCAGCCAGAGGCCGAGCCCAAACTTCAGGATTGAGGCGACCACCGTATAAAGCAGCGTGTTGTAGACCGACAGCCAGAAGACCGGATCGTCGAACAGCCAGCTGTAGTTCTCGATGCCGATCCATTGGCCGGAACGGCCGATCGAGGCATCGGTAAAGCCGAGCCAGACACCGAGGCCCAGCGGATAGGTCAGGAAGCACAGCAGGAAGACCGCCGCCGGCAGCATGAACAGGAGGCCGAGTCCGTTGCGGCTTTCGACGAAGCGACGGAAGATGTTCGGGCGCGCGGATGCGGCGCCGGCTGCCTGCGATCCTGTCGTGTCGATGGTGGCCATATCTGACCGCTCCTTGCGCGGTGAATCGGGAGGCGCTGGCCCGTCACCCTTGTGATGAGCCCGGGCCGTCACCCTCATGGTGAGCTTGTCGAACCACGAGGGTGACGGCGCCATTGCCGCCATGCGCCCCCTCGTCCTTCGACAGGCTCAGGATGAGGGGGCTAGTTCGGCGCCGCGCCTGATCGGGGCGGCGCCTTTTTTGAGCTCAGCGGTAGTAGCGCGCGATTCGCCTTTCGGCATTGGCGATCGCTTCTTCCGCCGAGCGCTGGCCGGTGACCGCCTCGGCGAACATGTCGACGAGGACGTAGTCGGCCATGACGCCCGCCGATGCCGGTCCCAGCGGGCCGGCATAGCCGTTCGGCCGCAGGCTCGCCGAAGCGTTGGCATAGGCCTCGTGCACGGGATTCGACGTCCAGACCGGATTGTCGGCGAACTGCTTCAGCGGCTGGCAGCAATAGGCGCTGGCGCCTTCGAGCCAGGCGTTGAACTGCTCCGGCTGGAACATGAACGCGATGTAGGCCTTGGCCGCTTCCGGATACTGGGTGTGCTGGAAGACGTTGATCGTCGAGGTCTGGTGCAGTTCGACGGATTCGCCGACAGGCCCGATCGGCATGTTGGTGGTGCGAATGTCTTCGGCGATCTCGGCCATCTCCGGGTCCTTGCGGGCGGCGTAGTAGAGCGAGACGCCGTTCGCGGTCAGCGAGATCTGCTCGGCAAGGAAGGCGCGGTTGTTGTTGATGTCGAGCCAGCTCTCGGTACCGGGAATGAAGGTCGCATAAAGCTGCTTGGCATATTCGATCGCAGCCTTGGTCTCCGGGCTGTTGATCGCGACATTGCCGTTCTCGTCGACGGTCTTGCCGCCATGGCTCCACAGGAGCCAGTGGGCGTAATTGTTGCCGTCGCCGACGGCCTTGCCGTGCGGGAAGCCGGCCGGTGTGCCGTTGGACTGCATCGCCTTGCAGAGTTCCAGAAAGCCGTCGGTGTCCTGCGGAAACTCCGAGAAGCCCGCCGCCTTCATGTGGCTGTCGCGATAGCAGATCGCGTTGCCGATGGCGCAGAGGGGAATGGCGATGAACTTGTCGTCCGTCGTCGTGGCGTAGCCGCGAAGACCGTCGTACCAGCCGCCATAAGCATCGCCCAGCGCCTGGCCCAGATCGCTGACGTCGACGAGCTTGTCAGGATACTGGAACGGATCGTCGAACCAGCTCATGACCATGTCCGGGCCGGAGCCGACATTGGCAGCGACCGCGGCCTTCGGGCGGACGTCTTCCCAGCTTTCCTGGTCGATGCGCACTTCGACGCCGGTCGCCTCGGTGAACGCCTTGGTGTTGGCGTTGAAGGCCTCTTCCTCGCCGCTGACGAACGGCACCCAGCG
Source organism: Jiella marina (assembly GCF_024359545.1). GTDB lineage: Bacteria > Pseudomonadota > Alphaproteobacteria > Rhizobiales > Rhizobiaceae > Jiella. The sequence continues at coordinate 104,876 of NZ_JAKQZG010000006.1, forward strand.
CAGGAGCCGCAGCGAGGCGCCCGGTTCCGGCGTGAAACTCGGCATCGAGCCCTGGGCGAAGGCCCGTCCGGCTCCGAGCGGCCCGCCAAGGGCGGCGCCGGCGGCGAGCCCGGCCGCCCCTTGCAGAAGCGTTCTGCGGTTGATGGTCATGGTGTTTCCTCCCTGGTCAACACACGGACTGTGTTCTCTCCCGATGAAGGGTCCGCCGAGCGGCGTCCACCTTCGTGACCTCGTCGATACGCCTCGGCCGCGCCGGAGCGTTGCAGCATGGCGGAAATCCGCCCGAGGCCGCCGCAATCCTGACCTAGACCGAGACGCGCTCCCCGCTCTCGGCATCGAACAGATGAACGCTTTCGCGATCGATCGAGACCCGGATCTCCTCCCCCGGCCCCGCAGAGATGCGCTCGCGAAAGACGCAGGTCACCGGTGTTTCACCGAGCTTGGCCACCACATGGGTCTCCGAGCCGGTGGGCTCGACGACCTCAACCGTCATGGGCACGTCGCCGCCAAGGTGAAAGCTCTCGGGCCGAACGCCGTAGATCAGTTCCCGTTCGGCCTCGGCCCGGCCCGGATCGCCCACCGGCAATTCGATGCGATCGCCGGTGACGAAGCGTCCGCGATCCTCCGGGGCGAGCGCGCCGGTCAGGAAATTCATGGCGGGCGATCCGATGAAACCCGCGACGAACAGATTGTTCGGCTTGTCGTAAAGTTCGAGCGGCGAGCCCATCTGCTCGACGATGCCGTCATGCATGACGACGATCTTGTCGGCCATGGTCATCGCCTCGATCTGGTCGTGGGTGACGTAGACGGTGGTGGTGGCGAGGCGCTGATGGAGATTCTTCATCTCCGTGCGCATGGAGACGCGCAGCTTGGCGTCGAGATTGGACAAGGGCTCGTCGAACAGGAAGACCTGCGGCTCGCGCACGATCGCACGCCCCATGGCGACGCGCTGGCGCTGGCCGCCGGACAATTGCCGGGGATAGCGGTCGAGCAGATGGGACAGGCCCAGAATCTCCGCCGCCGGACGCACCCTCTCGGCGATCTCCGCCTTCGACACGCCCTTCAGCATGAGCGAGAAGCCCATGTTCTCGGCGACCGTGATGTGAGGATAGAGCGCGTAGTTCTGGAACACCATCGCGATGTCCCGGTCCTTCGGCGGCAGGGCGTTCACCATCCGGTCGCCGATCCAGATCTCCCCCGCCGTGACATGTTCGAGGCCCGCCAGCATCCGCAGGAGGGTGGACTTGCCGCAGCCCGAAGGCCCGACCAGCACCACGAACTGTCCCTCTTCGATGTCGATCGAGACGCCATGCAAGACCTCCACGGACCCGAACGCTTTGCGGACGTCCTTGAACGTCACCGATGCCATGCGATCCCCCCAACGTATTCGTTGTCCACATATTGGACGGAGATTTCGGGAAGTGCAACAGAGAACTGACCACGAAGCAGACCACTTGCAGCAGACTTTCAAAAACAAGGCTTTAACGATCTGAACTGCGCGTGATCCCGGCGTTTTGCCGTAGCGGAGGCGCCCCGAAATCCCGCCCTCGATCGTCAATGACGTATACGCTGCAGTGCAAGATCGCCCTCGCGCTTCACACGACCAGTTACCGTTGCACATGCCGCAAGGAGAGCGGCTGCGCTACTCGGGCCGGATCAGGATCGTCAGACCGAAGACGATGAAGCCGACGACGGCGATCTTCCAGAAGTCGCCGCGCCGCTTGAGTCCGGGAAGGCCGAAGGGCCGGATGAGATGGGCCACCATCAGGCCGATGAAGAGAAGGGAGAACAGCTTGGTCATGGCGCTGGCCTATCCTTCTCTTGCCAAAAGCGCACGGGAAAAGCGCAAGCGGTCCGATACTCAGGGATGGGCAGTTGGGTCAGATACCATGCAACGGACCCGAAGCCACGACCGGGCCTGTGGGCGAACCGGTGGGAGAGCCGCCGGGCGGCTCCATGGAGACGGCGAGCGCGGTTTCCGGCATGTCGATCCCGGCTTCCACAATGCTCAGCCTGTGGGCGGTCGAAGCGTCGATCACACCGAGAGAGCGCGGTGCGCCGCCGCCTGGTGGCACCATCCACAGTTCCGGCACCCGCCCCTGTCCTGTCGGCGCCCCGACGGGAATCAGTGTCGCGGTTCCGCTCGCCCGGTCGATGGAGATGGTGAACAGCGGTTCGCCCTGCTCGCTGGCCAGCGTCGCGATCAAGGTGCCGCGATCGGCGGCCGGGTCCGGTGTCAGACCGAACTGACCGCCCAGGCCGCCCGCGACCAGAATCAACGCGCCGAGGCTCGCAGCGGCGAGCCCCATGCCGGACAGTCCGATCCATTGCCAGATGCCGGCAACCCGTCGCCCGCCGCGCTGCCGGCCTTCCCTGCCGGTTCCATGGCGAAATCGCCTCATTCGGGCGAGATCCGCGGCAATGCGGGGCCAGAGGGCGGCTGGCGGCGTTTCCTCGGGCATGGCCTCGAAGAACGGGGCGAGCCGCTCGCCCCAGGCGTCGATCTCCGCCGCGAAGGCCGGATCGCGATCGGCTCGGCGCTCGACCGCAAGACGCGCCGAATCGTCCAGCACGCCGAGGACATATTCGGCTGCCAGGACGGCATCCTCGCTGTCGTCATGCGGCTGATCGCTCATCGCGACAGACACCCCTTCAATCTGATCAGGCCCCGCCTGATCCGGCTCTTCATCGTCCCCAGCGGCACGCTCAGCCTCCGGGCCAGTTCCTCATAGGTGATCCCGCCATAGAAGGCAGCGACGATCGCACCTCGCGTCCCCTCGTCCAGTTCCGTCAGACAGGCGGCAAGACGCTGGCCGTCTTCGGAGTGGGCGAGCGCGGCGAAGGCATCCGGTGCCTCGTCGGCCACCCCGGTCGCGGCCTCCACCGGCTGATCATCGCCGCGTCGGCCGATCCGGCGCAAGCGGTCGATCGAGCGATTGCGGGCGATGGTCGCAAGCCAGGTGATCGGGCTCGCCCGCCCCGCATCGAACCGGTCAGCGCGTTGCCAGACGGTCAGATAGACGTCGTGCAGAACGTCCTCGGCCTCTTCGCGATCATGCAAGATACGCAGAGTGACGCCGAACAGCTTCGCGGCGGTGCGCTCGTAGAGCTCGCCGAGCGCCGATTCATCGCCGGCCGCCAGACGATCCATGATGGCGACGAGCGCAACGCGCCCCTGGTCAGCCTGCAACTCCCCCTCCCCTTCGGCCGGGTCGGCCGATCCAGGCCTGATGCCACGTTCTGCGTTCTTCCCCGCAACCCGAAGCACATCTTCTGCGGCCCTGAACGGTCACAGGCGAACAAGGTCGTGATGCATTTGTCAACGCCGTCGCTCGCGACAGGAAGCGGAGGCCGTTCAGAGCATGCATCGCACGGGTCAATAAGGCGCTTCTTCCGGGCCGGTCGCCAGATAGACCGATTTGACCTGGCTGTAGTGCTCCAGCGCTTCGCGGCCGTTCTCGCGACCGATGCCCGACCGCTTGACGCCGCCAAAGGGCATCTCGACCGGCGTGAGATTGTAGGAATTCACCCAGACGGTGCCCGCCGCGACCCGCGCTGCCATGCGATGAGCGCGGGAAAGATCCCTCGTATAGATGCCCGCGGCCAGGCCGAAATCGGTCGCATTGGCGCGCCGGATCGCCTCGTCCTCGCTATCGAAGTCCATGACGCACATGACGGGCCCGAAGATTTCTTCCCTCGCGATCCGCATCGTGTCGTCGACATCGGTGAAGATGGTCGGCTCCACGAAGAGGCCGTTCGGAAGACCCGCCACCTCGGCGGCCTTGCCGCCGCAGGCGAGCGTCGCGCCCTGGCTGCGCCCGAGTTCCATATAGGATAGGACGCGGTCGTATTGCGCCTTGGAGACCAGCGGCCCCAGATGCGTCTCGGGGTCGAGGGGATCGCCAAGCCGGATCGCCTTCGCGCGCTCGGCGAGCTTCTCGACGAAGGCCTGGCGCACGCTGCGCTCGACGAAGACGCGGGTGCCGTTGGAGCAGATCTGGCCGGTGGAATAGAAATTGCCGAGGATCGCGCCGGAGACCGCCGCATCGAGATCGGCATCGGCGAAGACCAGGATCGGCGACTTGCCGCCGAGTTCCAGGGTCACGTGTTTGGTGGTCTCGGCCGCGCCACCCATCACCTTCGCCCCGGTTCCGACCGAGCCCGTGACCGAAACCTTGTCGATGGCGGGGTGCGAGGACAGCATCGCGCCCAGCGCGCCGCCGCCCTGAAGCACGTTGAACACGCCGGCCGGAACGCCGGCCTCGGTGTAGATTTCGGCAAGCTTCAGCGCCGTCAGAGGGGTGACCTCGGAGGGCTTGAAGATCATCGCATTGCCGCAGGCGAGCGCCGGCGCGCTTTTCCACGAGGCGATCTGGATCGGGTAGTTCCAGGCGCCGATGCCGGCACAGATACCCAATGGCTCGCGCCGCGTGTAGGCGAAGCCGTTCGGAAATTCGATGTGCGAGCCGCGAATGTCGGCGGCGAGTGCGCCGAAATATTCGATGCAGTCGGCGCCCGAAGCGGCGTCGGCAACGAGCGTTTCCTGGACCGCCTTGCCGGTGTCGAGGGTCTCGATCTCGGAGATCGCGTCGTTTTTCTCGCGCAGGATTTCCGCCGCCCGGCGCAGGATTCGCCCCCGCTCCGCCCCGCTCTTGGCCGCCCATTCCGCCTGGCCGCGCTTTGCCGCCGCCAGCGCCCGGTCGAACAAGGCGGGTGTCGCCATATGAAGCCGCGCGATCGCCTCCCCGGTGGCAGGATAGATGCTCTCGAAGGCCTCGCCCGCTTCATCCTCGACATAGGCGCCATCGACATAGTGGGAGGCGGGGGGCTGCGCGCGCATCGGGCGTCTCCGGGACGGTTGAATCGTTGCGGCGTAACTAGAGGAGCATCGCGGCGAACGGAAGCATGAGGCGGCGCGCCGGCTGACGAAATTGCGAGCGGCCAAAAGGATCGAAACGGCGCTTCGTCGGTTTCCTCTCCAAGGAAACAACAGCAAGGAGGCAGAGATGAAGAGCCTCGAGGAAACCCGCGACCACATCAAGATCGAGCGGGAGACGCAGCCCGTGACGGTCTATTTCAACGACGTGGTCTTTGCATCGACGAACGAAGCCCTGCGGCTGGACGAAGAAGGCTACGACCCGGTCTATTACATCCCGCGCGACCGGATCGAGATGGCCTATCTCATCGAGACCGACAAGCGGACGACATGCCCCTACAAGGGCGAGGCGCGCTACTGGACGATCTCGGCCATGGGGCGCGCCGCCCAGAACGGGGCGTGGTCCTACGAGAACCCCCATGAAGGGGTGAAGGACATTGCCGGCTACATCGCCTTTGCCAAGGATGCGGTGCGCGTCGAGGTGGATGCGCCTCCGACCGAGCAAAGCTGGTAAGGCGAATCGACGCATTTGAGCCCCGCCGGTCCGCACGGATCGGCGGGGCTTTTTCATGGGCAACTCTCGGCAGAAGTGGCCCTCCGGTCCACGTCAGGCAGCCTCTCCGCCGCCCAGCAAGCCTTGATGGCGAAGCGAAAGTCTTTTCGATCGCACTCCGAGCCCCGCGCGATGCCGAGGTCCTGATCGGCGCGTCCTAGGCCTTGCGGTCGCTGTGTCCGAGGTCGCGTTCAGGATCGAGCAGGTCGCGCACCCGCTGCTTCAGCACTTTCGCCTCGGGAAAGCCGCCGTCGCGTTTGCGCTCCCAGATCAGTTCGTCCTGATAACGGATCTCGAAAATTCCGCCGGTGCCGGGAATCAGCGCGACTTCGCCGAGATCGTCCCGGAAGGTCGAAAGAAGCTCCTGCGCCATCCAGGCGGCCCTGAGCAGCCATTGGCATTGCGTGCAATAGGTGATCGAGATTCGCGGGCGCGTCATGTTTTCCATCCGCGTGGTCGAGAGGCTTTGAAGTGATCGCGGCTTTCTGCGAGGCGATCCTCCCTATATGCGAGCACTGCCGCCAGACGCCAAGGATTGCATGTCGACCACCTCAGCCCGCTCCGTTCCCCGTCGTTACAGGCCCCTGGCACGCCTGCGCCTCAAACTCCGCAGACTCTATCACGGCCATTCGCGCAGGGCGCTGCGCTTTCAGATGGGCGTCCTGATCGTCGATCTGGCGATCATCGCGCTCTTCATTGCCCAGCCCGTCCTGAAGGACATGTCGGCCTACCTCACCATCGACTACATGGTTGCAGGAATTTTGTCCCTCGACATCGGCGCGCGGTTCCTGGCCTCGCGGCGACCGCTCGAGAGGCTCAAGCGTCCGGTGGTCCTTCTGGATCTCGTCATCCTGGCCACGCTCTTGATGCCTTACACCCTTGCCAATTTCGGCTTTCTGCGCATCGTCCGGCTCTGGTCGCTGTCACGAAGCGGAGCGCTCTGGCGCCCCTTGCGCCGCTGGGGCAAGGGCGACTGGGAACCGACCCTGCGGGCCGTCCTCAATCTCGTGACGTTCCTGTTTCTCTCGACCGGATTCGTCTACACCACCTTCTTCCGCAGCGATACCGGTCTCGAAGGCTATCTGGACGCGCTGTACTTCACCGTCGCCTCGGTGACCACGACGGGCTACGGCGACATCACACTCCAGGGATCCTGGGGCAAGGCGACCTCGATCCTGATCATGATCATCGGGATCACGCTGTTCGTGCAACTGGCCCAGGCGGTCTTCCGCCCCCGCAAGGTGGACTTTCCCTGCCCGCAATGCGGATTGCAGCGGCACGACCCGGACGCCGTCCACTGCAAGGCCTGCGGCCATATCCTGAAGATCCCGCACCACAACGACTGAGGGGCGGGCCGGTCTTACCGGGAAAAGATCAGAACGGCAGAAGCTCGCCGACCTTGTCGAGGAAACCGCCGCCATTGCCGCGCAGGCGCCGCGCCTTCACGTCTTCGTCCTCGCCCGGATCGCCGACGGGCGCCGATGCGGCCGGCTTGCGGTAGTCGATCGGCGGCTCGCTCAGATATTTGCGCCGCTCGGGGCTGCCCTGCTGACGCTCCTTCAGCCGCTCGCGCATGAGCGCGGCCCGGCCTTCGAGTTCCTGCGGATTGAGCGGGGTCGCGGAATCTGGAGCGCCGAGCCTGTTGCCGCGGCTGCGGGTCGTGCGGTCGAGATAGCCCTGGGTCACGCCTTCCTTTTGGCTGTTGGCGAAATCCGCAGGCAGAGGTCCCTCGCCCTGGTAAGCGGCGGCGCGAATACGGGCGGATCGCTCCTCGGGGCTTTCCGGCCAATTGGGATCGCCCGTCGTGTTGCGCACGGGCTGAGGCGCCGGCAAGACAGAAGTGTCCTCGGGCTTCACCAGGTCGGGGCGCGGCGTGTAGGCGATAGTTGCCGTCTTGTTCTCGCCGCCGAGCGCGACCATGTTGTTGAGGTCGTCGAACAGCGTTTCACCCTGCGTCTTGCCCGTCCCGTAGGTCGGGCCGAGACAGCCGGCAAGCGTCAGACATCCTGCCGTAAGCGCCGCAGCAGCGACCACCTTGCGCATGGTGTTCGGCATCATGGCGATACGTCCCCCTCAATTCCCTTTTCGCCGTGGCCCGTCATGGCCATAGCGGATCAAACAGACCCCGAAGCAGTGTCCGATGTCGCGAACTCATTTCGCTCCACCGGTCGGATGACGAGCGACGAAACCCAACATTTCGCTCGCGCCGGTCCGCCGAACGCTTCCTTCCCCCTTCGAACGAAGCGTGTCGAGACCGGCTTATGCAGAAGCTCGGCAAAGGCCAAGCCCATTTCTGCAACAAGTCGTCCCTTGGCAGCCGAATCCGGCGAATTCCGGGCATAATCAGCGAGCGCTAACAGATTTCCCCAAAAAACCGCCCTATGGGAAGCTGCGCCGCACCATACATGGCGCGACGCCCTTACCTGGCGGTGGGTCAGGCGGCGACGCCCTCGCCAGCCGCCTTCAATTCGCGGAGCGCCTTGGCATCGCGGGCGGAGACGTCCGGATACTCGGAATCCAAGCCGACATCGTCGGTGATGCGCCAGGACCGGGCGCATTTCCTGCCCTCGGCCTTGCGGAAGACCACAGCCACATCGGGCGTGTCGGCCAGCGTGAAGGCACCTTCAGGCGCAGGCTCGGCGGAGATTTCGACGCCGGAGGTGATGCAGATCTCGGCGAAGTGCGAGTCGTTGACCAGCGCCCAGGTCTCCTCGTCGGCGATGTAGACCGTCGGCCAGGCTTCGAGCGAAGACCCGATCACCTTCTCGCGACGCTTTTCCTCAAGCGCGCCCATGACCACGCGGCGCGCCTTGCGGATCTTCTGCCAGCGATCGGCGAGAGCGGGATCGCGCCAGGCCGGTTCGACGCCGCGGAACTGTTCGAGATGCACCGATTCCGCTTCCGGATAACGCGACAGCCACGCCTCTTCCATGGTGAAGGGCAGCATCGGCGCGAGCCAGGTCACCAGATGGTCGAAGAGGGTGCGAACCACCTGCAGCGCCGCCTTGCGCTTCACCGAGGAGATCGGCTCGCAATAGAGCGCGTCCTTGCGGATGTCGAAATAGAAGGCCGAGAGTTCGACCACGACGAAGTCGAGAAGCGCGCGGGAGATGCGCTTGAAGTCGAAGGAATCGTAGCCCTTGCGCACCTGATCGTCGAGTTCGGCGATCCGATGGAGCATCAGCCGTTCGAGCTCTGGCATCTCGGCGTAAGGAACCGTCTCGCCCTTGTCGTGAGCGAGCGTGCCGAGCATCCAGCGCACCGTGTTCCGGAGTTTGCGGTAGCTGTCGACATTGGTTTGCAGGATCGTCTTGCCGAGTCTGAGATCCTCCGAATAGTCCGAAGACACCACCCAGAGCCGGAGGATGTCCGCACCCGACTGCTTGATGACGTCCTGGGGCGTGACGACGTTGCCGAGCGACTTCGACATCTTGCGCCCCTCCTCGTCCATGACGAAGCCATGGGTAAGGACCGTCTCGTAGGGCGCGCGGCCGCGTGTGCCGCAGGACTCCAGCAGCGAGGAATGGAACCAGCCGCGATGCTGGTCGGAGCCTTCGAGATAGAGATCGGCCGGCCATTTGAGATCGGGCCGGGTCTTGAGGCAGAAGGCATGGGTCGAGCCGGAATCAAACCAGACATCGAGGATGTCGCGGACCATGGTCCAGGGTTCGCCGGCCCGATCGCCGAGGAAGCGCTCGCGCGCGCCGTCCGCGAACCAGGCATCGGCGCCTTCCGCCATGAAGGCGTCGAGAATGCGGGCGTTGACGACGTCGTCCTTCAGGACCTTGCCGTCCTCGTCGATGAAGACGCAGATCGGGACACCCCAGGCGCGCTGGCGCGACAAGACCCAGTCCGGTCGGTCGGCGATCATGCCGCGCAGCCGGTTCTGCCCGGAGGCCGGCACGAAATGCGTCTGGTCGATGGCGTGGAGCGCACGGGAGCGGAGCGTATCGGAGTTGCTGTGCGAGCCGCCTCCCTCGCCCGAAGACATCCCGTAACCGTCCAGCTCGCGGTCCATATGGACGAACCATTGCGGCGTGTTGCGGAAGATGACCGGCTTCTTGGAACGCCAGGAATGCGGATAGGAATGTTTCAGCCGCCCGCGCGCCAAAAGATTTCCGGCGGCGATCAGCGCGTCGATGACGCGCTTGTTGGCATCGCCCTTCTTGCCCTTGTCGTCGATGACGCGGGCCGCCCCACCTTCAGCGTCCGGCCCGAAGCCCGGCGCATCCTTGGTGTAGAAGCCGGCATCGTCGACGGTGAAGGGGATCGTCGTGTCGATGAAGCGGTCTTCCAGATCGCGCCTGGCGTCCATCCAGGCGTCAAAGTCCTCCCGGCCGTGGCCGGGCGCGGTGTGGACGAAGCCGGTACCGGCATCGTCGGTGACGTGATCGCCGGCGAGGAGCGGGACGGCGAATTCGTAGCCGCCGCCGAGGCCTTTGAGGGGATGTGAGCAGACGAGGTCCTTGAGGTCCGAAGCGGAAACGTCGGCCACCCGGATCACGCCGCCCTCGGGCACCCTGGCCTTTGCAAACACGTCCGCCGCCAGCGCATCGGCCAGTACGTAGCGACTGCCCTGCTTCGCCCAACGCGGATTGTCCGTGTCTTCAGGCGCCGTAACCTCATAGAGGCCATAGGCGATGCGCGGCGAGAAAGCGATCGCCCGGTTGCCCGGGATCGTCCAGGGGGTCGTCGTCCAGATGACGATGGAGGCGTTCTTAAGATTCACAGGCTCCGGCACCTGCATCGAGGGGGTAGCCGCTGTGACCAGCGGCACGGCTCCGCCATCCACGACCGGAAACGCCGCCCAGATCGTATCCGATTCATGGTCGTGATACTCGACCTCGGCCTCGGCGAGCGCCGTGCGCTCCACCACCGACCACATCACCGGCTTGGACCCTCGATAGAGCTGGCCGGACATGGCGAATTTCAACAATTCGCCGGCGATGACGGCTTCGGCGTCATAGGCCATGGTGAGATAAGGCGTCTTGAAATCGCCTTCGACGCCAAGGCGCCGGAACTCTTCGGTCTGGACGCCGACCCAATGGGTCGCGAAGTCCCTGCATTCCTTGCGGAACTCGTTGACCGGGATCTCGTCCTTGTTCTTGCCCTTTGCTCGGTACTCCTCCTCGATCTTCCATTCGATCGGCAGGCCGTGGCAGTCCCAGCCGGGCACATAGTTCGCGTCATAGCCGCGCATCTGGAAGGAGCGGTTGATCACGTCCTTCAGGATCTTGTTCAGCGCGTGGCCGATATGGAGATGGCCGTTGGCATAGGGCGGGCCATCGTGAAGGACGTATTTCGGCCGGTCCTTCGAGGTCTCGCGGAGCTTCTCGTAGAGGCCCATCCCGTCCCATTTGGCGATCCATTCGGGCTCGGCCTTGGGCAGGCCCGCGCGCATCGGAAACTCCGTCTGCGGCAGGAACAAGGTCTTGGAATAGTCGACGGTCTCGCCCGTTGGGGCGGTGTCCGTCGTTGAGGTCTTCTCGCTCATGATGCAGTCAGCCAACTCGTCCACCGCGTCGCGGGCGGCGGGAAATTCGTTCAAGCGCGGTTTTGCAACGGCCCGGTCCCTCCCCGGCTCGTGCGCGAGCCGTCAGAAGGCCGGGCGGCTAATTCGTATGCCGAAAAAATGGGCGCGCCTGTCCAACATGGTGGGTCGCTTTAGCAACTCCGGGCGGCGATGAAAAGCATCGGCGGACGCTGGCCGCCGACAAGAGTGGCGGTCTACCAATTCGCCACATTGCCGCGCGCGAATCGGAGGTCTAACTTCCGACGATGAAAAGGCCGCCCTGCGCCCGCTCGTTCGCGGCCCCATCCGTGGAGGGCTGTTGCCATGCTCGAGCTCTTTCGCTTCCTCCTGCGCCACGCCGCCATCGGCTTTTCCGCCGCCGCGGCCCTGACTGCAATCTTCGTCTATGGCGATCTCGCCGGCTTCGGCACGGTGGTGCGCCAATCCGACATGGGTCTCGTGGCCTGCGCCCTGGTCGTCTATTTTCTCGGCCTGACCTTTTCGAGCGTCCAGATCGGTTTTGCGATCATGACCGGCCAGACCAACCCGGACGAAATGGCGCGGGTCAAAGCGCTCAAAAAGCGACCCGGCGGTCGAGCGCGCTGATCGGAGACACGCCGGCTAGAATGTCTCGGGTTTCCGCCGAGTCGCGGTCCATCTGTGCAATCAGCGCTTCTGCGCTGTCGAATTTTTCTTCACCGCGCAGGAAGCCGAACAGCGACACGGTCACCGGCTCGCCGTAGAGCCCCTCTGAAAAGTCGAACAGGAACGTCTCGAACAGGGCCGCGCCATTGTCGAAGGTGGGCCGGCGGCCGAAGCTCGCCACGCCGTCATGAAGCGAGCCGTCGCCACGGCGCAGACGCACGGCGTAGATGCCGAAGCGCAGGATCGTATCCGGCATGAGGAGCAGGTTCGCGGTCGGATAGCCGAGGGTGCGACCGAGCTTCTGACCCTCCTGCACGCTGCCGCCGATCGTCCAGCGATAGCCGAGATATTCGGCCGCTGCGGCGACGTCTCCGGCTTCGAGCATGGTACGAATGCGCGAAGAGGAGACGATCTCGCCATCCTCGCCGCCCAAGGCCGGGACCAGCGTCGTTTCGAACCCATGCTTGTCGCCCGCCGCGGAGAGCGTCTCGGGTGTGCCGGCCCGGCGCCGGCCATAGTGAAAGTCGAAACCCGCCACGACATGCCGCGCCCGGAGCCGATCGACCAGGATCTCGCTCACGAAGGCTTCGGGCTCGATCGTGGCAAAACTCTTGTCGAAGGCCTGCTCCACCACGGCGTCGAAGCCGAGCGCTTCGAGAAGCCGCGCGCGCATTGGTGCCGGAGTCAGCCGCGGCACCGGCTGGTCCGGCCGGAAGACGGTGCGCGGATGCGGCTCGAAGGTGAGGCAGATCAGCGGCAGGCCATCCCGCCGGGCTATGTCGGCCGCCGTGCCCAGAACCGCCTGATGCCCGCGATGAACCCCGTCGAAATTCCCGATCGCGACCACGCCACCCGAGAGGCCAGGCGGCAGAGGGTCCGACCCCTGAAGACGCGCGATGGCTTCCGCCGTCATCTAAGTGCCGCCATGAAATAGTCCGCGGCAAGACCATTCTCGGCCAGCACCCGCGCGATCGCCGCAGGGTTCTCCGGCTCGTCGCCGAAATCCTGGCCGTGGATGCCGCCCGTGATCAGAAGCACGTCGACTCCGGCCTGGTTCGCGCCTTTGATGTCGGTGAAGAGCCCGTCGCCGATCGCCAGGATCGCCGCGTCATCGGCCACTTCGGCGACACGGCGCGCCTCGCGGTAGATCGCGGCGTGCGGCTTGCCCGCCATGGCCACCTCGCCACCGAGTTTCGCATATTCCTGCGCTATGGCGCCGGCGCAGTAGACGAGCTGCTCGCCGCGATGCACGACAATATCCGGATTGGCGCAGATCATCGGCAGTCCGGTGGCCCGGAACCGGCTCAGGAGTTCGGCATAGTCCTCCGGCGTCTCGGTCTCGTCGTCGTACAGCCCCGTGACCACCGCGATCGCCGCGCGATCGGGATCCTCGACGCGCTCCACGCCGAGATCGGCGAAGAGATCGTAATCGCGCTCCGGCCCGATATGGAAAGCCGGTCCGCCGGCCTCTTCGATCAGGGCGCGAGTGGCATCGCCCGAGGTCACGACCGCGTCGTAGGCATCGCGGGAAAAGCCGAAATGGTCGAGTTGGGCGACGATCCCAAGCGACCGCCGGGGCGCGTTGGTGAGGAGGACGACCCTCGCCCCGCCGGCCCGGGCAGCGGTGAGGGCCGCCTCGGCATGGGGGTGCTTGGCAAGCCCGTTGTGCACCACGCCCCAGATGTCGCAGAAAATGACGTCGTAGTCCCCTGAGACATCCGAAAGATGGTCGATCCGGCGCGGTTGCCGCATGGCGTTGTCCTGCATGTCTCGTCCTGGAAAACCGTCGGGAGGTCTTGAATTGCGCTTCGTCGCGATAGAGATGGGTCGCGTGGCGGTCAAGCCAAATGCCCCGGGAGCCGGGACGCGGCCCAGAACGGAATGCCGCCCGTTCTTCAGGATCTCCCGCGGTGCAGCGCCCATGGGCTTCAGACCACCCGAGACGCCGGCCGGACCTGAAAAAATTTTAACCCTGGCCTTGTGCGTCGTCTTGACACCCGACTGACCTCATCCCTATTTCGTCTGCTGTTAGCACTCTCCACAAGCGAGTGCTAAGACACTGTTTCAGCCGGATGCTCGACGAGGTCCGGCATTTTGCTTCAACAAAGGGTTCATACGAACATGGCAGCTGTGAACTTCCGTCCCCTGCATGACCGCGTTGTGGTTCGTCGGGTGGAATCCGAGGAGAAGACCGCCGGCGGCATCATCATCCCGGACACGGCCAAGGAGAAGCCGCAGGAAGGCGAGATCATCGCGGTCGGCTCCGGCGCCCGCGACGACAGCGGCAAGGTCGTCCCGCTGGACGTCAAGGCCGGCGATCGCGTGCTGTTCGGCAAGTGGTCCGGCACCGAGGTCAAGCTCAACGGCGAAGACCTTCTGATCATGAAGGAGTCCGACATCATGGGCGTCGTCGCCTAAGGCCGCGAACCCGTTCGGACCAATCCGTCGAATCTTTTCATCCAGACACGAACGGCGCAGCTTCCTTGAGAGTGCGCCAAGGAGAGTTGGAATATGGCAGCGAAAGACGTCAAGTTCGGCCGCGACGCCCGCGAGCGCATGCTGCGCGGTGTCGACATTCTCGCCGACGCAGTGAAGGTCACCCTCGGCCCCAAGGGCCGCAACGTCGTCATCGACAAGTCCTTCGGCGCTCCGCGCATCACCAAGGACGGTGTCTCGGTCGCGAAAGAGATCGAGCTCGAGGACAAGTTTGAGAACATGGGCGCCCAGATGGTGCGCGAAGTGGCCTCGAAGACCAACGACAAGGCCGGTGACGGCACGACCACGGCGACCGTTCTCGCCCAGTCGATCGTCAAGGAAGGCGCCAAGGCGGTTGCCGCCGGCATGAACCCGATGGACGTCAAGCGCGGCATCGACAAGGCCGTCGCCAAGGTCGTCGACGCGCTCGGCACCGCCGCCCGCTCGATCGACACGTCCGACGAAGTCGCCCAGGTCGGCACCATCTCTGCAAACGGCGAGAAGGAAATCGGCGAGATGATCGCCGGCGCCATGCAGAAGGTCGGCAACGAGGGTGTCATCACCGTCGAGGAAGCCAAGACCGCCGAGACCGAGCTCGAAGTCGTCGAAGGCATGCAGTTCGACCGCGGCTACCTGTCGCCGTACTTCGTGACCAACGCCGAGAAGATGGTCGCCGAGCTCGAGGATCCGTACATCCTCCTGCACGAGAAGAAGCTTTCCAACCTGCAGGCCATGCTGCCGGTTCTGGAAGCCGTCGTTCAGTCTTCGCGCCCGCTCCTCATTATCGCCGAGGACGTCGAGGGCGAGGCTCTGGCCACGCTCGTCGTCAACAAGCTGCGTGGTGGCCTGAAGATCGCCGCCGTCAAGGCTCCGGGCTTCGGTGACCGCCGCAAGGCCATGCTCGAGGACATCGCGATCCTCACCGGCGGTACGGTCATCTCCGAGGACGTCGGCATCAAGCTCGAGAACGTCAATCTCGACATGCTGGGCCGCGCCAAGAAGGTCTCCATCACCAAGGAGAACACCACCATCGTCGATGGTGCCGGCGAAGCCGAGCAGATCAAGGCCCGTGTCGGTCAGATCAAGGCGCAGATCGAGGAGACCACCTCGGACTACGACCGTGAGAAGCTCCAGGAGCGTCTGGCCAAGCTCGCAGGCGGCGTTGCGGTCATCCGCGTCGGCGGTGCGACCGAGGTCGAGGTGAAGGAGAAGAAGGACCGCGTCGACGACGCCCTCAACGCGACCCGTGCGGCCGTCGAGGAAGGCATCGTGGCCGGTGGTGGCGTCGCGCTGCTGCGCGCTTCCAACGCCGTTGACCTCAAGGGCGACAACGCCGATCAGGACGCCGGTATCGCCATCGTCCGTCGCGCGCTGCAGGCTCCGATCCGTCAGATCGTGCAGAACGCCGGTGCGGAAGGCTCGATCGTCGTCGGCAAGATCCTCGAGAACGACTCGCTCTCCTACGGCTACAATGCCGCGACCGGTGAGTATGGCGACATGATCCAGATGGGCATCGTCGATCCGGTCAAGGTCGTGCGTTCGGCGCTCCAGGACGCGGCTTCGGTCGCCGGTCTCCTGGTCACCACCGAGGCCATGATCTCCGAGGCTCCGAAGAAGGAGTCGGCCGGTGCTGGCGGCATGCCCGGCGGTGGCATGGGCGGTATGGGTGGCATGGGCGGTATGGACTTCTAAGAAGTCCGCCGGCTCTTTCCAGCCAAGCATTATGGGGCGGTCCTTCGGGGCCGCCCTTTTTGCTGCGCAAACGATCACCCCGACAGGAGACGCCTTTTAACGCCCGTTTCAAAGTTTTGCTTACGACTGACGCTTACAACTTTCCCTGCGTAAACAGGAGTGTTGTGGGTGTCCCGTTTTTTCAGCTTCAAGGGCCGGATCGGCCGTACGACCTGGTGGTTGGCGTTCCTGCTCAGTTTCCTTCTTCTTTCTTGCGGCTTCTTGATGGTTGGCATGGCGGGCGGAACGGCCGCCAGCGCTCCTGTCGCGATATTCGGGACCGTCCTCATTCTCCTGAATATATGGATCGGCTGGGCGACCCTCGTCACCCGTCTGCACGACATGGACCATTCGGGCTTCTTCGCCCTGCTCATGTTCGTCCCGATCGTGGGCTTCGTCCTCATCGCCCTCTGCGCATTCAAGAGCGGAACCATGGGGATGAACCGCTTCGGCATGCCGGGCGGCTCGGACCGGTCCAGCAGTCTGGGCGAGGCCTTTGACGCCTTCGATGTGGGACAGGACGACCGTTTCGCCGCGAAAATCGTACCTCGGCCCGCGAAGCGTTCTCCTTCGACAAACGGACGCTCGCTTCGCCCTGCTCCGTCATCGTACCAACCGAAATCCTCGACCGGGCGGGGATTGCCGCGCCAAAGCTTCGGGCGACGCGGCTTCTCGGCAAGTTGATCAGCTCGCTGGCGTCTTCCCGTTCGAAGAAGGCCTTGTTTTGTCTTCGAGAACGGAACGCGCGACGAACTTCGACCGTTCTCCTGTTAGACGCGATCGAGGATCGATCGCCCCATCAGGAGGAACGACCATGGTCGACAAGAACGAAGTCAAAGGCGGCGCCAAGGAAGCCGGCGGCAAGGTCAAGGAAGCGGCTGGCAACGTCACCAACGACCGCGACATGCAGGCCGAAGGCAAGGTGGACCAGGCCGAGGGCAAGACCCAGAAGAACTACGGCAAGGTCAAGGATGCCGTGAAGGATCAGAGCGGCTCGCACTGACGAAGTCGCCGACTGCGGCCTCTGGTTCGCGGCCCATTCGAATTCACTCGAGAACCCTCGGCCGTGGCCGGGGGTTCTGTCGTTCCGGGCTCTGCAGAAGCGGCTCGCCTGACCATTGGAAAGCTGCGGTCTCTTTCGCCCCTGACGGGGCGCAGCCACGGGCCCTGGCTCGAAGCTGTCCCACGCTTCGTTCCCCACCGACGCGCGCCCGATGGCACCAGGACCGGATGACGCGCCTGCGGCGACCTGATGGGCTGAGCAATTTTGCTCCGAAAATGAGATTTTCGATGAACTTTCTTGGCTTTTGAGGTGCAAGGACGTTGAACCCTCCTCCGTAGCTGTCTAAGCAGACCTTAGGGAAGGCCTGTTCCGCAAGCGGAACCGGAGAGGTGATTTTTCGAATGCGGTCACTGCGCGTCGTCTTGCCGCTCATGCTGGTGAGCTTGCAGATTGCTGCAATCCTGGCGATCGTCGGCCTGACTTTCTTCACGTCCGAAGAGATGCTTCTCTCTTATGCCGACCGGTTGACCCAGAAAGTCGCCGGCGACACCACCGCCTTTACCGAGAGCTTTCTCGACCCGGCCGACGACGCGGCGGCTCTCTCGCAGCGACTGGCCGAAACCGCCGTCGTCACGGCGAGCGAACCGGATCGGCTGATCCGCTATTTCTACGAGACCTTGCGCTCGAAGCCTGATTTCTCCGGCATCTATTACGGCGCGGCGGACGGCTCGTTCCTTTATGTCAGCCGCGACCACACTGTCCCGGGTGCCTCCTTTCGCGCCAAGAAGATCCGGACCGAACCGGATCGCCGCGTGGAACTCGTCTATTACGATCACCGCTTTCAGGTGAGGGAGCGGCGCCTCGATCCGCGCGACACGTACGATCCGAGGTCCCGGATCTGGTATGAGGAAGCCACCTCCGCCCGGTCGGTGATCTGGACGAAGCCTTACGTGTTCTTCTCCTCGCGCCAGCCGGGCATTACCGTAGCCTCGCCCGTCACCGGCAACGACGAGCAGATCGACGGCGTCGTGGGCATCGATATCGAGATCGACGCCGTCTCAAGCTTCCTGCAGCGCCTCGATATCGGCACGGACGGCTCGGTCGCGGTGATTTCCGAGGACAATCAGATCATCGCCCATCGCGACACGCCCGTGGTGCGGCAGGACGCGGTTGTGGCGGATCCGCGCTTTGCAAAATATGACGAAATCGACGACCCGGCCCTCGCCGCGGTGATCAATACGATCGGCGGCAGCATCACCGACGTCGCGCCGGGAAAGACGCAGCTGGTGCGCGTGACGGTCGACGGGAAATCCTGGCGCGGTGCGGTCGAGCGAATGCGCGGGTCGCGCACGCCGTGGGCGGTCGTCACCTATCTGCCCGAAGAAGAGATCCTGGCGCCGATCCGCCGCGTCCGCAATCTCGGGCTCTGGGTCGCTCTGGCCGTGATCGTGCTGACGGCACTCGTCGGTGCGCTGCTGGCGCGTACGGTCACGCGGCCATTCAAGGCGCTCGCGGCCCAGGCCGACCTCATCGCCGCCGGTCGGTTCGAGGACATTCCGATCCCGACGCTGAAATTCGCCGAACTGGAGCGCACCAAGACCGCCGTGCGACGGGCGACCGACTGGCTGCGGGGCTATCGCAGCCGCAACGAAGCGCTGACGGCCGAATTGCGCGGCGCCAGCGAAGTTCTCGAGCAGCGGGTGAAGGAGCGCACGCAGGAACTGGCCTCCGTCAATCGCGAACTTGAGAAGGCCAATGCAGAATCCAGGCTCCTGGCGCGCGAACTCGACCACCGGGTGAAGAACCTCTTCGCGATGACGAGCGCTCTGGTCACGATTTCCGCTCGCGAGACCGATTCGGCGAAGGAACTGCGGCAGATCGCCTGCGATCGCATCCATGCCCTCGCGCAGGCTCATACGAACTCGCAGGCGCTGACCGAGACCTCGATCGGGGCGATCGTTCGCGGCGTCCTGAAACCCTACCAGCAATCGCCGGGCCTCACTTTGACCGTCGAAGGGCCCGAGATCGCCATCGGCCCGACCCGCGCCGGTTCGCTCAGCCTGATACTCTACGAACTCGCGACGAACGCGGCGAAATATGGCGCGCTCGGCGTCGAAGGCGGCAGCCTCACCGTCACCTGGGAACAGGACGAGGCCGGAGTTGTGACCCTCGACTGGGTCGAACGCAGGGGCCCTGAACCGCTCCCGGCCGGTGGCGGCAACGGCGCGTCGGAAACCCAACCTTCCGGCGGTTTCGGCTCGCAGATGCTGGCGACCATGGCGACGAATCTCTCGGGCACACTGACCCGCGAGCAGACCGCCGACGCCTTGGAACTGCGATTGTCGTTCCCGAATCCCGCACCCTCCCGGCACAGGCCGCCGGGCAGCCCGGATTTGTCGGAAGGTATCGGAGACTGACCGCCCGAGCGGCCCGGTTGCCATTCAGTAAAAAAGATGGGCTGCGACGGTTCACGGACCGTTCACCGCTTTGGGAGCGGCCCGGCAGTTGATGCCGCTTGCCCGCAGAGGCTAGCCGTCTAGTTTAGAACTGGAACAAAGATTCTGCAGCTCCTGATCGGGGGCTGGTACGGCCATGCGGCAATCTGGCCATGATCGCGCGGACGCGATCGAAAAATCCACGAAATCGGTCAGTCACCGACCAGGAGGCGGAACGTGATCAACTTCACCTTGAACGGGCAAGAGAAGAGTTTCGACGGCGATCCGGAAACGCCGCTATTGTGGGTGATCCGTGACGCCGAACGGCTCACTGGAACCAAATATGGTTGCGGCATCGCCCAGTGCGGCGCCTGCACCGTGCATGTCGACGGCATGACCCGCCGCTCCTGCATCACCCCGATCTCCTCGCTCGAAGGATCGAGCGTCACCACCATCGAGGCGGTCGAGGGGCGCGAGGCGGAAGCTGTGCAGGCCGCCTGGACGGCGATCGACGTGCCGCAATGCGGCTACTGCCAGTCCGGGCAGATCATGTCGGCCGTGTCGCTTCTGCAGATGAACCCGGCGCCGAGTGACCAGGACATCGACGACGCCATGGCCGGTAATATCTGCCGCTGTGCCACCTATCAGCGCATTCGCCAGGCGATCCACGACGCCGCCAAGACCCTGGAGGGCTGACCCATGGGTATCCAGAACATTCGTCCCACCCGCCGCTCCTTTCTCGCGGGCTCCGGCCTCGTCATCGGGGTCGCGCTGGCCGGCAAGTCGCGGGCGGCGAGCGCGCTGATCCAGGGCGACCCCGCCGATGTCGAAGGCCCGGCCTCGCCGCTGAACGCGTTCGTTAGAGTCTCGCCCGACGGCACGGTCACGGTGCTCTCCAAGCACATCGAGTTCGGCCAAGGCCCCTATACGGGTCTCACCACCCTTGTCGCCGAAGAGATCGACGCAGACTGGTCGCAGATGCGGGTCGAAGCCGCGCCGGCCAATGACGAGCTCTATGCGAACCTCGCCTTCGGCCTGCAGGGAACCGGCGGATCCACCGCGATCGCCAATTCCTACGAGCAGATGCGCCGGGCAGGCGCGACCGCCAAGGCGATGCTCGTCGCGGCCGCCGCCGAGGCCTGGGGCGTGCCAGCAGGGGAGATCACCGTCTCCAAGGGCCGCATCCGCCATGAGGCATCCGGCAACGAGGCCGGCTTCGGCGAATTTGCCGAAAAGGCCGCCCAGATGGATCCGCCGTCTGACGTGCCGCTCAAGGACCCGAAGGACTTCGTGCTGATCGGCAAGGACCGGCCCAAGCTCGACACGCCGGAAAAGACCAATGGCAAGGCGGTCTTCACCCTCGATGTGCTTGCCGAGGACATGCTGATCGCCGTTGTCGCCCACCCGCATCATTTCGGCGCGACGGTGAAGAGCTTCGACGATACCGAAACCCGCAAGGTGCCGGGCGTCGTCGACGTGCAGCAGATCCCGCAGGGTGTCGCCGTCTATGCCGAGAATACGTTCGCGGCGCTGAAGGGCCGCGCCGCGCTCGAGATCGAATGGGATCTCTCCAAGGCGGAAACCCGTTCCAGCGAGGAAATCTACGACGACTACCGCGCCGAAACGTCAAATCCCGGCCTGGAAGCGGCCAATAATGGCGACGTCGAGGCCGCGCTCTCGTCCGAGGGCATCACCTCGCTCGACACTGAGATCGTGTTCCCCTTCCTTGCCCATGCCCCGATGGAGCCGCTCGACGCGGTGCTGATCAGGGCCGAGGACGGCTCGATCGATTGCTACAACGGCGCGCAGTTCCCGGGTCAGGACAAGGCGGCGATCGCTGATGTCTGCGGCGTCGATCCCCAGAAGGTCCGAGTCAACACCCAGCTCGCGGGTGGCTCCTTCGGCCGGCGCGCGCAGTTCGGCTCGCCTTACATGCGCGAAGCCGCGGCGGTCTTCAAAGCCTCGGGCATGAACCGCCCAGTCAAGCATATGTGGACGCGCGAGGACGACATTCGCGGCGGCTTCTACCGCCCGATCTACGTTCACTCGATCAAGGGCGCGATCGACGGGGATGGCAACATCACCGGCTGGGACCACAAGATCGTCGGCCAGTCGATCATGAACAAGGACGAGCTCGACGAGACGAGCGTCGAAGGCACGTCCGACATGCCCTATGCGATCCCCAATCTGAGGGTCTATTCGCACCAGCCGAAAATTGGCGTGCCGGTTCTGTGGTGGCGCTCGGTCGGCCACACCCACACGGCCTTCGCCGTCGAGACCTTCCTTGACCGTCTGCTGGAACAGGCCGGCAAGGATCCCGTCGAAGGCAGGCTGGCGCTTCTTGAGGGCAGCCCGCGGCATGTCGGCGTGTTGAAGAAGGTCGCGGAGATCGCCGATTGGGGGTCGCCCGTTCCGGAAGGCCGTCAGCGCGGCGTCGCCGTCCACAAGAGCTTCGACACCTATGTGGCCGAGATCGCCGAGGTCTCGATCGGCGACGACGGCATGCCGAAGGTGCACAAGGTCTGGTGTGCGGTCGACTGCGGCGTCGCGGTGAATCCGAACATCATCAAGGCGCAGATGGAAGGCGGCATCGGCTACGGACTCGGGGCGATCCTCTACGATTCGGTCGATCTCGACCGCGGCGGCGCCGTCGTCCAGTCGAACTTCCACGACTACCGGTCCCTGCGGATCAACGAGATGCCGGAGGTCGAGGTCGCGATCATTGAATCGAGCGAGGCGCCGACCGGCGTAGGCGAACCGGGCACGCCGCCGATCGGCCCGGCGGTCGCCAATGCCTGGCGACGCCTGACCGGCCAGCCGGTTCAGCGGCTGCCGCTCTCACGCGGCGCAGTGGCCTGATCACGATTGCCTCTTCGCCAAGACGACACGAAAGAAGGCCGACAGACGATGCACATTAACAAGAAGGCGGCGTGGCCGGTGAGCGTGATCCTGGCCGCGGGTATGGTCTCTGCGGCCATGCTTCCGGGATTGGCGCAGGATCGCGCTCCGGAAGCGCCGGCCCCGTCGACCCCGGACGTTTCCGCCATGGAGACCCGTGAACAGGCCGGGCTCAAGAGCGTGTCCGACTTCGACGATATCGCCGACGAGCGCGAGCGCTCCGTCGCGATCTTCGAGGAGACCGGAAAGGTGCTCCTGCATCCGCGCTGCGTGAACTGCCATCCGGCCGGCGATCGGCCGCTACAGGGCATGGACATGCAGTTGCACCAGCCGCCGGTCAAACGCGGCGCCGCCAATTTCGGCGTGCCGGGCATGATGTGCAACACCTGCCACGGCCCGGAGAACGTTCAGGTCGTGGCCCAGACCGAGGACATCAAGTCAATCCCGGGCAATCCCAACTGGCATCTGGCGCCGATCGAAATGGCCTGGCAGGGCCGCTCGCTCGCCGAGATCTGCCGCCAGATCAAGGACGAGGACCGCAACGGCGGCAAAACGCTGGCCGACCTGGTCGGCCACATGGCGAATGACGATCTGGTCGGCTGGGGCTGGAATCCGGGCGAAGGCCGCGAACCGGTTCCCGGCACGCAGGCGCAGTTCGGCGACCTCTACAAGGCCTGGGCCGCGACCGGCGCGCATTGCCCGGAAAGTTGATCTGCCAAAAGAGCGACGGGCGTCCGATTGGGCGCACGCAGGACATTCCAATTCCTGGAATTCAAGAAGCGGCCCGACCTTCGGGCCGCTTTTTTCTATGGATGACGCCAAAGCCGTGACGTCTGGCTGTGCATCACCGGCTGCGCGGCCCTACTCGCAGCCGGCTCCTTCATCCCGGAACAGTGACCGAGACCTTCCGGTGTGCAGGATGCAGAAACGCGTTGGCACAGACGCCCCCGCCTGCACGCGTGAACATCACTGCTCGCGGAAAGCCTTGTTGAAACTGTCCTCGATCGGCTCGATGAAATATTCGAGCGGGGTGCGTTCGCCGGTGAGCACGAGAACGTCGGCCGGCATGCCGGGATAGAGTTCGAGGCCCTGCAGCATCTTGCGCTGCTCTTCGGTGAAGCGGACCTCGGCCGTGTAGTAGCTGGTACCCGATCGTTCGTCGGTGAGCGCATCGGCCGAAACCGACGTCACCGTCCCCAGAAGGATCGGCAGCGAACGCTGCTTGAAGGCCATCAGCTTGATCTCGGCTTCGAGCCCGGTGTGGACGCTGTCGATGTCGAGTGGCGAAATCCGCGCATCGATGACGAGTTCGACGTCGCTCGGCACGATGTCGAGGATCGGCTCACCCGGTTTGACCACCCCGCCCGTCGTGACCTGCTGGAGTTGGACGATCCGGCCCGAGATCGGCGCGACGATCGCTGTGCGGGTTTCGACGTCGCTCGCCGCCGTCAGCCGATCGGTCAGTTCGCTGATCTTGGTCCGGGTCTGCTGCAATTCGGCGCTCACCTCGTCGCGGCGCGTGTTCTTGAGGTCGACGATCTGCAGCTTCGCCTCGGAGATCGACTGCTCGGCGCTGGCGATCATGCCGACCTGTTCGCCGCGCTCGCCACGGAGCTGGGCGAGTTCCCTCTCCAGGGCAAGCAGCCGCGGGCGCTTCTCGAAGCCGCGCTTGGTCAGGTCGCGAACGGTCTTCAATTCCTCCTGGACGATGAGGATCTGGCGCTCGGCCGAATCGCGCTGCGCGGTATGCGCCTGGATCTGGGATTTGAGCTGCCCGATCTTCTGTTCGAGAAGGTCGGTGCGTCCTTCGAGGCTCAAGCGGCGATTCTCGAAGATGCTGGTCTGACCGCTGATCGCGATCTCGACCCGCGGGTTGTCCCGGGCATTGAGAAGCGACTGCGGAAAGGTGATCTCTTCGGCGCCGCTCCGCTCGGCCATGAGACGCGCCTCGGCGGCCCGCAAGGACTGGAGCTGGCTCTCCAGGAGTTCCGACATCGCGCTTGCCTGCACGTCGTCGAGGCGCAGCAGAACCTGGCCTTCCTCGACGTAGTCGCCCTCCTTGACCATGATCTCGCGGACGATGCCGCCTTCGAGATGCTCCACCGTCTTGCGGCGCCCCTCGACGCGAACCTGGCCGCTGCCATAGGCGGCACTGGCGATCGGCGTCACCACGGCCCAGGCGCCGAAGCCGCCGAAGAACAGGGCGATCGTTGTCACGCCCACGAGCAGCGGGGTGAAGAATTGCGGCCGCTTCGGCGCCGGCGCAGCGTAGTCTTTCTGAGCCATGGTCGATTAGCCTCCGTTCGGCAGCGGAACGATTTTCTGTGGTCTGAGCACGCCCCCGCCGGAGCCCGTGGCGGCGGTCTTTGCCGGCGCCGCCGGCTTGCTCGGCTGTGGCTGCGGTGTCTTTTCCTGGCCCTGCGGCTGCTTGACCAGGCGCGCGATCACTTCCTGGCGCGGACCGAAGGCTTCCACCTGGCCCTCGCGCAACAGCAGCATCTTGTCGACATGCTGGACGAGCGAGGGGCGATGGGTGACGACGAGGACCGTCGCCCCCGCCTTCTTCAGCGCATCCATCGTCGCCATCAGGGCAATCTCGCCATCGCTGTCGAGGTTGGAATTCGGCTCGTCCATGACGAGAAGCCGCGGCTGCCCGTAAACGGCGCGTGCCAGCGCGATGCGCTGCCTCTGGCCGCCGGACAGATGTTGTCCGCCCTCCCCGATCTCGGTCTCGTAGCCATTGGGAAGCCGAACGATGAGATCGTGCACGCGGGCGAGTTTGGCCGCGGCGACGACCTTCTCCGGGTCCACGTCCCCGAGCCGGGCAATGTTTTCGGCGACCGTGCCGGCGAAGAGTTCCACGTCCTGAGGCAGATAGCCGACATATTTGTTCATCTGCTCGCGGTTCCAGGTGAACACGTCGGCGCCGTCGAGGCGGACCAAGCCGCGCGTGGGCGGCAAGGCTCCCACGACGAGGCGGGCGAGCGTCGACTTGCCGGCGCCCGAGGGCCCCACGACGGCCAGCGATTCCCCGGCTTCAAGCGTGAAGTTCACGCCCTTCAGGATCGGCGCGCCGCCCTTCTGAGGCGTCATGACCAGTCCTTCGCAGGCGATATGGCCCTTCGGCTCGGGCAGTTCCATGGCTTCGGTGCGGAAGCGCGGCTCGGCGACGAACTCTTTCAGACGCCGCCATGCGCCACGCACTGTGACGATGTTCTTCCACGATCCGATACACTGCTCGATGGGACCCACGGCCCGGGTCAGAAGAATCGAGGCGGCGATCATCACACCGCCTGTCGCTTCCTGATTGAGCACGAGCCACGCGCCGAGGCCGAGGGTCAGGCTCTGAACGAACATGCGGAAGAACTTGGTGATCGCGGCGATCGTCGTCGTGCGCCCGAAAACCTGGTCCTGAAGTTCCAGCGCTCCGCCGTTCCGCTCGCGCCATTTCCGCGAGATGTTGCCCATCATGCCCATGGCTTCGATGACTTCGACGTTGCGCACGGTGGCGTTCAGCTCGCGCCGGGCCACCATCGCCATCTCGTTGGATTTCGCGATGGCGTCACGCGTGACGAATTCTCCGATCAGGCCGAGCAGGACGAGAATGACCACGGTCCCTAGGGCGAGATAGCCGAAATAGGGATGCAGCAGGAAGCTCGCGCCGAGGAAGATCAGCGTCCATGGCAGATCGAACATCGCCTTCATGCCGGTCGACGGCACGAAATTCCGCAAGGTCGCCAGATCGTTGATCGATTCCGCGCCATAGCTGCGCCCGCGAATGCGGCTTTCGATCGCGCGCTCGAACAGGACCGGCGACAATTTGTGGTCCAGCCATGTGCCGACCGATGCCAGGACACGGCCTCGCGCATATTCCAGCATGGCGAGCGTGATCAGAGCCAATGCCAGGATCAAGGTCAGATAGATCAACGTATCCATGCTGCGGCTCGACAGCACGCGATCGTAGACCTGCAACATGTAGAGAGGGGCGGCGAGGAGCAGAAGGTTTTCGCCGAAGCTGAACACGGCGACCGCAATCATGCCCTTGCGGCTCGCAGAGACAGCTTCCCCCATGCGTTCTGTCGACATGAACGCTCAACTCCAAACAAGCCCCGACGCTAAGTATAGCACGGCGTTAGCATGACTGTCAGTTGATCACTAGAATTTAAGCGGCCGCGTTTCCGGCAAGCTTAAGATGGCGCCGTCGGATGGGGCGCCATCGCGTCACGGCGCATGGGGAGAGCGCCACAGGGCGCCTTCAGACGGAGCCGAAGCGCCGCCCACGCCGATTTCAAACGAGGTTCGCACCTCGGCCTCGGGCTGCAGACCCGAAGCCTTCCTTAGAGTCATCCGTTGATCACGGCTTGGACCCTCTCCGTCTCCACACTGCGCGATTCCAGAAGCTTGTCGGGAATCGTCTTCGCCTTTTGGTCGAGATCGTGCCCTGAACGGGCCGCGGCTTCGCCGATCAGTTCACGATAGATCCCGACGAGTTCGTCTGCCTGATCCCCTGCCGTACGCAGCTCCGGCTTGACGCCTGGCGATCTGAGATACCGTTCCGGGTTCCTGTCGATCTCGCGCAGGGCATTGACGATCCCCTGCGGACTGGAGACGTCGACCTTGAAGCCGTTCTCGCCGACGATCACATCCTCGCCGATCGCCCCGCGATCGGACGCGAGCACCCAGCAGCCACATGTCAGTGCCTCGCGGGTCACGAGCCCGTAAGCCTCCGGCCAGACCGAAGGCGCGACGAGCACGTCGAGTTCGCTGTAGAGCTCCGCCACACGCGCCTGGGGCACCTTGGGCCGGATGTCCAGTTCGGTCGTTCCCAGCATGCCGCGGCGCGTCGAGCCGGCGGGCATGGCGTGGTCGATCAGCACAAAGCGCAGATTCTGAAAATCCTCACTGAGCAGAGCACTCTGGATCAGGTGGAAGCCCTTGTGACGCGCCAAGCCGCCGATGAAGCCGAGCCTGACCTTACCGTCCGGCGAGGGCTTGCGCGGCAGGGGCTCGATCTGGGACGCCCCGTTCGGCACCGAAAGAACATTGGTAAGTCCGACACTGCGATGGATATCCGCAAAGGCGTTCGAAACAGCCAGAACCCGCTCCGCTCCCATGAGGCATTCGCGAAGCTGCATCCGGCCGGCGAATTTCTCGGCCGGGATCTTGCCGAGCTGCGAGGCGGGATTGCCGTGATCGTAGAGGACGATGCGATCGTCCTTTCCAAGCAGAAACTGCTCGTCGGAAATCCACCAACCGTCATGGGCGGTGATCACATAGGGAATGCCGCGCCGCCGCGCCTCCAGCACGATGGCCGTCGTCAGGCGCTGGATGCAGTGGAAGTGAATGATGTCCGGTTGGCAGACGTCGAGATATTCGGAGAAAACCTTCCCCATTTCCTCATCATGGACACGCCGGTCGATATCGGGAAGATCCGGCGTTGTTACGCCGACGACGCGCACACCATCGGACGCGTGGCTTGAAACCTTGTAGCCCTCGCTGGCGCCTTCGATCGAACAGAAGACCTCGAAGCTGAACTCGTCAGAATATTTCTGCTTGAGATGCCGGACATTGTCGTGAACGACACGCGTCGCCCCGCCGATCGCCTGCGGGGGATAAAAGACGTTGACGATCAGCACCCGCTTTCTCTTGTCCGGCTCCGGCAGCGTGACGGCGCGGATGGTTTCGGTGATGCTCTCGGCCATCGCCGGAATGCTGTAGCGGGTAAGCGCCTTCTCTCGCGCCTTTTCGCCGACCCTACGCCGCAGATCGGCGTCCTTGACGAGACGCTCCAGCGCCCTTGTCCAGTCTTCCGGTGTTCGACATAAAAGCCCATCAACGCCATCATCCAGGATGTCGCGATAGAGCGCGGTATCGCTGACGACCGAGGGAATCCCGAGCATGGCCGCTTCCAGCCATTTGATCTCGCTCTTCACATCGGTCGTGGGCGCAGGTTTGAGAACGGCGAGGTTGATGTCCGCCGCCGAGAGCGTCGACCAGTATTGATGAACATCCCAGACCGGCGGCAACAGGATCAGCTGATCCTCGATTTCCTGAAGTTTGGGGCCCGCCGTCATGTAGCCGGCCAGAACGATCGAGATCCTGTCGCCATACTTCCTGGCGAGATGAAGCAGGGCGGGAACGACCAGTTCCTGGAAATCCTGCTTGTGTGCTTTCGTCCCGGAGCCATAGAAGATCGTCACCCTGTCGCCGGAGTGGTTGTTGACGACATGGCCAATATGCTGCGCATGCGGGCTGCTCAGCGCGTTGGGATGGACGAAGGACCGGGTCCCGGGCGCGATCTTGTCGACATAGGGGATCAGCGGCTTGGTGGAAACCAGCGCATGGTCGCAATAGCGTAAGGCCGAACGGAACAGTGGCGCGCCCAGAGCGAGACCATTGTGTTCCTCAATCGTGATCTGATTGTCGAAATTCTCGAGGGGCGGCGGATAGAGGTCGGAATCGAAGATCAGATCGTCGATCTCGTAGAACACCGCGCAGCCGATCTCCCGCGCTTTCTCGATCGAGCGGATGATCTCGTAGTAAGCCGGCACGCGGAAGAAGATGGCGACGTCGAAGCAGTGCACCTTTTCCAGGAACGCATCGACCCCATTGCGGAAATCGAACACCTCCACCGCGAAACCGGCCGCCTTCAGCTGCTCGACCTTCTGGTCGACGCGGTAAAAGCGGCATTGCGGAAGATCGAGATTGGAGACGAGGGCGACGGAACGGGCATAACGGCGCTCAGCGGTGTCTGTGGCGACCACGAGGTCGTGCACCCTGTCACAATCCGCCTCGATGCGCGCCAGCCCCTCATGGAGTTCGCCTTTTTCGGCAGCGGCCCCCGCCAGACGCCAGGATGCCGTGAGAAACCTCGGGCCCATGTCGTGGAACCGGCGACGGATGCCGAGATCGGAAGGAAAGCGCTGCGATCCCTTGCGCAACCACGCGAGCGCTCCATGCAGGTCACCCACCATTTCACGGCAATGGGCCAGGTTGATGAACGTCCAGATATGGGCGTCGTCCTGCTCGGCGAGTTGTTCGTAGATAGCGCCGGCCTGGAGATAACATTGGCGGCGCAGCAGACAGTCTGCATAGTGGCGGAGCGCCGGCGTAAAGTCGGGAACCGCCTGCAGGATCTTCTGGTAGGCCAGAAGGGCCTCGTCATCCCGGCCTTCCAGAACCAGACGATCGGCGATGAGCACCAGCAGTTGGGCGTGCCGCGGTTCGATCACCAGATGGGAAGAGGGGTTGACCAGCACGTCGCGCATCAGGGCATTCATGCGAGAGACGAACGTATTGGCCACCTCTGTTCCGACAAAGGTCGGAAGCTCGATCTCGCCGAGACTGCGCGCCCCTGCGCCGAGCGTGGCTTCCAGCCAGAGGCGTCGGTTGGGCCAATACCCGTCGGCAAGTCCCTTGCTCAGGTAGTGCCGATAGGCATCCGACGGTTGGGCGAAGGTGGTGCCGGGCGTATAAGTCTCGACGTAGAAATCGGCCTCGAATTCGTAGCGCTCCCGAAATACGCAGAGCCGATCGATACCCTTGGAAACGAAGTGCTTCAGGCAGGTATTTCGGTCGGTCGTCTTCAGGTCTGCCCGGGCAAACCGGTTCGCATGATAGTAGTATTCAGGGTCGAAATTGTGGAGCAGGTTGAGACTGATTCCATTATCGAGAAGCAACCTCTCGATTGTATTGGCTTCGAATGAAGGCGTTGGGGATGCAATGGCAGGGTTGCCCTGCGCATCGGACTTTCCGGATAGTGCGGCGCTTGCGGCCTTCTGTCTCTGAAAGGCGGCGATTTCCGCAGCCTCGGGGATCGCGCCGCCAAGGGTCCGCAACTCATTGGTGCTGTAGGGAAGGGCCGGATCGCGGAAATGTGCCTGCCGATAGGCTTCGATCGCCTCGGACGTCTTGCTCTGCAACTTAAGGGCATGGCCAAGCTGCAAGTAGGTATCCGCCGAGTCATCCACGAGGGCAATGGATCGCCGATAGGCCTTCTCGGCCTCGGCATAGAACCCCTGTTCCTTCAGTGCATGCCCATACTGCACCCAGACCGCATGGAGCCGCGGATTCCGGTTCAATGCTTCGGCATAGGCACGTTGCGCGTCCGACCAGCGACGCTCGGCGTTGGCCCTGTCACCCTGCTTGATCAGAGCGCCGGCACTGCGCCACAACGAGGCCGTCTTCGACGGCGCGTTCTTTCCCTGGATCATCGGCTCCGCTTCTTCACGGGAGGCAGATTTCCGATCGAGAAACGCGCGACGGATCTTTCCCAACGACGACGATCCCATGATCCCTTTTGACATCAATTCGTCTACTCACTTCTTGGGGCGGATTTCTTAGTCACGCGACGCGCGTCTGCCGTGCCGCTCACGCGGATGAAGTCGACAGCACGCCTGGCGGCGACAGGTGACATGAGCCGAAAAGGTAACGTTGCGTCAACCCAAATCGGACTGATCGTCGGCTCATGAGAAAACATTTCTCGTCCCCAACGGTTTTCCATGATCCGACGCTCGGCAAGGCTGCGCGCGTTTCGCTCCGGATCCAAGTGATCCATGCCGCGCGACTTGGATTCGTAGTGGTATAGCATCACGTCCGGCGTCCACACCACGGCCAATCCATCCTTTCGCAGGCGCAAAGCCAGATCGATGTCGCTGTAGGCGATCGGGAGGCCAGTGGCATCGAACCCGCCCCGAGTCCTGAAATCGTCGCGGCGCGTTGCGAAAAACGCGCCTGTCACGGCGCTGACCCGACGCATTGTCTGCCATCGCCGCCCCGGCCCCGGCGCGTCGCCCGGCTGATGGAGACCGTCGTGAATGACCGATCCCTTCCAGCCGAAGAGAACGCCGGCATGCTGGATCGTGTCGTCCGGGTACAGGAGCTTCGCCCCTACCGCTCCGACCTCCGGGCGGGAGAGTTGAGAGCGGATGACGTGATCCCAGCCTGCCGAAATCATCTTCATGTCGTCATTGGCAAAAACGATAAACGGTGTCTTCGCCTCCTCGGCGCCGCGATTGTTCAGATACGACCAGTTGAAGGGACCCGGCGCACGCAGGAGTGCAACCCCGTTCCGGCGCTCGAGCGCTTCGAGGCGGGAGAGATCATCGGGACGGTCCGTGCCGTTGTCGACGATCAGGCACGAAAGCCGCGAAGCGTCGTCCGCCTGGGCGAACAGGCTCTCGACCATCGCCTCGCAATCGTGCGCATTGTTCTTCGTCGCGATGATCACGGTGATGCGGCCGTCGGACTCACCGTTCGAAGGGGCCTGCCGCGTGAGCTCGGCTGTCTGCCGAAACCGCGCGACGGCAGCCTGATGGGCGCTACGCCGCTTGTCTTCC
Source organism: Jiella marina (assembly GCF_024359545.1). GTDB lineage: Bacteria > Pseudomonadota > Alphaproteobacteria > Rhizobiales > Rhizobiaceae > Jiella. The sequence continues at coordinate 136,342 of NZ_JAKQZG010000006.1, forward strand.
TCCGCGCCGTCATCCAAGCCCCGCGATGTGGCAACGAGGGGCAGCGGCACATGAGCGATGGCAATCCGGTTTCGCATGGCGCCAAGCAAGATTTCCGAACGCGCCGATGAAACGCTGTCTGCGTCCTCATCAAGGTCGAGCACCTCAAGGGCCGAACGTCGAACGGCGACCGTTTCGCCAAAAACGTTCGCCTGCATGAATTGATCTGGATCGAAGGCCCCCCGCGCCTCGATCCCCACGACCTCACCATCTGCTCCGTCCGTCCATTCCTCGTCACAGGTGACGACGCCGGCCTCCGAGGTGACGAGGGCCGCGGCGAACCAGGCGACGCATTGCCGATGCATCCGCGCGCCGGGGGCGAGGAACAGGATACCGTCCTCGCCGGCTGCCCGCGCAATCCGTCGTTCGGCTGCGGCAACGCTCTCGCCCTCCCCCCTGCTCTCGAGGGCGATGCGCGAGTCGACAATGGCCAGGCGTTCAATGGCGATCCGCAGGTTCGGATCGACGCCCAGAAAAACCGCCCGCCAAGTTGGAGCGGATTGCTCCACCACGGCGGCGACGAGCTCGTGAAGCTCGGCCGCGTCCGCTCCGTCCGCATTGACGAGGACGAGCAGGCTCGGCTGGGGAACCTCCATTTCCGGTGGAGGCGGGATATCATAAAGCTTGCGGAAGACGGCATAGGCCTCGGCCGGAAAGGCGCTCATGGCGGCGACATCGGGCAGGATACGCGCGATCTCGTCCATGCGCGCGCGCAGGGCGGACATCTCGGCCGCCAGGGTCAGCATCGTTTCCAGCCCGTGACCGACAAGCTGTGAGGCAAAGGCGCGATTCTGCTCGGCCGGGTCGCCGGCCTGGACCAGTTCCCAGCTCGCATCCCGGTGGGCCGGATCGATTTCGAGCACCGTTTCATAGGCACTCATGGCTTCTGCCCGACGTCCCATGAGTTTCAGGGCATGGCCCATCTGCAGATGGGCATCCGCCACCCTCGGATCCTGTGCCAGGACCGAACGATAACAGTCGACCGCCTCAGCGAGCCGCCGGGCATCCTTCAGCATGTTGCCGCATTGAATTCTGATGTCCTGCCGCTCCGGGACGATCTTCGCAGCAGCGGCATAGGCCGCCGCCGCCTCGTCGAAGCGGCCGGCATCGCGGGCCTGATCGGCCCGTCTCAGGATCGCCTTCAGCCACCATTGGACGCGCATCGAGAGCTTCTCGCCGGGTCCTCTCTGCGAAGGCAAGACGAACGCCCAGCGCCCGGCCTGCCCCTCTGCCGACGGATCGGCGGAAAGAAATGCGATCAGTTCCGAGATGCTTGCTGCGCGTCGGCGCTCGGTGAGACGTGAAAGACCACCAGCGATCCCGCGCGAGCGGGCCGACAGGCGTCTTGCCACTTGTGAGACCGGATTCAATTCGTTCAGGCCGCCGATGGAGGAAACGCGGACGTATCGAGTGCGTCGAGGCATCGCCCGATGGCGGTTTCCCATGCAGGCAGACGATGGCCAAAGGTCTCGACGAAGCGTGTCGTGTCGAGCCGGGAGTTGGCCGGCCGACGGGCCGGCGTCGGATAGTCGGCGGTGGTGATCCGGGTTACCTTGGCAGTCAGCCCGCCCCGTTCCTTCGAAGCGGCAAAGATCGCCTCGGCAAAGCCCGCCCAACTCGTCTCGCCCTCGGCGACCATGTGATAGACGCCGCTCCAATGACCATCGGGCTCTGCCGCAATCCGATCGCAGACGGCGAGAACGCCAGCGGCGATGTCGGGAGCATAGGTCGGTGTGCCGCGCTGGTCGTCCACCACACGCAGTTCGTCCCGGTCCTTCGCCACACGCAGCATGGTCTTCAGGAAATTGTTGCCATAGGGGCTGAACACCCAGGCCGTCCTCAGAACCACCGCCCTGGGATTGGCGGCCAGCACCAGTTTCTCACCTTCGAGCTTGGACTGGCCATAGACCCCGGTGGGACCCGTCTCGTCGGTTTCGGCATAGGGCGTCGGCTTGTCGCCGGAAAAGACGTAGTCGGTCGAGATGTGAATCAGCGGAAGCCCGGCTTCGTCGGCCGCGCCCGCCACGTTCTCCGCACCTTCGGCGTTGACGGCGAAGGCGGCGTCCGGCTCGCTTTCGGCCTTGTCGACTGCGGTATAGGCCGCCGGATTGACCACGATATCGGGCTTCATCTCCGCGATCACCGCGGCGATGCTTCCCGCATCGGTGAGATCGAGCTGCGGCCGGCCGACCGTCGCGATCTCGTGTCTGTCGTCCGAAAGGTCGGCGAGACACCGCGTCACCTGCCCGTCCCGTCCGGTCACGAGGATTCGCATGGCTGATCTCCGGTCGTTGAATTCCACTCAGGACTTGCCGAGACGCTCTCCGGCGTAGCGCTCGCGCAGCGGCCGCCACCAGTCTTCGTTTTCGAGAAACCAGCGGATCGTCTTCTCGAGACCGGTGGAAAACGTCTCCCGGGCCTTCCAGCCGAGTTCCGTCTCCAGCCGTGTCGCATCGATCGCATAGCGCAGATCATGGCCCGGCCGATCGGTGACGAAGTTGATCTGCTCGCGGCGGCTGGCTCCATCTTCGCGGGGCGCGATCCGATCGAGCGTGTCGCAGATCGCGTGGACCACGTCGAGATTGGAGCGCTCATTGCGCCCGCCGACATTGTAGGAGCGGCCGGCCTTGCCCTGCGTCGCGACCATTTCCAGCGCGCGGGCATGGTCCTCCACATAGAGCCAGTCGCGGACGTTCTCGCCGCGCCCGTAGACCGGCAGAGGCTTGCCCTCCAGCCCGTTCAGGATCATCAGCGGGATGAGTTTTTCCGGAAAATGGTACGGCCCGTAATTGTTCGAGCAATTGGAGAGGACGACCGGCATCCCGTAGGTGTGGTACCAGGCCATCGCCAGATGATCCGAAGCCGCCTTCGAGGCGGAATAGGGAGAGGACGGCTCGTAAGGGGTCTCTTCGGTGAAAAGTCCGCCCTCGAGCGGCAACTGACCGTAGACCTCGTCGGTCGAGACATGATGGAAGCGGAAGGAGGCTCGCTTGCCTCCGGCAAGCTCCGACCAGTAGCTGCGCACCGCCTCGAGAAGGTCGAAGGTCCCGACGATGTTGGTCTGGATGAACTCGCCCGGCCCGTCGATCGAGCGGTCGACATGGCTTTCGGCGGCAAGGTGCATCACCACGTCGATGTCGTTGTCCCGGAGAACCTTCCCGATCGTCTCGCGGTCACGGATATCACACTTGACGAAGCTGTAGCGCGGATCGTCGGAAACCGGCTTCAGGGAATTCAGATTCGCCGCATAGGTCAGCTTGTCGACATTGACCACCGAGTGATCGGTATTCTCGATCAGATGCCGGCAGACGGCCGAACCGATGAAGCCGGCGCCGCCGGTGACAAGAAACTTCATGCTACTGGCTCACATTGTGTCGGCAGTGAAGACGACCGGTGTGTCGTTGAGCAACGGCGCCACCCTGTCCTTGTCGGACAGGACCGGCTGCGCCCCGCCGAGCGGCCATTCCACCCCGATCTCGGGATCGTCCCACCGAATGCCACGATCATGCTGGCCGGAATATGGCGCCGACACCTTGTAGAAGACCTCGGTGTCCGGTTCGAGGGTCAGGAAGCCATGGGCGAAGCCCTTGGGAACCAGGATCTGGTTGAACTTCGCGGCCGAGACCTCCAGCGCCACCCATTTCCCGAAGGTCGGCGAGCCATGGCGAATGTCGACCGCCACGTCGAGGATCGAACCCTTGAGAACACGCACCAGCTTGTCCTGAGCGAAGGGCGGCGCCTGATAGTGCAGACCGCGCAAAGTGTGTTTGGCTGCGGAGAAAGACTGGTTGTCCTGAACCCAGGGGATCGTCACACCGGCCTCTGCGAAGCGCTCCTGGTTGAACGTCTCGCTGAAAAAACCGCGGTCATCACCGAATTTTCTGGGCTTTATCTCCAGCACCTCGGCGATGGCGAGAGGGGTAACTTCCAGCATATGCAACCTTGGGGAAGAATTGATGGATGTGACGTAGAGGCATGAAGGCGGTAATTTGCCGACCCATGGTGTAGCGTCGCCTGCGGTAACGCTATATGAGGCCATTCGCAACAGCAATCATGAACGGAGAGTCGTGGTGAAGGGCATCATTCTGGCAGGCGGCAGCGGCACGCGCCTCCATCCCATGACGCTGACGGCTTCGAAACAGCTACTGCCGGTCTATGACAAGCCGATGATCTATTACCCGCTGGCGACGCTGATGCTGGCGGGCATCAAGGACATTCTCCTGATCTCGACCCCCCACGACCTGCCGCGCTTCCGCTCGCTTCTGGGAAGCGGCGAGCGGATCGGGATCAATCTCAGCTATGCCGAACAGCCGAGCCCCGATGGTCTCGCCCAGGCCTATCTGATCGGCGAGGAATTCGTCGCCGGCGAGCCTTCGGCCCTGATCCTCGGCGATAACCTGTTTTATGGCCACGGGATGCCGGACCTCCTGCAGCGCAGCATCAAACGCGACGCCGGCGCCACGGTCTTCGCCTACCATGTGAGCGACCCGGAACGTTACGGCGTCGTCTCCTTCGACACGGCAAACCGCGCCACGAGCATCGAAGAGAAACCCGCCGCTCCGCGATCCAACTGGGCCGTCACCGGGCTCTATTTCTACGATGGGCGGGCCTCGGAATTCGCCCGTTCCCTGAAACCCTCGCCGCGCGGCGAGTTGGAGATCACCGATCTCAACCGCATCTATCTCGAAGAAGGCACCCTCGATGTCTCGCGCATGGGCCGCGGCTACGCCTGGCTCGACACGGGGACGCCAGACTCACTGCTGGAAGCCGCCGAGTTCGTGCGAACGCTGGAGCATCGCCAGGGCTTCAAGATCGCCTGTATCGAGGAGATCGCCCATGAGATGGGGCTGATCGACCGTGACCAGCTGATGAAGCTCGGCGAAGAACTCGGCAAGAGCAATTACGGCAAATACATCATGGAGATCGCCCGCAGGTCGGCGTGACCCGCAGGGCGCTTCCTCCGCTCCGGTCCAGGAGGCGGTCCGAGCAAGGTGGATCGATCGCCCGGTTGCCGAGGCCTCGCGGCAGGCTTTCCTCATGATACGCGCCCCTGCGCGACAAAACGCTCGAAGAGGCAGACAACGCCGCCTCCCCGTCTATATCGGAGGGTTCGGCATGCGGGTTGCGGCTCGCATGCGCATCGATTGATCCGGCAAGGACCCTTCAGGCGAATGAACTCACGCAAAAGCGACCAGGCGAGCGGAAAGACCACCAATCTCAAGCGGCACTCGAACGATGTGACGGAAAAGCGCATCGAGCAGGAAGGGTCGACGCTCACCCGAACGGAGCTGAGGGAGATCGAGCGGCGCCTGAGCCTGCGCCCGCTGGCGATCTACGAGCTCGTCCGGCAGGAGGGCGAGGACGAACTGACCCGGCCCGCCTCCAGCCTCTGGTGGTCGGGCTTGGCGGCGGGACTTTCGATCGGCTTTTCAGTGTTCACCCAGGCAACGCTCAGGGCCTATCTTCCCGATGAGCCTTGGCGGCCGCTGGTCGAATGCTGGGGCTACGCCGTCGGCTTTCTGATCGTGATTCTCGGCCGTCAGCAACTCTTCACCGAGATCACCCTGACGGCGACCCTGCCGGTGCTCGCGCGCCGCAAATGGCGAGCGATCAAGGCTCTGCTGCGTCTATGGTCGGTGGTCTTCGTGGCGAACATGATCGGCACCGCGGTCTATGGCGCCGGCATCGCGCTCGATGTCCTGAACACGCCGGAAATCACCGCGGCCGCCCTGCAAATCTCCCGCGAGGCGATGGAGCCCGGCCCCTGGTCGACGCTGCTCAGGGGCATTGCCGCCGGCTGGCTAATCGCGACCGTGGTCTGGGTCCTTCCATCCGCCCAGAATGCCGGCTTTCTCGTGATCGCGCTTCTGACCTATCTGATCGCGCTTTTCCACCTGTCCCACATCATCGCCGGCTCGGTCGAGGCGATGGCCCTGATGTTCTCGGGCGAGATGATGCCGCATCACGCGATCTGGACGTTCTATCTGCCCGCCCTGGTCGGCAACATTCTCGGCGGCTCGGCGCTGTTCGCCCTGATCAGCTACGGCCAAGTGGCGCCGGAGCTGGATACAAGGGGGAATTGACGAGGCTCGAGCCCACCGTTCCGATCGCCATCAGCGGTCGGGACGAGCCAATCAATCCCGTGACCGCGGTCCAGTAGCCCCTCATCCTGAGCCTGTCGAAGGACGAGGGGCGCACGGCGCAAACTGGAACCTTTTCCCCCCATGGCTCGCCCTTCGGCAAAGGCTCAGGAGGCTCACCATGAGGGAGAAGGATGAAGGCGTTCAGCCGCGCAGGATCGACCGCCCGGCAAACACCGCCTGATCGCCGAGCTCCTGCTCGATCCTGAGAAGCTGGTTGTATTTCGCCAGCCGGTCGGAACGCGCCAATGAGCCGGTCTTGATCTGCCCGCAATTGGTGGCGACCGCCAGGTCGGCGATGGTGGAGTCCTCGGTCTCGCCGGAACGATGCGACATCACCGCCGTGTAGCCGGCGCGGTGCGCGACCGAGACCGCGTCCAGCGTTTCCGAAAGCGAGCCGATCTGGTTGACCTTGACCAGGATCGAATTGGCGACGCCCTTGGAAATCCCCTCGCGCAGGCGCTCGGAATTGGTGACGAAGAGATCATCGCCGACGAGCTGGACCTTCGACCCGATCTGATCGGTGAGCGCCTTCCAGCCGTCCCAATCGTCTTCGGCCATGCCGTCCTCGATCGAGATGATCGGATAGGCGGCGGACAGTTCGCCGTAATAAGCGGCCATGTCGGCCGGCGACAGCTTCCGGCCTTCGCCTTCCAGATCGTATTCGCCCTTCTTGAAGAACTCGGTCGAGGCCGGGTCGAGGGCGATATAGATGTTCTCGCCCGGCTTGTAGCCGGCCTTCTCGATCGCCTTGACGACGAAATCGAGAGCTTCCCTAGCCGAGCCAAGGTTGGGGGCGAAACCGCCCTCGTCGCCGACATTGGTGTTGTGGCCGGCGTCCTTCAGCATCTTCTTCAGCGTGTGGAACGTCTCCGCCCCCCAACGCAGCGCCTCGGAAAAGCGGTCGGCGCCGACCGGCATGATCATGAATTCCTGGAAGTCGATCGGATTGTCGGCATGGGCACCGCCATTGATGATGTTCATCATTGGGACCGGCAGCACATGGGCCGAGGCACCGCCGACATAGCGATAGAGCGGCAGGCCGGAGGCCTCGGCCGCTGCCTTGGCGACGGCGAGCGACACGCCGAGGATTGCATTGGCGCCGAGCCGGCCCTTGTTCTTGGTGCCGTCGAGCTGGCGCAGCGTCGTATCGATACGAAGCTGGTCCTCGGCCTCGAAGCCGCCGATCTCCTCCAGGATCTCGCCATTGACCGCCTTCACGGCCTTCTCGACACCCTTGCCCATATAGCGCGAGCCACCGTCGCGCAGCTCCACCGCCTCATGGGCGCCGGTCGAGGCGCCCGACGGCACCGCCGCGCGGCCCATCGATCCGTCTTCGAGAATGACGTCGACCTCGACGGTCGGATTGCCCCGGCTGTCGAGAATCTCGCGGCCGATAATGTCAATGATGGCGGTCATGGAAAGCCCCTGTCGTGACGAGCGGATGGTTCGGGGCGTTCTAGAGCATGTCGATTAGATTGGGTAGGCGGATGCCGCTTCCGCGGCCGTCATCCTCCTCCGGCCCCGACCGACCAGTAGCCCTCATGGTGAGCTTGTCGAACCACGAGGGCGCCCGGCGCGTGGGAAACCCCTCGTGGTTCGACAGGCTCACCATGAGGGGGCGCCTCATCCCTTCGTCAGGGCATCCAGCGCCTTCAGCCGCTTCAACAACTCCGGCATCTGATCCAGCGGCACCATGTTCGGCCCATCCGACGGCGCGTTGTCCGGGTCCTCGTGGGTCTCGATGAAAAGCCCCGCCACGCCGACAGCCACCGCCGCCCGCGCCAGGGTCTCGACGAAGCGGCGCTCGCCGCCCGAGGAACCGCCCTGCCCGCCCGGCTGCTGCACCGAGTGGGTGGCGTCAAAGACAACGGGCAAGCCGGTTTCGGCCATGATCGGCAGCGCGCGGAAGTCCGAGACCAGCGTGTTGTAGCCGAAGGAGACGCCGCGCTCGGTGAGAAGAACGTTGGGATTGCCGCTTTCGGTGACCTTGGCCGCGACGTTCTTCATGTCCCAGGGCGCGAGGAACTGGCCCTTCTTGATGTTGATCACCTTGCCGGTCTTCGCGGCGGCGATCAGGAGGTCGGTCTGGCGGCAGAGGAAGGCCGGGATCTGCAGGATGTCGCAGACGGCGCCGACTTCTCGGCACTGTTCTTCGGTGTGAATGTCCGTCAGCACGGGCAGGTCGAAGGTCTCGGCGACCTCCTGAAACACCGGCAGCGCGCCGGAGAGACCGATGCCGCGCTTGCCCTTCAGGCTCGTGCGGTTCGCCTTGTCGAAGCTCGCCTTGAAGACATAGGGGATGCCGAGATCCTCGGTGATCCGCTTCATCTTTTCCGCGATCGTCATCGCATGGTCGCGGCTTTCCATCTGGCAGGGGCCGGCGATCAGCGCGAAGGGTGCGGTGTTGGAGAAACGCGCAGACCCGGCGGCGACGGTGGCTTGCTGCTGGCTCATGCTCGGTTCTCCTCGATGAATCGGATTTCGCCTGCCCCGTTCGGACAGCCGACCAGGATGCTGCCTTCCTCATCGACGGCCGAAGAAACGCCATTCCTGGCGAAAACGGACGTCAGAGCATCCCGATCGGCGACGACGACGGTCATCGCCGTCAAGGCAAAGGGAGCCGCTCCGTCTCCGCCGACCTCGACGAGTTCGACTTCGCCGTTCGGCAGACGGAAGCTGACCATACCGTCGTCGCGGTCCTGCCCGTCGGCGTTCAGGACGGCGCCGAGATAGGACCGGGCCGACTCGATGTCGGTCGTCGAGAACTCCACCGCCGCGATGCCTCGCGCGGTATTGCCGTGGGTCGTCAGGCGGGAGCGATCGATCGTGACGGCGTGACGCGCCTCGCACAGGAAGACGTTCGGCGCCTCTGGGGCGAAATCCTTCACGAAGACAAGGCGGAACGAGAGTTCGGCCACGTCCCCGTTCGGCAGGGTCAGGCGGCGCTCGAATTCGGTCGTGCGGCTTTCCGCCAGGCCGAAGGCGTCGAGGGCGTTGCGGTCTTCAAGACCGTCGCGGCTCTGCAGGGCAAGCCCGGAAAACGCCGAAGACAAGCTGGAGCGAAACGCCCGATCGCGCAGGACGAAGAGATTGCCTTCCGTGATCGCCGTCTCGCATGCCAGCGGATCGACCACAGACAGCGGCTCGATCATCAGCCCGTCTTCGAGATAGACGCAGGCATTGCCGGTCCCGAACGGATGCTGCGCCTCCGGCGCGACGGTGAAGCCGAGGGTTTCGAACCAGTCGCGCGCATGAGATATCTTCCTAAAAGGCATCACGACATGATCGAGAGATCTCACGAAACAAATTTCCTAAACTTGCGATGGAATAATACTTGCCAATCCCACCATTGACTGCAATACTAACAACGTAGAAGTGCACTATCAAGAAGGTGGAGACAAAGATGAGTAAACCTCGTACTTGGCAATTCGATCTCCCCGACGGAGAGGCACCTGCTGACGGCGATCTGCCAGAACGATGGTATCCCGGAATACGCGATTCCTGGAATAGATGTACATCAACGCGTCTCTATGATCCAATTGAGGGAATTAGAGCTGTAGTGATACACGGCACTGCGGGGTCATCGTCTTCCGGGGCCGCATCTGTTATGCACGCCGGTGTAGCAAGTTTTCATTGGCTCGTTCCTGATGAAAACGAAGAGGCGCACGGGAAGTATGTCTGGGCGTGCGCTCCAGAAACCAAGGCCGCATGGCACGTAAGAAACTCACGATCTCATCCTGATGTCTGGAATGGTGAGAAGAAAATAAATCACTTCTCCCTTGGAATTGAAATAGTCAACTCGCAAGATATGCAAGACCCGTTTTCTGATTGGCAGGTAGAATCCACAGCAAAAATAGTTCGATATTGCTGGCTTAAATATCCAAATCTTAAGCATATCGTGACTCACGCCAAGCTAGATCCAGAGAGACGAAGAGACCCGACAAAACTATTCCCCTGGGACCATTTCAAAGCGCTTGTTTTAAATGGAGATCGTGCACAGGCAGTTGCGATGAACGAGGGCGGTGTCAGCGCCGGAGGATATTCCGTCTACGGCTGAAATGCCGTTATCCAATTTCTAGCTGTAGTGAGGTTTATGGCCCTCTGGATTCGGAGCGCCATTTGCTATTCACACCAGCCGCGAGCGCTCTAGGGCCGCGGCGACGAAGCTCGCAAACAGCGGGTGCGGCTCGAAGGGGCGCGACTTCAGCTCCGGGTGATACTGTACGCCGATGAACCACGGATGGTCTGCAAGCTCGACCGTCTCGGGCAGGAGCCCGTCCGGCGACATGCCGGCGAAGATCATGCCCGCCTCTTCCAGCGCCGCGCGATATTCGCGGTTGACCTCGTAGCGGTGGCGGTGGCGCTCCTCGATTTCGGTGTCGCCGTAGATCCCCGCAATCTTCGAGCCGTCCTTCAAGTGCGCCTTGTAGGCGCCGAGGCGCATGGTGCCGCCGAGATCGCCCTTGGCCGCGCGCTTTTCGAGTTCGTTGCCCTTCAGCCATTCGGTCATCAGGCCGACGACGGGCTCCGACGTCTCGCCGAATTCGGTAGAGCCGGCCTTGTCGATATGGGCGAGCGAGCGCGCCGCCTCGATTACCGCCATCTGCATGCCGAAGCAGATCCCGAAATACGGCACATTGCGCTCGCGGGCGAAGCGGGCCGCGTGGATCTTGCCCTCGGCCCCGCGCTCGCCGAACCCGCCGGGGACGAGAATGCCGTTCACGCGCTCGAGATAGGGCGAAGGATCTTCCTGCTCGAAGACCTCCGATTCGATCCAGTCGAGCCGGACCTTCACCCGATTGGCGATGCCGCCATGCTGCAGCGCCTCGATCAGCGACTTGTAGGCGTCCTTGAGGCCGGTATACTTCCCGACGATCGCAATCGTGACCTCGCCTTCCGGATTGCGAATGCCGTCCACGACCTGATGCCAACGCTGGAGCTGCGGCTTCGGCGCCGGATCGATGCCGAAGGCGGCGAGCACTTCCGTGTCGAGGCCCTCATGGTGGTACGCGATCGGGACGTCGTAGATGGTCGCGACGTCCAGCGCCTGGATGACGGCCGTCTCGCGCACATTGCAGAACAGCGAGAGCTTGCGCCGCTCCTCCTTGGGGACCGGACGGTCGGAGCGCACGAGCAGGATGTCCGGCTGAATGCCGATCGCGCGGAGTTCGCGGACCGAGTGCTGGGTCGGCTTGGTCTTCAGCTCGCCCGCTGTCGGGATGAAGGGCATCAGGGTCAGGTGGACATAGATCGCCCCGCCCCGCGGCAGGTCGTTGCCGAGCTGCCGGATCGCCTCGAAGAATGGCAGGGCTTCGATGTCGCCCACCGTGCCGCCGATTTCGCAGAGCACGAAGTCGTACTCCTCGTTGCCTTCGAGGACGAATTCCTTGATGGCGTCGGTGACATGCGGGATCACCTGGACTGTGGCGCCCAGATAGTCGCCGCGCCGCTCCTTGGCGATGATCTCCTGATAGATCCGCCCTGTGGTGATGTTGTCGTGCTTGTTGGCAGAGCGCCCGGTGAAGCGCTCGTAGTGACCGAGGTCGAGATCGGTCTCCGCCCCGTCGTCGGTGACGAACACCTCGCCGTGCTGGGTCGGGCTCATCGTGCCCGGATCGACGTTGAGATAGGGGTCGAGCTTGCGCAGCCGGACCCGATAGCCCCGCGCCTGCAGCAATGCGCCGAGGGCCGAGGAAGCCACGCCTTTTCCGAGAGAGGAAACCACGCCGCCGGTGATGAAGATATATCGCGCCATGGGCCCTCTCGATAACGCCGCACCGGCGATTCTGCCAGTCACAATTCTGGAGTTACACATCTCAAACGAACGGGGCGCCGCTGGCGCCCCGCAATCGGCCGAAAAAATTTCACCCGCCGCCGTTACTGGCTGGTGGTCGGGTCGGAAGCACCGTCGCCCTCGGACAACGGCTCCAGCGTCGCGTCGGCCGGGGCCTCAGGCGAGGTGGTCGTTTCGTCTGTTGAAGCCGGCTCGTCTGCGGCAGGCGCGTCCACCGTCGTGTCGGTGTTGTCAGGCTGTATCGCACCCTCAGGCGTCGTCTGGGCAGGCTCTGGCGTCGCCGCGTCGCTCGGGGCCGTGTCCGTCGCTGCCGGCGCGGCAGCGTCGCCGGGATCGGCCACGTCCTCGGGCCGCTCGGTCCCGGCCGGCGGCGGTTCGACGGGCGGAACGGTCGCCTCGTCGGCGCCCTGCGGCGTATCGCCGGCGGGGTTGGCCGGAATTTCTTCCACGGCATCCGGCGCGGCCGGTGCCGCTTCGTCCTGCGCCGGGGCCGGTGCGGCCGGCTGCGCGGAACCATCGATCAGGGAATCGCTCGCTGCACCACGGGCCGCGCCACCCGTCGCGTTGCCGGCCGGAGCCGGCTGGCTCTCTTCCTCGGGCAGGCCGCCCAGCTGGTCGAGCAGGCTGCCTTCGCCGCCATTCTCACCCTGGGTCGCCGCCGGCAGCGTGTCGAGAATGTCGGTCGGCTGGGAACCGTAGCGCGCCAGGATGCCGAGCGCGAGCGACGTGGCGAAGAAGCCCACCGCCAGAATGGCCGTCGTGCGCGTCAGGGCATTGGCGGCGCCGCGCGCCGACATCAGGCCACCGCCGCCACCGCCGATGCCGAGCGCTCCACCTTCGGATCGCTGCAGCAGCACGACGATGACGAGCGCCACGACGATCATCAGGTGGATGATGATGAGAACGTTTTCCATCGAACTTTCGTGAGGATCGTTTTATCGAATTGCGGGCCTTCTACAGAACCAGGCGCCGCATTCCAACCGGTTTTCCGCGTCAATCGCCCCGGACGGGACAAGCCTCGCATATCGCGATGAAGTCCGCCGCCTTCAAGCTTGCGCCGCCGATCAGCGCGCCATCGACATTGTCGACGGCCAGAAGCTCGGCCGCATTGCCGGGTTTGACCGAGCCGCCGTACAGCAAACGCACCGCCCCGGCAACCGCCTCGCCGAAGCGGACGACGAGCTTTTCGCGCAGAAAGTCATGCACTTCCTTGACGTCGGCATTGGTCGGCGTGCGCCCGGTGCCGATCGCCCATACCGGCTCATAGGCGACCACCGTGTTTTCCGCGGTCAAGCCGTCGGGGAGCGAACCCGCCAACTGCCCGGCCAGGACGTCCAGCGTGTTGCCGGCGACGCGTTCCTCCTCCGTCTCGCCAATGCACACGATCGCGATCAGGCCGGCACGCCAGGCGGCCTCGGCCTTGGCCTTGACAGTCGCATCGTCCTCGCCGTGATCCGCACGACGCTCCGAATGGCCGACGATGACGTAGCGGGCGCCGACATCGGCGAGCATTTCCGCCGCAATGTCGCCCGTGTGAGCGCCGGAAGTCTCCCAATGGCAATCCTGGCCGCCGACCGCGACCTTGTCGCGCAACAGGCCGGCGCTCGCCGAGACCATCGTCGCGGGCGGGCAGATCAGGAGATCCTTGCCCTGGCCAGCCGGCCCGCTTGCGGCCTGAGCGATCGCGTCGAGCTCGGTCAGGGCCTTCAGAGTGCCGTTCATTTTCCAATTGCCGGCGATCAATGGCTTCGGTGGCATGGTCGCAACACTCCCTTTCGTGCCCGTTCGGGCCGGCGTTCACGGCGCCCGTCTTTTTCGCGGCGGACCATCGTTCATCGATGTTCAGAAATCAATCGCCTGCCTCGCTTGCGCCCCGCCGCCCCTCTTCACTAATAAGGCTTTGCGAACCGAAGTCCGGACAGGCAGGCTCGGCCCTCGCAGGAATGGGAGAAGACGATGCTGAACATGCTCAGACAGAGCGTCTCCGGGTGGACGGCCAAGATCCTGCTCGGCCTTCTGGTTTTGAGCTTCGCGGTCTGGGGGATCGGCAGCGGATTTCAGGGCGGCCTGTCGCGCACGGTAATGACGGCCGGCGAAACGGAAGTCTCGCCCACCGAATACGCTTTTGCCTATTCCCAGGCGGTGAACCGGATCTCCCGCCAGATCGGGCGCCAGATCACCACTCAGGAGGCCGAAACCTTCGGCATCGAACAGGGCGTGGTCAGCCAGCTCGTCTCGGGCGCCGTCCTCGACGAGCAGAGCCGTCAGCTCGGCCTCGGTGTTTCCGACGAACGGCTTGCCCAGACGATTGCCGAGGACCCGACCTTCCGGGATTCCAGCGGCAATTTCTCCCGCCAGGCCTTCTCGAACGCGCTCCGCAACGCGCGGGTCAACGAAAACGACTATATCGAGCAGCAGAACCGCGTCGCGCGGCGCAGCCAGCTGGTCGACGCCGTGGCCAGGGACGCCCAGACGCCGGCGGTCTTCGTCACCGCGCTCGGCCTTTATAATGGCGAGCGCCGCACGGTCGATTACCTCACGCTACAGGCGCCGGAACCCTCGGCCATCGCTGACCCGTCCGAGGAGGAGTTGCAGAGCTATTTCGACGAGCATCAGAGCCGCTACGCGGCCCCCGAGTACCGCTCGATCGCCTATGCCGAACTGACGCCCCAGGCGATCACCGATCCTTCCACGGTGACCGAGGACCAGATCGCGGCCGACTACGAAGCGCGCAAGGCGACCTACACGACGCCGGAGCGCCGGCACGTGCAGCAGATCGTCTTCCAGGATCGCGAGGCGGCCGAGGCTGCCAAGTACGCGCTCGCCTCGGGCACGAGCTTTGAGGAGGTCGCGGCCGATGCCGGGCGCTCCCTCGCCGACATCGACCTCGGCACGGTCGCGAAGTCGGCCATTCCCGGGAGCGAAGTCGCCGACGCCGCCTTCTCGCTGGAGACGAACGAAGTGTCCGACGTCGTCGACGGCATTTTCGGCCCGACCATCGTCCGCGTCCTGCGTGTGGAGCCAGAAGGTGTCCAGCCGCTCGAAGAGGTCCAGGACAATATTCGCAATGAGCTGGCGCTCGCCAATGCCGCCGAGACGGTGAACTCCGCCTATGACGTCTATGAAGACGCGCGCGGGGGCGGGGCGACCTTCCAGGAAGCCGCTGACCGCGCCGGGATCCCGGTCAAGACGGTCGAGGCGATCGACCGGCAGGGCAACGATGCGGAAGGCAACCCGGTCGCCGACATTCCGGCGCAGGACGACCTGCTGCAGGCCGCCTTCGAAAGCGAGCCCGGCCTCGACAATCTGCCCGTGAACGTCAATCCCAACGGCTACGTCTTCTTCGACGTCTTGAGCGTCGATCCGGCGCGCGACCGCACGCTGGACGAGGTGCGCGAAAGGGTCGTGGCGGACTGGAAAGGCGAAAAGGCGCAGGAGCAGCTTACCGCCCGCGCCGAAGAATACGAGCAGGCCATCGTCGGCGGCCAGAGCATGGGCGACATCGCCGCCGAAGCCGGCCTCGAGGTCCAGACCGCCAACGCCATCACCCGCACCTCGGGCGCTTCGGAACTGGGTCGCGAGGGCGTCGAGGCCGCTTTTTCCGGCGGCGTCGGCGCTGTCGCCACCGCACCGGGCCGCGAGGACGGCACGCGCCTCGTCCTGACGGTGAGGGAAGTGGCACCGCCGGCCGATCCCGCCGCCAATGTCAGCCAGGCGGAACGCCAGCAGATGGCCGGCATGCTGGAGAACGATCTCTACCAGACCTACGTTAACGTCCTGCAGAACGAATATCCGGTCAGCATGAACCGCTCCGCCATGGAACAGGCAAGGGCCCTGATCCGATGAGCCAGACGCTGAAGCCCTTCATCGCCAAGGCGGCCGACGGGCAGAGCCTGACGCGGGAGGAAGCCGTCGCCGCCTTCCAGGTAATGATGAGCGGCGAGGCGACGCCTTCCCAGATCGGCGGCCTCCTGATGGCATTGAGGGTGCGCGGCGAAACCGTCGACGAGATCACCGGCGCAGTGACCGTGATGCGCGCCAACATGGCGAAGGTTCGTGCGCCCGTCGGGGCGGTCGACATCGTCGGCACCGGCGGCGATCATGCCGGCACGCTGAACATCTCCACCTGCTCCGCTTTCGTGCTGGCCGGTTGCGGCGAAATCGTCGCCAAGCACGGCAACCGGGCGCTTTCGTCGAAATCCGGCGCGGCCGACGTGTTGATGGCGCTGGGCGTCAATGTCGACCTGAAGCCGGAGCAGATCGGCCCGGTGATCGAGGCGGCGGGCCTCGGCTTCATGTTCGCACCGACCCACCATGCCGCCATGCGCTTCGTCGGTCCGAGCCGGGTCGAACTCGGCACCCGCACGATTTTCAACTTGCTGGGTCCGCTCTCCAATCCGGCCGGGGTCCGCAAGCTCCTGGTCGGCGTGTTCTCGCCCCACTGGCTGCGGCCGATCGCCGAGACGTTGCGGGCGCTCGGCACCGAGGCCGCCTGGGTGGTCCATGGCGATGGGCTCGACGAGATGACCACGACCGGTTCGACCGAAATCGTGGCTCTTGCCGATGGCGAAATTTCCGAATTCTCCGTCACGCCGGAGGAGGTCGGGCTCAAGCGGTGGACGCTCGCCGACCTCAAGGGCGGCGATGCCACGCAGAACGCCCTGGCGCTGAAAGCTGTGCTCAACGGTGAACCCGGCGCCTATCGCGACACAGTCGTCTTGAACAGCGCCGGCGCGCTGGTGATGAGCGGCAGGGCGAAGGACCTCGAAGGCGGGATCGCTCTGGCGAGCGAAGCCGTCGACAGCGGCAAGGCGCTTGCAGCGCTGGAGCGGCTCGCGGCGGTGACCCAGCATTTCGCTGGAGGCGCGAAATGAGCGACATCCTTTCCCGCATCCGCGATTACAAGCTCGAGGAGATCGCGGCGGCGAAGTCTCGCCTCCCGCTCGCCGAACTCGAGGCGCGGATCGCCGACCAGGACGCCCCGCGCGGCTTCGTTCCCGCCATCGAGAGACGACTGGCCGCCGGCGAACACGCGCTGATCGCCGAGGTCAAGAAGGCAAGCCCATCCAAGGGGTTGATCCGCGAGGATTTCGACCCGCCGGAACTCGCCTCCGCCTACGAGGCGGGTGGGGCCACGTGCCTCAGCGTTCTGACCGATGCCCCCTCGTTTCAGGGGAAGCCCGAATACCTGACCGCCGCGCGCGCCACAACGCAGCTTCCGGCATTGCGCAAGGACTTTCTCTACGACACCTATCAGGTGGCTGAAGCAAGGGCCTGGGGTGCGGATGCGATCCTGATCATCATGGCGGCGGTCGAGGATGACGTCGCTGCCGCGCTTGAAGAAGCCGCCGCGCGGTACGGCCTCGACGTGCTCGTGGAAGTTCACGACGAGCCGGAGACCGAACGGGCGCTCAAGCTTTCCTCGCCGCTGATCGGCATCAACAATCGCAATCTCAAGACCTTCGAGACGACGCTGGAAACGGCCGAACGTCTGGCGAGCCAGATTCCCGACGACCGGATCGTAGTCGGCGAAAGCGGCATCTTCACCCATGCCGACTGCCTGCATCTTGCCGACCACGGCATCCGCACCTTCCTCGTCGGCGAAAGCCTTATGCGCCAGAAGGACGTGGCGGCCGCAACGCGGGTCCTGCTCGGTCACAACCGCGAGCCCGGCGCGGAGATCCGCCCATGAGCGGGGCCAAGGCGGATCGGCAGGGTCTCACCCATATCGACGAGACCGGCAAGGCCTCGATGGTGGATGTCGGCGGCAAGGCCGAGACGGTCCGCGTCGCCGAGGCCGAGGGCTGCGTGATCATGCAGGCCGACACACTCGACCTCATCACCCGCCAAGAGACGGCCAAGGGCGACGTCATCGGGACGGCCCGTCTCGCCGGCATCATGGCGGCCAAACGCACCCATGAACTGATCCCGCTCTGCCACGCGCTGCTTCTGTCCAAGATTGCCGTCGACATCGAGCCCGATCCAGCCCTGCCCGGCTTGAGAGTGGAAGCGACGGCGAAGCTCACCGGCCGCACCGGCGTCGAGATGGAAGCGCTGACCGCCGTCTCCGTCGCCTGCCTGACCATCTACGACATGGCCAAGGCGGTCGACCGGTCGATGGAGATCACCGGCATCCGGCTCTTGGCGAAGTCCGGTGGGCGCTCGGGCGACTGGACGGCGGAGCCGAAATGAGCCTGATTTCAGTCGAAGAGGCCTATGCCCGCCTCGTCACGCCCGTTCGCCCGATCGCGCGCACCGAAGAATTGCCCCTGGCAGAAGCCGCGGGTCGGGTGCTGGCCGAGGATATCGTCGCGCGTCGCACCCAGCCGGGTTTCGCAGCCTCCGCCATGGACGGCTATGCGGTCAGGGCGGCCGATACCGAGCAGCCCTTCCAGCCGCTGAGAGTGATCGGCGAGGCGGCCGCGGGTCGCGTCTTCTCCGGCCATGTCGGCGAGGGCGAGGCCGTCCGGATCTTCACCGGCGCGCCGATCCCCGATGGGGCCGATGCCATCCTGATCCAGGAAGATGCCGAGCGGCGTGAGGATGGCAGTCTCCTGCCGACCGAGAGCGTCAGGCCCGACCAGCACGTGCGGCCGGCGGGGGTGGATTTTCGCGACGGCGACAGGCTGCTTTCGAAGGGCACCCATCTTTCGCCCGGCGCCATCGCGCTGGCTGCCTGCGGCGGCTATCCGCGCCTTCAAGTCCTCGCCCGGCCGAAGGTCGCGGTGCTTGCGACAGGAGACGAGCTGGTTCCTCCCGGCGCCGAGGCCGGGCCGGCCCAGATCGTCGCCTCCAACAGCTACGGGGTTGCCGCCCTGATCGAGCAAGCAGGCGGCGAAGCCCTCGATCTGGGCATCGCTCCCGATGACGAAGGTCAGATCGCGGGACATCTCGATGCCGCGCTCGAGGCCGGATGTGACGTGTTCGTGACGATCGGCGGCGCCTCCGTCGGCAATCACGACCTGATCGGCAAGGTGTTCCAGTCGAAGAACGTCGAGCTTGCTTTTCTTAAGGTGGCGATGCGTCCCGGCAAGCCGCTTCTCGCCGGCACGATCGGCGACATGCGTCTCGTCGGGCTGCCCGGCAACCCGGCTTCGGCGATGGTGACGGCGACGCTGTTCCTCGCCCCGCTGGTGCGCGCGCTCTCAGGCCGCGACGCGGGCGTGCCGCGCGAGGCCGGCGTGCTCGGCAGCGACCTCGCTCCGAATGGCGAACGCGCCGATTTCATGCGCGCCACGCGAAGCATCGAGGACGGCCGGAAGATCATCCGTCCGCTGCCCCGTCAGGATTCCTCGCTGCTCTCCATCTATGCCGCCGCCGACGTGCTTCTCGTGCGCGCGCCCCAGGCGCCCGCGGCTCAGGCGGGCGAACCCTGCGCCTTCATTGCGCTCGCATAGTGCACAAAACTCGCGCAGGGCCTTGCGGAACACAACTAGAACAGATAGGTTTGTTCAGGTTTTGTTTTGAGGGCCGTTCCCATGCTGACGCGCAAACAGCACGAGCTTTTGTGGTTCATTCACGATCGGCTGAAGGAAACCGGCGTGCCCCCCTCCTTCGACGAAATGAAGGATGCGCTGGAGCTGAAATCGAAGTCGGGAATCCACCGCCTGATCACCGCTTTGGAAGAGCGCGGCTTCATTCGGCGGCTGCCCAACCGGGCGCGGGCTCTCGAAGTGCTGAAACTGCCCGAATCCTTCCGCGGTGGCCGCCCGGCGGGGCAGGCCAGGACCGGCTTCACCCCCAGCGTCATTGACGGCAGCCGCGGAGCGGAGACCCGCGCCGCAGCGGACAATGCCCAGCCGAGCCTCGCGAGCGCGCCTGCAGCCGCGCCGGGACGCGCACTCCGCAGCGCCGCCCCAGCCCGCTCGGAGGCGGTCTCGGTGCCGGTGATGGGACGAATCGCCGCGGGCGTGCCGATTTCCGCTATCCAGAACAACACCCATTCGATTCAGGTCCCGCCGGAAATGCTGAGCGGCGGAGAGCATTACGCCCTCGACGTGAAGGGCGATTCCATGGTCGAAGCCGGCATTCTCGATGGCGACACGGTGGTGATTCGCCGAGCAGAGACCGCCTCGCCGGGCGACATCGTCGTGGCTCTTGTCGACGACGAAGAGGCGACGCTCAAGCGTTTCCGCCGCCGCGGCGACACGATCGCCCTGGAAGCCGCCAACCCGGCCTACGAAACGCGCATATTCGGCGCCGACCGGGTCAAGGTTCAGGGCCGGCTCGTCGGCCTGATCCGCAAATACTGAGGCGTCTCAGCGAAATGCTGGCGGCCGGGCCTCGCTTCCGGTCTCGCAGACTTTGCCAAAGCTGCACCACCCCGCCGAACCTTGTCGATTTTTCACGCGCCGAGTCCAACGTTTCCCGCTAAGGAAGGCCGAAGGGTCCGATTTGCGTTTGCACGCGCTCCGTCCAGGGCAGGCCGTCCGGACCGAAGAGGCGGGCGCATGCCGCGATCGATGAGGGTGGTCTTCTCTTGTTCGTTTCCTTCTTCCCGAAACCGAAACTCTTCTTCCTCTCGGCCATCGGCTGGACAATCGCGGCCATCGCGCTCTGGTATGGCTTTGCCGGCGATGCGGGGCCCTGGTTCGGCCTGCCCGACCCGCCGATGGGCGAGCCGCCCGTTGTCGGCGTCTCGGTCTTCTGGTCGCCGCCCTTCCTGTGGTTCTACCTCTACTACACTGTCATGGTCGGTCTGTTCGCGGCCTTCTGGATGGTCTACTCACCCCATCGCTGGGCACTCTGGTCGATCCTCGGCTCGGCCCTGATCATCTTCGTCACCTATTTCCAGGTCCAGGTCTCGGTGGCGATCAACGCCTGGTACGGCTCCTTCTACGACCTGATCCAGGCTGCTCTCTCCCAGTCGCGACCGGTGACCACCGGCGAGTTCTATGACGGCGTCTACACCTTCCTGAGCATCGCGCTCGTCGCCGTGACGATCGCCGTTCTCAATTACTTCTTCATTTCGCACTACATCTTCCGCTGGCGCACGGCGATGAATGATTATTACATGCGCTACTGGGGCAAGCTTCGGCATATCGAAGGCGCCTCGCAGCGTGTCCAGGAGGACACGATGCGCTTTTCGACGACCACGGAAAGCCTCGGCGTCCGGTTGATCGACGCAATCATGACCCTGATCGCCTTCCTGCCCGTGCTCCTCGCCCTGTCGCAGAACGTCACCGAACTGCCACTGATCGGCGAAGTGCCCTATGCCCTGGTCTTTGCCGCGCTGATCTGGTCGGCCTTCGGTACGGCCTTCCTGGCAATCATCGGCATCAAGCTCCCGGGCCTGGAATTCAAGAACCAGCGGGTCGAGGCGGCCTACCGCAAGGAGCTCGTTTATGGCGAAGACGATGCCTCTCGCGCCCAGCCGCCGACGGTGGCCGAACTCTTCTCCCACGTCCGTCGCAACTATTTTCGACTGTATTTCCACTACATGTATTTCAACATCGCACGGATCGGCTATCTGCAGACCGACAATGTCTTCGCCCTGATCATCCTGGGCCCCACGATCGTCGCCGGCGCGATCACGCTCGGCGTGATGAACCAGATCGTCAACGCCTTCGACCAGGTCCGCTCGTCCTTCCAGTACCTGATCAACTCCTGGACGACGATCGTCGAACTGATGTCGATCTATAAACGCCTCCGCGGCTTCGAAGCTGCCATCGACGGCGAGCCCCTTCCCGAGATCGACCGGCGCTGGCTGGCGGAAGAGGGCAATCCGGCGGAATAGCGAGCCGCGGCGGAGAGATCACGCCGGCTTCGTCACCCTTCTCAGCGTCAGATTGATCCGGCCGCCGGCCTTCAACAGCGTCGAGGTCTGCGGGTAGATGCGGTCGACACCGTGGTAGCAGAGCCGGGCCGGACCGCCGAGGACGAAGACGTCGCCCGAAGCGAGGCGGATGGAGGCGGTCGATCCGCCGCGTTCGGTGCCGCCGACCCGGAACCGGCAATCGTCGCCGAGGGATACGGAGACGACAGGCGCGCCGAAATCGGCCTCGTCCTTGTCCTGATGGAGCCCCATCTTGGCGCTGTCGTCATAGAAATTGACGAGGCAGGCTTCAGGCGGCGCCGGATAGTCCGCCACCTCCCGCCAGAGCGCCAGCAAGGCGTCGGGGATGGGCGGCCAGGGCTCGTCCGTGACGGGATGGCGCTCCTGATAGCGGTAGCCCGATTTGTCGGCCACCCAGCCAAGCGAGCCGCAATTGGTCATGCGGACCGAAAACGGTCGCCCCCAGCGTGGCATGACGGGAGTGTAGAGCGGCGCCTCGGAGACGACCCCACGGATCGCGTCGACCAGAGCCTCCTGCCCATTTCGATCGAAGTGCTCCGGGAGGTGGCGTGCGCCCTCAGGCAGTACCGTCACGAGAGGTAGCCGAGCTGGGCGGCCATGGCGACGGCGTGTGTGCGGTTCGAGGCGTTCATCTTGCGCTGGGCGGAGGTGAGGTATTGCGAGACCGTGTATTCCGAGAGCGAAAGAATAGTGCCGATCTCGTTGGACGTCTTGCCGAGCATCGCGAATTTCAGACAGTCGCGCTCGCGGACGGATAGCGGGTTGTTGCGGCGGTTTTCCTCGAAACGCGCCGCCGCCAGCATCGAGAAATAACCGAAGGCGAAGAGGTGCAGATCGCGGATCAGCGACTGCGAGAGATCCGGACCGGCTCCCGCAAAGGAGACGGCCCCGTTGAACGAGGTCATGGCATGGACCGGTAGAAGCACCCCGGCCCGATAGCCCTCTTCGGCCAGAAACTGCGCCGCCGGCGAGGGATCGGGGTCGTCAGCGCCGTAGAGCGTTTCGATGTCCCAGACGAAGGGCATCGGATCGGTGCGCAGCGTTCCCAACACGATCTTGAAACGGTGCAGACCGAAATGCTCGTAGCCGCGGGCAAACTCAGCCGACCAGTTCGAATGGATGAGCCGGGTCGCCAGCCCTTCGTCGTCGGTCGAAGGCAGCGAAAACGAGGCGACATGGGAGAAGCCGCAATCGCGTGCCGCAGCATCCAGGACCTCGGCAAGGTCCTCCTCGCTCCATGGCTCCTCAATATGGCGAAGCCGCTCCAATGCCGCGGTCAAGCTACGCCTCCCTTCGTTGTTCTTGGCGGCGTCGCCTCGAGCGCGTCCGCGTCACAGGCGCGAGCGACGATCGAGGACACGGGCAGACGATCAAGGATCGCAGACGCTTACCCAACTCGACCCGTCACCAGGAGGGGCAGCGCCGCACTGCCTCCCCGAACGATCGCCGATCCCACTTCGAACCGACCGCCCGCCGCGACTCACGTGAGCTCCAATCTGACTGCAATCGACAACGAATTGAAGACTTGACATCCGCCCATTCGGCAAGTCGACGGCAAGGGTGGCGGAAAGCTCGTGGCGATCCCATTTAGCCGGCATGAACGCCGCGAGCGAGACAGCCGACCCCGGCGGGTTGACTCAGGCCTCGTCATCACCGGAGGCGCCAGAAATCCCGCGATCGAAAGGCAGGGAACAGACATGACACGAAGCCCGTCCTGCCGACGCACTCGCTGGCGACGCCACGCCATGAGGGCATGTTGCCCCCGTCGCGGCGTGCGAGCCGCGCTGCTTTGACGCGGCCGCCATCGCCCGCTCCAACGGCCCGCTCAGCTTTGCCAGGGCGCCGAAACCGGCACCGACCGTTCTTCCATTCCCACTGACTTAAAAGTGACCCGATGACCGACTTCTCCCCCCGTGAAATCGTCTCCGAACTCGATCGCCACATCATCGGCCAGCGCGATGCCAAGCGCGCGGTTGCCGTCGCTCTACGCAATCGCTGGCGCCGACAGCAGCTCGATTCGAGCCTGCGCGAGGAGGTGATGCCCAAGAATATCCTGATGATCGGCCCGACAGGCGTCGGCAAGACCGAGATTTCCCGCCGTCTCGCCAGGCTCGCCGGCGCGCCCTTCATCAAGATCGAGGCGACGAAGTTCACCGAGGTCGGCTATGTCGGCCGGGACGTCGAACAGATCATCCGCGATCTGGTCGAGATCGGCATCGGGCTGGTGCGCGAGAAGAAGCGCGAGGAGGTCAAGGCCAAGGCTCATCAGGGCGCCGAGGAGCGCGTCCTCGACGCGCTCGTCGGCAAGTCCGCCTCCCCCGCCACCCGCGACAGTTTCCGCAAGAAACTCAGAGCCGGCGAACTCGACGACAAGGAGATCGACATCGAGGTCTCCGATACCTCGAACCCGCTCGGCGGCATGGAAATCCCCGGCATGCCCGGCGCCAATGTCGGTGTCCTGAACCTCTCGGAAATGTTCGGAAAGATGGGCGGCGGCCGCACCAAGCAGCGCCGCACGACGGTGCGCGAATCCTACGATCTTCTGATCGGCGAGGAGTCCGACAAGCTGCTCGATCAGGAGCAGGTGGTACGCGAGGCCGTTTCGGCGGTCGAAAACAACGGCATCGTCTTCCTGGATGAAATCGACAAGGTCGCGACCAAGGACGGCCATTCGGCCGGCGTCTCCCGCGAGGGCGTGCAGCGCGATCTCCTGCCGCTCGTCGAGGGCACCACCGTCGCGACCAAGCATGGGCCGGTGAAGACCGACCACATCCTGTTCATCGCGTCCGGCGCCTTCCACGTCTCCAAGCCCTCCGACCTTCTGCCGGAATTGCAGGGCCGCCTGCCGATTCGTGTGGAACTCAGAGCTCTGACCAAGGAGGATTTCCGCCGCATCCTGACCGAGACAGAGGCGTCGCTCATCAAGCAGTACATTGCCCTGATGAAGACCGAGAACGTCGATCTGGAAATTACCGACGATGCGATCGACGCCATCGCCGACACGGCGGTCTCGCTCAACGGCTCGGTGGAGAACATCGGGGCCCGCCGCTTGCAGACGGTGATGGAACGGGTGCTCGACGACATCTCCTTCGAAGCGCCCGACAAGGCCGGCGAACGCTACACGGTAGACGCCGCCTATGTGCACAAGGCGCTCGACGGGATCGCCGGAAACGTCGACCTGTCGCGCTACATTCTCTAGCGCTGTTCCCCTTCGAGGTGCCGCCCGATCGAAAGACGGGCGGACGTCTCAGCTGGCCGTCTGTGGAGAGGGTGTTCCCGGTGCCAGGGGCACGAGCGGTGCCGGCACGTCGTTGGTCTTCTCGTCGGCCTTGCAGAGATCGGCGATGACGCAGGCAGAGCACTCCGGCTTGCGGGCCTTGCAGACATAGCGGCCGTGCAGGATCAGCCAGTGATGGGCGTGGCGCCGATAGGGCTGCGGGATGATCCTGAGGAGGCTCTCCTCTACCGCGTCCGGCGTCTTGCCGGGCGCGAGCTTCAGCCGGTTGCCGAGCCGGAAGATATGGGTGTCGACCGCCAGCGTCTCCTCGCCGAAGGCGACGTTGAGCACCACGTTCGCGGTCTTGCGGCCGACGCCCGGCAGCGCTTCGAGCGCCGCCCGGTCATGGGGCACTTCGCCGCCATGCCTATCCAGAAGGGCCTCAGAGAGCGCCGCGACGTTCTTCGCCTTGTTGCGATAGAGCCCGATGGTCTTGATGTGCTCTCGGATCTGTTCCTCGCCGAGCGCAGCCATGGCCTTGGGATTGTCGGCAGCGGCAAACAACGCCCGCGTCGCCTTGTTGACGCCGGCATCCGTCGCCTGGGCCGACAGGACCACCGCGACGAGCAGCGTGAACGGGTTGGTGTGTTCGAGTTCCGACTGCGGATCGGGCCTTTGAACGGAGAACCGACGGAAGATCTCGGTGATCTCATCGGGCATATAAGGCACCTTGGCGCGTCTCTTCGCCGCGCCCGAACGCGTGCTCCGTTGCGGCTTCGAGGCCGCCTTGCGCTTGACCCCGGCGGTCGGCTTATCGATCTTTTCCGTCATCGACGCCCTATAACGAGAATTGCCGATGGATGACAATCTGGGTCCGAGGCATCCTCCGCCGCCTCTCGCCGTGGGGGAGGACCACGCCGGGACAGGCGAATCGAAGGCGACTGAGCGGCCGATCTTCCGGGCACTCCTCACGCCCTATCGCTCGCTTGGCCGGACGGGCTTCACCGTCCTGATGATCTTCTTCTGTCTGGTGAGCCTCGTGACCGGCCTTGCCTTCTGGCTGAACGGCGCCTGGCCGGTGATCGGCTTCTTCGGGCTCGACGTGGTGATCCTGTGGTGGGCGTTTGCGGCGAGCTATCGCTCCGGCCGAGCCACGGAGGAAGTCTGCGTCACACGCACCGATCTTGCCATCCGCAAGACATCACCGCGCGGCGAGGTACGCGAAGAGCATCACAACCCCTTCTGGGCCCGCTTCAAGGTCAATCGCCACGAGGAAATCGGCATCACCCGCATGAGCGTCGATTCGCGCGAGCGATCTACCGAAATCGGCAGTTTCCTCAATCCCGACGATCGCGAAAGCTTCGCCGATGCCTTTCGCAAGGCCCTCCTGACGGCGAAGGGACGGTAATTTTTCCCGGAAACATAGCCGGGTCAGAAAACGGGTGGCGGCAATGGCGGACGGGGTGCACATATCGGACAACAAGGAGAGCCGCCCATGTTGTCTTTCGCCCGCGACGATTTCGATCCCGTTCCCCTGCCCGAGGTCATGCCGGCCGGCCGCGGCACGCTGACCGACTACGAGACGGTTCGCCAGATCATCGAGTTCATCTCCACCGAATATCGCCGGCAGCCGAACCTTTCGGAAGTGGCCGAAGCGCTGGGCCGGTCCGAGGAGATGCTCACCTCGCTGTTCAAGCGCTGGGCGGGGCTGACGCCGAAGGCCTTTCTCCAGGCCATCACGCTCGACCACGCCAGACGACTTCTGGACGACGGCGCCTCACTGCTCGATGCGGCTTATGAAGTGGGCTTCTCCGGCCCCTCGCGACTGCATGATCTGTTCATCAAGCACGAAGCGATCTCGCCGGGAATCTACAAGGCGCGCGGCGAAGGCATCGCCCTGTTCTACGGCTTCCACCCGACGCCCTTTGGTCTGTCGATCGTGGTGGTGACCGATCGCGGGCTCGCCGGCATCGGCTTTGCCGAACCCGGCGACGGCGGTGAGGCGGCCGCCCTCGACGACATGCGCCGCCGCTGGCCGCGGGCGAGCTTCACGCCTGATTCCACCCGGACCCGGCCCTATGCGAAGCGCATCTTCGAGCCGACCAATTGGCAGGAAGACCGGCCCTTGCGCGTCGTCCTGATCGGCACCGACTTCGAGGTGCGCGTCTGGGAGACGCTATTGTCGATCCCCCTCGGCCAGGCGACCACCTATGCTTCGGTCGCCGAGAAGATCGGTGCGCCCAAGGCGGCGCGCGCGGTCGGCGCGGCGGTGGGCCGAAACCCGGTCTCCTTCGTGGTGCCCTGCCACCGGGTGCTCGGCAAGAGCGGCGCACTGACCGGCTATCATTGGGGAATTACCCGCAAGCGCGCCATGCTTGGCTGGGAGTGCGGCGTTCTGGCGAGGGACTGATCCGGGTCGCCACCAGGGCCCCTCGGCTCAGCCGGGTTTGTACTGCCGGTTCGCCTCCGGATCGTCGGTCGAAAAGGGGAAGTCCGCGAGTTCGTTCCAGAGGTCCTGGGGTATCGCGGCGTCTGCCCATCCCAGGGTCTGGGTCACCCGTTCGGGCTTCGAAACGCCGACGACCGTCGACGTGATCCGCGGGTCGCGCATCGAGAACTGCAGCGCCGCGGCGCCGGGCGCGACGCCATGCCGGGCGCAGGCGTCCTCGATCCGGCGAACAGGCTCCAGCTCCTTCTCGCCCGCTTCCTGATAGGTCATGCGGGGCATTTCCGCGCTGCCCTTGGCGAGGACGCCGCCAGCGTAAGGGGCGGCGTTGAGGATGGCGATGCCGTTCGCATGGGCGTAGTCGAACATCTCACCAGCGGCGCGATTGACCAGCGTATAGCGATTGTGGCTGATCAGCACGTCGAAGGGCCGCTCCTTCAGAAGCGGGAACATCAGGTCGAGTCGGCCCATGGCGAGGCCGACCGCATCGGCGAGCCCCTCCTCCTTCAGCTTGAAGAGTTCGTCGAAGGCGCCGCCCTCGCGGGTGATCTCGCCGACGTCGCGGGCATATTCGGGGTCGTGGAGGTGCAGGACCTGCACCTTGTCGAGACCGAGCACTTCGAGACTCTGCTCGATCGACTGGCGCACGCGGGCGGCGTCGAAACGGCCCGTCTCCATTTCCCGGTCGAGTTTGGTCGAGAGGACGAAACCGGCGGGCAGGCCTCCGCGCTCGCGGATGGCGGCGCCGAGCCGCTCTTCCGACCGGCCGAAACCGTAATTGCGGGAGGTATCGAGAAAATTCGCCGGACCGTCAAAGATCGCATGAATGGTCGCCCGCGCGCGCTCCTCGTCGACGCCATAGCCATAGGTGTCGGGCATGTCGCCAAGCGCGGAGGTGCCGAAACAGATCTCGGTGACTTCGAGGCCGGTCTGTCCGATCTTGTGCCGTTTCATGGCGATCCTTTCCCTCACATCAATCGGTAGAATTGCGTGGCCGTGCCAGCGAAGACGGCGGCCTTGTCGTCATCATTCAAATGATCCGTCATTGCGACGGCGGCGGTGTGCCACGCCTCGTATTCGCTCGCGAGCCGGCAGACCGGCCAGTCGGATCCCCACATGAGCCGTTTCGGACCGAAGACCTTCAGGACGTGATCGACGTAGGGCTTGAGGTCTGCCTCGCGCCAGTGCGGGCCCGCCTCGGTCACGAGGCCGGAAAGCTTGCAGCAGGCCCGCGTCTCATCGGCGATCCGCGCCATGCCGTCGGCCCATTCCGCGAAGTTCTCGGTCGAATGGTGGGCGATGTCGGGTTTCAGACAATGGTCGAGCACGGCGCGCATGCCCGGATAGCGCGTCAGGATCGTGTGGAAATTGGCAAGGTGGCGGGGGAAGCCCAGAGCGTCGAAGGTGAGGTCGAGATCAACGATCGCCTGAAACGCCCATTGCACGTCCTCGCGCAGCATCCAGTGATCGTCGGGGATGTCCTGAATCATCGGGCGCACGCCGACGAATTTCGGGTGATCGGCAAACCGACGCAGCGTTTCGAGATCGGCGGGTCGCTCGAAATCGATCCAGCCGACCACGGCCGCCACATGCTCGCTCGCATCGGCCAGACCGAGAAGATATTCGGTCTCGGCCACGCTCGGCGCGGCCTGCACGAGCACCGTCCATTTTACACCCGTGGCGGCCAGGGCGGGCGCCAGATCGTGCGGTGCGTAAGGCCGCGACAGCACCGGATGGTCCTGCGGCATCCAGACATAGTCGCCGCGGGCGGGGTGCCAGAAGTGATGGTGGGCGTCGACGAGGTCCAAGGCCGTCTCTCCTTGATAAAGCTCGCGTCAAATGACGCCGGAAACGAAAACGGCGACGCCCGCCAGGGAGCGCCGCCGGCGGATAGGGTCGCGATCAGCCCTGGATGCAGCTGTCCGCATTCTCCTCGGTGCAGACGTCGAGACCGGTGTAGATCGGATCCTCGACCTCCTTGCCCTCGGCAATATCTTTCAGGATCTGCATGGACTTGTAGCCCATCTCGAAGGGCCGCTGGCCGACCTGGCCGTTCGAAAGCCCGTCCTTCAGCTGGTCCATCTGCATGGGCAGCGTATCGGCGACGAAGATCGAGAGCGAGCCGTCGGCGAGCTTGTCCTTGTAGGGGTCGACCGCCTGACGATAGGCATTGTCGAACCACTGGGTGAAGGCGCCGGTGGAGATGAAGGCGGTCAGGTCCGGATTGGCGGCCAGGATGTCCGTCATGCCCTGGACGGCCTTGTTGCCATCGTCATCGGTGATCAGCGGGCAGCCGGACACCTCGGTCCAGCCGTTCTGACCATCGAGCTGCGAGCCCGGGGCCTCGCCCGTGTCTTCGCCGGAGAGCGTATCGCGAATGCCCTTCAGGCGTTCATTGTGGTTGGCCGCCGCAGCACCGCCGGTCTGCAGGCAGACCTTGCCGCCATCGGGATGCTTCTCCATGGCGAGCTTGGCGAGCTCCACGCCGATATTGTAGTTCTTGGTGCCGACGAAGGTGGAACGGATGCCCTTGTCGCTTTCCAGAAGATCGGCGTCCCAGGTCATGACCGGGATTCCGGCGTCGGCGGCGGCCCTGAGCGCCTTCGCCATGGCCGGCGCGTTGGACGGCGACACGGCAATGCCGTCGACACCGCGCGAGATCAGATCCTGCACGATCTGGATCTGTTCCATCTCGGTATGCTCGCCAGGCCCGATATACTCGCAGGTGACGTCGGCCATGTCCTCCTCGGCCTTCTTGCAGCCGTCCCGGGCGAGATCGAAGAACGGATTGTTCATCGCCTTCGGCACCAGGGCGAAGGTGTACTGCTTGTCCTGCGCGCTCGCCGAACCGGCCATGGCGACCGATGCGAAGAGGGTGAGTGCCAGAAGTTTCTTCATTCCCATTTCCTCCCTTGGAATGGTTTGGCTTCCATTCTTGTGGCGGCGGTCAATCCACCCGGCCACGGTTGCGGACCTGCTCCAGAAGCACGGCAAGCACCAGGAACAGACCAACGAAGAACTGCTGCCACAGGGCATCGATACCGGCGAGCAGCAGTGAATTGCGGATGAGCTCCATCAGCGCGGCGCCGATCGGCGCGCCGAAGGCATAGACCACGCCGCCCATCAGATTGGCGCCGCCGATCACCGTCGCGGCGATGACGTTGAGCTCGTAGGTCAGGCCCAGCGCGTTGGTGACCGAACCGAACCAGCCGACCATCAGAAAGGCGGCGAGACCCGCCATCGAGGCCGACAGCATGTAGACGGAGACGACCACTCGCTCGACCGGAATACCGGCGAGTTTCGCCGCCTTGGCATTGCCGCCGATGGCGATCACCCAGCGGCCCCAGATCGTGTAGCGCCAGACGAGCCAGAAGACGATCGTCAGGATCGCCAGAACCCAGACCGGATTCGGAATCCCCAGGACGCTCTGGCCGCCGATCCACTCGAACAGGTCCTGATCCGGTCCGAACTCGTAGACCATCTTGTTGTTGGAAATGACCATCGCGATCGATCGCGCCATGGCGAGACTACCCAACGTCACCACGAAGGGCGCCAGCCGCACATAGGCGATCAGGACGCCATTGATCAGGCCGACCAGGGCGGCCGAGCCGATACAGGCGATGAAGCCGAGTTCGATGCCGTAGCCCGCCTGCATGACGAGGCCGGCGACGATGCCGGTGAGGCCCATCAAGGAGCCGACCGACAGGTCGATGCCGCCGGTGCAGATCACAGCGCCCATGCCGAGCGCCATGATGCCGAAGAAAGCGAAGTTGCGCGACACGTTGTACATGTTGCGCTCGGTCATGAAGACGTCGGAGACGAACATCATGACGATGCCGATCGCGATGATCGCCATCATCACCCAGAAAGGCTGGGTGCGGATCATCGCCTGAAGGCCGGTCATTTCCTGGCGCGAGGTGATGGAATCGTCGATCGCGGCATGATCGACCGGATCGGCGGCGTCCGTCGGCGATATCTGCTGGCTGGTGGTCTGGCCTGTGCTGCTCATAATGCGTGTTCGATCGCCCCCGTGATCAGGCCCGTCACCTCCTCCGGGCTCGTGTCCTTGATGCGCCTGTCGGCGACCTTCGTGCCGCGGCGGAGCACCGCGACCCGATCGCAGACATCGAACACGTCCGGCATGCGGTGCGATACCAGGATGACGGCATGGCCGGTGTCCTTCATCCGCTTGATCAGCGCCAGCACCTCCTTGACCTGACGCACGGAGATGGCCGCGGTCGGCTCGTCCATCAGCACGAGCTTCGGATCGGACAGGCGGGTGCGGGCGATCGCCACGGCCTGGCGCTGGCCACCGGACATCTGCTTGACCAGATCGCGCGGCCGGGTCTCCGACTTCAACTCGCCGAACAGTTCGCCGGCCCGCTGGTACATCGCCTTGTAGTCGAGGATCTTGAACGGCCCGACCGACTTCTTCAGCTCGCGGCCGAGGAAGACGTTGCCGGCTGCCGTGAGATTGTCGCAGAGCGCCAGGTCCTGGTAGACGATCTCGATGCCATGGTGGCGGGCGTCGATCGGCCGGTGGAAATGAACATCCTTGCCCTCGATGCGGATCGCACCGCTGGTGGGCGGAAAATTGCCCGCGATGATCTTCATCAGGGTCGACTTCCCGGCCCCGTTGTCGCCCATCAGCCCGACAGCCTCTCCGGCGGCGATCCTCAGATCGACACCCTGCAGGGCATGAATGGCACCAAAGCTCTTGGTGACCCTTGAGAGTTCCAGCAAACTCAACGCGTCTCCTCCCGGCACCCGGGCGGCGCCAACGCATTTTTGGATGATCTGATCAGAACAAAATCGTCACGGCAAGAGACTTATTATGCCGCAGTGCAAGAGAAACGAAGCCATGCCGAAGCAGCTTTTCGCGCCAATTCGCTAAGAGACTTCGGTGCACGCAATGTTCGGACCAGAACGGCGGACATCAGGAAGATCGCAAGCGCACTCAACCCGAGGTGCAGGTTAGATTTCGCACCAGAGAGATAGGCACCAGTTGTTGCATTGCGGGAGGTGTTACTCATGTCTCCGATGCGGAATGTCACCTGTGTCTCGGGTCAGGCATCTTCCCGACATCGTTGAGATCCAAGCCGTTCGATGCACGCCCCGGGATGGCGTGTGGTGCTCCGCTTCCAGCGGCGGCGACGGTCGCCGCAAGATCCCTGGCGCTTCCAGCTCGTATTTGCCAATTCCAGGCGGGATGGACATAAAGGGAAGCGTCGCAGACCGGCTCGGGTCTGCGGTAAGATCGGGCGATCGGCGGCGCAGGCGGCGGATCGCAGCCGGCCGGAGTGAGATTGGCTGATGAGCGGAATGGTCGCCACGGATATCGCAACGCGGGTGTGGAACCACACCTTCAAGCTCGACCCGATCGTGCGCAGCCTGCTCGACACGGATTTCTACAAGCTTCTGATGCTGCAGATGATCCGTGGGCTCCATCCGGACGTCCATGCGACGTTCTCGCTGATCAACCGTTCCCGCCATGTGCGGCTCGCCGACATCATCGACGAGCAGGAATTGCGCGATCAGCTCGACCATGCGCGCTCGCTCACCTTCTCCAAGCGCGAGATGATCTGGCTCGCCGGCAACAGCTTCTATGGCACCAAGCAGATCTTCCGGCCGGACTTTCTCGAATGGCTCGAGGATTTCCGGCTGCCGGAATATGATCTGCGCCGCGTCGACGGGCAGTTCGAGCTCGATTTCCACGGCCCCTGGACCCACACCATGATGTGGGAGATCCCCGCTCTCGCCATCATCAACGAGTTGCGCTCCCGCGCCGTCCTGAAGACCTTCAAGCGCTTCGAACTGGATGTCCTGTATGCACGGGCCAAAGCGAAGATGTGGGAGAAGGTCGAGCGGCTGCAGGGTCTGCCAAACCTGCGGATTTCCGATTTCGGCACCCGCCGCCGCCATTCCTTCCTCTGGCAGCGCTGGTGTGTCGAGGCTCTGAAGGAGGGGCTGGGCGACCGCTTCATCGGTTCGTCCAACGTGCTTCTCGCCATGGAGACCGATCTCGAGGCGATCGGAACCAACGCCCATGAACTGCCGATGGTGCTGGCCGCTCTCGCCAATTCGGACCAGGAACTCCGAGAAACGCCCTACAAGGTGCTCGAGGAGTGGCAGAGCTATTATGGCGGCAATCTTCTGATCGTGCTGCCTGATACATTCGGCACCGGCGCCTTTCTGTCGAACGCGCCGGCCTGGATTTCGGAATGGACCGGCTTTCGCCCCGATTCCGCGCCGCCGATCCAGGGCGGCGAGGAGATCATCGCCTGGTGGCGGATGATGGGTCAGGATCCCCGCGAAAAGCTGCTGGTCTTTTCCGACGGCATGGATGCCGACACGATCGAGCGGACCTACCGCCATTTCGACGGCCGCGTGCGCATGAGCTTCGGCTGGGGAACGAACCTCACCAACGACTTTCGCGGCGCGGCACCCGAACCGATGGGCGGGCTCGACCCGATCTCGCTCGTCTGCAAGGTCGCGAGCGCCGAGGGCCGGCCAGCCGTCAAGCTCTCCGACAATCCGGCCAAGGCCAGTGGCGACCCGGAAGAGGTCGAGCGCTACAAGCGGGTCTTCGGCAACACCGCTTATGCGGAGCGCAAGCTGGCGGTGTGAGCCCCCGCGCCGCTGAAGCGGATCACCCTTCGCGAGGCTGCGGGTCGAGACGGTCCATCGTGCGGCGGCCACCGGCGGCGGGCGCTGCCGCTTCCGCACTGTCGAACTCTTCGAGCTCCGGGCTCAGCAAGCGCCGCGCAATGAAGACCATCGCGACCGAGACGCCGATGCAGTAAAGGCCCATCACGCCGATCTGCAGCGGATAGGAAACGTCCCAGTCGATGAGCTGCCCGGTGATGCCGGGCCCGACCGCCGAAGCCAGCACCATCATCGCGACCGTGATCGAGCGCACCGAGCCGAGATATCTGGTGCCATAGAGTTCCGGCCACAGAGCCCCGAGCAGCGTCGATGAAAAGCCTTGGGATATCCCGAGGCAGACCATGAAGACGAAAATCGACTCGATTGCCGTGAACTGAGCGACGACGAAACAGGCGATCGCCAAAGGGACCAGGAAGAACGGCAACAGGCGCACCGCCGAGAATCGGTCGATCAACGCCCCGCAGACGAAGGCGAAGATACCGGTCGTGACCGCCATCAGCACGAAGCCGGATGCGAAGACCTCCATCGGCCAGTCGCGCAGTTCGGTCAGATAGACCTGGTGGAACAGCAGCGTCGTGCCGATGAAGGGCGGCGCCAGCACCGCGGCGGAGACGAGATAGAAGGTCGGCGAGCGGACCACCTCCCCCATCGTCCAGTCGCGAACCGCCGTTTTCGGTTTCGGCCCCGCCTCGGACTGCCGATCGCGCTCGCGAATGGTCGTCCAGACCACGATGGGCAGCGCCACCACCAGCAAGGCCACGGCGCAGGCAAACCATGTGCCCCGCCAGCCGAGCGTGGCCGAAGCGACCACGAAGATCAGCGGAAACAGGCCGGTCCCCACATGCAGGCCCATGGCGTTCACCGCCATCGCCCGTCCCCGATTGGCCGCGAACCACCGTCCCGTCGCGGTCATCGCGGTTTCCGTCATCATGCCCTGGCCGAACAGGCGGAGAAAATAAAGTGCGAGGAAGAGGAGAGGCAGGCTTGCCGCCGTCGCCATCACGGTCGTCGCAGCCGCGAGGCAGACGGTCGTCGCGGCCGCCACCATCCAGGCGCGGTAGCGATCGAGCAGCCAGCCGAGCGCCGGAAGCGTCGAGGCGCTCAACAGTGTCGCCACCATGTAGAGCAGGCCGAAATCGCCGTGGCTCAGATCATATTCGCGGCGAATGTCACCATTCGACAGCGCGATATAGAAGGTCTGCCCGAAGGACGAGAAGAACATGAGCAGGAAGCCGCCGGCGAGCCAGCGGGCATTCCGCCCCATAAAGGTCAGCAATTGCATGATCCGTCCGTTTTCAGGCTGATGGACCGAGTCCGACACAGGCGCCCGAGCCCGGCCGGGCGCGCATCAAATGTCAGAGGCGGTCCATTGAAAGGCCGCAAGGCCTGAAGATTACACTGTCTCTCTTATCATCGACCGAGGACGACGCAAAATACGCCTCCGGCCGCGTCGGGCATCCTGTCGATATCGCGGATGGGGTGCCCGGACGACAAGACTGTGCCGGCCCATGACGGTGTCAAGCACGAGCCAGAGGTTAATGTCCGCCGAGGCCGATGATTCACGCCCGACGCGATCGACATCACATCACATCCGCGTCACCCTCGGTGACAGGATAGGCGTCCCGGCGTGCCAAGCCTTTTCTCCAGCGATCGCTTCCCACGTCTCGAATGCTGCCCTATCGACCTAATATGAGATGGCTTTTTCAATACTTCTCACGAATAATTTCACTGATCCGGCTACACCGGACCGAATGCAAGCACTGATCAAGCCCTTATTGACAACAATCCAAAGTTATATTCTTATGTATGCAGAGGAGCTAGAAAGCTCCCTTGGGTAATATATCTGGAAGATCGGTTGACGCGCCGACCCCGTTAAAGCCTGCACGCGGACCGTCTGAGGGATCGCGTACTCGTACCGAAACAGTCATTTATTCTCTGCCAGGGTTGTGACGCAGCCGCTGGAAAGGCTCGCACTGTCCGGTAGCCGGCGACCCGCCGGGCGAGTGACACCCGCGACGATCTTCCTCAGCGCATTGCTGTATCAGTGCCGTGTGCCTCGCAAATGTGGCCGTTTCCGCTTCGGGTCACTGGATCGACATGCGTTCGTTCAAAGCAAAATCGTCAGCAAAAGCAAAGCATCGGGAGGATTACGGAATGGGCTCGATCAATATTACTGCGTCCGGCATCGTCTTCAACGATCCGAAGCCAAGAACGCTCGGGTTGAACGCCGCCGGCCAGGCGGAAAATTCGTTTTCGATTCAAGTCGCGGGGATGGGGCAACTCGTCGGCCTCGCCTACACCGTTCCGGCCCATTCTTCCGGCACCATCAAGGCCGATCTCCAGATTTCCGCCATGTCCAGCCAGGACGTCAAGAACCTGAACGATCTGGCGATGAGCATGCTGAGCGCCTCCTACCAAGAGGAGGTCAAGGAATACGAGAAGACATCCGCAAGCGCCAATCTGTCGCTCTGGACCTGGGCCTTCGGCGGCGGCGGCGCCTCCGCGTCCTACGAAAAGACCAAGAATACCATGAAGTCCAAAGGTTTGACGGAGGCCCAAATCACTCAGCTGATGGACACGTTTCTCGATGTCGCATCGAAGATGTCGTCGGTGCAGATCAATTTCTACGTCAACAATCAGGACAACGACTATTCCGTCTCGGGCGATCTCTATCTTTACACGGTGTCGGGATCGATTAGCACCGAGAAGGGCACGCAGGAGTACCGGATGCTGGCCGATCAGGCGGCTGCCGGAGGGCCGCCGCCGACGGGTGGCGGAGCGCCCGCTTCCGGCCAGGTCATTTCCCTGAACTAGGCACCGCGCTGCCGCTCGAAACCGGCGCGCGAGCCATTCCGGCGGCGACCTTCCGAAGGCGGCGCCGGAAGAGCGGGAAGCGCCCTCAGGCCCCGTCGCGAAAGCGGTTGGTGATCGGGTAGCGCCGGTCCCGACCGAAATTCTTGCGGGTCACCTTCGTGCCCGGGGCCGACTGCCGGCGCTTGTATTCGGCGATGTAGAGCAGTCGCTCGATATGGGCGACCGTCTCGGCGTCGAAGCCGCGCGACACGAGTTCCTCGACGCCGCCGTCATGCTCGACGAGATGCTCGAGGATCGCGTCCAGAACGTCGTAGGGCGGCAGCGAGTCCTCGTCCTTCTGGTCGGCCCTGAGCTCCGCCGAGGGCGGCTTGGTGATGATCCGCTCGGGGACCACCTCGCCCTTGGGCCCGAGGACGCCCGCCGGCCAGTTCGCGTTTCGCCAGCTCGCCAGGCGGAAGACCTCGGTCTTGTAGAGGTCCTTGATCGGATTGAACCCGCCATTCATGTCGCCGTAGAGCGTCGCATAACCGACACTCATCTCGCTCTTGTTGCCGGTGGTGACGACCATGGCGCCGAACTTGTTCGAGATCGCCATGAGGATCGTGCCGCGCGTCCGGCTCTGCAGGTTCTCCTCGGTGATCCCGGGAGGGCTGCCGGCAAAGAGCGGCGCCAGCGCACGCTCGAACCCCTCGACGGGCTCGGCGATCGGCACCGTGTCGTAGCGGATGCCGAGCGCCTTGGCGCAGGCGGCGGCATCTTCCAGGCTGGTTTCGGCCGTGTAGCGATAGGGCAGCATGACCGTGTGGACCCGCTCGGGTCCCAGCGCATCCACGGCGAGCGCTGCGCAGACCGCCGAATCGATCCCCCCGGACAGACCGAGGACGACGGACTTGAAGCCGTTCTTGTTCACATAGTCGCGAAGCCCGAGGACGCAGGCCTGCCAGACGGCAGCGTCGTCATCAGGAATGGTCGCCGTCTTCCCGTCGACGCACCGCCATCCCTCCTTAGAACGCTGCCATTCGCTGACGAACACGCCAGCCTCGAACTGCGGCCCCTGAAATGCCAGCGACCGGTCGCCGTGGAAGGCGAAGGAAGCGCCGTCGAAGAGAAGTTCGTCCTGCCCACCGATCTGGTTGGCATAGACGATCGGCAGATCCGTCTCGATCACCTGCCGCAGGACGGTCTGATGACGGATATCGAGCTTGCCGCGATAGAAGGGCGAGCCGTTTGGCACCAGGAGGATCTCGGCGCCCGATTCGGCCAGCGTCTCGCAAACGTCGAGATCGCCCCAGACATCCTCGCAGATCGGAACGCCCAGGCGAAGACCGCGAAAACTCACCGGCCCCGGCATCGCTCCCGGCGTGAAGACCCGCTTCTCGTCGAACTCGCCATAATTCGGCAGGTCCACCTTCGAGCGCCAGGTGACCACCTCGCCCTCGTCGAGAAGCGCGACGGCGTTGAACAGCCCCTCCTCGGTCTGCAACGGACAACCGATGAGGACGCCTGGACCGCCATCGGCCGTGTCCTTTGCAAGAGCCTCGACCGCCTCCATGCACGCGGTCACGAAGGCCGGCTTCAGGATCAGATCCTCCGGCGGATAGCCCGCGATGAAGAGTTCGGTGAACAGGATCAGGTCGGCGCCGGCCTCGGCCGCTTCCCGGCGCGCCGCCCGCGCCTCGGCGAGATTGCCGGCCAGATCGCCAACGGTCGGATTGAACTGGGCCAACGCCAGACGGAATCGATCACTCACTTGTCTCAACCGGCCATCCCCTTCTTCATCGACCCCAATTTGATCAGCCTCGTCTCGCTTGCCACGAATGTTTTCGAGAACCGAATCCGCTTGCCGCTTCAGCGAATTGACCCATCTTGAGGCCAGTCTTCCGGCGATTGGCTGCCTCAAGCATCATCGTCATGCCACTTTCTTGCGCCGCAAAGTTCTGCAACAAGCGCGGCAGCGGCCAAAGGCAAGCGCAAAATCGTTGGCGAGCGAGACCCTCAAGGCAAGGGTCCCGGATGACCTTCGCTCGCCAGAGCATTCGGAGCGTCCGTGTACGAGATTCTGAGCCTGATCGCCCAGTTCGGCCCGATCATCGTTCTGGCAGGCACTTTCTTCGAAGGGGAAGTGTTCGCGATCATCGGCGGCTTTCTGGCGTATCGCGGCTCCTACCCGTTCGAGATGATGATCGCGCTCGCCTTCACCGGCTCGTTCTTCGGCGATCTTTCCGTCTTTCTCTTCGCGCGCTTCTTCTCCACCCACCGCTGGGTGACCGTCTGGCGACAGCGAAAGCGGTTTGCCAATGCACTGGCGCTGGTGGAGCGCTACCAGGCCTATTTCGTCATCGTGAACCGCTACATCTACGGGCTTCGCATGCCCGGCCTGATCGCGCTCGGCCTGTCGCGCATTTCGATCATCCGCTTCCTGATCCTCAACTTCATCGGCGCCGGCCTGTGGGCCGGCATCTTCACGACAATCGGCTTCGTCTTCGGCTATTCGATCGGCTCGGTCTTCGCCCATCTGGAGGTGATGGAGCGGGGCGCCCTGGTGGTCCTGGCCACGATCGCCGTCGCCCTTGCGAGCTATTTCGCCTGGAGGCAATGGGGTCCGCTCGTCGTCGCCTGGTGGAAACGCCGGCGCGAGCGCCAGAAATTCTCCGACCGGACCGAGGCCGAAAAGCCCCGTTTCGTTCAGCTCATATCCCGAGACCGGCCTCTCCGCGATCGAGGATCAGAGGAATGATCAGGTCCTCCTCGTCCTCCAGATGGCGCATCAGCCGCTGGATCAGCTTCTCGCTGGCGAGCGCATAGGCATCGCGCGCGCGGCGGCCGTCGTCAGAGGTTAGAGACTCGACATCGGCGAAGCCGAGAAAGCGATTGGCGGTCTCGGCCACAGCCTCGAGATCATGATGGATGGTATCGTGATCGCCTTCCAGAAGTTCGAAGCCACGCGCCAGGCGCGGCTCGGCCCGCTGATAGACCGGGAAATAATGCATGTCCTCGATCTGATGGTGGCCTTCCAGCTCGCGCAGGAAGAAGCTCAATCGCGGCACGAACCAACGCCGGAACGGGTCGAGCTCGACGCGGCCCTCGCGGTGCTCTTCGAGCGCGTGGGTCAGCGCCTTGCCGAGTTCGCGGAACATGTCATGACGCGACAGCCAGAATCGCGCCGTGCCTTCGAGATTGGGGTGGGCCTCCCAGCTCTCTCGCGGATATTTCTCGATCAGAAGCCTGAGGTCGGCCGGCAGTCCCGGCCGCGTGTCGAGATCGAACGCAACGTTCATGACAGCCTTTCACGCGTCGTGCTTGTCGTGGAAGATCGGTCGGCCGGAACAGAAGCTCACGCGGCCTGACGGAAGGCGAAGGCCTCCATGGCGAGTGCGCCATAATCGCGGCTCTCGTGGAGCTTTTCGGTCCGAACCTCGCCACCGCCCGCTCCGAGCGCGACGTAGAGCGGCATCAGATGTTCGTCGGTCGGATGGTTCTCGCGAGCATAGGGAGCCCGTGCCCGGTAGTCCAGCAAGGCGGGCAGGTCGCCGGCCGCCAGCTTGTCGCTCATCCAGGTGACGAAGTCCTCGACCCAGACCGGCGTCTTGGCGGTGCGGTTCCCGATCCGAAGATGCTGGAAGGCCTCGCGCAGATTATGGGTGAAGGAACCGCTGCCGATGACGAGAACGTCTTGTCCGGGCAGTTCACGGAGCGCCTCACCGAGAGAATAGTGATAGGCGGCGTCGCGGGACGGATCGACAGAGATCGCGACCACCGGAATGTCGGCTTGCGGATAGATCAGCGACAGGGGCACCCACGCGCCATGGTCCAGCCCGCGGGCGGCGGCCGGCGCCGCCGCGAAGCCGGCTGTCTTCAGCATCGCGACGATTTCTGCCGCGAGCGCGGGATCGCCCGGGGCGGGGTAGCGCATCTCGTAGAGTTCACGCGAAAAGCCGCCGAAATCGTGAATCGTCTCCGGCCACTGGTCGCTCGTCACGAAGACCCGGCCCTGCGCCTCGAAATGGGCGCTGGCGACGACGATTGCGCGCGGACGCGGCAGATCCTGACCGAGCTGGCGCAGAAAATCCGTGGCCGGCGTCTGTGACAGGGCGATATCCGGCGAGCCGTGAGAGACGAAAAGAGCGGGCAGCATGGCGATCCACCGACGAAAGGGAGCAATAATCTTCAAGATAATTGCTGCCGCGCTCCGCGTCAGTTGCCCAAAGCCCGACGGATCGTTCACCGCTGCGTGGGGAATGGCCTAAGGCCGGATCGCCCGATCCAGAGCCTCCAACCCGCGCTCCAGACCATTCCGCTCTTCCGCTGAGAGGGAGTTGAGCACCGAGTCTTCGGCCTGGTAGATCTTCGGGAGCAGGCGCTCGAACGCGGCGATGCCGGATCCGGTCAATGCGAGATGCTCGAACCGCCGATCGGATACGGCCCGCGTCCGCGTCAGCCATCCGCGCTGGTCCAGAGACGACACGGCGCGACTGACCTTGGTCTTGTCCATGGCCGTCATTTCGACGATGTGCGAGGATGTCAGGCTCTCGCGTCCGCTCCGTCCCAGCGCCATCAGGACGGTAAATTCGGGGGCGGTCAGCCCCTCTTCCCCCTTGTGAACCTTTGCCGTGATCCGTCCCAAGGCTGTCGCCGTCCGCAGCAAGCGGTTGGTGATGGAGATCACCGCACGTTCTTCATCCCATTTCCTACCCATGGGTCCACCCTAGTGGTCTTGCGCCGACATTCGCGTGTTACTCATTTTGTTCGCCGGCTTGAATGTCGGATGAAAGGATCACCAGCGAACGTGTCGGCTCCGTTTCGTTTTTGGCTGGTCGCTGTGCGGCCCCACGCAGCGCCGCATATGATTTGACGAGCTCTGCAATCTGTTCGACCGTCCTGCTTCGTGGCGGCAGGCGATCACGACCCTCCTCAGCGACCAGGAGTTGAGCTCAGAGAAGAGAAACACTTTTATCTTCTATTCGATGCACACTCTTCCTCTTTCCAATCTTTCCCGGGACGCACCCACCCCCACTCCTGCGATCCTGAATACCCGGTCACCACTCGATCGCAAACTCATGCGAATCAAAATGTTGTCGACAAAATGTCGCGCAATGGTCGGCTTCGCAGGAGACGAGGCGCAAGCAGACCGACAGCCCGACACAAAAGGTCACACAACGATCTTGGCCTCAATTGAATCTGTTTCAAGTGCAGTCTGTAGCACTTCGCATCAAATTTAAGAGTGAATAATCTTTGTTTATCAAAATAGATGAAATAAACGTCATGCTGCGTCATCGAGCAAGGCACCGGTATTCGATGACCTATTGCCACGACAAGCCGCCCCGCCTCTGCAACTCAAATGCGAATCGGCGAGCATTCTCGGAGCCCATCGGGGACGGGGTTCCTTGCCTCGGCTTCCGACCGTAGCGGTTCGGCCACGCTTGCCTCTCCATTACCGACAAATGGCTTGAGGCGCTTTGCTTTTGGGATTCGTTTGCCTATAGCATCCCGCCAAATCCAACATTTCGAACGCTCAAGGGTAGGTCATTGTCTTCCACATTCGACCGAGTCGCTGATATCATTGCCGAAACCAGTGAAATCGACCGCAACGAAATCACGCCGGAAAGCCACACGATCGACGATCTTGGGATCGACTCCCTGGACTTCCTGGACATCGTCTTCGCGATCGACAAGGAATTCGGGATCAAGATTCCGCTGGAGAAGTGGACGCAGGAAGTGAACGAGGGCGAGGTCGCGACGGAAGAATATTTCGTCCTGAAGAACCTCTGCGCCAAGATCGACGAGTTGCGCGCCGCCAAGGCCGGCTGAGCCGTCTGGCCAGGGAAGGCCGGCGCGCTCACCCGGTCGGCCGCACCGGCAACGCCTGCCCGGCCGAAAAGAGCGACGATCATCCCGCGTGACGAGACGCGGCGAATTCGTCTGGCCTGCCGGTGATGGTCGGGAAGAGACGTCGGCAATCGCTCTTCCCGGCACCTCCGAGGCAAGCGTCGCAGCGATCATTTGTCGGCCCGTCGATTTGATCGGCACTCGCCACATCGGACAGACCGCCGGGAGGCCGACGGCCT
Source organism: Jiella marina (assembly GCF_024359545.1). Classification (GTDB taxonomy): domain Bacteria; phylum Pseudomonadota; class Alphaproteobacteria; order Rhizobiales; family Rhizobiaceae; genus Jiella. The sequence goes on from NZ_JAKQZG010000006.1 coordinate 179,322, forward strand.
TGCCGGGGCCAGGCTTTGCCGATACGGCTCCCTCACCGGCCCGGCAACCGTCACAGCTCAGCCATTTTCATCCCCGAAGAGCGCTGTGTCGACGGATCTGCCGACACGAGAGAGGAATGGGACAAATTCATGACTGATCGGCCACGCGATGTCTTGATCACGGGGATCGGCCTGGTTTCGTCCCTCGGCGAGGGCATCGCCCATCATCTCGACCTCTTCGCACGCGGCCCCGGTCTGCAGCCGAGTATCGTCACCGAGGGCTACGAGCCCTACTTCGTCCACGCCCTGCCGGCGATGGACTGGTCCCGCCAGATCCCCAAGCGCGGCGACCAGCGCCAGATGGAAACCTGGCAGAAGCTCGGCACCTACTCCGCCGGCCTCGCGCTGGAGGATGCCGGTATTCCCATGGACGAAGGAGTGCGCAGCGAGATCGACATGATCGTCGCGGCCGGCGGCGGCGAGCGTGACGCGAATGTCGACGCGATGGTCATGGAGCGGGCTCGCGGCTCGAACGATCCCGGCCGGGTCATCAACGAGACGCTGTCGACCGAGCTTCGGCCGACGCTGTTCCTGGCGCAGCTCTCCAACCTTCTCGCCGGCAACATCTCGATCGTCCACAAGGTGACGGGCTCGTCCCGGACCTTCATGGGCGAAGAGGCTGCTGGAATTTCCGCGCTCTATTCGGCCAGCGCGCGGATCGCCTCCGGCCAGAGCGAAATCTGCCTCGTCGGCGGCGCGTTTTCCGCCGAACGAAAAGACCTGATCCTGAACTTCGATCTGGCCGGGCTGATGCTGCGCGACGAATGGCGGCCGGTCTCTGCGCGTAACGAAGCGCATTCGGGAATCGCGGTCGGCAGTGTCGGCGCCTTCCTCGTGCTGGAATCGGCCGACCATGCGGCCAAGCGCTCGGCAACCGCCTATGCGCGGCTGGTTTCGGCCGTGGGCGATCGCGGCCGCCGCGAACGCGAGAAGACCGCGGAGCGTTTCACCGCGCTCTTGCCCGACAATTCCACTTCGGCTGAAGAGACGCTGGTGCTTTCCGGCGCCACCGGCCTCGCCGATCTGCTCGACATCGAGCGTCAAGTGCTGGCCGACAAGCTGCCCGGGAGCCCGACGCGCGCCTATGGCACGATGCTTGGCCATTCCTTCGAGGCTCAGATGCCGGCGGGCGTCGCCCTTGCGGCAGGTGCCCTCGCCCGCGGTGTCGCGCTGCCGCCCTTCGACAGCGGCGAGGAGAGCGAGGCCAATGCGGCCCCGCGCCGAGCCATCGTGACCGCATTGGGCCATCTGCATGGCGAGGGCGTCTGCCTCGTCGAATCGATCGCGGGCCCGAGCCGATGATTGAAAGAAAGACAGGCCTGCGAAGCGGGAGCGTCGCTCCTGGCCGCGGCGAGAACGAGGTTCGATGACCATGAGCGACACCGATTTTCTCGGCCGGCCGATCATTGCCGTGACCGGTCTTGGCATCGTCTCCTCTCTGGGGCGCGGTGTCACCGACAATTGGGCGGCCCTGACCGCCGGCCGCTCGGGCATTCACGCGATCGACCGCTTTCCCACCGATGGTCTGCGCACCACCATTTCGGGCAGCGTCGATTTCATGGGCGAGATGGGCGCGACCTCGACCGGCCTGTCCTACGCCATGGCGGAGGCCGCCGGCTCGGAAGCGATCGTCATGGCGGGGCTGAACGACGCCGATTTCGGCGGGCCTCTGTTCCTCGCCGCACCACCCGTCGAGATGGAATGGCAGCATCGGCTGAAGCTCGACCGGATGGATGGCGCGACACGGGAGGAGGCCGGCTACGACCGCCTGCTCGAAATCGCCCGCAAGCATCCCGATCCGTCGATCTACCATCTGACCCAGTGCAGCCGGATTTCCGAGCTGCTCGCGAATCGTCTCGGTACGCGCGGTCTGCCGATCACGCTGTCGACCGCCTGCGCCTCCGGGGCGAGCGCCATTCAGCTCGGTGTCGAAGCCATTCGGCGAGGCGAGACGGATCGCGCGATCACCCTCGGGACGGACGGTTCGATCACGCAGGAATCGCTGATCCGCTTCTCGCTGCTTTCGGCGCTCTCCACCCAGAACGACGTCCCCGAGAAGGCCTCGAAGCCCTTTTCCAAGGACCGCGACGGCTTCGTCATGGCCGAGGGCGCCGGCGCGCTGGTGCTGGAATCGCTTTCGGCGGCCAAGGCCCGCGGCGCGAAGGTGCTCGGCATCATCCATGGCTGCGGCGAGCGGGCCGACGATTTCCACCGCACCCGCTCCAAGCCCGACGGCTCGCCGATCATCGCCGCGATCAAGGCCGGGATCGACGATGCCGGCCTGAAGCCGGAAGAGATCGACTACATCAACGCCCATGGCACGTCGACGCCGGAGAACGACCGGATGGAGGCAACGGGTCTGGCGGCGGTCTTCGGCGACCGGCTGCCCGAGACGCCGATTTCCTCGAACAAATCGATGATCGGCCATACGCTGACGGCTGCGGGCGCCATCGAGGCGGCGTTCTCGATCCTGTCGCTCAAGGAAGGCATTTTGCCGCCGACGATCAACCACAACAATCCCGACCCGGCTCTCACCCTCGACGTCGTGCCGAACGAAGCGCGGCGGGGGGATATTTCGGCCGTGCTCTCCAATTCCTTCGGCTTCGGCGGACAGAACGCCTGCCTGGTCCTCGGCCGCGAACCGCGCGGCTGAGACGGCAGACCGATATTTCAGGACCAGACCATGCGCGCACTTCAACTCTTCGGCGACCGGGACCTCAAGGCGGTGGACGTTGCGCCGCCCCCTGCCCCCGAGGCTGGCGAGGTGACGGTCGCGATCAAGGCGGTCGCGCTGAACCACATCGATGTCTGGGGCTGGCGCGGCATGGCGTTCGCCAAGCGCAAGCTGCCGCTGACCGTCGGCGCCGAAGCCGCGGGCGTCGTCGAGACGATCGGCCCAGGTGTGTCCTCGGTGCTGCCGGGTCAGCTTGTCTCCATCTATGGCGCGCGCACCTGCGGGCTCTGCCGCCCCTGCCGCGAAGGCCGGGATAATCTCTGCGAGAATGTCGGCGGCGTGCACGGCTTCCATCTCGACGGCTTCGCCCAGGAGAAGATCAATCTGCCGGCTCGCCTTCTGGTGCCGGCGCCTCCGGGCTGCGACCCGGTCGCCGCGGCCCTCGCCCCGGTGACCTTCGGCACCGTCGAGCACATGCTGTTCGACAATGCCAAGCTCGAGCCCGGCGAGACGATCCTCGTCCATGCCGGTGGTTCGGGCATCGGCTCGGCGGCGATCCAGCTCGCCAAGCGCCATGGCGCCACGGTGATCACCACGGTGGGCTCGGACGAGAAGGCCGAGCGCGCCAAGGCGCTCGGCGCCGATCACGTGATCAACTACCGGGCCGACCGGTTCGAGGGCGTCACCCGCAAGTTGACCAAGAAGAAGGGCGTCGACGTCGTCTTCGAACATGTGGGCGCCGATACCTGGGCCGGTTCGATGCTGTGCATGAAGCGCGGCGGGCGGCTCGTCACCTGTGGGTCCACCTCCGGCGTGTCGACCCAGATCAATCTGATGCAGCTCTTCCAGCAGCAATTGAAGCTCCTCGGCTCCTTCGGCTGCCGGATGGAGAACATGACCCACGCCATGGAAAAGATGGCGCGGGGCCTCGTCCACCCGGTCATCGACACCGAGATCGGCTTCGAGGGAATCGATCTGGCGCTGAAGCGCATGGAAGCGCGCGAAGTCTTCGGCAAGATCATTCTGCGGCTCGACGAGGTCGGCGACACGACCGCTGCATGAACCCCAAGCTTCTCAAATTTGCGCTCCGGGCCAAACGCACCAGCGACTATGCCGTTGCCAAGCTCCTGTTCGGCATTCTGAAGATCCTGCGGCTGCTGCCGGCCGATACGGGTCTGAGATTTGCCGACCGTGTCGCGCGCCTCCTGGGCCCGCTCTCGCCCCGCCACAAACTGGCGCTGACCAATCTCAGGCGCGCCTTTCCGGAAAGGGACGAAGCCTGGGTCAGGGCGACCGCGATGGCGAACTGGGGGCAGATGGGCCGGATCGCTGCCGAATTCGTCTATCTGGACGATCTCTTCGACTTCGATCCCGACCATCCGGGCGAAGGCCGGATCGAGGTGGTCGGCGTCGAGACCTTCGTCGAGCTGCGCGAACGAAAAGGGCCGTTCATCTTCTTCACCGGCCATCTCGGCTGCTTCGAGCTTCTGCCGATCGGGGCTGCGGCCTATCACCTGCAGTTCACCGCCCTCTTTCGCCAGCCCAACAACATCTACATCGCCAAGCGCGTGCAGGCCGCGCGCCGCACCAGCGGCGGCCACCTCGTCCCTTCCAAGGCCGGAGCGGCCTGGGCGCTCGCCGGCATCCTGAAGGGCGGCGGCTCTGTCGGCATGCTGGTCGACCAGAAATTCAGGAAAGGCGTGAAGACGACGTTCTTCGGTCTGCCGTGCAAGACCAATCCGCTGCTACCAAAGCTCGCCCGCCAATACGATGCGGAGGTCTATCCGGCACGCTGCATCCGCCTGCCCGGCAATCGCTATCGCCTTGAACTGATGCCGCGCCTCGACCTGCCGACCGATGAAGAAGGCGCGGTCGACGTCGCGGCGAGCTGTCAGTTGCTCAACGACGTCGTTGAAGGCTGGATTCGCGAATATCCGGATCAGTGGATGTGGTTTCACGACCGCTGGAAGATCGCCCCGAAGCGCAAGAAGCGACGCTGACACGGGCGAGCCCGAGGCGCAGATCGCAAGAAAGCACCTCCAGCATGAGCAAACACAAACGACCGGCCCCATGAGGAGCCGGTCCCAGATCGTCGCGATCTTCTCGAACTCCTGCCGGACAAGAGACAGGCGCGCCGGCGCATGTCTCCCGCTATTCGGTCGGGTCAGCGCTGAACGATGATCCGCGTGTTGCCCATGCCGTGCTTGCGCACCAGCGAGTAGAAGCGCTTGGCGTTCGCCGGATGCAGCCGCACGCAGCCATGGGACGCCGGACGGCCCAGCCGGCTGATCGCGCCGGTGCCGTGAATGGCATAGCCGCGGTGGTAGAACACCGAATAGGGCATCGGCGACATGTCGTATTTGCGCGAATACCACATGCGGTGCAGACGCTTGGGCTTCCAGGTGCCCGTGGGCGTGACATAGCCGCGCCGCGCCGTCGAGACCGGCCAGCGGTACACTACCTTGCCGTTCTGGATGACGGTGAGGGTTTGAGAGGAAAGATCGACCTTCCCGACCAGGCCGGCTTGTGCCGCCGAAAGCGTCAGGAAACACGATCCGACGATCATCGCGATCGCCAGAGCCAAATTCTTCATTACGCCACTCCTGCCAATTCGTTGTCGTCTTTTTGCCACGAAAAAGACTATTTCCGCCTGTGGCCGGAAAATCAATTGCCAAGTTCGTGAACGGTTAAGCGCGTCACTCTCGGAGGTTAAATCGGCTCTTACGCAGGGTCATTTGTAGATTGTCTCGGACTTGACCGCGGGGGTGGGGCCGTCCTGAACGAGGGCGGTTTTCCGCGACGTCGGGACGCATCAGAATTGCATAGACCGTTCGCGGGAGCATGCGAATCGGCCTTTGACCGGGTAGATTGCCGGGATGGCTCCAACGATTCTTTCGATCCCGCCCGGCCGGCCGTTCCTGAAGACCCTGGCCGAGGGTCTCCTCGCCGGGCAAGTGATCGAGGGTTTCCGCTATGCGGGCGATCCGCTGTCGCTCGCCGATGTCACGATCTACGTTCCGAGCCGGCGCGCCGCGCGCAGTCTTGCCGGCGCCTTCGTGCAGGCCTTGGGCGGCAGGGCGGCGATCCTGCCGCGCATCCGCCCGATCGGCGAAGGGGATGAGGCTGAGATCTTCGCTGCCGGCGCCGATGCCGATCCCGCCGCACGGCTGTCGGCGATGCCAGAACTCGAACGGCGCCTCAGCCTGGCCCGCCTCGCCCGGCAATGGCGCCATCTGGCCGACCGGGTGGCCGGCGAGCCGGTGGAAGGCGCGCCCGAGCGGATGACCTCGGCGGCCGAGGCCCTGTGGCTGGCCGGCGATCTGGGTGCCCTTCTGGATGAGATCGAGACCGAGAAGACCTCCTTCGCCAAGCTCGCCGGGCTCGCCCCGGAATCTCTCGCCGCCTGGTGGCAGACGACGCTGTCTTTCCTGTCCATCGTCACCGAGCACTGGCCCGCTCATCTCGAGGAACGCGGCGTCATGAGCGAGGCCGCGGCCAAGAACCGCTGGCTCGAGAACGAGGCTGCACGGCTTCGCGCAGGCGAAGCGGACGGCCCCGTGGTCCTCGCCGGTTCGACCGCGACGGCGCCGGCCACGCGCGATCTCATGCATGCGATCGCCCATCTGCCGCAGGGCGCGCTCGTCCTGCCCGGCCTCGACCGCCACATCGGTAGCCAAGGTTTCGCGGCGATCGACCGCGACCTTGCCATCGCCTCACCCGGCCATCCGCAATATGGCCTGAAGACCATCCTCACTCGTTTCGCCCTTTCGCCGGAACAGGTGCCGCATCTCGATGCGGAGCTTTCGCCGAAGCTTGTGTCGCGCGAGGCCTTTCTGTCCCACGCCCTGCGGCCGGCCGAAACCACCGCCGCCTGGGCCGACGACGCCGAGCGGCATGGACCGGATGCCCTCGACGACATCGCCCTGATCGAAGCCGCCGAGCCACGCCTTGAAGCGCTCGCCATCGCGGTCGCCATGCGAGATGCACTGGAGCACCCCGGCAAAAGCGTGGCCCTGATCACGCCGGATCGACGGCTTGCCCGCCGGGTCATTTCCGAACTCGACCGCTTCGGCATCACGGCGAATGATTCCGCCGGCCAGCCGCTCGATGCGACCGCGCCCGGCACACTTCTGTCGGCGCTGCTGAAGGTCGTGTTCGAACCCGGCGACCCGGTCGCGCTTCTCGGGCTCCTGAAACACCCGCTCTGCCGCCTCGGCCGTGTCCCGATCGAGGCCCGCAACGCCGCCCGCGCCATCGAGCTTCTGGTGCTGCGCGGCACTGTCGCCTTCGCCGATGGCGGCGCGCTGGCGACGCTGGTGAAGGAGCGGCTGGACGAGATCGAGGCCCTGCCGGCCGGCGAGGCCGGGCGTCTGCTCTCGAGGCCCGCCCGCCACATCAAGGCAAGCGACTACGAATCGGTCCGGCAATTCGCCGCCGATTTCGAGGCGGCGATCGCCCCCCTTACCGCCCTGCGAGAGGCCGATCCGGCCGAGCTTCCGGACTACGCCGTCTCCATCACCAAAGCGCTGGAAGCGCTGGCCTGCGATCCGGCCGGCCACCCGAAGGAGCTTTATTCCGGAGAGAATGGTGCCGCGCTCGCCGGGCTTCTCTCCGAACTGGTCGCCGCGCCACGAACCGGCTTCGCCTTTCCGCCCTATGAATTGCCTGACGCCATCGCCGCACTGTCCGCCGGCGTGACGGTGAAGCCCCGCGGTGGCCTGTCGGCCCGGGCCTTCGTCTGGGGGACGCTGGAGGCGCGGCTCGAAACCGTCGACACGGCGATCCTCGGCTCGCTCAATGAGGGCGTCTGGCCGGCCGGCGCGCGCAATGGCGCGTTCCTCTCTAGGCTGATGCGCCGCGAGATCGCCCTCGACCCGCCAGAGCGCCGGATCGGACTGGCCGCCCACGACTTCTGGATGGCGATGGGTGCTGAGCGCGTCATCCTCACCCGCTCGCGTCGGATGGACGGAGCGCCGACGCTGGCCTCGCGCTGGCTGCAACGGCTGACGACGCTGGCCGGCGCCGAGGCGACGAACACGATCCGGGAGCGCGGCGATGTCTTTTTTGCTGCCGCCGAAAGCCTGGACGTGGCGGAAGACAGGCCGCGCATCCCGCGCCCGGAGCCACGACCGCCAGTCGAGATGCGCCCGCGCCGGTATTCGGTAACGGAAGTCGAGACGCTGATCCGCGACCCTTACGCGATCCACGCCAAACGCATCCTGAAGCTGGAACCGCTGCCGCCTCTGATGCGCGCCCCCCATGCGGCCGAGCGCGGCAGTCTGGTCCACGCAGTCGTCGCAGATTTCGTCATCAAGGGAATCGACCCGATGGCGGCGGATGCGGCGGAAGAGCTGATCGCGATCGCCCGCCAGCATTTCGACCGCGAGGCCCTGCCGCCGGATATCGAGGCGGTGTGGTGGCCGCGCATGGTCGGCACGATCGGCCATTTCCTCGGCTGGGAGCGGGACCGCCACGATACTTTGCGAGAGCGCATGGCCGAGCGACAGGGGACCAGCGATTTTCCGGCGATTGGCATCAAACTCACCGGCCGCTCGGACCGGATCGACCGCCTCACCGACGGTTCGCTCGTCATTCTCGACTTCAAGACCGGCACCCAGCCCTCGGTGAAGCAGGCGCGCAGCCTTCTCGCGCCGCAGCTCGCGCTCGAAGGCGGCATGGCGCTGCGCGGTGATTTCGAGGGAACCCGGCCGGGCGATCGTCTGAACGATCTCGCCTATGTGCGGCTGCGCGAACGCGAACTGAAAGAGGAGACGATCGCCACCGCCGGCACGAAGAGCGAACCGCCCGTCGACCCGACCGACCTGTCGCGGCAGGCGATCGCCCGCTTCGAGCGGCTCGCCGCGCGGACGCTTCTCGCCGACACGCCGTTTCGCTCGCGGGTCCGGCCGGTCTATGCCCGCGAATATGGTGGGGACTACGACCATCTCGCCCGGGTCAAGGAATGGGCCGTCGCCGGCGATGACGAGAGCCCGAGCGAAGCGGGAGGCGGCGCATGAGCCAGAGCCTCGCGCCCTTTGTCGATCCGGAAACGATTCGCCGCCAGGAGATCGCCTCGGACCCGAAGACTTCCGTTTTCGTCGCGGCGAATGCCGGCTCGGGCAAGACCCATGTCCTGACCGAACGCGTCGTGCGGTTGCTTCTCTCCGGTGTGGACCCGTCGAAGATCCTGTGCCTCACCTTCACCAAGGCGGCGGCGGCGGAAATGTCCACGCGCGTCTTCGCCCGCCTCGGCGCCTGGGCGACCATGCCGGATGACGCGCTAGCCGCTGTCCTGGGGCCTCTGATCGGCAAGCGGCCCGACGAGCCGGCGCTGCAAAAGGCGCGGCAGCTCTTCGCCCGCGCCCTGGAGACACCGGGGGGCCTGAAGATCCAGACGATCCATGCCTTCTGCGAGGCGATCCTTCACCAGTTCCCGCTGGAAGCCGACGTGCCCGGCCATTTCCAGGTGATGGAAGAAGCGGAGACCGCGCGGCTTGTGGCCGAAACGCGCAAGCGGCTCCTGACGGGTGCAGTCACAGCAGACCATCGCTTGAGAGAAGGCGAACGCGGAGACGCATCGATCTCCCCCCTTGTGGGGGAGATGGATGGCAACCCAGAGGGGGGTGTGGCGCCAACTCTTGGAGGTTCGCGGTCGGGATACCCCCCTCTGCCTGCCGGCATCTCCCCCACAAGGGGGGAGAGAGGGCCAATCGCTACCGACAAAGCAAGCTTCGACGGCTTACCGTCGGCCTTCGCCGACGTGCTGGACATTGCTGGCGAGAACGGTCTCGATCGGCTTCTGGAGGACATCGCCCGCAAGCGCGACGACATCGGTCGGCATCTCGAGGAAGTCGGCGGGGTGGGGGAGGCGGTGGCGCACCTTGCCGAAAGTCTCGGGGTCGAACCGGTTGAAGAAGAAAGCGGTGCCATTACCGCCGCCCTCCCCTGCCCGCATCTGCCGCCCGAGATCTGCGAGACGCTGAAGGCCGCCGCGAGCGCCAGCCAGTCGGTCTCCGACGTCCGGTTCGGCGAGCGGCTTGTACGGCTTCTGGATGAAGGCCTCGAACCCGAGCAGCGCTTCGCCGCCTATCGCGCCATCGTGCTCGATTCCAAGGGCGAAGTTCGCGCCTCGCTTCGGGGCGTCGCCACCAAGTCCGTAGCCGAATTCGTGCCCGATCTCCTCGAACGCCTGCAGGCCGCGGGGAACCGCGTTGCGGCGATCGAGGAAAAACAGGCCACGCTCCGGCTCTTTCGCGCAAGTCGCGCCGCGCTCGTCATCGCCGATGCCTTTGAGCGCGACTATGCCGGGCTGAAGCGCCGGCGCGGGCGGCTCGACTTCACCGATCTCATCGCCCGCACGGCCGATCTCCTACTGCGGTCCGAAGCGGCGAACTGGGTGCATTACAAGCTCGATCAGGGGATCGACCACATCCTGATCGACGAGGCCCAGGATACGAGCCCGCGGCAATGGCAGGTGATGCGCCAGCTCGCCGACGAGTTCTTCGCCGGTGCGGGCAGTCATAACCGCCGCCGCACGCTGTTTGCCGTCGGCGACGAGAAGCAGTCGATCTATTCCTTCCAGGGCGCCTCGCCGCACATGTTCGACGAGGAGCGCCGGCGGGTGGAACGCCGGGCGGAAACCGCCGGCATCGCCTTCGAGGCGATTCAGCTCAATCGCTCCTTCCGCACCGTGGAAACCGTGCTTTCGGCGGTCGACCGGGTGTTTCTCGATCCGGACAATCGCAAGGGCCTCTCCGCCGGCAACGAGGCGCCGGCCCATTCCGCCGCCCGCCGCGACGGGCCGGGGCTGGTCGAGATCTGGCCGCCCTTCGAAGCCCAGAAGATCGACGAGCCCGACGACTGGACGATGCCGCTCGACGAAGAACCGCAGGGTTCGCCCACCCACCGGCTCGCCCATCGCATCGCCGACACGATCCAGCGCTGGATCGGCGATCCGATCCGGGTCAAGGGCGCGACGCGGCCGCTCGATCCGGGCGACGTCATGGTCCTGGTCCGCAAGCGCTCGGGCTTCAGCGCGGCGCTGGCCGCCGCGCTCCGGGACCGGCACATAGCCGTCGCCGGCACCGACCGACTGGTCATCACCGATCACATCGCCATCGAAGACCTGGTGGCGCTCGGCCGGGTGGTGGCGAACTTCGACGACGACCTGTCGCTCGCCGCGGTACTGAAGAGCCCGCTGTTCGAGTTCTCCGACGACGATCTGATGGCGCTCGCGCTGTCGCGCGACGGCAGCGAACCGCTCTCCTACGCCCTGCGGCTGCTCGGGGGCGAGGATGGTCTTGCCAGGCTGCCGGACTTTGCGCCCGATGGCGACGCCGCGATCGCGCTTGTCGCGAAGGCCAAACGCGCGATCGACCGTCTCGACGAATTGCGCGACCGGGCGGGCTTTACCGGAGTGTTCCAGTTCTACAGCCGCATTCTCGGGCCGGAGGGCGGCCGCAAGGCGCTGACCGCCCGGCTCGGCCGCGATTCGAACGAGGTGATCGACGCCTTTCTCGATCTGGCGCTCGCGAAGGAACAGGAAGGCGTCACCGGCCTCGACGCCTTCCTCGCCGAGCTTGCAGAATCGCCCCCCACCTTGAAGCGCGAACTTGGCCATGGCCGGGGCGAGGTGCGCATTCTCACCGTCCATGCCTCCAAGGGCCTGGAGGCGCCGGTGGTGTTTCTCGTCGATCCAGGTTCGGCGCCCTTCTCACACGCCCATGGGGCGAGCCTGATCCCCTGGGAGGCCATGCCGGGCCTCGCGCCCGGTCACGCTCCGGGGTTTTTATGGTGTCCGACGAAGGATTGTCGCAACGGTGTCGTCTCCGATCTCAAGAGCGCCGAGAAAGAGCGGGCCGAGGAGGAATATCGCCGGCTCCTCTATGTCGGGATGACACGGGCGGCCGATCGTCTGGTGGTGTGCGGCATCGCCGGGCTGAGGGGCCCGAACGCGGAATCCTGGCTGCAGCGCGTCGCGGCCGCACTTGAGGGCGAGGCCGAGGAGATCGTCGATTCGAATGGCGAACGCATTGCGCTGCGGATCGGCGCACCGCCCAGCGGCGAAAAGCTCCAGACGCGCCGCACGATCGCGGCCGAGCCGCCAACCTTGCCGCTCGCCCCGCTTCAGCCGGAAGTGCTGCCGCCCCGCCCCCTGTCGCCCTCGCTCGCGAGCGCGGCAGCGGAAATCCTGCCCGAACCCGAGCCGGACACGGCGCCCGCCATCGAGGGCGAAGTCCCGCAGTCGCCGGTCCTGAGCGGCGCCGACACACCGTCCTTTGCCATCCGGCGCGGGCTCGCCGCCCACCGGATGCTCGAAGTGCTGCCCGGGGTGGCGCCGGAGGACCGCGAAACGGTGGCTGGCGACGTTCTGGCGGCGCTCGCGCACGATCTTCCTGAGAGCGAATGCCGCCACCTGACCGCCTCCGTCCTCGCCGTCATGGCCGAGCCGGATTTCGCGCCGATCTTCGCCGCCGGAAGCCGGGCCGAGATCGCGATCGCCGGCGAGCTGACGCTCCGCGGCAAGAGCTATACGGTCAACGGCACGATCGACCGGCTGGCCGTGACCGATGACCGGGTGCTGATCGTCGACTTCAAGACCAACCGGCCGCCGCCCGAACGGCTCGACGCCGTGCCGCAGGCCTATATCCTGCAGCTCGCGCTCTATCGCGCGCTGGTTCAACCGCTCTACCCGGACAAGCCGGTGGAAGCGGCGCTTCTCTTCACCGAGGCGCCGCGCCTGATCGCGGTTCCCGCCGCGGCGATGGATGCCGCCGTTTCCGATCAGAAAACGCAGCGTCCGACAGATGACGACCTTGCTTGAATTGGCCGGAACAGACGTCTACCTAGATGATCGAAACACGGAACAAGGAGCCGGAATATGGCTACGAAGAAAGTCGATACCCAGAGCTTCAAGACCGACGTTCTGGAGAGCCAGAAGCCGGTCGTCGTCGACTTCTGGGCCGAATGGTGCGGCCCCTGCAAGATGATCGCGCCGAGCCTCGAGGAAATCTCCGAGGAAATGGACACGATCGAGGTCGCCAAGGTGAACATCGACGAGAACCCTGACCTCGCCGCCCAGTTCGGCGTGCGCTCGATCCCGACGCTGCTTCTGTTCAAGAACGGCGAACCGGCCGCCGTGCAAATCGGCGCGCAGTCGAAGTCAAAGCTCGTCGACTGGATCAAGGGCGCGGCGTAAGCCTTCGCCCATAGCCTTGATGTCAGATTTGAAAGGGCTCGCGCCGAGGCGCGGGCCCTTTTCGCTTATGAAGGGGTAAGATGGGGCCCGTCTGATTTATTCTCGACTCCATCCGTGTTGCGTTATCTCGGCGTGACGACACGGCTTGACTCAGGAAGCGTGATCGAGGGCGTTTCAGAGGACAAGACCTCTCCGCGTCGTCATCCTCGACCCGCAGGGTCGGGGATCCATGCCTCCTCGCTGAGACTGGCAATCGGGTGCAGATCGTGCTCGACTCTTCTTGCACCGGATCGGCGGTTAAAGCGGTGAGGCATGGATCCCCGTGCTGACGCAGGAGGATGACGAAGCAAAAGGGTGGCTCTCATAAGAAATCCGGGCGATACAGCGCGCTGACCACCGGAATCCCAGCGAGATAAGAAGCCCATGACGACAGGCGAACGGCACGAGCGCTTTCATGCCCTGCATCAATCCGGCTGCTTCGTCATCCCTAATCCGTGGGATGCCGGCTCGGCGCGGCTGATGGCGGCGCTCGGGGCAAAGGCGCTCGCGACGACCAGCGCCGGCTTCGCCTTCACGCTCGGTCGCCCGGACATGGGCGGCGTCAGCCGCGATGAAGCGCTCGCGCACGCCCAGGACATTCTCGCCGCCACGCCCCTTCCCGTCAGCGGCGATTTCGAGAACGGCTTTGCCGACGATCCGGACGGCGTCGCGGAGACGGTGCGGCTGGCGGGCGAGATCGGCCTGTCCGGCTGTTCGATCGAAGACACGATGATGGTGGATGGCAACCCGGCCTATCCCTTTGCCGAGGCCGTCGAGCGGGTACGGGCCGCGGCCGCTGCGGCCCGCACGACGGGACGGCCCTTCACTCTCTGCGCCCGAGCGGATGGCGTCATGAACGGCGTCTACGACCTCGCCGAGGCAATTCGGCGCATTCAGGCGTTCGAAGCGGCCGGCGCCGATCTACTCTACGTTCCCCATCCCGGCGATCTGGCTGGTCTTCAGACCGTGGTGGCGAGCGTCTCCAAGCCGGTCAACGCCCTTGCGGCCGGCGCATTTGCGAAACACACGAAGTCCGAATTCGCGGAAATCGGCGTCAGACGCATCAGCGTCGGCTCGGCGGTCGCCCGGCTTACCCACCAGGCGATCCTCGACGCCACAAGCGCAATGCTGGAAGGCGGCGACTTCTCCCCGCTTCTCAAAGCCGCCAAGGGCGATATGATCGACGCCCTGCTGGCCGAGGGCGCGAGGGCCCGCTGAGACAAAAGGGAACATCCGGGAGGAGGACAGGCACCTGAACGCCCTGATCGTGCGCGTTGTCGCTGCGCTGTTCGCCGGCACGCTGTTCAGCCAGTCGGCCGAATTCACTCAGCAATATCTGCAGCGCCTAGGCGGCGCCGCCGACGAGATGCGCGTGGTCGTCGAACGCTTCGCCGAAAGCGCCCGGGCGTCCGAGCTTTCGCCCGACGAAGCGATCGCGCGTCTCAAGGAGAATTCCGACGATCTCGCGGCCCGGCAGGGAATAGACGCAGAAGCCAATCTCGCGCGCTACGCCTCGCTCGAAGAGCGTTACCGCGACCTAATCGCGACCACGCCGCTCTTCCGCCCCTTCGAGGTGCTCAGCGATCCTGACTGGGCGATCGTCGAGCGTACCGGCGACGACTACCGTCCGGCCTTTCCCGCCACGTTCGACGGCCTTCTGCTGGCGGCGATCGGTTTTCTTTTCGGCTGGGCCTGCGGCGCCGGAGGCCATGGCGCGGTCGCCATGCGCAAGCGCCGCCGTGCTCGTGCCCGCCATGTCGAAGAAGACATGCTGCAATAGGCTTGGAACCCCCAAAAAGGCTCAGCGGGGGACGATGCCGCTGCGGCCGAGAACCTCGCCGATCAGATAGAGCGATCCGCAGATGAGGAAGCGCGGCGCGGGATCCGCCTGCCAATTGGCGGAGACGAGCTGGATCGCTTCCTCGACCGAATCGCAGGGTTCGGCATCGAGCCCGGCTTCGATCGCCACATCCGCCAGTTCATCGGGATCGATCCCGGCTTCCGTCGTGCTGAGCGGCACGGTGAACACCCGCCGCGCCATGCCGGTGAAGGCGGAGAAGAAACCAAGCGGCTCCTTGGTGTTGATCATGCCGGTGATCAGGAAGAGCGGACGCTGCACCCGGTCTTCCATATCCGCCAGAGTCTCGGCAATGGCGGCCCCGGCACCGGGATTGTGCCCGCCATCGATCCAGATCTCCGAGCCCGGCGCCGCCATCTCGACCAGGGGACCGCTGGTCAGGCGCTGCATGCGGCCATACCAGTCGACATTCGCCATGCCGACTTCGATCGCCTTGTCGGAGGGCGGAAACGGGCTCTTGCGAAGGGCGGCGATCGCGGTTGCGGCGTTGACCATCTGGTGTCGGCCCGGCAGTCGCGGCATCGGCAGGTCGAGAAGTCCGTCCTCGTCCTGGTAGACCAGCCGCCCCCGCTCGTCATAGGCGAAGAAGTCCTGGCCGTAGACCGAGGCCGGCGCGCCCTGCCGGTCGGCGATGCTGGTCAGCACCTCCATCGCTACCGGCTCGACCTGCTGGCCGATCACCACCGGCACGCCGGGCTTGATGATTCCGCCCTTTTCGGCGGCGATCAGCTCCACCCGGTCACCGAGGAACGACTGATGATCGAGCGAGATCGAGGTGATGACGCTGACCGCTGGCCGCGCGATCACATTGGTCGCGTCGAACCGCCCGCCGAGCCCCACCTCGACGACCGCCATATCAGCCGGATATTCCGCAAACAGGAGAAAGGTCACCGCCGTGAGGATCTCGAAGACGGTGATCGGCCGGCCGCCATTGAGTTCGGCCGCCTTGCGCACGGCCGCCGCCAGCACCTCGTCGGAAACGAGTTGCGATCTTCCCGCACCCGCGGCGAGCCGGTAGCGCTCGTGCCAGTTGACCAGATGCGGCGAGGTATGGCTGTGCACCGCGCGGCCGTCGGCTTCCAGGATGGCCCGCGTGAAGGCGGTGACCGAGCCCTTGCCGTTGGTCCCCGCGACATGCACGACCGGGGGCAGGCGCAGATGCGGATCGCCCAGCGCCGTCAACAGGCGCTGGATGCGATCCAGCGTCAGGTCGAAGCCTTTGGGATGTCGCTCGAGAAGCGCGTCGATTTCCGCCGCGGCAAGGGAAGTCGTAGTCATTGCGGCGTGTTACGCGAGCCTCAAGGCGGATGCAAAGCCGTGTCTCAAGCCCTGCTCTCCGGCTGTTCGGCCGGAGCCGGCAGAGCATTCTGGTTATCTGCTTGTTCGACAACGGGATTGGGTGCTTCGGCAAGCGTTGCCGGCGCCTTGGTCAAAAGCTTGAGAAGGGTCGCGATCTTCTCCTTCAGCTGATGCCGGTGGACGACCATGTCGACCATGCCGTGTTCGAGGAGATATTCGGCCCGCTGGAAACCGTCGGGCAGCTTCTCGCGAATCGTCTGCTCGATCACCCGAGCGCCGGCAAAGCCGATCACGGCACCAGGCTCCGCGATATGGACGTCACCCAGCATGGCATAGGAAGCCGAAACGCCACCCGCCGTCGGATTGGTGAGAACGACGATATAGGGAAGCCCTGCTTCCTTCAGCATTTCGACCGCGACGGTGGTGCGCGGAAGCTGCATCAGGGACAGGATCCCCTCCTGCATGCGGGCGCCGCCGGAGGCGGAGAAGAGAACCAGCGGCCGGTGCTCGGCGACGGCGGTCTCGAAGCCCTTGATGATCGCCTCGCCTGCCGCCATGCCGAGCGAGCCGCCCATAAACGCGAAGTCCTGAACCGTCGCGACGATCGGCAGCCCGTCCACATCGCCCTTGGCGACCAGCACAGCGTCGTCCATCTCGGCCTTGGCGCGATATTCCTTCAGCCGGTCGACATAGCGCTTGGAATCGCGAAACTTCAGCGGATCGACGGGAGCCGATGGCAGATCGACCAGATCATAGGCGCCCTTGTCGAAAAAATGGTTCAGCCGGTCTCTCGCGCGGATGCGCATGTGGAAATCCGAGGACGGCACCACCCACTGATTGGCCTCGAGGTCCTTGTGGAAGACCATCTCCCCGGTCTCGGGACATTTGATCCAGAGATTTTCCGGCACCTGGCGCGCCGAGAGCAGGCTGGAGATCTTGGGGCGAACGTAGTTGGTGATCCAGTTCACTTGAGACACGTCTCTTTCGTTGTCGAGCCGGACGGCGGATGAGGGCTGGCGAGACCGCTGTGGGTCCCTGCCGGCCGCGTGGCCGGCTTCACGCCGATGTGCCCAGCTGCGCACCCTTCGTGGCACATTGCCGACCGAGCATTCAGATGGTCCGCCGCTCAGACCTTCGCAAGGCGGGCGGTGCGAACGCCATCGGCCAGGCGCTTGACGATGTCGGACACGGCGGTGACGGAATCAAGGCCACCGGCCTCGTCCTTTGCTGCCGCCTCGATGGCAGAAACCAGAGCCGATCCGACGACGACGCCGTCAGCGCCGCGGCCGATCTCGGCCGCCTGTTCGGCACTACGCACGCCGAAACCGACGCAGACCGGCAGATCGGTGTGGCGCTTGATGCGGCCCACAGCCGCCGCGACCTTGTCGGCATCGGGCGCCGCCGAACCGGTGATGCCGGTGATCGAGACATAATAGACGAAGCCCGACGTGTTCTTCAGAACTGCCGGCAGGCGCTTGTCGTCGGTGGTCGGGGTGGCGAGACGGATGAAATTGAGCCCGGCATTCAGCGCCGGCAGGCAGAGCTCCTCGTCCATCTCCGGCGGCAGATCGACCACGATCAGCCCGTCGACCCCGACTTCCAGCGCATCCTTCACGAAGGCATCCACGCCGTAGATGTAGATCGGATTGAAATAGCCCATCAGGATGATCGGCGTCTCGTCATCGCTCTTGCGAAACTCGGCGACGGTGGCGAGCGTCTTCTTCAGCGTCGCGCCGGCCTTCAGGGCGCGCAGCCCCGCCTTCTGGATCGCCGGCCCGTCGGCCATCGGGTCGGAAAACGGCATGCCGAGCTCGATGATGTCGGCCCCGGCCTCAGGCAACGACTGCACGATCTTCAGCGCCGTCTCCTGATCCGGATCGCCGGCCATGACGAAGGTGACGAGGGCGGGACGGTCTTCGTCCTTCAGCTTGGCGAAACGGGCTTCGATGCGGGTCGTCATGGGGCGCTTTCAGGTCACGGCGTCCGGGCGGCGGGCGCTTTCCGGACGGGCGGCATGGGTTTTCGTGCGGTTTCGAGCGGCCACCCTTACGCCATCAGGCAAGGCCCTGCCAAGCGCGCGGCGACGCCTCTGGACCGCAAATCCACCCTGTTGCCCGATCACGGCTGACGACAGGATTCCTCGATCCACGCCGCTGTGGCGTCGTCCACGTAATCGATCTTGTAGCCGAAGATCGCGGGCGTCTCGTATGGATGATTGGCGCGGATCGCCGCAGCGCAGGCATCGAAGAGGTCGGCGCGGGTCTTGATCACCAGCGGCCACTCGTCCTGCCGCTCCTGCTTGCCCTTCCAGATGTAGCGGCTATCCACCTCCTTGCCGCCGATATTGCAGCAGGCGGCCAGCTTCTCGTCGAGCAGGATATGGGTGAGTTCGCGTGCGATCAGAAGCTCCGGGCAGGTGACGTGGATTTCGACGACGTCGGTCATGGGTCGTTCTCGTTTGGTGGCTCTTGCGGTTTGACTTCAAGTCCCACCTCGGCACATAGGCGGAGCGCCCCATGACTTAAGGGGGTGGCGCCGCCAAACCGTACCCGACCCGATCACGATCGAGACCAGATTCGATGTCGACACAACCGAGCCCATCCGATTTCAGCGCCCTCACACGCGACAAGCTGCGCTACCGAGACACCGACCGGCAGGGCCATGTGAACAATGCGGTCTTTTCCACCTTCTTCGAGACCGGGCGCGTCGAGATGCTCTACGATTTCGACCAACCGCTGACGCCGGCCGGAACCGCCTTCGTCGTCGCGCGGCTGGCGATCGATTACGTCGCCGAGGTCGTCTGGCCGGGCGAGGTCGAGATCGGCACTTCCGTCCGCTCGATCGGCCGAAGCTCGATCCGGCTGGATCAGGCGCTCTTCCAGAACGGAAAGCTGGCGGCGAAGGCGGAGACCGTCATCGTCCTGATGGACGAAAGCACAAGGCGCTCGACTGCACTGCCGGAAACGGCGCTTGAGCGGTTGAGGCCGTATGTGATGGAGAAGGACGCTTCGGCGTGATTCGTGCTTCGACGTGTCCAGACAAGGCAAAGTGCATCGTCAAGCTTCGTCTTCCGGGAAGGCATCAGAGTTATCGGCGCGCTTGTCCCAAATCCTGAGCACTTCGATACGCTCGCTCTTGAGCCGATAAATCACGCAGAAAGGCGTCCGGCGGATCGGCCATTCGCGGACGCCGCCCTCGACTTCTCTGCCAGCCATGGGATGTACCGCCAGCAGATCCATCGAACGCCGATAGTGTCTTGCCGCACCGATCGCACCGCTTTGAAAGACTTCCTGATAATACCGTTTGAACCAGACGAGATCGGCAACCGCCTGTTCAAGGAAGACGATTTTCATCGTTGCGGAAAAATGTTGGCCTTGGGCGGCTCTCCCGGCTCACCATCCTGCCAGCTATCCACCCAACGATCGACGGCTTCCCGGGAAACAAAAACGCCCCGATCCGCTTCGCGCACCGCCTCGGTGATAACGGTACGCCTGCGTTTCGCCGCCTCGAGATAGGCCCCGATCGCCTCTTCAGCGAGCGAAGCCGGAGAGAGCGACCGTCGCCTTGCCTCGTCGTCGAACTCAGCGAGCACGGCGTCGTCGAGATCGAGCGACAGATCGAGCGTTCCCATAACCTATCTCCAGCGTGGCAGGCCTTTACAGCTCCAGACCCAGATGCTTCGCCACCGTGTGCACGTCCTTGTCGCCGCGGCCGCAGAGATTCATGACGATGATCTGATCCTTGCCCATCTTCGGCGCGCGCTTGATCACCTCGGCGAGGGCATGGGAGGGCTCCAGCGCCGGGATGATGCCTTCGAGGCGGGTCAGCATCTGGAAGGCTTCGAGCGCTTCGGTGTCCATGATCGGCACATATTCGACGCGGCCGGAATCCTTCAGCCAAGAGTGCTCCGGGCCGATGCCCGGATAGTCAAGACCGGCCGAGATCGAGTGGCCTTCCTTGATCTGGCCGTCGCCATCCTGGAGCAGATAGGTGCGGTTGCCATGGAGGACGCCCGGTGAGCCGGCGGTGAGCGAGGCGCAATGCTCTTCGCCGCCGAGCCCCTTGCCGCCCGCCTCGACGCCGACGATCTTCACGTCCTTGTCGTCGAGGAAGGGGTGGAACAGGCCGATCGCATTCGAGCCGCCGCCAACGGCCGCGACCAGCATGTCCGGCAGCCGGCCTTCGGCTTCCATCATCTGCTCACGCAGCTCCTTGCCGATCACGCTCTGGAACTCGCGCACGAGTTCCGGATAGGGGTGCGGGCCGGCGGCGGTGCCGATCAGATAGTAGGTCGATTCGACATTCGTCACCCAGTCGCGCAGCGCCTCGTTCATGGCGTCCTTGAGCGTGCCGTGGCCGGCGGCGACGGGACGGACCTCGGCGCCCAGCAGCTTCATGCGGAAGACGTTCGGCGCCTGCCGCTCGACGTCGGTCGCGCCCATATAGACGACGCAGGGCAGGCCGAAGCGCGCCGCGACGGTGGCCGAGGCCACGCCATGCTGGCCCGCGCCGGTCTCGGCGATGATCCGCGTCTTGCCCATCTTGCGCGCGAGCAGGATCTGGCCGAGGCAATTGTTGATCTTGTGCGAACCGGTGTGGTTCAGCTCGTCGCGCTTGAAATAGATCTTCGCGCCGCCGAGTTCCTCCGTCAGCCGCTCGGCGAAATAGAGCGGCGACGGGCGGCCGGTGTAATGCTTGTTGAGGCTGTCGAGCTCGGCCTTGAAGGCCGGATCGCTGCGCGCGTCCTTCCATGCCTCCTGGAGATCGAGGATCAGCGGCATCAGCGTTTCGGCGACGAAACGGCCGCCGAAAATGCCGAAGCGACCCTCTTCATCGGGGCCGGCGCGGAACGAATTGGGTGTGAGCTGCTGGTTCATGGGGCAAACACTTTCTGGCTCTGGCATTTTCCGGCTCAGGCCGTCGCTTTCAGCCGATCGAGCGCATCGAAGAAGAGGTTCAGGCGGCCGACATCCTTGACGCCCGGTGCGCTTTCGACGCCTGAGGATATGTCGATGCCGGAGGGCCGCGCAATCCGCACCGCCTCGGCGACATTCGTGGCGTCGATCCCTCCGGAAAGCATGTAGGCGAGCTCCGGGTCAAGGGAATCGAGCAGCGTCCAGTCGAAGGAGACGCCGTTTCCGCCGGGCAGCACCGACCCCTTGGGCCGCTTGGAGTCGAGCAGGATGCGATCGGCCACGGGTCGGTAGGGTTCGATCGCCTCCAGATCAGCGGCCTCGGCGACGGGCAGTGCCTTCATCACCTTCAACCCCGTATTCGCCCTGATCTCGGCGACACGCTCCGGCGTCTCCCTGCCATGGAGCTGCAGCCAGTCCGGCCGCGCCTCTTCGGCGAAACGCGCCACCAGTGCATCGTCGGGATTCACGGTGACGATCACGGTCTCGGCCCGGCCGTCCACCAGCCGCACCAGTTCAGCGATCCGCTCCACGGACAGATGCCGCGGGCTCTTTGCAAAATGCACGAACCCGATATGCGTCGCGCCGCGCGCGATGGCGGTTTCGACGGTTTCGGGGGTGGAAAGGCCACAGATCTTGATGTCGAGCGTCATGGAAAGGCAAGTGGCATCAAAGCTTGGCGATGTCGAGGGCGAAAGCAATCGGTGACGATCTGCTGTGGACTTGTTTGAGGCAACTCCGGTCGATCATTCATTGATCCGCACGTTCGGTGGATCCGCGCTCTGCTGTCGTCGCGACGTCCCCTCGCCCTTCGACAGGCTCAGGATGAGGGGACGACTTTGAAGTCCGCGAGACGGCACCCTCCCCTGTGAAGCCTGGCGAGGGCCGCAGCGGTCATCCCGCTCCCTCATCCTGAGCTTGTCGAAGGACGAGGGAGCGGCTCTGAGCCCTGCGAGCCGGCCCTTCTCCCCGTGAAGCCTGTCAAGCGTCGCAACGCTCCTCCCATTCCCTCATCCTGAGCCTGTCGAAGGGCGAGGGAATGGCGGCACCACGCCAGAGAAGGCTTTCACCCGACTCCGATCGCATGCAGCCCCGACCCGTGCCGCTTCAGCCAGGCCTTCCCCGCTTCCGTCTCGGCACAGAGATCTCGACACAGTGCCCAGAAGTTCGGCCCGTGGTTCATCTCCCGGAAATGGGCGACCTCGTGGGCGGCGAGATAGTCGAGGACGTGGGGCGGGGCCATGATGATGCGCCAAGAAAAGGCGAGGCGGCGGTCGTGGCTGCAGGAGCCCCAGCGGCTGGTCGTGTCCTTGATGGTGATCCCGCGCGGCTCGAGCCCGACGGCGGCGGAATGGCGCTTCACGGCCATCAGGAGATCGTCGCGCGCCTCGCGTCGGAGGAAGTCGAGGACGCGGCGGGAGAAGTGCTCCGGCGCCCCGCCCACGAGAAGCTCGCGCGCCGGCCCCTCACCGGCTTCGTTCGCGATTTCCAGACGCGTCGTCATCCGCCCGCCGCGATGGACGAGCAGCACCGGCTCACCGCGGATCGGAATCGTCGCACCCGGCACGATCGTGACGCGCTCCGGTCCGCGCGAGACGCGCTCCTCCACCCACCCGCGATGGCGATCCAGAAACTCCCGAATCTTGCGATTGGCCATGCCGCGCGGCGCCGTCACCACCAAGCCCGTTCCGCCCGGCGCGATGCGCAGGATCAGGCGTTTCGCACGCGGATTGTGGCGAACGGTGAGAGGCAGTCGACCGCCTTCGAACTCGATCGCATCGGGCAGCGGGGTCTCTTGTTTGCGGCGGAGCAGTTTCGGGAGGTTCGGCGCCACCTTACCCCCCTCTGTCCTGCCGGACATCTCCCCCGCAAGGGGGGAGATTGGCCGTCGTGAATGACAGCGCGCACCACTCCCCCCCTCCTGAGCTTGTCGAAGGGCGGGGGAGAGGCCGGCAAAGCCGGTAGAGGGGGGTATCAAGCGGAAAGCGATGGAGTGAAGGCATTCAGGATAGCGACCGTAGCAATTATGGAGGAGAGCAGAGCCTCAACGTCCCCTCGCTTTCCTTCAATACCCTACCCCACAAACCAAAACAAAACGGCGGCACCCCGAAGGATGCCGCCGCCCACAGCTTGGCTGAAGGAAATGCTCGAACTCAGGCGGGATGGCCGTCGACCACCTGGCCGCCATTGTCGCGGTTCTTGCGGTCGCGCATGAACTTGTCGAACTCTTCCTGGTCCTTGGCGCGGCGCAGTTCGCGGGCATAGGATTCGAACTCGGCCGAGGCTTCGTTCAGCTTGCGGCGCTCCTCGTCGAGACGGGCCAGTTCGGCTTCGCGCCAGTCGTCGAAGGCGACGTTGCCGGTGCGCTCCATGCCGAAGGGCTGCTTGAAGCCGGCCCGCTTCATCGAGCCCATGAACTTGTCGGTCGAGCGATTGACGTCCGTCTTGAAGCCTTCGAGGCGCTCGCCCCAAAGGATGTAGGCCAGCATCGCAAGACCAAGCGGCCACCAGACGATGAAGCCGCCAACCATCACGGCGATCGTTACAGGCGTCCAGGCAGGACGAATCAATGCGTGGGAAGTCATCGCAGTCACGTTCCTCTCGAATATGGCCGCGACGTCCAAGCATCGCGGGAGATTTCAATCTCGTTTCTTTCTGATACGAAACAGATGGTGAGCGATTTCTCCCCGTTCAATGGAATTTGCACGAAAATCGTACTTTCACCCGTCGATTTTCGGCACGATCCCGACCCGAGCGAGCACCCGCCTCAGCGAATACCACGCTCGGCCGCCTGTGCCCCCTCCTCGGGCTCGGCCAGGGTGCGGACGATGTCCTTGGAGACGAAGTCGGCCGCGCGTTCGAACGCTGCGTCGTTGTCTCCGCGAAACGAGATGACCCGGTCGAACAGGATGCGATCCTTCGCGACGTCGAGGACGTCGATCCGCCCCCAGCCGACGAGGGTGCTCATCTTCTGAATCGAACCGAAGACCAGATAGTCGGCCTCGGCCCGCTGTGCGGCTGCAAGCAGTTTCTTGCCGCCCAGCGTCTCCAGGCTGCATTCCTCCGTGCCGAGGCAGTCGAGTTCGACGAGATCGTAGACGCCCTCACCGGTCAGGTTTTCCCCGATCCGCGTCGCGAAGGCCGCGACCCGAGCCTCGTGTTCGGCAGTCTGGTCCTGCGGTTCGCCGGAGGTGTCCTTATAGTCGAACCGGGCGACGGCAAACGTCTCGGGCTCGGCCGCATGGGCCGGGGATGTCGATGGGAACGGACCGGCACCGACCAGCGCGCACACGATCATCAAACTCGTACCGATCCCCCGATGCGATTTCCCCATGCCATCAACTCCCTGTTCCATCCTATAACGCGATCTGCGGGCGCAGAATGGCCGTCTCCAACGATCGGCCAGGCTGCATTCCGGCTCTCCCCTGCACCATGGCTCGGCGAACTCGCGGCAGGCAACCAGGGAAGCGGCGATCGGGAAGCTCCCAGGGTCCTGACGGGCAAGTTGCCCGAGGCCGGGAAAGCCCGCGAGCGTCGCGGGGCTGTCATCGGACTGGTTTATAGGCGCCGCGAGATCCACAAAAGCTCGGGAGTTGCCTGTGTCCTCATCCGTCTTCGCCGCTGCGCTCGCTGCATCCGTCTTAGTCCTGTCATCGGTGGGGGGGGCACAGACCGCCGATCTGCCGCCGGTGCCGACCGAGAACGCCGCCGTCGGCGTGCGTCCGCTCGCCCTTCTCGACAGCCTCGAGGCCGGACCGCTCAAGGAGAAGCTCAGCCAGTGCGTCGGCCAGGAGATGAAGGTCTCCGACTGGTCGATCGGCCATCGCGGCGCCCCGCTGGAATTTCCCGAGCATTCCCGCGAGTCCTATATTGCGGCCGCACGGCAGGGCGCTGGCGTCATCGAGTGCGACGTCGCCTTCACCAAGGACCGGGAACTTGTCTGCCGGCACGCCCAGTGCGACCTTGCGACGACGACCGACATTTTGACCCGGCCGGAGCTCGCCTCGAAATGCTCCGACCCCTTCACGCCGGCAGATGCGGCCAATGGCGTCGAAGCCACCGCCACCTGCTGCACCAGCGATCTGACGCTCGCCGAATTCATGACGCTGAACGCCAAGATGGACTCGTCCGACAAGACGGCGACCACGGCCGAAGCCTTCCAGGGCGGCAACCCGACCTGGCGCTCGACGCTCTATTCGCCGGGCACCGTGATGAGCCACAAGGACTACATCCAGCTGATCAAGGGGCTCGGTCGCAAGTTCACGCCGGAACTGAAGACGCCGGAAGTCGAGATGCCCTATGAGGGCGACTACAGCCAGGAAGCCTACGCAGCCCAGATGATCGAGGATTACAAGGAGGCGGGCGTCCCCGCTTCCGACGTCTATCCCCAGTCCTTCCTGCTCGATGACGTGAAATACTGGATCGAGAACTATCCCGAGTTCGGCCAGCAGGCCGTCTATCTCGACGATCGCTACGAGACGCTCGAAGGCTTCGACCCGATGAAGCCGGAGACCTTCCAGCCGACCATGCAGGAACTGGCCGAGTCCGGCGTCAAGATCGTCGCGCCGCCGCTCTGGATGCTGGTCACGGCGGGCGAGAACGGCGCGATCGTCCCCTCCCCCTATGCGGATGAGGCGAAGGCCGCCGGGCTCGACATCATCACCTGGTCGCTGGAGCGGTCCGGCCCGCTCGCCGGCGGAGGCGGCTGGTACTACCAGAGCATTTCCGACGTGGTGGACTCCGACGGCGACATGCTGCGCCTGCTCGACACGCTGGCGAACGATACCGGCGTGATCGGGGTCTTCTCTGACTGGCCAGCCACCACCACTTTCTTCGCCAATTGCCTCGGCCTCGGCATGGCGGAATAGACAGCCAACGAAATTCGGCCGGGATTTTCCTCCTGTCGCCGAAATTTCATTGGGACGGGCCCGGCGATTCGCGCATAATATCGACGATGCTCGGAGATCGTTCCGGGCCCTCTGAGACAAGCTGGCAACCGGTCTGGAGACCACAATGACCTCGACCGCCGATCCGACGCTACGTCCCTCCTACGGGCGAACCATGATCGACTGGTTTCATGCCGTGTTCCGCTCCGAACGCGGCATGGTTGCCGGCAGGCGAGCGGACGATCTGTCGCCGCTCGAATACGCCTTTGGCGACGGCATGGCCGGCCCCGGCAATCCTGGCGAGAGCCCGGCTGGCAGCTTTGCCGTATTGAAGGACGAGCCTCGGACCGGACCGCGGCCCATTCGGGACATCGATCAGCTCTATGCGGTGGCGCAGGCCGCCGGGTCCACCATCGTGACCAATGGGGATGATGACGCGGCCGACCTGCCGCTCACGCGCCACGATCCCGAAGCGCCCATCCGCGTCCGCAAGGTCGACGATCGTTCCTGACGCGACAGATAGTTCGGGGCTTGTCGCGACATGGTGTGGTGACATGATCCGGACAGTTCAGGACGCGGGCTGATACTCTCATGGACTGGTGGGCGACGATCGACGCCTATTGCGAACGGACGAGTGCGGCGTTCTGGGCCGAGCCGATCAACGCCATTTCCAACCTTGCCTTCTTCGTGGCGGGGACCGCAGGGCTGTGGCTCTTGCGCCAGCGAGGCGGCCGGGACCGCCCGGCTCTCGCCTTGAGCTTCCTGGTCCTGGTGATCGGGACCGGATCCTTCCTGTTCCACACTTTCGCGACGCGCTGGGCGAGCCTTGCCGACGTCCTTCCGATCGCGATCTTCATCTACAGCTATTTCGCCCTGGCGCTCTTCCGCTTCCTCGGACTGAGCCGCCTCTGGGCAGGGCTCGGGACGCTTGCCTTCTTCGCAGCGTCCTTCCTCGCCGAACCGCTCTTTGCGCCGCTGGTCGGCTCCTCCGCCGGCTATGTGCCCGCCCTCCTTGCCATGCTCGGCATCGGCGGCATCCTGGTCTTCGTGGGCTCGCCCATCGGCAGTCTGGTTCTGATGGCCGGCGGCGTGTTTCTCGTCTCGCTCACCTTCCGGACTCTCGACGGACCGCTTTGCGAGACGTTGCCGATCGGGACGCATTTCCTCTGGCATATCCTGAACGGGACAACGCTCGGCCTGCTTCTCGTCGCGGCGATCCGGCATGGACCGGTCAGACGCCCCGCCGGAAACTGATCGCTATCCGGCACGCCGAACGACGGCCCCACCCCTGCCAGGGCGACTCAAAACCGGCATTTGTGGATCCGGCCCCCTCTAACGACAAAGGCC
This sequence comes from Jiella marina, assembly GCF_024359545.1. Taxonomy (GTDB): domain Bacteria; phylum Pseudomonadota; class Alphaproteobacteria; order Rhizobiales; family Rhizobiaceae; genus Jiella. The sequence goes on from NZ_JAKQZG010000006.1 coordinate 206,575, forward strand.
GGACGCCTCCCCCGAAGCGCCCGGCCGAACGGCGTCCCCCGCCGTCTGAATGTCGTGTCCGTCTCTTAGCCCCGGAACTCTTGCCCGAAGCTGACCTCGCAGGCGTTCAGCGCTGGGCGAGGAGCTCGTTGCCCTGCTTGACGACGACGCGGGCGTTCATCGGCACGCGCTCGTAGAGGTCGATGATATCCTGGTTCATCAGGCGGATGCAGCCCGAGGAAGCGGCCGTGCCGATGGTCCACCATTCCGGCGTGCCATGCAGACGGAACAGCGTGTCCTTGCCGTTCTGCCAGAGATAGAGGGCACGGGCGCCGAGCGGGTTACGCAGGCCCGGCTCCATGCCGTCGCGATAGGGCTCGAGCTCCGGCTTGCGGTCGATCATCTCGGCCGGCGGAAACCATTTCGGCCAATGCTGCTTGTCGTTGATGTAGGCCTCGCCCTTCCAGGAAAAGCCGGAACGGCCGACGCCGATGCCGTAGCGCATGGCCATACCGTCGGCCTCGACAACATAGAGAAAGCGGTTCGGCGTATCGACGATCACCGTGCCCGGCTCGTAGGCGGCGCCCTCCGGATAGGAGACGCGCTGGCGCAGATATTGCGGGTCGATCTTCTCGGTCGGAATCGCCGGCAGATCGTAGCCGTCGTCGACAGTGGCGCTATAACCGAAATTTGCGGTGGCTGCGACGCTGCCTTCGTTCGGGAGCGCAGACGGGCCGGTATAGGCCGTCGCGATCTGCGCATCCGAAGTTGGCTTCATCGTCACCCGCTGCGGTCCGTTCGCGCAACCGGCGAGGAAGAGCGAGGCCGCGGCAGCGCAGATTGCGAGGGTGGTCTTGAACGTCATGACGGGTGCCAATGCGAGATGTGAAGTTTCCGGGTGTTCCAAAACGGCCCAGCTCGGCTGCTTTCGCCGGCTATCGAATTCCCATTTTCGATAGGCTTCATCAGCTTGCTGGGCAATGTCCGCATTGCACATGATCATAGTTAAGAAAGGGTTTGTTGCCGGCTTGTCACAGTTGACGCCGGCCCCCTGCGCGACATTTCGCGGACGACGATGGTATCCGCGAACCGTGAGGTTCAGATATGAACATCGGTGAGGCATCCCGACAGTCCGGTCTGCCGGCGAAGACGATCCGCTATTACGAAGAAGTCGGGCTGATCAAGCCGTCCCGGGCCGTGAATGGCTACCGAGACTACAAGGAGCGAGACGTGCATGTGCTGCGCTTCCTGCAACGCTCGCGTTCGCTCGGCTTTTCGATCGACGAGGCGCGAAAGCTCCTCGCGCTCTATGGCGACGAGCGGCGCCAGAGCGAGGACGTGCGCAAGCTCGCCCGCCGCAAGGTCGCCGAGATCGACCGCAAGATCGCCCAGCTCCATTCGCTGAAGCGCGCCATCGGCGAACTCGCCGACCGCTGCCCGGGCGGCAGCGGACCCGACTGCCCGATTCTGGAAGAAATCGCCGGCGAACACGCCAAGTGAGAACATTCCGACATAGCTCCCCAAAGTCGCCAGGATGATCACGTTCCGTTTCTGATTTGTTTCGAATTTCGCTTGTCGTCTCGGCCGCCAACCGGTAAATCCGGCCGATGCCACTCGTTTCGCCCTTTTCGACGGATCCCCTGATCGACGGCCGCCAGTCCGAACGCGCCATGATGGTGCGCCGCGGCGTTCAGCGCCTGATGATGGCGCGGCGCGTGTCGCTTCTGCCGGAGATGCCGCTCGATTCGGGGCGGCGGGCCGACCTCGTCTGCCTGTCAGACAAGGGCGAGATCTCGATCGTCGAGATCAAGACCTCGATCCAGGATTTCCGGGTCGACCAGAAATGGCCGATTTACCGGCTGCATTGCGACCGGTTTTATTTCGCCACCCATCCCGGCGTTCCGGCCGATATCTTTCCCGAGGATTTCGGCCTGATCCTCTCGGACGGTTACGAGGCGGAGGTCCTGCGCGAGGCGCCGATCGAGCGCCTGCAGCCCGCCACCCGCCGCGCCATGACCCTGCGCTTCGCCCAACTCTCCGCCGACCGCCTGCTTCAGGCAGAATGGGCATCCAATCCGGCGGTTATCGACGGATCATAGAGAGCCACTCGCGCTTGCTCAGCCGGGGCGTCTGTCGGCCGGCGCGTTTCCCGACTCGTCCTCGTCATTGAGAATCCGCCATGCCGCGCCGTCCAGATCCTCGTACTGGCGATTGCGCACCGACCAGACGAAGGCGGCGAGGCCGGCGAGCCCCATGAGGAGGGCGACGGGGACCAGCAAGAGCAGAACGTTCATTGCATCGCTCCCTCTTCGAGTGCGGGCAAGCCAAGCCGCGCCGCGGTCTCATCCCGTGACGGGCGCGTTTTCCTCTTGTCCGTTTCGGACGTTCGAACCTCGCCGAGATTGAGCCGCAGGCTGTTGGCGACCACGAGGATCGAGGAGGTGGACATGGCGATCGCGGCGACGAGGGGCGTCACGAAACCGGCGACCGCCAGCGGCACGGCCACGCAATTATAGGCGATCGCGAGCCCGAAATTGCCTTTCGCCAGGGCTTTCGCCCGCACCGCCACGTCATGGGCCACGGTCACGGCCGACAGGGTGTCGCGGGTGAAGACGAAGTCCGCGGCCAGCCGCCCGGCGTCGCAGGCCGAGGCCGGTGCAATGGACACGTTGCCGGCTGCCAGCGAGGGCGCGTCGTTCAGACCATCACCCACCATGAGGACGTTGGCGCCGCTCGCCTTCAGGGCTTCGATGCGTGCTATCTTGCCGGCGGGCGTCGCATGTGCGGAAATCCTCTCGACTCCGACCGCATCGGCGATCCGGCGCACGGCCGGCTCGGCGTCGCCTGAGAGGATTTCGCAGGCAATCCCGTCCCGCTTCAGCTGTTCGATGGCCGAAGCCGCATCGGGGCGCAGCGCCTCGGCCATGAAGAAGGCCTGCGGCGGCTCGCCTTCGATGGCGAAGGCCACACGGCTGCCTTCACGCGGCGTCGTGGCAGCGATCTCTGCGACGAAATCGGGCCGGCCAAAGCGACAGAGCCGGCCGGCAATCCGGGCCTCGATGCCAAGACCGGGCAACTCGCGAAGTTCCGCGATATCGGCAGTATCCCCGGGCCCGAAATAGGTGGCGATCGCCTTCGAGACCGGATGGGCAGACCGCCCCGCGAGCGCGCGCAGGATGGCTTCAGTCTCATCTGTTCCGGTATCGGCCGCCGTCACCTGCGGCACGCCCAGTGTCAGCGTACCGGTCTTGTCGAAGACCGCGGTGTCGATGTCGGCCAGCCGTTCAAGTGCCCCACCGTCCTTCATCAGGATGCCGGCCCGGAACAACCGCCCGGCGCCGACCACATGCACCACGGGCACGGCCAGGCCCAGGGCGCAGGGACAGGTGACGATCAGAACCGCGATGGCCGTCGTCGTCGCCTGATACCAGTCGCCGGTGAGAAGCATCCAGCCGACAAAGGTCACGGCCGCCGCCAGATGAACCGCCGGCGCGTAGAGCCGCGCCATGCGATCGGCGATCCGAGTGTAGCGTCCCCGCCCGGTCTCGGCCGCCTCCATCATCCGCACAATCTCGGCGAGATAGGAATTCTCGGCCGTGGTCAGAGCCTCGATGTCGATCGAGCCCGAAATCGTCTGGGTTCCCGCTTCGAGCGTCATGCCCGGGATGGCCGCAACCGGTTCGCTTTCGCCGGTGACGAGGGATCGGTCGACATCCGATGCGCCGGAAACCACACGCCCATCCACCGGCAGCCGCTCGCCTGCCATGACGCGCAGCCGCATGCCGGGCTGTACCTCGTCGACCGGGATGGTCTTCAGGCTCGTCCCTGAAACCTCGACCGCGCTCTTGGCCGCCAGTTTCGCCAGCGACAGGACGGCGCCCCGGGCGCGCTCGCGCATGAGCTGGTCGAGATAGCGGCCGACGAGGAGGAAGAAGGTCAGCGTCACCGCCGCGTCGAAATAAGCCTCGGCACCCCCGGTAAAGCTCTCGTAGATGCTCATGGCGACCGCGAGGAAGAGTGCCAGCGCGATCGGCACGTCCATGTTCATCCGGCCAGCCGAAAGCGCGGAAAAGGCCGAGCGAAAGAACACGCGGCCGGAGAACGCCACCGTCGGCACCGCGATCAGGCCGGAGATCATGTGAAACAGGTCGCGGGTCGAATCGTCGGCGCCAGACCACACCGAAACCGACAGAAGCATGATGTTGGCGGCGGCAAAGCCAGCAACGGCCATCGCGGTCAGGAGCGCCGTCGACTGCCGGTCGCGCTTCAGGTCGGACAGGTCGCCGAGATCGATGGGCGTCGCGGGATAGCCAGCGCCGACGAGCGCGGAGAGAATGTCGGCCGGGCGGGCGGCCTCGGTCGCGACGACCGTCACCCGCTTGAGGCTGAGATTGGCCCGGGCCGAAAGAACGCCTTCGACCGCGGACACCGCCCGTTCCACTGCCGGCAGGCATGCCCCGCAATACACATCCTTGACCGAGAGGACATAGGCCAGCGTGCCGTCCGGCTGACGGCGCGCCGCATGGGCCAGCGCGTCGGCGGCAGGATCATGCAGAAGCGTCGTTCCCTCCTGCAGGTCGACGCGGGCATCGGCCGGGCTGCAGCAACTCATCGTCGTTCCTCAACGAACCGAGAAGCGTACGGCCTGATGCCAGGGCGAAAGGTCCCGGGCCTCCACCGTGAACTTGGCTTCCCATCGGCCGGGCGTCAGGTCGGTCTCGGCGGCATAGAGACCGTCGGCGCGGCGCGAGAAGGTCACCTCGCGGTCGAAATTGCCGTTCACCGGATGGCCGACCGTTGCGGTGATCGCCTTGGGATAGAGCGGCTTTCCAGCCTCGTCCTTCAGGTCGACGGTGATGACACCGTCGGCATAGTCGGTCGCGAGCGTCCAGCCTCTTGCCTGCTCGGCTTCGCGCGCCCGCGTGACTGCGTCGAAATGCTGGCTCGCCACATAGCTGTTCTCGACCACGAGGCCGCTCCAGCTCGAATTGGCGAAATAGGCCATCGTGAGATTCACGCTGATGATCGTGCCGAAGAACAGGACCATGACCAAGGCCATGTGGCGGCCGGTGAATTCGCGCGGGGCGCTGGCATTCGTACGCATTGTCACTTCTCCGGTGCTTCGAAGACGGCATCGTAGGAATCGGCTTCCGAACTGTCGAGATCGCGCACGACGAACTCGAAGGACGTGGAGCCGGGATCGACCGCGTCGGCCGGCTGTACGACGAAGAACTTCATCGTGCGAACGCGGTCGGGATCGACGGTGACCGCGAAGCTGCGGCCCTCGGGCTGACGGAGCTCGTCGGAATACATCGTCGCGCCCGGCAGGCCGTCGAGCGACAGCACGAACTCGCGCGGCTCGGGGACCATGTTGGACAGTTTCACCGTGTAGCCGTTGCGGATCGAGCCGTCGGACAGCGTCACGAAGATCGGATTGCGGTCGCGCTGAACGCTGAGCTCCAGCCGGTCGCGGGCAAGCAGCGCCACCAGAAGCGCCACGCCGATCAACGACCAAAGCCCGGCATAGAGCAGGGTCCGCGGGCGCAGGAAGACGTGCCAGTCGAAATGGCGGAGGCCGGACAGGAAGCGGCCCTGACCGTCACGCACCCGTTCGGGCTCGATCGTGCCGGTGACCGGATTCGTCGCGATCGCCATGTTGGCGTTGTAGTCCTTCAGCGTCGCATAGGAGATCAGCCCGCGCTCGCGGCCGATCTTGTCCATGACGCCGTCGCAAGCGTCGATGCACAGGGCGCAGGTGATGCAGGCCATCTGCTGGCCGTCACGAATGTCGATGCCCATGGGGCAAACGGCGACACAGGCATTGCAGTCGACGCAGTCGCCGACCGACAGACCCGCGGCCTGAGCCTTCTTGGCGTGGCGGCTGCGAGGCTCACCGCGCCAGTCATTGTAGGTGACGGTGAGAGAATCCTCGTCGAGCATCGCCGCCTGGATGCGCGGCCAGGGGCACATATAGATGCAGACCTGCTCGCGCATCAGCCCGCCAAAGACGTAGGTGGTCGCAGTCAGGATGCCGACGGTCGCATAGGCGACGAAGGGCGCGTCGCCGGTCAGGAAGTTCATGAGCAGTGTCGGCGCATCGGCGAAATAGAAGATCCAGGCGCCGCCGGTCGCGACCGCGATCACCAGCCAGGTGGTGTGCTTGGCGACGCGCTTGGAGATCTTGTTCGCGTTCCAGGGCGCCTTGTCGAGCCGGATCCGGGCGTTGCGGTCGCCCTCGAAGAAGCGCTCCACGACGAGAAAAAGGTCGGTCCAGACGGTCTGCGGACAGGTATAGCCGCACCAGGCGCGGCCGACGACGGAGGTGATCAGGAACAGGCCGACGCCGGCCATCACCAGAAGGCCGGCAACGAAGAAGAACTCCTGCGGCCAGATCTCGATGAAGAAGAAATAGAAGCGGCGATTGGCGAGATCGACCAGCACCGCCTGGTCGGGCGCAAACGGACCGCGGTCCCAGCGCAGCCAGGGCGTGACGTAGTAGATGCCGAGCGTCACCGCCATGATGATCCATTTCAGGCGGCGGAACTGGCCTTCCGCCCGCTTGGGATGGATCTTTTCACGCTTGGCATAGAGTGGCTGGCTCTGCTGCTTCGCCGGTGCGTTGACCGGCTCGACATCGAGGCGGTGGATATCGTCGGGACGCTGGTTCAAGTTCTGCTCCGGGCCTTGGTGAAAAGACGCCCACGGTTTTGGAACTGCTCAATAATCTTCGCTGATGGTTTGGGCCTTGACCCAGATCAATCAGGCCAGCTCCCGCCTGCGACAAGTCGTCCATGTCCAGCCATGCTCAGGCCAACCGACCCGTCCTCGTGATCCGGAGGGCGCTTTCTGGAACGCCCGAAAAAAATCCGCCGCCGCTGTGGCCGCATGAGAGGTAATGGTAACGAAGTTTTCGTTGGATGATGGGATCAAGGTCGCGGAGGCCCATGGTGACCACGCATCATTTCCTGATCGTCGACGACGACCCGATCTTCACGGCTGTGGCGGAAAGCGTCATCCGGTCGACGGGGCCTCACCACACGTCCGTGGCCAGCGATGGCCAGGACGGGCTGAAACGCCTGTCGGAGGCGAATCCGCCCGTCGACGTCGTCCTTCTCGATCTCAACATGCCGAAGCTCGATGGCCTGGCCTATCTCCGGGAACTCGGCGATCGCGGCTATCGCGGCGCCGTCATCATCTCCAGCGGAGAGTCCAAGTCGATCATCGAGGCCGCACGGCAACTCGGCCGTATGCTCGGCGTCGAGATCTGTGGCACCCTCGAAAAACCCCTGCGTCGGGAGACTTTCCTCGCAGAACTGGAGAACTGCGAAGCCTGCCTGCGCAAGGCTTCGGAACCGGTCCTGGCGTCGGGAATGTCGGCAGCGATGCAGGGCCAGATCGTGCCCTACTTCCAGCCGCAGATTGCGCCACGCGACGGGCACCTCGTCGGCCTGGAGGCACTCGTACGGCTTCGCACCGCCGATGGCCGCGTGCTCGGACCTCCCGCCGTCTTTCACCCCGGCATCCGGGATGCCGACTTGCCGCGGCTGACACTCTCGATTGCCGACCTTGCCATGGCCGAGGCCGCGCGCTGGCGCGCATCGGGCCATGAGCGGCGTATCTCGATCAATCTCGACGCCCGGACCCTCGACGCTGCGAACTTCCAGGCCAACCTTCTGGCTCTGGTAGAAAAGCACGGGCTGGAACCCCAGTCGGTGGTCTTCGAACTGACCGAGACGGCGCTTCCGAAATCCCTGACCGGGCTGATCGAGCAACTCACGCGGATCCGGATGTGTGGCTTCGGACTCTCGCTCGATGATTACGGCACGGGGACGGCCAATTACGCCCTTCTGCGGCTCTGCCCTTTCAGCGAACTGAAGATCGACAAGTCGGTCGTCCAGTCCGCCGTCGCGGATCGGGTGTCCCATCTCTTCTTCAAGACCTCGATTTCCATGGCAGCCGATCTCGGCATGGAAGTCGTCGCCGAAGGCGTGGAGACCCCGGAACAGTTGCAGATGGTCGTCGATGCGGGCATCTCGACCGTCCAGGGCTTCATCTACACGCCTGCCATCCCCGCCGAACTGGCCTTCCCGAAGAGCTGTTGGCGACCGGAGTCGATGCGCCAGACCGGCTGAACGCGCAGTGCGAGATCATCACAAGGCGGACCCTTTCGAATGCCGGCCCACCCAGCGATTGCCCCGGTCAAGCGACTTCAGCCCTGGCGCACGCTCGGCTTTCGCCTTTCGCTCGTCCTGGTGCTTGCCGTCATCAGCGCCGTCGCCTGCACGATCGGATTCTTCCTCGTCCAGGACTTTCATCAGACCGTGGACGCCGAACGCAGCCGATTGCGCAGTTCGGCCTCGGCCTTCGCCGCAGCGTCGTCGCAGGCCGTCGAATCCGGGGACCGACGCGGCGTCCTCGAAGTCATCCGCGGGATCCGCGGCCTGTCCCATGTCGGCTACGCCGACGTGACCACCGCCGATGGCCGGATGCTCGCCGAGATCGGCACGGCGGAGTCCCTGGTCAGCTCCAATCGTGAACTCGGCGAAGGTGGCCCTCTGGCGATGTTCTTCGCCGATACGATCACCGACCGGGTCGAGGTTCGCAATGGTGGCGAGATCGTCGGCTGGCTTTCGATCCATGCCGACGTCGCCTGGCTGAGAGACCGCTTCTTGACCCGCCTGCTGATCGCCGTGGCGTTCGGCCTGAGCGTGCTGGTGGTGGCGCTCATGGCCGCCTGGTGGCTGATCGGCCGGATCGTGCGGCCGCTCCGTAGCCTGGCGGGCGAATTCGCCGATATCGGTCGGCGGTCCGATCTGTCCAAACGCCTGGTTTCGACCTCGAATGACGAGGTCGGCGTGCTGACCGACGCCTTCAACACCATGTTCTCGAAGATCGAAGAGCGCGATCATCTTCTGCAGAAACACCGCGAGACGCTGGAGGAGACGGTTCTCGAACGAACCGCCGAAATGCGCGCCGCCAAGGAGGAGGCCGAGCAGGCGAATGCGGCGAAATCCGAGTTCCTGGCAACCGTCAGCCACGAGATCCGCACGCCGATGAACGGCATGCTGGTCATGGCCGAAATGCTGTCGAAGGCGCGGCTGCCGGAACAGCCGAACCGCTATGCCCAGATCATCCTGCGCTCCGGGCGCGGCATGCTGAACATTCTCAACGACATTCTGGACCTGTCCAAGATCGAATCCGGACGGCTCGACCTCGAATCGATCCCGCTGTCGCTGGACACGCTTGCGGAAGACGTGGCGAGCCTGTTCGCCGAACGGGCGCGGGAGAAGTCGCTGTCGATCGGGCTCGTGGTCGGCTCCGACGTGCCGGGCGAGGTTCTCGGAGACCCGGTCCGCATCAGCCAGGTCCTGACCAATCTGGTCAACAACGCCCTGAAATTCACCGAGACCGGCGGCGTGACGGTCGAATTGCGCTGCCTTGGCAGAAGCGCCGACGGCGCGAAGCAGCGGCTGGGCTTCTTCGTGCGGGACACGGGCATCGGCATTGCGGCGGACAAGCTGGACGGGCTGTTCAGCCGGTTCGCCCAGGCGGATGCGACGATCACCCGCAAGTTCGGCGGCACGGGGCTTGGCCTCGCCATTTCCAAGCAGCTGGTCGAGGCGATGGGCGGGACTATCCGGGCGACGAGCGAGGAAGGGGTCGGGTCGTGCTTCAGCGTCGAGATCGAGTTCGCCGTGACGCGGGCGGCCCCTGCCCCGGCCTCGCTCGCGGGACACTCGGTGCATCTTCTCGATGACGATCCCATCACCCGGGCGGCCACCGCGACGGTTCTTTCCGAACGCGGCGCCCGCATCGTTGACGCCGATGACGAGAGCGACTCCGGCGTCGATGTCGTCCTCGCGAGGGCGACCAGCGAACTCGCCGCCGCCGATCCGACACGACCCGTCATCCTGCTGCTTGAGGCCGGCGAAACGGTTTCCGGCAAGGGCCATGCCGGCGAGATCGCGCTGCCGCTTCGACGCGCCGAGATCGACACGCTGGCCCGCTGCATCCAGGAGCGGGACTTCGCGCCGCTTCGCAACGGTGAAGCCGAGGCCGGGCCTGCCGAGACATCCGGGGCGCGATATGCCGATCTGCGCGTGCTCGTCGTGGATGACGGGCTGGTCAATCGCGAAGTGCTGAAGGAAGCGCTCGCCAGCTTCTCGGTCGCGCCGGACCTTGCCGAAAGCGGCATGACCGCGCTGACGATGATCGAGAACGCCGCCTATGACGTCGTCTTCATGGATTGCTCGATGCCGGAGATGGACGGCTACGAGGCCACGCGCCGGATCAGGGCGACGGAGGCGCGGCTCGAACGCCCGCGCTCGCGCATCGTCGCGCTGACGGCCCACGGCCAGGACACGGATGCCGCCGGATGGCGGGCGGCCGGAATGGACGCCTATCTGACCAAGCCCTTCACCATCTCCGAGATCGAAGAGGTGCTGCAGGATACCGCCCGGCCGGATGCCTCGCTTCCGGCCGAAGAGGCGGCCGACACGCCGGCAGGGGCGGCCGAAGCGGCGCCGGCCGAATGGCAGGACGTGCCGATCCTCGAAGCCGAGACGGTGGACATGCTGCAGATGCTCGCCGAGCAGAACGGATCGGCCTTTCTGGAACGGATCGTCGGCCTTTTCCGGAACAACGCTCCGACCGCATTCGCCGATCTGACCGGCCATGAGGGCGACGCGGCCGAGACCGCCCGTCTCGCCCATGCGCTGAAATCCATGTGCCGGAGCGCCGGTGCCGGTCGCGCGGCGGCGATCTGCGAAGTCATCGAGGAGCGCGCCAAGGCAGCGCAAGAGGTCCCCCCGGCGCTGTACGAAGACCTCCGCATTGTCCTCGCGGAGTCGGAACGCCAGCTCTGCGCCCTGATCCCGCCGCCGCCTGCGGAGGTGATCAACGGTTGAGCAGGGCCGTGAACGCCGCTGCACGATGCAGTGTTCGGGCGCTTTCTATCCTCTGTGCTAAGCTCTTCTTAAACGTCTCTATTAGCTGGGCTTTTATGAAATCGGGCGACAATCGGAAGTCTGAAACGAGACTTCTGGATGCTGGCCAAACTTCGATCATTCCTGGCGTGCCGAAATGGCAACTTCGCGCTCATCACCGCGCTGGTGATGCCGGTGTTGCTGCTCGTCGCCGGCGGCGGGGTGAACTATTCGCTGGCCTTCGCCACCCAGACCCGCCTGCAGTCGGCGGCCGACGGGGCGGCGCTCGCCGCGGCGCGCGAGCTCTATCTGGCGAACACCAAGCCCGAGCTTCTCCAGCGCACGATCGAAACCATGGTGGCGGTGAACCTCAACGTCGATCCGGCGGACGTCACGACTGAGGTCTCCTTCGGAAGACCGCAACAGGACACGGCGGCGAAGGCCGGGGTCCTGAACGAGGTGACCGTCGAACTCTCGATGGATGTCGATCTAGCCTTCCCGATCATGGGGTTCGACGAGATGTTCGGCCGCACCAGCGCGCTGGCGACGGCGCGGGTCTCGGGCGGCGGGCGGATCTGCATGATCGCGCTCGCCGAAACCGGCAACAAGATCGTCGACATGTCCGGCGATGCGCAGATCCTGGCCGACACCTGCGCGGTCTATTCCAATTCCGTCGCCACGATCGGCGTGTCGGTCACCCAGCTCGCGAAGCTTTCCAGCGAACTGACATGCTCGGCAGGCGGCTATTTCGGTCTCTTCACCAATTACGAGCCGATGCCGCTGACCGACTGTCCGGCGGTGAAGGACCCGCTTGTCTCCCGCGTCGCCGAGACGCCGACCCATTGCGACCATGAGAAGCTGACGATCAAGGACACCAACAAGAACCTTTATCCCGGCATCTATTGCGGCGACATCAAGCTGTCGGGCACCTCGGACGTCGTGCTTCTGCCCGGCACCTACACCTTCTGGAACGGGTCGCTGCGGGTCGAGAAGGGCGCGACGCTCACCGGCGAGGGCGTCAGCCTGGTCTTCCTCGGCAAGAAGGCGGGCCTGCAGGTCAAGAACGACACCGAGATCGCCCTGTCGGCCTCCCAGACCGGCGCCATGGCCGGCATCCTGATCTATGCCGACCGGGACACGGACAAGGACCGCAAGTTCCGGATCGAAAGCCACAACGCCCGCAAGATGGTCGGCACGATCTACATGCCCGAAGACACGCTCACCATCGGCGGCGACAAGAACGGCGACGGCGTATGCGACCCCGACCCGGTGACCGGCGTGGTCGAAGGCCTGTTCGGCTGCGATTCGGAGGTCGGCCAGATTTCCGAATGGACGGCGATCGTGGCAAAGGCGGTCGAGGTCACCGCCGGCGTGAAGCTCGTCCTCAACACCGACTATGAAGGCTCAACCGTCCCCGTCCCGGCCGGCGTCGGCCCGGTGGGGCGGAATATTGCGCTGACGCGGTGAGGGTTAAAGTCGGTTGCGTCTGTGCTTGAACCGCCGATTGGCAGAGATGGGCCGAAAGCGGACTGACGGCTCTGGAGCGGTGGAACTGAGAAGCTGCCGTTCCGCACTCGATCCCATTGCGGACGCGAAAGAACGTAACGGAATCGGAACTGGATACCCGGTGTGAAGGGGAGTTTGGGCGATTGGTTCGAAGCCACCTTCAGAAAGGCCAGTGGCTCGCGACTTCGCCTTTTGTCTCAGGCGAAATCAGGTCCGCAATTTCTTCGAGGAGCGGCCGCAGTTTAGCGCTGTCTGCCTGCGCCATACTGTTCTCAATTGTCGATGACGACCAATGATCGGCTTGGAAAACTGAGGCGGCGCGCCCGCGGATCTCCAAAGCCGCGTCATCACGAAGCTCTTTGGAAGGTAAACCTCCTGCCGTCATCCGCGCGCTTATTTCTGCCTTAAGCCAAGCCTCCGAAATACTCTCGTCCCCAAGAAGCGTGAGTGTCACGAGTGCGTAGACTCCCCGTTCCAGTATCGCCCAGCCAGTTTGATGTCGGCCTGCTTTGAATGTCCACGACAACAGCATGTTACCAATGTCGTTCCCAAGCTTTGGACACCCGTACTTGTGCGCATCCACCGCCGCTTCAAACAGTATTTCGGTCATCTGGAAATTCTCGACGAACTTCACGGTCTCTTCGTCGTCGGGCACCCAAGACAAGACCGCGATCAGCCAAGCCGCGTGTTTGCGCAGTTCCTGCTGTCTATGCTCGTCACAAGGGGAGGTGTTCGACACAGCGATCAGCATCGAGGTAACCGCCGTGATCCAGTGAATCATGTCGGACGTGAATTGCGATCGTTTTTCGATGGCATGAAGGAGAAGGTCCTTCTCAGTCTGATACATCCCATCCGCCCATTCCCCGAGATTGGCGATAACCTGCTGGGCGTTCACATCGTCCGCCGGCGCATCCGCGACGGCGTTGACCAGTTGGGAAAGCCGCGCCGCGAGCCCTTGTGCGCTCGTGACTGAGTAGTAGGGCGCAAGATAGGTGCTGTGGACGCTCATCAACGGTGCGTCCGGCAGGGCCATGAACAGCTTGGCGATCAGCTTCATGCTGCTGCGGATGTCCCGCGCCGCGAACTGGACTTTCCGCGACTTTGTCCGCAACAGCTCGAAGCTTAGGCACGCGAGCTGTTCAACCCCGGTGGACGTGACGGGTCGGAAATCCTTGCGCGCCACCCCGGCGCATGAAATGATGCCGATCTTCTGCACCAGAGCCGTGATGCCCTGCGGGCCTTGCACTGCGAGCAGCATGTCGGCGCATTGCCCCATCAGCCGCACGCCTTCCATGAGTACGTCTGGCATGTTGTGTGGCAAAAGGCGCTCGACGTCTGCAGTGAGGTATCCTGCCGCGAGATGCGCGTGGGTCTTCGACGCATGCGGGCTGGCATAATCGATTGCGAGGTACACTCGGACGAGTTCGGCCATAGCCTGCAGCGTTTGTTCGATCTGCTGTTCATCGCCGCGCTTGATCGCTATACGCGCCGTCTGCCGTAGATGCTCAAGCGTATTATTGATGAAATCATCCGTGGTGAGCGGGTTATCAAAAATCAGCTGGTTGGCGAAGAAAGTCTTTCCCTTCGCGTCAACATACGAAGCGTTGATCCTGATGATCGCGTTCATCGCCACAGCGCTGACCTCATGGTCACCTTGCTCGGCATAGCGGCGCGCGAACGACACGGAATAGCGAACGCTCTGCTGCGCCCCGTCCGTCCAGCCACGATTGACCTGAAAATACTTGGTGCGCGCCAGGTCATGTTGGGGGGAGTAGGGATCGGTCTGAAGCGGTCGGCTGCCATCCGACAACAGCGGGTCCGCACGTTCCGCTCGTCTCGCCCACGCTCGCAGCTCGCGTTGCGTCCGCTGAACGATCATGCCGAGTTGTCGCACCGGGTTCACCAGAATCAGCGCGCGACAGTAGCCGTAGAGAAACAGCCCGAGGATAATCGCGGTGGCCCAGAAAGCCGCAAACACGACGACGCCGACCCGCTTTGGCTCTAGGACAAGCGACAGGCCGGTAATTGCCACCGCGAAAAGAAACGTCGCCGCAAACGCGCTTAGAAGCCTTCGATCAGCGCTGAGTCTGCGGAACAGGCCGTGCGGCATCCTCTCAATATTGACCTGCATCGCGAACAGCACGAGCGACGAAACGATGGCCGCCGCTCCGATCAGCGGGCCGCCAACGGCAAGCAAGAGCGACCGCAACAATGCGAGTCGTGCTTCGGTCGAGAAACAAGGTTCGAGTATCCCTTGAAGCGCCGGAATCCAGAACGCGCTTATGCTGATCAACGCCAGTAGCAAGATGGCCATCGCTAACGGGCCATGCCGCTTCTGCCAGAGCAGATACGTGTAGCGGGCGCCATATAGCCACTGCCAAAGCATTGCCCTGAGACGGGCTAATCTTATTAACGCCCGCCGAGCTTTCTTTTTGAATCTTTGCGACGCCAAGCGGAAACCGACTCGTAACCTCTTCCAGATCATCTTGCCCTTTTTTGTCGGACGCTCAGATCGCATTGCCTCCCTCTACATCAGGTGTCGCAGCAAGGAACGCGAATAGGGCACAATTGGGCACGTCTTTCCATGAAGAGTGGAATGATACGTGTTGTTTGAACGCAGGCACGAGAAAAGCTCCGCCCCTCGCCCCAGGAATGCGGACTTGAAATGTCTACTTCTTAGCGAGTTTTCCAACAGTAGACGGTCGAGAATCCACGCACTTACAACGTTGCCTTAGCGACGGGTAGCGTCCGCTTTGGAGGAGTTGGCTGATCTGTAGCAACGGCTTGAATGGGCGCCAACCTGCCACTCCCCCCAACACCAACAGACCCCGGACGCTGCCGTCCGGGGTCTGTTGCCGTAAGCCGTCGATGCAGCGAATGGGGCGTTATTCGCCGCCGCCGAGGCTGTGGACGTAGACGGCGAGTTCCTTGACCGTCGTCTCGCCGAGCCGGTCGCCCCAGGCGGGCATCTCGCCGTGGCGCGGTGCGGTCACCTGGGCGACGATGTCGGCCTTGTCGCCGCCATAGAGCCAGATCGCGTCGGAGATGTTCGGCGCGCCGACCTCGTTCATGCCGCCGCCGTTCTCGCCATGGCAGAAGGCGCAGTTCTCGGCATAGACGCTCGCCCCGCGCTCCGCCGCTTCCGCGTCGCCCGCCCGGTCCGACAGGGACAGGACATATTCGGCGACGTCGCTGATCTGCTCGCGCTCCAGAAGGCCGTCGGCGCCGAAGGCCGGCATGTCCGACACGCGGGTGTCGTCGTCGCCGTGGAAGCGGATGCCGTGCATGATCGTCGTGTAGATCGCCTCCGGGTCGCCGCCCCAGATCCAGGCGTCGTCGTTGAGGTTGGGATAGCCCGGCCCGCCCTGGGCGCCCGAACCGTGGCACTGGACGCAGTTGACCTTGAAGGCCGCGCGCCCGGCGCCGATGGCGAAGCTTCTTAAGTCCGGATCGGCGACGATCTTGGTGACCGCCGAGGTCTGGATCTGGGTGATCCGGTCGACATTCATCATGTCGGCCCGGGCGATGTCTTCCCGGAGCTCGGCCCGGCTCGACCAGCCGAGAACGCCCTCGGTCGCCGAGTTGATCAGCGGGATCGCCGGATAGAGGATCACGTAGATCAGCGAGAACAGGATCGTGGCGTAAAAGGTCCACAGCCACCAGCGCGGCAGCGGATTGTTCAGTTCCTTGATGCCGTCCCAGCTGTGGCCCGTCGTCTCGACGCCGCTGACCGCGTCGACTTCCTTATGCTCGGCCATTGGCTCAATCCTCTTTGAAGGGAATGGCGGCCGCGTCGTCGGCCGCCCGGCGCGCGCCGGGTCTGAGGACCCACAGGACGACGCCGATGAAGAACAGGGTCATCGCCAGGAGACCCCAGGAGTCCGCGAAGGTGCGCATGGAGTGGTAGTCGAATTCCATCTTCGCCTCCCTCAGCGATCGTTTTCTTGCGGGTCATAGGCCGAGAAATCGACCAGCGTGCCGAGCATCTGGAGATAGGCGACGAGCGCATCCATCTCGGTCAGCCGCGTCGGATCACCGTCGAAATCGCCGACGACGGCCTTCGGATAGCGCGCGAGCAGCGCCTCCGTGTCACCGTCGGCCGCGGCCTGGACGAGGAGGTCGTTCCGGGCGTTCTCGACCATCTCGTCGGTGTAGGGCACGCCGACCGTGCGGTTGGCGAGGAGATGGCCGGAGGGGTTGTCCATCTCCAGTTCCGTCGATGCCAGGAAGGCGTAGGACGGCATGATCGATTCCGGCACGACCGAGCGCGGCGCCTTCAGGTGCTCCACATGCCAGTCGTTGGAATAGCGGCCGCCGACACGGGCGAGATCCGGACCGGTGCGCTTCGATCCCCACTGGAAGGGATGGTCGTACATGGATTCGGCGGCGAGCGAGTAGTGCCCGTAGCGCTCCACCTCGTCGCGGAAGGGCCGGATCATCTGCGAGTGGCAGACATAGCAGCCCTCGCGGATGTAGATGTTGCGGCCCGCCAGCTCCAGCGGCGAGTAGGGCCGCATGCCCTTCACCTTCTCGATCGTGTTCTCGAGATAGAAGAGCGGCGCGATCTCCACGATGCCGCCGATCATCACCGTGATCAGCGACAGGACGAGAAGCAGCGTGACGTTCTTCTCGATCTTGGAGTGGTTGGCGAGGATGCCCCTCGCCACCGGGTCTGCCTTGAGTTCGGGCCGCGCGCCTTTGAGGGCCGGGTCCTGATTGTCCTTGGTCATGGTGTTCCCCCTTAGCCGGCAGCCTGGGCGACCGGCGCACCGCCGCCCATCGGGACCTCGCGGCGCAGATCGCCGCGGATCGTCTTGTAGATGTTGAAGGCCATCACCAGCGCGCCGAGGAGGTAGAGAACACCGCCGAAGGTGCGCAGCACATAATAGGGATGCATGGCGGAGACGGTCTCGGCGAAGGAGTAGACCAGATAGCCGTCCTCACCGTATTCGCGCCACATCAGGCCCTGCATGATGCCCGAGACCCACATCACGGCCGCGTAGACCACGATGCCGAGAGTCGCCAGCCAGAAGTGCCAGTTGACCATGCGCAGGCTGTAGAGCCGCTCCCGGTTCCAGAGCTTCGGAACAAGGTGATAGACCGCACCGAAGGAGATCATGCCGACCCAGCCGAGCGCGCCGGAATGGACGTGTCCGATGGTCCAGTCGGTGTAGTGGCTCAGCGAATTGACCGCCTTGATGGACATCATCGGGCCTTCGAAGGTCGACATGCCGTAGAAGGCGACGGAGATCACCATCATGCGCAGGATCGGGTCGGTGCGGAGCTTGTCCCAGGCGCCCGAGAGCGTCATCAGGCCGTTGATCATGCCGCCCCAGGAGGGCATCCACAGCATCACCGAGAACACCATGCCGAGCGTCTGCGCCCAGTCGGGCAGCGCGGTGTAGTGGAGGTGGTGGGGACCGGCCCAGATGTAGAGGAAGATCAGCGCCCAGAAGTGGATGATCGACAGACGGTAAGAGTAGACCGGACGGTTCGCCTGCTTCGGGATGAAGTAGTACATCATGCCGAGGAAGCCGGCGGTGAGGAAGAAGCCGACCGCGTTATGGCCGTACCACCACTGGGTCAGCGCATCCTGAACGCCGGCGAAGGCCGAATAGCTCTTGGAGCCCAGGAAGGAGACCGGCATCGCCAGATTGTTGACGACATGCAGCATCGCGATGGTCACGATGAAGGCGAGGTAGAACCAGTTGGCGACGTAGATGTGGGGTTCCTTGCGCTTCACCAGCGTGCCCACGAAGACCGCCAGATAGGCGACCCAGACGATTGTCAGCCACAGATCGACATACCATTCGGGCTCCGCATATTCGCGGCCATCGGTGATGCCGAGGAGGTAGCCCGTCGCGGCCAGCACGATGAAGAGCTGGTAGCCCCAGAAGACGAACCAGGCGAGATCACCGCCCCACAGGCGGGCGCGGCATGTGCGCTGGACGACGTAGAAGGAGGTGGCGAGCAGCGCGTTGCCGCCGAAGGCGAAGATCACCGCCGACGTATGCAGCGGGCGCACCCGGCCGAAATTGAACCAGGGCTCGATGTTGAGATCGGGCCAAGCGAGCTGCGAGGCCGCGACGACGCCGACAAGAAAGCCGACCACGCCCCAGAACATCGTCGCGATGGCGCCGTAGCGCACGACATCGTCCTGATACGCGACCGTATCGGCAGTGCCAGCCGTACCCCCGCCATTGGCGCGGAGCGGAATCATCTTGTCGCCGGAAAAATCGATCTGCCGCATGAGCACGATCGTTGCCATAACCAGCACGAAGAAGAGCACATAGGAATGCGCTCTGAAGGAATCGTCTGCCGCGAAGCCGGCGCTTAGCAACGCCAGGAACGCGGCCAGACCGATGAACACCGTCACGGTCGTATGCTTCATTGTCTTGCCACCCTCCAATAACCGCCGCTCGGAGGCGGCCGTCGGGCCGTCCGAAATCGGCGGGGATTGGGCGCTGAAGTGTCAGCTTTTGGGCAAATGCGCTTTGACTTGGATCAAGGTGATGCCGGGCAAGACGGGGCTAGAAGTCGCAATCATCCCTTTCCAGCCGGAGCCGTTTCATGACGTTCCTTCCTCAATTCCCATCGGAAGATCGCCGAGAACACGATGATGGCGCGGTCGTCGTCATACATCCTGCAGCGAAACGGCCAGCGCCGCCAGTCTCCGCCAGCGCCGTCGCTCCGGACTTGAGCGTGACGGCGCTGCTTCGCCGGCAACTCGCCTGTCAGCGGGAACTGTGCCGCTCGCTGGAAGCGATCGCCGACGCATTGCCGGACAATCTGGATACGCAGCACACGCTGCACGTGGCGCGCTCCATCGGGGCGACCATCCGCAAGGCTCATCATTTCGAGGAAAACACCATCTTCCCGCTCCTGAGCCAGCATTTCGAGAAGCGGCCGGAACTCTTCGGCACGCTTCAGCGGCTCCATTACGAGCACTGGGAAGACGAGAGTTTTGCCGACGAGCTCTGCGAGAAGCTGACCGACTATGTCCGTCGCGGGGAAAGCTCGGATGCCGAAGCGCTCGGCTACATGCTGCGTGGCTTCTTCGAAGGGCTGCGACGCCATCTCGCCTTCGAGGAAGAACATGTCGTTCCCCTGATTGCAGAACTGGACCGTAGCAATGAGCGGTGAAGCGCCGGTCACGATCGACTATCGCGCCGTCCTGAACCGCTATGGGGCGCAGATTCCCCGCTATACAAGCTATCCGCCGGCACCGCATTTTTCGGCCGATGCCGGGCCTGCGCTGAAACAGGCCCTCTTCGACGGCCTCGTGCCGCACGACCCGGTCTCGGTCTATCTGCACATTCCCTATTGCGATAAGCTCTGCTGGTTTTGCGGCTGTCACACCAAGCAGACCCGGCGCTACGAGCCGGTCGCCACCTATGTCGACACGCTGATCGCCGAGATCGCGGCCACACGCTCAGAGATCGGATTCTCTCCGCTGCTCGGTGCGCTGCATCTGGGCGGCGGTTCGCCGAGCCTGTTGCGCAAGGAAGATCTCTTCCGCCTGAACGAAGCCCTGCGCGCGGCCTTCGACTTTGCGGCGGATGCCGAGATCAGTGTCGAGATCGATCCGTCGGATGTGACGGCAGACACGCTGACCGGGTTGCGGGCGCTCGAAATGAACCGCGCGTCCATCGGTGTCCAGGATTTCGACCCTGCCGTTCAGGCTGCGATCAACCGGCCGCAGACCTTCGAACAGACGCGCGACGTGGTCGAGGAACTCCGTTCCTCCGGACTGTGCAGCATCAATATCGACGTGCTCTATGGTCTGCCCCTGCAGACGCCCGAACGGCTCGACCGAACCGTCGACAAGGTGATCTCCATGGCGCCGGACCGCGTGGCCCTGTTCGGCTATGCGCATGTGCCCTGGGCCAAGAAGCACCAGACGATGATCCGCGAGGAGGATCTGCCGGATTCAAAGGCCCGGCTCGCGGATGCGGCGCGCGCCGCCGAGGCGTTCCAGCGAGCCGGCTACGAGCCCATAGGGATCGATCATTTCGCCCGCCACGGCGACCGGCTGGCCAAGTCGGCGCGCTGCGGCCAACTGGCACGCAACTTCCAGGGCTACACGACCGACCGCTGCAGCGCGCTGATCGGTTTCGGCGCCTCGGCGATCAGCCAGTTTCCCGGCGGCTTCGTCCAGAACATCGTGCCGACGGCGAATTATCGCGAGGCGGTCAAAGCCGGCTTGACGACCGGCGACCGGGGCTATGCCCTGACCCCAGACGACCGCATCCGCGGGCATATCATTGCCCGGCTCATGTGCGATTTTGCGCTGGATTTCGCCGAGTTGAAGCGTCAGTTCGGCGCAGACGCCACTTCCTATATCCGGGAGGCGCGACGTCACGCCGCAACCGACAGTCTGGGCCTCGTGGCGATCGAGAATGACCGCTTCGTCATCCGGCCGGAAGCCAAGCCCTATACGCGGGTGGTGGCCTCCTGGTTCGACGCGCATCTGGCGGCCAAGGCGGCGCGTTACTCGAAGGCTGTCTGACGGCCCGCGCCCGGCAATCGCTGCGATACGCCGGGCAGGCGCCTATCCCCAGTCACGGCGCATGGTCGCCATGCCGCCCGAGCGGCCGAGTTCCTCGTAGCCAGCAGCCTGGTAGACCGCGAGTGCCGGCTCGTTGTCGAGTTCGACCTTCAGGGTGATCGAGATGGCGCCGAGATCCCGGGCGGCCTGTTCGGCGAGGGCGGCGAGTTCCTTACCCGCCCCGCCACGGGACTCTTCCTCCACGAAGACGTAGACGAGATGGCGCACTTCGGGACCGATCCCGACACGCAGGGCGAAGAAGCCAACCTCCTTCCCATCCGCGTCGACAAGGTAGAAAGACGCATCGTCCGGCTCGTTCAGCCACTTCTCCTGCCATTCCAACGGATCGAAGGGATGCTTGGCGCTGGGATTGACCAGCGCCAGATCCTCTTCCTTGTCGAGAAGCCTGGCGAGTGGTGCCAAGTCGAAAGGGGCATTGGGGCGAAGGGTGAAGTCGGACACGATCAGCGTTCCCATGACACGTCTTGGAGGTTCATGGCCGCGCGGTCTTGCACGGACTGACCGCACCCTTCAACCGCCAGGACTCAATAGAACAGGGAATTGTCCATCATCTCGGCCTGCTTGGCCCATTTGCCGCCTGGATCGTGCGGCGGCGTCGATGCACAGGCACCGAGGAAAACGGTAGCGAGACCAAAGATCAGGATTTTCATATATGTCGCCAAGCAAGTCCATCCTTCTGTTCGCTGCGAACCTGAGAGAGGGATTGGCGGGGCGAGATGGCACTTTCAAGACACGTGCCGATATGAAAAGCCCGCCCGCCTCCCCATTGGGGGCCGGCGGGCGGGCAATCGATCGAGAGAGAGTTTCAGGCTTATTCGGGCGTCTGGCCGTCGATGATCCCGTTGGAGGGCGTGGTTCCGGTGTCGGTGCTATTGGCAGCAGCGAATTCGCTGTTCGAGGCGCAGCCTGCGAATGCGAGGGTCGACAGGATCATGCTGAGGCCGAGGAAATATTTCATGGAGAACCAACTCTTTTCGTTCACGTGTGACATACAAGCCGGTTCAACACGATGAACTCGCAAATCGTTGCTGCAGGTGCTCACACGAAATCGTGACGTCCCTTCAAGGAGTTGGCTGAGGCTCACCGCGAGCTGCTCATCCCTGACCGGACTGCAGCCCGAATGCGGCGCTCCTCAGCGCGGATCCTGGCCCGGAATGATCCCGCCCGACGGGGTCGAAGCAAGGACGGAGGGCGTCGCGCCATTGACCAGGGGCAGGCCCGAAGCCTTGCCATAGACGTCACCGAGGCCGAACAGCCAGGTGATCCCCCCGTTGCCGGCCCGCTCGACCACACGCCCGTTCGGCAGCCGAACCGAATAGGACTCACGCCGCTCCCGGTCGGAAAGGATCACGCCCTGGCCGCGCACACCGGTGCGGTAATCCTGAGCGCTCGCGGATGATGGAACGAGGCCCGCCGTCAGCGCGAAGGCCGTGGCGCAAAGAAGGCTGGCGGTCGAAAATCTCTGCAGCGTCATTGGCTGATCTCCTCATGTTCATCCGTCGGAACGGGTGAACGAGGCTCCAGTTGCGCCCTCGATCTTCAAGCTCTTGCGAGAAAACGCAAAGCGGCCGCCGCGGACAGGCAAGCCCCCAAGTCCGATCTCATGCAGATCGATCAGGACTCGTCGGCGTCCTCGGATTCTTCAGGCCGAAGATATTGCAGCAGGGCACCGATCTGCGGTCTGGCCTGGCGGGCAACCTCGACGGACGGGGCGTGAACGCAGAACATGACGGCCAACCGGCCCTTCACCGTCCAGAAATAAGCCGGCAGCATGTAGCTGTTCCGCTTCGACACGATGCCGTAGCTACGGGTGACGTACTCGCCGCTCTCCAGATCGACCGCCGTCGCCGGCGTACGGCGCGCGAAGCGATCGCTGCGCACCAGCGGATCGTCGGCGAGCACCGGGCGCAGAGCCTTTGCCTTCGCGACCAACCAGAATTCGAAGTCCGACCACGGCATCTTCTCCTCGTCGAGCATGAATTCCGTGGTCACCGGCCAGGAGCCCGGCGGCCGGTTCGGCCCCAGGGCGTAGAGGCAGGACAGGCCGGTCGGACAGTCGGGACCGACACAGTCGAAGCGCTGGCCAATCTCCATGACCGCATCGTCGCTGGGCCCGGCGCGCCAGTCCTTCAGATCTTCGGTCTGCGCCCTCGCCATACTACCGGCCGAAAGCCCGATCGCGGCGGTCACCGCCACGAGAATGCCGATCACCGATCGCCGCCAGTTCCCGCCCATGCGCAAAACCCCTCTTGCCTCGAATCGTCCTCCTTCCGCTGCACAGCGCGGAAATCGCCCCATCATGCCAAAAACGGCTTGCCACGCGCTGACCTCTCTGTTCGTCGGCCAGCTTGGCAGCGCCAGCCGATCTTGCCGCAAGCATCGACTGGCACACTTGCTTGTCCATGACCCAGTCGACCCACGATCGCACCGAACTGATCGCCAGCGAATTGGAGCGCATCGACGGCGCCCGGCCCGGCAGGGACGCCCCGGGCCGAAAGCATCGCAAGATGGAAGGCAACCCGTTCCACTTCTTCCGAGGCTCGGCCCAGCTCTTCTACACCGATCTTCACGACGGAGTGCTGACGCTGCCGAAGGGCTTCACCGACTGGGTCAAGCCGACGGCGATCATGGGCGACTGCCACATGTCGAATTTCGGCTTCGTCACCGAAAAGGGCTTGCACGGCAATCTCATCGTCTTCGTGCCGAACGATTTCGACGATGCCTGCATCGGCCACGCCGTCTGGGATATCGCCCGTTACCTGACGAGCATCTTCCTTGCTTCCCACTACGCCCATGGCGTCTTGGACGGTCAGTACGAGACCGATGAGGTGGACGACCTGTCGGGGCTCTCGGCTCCCTCGGAAAAGGACCAGGTCAAGGCCGCACGCGCCTTCCTGAAGTGCTATCGCAAGACCGCAGAGGCGATCGTGGCCGACCCACGCGAGAGACGGCGCGTACTCAGTGGTTTTCCCAAGCATCACCTCCTGCACAAGGGCATCAAGAAGGCCCAGAAGCGCGCGATCGGCGGATCCAAATTCCAGTCGAAGAGCACTCTCGGCAAGGCGGTCACCATCACCGACGAGGGCCTGCGATTCCGAGACCGCCCTGGTCGCTACAAGCGCCTCGATGCGGCCACGGCCGCGCGAATTCAGTCCGAATTCCGGCCCTATGTGGATGACGAGATCCTGGACGTGGTCGAGCGGCTGGGGGCCGGCACGGGCTCGGTCAATGTCGAGCGCTACTATCTCCTGGTCGGGCCCAAAGGAGCGTCCACCTACGCCGAACTCGCCATGTGCCACATCGTCGAGGTGAAGCAGCAGCGCCATGCCGCGCCCCTGCACCATTTCGCCGAAATCGATCCGCGCAACCGCCTCTCCCCGGCGCACCTGACCGTCGACCTGCAGCGTCTCATGCAGCGCGAGCCGGACCTTCTTCTCGACGAGGTGTCATGGGAGGGCGCCCAGTGGCTGGTTCGCTCGCGCCATCATGCCCGAGTCTGTCTCGATCCCGAAGAAATCTGTCTGCGCAAGAAGCGCCCCGGCAAGGCCCTGCGCCAATATGCCGAAGCCTGCGGCGAGACCCTGGCGCTGGCCCACGGCCGCACCGACCATCGCTCCACCGCCTTCGAAACGGCCATCGCCGCGCGCATTGCCGATTCAGGTGAGGCCCTGGTGGAAGATACGATGCGTTACGCCGAGCGGGTGATCGAGGATCACGCGCTGTTGCGCGATCTCGTCGCGCAAGCGGGCTGAGTCTTTCTGCCCGACGGTTCCAGACAGAAGAGTGCTGACTCAGGCCGCGACGTCGACCATGTTCTCTTCGCTCCGCCCCTCGAAGGCATGCTCGAGGAAGATGTCGGCGCAGGCCTCCCAGTTGAAATCGAGCGATCGGCGATAGGCGTCCTGCCGGTCGAGGGACAGCGCGGCGAGACAGGCCTCGCGCAGATCCTCGGAGATCACGCCCGACCGCGAATCGGCGATGACGTCAATCGGGCCGGGCTCCGGATAGGCCGCCAGCGGCACGCCACAGGCGAGCGCTTCGATCAGCACATTGCCGAACGTGTCGGTCTTCGAAGGAAAGACGAAGACGTCGGCCGAGGAATAATAGCGCGCCAGAGCTTCGCCCGTCTGAAGGCCGGCGAAATGAGCTTGCGGATAACGGCGCAGGAGCTCCGGCATCGAAGGTCCGTCTCCCACGACGAGCTTCGAGCCAGGCAGGTCGAGATCGAGGAAAGCCTCGAGGTTCTTTTCCGGAGCAAGCCGGGAGACGGTCAGGAAGATCGGACGCGGCAGGTCAAGAACGATCGGCTCCAGCGGCCTGAACACCTTCCGGTCGATGCCGCGCGTCCAACTGACGAGGCCGCCGAAACCCAAGGGCTCGAGCTGCCGGCGCATGGATTCCGTCGGGACGAGACAGGCCGTCGCCGGCTCGTGAAACCAGCGCAGCACATTGTAGGTGAGGCGTTCGGGAATCGGTGCGCGCTTGCGCAGATATTCCGGGAAGCGGGTATGCAGGCTGGTGGTGAAGGAGCGTCCTTCGCGCAGGCAGGCGCGTCGCGCTGCGAAGCCGAGCGGCCCCTCAGTCGCGATGTGGATCGCATCGGGCCGGAATTCGGCAAAGATGCGCGCCATGGCGTCGGCGCTTGCCAGGGCCAGGCGGATTTCCGGATAGGTCGGACAAGGCAGAGAGCGAAAATCCTGAGGTCCCACCACCTTCGTGACGACGCCGCGATCCGCCAGTTCCGACACCAGACATTCCAGCGTCCGCACGACCCCATTGATCTGAGGATGCCAGGCATCGGAAATGATCAGAACACGACGCATTCACGCAGCCTCCGTTGGCCGGACCAGTCGCGACCGTTCCGGCACCTTGCGAGCCGTCCCGAGTTTGGCGAGCGCCCGCTCCCTGACGACCTCGCTCCACCGGATCAGTTCGAAGGAGCCGTCGTAGCGCTCGGCGATCGCGGTACAGCTTTCGACCCAGTCGCCCGTATTCACATAGCTTACCGTTTCATACTCGGCCAGTTGCGCGTGGTGAATATGTCCGCAGATCACGCCGTCGCAGCCGGCTTTGGCGGCTTCCTCGGCGAGCGCCGTCTCGAACGCCCCGATGAAGTTGACGGCGTTCTTCACCTTCAGCTTCGCCCAGGAAGAGAACGACCAATAGGGAAAGCCGAGCCGCCGGCGCACCTTGTTGAAGACGAGGTTGATCGCGATCGCCGCGTCATAGGCCCAGTCGCCGAGATAGGCGATGATCCGGGCGTTGCGGACGACGACGTCGAACTCGTCGCCGTGGATCACCAGAAAGCGGCGTCCATCGGCGGTGATATGCACATCGCGCAGCTTCACCTCCACGCCGCCGAAATGGCGCCCGACGAAGTCGCGCAGGAATTCGTCGTGATTGCCCGGGACGTAGATGATGGTGGCCCCCTTGCGCGCCTTCCGCAAGAGTTTCTGCACCACGTCATTGTGGTTCTGTGGCCAGTTCCAAGACCGTTTCAGCCGCCATCCGTCGACGATGTCGCCGACGAGATAGATCTTCTCCGCGTCGTGGAAGCGAAGAAAATCGATCAGCATGTCGGCCTGGGCCGCCTTCGATCCGAGGTGGATATCGGAAAGGAACAGCGTCCTGAAATGGCGCGTCGCCGCCTGATCGTCCATAGTCGCAGCCTCGCGCTCGTTCTCGTCTGCCTCGATCACCACGCGTCGCAAATGCCTGAATCGCATTGCAATCATGTGACGGAGCGCAATTTAGCCGTCTCTCGAATGTCACACTCCACAGGTCGTTGCCGGTTTGCCGAAGCGACAGCATTGGCTATGACTTTTCGCGCCAGGGCAAGGCCCATGCGCCAAGAGAGACGGGATAAAGGGGGGCACCCATGTCGACGAACGAAGCCAAGGACGGCGAGGGCAAGAAGAGCGATCTCGACGAACAGGCGCTGTTCTTCCATCATTATCCGCAACCGGGAAAGCTGGCGATCCGGCCGACGAAACCTCTCGGCAACCAGCGCGACCTGGCGCTGGCCTATTCCCCGGGCGTCGCGGCGCCCTGCCTCGAGATCGCCCGCGACCCGAAGCTCGCCGCCGACTACACCAGCCGCTCCAATCTCGTCGCCGTGGTATCCAACGGAACGGCCGTTCTCGGCCTCGGCGATATCGGTCCCCTCGCTTCCAAGCCGGTGATGGAAGGCAAGGCGGTCCTGTTCAAGAAGTTCGCCGACATCGACGTCTTCGACATCGAGATAGACGCCCGGGAGATCGACCATGTCTGCGACGTGGTGGCGGCGCTGGAGCCAACTTTCGGCGGCATCAATCTGGAAGACATCAAGGCGCCGGAATGCTTCGAGATCGAGACGCGGCTGCGCGAGCGCATGGGCATCCCGGTCTTTCATGATGACCAGCATGGCACGGCGATCATAGCGGCGGCGGCCATCAGAAACGGGTTGCGGCTGGCCGGCAAGAAGCTCGAAGACGTCAAGATCGTCGCGTCTGGAGCCGGCGCCGCTTCGCTGGCCTGTCTCAACCTGCTCGTCTCGCTCGGCGCGAAGACCGAGAACATCCTCGTCACCGATCGCGAGGGCGTCGTCTATGAGGGCCGCAACACCGGCATGGACCGCTGGAAGTCGATCTACGCTCGCAAGACCGACAAGCGCACGCTAGAGGAAGCGTGCGAAGGCGCCGACATCTTCCTGGGGCTTTCGGCCGCTGGCGTTTTGAAGCCCGACTATCTGAAGTCTATGGCCGAGCGGCCGATGATTCTGGCGCTGGCAAACCCGGTCCCGGAGATCATGCCCGACCTTGCCAAGGAGGTTCGGCCGGACGCGATGATCTGCACCGGACGTTCGGACTTTCCGAACCAGGTCAACAACGTCCTCTGCTTCCCCTTCATCTTCCGCGGTGCGCTGGACTGCGGCGCGACGCATATCACCGAGCGGATGAAACAGGCGGCGACCGACGCCATCGCCGAGCTTGCCCGCGAGGAGGTGTCGGAGGTCGCGGCCAAGGCCTACGGTTCCGAGACGCCGGTCTTCGGGCCGGACTATCTGATCCCCTCCCCCTTCGATCCGCGCCTGATCCTCAAGATCGCGCCAGCGGTCGCCGAAGCAGCGCGAGCGGATGGCGTCGCCTCCCGCCCGATCGAGGACATGAACGCCTATATGGAGCGGCTGAACCGCTTCGTATTCCGCTCCGGCCTGATCATGAAGCCGATCTTCCAGATCGCCAAGGATTCGGCCAAGCGCGTCATCTTCTCCGATGGCGAAGACGAGCGCGTGCTGCGCGCCACCCAGGTGCTGCTCGAAGACAAGACCTGCGTGCCGATCCTGATCGGCCGTCCAGGCGTCATCGAGACCCGGCTTGAGCGCTTCGGCCTCAAGATCCGGCCTGGCAAGGATTTCGAGGTTGTGAACCCGGAGGACGATCCGCGCTACCGCGACTATGTCGACCACTATTTCGAGAAGGTCGGCCGCAAGGGCGTCAATCCCGACACCGCCCGCACCATCGTTCGCACCAACACGACGGTGATCGGCGCCATCGCCGTCTCGCGCGGCGAAGCCGACGCGCTGATCTGCGGGCTGGAAGGGCGCCTTCCCAAGCATGTCCGCGACATCAGCCAGGTGATCGGCATGCGGCCCGGCGTCAACAAGCTCGCCGCGATGAGCATCCTCTTGATGCAGGGCGTCACGAAATTCTTCGTCGACACCTATGTGCAGCGCGATCCGAACGCCGAGGAGCTGGCGGAAATGACCCGGCTCGCGGTGGCCGAACTGCTTCGTTTCGGCATCGACCCGAAGGTGGCGCTGGTCTCCCACTCCAATTTCGGCAGCGACGACACCGACGCCACGATCAAGCTGCGCGAGGCCTTGGCGATCATTCGCGCAGAGATGCCCGATCTCGAGATCGACGGCGAGATGCACGGCGATGCCGCCCTGAACGAGGCGATGCGCAAGCGGACGATGCCGAACTCGACGCTGTCGGGCGAAGCCAATCTCTTGGTGTTCCCCACTCTGGACGCCGCCAACATCACGCTGAACGTCGTCAAGAGCATGACCGACGCGCTGCATGTCGGCCCGATCCTGCTCGGCGCCGCGTCGCCGGCGCATGTGATGACGCCGTCGGTCACTTCCCGCGGCGTCGTCAATATTGCGGCCATCGCCTCGGCGCAGGCGGTGGGGCTCGAAGAATAAGAATCGGTCGCAGAGGAAGACCCCTCTGCGACCGATCCAGGCCCTTTGCGGCCAGAGCATGAGACCCGACTTCGCAGTCGGGGCTCATGCTCCAGTCTCTTGTTTTCGCATCGGATAGTCCGAAAACCGGGTCCACCTTTCGTCCGATGCGTCAGGCCGCCCTGGAAACAGGCATTTGGCGGCTGGAGTTGAGCGTGAAGGCGGCAATCTGCTCGCCCAGCACTTGAGCTTCCTTCGAGAGGCTGTGAGTGGCGGCCGTCGCCTCTTCCACCATGGCGGCGTTCTGCTGCGTGGCCGTATCCATCTGGCTCAGCGTATCGTTGACATGCGAGATGGATTCGGCCTGTTCACGCGAAGCGTCGACAATGGCCGTCACTTCCGCGCGGACCGTTTCGACCTTTTCGCGAATGCCGGCGAGCGCACCGCCGGTCCGCTCGAAAAGGGCGACGCCATTGTCGAGGGAAGAAACCGAGCGGTCGATCAGGCTGCGGATCTCGTGGGCCGCGGTGCCCGAACGCTGGGCGAGATCGCGGACCTCCTGGGCGACCACGGCAAAGCCCTTTCCGGCCTCTCCGGCCCGCGCCGCTTCGACCCCCGCGTTGAGGGCGAGAAGGTTGGTCTGGAAGGCGATCTCGTCGATGACGGAAACGATCTGCGAAATCTCCCGCGAGGAGTCGGCGATCTTTTCGATCACGGCGACGGACTCGTCGACCAGAGCGCCGGAGGACCGCGCATATTCCGAGGCTTCGGTCACGTATTTGCCGGCCAGACCGGCGCGCGATGCCGAGGACTGCACCGCAGTCGAGACCTCCGACATCGAAGCGGAGGTGGTTTCGAGCGCCGCCGCCTGCTGTTCGGTTCGACGAGCGAGGTCGTCGGACGCGACCTGCAGTTCGGCGACGCCGCGCTCGACACTCTCGGCCACGTCCTTGACGGCGTGGATCGTCTGCTCAAGCATTTCCACCGACCCGTTGTAGTCGCGGCGCAGGGCATCGAGGCTACCCGGCAGAACGCTCTGAATGCGGTAGGAGACATCGCCGCTCGAGAGCCGACGCAGGGCGCCTCCGACCTCGGCCATGGCCGCTTCCAGCTCCCGCGCCCGCTCTGCCCGTTCGGCTTCGATCTCCCTCTGCTGGAATTCCCGCTCGCGCATCCGCTCCTTTTCGGTTCGCAACCGCTCTTCAGCAGTCTGTTCGGTCGTGACGACGAAGGCCGAGACCGCTCGCGCCATCTGCGCGATCTCGTCCTCGCCGGACGTGTCGACCAGATCCATGTTCGTCTGGCCCTTGGCGAGATTGTTCATGCACTGGGTCAGGCGGCGCAGCGGACTGGTCACCGATCGCGCCAGCGAGATGGACGATCCGACGACGACGAGCACGGTCAGGAAAATGACCAAGGTCGCAGCCAGGAAGTACAACCAGCTCGTCGTGCTCTCGGCCTGGGCAATCTCGCCGATTTCATCGAGGAGTTCGTGTTCCATGTCGTTCATGACATTGATGACGCGGGTGGTCATCGCATACCACTCGCCGGCATCGAGGCCGGACAGGTCGGCGCCCACGCCGCCGCGCATGATGCGCGCGCGGATCGCCTTGGCGTCGCCTGCGCCGGCGGATTCAAGCCGCTCGGAAAGCTCTGCCATGCGGCTCATCGGCTGAAGATGCAGGAAGCGCTCGAAATAGGCCTTCGACCCGCCTGCGAGTTCCCAGAACCGATCGAAATGCACCTGGTCGGCATGGCCGGCTGCGATCATGCCCGCGCCCTCGCCCCGCTCGCGACCGGCCAGTTCCTTGGCCTGAACGATATTGTTGTAGGCGAAGATCAGGCTGGCGAGATGCACGGCCGCTTCCGAAATGCTCATGTCGTTCATGAGATCGGTAAGATTTTCGACCGCATGGTTGTAGTAGTCGAAAGCCTCCTCCCGGCCGATGGTCTGAGTGTCGATCTCATTGCGTCGCGAGTTCAGAACCTGCAAGGCCTTGGTCACGGCGGAAAGATGCGCCTGCAGGCGCTCGTCATCGACTGTCATAAGGGCCGCGGCTTCGGCCTCGAACCTGTCGAGGGCTGCATCGGTCGCCTCGCGGCTCGCCACCATCTCCTCCCGCATCTCGCTCCCGCGCGAGCCGAGAAAGCCTGCCGAACGGGCCCGCTCCACCTGGAGCGCGTCGACGACGTTGGTGACGATCTTCAGATCGGAACTCGTGCGGACGAGCGCGTCCATGCGGCGATACTCGTTGTAACTGTGCAGGATCTCGAGATCGCTCAGTACCGCGATCAAGACGATCGGCAGGAGCAAGGCCGCCGCAAGTCGCTTGTTGATGGAGAATCTGTTCATCTTCATGTCGTCTGCCCCGATTGCGGCCAGCGGCGCGCACATTGCCGCGGATTCACAATGAGCAATTGCATTCGGGAGGTTAACGAGGAATGAAGGCTTTACAGAATATGTGGGTAAGCCATTAAAAGCGATATATTTTACGACTTGAAAGCCACATCGCGAAACAGTTGCATAACTGACTTTCTCTTCGAAGGCCTTCTCAGTTCAGCGCGTAGCAAGTGTCTTCGATTCCGCCGAAATTGATGGAGACCTCGCCACCCTTGCCGCCCATCCAGTTGCGTCCCGACTGGAATTGCACACCCGAACCGGACGGAATCTGGACGAGGCGAACCTCGGGATAGGAATCGTGCGAGACATAGGCCACGAAGTCCCGCCCTTCGTTGCGATAGCGCACGTTCAGGGGAATGCCTTCGTTGCAGCTATAGGCCACGTCGCTTTCCGGCGCGCCGCTCGGCTGTGGTTGTTGCTGGCGGGGACGCAGGCCGGAGAGTTCCGCGTCCTGCTGCGAGCCGCAAATGGTGAGAATGCCGGTCTCCTCGCCGTCGGCACACATCAGACCGCCCCACTGAAAGCCCGTGCGCCCATTCGGCATCTCGATCAGGAACCAGTCATAACCATCCATCCGCACCGAACGCTCCAGGAGGATGATCCGGTCGTTCAGCCGCGTGGAGCCGATCTGGGAGTGGTTGAGGCCCGGTCCTGCCCGCACCTTGCCGCCATAGGACCGGCCCGGCAGGTCGAGCCGCTCAGCCAGCGCCGAGGACGCCGAAAGGCCAAGCATGGCCGCGACAAGGATTGCGCTTCTGAACAACGACATCGAACGACCTCCCGGAATCTTCCCTTAAGGAAGATGCATGGCAGTCGCCCGACCGCAAGCAATTTCGCCGAACGCACGGAAGGGTGATCGGACCGCTTGGCCCGCCGGGCCTTACTGCAACCGCGCGAGAAGGCGCTCACGACCGATCAGCGGCAGAAGAGGCCCCAGTTCGGGTCCATGGTCGAGGCCGGTGATCGCCCGGCGCAGGGGCAGGAACAGCGCCTTGCCCTTCACACCCGTCTCGCTCTTGATCCGCGCCGTCCACTCTTTGAAGGTCTCGGCGCCGATCTCGCCTTCCGGCAGAAGCCGCGCCGCCGAGGCGCGGAAGGTCGCTTCCCCGTCATCCTGCAGGGGCGGGGTTTCGATCGTGCCGAAGACGATTTCGGCCCAGGCCCAGGCGTCCCCCACCTTGTCGCAATTGGCCCGAACCGCGAGCCAGAACGCCTCGGCGTGTTCGGGGGAAATGTCCATGGTGGCGATACGCGTTGCCACGGCCTCGAATTCGAGACCATGCACGATCTCCCGATTCAGCCGGTCGAGTTCGGCCGGGTCAAATTTCGAGGCCGAGGCCGAGACCTCGCGGAAATTCAGCCGTTCGGACAGACGCTCGAGATCGGACACGGGCTCGATCGAACCGGACATGCCGACGAGGACCGCAAGCGACGCCACCGCCATCGGCTCGAAGCCTTCGTCGCGCAAGGTTTCGAGGGACAGCGCGCCAGAACGCTTGGAAAGCCCCTCTCCGCCCACTGTGGTCAGAAGATTGTGGTGGCCGAAAACCGGCGCCTTGGCACCCAACGCTTCGAAGAGCGCGTATTGGACGGCGGTATTGGTCACGTGATCGTCGCCGCGAATGATGTGGGTGACACCCATCTCCGCGTCGTCCACCACCGAAGGCAGGGTGTAGAGATAGCTGCCGTCGCCGCGGATGAGGACGGGATCGGAGAGCGAGGCCAGATCGATGGTCTGCGGCCCCTTGATCAGGTCGTCGAAGGTCACGTCGGTGCGCTTCGGCGCGAAGGGATCGCCCTTGAAGTTCGGCAGCAGAAAGCGCCAGTGCGGCTTGCGGCCTTCGGCCTCGAGCGCCGCACGCTCCTCGGGCGAAAGCTTGAGCGCCTCCCGGCCATAGACCGGCGGCAGACCGCGCGCCGCCTGCCGCTTGCGTCTGCGGTCGAGCTCGTCCGGCGTCTCGTAGCAGGGATAGAGGAGGCCCTTGGCCTTGAGCGTCTCGGCGGCGGCGTCATAGAGCGCGATCCGCTCCGACTGCCGGGCGACGCGATGAGGCTCGATCCCGATCCAGCGAAGATCGGTCTCGATCAGATCCGCATATTCCCGGCGCGAGCGCTCCCGGTCGGTATCGTCGAAGCGCAGAATGAACTGCCCGCCCTCCCGCATGGCGAACAGCCAGTTGAAGAGCGCGGTCCTCAGATTTCCGATGTGAAGCCGCCCGGTGGGCGACGGCGCGAAGCGAAGAATGGCAGACATGGGCCAGCGACCTACAGCAAAGCGTCCGCGGCGAGAAGAGGCGGGGCGATTGCTATCCCGCCGCTGGGAAGAGAGGCCGAGCCAGTACCTTGCCGCTCCCGGCGTGGCGGGGCCAATCGGCGCTGACGACGATCAATTGCCGGGATAGTTCGGGCTCTCACGGGTGATCGTGACGTCATGCGGGTGATTTTCCCGAAGACCCGCATTGGATATCCGGACGAAACAGGCCTTCTGGCGAAATTCCTCGAGATTCGCCGCGCCCACATATCCCATCGCCGCCCGCAGGCCGCCCGCGAGCTGGTGCAGCACCCCGGCGACCGGCCCCTTGTAGGCAACCTGGCCCTCGATCCCTTCCGGCACGAGTTTCAGCGTATCGCGCACTTCCGCCTGGAAGTAGCGATCGGCCGAGCCGCGCGCCATCGCTCCGACCGAGCCCATGCCGCGATAGGATTTGTAGGAGCGGCCCTGGTGGAGATAGATCTCGCCCGGGCTTTCGTCCGTGCCGGCAAGGAGCGAGCCGATCATGGCCGCGGCGGCGCCACCGGCGAGCGCCTTGGCAATGTCACCGGAAAACTTGATGCCGCCATCGGCGATGACCGGGATGCCCGACCGTGCGGCTTCCTCCGCGGCGCCCATGACTGCCGCGAGCTGCGGCATGCCGACGCCGGCCACCACGCGCGTGGTGCAGATCGAGCCCGGCCCGATGCCGACCTTGACGCCATCGGCGCCCGCGTCGATCAGCGCCCGCGTCCCGTCGGGGGTGGCGACGTTGCCGGCGATCACCTGAACATGGTTCGACAGGCGCTTGGCGCGGCCGACGGCATCGAGCACCTTCTGGGAATGACCATGGGCCGTGTCGATCACCAGAAGGTCGACCCCGGCATCGATCAGCCGCTCGGCGCGTTCGAACCCGTCGTCGCCGACCGTGGTCGCCGCAGCGGCCAGAAGCCGTCCATGCGGATCCTTGGCGGCGACAGGGTGAAGCTGCGACTTCTCGATATCCTTGACGGTAATGAGACCGATGCACTGGTCGTTGTCGTCCACCACGACCAGCTTCTCGATGCGGTGATGGTGAAGCAGGCGCTTGGCCTCCTCCTGATCGACCGACTCGCGCACGGTCACGAGGCCCTGCCGGGTCATCAGTTCGGCGATCGGCTGGCTGTCATCGGAGGCAAAGCGCACGTCGCGATTGGTCAGGATGCCGACCAGCCGGCCTCTCGTGTGTCCGCCACGACCGCCATTTTCCACGACCGGGATGCCGGAAATGTGATGAGCAGCCATCAGGGCGCGCGCATCGCCCAGCGTCGCTTCCGGCCCGATGGTCACCGGATTGACGACCATGCCGCTTTCGAACTTCTTCACCTGCCGGACTTCTTCGGCCTGTTCGGCAGGTGTCAGATTGCGGTGGATGACGCCAATGCCGCCGGCCTGGGCCATGGCGATGGCGAGCCGGGATTCGGTCACCGTGTCCATCGCAGCCGAGAGGATGGGCAGGTTCAGTTCGAGAGACTTGGTGATCCGCGTGCGGATATTGGTCTGGCCGGGCAACACTTCCGAGTGCCCCGGCTGCAGCAGGACGTCGTCGAAGGTGAGCGCCATGGCGCCCGTAGCGGTTTCGAGGATGCGGGCCATGGCTTGCCTCCGGAAAGTGCTGGCGCTGTTGCAGCGCGGCAAACGGGATGGCACGGGCTGCTACCACGCCCGTGTCGTAATGGGAAGCATGCCGCGTGAACGGATGCGGGCCTTGTCCGCGTCGTGCACAGGCGGGACGGACCGCCGAGCACCGCGGCAATCCGACGTGAAGCGACAGGGAACCTGCTGCCTGCTCTTGAACCTGGTGGCGGAGGCATGGCGCTGGCCCCTGTACTCCGTTGCGAAAAGCAAGGTGAGCACGGCTTCTTTCCATCGGTCGAATATCTGCATTGCTGTCGGAACCCAAACATAGTCGCGGCGTTTTTCTTGTTATTAATCAAAAAGAAAGACATGAGATGAAACGCCTGTCCTACCTTCTGGCGGGAGCCGCTCTTTGCGCGTTCCCCGCGACGATTGCCAATGCCGACTGCCGCCAGGAACTCGCCAGCCTTTCGGACGACAGTGCGGTGACCGCCTCGACGAGTGGCGGGGCAGCGACCAGTTCCGCGGCAACCGGCACGACGACCAATTTCGAGACGAATGAGGTCAGCGGCGCTGATGCCGGGGATGCCACGCAGTCCGCCGAGGTTTCGAAAGACGGGAGCCTGGCACCGCTGGAGAGTTCCAGCGAAGCCAGTTCCGCAGGCGGCCAGTCGGCCGACGCGCAGGCCGATTCCTCCCAGCAATCTTCGATGAGTGGATCCTCCGATGATACCGCCTCGAATGCGAGCTCCGAAGGCGTCGGAACCGGCGAAGTCTCGAAGGACGGCCAGACGATGCCGATGGCGAGCAGCCAGGGCGGAGGCGAGGAGAACATGGCGATGTCGGGCCAGGACGCGAACGCGCAGCAAGCCGGCAATGAAACGGCGATGGCCAGCACCGGCCAAGGGACGGACAACCCGTCCGATGCCTCGTCAAGCGCAACCGATGGCGGAAGCTATCAGATGGCTCTGAACAGGGCTCAGACCGCCCTTGACGAGGGCAATGAAGAAGCCTGCCTTGCCGCAGTCGAGGAAGCGCGCAACATGCAGGCCGAGGGCGCTTCCAACCAGTCTTCGCAGTAACGCTGCAAAACTCAGACACTGTGTTCAGCGGGCGCCGCATGACAGCGCCCGCTGAAGTCGTGTCGTAATCGTCAATCGCCGCAGCATCATATGTTTCACGGCGAGCGACGCGTGCCGCCACCGCTTTTCCTACCCGGCTCGATTCCAAGCAGCGGTTGACGCCTCAGGCGTGCGGCCTCCCGGATGCCTCAATCGGCTCCAGATAGAGGCGGATCCCGTTCTCCGAGCGAACCGTCAGGCGGGAGACCGGCTTGGGCACATGATCCGGGTCGGGTTTCACCACGAACCGCCGCAGGATCTCGGCGAGCACCAGCGTCGCCTCCTGCATGGCGAAGGACGCGCCGACGCAGACCCGCGCCCCCATCGAGAAGGGCATGTAGACCTGGCGGACGGTCTCGCGCGCCTCCGGGTCGGAAAAGCGGGCCGGCTCGAAGCGGTCGGGCCGCGGCCAGTAGGCCTCATGGCGGTGCATCAGCCACACCGGCACGCTGACGGCATGATCGCAGGGCACGGTAAGATCGCCGAGCGTTTCCTCGGCCACCGTCTCGCGCGGATAGAAGGCGATCGGTGGGTAGAGCCGCATCGCTTCCCGAAAGACGTTTCGGGTCTTCTCGAGGCGCTTGATGGTGGCGAATACGACCGGCCCCCCTTGGGTGGCGAGTTCGACTTCGGCGCGCAACTCTCTCTGCATCTCGGGATGGTGGGCGAGGAGGTAGAGCGTCCAGCCGAGAGCGGCCGCCGCCGTCTCGTGGCCCGCCAAGAAGAAGACGGCGATCTGGTCGAGGAGTTCTTCGTGGTCGAGCCGGGTACCGGTGACGGGATCGCGCGCCACAAGCAGCGACGAGAGGATGTCGCGGTCCGGCACCGGATCACCGGCCGCAATCGCCTTCAGGCGCTTGCGAAGCGGCATGTCCAGCGCCCGGCGGATCAAACGCGCCATGCGCCTCGACCTGGCGCTCGACCACATATAGGTCGGAGACAGGCCTGTCAGCGCGTTGATCGCCTGCTGCCGGAAGACAAGCTCCTGGAATATCTCGAAGGCCTCGAAGATCGGCTGTGCGACCTCGGAGGGCAGGCGCTCGGAATAGATCGTGCGGAAGATGATGTCGCCCGCATAGTGGTTCATCTCGCGGTCGATCGCGATCGGTCGCCCGTTCGCGGCCTCCGCGCCGAGCCTCTCGACAAGTTCGAGCGCTGCGCCGCTCATCAAGGGAAAGACATCGCGGACCCCTGCCGTTGTAAAGGCCTGATCGACGATCCGCCGTTGCCGCTTCCAGACCTCGCCGTTGGAGGCGAAGATGCCGTTGCCGATCAGGGGTGCCATCACGGCTGCGAAGCGGCGAGGCTTGGGAAAGGCGTCGGGCCGGCGCACCAGGACTTCGCGGATCAGCGCCGGGTCGCGCAGGAAATGCAGGACCTGCCGGGGGGCCGTGGGCAGCGCCGGCAGGGAATGCCGGCTGATGCCCACGAACTGATAGCTCTGACGCGTGTAGAGCCCGAGGGCCGAATATCGCAGCACCGCCTTCAACCAGACGAGGCGATTGGCCTTCCGATCGACGATCGGGGGCGCCGGAGCGACGAAATCGTCGCGGCCGCGCATCGCCGAGCGGACCGGGCATGTCTCGCCCGCCATCGGGGGGCCGCGGGGGGACTCGGCCGATCCGTTGCCGGTCATGGCGCCTCTCTCACAGCGCTCGTGAGCCGCTCCGGCCGGGAAAGCAGCTCGAAATAATCGAAGCGAAAGCCCCGCTCGGACGGCTTGAGATACTGAAAGTGGAAGTCGAGCGGATGCATGCGGATGTAGTCGAAGCTGTCGGGCTCCAGCATGTCGTGGAAATCGGGCTCGCGCTGGATGATCCTCACCTCTTCCTCCGGCACACCGAGATCCTGCAGGATCGGCACGCGGCAGGAGGAACAGGGATCGGAGCCGGATGTCACGTCGAAGAAGGTGAGCCGATCGGTGGTGCCGAGAAGGCGGAGATCCTCGCGAAACGCCGCATCATCGCCGAGCACATTGTAGAAGGGGATCGTCTGGCCGAGGGTCAGGATCACCACCCGCGGGCCGCGACGGCCGATCTCCGGTTCCTCGCGCAGCGCCCGCGCCATCATGCGCACCAGGAGAAGCGCACCGAAACTGTGGCCGACGACGACGATCTCCTCGGAGTCCGTCGCGCGCCACCGCTCGACGAAGCGGTCGGCGAAGAGGTTCGTGCGCTCGACCCCGAGATCGCGTTCGCCCTGCGCCGTCGCGAACTGGTGGTCGAGGCTCCGCAGGAGCCACAGGAGGTTCGTACGCCCCGCCGCAAAGCGCCAGAAGGCGACAGCGCCCGCGAGCGCACCGGCGACCGCGGCGAGACCGAAAGCCGTCTGCAATGCTCCGCCGCCACCGAGTGAAGCGACGAGTGCCGAGACCAGCGCATAGGCTGCCCAGCTTCCGAGGGTGGCGATCAGCGCACAGATCAGGATCGTGCAGGGCAGAACAATAATGGCACCCAGCCCTGACAGGCCCTGGCGACCGAACCGGCGAAGCTGTTCCCGGCGGTGCGCCAATATGAAGGCGAAGACGCGAAAGCCGGAGCGCAAAAGATCGATGGGCCCGATGGAGGTCCACAGCTTGCGGACGAGGTCGTCCCAGCGCAGGATGACGTAGTCGATCGACGCCGGGCGTCCGGTCTTTACGTCCTCGGCCCTGATCTCCAGACGAGAGGCGTGTTGGCCGGCTTTCCTGCGCGGCGACAGCGTGAGCCGACGTCCGACGCGTTCTTCGCTCTTCTGCGCGCCCTCCTTCAGGAGGGCCTCGTAGACCCTGGGCCCGCGCGGATCGAGCCCGTGAATGTAGAAGACGTCGCGTCGAATTCCTGTGTCCGCCTCGATCGTTTCGCTCCCGAACGTCCCCGATCTCGTTTCCACCGTCATGTCAGGCCGCCCGGGCCTGGAGGCCGCTGGCCGGCAAGGGCTCCGGCCGCGTGACGAGTTCGAAATAGTCGAAGCCGCTCCCCCGCTCCGAGGGCTTCAGGTATTGGAAATGGAACTCCAGCGGCCGCGCCCGGATGTGCCGGAACGTCTCGGGTTCGAGGATATCGTGAAAGTCAGGCTCGCGTTGAATGACGCGCGATTCCTCCTCCGGCACGCCCAAGCCATGCAGCATCCTGAGCCGGCAGGCCGAACCCGGATCGGACCCGGAGGTCACATCGAAGAAGGTCAGGCGCGAACTGGTGCCGAGCAGAACGAGATCGTCGCGCAGGTCCTGTGCGTCGTCGAGCATGTCGTAGAAGGGGATGGTCTGGCCGCAGGTCAGGAGGACGAGCGGGGGACCTGTGTGCCCGATCTCCGGCTCGCGCCGCAGCGCATCGGCCACCATGCGCACGGTCAGAAGCGCGCCGAGGCTGTGCCCGACGACCAGAATTTCGTCGGCCTCGCCCCGTCTCCAGGTTTCGATCAGCCGGTCCGCAAAGAGTTTCGACCGCTCGACCGACCGGTCGGTGCGCCCCTGCGCCGTGCCGAGCAGATAGTCCAGGCAGCGCGTCAACCACCAGATGTTACCCGCCCGCTCGGCTGAGCGCCAAAGCAGGAATGCGCCCGCGAGGACGATGCAGGCGGCCAGAAGGCCGGCGACCAGAGCGATCGTCTCGCTGGCGCCGAGAGCCCCCGCGAGTGCACTCGCCCCCCAATAGGCCAGGAGCGTCCCACCGACGGCGAGCAATGCGACGATGGAGATGATCGCGGGCGGTGTGACGATGGCGAGGAAGCCGGCCCAGGCCGGTTTTCGATGCGTGCGCAGGATGCCTCGCCGCCATGTCACGAGGAATACGTGAAAGGCCTCGATGACGAGGCGATAGGGCGGCTTGTCCGCCCAAAGCCGGCGTACGATGTCGTCCCAGTGCAGGACCTCGTACCGTGTCGTGGTATGACGGCCGCTGGCACGATCGTCGGCCTCCAGCGTGAACAGAGACGCATGTTGTCCCGACTTCCGCCGGGAGGAGACGGATATCTCGCGGGACCAGCGCGCGCCGGCGACCTTGGCCCCATCGCGAAAAAAGCCGTGATAGACCCGCGCACCGCGCGGATCGAAACCGTGCACGTACATGACGTGGCGGCGAAAAACCCCGCCGCCGGCGTCGCCGTGCATGTTCGACACGAACAGACCCTCCTCCAATGTCTCGGCTCCGCCATCTCTCCCCGACGACGGCGGAGGCCCGAATACGCGGCCTCGCAGCTTCTCCCGAGGTGAGGTCCTTCATAATCTCCAGCCGCTTGCCTGTTCAAGGCCCGGCTCACCGCCAATCGTGTGAACAGGATGCGGGATCCGCGCCGATGAGCCCCGGCAACCGACACGTGGGCAACGCCGCCGCCCAGGCCATCAGACGGACCAGGGATCGGCCCAGCAGCCAATCACCAATCGCAGAATGGTCCTTCTGCCGGACTTCCCGCTGCCCGCGAAATCGAGACCAGGCTGTGACGAAGACAGGAATCACGAACGAACCGACCGCCCGGAGCAGGCCGATCAGTCACTGTGATGTCCGACACAGCGGGCGGTCCAGGCAGAGAGTAGCTTCTGGTCATCGGCGGTCGAAACGAGCCGCTCCAAACCGAAGGAAGCCCTGACCATGATCCGCAAGACCATCCTCTCCGCCCTGACCATCACCATGATCGCCGGCGCCGCTCCGGCAAAGGCCTCCGACTACGGCGTCGAGGTTCCGCCCGTCCGTCACGGCGGCAAGCACTACAACCGCGACGCTGCGATCGCCGGCGCCGTCATCGGCCTCATCGGGGCTATCGCCGGTGCCGACGGGGGCCACCGCGCCCGGAAGTCCTATCGCGACTGCTTCGAGAAGCCGATCAAACGCTACGATCCCTATTACGGCCGCCGCGTCATCGTCGACTACAAGCTCGTGTGCCGCTGATACGCATCTTCCGATGCAAATCGCCCCCGGTTCGCTCCGAATCGGGGGCTTTCGCGTAAAGAAGGCGCGGCAGCAGAACCTCTGATCCTGCCGGACCGGGGACCTCAAATATCCAGATTCGCCACCTGGAGCGCATTGTCCTGGATGAATTCGCGGCGGGGCTCGACCTCGTCGCCCATCAGGCGCGAAAAAAGCTGGTCGGCGTCGGTCGCGTCGGAGACCTTGACACGCACCAGGGTGCGAGCTTCCGGATCGAGCGTGGTTTCCCAGAGCTGCTCGGGATTCATCTCGCCCAGGCCCTTGTAGCGCTGGGTGGCGATGCCCTTGCGACCGACCTCGAACACCGCCATCAGGAGTTCCAGCGGCCCGGCGATCAGGCGCTCGGTTTCCTTGCGCTTCAGGACCGGGACGCCGCCGTCATAGACCTCTTTCAGGCGCGGCGCGTGGCGCATCAGCTGCAACGCATCGCCCGAGTTCAGGAGTGCCGCGTCGACGATGCGCAGTTCGGTCACGCCGCGCACCGTGCGGGTGAAGCGATAGCCGCCATCCGCCGCCTCGCCGGCCCAGCCGCGCTCGGTCTCTTCTGCGATCAGGTCGAGACGCTCGGCGATGCGCCGCGCCGTCTCCGGCCCGTTCTGCGGGTCTTCCGCCACGTCCGGCGAGAGCGCGCCCAGGATCGCCGCCTGCTCGACGACGGAGCGGTCGTAGCGCGAATGCAGGCCCGACAGCGTCTGGCGCACGGCGAGCGCATCGTCGACCACGGCGCGCAGATCGCGGCCGGTGCGCACCTCGCCATTGGGAAGCGTCAGCGAAGCGTCGTCCAGACCGCCCTCGATCAGATAGTTCTCGAGCGCCTTCTCGTCCTTCAGATACTGGCTCTGCTTGCCGCGCGTCACCTTGTAGAGCGGCGGCTGCGCGATGAAGACGTGGCCGCGCTCGATCAGCTCCGGCATCTGCCGGAAGAAGAAGGTGAGGAGCAGCGTGCGGATATGAGCGCCGTCGACGTCGGCGTCCGTCATGATGATGATCTTGTGGTAGCGCAGCTTGTCGGCGTTGAACTCGTCCTTGCCGATCGACGTGCCGAGCGCGGTGATCAGCGTGCCGATCTGGTCGGAGCCGAGCATGCGGTCGAAACGGGCGCGCTCGACGTTCAGGATCTTGCCGCGGAGCGGCAGGATCGCCTGGTTCTGGCGCGAGCGCGCCCCTTTGGCCGAACCACCAGCGGAATCACCCTCGACGATGAAGATCTCCGACTTCGCCGGATCGCGCTCCTGGCAATCGGCGAGCTTGCCGGGCAACGAGGTGATGTCGAGCGCACCCTTGCGCCGCGTCAGCTCGCGGGCCTTCCGCGCCGCCTCGCGCGCGGACGCCGCCTCGACCACCTTGGAGACGAGCACCTTGGCTTCCTGCGGATGCTCCTCGAACCAGGTGGACAGCGCCTCGTTGACGAGGCTTTCGACCACCGGCCGCACCTCGGAGGAGACCAGCTTGTCCTTGGTCTGGGAGGAGAATTTCGGATCCGGCACCTTGACCGAGAGGACGCAGGTCAGCCCCTCGCGGCAATCGTCGCCGGTGAGGGAGACCTTTTCCTTCTTCAGGATGCCCGACGCATCGGCATAGCCTGTCATCTGCCGGGTCAGCGCACCGCGAAAGCCGGCGAGATGGGTGCCGCCATCGCGCTGGGGAATGTTGTTGGTGAAGCAGAGGACGCCTTCATTGTAGGAGTCGTTCCACCACATGGCCGCCTCGACGGTCACCCCGTCGCGCTCGCCATAGATCGCGATCGGCTCCGGGATCAGCGGCTTCCGCGAGCGGTCGATATAGCGCACGAAGGCTTCGAGGCCGCCCTCGTAGAAAAGCTCGACCTTCTTCTCGTCGGCCGGCCGCTTGTCGGTGAGGACGATGCGCACGCCGGAATTCAGGAAGGCGAGTTCGCGCAGCCGGTGTTCCAGCGTGTTGTAGTCGAAGCTGGTCACGCCCTTGAAGGTGTCGAAGGACGGCATGAAGGAGATCGCCGTGCCGGTTTCGCCGCCCGAATCGCCGGTGACCGCCAGCGGCGCATCCGGCACACCGTGGGAAAAGGCCATCTCGTGGACCTGCCC
The DNA here is from genome assembly GCF_024359545.1 of Jiella marina. Classification (GTDB taxonomy): domain Bacteria; phylum Pseudomonadota; class Alphaproteobacteria; order Rhizobiales; family Rhizobiaceae; genus Jiella. Next base: position 250,075 of record NZ_JAKQZG010000006.1, read on the forward strand.
CTTGCGCTTGATGCGCATCTTCAGCCAGCTCGACAGCGCGTTGACCACCGAGACGCCGACGCCATGGAGACCGCCGGAGACCTTGTAGGAATTCTGGTCGAACTTTCCGCCGGCGTGCAGCTGGGTCATGATGACCTCGGCCGCCGAGACGCCTTCGCCCGTGTGGATATCCGTCGGAATGCCGCGACCGTTGTCCGTCACGGTGCAGGATCCGTCGGCGTTCAGCGTGACGGTGACGAGCGTCGCGTGGCCGGCGAGCGCCTCGTCAATGGCGTTGTCCACCACCTCGTAGACCATGTGGTGAAGACCCGACCCGTCATCGGTATCGCCGATATACATGCCGGGGCGCTTGCGCACCGCATCGAGGCCCTTGAGGACCTTGATCGATTCGGCGCCATATTCGGCATTGGCGAGCGGGTTCGTCTCTTCGGTGGCGGACATGAGCTTCCTTCGGTCGGTGATGCTGCCCGGGAGGACGGCGAATCGCCTGTGTCAGGGCCCGTATATAAGGTGTCGCGAGGGTGGATGAAAGCGCCGCGCCGGCCGCGCAGTCGAGCGTTTCCACCAATGATGCGAAGATGTTGCATTGCTGACGACGCCGGGCCGCTCGGAGCGTTCCTGCGCCTCCCGATGAGTCGGCACGCCAGCGCCCGCGGCGTTCTGCCCGTCGACGGGGCAGGAACCGCTTCCCATATCATGGAGAGGATAAACGCAATTTTTCAATGAGTTCCCCGCCATGTCCGTCACGTCGGAGCATCCGCCAGCCGCAAGGCGCGCCTTTCGCGCGCCGGCTCCCGTGCCCCATTCCGAGCCGCTGGGCTTTGCGAGCTTCATCCAGACCGCCTCACGCAACCCGATCGAGATCTGGGGGACGCGGGCCTTCAAGGAGCCCTATATCCGCGGCTCATGGCTCGGCGTTCCGAACATCGTCGTCAACGATCCGGCCGGTGTGCGCCACTGCCTCGTCGAGAACGCCAAGAACTATGTCATGCAGCCCCTGCGCCAGCGGATTTTGCGTCCGCTGCTGCGCGACGGCCTCTTGACCGCGGAAGGTCCGCTCTGGAAGCGCACCCGCAAGGCGATCGCCCCGGTCTTCACGCCGCGCCACATTTCCGGCTTCACCGAAGCCATGCAGACGCGCTCCGCCCTCTTCGCAGAGGGGCTGGACAAGCGCGCTGGCGAGACAGTCGACATCTCCCACGAGATGACACTCCTGACCTTCGATATCCTGCAGGAGACCCTGTTTTCCGGCGACATCGCTTCGGAGCCGGAGGGCTTTGCCCCCTCGACCCGCGACTTTCTGGGCTCGGTGGGACGGGTGGACCCGCTCGACCTGTTGAACGCCCCGGCCTTCCTGCCGCGGCTGCGGCGTCTCAGGGGCCGCAAGTCCATGGCTTTCTTCCGCGGCCTGATTGCCGACACGATCGCCAAACGGCGCGGCACGCTGGAGCGCGACCCCGATGGCACGCCGAACGATCTTCTGACGCTGCTGATCAAGGCTGACGGCCTGTCGAGCGAGGAGATCGAGGACAACATCATCACCTTCATCGGTGCCGGCCACGAGACGACCGCCCGTTCGCTGGCCTGGACGCTCTATCTGTTGAGCCAGGCGCCGGAGGAACGCGAGCTGGTCGAACGCGAGATCGACGAGGTGCTGCCGACGCTCGGCCATCCGAGCGAATGGGTGGAGAGGCTCGTCCACACGAAGGCCGCCTTCGAGGAGGCGATGCGGCTTTATCCACCGGCCCCGTCGCTCAACCGCACCGCCCTCAAGCCGGACAAGGCGGGCGACGTGGACATTCCGGCCGGCTCCACCGTCCTCGTCATGCCCTGGCTGATCCATCGCCACGAAATGCTCTGGGACCGGCCGGATCATTTCATCCCGAGCCGCTTCCTGCCGGAGAACCGCGACAAGATCGACCGCTATCAGTATCTGCCCTTCGGCGTGGGGCCGCGGGTCTGCATCGGCGCCAGCTTTGCCCTGCAGGAGGGGGTGATCGCCCTCGCCTTGCTCTTGAAGGATCTGCGTTTCGACTATACCCGGACCACGGCGCCGGAAGTGGTTCAACGCATCACCGTCCAGCCGAATGGCGGACTTCCCATGCGTGTCGTCAGACGTCATGAGGGCGCCAGATCGGCGTGACGCTCGATGAGCCAAGGCGGCGCCGGGTCGCCTCGCGAAAACTCGTGCTTTGCTAAAGGGTCGTTTTGCCCTATATGAGTGTCTCTTCGCGCGCCATGGCGCTGTCGCAGGATGTTGCGGCACGCGCCCGGCTTACCCATGCCGCGCCTCGTCTGTTCGATCATCGATCGGGTTATCGCACCCCTTGATCCTTCGCACCGACCGCCGGCATGGCCGAATGCACCGTTGATCAGACGGGGTTCGAACAGCCGGCGGGCGAGAATCGACTTGGCTTTGCCGCCCGGGTCTTCGGACCGCAGGGCGGCGTGCGCCAGGTGCTCTCCTGCATGAGGCAGAGCGAGCGACATCGTCAGCCGGCCTTTGCGCTCGATCGTCAAAGGCGGCCCGGCAATGCGAAGGCGTCCTGACGATCGGGCCGCCCCCGTGATTTGCCACATTGAGCATGGCGTGGAAGGCAGGCAGCTTCGCGGCTCGCCGAGCTTCACGCCGTATCGCAAGCTGGGACGGGCAGATCGCAAGATCCTGCGGCGTTTCCACACTGGACCTGAGAAAGAGGGAGTCGTTTTGAAAGTCGACGTTCGAGACAACAATGTAGACCAGGCCCTTCGCGCGCTGAAGAAGAAGCTGCAGCGCGAGGGTGTTTTCCGCGAGATGAAGGCGCGCCGCGCCTATGAGAAGCCTTCGGAGCGCCGCGCGCGCGAGAAGCAGCAGGCGATCCGCCGCTCCCGCAAGCTGGCGCGCAAGCAGGCGCAGCGCGAGGGCCTGATCCCCGGCGCAAAGCGCAAGGTCGCTGGCCGCTAAGGCTTCTCGGCCACGACCCGGCTCGGAAAAGGGCGACTGCGCATCAATCACGTGCGCCCTTCGCCAGCCGCATCAGGATGATGCGCGAAGGCTCTCCGCCTAAGTGGCGAAGAGCCTTTTATTTTGCGCGGCACATGAGCAAGCGAAAGACTCACCGCCCCTGCTTCAGGGTGCGAGAACGTGCTCCGAGTCGAATCAACCGCCCATTGACCGACATCCGACGTGCAAGCGGCCCGACCGAGAAGCCCCGCAGAAAAACGCACGCGAGCTGACATGTCGGCTCTTCCTGCGCTGGTCGGTCTCTTCTATAAGCCTTTCGACATGATGGACGACGGATCACTGCCGCGATCCGGATGTCGACCAACTCAATTCTTCCAGACCGTGCACACCCGGTCCGCATGCCCCTCAACACGTTCCAGGACCTGCCCCATGAACACGCTGAAGCAGAGACTGAAAGCTGGCGAGTTCGTTGCGGCAGCATGGGCCGAGCTCGGCAGCCCGGACGTGGCGGAAATCCTCGTACGACACGGCTGGCCGGTTATCGTCATCGACGGCGAACACGGCATCGGGGAACTCGAAACCTGGGTCGCCATGGCCCGGGCCATCGAGGCGGCGGGCGGCGAAGTGGTTCTGCGGGTGCCCGAGGGGAGCGAAACCGTCCTCAAGCGCGTCCTCGACCGGGGTTTCCGGTCGATCATCGTGCCGATGGTTCATACGCCGGAACAGGCCCGTGCGGTCGCGGATTTCTGCCGCTATCCACCACGCGGGCAGCGCGGTTATGCCGCCCCGATCGTGCGCGCCTCCCAGTTCGGCGTCCAGGCCGACTATGCCCGAGATCGCGCCCATGAAGACACCCTCCTCATGGTCCAGTGCGAACACCACATCGCGGTCGACAATCTCAGAGAGATTGCTGCCGTCGAGGGAATCGACGCGATCTTTCTCGGCCCCAACGATCTGTCCGCCTCGATCGGCCATCTGGAGCGGATGGAAGAGCCCGAGCCCCAGGCCCTCTTCGCGCGGGTCGAAAGCGAGGCTGCTGCGAGCGGCACGCTTTTGGCCACGATCCAGGGCGCGGGTCGCAACTGGCAGGAATTGCGGTCGCTCGGCTATCGGTTCGTCGTGGGTCCCAACGACATCTCTCTCCTCATTGCTTCGGCGCGCCAGGCCGTCACCGACCGCGATCAGGAATTGACCGGTCGAACGGCCGAAACGTCGGCCCAGCCGCGCTACTGAGCGCCCTTCAAGCGAAGACTGTGTCCTCGGTGTCCGCCTCGCATCTGCCTGGCGCGAGATCAGCGTTCACAATTCGGCAATGATTCCGACTCAAGCGAGAGCGAGTCCGATTCGGCGCGGCTTTGTTCCGTTCTCGTTCTTGTTTTGATCTGAAAACTATGTTTGATTGTGAGACGTCATTCGGCAACTCTCTCGAGAGGGGCCGCTGGCGGATGCATGAGCGGACCGGTTTGCCCCCATTTGCGGCGAATCTGCATTCGACCGCCGGTAATTGCCGCAGCGGTCGGGTTGCCGGAGAGGCTGGAACCGCTTTGGGCAAATGGAGGGTCGGCAGGCATGGTTTCGCGCGTCAAGACCGTCGCATTCCAGGGCATCGAGGCCGTTCCGGTCGACGTCCAGGTCATGGTGGCGCCGGGAAAGGTGGGTATCCAGATCGTCGGCCTGCCGGACAAGGCGGTCGCGGAAAGCCGCGAGCGCGTCCAGGCCGCGCTCCACGCCTCGGGCCTGTCGATGCCGCCCAAGAAGGTGACGGTCAATCTCGCGCCCGCCGATCTGCCGAAGGAGGGCAGCCATTACGACCTGCCGATCGCGCTCGGCCTGATGGCGGCGCTTGGCGCCCTGCCCTCGGACGCTCTCGCCGAATATTGCGTGCTCGGCGAATTGTCGCTCGACGGCATGATCACACCGGTCGCCGGCGTGCTGCCAGCCGCCATGCGCGCCAATGCCATCGATCTCGGTCTGATCTGCCCGGCCGAATGCGGGCCGGAGGCCGCCTGGGCCAGCGGCGACATGACCATCGTCGCCGCCCGCAGCCTGATCCAGATCGCCAATCATTTTCGGGGCACGCAGGTGATTGCCCGGCCTGAACCCGCCATTCGCACCGCCCCCGCCAATCTTCCCGATCTCGCCGAGATCAAGGGGCAGGTGGTCGCCAAGCGCGCGCTCGAAATCGCTGCGGCCGGCGGCCACAACCTTCTGATGGTCGGCCCGCCGGGTTCCGGCAAGTCGATGCTCGCCCAGCGGCTGCCGTCGATCCTGCCGTCCCTCTCACCGCGCGAACTGCTGGAAGTCTCGATGGTCGCTTCGATCGCCGGCGAACTCTCCGGCGGCAAGCTGTCCGACAGACGCCCCTTCCGTGCCCCGCATCATTCCGCATCCATGGCGGCCATGGTCGGTGGTGGCATCAGAGCGCGCCCTGGCGAAGTCTCGCTCGCACACCGCGGAATCCTGTTTCTTGACGAATTTCCGGAATTCGCGCCAGTTGTGCTCGATTCGCTGCGGCAGCCGCTTGAAGGCGGCGAGAGCGTGATCGCGCGGGCCAATCACCGGGTATCCTACCCGGCGAAATTCCAGCTCGTCGCCGCCATGAACCCGTGTCGTTGCGGCATGGCCGGCGAACCGGGCCACCGGTGCGCCCGCGGCCCGCGATGTGCCTCGGAGTACCAGGCACGGCTGTCAGGGCCGCTGCTCGATCGCATCGATCTGAGGGTCGACGTGCCTGCGGTGACGGCTTCCGATCTGATCCGCCCGGCCCAGGCGGAATGCTCCGAGACCGTGAAGGCCCGCGTCGCCGCGGCGCGCGACCGACAGGCCGCGCGGTTCAAAGCACTGGGGCTGCCGGCCGAGACCCTCAACGCCCATTGCTCGGCCAATCTCGTGGAGACGATCGCCGAGCCGGACGAAGCCGGCGCGCGCCTTCTGAGCGACGCCGCCGAGCAGATGAAGTTCTCCGCGCGCGCCTATCACCGCATCCTCAAGGTCGCCCGCACCCTCGCCGATCTCGACGGCGCGGACATCGTCCAGCGCATTCATCTGGCCGAGGCGATTTCCTACCGGGTGGCGGGAGAGCGGCTGCCCGCGGCGGCGTAGGCCGAAGAGAACACCTCAGCCGCGGCTCGCGGCGCCTGCCGTTGCGAGCGTTGGCGGTCAGCGCCAAGACACACGGGCTGTCGCCTCCGGGCCGGCGGCCGCCAAGAAGTAGGCCGCCGGTTCCTCTCCATCTGGAGGGCGAAACCATTGAAGGAGAAGTCTCGAACGAGCAGCTGCGTTTACCCGCGCAGCGTTGCGCCGGTCGCCTTTTCGACCTGCCCGACGATCCTCGCGGAAACCGCTTCGAGTTCGTCGTCGGTGAGCGTGTGATCGGTGGGCGCGAGGGTCACCTCGATCGCCACCGATTTCCGCCCCTCGCCCAGCGCAGCGCCGGCAAAGACGTCGAAGACGCGGACCTCGCGCACCAGCGCCTTGTCGGCCGTCTCCGCCGCCTTGACGATCCGCCCGGCCTCGACGGCCGCGTCGACGACGAAGGCGAAGTCGCGACGCACCGGCTGGAAGGCCGAAAGAGTCAGCACCGGCTTGGTGCGCGTTGCCTTCTTCTTCGGCTCCGGCACCCGGTCAAGGTGGATCTCGAATCCACAGAGCGGGCCGGACACGTCGAGCGTCTTCAGGACGCGCGGATGGAACTCGCCGAACTCGGCCAGCACCACTTTGGGCCCGAGCTTGATCCGACCCGAGCGGCCCGGATGATACCAGTCGCTGGCCGGCGTCTCGATCATCAGCCCGTCGGCCGGGAACCCGATCGCGTCGAGGGCTGCGAAGACGTCGGCCTTGGCGTCAAAGACCGTCACTGCCTCCGCATTGCCCGACCAGAAGCGGCCCGGCCCGTCCATGCCAGCCGTCCCCCGGCGAATGCCGCCGGCAACACGCCGCTGGCCGTCCGGCTTGTCGGAAAGATAGGTCGCCGCCACCTCGAACAGGGCGGTATCGCCATAGCCGCGCGCGGCGTTGCGCCCGGCGGCGGCGATCAGCCCCGGCAGGAGCGACGGCCGCATGTCGGAGAGATCGGCCGAAATCGGATTGGCAAGCTTCAGCGCGGACGCGCCGCCGCCAAAAGCCTTGGCCTCCGCCTCGGAGACGAAGCTGTAGGAGACGCATTCGACCATTCCGCGCGCCGCCAGCGCCCGCCGGGCCGCACGGTTGCGGGTCTGGGCGCTCGTCAGGATCTTGCCGTTGACCGCCATGTGCGAGGACAGCGGCGCCGGCCTGATCTCGTTCACGCCCTTGAGCCGCATGACCTCTTCGACGAGATCCGCCTTGCCTTCGACGTCCGGCCGCCAGCTCGGCACCGTCGTGACGAGCGCCTCGCCCTCGCGGCGCGGCGAAAAGCCAAGAACGCCGAGGATGGCTTCCTGTTCGTCTGGCTCGACGGCGAGCCCCGTCAGCCGCTCGACCTCGCTCCATGGAAGCGTGATTTCCTTGGCCTGATGGGGCTTCACGCCCTCGACCAGACGCGCCGACGGCGTGCCGCCGCACAGGTCGAGAACCATCTGGGTCGCCAGATCGAGCCCCGGCTCCATGAAGGCCGGATCGACGCCGCGCTCGAAGCGATAGCGCGCATCGGTGATGATACCCAGCGTGCGGCCGGTGCGGGCGATGTCGAGCGGCTCCCACAGCGCCGATTCAATCAGCACCTCGGTGGTCGTCTCGTCGCAGCCCGAATGCTCCCCGCCCATGATGCCGGCGATCGATTCGACGCCCTTGTCGTCGGCGATCACGCAGGTGCCCGCCGGCAGCGTGTATTCGCGCTGGTCGAGCGCCAGCACCGTCTCGCCCTCGGTCGCATCGCGCACGGTCAGCCCGCCGGCGACCTTTGCCGCATCGAACACGTGCAGCGGCCGGCCGCGATCGAAGGTGACATAGTTGGTGATGTCGACAAGCGCATTGATCGGGCGCAGGCCGATCGCCTTCAGGCGCTTCTGCATCCATTCCGGCGACGGCCCGTTCTTGACGCCGGACACCCTGCGGAGCGCAAAGCCGAGGCAGGTCTCGCTCGTGACCGTCAGGCCGACCCCGCACTCGCCTTCGCCTTCGATCCTTGCGGGCTCGGCGGTCTTCAACTGACCCAGGCCCGAGGCCGCAAGATCGCGCGCAATACCGGCGACGCCGGTGGCGTCAGGCCGGTTCGGGGTGAGGTTGATCTCGATCACCGGATCGATCAGCCCGGCATAATCGGCAAAGCGCGTCCCAACCGGCGCATCGCCCGGCAGGTCGATGATCCCCTCATGGGCCTCGGACAATTCGAGCTCGCGTTCCGAACACATCATGCCGAAGGATTCGACGCCGCGGATCTTTCCGACCGCAAGGGTCGTGTCGATCCCTGGCACATAGGTGCCGGGCAGAGCGAGCACGCCGACCAGGCCTTCGCGCGCATTCGGTGCGCCGCAGACGATCTGCAGCGGCTTGCCCTCATTCACCTGCGGCCCGGCCTCGACCGAGAGCAATTTCAGCCGATCGGCGTCCGGATGCTGGCCGGCCGAGACGACTCGGGCAATCACGAAGGGCTCGAACACCGCCCGATCGTCGACGGATTCGACCTCGAGGCCGATCATCGTCAAACGCTCGCAGATTTCTGTGAGGGTGGCATCGGTTTCGAGATGCTCTTTGAGCCAGGAGAGTGTGAACTTCATCGCTCTAGTCGCTTGCTACGCGGCTCGCTGGCCGCCGTGAGAAACATTCGTTTGTCCGTCGCCCGGGTAGATGGCGCCAAGGGCATCGCCAAACCGTACAGGGCCGTGGCACGCTTAACTTGCCATGCCTAGGGAGATCGAGTCAGACAGGCGAAGGGCATTCTCTCGCTGAGAAACGCCTGATGCGTCGAGAGCAGTCCAACTGTCCGGTCAAATCTGATGCCAAATCATTTCTCAGTTCGATCCCTCTATATGAAAAGCGGACGAACCTAACTTGATGCCTGTCAACGAGAGAATTTCTGAGTCAAATTTTGCCTTTATTCTCTCAAGTATCTCGCTCTGACCGACCGGATTTCTTCTTTGACGATTAGCTGTCGGATTGTAACGCTGAATCAGATATCGCTCTGCTTCAGCAAGTTCCTCATCGTCGAGCGTAGGCGTTGTCACCCATAAAATGAAATCCGAATCGACCTTCGCTTCGTGCCGAGGCAGGCTTCTCTCACCATATGATGGATTGATCTTTTCGTACTGGCGGCACACTTCCTCCCTCCCATGAGAACGAATCCATAAGAAGGCCCGCTCGTCCTTGAGGGTCTCGGTCAAGCGAGCGCGAAGCGACGATGTCTTGTTCTTTCCAGTCTTACCAACATATACGGACTTCCATTCGTCACGATTGGCGGCCCCCCACAAATATAGTCCCTTCTCTAGTGGCGTTGGCTCCATGACAGTTCGAACTAGATTTGAAAACTCTGGAAAACCTCCAAATTTTTTTGTTGGAACGTCGTGACACTTTTTCGCGTATTCGAATAGCTCATTCAGAGCTATGCTGCCAGACTCAGACAAATCACCCCCCATAAGTCTACTAGCCAAAATTCAGAAGATCCACTTCAATACGTGATAGAGCAATGATCTCAGTATCAATCGCGAAGATAAAGTGAAAACAATTTTCACATTTATTGCTCCATTGCCATCACGCAGTTACTGGCTCAAGCCCCCGAACAGCGTCGGCATGTCGAGCGGGCGGAAGCCGTAGTGCTCCAGCCAGCGGACGTCCGCATCGAAGAAGGCGCGCAGGTCCGGCATGCCGTATTTCAGCATGGCGATGCGGTCGATGCCCATGCCCCAGGCAAAGCCCTGATAGACATCCGGGTCGAGGCCAACACCGCGCAGAACGTTCGGGTGAACCATGCCGCAGCCGAGGATCTCCATCCAGTCATTGCCCTCGCCGAACCGCACCTCGGAGCCCGAGCGGTCACACTGGATGTCGACTTCGAGGCTCGGTTCCGTGAAGGGGAAGAAGGACGGGCGGAATCGCATGTTGAGCGACGGCACCTCGAAGAACGCCTTGCAGAACTCTTCGAGCACCCACTTCATGTTGGCGATGTTCGACGTCGTGTCGACCACCAGCCCTTCGAGCTGATGGAACATCGGCGTGTGGGTCGCGTCGGAATCCTGGCGATAGGTCTTGCCCGGAATGACGATGCGGATCGGCGGCTGTTGCGCCTCCATGGTGCGGACCTGCACCGGGGAGGTATGGGTGCGCAGCACCTTGCGCTCGCCATTCTCGTCCGGCTGCAGGAAGAAGGTGTCGTGCATCTCGCGGGCCGGATGGCCCTCCGGGAAGTTCAGCGCCGTGAAATTGTAGTAGTCGGTCTCGATGTCCGGCCCCTCGGCGATCTGGAAGCCGAGATCGCCGAAGATCGCGGAGATCTCGTCGATCACCTGGGAGATCGGATGGATCCGGCCGCGCCCCGCAGGCCCCGCCCTCACGGGCAGGGTCACGTCCAGCCGCTCGGCCTGAAGCCGCGCTTCGATCGCCTTTTCGGCCAGGACTTCGCGCTTGGCGCCGATCGCGCCCTGCACGCGATCGCGCAGGCCGTTCAGCCTCGGACCGGCTTCCTTCCGCTCCTCGGGGCTCATCTTGCCGAGCCCCTTCATCATGTCGGAGATCCGCCCCTTCTTGCCGAGTTCGGCGATGCGGATCGCTTCGAGCGCCGCTTCGTCCTCAGCCTGGTCGATCGCGGTGAGAAGTTCTTTCTCCAGCGCGTCTGTGTCGCTCACCCTGTCACCTCTTCCTCTTTGGCAGCGCCTTGTCGCATCCGCCGAAAGCGTCCTCATGACGCAAAAAGGCCCGCTGCGGCTTTTCCCGCGCGGGCCTTTCCTCGAATTGAAAGCGCAAGCTCGATTAGGCTGCGCGCTTTTCTCCGACCGCCCGCTCATAGGCGCCGGTAAACTCGCTGTCCTTGAGATAGGCGAGCGCCGCCTTGGACTGCTCGCACAGCGCGGCGAAAGCCTCCGGCTCGTGGATCGCGATGTCGGACAGAACCTTGCGGTCGACCTCGATACCGGCCTTGTTGAGACCGTCGATGAAGCGGCCATAGGTCAGGCCATGCTCGCGGACGGCAGCGTTTATGCGCTGGATCCAGAGAGCGCGGAAATTCCGCTTCTTCACCTTGCGGTCGCGCGTCGCATACTGCTTCGACTTGTCGACGGCCGCCTTGGCGGTGCGGATGGTGTTCTTGCGGCGGCCGTAGAAACCCTTGGCCTGCTTCAGAACCTTCTTGTGCTTCGCGTGGGCGGTAACGCCCCTCTTGACGCGTGCCATGATCTAACTCCTGAAATCTTTTTCGATGCCTTAATACGCGCCGCTCAGCGGTCGTAGGGCATGTAGGTCTTGACGATCCGCTCGTCGGGCTTCGACAGAATCATCGTGCCGCGCGCGTCGCGAATGAAGTCGTTGGAGCGTTTGATCATGCCGTGGCGCTTGCCGGCGGGCTGCGCCTTGACACGGCCGGTGGCCGTCATCTTGAAGCGCTTCTTGGCGCTCGACTTGGTCTTCATCTTGGGCATTTTGCTCTCCTTCAAGGGATCGCGATCTCGCAGGCAAGCACCTTTCAGTGCCCTGAGCCTGCCTTCTCGATGACGGAAGTGTCGCGACAGCATTTGGAGCCGCCACGGCATGCCCTGCCGGCCGGCTCTTCAAAACGCGGCTTCCATACGCGAGAGAGACGCGCGACGCAAGGCCTTGCGCGACGGGTTTGAAACCGTGGCTTGATTGCGGGCGCACCCTCCGCCATAAGGCGCCGCAAAATCGGCACCCTTACCGAAGCTTGAACCTGCCGGATCTTACAGCCTTTCTGGAGCCGCCGCCCATGAGCGCTTTCGCCCCCCGTGTGTTTTCCGGCGTTCAACCGACCGGCAATCTGCATCTCGGCAATTATCTCGGCGCAATCCGCAAGTTCGTCGCTCTGCAGGAAAGCCAGGATTGCATCTACTGCGTGGTCGATCTCCATGCGATCACTGCGCAACTCGTCCATGAGGACCTGAAGAGCCAGATCCGCTCGATCACCGCGGCGTTCCTGGCCGCAGGTATCGACCCCAAGCGCCATATCGTCTTCAACCAGAGCCGGGTCTCCGGCCATGCCGAGCTCGCCTGGATCTTCAATTGCGTCGCCCGCATCGGCTGGATGAACCGGATGACCCAGTTCAAGGAGAAGGCCGGCAAGGACCGCGAGAACGCCTCGTTGGGTCTTCTCGCCTATCCCAGCCTGATGGCCGCCGACATCCTTCTTTATCGCGCGACGCACGTCCCCGTGGGCGACGATCAGAAGCAGCATCTGGAGCTGACCCGCGACATCGCGATCAAGTTCAACAATGACTTCTCGGAGCGGATCGCGGCGGCTGGTGTCGGCACGCCGGTCCAGATGGGCGAGGAGACGGTGAACGGCTATTTCCCGATTACCGAGCCCTTGATCGAAGGTCCGGCCACCCGCGTGATGAGCCTGAAGGACGGTGCGAAGAAGATGTCGAAGTCCGACCCGTCGGACCTGTCCCGCATCAATCTCACCGACGACGCCGACCAGATCGCCCGCAAGATCAAGAAGGCCAAGACCGATCCCGACGCCCTGCCCTCGGAGCCGGCCGGTCTCGCAGGCAGGGCAGAGGCGGACAATCTCGTCGGCATCTTCGCGGCTCTTTCCGAACGGTCGAAGGCCGACGTCTTGTCGGAGTTCGGCGGCCGGAACTTCTCCGAGTTCAAGCCGGCGCTCGCCGAGCTGGCTGTCACCTCGCTCGGCCCCGTCACCGGCGAAATGCGGCGTCTTCTGGCCGAGCCGGCGCATATCGACGCGGTTCTGAAGGATGGCGGGGACCGCGCCAACGAGATCGCCGAGCAGACCATGCGCGACGTGAAGGAGATCGTCGGCTTTTTGCAATAAGTTTGCGCGAGAGGCTTGGCGGCGGGAACAAAGCCACCTTGCCGCGGATGCCCGTGGCTGGCATTTTCTACCCATGGTCTCAAAACGCATCAGCCGGGATGCCGGCGGCAAACGAAAATTCCTCGCGATCATCGACGGCACGCCCGAATGCGGGCGGGCGGCGTCCTATGCCGCTTATCGGGCGAAAGCCTCGGGTGGCGGCGCGGTGCTGCTCTTCGTCATCGAGCCGGGTGACTTCCAGCATTGGCTCGGCGTCGAGAAGCTGATGCGCGCCGAGGCGGAGGAGGAGGCCGAGAACGCCCTCGCCAAGGTCGCCGAGGACCTGCGCGAGAGGGTGGGCATCGAGCCGGAGACGGTCATTCGCGAAGGCACGATCATCGACGAGATCCACGCCCAGATCGAAGCGGACCGCGAGATCGCGATTCTGGTGCTCGCCGCAGGCGAGGCGGGCGAAGGCCCTGGCCCGCTGATCTCTTCCATCGCCGGCAAGAGCGCGGCCTTTCCCATTCCCGTGACGATCGTGCCGGCAACGCTGACGGACGAAGAGATCGTCAGCCTTTGCTGATCTGATGGGGCATCACCATCTGTGTGTTGCGCGGTATCGCCCCAGGCGATAGATTTAGAACGATTCCAAAGAAGTTTCCGGCGCCGTCATGGCGGCCGGCGAAAGGCCAAGTCCGATGTTCATCCAGACCGAAGTCACGCCGAACCCGGCGACCCTGAAGTTTCTCCCCGGCCGCGTCGTGCTTTCGAGCGGGACGGCGGAATTCGCCAACCGCGAACAGGCCGAAGCGCGTTCCCCGCTCGCGGCCAAGCTGATGACCGTTCCCGGCGTGACCGGCGTGTTCTTCGGCTACGACTTCGTGACCGTGACCCGCGACGGCTCCGACTGGCAGCATCTGAAGCCGGCGATCCTCGCCAGTTTGATGGAGCACTTCATGGCCGACGAACCGGTCATGGCCGCTTCAAGCGATACGGTGTCGAGCGAGGGCGAGGAGTTCTTCGAGCCGGCCGACGAGACGACCGTCGCGACGATCAAGGAGCTTCTGGAGACCCGGGTCCGTCCTGCCGTCGCCCAGGATGGCGGGGACATCACCTTCCGCGGCTTCAAGGACGGCACGGTCTATCTCAACATGCGTGGCGCCTGCGCCGGCTGCCCGTCCTCCACGGCAACGCTGAAGCACGGTATCCAGAATCTTCTGCGCCATTTCGTGCCGGAAGTGGAATCGGTCGAGGCGGTCGAAGCGGCTTGAGTTGAAGTCTGGCTGCCATTTAGGATCGAATGGCGGCTGTTGCTGGCCGAGGAGGCGGGAGTGATGGAGATCTCGATATCGGAAGCGAAAGATCAACTCATCGAACTGGTCAAGCTCGCAGAATCCGGTCAGGAAGTCGTTCTTACGCATGATGGACACGCCACCGCACGCATCGTTTCCTTGGCCGGTCAGGTTAGCAAAGCGGAACGTGCCAGGCTTTTGGACGAATTGCGCGGCGCCGGGCGGCGGGAGGGCGTCGAGAGCGCGGCGAGAAGCCAGGATTTTCTCTATGGTGACGACGGCCTGCCAAAGTGATTGCCGTCGACACGTCGGCTCTTATCGCGATTTTGCAGGACGAGCCCAGCGCCGCTGAATGTCTCAATGTTCTCAAGATGGCGGAGTCTGTATGCATTTCGGCGGGAACGGTGGCAGAGTCGTTGATCATTGCGGATCGGCGAGCCATGGGAAATGCAATGAGGCGCCTCATCTTCGAGTCCGGCTTCGAGGTCGTCGTCGTTACCGCGGCAAGATCGCAACTCATTGCTGAAGCCTACGATCGATTCGGAAAGGGCATTCATCCCGCCGGGCTCAATCTTGGTGATTGCTTCGCCTATGCCCTTGCTAACGAACGTAACTGCCCTCTGCTCTTCATCGGGAACGATTTCGCAAGAACCGACATCGAGCCGGCTATTGGCCATCCGCTTGCCTGATGCAGGAGCCTGCCTTTGGCCTCAGCTTCTTCTTCGGTTGGGGACCGAGACCTAAATGCCATCCCTGATCCTCGCCATCGACACCGCGTTCGAACGCTGCACGGCCGCGCTTTATGATCCCGAGGGCGCGGGCAGATTGCTCGCCGCCACGGAACCCGACATCGGCAAGGGTCATGCCGAACGGCTGATGGGCGTCGTCGACGAGGTTCTGTCGGAAGCCGGCAAATTCTATGGCGACCTCGCCCGGATTGGCGTCACTGTGGGCCCCGGCTCGTTTACCGGCGTGCGGGTCGGTGTCGCGGCAGCACGCGGGCTGGCGCTGGCTCTCGATATCCCCGCCGTCGGCATCGGCACATTGCCGGCACTGGCCGCATCGGCTCAGGCGACCGGCCCCGATCGGAGAAGTCCCGTTCTCGCGGTGATCGATGCGCGCCGTGGCGAGGTCTATGCGGCGCACTACTCGCCGACAGGTGCTGTCCTGCGCGAGCCGGCCGCTCTGGCACCCGAGGCCCTGCCGGAATTTCTCGGTAACCGTGCAGCGTGTTCGGGCCTCGGTCTGATCGGCAGCGGCGCCAAGCTTGCGGCGGAAGCAATTCCAGATGTCGCGACGAAAATCGTCAGCGAAGCCAATCGCATCGATCCGCTGGTTCTCGCCCGCCTCGCCGGTTCGGCCGACCCTGACACGCCCCCGAAGCCGCTCTATCTTCGTGGTGCCGACGCCAAGCCGTCCACGGCGAAATCGCTGCGCGCCCCCGTCACGGAAATCATTCCCTAAGCTCCCCCGCGCTAGGATAGACTTGCGCGACAGGATCTCTCTCTGGAATGGAAGAGCGACGACAGCGCCGTTTCATCGCCGCGGCCGGTCGCGGCTTCGTCGTTGAGATCATCGCAAGCGGGAGGGAGCGATGTACTGGTTTCTGCCCTGGGTCTGGACGACCACCTGGCTCGAGAGCTTTCTCGGCCATGTCCAGCCCGTGGTCGACGAGCTGACCGACGACGATCTGGACGCGGCCGCGGAACTGCATAGCGAGGCCTTCGATCAGCCATGGTCGGGGGACGAACTCGGAACGCTCCTCGCCCAGCGCGGCAGCTTCGGCTACGTGGTCCGCCAGTTGGGCCAGCCGCACGCAGCGCCGCTCGGCTTCGTGCTGGCGCGCAACGTTTCGGGCGAAGCCGAAATCCTGACGATCACCGTGTCCCGGCGCTGCCGAAATCTCGGCCTCGGTCGACTGCTGATGGACCGGGTGCTGGAGCGGCTCCACACCGACCGCGCAAATTCCCTGTTCCTCGAAGTGGACGAGGAGAATGTCGCCGCCCTGAAGCTCTACAAACGGCTGCGGTTCGAGGAAGTCGGCCGGCGGCCTGCTTATTACCAGCATCCGGACGGCCGCCGCACCAGCGCACTGACCCTGAAACGGACCTTCAAATAGTCCCGTGACGTTCAGACCATCGTTCCACAGACCGGGTTCGGCGCGATGATCGCATGGATGCGAATCGGCTTCATCACGACGGTGCTCGTCGCGATGACGCTCCTTCTCTGGCCGCTCCAGGCGATCGCCATGCGGCGGCGCTGGCCGCTTCGCAGGAAGCTCCCGCATCTGTGGCATCAGGTCGCCTGCTACATCACTGGCATCCGCGTTCATGTCATTGGCCGGCCCTCTCCCGCCCATCCGTTGCTTCTGGTCGCGAACCACCAGTCCTGGTCGGACATCATGGTGCTCGGATCGGTGATGCCGCTATCCTTCATCGCCAAGGCCGAGGTGAGGGACTGGCCGGCCTTCGGCCTGCTCGCGAAGCTCCAGCGCACAGTCTTTGTCGAACGCGAGGCCCGAGGGCGAACAGGCCGGCACGCCTCGGCGATCGCCGACAGGCTGTCGGAAGGCGACGTCATGGTGCTGTTTGCCGAAGGCACCACGTCCGACGGCAACGAGGTGCTGCCCTTCAAGACCGCGCTGTTCGGCGCGGCGCAGATGGCCTTGCGTGATTCCCACACCGGGTCCACAGCCGTCCAGCCGGTGGCGATCGCCTACACTCATGCCAACGGGCTGCCCCTTGGCCGCTTCTTCCGTCCCCTCGCCGCATGGCCCGGCGACGTGACGCTGGGGCCACATCTCCTGGCTTTCTTGAAAGAGGGGGCGATCGATGTCACGGTGACGTTTGGCGAAACGCTGACCTTTACGGAGACGTCGAACCGCAAGGACCTGGCGCGCCGTGCCGAGGACGATGTCCGCCGGATGATGGCCGAAAGCCTCGCCGGTCGGTGACAATCGGGACAAAACACCCGGCCGACCCGCTTGCACTGCGTCACGATGCCGTCGATATAGGGGCATATGCCTGAAAAGCGCGACGAAAACCGAAGCCTGAACTGAAGGGCGCATGAGCGAAACCAGCCCAGCGACGATGCCGCCGGCGAACACTGCCGCTTCGCGGAAGGTCTTCATCAAGACATATGGCTGCCAGATGAACGTCTACGACTCCCAGCGCATGGGCGATGCGCTGGCGAGCGGCGGCTATGTGGCGACCGATGCGATCGAGGACGCGGACCTTGTCCTCCTCAACACCTGCCACATTCGCGAAAAGGCGGCCGAGAAGATCTATTCGGAGCTTGGCCGGATCCGGCGGATGAAGGCCGACCGTGCGGAAGCCGGCAAGGACCTGACCGTCGCGGTCGCGGGCTGCGTCGCCCAGGCCGAGGGCGAGGAGATCATCGCCCGTGCTCCGGTCGTCGATCTGGTGATCGGGCCGCAGACCTACCACCGTCTGCCCGAAGCCCTCTCCCGCGTTGCCAAGGGCGAACGCGTGGTCGAGACCGACTATGCGGTGGAGGACAAGTTCGAGCACCTACCGCAGGCCTCCGCCCGGCAGGTTCGCTCGCGCGGGGTAACCGCCTTTCTGACCGTGCAGGAAGGTTGCGACAAGTTCTGCACCTTCTGCGTCGTGCCTTATACGCGTGGCGCCGAGGTCTCCCGCCCTTTCGCGCAAATCGTCGCAGAGGCGAAATCGCTCGCGGAAGCCGGTGTGCGCGAAGTCACGCTGCTCGGCCAAAACGTCAATGCCTGGACCGGCGAGGATGCGGCCGGACGAGCCGTCGGGCTCGGCGGTCTTCTGTTCGCGCTCGCCGAGATCCCGGGGCTGACGCGGCTGCGCTACACAACCTCGCATCCCCGCGACATGGATGACGAACTGATCGCCGCCCATCGCGATCTTGGCGGTCTCATGCCCTACCTCCACCTGCCGGTGCAGTCGGGATCGGACAAGATCCTGAAAGCCATGAACCGCCGGCATACGGCGGCCGACTATGTCGCACTGATCGAACGCATTCGTGCCGCGCGGCCCGATATTGCGCTTTCGGGCGACTTCATCGTCGGCTTTCCCGGCGAAACCGATGCCGATTTCGAGGACACGATGCGCCTCGTCGAGACGGTCGGATACGCCTCGGCCTTCTCGTTCAAGTACTCCGCCCGACCCGGAACGCCCGGCGCCGAGATGGGCGGCCATGTCGAGGAATCGGTCAAGACGGAACGTCTCGCCCGGCTTCAGGCGCTCCTGCGCGACCAGCAAATGGCTTTCGCCAAAGGGCTCGTCGGCGAGACGCTGAGCGTTCTCGTCGAAAAGCCGGGCCGCCATCCCGGCCAGCTTGTCGGACGCTCGCCCTATCTTCAGCCCGTGGTGATGCCGGAATCTGTGGGTGAAATCGGCGACGTGGTGGAGATCGAGATCGCTGACGCTGTCGCCAATTCGCTGATCGGTCGGGGGACACCCGCCACGCAATCATTCGGGATGGTCGCGTGAAGACCTCCCGCGGGGGAGCGCCGGCGTCCGGCGCGTCGGACATGGCCCATATCGTCCTGACCTTCGAGGATAACCGGCTGGCAAGCGCATTGTTCGGTCAGTTCGACGAGCATCTTGCGCTGATCGAGCAGAAGCTCGGGGTCGATGCGCGGGCGCGCGGCAACAAGGTCGAGATCCGCGGCGATCAGGCGGCGGCGGAACAGGCGCGCCGGGCCTTGGATCACCTTTACGAACGCCTTCAGGGCGGAAGCGAGATCGGATCGAAGGACGTCGACGGCGCGGTGCGCATGGCGATCGCCCAGGATGACCAGCTCTATCTGCCGACGCTGGAAAAGAAGGGCCGCATGGCTCTCGCCCAGATTTCCACGCGCCGGCGGACCATCCATGCCCGCACGCCCACCCAGGACGCCTATATCCGGGCGCTCGATCGGGCCGAACTCGTCTTCGGCGTCGGGCCGGCCGGCACCGGCAAGACCTATCTCGCCGTCGCCCATGCCGCGCAGCTTCTGGAGCGGGGCCAGGTCGACCGCATCATCCTGACCCGCCCGGCCGTCGAAGCCGGCGAACGGCTGGGCTTCCTGCCCGGCGATATGAAGGAGAAGGTCGACCCGTATCTGCGGCCGCTCTACGACGCGCTCTACGACATGATCCCGGCGGAAAAGGTCGAACGGGCGCTCGCCGCCGGCGCGATCGAGATCGCGCCGCTGGCCTTCATGCGCGGCCGCACGCTCGCCAACGCCGCCGTCATTCTCGACGAGGCGCAGAACACGACGTCGATGCAGATGAAGATGTTTCTCACCCGTCTCGGGGAGAACGCCCGCATGGCGGTGACCGGCGATCCTTCGCAGATCGATCTGCCGCCGGGCCAGAAGTCCGGCCTCGTCGAAGCCTTGCGCGTGCTGAAGGACGTATCGAACGTCGTCACGGTGCGTTTCGAGGCCAAGGACGTGGTGCGCCATCCCCTCGTCCAGGCGATCGTCGAAGCCTATGAGGCAGAGGCGACGCGGCAACGGGAAGCGGGGCCGCCTCTGGATCGCTGATGATGTCCCGACCGGACCAGCATTTGCCCGCTCATCCCGCCCCGGACTATTCCGGCCTGACGATCGCCCTCGCCATCGAAACCGAGGCTTGGGAAACGGCCGGACTCGGCGACCTCGAGGCGACCATCCTCCATGTCCTGCGCGCGGCCGCCCGCGCTCTCGCGCTTCCGGCCGACTTGACGAGCGAAGTTGCGGTGACGCTCGCCGACGACGCGACGGTTCGCAAGGCAAACCGCGAATGGCGCGGCAAGGACAAGCCGACGAATATCCTGTCCTTTCCAATGATGGATCTCGCTCCCGGCGATGCGCCCGGACCACTCGCCGGCGACCTGCTTCTGGCCTTCGAGACGGTGAAGGCGGAAGCCGAGGCCGAGAACAAACGCCTGCACGACCATTTCAGCCATCTTTTGGTCCACGGCTTCCTGCATCTTCTGGGCTACGACCATGAGGACGATCAGGACGCCGAAGAGATGGAAAGCTGCGAAATCGCCATTCTCGACGGCTTGGGAATCGCCAATCCCTACGAGGAAACGGCCCCGTGAAACAGCCGCCCGGTGCCCGCCGGCAAGACGAGGCGACCAACCGAAAATCGCGATGCAGAGATCTTCCAGCCTCGCAACCGGGTTTGAAATAAACTATGTACGCATCTGCCAGATATTCGAGTGAGACGATGCCAAGCGAGGAATACGCTGCGGAACGTCCGCCTTCCCCGGCGGACGACAAGGACGGCGATACGAGCGGCGACGACCGAAGTCGCCAGTCCTATCAGTCCAACGGACATCAGCCGGGTCCAAGCCAATCGAGCCAGGGCCGAGGCTTTTTCGACAGTTTCGTTGAACGCCTGCGGCCGCGCATGCCGCGGATCATGCGCGAGGATCTGACGAAAGCGCTGTCGACCCAGGAGCCTGGGGAAGACGCCTTCTCGCCCGCCGAACGGGCGATGCTCAACAACATCCTCCGCCTTCGCGAAGTTCGCGTGGAGGACATCATGGTGCCCCGCGCCGACATCCGGGCCGTGGAGATTTCCACCACCCTCGGCGAACTCATGAAGCAGTTCGAGGCGAGCGGCCATTCGCGCATGCCGGTCTATGGCGAGAGCCTCGACGATCCGCGTGGCATGGTCCACATCCGCGACGTCGTCGGCCATATCACCCGCGTCGCCCGTCCCGCCAAGCAGCAGAACGGCAATGGTGGGCAGCCCCGCAAACCCCGCGCCGGGCTCGACCTGCGCCAGATCAATCTGGCCCGCAAGGTCGAAGACATGGGTATCGTGCGCAAGGTGCTCTTCGTCCCGCCCTCGATGCTCGCTACCGACCTGATGGCCAAGATGCAGGCCGCTCGAACCCAGATGGCCCTCGTCATCGACGAATATGGCGGCACGGACGGCCTCGTCTCGCTGGAAGACGTCATCGAGATGGTCGTCGGCAATATCGAGGACGAGCATGACGACGAAGCGCCGATGATCATCGAGCGCGGTGACGGCATCTTTTACGCCGATGCCAGGGCCGACCTCGAAGAGGTCAAGCGGGCCGTCGGCGAGGATTTCGACATTTCCGAGTATGAAGAGGAAGCCGATACGATCGGCGGCCTCCTGTTCTCCGAACTCGGACGGGTTCCGGCCCGCGGCGAAGTCGTGCAGGCCGTGCCGGGATTCGAGTTTCAGGTGCTGGAAGCCGATCCCCGCCGCGTCCGGCGGGTGCGGATCGTCCGTTTCCGTCAGGGCGAGAAGCGGCGCCGTATCGTCGAAGGCCTGGCCGAACAACCGTGATCCTGCCGCACAGTTCCGTCTCTCGGTCCGCTGATGTCGCTGCGTCAGCTTGGCGAAAGGCGCATTGTGTCCAATGCCGTCCTCCAGGAAGACTGCCGGGTTCGGCCGCCTGTCATCGGCGGCTGACAGTGTGGGGCCAACGGAACGGATGGCACTCAGCGAGCAAAACACCTTGAATACGACGCTGCGCCAGGACCATGGGGACGCCGGCTCCTTCATGGAGCGCCTTGCCGGCCGCATCGTGTTGCTCGAAGGGCTGCCACGCGTCGCCCTGACCGTGCTCGCCGGGGCCGTCGCCGCGCTGGCCCTGCCGCCGCTGGATTTTCCCGCCGCCGCGCTGATTGCCTTTCCATGCCTCGTCTGGCTGCTCGACGGCGTCGGCGCGCGCCGGTCACTGCTTGCCACCATGGGCGCCGAGTTCGCCACCGGCTGGCTGTTCGGCTTTGGCTATTTCGTCGCCGGGCTCTGGTGGATGGGCAGCGCCATGCTGGTCGACGCGGCCGCCTTCGCCGTGTTCATCCCCTTTGCCGTTCTCGGCCTGCCGGCCATCCTGGGCATCTATTTCGGTCTGGCGGCCGTTCTCGCCCGCCGCTTCTGGGGCGACAATGCCTGGCGCATCCTGTCGCTCGCAGCCTCGCTGGCGCTGTTCGAGTATCTGCGTTCCTTCCTCTTCACCGGCTTTCCCTGGAACGAGATTGGCGTCCTCGCCGCGCCGACGCCCATGCTGATGCAGTCGACGAGCCTGGTCGGCGTCCATGGTCTGACGCTGGTCGCGGTCATCGTCTTTGCGAGCCCCGCAGCGCTCGCCGACCGGAGCGGACGGTTTCCGGTGCTGCTCCTCGCCCTTATCCTCGCCGCAGCGCATGTGGGTTATGGCGCCTACCGGCTCGACGCCCACCCGACGGTCTTTGCCGAGGAAGACGTCCATGTCAGCGTCGTTCAGGCGAACATTCCGCAGGCCGCCAAATTCGACGAGGCGCAGGCCGAGACGATCTTCGCCAAGCAGATCGAATTGTCGAATGCCGGCCGAAGGAGCCGCAAGGCTGCGACAGGAGGCGACGGCTCTCAGGCGGGTTCGACGAACGGGCCAGCCATCATCGACGCGCAGCCTCCCGGGCGCACGCTGATCGTCTGGCCGGAATCGTCCCTCCCCTTCATCCTGACCGAACGCCCTGAAGCGATCGCACGGCTGGCGGACATGATACAGCCGGGTGAGACGCTGATCGCCGGCGCGCCGCGCCTCGAAATCGTCGCTCCCGGCGACGAGCGGATCTACAATTCCGTCCTCGTCATCAACGACCAGGGCGAGATCATCGACGCGCGAGACAAGGTGCATCTCGTCCCGTTCGGAGAATATATGCCTTATGGTAAATTCTTTGATCAGCTCGGGATCATGAATCTCTCTCAAATGCCGGGCGGTTTCTCGGCCGGAACTTTGCAGACCAAAGTTGCACTCGATGGGGCCCCGGGTTTTCTGGCCCTGATCTGCTACGAGGCGATCTTCCCGGCCGAGATCGCAGCCGCCGTAAGTGCCGACAGGCCCGACTTTATCGTCAACGACACCAATGATGGCTGGTTCGGCCGCACCTCCGGTCCCTACCAGCATCTGCGGCTGGCGAAGCTCTCCTCGGTGGCCCTCGGCCTGCCACTCGTGCGTGCGGCCAATACCGGCATTTCGGTGGTTACCGACGGCTATGGCCGCGAGATCGATGCCCTCGCACTCGGGGCAACCGGCACCATCGAGGCGAAACTTCCCGCGGCCGCTCCCCCCACGCCTTATTCCCGCCTTCGTAATCTTCCCTTCTTCGCCATGTTGATTGCGACTTTCGTCGTGGCGATCATCGGCTGTTCCCTGCTGGCGCGGCGCCGCGCGGATTGACTCGTCATCCGTTCTGCGCCACGCCGAAAGGAAATCCGTAAGAAGAGGGGAACCGGCGCTCCGCCCGGATTGCCGGAGATGACGTCACGAACCGCGCGAGACCCGATCGCAGTCATCGCGAAATGTCGTTCGCCAATGGGACAGCCGCTTCGGATATCCATCGGAGCCGCGTCCCATCGTCAGTTTTGGTGTGTGCGCCCGGCGCCGGTCTGCGAGTGCGGCCGCGGGTGAGAGCAAGAAGGCTTGAGGGCTTTGTCGATCCAGCCGAACAAGAAAAAACCCAATCCCATCGACACCCATGTCGGCTCCCGCGTCCGGTTGCGCCGGACCATGTTGGGAATGAGTCAGGAAAAGCTCGGCGACTCGCTGGGAATCACCTTTCAGCAGGTTCAGAAGTACGAAAAGGGCTCGAACCGCATCGGCGCGAGCCGCTTGCAGCATATTTCCGAGATCCTCGGCGTGCCCGTCTCCTTCTTCTTCGAGGACGCTCCAGGCTCGGGCGGTCAGAAGGCGGCCGGCCTCGAGGAGCATGGCTCCGACTATGTCGTTGACTTTCTATCGACTTCCGAAGGGCTGCAGCTCAACCGCGCCTTTGTGAGGATCGCCGATCCGAAGGTTCGCAGGCGTGTCATCGAACTGATAAAGACCCTCGCCGACGCCGAAAATGCCACCGAGGAAGGCTGAAAACCGGCGAAAAGGTCGGCTTTCGTGGCGGTTTGCGACTTGACGTCAGGTCGCCCTTGGCGCAAACCCCGCTGCGGATAAGAGGGTAAAGCAACCGCCCCTGACAATCTGCCACGAGACGGTGCGCCAATCGAAAGTCGCGCGGCCCCGGCTGCGTTCGCTCGTTTGTGCCCGTCCAACAAGGGAATATCGTATATGCCACGCATGAACTATCTGTTCACCAGCGAAAGCGTCTCCGAGGGTCATCCCGACAAGGTCTGCGACCGCATTTCCGACGAGATCGTCGATCTCGTCTACCGGGAAGCCAAGAAGCAAGGCGTCGATCCCTGGTCTGTACGGATTGCATGCGAGACGCTGGCAACGACCAACCGCGTCGTCATCGCCGGCGAAGTCCGCCTGCCCGCGTCCCTCATGAAGACCGACAAGAACGGCAATGAGGTCATCAACCCCTCGCGCTTCAAGTCGGCCGCACGCCGCGCGATCCGCGACATCGGCTATGAGCAGGACGGCTTCCACTGGAAGACCTGCAAGATCGACGTGCTCCTGCACTCCCAGTCGGCCGACATCGCCCAGGGCGTCGACAAGTCTCACGAGACGCGCGATCAGGAAGGCGCCAACGACATCGACGAGGGTGCCGGCGACCAGGGCATCATGTTCGGCTATGCCTGCAAGGAGACGCCGGACCTGATGCCGGCGCCGATCTTCTACTCCCACAAGATCCTCGAACTGCTCGCAGCCGCCCGCAAGTCGGGCGAAGGTGACGCGGCCAAGCTCGGTCCGGACGCCAAGAGCCAGGTCACGATCCGCTATGAGGACGACAAGCCGGTCGAAGTGACGTCGATCGTACTTTCGACCCAACACGTCGATCCGAGCTGGGATTCGAACAAGGTTCGCCAGGTCGTTGAGCCCTATATCCGCGAAGCTATGGGCGATCTTCCGATCGCCGACGACTGCGTCTGGTACATCAACCCGACCGGCAAGTTCGTCATTGGCGGACCGGATGGCGATGCGGGCCTCACCGGCCGCAAGATCATCGTCGACACCTATGGCGGCGCGGCGCCCCATGGCGGCGGCGCCTTCTCCGGCAAGGACACGACCAAGGTCGACCGTTCCGCGGCCTATGCCGCCCGCTATCTCGCCAAGAACGTCGTTGCGGCCAATCTGGCCGAAAAGTGCACGATCCAGCTCGCCTACGCCATCGGCGTCGCCCAGCCGGTTTCGGTCTATGTGAACCTGCACGACACCGGCAAGAACGGCGTTTCCGAGGTCGAGGTCGAGAAGGCGATCCGCGCGACGATGGACCTTTCGCCGACGGGCATCCGCAAACACCTCGATCTCAACAAGCCGATCTACGCCAAGACGGCCGCCTACGGTCATTTCGGCCGCAAGGCCGGCCGCGACGGTTCCTTCTCCTGGGAGAAGACGGATCTGGCCTCCAAGCTCAAGGCCGCGCTCAAGAACTGACCGGCTCTTCAAGTTCTCTTCCGCCTCTCGGCCCCACGGGCCGGGAGGCTTTGCTTTTTCAAGACCATCAACAACGCAAGAACCGATCGGAGCCCGACGCCATGGTCGACAGCGGCCATCCCGAACGCCGCCGCGAAGCATTCTTCGGCCGGCTCAAGGGACCGAAGCTCCGGCCTCGGCAGGCCGCTCTGCTTGAAGATCGTCTTCCGACCCTCGCCATAGATCCCACCGGACCGGCACCGGCCGATCTGACGGAGCTCTTTCCTGTGCCGGTCGAGGCGACGCGCCTGGAGATCGGCTTCGGTGGCGGCGAACATCTGCTGCATCGCAGCGGCGAAGAGCCGGAGACCGGCTTCATCGGCGTGGAGCCCTTCGTCAACGGCATGGCGAAGCTTCTCTCGGCTCTCGACGATCAGCCGCGGCCCAATCTTCGCCTGTTTCAGGACGATGCCACGATTCTCCTGGACTGGCTGCCGGATGCCTCGCTGGCAAGTGTCGATCTGCTCTATCCCGACCCCTGGCCGAAGAAGCGGCATTTCAAGCGCCGCTTCGTGAACCGGCGCAATCTGGACAGGCTCGCCCGGGTGCTCGAGCCGGGTGGGCTCTTCCGCTTCGCCTCCGACATCGACACCTATGTCAACTGGACGCTCCGCCACGCGGCCGAGCATCCGGAATTCAACTGGACAGCCGAACGTGCCGAGGACTGGCACACGCCCTTCGCCGGCTGGCCCGGCACGCGCTATGAGGCGAAAGCCATCCGCGAGGGCCGCACGCCGGCCTATCTCACCTTCCGGCGCGCCTGAGGGCGCTGCTACGGCAGCTTCTGATCGAGCAGCAGGACTTCCGAGTAAAGGTGACCGACCTCTCGCGGGCCGAGATCGGGCGAGCGATACCAGCGCGGCAGCGGGATCGTCTCGACCTCGCCGGGGTCGTCGGCGGGGTTCATCCAGCGACTGTCTACCGCCAGAACCGCCTTTTCCCCGACGCAGATCGTTTCAGCGATTGCGGACGCATGCGCCGATAGAAAGTCGTAGTTCGAAGCGTGAAGGATCTCGTGATAGGCGACCCCCTCGCCCTTCAGCTTGCGCTGCCAGACCAGCCAGACCGTATTGCCGCCATCGCGATCGAGAGGGTCGGTTCCCACGATCGCGTGGTGGATGTCGAAATCCCGGTGGAGATCGAGCATCACCCGCTCCTCTTCGGTCAGGCGTTCGCTGATTTCGGCGGGATCATAGATGCGCGAAAGCCCGCTTCCTGTCTGGGCCGGGCGAAACAGGCTGCGCGTCGCGTCGAGGATTGAAAAGCCGAGCGCGCGGATCTTGCGCCCGGTGGCGCGGCGCGCCGTCATGGTCTGGTAGGTGACATCGGGTTTGTCCATCCCGGAGCGCAGGAGCCGGTCCCCCGTACCATCGCCGCGATAGTCGGCGAGCAGGTACCATGACGAGAGATCGCAGAAACGCCGCACGCCCCGACTGGTCTGCCGATCACTGTAGATCGTGCCCATGAATCCGACAATGCGGCCGCGATCCTCGACCAGCCAGCCTCGCTCCACATCTGCAGGCCGCCAGGGGTAGTCCAACAGAAGCCGCCACTGCTCGATCGGAATGCGGGCATCCATCCATTCATGGAGCAGTCCCGCCACCGGATCGATGTCCTCCGCCCCGGCGGGGCGCACGATCGCCCCCGTCATCGGGCCGAGGGCGCTTGAGTGAGGAGCGCGGTGATCGACTGGAAGCGTATCGCCGGATGGGAGCCGAGACGGCCCAGAAGCTCTTCCAGAAACGACCAGGTTGCTTCGTCGTGAACGCGATGGTGGGTGAGAATACCGAACGGCTCGTCCGGATCCGTACGCCCCTCGCGCCGATCGGCCAGCCGTTCGGCGGCCAGCCGGATCAGCTTCTCGCGACCGGCGAAGGCGGCCCCGCCCTTCCATGTGAGAAGGTCGAGATGCGCGTTGATCACCGCGAGTCGGGCCGGCGGAAAGAACGGTGCATCCTCGGTCGAGCCGGCGCCTCCCGTGCAGCCATAGGCGCGGGGGCCGAAACAGGAGAGTCCGAAATAGCCCTGTTGTGGCAGCATGGCCGCGACCCTGGGATCGATGCGGTTCCAGGGCGGCACGAGGAAGGGCAGGAAACTCGCCCCGAAGGAACGCATCAGGTCACGCATGCCCTCTGACAGTTCGGCGATCACGGTCTCGACGGGCCGCTCCCCGCCGCATTCGACCGCGCGCCGGCCGGTGCCGGCATGGTTCTTGTGCGCAAAGCCGTGCTGGAGAACCGTGATCCCCGGGGCCGCGAGTGCGCCGACAAGCGCCTCTTCCATCGGCGACGGGACCGCGGCGATCGCGATTGGCAGCCGGTTGCGACGTGCCGCACCGATGAGACGGGTCAGTTCCGCCGTCGGGGCAACCGCATCATCGTCGCGCCACCAGATGGAAACCGTCCGGCCCGCCGCGGCCCACCGATCGAGTTCCTGATCGAGTTCATCGAACGCGTTCATGCCTCATCCCCTCCGGCTGCCCCTCGGTTCCCTCGTGCTTGCCGCCGCTTCCAGCCGGGAATCCGGACTCGTAACAGGCTCAAGCCCAAGGACCGAACGTCTCGGCCTTCCGCCGCGTGGCGGCGCGCACTCCCCGCCATACTCGAAACATGCCTGAAACCAAATCGTCTCTTTGAGAAAAACGGCGGAAACTGATCGGGATTACGAGGCCGTCTTCCAGGAAACCGCCGTCGGGGCTCGGCAGAAAACATCGAGGATAAGCAGATGAAAGCCCATTCACATCCGTCCGCCAGCGAGCGGACCCGACGCCTCGCCGGCTTCGTCAACGGAGCGTTCGGTCGCTTCCGCGGCGTGTTACCCCCGCAGCGCTCGCGCCGGCTCCAGTCGGTCAGCGAGCTGAACGACCGGCTCTTGGCCGATCTCGGCCTGGCTCCGCTCGACTTGATCGGCGACAGCCGCACCCTGATCTCGACCCATGAGCGCCTCCAGGCCATCCGGGCCGCCGAATATCGCCACGCGCTCGCCGACACGGACCAACCGCGAGGGCCGCAGGCCATGGAGCGCGGCGACCAGAACTGATCGCCGGGAACACCGACCGCCAGGCGAGTTGCCTCACTTGAGAACCCCTAGACGAACAAAACCCGGCGCAGCCACGCTGCGCCGGGTTTTGTCGTTTCCCTGTCTCGCCGCTCCCTAGAGCGTACGTGCCACGTGCTCGACGCGGAAGCACTCGATGACATCGCCCTGGCGGATGTCCTCGTAACGCTCGAAGGCCATGCCGCATTCCTGGCCGCTGATGACCTTGGACACTTCGTCCTTGAAGCGCTTGAGGGTCTTGAGCGTACCTTCGTGAATGACGACGTCGTCGCGCAGCAGGCGTACGCCCGCACCACGCTCGACCTCGCCCTCGGTGACGAGACAGCCTGCGACCTTGCCGACCTTGGTGATGTTGAACACCTCCCGGATCTCGGCGTAGCCGATGAAGGTCTCGCGGCGCTCCGGCGACAACAGGCCGGACATGGCGTCCTTCACGTCATCCACGAGATCGTAGATGATGTTGTAGTAGCGGATCTCGATGCCCTCGCGGGCGGCCGCCTCGCGGGCCTGCTTGTTGGCCCGGACGTTGAAGCCGATGATCGCGGCGTTCGACGCGGCGGCCAGCGAGATGTCGGATTCGGTGATCGCACCGGCGCCCGAATGAACGATGTTGGCGCGAACCTCGTCGGTCGAGATCTTCTCGAGCGAGCCGGCGATCGCCTCGATCGAGCCCTGGACGTCGCCCTTGATGAGCAGCGGGAACTCCTTGAGGCCCGTATCCTGCAGCTGCGACATCATCTGCTCGAGCGAGCCGCGCTGGCCGGCGGACTTCGCCACCTGCTTCTCGCGGGCGAGACGCTGGCGGTACTCGGCGATCTCGCGCGCCTTGCCCTCGTTCTCGACCACGGCAAAGCGGTCGCCCGCCTGCGGCGTGCCCTGCATGCCGAGGACTTCCACAGGCATCGACGGCGGGGCTTCCTTGAGCTGCTCGCCCTTGTCGTTGACGAGCGCGCGGACGCGGCCCCATTCGTCGCCGGCGACGACGATGTCGCCCACCTTGAGCGTCCCGGTCTGGACGAGGACGGTCGCGACCGAACCACGGCCCTTGTCGAGCTGCGCCTCGATGACCACACCCTCGGCCGTCCGCTCCGGATCGGCCTTCAGGTCGAGAATTTCGGCCTGGAGCAGGATCGCTTCGAGCAGCTTTTCGAGATTGGTGCCCTTGGCGGCCGAGACCTCCACGTCGAGCACCTCGCCACCCAGGGATTCGACGAACACCTCGTGCTGGAGGAGCCCCTGGCGAACCTTGTTGGCGTCGGCTTCCGGCTTGTCGATCTTGTTGATCGCCACGATGATCGGAACACCCGCCGCCTTGGCGTGATTGATGGACTCGATCGTCTGCGGCATCACGCTGTCGTCGGCCGCCACCACGAGAACCGCGATGTCGGTCGCCTGCGCACCACGGGCACGCATGGCGGTGAAGGCGGCGTGGCCGGGCGTGTCGATGAACGAGATCTTCTGCCCGTTCTGCTCGACCTGATAGGCGCCGATATGCTGGGTGATGCCGCCGGCTTCGCCGGAAACCACCTTGGTCTTGCGGATCGCGTCGAGCAGCGACGTCTTGCCGTGGTCGACGTGGCCCATGATGGTGACGACCGGCGGACGCGAGACGAGGTGTTCCGGATTGTCCTTCACGTCGAAGATACCGGATTCGACGTCGGATTCGGCGACACGGTTCACGGTGTGACCGAATTCGGTGGCGATCAGCTCGGCGAGATCAGCATCGATGATGTCGCCCGGCTTCATCATCTGTCCCTCCTTCATGAGGAACTTGATGACGTCCACCGACCTCTCCGACATGCGGTTTGCGAGTTCCTGGATGGTGATCGTCTCTGGCAGTATCACTTCGCGCGCAATCTTCTCTCGCGGCTGGCTCTGCTGCGAGCGTTTGAATTTCTCCTGACGGCGGCGGATCGACGAGAGCGAACGTCCACGAGCGCCCTCATCGCCCGAAAGGGCCTTGTCGAGGGTCAGCTTGCCCCGGCGACGACCCTCGTCGCGATCGGGCCGCGCGGGCTTCGGTGCCTCGCCGGCCGCACCGCCACGCGTGGAACGACGGGGCCCGCCGGCAGTGCGGCGTGCGCTGTCGTCGTCCTCGCCAACGGGCCGGCGCCGACCTTCGCCACGCTCCGCACGCGCTGCCGCGACTTCCGCATCGGCGGGCGACATCGGCGCTGCTTCGGTCTTGGCCGTGGCCTTCGGCTTGTTGCTGCGGCGGGTTTCGGCCTCAGCCTCGGCCTTGCGACGTGCTTCGGCCTCGGCCTCGAGACGCGCCTGCTCCTCGGCCTGACGACGCTCGGATTCCTCGCGTTCGGCACGGCGGCGCTCGTCTTCGGCGATGCGGCGCGCTTCCTCTTCCTGGAAGACGCGGCGAGCCTCGACCTCACGCTGCTTGGCGATTTCGAGCGCCCGGCGGCGTGCGTCCATCTCCCGTGACGAGAGGTCCGAAAGCACGGCCCCGCGCGGCTGGCGCTGGCCCTGGCCGGCGTTCTGGCCACCGCCGCGGCGATCATCGCGCGAGCCGCCACGGTCACCCGGGCGACCACCGCCCTGCTGACCGCGCTGTCCGCCACGCTGATTGTCATCGCGCCCACGCGGCTGGCGCGTCTGGGCGGGCGTCGAAGCCTGTGCCTCGCGCGCAGCGGGCCTGGCGGCCGGAGCCGCAGCCTTGGGTGCCTCGGGCTCGGCCTGCGCCGGGGCCGAGGCCTTGGACACAGCCTCCGGGGCTTCCGGTTCGGCCTTTGCGGCCGGGCTCGGCGTCTCCTCGGCGGGCGCCGGCGGCGCCTGCTTCTCGGCTTCAGCCGGTGCCGATACGGCTTCCGGCTCGGGCGCAGCTGCCGGGGCCTTCGCCTCGACGGCCGGGCTCTCCGCGCCTTCGGGTGCCGCCGTCTGGGGCGCCTCGGCTTCGGGCTCCTGCGGAGCGGCTGTCTGGGCCGGCTTGCTGCCGAACTCGATCTGCTTCGGGCGTCCGCCGCTGTAGAGCGGCGGTGGCGGCGGCGTCACCTTCGACGTGCCGGCAGGCTTCGCCGAGGTCTGTTCCGCCGAGGGCTCGGCGCGCTGCGGCTCGGCCGGCTGCGGTGCGCGCGGCTTCAGTCCGGCCGCCACATTGGGGGCCGCCGCCTCGCGCTCCTCCGGCTTGTGAATGCGCCGCTTCTTGGTCTCGACAACGACGTTCTTCGTCCGACCATGGCTGAAATTCTGACGCACCGTCGATTGCTCGACGCCGCGGGGCTTCAAGGTCAGGGTCTTCTTCGTGCTCACATGGAGCGTCTTGTCGTCGCCGGACTTGGTATCGCTCATCTACGCTTCCGCTTCCCGCGCGGGCAAAGTCCCGCACACTTCGTCTTGCCGGGAGCGTCGCTCGAAAGGCGCTCCCCGATCGTTCCAATCACGTCTCAACCCGCAAGGTCGCTATTCGTCGCGTCACTTGCAGTCGTCAAGGGGTTTAAGCCCCGGTATTTCGCCAACGCTTCCAAGCGTTTTCGTGCAGCCGAGCCCGCATCCCCGGCAAGGATGGCCGCATGTATCACATTCCCCCCACCCAACGCCAAACTCATTTCGTCAACGTCGAGCAATCGGTAGTTTCGCACATCCGTCGCCAGGTCCCCCAACCCGGCGCGTCGTGCCGCCTCGATCTTGCGCAGCCCGTTCTCGGCCGCATCCGTCGCCTGCACCAGGCAGGCCGCTTCTCCGGCCCTCAGGACTGCCTCGACCTTGGCCGAACCGGTGACCACCTGGCGGGCCTTGCGGGCCAGCCCGAGCGACCCGGTGACCTGTCGGACCAGAAGCCGGTCGACCATCGCACCCAGATCGTCCGGTGCCTCCACCGCCGATCGGAACGCCCGGGCAAAGAGCCGGCGCCGGACCGCTTCGTCCACCGCCGTCCGGCTGAGCGCCACATGCGCGCCTCGCCCCGGCAGTCTTCGAGCGAGATCGGGAACGACCCGTCCGTCGGGATCGCGCACGAAGCGGATGAGTTCATCCGCCTCCATCGCGCAACGCGATACGATGCATGTGCGTTCGTTCACCGCATCGTGCTCCGTTTGCCGCGCCATGCAACCACTCCGACCTGCCGGGAACAAGTCCGGCAGCCTCGTTCATGCCTCAGGCAGCGCCCTCGACCTCCTCTTCGTCGGCCTCTTCCTCGTCCTGCGGACCCGCCAGATCCGCCTCGGTGATCCAGCCTGCCTTCAGACGCGCGGCAATGATCATCTGCTCGGCGTCGGCACGCGACACATCAAAAGGCGACAGCGCCCCGGCGAACCGCTTCGTCTCGCCGTCCTTGCGTTCGGTCCAGCCGACCAGATCGTCGGCCGCGCAACCGGCGAAATCTTCCAGCGACTTCACGTCGTCCTCGCCGAGCGCCACGAGCATTTCCGTGGTCAGGCCGGGGATCTCCTTGAGATCGTCGGCAACCCCGAGATCCTTGCGGCGCTGGTCGAGTTCGGCTTCACGCCGCTCCAGATATTCGCGCGCACGCGCCTGGATCTCCGCGGCGGTGTCGTCGTCGAAGCCTTCGATCGACGCGACCTCGTCCTGATCGACATAGGCCACTTCCTCGACCGAGGTGAAGCCTTCCGAGGCGAGAAGCTGGCCGACCATCTCGTCGACGTTGAGCGCCTCCATGAAAGTGTCGGAACGCTCCTGGAATTCCTTCTGGCGGCGCTGGGATTCTTCCTCCTCGGTCAGGATGTCGATATCCCAGCCGGTGAGCTGCGAGGCAAGCCGCACGTTCTGACCGCGACGGCCGATCGCCAGAGACAACTGGTCATCCGGCACAACGACTTCAATCCGCTCGGCGTCCTCGTCGAGCACCACCTTGGCGACTTCCGCCGGCTGCAGAGCGTTGACGAGGAAGGAGGCGGCATCCGGCGACCAGGGGATGATGTCGATCTTCTCGCCCTGGAGTTCGCCGACCACCGCCTGGACGCGCGAGCCGCGCATGCCGACGCAGGCGCCGACCGGATCGACGGAGGAATCGGAGGAAACCACCGCGATCTTGGCGCGCGAGCCGGGATCGCGCGCCACTGCCTTGATGGTAATGATGCCGTCGTAGATTTCCGGCACTTCCATGGTGAACAGCTTCGCCATGAACTGCGGATGGGTCCGCGACAGGAAGATCTGCGGGCCGCGCTGCTCGCGGCGCACGTCATAGATGAAGGCGCGCACGCGGTCGCCATAGCGGAAGGCCTCGCGCGGAATCTGCTCGTCGCGACGGATGATGCCCTCGCCGCGCCCGAGATCGACAATCACATTGCCGTATTCGACGCGCTTGACCGTGCCGTTGACGATCTCGCCCACCCGGTCCTTGAACTCGTCATACTGCCGGTCGCGCTCGGCCTCGCGCACCTTCTGCACGATGACCTGCTTGGCCGACTGGGCCGCGATCCGGCCGAAATCCATCGGCGGCAGCTGCTCGGCGATGAAGTCGCCGGGTTCGGCGTCGGGGTTCTTGTCGCGGGCGAGTTCGAGATAGATCTGCGTCGCCGGGTTCTCCACGTCCTCGACCACTTCGAGAAGCCGCTGCAGCTTCATCTCGCCGGTCTTGGTGTTGATGTCGACGCGAATGTTCGTTTCCTGCCCGTAGCGCGAACGGGCGGCCTTCTGAATGGCGTCGGCCATGGCGCCGATGACGATCTCGCGATCGATCGATTTTTCCCGCGCAACGGCGTCCGCGATCTGCAGAAGCTCGAGCCGGTTCGCACTGACTGCCATTGTTTCTCTCCTCATTGGGGCTCTCGCCCTCACCCGTCCGGGGCGATCATCCGAGCCCTCGCGCCGGGCCGGCCTCAGCCGGAAAACCCGATGCGCATCGTTTGTTGTCGTCCGTTCAGTGGTGGCGGGTTCCCGCCGCCCCCTCGGTGCTGTCCGCCTGGTCGGCGTCTTCGAAATTCTCGCTCTCGCCGCGGCGCTTGCGCGCGGCCTTCTCCGCCTTCAACGCGGCCTCGATCAGATCGTCCGTCAAAATGAGCTTCGCTTCGCCGATGGCGTCGAAAGGGATCTCGACGCTCGCGGGCTCGCCATAGGCGGGCTGATCGCGCTCGATGCGGATCGCATCGTCGGAGACGGCCACGACCTTGCCGCGGAACCGCTTGCGCTCATTGATCAGTCGACTGGTCTCGACCTTCATCAAAAAGCCGGCCCAGGCCTCGAAATCGCCCTTGCGGACCAGAGGCCGATCGATGCCGGGAGACGAGATCTCCAGATGATAGGCGCGATCGACCGGGTCGGCGACATCGAGAACCGGCGACAGGGCCCGTGAAACCGCTTCGCAGTCATTGACCGTCATCGTCCCGTCGGGCCGCTCGGCCATGACCTGGACCGTCATTCCGTTCAGACCCGAGACCCGAATCCGCACCAGCCGGTAGCCAAGCTGCTCCACCGTCGGCTCGATGGCAGCGGCGATCTTGGCCTCCAGACCCTGTTCCTTGACGATGCGCATATCCGGTCGGTTCACGTTACCTCTGCGAGATCTTCATTCCAGTGCGCGCTTCGATGCCCTCACCTCTTCCGTGAAGGAGCCGCCAGCGGGACCAGAGCCATGGAAGACATGGCCCGGCGCCCTCGGGACCTCGAAATCCCCTTTGAAGCGGGCATGAAGCGTAATTTTTTATTTCTGACGGTGGCCAAGTAACAAAAAAGAGCGGGACCGGTCGGACCCACTCTCTCGACATCACCGCAGAGAACTTGAAGGCTGATATACGCCCCTTTGGTCCGGGTATCAAGCCATCGCGAGACCCTTCGCCGACAATCCTCCGGTCGCGGGGGTCGACCCGCCGCCCAAAGTCGATGTTACAGGCCTCGCCCCTTGGAAGACGATGCTCGACCAGAAGGTCCGGCGGCGCTCTATGCTATTTGCAGTGACGGGATTGCAGACAGTGCAAGAAGAAGTCTTGCGCCATATGCCGCCAACCGGACTTCAAATTCGTTCGCAATGCATAATAACGCGTTCGTGATCTCATCAGAGTGCGGTCCGCCCCTGCATTTCATCTTGCCATTTCGTGCCTACAGTGGAATCATCCTGACGGGGCTTAGATATGGCATTGCTAGATGTTACTTCAGTTTCCAGGTCGTCTGGACCTCGTCCGCGAGTGTCTCGGCCATGCCGCTCTATGCCCGTCGCTCTGGCCCTCGCTGCTGTCAGCAATCGAGGACGTCCTACCGGGCGTTGAAGCGCGGTTGGAATGCGTCGATCGGGACGTCGCTCGGCGGAGCTTTCACGCCCATCGCGCCCTTTCCGTGGCCAATCGCCGAGAGCCCCTGTTTGGCGTCGGCGACTGGCTGATCGAACGCCATGTCGGCCTGACGCCGGGAACGCTCTTCCGCATCGGCGAGTGGGATTGCCTGGCTCCCCATGACTGGGACGCGCCCGGCGATGTCGCGGGGACCGGTCTCGTGCTTCACGACTGCGCGCAGCAGGTCTGGCTTCTGACGATCACCGTGTCACGACAGGAGCGGAGCCGCTTTCTGCCTGCTGTGGTCACGCTGCTCCAGAAGATGTCGGACGAGCTCGTCAACGCGTTCGTCGTTTCGCACACGCTCGGATCGCCCGACCAGCCGCACCAATCCGTGATCGAGACGGCCTGGGACGAGGTCAACACCCCGGTCATGCTGCTCGGACATGATCTCTCGATCGTCGCCATGAACATGGAAGCCGACGACCTGTCCCGCACGGCGCGGTATTTCGCCCCGAGCGCTGGCCGGACCCATCTTTCGGCCGCACTTATCGACGACGAGACCCGGCTCGAAGCCGCCGTGGCGCGGATCGTTCATGCCGGCCTGACCTCGACGAAGGTCACGCTTCGCGGCAAGGGACGATCCGACTCGCTATCCATTCGCCTGCGGGCTGCCGGATCGCCGGACTGGCGGCGGCAGTTTGCCCCGGAGGTGGAAGTGGCCCCTGCGGTGCTGGCCCTCTTCGACGCCGTCGCCTGAGGCGCCAGCCCTCCAGGCACGGCGGCGAAACGACGAGATCGCCGCAGCCCATTGCCGTCCGGTGCCGCGAGGCCTTGCAAGAAGACCTATCGGCCGCCGGCGCGACTCCGCCGAAGAGGGTTCGGTCTATTGCCGGCTCAGCCGACTGCCTCGAGAATCGCAACTGCACGGGCGATCTCGTCAGCGTTGATAGTATGGCCGGGCTCCGGATAGAACTTCACCGAAACCTCCGCGCCGCGATCGACAAGATGGCGCTCGGTCTCCATCACCCGGAGAGCGGGGATGAAGGGGTCCGCCTGGCTGCAGCCCATGAAGACCTTCGTTCCGGCAAGACTTTCCGTCTCCGGCCGCTGGCTCGCGTCCGGGCCGATCAGCCCGCCGCTGAAGCCGAGAACCGCAGCAACGCTGCCGGCATTCCTGGCGAGATATTCGAGAGACAGACACGCGCCCTGCGAGAAGCCGGCAAGCACCAGCCGATCGCTGAAAAAACCGCTTTGCCTGAGTGCGGCGAGGATATCGTCGATGCGCTGCAGCGCTCGGGTCAGATATGGTTCGTTGGATTCCAGCGGCTCGGTGAAACGCGCCGGATACCAGCTTCCGCCGGGAGCCTGAGGCGCCACGTAGAAGACCCGGTCGAGATCGAAGGCGTCGGCAAGCCCGATGATGTCTTCGGCGGACGCGCCACGACCATGGATGCAGACCACGGCCAGACGAGCCTCGTCAGGCGGAGACCCGGCGGCGATGAGCTCCTGGCCTGTCAGAGCTGCGGGAAGCGCGATTTCGGTCATCTCGGTCTCCGTCAGGCAAGCGGTTTGAGATTGGATTCGATAACGGCCCGCTTCGGCTCAAGGAAGGGTGGCAGCGACAGGCTCTCACCAAGACTCTCGAGCGGCTCGTCGACTGCAAAACCCGGACCGTCCGTGGCGATCTCGAAGAGGATTCCGTTCGGCTCGCGGAAATAGAGCGAGCGGAAATAGTATCGTTCCACCTCGCCGCTCGACGGCACGCGGTACTCGCGGACTCGCTCAGCCCAGGCCGAAAGCGTCTCGGTATTCTCGGTCCGGAACGCCACGTGATGAACGCCGCCGGCGCCCTGACCAGCGCGGGGCAGATGTGGCTCCACTGCGACATGGACTTCCGCAGCAGGTCTCCCCTCACCCATCGCAAAGACATGAACCGTCGATCCGGCTTCCTCGTAGCTGCGGACCTTTTTCATGTTCATCAACACGGTGAGCACGGCCTCGGTCGGCCCCAGATCCGGAACGGACAGGACAATCGGCCCGAGCCCGCGGATCTGATGCTCCGGCGGCACCGTGCTGCCGTCCCAGGGATTGGCCTCGCCCTGGCCGCCGTCGTCCACCAGTCGCAAGCGCTGGCCTTCCGCATCCTGGAAATCGAGGCTCGCCCGCCCGTCCAGCACACGGATTTCGGCCGCGTCAACACCGGCTTCCAGAAGCCGTTTCCGCCAGAATTCCAGGCTCTTCTGGCCGCTCACCCGCAGTCCGGTGGCGACGATCGCATTGGTACCGCGCCGTTCGCGGGGCGCCGGCCAGTCGAAAAAGGTGATGTCGGTACCCGGCGTCGCCAGGCCGTCGGCGTAGAAGAGATGGTAGGCCGAGGTGTCGTCCTGGTTGACGGTCTTCTTGACCAGCCTGAGCCCGAGGACCTTCGTATAGAAGGCAAGATTGCCCGGAGCGTCGGCGGTGATCGCCGTCAGATGATGGATGCCTGCAAGAGAAAGGCTCATGGTTTTCTCCGTCAATTCCTTGCCCGCCAACATATGCGAGCCGGCTTGCGGGCGGCAGAGGGCGTAGCGTGACGAATCGTCATCAAATCATGAACGGCCGTTCGCCATATACGAACTCTCGACACACACGGATGGCTCAGGAAGACGTCGGCGCCCTGCCGATCGGCAAGGATGATCGGCCCTTCGGCATCCTCGCCCTGTCCGGTCCGGTGCGATTGAACTCCCTCCGGGCGGTCCAGGCGCTGATGGGGATTGGCGAGCCCACCGCGGCGCCCCGGGAGGACTGATGCTATCGAGGCGGCACCATCGCCTGATGTTGGCGCCGCTCCGCTTCCGCCATAGCTTCCCTCCAACGTGTGTCGCCGCATCGGCGGCTCGGACGGCAGGGCGAGGATCGGACGGCAATGGACCCGATCGGCAGACTGAGGCAGTCCCGGATCTATTCCTCCGGCCTGGTGGCGCGGCGGGAAGCCATTCCGACGCGGCCCGACAGGCTGGAGGAAAAGGCGCTCCGCGCTCTTGGCGCAGAAGCCCAAGCCTATCTCGGCGGCGGTGCAGGACTCGAAACCACGATGGCGGCAAACCGCACCGCCTTCGATCGCCGCAAGCTGATTCCGCGCATGGGCCGCGATGTCAGGCACCGCGATCTCTCCGTCGATATTCTGGGGCGAAGACTTCCGCTTCCCTTGCTGCTCGCCCCGATCGGCGTTCTCGACATGGCGCATCGCGACGCCGACCTCGCCGCGGCCCGCGCGGCGGCCAAGGCCGGCGTTCCCTTCATCACCTCCAGTCAGGCGTGCTCGCCGCTCGAGGACATCGCCACCGCCATGGGCGACGCGCCCCGCTGGTTCCAACTCTACTGGTCAATGCACGACCAGGTCGCCGAGAGTTTCGTCAAGCGCGCGGAGCAGGCCGGATACGAAGCGATCGTGCTCACCCTCGACACGACGCAGCTCGGCTGGCGGCCGCGCGACCTCGACCTCGGCTATCTGCCCTTCCTGCGCGGTCGCGGCATCGCCAACTATCTGAGCGACGAAGCCTTTGTCGCGGTCGTGGACGAGAATACTTCGTCCATCAAGCCGGGTCGGCCGGGCCTCGGCGCGCTCCGATCCCTCGCCGAGATGCTGACCACCCGCCGACGCGGCGTGGCGAAAGGACGGCCGATCGGTGATCTCGCCGAAGCGATCCGCCGTTTCGTCGCGATCTATTCGCGCCCCCCGGACCTCACCTTCGCCGATCTCGAGCGCCTGAAGAGCTGGACGCGACTGCCCATCCTCGTGAAAGGCATCCTGCATCCTGACGACGCGAAGCTCGCTCTTCAGCATGGCGCTTCCGGCATCATCGTCTCCAACCATGGCGGACGCCAGGTAGACGGCGCGATCGCAGCTCTCGATGCGCTGCCAGGAATCGTCGAGGCCGTCGAAGGCCACGTGCCGGTGCTCTTCGACAGCGGAATCCGGACGGGCTCGGACATCGTCAAGGCGCTGTGCCTCGGCGCCTCGGCCGTGCTCCTGGGTCGCCCCTATGTCTGGGGTCTTGCACTCGACGGGCAGGCCGGCGTTGCTGCCGTCATCGACAATCTGGCGGCCGAACTCGATCTGACGCTGGCGTTTTGCGGACACCGCAGCTTGAGCGAACTCGGCCGGCACTGTCTCGCCGAGGGTCTCTGAGATCCCCAAAGTGGCACCAAAGACGTGGTTCCGCAAACGCTTGGTCGACCAAACATTCCATGCCCGCAAGCCGTCTCGCGCGCGAGACACCTCACCCTATCTGGACGGGCATGACGGACATACCCAAAGAGCACACGATCGATGCCACCCTCGCCCTTTACCGCGAGGGGTATGACTTCATCGGAACGCGATGCGCACGCTTCGGCAGCGACATCTTCGAGACCCGGCTCCTCGGCAAGAAGGCCTATTGCATGCTCGGCGCGGAGGCGGCCGAGATGTTCTATGCGCCGGGCCGGATGACCCGTCGGGGCGCCCTGCCCACCTCGACGCTGCGGCTCCTTCAGGACGAAGGCAGTGTCGCGACGCTCGACGACGCCGAGCACCGTCATCGCAAGGCGATGTTCCTCCACCTGCTCACGCCCGAGAAAGCCGATGAAATCGCCACGCGCGCCGCCCATGAATTGCGGCGCACGGCCGTGAACTGGGAGCTCAGACGCCGCGTCCGCCTGCATGACGAGTTCCGGACCATCCTTGGACGAACGGTCATTCGCTGGGCGGGCCTCGACCTCGCGCGCAGCGAACGGGAACGGCTGATCGGCGAACTCGCCGCGATGATCGAGGAATCGGGAACGATCGGCCCCGCCAACTGGGTCGCCCGCGGGCGACGGCGGAAGGCCGAGCAGATCGTGCGCCGGCAGGTGGACCAGACCCGTCTCGGCTTCATCCATCCACCCCGGGACTGCGCGCTTGCCACGGTCGCCTGGCACCGGGACGCGCACGGCCATCTGCTGACGCCGGAGGTCTGCGCGGTGGAACTCCTCAATATTCTGAGGCCAGTGGTCGCGATCGCACGCTTCATGGTGTTTGCCGTCGACGCGCTGGCGAACCATGTCGAAGACGGTTCACGCCTTGCCGAAGACGAGGATTTCGCCCGCAGCTTCATTCAGGAAGTGCGGCGGTATTATCCCTTCTTTCCCTTTCTCGGCGGCATCGCCCGCCAGCCGTTTTCATGGCGCGGGCGTGAATTCGCCGCCGGTGATTTCTTTCTGCTCGACCTTTACGGCACCAATCGCGATCCGCGGCTCTACGCCCAGCCGGACGAATTCCTGCCCGAGCGCTTCCTCGACCGCTGTCCGACGGCTTTCGACCTGATCCCGCAGGGCGGCGGCGACCATGAAGTGAACCATCGCTGCCCCGGCGAATGGGTGACGATCGCGGTCCTCGTCGCGCTGCTGCAGACCTTCGTGCGGGACGCGCGCTTCCAGCTCGTCATGGATGACGCGATCGACCGCTCCGAACTGCCCGCAAGCCCGAAGCGCGGGCTCCTCGCCCAGGCGGCCGTCCGGCACTGATCGCGAACCGCCGCGCACTTGTTGCATCGTTCAGACAATCCCTGCCGCCACGATGGACGACGACAAACCGCGCACGGATGGCGTCGGTGCCCTTCGAGAAAAAACCGACGGGAACTTCACAAGCAAATTTCGAGGTGAGCTTGAACCCGGTGACTCGAACAGCGAAATTGATCTGATGGAAATGCTCGTGGTGCCCAGGGGCGGAATCGAACCACCGACACTGCGATTTTCAGTCGCATGCTCTACCAACTGAGCTACCTGGGCCCGGCTGCGAAGCGGTCTGAATGGCCCCGAACGGGTCCGCCGCTGCAGCGAGTGGCGGCCTTATAGAAAAGCTTCCTCTCGCTGTCCAGCGCCGATATCGGCCTTTTCGCAAAGACTTCGTCACGGCCCCGAAGCGGCGGGCCGGACCGAGGCCCCGCGCCGGCCTCGAAAGCACCCGGGGTCGTCCTCATCGTTGGTCCGAGACCCGAAAGGCAGCGCGGCCGAACAAAACGATCGCTCGCGATAGAGAAAGCCCGCCCGGCCCCTACATCCGGCTGATCGGGACATGCAGTACCGCGCTTCGTCTTCCGCCGGCGCCGGACTGCTGCCCTTCGCTCGCGCTTCTTGAGGTCGAGATGTATTCCAAGCCAGCCTTTCTCTTCGATCTGGACGGGACGCTGGTCGACAGCGTCTACCAGCACGTCCTGTCCTGGAAGGACGCCCTCGATCAGGAGGGCATCGCCCTTTCGGTCTGGCGCATCCATCGCAAGATCGGGATGAGCGGCGGATTGTTCACGAATCAGCTGCTGCGCGAAATCGGCGAGGAGATCACCGAGGAGCGCCGCGAGCGGCTGCGCAAGCTGCATGCCGAGGCCTATCGCCAGTATTCGGACAGCGTGCTGCCGCTGCCTGGCGCGAAGGAACTGCTCAAGACATTGAGCGCGGAGTCCATTCCCT
Organism: Jiella marina; assembly: GCF_024359545.1. Classification (GTDB taxonomy): domain Bacteria; phylum Pseudomonadota; class Alphaproteobacteria; order Rhizobiales; family Rhizobiaceae; genus Jiella. The sequence goes on from NZ_JAKQZG010000006.1 coordinate 292,264, forward strand.
GGGCGATCGCCACCAGCGGCCGCATGGAGACTGCGGAGCAGAATCTCGCCCGGCTCGACATCGAGGCCTCCGGCGTCCCGATCATCACACGCGACGATGTCGAGTTCGCCAAGCCCGAGCCGGACCTGTTCGTCGCCGCGGCCGAGCGTCTCGGCGTGGCGACGAACAACTCCCTGGTGATCGGCGATTCGATCTGGGACATGCTCGCGGCCCAGCGCTGCCGTGCGCTGGGCGTCGGGCTCCTCTCCGGCGGCTACGGCGCGGAGGAATTGCAGCGCGCGGGTGCGTTCCGCGTCTACGAAGATCCCGCCGACATGCTCAACCACATCGACGAGGTCGGCGGGCGCCGCAGGAACGCCTGATTGCCAGCCGGTTCTTCGCCGTCCTTCAGATTTCAGGCGACGCCGAGCCGCAACAGATCGTGCAGGTGGACGATGCCGACCGGCCGGCCTTCGCGCAGGACCATCAGCGCGGTGATGTTCAAGGCGTTGATCGTCTCCAGCGCGGCGACGGCGAGCGTATCCGGCTTGATGGTCTTGGGGTCGGCGGTCATAACCTGGTCAACCGTCCGCGACAGGAGGGCGGGATCGAGATGGCGACGCAGGTCACCGTCTGTGATGATGCCCTTCAGGCGGCCATCCTCGCCGACGACGCCGACACAGCCGAAGCCCTTGCGCGATATGGTGATGATCGCTTCCGACATCAGCGTGCCGGAGGCCACGAGCGGGATCGCCTCGCCGGTATGCATGAAGTCGCCGACATGCTTCAGGCTCGCACCGAGCTGACCGCCCGGATGGAAGACGTGGAAATCGTCGGGGCTGAAGCCGCGGCGTTCCAGAAGCGCCACGGCGAGCGCGTCGCCGATCACCAATTGCATGGTGGAGGACGATGTCGGGGCGAGACCAAGCGGGCACGCCTCGGTCACCCGCGGCAGCACGAGGCAGACATCCGCTTCGCGCGCGAGCGTGGATTCCGGACGCGAGGTCAAAGCGATGAGCGGAATGCGAAAGCGGCGCGAATAGGCGACGATGCCCTGGAGTTCGGCGGTCTCGCCGGACCATGATAGGGCGAGGATCGCGTCGTCCTTTCCGATCATGCCCAGATCGCCATGGTTCGCCTCGGCCGAATGAACGAAGAAGGAGGGCGTGCCGGTGGATGCGAAAGTCGCCGCGATCTTCGTGCCGATGTGCCCGCTCTTACCGACGCCGGTGACGATCAGCCGGCCTTCGATCCCGGCGATCAAGTCGAGGGCGCGCTCGAAGCTCGCGATCATGTCCGTCTTCAGGGCGGCGGCAAGCGCCTTCAGCGCATCGATCTCCGTCTCGATGGTCCGCAGGGCGGAAACGGAAGCCGACGCGGGTGTTTCGGACATGATCGGAGCAACTCGAATGGGCGTCATCACTGGTTCTCGTTCTTCTTGGTGTTCCGGCGCAGCCGTGCCGGAGGATCACAAGACGGCCGGCATCGCGACATCCGCGGAATTCACGTCGGCCGGCTATGACAATCGCGAAGGACGACTCGATCGACGCCTTTCCGCTCGGTGCGGCCTATCGGCGCGAAACATGGCCTCAAGGGGACAAGGCGCCCGATTCCGGTTTCGCGCAACCATGAGCGCATAGTTTCTGATGCCGGACGTGACGAATCTGCAACAATCTCCTTCCATGGGACGCATGCAATCGTCTCGGACCGAGATTTTCGTCGGTTCGACCGGCGAACGAGCAGGAAGCGGGCAGTGCGCAAATGAAAGGTCAGGCCAAGCGAGGACGAATTGCCGGGCTGAGCTTCGCCTCGATGGTGGCACTGGCGGCGCTGGCCAGCCGCGCCCCTGCTCAGGATCTCGATACGCGCGAGCTTCGCAACAATGCGGCAGCGTCGGAACGCCTGCGCCAGGCCAAGCCTGACGCCTCCCTGATCGAGGCGCTGGGCGCCATGTCGAATGCCGAGATCGTCGCCCCCGACAAGAACAGACCGGCGCGTCCGGATCTGCGCCAGGTTGCCGATCCCCGGCTCGAGGACGAATTCGCCGAGCGCGAGGCCGAAGACAACCCACCTCCCGAACCCCAGCGCAGCTTCAATCTTTTCGACAGGAACGAGACCAATCCCGCTACGCCGGCCGTCGGCTCCACTTCCACCAAGCGCGCCAAACCGCAACGGTCGGTGAATGCGACAGAGGATCGTGATCTTCTGGAAACCGGAGGAACGAAGCGCCGGGAAGACCTGCCCAAGCCGGCCAATCCGCCGCTCGCGGCCGGCATCGCAGACGAGGCGCTGGCCGCCGATTCCAGCCTGCGACGCAACCAGGCCAACGAGGCGATCGACCGGATCAAGCGGCTCAACCGCACCGAGGACGACCCGTTTGCGCCGGTGGGAATCCGGGTCGGGCGGTTCCTGTTCTATCCCGAACTGATCCAGACCGCTGGCGTCACCAACAATATCGGCTCGGACGCGCTGTCCGAAAACGGCTTCTTCACCGAGACGACCCTGTCGTCGCGGCTCCTGTCCGACTGGTCGCGGCACGAGGCCGAATTCAACAGCCGCTTCACCTACCGCCGCAACTTCGCCGGCGAAACACGCAACGATCCGAGCGGCGGCGCCGATGGGCGGCTGCGGCTCGACCTCTCCCGCACGACCACCGCAACGTTCCGCGGCGCGCTCGACTACCAGCGCGAGGACTATTCCGACGTGGTCAACACGATCGCCCTGTCCGGGAAGGCCCATGTGCTCGACGGTTCGCTCGCGGCCGAACTGTCCCATGACTTCAATCCCGTCACCGTCTCGGGGACGCTGACGGCGGCGCGCAAGGCCTATTTCGACCTGCCCAATGGCAGTGTCGACGAGGACTACACCACGCTGACGGCAAGCCTCAGAACCGGTTACGAGATTTCTCCCCGGCTGAAACCGTTCGTGTCGGCCAGTCTCGGTCGGCGTATTCACGACGTCGATGTGCCGCCCTCCTCGAGCGAGCCTGGGCGGAACTCGTGGCTGCCAGCGATCCGCGGCGGCGTCAGCCTCGACATGAACGAAAAGCTCGTCGGCGAGATCGCGCTGGGCTACGCCTGGAACATGCCGGACGACGACGGCGTCGCCACAACCGGCGCCCCGACGCTCGATGCAAGCCTCGTCTGGTCAGCCCAGCGCGGCACCGACGTGACCCTGGCCGCGCGCACGAGCTTCGCGCCGGAACTGACCGGCCAATCGGTCACGACGAACTACGAGACCTCGCTGGGTGTCGCCCACGATCTCACGGCCCGTACCACGCTGACGGCGGTGGGAAAGCTCGGCTACGAGAATTCGAGCCTGCCGGATGAGGACATTCTGCTTCTGACGGGAGAGGCGGGCTTCACCACCTGGATCAACCGCTCCCTCGCCGTCACCGGAAGCTACAATCATCGCCGGGCCTTCGCGATCGACCCGACCGACCGCTACACCGCCGACACGGTGCAGCTTGGTCTGAAATACCAGCGTTAGAAGGCAAAGCCGCCGCCTGACCGGTCAGCCGCCATTGGCAGGCTTCACGGTCTTCATCAGCTTTTCCATGTTGCCGACGACCTTGTCGCGAATGTCCGGCCGGTAGAGGGCGAAGGCCACATTGGCTTCGATGAAGCCTTCCTTGGAGCCGCAGTCGAAAGTCCGGCCCGTGAACGGATAGGCCGCGAAGGGCTGCTCGTCGGCAAGCTTCAGCATGCCGTCGGTCAGCTGGATCTCGTTGCCGGCGCCCTTTTCCTGGGTGGCCAGGATGTCGAAGATCTCCGGCTGCAGAATGTATCGCCCCGAAATCGAATAGTTCGACGGGGCGTCGGCGGGTTTCGGCTTTTCCACCATGCCCGTGATGGTAAAGCCGTTGCCGACCTCTTCGCCTTTTCCGACGATGCCGTATTTCTCGGTCTCGTTCGGATCACATTCCTCGACCGAGATCACGTTGCCGCCGGTCTTTTCGTAGAGCGCGACCATTTCGGCCAGACAGCCCTTCTCGGCCTGCATGATCATGTCCGGCAGGAGAACGGCGAAAGGCTCGTTGCCGACGAGGTCGCGGGCGCACCAGATGGCGTGGCCAAGGCCGAGCGGCGCCTGCTGGCGGGTGAAGCTGGCCGTGCCCGGCGCCGGCTGAAGCGCGTCGAGGAGGGCGAGTTGCTCGGTCTTGCCACGTTCTGCGAGTGTGTTGGACAGTTCGACCTGAATGTCGAAATAGTCTTCGATCACGCCCTTGTTGCGTCCGGTCACGAAGATCAGATGGTCGATCCCGGCCTCGATGGCCTCGTCGACCACGTACTGGATGACCGGCCGGTCGACCACCGTCAGCATCTCCTTGGGGATCGACTTCGTCGCCGGCAAGAACCGTGTCCCGAGGCCTGCGACGGGGAATACGGCTTTGCGGACCTTCTTCATCGAACGGATCTCCTAATAACTGACGATTTGGCTCGACGTGGATCGAGTGCGGCGCAAGCGGTAGCACGAATCTAGGCCGATGGTTTCCTGACTGCGACACATAGTAAAGGGGCGGCAGAAGTCTTGGCCTGCGGCACCCCGGACGTTCTCCCCGTCGAATCTCGGGCGGAGCGATGGCCTCGCGGGGCCGGCAGGCACGCCGGCCGAGCGCAAAGAACATGGTTATCGAAACGTTAATGAGTCTGCTGCAGAATCGCCTTCCTTCTGTTCCAGAATGGGAACATTCGAGATGGATGACATGCGACAGCCAAGGACGATGATGACTCTGACACGTCTCGCCGCCACCAGCCTTCTGGCTTTCTCAGCGCTGATGGCCGGATTTCAACCTGCCAAAGCGGACGCCACATTCGACCGGTGCGTCCAGAATCTGGAGAGTGCTGCCGCAAACAGCGGCGTGCGTCGCGACATCTTTCGTGCCAGCTTCGCGGGCGTGAACGGCCCTGATCGAGACGTTCTCGAAAAGGCCAAATACCAGCCGGAATTCCGCGACCAGGTCTGGGACTATCTGGACAATCGCGTGAACGACGAGCAGGTCGCCAAAGGCCAGGCGCTGCGTGCGCGCTACGACAGCTGGCTCGACCGGATCGAACGGCAGTTCGGCGTCGATCGCGACATCCTGCTCGCCATCTGGTCGATGGAATCGAATTACGGCGCGACACTGGAGCGCCAGGACGTCATGAAGAGCCTGCCTCAGGCGCTCGCCACGCTGGCCTGTTACGACAAGCGTCGTGCGAAATTCGCGCGCCAGCAGCTCGTCGCCGCCTTGAAGATCGTCCAGGCCGGGCACGTCGCGCCGCGCGATCTGACGAGCTCCTGGGCCGGGGCCATGGGCCACACCCAGTTCATTCCCACGAGCTATCTCGCCTATGCCGCAGACATGGATGGCGACGGCCATGCCAATATCTGGAAGTCGGTGCCCGATGCGCTCGCGACGGCCGCGAACCTTCTGCGCAAGAATGGCTGGCAGTCCGGCCGCACCTGGGGCTACGAGGTGATCGTACCCGCCCAGTATCGCGGCAAGCTCGAGCGCGACAACAAGACGATCGGCCAATGGGCCAATCTCGGCTTCCGCCGGGCCAACGGGCGGCCGTTCCCGGATGGCGGCGAGCGCGCCAATCTCGTGCGTCCGGCCGGCGACAACGGCCCCGCCTTCCTGATGACCAAGAACTTCTTCGTCCTCAAACGCTACAACAACGCCGACAAATACGCCCTCGCCGTCGGTCTGCTTGGCGACCGGATCGGCGGTTATGACGGTCTGCGGGTCGACTGGCCCCGCGGCTACAAGCCGCTCAGTTCCGACGAGCGCTACGAATTGCAGCGCCATCTCAGCCGTTACGGCCTTTATGACGGCAAGATCGATGGTAAGATCGGTTCGGGATCGAAAGCCGCCATCATGGCGTTGCAGGAAAGAGCCGGCCTGCCCAAGGATGGCAACGCTTCGAAAGCGCTTCTCGACTTCCTGCGAAATCGTTAGGGTACAGCGGTCGAAACGGGAGGGCGGCGGCGTGCCACAAGCAGTCGTCGCTCGCCCGCACTGTCTCAGGGCGGGAGCGGGACGACCGGCCGGCATCTGAGACAAGGGGACAGCCGCCAATATGACCCGCAACTGGACAAAGGAGAGAGGGCCGACCGCTTCCCGGCTTCTGGGCGTCCGCGGCCTTGGGGCGATGCTTCTTGCGCTCGCCCTTCTCCTCACCTCGCTTCCTCTCGCCAGCACTCCGGCCGAGGCGCAGCAGCGGCCGCGAACGATCCTGGACATGTTGTTCGGCAACGGGATCGAACGCCGCCGTACGCCGCAGCGGATCGAGCGACGCGTCATCCGCCGCGAACCGGCCGCGCGCGAGCGCCCGCGCCGTGCCAGCCCCTCGCGTTCCCGCAAGCGCGCGCCCGCCGCGCCGGCGCCCGCACCCGTCGAGACCGCGAAATCCGACGACGCCAAGACGGTGCTCGTGGTCGGAGACTTCATGGCGAAATCCCTCGCCGACGGTCTGCGCGAAGCCTATGAAGACAATGAGATGGTCAAGATCGAGGCGTCGACCAGCGGCTCCTCCGGTCTCGTCCGACAGGACCATTACGACTGGAGCGAGGAACTCGGGCCTATCATCGCGGAGGAAGAACCGGCCGTCGTGGTGATGATGATCGGCTCGAACGATCGCCAGCCGATGGATACGGCATCCGGCACGCTGAAGCTGGGAACCGGCGAGTGGAACAGCGAATACGAACGCCGGGTCAACGAGATCGCCTCGATCGTTAAGGGAAAGAACGTTCCATTGGTCTGGGTCGGAGCGCCGTCGTTCAAGTTCGATCGGATGAGTGAAGACATGGTCTTCTTCAACGATCTGTACCGCCGGGCTGCGACGCAGGTTTCGGGTGAATTCGTCGATATCTGGGAGGGGTTCGTCGACGAGAACGGCGCCTTCGTCTATCGCGGTCCGAGCGTCGACGGCCAGACGGTGCAGCTGCGCAATTCCGACGGCATCACCATGACCAATGCCGGCGATGCCAAGCTCGCCTTCTTCACCAAGAAGGTGGTCGATCGGTTCCTTGGCGGAGCAGGCGGCACACGGCTGAGCTCGGAGCAACTGCCGAGCATGCAACTGCCCTCGCTCAGCAACGCGGCGAGCGCCCTGCGTTCCCCCGCCATCGCCCTTGATGACCCTTCGCTCGATGGCGGCGAGACGCTTCTCGGCGGCGGCTCGACGGTCGGCTTCGCCCTGGAGCGCTCGCCGCGCGACAAGCTGGTTCTGGGCGGGCGCGGCACAGGCCATGTCGACGGCCGGGCCGACGATTTCGGCTGGAACGACAAGGCCGAAGCCGTCACGACGGAGGGTTCCGTGGCCTATAGCGGCTCGCTCAACCTCAATGCGGTGCGGGCCGAGCGGGGAATCAAGCCGCCGGAGGAAATGCCCTCGATCCTCGACGCGATCGTCGAAGACTGGACGAAGGAAAACGAAGCGGCGCAAGGCGGTGATACCGACTGACGGACTTTCGCTTTCCCGGGAACGCCCCGCTCTCCCTTCCCTATTTCTTTGCCGGCGAATGATATTGTCGAAAGACCGGTTCCCGGTTCACCGGACCGTGCTCACGGGCCATACTCCACGATAGCCCTACCCGGACAGGTGCCCCTTCAGCGGATTGGCTCGTGAACGGTTACGAGTTTCGTGCCATCGGGGAATGTCGCTTCGACCTGCACGTCGTGGATCATCTCGGCGACGCCCTCCATCACCTGATCGCGCGTGATCACGCGCGCGCCTGCCTCCATCAGATCAGCGACGCTCGTCCCGTCGCGCGCCCCCTCGACCACGAAATCGGTGATCAGTGCGATCGCCTCGGGATGGTTCAGCTTGACACCGCGCTCCAGACGTCGGCGCGCCACGATCGCCGCCATGGAAACGAGGAGCTTGTCCTTCTCGCGGGGGGTGAGCTGCATGCATGTCTCCTTGCGACCATCACGATGCACGTGGTTCGAACCTGATCCCCGGCTCGCCTGGGAGGTCGCTCGTCGAGCCTCAGGTCCACAGCCACACGCTTGAACACATTGGCGAGCCCGAAACCCGGTCCCGAGGTAACCACGCGACTTCGGAGCGGACCCGCTACAGGGACCATAGCCGGGGGACCGCGTCCTCCGCCAGTGCCGCAATGGCGGGAAGCAGTCGGCGGCGGAGTTCGAAACCCGAGCGGGCAGCCAGACGCAGGGCAATGATGCCGTCGAACAGGCTGACGCCCCCACTTTCGCCGACGATCTCGCGGAGCTTCGGCAACAGGATGTCCGGCAGGGGCACCCGCGCCACGAGCGTGGCGAAGGCTCGCGCTCCCGCCAGGCAGGCGGCCGCGGCCGCTTCGTCGGCGATCGCACCGTCGAGCCGGGTTTCTTCCGCGAAGACGAGACGGTCACCGCAACGAATGCGCCAACGATCCCTGAATCGCCCGGCCGCGATCCTCTCGCCCATCATCTCGCGACCGAGAATGACCGGCTCGCAGATGACGAAGCGGGCATCCGACGCCGCCTCGACATCGAGACGACGCGAGACCCGTGCGCCATCGAACAGGATCGTCTCCTGCGGCAGCCAGGCGAGAAATGCATCGTCGGCGACAGCGATCCGCGTCGCCACTTCGGCCTCGCCTGCATTCGCCCGGTAGATGCGCTCGCATGCCTGGGAGGTCAGAACCAGCCGGCCCTCTGGCCCGACCGCGAAGTTCTGCGTCAGCCTGTCGCCGCCGGTGAGCCCACCCGCCGTATTGATGACGACGGCCTCGGTGGTCGGACCAAGGCTGCGGGGGAAGCGCAGCTTCAGACAGCCCGCCTGATGAAGATCGGCCAGCCTCGTGCGCCCGGAGCGCATCGTCACCGCGAGTTCGAGCCGCCCCTCGGCGCGCTGCAGTCGCGGCGCTTGCCGCGTGAGGCATTCCGCTGCTTCGCTCAAGATCTGCCTTCCCCGAATTGGAAACGGGTGATCGCCCCGTCGTGCCGGCGCAAGCATGCGACACCCCCGCCCGAAATGCGAGAGCGCCTCATGGCCAAGAGGTGCCGACGCGAAGTAGGCTCGACACCCGGCTCATGAAACAATCCGTGAGTCGTCATGACCGCCCCATGCGCGGTCACGCCCGATCGACTATGAAACAGGGGACACATCCACGAATCGCCTGTGCTCCCCATGACCGACCGCCCGACATTCGATGACTTCCTGCGCCTGCGGGCCTCTGACGTCCGCCTTGCGCGTCTCACCCATGATGTGGCCATGCCGCGTTCACGCGGGCTCGAATTCGTCAATGGGGAGGCTCCCCTCCCTTTGCCGCAAGGCCTCGATGTCGTGCCGGTCGATCTCGCGTCGCGCAGCAGGCGCGAAGCAGCGACAGAGGAAGCCCCCGCCGCCCTGCGGTGGTCAGGCCGCGGTTCCTTGTCGCAGAACTCGCCGGAGGACGCGGCTTACGACTTTGCCATTGCCGCTCATGTGGCGCACCGGGTTCCCGACCTCCTCGGCTGGTTTCAGGAGATCTTCGCGGTCCTGCGGGTGGGCGGGGTGCTCAACCTCGCCCTTCCGGACAAGCGTTTCACCGGCGACATGCGCCGCAGCGTTTCGAGCCTGGGGGAACTGGTCGAGTCCGATTTCCTGGCCCCGACGCATCCCAGCCCGCGGCAGGCCTTTGACCACAGCCATCATTCAATCACGCTGCAGCCCCGCCAGATCTGGAGCGGGGACACCACTTCAGCGACGAACCATCGGCGCGGCGGCGCAGATGCCCTGTCGCTCGCCATTGCCCGCGAGAAGGCCCGCCGCGCCAGCGACGGCGCGAATGATCACAACTGCCATTGCTGGGTCTTCACCCCGTTTTCCTTCCTCGATCTTTTGGAAGGAGTGTCGCGGCTACGCCTGTTTCCCTTCGTCATCAGCCAGTTCGCGGCCACAGAGCCCGGCGGAGCGACGTTTTTCGTCTGCCTGCGGCGCGACTCCGAAACGGATCCGGATCGGCTGGAGAGGATCCAGATCGATGCGATCGCCTATGTCCGCTCCATCGCCGAGGAGCGACATCGCATGGCGAAAATCTTCGCCTGCGAGTGATCGATGAGGTTGCCTTCCGTCCGGCGGGATCGTTTCGCACCTTCCGGACGCTTTCGCCGACAGGTTTCTTCGGTCTAAGGAAGAATCATGAAACTCATCACCACGACAGCGGCCCTCGCCGAAACCTGCCGCGATTTTGCCCGATCCGATTTCGTCACCGTCGACACGGAATTCATCCGCGAGACAACCTTCTGGCCGGAACTGTGTCTCATTCAGATGGCGTCTCCCGACGAAGGCGTCATCATCGATCCGCTGGCACCCGAAATCGACCTTTCGCCGCTCTTCGCCCTGATGGGCGACCGTTCCGTCCTGAAGGTGTTCCATGCGGCGCGCCAGGATATCGAGATCCTATACAAGCTGGCGGGAAGCGTGCCCGAACCGCTCTTTGACACGCAAATCGCGGCGATGGTCTGCGGCTTCGGTGAGTCCATCGCCTATGATCAGCTCGTCGCCCGGCTGACCGATGCAAGGATCGACAAGACCTCGCGTTTCACCGACTGGCGCCGCCGACCGCTCAGCGAGAAGCAGCTGGCCTATGCGCTCGCCGACGTCACCCATCTGCGCGATGTCTACAGGGCGCTTTGCGAACGCATCGAGGAAGCCGGACGCCACAGCTGGCTCGACGAGGAGATGGCTCTCCTCGCCGATCCGACGACCTACGATCTGCATCCGGAGGATGCCTGGAAGCGCTTGAAGTTGAGGGTCCGCAAGCCTATCGAACTGCAGGTGATGAAGGAGGTGGCGGCCTGGCGCGAGCGTGAGGCCCGCGAGCACGACAAGCCGAGGGGCCGCGTCCTCAAGGACGATTCGATCTATGAGATCGCCCAGCAACAGCCCCGGGACGAGCAGGCCCTGGGGCGGCTTCGCTCGGTTTCGAAGGGTTTCGAGCGCAGTGGCGCCGGCCGGGCCGTTCTGGCGGCGGTCCAGCGCGCGCTGGCCGTGCCGAAATCCGAACTGCCACCGGTTCCCCGGGCGCAGCCCCTGCCCGAGGGCACCGTGCCCGCGGTGGAGTTCCTGAAGGTTCTTCTGAAGATCGTCGTCGAGGAACAGGGGGTCGCCGCCAAGCTGATCGCCTCGAGCTCAGATCTTGAACAACTCGCCTGGAAAGGCGAGGAGGCCAACGTCCCGGCCCTGTCGGGATGGCGACACGAGATCTTCGGAGCGCGCGCACTCGAGATTCTTTCCGGCGAGGCCGGGCTCGTCTATCGCAACAGGCGCGTCGAGATTATGCCGCTTTCATAAGCGCGGCGGCGGGCGATCTGCTCGCAAACTTGGCGAATGCGCTTCCTGCCTCTCGAACATTCACATTTTGCGATGCAAGACGCCAAAATGTGAACGCATTGGCGCTTGATCCTGGCACGGTCTTCTTGGAAACCTCCATAGAGATGCGGAGCAATGAGATTTGGTCTCATCTTGCTCGATCACAGTGGTTTCGCTCTCCGCAAAATTGCCGTAAAGCTGGCGTTACGGAATGTGTGCAGTGCATGATAATGGCGAAACATCTACCGAGTATGCCGGGTTTGCCACGGATGACATTGTGGCAGTCCGGCACCAGTCCGCGAGGGATCGACAGCCGGCGATAGGGGCCGCCGGCTTTTTTGGGCGACACGGAGCCCGGAATTGAATTATCGCGGCATTAAGGATACCGGCTTTGGGCGTCTGTCTGGTCGAGGTTTCGATTTTCGCGGGGGAGCTTTGCGAAATATGACAACCAAGCGCATCCTGTTTGTCGGCGCACCGTTCGGCCAGTTTTTCGGAGAACTGGCGCGGACGCTCGAGAGCCAGGGTGCCGAAGTCTACCGGATCGTGCTGGAAGGCGGAGACTGGATCGAGACACCGGCGCGCAACCGGATCACGCTCGATCGATCTGTCAGCTGGGCGCGTTTCCTGCGGCACGTGATCAAGTCACGCGGCATTCAGACGATCATCACCTACAACGACACCCTGCCGCGGAACCGGATCGCGCTGGCCATCGCCAAGCGCCTCAATCTCACGCGTCTGGTTCTCGAAAACGGGTATCTGCGGCCTCACCATGTGACGCTGGCCCTCAACGGCGTGAACGGCAACAGCGAACTTAGCCGCGATGCCGAGACCGTTCGTGAAGCGGCGGATCGCTCGCGCAAGGAATGCCGTCGGTTTCCCGTGCACATGCGCCCGCATGTCATGAATACCATCCGCCATTTCGCCTGGAGCACGATCCTCAAGCCCGTTCTGCCCTACAATTCGAGCTATTATGGCGATTCGGTCGCAAAGCAGGGCTTGGGCTACATTCGCGAATATGCCTGGCGGATGACCCATGACGAGTCTTCCCAGCTCGCGGAAGTCGATGCCCACAAGGCCAAGCCCGGCTCCCGGCTGTTTCTCGTGCTCATGCAGAAGCCGGGCGATGGGCAGATCCGCTATCACTCCCCGTTCAAGACCAATATCCGCTTCCTCGAAGAGGTTCTGAGGTCGTTTGCGGCCCATGCGCCGGACGACGCCTTTCTGGTCGTCAAGCAGCATCCGCTGGACTATGGCGTCGAGCGCCTGTCCGGCGTGTTCGAGCGACTTTCGAAGGAACTCGGTCTTGCCGGGCGCGCGGTCTACATGCGCAAGACCGGCATTGCGGGACTGATGGAAAAGACGGATTGCCTGGTGACGATCAATTCGACCGGCGGTCTGCAGGGCGTGATGGGCGGCGTCGCGGTCAAATGTCTGGGCAATGCCGTCTATGATGTCCCCGGCCTGACCTTCCAGGGAAGCCTGGCGGAGTTCTGGTCGAGCGATGAACGGCCCGATCCGGTGATGGTGCGGGGATACCGGAACTATCTTCTGGAGACCTGCCAGTTGAATGGCGGCTTCCATACCGCCGAGGCACTGGGCATTCTGCTGCCGCAAATGGCGGAGCGAATCCTCTCGCTCACGCCGGCGAGCCGCGCAGTGGAGACGGAAGCCGCGCGCCGCGAGAAGAGCCCGGACGTCTACTGGGCTTCCGAGGCCCTCGTCCCCGCCGAATGACGGTCGGCGCGCAGGGGTCTTGCTACAGACTGGTGCCCATGTGGTGGCGGCCGCGCTTTGTCGCGGCTGCTTCCAACGGAGCCAGACACCGGCTCTGAGACGGTCTCATCCCGACACTGCGAAAAATTTTGCGGAGCAGCAAAGCGACACGACTGCGACACCGCCTCCATGGCTCTTGGAACATGGGCGGATCTGGTGCTTTCCTACTTCGAACGATTGGAGGCCCCATATGCCCGACCCCAAGGACGCGAAGAAGGACGAAACCGGGAAACCCGGTGTCGTCGGCAATGCCATCGAGCGCACGGACAACGGCTTTGCCGGAAAGCCGGATGACGAGCGGCTGATCGGCGAGGATGTTCCGCTCGAGGAACAGGACGCCGAAGAGGAAGAGGACCGACCTTGAGAACGGCAGCCCGGAACGCCGCCCCGGCCTTCCGGTCCCGGTCCTGACGCATCAAGACAAGGTCACCCTTTCATGCTGAAGAATGTTCCGCCGCTGATCACGCCCGACCTCCTCGAAATCCTCGCCGCCATGGGACATGGTGACGAACTGGTGTTGGCTGACCGCAATTTCCCCGCCACTTCCGTGGCCGCGCACACGGTGAGCGGCAAGCTGGTCCAACTCCGTGGCGTCGATACGACAGCGGCGGCGACCGCGATTTTGAAGCTTCTGCCACTCGACAGTTTCGTCGAAGCCCCGGTGGTTCGCATGGCTCCCGTCGGAGAATCCCATGTCGATTTCGAGGTCCATCAGGACATGCAGCGCACGGTCAACGCCGCCGAGGGGCGCGCCATCGCGATCGAAGCGCTGGAGCGCTTCGATTTTTACGAGGCGGCGAAGAACGCCTTTGCTGTGGTCGCGACCGGGGAAGACCGCCCCTATGGCTGTTTCATCCTCAAGAAGGGCGTGATCTTCGACTGAGGTAAGGCCGAGGTGGCCCGCCCGACGTGGCCGCCTGCACTCTGATTCCTGCGGGCCCGCATGCATTTCTCCGGTTCGCGCCGGGTCCCTGGAGAAGCCGAGCTGACCGCGTGGCGCTCTCAAGCGGCCGTGGTCGCAGCGCCCGGCCATGCTTGCACAACCGGTTCTTCTGGCCGACTGTCCACCACACGACGCAGAGGGTGTCGGCCTCGTCTTGATTTCGCCCTTGTCGACCTCTTTCTGGCGCACGAGCCGGGGCTCTTTGCACGAAGGATGGATTGATTGATGTCGGTTGGGGTTATGGAGAGTTCGGTCGAGTTGACGCATCTGGAGCGTCTGGAGGCGGAGTCGATCCACATCATGCGGGAGGTTGCGGCGGAGTTCCGCAATCCGGTGATGCTGTATTCGATCGGCAAGGATTCCTCGGTGATGCTGCATCTGGCGAAGAAGGCGTTCCATCCTTCGCCGCCGCCCTTCCCGCTTCTGCAC
>NZ_JAKQZG010000007.1 GCF_024359545.1 Jiella marina
GCGTACATTAGCCGGGTCGTTCGAACCGGGTTGATGTCTGATCCGCTTTGTCGATTTGGCGCATCACGTACTTTAGATGGCATTGTTCTCCTAAAAAGCGGCGTCGAAATAGACTACGAATCTGACTAGAAATCACTCACCCGATCTGAGTGGGGAACACGGCTGGCAAACTTCAAGCGCATCTTCGGCGAGACAGATACCTCACTCATGTTTCCAGTCGCAGAGCTAGAGAAGATGAGAGATCTTCGAAACCAATTTGCCCATGGTTTCGGTCGCTCCCTGCATGTGCCTGAGCCTTCCGATCTGGTGGATCGAGTTTCGGGTAAAATTTCGCATTCAACGCTTCTAAAGTATCTAGCCATATTTTCGAAGTCAGCAAGCGCTATTGATCGCTATCTAATTAATAAATGCATCGGTTCGTTCGAGGTGATTCATCTGTATCACTCCTGGCGACCCACCAATACAGCCAAAAATGCCCGAGACTTCAAAAAGCATTTGATCGTCAATGGATTTCCAAACGCAAATGTCTCATACTGCAAAGCACTGATAGTATTCTACGAGAGTGTATGAACGTCTTTTCCAGTGCAGGCGTTCAACCAGCCTCACCGTCCAGATCAAGAAGCGCCCGTCTGTTTCCACCATGCGACGGCAACGGTTGAAATGACGGTGAAGGGCAGAGGGCCGCAGGGCAGCTTTCAACAATATCGTCAAGAAGCAGCCAGTCCGCAGTCGGCCCATAGCTACAACTGCGACTGGGCCTCCGATGGGTCAGACGCGCAGCGGCTCGGAGTTTTCGCTCAGACAACGCCCTCAACGTAGAGCAGGATCGCGCAGATAATCACGGCACAGAAAACCAGAAACCATTTGCCAGAGCCTTTCCCAAAACGAACCCGCTTGTCGGCAATAGGCATACCATCGTGGAGGGTCGACGGAGCGGTCGGGCCAGTCCTGGTAACGGTCTCTGTCTTGCCCTTGTTTGTCATTCAGGTTCCTCCCGGTCTGGCTGGGTCACTTCGACTTCATCAGAACTATTGCCGGTTCGGTTGACAGCAATAACCCCCATTTATCGTCTTCGAAACGGTAGCTTTCCGCTAGTTTTGCTCCAAGGCTGCTGGTCTCCTTCCGGCTCAGCTCAGATCCCGCTCGTCCCTCTCGTCGCGGCCAATCAATTCGAGCTCATCTTTACCAACGCCCCGAGAAAGCGCTATCGCTTACCCCTCACACGTCGCCCGAAATATGCGGTGCCGCGTCGATGACGGCCATCCGGTTATACGCATCCAGCGCCGCCACCTTGTAGGCTTCCGCCAGCGTCGGATAGTTGAAGGTGTTCTCGACGAAATAGTTCAGCGTGCCTTTGAGGTTGAGGACGGCCTGACCGATATGGATCAGCTCGGTCGCGCCTTCGCCGACGATGTGGCAGCCGAGCAGGCGCTGGGTCTTCAAGGAGAAGATCATCTTCAGCATGCCCTTGTCGAGGCCCATGATGTGGCCGCGCGAGGTCTCACGGAAGCGCGCGACGCCCACCTCGTAGGGGATGCCGCGCTCGATCACTTCGGCCTCCGACATGCCGACGGTCGACATTTCCGGCACGGAATAGATGCCATAGGGGAAATATTCGGGCGGCTCGTGCGCCGTCGCGCCGAGCGCGTGGCAGGCGGCGATGCGGCCCTGTTCCATCGAAGTGGAGGCGAGGCTCGGAAAGCCGATCACGTCGCCGGCGGCATAGATGTGCGGAACGGACGTCTGGAGGGTCTTCGGGTCGACTTCGAGGCGGCCCCGGTGATCGGAGGCGAGACCGCAGGCCTGAAGATCGAGGCTGCCGGTGGCGCCCATGCGCCCGGCGGCAAACAGCAGCATGTGGCTGCGCACCTTGCGGCCGCCTTCGAGGGCGATCTCGCAGAGGCCGTCCTCATGCCGGGTGACGGCCTCCACCTTGTTGCCGAAGCGCAGCGCCATGCCGGCATCGCGAAGCTGATAGGTGAAATCCTGCACCAGTTCGCGGTCGATGAAGTCGAGCATGGAGTTGCGCGGCTCGACCAGGGTGACGCGCACGTCGAGTGCCTGGAAGATGGTCGCGTATTCGACGCCGATCACGCCCGCGCCGATGACGGCAAGCGACCGGGGAAGCCTCGGGATGTCGAGGATCTCGTCGCTGTCGAAGACGGTCTTGCCGTCGAAGGGGATGTAGTCCGGGCGAAACGGCACCGTGCCGACGGCGATCAGGAACTTGTCGGCCGAGTAGCGGTGCATCTCGCCCTCGTCGCCGGTCACCTCGATGGTATGGGCATCGATGAAGCGCGCCTCGCCGCTGGCGGTTTCCACCCGGTTGCGAGCGAACTGGTGTTCCAGTACCTCGACCTCGTGGGTGAGCGTCAGCTGCAGGCGGGTGCGCAGATCGTCGGCGGTGATATCCTGCTTGACGCGGTAGGAGCGGCCGTAAAAGCCGCGCTCGCGCCAGCCGGAAAGGTTCAGCGCCGTCTCGCGCAGGGTCTTGGACGGGATCGTGCCGGTGTGGACGGACACGCCCCCCACCTTGCGGCCGCGCTCGACCACCAGAACGTCGCGGCCGAGCTTTGCCGCCTGGACCGCGGCGCGGCGCCCGGAAGGGCCGCTGCCGATGACGATGAAATCGTAGTGCTCCACGCGAGTAGCCTCGAAGCTGCAGGGACCGTTCGTTCGGCGATGTCGGGCGTCCCAAAACGCCGCATCGCCCGTTTTGTCAGGCAAAAAACATGCCGTTGCTTGTTCCGGCCTGATCCCGGTTCGAAATCGCACCAGGCGGGAGGGCTTGTTGCCCAAGATGTGACCGCTGTGCCGACAATACGCCCGTTCGCGATCGGGGAACGGGGCGGCCACGCCGGCGGCCATTGCCAGTCCCCACAAGCAGCGCTACCACCTGCCACAACGATGACTTTAAAGCGGAGATGCCACCATGGCGCTCGATGTCGCGGTTCAGATGGATCATGTGTCGTCCATCTCGATCAAGGGAGATTCCACCTTCGCGCTCTGCCTCGAGGCGCAGAAGCGGGGGCACAGGCTCTTCCACTACACGCCCGACCGTCTGTCGCTGCGCGACGGCAAGGTCACCGTGCGCGGCGAGACGATGGAGCTGAGGGAAGAGGAGGGGAACCACTACACCCTCGGCACCCAGGAGAAGTTCAGCCTGTCCGACGTCGATGTGGTGCTTCTGCGCCAGGACCCGCCCTTCGACATGGCCTATATCACCTCGACGCACATCCTGGAGCGCGTGCAGCCGAAGACCCTGGTGGTCAACGATCCGGCCGCGGTGCGCAACGCGCCGGAAAAGGTCTTCGTCACCGAATTCCCCGATCTGATGCCCGAGACGCTGATCACCAAGGACGCGGCGGAAATCATGCATTTCCGTGCCGAGTTCGGCGAGATCGTCATGAAGCCGCTCTACGGCAATGGCGGCGCCGGCGTCTTCCACATCACCAGGGAGGATCGCAACATGACCTCCTTCATCGAGACCTTCGGGCTGATGTTTCGCGAGCCCTATGTCATCCAGCGGTACCTGAAGGACGTGCGCCAGGGCGACAAGCGCATCATCCTGGTGGATGGCGAGATCGCCGGCGCCATCAACCGCGTCCCGGCCGAAACCGACGCGCGCTCCAACATGCATGTGGGCGGCCAGGCGACGGCGACGGAACTCACCGACCGGGAACGCGAGATCTGCGAGCGGATCGCCCCGGCCTTGAAGAAGAACAATCTGCTCTTCGTCGGCATCGACGTGATCGGCGGCTATCTGACCGAAATCAACGTCACGTCCCCGACGGGCATCCGCGAGGTCAGCCGCTTCGGCGGCCACGATATCGCGGCGATGATCTGGGATGCGATCGAATCCCGGCTTTAGAGCCGGAACCTTTGCCACGGGTCCTGCGATCTTTGCGATCGGTTAAGATGAACGGCAGATAACGGCGGCGTTCCGGAACAGTTCGGGTAGAATATGTTTTTCTCCTCATAAGAAGGCCGGAAGCGGTTCGGCCTCGAAGAATTCGGGCAGGAGGGAAACCCATGAAGCTCAGTCTTTTCGCAGCTGCCATTCTCGCCGGCACCATGGCCGTGCCGTCGCTGGCCGCAGCGTCCGAGCGCGCCATCGCCACCACCGACGTCAATCTGCGCGCCGGGCCGTCCACCGACTATCCCGTCGTCGACGTCGTCGGCAGCGGCGATGCCGTTCGCGTCTTCGGCTGCCTCGAGACCCGCTCCTGGTGCGATGTGCGCTACCATGGCCAGCGCGGCTGGATGTCGGCGAACTACATCGCCTATGCCGTCCGGCGCGGTCGGGATCGGGCCTTCGATCCCTATTCCGCCCCGGTGATCACCTTCTCGGTCGACGGCTATTGGGGCGACCATTATCGCGGCCGGGACTTCTATCGCCAGCGTGATCGTTACGACCGGCGCCATCGGGACGACTGGGGCGATCGTCGCGGCCGTCGGCACGACCGGTTCGACGATCGCGACGATCGCCGCCCGGGCTGGGGACGAGGGTCTGAATGGCGCGACCGCAGACCCGACTGGCGCGACCGTGGCCCGGATCGTCGGGGAGACCGCCGGCCGGACTGGCGCGACCGGGACGGCCGCGGCCCCGACTGGCGCGACCGTCGTCCCGACCGCGGCGACGACCGCTTTCGCCGCGGGCGCGACGATGATCGTGGCGGGCGCGGTGATCGGGACAGGCGTGGAGCAGAGGGGCGTGACCGCGGCGACGGTAAGCCGCTGATCCGCCTGCCCTTTGGCATGAAGCCCAACGACTGAGAGTGAATCAACTCAGATTAGCGGGCTGGCTCTGCAAGAGCGGGCTCAACGTATCGACGGCGAGAACTTCAGCGTGAGACCCGCTTTCGGAATCGGGTCTCACGCTGGTCTGATGCTTTAAGAATCGGCGCGTTTTCTCCTTCTGCGCCGGCAGTGCGGAGTGATGCGTTGAACGACAAGACTGAAGGCCGCCTCGTCGCGATCGGCGAATGCATGGTCGAACTCTCGGTGGCGGGCGAGGGGCTCTACCGAAGGGGCTTTGCCGGCGACACCTTCAACACCGCCTGGCATCTGAAGCGGCATCTGCCCGCCGGCTGGCAGGTCGCCTATCTGACGGCGCTCGGCACCGATACCGTTTCCGACGAGATGCTGGCCTTCTTCGAGGCGTCCGGCGTCGCGACCGACACGATCCGGCGCATCCCCGCCGCCATGCCGGGGCTCTACATGATCCATCTCAAGAATGGCGAACGGACCTTCTCCTACTGGCGCGACACCTCGGCTGCGAAGCAGCTCGCCGGCGACGCGGCGCATCTCGAAACGGCGCTGGCGGACGGCGACGCTCTCTATTTCTCCGGCATCACCCTCGCGATCCTGCCAGACGAAGACCGGGCCCGGCTGATCGCCCATCTCGGCCGCGCCAAGGAAGCCGGGCGCATGGTCGCCTTCGACCCCAATATCCGCCCCCGCCTCTGGCCGGACATGGACGCGGCCCGGCGGGCGATCGAGGCGGCGGCGAAGGTCTCGACCCACTGCCTGCCAAGCTTCGACGACGAAAAAGGCGCGTTCGGCGACGAGACGCCAGCCGCGACCGCCCGGCACTACCGCGATCTCGGCGTCAGCGAGATCGTCGTGAAGGACGGCGCGAAACCGGCCTTCTCGCTCTCGGCGGATGGCGAGGAGACGATCCCCTCGGTCACATCGGTCGAGGTGGTGGACACGACCGGCGCCGGCGACAGCTTCAACGCCGCCTATCTCGCGGCCCGCCTCTCCGGCGCCAGCCCCGCCGACGCCACCCGCGCCGGCCACCGCCTCGCCGCCCGGGTGGTCGGGGGGCATGGGGCGCTGGTGGAGTAGGGGGTGAGGCTGGCGCCATCGTTTGAGATAGTGAACCGACATCGACGCATCGATCTCCCCCCTTGCGGGGGAGATGCCGGCAGGCAGAGGGGGGTAAGCCTGCCGCCACCATTCGAATGCCGGCGCCGCACCCCCCTCTGGGTTGCCACCCATCTCCCCCGCAAGGGGGGAGATCGGGCTAATCGCATGGCTTGGCTCTCTACAAAGGAAAGCCCCGCATGCTGCCCGCAGACGTTGCGTCTGTTTCATTTCAACGCCATCTTTGTCCCGGAGTGTCTTTTCGGGAGCAGGCATGGCGGATCCGATCACGCTTGGCGGGCTGGCGCTTTGGGGGCTGGGTGCCGCGGCGGGTGGCGCGCTGGGGTCGACGACCGATCGTGGCCTTTGCGGCGTCCTTGCGGGTTTGCGCAACAAGGTCACGGCCTGGAAGGGCCTGCCGGCCAATCATCACGTCGCCCGGGCCGTGCAGATCGCTCATGCCCAGGCGCTTGAGGTTCTGATCAAGGACTTCCGGAAATCCGATCCGGGCGGCTGGGATAGACTGCCCAGTGCCGAGCGCGCCTTCTACGACGAAATGCTCGCCGAATGCCGCCGTCTCCATCGTTATGCCGAAGAGGCCAAGGAAGGCGATCTCCAGTTCGACCTCAACACGACTCTGGCCGGCACCATCGACGCGGTTCTGCTTGCGCCCCATCAGGGGCCGGCCGGCGAGCGCGCCGCCGCCTTGAAGGACGGCGCCGAGGATCAGGCGCTTGCCGCCTTCCGCGCGATCTTCGCCGAGCGGCGCCTGACCGAGCCACCGGGCTTCGAGGCGCATTTCCGTTCATCCGAGCCCGGCAAGGGCTATGTCGCGGACTTTGGCGGATTCATCGCCCGGCAGATCAAGACCAACGATGTTTTCCGCAACATTTACGTCGTTGAGGGTCTGGCCGAGATCAAGGCGCTGGGGCTCGATGTCCTGACGGTGATGCTGCGGATGGAAGCGGCCTTCGTGCCGGCGCTGGAGCACCTTGAGCGGCAAATCGCGGAAGGGTTCGACACAGCGCAGAAGGATCGCGACGAAAAGCACGAGGCGGTTCTTCAGGCGATCGCGGCCAGGAATGGCGTCCCGCCCGAAAATCTCCGCCCGCTCTTCGAAGCCGTTGGTCGGGAGGTGCCCGAAGCGCGGTTCGAGGAGGCCATCCGCGCCGCCGTCGCCGATCTCCTCAAGCGGGCGGAGCAACGCCCCCAGGCCTTCAACGATCCGATCGAGGTTCAGGCGGCGATCAAGGCCGCCCGCGCCAAGCTGCGTCAGCTCGACCCGGACGGTGCCGTGGCGATTCTCGATCGCGCCGAAGCCGAAGAACAGGAGGCCGATGCCGCGCGCAAACGCGGCCGCGCCCGCATGCGCATGGAAAAGGCGGAAATCCTCAAAGCCGTCTACCGCTACGATGAGGCGCTCACCGCCTTCGCCGAGGCGGCGGCCCTCGATCCCGCCGCCCCCTGGCCGCATTTCGAGAGCGGGGACATTTGGACCCTCCGCGGCGACATCGGTGAGGCTTTGTCATGTTACGACGCTGCCGAAAAGGTTGCTGATCGCCATGGACTTCAGCGCGACTTGTCGATCGCCTGGAGCAAGAAGGCGGATGTTTTGGTAAAGCGCGGCAGCTTGTCCAAAGCGGTCGCGGCATACGAAAAATGTCATGCAATCCAGGAGGCGGCAGCTTTTGAGGACCCCGTGAATGGCGTGCTGCAGCGTGATCTTTCGGTGAGCCACGAGAGGATCGGCGAGGTTCAGATCGCGCAAGGCAAGCTTGAGGAGGCGGCCACCGCGTTTCAGGCGATGCATGACATTCTTAGCCGTCTGGCCGGGGCGGACCCCTCGAATGCCGGTCTGCAGCGCGATCTTTGGTTGAGCTATATTAAGATCGGCGATGTTCGGATCGCGCAAGGCAAGCTTGAAGAGGCCGCCACCGCGTTTCAGACGGGTCTCGCCATCGCCGAGCGTCTGGCCGGCGGGGACCCCTCGAATGCCGGTCTGCATCGCGATCTCTCGGTGAGCCACAATATGATTGGCGACGTTCGGATCGCGCAAGGCAAGCTTGAGGAGGCCGCCACCGCGTTTCAGACGGGTCTCGCCATCGCCGAGCGTCTGGCCGGCGGGGACCCCTCGAATGCCGGTCTGCAGCGCGATCTTTCGGTGAGCCACGAGAAGATCGGCGACGTTCGGATCGCGCAAGGCAAGCTTGAAGAGGCCGCCACCGCGTTTCAGACGGGTCTCGCCATCGCCGAGCGTCTGGCTGGTGCGGACCCCTTGAATGCCGGTCTGCATCGCGATCTGTCGGTGAGCCACACTAAGATTGGCGAAGTTCGGATCGCGCAAGGCAAGCTTGATGAGGCCACCACCGCGTTTCAGGCGAGTCTCATCATCGACGAGCGCCTGGCCGGCGCGGACCCCTCGAATGCCGGTCTGCATCGCGATCTGTCGGTGAGCCACACTAAGATTGGCGAAGTTCGGATCGCGCAAGGCAAGCTTGATGAGGCCGCGACCGCGTTTCAGGCGGGTCTTACAATCAGGGAGCGTCTGGCCGTCGCGGACCCCTCGAATGCCGGCCTGCAGCGCGATCTGTCGGTGAGCCACAATAAGATCGGCAACGTTCGGATCGCGCAAGGCAAGCTTGAGGAGGCCGCCACCGCGTTTCAGGCGGCGCATGACATTCTCAGCCGTCTGGCCGGCGGGGACACCTCGAATGCCGGTCTGCAGCGCGATCTTTCGGTGAGCCACGAGAAGATCGGCAACGTTCGGATCGCGCAAGGCAAGCTTGATGAGGCCGCGACCGCGTTTCAGTCGGGCCTCACGATCAGGGAGCGTCTGGCCGTCGCGGACCCGTCGAATGCCGGGCTGCAGCGCGATTTGATCGTCTCTCACTGGAAGCTTGGTGCAGCCGGTGTGGAGCCTTCGATGCACTACCAGGCGGCACTCGCCATTGCCCGCGACCTCGAATCGACCGGCCGGCTGGTACCGACCGACCGTGACTTTGTGCCGAGGCTCGAACGACTGATGCGCGAGGCCGGCGGTTCGTCCTGATTACTCCGCCGGCTCCAGCGTTTCCGCCTTGCCCCATTCCCGTACATCCACGAACCGCCCCGCGATCGCCGCCGCCGCCGCCATCGCTGGCGACACGAGGTGGGTGCGGCCCTTGGAGCCCTGGCGGCCTTCGAAATTGCGGTTCGAGGTGGAGGCGCAGCGCTCATAGGGGGCGAGGCGGTCTTCGTTCATGCCGAGGCACATGGAGCAGCCGGCCTCGCGCCATTCGAAGCCGGCGTCCTTGAAGATCTTGTCGAGACCCTCGGCTTCCGCCTGCAGCTTCACGAGGCCGGAGCCCGGCACGACCATGGCCGAGACGCTGTCCGCCACCTTCCGGCCCTCGACAACCTTCGCGGCGGCGCGCAGATCCTCGATGCGGCCATTGGTGCAGGAGCCCAGAAACACCCGGTCGATGGTGATGTCGGTCATCTTCGTGCCGGGGGTGAGGCCCATATATTCCAGCGCACGCTGCTTGGACTTGCGCTTGTTCTCGTTCTCGATGTCCTTGGGGTCCGGCACGACGCCATCGATGGTCGCAACGTCTTCCGGCGAGGAGCCCCAGGTGACGATCGGCGGCAGATTGCGGGCGTCGAGCTTGACCACCTTGTCGTAATGGGCGCCGGGATCGGAGCGCAGCGTCTTCCAGTAGGCAACGGCGCGCTCGAACTCTTCGCCCTTCGGGGCGCGGGGCTTGTCCTTGATATAGGCGAAGGTGGTCTCGTCCGGTGCGATCAGGCCGGCGCGGGCGCCGCCTTCGATCGACATGTTGCAGATCGTCATCCGGCCTTCCATCGAGAGCTGCCGGATCGCTTCGCCGGCATATTCGATGACATAGCCGGTGCCGCCGGCGGTGCCGATCTCGCCGATGATGGCGAGGATGATGTCCTTGGCGGTGATGCCTTCGGGGATCGGCCCGTCGACCTCGACCAGCATGTTCTTGGCCTTGGACTGGATCAGCGTCTGGGTGGCGAGAACATGCTCCACCTCCGACGTGCCGATGCCGTGCGCCAAAGCGCCGAAGGCGCCGTGGGTGGAGGTGTGGCTGTCGCCGCAGACGATGGTCATGCCGGGCAGGGTGAATCCCTGTTCGGGGCCGATGATATGGACGATGCCCTGGCGGTCGTCGGCGGCGTCGAAATATTCGATGCCGAAATCGGCGGCGTTCTTCGCCAGCGCTTCGACTTGGATGCGGCTTTCCTCGTTGCGGATGCCTTCCTTGCGGTCGGGCGTCGTCGGCACGTTGTGGTCGACGACGGCGAGGGTGCGCGCGGGCTGATGGACCTTGCGGCCGGCAAGGCGCAGACCCTCAAAGGCCTGCGGGCTCGTCACCTCGTGGACGAGATGGCGGTCGATATAGATGAGCGACGAGCCGCCCTCCTGGTTCTCGATCAGATGGGCGTCCCAGATCTTGTCATAGATCGTCCGCGGTTTCTCGCTCGGCATGGTCATGGTGTCGGGTTCTCCTCGGGCGGCGGCGCGGATGGTGCAAGCGCGGCCCTGTCGCGTGTCATGTCTTGAAAGGGGCGGAGGCCGCGAAGAGCGGCGGCGCCGGTCTTACCAGCCGCCGGCCAATGTCAGCCGATAGAAGAAGCGGCCGGGCAGGCGTGCGCGGTCGGAGAGCTTGGCAAAGCCCTCGCTCGTCGGCAGCTTCACACGCGCAGGCGGCGCGGGCCGTCTCTTTCCCAAAAACATCGTCACGTTCGAAAAATAACAATTCGAACCGGCACTGACAATGTCGCGCGTAGGGCGCTCTGCCGAAAGCCTGCGTGTGCCGAGTTCTGCCGTCCGCCGCATCATCCGCCACCCATCGCGGACGCCCCGTTCTTCGACGGGCCCGTGATCGGATGCGATGCGAATCTGTCACAACCAATGCACGCTTTGACTCTTCGTAACTTATCAAAGATTGAAAATACGGAGGCTTTCAGAGTATCAATTCAACCTATCAGAGAATTAACTCCGCCCTGCTTCTCTTGCGGGAAGTTGACCTGGGGGTTGGCGGAACATTGGAGTGGGGATGGAAGACATGCCGGTTTCGAGCAAAGGTCAACGCGACACGACATTGATTGCGTGGAAGGGGAGGCTTCTGGCGAGCACAATGCTGGCGGTGCCGGCCGCCGCATTGCTGGCAGCAGGGCTCGCTGCCACCCCCGTCGCGGCTCAGAGCCTCAGCTGGGATCCGGTCGGCGGCAATACCCAGGTGGATGGCGGCTCCGGCACCTGGGACAGCTCGGCCGGCAACACCAACTGGACCACCGACGGCGGTACCACCAATCAGAATTGGACGCCCGGCTCTTCGGCGGTCTTCGGCGTGACCGGTGGCACCGTCACGGTCACCTCCAGCGAGACTGTCGGCGGACTTGCCTTCGAGACGGACGGCTATCTGGTCACCGGCGGCACGCTCGCGCTGGATGGATCGGTCTCCGCGACCGTCGCCAATGGCGGCCAGACGGCGACGATCGCGTCCGATCTTGTCGACGCCGACCCGGCGACGGCGAGCGATCTTGCGGTCGACGGCGATGGCACCCTCGTCCTGTCCGGCGCGAACACCTTTTCCGGCACCACGACGGTCTCGTCAGGCGCGCTCGAAATCGGCGCGACGGGCAGCCTCGTCTCGGACGTGGTCAACCAGGCGGCACTCGCCAATGCCGGCACGATTGCGGGGCTGAACAATGCCGGCACGGCGACCAATGCCGGGACCGTCGACAGCGTCGACAACTCTGGTGCCTTCACCACTTCCGGCACGGTCGCGAACGGTCTGACCAACAGCGGCACGGTCACGGCGACCGGCGGCGCGGTCGACGGCGGGATCGTCAACGATGCCGGCAGCTTCACTGCGACGGGCACGGTCACGAGCGACGGAGCCTTCGCCAATGCCGCGGGCGCGACGCTGTCCATCGCTGCGGGGGGCGACTACACGATCGGCGACACGGTAACCAATGCGGGCGTCGTCTCGGTCGACGGTTCGCTGGAAGTGACGTCTGGCGGCCTCGTCAACCAGGCGTCGGGCACGATCCAGAACTCCGGCACGGTGACCAGCGACCTCGCCAATGCCGGACTGGTGACCAATGACGGCACCTATAATGGCGATGTGACCGCAAACGGCGGGATCATCGCCAACAATGGCGACTGGACCGGCGACGTCACATCCAACACCGGTATCCTGCGCAACAACGCCGGCGGAAGCTGGACGGGCGACGCCACCAATGACGGCGGCATCCTGGTCAACGCCGGCGGGTGGACCGGCGACGTCACCAATACCGGGACGTTTTCCAACACCGCCAGCGGCACGCTGACCGGCGACCTGACGAACGATGCGGGCACGGCCGCCAATGCCGGCACGATCGACGGCAATGTCGCGAACGCCGCCGATTTCACCAACACCGGCACGGTGTCCGGCGAACTCGCCAACACCGGAACGGCGACCAATGGGACCAGCGGCACGATCGCGTCGGCCACCAACAGCGGCACGCTGACCAATGCCGGCACGATCTCGGGGGTGCTCGTCAACAACGGCGGCACCACCACCAACACCGGCACTGTCGGCGGTGCGACCACGATCGCGGATGGCAGTATCGTCAACGCGGCGGGCGGGACATTGTCCGGCGCAGTGTCGGTCGATGGCGGCACGCTTGCCAATCAGTCCGGCGCGAGCGTGTCGAACGACGTGAGCGTGGCGGGCGCCGGAGCGCTCGACAATGACGGCCAGATTACCGGCAACCTCACCAATGCCGGGACGGCAACCAATGCGGGTTCGATCGGCGGTGACGTCGCCAATACCGGGGCCTTCACCAATAGCGGCACGGTTGCCGGCGCCCTGACCAACAGCGGCACGGCGACGAACGAGGCGTCGGGCTCGCTCGCTTCCGCCAGCAACAGCGGCACCTTCGTTAATAACGGGTCGATCACCGGCGATCTGACGAATACCGGCGGAACCACCACGAATTCCGGCACGGTCGGCGGCACGACCACGATCTCGGCTGGCAGCGTTGTCAACAATTCCGGCGGCGCTCTGTCGGGCGGGGTTGCCGTCAACGGCGGCAGTCTCGACAACAATGGCGGTGCCACCGTTGCGGGCGGCGTGACGATCGCGACGGCCGCGAGTGCCAGCAATGCGGGTACGATCGCCGGCGGCGTCGCGAATGCGGGTGTTTTCACCAGCGAAACCGGCGGCCTGGTCGCGGGCGGGCTGACCAATGACGGCACTGTCATCGCGGCTGGCGGCACCATCGACGACGGTATCGCGAACAATTCGAGCTTCACCGTCACCGGCACTGCCATGAGCGGCGGCGACTTCGCCAACGCGGCCGGTGCGTCCCTGGACATCGCCTCCAGCGGTGACTTCACGGTTTCCGGGGCGCTGACGAACGCCGGAACGGCGACGATCGCTGCGGGCGGGGCGCTCGATGTCTCTGCGGCCGGACTCGAGAATCAGGCTTCCGGAACGGTGGCGAATGCCGGGTCCGTGGAAGGGGATGTCGTCGCCAATCTCGGTGAGATCACCAATTCCGGCGACTGGAACGGTGACATTCAGTCGAATGGCGGCACGATCGTCAACACGGGCATCTGGAGTGGGAATGCCACGACCGGCGGGACGCTTTCGAACGCCGGAATCTGGACCGGCGACATCGCCAATTCCGGCACCTTCACCAATGCCGACGGTGCCACGCTCGCCGGCGATCTCACCCAGAGCGGTGGGAGCACCACGAACGCCGGCATCATCGCAGGCCTGGCGACGATCAATGGCGGCAGCTTCGGGAACCAGGCGACCGGGACAGTCGAGAGCGATCTCGTCATCGCCACAAGTGGCACCGCCACCAACGCGGGAACGATCGACGGTGACGTCTCGAATGCCGGAACCTTCACCAATCAGGCCGGCGGCGTGGTCTCGGAGGATTTGGACCAGAGCGGCGGCAGCAGCAGCAATGCCGGCACCATCGCAGGCACCGCAACGATCAATGGCGGAACCTTCGACAACCAGGCGGGTGGAACGGTCGGGGAAGATGTCGTCATCGCGGACGGCGCTTCGGCGACGAATTCCGGCGCGATCGGGGACGACGTGTCGAATGCCGGCAGCTTCACCAACAATGACGGCGGGAGCGTCGGCGGCAACCTGATCCAGACGGCGGGCACGAGCACGAACGCCGGAACGATCGACGGCTTCGTCAACGTGGATGGCGGGACATTCGCGAACCAGTCCACGGGCACGATCGGGCGTGACCTGACCATCGCCGATGGCGCGTCGGCGACGAATGCGGGGACGATCACCGGCGACGTCGCCAATAACGGCAGCTTTATCTCTCAGACCGGAGGCAGCGTCGGCGGAAACGTCACCAATGCCGGAACCGGAACGGTGACGGCCAATGGCGGCACGCTCGGCGGCAATGTCGTGAACGCCGGCACCGTGACCGTCGCGGGCGCCGTGACGACGACCGGGCGGTTCGACAATCAGGAAAACGCCGATCTCTTCGTGACGGCGGCCGGAGCCTACACGGTCGGTGGGCTCGTGACGAATGCGGGCACGATCACCGTCAACGGCTCGCTGGACGCAACGGCGGGTGGTGTAACCAATCTCGCGACCGGGCAGATCGTGAACAACGGCACGATCTCCGACGATCTGATGAATGCCGGCGCGGTCACGAATAACGGCGTCTACAACGCGGATGTGGCCTCGAACACGGGCACGATCGACAACAACGGCACCTGGAACGGTGCCGTCGAGGGGAACGACGGAACGATCTCGAACAATGCCGGCGGCACGTGGAATGGCGCGGTCGAGGAAAACGATGGTGCGATCCGGAACGCCGGAATCTGGAACGGCGAGGTCCTCTCCAACTGGACCGGCACGATCGATAACGCCGGCATCTGGAACGGCGACTTCAGCAATGACGGCGGCACGGTTCGCAACAGCGGCACACTGAACGGCACGCTGGCGAATTCGGCGGGAATGACCACGAATACCGGCTTTATCGCCGGCCTGGTGTCGGCCACGGGTGGCGAGGTCGAGAATAACGCCGGAGGAACGCTCTCAGCGGGCGCGACGGTCGCAAGCGGGGGGCTTCTCGACAACAACAGTGGCGGCACGATCCTGAACGGGGTGACGATCACCGCGCTGGGCGAGGCGACCAATGCGGGCGCGATCTCGGGCGGGGTCGCCAATGGCGGCACCTTTGCCAACGAGGCGGGCGGCTCGGTCGTGGGCGGTCTCGATAACAGCGGGACGGCCACCAATGCCGGAACCATCGACTTCGTCGAGAATTCAGGCGACTTCGGCAATGCCGGGACCGTGACGGGGACGCTGACCAACACCAGCGGCACGACGACGAACACCGGCATGGTCGCTGGAAACGTCACGGTTCAGGACGGCACCGTCGCCAATGCGGGCGACTTCGGCTCAGATGTCGCCGTCAATGACGGTCTATTCCAGAACGCCGGGACCGGCTCCGTCGCGGGCAACGTCACCATCGCCGCGGCTGGCACCGCCACCAATGCGGGAACGGTCGGTGGGACCGTCGACAGTGACGGCAGCTTCACCAACCAGACCGGCGGCACCGTCGGCGGCCGGGTGACCAGTTCGGGCACCGGGTCGAACGAGGCCGGGGGAACGCTCTCGGGCGGGCTGACGGTCGACGGCGGCACGTTCCTCAACGCCGGCACGATCGGCAATGGCGTTCTGGTCGATGGAGGCACGTTCACCTCGACCGCCACGATCAATGGCGGTCTGACGAACAACGCGGCCGCGCTCCTCTCCGGAACGCTGAACGGCGACTCGCTCAATACCGGCAGTTTCAGCCTGATCGGGGATCTGACCGGCAATGGCAGCTTCGCCAACAGCGGTCTCTTCACCGGCAATGGAAACGACTTCACCGGTCTGACCAGCTTCACCAATTCCGGCAGCCTGGTGCTTTCAGGCGGCGAGACGTTCGGCGCAGCGAGTTTCACCAACTCCGGAACCATCGATCTCGGCCAGAACGACGCGGTCGCGGACACCTTCACGATCGACGGCGACCTCGTCTCGGCGGGGGGCAGTTACCTTCTCGACATCGACCTCGGCCGCGACAATGCCAATGGCGAGCAGCTCAGCGATCTGATCATCGTCAACGGGGACCTGACCGGAACCGGCCAGGTGGTCTTCGACCAGCAGAGCCAGGCCTTCACGCTGCAGGAGAACCCGATCGCGGTGATCACCACCGGCGGAAGCAGCGCCTCGTCCAGTCTGACGGCCGCGAACCTTCCGATCGACGGCAGCCTGATCGAATACGACTTCGTCAACACGGGCAGCGGCTACGCCGTCGTTTCCTCGGTCAACGCCTCGGCCGGCGGCGTCGCCAGCAACATCGCGCTGGTGCAGTCGCTGCTCACCACGGTGGTCAACCGTCCGACCAACCCCTTCGTCAGCGCGCTGGTCTACGAGACCGAGGACGGCACCTGCACGCCCGGCCTCTGGATGCGCGGGACGGGCGGAACGGCCTCGGCGGAAGGCACGACGACGAACCAGATCGGCAATTCGGCGACGAGCGATATCGACGTCGACTATGGCGGTGTCCAGTTCGGCGCCGACTCCAACTGCGTCAGGCTTGGCGAAAGCGGCATCGACCTCGCGATCGGCGCGACCGCCGGCTACAATGGTGGCACCACCTCCCAGCCGGTGATCACCAACGGCGTCGAGACCAGCGTGACCGAGGCGGAGTTCGACCAGCTCTTCGCCAGCCTCTATGCCTCGGCTTCCAAGCCCGTGGGCGAGGGCACGCTGATCGGCGACCTGCAGTTTCGCTATGGCCGCACCGGCTTCACCTTCAACAACCGCGCGACGAACCCCGGCGGTCCGTCGCTCGGCCTCGGCAATTCCGATCTCGACTCGAGTCAGGTCGGCGTGACGGGCACGGTGTCCTACTCGATCCCGCTTGCGAACGATTTCGGCTTCGTGCCGACGGCGGGCCTCAGCTACTCCCACATCAGTTCGAGCGCGCTCGAATTCGACGATGGCTCCAAGCTGCAGGTCGAAGACTATGACAGCCTGGTCGGCTTTGCCGGCGGCACGCTATTCAAGACCTTCATCTCCGAGGCGG
The DNA here is from genome assembly GCF_024359545.1 of Jiella marina. Lineage (GTDB taxonomy): Bacteria > Pseudomonadota > Alphaproteobacteria > Rhizobiales > Rhizobiaceae > Jiella. The sequence continues at coordinate 16,984 of NZ_JAKQZG010000007.1, forward strand.
CGGATTCAGCGGTCCGGCCCTTCGTCACCGCAACGGTCTACAACGAGTTCGGTGGCGATCTCGACTCGCGGCTGACCGCGGCGGGTGCGAGCCAGAGCCTGACCTCCGAGGGGATCGGCACGTTCGGCGAGGTGAGCCTCGGCATCGACGCGCTGCGGCTGTTCGACGGGACGGCCGGTCCGATCAAGCAGCTCAATGCGAATGTCCGCGGCGACGTGAAGTTCTCCGATCAGGTCGAAGCCTACAGCCTCACCGGCCAGATCCGGCTGAACTTTTGAAGGAGGCGGGGAGGATGACCAGGACAGCCCCGGCCTCCGCCAAACTCGGCATCGTCGCAGCCGTTCTGTGCCTCGTCCTCGGCCTCGGTTTCGCGCTCGCTCCTGCCGTCAGCCAGGCTCAGAACGGCCAGTCGGGCGGTGCGGCCGAGGCCGCCCGCCCAGAGGCGCAGGCACCGGCGCCAGAGGTCAGGCAGCCCTGGTCGGTCACCTGCGCGGCCCCGGCCAGAAGCGCCGACCTCGTCTGTACCATGCAGCAGTCGCTGCGGGCGCGGGCGACCGGACAGCGGCTGTTTGCCGCCTCCGTTGCCAAAGGCACGGAAGGCGGCCAACCGCAAATGCGGCTCAGCCTGCCGCATGGGGTCGTCCTGACGGAGGGCATCGAACTCTGGGTCGACTCGGGCGATCACCGGCAGGTGGCGATCCGCACGGCCGATCAGAATGGCAGCTACGCCAGCCTGCCGCTCGAGCCGGCGCTGATCGAGGCGATGAAGTCCGGCCGGACGCTGAATGCCGGCGTCGTCCGTGAAACCGGGGGCAAGGTCGTCTTCCAGCTTTCACTGGCGGGCTTCACCGCCGCCTTCGAGAAGCTTTGAGAGAAGGGCGCTGCATTCCATGAGGTCCGCGAGCGATGTCCTGGTATAGCAAGGTCGCCTGGTCCGAAGGGCTGTTCCTGCGGCAGCATCATCTGCAGCAGCACGATCGCTATCTGGAAAAGCTCCTCGAATGCCGGGTGCGGCATCTCTCGCCTTACCCCTGGGGCTTTTCCGAGCTCGAAATCGACGCGGACCTGGCCCAGCAGTCGAAATTCGCGCTGCGCCGCGCCGCCGGCCTGATGCCCGACGGCACGCCCTTCGACATGCCGGGGGTCAGTCCGCTGCCTCAGCCGGTGGAGGTGCCGGAGGATGCCGGGCAGCTCTTTGCCTGGCTGACCCTGCCGGCCGCTCTCGTCAACGGGCGCGAGATCGACATGCCGGAAGCCGAAAGCGCCAGCCGCTACACCCGCGACCTGGAGACGATCGTGGATTCGGCCGCTTCCATGCAGGTCGAGGAGGAGATCGAGGTCGCCCATCCGCGCGTGACCTTCGACATCCGCGAAACGGCACGTCGCGGATTCCACTCCATGCGCATCGCCCGCATCGTCGAGGTCCGGGACAAGACGATTGTCTTCGACCAGAGCTTCGCGCCGCCGGTTCTGGCGCTCGACGCCCACCGGGTCGTCGCGGGCTTCGGCGAGCGGGTGATCGGCTGGATCGACAATCATCTGGCGACGCTCGCCCGCTTTGCCGCCGACCCGTCGTCGCGCGGGGGGCTTCAGAACATCGACTATCTGCGGCTTCAGATGCTCAACCGGGTGATCGGCGGGCTGAAGCACCTGAAGGCCTCCCGCTATACCCACCCGGTGGAACTCTACCGCGAGCTTCTGGCGATCGCCGGGGAACTCTCGACCTTCTCGCCGGAGCGGAAGGCAAAGTCCTACAAGGCTTATGATCAGGACGATCTGAAGGGCACGTTCGAGCCGGTGCTCGACGATATCCAGCGGCTGTTGAACATCGACATCGGCCGGCCGATCCGGCTCGATCTGGAGGAGCGCGAGAAGAACCAGTTTATCGCGCCGATCAAGAATCGCAATCTCTTTCGCGACGCCGTCTTCGTGCTCGAAGTTTCGGCTGCGCGGCCGCAGGCGCAGATCCGCGCGCGCTTTCCCGATCTCTGCAAGATCGGCCCGACGACGCGCATGGACGAGATCGTCCACATGCATCTGCCGGGCATCGCGCTGATCGAGATGCCGACGCCGCCGCGCCAGATCCAGACCTTTTCCGACCGAGTCTATTTCCGCCTCGACAAGCAATCGCCGCTGTGGCGCGAGTTCTCCGTGGCACCCGGCATCGGCGTGCAGGTCTCGGCCGACTGGCCTGAGCTTTCGATGGATCTGTGGGCGATCCAGGAGGGCTACCGATGAGCGGTGACAACAGCGAATGGGGTGGGCGGACCGTCATTCGCCCCAATCCCGGCGGCCGAAGGCCGAATGGTCCGGGGCAGGGGCCGACCTCCGATCCCTGGGCCCAGCCGGCGCGCCAGGGCGATGGCCATTGGTCGGCCTCCGACCCGAAGCGTCGCGCGGCTTGGGAGGATTCCGGCGAGATGCCGGGCGGCTGGCGCGCGCCAAGGGCGGGCGAAACCGCGCAGAACCTCTTTCCCGAGGATCGCGCGAAGGAGAAACCGATCGCGCCCCAGGCGAAGATCCCGCTCGCCTCCGTCATCGGTGCGCGCGAAGGCGAGCGCATGGCGAGCGCCAATCCGCTGCTCGACGCCGCCGCGCCGCTTCTGATCCTGATAGGCCGCCTGCGCCTTGGCGTGGTCGAGCTTCAAGCCGCGCCTTTGATGAATCACGTCATCGGCGAGATCGAACGGTTCGGCGAGCGGGCGGCGGAAGCCGGCTACTCCAACGACGATGCGCGGCGCGGCCAGTATGCGCTCTGCGCCACCGCAGACGACATTGTCCAGAACCTGCCGAGCCGCGAGCGGGCGGAATGGCTGCGTTACCCGATGCTCGCCCGCTTCTTCGGCGTGCGCGATTCGGGCGTCGAGTTCTTCGAGGTCCTGCGCGAGATCCTCGCCAACCCGGCCGCACAGTTCGATCTTCTGGAACTCTATCACGCCTGTCTGTCGCTCGGCTTCGAGGGCAAGTATCGCACCGGTCATGGCGGCGACGCGGGCCTTTCCAACGAGCGGCGCAACGTCTACGAGGCGCTGCGCCGGGTCCGGGCGCGCAATGACGACGACATCTCGCCCCGCTGGCAGGGCCAGGCGATCGGCGCACGGGCCCTGCGGGCGGCGGTCCCGCTCTGGGTCCTGGCGAGCCTGGCGGCGGTTGCCCTGGTGGGCCTCTTCTTTACCCTTCGGATCCTGCTCGTTTCCGATGCCCAGGCCGTGGCGGACGAACTCCTTGCCTTGCGAGATCAGCCAAAGATCGCGCTCGTCCGGCCGCCGACGGCGGAACGCTTCGTGCCGCCACCGATCCAGTCGACCCAGCTCGAACGCATTCGAGCCGCCCTGTCGCCCGAGATCGACAGGGGCGGCGTCGCCGTCGAACCGGTCGGTGAGGCCATCACTATCCGCGTCGACAACACGCTACTCTTCGACAGCGGCAGTGCCGACGTGACGCCGGCATTCGAAAAGCTGGCCCAGGGGATCGCATCGGCATTGGACGACGAACCCGGCCAGATCTTCGTCGTCGGTCATACCGACAATGTCAGGATGAGTGGCCTCGGCCAGTTCAAGTCCAATCAGGAGCTCTCGCTCGCCCGGGCGAAATCCGTCGAGGCGGTCATCGCCGCGCATCTGTCCGAGCCGGGGCGCATCGTCGTCGAAGGACGGGGCGCCGATCAGCCGATCGCCGACAACGCCACCGATGAAGGCAAGCGGCAGAACCGCCGCGTCGAGATCTCGATTCCGCGGGAGGAGACGCTGTGATCATGGCGATTCGAATGGGCATGCCGTCATGAAGCGGATCATCCTTCCCCTCCTGATCGTCATCGGCTTTCTCGCCTTCGCCGCCGTGGTCTGGCTGGCCGGGCCGCTTCTGGCCTTTGCGGAATATCGCCCCTTCGCGTCCGTCTGGGTGCGGCTTCTGCTGATCGGCCTGCTGGGGCTGACGATCGCGCTCGTCTACGGCATCAAGGCGTGGCGCCGGAGAAAGGCCGAGAAGGCGATGGAGGCCGCCCTCGTCGCGGAAAACGCCGAGCCGGTGGTGGATGGCGACGGCGCGATCCTGTCGGATCGCATGGCCGACGCGATCGCCGTCCTCAAGAAGTCGAGCGGCAAGAGCACCTATCTCTATGAACTGCCCTGGTATGTGATCATCGGTCCACCCGGCTCCGGCAAGACGACGGCGCTGGTCAATTCCGGGCTCGAATTTCCCCTTGCCGGACCCGGCGGACCGGCGGCGATCGCCGGCGTCGGCGGCACGCGCTACTGCGATTTCTGGTTCACCGAGGATGCGGTGCTGATCGATACCGCGGGCCGCTACACGACCCAGGATTCCGACGAGCGGGCCGACGCCAAGAGCTGGCAGGACTTTCTGGGGCTGTTGAAGGCCCAGCGGCCGCGCCAGCCGATCAATGGCGTCATCCTGGCGATCAGCCTCGAAGATCTGATCACCCTGCCGCCAGCCGAGACCGAGCGCTACGCCACGCAGATCCGCGACCGGCTCACCGAAGTGCATCGGGAGCTGAAGGTCGACTTCCCCGTCTATGTGCTCTTCACCAAGGCCGACCTGATCGCCGGCTTTTCGGACTATTTCGGCAGTTTCACCAAGTCGCGGCGGCAGAAGGTCTGGGGCGCGACGGTCCAGAGCGGCAAGCGCGACGCTTCGCTCCTGCCCCAAGTCCCCGAAGAGTTCGACGCGCTGGTGCGCCGGCTGACGGAGGAACTGACCGACCGGCTGCACGAGGAGCCGGATGGCCAGTCGCGTATTGCCGTCTACGGCTTTCCGGCCCAGTTCGCGATGCTGAAGGATGCCGTCTGCGGCATGCTCGGCCGGATCTTCGAGCCGACCCGCTACCGCGCCAAGGCAAATCTTCGCGGCTTCTACTTCACCTCCGGCACGCAGGAGGGAACGCCGATCGACCAGTTGCTCGGCGCGATGGCCGGCGCCATGGCGGATCGACGCGGTGGTCTGGCAGACGCCGGCGCGCTGATGTCGGGCAAGGGCCGCAGCTTCTTTCTCCACGATCTTCTGAAGCACGTGATCTTCGCCGAAGCTGGCCTCGTTTCTCACGACCGGGCCGCCGTCCTGCGCGGGCTCGCCATGCGCTACGGTGCCGTGGCCGCGATCTGCCTCGCCGCGGCGGTCTTCACCGGGCTGTGGAGCTGGAGCTATCTCGCCAATCGCGCGCTGATCGCCGAGACGAGCGGCGAAGTCTCGCGCTTCAACGAGGCTGCGGCGGCCGACCTCGCCATGTCCGAAGTCGCCGACGCCGATGCGACGGCCGCGGCACGCAATCTCGACATCTTGCGGGCGATGCCCGTGGGCTACGCGAACCGCGATGTCGGCGCGCCGATCGGCGAGGGTTTCGGCCTCAGCGTGCGCCCGGAACTCGTCTCCTCCGCCGAGGCTGGCTATCAGGCAAGTCTCGACCGCATGCTGAAATCTCGCCTTCTCCTCGGCATCGAGCAGCATCTGGCGGGGCTCATCGGCTCGAACGATCCGATGCCCATCTTCGATGCGCTCAAGGTCTATCTCATGCTCGGCGGCAAGGCCCCGAGCGTCGACGAGGATCTGGTCCTCGCCTGGCTCAAGACGCATCTCTGGCAGGAGGCCTATGTCGGGCAGGGCGGATTGGCGATGCAGAGCCTGTTGCAGCTGCATGTCCAGGCCATGCTCGATCTCGATCGCCGCCGCCAACCGGTCTTCGAGCTCAATGGCGATCTCATCCAGAGCGCGCGCAAGACGCTGGCGCGCATGTCGATCGCGGACCAGGCCTACGCGGCAATCCAGTCGGGCGAGGGGGCGGGTGCTGCGGCCTATCCGGATTTCGTCCTCGTCGACCGGATCGCCCAGGACGCCGATCAGGTGTTCCAGACCGTCGACGGTTCGCCGCTCGAAAGCGTCCGGGTGCCGATGCTCTACACCTATGCCGGCTTCCACGAGGTCTTCCTCGATCGTCTCGCCGAGGCGGCCGAGCGCTACGAGAACAACCGCTGGGTTCTCGGCGAACTGGGCGAGCAGGCCGTGATCGACGACCAGCTGGCGTCCCTGGGGCCTGAACTTCTGGAGCGCTACGGCCGGGATTTCGTCGCCGCCTGGAACGACATGCTCGCCAGTCTGAGACTTCAGGAGATGGCGGCGGACAAGCCCTATTATAGCTCGCTCGGAGCGCTCGGCGCTCCGACCTCGCCGCTGGTCGTGCTGGTCGAAGAGGTGGCTCGCGAGACCGAGCTGTCGAAGGGCGAGAAAGCCGAGACTGCGAATGCGACGGCCTCCTCCGGCGGCGATGGCGAGTCCGTCGCCGGCGCCTTCGCCGGCGAGGCGCTGAGGCGCTTCCGCGATCGCTCCGGCGCCTGGACGCGGATCGGTCTCGATATTGCGGTGAAGAAGTCCCAAAATCGGGTGGGCGGCTATCTCGGCGCGGGCGGCGGTACCGACCCTGCCGAGCTGCTCTCCGGCCGCAATATCGAAGCGCAGTTCCAGACCTATCACCGGCTCGTCGTCGGCGACCGTGGTGAAAGGCAGATCGACAACGTCCGCCAGAACTTTGCCGGGGTTCACCAGAACCTCGTGATCATGGCGCGCGACCCAACCGCTTCGGGACAGGGCGAGGCGGAGTTGCAGCGCTATTCGGGTGCGATCCGCTCATCGATTTCGCGGCTGCCGGAGCCGATCGCGCGCATGGTGCAGTCGGCTCTGAACGACATCGAGGGCGACGCCGTCGATGCGTCGAAGGCAGAGCTTATCCAGGATCTGCAGGGCCGCGTCACCCGCGATTGCCAGCGCATCGTCGGCGGTCGCTATCCCTTCGATCGTTCAAGTTCAAGCGATGTGTCGATCGATGAATTCTCGCGGCTCTTTGCGCCGGACGGTATCATCGACCGCTTCTTCCAGCAGAAGCTTGCGCCCTTTGTCGATCTCAGCGGTTCGACGTGGCGCTGGCGCGACGACACGCCGCTTGGCCGCAGCCTCTCCGACCAGACACTCGCCAATTTCCAGCGTGCCGGCCAGATCCGCGATGCGTTCTTCCCTCAGGGCGGGGGTACGCCGAAAGTGGCGCTACGCTTCGAGCAGACCGCCCTCGATGGGCCGGCCGAATACGCGCTTCTGACCGTCAACAACGAGATCCTTCAGACTTTCCGCCAAGGCTTTTCGTCGAGCCCTTCGCGGACCTTCGAATGGCCCAATTCCGGCGGGGGTGGCGAAGTGATGGTGCATCTGATGCCGCCACAGCCCGGCCGGCAGCATTTCGTCAAGAAGATCGGCCCCTGGGCGCTGATGCGCATGATCGCCGCCGGCTCCCCCCGCAAGAGCGGCGACGTCATCCAGGTGCGCTACCCGATCGGCGGGCGCTCGGTGAGTTATGCGGTGCGCATCGATACCGCGCTCAACCCCTTCTATCTGGAGGCTCTCAGGCAGTTCCAATGTCCGTCGGACCTTTGAGCGAAGACGCGCCGAACCCCATTACGGAGCCTGGCTCGGCCGGGAGCGGGGCCGCCTGCGGCGATGCCGCGCCGGCCTGCATCTTCGCTCTCTTCGGCAAACTGCCGCAGCGCCGCGACTTCGTCTCGCACGGAATGCCGAAAACCCTTCTGAACGCCTGGGAAGGATGGCTCGAACAGGCCGTTGCTCAGAGCCGTAAAGCCCTGGGAGAGGAATTCGACGATCGTTACATGGTCATGCCGGCCTGGCGGTTCTGGTTCGGTCGCGCGGTGGTCGGCGTGTCGGCCTGCGGCGTTCTCATTCCCTCGGTCGACGGTGTCGGCCGGAAGTTTCCCCTGACGCTGTTTGCCCTCGCGCCCGAAGACCACTCCATCGAATTGCCGCTGATCGACCCGATGGAGAGGGTGTTTTCCGCGATGGAGGCGCGTTTGCTCGATACGCTGAGCGCAGACACCGGCGCGCCCTTCGATGTGGCCGAGGTCCTGAACGATCTGCCCCAGCCGCCAATACGCGTCGACGGCGCCGCGCCCGCCGGATCGGCGGAGCGGGAGGCAGATGATGCGGCGCCGGCCGTCGTGCGTCTGCTGCAGGAGGCTTGCCGGGCCGATCACCGCCGTCTCGCGGAAGGCTCGAGCTACTTCTGGACCGCCGGTCATGCCGATGCGGGGGCGCCCGCCTGGTATTCCTGCTCCGGACTGCCGCAGCCGCAGGTCTTTGCCGCCATGCTCGACGGTAAGGCGCCGGATCTGGCGCAGGCGGATGGCGGTGTCACGGGAGCAGGGCCATGACCTTGATCGCCTTTCACCTCGACGCCGACGGGGCGACACATGTGGGCCATGTCCGGCAACTCAACGAGGATCGGTTTTTCATCGACCCCGAAATCGGGGTCTTCGCCGTCGCCGACGGCATGGGCGGTCATGCCGGCGGCGACCGGGCCAGCGCGGCGATCGTCGAGCGCTTGGCGACGATCGGTGTGGCCACCACCGCGCCGGATCTGCGCGCGCGGGTGGAAGATCGGCTGTTCGCCGCCAACCGGGCCATCCTGACCATGGCGGAGGAGGCAGGCGCGACGATCGGCACGACGGTGGTGGTGGTCCTGTTCTTTTCGGACCGTTTTGCTTGCCTCTGGGCCGGCGACAGCCGGCTCTACCGTCTGCGCGCGGGGCGGCTGGAACAGCTCACGCGGGATCACTCGCAGATCCAGGAACTCCTCGACGGCGGCCTGATCAGTGCCGAGGAGGCGGAGCGCTGGCCGGAGCGCAACGTCATTACCCGTGCCGTCGGCGTCGATCCCGATCTCGCACTCGACCGGATTTCGGACGTGGTCTCGCCGGGCGACGTCTTCCTGATCTGCAGCGACGGTTTGACGGCCCATGTCCGGGACGACCAGATCGGCCCACTTCTCAGCGGCAGCGATGCCGCAACGGCGACGGAACGGCTGATCGCGGCCGCACTTGCAGGTGGGGGCAGCGACAACGTGACGGTCGTCGTCATCCGCTGCCTTGCCGCGAATGCAGGGGACGAGCCGTCCGATGGCTGACGACCCGCAGCACGGTGAAGGCGATGCGCCCGAGCCGGAGGGCTTCCGCGCCGAGGCAACACGGATCACGTCACCAGCGGGCGCCGCGCGGCTCGCGCCCGGCGTCGAACTCAACGACGTCTATGTGATCGACGGGCTTCTGGCGGCGGGCGGCATGGGCGAGGTCTATCGCGGCCGCAACATCGCCAGCGGCCAGCCGGTGGCGATCAAGGTGGTTCTGCCGGAATTCGCCAGCGACCAGACCTTCATGCAACTCTTCATGCGCGAGGCGAACACGCTGTCGGGGCTGACCCATGACGCGATCGTGCGCTCCCGCGACGTCGCTGTCGACCGGCGGCTGAACCGCGCCTATTTCGCCATGGAGTTCGTCGAGGGGCGGTCGCTGGAGAAGATCGCCTCCGAACGGCCGCTGTCGCCGGAAGAGGTGCGCCGGCTCCTGATGCGGATTTCCGCCGGGCTCGAAGTCGCGCACCGGGCGGGCGTGATCCATCGCGATCTCTCGCCCGACAATGTGATCCTGCCGGGTGACGACGTCGACCGGGCGAAGCTCATCGATTTCGGCATCGCCAAATCGGCCCGGCCGGGAGACAAGACGATCCTCGGCAAGACCTTCGCCGGCAAGTTCAACTTCGTCTCGCCGGAGCAATTGGGTCGCTATCACGGCGAGGTCACGCCGAAATCCGATATCTACAGCCTCGGCCTTCTGGCCGCCGCCGCCCTCCGCGGTCGGCCGATAGACATGACCGGCGACAGCGACTACGCGCGCATCGAAAAGCGCAGCGTCGTGCCCGAGATTTCCAATCTGCCGGAGCCGTTGCGAGGGCTGATCGCAAAGATGCTTCAGCCCGATCCGGCCGATCGTCCCGCCGATATGGGCGAAATCTACGAAACGCTGGCAGACATGGGGCCGCTGACGACGGGGCTGGCGCGTCCCGGCGGCTGGCAACCTAATTCGCCAGATGCTCGTCAGGGCGGGAGTTGGCCGCGGCGGCCGGGAACGGAGACGACGCGCGACGGTGGGTCAAACGTCGTCGCCCCGCCGAAGCCCCGCAGGCTCTGGCCGCGTGTCGTCTTCGTCATGATGCTTCTCGCGGTGGGGCTGGGTGTGGGGATTATCGCGCTGTGGCCGGAATGGCGAAATGCCACAATCCGCGAATTCGAGAGGGTCGCCGCTCTGGCAGGCTTGGACTCCGTGCCGACGGATGAGCCCGAAGACACCGTGACCGTGGCCAAGCGTGAGACGAACGATCCGCAGCCTTCGGCACTTTCCCCGAAAGAATCCGGATCGAGAGAGGTGGCCGCGAGGGACGCCGGAAGTCCGGGACCTCGGCCTGAACCGGTCGCACCCTCTCTCCCAATGCCGCCGAAGGCGGAACCGGCCGCTCAACCCCAATCTCGAGCCGATGCCGAGCCCCGCGAGACCGAACTGGCGATGCGGCAGGAGCCCGCTCCGGTGCCCGAAGCCGTCGACAAGACGGCCGCCTTCGTCGAGTTCATCCGCAGCTTTTCGGCCGGCGCCTGCTTTCACGCAGTGCCCGCCCACGTCTCTGACAGCGCGGTGAGGATCGAAGCCTACGGCACGGATGGCAGCAAGGCGGAAACTCTGCTCGCGCGCTTCGTCGAGCGGTTTTCGCTCGAGCCGGACATCGAAGTGCGCCCCGTCACCGCGCCGCAGTGCGCGGCGGTGGATTTCGCCGCCGACCAGCGGCGAAGCGAGGTCCCGCCGGCCCAGGTCGAGCTTGACCAAGATCTGATCAGGAGCGGCGCGTCCATAGAGGCAAGCCTCAAGAATCTCGGCTCGCGCGAGGTTCTGGTGCTCTTCGTGGACAGTCTCGGCTTCGTCCAGGATGCGACGCAGGTGCTCGACCGCAGCGCCGACACAGCGTCGCTCAGTCTGTTCTTCCAGATGAAGCGCGAAGCCCCGGAACGGCAATTGATGATGGTTGTGAGTTCTGAGAAATCCGTCGCCACCCTGCTGCCGGTCCTGCCGGCCCGAGCCCCTTCCGTGTTCGCCGAATTCCAGCGGATGCTCGACAAGACGAATATTCCCGTGTCCGTTGCGTTGCAGTCCTTCCGCATCGAACGCTGACCGGGAGGCGGTGGGGCGCATCCGGGGGAATGATACACTTCCATCGCCCCCGCTCTAGATGGCGACGTCATGCAACATCCACCCGCGATCGACCCTGAGACCCATGCCCTTTTCCTCGATTTCGACGGCACGCTCGTCGATCTCGTGGACGATCCGCAGAAGGTCCATCTGGCGCCGGACCGGATCGAACGACTGCGTGTTCTGACCGATCGGCTCTCCGGAGCTTTGGCCGTGGTGAGCGGGCGCCAGATTGCCGATCTCGACCGGTTTCTGGCCCCACTTTCCTTCGCGGCTGCCGGCGTTCACGGGCTCGAACGCCGCCGACGTCCCGAGGCTGATGTCGAAATCCTGATGGCGCCCGAGGCGCTGGATCCGGTGCGTGACGGGCTCGCCCCGATCCTCGAGGAAAACCAGCGCCTGCAACTCGAAGACAAGGGCACGGCGCTCGTCCTTCATTATCGCACCGCGCCCGATCTCGCTGACCTCGCCGAAACGGCGATGGAGCGCGCGACCGAGGGCCGAAACGATCTGGTGGTGATGAAGGGCGACAACATCGTCGAGGTCCATCCCGCCGGCATGGACAAGGGCAAGGCGGTCGACGACTTCATGACGTCGTCGCCATTCGAGGGACGCGTCCCCATCTATGTCGGCGACGACACGACCGACGAGTTTGCCTTGAAGATCGTGTCGAAAAAAGGCGGTATCGCCGTGAAGGTCGGGGCCAAGGAAAGCGTGGCCGACTATCGGCTGGCCGATGTGGCGGCGGTCCACGACTGGCTCGCCGGCTGAGCGGAAACGAATGCCGGAGCCTCGACGTTCTGGTTGCAGGCAGGAAACATAAGGGAAGAAAGAGAGACAATGGCTGAGGGGCGTCACCGTCTGGTTGCCGTATCGAACCGCGTTGGTCCTTTGAACGACGAAGGAAAGGCGGGTGGCCTCGCGGTCGGACTGTCGGATGCGCTGAAGCGCCGGGGCGGGCTCTGGTTCGGCTGGAGCGGCAGCACTTCCGCTGAGGGCACCTTCAAGGAAGCCTCGACGGAGGTCGAGAACGACGTCGCGATGACGACGATCGACATGAACGAGGAGGAGCTCGAAGGCTTCTATTACGGCTATGCCAACCGCTCGCTCTGGCCGCTCCTCCACTACCGGCTCGATCTCGCCGAATTCGACCGCCAGTCGGATCGCATCTATCGCTCCGTCAACCAGCGCTTCGCCGCCCGTCTCGCCCCGCTCCTCGAAGAAGACGATCTCGTCTGGGTGCATGACTACCACTTCTTCTATCTCGGCTCGGAGCTGCGCCAGTGCGGCTACAAGGGGCGGATCGGCTTCTTCCTGCACATTCCCTTCTGTGCGCCGGAAATCTTCACCGCGCTTCCCGCGAGCCACGACATCGTGCGGGCGATGCTTGCCTATGACGTGATCGGCTTTCAGACCGAAACCGACCGCCGGAACTTCGTCAGCTTCTGTGTCCAGGAACTGGACGGCGAGGAACTGCCGGACCAACGGGTCCGCGTTGGCGACCGGGAGGTCATTGCAGACGCCTATCCGATCGGGATCGATGCCCCCGGCTATGCCCGTTTCGCCGTCTCGCCCGAGGCCGGCGAGCACGAGGAGATGGTGCGCGACATCGCCGGCGATCGGCTGCAGATCATCGGCGTCGACCGGATGGACTATTCCAAGGGTCTGGTCGAACGGTTCCGGGGTTTCGAGCGCCTTCTGGAAGACTATCCGGAGAACCGCGGCAAGGTGCAGTTCCTGCAGGTCGCGCCGCTCTCGCGCTCCGAACTCGACGCCTATGTGGAGCTTCGCCGGGAGCTCGAGGAACTGGCCGGCCACATCAATGGCCGCTTCGCGACCCTCGACTGGACGCCTCTCCAGATCATGACCCGCGGCTTCACCCGCCGGGCGTTGGCCGGGATCTACCGGGCGGCGCGCGTCTGTCTGGTGACGCCGCTGCGCGACGGCATGAATCTCGTCGCCAAGGAATATGTCGCGGCCCAGGATCCGGACGATCCGGGCGTGCTCATCCTTTCCCGCTTCGCAGGGGCGCGCTCGGAGCTCAAGGATGCGCTCGTCGTCAATCCCTATTCGACCGACGACGTCGCCCGCGCTTTGCAGCGGGCGCTCACCATGCCTTTCGAGGAACGCAAGCGCCGCTGGGAGACCATGCGCGACGCGGTCTTCCATGGCACGGCGGCGAACTGGTGCGACACCTTCCTGGAGCGGCTCGAAGCCTCAGGGGGCGACACCACGAAAGCGCCCGACCCGGAAGATGCGGATCAGGGCTGAGCGCTTCGCAGACGTTGGCAGAGCGGTTGGGCCGACGCCTCCGCTCAGCGGCGCAGACGGATCGCAACGATGAGCGCGACCAGTCCCAGCGCCACGACACCGCCCGACGCGGCAAGCGCCGGCTCATAGGCGTCGTCGCCGGCGACGAGGTAGCCGGCTCCCAAGGGCCCGAGCATCTGACCGAGCCCGAACCCGGCCGTGAGTACCGCGAATCCCCGACCGCCGAGCCCATGACGACCGAGCGGCATGGTCAGCAGCGTGATCGCGATGAAGGTGCCGCCGAAGAGGATGGCGCCGAGGATCGCCGCCGCCGGGTGCAGGCTGACCACCGGCAGCAGCACGCCGACGATCTGGGCGCAGAAGGCGCCGGCGAGTGCGGCGGCGAAGCCGATGCGTTCGGCGAGCTTCGACCAGATCAGGCAACTGGGCAGCCCTGCGAGTCCGACGGCGATCCAGACCCAGTCGCCCAGGGCCTCGATCCCTGGCCGCGCCTTGATCAGGGCGACGATAAAGGTCGCGAACACCGAATAGCCGAGGCCCTCGCAGGTGTAGCTCACGAAGAGCGGCCAGAAGGGCAGGGGACGCGGCACGCGCCGTTTCGGGTTGCGGCGGCGCGAGGAGGGCGGCAGGTCGCGTTCGCTGACGAAGACGAGCGCGATCGGCATCAGAAGTGCCGTCACCAACCCGGTCAGGACCCAGAGCGACGAGGATGAAAGCACATCGAGTGTCTCATGGACGATAAGTCCCGAGACGGCAATCCCGCTGCCCACGCCGCCGAACACCCAGGCGAGCCGCCCTTCCTCGTCGATCCGGCTCAAGGCCTCCGCCGCGATGCCCGCCGCCGCGATCATCGCGAAAGCGCTCGCGACGCCCGAGATCGTCCGCAGGACGAGCCAGGCATACAGATCCGACGTCAGCCCCATGCCGATCGTGGTGAGCACGCTCGCCGCCAGACCGGCGCGAAAGGCGACAATCCGCGCCGTACCGCCCGAGGTCAGCGTGGCGAGCATGGAACCGGCGAGATAGCCGGCGAAGTTCGCGCTGGCGATCAGGCCGGCAGTGTCGGGACCGAAGCCGTATTGCCGCTGCATCAGCGGCAGGAGCGGGGTGTAGACGAAACGCCCCACGCCCATGACGATGGCAAGGGTCAGGCTGGCGCCGAAGAGAAGTCTTGTCGTGGAATGCATAGAATGATCTGCTCCGGAATCGGAGCGAAAGAGAAGATGGCTTCGGGTGGAGCGGCGGTTCGTCCGCCCGATTCCGGTTTCCATATAGCACTGTCGTCCCCATGGGCAGTCCGCCGGACGTCTCGATCGTCGGGCAGGACAGGCCGGGCGGGCCGGCAGTCTCTTCTCGTCTCTCCGTAAGGCGCGACACCAAAGGACGGACCATGCGACTTTCAGAACTGGACATGTCGGCCAGGCTCGATGACGCCACCTATGAAGACGGCATGGCCGAACTTCTGAAAAGCTTCCAGTCTATTCAGCAGGCCTATCTGAGATCGGGCGAGCACGGGGTCGTCGTCTTCGAAGGGTGGGATGCGGCGGGGAAGGGCGGTGCGATCCGCCGCATGGCGAGTGTCATGGACCCGCGCGGTTTCAAGGTCTGGCCGATCGGGGCACCCAGCGACGAGGAAAAGGCGCGGCACTATCTCGCGAGATTCTGGGACCGCTTGCCAAAGCAACGGGAAATCGCCGTGTTCGACCGCTCCTGGTATGGCCGTGTTCTGGTCGAGCGGGTCGAAGGCTTTGCCGTTCCCGGCGACTGGCGCCGCGCCTATGACGAGATCAATGCCTTCGAGGCGATGCTGCTCGACAGCGGCACACGCATCGCCAAGATCTTCCTCTACATCGATCGCGACGAGCAGGCTCGGCGCTTCGAAAAGCGGCTGCGCGACCCGCTCAAACGCTGGAAGTTGACCGAGGAAGACCTGCGCAATCGCGAGCGGTGGGACGACTACGAAGCCGCCGTCAACGATATGCTCGAACGCACCGACACGCCGGAGGCGCCCTGGCATGTCGTGGCCGCGAACCAGAAGAAGTTCGCGCGCGTCAATGCCCTGTCCCACGTCGCGGCGCGGCTTTCCGACGGGGTCGATCTGTCGCCGCCGCCACCCGATCCGGAACTGGAAGCGCGGTTTCAGCGCGAGATCGCTGGCAAGTGAGTGAAGGCCGGGTGTAACGGTCGCCCCTTCACACGGCCAACTCTTGGCCGCTCAAGGGCGTCGTCTCGCTCTACTCCCCGAAGCGGTGAACCGAGTGCACCCTGAACGGTTCGCCCGGTTGCGGCTCGATGAAGATCGCCAGTTGATCGATGACGAGAGGCTGGCCTTCGAAGTCCGCGAAGCGCGTCGTCAGCCTCTCTTGAACCGTCTCGGCCTCGTCGTCCGTAACCGGGCCTGTCAACGTCATATGAAAGCGGAAGTCTTCGAAGACATAGGGGTAGCCCCACTCGCCGAGATAGGCGCGCTGGCGCTCCGACAGCGTTTCGGGCCGTCGCCGCGCGATCTCGTTTTCATCGAGTTTCGCGCGATGAGACGAGAAGGCCCGCACGGCCGAGCCGGCGAGATCGTCGAGCTTTGTCGAGGGCTCAGCCGGGACGAGTGCGAAGAACCGTCCGAGGCGGGCGATCGTCACCGCCGGAATCGTCACGGCGTCGCGCGAGGCGCAGAACTCCGCCAGACGCTGATCGACGGCTTCGAGATCAATACCCGGCGCGAAGCGGAAAGGCGCGACGATGGTTGCGTGGAACCCGTAGCGAGTTGGGGCCGCGATCAACGGGTCGATCTCGGGATCGGGTGCGCGCGTCGCTTCGCCGTCGAAGGGGTTGCGCCCAAGCCATTCCGCCGCCGTGCGCGCAAGCGGCGAACCTGCCGGGGGGGTGAAATACACTGCCGCGCGCATATGCCGGACCTTTCCGTCGGTGTGTCCTGTGTCCTTCGAGGAACGGCTACCCCATCCTTCGTGACAAGGCGATGTCGGCCTAATGCGGCTGTAGCCAGGAGGTTTCGTGCCGGCCCATCCTGCTGACGGGATCGCCCGTGGCGGCGGATGCGCTCTGTGGCGAGGTTAGCACATTCAATTTGAATAAGATTCGAGCCCGGTCTCAGGGTTTGACGCGTTTTTCCCGCTTGCGCATAGCTGATCCGATCGGAACGTCGAAAGGACCGGTGGCAGCTCATGACCCGACGGTTTCCACAGCCTGGTATCGCCCGAACACTCCGGGCTGCCGCCTTTCTTGTCCTGGGTCTCCTCGCAGGCTGCCAGACCGCCGAGCTTTCCCCCGCAGGCCTGGGTGTCGCAACGCTGTCGGATGCGAGCCAGGCCCAGGTGCGGGGTCGTTCGATCCTGGTGATGGACTATCAGAGCGGCCGCATCCTGCGCCAGGAGGCGCCGGACGGTCTGCGCTATCCGGCCTCGCTCACCAAGATGATGACCCTCTACCTCGTGTTCGAGGCGGTGGACGCGGGCAAGCTGTCGCTCGACGACCGGCTGAGGGTCAGCGAATACGCCAGTTCCAAGCCGCCGGTGAAGATCGGTCTGAAGCCCGGCGAGACCATCGCGGTTCGCGATGCGGCCCAGGCGATAGCGATCAAGTCTGCCAATGACGTTGCCGCGGTGATCGCCGAGAACCTCGCCGGCAGCGAGCCGGCCTTCGCCGCCGTGATGACCGCCAAGGCGAAATCGCTTGGCATGCGCAACACCCGCTTCGTCAACGCCTCGGGGCTGCCGGACCCGCGTCAGATCTCGACCGCGCGGGACATGGCGATCCTCGGCCGCTCGCTGCTGTCGCGCTTTCCCGAATACGCCCCGCTCTTCCGTTCCACCGAATTCAACTATAACGGCCGCACCTACCACGCCACCAACAAGCTTCTCGGCAAGGTGCGCGGCGTTGATGGCCTGAAGACCGGCTATATCCGCGACGCCGGCTTCCATCTGGTCGCGACCGCCACGCGCAATGGTCGCCGTCTGATCGTCGTGGTCATGGGCGGGCGCACGGGGCGGGAACGCAACGCCGAAGTGACCGCGCTGATCGAGGAATATCTCGGCGGGTAAGGGGCAAGGCCTTCGACACCGGCAGTGCTGCTGTCCCAAGTCGGGGCAGCCAGTATGAAGCACTGTGCACGAGACGTCGCTGGTCGAGTATACGTTATTGGGCGGTGGGGCCGTCGCCACTCACGCACCATCATCCTCGGGCTCCGTCCCGAGGATCCAGAAAGCATTCGATTTCAAACGGTTGCGAAGCATCCCTGGATGCTCGGGACGGAGCTCGAGCATAACGACCTTTCCCATTCGCGCATTCAATTGGGAGAAGCCGGGCGCCGGAAACCAGCAATTCTATCGATGTGTCGTGCACTGTGAGCGTGAAGCCGGCGGGGCCTGAACGTCTCCAGCGGCACGATGCCTCAGCATCCCGAGCCGCTGGTATGACGCCAAACCCCTCAGGCTCCTCCTACCCCAAGGCCGTCGCTCAGAATTCGCCTTCGTAGAAGATGCCCACCTCGCCATTGCCCTCGGCGTTGACGGCACCGCGTGCTTTCACGCCGCCGCCGAGCTTGAGGTCGAGGGACACCCGGCCGGTCGAGTCGACGCCGAGATAGGTGTTGTCGTTCAGATATTTGCCGACGCCAACGGCGGTCTGGCCATCCTCGGTCGTGGTGATGTCGAGATCGTCGACGCCGAGCTGAGAGCGCAGATTGTCGAGAAGTCCAGTCGAGCCGCCGACACCGGCAAGCGTCGCCGCGGCTTCGGCAAGCTGGGCGATCTGCAGGGGAGAGAGGTCCGACGTGCCCTGGCCGAAGATCAGGCGGGCCAGCACTTCTTCCTGCGGCAGGGCCGGGTTGGACGAAAAGTCGATCGACGGATCGGTGGCCGGGCCGGTGATGGTCACATAGACGGTGACGTCTTCGACGTCCGAGGTCGCTTCGAGATCGAGCGTTGGGATCAGGTCGCCGGTGAAGGTCAGGCGGCCGCGCTGGAATTCAAGCCGGCGCGCGAGGATCTGGAACCGCCCGCGGATCAGGTCGAGACCGCCGACGATCGAGGGATTGGCGCTGGAGCCGGTGATGCGGATCCGGCCGCCGAGCTCGACGTCGAGACCGCGTCCGCGAACGAACACCTCGTTGGGCGCATTGAAGGTGATGTCGAGATTGACGCCGCCGCCGCCCGCGCTTCCGCGGCCGCGATCGGGAAACAATTCTTGCTGCTGTTCGTAGACGGCCGGACGGGCGTTGCGATGGGTAACGTCGATCCTAGCCAGCGAACTCGGCAGGTTTTCCGGCACGATGATGTCGATTTCTTCGGCGTTGATCGTGCCGGCGAGCGTCGGTGTGCCGAGAAGAGGGCCGGTCAGCGTCAGGTCCGAGGAAAGCCGGGCAGCGATGAGTTCGCCGTCATTGTAGCGGGCGCTGTCGAGCTGGATGGACAAATCCGCCGGGAACTGTCCGTTGAGCCCGACCGTGCCGCCGACGCTCAGGCTGCCGCCGGACGAGAGCTGGGCGGTGAAGGACTGGATCGTCGCCGACTGACCGTTGAGGGCGATCGTGGTGGTGATCCCGTTGAGGGCGATGTTGTAATTGGCATCGACCAGCCGGGCGCCGTCGACGCTGACCGTGCCGTTGACATTGGGCT
This sequence comes from Jiella marina, assembly GCF_024359545.1. Lineage (GTDB taxonomy): Bacteria > Pseudomonadota > Alphaproteobacteria > Rhizobiales > Rhizobiaceae > Jiella. The sequence continues at coordinate 35,963 of NZ_JAKQZG010000007.1, forward strand.
GGGTCGCCGGCCCGCTGAGGCGGGCGTCGATCCGTGCTGTGCCTTCGATGGACCGGCCGCCTTCTGCGAGGATGCGGTTGGCAAGCGACAGCGGAGCGGTGCCGTCCACCGAAAGATCGAGCGTGGGCGTCCCGGACAGCCCGACCGAGCCGTTGACCGAAAGCGCGACGCCATTGCCCGACAGCTGCGTGTCTGTGGTGACGCGGTTGCCCTGATACTGTCCGCTCGTGTCTATCGACAGGGCACCGACGCCGGCGTCGCGGGTCTGCTGAAGCGAGACGCCGGAAGCGTTGAGATCGTAGCGCACCTGCGGATTGCTCGGCGAGCCGGAGGCGCGGGCCGTGCCGTTGATCGTGCCCTGGGGGGCGAGGCCGCCTGCGGCGGCGCTGGCGATCGAGGCCGGGAGGTTTCGGATTTCCGCCGTCAGGTTCAAATCGTTCGGGCTGGCGCTGCCGGTGACCTGGATCGTGCCGCCCCCGACATTGACCACGGCCTGGCGTAGATCGACGCTGCCGTTCTGATAGCTGCCTTCGAGGTCGGCGCTGAGGCTCGGGGCGCCGGCGGCCCGGCTCTGGGCCACCGACACGTCGCGGGCCGCGAGATCGAAACTGGCATTCGGGCTCGACAGCGAGCCGGTCGCCGACGCGGTGCCGGAAATCGTGCCGCGCGCGCCGAGCCCGTCGACGAAGCCGTTGGCGAGGCCGACCGGCAACTGATCGAGCGTGACGTCGATGTCGAGGGACTGGCCGATCGTGCCGTTGGCGGTCAGCGAGCCGTTGCCGACGGCGACCTCCGCATTGGCGAGGTTGACCGTGCCGTCGCGATAGGTGCCGGCGACGTCGAGGGTGAGGGGAGCGACGCCGGAGCGCGCGACATCCGCCGTGGTGATGCCCGTGCCGCTCAGGCTGAACTCGGCCACGGGATCGGAGAGGGAGCCCGTCGCCGTGGCGTTGCCGGAGACGGTGCCGCGCGCGCCGAGCCCGTCGACGAAGCCATTGGCGAGTCCGACCGGCAATTCGTTCAATAAAAGCGAGAGATCGAGGGTTTCGCCCACCGTGCCGCTGGCCGTGAGCGATCCGGTGCCGACTTCGAGTTCCGCGGTTTCGATGCGCGCGGTGCCGTCGGCATAGGAGCCGGCGACGTCGAGCGTGAGCGGAGCGACGCCGGAGCGGGCGATCTGATCGGTCGTAATGCCCGAGCCGGTCAGTTCGAAGGTCGCCTGCGGCTCGGAAAGCGAGCCGGTGGCCTGGCCGGTGCCGGAGATCGTGCCTTCGGCATTCAGCCCCTCGACGAAACCGTTGGCGAGACCCACAGGAAGCTCTTCGATCGAAAGGTCGAGATCGAGCGACTGGCCGACCGTGCCGCTGGCGCGAAGCGAGCCGTCGCCGACGATCACCCGCGCCGTTTCGAGGCGCACCGTACCGTCTTCGAGAGAACCAGCCGCTTCCAGCGAGAGCGGCGCGATGCCGCCGGCTGCGATGTCCTCGGTGGTGATGCCCGAGCCGGACAGATCGAAGGTCGCGGTGGGATCGGCGAGCGGGCCGGATGCCCGGGCCGAACCGGAAAGCGTGCCTTCGGCGTTCAGCCCGTCGACGAAGCCGTTGACGAGACCGACCGGCAGGCGGTTGAGTTCGGCCGTGACATCGAGCGTCTGGCCGACCTGGCCGGAGATCCGCAGCGAGCCCGCGCCGACATTGACGACGCCGGTCTCGATCGTCGCGGTTCCCTCCGCATAGCTTCCGGCGAGCCGGAGATCGAGCGGGGCGGTCCCGGACCGGGCGATCTGACGGGTGGTGATGCCGGAGCCGGTGATGTCGAAATCGGCCTCAGGGTCGGAGATCGAGCCGGTTGCAGTGGCCGTGCCGGAGATCACGCCCTCGGCCTCAATGTCGGGCACGAAGCCGTTGACGAGACCGACCGGGAGATTGCTCGCGCGGACCGAGACGTCGAGTTCCTCGCCGATCGTCCCGGACGCGGTGAGGGAGCCCGAGCCAACGTCGATCGCGGCATTTTCGAGGGTCAGCGTCCCCTCTTCGTAGGAACCCGAGGCGTCGAGGGTCAGGGGCGCGATGCCGGCTTCGGTGATCGCCTGGGCGGTGATGTCGTCGCCGTTCAGGCTGAAGGTGGCATTCGGGTTTGCGGTCGAACCTGTCACTTCGGCGCGGCCGGACAGGGTGCCGGAGGCGTCCAGGCCTTCCACGAAAGCGTTTGCGAGCGCGACCGGGGCCGCGTTCAGCCGCAGGGAGAGGGCGAGTTCTTCGCCGATCGTGCCCATCGCCGACAGGCTGCCGCCGCCGAGATCGAGCTGGGCGCGCTGCAGCGTCACCGTGCCGCCGTCATACCGGCCGGCGATCGTGCCGTCGACGGGCGGCGTCGCAACGCCGTTGGAGCGCGAGGCGACGATCTGGCTCATTCTCAGGTCGAAGCGTGCATTCGGATCGCTCGGCTGGCCGCTGGCATCGGCGGTACCGCTGATCGTGCCGGCAAGCGACAGGTCGGGCAGGACGAGATTGGCGAGAGCCGCTGGCACCTGTTCGAGCGAGGCGGAGAAGTCCAGCGTTTCGCCGGCGCTGCCGGATGCGCGCAGCGTTCCCTCGCCGATGGCGACGACGAGGTCGGACAGCGTCGTCGTGCCGTCCATGATCCTGAGGCGGGCCGGCTCGGTCAGCGATAGCGCGGCATCGGGGATGTCGGCGGAAAGGGTTTCAAGCGCGATGAGCGTTTCGTTCGGCTCGAAGGCGACCGTGCCGGCGAGTGTGACGGGCACGCCATTGGCGCGGGCCGTGGCCCTGACGGCGGTGGTGTCGTTCTCCGGCGACAGCGCGACCTCAAGATCCGCAATCGAGACACCGGCCGCTTCGATGGATTGCGCGGTCACCGTGCCGTCGGGCCGGGGAATGCCGAGATAGTCGCGGAGCGTCAGATCGATTTCGGCGCCGGCGAGCGTGTTGCCGGAGACCGTGACGCTGCTGCCCGAAAGGTCGAGGGCCGCGACCGGCGTCCCGTCGCTCTCGACATCGAAGCCGATCGTGCCGGTCACGTCGCCGCTGGCGGTGACACCGCCAAGTGCCGCCAGCGCCGCAAGCTGGTCGAGGCTGACGTCGAGCGTGCCTTCGGGCAGGAAATTCTCGGAGAGGGTCAGGTCGCCCGTGATGCGGTTCGACCCGAGACCGATGCTGAGGTCCGAGATCCGCCGCGTGCCATTGTCGAGGGTGGCGAGATCGGCGCTGCCGGAAAGTTCTTCGCCGTCGACGACCCCGCTGATCGAAACGCTGCCAGTCGGCGAGCCGGGATCGAGCGTGCCTGTGGCCTCGACTGTGAGATTGGCGAGTTCCCGCCCGTTGATCGACAGGCTGTTGCCGTCGACCGTCAGATTGACGTCCGGCCTGTCCAAAGGACCGTTGGCCGTCAGCGAGAAGCTGGCACCGCCGGAAAGCGCCGAACTGAAGCTGCTGACATTGGCGAGCCGGCCGGAAATGTCGGCGGACACCGTCTCACCGGAGAGGCCAGCAGAGCCCTGGATGGAGAGCTGGTCGCCCGTGACCGAAAGGTTCGAGGCGTTCAAGGCTCCGTCTTCGGTGCGGGCGAATTGGCCGGACACCGATAGATTCTGACCGGCGATCGGGGTGAGGGCGGCCGAAAGGGCCGTCGTCTGGAACTCGGAGTCGAGGGTGAGATCGAAGGTCGAGAAGTTGAGCGCGGCCGTGCCGCTGGCCTCGGCGGTCGCCGTCCCGGTCTGGATCGTGGCCGAGGCAAGCTCGACTTGGTCGGGACCGAGCGTGCCGTTGCCTTCGATGCGCAGGGAGCCGTCCAGGAAGCGGTCGGCGACGCCGTCGGGCGCGGTCGCGGATTCGGCCGTGGCTGAAAGCGCGAACGGGCCGCTGAGACCAAGGAGGTCGAACCCGTCGCTCTGGAGCCGCGCGCCGATCGTGTCGAGACCGTAGTCGCCGAAGGAGGCCTGGGGTAGATTGGTGGTCGCTTCGAGGGTCGCTGCGGAAAGAGCGCCCTGCAGCGCCGCCTCGACGCTGGTGATGGAAAGGGCAGGCGCATCCTCGCCGCTGCCGAATGAGAATGCGATCGGCTGGCCGTCCGGCGAAGCAAGGCGGAGGGTGAGATCGTTGCCGGGGCCCGACGGATCGATGGTGCCCGAGGCCGAGACCTCGATCGCCTGGGAGGCGAGCGTCCCCTGTTCGATGACATACGACCCGTCATTGCGAATCAGGAGTTGTGCGTCGAGCGTCGCGCCGCCTTCGACGTAGCGCGCATAAGCATCCGGGACGAAACGCTGCGCCGCGACATTGAGCGAGAGAGAAGCGCGGTAGCCCTCGTCTGCCCGGTCGACACGCGCTGTCAGCGTCGCTGCCTGTTCGCCGGCCACCGAAAGCGCGCCATTCGCCATGAAGCCTGAAAGCGGGCCGGAACCGTTGACGGTGAGTTCGACCGGCGGCGCGCCGGGAATGCCGAGCAGCGTCGCGACCAGGCCGCCTTCCGGTTCGCTGGCCTCGATGTCGACGGTCAGGCGATTGTCGTCCGGTGCAAACGCGATGTCGAGCGCGACCTGCCCGGGCTGGTCGAGGCGCTCGATATTCGCCTGGGCGCTGATCGCCGTCGGGTCGTCCTCGAGCGTCAGGCTGGCATTCGCCCGCAGCCGCGCCCGCGTGCCGGCAATGGCTTCGCCGAGGATGAACTCCTCGATCCGGATCTGTTCGATATCGGCGGTGATGGACGGCAGCGAAAACCCGCCGCCTTCGCTGTCTTCGGACGCGGATTGCCCGCCCGGCAGACGTTCCAGAACGATCTGGCCGGCCGAGAGGTTCTCGATCGAGACGTTGGAGCGCACGAGGGCCAGAGGCGACCAGTCCATGGCGAGTTCGCTGGCCGTCAGGAATACGCCCTGAGGGTCGGAAACGGTCAGCCTCTCGATGCGCACCTCGCCCGAGATCGCGCCGGACAGACCTTCGATCTCGACCTGCATTGTGTCGGTCGAGATCAGGTTCTCGATCTGGTTGGCGATGAATTCCTGGGCGCTGGCCGATCGGGTCGGCGCGGCCAGGGCCACGATCGCCAGGAAGAAGGTGCACAGAAGGGCGGCAAGGCGTTCGCGTGTCATCAGAAGGCCTGTCCGATTCCGGCGTAGATCTGATAGGAGGCGTCGCGCGGCCCCGGGTCGATCGGCACGGCGACGTCGAGGCGGATCGGGCCGAAGCTCGTCAGATAGCGGACGCCGGCGCCGGCACCCAGCTTGAAGGTGGAAAAGTCCGGCGCGAGATCGTCACCAACTGTGCCGAAATCCAGAAACGGCACGATCTGGATGTTCTCCGTCACGCCGATGCGCGCCTCGAGGGAGCCCTCGAAAAGCGAGAGGCCGCCTGTCGGCGTATCGGTGAACTCGGAATTGAAGCCGGAGCCGGGCGGGACGTTGGACGGGAAATACGGCCCGACGGACTGGAATTCGTAGCCGCGCACCGAGCCGCCGCCGCCGGCATAAAAGCGCCGATCGTTGGGAATGTCGGACAGGTCTGCGCCGAAGATCGTGCCGTAGCCAAGTCGTCCCGCAAGGATCAGACGGTCGCTCTCGGTCATGGAAAGATAGGCGCGGGCGTCCACACGGGTTCGAGCGAAGAAGGTCCCCGTGTTGAAGCCGTAGGAGGGATCGGCCAGCGCCTGGAAGTAGAATCCCTCCGTCGGATTGAGCTCGTTGTCGCGCGCGTCCCAGGTGTAGGTAATGGGCAGCGAGGTGATGAAGTAGTCGCGTGTGCCGAGATAGTCGGTGATTTCCTCATATTCGGCGCGCAGCGTGACGTTGAGCTTCTGCTCGCTGGTGAGGTCGTATTCGACCCCGCTCGTCGCCGCATAGCTCGTGCGGTCATAGGCGAGCGGCTGCTCCTTCTTGGCTTCGAGCGAGCCGATATAGACCGAGTCCGGGCCGAGAACGCCGGGCTTCTTGAAGACCAGCGACCCGGAATAGTCGATCCCGTCGGTGTCGCGTGCCTCCCCCGTGACGGCGGTCGCGCCGATCCGCGAGACTTCGGCGTCGAGCCGGATCGACTCGGCCCGGCCGAACAGATTGCGATGGCCGACATAGCCGGAGAGGCCCGCGCCTTCGGTGTTCGAATAGGTGGCGCCGACACCGTAGAAGCCGAATTTGCGCTCGCCCACCTCGATCTGCACCGGCAGCGTGCCGTCCGGCGCCTGGGCGGTGGCTTCCTTCACGACCACCGAAGAAAACACGCCGAGCTTGAGAAGCCGGTCGCGCGCCGCCGCCAGCTCCTGCGGAGAAAACACCTCGCCCGCCTTGATGCCGGCCATATAGGCGATGAAACCCGGGTCGACGTCTTCCGCGCCGGCGACCCAGGTCTCGCCAAAGGGCACGCGATCGCCTGGATCGATGTCGACCTCGTATTCCAGCCGGTCGGTCGCGGCGTCGGCGATGATGTCGCGATTGGTGACGGCGACGAAGGGGCGCCCGTCGTCACGCAGGGCCTTGAACATCCTGGCTTCGGCCTCGAGCACCTTTGCCGAGCCTGCGTCGCCACCGGCGACGAGGCCGTACTCCGAGGGATCGACCGGCACGCTGGTACTGGAGACGGCAATGCGGCCGAGCTGGTATTTCGGCCCCGGGCGCACCTGGATGGTCACCGGCACGGGCCCTGCGCCAAAATCCGTGTCCGGCGGCAGATCGGCGACGTTGCGCCCCTGAATGTAGATGTCCACGAGCCCGTCATAGCGCGCCTGCTCGAACAACGCGGCGACCAGGCGCTTGCGGTCGTTCTTCGCCTTGGAAAGGAGGCCGAGCGAGCCTGAAACAGGGTCGTCCTCGTCGGCGATCAGGGTCGAGGCGTTGCGGATGGTCTCTTCGATCGCGCCCTCCGCATCCTCCGGTGTGGGCTCCACGTTGAGGGTAACGGTATAGTCGAGGGGGTCGATGACCTCGAAGTCGGAATCCGCGCTTTCGAAGAACTTGACGCCGAAAATTTCGAAGGCCTGCGCCTGCGGCGCAACGAGGAGAGCCGCGGTGGCCGACACCAAAAGGACAGGCAGGCGGCTCGTGATCGACAAACGCATACATCCCCTGAAACAGCAATCATGCCGAAGGGCCGGCCGGTCGTCATGACGGCCGCGGGCGTCGCTTTCTCGCGCATCGCCTCCCCCCTCAGGTCGGAGCCTAAGGATGCCGGCAAATGGTGAAATAACAACTGCATCCGGGGCACAATCAGCCTGCCGACGGCCTGGGGGTGCGTGATTGCGCATCGACTGTGCCGGCGGGATCACAGGCAAGACCCATTGTCGGGACTTTCTGTCGCAGCCAGCCGGAACGTCATAGCGGGCGCCGAAGCCGGAGAGCTTCGTTCGAGGAGGGGGCAACCGGTCCGCTCACCACAGCCGCGCCATCTGCGCAAGCCGGGAAAGTCGCAAGCGGTCAATCGCCGTCTCAGTTTTGAGACTCGGATATGGAATCGTTCTCAAAAGCGCTTGAAGCCCGGGCCATGAAGGGGCAATGTCCCGGTCGGCGCCTCCCGACGGTCGGAAATCGCGGGGGCAAGGCTGGGCAGCGTTCAGGGACGAGAGCGCCCGCCCGGCTCGCAAAGATTGTTTTGGGAGGAGTGCATGACCGACATCACGATGACGGTGAATGGCCGCGAGGTCTCAGGCTCGGTCGAGGATCGGACGCTGCTGGTCCAGTATCTGCGCGAGAATCTGGGCCTCACCGGCACGCATGTGGGATGCGACACGTCGCAATGCGGTGCCTGCGTCGTTCACGTGGACGGCAAGGCCGTGAAAGCCTGCACCATGCTGGCGGCGCAAGCGTCCGGGTCGAGCGTGACCACGATCGAGGGGCTGGCGCAGGGCGCCGATCTGCACCCCGTTCAGGCGGCATTTCGCGAGCATCACGGGTTGCAGTGCGGTTTCTGCACGCCGGGCATGATCATGACGGCGGTCGACATCATCGCGCGGCATGGCTCCTCGCTCGACGAGCACACGGTCCGCGAGGAACTCGACGGCAACATCTGCCGCTGCACCGGCTACCACAACATCGTCAAGGCGATACTCTCGGCAGCGGGCGCTTCGCAGCCGCAGACCATGGCGGCCGAATAAACCCGCTTGGAACACACCTGCCCGGCGGACTAGGCCGGGCCGGAAATCGGCACTGAACGGACAGTAAGACATCGAATCGATCGTGGGAGGCGCGTTCGCCGGATCATCCGGGTGAGCGCGGACCGGTCGAGATCCTCGGGAGGTTTTGAGAATGGGTGTTGAAGGTATCGGCGCAAAGGTTTTGCGCAAGGAGGACCGCCGGTTCATCACCGGACGCGGTCGCTATGTCGACGACATGAGCGTGCCGGGCATGAAATACGGAGCGTTCGTGCGCTCGCCGCATGCCCATGCGAAGATCACCGGGGTCGACGTGAGCGCGGCGAAGGACATGCCGGGCGTGATCGCCGTTCTCGACGGCAAGCAGCTGCAGGGCGACGGCATCGGCAATCTGATCTGCGGCTGGGCGGTCAATTCCAAGGACGGCACGCCGATGAAGATGGGCGCCTATCCGGCGCTCGCTTCCGAGACCGTGCGCTATGTCGGCCAGCCGGTGGCGATCGTCGTCGCAGAGACCCAGGCCAAGGCCCGCGAAGCCGCCGAAGCGGTGATGGTCGATTACGAGGAACTGCCGGTCGTCACCAAGGCGGTCGACGCCTTGAAGGAAGGCGCGCCGCAGCTTCACCCCGAGGCTCCGGGCAATCTGATCTTCGACTGGGAGCTCGGCGACAAGACGGCGACGGACGAGGCCTTCTCCAAGGCCGCCCATGTCACCAAGCTGCACATCCACAACAACCGGCTCATTCCGAACCCGATGGAGCCACGCGCGGCGCTCGGCCATTATGATCCGGCCGAAGACCACTACACCTGCTGGACCACCTCGCAGAATCCGCATGTGGCCCGGCTCGTGATGAGCGCCTTCTACAATGTCGCGCCCGAGCACAAGCTGCGCGTCATCGCACCGGACGTCGGCGGCGGCTTCGGCTCGAAGATCTACATCTACCCGGAAGAGATCGTCTGCCTCTGGGCTTCCAAACGCGCTGGCGTACCGGTGAAATGGACGTCGGACCGCACCGAGGCGTTCCTCACGGACGCCCACGGCCGCGATCACGAGACGGAAGTCGAACTGGCGCTCGACGCCGACAACAAGATCCTCGGACTGAAGGTCGACACGATCGCCAATATCGGCGCCTACATGTCGCTCTTCTCGTCGTCCGTGCCGACTTATCTCTACGCGACGCTTCTGTCGGGCCAGTACGACATCCCGGCAATCCATGCGAATGTGCGGGCGGTCTACACCAACACCGCCCCGGTCGATGCCTATCGCGGCGCCGGACGTCCGGAGGCGACCTATGTCGTCGAGCGGACGATGGAGACGGCAGCCCGGGAACTGGGGATTTCACCGGCCGAATTCCGTCGCAAGAACTTCATCCGCTCCTTCCCGCACCAGACACCGGTGATCATGAACTACGACGCTGGCGACTTCGAGGCTTGCCTCAACGCCGGCATGGAAGCCGCCGACGTTGCCGGCTTCGAGGGAAGGCGGCAGGAGGCGCAGTCGCGCGGCAAGCTGCGCGGTCTCGGCATGAGCTGCTACATCGAGGCCTGCGGCATCGCGCCGTCCAAGGCCGTCGGCTCGCTGGGTGCGGGCGTCGGTCTGTGGGAATCGGCCGAGGTCCGGGTTAATCCCGTCGGCACGATCGAGATCCTCACCGGCTCGCACAGCCACGGCCAGGGCCATGAGACGACCTTCGCCCAGCTGGTGGCGGAGCGCTTCGGCCTGCCGGTGGACAACGTCCAGATCGTCCATGGCGATACCGACAAGGTGCAGTTCGGCATGGGCACCTACGGTTCGCGCTCCGGTGCCGTCGGCATGTCGGCGATCCACAAGGCGCTCGACAAGGTCGAAGCCAAGGCCAAGAAGATCGCCGCGCACGTGCTCGAGGCCGACGAGGGCGACATCGTCATCGAGAATGGCGAGGTGAAGGTCGCGGGCACCGACAAGAAGCTCGGCTGGCATGAGGTCTGCCTCGGCGCCTACACCGCCCACAATCTGCCGGACGGCATGGAGCCGGGCCTGAAGGAAGGGGCATTCTACGACCCGACCAACTTCACCTTCCCGGCTGGCTGCTACATCTGCGAGGTGGAGGTCGATCCCGACACGGGCGTCACCGAGATCATCCAGTTCGTCGCGGCGGACGATTTCGGGCGGGTGATCAATCCGATGATCGTCGAAGGCCAGGTCCATGGCGGCCTCGCCCAGGGCATCGGCCAGGCGATCCTGGAAGGCACCCATTACGACGAGACCGGCCAGCTCACCACGGCGTCCTACATGGACTACGCCATGCCGCGTGCCTGGGATCTGCCGATGTTCAAGGTGTCGACCACCGAGACCATCTGTCCCGGCAATCCGCTCGGCATGAAGGGCTGCGGCGAGGCTGGGGCCATCGGCTCGCCGCCGGCGGTGATCAACGCGATCACCGACGCGATCGGCAACAACGACCTCACCATGCCGGCGACCCCGGAAAAGGTCTGGAAGGCGCTGAACGCCGTTCAATAAGGCCGAAAGGCCTGGAGCCCGGCCACGGAACAAACAGGTCCTGAGGCCGGGCCGACAAAACGAACCATGGACGTTGAGACGCGCCGCGCGGCTTTCGACAGAAAAGCCCGGCGAACCGAGAGGTTAGAACCATGTACGAGACCACCTACCACCGCCCGACATCTCTCGACGAGGCCGCTCGTCTCGCTTCGGAGATGGGCGACGAGGCGAAATATCTGTCGGGCGGCATGACGCTGATCCCGACCATGAAGCAGCGGCTGGCGGCACCGTCCGCCCTGATCGACCTGCGCCATGTCGGCGATCTCAAGGGCATTTCCGTCAACGGCTCGTCGATCCGCATCGGCGGCGGCACCACCCATGCCGAGATTGCCGCGTCGAGCGAGATCCAGAGCGCGTGCCCGGGTTTCGCGGGCCTCGCGCAGCTGATCGGCGATCCGGCCGTGCGCCACATGGGAACGATCGGCGGTTCGGTCGCCAATTTCGACCCGGCAGCAGATTATCCGGCCGCGCTACTGGCGCTCGGCGCGACCGTGCACACGAACAAGCGCGAGATGTCGGCTGACGACTTCTTCGTCGGCATGTTCGAGACGGCGCTCGAAGAGGGCGAGATCGTCACCGCCGTCTCCTTCGAGGCGCCGGAAGCGTCAGCCTATGAGAAGTTCCGCAATCCGGCCTCGCGCTACGCCATGTGCGGCGTCTATGTCGCCAAGCGCGCCGACGGCGTGAAGGTCGGCGTCACCGGCGCCGGAGCCGACGGGGCATTTCGCTGGAGCGACGCGGAGCAGGCGCTCTCGTCCAACTTCGCGCCGGACGCCGTCGGCGGGCTGTCGGTTTCCGAGGGCGACATGGTGGGCGATATTCACGGCTCGTCGGCCTATCGCGCGAACCTCGTGAAGGTCGTGACCAAGCGCGCGGTGAAGAAGGCGCTCGGCCAATAGCACAGGAGACTGGCGCGGATCGCCGGTCGACACCACCAGAGACGCGACAGCCCCGGCGTGATCCTTTCGCCGGGGCTGTTTTTTCGTCGAATTGGCCCGATGTGATGCCGGTCAGTATCGGCAGTAATGCCGGTAGCCGTCATAGCCGAGGAAGGTGTCCGTTCGAGCATCGTAGGACCGATATTTGGCCTCGCATCGCGCGACATGCCGGGCGTGGGACGAGCTGCCCGGGGCCACGCGATAGACGCGGCGGGGCGCGACGGGTCGGTAGTAGACATTCGGCTGGTCGTAGTAGCGCGGTGCGGAAAGAGCGCCGCCCACGATCGCGCCAAGGGCAAAGCCCGCGATCCCGGCCCCGAGCGCTGCGCCGGAGTTGCGATGGCCGCCACGATAATAGCGGGGCCAATGCCCGCGGTAATGTCGTGGCCCGCCGTGACCGACGTAATGACCGCCATGCCCTCGCCAGTGCGGATCGGCTTGCGCGGTGACGGTGCCAAGACTGACGGAGCCGGTGGCGATCACCGCCACGGCAACGATCGATGTAAAGAACTTGCGCATTGTCTGTGTCTCCTGAATGCGCGTCCGGGAGCCGGAACGGCGCTGCCGCGTCCCCCGCGGCAATAACGCCGAACACGGCGGCCAAGTTCGGGCACGCTCAGAAAAAACTTTTATGATCAGCTTGTTAGAGGTGCTCTTCCGCAAGCCGTGGCGCATGCCGAGGATTCCGGTCGCTCTCGCGCCTGCTTTGGCGCGACAAACGGTAGCGGCCGCCGTGCCGCTCGGGATCTGGAAAGAACGTTTCAGGAACGTTATCACTGATGCATGCCCCGACTCGATCTTCGCCAGAAGCTGGCCATCCTTTCGGATGCCGCGAAATACGACGCCTCCTGTGCCTCGAGCGGGGCGGCGGGTCGCAATTCCGTGCAGTCGAAGGGCATCGGCTCCACCGAAGGCTCCGGCATCTGCCATGCCTATGCGCCGGACGGGCGCTGCATCTCGCTCCTGAAGATCCTGCTCACCAATTTCTGCATTTACGACTGCGCCTATTGCATCAATCGCTCGTCCTCGAATGTCGAGCGGGCGCGGTTTTCGGTGGACGAGGTCGTGGCGCTGACCATGAACTTCTATCGGCGCAACTACATCGAGGGGCTGTTTCTCTCCTCCGGCATCATCCGGAACTCCGACTACACGATGGAGGAGATGGTCCGGATCGCGAAGAAGCTGAGGCTCGAGGAGAATTTCTCCGGCTATATCCATCTGAAGACGATCCCGGACGCATCGCCGGCGCTGATCGAGGAGGCAGGCCTTTTTGCCGATCGCCTGTCGGTGAACATCGAAATGCCCACCGATGTGACCCTCGCCTCGCTCGCGCCCGAGAAGGACCCGCGCGACATTCGGCGCTCCATGGGGCATCTGCGCGCCAAGATCGAGGAGCATCGGGGCGAGAAGCGCGACCGCACCAAGCCGAAGCGTTTCTCAGCCGGCGGCCAGTCGACCCAGATGATCGTCGGCGCCGACCCGTCGAGCGACGATGACGTGCTGACCCGCTCGGAAAACCTCTATGGCAATTACCGCCTCAGCCGCGTCTATTATTCGGCCTTCTCGCCGATCCCGGACTCATCCAGCCGCCTTCCGGCGATGAAGCCACCCTTGATGCGCGAGCACCGGCTCTATCAGGCCGACTGGCTGATGCGCTTCTACGGATTTTCGCGCCCGGAGATCGTCTCGGGCGGGGAGGGCGGCATGCTCGACCTCTCGATCGATCCGAAGCTCGCCTGGGCGCTGAAGAACCGCGAGCATTTCCCCGTCGACGTCAATCGCGCCGACCGCGAAATGCTCCTGCGCGTTCCAGGGCTCGGAACACGGGCGGTGAAGCGCATCCTCTCGACGCGACGGCACCGCACGCTCCGCCTCGACGATGTCGCGCGGCTCTGCCAGTCCATCGACAAGGTGCGCCCCTTCATCTTGGCGCTCGACTGGTCGCCGGGCGGCCTGACGGACGGCGCAGGGTTGCGCGAGAGCTTCACGCCGAAGGCAAAGCGGGAGACGCGGCAGCTGGAGCTTTTTTGAGACCTTCAGGCGGCTTGATCAGCCCCGACAATCGGATCGATTTTAGCGATTTCATCACCGATTTTTTGCGCGGCGATTTCGAGATCGTAGCCGTTTTGGAAATTCAACCAGAACGCTGGTGTCGTGTTGAAGGCTTTCGCAAGGCGCAGCGCCGTACGTGTTGAAGGCTTTCGCAAGGCGCAGCGCCGTACGTGTTGAAGGCTTTCGCAAGGCGCAGCGCCGTACGTGTTGAAGGCTTTCGCAAGGCGCAGCGCCGTATCAGGGGAGATGCCGACTTCTTCGAGGACGAGGCGCTCGATCCGGGTTCTCGGCACACCCAGCCGCTTGGCGAGATTTCCCGCTGTCATGGAGAGGGGCGCCAGATATTCTTCCCGCAGATATTCGCCGGGATGGATGGGCCGGGCAAATCGAATGGGCATCTTGGCGAATTCCTTATCCGTGGTGGTAGTCAAGGATCTCGACGTCTTCCGGGACTGCGTCGGTCCAGCGAAAGCAGACTCTCCACTGGTCGTTGATCCGGATCGAATGCTGGCCTTTGCGGTCCCCTTTGAGGGCTTCGAGATGATTGCCGGGCGGTGATCTGAGATCATCGAGCCGGGTTGCGAAATCGGGTGCGCGAAGCTTGCGTTCGGCACGTCTCACCAATTCGGCCGGAAACCCTTTCGGCGCCTTGCCGGCGGCGATCACTTCGACGAACTTGCCTTTCGTCGAGATTATCATGCAATCGATCCAGTTTGTATCAGGTGATGATACAGGATCTCTCTCAGATCAGGAAGCGCCCCGATGACGGATGGAACTGCCCACGAAACCGACCGCGAGCACCTTCTGCGCTGCGTCGAACTCGCCCGCGAGGCCGTGGATCTGGGCAATCGGCCCTTCGGCTCGGTGCTGGTCGCGGGCGACGGCACGGTTCTGAAGGAAGACCACAACCGCACCGGCTCTGGAGACCCGACCGCCCATCCGGAGATCGCGCTCGCCCGCTGGGCTGCACTGAACCTGTCGAAGGAGGAGCGGGCGAAGGCGACGATCTACACCTCCGGCGAACACTGCCCGATGTGCGCGACGGCGCAAGGCTGGTGCGGTGTTGGTCGCGCGGTCTATGCGACGTCCACGCCGCAACTGATCGAATGGCTCGCCGAGTTTGGCGCCCCTTCGCTGCCCTACATGCCGGTAACGCTCCGCGAGATGCTGCCGGATGTGGAGGTCGTCGGGCCGTTCGAAGAGTTTGCTGACGAGATCAAGGCATTGCACAAGCGGGTGCATCGCAAGTAACGAAGCCTGCAAAAAATCAATAGGTGCCCGGCGTAGCGACTACTTCTCCTGCGGATCGGGCGCAGCGACCTCGTCCCAAAACTCACCGGTAAGAATCGCCGGCACCGTTCCACGGCCGTGTAGCAATCGCTGATAGTCCAGATACGTCATGAGGACGTGGGTCGGCTTCCCTCTGGTGGTGACGATCACCGGCCCCTCCTCTGCAGCCCGCATTGCGGCAGAAGGTCGCCGATTGAATGCGTCTGCGTTCATCTTATGTTCGGTTCCAGTCAACGCGCGACCTGACATCATTTCGGACAGTCTGATGATACCGATTTCGATCTAGGGCTGCAATTTGTTTGCACTTGGAACGCCTCGCCATGTTCAACGCCCGGCTCGCATTCCCCGCCGATTTCGAGGGCTGGCGGGCGGCTGCGCGGACGGCGCTGGCCTTGGGGGTGTCGCCTGAGGATATGAGCTTTACTGTCGGGGACGAGGCGCCGGGACTCTTCGCCGAGCCCTTGCCGGCGCCACCGGAGAATGCGCCGCAGCCGACCGTGCCGCGCGCGTTTCCGGAGTTGGCGCGAAAGCTCGTCTGCCATGCCGACGCCGATCGCTTCGTCTTCGCTTATCAGCTGTTGTGGCGGCTCCAGACGGAGAAGACGCTCCTCGACATCGCCTCCGATCCGGACATGATCCGCGCCGCCGAAATGGAGAAGGCCGTTCGCCGCGACAGTCACAAGATGAAGGCCTTCGTGCGGTTTCGCGAGATCGAGGACAACGAGATCGGACGGCATTCCATCGCCTGGTTCGAGCCCTTTCATCACACCGTCGAACTGACCGCGCCCTTCTTCGCGCGGCGCTTTGCGGGCATGGTCTGGACGATCCTGACACCGGAGCGCACCGCCCACTGGAACGGCGAGGAACTGTCGTTTCTCCCCGGCGCAACCCGCGACATGGCGCCGGCGGACGACGACATGGAGGCGCTCTGGCTCACCTATTACGCCTCGATCTTCAATCCGGCGCGGTTGAAGGTGAAGGCGATGACCGCAGAGATGCCGAAGAAATACTGGGCGAACATGCCCGAGACGGCGCTGATCAAGCCGCTTGTCGCCGGCGCGGAAGCAGCCTCGCGCCGCATGATCGAAACCGCGCCGAGCCTGCCGAGTTTCCGCTCCGAGAGACTGAAGGAGCGAAACGCCATGACCCTCCCGCGGATGGAAAAGACACCGGAGATCAGCCCGGGCCTCGGCTACAACAAGGCGCCGGATACGATCGAGGAAGCGCGGGAACAGGCGGCGCACTGCCAAGCCTGCGCGCTCTGGGAGCCGGCAACGCAGACCGTGTTCGGCAAGGGGCCGGAGGACGCGCCGGTGATCTTCGTCGGCGAGCAGCCGGGCGATCAGGAGGATATTGCCGGCGAGCCCTTCGTCGGCCCGGCCGGCAAGGTCTTCGACCAGGCACTGGCGGCGGCCGGCGTCGACCGGCGCCAAGCCTATGTCACCAATGCGGTGAAGCATTTCAAGTTCGAGCCGCGCGGCAAGCGCCGCATCCACGCCAAGCCGAACATGAGCGAGATCAAGGTCTGCCGCTGGTGGCTCGACCAGGAGCGGCGGCTGATCAAGCCGAAGCTGATCGTGGCGCTCGGAGCGACGGCGGCGAATGCGGTGCTCGGCAAGACCGTGACGATCAAGGCGACACGCTCGAAGCTGATCGATCTCGATCCCGAGACGAAACTGCTGGTGACCGTCCATCCCTCCTACATCCTCCGCTTGCCGGATCAGGCGGCGAAAGAGCGGGAGACGAAGGCCTTCGAGGCGGACATGGCGCTGGCGCTGGAAACGGTGCCGGAATTGGCGCTGGCGGGGTGAGCTTCGCACGGGAGATCCGCCCTGCCTTGAGCCTGACGGATCGATCGGCTAAGCCGCATCACGATAGATTGTGAATGACAGGAACCGGCGTGGGGGCAAACTCCGCGCCGGCGTTCCTTTTAAGACTCTGGTGAAATGCAATGGCTGGGAAAAAGCCGAAACGGGTGACGGCGCGGGTGCCGCGCGGCTTCGTCGATCGGGACGCGGAGACGCTCTACGCCCAGGAGGCGATGCTTGCCACCATCCGCCGGGTCTACGAGACCTACGGCTTCGAGCCGGTGGAAACGCCGGTGTTCGAATACACCGATGCGCTCGGCAAGTTTCTGCCCGACTCGGACCGGCCGAACGAAGGCGTCTTCTCCATTGAAGACGACGACGAACAGTGGATGAGCCTGCGCTACGATCTGACGGCGCCACTCGCGCGCTATGTGGCAGAGAATTTCGAGAGCCTGCCCAAGCCCTATCGCAGCTACCGTGCGGGCTATGTGTTCCGCAACGAGAAGCCGGGGCCGGGGCGCTTCCGCCAGTTCATGCAGTTCGACGCCGACATCGTCGGCGCGCCGAACGTCTCGGCCGACGCCGAAATGGCGATGATGATGGCCGACACGATGGAGGCGCTGGGCATCCAGCGGGGGCAGTACGTCATCCGGGTGAACAACCGGAAGGTGCTCGACGGGGTGCTGGAAGCAATTGACCTTGGTGGTGAGGAGAATGCGGGGCGCCGGCTGACGGTGCTGCGGGCGATCGACAAGCTCGACAAGGTTGGGGCTGAGGGTGTTTGGAGCCTGCTTGGGAAGGGCCGCCTGGATGAAAGCGGTGATTTCACAAAAGGCGCCGAACTCACGGATGCGCAAATTGAACGCATATCTCCTTTCTTTGGGCGCGCGGGATACGTCCCGCTGGAGCAGTCGAGTAGCGCAGTTCGTCCCTTGGTGGGGCGGCGAATAGACGACAGTGATACTCTCTGGGTGGAGGATTCTCGCGGTTCGATAGAAGTCGCTCGTTCCGTTGTGGGCAGTAGCGAACTCGGCGTGGCCGGCGTGGATGAACTCGACAACATCTATCGTTTCATCGAGGCTGCCGGTTACGGGCCTGATCGCATCGCGATAAATACGTCCGTCGTCCGCGGCCTTGAATACTACACCGGCCCGGTCTTCGAAGCCGAGCTCCTCTTCGACGTGACCAACGAGAAGGGCGAGGTCGTGCGCTTCGGCTCGGTGGGCGGCGGCGGGCGCTATGACGGGCTGGTCTCGCGCTTCATGTCGCAACCGGTGCCGGCGACGGGCTTTTCCATCGGCGTCTCGCGGCTGATGACGGCGCTGAAGAATCTCGGGCGGCTGAAGACCGAAAAGCGCTCCGGCCCGGTGGTCGTCACCGTGATGGATCGCGACCGCATGGCCGATTATCAGGCGATGGCGACGAAGCTGCGTGATGCGCTGAACGCCGATCCCTTGCTGCCGCCGGTGCCCGTCGAGGTGTTTCAGGGCAATCCGAAGCAGTTCGGCAAGCAGCTGCAATATGCCGATCGCCGCGACGCGCCTGTGGTCGTCATCCAGGGCGGTGACGAAAAGGCCGCCGGCAAGGTGCAGGTGAAGGACCTGAAGCTCGGCAAGGAGATGTCGGCGACGATCACCGACAATGCCGAGTGGCGCGAGGCGCGCGCCGGCCAGGAGACGGTCGACGAGAGCGACCTGGTCGACGCGGTGAAGCGCATTCTCGCGCGTCAGTCCCGCGAGGGCTGAGGAGCGATGTTTTCCGCCACCACCGTTACCAGCACGGAACAGAGGATCGGGCAGGCCCTCGACGAATTGTTCGAAAAGCGCGGCGCCGAGGCGGCCGACACGCGGATCGTGCTTTCGGCCGAACCCTATCTCGACACCGCCGGCGAAGCGCTGCGTCGGCGCATCTTTCTGACCCGCGGCGAGGGCGGCGAGAATCTCTGCCTGCGGCCCGACTTCACGATACCGGTCTGTATGCGCCATGTTGCGCAAGGCGCCGATCTGCCGAAACGCTATTCCTATCGCGGCCTCGTCTTTCGCCAGCGGGCCGATGGCCCTGGGGAATTCGTGCAGGCCGGAATCGAGGATCTCGGCGAAGACAACCGCGCAACGGCCGACGCGCGCGCTCTGGCGGATTCCCTGGCCGGCCTTGAAGCCTGCGGCGTTGATCTCGACCGGCTGGACGTCATTCTCGGCGATCAGGGCCTGTTCGAAGCGGTCCTGCGGGCGCTCGGCCTGCCGGAGGGTTGGCAGCGCCGGCTGATCCGCACATTCGGCGACGAACGCGCGCTCGAAAAGGCACTGGACGCCCTGTCGAAGGGCGCAGAGGACATTCTGTCGGACCTCGATCCGCAGCTGATCGAACTTGCCCGCGACCGGGAAGAGGGCGCGCTGACGCGGCTCATACGGATGCGTATGGAAGATGCCGGCCTGCCGCCGCATTCCGGTCGTTCGCCGGGTGAGGTGGCGAGCCGGCTGATCGAGAAGGTTGCGGTCGCCGAGGCGCGGCTCGGCGCGGACGCGCTCTCGACGCTCGAGGCGTTCCTGGCGATCGACTGCTCACTGGCCGAGGCCGGCGAAAGGCTAGGCGAAGTGGCGGGGCCGGCGGGTCTCGATCTCGGCCGTGCGATGACGGTGTTCGAGACGCGCAATCTCGCGCTCCAGGCCGCCAGTGTGGATTTGAACCGGGTGCGCTACCGCGCCGCCTTCGGCCGACCGATCGACTATTATACCGGTCTCGTCTTCGAAGCGCGGTTGAAGGGCGCCTCGGACACGCTCGCGGGCGGGGGACGCTACGACCGGCTGCTGACGATGCTCGGGGCCGACCGGCCGATCCCGGCGGTCGGCTTCTCGCTGTGGCTCGACCGGATCGGCCATTGCCTCGACAAGGGAGAGGGCGCGCAATGAGCCTCACTCTGGCGATCCCCTCCAAGGGCCGGCTCATGGAAAAGGCGCTGGCGACGCTCGACAGCGCCGGCATCGTGGTCAAGGCCGGAGAGACACGCTCCTATCGCACCAGTGTCGAAGGGTTCGAGGGGCTGGAGGTCCTGCTGCTCTCGGCTTCCGAGATCGCTCGCGAATTGCGGGACGGCGCCATCGATTTCGGTGTGACAGGCGAAGATCTGATCCGCGAGACGATCGCCGATCCCGAGCACACGGTGGAATTCGTCTCCCGCCTCGGCTTCGGCCAAGCCAATGTGGTGGTCGCCGTGCCCGATTCCTGGGTCGACGTGTCGAACATGGAGGATCTGGGCGACGTCGCCGGGGCGTTTCGCGCGCGGCACGGCCGGCGCCTCCGGATCGCCACCAAATACTGGCGCCTGACCCAGAGCTTTTTCACCCGTCAGCACGGCATCCAGAGCTATCGCATCGTCGAGAGCCTGGGCGCCACCGAGGGCGCGCCGGCGGCGGGGTCGGCCGACATCATCGTCGACATCACCTCGACCGGCTCGACGCTCGCGGCCAATCACCTCAAGGTGCTGGGGGACGGGGTGATTCTGAAATCCGAAGCTTGTTTGATCCGCGCCAATGCGGTTGGCCGTGATCCGGGCGCCCGGTCGATGGGCGACGAGCTGGCGAAGCGGTTCGGCGTCTGACGATGCAGAATGGTGGGGCCGGAAGGGCCTCGCCACTGGCATGGTGATGATGGGGCGCGCATCGCGCCCCCCTGATGTCGGCCTGCAGGATTGGTTTTCTTTGCGCCGATCATGCGCGGCACCGAGCGCCCTCGTGCTTCGACAGGCTCAGCATGAGGGCTACTGCGGAGGGGCGATCCGCTTCACGGGGCATGATCGCCCTGTTCCTGCCCCAGCAGCATCACGCTATCGGCGCGGCGTTCCATTGCGTCCTAATGGCGGGCCTGTGCCCTCATGGCGAGCCCGCAAACCCGGCACCCTCATGGTGAGCCTGTCGAACCATGGGGGCTCCAGATTGCTTCCCACAGGAAGTCGAGAGGACTGAGCGGGAGGCGATCAACTCGCCCCGCGCCGTCATGCCGTTCCGGCGAACGGCCGCCTCAGGTCCGATTGCGCTTCGCCAGCGTCCTCAGCCGCAGGGCATTCAGGCGGATGAAGCCGGCAGCGTCCTTCTGATCATAAGCGCCGTGGTCGTCCTCGAAGGTGACCAGCGCGTCGGAATAAAGCGATTTCGGGCTCTCGCGGCCCTCGACGATGACGTTGCCCTTGTAGAGCTTCAGCCGCACCGTGCCTTCCACATGCTCCTGGCTCCTGTCGATCGCCGCCTGCAGCATTTCGCGCTCGGGCGAAAACCAGAAGCCATTGTAGATCAGCTCGGCATATTGCGGCATGAGCTGGTCTTTCAGGTGCATCGCGCCGCGGTCGAGGGTGATCGATTCGATCGCCCGGTGCGCGGCGAGCAGGATCGTGCCGCCCGGCGTCTCGTAGACGCCGCGCGACTTCATGCCGACGAAGCGGTTCTCGACGAGGTCGAGCCGGCCGATGCCGTTGTCGCGGCCGAGGTCGTTGAGGGCGGCGAGAAGCTCGTGCGGCTTCATCGCCTTGCCGTCGATCGAGACCGGATCGCCCTTTTTGAAGCCGATGGTGACCACGGTCGGCGTGTCGGGCGCCTCTTCCGGGCTGACAGTGCGCATGAAGACGTAGGGCGGCGGCGTCTCGGCCGGATCCTCCAGCACCTTGCCCTCGGAGGAGGAGTGCAGGAGGTTGGCGTCGACCGAAAAGGGCGCTTCGCCGCGCTTGTCCTTGGTGACGAGGATCTGGTTCTTCTCGGCAAAGTCGAGGAGATCGGTGCGCGACTTGAACTCCCAGTCCCGCCAGGGCGCGATGACCTTGATATCGGGATCGAGCGCATAGGCGCAGAGCTCGAAGCGCACCTGGTCATTGCCCTTGCCGGTCGCACCATGGGCGATCGCGTCGGCGCCGGTCTCGTGGGCGATCTCCACGAGGCGCTTGGAAATCAGCGGCCGGGCGATGGAGGTGCCGAGCAGATAGGTGCCCTCATAGACGGCGTTCGCGCGGAACATCGGGAAGACGAAGTCGCGGCAGAACTCCTCGCGCACGTCCTCGATATAGATCTCGCGGATGCCGGCGCGCTCGGCCTTTTCCCGGGCCGGTGTCAGCTCCTCGCCCTGGCCGAGATCGGCGGTGAAGGTGACGACCTCGGCGCCGAGTTCGGTCTGCAGCCATTTGAGGATGATCGAGGTGTCGAGGCCGCCCGAATAGGCGAGGACGACCTTCTTGACGTCGCGTGTGTTGGCCATGGCTCGTTGTTTCCGCTCGGAATTGGTGCTGACGGGCGTCTACACAAAAGCCGTGGCGAAGGGAACTGGTCGCAGCGATTCGGACGAATTCCGGGAGCGCTCTGGCGTCCCGCCTGCAGAAGGCGTATCGCATGCAGCTTCTGAACCAGCGGGACGGATCATGCCCTTCATCCCCGACCTCTCGACCATCCTCGCCTTCTCGGTCGCCTGCTTCGTGCTGACGATCACGCCGGGGCCGGACATGACGCTGTTTCTCGGCCGGACGCTGGCCGGCGGTCGGGCATCGGGGATCGCTGCCTATCTCGGCGCGGCGACGGGCTCGCTGATCCATACGACGCTTGCCGCCGTCGGCCTGTCGGCCCTGATCGCGGCTTCGCCGGAAGCGTTCTTGGTGCTCAAGATCGTCGGGGCCGGCTATCTGATCTTTCTCGCCGTCCAGGCGGTCCGATCCGGTTCGACCTTCCGGGTGGATGAGAAGGGCCAGGAGAAGGCGGCACCCTCGCTCAAGGCAAGCTGGTTGACGGGGGTCGGGATCAATCTGTCCAACCCGAAAATCATCCTGTTCTTCGTGACTTTCCTGCCGCAATTCGTGCAAGCGGGCGATCCGCATGCCGGCGGCAAGCTGTTCTTTCTCGGGATCTATTTCATCGTCTTTGCGACGCCCTTCTGCGTGGCGATGATCGTCGCCGCCGACAAGCTGGCCGCCGCCCTGAAGCGGCGACCGAAGGTCACGCGCGCGATCGACTGGCTGTTCGCCAGCGTGTTTTCCGCCTTCGCGGTCAAGATCCTGATGACACAGGGCCGCTGAAGGCTCATCGCGCCCGCCGAGGTCGACGACCGATCACCAAAGCGGCTGTTCCGGCTCGTGCGCGAAGAGCGGATCGTCCTGGCGAAGCGTCGCCTTCCGGTCGATCCCGTTGACGACGATCGTGGTCACCCCGCTCGGGTCGGTCATGGCATAGCAGGCATCGCCCAGAAAACCGCCGCCATGGGAAAGCGCCACGCGGATGGGCGGGTTGTCGGGGTCCGCATAGAGCGGCTGGCCGACCATGAGGTCGATCGCATCGCCTGGGTCAAGCCCGGCGAGAAGACCGCGCAACGCCGCGGTGTCGCTGTCCGCCGGATATTTGTCGTCGATCATCTGCCGTGCGGTGATGGTCAGGCCCGGGGGTGGTTCCGAATACGCCCCGACCAGCGGACCGGCATCGGCGAAGGCGCCGATCATCGCCTGGACGGCGTTGCGGCAGGCGATCCGCGGCCAGTCGACCGGCAGGGGCAGCGGCTCGCCCATGAGCGATATGCCGAGCCCCGAAATCTCCGTCGGCGTGTCGATCATCTCCATCTCGGCCGGGGCGGTGGTCAGGAGTTCCGACAACAGGCCGCCGTCGACTTCGCGCATGCGGGTGGCGTAATCGAGGAGGAGGGCGTTGACCAGGCGCGTCAGGTCGAGAACCTCGTTGACGAGTTCGACCTGATCGTCTCGTGACGAAAAGAACCCGTGATAGCCGAGCCTCGCGCCCGGCTCGATCTCGCGCCGCACCTGATGGGCGTAGCTGCCGAAGGACTTTCCGCCGAGAAAGGCGATGGCACAGGCGCTGAGGCAGTTCCGGCCGCTTTCAACCAGTGTGCCGGCATAGGCTGCATGGATGGCTTCGCCGAGGCGCATTCCCTCCATGAGATCGCCGCCGGGCGAGTCGAAGGAAACCGTCCAGAGCGGTCCGTCGATCAGCGGCGCGACCGTCGCCGCGAATTTGTCGGCGTCGCCTTTGGTGATCGGCCCCGTGGCGAGCACCGTCTCACTCGAGACCTGAAACTCCATCGCATGTGCAGCCGTCGAAAGAGCGCATAAGGCAAGACTGAACAGGAGGCGTTTCATCGGCAGATCCCGGGCGCGAGATGACCTTGAGGAAGATCATCGTGGGTCCGACTGCGAGCCGCTGTCAACGGATGTTGCGGAAAGGCAACATCGGCGAAATGCGGCAAAACTTTGATCTGGATCAAACGGACGCTATGCCTGGCTGACTAATTTTGGCGATGTCGATTCACATACAGACATCAGAGATCAGCCATGACATCGCAGAAAATTCTCAGCGTCGCCGCGCTTCTGGCGGGCGTCGCCCTCCCGGCTTTCGCCGTGCCGACGGTCGCCAATGCCGCCGATCTCGACATCACGGGCGTTTCGGCGCCGGTGGAATACCAGAGCCCCTGGCAGATCCGCGTTCGCGGCCTTGGCGTCATCACCGAGGACAAGGGCTATGTGAACGGGGTGGTCGATTCCGATCTGTCCTACTCCGACACGGTCATTCCCGAACTCGATATCAGCTACTACTTCACCGACAACATCGCCGCCGAACTCATTCTCGGCACCACCTATGCCAATGTGACCGGTGATGGCTCGCTGACGGCCATGGAGCGGGTCGGCAAGACCTGGCTGCTGCCGCCGACGCTGACCCTGCAGTATCACTTCACCAATTTCGGCAAGTTCAAGCCCTATGTCGGCGCCGGCGGAACCTATGCCATCTTCTACAATCAGGATGCCGACGGGGTCGACGATCTCGACATCGACAACACCTTCGGAGCGGCCCTGCAGGTCGGTTTCGACTACATGATCGACGAGAACTGGGGCTGGAACGTCGACGTGAAGAAGATCTTCCTCGAGCCAGACTTCGAGGTCAAGGTCGGCGGCGCCACCCTGTCCGGCAAGGCCAAGCTCAACCCCTGGATCATCGGTACCGGCGTCACCTACCGGTTCTGAGATCGACCGACCGGTCCGCCAAGCGTCTTGACACGAGCCAACCGCACCTTGGAGCGGGCGGTTCGGGTCTCGATCAGGCAAATGCGGGGACTTGCCGAGTCCCCGCCTATCCAATGGTGGCACGCTCGTGAATTTGTCCGAAGGTGCTTCGGCTCCCGTTGGCACAGGTGTCTTTCATTCTGCCATCTCAAGCATAGGCGTAGGGCCCCCCGCGCTTCAGCGCCTGGCGATAGGCCGTCCGGGCATGGATACGCTGGAGAAAATCGCGCAGGCTGGGGTGGTTCTCGTAGCCGAAGCGCTGCCCGGCTGCCTCGACCGGAAAGCTCATCATGATGTCGGCTGCCGTCATTTCGGGGCCGGCGAACCAGCCGCTGGAGCCGATCGCCCGTTCCCAATGGTCGAGATGAAGCGTGAGCTGCGGCCGCACCAGCATCTCGTCGACCTTCTCCATCGAGGTCTTGAGGATCGGCCTGGCGAAGAACGGCGCGCGATCCGGGATCATCTGCAGGACTAGCATCAGGAACAGGGGTGGCATGGCCGAGCCTTCCGCATAGTGCAGGAAATGCCGCACCGTCCAGTAATCCTCGCTGTCTTCGGGAGGCATCAGTCGGCCCTTGCCGTATTTCGCTAGGATGTATTCGACGATCGCGCCGGTTTCGGCGATTGTCAGCCCGTCGACGGTGATCACCGGCGACTTGCCGAGCGGATGCACCTTCTTCAGTTCCGGCGGGGCCTGCATGTCTTTGCCCCGCTCGTAGCGTTTCACCTCATAGGACACGCCCAGCTCTTCGAGCAGCCAGAGTACGCGCTGCGAGCGCGAATTGTTGAGATGGTGGACGGTGAGCACGGACGGAGCCTCCAGGACCGGGGAAGGAGGCTTTCACAGATGGAGCGCGGGGCCCCGCAAGAAAGACCGGATGTCGGCTCAAGGCGAACCGGACGGCGCGGCGCCTCGGGCGCTCTGCCAGCCCGATTGCCGCAACGCCTCGGCCGCGACGATGCCGGCCGTCACCGCGAGGTTCAGCGAGCGGCCGCCGGACACCATCGGCACCTTCAGTCGGGCATCCGCGAGGCTGTGGATTTCCGCCGGCACGCCGGCGCTCTCGCGCCCGAAGAGCAGGCAGTCTCCTGGCTGAAAGGCAAAGTCCGTGTAGATCGTCTCGGCCCTGGTCGTCAGAAGTACGAGCCGGCTTTGCGGTGGCCGCTCTTTGACGAAGCTCGCGAAATCCGCATGGCGGCGCAGCGCGGCCATGGCCAGATAGTCCATCCCGGCCCGCTTCAGGGCCCGATCGGAGGCGTCGAAGCCGGCCGGTTCGATCAGATCGACGGTCAGGCCGAAACAGGCGGCAAGCCTGAGGATGGTGCCGGTGTTGCCAGCGATGTCGGGCTGGTATAGCGCCAAGGATACAACCATGGTTAAACCGCGTCCTAGCTTCCTGCAGCAAAGTCAGCTGCCGATACCCAATTTTGACACATGCCGGACCATAATCTTGGCATTTACCTGAGGACTTAGGATCGCGGGAGCTGTTCCGCCGGTCATGGTCTGCCGAGGATCGGCACGAGACTTCTGAGTGCCGACATCTGAGCGCTATCGAGCCATCGCCTTGAGAGCAACGATTCGAGACTTCTGGAGGCGTTACAAGCCCGTTGGGCGGTTCCTGACGCGCGCGCGATCCGGAATGTTCTCGGTGCTGCGCGCCGTCGCGGGTTCGGCGCGGTCGACCGCTCTCGCACTTCTGGCACGGTCTGCGCGGCTGGCGGGTAAATTTGCTGCGCTCTGGAAGGCCAGCGTCGAAACGTTGCAAAAGCTGCCGCGCGCATGGCGCTCGCGACGGTCGCACTCTGGCTCGGGTGACGATCGGGCGCCCGTAACCAGGACCTCGTCACTCCAGCCTTCGCCAGGTGCGAAGGATCGACAGAACGAAGGTCGCTGGGGCCTTGATGCCGAGGTCGTGGGGGCCGTTGCACGCTTGAGCGTGGTCGCCGTGCTCGTCGCCGGCGGATTGATCGCGATCTTCCTCAATACGGATACGAGCGAGACGACTTCCTGGCGGATCGTGCGTGCCGAACGAACCGGGATCGAGGTCGGTGGGGCCTCCGAGAATGGAACGGCGGCGACAGATGCAAGCGCGGGGGGGCGTGATGGTCACGAGCACGGCGACTATCCCGACCTGCCCGTCGGGGCGAGGGTGCCGATCCCTTCGGCGCAATTGCTGTTGCCTGCCGCAAGCCGGGGGACGGGGGGATTCGTCCGTCTGCCTCTGACCGATCCAGCCGAATTGTGCGATGCGATCGACCCGGGCGCGGAAGGAATGGCCTGGCGTGAAAGCCCGCTCTTTGCCGGCCGCTGGGAATGCCAGGCGATGGCGACCGTGGATGGCGAGCCGATCCAGCCGGAGCAGGTGGATGCCGTCAGCGAGGACGATGGTACCGGCGAGCCGCCTGCCACGCCAGATCTTCCAAAGGAAACGCGAATCTTCGCCATGGCGCGAGGCGTCGAGGAGGAAGCGCTGAACCTCGTCCGGTTCAAGCTCGTGGCGGCAAACGAGAGGGCGGCCCGACAGGGCGGGGTGCGTCTCGCCGAACTCATGCAGAACCTCTTCCAGAAGCTCCGTTGGGAGATGCCGAGCGAGGTGAGCCGCAATTTGCTCGAGTTGGATGCCTTCGACATCAATCAATCGGGAACGCGGTTGCGCTTTTTTCGCGAATACGGCGACGGCTCGCTCTACAATCTGATCGTGACATTCCCCGATTCCCGGGAGTTTCAGGAAGCCGAGGCCTTTCATACGCTGTCGCCGGTCGGCAAAAGATAGGCGCTGCCACTGGAGGTATCGACGCATCCCGGTTCGCCAGCATCGATGTATTTCCAGAACAACAGCTTGTGTTCGCAAGGAGAATCAATCTTGTTGAGCGGATTTCATCCTGTGGTCGCAGAATTCACGATTCTCTGATGCTTGTTCCCTGGCGCGAATCGTCTACGAAAATTTCACGGGTGCTCGGTGCAATGACGAGCGCGACGCGTTAGGACCGGGCAGGGCGGGCAGGTTGGAGATCGGAAAAGAATGGATGCCAAGGTGGCTGGGGAACATGCTGAGACCATGATGCGCCGGCCGCTGAAATCGCGCAGCACGGGCTGGGCCTCCTGGCTGCTTCGGCTCTTGTTGAAGACGCGGCTATCGGCAAACCAGATATCCGCAGTCGGGATCCTGTTCGCGGCCTGCGGCGCTGCGGCCATGATCTGGGCTTCACAGTCGCCGATCCTGTGGTGGGTCGCGGCCGTCTTCGTTCAATTGCGGCTCGTCGCCAATCTGATGGATGGCCTCGTGGCCGTCGAGGGCGGGAGGGGTGGTCCGACCGGGGCGATCTGGAACGAGGCGCCCGATCGGCTGGAGGACAGTCTGCTTCTGGTGGCGGCCGGCTATGCAGTCGATGTCGCGTGGCTCGGCTGGCTCGCGGCGCTGATGGCCGCGTTCACCGCCTATGTCCGGCTGCTCGGCGCGACCTTCGATCTGGGGCAGGATTTTCGAGGACCGATGGCCAAGCCCCACCGCATGGCGGTGCTGACGGCGGGTGCAATCCTCGCCCCATTGGAGGCCTGGGTTTTCGGCAGCCTCTGGGCCCCGACGATCGCACTTGGGGTGGTCGTCGTGGGGGCTGCGCTGACGCTCCTGCGTCGGATCGGTCGCCAGGGCGTGCTGCTGTCTCGCCGCGGCGCGGATGACGAGGGTGTATTCGGGCGCGAGGGCGGTCTCGATTGAGCCAGGCGTTCAAATTGCTGCTGCTGGCGCTGACGCGGTTCATCGTTGGCGGCCACGGTCGCTGGCTGGGCTCACAGCCGTCCCTGGCCCAGCGCATCTATTTCGCCAATCACGGCAGCCATCTCGACACGATCGTTCTATGGGCGGCGCTGCCGGAAGGGCTTCGCCGGCGCACGAGCCCCGTCGCAGCTGCCGACTACTGGGGCGGGACGCCGCTTCGTCGGTTCGTCGCCCTCGATGTTCTGAACTGCGTGCTGATCGACAGACTGCGCGGCGAGGCCGATCCGCTGGCGCCGGTCCGCGAGGCCTTGGCCGAGGGCCGCTCCCTGATCCTGTTTCCCGAGGGGACGCGCGGCCATGAGGCGTTGCCGGGGCCGTTCAAGTCCGGCCTCTACAATCTCGCCACCAGCTTTCCCGATGTGGAACTTGTGCCCGTCTTCCTCGACAATCTCTCCCGCGCCTTTCCCAAAGGCGCTTACCTTCCCGCCCCGATCAGCTGCACGGCCCGCTTCGGCGCGCCGATCCGAATAGGCGCCGACGAAGAGCGAGCCGCCTTTCTGGAGCGCGCCCGTGACGCCGTGATCGACCTCGCCGGGCCGCCCCAATGACCGGAATCGATCCCCGTTTTCTTCTGCTGTTCAGCGGTGTCGTCGCGATCCTTCTCGCGGGCTCCGTGGCCGGTTTCTTTCTCTCGCGGCGCCTTGCCGGAACGGGAAGCGAAGCGACGGTCCGCAACCTGAACGACCGGGTGAAGGCCTGGTGGGTCATGGTCGCGATCTTTGCCGTCGCCTTCCTGGCGGGCGAGGCGATCACGCTGGTCCTGTTCGCCCTGACCTCCTTTTACTGCCTCAGGGAGTTCATCACCCTGACGCCGACGCGGCCGGCTGATCACCGGGCCGTGGCGACGGCGTTCTACATCTTCATCCCGCTGCAATACTGGCTGATCTGGATCGACTGGCTGAGCGTCTTCACCATCGCAATCCCGGTCTACGCTTTTCTCCTGCTGCCGGTTCTCGCGGTGCTCGCCGGCGAGACCGACCACTTCCTGCAGCGCACGGCCAAGATCCAGTGGGGCCTGATGCTGACCGTCTATTGCATCAGCCACGCCCCGGCATTGTTGATCCTGGAAATCCCCGGCCATGAAGGCGAGAACGCGCTCTGGCTGTTCTTTCTGATCACCGTCGTCCAGCTTTCGGACGTGATGCAGTATGTCTTCGGAAAGCTCTTCGGCCGGCGCAAGGTGGCGCCGAAGGTCTCGCCGGCCAAGACCTGGGAGGGATTGATCGGCGGCGGCGCTTCCGCGGCGCTGATCGGCGCCGGCCTCTACTGGATCACGCCCTTCTCGCCGCTTCAGGCTGCGGCGATGGCGCTCGTCATCGTCGCCGCGGGCTTCTGCGGCGGGCTCGTCCTATCCGCGATCAAACGCTCGCTCGGAGCCAAGGATTGGGGCACGATGATCGAGGGCCATGGCGGTGCACTGGATCGCATGGACTCCGTCACCTTCGCCGCGCCGCTGTTCTTCCACCTGACGAATTACTTCTTCGTCCCGTAACCCGGGAACGCTCGTCACGTCTCCTGTCGCGCGTAGAGCGCCGGCTTGTCCGCAAGGCTGATCACCGTGCGGCCTCCGCTCTTCAGCGCCGTAACGCCCGCCTCCGCCACCGCCGTCGCGCAATAGCCATCCCAGGCGTTGGCGGAGATCGCCGGAAACTCGCCGGTGCGGGCGAAATGGACGAAGGCCTTGTTCTGGAGCCGATAGGCTTCGGCAAAGCGGGGCCGCCAGTCGCGGGCATAGTCTTCGCTCGCCTTGAGGGCGAGATTGGTGCGCGCATGGATCGGGCCGCTCAGCGACACCGAGCCCTTCTCGCCGACGAGTTCGCCGCGCACGTCGTAGCCATAGGCGGCGTTGTTGTTGATCTCGACATTGACGATCTGGCCCGTGACCGTTTCCAGCACCATGAAAACCGGCGCGACCAGATCGCCCGGGCGAGCCGGCTGGAAGGCGGTGATCGCAGCGTAATCGGCCTCCAGAACGAAGCGGGCGGCGTCGAATTCGTGGGGCGCGGAATTGGTGATCGCCATGGCGCCGGTGAAACAGGGCCCGGGGCTTTCGACGTTGCGGTGAAAATTGTGCATCATCAACGGCTGGCCCAGCTCGCCGCTGTCGAGCGTCGCCTTCATCGCCGCATATGAGGGATCGTAGCGGCGCATGAAGCCCACCTGCACCCATTGGCGGCCGCTCGCCACTTCCGCTTCGATCACGTCGAGACATTGCTGCGAACTCTGGGACAGCGGCTTTTCGCAAAGGACCGGTTTGCTGGCTTCGATCGCGGCGAGGCACAGCGGGGCGTGGGTCTCGTCGGGGCTCGCGACGATCACCGCGTCGATGTCATCGCGGGTGATGACGGCGAAGGGATCGGTCGAGGTCTCTGCTCCGCCATACGCATCAGCCACCGCCTTCGCCCGCTCTGGCGAAGCGTCGCAGACGAGGGCGAGACTTGCCCCCGGCACATCCTCCGCGATGATGCGCGCGTGATCGGCGCCCATGACGCCCGCCCCGATGACCGCAATCTGGATCGCCATGTCGACTTCTCCCCCTGCTTGGCAACGTCGCAAGCTATCGACCTTCGATCTGGCGTCGGCAAGGCCCTCGCGCCTACTGCAGGGATCGAGCCTAGCTCCGGTACCGCTCGACGGCGGTCAGCCATTGGACCAGCGGATCGCAGTCTCGGCGGTAGATTTCTTCGGCGAGGAAGCGGCACTCGGCCTGGTATGCGTCTTCGTCGACCTCGGTCCACCAGCTCTTCGGGCGGCCGTCATTGCCGTCGTTCCAGCGATAGCCCCGAGCCTTGAGCGTGTCCTTGAGTTCGAACGGGCTGCCGATCGCGAATATGCGGCAGCGTCGGCGCTCGGCCGAGGCGACGAGCCGGGGAAAGGCGCTGCCGCCGGCTTCGCGTTCGAGGGCGAGGACTTCCAGGAGCGCATGGCAGTCGTCCACCGCCCGGTGGCCGTTGTGGAAGAGCCCGCACTGGCCGACGAGATAGGTCAGCTTCGAGCCTTCGAAGCCGAGCCCGGCCCAGTCGACTTCCGCGACCGAACAGGCCCAGGCCTTCACATCGAAGCCCGGCGCGAAGCGCTCGCAGAATGGCCGGTCGAACTTGGCGTTATGGGCGATGACGAGGTCGGCAGGTGCGATGAATTCCGCGACTTCGGCCGGGTCGATCGACCGGCCGGCCACCATCTCGTCGGTGATGCCGGTAATCCGGGTGATCTCGGGGCGGATCGACGCTTTCGGCTCGCGCAATTGGCTGAAGACCTTCACGACGTCCCGGATGCCGTCCGTGCCATAGGTGAACATCACCATGCCGAGTTCGATGATCTCCTCGCTCTCGGCGTCGAGACCGGTGGTCTCGGTGTCGAGGATGATGCCGATCTTCTCGTCCTCGCGTCGCATGTCCGGCGTCCAGCCCTCGATGACCGGACGCGGCTCCAGCCGGCGCAAGACGCGATACGCTCCGCTCGCTTCGAGATGGCGCGCCATGGCTTCGGGATCGGCGGGGACGGGCGTCCGTATCGGCGACGGCACGGCCTTGCGCGCGGCCGGGGATTTGGTCCGGGCCGATCGCTCTGCGCCTGCCGCCGGCGCCGCCCCAGCGAAGAGATCGAATTGTCGCGTCTGTGCCGCCGTCATTCTCGCATCTCTACTCCAAGCCGGTTTCCTCGCGAACCGCTTCGGTCCGCCGATATGTCCAATTGTCCAGACTATCCACGGCTTTCGAGCAACTGGATTGACGGCGAAGGGCGTGTCTCCCGCGCCGGGGTGCGCGACGCGGTGCCATGCACCGCGCGGATAGCAAGCTTGCGACAGCACGATTGGATTCTGGCCGAAAGCTTGATATGGACGCGCAATCGTTCAGGCGCCATGTCGCCCGTTTATCGGGACCAGCCCTTGCGCATTCGCCTGGGCTCTCCCGCCCGTCTAGGACACCCCCATGCCCCTTTCCACGACGAGCGCGCCGCTCGCCGCAGCCCTTTCCGATCGCGGCTATGCCGAGCTGACCGACGTGCAGTCCGCCGTCCTGAAGCCCGAAGCGGCCGGTCGTGACCTCCTCGTCTCCGCCCAGACCGGCTCCGGCAAGACCGTCGCCTATGGCCTTGCCCTCGCACCGACGCTTCTCGGCGACGCCGACACGCTGCCCGAGGCGGGCGATCCGATGGCGCTCATCGTTGCCCCGACGCGCGAACTCGCCATGCAGGTGACCAACGAACTCACCTGGCTCTACGCTAAGACCGGCGCGAAGCTCGCGACCCTTGTCGGCGGCATGGACCCGCGCGCCGAGCGCCGCCGGCTGGCCCAAGGGGTCCACATCGTCGTCGGTACGCCGGGACGCCTGCGCGATCACCTGACGCGCGGGGCGCTGCAGATCGGCAACCTCACGGCGCTTGTCCTGGATGAAGCCGACGAGATGCTCAATCTCGGCTTTCGCGAGGATCTGGAATTCCTGCTCCAGGCGACGCCTGCTTCCCGCCGCACGCTCCTGTTCTCGGCGACCTTGCCGAAACCCATCATCCAGATGACCAAGCGCTATCAGCAGAACGCGCTTCGCATCGAGGTCGCGCGCGGCGAGACCGGCCATGCCGACATCGAATACCGTGCGGTGCGGATCGCGCCGAACGAGGTCGAGCACGCCGTCACCAACATTCTGCGCCAGGCGGAAGCCCCGAGTGCCATCGTCTTCTGCAACACCCGCGAGACGGTGCGGCAGTTGTCCTCCGGCCTCATCGAACGGGGCTTTGCTGCGGTCACGCTGTCGGGCGAACTCGGCCAGTCCGAGCGCAACCAGGCAATCCAGGCCCTGCGCGACGGCCGCGCGCGGGTGTGTGTCGCGACCGACGTCGCGGCGCGCGGTCTCGACCTGCCGAGCCTCGGCCTCGTCGTTCATGCCGATCTGCCGAGCGATGCCGAGACGCTGCAGCACCGCTCCGGCCGCACCGGCCGGGCCGGGCGCAAGGGCGTCTCCGTGTTGCTCGTCCCGATCTCCCGTCGGCGCAAGGCCGAGCGGCTTCTTGCCGAGGCCCGGATCAATGCGAACTGGGGCGCGGCGCCCTCGGCCGAGGAGATCCGTGCGGCCGACGACGCGCGTCTTCTCGCCGATCCCGCCTTTGCGCAGGAGCCGAGCGAGGAGGACGTGGCGACTGCCTCCCGGCTGCTCGCCGCCCATTCGCCGGAAGTCCTCGCGGCGACGCTCGTGCGCCAGTGGCGGGCCCGCCTCCCGTCCCCGGAAGACGTCTTCGATCCGAATTTCGGCCCTGATCCTAAGGCTGGAAGGCCCGGCCGCGATCGCGACGAGCGGGGCCCTGCCAAACACCAGCGGGGCGGGCCGTCGGTCTGGTTCCGCATGGATGTCGGCCGGCGCAACAATGCCGATCCGAAATGGCTGCTGCCGCTTCTGTGCCGACGCGGCAAGATCACGCGCCAGGAGATCGGCGCGATCAAGATCTTCGACCGGGAAACCAAGTTCGAGATTTCCGAGAGCGTCGCCAAGCGTTTCGCAGCCAGTGCCGAGCACAGCGACGGCGACGATATCACGATCTCCTATGCCGACGGTCCTGGCGGCGGGGGCAGCGCCCCTGGCGGGGCGCGCAAGGGGTTCAAGACGAAAGGGAAACGGGCCCAAGGGGCCGGATCTGCCTTCCGCGACAAGCCGAGACGCGAGAAGCCGAGGGCTGCCCGGGCCTCCTGAGCGAAGCCGATGGGATCGCCGCCGGCCATTGGCCTGGCGGCGACCCGTTCGGCAGAGAAATGCCCGAAGGGGAATTCTGGCAAAGGCCCCTTGTCAGTTTCAGTTCTGAAACTTATTCGGTAGAGCATGAAAACTCTATCGCAGCGCATTCTCGATGTGATCGATGACCTGACCCGGAGCGAGCGCCGCCTGGCGGAGCTTCTTCTTCAGGACCCCGATATGCTGGTCCTTCTCACCGCGTCGGAATTGTCGACCAAGGCCAATGTCTCCAAGGCGACGACCGCCCGCTTCTTCCGGCGGCTCGGCTATCCGAGTTCGAAGACGGCGCAGAAGGAGGCGCGCGAGGCGATCGAGTCGCCTGAGCGCAGCCACCTGTCCCTGAGCGACCGGCGTTTCGTCGCGACGAACATCAGTCAGCACCTTGCCGTCGAGATGCAGAACCTGGTGCGTTCGGTCGAGCAGATGCGCTCGGATCATCTCAATGCTGCGACGAGTTTGCTTGCACGGGCCGAGAAGCTCTGGGTCGTCGGCTTCGGCGACAATTATCCGCTCGCCCATTTCGCCCGTTCGCTGCTCATCCGCGTCAAGGCGGATATTCGCATGATCCCGATCGGTGGCTTCTCCGTGCCGGAGGAGTTTGCCTCCATCCGCGAGACCGACGTCGTTGTCGCGCTGGGAGTCGGCCGCAAGTCGCGTGGGCTGCGCTCGATCATGCGGTCGGCGCGGGCGGCAGGGGCGGGGGTCGTCCTCATCACCGATCAGGCGACACCGGCCGCCAACGACACCGCCAACATCACCCTGCGGTGCCGTACGCAGGGGGCAAGCGTCTTCGACAGCGTTGTGGCGCCAGTCTCCCTTCTGACCTTTTTGTGCTCATCGCTCGCTCTGCGGATCGGTCAAGACGCGATCGAGCGTCTCCATTTCATTGATCGCATCCATGAGGACTGGGGTGAGGTGCTGACCGAAGATCTTTGATCGGGTTGCTGATCTGCGGGTCGTCTTGGTCGGCGCTTTGAAAAATGACTCCTTTGGCGGGAATGATTCTGAATAAAGTATCAGAAACGAAAATAAATACGTCGTTTCTGAAACTTTCTTGACCCCCATCGGCCGATCGATACTATCCCCGTCAGACAGAGCGCCCAGAGCCTTGGCGGCTCCGGTGAGTATCTTCCGGTGACGCGGTTCTCCCGAACTTCTGTCCGATCTTGTCAGCGCTGCCGAAGCAGGCGTGCCGTTTTCGGTCGTGCGTCTGCCATGCCCGTTCTTCCGCCTTCCTGCCTTCGAGAGGAGACGACGACCCATGTCCATGCGAACGCGCCTTACTTCAGCATTGCTCGCTCTTGCTGCGAGCACCGCCATCCCCGCTACGGCTTCGGCGGGCGATATCGTCTGGGCCCGCTACGGCGATATCGATTCCCTCGACCCTCACCGGGCGACCAGCACCCTTTCACTCCAGGTCTGGAGCCTGATCTACGATACGCTGCTCGCGACGGACAAAGACGGCAAGCCGGTTCCCAATCTTGCCAAGTCCTGGGAGTCCAACGAAGAGGGCACGGAGTACACCTTCATGCTCCATGAAGGAGCCGTCTGCCACGACGGGACGCCCCTCGACGCCAACGATGTGAAATACACCGTCGATCAGGCCTTCGACGAGGAGAATCCGAGCGTCACCAAGGCGAGCTGGGGCCCGATCAGCGCAGTCGAGGTGGTCGATCCGACGACCGTGAAGTTCACCCTCGAAAAGCCCTTCGTCGCGCTGATCCCCTTCCTCGCCGACAGCTTCTCCTCGATCATCTGCGATTCCAACGAGGGCAAGGACGGATTCGGCACGAGCGTCGCCATCGGCTCAGGCCCCTGGAAGTTCGACAGCTGGACCAAGGGCGACCAGATCGTTCTGGAAAAGAACCCGGACTACGAGAACTACGGCAAGCTCGCCGACAATCCCGGGGCGCCCTACGAAGATCGCCTGTTGATCACCACCGTGCCCGAGCCGCAGGCGCGCCTCGCCGGCCTCAAGACCGGCGCCATCGACGTGGCCGAGCCGCCGCTGGACGACGTGGCGATGCTGAAGGAGTCCGGCGATCTCGACATCGTCACGGCCGAAAACACCGGCCAGAACGTCTTCTTCGAATTCGCCGTGCACCGGCCGCCCTTCGACGATGAAAGGGCCCGCAAGGCCGTCGCTCACGCCACCGACCCGGAAGCGGCGATCAGCTTGATCTACGGCGATCTGTCCATGCCGGAACAGTGCCCGATCTCGCGCGGCGTCTTCGGCAACGACCAGGAATTCTGTGCCGAGCACCGGCCGCGATACGATCCCGAAAAGGCCACCGAACTGCTCGGCGAGCTGGGCTACGGCCCGGACAACCCGCTGGAGGTCAACCTCCTGGTCTGGACCGGCGGCAAGCGCGACAAGCTCGCCGAAGTCTTCCAGGCGCAGCTGATGCAGGTGGGCATTACGGCCGACATCCAGATGATGGACATCGGCACGATGAACGCCCGCGTGCGCCAGGAGAACGAGAATCCCGAGGGCAAGGGCTCGATGGATATGATGACCTGGTCCTGGTACGACCCGGACATCCTCTATGCCCTTTGGCATTCGCCCGGCGCCTATCGCGGCTACACCTCGCCGGAACTCGACGCGATGCTGGAAGAGACCCGCGTCCTGACCGACCCGGACGAGCGCCGGAAGGCCGTTGAGGAGGTGATGGCCTATCTCCTGGAAAAGGCGATCCACGTGCCGCTCTACACCCCCGGCTGGGAATGGGTCTTCGCCGTCCGGCCCGAGGTCGAGGGCTTCAAGGTCGCCCCCTTCGTCTACCCGATCTTCAGCGACGTGAAGATCGCCGACGAGGGCTGATCCCGCCTATCCGTCAGCGACAGGCCGGGGCGGCTATCCGCCCCGGTCCAAGGTTCAGGAAGAGGCACGGGCGATGCTGCGGTTTCTCGGTCAAAGGGCGGCGATGGGGCTTCTGACGATCTTCGTCACCACCATCGCCGTCACGCTTCTGATCCATCTCGTGCCCGGCGACCCGGTCGAGATCATGTATGCCCAGAGCCAGGGCACGACGCCCGAGCAGCTCGAAGCGATGCGCTCGAAGCTCGGCCTCGACCAGCCGATCCCGGTCCAGTACGTCCAATACATCGGGCGGCTTCTCGAGGGTGATCTCGGCGTCACGATCCGCGGTCAGCAGCCCGTCGCCCAGCTTCTGATGCAGCGTCTGCCCAACACGCTGGCACTCGCCGCCCTCGCAATGCTGATCGCGACGCTGATCGGCGTGCCACTCGGCTTCCTCGCCGCCTACAAGCGGGGCACGGTCCTCGACGGCCTTCTGATGGTGACGGCGATCGCGGGGATCTCGATTCCGCATTTCTGGCTCGGCCTGCTTCTCCTCTTCTGGCTGGCCGTCGATCTCGGCCTCCTGCCCGTGGCCGGCAGTGGACCCCTCAACATCGTTCTGCCGGCCCTGACCCTCGGCTTGTCGAATGCGGCGATCGTCGCGCGGATGACGCGCTCGGCGATGATCGACGTGATGAGCCAGGACTTCATCCGCACCGCCCATGCCAAGGGTCTGTCCAAGGGCAAGGTCCTGCGCCGCCACGTCCTGCGGGCGGGACTCGTGCCGGTGGTCACGGTCATGGGGCTGCAGTTCACCTTCATGATGGGCGGCGCGATCGTGGTGGAGAACATCTTTGCCTGGAACGGCATCGGCCGGCTCGCCCTGGAAGCGATTTTCCAGCGCGACTACCCGGTGATTCAGGGCTTCATTCTGGTCTTCGCCACAACCGTCGTGGTCGTCATGCTCGCGCTCGATGCCGTCTACGCCCTTCTCGATCCGCGCATCAGGAGGAGTTGAGCGATGACGGACGCAACCGAAACGCAGGTCGCGGCAGATGGCGATACGCGCCAGGGCCGAGCCCCCTTCTTCCTGCGGCTCGTGCGCCAGCCTTCCGGGGCGATCGGGCTCCTTATCGTGGCCGTCCTCGTGGTGATGGCGATCTTTGCCGATCAGATCGCGCCCTATTCGCCGATCAAGATGGCCGCCGGAAAACCGCTCACCGGACCCTCCGCCGACCATCTGCTCGGCACGGACGAATTCGGCCGGGACATGTTCTCGCGCATCGTCTACGGCTCGCGGCTGACGATGCAGATCGGTCTCATCGCCGTCGGTATCTCGCTCAGCATCGGGACCTTGATCGGGCTCGTGGCGGCCTATGCCGGCGGCTTCATCGAAAAGCTCCTGATGCGCTCGACCGACGTCGTCTTCTCCTTCACCGAGACGCTGATCGCGCTCGCCTTCGTCGCGGTTCTTGGGCCGAGCCTTGAAAACGCGATGATCGCGGTGGGGATTGCTGGCGTGCCGTTCTACGCCCGCACCTGCTATGCCAGCGCGCTCGGCGAGGAGGGCAAGCCCTATTTCGAGGCCTCGATTGCCGCCGGTGCGGGGCATGGGCGCCTGCTCTTCCTGCATCTCTTGCCCAATGTCGTGCCGACGATGATCGTCATCGCGACGCTTGGGCTCTCCAATGCGATCCTTGCGGCCGCGGCCCTGAGCTTTCTCGGCCTCGGCGCCCAGCCGCCGACGCCCGAATGGGGCGCCATGCTCTCGGCCGGCCGCGACTTCTTCAACCGCGCCCCCTGGCTGATGCTCTATCCGGGGCTCGCCATCGCGCTGACGGTGCTCGCCTTCAACATTCTGGGCGATGCCCTGCGCGAGGCCCTCGATCCCAAATCGCGGGAGCGAAGCTGATGGCGCTCGTCGATATTTCGGATCTGACGATCGGTTTCGGCGCCGACGAGACGAAGCCGCCGGTGGTGGACGGCGTCGATATCTCAATCGGCAAGGGCGAGATCGTCGCCCTCGTCGGCGAAAGCGGGTCGGGAAAGAGCATGACCGCGCTGTCCATCGTCGGCCTGTTGCCCGAACGCGGCCGCGTGCGCGCGGGGCGCGTCCTGTTCGAGGGCGAGGATCTGCTCGCCTTTGACGAAGCGGGCCTGCGTTCGGTCCGCGGCGCGCGCATCGGGATGATCTTCCAAGAGCCGATGACGTCGCTCAATCCGGTGCTGACCGTCGGCGAACAGCTCGTCGAGGCCTTGATCGTCCATGAAGGTCTGTCGAAGGCGGAGAGCCGGAAGCGGGCGGTCGCCATGCTCGAGCGGACCGGCATCGACCATGCCGAGAGGCGGCTGCGCCAGTATCCCCATGAATTCTCGGGCGGCATGCGACAGCGGGTGATGATCGCCATGATGATGGCGCTGAAACCGGCGCTGCTGATCGCCGACGAACCGACGACTGCGCTCGACGTGACCATTCAGGCGCAGATCCTCGACCTTCTGCGCGAGATGGTGCGTGATCTCGACACCAGCCTTCTCCTGATCACCCACGACATGGGCGTCGTCGCCGAGATGGCCGACCGGGTCGTGGTGATGCGCAACGGCCAGGTGGTCGAGCACGGCGAATGCAGGTCGATCTTCGCCGCGCCGCAAGCCGAATATACCCGCAAGCTCCTCGCCGCCGTACCGACGCTGGACGACCCGACTCGCACGACGACCGCGGCGTCCTTTGGTTCGGAAGTCCTCCGCCTCGCCGATGTCAGTCGCAGCTTCGGCGGCGGCGGCTTGTTTTCACGGCAGGCACCGCTGAAGGCCGTGGATGGCGTGACCCTCTCGGTTCAGGCGGGCGAGACCCTGGCGCTCGTCGGCGAGAGCGGTTCGGGGAAATCCACCCTCGGGCGCCTGGCGATGCGTCTCGAAACGCCGGACCACGGCTGGGTGATGGTTTCCGGCAAGGACATCACGCGTCTGTCGGGTCGGGGGCTTCGCCGGATGCGCCGAGCGATCCAGATGATCTTCCAGGATCCCTATGCCTCGCTCGATCCGCGCTTTTCGATCGGCCGGACGATCGCCGAGCCCATGATCCTCGAGGGGAGTGTTCCGCGAAGCGTGGTTCGCGAGCGCGTGGGGGCCCTGCTCGAACGGGCGGGACTGTCGGCCGCGATGGCCGCCCGCATGCCGCATGAACTCTCCGGCGGCCAGCGTCAGAGGGTGGCGATCGCCCGGGCGCTCGCAGTCAATCCGCAGATCATCGTCGCCGACGAACCGACCTCGGCCCTGGACGTCTCGGTTCAGGCAAAGATCCTCGACCTGATGATCGAATTGCAGGAGGCCGACTCGCTCGCCTATCTCTTCATCACCCATGATCTTGCAGTGGTGCGCCGGATCGCCCATCGCGTCGCGGTCATGCGCAAGGGGCGCATCGTCGAACTCGGCGCCGCCGCCGACGTTCTGGAGCGCCCGATTCACCCCTATACGCGTGCGCTGATCGCAGCCGCCCCAGTGCCGGACCCGGCACGGCGCCGCGAGCGGCGACACGGCATGCCGGAGACCGAGGGGGCGGCCGCAGGCCACCCCGGGGAATGGCGCGCCGTTGGCGACCAGCATTGGGTCCTGGCGTGACAATAGGGATTGCAGCGCATGGGCCGGGGGCGGGTCGCGCCATCCTGACCTCCCTCGGCTCAATCGAAGCGTTCGCCACCGGAGCGATCGGCGGTTTCGTCAGCGTCGCAGGTCTCGGCTATGACGGGAGCATCCATCGCGCCGAAATCCAGAACGGGGGCGGGCGTGCACTCCTCGACCAAGGACGTGTCTCGGAACTTCTCCTGTCGGCGCGGTCGGTCGTCCTGATGTCCAGCGGCCCCAACCGGCCCGAACCGCTGTCGCAGTTCACGCCGGCTTTGGCAGGAGTGGGCCTTGTGACCGGACACCGCTTTCCGAACAATCGCGGCCTGGACGGCCGATCGCTTGCCGAATCCGTATTGGCGGCGATGACGCGCGGAGAAACGCCGCAGGATGCCGTACAAGCCGTGGTGCGGAGCAACCCCAACGCCGATGCCGGACTGATTGCCCT
The DNA here is from genome assembly GCF_024359545.1 of Jiella marina. Lineage (GTDB taxonomy): Bacteria > Pseudomonadota > Alphaproteobacteria > Rhizobiales > Rhizobiaceae > Jiella. The sequence continues at coordinate 77,087 of NZ_JAKQZG010000007.1, forward strand.
GTCGGCTGATGGCGAGATCTTTGCCGCCGACACATCTTTCATTGCGCGCTTCGGCGATCGTGGCGGAGCGTTCCGAGAGAGCGTCGACGGAAGGTCCCGAGTGGCGATCCTGCACAACGGGATCGAACCGAGCGAGAACCTGGGGAGCCTGCTTGCCGAACTGATCGTCAAGGCGATGACGCCGTCCCCCCTGGTGGTCGGCACAGTCGAGCTTTGCGCCGGCATGCCCGTGTCGCTGGGAGATGAGGCGGGACTTGTTCTTTCCGAGACGGGCGAACTCAAGACGATGCGGTTGGTCGACAATGCAGGCGCAAGGGGCGTCTGGTCCTGCGGGATCGGCTATCTGGCGCCGGTATGGCGATCAGGACGTCAGATCGGCCATTGCCTGGATGAGCCGTTTCTCGTGAGTGACGCCGAGAAGCTCATCTCGGTAAACGGCCGCACCCGCGGGCTCGTGCGGTGGACGAGCGTGGAGTGACAAGGGAAGCCGGAAACCAACGTCGATCGATGGCTGGCCGGGAGTCAGGAGACGAGTTCGCCGCGGGTCTTCGCCTTTGGCGGCAGCGCTGCAGTCAAGGCAGCGGGACCGGACGAGGTGGGGTCGAGATAGTATTTCAGGTACTGGTGCAGGGCATGGGCGGCGGGGGACAGCGCCACCGGCGATTTGTAGAGCAGCATTTCGACCTTGGGCAGAAGCGGAAATTGCGGCGACGGTTCGAGTTCCCGCATACCGGGGACGAGCGCCTTGCGGCCGAGCACCGCGACCGCCATCCCCGAAAAGACCGCGGCCTGTAGCCCCGAGATGCTTTCGCTGATGCAGGCGATCCGCCAGGGACGGTCGGCCTGCTCGAGCGCGGCGATGGCATGGTCGCGAAAGATGTTGCCCGGTGGGAGCAGAGCCAGAGGAACGGGGACCTCCTCATGGGCGCTCGAGCGCTCGCCCGTCACCCAGATGAGTTGCTGGCGCTGCACCACCTGTCCGCCGGTGAAGTCGTTCATGCGCGTGACCAGCGCGACATCGATCTCGCCGCGATGGACGAGGCGAACGAGCGGCGTCGACAGGGAGCATTGGAGCTGCACCTGGACCTTCGGAAACTCCTTGCGGAAATGCGACAGGACGTCCGGCAGCACGTAGGGCGCGTAGAGGTCCGGCGTGCCGAGCACTACCTGGCCCTCGATCTCGTCCGAGGCGAGCTTGGTGATCAGTTCGTCATGGGAGCGCAGGATCGACTTGGCATAGGTGAGGATCATCTGGCCGTCGGTGGTCAGCACCATGCGCCGTCCTTCCTGCCGGAACAGGCTTCGACCGCTGAGATCCTCCAGGCGCTTGAGCTGCAAGGTAATCGCCGGCTGCGTGCGTCCCAGCCGGCGGGCCGTTTCGGTGACGCTGCCGGTCTCCGCGATCGAAAGGAGCGAGCGGAGAATGCGAATGTCGAAGGTCAGCGAACTCATGGGCTCCAAGCTCTAAGTTGACGCGCCGCCTACAGGGAAGAAGCAACTCCCGCGCCAAGAAGCGGGCAATCGCGGAAACAGTCGCAACAGCCCCCATGATTTGGGCAATATGGATGCCCATGCCGGCTCGGATCGACATCGACGAAAGGGCCGTCCCCACGGCCGAAGTGCCCGAATAGCAGGCAGCAACGTCCCTCCATTGCCGTGTTGGCCGGCAAGATGGGACAGGCGGCGATCATCGAAGTGGGATAATCAGGCCAGGGTGAGTTCTGGCCAATGCTGGGCCCAGGGGCGTGCGGCCTCGAAAGCGGCGGCGACTTTGAAGAGCCGGTTCTCCTCGAGCCAGGGGGCGACCAATTGCAGCCCGATCGGCAGCCCCGCCTGGTCGAAACCGCAGGGGACGGTGGCCGCCGGAAGGCCGGTCAGATTGATCGGCCAGGTGAAGGGAGACCAGCCGAGATGCCGGTCGACGGTCCGGCCGGCAATGCTGTCGGCGCCGAGTTCGCCGGCGGCGAAGGCCGTGATGGCAACGGTTGGGCTCGCCAGCATGTCGATGCCGGAGAAGAGGTCGAGGAAACGAGCCCGGAGCTTCGACCGCCGATGCGTCGCTTCCACATAGTCGACCCCGCTATAGGTCCGGCCCTTCGCGAGGACGTCGCGGAAGTCGGGATCGGATTGTGCAAAGGCGCTCTCGTCCCGGTCTCCCATCGAGCCGGCCTGTTCGCTGAGCGCGATCGGTTTGAGGATGCTCTCGAGGATATCGGCCGGCACGAGCGCATCGAGATGCACCGTCTTCGCGCCGAGTTCGGTGAGCGCGGCCACGGCGGCTTCGAACGCCGCTGCGACATCAGGCTCCACCGGCGCGTAGCCGAAATCGGGCGAGACGCCAATGGTCATGCCTTCAAGGCTGCCTGGCTGTGGATTGGGATAGCGCGTCTCGGTGCGCAGCGACGCTGCATCGCGCGCATCGTGCCCCGCGATCACGTCGAGCATGAGGGCGGCATCTGCGACGGTGCGGGTGATCGGACCGGTATGGGCGAGGCTGCCCCATGAGGGCGGGAAGAAGCCCGGAGCACGGGAGACGAGGCCGAAGGTCGGCTTGATGCCGAAGACGCCGCAAAAGGAGGAAGGCACCCGGATCGAGCCGACACCGTCCGTCCCGATGGCGATTGGTCCGCCCCCGCCGGCGACCGCGGCAGCGGCCCCGCCGCTCGATCCGCCGCTCGTACGGTCCTGGGACCAGGGATTGCGCGTGATGCCGGTCACGGGATTGTCGGCGGTGAGCTTGTAGCCGGATTCGCAGGTGGTGGTCTTGCAGGTGACGATCGCGCCGGCGGCCTTCAGGCGTTCCACCACGAAGGCGTCCGTCGTCGCGACGAAATCCTTGAGCGATGGTGCGCCGCCCTTGGCTGCGACGTCCTTGACGAAGACTAGGTCCTTGATCGTCACCGGCACGCCGGCGAGCGGGCCGAGGGCGTCGCCGCTGCGATAGGCGGCCGTCGCGGCCTCGGCGGCGGCGTGCGCGCCGTCGTAGAGGTCGGTGACGACGACATTGCAGGCGCCGTCGACGATTGCGAGCTGGGACAGGATCTGATCGACCGCCTCGCTCGGCGTGAACGCGCCGCTTCGGTATCCGGCAAGGAGATCGGTCGCCGAACGGCGCGCAAGTTCTCCCGGGGCAGCCGCCGTGGCGGCACCCATCTCGACGTCCTGCATCTGTCGTGTCTCCTCGCCTCAGGCGCCAGGGGGGCGGAAGACCGCCGCCACTTCGAGTCTGATGTCGGTTTCGTTCTTGTCCGCGAAAGACGGGGCCGGCCGGCTGGGGCGACCCCGGAAACGCCGCGCTAATGGCCGGCAATTGCCGCCGCGACGGCGCGTTTGGTGAGCACCATGATCATATGGGCTCGATAGTCGGCATCGGCGTGAAGATCGGAATTGAGCTCGCTCGCGTCGATCGAGATGCGGTCGAGAGCGGACGGCTCGAAGGCGCTCGCAAGGGCCTCCTCGATATCGGCGGAGCGGAAGACGCACGGACCCGCACCGGTAACCGCCACCCGGACGCCATCCGCAAAGCGCGCGACGAAGACCCCGACGAGGGCGTAGCGCGAAGCCGGGCTCCTCAGCTTTTCGTAGGACGCCGCAAGGGGAATGGGAAACCGGACTGCCGTGACGATCTCGTCGGTCTCGAGGGCAGTCTCGAAGGTGCCGAGAAAGAAATCGTCGGCCGCGATTTCCCGCCGATCGGTGACGACCGTCGCATCGAGGGCGAGGAGCGCTGCCGGGTAGTCTGCCGCCGGGTCGTTATTGGCGATCGAGCCGCCGATCGTGCCGCGATAGCGCACCTGCGGGTCACCGATCCGGCCTGCCAGCGCCGCCAGGGCGGGGACGGCGGCTTTCACGACTTCTGAGCCCGCCACATCCGCGTGGCGGGTGAGGGCACCGATCACGAGGCCGTCGCCGGTCCGCTCGATCATCGCAAGGCCAGGCAGCGACGACAGGTCGACCAGATCACTCGGATCCGCCAGGCGCTGACGCATGGTGGGCAAAAGCGTCATGCCGCCGGCGAGGAATTTGCCGTCCTCGGCGCCGGCAAGGAGCTTGGCGGCATCCGCGATGGAGGAAGGGCGATGGAAGGCGAGGGTCATGGGAACTTCCTCCTCACTCGGCTGCGATGCTGGTCGACTGGGCGTTGCGGATGATCGCCCAGAGCCGGTTGGGCGTTGCCGGCATGTCCACATGGGTGATGCCGAGCGGCTTCAGCGCATCGACGACGGCGTTGATGACGGCGGCCGGCGATCCGATCGTCCCGCACTCGCCGCAGCCCTTCACGCCCATCGGCGTGTGAGCGCAGGCGGTGACCTGCGGCGAGATGGTGATCGACGGCAGATTGTCGGCGCGGGGCATGCAGTAGTCCATGAAGGAGCCAGACATCAGCTGGCCGGTTTCCTCGTCATAGATGCCGTGCTCGAACAGCGCCTGGCCGATCCCCTGGACGATGCCGCCATGGAGCTGGCCTTCGACGATCATCGGATTGATGATCGTGCCGACATCGTCGACGGCGGTATAGGCGCAAAGTTCGATTTCGCCGGAATCGGGGTCGATCTCCACCTCGCAGAAATGCGCGCCGCCGGGATAGGTGAAGTTGATGGGGTCGTAATAGGCCTGCTCCTCGAGGCCGGGCTCCAGCGTTTCGAGCGGGTAGTCGTGTGGCACATAGGCAGCGCCCGCGATCTCCGCAAAGGTCTTTGCGCGATCGGTGCCGGCGACCTTGAACTCGCCCTTTTCGAAGGCGATGTCCTCGAAACTTGCCTCCAGAAGATGGGCGGCGATCTTGCGACCCTTCACGATCACCTTGTCACCGGCCTTGGATAGCGCCGCGCCGCCCACGACGAGCGATCGGGAGCCGTAGGTGCCCATGCCGAACTGCACGCGGTCGGTGTCGCCGAAGACGATGTCGATGTCCTCGAAGGGTACGCCGAGCTGTTCCGAGACGATCTGGGCGAAGGTGGTCTCGTGGCCCTGGCCGTGATTGTGGGTGCCGATCATCACGGAGACATGGCTGGTCGGATGCACCCGCACCGTGGCGCTCTCGTAGAGGCCACCGCGGGCGCCCATCTGGCCGGCGAGGCGCGAGGGCGCGAGGCCACAGGCCTCGACATAGGTGGAAAGCCCCAGTCCTCGATATTTGCCGCGTCTGGCTGCCTCCGTGCGGCGGGCCTCGAAGCCGGCGATGTCGGCGACCTCGATCGCCTTGTCGAGGCAGGCCATTGGATCGCCGCTGTCATATTCGACGACCACCGGGGTCTGATAGGGATATTCTTCCTTCGAGATCATGTTGCGGCGGCGGATCTCGATCTTGTCGATCCCGGTCTCGATCGCCGCCACGTCGACGAGGCGTTCCAGAACGAAGGTCGCTTCGGGGCGCCCTGCGCCGCGATAGGCGTCGACGGGCAGCGTGTTGGTGAAGACGACCTTCACGTTGCAGAAGATCGCCGGCAGCTTGTAGACGCCCGAAAGCAGCGGGGCGTAGAGATTGGTCGGAATGTTCGGCCCGAAGGTCGAGAGATAGCCGCCCATATTGGCGAGCGTCGACACCCAGAGCCCGAGGAACTTGCCGTTCTCGTCGAGCATCAGCTCGGCTTCGGTGACGTGATCGCGGCCCTGACGGTCGGAGACGAAGCCTTCGGAGCGCTCGCTCACCCATTTGACCGGCCGGCAGAGCTTGCCGGCGATGAAGGTGAGCGCCGCCTCCTCGGCATAGTGGAACTGCTTCACCCCGAAACCGCCGCCGACATCGGGCGCGACGACCCTCAGCTTGTGTTGCGGAATGTTGAGCACCAGCCCGCCCATCAGGAAGCGGACCACATGCGGAAACTGGCTGGTGGTGTAGAGCGTGTAGTGGTCGCGGGCGCGGTCGTATTCGGCGATCGCTGCGCGCGGCTCCATCGGATTGCCGATGAGGCGGTTGTTGACGAGTTCGATCCGGGCGATGTGGGCGGCCTTCTGGCGCGCCTCCTCGACCGCCGCTTCGTCGCCCATCGCCCAGTCGCAGCAGAGATTCTGCGGCACGTCCTCATGAACGAGCGGTGCCTCGGGCTTCAGGGCGTCGAGCATGCTGACGACGGGCGTCAGAGGCTCGTAGTCGACCATGACGAGATCGGCCGCGGCCTGCGCCTGTTCCGGCGTCTCGGCAACGACGACGGCGACCGGATCGCCGACATGGCGCACCTTGCCGACGGCGAGGACCGGGTAGAACGGTTCCTTCATCGGTTCGCCGTCACTGCCGGTAATGCCCCAGCCGACCGGCAGTCCGCCGACCTTCGCGGCCTCCAGATCCGCGCCGGTGAAGACGGCGACGACGCCCTCGGCCTCCAGCGCAGCCGATGAGTCGATTGCGCCGATCTTCGCATGGGCGTGCGGTGAGCGCACGAAGAAGGCGGCCGCCATGTTGTGAAGCTTGATGTCGGAGACGTAGCGCCCCCGGCCGGTGAGGAAGCGGACGTCCTCTTTGCGTTTCGGGGCCTGGCCGATGCCGATCGCCGTCATGACGGTGTTCTCCTTCAAGCGCGCTGATGCATCGCGGCGGTGCCCGCCATGATGGATTTGACGATGTTCTGATAGCCGGTGCAGCGGCAGATATTGCCTTCGAGCCAGTGGCGCAGTTCGGTCTCCGTCGGATCGGGATTGCGGTTGGCAAAATCGACGGCCGAGATCAGCATGCCCGGCGTACAGAAGCCGCATTGCAGGCCGTGGTTCTCCCGGAACGCAGTCTGCATCGGGTGCAGGCCGCCATCGGGATCGGCGAGCCCCTCGACCGTCGTCACGCCCCGGCCTTCGAGCGAAGCGACGAGCAGCGTGCAGCTCTTCACCGACTCCCCGTCGAGGAGCACCAGGCAGGCGCCGCACTGGCTGGTGTCGCAGCCGATATGGGTTCCGGTGAGATCCATATCCTCACGCAGGAGATCGGCCAGCCGGGTGGCCGGGTCGACATCGACCGTCACGGGCTTGGCATTCAGTGTGAAACTGACCTTCATGGCGTTTCTCCTATGGCTCGATCATCAGATGGGCGTGCTCGACGTCCCAAGCCGCGTAGACGACTTCGCCCACCTTCATCGGATCCTGGAAGAAGCGGCGTTCGGGTACGAAGGCGATGAAGGCGACGTCGTCGGTGGCGTCCAGCATGACCTTGACGAAATTGCCCTGGTATTCGATGCCGACGATCCGGCTCGACACGGCGGCCTTGCCGGCGGGAACCTTGCCCTTTTCCGGCCGGAGCAGCTCGATGTCGTCGCGGCGCACCGCGATTTCGATCGTTTCGTCCTTTTCGAGACGGTGCCTGCCGTCGAACGCGACTTCGATCGGCTCCTCGCCGCGGCCGACCATGGTGGCACGTACGCCGTTGATCGTGCGGACCTTGCCGCGCAGCACGTTCTGGCCACCCATGAACTCGGCCACATAGCGGTCGCGCGGGGCGATGTAGACTTCGCGGGCAGGGCCGGCCTGCTTGATCTTTCCCCGTTCCATCACGACGACGAGGTCGGCAAGCGCGATTGCCTCCATCTGGGTGTGGGTGACGTGAACGAAGGTGATGCCGAGATTCTTCTGCATGGTGGCGAGTTCGGTGCGCATCTGGATGCGCAGATGCTCGTCGAGCGCCGAGAGCGGTTCGTCGAGGAGCAGAACCCGCGGCTCGGTGATTGCGGCGCGGGCGAGGGCGACGCGCTGCTGCTGGCCGCCGGAGAGCTGGCCCGGCAGGCGTTCGGCAAACTCGCCGAGCTGCACGGTCGCCATCATCTCTTCGGCACGGCGGTAGCGCTCGGACCGGCTCATGCCCCTGACCCTGAGGGCATAGGCGATGTTGTCGCGCACGTTGAGATGCGGAAACAGGGCGTAGGACTGAAACATCATCGCCGTGCGACGCTTGACCGGCGGCAGGCCGACGACGTTCTCGCCGCCGATCAGGATTTCGCCATGGGTCGGGTCCTCGTGACCGGCGATCATCCTGAGAATGGTCGACTTGCCGCAGCCGGACGGGCCAAGCACGCAGCAATAGGCCCCGTCGGGGATCTTCAGATTGATGCCGTCGACGGCCGTGGTCTCTCCGCCGTCGTAGGATTTCACGACGCCGGCGAGCTCGATGGCGCCGCGGCCGGACGAGGTCGTTTGCATCGTCATGTCAGGCCTCGTTCTTGATGCGCTGGGCCCGACGCCGCTGGATCATGACGATCGATCCGAGCGCAAGGCCGATGGTGACAAAGGAGACGATCGTGGTGACGGTGCCGAGCGCGTAGAGCGCCGGCGAGGTCACGTTGAGCGTCATCGACCAGATTTCGAGGGGAAGCGTGTTGAGCGTCCCGGCGGTCTGGAGCGTGCGGGCGAACTCGTCATAGGAAAGCGTGAAGCCGAAGAGGGCCACGGCGACGAGACCCGGCAGCAGGATTGGCAGGATCACCAGCCAGACGGTCTGGAGCGGAGAGGCACCGAGGTCGCGCGAGGCCTCTTCCCAGGCCGTGTTGAACCGCGACATCACGGCGAACATGATCAGGACGCCGAAGGGCAGGGTACAGGAGAGCTGCGCGCCGAGCGCCGACGTATACCAACTCGGGCGCATCCCGAGGAAATTGAACGTCAGTCCGATGCCGAGACCGAGCACCAGGCCGGGCACGACGAGGCTGCCGATCATCAGATAGAACACGGCCGTGTCGCCGAAGTAGCGGCGGCGGAAGGCCATGCCGGCGAGGAACGAGATCACCACAGTTAACACCGTGACGAGGACCGCCAGCCGGATCGAGCGATCGAACGAGCCTTTCACGTCGCCGGTGCGCACCTGGGTGAAGAGATCGACGAACCAGTGCAGCGACAGGCCCTTCATCGGGAAGACGAGACCGCCGCGCACATCCTGGAAGGACAGGATGTAGATCGAGATCATAGGAGCGTAGAGCCCGATCACATAGAGGATGAAGACGGCGAGGAGGACGTAGAAGGTCCAGGGCCGGCCGCCCGAGCGCGGCGTTCCGGCGGTGGCGGAGCGGCTCATCGGGCAATCTCCCGGCGAATGTCGACGACGCGCAGGATCGAGAAGACGACCGCCACCACAATGAGGGTGAGGATGACGGCGCTGGCTGCGGCGGAGGGATATTGCAGGACGCCCACATCTTCGTAGAGCGCGCCGACGACCGAGGCCGAGCCGCCGCCGGACATCACCTTCACCACGAAGAAGTCACCCATCACGATCGACAGCACGAAGATCGAGCCGAGTGCGATGCCGCTCTTGGCCATGGGCAGGACGATGTACCGCAGGATGTCGAAGCGGCTCGAACCGGCGTCCAGCGCCGCCTCGATCAGCGACTTGTCGATCTTCGACAGGGAATTGAAGATCGGCACGATCATGAAGATCGTCAGCTGATGGACATAGGCGACGATCACCGCGAAGTTCGAAAACAGCAGGAAGGCGAGCGGCTGGTCGATGATGCCGGCTCCCATCAGGCCCTGATTGATGAGGCCTTCCTTGCCCAGGAGCGGGATCCAGGAAATCATCCGGATGATGTTCGACGTCCAGAACGGGACCGTGCAGAGCAGGAACAGGCCGATCGCCAGAAGCTGGTTCTTCACGTGGAAGACCAGGAAATAGGAGACCCAGAAGCCGATGACGGTGGCGAACGCCCAAGTGATGACGGCGAACTTTGCGGTCTCGTAATAAAGGTCGAAGGTCAGCCGCGAGCGGAACACGCCGATGTAATTGTCCAGCGTGAAGGTCTGGATCATCCCGCCGAAGCCGTCCGATTCCATGAAGCTCGCCGCCAGGATCACCAGGAACGGCACGACGAAGAACGGGATCAGCACGAGCAGGAGCGGCGAGACCGCGAGCCAGCCGAACAGGTCTGAGCGCTTGACCATCAATCGGACTCCGTGGGGAGGATGGGCGATCGGGACGGCCGCTTGCGGCCGGCCCGATGTCTTGTGGGGTTCACGCGCTCGGCTCAGGCGACCTTGAACTCGTTCCAGCGCTTGTTCATGTACGCCGCCTCGTCCATCAGCGTGTTCCAGCACGAGATGTTGGTGACGCGTTCGATGAAGGAGCCGCCATCGCGCTTGGCGCCTTCCGGCTCCATCGGCACGCCGTAAGGGTCCATGATCGGCTCGGGGGCGGGCTTGCCTTCGTACCAGTAGGCCCACTCGGCTGGCGACAACTGCTCCTTCGCCGTGCTGGGGACGGGCGAATAATAGCCGTAGCGGGCGACGAAGGCGCCCTGCCAGCCGGACAGGTACCAGTTCAGATATTCATAGGCCGCATCGAGCTTCTTGCCTTCCAGATGCCCCATCAGGGCCATGCCGTTGCACCAGCCGCGATAGCCTTCCTTGCCGTTCTTCTTGTTGACCGGCGCGTAGACGCAGGGGACTTCCTTGACCCGAACGGCGGCGACCGCCGGCGACCACATGGACTGGATGATCACCTCTCCAGCGGCCATCAGGTTGACCGACTGGTCGAAAGTGGTCCAGGTGGCGCGGAAATGGCCGGCGCGCTTGAGCTCGATCAGCTTGTCGATCGTCTGGTCGATCTCCTCGCGGGTCATGTTGCCCTTGTTGCCGTAGCTGATGAGCCCGGCGCTCTCGAAGCAGAGCGCGGCGTCCATGATGCCGATGGCGGGAACGTCGAGGATCGCCGCCTTGCCGGCGAATTTCGGATCGATCAGCTCCTTCCACTCGGTCACCTCGTGCCCGACGAGGTCGGGCCGGTAGCCGATGGAGTCGGCGTTGTAGACCTGGGGCAGGAAGGTCATCCAGTCGGTGACGCCTTCGTGCAGCTCGGTCGCGTCCTTTTCCTCGATATACATCGCCTCATAGGGGGAGATGCCTTCGCGGGGGATCTCGTGGCCCTCGATTTCGCCGCGGGTGAAGATCGGCAGGATGTTGTCGAACTGCTTGATCCGGGCACGTTCGATCCCCTGCAGGACGCCGCGCCTTGTGGCGAGCTTGGCCTGCCAGCCTTCGACATCGGCGATGTCGACGGAATTGGGCTGGGTGATGAAGCGGTTGATCGCGGCCGACGTGTCGAGGTTCTGCATCGTGACCTTGAAGCCGAGATCCTTCGAGGCCTGGTCGCCGATCGCCTTCACCACCGAGTAGGAGACGCCCACATGGGTGAGCTCGATGTCCTTGATCTCCTGCGCCCAGATGGTCGGGAAACCGGTGATCGCGCCGGAACCCGCCGCAGCGCCGGCGGCCGCCGCCGCGCCCTTGAGGACCGTACGCCGCGACAGCGCGCCGGCCGGCTTCGAGCCCCTGCTTTGATCATCATTCTTGGTCATGGTCACACCTTTCCTGATGAGCGGCTCCCCATGGAACCGACCCCAAGTCGTCGAACAGTCTCGTTGATCGCTGGCTTCAGTGCTTCGACGCTAGATGCAGTGCGGTATGAACGTCCAATTTAATCGCCAAATGCCGAGTATTTGTCGCTTTTATAGAAATGAATTGACCTTTAATTGCGCAGAGACAGGTAAAATAATGTGCAGAATGATGAAGATATTTTCGTTTATTGCAGAATTCGCGGCTTTCCCTGATGTGTTGCATCGACAGAGCCCGCGGTTCGCCAACGCAGGGAGGTGCTTTGCGGTTCGGCGGGCGGGGCGCGAATCCGTCAAACCGGCGACGGGCCAACCATCAGACACGGAGCTTCTTTCAGTCCGTCCGGACTCCTCGGCCGATCTTCGCTGACCCGGCCGCTCTCGTATTTCACGACGACCGTTAAGCGCGCGCCGGGCCGGAACAGCTTACGAGAGGTCTGATCCTCAGCACTCCGGCAGGTTGACCGCGATGCCGCCGGTCGAGGTTTCCTTGTACTTGACGTTCATGTCGCGGCCGGTCTCGAGCATCACCTTGATGCAATTGTCGAGCGGCATGAAATGCTCGCCATCGCCGCGTAGCGCGAGAGCGGCGGCCGACACGGCCTTGATGGCGCCGAGCGCATTGCGCTCGATGCAGGGCACCTGAACGAGGCCGCCGGCCGGGTCGCAGGTCATGCCGAGGTGATGTTCCAGCGCGATTTCTGCCGCGTTCTCGATCTGCGCATTGGTGCCGCCGAAAGCCGCGCAGAGGCCGGCAGCGGCCATGGCCGCAGCGCTCCCCACCTCGCCCTGGCAGCCGACCTCGGCACCCGAAATCGAGGCATTGGCCTTGATGATCCCGCCGACCGCCGCGGCCGTCAGCAGGAAGTCACGCCGCAGCTTGTCGGAGCGACCGCCGCAATGTTCCTGCCAATAGCGAAGCACCGCTGGCACCGTGCCGGCCGCGCCATTGGTCGGCGCGGTCACCACCTTGCCGCCGGCGGCGTTCTCCTCGTTGACGGCCATGGCGTAGAGGCTCAACCATTCATTGCCGATATGCGGCGTCTGCAGATTGGTGAAGCGCTCGGCTTCGAGCTTCTCGTGGAGGTCGCGCGCCCGCCGGCGTACCTTCAGCCCACCCGGAAGAATGCCGGAGCCCTCGAGGCCGCGGTCGATGCATTCGTTCATCGCATCGGAGATCTCGTCGAGCCGGTCGTCGAGATCGTCACCGCGTCCGCGCGCCTCTTCGTTTGCCCGCTTCATCTCGGCGATGGTGAGGCCGGAAGCGCGTCCCATGTCGAGCATCTCCTGCGAGGAGGTGAAGGGGTAGGGCACCCCGATCAGCTCTTCGGAGGTCTTGGCGCTGCCCGAACCGCCGTCGTTCTGGGCGACGAGTTCTTCCTCGCTCATCACGAAGCCGCCGCCGACCGAATAATAAGTGGTGGTCAGCGTCGGGTTTCCCCGTCCGTCGAAGGCGCGAAAGATCATGCCATTGGCATGAAGCGGCAAGGGCGGCCCGTAGTCGAAGATCAGATCCTTGTCCGGATCGAACGCCATCGCGGGCAGGTCGGGCAGATCCAGTTTCCGGGACTCTCGAAGATCGTCGATCATTTCGTCGGCGGCCTCGATGTCGAGCGTCTCGGGCAACTGTCCCAGGAGGCCAAGAAGAACAGCCCGGTCGGTGGCGTGGCCCTTGCCGGTGAAAGCGAGCGATCCGTGCAGCGAGACCCGGATCGAGGCAGGCGCTCCGCCGCCCGGAATGCGCTCCGCGCCGCCGCGCAGATCGTCGAGAAAGCGCGCGGCGGCCACCATCGGACCCATCGTGTGGGAGGAGGACGGCCCGACGCCCCGCTTGAAGATCTCGAAGACGGAGATGAACATGAATCGCTCCTGTGGATCCATAGACGGGATCGCGACCCCCACGATCCGCCTTTGGCTCAGATGATTGAAGCACGCAATATCCCATCGGCCAACTCGCGGTTTCGTCAGACCGATTTCGTTCAGCGTGCGACCAGCCTGCGGCGGGCGGGGCGGTCGAATTCGCCGCGCAATGGGATCGCCATCCTCTGCGGCATTGAATCCGCGCTCTGGCCGAAGACGCTGCGCGCCATGCGCGGCGTCAACATCGCCGCCTTCGCCATTCCACCGATCGCGCTTGCGACGATCCTCAATCCTGCAGGGCCTAAGCCTCGTGCCGCGCGCCGCCCTCGAACTTCCCAAGGCGTATGGGGCATGATGCTTCAGGAATTGCGGCTGGTCTCCGTGCCGGCATCGCTGCCCTATGTCTTCGCGGCGACGCGGCTGACGGTGCCGCGGGCGATCCTCGGCGTCATGATCGCCGAATGGCTCGCCACGGGAACCGGCCTCGGCAACCTCCTCAACCAGTCGCGCGGCTTTCTCGACTACGGCATGATCTGGACCGTCGCAGCGGTCTCGGTGATCCTGTCCGTCGTCCGCTATCAGATCGTAGTCTTCACCGAACGGCGGGTGCTCGCTGCCCGGGGAATGACGACGGTCGAGTGAGTGAGGCATCTTCTCATGTTCACGTCGCCACTTCGGCTTCCTGCCCGGTCGTATCGGCTTTCTCACGCCTCTCTTCCCGGGCATCGGACTGGAAGATGTCGTAGAGAACCGGCGTCAGGAACAGGGTCAGGATCGAAGCCACGAGATAACCGCCGATGATGACGAGGCCGATCGAGAACCGGCTTTCGGCGCCGGCGCCCGAGGACAGGATCAGCGGAACGGCGCCGAGAACGGTCGAGAGCACCGTCATCAGGATCGGGCGCAGGCGGATAGTGGCGGCTTCGGTCACGGCCTCGCGCACCGACTGACCCTGTTCGCGGAGCTGGTTGGCGAATTCGACGATCAGGATGCCGTTCTTGGCCATCAGTCCGATCAGCATCACCATGCCGACCTGGGAATAGACGTTGATCGCTTCGCCCAGCGCGAACAGCGTGGCGAGCGCGCCGGCGACGGCCAGGGGGACTGAGAGCAGAATGACGACCGGCTGGATGAAACTCTCGAACTGCGCCGCGAGCACGAGATAGACGACGACCAGAGCGAGGCCGAAGGTCATGAGGAGGCCGCCGGACGTCTCCTGAAACTGCTTGGCCTGACCGGTCCAGGAAAGCCCCATCTGGGACGGCAGCTCCGCAACGATCCCTTCCGTGATCGCGATCGCCGCTCCAAGATCGGTTCCCTCGGCAAGCCCGGCGGAAATCTCGACGGAGGGCTGGCGGTCGTAGCGGTTGAAGGCGCGCACGGAGGCGCGGCGCTCGACCTCGACCAGCCCGTCGAGAGGGATCAGATCACCCGACGCGGTCCGCACGTTCAGGCCGCGCAGGTCCGCCGGACTGCGCCGGCGCTCCTCCGGGGCCTGCAGGATCACCGGATAGCGCCGGTCGCGCTCGATATATTCGGTAACCTCGGCGGAGGCGAAGAAGGTGCGCACCGTGTCGGCCACCGTGCGGGCGGCGATGCCGACCTCGCGCGCCCGTTCGCGATCGACCTCGATGTCGAAGCCCGGCGTGTTCACCTCATAGTCGCGGCGCACGTCGACGATTTCCGGCCGCTCCCGCAACCGGCTCTCGAGCTCCTCGGAGTAGCGGGCGGCCAGATCGAAGCTCGGGGCCGTCACCACGGCTTCGAGCGGGGTTCCGCCGCCGCCCGCCCCGAGGCCGGAGGGCGCAAAGGCTCGGACGCTGGCCAGTGTGATCTTCGAAAAGGCCGGCCGCAGTTCCGAGACGATCTCCCGCGGCGCCTGGGTTCTCTCCTCCCATGGCGCCATGACGGCGACGACGAAGGCGCGTCCCGTCTCGCCATACCGCCCGACGATCGAGATGACCTCCTCGACGGCGCCGCTGTCGCGATAGGGTTGAAGCAGATCTTCGATGCGTTCGACGACGACGTCGGTGAAGCCGAGACCGGCGCCCGCCGGCCCGTCGACGCTGACGAAGAAGACGCCCCGGTCCTCCTGCGGCGTGAGCTGCGACGGCAGATTCTGGTAGAAGGTCCAGGACATGCCGCTGAACAAGGCCGCCACCGCGAGAACGACGATCGGCACCTTGAGAGCGAGCCGCAGCAGGCGGCGGTAGCCGGATGACAGGCGGCGCGTCGTCCAGTCGACGGTTCGGGCAAGCGCGTTTCGGCCTTCGCCCTTCTTGAGGATTTTCGAGGCAAGGACGGGACAGAGCGTGAGGGCGACGAAGGTCGACACGGCGACGGCGATCGCGAGGGTGATGCCGAATTCGGTGAACAACCGTCCGATCTCGCCCTGCAGGAAGGAGAGCGGGAGAAAGACCGCAATCAGCGTGGCCGAGGTGGAGACGACGGCGAAGAAGACCTCCTTCGCGCCGGCGGAGGCCGCTTCGCGTGGTTCGTCGCCATTCTCGACCCGTCGCTCGATATTCTCCAGAACCACGATCGCGTCGTCGACCACGAGGCCGATGGCGAGGATCAGGGCGAAGAGCGTGAGGATGTTGATCGAAAAGCCGGCGAAGGCGATTCCGGCGCAGGCGCCCATCAGGGCGATCGGAATGGTGACGGCGGGAACCAGGGTGGCACGGATCGAGGCGATGAAGACGAAGATCACCGACACGACCACCGCGATCGCGATGCCGAGCGTCTGCAAGACGCCATAGATCGAGCTGCGGATGAACTCGGCATCGTCGCTGGTGATGCGGATCGTCGTGCCGGCCGGCAATTCGTCCTCGATATCGGAGACGAACTCTTCGACCGCACGCGAAATCGCCAGCGTGTTGGAACTCGACTGGCGCAGGACGCCGAGGCCGATGGCCGTCTGACCATTGGTGCGGAACAGGGTGTCGTCGGATTCCACCCCCAGTTCGACGTCGGCCAGCGTGCCGAGCCGGATCGGGAAGCCCTCGCGGCGAAGCACGATGAGTTCCTCGAACTCCTCGACCGATGCGAGTCGCGTTTCGGTGCGCAGCAGGTAGTTTCGCGAGGCGGACTCGATCTGGCCGGCTGGCAGTTCGATATTGTTTTCCCGAAGCGCCGAGGCGATGTCGTCGACCGTCACCCCGCGCGAGGCCATGGCGTCCGGATCGAGCCAGATGCGCATGGCGTAGAGCCGCTCGCCGGAGAGCTGCACCGTCGCCACCCCGGAAATCGTTTCCAGCCGCGCGGTGACGAAGCGTTCGGCGTAGTCGGTCAGCTCGCTCGCCGACAGGGTGTCGCTGACCAGTGCCAGCCGCACGACCGGATCGCCCTCGGTGTCGTTTTTCTCGACCGAGGGCTGGTCGACCGGTTCGGGCAGTTCGGGCGCGACCGCCTGGACCGCGGCCCTAACATCCGCCGTCGCCTCGTCGATGTCGCGGCTGGGCTCGAAGGTGATCACCGTTCGCGAGCCGCCGAGTTCGGCTTCCGTGGTGAAGGAATCGACGCCCGCGACCGTCGAGATCGCGCCTTCGATCACCGTCGACACCTCCGCATCGACGACGCCGGGCCCGGCGCCCGTATAGGCGACGCTGACCGTCACCTCTGCCGCGTCGACATCGGGCAGTTCCCGGATCGGCATGCGCGACAGGCCGGCAATGCCCAGAATCACGATCAGGATCGAGACGACCGAGGCGAGAACGGGACGGCGGAGGCTGAGCTCGGACAACATCAGTCGAGCGCCTCGTCGCGGTTTTCCGCCTCGACGATCTCGACCGGCGACCCGTCGGACAGGGTGTCCCAGCCGGTGACCACGACGCGCGAGGCAGGATCGAGGCCCTGTTCGATCTCGATGCGGCCTTCGCGGCTTGCCCCCAGTGCGACGTCAGTCCGCCTCGCCGTCCCGTCCGCGACCGTGAAGACGTAAGTGGCGGAGCCCTCGCTGATGACGGCATCGTCCGGAACGGTCAGTGCCTCGTAGGTCTCGAAGACGAGTTCAGTTGAGACGAACATGCCGCTGGCAAGGGCGCGGTCCTCGTTGTCGACGAGAACCCGAACGTTGAAACTGCGCGAGCCGGGATCGATGCCCGGGGCGATGAAGTCGACCTCGCCGGTGAAGACGCGTTCGGGATAGGGGCGCGCCTGCAGCCGTACCGTCTGACCCTTTCGGGCGCGAGCAAAATAGCGTTCGGGGAGGGCAAACTCCGCTTCGACCGCGCTCAGATCCTCGAAGGTGGAGACGACCGTCGCGGGCTCGACATATTCGCCCGCGTCGAGGTCGAACGCGCCTAGCACGCCCTCGAAAGGGGCGACGAGCCTGCGATCTTCGAGATTCGCATTGGCCAGCCGCAGGGCGGCCTCGGCACGGCGAAACACCGCGCGTGCCGTCTCGATCCGCGCCTCGGAGGACACGTTGCGATCCTGCAATTCCTCGAAGCGCCGGAGTTCCTGCCGCGCCTCCTCGTATGTGGCCCGCGCGTCTGCCAATTCGGCGCGCGCAGCGCGGCTGTCGAGTTCGAAGATGAGATCGCCTTCAGCGAGGCGATCTCCGGAGTTGACCGGTGCGCGGACCACCCGACCGGCCGCCAGCGGGCGCAACTCGATCGAGCGCAGCGGCAGGAGCGTTCCGACAGCCGAATAGCGATCTTCCAGTTCGCGCAATTCGGGGCTTTCGGTGGAGACGCGCGTAGCGCTGGGCTCCTCGGTCGAAGCCGCGGCCTGTTCGCTGCGCGTCAGATAGTCGGCGCCCCAGATGCCCGCGGCCGCACATGCCACGACAATGACGAGACCCGCCAACCATTTGATCGCCCGACCCAATCGGCTCTCCGCTTGCGTTTCTTTGGTTCGACAAGTGCTTCACGGGCACAGCTCGTCAAAGGAAACGCTGCGATATGACGCATGATTGAACGCGTCGTCAGAATGCTCGAGGGCTGTCGCGCGCCTGCTTTCCGATCGCAGGCTCCCATGGGGTCAACGCAATGCGCGTGAGGGCTTGGTCACCCCCCGCCGAGGATGAACTGAGCGATCTGCGCGACGAGCGCGGCGCCGGCGGCGAACACGCCGACATAAGGCACGACCACCGGGATATTGGGCACATCCTCGGGCTGTGTTCTGCGCTTCATACGGATGAGCGACAGGTTGACCCCGACGAAGACGATCAGGATCGCAAAGCTCGTGACCTCGGCCAGCGATTTCAGAGGCACCAGGAGAGCCAGCACCAGCACGGTGACGGAGATGAGGAGCGTCGCCGGGATCGGCGTGGCGGTGCTCTCGTTGACTTTGGCAAAGAGACGCGGCGCTCCGCGGCCGTCCCGGGCGATATCGAGCAGCAACCGGGCGGCCGCGATGATCTGCGTCAGCGCGCCATTCACGATCACGAAGAGGCTGGCGATCGCGATCGGAAGTCCCGGCCAGCCGACGAGTTCGACCGCTTTGACGAGGGGCGCGGAGGCTTCCGCGATGGCGGAGAGTTCGCCGGTGCCCACCAGGGCGAGTGCGATCAGGATGTAGAAGACGAAGACGATCGCGAGCGAGATCATCATCGCGCGAGGCAAGGTGCGCTTCACGTCGCGGACTTCTTCGGCCGTTTGCGCCAGATCACCAAAGCCGATGAAGGCGTACACCGCGAGAATGGCGCCGGCGAAGAGCCCGCCGAAGCCGCCGCCCACCGACCCTTCGCCGCCATCCGCGCTGGCGTCGAGCCCGGTCAGCACTTCGGCGGGCGCAGCCAGGATCGAATCGCGAAGGGCCCAGAGCACGGCGATGAGCGTGCCGATCCCGATGAGAGTCGTCACGCTCATCAGCCATGCACTTTCCTTCATCCCGGCAATGGCGATTCCACCGAGAACGAGGACGAGAGCTGTGGTCGCAAGCCATCCCGGGACGGTCGCGAAGCTGTCCAGATAGGCCACGAAACCCGTGACGATGGTCGCCGCCGACACGGTGTTCGCGACCATAAGCACCCAGCCCGCGCCGGATCCGAGAGCAGGTGCGTGGAAGGCCTGCTCCAGATAGTCGATGGGCCCGCCTGCGGTAGGAATGCGCGCGCCCATTTCGGCGAATGAAAGGGCCGAGGTGATCGCCACAATGGCTGCGAGCGCGTAGGCGAGCGGCGTCAGGGTGCCGGCTTCACCGACCACTTTCCCGACGACGACGAAGATGCCGGCGCCCAGGATGGTTCCCGAGCCATAGAACACCAGTTGCCATAGTCCGACGGAACGCTCGAGTTCGGATTGGTGCTGGGTCGTTTCATTCATGGTCCCCGGAACAGCGCGTCGGCATGATGGTTCCGGCGCCATCGCAGGAACACGTGGAGGGGACCAACGAACTGCACGGCTCGTTCGCACGGGGATAACTCCAAGCGGATTGATGCTTGTCGTTCATAAGTGCCTTCACATTCGCCCCCATAATCAGCCCCGGGTGGCTGCACCACATCTGGGATGGACGGATGGGCTATCGCCGGCCAGGCGCGACGGAAGAGTTGAAGCCTGCTTTGCTGGCTTCAGGCGCGACAAGGCGGGCGGTCAGGCCTGATCCGCAACGATATGAGGCTCGACAGCCTTTTCGCGAAAGGAGCAGACCATGATCCTGCAAGAAACCTATACCCTGCCGAACGACGTGAAGATCCCGAAGCTCGGGCTCGGGACCTGGATGATCGACGACAACAAGGTCGCCGATGCGGTGCGCGCCGCCGTGGCCATGGGCTACCGTCACATCGACACGGCTCAGGCCTATGGAAACGAGCGCGGCGTCGGCGAAGCTATCCGCGACTGCGGCGAACCGCGCGACGAACTGTTCGTGACAACCAAGCTGGACGCCTCCCACAAGGACTATGCCGGCGCCAAGGCGGCGATCGAGGGCTCGCTTCAGACTCTCGGGCTGGACACGATCGACCTGATGATCATCCACAGCCCGCAGCCCTGGGGCCAGTTCGGCGGTGCGGATCGCTTCTTTGCCGGCAATGTCGACGCCTGGCGGGCGTTGGAAGAGGCCTATGAGGCGGGCAAGATCCGCGCGATCGGCGTGTCGAACTTCCAGAAGGAGGATCTCGACAATCTGCTCGAGAACGCCTCCGTCAAGCCGATGGTCAACCAGATCCTCGCCCATGTCAGCAACACGCCGTTCGATCTGATCGACTACTGCAAGAAGAACGGGCTGCTAGTCGAAGCCTACTCGCCCATGGGGCACGGCAAGATCCTCGACAATGCCGAGATCGGCGCGATGGCCGAGAAGTACGGCGTCAGCGTTCCGCAGCTGAGCATTCGCTACACGCTTCAGCTCGGACTGCTGCCGCTCCCCAAGACGGCCAATCCGGACCACATGAAGAACAATGCCGACGTCGATTTCGAGATATCCGATGCGGACATGGAGACGCTCAAGAATGCCGAGCCCATCAAGGACTACGGCGATGCGAACGTCTTCCCGGTCTATGCCGGCAAGTGACGTCCGACTGTCCTGATCCGGTGCATGACCTCGAAGGAGCGTGGGGCCGAGCCTCGGCGCCATGACAGACGACGCGGGAGATGTTTCCCGCGTCGTTCGCGTTTTCGGCTGGCGCCTTTGCCTGAACGCTTGTTTCAGATCGATCTTCGGGGTCGGCCTCCTCGGAGGGATCTACATGCCGGGTCGACGCGTATGCCAGTCAGTCTGGGTCTGGAAGGCGTGGGCGGCTTTCGCCAGACGGGCTTCCGAGAGCGCCGGCCCGGCAAGTTGCATCGAGAGCGGCAGGCCGGCGCTGTCGAACCCGCTCGGCAGGGTGATCGTCGGCGTGCCGGAAAAATCGAAGGGTGCCGTGAAGCGCAGGAGTCTGACGAGAACGGAGGGGTCCGCGCCGAAGGATGCCAGCTCGGCAAGGCTCGGCAGGCGCATCGGCATGGTCGGAATGAGGAAGGCGTCCACCTCCTCGAACATCGCCGAAAGGCCGCCGTTGAAGGCGAGCCGCTCGTGCATGATGTCGCAGAGATCAAGCCCGCCGAGGTCACGGCCTTCCTCGATGAGACCGGCGAGTTCCGGCCCGTAATCCGCCTTTCGCGCCGGATAGGTCCCGCGATGGGCGACGGCCGTCTCCACCGCGCACATGGGGATCCAGAGGCTGACCAGTCTTTCATGCGGCGGAAACCGCACTTCCTTGATCCTGGCACCCAGCGAGCGGAAGACCTCCTCGGCGGCCGACAGCGCGGCCGCGGCTTCGGGATCGACGCCGTCGAAGGCGTAGGCGCGGTCGATGCCGATCGTCATGTCCCGGATGCTTTGGCCGATGGCGGCAAGATAGTCCGGCACTTCGGCACGAAGGCTCGTGGGATCCTTGTCGTCGGCGCCGGCGATGACGCCGAGGATCGCCGCGGCATCGCCCGCCGACCGGGCCATCGGGCCGACGTGATCGAGGGAATCGGCCAGCGCAAAGACGCCGTGGCGAGAGACCCGGCCCCAGGTCGGCTTGATGCCGGTGAGCGCATTGGCCGCCGAGGGAAAGCGGATCGACCCGCCCGTGTCGGAGCCGAGCGAACCATAGGCAAGACCTGTTGCCGGCGCGACGCCGGAACCGCTCGATGAGGAGCCGGCCCAATGCTCCGGCGCCCAGGGGTTGAGCGGCGGATCGACATCGGGATGGTGAGTGGTGTAGGCGCCCTCGGTCATCTTGAGCTTGCCGAGGATGATCGCGCCCGCCGCCTCCAGCCGATCGACAACGGTGGCGTTGTAGCCGGGCACGAAGTCGCGATGGATACGGGTGCCGGCAGTGGTGGGTGCGAAGGTCGTGTAGCAGAGGTCCTTGACCGCGATCGGCACGCCATGGAGCGGGCCGCGCCAGATGCCTTTGCCGATCTCCTCCTCCGCCGCCTTCGCCTTGTCCATGGCGCGCTCGGCGAGAACGGTCTGATAGCTGCGGTGTTGGCGGTCCAGACGGTCGATGCGCTCCAGCATCGTCTTCGTGACC
This sequence comes from Jiella marina, assembly GCF_024359545.1. Classification (GTDB taxonomy): domain Bacteria; phylum Pseudomonadota; class Alphaproteobacteria; order Rhizobiales; family Rhizobiaceae; genus Jiella. The sequence goes on from NZ_JAKQZG010000007.1 coordinate 99,191, forward strand.
TCGACGGGCAAGACCGCACGGCGCTTGAGCGCATCGGAAATCTGGAGAAGGGTCTGGAATTCCATGGGCTCGGTCACCTTGGTTGAACGCGGGCGTCAGGAGGACATGCCAATCGAGTGGGCACACCGAACGCCGTTGCTGTGCACTCGGCGATTATGATCGTGGTGCTTCGACCAGAGCACGTTCCGGCTGGGGTCGGCTGACCGGCGGTTCGCCTGAATGCACCACCCCTACCGGCACTGGAAATAATCATGTCGACCATTGCGATGGGTTCGTCAGGTCTTCCTGGAAAATTCCTCCGCCGTCACCAGCACGACCTCGCCGTCGAGAATCGGCTTGGCGATGGCGAAAAATTTCGCCACCGCTTCCGAGCCGTTGTGCCGATCCATCGCGGCCGTATCGGCGAAGCGCTCATAGGTCGTGAAACGGCACGGGTCTTCGGCATCCTGGGAGAGGAAGAAGTCGAGCGTCTCCGGCTCGCTCGCCTGGACATGGGCGGCGACGTCGAGGAGGGCGGCCTTCATGACCGCCTCCTCGCCCGCCTTCACGCGAATGACCGCGGTTATGGTCGGCATCAGAGCGCTTTCCAGTCGACGCCGGACTCGAAGGCGGCAGCGGCCTGATAGATCGTCGCTTCCGCGTAGTCCTTGCCCACCAGCATCATCCCGACGGGCAGGCCGTCGACGAGGCCGCAGGGGATCGACATGGCCGGATGGCCGGTCACGTCGAACGGGCAGGTGGCGGCGACCATCTCGAAGGCGCGCGTGACGATCTCTTCCAGCGGTGCGTCCTTGCCGGGCAGCTTGCTCGCGACCATGGGCAGGGTCGGCATCACCAGGAGGTCGTAGCGGGAGAAGGTCTCGTCATAGGCGGCCTTCATCTTGCGCGACAGGTTCTGGGCCTTGGCATAGTATCGACCGCGATAATGGCTGAGGCCCCACTGGCCGACGAGCATCGAGATCTTGAGGGTCTTCGACAATTCGTCCGCCCGCGACGTCCAGGCGGAATGGGCGTCGAGAAGGGCGACGTCGTACTGGCCCTTCCAGTTGAAGCCCATGCCGTTGCCGATCATCATCTGGGCGGTCAGGCCTTCCAGCGCGATCGGCTGCCATACGGCAGCGGTGAGGCTGTGTTCGGGAAGCGAGACCTCCTCGACCACGGCCCCCATGCCGCCAAGCTTGGCGACGGCGTCCTTCACCTTGTCGGCGACCGCTTCCTGCATGTTGGGCAGGGTGAAGCCCTCGGTCAGGATGCCGATCTTCAGGCCGTCCACGCCCTTGCCGAGCGCTGCCGTATAGGCCTCCACTTTCGGGGCGTACTGGCGCGGGTCGAGCCCGTCGGCGCCCGCCAGGACTTCCAGCAGAAGCGCATTGTCGGCGACATTCGCCGTCATCGGGCCGGTGTGGTCGATCGTGGTCTCGATCGGCATCACGCCGGTATAGGGCACGAGGCCGTGGGTCGCCTTCATGCCGTAGATGCCGCAATAGGCGGCGGGAATGCGGATCGAACCGCCCTGATCCCCGCCGATCGCCATGTCGACTTCGCCCGCGGCGACCAGCGCGCCGCTGCCCGAGGACGAGCCACCGGCCGAATAGCCCATCTTGTGGGGGTTGTGCACCGGACCCGGATCGGAGGTGTGACTGCCGCCGGACAGGCAGAAATGCTCGCAGACCGCCTTGCCCTTGATGGTCGCGCCGGCATCCAGCATGCGCGTGACGATGGTGGCGTCGATCGTCGGGACGAAGCCTTCCAGCGTCGCCGCACCGTTCATCATCGGGACGCCGGCAAGCGCCACATTGTCCTTCAGAACGACCGTCTTGCCGTCGAGCTTGCCGCCGGGCTTGCCCTTGATCTCGCTCTTGTAGGTCCAGGCATTGTACTTGTTCTCCTCGCCGACCGGCCGATAGCCGGGAACGCGGGGATAGGTCACCGGCGCGACGTAGTCGGGCAAGGCGTCGACCAGATCATAGGCGTCGAAATTCGCGCCCATGAGGGCGAGATAATCGGCCGCTTCCTCGATCGTGAACGTCATGCCGAGATCGGCGGCCATGGCCTGGACCTGTTCGACATTCGGACGGGTGATGGGCATGAAGTTTCTCCCTTTCGTTGGATGCGTTCAATGAAGACCGGGACGCCAATGCCTTGCGGCGACGCGTCTGCAAGTTTCAGGGCCGGAGCCCCTCGGCGTTTCGTTTCACGGTCGGGTGTCAAACCCGGACCGGCTTCGGCGCGCTCGCCCGAGTTCAGGCGACTTCCATGCCGACATTTCCGGACAGCAGCGCTTCACGGTCGATCTCACCGGTGATCCGGCCCTTCTGGATGTTGAGGACGCGGTCCGACAGCGAGGTAATGAAATCGAGATTCTGCTCGACGATGATCATCGAGAGCGACCAGCGTTCGCGCAGGATCTTCAGCGTCTCGATCATCTCCTCGATGATCGAGGGCTGAATGCCTTCGGTCGGTTCGTCGAGCAGGATGAGCTTGGGTCTTGCGCACAGGCAGCGGGCGAGGGCCAGAAGCTGCTGCTCGCCGCCCGACAGCGCGCCGCCGCGCCGGTCGAGAAGGCGCACGAGGCGGGGGAAGTCTTCGAGCACGCCGTCGATCACACCGCGGTCCTCGCGCTTGGCCGCGGCGAGGCCCATTCGCAGATTCTCCATGACCGTCAGCGCGGGGAAGATCTCCCGGCCCTGGGGCACGAGACCGAGGCCGAGACGCGAGCGCTGATGGGCCGCCATCCTGGTGACGTCGGTGCCGCCGAAGTGCACGGTCCCACCGCTCGCCGGAAGCGAGCCCATGATGGTGCGCATCAGGGTCGTCTTGCCCATGCCGTTATGGCCGAGAATGCCGAGGAACTCGCCTTCGGCCATGGCGAAGTTGACGCCGGACAGGATCGGCACGCGTCCATAGCCGGCGCGCAGATCGGTGGTTTCAAGAAGCGTGCTCATGCCGCCACCTTCTTGCCGAGATAGACGTCGCGCACCCGGCTGTCGGCGAGCACCGCCTCGACGCTCTCCTCGATCAGGATGCGTCCCTGGTGGAAGACCGTCACCGTCCTGGCGATCATCTTGATGAACTCCATGTCGTGCTCGACGACGATCAGCGCGCGGGTCTTGTTGATCTCGCGGATGATTTCGGCGGTGCGGACGGTCTCTTCGTCGGTCATACCGGCGGCCGGTTCGTCGAGAAGGATCAGCTCCGGCTCGGCGGCGAGCACCGTGCCGATCTCCACCCATTGGCGCTGGCCATGGGAGAGCTGGCCGACGATCGCATGGGCGAGATCGGTGAGCTGGATGCGTTCGAGCACCTCCTCGACGATCTTGCGGGTGGCCTGGCGCGTGGCAGTGCGCTGGGCGGCGAGCCAGATGTTTTCTCGCACGGACAGGCCGTTGAAGACGTTGGGGATCTGCGTCTTGATGCCGATCCCGAGCCGGGCGATCTCGTGGGAGGCATGACCGGCGATCGGATGCTCGCGAAAGCGGATCGTGCCTTCGCTCGGGGTGAGCTGGCCCGTCAGCATCTTGAAGAAGGTGCTCTTGCCGGCGCCGTTCGGGCCGATGAGACAGCGCAGCTCCATTTCGTCGAGGGTGAAATTGACGTCGTCATTGGCGACCACCCCGCCGAAGCGCATGGTCAGATTGCGGGTTTCGAGAAGGGGAGGGATGGTCGACATGGCGCTCACTCCGCTCCCACGGGCTGTCCCGCGGCCAGATCGTTGCGCTTCGCCTCGGCGCCCTTGCGGCGGGCATCACCGACAAGGTGCCAGCCGGACAGGATCAGATTGCGAAGCGTCGGGACCAAGCCTTTGGGCAGGAGGACGACGAAGACGACCAGGATGGCGCCGAGGATGAGGTTGGAATTGAAGCTCTGCTGGGAGCCGATCTGGGAGACCAGATACTGGATCAGGAAGCAGCCCACGACCGGCCCGATCAGCGTGCCGAGACCGCCGATGCAGATCCAGATAATGATCTCGGCCGACAGCGACAGGGCGAAGATCGTCGGTCCGACGAAGGCGCCCCAATTGACGTAGAGCGCGCCGGCGAGCCCGGCGATGGCGCCGCCGAGGACGAAGACCCAGAGCTTCACCACGCGCGGATCGTAGCCCAGAAGCGCCGCTCGCGTCTCGTTCTCGCGCACGGCGACGGCGACCCGGCCGAAGCGGCTGCGCAGGAGAAGGCGCAGCCCGACATAGACCGCGATCAGCACGCCGCCGGTGACATACCAGGAGTGCTCGGGAAACAGGATTCCCGAAGGGTCGAACGGCATGTTGAAGGTCGGCACCGCCGGCATGCCGTTGAAGCCGCCCAGCCGGGCCACGCCGATCGTGTATTCGTCGCCCGCCGTCGAGTTGAAGACGTTGAACAGGATCAGCGTCACGGTGAGGGTGATGACGCCGAGATAGACGTCGCTGATCCGGCCATAGAAGACGAAATAGCCGAGCGCGAGCGCGAACAGGCTCGGCACGATGATGGCCATCAGGATCGCCGGTGTGGAATCGCCGAAATTGATTGCCGCGACGGCATAGGCGTAGGCGCCGAGGCCGAAGAACGCCGTCTGGCCGAAGCACAGGATGCCGCCGAAGCCCCAGATGAAGCCGAGGCTGAGTGCGAGCACCGCCATGGAGGCGAACAGGGTGAACTGCATCAGCTGAAACAGGTCGACATAGCCCGGCATGAGGGCGACGGCGATGCAGGCCACGAGGACGGCGGCGATCTGGACGGAGAGCTTGGCGGTGTCGGACATGGCTCAGACGGTCCCCTTGAAGAAGCGGCCGGAAATGCCCTGGGGCAGGAGCCGGATCAGCACGATGGCGGAGAGGAAGAGGATCACCTCGCCATAGACGGGCGTGGTGAAATAGGCGCCGAGCTGGTTGACGAAGCCGAAGAGACCCGAGGCTGAGAGCGTGCCGGAAATGATCGCGGCCCCGCCGCCGACGACGGTGATGAAGGCCTTGGCGACATAGGCGCCGCCCATCACCGGCGTGATGCCGGAGACCGGCGCGAGCACGCCGCCGGCCAGCCCCGTGACCGCCGCGCCCAGGCTGAAGGTCGCCATGTAGACATGGGTCGGATTGACCCCGAGAACCGCCGCCATGTCAGGGTTCTGCATCACCGCCCGGGCGATCAGCCCGTAGCGCGTGTAGCGCAGGACGGCATAGACGATCGCCATCATCACGATCGCGACGGCGAGCAGGAACAGCGTGTACCAGGAGGTCCGGTAGTCTCCGATCGAGAAGCCGCCGAGCGGCGTCGGGACACCCTGCATGGTGTTGCCGAAGATCGTCGTGACGATCCCGATGATCAGAAGGCTGAGTCCCCAGGTCGCCAGCATGGAATCCACCAGCCGTCCATACAGGAAGCGGACCAGGCAACGCTCGACTAGCAGCCCGACCAGGCCGACGAAGAGCGGCGCGACGACCAGCATCGCGATCCAGATGTTCACCCCGGCATTGGCGGAAAGCACGGCCGCATAGGCGCCGAGCATGACGAACTCGCCGTGAGCGAGATTGATGATCCGCATCATCCCGAAGATGATCGCAAGGCCCAGGCACAGCAGAAACAGGGATGCGGCGCCGTTGATGACGTTGAGCGCCAGGAGGGCGGCAAGGTCCATGTCGGTCACGTCCGATCGAAAGAGGAAGCCGGGGCGGCTGGCACGCCGGTCGAAGAGGCAAACCCGCCTATCCGACCGAACCGCGCCTTGCTCTGGTGATCGACAGGGTGGGACGATGCTGGCGTGTCGCCCCGGTCCGCCAGCCCGCCGCCACCCTGCGCGGTGATCGTCAGCTATCGATGTCGATCACATATTGCTGGTTGTCGTTCGGATTCTCGGCCAGATTGCAGACCATGGCGGTGTCGGACGGCTGAACGTCCTGGAACGTCTCGAGCACGTTCCACTTCCGGTCCTGAACCTGTGCGAGATAGGCGTTGCGGACGGTGTGATGGGTCGGCCCGTCGAGGGTGACCTCGCCACTGGGACCCTTGTAGGAAATGCCGCTTTCCAGCGCCTCGATCACCTTCATCCGGTCGAGCGTGCCGGCCTTCTTGACGCCTTCGGCCCAGAGATAGACGCCCTCATAGGTCGTGGCCGTGAGTTCGCTGATGTAGGGGATCTCGGCCCAGCGGGACTTCAGCTTGTCGACGAAAGCCGTGCTTTCGGGCGTCTCCAGCTCCTCGTAATAGCCGTAGCAGCCATAGATGTCCTTGCTCACCGAGGCATCGACCGTCGAGGGCTCGTTGACGAGACCGAAAGTGGTGGAGGCGATCGGGATCTGGCCCTTCATGCCGGCGGATTCCCACTGGCGGTAGAAGGAGACGTGGTTGCCGCCGACGAGGGCCGAGAGGATCAGGTCGGGCTTGGCGGCCTGGATCTTGGAGATGGTCGGGCCGAAATTGGTGACGTCCAGCGGGAAGAAGTCGACGGAGAGGATCTCGCCGCCATTGTCGCGCATGTATTTCGTCATCCACTTGGCGGTGATCTGGCCGTAATTGTAGTCGGCCGCCAGGATGTAGGCCTTCTTGCCGCTGTTCTTCATGGCGAAGGGAACGAGCTTCTCGACCGTCTGGGCCGGCGTCGTTCCGGTGCAGAAGACGTTCCGGTCGCATACGCCGCCCTCATAGAGCACGTTGTAGAAATAGAGCACCTGGAAGCGGTCGAAGGTCGGCCGGATCGCTTCGCGCGACGCCGAGGTGATGCCGCCGTGAACCACGTCCACCCGGTCCTTCAAGGCCAGTTGCTGGGCGTATTGCGAATAGAGCTGGATGTTCGACTGGGTGTCGTACTGGATGAGCTCCAGCGGCCGGCCGAGCAGGCCGCCGGCTTCGTTGATTTCGTCGATCGCAAGCTGGATCGCCGCGACCATGGTGACGCCCGATGACGCGATCGCGCCGGACTGGTCGAGCAGGCTGCCGACCCTGATCGGATCGTCGGCGCCGAAAGCATAGCGCGTCGAAATCGCCGGGCTCGCCAGGACCGCGGAGGCGGCCATCGTGGAGTGCAGGAACTTGCGGCGCGAAATTGTCATCGTGGAATTTCCCTTCGTGACCCGGAACGGCAACGGACAGGAATATTTGAAAACACAAATTTTGAAATTGCAAATGTTTTTTGCGCTGCGAAAGCGTTCTTGAGCTCAGCGGATCATGCGGAGTTCCAGCCCGTCGACCGCGGCGAGATGGATCTGCTGGCGCTGGCCGGCGATATTGGGGGCGTCGGAGCCGCGCGCGGTCTTCCGCTGACAGGTTTGGCCCAGCCGGTCGACGACCGCCGGAACGGCCAGATCCCCTGCGGCTTCCGCCAGAGCGAGCAGGCAGTAGATGCCCTCGTAGCAGGATTGACCGAAGGCGTTTGCGGGCGGCGGCGTCTCGCCGAACCGCGAATGGTAGCGCTCGAGAAACCCCTGATTGTTGCGGGAATCGAGTGAGCCGAAATAGCCCGAAGACAAATACAAATTCTCTGTCGCGTCGGGCCCGATGCCGTAGAGCACCGTTTCGTCGATCGCGGAGGAAAAGCGCAGGGTCGTCGCCGCCAGACCGGTCTCGGCGAAGGCCCGGTTGAACAACACCGCCTCGGCGCCGAGGAAATAGGGCACGACCACCTCGGCCCGGCTCGCGCGGATCTCAGTGAAGATCGAGTCGTAATCCTCGAAGCCGAAGGGGCATATTCTTTCGCCGACGATCTCACCGCCGCGTGCGGCGATGATGCGCCGTGCCGTCGCCAGGGTCTGGCGCGGCCAGACATAGTCGTTGCCGCAGAGATAGTAGCGCGTCGCCCGCTTCTGTTCGAACAGCCAGTCGATGCCGGGCTCCAGCAGTTCGTGGGAGGTTTCGCCCACCGTGACGATCGCCCGGTCGCGTTCGCGCCCCTCGAATTGCGGCGTATAGATGAAGGGCACGCGTCCCGCGATCGCCCTGGAAATGGAGGCGCGCTGGTAACTCGGCACCATGCCGACAACGGCGTCGATCTCGTCGAACTCGATCGGCAGATCGATCGCTTCGGCCGCACTCGCCGGACTTTGCCCCGCGTCGATGACCGTGAGCTCGACTTCATTTCCGAGGAGGCCGTAATAGGCGTTGATCTCCTCGACGGCGAGCCTGGCACAGGCTTCCGACGATGGCGCCCAGATTCCCGATGCGCCGCTCTGGGCTATCAAGAGTCCGATCCGGATCAATCGCTGCTCCCGCTGCCGGAGGGTGGTGCAGGGACGCATGGCAGTCGGGCGCATGCGACCCTGACGAGTCGCTTGGCATGTTTCGTGCCATCGCGAGCCGAACGGAGGAGCCCCGCAGGACCGGGGGTCTCACCCGGCGATCCGTATGTTTTCTCGACAGAAAAGCTTGTCGGTTAGGCAAGTTGCGCGAATTGGCGGCATGGCGGTCATGGCAGCGCTCTGGTCTGCGGCCGGGCCGAAAACGTCGCTTTTGAAATTGCCTCTGGTGACGCCTCCGAATATATGAAAATTCCAGTATATCGGAGAATCTGTCATGAATGGCGCGCCTGAGGCCGGCCCGATCGACCTGTCTGACCTGATTGCCGGGGTCAATCGGCGTCTCGAAACCGCCGTGGAGACGCGACTGAAGCCCGCTGGCGTTCGGATCGAGCAATATCGGGTGATGGTGGCGCTCGATCGCCGGGACGGACAGTCGATGGGCGAACTCGCGCCCTCCGTCTTCGTCGATCTGCCGACCTTGACCAAGATCGTCGATCGCATGGTCTCGAACGGGCTGGTCTATCGCGCCCCGGATCCGAAGGATCGGCGCCGGGTGCTGGTCTTTCTTGCCGACAAGGGACGGCGGGAGTTTCGCGACCTCGTGCCTGTCGTGGAGACGCAGCGCCGCGAGATCATCGACTCGCTCAGCCCCGGCGAAGCCGACCGGCTGAGCGAATTGCTGCGGGGAATCCTGTCTTAAGGGGCTCCGCATCGGCCGTATCGCTAGATGACGAGCGGGACATAGTGCTGGGGCAGGCGCATGAGGACGAGATCCTTGCGCCGGAGCGCGCTGGTCGGATAGGCGCCGCCGAGGGAGCCGGTGTCGATCTCCGCGACAGCGATGGCGCGATTGCCGGAAACCACCGCCTCCTGTCTCGGAAAGAGAAAGGTGTCCGGCCCGAAGATGCCGGAATGGGCCGCCTGGCCGTTCTCGGGCGAGCGGGCATTTGCGAAAGCGAAATGGCAGTTGTTCTCGCCGCCGCGGACGCGAAACTGGTGCCAATGCAGGGGATCGGGACCGGTCGGGATTGGATCGGGCTGAGTGACGTCCGTGCCTTCATGGGCCGAGACAAAGCGACCTGTCACCGCCGCCGGACAGGCGATGACGTCGCAACCTCGGATGGCGAGGACCCGGCCCGCCTCGGGGAAGTTGGCGTCATGGCCGATGAGAAGGCCGAGCCGGGCGAAGGGTAGGTCAAACACCGCCCAATCGTCTCCGGCGCTTGCCCATTCATGGTCTTGGCTCGAAAGATGCGTCTGCCGATATCGGCCAACGACGCCCTCGGGCCCGACGAGGACCGCGCTGTTCCAGACGGCGTCTTCAGAGCGCTCGGCGAAACCTGCGACGATGAAGAGCTTTGCCTTTGCTGCGATCTCGGCGAGCCGGGCGATCGCCAGATGATCGAGCCCGATCGCGCTGGCCGCCGGATTCTCGAGACCCGTGAGTGCCCGCTCCGGCAGGACCAGGAGTTCGGCGCCTTCGCTCGCTGCGTCCTCGGCGATCCGGGCGATCTCCTGCAAATTCGCCTCGCCGTCTTCACCTGGTGCGAACTCGCCGACCGCGATCTTCGCCTTTCGGCCCTGCGGCAGCGGCTCATGGCCGTAGAGCGAAAAGAAATCCGACGGATTCCAGGAAAACGTGTTGGTCATCAGTTCCTTGTAGAGCTCCGGCCGGCGCTGGCTGAGCACCGGCTCGCCGCGCATCGCGCGCTCTCGGGCAAGGGCGGGATCGATCGTTGCGGTGATGACGCCGTCGCCGCCGTCGATCACGGCGAGCATTTCGGCGTCGGGTCCGATGATGCAGCTGCCGCCGGAAAACTGCACGCCGCGCTCCAACCCCCAGCGATTGCTCTCGATCAGATAGCAGCCATTCTCGAAGGCGCGGTTGATCCAGTAGGGGGCGGGCGTGCGTTCGGCGAGCCAGTTGGAGATGTGGCAGATGACGTCGGCGCCGCCGAGGGCGGAGAGGCGCGCCGTCTCGATGAAATGGATGTCCATGCAGATCAGGAGGGCGATGCGGCCAATCTCGGTGTCGAACACCTGATGGCCGAGATCGCCGCTCGCGGCCCATTTCGGCTCGGAAATGTAGGGGTGGGTCTTGCGATGGACGCCGACGACGCCCTCGGGCCCGATCAGGACGGCGGAGTTGTAATAGAGATCGGTCGCGGGATCGATTTCGGGCATGCCGATGACGATGAAGACACCCCTCCGCTTCGCGATCGCGGCAAAGCGAGCCGTCGTCGGCCCGGGCACCGGTTCGACGAACGGGGCGACCTCCTTGCGGTCGTACCAGCAATAGCCGGTGGTCCCCATCTCCGGCGTCACGATCAGCCGGGCGCCTTGGTCGGCGGCTTCCTCCACGAGCCGGCCGAGCGCTTCGATGTTGCGCTCCTTGTCGCCCATGGCGGGCTCGAACTGGACGGCGGCAGCCTGGAAAGGGGGAGGGGTCATCGCTTGGTGCCTTGGGTTGGAGGGGAATAGGTTCCTCGCCCGCGCGTCCGGATGGTTGCGCGGAGAAGGCGTTCGCGTGTGGGATGAGGCGTCGCGCATGGTGGGAGCCGAGGGTGGCTCTCGGCTCGATGCCTCGGGCCTATGGATGCGCCCGATTGCGGCGCACTCTTGGATCTGCAAACCAGTCCGGGTCGGCAGGTGAACGCCCTCGCCCTTCGACAAGCTCAGGGTGAGGGCTTCGGCAGATGCGGTGCATCGACTGCGGTTTTCAGCCTTATGCTCTTATCCTCGGGGCCAGTCCTCCAACACCCTCATGGTGAGCCTGTCGAACCATAGGGATCCAGAGCGCACCAAGAGAGGCGGAGCGACGCTGGCCCATAGCCAAACGCCTCAGGCAGCGATCCCCGAAATCGACTTCAGAACCGACGCCCCGATCGTGTATTTCGGGTCGACCATGTTGCCCAGCCGGATGCGGCCGCATTGGGTGAGGAGCATGTAGGCGTCGATCTCGTCGAAGCCGAAATCGGATGCCATCCAGCGGATCAACTCGCGATAGGCGCCGCGCGCGGCGTCCTCCATCGGACGCGACGAGCCGATCGTCATGTAGAATTTCTCGTTTTCCAGCCGCGGCGTCTTGATCGTCCAGCCCTTGATCAGGTCGACGCGCAGGGTCGTGACGGTCGGATGCTCGATGGCGACGCCGCAAAGCTCGCCGTCGCCCTGGGCGGCGTGGCAATCGCCGACGTAGAGATAGGCGCCCTTGGTGTTGACCGGCAGATAGATCACGGCGCCGGGGGCGACGTCCGGCAGGTCCATATTGCCGCCGTAATAGTCCGGGACGAGGGAGGAGATCGCCTCGATCTCCGGCGCGGTGCCGATGGTGCCGATGAAGGGCTCGTAGGGCAGCGTGATCCGGTCGTTCCAGACCGTGCCCTTTTCCTCGGTGATTTCCAGCTTCCTGACCCGCTCCGGCAGGGCAGGGGTGATCATCGCCGTGTCGCCGGTCGGAACGAGGCCGCCGAATTCCGGCATGATCACGGTCGTGCCCCGTGGCTGCGGCCCGCGCGGGACGACGCTTTCGATATAGACGGCGAGGCAGTCGCCCTTCTCGGCGCCATTGACGTAGATCGGGCCGTTCTGCGGATTGAGATAGGGAAAGTTGAGAATCTCGCTCGGCTTGTCGGTCTCAGACTGGATCGCACCCTCGAAAGCGTCGTGGGTCTCGGCCGAGACGACCGCGCCGGGGTCGATGGTCAGGACCGGCTCGACGAAGGCGCCGTAGACATAGTGATACTTGCCCTGGCTCGCCTCGGTGATGGAATGGCTCGTGAGGGCCTTGCCCTTTGCAACGGCCTTGCGGGCCATGATGGAATCGTCGAACCAGCTCATGGATCTTTCCTCTCTTGACGTCGAAGTTTGATTGACGGCTCGTTTCATGCGAGATGCTAGACCGCCAGATGCCGCCGGACTGTCTCCCGATCTTCCAGCGCTTCCCGGCCGATCTCGGCGGTGAAGACGCCCTTGTCCATGACATAGCACCGCCCCGCCATCGCGCGGATCATGTCGAGATTCTGCTCGACGAAGACGACGGTGATGCCGGTGTCACGGTTCAGTTCGACCATGATGCGCGCGATGTCCTGGACGATGTTCGGCTGAATGCCTTCCGAAGGCTCGTCGAGCAGGATCAGGTCCGGCCCACCCATCAGCACGCGGCCGATGGCAAGCTGCTGCTGCTGACCGCCCGACAGCGTGCCGGCGCGCTGATTGCGCCGCTCTTCGAGGATCGGGAAGTAGCCGTAGATCGTCTCGATGCGGGCCTGTGCTTCCTTGTCGCCCGAGCCGTCGATCGACTGTCCAACGAGGAGGTTTTCGTAGACACTCATGCGCGGAAACACGTCGCGTCCCTGTGGCACGTAACCGATGCCGAGCCGCGCCCGGCGGTGGGCGGAAAGTCCGTTGACCTCCGCGCCTTCGAACAACACGCTCCCCTGCTGCGGCGGCAGGAGACCGATCAGGCTCTTCATCAGCGTCGACTTGCCGACGCCATTGCGCCCGATCACCGCGACGATCTCGCCTTGGCGGACCGACAGATCGACCCCCTGCAGCACCGGCTTGCCGCCATAGCCGGCCCAAAGGCCCATGGTTTCGAGGAGAACTTCCTTACGCATCGACTTCGCCCAGATAGATCGCCGCCACGCGCTCGTCGGCGACGATCTCGTCGATCGTGCCCTGCGCGAAGATCTTGCCGAAATGCAGAACCGTGACCTTCTGGGCGATCTGGCGCACAAAGGCCATGTCGTGCTCGACCGCGAGAACGCTGACACCCTCGGCGTTCAGCGCCTTCACCATCTCGCCGGTGGCATGGGTCTCGTCCGGTGTCATGCCGGCGGTCGGTTCGTCGAGGAGGAGGAGCTTCGGTTTCAGCGCGATCGCCATGCCGATCTCCAGCCATTGCTTCTGACCATGGCTGAGCGAGCCTGCAAGCTGCTTCTCGGCGTCCTTCAGTTTGAGGAACTCCAGGAGCCGGTCGATCTCCTCATTCAGGCCGGCGCCTTCGAGATGATGCTGCAGGGCGATCTGAAGGTTCTGGCGCACGCGCAGTGCCTGGAAGATGCCCGGCACCTGGAACTTCACGGAAATGCCGCGGCGGACCCGTTCGAAGGGTTTCGCCCTGGTGATCTCCTCGCCGTCATAGAGGATCGTGCCGCCGGACGGCGTGTGCTCGCCCAGCACCAGCTTGAAGAAGGTGCTCTTGCCGGCGCCGTTCGGGCCGATCAGGCAGTGGACCTCGCCCTTTTCCAGGGCGAAATCGACATTGTCGGTGACGTGCAGGCCGCCGAACCACTTGTCGAGCTTGCGGGTTTCGAGGATCGCCATCACGCGCGCTCCCTCGCCAGGCGTCGCCGCAGGCCCTTGGAAAACAGGGAGCCGACGGTGATGAAGATGCCGCTCGGCGCAAGCAGGATGGTGACGACGAGCAGGAAGCCCATCATCACAAGCGCATACTGACTTCCGTAGATCGTCAGATACTGGAAGCCCGCGAGCACCAGCAGCGTGCCGAAGAGCGTCGTCGTCAGGTCGCTGCGTCCGCCGACCGCGACCCAGACGACAGGGAGGGCGGCCGCCGACATGCCCATGGAGGACGGCGTGATGTAGTTGCCCCAGGCGGTGTAGAGAACGCCCGAAAGGCCCGCCAATCCGGAACCGATGACGAAGGCGCCGAGCTGATAGCGGCGGATGTCGTAGCCAAGCATCTCGGCGCGCTGCGGGTTCTCGCGGATCGCCACCAGCACGTTGCCCATGCGCGAGTTCACCAGCATCCGAAGCGCGAGATAGGCGATCACCAGAAGCGCCAGCGTCATGTAGTAGAGCGTCACGTCGGGATAGAGCACGATGTCGCCGCCCGGCCATGGAATGGTGAGCGAGGGCATGCCGCCCATACCGTTGAAGCCGTTGAGGCGGGCCGAGCCGATCGCCCATTCCGGCCCCGCCGTCTGGGACATGAAGCGTTCCAGTACCAGCGTCACCGACAGGGTGACGATGCCGAGGAAGACGCCGCTGATCCTGCCGAAGAACAGGAAGTAGCCCAGCACGGCCGCAAACAGCGCCGAGATTCCGACAGCGGCGAGAAGCGAGAAGAAGGTCAGCCCGTAGGCGTCGCCGAGATTGATGGTCAACACGCCATAGGCATAGCCGGCGACGCCGAAGAAGGCGGTCTGGCCGAAAGAGAGCGCGCCGCCATAGCCCCAGATCAGGCTGAGGCCCAGCGCCATGAAGGTCCAGTTGAAGAAGTAGACATTGTTGCCGACGTCATAGCCATCGGCAAACATCGGATAGATGCAGGCGAGGATCAGGACTACGGCGAAGGCGGACCAGAAACCGGGCCCCTTGCCGAGGGTCTGCGGGCCTTCGAGAAGCCTGAAGGTCGAGATGATGGAGTTACGCGAAGACACGTCAGGCCCTTTCCCGCAGGATGAAGCCGGTCAGGCCCCGCGGCAGAATGCGAATGACGATAATGACGGCGACGAGGAGGCCGATCTGCCCGGCAAGCTGCCCCTGCCAGGAGGTCAGCCCCGCCTTCACCACCGCGAGGATCGCGGCAGCCGGCGCCGTGCCGAGAAAGATGTCGGCGCCGCCGACGACGACCGTGACGAAGGCCTCCACCACAAAGGCCGCGCCCATGGTGGGGACGAGGGTCATGGTCGGCGCGTAGAGGCCGCCGGCGAGCCCGGCCAGAGCCGCCCCGAGGCCGAAGGTCAGGCTGTAGATCATCGGCGTGTTGACGCCCAGCGCCTCGGCGATGTGCGGCACCTGGATCGTCGCCCGGGCGAGGATGCCGAAGCGGGTGCGCGTGAAGATCAGCCAGAGGACGGCGAGCGTCGCGACGGCCGCCGCCATCAGGACGAGGCGGTAGATGGAATAGGAATAGGCGCCGACGGCGAAGCTGCCGAAGGGCGTGCCCGTGCCCGGCATGGTCGAGCCGAGAATGATCAGCGTCCCCTGAGTCGCGATCATCGAGATGCCCCAGGTCACGACGATGGAATCGAGCGGCCGGTTATAGAGATGGCGGATGATCGCCCGCTCCAGCAGCATGCCGACGAGGCCGGCGACGACTGCCCCGAGGAGAATCGCGAAGGGCAGCGGCAGGCCCATCCGCGCGGCACTCGCGGAGACATAGGCGCCGCACAGGATGAACTCGCCATGGGCGAGATTGATGATGCCCATCATGCCGAAGATCACCGCGAGGCCGCAGGCGGAGAGAACGAGAAAGGCGAAGGCGTCGCCGGTCTGGTAGATAAAGGAGAAGAGGCCGGACAGAAAATCCATGGACGGTCCTTCGAGGAAAGGGCGCCGAAGGCCAGGCGGGGCGTGGAGAAGCGTCCGCGCAGTGGCCAGGGAACCGACGCATTCGCGCCGGGGGTGGGAGGGCGCCGATGGCGCTCCTCCCTTGTCGGGTCGATTACTCGGAAGCCGGCGGCGGGTTCGACGGCGTGTACTGGGCTTCCGGGTTGCTCTTGGTCAGATCGCAGCCGGCTTCGCCCAGCCAGTAGGGCTTGATGTCCTCCCAGACCTTCGGGAAGGTGATCGAGTGATCTTCCTCGACCCGGGCGAGGTAGATCGTGTGGGACATGTGCTGGCTCTTCGGGTCGATGCAGACATTCCCTTCCGGCGCGTCCATGCAGACGTCGCCCTCGGCGATCACGTCGCGGATCGCGTCATGATCCGTGGTGCCGGCCCGCTCGACCATCTGCTTGTAGAGATAGACGGCGAGGTAGGAATTCTCGGCTTCCTGATTGATGTAGGGCTCGTCCGGGAACTTCGCGCGCCACTTCTCGACGAAGGCCTTGCTCTCCGGATTGTCGATTTCCTCGATCCAGTTCGTCGTCACATACATGTTGGCGAGCGAGGGCGGCTGGAAGCGCTTGTGCTCGTAGCCCTGGCCGACATTGACCGAGGACGCCATCGGCAGGTCGACATTCGCCGAAGCGGCCTGCTCGTAATAGGAGGCCTGGGCCGTGCCGACGAGGAGCGTGACCAGGAAGTCGGCATCCGCCTGCTGGATGTTCTGGATCGTCTGGGAGAACTGCGAGACGCCCAGCGGGATGAACTCCTCGCCGACCATTTCGCCGCCGTTTTCCGCGACGATGTTGCGAACCCATTCGGCCGAGATCTGGCCGAAATTGTAGTCGGCGGCGATCGTGTAGACCTTCTTGCCGTACTTCTCCATCATGTAGGGGATCAGCGTCGAGAACTGCTGTTCGGGCACGGCGCCGGTGACGATCATGTTGGCGTCGCAGACGCCGCCCTCATACTGGTTGTTGTAGAAGGCGAGTCCGTCGAACTGGTCGACGATCGGCCGGTAGGCTTCGCGCGAGGCCGATGAGAAGCCGGCGAAGACCACGTCCACCTTGTCGCGCTGCAGGACGCGGCGCATGAATTCCTGATAGCGACGATTGTCCGACTGGGTGTCGTAGATCACCAGTTCGAGCGGGCGCCCGTTGATGCCGCCGCTTTCGTTGATTTCCTCGGCCGCGAGCTGGATTCCATGCACCTTGCCGATGGTCGCGACGGCGAAGTCGCCGGACTGGTCTTCCAGGACACCCATCTTGATCGGCTCGCCATCCTGGGCGAAGGCCGCCGACGACAAGGCAAAAAGGGTCCCTAGCGCCGCAAGGACGCCCGTTGATCGCTTTTTCATGTGTCACTCCGTGTGGGGGATTATTCGGCGGATCTGAGCTTCAGGCTTGAATCCGATCCGCACTCGTCGCTCGCCGCACTTCGTTGGACGACGAATTGGCAGTAAGTTTCCACGCTGACGCGTGCGTGCATGCTTTGATTTCGCAGGTAAGCGAAGGCGGCATCATCATTGCAGCCGCGCTCTTTCATCACCTTGAGCACCGCCTTGATGACGAAGCGGCGCAGGCGGCGGCGCTGCTCGTGGGCCTCCAGCGCATCCATCATGTTGGCCTTGCGGGCATGTTCGTTGACCGCGAGATAAAGCGCCGAATAGACCGAGCCGCCATGGATCGGCTTCGACAGGAAAGCCGTCGCACCGAACTGCATCAGCGTCTTCAGCCGGCTCGGCGCCTCCACGCCGACGAGGCCGACCACCGGGGCAAGCGGGATCAGGTCGTTAGTGGCGAGGCGTGGTACCGGCGGCATGCGCGGCAGGTCGCCGTCGAGGATGAGGACGTCGCTTGCCGGATCGAGATCGATCGGCGCCAACTCTCCGTCGGTCTCCGTCGTTTCGCGCTGCGACATGGTGAGGCCGAGCCGCGTCAGGATCGGCGACAGGGCTGCTCCAACGCGCCGGTCATCGCTGACAAGGATCGCGTGTCGGCGACTGAAATTCTGGATGTATCTCGGCACGGCCATCAGATCACCCTCAGTTGCGGGCGGCGTGAGACGGTCTCCAGCGAGGGGGCCGCTCTCACGAGATAAGGGTCGGGGCGGACGGGGCATGCGGCTTCGACGAGGATGTCGAACTGAAAGTCCTTGCGGGAACGCCCGATGCGCGGCGTGAGGAAACTGTGCATGGTTTCCGGGTCGATGGTGACCCGGCCCTGCGGGGCGTCGATCGACTGGCCGCGCGTGGCGGCGAGCACCGCACGCGCCTCCTCCGTGCCGGCCTTCTTCAGACCCAGCGCCAGGAAGCGCACCGCGAGATAGGCCGATTCCGCTTCGGCCGAAACCGCAGGGCCTTCGGGATAAGACGCGTTGTAGGTCTCGACGAAGGCCCGGTTCATCGGCGTGTCGATCGAGGCGAAATAGACCGAGGAGCTGATGTGCCCGTCCACGGCCTCCGCTCCGATCTCGTGAAGCTCGGGTTCCGAGAGATTGCAGCTGGCGACCGGGAAGCGGGTTTTCTGGTCGATGCCGCGCTCCTCGCACGCGGCGCGAAACTGCCGGAAGAAGGCATAGGAGGAGACGCCGATCAGGGCATTGAACACGAAGTCCGGCCGGGTCTCGAAGATCGCCTCGATGATGGCGGAAAAATCCGTGTCGCCGACCGGCAGAAAGCGCTCGGAGAGGACCTGGCCGCCGCGCTGGGTCAGGTCCTCGCGCAGGACGCGGTTGCTCTCCCAGCCCCAGATGTAGTTCGAGCCGACGCAGAAGGCGCGCCTGCCGTAATTCGAGACCAGATGGTCGATCATCGGCGCCATGTGATGGTTCGGCGCCGTGCCGGTGTAGACGACGTTGGCCGAACTCTCGAAGCCTTCGTAATGGGTCGGATACCAAAGAAGCGCGTCCCGCTTTTCAAAGAGCGGGATCACTTCCTTGCGGCTCGACGAGGTGTAGCAGCCGACGACGTGGCGGATGCCCTGATCGAG
The DNA here is from genome assembly GCF_024359545.1 of Jiella marina. Classification (GTDB taxonomy): domain Bacteria; phylum Pseudomonadota; class Alphaproteobacteria; order Rhizobiales; family Rhizobiaceae; genus Jiella. The sequence goes on from NZ_JAKQZG010000007.1 coordinate 117,677, forward strand.
CATCGCCTTGGCCTTGTCGGCATAGTCGACAAGCTGGCTGGCGGGATCGGCGATCGTCGGTTCGAGGATGACGCCCGAACCGGGATCCTCGTTCACCTCCCGGCAGGCCATGAGCGCCCCGTGCAGCATTGTCCGCCCGACCGTGCCGTAGGAGCCAGTGGTCGAGAACAGAATGCCGATCGGGTAGCTCGTCTTCGTCAAACTCGGATCCCCAACGCGAAAAAGCCCGTCAGCACGAGGGTGCTGTCCGGGCGACATTGCCTATTATGTTCGAGAAATGCCTTGCGGCGCATTTTTGAGCAACGCTGCTCTGCGCATAGGATTTAGGCTGACCGGTTTCCCGGAGCTTGTCAAGCGGCGGATATTTGCCGTCTCAAACTTTTTCTGGTCCCTTGCCAAGAAGGAGAAATCCTGCCCCGCTATACGCGTACGAGCGTGCGATGCACTGCTCATCCCTTTCGAAAATATTGGCACGGATAGAGGTGGGAGCATGGATCTCAAGTTGCAGGGCCGGAAGGCCATCGTGACCGGCGGAACGAAGGGAATCGGCCGGTCGATCGTGCGGGGTCTCGTCGCGGAAGGGGCGGCCGTCGCCTTCTGCGCACGCAGCAAGGACGGGGTCGACGCGGAGGTCTCCGCACTGAAGGCGGAGGGCGCGACGGTGTATGGCGAAGCGGTCGACGTCAGCGACAAGGCCGCGCTGGAGACATTCGTCGCCAACGCCGCACAAGCCCTTGGCGGCATTGACATTGTCGTTGCCAATGTGAGTGCCCTGGCCGTCGGCGGCGACGAGGAAAGCTGGAAGGCCGGCTTCGAGACCGACATGATGGGAACGGTGCGCCTCGTCGACGCCGCGATGCCCTATTTGGCGAAAAGCGACGCGGCTTCGATCGTCACCATCTCGAGCGTCTCCGGTCGCGAGATCGACTTCGCTGCCGGTCCCTATGGCGCGTTCAAGGCGGCGATCATTCACTACACGCAAGGGTTGGCATTCCGGCTTGCCGGGCAGAACATCCGCGCGAACACCGTCTCGCCCGGCAATACCTATTTCGAAGGTGGCGTATGGAACCAGATCGAGACCGGAAATCCTGATCTCTACGCCGACTCCCTCGCCCTCAATCCGACCGGCCGCATGGCGACGCCAGATGAGATCGCCAACGGCGTCGTGTTCCTCGCAAGCCCGGCGGCGAGTTTCATCACCGGCACCAATCTCGTGATCGACGGGGCATTGACCCGTGGAGTGCAGTTCTGACTGCCTATCAGCAGGTTGCGTAGTGGGCGTGCCCGCCGGTCCCCGACGGGCTGGCGTCTGATCTGAGACGGCAATCCGGCGATGGGGCGCTTTTCACCCCGTCGCCGTTAGCGCTTGTGGGAACGCTGATCCAATCGCTGAAATCGCAGCACAGCGCTTGACCGCAAAACGCCCGATCAGTTTTACTTACGGCGATGATCGCGTGGATGCGTCGGGGATTTCTAACGCGGATCTGGCGCTCGCCCGGCCGCCGTGCCGGATCGCAAAGGTCGAGCGCTTGCAAGGCATTGGTCCGTGTCGCAGGGTCGGGGGGGCAATCGGAAGAGCGTTGGCCGATACGCCGGGTCGTGCTTGAAAGCACTCAAGGGGAAGGTGTTCGCGAACCGCCCGACCGGAGCGAATGAGAGGGCATTTGTGGGCCGTGGAGGATTGACCGATGGATGAGGGTCTGCCGGCCTGTGAGGTGCCCCTGGTGTCGGACGCCGAAATCATGGCGGTCTGCGAGGGGTATGGCAATGATCCGCACCGGATGCTGGACATCCTCCGCGATCTGCAGGATCGCTTTCGCTGCATCTCGCCGCAGATCCTGACCGTCGTTGCGAAGCAGACCGGGTCGACGCGTGTGGCCGTCGAAGGCGTCGCGACCTTCTATTCCTTCCTCTCGCTGACGCCGAAGGGCCGCGTCACCATTCGTCTCTGCGACGATATCGTCGACCGCTTTTCGGGTCTTGCCGAGGTGACGGAGGCCTTCGAGACGGAACTCGGCATCAAACTCGGGCACACGTCGCGCGACGGCGCCTTTTCGCTGGACTACACGCCCTGCATCGGCCTTTGCGACCAGGCGCCGGCGGCGATGATCAACGATATCGTCGTCACCAATCTGACCGTCGAAAAGGTGCGCGGCATCATGGCGGCGCTGAAATCCGGCAAGTCGCCGGAAGCCCTGATCAGCGAGCGCTTTGGCGAGCTGAAACCGCATGAGCGCGCAACTCGGATGGTCGACAACAATATCCGCCATGCCGGCCCCGTACTGCTCGGCCCGGTGCCGGAGGATGCCGGCCTGCGCAAGGCGCTCGATCTGGCGCCCGCCGACATCGTCGATGCGGTCGAGGCGAGCGGGCTGCGCGGCTGCGGCGGAGCCGGTTTCGTGACCGGCCGGAAATGGCGGTTCGCGGCCCAGGAACCGGCCGAACGGCGCTTCATCTTCTGCAATGCCGACGAGGGCGAACCGGGCACGTTCAAGGACCGCGTCCTCCTCACTGAGCGTCCGCATCTTTTGATCGAGGGAATGACGATCGCTGCGAAGGCGGTCGGCGCGAAGGAAGGCGTCCTCTATCTGCGCGGCGAATACGTCTATCTGCGCGAGCTCCTCCAATCTGTCATCGAGGAGCGTCGCGAACGGGGCCTTCTGGGTCCCGCGATCCTGGGCGTCGAGGGCTTCGACTTCGATCTGCGCATCCAGATGGGGGCCGGGGCCTACATCTGCGGCGAGGAAGGCGCGCTGATCAGCTCCTGCGAAGGCCTGCCCGGCGAGCCGAAGACGCGCCCGCCCTTCCCGGTGACCAAGGGCTATCTCGGCTTTCCGACCGTGGTCAACAATGTCGAGACCTTCTGCAACGTGGCGCGCATCCTCGACAGGGGCGCCGAATGGTTTCACGCTCTGGGCGCCGGCGGCAGCCACGGCACCAAGCTCTTCAGCGTTTCCGGCGACTGCCTCAATCCCGGAGTCTACGAACTCGCCTATGGGATGACCATGCGCGATTTCCTGAGCCTGGTGGGCGGCGAGGAGGCCGCCGCCGTCCAGGTCGGCGGTCCGAGCGGGACGATGATCGCTCGCGACAGCTTCCACCGGCGGCTCTCCTTCGACGATCTGACGACCGGCGGCGCGATCACCATTTTCGGCCCTGAGCGCAACATCCTCGAGATCGTCGAATATTACATCTCCTTCTTCGTCCATGAGAGCTGTGGCTACTGCACGCCCTGCCGGGTCGGCAACGTCTTCCTGCAACGGGCGATCGGCAAGTTCCGCAAGGGTTTGGCGAATCCGAAGGACATCGAATATCTGAAGGATCTCTCCGCCACGATCATCGAGACCAGCCGTTGCGGGCTCGGCACGACCTCGCCGCGCCCGATCCTGGAGACGATGGAGAATTTCCCGCTGGTCTATTCGGCGCTCGCCAAGCCTTCGAAGGACCGCATCCGCGCGACGTTCGACATCCAGGCGGCAATCGACGACGCGCGCAAGCTCGCCAAACGCCGGTCATACATCTTCGACAGGGATTTCGGCCAATGAGCGGATCAGACTTCACCTTCGAGATCGACGGGGTGGAAATCACCGCCAGGTCCGGCCAGACCATCATGGAGGCGGCGGACGAGGCGGGTGTCTACATCCCCCGGCTTTGCGATCACGAAGGCCTGCGCCATCAGGGCAGTTGCCGGGTCTGCACGGTGAAGGCCGGTGGCCGTTCGGTCGCCGCCTGCACGCAGCCGGCGGCGCCCGGCCTCAAGGTCGAGAACGAGACGCCCCACATCACCAAGCTCCGGCGAGATCTCGTGGAAATGCTCTTCCACGAGGGCAACCATCTCTGCCCGATCTGCGAAGCGAGCGGCAATTGCGAGCTGCAGGCGATGGCCTACCGCCTCGACATGACCGGGCCGACCCGCTTTCCCTATCTCGAACCCTCGCGCGGGGTCGACGCCTCGCATCCCGACATCGCGCTCGATACGAACCGCTGCATCAGCTGCGGGCGCTGCATCCGGGCGTCCCAAGACGTCGATCACAAGGGCGTCTTCGGCTATGTCGGCCGCGGCATCCACCGCCGCCTCGCAGTCAACGGATCCGATCTCGCCCATACCGACGCCGCGATCACCGACGATGCCATTTCGAAGGACGTCTGTCCGGTCGGCTGCATCATCCGCAAGGGCGTCGGCTTCACCACGCCGATCGGGGAACGGGAATTCGACAAGGGGCTGATCGGCCATGAGATCGAGGGCAAGCGCGATGAGTGACCTGCCCAAGGCGCGGATCGCCACCGCCTCGCTCGCCGGCTGCTTCGGCTGCCACATGGCGATCCTCGACATCGACGAGCGGCTGATCGAGCTGATGAAGCTGGTGGAGGTCGACCGTTCTCCGCTGACCGACATCAAGCGTTTCACGAAGCGCTGCGACATCGGCATCATCGAGGGCGGCTGCTGCAACGAGGAAAACGTCCACGTCCTGCGCGATTTCCGCCGCCATTGCGACGTGCTGATCGCCATCGGTCAATGCGCGATCATGGGCGGCCTCCCGGCCATGCGCAACGCCATCATGCATTCCGACGACCCGTTGAGGGAATGCCTGGAAGAGGCCTATATCTCGGGCAAGTACATTCGCAACACGACCCACAGCATCCCCAACGATCCGGCCCTGCCGCTGCTTCTGGACGAGGTCTATCCCTGCTCGGAAGTGGTCGAGATCGACTACAACATTCCCGGCTGCGCGCCCACGGGCGACGTCATCTACGATACGCTGAGCGGCCTCCTCACCGGCAGGTTCCACGGCTTCGAGCGCGAAGAAATCCGGTTCGATTGAGAGGCGACGAAGCACGATGGCCCAATCGCGTTTGATCGAGATTTCGCCTGTCACCCGTGTCGAAGGGCATGGCAAGGTGACGATCCATCTCAACGAGAAGAACGAGGTCGACGAGGCGCGGCTGCATATCGTCGAATTCCGCGGCTTCGAGCGCTTCATCAGAGGCCGGCTGCTCTGGGAGGTGCCGGTCATCGTCCAGCGGCTTTGCGGCATCTGCCCTGTGAGCCATCATATCGCCGCCGCCAAGGCCATGGACATGATCTGCGGCGTCGATCAATTGCCGCCGACGGCGGAGAAAATGCGTCGCCTGATGCATTACGGCCAGGTGATGCAGAGCCATGTCCTGCACTTCTTCCACCTCGCTGCCCCCGATCTCCTCTTCGGCTTCGGCGCGCCCGCCGAAAAGCGGAACATTTTCGAAGTTCTGAAGGAGCAGCCCGAGCTCGGTCGGCGGGCCATCCTGATGCGCAAATTCGGCCAGGAGATCATCGAGGCGACGGCCGGCAAGAAAATCCACGGCACCGGCGCCATTCCGGGCGGCATCAACCGCAATCTGCCGATCGAAACGCGGGATCGGTTTCTCGCCCAGATCGACGACATGCTGGAATGGAGCCAGGAGGCGCTGGCCCTTGCGAAGAACTACACGGTCGAGAACGCGGAACTGGTCGACGCCTTCGCGTCCTTTCCGTCGAACTACATGTCGATCGTGCGGGAGGAAGACGGCGCCCTCGATCTCTATCACGGCGCGTTCCGGGCTTTGAAACCGAATGGCGAGGCGATCTTCGACAGGCTCGACTATTCGAAATACTACGACGTCTTGATCGAGGACGTGCGCTCCTGGTCCTACATGAAGTTCCCGTTCATTCGGGAGATGGGTCCCGATACCGGCTGGTATCGGGTCGGGCCGCTGGCGCGCATGAATACGGCCAGCTTCATCGACACGCCGCTCGCCAATGCCGCGCGGGACGAGTTGATGGCGGTGACCCAGGGTCGCCCGAACAATTCGATCCTCGCCAATCATTGGGCCCGCATGATCGAAGTCGTGCATTGCGTGGAGACGATCCGCGACCTGTTGCACGATCCGGATCTGCAGGGCACCGATCTGAAGGCGACCGGCGAGCGCCGGGAAGAGGGGATCGGCGTCATCGAGGCGCCGCGCGGCAATCTCATCCACCATTACAAGGTCGATGAGAACGATCAGGTCACCTATTGCAACCTGATCGTTTCGACGACCCACAACAATGAGGGCATGAACCGCGCGGTGAAGGACGTGGCGGTGAAGCATCTTTCCGGGCACGTGGACATCACCGAGGGGATGCTGAACCATATCGAGGTGGCGGTGCGCGCCTACGATCCGTGCCTGTCCTGCGCCACCCACGCGCTCGGCCAGATGCCGCTTCAGGTCGAGCTTTTCGATGCGGAGAACCGGCTTGTCGCCAGCCGCAGTCAGTCCGCCTGACGGGGCGTCTCGTTGCTCCTGATCGGATATGGCAATCAGGGACGGGGCGATGACGGGCTGGGGCCCGCCTTCGCCGCCCGGATCGAGGCGCGGCGCCTGGCCGGCCTGAGTGTCGATGCCGACTATCAGTTGACGGTGGAACATGCTCTGGCGGTCGCGGAGGCGGACGGCGTGGTCTTCGTGGATGCTTCGCTGGAGAGGAGTGAGCCCTTCTTCTTCGCTCCGGTAAAGCCCGCCGAGACCGCGAGTATCGCCAGTCACAGCCTCAGCCCGGCAGCTGTTCTCTCCCTTGCCGGGACCCTTTACGGTCGCGCACCCGAAGCCTTTGTGCTCGGCATTTCCGGATCCGTCTTCGGCGACGTCCGAGAGGGGCTGAGCGAAGAGGCACGGCACAACATCGATAGCGCCGAGGCGTTCTTCTGTCAGTGGTATTCCGAGTTTTGCAGCGAACAGGACGGTGGCTCGGGATCAGGGTAGGGCGACCGCTCCGATCATGGCATGGTCAGCGGCATTCGCCGGGTCATGGCGCGCCTTCGGCTGTGTCTCCGGGCGCTCCCAGCATCCCGGCCTCCGCCATCAGCGCGAGCGTCCGCCCGGCCTCCTCTGCGCTGAGCTTTTCCAGCGCGTAGCCGGCATGGACCAGGAGGTGGTCGCCGACCGCGACGTCATCGAGCAGCGCCGTGGAAACCGGCTTGGCAACGCCCTCGATCGAGACAATGGCGACCGCATTGTCTTCAAGCCTTTCCACCCGGGCCGGGATGGCGACACACATGGCTGCGCTCCTGTTTCTCCTCGACCTTTGACCCGGACCGTCAATCGACCTCCAGGTCGCGGATCCGCAGTTCGGTCCCTCCGGTGACCTGCAACTGATGCGATCCGCAGACCGGACAGAGATCATACCGGTTTTCGAGCGGCACCGTCTGGCTGCAGCTCATGCACCAGGCGGCGCCCGGCGGTTCGAAGATCTCGAGCACGGCGCCTTCGGCAACCGAAGACCGGGTGACGACATCGAAGCCGAACCGCAGCGCCTCGATCTCGACACCCGAAAAGGGGCCAACCTCCAGCCGGACACGTCTGACGCGGGAAAAAGCCTGCTCTTTCGCCTGATCCTCGATGATCGACAGGATTCCTTCGCAGATCGACAGTTCATGCATCGCCGTCCCCGTCGCTGTTGGAAACACTGCAGGTTTCGGACAGCTCGGACAAGGCCATCTTCGTTTCAACCCTTCCGACGCTTGAACGAAGGCATTCTCCCGCGAGGAGGATCGGGATGACCGAAAGGAGTCCGGACACAGGCTCTGCTCGCCCGAACGGCTCGAATACTCCCGGATCGAACATCTCGATCCGCTGACAGATCAACCTTTTTCCGTGCTTCGCAGCCAATCCAGAAAGGTGAAATCCTTGGTGGAAGGCACAACGCCATGCTGGGCCGCCGCGCGGGCTTCGCTGGGGTTACACCCGTACCGAGCGGAAAACTGGCGGTAGAACGAGCTGAGGTTCGTAAAGCCATACTCGTAGGCCACGACGCCGATAGGCTTCGTGTTCGCCTGCTGTGACAATGCATCGTAACAGGCTGCAAGTCGACGATTGCGGATATAGGTGGCGACGCCGCCCTGCTGCTCGAAGAGATAGTAGAGCTGGCGTCTCGAGACTCCGATGCTCGCGCAGATCCTATCGGGCACGAGTTCGGGCGATTTCAGATTGGCATTGATGTACCGACGGGCGCGATCGAACTGAACCGCGTCGACCGGCGCCTTCGCCGCTTCCTGCGCCGTTGGCGTATGCGCGATCATCGCTCGCAGCAGATGCCCGAACGCCTCGCTGACGGAGCGCGCGTCCTCCGTTGTCAGACCCTCGGCCCGATGGGCAAGGGAAACCACGAAGTCCCTGACGATCTGGGACATCGGTCCCTGGACCAGTCGGTGCGCCGCGCTGTCGAGGTGATCCGCAATATCCCAGAAATCGTCCCGGCTGAAGAAGATGCCGCTGTAATTGGTCTTGTCCATCAAGCCGGAAAACGGGCTGGCATAGGAATGGAGCATCAGCTCGCCGGTCGATATCCTGAATTCGGCATCCTGGCTTTCGTAGCCCACAGGCCCCTTCGTGAGGGCACTCAGGCACCAGTGGTCGAATCCGGATCGGCGCTGGATTTCGCGCGTGTATCTGAAATCCATCGGCGAAAGCTGAAAGGAGGTCAGCTGCAACTTGCCCAGATGGTAGGAGGCCGAACTCGCCTCGAAGCCTTCGGCAGGTGCCGTGACCGGTTTCAGATCACACATGGACGAGGTGAATTCAGCCCAGGCGTCGAACTGATGCCGCGTGTCCAAGCCCGCTGTCGAGAATTTCAGGCTGGGAACGCGCTTGTGGTCGTCGACCAGCGTCTCGCGCAATTTCATGGTGCATTTTCCATGGTATGTCCTCGTAATCATTCTGCGCGGGTTGGTGGCGAATGAAAAGCACCGATGCAGGTTAGCCTAACCAAGGCATGCTGCGTGCGACGCACTTTCCGACAGGTGCTTCTCGTTTCTCCTCGGGTCCGGGCGCGGCGATACGGTTTTGGATCGTACCCTCCTCAAGAAACCGTCCCGCTGACGTTGCTGGTCCTTGGTGTTCGCGACTGGCCTCGCCTCCACAAGACGAATGGCAGGGTGAGCAGCCAGGCGGTGATCGAGTAGACGACGGCTGGTAGCGTCGTTGCCGGGAGTCCGCCGTCGGCACCGACCACCATCAATCCGACCGCGATGGCCAGAGCCCCGTTCTGGGTTCCCGACTCGATCGCGATGGATGTGGCATCCATCGGCTTCAGGCCCGCGAGGGACGCGCTTGCCAATCCAATCGCGAGAAGCAGCGCATTCAAGGAGACGAGCGCCGGCCCCAGAGTTCGAAGATTGGACGCGAACGCATCCCAGTTCGCCACGAGCGCGGCGACGATCAGCAGGAGAAAGAGCAGGAAGGCGAGGCGCGAGATCCACGGCGATGATTTCCGGACCAGGCGGGGGGAGAAGCGCCTCAAGGCCATTCCCAGGCCGACGGGCACGGCCGTCAACACGAAGACCTTCCCTCCGAGCGTGGCGACATGGATCGACGCCGCTTCGGCTCCGAGAAAGTGAGCCGCACTGGCTGCGACGACGAGGGGTAGCGTGATCACCGACACGAGCGAAATGACAGCCGTCAGCGAGATCGAGAGAGCCACGTTCCCGCCAGCGAACTGGCTTGCCGCGTTCGACAGGACACCGCCCGGGCAGGCTGCGAGGATCATCAATCCGAGAGCCATTTCGCCGTTCAGGCCAAACAGCTTTGCCAGCACGAAAGCGGTCACCGGCACGACAATCATCTGGTTGAACGCGCCGATCGCAAAGCCTCGTGGCTGCACGAACACCAGCCAGAAGTCCGCCGGCCGCAGCCCGAGGCCGAGCGAGAACATGATCACGGCCAGAATGACCGGCAGGACGATTTCGATGAGCATGGCTTTCAGACCTGAAATTCCCAAGGATGAAGCAAAAAGAGCCTGCGCCTATCGCGTCTTGCCACGCCTGAAGAGCCGTATTGGCCATTTTGCCACCTGTTTCCCTTGCGTTGATCCGCGTTGAGCGACGGCAGGCCTTTCCGCCGACATTCGGCCCGCCGGAAAGACGTCGCTCTCTTTCGACAGAAGGCGCAGTCGGTCTGACGATCGCGATCGGCTCCTCAACCAGCCCGCGACTCCCAGATCGTGCACATGATTTCGCATTCCGTGCAATCTCGTCTCGAGACCGTTGTTAATGACGGCAAGGGGAGGCAAGCTTCCCTTGCGAAATATCCGTCGCCGGAGGGGACCCTCGGTCGCTCCCAACATGCAAATCGGGGCGAAGGGTAGCGAGCCTTGGCACCCCCTCCGGCAGAATGAGGCCCTTCCCGGCCGCTCGAAACGATACGGCGTCCAGAGAGAGATCGACCCCAGCCCGGAAGCGCTTGCTCCCGGTGCGCTCGGTCGCGCCTGCATCGTCACGACCATGCAACCGGTGGCGCTTGCCACAAGTCCCGAACGGAAGACGACAATGCCAGACACAATGTTCGAACGGCATGCCATGCAGGCAGCCGGTGAGACAGACACGATCATCGGTGCGGCAGGCATCGACCGCTGGTCGATCAGGCCGGACGACACGCTCACCGACAGCGTCAACCTCTGTACCTCCTTCTGCAAGAGTGGCTTCGGACAGGGCGTCATCGCCGAATTCGAAGAGCTCGACGATTGCAAGAAGATCGACCTGTCCGCTGTGACGCACGTCACAGACCGAACCGACCTTCCCGTCGATCATCCCTGACAGCCGGCGCCGATGCCGTGATCACCGATCGGGCGAACACGATCACGCTCAACGATGTGAGCATTGCCGATCTCGACGCGAACGTCTTCGTCTTCCGACGAACGATCGTCTCGCTCCCAAAGGCCTCCAGAGCGGAGTCATGGCGAACGGTTTCGCATGATCCCGCCTCCATTCGGCTGCGGTCGGTCCGCCTGCAGCTTCCTGAAGAACGGGCGCCGTCATCTGTGCGCCAGGAACCCTTGAACGGAGACGAACATGTCTGAGACCAATTCCGTGCAGAATGCGGCCGCGGCGGCGACCACGATCACCGGCGCAACCGGAAATGCCGAAACGCCCGTCAGCACCACAGTGGCCGAGGCGGCCTTCGATCCGAGCATCACGCTGCTGCCGGCTGGCGGCTGGATTGCCGTCTGGACTGCGGACAACGAAGAATCAGGCAACGAGTTCAGCCGCACGCTTTTTCAGCGCTTCGATGCCAGCGGCAACCCGGTCGGACCGGAAACGCAAGTTGGCGATCCGGACGCCTTCTATTCTAACACGTCGGCCGTGCCGCTTGCCGATGGCGGTTGGATGATCATTCACGATCGTGGCGACATCGTGCAGCAACGCTTCGACGCCGACGGCAACGCGGTGGGCGGCGAAACGCAGATTAACACGGTCAGCGGCGATCTTCGCGGTGCGACTGCAACCGCGCTCGAGGACGGAGGCTGGGTCGTCGCCTGGCATAGAAATGGATTCAACGAACAGGTGTTCCAGCAGGTTTTTGATGCAGAAGGCAATGCGGTCGGTGGCGAAGTCCACGTCAACACGACCACATCGGGCCGGCACTTCGTGAATGATATCGAAGCCCTGCCCGATGGGGGCTGGGTTGTCGTGTGGAACGTAGGCGGCGGTATCGGCAACGTGGAGCAGCAGCGCTTTGATGCGAATGGCGATCCGGTGGGCGGCGAGACCCAGGTCAACTCCATTGCTGGTGGACCCAACTCCAACCCTACAGTCACAGCCCTTGCCGATGGTGGCTGGGTGGTGACGTGGGCTGACCCGGACGGCGACCAGAACGGTATCTTTCAGCAGCGCTATGACAGCGACGGCGATGCCGTCGGCTCCCAGACCGGGGTCAACACCACAACGGCCAGCTTCCAGAGCACACCCGAGGTCACGGGACTGCCCGATGGCGGCTGGGTCGTCGTCTGGCACTCGGGAGGCAACCAGGACGGCGTCTACATGCAGCGTTTCGCCGCGAACGGCGATCCCGTCGGAACGGAAACCCTCGTCAATGTGACGACCGAAGGAAGTCAGAGAGACGCTTCGGTCACAGCACTGGACGGCGTCGGCTGGGTTGTCACTTGGAGGTCGACGGATCCGGACACCTTCGATGACGTGGTCATGCAGCGCGTCTTTGCCGCCGACATCGAGGGGACGGACGGCAACGACGTCATCGACGGCACCGTGTTCGACGAGGCCATTTTCGGCCTGGGCGGCGACGACACGATCGACGGCGGCGAGGGCGACGATACAGTCGAGGGCGGCGCCGGCGCCGACGACATGGACGGCGGCGAGGGCATCGACACGCTGAGCTATGCCGGCTCGGCGCAGGGCGTCGTCGTCCGGCTGAGCGACGGGACCGCGACCGGCGGCGACGCTGCGGGCGATACATTCGTGAATTTCGAGAACCTTACCGGGTCCGCGCATGACGACACGCTTGCGGGCACCACAGGCGCGAACGTGCTCAGCGGCGGCGCGGGAAACGACACCCTGATCGGTCTGGGCGGTGCAGACTTCCTCCATGGCGGGGAAGGCAACGATACCTTCGACATCCTTCCGACGGAAGATTTCGCCGGCGCCACGATGGACGGCGGCGCCGGCAGCGACCGGCTCCTGCTCCGGACGGCGGATGACGTGCAGAATGCATATGACCTGACCGGCACCAGTTTTCTCTCGATTGAGGAAATCGAATTCGCAGCGGATACAGGGGGCTTTGATGAGAATATCAAGACGGTCAGCCTTTCCGCCTCGCAGGTCGGCGGCGCCGGCCTGTCGAGCACGTTGCTCATCGACGGAAACGACAGCACGGACAAAAAGGATCTCATATCCATTGCAATGGGTGACGCTACCAGCCTCGACCTGTCGGGATGGACATTTCAGCAATGGGGCACCGTGGCCAATAATGGTGACGGAGAATTCATTACCATCACCGGCGACGGTGACGCGGAGACGATCACCGGCAGTTCCGAGCGCGACGTGATCGACGGCGGCGCGGGCGACGACACGATCGACGGCGGAGGCGGCAACGACACGCTCGATGGCGGCGACGGCAATGACATCCTGATCGGCGATCAAATCAGCAGCCTCTCGGTCGATGAAACAGTCGCGAACAATACCTTCGAGACCGCGCTCAACATCGACGATCCGGCGCTGTGGTCGACGTCCGAGAATCCGCTCGTCGGCGACTCCAGCGTGCCGCACACGACCCTCTTCGTCGAAGCCACCGAGGGAGAGTTCGAATTCTTCTCGGTCACGCTCGGCGCGGGAGAAACCATCACGCTGGACGTCGATTTCGGTAACAATTCCTCGTTCGGCGGCAACGTCGACACCATGATCAGACTCTTCGCGCCGGACGGCAGCATCGTCGCAGACGACGACGACAGCTCTACGAGCGACGGCGGTCTCGGCAGCACCAGCAGCCTGGATTCCTTCCTGACCTTCACCGCGACGGAGGCCGGCACCTATGTCTTCCAGATGCAGCAGTTCAGCGATCGAGAGTTCGACGCCGGGGAGGGCTTCGCCGTCAACGTCTCGGTGACAGGCCACGCCGCCACGGGCACGGCGACGTCCGGCGACGACGTGCTCGACGGCGGTGCCGGCGACGACCTTCTGATCGGCCTCGCGGGCAATGACACGCTGACCGGCGGTCAGGGCGACGACCAGCTCGAGGGAGGATCCGGAAACGACACGCTCAATGGCGGCGACGGCCTGGATACGGCCGCGTTCGAAGGCGCCGACGGGGTCGTCGTGGACCTTGTCGCGGGCACCGCGACCGGTCAGGGCGACGACACGCTCATTGGCGTCGAGAACGTGATCGGCAGCGACAACGCCGACACGATCACCGGCGACGCCGGCGACAATGTCATCGAGGGCCGATCCGGCGACGATCTGATCGCCGGCCTCGGCGGCGCCGACACCATGAATGGCGGCAGCGGCATCGACACTCTGGACTATTCCGCTTCGGCAGACGGCGTCGAAGTCAACCTGAATGCGGGAACCGGTAGCGGCGGCGATGCCGAGGGCGATTCATTCTCCGGCTTCGAGAACGTGATCGGCAGCGACGGCGATGACGTCATTTCCGATCAAGCCAACTCCGGTGTCGTCAATATCATCGACGGAGGTCACGGCAATGACCGTCTCGTCAAGCTCAGCAACACGAGCGGTGGGAGCCAGGATATCTGGATCGGCGGCACCGGGACCGATACTTTCGTCTTCGACATTGATCCGGGCGAGAACACGCGCGTCATCGACCTCGCGCGGGGCATGATCACGGCCAATGGCGAAGCGCGCGACCTTCTGATCGGGATCGAGAACGTCGAGACCGGCGGCGGCAACGATATCGTCGGCAGCGGCCGCAACAACGTGCTGACGGCCATCGGCGATTTCGACAATGTCATTACGGGCGGCGGCGGCGCCGACACGATCGACGGCGGCGGCGGCAACGACACGGCGGACTACTCGACATCGTCGGGCGCCGTCGATGTCAGCCTTGCCCGCGGCACCGGGATCGGCGGCGATGCGCAGGGCGACACGCTGACCGGGATCGAGAACCTCGTCGGCTCGGCGCGCGGCGACGTCCTGACCGGGGATGCCGGCGACAATGTTCTCGCCGGTCTCGCCGGCGGCGACGAACTCAATGGCGGCGAAGGCTCGGACACCGTCGACTATTCGGCGTCCGGCAGCGGCATCACCGTTGATCTGGCGGCCGGCACGGTCGCCGGCGGTCATGCCGAGGGCGACACGCTGACGGACATCGAGAACGTCATCGGCTCCGACAATGCCGACGACATCACCGGCGACGCCACCGACAATGTCATCGAGGGCGGCGCCGGTGGCGACACACTGTCCGGTGGCGACGGTACCGACACGCTCAGCTATGCCCGGTCGGCCGCCGGCGTGACGGTCGATCTCCTCAACCAGACCGTTTCCGGCGGCGACGCCGAGAACGACACCATATCGGGCTTCGAGAACGTCATCGGTTCCGACAACGCCGACACGATCACCGGCGACGCCGGCGACAACGAGATCGAGGCCGGCCTCGGTGACGACACGATCGACGGCGGGGACGGCATCGACACGGCCAGCTATGCCGGCGCTTCCGGCGGCGTCACGGTCGATCTGGAAGCAGGCACGTCCTCGGGCGCCGCCGGCGCCGATACGCTGACGAATACCGAGAATATCATCGGTTCGGCTTTCGACGATACGTTGACCGGCGACGGCGGCACCAATGTAATCGACGGCGGTGCCGGCAATGACCGGATTTTCGGCGGCTTAGGCCGCGACATGCTCTATGGCGGCGATGGCGATGACGTCCTCGGTTTCACAGGCACGAATGTTAACGACCCGATCGTACAGCTCGTCGACGGCGGCGCCGGCGTTGATACGCTCGACATTTCGGACTTGAACCTAGCTGCCTTAACAGTCGATCTGACGGCCGGTACTGTGACTGCAGGCGGGCTGGGCCCGGATGTGGTGGCCTCCCTGGTGTCCATCGAGAATGTCATCACCGGCGATGGCGACGATACGATCATTGGCGATGACAGCGACAACTTCTTCAAGCCGGGTCTTGGCGACGACACTGTCGATGGCGGTGAGGGCAACGACACCGTCAGCTACGAGGGTTCGGGACCCGACCTGGTGATCGACCTGGCCGCCGGCACATCGACCGGCCGCGGAACGGACACGCTGATCTCGATCGAGAACGCAACCGGCGGCGGCGGCGCCGACACGATCTTCGGCGATGATGGCGCGAACGTGCTGATTGGCAACAACGGTGCGGATACTCTCGACGGGCGCGGCGGCGACGATACCCTCGATGGTGGAAACGGCAACGACACGATCACGCTCGGTGACGGCAACGACACCGCAACAGGGGGTGATGGCAACGATACCTTCATCCTGCAGGATCTGGGCTTCACCTCCTCGATCAACGGTGGAAACGGGGCCGACACGCTCGATCTCTCCGGCGCCAGTCAGGCTGTGATCTATCGCGATGATCAGGCAACGCTCGGCACCACCGTTGCCTCGGTGTCCTCCATCGAGACCGTCATCGGTACCGATTTCGACGACATCATAACCGAGGTCGGAAACCTCAACGACGTCTTCGCCGGCGATGGCGACGATCTCGTGATCTTCGATCTCAGCGCGGGCTCTGACACCGTGGATGGCGGCGACGGGATCGACACGCTCGATCTGAACCAGAACACGGAAACCGCCAATTTCACCATCGACCTCGCGGCCGGCACCTATACCACGGGAGGTTCCATCGACACCGTGGCCAATTTCGAGAACCTGATCTCCGGCGACGGCAACGACACGATCACCGGCACGGCCGGCGCCAACGTCATCGAGGGCCGCGGCGGCAACGACACGATCAACGCCGGTGACGGCGACGACACGATCGAGGGCGGCGCGGGCGCAGATACGATCGATGGCGGCGACGGCATCGACACGCTGACCTATGCCAATTCGAGCGCCGCAGTCCGCACCCCCCTTTTCAACAGCAATGCGCTCAGCGGCGGCGACGCGGAAGGCGACCGGATCTCCAATATCGAGATCATCATTGGCTCCGCCTTCGGCGACAATCTGGAATCGGCCGGCGCAAGCGAACTGCATGGCGGCGACGGCAACGACACGCTCACCGCGCGCGGCAATATTGATCTCTTTGGCGACGAGGGTGACGACATCCTGTCCGTCCATCCGAACGGCAGTGGACGCCTCGCGGATGCGACCTTCGACGGCGGAGCAGGCAACGACACCCTCGACATCTTCACCGACGGGGTCGAGGACTTCACAGACAATGCGCTCGTCTCGCTCGAGACGCTCAGTTTCAGGAACCTGAACGGCGATTCGTCCTTTTCCTTCACCGCCGACCAGATCAACGGCTTCTCGACAATCAGCCTTCGTGATCGCGGCGGCTCCGGTGATCTTGCCATCCGGATCGCCATGGGCGACGCCGCCAGCCTCGACCTGTCAGGTAAGGTCGTGAACGGTATTCCCGAGGACCGGTTCGTCATCAACGGCGACGACGACGCCGAGTCGATCACCGGTTCGTCCATCGACGACGAGATCAATGGCGGCGGCGGCGATGACCAGATTGCCGGCGGCGCGGGCGACGACACGCTGAACGGCGGCGCCGGGGCGGACAAGCTGTTCGGCGGAACCGGCAGCGATACGGCGAGCTACGCCGGCTCCGATGCCGGCGTCGCGGTCGATCCGCGCAACGGCAACGCCTTCGGCGGCCACGCCGCGGGCGACACGCTGACCAATATCGAGAACCTCACCGGCTCGGCCTTCTTCGACACGCTCATCGGCAACAGCCAGGCCAACATCCTCAGCGGCGAGAACGGGTTCGACACGCTCCGGGGTCTCGGCGGCGACGACGAACTCTTCGGTGGCAACGGCAACGACACCCTCATGGGCGACACCGGCGACGATCTTCTCGTCGGCGGGGCCGGCGCGGATGTGCTCGACGGCGGCGACGGGATCGATACGGCAAGCTACGCCGACTCCAATGCCGGCGTTTCGGTCGATCTGCGCAACGGCAACGCCTTCGGCGGCCATGCCGCGGGCGACACGCTGGCCAATATCGAGAACCTCACCGGCTCGTCCTTCTTCGACACGCTCATCGGCAATGGCGAAGCCAACATCCTTCGCGGCGAGAACGGCTTCGACGCGCTTCGCGGCTTCGGCGGCAACGACGAGCTCTTCGGAGGCAACGGCAACGACAATCTCATGGGCGATGGCGGCGACGACCTTCTCGTCGGCGGGGCCGGGGGCGATGTGCTCGATGGCGGCGCCGACATCGACACCGCGAGCTACGCCGACTCCGACGCCGGCGTGACGATCGACCTGCGCGGCGGCACCGCCTCCGGTGGCCATGCTCAAGGCGACACGCTGACCGGCATCGAGAACCTGACCGGTTCCTCGTTCTTCGACACGCTGTCCGGCGACAACGGCGTCAACGTGCTCAGCGGCGGCAACGGCTTCGACACGCTGCGCGGCTTTGCCGGGGACGACACGCTTCTCGGCGGCAATGGCAACGACACGCTCTTCGGCGACGTCGGCTTCGACACGCTGACCGGCGGCGCCGGCAATGACGTCCTCACCGGCGGCTTCAACGGCGACCTCTTCGTCTACGAAAATGGCTTCGGTCAGGACACGATCACAGACTTCGAGGAGTTCAACAATTTCGAGAAGATCGACCTGTCCGCCGTGACGAACATCACCGACTTCGCCGACCTTTCCGCCAATCATCTCTCCCAGGTCGGCGCCGATGCCGTGATCACCGACGGGGCGAACACGATCACCCTCACCGACGTCAACATCGCCGATCTCGACGCCAACGACTTCGTCTTCTGACGAACCAGCGTTTCCCGTCACAAGACCCCAGAGCGGAGTCGTGGCAAACGACTTCGCTCTTTCCGTTTGCGCTCGGAGACCGACTGTCAGCTTGCCGGAGACCGCGGGCCGGGCCCATTGCCAGTCGCCATGCGATGAGGCGGATGGATGGACCCTGGGCTTCTGGGCGCCATGCTGTAATGCGCGGGGAGGGCGAGATGTGTCTGCCTCCGAGTGGATGCCTCGGCCACTGGAAGCGGGCGTTCTGACAAGAGGCTGCGACCCGGACGAGGGCCGCCGGCTCGACTGATCCTCGCGGAACCTGCCGTCAGCGCTTGGACGTTCGGCTCCTCTCAAGACCTGGGGTGCGCTTCTCTGCAGGGGCTGGTCACTGCATCCAGGCGAGCAGCACTTGCGAGAGTTCCGGGAAGGCGGCGATGATGGCGAGGCCGGCAAGGCTTGCGATCAGGAAGGGCACCGCGCCCACCGCGATCCGTTCGAGCGACATGCGGGTGATGTTCGCGGCGACGAAGAGGTTGATGCCGACGGGCGGCGTGAACAGGCCGATGGCAAGATTGACCATCAGCGCCACGCCGAACCAGACCGGGTCCCAGCCAAGCTGGTGGACGACCGGCAGGAAGATCGGCAGGGCGATGAACATGATGGTGATCGCGTCCATGAACATGCCGGCGATCAGCACGACCAGCATGATGACGGCGAGGATCACCCATTGATTGTCGCTCAAGGCCAGCAGAGCGCTGGAATATTTGCCGACGAGATCGTCCACGGTCACCACCCAGCCGAACAGGCTGGCGAAGGTGACGACCAACATGACCACGGCCGAGGAGGCGCTCGCCTCGACGAGGGCGGCGTAGAGTGTTCCGATGGATAGGGTTCGGTAGATGAAGAGGCCGACGAAGAGCGCGTAGACCGTAGCGACGATCGCGGCTTCGGTGGGCGTGAAGACGCCGCCATAGATGCCGCCGAGGATGACGACTGGCGTCAAGAGGCCCCAAAAGGCGTCAATGAACGAGCGTCCGAGCCGCGCTCCATAGCCCATGCCTTCGTAGGGAGCCGGGGCGATCGCCGCGAGGCCGCCGTCGGAGGATTCGAGATGCGCCGCATGCCGCGCCTTGCCGGCGAAGGGCAGTGCCAGAAGCATCGAGACGCCCATCACCAGGCCGGGGATGATCGCGGCGATGAAGAGCTGGGCAATCGAGGTGTCGGCGATGACGCCGTAAATGACGAGACCGATCGAGGGCGGAATGACGATCGAAAGCGCCGCGCCCGTGCAGACGAGGGCGGCGGCGAAGGGGCGGGGATAGCCGTCTTCTGCCATGCCGCGGATGATCAAGGGGCCGATCGCAGCGACCGAGGCCGGCCCCGAGCCGGACACTGCGCCCCAGAACAGGCAGACCACGGTGCCGACGACACCCATCCCGCCGGGGAGCGAGCCGACCAGGACGCGGAAGAAACGGATCATCCGCTCGGCGATGCCGACCGTGCCCATGAGGGTGCCGGCAAGGATGAAGAAGGGAATCGCGAGCAGCGAGAACTTGGCGATGCCGCTCGACAGGAGGTCGCCGACGAGATCGAGCCCGAATCCGATCTGCCACATGGCATAAAGCGAAGAGAGGCCGAGCGAGAAGGCGACCGGAACCCTCAGCGCGAGTAAGAGGAAGAACAGGATCACCATCTCGGTGCCGGGATCGAGGCCGAGCACGTCAGATCTCTCCCTTGCCGTCACCCGGCCCGTAAATGGCCGTCGCGCCCGCCTGCCGCCATTCCGCCAATCCGGCCTGGACGAGCCGGATCGCGATCAGGGCAAAGCCGATCGGGAGCCCGACCGAGACGTACCATTCGGGGATCTGCATGCCCGAGGATGTGATGCCGCTCTCATACTGGTTCTGGACGAGACCGAAGGTGTACCAGGCCGCAAGTGCGAGGAGCAGGACCGACAGGAGGCCGGAAATCGCGATGGCGACGCGCCTTGCCTCGCGGGGCAGCGAGTCCGTCAGAAGCGTCACCGCCAGATGCTCACCCCGCCGGGCCGCGACAGCGGCGCCGAACACCGTCAAAAGCAGAAAGCCGTCGAGCAGGAGTTCCTGGGTGGCGGCGAAGGAATAGCTCGTCAGATAGCGCACGACGACATTGACGAAGCCGAGGGCAGTCATCGCGAGGAAGATCACGGCGCAGACGATCTTTTCCGCCTCGTCGAGGAGGTGACGCATGTCGGTCTCGTCAGGAATGGGGCGGTGGGCGGAAAGCTGACGGCATTGCCGCGAAATACGGCCGCCACCGGATAGTACGATTGTTCTTGAAATTCAAAATCGGGACCGATCGCCCGGGCGATCGGTCCCGAGGGGGTCAGTTCGATTGGGCGTTTTCGCCGTTGCCTTCACCCTCGATCGCGTTCTGGAACAGCGAAACGAGGTCCGGGCCGACCTTCTCGGCCCAGGTGTCGAAAGCCGGCTGGGTCGCCTGGCGGAACGCGTCGATCTCCTCCGCGCTCGGCTCGTAGATTTCCATGCCCTTTTCCTTCAGGAAATCGACGCCCTTCGCCGTATCTTCGCGGGTGATTTCCTTCTGGTAGGTCATCGCCTCTTGGGCGGCCGAGCGGACCATCTCCTTGGTCTCGTCGTCCCAGCTGTCCCAGAGCTTCTGCGACACGCCGACGAAGATCGGATCGTAGGAGTAGTGCCAGGTCGTCAGGTAC
This sequence comes from Jiella marina, assembly GCF_024359545.1. Lineage (GTDB taxonomy): Bacteria > Pseudomonadota > Alphaproteobacteria > Rhizobiales > Rhizobiaceae > Jiella. The sequence goes on from NZ_JAKQZG010000007.1 coordinate 138,584, forward strand.
TTCTGCACCTCGTAGACCCGCTGCGGGATGATGACGGCGCCGATCGGGTTTTCCTGGCCGTCGACCACGCCCTGCTGAAGGGCCGAGAAGGTCTCGGACCACTGCATCTGCTGCGGGTTGGCGCCAAGCGCGTTCATCACGTCGATATACATCGGCCCGGCGACACGCATCTTCAGGCCTTCCAGATCGGCGGGGGCCTTCACCGGCTTGACGTTGTTCGTCACCTCGCGGAAGCCGTTCTCGCCCCAGGCGAGGACCACGATGCCGTGCTCGGCCATGATCTCCGTCATGCGCTCGCCCGGCTCGCCCGAGGTCGTCGCGTCGACGTCGTCATAGTCGGTGTAGAGATAGGGGAGCGAGAAGACCGCCATTTCCGGTACCAGCGGCGTGACGTTGATCGCCGAGGTGACGACGAAGTCGAGCGCGCCGCGGCCGACCATCTCGGCCTGCTTCATCTGGTCGCCGCCGGTGAGCTGTGCCATCGGGAAGATGCGCACGTCCATCTCGCCGCCGGACTTTTCCTGAAGAAGCTCGTTGAACTTCTCGGCGCCCTTCTGCCAGGTCGTCGTGTCGTTGGTGTTGTGGGACAGGCGGAACGTCTCGGCGTTCACCGGCGACAGGGCAGTGGCCGCGAAGGCGGCGGCAAGGGCCGCCGCGGCGGCGAGTTGCTTCAGTTTCATCCAATTTCCTCCCGGATCGAAATGGCAGGGGCGCCGACCATCTTCTCCCATGGCATCCATATTATGGACATGCGGCGCCAACGAATTCGCCAAGGTTGCCATTCCAGAAGGGTGCTTGCAAGTTCATTTCGCTTCCGTGACAATGCGCATCCGAGAAAGATGTCCATAATCTGGACGGAGCAGGGCTTGGATACGCTGGAAAGAATGGCCCCGGAAGGCAGCGGAGCGCAGAGCGTCGATCGGGCTCTGACGCTGTTGTCGCTGATCGGGCGCCATTGCGAGAAGGGCGCCTCCCTCGCCGCCATCGTCGAGGGCAGCGGTCTCAACCGGCCGACGGCGCGCCGTCTGGTGCTCGCCCTGATTCGCTCCCGGCTCGTCGAACAGGACCCGGTCACGAGGCGCTATTTCCTCGGTGAAGAGGCCTATGTGCTGGGTGTGCTCGCATCCCGGCGCTTCGGGTTCCTCGACTGCGCGCTGGAGAGCCTTGCCAGCCTGTCGAAGACGAGCGGCGATACGAGCTTCGCGTCGATCCGGCGCGGCGACTATTCGGTCTGCCTGCATCGCGAGGAAGGCGCATTTCCCATCCGCACCCATGCCCTTGACCCGGGCCATCGCCATCCGCTCGGCGTTGGCGCGGGTGCGATGGCCATGCTCGCCGCCCTCGACGATGCCGAGATTGCCCGGATCCTGGACACCAATCAGGCAATTCTTGCCGAGCACTATCCTGCCTATACGAGCGAAGCTTTCGCACAGGACATCGCCTTTGCGCGCAGCCGGGGCTACGCCTTGAACCCGGGTCGAGTTCTGCAGAATTCCTGGGCGATCGGCATGGCGGTGCGATATCCCGACGGCCATATCGCCGGCGCGCTGTCCGTCGCGGCAATCGACAGCCGCATGGGCGAAGCGCGGCAGGCGGAACTCGCGCGCGATCTCGCCGCGGAGGTCCTGAAGGTCGAAACTCGGCTGTCGGGTCGGTTCGGAGCCCACCCTACAACCAATGGCAGACCCTTCAAGACGGCGCGGGGCGATCTCCCACCGCAGTCCCATTCCACAGCCCCATCGACGGGAGGAGTTGAACCATGAGCAAGGCACGTATCGTCGGCTGGTCTCACAGCCATTTCGGCAAGGTCGAGGCGCCGTCCACCGAAGCGCTCATGCGCGAAGTAGTCGGTCCGGCCATCGACCATGCCGGTATCGAGACGTCGGACGTCGACGGGATCTTCGTCGGCGTCATGAACAACGGCTTTTCCAAGCAGGACTTTCAGGGCGCCCTCGTCGGCATGGCCCATGACGGGCTCGGCCAGGTGCCGGCCGTGCGCATGGAGAACGCCTGCGCCACGGGGTCGGCGGCGCTCTATTCCGCGATGGACTTCATCGAAGCCGGGCGAGGCCGCATCGCCGTGGTCGTCGGGGCCGAGAAGATGACGGCGATCCCGACCGTCGAAGTTGGCGACATCCTCCTCGGTGCGAGCTATCGGGAAGAAGAGGCGGAGGTCGAAGGTGGCTTCGCCGGCATTTTCGGCCGTATCGCCCAGACCTATTTCCAGAAGTTCGGCGACCGCTCCGAAGAGCTGGCGATGATCGCGGCGAAGAACCATCAGAACGGCCTCGCCAACCCTTACGCCCACATGCGCAAGGATTTCGGCTTCGAGTTCTGCAACACCGTCTCGGACAAGAACCCCTATGTCGCCCCGCCGCTCCGGCGAACCGATTGCTCGCTGGTCTCCGACGGCGCGGCGGCGATCGTGATCGCCGACGAGGAAGTCGCCGAAGGGCTGGAGCGGGCGATCGCCTTCCGAGCACGGCGCCACGTCAATGACGTCCTCGCGATCAGCCGGCGCGATCCGACCGAGTTTGCCGGCGCAAGGACCGCCTGGGCGAAGGCGCTCGAAGAGGCGGGCCTCACCCTCGACGATCTCGATTTCGTCGAGACCCACGACTGCTTCACCATCGCGGAGATGATCGAATACGAGGCGATGGGCCTCGCCAAGCGCGGCGAGGGCTACAAGGTCGTGCGCGAAGGCATCACGCGCAAGGACGGCCGGCTTCCGGTCAATCCCTCGGGGGGCCTGAAGTCGAAGGGCCATCCGATCGGCGCCACCGGCGTGTCGATGCATGTCATGGCCGCCATGCAGCTCATGGACGAGGCCGGCGACATGCAGGTCTCCGGCGCGAAGACCGCCGGTGTCTTCAACATGGGCGGCGCCGCGGTCGCGAACTACGTGTCGATCCTGGAGCGCGTGAAGTGACGACGGCTGATCCCAAGGGAGGCGTCGCGCCGCAGTCGACGCGCGTCTCTAATCTCGCTCATCTGGTGACGCGGGCCAGCCGCAGGCTCGGCGACCGGCCCGCCCTCGTCTGGGGCGAAGGGACTTGGAGCTGGCGCGATCTCGACGCCCGTATCGATGCCATGGCGGGCTGTCTCAAAGGACGCTTCGGCGTCGAGAAGGGCGACCGCATCCTGGTCCAGTCCCAGAACTGCAACCAGATGTTCGAGGCGATGTTCGCCTGCTTCCGTCTTGGGGCGGTCTATGTGCCGACGAATTTCCGCCAGACGCCGGACGAAGTCGCCTATCTCCTCGAAGCGAGCGGGGCGCGGGGACTGATCTGCAATGCGAGCTTTCCCGAGCATGCGAGCGCGTGCCAGAAATCGGCAAGCCGTCCAGATTTCACTATCTCGATTGGCGCGGCGGATTTCGGCGAGGACTACGACACGCTCGTCGACGCCCATCTCTGCGAGACGATGCCGAACGCGACTGTCGATCGCGATGATCCGTGCTGGTTCTTCTTTACCTCCGGCACCACGGGCCGGCCGAAGGCGGCGGTCCTCACCCACGGCCAGATGGCCTTCGTTGCGGTCAATCACCTCAACGATCTGATGCCCGGCACCGGGCCCGCGGATGCTTCGCTGGTGGTGGCGCCGCTCTCCCACGGGGCGGGGGTTCATCAGCTCACGCAGGTTGCGGCGGGGGCCACGACGGTGCTGCTTCCCTCCGAGCGCTTCGATATCGCCGAGGCCTGGGGGCTCGTGGAGCGCTACCGGATCTCCAACATGTTCACCGTGCCGACCATCGTGAAGCGGCTGGTGGAGCACCCGGCCGTCGATGATTTCGACCATTCCTCGCTCAGATACGTCATCTATGCCGGCGCGCCCATGTACCGGGCGGACCAGAAGCGGGCGCTCGAAAAGCTCGGGCCGGTTCTCGTGCAATATTTCGGGCTTGGCGAGGTGACGGGCAACATCACCGTGTTCCCGCCGGCCGAACACAGCCTCGACGACGGGGAAGCCCGTGTCGGCACCTGCGGCTTCGAGCGCACGGGCATGGAGATCGCCATCCAGGACGATGACGGCAACGCGCTCGAGCCGGGCGCGACCGGCGAGATCTGCGTGACCGGTCCGGCCGTCTTCGCCGGCTATTACGACAATCCGGAAGCCAACCGGAAAGCCTTCCGCAAGGGTTGGTTCCGCACTGGCGATCTCGGGCACGTGGACGAAGCGGGCTATCTCTACATCACCGGCCGCGCCTCCGACATGTACATCTCCGGCGGCTCGAACATCTATCCGCGCGAGATCGAGGAGAAGATCCTCGCCCATCCGAAGATCTCCGAGGCGGCGGTCGTCGGCGTGCCCGATCCGTCCTGGGGCGAGGTCGGGATTGCGGTGCTCGTCGCCGCTCCGGGGGAAACGGTCTCCGAAGCCGAGATCGGCGCCTTCCTCGCCGAGAAGGTCTCCCGCTACAAACTGCCCAAGCGCTTCGTCTTCTTCGACGAGATGCCGAAATCGGCCTATGGCAAGATCACCAAGAAGATGGTGCGCGAGGCGCTGGAAGAGCGCGGCCTGTTGGCCGGAGAAACCGCCGCATGAGCGACGCGGACACCTTGCGAACGATCCGCCATCCCGGCCCCGTCGCGCCCGTGAGACACGCGAAGGCTGTCGGCGAGGCTGTGGAGCTCGACTTCACCATCGAGCCCGGCAAGGCAATGGAAACCGGGCTTGGCGAAGGGGTGGCCGCTGCGGGCTGTGAGTCCGCCTATGTGGATATCCGATCCGCCCGGATCGCGCCATTCCGCTACGTGATGCCCGCCGGCTCGCCCGGCCCGAGCCACGCCGCTTGGTATTCGGAAACCTATGCGCCCGAAGGCGGCGTGAAGGTCGAAGCCGCCGGCGCGATCGTCGGCCGGCGGGACGGCGCGCCCTTCGTCCATTGCCATGGGATCTGGCGTGCCGATGGCGGGCCGCGTGCGATGGGGCATATGCTGCCGCCCGAGAGCTTCGCGGCCGAGCCGCTCCGGATCGCCGGCGTCGGCCTTCGTGGCGCGGTCTTCGAATCGCGGCATGATGAGGAGACGAATTTCCGCCTCTTCGCCTCAGAGGCGACGGGATCCAACCGCCAGAGCGGACGGCCGGCGCTGGCGGTGACGTTGCGGCCGAACCAGGACGTCTCGCACGCGATCGAGGCGATCTGTGCCGAGGCCGGGATCGCCAACGCACGTATTCTGGGCATCGGCAGCCTCAACGGCGCCCGCTTCGAAGCCGGCCCGCCGATGGAATCCTACGCCTCCGAACTTCTCATCCGCGAGGGGCGGCTGGAGGCGGGTCGGGCTCGGCTGGAGGTTGCTGTCGTCGCGATGGACGGGACAATCTACGAAGGCGTTCTCGTGCCGGGAGAGAACCCGGTCTGCGTGACCTTCGAACTGATGATCGTGCCGCAGGCATAAGGCCCGGCTTGGCGGGTCCGCTGCGGGTTCCGCTAACAAAGAACAATGACGAAAGGGACGGGAATGAGTGAGTCGAAGGTCGCGCTGGTCACGGGTGCCGCGCGAGGAATCGGCCTGGCCGCGACGAGGCGCTTTCTTGCCGAAGGCTGGCAGGTGGTGCTGCTCGATATCGACGGGGAAACCCTCGAAGCGACCTTCGCCGAACTCGGCCGGCCCGACGAGACCCTGGCGATCACCGGCGACGTTGCTGACCCTGAGGCAATGGCCGAGGCCGTTGCGGCGATCGAAGAGCGCTTCGGCCGGATCGACGCTCTCGTCAACAATGCCGGCACGGCGGTCTTCAAGCCGCTGCTCCAGACGGGTTTCGAGGAATGGTCCCGCGTCCTTGCCGTCAATCTCAGCGGGCCGTTCATGATGACCCAGCTGACGGCGCCGATCATGGCGCGCCATGGCGGCGGTGCGATCGTCAACATCACCTCGATTTCGGGCCTGCGCGCTTCGACGCTCCGCGTCGCCTACGGCACGAGCAAGGCCGGTCTTGCCCATCTGACGAAGCAGCAGGCGGTTGAGCTGGCCGGGCTCGGCATTCGCGTCAACGCCGTCGCGCCGGGGCCGGTCGACACGGCCATGGCGAAAGCCGTGCACAGCCCGGCGATCCGCGCCGCCTATCACGAGACGATCCCGCTCGAACGCTACGGTCTCGAGGAGGAGCTGGCCGACGCGATCCATTATCTCTGCTCGCCGCAGTCGAGCTACATCACCGGCCAGACCTTGGCGGTCGACGGCGGCTTCGAAGCCGCCGGCATCGGCCTGCCGGCGCTGCGGCAGGCAGAGGCCGGGGAGTGAAGAGGCAGCCGGCGGCCTGTGATGGCCTCCGCTCGAGTCAGCTCTCGGGTTGCAGGATGATCTTTGGAGCGGACGCATTGCCGGACAGAATGTCGGTGAAGGCACCCGCCCCATCCGCAAGGGAGCGTTCTTCCGGCCACTCGAGCGCACCGAGCCGGCCATCGAAAATCGCCTGCGCCGTCTCGCGGAAATCCTGCGGCGTGTAGGTGTAGGTGCCGACGAAGCTGATCTCCTGCAGCGTCATCCGGCGGATGTCGAGGCCGCCCTCGCTTTCGCCGAGACCGATATGCATGATGATCCCGCCCGGCCGTGAGAATTTCGTCGCGAGGGCCCGGGTTGCGGCGAAGCCGACCCCATCGATGATCACGTCGAACAGCGCGTCTTGAGGGCCGGCGGCCGGATCGAGGATGTCGAAGGGACCGGCCGCTCGGATCGCGGCATGGCGTCTTTCGTTGGTTTCGGCCACCTGGACGTTCTCAGCGCCCATCGCCCGAAGCGAGAGCGCCGCGCCAAGGCCAATGGCGCCGCCGCCGATGACGAGGCATCGGCCAGACCTCAGCGCCGTCTCGTCATGGCGCCGCGCGAGGCGCGCGGCATGCCAGCCGCAGGCCAGCGGTTCGGCGAGACAGGCCTTTTCGAAGGAGACGCCGTCCGGAATTTCGACGAGGTTCTCAATCGGGATCGTGACGTGTTCGGCGAAGGCCCCTTGCCTCGGATTCATCGACAGGATCTGGCGGTTCGGGCAGAGATTGTTGCGACCCGCCGCGCAGGCCGGGCAGGTCCCGCAGGTGACCAGCGGATTGATGGTCACGCGCTTGCCGGCCATCGCGCCGGTCTCGACGATTCCTGCGGCCTCATGGCCCAGGATGAGCGGGGCAGGGCGCCGCTCGTCATGGCCGAGATAGGCATGCATGTCCGAGCCGCAGATGCCGACGGCCGCGACACGTACCCGGACCTCGCCTTCGCCGGGTATGGGCTCATTGACCTCGCGATAGTCGAGCTCTCTGGGAGCGGTATAGACGAGCGCCTTCATCTTGCCGTGAAACCTCCATCGACGAACAGGATCTGGCCGGTGACATAGGCGGACGCATCGGAGCTCAGAAACAGAAGGGGGCCCCGGAGGTCCGCCATCTCGCCATTGCGGCCGATGCAGGTCTGGCGGGCGTTCTTCTCGGCCAGTTCAGGGTCCGAGAAGACCGGGCCGGTCAGCTCGGTCGGAAAGAATCCGGGCGCGAGCGCATTGGCGTTGATGCCATGGCGGGACCAGGCTTCGGCCATGGCCCGCGTCAGCTGTTCGACGCCGCCCTTGGATGCGCCATAGGCGATGCCGCCGGGAAAGGCGCGCCGCGACTGAAGCGACGCGAAATTGACGATTCGGCCCCAGCCCTTCGCCTTCATCGCCGGTGCCAGCGCCTGGGCGAGAAGGAACGGCACGGTGAGGTTCAGATGGATCGTCTGGTCCCAGCCCTCGGCCGTGACCTCGTCGGCGGCCTGCCGGGTGTTGATGCCGGCGGCGTTGACGAGGATGTCGGGCGGACCGAAGGGGCTGGCGGCGTCCCTGGCGATCCCCTCGACCGCCGACCGGTCGCCGAGATCGGCGGCCAGGACGGCGGTCTCGCCCTGTGTCGAGGCCTTCCACGCCTCAAGCCGCTCGGCGCGCCGCGCAATGCCGACGACCTTCGCACCCGCCTCGGCCAGCATCGTGGCGGCCGTCTGTCCGAGGCCGCTGCTCGCGCCGGTGACGCAGGCGACATGGCCCGACAGATCGAACAGGTCGTGAGGTTTTGCCATGGCCTCGCTCATTCCGCAGCGGACAGGTCGAAATCGGTCGAGGGAAAATACTTCCGCAGCCGGATGTCGGCTGTGCGGGCATGGCCCTCCATGCCTTCCAGGCGCGAGATGCGGGCGGTCGCTTCCGCCACCGGTCGCGAGCCCTCGCGTGTTGCGCGCTGCCAGGTGACGATCTTCATGTATTTGTGGACCGAGAGGCCGCCGGTGTAACGCGCAGCGCCGGAGGTGGGCAGGACGTGATTGGTGCCCGCCGCCTTGTCCCCATACGCAACCGTGGTCTCTTCTCCGAGGAAGAGCGAGCCATAGCATTTCAGCCGGCCGAGCCACCAGTCGAGGTCTTCGGCCTGTACGGTCAGGTGTTCGGGCGCGTATTCGTCCGATGTCGCGGCCATTTCCTCGCGCGAGTCACACAGGATAACCTCGCCGAGATCCGCCCAGGCCTTGGCGGCGCTGTCGCGGTTGGGCTCGGGGAGTTCGGCGATCAGCTCGGGCACTCGGGCGAGAACCCGCTCGGCAAGCGCCTTGTCGTTCGTGACCAGCCAGACAGGGGAATTGTAGCCGTGCTCGGCCTGGCCGACGAGATCGGCGGCGACGACTTCGGCATCGGCGGAGGCGTCCGCCAGAATCAGGCTGTCGGTCGGTCCGGCGAACATGTCGATGCCGACCCGGCCGAAGAGCGCGCGCTTGGCTTCGGCGACGAACTGATTGCCCGGCCCGACGAGGATGTCGGCCGGGGGCATGCCGAACAGCCCGAACGCCATGGAGGCGACCCCCTGGACGCCGCCCATGGCGAGGATGGCATCGGCGCCGCAGAGATCGGCGGTGTAGAGGATTGCCGGATTGACGCCGACGCCCGGGCGGGGCGGCGAGCAGACGGTGATGTGCTCGCAGCCGGCGACCTTGGCCGTCGTCACGGTCATGATGGCGGACGCGACGTGGCTGTACCGGCCGCCGGGAACATAGGCGCCCGCGCAGCGCACGGGGATGCTCTTCTGGCCGGCGGTGAATCCGGGCACGACCTCGTATTCGACATCGCCCAGCGTCGCCAGCTGGCGCTCGGCAAAGCGGCGGACATTGTCATGGGCGAAGCGGATGTCGTCCTTGAGCTTTTGCGGCACCTTCGCCGCGGCTTGCGCGATCTCGTCCTTCGTCACCACCGCGGCGCCGTCATATTTGTCGAATTTCTGCGCATAGCGGAGCGCCGCCTCTTCGCGCCCGGTCTCGATCTCGTCGAGGATGGACATGACGGTGTTGCGCACGTCCTGCGAACTGGAAACGGAGATCTCTGCGGCTTTCTTGAGATATTCGCGGCTCATCGGGCGACCTCGTGGATTTTCGTTTGAAGGGAAGCGTGGAGGCGCTGGTCAGAAGACCGGGACCGAGAGCGCCGGGACATAGGCGATCATCAGAACGACCAGCAGCATGAAGAAGACGAAGGGCACGGCCCACCAGGCGATCTTGAGTATCGGCTCTCCCGTCAGTCCCGCCGTCACGAAGAGATTGAGCCCGAGTGGCGGGGTGATGAAGCCGACGCCCAGCGCTGTCACCATCATCACGCAGAACTGCAGTTCGCCCATGCCGATCTCGTCGGCGAGCGGCTTCAGGATCGGCGCCAGGATGACGATGTTCGGCGTCGTTTCCATCACGCAGCCGGCTGCGATCAGGACCGCGATCATCAGGGCAATGATGAAGATCGGTTCGCTGGTCACCTGTGTGATCGCGCCGACGAAGCCTTGCGGCACGTTCAGCGCGGCCAGCGCCTGGGCAAGTGGCAGCGAGAAGGCGATGATCGGCAGGATGACGCCGTTCACCTTCGCCGACGAGACCAGCATCGAGGGAAAATCCGCGAAACTCAGAGTGCGCAGGATGAACCCCATCAGGATCGTGATGACGACCGCCGTCGCGCCAGCCTCCGTCGGGGTCAAGCGCCCCGAGAAGATGCCCCAGAAGATGATCCCCGGCACAAGGAAGGCGTACCAGCCACGCTTGATGGCTCTGCCGACATTCGATCCCCACTCGCGAAAGGAAATCGCGTCGTTGTTCTCGAACGCCTTGATCCGGTTCATCACCGAATTGGTGACGAGGATCGATAGAAGGATCATGATGCCTGGAATGAGCGCCGCCTCGAAGAGGGTGGAGGCGGAAATGCCGAGCACGAGGCCGATGACGATATAGGCGATCGAAGGCGGGATCAGGATGCCCGTGCAGGCGCCGGCCGCGACGAGGGCGCAGGCGTAGGGTTTCGGGTAGCCGGATTCGGTCAGACGCTGGATCGTCATGCGACCGACGGCAGCGGCGCCGGCTGCATCGGAGCCGGAGATGGCCGAAAACATACCGCAGACCAGCACCGTCGCCGAGCCGAAACCGCTCCGGGCCCATGACGTCAGCGCGTCGGCGACATCGAGGAATTTCCGGCTGAGGCCAGTGCGCACCAGGACGTCGCCGGTCAGGATGAACAGCGGGATCGCCGTCAGTGCGAACGCGTCGATGCCGTCAAACAGCGCCTCGCCCACGAGCGAGAGGGGAAGGACGCCCGAGATGTAGAGCATCAGACAGGCTGCCACACCGATGGCCGCCCAGACGGGGACCGCCAGGATGCAAAGCACGACGAACGCGAGTACGGGACCGTAGAACGACCAGCCGAGAACGATCTCCTGGTCCTGAAGCTGTTGCCAAAGCATTCTCTTGAACCTCAGTCGAACAGGCGTTCGCCTTCGTAGACCTCGCCTCCGGACCGCAGAGCGCGGACATCGCGGAGAAGGGACTGGATGAGACGGAAGACGACGAGCGCGAAGCCGATCGGCACGGCCGACAGAAACCACACCATCGGCGCACGCAGGCCATGGCTGACGGAGCCGAATTTCCAGGAAACGGCGACCGTTTCATAGGAGTAGTAGAGGGCCACAACCGCAACGGCGAGCATCACCAGATCGCCGAGGATGTAGATGACGGACTTGGCCCAGGGGGGCACGAGATGCGTGATGATATCGATGCGGATATGGGCGCGTTCCTTGATCGCGGCGGCGACGCCGATCCAGGACAGGTAGATGAAGGAGTAGCGGACCACTTCCTCGCCCCAGATCGACGAATAAGCGAAGACTTCCCGACGCACGACCTCGACCGCCATGACCGTCACGAGGACGGTATAGAAGACGAGCAGCGCCCAGCGTTCCAGGTTCTTGTCCAGTGTAGAGAGGAGAGGACGCATGGCACCTCCTGTGGGCCGGCTTCGCCGTTCCGGCGCGCCACCCGTTCGGTTTCATCGGGATCGGGCGCTCTTTTGCGCGCTGACCTGGATGCGGTTGTCGGAACGCGGACGCCTCGAAGGTCGGCGTCCGTGCACGGCTCGGTGAATTTGCCGTGGACCGGGGCAGGAGCCCCTGTCGAAAAGGTGCTATCGCTTGCCTTTGTCGCGCATCGAGAGCTTCGTTCCCCGACGGGGGACCGACCGCCTCTTGGCGGCCGGTTTGTGGTCGAGCCTGTGATCAGGCGTCGTTGACGTAGTATTTGCTCTGGGTGCCGGCAGCCTCTTCGAGCTTGGCGAAGTCGTCCATCGATCCCGCGAGTTCGGTCTTGTAGGAATCCCACTCGCTGCGCTGATAACCACCGGCGTCCTTCCACTCCGCGAGCTGATCTTCGCTCAGAGTGTGGAATTGCACGCCCGCCTTCTGGAGTTCGTACATGGCGTAGGCCCGCGCTGCGGGCACCTTTGCCAGGTTCTGCGCCGAGGTGATGTCCGAAGCGTATTCGATCGCCTCCTTCAGGTCGTCCGAAAGCCCGTTGAACCATTCGAGATTACAGGAATAGATCTGCGAGTCCGGCACGGCCTGGGTGAAGGTGACGTTGGACAGGATGTCCTTGAACCCGAAGACGTAAAGCGCGCCGACGGAGGGATCGAGCGCGTCCGCGACGCCCTGCTTGATGGCCGATGGGGTTTCGCCCCAGGCGACCGGCGTCGGGTTGGCACCGACCATGCGATAATACTGCTGCAGCATTTCCGAGCCGGGAACGCGGAACTTGACGCCCGAGAGATCGCTCGGGACCATGACCGGCTTGTCCTGGCCCTTGCGCATCGCAACGACGCGCGGGTCGATGACGACGTAGAAGAGCGGCTTGAATCCCCGTTCCTCGATCTTCGGGTGGACCTTCTCGACCCATGCGTCGGATTTCACGAGATTGACGAAGCGCTGGTTCGATCCGCAGAAATACGGAAGGTTGATGAGATCGACCTCGGGCGCGAAGGGCGCGAAATTCGACATCGAATGCTGCGCGGCTTGGATCGTGTTGCTCTGCACCTTCTGCACCAGCGCGCCGCCGGCGCCGAGCTGGCCGCCGGGCGAGAGCTTCACATAGATGCGGCCGCCCGAAAGGTTCTGGATATTCTCCTTCAGGTCGAGCTGCATGATCGGATAGCTGCGCGATGCGCCGAGAACATAGGCGGTCGCGATCGTCATTGTCTGCTCGGCTGCCGACTCGCGCTCGCGCTCCTCACTGGCGCTCTGCGCTGCGGCCTCGTCGGACCAGAGCGTGCCGGCGGCGCCTGCCACGACAGCTGCCGTGAAACTTCCAGCAGCAGACAGCTTGAGGAAGTTGCGACGCTCCGCACTCTTCAGTTCTTTGAGGTCAGTTTCCGTTGTCATGGGGTCTCCTCCCGGATTTTTGCCAGATCGTCTCTTCTCCGCGCTTCGGCCTTGAGCGTGCCGATGACGAAGAGGATGCTTGAAAGAAAGATCAGCAGAACTTCACCGACGCGGCCGATGAGTGGCTCACTGCCCGACGCGCCAAGGGCGACGTTGGCGATGAAGACGAGAAAGCCGCAAAGCGCGGCGACGAGCCAAGGGGTCTTGCCATTCATCGTGCGGCCCTCCCAAGCCGTACGATCGCCTTTGTAAGCGCTTACAATCCAAAATGCAAGCGCTTACATTGCTACATCTGATGTTCGATTCTATAGCCGATGGGAAGCGCGGTTCGCTGTCGAACATTTCGCCGCCAACATCTTGGCGCTTAGGGGATTTTGACGGATGGATGCGTTCGCAAAGCCGAAACTGGACGATGTCGCCCGAGAGGCCGGCGTCTCGACGGCGACCGTCTCGCGATGTCTCAACGAACCGGGGAAGGTGACCGCCGCGACTCGCGACAGGGTGATGCGGGCAGTCGAAGCGCTGGGCTACACGCCGAATTTCGGGGGCAAGGCGCTTGCATCGCAGAAGACGAGTACGGTGGGTGCGGTTCTGCCGACGCTGGACAATGCGATCTTCGCGCGCGGTCTTCAAAGTTTCCAGGAAACACTCTCGGCAGCGGGCGTCACCTTGCTCGTCGCCAGCTCCGGCTATGACGCCGATCGCGAGGACGAGCAGATCCGGGCGCTCATCGGGCGTGGGGCGGACGGTATCCTCCTGATCGGCACGGCGCGTCGGCCCGCCGCTTACGAATTCCTGAAGCGAGCCCGGACGCCCTATGTCATCGCCTGGTCCATTGGCGAAGCGGGAGAGACCTCGGTCGGTTTCGACAATGTCGGGGCCGCGCGGGAAATGGCGCGCCGGGTGATCGCGGAGGGGCATCGCCGGATCGCGATGATTTCCGGCATCACCCATATGAACGATCGCGCCGCCGGTCGCGTCGAAGGAGTCTGCCAAGCTCTCAGGGAGGCGGGCATCGAGACCGCAGACCTCGTGGTCGATGAGGTCCGCTATGCTTTCGACGAGGCGGGCGAGGCTCTGGAACGGCTGATGTCCAGAAACGACCCGCCCACCGCGATCATTTGCGGCAACGACGTTCTGGGTGTCGGGGCGATCGCGCGGGCCAAGCAATTGGGGCTCGTGGTCCCGAGTGATCTCTCGATCACCGGATTTGACGACATCGATATCGCTTCGATCGTCGAGCCAGGCCTCACGACCGTGCACGTGCCGCACCGCCGCATGGGGACGGCTGCGGCCGAGACGCTTCTGGCGCTCATCGACGGGCGGCCCGTCTCCGAGACGGTGCTCCTTGAAACGACCATCTGCGACAGAGGCTCGCTCGGACCGGCTCCTGCTGGCAATCGCCCGAGACCGTAGTCGGCAATCTCACTTCCGCCGGCAGGAGCTTTGCCGTTACGCGTCGCGGTGAACCTGAAACGGGGCCCAGCTCTGGCTGACGGGCATCAGTTCCAGTTGGTTGATGTTCATGTGGGGCGGGAGCGTTGCGACCCAGAAGATCGTTTCGGCAATGTCCTCTGGCTGCAATGCATGGGCGCCGCCATAGAGCTTGTCGTAGCTCGCCTGGTCGCCGCCGGTGCGAACCAGAGTGAATTCGCTTTCGCAAAGGCCCGGCTCGATCGACGTCACGCGCACGCCGGTGCCGTGGAGATCCGAGCGCAGGCCCCGCGAGAACTGCTGCACGAAGGCCTTGGTGCCGCCATAGACATTGCCGCCGGGATAGGGCCAGTTGGCCGCGATGGAGGAGAGATTGACGATCGCCCCGCGCCGCTCGATCAGCTTCGGCAGGAGCTTGTGGGTAAGCGAGACGAGGCCGGTGACATTGGTGGCGATCATCGTCTGCCAGTCGTCGAGCTTGCTCGATTGAGCGGGCGCCGTGCCGAGCGCCAGGCCGGCATTGTTCACGAGGAGATCGATCCCGGCGAAGGCTTCGGGCAGCGCGTCCAGCGCCTCGGTCATCGACGCGTCGTCGGTCACGTCGCAGACGGCTGGATGAAAAGAATCGCCGACTTCCGCCTTTAGCGCTTCGAGCCGCTCGGCACGTCGGCCGGTGCCGATCACCTGCCAGCCGGCGCTCGCGAAGCGTCGGGCCATCGCCTGGCCGAAGCCGGCAGTGGCGCCTGTAATCAGAATCGTCTTCGTCACGGATTTCGTCCTTCCGGTGATCAGCTCAGTGTGAGTGTGCGGGCGAGGCTCACAAGCGCGAGCAGCACGAGAAGCGCCGAGACCCCGCGCTTCCAGGCCTCGGGGCTCAGCCGCCCGTAGAAGCGCCGCCCGAGAAAGGTCCCGGCGGCAAGGGCGGGCAGCAGCATGAGGATAATCGTCAGGCTCGATGTCGGAAACAGGCCGAAGGCGAGGCGCGAGGCGATCGCCCCGCTATCGGTGACGGCGAAGATGATCGTCAGGAGCGCCCGGGCCTGAGCCGGGCTGCGGCCGCTCGCCATCAGCCATGCGACGACCAGTGTTCCGCCGACGGAAAAGGCCCCGATCATCGCGCCGGTCAGAAAGCTTGCACCGATCGCCGCGGCACGCGTGTCCACCCAGCGCCAGCGCACCTTGAAAAGGGCTGCGAGTGCCGAGACGAGCACCGCGAGATTGAGCCCGATCAGCGCCGGTCTCTGGGGCAGCAGGCTGAGGAGAAACACCCCGGCCAACGCCCCGACGAGCGCCGCAACGCCCAGCACCGCCGCCTCGCGCCAATCCAGTCCCTCCAGAATTCCGCCGCGAACCAGCAGCCCCGTCGCCACCAGATCGAGCACGAGAACGACCGTGCTTGCGAAGGTGGCCGGCCAGAATAGCGCGAAGAGGGGTGCTGCGAGGAGCGAGAAGCCAAAGCCGGTCGCGCCGCGAACGAAGGCGGCGGCGATGACGATCGGAAGGGCGAACAGGATCTCCACGCAAAACTCTCCAGCCGGATTCGCGGCGGACCATGTCCGGAGCGCCGGCCGCGCGACAGAGCCAGATGCGGCATTCGGTGGGGCCAGGCCTGGACCAGTCGAAACCTCCCGCTGGCTCTGTCGGCGGGCTGCCGTCCCGGCGTAACAGGGCTGATCTTCACCTGGAGGACAGCCCCATGCTGACGCGTTCGGTCAATATGAGCCACCACTGGCTCCCCTTCACCAACAACCGGATGTTCCGCGAGATGCCGCAGGTCTTCGCGCGGGCTAAGGGCGTCCATTATTTCACGCCCGAGGGCGACGACATTCTCGACGGATCGTCGGGCCTGTTCTGCTGCCCGGCCGGCCACGCCCGCCAGGAGATCGCCGATGCCGTCTCCGCCCAGCTGATGACACTCGACTACACCCCGCATTTCCAGAGGGCGGCGCCCGTTTCCTTCGAACTTGCCGAGCGGCTTGCCGCGATCCTGCCCGAAGGGCTCGACAGGGTGTTCTTCGCTTCCTCGGGCTCGGAAGCCGTCGACAGCGCGATGAAGATCTGCCTCGCCTATCACCGGGCGAAGGGCGAGGGGCAGCGCACCCGCTTCGTCTCGCGCAACTGGAGCTATCACGGCGTCAATCTCGGCGGCACGTCGCTCGCCGGCATGGTCAACAATCGCCGCGACTTTTCCGGCGTCACGGCCGACGTCGTCCATATGCGCCACACCTGGACCGAGGAGCAGCGCTTCACGCCCGGCCAGCCGGAGACCGGCGCCGAACTTGCCGATGATTTGGAAGAAATCTGCAAGACCTATGGCGCGGAAACGATCGCCGGCGTCTTCGTCGAGCCGATCGCCGGCTCCATCGGCACCATCGTCCCGCCGAAAGGCTATCTCGAACGGCTGAGAGCGATCGCCGACAAATACGGCATCCTGCTCGTCTTCGACGAGGTGATCACGGGCTTCGGCCGCACCGGCTCCGCCTTCGCCGCGCAGGAATTCAAGGTGACGCCCGATCTCGTCACCATGGCCAAGGCGCTCACCAACGGCGCGGTGCCGATGAGCGCGGTGGCGACGCGCACCGAAATCCAGGACACGGTGTTTGCCGCCGCCGGCGACAACGACCGGCCGGAGCTCTTCCACGGCTACACCTATTCCGCCCACCCGGTCGCCTGCGCGGCGGCGCTCGCCGCCCTGAACATCTATCGCGACGAGAAGCTCTTCGAGCGCGCCAAGGCGTTTTCGCCCACCTTCCTCGGCGCTGTCTTCGGCCTGCGTAACCTCGCCCAGGTGGTCGATCTCCGCGGCTACGGCATGATGTCGGGCATCCAGCTCAAACCCGGCGAAACGCCCGGCCAGAAGGGCTCGCTCGTCCAGCGCGCGCTGTTCGACGCAGGCCTCCACGTCAAGGCGACCGGCGACGCGGTGATCTTTGCGCCAGCCTTCGTCACCAGCGAGGACGAACTTGGTAAGATGATCGATATCCTGCGCAAGGTGCTGGGTCAGGCGGATCTGGGGTGATACGAGTCAGGTGAGGCCGGACGTCTGTGCCCTACGGCAGCGATGATGAGACTGAATCCGAGCCACCAATTAGCTACGTCGCGATCTCAGCCTCCCAATGCGTTACTGTCCGCCCCTGAAGTCACGCTGACGGTCTCTCAGGGACGAACTTTTTCTGCGTGAAGACCTCGATATGCTGGTTCGTTCCGGGCAAGGAGTGAGTGCCCAGGGACACGAGGGCTCCCTCGTGGTGGCCTTCGAATGACTCCGAAATGAGCAGCGGCGTATCGAGATCCTTGCAGAGCTTTTCGAGCCGCGTGACATGATTGACGGCCGGGCCGATCGTGGTGAAATCGAGCCTGACATCGGTTCCGACATTGCCGTACATGACCTGACCGCTGTGAAGTGCGATCCCGAACCTGATGGCGGGATCGCTGCTCTTGCGCCTGGAATTGGCCTTCTCGGCACGGGCAAAGGCTTCGTCGCTGGCCGTCAGGGCCGCGCGGCACATGTCGGCGGCCGGACGCGATTTCGGATCGACCGGAAAGATTGCCATGACCGCATCGCCGATGAATTTCAGCACTTCTCCGCCATGGTCCATCACGGCGCCGGCGACGCAATCGAAATACGTGTTGATCATGCAGAGATAGGCATCGAGCGGCAATTGCTCTGCCAGGTGCGACGAGCCCCTGAGGTCACTGTAGAAGAGAACGCATTCGATCGCCCCGCCATCGCCCCGCTCCACGATGCCGTCCAGAACCTGCCTTCCGGTGTAGTGGCCGAGATAGGCGTCGAGCAGTTCCTTGGACAGAAGATGGGTGATCGACGATTTGACGCTGATAGCGAGCGGACGCATCAGCGCGCGCACATATTCAATTTCAAGTTCAGCAAATCCGCCCACGCGCCGGGTCGAAATGCCCAGGATGACACCTTCCATACCCGGCGGAAGGTCACTCCAGAGCATGTCGGAGTGACGTCCGTAGGACTCGAACAACAGGAGGTAGTCGGTGATATCGTTCTTCCGAAAATGCTCGAAGATCGGGAAATCTGGCTCGACCTGCCCTTCTTCGAATCGGAAACGGTGAAAACTCACATTATTCTTGAGCGCCCAGAAAAAGGGTGAGTCCTGAAAGCTCTCGGTCGTCATGTCGCTGCGCGGCATCATCTGGCTGGCGACACGATCCTCGCGTGCGTGCCACACGACGTCGAGGGCGCCAAAGACCGGATGCAACATCAAGCCGCCAAGGCTGATCCGATCGATGGAAACGCCTCCTTCGATCAATCGTTGCCCGAACCCACGGACGATATCCTCGACTTTGGCGTCGTGAAGCCCCTGCTGCATCAACCATACGCCAAGTCCCTCGAAGAAAAGCGATATTGGAAACTGGGACATCGTCCTCCCCGCAATTATCTCGCTGGGCTTCGCTGATGGATGCGATGATTTCAGTTAGGTCAGGATAAGTGCTGAAACTCCAGTTTCATGAACAAGATCATCCCTGACAGCTGACAAAGAGCCAAGAAAGCAGCATCGCTACCATGAAAGACCATGTCAAATTTGCGGTGCCATGACCATTCATCTCGCTCGCCCTGATTGGCCGGGGACCGCGAGGAGATACCGACTACCCCGTCAAGCCGGGTTTGCTGCCAGACAGGCGCGTTCATGCCTGTGCAATGCTCACAGGAAGGCATGTCGTTGCGGAATCATGCTCCCGGCCTGCTAAAGATGCGCCGTTTGGCGCGATCTCGGCCGAGATCGAACGCGTGTCGTCCACCCCGCGTCTTTGAAACCGTCACAGGTTTCCGTTTCACCTCGCCACCGCGAGCGCCTCCTTCAGCCTCTCGATCCCCGGGCCGATCATCGCCGTTTCGATCGCTGCGAAGCCGAGCCTCAGATAGTTTTCGTGCGCGGCGCGTTCGCGAAAATGGACGTCGCCCGCCTCGACGTAGACCCCGCGCGCGGCGGCCTCCTCCTGAACCCGCCCGGCTGAGATGCCGTCGGGCAGGCGGAGCCAGACGGCCGAGCCGCCGGTCGTGATCGTTGCGGCGCAGTTGGGGAGTTGGCGTTCGATTTCGGTCAGCATGGTCGTCCAGCGCCGGGCGAGGACCTCCTGCTGGCGGCGGATATGGGCGTCGTAGTGGCCTTCGGAGAGGAACAGCGCCATGGCGCGTTGGTCCAGAGTCGAGGGGTGGCGGTAGTTCAGCCGGCGCAGCGCCCGCAGCTCCACGATGACCGGCGCCGGCGCGACCACGAAGCCGAGCCGGAGGCCGGGAAAGAGGGGCTTGGACAGGCTGCCGACATGCAGGATCCGGCCGGTCCGGTCGAGCGCCCGCAGCGCGTGCTGGCGCGGGCCGACATAGTTCAGCTCGTGCTCGTAGTCGTCCTCGATCACCAGACAGTCATGGCGCCGCGCGGCCTCCAGGAGCGCAAGCCGGCGCGGCATGGTCATCGTCACATTGGTCGGCGCCTGATGGCTCGGCGTGACATAGACGAGATCGCAGTCTGACAGTCGGTCGTCGACCCTCACGCCGCTGGCGTCGACCGGGAGGTCGACGATCTCGGCCCCTTCCAGTTCGAAGATGTTGCGGGCGTCGG
Source organism: Jiella marina (assembly GCF_024359545.1). Classification (GTDB taxonomy): domain Bacteria; phylum Pseudomonadota; class Alphaproteobacteria; order Rhizobiales; family Rhizobiaceae; genus Jiella. The sequence goes on from NZ_JAKQZG010000007.1 coordinate 158,285, forward strand.
CGTAGCCGGGATTTTCCATGCCGACCTTGACGTCAGGTCCGCACATAAGCCGGGCGAGGAGGGAGAGCGCGTTCTGTGCGCCGATCGTCACCAGGATTTCGTCCGGCGCCGCACTGAAGCCCCGACGGGGCAGCATGCGCCGAATGATCTGCTCGACCAGCGCCGGGTCGTCGGCATCGACCCGGTCGGTCATCCAGTGGCGAACATGCTCGGTGCGGCTGACCTGCCGCACGCAGTCGCGCCAACGGCTGAGCGAGGTCGGATCGGCGGCCACCTGCCCGTAAACGAAGGGGTAGGGATAGGGCTTCCAGTCGGTCGGCTTGCGGATGTTCGTCTGAAGCGACGGGCGGATGCGCATCCGCGCCAAGACATCGGGCGCCTTGTCCTTCGCATCGTGATCGGGCACCGCCGGGTGCGCCATGGCGCCGGCCTGATTGCGCAGGAACCGCTCGTCGACGAAGAAGCCGCGCCGGCCGACGGCTGTCAGATAGCCGTCCTCGGCCATGCGTTCATAGACGAGGGTGACCGTGTTGCGCGAGACCTTGAGCTGTTGGGCGAGAACGCGGGTGGCCGGCAGCGGCTCGTGGGGGGCGATCGCGCCGGACAGGATCGCATCGACGATCCGCGCCTGGATCTGCTGCTGCAGCGGCTCGCCCATATCGAGCGGCGTGGTCATGGGATCCATGGCAGCTCCATTGGGACGGGCCCCGAGAGGCATCGGTCCATATTGCGACGCAGCACTATAGGCGCGGCTCGGGGATCGCTTCAAATGCCTTCGGGCGAGGACTCCTCGACGGCCTTCCGTGCACTCTCGCGCAAAGCCTCCCAGACGCGGTTCACGGCCGTCGAGCGCGCTCCCGTCAGGCGCAGGGCGACGATGGTGAGCCGGGTCCGAGGCAGGACGTTGCCGAGATCGCTCAGCCTGCCGGCCGCCAGATCCTCCTCGACCAGGCTCTTCGGCAGCCATCCGACGCCGACGCCGTCCATGACCAGTTGTTTCATGGCGAGCGTCAGCGCCGTCTCGGCCCGCTTGCGCAGGAAGGAGGCGTTTGGAAAACGGGCGGCGATCTCCTGATTGAACACCTTTCCCAGAAAGACCTCGCTCGGATAGGCGACGATGGAGATCTCGCCGCGGGCATAGTCCTCGTTCAGGCGGGAAAGATGCGGCGTCGGGAAGACCGGCACGAGCATCTCCGGGCCGATCACCAGGCTTTCCAGATACTCGCCGCCGACTGGCAGAGGTTCGGTCGCGGATTCGTAGAGAAGCGCGATTTCAGCCTGCCGGGTCAGAAGCTGGGCGTAGCATTCGTCACGATTGGCCGATCTGAGGCGGATGTTGAGCGAGGGATCGGCAGACAGCGCCTTGACCAGCCCCGGCGCGACGGAGGTCGTCAGCGCGTGCTGGCTCGACAGGACGATGTGGTTCTGGACGGCCCGGTCCTGGCGGCGGAGGTCGTTCTCCAGATCGCGAAGCCCGGCGGCAAGTTCCTGCAGCCGCTCGCGCTGGTTCCGGACGCCAGCCTTCATCTGCGCCGGCTTGCGGGCCCGATCGAGGAGTTCGACGCCGAGATGCGCTTCGATTGCCATGATCCGGCGCGAAAAGGCGGGCTGGGTGACGAAGCGCTTCTGAGCGGCGGCGTTCAGCGACCCGGTGTCGAGAACCGCCAGCATATCCTCCAGCCATTCCAGTCGCATAAGGTGCGCCTCTCAATATGCAGAAGATGCATGATTACGGCGGAAATTTGCATTTGCACAAGGGCTTGCGATGGTGATGATCAGAAAGCGTGCAGTGTTTAGAAAAGCCGATCAGTTATGCAGTTGTCCCGCTTTCCCCGTCTTCGCTTCGCCCATCTGCCGACGCCGCTGGAGCGTCTGGATCGGCTGAGCGAAGCGCTCGGCGGCCCGGAAATCTGGATCAAGCGGGACGATTGCACGGGGCTTTCCACCGGCGGCAACAAGACCCGCAAGCTCGAATTTCTGATGGCCGAGGCGAAGGCGGAAGGCGCCGACATGGTGATGACCCAAGGGGCCACCCAGTCGAACCATGCCCGCCAGACGGCCGCTGCCGCAGCAAAGTTGGGCATGGCCTGTCATCTTCTGCTCGAGGATCGCACGGGATCGCGGGAGATGGACTACACCGCCAACGGCAACGTCCTTCTCGACGATCTCCACGGCGCGAGCCGCGAGAAACGGCCGGGCGGGCTCGATATGAACGCCGAAATGGAGGCGGTCGCCGAGCGGTTCCGCGCTGCAGGCCGGCGAGTCTACACCATCCCCGGCGGCGGCTCGAACCCGACCGGCGCGCTCGGCTATGTGAACTGTGCCCACGAACTGATGGGACAGGCGAATGATGCGGGGCTTGCAATCGATGCGCTGGTCCATGCGACCGGCAGCGCCGGCACCCAGGCCGGGCTCGTCGTCGGCCTCAAGGCGATGAACGCCGATGTGGCGCTGCTCGGGATCGGCGTTCGTGCGCCGAAGGCGAAACAGGAGGGAAACGTCTTCGCCCTTGCTCAGGCCACGGCCGAGAAGATCGGGCTCGCCGGTCTGGTCGAACGCGCCGATGTGGTCGCGAACACCGACTATGTAGGCGAGGGCTACGGAATCCCTGCACCGAGTACGATCGAGGCGATCCGCATGTTCGCCGAGCTCGAAGGCATCCTTCTCGATCCGGTCTATTCCGGAAAGGGCGCTGCCGGGCTGATCGACCTCGTCAGAAAGGGCGAGTTCGCCAAGGGACAGCGCGTCGTATTTCTGCACACCGGCGGTTCGGCCGCCCTGTTCGGGTATCGCGGAGCCTTCGACGGGCCTTCTTCTGCGGGCGAGGCGCGATGAGCGCCGCAAGCGATCCCATTCAGGCGCCTGCCGGGACGCCGGCCCGCTTCGAGCGGAGTTTCACCCAGCAGGAGCCGATTGCCGAGGATGCGATCGCGGCCGCCGTCGCGGTGCTGCGGTCGGGTCGTCTGCACCGCTACAACACGGTCGGTGACGAGCTGTCGCCTGCGGCCGAGCTGGAGCGGAACTTCGCCGCCTATCAGGGCGCACGCTACTGCCTTGCCTGCGCGTCCGGCGGCTATGCGCTGCAGATCGCCCTGCGGGCGGCGGGACTGAAAGCGGGTGAGCCGGTTCTGACCAACGCCTTCACTCTGGCCCCGGTGCCTGGCGCGATCGCGGCCGCCGGCGGCAGGCCTGTTCTGATCGAAATCACCGAAGACCTTGTAATCGACATCGACGATCTGGAGGCGAAGGCCAGGGCATCCGGCGCGCGCTTCCTGATGCTCTCCCACATGCGCGGCCATCTGGCGGATATGGAACGTCTGATGGCCCTTGCCGACCGGCTCGGCCTGATCGTGATCGAGGATTGCGCCCACACCATGGGCGCGGCGTGGAATGGCGTGAAAAGCGGCCGCTTCGGGCGGGCCGCCTGTTTCTCGACCCAGACGTACAAGCACATCAATTCCGGCGAAGGCGGACTTCTGACCTCCGACGACCCGGAGCTGATGGCTCGCGCCACGATCCTGTCGGGCTCCTACATGCTCTACAGATGCCATGGCGCGGGGCCGGCCGACGCGGAATTCGAGGAACTGCGCCTCGACACGCCGAACCAGTCCGGACGCATGGACAATCTGCGCGCCGCGATCCTCCTGCCGCAACTGGCCCGGCTCGACGAGAATGTCGAACGCTGGAACGAGCGCTATCGGGTCATCGAGGCACGGCTTCGGGAGGTATCCAGCCTCCATCTGCCCGTTCGCCCGGCACCTGAACATTATGTGGGCAGCTCGATCCAGTTTCTGGCACCCGGTATCGACGAGGCGCGAGCAGAGGCTTTTCTCGAAGCCACCCGGAAACTCGGCGTCGACCTCAAATGGTTCGGCGCCGCCGCGCCGGTCGCCTTCACCAGCAGCCACAAGAGCTGGCGCTATGTCGACCCGCAGCTCCTGCCGCGCACCGATGCGGTCCTCGCCGGGCTGTTCGATATGCGAATTCCGCTGACCTTCAGCCTCGACGATTACCGGCATGTGGCGGAAATCATCGCGGTGTCGGCTCAGATGCTCGCTTCGGAGGTGCCGTGATGGCACGTGGTTACGCCTCTCATCTCTTCCCGGGGCCCAGAATTGCTCCCCCATGTCCTGCCTTTGCCCTTTGCGTCGTCTCTCGGCGCTTGGCCCATTGGCACGGCACGAACCTTGCTTGCCGAAAGGGCGAAGGCGCCGGACGGCCAAGCGCACCGAACACCTCCTCCACGGAGGTGCGTGTCCATCCAGCCAACGAGTGGAGACCAGCATGATCAAGAAACTAGCATCCATCCTCCTGGCGGGCATGGCCGTTTCGGCCATTGCCACGGGGCCTGCGGCCGCGCAGGAGACCGTGATCGTCGGCCATTTCGGCAACCCGACGCCTGATCAGGTGGCGGCTGCTGACGGCAAGTTCGAGGAAGCGACCGGCTGGAACATCGAATGGCGGAAATTCGCCGCCGGGACCGACGTCATCGCCGCCATGGCCTCCGGCGACGTCAACGTTGCGGCCCTTGGCTCCTCGCCTCTGGCGATCGCCGCCAGCCAGGGTGTCGAACTGCAGATGTTCATGGTGGCCGAAGTCATCGGCACGGCGGAATCGCTCATCGTGCGCAACGGGTCCGGGATCGAATCCCTGGAGGATCTCGAGGGCAAGCGGATCGGCGTTCCGATCGGCTCCACGGCCCACTTCTCGCTGATGGGGGCACTCGACCATGCCGGGATCGATCCCTCCGAGATCACGATCATGAACATGCCGCCGGATCAGATCGTCGCCGCCTGGCAGCAGGACGCGATCGATGCCGGCTTCATCTGGGAGCCGGCCCAGTCCAGCCTGATGGAAAACGGCAGCCGACTGGTCGGTGCGGGCGAGACTGCCGAATGGGGTTATCCGACCTTCGACGGCTGGGTTGTCAACAAGGCCTTCGCCGAAGCCAACCGCGACGCCATGGTGGCCTTCACCAAGACCATGGCCGAAGCCAACGACGCCTATCTCGCTGACACCGCGGCGTGGAACGCCGAAAGCGAGCCGGTCAAGGTGATCGCCGAGCGCACCGGCGCCGCGCCCGACCAGGTGCCGGCGGTGCTGGGTGGCTATACCTTCATCCCGCTCGACGAACAGGTTTCGAGCGGCTGGCTGGGCGAGAAGGGGGCCGAGGCGATGAAGTCGACGGCGGAGTTCCTGAAGTCAGCCGGCCGGATCGACACGGTCGCCGAGGACTACATGCCCTTCGTCACCGACGAATATGCCAAGGCTGCGATGGAATAATATCGTTTGCAGGATGAGTGCGCCGCCGCGAAGCTGGCGGCGCATTCGCACGATCGGGAAATCGGCTTGGGGCGCACGCCATGGCACTCGAAATCAGTCAGGCTTCGGTGGAATTTCCAGCGGCGAACGGCCGGCCGCCGGTCGAGGCGCTGCGGCGGGTCGACCTGACCATCGAACCCGGAGACTTCACCGTCGCGCTGGGCGCTTCGGGATGTGGCAAGTCGACCCTTCTGAACCTGATTGCCGGTTTCCTGGCCCCGTCCTCCGGCGACATCCGCCTCGACGGCGCGGCGGTCGAGGGCCCGAGCGCCGATCGCTCGGTGGTATTCCAGAAACATGCCCTCCTGCCCTGGCTGAATGTCATTGACAACGTCGCCTTCGGGCTCAAGCTTCAGGGCACGCCCAAGGAACAGCGCTACGAGGTCGCGGAAAAGTTCATCGGCCTGCTGGGGCTGGCCGGATTCGAGAAGTCACCGGTCTATTCGCTCTCCGGCGGCATGCAGCAGCGCGTCGGGATCGCGCGGGCGCTCACCTGCGATCCCAAGCTCCTGCTCATGGACGAGCCGCTCGGCGCGCTTGATGCGCTGACGCGAGAACGGGCGCAGGAACTGATCCTCAGGATCTGGAAGGACACCGGCAAGTCGGTGTTCTTCATCACCCACAGCGTCGAAGAGGCGCTGTTCATGGGGACGAGGCTGATCGTCATGTCGCCGCGTCCCGGCCGCATCGCCCACACCTTCGATCTGCCCTTCTCGCAGCGCTTCTGCGACGGCGAGCCGGCGCGCCAGATCAAGGCATCCTCGGATTTCGTCTCGCTGCGCGAAGAGGTGCTCGCCATCATCTTCGCCGACGAGGAAGAAGAATGATCGTCACGCCAGCCAGCGAAGGTTTCGCACCATGACCGATCACATCTCGACCAAGGCACCGGCCTGGCGCCAGACGGTGGGCGGCTGGATGGCGCAGTTCTCGCGCAGCCGTCCCACGCGGCCGGGCGAAACCTATGGCGTGCCCGGCCAGGGCGAGACCGTCGTTCTGAGCCTCGCGACGATCGCCGCCTTCATCTTCGTCTGGTGGCTGGTGACGGCGCTGGGGCTTGTGAAACCGCTCTTCGTGCCGTCCCCGCAGGCAATCCTGTCGAAGTTCGTCGACATATTGACCGCCGGCTTCACGGGCACGCCGCTCTGGGAGCATGCCGGCATCTCCGCGGCGCGCGTCTTCGGGGCGTTTCTTCTGGCCTGCGCCATCGGGGTGCCGTTGGGGCTGGCCATGGGCATGAGCCCGCTCGTGCGGGGCATCTTCGATCCTCCGATCGAGTTTTACCGGCCGATCCCGCCGCTCGCCTATCTGCCCTTGATGATCATCTGGTTCGGCATCGGTGAAGTGTCGAAGGTGCTCCTCATCTTCCTCTCGGTCTTCGCCCCGGTGGCTCTCGGTGCCAAGGCGGGCGTGCGATCCGCCGCGATCGAGCAGATTCACGCTGCCTACTCCTTTGGCGCCTCGCGCTGGCAGGTCCTGCGCTATGTCATCCTGCCTTCGGCCCTGCCGGAGATCCTCACCGCCATGCGGATCGGCATCGGCTTCGGCTGGACGACGCTGGTCGCTGCCGAAATGGTCGCCGCCACCAAGGGCATCGGCTACATGGTGCTGACGGCTTCGCAGTTCCTGCAGACTGCGACAGTCATCATGGGCATCATCGTGATCGCGGCGATCGCCTACGCCTTCGACCTCCTGATGCGCTTCATCGAGCGACGCGTCGTGCCCTGGAAGGGCCGGATGTAGGCCGCAGGCAACCGGGACGGGGTGCCGTGACTGAGATGGCGGTTCGATGAGCACTGCCGCTCTCCAGCCGCTCGGTTCGTTCAGCCGGGCCGGCCACGGGTCGACCGTGGTCCTCGTCCATGGCTATCTCGGCGGCGCCGCGATGTGGCGCAATCAGATCGAGCGGTTTTCCGACATGTTCGACGTGATCGCGCCGGATCTGGCGGGTTTCGGCGAAGCGCATGCAGAAGCGAGTCCGGATCGGATCGAAGCCCATGCGGAGTTCGTCCTCGATCTTCTGTCGCGGCTGGGCATCGAGCGGTTCGATCTCGTCGGTCATTCCATGGGCGGCATGATCGTGCAGGAGATGGCGCGCATGGCGCCCGAGCGAATTTCCCGTCTCGTTCTTTATGGCACCGGCCCACGTGGCGTCATGCCGGATCGGTTCGAGCCGATCGAAACCTCTCGGCAGCGCATGCGTAGGGACGGCGTCGCCGCGACCGCCCGCCGGATCGCCGCGACATGGTTCCGCGACGGGGCGAATGCGCCCGCCTATCCGCTGTGCGCCGAGCTGGGCGCCCGCGTTTCGGTCGAGACGGCCATTGCAGGACTGGACGCGATGGAAGCCTGGGACGGCCGGGCCGGGCTTGCCGAGATCACCATGCCGACCCTGGTCCTTTGGGGCGACGGCGATCGCTCCTATGCCTGGCCGCAGCCGGAAGCGCTCTGGCGCGGGATTGCCGGTAGTCGGCTCGCGGTGGTGCCAGGCTGCGCCCACAACGTCCATCAGGAAAAGCCTTCGCTCTTCAATGCGCTGATCGCAGATTTTCTGGGTGTCGTCGGGCGTTCAGTCTGACGGACACTCCCGGAACTGAGACTTGTCGTTCTCCATTGTGCGGATGCCTTGCCGGCCTTGCGGATGCGCATTGCGCGGAAAGGTCCGGCGACACCCACCGCCTCTGCCGCGACGGGCACGTCTTTCTCAGTCCTGGCTCCGCGCCGCCCGGACGCTACGCCGCCAGATGAAGGAGGCATGCAAGGCGGTGCGTCCGCCTTCGAACGCGTCTTCGAGACACAGAGTGGTCACCGTCTCGGCAATGGCTTCGACCGGCTGGGCGAAGGTCGTGAGATCGTAGGAGGCCCACCCGGCCTGCTCGATGTCGTCGAAGCCGATGACGCAGAGATCTTCCGGCACCCGGAGCCCGAATTCCTTGCGCGCGCCGTCCATCAGGCCGCAGGCCAGCAGATCAGTGACGCAGAACACGCCGTCAGGCCGATCACGACCGGCAAACAGCGCGACCGCGCCCTGGTAGCCACTCTCATAGTTTGTCGGGCCCTTGCCGTAGCTCATGATTTCCAGGCCGGCCGAACGTGCCTCTTCGACGAAGGCCCGCTCGCGTGTCATGAGGCTTGGCGTGCCGGCAGCGGATGAGACCAGAGCCAGACGGCGGCAGCCCGCCCTCAGAAAGGCGTGGAGCGCGGTCCGTGCCGATTCCGCATTGTCGAGGCCGATGTGGTGGCAGCCTTCGACGGTTTCGTCGCGATTGTTGAGGATCAGGCGCTGGCCGCTCTCGACGCAGGTGGCGATGATCGATGGCGACGGCGCCCCCGACAGCACGAGCGTCGCATCGGCCCGATAATGCAGCGCCTGACGCAGCGCATGTTCGACCCCCTTCTCGGGGGCGGCGGTGTTGACGATCATCGTCACCATGCCGGCGTTCTGGAGTTTCTGCGACACTTCCATCACCAGCCGAGACTGGAACGGCGTGCTGATATCGGCGACGACGATGCAGACGATCCCGGTGCGCTGCCCCAACAGACCGCGCGCCAGATGATTGACGTGATAGCCCAGCATCTCTGCCGCCTTGAGCACGCGTTCCCTTGTGGCGGGTGCGACACTGGCTCCGGGTGTGAAGGTTCGCGAGACGGCGGAACGGGAAACACCCGCGAGATCGGCGACCTGCTGCGCCGAAACGAAACCCGCGGGCGTTTTCCGATCCTCCTGCCGGGCTTTCAGCGCAGCCTCCAAAGTCGTTTTGTGCACATGCGTGCAATCAATTGTGCGGCGCCAAACTGGACCGGACGCAGTTGACAACGAATAATCAGGTGCGTCAAGTTGCACAGGTGTGCATTGGAGGATGCGCCAGACACGAGGTATGGGAGGATCACATGCCCTTTCGCAAGACACTTGCCGCAACGCTTCTTTCGGCGGCGGCCCTCTTCACCCTGCCGGCCCAGGCGGCCGGTCAGCTCAATCTCGTCTGCGCGGCGGACGTGAAGTGGTGCGAGCTGATGGAGAACGAGTTCGAGGCCGAGCACGATATCGACGTGAACATGGTTCGCATGAGCTCCGGTGAGGCTTATGCCCGCATCCGGGCCGAGGCGCGCAACCCGAAAACCGACATCTGGTGGGGCGGCACGGGCGATCCGCATCTCCAGGCGGCGTCCGAAGGGCTGACCGCCGAGTATCAGTCGCCGAAGCTGGAGGAGCTTCTGCCCTGGGCGAAGAACCAGGCCGAGGTTTCCGGCTATCGTACCGTCGGCATCTACTCCGGCGCGCTCGGCTGGGGCTACAACACCGAGATCCTGGGCGAGAAGAACATCGAACCGCCGAAATGCTGGGCCGATCTGACGGACGAGCGTTTCAAGGGCGAGATCCAGATCGCCAATCCGAATTCGTCCGGCACGGCCTACACGACGCTCGCGACGCTCGTGCAGCTGATGGGCGAGGACGAGGCGTTCGAGTTCCTGAAGAAGATGAACGCCAATGTCAGCCAGTACACCAAGTCGGGCTCGGCGCCGGTGAAATCCGCCGCGCGTGGTGAGAATGGCATCGGCATCGTCTTCATGCACGACGCCGTCGCCATGACCGTGCAGGGCTTCCCGGTGAAGACCGTGGCACCTTGCGAAGGCACCGGCTACGAGGTCGGCTCCATGTCGATCGTCGAGGGCGCACGCAACATGGAAAACGCCAAGATCTTCTATGATTGGGCGCTGTCTGCGGAGGTGCAGTCCAAGGCCGAGCAAGCGGATTCCTATCAGCTTCCCTCCAATGCCAACGCCAGCGTGCCGGAGGCGGCGCCGAAGCTCGAAGAGATCAAGCTGATCGACTACGACTTCGCCAAATACGGCGATCCGCAAACGCGCAAGGCGCTTCTGGAGCGTTGGGACAGCGAGATCGGCGCGATCGCCAACTGATCGGGCGAGAGGGCCGCGGGCGGGGAAATCTCCGCCCGCACTATGGGGCCGCTGTCATCGCCCGCATCCAAAGGGCGTGATGGGCGGTCTACTCACGGATCGGCGCTTTCGATCGTGCACTCTTTCGCATGCGGCTGAGCCGTGGCGTGCGGCGGTCTTGCCGGGTTCTGTCCGTGTCCTGCCGGATCGTGACGTCACACCCGGGCTCCGTCTTTTCCATGCCGAAGGTCCGCCATGTGGCGCGCGTTCGGCCGACCACATTCCGATGAGGGGGAGGAACCATGCAGCGGCGCGACCGGCGTCTCCTGATTGCAGGCTGTCTCGCCTTGGCCGGCCTGTTCGTCGTGCCGTGGTACAATTTCTATCCGGGACTGCTTTCCACCGAATGGCTCGGCTCCTTTCCGCTCGGAGCCGATGTCGCGCCGGCCGTGGTGCAGCTCTTCGAAGTCGGCCGATGGTGGCTTCTGCCTTATGTTGTTCCGGTCATCCTGGCGGGGCTCGCCTTCGCGACCTCGGACCAGACGAAACGCGCCAATCTCCTGATCTGGGCAGGGGCGATCGGCATCAGCTGGTTTCTTCTGGAAGGCTTCTCGATCGGCCTGCGGGGTTGGAACTTCTCGTTTCTTGCAGCCATCTTCCGCGACCTCCCCGAGGGCCAGTCGGCGAAGGGACTTGGCGGCGGCCTCTTCGCCCTGGCGAGCCTTCTCCTCTTGAGTTTCGGCCTCGCGGAGCGCGGAGCCATGCGCGGCGATGCCTTCATCGTCGGCGCCATCATCATCCTGATCGCCCTCGTTGCGACATTCGTGATCTACCCGATCGCCAGTATCTTCATCGGCGCGTTCCAGACCTTCACCGGCGCATTCGACTCGACGGCCTTCGTCCGCAACATCACCGATCCGGCGATCTGGTCGCTCGATTGCCTGGTGGGGCCGCGTTCCTGCGGTGTCGCCTGGCGAACCCTGACGCTGGCACTTTGCACGGCGGCCGGGACCACCGTGCTCGGCCTTGCCTTCGCGCTCGTCGCGACGCGCACGCGCTTCCCCTTCAAGCGCGGCCTGCGCCTGATCACGGTCCTGCCGATCATCACCCCGCCCTTCGTCATCGGCCTCGCTCTCATCCTGCTTTTCGGCCGCTCGGGCGTGATCACTGAATTCGTCGCCGATCTGCTCGGGCTCGAGGCCGGGCGCTGGCTCTATGGGCTGACGGGTATCTGGATCGCCCAGATGCTCTCCTTCACGCCGATCGCCTTCCTGGTGCTGATCGGTGTTGTGGAAGGCGTGAGTCCCGCCATGGAAGAGGCCTCCCAGACACTGCGCGCCGATCGCTCGCGAACCTTCTGGACGGTTTCCCTGCCGCTCATGCGCTCCGGCATCGCCAACGCCTTTCTCATTGGCTTCATTGAGAGCATGGCGGATTTCGGCAATCCCCTGGTCCTGGGCGCAAGCCAGGGCGTCCTGTCGACCGAAATCTTCTTCGCTGTCGTCGGCGCCCAGAACGATCCGGCGCGCGCCGCCGTGCTGGCGCTCGTGCTTCTCACCTTCACCCTGACAGCCTTCTTCATCCAGCGGGCCTGGCTGAAGGGCAAGGACTTCACCACCATCACCGGCAAGGCCGATTCCGGCATCCATGCCGGCCTGTCCCCGCAAATGGCCGCGACCTGCTACGCGCTGGTCGTCCCATGGCTGATCTTCACGCTGACGGTCTATGCGATGATCATGTTCGGCGGCTTCGTGCGGACCTGGGGTCTCGACCACACCTTCACACTGGAGCATTTCGCCCAGGCCTTTTCCGTGGTCGTCGACGCGAGCGGCATCCGCTGGACAGGCGTCGCCTGGGATTCCTTCTGGACGACGATGGAGATCGCAGCCCTTGCGGCGCCGCTGACAGCGGCCGTCGGCCTGCTGGCGGCCTATCTGATCGTCAGACAGAAATTCTGGGGCAAGCAGGTCTTCGAATTTGCCCTGATGCTCAGCTTCGCCATCCCCGGCACGGTCATCGGCATCAGCTATGTTCTGGCCTTCAACCTGCCGCCGATCGAACTCACCGGCACGGCCGCGATCCTCGTCATCTGCTTTGTCTTCCGCAACATGCCGGTGGGCGTTCGCGGCGGCATTGCGGCGATGAGCCAGCTCGACAAGAGCCTCGACGAGGCTTCGCTGACGCTGGGTGCACGTTCTTCCACGACGCTGCGCCGGGTGATCCTGCCGCTTCTGCGGCCGGCGATCTTCTCCGCACTCGTCTACAGCTTCGTGCGTTCCATCACCTCGATCAGCGCCGTGATCTTCCTGGTCAGCGCCCAATACAACATGGCGACCGCCTATATCGTCGGGCTGGTCGAGAACGGCGAATATGGTGTCGCGATCGCCTATTCGGCAGCCCTCATCGTTGTGATGATCGGCATCATCGCCAGCTTCCAGCTCCTCGTCGGCCGCAGGCGTCTCAGGCGCGAGGATCGCGTTGCCCAGAGAAAGGCCGGCGCCGTTGCCGCTACCCCAAGGGAGAGGACCATATGAGCTTCGAGATCCGGCCGGGCGCCGTCCGCTTCGTGGGCATCCGCAAGGCCTTCGGCGACTTCGTGGCGATACGCGATCTGAACCTCGAGATCGAGGCGGGCCAGCTCGTCACCCTCCTCGGCCCGTCCGGCTGCGGCAAGACGACGACGCTCAGAATGCTCGCAGGCCTCGAGCAGCCGACCGCCGGCAGGATCCTGATCGGCGGCAGGGACGTGACGACCTTTCCGGCCAATGAGCGGGACGTCTCGATGGTCTTTCAGTCCTATGCCCTCTTTCCGCACATGACCGTCGGCGAAAACGTCGCCTACGGCCTCGTCTCGACCGGCGTCGGCAAGAAGGATGCAGCAGCGCGTGCCGAGGATGCGCTCGAACTGGTCGGCCTCGGTGGCTTCGCCAAGCGCCTGCCGAGCGAGCTTTCCGGCGGCCAGCAGCAGCGTGTCGCCGTCGCCCGCGCCCTCGTTCTGGAGCCGCAGGTGCTGCTTCTTGACGAGCCGCTCTCCAATCTCGATGCAAGGCTTCGCCGGCAGGTGCGCACGGAGATCCGTGAGCTTCAGCAACGGCTCGGTTTCACGGCCGTCTACGTGACCCACGACCAGGAGGAGGCACTTGCCGTCTCGGATCGCATCGTCGTCATGGCCGACGGCGAGATCGCCCAGATCGGCACGCCGCGCGAACTTTATGAAGAGCCGGCTTCCGCTTTCATTGCGGACTTCATCGGCGAGGCCAATGTCGTGCCCTGCACGGTGACGACCGTCGAAGCCGGTATCGCCCATTTCAACATCGAATCGTTGAGCCATTCGGCCCCGTCGCACCGCGCGACACCGGGAAAGGCGCAACTCGCGGTGCGCCCGAACGCCATTCGGATCGGCGAGCCGGGCAGCGATCCAGGGTTGCAAGGTCGGATCATGAGCGCGGCCTATCTCGGCGATCATGTCGAATACGAGATCGAGACACCTGTCGGAAGACTGTTCGCCATCGATCCCGCAGTGGAGCGCATTCACCCGGTCGAATCGGAGGTCCGCCTCAGCCTGCGCAATCGCGGCGTCGCGGTCATTCCCCAGTGAGATCATTCATACGCGTTTCAGAAAGAGCAACTCGCCGATGACCAGCCCGGACCCCGCCGCCGAACGCTTCGCCCTGGCGCAGACCATCGCCGAGAGCGCGGGAAAACTGGCGCTCGACTATTTTCGCCATCCCGAGCGGCTTCGCATCGAGGCGAAGGTCAATGCGCAGGACATGGTCTCCCAGGCCGACCGGGAGGTCGAGGAATTGATCCGGGCCGGCATCGCCGATCGGTTTCCCGAAGACCGCATCATTGGCGAGGAGTTCGGCTTCGACCGGAAGCAGTCGGACTATACGTGGGTGATCGATCCGATCGACGGGACGAGCCCTTTCGTCAATGGCATCCCCGCCTGGTGCGTGTCGATCGCGCTGATCAGCGGCGAGCGCCATGTGGCGGGCGTCATCTTCGCGCCCTGCACCGGCGAACTCTACGCCGCGCGGGCAGGCCATGGCGCGACGATGAACGGCCGCGCGCTCTCCGTTGCCAAGGATGCGACGCTTGCCGATGGCCTCATGGGGCTCGGTGCGAACCACCGCGTGCCCGCCCGGGCGGTTTCGGAATTCGTGCGCTTGCTCCTGGAGCATGGCGGCATGTTCACCCGCAACGGCTCCGGCGCGCTGATGCTGGCCTATGTCGCGGCGGGTCGGCTTGCAGCCTACTACGAGCCCCACATCAATGCCTGGGACTGCCTCGCTGGTCTCTGCCTCGTGCGCGAGGCAGGAGGCTGGACGAACGACTTCTTCGCGGAATCAGGTCTTGAGAAAGGCGGCCGGGTGATTGCAGCTGCGCAGAAGGCGAAGGAGCCGCTCCTGAAGCTGATCGAGGCGAGTGGGGCCTGAAGCTTCGCACGCGAACGCGTCTGCCCCTCCGCGGCTTTTTCTGTCGCGACCATTCTCCCGGGCCGCGCTCGACAAAGAAGGCGCACCGAGGCAATGGCGTTCAGGCTGCAACAGCCCAGGCACCGGACCGGGCGGCTTGCTGTGCAAACTCGGCGAAGTCGCGCGGTGGGCGGCGCAACGCGCGCATCACCCCGTCGGTGAGATGTGCGTTGCGCCCGTCGAGCGTTTCGCGGGCGATGGCGGTGAAGACGTCCGCCACGAACTCTCCGCCCGATTGGGCGATGGCGGCGTGGAAATCCTCGAAGCTGATCGGAATATGCCGGATCGGCCGGCCGATGGCCGAGGACAGCTCCGTTGCCATGTCGGCGAAGGTCAACAGGCGGGGTCCGGTCACCTCGTACAACTCCCCCTCGTGTCCCTCTTCGGTCAGAGCCGCCACGGCAATATCGGCGATGTCGTCGACATCGATGATCGGCTCGGGCGTGTCGCCGCCTGGCATCGGCAGAACGCCGTCCAGGATCGGGGCGCGCAGGTAGCCTTCGGAGAAGTTCTGCGCAAACCATGCGGAACGCACGATGGTGAAGCCGAGGTTTGAAGCGCGGACGACGTCCTCGCCCTGCCGAGCGTGATGCTCGCTTCGGCCGGAGAGCAGGACGAGACGCTCGACACCCGCGGCTTTCGCAGCCTCGCAGAGCGCGCCGAGCTTCTCGATGGCTCCCGGGAAGGCGAGGTCCGGAAAGTAGGTGACATAAGCGGATCCGACCCCGTCCAGGGTGGCCGCCCATGTGTCGGGTGCCTCCCAGTCGAACGGTGTCTCGGATTGGCGCGAGCCGAGCCTTACGGCATGGCCGCCCGCGGCGAGCCGGGTGGCGACGCGCGAGCCGGTCTTGCCGGTTGCGCCGATGACGAGGATGGGTTTCGGTTGCATGGTCGGTCTCCCTGCGCTGGGATGGTGGTCTGGAAAAGACGCGAGTCTGGAAAGGGCGAGGCCTGATCGCACATGCCCCATCCAACGCTTTGGCCGTTTCTGCCAGAGAAGTTGTTCGGCGCCTGATCCGCTCATGCGCCAAATGGGCTTCGCCGAGTGCCAGGTGCACCCTGCGGCCCTTGCAGGCGCGGTGGAGACGTCAGGCGCCGACAGGCGAGGCCTGAAGTCCTTGGAAGAAGCTGTGGATCACAGGTCTTCGATGGCCGCGGACCGGATGTCCGGCCACTTTTCGTCGGCGGTGGCGAGCACCTCTTCGCGATTTGCGAGGTACTTCTCGAAGACTGCGGCGTTGACGAAGAGGTAGAGCTTGCCGTCGACGATATCGGCATAGCGCACATCGCCATCGAGCTTCTTGCCCACAAAGACGCCATAGGCGCAGAAGCCGCCGAATTGCGGGAGATAGGCGCCGGGATCGGTGTCGAAGCGCTGCTGCGCCGCCTCGCTGGCGAAGTAGTAGTCCACCCCGTCATGGGCGGAGGTGTAGACGGCATCGCCGATCCGGGGCGCCTCGCTATCGAACATCGCGACCGGGTCGAAGCCGTGCATGCCGAGGGGTTTGCCCGTCAGCGTCAGTCCGTTCGAGACATTGTACTCGTCGGCGGCGAAGGCGGCTGGCGTCAAGGCGAGCATCGCAGCCATCGCGATGGAGGAAAAGCAGAGAGCGGTTTTCATGGGTCTGATCCTTTCGGGGTGGGGAGGTGATGACAGGAGGGGGGAAGTCAGGCCGCACGGGCGATGCGCTGGACAGCGTCGTCCGTCCACCAGACGCCGTTGGCGACCATGCGGAAGTTGATGATCGCGGCGAGGTAGCCGTCGCCTTCGGGCACCTTCGCGCCGGCTGTCGCGTCGCGCACGACGGCGACCTCGTAGCCGAGTTCCAGAAGCTCGTAGAGATGCGCCTGGGTGCACAGATTGGCCGACATGCCGGCGAGGATGACCTTGTCGATTCCGCGCTTGCGAAGCTGCAGGTTCAGATCGTTCTGCGCTGGGCCATAGACCTTGTGGGGCGAGCAGATGACGGTTTCGCCGTCCTCGATGTACTTCTTGTATTGCGGCATCCAGTCGGCGCCGGAGCCTTCGAAATTGTCGAGGTCGAGCGGGCCGGGCCGATCGAACATGCCGATCGAGTGCATGGTCTTTTCGAGGGTGCCCTCGAACTGCCATTTGTGATCGTGCGGGTAGTAGTAGTGCGGCGAGATGAACACCGGCATTCCGGCCGTCTTGGCGGCGGCGAACAGCCTTTCGATGTTGTCGACGGTGCCCTGTTCCGTCACGCTCTCTCCGACAACGCCCCAGGTGACGCCGTCCTTCGAGAGGAAGTCGATCTGCGGGTCGGTGACCACGAGCGCGGTGCGGCCCGGCTCGATCTTCATATCGACCTGCGGCAGGCCCGGCTCTGCAGGATCGGCGTAGAGCGCACGGGCTTCGTCGGAGGCGGCCTCCGCGCTTCCCGCGGAGGCGGCGACGAGGCTTGCTGCCGCGGCGCTGGTTGCCCCCATCATCAGGCGCCGGCGCGCCATGTCGACACGCTCGAGGCTGACATCGCAACCGCATGCGGGTGTGTGTTCGTGATCCATTTCCGTCTCCTTCGGTGGGCTGATGACAGCGTGACCCCGTCACGCTGCCAGGGGCGGATCAGGTCTGACGTCCGCGACAGGCTCTTGCCGCCGCGGCGGCGCCGGCTTCGGTGCCGGACCCCTCTCCGTTGATCGATGAGGCGAAGTTACGTTGGGGAGCCCGCGCTGGTATCGGCCGGCTCTGCCAAGGTCTTGGCCGAATCTGCCAGTGGCAGGCTGCGGCGACGGGGCGAGAGGCGATCGAGACGCAGGAGAGGGTGGTGGCCATCCCTTGAAGGGTGCTTCTTGCCGGCGCTCTGCCTTGGATCCCCGTGAGGACAAGGTGTGGCGGGTGGGAGACGAAAAACGGCCCGCGCTCGCTCCAAGCGCAGGCCGTTCAGGAAAAGCCCGGGCCGCACGCCGCAGCCCGATTGTGGTTCGTCCGTCTTATTCGGCGATCGGCCGCGTCGTTCCCGAGACACGGATCGGCTCGCCGGGCGTGGCGCCGATCTCGGCACGGAGCAGGGACTTCGCGCCCATGTCTTCGCCCTGGACGATGTCGATCGTGCCGCCATGGGGCCAATCGATGTCGCGCAAATATCCCGCAAGCGCTGCAGCGGCTGCGCCGGTTGCGGGGTCTTCGAGGACGCCGCCAATGGCGAAGGCGTTGCGGCTGTGGAATCTCTGCGGCGTCTCGACCCAAACGAGGTCGATCGTCGTCAATTTGTGGCGCCGCATCAGGCGGGCGCCATTGCTCAGGTCGTACGTCATGCGCGCCAGCGTCGCCCTGTCCGTCAAAGCCAGGATCAGGTGGTCGTTGCCGGCATGGGCCAGCGCCGGGGGCAGGGCAGGGTCCAGGTCTTCGGGCGCGAAGCCGAACAGATCGAGCGCCGACTTCACAAGCACCGGGTCCGCTGGAGTGCTGCGCGTTGGCGGCGAGGTCAGAGCGGCACGGGTGGCGCCGTCGACGCGTTGGGTCTCGACGGTGATCCGGCCCGTGTTGAGGTCCAGGGGAAAGACGCCGTCTCCGCCACGCTCGGCCAGGACGCTGCCGAGCGCGATCGTGGCATGGCCGCAAAAGGCGACTTCGTCTTCGGGCGAGAAATAGCGCACGCGCCATGCGTCGCGCTCGGGGGCGGCGAAGACGGTCTCGGAATAGCCGACCTGGGCGGCGATACGCTGCATTTCGGCCTCTGAGGGCAGGGTCTCGCCAACCACAACGCCCGCCGGATTGCCTCCGGCGACACCGTCCGAGAAGGCTGCCAGTCGGAGGACTTGGTGCTGGTTTCCGCTATTCATGTCCATCATCCTTTGTGAGCGGACGCAGAAGTCCCGTGGGCGTGGCTGCGAGGCGCGTGGTGCTGCATCGCTTGCTTGCGGGACGCGGCCATTCGGTTCGCCGTTGAACTCGGCCGTCGAGCCGTTCGTTACGTCCTGCGTCGCGGACAAGCTCGCTGAGCCATGCTCCGACATTACCCCGAAGCTGACACGCGATATCGGCCGCTCCTGCCAAGCTGTTGGCTGATCCTGCCAAGGGCCTCCCCGGCGCGGTGTGCTATCGGGAAGACGCCTGCTGCCGGAACTGCGCCGGGGCCTGCCCGACCCACCGCTTGAACGCCCGGCTGAACGTGCTTTGTTCGGAGAATCCCGCCAGGAACGCGATCTCGGCGATCGAGCTGGTGCTGTCGCGAAGAAGTTCCTGCGCGAGCGAGGACTGCGCTTCCGTCAGAACGTCGCGAAAGGTCAGTCCTTCTTCAGCGAGCCGGCGATAGAGCGTGCGCTCGCTCATCCCCATCTCATGCGCGATCTCGGCCGCCTGCGGCACGCCCTGGCTGAGCGCCGGGGTGAGGCGCCGCAGAAGTGCTGCCCTGACGGATGGATCGTCCCTGAGCGAGCCGATCTCCGTCTCGAGATGGGCAGTCAGGAAATCCGACACCGCCTGGTCGCCCAGGCGGTTGGGCAGGTCGAGCATGGCGGGTTTCAGCGCGATCGCATTGCGATCGGCGGCGAAATGCACGGGACAGCCAAAGAGTGCCGCGTAGCGCTCGGGATCGCCGCGGCAGGCATGGCGGAACGTCACGTGGTCGAGGACGAGTTCTCCCTCCACGAACCGGCGCATGTTTCGAGCGAAGCCGGCAAGCGCCCCTTCGTTGCGGAAATCAAGAACGGGGTGGTGCCCCGTGCGGGCCTCGAAGGTGAGGAGTGACGGATCGCCGGATTCGTCGAGGCTGTAGACCGCAGTGTCGGTGACCACCCGCCAGTAACGCTCGACGCGCTCCAGCGAGGCCCGCAGGGTCGGCGCCGTCTTCATTGCCAGCCCGAGCACGCCGATATTGTCGGCCCGGATCAATCTGGAATAGGCGTCGAGCAGCGCGACATCGTCGCCATGCTGGCGGCGCATCCAATCCAGGAGATCGAAGTAGTCGGTGTCGGCAAATCGTCCGTCGCTCTGCGGCGGCAGACGACGCACGACGACACCGCCGGAGACAAGCGCTCCGTCGTCCCTCAGCGTCATCCCGGCCGCCTGGGCCATCGCACGCGCAAACGCATCGGTCACGCTCGGCATAGCCGGAGCTATTATGCCGAAAGCGCCGCCGAGGCCAGACGCTCTGAGGCTGCGGCGCGAATCCCTCGATGCGGATCAACAGCACGTCTGCCTCCTTATCCTCCCGCGCGCGGAGGCGTCATGCCGACGGACGCGAGCCACGCCATGTGATCGGCCGCAGCCTCGGTGATCGGCCGCGTGCCGGAAAGGCCGATCGCCGCACGCAACCGTTCAATGGCCAGCGGCGGCCGCGATGGCGGGATCCGCGAGGTGACGGTCGGAGCGTCTGGTGCGATCGAGGGAGTGGCTATGCCGGCGGCGATGGCCCATTCGACGGGCGTCGAAAGCGAGCCGGCACCGAGATTGAAGGTGTTGCCGCCGAGATCGGCGGATTCGACGACCGCGGCGATCGCTTCACCGGCATCGCGGCTGTAGAGCCAGTCGGTCCGCATTTCGCCGGCGAGCCGGGGTGCCTCCTGAGCGAGGATCTGGGCATGCGGACTGAGATCGGGCCTTGCGTCGCCGGGGCGCTCCCAGGGGCCGAAGATCGGCCCGAGGCGCAGGGTCGTCAGGTCGAGATCGTGAAGGTCGGCGAGCCGCCGCGCCACCTCTTCGCTCGCCCGTTTGGTGTTCCCGTAAAGGGAATCCGGGCGGGGCGGCATCGCCTCGTCAATGGACTCGGCAGCGCCGAAATCGCCCGGGCGCGAGCCGTAGACGGCAATCGAGGACAGCGCGACGATCCGCCGGCAGGACGCTTTTGCCGCGGCTTCGAGGGCCGTTGCCGTGCCACCGACATTCACTTCGATGATTTTCGCGGCGGCCGTGCGTTCCATCGTCTCGTTCGACGTCAGCGCCGCCATGTGCAGGAGCGCGTGTGGCCGCTCTGCCTCGAAAGCTTCTGTCAGCCTTGCGCCGTCGCACACGTCAGTCTTGATGAATCGGATTCTCCTGAGGGCCGGATGGGCCTGGAATTCGGCCGGTGGCGTACAGAGATCGAAGAGCACGACGTCGTGACCGCGGGCTGCGAGCGCTTCGGCCGCTGCAAGACCGACGAAGCCGGAGCCGCCAGCAATGGCGATTTTCACGGTCTTGTCCCCCTGTGATGTTTCCTTGAGGAGCACGCCGCCGCGTTCGCACCATTCAGTCTTCGCAAGGCGGGTCGGGCGTTCCGGCGAAGTCCCGCAAGGCTTGCTGAATGGCGGAAACGGTCGTCGCGTCCTGCCGCAATTCGCGTTTCACGACAGACGCGGCGGCGATCTCTCGCCAGTGTGCGCGCCGTGCCGCATCCTGCTCGCGGCGGGCGAAGCGAACGACACCATCCGTCATGGTCAAGACCACGTCCGTGCCCTTGGCCCGCGCAAGCAGCAGCGGCAAAGGGGGCTCCGTCCTCATCCGGCCGGTCGCATCGAAGCCTGTGCCGTCGATGGCGATGAGATCGGCGGGCTGACCCGGTGCAAGCGAGCCATAGCCCTCGGGAAGAAACGCGGCCTTGCCGCCATTGGTCGTCGCCGTGCGCAAAATGTCGTCCGGCGACGGGCCGATCGCGTCGATGCCGGGGGAGCGGGCGAGGTTGGCGTAAAGACGCAATTCGCCGAGATAGTCCTCGTCGTCGGCCAGCGCGGTGTTGTCGGTGCCGACCGCGACGGTGCATCCCCGCCGATGCAGCGCCGCCACCGGCGGTGGACCATTGAACAGCCGCAGGTTGGACCCCGGATTGGCAACGGCAACGGCCCCCGCATCTCTGGAAACCGTCATGTCCTCGTCGTTCATGTAGACGCCGTGAGCAAAGCTCGCCTTCGCCTCGAACACCCCGAGCCGCGCAAGATGGGCGAGTGTCGAGGAGCCATAGACCGAGCGGCAGTAGGCGGCCTGAGCCGGCGATTCCAAGAGGTGGAAGTGCAGACCAGTCCCGCGCTTTGCCGCGTCGCGGGCAAGGGCGGTCCAGGCTGCGTCGCTCACCCATTGCGGGCCCGCGGGGCCATAGGCGAAGGAAATCATCGGCGTGTCGGCGAACCGCGCCGTCATTTCCTCTATCAGCGCCAGCGTGTCCGCAACGCTGCCGGCATAGGGCGGTGGCCCTCCCGATTGCAGGGCGTTGCGGGCCTCGACGGGCAGGGTGGAAAGAAACTCGGTTTCGTTTCCATAGGTGAGGAAGCCGCGATCCTGATAGCCGATGCAGATCGTCGCTCTGAGGCCGGCATCACGGTAGGCCCGTGCCGTCTCGGCCAGTTCTTCGCGATAGTCGGAACCATAGCTGTAGTTCGCGTGGAGGGTGGCGGTCACGCCGTTCGCCAGCATTTCCTCGGCCGCAAGTCGCGTGACGGCATAGATGTCGGGCGGACCATGCCG
Organism: Jiella marina; assembly: GCF_024359545.1. GTDB lineage: Bacteria > Pseudomonadota > Alphaproteobacteria > Rhizobiales > Rhizobiaceae > Jiella. The sequence continues at coordinate 180,377 of NZ_JAKQZG010000007.1, forward strand.
CCGCCGTGCGGCAATCCACGGCTCCAGCGCGTCGTCATGATAGCCGAGCAGAAGCGGGCTGAGACCGCGTCCGTGCTGATGGGCGTTGACGAGGCCGGGAAGGATGATCGCCTGTCGAAGGTCGAGGATCTGGCTGCCCTCGAACCTGTCTCGCAGTTCCGCGAAACGCCCAAGCGCGACGATGCGATCGTTCGAGACGGCGATTCCCGCATCCCGGATCGTCTCGCCACCTGCGAAGGGAAGGACAGCCGCGGCCTTGAGAAGCAGCATCGCGCGTCAGGCCCGCTTCGCGCGCAGTTGCGCCAGGATCGCCTCGCCGGTCCGGCGATTGTGCTTCTCAAGCCGAAAGGCGAGATCGCGGGCAGCTCCGGCGCGCAGCATGGTGAGAATGCCTTCATGCTCGTCGACGGACCGCGCCAGCTGGCTCGGATCCTCGTTGATCGCGAGTCGGGCCCGCAGGATCTTGCGCTGGAGGGTCGAATAGGTCTGCACTACGGCGTCGTTGCGGATTCCGGCGGCGAGGGCGGCATGAAAATTGTGGTTTTCCAGGGTGTAGCCGGAAGCGTCGGCCCTTTTCTGGCATTCCACAAGGCGCCGCTGGATCGCCTCGATGTGAGCGCGTTCGGCAGGCGTGATCCGCTCGGGCAGCTTCAGCCCGATCATGTATTCGATCGCCCCCTTCAGCTCGAACAGGGCAGCCACAGCATCGCTGTCGATCGGGACCACCACCGCGCCGCGATTGGGCCGGAGTTCAACGAATCCCTCGGCCGCAAGGACCTTCAGAGCCTCGCGCAGCGGCGTGCGGGAGACGCCGAGACGTTCGCACAGGGCAGCTTCGGGCACACGCTTTCCCTCGGCGAGCTCGCCACGCGTGATGATGCCGCGCAGGTCGTCGATCACCTGGATATGCAGGATCGAAGGCGGCGTGCCCGTCGCGGCATCGAGGGAAAGGGTCGTGCCCTCAGACATGGCGCCGTTCACTGTTCGGGAGTGCGAAAATCGAACCGAACTCCTGCAACGGCGTCGCGTCGACATTCATTGCGGCGAGGCACCCCCACAAGGTGAAGGCGACGGAATCTAGGACCGGAATGCCAAGACGGCGTTCAAGCGCTGCCGCCACGAGCGGACCCCGCATGTTGGTACAGACGACCGCGATGGCGTCCGGCTTCGCCGCGGCGACGTTCTCGCACATCCTCTCGATTGCCTCTTCTTCGACATTGGCGAAGGAAAAGTTGTCGCTGAGGCCGGAATGGGCCTCGGCGCAGACTTCGATGCCGATGCCCGCATAATTCTCGATGATCCGCTGCTGCACGTCCATCGTATAGGGCGTGACGAGGCCGAGCCTCTTCACTTGAAGATTTGCGAGCAGAGCGTTGAGGCTGAGGATCGCGCTCGTCGCTCGGGTCCCGGTCTTTTCGGTAATCGCCTCGCAGAGCCGCTCGTCGCTGTCGAAGCCGAGCCAGCTCGCCGACGTCCCGTTCCAGGCAATGACGTCGCATTTCGCATCCGCCAGGAGTTCGGCGGCAGCCATGATCGGCGCCTGTGCGAACTGGCCGTTGGCGGCCTCGTCGAGGGCGATCTGGGTGACCCGGAAGCGCGCGAAATGAGCCGTGACCGCGGGGAAGAGCGGCTCCATCATCCGCGCCGTATAAGGCTCGAGCACGGTGTTGGAGGAGGGCGTGAGCATGCCGATCAGCTTCCGGGGCGCAGCCTCGCTGACGGAAAGCGGCGACCGGTTCTGATCCCAGTTTTGCATTCATTTTCTCCGCGGGTTTTGCTGGCTCGCGCCGTATGCAGCGCTGCATCTTGCCGTGGGTGATGCCATGAAGGCGGGGCGAAGACAATTGTTTCCGCTCATCGGAAAAGGCCAAAAGACTCCCAAAAACCAGGCATACGGCGCAATTCGCGCTCATTTTTTCAGCATCGAAAGGATTTTCCCTTGGGGAATCAGGGCGGCCGGCTTTCATCCGCCTGCACAACATTTGTCGTTTCATAAAGCCGGGTGATCTGTGATGCTTCCATGAGAAATGAATTCAAACGGAGCTCTCCATGATCAGACATTCGCTTCTCTGTCTCGCGACCGCTGCCGCCCTGTCGGTCGGGGTGACCTCGGTCCAGGCGCAGACGTCGCTCCGGGTCGCGGGCAATTTCTCGCAGAACAACAAGCAGGTCGACATCGAGCGAGCCTTCTTCGAGGATCTCGGCGAAAAGACCGGCATCGACCTTTCCGTGAACTACAATCCGATGGACGTGGTCGGCGTGAAGGCCCCGGACGCCCTGCGCATGCTCAAGGGCGGATCCTTCGACGTGATGTCGGTGCAGATCGGCATGGCGTCCCGCGACGATCCGTTCTTCGAAGGCATCGACCTTATCGGTGTCGCGACCGACATGGACGCTCTGCACAAGGCGGTTGACGCCTATCGCGAGGCCTTCGACGAGCGACTGCAGGAGAAGTTCAACGCCAAGGTTCTGACCCTCTGGCCGTTCGGCCCGCAGGTCTTCTACTGCAACAACCCGATCGAGACCCTCGACGATCTCGAGGGCCTCAAGGTGCGCAGCTTCACGCCGTCCATGTCGGCCATGCTCGAGCATTTCGGCGCAACGCCGGTCACGCTGCAGTTCTCCGAGGTCTATCCGGCGCTCCAGCGTGGTGTCGTCTCGTGCGGCGTGACCTCGCCGACTTCCGGCAATACCGGTAACTGGCCGGAGGTGACGACACACTTCCTGCCGCTGTCGGTGTCCGGTTCGGTCCAGGGTCACTTCATCAATCTCGACACCTGGAACAGCTTCTCGGCCGAGCAGCAGGAGGAGCTCCAGACCGCCTTCAAGAGCCTCGAAGACAAGCTCTGGGAACTCGCCGTCACCTCCAATGAAGACGCGGTCGCCTGCAATACCGGGCAGGACAGCTGCTCGAACCACAAGAAGTTCGACATGACTCTCGTCGACATTTCGCCGGAGGACCAGACGGAAGTGAAGGAAGCGGCCGAGAGCGTCGTCCTGCCGATCTGGCGCGACACCTGCAACGCCGTCGATCCCGAGTGCTCGGCCAAGTGGAACGAGACCGTCGGCGCGGCTGTCGGCCTCGAGATCGAGTAACCCGCCCGCCACCGAAAAGAGCCGGCCGACCCCGTCGCGGGTCGGCCCTTCTTCATCGTCGAGAGGCGCGCCACCCATGACGAGAAATCCGGTCTCCACCTATTTCGGTCCGGTGGCCAGGCTGTTTGCGCTTCTCGCCGGCTATGCCGTGCTCGGCCTGGCGCTGCTCATCACCGTCGAAGTCTTCCTGCGCAAGGCGTTCAACGTTTCGCTGCAGGGCAGTGCCGAATTTGGTGGCTACACGCTGGCCACCCTGGCGGCCTTCGGCTTTGCCTACACCTGGCTCGATCGCTCCCACACGCGTGTCGAAATCCTCCTGGAGCGGCTGCCGCGCGGTGTCCGGCGCTTCCTCGATCTCGTCTCTGTGCTTTCGATTACGGCGATGGCGCTTTTCATGGCCTGGCGCGGATGGTCGGCGATGGCCGACAGTCTGGAATACGGCTCGCTCTCCGGGACGCCGCTGATGACGCCGCTCTGGCAGCCGCAAGCGGTCTGGGTTCTCGGGCTGATCTTCTTCGCCCTCGTGGCTGTGGCGACCATGATCCATGCGTTCGTCCTCTTCCTCACGGGTTCACCGGGACTTGAGCAAGCCTATGGTGCGAAGTCGCTCGACGAGGAGCTTGAAGAACAGACGTCGCAGCTCGGCGTTCGGGGAACGGCCCAGTGATCGGCTTCGCGTCCGCCGCCCTCGGCTTCATTCTCATGCTGGGTCTGATGCTGTTCGGCATTCCCGTCGCCGTCGCACTCTTCGGCACGGCCGTCGTCGGCTGTCTCGTCTATCTCGGCATTCCCACCTTGATGACGTTCGGCGATCAGACCTGGGGCGTCCTGAACGACTTCATTCTGACCGCGATCCCGCTCTTCATCCTTCTCGGCGAGCTTCTCGTGCGCTCCGGCGTTGCCGATGGCATGTATCGGGCCCTGACCGACTGGCTGCGTTGGCTGCCGGGCGGTCTCCTCCATACCAACGTTGCCTCCAGCAGCCTGTTCGCGGCCGTGTCGGGTTCGTCGGTCGCGACCGCCGCGACCATTGGTACGGTCGCAATTCCGACGATGAAAGCCAATCGCTACGACGATCGCCTGACGCTCGGCTCGATCGCGGCGGGTTCGACCCTTGGCATACTCATTCCGCCGTCGATCAACATGATCATCTACGGCTCGATGTCGAACACGTCGATCGGCCAGCTCTTCGCCGCCGGCATCCTGCCGGGCATCGTGCTGGCGCTGCTGTTCATGGGCTATATTCTGGTGGTGAGCCTGCTGCGGCCGGACCGCGCCGGGGTCACGCCGCCGTCGGTCCCCTGGGGCCAGCGGTTCCGCAATCTTCTCGATGTGCTGCCGCCGCTGGTGATCTTCGTTCTCATCATGGGCTCGATCTATCTCGGCTGGGCGACGCCGTCCGAATCCGCCGGTGTCGGCGTCGTCGGGGCGTTGCTGGTCACCATCGTCAAGCGGCGTTTCTCCATCGCGATGCTGCACGAAGCCCTGCTCTCGACGGTAAAGATCAGCGCCATGATCCTGCTTATCGTCGTCGCCGCGCAGTTCCTCAACTTCGTGATCGGCATTCTCGGCATTCCCCAGACGCTCACGCGCGCCGTCGGGACGATCGCATCAAGCCCCTTCGAGGTGCTTCTGCTCCTGATCCTCTTCTACTTCATCCTCGGTTGTTTCCTTGAAACGCTGTCGATGATGATCGCCACCATTCCGATCGTCATGCCGCTGGTCTTCCATTACGGCATCGATCCGGTGTGGTTCGGCATCTTCCTGGTGATCATGATGGAGGTCGCACTGATCACCCCGCCGCTCGGCATGAATCTGTTCATCGTCCAGGGTGTGCGCGGCGAGGGCTCGATCCGCGAGGTGATGGCGGGATCGTTTCCGTTCGCCCTGATCATGCTGGCGATGGTGCTCCTGTTGATCGGCGTGCCGTCCCTCGCGCTCTGGCTGCCGAGCCTCGTCTTCGCCTCCTGATCCGGCTTAACCCTCGGACATTTCATTCCGCGAAGCGGAGAAAGATCTTCAGATGGAACAACGTCTTCCAGGCAGGGTGGCGATCGTCACCGGCGGCGCATCGGGCATCGGGCGCTGCATTTCACGGCATTTCGCAGCCCACGGTGCGAGCGTCGTCGTGGCGGACATCACCACCGATGTCATCGAGGGCGGCGAGCCGACCGTCGATCTGATCGAGTCGGCGGGCGGATCAGCCCGTTTCGTCAAGACGGACGTCTCGTCCAAAGACGATGTCGAGGCCCTCGTTGAGGCAACTGTCTCCGATTTTCGCCGGATCGACATTCTCGTCAACAATGCCGTTCTGAGGGCCGGCAAGCCGCTCACCGAAACCGAGGAAGCCGATTGGGACCGGGTGATGAACGTCAGTCTGAAGGGCAGCTATCTCTGCGCCCGGGCGAGCGTTCGGCAGATGCTGACGCAGGAGCTTGTGAACGACGTTCGCGGGCGGATCATCAACATCTCCTCGCAGCATGGCTACATCAGCGCCCCGGAGGATTTCGCCTATGGTGTCTCGAAGGCGGGCATCGCGTACATGACCCGGCAGATCGCCGCCGACTACGGCAAGGAGCACATCGTCTGCAATGCCGTTGCGCCGGGCAAGATCCTGACCGGCAAGGGCGGCCGGGCGGTCGAGAAGCGCTGGATGGACTACTCCCATGCCCGCACGCCCTGGCCGCGTCTCGGGACTCCCCAGGATGTCGCCAATGCAGCATTGTTCCTTGCCAGCGACGAGGCGACCTATCTGACGGGGCATAATCTGTTCGTCGACGGCGGATGGATGGCGAACTGAGTGCCCGTCCGGTCAGTTTCCCCGATGAGTCGACTTAGGCGAGGTGCAATCTGCGCCGCCGTTCGGCGGCCCAGGCGCCGATAAGCCGGTCTGCCGTCATCGCAAGGAAGGCCACGCACAGGCCGGCGACGATACCCATGCCGACATTGGCGCGGGTCAGGGCGATATAGACCTCCTGGCCGAGATCGCTGGTGCCGACGAGCGCGGTGATGACCAGCATCGACAGCGCCATCATGATCGTCTGGTTGACGCCGAGCATGATGTGCGGCGTTGCCAGAGGAAGCTTGACCCGCCACAGGATCTGCGCGGGCGTGCATCCCGCCATGGTCGCGGCCTCGATCGTCTCGCCCGGCACCTGTCTCAGCCCGTGATCGGTGTAGCGTACCGCCGGAGCCAGCGCATAAAGGACGATGGCGATCATCGCCGAGAAGTCGCCCACCTGGAACAGCATGACCACCGGGATGAGATAGACAAAACTCGGCAGCGTCTGCAGGGTGTCGATGACGACCGAGATCACTCCGCGGGCGCGGGCGCTCGCGGCGGACCAGACGCCGATCGGAATGCCGATCAGGCAGGCGATCACCACGGACGTACCGCAGAGATAGACCGAAATCATCGCCTTTTCCCAATTGCCGGTAAAGGCGATGAAGGCGGCCATCGCGAACAGCGTCGCGGCGAGGCGCAGGCCGGAAAGACGCCAGCCGATGAGCGCGACGCCAGCGGCGACGGCCATCCAGGGCGCCTCCACGAGGAGCCGCTTCAGGGGGATCATCACCCAGATCAGCAGGAAGGCCTTGATCGCGTCGAGCGTGTCGTAGAGGTGCACGTTGATCAGGCGGATGAGCTCGTCCCAGAACGGTCCGGTGTCGAGAACGAGCGCCCGCGGATAAATGGCAAGCGAGGGCGCCAATGCCGTGATCAGCGCGCCGATGAGAAGGATCGCGACGAAGCCGGCCGGCGTGGAAAGCGGAACCCGTGTGCGGTCCTGCGAGCGCTTGGGGCGCTTCATGCGCGCGCGGTTTGCAAAGGCCTGGCTGAGCCGGTCGATGGCGATGGCGAGGAGGGTGATGGCGACACCTGCTTCCAGCGCATCACCGATCGCCAGCCGCTTCAGGGAGGTCAGGACATCGCGGCCGAGACCGCCCGCGCCGATCATCGAGGCGATGATCACCATGTTGAGCGAGAGCATCACCACCTGATTGACGCCGACCATCAGGCTGTCGCGCGCTGCCGGCAACTCGATGCGCCAGAGCATCTGGCGCGCGGTGCAACCCGCCATGTCGCCGAACTCGAGAAGATCGCCGGGCACCGACCGCAGCGCCACGATCGTCACGCGGACCATCGGCGGCATGGCATAGATGATGGTCGCGATCATCGCCGAGACCTGGCCGAAGCCGAACAGGACCAGCACCGGCAGAAGATAGGCAAAGACCGGAACCGTCTGCATCAGGTCGAGAAGAGGTGAGATGACGCGCTCGGAGCCGGAGTGCTTGTAGGCGAGGATGCCAAGCCCGAGCCCAAAGACGATGCCGATCGGGACCGCGACGAGCACCGAGGACAGGGTGATCATCGCGCTCTGCCATTGGTCGAAGATCGCGAGATAGGCAAAGCTCGCGAACATGAGGGCCGCGAGCTTTCCGCCGCCGATACGCCAGCCCATGAAGACCATGGCCGCCACGACGGCGAACCAGGGAAGCGGCGCCACTTCGATCTCAGAGAACGGCAGCGTCCAGCCGGAGGCCAGCAGCGAGGTCAGGGCCAGAAGCGGGAGGGACAACACGAATGCGATGGCCCGCGTCAGATCCTCGAAGGTGAACAATCCGAAGCTTAGATCGTCGACGAGAAAATCCATGCCGTCGGAGATCCAGCGCGCGAAGGGCAGAAGGAACTCACGGCGCGGATCGTCAAGGACGGGAAATTGCGAAGCGACGACGAACAGGACGACGAGGCCGGCCAGCGCGGCACCCCAGAACAGCGTCGTCGAGCGGATGGCGGGGTGGCGGCTCGTGGAATCCGTGGCGGTGATGCTCATCAACCCTCCGCCAGAACGCTGATGACCGCCTCGCGGCTGATCTGCCCGATCGGGCGGCGATGCTTGTCGACAACGGCGAATGGGCGGGTTTCCTCGACGACACGGGCGGCGAATTCGCTGACGCGTTCGCTGGCGCCGATCTCGCCGGCATGGTCCGCAGCCGCATCATGGCTTTCCATGAGGGTGCGCGCGGAGAGGACCTTCGACCGGCTGACGGCCCGGGTGAATTCCTCGACATAGGCGTCGGCGGGGCGCACCACGAGATCCTCAGGCGTGCCGATCTGGACGATCTCGCCATGGTTCATGATGGCGATACGGTCGGCGATGCGGATCGCCTCGTCGAAATCATGGGTGATGAAGACGATCGACTTGTGGAGGACCCTTTGCAGCCGCAGGAACTCGTCCTGCATCTCGCGGCGGATCAGCGGGTCGAGGGCGGAAAACGGCTCGTCGAGGAACCACAGCTCCGGCTCGGTGGCGAGGGAACGGGCAATGCCGACGCGTTGCTGCTGGCCGCCGGAGAGCGCGTCGGGAAAATCCTCCTCGCGGCTTTCGAGCCCGACAAGGGCGATCATCTCGCGGGCCTTCTCCTCGCTACGGGCACGGTCGACGCCCTGCACTTCGAGGGGAAAGGCGACATTCCGCAAGACCGAGAGATGGGGGAGGAGGGCGAAGTGCTGAAACACCATGCCCATCTTGTGGCGCCTGAGTTCGATCAGCTCCTTGCGCGAACAGGCCAGGAGATCGCGGTCTTCGAAGAACAACTCGCCGGCCGTCGGCTGCAGCAGCATCGACAGGCAGCGGATGATGGTCGACTTGCCCGAACCGGAAAGCCCCATGATGACGAAGATCTCGCCTTCGCGAACGTCAATGCTGGCGTCACGGACACCGGCGGAGAGCCCGGCACGATCAATGGCTGCGGGGTCGGGGACACCTCCGGATTTGCGGACGAGATCATGAACCTCGCGCTCGTCTCCGAAGATCTTCCACAGATTGCGGCAGGAGAGCTTGGTCGCCGGTTGGGCGTCCTCGCGCGTGTCCGGCTCGGTGTTCGGCTTCAAGGCGGATGCCTCGATCATGAAACGTCTCGTGGCTGATTGAAGAATCCGGCGCTGGATCGGCCGGCACCTTCGTGCCGGCCGATCCGCTTGCCTCAGTTCTGCGGAATCCAGCTCTTCCAGGTGTCTTCGTTGTTCTTCATCCACTCGTCCACGGCGGCTTGGAGCGGCATGCCGTCGACGTCGACCTTACCGATCAGATCGCCGGAATCTTCGTTGGTCAGCTTGAAATTGCGGATCGCCTGATAGGCTGCCGGCCAGACTTCCTCGCCGCCCTTCCAGGCCACCTTCTTCACCCAGCCATAGGGCTTGCCGCAATCATAGGCCATATCCTCGTTGGTCCCCCAGCTCGGATCGTTGTAGCAGGCGTCCTCATATTCGGGAAACTCGACCCATTCGCCCTCGAAGCGGATCGGCGCCCAATGCGGGGCGTAGACCCAGGCGAGAATCGGCTTCTGGCGCTGGTAGGCGGACTGGATCTCGGCCATCAACGCGGCGTCGGTGCCGGCATGGATGACCTCGAAGTCGAGACCGAGCGCCTCGATGCGCTCTTCGTCATGGCCGCCCCAGGTGACCGGACCGCCAAGATAGCGCCCCTTCGGCGAGGTCTGCGGAGAGGCGAAGAGCTCCGCACATTCGTTGAGAGCCTTCCAGTCGGGCAGGCCGGGGCACTGCTCCTTCACATAGGAGGGATACCACCACTCTTCCTTGGCCTCGAGGCCCGTCTCGCCGAGATCTTCGACCTTGCCGGTCGCAACCGCCTCCTTCAGCGCGTCCTTCCCGGTGGTCTCCCAGATCTCCATCGCGACCGTCAGGTCGCCGCTTTCCAGGCCGGCGAACTGCGCGAGGTAGTCGGCCTGCACATACTCGACCTCGTAGCCCATCTCCTCGAGAACGCCGCCCATGATCCGGGTCGTGATCTCCTGGCCGGTCCAGTCATTGATCGTCAGCTTGATCGGTTCGTCGGACTCGGGAACGGACTGGGCCGAGGCGGCGCCCGCCATCATCGTGCCCGCCATGAGCGCGGCGGCGCCCAGAAGGCGGACGGCCCGGGCGGAAGCGGAGAAGGGCTGGTTCGTTCGTGCCATGGTCAACTATCCTTTTTCGGTCTGTGACGGTCGGGATATTCCCGGCCTGAGGCAGCGCCGGCCCCACCTCCGGCAGCGCCAGACTGGCGCGCCGAAGCGATTGGCCCGGTTGCGACTTGCGGGATGGGGTCGAGCGACCCACCCTGGAAAGGTGTCGCAAGTTTCCTCGCTCGGCCACAAATGTCAACGCAAAGGCCACAGAATTCCAACAAACCTTTGTCGGTCAGCCAAAAAATGCCTATTTTTACCGCACAATGGCGATCTTGAAGAACCGGCGGAGCGATGATGCACAAGAACCAGCGTTACAATGCCATCATGCGGGCACTTGAACTGGCCGGTTCATGCTCGGTCAACGATCTCATGCAGCGTCTGTCCGTTTCCGACGAGACGGTGAGGCGGGACATCAAGGTTCTGGAGGCTCAGGGCCTGGTCAACCGCGTCCATGGCGGCGTCGTCCTCCCGGATGCCAAGGGCGAGGCTGATTTCCGCAAGCGCATGAACCAGCAGCCGGAGGAAAAGCGTGCCCTAGCGGCGTTGGCCGCGCGCCAGGTGCGCAACGGCGACACGCTGATGATCGACAGCGGATCGACCACCACCTACGTGGCCCAGGCGCTCCTCGGGCACCGGGATCTTTTCGTCATTACCAACGGCACCGAGATTGCCCGAATTCTCGGGCGCGGTACGGGCAACCGTGTGCATGTGACGGGCGGCGAGGTTCGCCCGGACGACAACGGCATTTTCGGCGAGACGGCGGTCGCGTTCATGCGCCAGTTCCGCACGCGGCTCGCGATCCTTTCCATCGGCGCAGTTCACCGCACGAGCGGCTTCATGGACTTTCACCTGCAGGAAGCCGAGATCGCCCGCTGCATGATCGAACAGTCGCTGAGCACCATGGTGGTCGCGGACCACACCAAGTTCAGCAATCTGGCACCGGTCGCGGTGTGCGGGTTCGATCGCGTCAACATGCTTGTCTGCGATCAGTCTCCGCCGCCGGATGTCGCGCGGCAGATGGCCGAGAATGACGGCCTCATTCTTTCATGCGATCGCAAGAACGAGGCCGTCGAGACCGCCGACGTGGAAGCGCTGGCCGATTAGGCCGGGCCGGCCTTGACCGCTTCGAGGTGCTTGGCGAAGTCCTCGCTCGCCATGAGGGCCTTGCAGCGGGCGAAGCGTTCCTCGGAATAGGCCCAGAAGTCCTCGGCGGGATTGTCGTTGGCGTGCTGGATAAGGCCCCAGAGAGTCCACAGAAGGTCGCACATCGCCTTGTAGACGACCATTCGCCCGAAGGTCGCTGCATCGACCGGCCCGCCGGCATAGGCCTCCATCATCTCGCGATCGGCTTCCGGTCCGAAGCCGGCCTCGACCGAGAGGTCGCCGAGATCCCAGAGGGGATCGTTCATGCCGGAATACTCCCAGTCGACGATCCACATCTTGTCGCCGGTATCGAGGAAATTCTCGCACAAGGGATCGCAATGGCACGGGGCGAGCGCGGCCGGATGGGCGTCGAGAGCCTCGCGCACGGCGCCGGCCTCGGCGACGACGTCGTGATAGCCTTCCGGCAGGGTGGCATTCTTCTCCTTGAGGATCTTCAGGTACTCGTCGATCATCGAGAAGAGTTCGAAGCGGAATTCGAAGTGTCTGCCGCTTTGATGCAGCGCCTTGAAAGCCTTCGCGGCCCGGGTCGGCGCGCCGGGCGTCGAGCGGAATGTCTCGGGCGACATGGTCGGAGCATCGACATACTCCGCGACCATCAGGCCGCTTTCCTCGTCGAAATGGATCACTTCGGGGGAGACACCGACTTCGGCGGCGACACGGGCGTTGTGAGCCTCGACCTTGCGGTCGATGTAACTCTCGGTTCCGTGCCCCGGGATCCGCAGAAGAAGGGTTTTGTCCGACATACGGACGCGGAAGACGATGTTCGTCTGTCCGCCCAGCCGGGTGATTTCGACGTCGTCCCGGTTCAGGTCGGCAAACTGCGGAATGGTCTTCAGACGATCGAAGGCGGTGGATTCGTTCATCTCTGGGCGTCTCCTGTCAAAAAATCCAACAAACTTCCAAAAAAACTCACAGCCTGATAACACTCGCCGGGTGAGATCATCAACCGCGACCTGTGACGACTTGCGTGTCGTCACAGTGTGCGTGACCTGCGGCATGGTGGGCGGCAGCGAGATCGGCGACGATTTCCGGTCCTGTCAAACATGCGCAGGCGTCAGACAAGAGGGAGTTTCCATGAGCAACGATGCGGCCAAGAGCCTCGACGTCGTCTACGCAGCCTCGAGCCCGAAGGATGTCGCCGAGCGATATGACGCCTGGGCCGAGCGCTATGACACCGAAATGGCGAGCCTCGGATATCGGCATCCGACGATCTGTCTGGCGATGCTCACCCGGCATCTTCCGAAAAGCGAAGGCCCGGTACTCGATGCAGGCGCCGGCACCGGACTCCTCGGCGAATGGATGGCGATCGCCGGCTATGATGCGGTGGAGGCTCTCGACATCTCGGAAGGCATGCTCAAGGTCGCCCGTTCCAAGGGCGTCTATCAGGCCTGCCGATACGGCGTGATGGGCGAGACGCTGCCCTTCGACGACAACCACTTCGCGGCCGTCGTGTCCGCCGGTGTCTTCACCACTGGTCATGTCGGCGTCGAAGGCTTTCCGGAACTCGTGCGTATCACCCGCGCCGGGGGCGTGCTGGTCATCACCATCAAGGACACACTCTGGAACGGCGGCATCGGCGACAAGATCGCCGAGATGGCGAAAGATGGCATCTGGGAGGTCGTTGAGGAAACGCCCTCTTACGTGTCGATGCCCGGCCGGCCCGACACCGTTCCGTCGAGGGTCGCGGTCCTCAAGATCAAGTAGGGTTTCGAAGCCCGGCGCGGCTGTCCAGGGAGACGGTCCCGCCGGCGCCGGCCATCGTGTCGGGCACTGTGACCGGTGTCCCCATCAAACTGCGCGCGCCGCCGTTTTCGGCCAACGTCCCAACTCATCGATCAGGGCCGGAAGCGCGGTGATATCGTCCAGAACATGGTCGGCTTCGGCCGAGAGATCCGCGCGGGTCCCGGTTCCGGTCAGAACGCCGACACAGACCGAATAGCCGGCGGCCCGGCCCATCCGGATATCGTGGAGATTGTCGCCGACCATCAGGAGATCGGCGGCGACAAGGCCGCAGCTTCGCGCGAAGGCCTCGGCCATTCCGGCTTCCGGCTTGACCCCGTGGCCGCTGTCGTAACCGGCGACGAAATCGGCGAGATGGTCGATCCCGATGGTGGCGAGGGTTGCTCGGGCGCCTGCAACGCTGTCGCTGGTCGCCACTCCCGTCCTGATTCCGGCCTGCTTCAGTGTCTCGAAGAACGGAACGATGCCCGGCACGGCGACCGCGGCCGAAGCGCCTTTCGTGAAGATGCGGTCCAACTCGCCCGTCAGATGCGGAACGTCGTGAGGAGAGCCCGCCTCGTGCCAGGCGGTCGCGATCTCGATCGTATTGGACGCGGCGAGCAGGCTGCCGCTGGCGATCCTGTCCGTCTCGGGATCATGTCCCGCAATCTTCAGAAGACGCTGGGCGAGGGCCGGATCGCCATCGGCCGCGAAGTCGGCGGCTTCGATATTGATCGGGGCCCAGGTGGCCTCGTAGTCGACCAGCGTTCCGTCCTTGTCGAAGAGAACGCCGCGCAGGGGATTGGGCATGTAGAATGGATCCGCTGTCGTTTGCTTTCCGGTTCGAAGCCATGGGTAGACGTGGCCAGGCGTGCTGCGAATTGCAGGCACTCCCACGGCTGGGTATCAGAAAACGGGTCGGGCTGCTCGCAAGTTTTCTCCAACCGCGAGTTCGTCCCGTCCGCCCCGATGAACCCGGCCCCCGGCGCCCGAATAGTCGCCCTCGGTGTTTTCGCGAATGCACAGAATATGGGAGCTTTCGGGCTTCAACGGCCCTTCCACGCCGGGCAGAAGCCGGTGTGAAAGGGCATTGGCATATTGCACGAAGGACTTGCGAATCGGCAGCCACGGGCCGTGCAGCGAGACCGAATCCGGCACGCGGGCCGGCCAGCCGATCGCACCGAGGAAGATCGCGTCGAAGCCGCGCAGCGTCTCGATCCCATCAGCCGGCGTCATCGCGCCAGTCTCGGCGTAGAATTCGCAGGACCAGGGGAAACGCGTCGGTTCAAGCGCGGAGGTCTCCTTGCTGCGACCGCCTCGCCGACCTTCCAGGCCGCCTCGACGACGTCGGATCCGATCCCGTCGCCAGGGATCAAAGCGATGCGGTGCAGCCTCATGGCTTGTCTTCGCTCGTCGGCGCCGACCGCCCTTGAACAAAGTTCGGCAAGGACCGCGTTTCTCGACGTGCGTTCCGCCTCAGACGTAGCGGTTGACGATGCCTTCGAGATATTCCTGGCGACCGGATCGCGGCTGAGGATTGAGGCTCAGGGCATCGGCCGCGACCTGTTCCAGCGAGCGCTCGCCCGCCAGGATGGCTTTCGCCTCCGGCTCGTCCCAGCCGGCATAGCGATCGGCGAGGGGACCGGTCAGCGCCTTGTCCTCCAGCATGCGTTCTGCGGCCAGAAGTCCCCGGGCGCAGGCGTCCATGGAGGCGATATGGGCGTGGAGAAGGTCGTCCGGATCGATCGACTGGCGACGGATCTTGGCGTCGAAATTGAGCCCGCCCGTCGTGAAGCCGCCATGCTGCAGCATCTCGTGGAAGACGAGCGCGATCTCCTTCACGTCCATCGCGAACTGGTCGGTGTCCCAGCCGAGAAGATCGTCGCCGCGATTGATGTCGAGCGAGCCGAACAGATCGTTGGCATAGGCGACCTTGACTTCGTGGTCGAAGGAATGGCCGGCGAGAATTGCATGGTTCTGCTCGAGATTGAGCTTCACGTCGGCGGTCAGATCGTATTTCCGCAGGAAGCCAATGACGGTCGAGGCGTCGAAGTCGTACTGGTGCTTGGTCGGCTCCTTCGGCTTCGGCTCGATCAGGATCGGGCCCTTGAAACCGATCTTGTGCTTGTAGTCGACCAGCATGGACAGGAAGCGGCCGAGCTGGTCGAGCTCGCGGGCCATATCGGTGTTCAGCAGCGTCTCGTAACCCTCGCGTCCGCCCCAGCAGACATAGTTCGCGCCGCCGAGCCGATGGGTCGCGTCGATGGCGGCCTTCACCTGGCCGCAGGCATAGGCGAAGACGTCCGGGTCCGGATTGGTCGCTGCGCCCGCCATGTAGCGGCGGTTCGAGAAGAGGTTCGCCGTGCCCCAGAGAAGGCGGACCTTCGCGGTCTCCATCTTGGCGGCGAAGATATCGGTGATCGCCTTCAGATTGTCGATCGACTCCTGGAGACTCTCGCCTTCCGGGGCGACGTCGACGTCGTGGAAGGTGAAGAAGGGCACGTCGAGCAGGCGGAACATCTCGAAGGCCGTATCGGCCTTCTGCTTGGCGAGTTCGAGCGGGTCGCCGCCATGCATCCAGGGCCGCAGGAAGGTTTCGCCGCCGAACGGATCGCCGCCCGGCCAGGTGAAGGAATGCCAATAGCAGACGGCAAAGCGGAGGTGGTCCTCCATCCGCTTGCCCATGACCAGCCGGTCCTTGTCGTAGTGACGATAGGCGAGGGCCTCCGAGGTGCTTTCGCCCTGAAAACGGATCGGATCGGCGGGGCTGAAGAAGGCGGGTGCGCTCATCGGAACGTCCTTTTCGTATCGCCCGAAGCGACGAACGCAGGAAAAGCGTCGGGGCCGGGCAGGGATCTTTGGTTCAATCGAAGTCGGGCGAGAGCCGTCTCAGTCCCGCATCGCGCCGGGGCCGGGTGTCGCGCCGGGCGGGCACTTGCCGAGAATGATCATGCCGAGCACCTCGTCCTTGGTGACGTCACTGGTCTTGGCGCTGCCGACGACCTGGCCGTTCTTCATGACGACGACGCGATCGGACAGGTCGAAGACGTCGTGGATGTCGTGGCTGATCAGGAAGATGCCGATCTCGTCCTTCTTCAATTCCTTGATCAGGTCGGCGACCTGCGCCGTCTCCTGCGGACCGAGCGCGGCGGTCGGCTCGTCCATGATCAGGATCTTGGCATTGAAGAGGATCGCGCGGGCGATTGCGACCGACTGGCGCTGGCCGCCGGACAGCGCCCTCACAGGCTCCTTGAAGCGGCGGAAGTTCGGGTTGAGACGGCCCATGACCTTGCGCGCCTCGGCCTCCATCGCGGCGTCGTCGAGCGTGCCGAGCGGCGTCATGATCTCGCGGCCGAGGAAGAGGTTCGCCGCGGCGTCGACATTGTCGGCCAGCGCCAGCGTCTGATAGATCGTCTCGATCCCGTATTTCTTCGCGTCGCGCGGATTGGTGATGGTCGCGGTCTCGCCGCGCACATTGATCTCGCCGGAATCGCGCTTGTAGGCGCCGGACAGGATCTTGATCAGCGTCGACTTGCCGGCGCCATTGTGGCCGAGCAGTGCGACGACCTCGCCCGGGTAGAGATCGATCGAGGCATTGTCGACGGCGTGGATGCCGCCGAAGGCGATCGAGATGTCCTTCATCTCGACCAGTGGCGGGCCCGACCGGTCCACCGTGTCGGCGTGATGCGCCGGACCGTGGTCGGCGATGGTATCCATTGAGGTGCTCATGCGGCCCTCCTGCGGTAGATAGTGTCGAGCCAGACGGCGACGACGAGAACGGCGCCGACGACGATGTTCTGCAGCGGAGTGTCCATGCCGAGGAGCACCATGCCCGACTGCAAGCTCTGCATGACAAGGGCGCCGAGCATGGCACCGGCGATCGTGCCCGCACCACCGGCCAGCGAGGTGCCGCCGATCACGGCGGCGGCGATGGTGTAGAGTTCGTCGAGCGTGCCCTGCGCATTCGTCGCCGAGGTGAGGCGGGCGGTCGAGATGGCCGCGGCGATCGCGGCGAGCATGCCCATCAGCGCAAATACCATCATGGTCACGCGCTTGGTGTTGATGCCGGCGAGCTCGGCCGCCTCGGGATTGCCGCCGATCGCGAAGACGTAGCGGCCGAACCGGGTGCGCCGTGCGATGAAGGTCATCACCACGCCGACGCCGATGAAGAGAAGCACCGGCACGGCATAGCCGAAGGCGATCTCGAGGCCGCCCTCGGGCATGGTGATACCGTTCGCCTCGGCATAACGGCGCGCGAGCGGCCCGGGCAGCAGGTAGGAATTGACGATGAAGGTCGCGACGATCACGGCCAGGGCGGACACACCGAAGGTCAGATACTCCGCCCACATCGGCTTGACCGGGAACTTGAAGCGGTGGCGCTGCCGGCGCGCATTGAACGTCGACCAGGCCAGAAACGCAATCGCGACGAGGGCGATGATCCAGCTCCAGCTTGCACCGATCGAGCCGTCCGAGCCACCGCCGATGATCTTGAAATTGTCGTCGGTGATCGGGATCGTCCTGCCGGAGGCCACCCACCAGGCGGCGCCGCGCCAGACAAGCAGGCCGCCGAGCGTCACGATGAAGGCCGGCACGCCCATATAGGCGATGACGAAGCCCTGAAGCCCGCCGATCGCCAGGCCGCAGAGCAGCCCGACGCCGATCGTGGCGATCCAGACCATCGGACTGTTGAATCCGAACATCGGCGTGAACCAGGTCGTCTGCACGATCGCCATCACCATGCCGGTGACGCCGAGGATCGAGCCGACGGAAAGGTCGATGTTGCGGGTGACGATGACCAGCACCATGCCTGTCGCCATGACGCCGACGGACGCGGTCTGGACCGAGAGGTTCCACAAATTGCGCGGCGTCAGGAATGTGCCGCCCGACAGGATGTGGAAGCCGATCCAGATGACGAGGAGGGCACCCACCATGCCGAGCATGCGGGTGTCGATCTCCGTCGCTCGCAGGAATCGCTTGAAGCCGCTCTCGGCCTGGACGCTTTTCGTCCCGGCCGGAGCGTCCGAAACCGCTTGACTCATGGCTCGCCTCCCAGCGGAGCGTTCGGCAAGGCGTGCGACCGTCTGGCCGGTGCCGTGCCCTTCTTGTTGTCTTTAGACGTTCGCGCCGACTGAAGCGGCGTGACCGTCGCCGATGGCCTCGATCCATCCCGGCGCAAACGGCGCGGCGGGATCGAGCGGGACCACAGCCCCGAAAATGGATCGGGCGGCCGCGCCGTCAGTCTGCGCAGCCGCCCGGTCATTCAGCTTTTCAGTCGCAGGCCGGAACCGAACCCGCCTCGACGCCCTGGCAGACGGTCTCCTTCGACACCCAGCCGGCGTCGATGATCGTTTGCAGGTTGTCCTTGGTGATCGCCACCGGCTTCAGGAAGATCGCCTGGAGATCCTGGCCGTTCGGGCTTTCCCAGCCTTCGGCACCCTCGATTTCGTTCATCGCCGTGCCCTTGGCGAGTTCGAGGGCGATCTCGGCGGCGCGCTTGCCGAGTTCGCGGGAGTCCTTCCAGACCGAGACGGTCTGGGTGCCGCGGGCGATGCGGTTCAGCGCCGCCTGGTCGGCGTCCTGGCCGGAAACCGGGACCGTGCCGGCGAGACCCTGCGCCTCGAGTGCTGCGATGGCGCCGCCGGCGGTGCCGTCGTTCGAGGCAACGACCGCGTCGACCTCGTTGTTGTTGGCGGTCAGGATCTGTTCCATGTTCTGCTGGG
Organism: Jiella marina; assembly: GCF_024359545.1. Taxonomy (GTDB): domain Bacteria; phylum Pseudomonadota; class Alphaproteobacteria; order Rhizobiales; family Rhizobiaceae; genus Jiella. The sequence continues at coordinate 199,045 of NZ_JAKQZG010000007.1, forward strand.
CGTTCGCCGGAAGCCAGCCGTCCGTGTAGGCCTCGCCGACATTCTTGATCTTGCCGGAATCGATCGCCTCCTGCAGCACTTCCATCTGACCGGAGAACAGGAAGTCGGCGTTCGGATCGGCCGACGAGCCCTTGATGAAGGCGTAATTGCCTTCCGGCTGGACCTTCTGGACTTCCCGCGCCTGGATGCGGCCGACTTCCTTGTTGTCGAAGGTCAGGTAGAAGGCGTTCGGATCCTCGATCAGGCGGTCATAGCCGACGACCGGGATGCCGTTGTTGACGGCGGTCTGCACGGCCGGGCCGATGGCGGCCGAATCCTGCGCAAGAATGATCAGCGCCTCGGCGCCTTGGCTGATCAGCGACTCGACGTCGGTCAGCTGCTTGGCCGCGGACGACTGGGCGTCGGCGGAGATGTAGGTCGCGCCGGCCTTTTCGAGCGCTTCCTTGATGGCCGCCTCGTCGGTCTTCCAGCGCTCTTCCTGGAAGTTCGACCAAGAGACGCCGACCGTCTGCGCGAGCACGGACGTGGCGCCGGCCATCGTGAACACCGCGCCGGCAAGCGCGAGCTTCAAAGCTTTCATGGATTTCCTCCCTGGCGCAACCTGCGCCTGATCCTTCCCGGCCGCTCCCTCGCGGCCATCGAGACTTTTTCCGAGCCTCGTAAAAAATGGTGACAGCAAAAACTTGGCGTGTCAACTTGCGTGCGCCGGTCCTCAACGAGATACGAAATCCGACGGGACGGCGGGAGGAGATGACAAGGCCCATGCTGTCCAAGACCGACGCCGAAGGCGTGCGTGCCCACAATCGGCGCGTCGTCCTCAATCATTTGCGGCGCACCGGGATATCGACCCGACGCGCGATCAGCGAGGCGACCGGGCTGTCCATGTCGTCGGCCTCTTCGATCGCTTCCGCGCTGGTCAGGGACAGCATCCTCGTCGAGATGCAGGACAATGAACGCGATTTCCGACGCGGGCGGCCCGAACGCAGACTGGTTCTCAGGGCGGAGGCCGCGCGTGTCGCCGTGGTGAAGATTGCCGTTGGAGAGATCGCGGTCAGGCTTTGCAGCTATGACGGGCAAACGCTTGCTCATGTCCGGCGCGAGATGAGCATCGCCGACCTCGATGCCGATCGGCTCGTCGACGCCATTCTCGAACTCTTGGCCGAGGTTCGCGCGATGACGGGGGCAAGCCCCACCGAGGGCGGAACGATCGAATCGATCACGGTGGCCGTCCAGGGAAAGACGGATCCCGGCGAGGGTCGCATCGTCTGGTCGCCCGCGATGCGGCTGCGTGATCTTCTCGTGGGACCGCCTCTGGCTGAGGCCACCGGCGCGCTGGTCGCCGTCTGCAACGACTGTTCCCTGATGCCCGAGAGCTTTCGCTGGCGCTCCGAAGGTCGGCTGCAGAACTACGCCTTCGTGTTCATCGGCTTCGGCGTCGGCATGGGCCTTCGCGTCGCGGGCCGCAACTTTGGCGGACAGGGCGTTTCGACGATCGAGTTCGGGCACATCAACCATATTCCGGGGGGCGCGGCCTGCCGCTGCGGCAATCGCGGATGCGTCGAGGCTTATGCCGGCGACTACGCCCTCTGGCGGCGTGCGCGCGGTCTCGAGGCGAACGCGATTCTCGCCCGACGGATCAGCGACGCCGAGATGCGGCAACTGGCCGCTGAAGCGCGTTCGTCCGAGGGCGCGGCGCGGGAAGCCTTCGAAGAGGCGGGTCTTGCCATCGGCTATGGACTCGGGCGGATCTTCACGCTGATCGATCCCTTGCCGATCGTCTTCACCGGCTCCGGGGCCCAGGCGATCGATCTCCTGGAGCCAGCGATACGCCGCGGAATCACCGAGAGCTCGATTGCCGGGCAAGGGGCTGACGTCGAGTTCAGCATCGAGGACGACGTCGACGCCCTGGTCTTCGAAGCGGCCGCCAATCACGCGCTGGCGGGGATCGACGAGCGCTTCGCGACAGCAACGACGCCGAAAGCGGAGGCCGCCGAATGACCGCCCGGACATCCGTCATCCCAGGCCTTGCACTTGCAACCTGTCTCGCTTTCGCTTCGCCGTGGTCGGTTCAAGCTGATGAAGCGCCACCCTGGTCCGAGCATGCCGTCAAGGTGCATGTCGATCAGTCGGAGCTTCGGGGCGTGCTGTCGCTGGGAGACCTGTCCAGCCTGATCGACAAGGGCCGCGCGCTGTTCGAGGCGCGGTTCACGAGCCTCGACGGCGCGGGGCGGCCCCATGCGACCCAGGCCATCATCCCGACGGCCCATCGCCGGCCGGTCGAGCATGATTTTCAGCGGCTCGCCGGCCCCGACGCGAATGCCTGCTCGTCCTGTCACAACGAACCTCGAACCGGCGGCGCTGGCGGTTTCGTCGGCAATGTCTTCGTTTCGGAAGGTTTCGAGAGCGCGGATTTCGACACCCTCGATCCGCAATTCTCCAATGAGCGCGGAACCAACCATCTCTTCGGCGCAGGCCTCGTCGAACTCTTGGCGCGCGAGATGACGGCAGACCTGCAGGCCGCTCGGACCACCGCGCTCGACGAGGCGCGCCGTCTGGGCGAGCCGGAGAAGGTTGCGCTCGCCAGCAAGGGCGTGTCCTTCGGCTCGATCACGGCGCTGCCGGATGGATCGATCGACTTCGCAGGCCTCGAGGGCGTCGACCCCGATCTGGTCATCCGGCCGTTCACCCAGAAGGGTGTGATGACGTCGCTCCGCCAGTTCACCGTCAATGCACTCAATCAGCATCACGGCATGCAGCCGGACGAGCGCTGGGGCGCGCGCTGGACGGGGACCGACGATTTCGATGGTGACGGACATTCCAATGAGATCTCTGCCGGTCTGGTCTCGGCCATGGTGGCGTTCCAGGCCAGCCTGCCGTCGCCGCAGGAGGTCGAGCCGGACAGCGCCGAGTGGCGAAAGGCTGCGGTTCGTGGGCGTGAAGTCTTTGCCGATCTCGGCTGCACGAACTGCCACCGACCGTCTCTTCCGCTGGACAGCCTGGGCTTCTCCGATCCGGGGCCGGTGGATACGGCGGGGACGTTACGGACCGGCGACGTCGAAGCTCCTGCGATCTACGACCTCGCCTTGCTCGATTGGGCGAAAGCTCTGCCCCGAGACGCAAAGGGGCGTGTTCTCGTGCCGCTCTTCGGTGACCTGAAGCGGCATCGCATCGCCGATCAGCGCCAAGCTGCCTTCGGCAACGAGACCCTGGCGCAGCGCTTCGTCGAGCGGGACGTCTTCATCACTTCCGAACTGTGGGGACTGGCCGATACCGCCCCCTACGGCCATCGCGGCGACATGACGACGCTGGACGAAGCCATCCGGGCCCATGGGGGCGAAGCCTATGAAGCTGGCAAGGCCTATGCCGCGCTTGCCGAGAAAGACCGCTCCGCGTTGATCGCATGGCTCAAGACATTGAGGATCGGCGAATGAGCGCTTGCGCGAAGACCGTCAGCTGCCTGATCGCGGTCGCGCTTGCTTGCAGCGTGGGCGCATTGCAGGCTGGCCCGGCCTTCGCTGAAACGCCGTCGGAGCCGGCCCCGTTCAGCGCCGACACGCCGGTCTTCGAGGAGGTCGCGGCCGATGCCGGGATTGCCCACAGTTATGACGGGCCTTGGGAGTTCTTCGTCGGCGGAGGTGGGGCCGCCTTCGACTGCAATGGCGACCGCTATCCCGAAGTCTTCCTGAGCGGCGGCAAGAATCCCGCGCAGCTCTACCGCAATCAGAGTTCGGCGGGTCGGCTCACCTTCGAGCCGATTCCGATCGGAATCGAACCGGCCGATCTCGAAAAGGTCACGGGCGCCTATCCGATCGACATCGATCAGGATGGCAACATGGATCTCGTTCTTCTTCGGGTCGGCAAGAACATCGTCCTCAAGGGCGACGGTGCCTGCGGTTTCGAGGAGGCTAACCGGCACTTCGCGATCGACGGCGGCAGGGACTGGACGACGGCCTTCGCGGCCATCTTCGAGCCGGGCGCGCAATTTCCGACGCTCGCTTTCGGCAACTACGTCGATCGGACGGCGCCGGGCTCGCCCTGGGGAACCTGCGCGGACAATGTCCTCATGCGCCCGCAGCCCGGCCGCGACGTGCCCGACTATTCGGTCTCGGAGAAACTGAAGCCCGGCTTTTGCGCCCTTTCGATGCTCTTCACCGACTGGAACCATACGGGCGAGCCGGCGCTGCGGATCACCAATGACCGGCAATATTATCGCGGCGGCGAAGAGCAGCTCTGGCGCGTCGAGCCGGAGCGGGCGCCGCGCCCCTATCGCCGGGCCGACGGCTGGAAGCATCTTTCGATCTGGGGCATGGGCATCGCCGAGGGCGATCTCGACGGCGATGGCTGGCCCGAATACGCGCTGACTTCGATGGGGGACACCAAGCTGCAGGTGCTCGACCGCGAATTCGAGGACACCCCCGCCTATCGCGACGAGGCCTGGGACCGACGCGCGACGGCGCACCGCCCCTATACGAAGGACGAGGGCAAACCCTCGACCGGGTGGCATGCCGAATTCGCCGATTTCAACAACGACACCGCGCTCGACCTGTTCATCGCGAAAGGCAATGTCGAGGCCATGCCGGATTTCGCCAGCTTCGATCCCGACAATCTCCTGATGGGCGGGTTCGACGGGCGGTTCACCGAGCGGGGGAAAGAGGCGGGACTGGCGCTGCCGACCAAGGGCCGAGGCGCGCTCGTCGCCGACTTCGATCTCGACGGTTCCCTCGATCTTCTGGTCGTCAATCGCGGTGGGTCGGCGAGCCTGTTCCATAATCGGGGAGCAAAGTCGGCCTTCGGCACCCGGCCCATGGGCAATTTTCTTGAGATCAGCTTGAACGATCCAACCGGAAACCGCGACGGGATCGGCGCGCAGATCGTCGTGCGCGTCGGCAAGAAGACGCTGACGCGCACGATCCGGGTTGGCGGCGGTCACGCCTCCGGAACCTCAGGCTTCACGCATCTCGGTCTCGGCGTCGCCGAACGGGCACAGATTCGCATCCAGTGGGCCGATGGCGAGTGGAGCCACCCGTACCGGGTATTCGCCAACAGTTTCGTCCTGATCGATCGCGGTTCCGCCGACGCCCGCTACTGGTATCCTCAACGCAGAAACGCCGCAGAGAAGTAGCGCGAATGGAGGCGTCCGATCAGCCGGACGCTTCAACCGATGCGGCGCCGCCTCAGACTTCCTCTGGCGCCTGGAACCGGCCGGTTAACCCAATCGGAAGGGCTGGGCGCGGCTGTGTGGCTGATTGTCATCTCCAACGGCCTGCCGAGAAACCCGCTCTTCAGGACGATCGCCTCCATCAGCGGGGCGATCCGTACAGCGGGTGCCATCGATGCCTTGGCGCTTCGTCTGACTCAAGACCGTGCAAACTCCGGAGACACCGAAGTTCGCTGGAAGACGCGGCGGATCAGCGTCGCGGGCTCCGCTTCGCCTCAATTCTCCGGCAGCGCGTAGGCGATGTAGTAGTCGCCCACCGGGGTCTCCATGAAGTGGTGGCCGCCGGCCTGGATGACGAGGTATTCGCGACCGTCCTGTTCGTAGACGATGGGGTTGGCCTGGCCGCCAGCCGGCAGGACGTCCGACCACAAGGTCTCGCCGGTCTTCAGATCGATGGCGCGGATGAGATTGTCGGTCGCCGCGGCGATGAATACGAGTCCGCCCTTGGTGACGACGGAGCCGCCATTGTTGGGCGTGCCGATCGACAAGGGCAGGAAGGACGGGATGCCGAAGGGACCGTTGCGGCGGGCGGTGCCGAGCGGGCGGTCCCACAGGGTCTCGCCGGTCTTCAGATCGATCGCCCGGATGCCGCCGAGCGGCGGCTGCTTGCAGGGAATGCCGGTGAAGGGTGCCCGCCAGCCGGCATTGACGTCGATGGCATAGGGCGCGCCGGCCTGCGGATCGCCTTCACCTTCGGCCTTCGAGCCCGACTCGCCCTCGGACTGCTTTTCGTTGATCGGCTTCAGATTGCGCTCGTCCGCTTCTTCCCGGGGAATCAGCCGGTTATAGTTCGGCACGTCGTTGTAGTTCGCGACGATGATGCCGTTTTCGGTGTCGACGGCGACGCTGCCCCAGTCCGAGCCGCCATTGTAGCCGGGATACTGGATCCAGCGCCGGTCGGCCGTCGGGTGGGTGTAGATGCCGTTATAGGCGGCCTCGCGAAAGGCAATGCGGCAGAAGAGCTGATCGAGGGGGGTGACGCCCCACATGTCCGCCTCGGTCAGATCGTCCTTGCGCAGGGTGTGGTAGCCCGAGGTCGGCTGGGTCTCGGCATAGGCGTCGCCCTCGACGCCGCCTTCCGGTGTTTCGATCTCCTCGATCGGGACCAGCGGCTCGCCGGTTTCGCGATCGAGAATGTAGATGTCGCCTTGTTTCGATGGCAGGAGGATGGCCGGCGTGGTGCCGCCGTCTTCGTTCGGGAAGTCGATGAGCGTCGCCTGACTGCCGAGATCGTAGTCCCAGACATCGTAGCGCACGGTCTGGAAGTGCCAGACCGGCTTGCCGGTGGTCACGTCGATGGCGACGAGGGAGGTCGCATATTCGTTCTCGGCTTCGGAGCGATTGCCGCCGTAATAATCGACCGAGGAATTGCCCATCGGCAGATAGACGTAGCCGAGCTCCTCGTCGCCGGTCGCCTGGGTCCACATGTTAGGCGTGCCGCGGGTGTAGGTCTCGCCCTCGGGCGGCAGGCCGGTGAGGTCCGGATCGCCGAGGTCCCAGGCCCAGGCGAGTTCGCCGGTGACCGCGTCATAGCCACGAATGACGCCGGAGGGTGCGTCCTCGGCCTGACCATCCTTCACCTGCGCGCCGGTGACTGCGATGCCGCGGACGATTGCCGGCGGCGCGGTGACGGCGTACCAGCCGGGCACCTTCTCACCGATGCCCTGCCACAGGTCGACCTGGCCGTTCTCCCCGAAATCGGCGCAGGGCGCGCCGGTCTTGGCGTCGACCGCGATCAGCCGGGCGTCGAGCGTGCCCTCGATGATCCGCGTCGCGCAGGCCTGATCTTCGGATGCGTCGGGCAATTCGTAATAGGCAACGCCCCGGCAGCTTGCGCCATAGGGGATCGCTTCGGGAGCGACCTTCGGGTCGTAGCGCCAGATCTCCTCTCCCGTTCTCGCATCGACGGAGGACAGGATGTTCATCGCCGAGCAGATGTAGAGGGCGTCGCCGATCTTCAGCGGCGTTCCTTCGGGCGAGTATTTGCCCTCGGTCTTTTCGGTCGGCATGTCGCCGGTGCGATAGGTCCAGACCTTTTCGAGCTGGTCGACATTGTCCGGTGTGATCTGGTCGAGCGGCGAGAAGCGGGTCGCATTGGGCCCGCCGCCCCAGAAGGGCCAGTCCGTGCCAACCTCGCGCGGGGTGGCCGGAGCGCGAGCGACCTCAGTGTTCGCAGTCGCGTCGGGTGCGTCTTCCGCTTCGGCTGCAGGCGTGGCGTCCGGAGCAGGGGTGGCGACGCCCTGAGGCGTTTCACCTATCTCCACGGCCTCACCCTCGCCGCTGGGGTCGGCGCCGGATGCGGGCGTGTTGTCGGATGCCGCGGGCTGGGTGTCCTGCGCGAAGGCGAAGGGCGGGCAGACGGAAAGAGAAAGAGCGGCGGCGAGCGTCGCGGCGACGCCGGTGCGCGAAAGATCTCGTGTCATCGTGGTCTCCGGGAGGGACAGGTCAGCTTGCGGTCGGGAGGAGCGTCTTGGTCGAGTGCGGCTTCTTCGGCCGCCGGCTCTCCGTCTGCCGCCGGCTCTCTGTCACCTGATGGCTTTTACCTTGATCGGCGTCACGTGGACGGGCCTGTGAACTGCTCGCGCGACGCAGAACGGGGATCGTGGCGAGGACGAGGACGAGAATGACCGTGGGCGCGACGAGCCGCGGCACCTGCGCCCACCAGTCGAAACCCTTTTCCCAGAACGCCCAGACGACGGTGAAGATGAAGGTGAGGAGATAGATCCAGACCGCGAGCATCGAAGCTCTCACGAGGAACCAGGCGGTCGCAAGGAGGCCGAGGCCGGCGAAGACGTAGTACCAAGAGCCGCCGAGCCAAGCGAGATAGACGCCACCACCGAAGATCGGCAGTCCGAAAAGGACGAGTACGATGGCAAGGACCACCACGGCCCAATATCCCACGCCGCGTCGTGCGCTGTTCGAGTGGTCGGTCATCGTGCCCTCGTGTCTCGGCGATGTTTGATAAGTCTCTCGTACGGGCACATAGCCTCGGCAATCGGTCTCGCAACACGTTCATCCAAATCTTTGGGAGATCGGGTGCGAGTTTCGGCCTGCGGCTCGGGTGACACGACGATGGAAATGTCGGCGCATCGGCGATAGGGAGGCCGAAAGGCTTCTCGAGTTCTCCAAAGCTACCGTCTTCTGGCGGGAGTTCTGGCTGCCTCGATCGGCCGATGATCGGCCGGACGGCTCGAGCGCCGCTCTGATCATCCCCCCGAACGAACTGTTCCCACGCCCTTGCCGCCGTGCATCATCTCCGCGGAGCGCGGGCGATCTGGCCGAATGAGCACGAGGCTTCAGAACCGGGTCGGCATCGAATGCGTTGGCCGGCAAAGGCCGTGGATGACAATCCGCGAGCGGAACCGCGACACGAGCGAAGAGAGTTCGACATGAAGTACGCCCCCTTCGGCAATTCCGGCATGATGGTCTCGCCCTTCGTGCTTGGCACCGTCACCTTCGGCGGCACACATGGCTTCGAGAAGACCGGCAATGTCGGTGTCGAGGACGCAAGACGCTTCATCGACATCGCCATGGAGGCCGGCGTCAATGCGCTCGATACGGCCAACATCTATTCCAAGGGCGATTCCGAAAAGGTCGTCGGCGAGGCGGTGAAGGGCCGGCGGAGCGACCTTCTGATCTTCTCCAAGGTCCGCACGACGATGGGCGAGGGGCCGAACATGGCCGGCGCCTCGCGCGCCCACATCATGGGCCAGATCGACCAGAGCCTGAAGCGGCTGCAGACCGACTGGATCGATCATTACTGGATCCACCAGTGGGATGGCGTCACCCCGGTCGAGGAGACGGTTTCGGTGATGGACGACCTGATCCGTGCCGGCAAGATCCGTTCCTGGGGCGTCTCGAACTATTCCGGCTGGCAGGTGGCGAAGACGGTTCTGACGGCGAAGATGCTCGGCGCGACGCCGCCCGTCGCCCATCAGCTGAACTACACGCCGGAAGCGCGTGAGGTCGAATACGAGATCATTCCGGCCGGCCGTGATCTGGGCGTCGCGACGCAGGTCTGGAGCCCGCTGGGCGAGGGGCTGCTCACCGGCAAGATCGACCGCGACAACGGTCCGCAGCCCGGCACGAGGCAGGGCAACGACTGGCCCGAGCCGCACATCGTCGATACCGAGCGGCTCTACCGTGTGATCGACGTGTTGAAGGATGTTTCGGGCGAAGTGGGCCGCAGCGTGCCCCAGGTCGTGCTGGCCTGGCTGCGCGAACGTCCCGGCGTCCACTCGATCGCGCTCGGGGCGAGGAGCGAGGACCATTTGCGCGACAATCTCGCCTCCATCGACCTGACGCTCTCGCAAGAGCAGTCGCGGCGGATCGAGAAGGCGGGCCGCCCGCCGGCGATCGTGCCGCTCTGGCACCGGGCGATGAACGGCATGGATCGCGCCAGTGAGGCCGAGCGAGAGTATCTGGAGGGCTACAGAGAGACGATGGGCCTCGATTGACGCGAGGGTGGTGCAGACCGATGCCCCTATCCATCGCCGCTGCGGCAAGACATGTGACACGGGCCGTCGAGGGAATTCATGGTGCGTTCCGGCCGCTCCTCGCGGCAGCGGTCGAAGGCGAGCGGGCACCGAGGATGAAAGCGGCAGCCGGGCGGCGGCGAGGCCGGGCTCGGCCCGTCGCCGGCCATGGCGGCGCGCTCCCGCTTCGACCCCGATCCCGCAAATTGCGGGGCTGCCGGAGTACCGGCTCTTGCAGACGAACCCGCTAGAGCAAATCCTCCGACAGGGCAGCCTAGCGTTTCAGGCCGTCTATGAAGATGTCGAGCAGCCGCAGCACTCGTGCTCGCCAGTCCGGGCCCGGTTCGCGCGAATAGCACAGGGCGTACATGGTCTGAAGCAGGTCCTCTGCCGTCACGTCCTCGCGGATCTGGCCGGCGTCCGCCGCCTGTTTCAGCAGCCCGTTCAATGCAGCGAGGATCCGTTCCGACTGTGCGGAATAAGCTTCCTTTGATTCCTCCGTCATCACGATGGACAGCGCGCCGAGCATGCCGCGCTTGGTTTCGACGAGAGCGACATTGGCATGAAGCCAGTCGCGCAGTGCCTCGAGCGGGTCGTTGGATCCCTTAAGCCCCTCCGCCGTCTCGACGAGGCGTTCCAGATCCCGGCTGAAGACCGCGTGGAAGAGGGCTTCGCGCGTCGGGAAGTGCCGATAAAGTGTTCCGATCCCCACCCCGGCCTGCCGCGCCACCGCTTCGAGGCTGGCGTCCGGTCCGCCCTTGCCGAGCACGTCCTTCGCCGTTTCGACCAGTCGTTCTCGGTTCCTCAGGGCATCGGCACGCGGCTTGCGCTTACGCACTTCCATTGAAAAAGATGTCCCCTTGAAAACGGAGGGCCCCTCCGTATATGCTCTTCCACGATGCCGATAGCATCCCTTGGCGCGACCTTGCGGAGATCTCTTCTCCAGCGCAAGCGCCCACCTGTCGGCAAATCCCATTCGAAGGGACCCTCAATGCCACACTCCATTACCCTTACCGTAAACGGCCGCGCCCACGAAGTTCATCTTGACGATCCGCGCGTGACGCTGCTTGACCTCTTGCGCGAGCGCCTGGCGCTAGCGGGCACGAAGAAAGGTTGCGACCGCGGCCAGTGCGGCGCCTGTACGGTCCTCGTAAACGGGCGGCGGGCCAATTCCTGCCTGATGCTGGCGGCAACGCTGGACGGCTGCGAAATCACGACGATCGAAGGGCTCTCCGAAGGCGGCGACCTGCACCCGGTCCAGACCGCCTTTATCGAAAACGACGCCTTCCAGTGCGGCTACTGCACGCCGGGCCAGATCATGAGCGCGGTGGGCCTGATCGCGGAAGGCCGTGCGGGCGACGACCCCGAACGCATCCGCGAGGGCATGAGCGGCAATCTGTGCCGATGCGCCGCCTATCACGGCATCACCCTTGCCGTGCAGGAGGCCACGCGCCGCATGGCGAAGGACGAAATGGAGGACGCGGCATGAAAAGCTTTGATCTCATCCGGCCCGCCACGGTGCAGGAGGCCATCGCTGCCTGGGAGCCGGGCGCAAGCTGGCTCGGCGGCGGCACCAACCTCGTCGACCTGATGAAGACCGGCGCCCTCGAGCCCGGCAAGCTGATCGATCTCGGACGCCTTGCGGTGCTTCGTGATGTCGAGACACTGCCAGACGGATCGATGCGTATCGGTGCGCTCGTCAGCAACGCCGACCTCGCGGATAACCCGGAAATCCTCCGTCGGTATCCCATGGTGTCCGAAGCGCTCCTGTCGGGCGCGTCCGGCCAGCTCCGCAACATGGCGACAGTGGCCGGCAACCTGATGCAGCGCACCAGATGCGCCTATTTCCAGGATCCCTACGCGGCCTGCAACCGGCGCGCCCCCGGGACGGGCTGCGACGCCCGCGAGGGGGAGAACGCCAATCTCGCGGTCCTCGGGTGGAGCGACGCCTGCATTGCCACGAATCCCTCGGATTTCTGCGTCCCCCTGTCGGCGCTCGATGCGGTCGTGGAGGTCGCCGGACCTTCCGGCGAGCGGGAGATCGCCATCGGCGACTTTCACCTCCTGCCGGGCGACACGCCCGAACGCGAGACCGCGCTTCAGCCTGGCGAACTGATCGTGGCACTGCGCCTGCCGGCGGCGAGCAGCGGGTTCGCTGCCAATGCGCGCTATCTCAAGGTGCGTGAACGCACCTCCTTCGCCTTCGCCATCGCTTCCTGTGCCGCCGCCTTGCGAATGGAGGGAGGCCGCATCGCGGAGGCGCGGTTTGCCCTTGGCGCTCTCGCGGCCAAACCCTGGCGCGTCAGCGAGGCCGAGGCGTTGCTGGCGGGGCAGGCGCCCGACGCAGCGCTCTTCGAGCGTGCCGCCAACGCCGCTCTGGCCGGAGCGACCGCCTCGGGTGACAACGCCTGGAAGATCGAGCTCGGCCGCCGCACGGCCGCGCGCGCCCTCGCCATGGCTGCCGCCGGCACGCCCCAGCGCATGCCGGCACTTCCCGCATCCGTCTTCGCGGCTCAAGCCGGAGAACCCGCACATGTCTGACACTCTCGCCCGCCCCATGCGGTTCGGCTCCAATTCGGGCCAGCCCCTGACCCGACGCGACGGCATCGCCAAGGTGACCGGCGCCGCGACGTTCGCGGGGGACAACAGCCCCGAGGGGCTGCTGCACGCCGTCTTCGTGCCGGCGACCATCGCCCGTGGCCACGTCACCTATCTGGACGTCGAAAGCGCCGAGAGGCATCCCGGTGTCACGTGCGTGCTGACGCCGCAGAACCGCCCGCCGCTGCAGGGAGACCCGTCGGCCAAGCCGACCATGTTCTCCTTCCGCATCGAAGTGCTGCAGGACGACACGGTCCGCTATGCCGGGCAGCCGATCGCCCTGGTGGTCGGCGAGACTCTTGAGGCCGCGACGGAGGGCGCACGTCTGCTGAGTCCGCGCTATGAGGTGGAGCCCGTGCGTACCTCGCTCGACGACAACGAGGCCTTCGGCTTCGAGCCGGCCGGTTTCGGCCTGCCAGCAGGCGCTGAACACGGCGACGTCGAAGCGGGCCATGCGGCTTCGGCCAAGTCCGTCGACGTGACTTACGAGACCGCCGCGCAGTATCACAACGCGATGGAGACGCACGCCGTCGTCGCCAGCTGGGACGGCGACCGTCTCACTCTCGACATGCCGAGCCAGGCCTTGATGATGTCGTGCGCCGGTTATGCGAATTTTTTCGGTATTCCGCCTGAGAACGTCACCCTCAGCAGCCCTTATCTGGGCGGCGGGTTCGGCTCCAAGGCCTTTGTGACCGGTCCGCAGGTGCTGGCGATCCTGGCGGCGCGCATGGCGGGACGACCCGTCAAGCTGATGCTGACGCGGCAGCAAATGTTCGGTCCCGTCGGCCATCGCGGGGCAACGCGCCAGCGCCTGCGTCTCGGCATCGACGAGAATGCGGAATTGACGGTCATCGACCACGAGGGGCTCGCGGAAACCTCGACCTTCGACGACTTCGTCGAACCCGCGGCAAACGCTTCGCAAGGCCTTTACGCGGCACGGGCGCTACGCTCCACTCATCGGGCCGTGCGCCTCGACATCGGGACACCTGGCCCGATGCGCGCGCCGGGGGAGGCGTCGGGCTCTGCGGCGCTCGAATGCGCGATCGACGAACTGGCGGAGCTTGCCGGGATCGACCCGCTCGAGTGCCGGCTGCGCAACTATGCCGAGACGGAGCCCGGGACCGGACGGCCCTATTCGTCGAAGGCCTTGCGCGAGTGCTACAGTCAGGGCGCAGCGCGTTTCGGTTGGGCTGACCGGCCGCTTGAGCCGCGCCAGGTGCGCGACGAGAACGGGTTGCTCACCGGCTGGGGCATGGGCACGGCCTTCTTTCCCGCTCCGATGTTCGCCGCCGAGGCGACAGCCACCCTGCGTCCCGACGGGACGGCCCTCGTCGAGACGTCGGCGGCCGACATGGGGCAGGGCGCATGGACCGCGCTCGCCCAGATCGCGGCCGACAGCCTCGGCCTGCCCATGGACAAGCTCGAGTTCCGCGCCGGCCATTCCAGCCTGCCGGACGGTGGCATCGCCGGTGGCTCCGGCCATACCGCGACCGCCGGTGGCGCACTGCACGCGGCAGGCACCGACGTCGTCCAGCAGCTCGGCCAGATCGCGGCAGCGGATCCGGCCTCGCCGTTGCACGGCGCGGGCAACGGCCGTTTCGTGGCGCGTGAAAGCCGAATCTATCTCGAAGGCGACGACACCCGCAGCGAGGCGTTCGCCGACATCATGGCGCGCACAGGCAGCGCCGAGATCACGGGCAGCGGAAGTGCTTCCCGGCCGCCCGAGGATGCGGAAAGGCATGCCATGAGCTCGCACGGGGCCGTCTTTGCCGAGGTCAAGGTCGATCCGGAACTCGGCCAGATGCGCGTGACGCGGCTGGTCGGCGCCTTCGCGGCCGGGCGGATCATCAATCCTCGGTTGGCGGAGAGCCAGCTGATGGGCGGCATGATCTGGGGCATATCCTTCGCCCTGCACGAGGAGGCGAAGTTCGACCACCGGTCCGGGCGAATCGTGAACGCCGATTTCGCGGGCTACCACGTGCCGGTAAACGCCGACGTCCAGGGGCTGGAGGTCATCACGGTTCACGAGGACGACCCCTTCGTCAACGCGCTCGGCATCAAGGGTGTTGGCGAGATCGGCGTGACCGGCACCGTGGGCGCCATCGGCAACGCCATCCGGCACGCCACGGGCCGGCGTATCCGCCGGTTCCCGATCCGCGTGGAAGACCTCCTGGCGGGGTGAGAAGTGGCGACCGCCCATGCCGTCCTGCCATGCTTCCGGCACACCGGTGATTTCGGCGAGAAGATCGGTTTGGGGGCCGGTCTTTCCCCGCTCTCGGGGCGCCAGCCGGGTCCCCCGTCGATGGCGGTGCGGCTGGCAATCTGGTCGGGCGAAGTTCCCCGGTGCGGCCTCGTCCATGAAGCCCAGAGAGATCCGAGTGGGGTCGGGGGCCCTATCCTGTTTGCGGCTATGAACGCGCCCAATATGCTCGCGAATGGAGGCCGAAGCCTCATGAAAGGCGGTCGAACCGGTAGACGAGTTCCGCCCCGCCGGAACCGCCATAGGCGAGTTCGGCCGTGACCATGGCGAAGGGTTCCACAAACCGGGCCATGCGCAGCGCGCCGGCGTCGAGCGGCTCGTATCCCGTGTCTTCGATGAGCTGTCGCGCGACCTCCTTCGCGGCAGGATCGTCGCCATAATAGAGGAGCTGCGGACGGGGCGAACTGTCACACTTGGCGAAGACGGCGGACAGCGCCTCGCTGGGACAGGTATTGAACGCGCAGACGAGCCGCGCTTCCGGCAGGCGGCGGTCAAGCTCCTCCGCGCCAGAGGTGGTCGTGCCGAGAACGAGGTCGCGATCCTCTTCGTCGAGGGGAATGCAGCAGTTGACGACGACCTTGCCGTCGAGCGAGCCCGCCTTGCCGAGGACGTCGTCGATACGCGACCAGTGGACCGCGATGAGCACGGCGTCAGCGTCCTTCGCCGCGTCCGCCGGGCTCTCGGCGCGGCCATTCGTGGCCTTTGCAAGGTCTTCGAGTTTTCGGCTGCTTCGCGAATAGGCGAAGGTGACGCTGTGGCCCGCCTTCGCCCAGATGGTTCCGAGAGCGCCGCCCATGCGGCCGGAACCCAGTATGGCGATCTTCATCCTGAGCCTCCTTCGGGACCGTTCACGAACGCGATATGGGTCCTTTCTCTTCTGCGCAAACAGGCGATAAACAGAAGAACATCAGAGAGGTGCTCATAAATGCTGCGCGAGAACATGGCCGATCTGTTGTCTTTCATCGCCGTCGCCCAGGAAGGAAGCTTCACCCGTGCCGCGGCCCAGATCGGTGTGTCCCAGTCGGCGCTGAGCCATTCGGTGCGGGCGCTGGAACAGCGGCTCGGCCTTCGCCTGTTGACGCGCACGACGCGCAAGGTCTCGCCGACGGCCGAAGGCCAGCGGGTCCTCGAGCGCATTGCGCCGTCTTTTGCCGACATCGAAAAGGAGCTCTGGGCGCTGATCGAAACGAAGGACCGGCCGGCAGGGACGATCCGCATGACGATGCTGGACCATTCGGCCGAGACTTTGGTCTGGCCGAAGCTCGCGCCGGTGCTGAGGAACTACCCGGAACTGAAGGTGGAGATCGTCACCGACTATGCGCTGGCGGACATCGTCGGAGACCGGTTCGACGCCGGTGTGCGGCTTGGCGAGCAGGTCTCCGAAGGGATGATCGCCGTTCGCATCGGGCCCGACTTCAGGATGCTGGTGGTTGGTTCGCCGGCCTATTTGGCAGAGCGCGGCACGCCTTCCGTGCCGCAGGACCTGACCGGCCACGACTGCATCAATCTGCGTCTGCCGACCCATGGCGGACTCTACGCCTGGGAATTCGAGAAGGATGGCCGGGAGATGCGAGTACGCGTCGACGGCCAGATGACCTTCAACGCCATAGGACCGGTGGTCGAGGCAGCCTTGTCGGGCTACGGGCTGGGCTATGCCCCGGAGGATCTGGTCCTGCCCCATATCGAGGCTGGCCGGCTCGTTTCGGTGCTCGAGGATTGGTGTCCGCCCTTTCCGGGCTATTACCTCTACTACCCGCATCGCCGCCAGCATTCGGCCGCCTTCAGCGTCATCCTCGAGGCCCTGCGCCACCGGGGATAGTCGCAGGGCTTCCATGGCTGCGGTCAGCGACAAGGAACAGGCGAGGGCTGCGATCTCTCACGCATGGGATCGATCCTCTCGCATTGGGCTGGCTAGGCGGCGGCCGGTCACTGACTTCGGTGGTCCGGCGTTGGGGGCGCCGAGGATCCGAGAGACAACGACCCGGGAGGTGCTCGCCGGGCAAATCCGACCGACAGGAGTGATGAGACCGGCACATCGATGCGGCAACGCTGACCATCGGCATTCATGAGCCCCGTTCACATGAGCTAGCGGAATTCTCACCTGAAACGAGCGAGTGGCTGGATGTAGGCTTCGACAATGCGCGCCGAGCGACGGTCGGCATGCCGGCCGCGCTCCTTCGCTCGAGTTGGAAAGAGTCATGACCAGCAAACAGTACCGGATCGGCTTCATCGGCCTCAATCCCGATTCTCACTGGGCGGCGACCGCCCATGTTCCTGCCCTCAAGTCTCTTTCGGACCGCTTCAGCATCGACGGCGTCGCCAACAGCACGCCCGAAAGCGCCAAGCGGACGGCGGATGCCCTCGGCATTCAGGCCTACGACAGCGCAGGGGCGCTCTGTGCTTCGCCCGACATCGACATCGTCGTGGTGACCGTGAAGGTTCCGCATCATCTTGAACTCGTCACCACAGCCCTGAACGCCGGCAAGAACGTCTATTGCGAGTGGCCGCTCGGCAATGGTATCGACGAGGCACGCCAGCTTGCGGCACTCGCCGCCGAAAAAGGCGTGGTCGCGGTGTGCGGCACGCAGGCGCGCATGGCCGTCGAGGTCGCGCATCTTCGCGGCCTCGTCATGGACGGTTTCGTCGGAAAGGTGCTTTCCACGACGCTCGTCGGATCGGGGGGCAATTGGTCTGGAGAGACGGTCGCGGATCTCGCCTATCTGTTCGACGCCGCCAACGGCGCGACGATGCAATCGATCCCGCTCGCCCATACGCTCGCGGCGGTGGGCGAGGTGCTGGGTCCGATCGCCAGGTTGGACGGCCAATTCGCCAGCAATTTCAAGACCGTTAATGTCACCGATAGCGGCGAGACGCGACCGAAGACAGCCCCTGACCAGATCATGGCGACCGGTACGCTGGAAAGCGGCGCTGCCCTGGTGGTCCACTATCGCGGAGGCTCATCGCGCGGGACGAATCTTCTCTGGGAGATCAACGGCAGCGAAGGCGACATCCAGGTTACCGGGACGAGCGGCCATGGCCAGATGACGCAGCTTTCGCTGCGCGGTGCCCGCGGCAGTGACCGCGAGATGGCGCCTCTCGATCCTCCGGCCTCGGCCTATGAGGGCCTGCCGGACAGCGCCCTCGTCCGCAACGTCGCCGGCGTTTATGCGCGAATGGCCGACGATCTTGACAACGGCACGCGGACAGCCCCGAGCTTCGCGGATGCCGTGCGGCTTCATGAAGTCGTCGACATGCTGGAGCAGACCGCCAAGGCGAAAAGCTGAACACCCCTGGCCTTGGCGGAGAGCTTCTGTCGCTGGCCAGGGGGTCTCAGAGCCTTCGGCGGCGGGCCGCATGCGCAGAGAACCACAAGGACCAGCAGGCACGGCTCGGCATCTGGGTTTCCGCCACCGCCGACGAGTGCCGGGCCCGCCTTTCACCGGACGAGGAACGATGCTTCAGAAACGAATTCTGGCCGCCGGCGCCATCTGGCCGATCGCGCGCTGCCTGATCCTGGTCGGCGCCGTGTGCGGACTCGCCGACTTGCGCCTGGCGCTGGCCCAGTCCATCGAACAGGAGAACACCATGAAGATCCAACTCGTGGTCGGCGACACGATCCTGCCGGCAACACTCGACGACAGCCCCTCGGCACGCGATTTCGCCGCGCTCCTGCCGCTGGAACTTGATCTGAAAGACTATGCCTCGACGGAAAAAGTCTCGGATCTTCCCCGGCGGCTCAGCATCGAGGGGGCACCGAAAAGCTACACGCCCGAGGCTGGCGACATCACTTATTATGCCCCGTGGGGCAATCTCGCGATCTTTTATCGCAGCTTCCAGAACTCGGCTGGCCTCGTGCGGCTCGGAAGCTTCGACGGCGACATCGACGCCCTGATGAAGAGCCAGCCATTTTCGGTCCGCATCGAACAGGCCAACTGACCGGCCCGGCGCTGCGCCCCGGGCAGGCCGGGCAACGCCAGTTCCGCCCCTTTCACTGCGACCAACGCCGCGCGGGCGATCCGAGAGACGTGACGATGCGCCCAACCCATCGCTTCTCTTCCTGGACAATGGCGAGAAGCCCCTTCACATGTCCTCGCGTCTGCGCCAGCGATCGCACCAAGGAAGAGGCGCGGCCTGTTTCCCGTTGCGACGTCGGTGGTGTCGACGGCCGGCGCGGGGTCGCCCATCATCATCCGTCATACGCGTGACGGACGGGTCGAGCATGGCCAACCCGAAGGTCGGGGATTGGATGTTTCAAAGCTCTGCCGGCGAGTCTGCGGGCTGCGTCCGCCGTCCTACCGGGGCGTATGGCGCTCGACCACCGAGGCGGCCCGCACGACGTTCGCTTCGTCAAAGGCGGCGCCGGCGATCTGAAAGCCGATCGGCAGCCCCTTGGAATCGAAGCCGCAAGGAATGCTGATCGCCGGCAGACCGAGGAGGTTCCATGGGTAGGTGAAGCGCCAGGAGGTCTCGAGAACCGCCTCCCGCTTGCCGCCCAGCACGACCTCCTTCTGGCCGATTTCCCAGGCGGTGATCGGCATGGTCGGGCCGACGACGACGTCGACGCGGGAAAAGACGTCCTGAAACCGCTGCGCCAGCAGTTCCCGGTAGCGCTCGGCCTGCAGATAGTCCGAGCCTGTCACCAGCCGGCCCATCTCGACCAGCATCCGCACGTCCTCGGCATAGGCGTCGACATGGCCCGCCGCGATATGGGGAAGGTGATAGGCGGTCGAGGACGACAGCTCGACGGCGAAGATCGCGCCGAGCCCGTATTTCAGTTCGGGAACCTCGAATTCGACGATGGTCGCGCCGAGGCGACCCAGCAGCGCGATCGCCGCTTCGACCGAGCGTTCGACCTCGGGGTCCAGGGCTTCGAAGAAGTGGTTGCGGCAGACTCCGACGCGAAGGCCTCGTGCGTCCTGCGTCAGCGCTTGCGAGAGATCGCTCGGCGGTTCGTTGGCCGAACCCGGGTCGCCGGGATCGTAGCCCGACATCACGTCGACGAGGAGGGCCGCATCCGCGACGTTGCGGGCGAGGGGGCCGGCATGGTCGAGCGACCAGGAATGCGGGACGATGCCGGAGCGGCCGATCCGGCCGAAGGTCGGCTTGAAGCCCACATTGCCGCAAAGGCTTGCCGGGATGCGGATCGATCCGCCGGTATCCGAGCCCGTGGCGGCGAGACAGAAGCCGGCCGTGACCGCGGCGCCCGAGCCGCCGCTCGATCCGCCCGGCACGCGGCTTTCGTCATAGGGATTGCAGGTGGGAGGCGTTTCCATGCCCCAAGCGAATTCATGCATCCGCGTCTTGCCGATGAAGATCGCTCCGGCCGCTCGCAGCCTGGCGATGGCCGCCCCATCCTCTTGCGGAAAGGCAATGGCGGCTTCAGTACCCGCCGTCGTCGGCATGCCGGCGGTGAGATAGTTGTCCTTGACCGCAATCGGGATGCCGTGAAGAGGTCCGGTGGCGATCCCGGAGGTTGCCGCCGCGTCGGCGCGGCGACCTTGTTCCAAGGCGTCCTCGGCGACGTGGACGAAGGATTTCAACACTCCGTCGCGCGCTTCGATATTCGCGAGACATCTGGCCACGAGATCAGCCGAGGAAAGCTTGCCTGCCCGCACTGCCGCCGCCACGTCGGTGAGGGGTGACTTCAATGCTTCGTCCGGCGTCATGGCTTCTTCTCCTGGCGGCGCAGCGGCCGATAGACCACCGCCGGGTGGGTTTCGCCGAGATCGAGCGACCTCAAGATCTCGACTTGCCGGGCGATCGCTGCATAGGCGGTGCGGACTTCCTCCAGCCGGTCGGTGCGGATGAGGGTTTCCGGATCGGCTTTGCGTTGGCCGGTTCTGGTATCTTCGCTCATGGCTGGTCGCTCCCTCCGCCGCCGGGCCGTTCGGGCGGGGACTTCAACAAAAGCTCCATGACGCTCGGCGGGAAAGCGCTCGGCGCGTCCCGCTTCGGCATTCCTTCCACGAAGGGCATCAATTGCAATTTGGCGATTTCGTAGGTCTCCCGCAGCCGTGCGATCGGCGCCGGATCCTCGTCGACCCGCAGGTCGACCTTTGCGTAGGCCTCTGACCCGAAGACCAGGAGGCCAGCCGCCTGCTTGCCGCGCTTGTCGCCGCCCACGGCCTGGGCCGCTTCCAGGCATTTCAGCAACCGTTCGGCCAGGCTGTCCTGGGGATTCGCTTCGAAGGTGGCGGCGAGCGCGGCGATCACGTCGGGTCCGGTAAGCATGTTGCCCTGGGCGCTGAAATCATCGCCGGTCTTCGAGTCATGCCAAGTGGTGCAGGACTCGCCGGTCCACACGGCAGATCCGCCCATTGCATCCACCACGCCGACCTGGCGAAGCCCGGCCTCGCTGTCGCTTTCGATCGCCCGCGCCAGGGCGGTCTCGGCATTGGCGCCGTCGGCAAGCGCATCCAGGATGGTGATGGCGAGATAGGGGTTCACCCAGGACTGGGTCGTCACGGCGCCCACGCCCGGTCGCACATAGGGGCAGATCGCACCGACGGCCGGGACCGCCGAGGCCACTGCGACGCCGAGTTCGCCGGTTCGCGCGCAACGCCCGACGATCGAGAATGTGTTGGCTTCGATGCCCATCATCAACGTTGCCCCGCCATGAGCTCAGATCCGCAGGTGCTCTTCGAGCGTTGCCGCCGTGTCCGCATGGGCCACGTCGCCCCGCTCGACGATCTCGCCGATCTTGAGGATGGCGTAGCGGTCGGCGACCGAAAGCGCGAAGGGCAGGTTCTGCTCGACGAGGAGAATGGCGACGCCGTTCTTCTCCTTGGTCGCCTGCAGGACCTCCGCCATCCTGGCGATCATCGTGGGCTGCAGACCTTCGGATATCTCGTCGATCAGCATGATCTGCGGACGGGCGATCAGGGCTCGGGAGAGAAGAAGCATCTTCTGCTCGCCGCCCGACAGGGTGCCCGCCCCCTGGCGCAGGCGCTCGACAATACGGGGAAAGGCCGCTTCGACATCCTCCAGCCGTTCCTTCAGCAGCTTGTCGTTCTCGACGCCGAGCCGGAGGTTTTCCTCGACCGTCAGATCCTGGAAGATCGCGTATTCCTGCGGCGTATAGGCGACGGAGTGCTGGGCGATCAGATGCGGCGGACGGTTGGTGATGTTCTCGCCGGCCAGGTGCACCTTGCCGCTGGAGGCGCGCACGAAACCCATGATGGTCTTCAGAAGCGTCGACTTGCCCATGCCGTTCTTGCCGAGGATCACCAGGATCTCGCCAGCGGCGATGGAGAAGGATACGTCCCGCACCACCGGGGCCGCGTCGTAGCCGCTGGTGAGCCCTTCGACCGTCAGCACGCTTTCGGCAGATTCGGGTTTGCGAAGGGCGCTCATGCCGGCGTCTCCGTCTCCTGGCCCGAATAGACCGCTTTGACGAGGTCTGAGGAGACGACCTCCTCGACGCTGCCGTCGAGCAGCATCTTGCCCTGGTGGAGCACGACGATCCGGTTGGAGATCTCTCGGACGAAATCGAGATCGTGCTCGATGAGGAAAACGCAAAGGCCATAGTCCTCGACGAGACGCGTCAGCACGTCTCCGATCGCCGTGCGTTCCGGTTTGGTCAGGCCCGCCGTCGGCTCGTCCAGAAGCAGGACACGCGGTTCCGTCGCCAGGACCATCGCGAGTTCCAGGCCGCGCTTCATGCCGTGGGAGAGATAGCGCGTCTCCAGCCCCAGCTGACGGTCCAGGCCGGTGGCCTTGAGGATCTCCAGCGCCGGCTCGGGGAGGGCGACCCTTTCGGTGCGTTCGAGATAGCTGGCGCCGTCGATGCGGTAGCGGGCGAGTCGCAGACAGTCGCCGACCGTGAGGCTGTCGAACAGGCTGGTGTTCTGGAAACTCCGCCCGACGCCGAGCTCGACGATCTTTTGCGGCGATCGGCGGCCGATCTTCTCGCCGGCGATCACCACCTCGCCGCTGGTTCGTTCGCCGCCATTGCTGATACAGCGCATCAAGGTGGTCTTGCCGGCGCCGTTCGGGCCGACGATGGACAGAAGTTCGCCGCGGCGCCCCACGACTTCGATGCCATCGAGCACGGTCAGGCTGCCATAGCGGCAGGTGAGCGCTTCGATCAGGATCGGAGCCTTGTCGTCGGACAGGTTTTCCTCGAGCCGACGGCTCTTGGCCGGAACCAGCGTCACGTTCGATCTGTGGCGATGCGCGGCGGTTTCGTCCTTGCCGCGGGCCTTGTAGCGCCGCCACGCACCGGTCACGAGCGAAGCGATGCCGTTCGGCAGAAGGATGATCACCACGACGAAAGCGACGCCGACGATGAATTTCCACAAGAACGGCAGGCTGCCCGACAGATAGGACGAGGTGACGTCGATGCCGATCGCACCGAGGATCGGGCCGATCAGTGTCGCCCGGCCGCCGAGCGCGACCCAGACGAGCGATTCCGTGCCGAGCAGGAAGCCGGCGAGTTCCGGCGCGACGACATTGGTAAAGGCGGCATAGCCGAAGCCGGCGATCGATCCGATCGCCCCGCAGACGACGAAGAGCCCGGTCTTGATGGCCGAAACCGGGATGCCGAGATAGGCGCAGCGATCCTCGTTCTCGCGGATGGCGATCAGGATTCGGCCGAAGTCGCTCCGCACGAAGAGCCAGGCGAGCGAGGCGACCGTCACCAGAAGCACGCCGGCGATGATGAACCAGGTGTTGATCGACCAGTAATATGTCGGGAACCCGGACAGGCCGCTGCTCGAGCCGGTGAAACGGCCGCCGGAAAAGATGATCTGGACGAGGACGATCGGCAGGGCCAGCGTCATGATCGACGAATAGAGCGGCGAGGCGCCGTGATAGAACGACAGGAGGCCCACGAGCCAGGCGATCAGCCCCGCCGCCAGGATGCCGATCACCAGAGCCGCGACGAACCATCCCGGCCCGAAACCCCAATGGGTGAAGACCAGGGCGCAGGCATAGGCGCCGATGCCGAAAAAGGCGGACTGGCCGAAGGTCAGGATGCCCGTATAGCCCCAGACGAGATCGACCGTGAGTGCCAGAACCCCCAGGAAAAGGGCTCGGATCAGGACGTTGGTCAGATAGATGTCGAGATAGAGCGGCGCCGTCAGGACGACGGCGAGAGCCAGCGCCGCCGCGATCGCAGTGGTCCAGTAGGGTGACAAGGAACGCTGCGGCGTTTGCGAGGTGATGTCAGCCACGGGACAATCCCTGCGGTTTGATCCTGAGAATGACGGCCGCCAGAACGACGATGGTGATCCCCCCGATGATCGGGCTGACGAAGGTCGAGACGAGGACCTGGGCGCCGCCGAGGAGCAGCGAGGCGAGGGCGAGGCCGGGAATGGCAACGCCGGAGACCAGGACCAGCATGAAGGAGTTGACCAGCCAAGGCAGGCCCATATTCGGGTCGATCGACAGCAGCGGCGTGATCAGCGCCCCTGCCGCACAGGCGAGCGCCGCGCCCAACCCGAAGGTCAGCGCGCGCACCTTGACGCTGTCGATGCCGAGACCGCGGGCGAGATTCTCGTTCATGATCACCGCCCGGGCGTTCAGGCCGAAACGGGTGAAATAGAGAAGTGCGGTCAGGGCCGCGCCGAGCACCACCGCGACGAGGACCAGGATCAGTCGCCAGGACGAGTAGCTGATGTCGAAGAGATCGGCCGTTCCGGAAATCGGGCTCTCGGCGAACTGGACGCCGCGGCCGAAGATGAAGGTGATGACCTGCGCGATGACGATTCCCAGGCCCCAGGTCGCGAGGATGGCGTCCAGCGGCCGGTCGTAGAGCGGGCGCAGGATGACGCGTTCCACCACGATTCCGAGCACGAAGCCGACGAGTGCCGCGGCCGGGATGGTCAGCCAGGCGTTGAACCCGGCATCGGTCACGACATGGGCGGAATAGCCGCCGACGGTCAGGAAGGCGCCATGGGCGAAGTTGATCAGCTTCATGACGCCGAGGATGATCATCAGTCCTGCCGCGACGATAAAGAGCATCGACGACGTCGTCAGGATGTCGAGGAAGAGCGTCGCCATCGGCCGGTTCCTTGGAAAGCGTTCGCGGCGGGGGGACAAGCAAGGGCGGACGGACGAGTGGCCTCGCCCGCCCGCGCGTCAGGCGATTACAGGTTCGGGCACTGCTCGCCCGGATCGACGTTCTCGAAGGTCTTGATGACCTCGACCGTGCCGTCATCCTTCACCTGGCCGAGATACATGGTCAGCGGCGTGTGGTGCTGCTTGTTCATCTGGATGTCGCCGCGGGGCCCGGTATAGGAAACCTCCGGCAGGGCATCGACGACGGCCTGTGGATCGGCAGAGCCCGCTTTTTCGACGGCGGCCTTGTAGAGGTAGATCGCCTCGTATTGCGGCACCGACAGATCGTTCGGAGTCTTCAGCTCGTCGCCGAACTTTTCCTCCATTGCGGCGAGGAAGGTCTTGTTCTCCTCGCTCTCGATGCCCGTCAGGTAGGACTGGGAGATGTAGATGCCGGTCGCGTCCGAGCCCATGCTCTTGGCCGTGCCCTCATCGACGGCGAGGTTGCCATAGGGGATGTCGACGCCGGAATTGCGCAATTGCTTGGTGAGCGTCACGTTGGGCGCGCCGCCGGCGGTCGAGGTGATCAGCGCGTCGGGGTTCTTCGACTTCAGATCGGAGATGATCGCCGTCCAGTCGGAACCGTCCATGGGCAAGTATTCTTCGCCGAGAACCTCGCCGCCGCTTTCCTCGATATACTGGCGGGTGAACTCCAGCATGCCGCGGCCGAAGGCGTAGTCGGAACCGATGAGGTAGAAGCTCTTGGCGCCTTCCTCGTTCATGAAATGGTCGACGATCGGCGTGACCTGCTGCTCAGGCACCCAGGCGTTGACATACATCCACGGGCTGCAGGAACGGCCCTCGTAGAACGAGGTGTAGATATACGGCTTGCCGGCCCGGTTGACGATCGGCAGGCCGGCATTGCGGGCCGCGCTCGTCTCCATCGAGATCAGGACGTCCACGTCGTCCTGGAAAACGAGGGAGTCGAAGGCGCGCTGGGCTCCCTGGGCGCCGCTGCCGTCGTCGGCGACGACGAGCTCGACCTGACGACCGAGAATGCCGCCTTCGGCGTTGATTTCTTCGGCAGCAAGCTCGCTCGACTGGACCACCGACGGGGCGACGACACTGTTGGCGCCGCTGAGGCCGACCGGTATGCCGATCTTGATCGGATCTTCCTGCGCCGCGGCGCCGTATGTCATCGCTCCGAGCAGCAGCAGGCTGCTTGCCAGACGGGTGAGTTTCATGACGTCGTTCCCTGTTTGCGAGCGGCTCTTTGTCAGTACCAGTTGGGTTGAGCCGTAGTCCCCAACATTTCACCGTAGAGGTCCGTCCGACGGTCTCGGACGACCTGGTTGAAGGCGTTCCAGTTGCGCTGCCGGCGTGCCTGGCTGAGATCGACACGGGCGGTGATGAGTTCCGGCTCGCTCTTGCTGGCCGGCCCCGCCACGGGCCATCCGTTATGGTCGACGATCACGCTTTGGCCGATGAAGGGCTGGTCGCGCTCAGTGCCGACCCGGTCGCAGGCTGCAACCACCATCGAATTGGAATGTGCAGCCCCCATGCAGAGGATGTTCGCCATCGCCGGCAGGTGGCCGGGCTGGTTTTCCATCGGAACCCAGTTGGTCGGCACGCAGACGATGTCCGCGCCCTGCAGGGCGAGAAGGCGCCAGGCTTCGGGAAACCAGCCATCGTAGCAGATCAGGACGCCGAGGCGGCCGAAGCGCGTGTGAAACACCGGAAAGCCGAGATCGCCGCGTTCGAAGAACAATGCTTCCGCAGCCCACAAATGGGTCTTGCGATAGGTCCCGATGACGCCGTCCGGCCCGATCACGATCGCGCTGTTGTAGAGCTTCACGCCGTCGCGCTCGAGAAAGCCCGCGACCAAGGTGACGTTCCTGTCGGCGGCGGCCTTCGTCCAGGCGTCAATGGTTTCGCCGGTGGCCACGTCCTCGGCGAGATCGTAAGCCTCTTCGCGGCTTTCCAAGACATAGCCCGAGTTGCAGAGTTCTGGCAGCACGATCAGCTGCGAACCGTCTTTGGCCAGCGTTTCGATCAGTGCGAGGCTATGCTCGACATTGGCGTTTTTCTCCCCAATGCGCGGTTCGAACTGCGCGCAAGAGATCTGGATCGTGGCTTCTTGTGCCATGGATACGAGCCTTCCCTCGCCTCGGCCGATGAGATCGAGCCGGGAGCGTACCCGATCCCAACGCGCATTCAAGTGACTTGAATGAAAAATATGAGAATAAAATAGGCGAGCCTACTTGTTGGGCAGGCTGGACTCCCGGCGGATCTCACGGTCACGTTGTATCTGGTGCGGTGAAGCCTCCGGCCCGGTCGGGCCGCAGGCCCGGGACGGCATGGTCGAATTGCCGAAATCGTCGTTTCGACGGAGAAGCGGGTTCAGAACGTCGGAGGTGTGTTCACCCACAAGATGCGGGCGTCCCGGTTTCCGTGATTGCAGTATTCGTGTGCCTTCTCCGAGCGGAATGCGAAAGAATCGCCAGGACCAAGCTGATAGGGGGTGCCGTCCACGGTCAGCGTCACTTCGCCTTCGAGGACGAAGCCCATCTCTTCGCCCACATGACTGAAGGCGCCGCCCGTCGAGCCGCCAGGACTGACGATGTGAATATTGGCCTCGAGTACGGTATGGCGTGAAATCGGGGGCAGTCGTTCCAGCACGATACCGGCGCCATGCCGCGAATTGCCCAAGCCGATCAAGGGGCGATTCCCCGCCCGATGCACCACGGTATCGTCGTCGTCCTTGGTGTTGAAGAGGAATGCGATGTTGATGCCGAGCGCGTCGACGAGCTTTCTGAGCATCGTCAAGGTCGGATTCACTTTCCCTGTTTCGATCTTGGACAGCATGCTTTCGGAGCAGCCGACGGTTTTGGCGAGCTGCTTCAGGGACAAGCTATGGAGCGTTCGCATATGGCGGAGCTTCTGCCCGAGATCATCGGGGAGGGCGCTGCTTTCGTTCATGCCGACGACTTGCCTCGGTTCGTCTCCGGCGCCAATCTTCTGTCAGCGGGGCGCCCGTGGTCAGTTAGACCAAGCCCAATAAAGTCGAATTCTCGATGAAGGCAACGCCCGGTCCGAACTTGCGCCTCGTTGAAATGACTGAATCGAGGATCATGCCTTCGAGTTTCTGTCCCGGACTGTTGGGCAGCCTGGTGCGCCCGCAAAAAAGATTTGCCGTGGGCAGGCTCCTCACGGGTGCGCCACGAACGCGGAGCGCCCGAGCCGGTTGCGGTGATGGACTCGCGGGCCTGGGTGAGATCGAGGAAGAGGATCTCGTCCAGGAGTTCGTCACGCACGCGGCCATTGAGGCTCTCGGCACAGCCATTGTGGATGGGGTCGCCGCGATTCTCGATGACATTTGCGATGAGGGCGCAAGAGTATCGGGATGAACGAGACCAATACGTCAAGGACCGATCTCGACCAACATGGCTCTGTCTGTCTAGCCGGCAACAGCCTGGCGTCTCTCGAAAGGACGGTGGAGGGGAGTGATGTTTCCTTCTCTCGACTGCGCGACTGCTTGCGCCGCCTGGCCGAAGACCTGGCCGACGCCGATCAGGATCGGGCGATCAAGGCCCAAGCCGACAACGATTTCCCCGAGATCTCCGAGGCGGCCGATGGCGTAGGTCTCGTCGTCGCGCGACAGGTTGGCGGCGATTGCGAAGGGGGTATCCGCGTCGAGCCCATGGCTCATCAGGCGCTCCGCGATCCGCCCGGCCATGCGGCCCCCCATGTAAAATATCGTGGTGACATTAGGAGTGGCGAGCGCCGGCCAGTCGACCTCCTCGGGCAGGCCGCCCTTCTTCGAATGGCCGGTCACGAGGCGCAGCTCCTGGGCGTGGTCGCGATGGGTCAATGACACTCCGAGGCTCGCCGCAAGGGCCGAAGCTGCCGTGATTCCGGGCACGATGGAGACGGGAATACCTTCGCGCCTCAACGTCTCAAGCTCCTCGCCGGCGCGTCCGAAGACCGACACGTCGCCCGATTTCAGCCGCACGACACTCTTGCCGGCCTTGGCGAGGGTAACCATCATCGCGTTGATGTCTTCCTGGCGACAGCTCTCGCGTGCCGCACGCTTGCCGACCAGCAACCGCTTTGCCTCGCGGCGGGCAAGCTCCAACACCGCGTCGGAGACGAGATCGTCGAACAGGATGACGTCGGCCGCCTGGAGCGCGCGCACCGCCTTCAGCGTCAACAACTCGGCATCGCCTGGACCGGCACCGACCAGCGTCACCCTGCCGAGCCGCGCGCGGCCTGTTTCCGGCTTCGCGGCTTTCGCGATGTCGTCGATCAGGCGGGACGCGTCCCTTTCGTCTTCGACATCGGGAGCGCGTGTCTGAAAGGCCTTGTCGGTGAAGCGCTCCCAGAAGCTGCGGCGTTCGAGACCGGGAGACAGTCTCGCCATCACGCCTTGGCGGAGTTCGGCGGCGAGTTGCGCCCAACCGGCGAGCGCCGGGGGAAGCAAGGTCTCGATGCGGCGGCGGATTGCCTGGCCGAGGATCGGGGCAGCGCCGGCGGTCGAAATCCCGACGACGACCGGAGAACGATTGACAATTGAGCCGAAGGCGAAGTCGCAGAAGGCCGGCTTGTCGACCACATTCACTGGCAGGCGCGCCGCCCGCGCGGCGCATGCGAAGGCCTGACCCTCGGCGTCGCTCTCGGTTTCGAGAATGGCGAGAGCGAAACGGGGGGCGCTTTCAGTGAAGAGGTCGAGCCCCCAGGGCCTGGCGTGATGACGGACCTGTCCGGCCCGTGGAACCCCATCTCTGCCGATTTCGGCGAGTAGGCCGGCCATCTCGGCGTCGAGATCACAAGACGGCGCATAGAGTTCGATCGCGGCTCCGGCCGCCGCCAGCATTTCGGCCTTCCAGGCAGCGGCGGCCGAGCCGCCGGCCAACAGGACGGGCCGGCCCTTGATCGAGAAGAACACCGGCAGGACGTCGAGCGAGCCCAAGCGTCGTGGGCGCGGCGGCGCGTGCCCCACACCGCTCGCTTCAGTGGGAATGCTCATCGCGCCAAGCCCCGTGTCACGCTGAGTGTTTGAGTTCGACGCCATCGATGATCCCCTTGATCTCGCTGCGGCAGGAGCCGCAATTGGATCCGGCCTTGAGCAGCTCGCCGATCGCTCCCACTGTGACCGCCTTGCCCGACACGACAGCGGCCGTGATTTCGTTGACCCCGACAGAAAAGCACGAGCAGACCGTCGCGCCGGGATCGGGCCGGTCGGCGCCGCCGCGGCCGGCCAGAAGCCGAAAGCGATCGCGCGCCAGATGCTCGGCCCCGAGACGCTCCGACGCCCAGGAGCGCGAGACGATGACGGGGCTGCGTGAGAGCCAGAAGGCGCCGAGCAAGCGTTCGCCGTCGAAGGCGGCGAAGCGATAGGCGCCGCCAGAAACGTCGTGATAGGAAAGGATGGCGCTTCGCGCGACGCCCATCAGCCGTTCCGCGAGAGCCGTCGGGTCGTCAAGTTCGGCCGCGACGGCCGCCTCCAGCCTGAAGCCCCTTTCCGCACGGGCGAGCGAGAAGTAGTCGAGTCCATTCGTGACGGGTCGTTTCGCCGTCACGGCGAACCCGTACCACGCTGCAGCAAAACGCCTGAGGGTGACGGCGGTCGATTTCAGGCCGGGCTGCCCGGAGATGGGATCGGTCGCAGCATCAATCAGCGCATCGACCCGCCCCTTGGCGGAATTCTGCGAGGTCCAGTGCATGGGCACGAAGACCGAGCCGGGCTTCTGGCGCTCGCTGACCAGCACCCGCAGGATCGCTTCGCCTCGATCGGATGCCACGGTGACGAGATCGGCCTCGTTCACTCCCAGGCGTTCGGCGTCCTTGGGATGCAGTTCAGCATAGGGTTCGGCGATATGGGCCGAAAGCCGCGCCGAAAGGCCGGTTCGCGTCATCGTGTGCCAGTGGTCGCGGACACGGCCGGTGTTGAGGAGGAGCGTCTTTGCCTCGCCCGGCGTTTGCGATTGCAGGTCGGTCTGGGCAGGTGCGACGAAGCGGGCGCGGCGATCGGGATGATAAAAGCGGCCCTCTGCGAAGAAGCGCGTGTCGGCTGTGGCCTTCTCTCCGGTGGCAGGCTGCGGCCATTGCACCGGAGAAAGCGTATCGAAAGCCGCGCGGTCGAGCCCGGCCAGCGCACCGATGTCGAAGTCTCGGGTGCCGGCATTCGCTTCGGCTGACAGCCGGGCATGCTCGTCGAAGATCTCGGCCGGGCTCTGATAGGCGAAGGCTGCATCGAAGCCCATGCGCCGGGCGATTTCGGTGACGATCGCCCAGTCGGGCCTTGCTTCGCCGGGGAGCGGCAGGAACGGGCGCTGGCGGGAGATGCGGCGCTCGGAGTTTGTGACGGTCCCGTCCTTCTCGCCCCATGCGGCAGCCGGGAGCGCGACATGGGCATAGGCCATCGTATCGGTCTTTGCGACCACATCGGAGACGACGACGAAGGGGCACTGGCCGAGCGCTTGGGCAACCGCATCGGCATCGGGCATCGAGACGACGGGGTTCGTGCCCATGATCCAGATCGCCTTGATCCGGCCGTCCGCCACCGCCTGAAACATTTCGACGGCCTTTAGGCCGGGTTTGTCGGCGATCGTCGGCGAGGCCCAGAAATCCTGGACGATGCGCCGGTGTCCCGCGTCCTCGATCGCCATGTGGGCGGCGAGCATGTTCGCCATGCCGCCGACTTCCCGCCCGCCCATGGCGTTGGGCTGGCCGGTGATCGAGAAGGGTCCCATGCCGGGCCGGCCGATCCGGCCGGTCGCCAGATGGCAGTTGATGATTGCGTTGACCTTGTCGGTGCCCTGGACGGACTGGTTGACGCCCTGGCTGTAGACAGTGACGACCTTTTCGGTGCGGGCGAAAAGCTCATAGAAGCTCGCGATCGCGTGCGGCTTCAGCCCGGTCGCCTCGGCGACCTGAGCGACCGTCATCTGGCCGACGGCACCGATTACCTCCTCAAAGCCATCCGTGTAAGCCTCGACATAGGATTGATCGACGGCGCCCACAGCGGCGAGGTGGCGGAGAAGGCCCGAGAACAGCGCGGTGTCGCCGTCGCTTGCGATCGCAAGATGCATGTCGGCGATATCGGCCGTCATCGTCCGGCGCGGATCGATCAGGACGACCTGCAGCTGCGGGCGCTCGGCCTTGGCGGCGGCGAGGCGCTGATAGATCACCGGGTGGCACCAGGCGAGATTGGAGCCCACGAGGACGACGAGATCGGCCTGTTCCAGATCCTCATAGGTGCCGGGAACGGTATCCGAGCCGAAGGCGCGGCGATGGCCGGCGACAGAGGACGCCATGCAGAGCCGTGAATTGGTGTCGATATTGCCTGAGCCGATGAAGCCCTTCATCAGCTTGTTGGCAACGTAATAGTCTTCGGTCAGGAGCTGGCCGGAGACGTAGAAGGCGACGGAATCCGGCCCGTGCTCTGCGATCGTGCGCGAAAAAGTCTCCGCGACCCGACCAAGCGCCTCGTCCCAGCTCGCGCGTTCGCCGTCGATGGTCGGATGAAGCAGCCGGCCATCGAGGCCGAGCGTCTCGCCGAGGGCGGACCCCTTCGAACAGAGCCTGCCGAAATTCGCCGGATGATCGGGATCGCCTTGAATGGCGACGCTGCCGTCAGGCTGCGGCGTCGCCAGAATGCCGCATCCGACCCCGCAATAGGCGCAGGTGGTGCGAACGGTCTTCGTCGTCTGGGCGGCGTCCATGATCGGGTCTCTCCCGGCTTATTCAGCCGCCTCGACGAAGGGTTCCGCCGCAACCGCGTCGAAGCTGATCTCGATCGTCTGGCTCTGGGCGTCGATCCGGATGGCGAACGTCTTGACCGTGCCCTCGTCCGGCCCTTTCATCTCCCCGCTTTCGAGAGAGATGACGGCGTTGTGGAGCGGGCAGGTCACCGACCGGTCATGGACGATGCCCTGGCTGAGCGGGCCGCCCTTGTGCGGGCAGCGATCCTCCATGGCGAAGACGCGATCGTCGGCCGTGCGGAACACGGCGACCCGGCCAAGCGGCGTGTTGAGGCAGCGCGCGCCGCGTTTGGGGATGTCGGTGACGAGGCCGATCTTGTACCAGGCAGGCGTGGTCATTCCGCAGCCTCCTTGAAGGTGATGTCGGCCATGGGCTTGAATTCATGGGAAGCGACGCCGCCCGTGGCGCGTTCGGCCCAGGGATCGCGCCGGTAAATGTCCTGGCTTTCGGCAAAGCGCTCGAAATAATGGCGGCGCTTCTCGGCGTTCTCGACGATGGCCTCCTTGATCGAGTCCATGCCGACCCGCTTTAGCCATTTGTAGATGCGCTCCAGATAATGGCCCTGCTCGCGATAGAGCTGGACCAGGGCGACGATCATCTCGAAGGCTTCATCCTCGGTCTTCACCTGGGTGAGGATTTCGGTGCCCTTGATGTCGAGCCCGGCGGCCCCGGCGAAATGGATCTCGTAGCCGGCTTCGGTGCAGATGACGCCGACATCCTTGCAGGTCGCCTCGGCGCAGTTTCGCGGGCACCCCGAGACCGCCATCTTGACCTTGCCGGGCGTCCACGAGCCCCACATGAACTTTTCGATCCGCATCCCGAGACCGGTCGAATCCTGCGTGCCGAAGCGGCACCAGTCGGAGCCGACGCAGCTCTTCACCGTGCGCAGCGCCTTGCCGTAGGCGGCACCCGAGACCATGCCGGCGGCGTTGAGATCGGCCCAGACGGCGGGCAGATCCTCCTTCTTGACGCCCAGCATGTCGATACGCGCGCCACCGGTGCATTTGACCGACGGGATGTCGAATTTCTCGACGACGTCGGCGATGGCGCGCAGTTCCTTGGCGCTGGTCATCCCGCCCCACATGCGGGGGACGACGGAATAGGTGCCGTCCTTCTGGATGTTGGCGTGGACGCGCTCATTGATGAAGCGCGACTGCTTGTCGTCCTGATATTCTCCGGGCCAGTCGGAGATGAGGTAATAATTGAGTGCCGGCCGGCACTTGGCGCAGCCGCAGGAGGTCTTCCATTCGAGCTCCTGCATCACCTCGGGAATCGACTTCAGCTCCTTGGCCCGAATGAGCCGGCGGACGTCCCCATGGCCGAGATCGGTGCAGCCGCACATGGGCTTCACCGCGTTCGGATTGAACGCGCCGCCGAGGGTCAGCGCCATCAGCTGCTCGACGAGGCCGGTGCACGTGCCGCAAGAAGACGAAGCCTTCGTGTGAGCCCGCACGTCGTCGAGAGACGTCAGGCCCTTCTCGTTGATTGTGCTAGTGATCTTGCCCTTGCATACGCCGTTGCAGCCGCAGATTTCCGCATCATCCGGCAAGGCTGCAACGGCCGCCATAGGGTCCAAGGGGGCGCCACCCTGATAGGACTGGCCGAAGATCAGGGTTTCGCGCATCTCCGCAACGGGTGTCTTGTTCTTCATCAGATCGAAGAACCAGTTGGCATCGCCGGTATCGCCATACATGACCGCGCCGACCAGCCGGTCGTTCTCGATCACCAGCCGCCGATACACCCCTTGCGTTGGATCGCGCAGCACGATCTCCTCGCGGCCCTCGGCCTCGGCGAAGTCGCCAGCGGAGAACAGATCGCAGCCGGTGACCTTGAGCTTGGTCGAGAGTTCCTTGACGACGAAGGTGTCGGCCTCGCCGAGGAGGGCCTTCGCCAGCACCTTGGCCTGCTCGTAGAGCGGCGCCACGAGGCCGAAGAGCGTGCCTTCGAACTCGACGCATTCGCCGACGGCGTAGATGTCCGGGTCCGACGTCTGCATCTGTGCGTCGACGG
This sequence comes from Jiella marina, assembly GCF_024359545.1. Lineage (GTDB taxonomy): Bacteria > Pseudomonadota > Alphaproteobacteria > Rhizobiales > Rhizobiaceae > Jiella. The sequence goes on from NZ_JAKQZG010000007.1 coordinate 233,369, forward strand.
TGATAGCCCGGCCGACGTCGAGACCGGCCTCCTTGGCGATCTGCACCGAGGGACGAATGCCCACCGCCATAACCACGAGACTGGCCGGAAGCACGGTGCCATCGGCAAGCTCGACGCCCTCAACCTTGTCCGTGCCGACGATCCGCTGGGTCGAGCCGCGGGTGACGACATTGATGCCGCGCCGTTCCAAGTCCTTGCGCAGGAGATAGCCCGCTGCCTCGTCGAGCTGGCGCTCCATCAGATGGCCGGACAGATGAACGACCGTCACCTCCATGCCGCGCAGCCGAAGACCCGCCGCCGCTTCCAGCCCGAGCAGGCCGCCGCCGATGACGACGGCCTGGGTGCCGGGCTTTCCGGAGGCCTCGATCATGGTGTTGGTGTCGTCGAGATCGCGATAGGCGATGACGCCCGGAAGATCGCGGCCTTCCACCGGCACGATGAAGGGGGTCGAGCCGGTCGCGATGATCAGCTTGTCATAGGGGACTTCGCCCTTTTCGCCGACGACGACCTTGCGGGTCCGATCGACCGAGAGAACCTTCTCGCCGAAGCGGCAGGTGACCTTGTGTTCGGCGTACCAGTCATCGTCATGGGTGACGATTTCCGCGTAGCTCTTCTCGCCGGAAAGCACCGGCGAGAGCATGATGCGATTGTAGTTGCCGCGCGGTTCCGCGTTGAAGAGCGTGACCTCGTAGGCTTGTGCGTCGGTTTCGAACAGATGTTCGAGCACGCGGCCCGAAGCCATGCCGGCGCCGATGACGACCAGTTTCTGCATGGACTGTCCTTTCAGTAATACCAGGCGACCACATGGGCGATCGCACCGTCGCGATAGATCGGAACGGCGACCATCGAGGCGTAGCCTGCGGTCAGAACGGGATTGTCGTATTTGACGACCGGAATGCCGGAGCCGAGAACCTGGCCGATCGGCCCTTCCCAGGTCGCGACGGTGCGGTCGTTCTCGTCGTCCCAGAGCGGGCCTTCGCGCTGGCAGATGCCGTCGGCGAGAACCGCGTCCCGCGCCGGACCCGTGCGGCTCTTGCGGGCATTCCACAGCTCGAAGCGCTGGGCGATCGGCGTGCCGCGTGCCGACAAGAGCGTCAGCACATAGGTTTTGCCGCCGGGGACGGCGACCGGCAGGCCGAGGCCGGTGGTGAGTCCCGCCTTGCCGGCGCTGTCGGCCCGGATGAAGCGGTAGCCGGAGCCGAGATCGCGCATCAGCATCGGCGCGTTGGCGGCCCACACGCCGCCGGGCAGGCCCTGGCCGCGCGGGAAATGGGTGTGCTGGGAGACCCATTCGAAATGCCTGGCGGCGCCGTAGTAGCCGTCGTCCAGCATCAACAGGCCGCTGTCCTCGTGCCACACCTCGATGGCGCCGGTGCGCACGGCATCGTCGGCGCAGAGCACCACGACGACGGACTTGAGCTCACTGCCGGCGAAGATCGGGAAGGCGACGGCCGTGGTCAGCCCAGCATCCCTCGCGGCTTCGGCGCGCAGGAAATACGAGCCGTCGAAGCGCTTCAGCACGACCGGCCGGGCTTCGGCCCAGGCCTTGCCGGGCAAGCCCTCGCCCTTGGCGAAGCTCTGCTTTTCGGAGACGGCGGCGAAATCGGCGAGGGCGCCGTAGCTGCCGCTCGACCAGACGAGGCGGTCGCCTTCCGGAACCCAGACCTCGGTCACTTCGACGAAGGCGCGGGTCGTTGCAACCTCTTGTTCCATGACAGCGCTCATGCGGCTTCCCTCTTGGTCTCAGCAGCGGGTTCGGCGGCAGCGTTGGGCAAGGATTCGGCGTCGGGTTGTGCGGACTTGCCGTGGGAGCCGGTCTCGTATTCCTCGAGGAAGCCCAGAAGTTGCTCGCGATAGAGGTAGTAGTCGGGGTGTTCGAGGAGCGCCTTGCGGGTGCGCGGGCGAGGCAGGTCGACCTTCATGATCTTGCCGATCTTCGCCATCGGCCCGTTGGTCATCATCACCACCCGGTCGGCGAGGAGGATCGCCTCGTCGACGTCGTGGGTGACGCAGATCGCCGTCACCTGGGTACGCTTCCAGACGTCCATGAGCACGTCCTGCAGCTCCCAGCGGGTCAGCGAGTCGAGCATGCCGAAGGGCTCGTCCAGGAGAAGGAGTTTCGGCGAGAGCGCGAAGGCCCGCGCGATGCCGACGCGCTGCTTCATGCCGTTGGACAGGTCGGCGGCCTTTCGATGCATGGCGTCGGCAAGACCGACCCGGTGGAGATAATGCTCGACCACGTCCTTGCGCTCGGCGGGCGTCGCGTCCGGATAGACCCGGTCGACGCCGAGCGCGACGTTTTCGCGGGCGGTGAGCCAGGGCATCAGCGACGGCGCCTGGAAGACCACGGCCCGATCCGGACCGGCGGCGGTGATTTCGCGCCCGTCGAGGATGATGCCGCCTGACGAGATGTCGTTCAGCCCGGCGCACATGGACAGGACCGTCGATTTGCCGCAGCCGGAATGACCGATCAGGGAGATGAACTCGCCCTTTTCCATTTTCAGATCGAAACCGTCGACGACGGTGAGGGGGCCCTTCGGCGTCGGATAGGTCTTCGTGACCTCGAAGAACTCGACGAAACCGCGCTCGATCGGGGAATGGGCGGCGCGCTTGTAAGCGTCGGGCAGATCGGGTGCGGGGCCCTTCTGGGGCTTCTGGGTGATCGGTACGACATTGGGAAGCGACACGGCCTCGCCGGCGTCGTCGCTCGCGTGGCGGCCACGCTCCATCAGATAGTTGGTCACGTCCCGGCGCAGGCGCTTGAAGGTCTCGTCGCTGTTCATCTCGGTGCGATCGCGCGGCCGGGCGAGATCGACGTCGAAGGAGGGGCCGAGCGAGGCGCGCGGCCCGGGATTGAGTGGAATGATCCGGTCGGCGAGCAAGATCGCCTCGTCGACGTCGTTGGTGATCAGGATGATCGTCTTCTTCTCGACCTGGCTGATCGCCGCGAACTCGTCCTGCAGCTTGGCGCGGGTCAGCGCGTCGAGCGCCGAGAGCGGCTCGTCGAGGAGGAGAACTTCGGGCTGCATGGCGAGGGCACGGGCGACCGAAACGCGCTGGCGCATGCCGCCGGAAAGCTCCGCCGGCTTGCGGTCGACGGCGTGGGACAGGCCGACCATGTCGATATACTTGTCGACGCGGGCCTTGCGCTCAGCCTTGGATTCCTTGGCGAAGACCGTATCGACGGCGAGCGCCACATTGCCGCGCACCGAGAGCCAGGGCATCAGCGAGTAGGACTGAAACACCAGCCCGCGCTCGGGGCCGGGGCCCTGGACCGTCTTGCCGCGCATCAGGACCTCGCCCTGGTCGGGTGCAATCAGACCGGCGAGCAGCGAGATCAGCGTCGTCTTGCCGGAGCCGGAGAAGCCGACGATCGCGACGAACTCGCCTTCCTTCACGCTGAGATCGACGCCGCTCAGGATGTCGGCGCGGTTCTTGCCCTCGCCATAGCTCTTCGAAACCGACTTCAGTTCGATGATCGGGGAAGCACTGGTCATGGTCACAAGCTCCCTCGGTTCAGCGGGTCGATGAGAAGGTGAAGGCGGACTGCAGCGCGGCCATGATCCGGTCGAGGATGAAGCCGACGATGCCGATGGTGATCACCGCGACGATGATGCGGGCGAGCGAGTCCGAGGATCCGTTCTGGAACTCGTCCCAGACGAACTTGCCGAGGCCGGGGTTCTGGGCGAGCATTTCGGCGGCGATCAGCACCATCCAGCCCACACCGAGCGAGAGGCGAAGGCCCGTGAAGATCAGCGGCATCGCCGAGGGCAGCACCAGCTTGGTGATGGTCTTCGAGGTCGGCAGCTGCAGGACCTTGCCGACATTGACGAGATCCTTGTCGATCGAAGCGACACCCAACGCGGTGTTGATGAGCGTCGGCCAGAGCGAGCAGAGCGTGACGGTAATCGCCGAGACGACCATGGATTTGGGCAAGGCGTCGGACGCGTTCACGTAGAGCGCCGAGACGATCATCGTGACGATCGGCAGCCAGGCGAGCGGCGAGACCGGCTTGAAGATCTGGATCAGCGGGTTCAGCGCGCCGTTGATGGTCGAGGAGAGGCCGCAGGCGATGCCAAGCGGAACCGCGATGATTGTCGCGAGCAGGAAGCCGAGGAAGACGGTCTTCAAACTGGTGAAGATCTGCTCGGGATAGGTCGGCGCGCCGGTATAGTCGCGGATGCCCACCCGGTCGGCATGGCCGGCCTCGATGAGCTTCTGATTGCGGATTTCCTGGCGCTCGTAGAAGGCGGCCTTGTCGGCCTGGGTGCGCTGGTAGTCGCCATAGAGCGATTCGACCTGCTCCCAGACCTGGACCGGACCGGGCACGGAGCCGAGGGAGGTCTGTACCTGCGGGGCGAGCGTCGCCCAGACGATCAGGAAGCCGAGGATGCCGATGAGCGGCACGCCCAGGCCTTTCCAGAGGGCCTGCAGGTTCGATCGCGCATCGTCGCCGGCAGCGATCTTGGCGAGCGGCACGGACCAGCCAAGGCCAATGGCGGTCAGGGGACCAGTCGCGCGGGTGATGCGGGCGAGGCGTTTTTCGCGCTTCAAGACCTTCCGCTCGTCGGCGGAAAGCTCGTGGCCCATGAAATCGGAGGCGGTGCTCATGTCAGCCATGTCCTCGGGTCGGATCGGATGGTTGCTCGCGTGGACACGGCGGGGATGATCCGCCATGCCCGATCGCGTCAGATTTTGGATGGGTTCAGTTGGAGAGGCTCGCGACGTCCTCGTCGCCCTTCAGGCCAATCTCGAACCTGCCGAGATAGTCGTTGGGCTTCCTGCCATCATATTCGACGCCGTCGATGAACTCGGCCGTCGCAGGCTTGTAGCCGTCGGTCTCGGGGACCTCGGACGCATCGAGATAGCCGTCATCGATGAGGGAGTCGGCCGCCTGCTTGTAGATGTCCGGGCGGTAGACCTTTTGCGCGACCTCGTCGTACCATTCGTCGGACTTGGCTTCGGCGATCTGGCCCCAGCGGCGCATCTGGGTGAGATACCAGACGGCGTCGGAATAATACGGATAAGTCGCGTAATAGCGGAAGAAGACGTTGAAGTCCGGAACCTCGCGCTTGTCGCCCTTCTCGTATTCGAAGGTGCCGGTCATGGAATTGGCGATGACTTCGGCGTCCGCGCCGACATATTCCGGCCGCGACAGGATCTGGACGGCTTCCTCGCGGTTTTCGGCACTTTCGTCCAGCCATTTGCCGGCGCGGATCAGTGCCTTGGTGACGGCGATGGCGGTCTGCGGGTTTTCCTCGACGAAGCTGGCAGTCATCCCGAAGACCTTCTCGGGATTGTTCTTCCAGATCTCGTAGTCCGTGATGACCGGAACGCCGATCCCCTTGAACACCGCCTGCTGGTTCCAGGGTTCGCCGACGCAGTACCCCTGGATGGTGCCAGCCTCCAGCGTCGCCGGCATCTGCGGCGGCGGCGTGACGGAGAGAAGCACATCGGCCTTGACCTGGCCGGACGTGTCGGACGGTGTGTAGTAGCCGGGGTTGAGCCCGCCGGCGGCAAGCCAGTAGCGAAGCTCGTAATTGTGGGTCGAGACCGGGAAGACCATGCCCATGTTGAAGGGCTTGCCCTGGGACTTGTACTGATCGACCACCGGTTTCAGGGCCTCGGCCGAAATCGGATGGACCGGCAGGCCCTCGTCGTTCTCGGGGATGTGTTTCTTCATCTCAGCCCAGACCTCGTTCGACACGGTGATGCCGTTACCGTTGAGATCCATGGAAAAGGGCGTGACGATATGAGCTTCGGTGCCGAAGCCGATGGTCGCCGCGAGCGGCTGGCCGGCCAGCATATGCGCGCCGTCGAGTTCGCCGGTGATCACCCGATCGAGCAGCACCTTCCAGTTCGCCTGGGGCTCCAGCGTGACGTAAAGCCCTTCATCCTCGAAGAAGTGCTGTTCCTTGGCGATGGCGAGCGGCGCCATGTCGGTCAGCTTGATGAAGCCGAATTTCAGTTCTTCCTTTTCCGGGAACAGCATCTCGGCCTGGGCCGCCGACGTTCCAAGCCAAAGCGCAGCGCCCGCGGCGCCGAGAAGAGTGCGTCTGGTGATCGAGTTCAGGATGGGCATGCGCATAGCTCTCCCGTTGCCCGGAGCGGAGATCCGCCGGCGTGGTGGATTTTGGAACGAAAAAAGGCTGCCCGACCCATCGACGCCAATGGAAATTGGCGAATCTACGAGGATCGGCAGCCTTGCCAGGGACGCCCGCCTTTGGACGTCAAAATACTCAGCGACCTGCGCCGCTTCGTGTCAGAAGACGATAGTCATTGAGATACCGACCGTCTTCTGAGCCCTATTCTTAGAACAATGACAGCCTTGTTGCAACGCGAAATCGGCAATTTCTGCAAATTATCTGCCCTTCTGCTGTGTGTGCCTATTTTCTTGCCATTTTGCTTTTGCGCTGCGCACAATCTTTGGCGTAGCATTGGGCAGCGACCCATCAGGCGCGCAAAAAACGAGTGCCCAACGGACCGGCCGGCAGTACATCAGACGTCGAAGAGTCCATGCGGTTTGTCGTCGTCTCCGTCGCCCAGAGCTGAGAGCATCACGTCGGGCGCCGCCCCGCCGGCGGCCTTGGCGAACAGATCCGGGCGGAAGGTCCTGCCTGCGATCTCTCGACCCGCCTCCGACATCGGCGCATCGTGCCAGCGGGCCATCTGCCGATAGAGCCAGCGAGCGTGACGCGGGTCGGGCCGGTTCGCGTCCTTACCCGCAAAAACCATGAAATCCGGGATAGCCCGCACCTCGCCGGGCGCGATTTCGAGCATGCCCCGCAATCCGGGCAAGAGGGTCGCCGCGTCGACCGAGAGACGATCGGGTCCGGCGAGGAGGCCCGCCAAACGCTCATGGTTTTCCGGGGCGGAACACCATTCTGCGGCGTCGAGGAGCGCCTGGATCAGCGCAAGCAGCGCCTCGGGATTTTCGTCGGCAAAGGCTTGCGTTACCCCGAGGACCTTTTCGGGGCCGCGCCGCCAGATTTCCGCCCGGCTGGTCACCATGCGCCCGGCGCCGCGCCGCACGGCGATCGTCCCCCAGGGTTCCCCGGCGCAGAAGCCGTCGATGCCACCGCCGGCGAGTGCATCGGGCATCAGGGGCGGCGGAACGACGGTGATTTCCACGTCGCGATCGGGCTCGATGCCTGAGGCCGCCAACCAGTAGCGCAAATCGTAATTGTGGCTCGAATGGGGATGGACGACCGCAAAGCGCAGGGCCGGCCGGCCGTTGTCCGCCAACTGGCCGATCGCCTTGGCCAGCGCCTGACCGGAAGCTCCCGGGGTCGCCTCGAAGCCTGCCGGCGCGAGGGAGGCCATCGCTTGGGCCAATTCGTTCGACACCGTGACCCCATTACCGCCGAGTGCCAGCACCATCGGCGCCATCATCGGCACCGGAAGCGGGCCCAGCCCGAGATTGGCCGCGATCGGCATCGGGGCAAGCATGTGGGCGGCCTCGAACTGACCGACGCCAATCCGGTCGCGCACCGTCGCCCAGGAGGTTTCACGCTGGAGTACGAGGTCCAGGCCGCGTTCCTCGGCAAAGCCGAGTTCGGCGGCGGCGACCAGGACGGCGCTGTCGAGAAGCGGAACATAGCCCGCACGAATGGAGGTGGGGCGGGCCATCAATCGTCTCCGAGAAGATTGTAGGCGTTGACGAGATTGGCGGCCACTTCTCCGATCCGGCGGTTCTCGTTCATAGCGGTGCGGCGCAGAAGCTTGTAGGCCTGATCCTCGTCGAGCTTCTTCGCCTTCATCAGAATACCCTTGGCACGGTCGATCACCTTGCGCTCCGCCAGTTCCGAGCGGGCCTCGGCGAGCTCACGAGACAGCCGCGAGACCGCGTTGAAGCGCGAAATCGCCATGTCCAGGATCGGCTTGATCCGCTCCTTCTTCAGCCCGTCCACCACATAGGCCGAAACCCCTGCCTCGATTGCCGCTTCGATGGAGGCCGCATCGGAACGGTCGACAAACATCGCCATTGGCCGCTTCACCACCCGCGAGACCTGGAAGAAGTGCTCGAGCTGGTCGCGATTCGGGTTTTCGAGATCGACGACGATCACGTCCGGTTCGAGCACCTCGATGCGCTTCACGAGACCCGCGACGGTGGTGACGATGGACACCTCCGAGTGTCCGGCCTCGCGCAGCCCCTCCTCGATAATCGAGGCGCGAAGACCGTTATCGTCGACGAGAAGGATGGTCAGCGGCTGCGACATGCCCGGGATATTGCACCTGCGAAGAGCGAACGTGCAACATCGTATTGCACATTATCTGGGCCTGTCTGCAAATTAGGCGGAAAGCCGACGTCTTCGTTCGGCCGGTCACGTTCCAACGACTGGGGTAGCTGAGCGGTCACCGGGGGTCCGGCGATAGGGTCGAGTTGCGGTACGCAGCCGAACCGAGGACTCCCCGATGACCAAACCCATGATGGACCTGCGCGCCCTTGTCGAACAGAGTGCCGACGCAGACATTCTTCGCGAGATGATCGGCTTTGCCGCCGAAGGGCTGATGGAACTGGAGGTCAGTGCCGCTACCGGTGCGGCCTGCGGCGAGAAGAGCGTCGATCGGCTTGCTCAGCGCAACGGCTACCGCGACCGCGATGGCAGACCCAGGCCGGCAATGTAGAGCTGCGGATCCCAAAGCTGAGGACGGGCTCCTACTTCCCCTCGTTCCTCAAGCCGCGCCGCGCTGTGGAAAAGGCGCTCGTAGCCGTCATTCAGGAGGCGTATGTTCATGGGGTATCGGCCCGCTCCATGGACGACCTCGTCCACGCCATGGCGGCGCCGGCGTCAGCCGTAGCCAGGTTTCCGGGCTTTGAGAGGAGATCGACGAACGCGTCGACGCCTTCCTGACCCGGCCGATCGAGGGCGAGTGGGTCTATCTGTGGATCGACGCCACCTATCTGAAGGTTCGCCAGGCTGGCCGCATCGTCTCCGTCGCAGTCACCATCGCCGTCGGGGTCAACCGCGATGGGCGACGCGAAGTTCTCGTCATGGCGATCGGTCCGTCCGAGGCTGAACCGTTCTGGACGGACTTTCTTCGTGGTCTCGTCCGACGCGGCCTCAAAGGCGTGAAGCTGGTGATCTCCGACGCCCATGAAGGCATCAAGGCTGCTGTCGCTCGCGTCCTGGGCACGAGCTGGCAGCGTTGCCGGGTCCACTTTCAAAGAAGCGCCCTGGCCCATGCCGGCGAGAACAGCCGGCGCGTTGTTGCCGCCTTTGCCCAGAACGATCATGTCAGTGCCAAGAAGCAATGGCGTCAGGTCGCCGATCAGATGAGGGGGAAGTTGCCGAAACTGGCCACTCTGATGGATGACGCGGAGGAAGACGTCTTCGCCTACATGACCCTCCCGCAGCAGCATCGGGCGAAGTTGCACAGCACAAACCCGATCGAGCGGCTCAACGGCGAGATCAAACACCGCACTGATGTCGTCGGCATCTTTCCAAACGAAAAGGCGATCACGCGGCTCGTCGGCGCCATCCTCATGGAGCAGAACGAGGAATGCGCCGTCCAGCGCTCGCGATACATGACGCTGTAAACTCTCCCTCCCGCCTGCGATGATTCCATCATCAGCCTGCACGCTGCATGACAGGCTGATCAGCTCGACCTCGCCGGTGACATCCCCAGAGACCAGCGTCAGCTACACCACTTCCTGAGACGCGATCGACGAACATGTCGCTTGGTAAGACTGCCGCAACGCTATTATAGCCATATCAAATGGTTTATGTTACCAGTGATTGTATAGGAAGTGTAGCGCCCCATTTGCATTGGGAGCATTGCTGATGTCTTTCTCGAAAGCCATTTCTGTAGATGAATTGGAACGGATGCTTCTGGATCCGCAGGTTCCGGACCATGAAATTCGTCCGTACCTGATGCCCGACGCCAGCGCCAGCAGCGCATTCGCGCCTCGGGTCCGGGTCAATCCGTCGCGAATTGCCGGAGTCGGCCCAGCCCAGGGCGTGCGACCGCAATCCGCCTTGCTTCTTAATGCCCTCAATGCCGCTGATCGCTGGCGGCGGCAGAGGCGTTATCGCGACCGGGTGCCCAGCTGGACGGGACCCCGGATCGTGTCGGAGGGAGATTCCTGGTTCCAGTATCCGTTTCTGCTCGACGACGTCGTCGACCAACTCGACACCGATTTCGCCATCTTCAGCCTCGACGCGGCGGGCGATACGCTCGCTGACTACCGCAAGCAGGATGAGCTCGTCAGTGCGGTTTTGACCGAAAAGCCTGATGCGGTGATGCTTTCGGGCGGCGGCAACGATCTGTTGGGCGGTGGTCGCATTCGCCATGTTGTCGAACCCTTCGCGCCGGGGCGACCGGTCGAAAGCTACTTGCAGGCCGTCTTCGACCGCCGCCTGGCAGAGGTGCTTGACGACTATCAAAGGGTGTTGTCGGGTGTGGCGGCGGCCGCACCCGATACGCCAGTCTTCATCCATAGCTATGCCCATGCCGTGCCCGATAGCGGCCGCTGGCTCGGCGAGCCGTTGGCCAGCCGCGGCATTGTCGATGAAGGGCTGCAACGGGAGATCGTGGGCCTCATCGTCGACCGGTTTCATGCCGCGCTCGAAGCGTTGCTGGCCGATCCCGTCTTCGGACGCCGAGTCACGCTGGTCGATTGTCGCGACGCGGTCGCCGACGATCTGTGGTACGACGAACTGCATCCGAAGGACCAGGGCTTTGCCGCAGTCGCCGCGCGGTTTCGCTCCGCCATGGCGGCGGTGGGTCCGAGACGGTCGTCCCGCGGCGTGCTCGCGAGCGGGCTGCCGGCCACGGTCGGTGCGGGTGCCTCGAAGGGTAAGCGATCTCCTGTTGGCGACGCGGTCCTTGCCCTGGCCGCGACCTATGACGAGATGGTGCTGTGCCGGGAACTTGGCCGTCAGATGACACTTGCTGGCGTCGGTCGGGCGGCCTCGCCGCCGGGCGCCGCGCTCGACATGCCCGCCGGTTCGATCGACGGGGCTTCGGACGCTCTTTATCTGCTCGGGCGCCGGGTCCTGGCGCGCATGCATCGCGAGGTCTATCGCCTGCTTTGCGGAAACGATCGCGTCGATCAAGACGATCGCACCGCGCTCCGCCATGCCTTTGGTCTCGGCCAGGGGGCGTTGGCGGCCAGCCTCGCGGGGCTCCTAGCCGGCAGCGGCTTCGGCCTGCCAGCGGCAGCGGCGACAATTGTCGCCTCTATCCTCGTCCGCCGCTTCGCTCAGTCAGGATGGGCGGAGATCTGCCTCGCCTGGGGCGAGCAGCTTGCACCTGTGGGAGACGCAAGGCCGCGCCCCGCCGGCATGCTCAGGGCCCAAGATGTTGAGGAAGTCGCTATGGCAACGAACGAACAACGCTTTTGCATCTGCATGACCAAGACGAACGTCGCGATGGGGGAGAAGGCCGCCGTCCTCGACCCCACAAAGTGGAATCCGCAGGATGTTATCCGGGTGCGCTTTCTGGAGGGCTCGCAGGCGCTACGGGACCGCGTGAAGGCCGTGGCGGAGGAGTGGGTGAGCAACGGCATGGCCAATCTCACCTTAGACTGGATCGATCAGGGCGACGCCGAAATCCGCATTGCCTTCGTCCAGGGTAACGGCTCATGGTCCTATCTTGGCACGGATTGCCGGAAGATCCTCGATCAGAGCGAGCCGACCATGAACTACGGCTGGCTGACCGATCAATCGAGCGAAGCAGACGTGCGGCGCGTCGTCCTGCACGAATTCGGCCACGCCCTTGGCCTGATCCACGAACATCAAAACCCGGAGGGCGGTATCGTCTGGAACGAGCCGGCTGTGATCGCCGATCTGTCCGGCCCGCCGAACAACTGGTCGCACGCGCAGATCCATGAAAACGTCCTCAAGCACTACGATCCACACGTGATCAGCGGGAGCAATCTCGATCCCCGCTCGATCATGATGTACCCGATCCCGGAAGCTTGGACGGTGGGTGATTTTTCGACGGGCTTCAACGACGACCTCTCCGACACCGATCGGGAGGTTATCCGCCAGGCTTATCCATGAGCGGTCGGATGCGGCGGCTGCCATGAACCCGGACGATTACGCCGTCGTGATCGGCGTTGGTCGCTATCCAACCTTGGGCGGGCGCAACCCGGCCAAAGCCAACGACCTGAAGGGGCCGGACAAGGACGCAAAGGCCGTCGCCGCATGGTTAACCGATCCGAATGGCGGGGGGCTTCCAGCCGGTAATCTCCAACTGATCCGATCCGCCAACTACGCCGATCCCTTCGATGGCGGTGGCCCGCAACCGATCGAAAACGATATCGTTCAGGCGTTTCTGACGGTCGCCGACGCGATCGAACAAAGTGGTCGCTCGGGCCGCCGGCTGTATATCTATGCTGGTGGACATGGATTTTCGCCGGAGCGTAAGCGCGCCGCACTGTTCACGGCCAATGCCGATACCTTGAACCGCGCCCATCTCTATGTTTCCGAGTATTTCAACTGGTTCGTCAATGGCGCCGGTTTCGAGCAATATGTGCTCTGGTTCGACGCCTGTTCCAGTCGTGATCGCCTGTTCACGCCGCAGCCCCCTAGCTTCCTGCCGAAATTTTCCTCAAGGGTGGCCAGAACCGTCGAGATGGCGGCCTATGCGGCCAATTTCACCCAGAAGGCCGTCGAGAATTTGATTGGCGGCCGTGTCCGCGGCGTCTTTACCCACTCTCTCTTGGAAGGGCTGTCCGGCAAGGCCATCGATTCCGCAACCGGTGCGATCACGACGGCGAGCCTCAGGAACCACCTCTTCAACGATATGCGCCGATACATGTCGCAGGATCAGATCAACGATCCCGACATTTCGACCGAGCCCGACTTCGGCGCGGTGGACGACTTCGTCCTGGTTCCAGGCCTAGCGCCGCCGGCGCCCGTCGTTCCGGTCGCGAAGGTCAAACTGACCGTGAAGGCGGATGACGAGGCCACGGAAATCCTGCTCATCAACGAAGCCCATGCGCTTGCCGCGCGAGGGCTGGGCGCGCTCGAGATCAAGGTCCCCAAGGGCCGATATCTCCTGCGAGCCAAGCTCGGCCGCGCCGAACACGAGCAACATATTGAGCTCGAGAGCGAGCGGACGATTCAACTGCCCGGCATTCAGTTCGCCTCCGCCGCACCGCTGGCCGGGACATCGCGGATCCATGAAACCCATGAGACGGCGTCGTTCGATGCCATCGCCCGGATCGACCGGGGACCGGGGGAGCGTGCCTCGCTGATGGTTATGACGCGCTGGTGGAGCGACACGGCCGAGCATCGCCGCTTCCGGGCGCCCCATTCGGGTCTCACGCTCCTCCATCACGGCAGCGAGCGGTTCGATCTCGCATCCGGGGCGAGCGAGGGAGACATCGACCACGATCGCTGGGCGACCCGGACGGTCTCGATCGACCCCGGACTGCACCGCCTGGATTTCCGGATTGGCGGAAAGACGGCCGCGTCGATGACGATCAGCGCGGTGACCAATTTTCAAACCCGTCTTTATCTGCTCTTCGGGTCCAATCCCGAGAATTCCTCCGAGCCGCGGCTCGTCGACGCTTCCGTCTTCATGTGGAACACGCTCTATACCGAGCGGCCGGAAATCGTCCGCCTGACCGATGCCGCGCGTCTGGCGCTGGCCGACGAGCGCTCGACGCTATCGCCGCAGCTTCTTCGAAGCGCGTGGGGGCGCAAGCTCAACCCGATGATGATGCTCTACGCCCTGCATCACATGCTCTTGCTGAAGCGAAAGGAGATCGAAGACACGCGCCAGAGCGTCGTGCGCGCCGGCGAGATACCCCAGGCTGCGTTGCGCCCCCTCCAGTTCGATCCAGACCTCTTCACTTTGACACTGGAGGAAGCCATGGCGGTCTTCGGCGAGGATCATCCCGACATTCGCGCGATCCGCCTTGCCGCGGCACAGGATGCCGGCTTCCTGCCGATCACCATGCCACCGATGCTTTGGCCGAGCTGGTCGCGGCTGATGGAGGCGAGCAATCGGCAGCCGCGACTGATTCCCCTCGATATCGCCGAAATGGTCGCCGAGCAGCCGCTCAGCCGCCCGCATCTCGTCTGGTTTCGCCGGCCGACCTGGCAGATCCGTCGCGGCACGCAGGTGGAGGCGATCGCGGATATCCTGAACCGCGTCGAACGTCAGGCGAGAGAGGTCGAGGCAACGCTGCCACGACCGGTCGTAGCCGGCGGCGCGGATATTGCGTTCGTCCCCGCGCTGGCGACGGATTTGGGAGGCCCCGCCCCACCAGCTCGGCCGCAGTTCGACGCCGAGATGCGGGCGCAGCTCTCCCGCGACATGGGTCTTCCGCGAGCGGTGGTCGACGCCGCCCTTGCGCGGCGCGGCGAGGGGCCATGACGACCGATCGCGCCCCGAGGCTTGATCAGGGACGGATCGTTTTCTCGGAAGGCTTGATCGTCTCCGCGCAGCGCCGGGAAACTGGTGTCGACAGGTGTCGCAATCTTGGGCTTTTGAAACTTCGGTCATGCGAAAGCGGGCGAGAAGGTCGCGATTTCATCGGCGCGGTCCCGCCTGCGGAGACGACATGGATTGGGCTTCAGACGTCAAACTGCGATCATACGATTGCGGTTCGCGTGGCGATCCACTTCCCGATGGAGGTGGCGGAGGCCACGCGCAAGGTCCTCATGGTTCCGCCAGCCTACGCCTTGGATCTTGGAACCTGCGACGGCAGAGACGAGGATGTTTGGATAATCGTCGTCGCCTTAAGGCATTCAGTCCGAATTCTGGTGGAACGCGAAAAGCTACCGGCGGCTTCGAAGGAGTTGGGATCAGACCTTGGTGATCCGGAGTTTAGCGTTTATGGGGGCTGGAGGCTTCCATGATCGTGCGAACTCGGAAATTACACCAGATCTTCAGAAGGCTGCTGCTTAGGAGAGGTGAGTACCGCGACTGCCGGCCTCACCGTGTGGAGGACTTAATCACGATCTATTTGAACGCTGTAATCGAAAATAGGTACTCGCGATTTGAGGTCTTTGAATTTACGTAAGGGAATTAATGAATAATTTCTTAAGCTTTTTTCGCGTTTTCGATCTTGCGTTTTTCGCGCCAGGCGCGTTGGTTCTCTGGCTCGCACATAGTTTAGATTATCTCGGTGCTCTCGACCCTCTTCGGAGAGCCAAGAGCCTTACTGACCCGGATGGCGTTTTCGCCCTCGCGGCCATTGTAACTGCAACTTATGCAATCGGAGTTGTTATTCACGCATTACGATCGTTGATATGGAGACTCGGCGGTAAACGTGTTTCTCAGATCGGCGGATCCAAATACTCGAAAAAGAATTCTTGGTATCTCTATCTAGAAGAACCGCAATTCAGCGAAATTCAAAATTATTTTTGGTACATGCGCGCGACGTGCGCGAACATAAGTGTGGCTTTCGTGATATGTGCGATTTTGTTCACGCCGAGTTTGTTCGACTTTCACATATCAAAAATTCTCGGGATAGTTTTCGTTCTTTTCAGCGGATGGCTCTCTTGGTCTTTGGCTGGCGACTATGACGCGGCCGGAAAGCGGCTCTGCAGCGAGCGCGAGCGCCGTTTCAATTTGCCGCAAGAAGCAGGGAAGGCTCAGACCCGTGATGAGTACTTGCGTCAGTGACATGCGTCCCGAGACGATAGGGCAGAGTGAACCGAGCTTCCATGCTGCGGGCGCGAACTCTGTCGAGCCATCGCCGCGCTTCTTCCGTCGAAAGACCTGCAAGCACCATCGCGTCATAGACCAACTGATATTCCTGGGGCAAGCTCGTACCAAAGGTCAGCGGATCGTCGGATCCTATACATATTGGCAAAAGCGGTTCATCCGCGTCGCTTCGAGGGGGCTGCATCCGCCACAAAGGATGATTTGTCAGATCACCGAGATCGCCGATAAGAAGGTTAGATGAAGGGTTAACTTCGATGGTTATCTCCCTTTGTGACAAGCTGTGGCGGATGCCTTGCTGGATTTCTGCAAGAATAGCGCCTTCGCCTTCGAGCTCCGGTTCAATCCATTCGATTTCGCGGCTACGGCGAAAGGTTGCAGCATCGGTAAGATAGGTATGAAGCAGTGAGCGGCGCCGCGCAGCTCCTTCCAAGCTCTCTCCCAGTTGAGAGATTTTTGCAATGCGCGGTGTTGGGCCATTTGGAAAGCCTGCAAGCCAAAGTTCCGTGCCATCGTGCAGGTCTTCGATCAAGTGCGACACATCCTGCTGATCGCCACGGGCATCGAATACGGTCTGAAAGAGGCGTCTGATCTCGCTTTCAATATATGTGCGCCGGGCGGGCGGCAAGACCGCGCGAGAGCGACGATACCAGGACAACTCCCAAGTGAGATCAAACAGGCGTGTTTCACGCATCATCGGCACGCGTCCCGTACTGTCGGCCCAGCGCTCGGCATCGACCCCGAGCGATATCGCATGGCCAATACGGTCGCCCTCACGCAGGTCGAAATAGGTGACGGCGTCGTCGACTAGTCGCAGACCGGTTAGGAGATGAATAAAGTCCTCGCCTGCATGGGCCGTCGTACGCAAGGGGGGAACAGTCAACTTGGCGTCGGCATATAAGCTCTGCGAAGTCTCGAAGCTCGTTTTTCGTACTGCGCGTATCAGTGGAGCTAGCACCCAGGCCGGCACGCCGAGTTCGTCCGTGCACATGTCGATGCCACGGATCATTTCGAGTGACTGTGGCCATTGCCGCAGCACGCGAATTAATATTAGCGCCTCTCGTTCTCGTTTGTTGTAGTAGTGGGCATAGCGATATCCGGACGGATTGCCGCCTGGCCGCCCCTCCTGGCCAAGCGGGTCGGCATGCGTGCCATACCAGTTGGCTGCCGGTGCACCACGCCCTGCGCTGCCACCTCGTTCCTTGATGAAATGATAAACGACGCCAATTTCGAGACCGGCCTTGGCGAGCGCTGCACGGTCTTGTCGCCCTTGGCCTGATACACCCTGATCTATCGGACGAGTCGTCTCATAGGTGCCATGCGGCGAGGCTGCGGCAACGTCCGGAGCATACTCCTTGGCCGCATTGCCGAGTTCCCGCAATTGGCAGAATAGTTCGGTCGTATTGTTTTCTGGAGCCGTGCGGATTTCCAACGATCGCAGTCCATCATCATAGCCACACACAGAAGCAGCGGAGGAAAGGCGAAGCTTATAGCTGATCGGTTTGCGAGAAGAGCGCATGCGATCGTAAAAGCGGACAAACCAAGTCAACCCTGGGGTGAGTGGGCGCTGCGTCACATGCCGAAAAAACAAGGTTTGCACGCGAACCGTCTGCCAAAGTAAAGCGGTAAAATGTCGATCGGCTTTCACTGTGTCCATGTACGCAAATGCACGGGCTAGGAATTCCATGTCGACGCTTGGTCGTGCGGTATGGCGGGCCGAGATCATGCTAGCAATGGGGTCGGCGGAAAACGCGTCATCTAGTTTTTCAGGGAATGACCGTGGGACGATCCCGGTCATCCGCCGGTAGAGGGACTGCCAGCGGCGAAAATTTAGCGGCCCGTTCTCCATCAAGTCGCCGGCTTCCATTTCAACGATTCCGTCTGACAACAGTGCACGCTCAGTGGAGCCGAGTGATGCGTCGCCTGTTTCATCAAGACAATTATCGATGAATACCTCGAACGTCTCATCAAACTTGCGCTGTTGGAGAAAAGCTGCGAGCAGGTAGCGAACACTTGCGGAACGCACCAGCCATGCTGCCATATCCCGGCCCTCGTCCAGCGACGCGCCTGGGCTTTCGAAGGCATCCCACTCAACCGTGCGGTCGGCGATTGCATGCAGTGTGGCAATCCAGAGTAAAGGAAAGTCAAGCGCCGCACCGAGATGCATGTGGGTTTCGGCAAAGCCATTATCCTGCAAATTGCGCAGCAAGGTTGGCGACAGAGTATTGATTGCTTGCGGCAGTGCCTCTCTCGTGTTTGGTAGTGCGGCCAAAAGCAATTCCTGGGGGAGCGAGAGAGATAGCCAGCGCCAGCGCCAGCGCGCCAGTGCTTCTCGAGACCGCATCGTCTCCGCGTTCATGGCTTCGACCTTGTCGGGCACATAAGGAACTGCGACCGTTCCATGTAGCATGAGAGCGGCGCGCGCAACGCGCCTTAAGTACTCGAGGAGCGGCACCGGGGTGAAATTTTTGTCTAGGCCCGCAAACCACTCCCGATCACGTAGCGCGACGACTTCGTCCACGGAGAAAGACGGTGAGCTTCGAACCATCTCGTCTTCGGCGCTGCGCCAAAGGGTTCGCGTCGGACCTGTGATCTGGGGATCGAGTGCTATGAGCTGCGAACCGAGCTTAAGTGCGCAAACGCTCGAAAACGGATAGGCCGCCATCTCCGCGACTAGGTGATCTACGGGAATGCTTGATTTGCGTGAGAAGGCCATTAGACTTGATGCTCGTCCGGAACATCGATTTCGAATAAATGCCGCGCAGACTTAGGTAAAGACGCCTTTGATATTAATTCTCGCACGGAGTTGTTATTCATTGAACTCGAGTTATCACGAATACGACGCAAATAACCGGCTTCTGATTCGATAATTTTTATTAATTGCCGTTTCTCCATTGCATATTTTGCGATACGTTCGCGCTCCTGGAGACTTAATCCATATTCCGGCAAAGTAAAAAGAACGGTTCGCACAGCCCACTCACGCAGGCGCTCACCACGTTTGGTATGCCGAGAGTTTTCTTTGATGAGTTTCTCGACATTTTCAAAAAGTAGTTGCCAGTGCTCCTTGCCAACGCCAGAAGAATTCGTATTCGTCAATCGTATTGTGGATTCGAGGCGTTTTGGAGTGTCGCCACCCAGAATTGCAGTAGCGCTGGCGATCCAGACATAAGCAAGGCGTTCAACCTGCCCGCTCGCCACCTCTCCTTGCTGGGCATAGCCGATATTGCGTATGGCGTCGTTCCAAGCATGGAGAAACAAATCGTATTCCCAAAAGGTCTGCCAATAGGGAAGCGGCCACCGCTCTCTGGCGAGACTATGGGGTCGGCCAGTGCGCTTCCATTTTACAACCGCCAGCGGTCGCCGCGCATCCGAAAAGATCTCGGCTGGCGAAAGTCGTGATCGTCCAACATAGCTATGTTCCGAAACAAGGACCAAAATGTCGTGATAGACCATGAGAGCCGACGCGCTCTCGGTGCCAAGTAGCGCTTGAACGTCAACGATGTCACGGGAACTGTCGTCTTCTCGGACTCCACGGGGAATATCTACGTCGTTGGGCTGGCGCTCTCGCACTTTTTCAAAACGCCACGCCCGATGGCCAGCGACATACAGCTGCGCAACGTAGTTCGTTTCATCACGTTCTGTGTCGATGTAGGCCAAAAGTCGCCGCTCTGAAACAGGCGCGGAGCGGACTTGGAGCGGTAGAAGGTCGAAGTCTGGAAGGCGTGGCATAGACCGTCCAAGTGCAAGCGGGACAAGTTGCCGGTCGAGCGAAGCGAGAGCGCGGTCTTCCTCAAGTGTTTGACGGCAATGTTCACCCAAAAAATCGACAAGACCGGCTTTCTCCTCGTCGTCGGCCATTTCGTAGCTAGTCATGTTATCTTTGCCGTGCCTAGTGCGTTCAACCAAATTGGAGAGTTCAATCCAAAAATCCGTTAAACGACGAAGCGGTGATTGAAGAAATTCCTTCCCGGAGTAAGCACAAGCGTTGACCCGATCTTCGCCAATACGTTCGTTCTTTTCGAAGGCGGGTTCATCTCTAAAAGAATCAATTTCGTCCGGCGACTCGAACAGTGAGAATCGACCTATCAGCAGAAAGTCGCGAAAGCTGCGAATCGGCATGCCAGCGACACGAGCATGATGCGTTTTGATCTCTCTTCCCGAGACGTTGGGAACTAAAACTTCAAGTTCAAGTTTGATTTCCTCGAGCAGTTCATGAAGCAGGAGTTTGTTTGCAACCTCTTTGCCAAGCGGGCGGAAATTGAGCCCCTGGCGTGCGGAATGCTGTTCGAGGTGAACCCGCTGATTGGGCGGAACGAGCTTTCGCAGCGCGTTGGAGGCGATCTCCCCCGCGGCCGCGCCAACATCTTCAGGAATGATGGGGAGGAGCCGTGGATCGGCATGGTGCGTTGCGCGCACCATGTCGCCCGCGACCTTCATATTGAGCATGTAGCGGGCTATCCCAACGTCGCCCAAAACGAGACCAAACAAGCGAGGTACGAGGATCATTCGCATCAGCCGCAAGATCGGCAGGCACATTGAAGCGTTGATGTCGAAATCGTCGATCGGCAGAACAAAAATCGGTCCGCGATTGTTGGCGTGCGGCATATTAATATCAGAGAATGCGACACTATCCGCAATCTTATCAAGCACGCCAGCCATGCGCGTGAAAAGGCTAAGCCTCGCGCGTTCCGCGCGCATGACCTCCACGGCATAGACATCTGGATCAAGATGGCCGGCCCGGCTGTCAAGATTGCCATCCCACGCCAAGGCGACATCGGTCTGAAGGCGGCTGAGTTCGGCCAATGCGTCTTGAAAATCTGAGCCGCGTTCAAACAAGCCTTGCATCCGCCGCGGCGCGGTATTTTTCTCCGGTTCCGAGTTGCGTCGGGTGGCGCTATCGACGCGCGCCAGGATTGCTGCCAGCAAATTCGCCGTGTCGGGTGTTGCTTCAATATCGAGCGGCTCCAGCCAGACAACGCGATTGGCAACGTCGTTGACAGCGTTGCTGACCCGCAGTGCAGCCTCTTTCTCCGCGGCGCCGTCGCTATCTAGGGCCTCGGGATGAAACCTTTTGGAGTCTGGCTTCGTTCGACTGGCTTCTGCAAGCTCGAACGCAAGCGACAGCATAGCTGTCGTTTTACCAGTTCCGCGCGCCCCAGAGAGAAAAGCGATCCGCGAGGAGCGATTGTCGACCATCCAACTGGGCATAGCCTCAGCACTGGCCGACGCGCCATCGAGCTGTAAGACACTTTCCCGCAGCATGAATAAGATTCGACGAAAGGCATCGCGTTGTCGCGAGCCAAGTTCGACATACCGGACGGGCTTCGCCTCCTGTCTGAGGAAGGGAGCTTGGATTTCCCTCGATCGATCTTCGGTATTCATGTAAAAAAACTCCCTGTAGTGTAGTCCTGGCAAGCAGCGAGTTTTAGAATTCATTCGTCTGGTCGCGCTTGGTAAAAAATCGAAACTTGGTACGAGCGTTGGAACGATTTTTGCTATGGTTGAGCGAGTTCCCGCAATATAACCGCCGAGAATGTCTTGCCTGTCGAGCCGAGCTTCGTCGCATATTGGTATTATCACGCCTGAAGCGAGGCATACAACTCGAAGCTGAGCCTATCGACTTCAATCGCTGCGTCAACTGGACAACAAGAAAAACTCCTCGCTTTGAGCTGGCTGACATGATTCCATCGCTTTGTTGGCGATGGAGGCTCTGGACGTAGGAGCAGCGGGGCTTTTTCGATCTGGACGATTGCTATGCTGCGTTGTCGAAGGTGGGCGCCCCGCTAGAGCGGTTGTTGGCGGTCGTGGATTTCGAGATATTCCGGTCTGAAACGGGTGCCGCGCTGAAGCGCTCGGATGGTGCGATAGGCGGTTGCCCGCCGATGGACGCGGTCTTGATGTTCAAGGTGCTGGTGATCCAGGCGCTGTATGGTCTTCGGACGCCTAGGCTCAGGACCTATTAATCTGCTTCGACATCTGATTCAGTTCGGTTTTCGGATGGAGGGTCTGATGACCGGACTGTTTCTGTTGAGCAACCGCCAGATGTTGCGTATCGCCCCTTTCTTCCCGTTGCCGCACGGCGTCCCCAGGGTCGACGATCGCCGGGTCGTCAGCGGCATCGTCTACGTCATCCGCAACGGTTTGCAGTGGAAGGATGCGCCCGCTGGCTACGGTCCGCCAAAGACGCTCTACAATCGCTTCATCCGTTGGAGCCGTCTTGGCGTGTTCAACCGGATATTCGCCAGTCTTGCCACCCAAGGGCCCGAGCCGGAGCGGATCATGATTGACGCGACCCATCTCAAGGCCCACCGGACCGCGGCGAGCCTGCTCAAAAAGGGGATGTTCCCCGACGTATCGGACGCACGAAAGGCGGCTTGAACTCAAAGCTCCATGCTGTCTGCGACGGATCAGGTCGGCCGCTCGTCCTTCTTCTGTCCGAAGGCCAGACAAGCGACTATCGTGGTGCCCGGGCGATGCTTGCTCATCTTCCGCCGCCCAGAGAACTGCTTGGCGACAAGGGCTACGACGCCGTCCCCCGTGAAGAATATCGAAGCCTTTGAATTCGGCTGCTGATCAGCCGCTCCGAAGAATTGCTTTTTGCCAGTTTCAGCCGTGTGTGAGCGGAGAAACTTGCAAATTGCGTTGCGGCGGCGGGCGTGATTCCATGGCTTTCGGGTCCATGGATCGGGAGCTTCGGGATGCGTCCGAAGGAGCGGCGGGACAGCGGGCAGACGGACATGTTCCGGGCCCGGCTCGATCAGATCGTTGACATGAACCATGCGCTCACCAGGCTCGGCCGGGCGATCGACTGGCGGTTTCTGGAGGCGCGGCTCGGCGCGGTCTATACCGACGCTCCGGGTCATCCACCGCTGCCGACGCGGCTGATGGCCGGGCTCGCATCCTGAAGGCGATGCACGATCTGTCTGACGAGGCGCTCTGCGATCGCTGGCTGGAGAACCCGTACTATCAGCTGTTTTGCGGCGAAGAGTTCTTCTGCCACAGGCTGCCCTTCGACCGCTCCTCAATGACAAGATGGCGCCAGCGGATGGGCGAGGAGCGGCTGAACGCGCTGCTGCAGGAAAGCCTGGCCACCGCGACGCGCACCGGCGCGGCCAAGGCGGCCGACTTCACCAGGACCATCGTCGACACGACGGTGCAGCCCAAGCGAGCCGATCTCCGCATCGAAATCGAAAGGATCGTGGCGATAGCGCTCGTCCGTCTTCATAAGCGCTTCGGCCAGAGCCCTCAGATAGATCGGCTGCGCTTTCGCTTTCGTTGCAGCTGTGACCTCGGCACCGGTTGCCCTGATAGCTTCGGTGAGGCGAGACGCCGATGGTGTCGCCTCGCCACTCGCCTTCATACGGTCAACAGTGGCTGTGACGCGCTCGATCTCTTCCTTGGACAGGCCGACCTTCGCAAAGCGATCTCGAGCATCCTCATCGACTGAAGCATGCAGTCCATTCCGAGAAAAGTGCTGATACGCCCACCCCGTCGCCGTCTCTTCTTGGATCTCCTGCAATGGCATGAAGCCCCGTTCGCTTCGTGCGAAGTCGGCGAGAAGGGCGAGCTTTCGACGATGCTGCTCGAATGTCTTGCGGAAGAGCGATTGCAGCTGCTCCCGCGTGATCTCTGGAAGTTCGCTCATCAGAAACTCGGCAGCCATCCCGTTGAGGCAAGCCCCGAGATATCGAGCCTCCTGAGCCTCTCGGGTTCGAAGACTGAGCTTAACATGCGTCAGACCGATTCGCTCGGCGAGCGTATCCGGCAGGCGCTTGCGCCAGTAGTAGACGGCGCCTCGTCGTTCGAGACCTGTCGCGATCCCCATTTCACACTCCGTGTCACTTGGGTTGTGTCACAGCCGTGTGTCCCACTTGGAGGAATGTCTACCCAGCTGGAACGGAGCGATCAGTATTTCAATGACTTAGCTGGATTTGGCTGGGGCGGCAGGATTCCGACCTGCAAGCCCGCATATTGCTAAACTATTGAAATATTTGATTTCAGACTGCGACTCTCCACGCCAAATGTAACACCTGCGCGGCCCATGGCAATGTCCTTGAGAGGATTTACTCCGAGATCGCTCATCGACGCCAAATTCGATAATCGGGAGTTATCGGGAACGGCTCGCAACAGTTCGGTGTCTCGATCGAGACCGACAACACGACCTGTCTCCCCCACCATTTCGGCAAAAAGCCTCGTCCACGAACCGTTTGCGCAACCGAAGTCTAAAACACGATCTCCGCGAACTCATATAGCGAAACCGACCTCGGGACTTGATACTAAAGTGGTTGTTTAGCCAATGCGAGGTGGAGAAGACCGAGCCACTCGAGTTCTCGATGTTGGTCACGATAATTCCGAGTTATCGATACCAATGGAGATACGACGGCTGTGAAGTCGGTCCACAGTGGAACACACCTGCATCCTGAGACCCGATGACTGCGGGGGCCCTTTGGGCTTGGATCTGTGATGCTGACGAAGTGGGTCAGCAACGGAGAAGAGCCGTGAAGGGAAAGAGAAAGTATGTCGGCCTTGATGTTCACAAGGAGACGATCGCGGTGGCGGTAGCTGCCGGGGAGCCGGGAGGTGAAATCCGCTACCTCGGCGTCATCGCTCACACAGAGGAGGCCGTACGGCGTTTGGTGAAGAAACTTGATGGTCCAGGTATTGAGCTTCGGTTTTGCTACGAGGCCGGTCCCTGCGGCTACGGGCTTCAGCGCCACTTGGAGAAGCTCGATCAATCCTGCATCGTCATCGCCCCATCCATGATGCCTCGCCGCCCTGGCGACCGCGTCAAGACCGATCGGCGCGATGCGCAGACGCTCGCCCGTCTCTTAAGGGCAGGAGAACTCGAGGCGATTTGGGTTCCTGATGAAGCCCATGAAGCTATCCGAGATCTCGTGCGGGCGAGACGCGGTGCAAGGCAGGAGGTTACGGCCGCCAAGCAGTCGGTCCGTTCGTTTCTGCTGCGACATGATCGACGTTTTCCTGGCCGAACAGCCTGGACCAAGACCTATTGGCGCTGGTTGTCCGAGCAGCGCTTCGATTTTATTCATCAGCAACTTGTATTCGAGGAATTGAAGCGGTGCCTTCTCGAACGGCAGGCTCGCGTCGAACGGCTCGAAAAAGCTTTGGAGGAAGCCGTAGCCAATTGGCGGTTTGCGCCGGTCCTGAGAAGTCTTCAGGTTCTGCGCGGTGTCCGTCTCGTCGTCGCCGCAACATTGATTGCCGAGGTCGGCGATCTCGGTCGTTTCTCCAACCCGAAGCAGTTGATGGCATATCTCGGCCTCGTACCGTCCGAGCATTCCAGCGGCGCGCGCACGAACCGTGGACGGATCACACGCGCGGGCAATGCCCATGCGAGGACCATGCTGATCGAGGCTGGTTGGTCCTATCGGTTGCCGGCACGCGAAGAACGACGCTACCGGCAGCGTGTTGCCGATCTTCCCGATGATATCCAGGCGATCGGCTGGAAGGCGCAGGTTCGTTTATGCCAGCGGTTCCGACGGCTATCGGCCGCCGGCAAGCCGCAACCGAAGGTGAACACGGCGATCGCTCGCGAATTGGTTGGCTACGCCTGGGACATCGCACGGCGCACTCCGATGGCATAGGCGACCTGAAGTCGTTGGATTTCTGCTCGTTTCGATGGGCAGGACCATAGCCTTGGCAGGCGTGCCGCGGGCACCCGACTGTGATGGGCAATCCTCGATGTACGGTGGGGCAGGTTCGTCCAACGCCCGAGCTTAGAGTGAGGCAGGCCCAGCGACGGAAACGGGACGTGCGGTAACCAACCCGCGGATGAGAGCTTGGACGCCTCTAAAAACCTCCCCAAGCGCGGCGTTTTGTGATTCCATCGCCTTCGAAGCGATGGGAGGGCATGGATGCGCGGACAGCCAGGGTTCTGGGACATCGACGAGCGTTACGGGCGTCTGAGCGAAGCTGGCGATCCACTGGAGAAGTTGAACGCGATCGTGCCGTGGGAGGTGTTCCGCAAGCCTTTGTCGAAGGCGCTGAAGCGATCCGACGGCGCCAAGGGCGGCAGGCCGCCCTACGATCCGGTTTTCATGTTCAAGGTCCTGGTGCTGCAGGCGCTCTACAACCTGTCGGACGATCAGGCCGAATTTCAGATCCAGGACCGGTTGTCGTTCATGCGCTTCCTCGGCCTCGGGCTTGCCGACAAGGTGCCGGATGCCAAGACGATCTTGTTGTTCCGCGAGCACTTGGCCGAGGCCGGAGCGATCAAGAACCTGTTCGCGCGCTTCGACAAGCATCTCGCCAAGGCCGGCTATCTGGCGATGGGCGGCCAGATCGTGGATGCCACGATCGTCGCCGCGCCGAAGCAGCGCAATACGGAAGAGGAAAAGGCGGCGATCAAGGCCGGCGAGGTCCCTGAAGCCTGGAAGGACAAGCCTGCCAAGCTGAGGCAGAAGGATCGTGATGCCCGCTGGACGGTGAAGTTCTCCAAGGCCAAGCCGGCTGATGACGGCCAGAAGCGGGTCGATATCGCTGTTCCGGCCTTTGGTTACAAGAACCACATCGCGATCGACCGCCGGCACGGCTTCATCCGCGGATGGTCGACGACGAACGCCGCCGCCTATGATGGCGCGCAGCTCCCCAACGTCCTCGACAAGAACAACACCGGCTCGACGGTCTGGGCGGATACCGCCTATCGATCAAAGAAGAACGAAGAGTGGCTGCGGGAGAACGGCTTCAATTCGGACATTCACCGCAAGAAGCCGAAGGGTAAGCCGATGAGCGAGCGCACCTCCAAGGCCAACGCGCGGCGCTCAACGATCCGCTCGGGCGTCGAGCACGTCTTCGCCTGCGAGAAGGGCCCGATGGGTCTGGTCATCCGCACCATCGGCATCGTGCGCGCCGAGATCAAAATCGGCATGGCCAATCTCACCTACAACTTCCGACGCTTCGTCTGGCACAAGGGGCGAACTGCGCCTGCATGACGGCGAAATCGCCGGAAACGCCGCCTTCAAGCGCCAAATCGGCGACCAACAAGACCGAAATCGCATCCGATCGACCCGTTCATGCCTGCTACAGCCCGTCCAGCCCGCCCGCCGTCGCTAAAAATACCGGTACTTCGAGGTCTCCGCTTGATCAATCGTCGTCGATCAGGAGCACGCGGCACACCTGCCAAGGTGGATCGATCATCGCTGGTCGATTGGTCAGCGACAAGGTAAAATGCGTCTCGCGTCACAGATGGCAGTCATGAGAGGGTAGGATTTCGCCCCCTCCCGCAAACTACCCCTGTCTGATCGCTTCTGGCTTTGTAGCAGCCGTTAGGGAGACAGGCAGTTTTGTGTTCGCTGGAAACCGCGTCCTAATATTCTCGTCCTGGCCAAGCACACGATCGTATCGCACGGAATGGCAAGGGTCTCTGAGAGCAGTCCTTCACACCGAACGCCGTCAATCGAGGTGTTTTAACAGCGTCGCCCGGTTCCTGATCACAATATCCCGGCCCTCGACGTTGACCCCCAATGGGCGCAGCGCGGCGAAGGCTCGGGACAATGCCTCCGGCGCCATACCTAGCGTGCCAGCCAAGACTGTCTTGTCGTAGGGAAGACGAACGGCGCATTCGCTTGGTCCCGGCTCGCTGCTCTCGAGAAGAAAGGCGCAAAGCCGCTGTTCGGCATTTTGCAACCGATCGCTGCTCACCCTTCCGACCAGCCGATGCAGATGGAGTGACAACGATCCCAGGAGCGCCATGGCGAGGTCGGCGTCGTCCTTCAGAAGCCCGCGCACCTCCTCTAGAGGCAGACGCGCGAGCCGGGCCGGCTCGACAACCTGCGCCGATGCCGGAAAACGACCGCCCAGGAACATCACCGCCTCGGCGAAGCTCTGGCCGGGCCCAAACAGGCCGATATCTGCCTCCGCCCCGGAGCGATCCATTCTGAACAGGCGCACCCAACCGTCGATCACGATGAAACATTCGGATGCGACATCGCCCTCAGTGAACAGAATCTCGCGCTTCTGCGCTTCGACAATCGTCATGACCGCCACCATCGCTTCGCGTTTGGCCGACGGAAGCTCAGAGAGAAGCGGCGTATTCGCCATGATGATGTGATCGGAAGGCGAGAGGCGTTTGAGCATGGCAGGCCTGATTTCGGGCTGAGCTTGACGATCGTCAAGGACAGATCGTGCAGCCTCGCTTTACCGAATGGGGCAGCTTTCGAAGATCGGCGCTTCGCGGGAGGATCGGCCGACTATGGAACATGCAGCCCCAGCCGCCAGCCGTCGCAGCGAGTTCACGGCCTTTTTCATTCTGGCCTTTCTCATCGTTCCTGCCCTGGTGGTCGCCGGCATCGGCGGTCTCGGCCTTGCGATCTGGATCTTCAATCTCGTCAACGGCGTCGTCGAGGCGCCGCCGGAGGCCGGGTGATCATGGCCAACCTCAGCCGCCGCGCCCTTCTTCGCGGCGAGTTTCAGCCGAAACCGCAGCCCGGCCTGGCCATGGTCGGGGCGGCATGCCTTGCGAGCCGCGGCATCTATTGCCGCAGCTGCGTGGAAAGCTGCGAGCCGGGCGCCCTGTCGATCCGGCCCGCGCTCGGCGGCCGAGCCCATGTCGCGATCGACGCGGCCCTGTGCACCGGCTGCGGCGAGTGCGTCAGCATCTGCCCGGCAGAAGCGATCGCCCTTCGCGCTTCGGCGCAAGAGGCGCGCCATGGCTGAGCCGATCGTCATCTCCAGCCTCTTCGTCCAGGTGCGTCCGGAACGCCTCCGGGCGGTCGCGGTCGCGATTCTGGCCGAGCGCGGTGCCGAGATTTCCGCGGAGGACGCGAGCGGCAAGCTCGTCGTCGTCCTGGAATCGGAAACCGATGCGGCGCTTGCCCGATCGACCGAAAAAATCACGAAGCTGGCCGGCGTCCTGTCCGTCGGCCTCGTGTTCCACCATACCGATGCGGGCGCACCCCGCGTCTCGACGTAAGGGAGCCGACCCATCATGTCAGACACGGAGATCACCCGTCGCGAGGCGCTGAAGGCGCAGGCTGCCATGGTGGCCGCCGCCGCTGCCGGCATCGCGACGCCGGCGGGCGCCGCGAACCTCGTCACCGACGCCGACGAGACTGGGCTCACATGGTCCAAGGCGCCCTGCCGATTCTGCGGCACCGGCTGTTCGGTGATGGTGGCGACGCGCGACAAGCGCGTGGTGGCGACCCATGGCGATGTGCTCTCGCCGGTCAATCGTGGCATCAACTGCGTGAAGGGCTATTTTCTCTCCAAGATCATGTATGGCGCGGATCGGCTGACGACGCCGCTCCTGAGAAAGCGCAATGGCGTCTTCCACAAGGAGGGTGAATTCGAGCCGGTCTCCTGGGACGAGGCCTTCGACGTGATGGCCGAGAAGTTCAAGGAAACGCTGAAGGAGAAAGGACCGACGGCGGTCGGCATGTTCGGTTCCGGCCAGTGGACCGTCTGGGAGGGCTATGCCGCCTCGAAGCTCTACAAGGCGGGCTTTCGCTCCAACAATATCGATCCGAACGCGCGCCATTGCATGGCCTCGGCGGTGGCGGGCTTCATGCGCAGCTTCGGCGTCGACGAGCCGATGGGCTGCTATGACGACATCGAGGCGGCGGACGCCTTCGTCCTCTGGGGCTCGAACATGGCGGAGATGCACCCGATCCTGTGGACGCGGGTGACCGACCGACGGCTATCGGCACCCCATGTCAGGGTGGCCGTTCTCTCGATCTTCGAGCACCGGTGCTTCGACCTCGCCGACATTCCGGTGGTCTTCACCCCCCATGCCGATCTCGCGATCCTCAACTACATCGCCAACCACATCATCGAGACCGGGCGGGTGAACCGCGACTTCGTCGACAAGCACACGACCTTTCGCCGTGGCCAGACGGATATCGGCTACGGATTGCGGCCCGAGCACCCACGCGAGGCGGCAGCGGCGAACGCGGCGACGGCCAATGATTCCGAGCCGATGACCTTCGAGGAATTCGCCGCATTCGTCTCCGAATATACGCTCGACAAGGCCCATGAGATTTCCGGCGTGCCGAAGGAGCGGCTGGAGGCGCTCGCCGAGCTCTATGCCGACCCCGACACGAAGGTCACGAGCTTCTGGACGATGGGGTTCAACCAGCACACGCGCGGCGTCTGGTGCAACAATCTCATCTACAATATCCACCTTCTCACCGGGAAGATATCGACCCCCGGCAATTCGCCCTTCTCGCTGACAGGCCAGCCATCGGCCTGCGGCACCGCCCGCGAGGTCGGCACCTTCGCCCACCGCCTGCCCGCCGATCTCGTGGTGATGAACCCGGAACACCGCGCGACCGCCGAGCGCATCTGGAAGCTGCCCGAAGGAACCATCCCCGAAAAGCCCGGCTACCACGCAGTTCTGCAGAACCGCATGCTGAAGGACGGCAAGCTCAACGCCTACTGGATCCAGGTGAACAACAACCTCCAGGCAGCACCCAACATGAACGAGGAGACCTATCCGGGATACCGCAACCCGGAGAACTTCATCGTCGTCTCCGACGCCTATCCCACCGTCACCGCCATGGCGGCCGACCTGATCCTGCCCACCGCCATGTGGGTGGAGAAGGAAGGCGCCTACGGCAATGCCGAGCGGCGCACCCAGCTCTGGCACGAGCTGGTGCCCGCGCCGGGCGAGGCGAAATCCGACCTCTGGCAGCTCATGGAGTTCTCTAGGCGCTTCCAGGTCGAGGAGGTCTGGCCGGAGGAACTCATCGCCAGGATGCCGGAGCATCGCGGCAAGACGCTCTTCGACATCCTCTTTGCCAATGGCCAGGTGGATGCCTTCCCCCTCGACCAGACATCGCCCGACTACGACAATCACGAGGCGGAGCATTTCGGCTTCTACGTCCAGAAGGGCCTGTTCGAGGAATATGCGAGCTTCGGCCGGGGCCATGGGCACGACCTCGCGCCCTTCGACCGCTATCATGAGGAGCGTGGGCTGCGATGGCCCGTCGTCGACGGCAAGGAGACGCTGTGGCGCTATCGCGAGGGCTCGGACCCCTATGCAGCGCCCGGTTCCGGCTTCGATTTCTACGGCAAGCCGGAGGGCCGCGCCTGGATTTTCGCGCTGCCCTATGAGCCGCCGGCGGAAAGTCCGGACGAGGAATATCCGTTCTGGCTCTCCACGGGCCGGGTTCTCGAACACTGGCATTCGGGCTCGATGACCGAGCGTGTGCCGGAGCTCTACCGCGCGTTCCCCGACGCCGTCTGCTTCATGCATCCCGACGATGCCGCCGAACTCGACATGCGGCGCGGCTCCGAAGTGCGGGTCGTCTCCCGGCGTGGCGAGATCGTCACCCGCGTCGAGACGAGGGGACGCAACAAGCCGCCACGCGGTCTCGTCTTCGTGCCCTGGTTCGACGCGAGCCAGCTCATCAACAAGGTGACGCTCGACGCGACCGACCCGATCTCCAAGCAGACGGACTTCAAGAAATGCGCTGTCAAGCTGGTGAAGGTCTGAGGAGGTTTGCCGTGAAACACTGTCTCGCCCCCGCTTTCGCCTTCGCCGCCACCGCCTTCCTGTTCGGCGCCGCTCTAGCGCAGCCCGTCTCTTTGCGCGGGCCTACCTCGCCGGCCGACAATGCCGAGCCGCCGCCCATGGCGAATTTCGAGGAAGGCGCGGGCCGCAAGGTCCGCAACTATCCGGAGCAGCCGCCGATCATTCCTCACGACGTCACCGGCTACCGGATCGACCTCAACTCCAACAAATGCCTCTCCTGCCACGCCCGCGCGCGGGTGGGCGAGAGCGGCGCGCCGATGGTCTCGATCACCCATTTCATGGATCGCGACGGCCAGTTCCGCGCCGCCGTCACGCCGCGCCGCTATTTCTGCACCCAATGCCATGTCAGCCAGCAGGAGGTCACGCCCCTCGTCGAGAATGACTTCGTCGATCTGGACGATCTGATCCATCCGAAGAACGCCAGCGGGCAGCGCTGATCATGTTGGGTCCGATCCGCTGGTTCTGGCGTACCCTCCGCCGCCCGAGCGTGCATTTCAGCCTGGGCTTCCTGACCTTCGGCGGCTTCATCGCCGGGGTCCTGTTCTGGGGCGGGTTCAACACCGCCCTCGAAGCCACCAATCGCGAGGCGTTCTGCGTGTCCTGTCACGAGATGCGCGACAATGTTTATACCGAACTGAAGACGACGCCGCACTGGTCGAATGCCTCCGGCGTCAGAGCCCAATGCCCGGATTGTCACGTGCCGCACGAATGGACCGACAAGATCGCCCGCAAGGTCGCGGCATCGAAGGAGGTCTGGGGCGCGATCTTCGGCACAATCGATACGCGCGAGAAGTTCCTCGACCATAGACTCGCTATGGCGAGCCGCGAATGGTCTCGGATGACCCACAATGATTCGCTCGAATGCCGCAACTGTCACTCGGCCGATTCGATGGACCTCACCCAGCAAAATCCCCGCGCACAAGAAGCGCACGAAACCTTCCTTCTCACAGACCAGAAGACCTGTATCGACTGCCACAAGGGCATCGCTCACGAACTTCCGGACATGGCGGGTGTCCCTGGATGGCAGTGAGGCATCCGCCGCTCTCAAGGTCAGCCGGAAAGCGTCGATTGTTCCACGGTATACAAGCGGCGCCTAGCATTACAGTTGCGATTTCCAATAACACTCGTCGGCGCCATCCTCATGGAACAGAACGAAGAATGGGCCGTCCAGCGCTCGCGATACATGGCGCTGGAATCTCTGGCTCCCGTCTGCGATGATCCCATCATCAGCCTCCCCGCTGCATGACAGACTGGTCAGCTCGACGTTGCCGCAATCGCCAACGCCAAACGTCGGCTACACCACTTCCTGAGACGTGATCCGCTGGTGGGCGATCGAGGAAAGTTTCGAGACCGCCAAGAACGAGCTTGGCCTCGATCACAACGAAACCCGCTCATGGCATGGCTGGCACCGCCATGTCAGTCTCGTCATGCTGGCCTTTGCCATGATGGCGACCATCCGGATGAAGGCCAATGTCGCGCAACCACCA
>NZ_JAKQZG010000008.1 GCF_024359545.1 Jiella marina
GACGATGCGGCAGAGGTTTCGCCACATCGCATAAGATTGCGATCCATGACCGGCACTGAGCAGTCGCCCCATTGTCTGGATCGGACAAGCTGACTATCAGGGGCCGAACGAAGCCGTCTGAGCCCCTGCTGCTATCTCATCCTCGGATCGTCCCTCGACCGCGGAGAGAGAGTGAGGCGTCGAAGGGAAGTCCCCATGTCCGTCAAAGCCAACGCCACCCCCTTGCCTGACCGGGTGAAAGTCCGCCAGGCGCTTCTCTCGGTTTCCGACAAGAGCGGCCTCGTCGAATTCGCCGAGGGTCTCGCCGCGCTCGGGGTCGAGCTGGTCTCGACCGGTGGCACCAAGAAGGCGCTGGCCGATGCCGGGCTGGCGGTGAAGGACGTTTCCGACCTCACCGGCTTTCCGGAGATCATGGACGGGCGGGTGAAGACCCTGCATCCGGGCGTCCATGGCGGCCTTCTCGGTGTGCGGGACGATCCGGCGCACAAGGCGGCGATGGACGAGCACGGCATCGCCGGGATCGACCTTCTCGTCGTCAATCTCTACCCCTTCGAGGAGACGCGCGCTTCCGGCGCTGCGCCCGAGACGATCGTCGAGAATATCGACATTGGCGGCCCGGCGATGATCCGGGCGGGTGCCAAGAACCATGGCTATGTGACCGTGGTGGTCGACCCGTCCGACTATGCGACCGTGCTCTCGGCCCTCAAGGCGCATGACGGCGAGACCGAGATCGCGCTGCGCCGGCAACTCGCGGGCCGGGCCTATGCCCGCACCGCCGCCTATGACGCCGCCGTCTCCGGCTGGTTCGCCGAGACTGAAGTAGAGACGACGCCCAAACGCCTGTCGATCGCCGGCACGCTGGCGGAGTCGCTGCGATATGGCGAGAATCCGCATCAGGCGGCAGGTTTTTATCGCACCGACGAGGCGCGGCCCGGCGTGGCCACGGCCCGGCAGGTGCAGGGCAAGGCGCTCTCCTACAACAACATCAACGACACCGACGCCGCCTTCGAACTGGTGGCGGAGTTCACGCCGGATCGCAGCGCGGCGGTCGCGATCATCAAGCACGCCAACCCCTGCGGCGTCGCGGAGGCGAACGATCTCGTCACCGCCTATCACCGGGCGCTCGCCTGCGACCCGGTCTCGGCCTTCGGCGGCATCGTGGCGCTCAACCGCAAGCTCGATGCGCAAAGCGCCGAAGAGATCGTCAAGGTGTTCACCGAAGTGATCATCGCGCCCGACGCCGAAGAAGACGCGATCGCCATCGTCGCGGCGAAGAAGAATTTGCGCCTCCTCCTGACCGGCGGCCTGCCCGATCCGCGCGCGGCCGGCCGCTTCGTCAAATCGGTCGCCGGCGGGCTTCTGGTCCAGAGCCGGGACAACGGCGTCGTCGACGATCTGGACCTGAAGGTCGTCACCAAGCGCGAGCCCACCGCGCGGGAACTCGCCGATCTGAAATTTGCCTTCCGCGTCGCCAAGCACGTGAAGTCGAACACCATCGTCTACGCCAAGGAAGGCGCGACGGTCGGCATCGGCGCGGGCCAGATGAGCCGGGTGGATTCCGCGCGGATCGCCGCCCGCAAGGCCGACGACGCGGCGAGGGCCGCCGGGGCTGACAAGCCCGCCACCATCGGCTCGGTCGTCGCTTCGGACGCCTTCTTCCCCTTCGCCGATGGCCTTCTGTCGGCGGTCGAAGCCGGTGCCACGGCCGTCATCCAGCCCGGCGGCTCGGTTCGCGACGACGAGGTCATCGCGGCAGCCGACGAGCACGACCTCGCCATGGTGATGACCGGCATGCGCCATTTCCGGCATTAGGCCTGACGGGATCGGGCGGTGCCGGTAACCGGTTTCTCGGCCGCCACCCTAGCCAGAGCGGCGGCGAGCCGTTAACCCATGCGCCATCTCCAATCAGAACGGAATGGAACATGGCTGAATACGACCTTCTCACCATCGGCAACGCCATCGTCGACATCATCGCGCGCGGCGACGACGCCTTTCTCGAACAGGAGAAGATCCAGAAGGGTGGCATGACGCTGATCGACGCCGACCGGGCGGAGCATCTCTATGCGTCGATGGGCCCGGGCGTGGAAACCTCCGGCGGCAGCGCCGGCAACACGATTGCCGGCTTCGTCAGCTTGGGCGGCAAGGGCGCCTATGTGGGCAAGGTCTCGAACGACCAGCTGGGTTCGATCTTCGGTCATGACATCCGCTCGCTGGGCGTCGATTTCGAGACCAGGCCGCTGGAAGGCTTTCCGCCGACCGCCCGCTGCATGATCGTCGTCACCCCGGATGGCGAGCGCTCCATGAGCACCTATCTCGGCGCCTGTGTCGAACTCGGGCCGGAAGACATCGACGAAGCGAAGATCGCGGCTGCCAAGGTCACCTATTTCGAAGGCTATCTCTGGGATCCGCCCCGGGCGAAGGAAGCGATCGTCAACGCCGCCAAGATCGCCAAGGCGAATGGCCGCTCGATGGCGATGACCCTGTCGGATTCCTTCTGCGTCGACCGCTATCGCGGCGAATTCCTCGATCTCATGCGCTCCGGCACGGTCGGCATCGTCTTCGCCAATGAGGCCGAAGCCCTGTCGCTCTACGAGACGGAGGATTTCGACCACGCCTGCGATCAGCTGGCGAAGGACGCCCAGGAATTCGCCGTCGTCACCCGGTCCGAAAAGGGCTGCGTGGTGATCGCAGGCGATCAGCGCATCGCGGTTCCGGCCGATCCGGTCGACAAGGTCTTGGATGCGACGGGTGCCGGCGATCTCTTCGCCGCCGGGTTCCTGCGCGGCTTCACCATGGGCCTCGATCACGAGAAGTCGGCCCGTCTCGGCGTCGCGGCGGCCGGCCACATCATCCAGCAGATCGGCCCACGTCCGCAGACGCCGCTGACCGAGCTTCCGGCGGTGAAGGCTGTCCTGGGCTAAGAAGCTATACAGTTTTCAATGTCAGGCCTCGCCCCACAAGGCGGGGCCTGCATGCTGTTGGGGCACGACCCCACAGTCATTCTCAGCGCACCGGTTACCCCCGGGCGGGAACGATCGTCACCACGGAATTGGTCGGGTACACCGATTCATACAGCACGCCGTCGCCCGGAATGAAGCGCAGAACCGTGCGGCCCGTGTCGTCGGCGAGGACGAGCATGCCGTCCTGCGTCGTGCGCCACTGGCTGATGCGGCGAAGTTCCGCAGACTGAGCGCATTCCGGGGTCGTCGGCAGCGGGGCGAGGGCGCCTTTGGTCGGCTCCGCACTGGCGATCTTGCAGCTTGCGCCGGAGCGCAGGTCGATCACGCGCATGGCAGCAGGCGTCGAAGCGCTTGCAGCCGCCTCCACCTTGGCCTCGGCGGGCAGCGGTGTGACGGGCAGTTCGCTGCCGATCTCCGGCGCGGCCTGCAGCTTGGCGGTGAGCATCAGGGCGGCGAAAGCGGTGCCGAGAACGGCGGCCGTGAAGTTCATGAGCCCGAATCCCTTGGATCGTTTCGGCTCCATTATCGATGCCTAAACCTTTACCGAAGGTTGACAGCAGGCAGAAATGATAGCCTCCGACCGCGAAAAGATACCAGATTTCAACGGTTTCGATCGGGACTGATGCCCGCCGCTGGTCAGGCCGGCGCCCTTCGCTGGTCAGTCCGGCCAGTTCGTACCGCAAGAGTTGCGGATGTGGAGCTCAGGCGTGATCAGCGTCGTCTCATCGACGGCGGGCTTGCCCTCCAGCCGATCGACGAGTGCCGCGGCCGCGCGCCAGCCCACTTCGCTCTGACCGTTGGAAACGGTGGTGAGCGGCGGCATGGCGATCGCCGCCTCGTCGATATCGTCATAGCCGATCACCGCCACGTCGACGCCCGGCCGGACACCGGCGCGGGCAAGGCCATACATGAAGCCGAGGGCAACGAGATCGGAAAAGCAGACGATCGCCGTCGGCCGCTCGGCGAGGTCCAGGAAGCGGCGGGTCGCATCGAAGCCGGAATGGCGGTCGCGCGGGCCTTCGAGCCGCCACTCGCGCCGGGGCGCGATCCCGGCCCGTTCCAGCCCCTGAAGATAGCCCGCCTCGCGGTCGCGTCCGGTCGAGGTGGCGTTCGTGCCGCCGACCATGCCGATGGCGCGATGGCCGAGCGAGACCAGATGGTCGACGGCGAGCCCCATGCCATAGGCGTCGTCGCCGCGAAAGCCGCGCACGCCGGCGCCGTCGATCGTGCGGGCGATCAGGATCACCGGCAGGTCGTTGTCCTCGGCCAGCTGAATGTCGGCGGCGGGCGTGCCCAGCGCCGGCGACATGATCAGCCCGTCGGCGCCAAGCTGCAGCAGCGTATCGACGAAGGAGCGCTGCTTCGACAGATCGTCATGGTGATTGCACAGGATGAAGGTCTGGCGATGCCGGTCCAGTTCGGATTCGATCGACTTGAGTATCTCGCCATAGAACGGGTTCATCACGTCGTGGACGCAGACGCCGAGAATGCCGGATTTGGAAGTCCGGAGCGAGGCGGCGCGGCGATTGTAGATATAGCCGAGTTCGCGGGCCGCCTCCTTGATCCGCTCGCGCGTGATGTCGGCCACCAGCGGGCTGTCGCGCAGCGCGAGCGAAACGGTCGCGGTCGAAAGGCCGAGCGCCTCCGCAATCGTCGACAATTTCACCTTCTGCGCCACGAATACCTGATTGCCTCCCCGCGAGAGATTCGGTCTCGATCTATGACAAAAGCAGGACGCGGCGGAAAGCCCTGCGATCGGGTGAGGCGAATTTCGCGGTTCGAATGTGAGAAAAGGCCATCCCGGGGAGGACGGGATGGCCTGTTCGAAGCGATGCTGGACGGGTCTCAGTGGCAGGACTTGACGCGCTTCCAGACCCAGATCTTGTTGCCGCACTCGTCGTAGCCGCCGAAGACCTTCTTCTTCTTGATGTGGCAGACCTTGTGGTAGCCGTGGTGCTTCTTGTGCCAGCCGCCGGCCTGGGCCGGGGCGGAGAAGACGGTCGCGGCGGCGACCAGGGTGGCGAGAGCGAGGAGGGTGTTGCGGATCATTGTCGGGCTTCCTTCGTCGGTGGTGTGATGCCCGGCCAGTGAAAGCCCCAGAGCCGAAATCGTGTCGCTTCGCGCTTTTCTCGTCTCGACCGACAGGAAATTTTCGCCCATCGTCCTCGCAAAATCTCTCGTAACGGCCATTCCGACGCACTGGATCGACGATGAACCCGCTCCCCATGACGCTGCCGATCGTCCAGGCCCCGATGGCCGGCGTCGCGACGCCGAGGCTTGCAGCCGAGGTCTCGAATGCCGGCGGCCTCGGCTCTGTCGGGATCGGATCGACGGACGCAGCCGGCGCGAAAGCGATGATCGACGAATTGCGGGCGCGCACGGACAGGGCGTTCAACGTCAATCTTTTCGTCCATCAGCCGGCCACGCCCGATCCGGCACGCGAGGCGGCCTGGCTCGAATGGCTGGCACCACTCTTTGCCGAATTTGACGCCGAACCTCCCAAAGTCTTGCGGACGATCTACAAGAGCTTTGCCGAGGATGCCGATATGCTCGCCATGCTTCTCGAGACGAAGCCGCCTGTCGTCAGCTTCCATTTCGGCCTGCCGTCCAAGGAGGTCATTGCAAGGCTGAAGGCGGTGGGCACGACCCTGCTCGCGACGGCCACGAGCCTGGACGAGGCTCGGAGGATCGAAGCGGCCGGCTTGGACGCTGTGGTTGCTCAGGGCATCGAGGCGGGCGGTCATCGCGGCGTCTTCGATCCGGCGGCGTCCGACGCGGGTCTCGGAACCGTCGCGCTGACCCGGCTTCTGGCAGCCAAAGGCAATCTTCCCGTCATTGCCGCGGGCGGCATCATGGACGGGGCGGGAATCGCCGGCGTTCTGAAACTCGGTGCCGTCGCCGCCCAACTCGGCACGGCCTTCGTGGCCTGTCCGGAATCGGCTGCGGACGAGGCCTACCGAGCTGCGCTCTCGGGGCCGGGCGCCTATCGGACAAGACTGACGAATGTGCTGTCCGGCCGTCCGGCCCGTGTTCTCGCCAACCGTTTTGCGGCGCTTGCCGAAACGACAGGCGATCGACCGCTCCCAGATTATCCGATCGCCTATGACGCGGCAAAGGCCCTGAATGCTGCGGCGAAGGCGAAGAACGAACATGGTTTCGGCC
The DNA here is from genome assembly GCF_024359545.1 of Jiella marina. Taxonomy (GTDB): domain Bacteria; phylum Pseudomonadota; class Alphaproteobacteria; order Rhizobiales; family Rhizobiaceae; genus Jiella. The sequence goes on from NZ_JAKQZG010000008.1 coordinate 6,123, forward strand.
CGCAATGGGCCGGCCAGGGCGCGCCACTGGCACGGGCCATGCCGGCAGCCGCGCTCGTCGCGCAACTGGAGGCGGAGTTGCGCGCGGCTGGCGACGCAGCGGACAAGGGCTGACACGCATCCCTGAACGGGCGTGGCGAATCTCCGCCCTGCGGTTTCAGGTTCGGCTTGCGCAAGGGAAGGCGGATGCCCCGACGATCACCAATTTGTTTTGCCGGCGACCCTTTGCGAAGCGACCGGCTTCAGCGTATGGTTTTTGAAGGGGCGAATGAATGCAGGGGTCGATCCATGTTCGGATCCGGCGGATTCCGTCTCTTCTCTCTGGCTCTCATTGCGGCAATAGGGCTCTCGCCCGTTCCGGCCCTGGCCCAGGCGGCCGGTGAGCGGAACGTCGTCATCACGCGAGACGCGGATTATTTCGGGCGGGACTACAATGTCCTGCGCGGTGTCGATCTCGACGAATGTTCCGCCGCCTGCAAGGCGGACGACCGCTGCCAGGCCTTCACCCTGAACGAACGCAATCGCTGGTGCTTCCTGAAGGAAGCCGTCGGCGAGCTGAGGACCGTCGCCGGCGCCACCTCCGGCAAGATCGTCGCGCCGCCGCCGGTGGACGAGGCGAGCCTCGCCGCCCGCGAGCGCGAACTCGACTTCGTGCCGCAGACGACGCGCGATGCCGCCAAGCGCACCCGTCTGGAGCTTACCGGCGCCGAGCGCGATGTCGAATTCGCCGCGGTGCCGCTACGCGAACTCCGTGAACGAGCCGGCGCGGCGCTGACCTTTCAGGATGCGATCAGACTCTGGCGGGAAGTGCTGAAGCGCGAGCCGCTCGACCATGCCGCCTGGCAGGGCCTTTCCACGGCGGCGCTTGCCTATGCGCCCAACGATTATCGCGAGCGCACCGAGAACAGGAAGCTGCGCAAGGACGCCGCCGTCAACGCCTATCTGACCGCCTCGAACGATGCGGAAAAGGCCGCGGGCCTTGCCGCCATCGCGGAGACCTACGAGTCGGAATCGGCCTGGAAACAGGCGATTCGCGCCTATCGGGCGAGCCTTGCAGCGGCGCGCGATCCGGCGGTTGCCTCAAGGCTCGATTCCGTTATCGCCGCCCACGGTTTTCGTATCGTCGAGCATACGGTCGACAACAATGCTGCCAGCCCGCGCATCTGCCTGATCTTTTCCGACCAGTTGTCCCGCAAGCTGACGACGTCTGAAAACCCGGGCGACTACATCAGCGTCGAAGGCGGTGACACCCTGCCGGTGACGGCCGAAGGCAAGCAGATCTGCGTCGAGGGCGTAACCCATGGCGAGCGCTACCGCATCGTCGCCCGCCCCGGTATCACTGCAATTGATGGCGAGAGGCTCGCCAAGCAGGCCGAACTCTCGATCTATGTGCGCGATCGCGACCCTTCGGTGCGCTTCTCGACCAACGCCTATGTGTTGCCCGCTGGCGGCAAGGCGACGATCCCGGTCGTCACCGTCAATGCCGACATGATCGAAGCCAAGGTCCAGCGGATCGGCGAGCGCGGGCTCTCCGACATGCTGGGCAATGATCGCTTCCTGCGCGCGCTTTCCGAATGGCAGATCGACGACATCGCCGCTCAGTCCGGCGAAGACGTCTGGTCCGGAACGGTCGAGGTGGTGCGCGAAACCAATGAGGAGGTGACGACCGCGATCCCCGTTGCGGAAATGGTCCCGGACCTGAAGCCCGGCGTCTATGTGCTGACGGCCAAGGCGAAGAACGGGCCGCGCTATCAGGACCAGTACGCGACGCAATGGTTCGTCGTGTCCGATATCGGTCTCTCGACCTTCTCGGCCACAGACGGCTTCCACGTCGTCGCCCGCTCGCTCGGCAGCGCCCGTCCGCTCGCCGGCGTGTCGCTGGACCTCGTCGCCGCCAACAACCAGATCCTCGGAACCGCAACGACCGACGGCCAGGGCCATGCGCGCTTGCCGGCCGGCCTGATGCGCGGCACCGGCGGCGACCGGCCGTCGCTGGTCACGGCTCGGCTGACAGGCGATTTCGTCTTCCTGAATGTCGGCGATTCCCCCTTCGACCTGACCGATCGCGGTGTCGACGGCCGTGCCCCGGCTGGCCCGATCGACGTGTTCCTGACCGCTGACCGCGGCATCTACCGGGCGGGTGACGAAGTGCGTTTCAATGCGCTGACCCGCGATCCCGAGGGGACTGCGATCTCCGGCCTGACACTGACCCAGATCGTCAAGCGCCCGGACGGCGTCGAGCATGCCCGCGCAACCGTCTCGGATTTCGCCGCCGGCGGCTACGCCTTTGCGCTCGCCGTGCCGGACAACGCCATGCGCGGGGTCTGGAAGCTCGCGCTCCACACCGATCCCAAGCAGCCGGCGCTCGCCGAAACGAGCTTCCTCGTCGAGGATTTCGAGCCGGAGAAGATCGATTTCGATCTGGCGGTCGCCGAAACCGTGCTCGATCCGCAATCTCCGCCGACCGTCGACGTCGACGCGCGTTATCTCTTCGGCGCGCCGGCTGGCGATCTGGAGGTAAGCGGCGAAGCCGTGCTCAACGCCTCCTCCGACATCGCCGGCTATCCCGGCTATGCCTTCGGTCTGGCGAGCGACGAGGTGACGGCGACGCGCCAGCCCTTCGATGCGGCCCGCACCGACGCGGAGGGCAAGGCCACGCTCGCGCTTTCGCCTTTCGATCCTCCGGTGACGACCCGGCCGCTCACCGCCGAGCTGCAGGTCCGCGTCATCGACGCGGGCGGCAAGCCGGTCGAGCGAACGAGCGAACTTCCCCTTGCCGCGTCTGCGGACCGGATCGGCATCAAGCCCCGCTTCGACGGTGCCGTCGCGGAGGGCAGCGAGGCGGCCTTCGACGTGATCGCGATCGACGCCGATGCGACGCGCAAGGCGATGGCGAACCTTACCTGGCAGCTCGACCGGATCCGCGTCGATTTCCAGTGGTATTCCACCTCGGGCTCGTGGAATTACGAGCCGGTGCGCACCTCGACGCGGGTGGCGAGCGGCACGCTGGACGTCACCGCCGAAACGCCGGCCTCCCTTTCGGTGCCGGTCGAATGGGGCGAATATCGCCTGACCGTGACGGATGCTGACGGCGCGACGATCCCCGCGAGCGTCGAGTTCAATGCCGGCTGGTATTCGGCCGCGACCTCTCTCGATACGCCCGACGCGGCCAATGTCTCCCTCGACAAGGAGAGCTACACGGTCGGCGACACGGCGACGGTGAAGATCGAGCCGCGCTTCGCCGGCCGGGCGGAGATCTTCGTGATGGACGAGCGGGTGATCGCCCGCAAGACCGCCGATATAGGCGCCGATGGCGGCGAGGTGACCCTCGACGTCACACGGGATTGGGGCACGGGCGCCTATGTCGCCGCAGTCGTCTATCGTCCGATGAATCTCGACGAAAAGCGCATGCCGGGCCGCGCGATCGGTCTGGCTCATGTGAAGGTCGAGCCCGGCGAACGCGCCCTCGACGTCGCGATCGACGCGCCGGACAAGATCGCGCCACGCCAGACCCAGGAGGTCGGCATCGCGATCGGCGGCATCGCCGAGGGCGAGACCGCCTATGTCACGCTGGCGGCGGTCGATGTGGGCATCCTCAACGTCACCGGCTTCGAACCGCCCGCGCCGAAGGACTATTATTTTGGCCAGCGGCGCCTCGGCGTCGAAATCCGCGATCTTTACTCCAAGCTGATCGATCGCACCCAGGGTGCGCCGGGCACGGTGCGTTCGGGCGGCGATTCCGGCGGCAGTTATGACAGCCCGCCGCCCATGGACGAGCTCGTCTCGCTCTATTCCGGCCCCGTGGAAGTGGGCCCGGACGGCAAAGTGACGATCGCGCTGGATATCCCGGACTTCAACGGCACGCTCAAGCTGATGGCGATCGCCTGGTCGAAATCGGCGATCGGCAATGCGGACCGTGAGATGATCGTGCGCGATCCGGTGGTGATCGCCGTCAGCCGGCCGGCCTTCCTGGCGCCGGGCGACACGTCGCGGATTGCGATCGACCTGACCCATGTGGAAGGACCGACCGGGGGAGCGAAGTTGACGGTCTCCGGCGGTGCGGGTGTCGTGACACTCGGCGAAAACATCGAAGCCGATCTGACGCTCGACGCCAATCAGCGGGAGCAGGTGCTCCTGCCGGTGACGGCCGATGCGATCGGCGAGGCGGTGATCGAGGTGGCGCTGACGACACCGGCCGACAAGCGCCTCGTGAAGACCGTGGTCCTGCCAGTCCGCTCCAATGCCCCGAAAGACGTCGACAAGACCCGACTTTCGATCGCGGCCAATGGCGGCAAGCTCAGCCTCGATCCGCAACTCTTCGCCGAATACGTGCCGGGCACGGCCTCGGCGACGATCTCCGTCACGGGTGCTGCCGATTTCGACGTGGCGGGCGTCGTCCGCGCGCTCGACCGCTACCCTTATGGCTGCACCGAACAGCTGACCAGCCGGGCGATGCCGCTGGTCTATCTCGACCGCACGATCCTGTCGGCCGGCCTCGGCGGCAGTGAGGACGTGACCAAGCGGGTCGACGATGCGATTGACGGCGTGCTGGCCAATCAGGCGTCGAACGGCTCCTTCGGCCTGTGGCGGCCGGACTACGGCGACCTCTGGCTCGACGCCTATGTCACCGACTTCCTGACCCGAGCGAAGGAATCCGGCTACACGGTACCGGAAGAGGGCTTCACCCTCGCCATCGACAATCTGAGGAACAGTCTCGCCTATCTGCCGGACAAGCCGGACTGGGGCCCGGTCGCCTATGCCTATTACGTGCTCGCCCGCAACGGCCGGGCTGCGATCGGCGACCTGCGCTATTATGCCGACAACGAGCTTTCGAGCTTCCCGACGCCGCTCGCCAAGGCGCAGATCGCCGCGGCGCTGGCCTTCTACGGCGACCGGTCGCGAGCCGAGACGGTGTTCCGCGCGGCGGTGAACGGCACGGCGACGCTCGCCGGCAATATCGGCCGTTCCGACTATGGCACGGCGCTGCGGGACGATGCCGCGGTGCTGACGCTGGGCCTCGAAACGGCGATCGACGGCGTGTCCTTCGACGGGCTGGTGAGCCGGGTGAATGCCCAGCGCATGAACCAGCGCTACACCTCCACACAGGAAGACGCCTGGTCGCTGCTCGCGGCCCACGCGCTTCTCGAGCGCAACCCGCCGCAGCTGACGGTCGCCGGCCAGGATTTCGAGGGGCCCTATTCGGCAGCGGTCGACGCGGACGACCTTTCGGCCGGCCTCGACATCGCCAATCGCGCCGAAACCCCGGTCGCCGCCGAAGTGACGATCCGCGGCGTGCCGGAGACGGCCCCGCCTGCCTCGAGCGACGGCTACGCGATCGCGCGCAGTTATTACACGCTGGACGGCAAGCCCGCGAACCCGTCCGAGATCGGGCAGGGCGACCGGCTGGTGGTGGTCGACGAGGTGACACCGATCGACGCCGGGCCGGCCAAGCTGATGCTGGACGATCCGCTCCCGGCGGGCTTTTCGATCGACAACCCGGCGATCCTGCGCGGTGGCGACGTCGCGGCCCTCGACTGGCTGGAACTGACCGGCGAGGCGACGCACACCGAGTTCCGCACCGACCGCTTCCTTGCCGCGATCGACCAGGGCCTCAACGACACCGCCACCCGCCGCTTCGCCTATATCGTGCGCGCGGTCTCGCCGGGCGAGTTCGAGCACCCGGCGGCGATCGTGGAAAACATGTACGATCCGAGCCGCCGCGGCCGCACCGAGGCCGGCCGGGTGACGGTGATCGGGCCGCTGCGGTGAAGTCCAGTGTCTGCTCGGTTCTGGCGGACCGTCTGATTCGCGATCGTCAAGGTACGGGTGTCGGCCGCAAAGAGTCGCCGTCCGGTGTGGGAACACGGCCCCGGAGGATAGCCGAGCCCCCTCAACGCAGCATCGTCATCCTCGGGCCTGTCCCGAGGATCTACCGTCGCTTGTCGACGGGTCAGTTCTTGGGAGACTGGCCTGTCTCCACGGCTTTGGTGGCGGAAATGGCAGGAGATCCTCGGGACAGGCCCGAGGATGACGAAGCTCAAGCGTTCGGCGCTCAGTTCGTTCGACGCCTGAGCAGCATTGATTGCAGTCCTGGCTCAGCGCGAGACGGGTCAAGACGACTTCTGTCGACACAGAGGCAGAGCGGCTGATGTCTCCCCGCCGTCGCCTTGCTCAAGTGGGGCTTTTCAGCCTGCTCCTCCTCCTGATCACCGGCCTCTGGTCCTATTCGGCCCTCGAACAGGCGATCGTGACGCGCATCGCTGCGCTCCATGAGCCGGCGGTCGGTGTCGAGGTCGTCGACCGCAATGGCCATCTCCTCCGCGCCTTTTCGCTCGATGACGGGCGCTGGCGGCTGGCCGCCGATGGCGGAGACGTCGATCCGCGTTTTCTGGAGATGCTCATCGCTTGGGAGGACAAGCGCTTTCTCGACCATGGCGGCATCGACGGCTGGGCGCTGATGCGCGCGGCGTGGCAGTCGTTGGAGCATCGCCGCATCGTCTCGGGCGGCTCGACGCTCACCATGCAGGTTGCGCGCATGCTGGGCGGCCTGCCGACGGGCAGCGTCGCGGCGAAGTTCGAGCAGATGCTGACGGCGATCGCGCTGGAGCGGCGCTACGACAAGGCCGAAATCCTGTCGCTCTATTTTCGCCTTGCCCCCTATGGCGGCAATGTCGAGGGCATTCGCGCGGCATCCCTCGCCCTGTTCGGCAAGGAACCGCGCCGGCTGACGGCGGCGGAAGCCGCGCTTCTCGTCGCCCTGCCGCAATCGCCGGAACGCTTTCGGCCGGATCGGTTCCCCGCTCGCGCCAAGGCCGCGCGGAACCGGGTCATTGAACGCATGGGAGAACTCGGCATCCTCGACAGCGGCGAGACCCGCCGGGCCTTGGCCGAGGCGATGCCCGGCGGTCGTCGGTCCATGCCGCTGATGGCGGCACATCTCGCGGATCGTCTGACGGCCGCTCGCCCCGATAGCCCACGCATCGACGTGACGCTGGACGCGGCGCTGCAGGAACGGCTTGAAGCCTATGCGAGACAGAAGGCGAAGCGGCTGAAATCCCCTCAGAGCCTCGCGATCGTCGTCGCCGATCACAAGACGGGGGAGATCCTCGCCGAGATCGGCTCGCCGGATTATTTCGACCGCTCCCGACAGGGCTTCGTCGATCTGACTCAGGCCACGCGTTCGCCGGGCTCGACCCTGAAGCCATTGATCTACGGCCTCGCCTTCGAGCGGGGCGTCGCCCATCCCGAAAGCCTCGTCGACGACTCGCCCGGCGGCTTTGCCGGCTATACGCCGCAGAATTTCGACCACGAGTTCGAGGGCGTGATCACCGCCCGGCGCGCGCTGCAGCTCTCGCGCAATCTGCCGGCCGTCGAACTCCTGAGCGCCGTCGGTCCGAGCCGGCTCGTTCACCGCATGCGCCGGGCCGGTGCGGCGCCGGAACTCGGCGACCGCTCGTTGCCGGGGCTCGCCATCGGCCTCGGGGGCATCGGGCTGACGCTGGAAGATCTGGTGCGCCTCTATGCCGGCATCGCCAATGGCGGCGTCTCGGTACCGCTGCATGTGGAGGCGGCAGACGAACCACTCGGCACGGGCGTGTCCGGTCGACGGATATTGTCGGAGCAGGCCGCCTGGTACGTCACCTCGATCCTCGCCGGCGCCTCCTCCACGACAAAGGGCTCGCCCGGCGAGATCGCTCACAAGACCGGGACGTCCTACGGTTATCGCGACGCCTGGACCATCGGTTATGACGGTCGCCATGTGGTTGGTGTCTGGATCGGCCGGCCGGATGGGGCGCCGGTGCCAGGGCTGTTCGGCCAATCCGCTGCCGTTCCGGTGATGCACGATGTCTTCGCCCGGATCGGTCCGGTGACGCGGTTGTCGGGGCCGCCGCCGGGCATCCTCGCCTCGGCGGGCAGTGGTCTCCCGCCGCCGCTGCGCCGCGTCGGCCGGGCTGCGGAACGAAAGGACGGGCCAAAGCCGGAGATCGTCTATCCGCCGGACAAGAGCCGCATCGAACTGACGCGCAGCGAGGGCACGCCCGATCCGCTCTACATGAAGGTGCGCAACGGCCGCCCGCCCTTCACCTGGTATGTGGATGGCCGGCCGGTCGATCGGGACCAGCTTCTCCGGCAATCCACCTGGCGGCCCAGGGAACCGGGCTTCGTGGCGATCTCGGTTGTAGACGCCACGGGGGCGGCGGCAAGCGCCAACATATTCGTCAAGTAGGGCGGACGCTTCGCTCTTGCGCCGTGCCTGCCACTTGAGGGCTTGCCGGCGGCGCGCTAGAGACCACCATATTGATCGATAGCGGCGGTTCTTTCGCCAAAAGTTTTCCCGGCTTCTCACCGATCCTGCGCATGCGTGACAGGGAGAGGCCGCAGCAGGGCATGAAACCTTCCGGATGCAGAGAACCCAGCGGCGCGTCAACCGCGCGATCTTCTTTGGCGTCGCCGTCGGTTTCCTGATGCTCGCATTGGCGGCGACCGCCGTGGTCTGGGCCTTTCAGAGGACCCAGGATTACAGCGAGCGGGTTTCCCATACCCTCGAGGTCGAAGCGGCTCTGGCCGAACTCGAAGCCCTGCACGAGCGGCTGGAGGCGGCCCGGCGCGGCTATCTGGTCGAGGTCGATCCACGCTTCACCGAGACGTTCGACTCCGCGATCGCGGCGATGCCGGTGCAGCTTGACCGGATTCACGATCTGATTTCCGACAATCCAGGCCAACTCGAACGCCTGTCCGAGTTGCGGGATCTGATCGATCGGCATCAGGCGCTCTTGCGGGATTCGATTACCGAGAAGACCGCCGGCGGCACCTCTATTTCGGCTGCGACCATCCTCGACGAGGAGGATATCGCGATCGTCGAGCGGATTCGTGCGCTCTCGCAGGAAATGACTGCAGAAGAACGGCGTCTTCTGGTGCTGCGAGAAGCGGACGAGCGACAGGGAATCCTCGTCTCGACCGTGGTGGCGACCCTGGCGGGCATCGTCTTCCTGCTCGTTGCCGCGGGAACCATCTGGGCGACGCAGCGTACCCTGCGCGCCCTGGCCGAGACCCATCGCGAGCTTCATCGCCTGAACGAGGATCTCGAATCGGCGGTCGAGGAGCGCACAGCCGAACTGCAGCGCGCCAATGCCGAGATCCAGCGCTTCGCCTATATCGTCTCCCACGATCTGCGTTCGCCGCTGGTCAATGTGATGGGCTTCACCGCCGAACTGAATGCCTCGATCAAGCCGTTGAATGATCTGATCGACGCAGTCGAAGAGAAGGATCCGGAGATCATCGACGACGAGATCCGGTTCGCGGTGCGCGAGGATCTGCCGGAGGCGATCGGTTTCATCCGCTCGTCCACCGAGAAGATGGACCGGCTGATCAATGCGATCCTGCGGCTGTCGCGGGAAGGCCGGCGGGTGCTGGCGCCGGAGGCGATCGACATGAACGCTCTCGTCGAGGGAATCATCGACAGCCTGCGTCACCGGGCCGACGAACTGGGTATCACCTTCACCGCCGAGCCCGTGCCGACCCTGGTGAGCGACAAGCTGGCGGTCGAGCAGATCATTTCCAATCTGGTGGAAAACGCCACGAAATATCTCAAGCCCGACCGTCCGGGACGCATCACCGTTCGTGGGCACAAGCAGCATGGCCGGGTGGTGATCGAGGTCGAGGACAATGGTCGCGGCATCGATCCGAGGGATCACGAGCGGATCTTCGATCTTTTCCGCCGCTCGGGGAGCCAGGATCAGCCCGGCGAGGGGATCGGACTTGCCCATGTCCGCGCCTTGGCCTACCGATTGGGCGGAACGATTACATGCGAGTCCGCGCTGAATGAAGGCGCGACCTTCCGGCTGTCGCTGCCGATGGCACTCGCCCCACAACAGGACGTGAAGACGTGACCTCCCATCAGACCGTCAATATCGTGATGATCGAGGACGATGAAGGCCATGCCCGGCTCATCGAGAAGAACATCCGCCGCGCCGGCGTAAACAACGCCATCAAGCACTTCGTCGAGGGGACGGCGGCGGTCGACTATCTGTTCAACGCGGCGGACGGGCCGGCGAAAAACGGTCCGGCCCTTGTGCTTCTCGACCTGAACCTGCCCGACATGAGCGGCATCGACATCCTTCAGAGAATGAAGGAGTCGGACAGCCCGCTTCGGCGGACTCCGGTCGTGGTGCTGACGACCACCGACGACAAGGTGGAAATCGAGCGCTGCTACGACCTCGGCGCGAATGTCTACATCACCAAGCCGGTGAACTACGAGACCTTTGCCCAGGCGATCCGCCAGCTCGGCCTGTTCCTTTCCGTCATCCAGGTTCCCGAGCCCGAGGATGGCGCAAATTGATCGCCATCGGGTGACGTCGCGGCCTGCATTTCTGCGGCAAGTCTTTGATAAAGAACAAGGCCTTGCGGTCGATTCGTGGCCGGACTTGTACTTTTTCGGTTGCGCGACCAGCTTTTGCCTCATATCGCTCAATCACGCAGCCATTTGAATCCGGGCGCCGATGCCGCGTGTGCTTTACATCGATGATGACGAGGGACTGAGACACCTCGCCCGCAAGGCCCTTCGAAGACGGGGGTTCAAGGTCGAAACGGCCGACAGCGCCGATTCCGGCATCGCACTGCTCAAGCAGGACGAATTCGATCTGGTCGCGATCGACCACTACATGCCCGAAAAGACCGGCCTCGACGCCCTGGAAATGATCAAGGCGCTGCCGGTGCCGCCACCGGTCGTCTACGTGACCGGTTCCGACGAGACGAGCGTGGCGGTAGCCGCGCTCAAGGCGGGGGCCTCGGACTATGTGGTCAAGACGATCGGCGACGAGTTCTTCGATCTTCTGGCTTCGAGCTTTCGCCAGGCGCTTGATCGCCGGGCCCTGGTCGCGGCGAAGGACGACGCCGAGCGGGCCTTGCGCGCAAGCAACGAGCGCCTTGCGGCTCTTCTGAAGGAGGCGAACCACCGCGTCGCCAACAGCCTTCAGATCCTGAGCGCCTTCGTGAATCTCCAGGCAAGCAGCGTCTCCAGCGAAGAGGCCCGCTCGGCACTCAAGGACACCCAGCAGCGCATCGCCGCGATCAGCCAGGTGCACCGAAGGCTCTACAGTTCGGACGATATCGAGACCATCGACATGGCGGAGTATCTGCAGCCACTTGCCGCGGAACTCGAAGCGACCTGGTCGACGCCGACCTCGCCACGCAGCGTGAGGCTGATCGCCGAGCCGCTTCGGCTGAAGACCGACAAGGCGGTTTCGCTCGGTATCATCGTCACGGAACTTGTCAGCAATGCCTGCAAATATGCCTATCGGAGCGAAGAAGCCGGCGAAGTGCGCATCCGGATCGCCCGAGAGGACGAAAACTTCTGTCTGAGCGTCGAGGACGACGGTCCCGGCATGGATACGAACGGCAAGCCCTCCGGCACCGGCGTCGGGACCCGGTTGATCCGCGCCATGGCCATGAGCCTCAAGGCCGAGATCGACCATTCGAACGGCCCGGGAACGAGCGTTCGCGTCACCGCCCCGCTGTAGTCGGACGTTTCATCCTCCGCATTCCGGACGAGTTCGACCCTTTTTCCCGTATGGACCGGCGACGGTCCGTTTTCGGCCATCGGTTCGAAGTGTCCGCCTGGGCTCCTGGCCGTTTCTTCGGGTCCGCTTGCGCGACCGCGAGCTTGGCCTGCTGGAGAGGGTGGAGCGTGGCGCGGCGTTGTCCCCCGGCACCGACTCGGCGGGCCGGATCCACGGCTGGGCTCCCCGGAGCCAGCGGAGGAGTCGCGCGAGAAGGATGTGGCGGTTGAGGTCGTAGCGGGGGTCCCGGCTGCGTGCGAAGCGCGCGAGGCGGCCGAGTTCTCGCTCGACGCGTTCCTGAAGATGCGCCCGATCGGTGAGATCGAGGGCCGAGGGATCGTCCTGCTCGACCGAAACGGCGACGCCAGCGCCGGAAACGCCGAAACGGGCCAGCGCGGCGCGCAACTCCAGACGTTCGCCGAGAACGCGATCGGCTTCGCGCCGCGCCTCCATGTGCTTTCTGGCCTGTGCCGCGAGGGTCGCGATGAGCGGGGCGAGGGTATCGTCGGCGGTCATGAGGGTTCCGGCAATCCTTAGAATCGAGTTCCGGGAGATTGCTGCTGCGGGCCGAGGGTGGGGATATCTTCTTGGAAGACAATTGAACCCTGCGGTCCGGAATGCGACTATCCGTTGAAATCAGAGAGGGTTTCAAAGAAACTGAAATAGGAAAATATTCACATAACGAGCGGATTCAGATAGAAGGGGCGGAGTGCAAGCAAGGAGTAAGCCCCAATGCAGACGCTGATCGAGGAGGTTCACGAGAGCCGGTCGGCCCGGCCCAGCCGCGCGTCGTCGCCTGATTTCCGTTCGCACCCGTCCGGGCGAAGCCGGGGCCAGCGCCCGGCTGCCGAGGTTCACGCGGCGACCGCGTGCCGGATGGCTCAGGAGATCGTCTGCGCCTTCTTCGAAGTGCCGATCGCCGAGATCCGGCGCCCGAACCGCGCAATCAGCCCGGTCTGCGATGCGCGGCACGTGGCGATGTATCTCGCCAATGTCGTCTTCCAGATTTCGCTGTCGCGTATGGCGGCGAGTTTCGGTCGCGACCGGACCTCGATCGCCCATGCCGTGAGGCGGGTCGAGGACCGGCGCGACGATGCCGAATTCGACGCGCTGCTGTGCCGGCTGGAAGTGCTCGCCCGGGCGGTTCGCCTCGGCATGTCGGCGAGCGCGAAAGCCGGCGTCGTGGGGGAGGAAGGACAATGAGCGCCCGGACCGGATTCAACGAGGAGGAAACCCCGCTGACGCGCCTGGCCACGCGACGGAGCAAGGGCGGCGAGCCGTTCCTGAGCCGTGGCGAGGCGATGGCCGGCGAGCGGCTTCGCGTCGATTTTACCCGTGCGCAGATGACGCCGGCGCTCGGCCAGCGCTGGGACGGGATGCCGCGTCAGCCGGGCCGCAGCGGGGCGGGCGGTGTCGGCGACCTCTCCGACAATGCCATCGACGCCCGCAGGCGTGTCGCGAAAGCCTGCGACGCGGTCGGGCCGGAACTCTCCGGTCTGCTTCTCGACGTGTGCTGCTTTCTCAAGGGCCTGGAGACGGTCGAGCGGGAACGGCAATGGCCGGCGCGTTCGGCCAAACTATTGCTCAAGACAGGGCTTGCCATGCTGGCGCGGCATTATGGATTCGAAGGCGCACGCGATGCCGAAGTCGGTCGCATCCGTCGCTGGCGCGCGCCGAAACCGGAGGAGGCGGATCGTTCCTCGCCGTGATCGGAAGAGGCGGCAGGCCGTCCATGCTCCGGCCTTCGGTTCAGGCCGCCGCCGCGGCCTCCGCATCGCTCTTGATCCGTGCGACCATGGATCGCAGGCCGTTGGACCGTTGCGGGGTCAGATGCTCCTGCAGGCCGAGCCGCCGGAACAGGCCCTCGGCGTCGATCTCCCGGATCTCTGAAGGCGTGCGGCCGGAAAACAGGGCGAGCGCCACCGCGACCAGCCCCTTGACGATATGGGCGTCGGAATCGCCGCGGAAACTGAGATGCGGCGGCTTTGCGTCGTCCGTCTCGCTCACCAGCCAGACCTGGCTGACGCAACCGCGGACCTTGGTCTCTTCGGTCATGTCTTCGGGCGGCAGGTCCGGCAGCGCCCGACCGAGTTCGATGAGATAGCGGTATCGGTCCTCCCAATCGTCGAGGAGTTCGAAATCCGAGATGATCTCGTCGATGGTCTGCATGGATGCTTCGCTTCCTGGCGGTGTCGGTTCCATTGGGCCGCAGCCGGCGTTCCGCCGCTATGTAGGAAGCCGAGGCCCACCCGTCAGTAGCGCGGGGCGGGGATCGGGATGGGCGCCGTCATCTCGAGCTGCGCGCTCTGGCTGGTCTCGGGAGAAACCGGTCGATCCTCAAGGAACGCGGCACTCTTTCGCGCGGTCGCTTCGCTTGGCACGCCGCCGCTGACGCTGCCGGTGATCGTCCGGTCGCGAGGCGCTTCTGTGACCGCCTTGGGCCGTTCGGCGACGACCGGAGCGTCTGGCGCAGCGGGAGCAGGCGTCGCGATGGCGGGAGTGGCGGGGCTCGGCTGCGCTCCGGGTTCCACGCCGCCGCCGTGACCACCGACGAAGCTGTAGGCGATCGCGAAGCCCTCACCGACACGTTCGCCGGCAAAGCGGGCGATGTCGCCGCCGGCCGCGCAGGCCGATGGCGCACGGTCGCAGAAGCCGGCCAGATCGGCAATCGCCGCCTGGGCGCCATAGAGAAGCGCGAAGGAATTGATCTCGGTCTCGCCGTCCTTGCGGGATTCACCCGGCATGATCATCGCCAAGACCCCAAGAAAGAAAGCCGATTTGATGATGAAGCGGATCATCGTTCCGTCCTGCCCTGTCGTGATGTTTCGGCTGTCGCCGGTCACCTCTTGTTGGCATCAAGATGGCACAGGGCTCGCAAGGTCGCGTTGAAAAAACGATGAAAATTTGAATGAAATCGCGCGAATCGCGGGGCCGGCCGCTGAGGTTCCGGACGCTAACTCTTTGTTAACCATGTTGGCAGCTCCGAGAGCCCGCAACCCGGCGATTTGCTGGGGATCACTGGTGAAAGCAAGCCAGAGACAAGCCTCGCTTATGGCTTCCTTAAGTTCGTCCCGGCATCATTCGGATTGTCGAGGTTCGGGTGAACGACGATTCACCCTGACACTCTCCAAGCAACGCTGAACTGCAGGGCGAGATCGCGAATGAGGCACGCGTCGAAGCGACGAGAGAGCGCCGGATCAGGCGCCGCGTCCGCGATTCGCACCCTGCAGATCCGACTCGACGACTTCGTCTCTCCGACCGTGACGGAGGCAAGCGAGAGACGGTTCCAGGCGCGCATTCTCGCAGCCCTCGTCGCGATCGGACTGGTTGCGGCGCTGACCTCGCCCGTCCTTGCCGGTCTCGGGGCATCCGTGACGATTGCCGCCATGCCCCTCCTGGTGGCGAGCCTCGCCCTTGCGGCGGCGGCGTGGCTGTCGCTTTCCGGCCGCTGCGACGGTGTTCTCTGGGTTGCCGGAAGTCTCGGTGCCGGGATTTCCGCGGCGCTGGCGACTGCAGTTGGCTGGCCTCTCGTCGCCGTCATCGCGATTCTGGTCATCCTTCCCGTTGAAGGGCTGATCGCCCGCCGCTATCGGTTGGCGGGCGGGCTTGCCCTGTCCTCGACAGCTCTGGGTGCGATTCTGGTGTTCGAGCAGCCGGCGCTGCTCGGCACGGCGACGCCGGACTGGGGCCATCTCCTTCTCGCTTTGCTCACGCTGGGCTACGCCGCGCGCCTTGCCTGGCCTCATGGCCGCGCGGTCGGTCGGATGAGGCGCAAACCGGCCCCCGTCGCGCGCGATTCCCGGCTTGCGCGGCGAAGCGTCGCCGATGAATTGGGCATCGCGATCTTCGAAGTCACGCCGCTCGGCCGGATCGGCTACGCGTCTTGTGCGGCTGCCGAACTGGCGGCCGTGGAAGAGGGCAGTCTCGAGGGGCGGCTCTTCGGAGAGTTGTGCCACGTCACCGACCGCCTGGAGGTGATGCGGCTCGTGGATGCCGCACGATCGGGCGCCGAGCCGGCGACGGTCGCTGCTCGGCTGCGCGCCACCGACGGCAGCTATCGGGAGGCGGAACTGACGATCCGCGCACTTGGCTCGACCGAAGTCACGGGGAAGCAGGGTACCGACGGAGAGAGCCTCTACATTCTTGTCGCCGCACGACCGATGCCGGCCGAACTCGAAGCGGCGCGGCGGATTCTTGCCGACCTCGAAGAGGCGCAGCAGGCCTCGGCCGCCAAGACCCGTTTTCTGGCCACCGTCAGCCATGAGCTTCGCACGCCGCTCAACGCGATCATCGGCTTTTCCGACGTGCTCGACCACGAATATTTCGGCAGCTTCGAATCGCCGAAGCAGAAGGAATATGTCGGCCTCATCCGCCGCTCGGGTCAGCACCTCCTGTCGCTGGTCAACACGCTCCTCGACGTCTCCAAGATCGAGGCCGGGCGCTACGAACTGCATCTCGAACGCTTCGACGTGACCCCCTTGATGCAGGAGATCGGCGAGTTGATGCGCGAGGAGGCCCGCGCAAAGGGCCTGCGCCTTGACATCCGCCTGCCGGCAGCGGAGACGGAACTCGTCGCCGACCGGCGTGCCTGCCACCAGATCCTGCTCAATCTTGTCTCGAACGCCCTGAAATTCACCGAGACTGGCGTCGTCACGGTGGAAAGCCGTAGTGTGGAGGGGGCCTGCGAACTCCTCGTGAGCGATACCGGCATCGGAATCGCCGAGGCCGACCTCGCACGGCTGGGGCGCCCCTTCGTGCAGGTGTCGAGCGGCCTTTCCCGCCGCTATCACGGCACCGGTCTCGGCCTGTCCCTCGTCAAGGGGCTCGCCGAACTCCACACAGGCAGCATGACCGTCAAGAGTCAGCCCGGCGTCGGAACCATGGTGATGATCCGTCTGCCAGTCGCCGGCCCCGCCGCCACCACTCCTCCTCAAGAAAACATTGTAGCGTTGAGTAATGCCCGCAGCAAAACGAACTCCAAGGGTGAAATCCGCCAGGGACGGCTCTCGGCCTAGCCTCGCCGGGGGCCTCGCGGCTCTGGCCGGCCGGACCGTCGGCGGTTTCGGTCGCGTGCTCGCCCGGCGACCGGGTCGATCGGCGGGTATCGCAGCCTTCGTGGCCGTCTTTGGCAGCGTGACGGCGAATGCCCTGTTCGCCCAGCCCGGCCGTCATCCCAATCCGATGCTGGCGACCCGCTTGGATGCCTCCGCCGAAAGCCGGCAGGACGTGGCGGCCGCGCCTTCGCCGGTTCCACTGCCGGGCGACAGGCCGGATCTCCAGCAGACGGCCTCGATCGCGGAAACCGATCCGCCGGCGCCAGCGGCCGCACCCGCCGCGGCGGTCTCGGTTCCCGACGAGAGCACCGACATTCCCGAATCCGAGACCGTGCAGAAATTCGCCAGTCTGAGCCGCGACGAGGTGGTTCGCCGCATCCAGTCGGCGCTGACGACGGCCCAGGTTGCTGAACTGAAGGCGGACGGCATTCCCGGCGAACGGACGCGCGCGGCGATCCGGACGTTCGAGGCGCTCGAAGGCATGGAGGTGACAGGCGAGCCGGATCTGCGCCTGCTCGAACGCCTTGCCGAGATCGGATTGGTCGAGTAACGCACGGCGCGTGCGGATCACCAGCGAACTCTTCGTCGCCCAGCTCGTCCGGCGGCTCTTTGCGGCCGGCGAATTCGCGGCCGTCATGCGCCGCGGCGCCGAGGCAGCGGGCGCGATCTTCGTCATCGCGAGATCGAGGGCCGGCGAGATCCGCCTGTTCTCGCCAGCAGTCCAGAGCCTTCAGGGGGACACCGGCGCACGCCAGTTCATGGAGGAGCCGGCGAGCGATGACGCTGCGCTCGAAACGCGCTTTCAGCGCGAGGCGCGTTTCGACCCGGATTTCTGGGTGGTGGAGATCGAGACCGAGACGCCCGAACTCTTTCTCGAGATCGTGGCGGAGTGAGCGCTCGGAACCGTCTCCCCCGCTTCTGCCACAGATTCGTCAGGCAAGGCCTGCTGCCTCAGCCGCCGATCCTCACGATGCTCCGCGTCTTCAGATCGACGATGACCGGCGCGCCGGCGTAATAGAAGTAGGCGAACCGGCCATTCCCTTCGGCCGTGGCAAGTTGCACCGAACGCGGCACTGAATCGCCCAGCGCCGGAGGGCTGGGCAGTTGCGCATTGTCGGTCGGGTGGGAGAGTGCGTACTGCATCACGTTGACAGCATCGTCCGCTGCCGAGCTGGTCACCGGCGAAAGCACTGCAAGAGCGACGGCCAAGGCGGAGACAAGGCGCAGGGAACTGGAAGGCATCATCGATCCTCTTTCTCTTTGGGCACTGCCCGAAGCGATTTCGCCCCATGTCGCACGGACCGGATGAACGGAAGCTGAGCGGTTCGCTCTTTGCAAGTCTTGTTTGGCAAGGTTCCGTCTGTCGTGACCGGCCCGTGAACCGGAATCGTTTCGCAAATGCGAAAGATCGGGGATGTCTTAGGACGCGACTTGCAGAAGTGCAAAGCGGCCGATAGCGCTTTCGCCATGTTTTTGCGGCTTGCAAGGCTTGTGTCCCGATTCCGGAAACGGCCTTGGCCCAACACCCGATCGACGGAGGTCAGACCGGCCGAATGAGTAGCGACGCCGCCCCGACGCCGATGATGGCCCAATATATCGAGATCAAGGCGGCCAATCCCGACTGCCTGCTGTTCTACCGGATGGGCGATTTCTACGAGCTGTTCTTCGACGACGCGGTCGAGGCGTCCCGCGCGCTCGGCATCACCCTGACGAAGCGCGGCAAGCATCTGGGCGAAGACATTCCCATGGCCGGGGTGCCGGTGGTCTCGGCCGACGATTATCTGCAGAAGCTGATCGCGCTCGGCCACCGCGTCGCCGTCTGCGAACAGGTGGAAGACCCTGCCGAAGCCAAGAAGCGCGGATCGAAATCGGTGGTGAAGCGCGACGTCGTTCGGTTGGTGACCCCCGGCACGATCACCGAGGAAGCGCTTCTGGAGCCCGGTCGGGCCAATTATCTGATGACGCTGGCACGGCTCGGGGGCGGGGAGAACCCGAGCTATGCCCTGGCCTGGGCAGATCTTTCGACGGGCCTGTTCCGCACGGCCGAGGTCTCCCGCGACCGGCTGGAGGCGGAGATCGCCGCCGTCGAGCCGAGCGAAATCGTCGTCGCCGAGCCGGTGTTCCACGCGCCGGACATGCAGCCTGTGTTGCGCCGCTTCGGCCGCACGGCACGGCCGGAACCCCAGACCTTCTTCGATGGTGCGACGGCGGAGGAGAAGATCTGCCGCTTCTTCCAGGTGACGACACTCGAAGGCCTCGGCCGCTTTTCGCGGGTCGAGCTTTCGGCCGCTGCCGCGCTGATCGCCTATCTCGGCAAGACCCAGCTTTCGGCCCGACCGATGCTGCAGCGGCCGGCGCGGGTCTCCCAGGGCTCGATCATGGAGATCGATCCGGCCACGCGCGCCTCCCTGGAGATCACCCGTACGCTGGCCGGCAGGCGCCAGGGCTCGCTTCTGGCGACGATCGACCGAACCGTGACCGGCGCCGGTGCGCGCCTTCTCGCCGGCCGCTTGTCCGCCCCCCTGACCGATCCCGAAACGATCGGATCGCGACAGGATTCGTTGGCGTTCTTTCTCGATGAGCCGGACCTGCGGCGCAATCTGCGCAAGGCGCTGGCCGGATTGCCAGACGGGGAGCGGGCGCTGTCGCGACTGGCGTTGCAGCGGGGTGGCCCGCGCGATCTGGCCGGCATACGCGACTGCCTCGAAGCGGCGATTGCCATCGGGGAGATGCTGCCGGCCGAAATGCCGGCAGAACTCGAAGCTGCGCGCGGAGATATCGCCGCCTTGCCGCGAGACGTTGCGGCAGCACTGCGCGAAGCCCTCACCGACGCCCCGCCGCCCTTCAAGCGCGATGGCGGCTTCGTCCGCTCGGGCGCCATTCCTGCGCTCGACGAGGCGCGGGCGCTGGGCGAGAATTCGCGCAAGGTGATCGCCGAACTCGAAGCGCGCTATGCGGCCGAGACCGGCATCCGGAATCTGCGGATCAAGTACAACAACGTCCTCGGCTATTTCGTCGAAACCGGGGAATCCCAGGCGAAGACTCTGATGTCGAGCGAATGGGCCGAGACCTTCCGCCATCGCCAGACCATGGCCTCGGCCATGCGCTTTTCGACGCAGGAACTGGCCGGGCTGGAGAGCCGGATCACCGGGGCGGCGAGCGAGGCGCTGTCGCTCGAACTCAAATGCTTCGACGAACTGGCGGGCGCCGTCCTCGCAGAGGCCGAGGCGTTGCAGCGCGGGGCGGAAGCGCTCGCCGTCCTCGACGTCGCCGCCGCATTCGCGGAACTTGCGGTCGAAGGGGACTGGACCCGCCCCGTCGTCGATTCGAGCCTTGCCTTCCAGATCGAGGGCGGGCGCCATCCCGTCGTCGAAGCGGCGCTGAAGGCGGGTTCCGGCAGCCCCTTCGTCGCCAATGATTGCGATCTGTCTCCGCCGGCCGGGGGTGACAAAGGCGCACTCTGGCTTCTCACCGGTCCGAACATGGGCGGCAAGTCGACCTTTCTCCGGCAGAACGCTCTGATCGCGGTGCTCGCCCAGATCGGGGCCTTCGTGCCTGCGACCCGCGTTCATCTCGGCGTGGTCGACCGCCTGTTTTCCCGGGTCGGCGCGTCAGACGATCTGGCCGAAGGGCGCTCGACCTTCATGGTGGAGATGGTCGAAACCGCCGCGATCCTCAATCAGGCGGGCCCACGGGCGCTCGTCATCCTCGACGAGATCGGACGAGGGACCGCGACCTATGACGGCCTCTCGATCGCCTTCGCGACTGTCGAGCATCTCCACGAGGTCAATGGCTGCCGTGCGCTGTTCGCGACGCATTTCCACGAAATGACGGCTCTCGGCAAGCGCCTCACGCGTATGAAGAACACCACCATGCGGGTGAAGGAGTACAAGGGCGACGTCATCCTGCTCCATGAGGTGACGTCCGGTGTCGCCGATCGCTCCTACGGGATCCAGGTCGCCAAGCTTGCCGGCCTTCCAGCTGCGGTGGTGGAGCGGGCGCGGCACGTGCTCTCGGAACTGGAGCGCGGTGGCTCCCAGGCCCGGCGCACCGCCTTCATCGATGATCTGCCGCTCTTTTCCGCCGCCTTGCGAAAGCCCGACGCTGCGACGGGTGCCGGAGACGAAAGACACGCCGCGCTGGCGGCCGCTCTCAATGCGCTCGATCCCGACACGATGAGCCCCCGTGCAGCGCTCGACGAGATCTACCGGCTGAAGCAAGTTGCCACCTCAGGCCAGGTGGGCGATGGCCGCTCCTGATGCGCCAGATCGTTAGCCGCGACAACAAACGATCCACTGCTGCGACATCCTGTCAAGGAACAACAGCGATTAGCGGCCGTTGTGTAGGCATACGACGCTCAACGAGCCGGTTGTCGACAGCAATGTTGACGATGTCACAGGCTCAGTCACAAGAATCCGAAAGGAAAGAAAATGAAAAAGACAGCTATTTTTTCTGCCGCTATGCTTGGTGCCTCGATGATGGCGTTCGGCGCTACTGCTCAGGTCGATAACAGCGACACGCTGATCCCGGGCAGCGACGAGTTCCGCGAGCAGCAGAACATTCAGGAGCGTGAGAACGTTGCCGATGATGGCGCGATGACCACCATGGACGCGCCGAAGGTCGACAACAGCGACACGCTGATCCCGGGCAACGAAGAAGGTATTCAGCAGGCTGAGACCAACGAGCGCCAGGACGTTGCGGACGATGACGCTGTGGCCACCGGTTCGGTCGAGAATCCGGGCGTGGACAACGCCGACACCCTGATCCCGGGCAGCGACGAGTTCCGCGAGCAGCAGAACACGGAAGAGCTCGAGAACAACTAAGTTCGCGGGACTCTCGCCCTTACAGGCTTTCCGTTCGCTAAGCGAGCAAGGCCTAGACAGGGGAATATAAGAATGGCCGCTCCGGTTTTACCGGGGCGGCCATTTTCTATGGTCGGTCCCAGCCGCGGAGTGGCGTCTCGCGCTGCTTGCCCAGATCGGCTATAGGCTGGCTCCTTCGTAACGGAGCCGCAGGAATTCGCATGCCTCAGGACGCGGTCGAGTCACGTCCCTCCCACCTAGTGGAAGAGCCCTTGACCCAAATCGACGTTTCGGAATTTGTCGACGTGGCCGAATTGCGACGGGCCCTGGACCAGATCGCAGAGGAGGATTCCTCGCATGGTTCTTCCGACGCAGCCCGGGCCGCGGTGTTGTCGCTCCTGCGGGAGACCATTGTCGCCGCGCGTGGCCGCATCGAGGAGCGATTTGGCGAGGACGGCGGGGGGCTCGACTGCGCCCGCCGGCTGGCCACCCTGCAGGACATCGTCATCCGCTGCGTCCACGACTACGCACAGATGCATGTTTTCCAGTCGGCCAATCTCTCCTCCGGCGAACGCATGGCGATCCTCGCCGTCGGCGGCTATGGCCGCGGAACATTAGCCCCCGGCTCGGATATCGATCTTCTTTTCCTGCTTCCCTACAAGCAGACGGCGCTTGGCGAACAGATCGTCGAGTATCTTCTCTATCTTTTGTGGGATCTCGGCTTCAAGGTCGGTCACGCCTCGCGCACCGTCGAGGAGTGCATCAAGCAGGCCCGGGCCGACATGACGATCCGGACCTCGATCCTGGAACGCTGGCTGGTCGTCGGCGACCGAGACCTGTTCGTGGAACTCGGCCAGCGCTTCGAACGCGAGGTGATCGCCGGCACGAGCGAGGAATTCATCGCGGCAAAGCTCGCCGAGCGTTCCGCACGCCACGCGAAGCTCGGCGACACCCGCTATCTGGTCGAGCCGAACGTCAAGGAGGGCAAGGGCGGTCTGCGTGATCTCAACACGCTGTTCTGGATCGCGAAATATCACTACCGGGTGACGACGACCGAGGCGTTGGTCGATCTCGGCGTCATCTCCCGGCGGGAAGCCCGCCTGTTCCACAAGGCGGAGGACTTTCTCTGGGCGGTTCGCTGCCATCTGCATTTCGCCACCGGCAAGGCGGAGGAGCGGCTGTCCTTCGATCTCCAGCCGGAAATCGCCAAGCGCCTCGGCTACAACACCCATCCGGGCCTGAAGGATGTCGAGCGCTTCATGAAGCACTACTTCCTGATCGCCAAGGATGTCGGCGACCTGACCCGGATCCTCTGCGCCGCGCTCGAGGAGCAGCACGCCAAGGCAGCGCCCGGTCTCAAGGGCTTCGTCAAGAGCCTGCGCGACCGGGCCCGAAAGATCCCCGGCACCATCGATTTTCACATCGACAACAACCGGATCAACGTGTCGGCGCCGAATGTCTTCAAGAACGATCCGGTCAATCTCATTCGCGTCTTCCGGCTGGCGGCCATGCACGGGCTGGAATACCACCCCGACACGCTCAAGCTGATCCGCCGCTCGATCCGTCTGGTCAACTCCGACCTGCGGAACAATGCGGAAGCCAACAGCCTCTTCCTCGACGTCCTCACCGATCGTTCCGACCCGGAATTCCATCTCCGGCGGATGAACGAGGCGGGGGTGCTCGGCCGGTTCATTCCCGAATTCGGCAAGATCGTCGCGATGATGCAGTTCAACATGTACCACCACTTCACGGTGGATGAGCATCTCTTACGCACGATCGCCAACCTGTCGCGGCTCGAACGCGGTCTGCTCGGCGAAGAACTGCCGATGTCGACCGAGTTCATCAGCACGATCAAGGATCGCAAGGCCCTCTACGTGGCTTCGCTCCTGCACGATATCGCCAAGGGGCGCCCGGAGGATCACTCGATCGCCGGCGCCCGCATCGCCCGGCAGCTCTGCCCGAGACTCGGTCTCGACGAACGCGAGACCGATCTCGTCGCCTGGCTTGTCCACGACCATCTCCTCATGTCGATGACCGCCCAGCAGCGTGACATCAACGATCGCAAGACGATCCTCGATTTCGCCGAGCGTGTCCGCACGCTGGACCGGCTCAAGCTTCTGACGATCCTGACGGTATGCGACATTCGAGCGGTTGGGCCCGGCGTGTGGAACGGCTGGAAGGGCCAACTCCTGCGTTCGCTCTATCTCGAGACCGAGCCCACATTGACGGGTGGCTTCACCCGCTCGACCCGCGCCGAGCGGCTCGAAGCGTCCCGGCAGAAGCTCGCGGCGCGTCTCGAAGGCTGGGATCCGGCCGAACGCGACGCCTATCTGGATCTCCACTATCCGAACTACTTCCTGATGACCCCGATCGACGATCAGGTGCGCCATGCCGAATTCGTGCGCAACGCCGCTCAGGGCGACGGCGAGCCTCTGACCATGGGGGTCCGGACCGATGCGTTCCAGGGCATCACCGAGATCATGGTCCTGTCGCCGGATCACCCCCGCCTTCTGTCGGTGCTCGCCGGGGCCTGTGCGGGCGTCGGCGCCAACATTGCGGATGCCCAGGTCTTCACCATGGCCGATGGTCGGGCCCTGGATGTCCTGGTGCTCAATCGCGAGTTCGCCCAGGATACCGACGAGCTGCGTCGCGGCGACCGGATCTGCGGCCATATCCGCAAGCTGCTCCAGGGTCGCGAAGTCCGGGCCAATCTGATTTCCAATCAGAAGTCCAGGCGTCCGTTGTCGGCCTTTTCGATCAAGCCGAGCGTCAAGGTCGACAACGATCTGTCGAACCTGTTCACCGTGGTCGAGGTCGAGGGGCTCGACCGCCCCGGGCTCCTGTCGGATCTCGCCCGGGCGATCGCCGAGCTCAATCTCGACATCCGCTCGGCCCATATCTCGACCTATGGCGAGAAGGTCGTCGACGTCTTCTATGTGACCGATCTTTTCGGTACCAAGATCACCAGCAAGAGCCGGACCGAGCGCATCGAGACCTGGCTCGCGCATGTCTTCGAGAATCCCGGCAGCGAACCCTCGGCCGCCGGCATCATCGCGGCGGAGAAGGCCTACGGGCGCCACCGCCAATGAGCCTGATCTCGAAATTCGCAACCGTGGGCGGGGCTACGATGGTCAGCCGCATCTTCGGCTTCGGCCGCGAGATGCTCATGGCATCGGCACTCGGCGTTGGCCCGGTTGCCGACGCGTTCAATCTCGCCTTCCGCTTTCCGAACCTCTTTCGCCGGCTGTTCGCCGAAGGGGCCTTCAATGCCGCCTTCATTCCGCTCTTCGCCAAGTCCCTGGAGGAAGAAGGCGACGAAGGTGCCCGACGTTTCGCCTCGGAGATCTTCTCGACGCTCTTCGTGATCCTGACGTTTCTCACCGTTCTGGCGCTGCTCTTCATGCCGATCCTGGTCAGGACGATCATCGCGCCGGGTCTGGCGGTCTGCATCGACGACCCCGGAGCGGGCGGCGACGTCCTGTCCTGTGCTGCGCGCTACGAGGTGACGGTCGCGTTCTCGCGCATCATGTTCCCCTATCTCGCCTGCATGTCGCTGATGGCGATGGTCTGCGGGATCCTCAATGCGTTTCGACGCTTCTTTGCGGCCGCCGCCGCGCCGACGCTGCTCAATTTCATCCTGATCGGTGTGATCGCCTATGCGATCTGGATCGACGTCGACAAGCAGACGATCGGGCTGATGATGAGCTGGGGCGTGCTTGCGGCTGGGCTGGCGCAGCTTGCCATGGTGGTGATCGCCATGCGGCTCGCCGGTTTCAGCATGGCCCTGAAGCGGCCGCGCTGGACCAAGGGGCTGAAGCGTCTCCTCATCCTGGCGGGGCCAGCGGCGCTCATCGGCGGGATCACTCAGATCAATCTCTTCGTCGGCCAGGCGATCGCCTCGTTCAAGCCGGGTGCGGTGTCGATCCTGCAATATGCCGACCGACCCTATCAATTGCCGCTGGGCATGGTGGGGGTCGCGATCGGTGTGGTGCTCCTGCCCGAACTCTCGCGTGCCCTGAAGGCGAAGCGCTTTCTCGAAGCGCAGCACACCCAGAATCGCAGCCTGGAATTCGCCCTTTTCCTGACCGTACCCGCGGCCGTCGCTCTGTTCCTCATTCCCGAGCCGATCATCCGGGTCATCTACGAGCGCGGCGAGTTCGAACCGTCCTCCACTCCGGCGGTGGCCGCCGTTCTGGGCCTCTATGCGCTCGGGCTGCCTGCCTTCGTGATGATCAAGGTGTTCTCACCTGGCTTCTTCGCGCGCGAGGATACCCGTACCCCGATGCTCGCGACGCTGATCGCGGCTGGCTCGAATATCGTGCTGTCGCTCGGTCTGTTCGCCTTGATTGCGGAACAGGGCATTGCATTGGCCACGACGCTGGCCGGCTGGCTGAATGCCGGACTACTCTTCGCCGGCCTTTACCGCCGCGGCCTGTGGCAAGTCGACCGCGCGCTCGTCAAGCGATCGATCCTCGTTTGCCTTTGCGCGGCGATGATGGGGTTCGCTCTGGTTTTCGGTCTGCAAGTCTTCTCTGACTGGCTGCTGCCGGCTGCAGGGGTGCACCTCCAGGCCGCAGCCCTCGCACTTCTCGTGTTCGCGGCGATGGCGATCTATTTTGCGCTGGCCTTCGCGACCGGGGCGGCCGATCGCAGCCTTGTCGTCAATCTCTTCCGCCGGGGACGCCGTGCTCCCGTTGCGCCCGAAGCAGGCGATTCAGATCGCGCTTGACGCATCGATTCGCAGGCGATTCGGCCCGGCCATCGCGCCTTTTCACCGGCTTGCCCACGGGTTCAGGCGATCGAGGCAAGGGTTTTCGGCGAGGGCATCGTGCCGATGGCAAGTCTGGCGAAAGCCTCGCTCTCGACGCCGAGGCGGCGGAGCTGGCCTTTGTCCTGGGCAACAGGAGTCGAGCGCGCGAAAATCCGATGGGAAACCTCAACAAGCGCGGCTGAAGAGCTTCATTCTGCGGGTTTGAGCCCCCTGGTTAACGGGGGGTGACCAAAAAAGTGGCCTCCGTGCAACAGGGGTGTGTCCGAAGCGTCAGTGTTGCAGTTATGTAATTGCATCAAATCCCGCGGTGGATATTGTCGGCTTCAGAAAGATCGCGGGGGCAACAAACGGCTTCGGACTTTCGCAGAGGGGATGGGGCAGGGAAGGCTGTCCTTTCATAAAAGGCCCAACCCTAACCTAAAAATTGACTGGAGGTCAGGACATGAACATCAAGAGCCTTCTTCTCGGCTCCGCTGCGGCCCTCGTCGCAGTTTCCGGCGCCCGCGCTGCGGACGTCATCGTTCCGGTTGAGCCGGAGCCCATGGAATACGTCAAGGTTTGCGACGTTTACGGCACCGGTTTCTACTACATCCCGGGCACCGAGACCTGCTTGCAGATCAGCGGCTACGTCCGTTACAAGATCAGCGCCTTCGGCCAGCTCGAAGACGACTTCGGCAACAACTTCATCCGCAACGGCGAAGGCGACACCTACCAGATCGGTTCGCAGGTTCGTGCTCGCGTCAACTTCGACGCTCGTGAAGAGACCGAGTACGGCACGCTCCGCGCTTACGTTCGCTTCCAGGGCGACAACGTCTTCGCTGGCGACGGCAATGTCGACGTCGACACCGCCTACATCCAGCTCGGCGGCCTGACCATGGGTTGGCTCGACTCGCTCTGGGCCGAGGACGATGGCCTTCTCACGGACACCGATCTCTCGGTCGGCGATCTCGAGGCCAACCGCGTCTCCTACACCTACGCCTCGAACGGCTTCTCGGCCGCTCTGTCGCTCGAAGACGATGCCACGGGCGACTGGGTTCCGAACGTTGTCGGTAAGCTGAAGTACGAAGGCGGCTGGGGCTTCGTCTACCTGTCGGGTTCCTACGACGAGACCGGCGACACCTTCGTGATCGGTAGCGGCGCAGTTGTCGGTGTCGAGCCGGGCTCCAACGACGCTTTCGCTCTGAAGGCCGGTCTGTCGCTGAAGGACCTGATCGCCACGGACTCCGAGCTGAAGCTCGAAGGTAGCTACGCGTTCGATCCTTCGTCCTACTCCACGATCGGCCTCTTCAATGGCTTCGTCGGCGGCGGCGGCGCGGGCAACCTCTTCACGCTGCCCTTCAACACCACGATCACGGGCGCTGCGTTCAACGGCGGTTCGCTGGTTGCTGCGGCTCCGGTCGAGTGGCAGGTGGGTGCCGGTTACGCCCAGTCCTTCGGCAGCCTCGCTGTCGGTGTCTCGGGTGCCTACGGCCGCACGTTCGACTTCTTCGTCAACGGCGTGAACGTCGCGGATGCGGACTACTACAAGGTCGTCGGCAACGTTGGTTACGAGATCACCAACAACTTCGACATGCTGGCGGAAATCAGCTACGCGAACTTCGACGTCGACCCGAACATCGCGGCGACCGGAAACTCGCTCGATCAGGTTGCTGGTTTCGTCCAGTTCGTCCGCTCCTTCTAATCGAAGAGCAACGATCTAATCGGAAAGGCCCGGCGCTCGCGCCGGGCCTTTTCGTCTTATTGCCTCTTTCGCAACTCGCGGAGAGGCATCCTCGTGCACGGATCAAGGCTGTTGAGTCGGCTATGTCGCTCGCCCGGCGGGCGAACCGACGCTATAGCCGCGCTTACCGGTCGCCCCGCCACGGCCCAATTGTCTCAGCCCTTTTCCGCCAGCCGCAGATTGCTGTCGAACACCCGCAGCACGGTCGCCAGTTCGTGGCCGCGCTTGAGGATCACGCCGCCTGTCGCCACCACCTGATAGGCGCCCTGGCGCCGGGCGAGTTTCGGGTCCTTGACGATCTTGAAGAGCGGCATCTCGCTGGTTCGCCGAAACACCGAGAACACGGCGCGATCCTTCAGCATGTCGATCGCATAGTCGCGCCACTCGCCGGCGGCGACCATCCGGCCGTAGATCTTGAGGATGAGCGACAATTCGCGCCTGTCGAAGGCGACGAACGATGTCTGTGCATGTGCTGCGGGAAACGCAACGAGATCGGCGGACATGCCGCCGTTCGAGCCATAGTCCGTCAAGACAGCCCCTTGTCCCTCCAAAGCGGTCGGGCATGCGTTGGCCCGGCCTTTGATGACGATATGGTGACACGAATCGCCATTGCGAGCAAAAGCGGATCCTGCGGCCCGAAAAAGTTCGCCGGTCGCCCTGCATCGATCCGAAACCCGACGCGGATCGTCCTTGAGCGGCGAATTCCTATCGGCCGGGGCTTGTGGCGAAACCCGCATTGCGGCAGTAGAACTGTCCTAACGAAGCCGGAATGGTTAGAATGTCCGGTGCTGCGACAATGGCGTGGATGCTGACGCCGCCCGCGCCGGTGGCGCGTCGCGGCGCTTGCGCGTCTGGAAAGATGGGGTGTGTATGGGAAAGGTTACCGGATTTCTCGAGATCGATCGGCAAACCCACAAATATCAGCCGGCGTCCGACCGCATTCGCCATTTCCGCGAATTCACCCTGCCCATGTCCGACGAGGAGGTCGGCAAGCAGGCAGCGCGCTGCATGGATTGCGGCATTCCTTATTGCCACGGGCCGACGGGTTGCCCGATCCACAACCAGATCCCGGACTGGAACGATCTCGTCTATCAGGGGGACTGGGAGACCGCGGTCCGCAATCTCCATTCTACCAACAACTTCCCCGAGTTCACAGGCCGCATCTGTCCGGCCCCTTGCGAGGAAGCCTGCACGCTGAACCTCGAGGACACGCCGGTCGCGATCAAGACGGTCGAACAGGCGATCGCCGACAAGGCCTACAAGCTCGGCCTGATCGTGCCGCAGCCGCCGGCGGAAAAGACCGGCAAGAAGGTCGCGGTCATCGGTTCCGGCCCGGCCGGCATGGCCGCGGCGCAGCAGCTCGGCCGCGCCGGGCACGATGTCGACGTCTATGAGCGCGAGTCGCGCCCGGGTGGCCTGATGCGCTACGGCATTCCCGACTTCAAGATGGAAAAGCACTGGATCGACAGGCGCGTCGACCAGATGCGCGAAGAGGGCGTCACCTTCCATTGCGGCGTCAATGTCGGCGTCGACAAGCCGGTCTCCGAACTGGTCGCGGCGTATGACGCCGTCTTGTTCTGCGGCGGATCGGAAAAGCCGCGCGATTCCGGCATCCCGCATGAGGGACTTGTCGGCGTCTACGACGCGATGCCCTATCTGGTGCAGCAGAACCGCCGGGTGGGTGGCGAGAACATCGAAAGCACTGGCTGGCCCTCGGAAGAGGTCTGGGCCGGCGGCAAGCATGTGGTGGTCGTCGGCGGCGGCGACACGGCCTCGGACTGCGTCGGCACCGCCTTCCGGCAGGGCGCCGTGAAGGTCACCCAGCTCGACATCCGGCCGCAGCCCCCGCAGACCGAGGACAAGCTCACCGTCTGGCCTTACTGGGCGACGAAGATGCGCACCTCGTCGAGCCAGGCCGAAGGCGCGGTGCGCGAGTTCCAGATCGCGACGCTCGAATTCGTCGGCGAGGACGGGGTGCTGACCGGGGTGCGCTGTGCCCAGGTGGACGAACAGCGCAGGCCGCTCGAGGGGACGGAGTTCGTTATCAAGGCCGATCTCGCCTTCATCGCGATCGGCTTCGCCGGTCCGTTCGAAATCGGCTTCCTCAAGGATGTCGGCGAACAGCTGAAGACCCGCGCGGATCGCCGCGGCAATGTCTCGATCGCGGCTGACGACGAGAGCTACATCACCTCGATGGACAAGGTCTATGCGGCAGGCGATGCCCGGCGCGGCCAGTCGCTGGTGGTCTGGGCGATCCGCGAGGGTCGTCAGGCCGCGCGGTCCATCGATCTCGATCTGATGGGCACGACCACCCTGCCACGCTGATCCTGCCGGCCACGGGAAGGCGAGGGGCCACGGCCACGCAGCGGACATGAAAACTGGGAGCGGGCCTGGCGCATGCAGGCCCGCTCCTTTTTTGGTGTTGCGACCTCAAAAGATAAAGTCGTTGGCGTCGAGATCGGCGACGTTGACGTTGTTCAGCGTGATGGTGTTGGCGCCGTCGGTGATGACGGCATTGGCACCGGACTGGGTGAGGTGGTTTGCGGCCAGATCGGCGAAGTCGGTGATGGCGGTCACCGCCGACAGGTCGATCTTCTCGAAATCATTGAGTTCCTCGAAGTCGGTGATGGTGTCCTGGCCGAAGCCATTGGCGTAGACGAAGGTGTCTCCGTTGATGCCGCCGGTCAGCGTGTCGTTGCCGGCGCCGCCGGTGATGGTGTCGAAGCCGAGATCGCCGATGATCTCGTCATTGCCGTCGCCACCTCTCAGATCGTCGTTTCCGGCGAAGCCACGCAGGAAGTCGTTGCCGCCTTCACCGCGCAGGATGTTGACGCCACTGTTGCCGTTGAGCGTGTCGTCGAAGGCCGAACCGACGAGGCTCTCGATGTTCGACAGGACGTCGCCGGCGGCATGGCCGCCGAAGGCGCCACCATTGCGCAGGTCGACGGCGACGCCGCCGGTGGAGTTTTCATAATTGGCCTGGTCGAAGCCGTCGCCGCCATTGACGATGTCGCCGCCGGCGCCGCCTCTCAGGATGTCGCTGCCCGACCCGCCATAAAGCTCGTCGTCGCCGAGACCGCCGAAAAGCTGGTCGTTCTCGCTGCCGCCATAGAGGACGTCGGAGTTGTGGCCTCCGACGATGACGTCATCGCCCTCGTCGCCGTAGATGCCGCCTTGCACATGGCTGTCGCCGAAACCGTTGTACATGTCGTTGCCGGCGTCCAGATAGACGTTCGAGCCGATGTCGCCGGTGTTGTTCAGGAAGTCGTTTCCGTCGCTCAGGTCGACGGCGCCGGTGATCAGCCCGGTGTTGACCACGCTGATCGGACTGTCGCCGGTCACCTGGACCGAGAAGATCCCATAGCGGCTCGAGATGGTTCCGCTGTTGGTCAGGTAGCTGCGGTCGAAGGGATCTACCTGTGTGTCCTGAATGAGGATGCCGACACTGTCGGTCGAGACGATCTCGCCGGTATTGTTGATCTCGACCGCCTGGTCGTTCACATAAACGCCATAGCCGGTGCTGCCGGAGATCGTTCCGGTGTTGGTCAGCGTCGCGACGCCGATGCCATTCGCAAGCTGAATGCCTTCATTCTCGCCGGCAATCAGGCCATTGTTCTCGATCGTCGTGTTGTTGCCGGTCGAGACGAAAATGCCGTCCGCATTCGACGACTGGATCGAGCCGTCATTGAAAATGTAGACGGGAACACCGCTGCCTGAATTGGGATAGACGGCAATGGCCGCGGAACTGGCCTGGATCGAGCCGGCATTGGTGAGTTCGAAACGCGTTGCGGATATTTCGAGGGCCGATTGGTTCGAACTCACGATCGAGGCGCCGTCTCCGTTCGAGGCGTAGACGGTTCCGGCGGAATTGACGTCGAGCGCGTCGCCGGACGCCGCCACCGTGCCGGTATTGACGAACTCCACGCTGGGGTTGACGCCGGTGCCTCCGGTTACCCGTACGGCATCCGTGTCACCCTGGACGGTTCCGGCATTGCTGAACTCAAGTGCCGAGGTCAGGTTGTCGACGTCTATGGCCGTATTGTTGGTGCTGATGACGTTGCCCTGACTGCCAACGGTAAATTGCAGGAAACTATTGCCGTTTGCCGTCAGCGCATTCCGGCCGCCGAGTCCAACCAGACCGCCCAGAATGGCGATCTGATTGGCGCCGCCGGTGGTGGTGATGGGCGCCGAAGGATCGAACGTCGTCAGCGTCGAATCCTGCGTGACGATGAGTTCGTCGCCTGCCGAGAGCGTGCGTGCGATCGATGAATCGCTGCTGATGATTTCGTTTGCCATTTGTGATGCCTTTCCTGGCCAAGGCCCCAAACGCGATCGGCATGTGTTGCGCTATCCGGAAGGAAGCGAGGGTGCCGCAGATATGTCTGTGATCTCGGGGCGAGCCCATCCATTGCCGTGCCGAGTTTGAGAAGGGGAGCGCGACGCCGCTTGCATGAGACGATGCGGTCCATTGATGTCTCCGCATGCCGGTTTAGTGAAAATTTTTTACGCAAAGGAATATAGCTCTAAAAGAGATTATCTGCGTATCTTCCGATCGAAAATCGCGAAAGTTACATTTTAGCTCTCGCCAGCATAAAAGGACCAGTAAATATCCCGTTTGGGAAGATCGTGAGAGGATCGCCAGGCGAGGAATCCGAGCCGGTATAACCGGCTCGGATCGCATGGCATCCATGGAATATGATGCTTCCGCACGAAGCATCAGCACGCTTCGCGCAATTCCATGTCTCTTCAGAAGATGAAGTCGTTTGCGTCGAGATCGGCGATGTTGACGTTGTTCAGCGTGATGGTGTTGGCCCCATCGGTGATGACGGCATTGGCACCGGACTGGGTGAGGTGGTTGGCGGCCAGATCGGCGAAGTCGGTGATGTTGGTGACCGCCGACAGGTCGATCTTCTCGAAATCGTTGAGTTCCTCGAAGTCGGTGATCGTGTCCTGGCCGAAGCCATTGGCGTAGACGAAGGTGTCGCCGTTGATGCCGCCGGTCAGCGTGTCGTTGCCGGCGCCGCCGGTGATGGTGTCGAAACCGAGATCGCCAATGATCTCGTCATTGCCGTCGCCACCCCTCAGATCGTCGTTTCCGGCGAAACCACGCAGGAAGTCGTTGCCGCCTTCACCGCGCAGGATGTTGACGCCACTGTTGCCGTTGAGCGTGTCGTCGAAGGCCGAACCGACGAGGCTTTCGATGTTCGACAGGACGTCGCCGGCGGCATGACCGCCGAAGGCGCTGCCATTGCGAAGGTCGACGGCGACGCCGCCGGTGGAGTTTTCATAATTGGCCTGGTCGAAGCCGTCGCCGCCATTGACGATGTCGCCGCCGGCGCCGCCTCTCAGAATGTCGCTTCCCGTCCCGCCATAAAGCTCGTCCTCGCCGAGACCGCCGAAGAGCTGGTCGTTGTCGCTGCCGCCATAGAGAACGTCGGAGTTGTGGCCGCCGACGATGACGTCATCGCCTTCCTCACCGTAGATGCCGCCCTGCACATGGCTGTCGCCGAAACCGTTGTACATGTCGTTGCCGGCGTCCAGATAGACGTTCGAGCCGATGTCGCCGGTGTTGTTCAGGAAGTCGTTTCCATCGCTCAGATCGACGGCGCCGGTGATCAGCCCGGTGTTGACCACGCTGATCGGACTCTCGCCGGTCACGGATACCGAGAACAGGCCGTAGCGACCCGAAATGGTCCCGCTGTTGGTCAGGTAGCTGCGATCCAGGGTCTCGCCCAGGGTATCCTGGATCAGGATGCCGGCGCTGTCGGTCGAAATGATCTCGCCCGTATTGTTGATCTCGACCGCCTGGTCGTTCACGTAAACGCCATAGCCGGTGCTGCCGGAGATCGTTCCGGTGTTGGTCAGCGTCGCGACGCCGACACCATCCAGGAGCTGAATGCCCTCGTTCTCGCCGGCGATCAGGCCGTTGTTCTCGATCGTCGTGCCGTTGCCGGTGGAGATGAAGATGCCGTCCGAATTCGACGACTGGATCGAGCCGTCATTGAAGATATAGACGGGAATCGCGCTGCTGGAGGCGATATTGGGACTCACCGAAATCGCCGTCAAGCGCCCCTGGATCGAGCCGGAATTGGTGAGTTCGAAACGCGTGGCCTGGATCTCGAAGCCCGATTCGAGCGCACTCACGATCGAGGCACCGTAACCGTTCGTGGCGTAGACGGTCCCGCCGGAATTGACGTCGAGCCCGTCGCCGGACGCCGATACCGTCCCGGTATTGACGAATTCCACGCCGGCGGCCGAGCCGTTCGCGCTCGTCACGCTGACGGCGTCTGTGTCGCCCTGAACCGAACCGGCGTTGCTGAATTCGAACAGCGAGGTCAATCCGTCGATATCGAGAGCGGTATTGTTCGTGCTGACGACGTTGCCCAGACTGCCCACGGTGAACTGCAGGAAACTGTTGCCGGATGCCGACAGCGCATCCTGGCCGCCAAGCCCGACCAGACCACCCAGAATGGCGATCTGATTGGCGCCGCCGGTGGTGGTGATCGGCGCCGAGAAATCGAACGTCGTCAGCGTCGAGTCCTGCGTCACGATGAGGTCGTCGCCTGCCGAGAGCGTGCGGGCGATCGAGGAATCGCTGCTGATGATTTCGTCTGCCATGTTTCTTGCCTTTCCTGGCCAAGGCCCCAATGCGGAACCGGCCTCCACCGCGACTTTCGAAATGGTGCACGGGGCGCCGGTGATCTGTCCGTGATGTGTGAAGAACGAGACCGTCTACGGCGCCGCGCCGAGCACGATCGTGCGAACGCAAGCGTCGTTCGCTTGAGACAATGCCACCTCTCCTAGCCTCCGCACGCCGCTACCCGCGAAGACCTGAAAGCCCCGAGCAATAATTACGAAAGGGAAGCGATGAGGTCAACCAAGTAACTGGAAAATCTCGCGATCACGAAGTCATGATGTGTAATGTTTTGGCTGGCTATCGACTTGAGCGAAGATGGCGAGCGCACCGAGGGAGACCCCTGTCGAGACCGAGGACTCCGAACCAGCGGAAGCTGGCCCGGAGTCAATTCAGGGCCATTGCGTGCCCTGGTCGGGCGGCGCGTCGTGGGCTCTGACGGGCTTCATCAGAAGATGAAGTCGTTTGCGTCGAGATCGGCGATGTTGACGTTGTTCAGCGTGATGGTGTTGGCCCCATCGGTGATGACGGCATTGGCGCCAACCTGGGTGAGGTGGTTAGCGGCCAGATCGGCGAAGTCGGTGATGGCGGTCACCGCGGAGAGGTCGATCTTCTCGAAATTGTTGAATTCCTCGAAGTCGGTGATGGTGTCCTGACCAAAGCCATCGGCGAAGACGAAGGTGTCGCCATTGACGCCGCCGGTGAGCGTGTCGTTGCCGGCCCCGCCGGTGATGGTGTCGAAGCCGAGATCGCCGATGATCTCGTCGTTTCCGCTACCGCCTCTCAGGTCGTCGTTTCCGGCAAAGCCGCGCAGATAGTCGTTGCCGCCTTCGCCGCGCAGGATGTTGACGCCGCTATTGCCGAGAAGGGTGTCGTCGAAAGCAGAACCGACGAGGCTTTCGATGTTCGACAGGACGTCGCCGGCGGCGTGGCCGCCGAAGGCGCTGCCATTGCGCAGGTCGACGGCGATGCCGCCGCCGGAATTCTCGTAATTGGCCTGGTCGAAGCCGTCGCCGCCATTGACGATGTCGCCGCCGGCGCCGCCTCTAAGAATGTCCAAGCCGGTGCCGCCGTAAAGCTCGTCGTCGCCGACGCCGCCGAAGAGCCGATCGTTGCCGCTGCCGCCATCGAGGAAGTCGCTGTCGTCGCCGCCGGCGATGGCATCGTTTCCGGCCTCGCCATAAAGCTCGTTGTTGCCGCCGCCGCCATAGAGGGTGTCGTTGTCGTCGCCGCCCCGAAAGGTGTCCGAAAGATCGCCGCCCACGAACAGGTCGTCGCCGGCGCCTCCCTCGACCATGCCTGCGAAGACGCCCGCCCCTGTGACGACGCCGGCGCCGACGGAGATGAAGAGATCGTTGCCGTCACCCAGATCGACGTCGCCAATGATCGTGCCGCCATTGGTAATGATGTCGTCGCCATCGCCGGTGTCGATGCTGCCATTGGTCAGGCCGGTATTGGTGAAATGCAGCTCCCCTGCATCATCCAGGATGGCGAAGGTCGTGCCGCTGGGATCGGCGAGGATCGTGCCGTCATTGACCAGGGTCGTGGTGCTGCCGGTCAGGCTGGTTGCGTTGAACGCCGCGCTGTTCGTGTTCTCCCCACCGCCCTGAAGCACGCCGCTGCTGGTGATCGTGATCAGACTGTTGTCAGCCGAGCTGTTAACTTTCAGGCCGTTCCGCCCGCCGGTGACATGGCCGCTGATGCTCACGACGCTGTCATCGCCGCTGAGTTCGATACCATTTCTCCCGGCGTCGACCGTGCCCGCGACGACGAACTCGTCGTTTGATGAGCCGGGTCCATTGGCGAGACCGTCGCTCCCGGCGACGATCGTGCCGGTCGAGGTCAGGACGGCACGGTCTCCGCCGTTTACAAGGATACCCCTAGATTGAACCTGGATAAGGCCGGCGACGACGATGTCGTCGTCCGCGGTGCCGGTCGTGCTGAATATGCCAAATTGAGACAGGATCGTGCCCGTCGAGCTGAGGACGACCCGATCGCCGCCGTTCAGTTCGACGCCGTCATCATTGGCGAGGAGCGTGCCCGCGATATTCAGTTCCACATTGGCGCTCGTTGCCGTGACGTGGATGGCGTCGACGACACCGCCCGACTGGATGTAGATGTTCGGCATGACGAAGAACAATCCGTCGCCGATATTGGCATCGGTGATTTCCAGCCCATTGGCCTGGTTCGTGGAGATGATGGTGCTCACAGCGAGACTCCCTGTCGCTCGAAATGGCGAGGCGTCGCGAACTCGCTGGGCTCTCGGCGCGAACGACACCCCTTGAGGAATTGCGCCAGCGTCGGGCCATTAGGGACGTTTTCTTATTCTTACTCAAGGGAATTTTTGATAAATAAAGCTGATTGTTTATTTTATATTGCCGATGCAGCCTCGCCGGCACCGAATATCTTTTTTATTTACAATGGCTTTATCAATAAAAAGGCCGGCCCGGTATCACATGCCGGTCCGGCCTCTTGTGCTCACGTTTGTATTGTTCTGCTGTCGAAATTCAATCGAGCATGGTTCGCCGCTCGCTCCGGCCTCAGAAGATGAAGTCGTTTGCGTCGAGATCGGCGATGTTGACGTTGTTCAGCGTGATGGTGTTCGCACCATCGGTGATCACGGCATTGGCACCGGACTGGGTCAAATGATTGGCCGCGAGATCGGCGAAGTCGGTGATGGCGGTGACGGCCGACAGATCGATCTTCTCGAAATTGTTGAGTTCCTCGAAGTCGGTGATGACGTCCACCCCGAAGCCATTGGCGTAGACGAAGGTGTCGCCGTTGATGCCGCCGGTCAGCGTGTCGTTGCCGGCGCCGCCGGTGATGGTGTCGAAGCCGAGATCGCCGATGATCTCGTCATTGCCGTCGCCACCTCTCAGATCGTCGTTTCCGGCGAAACCACGAAGGAAGTCGTTGCCGCCTTCGCCGCGCAGGATGTTGACGCCACTGTTGCCGTTGAGCGTGTCATCGAAGGCCGAGCCGACGAGACTCTCGATGTTCGACAGGACGTCGCCGGCAGCATGGCCGCCGCAGGCGCCGCCATTGCGAAGGTCGACGGCGACGCCGCCGGTGGAGTTTTCGTAATTGGCCTGGTCGAAGCCGTCGCCGCCATTGACGATGTCGCCTCCGGCGCCGCCTCTCAGAATGTCGCTTCCCGTCCCGCCATAAAGCTCGTCCTCGCCGAGACCGCCGAAGAGCTGGTCGTTGTCGCTGCCGCCATAGAGAACGTCGGAGTTGTGGCCGCCGACGATGACGTCATCGCCTTCGTCACCGTAGATGGCGCCATGGACGTGGCTGTCGCCGAAGCCGTTGTACATGTCGTTACCGGCGTCCAGATAGACGCTCGCGCCGATGTCGCCGGTGTTCTTCAGGAAGTCGTTGCCGTCGCTCAGATCGACGGCGCCGGTGATCAGTCCGGTGTTGACGACGCTGATCGGACTCTCGCCCGTCACCTCGACCGAAAAGACGCCGTAGCGGCTCGAGATGGTCCCGCTGTTGGTCAGATAGCTGCGATCGAAGGTGTTGTCGAACTGGGCATCCTGGATCAGGATGCCGACGCTGCCGGTCGAGATGATCTCGCCCGCATTGTTGATCTCGATCGCCGTGTTGTACGCATAGACACCATTGGTGGTGCTGCCGGAGATGGTTCCGGTGTTGGTCAGCGTCGCGACGCCGACACCATTCGAGAGATGGATGCCTTCGTTCTCGCCGGCGATCAGGCCGTTGTTCTCGATCGTCGTGCCATTGCCGGCGGCAACATAAATCGCGTCCGAGTTCGTCGACTGGATCGAGCCGTCGTTAAAGATATAGACGGGCGTACCAGTGGACGTGTTGGGATAG
Organism: Jiella marina; assembly: GCF_024359545.1. Classification (GTDB taxonomy): domain Bacteria; phylum Pseudomonadota; class Alphaproteobacteria; order Rhizobiales; family Rhizobiaceae; genus Jiella. The sequence goes on from NZ_JAKQZG010000008.1 coordinate 44,501, forward strand.
ACCACAATGGCCAAGGCGCGGGCCTGGATCGAGCCGGCATTTGTCAGTTCGAACCGAGTCACAGAGAGCTCGAAGGCCGATTCGATCGCACTCACGATGGAGGCACCGTAACCGTTCGAGGCGTAGACGGTCCCGGCGGAATTGACGTCGACCGCGTCGCCGGACGCCGCCACCGTGCCGGTGTTGACGAACTCCACGTCGGGGTTGACGCCGCTGCCACCCCTTACCCGGACGGCGTCCGTGTCACCCTGGACGGTCCCGGCATTGCTGAATTCGAACAGCGAGGTCAGGTCGTTGACATTGATGGCCGTATTGTTGGCGCTGATGACGTTGCCCTGACTGCCGACGGTGAGCTGCAGGAAACTGTTGTCCGATGCCGTCAGCGCGTTCCGGCTGCCGAGCCCCACCAGACCGCCCAGAATGACGATCTGATTGGCGCCGCCGGTTGTGGTGATAGGCGCCGAGGGGTCGAACGTCGTCAGCGTCGAGTCCTGCGTCACGATGAGATCGTCACCTGCCGAGAGCGTGCGGGCGATCGACGAATCGCTGCTGATGATTTCGTCTGCCAATGTTCCAATGCCTTTCTGGCCAAGGCCCCAAAGGGGCGATCGAGATCCGCGGCGCTATCCGGAGGGAGGTGCGGGTGCAGCGGATCTGTCTGTCATTTGGTAGGGACAAGCCCATCCAGGGATGGGCTCAGTTCGGGAAGAGGAGCGCAGGGCCCGTCCACAGCAGACGATGCCGTCCATGGATGTCACGGCATGCCGGTTTCAGGGAAAACGCTGGTTTGCTTACGAAAGGGACGGTGACGGGTCAACCGCGCGCCCGCCGAAATCCTGAGCGCAAACCGCGTAAGACGCGTGTTGTTTCAGACGTTTGAACGTAAAGTAAGTATTCCGTTCGGGAGGACGTCTAGACGATCGCCATGAAAAAATCCGAGCCGGCGGAGCCGACTCGGATCGAGGGCAACTGCGGAACATGCCGCAAGATCACGCTTCCAGGCGAAGCAGTGGCACGCTTCGCGCAATCCCCTGAGTTTTCAGAAGATGAAGTCGTTTGCGTCGAGATCGGCGATATTGACGTTGTTCAGCGTGATGGTGTTGGCGCCGTCGGTGATGACGGCATTGGCCCCGGACTGGGTGAGGTGGTTTGCGGCCAGATCGGCGAAGTCGGTGATGGCGGTCACCGCGGAGAGGTCGATCTTCTCGAAATCATTGAGTTCCTCGAAGTCGGTGATCGTGTCCTGGCCGAAGCCATTGGCGTAGACGAAGGTGTCGCCGTTGATGCCGCCGGTCAGCGTGTCGTTGCCGGCGCCGCCGGTGATGGTGTCGAAGCCGAGATCGCCGATGATCTCGTCATTGCCGTCGCCACCCCTCAGATCGTCGTTTCCGGCGAAACCACGCAGGAAGTCGTTGCCGCCTTCGCCGCGCAGGATGTTGACGCCACTGTTGCCGTTGAGCGTGTCGTCGAAGGCCGAACCGACGAGGCTCTCGATGTTCGACAGGACGTCGCCCGCGGCATGGCCGCCGAAGGCGCTGCCATTGCGCAGGTCGATGGCGACGCCGCCGGTGGAGTTTTCGTAATTGGCCTGGTCGAAGCCGTCGCCGCCATTGACGATGTCGCCTCCGGCGCCGCCTCTCAGGATATCGCTTCCCGTCCCGCCATAAAGCTCGTCGTCGCCGAGACCGCCGAAGAGCTGGTCGTTCTCGCTGCCGCCGTCGAGAACGTCCGCATTGTGACTGCCGACAAGAACGTCATTGCCCGCTTCACCGAAAACCGTGCCGGTGACGAGGCTGTCTCCGAAGCCGTTGAAGAAATCGGCGCCGCTGCCGAGTTCGACGTCGCCGCCGAGCGTCCCGAGATTGCGGACGGTGTCGTCGCCCGATCCCATGGCCACGGCCACGCTGCCATCGAGGCCAGGATTGATTGTGCCGAAATTGTCCAGTCTTGCCCCGCCGCCGGACGAGCTGGCCATCTGCACGCCTTCGTAGTTGCCGCCGCCCTGGATGGTGCCGTGATTGACCAGGCGATCGGCCTCGCTCGAGGCAAAATAAACGCCTTCGTTCGCCATGGAGGTGATCGTGCCGTGATTGATCAGCACGTCCGAGTTGGCCGGAGACGAAGACCCGAAGTAGACGCCCTCGAAGCCGGTCCCGACAAGAGTCCCCGTATTCACCAGCCGGCTGGAGCCGCCGTTGAAATAGATGGCGGTATCATCCCCGGTGATCGTGCCGCTATTGGTCACGTTCGCGCTGGAGCCGTTCATCCAGACGGCGTCGTCATCGAGCGCGGTGATCGTCCCGCTGTTGACAAGGTCCGCGCCGTCCCCGGCGGCTCGGACGCCATACTCGTTGGTGGACTGGACCTCGCCCGTATTGGTGATGTGGTTGCTGGTGCCGGACGCGTAGATGCCGGTGCCATAGGCGCTGGCCGAACCGTTGTTGACGATCGCATTGTTGTTGCCGATCGCCATCAGGGCACCGTAGGCGGAGGATGTCGATCCACCAATGACGGAACCATCGTTCTGGATGGTCGATGCGTTGGCCGATATTTGAATGCCCGACGAGATTTTCGAGGAGACGACGCCCGTGTTCAACACGGTGAAATCGGAGGTGCCGCTCGCGAAAATTCCGGTATCATCGGCGTTGATCTCGCCTGAATTGATGATGCTGGACGAACCACCGAGCGCATAGATGCCGTAGGTCTGGGCGACGATATCGCCGGAGTTCGAGACTTCCGAAGTGCCGCCGACATGGATGCCGTTCTGGCCAGCGGCAATGGAGCCGGAATTGCTGATCGTATGGCCGATTCCGTCCTGAGCGCGGATGCCGTCGACCGTCCTGGCCGTGATGGTGCCGGAGTTGGTGACGATGTTGTCACTGTCATAGACGTCGATGCCGCTGTCGTCGCCCTGGATCGTGCCGGAATTGGTGATGACATTCCCGCCGGTATCGTCATTGATAAAGATGGCAGTAAAGTCGCTCGAAGCGATGATGCCGGCATTGTTGATCTCGGTGTTGTCGCCGGAAATGCTGATCGCCGCGCCGTCGCGAGCCGTGACCGAGGCGGAGGCTCCGATCGAGATCTGATAATTGTCCGATCCGTTATTGGTGGCGTCGCTCGCGCTGATGGCGTTGCTCGACCCGTAGACGCGGCCTTCGATGTTGATGGTTTCGTTATCACCGCTCAGCCGGATCGCGTCGGCGCCGCGTGCAATGATCTCGCCGTCGCGGCCGACATTGACGACATTGTTGCCGGCGCCATTGCTGGCGCCGAGAAGCTGAACGGCGTTGCTGTTCGCGGTGAAGATGGTCCCCTGCACATCGACCATTTGCAGCTGGCCGGTGCCGGACACCGCGATCTTCGTTCCGGTGGCGGCGATATATCCGTTCGCTCCGACGAGAAGCGTGTCGCCATTGGCGGGCAGCGAGTACATCGGTGCTCCGGCGGCAGCGTCGATATCCGTGAAGTTTACGATCGTGGTGGCCATGTCGGGGAATCTCCTGAAAGGTCGGGCGCCTACGGTTATTGCTTGTAGGCAAGCCGCATACGGCTACGAGATGACGTAATGGAAAGTTTAGATTCTATAATGAGACGGAACTATGTTCACACAGAAATTTTAGTATTGATCGTATTGATTGCCTATAGCTTTCATAAGTGACCTAAGGTCGTAAAATGCGGTGCATGAGCGAGCAATCGGGTACAGCCTGGCTGACCGGGGGCTCGTGTGCCGTTCGGATGGAGGGCACAGGCTTCTTTGCCGCTCGGACGTCTTGACGTGGTGCCAAGCGGCATCGAGTGGGCTTTCGATCTGACCCCGAGGCCATGTCCTGATCTTGCAGCATGATGCTGGCGCCAAGCGAAGCCAGGCGCCATCGCCGCTCGGAGAACACTCGTGCGGATCTCGATATCGATCGGCATGGGTGGGATTGCACGGTAGGTAACAAATAAGGGGGGACAAGCCGGCTTGCCCCCACCTCTCGGCACCCGGAATGATACGGAGAATTGCGCCTCAGAAGATGAAGTCGTTTGCGTCGAGATTAGCGATGTCGACATTGTTGAGGGTGATGGTGTTCGCACCGTCGGTGATGACGGCATTGGCGCCGAGCTGGGTCAGGTGGTTGGCCGCAAGGTCGGCGAAGTCGGTGATGGCGGTCACCGCAGAGAGGTCGATCTTCTCAAGATTGTTGAACTCTTCGAAGTCGGTGATCGTGTCCTGGCCGAAGAAGTCGGCGTAGACGAAGGTGTCGCCATTGACGCCGCCGGTCAGCGTGTCGTTGCCGACGCCGCCAGTGAGGGTATCGAAACCGGCATTGCCCACAAGAATGTCGTTCCCGCCGTCGCCATAGAGCGTATCATCGCCATTGCCGCCATAAAGGCGATCATGGCCGCCGAGGCCGCGAAGGCTGTCGGCACCATCCGCGCCACTCAGAATATTGGCAGCGCCGTTTCCAATCAGATTGTCATCGTAGGATGAACCGATCAGGCCTTCGATGTTGGTCAGAACATCACCAGCGGCATCATATCCGTGAACGCTGCCATTGCGCAGATCGACGGCAACGCCCTCCTGTGAACGAGCCCCTTCGTAACTCACGATGTCGAAACCTTCGCCGCCATGGAGCTGATCAGCGCCTGGACCGCCGATCAATACGTCATTGCCGGCGCCTCCGAGGAGTTGGTCGTTGTAGTGCCCGCCATAGAGCGTGTCGTTGCCGTCTCCACCAACGAGTTGGTCGCTTCCGAAATCCCCGTAGATCAGATCGTTGCCATTGCCACCATAGAGCCTGTCATTGCCGTCATAGCCCCGCAGAAAATCGACACCATTTCCGCCATGCAGGATGTTCAGCTCATCATTCCCGCGAAGTTGATCGTTGTAGGAAGAGCCGTTGAGCGCTTCGATGCTCGTCAGCGTATCGCCGTTCGCTTCACCTAGTGTGCCCGTTCCGCTGCGCAGATCCACCGCGACACCCGAAGTGGCGTTCGCATAGTTCGCCTGATCGAAGCCAAGGCCGCCGTCGAGTTGGTCCGCGCCTTCGCCGCCCCTGAGAATGTCGTTGCCCGCGTTGCCCTGGAGATGATTGTCGCCAGCGTTGCCGATCAGCCACTCACTGCCGGCGCTGCCGGTCAGGTCGAGGTCGTCGGTCCCCAGAAGCCGTGCCTCGGTGATCCCGGAAACGAGCACGGCGCTTGAAGAGGCCGCGATCACGGACGAGCCGATGAAATCCAGTTTGACGTTCCGTGAGCCGATATCGATCATCAACTCGACCGATCCGCTGGTAACGGTCGTCAGGCCGGAAGAAGGGGTGATCTGGATGTCGTACCCGCCGGCGGCGGCGCTCGCAGCCGAACTGCCCCCCGCAACGGAGACGGATTGGCCGCTCACAGCTTCGCCAATCGAATAGAAATCGTCGCCATCCGTATCGTTATAGACGACGCCGGTCAGGAAATAGCGTGATCCGGAGTAGGCGAAATTCTTCGTCAGCATGGAGGCATCGTAGGTTGTGCCGGTATCGCTGTCGGTAAAATCGCCCCGGGCCTGACCAACACCCAGTTCGCGGAAATCATCATTGAGGATGTTGCGACGGTGGCCGATGCTTTCGAACAGACCTTCGTGATGAATTTCGATCGCTGCGTTGAGGTCGACCGTGCCCGTCGTCCCATAATAGGCGATGTTCTCGCCCGTGCCCCATGATCCGGTCAGCGGGTAGCCCGCATCGCTCATCCGTGAAGTCGGGGTCCCGTCCCCGATCCCGTCATGGGCGAATTCGTCGACTGCCAGCATGTGCGCCGAGTGAGCCGCCGCCGCGCTGTTCAGGGCGGCGTTGCCGGCGAGCGGCTGCCGCGATTCAGCGGTGAAGGCCTGGCCGTCATTGTCTGCGTTGAGATTGCCGCCAAGATAGCGATCGGCTTCCGCCTGAGGATCGAGGCGGGCTCGATTGACGAGTTCGATCAGATATTGCTCGGCGGCCGTGGTCATGTGATCTCATCCCTTTGAAAACATGGGATGACTATACGCCAATTATTTCAGAAGAAATTCATTTAAGACGCTTGGCCGAAAATCGGGGCCGTCATGCAGCACCGGACCCAATCTCGGGGCCTTTCTCATGACTGAAACAACGCCCCTCGAGGAGCACGTTGCCCTCGAGGGTGCTGTTCGGCTTGGGGACGATGTCAGAAGATGAAGTCGCCCGCGTCGAGATCGGCGATGTTGACGTTGTTGAGTGTGATGGTGTTGGCGCCGTCGGTGATCAGGGCGTTGGCGCCGACTTGGGAGAGATGGTTGGCCGCGAGATCGGCAAAGCTCGTGATGGCGGTCACCGCCGACAGGTCGATTTTCTCGTTGTTGTTCAACGCCTCGAAATCGGTGATCGTGTCACTGCCGAAGCCATTTCCGAAGACGAAGATATCGCCATTCACGCCGCCAGTCAGCGTGTCGTTCCCCGCGCCACCGTTCAGCGTATCGAAGCCCGCGTCGCCGATCAGCGTGTCGTTGCCGTTGCCGCCGAGAAGCGTGTCGTTGCCGGCAAAGCCACGCAGATAGTCGAAGCCGTTGCCGCCACTGAGGACGTTGATGCCGTTGTTGCCGAGAAGCGCGTCGAAGTAGGACGAGCCGGTCAAATTCTCGATGTCGGTGATCGTATCGCCCTCGGCATGACCGCCGGAAGCGTTGCCATTGCGCAGATCGACAGCAACGCCGGCATCGGAGTCCACATAGCTCGCCGTATCGATGTCTGCGCCGCCATTGATCTGGTCGGCGCCGGCGCCACCATTAAGAATGTCGTTGCCGGTATCGCCGATGAGATTGTCGTTGCCGTTGCCGCCGAAGAGTTGGTCGTTGCCGCCGAGTCCGCGCAAGTAGTCCCAGCCATTCTCGCCGCGCAGAATATTGGCGGAGCTGTTGCCGATCAGCGTGTCGAAATAGGACGAGCCGACGAGTGCCTCGATGTTGCTGACCGTGTCGCCCGCGGCATGACCGCCTGAAGCGTTGCCATTGCGCAGGTCGACCGCGACGCCCGCATTTGAGCCTTCGTAATTGGCCTGGTCGTAGCCGTCGCCGCCATTGATCACGTCGGCTCCGGCCCCACCGTTGAGGATGTCGTTGCCGGTGTCGCCCATCAGCGTATCGTTGCCGTTGCCGCCGAAGAGCTGATCGTTGCCGCCCATGCCGCGAAGATTGTCCCAGCCGTTCTCGCCACGCAGAATATTGGCGGCGCCATTGCCGATCAGCGTGTCGTAGTAGGAAGAGCCAGTCAGGTTTTCGATGCTGATCAGCGTGTCGCCGGCAGCATGGCCGCCAAAGGCGTTGCCATTGCGCAGGTCGACCGCCACGCCGGAGTTCGACCCGGCATAACTCGCCGTGTCGCTGCCATTGCCGCCGTTCAGAGTGTCTCCCCCGGCGCCACCGTTGAGGATGTCGTTGCCGGCGAGGCCATACAGCGCGTCCTGACCACGCATGCCCCAGAGAATGTTGTTGCCGCCCGTGCCGTAGAGCGCGTCGTTGCCGTCGCCGGTGACGGCGTTCTCGATGTCGGAAAAGACGGTGGCGACGCCGGCGATCGTGGATGTGAAGCTGCTGCGCAGCTGGATCGTGGTGTTGGTCGAGACCGCCGCTGCATTGACCCAGTCGATGCCGCCGTCGGTGTCGGTCACCGTCGTGCCGTGCCCCCCCTGGCCGGCGACGTCGGAATATTCGTTGGTGTAGTGGTAGACGTCGTCGGCGTTGATCCCGGCCGCGTCGGCATCGTCGATGCCATGGGCGGTGACCGAAAGGGCGTTGACCGTGCCGGTATTGCCGGCGGCCGTATCGGTGATCCTGACGGTCCAGGTGCCGGCGAGGTCCTCGCCGCGGAAGGCGTTGGCGCCGAAGGTCCAGGACAACTGACCGCTCGACAGGGCCGAGCCGTCGCCATAGGCGCCATTGAACAGTTCGACCGATGTGCCGTCGGCCGAGACGATTTCGATGAGCAGGTCTGTCAGATTCGCATGCTGCAGGTCGATGGTGACGTCGATATATTCGACGGTGAAGGACGGCGGAGTGAAGCTGACGGTATAATTCGTCACCGTCTGATCGCCGATCGCGCCGCCGGCGTTGGTCGCGGTGCGCGAGCCTTCGTTGCTGCTGACCTGCGCGTCGGCAAACAGGCTCCAGACCTCGGCCATGCGCACGGCGTTGTAGGCGTCGACGGCGCCGAAGCCGTAATCTTCCGAAAAGTGCAGCCCGCCGCCATTCCAGTTCTGGGCAGCATTGTAGAACCATTGATGGTTCTCGTCCGTCGTCTGAGTCCCGCCCACGCCCGAGCCGACGGTGCGCGAGGAATAGGCGAGGATCGTCTGGACGTCGCGCCAGCCGAGACCCTCATTGGCGTCCAGCATCAGAGCGACCACGCCGCTCACGATCGGCGTCGCGCCGGACGTGCCGCCGAAGGTGTCAGTGTAGTCGGAGTCATCGTAGCCGTTGGCACCGATACGATCGGTCGTCGCCAGTCCCTGGATCCCGCCATTGGAAGGCGCGGAGACCAGGAGATTCGCGCCGTAATTCGAGAAATAGGAGGCATCGCCGCTGTCGTCATAGGCGCCGACGGTGATCGTCGCACGGCTGGCGTCCCTGTCTTCCTGGTTGGTGTTTGCGTTATCGTTCCCGGCGGCCTTGAGCTGGATCGTCCCGAGCCCGTCACGGCCGTTCGCGAGAGCCTCGAACCATTCCGCGATGGTGGTCACGCGGGTGCTGTTGGTGACGAACGACGAACTCGACCCCCAGCTATGGTTGATGATGTCGAAGTTCTCGGACTGATCGACCGCTTCCAGGAAGCCGGCGGAATTGCTGTTGATGTCCGCAGGACCGGCGAAGATGTTGACGCCCGTCAATGTCGCGCCGTAGGCCACACCGACCGTGCCCACGCCATCGTTTTCCGCGGCGATCAGGCCGGCGACGGCCGTACCATGGGCATCACTTCCGGTGGCCGGCATCGGGTCGAGAACGGAACCGCCAACCGAGACGTGCAGGCTCGGATCGTAATTGCCGTCCAGATCGTGGTGGGTGTATTCCACGCCATCGTCGAAGACGCCGACATTGACTCCGGCCCCCGTGTAGTCGGCCCAGATGGCCGCCAGGTCGCCGAGCGCGCCCAGATGCCACTGGTCGGCCTGGGTTATGCCTTCATCCAGCTCGACTGTGATCGTATACTGGCCCGAGTAATTATCAGAGAAAGCGGCGGCTTCGATGTAATAGGTGCCGGTCGTCGTGGCCGTGAAGCTGAGCGCCGAATTGAGGCCGGGACCGTCGTCGTCATCGGAAGCGACCAGTTGAGAGGATGAATTGTAGAGCCGAAGATAGGGATCCGACAGCGCAGTCGCGCCGGTGCCGTCCAGGGAGATGTCATAAGTCTGGCCGGCCGTGAGAGTGATCGCGACCCAGTCGCGGTCACCTGTCGTTTCGAGCTGGTCGGTGAAACTTCCCCCCACCACCATCGACGCTGACGTCGAGCTATCGCCTGCAATATCAACCATTGTCGTCTCTCCTGGCCCCACCGCCACGGATCAGTCCGTGACCTGGGCCGCTTTTTTCTTGAACCACGTCAAGGCAGGCGCCTCGACACCGCTTGCCGCCGCTTGCGAAGCTTGAAGTCTCAGTTCTTTTCCGCTTCGATCAGTTTGACCGTTTCCACCCGCAGGGTTAGCCCCTGCATGCATGTCGAGACGGCAGCGATCTCGCCGCTGACGCGCACTCGATGGCCCGTTGCCGAACGCAGTTTTTGGAGATCCCCGCCCATCAGGGAGAATTCCCGCCCGTCGGTCATCCGCACCCGCGGGCACTCCACGCCCTCAATCAGAACGCCTTCCCCGGACACTTCACCATTGTTGACGAGGATGGTCATCATTGCTGCCATGACGGTTGCGATCGCGGTCATGATATTCCTTTGATCTTACCTAAAGTCAATGCAAAATCGAACCGAGCTATTGCATTCAAATTCAAATAGAATTTGCGAAAAATTGTCACAAGGAAGCCGCGGCGGCATCTGGTAGTATCGTTGGCCGGCGAGCATGTCACGCCCTCGCCCTCACGCCGATCACCTATTCGGCAACGATCTTGTAGCGCTCGCCGCTCTTCACCGCGTCGTCGGGGCCGAGTTCGTTGAGGAGACGGAACATCGGCTCCTTGCGCTCGATGCCGACCATGCGACGGGACAGCGTGTCGGCCGTGTCGCCGGGGCGTGCGGTGACGATCCGGATGCGCAGGGGCTTCAGGGCCGCCTTGTCGGCCGGCGACAGCTGGTGGAAGGAGTTGGCCACCTCTTCGGCAACCGTGCTCACATCCTTCGCCGCCTTGGCCGGGACCGCGGTCAGGAAGCGGTAGACCTGCCCACCGAGACGGATCACCGTGACGTCGAAGACGTATTCGCCGCCTTGCGCCCGGGCCGACACCGCCTCGAGGCCGGCGATGCGGCGCTCGCGGATGGTCGAGGGGATCAGGCCGCCGATCCAGCCGCTGTTGACGTAGTCGACGAGCCGGCGGTTCTGGGGCAGCGCGACCCCATCGAAGCGGATCGCCGTATCGCCCGGGCCCGTGGCCAGGACCGCTTCGGCGGTGTTGTCGAGGGTGAAGCGGTCGGGCACCGTGAAGGTGATGCCGAGGCCCGGATGCAGGAAGGTGCGCTCGCGCACATAGCCTTCCGAAGCCGAGTCGCCGAACAGCATGCCGTCGATGCCGTCGAGATAGCGGTCGCGGTCGGTCGCGCCCGTCCCGCGCGGGCCGAATTCCCTTGCATGTCGCTCGGCTAGATTGATGCGCTGGGGCGCGGAAGGGTGCGAGGCCAGGAAGTCGAGATTGGGATTGTCGGCCTGGAAGGCGGCGCGCAGATTCGCGTAGGCGTCCATCGCCTTCAGGAACCGGGAAGCCGCAAACGGATCGTAGCCCGCCCGGCCGATATGCTTGATGCCGAGGACGTCGGCCTGCAGTTCCTGCTGACGCGAGAACTGGGCAAGCGACAGCTTGCCCTTGGCGAGCGCGATCTGGCCGGCCGGCTCGCTTTCCAGAACTTCCGAGACCACCCGGCTGGCGAGTTCCGCCGCCTGTTCGCGCCGCTGGCGTTCTATGCCGTGATTGGCGGTCACATGGCCCATTTCATGGCCGATCACCGCTGCGACTTCCGCCGAATCATTGGCGAGCGCCAAGAGGCCGCGGGTGATGTAGACATAGCCGCCGGGCAGGGCGAAGGCGTTGATGTTCGGCGAATTGAGAACGGTGATGCGATAGGCGCGGGTCGGATCGTCGGTCGCCGCAGCCAGCTTGCCGACGATGGTCGCCAGTGTTCGTTCGAGCTTGGGATCGGAATAGGCACCGCCATAGGCGGCCAGAATCTTCGGATGCTGGGTGCGGCCGATCACCGATTGCGGGTCGCCCGCCTGGGCGGTCTCGAAGGTGACCGGCCGGCGTGACGCGGCATAGCCGGTCTGGACGCTGCTGTCGGCGCCGGCGTCGGCGGTGAGCCCGTCGAGACCGGCTTCGATGGTCGTGCAGCCGCTGGCCACTAGCATCGCGCCGCCCGTCAGTGCGGCGAGTGCGGTCCGCCAGATCCCGATCCGTTTCCGGTCAAACGATGTTGCTGTCATCGACGCGATCGACGCCCCCGTCCGTCCTCGCGGCGAATCGCTCGATGCGTCGCCGCGAATGCAACTATCGAATCGGCTTCGTCCGCGAAAGCATCGAACGGCAACACGGCCGGCAAAGTTTTTGCCTGCCGCAACGGTATCGAGCCGAATATCCGGATGGCCGCCCGTACAGGAGATGCCAAGACCCGGCTGCCGCCGCTGTTCGCCGAAGCGCGATGGATAAGAAATCCCCTCTATCCCTCATCATGACGGTTAGCAGAGAAATCCGCCGGAAATGCGTCACATCCGCCACACGAATTGTTCATTCGACCCTATCGACCAAGCCGAACTCGCCCGCAATGAGCGGACCCATCATGGGCTGTCACGGCTTGCGTCGCAGTCACACTCGATCGGCTAAGCGATCGTCCGAACGCCCGATGCCGAGATAGCGGGCGACGCGTTCGTCGGTCCGTGCGGAGAGGATCTCCCGGGCCTCGCCGATCGCCGCCACCGCGCCGTTTTCCAGATAGGCGACGCGATCGGCATGGGCGGCCGCGTCTTCCGGATGGTGGGTGACCATCACCACCGTCGCAGTCCGCCCCTGCCGGCGCCTCAGCGTGGCCAGAAGGGCCAGCATGTCCTGGCGCAGGGCCGGGCCGAGGGCGGCGAAGGGTTCGTCGAGGAGGATCAGCGGGCGATCCCGCACGAAGGCCCGCGCGAGGGCGACACGCTGGCGCTCGCCGCCGGACATTTGCGAGGGCAGGCGGTTGCCGTAACCCGCAAGGCCGACGTCGGAAAGCGCTTGTTCCACGGCTTCCCGCTGGGCTGGGCTCACCCGGAGACGCGGCGCGATGCCGAGCGCGACGTTGCGGAAGGCGGTGAGATGGGAGAAGAGGTTGTTTTCCTGAAACACCATGGAAAGCGGCCGCTCGGCCGGTGCGAGCGAGGCAACATCGCGCCCGAACATGCGGATTTCGCCGGACGTCGGCTCCAGGAAGCCGGCGGCCAGATCGAGGAGGGTGGACTTTCCCGCCCCGCTCGGCCCGATCACCGCGAGCCATTCCCCAGCGGTGACGCTGAGGTCGAAGCGCATTTCCGCTTCGCCATAGGAATAGGTGAGGTCGACGCATTCCAGCGCGGGTCCCGTGGTCTCCTCTGTGCCGCTGGCAGACGTCATGCGTGCTCCCCGGGGCGCGTCGACAGGCCGCGTTCCACCACCGTCATCAGGACGAGGGCGATCAGGCCGAGAAAAAGAGCGAGACCGGCCGCGTCCTCGGTGCGGTAGCTGCCCATGCGCTGGAGGAGGAGATAGGGCAGGGTCATGAAGTCGCTCGAACCGAACAGGGCGATCGCGCCGAGATCGCCAAAGGAAAGGGCGAGGGCGAAGGCAAAGGCCAGCGCGAGGGGCGTGCGCATGGCCGGCCAGTCGATCAGGGCGAAGCGCGCCGGGCCGGCGAGGCCGAGGCTTTCGGAAAGCCGACCCGTGCGGGCGCTTGTTTCCGCGAGCGCCGGCCCGACGATCCTGACCACGAAAGGCATCGCCATCACCGCATTGGTGCCCACCACCACATAGGGCGCGACGGCGAGCACATTGGTGACCTGTCGCAGGACCAGGAACCAGCCGGCACCGACGATCACCGGCGAGACGACGAGGACGAGGCTCGCTGTCGTCTCGAAGCTCGACCGCAAGACGCGGCGCGGCCGGTTGGAGGCGTGCCGCAGCGCCTCGATGGCCAGAAGCACGGCCGTTGACAGGACCAGAGAGAGGCAGGCGGCGCCCAGTGCCACGACGAGGCTCGTCAGGGCGGCCTGCAGGACGACACCCTCGGTGGCGAGCTTTGGCAGGTCTGCGGCGAGACCGGAGACGAGGATCGCGATAAAGGGCGCGAGGACGAAGCCGACGCCAATGACGACCAGAGCAATGTCGGTCCACCGGCGCACGGGGTTTGCCCGGTCGAAACGCTTTGCCTCCGCCCCGAGGCCGAAGCCACCGGTCGGGTCGCGCCCGAGCCTGAGCGCCGCGAGCAGCACGAGGGTGGTCAGCGCGATCTGGATCAGCGACAGGCCGACCGCCCGGCCAGGATCGAAATCGTAGCGCAGCGCCTGATAGACCGCGACTTCGAGCGTCGTCGCACCCGGGCCTCCACCGAGCACGAGGACGATGGTGAAACTCGTGATGCACAACATGAAGATCAGCGCCGCGGCGCCGGGCAGCGCCGTGCGCACCGCCGGCCATTCGACGAGGCGGAAGACGGCGAGGGGGAAAAGACCGAGCTGCCCGGCGAGCTTCCAGCTTTCGGCCGGTACCCTGTCGAGGGCGGCTAGGATCAGCCGTGCCGCCAGCGGCATGTTGAAGAAGACATGGGCGATCAGGATGCCGTTGAGACCGTAGACTTCGAGCCGCGGCAGCCCGAGTGCCGCAAGCCCCTGCGACAGGACGCCGTTCCGCCCCCAGATCGTGATCACCGCCAGGGCGCCGACCAGCACCGGCAGCGCCTGTGGCAAGAGAAACAGCCGCAGGATCAAGCGTTTGCCAGGAAAACGGGACCGATGAAGCGCCAACGCGAAGGGGATGGCGAGGAGGATCGAGAGGAGGGTGGAAAGGCCCGCCTGGAGTAGCGTGAAACCGAACACCGACTGGAGATAGGGATCGGCGAAAAGGGCTGCGAAGTCCGGTGCTGCATTGGTCGTCGCGAGCAGGACGACGAATCCGCCGGCAAGATAGGCGATGACGAGAGCCGCGGCCGTAAAGCCCCCGGCGATCCGGATGCGGCGGTCCGTTCTCGGGGTCATGCGGTGTTGCGGGCTTTGATGCCGCGTGTCAGTCCGAGTGGGACGTGTGAGACTCTATAGGCAAGTCGAATTCGTTCGACTGCGCGTGCGTCAGCTTCCGTCCCCTGAAGGTACCTGCCTGCGATCACCCCCCTCCGTCGGCTACGCCGACATCTCCTCCTCAAGGGGGGAGAGTGGTGGGAGCCAAGGTCGATGTCAGCCGTTCTCCCGCCTTGCGGGGGAGATGCCGGCAGGCAGAGAGGGGTATACGGACACAGCCGCAGAAGAATCTGTCTCGGCATATGCCTCCCGGCCTTTGCCCGTCCGGCTTCAAGCCCGACTGCAGCGGCCTCCGCTCTCACCGTCACCGCGCGCCGACGGCCTCCAGCCATTCCTGCGTCCAGGCACGGCGGTTTTCGGCGACCGTCTCGGGATCGATCAGGAGCGGCTTGTCCACCGTGACAAGGTTCGAAAATGCGTCCGGCAGCTTCACCTCGGGCAGGACCGGCAGCGTCCAGTTGGTGGTCGGCAGGATCGCCTGCGCCTCCTCGCTCACCAGGAACTCCAGGAAGGCACGGGCGAGTTCCGGCTCGTCGGCGGTGGTGAGCAGGCCGGCCACCTCGATCTGCAGGTAATGGCCCTCCTCGAAGGCGGCGGCCTTGTAGCGCTCGCTGCCTTCCTCGATCGCGTGATAGGCGGGCGAGGTCGTGTAGGAGAGGACGATCGGCACCTCGCCCTTGGTGAACAGGCCATAGGCCTCGCTCCAGCCTGGCGTGACCGTCAGGATGCGCGGCTGCAGCTCCTGCCACTTCGCGGCGGCCTCATCGCCATAGATCTCCTTCATCCAGAGCAGAAAGCCGAGCCCCGGCGTCGAGGTGCGCGGGTCTTCGATGACGATCTTTTGTTCCGGGTCGCCGGCGATCAGGTCGGCAAGGCTTTTGGGCGGATTGTCGATCACCTCGGTGTCGTAGACGAAGGCGAGATAGGCGTAGTCATAGGGCACGAAAACCGGGTCGGAAAAGCCAGTTGGGATCTCGATCCCGGAAAGATCGGCCTTCGACTCCGCGAACATGCCCGTCGCCTTGGCTTCGGGGATGAGATCGCTGGTGAGGCCGAGCGCGATGTCGGCCTCGGTCGAGGGGCCCTCCAGCTTCAGCCGGTTGAGGATCGAGACGCCGTCTTCCAGCCCGACGAATTCGAGATCGCAGCCGCACTGGGCTTCGAACGCTTCCTCGAGCTTCGGGCCGGGGCCCCAGTCGGCGGAAAAGCTGTCATAGGTGTAGACCGTGAGGACCGGGTCGTTTGCCTCCTCCTGCGCCTGTGCCGCCTGCGGTAAGGCTGCCAGAAGGGCGAAGGCGCTCAGCGTCGAAGCCAGGCGAAGGGGGCGCCTAGTCCAGAGGCGATTGTCGGATGAAGGCGTGGCATGCAGCATGGCGTTCGGCTTTCTTCGCGCCGACGGCGAAGATGCAAGCGTCACGAGCCCTGTCATGAACGCGCCCGCAATCCCTCCGCCGGCATGATCCGGATCAGGTTCGACGGGTTGGCTCTTCGCCTCTCAGCCAGTTTCAGGCACCCCGTGTGAGCTTTGCGGGAAAGGTAACTGCCGGGATTGCGATTGCAAGGGGCGATCAAAGCTTTGACCGGAAGGCGAAACCGACAGGGCTTCCTTCTGGCGCGAACAACAGGAATATTCACGCTATGACGGAGCTCTTGGAACACGCCATCGAGCGCATACGCGCATTGCCGCCTGAGATTTAGGACGACTTTGCCCGCGTCCTTTTGCAGCTCGCAGGCAAGGGCGAGGCTGTCTACCAGCTCTCGCCCGAGGAAGAGGCGAGCTCGCGACGGACGAGCAGATCGCGGCTGTCTTCTCGAAAGACGGCTGGATGACGCGGTCTCCCTCCTAGAACACGCTCGCGCCATGCTCCGCATCGCCCACCGCCAGGCGGAAGGGGGCGAAGAGTTCGCGCCCCAAGCCGAACTCGTTGTGCGACAGGTCGGGCGAGGCTGGCGTGCGCGCCTTGAGCGTCGCGTCATCGACGAGCACTTCCAGGGTTCCTGTCTCGCCGTCGAGACGGATCATGTCGCCTTCCTCGATCAGCGCAATGGTGCCGCCATTCTTCGCCTCAGGCGTCACATGGATCGCCGCAGGCACCTTGCCGGAGGCCCCCGACATTCGCCCGTCGGTCACGAGCGCGACCTTGTGGCCGCGATCCTGCAACACGCCGAGAAGCGGCGTCAGCTTGTGAAGTTCCGGCATGCCGTTGGATTTCGGGCCCTGGAAGCGCACGACGGCGATGAAATCCTGGTCGAGTTCGCCGGCGTCGAAGGCGACCTTGAGTTCGTTCTGATCGTGGAAGATCTTGGCAGGCGCCTCCACCACCCGGCGCTCGGGCTTCACGGCCGAGACCTTGATCACCGCCTTGCCGAGATTGCCCTTCAGCATTCTGAGGCCGCCATTCGAGGAGAAGGGCTTGTCGCCGGTGGTGAGCACCTTCGGATCGCCGCTCTCGCGCGGCGCGTCGTGACGGACCACCTGCTCGCCATCGGCCGACAGCTTCGCCTCGACGGCATAGGCCCTGAGGCCGCGGCCCCAGGCGGTGCGCACGTCTTCATGCAACAGACCGCGGTCGAGAAGCTCGCGGATCAAAAAGCCCATGCCGCCCGCGGCCTGGAAATGGTTCACGTCGGCCAGCCCGTTCGGATAGACGCGGGCGAGCAGCGGCGTGATGTCGGAGAGATCCGAGATATCCTGCCAGGTGAGCTGGATGCCTGCGGCAGCTGCCATCGCGACCAGATGCATGGTGTGGTTGGTCGAGCCGCCGGTGGCGTGCAGGCCGACGACGCCGTTGACCACCGCGCGCTCGTCCACGACCAGGCCGGCAGGGGTGTATTCGTTGCCCAGCGCGGTGATCGAGAGCGCGCGCTTGGCGGCTTCCTTGGTCAGCGCATCGCGCAAGGGCGTGTTGGGGTTGATGAAGGAGGAGCCCGGCGTGTGGAGGCCCATGATCTCCATCAGCATCTGGTTGGAATTGGCCGTGCCGTAGAAGGTGCAGGTGCCCGGGCCGTGATAGGAGGCGGATTCGGCCTTCAGAAGCTCGTCGCGGCCGATCTTGCCCTCGGCATAGAGCTGGCGGATGCGGCTTTTCTCGTCGTTGGGCAGTCCGGAGGTCATCGGCCCGGCCGGCACGAAGATCGCCGGCAGATGGCCGAAGGTGAGCGCCGCGATGGTGAGGCCCGGCACGATCTTGTCGCAGACGCCGAGATAGACGGCGGCGTCGAACATGTCGTGGGAGAGGCCGACCGCCGTCGCCATGGCGATGACGTCGCGGGAGAATAGCGACATCTCCATGCCGGTCTGGCCCTGGGTGACGCCGTCGCACATGGCCGGAACGCCCGAGGCCACCTGCGCCGTGCCGCCGACTTCGCGGGCTGCGTCCCGGATCAGTTCGGGAAAGCGCTCGAAAGGCTGATGCGCCGAGAGCATGTCGTTATAGGCTGTGATGATGCCGAGATTGGGCGTCTGGTCGCCCATCAGCCGATCCTTGTCGACCGGGCCGCAGGCGGCGAAGCCGTGGGCGAGGTTGCCGCATGTCAGCGTCGAGCGCTTCGGCCCCTCCGCGCCCTTGGCGCGGATGCGGGCGAGATAAGGCTCGCGCGTCGGCGCAGAGCGCTCACGGATGCGGTCGGTGATCTCTTCGATGCGGCGATCAGCGGTCATGCTTCGATCCCTTCATGGGAAGTAGCGGGGGCCTAGGGCGCCCAGAAGATGTTCAGCGGCTCTTGGCGGGTTGCACGCAGGACGGCGCGGACCGGCATGTCCTCGACCGGACCCTCGGCGCTCGCCGCCTCATAGGTACTGAGCTTGTCCTCGCCTTCGATATGGAGTGCCAGCAGCCGCGCGTCCACGATCATCGGCAGGGTGAGCGTCACGCGGGGCTCGGGTGACGTCTCCGGGCGCACGATGCCGACGGGGGCGTGCGGATCGCGGGTCAGACAGTCCCCAAGGCCCGGCGCGTTCGGAAACCAGGAAGCCGTGTGGCCATCGGTCCCCATGCCAAGAATGACGGCATCGAAACGGCGACCGAGACGCTGGAAGCGATCGGTCAACTCGTCGAAGACCTCCTCCGGCTCGTCGCTTCCCATGTAAAAGGGTTCGAAATGCGCCGCTGCTGCGGGGCCTTGCAGCAAGTGGCGGCGCAGGAGACCGGCATTGGAGCGCTCGTGCTCTTCCGGCACCCAGCGCTCATCCACGAGAACGACAGTCACGTCCGCCCAGTCGATCTCGGCCTTCGACAGCCGTTCGAAGAAGCGCTTCGGCGTCGAGCCGCCGGAAACCGCCAGGGTCGCGACGCCGCGTGTGGCGATCGCCCCCGCCAGCACGGCCGCGACGCCTGCGGCCAGAGCTTCGGCGAGCGCCTCGCGGCTCTCGTAGCGATGAAGAACAGGTTCCGCCATGGGGCCTCGCTTCGTCTCTTGCCGCTCGCCGGGCGGCCCTTCGCAACGATCAGTCCGGCTCGTGCCAGGTGCGGCCGTCGCGTTCGATCAGGGCAATCGAGGACGACGGTCCCCAGGTGCCTGCGGTATAGCCTTGTGACTTCACGGCCTTCTCGTCCCAGGCCTTGAGGATCGGGTCGATCCAGTCCCAGGCGGCCTCCACCTCGTCGCGACGCATGAACAGGGTCTGGTTACCGCGGATCACGTCCATCAGCAGCCGCTCATAGGCGTCCGGATTGCGGACCATGAAGGACTCGGCAAAGGTCATGTCGAGGGGCACGTGCTTCAGTCGCATTCCGCCGGGGCCGGGATCCTTGATCATCAGCCACTGCTTCATGCCCTCGTCGGGCTGGAGGCGCAGGACGAGCTGGTTCTGTGTTACCTTGCCCGCGCCGGCCACGTCCTCGAAGATGTTGTGGGGGATCGGCCGAAAGGTGACGACGATCTCCGACATGCGCTGGGAAAGACGCTTGCCCGTGCGCAGATAGAAGGGCACGCCGGCCCAGCGCCAGTTGGCGATCTCCGCCTTGATCGCGACGAAGGTCTCCGTGTCGCTTTCGCCGTCGCCGAGATCGTCGAGATAGCTTTTCACCGCACTGCCATTGGAGGCACCGGCCTTGTACTGGCCACGCACGGTGCGGCTTTCGACATTCGACGCGTCGATGGTCTTGAGCGCACGCAGGACCTTCAGCTTCTCGTCACGCAGCGCGTCGGCGTTCATTGCCGAAGGCGGCTCCAGCGCGACGAGACACAGGAGCTGAACGATGTGGTTCTGCACCATGTCGCGTAGCGCGCCAGCCTTGTCGTAATAGCCGGCGCGGCCCTCCAGGCCGACGGATTCGGCGACCGTGATCTGCACATGGTCGACATGGGTCGAATTCCACACGGGCTCGTAGAGCGCATTGGCAAAGCGCAGCGCCATCAGGTTCTGCACCGTCTCCTTGCCGAGATAATGGTCGATGCGGAAGATCTGATGCTCGCGGAAATGCCGGCCGATGGTCAGATTCAGCGCCTTGGCCGATTCCAGATCGCGGCCCACCGGCTTTTCGACCACGAGCCGGCTGTGCTCGTTGGCAAGACCCTTCTGGCTGATATTGTAGGCGATCGGTGCGAACAGCGATGGGCCGACGGCGAGGTAGAAGGCGCGAATGCGCTCCTGTCCGGCTTCGTCGAGAAGGGTGAGCAGTTCGTCCCAGCCGCGATCGGCCTGGGCGTCGATCGAGCGATAGTGGAGCCGGCCCAGGAAGCGTTCCAGGGAGACCTCGTGAATGTCCTCCTGGCGGACATGCTTGGTCAGGGCCTCGCGCGCGAAATTGCGATATTCGTCGTCGGTCAGCTCGCTTCGCGAGGCGCCGATGATCCGGGCCTCTTCGGGAATCTGGCCGTCATGGTCGCGGTGATAGAGCGCCGGCAGGAGCTTGCGCTCGGCGAGGTCGCCACTGCCGCCGAAGACGACGTAGTCGAACGGTTCGACTGGAATGATCTGGCTGGACATCGCTCATTTCCCTGGAGCCCGATTTGCGCGCTTCGACCCGCGGCTCTGGAGCGTCAATGCTTCCCTTCGAGCGCGCCCAAGCAGTCTCACGTGCACTGTCACGACAGGCCCTAGTATAATCGATTGAAACTTTCCAGTCCCGGGCAATTTTGTGCAATGCACCCAATGCGGCGTGCCGCCTGTCAGGCCGGATTGTGGGCCCCGGCAAGTGCCCGCAGGAGAGCCGCGAGAAGCTGATCCGGCGCGAAGGGCTTCTTGATCGCCTCGGCCTTGGCACCCGCCTCGGGGGGCAGGTCGAGCTTCTCGCCGTAACCGGTGACGAAGACGAAGGGAATGTTCTTCGCCTTGAGCGGTTCGATCAGGGCAAAGCTCGTTTCGCTGCCGAGATTGACGTCCAGAAGCGCAACGTCGATCGTTTCGGATTCGACAATCTTCAGAGCTTCCGAGACGTTCATCGCCGTGAAGACCTGGCTGGCGCCGTTGTCGACCAGCATCTGCTCGGCATCGAGCGAGATGATCATGTTGTCCTCGACGATCAGGCCGGATTTGCCGGCCAGGCCCGGTGTCACACCATTCGTTGCGTAGGTGGCATCGACATTGTTCACGGGTGCGGCCTCGTCTGACGATTCGCTGCTGCCTTCCTCCATCTTGAAGACCGAGGGTGGCAGCAGAAAGCGGGCGCGAAGCCCGGAGAGATGGTAATCGACCTGGGACTCGCCCCCCAGATCGTGCGGGATGGAGCGCTCGATGATCGTCGAGCCGAAGCCGCGCCGCGTGGGAGACTGGACGGGTGGCCCGTCGCTCTCGACCCAGCGGATTTCGCAGCTGTCGTCGACGTCGAGCGACCATTCGACCCGTACGCTTCCGCGCGAGTCGGAGAGGGCGCCGTATTTCGCCGAATTGGTCACCATTTCGTGGAAGACGAGCGCCAGCGTCGAGAATGCGTTCGCCTCGATCAGGACATGCGGCCCTCGCAGGTGCACACGGCTGATCTTGTTGCCGATATAGGCCTCGACTTCGGTCTGGATGATCGAATGCAGGCTCTGCGGCTGGTAGTGATCGTTGGTGATCTGATCGTGAGCGCGCGCAAGCGCCTGGATGCGTCCGCCGATGATCTTGGAGAAATCGTCGACGGTTCTCGCCCCGGCACGGCTCTGCACCACCAGCGCCCGCATCAGGCTGAGCACGTTGCGAACCCGGTGGTTGAGCTCGGCGATCAGCAGTTCCTGGCGCTGGGCCGCGAGTTGCTGCTGGCGCTCGGCCTCCTCGTTGAAGCGCAGGAGCACTTCGAGGATCGCCACGCGCAGCGCCTCGGCCGCTTTCTTCTCCGTGGCGGTCCAGGGCTGGCTCTTGCCCCGCACCGTCTCCTGCCACGCCTCGAAGCTTTTGCGCGGCGTCAGGCGCGGGCCGTTTGGTCCGTATTCCACGGGCTTGTTGTCCGGCCGGCCGGCCCACGTCACATCCTGGATGATCTCCCGGCGGAAGAACAGGAGATAGTCCCGCGGCGAGCGCGAGATCGGGATCGCCAGAACGCCGGCGGCACGATCGACGAAGGCTTCGGCCGCCGGATAGATCGTCGACAGTTCGTCAGATGCGTAGACCCGGCTTGCCGCGGCGCGGTTCAGGAAACGGGTCAGGCCTGGCAGATCGTCGGGGAAGGGACACTGGCCGACGGTCCGCACCACATCCTTTGCCCAGATCGCAAAACCGTCGCAGGGGATCAGCTTGCGAAAATCGTCGGCGAAGTCGATCAGCTCTTCCATGCTGGGGGAGGTGGACATCAGCCGGCCCACCACTTCGTCGTGGAGATTGCGTGCGGCCTCTTCGGCCTCTCGCATCTCCTTCGACAGCCGCCCCTCGAAGACCAGCGAGATCATCTGGCCGAAGAGTTCCATCGTGTTGCGCATGTTCATCGACAGATGGCGCGGCTGATAGTGATGGAGCGCGAAGAGGCCCCACAGCTTGTCGTCGACGATGATCGAGATCGAGAAGGAGGCGGAGACCCCCATGTTCTTCAGATATTCGATATGGATCGGCGAGACGGCCCTGAGGACCGAAAGCGAGAGATCCAGCGTCTCGCCATGGGGGTCGGTGTCCGGAACGACGTCGACATCCTCGGCGTCGACATTGGCGATGATGCGGATCCGGTTGCGACGATAGAGTTCGCGCGCCTGACGCGGAATGTCGGTCGCCGGATAGTTCAGGCCGAGAAACGGTTCGAGACCGCGATTGAGCGCTTCCGCCGCGACCTGACCGGCACCGCTGTCGGCGAATTTGTAGAGCATCACCCGGTCGAAGCCGGTGATGGCCCGCAACTGCCTCACGCATTCATTGTAGATCGCCGGCATGGAGTCGCAGCGCTGGATGCGTGCGACCATGGCCTTGACCAGGGCCCCCGGATTGCCTGCATCATCGATATCGTCGGCCGACGGCTCGCATTCGATGACGATCGATTCGTTCGAGATGTGGACCGCCATGTCGAACAGGCGACCATCGCCGAGGAAATCGATGCCGAAGACCCGCTCCGAACCCTCATTGGAGGACAGGAGCTGGAGCCGGCCGCGCAGGGCGTGGAGCGTCTGGCGCGGCAAGAGTTCGGCGAGGGGGCAGCCGAGGATTTCGTCGGGACTGCGCCCCAACGTGTCGCCGATATTCGTCGAGACATGCTGGACGATCCAATCCATCGAGACCGCGATGAGAAAGCCGAAGCGCTGGATGCGTCCGAGCTTGTGGATCGGTTCGCGATCGCAATTGGAAAGATCGACCTGAAATCCGGGACGGCCCTTGGCCGGGGTGTTGACGGTCTCGCTCATCGCCGGCCTCGCACCCGGTCCTTCCGGCCATCGACTGCGCAGAGCGCATCTTCGAACACGGCGAAGGTCGCTTCGGCTGCATGCGCCGCTCTGGTGGACGTGGCTTCGCCGGCATCCAGAGCGGACAGCATTGCCTCGCGGTCGTCTTTCGTCTCGCCTGCAAAGGCAGCCTCGAGAAACAGCGCCGATCGATCGGCGCCGGAACCGAGAATCCCGGCCCTGGAGAGCTTGCGATGAATGAAACGTGCGCCAGCCTTCGATCCGTCGAGCACATAGGCGATCCCGGCCAATTCCGGTGCTTCGTAACGCTCCAGCGCGAAACGGGGCGGCCGAGCCGGCTCCAGCTCCATGGCCGTCATGTCGGCCTCCAGACGCCCCAGGCCAGCCGAGACGTCGCGATCGAGCTCCCCTGAATCGCCAAGGCCAGCCTGTGCCATCGCATTCCTCAGGGCCCGATAGGCCGCGTGGTTCATGCGGACGAACCGATGATAAAGGTCGTGCGTCGGCCTTTCGGCAAAGCCGGAAAAATGCGCGTCGAGGACGGCATGCTGCTCCGCCGTGTGCGCGCGCAGCAGACTCCTGAGCGAGACGTCGCGCGGGATGGTGCGCAAGCTCGGTCCGGTCACGCTGTCGAAAGGGGCAAGATCATTCATTGGCGTGTGAAATGCATTTGATTTGATGGGCTTGCAAGAGGCGGGACGGTCTCGGCATTGCCCGGCGAAGTGTCGGGAATGTGGGTTGCTATCTGATTTTTCTGCCTAATCCGGCCGCTCTCTGGATCTGTATGCAGGGGAAAAAAATCTGGCAGCCTCAACGAGGCGTGACGCACGCGATTTCTCCCGATGAAAAGCCAGAGATGCGAAAGAAACGGCCCCCGGTAAGAAGCGATCCCAAAAAATCCTGCGCTTAAGGCAGATTGATATATGGCTGGCTAACTAATGGCGTGGCCTTGCTCAAGGCACTGCCCGAACTTGCCTGCAATTCAGAACCGATCGCGCAGGGAGAACCACGTCATTGCGAGGAAAAGAAGCGGTGCGCGCATGCGTCGGCCGCCCGGAAAGGCGGGGATCTTCAACGCCTCGAATTCGGCCAGACGGTCGCGGTTGCCGGCGACGCGTTCTGCATAGAGCCGTCCGGCGAAATTGGCGAGCATCACGCCATGGCCGGAAAAGCCGCCGATCGTGGTGATGCCGGGCTCCAGCGTCCGCACGAAGGGCAGGCGTTCCATGGTGATGCCGACGGAGCCGCCCCAGGCATGGGTGATGCGGATGTCCCTGAGATGCGGATAAATTTCCGTGATCTGCTTGGAAATATGGCGGCTGATGTCGCCGGCGGCCGATGTGTAGGCCTCGCGTCCGCCGAACAGGAGACGTCCGTCGACGCTCTTGCGGAAGTAGCGGACGACGAAGCGCGAGTCGTCGCAGGCCTCGCCACCGGGCAGAACGCTGGTTGAGTCTCCAAGCGGTTCCGTCGCGCCGATGAAGGAGTTGATCGGCATGACATGGGCGTCGATCGCCCGGTCGAGCCCCGGGCCATAGGCGTTGACCGCGTAAAGGACCCGCTCGGCGGAAATCCGGCCATGCCCGGTCTCGGCGACGATACGGCCCTTCGTCCGCTTCGGCGCCCCGATGCGGGTTTCCTCGAAGAGTTTCGCCCCGCTGGCTGCGGCGAGCCGTGCCGTGCCGACCACGAGCTTCAGCGGATTGACGTGGCCGGTCCCGGTATCGCGGATGCCGCCGAAGAAACGGGTCGAGCCGAGCCGTTCGGCGGTCTCGTCCGCCTCCATGTAGCTGACATGCGTGTAGCCATAACGGGTGTGGAGCGTCTCCACCTGCTCTCGGTATTCGTCGAGATAGCTCTGTTTATGGGCAATCGAGAGTTGGCCGTGCCGAAGATCGACGTCGAGATCGTTGGCAGCGATGAAGTCGAACAGATGCGCCTTGGCTTCTTCTGCGAGATCGAACAGAGCCTTGGAGCGCTCGAAGCCATAGGCTTCCTCGATTTCGCCGGGCCAGAGGCGCTGGCCGGTGCCCATCTGGCCACCATTGCGGCCGGACGCCCCGTCGCCGAAGCGATGCGCCTCGACCACCGCGACGTCGACGCCGGCCCGGGCAAGGTGCAGCGCCGCCGACAGGCCGGTGAAACCACCGCCGACGATCAGGACGTCGACCGTAA
This sequence comes from Jiella marina, assembly GCF_024359545.1. Lineage (GTDB taxonomy): Bacteria > Pseudomonadota > Alphaproteobacteria > Rhizobiales > Rhizobiaceae > Jiella. The sequence goes on from NZ_JAKQZG010000008.1 coordinate 69,842, forward strand.
GATCACCGTCGAGACGCGGATAGCGCGGCCGCTCTACCGTCTCCTCGTACCAGGAGCGACCGGGCGCGATTGGGTTCTGATAGGGCGCCGCCATGGTCAGACCTGCAACAGCAGGAATTCCCGTTCCCAGGGGCTGATCACCTGCATGAAGGTTTCGTGCTCGCCGCGTTTCACGCCGGCATAGGTGGCGACGAACTCGCGCGAGAACACCTCCCGGAAGTGATCCTCGCCTTCGAAGGCGGCCACCGCTTCCAAGAGCCCGCGCGGCAGTTCGATCTCGCCGTCCTCGTTGACCGTCTGGTCGGTGGGGTCATCCGGCTGAATCGCCTCGACCATGCCGAGATAGCCGCAGGCGAGCGAAGCGGCGATGGCGAGATAGGGGTTGGCGTCGGACGAGGGCAGGCGGTTTTCCACCCGGCGCCCAGCCGGGTCGGAGGTGGGGACCCGGAAGGCCGTCGTCCGGTTGTCAAACCCCCATGCGCGGTTGGTGGGCGCGCCCATCCCATAGGTGAGCCGGCGGTAAGAATTGACATAGGGCGCCATCATGATCAGCGCGGACGGCACGTAACGCTGCATGCCGCCGAGGAAGTGGTAGAACAGCTCCGAGGCCGTCCCGTCCTCGTTGGAGAAGATGTTCTGGCCCGTGCGCGCATCGACCACCGACTGGTGGATGTGCATGGCCGAACCCGGCTGGCCCTGAATCGGCTTGGCCATGAAGGTGGCGTAGATGTCCTGGCCGAGCGCCGCCTCGCGGATGGTGCGCTTGAACATGAAGACCTGGTCGGCGAGTTCCAAGGGGTCGCCATGGCGCAGATTGATCTCGAGCTGGGCAGCACCCTCCTCGTGGATCAGCGTGTCGATCTCGAGCCCTTGCGCATCGGAGAAGTCGTAGATGTCGTCGATCAGCTCGTCGAATTCGTTGACGCCACCGATGGAATAGGACTGGCCGGACTGGATCTGTCGGCCGGACCGACCGATCGGCGGAACCAGCGGATAGTCCGGATCGACATTGCGGGAGACGAGATAGAACTCGATCTCGGGCGCCACCACGGGCTTCCAGCCGCGGTTCTCGTAGAGCGCCATCACCCGTCTCAGGACGTTGCGCGGCGTGTAGCCGACGGCCGCGCCCGCCTGATCCACCAGATCGCAGATCACCTGGGCGGTCGGATCGTTCTCCCACGGAACCAGCGACAGGGTCGAAAGGTCCGGCACGAGCTTGAGATCACCGTCATTGGGCGAATAGCGGAAATCGCCGCTCTCCTCCGGGTATTCGCCGGAGATCGTGTGCATGAAGAGCGCCGAGGGCAAAGCGAGCGAGGTGTTGGCAACGAATTTCTTCGCCGGCATCATCTTGCCGCGCGCCACGCCCGCCAGGTCTGGCGTAATGCACTCCAGATCGTCGATTCCCCGCAGCGCCAGCCATTCGCGGGCCTCCTCCATGGAGCGCACGCCGCGCTTCGATTCGAGAAAGGCACGGGTCTCTTCGGCGGAGAGCTTGAGATGCGCCAGATCGCGCTTGACCGGCATCGGCGCGCCCTTGATGGCGCTCGCCTCGTTGCCGGAAGCGCGGCGACGCGAATCGATCCGTTCGGGCGTGCGGGGCCGCGAGGATTTCGGTTTGTCGGTGCTGGACATGAACGCCTGTCTGAGAAGCCCGGGTTCGGGGAGACGGGCTCAGAATAGACGTTCGACAGGGCCGATGGAAGGCGGGGTCGACTTGAAACGAATCCGGCGCGGCCCTTTCGGGTCGCGCCGTCCGTCGTGCCACATGGGCGATCCGTCAGGATTCGTGAGCTGCCGGCTTGTCGAGATGGGCGGCGCGGCGGGCATCGCCCATCATACCGGGATGGGACGTGCCCGGGCCGCCGGGCGCGGCGTTCTGCGCCTCATGCCATCCGGCCATCCACTGTTCGCGCAATGGCGAGCCGACCGGATATTTGCAGGACGACATGGGATGGTTGTGATGAAAGGCATCGCGGCCTTGTCTGGTGGCGTCCGTAACCATGGTTTTCTCCCCTTATCTGGCGCCGTTTTCGGCTTATCGTTGACTTGACCAGGGGTTCGGGGCTCGTTCATTCCGGCGTGCATACGACGAATGTCGGTCAGTGACAGGCCGGTCGCCTCGGTCGAACCCTGGACAAGAGAAACCGACGAGCCCGGACGTCTGTTCCATGACGATCGTCGCTTCAACCGGACCGTCCGCAGATCAGCGCAGCAGCTCCGAAAACCGCTCCACCTCCGCCTCGCTGGTCGACCAACTCGTGACCAGACGCGCGAGCATCTCGCCTTCGCCGACGAGATCCGGCATCGAATGGGGTGCGTTCCATTCGTAGAACTCGGCGCCTTCGGCCCGCAGCCGTGCGGCAGTATCGGTCGACAGGACCGCGAAGACCTCGTTGGAATGGGTCTCCCAGGCCTGGCGCGAGCCGGCACCGGCGTCGAGGGCGGCGCGGAGGTGATCGGCCATCCGGTTGGCGTGGCCGGCCATGTCGAGCCACAGTCCGCCCTCGAAATAGGCCATGAACTGGGCGGCAACGAAGCGCGTCTTGGAGAAGAGCTGGGCGCCGCGCTTGCGGATATAGGGAAACTGAGTCGCCTTGGCCGGATCGAACACCACGATGGCCTCGGCGCACCAGCAGCCATTCTTGGTGCCGCCGAAGGAGAGGATATCGACGCCGCGCTTCCAGGTCATCTCGGCCGGGCTGAGGCCCGTGGCGACGAGGCCGTTGGCAAAGCGCGCGCCGTCCATGTGAAGCGTCAGGTCGCGGTCATGGGCGATGGTCGCGATCGTCTCGATCTCCTCGGCGCTGTAGAGCGTGCCGGCCTCGCCGGGCTGGCTGATCGAGACTGCCATGGGCTGTCCGGCATGGACGAAATCCGGCTTGAAGCGGGCGATCTCACGCTTGAGGTTCCGCGGGTCGATCAGCCCGTTCGGTCCGTCGACCGGGGCCATGCGCGCGCCATGGGTGAAGAATTCCGGCGCACCGCATTCGTCCTCGATGACATGCGCCTCGCGGTGGCACATGACGACGCCGCCGGGCCGGTTGACCGCGGCGAAGGAAAGGGAGTTCGCTGCGGTGCCGGTGCCGACGAAGAAGACGGCCACCTCTCGCTCGAAGATCTCGTCGAAGCGCTTTTCCACCGCCTTGTCGAGGTCGCTGGTTCCATAGGCGCGGGCCATGCCGTCGCCATGTTTCGCGATGGCCGCGTTGATTGCCGGGTGAGCGCCGGACCAGTTGTCGGAAGCAAAGATCATCGCCGACGCCTATACTGCGCTGCAATCTGGAGCAAGATGGGCGGCCTGGCGATCGGTGGCATCGGGAAATCGCAACCTGCGCGGTCTTCTCCGGACGTCGGTGTTTTGCCGTGCTGTCGTGGTCTCGAGTCAGTTCGGGCGGTGCATTATCGCGGGAGAACCGTCGAAATACGCTGGTCGCGAGCCGTTTGAGGCGGCGGCTTGCAGCGAAAGCCGAGTTCTGCCATATTGCCTCGGATAGGACAGTAATGCTGCCATAAAATAGGCTGGTGGACCCCAGAGCGCCTAACGGCGCCAAAAAGCCTGCGGGCCACGTTCTATCCTGACAGGGACGGCCGTGTCATAAGGCCGGCTTGACGAAACCGATGCCTGGACATCGAATGCGCGCCCGAGACGATATCCGGGCCGCAGGCGGTGGGCCGGGCTGGACTTCGCGTCCGTTGGGGCGGCGCGACGACGGGAGATGAGGCGATGACCATGATGACGCCCAAGAAGACGCCAATGAGCGGCGAGGCCATCGACACCAAGATCACCGAGCTGGGCGGCGACCCGCGCGCGGCGGCGCTGCGCGGTGAACGGGTCGGTCTCTACGATCCCCGCAACGAGCGCGACGCCTGCGGTGTCGGCTTCATCGCCCACATGAAGAACGTGAAGTCTCACTCGATCGTCCAGAAGGGCATCGAGATCGTCGAGAACCTCACCCATCGCGGTGCGGTGGGCGCCGATCCCCTGATGGGCGACGGCGCCGGCATGCTGCTGCAGATCCCGCATCGGCTCTTCGTCGAGGAAATGGCTGCGCAGGGCGTGACGCTTCCCGAGCCAGGGCACTACGGCGTCGGCCACGTGTTCCTGCCGCAGGATGCCGAGCGTCGCCGCCAGGTCGAGGCCGTCTTCGAGGAGGTCGTGCGGGAAGAAGGCCAGTCCGTTCTCGGTTGGCGCGACGTGCCGGTGACCAATGAATCGCTTTCCAAGGCGCCCGAGATCGTCGCGACCGAGCCGGTCCACCGCCAGATCTTCATCGGCCGCTCGCCTTCGATCACCAGCGACGACGAGTTCGAGCGCCGCCTCTATATCCTGCGCAAGGTGGTCTCGGGCCGGATCTATCAGGAGTCCAAGAAGGAAGACACCGAGTTCTACGTGGTCTCGCTGTCCTCGCGGACGATCGTCTACAAGGGCATGTTCCTGTCCTACCAGCTCGGCGCCTACTACAAGGACCTGAAGGACGAGCGCTTCGAGACCGCTCTCGCCCTCGTCCATCAGCGCTTTTCGACCAATACCTTCCCGTCCTGGAAGCTCGCCCATCCCTACCGGATGGTCGCCCATAACGGCGAGATCAACACGCTGCGCGGCAACGTCAACTGGATGGCCGCCCGCCAGGCTTCGGTCGATTCCGAACTCTTCGGCAACGACATCTCCAAGCTCTGGCCAATCTCCTACGAAGGTCAGTCGGACACCGCCTGCTTCGACAACGCGCTCGAATTCCTCGTCCAGGGCGGTTATTCGCTGACCCATGCGATGATGATGCTGATCCCCGAAGCCTGGGCCGGCAACAAGCAGATGGCCAAGGACACCCAGGCCTTCTACGAGTATCACGCCGCGCTGATGGAGCCCTGGGACGGGCCGGCGGCCGTCGCCTTCACCGACGGCCGGCAGATCGGTGCGACGCTGGACCGCAACGGCCTTCGCCCGGCGCGCTACATCGTCACCGACGACGATCTGGTGATCATGGCCTCCGAGGCCGGTACGCTTGCCGTCGAGGAGGAGCGCATCGTCAAGAAGTGGCGGCTGCAGCCGGGCCGCATGCTGCTGATCGACCTCGAAAAGGGCCGGATCATCGATGATGGCGAGATCAAGCACGAGATCGCCGGCGCCAACCCCTATCGCGACTGGCTGAAGAACACCCAGATCATTCTGGAGGAGCTGAAGCCCGTGGCGCCCCGCGCCTCGCGCTCCGACGTCTCGCTTCTGGATCGCCAGCAGGCCTTTGGCTATTCGATCGAGGACACCCGCACGCTGATGGCGCCGATGGCGACCACCGGCCAGGAGGCGATCGGCTCCATGGGCACCGACACGCCGATCTCGGCGATGTCGAAGAAGTCGAAGCTGCTCTACACCTATTTCAAGCAGAACTTCGCCCAGGTCACGAACCCGCCCATCGATCCGATCCGCGAAGAGCTGGTGATGAGCCTCGTCTCCTTCATCGGGCCGCGGCCGAACATCTTCGATCTGGAGGGCTCCTCGCGCAAGAAGCGGCTCGAGGTGCGCCAGCCGATCCTGACCAATGGCGATCTCGAAAAGATCCGCAATATCGGCCACACCGAGGACCGCTTCGACACCAAGACCATCGACATGACCTATCCGGCCGAGCAGGGCTCCGCCGGCATGGTGGGCGCGCTCGAACGGCTTTGCGAGCGGGCCGAGGCGGCGGTCGTCGGCGGCTACAACATCATCATCCTGTCGGACCGCCAGGTCGGACCGGACCGGGTGCCGATTCCGGCACTGCTGGCCTGCGCGGCCGTCCATCATCACCTGATCCGCAAGGGTCTGAGGACCGCTGCCGGCCTCGTCGTCGAGTCGGGCGAGCCGCGCGAGGTGCATCATTTCGCCTGCCTCGCCGGCTACGGCGCCGAGGCGATCAACCCCTATCTTGCCTTCGACACGCTGCTCGAAATGCACAAGAAGGGCGAGTTCCCGCCCGAGGTCGATCCCAACGAGGTGGTGACCCGCTACATCAAGTCGATCGGCAAGGGCATCCTCAAGGTCATGTCCAAGATGGGCATCTCGACCTACCAGTCCTATTGCGGCGCCCAGATCTTCGACATCGTCGGTTTGAAGTCTGACTTCGTGCAGCACTATTTCACCGGCACGGCGACCACGATCGAGGGCGTCGGCCTGGAAGAGGTCGCGCGCGAAAGCGTCGAGCGGCACCTGCGGGCCTTCTCCGACGATCCGGTGCTGAAGCGGTCGCTCGAAGTCGGCGGCGAATATGTCTACCGCATGCGCGGCGAGAGCCACATGTGGTCGCCCGATGCTGTCGCGACGCTGCAGCACGCCGTGCGCACGGGATCGTACGAGAAGTACGAAGACTACGCGAAGATGGTCAACGAGGCCTCGGTGGAGACCTCCACCATTCGTGGCCTCTTCCGCATCAAGTCGGCCGAGGAGGCCGGCCGCGCTCCGATTTCGATCGATGAGGTCGAGCCGGCCAAGGAGATCGTCAAGCGCTTCTGCACCGGCGCCATGTCCTTCGGCTCGATCTCGCGTGAAGCTCACACCACGCTCGCCCGCGCCATGAACCAGATCGGCGGCAAGTCGAACACGGGCGAGGGCGGCGAGGAATCCGACCGCTTCCTGCCACTGCGCGACGGCTCGCCGAACCCCGAGCGCTCGGCGATCAAGCAGATCGCCTCCGGCCGTTTCGGCGTGACGACGGAATATCTCGTTAATGCCGACATGCTGCAGATCAAGGTCGCGCAGGGCGCCAAGCCCGGCGAGGGCGGGCAGTTGCCCGGTCACAAGGTGGACGCGACCATCGCCAAGACCCGGCATTCGACGCCGGGTGTCGGCCTGATCTCGCCGCCGCCGCACCACGACATCTATTCGATCGAGGATCTGGCGCAGCTGATCTACGATCTGAAAAACGTCAACTCGGCGGCCGACATCTCGGTCAAGCTCGTCTCGGAAGTCGGCTGTGGCACGGTCGCCGCCGGCGTCGCCAAGGCGCGTGCCGATCACATCATCATCGCCGGCTATGACGGCGGCACCGGCGCCTCGCCGCTGACCTCGATAAAGCATGCCGGTTCGCCGTGGGAAATGGGCCTCGCCGAGACCCAGCAGACGCTGGTGCTCAACGGCCTGCGCTCGCGGGTCTGCCTGCAGGTCGACGGCGGCCTCAGAACCGGTCGGGACGTGATCATCGGGGCGCTTCTGGGGGCCGACGAGTTCGGCTTCTCGACCGCGCCGCTGATCGCCGCCGGCTGCATCATGATGAGGAAGTGTCACCTCAACACCTGTCCGGTGGGCGTCGCCACACAGGATCCGGTGCTGCGCAAGCGCTTCAAGGGCGCGCCGGAGCATGTGATCAACTACTTCTTCTATGTCGCGGAAGAGGTGCGCCAGATCATGGCGTCCCTCGGCGTGAAGCATCTGGCCGAACTGATCGGCCAGTCCCAGCTTCTCGACAAGAAGGAGATGATCGACCACTGGAAGGCCAAGGGCCTCGACTTCACCGGCGTCTTCTTCAAGCCGCAGGGCGAGCCGGAGCAGCTTCGCTGGACCGAGCGCCAGAAGCATCCGATCGACGACATTCTCGACCGCAAGCTGATCGCCGAAGCCGAGCCGGCCCTGACGGCGCGCCAGGCCGTGACGATCGAGACCAAGATCATCAATGTCGATCGGTCGACGGGGGCGATGCTGTCCGGCGAACTTGCCAAGCGCTTCGGCCTCAAGGGCCTGCGCGACGACACGATCACGGTGAAGCTCGACGGCACGGCCGGCCAGAGCTTCGGCGCCTTCCTTGCGCGCGGCATCACCTTCGAACTGACCGGCGAAGGCAATGACTATGTCGGCAAGGGGCTTTCCGGCGGCAAGCTGATCGTCAAGCCGAAGCCGCAGGCGAAAATCGTGCCGGAGGAGTCGATCATCGTCGGCAACACCGTGCTCTACGGGGCGATTTCGGGTGAGTGCTATTTCCGGGGCGTCGCCGGCGAGCGCTTCGCCGTGCGCAATTCCGGTGCGATCGCGGTCGTCGAAGGCGTCGGTGACCATGGCTGCGAATACATGACCGGCGGTGTCGTCGTCATCCTCGGCCAGACGGGTCGCAACTTCGCGGCCGGCATGTCCGGCGGCGTCGCCTATGTCTATGACGAACTCGGCGACTTCGCCGAGCGCTGCAACATGGCGATGGTCGATCTGGAGCCGGTGCCGGAGGAGGACGACCTTCTGGAAAAGCTCCACCACCATGGCGGCGACCTCCAGCACAAGGGCCGGGTCGACGTCTCCTCCGACATGACGCGCCATGACGACGAGCGGCTGTTCCAGCTGATCTCGAACCATTTCCACTACACGGGCTCCACCCGCGCCAGGGAGATGCTCGACAATTGGGAGAGCTACCGACCGCGCTTCGTGAAGGTCATGCCGGTCGAGTACCGGCGCGCGCTCCGCGAGATGGAGAAGATGCGCATGGGCGTCGCGGCGGAGTAGGGCAGGCGGCCTTTTTGCAGCAGCGATCGAATTCATCGGCGGCGGTCCTCAGGGCCGCCGCCTTTGCGCTTCCTGGCGCTTGCCGTTTGACGCAAGTCAAGGAGCCGAGTGCACCTTCCGGTTAGGAAGCTCTTCGAGAAGTCGATCCATCTCGTGATCGGCCGCCATGGACGGGAGCTCAGCCATGTACAAGACGATTCTGGTCTGTCTCGACAATCTCGAGCGGATCGACGGCATTCTCGATCTCGCTTTGCCGCTCGCCGAGCGGCACGAGGCGCATCTGGTCGGGCTTCACGTCACGCCGAGCGTCTTCGTCAATCTCGCGACCGAGGTCTCCGTCACCTATCTGGAGGAAACCAAGCGCGCCTTGCGCAAGACGGCCGATGCGGTGCGCGATCGCTTCAAGCAGCGTGTGGACGCGGCCGGCCTCTCGGCGGAATGGCGGGTGGAGGAGCCGGTCGACGCCAATTACGCCCGTGCCGTTACCCGCCATGCTCTCTGCGCCGATCTGATCGTCGCCGGCCAGCCGCATACGTCGGAGTGGAACGGTGGGGCGCTGGTGACCGACGTTCTGATCGAGACCGGGCGGCCGCTTCTGTTCGTGCCCTATGCCGGCCGGTTCACCGACGTCGCGCGGCGGGTGATGATCGCCTGGAACGGCACACGCGAAGCCGCACGGGCGGCGTTCGACGCGATCCCGCTGATTGCTCAGGCCGAGGAGGTGCGCATTCTGGCGGTCGACCCGCACCGGCTGCCGGCCAAGGCGGGGCTCGCCCCGGCCGACGATCTGGCGCTGGTGCTCGCCCGCCATGGCGCGAAGATCGAGGCGGCGGTCTCCTATAGCGGCGAGATCTCGGTGGGCGACGACCTCCTGTCGAGCCTTTCCGATGCCGGATCGGACCTTCTGGTGATGGGCTGCTACGGCCATTCGCGTATTCGCGAAATGCTGTTCGGCGGCGTGACCCGTCACATCCTCCAGCACATGACCGTGCCGGTGTTCATGTCGCGCTGAAACACCGCGCAGAAAACAGTTCGGCCGCCGCGAGGCCTTGGGCATCGCGGCGGCCGAATGATTCATGCCAGCATGGAACCGACTGGCTGGCGAAAACCGGCTCAGCCGGCCGAGTTCTTGAGATGGGCGCGCAGCATCCAGGCGAACTTGTCGTGGGCCTCGATTCGGGCGGTGGCCATGTCGTTGGTGGCGTAGTCGCCATGCTGGTCGGCGACTTCGGCCAGCGCCGAGAGCGTCGAGGACAGCGTCTCCTGATCCTTCATCAGGACCTCGATCATCGTCTTGGCGTCGGTCTTGCCGTCGTGCTCGGTGATGGCCGAGCGCTCCAGGAAGACGCTCATCCGGCCTTCGGCATGCTCGTCCATCGCCTTGATGCGCTCGGCGAGGAAGTCCTGACCCTCGAAATGATCCTCGTAGATCTTCTGGAACAGGTCGTGCAGCGGGCCGAAGGCCATGCCGGTGACGTTCCAGTGGAAGTTCTGCGCCTTCAGGGTCTCGACTGCCGTCTCGGCCAGAGCCTGGGTCAGCCCCTCGACGATCTCCTGCTTGGCGGTGGGCTCCATCTTGGCGGCGACGAGGGCCATGGCGTTTCTCCTTCTTGAATTTTCTGTTTGGAGCGGTTCCAAACTGTCTCGGAGCCTTATTTAGAGTCATTCTAAATTGAGTTCAAGCGGCTTTGGCAGGCGCGGGAAAATTTTGGAATGACACCGGTTGCGAGGCCCGAGGGACGGACCGGATCAACCGTCGCGATCGGCCGCAAAGGGCCCGTCTCCCGGCAACCAGGAGCCCGCATGCTCCGGTTGATTTGCATCCTTGCCCGATCTGCCCGAAGACAGGATCGAAGCATCATTGTCGAATCGAAGGAGCCAGCCGGATGTCGGCGAGCGCACACAAGGGTCAGGCGTTTTCGTGGTCCGACCCGTTTCTCCTGGACGAACAGCTCACCGAAGACGAGCGGATGATCCGCGATGCCGCGGCGGCCTTTGCCGCCGACCGGCTGCTGCCGCGGGTGGAGAAGGCCTATCTGGAAGAGCGCGTCGAGCCGGAGATCTTCAAGGAGATGGGCGAGGCCGGTCTGCTCGGCGTGACCCTGCCGGAAGAGTATGGCGGGGCCGCCGCCTCCTATGTCGCCTATGGCCTCGTCGCCCGCGAGGTGGAGCGCGTCGATTCCGGCTATCGCTCGATGATGTCGGTGCAGTCCTCGCTGGTGATGTTCCCGATCTACGCCTATGGCAGCGAGGAGCAGAAGGCGACCTATCTGCCGAAGCTGGCAAGCGGCGAGTTCATCGGCTGTTTCGGGCTTACCGAGCCGGATGCGGGCTCCGATCCCGCCGGGATGAAGACGCGGGCCGAGAAGATCGACGGCGGTTATCGCCTGTCGGGCGCCAAGATGTGGATTTCCAATTCGCCGATTGCCGACGTCTTCGTCGTCTGGGCGAAATCGGCGGCCCATGACGGCAAGGTGCGCGGCTTCATCCTGGAGAAGGGCATGAAGGGCCTGTCGGCGCCGAAGATCGAGGGCAAGCTGAGCCTGCGCGCCTCCGTCACCGGCGAGATCGTCATGGATGGCGTCGAGGTGCCGGAATCGGCACTTCTGCCGAACGTCTCGGGCATGAGCGGGCCGTTCGGCTGTCTCAACCGGGCACGCTACGGCATTTCCTGGGGCACGATGGGCGCGGCCGAGGACTGCTGGTTCCGCGCCCGCGCCTATGGCCTGGAGCGCAAGCAGTTCGATCGCCCGCTCGCCGCGACCCAGCTCTTCCAGAAGAAGCTCGCCGACATGCAGACCGAGATCGCGCTTGGGCTCCAGGGCTCGCTCCGGGTGGGGCGGCTGATGGACGAGGGCCGCTTCGCGCCGGAGATGATCTCGCTGGTCAAGCGCAACAATTGCGGCAAGGCGCTCGATATCGCGCGCCAGGCCCGCGACATGCACGGCGGCAACGGCATCATGGCCGAGTATCACGTCATGCGCCACGCCCAGAACCTCGAGACCGTCAACACCTATGAGGGTACCCACGACGTCCACGCGCTGATCCTCGGCAAGGCGCAGACCGGCCTGCAGGCCTTCTTCTGAGAATGAGCGGTGCGCCGCATCGGGGTCTTCGGGTCGTCGAACTCGCCCGCATCCTCGCCGGCCCATGGATCGGCCAGACGCTCGCCGATCTCGGCGCCGAGGTGATCAAGGTCGAGGCCCCGGAGGGTGATGACACCCGCCGCTGGGGCCCACCCTTCATCGAGCGGCCGCGGGGTGACGGCGGTTCGGAAACCGTCTCGGCCTATTTCCACGCCGCCAACCGCGGCAAGACGTCGGTCGCCTGCGATTTCTCTGATCCAAAGGACCGCGCCCGGCTGCAGGATCTCATCGCCGAAGCCGATATCGTCATCGAGAACTTCAAGGTCGGTGGCCTCGCCAAGTTCGGCCTCGACTACGAGACCCTGGCCGCGCGCAATCCGCGCCTGATCTATGTCTCGGTCACGGGTTTCGGCCAGGACGGGCCGCGGGCGGCCCAGCCGGGCTACGATTTCCTGATCCAGGGGATGTGCGGGATCATGGATCTCACCGGCGATCCCGAGGGCGAACCGCAGAAGGTGGGCGTCGCCTGGATCGACATCTTCACCGGGCTCTACGGCGTCATCGCCGTGCAGGCAGCGCTGGCCGAGCGCGAGCGCTCAGGGAAGGGGCAGCGGATCGATCTCTCGCTTCTCGACTGCGGCGTCGCGGTGCTTGCCAATCAGGCCACCAACCATCTGCTCGGTGGTATGGTGCCCCATCGCCTCGGCAACGCCCATCCGAACATCGTGCCCTATCAGGTCTTCCCGGCCTCGGACGGCCATCTCATCATCGCCTGCGGCAATGACCGGCAGTTCGCCGCGCTCTGCCGGGTTCTGGCGCTGGATGGTCTCGCCGAAAATCCCGACTACGGCACCAATCCGGCACGGGTCGCCAACCGTGACACCCTCTGCCCGATGATCGCGGCCGCGACGGAGCGGCGGAGCCGCGCGGATCTGATCGGCGCGATGGAGGCGGCGGGCGTGCCGGCGGGATCGATCAACACCGTGGCGGAAGCGTTGGCCGAGCCGCAGATCGAGGCACGCGGCCTCAAGATCGCGCCCGAGGGCATCGCCGGCCTGCGCACGCCGATCCGGTTTTCGCGGAGTCCTCTGACGACTGAGCGCGCCGGCCCGGCGCTTGGAACCGGGGACTGGAGCTTCAAACCGCGGAACTGACCCGCAGGATCAGACCCCGTCGACGAACGCCTTGATCAGATGATGGGCGATGGCGAAGGGTTTGGGAACCGACAGCCCATCGGGATGCTGAGCCGCGAACATCGCGGCCACCTCGTCGCGGTCGAACCAGCGGCAGGCCTCCAATTCGCGGTCGTCGAAGACGATCTCGGCGGATTTGGCCAGAGCCATGCAGCCGATCATCAGATTGCCGGGAAACGGCCAGGGCTGCGAGGCCAGAAATCGGACGGGCCCGACTTCGAGCCCCGCTTCCTCGAGGGTTTCGCGCCTCACGGCGTCTTCCAGCGTTTCGCCCGGCTCGACGAAACCAGCCAGACACGACCAGAATTTCTCCGGAAAGCGCGGCTGCCGCCCAAGCACGCAGCGTCCCTTGCCGTCATGGACGAGCATGATCGTCACCGGATCGATCCGCGGAAAGACGACATTGTCGCAAGCCGTGCATTCGCGCCGGTAGCCGGCGGCTTCCGAGCGGGTTTTCGCGCCGCAGACGCCGCAGAACTGATGCTTGGCATGCCAGGTGACGAGATGGGCGGCTTGGGCGAGTTGGCCTTCGGTGTCGGGATCGAAGCGGCCTTCCATGCCGATCGCGCGTAGATCCATGGCGGCCAGGCCGGCGCCGTAGTCGTCGCGCGGGGCGATCGCTGCGGCCAGCACCGGCGCGTTCGTCGCCTCATAGCCGAGGAGGATGCTTTCGGAGAGATCGGCCCCCAGCGCTTCGGCCCGATCCGCCGCGAACCGCGCCTCCAACTGGTCGCCGTCGGTCGCCACCAGGAAGCGGCCGCCGGCGGCGAGATAGAACCGTGCCTGCGGGTCGGCGATCGCGAGGCCCAAGCTCTCCGAGGTTCTCAGCTCGCCGTCGCGTCGCAGCCGGTTTCCGGAAAAACCGGTGTGGCGGCTCATTTCCTCAAGCATGGTCCGTCCTTTTTTCGAAAGTCATCGAATTCGCCCACCTGAAGAGGTGCAGCCTTCGATGTCGTCATCTCATGCCTTGAGGATCGTGCGAGCGAAGCGCTCGCAGGTCTCGGTGAGTTCGTCCGTCCCGTAGGGTTCGGCGGTCCCGTGCCCCCAGATCGGGCCCGGCCAGTTGGCATCGCCCGGGTTCCGGGCCACCACATGGACATGCAGCATCGAGACGACATTGCCGAGCGCTGCGACATTGATCTTGACCGCTCCGGTTTCCGCCTTCAGCGCCTCGGCGACCAGATTGGTCTCGAAAGTCAGCATGGTCTGGTCGAGAGGGGTGAGTTCGAAGATCTCGCTCAAATCGTTTCGTTGCGGCACGAGGATCAGCCAGGGCCAGCGCCGGTCGTTCATCAGCCGCAGGGTGCACAGGCCGAGCGTTCCGATCGCGCCGGTATCGGCGGCAAGCCGCGGGTCGAGTTCGAAACGGCGCATGGCGTCAAGTCTCCCTTTTGCACGGGTTGCATTTAGAAGCATGATCGACGATATGGAGGGCCGGGAGGTTGGTGGTGGACGAGCCACTCGCCAACCGGGTCAGGTCCGGAAGGAAGCAGCCCTAACGAGCTATGGCACGGGTCGCCGTGCCAGCCTCCCACCCTTCGCCCGCCGGCATCGACGGACCTCTCGTCCGGGCCGCGGGCCGGCGTCATTCTTCCGCGCCAAGCTCCCCGAAGACCACGTCGCCATAAGCTTCGCTCTCGATGATCTCGAGAAGCGCGCGGTTGATTCCTTCGCGATACGGGCTGCCGGGCGGGAGCGCGATGCCGTAGTCCTGCCGGCCATAGGTGCCGGGGAGGACGTCGAGCGTCGTGCCATGTTCTTCATTCACCAGATATTGCAGAAGCGGCTTGTCGTAGACGAAGGCGCCGATCGCGCCCCGTTCCAGCGCGTCCAGACCATCGGCCACCGAATCGAAGCCCTCGAAGCCGACACGCCGCGAGATGAGCCAGTTCTCGCTGGAAGTGCCGGGGACGGAGCCGACCACGACGCTCGAAAGATCCTCCGGATTTTCGACCCGCTCCGACAGCCGCTCGCTGGTGAGCGCGGAGGCGATCATGCCCGTAAAGGTCGAGATGATCAGGATCGCGCCGAACATCCAGACGAGCGCGATTAGCCGGCCGGCCACCGTTCGCGGCGCCTTGTCGCCATAGCCGACCGTCGTCATCGTCACGGCCGCGAACCAGAACCCGGAGCCGAGCCCCTTCAGGAACGAGCCGCCGAACTCCTCGCGGTTGCGATGGCGCTCGGCCAGGCAGAAGAAGAAGCCGATCACGCCGAGAAGCGCGGCCAGCGCCGCTACCGCCTGGAAGAAGCTCCAGGTGAAGATGCGGCCGAGAAGCCCAAGCCAGCCGGCAGCCTCGCGCTGAACCGCGATGCCGAAGCCGGTCGTGTAGAAGGGATGACTGAAGTCGACCACGGCCTCGCGCTCGGGCGTGATGGTGAGAGCGGCGATGCTGGCATCGAAGCGGCCGTCGGCGACACCCGCCACCATGTCGGCAAGGCTCGCCTCCTCAAAGCGTGTCTCGATTCCGAGATCGGCGGCGATCGCATTCCAGAGCCAGATCGAGATGCCTGACCATTCGCCGTCTTGCTCCTGCATGGCGAAGGGTGGCGCGACCCGTGTCGCGACGATGAAGGGTTGAGGTGCAGCGGCAGTGCCGGTGGCATCTCCGCTCGTCTGTGCCGTGCTCTCCGGCGGCGCGAACAGGCCGATTGCGAGGGCGAAAATCGAGAAGGCGAGGATCCGGTCGATCAGGCCCGACCGGCGGCGCGAAGGCTGGTGCATCGCCTGGACGGTAGGCGCAAGAGACGGACTTTCAATTTGCCCCGGCCCGCGCCGGATGCGCGCACCCCCCTTGCCGCTATCCCGCAGTCGGGCTCCCGATTTCATGGATGTGGGACGGCAAGGCTTGCTCTCGCAGTGCGAAGCGGTGGTTGCATAGCGCTCGTAATCTGACCTCGAAACAGGCATTTGAACACATCTTGTGCAAATTGCCTGCGCAATTTTCAGCCCTTCAACCCGATCATCGTTTGCCGCACGGACGATTCACCGTGCTTTTACCGCATCTCTCGGGGGCGATGACCAGTTTGGCACGCGCCTTGAATCTAGGGGGTCGTACCGTGAGGGCATTTGTCCAGGGCGGGGAGTGGCTCAACACGGCGTCGAAGACGATGCCGCCCAAGGTTCGAGGTGAACATGAAAATCGTGATGGCGATCATCAAGCCATTCAAGCTGGACGAGGTGCGTGAAGCGCTGACCGGCATTGGAATCCAGGGTCTGACCGTCACCGAGGTCAAAGGCTACGGCCGGCAGAAGGGCCACACGGAGATCTACCGCGGCACCGAATATGCCGTGAGCTTTCTGCCGAAGCTCAAGATCGAGGTCGCCGTGCCGATGGACATGGTCGATCGCGCGGTCGACGCGATCCAGCAGGCGGCCAAGACCGGCCAGATCGGCGACGGCAAGATCTTTGTCTTCGGAATCGATCAGGCCGTCCGGATCCGTACCGGCGAAACCGACGCGAACGCACTTTGATAGGGATCTGACCAACTGATGCGAGTAAAACACGCCATTTACGCCGCCGGTCTTCTGGGCGGCCTGTTCGCCACAGCGGCCTTCGCCCAGGATGCGGCTCCGGCTGCCGCCGACGCAGCGGCTGCCGCGCCTGCGGCCGATGCCGCCGCGGCGTCCACAGCGCCTTCTGCGGAAGTCGCGTACATCTTCAACACGCTGCTCTTCCTGATCGGCGGTTTCCTGGTCATGTGGATGGCCGCAGGCTTCGCCATGCTCGAAGCCGGTCTCGTGCGTTCCAAGAACGTCTCGATGCAGTGTCTGAAGAACATCGCGCTCTATTCGATCGCCGGCATCATGTACTGGATCGTCGGCTACAGCCTGATGTACACCGACGTGAACGGCGGCTATATCGGCTCTTTCGCGCCTTACGCGTGGGATCCGGTCGGCGGTAACGCCCTCGATACCGGCTATTCGACGGCGTCCGACTGGTTCTTCCAGATGGTCTTCGTGGCGACCGCCGCCTCGATCGTCTCCGGCACGCTCGCCGAGCGCATCAAGCTCTGGCCGTTCCTGATCTTCACCGTCGTCCTCACCGGCTTCATCTACCCGATCGCCGGTTCGTGGAAGTGGGGTGCCGGCTGGCTGCAGGAAATGGGCTTCCAGGACTTCGCCGGTTCGACGCTGGTGCACTCGGTCGGCGGCTGGGCCGCACTTGCCGGTGCGCTTCTGCTCGGCGCGCGCAAGGGCCGCTTCTCCAAGGATGGTCATGGCGTCGCCATGCCGGGCTCGTCGATCCCGCTCGCCACGCTCGGCACCTTCATCCTGTGGCTCGGCTGGTTCGGCTTCAACGGCGCTTCGCAGCTCGCCATGGGCACGATCAACGACGTGTCCGACGTGTCGCGGATCTTCGCCAACACCAATCTCGCCGCCGCCGGTGGCGTGGTTGCGACGCTGATCCTCCTGCAGGTGATCTATCGCCGGGTCGACGTGACCATGGTGCTCAACGGCGCTCTGGCGGGTCTCGTATCGATTACGGCCGAGCCGCTGGCCCCGTCGCCGCTCTGGGCGATCATCGTGGGTGCCGTCGGTGGCGTCATCGTGGTCTTCACCGTGCCGCTTCTCGACAAGCTGAAGATCGACGACGTGGTCGGCGCCATCCCGGTCCACCTTCTGGCCGGTATCTGGGGCACGATCATCGTCCCGGCTTCCAACAGCGATGCGACCTTCGGCGTCCAGCTGATCGGCATCGTGGCCTATGGCATCTTCGCCTTCGTCGCCAGCCTGATCGTCTGGGGCATCCTCAAGGCGGTCATGGGCATTCGGGTCTCCGAAGAGGAAGAGGCGCTCGGCCTCGACCGCACGGAAGTCGGCGTGGAAGCCTATCCGGAGTTTGCGGTGGGCCGCGCCTGACCGTTTCGAACTCCCATTTCAGACATGATACGAAGGGGCCCTCGGGCCCCTTCGTTGCGTTCAAAACCGTGTTGCGGCCCGCTCCGGTCGGTGCCCGGCCTTGTGCTTCGTCCATGGACTGTTAGACTTGACGCGAAGCAGTAACGAAAGGCGAAGGAACGCTTTGACGGCAGTTCCACGCCGGAGAGAACGTGTGAGTGACCATGACAGTGTGGGGAGAAATCGGCCGCCGGCGCATGTGAATCGTGAAGATTTCGCCTCCAAGGCCGAAGACTGGCCGCGGAGGGAAAACAGTCGATCAGCCGATCGTCGCGACGCCGAGGCGGGCGACGATGGCGCACATGATTCGCGCGACGACGGGCGCGCGATGACTCCCGCGAACGACGACCGGCGGCTGACCAAGCGCCAGCGCCGGCGGCGTCGCAAGAGCAAGGCAAAGACCGGCCAGGAGCCTGCCGAGCTTCCGCCGAAGCGGAAGACCGCAAGCAGGAAGCCGGGACCGGGCGGTATGCCGCGTGGCGCGCGCAAGGGCGCTGGCGGCAAACGGGAGGAGTCTGTCCGAAAGCAGGAAGCTCCACCCGGTGACGCCCGTCTCGCCAATGCGGCCAAGCCCTGGCGCAAGGGGCCGTCCCCATCCCCGTCTCCAACGGGCGGGAGCAGGGCCGTTGCCGCCAGCGCGGATACGCGGCCGCCGGCCCCCGTCTATGCCGCGCTCGATCTCGGCACCAACAACTGCCGGCTTCTGATCGCCATTCCCACGCGGCCGGGCCAGTTCCGCGTGATCGACGCCTTTTCTCGCATCGTTCGTCTCGGCGAGGGCCTGGGGCGGACCGGCAGTCTGTCGCGCGGCGCCATGGAGCGGGCGACGGCGGCTCTCGGCGTCTGCGCCCAGAAGCTCTCGGCGCGCGATGTCACCCGGGCCCGGCTGATCGCGACGGAGGCCTGCCGCGCCGCCGCCAACGGGCCGGAATTCATCGAGGAAGTCGAGCACAAGACCGGCCTGAAACTGGAGATCGTCGATCGCGAGACCGAGGCCCGTCTTGCGGTTTCCGGCTGTGGCTCGCTGATCGACAGCCGTGCGCGAGGGGCGGTTCTGTTCGACATCGGCGGCGGCTCGTCCGAGATCGCGCTTCTCGACCTGCGCGGTCCCCGCACCCGCCGCTTCGCCAGCCGCATCGTCGCCTGGACATCGCTCCCCGTCGGCGTCGTCACTCTTGCCGAGCGCCATGGCGGCCGCAACGTGACGCCCGAACTCTTCGAGACGATGATCGCCGAGACGGTCGAACTCCTCGACCAGTTTCCTGGCCGGGATCGTCTCAACGATCTCATCGGCGGCGATCACTTCCACCTTCTGGGCACGTCCGGCACGGTGACGACCCTCGCCGGTGTCCATCTCGATCTGGAACGCTACGACCGGCGCCAGGTCGACGGGCTGTGGCTCACCTCGGAAGAGGCGGATCAGCTGGTGGCCAAGATCGCCGGCTGGAGCTTCGAAGAGCGGGTGGCCAATCCCTGTATCGGATCCGACCGGGCCGATCTCGTGCTGGCCGGCTGTGCGATCCTGGAGGCGATCCGGCGGGTCTGGCCGTCGAAGACCCTCAGGGTGGCCGATCGCGGGTTGCGCGAAGGGCTGCTGACCGAAATGATGGTCGCCGACGGTGTCTGGCGCCGGCGCAACAGCGCGCAGAGGGGGCGATAATGGCTGCAGGCAGCGGCGATCGCGGCATGAATGTCCGAGTCAAGAAGAAGCGCGGCGTCAAGGCGTCGTCCCGCCGCTGGCTGGAGCGGCAGCTGAACGATCCTTACGTGCGGCGGGCAAAGGCCGACGGTTATCGCTCGCGGGCGGCCTACAAGCTGATCGAGATCGACGACCGCTACAAGCTTCTGAAATCGGGCCAGGGCGTGGTCGATCTCGGGGCCGCGCCTGGCGGCTGGTCGCAGGTGGCCGTGGAGCGCACGGGCTCGAACAAGGATGCCGTCGGCGTGGTCGGGATCGACTATCTCGCCGTCGAGCCGGTCTCCGGCGCCACCATCCTGGAAATGGACTTCCTCGACGACGACGCGCCCGACAAGCTCATCGAGACGCTGGGCCGCAAGCCCGACATCGTTCTGTCCGACATGGCGGCGCCGACGACCGGCCATCGCCGGACGGATCATCTGAGGACCATGCATCTGTGCGAAGTCGCAGCCGATTTCGCGATCCGCACCCTGAGACCCGGCGGTCACTTCCTCGCCAAGACCTTCCAGGGCGGCACCGAGAACGAGCTTCTGACCCTGCTCAAGCGCAACTTCACCTCGGTCCACCACGTCAAGCCGCCGGCTTCGCGCGACGGTTCGGTCGAACTCTACATCCTCGCCAAAGGCTTCCGGGGCAGTCCCCAGCCGGACGTGTCCGAGGAAGACGACGACGCCGGCCCGCTCGGCTGAGAAGCTGCCGCGACCGGGCGGATTACTCCGCCGGGACGCGACGCCCGGCCACCTCGTCGCCGGCATCCGGCGAGAGCGGCATGAAGGCGATCGCGGCCGAGATCGTCACCCCGCCGACGACGAAGAAGGCCAGCGAGAAGTCGGCAAGGCTCGCCGTGTCGCTGCCCGAAGCCACCACGCCGAGTTCCAGGATTGCGCCCGCCAGCGCCACGCCGGTGGCGATCGAGACCTGCTGGATCGCGCCCATCATCGCCGTCGCGTCGCCGGCATCCCGATTGGCGAGATCGGCGAAGGCGAGCGCGTTGAGCGAGGTGAAGAACAGCGAGCGGAAAAAGCCGCCGATGAGGAGAAGAGCCAGTACCAGCGGGATCGCGGTCTCCGGGCGGAAGACGCCGATCAGACCCGTCAGCGAGCCGCCGACCACCGCCGTCGCCACCAGTGTCGTGCGGAAGCCGAGGCGCCACAGGATCGGCTTGGCCAAGAACTTCATCAGCATCGCCCCGCCGATGGACACGCAGGTCAGAAGGCCGGATTCGAGCGGCGTGTAGCCGAATCCCAGTTGCAGCATCAACGGCAGGAGGAAGGGTACGGCGCCGGAACCGATCCGAAACAGCGAGCCGCCCCAGATCGCCGCGCGCAGCGTCGGCACGCGCAGAAGCGACAGACGCAGCACCGGATGGTCCGCCCGCCTCGCATGGCGGATGAAGAAGCCGGCCGTGACGAAGCCCGTGAGCGCCATGGCGATGCCGAGCTCGGGGGGCAGGGCCGGCAACGAGACGATGGAAAAGCCGAAGACGATCCCGGCGCAGGCCATGCCCGACAGGAGAAAGCCCGGAATGTCGAAGCGCACGTCGGGCACCTTCTCCACCACCGGCAGGTACCGCGTGGCGAGCAGAATGCCGGCGATGCCGATCGGCAGATTGATCAGGAAGATCCAGCGCCAATCGGCGTAGGTCGCGATCGCACCGCCGACTGGCGGGCCGATCAAAGGGCCGACGAGGGCGGGAATGGTGAACCAGGCCATTGCCGCGACGAGTTCGGATTTCGGCACCGCACGCACCAGGAGAAGCCGGCCGACGGGCGTCATCATCGCCCCGCCCATGCCTTGCAGGAAGCGTGCTGCGACGAATCCGCCGAGCGAATCCGCCGCCGCGCAGGCAAGCGAGCCCGCGACGAAGACGGCGATCGCGATGCGGAAGACGAATTTGGCACCGAAACGATCGGCCATGCGCCCGGAAATCGGGATGAAGATCGCCAGCGCCACATAATAGCTGGTGAGCGCCAGCTTCAGGGCGATCGGGCTCGTGCCGATTTCCGCCGCGATCACGGGGAGTGATGTCGCGATCACGGTGGAATCCATGTTCTCCATGAACAGGGCCACGGCCAGAACGATCGGGACAATGCGTTTCACGCGACAACTCTGCCTGAGTTTGGGGGCTAGAAAAGGCGTGGCCGGACGGCCGGGCAGGGCGGCTCTGCGCCGCAGCGCATTTCAAACTAGGCCTGGCCGCGTCAATGGGGAGGGGTGAAGGGGCGGGCAAGGGGCGCGGGCCGGTGGGCCGAAGAGGGTTCCGGTATCAAATCGGCGTGTCGGACGTTGCTCCTTCGCCCCGTTTGGCCAAATCGGTGAGGGAGCCCGTTCCGTTGGGCCGCCGCGATGCGTGGCGGCCTCATCTGTCGGGCGAGGGTTGAGGCCATCGGCTTTCTGGAGGGGATGGATATGAGCAAGTTCGAAAGCAGTCTGCCGCGGCTCAATCGTCGCGCTGCGCTGAAGCTTGGCGCGGCCGCGGCAGGAGGCATGGCCATCACGGGCGCTTTCGCAGGGCCGGGCCGCGCACAGACGGTGGCATCCAACGAAGCCGTCGAGGACATGATCGAAAAGGCGAATGCAATGACTCCTGGCTGGCACCGTTTCGCGCTTGGCGATGCGCGCATCACCACCGTTCTCGACGGCGCGCGCCATGGCGACGGGCCCTATCCGACCTTCGGCAATGATCAGAGCCAGGACGAGATGGCGGCATTGATGCGGGCCAACTACCTGCCCGAGACCCGCTATGTGAACGGCTTCACGCCCACGCTGGTCGAACTGGACGACAACCTCATCCTGTTCGACACGGGCTTCGGGGAAGACGGTCATGCCAATGGCTACGGCAAGCTCGTCGAGCGGATGGCGGCGGCCGGCTACGGAACCGACGCCGTCACCATCGTGGTGATCACGCATTTCCACGGCGATCACATTCAGGGTCTGATGTCCGGCGGCAAGCCGACCTTCCCGAACGCGCGATATGTGGTCGGCGAACGGGAGTATGAGTGGTGGACCTCCGACGAGGCGAAGTCCGGCGACCGCGCGGACGGTGCCAAGCTCGTGGAGCGGAAGGTCGTGCCGCTGCGCGACCAGATCACCTTCGTCGGGGATGGCGACGCGGTGGTCGAAGGTGTCACCGCGATGGAGGCCTTCGGCCACTCGCCGGGTCACATGATCTTCGAAGTCGCTTCCGGCGGCCAGCGTCTCTGGCTGACGGCGGACACGGCGAACCACTTCGTCGCCTCGCTGCAGAAGCCGGAATGGAAGGTGCGCTTCGACCAGAATTCGGCGATGGCGACCGCGACCCGCAAGCGGGTCTTCGACCAGATCGCCGAGGAGCGCATTCCCTTCATCGGCTACCACATGCCGTTCCCGGCGGTGGGCTATGCCGAAAAGCTCCCCGACGGCGGCTACCGCTTCATCCCGGAAACCTATCAATTGGCGGTGGCAGAGGAAGAGTGAAACGCTGCGAGGCGCAGGCTGCTGTCAAAGGATTGATCGGAAGGCCGAATTTTCGCTCTCGACATTGATCCGGAATCGGCCATGCTGAATCTTCCGCAACGGGAGGTTCTGCATGGCGGAATCGGATGTCGAAGACCGATGCTTTGTGCGACGCGCTCGGGCTGTCAGGAGCGGTCCGGGTGACGGGATCTCCCGGGGTCGGCTCGCGGCTTTCCTGTTTGCGGCGCTCACCTTCGGGTCGTGGCATCAGGCGTGGGCGCAGCCGGTTACCCAAACGCCGGGGGCGCCCGATAAGGAGACCGGCCAAGCCGGCACCATCGCCCCGGAGAAAGCCGATCTGGCCCGGACCTGCCGGAGCCTGATCGCCACGGCGCGTCAGGATCGCCGGACGATCGGCGACGCGGTGCTCCAATGCCAGGATGCCGTGAAGGCCGCGCCCGACGACATCGATCTCACCTTTGAATACGGGCAGCTTCTCTCGGACGCGCTGGTCTTCGACGAGTTGGCGGCAATCCAGTTTCGCAAGGCGGCCGAACAGGGTCATGCCGGAGCGCAGAACGCGCTGGGCATCGCCCTCATCAACGGTCGCGGTGTTCCGCAGGATCTCGAAGAAGGCGTTCGCTGGACACGGGAAGCGGCGGAAAACGGTCTGGCCGAAGCCCAGAACAATCTCGGCTCGCTCTATGCGGCGGGGATCGGTGTCCCCGCCGACATCGAGAAAGCGGTCTTCTGGATGAGCCAGGCCGCCGAGCGTGGTGATCGCCAGGCCCAGTACAATCTGGGCGAAGCCTATGCCACGGGCGAAGGCGTCGATCAGGACTGGGATCAGGCGCGCAGCTGGTACGAAAAGGCGGCTGCCAATGGCGAAACGCGAGCCGGGTTCCGGCTCTGGCGGATCTACAGCGAGGGGCGGGGTGTCGACGCAGATATCCCCAGCTCCCTGTCATGGCTGCGCAAGGCGGCCGAGGGCGGCCATGCCGAGGCCCAGGTGACGCTCGGCGACCATTATCGCGCGGGCCGGGGCGTCGCGTCGGATCCCGTGGAAGCGACGAACTGGTATCGCGCGGCCGCGCGCCAGGGCTTTCCGCCAGGCCAGTTCCTGTTCGGCCTCTCGCTCGCGCGCGATCGCGACTTCGCCGAAAGCCGGACCTGGATGGAACGGGCCGCCGAAAACGGGCATCCCGACGCCCAGTACATGATGGGGCTCTTCCATCACGACGGGCTCGGCGGGCTCGACCGCGACCCGGCCCGAGCCGCGGAGTGGTATCGCAGGGCGGCCGCGTCCGGCCAGCGGGACGCGATCACGGCGCTTCGCGAACTCGACCCGAACGAGGCGGGCGGTGCGGCCCCCGGCCAGGAAGGACAGGCACAATGACGAAGCTTGGCATCGCTTCTGGCCGATGGGGCCGTCGCTTATCCATCGTGACCTGCGCTCTCGCCATGGGCCTGGGCTCCCTGACGACATCTCCGTCGCGAGCGGAGGCCCTCGGCGTTCTTCTGTTGCCGGAGCGCGCCGATGCGGAGGCGCTGGAGCCTTCCTCTCCGGTCGTGCGGGCCATGATCTCGGGAGCGAAGTTTGCGATGATCTCATCGCTTGCGACGGGCTTCCTCCAGCCGACGGGCTATGAGGCCTTCGACGTTCTCGACCAGAACAGCCTCAGCGGCATCTCCGTCCCCGACGAGGTCGGTGATGCCGCGGCTAGTGATCGTGCCATCCTGGACAAGTTGCAGGCCCGCATGAAAGCCGGTGAGACGTCAGCCGACGTGCTGGTGCGGATGACCCTCTATGCGCGGGCGATCGCTGCCGAACCCGGCCAATCCCATTCCATGGACTTGGCGCTTGCCGCAAACCTCTCCTATCGCGACGTGGCCAGCGGCCGCCCCTTGGGTGGGCAGACCCCGGATCTTCGCGTGCCGTTCGAGGGATGCGGTGAGCCTGTGGATCGCGATTGCGTGCTGCGGTCCTTGTCCGACATGGCCGAAAGGCTGGGTCGCGATGCGGGCGTGAAGCTCGCCCAACACCTGGCGGCACTCTTGGCGCGAGACGGAAGCGCCGCCCCGGCGCCAGGCACACCCGCCACCGAGAATGCGGCGTCGCCCGACGGGGCGGCAGGAGGCAATGCAACGATGCGGATCGAATCCGAGTGCAGCCTGATCCCCGTGACCTATGAACTCGTGTTCCGGCTCGTCCCGCAGGATCGGCTGTCGATGATCGAAGACGGGCTTGCGGCAAGCCGCTGCGCGAAACGGCTGGACGTCCGTTCCTCCAACCTGTCCGAAACCGTTTATGTCTATACGGCCGAGATCGATCCCGATCCGCTGGCCGCCGGGTTGCAGAACCTCCTTGCCACAGCCGGTATTGCCGGTTCGCCGGTGGAATACAGGCCAGGCCGTTTCGTGATCGACACGCAATAGCCGGGCCGCGTGGTCACGACGCCGGCTGAAGCCCCTTGATCCAGTTCGTGATCCGCTCCGCCAGTTCGTCCGTCGTGGCCGGCGACAGGATGTCGCCGGCGATGGTGTGGTTGGAAGGGTCGCCGGTGAGGGGAACGGTCACCGCTTCATGTGGGCCCGGCCAGTTGGCCACGAAACGCTCCGTCGCCGCCGGATCGACCACCGTGTCCTCCTGGGAATAGAGAACCAGAAGCGGGATCGGTCTGGCCGCGGAGATATCGGCTCGGCGCACGGCGCGCACGAGCGCGGCCATCGGGGCGAGCGCCGTGATCGGATATTGCGTGGTCCAATGTTCGGCCTGGCGCTCGCTGCGCGGCTCGAAGCTGTAGGTCTCGCCGCCGACGATCGGCAGCAGATCGCGCGCGAAGGGCAGATCAAGCACGAAGGCCCAGCGGTCCTGAAGCGCGAAGTTCGGCGAGACGAGCACCAGGCCCTCGACATCCTCCATCATGTCCGGGCTCGTTGTGCCCAGCGTGGCAAGGGTCCCGCCCGTCGAGGCGGCGATGACGACGACGCGCGTGCCGATCGCCCGGCCGATCGCGATCGCTTCGGCGAGATCGTTGACCCAGTCATTGACGCTGGTCTGCTCCATCGCCGCGCCATCGCGGCCATGGCCGCTGAGCCGGGTGTAGAACAGATTGGCGCCGAGTTCGGTGGCGACCTTGTCGGGCAGCGGCCTCAGTTCGGCCTTGTCCGCCGAAAAGCCGTGAATGTAGACGATCGAAATCGGCGTCTTGGCACGCGACGTCGGGTAGGCCCAGACGATTTCCTTGGCCGATTGCGGCCGCAGATTGGGAATGTCCGCCTCGGTCCTCGCCAGATACTGGTCCGGATCACTGCCGATTTCGCCCGGATCGAACCGGACGGTCAGATCGATGGGCTCGCGTGGTCCGAAGAGCCAGAGCCCTCCCAAAGCGAGCACGATGAGCAGGGAGACGACGAGGAGAATACGAAGGATCACAATCGACAATCCGGATGCATGCTGTGACGGCAAGCCATATCGCTAAATGGTGTGGGGCGAAACCTGCCGAAGAGGGCGCCTGTCTCGGCCCTAACTCTCCGTCGCTGCCTTTCCGAGAACCAGATCCGCCACCATCAGATCGAGATGGGCGCCACCGCCATTCTTGAACACGGTAATGGCGTCCGGGCCGCTGCGTCCCGCCCGACCGGCGACGAGATCGGCGAAATCGCCACGGATGTCTGCGACGTTGATCGTGCCCTGATCGAGCGGGATCTGGATTTCGCCGATATGGCCGATCGTGGTTTCGCGGGAATCGACGAAGAGTTCGCCGCGCCTCAACACTGCATCGTCGGCCTCGCGCATGTCGGGACGGTAGGCGCCGATCAGGTCCAGATGAGTGCCGGCTTGCAGCCAGTCCCCTTTGATGATGGGCTCGACCGCCATGGTGGCGGTGGTCACGATGTCGGCCTCGCCGACGGCGGATTTGAGATCAGCGACCGATCGGATCTCACGCCTTCCGCCGCCATGCCGGGCCACGAAATCCTCGGCCTTCTCCTGTGTGCGGTTCCAGACGAGGATCGTGTCGATGCTCGGAAAGATCGCGGGGTAGGCGTCTGCGAGATTGTCCGCCACGGTGCCGGCGCCGCAGATCAACAGCGTCTTCGGCTCCGGGTTGGCGAGGAGCGTCGCGCCGAGAATGGAGTCGCCTGCGGTCTTCCATTTGGTGACGAGGCCGCCGTCGATCAGCGCCGTCGGCACGCCGGTCTCGGCGTCGAAGACGAGGACGCCGCCCTGGACCGAGGGACGGGGCGGATTCTGCTTCGGATTGTCGGGAAAGACGGTGACCGACTTCATCGCGATGCCGAGCCCCGGAATCCAGGCCGCACGGTTGAGCATGCGCTTCTCGCCGACGCCGATCAGCAGGTCGCCGATTTCGGCTTTCTCGCCCTGATGACCCGCCCGGATCGCCTCGGCGACGTCCGGCCAGGTCAGGAGTCGGTCGCCTTCTTCGAAGCCGATGATCTTCATGGCAGACCGTAGACGCGAGGCCGCTCGGCCGGCTCGACCGTCGGGGTCTGCACGTCTCTGATGGCATAGGGTCGGAAGCCATGCTTCTGATAGAGCGCAAGCGCGGCCGGATGATCGAGCGTGTTGGTCTCGATGGTCACGCGGTCGGGGTTGAGAGAGAAGGCGCTCCAGATCGCCCGCGAGAGCATGACGTGGGCAAGTCGGCGGCCCCGGAATTCGGGAAGAATGCCGAAATGCACGATCCGCACCTCGTTCGGCTCGCGGCGGATTTCGAGCTCGTACCAGCCGGCCCGCGCACCGTCGACGATCATGGTGAAGATGCGGGTCCGCCAGTCGTGGATCTCCCGGCGCAGCCTGTCGTCAGGAAGAAGCCGCGAGGTCCAGTGGTGCTCGGCGCCGACGCGGTTGTAGAGCGAGCGATAGTCGGCGAGCGGCATCTTGCGCACGGGCACGATCGCCACCGTGCCGCAGTTTTCCGGGACGGGATGGAGCACGCGCGGGCGCTCGGCCATTTCGAGGCTCGTCACCCTGGTCCGGATGAGGCGAAGCGGAGTCATGCCTTTTGGCTCGCGCTGCCGGTCTCGACCGGCGTATCCGCCGCAGACCCCCATTCGGTCCAGGACCCGTCATAGAGCCGGTTGGAGCGGTTGCCGAGGCTGGCGAGCGCGAGATTGATCACGGCCGCCGTCACACCGGAGCCGCAACTCGTGACGACGGGCTTTTCGGGATCGATGCCGGAGCGGGCGAAGACTGCGCGGAGTTCCTCGGACGATTTCAGCCGGCCGTCCTCGGCGAGGTCGAGAAAAGGCAGATTGCGGGCGCCGGGCATATGGCCGGCTCTCACGCCCGCTCGCGGCTCGGCCGCTTCGCCGGCAAAGCGGTCGGCAGGCCGCGCATCGGCGATCTGCATCGCGCCGCCGTCGACGATCTGACGCATCTCGGCGAAGCTCGCGACCGCCGAGCGGTCAAAATGTGCCGTGAAGCTGGCCGGCGACGGCGCGGCGGCGCCGGTTTCCGCCGGCAGTGCCGCCGACTTCCAGGCTGGAAAACCGCCATCCAGAAGGCGGACGTCACCGGCGCCGAAGGTGCGGAACATCCACCAGACCCGAGGAGCGGAAAACAGGCCCATCCCGTCATAGACGACGATGGTGTCACGCTCCGAAATGCCGAGCTTGCCGACCTTTTCCGAAAAGATTTCCGGTGAGGGCAGGGTGTGCGGCAGTTCCGAACCGGGCTCGACGATCTCGTCCTGATCGAAGAAGACCGCACCGGGCACATGGCCCTCTTCATATTCGGCGCGCGCAAAGCGCTTCTGCGCCGGCAAGTACCAGGAAGCGTCGACGATCGAGAGGCCGGGCTGTCCGAGCGTCTCGGCAAGATCTTCCGGGGTGATGAGAAACGGATTCTGGGTCATCTGTCCTGAAATAAAATGATTGCCCGGGCGAGAATGCTGCAGCGTCGCGCAATGCCTTGGCGCCGATCCAACATGCGGCTTGCGTCCCTGGTGGAGAGCTATCGCCCGCGGCGGCGGCGGCAAGACGCAGCCCTGAAGCCGGTGGCGGAGGGACCTGCATCCACGAGACGCCGGCGGGGTTGCAGGGCGCTCAGTCGCAGCGGCCGCGGATCGGCACGTTCTCCTTCTTGTCCCCCCAGAACACCGTCATGTTGCCGGTATATTCGATGTGATCGACCGCCTCGCGGGCCCCAGTGAGGGCAAGGCTGACATTGATCCGCGGCTCGCCCGCCGCACGCCACATGGTGACGACGGCGTCTTCCTTTCCCGCGGCCGTCTTGCCCTTCTCCAGTTCCCGCACGAGGCTGTTCGCCATCACATAGCCGCGTTCGAGGGACTGGCCGTCGCTCTCGCCGGGACCGGTCACCATGGTGACGAAGACATAGGCGCCGATCGCGTCCATGGCGGTCTCGGATCGGTCGGCATTGGCGGCATCGTCGGGTACGTCGCCGGGCGCCTCAGCCCGCACGAAGCGGCAGCGGCTGTCGATCGGGGCCCAGTCGAGCTCGCCGAGCTTGAGGCCGCGGGGCGTCAGCGTTGCCGGCGCGTCCTGGTTCTGGCCCGGCTTCGGCGCGACGAAGGGCGAGGCGTCGAGCCTCAGGCCCGAGCCGGTGATTTCCTGCGCCGGTGCGGAGGCAGACTGTGCCGCGACGGCGACGAGCGAGAGACAACTCAGTGCGAACGTTCGCAAATGAATCATGGCGAAAACGCCTTCGTAAAATCACACGGGCCGGATGTGTCACAGAAAGCTCTGCGGGTCCATGTCGATCTGCACCTGGACCGAACCGCGCGGCCGCGCCGCATGGAGGAGCGTGTCACGCAAATAGGTTTGGATCGGGGCGCGCCGGGTCGCTTCGACCAGAAGCCGAAAGCGGTGGCGGCCGCGCACGACGGCCAGCGGCGCCTCGGCGGGACCGAGCATCTCGATCTCGTCCGTCTCCGGCGCCGCGCGCCGGATATCGCGGGCATGGGCCTCCGCCTCGCTGCGGGTGTTGGCGGAGACGATGATCGCGGCGAGCCGCCCGAATGGCGGCAAGGCGGCGCGCCTACGCTCGTCGATCTCGCTGTCGTAGAAGCTCTCTGGATCGGCCGCCACCAACGCCTGCATGACAGGGTGTTCCGGCTGGAAGGTCTGGATGAGGCCGTGGCTCCTCAGCCCCGTCCGTCCGGCCCGTCCGGTGACCTGGTGAAGGAGCTGGAAGGTCCGCTCGGCCGCGCGGGGGTCGCCATTGGTGAGGCCGAGATCGGCGTCGATGGCGCCGACCAGGGTCATTTTCGGAAAGTGGTGGCCTTTGGCGACGAGCTGGGTCCCGATGACGATATCCGCCTCGCCGTCGGCGACGGCTTCGAGTTCCCGGCGCAGGCGCCGCGGACCGCCGGCAATGTCGGAGGACAAGACGATCGTGCGGGCGTCGGGAAAGCCCTCGACGATTTCTTCCGCGATCCGTTCCACGCCCGGGCCGCAGGCGACAAGGTGATCGAGCGTCCCGCATTCCGGGCAGGCTTCCGGGCGCGGCGTCGAGAAGCCGCAATGGTGGCATTGCAGAACCCCGCGCAGCCGGTGATCGACCAGCCAGGTGGAGCAATTATGGCACTGGAAGCGGTGACCGCAGACCCGGCAGAGCGTAAGCGGCGCGTAGCCACGCCGGTTGAGAAACAGAAGCGCCTGTTCGCCGCGCGCGACGGTTTCGGTGATCGCGGTGGTAAGAACCGGCGAGACGAAACGCCCGCGCCCCGGCGGGTGACGGCGCATGTCGACCAGCGACAGGTCTGGCAGCGCCGCATCGCCGTGCCGTGTCGTCAGCCGCACATGGCCATATCGGCCTGAAAGGGCG
Source organism: Jiella marina (assembly GCF_024359545.1). Classification (GTDB taxonomy): domain Bacteria; phylum Pseudomonadota; class Alphaproteobacteria; order Rhizobiales; family Rhizobiaceae; genus Jiella. Next base: position 100,429 of record NZ_JAKQZG010000008.1, read on the forward strand.
TTGACGCGGGTCTCGATCGAGGGCGTGGCCGAGGCGAGCACGATCGGAAACTCGCCGATCGAGGCTCGCACGACAGCCATGTCGCGGGCGTGATAGAAGGTGCGGTCTTCCTGCTTGTAGGCGGGGTCGTGCTCCTCGTCGATGACGACGAGGCCGAGATCCTTGAAGGGCAGGAACAGGGAAGAACGCGCCCCGGCGACGATCTTCACGCGCCCCTCGGCGACCTGACGCCAGACGGATTCGCGCCTTCGCGGCGGAACGTCCGAGTGCCATTCGGCCGGCGGGGCGCCGAAACGCGCGTGGAACCGGTCAATGAAGCTCTGGGTGAGCGCGATTTCGGGCAGGAGGATCAGCACCTGCTGGCCCCTGTCGAGTGCGGCCGCGATCGCCTCGAAATAGACTTCCGTCTTGCCCGAGCCGGTCGCGCCTTCCAAAAGCGTCGCGGAAAAGCCGGAGCGTTCGACCGTGGCGACAAGCTGTTGGGCCGCTGCGGTCTGGTCGCTGCTGAGGGTTGCGCGGCCATAGGCCGTATCGGGCTCGGCGACTACCGGCGGTGGGGGCAGGCGCACCGTGCGGAACACGCCCTGACGCATCAGCCCGTCGACAACCGACGCGCTGACGCCGGCGGCGTGCGCCAGCCCGCTCTTCGACCAGACGGGGGCGTCCTCGGCGGCCGCAATCACCCGGCGCCGCGCGGAGGTGATCCGATCCGGCTCGGCGCCGGTCGCTTCGATCCCCTCGATCCATGGCTCTGGATCAAAAGCCGCCGGCGCGCGCAGGGCCATGCGCACCACCAGCCCCGGCGGCGAGAGGGTGTAGTCGGCAACCCAGTCTATGAAACGCCGCATCCGCTCGTCCAAGGGCGGGCAGTCGAACACATGGGTGATCGGCTTGAGCTTCTTCGCATCCACCGGATCCGTCGGTGCGTCCCAGACGACGCCCGCCACCTGCCGCGGCCCGAGCGGCACCTGGACAATGGAGCCCGGCACGACCTCCATCCCCTCCGGGACCGCATAGGAATAGGGCCGCTCGCTCGGCAGGGGCACGAGGACGGGCACGACGGTTTCGGGAAAAAGCTGGTCCGTGAAGTTCAAGGGGTCTCCGGGTACCAGACCATGACGCGCTGTATCGGCGTGATCGAATCATTTGGGATCGCACGCATGGTTCCGTAGCCGACAATCGCGTTGCAAGTCCCGCGATTCAATTGTATATACAGCGCGTATATACAAGAGGCTGCTCCGATGACGCGATACGCCAAGGTCTTTCGCTCCGGCAATTCTCAGGCGGTCCGGCTTCCCAAGGACTTCCGGTTCGAGACGAGCCAAGTCGAGATCACGCGGGACGGGGACGCCGTAGTTCTCCGGCCGGCGGATCGCAAACGCGACCCGTGGGCGGGCGTCAAGGCGGCGATCGCGCTGGGCACGGACGACGAGGATTTCTTTCCCCAAGGGCGTGAGCAGCCGAGCGAGCCGGACGTCCGCGACTGGAACGACCTGTCCCGGTGATCGCGACGCTTCTCGACACCAATGCGGCGATCGCGCTCCTGGGAGGGCGGTCGGCTCCCTTGATGAAGCGTCTCGCCATGTCGCCCGAGGGTTCCGTGGCGGTTTCCGCCATCGTCGCCTACGAACTCTGGCTCGGCGCCATGAAGAGCACGCGCGTCGCCTTGAATTCCCAGCGTCTCGACCTGTTCTTCGGCGACGTAGCCATCCTTCCATTCGAAGCCGAGGACGCGCGGGTGGCAGGCGCAATCCGGGCCGATCTCGAACGGGCCGGCTGCCCGATTGGGCCCTATGACCTGTTGATTGCGGGCCAGGCCCTGGCGCGGGGGCTGACGCTCGTGACCCACAATGTCAGGGAGTTCGCGCGGGTTGCAGGGCTTGTCGTGGAGGATTGGGCGACGGAACCCGGCTCTCTCGTCTGAGTTCGATGTGGCCTTTCGGGCCGCGGACCTGCTAGAGCAGCGACAGAAGAGGAAACGCACTTCGAGAGGCACCGACATGAAATTCTTCGTCGACACCGCAGACGTCAATGAGATCCGCGAGCTGGAAGATGCCGGGCTTCTCGATGGCGTCACCACCAACCCCTCGCTGATCATGAAGGCGAACCGTCCGATGAAGGAGGTGATCGCCGAGATCTGCGACGTGGTGGAAGGCCCCGTCTCCGCCGAGGTGACGGCGACCGAGGCTGCCGAGATGATCCGCGAGGGCAAGGTCCTCGCCGAGATCGCCGACAATGTCTGCATCAAGCTGCCGCTGACGCTCGACGGCCTCAAGGCCTGCAAGGAGCTTTCGGGGGAAGGCTATCTGATCAATGTCACGCTCTGCTTCTCGGCGGTCCAGGCGCTTCTGGCGGCGAAAGCCGGTGCGACCTTCATCTCGCCCTTCATCGGCCGTCTCGACGACATCAATATCGACGGTATGGCGCTGATCGCCGACATTCGCCGGATCTACGACAATTACGGCTTCGACACGGAAATCCTCGCCGCCTCGATCCGCACCATGAACCATGTGCGCGAGGCCGCCCTCATCGGCGCCGACGTCGCGACCGTGCCGCCGGCAACGCTGAAGGGTCTCGTCAAGCATCCCCTGACCGACAAGGGTCTGGAACAGTTCCTCGCCGACTGGAAGAAGACGGGCCAGTCGATCGGCTGAGGTAGTCGGAAGCCGCTTGCGGGCGCCATGCCGGGATGTCACTCACACCCGTGGCGCTCTGCTCGGCGAAACGCGATCTTGCACGGCATCGAGAGAATGCAGCGGCGGCGTCCGGCCGCCACTGCGCTACGATGGGGATTGTCGTAACGCTTTGAAGCGTCGTCATCCTCGGGTCTGTCCCGAGGATCTACTGCCGGTGACGCGTCAAAGCCTTGCCGAATACCTTTCCGCACAGGGACAGCCCTACGAAAGTCGTTCGGTAGATCCTCGGGACAAGCCCGAGGATGACGGCGCTACGGAGTAGATGGCTGAAAATCGGTCAGTATCGGGTCCAAAGCCCCGGCCTGGTCGTGTGCCGGTTAGGCGCCTCCAGGAGTGCCGTGAATGTCGTCGTGCGCCCAGCGGCTGAGGGCGCACGAGTGACACCCCCGAAGACCTACCCCTTCGCCTCCGCAGCGCCCTTGCCCGCCCGCTCCTGCTGCTGCGCGACCTCCTCGCGCGACGGGTCGGCGGCGTCCGGTTTCACCACGCGGCTGACAAGGCCTCCGAGCGTCAGGCCCTGGACGAGGACGGAGAAGATCACGACGGCATAGGTCGCGGTCACGATGATGTCGCGCTCGGGGCCTTCGGGCAGGGACAGCGCAAGCGCCACGGAAATGCCGCCGCGCACCCCGCCCCAGGTCAGGACGGCGACGATGCCCGGGAAAAGCGCTCGCGCAGCCGCACGATCTGGAAGGGGAGATAGACCGCGAAGAACCGGCCGGTGAGCACCAGCGGAATCGCCAGCGCGGCCAGCGCCCCCGTCTGCCAGTTGAAGTCGACCACCAGGAGTTCAAGCCCGATCAGCATGAACAAGATGGCGTTGAGGATGTCGTCGATCAGCGTCCAGAAGCCGTGCAGATAGCGCTGGGTGAGATCGCTCATCGCATAGGCGACGCCGCGATCGCCGATCAGGAGACCGGCGACGACCACTGCAATCGGCCCCGAGAGGCCCATCTGATGCGCTGCGGCATAGGTGCCCATGACGAGGGCGATCGAGATCATCACCTCGACCGGGTAATCGTCGATCTTCAGCATCATCCAATAGGCGACATAGCCCGTAATGGCGCCGAAGATCGCGCCGCCGAAGGCCTCGACAGCGAAGTGCTCCATCGCCAGCGAGAAAGTCAGATGCTCGCCGGCGGAGCCCGTGGCGAGGCCGACCAGAATGGTGAAGACCACGACGCCGACGCCATCGTTGAAGAGCGATTCCCCGGCCATGTCGATCTCGAGCCGCTTCGGCACGCCGGTCATGTTCTTTAGCGTCGCGAGCACGGCGACGGGGTCCGTCGGCGAGATCAAGGCACCGAAGACGAGGGCCCAGGTGAAGCTGATCGGCACCCCGACCCATTGGGCGAGATAGTAAAAGCCTGTCGCGCAGATCCCCGTCGAGATCAGGACGCCCAATGTCGCCATCAGCCCCACCGAAAGGGCGCGTGATTTCAAGGCATCCCAGTCGACGTGAAGGGCACCCGCAAAGAGCAGGAAGCCCAGCATCCCTTCCATCAGCGTTTCGTTGAAGTCGATGCCGACGACCGTCTCGCGAACCGTTGCTGGAAAATCGAGCCGCGGAAACGCCCAGGACAGCGCCATCAGGCAGAGCGACGTCACGAGCGCGAGGATGAGCAGGCCGGCATTGCTGGGAAGGTCGAGATAGCGCTTGTTGAAATAGCCGAAGAGCGCGGCGAGGACGAGGAGCAGCGCGGCCAGATCGAAGAGTGTCAGCATGAGCGGCTCTGATCCCGGGAACGGACAAGAAAAAGGGCGGCGCTGGCGCCGCCCTCGTCAACATCATGGAATGCCGTTGAAGGCCAGACCTATCCGCCTCGCGGGCGAAGGTCAGGCCTGGAAATGGCTCTCCAGGAAGTAGATCGACTTGTCGAGACCACGGCCGACCTCGGTCAGAAGGTCCTCGGTCAGGTCGTCGCCGGCCTCGGAGGCCTCGTCGATGCCCTTTTCGACCGCCGCGCTCCACTTGGCATAGGAGTCCGTCAGCCGCTTGAGGTGGTCCTCGGACTTGACGAGGTCGAGCGGATAGGGGTCGAGAACGGTGTTCTCCGTGGCGGCCTGCACGGTGCCATGGGCCTGGCCGCCGAGAGCGGTCAGCCGCTCGGCGATGTCGTCGACATAGGCTTCGGTGACTTCGTGCAACTCGTCGAAGAGCTTGTGAACCGCGATGAAGTTCATGCCCTTCACGTTCCAGTGCGCCTGCTTGGTCTGGTAGGTGATGTCGACCGCGGTGGCGAGATGGGTCTGCAGAAGCTCGACCATCGAGCCGCGAATGTTCTCCGAAATCGGGTTCTTGGTCGGGTGAAGCTTGGTCTTTGTGGACTTGGCCATGATCGTCTCCTTCGATGTCTGGAAGTCGGGTGCCCGGAAATCGCGTCGGGCGCCGCGATCTATCGGGGACGGAAATCGTCGAGAGGCGTCGGAGTTCCGAAACGCACTGTCATCCGCGTCAACTGGTCCCGGACGTCTGAAGGGTCGGTCTCCCGGCGGTTGCGGTGCCGCGGCGTTGTTCCAGTTACAGCCGCAAGATCGATAAGGTTTGCACGTCAACGGGTTGACCGCGTCCGGCCTCGGACCCGGCATCGACAAGACCGGCGCCAAGCGGGGCTGCAGGCCTTTCAGAGAGAAATTTGCTTGAACGGGAAACGATCATGAAGACGATGTTCATCACCGGTGCGTCGAGCGGCATCGGCGCGGCGACCGCAAAGCGGGCGGTGGAGGCCGGCTACAATGTTGCGCTGGCCGCACGCTCCAAGGACAAGCTCGACGGTCTCGTCGAGGAACTCGGCACCGAGCAGGCCCTAGCAGTTTCATGCGACGTGACGGACTTCGCCTCGCAGCAGCAGGCCGCCAAGGCGGCAATGGAGCGCTTCGGCTCGATCGACGTGGCCTTCGCCAATGCCGGTGTCGGTGCGTCCGGCTCGGGAACCGCCGGCGGCAAGCCGGAGGAATGGGACAAGATGGTCCGCACCAATGTCCTCGGCGTCATCTATACGGTGAAGGCGACCCACGAGGCGGTCATCGCCGCCAGGGGCCATTTCCTCATCACCAGTTCGGGAGCCGGGCGGAAGATCATTCCCGGCTCCGTCTATGGCGCGACCAAATGGGCGATGTCGGGCTATGGCGCCAATCTGCGCGAGGAGATGCGGGACAAGGGCGTGAAGGTCACGCTGATCGAGCCCGGCATGGTGAATACGCCCTTCTTCGACGATCCGAAGCCAGACGCCATGGCTGCCGACGACGTCGCCCGGGCGGTCATCTATGCCATCTCGCAGCCCGAAAACGTGCTGGCCGGGGAGATCTGGGTCGAGCCGCTCAATCGGTAGGCCATCCGAAATGGGGCCGGTCTGCTTGCCGGTCCCATAGATGGTCCAAGACGGGGCCGGCGGTTATTCGGCGACCGCCGCGTCGGTCAGCTTGCCGAGCGCATTGACCATGGTGCTGATCGACTGGGATTTAGCGTCGAGGCCGTAGCGATCCGCCAGTTCCTGCGGCTGGAGATAGCCGATTTGGGTCACGCCGTTCTCTTCCCAGATCAGAACCTTCTGGGGCAGGTCGAGGGCGATGCGGCGGTTCTCCTGCATCAGGGGCGTGCCGATCTTCGGATTGCCGAAGATCACGAGCGTGGTCGGCGGCAGGTCGAGATCGGCCGAAGCCGCATTGGCCTGATGATCGACCACTGCCATCACCCTGGCGCCGGCCTTCTTGATCGCGCCGGTCAGCGCGTCGACGGTCTCGGCGACGGAATGGGGGCTCTCCTTGGTCTGCCACTCGGCCGCCAGGGCCGGGCCGGCAATCATCGCAATGACCGCCGTCGCTGCGAGCATCATCCGTCTCATGCTGCTTCCTCCCTGCCCGGCAAACCGCCTAACGTCCAGCCTCAGCCCATGTGCTCCTTGATGCCCATGAAGGCCTTGTCGCCCCAGACCTCGCGGATCGTGGCGTCGCGGCGGCAGCCGGTGCGATAGTACTTATATTTCAGCGGGTTCTTCTGGTAGTAATCCTGGTGGTAGCCCTCGGCTTCCCAGAAGGTCGGTGCCATCGAAACGGGGGTCGCAACCTCGCCGAGATCCTGCTTGACCTCGGCCTTGGTGGCCTCGGCCTTCTGCAGTTGCTCGTCATCCGTCGCGAAGATCGCGGTTGTGTAAGAGTGGCCGCGATCGCAGAACTGGCCGCCGGCATCGGTCGGGTCGATCGAATGCCAGAACACCTCCAGAAGCTTGTCATAGGTGACCTTGGACGGATCGTAGGTGATCCGCACGGCCTCCACATGGCCGGGATGGTTGCGGTAGGTCGGGTTCTCGTTCTCGCCGCTGATATAGCCCGAGACGGTCTCCATGACGCCGTTCACATGGTCGAAATCGCTTTCCACGCACCAGAAACAGCCGCCGGCGAAGATCGCCGTCTCGGTCTCCTGCGCCATGGTCGAGCCGGCGGTGCCGGCAAAGCCCAGTCCCATGAGTGTGGCGCTGGCAAGCGCGATGGCCGATCTGCGGTTCATTCCCGTCTCCTCGATCTTACTGGATCATCTTGGCCGACGACCCCCGCCCCGATAGAGAGGCAGGGTCCGACGGTTCTCAAGAGAGATTTCGCTCACAAGGCCGCGAATGTTTCACCGGGCCGCGATCAAATCGCGCGTGATCGGCAACGCGGCCGAGATCATCCGCCGTCGGCCGCAAAGCCTGCCGCCTTGATGCCGGCGATGGCCGCGGCCTCGTCATTGTCGGAGGTGTCGCCGGTGACGCCGACCGCTCCGAGAATTGCCCCGCCTTCGCCGCGCACGAGGACACCGCCGGGAACCGGGACGAGCACGCCCTTGGCCAGCGCGTTCATCGCCTGGATGAAATAGGCCTGCTCTTCCGCCCGCTTGTGGAGCGCGCGCGAGCCCATGCCGAGACCGATGGCGCCGTTGGCCTTGCCGATGGCGATATCGGGACGCATGCGCGAGGAGCCGTCGGAACGCTCCAGCGCGATCAGCGCGCCGCCAGAGTCGAGCACGGCGACGGTCAGCGGCTTGAACCCTTTGGTCACGCCGGCCTTCAGCGTCTCGGCGACGATGATGCGGGCTTTTTCAAGTGTCAGCATGGCGATCTCCCTCTTGTTTCGCCGCGGGAGATAGGGGGCTGAGGCGCGCTGTCATCGCGGACCGCGATCGGCGCTGGCGTTTATGCGAGGTCAATTGCGCGGCTCCAACGGGCCGGTCGGCTAAAGTGATCCGCCACCAGTCCCGGCTACTCCCCCTGATCAAGGCCGAACCGGGTCCAGCGATTGGCGAAACGCTCCTTGTGGCCGCCGATAAATCGCGCCGAGACCCAGCCGTCCGACCCGGGACGCTTGATCCGATACCAGACGCCCTGGTCGTCCGCGGTGACCTTGCAGCCGGTCACCTCGACTTGGCTTCCCGCCGTAAGGCTCGTCACGATCCGGCCCTCGCGACCAGGGGCGTCGCGCAGATTGACGTTGCGCTTGATCGTCGGGCGGTTGTCCGCGGAAAACGTCCCCGGCAGAAGCTCGCCGTCGCGGCAGGAATAGGCCTCGGCCAGGAAATGATTGCTCACCGTGTCGACGCCCCTGGCTTGTGCGGGGCACATCTGGCTCGGAAAAGCGTCCTTGAACTCTTGGCAGCCATCATTGTCCCGCCAGACGGAGATGCCGATCTCAGCGCTCTCACCAACGCGGACCTGACAGGAGAAGCCTTCGCAGGTGGCAGTGAAGGCGCGGCTGCCGCCATTCATCAGCTCGGAAAGGAGCGGTGAGCCGGTACCATTCTGCGATCCCACGGGTTCGAGGCGGAAATCGCAGAAATCGTCTTCCCACGTGGCGAGTTTTGAAGGGCCGGCCGTCAGCGTCAGATTGCAGAGATGCCCGACCGTCGAAGTATCGAGGCCGGCGGCTCCGATTTCAGTGACGTCCGATCCTTTGGCGACAGGGGTAAAGCCCATCCGCCAGGTCTCGAGGTCGCCGCGCAGCATGTAGAAATCGGACGGCGTGCGGTAGCGCAGCGTGCGCTGGAGGAGTTCCGGTGGATTGGCCTCGTTGGCCAGAAGCCCGACCATCGCCGCCGCCACATCGTAACCGAGATCGAGCATTTCCAGGCCGCTCACCGCCTCGGTATCCGTACCGGAAGCGAAATACGGCATGTGAAAGCCGAGCTCCGCCCCCTTCTCGACGAAGCGGATATCGGTGGTCGGGTGAGCGCGATCGCGCGAGTCGGCAAAGAGAACGGCGCAGGCCGAAAGGCAGCGGTCTTCGGAAAGGATGATCAGACCGGCGATGCGGGGATCATTCCCCTCGATGTCGTTCAACAGGACTTTAGACAGGCGGAAGGCTTCGCCGAAATTGCCGCCGGGACTGTTAAGGGAAAGAACCACATAGTAGGTCAGGTCGGGATACTGATCCGGCGGCGCCTGGAGGATCGCGGCCAGCTTATCGGCGTCGCCGGGCTCGATCGGGCCTTCGAGCCGGATCACCGTCGGCCCCGGCGAATACGGGCTTTCGAGCTTCAGCGCCAATTCGCTGAAGTTCTCCGGATTGCGCTGTCGCAGCAGATCCGCGCCGACCGGCGAGCGCGGCGGGAAGAGCCGCTTCAGCCCCGTCACGCGGTCGGACAGATCCGGTCGGATCGTGATCTCCGCCGCCATCGAAGCGCCCGCCAAGGCGACGAGGAGGGCGAGCGCCAGGACGAGGATCGCTGCTGCAAGGCCCGAACGCGCGGACTTTGGTGTCGTCAGAGCGATCATCGATAGGGCCGCCCGTCCTTGTGGGAGAAGCGCCATCCGCCGGCTTCCGCATCATAGGCTGCGGTGAGATCGTCGGCCGGATAGGAGCCCTCATCACCGGGCGTCCGGTCCCCCATTTCCAGATAGGTGGCGTCTTCGTCGGTGCGGTTGACGAGTTGGTGGGCAAGGCCCGCAGCGGGAAACCCGGCACACATTCCGGGCGCAAGCTCGATTTCGCCCTCGTCGGTCACGAGCGTCGGCCGACCGGCGATGATGTAGACGAACTCGTCCTGCTTCGAATGGCGATGGAGAAGCGCGGATTGGCCCCCGGGCTTGAGCGTCGTCAGATTGACCCCGAAATTCCTGAGCCCGAAGAGATCGCCCAAGGGACGTTTGACCCGGTTCGCCATGCGGCTGAAGAAGGGTTCCGGGTAGTTGGAGGGCTTCAGTCTGGGAGCGGCTTCCGAAGCGAGGATCGCCATGGGGCGTTCGCTCTGCGCTGACTCCGCCTGTGGCGTTTCCGGCCGGTCCATTTACGCTCCCTCCGTCGCACGCAACCGCGGAGCAGCCGGCCGATTGCCGACAGGAGCGCTTGACGCCTCAGCCGCTCACGCCGTGTGCGACAGTCGACGATTTTCATGACGTAAAGTCAATCGCTGCGCCGCGGCGTGGCCCGGAAGCGGCGGTTTCCATGGACGGCCACAATGTGCTGAAGGCGAAAGGACGGGCGGAGCCGCGCGGCCCCGCCCGTCCTTGTCGAAAATCAGACTGAAGCTCAGGCCTCGCCCTTCAGAACCACCGGGATCAGAAGGTCGCCCCAATTGCCGTTGCCGCCATGGTGGCGGGCCGAACGGACGAGTTCGACCGAAACGCCGGCCTCCACAGCCTTCATGACGGATTGGTTGAGGCGATGGAGATCGTTGGCGAGCATGCGGATCGCGGTCTGCTGGGCGTCGTCCATGGCGGAGGACTGCTCCTCGGCGCGTTCCTTGACGCGGGTGCGGGGACGATCGTGCTCGTTGGCGACTGCACTCATGATGTTTCTCCCTTGATTGCCGGCCATTCGGCGGCTGGGGTGAGACTTTGCCGATCCTCGGGGCTGTTAGTGCCTCGGGACGTGGTGGCGGGGACCGGGCCCAGTCTCCCAAGCATCGCCCGGTCCCTGGCGAAGGCCCCGGCAGGCAGGCCCCTCGCGCGACTTGTCGATCGCCTTACTCGGCGGCGACGTGCAGGGGGGCGTCCTTCTTGAACTGGTCGCTCTCGGTCGACTCGCCCATGGCGGTGGTCGACGACAGACCGCCGGTAATCGCCATGGAGACCGCATCGAAATAGCCGGTGCCGACCTCGCGCTGGTGGCGCGTTGCGGTGAAGCCCTGATCCTCCGCCGCGAACTCGGCCTGCTGCAACTCCGAGTAAGCCGCCATCTGCCGCTCGTTATAGCCCTTGGCGAGGGTGAACATGCCGTAGTTCAGCTGGTGGAAGCCGGCGAGCGTGATGAACTGGAACTTGTAGCCCATCGCACCGAGTTCGCGCTGGAACTTGGCGATCGTCGCGTCGTCGAGGTTCTTCTTCCAGTTGAAGGACGGCGAGCAATTGTAGGCGAGAAGCTGGTTCGGGTGCTCCTTGCGCACAGCCTCGGCGAAGCGCTTGGCCTGTTCGAGGTCGGGCTTGGAGGTCTCGCACCAGATCAGGTCCGAATAGGGCGCATAGGCGATCGCGCGGGCGATGCAGGGCTCAAGACCGTTCTTCACCCGGTAGAAGCCTTCCGGCGTGCGGCCGGCGTCATAGTCGACGAAGGGCTGGTCGCGCTCGTCGATGTCGGATGTGAGAAGCTTCGCCGCTTCCGCGTCCGTCCGGCAGATCACCAGCGAGGGCGTGCCCATCACGTCGGCGGCGAGGCGGGCCGCCGAAAGGTTGCGGATATGCGCCTGGGTCGGGATCAGCACCTTGCCGCCGAGATGGCCGCACTTCTTTTCAGAAGCGAGCTGGTCCTCGAAGTGAACGCCTGCGGCACCCGCCTCGATATAGGCTTTCATCAGTTCGAAGGCGTTGAGCGGGCCGCCGAAGCCGGCCTCGGCATCCGCCACGATGGGGGCGAACCAGGTGTCGACCGACAGGCCCTTGCCTTCCGCCGTCTCGATCTGGTCGGCGCGCTGGAGCGTGCGGTTGATGCGCCGGCAAAGCTCCGGACCCGCATTGGCCGGGTAGAGCGACTGGTCCGGATACATCGCCGAGGCGGTGTTGGAATCCGCCGCGACCTGCCAGCCCGAAAGATAGATCGCCTTCAGCCCGGCGCGCACCTGCTGCATGGCCTGGTTGCCGGTCATGGCGCCCAGCGAATTGACGAAGTCTTCGGAGTGGATGAGCTGCCACAGGCGGTTCGCGCCGTTTTCGGCGAGCGTGTACTTGATCTGCACCGAACCGCGAAGGCGCTGCACATCTTCGACGGAATAGGAACGCTCGATATTGTCGTAACGACCTTCCGGCGCGGAGGGAACGAGATTGTAAAAATCGGTCATGGCACTGTCTCCGGTCTGTGACCCCCAGGAAGCGCGGACACCGTCGATCTTCGACGATCTGCCCGTGCTGCTGTCCAAACAACTGCCATTCATCGTCGAAAAGGCGAAGGGAGAGGGAAGGAATGCGAGTGGGAATTCGGGTCGGCTTGTGTTGCCTTTGACAGTTGCGGCTTGTAAGTTTGTCACAAATGTAAATGCGCTTGGGCTGCCAAGAGGCATTTCGAACGCGTAATCGTCGGTTCTGCGGGCCAGTTTGCCGGGCGCCGGCGCAAGACAATCGAAACGGATTTCGCGGGTGTTTTGCGAATCATTCAGGATGTCGACGAAAAACCCCTCGCCCTGTGACCTAAATCCCTCTGGCTGTTTGCGAAATCGCAATCGCTCGATGGCAGTCTGGCACTTCCACTGGAAAGGCAATCGGTCTTTTCATCGAGGGTGTCATGTCGGAACAAAAGATCAGGGCAGTCGCCAAGGCGATCATCGAATTCTTCTGGCCCAGCTATCGGCCAGAGCAGCACTACATGCGCGGCCCGGGACCAGCCTGCGCACGCAAGGCGGGCAGGATCGCCGCGGCCTGAGGGGCGCATTCGAAAACCTGCGAAGCCCTGCCTGCACGGAGGTCGAGAACGCTGTCGGTAGCGCTTGGCCGAGGGGCGCCCGCTGATGGCCGACAACAAGATCTTCGCCGGCCCCCGCATCCGCCGCATCCGCAACGGACTTGGCCTGACACAGACGGCGATGGCCGAGGAACTCGGCATCTCGCCCTCCTATCTCAACCTCATCGAGCGCAACCAGCGCCCCCTGACGGTGCAGCTTCTTCTCAAGCTGTCCGAGACCTATCAGGTCGATCTTGCCGACCTGCAGGCCGGGCGCCAGGAGGGCGCCTTTACCGAATTGAAGGGGATCTTCTCCGACCCGCTTTTGGCCGGCGAACTGCCGGGTGACCAGGAGTTGGTGGAGATCGCCGACGCAGCCCCGAATGCCGCGGCCGGGATCGCCAAGCTCTACCGGGCCTATCGCGAACAGCAGACGCGTCTCTCCGATCTGTCCCAACTCCTGGCGCGCGAAGGCCGCACGGCCGGGCCGACGGACACCCGCCTGCCGATCGACGAAGTGCATGAAGTGTTCGAGACCCGCCCGAACTTCTTCGCCGCCCTCGAGACGGAGGCGGAGGCGCTTCACGCCGAACTGCAGGCGGGCGACGACCTCTTCGGGTCGCTGCGTGCCTGGCTGCGCCGCAAGCATGACGTCTCGGTCCGGGTTCTGCCGCTCCAGACCATGCCGCTCTGGCGCCGCCGCTTCGACCGGCATTCGCGCCGGCTGTTTCTCTCCGAACGGCTGACCGTGGCCGACCGCGTCCGCGAGACGGCGATGGAAATCTGCCAGCTCGCCTTCGGCGATGTCATCGAGACGGAGAATGCGAGCTTCTCCTTTTCCAGCGACGAGGCGCGGCGGCTCGCCCGATTCGAACTCCTGCGCTACAGCGCCCATGCGCTGATGATGCCGTACGGCGCCTTTCAGTCGGCCGCCGAACGCTGCGCCTATGACATCGACGTCCTCAAAGGGCGCTTCCAGGTCTCCTTCGAGCAGGCGGCGAACCGACTGACGATGCTGCAGCGCCAAGGGGCGCCGGGGGTGCCCTTCTTCATGCTGGAGGTGGACAATGCCGGAAACCGCTTTCGCCGGGCCGGCGCACGGGGCTTCCCGGTCCAGCGCTTCGGCGGCGGTTGTCCGAAGCTGCCGATCCATGCCGCCTTCGCCCAGCCCGGTCAGATTCTGGTCGAGGCCGCGCAGATGCCGGACGGGGCCGAGTTCCTCCTGGTGGCCCGCACGCTCGAAGGGCTGCAGGGCGGTTTCGAGGAGCGGCCGCGGCGCACCGCCATCCTCGTCGGCTGCGATATCGGCTTCAAGGACGAGACCGTCTATGGCCGCCATCTCGGCGAAAAGCCGGTGATCGGCAAGATCGGTCCGGCGTGCCGGCTTTGCGAACGCCAGGGCTGCCTCGCCCGGGCCGAGCCGCCACTGACCCGCCCTCTCGGCCTCGACGAGATGGTCACCGGCCTGTCGGCGTTTGACTTCCAGTGAGGTCGGGTCCACATCCGCCCCGACAGCCGATCAGAAGGGCCGTTTCCCTGTCACCAAACCTTCATGAATGGTCCGGTGGCAACCAGGAGGTCGGCACATGAGCCTCTTCGATCAGGCGATGGCATAAAACGACGAAGTGATGACAATGGATAAGCCCGTCAGCGAACAGAAACTGAAAACCGAAGGCCTTGAAGACACGCTGACGCGAGAGGGCTTCATGGCGCGCACCGTGCAGAAGCTGGTGGACGGAGCCGAGGCCCTGAACCTCAAGCATTCGGCCGTCGGCAACCCGCCGGTCTTTCCCACCGATGACTTTCCCTGGGCCCGCGAGATCGAGGCGGAATGGCATCTGATCCGCGAAGAACTCGACAAGGTTCTGGTGCGCAAGGGCGACCTGCCGGCCTTTCACGAGATCTCCGCCGAAGTGCGTTCGATCTCTTCCGACAAGGACTGGAAGACCTTTTTCCTCTGCGGCTACGGTATCAAGTCGGACCATGCGATCGCCCAGTGTCCCGAGACCTGGCGGATCCTGCAGAAGATCCCGGGTCTGAAATCGGCAATGTTCTCGATCTTCGAGCCGGGCAAGCATCTGCCGCCCCATCGCGGGCCCTATAACGGCGTCCTGCGCTTCCACCTCGGCCTGATCGTGCCCGACGAGCCCGACAAGATCGGCATCCGCGTCGACGACCAGCTCTGCCATTGGGAAGAGGGCAAGGCGCTGATCTTCGACGACGCCTATGAGCACGAAGCCTGGAACCATTCCGACAAGGTGCGGGTCGTGCTCTTCGTCGATTTCGAGAAGCCGACGAAATTCCCGGCGAACCTGACCAACAAGGCGGTCTTGAACATGGCGGTGTTCACGCCGTTCATCCGCGAGGGTTACAAGGCCCACAAGGCTTGGGAAAAGCTCTTCTACGGCGAGGGCACCAAGCACCGGTGACCGCGAAGGCTCATGACCGAGGCTGAGAAGGAGCGGATCAAGCTCACCGCGAGTTTTCTCAACATCATCGCGGCGGGTACCGTAGTCACCGGTGGCGTTGCACCGCTGGTCGGGGCTGTTTTCGGCACATCGTCCGTTGGCCTCGGGGTGGCGCTCGTCTCGTGGGCGATTTGTCTTGGCGGCGGGATTTGCCTACATTTCGCTGGTCGATTCTTTCTGAGGAGGCTCGACCAATGACGGGCTATGAGATCTTCGCATTCATCATTGCGCCGACCGGCATGTTCTTGAGCGCTCTGGCCGTTGCCTGGTATGCTTGGCACCATCCCTGATCTGTCGAACTCGCCTCCATCCTGGCGGGGCATGGGTCCCGCCGACATTCCCGATATCATCCGGCTTGCCGATCGCGTCCATCCCGACCTTCCCGAAAGCCGCTCCGTCTTCGAAGAGCGGCTGGCGCTCTACCCCGCTGGCTGCCTCGTTCTCGAAGCCTCAGGCCAGATCGCCGGCTACACGCTCGCCCACCCGATCCGGTATCCGCACCCGCCCAAGCTCGACACGCTGATCGGTGCGATCGTGCCCGACAGCGACGCTTTCTACATCCATGACGTCGTGGTCGCGCCCGAGTGGCGAGGAGGTGGTCGTGCTGATGCGGCAATCCGCCGCCTTCTCACGCTGGCCATGGACTATCCGAAGACCTGTCTCGTCTCCGTCTACGGCACCATGCCGTTCTGGCGCCGCTATGGTTTTGCCGAGTGTGGCGAGGCTTTGCCGGCTGGCACACTCGACGGCTATGGCGCTGACGCCCGCTGGATGCTTCGGGTGTCGACCAATTGAGCATTCGCAGATTTTGTCGTTTATCGAGGCAGTTGCGGCTAGGAATCGGGTGGCCAAACCACTTATGGTCCGAATCCGGCCAGCGGCACGGCCGAGATCGCGATGATGATAGACCGGAAACAGGGGTGGTTCTGGCAATGAAGAATTTACTTGCGCGGATCGGCGTTTTCGCCGCGCTTCTTGCGGCCGGCGGGGCGTCGGCTCAGGACAGGGTCGTCAACGTCTACAACTGGTCGGACTATATCGACGAGTCGATTCTCGCCGATTTTACCAAGGAAACCGGTATCGAGGTCGTCTACGACGTGTTCGATTCCAACGAACTCCTGGAGACCAAGCTTCTGACCGGCGGCACGGGCTATGACATCGTCGTCCCGACAGGCAGCTTCCTTGCCCGTCAGATCAATGCCGGCGTCTTCCAGAAACTCGACAAGTCGAAGCTGCCGAACCTGGACAACATGGATCCGGAAATCATGGATCGCCTCGCGACCTACGATCCGGGCAATGAATACGCCATCAACTACATGTGGGGCACGACCGGGCTCGGCCTTAATGTCAAGGAAGTCAAGGAAAGGCTGGGTGACAGCCAGCCCCTGGACACGTGGGATCTGCTGTTCGATCCCGAACTCGCACAAAAGCTGTCCGACTGCGGAATCTATGTCCTCGATACGGCGGACGAGGTGGTGCCGGCAGCCCTCATCTATCTCGGTCTCGACCCGAATTCCGACGATCCGGACGACCTCGAAAAGGTCAAGGAGCTTCTGATGAAGGTCCGGCCCTATATCCGCAAGTTCCACTCGTCGGAGTATATCGAAGCGCTCGCGAATGGTGACATCTGCATGGCGCACGGTTGGTCTGGCGACATCCTCCAGGCGCGCGACCGCGCTGAGGAGGCGGGGCAGGGCGTTGAAATTCGCTACGTCATTCCGAAGGAAGGCGCCGTGATCTGGGTCGACAACATGGCGATTCCGGCCGATGCCCAGCATCCGGATGCCGCGCACGAATTTATGAACTATTTGATGCGTCCGGAGGTCGTCGCCAAAGCGACGAATTTCGTCAATTATGCCAGCGGGAATGCGGCCGCGAAGGAATTCGTCGACGACGAGATCCTGAATGACCCGGGTGTCTACCCGCCGGAACAGACGCAGAAGCGGCTGACGGCAATCCTGCCGAAAGGACCCCGGGAGCAACGGCTGCAGACCCGCGTGTGGACGAGCATCGTGACGGGGCAGTAGCCACCGCCAGAGCCAAGAAGGGGGAGCATGCAGTTCGATACGATTGCCGCGGCCGGCCATTCCCGGCCGCGACTTCCATGGCTCCGATGAAGTCGCTCGGCAGTATCCGCCGCGACTTCGCGCCATGGTCCGACAGGGATGCCAAACCCTACATCCTCTTCGATGGCGTGACCAAGCAGTTCGGTGAGTTCAAGGCCGTCGACGACCTCACTCTGACGATCTACGAGGGCGAATTCTTCGCACTGCTCGGCGCGTCGGGCTGTGGGAAATCCACGCTCCTGCGCATGCTGGCCGGCTTTGAGGCCCCCTCGCGCGGCAACATCGTCATCGACGGTGAGGATCTGGCCGGCACGCCGCCCTATCGGCGGCCGGTCAACATGATGTTCCAGAGCTACGCGCTGTTTCCCCATATGAGCGTCGAGAAGAACGTTGCCTTCGGCCTCAGACAGGAACGGATGCCCCGCGATCAGATCGCCGAGCGCGTCGATCAGGTGCTCAGGCTCGTGAAGCTCGAGAACTATGCGAGCCGCCGGCCCGATCAGCTTTCCGGCGGCCAGCGCCAGCGCGTGGCGCTGGCCCGTTCGCTGGCGAAACGGCCGAAGGTCTTGCTTCTCGACGAGCCCCTCGGCGCACTCGACAAGAAGCTGCGCGAGGAGACCCAGTTCGAACTCGCCGATCTCCAGCACCAGCTCGGCACGACCTTCATCATGGTCACTCACGACCAGGAAGAGGCCATGACCATGGCCGACCGCATCGCGGTCATGGACCAGGGCAAGATCGTGCAGGTGGCCACTCCCGAGGAGATCTACGAGGCGCCGAATTCGCGCTTCGTGGCCGATTTCGTCGGCAATGTGAATGTCCTCGAAGCAAAGGTCCTGCGAGCCGAGGGCGGCCGCATGTCGCTGGAGGCTGCGGCCGGTTTCACCATCGAGACCGTGAACGCTGTCGATGCCAGTCCGGGGCAGACAGTGTTTTACGCGCTCAGGCCGGAGAAGCTGCGGATTTCGGGCGAGCCGCTCACGGGTTCCAACGTCGTGGCGGGCGAAGTCTGGGACATTGCCTATTTCGGCCATGTCACCTCGTTTCGCATCAAGCTCGACAGCGGCGAGATCATGAAGGTCGCGATGATCAACGCCACGCGGGTCAGCCCCCTGCAGCTCACCTGGCACGACCGGGCTTGGCTGCAGTTCGACGACGATGCCGGGCTGGTCTTGACGCGATGAGACGGCTGAAGCCAATCTCGCCTTTCATTCCGTAAGGGAAGAACGTGGATCGAAAGAGCCGGACCGAGGATATGGCCGAGGACGTCGGGACCAGGAATGCCGCGGCCGGCTCAGGCGATCCGGAGGTGCTTTCGTCGCGCCGGACCCGCATGAAGTTCCGCGGCCGCGCCGTGATCATCCCCCCTTACGTCTGGCTCCTCGCCTTCTTCCTGCTGCCGTTTCTGATCGTCTTCAAGATCTCGCTTTCCGAGGTCGTCGTGGCGATGCCGCCTTACCGGCCGACCTTCGGCGATCCGTCGGAATGGTGGGGTGCGCTCAGGCAACTGACGATCGACAATTATCTCTGGATCGCCAGCGACGAACTCTACATCAACTCCTATGTCGAAAGCCTCTGGATCGCAGGCATCTCGACCGTTATCACGCTCCTGATCGCCTATCCGCTGGCCTATGGCATGGCGCGGGCGCCCGCCGGTCTCAGGCCGACGCTGTTGATGCTCGTCATCCTGCCGTTCTGGACGAGCTTCCTGATCCGCGTCTATGCCTGGATCGGCATCCTCAAGCCGGAAGGACTGCTGAACCAGCTCCTGATCGCCATCGGTCTGATCGACGAGCCGCTGCTCATCATCAACACCCATTGGGCGATCTTCATCGGCATCACCTATTCCTACCTCCCTTTCATGACGCTGCCGATCTATGCCAGCCTCGACCGCATGGATCACAGCCTGATCGAAGCGGCCGCCGATCTCGGCTGCCCGCCGCTGAAGGCGTTCTGGACGATCACCCTGCCGCTGTCGCTGCCCGGCGTCGTCGCCGGCTGTTTCCTGGTGTTCATTCCGGCTGTGGGCGAATTCGTCATTCCCGATCTCCTCGGCGGCTCGCGCACGCTGATGATCGGCAAGACGGTGTGGCTGGAGTTCTTTACCAATCGCGACTGGCCCGTGGCCTCGGCGGTCGCGGTTGTCCTCGTGGCGATCCTCGTGCTACCGATCGTCATCTTCCAGCGCTATCAGGCGAGGGCGGGCGGATGAATTGGCGGCTTTCCCGGTTCAACGTCGTCGCGCTGGTCTTCGGCTTTTCCTTCCTCTATTTGCCGATCCTGCTCCTCGTCATCTATTCCTTCAACGCTTCGCGGCTGGTGACGGTCTGGGCTGGATTCTCGACGGTCTGGTACCGCGAACTGTGGAACAATGCCGGGCTGCTCGACGCCGCCTGGGTGACGCTGAGGGTGGGCGTGATTTCAGCCGCCGTCGCGACCATTCTCGGCACCATGGCGGCGCTGGCCCTGTCGCGCTATGGCCGGTTCCGGGGCCGCACGCTGATGACCGGCATGGTCTTTGCCCCTCTTGTCATGCCCGAAGTGATCACCGGCCTGTCGCTGCTTCTGCTCTTCGTGGCGATCGATCTCGACCGCGGCTTTCTGACGATCACGCTCGCCCACATCACCTTCACCATGTGCTTCGTCACGGTGGTGGTGCAGTCCCGGCTCCTCTCCTTCGACCGCTCTCTGGAAGAGGCGGCTATGGATCTGGGCGCGACGCCTTTCGTCACCTTCTTCCGGGTCACGCTGCCGCTAATCTGGCCAGCGGTCGCGGCGGGCTGGATGCTGGCCTTCACGCTGTCGCTTGACGATCTCGTCATCGCCTCCTTCACGACAGGGCCCGGCGCGACGACCCTGCCAATGAAGATCTACAGCCAGGTGCGGCTGGGGGTGACGCCGGAGATCAACGCCGTCTGCACGATCCTGATCGCGATCGTCGCGACCGGTGTCATCGTCGCGACGCTGATCAACAAACGACGCGACGTGCGACGGATCCGCGACGAACAGATGGCGGCCGGGCGCTGACGCGCGCTGCTCAGTCGCAGCCGCAATTGGCGCGGTGGGCGGTCTCGATTGCAGAGAGGGTGCGGCCGATGGCCGAGGGCACCGAGTCGGCCGCCTCGGCCGGGCGATGGTCCAGATAGTCGAGGACTTCGATGGCCCAGAAGCTCTGGATCAGGGCCCGGCGAAGGGTCAGATCGCGGATCGCCGGCCGGGCGCCGTAGACCAGCGGCCGCAGCTCCTGGAGACGCGCCAGAACCGGCCGGATCGTCGCGAGCTGCGAGGCCTCAGCCCTTGGCTCAGCGGACATTTC
This sequence comes from Jiella marina, assembly GCF_024359545.1. Taxonomy (GTDB): domain Bacteria; phylum Pseudomonadota; class Alphaproteobacteria; order Rhizobiales; family Rhizobiaceae; genus Jiella. Next base: position 120,815 of record NZ_JAKQZG010000008.1, read on the forward strand.
GAAAGAGGCGGTCGTGGTGGGATCGCTGAGAAAGTTGCCGCGTTCGGTGGCTTCCATCAGGCTCGCGAGTACCTGCAGGCGATCGGCGTCGCTGCGAAGAGGGATCGGATCCGGCGCCTTGAGCGGCGGAAGGTCCGGGTCGAAGGCGGGCTCGCTCGGGGCTGTTTCCGGCGCCTGGGCCGTGGCGTTCGTCGGATTGGGATCGGTGTCGGCCGCAAGATCGCTCCCGTTTGCGTTCGTTGCGGACTCTATGACCTCGCTTCGGTCGCCGATCCCGGCGGCAGGTCGCAGGTCCGTCAACGACATCCGGCCGCGATCGGCGGGGGCGGATTGCGGGATCGGAACAGGTTTCATCAATTCGAGCGTGTCCCGGATGCTCTCTTGCGCCACGGCCGCTTGGGCCTGGAACAGCTCCTCGGCACTGTCGGCATTGGCGCCGGCACGGGCGAGATAGCTGCGCATGGTCTCGAGATAGGCTGGCACCCCGCCGCAGAGGAAGGGCGTCTCCTCCTGGCCGAGATAGCGGCCGAGCTCGTTCGACACCTCCTTGATGATCCATTTGGCGTCGCTGCTCGACTGCCAGGCCGGCTGGTTGCGCGTGCGGGCGAGCTGATTTGCGGTCTGAAGGGCACGGCGGGCCAGCCGTTCGCGAGGCGGTGCGATCGGATTGAAGATCATGCGGCCGGGAAGGCTGGCATCGCCGGACGCGGCCTCGCTCTTCGCCGTTTCCACGGCGGCGTACTCCCGTCCTTTGACCTCGGCGAGGGCCTGGTGATAGCGCCCGGCGCAGCCGGTCTTCGGCGTCTCGTTCGCCTGGCCCAGCTTGAGGATCGATTGCGCCTCCGCCGGACGCGGCGATCCGGCGAAGATCATGAGGGCGGCGCACGCCGCGATGCTCATGATGTGCCGGCGGCGGGCGGGCATGGGCGCGACGGCCCTGTCGTTTGGGTCTAGAGTCGGCACAGCGTCTGGACGCGGCATGGGCCTCAATCGCTCCGTGATCGTCATCGATGGCGGATTGCGGTCGGTTGCCGCCGCGCCTCACATGGGATCCGGCTCGGCCGTGGTCACCGCGGGGTCCGGCCACTCACCCTGCATCGTAAATCCGATCCGTTTCGGTGAGGTGAACGACTCTGCTGTCTGCGATGCGACGTCGGTCTGCGTGGCGCTGAAGGCTCCGGTGAGATCGATCCGGTTATCAGCAGCATCGTAGGTTCCGGCTGCTTCGAGAAGGCCGGCTTGGTTGCGAATCATGATCTGTCGCATCTTCAGCCTGGTGCCGGACAGGGCCAGCATGGCTTCGAGGGAATCGAATGGGATCTCACCGGCGCTGGTGCCCTCGATCAGGGGGCGTGCACCGGGGCGCGCAAAGACGCGCGGGTCGAATCCGCTGACCGTGCCATTGCGGGTCTCGATGTGCGCGGTGAGGTCGAGACCGTCGAGAAGCGAGCGCCAGTTGGCGGCGGGCGCCTTCCACTCGGCCCGCAGGGCCGAACGCCCGGAGAGGCCGACAGCTTCGATCGAAAGCGCCTCGAACAGCAGCGCGGTCTCGATTCCGGAGAGATCGAATTCACCGTCCACATGGGCTGGCGAGGTGCCCGCATCGATGGCGAGACGGGCGCGTCCGCGACCACCGAAGGCGTTGACGTCGCCAAGATCGAGCTGCGCCACGCCGTCGCTCACATTGATGACGGCGGCTACATCGCGAAACCCGACATCGCCAAGACGGGCTTCGCTCGCCGAGACACGGAATTCCAGATCGACCATCTTCGCGAAGTCCATGTCGAGCCGGCGCTCGTAGTCGAGAAGATCGCTCGGAAAGGGCGCGATCGAGCGGGCGATCGGCGTGATGTCGAACTGATCGAAAGCCAGGGTGCCGCCGAAGACCGGACGGTCCGTCTCGAAACTCGCGTCGATCGCTCCCCGCCCGCGCGCGCCCGAAAGCAGGAGTTCCGCCTGCCTGAGATCGAGTTTGCGACCTCGCACCGTCAGATCACCGGTCAGGGCCATGGGGCCGAGATCGGGCACATGGACGGCTGGTTCCGCCACCCATTCGACGCTGCGGGCGAAAGACTGGCTTTGCATGCGAAATCGGCCATCCAGCCTGCGGAAGTGGCCGAGACGGGCCTGACCGGCAAAATTCAGGCTAAGGGCGGGCGAGACGATATCGAGTGAGACCGTGCTCCGGTCGTCTCCCTGCGTCGCGGCCGGTGCGTCGACCGCGAGTGTGAGATCGGTCGGCTGACCGTTCCAGATGAAGCCGCCCTCGATCCGCATGGCGCCGCCATCGTTCCGTTCGATGACGAGATTGGCATTGCTGAGCCCGCGCTGGCCGGAATTGGCGGAGTCGCTCGGCCGGAACAGGCCGTCACGGACCTCCACCGTGTTGATGCCATCGAGGCGGTCGAGCAGGCTGTTCAGAGCGGTGAGAGCCGTTCGCGAGGATCCTTCCGGGGACGCGTCCGAGACGGCCGCTTCCGGGGCGCCGGTGAGAGGCGGGGGCCGCCACTCGGGGCGGATCAGAAGCAGCCGCGAAATCTCCGCCCGGCCCATCAGGGCGTCGATCGCATCGAGATCGGCGACGACACGGTCGATGTCGATCCCCTCGCGGTCGCCGATCTTGATCCTCTCGAGCGTCAGATGGGTTTGCGGGAGCAGCGCGAAGTCAACGCTTCCATCGATCGAGACTGGTTGACCCGTCAGCGCTTCGAGCCGTTCAAGAACCGCGTCCCGCGCGGTGGCGGAGCCCAGCAGCAGTCCCGGCAGGCCGGCCAGCAAGACCATGACGAAAGCCGCAACGCCGGCGCCGAGAAACCAGCGCCAGCGGGCGAGCAGGCGCGACGCAATACGCCGCGTGCCGTCGACCGGCCGCTTTGGCTCGTCCGCTGCCTCGTCTTTCACCCGGTTTCCCTCTCCATCGCTCACCGCGCCGCGCCGAAAACCAATCCCCACGACCCGAACGCGTGACAAGGTTTCGGATGGAATCATCGATCGAGACGATCGGCGGCGGGCTCGACTGCTTCGGCTGGTCTGTTACATGGGTATGGCACCAGCAAGGCGGTTTGGGGAAGAATTTTTCAATGGGCGGAAAACTGCTGTGGACACCGGCGGCAGAGCGGCTGGAAAATCATCCGATGTCGCGCTTCATGGCATTTGCCGGCGAGCGGGCAGGAAAGGATTTTGCCGACTATTCTGCCTTGCATGAATGGTCGGTGGCGGATCGCGCGACCTTCTGGTCGGCGGTCTGGGACTTCTGCGGCATCGTCGGCGACAAGGGCGACGAGACGCTGGTCGAGGGCGCGTCGATGCGCGAGGATCGGTTCTTCCCTTCGGCCCAACTGAACTTTGCCGAAAACCTCCTGGCGCGCGCCGGCACCGGCGATGCGATTGTGTTTCGCGGCGAGGACAAGCGCCAGAAGCGTCTGTCCTGGGATGATCTCACGGCGCTGGTTTCCCGCCTGCAGCAAGCCTTCGCCGCGGCCGGGGTCGGCGAGGGCGACCGCGTGGCGGCGATGATGCCGAACCTTCCCGAGACCGTCGCGGCGATGCTGGCCGCGACCTCGCTCGGCGCCGTCTGGTCGTCATGTTCTCCGGATTTCGGGGAGCGCGGCGTACTCGATCGCTTCGGCCAGATAGAGCCAAAGCTGCTGATCGCCTGCGACGGTTATTTCTACGCCGGCAAGGAGGTCGATATTGCCGGCAAGCTCGGGCCGATCACTGAGGCGCTTTCGGCCGAACAGACCGTCATCGTTCCCTATCTCGGCGACGGGACCAAGGCCGCGGCGACGGCCAGGAAAGGCGTGACGCTGGAGGATTTCCTCGCGCCCTACGAGCCGCGAGCCGTCGAGTACAAGCGGATGCCGTTTTCCCATCCGCTCTACATCATGTTCTCCTCCGGCACGACGGGCGTGCCCAAATGCATCGTCCATTCGGCGGGCGGCACGCTGATCCAGCATCGCAAGGAACACGCGCTGCATTCCGGAAACGTCGAGGGCTCCCGCGTCTTCTACTTCACCACCTGCGGCTGGATGATGTGGAACTGGCTGGTGTCCGCGCTCGCCGGCGGCTCCACGCTGCTTCTCTACGACGGTTCGCCCTTCCATCCCGCAAAGAGCGTGATCTTCGACTATATGGCGGCCGAGCGGGCGACCTTCTTCGGGACCAGCGCGAAATTCATCGATTCAGCCCGCAAATTCGGCCTGAAACCGGCCGAAAGCCATGATCTGTCTTCCGTCCTAACGATCGCCTCGACAGGCTCGCCGCTTTCGCCGGAGGGCTTCGACTATGTCTATCAGGACGTGAAATCCGACGTTCATCTCGCCTCGATCTCCGGCGGCACGGACATCGTCTCATGCTTTGTCCTCGGCATCCCGACGCTGCCCGTCTATGAGGGCGAGATCCAGGGGCCGGGGCTCGGCATGGCGGTCGATGTGTGGAACGAGAAGGGCGAGCCGGTGCGCGGCGAGAAGGGCGATCTCGTCTGCACCAAGGCGTTCCCGTCGATGCCGATCTATTTCTTTGGCGACGAGACCGGCGAACGTTACACCAGCGCCTATTTCGCGGAATTCCCCGGCATCTGGGCCCATGGCGACTTTGCCGAATGGACCGAGCATGGCGGCATCATCATCCACGGCCGCTCCGACGCGACTCTCAACCCGCAAGGGGTGCGGATCGGAACGGCGGAAATCTACAATATTGTCGAGCAGTTCGAGGAGGTCGCCGAGGCGATCTGCATCGGCCAGAGCTGGGAGGACGACGTCCGCGTGGTCCTGTTCCTCAAGATGGCCGGGGGAGCCGAACTCGATGACGATCTCGTCAAGCGCCTGAAGACCGCCATCCGCACCGGCGCCTCGCCGCGCCATGTTCCGGCGAAGATCCTCACGGTCGCCGACATTCCGCGCACCAAGTCGGGCAAGATCACGGAACTCGCCGTGCGCGAAGTGGTCGAGGGACGCCCCGTGAAGAACAAGGAGGCGCTCGCCAATCCCGAGGCGCTGCAATATTTCGACGGCCGCAAGGAGCTTCGGTCCTAGGGTCAGTTACCCAAGGCGAGAAAACGCGCTTTCATGCGTTCTGGATCGGCCGTCTTGCCGGTGAAGTGTTCGAAGGCCGCCGCCGCCTGTCCGACGGCCATGCCGGCGCCGCCCATGGTCCGGCAGCCGAGGGCCCGCGCGCCGCGCAGGAGCTCGGTCTCCAGCGGAAAGTAGATCACGTCGGCGACCCACATGCGCGGCGTCAGCCGTTCGAGCGGGTAGGGCGTTCCCGGCAACTTCGCCATGCCGATCGGGGACGCGTTGACGATCCCGTCGAAAGGCGTTCTGTGATCATCGACCTCGTCGAGCGTTGCCGCGACACTGGCCCGGTCGGATCCGTGGCGAGCGTTGATCGCCGTCGCCAGCGCTGTCGCGCGCGCTTCGTCCGGGTCGTGGATCACCAGATGGCCCACCTTGTTCGCCATGAGGCCGAAGGCGACGGCAAAACCTGCACCGCCTGCGCCGAGTTGCAGCACACGGCTGCGCGCGACATCCGGCATTTCGCTGCCAAAGCTTTTGGAGAAGCCGGCAAGGTCGGTGTTGAAGCCGAGGCGGCGTCCCTCGCGGAAGATCACCGTGTTTACTGCGCCAAGCGCTCGAGCCTCGTCGCTCAACGTGTCGAGGTGGTCAAGAATCGCGACCTTGTAGGGGTAGGTGACGTTGAGGCCCGCAAATCCGCAAAGTTCTGCGGCCCGGAGCAGCTCTTCGAGCGGCGGCGGGTCCATCCGGTCGGTGTCGAACAGGCGGTAGACGAGCCTCAGACCTTGGGCTGCGCCCTCCGCCTCCTGCATGGCGGGGGTTCGGGAAAGACCGATACCCGCGCCGATCAGGCCGGCGAGCACGGTCTCGGGCGTGCCGATGGGCTGGAGGCTTGGTGGAGTCATTGCGGAGTCTTTGCCTGCTGGAATTCCGGTCTACCCGGCATAGCCGAAGAGGCGCGGTAGCCACAGCACGATGTCGGGGAAGAGGATCAGTATCAGCAAAGCCGCGACAAGGACGGCCATGAACAGCCAGATCTCGCGGATGATCGCTCTCAGAGGGATGCCGGTGACGGCGTTGATGACGAAGAGGACGATGCCGTAGGGCGGCGTTATCAGGCCGATCATGCAATTGACCACGGCGACCACTCCGAAATGGACGAGATCGATCCCGAGCGCCCGACAGGCGGGAATGAACAGCGGAATGATCACCAGAATAAGCGTCGCAGCGTCGAGCAGGCAGCCGAGGAGCAGGAAGACGACGTTCACCAGGATGAGGAAGGCCGTGGGCGACAGGTCGAGCGCGTCGACGAAGACCTGCATCCGGGCGGGAATGTTCTCCGAGGCGACGATGTAGTTGAAGATGAGAGCGCCGCCGATGACGATGCCGACCGCGGCCGATTGCCGGGCGCTGACGGCCATGATCCGCCACAGCGCCCTGAAGGAGAGCGCGCGGTAGAAGATCGCCGCCAGTATCAGCGCGTAGAAGGCGGCGACGGCGGCCGCTTCGGTCGGCGTGGTGACGCCGCCATAGATGCCGTAGAGCAGGATGACGGGCATCAGGAGGGCCGGGAATGCGTTGATCGCGAGCTTTGGCAATTTTCGCGCCGGCACCGGCTCCTCGGTCGCAAAGCCGCGCTTCGTCGCGATCCAGGCGTTCATCGCCATCAGGACGGCGCCCATGAACAGGCCGGGAAGAATGCCGCCGAGAAACAGATAGCCGATCGACTGGCCGGAGACGAGCGCATAGAGCACCATCGGGATGGATGGCGGAATGATCGGCCCGATCGTCGAGGAGGCGGCGGTGATGGCAGCGGCATAGCCCGCCGGATAGCGGCCCTCCTTGCGCATCATTTCGATGATCAGCTTGCCGATGCCGGCAGCATCGGCGACCGCCGAGCCGGACATGCCGGCGAAGATCAGGCTCGCGACCACGTTGACATGACCGAGGCCGCCACGGAACCGACCGACGAGGGCGACGACGAAACCCAACAGGCGCTCGGAGATCGTCCCGGCATTCATGATGTTGGCAGCGACGATGAACAGGGGCACCGCCAGGAGCACGAAGCTGTCGTAGAGCCCCTGGATCATCTGTTCGGCGGGGAGCGCCAGGTCCTGTCCCTGGACGGCCATGAATGAAATGGCACCAACGATCATCGCATAGGCGATCGGCGCGCCCAGTGCGGCGAGACCGAGAACGACAGCAAGGCAGACCAGGAAGGCGAGACTCACGGTTGGGAAGGCTCCCGCGACTCGGTTTCCTCGAAAGGAATCGGCTCGCCGTTCAACTCATCGCCGGATTCGCCGCGAATGATCGCGATCGCGCGCCAGACATAGCGGGCGATGATCGCCACGGCGAAGACCGCGTAGATCGAAAAGACATAGTCGAGCCGCCATTTCAGAACGGCGCTCTTCTTGATCTTGTAGAAGGTGATGTAGTCCCAGGTGGCGGGCAGGGCCGCGAGCATCGCACCGGCAATCACGAGAGCTGCGACCAGCGTCATGACTCGCCGGCCGCTGCGTCCCATGCTCAGATAGACGAGGTCGAACTTGACGTGTTCGTTCTCGCTCAAGCAGAAGGCCGCGCCCCAGAACACCGCCCAGACCCACAGGGTCAAGCAGAGTTCCACCGTCCAGCCGATCTCCACCGACGGGAAGACGCGCAGGACGACGTAGCGCGCGACGATCTGGATGATGAAGGTGGCGAAGAGGGCGGCGAGCAGTGCCGCCGCCACGTCGTCCGCCCTGGCCTTCAGCCAGTGGCCGATCCGGCCCATGGGTCGGATGCGGCCCTTAGAGAGCGTTGATCTTGTCGATCATGCCTTCCGGCCAGGACTCGGAGAACTCCGAGTTCAGGTACATTTCCTGAACATGGCTGCGAAACGCCTCGAGATTGGGCTCGTAGACCTTCAGGCCCTCATCCTTGAAGAACTGCACGAGCTCCTCCTCGAGGGCGAGTTGCTTCTGGCGTCCGCTCTCGGCCGCGTCGTCGGCGGCCTGTTGCAGCGTCTCCTGCTGCTCTGGCGTGAGGCCGTCCCAGACTTCCTTGGAGATCGCCAGATAGTTCAGGTCGACAAGATGCGAGGTGAGCACAATCTGGTCGGTCACCTCGTAGAACTTGGCGTCCTTGTCGGTGGGCAGCGGGTTGTCCTGGCCATCGATGGCACCGGTCTGAAGCGCCGTATAGACTTCCGTGAAGGCCATCGGCACCGGGCTCGCGCCGAGCGCCTTGCCCAGGAACTGCCAGGCATCCGTGCCCGGCATGCGCAGCTTCACGCCGGACAGATCCTCCGGGGTCATGACTTCCATGTCACCACGCAGGTTGAGCTGGCGCCGGCCGAGATACATGACGGACAGGAGCTTCACGCCGAGTTCGTCTTCCACCTTCTGCTTCAGGGGCTCCATGAAGTCGGCGGCAAAGACCTTCTTCTGATGCTCGGCATCGCGGTGGAGATAGCCGGCGGTGAAGATCGAGAATTCCGGAAAGATCGTCGCCAGCTCCTGGGCGGACGTGATCGACATGTCCAGATTGCCGCGGGCGATCGCCTCGAGTTCGGTGCCCTGCTTGAACAGGGTGGCGTTGTAGTGCGGTTCGTAGGTGGCGAAGTCGGAAACGGCTGGTGCGAACACTTCCTCCAGCGCGACGGAGCGCTGGTCGGTTTCCGAAGCCGGGGTGGATAGGCGCAGGGTGGTCTTGTCCTGGGCCACGGCGGAGCCAGTGCTGAACATGGCCGCAGCCATAGCCACGGATGCGATCGCACCCATGAAAAGGCGACGGTGAACGTGTTGTCTCATGATTTTCCTCCCAATTGCCAAACCATGGCGATGCCCGCCGCGAAGCCTCGGCCTCCCAGCCGCCGCGACGGGTCTGTTTTGTTCGCCCGTTCGCGCGAATCTGATCCCGCTCGCTGCAACGGACTTGCTTACCAACTCCGCGCTAACATGTTAGCTTGTTGACCGCAATGAAAAAGGGGCTGTGCGATGTCCGCAGAGGATGCGGCAACTGCCGAAAACGGTCGCGCCGATCGATGGCCGGAAGCCCGCCCGGCCGTGCCTCTCAGGCAGGCGGCCTACGAGCATGTCGAGGATCTTCTGAACACCGGCGCACTCAGGCCGGGTGAGATGATCACCCAACGCGAACTGGTCCGCAAGACCGGCGCCACCCTCGGCGCGGTGCGGGAAGCGGTTCCGCGCCTCGAGGCCGAAGGCCTGATCGTCACGGTTCCACAGCGCGGCCTGATGGTTCCCCGCCTCGATATCGACTTCGTCCGCGATGCCTATCAGATGCGCCGGTTGATCGAACTTGGGGCCGTGCAGGACATGGTCGAACGTCATGATCGGCATAAGCTCGCGGAATGGATCGCATGGCACGAGGCGATGCGCGAGCGGTTGCGCGAAAGAGGCTCCGATCGCGACCTGCTCGACGATCTCCAGCGCCGGGACTGGGAGATGCATGCCTGGTTCGTCTCGGCGATGGGCAACAGGCTGGTCGCCAATGTCTACCGGGTCACCGCCATCAAGATCCGGATGGTGGTCCAGTCCAGGATCCAGGTCACGATCGACAATGCCGGCCGCGTGGTGGGGGAGCATCTCGACATCCTCTATCCGATGCGGGACCGCAATCCGGAGGCCGCCCAGGCGGCGCTTTCTCGTCACCTCGACAACTCTCTTCGTCTCGCTCTGGGAGGCCCGACAGGGCTCGCCAAATAGCGGCCGGGCACGCGTGCGGACGGATTCCTGTCGGAATTCGCGCCCGTCGGCGGCGATGACCTGGGAGGTTGCTTCATGGGCACGAGGTCGCCGCTGAGCGGGCTGGTGGCTTTCGGTGCGCGTCTAAACTTCTGATTAGGAAGGGAAGTTTAGCTTGGCTTCGGTTTCGGCTGATTCCGACGGGCTCGGTTGCGGCCGGAATCGACACGTTGAACCTTGATGGATTTGCAGACGGATGCCCGCCTTTCAGAATTCGATCCTCGAGATGGTCGCGAGAGGGGAAGCCTTGGCGACATCGATCGAACGGCTCTGCATCGAAGCCGAGCGACGGCTGCCAGGTGTGGCGTGTTCCGTCCTCAGGGTCGATGTCGAAGGTCGCCTGCAATGGCTTGCCGGCCCCAGCCGGCCTGACATGGTCGTGGACGCCACTGAGGTGGCCGCAGTCGAGCTGGGTAACGGAGCCATGGCTGCCGACATCGACTCCGCACACGGCATGCGTGCTTTCCCGCTGCCAGAGGGCATGAAATCCTGCTGGTCCATTCCGATACTCGACACGGATGGCAGCATGCTGGGCGCACTTGCGCTCTCCTTTCGGGAACTTCGCGAGCCGAGCGCAGAGGAGCGCCGTATCGCCGATGCCTGCTCTCGTCTGTGTTCGATCGCGTTCGAGCGGGACCGGCGGGATGAAGCGTGGAGACACCAGGCCAGCAGCGATGTGCTGACGGGCCTCGGCAATCGCACCAAGTTCGATGAGGCCATCAGCCGGCTGGAGTGCCATCGGCCGGGTGGCTGGGGACTCATTGCTATCGATCTCGATCACCTGAAGTATTTCAACGATACCTTCGGTCATCGCGCCGGCGACTGCCTGCTCGAATGTGTCGCCGAGCGCGTCGTCGATGCCGGGGCGGCAAACCGAGTGTTCCGGATCGGCGGCGACGAATTCATCGTGATCGTCGAAGAGCCGGGCTACGAGACCACACTCGCCGACATGGCCGAGAGAATCCATCAGCGGGTTGGCCGGGCCGCCGTGTGCGACGGCCATGCCATCGTCCCGCAGACGACGATCGGATACGCATTGCTCGAAGCGGGTGACTGCGACGGTGCTGCGGTGCGCAGGAAGGCCGATCTCGCTCTCTACCATGCCAAGGAGACGCAGCGGGGCGGAAGCGTCGCCTATTCGCCGGGCCTCGGATTGGCGATCACCAATCGCCTCGGCTCTCTCCAACTGGTGGAGGCGGCGCTGGCAGAAGGGCGCATCGACGCCTATTACCAGCCAATCTTCCTCCTGGACACGCGCGAGATTGTGGGGCTGGAAGCCCTGTGCCGGATGAAGATGCCCGATGGCCGGGTCGTCTCGGCAGGCGCCTTCCACGAGGCCTTGTGCGATGCGAGCATTGCCTCCCAGGTTTCCCGAGTGATGCTCGATACCGTCGCGAGCGACATCCGCACCTGGCTCGATCTGGGCATTCCTGTCCAGCATGTCGGGATCAATCTGGCCTCGGCGGATTTTCGCGGTGGCGGGGTCGCCAGGCGGGTGACGGAGGCTTTCGGCCGGTACGATGTCCCGCTCAAGCACGTCATCGTGGAAGTGACCGAGCACGTCTATCTGGGCCGGGGCGACGACGCGGTTGCGCGCGAGATTGCGGACCTGCGCCGGCAGGGCTTCCTGGTCGCCCTCGACGATTTCGGAACGGGATTTGCGTCCCTGACGCATCTTCTCACGATTCCCGTCGACATCATCAAGCTCGACAAGTCCTTTGTCGACCGCATGGCGCCCGGCGAACCGGGAGCCGCCATCATCGGCGGACTGATGCATATCGCCAAGGAACTCTCGATCCGCGTGGTGGCAGAAGGCGTGGAAACCGAATCTCAGGCTGTGGAGCTTTCATCGATCGGCGGGCGGCTGGGCCAGGGCTTCCTGTTCTCTCCGGCGGTGGACCGCGAAGCCGCGACCCGTTTGCTCGTACAGCATGCCCAGCGGCCCCTTGAGGCGGGGGCCGACCAGGTGACGGACCAGGCTTTGCACCAGGTGTTGTGAAACGGCTGGCAGTCCGCTTCAGGATCTGGTCGTTACGATGAGATTGAATCTTCCTGCTTCTCCGGCAAAGCTTGTCAGCGGATGAGACGGGAGGTTTCTCATGACTTGTCGAATGCGACTTGCGGCCCTTTGTGCCGCGATTCCGGTTCTGGCTGCTCCCAGGCCGCTTTCCGCTCAGGAAGCGGTCGATCTCAGCGAATTCAACGAGGTCGCAATTCCCGCTGATGGGATGGTGTCCGGTGACGCGCTTTCGCTCTTGCAGGCGGTTCCACTCTCCTTTCCGGCCGATCCCGCCGAAGAGGGGCGACCGCGACTGTCGATCACCATGGAGCAGAGCGGCGAAACGATCGTCTTCGACATCCGCGACACCGGATGGGCGGACGACTCGGTCGCCGGCAAGGCCTATCGCGGACTCCTCGAGCGCGAGGACGACGGATGGAAGCTCACGCGCCTCGGCAGCGCCCAGCTTTGTGCACGTGGCGACAAGGCCATGACCAAGGGCAATTGCCCTTGACGGGGGTGTCAGGTCCTTCGCTTCCCGTGTCTCGTTCCGCTTATTGCGAGATCCGCTCCCGCCGACCGGTTGCGGAGCAAGACTCCCGCTCCGCCAGGTGGTAGCTTCACGGTACGGTTGCCGCCGGGATTTCGCGGCTTGGCAAAAATGTGAGCGATTTGATTAACTAAGTTTTAATGAAGGGCTTTGTGTTTGGCTAACTTAGTAATAACCTCCTCTCAGTCGGCAAGAGAGGGGAATTCAGATGTCGCGTGGTGCATTGGAGTTGGACGAGCAGAGCCTGATCACCGCGAAGCTGATCCGGCGGTACAATGGTGGGGCGAGTCACCAGACCGCCGAGAGCAATCTGGAGGAGTGGATCATCCAGATGAGCTTCGTCCTGGATGTCGCACGTCAAGGTTTCATCAACGGCGAGCCCGCTGGGACGATCGTCGATCGTCTGGCCGGTCGACTCCACGATATTCGGCGCAACGCCGGCCCGGATATCTGGCAACAACTGATCGCCTTCGCCCAGCAGCATCCGGTCAAAGAGTACCTGATGCAGGACCCCTTCACCCGCTGGTCGGTGGAAAAGCCCCGCGGCTATTCGGGCGATGCCAGCCTGCTCGACATCTATTACAAACACCCCGCGGCCCGGGAATACATCGAGGCCTCGACTCCGCTCGGTCAGGAGATCTACGCTTACACCAGCGAGGCGGCGAGTTCGGTCGCCGGGCGTGAGCGCTGCGAGATCCTGGCCCGTACCGTCGACGAGGCGGCCGACCGGGCGGAGAACGCCGAAATCCTGGCGATCGCCTGCGGCCACATGCGGGAAGGCGAACTTTCCAAAGCGCTCAAGGAGAACCGGCTGAAACGCTGGATCGGCCTCGACCAGGATCCGGTCAGCGTGGGCTTCGTGACCCGCGACCATGCCGGGACGGCGATCGAGGCGATGGAAGGCAATGTGAAGGGCCTTCTGCGCCGTTCCTACAAGATCGGAACCTTCGATCTCGTCTATGCCTCCGGCCTCTACGACTACCTGCCGCGGGCGATCGGCGTCAGGCTGATGCAGCGGGCGATGGAACTGGTGAAGCCCGGCGGCGAGTTCCTCTTCGCCAATTTCAGCGACGAGATCACCACCGACGGCTACATGGAAGCCTTCATGGACTGGCCGCTGCTCCTGCGCTCGGCCGACGACATGTGGGACATCATCAACGGGGCGGTGGATCGCAACGAGGTCGATGCCGAGGTGTTCTACGGCGAGAACCGCAACATCGTTTACGGCAAGGTCCGCAAGCGCGGCTGAGGGGGCGGACGAGAATTGCCGGCAGCCATGGTCTGACCGGCGCTAGGTTGCGGCTCGCCCGAAAGGCGGGCCGCATTTGTTTTGCGCTGCGAGAGAAATGCGATCCAAAAGCCGTCGCGGCTATTGACCCGGCCGACCGGCGCCGCTCCCATAGGATGGTTGGAAACCGGGACCGTCCATGCGCGACCACCGATGGTCGAGGCCGCGAGCGGACCGCAGAGCAGGATCGGCGAATTTGGCGGATGTCATCATTCTGGGTGCCGGCATGGTCGGTGTCGGCGCGGCGCTGGCCCTGCAGGGGCGGGGAAAGGACGTGGTCATCGTCGACCGGGGCAAGCCCGCGGGCGAGACGAGCTACGGCAATGCCGGAATCATCCAGATGGAAGCCGTCGAGCCCTATGCGATGCCGACCGATCTGGGCAGCATCGCCGAGATCGCCCTCAAGATCACCAACGACGTGGAATGGCGGTTCGGCTCCGTCATGTCTCAGACCAGGGCGCTTTGGGACTATTATCGCCTGTCCCATCCCAAGAGCCACCGGCAGATCGCCAGGACCTGGAGCCAGTTGATCCGGCGCTCCACCGCCGACCATGAGGGCTACATCGCAGCATCGCAATCCGAGGCGCTGATCCGCCGCGAAGGCTTCTACCTCGCCTATCGCAAGCAGGACTCCATGAAAAAGGGCGTCGCCGAGGCCGAACGCCTCCACCGCGACTACGGCGTCAAGTCGACGGTTCTTGACGCTGCCGCGCTGATGGCCGCCGAGCCGGCGTTGAAGCCGGGCTTTCTCGGCGCCGTCCACTGGACCGAAAGCTGGACCTGCGCGAGTCCCGGCATGCTGACCGAGGCCTATGCCCGCCTGTTTCAGGAGCGCGGTGGCTCGATCCTGACCGGCAATGCACACACCCTCTGCCCGGACGGCTCCGGCTGGCAGGTGGATACGAAGGACGGTCTGGTCTCGGCGCCTCGCGTGGTCATCTGCCTGGGTCCCTGGTCGCCCGAATTCCTCGCCCGTTTCGGCTACAGGGTGCCGATGATCAAGAAGCGCGGCTACCACCAGCATTTCACCGGCGGCGGTCTCAAGCTGCCGATCATGGACAAGGCCAATGGCGCCGTACTCGCCCCGATGAAGGATGGCCTGCGCATCACCACCGGCGCGGAGCTGACCGGCGTCGATGCCGGCCAGAAGCTCAACCAGATCCGCCGGGCCGAGCGCGGCGCGCGCGAAGTCCTCGATCTCGGCGATCCGGTCGAGCCGAAACCCTGGCACGGCGCTCGGCCCTGCATGCCGGACATGCTGCCTGTGGTCGGCGAAGCGCCCAATCACAAAGGGATCTGGTTGAATTTCGGTCATGGGCACCAGGGCTTCACCCTCGGTCCAACGACCGGGAACCTGCTGGCCGATGCGATGGACGGCCAGTCCGATCAGGTCATGGAAGCGGTGTCTCCAAGGCGGCTTGTGTGATCGCGGCGACCGTTCAATGGTGCCGGGCAGATCGAATCGGAGTCTGCCCATGCTGGAAAAATTCGAACGCTATCCCCTGACCTTCGGCCCGACGCCGATCGAGCGTCTGCCGCGCCTGAGCGAGGCTGTCGGCGGCAAGGTCGACATCTACGCCAAGCGCGACGACTGCAATTCCGGCCTGGCCTTCGGCGGCAACAAGCTGAGGAAGCTCGAATATATCGTGCCGGACATTCTGGCGTCGGGTGCCGACACGCTGGTCTCCATCGGCGGGGTGCAGTCGAACCACACCCGCATGGTGGCGGCGACTGCCGCAAAGCTCGGACTGAAATGCGTCGTCGTCCAGGAGAAATGGGTGCCGCACTACGACGCGGTCTATGATCGGGTCGGCAACATCCTGCTCACCCGCCTGATGGGCGCGGATTCCCGTCTGGTGGAGGACGAGTTCGACATCGGCATCCGCCAGAGCTGGGAAGACGCCATGCAGTCGGTGCGCGATGCCGGCGGCAAGCCCTACGGCATTCCAGCGGGCGCCTCGGTCCACAAATATGGCGGCCTCGGCTATGTGGGCTTCGCCGAAGAGGTGCGGCAACAGGAAGCCGAACTCGGCTTCCAATTCGACTATGTGGTGGTCTGCGTCGTCACCGGCTCGACCTTCGCCGGAATGGTGGTGGGCTTTGCCGCCGACGGCCGGGCCGATAAGGTCATCGGCATCGACGGTTCGGGAACGCTCGACCAGACCCGCGCCCAGGTGCGTGAAATCGTCGACAACACGGCCGAACTCGTCGAACTCGGGCGGACGATTGCGGACGAGGAGATCGTCATCAATCCCGATTACGCCTATCCCGCCTATGGCGTGCCGAGCGAGGAGACCAATGCCGCGATCCGGCTCGCGGCACGCACCGAGGCGATGATCACCGATCCGGTCTATGAAGGGAAATCCATGCAGGGGATGATCGACCTAGCAAAGAAGGGTTTTTTCCCCGAAGGCTCGAAGGTGCTCTATGCCCATCTCGGCGGCGCGCCGGCGATCAACGGCTACAGCTACTACTACCGCGAGGGCTGAGCCTCGGGCTCCGATCCCGATTGCGCCATCCGCATCGCCTCCTCGGCAAAGAGGCAGGCGGCGCGGTGATCCGGTGCGACCGGGTCGAGCGGCGGTACCGTCTCTGCGCAGGCCTCACGGGCGATCGGACAGCGGGTGTGGAAGACGCACCCCGAGGGCGGATTGACGGGCGAGGGGGGATCGCCCTTGATCACGATCCGTCCGCGCTGGCGCGCGATCTTTGGATCCGGGATCGGGGCCGCCGAAAGCAGCGCCTGGGTGTAGGGATGAACGGGGTTGGCAAAGACCTCGCGCCGCGGCCCGAGTTCGACGATCCGCCCGAGATAAAGAACCAGGATCCGGTCCGAGACCAGGCGTACGACCGACAGGTCGTGGCTGATGAAGATCAGCGTCAGGCCGAGCCGTTTCTTCAGTCGTTTGAGCAAGCTCACGATCTGCGCCTGGATCGAGACGTCGAGGGCGGAGACCGGCTCGTCGCAGACGATGAGCTTGGGCTCGGTGACGATCGCCCGGGCGATGCCGATCCGCTGGGCCTGACCGCCGGAAAATTCGTGCGGATAGCGGTTCGCCATCTGCGGCGCGAGGCCGACCTCCTCCATCACCGTCTGGACGCGCTCGCGCCGTTCTTTCCGGGACAGTTCCGGATTCGAGACCCGCAAAGGCTCGGCGATGATGTCGGCGACGGTCATGCGCGGATCGAGGGAGGCGATCGGGTCCTGGAAGATGATCGACAGGTCGCGCCGGGCCTTGCGCATGTCGCGCGGCGACAGATCGCGCAGATTGTGGCCCTGCCAGACGATGCGGCCTTCCGTGGGCTCGATCAGTCGCAGGATCGAGCGGCCGAGGGTGGATTTACCGCAGCCCGATTCCCCGACGATGCCGAGCGTCTCGCCCTTGGCGAGGTCGAAAGAAACATCGTTGACGGCCTTCAGCTCATGCGACGCGGAAAAGGGTGTTCGACCCGGAAGTTCGAAGATCGTCGAAAGATGCTCGACCGAGAGGAGCGTCTCAGCCATGGGCAGCCTCTTGAGCGGCCTCGGTGCCGGCCGTCTCGTCGATGAAGGGGAACCAGCAGGCCGCCTGCCGGCCTGGCGCAACCTCGGCCAGCGGCGGGCGCTCGCGCCGGCAACGGTCCTCGACGAAGCGGCAGCGGGGATGGAAAGGACAGCCAGTCGGCGGGCGAATGAGATCCGGCGGCCGCCCGGGGATCGGCTCGACCGCTTCCACATCCTGATCCGGCCGGGGGATCGAGCGCATCAGCGCCGCGGTATAGGGCATGGCGGGACGGGCGAACAGTTCGCTGGCCTCCGCCTCCTCGACGATCCGGCCCGCATACATCACTGCCACCCGATCCGCGATGCCGGCGACGACGCCGAGATCATGGGTGATGAGGACCAGTGCCGTGCCGGATTCGGCGATGAGATCGCGAAACAGATCGAGGATCTGCGCCTGGATCGTGACGTCGAGTGCGGTGGTCGGCTCGTCGGCGACGATCAGTTTCGGCCGGCACAGAAGTGCCATGGCGATGACCACGCGCTGGCGCATGCCACCGGACAACTGATGGGGATATTGTTCGATCCGCCGCTCGGCCTCGGGAATGCCCACCCGCTTCATGATGGCGAGCGCCTCGGCATTGGCCTCGCGCCGGGAAAGCCCGCGATGAACGGTGAGCGTCTCGGCGAGCTGCTTCCTGATCTTCATCGCGGGGTTGAGCGCTGTCATCGGGTCCTGAAACACCATCGCCATGTCGCGCCCGCGGATCTGGTCGAGCATGCGCGGGCTGAGACCGAGCAGGTCGCGACCTTCGAGCTTGGCTTCGCCGCTGGTCGTCGCGTTTCTCGCCAGCAGGCCGAAGACACCATTGAAGGTCTGGCTCTTGCCGGAGCCCGACTCGCCCACCACCGCAAGCACCTCGCCGGGCTGGACGCCGAGATCGAGACCGTTGACGGCCCGGACCGTGCCGTCCGGCGTCGCGAAGGAGATCGCGTAATCCCTGAGGGCGAGGAGGGGCGCGTCGCGCATCACCGGTCCTTCGGGTCGAAGGCGTCGCGGAGGCCGTCGCCGATGAAGGCGAGCGACAGGAGGAGGCTGACGAGGACGGCGCCAGGAAACAGGAGGAGCCAGGGCATGACTTCCAGAACGTCGGTGCCTTCGGCGATCAGCGTGCCGAGGGAGGTCAGGGGCTCCTGCACGCCGAAGCCGAGATAGGAGAGGAAGCTTTCTGTGATGACGATCTCCGGCACCGTCAGCGTCGCGTAGATGACGACCGGGCCGACGAGATTGGGCACGATGTGGCGCAGGATGATCGGGAAGGTGGAAACGCCGGAGGCGCGGGCGGCCTCGATGAATTCGCGTTCCTTCAAAGAAAGCGTCTGGCCGCGCACGATCCGCGCCATGGTGAGCCATTCCAGAAGGCCGATCGCGGCGAAGAGCAGGAAGACGTTCCGCCCGAACATCACCATCAGGAGAATGACGAAGAGAATGTAGGGAAGCGCGTACATGACATCGACGAAGCGCATCATCGCCTGGTCGATGCGCCCGCCGAGGAAGCCCGAGGTCGCGCCGTAGAGGACGCCGACGATGACCGAGACGGTGGTGGCGATGAGCGCGACGGTGAGCGAGATGCGCGTGCCGTAGAGGGTGCGGGCGAGCAGATCGCGGCCGTTCTGGTCGGTGCCGAAATAGTGGCCGCTCTCGATCGAGGGCGGCGCGCGAAAGGCCGACCAGTCCGGCGTTTCGTAGTCATAGGGGATGAAAAAGGGACCAAAGATCGCCGCCAGCACGATGAAGGCGAGCACGAAGAGCGAGACCACCGCCGCCTTGTTCGCCCTGAGCCGTCGCATGGCGTCGCGGGTCAGCGAACGCGGCTTGCCCCTCGGCATCTCGCGATCGAGGAAGGCGTCTTCCAGCGCTTCGCGCTTGCCGGCATAGAGCGTCATCTCGTGCGGACCTTCGGATCGAGCCAGGCATAGGCGAGGTCGACGAGAAGGTTCAGGACCACGATCAGCACCATGTAGAAGATGACCGTGCCGAGCACCATGCCGTAGTCGCGGTTGAGCGCGGCGTTAATGAAGTATCGCCCGATGCCGGGAATCCCGAAGATCTGTTCGACCACGATCGAGCCGGTGAGGAGATAGCCGGCGGCGGGGCCGAGATAGGAGACCACGGGGGTAAGCGCCGGCCTGAGCGCATGGCCGATGACGGTGCGGCGCCTGCCGATCCCCTTGGCGGTCGCGGTCTTGATGAAGTTGGCGTTCAGCGTCTCGATCATCGAGCCGCGCATCAGCCGCGATATGCGGGCGATATGCGGCAGGGCGAGAACGATCACCGGCATGATCAGATAGGGCAGCGATCCGTCGCCCCAGCCGCCGACCGGAAGCCAGTCGAGCTTGACGCCGAAGATCAGCTGCAGGATCGGCGCGACGAGGAAATTCGGCACGACGAGGCCGGTGATGACGACCGCCGCGATCCCATAGTCCGCCCACCGGTTCTGATAGAGCGCTCCGCAGACGCCGGAGATCACGCCCGCGACCATGGCCAGCAGGAAGGCGGAGCCCCCGACAATCAGCGTATAGGGCAGGCCGATCGCGATCTGCTGGGCGACGGTGAAGTCCTTGGTGGTGAAGGATGGCCCGAGATCGAACTGAGCAAGACGGCCGAGATAGCGCAGATACTGGACGATCAGCGTATCGTCCAAATGGTAGTAGGCCCTGAGATTGGCGAGCACCGCCGGCGGCAGCGCCCGCTCCTGATCGAACGGCCCACCCGGCGCCAGCCGCAGGATGAAGAAACAGGCGGTGATCGCGATCAGAAGGACCGGGATCGTAGAAAGCAGGCGGAAGGTCGCGTAGCGGAGCATCGGGTGTTTACGATGTCGACGCGGATATCGCCGCAAAGTGCCGCATGAACTGACGTTGGCGCCCGCGAGTACCCCCCTCTGCCTGCCGGCATCTCCCCCGCAAGGGGGGAGATCGATCGTCATCGACGCTGGCTCCCACCAATCTCCCCCCTTGCGGGGGAGATTTCACAAAGTGACAGAGGCGGGTATTCGGCGAGACTACCAGAGACTCGTTCGAAGATGACGTATCTCCGTCGAGGCCACGTCCGGCAGGATCACGAACCGAGTGAAGTGGCAGAGCGGCCAAACCCCACACGCCGCTTACTCCTCCAGCGACATGTACCGCGTGCGGTGCTTGTCGAAGACGTTGTCTTCGAAGCCCTTCACCTTCGGCGAGACGATGTTCTCCGAGAGGTAATAGTAGATCGGCAGCGCTGCGGAATCGTCGAGCGCGATCTGTTCGGCTTCCTTCAGCACCTTTCCGCGCTCTTCCAGGTCCTGCATGCTGGAAGCCTGGTCGAGAAGCTTGTTGTATGTCTCGTTCGACCAGCGCCCGTAATTCATCTCGACACCGGATTTCAGGAGGTCGAGGAAATTGATCGGGTCGTTATAGTCGGCGAGCCAGCCCGCCCGCGCCGTCTCGAAATCGCCGGCGCGCAGATCGGCGTAGTGGACTTTCACCTCGGCATTGTTCAGTTCGACATTGACGCCGAGCGGCTTCCACATTGCGGCGACGGCGACCGCGGCGCGCTTGTGGTTCTCGTTGGTGTTGTAACGGAGCACGACGTTCAGCGGATTGTCCGGCCCGTAGCCGGCCTCAGAGAGAAGCGTCTTCGCCTCCTCCACCCGCTCGCCATAGGGCATGTCGGCCCATTCCACCCTGGCGCCGTCCTCCGGATAGTTGGCCATGCCCGGCGGCACCCAGCCATAGGCCGGTGGCTCGCCGGTGCCGAGCACCTGCGGCCCGATCACCTGGCGGTTGACGGCCATCGAGAGCGCCTTGCGGACATCGGCATTGTCGAAGGGCGGCTTGGAGGTGTTGAAGACGTAGTAGTAGAGGCCGGCGAAGGGGACGACATGGGCCTGGCCCGGCAGGTTCTCCTCGATGAAGGCGAACTGGTCCTTCGGGAAGTCGGTCATCCAGTCGATCTCGCCGGCGCGGTAGCGCTTGAAGCCGGCGGAATTGTCTTCCATCGAGAGAAAGCGCACGCCGTCGATCTGAAGATCGTCGACGCCGTACCATTCCTCGTTCTTCGCCGTCAGCACGTGGCTGCCCGGCACCCACTCCACCGGCTTGTAGGGGCCGTTGGTGACGATCGTGCCGATCTGCACCCAGTCGTCCGGGTTCGTCTCGATGAGATGCTTCGGCACGGGATACGCGGTGTAATGGGTCAGCGCGCCGAGGAAATAGGGGGTCGGCCGCTCCAGGGTGATCTCCAGCGTCTTGTCGTCGATCGCCCTGACGCCGAGCTGGGAGAGATCCTCGATCTTGCCGGTGTTGATCGCCTCCGCATTCTTGATCGGATATTGCAGATAGGCGTATTGCGCGGCGGTTTTCGGGGCCTGCAGCCGGCGGAAGGCATAGACGAAATCCTCCGCCGTCACCGGCTCTCCGTCCGACCATCGGGCGTCTTCCCGCAGATGGAAGGTGTAGGTTAGCCCGTCGTCGGAGATCTCGTGGCTTTCGGCCTGGCCGGCCACGGGCTTGGCCTTCGGATCCTCGGTCATCAGGCCTTCATAGATGTCGCCGGCGACGCGGTCCTCCCAGTCGCCGGAGAGCTTGTGCGGATCGAGCGAGGTGACGTCACCGCCATTGTAGACGACCATGTCGGCCGCCTCCGCGCGTCCGGAGTCGAGGGCCGTGCCCGTCAGGAAAATGGCGGAAAGCGCCAGGGCGCCTGCGAAGCTTCTCAGAGCGATAGTCATGCGCGTATCCGCTTCATCGTTGCCAGGAATGCTTCCGAACGGTCTATGCCGTTTCGGTCCTTTAAGATGAAGCTAGAGACGATCCGGTAGCCGACAACAAGTCGCCATGCCCATGTTTCAAGCAGGTTTGATGAAAAGCCTAAAAAGCAAACGTCCGACCCAAGGGCCGGACGCTCCAATCGCGTAAAGGGCTGATATCGCTCAGATGCCGGCGCCGTCGCTGACCGTCGTGCGGTCCGGCACGTGAAGGCCGCATTCGCGCTTGGTATCGTCCTCCCACCACCAGCGGCCGGCACGCTCCGGCTCGCCGGGTTGCAGGGCGCGCGTGCAGGGCGCGCAGCCGATCGACAGGAAGCCCTTGGCGTGAAGCGCGTTCACCGGCACGCCGTGATCGTCGTTGAAATGGGCGATCCGCTCGCGCGAATGGTCGAGCAGGGGGTTCGCCTTGATCAGCTTCTTCTGCGTCTCGTAGCTGGCGAACGGCATCGACAGCCGGTTCTGGGACTGATCGCCGCGAAGCCCGGTGACCCAGGCGGCCGCCCCTTCCAGCGCACGACCGAGCGGCTCGATCTTGCGCACGCCGCAGCAGGCCAGCCGGAACTCCTTGGCGTAATAGAAGCCATCAATGCCCTGCTCGTCGATCAGGGTTTCGAGTGCTTCGGCCTGGGGGTACTTCGCGTGGATGCGCTTGCCGTATTTCTCCTCCGTCTCTCGCCAGAGCGTGTAGGTCTCGGGAAACAGCCGGCCAGTGTCGAGCGTGACGACGTCGATCTTCAGATTGTTGGCGAAGATCAGATGGGTCAGCATCTGGTCCTCGAGGCCGAGGCTGGTGGTGAAGACGATGCGCCCCTTCACTTTGTCGCGCAGGCTTTCCAGCCGTTCGAGCGGCGTCAGTTGCGCGAACTCGGCGTCGAGGGTCTCGGCAAGCAGTTTCGGATCCTGAATCACGGGCGTGCCCCTTTGCGTGCGGCGCGGCGCTTCTCGAGGATGCTCAATCCCTCGCCGTACCCCGATTGATAGAAATCGGTGATCGTGTCCTTGGCTTCCATCCATTGCTGGACGGGTTGGCGGTTCGTCATGGTCTCGGGCAGTTCGACCTCGTCGAAGCCGCATTGGAGCGCATCGGTGAACTGGTCGGCGATCAGTGGACCGGAGGCACGCAACCGGCCGGCAAAGCCCTCCCGCTTGACCCGCCGGGCGAGCGAAAAGCCGCGTCCGTCGGAAAATCCGGGAAACTCGATGGCAATCAGCGAGGCTTGAGCGAGATAGGGCACGAGGTCCTCGATCGGCATGGAGCCGGGGACCGAGAGGCCGAAATCCGTGCCCGGTTTCGCGACCACATATTCGTCCACGAGGCTTGCCGGGATCAGCGGAATTCCGTCCGCTTCAAACG
Organism: Jiella marina; assembly: GCF_024359545.1. Lineage (GTDB taxonomy): Bacteria > Pseudomonadota > Alphaproteobacteria > Rhizobiales > Rhizobiaceae > Jiella. The sequence continues at coordinate 144,058 of NZ_JAKQZG010000008.1, forward strand.
CAGTTTCCAGCGTGTCGGCGCGGACGTAAGCGTCGGCGATCTCCCCCTTTTTGGTGATGACGGTCATTCCGCAGCCTCGCTCTGGGCAGCCGCACGGGCTTCGATAAAGGCGGTGAAGCCGGCCTTGAACGGCTCGGCGCCGGTGCGCCGCACGGTTTCGATGAAGCTCTCCGACCCCTGTTTCTCGGCGAGATAGGTCTCGACGACCGCCTCGATCGCGCCCGGCACATCCCCGGCATCGATGCCGGGTCCGAGGCGCTCGCCGAGGGCCGCATGCTCGGTCGCGTCGCCGCCGATGGTGATCTGGTAGTTCTCGCGCCCGCCCTTTTCGAGGCCGAGAATGCCGATCGCGCCCACATGGTGGTGCCCGCAGGCATTGATGCAGCCGGAGATCTTGATCGGCAGATCGCCGATCGCCTTCTGGCGATCGGGATCGGCGAAGGTCTTGGCGATGTCCTGCGCGATCGGGATCGATTTCGCCGTCGCCAGCGCGCAATAGTCGAGGCCCGGGCAGGCGATGATGTCGGTGATCAGTCCGGCATTGGCGGAGGCGAGCCCCGCTTCCTTCAGCGCCGCATAGACCGCCGGCAGATCGTCCTTCTTCACATGTGGCAGGACGAGGTTCTGCGAATGCGTGACGCGGAACTCGTCGAAGGAGTATTTCTCGGCAATGTCCGCGAAGGCGCGCATCTGGTCCGCGCTCATGTCGCCGGGCACGGCACCGATTTCCTTCAGCGCGATCGTCAGCGCGATATAGCCCGGCTGCTTGTGGGCAAAGCCGTTCTGCTCGACGAAACGGTCGAGGGCCGGATCGCTCGCGCGGGCGCCGTCGAGCGTGGCCGAATCCTCCGCCAGATCCTCATAGGCCGGCGGCGCGAAATAGGCGGCGATCCGCTCGACTTCTTCTTCCGGCGCGTTGATCGTCGGTCCGTCGAGCTTGGCATATTCTTCCTCGACCCGGGCGCGGAACTCCTCCTCGCCGGTCTCGTGGACGAGGATCTTCACCCGCGCCTTGTACTTGTTGTCGCGGCGGCCTTCCGAATTGTAGACGCGCATGATCGCCTCGAGATAGGCGAGCAGTTCCTCCTTGGGCAGGAAGTCTCGCACCACCTTGCCGATCATCGGCGTGCGGCCGAGCCCGCCACCCACGATGACCTCGTAGCCGACTTCCCCTGCCGCGTTCCGCTTCAGCTTCAGGCCGATATCGTGGACCTTGATCGCCGCGCGGTCGTGCTCGGCGCCGGTGACGGCGATCTTGAACTTGCGCGGCAGCCAGACGAATTCCGGATGCAGGCTCGACCACTGGCGAAGCAGCTCCGCTGTCGGCCGCGGGTCTTCGACCTCGTCCTTGGCGACGCCGGCGAACTGGTCTGCCGTCACGTTCCGGATGCAGTTGCCGGAGGTCTGGATGCAGTGCATCTCGACATCGGCCAAAAGGTCCAGAATGTCCGGCACGTCCTTCAGCTTCGGCCAGTTGAACTGAAGGTTTTGGCGCGTGGTGAAGTGGCCGTAGCCCTTGTCATAGGTCTCGGCGATATGGGCGAGTTGGCGCAGCTGGCGGGAATTCAGCGTGCCATAGGGCACGGCGATCCGCAGCATGTAGGCGTGGAGCTGCAGATAGAGCCCGTTCTTCAGGCGCAGGGGCTTGAATTCGTCCTCGGTGAGCGAGCCCTCCAGACGGCGCTCGACCTGGCCCCGGAACTGGGCGACGCGTTCGCGCACGAAGCGTTCGTCGAATTCGTCGTAGCGATACATGGGGCGTCCTTCTTGGTGTCTTCATGTCGGCCGATCCGCGAACGGACCCTGCCGCCATCATGAGGCTTGGTGTTCGTTCGGCTCGCGCTGTTCAGCGGATCGGCGCGTATTCAGCCTGCTTGCCCATATCGGGATGGACCGATGGGCCTTTCTGGCGCATCGCGTCGCGGAAATGCCGGGCCACCGGCAGGCCGGTGGTCGTCAGGTCCACCGGCACGAGATAGGGATCGACCACGGCATTGGCCGCAGCCGCCGCCTTGCCCTCGGCCTCCATGGCCGCCGCCGTCTCGGCGTCATGGGCAATCTTCGCGCCCGACGGATCGAGCGTCCAGCCGCCGTCCGCCAGGAACACCACGTCGCCTTCGAGCAGGTGATTGGCCATCAGGATCGCCGGCAGCTTGTCGCCACGCACCTTCGATCCCGCCCGGTGCTCCTTCGCCATCGTCTCACTCCGTCTGCCGATCATTGTTCGGGCCAGCGCCGGCATATGAGGCACGACCCGCCAATTTACAGACATTCAAAATAAGCGGGAACGGCGGGCGATGCGCCGAGGCGGATTGCCTAGTCGGGGACGGAAGTGAAATGAATTTGCGGCGGATTGCCAAGGAAGGGGAAATTCGTGCCACGAGCTTCCCTCGAGCTCCTGCCTCACCCCATGGAAATGTGAAGAACGCGCCCGGCCCAGCTTCCGGCGCTACCGCTCATGGACGAAACGGGTGGCTCTCCCGGCGAAGCGACTCCATACGGCGACCGCTGCCCGGGCGAGTGCGTTCGTTGCTCCTGCAGCCGTTCGATCACGCAAGTTCGCGATCTTGAGGATTCTTGAAGCGTAGGGCGTCAATTTTCGGGGCTTCTCCGGCGATCCGCCACGAAATCGCTATTGCCAGAAACGCAAAGATCCCGGCACAGGAAAAGAACGCCGCGTATCCCAGCCATTCCGCAGTAAAGCCAGCCAAAACTCCGCCAGTGAGCGATAGAGCTGCATCGACGCATTGAAACAGCGTGAAGTCGATGCCCGCCTGCCGGGGGTCGGCCAGGCGCATGAACTCCGTGTAGAGTGCGACGAAGCCGAAGGCCATGACACCGGAGGTGGCGAAGACCGAAACGCCGAGAAGCAGCCAGTCGGGCGGCCCCGCACCCAGCGCAGAGAGCGCGATAAGCAAAAGCATCGTTCCCTGCAGACCGAGCGCCGCAGCCAGCACGGGACGCACGCCGAAGCGACGAACCATCGCCCCGCCGGCCAGCGCTCCGGCAAGACCGAGAAGGATCGAGCCGGCGCCGGAGAGGATGCCGAGTGTCGTCAAGGTGAAGCCCCGATCTGTGAGGTAGGGGCCGAGCATGTTGAATGCGGTCTTCTGTGCGAGAACGTAGACAGCAGCCAGAAGCAGCCCGCGCCGGACTTCGGATCTGAGGAAGGCAGCCTTCAACGAGGGTTGATGCGGCCTCTCGATCACGGCGTTCGCGGCCCGCGCCTGCAAGACGAATGGCAGGACGAGGACGGCGACGAGTGCCGCCACCGTCCAGGCGCCGATCTGCCAGCCCGCCAGATCGACCAGAACCAGAAAGACGCCGCCGCCTATCGCCGAGCCGAGATAGGCACCACCGACCTGGGCGGCGTTGCCCCATCCTTGCTGGCGATGGGAGAGGTTTTCGACCGCATAGCCGTCGCAGGCGATGTCGACCGTCGCCGTTGCCAGTGCGGCGACGGTAAGGGTGACAAAGATCGCCGCGAGACTCGTGGCGGGCAGGAGGCCGATCAGGAGGAGGCATACGATGATGATGCTCGCGCCCACCAGCGTGATGACTGCCGAACGATTGCGGCCCCTGGCCGGCAGGCGATAACGCTCGACGGCCGGCGCCCAGAGAAATTTCAGCGCCCAGGGCAGGGCGATCAGGGAGACAAGTCCGATCTGCGAAAGCGCCATGCCCTCGCGGCGCAATACAGCCGGCAAGCCCACCCAGGTCAGGCCTCCGACGACGCTCTGTGCCACATAAAGTCCGCCGATCGCCGCAACGATGGCGATCGGCGAATGCTGCCAGGTTTGACGCCGGTTCAGGTCGACATCACGGTCGGAGGTCATCAGAAGCGGTAGCGCAAGCTGCCGATCACCTTGCGACCTTCGTCGCGATAGCAGTAGCCGGAGGTGCAGACAGCCTTCTGGACATCCAAGAGGTTCTTGGCGTTGACCTGCAGCTTCACGTTCTGCCAGTCGGGATTGACCTTGCCGAAATCATAGGAGAGCGAAGCGTCGACGAAGTAGCGGTCCTCGTTCTCGATCGTGTTGAAGTCGTCGCCGAAGCTCGTGCCGGCATAGCGCACCCCGGCGCCGAGACCGAGACCGGCGAGCGTGCTATCCGGCTGAAACTCGTAATGTCCCCAGAGCGAGACGATGTCGTTCGGCACGCCGGAAAGCTCGTTGCCGGTGGTGCCTGCCGCTCCCTTCTCGATGGTCATCTTCATGTGCGTATAGGAGGCGATCAGGCTGAATCCGTTCTCGAAGGACGCCTGAGCCTCGAACTCGACACCTTCGGAATTGAGGTCGAGCTGCACCTGCTTGTTGATTCCCGTGGAGGTGTCGAAGACCGCACCGTCCTGTTGATCGATATTGAAATAGGCGGCTGACAGGACGGCGTTCGTGTCCGGAATCTCGTACTTCACGCCGACCTCGATCTGCTCGGCGATCGTCGGATTCGCCGTGCGCGTCGCGGTTGTGGTGACATCGTCGTACACGAGGCCGATGTTCGGCGAGAATGAGCTGGAATAGTTGGCGTAAGGAATGATGCCCCATTGCGTCCGGTAGGAAAGCCCGACGCGGCCTGAAAACGCCTCGTCCTGCTGCTCGGTCTCACTGTAGTCTGTTGCGGTCGAGGTGGTGTCGACCCAATCGTAGCGGCCGCTGAGAAACAGCGTGAAGTCGTTCCACTCCATCTGATCGTGAAGGTAGACGCCGGTCTGGCTGGTCACCTGGCCCCCGTCATAGGCGAGGTCGGCGTTGCGGATCGCGTCGACGGAGACATAGCCGAGGGCCCGGTAGGCGTCGTAGTCGGCCCAGGTATAGTCGAGACCGGCGACAGCGGTGTGGGCGACAGGGCCGGTGTCGAAAGTGAACTGTGCCATGTTGTCGACGACGAAATTCGACACGTCCTCCTGATAATGCCCCCAGTACCGCGCGAGATTTCCGCCGCCAGCGTCATAATGGCCGCTATATTCGAGATCGGCATCGACGTGGCTGTAGCGCAGGTTCTGGCGAACGGTCAGGAATTCGTTGAACCGGTGCTCGAACTCGTATCCGATCCGGCCCTGTTCCTGAGTGAAGTCGTTGTAGGCCGGGTCACCGTTGTAGAGATCCGAGACGACGCCGAAGGACGGGTTATAGAAGGCGGCCGTGCCGCCCGTTACGCTGCGGGAAATCTCGCTGAGAATCGTCAGCGAAGTATCGCCTGTCGGTTGGAACGTCAGAGCCGGGGCAAGATAAAGCTTGTCGTCGGAATAGCCGTCGAGCCAGGTGTCCGCATCGCGGGCGACGCCCGTAACACGGTAGAGGATCGTGCCTGTGTCGTTTGCCGGGCCCGATGCATCGAAATTCGCCTGATATCGGTCGTCCTCACCGTAGACGAGTTCGATTTCGTGGAAAGGCACGTCCTTCGGACGTTTGGTCACGAGATTCACGATGCCGCCGGGGCCGCTCACGCCATAGAGTGACGAGGCGGGACCCTTCAGGATGGTGATGCCTTCCAGCCCGTAGGGCTCGGCCTTGTAGAGTGCGGTGGGGGCGTTGTACTGCCGCAGGCCGTCGCGAAAGATGCCGTTGTAGTAGGCGTTGAAGCCGCGCAGCCTGAAGGCGTCGTAACGGGTGTCGAAGCCGAAATTGTAGGGATTGGCGCTGGCCGTATAGGTCAGAGCTTCGTTGAGATTCCGCGGCTCCTGATCCTCGATCTGATCCTGGGTGATCACGGTGATCGCCTGCGGGATCTCGACGATAGGGGTATCCACCTTGGTGCCGATCCGATCCTGCACCGCGACGTATCCGTCCTGCTTGAGGATCTCGTTACTCTCGGATTCGATCTCGACCGTGTCCAGGTTGATCATAAGACTCGCGTCTTGAGCGCGCACGCTCGACGGGAGGGCGAGGGCGATCAGCCCGCTTGCCAAGATCGTTTGCAATTTCAGTTGATTAACAGTGTTCATAAGCCCCTCGGTCGCCTGCGTTTGAGGGTCTTCTTCCAAATATGATATTTTGAGTCAACAAATGGGGTTGTGGACTATCTTCCTAATCCTGAGGCGTGGCCGACCGGCCACAGTCCGTTTGCCCGCGAACTCATTGGCCCCGGCTCAATCGGCGGGTGACAGGCCGCTTTCGAAGCTAAATCGCTTCCCCCCGCAACAATCGCGGGCTCGGCCCCTTTGTCAGCCCGGCCGCCTGCCCGATGAAGAAATCCTTCAGCGCCGGGGCGCGGTCGACCATGGAGAGGCCGAAGCTGCGGGCCATGCGCAGGACCGTCGAGTCGTTGGAGAACAGGCGGTTCAGGACGTCCGTCGTTACGCCCATCTGGAGCGTGTCGAAGCGGCGCCAACGCTGATAGGTTTCGAGCGTGTCAAGGGCGCCGATGTCGAGGCCGCGGCGTTCGGCGTCGACGATGGTTTCGGCGAGTGCCGCGGCATCCTTGAAGCCGAGATTGAGGCCCTGGCCGGCGATCGGGTGGATGCCATGGGCGGCATCGCCGGCGAGCGCCACGCGCGGCTTGACGAAGTCGCGGGCAAGCGTCAGGCCGAGCGGGAAGGCCTTGCGCGGGCCCTCGACAGTGAGCGCGCCGAGCTTGTGGCCGAAGCGCTGTTCCAGTTCCAGCTCGAACACCATGTCGTCGGACTGGACGAGGCGCTCGGCTTCGCGGGTCGGCTCGGTCCAGACGAGCGATGACCGGTTGCCCTTGAGCGGCAGGATGGCGAAGGGGCCGGACGGCAGGAAATGCTCCTCGGCGCGGCCATGATGGGGGCGCTCGTGGCCGACGGTCGTGACGATGCCCGACTGGCCGTAATCCCAGTGCAGCGTACGGATGCCCGCCATGTCGCGGATCGCCGACTTCACCCCGTCGCAGGCGACCAGCAAGCGTGCGGCAATCGTCTCGCCATTGGCGAGCGAGACATGCATGCGGGCCATCTGGCCGTCGATTGCGGAGACGGCCACACCCTGGCGGATGGTGATGCCGAGTTCGGCCGCGCGTTTGCGCAGCGCGCCGTTGAGCGCGACATTCGGCATCATATGGGCGAAGGGCTCGCCGGGCCGTGCTTCGCCGCCGAAGGTAAGGAAGACCGGGCGGACCGCGTCGCCGGTCTTGGAATCGGTGACGATCATCTCGGTGATCGGCTGGGACTCGTCGCGGATCTGATGCCAGATCTTCATCTGTTCGAGCATCCGCACGGCCGCCGCCGCGATCGCCGAGGCGCGGCCGTCCTTTTCCCAGACGCCTTCCGGAGCAGCATCGACCACAACGATCTTCAGATGGGGCGCCGCATCGGCAATCGCGACCGCCGTGGTCAGGCCGACATAGCCGGCTCCCGCAATCACGATGTCGGCGGTCTCCGACGGGGTCTTGCCACTCAAATCACTCATCGTCTCATCTCCGCCGCTGCCGGCTGAAAACCGGCAGGCCTTTGCGATCCATTCGGCCACGCTATACGAAGTCTCACGGCCGGAAGGAGCATTTAGGAATGAGCGACGTGGTTCAACGGCTTCTGGAGATTCTCGACCTCGAGAAGCTGGAAGAAAATCTGTTTCGCGGTGTCAGTCCGGACAATGGCTGGCAGCGGGTCTTCGGCGGCCAGGTGATCGCGCAGGCGCTGGTGGCGGCGACACGGACGGTGCCCGAAGAGCGCGGCTGCCACTCGCTGCACGCCTATTTCATGCGTCCCGGCGATCCGGCGGTGCCGATCGTCTACGAGGTCGATCGCATTCGCGATGGCGGGTCGTTCACCACCCGGCGTGTGGTCGCCCTCCAGCATGGGCAGGCGATCTTCTCTCTTTCGGCGTCGTTTCAAAAGGAGGAGGCGGGTTTCGAACACCAACTGCAGATGCCTGACATTCCCAAGCCGGACGATCTGCCGCATGGCAAGGCGCTGGAAGAAACCATCCTGAAGAATGCGCCGCCGGCGGTCCAGCGCTACTGGAAACGGCCGCGCCCGATCGAGTTCCGCCCCGTCATGCTCGACCATTATCTCTCCAACGAGAAACTCGAGCCCTTTCAGCATATCTGGGTGCGCTGCCGCGGCGATGTGGGGCCTGATCCCGCCCGCAACACCGCCGTACTGGCTTATCTGTCGGACATGACGCTACTCGACACCGCGCTTTTTGCGCACGGCCTGTCTGTCTTCGACGAGCGGGTGCAGGCGGCGAGCCTCGACCACGCCATGTGGTTTCACCGGCCGGTCGATGTGTCGCAATGGATGCTTTACACGCAGGATAGCCCGTCGTCCTCGGGCGGACGCGGGCTGACACGCGGTTCGCTCTACAGCCTCGACGGAACGTTGATCGCCTCGGTCGCACAGGAAGGGCTGATCCGACCAAGACGCTGATCGATGCCAGGCCGAGACCTCCGTTTTCGGGTCTTCAAGACGCGGCACCGTTACGCGCCGTCAAGCCGCCAATGGCAGAACGCTCTCGATCTGATGCGGCTGGAACGGCTTGGTGATCCGCGGCACCGAGCGGAACTCACTCGGAATACGGCCGGTGCTTCCGGAAACGAAGCAGAACGGTACGCCACGTTCCATCAGCCGCTTGGCAAGCGGGATGGATGTTTCGCCGTCATTGTCGAGTTCCACGTCAAGAAGTGCGAAGTCGACGTCGCCATCAGCCTGCCTGGCGTGGGCCAGAGCGTCCTCTAGGCTCGACAGAAGAATGACCTCGGCAGACAGATGGTTCTGCACGATGTCTTCCAGGTCCCAGGCGATGATCGGCTCGTCTTCGAGGATTAACACTTTCATGACGCATCCCTTCCTTTTCGAACCAAATGCTTCGCAATCCATTCGGTTTCGTCGAAGGAGTGTTCACGAAAGATCACAGTGAATGAATTCTTGATACGCGCACGGTGAGCGGGTCCGGCGACTTGCTCGGAGATCAGGCTCTCTGCCTGATGTCGGACCGATCGACCTTGCGCCCCGGAATTCGAGCGCGCGGATCGAATCGGGACAGGATCTCGGCCGCAACTTCCGTCGCCGGCATCGGCTTGCCGAAATAAAAGCCCTGCAGCTGGTCGCAGCCGAGCGAACGCAGAAACTCCACCTGCTCCTCCGTCTCGACGCCTTCCGTCGTCACCTTCATCTTCATGTGGTGAGCCAGGGAAACGATGGTGGCGATGATCTGGTCGACATTGCGCTCCCGGTTGATCATCGCCTTCATGAAGGACTGGTCGATCTTCAGTTTGTCGAAGGGGAAGCGCCACAGATAGCCGAGCGAGGAATAGCCCGTGCCGAAATCGTCCATGTCGATGGAGATCCCGAGCTTCTTCAGCGCCACGAGCTGGTCCAAGATGGTGCCGGAGCGTTCGAGGAGCAGCGACTCCACCACCTCGACTTCCAGACGCCGCCCGTCGATGCCTGCCTTGGCGAGGGCGTCGCGGATGATGTCGACCAGATCGCCGTCGACGAACTGGACCGCACTGAGATTGACCGAGACGAAAAGCGGTTCCGGCCACTGGGAGATCTGCCGGGCCGCTTCGTAGATCACCCAGGTGCCGATGGTCTTGATATAGCCGCGTGACTCGGCGATCGGCACGAATTCGGCCGGTGAAACATACTCGCCGTCCTGGTCGCGCAGCCGCAGAAGCGCTTCGAACCCGACGACGCTGCCATCTTCGCCTTTGACGAGGGGCTGATAGAACAGCTCGAATGCGTCGTTTTCGATGGCCTTGCGCAGGAGCGCCTCGATCTGGCGCCGGCGATGCATCTCCTCGTCCATGCGAGGCTCGAAGAAGATCAGCGGCTCCTGCCGATCGCCCTTGTGGTGAAAGTGCGCGATCTCCGCATGCTTCACCAGTTCGGAATGGGTGCGGCCGTGTTCGCTGACCATGGCGCAGCCGATGGAGATTTTCGGCGTGACGGTCTGCCCCTTGAGTTCGACCGTTTCGCCGACGGCTTCGGTAAGGCGGCGCGCCAGCGCGACCACGTCTTCCAGCGGGCCGACGCGTCGATGAAGGATCGCGAAGTCATCCGGCCCGATCCGGGCGAGAAGGTCGCCGGGACCAAGGCTCGCCGCCAGGCGGCCGGCAACCACGCGCAACAGATCGTCGCCGCAGGCCTGGCCGAAGCTGTCGTTGATTTCCGCCAGATCGTCGAGGTCGATGTAGAGATAGGCAAGCCGCTCCCGCGTGACGCGGACCTTTGTCAGGATCTGGTCGGTCTCTTCCTGCATGCGCCGGCGGTTCAGGAGGTGGGTCAGGGCGTCGTGATCGGCGAGGAAGCGGATCCGTTCGTCGGCTTCGGCGATCTTCCGCTTGCGCATGAGATAGAGCAGGAAGGGCAGGCCGGTCGCGCACAGAAGCACCAGAACGACGAGGGCCGACGTGCGGGCGAGCGTGGTCTGGTAGTGATAGCGGTCGGCGATCATGTCGGCGACCACCGAAACGAAGCCGATCTTCGTGCCGTTTCTGATCAGGGGCGTGATGACGGAGGGATTGGTCTCGCCGTCGTCATACACAATCTGCCAGTGGCCGGGTTTCGAGATCACCGAATGGGACAGCCGGTCGCCGGTTGTCACGCCGCCGGGCCTGTCCCGCAGCAGCCATTCGTAGCGGTCCGACCGGGAACGGAAGAGTTCGTTGCCCTCCCGGTCGAAGATCGCAAAGCTGTCGATATTCGCCAGATCGGCGACCCGGCGCATGGTCGTCTCGGCGTCCGGATCGCGGGCGATGCCGGTCATGAAGGCGTCGATATTGCCGTCAGGGGCCATCAGCAGGTCAGCAAAATTCTGGCCGCGGCTGCGCATCTCCGCATCGACCAGCTTCCCGACGGCGGCATTCCCCAGAGCAAGCACGCTCACGGTCACGAACGCGATGAACGCTATGACGCCGAGGATGATTGCCCAATGCTTCTTCAGAAGGGTGAAAGCCATGGCCCTTTGCGCTCGGTGGTAGCGGAAAGGATAGGCGGGAGAGGTAAATTTTTTCACAAGTCTTGAAGAGCTGAAGAGCCGATGTGCTTCGTTTCCTTCCAATAATCTTCAAGACTAGGCGGTCCGTCTTATGCCGAAATTGCCACTGTCTCAGGGCATCGCAGGGGCGGTGGTGGAGCACCACAGGCCTTGTGCTCGTGCCACGACGACCGGTCTTGCGGCCCCAACGCAGGCGCCGCTCAGCCCTTGACCTCGTCATAGGCCGCGAGCGCCCGTTCGCGCGCTTCGCCATGATCGACGATCGGTTTGGGATAGGTCTCGCCGAGAGCGACGCCCGCCTCTTCGAGCGTCTTCTGATCGGCTTCCCACGGAGCATGGATCGCCTTGGCCGGAAGATCGCGCAGCTCAGGAACGAAGTTGCGGATGTATTCCCCCTTCGGATCGAATCTCTCGCTCTGGGTGATCGGATTGAAGATGCGGAAGAAGGGTTGGGCGTCGGCGCCAGACCCACCGATCCACTGCCACTGCGCCGTGTTCGACGCGATGTCGCCATCGACCAGCGTGTCCCAAAACCAGCTCTCGCCTTCGCGCCAGTGGATCAACAGGTCCTTGGTGAGGAACGAGCCGACGATCATGCGCACCCGGTTGTGCATCCAGCCGCGATGCCAGAGCTGACGCATGCCGGCATCGACGATCGGATAGCCGGTCAGACCCTTCTGCCATGCCTTGAGGTCTTCGGAGGAGCGACGCCAGGGAAAGCCGTCGAACCGGTCATTGAAATTGTCGCGCTCCAGACGGCCGAAATTGAAAAGAAGGTGATAGTTGAAGTCGCGCCAGACCAGTTCCTGGTGAAAGGTCCGCAACGCTTCGTCGGGAATCGTCTTGCGCCGTGCGGCGTAGGCTGCGGCTTCGTGCCAGAGCCGGTAGGGGGAGATCTCGCCCCATCTGAGATAGGGCGACATGCGCGAGGTGTCGTCGGCGAAGGGGCGCTCGCGGCCCTTGTGATAGTCGGCGAGGAGTTCGTCGCAGAAATGGTCGAGCCGTTCGTGGGCGGCCTCTTCACCCGGCGTCCAGAACTCCCGGATGCCGCCGGCCCAGTCCGGCTTGGTCGGCAGGAGCTCCCAGTCATCAAGTTCGTCGGACTTCGGGAAGGTGTCTGGTTGCGAGAAGCCCTTGGGGGCGTCGATCGGATCGCGGGGCTCGGTTTCGGATAGGTTTTTCCAGAAGGGCGTGTAGACCTTGTAGTAGCCGCCCGACTTGGTCTCGACGGACCCCGGCTCATGCAGGAGATTGCCGGTGAACCATTCCGCCGAAACCTCGTCGCCGAGCGCTTCGACGACGTCCTCATCGACCTTTCGGGAGGCCGGGTCGTAACGACGATTGAAAAACAGGGCCGTGGCGCCCACCCTGTCGATCACCTCCAGCACGTGGTCCTTTGCCTTGCCGCGCCGAAGGATCAACTGCGAACCGCGGCCACGCAGGCTCCGGGCGAAACTCTCCAGGGAATGGTGCAGCCACCATTTGTGGGCACCGCCGAGCGGCCGGACGTTCGGCGAGTCCTCGTCGAGGACGAAGAGCGGGACGACCGGCCGGCCAGTTTCGGCCGCGTGCGCCAGCGCCGGATTGTCGTCGAGCCTCAGATCGTTGCGCAGCCACACCACGATCGGGCCCGAGCCCTGCTTCGCCTCTTTCGCCATCATGCGCCTTCTGTCGCGTTCGTCTTGCCCGCCATTTCGGCGGACCGATCCAATTAGAGGCGGCTACGGACGTTGGACATGGTGGCGGCGCAAATGCGCGGCAAAGCGTGCTCCGAACGCCCTGCCCCGCAGGGTGCTTCAGAGCGGTGGCGGCATAAGGTCGCGTGTGATGTGCGACCCGGCGCGAGAGCCGATCGGCGGCTAGAACAGCGCGAAATCGCCGATCATCTGGTTGCGCGCGATCCAGGGGGTCTGGGCGCCGCGGGTGCGCATGACGACCTCGCGCTTGACCGCACCGTAGAGCTCGGAGATCTCGATCGCCCCATTACCGTTGCGGTCGGTCGTCGCGCGGTCGGCGACGAGGGCCGCTTCAATGGCGCGGGTGAAATAGCCGCCCTTTGCCTCGTCGCTTTCGACCGCCGCCTGCCGGCCCTTGGAGGCGGCGAAGACGACGACGCCGGACGGCGCGGCATCGAGGATCGAGCCGACCGCCGCGTCGTTGGTGGCGAAGAGGTTCGAACCGGCAAAGCCCGACTGGCAAGCGTCGATGAAGACCGCGACGCGGGTCTTCGCCTCGCCGACGATCGCCGCGAGCTTCGCCCAGGGAAGCGCGGTGTCCTGAAGTGCGTCAAGCTTTGCAGCGCTCGGCACCAGGTAATAGCCGCCATCCGGCGCCTGCAGACCGTGTCCGGCATAGAAGATCGCGATGGTCTCGCCCTTCGGCACGCTGTCGACGAGGCGCTGTGCCTCGGCCAGAATGCGTTCCGCCGAGGCGTCCTCGTCGAGAAGCAGGGTCTTCGAAGCGATCTCGACATCGGTTCCTGTGGCACCGGCCAATCGCTCAAGCGATGAAGCAAAGGTCGCGGCGTCGGTCGTCGGGCCGTCGAGTTGGGGGATCGCATCGTCGGCGAAGCGCTCAATGCCGATCGAAAGGACATGCACGCGTCGCTTGGCATCGGCGTCCGGACCGAGATCACGGCCCATCGGCAGGCTGACAACCGACGCCTGATCCGTGGCGAGCAACGACATCCAGCGACTGCCGGGAAGGCGATCGACCGTTCGGGTGATTTCGGCCTCCTCGCCACGCCTTTCGAGCGGAATGGTGTCGGTCAGAAGCCCGTCCTGGAACACCTGCAACCGGGCGAGCGGCTCGACCCCGCGAGCCTTGGCCGTCACCGCGATCCTGTCACCACTGTCCGGTTCCTCGGAGTCGATCGTCGCCGTCAGGTCCGGCGGCGGGGAGAGCTCGATGGGCCGCTCTTCGAGCGTGCCGCTCAGGACCTTGTCGACGAGCCCTTCGACCCTGAGCTTGGCGTCGAACTGCTGGAAGGAATATTCCCCAATCCGGCCAGGAAACTGGAAAGCGACAAAGGACGCGCCCTCGGCCGTGGCGTCGAAGCGCCCGTCCGGCAGCCAGACAACGATCTCATCGTCGGCATAGCGGCCGTTCAGCGCGATCGAGCCATCCGCCATGCGCAGGATCAGGAACTGGCCGTTCTTGAAGGTCACCAGAAGATGCTCGCGATCCTCCAGCATGTAGGCGCCATCCATGATGTCGCCCTGCGGAATGCCGAAGCGCTTCATGCGCATGGTGTTGGAGACGATGTCGTAGACGCCGACTCCGTTCGCGGCGGACGACCAGATGACGAGGTCGTCACCGAAGACGCGAATGTCGAAAGCGCAGGCGTCGAGCGACATCGGGCAGATGGTGCCGATATTGGTGCTTTCGTCCTTTAAGTCCCTAGATATTTCGGCAGAGTCTCCAGCGCCTCGGGAACTGTGAAGCTGGGTAATAGGATAAAGAAAGGCGGCGGAGCCGTCGGCGCACTCGCGATGTGTTAGCCAGTAAATATCGTCTCCTGCAACCCATCGCCAAGACCGATCGAAAAATAGTGGTATGTAAGTTTTGTTGTCGCTATTGGAATAATCTGTCTTTCCTGTGCGTGGATCTTCGAAAGACCCACAACCCCGCATCTCACGAAACATGTCTTGCGCTAAGCCGGTTTCGCTCGCTATCCTATCAGTGAACTTTCTTCTGATAGATTTATTCCGATAAATAATATCATCCGTGGTGATAGATGTCTGCTCCTTCGTCGTTTCCGATGGGAGTCGATTTAGTGTGACTTGTTCCTTGTCGATATCCTTGCTTTCGAAAAATTCCACGGATCGTGAAGACGCAAAAGAAAGCGAGAAACTATTGAGGCGATCAGTTAATTTCTTGTGATCCCTGCCGTCGGAGCGAGCATATGAGGTAGCATTGGCTTTCGGACGCCAGTCTGTAATTTGCGCTTGGAGGTTGGCGACTTGGTAATCTGATGAAGTTTCGATCGAAGTCGTAATGGGTGTATCTTCACCCTTGGTTGTCCGTTCTGTTTGACGTGGACGCGCGTCGATCACAGGCGAATGATCGCGAATTGTAGCGAGATTGACACGGCTCGTTACAGCCGCTTGAGCTTTTGCATAAGCGCGTATTCGGGAGGAACTGCCGCGCACCTGTGCTGCGTTTGAGAGGCTGGCAAATAGGGTTCCTCCCGTAGCATCTTTGCCAAACCCGCTTTCACCACTAAGGATCAGATAGTTGTTCTCAAGGTCTATGCTGAAGCCCTTGCCAATTTCAAATCCGCAGATCCGGCACGCTGCCATCGAAGCGTCTGATACAATCTGTCTGCCGCTCGTCGTGTCGTAGATTGTTGTCAGGCCGAATCCGCCCCAATTTGCGATGAGCAGGCTTTCTTCGTTGTGCCACGCCGCCGACCAATGTTGGGTGAATATGACCTTGCTTCCGTCCAGCGATGACAGCAACAAGAGACCGTTGATGATGCTTGTATCGTCGCCGTTGTGATCTCGCTTGTCTTGCGTGTCTAACAGCACGAACCGCCCCGTCGGGGAGAATGCTGGATCCGTCCCCGCCCGCTCCAGAAGCTCTGCGCCAGTCGCCGTGTCGATGAGGCGGAAGCGGTCTTCATAGACGACGATCTGCCTCGTCCCGTCCGGTGAGGTGATGATGTCCGTCGGCGTGCCGAGATCGGTCGGATCGTTCACGACGATCTTCGGATTGCCGGCGGTCTTCGCCCGCACGGCGAATTCGCCTGCGCCCTCCGGGGCGAAATGGACGGCGCAGCCATCATAGCCGACGGTGGTCCATTTCACCGTCATGTTTCGGGCGAAGACCGGGGCGACCGTGATGGTGCCCGAAGCTGGCGCTTCCCGGCCGAAGAGCGGGATGACCGCGCGTGTCCGCTCCTTGTCCCAGGCGATATCGTAGGCCGCGCGCGCCTCCGGCAGGAGGCCGTAGAAGCCGGTGCTGCCGCCGAGCCGCACGGGCTCGGAGAAGGAGGCCATGAGGAAAATCGGTTCGCGCTCGGGGAAAACGCCGCGACCCCAAGACAGCGTCAGCTCTTCGCCGACGGACAGCTCCGTCCGGTCGAAATTCATCAGCATCTCGCGGCCGAGCCGGTCGATGATCTCCCTGCGCTCGGCGCATGTCTTGTCGCTGGCAAGCTCCCAGCGGCCGTCGGTCGCCGGCCCGGCGCTGGTCTCCGCCAAGTCGGACGAAGCGTCCGGCCGGGTCGTCGCCACCGCCACCTGCGAACCGTCGGATGCATCGTCGCCGGAAGCCGGGTCAGGGGAGGAGGGCCCCCCGCCCGCCGCCGCCGCGATCGCCATCCGATAGGCTTCGCGGACCTTGGTGACGTCCGGGTCGAGGCCGCGGCTTCGGACGAAGGCGGCAATGGCGCGGCCGGTGGTTCGGCCGAGCTGGCCGTCGGGCTCGCCGGCGTCGAAGCCGAGGGAATTCAGTGCCTTCTGATAGGTGAGGATCTCGGCTTCGGTGAGCGTGTCCTCGCCGCGCGCGACGTCGCTGCCACCGCCCGAGCCCAGGAGTTGCGCTCTTTCGCTGTCGGTCAGAACGCCGGTCCGCGGATGGCCGAGGCTGGCCTGGAAGCGCTGGATCGCGGCGCGTGTGCCGGCGCCGGCCAGGCCGTCGACGGCACCGGCCTTGAAGCCGCGGGCATTGAGCTGCCGCTGGATCGCCGCCGTGGTGGTGTCGCCGCGTGGCGCCTGTCGGCGGGACGGAACCCGGCCGAGCAGCACACGGTCCCGCCCGTCCCGGCGCTGGAGCTCATTCTGAAGGAGCCGTCCGCCAATGCCGAGGATCGTGCGCAGCGCCCGGTCGTCCGCCAAGGCCGCTCCCGGCGGAAACGCCATGAGAGCGGCGAGAGCGAGGGCGACGACACGAAACACCATCATCAGCAGTCCAAACCCGGATTTCGGCGGGCCTCGGCGGTGGCGCCGGACCCGCGCGCCGGCATTACCTCAACAGAACGATCTGCACGCGGCGGTTTTCCGCCGCCAGCGGATCGGCGGGATCCTTGAGATCACTTTCGCCGCGCCCGGCCACGACAAAGCGTTGGTGCTCCGCCCCGGTCAGGAGCATCAGCTGGTCGCGGACGGCCGCCGCGCGCCGGGTAGAAAGCGCCTGGTTGTAGGTGTCGCTGCCGGCGGCGTCGGTATGGCCGATGACGACGAAGCGGGATTCGGCAAAGCGCGGGTCGGACACGGTTTCGGCCAAGGCCCGCAATTCGGGCCCCGACGAGGGCAGTGGCGCATCCGCGCCATAGGCGAAGAGGATTTCGACATCGATCGAGGGCAGGGGGGCCGTATCCGGCTCGTCGTCCTCGACGATCAAGAGACGGGTGCGCTCGCCGGGCCGAAGCTGCGGCTGCTTCTTCGTCGCCGCAACCCGGCATTCCGAGCCCTCCACGATGTCGAGGTCGCAGAGTTCCGTGCGGCTGAACGAGCGCGAGGCCTGCGCGGCCTTGGGCCCGCAATCTTCGGCCTCACCGGCCAGACAGTCGCCCAGCGCCGCCGGCTTCTTTTCCGGCGTCTCCCCAAGGAATTCGCCGAGGTCCATCGGTTCCAGACGTTCGGTGGATTGCTGCGCCTGACCACTCGCCGGCATGAGTGCCGCGAGGCTCAATGCCGCCAGCGAAACGAGGAATGTTCGCGCCTTCGATCCCGTCATGTCGTCTCCCGCCAACAAGATCCTTGCCTTTGGCCGAACCGGCAGAAGGCCGGCGTGCCATCCTGACGAGTGGAAAGATCAGACCGATTGGATCGGCGAAGAACTTTCCAGACGTTCGGCAAGCCGGCGTTGCGTAAGGTCAGATTATCGGCGGGAAATACGGTGTCAACCGAAAGCGGCTGAAGCCCCAGGTTGCGGGCGCGACATCAAGCGCTCCAAGGGGGACCGTTTTCAGCAGAGCAGATATGCATCTGCGCCCCAGCCGCCATGAAGCGGGGAGGCGATCTGAAAAAGAAATGAGATGGCTGAAGTGCCACCCGGGGAGCGGCGAAAGTTCGAGCCTGTTTCACGGCTTCCGCGGCTCGTAGGCCGCTCCCGAGTGCTGCCAGTCGGACGCGCCGCTAAACAAGATCCCGTACAACAAATCCTGCTGTCTAGGCGGCAACCTGCTGGGGTGGTTCCATCGCGACCTCCCAGTTCCTTCCCGTTTGCAGGAGAAAGACTACGCCGATCTGCGAATCCGTCAAGCAATTTCGGAGAAGTGCTGTCTTTTTATAGTTGGCGATGAACCGGTTTGCTTGGCTGATGGATCGGGCGCGTGGGACTCGGGTGAGCGGTTCGGTGGATCGACGGGATTTCGTGTTCGGGGTCACCCTCTCGCTTCGTCATCCCCGGCCCTGCGGGCCGAGTATGATCAGGCGGAGATGTCGTGACATCTGAAATTCCGTTGGCCCGAGCTTCCTCGACCGCGTCCATAGAGGGCAACGCTAACAGACTCTGGAATAGATCAGCCGAATCTCGCCATCAGGCCTCCGGCAGCGTGACCCGCAGCGAGCCCACCTGCGTTCCGCGCCAGTTCTCCAGCGGGCGTTCGGCGAGGCGCTTGTAGGTCGAAGCCAGTTCGGCGTCTTCGTTCTCCAGCGCCTTGGCAAGCACGGCTGCGGTGAGAAGATCGCTCGCCCGGCTCGCTCCGTCGTCGATCTTCAGGGCAAAGCCCATGCCGAGTTCCGGCAGGAGCCCGCAGAAGACGCCTTCCGCGCCGGTCTTGACCAGAACGCGCCCCGGGGCGGCCTGCATCAGCCGCATGCAGGCCCGGTTCGTGCCGGACATTTCGAAGGGCGCCGCCATGCAGGCAGAAATCAGCGACTGGGCCGCTTCGGCGCGCTGCGGATCGATCCCCTTGCCTGAGGCGAGCTTGGCGAAGGCCGTGGCCCAGGCCCGGAGTGCGGCGGCATAGGTCGGGATCGAGCAGCCGTCGGTGCCGCAGACGTCGACATGGAGGCTTTGGCCGAGGAGTTCTTCGATCGTCGCCTTGACGCGGACCTGGCCCGGATGGTTGGGGCCGACATAGCCGGCGGTCTCCTCGCCGCGATGAACCGCGGTCAGGAGGAACCCCGCATGCTTGCCGGAGCAGTTGTTGTGAAGCGTGCTGGGCGTCTCGCCCTTCGTGACCATGTCGCGCGAGACCTGGGGATCGAACGGCCAGTGGCAGCCACATTCGAGCGCGCCCTCGTCGAGGCCGGCCTTGTCCAGCATCGCGCGGGCACGGTGCACGTGGGCGGGTTCGCCGGAGTGGGAGGCGCAGGCGAGCGCAAGATCATGCTCGTCGAGCCCGAAGCGCGCGGCCGCGCCGGTCTCGATCAGCGGCAGGGCCTGGATCAGCTTGATCGCCGATCGTGGAAAAACCGGTCGGTCGATGTCGCCCGCCTTGGCCACCATCCGCCCGTCGCCATCGATCAGGGCGAAGGCGCCGCGATGGGCGCTTTCGACCAGGGGACCACGCGTGGCTTCCACGAGGATGGGATTTTCCATGAGTTCCGACCCGTCTTGTGCGCAATTGTTGCCGAGAGCAGCATTCTTGCCCGATTATTGCCGAGGGCGGCATCTAGGGCGTTGGTTGCGATTGGGCACCATCCCGCCGGTCGCGAAGACGGAGCATCGAAATCCTGGCCATGACGCGCATGTTGAAACTCGCCCTCGTCGCCATCCTGGTGGTCTACCTCGTGCCGGCGGCGCTTTCGGCCGGGCTCTGGTACACATCCGACCACGCCACCTCCTGGCGCACGGCCGACTGGTCGTCCTCCGGGCTTCTGCCGGCGGCCGGCGCCGACGAGCGCGCGGCGTTCTACATTCTGTCGGCGCGCACCGGCGGGCTGAAGGGGGCGGTGGCGGAGCACTCCTGGATCGTCGCCAAGGAAAAGGGCGCCGCCCGGTACGAGCGCTGGGACAAGGTCGGCTGGGGCAGCCCCATCCGCCACAATGGCTACGACGCCGATGGCCGGTGGTATTCCAACGAGCCGCGGGTGGTGTTTTCGGCCTTCGGCGAGCGGGCGGAACGTCTGATCCCTAAGGTGCGTGAAGCGATCGACGCCTATCCCTTCGCCATGCGCGGCGGCTATCACATCTTTCCGGGGCCGAACTCCAACACCTTTGTCGCCCATGTGATGCGGCACGTGCCGGAGATCGACGTGGCGCTGCCCTCGGTTTCGGTGGGTCGGAACTATCCGTCCGACGGTGACCTCGTCTTCCTCGATCCCGACAGGCGGGACCTTCACCTCTCGCTGTTCGGCTATGCGGGGCTTTCCATCGGCTGGAAGAGCGGGCTGGAGGTCAATCTTCTGGGACTCGTCGCCGGCATCGATCCGCGCCGGCTGGGCGTCAAGATTCCTGCTTTCGGGACCTTCGGCCTGCTCTGATCATTCTGTCTTGTGGCTGTCAGTTGGTGTCGTTTTCGAGAAGCTGGTGCGGACAGTCGGCGCACATCGCCGGAGTGGCAGGCCATGCAGCGCTCACGAAAGACCTTAGTCGGGTAGGCACTTTGCCGATTGCGGCCGGGGAACGATCGTCTCTAGCCGGTCTTTCATCAGCATATCCAGAAAACGGCAGTCGGGGCGCGGAGCGCGCCCGCTGCAGATGACGGGACGTCCGATGAAAGCGATCACCTGGCACGGCAAACATGACATGCGATGCGAAAGCGTCCCGGATCCCCAGATCGAACAGGGCCGTGACGCCATCATCAAGGTTTCGAGCTGCGCGATATGCGGTTCCGACCTCCATTTTTATGACGGCTTCATGCCCGGCATGGAATCCGGCGACATTGTCGGCCATGAGTTCATGGGCGAGGTCATGGAAGTCGGTCGCGACAATTCCAAGCTCAAGGTCGGCGACCGGGTCGTCGTGCCCTTCACCATCGTCTGCGGCGAATGCGACCAGTGCAAGCGCGGCAATTTCTCGGTCTGCGAGCGCTCCAACCGCAATGCCGACGTCCAGAGGAAGATGTTCGGCCATGCCGGTGCGGGCCTCTTCGGCTATACGCACCTCACCGGCGGCTATTCCGGCGGCCAGGCAGAATATGTGCGCGTTCCCTATGCCGATGTGGGGCCGGTGAAGATCCCGAACGGACTTTCCGACGACGAGGTTCTGTTCCTCGGCGACATCCTGCCGACCGGCTGGCAGGGCGCGGCCAATTGCGACATCGAGCCGACCGATACGGTAGCGATCTGGGGCGCCGGGCCGGTCGGCCTCTTCGCGCTGCAGGCGGCGAAGATCATGGGCGCGCGCCAGGTCATCGTCATCGACGAGGTCGCGGAACGACTGCAGCTTGCGGCCGACAAGGGCGCGATCACGATCAATTTCCAGGTCGAGAGCACCGTCGAGCGGCTGAACGAACTCACTGACGGCAAAGGCCCGGAGAAGTGCATCGACTGCGTCGGAATGGAGGCGCACGCGCCCTACGGCGCCGAGCACATGTTCGACCGCGCCAAGCAGGCCGTCATGGCGGAAACCGATCGTCCGCATGTATTGCGCGAGATGATCTATGTCTGCCGGCCGGGCGGCACCATCTCGGTGCCGGGCGTCTATGGCGGCATCGTCGACAAGATCCCGTTCGGCGCGGCGATGAACAAGTCGCTGTCCTTCCGCATGGGCCAGACCCATGTGAACAAATGGACCGACGATCTGCTGCGGCGGGTGCAGGAAGGCGAGATCGACAGCGGCTTCATGATCACCCATCGCGGGTCGCTGGAAGACGGTCCGGACCTCTACAAGAAGTTCCGCGACAAGGAAGACGGCTGCGTGAAGGTGGTGCTCAATCCCTAACCCATGAGTTCCGAACGTTTGGGCGCTTAATGGAAAAGAGCGACCTGAAGAAAAAGCGATCGGCGGGGCGGCGACCGAAGAGGATGCCGTCCCGCCGATTGCGTTTCGCCATTCCGGGCCCCGGCGGTGGACGCAGGCGATGCGCACGCCCCATCCTCCGCCGACCCTTGGCGATTACCGGGAGTGACCCTCCTCGAGCTTCTCACCGCTGGTCTTCCACAGGCTATAGACCACCCCGCCGGCGAGGATCGCGAAGGTGACGCCGAGCGAGACGAGCGGCGGGATCTTATCGAGGCCGAAAAGATCGGCGGCGAAGATCTTGGCGCCGATGAAGATCAGCACGAAGGACAGCGCGACCTTGAGATACTCGAAGCGGTGGATCATCGCCGCGAGCGCGAAATAGAGCACCCGGAGCCCCAGGATCGCGAAGATGTTCGATGTGTAGACGATGAACGGGTCGGTGGTGATGGCGAAGATCGCCGGAACGGAATCCACCGCGAAGATCACGTCGGCGATCTCGATCATGACCAGCGCCATGAACAGGGGCGTCACGAAGAGCGTGAGCCGCCCGGTCTTCGGGTGAGGCTGGCGGATGAAGAAGCGCTCGCCATGGTGCTCGTCGGTGACGTTGAGGTGCCGCCGCATGAAGCGTACGAGAATGTTCTCTGACAGCGGCTTTTCCTGATCGCCCACGACCAGCATCTTCACGCCGGTCGCGATCAGGAAGACGGCGAAGACGTAGAGCACCCAGGAAAAGTTCGTCACCAGCGCCGTGCCGAAGCCGATCATGATCGCGCGTAGCACGATCACGCCGAGAATGCCCCAGAACAGCACCCGGTGCTGATACATGCGCGGGACGGCGAAGTAGCTGAAGATCATCGCGATGACGAAGACGTTGTCCATCGCCAGCGCCTTCTCGACCACAAAGCCGGTGAAGTAGTTGATCGCCGGCTCGCCCCCCTTCAGCCACCAGACGGCGACGCCGAAGAGAAGGCCGAGGCCGATGTAGAAGCCCGAAAGCTTCAGGCTCTCGGCGACTTCGATCTCATGATCTTCCTTGTTGAGAACGCCGAGGTCGAAGGCGAGGAGCGCCACCACCAGGGCGAAGAAGACGAGCCACATCCACAGCGGCGTGCCAAGCCAAAGCGCAAACAGAAACGACCATTCCATGGGTCGAGAGCCTCCCTGCCGGCTTGCGATGCCGAAAGAAGATCCGACATCGCGAGAGTGCCGACAGCTCTCGCCAGAGGGGCCCGGATCAGGAATTCGGAAACGAAGTGGGCGTTGTGCGCATGTCGTTCAAGCCAGGGCTCCGTGCCGCGTAACACACTGGCGTGAGGCGCGCGTGAACCCGGCGGCGAGCACCTGAGCAAGGCGGCTTCCCGATGGGCAGGCGGAGGGTGTGTGGGATTCAGTTCAAATTAAGCGCAAACTTTAATCGCGTCTTCAAAACTTGTCTGCATCTTCCATGACCATAGGGAAACAACAACGCGACAGGGACGCGAAGACAAATGGCACAGATCGATACCACCGCTTTCGAAACCGCTTCCGCCAACGGCGCCGCCTTCGTCGACGGGACGCTGCTCATGGAACTCGGTATGCGGGCCGCCGCCGGCCGCGATGGCACGGCGGACCTTGTCGCCGCGCACATGTTCTTCAATCTCGCCGACCGCAAGGGCGCGGCCGAGGCTGCTTTCCACCGCCAGGATGTCGCGGCGCAGATGTCGAAGGCCGAGATCAGCCAAGCGCTGCGCAATGCGCGGGAATGGCTGACGCGTCACTGAGGCGGTTGGTCGCCTGTCTCAGGCAGGCTGAGGCTCGCCGACCTCTTCGATCGCCGTGAACAGGGCCGTCTCGAAGAGCGTGAGATCCTCCGGCCGACCGACGGAGACGCGGATCATGCGATCCAGTGGCGCGACGCCTGGCATTCGGATGAACACCCCCTGTTTCAACACCGCCTGCAGCAGAGCTCGGGCATAGTCTCCGTCGCCGCCGCAATCGATGGCAACAAAATTGGTGGCTGAGGCTAGCGGCGTCATGCCGGCTTTCCGCGCGATGGCCGACAATTCGTCCCGCGCCGAGACGATCCGGGCCGTGACGTCCTTGAGATAGGCTTGATCGGCAAGCGCCGCGAGCGCGCCGGCCTGGGCCATGCGCGACACGCCGAAATGATTGCGCACCTTGTCGAACTGGGCGATCGATTCCGCTTCGCCGACCACATAGGCAACGCGCACCCCGGCCATCCCGTAGGCCTTCGAAAAGGTGCGAAAGCGCAGGAGGTTCGGCCGCATCAGCGTGATCGGCGGCAGCGCCGTGGCCGGCGCCAAGTCGCAGTAGGCTTCGTCCAGAATGAGGATCGTCTCTTCCGGCGTCTGGTCGATCAGCCGCTCGATCGTCGCGGCCTCGTGCCAGGTGCCGGTCGGATTGTCCGGATTGGCAAAGTACAGAAGCTTCGGCTGGGTCTCACGCGCTCGCGCGATCAGGGCCTCCGGATCCTCGTGATCGTCGGCCGCCCGATAGGGCACGAAATCGAGCCGCGCGCCGTGGCCCGCCACATGATAGTTGAAGGTCGGATAGGCGCCGAGCGAGGTCACTACCGTATCGCCGGGATCTGTCGCCAGATGAACCAGATGGCCGAGCAGCCCATCGATCCCTTCGCCGATCGCGATGTTCTCCATGCCGATCCCATGATGCTCGGCGATGGCGCGCTTCAGCTCGTACTGCTCGGGATCGCCATAGGCCCAGCTTTCCGCCGCCGCCCGGCTCATGGCCTCGATCACCTTCGGCGAAGGGCCGAAGACGCTCTCATTGGCGCCAAGCCGCGCCTTGAAGCGCATCCCCATGCGCCGTTCGAGCGCTTCCGGGCCAACGAACGGGACGGTGGCGGGCAGCGAGCGGGCGAGTTTGGTGAAGAGTGGCGGCATCGCGATCGTCCAGGCGAGAGGGGCCAAGTGGATTGCAGGCCCCGGTCAAGGTCGGGACGATGGACTTACCGGCTCGTTGACCGCAAGGGAAGCGGCTCCGCGCTCATTCGGCGAGAAGCTTCAGGCCGGCGGCGTAGCGCTGGCCGTTCTGATTGTAGTGCCGGGCGGATTCGGTGAGCTTCTCTGCCGTTGCCGCGTCGAGCGTGCGGATCGCCTTGGCCGGCGCGCCGACGATCAGCGAGTTCTCCGGAAATTCCTTGCCTTCGGTGACGAGGGCGTTCGCCCCGACGATCGAGTTCTTCCCGATCTTCGCGCCGTTGAGGATCGTCGCGCCCATGCCGATCAGGACGTTGTCTTCGATGGTGCAGCCATGGACGATCGCCATGTGGCCGATGGTGCAGCCCGCCCCGATCTTCAGCGGCGAGCCCATGTCGCTGTGGAGCGCGGAATTGTCCTGAATGTTGGTGAGTTCGCCGATCTCGATCCATTCGTTGTCGCCGCGGATCACCGCGCCGAACCAGACGCTTGCGCCGGCGCCGAGCCGCACCCGGCCGATGACATGGGCGCCCGGCGCGACGAAGACCCCGTCGCCCATTTCCGGCTGATCGTTTTCGAGCGCGTAGATCGGCATGGTCTGTCTCCCGTGATTCCTGGGCCTCGGACGTCTTGGCCGCCGAAGCTCTGTTTGCGCTCAGGAATGAGCCAAGGGAGCCCGCCGGGTCAAGCGGGGTTGCGTGGACGTACCGCGGACGTCGCCCATGCGGTGACGCACTTCCCGCCGGCGCTTCGAAGCGGTAGAGCGGTGCCGCACCCCTCAAGAACCAAGCTCCATGGCCGTCGAAATCATCCTCTTTCTCGTCGCCGCCGCGTTCGTGGCCGGTTATATCGACGCCGTTGCCGGCGGCGGTGGCCTCATTACCATTCCGGCTCTCCTGATCGCGGGGGTCGAGCCGCTGACGGCGCTCGGGACCAACAAGGTGCAGTCGCTGTTCGGTTCGGGCTCGGCGACGATCGCCTATGCCGCCAAGGGGCATATGGACCTCAAGGCACAACTGCCCGCGGCGCTCCTGTCGTTCGGCGGCGCGGCGCTCGGGGCGCTCGCGGCGAAGATCGTGCCGACGGCGATCCTGGAGACGGCGCTGCCCTTCCTGCTGATCGCCGTCGCGATCTTCTTCGCCCTGAAGCCCGGCCTGTCGGATGTCGACGTGGAACGTCGCATCTCGCCGCTCCTCTTCACCCTGACCTTCGTGCCGTTGATCGGCGCCTATGACGGGCTGTTCGGGCCGGGCACGGGTTCCTTCTTCATGCTCGCCTTCGTGACGCTTGCGGGCTACGGTGTCCTCAAGGCGACGGCGCATACGAAGCTGTTGAACTTTGCCTCCAATCTCGGCGGCTTCGCGGTGTTTGCGCTCGCTGGCGCGGTACTCTGGAAGATCGGCCTGGCGATGGGGGTGGCCCAGTTCATCGGCGCACGGCTCGGCGCGATGACGGCGATGCGTTTCGGATCGAAGATCATCCGTCCGTTGCTGGTCGTCGTCTGTCTCGCGCTGGCGCTCAAGCTTCTGTGGCAATAGGAGCCCCGATGGCGAAGACGCCCGCGATCATGCTGCAGGGTACCGGCTCGGACGTCGGCAAGAGCGTGCTCGTCGCGGGGCTCTGTCGGCTGTTTGCCAATCGCGGCCTTCGCGTGCGGCCATTCAAGCCGCAGAACATGTCGAACAACGCGGCCGTCGCCGCGATTCCCGGCACCGGCGACTTCGGTGAGATCGGCCGTGCCCAATGGCTGCAGGCGCTCGCCGCCCGGACCCCGCCGACCACGGACATGAATCCGGTGCTCCTCAAGCCGCAGAGCGAGACCGGCAGCCAGATCGTGCTCAACGGACGGGTTGCCGGCGCTGCGAAGGGGCGGGACTACCAGCGCCTCAAGGCCGGCTTTCTCGAAGCGGTAGTGAGCGGCTTCGAGCGCCTGTCGAATGAGGCCGACCTCGTCATCGTCGAGGGCGCAGGCTCGCCGGCGGAGATCAATCTGAGAGCCAACGACATCGCCAATATGGGGTTCGCGCGCGCCGCCGATGTCCCCGTCTGCCTCGTCGGCGATATCGACCGGGGAGGGGTCATCGCTTCGCTGGTCGGCACCCACACGATCCTCGATCCGGCCGACCGGGCGATGATCGCCGGCTTCCTGATCAACAAGTTCCGGGGCGACGTGTCCCTCTTCGACGACGGACTTGCGGCGATCACCCGCTTCACCTCTTGGGAAAGCTTCGGCGTGATCCCCCATCTTGCCGCCGCCGCGCGCCTGCCGGCGGAGGATTCCGTCGCACTCGAAAGGTTGGCGGCGACATCCGCCCCGGCGCCGAAGCTCAAGGTCGCAGTTCCGATCATCGGGCGGATCGCGAATTTCGACGATCTCGACCCGCTCAAGGCGGAGCCGGACGTGGCGGTCGTCTTCGTGCCGCCGGGCGAGCGCCTACCGCGCGACGCCGGCCTGGTTGTGCTGCCGGGCTCGAAATCGACCATTGCCGATCTGGCCACCCTGCGCCGCAATGGCTGGGACGCCGACCTTGCCGCCCATGTGGAGCGCGGCGGTCACGTGGTCGGCCTTTGCGGCGGGTATCAGATGCTCGGGTGCCGGGTCAGCGATCCGGACGGGATCGAGGGTCCTGAGCGGGAAGCAGAGGGGCTTGGCCTCCTCGATATCGAGACCGTCCTGGCGCCGGAAAAGACGGTTCGCGCGGCGCGGGCCGAAACACCGGAGGGCTTTCCCCTCGAAGGCTATGAAATCCATCTCGGACGCACGACGGGGCCCGATTGTGCAAAGCCGGTTGCAGTCCTCGATGGTGCGCCGGATGGTGCGTCCTCGCCCGACGGCCGGATCATCGGCACCTATCTGCACGGGCTGTTCTCGTCCGACCCGTACCGTCGCCGCTTTCTGACACGGTTCGGGATCGAAGCGGGAGGGGAGGGGTACCGCGCCTCGGTCGAGCGCGCCCTCGACGAAATCGCGGTGCATCTGGAGGAAACGGTCGCCGTCAACCGGCTGCTGGCGATCGCCGAGAGCCGTTCGAAACGCAATCCGATTGGGGAGGAATGACACCGGATGCCCTCGCCCGATACGCGGAACCTTCTTCAGGCCGGCCGCATCCGGTGTCGACAACAGGTTTAGCGGGCCGGGGTTACCGTTCGGTTTATCGGCCCTCTCGTTCCGCAATCGTTGAGCGGAGCGGCGTGGCGGATCCACGCTGCATCGCCGGAAACGAGCCGTAAAACGCGAAAAAGGGCCGCTTTCGGCAGCCCTTTCTCATCAAGACTGCTGGAAAAAATTCCGCTCAGGCGTTCTGCATCGCGATCGCGGTGTCCGACATGCGGTTCGAGAAGCCCCATTCATTGTCGTACCAGGACAGGATGCGCACCAGCGAGCCCTCCATCACCTTGGTCTGGTCCATGTGGAAGACCGAGGAATGGGAGTCGTGGTTGAAGTCGGTCGAGACATTCTTGTCGTCGGTATAGCCGAGCACGCCCTTGAGTGGGCCGTTGGCGGCGGTGCGGATCGCCTCCTGAACTTCCTCGACGCTGGTCTGGCGCTTGGCGACGAACTTGAAGTCGACCACCGAGACGTTCGGGGTCGGGACGCGGATCGCCACGCCGTCGAGACGGCCGTTCAGTTCGGGAAGCACGAGGCCGACGGCCTTGGCGGCGCCGGTCGAGGTCGGAATCATCGACAGCGCTGCGGCGCGGGCGCGGTAGAGATCCTTGTGCATCGTGTCGAGCGTCGGCTGGTCGCCGGTATAGGAGTGGATCGTCGTCATGAAGCCCTTGTCGATGCCGATGGCATCGTTGAGGACCTTGGCGACCGGCGCGAGGCAGTTGGTCGTGCAGGAGGCGTTGGACGCGACCTTGTCGTCGGCGGTGAGCGACTGATGATTGACGCCGTAGACGATGGTCTTTTCCGCGCCCGAAGCGTTCGAGAGCGGGCCGGAGATCAGGACCTTCTTGGCGCCGGCTTCGAGATGCGCGGAGGCCTTCGCCGGGTCGGTGAAGATGCCGGTGCACTCCATCGCCACGTCGATGCCCATCTCGCCCCAGGGGAGCGCCTTCGGATCGCGCTCGGCGGTGACCTTGATCGGACCGCGGCCGACATCGATCGTGTCGCCCTCGACCTTCACTTCGCCCGGGAAGCGGCCATGGACGGAATCGTAGCGGATCAGATGGGCGTTGGTCTCGACCGGGCCGAGATCGTTGACGGCGACCACTTCGATGTCGGTGCGGCCGGACTCGATGATGGCGCGCAGGACATTGCGCCCGATGCGGCCAAATCCGTTGATAGCGACGCGAACTGCCATGATGTCTCTCCTTGAAGGATGCCGGAAATCTGCGTTGCGCTGGGCTGTAGACCCCGCCGCCGGCTTTATCAAGCGCGCGGCGTGCTGAGCTTTTCAAAGGGCGGGCGTGAGTTTTTCGCGGCATCCGGCCGGATGGACCGGATCGTCCTGCCTCAAGCGCCGGTCGCCGATTCCTCGCGCGTGCCGAGTCCGCCCCTGACGGCCGTCACCACCGCATCGGCGGTGATGCCGAAATGCTGGTAGAGTTCCGGGCCGGGGCCGGAGGCGCCGAACCCGTTCATGCCGACGAACAGGCCATGGCGGCCGATGAGTTCATCCCACCCCTGGCGCACGCCCGCCTCGATGGCGATCTTGAGGCTGCTGTCGTCGATCAGCGCCCGGCGATATTCGGCGGTCTGGCGGCGGAAAAGTTCGAAGGAGGGAACCGAGACGACGCGGGTGGGCACGCCTTCGGCCTCCAGCCGCTTGCGCGCCGCAACGCCGATCTCCACCTCCGAGCCGGTGGCGTAGATCGTGACCTTCGCTTCGCCCGAGGCCGGGGCGATTTCGTAAGCGCCGCGGGCGCTCTTGTTCTCGTCATGCTCGTCGAGGCGCAGCGTCGGCAGGTTCTGCCGCGACAGGGCCAAGATCGAAGGCGCCGCCCGGCTTTCCAGGGCGAGCTGCCAGCATTCGGCGACCTCCACCGCGTCGGCCGGACGGAAGACGAGGAGGTTCGGGATCGCGCGGAGTGCGGCCAGATGCTCCACCGGCTGGTGGGTGGGGCCGTCCTCGCCGAGGCCGATCGAGTCGTGGGTCATCACATGGATGACGCGGATCCCCATCAAGGCCGAAAGCCGCAGCGCGCCGCGGCAATAGTCGGAGAAGGTCAGGAACGTCCCCGAATAGGGGATCAGTCCGCCATGCAGCGTCATGCCGTTCATGATTGCGGCCATGCCATGCTCGCGGATGCCGTAATGCACGAAGCGGCCGGAATAGTCGCCGGCGGTGATCGGGGCGGTCTGGCTGGTGCGGGTGTTGTTGGAGCCGGTGAGATCCGCCGAGCCGCCGATCGTTTCCGGCACGATGGCGTTGATCTCCTCCAGCGTCATCTCGGAGGATTTGCGCGAGGCGAGTTTCGGCTGTTCCTCGTTCATCCGCCGCTTGAACCGGTGCATCGCCTGGACGAAGCCGCTCGGCAGATCGCCACGCATGCGCCGTTCGAACTCGCCGCGGGTCTCGGCGTCGACTTCGGCGAAGCGGGTCTCCCATTCCTTGCGCTTGGCGCTGGAGCGCAGCCCGGCGATCCGCCATTTGTCGAGGATCTCGGACGGCACCTCGAAGGGGGGATACGGCCAGCCCAGCGCTTCCCGCGCCGCCCGAATCTCCTCCGGACCGAGCGGTGAGCCGTGGGCCTTGTTGGTTCCGGCCTTCTGCGGCGCGCCATAGCCGATCGTGGTCTTTGCCGCGATCAGGGTCGGCTTGTCGCTTCCGCGCGCGGTCTCGATCGCCGCGGCGATCGCATCCTGATCGTGCCCGTCGCAGGAGAGCGCCTGCCAGCCGGACGCCTCGAAACGGGCGAGCTGATCGGTGGAATCGGCGAGCGCGACATTGCCGTCGATGGTGATGCCGTTGTCGTCCCACAGGAAGATCAGCTTGCTCAGCTTCAGATGCCCCGCGAGCGAAATCGCTTCCTGGCTGATGCCCTCCATCAGACAGCCGTCGCCGACGAGGGCGTAGGTATAGTGATTGACGATGTCGTCGCCGAAGCGGGCGTTCAGCACACGCTCGGCGAGCGCCATGCCAACGGCGTTGCCGGTCCCTTGTCCGAGCGGGCCGGTGGTCGTCTCGATGCCGGCGGCGTGGCCGTATTCGGGGTGACCGGCGGTCTTCGAACCCAGCTGGCGGAAGCGCTTGATCTCCTCAATGTCGATGTCGCTGTAGCCCAGGAGATAGAGCAGGCTGTAGAGCAGCATGGAGCCATGGCCAGCGGAGAACACGAAACGGTCCCGGTCCGGCCAGTCCGGCTTCTTCGGATCGAAGGTCAGAAACCTTGTGAACAGCACGGTCGCGATGTCGGCCGCGCCCATGGGAAGCCCCGGATGGCCGGACTGGGCGGCTTCCACCGCATCGGCCGACAGGAAACGGATGGCGTTCGCCATCTGCTGCCGCATGTCCGTCGTCATCGCCAGACTCCCAAACCCTCCGATTGAATCTGCGAGGGGTGCGCGTTCGAAAACGCGCCGCAGCAATCATATGGCCTCGGCCATGTCAACAAAACCCCGGTGAGCCGGGCAAGGAGTGGTGTTCGGACTGCCGTTTCGCGCCGGCGCTTGGAACCGCCCGTTGCGCTCGCGCTTTCCTTGACCGTTGCAAGCCGTTAAGACCGGATGGGGAAATTTCGGGATCACACCGCGGGTCGCGCACCGGGAGCACCGGCCGCAAGCCGCGATCATGCATGAAGAGGTCGTCCATGCAGTCAGAAGACCCGTTCGACGCCGCGAGGGCGCGACTTCGAACGGCGCTGCAGCGGCTCGAAGCCGCCGTCGATGCGCGGCTGCAGCGGCCGGAGGATCCCGTCGACGTCGCCGAGGAAGTCCAGCGCCAGACCGCCGACCGGGGCCGGTTGGCTCGCGAACTCGACGCGGCGCTCGCCCGTGGCGAACGGCTGGAGCAGGCCAATCGCGAAGTCTCCCGGCGTCTTGTCGATGCAATGGAGCGCGTGCGCGCCGTGCGCGATCAGCACAAATAGACTGACGGTCCTTTACACACTGGGCCGTGTCCCCCGGCCCCTGAAACACCCCCGCAATCGAGACCGAAACGAGTTGGCCCGATGCCGCAAATTGTCGTGACGATCGACGGAAAGACCTACCGCATGGCCTGCGCGGAGGGGGAGGAGGCGCATCTCGAATCGCTCGCCGCCGACGTCGACGGCAAGATCGCCGAGCTGCGCGAATCCTTCGGCCAGATCGGCGATCTGCGTCTGACGGTCATGGCGGCGATCATGGCGACGGATCAGCTGTACGAGGCCCGGCGCAAGCTGAAGGATCTGGAGGCGAGGGTCGAAGCCGAAACCGCCGGGCGCGAGGACGGCGACGATCTCGACGCCGAAACGCGCCGGCAATACGCCGAAAGCCTCGAAGAGACCGCCGCCACTGTGGAGCGGGTCACGGCCAAGCTGACGGGCGAGGCGTGAGCGACCACGTCGAGGCCGGCCAGAAGCCGGGCCGGAGTGGCGGGCTTCGCAGGCTCGTCATGCTCCTCGTCTGCGGTCTCTACGGTCTCGCCCTGTCCGGCTGCGCGTCCGCGCTCAATGCGGTCACCCCGACTGGCGATATCCGGGTCGTTTCCGACATCCCCTATGCGCCCGGCGAGCGCCGTGTCTTCGATCTCTATCTGCCGAAGACCCTGACTGCCACGACGCCGGCTGTCGTCTTCATCCATGGCGGCAGCTGGGATACGGGCTCGAAGGACATCTATCCCTTCGTCGGCCAGTCGCTGGCCAGCGCCGGCGTCATCGTTGCTGTTCCGAACTACAGGCTTTATCCCGAAACGCGCTTTCCCGGCTTTGTCGAGGATGCGGCGGAGGCAGTGGCGGCGGTCGAGACGAGCCTCGGCAGCGGGCGCTACGGCATCCCGAAAGGCTCGCATCCGCTCTTCATCATGGGGCATTCGGCCGGCGCGGAGATCGTTGGTCTTCTCGCCACGGACAAGCGCTATCTCGCGCGCGCCGGCTCTTCCATCGGTCGGCTGGCGGGCTTCATCGGCCTGTCCGGCCCTTACGACTTCCTGCCGCTGAAGGAGGAGCGCTACAAGCGCATCTTCCCTGAAGCCCTGCGCGCGGCGAGCCAGCCGGTCAACTTCGTCGATGGCGACGAGCCGCCGAGTCTGTTGATCACCGGCGCGGACGATACGACCGTCGACCCTCAGAACACGCGCTCGCTGTCCGACAAGCTGAAAGGCGCCGGCATTGCGGTCAAGACGATCGTCTATCCCGGCCTCGGCCATATCGACACGATCAGCTCGTTCTCGACAGTGCTGCCGCTCGGCAATTCGGCGATCCGGGAGGAAACGCTGGCGTTTATCCGGCGGCATTCCCGGTGACGGAAGAGACTGCCGGAGGGTGAGGATCCGTCTTGTCGACGAGACATCATCAACTCCTCCGGCTTGTGGCTTCGGGACCATCCGAGGGCCGAGCCGTCGTCAGCGGCCTCCACGACAAGCCGCCAACCCTCCCACGAACGTCATCCTCGGCCACCGTGCGAGGATCCAGTGCCGAATCGAAAACGGGCTGAAGTCGCTGACGTCCCCCGTCATCGACTGTCGTGTATCCGGCAACGCTTCTCTGGATTCCCGGGACGAGGCCCGAGAATGACGCAGCGGAGGCGCTGACACCACTATTCCAGCCGGTTCGCCGCGTTGCGCGTGGATCGCACCCGCGGACCAGCGTCAGCACCGAAGGCAAGGGTCTCAGGGTGAGGGAGGCGCGGGGCGTAGAGAAGACCTACGCCGCGTACGTGACCAACAGATCCTTCGCGTCGATCTGCGCGCCGGCGGAAACGTGCACCGCCTCGATCGTGCCGTCGCGTTCGGCATGAATCGCGGTTTCCATCTTCATCGCCTCGATCGAAAGGAGCACGTCGCCGGCCTTTACCTCCTGACCGGCCGCAACGCCCAGCGTCGAGACGACGCCCGGCATCGGCGCGCCGACATGGTTGGGGTTGGACGGGTCGGCCTTCTGCTTGACGCCGTTGCCGGCGGCGCCATGGGCCCGGTCCGGCACCTTGACGCGGCGGGGCTGGCCGTTCAGCTCGAAGAAGACCGTGCGCATGCCCTTCTCGTCGGTCTCGCCGAAGCCCAGGCAGCGGATCACCAGCGTCTTGCCGCGCTCGATGTCGACCAGAACCTCGTCGTCCTGCTCGATGCCGTAGAAATAGCTCGGCGTCGGCAGCATCGAGACGGGGCCGTATTTCTCCGTTGCGAGCGCATAGTCGGTGAAGACCTTCGGGTACATCAGATAGGAGGCGAATTCCGCATCCGTCACCTTGCGCTCGAGCTTCTCCTCGATCGTCTCGCGCTCCTTGGCGAGGTCGGCGTCGGGAATGAGCGAACCGGGGCGGACAGTGATCGGCTCCTTGTCCTTCAAGACCTTCTTCTGGATGTCCTTCGGCCATCCGGCCGGCGGCTGGCCGAGATCGCCATGCATCATCGACACGACGGAATCGGGGAAGGAGAGGTCTTTCTTCGGATCCATCACCTCTGCGACGGAAAGGTCCTGGGAGACCATCATCAGCGCCATGTCGCCCACCACCTTGGAGGAGGGGGTGACCTTCACGATGTCGCCGAACATCTGGTTGACGTCCGCATAGGTCTGGGCCACCTGATGCCAGCGTGTCTCGAGGCCGAGCGAGCGGGCCTGTTCCTTCAGATTGGTAAACTGGCCGCCCGGCATTTCGTGGAGATAGACCTCCGAAGCCGGCCCCTTCAGATCGCTCTCGAAGGCGGCATACTGGTTGCGCACCGCTTCCCAGTAGAAGGAGATGCGCCGGATCGATTCCGCCGACAGGCCGGGATCGCGCTCGGAGCCCTTGAGCGCCTCGACGATCGAGCCGAGGCAGGGCTGGGACGTATTGCCGGAGAAGGCGTCCATCGCCGCGTCGACCGCATCGACGCCGGAATCCACAGCAGCGAGCACGGTCGCGGCCGAGATGCCCGAGGTGTCGTGCGTGTGGAAATGGATCGGCAGGCCGATTTCTTCCTTCAGCGTCTTGAACAGAACCCGTGCGGCGGCGGGCTTCAGGAGCCCCGCCATGTCCTTGACGCCGAGAATGTGGGCGCCGGCGGCCTCCAGCTCCTTGGCGAGCGCGACGTAATATTTGAGATCGTATTTCGACCGCTCGGGATCGAAGAGATCGCCGGTATAGCAGAGCGTGCCCTCGCAGAGCTTGCCTGCCTCCTGCACCGCGTCCATCGAGACGCGCATGTTCTCGACCCAGTTCAGGCAGTCGAAGACGCGGAAGAGATCGACGCCGCCCTTTGCGGCTTCCGCCACGAAGTACTTCACCACATTGTCGGGATAGTTGGTGTATCCGACGCCGTTCGAGCCTCTCAGCAGCATCTGCAGGAGAATGTTCGGCGCCTTTTCCCGGATCAGCGCCAGCCGTTCCCACGGGTCTTCGGTGAGGAAGCGCATCGAGACGTCGAAGGTCGCTCCGCCCCAGCATTCGAGCGAGAGGAGTTGCGGCAGGCCCCGGGCATAGGCCTCCGCGATGGCGACGATGTCATGGGTGCGGGCGCGGGTTGCGAGCAGCGACTGGTGACCGTCGCGCATCGTCGTGTCGGTGAGCATCACCTCGGGCTTGTCGCGCAGCCACTGGGCAAAACCCGCGGGACCCAACTCGTCGAGCTTCTGGCGGGTGCCGTCGACGATCGGCGCGGAGAAAAGTGGTGGCACCGGCGCGGCGTGATCCTCGGAAGGGCGCGGCCGGTCCTTCGTCTCGGGATGGCCGTTCACCGTCACGTCGGCGAGATAGGTCAGCAGCTTGGTCGCGCGGTCGCGACGCTTGACCTGCTGGAACAGCTCCGGCGTCTGGTCGATGAACTTGGTGGTGTAGGAATTGTCCTGGAATTTCGGGTGGCCGATGATCGCTTCCAGGAAGGTCAGGTTCGTCGCCACACCGCGGATGCGGAACTCGCGCAATGCGCGATCCATGCGCGCGATCGCCTCGTCCGGCGTCGGCGCCCAGGCCGTGACCTTTTCGAGAAGCGGATCGTAGAAGCGGGTGATGACCGCGCCGGAATAGGCCGTGCCGCCATCGAGCCGGATGCCGAAGCCGGTGGCGCCGCGATAGGCGGTGATGCGGCCGTAATCGGGAATGAAGTTCTGCTCGGGATCCTCGGTGGTGATCCGGCACTGCAGGGCGTGGCCGTTGAGCTTGATGTCGGCCTGGACCGGCACGCCCGATTCCGGCGTTCCGATGGCGTGGCCGTCGAGGATATGGATCTGCGCCTTGACGATGTCGATGCCGGTTACCTCCTCGGTGACCGTGTGCTCGACCTGGATGCGCGGATTGACCTCGATGAAGTAGAAGGCGCCGGTATCGGCGTCCATCAGGAACTCGACCGTGCCGGCGCCGACATAGTTCGTCGCGTCCGCAAGCTTGCGGGCATAGCCGGCGAGTTCGCGGCGCTGCTCGTGGTTCAGATACGGCGCCGGCGCGCGCTCGACAACTTTCTGGTTGCGCCGCTGGATCGAGCAGTCGCGCTCGAAGAGGTCGACCACATTGCCATGGGTGTCGCCAAGGATCTGCACCTCGACATGGCGGGCGCGCTCGACCAGCTTTTCGAGATAGACCTCGTCCTTGCCGAAGGCGGCCTTGGCCTCGCGCTTGGCCTCGATCACCTCGCGTTCGAGGTCTTTCTCCTCGCGGATGACACGCATGCCGCGGCCGCCGCCGCCCCAGGACGCCTTGAGCATGACCGGGAAGCCGACCTCGGCCGCCATCTCGCGCACCTTGGCCATGTCGTCGGGCAGGGGCTCGGTGGCGGGCACGACCGGAACGCCGACCTCCAGCGCCAGATTGCGGGCCGCCACCTTGTTGCCGAGCCGGCGCATCGTATCGCCCGAGGGACCGATGAAGGTGATTCCTGCTTCCTGGCAGGCATCGACGAATTCCGGGCTTTCCGACAGAAGGCCGTAGCCGGGATGGATCGCGTCGGCGCCCGACAGCTTGGCGACGCGGAGCACCTCCTCGATCGAGAGATAGCTTTCGATCGGGCCCATGTCCTTGTCGAGATGCGAGCCCCGGCCGACCTGATAACTCTCGTCGGCCTTGAAGCGGTGGAGCGCCAGCTTGTCCTCCTCCGCCCAGATCGCGACCGTCCTCAGCCCCAACTCGTTGGCGGCCCGGAAGACGCGAATGGCGATTTCGGACCGGTTGGCGACGAGGATCTTGCGAATGGCCACGGAGAACACCTCCCGAAGTGTTGGACAGCGCTCGCCTTATATTCGTTCAGCGAGGATGCACAAGATTGCGGCGGACCGGGCGATTTCGCAAGTGCGAAGAATGGGAAGTCATGCAAAGAACCGTCTTGCGGCCGGCCAATCGAATTGGCAATCATTGCCATAATTGGGGAGTCGTACAAACGGAGCGAGACATGGCGACGATGAATGTTTCCCTGCCCGACGCAATGAAAGAATGGGTGGAAGCCCAGGCTGGGACCGGACGCTACAGTAACGCCAGCGACTATGTGCGCGACCTCATCCGCCGCGATCAGGACCGCGCCGCAAAAATAGCTCACATGCAAGCCTTGGTGACAGAAGGTCTGGAGAGCGGCGTCAGCCCCCTCTCCATGGACGATATCGAACTCGCAGCCCGCCGAAATGCCGGTCTCGATCCAGCGGAATGATCTACAGGCTGACAGTAAAGGCGGCGGAGGATATTGAGCGCATTTACGTGGACGGGATACGTCTTTTCGGAGCGGAGCAAGCCGTCCGCTATCATGCGCGCATCCGACAAAGCTTCGAAACACTCGCGCGACATCCAGAGCTCGCCCGCGAGCGAATCGAGTTGAGCACTTCGGTTCGCATCCATCCCTGCGGTACACACATCATCATCTACAAGATCGACAAGGAAGGCGTTCTGATCGTTCGCGTTCGCCATGGCCACGAAGATTGGCTCGATAGCTGATCTCTGATTTCGTGTGAACTAATCACCGGGGACGCCGGTAACTCTGCTGTCTCCGCCTCACCGATTGCGCAACAGCGGCGTCTTTTGCGGCCAGACGGTCTTTTCCTTCTCGCGCACGAAGGTGAAGAGACCGGAGATGCCGACCAGCGCCATCCCGACCATCGCGAGGACGTCGGGATATTCTCCGAAGAACGCCGCGCCGAGGACCGCCGCCCAGATGATCTGGCTGTACTGGGTGGGCGCGACGCTGGAGGCCGGGGCGAGGCGGGTGGCGAAGACGAGGAGGAGATGCGCCAGGCCGACGACGAGGCCGCCGAAAAGCAGCAGCGGCCAGAGATCGAGGCTCGGCGTGGCGAAACTCGGAATCATGAGGAGGCCGTTGACGACGATGGCGGCGACGAGCACCGCGCCGATCAGCGTCACGCGTCTTTCGCTTGGCCCCAGCACGCGCAGGACCAGCACGGTGGCAGCCCCGCAGATCGCGACGCCGATGGCGGCGAAATGGCCGGGCAGGATCTCGCGAAAGCCCGGCCGCACGACGAGAAGCACGCCCGCCAGGCCCCCGAACACCGCGAGCCAGCGGCGCCAGCCGATCTCTTCCTTCAACACCACGAAAGAAAACACCGTGACGAAGATCGGCAGGAGGAAGATCAGGGCGTAGGCTTCGGCGAGCGGGAGCGTCGTGAAGGCGACGACGCCGAGTATTCCGCCCATCGTGCCGCTCGCCATGCGGAGCACCAGAAGCCCCGGTCGTTTCGGCACGAAGACGTTCGACCAATTGTCCTCGGGGCGCTTGGTGAAGAGCGCCGGGATCAGCGCGAAGAGCGAGATGAAGAATCCGATCTCGAAGACCGGCAGCCGATCACCGA
Source organism: Jiella marina (assembly GCF_024359545.1). Taxonomy (GTDB): domain Bacteria; phylum Pseudomonadota; class Alphaproteobacteria; order Rhizobiales; family Rhizobiaceae; genus Jiella. Next base: position 182,537 of record NZ_JAKQZG010000008.1, read on the forward strand.
TCGCTTTCAGCGTGGCATCACCGCATGCAAACGAGAAATACGCCGCGAAGGCGAGGAGAATGCCGATTTGCATGGAGAGGCTCGATCGGAAGGAGGTTCCATCCCGATACTGCCGATGATCCGCCCCAGGCAAGCGCACGTTTCGCGACGTCACGATATAATGCGGGACCGTTCTTCGCGGGCAACAGAATGGGCGCGCTCAACAGAATGGGAATGAAAGATTGCAAACACGAAAAAGGGCAGCGAGGGGGGAGCTGCCCTTTTTCGTTTGCATTGTGCGATCGAGGGGGATGATCGCTTGGGGGTGCCTGAATAATGCGCCAACCGAATAGGGGTTCCCGCGAAGACGAATTTTTTTCAGATTTTTTCGAGCCTCTTTCGAAACTCCGCTCTCCCGGCGTTTGAACGTCCTTGCGGGATGCATTTCGTGGCCTGACGATCGGCTCCGACCGCGGTCTCCTCTGGTTCGTTCCACCCGATCCTATTGTTCGCCCAGAATGGCCGTGGTGCGGTTCCGATCCGGGATTTCGCGCCCGCCTTGCCTCGGCCCGTGATTTTGCGTATCAGGGCGCCCGTTCTTCGACAGTTTCGTGCGGCGTTCCGGCCGGGTCGAAACGGCGTAGCCTTACCGGCCCGCCGCATCATGTCGAAGCCAATCATTCGAATGAACGAAACGGTCATTCCGTCCAACCGCACGGGTTCGAGCCCCGTCTTTCGTCCGCACTTATTCGACAGGTAGAATTTGGCCCGGAAATCCACCACCCGGAAATCGTCCTCGGCTCCGTCGCAGCGCATGCTGTCCGTGGGCGAGAAGGTGCGCCACGCGCTGACCGAGATCTTCCAGCGCGGCGAGATCCGCGATCCGCTTCTCGAGAAGGCCGTCGTTTCGGTCTCGGAAGTGCGGATGTCGCCCGACCTGAAGCTCGCGACCGCCTACGTGACCGTGCTCGGCCAGGACGAGACCAAGCCCTTCGTCGACGCCTTGAACAAGAACGCGCGGTTCATTCGCGGACGTCTGACGCCGGCGTTGAAGGAAATGAAATACATGCCGGAGGTGCGGTTCCGCACCGACACCTCCTTCGACAATTTTGCCAGGATCGACGCGCTCCTGAAGTCGCCCGAGGTCCAACGCGACCTCGACCATGGCGACGATGAGGACGGCGCGGCGCCGGCGGATCACGAACACGGAGAGAAGAACTGATGGCACGGCGCGGCAAGAAGCCCAAGGGGCGGCCGATCAATGGCTGGATCATCCTCGACAAGCCGAAGGGCATGGGTTCGACGGATGCGGTGGCCAAGCTGAAATGGCTCTATTTCGCCCAGAAGGCGGGCCATGCCGGCACGCTCGATCCGCTTGCCTCCGGCATGCTGCCGATCGCGCTGGGTGACGCGACCAAGACCGTTCCCTTCGTCATGGACGGGCGCAAGGTCTATCGCTTCACCGTGCGCTGGGGCGCGGAGACGACGACCGACGACACCGAAGGCCCGGTGACAAAGACCGCCGACGAACGCCCCGCGCGCGCTGAGATCGAAGCGGCCATGTCCCACTATATCGGGGAAATCACCCAGGTTCCGCCAACCTTTTCGGCGGTGAAGATCGCCGGCGAGCGCGCCTATGATCTCGCCCGCGAGGGCGAGACCGTGGAGATCCAGCCCCGCACCGTCGTCGTCCACCGGCTCGAGATCGTCGACATGCCCGACGCCGAAACGACGGTGTTCGAGGCCGAATGCGGCAAGGGCACCTATGTGCGCGCAATCGCCCGCGACATGGGCCGCGAACTCGGCTGCTACGGCCATGTCACGGATCTGCGCCGCGTCGCCGTCGGTGCGTTTTCCGAAGACGACCTGGTGCCGCTGGACGAGCTGGAGGCCGCCGCCGAAGAGGGCCGCGAGGAACTCGATGCCGAAGCCATCGAGTCCGGCGCCAAGGCGCGGGTCGTCGATTTCGCCCCGCTCGACGAATACCTGGTCGAGCCGGCGGCGGCGCTCGCCGATCTTTACGAGGTGATGCTCTCGGACGATCAGGCAAGTCGCGTCCTGTCCGGCAATCCGGTGATCCTGAGAGGCCGCGACGCTCCGGTCTTCTGCGAGGAGGCCTTCGCCACGGGCCACGGCCGACTGATCGCGTTGGGAGCCATCGAACAGGGCTCCTTCAAGCCGAAACGGGTCTTTGCCGGGCGCTGATCGCCACCGACGGCGAGGGGCCGTCGGAACCTCATGGCCGACTTCCCGCTTGTTCCCGCTCGTGAAGACCGGAAACGGCGGAGACGCGGCCATATGATCAAGGTGCCGGGGCACAAGAGGCGAAAGAAGAAGCGCGAGGCGGCCAAGCGCTCGGCCGTGGGGGCGCCTCCGGGCGAACTCGTCGCCGATCCGCACGCCTCCCAATCCCGGCTCACTGCAATCGGGCTCGGCAATGGCCGCAATCTGAAGCGCGAGGCGGTCAGCCTGGAGGAAGCTCTCGCGCTTCGGAGCGAATGGCCGCTCCTCTGGCTCGACTGCGCCGGGCTCGCCGACATCGATCTGATCGAGCGGATCGGCGCAGCCTTCGGCCTTCATCCCCTATCCCTCGAAGACGTGGTCAACACCGACCAGCGGCCGAAATGCGAGGCCTATGAGGCGCATGCCTTCGTGGTCATGCGGATGCTGTCGGGCGAGGAGAGCGAACAGCTTTCCGTGTTCTTCGGCGAGGGCTTCGTCCTGACTTTTCAGGAGCGGCCAGCGGATGTCTTCGATCCCGTGCGCGCACGTATCGCCAAGGGCGCGCCGCGGCTTCACAATGGCGGCGCGGACTATCTCGCCTATGCGCTGATCGACGCCGTTGTCGACGCCTATTTCCCGCTGGTCGATACCCAGGCCGACCGGATCGACGGGCTCGAGGATGCGATCTTCGAGGATGTCGACGCGGTGCAGGTGCCCGAACTCCACCATATGCGCCGCGAGATGCTGACCATGCGTCGCTACCTTCGCCCCACGCGGGACGCTCTGGGCGTCATCCTGCGCCTGGATCGCCCTTGGCTGAACGACGAGACCAAGGTCTATTTCGGCGACGTCCAGGATCACTGCGACCAGCTGATCGATCTGAACGACACCTATCGCGATACGGCGGCCGGGCTCATCGACCTGCACATGACGCTTTCGGCCGCCCAGACCAACGAGGTGATCAATCTGCTCACCATCGTCTCGACGATCTTCATCCCCTTGAGCTTTCTCGCCGGCCTTTGGGGCATGAACTTCAATCCCGAGCTTTCCGACTGGAACATGCCGCTGACCCAGTCGCCGATCGGCTATCCGCTCGCGCTTGGCCTGATGCTCGTTCTGGCGGTCGGCTTGCTGGTCTATTTCAAGAAAAGGCGCTGGATCTGATCATGCTGACAACCCAAGCCAAAGCCGTGCTGGCCGATCTCGCCCGCAAGAGTAGCGCCCAGATCGACCCCGCCGACGATGCGCAGAAGCTGGCGCAAGCGCGGGCTCTGACCGGGTCGCTGGCTGATTATTCCGGGACGGCGCCGGCGGAGGTGACCGCGGAGGAAGTCGAGCTGGACGATCTGGCCGGCCCGATCCGCGTCCGGCTCTATCGACCGGGGGAGGGCGGCGAGTGTCTTCTCATCTGGTATCATGGTGGCGGCGCCATGGCCGGCTCCCTCGACAGCCACGACACGGCGCTTCGGCAGCTCTCTGCCGCCACGGGGCGCGTGATCGCGTCGGTGGATTATCGTCTCGCCCCTGAGCATGTTTCTCCGGCTCCGCAGCAGGACTGCATTGCCGCGACGCGGGCGCTACTCGCCCGTGCCAGGGAATTCGGCTGCGATCCGGATCGGGTCGCGATCGGCGGCGATTCCATCGGCGGGCTGTTCGCGGCCGTGGTGGCGATCGCGCTCCGCGACGCCGGCGAAGCGATGCCCTCGGCCATGATCATGCTCTATCCGAACACCGATCTGAGGCCCGATCGCCCTTTCGCCTCGCTCGACAGCGAGGCCGGAAACGTGATGACACGCGAATCCCTCGCCTATGAGAACACGCTCTTCGTCCCGCGCGTCGAGGACCGCACCGATCCGTCCGTCTCGCCGCTGCTGGCGCCCGATCTGTCGCGGCTGCCGTCGACGCTGCTCGTTCTCTGCGAGCACGACCCGCTGCGCGACGAGGGCGAGGCCTTCGGCCGTCGGCTGGCCGAGGCCGGGGTCCGGCTGGAACAGCGCCTCTACCCGGGCATGATCCACGGCTTCCTGCAGATGGACGGTTGGATCGAGACTGCAGCGGATTTGCGGACCGACATTGCCCACTTCCTGTCCTCGCATTGAGGGAAGCGTCGCCGAACGAGCGATGAGGGCCAGGAGACCGCCTCAGCCGAGCGCGGGCAGGCCGAGATCCGATCTGCGGGGAAGGTCGGCCCCCTTGCGCGAGCAGGTGACGGCGGCGGCGCTGATGGCGAATTTCAGCAGTTCCTCGACATCCTCGGTGGAAAAACCCGCGATCGCCTCGCGGCGCAACGCGTTGCGTTCCTTGAGGCCCGCGAGCAGTGCGGCCTGGAACGTGTCGCCCGCCCCGACCGTATCGACGACATTCACCTGCTGTCCCGGCGCCATGGCGGAGACGCCGTTCGCCGTGCCCGCGACGGCGCCCTGTTCGCCGAGCGTGACGACGGCCATCTGGGCGCCCGCGGCGATCCAGTCGGCAATCACGCTTTCGGCTGCCCGGCCGGGATAGAGCTGCGCCAAATCCTCCTCGCTCGCCTTCACGAGGCTGGCGAGCGGCACGATCTCGTCGACCTTGGCCCGCCAGACGTCGAGGTCCGGCTCGATCGAGGCACGGACATTCGGGTCGTAGGAGATGAAGCGGCGCGGGGCCTCCTGCTTGACCAGCCGCACCAGCGCCGAGGCCGTCGGCTCGGTCACCGTGGAATAGGAGGCGAGGTGGACCGCCTCCAGTTCCTCGGGAAAACTGTTGGGCACTTCGTCGGGCTCGATCGAGCGATCGGCGGTTCCTTCGATATAGAAGGCGTAAGCCGCCGAGCCGTCCGGACCCAGCGAGACCATGGCGAGCGTCGTCTGCCGATCCGTCGGGATCAGGAAGCGCTGGTCGATCCTTTCGCGCTCCATGAAGCCGCGCACCTTCTCGCCGAACAGGTCGCACGACATCTTGGTGAAGAAGGCGGAGTGATGCCCGAGCCGGGCAAGCCCCAGCGCGACGTTGAGCGGCGAGCCGCCGACCCGGCCAGACAGGGAAGCGGCCGCGACGTCGTCGGTGGGCTGGGCGAAGAGATCGAACAGGCAATCTCCGCAACTGAGAAACATGGACGACCCTTTCGGATGGCTTTTGGCGCTTAGCCCCAGCCGCTAGCAGGAATGCCGCGTCCAGAAAAGAGAACGCACCCTTCCTTCGTCTGTCCCGCCCCCTATGATCCGCCCGACCGGGTGTCCGAGATCCCGGTTGTTCTCGAAGACGATGCGGAGGCCTTCATGCCATTCGATCGGATCAATGGAATCGTGCTCCACCATCGTGCCGACGGGCCTGCGGATGCGCCGGTGATCGTACTCGTCAATTCGCTCGGGTCGGATTTTCGGATCTGGGAAGCGGTGAGCGTTCGATTGGCCGAACGCTACCGCGTCATCCGCTACGACAAGCGCGGTCATGGCCTGTCCGAGGTGCCGCCGGCCCCCTACGGCATGGAGGATCATTCGGCCGATCTCGCCGGAGTTCTGGATCACTACGGCGTGTCGAAGGCGCTGCTGGTGGGATTGTCGATCGGCGGGCCGATCGCGCTCGGCGTGGTCGCCGAGGCCCCCGATCGGGTGGCTGGTCTGGTGATGATGGACACGGCCCCGAAGATCGGCACCAGCGAGGCCTGGAACGAAAGGATCGCCGCGATCGAGGAGGACGGGATCGCCGCCATCGCCGACGGCATCCTCGCCCGCTGGTTCACCCCGGCCTATCGCAACGCCGGCAATCCGGCCTTCATCGGCTATTCCAACATGCTCCTGAACTCGCCGGTGGCCGGTTATCTCGGCAGTTGCGCAGCGCTGCGCGATTCCGATCTGACGGAGGCCGCGCGGGCAGTCACGGTGCCGACCCTCTGCCTCGTTGGCGATCAGGACGGTTCCACCCCACCGGATCTCGTCCGCCAGACCGCCGAGACGATCCCCGGTGCGCGTTTCGAAATCATCGAAGGTGCGGGGCATCTGCCCTGCATCGAGCAGGCCGAGGTGACCGCCGGGCATATCGCGCGTTTCGCCGAGGGCATCTTCGGCAAGGCGAGCCCCGCGTGAGCGCTTCGCCCTTCGATCATCCCTTTCTGGGCTCGCTCCTCGGGGACGAGGAGCTTCAGAGCTATTTCACCGCCGCCTCCGACATCGAGGCCATGCTGGTCTTCGAGGCGGCGCTGGCCGAGGTCGAAGCGCGCTTCGGGCTGATCACTTCGGCCGCAGCCGAGGAAATCCGCTCCCGTCTCGGCGATTTCGCGCCGGACCTTGCCGATCTCGCCGCCGGCACCGGCCGCGACGGCGTCGTCGTGCCGAGCCTCCTCAGGCAGATCCGTTCCGGCCTGTCCGCAGAGGCTGCGGCGGCGCTGCACAGGGGCGCGACCAGCCAGGACGTCATCGACGCCTCGCTCGCCATGCGCATGCAGGGCGTGTCGCTCGTCCTCGACCAGCGGCTGGCCGCGCTCGGCAACGCCTTTGCCGAGTGGGGGCTGGAAGCCGGCGATCGCGAAGTGATGGCCCACACGCGCATGCAGGCGGCAAAGCCGGTCCGCTTTTCCTGCAAGATCGCCGCCTGGTCCGACCCGCTGACGCGCTGCCGGTTGCGGCGCGAGGAGATCGCGCCCCGCGCCTTCGCACTGCGGCTCGGCGGACCGGTGGGCGATCGGCGCGGTTTCGGCGATGAGGCGGAGCGATTTGCATCGGAGGTCGCGGCCCGTCTCGGCCTTTATCCGGCTCCTGGCTCGCTCCATTCCGAGCGCGACGGGATCGCCGAACTCGGCGGCTGGTTCTCGATGATCACCGGAGCCCTCGGCAAGTTCGGCCAGGATGCCGCGCTGTCGCTGCAGAACGAAGTGGGCGAGCTGGTGCTTGAAGGAGGCGGCGGCTCGTCGGCCATGCCGCACAAGAACAACCCCGTGGGCGCCGAGACCCTGGTCACGCTCGCCCGCTTCAACGCCACGCTGGTTTCGGGCCTCCATCATGCGCTCGTCCACGAGAACGAGCGATCCGGCGCTGCCTGGTCGCTCGAATGGATGATCCTGCCGCAAATGGCGATCGCGGCCGGCGCCGCGACGCGCACTGCACAAGACCTTGTCGCGCACTTGTCGCTCGCCGAGGAACCGGCCGTGCCGCCTACTCCTTGAGGTCGACACGCTCGAAGACGTGATAGCCGAGCGGGTCCATGGTGAAGTTGACGACATTGGCCCGCGTCGCCACCAGGAAAACGGAATGGGCGATGGGCACCCAGGGCGCGTCCTCGTGGAAGACTTCCTGGGCAGCGTCATAGAGCGTCTTGCGCACGTCGCGATCGGCGTTTTCCTTGGCCCTGACGACGAGATCGTCGAAGCGCGGGTTGCACCAGCGGGCGATGTTGTTGCCGCCCGGCCGGGCGGCCGTGCAGCTCAAGAGCGTGTGCATGAAATTGTCCGGATCGCCATTGTCTCCGGTCCAGCCGTAGAGCGCCAGAGTCGTCTCGCCCGCCTGCAGCTTGTTGCGGTATTCCTCCCAGGGCGCTGTCACGATGTTGACGCGGATGCCGAGGGGTTCGAGATCGGCGGCGATCATCTGGGCCATGCGCTTGGCGTCCGGATTGTAGGGGCGGCTGACCGGCATGTACCAGAGATCGATGGTCATCCCGTCGGTGACGCCGGCCTCCACGAGCAGTTCGCGGGCCGCATCGGGATCGTAGGGGTAGGGGGTTATGGCGTCGTTATAGGCCCAGAGCGTCGGCGGCAGCGGGTTTTTGGCCTCCGCCCCGGTGCCTGGATAAATTGCCGAGAGGATCGCCTTCTTGTCGATCGCCAGATTGAGCGCCCGGCGCACGCGCACGTCGTCGAAGGGCGGCCGTGAGGTGTTGATCGCCAGATAACCGACATTGAACCCGCGCAACTCCAGAAGTTCCAGCCGCGGGTCGTTGGCGATCGACGCGAGATCGTTGGGGCTTGGAAACGCCATGACGTGACATTCGCCGGCCTTGAGCTTGGTCAGGCGCGCCGCCGGGGTGGGGGTGATCGAGAACACCAGCGTGTCGATCTTCGGTCGGCCGCGCCAGTACCGATCGAAGGCCTCGTAGCGGATGGCGACATCCTTGCGAAAATCGACGAACTGGTAGGGGCCCGTGCCGATCGGAGCCGTATCGAGCTTTTCCGGCGTGCCCGCCTCCATCATGCGGTCGGCATATTCGGCCGAGAGGATGGCATTGAACGGCAAGGCGAGGTCAGCGAGGAAGGGTGCTTCCGGGCGCGTCAGGCGGATCCGCACGGTCATCGGATCGACCGCTTCGATCTCTTCGAGAAGCGTCGGCATGCCCATGTCGAGGAAGTAGTCGAAACGGCCGCCGCCGACCTCGTGATAGGGATGATCCTCCTTCCACTGGCGCATGAGGGTGAAGAGCACGTCCTCGGCGTTCAGCGTCCGGCTTGGCGTAAACTCGTCATTGGCGTGGAAGGGCACGTTCGGGCGGAGCTTGAAGACATACTCGCGGCCGTCCGGCGAGATGGTCCAGCTTTCCGCGAGAGCGGGAACGAGATCCGTGGTGCCGGGCGCGAAGGCCACCAGGGTGTTGAACATCGGCCGGGCGGCGTCCATCGCCGTTCCGGTGATGGCCAGCGGTGGCGAGATCGTTTCGGGGCTGCCTTCCGAGCAGAAGACAAGGGTCTTGGCCGAGGCCGGCGAGGGCGCCGCGGAAACCGTACAGGTGAGGAGAATGGCGAGGCAGAGAAAACGCGACAGGAGCATGACGCGATAAGACTCCCTGGTGGCTGAGGCCGAGGCACGCATCCTTCAGGAGGCCTCGGCGGGCGCCCCCGCGCTGGCAGGTGGCGCTTCCTGTCGTTCGCGGGGAATGTCGATGACGAATGTCGTTCCGTTTCCGATTTCGCTTTCGGCGGTGATCGTGCCGCCCAGGGTCGCGGTGACGAGATTGTAGACGATATGCAGCCCGAGCCCGGTCGACCCGCTCGAGCGGCCGGTGGTGAAAAAGGGGTCGAAGATCCGGCCGCGATTTTCCGGCGAAATGCCGCGGCCGTCATCGGCGAATTCGATCCGAACACTGTTCGCGTCGCGCTTGCGGATCGTCACGGTCACGGTGCCGGTCTTCCCGGGCTCGAAGGCATGGATGTAGGCGTTGGTCAGAAGATTGGTGAGAACCTGCGACAGGGCGCCGGGATAGGAGAGCATCTCGATGTCGTCTTCGCAGTCGATCTTCACCGGATGTCCGGCCCGGCGCTGCATCGGGCCGAGGCTGGTGAAGAGATCGGCGACGAAACTGTCCATCTGGAAGGCGCGGCGTTCGCCGCTCGCCTGATCGGCGGCCACCTGCTTGAAACTGGCGACCAGTTCGGCGGCGCGATCGAGATTGGTTGTCAGGAGCCGTGCGCCTTCGCCGGTGCGCCCGATGAAATCGTCGAAGGCCTGGCGTGTCACCTTGCCTTCGGTGGTGGCGGTCTTGAACCGTGCGGTCTCGTCGCGCATGACCGTCGCGGTGGTCAGGGCGACGCCGAGCGGCGTGTTGATCTCATGGGCGACGCCGGCGACGAGCTGGCCGAGAGAGGCGAGCTTCTCGCTCTGGATCAGTTCCCGCTGCGTCCGTTTGAGCTGATCCAGCGCCTTTTCCGTATCGTCCTTGGCGAGCCGCAAGGCGGTCTCGCGCTTGCCCAGTTCGGCTAGGAAATGGTTCGTGGCCCGGGTCATGTGGCCGATTTCGTCGTGCCGCCTGGATTCCGCGAGGGGGCCGAGCGTCGGGTTCGCCGCCCGTTGCAGCATGCCCTGCTCCAACCCCTTGATCGGGCGGGTGATCGATCGCGCGACGCTGAGACCGAAGAAGACGGCGACGAAAAGTCCGAAACCGGCGCTAAACAAAAGAATGCGCCGTGCCGCCGTGCCTGTGGCATCGGCGTTGCTCGACAGCGCCGCATTGAGATTGGAAACCTCGAACACCATGCCGGAGGACGCCACCGCCATGCGCCGTAAAATGGCGTTCTGGGTTGCCAGCCCGCTGCGGGCTTCGGCCAGACCGTTGCGCCACAGGTCGAGGGCGTTCAGCATCTCGGTCTGGATGAGCGGTGAGATCGGCAGCGAGGCGATGGTTTCGCCGAGCATGCGGCTTTCGCCGATGATGGACGAGATTGCGACGATGTCGCGGCGACGGACCGCGTCACGGGTGCGTTCGCCGAGCTTGAGCGTTTCGACCGCGATGTTCTGGGTCGCCTGCTCGGTCTCCTGGGCGTTGACCGTGTAGGTGAGGAGTTCCGAGACCTCTTCGTGCGAGGCTCTCGCCGCCGTGCCGTCGATCTTCAGTCGCCGGTCGAGAAAACGCAGCAATGCTTCCGGCGAGCCGCCCCGGGTAAACGTTCGAAGAGCCGCGTCGAATTCGTCGATGGCGGCGGAGTCGCCGGCAGCGTCGAACGCCGCACGGAAGGAATCGGCAGCATTGGCCACTCTCGCGTCGGAGAAGGGATCGTCGGTCTGTGACGAGCGGTCTGCAAGACGGTCAGTCCAGGCCTCGACGACGGCCCTTCGCATGCCGGTGGTCGCTGATGTCAGATCCAGGGCGCTGCGAAGTGTGGCGTCGCGATCGCGCAGTGTGGAAACGACGTCGGCATTGGATTCGTGCTGGCGTCCCCGGGCCTCGTCGGTGAGCGAGATCAACCGGCCCAACCGGGTATCCATCGAGGCCAGCAACTCGTCATTCTTGTCGATAGCCAGCTCGAGTTCGCCCATCGCGCCCTTGAAGCGCTCGAGCGACCCGATCGTGGCGAGAATCGCGTCGGCGTTGTCGGGGTCGGTGACCTCTTCGGCGATTTCGCTGAGGCCGGCCGTTGCCGCGCCGATGCTCGCCATGAAGGCGCCGAGATGGGTCGCGCGGTCGCTCGGCACGGCGTCGACGAAATCGTCCCGGGCGCTGATCGCGGAGACCACGTTGCGAAACACGGAGGCCACGGTGAGCGCTCCGCGCCGGGCGTCGTCAGCACGGTCGAGCAGGATGATCGAGGCGATTCCGAGCAGAACCGCGAGCACGATGGGAATCGCGCCGACAAGAAACACCCTGCGCGCGATCGACAGCCGGAAGATGCTCCCATCCTCATCAGACGTCGCAATCACCGGCGATGCAGGTGGCAATTGGCGCATGAGCGTCAGGTCGTGCTTCACGACCGTCGCTGCCTGGCGAGCGCCATCACCACACGCGCCGCATCCGACCGTGCCGCGAGAACCAAAATCTCCGTCATCTTAGCGAATATGCCGTAACCGTAAACCCGAGGGCATGGCGCCTGCACGACGCCCGGTGCCTAGCAGCTACATATTTCCACGATGTTTCACGAACATTTCGTGCCAAGCGAAAGACGTCCCGCGTCGGCTGCGTCACAGTCGGGGAGGCCGCTTCATCCCTTCCGGTCTCAAAGCCGGAACATCGGCGCGCCGAGATCGCGGAAATCCCGCTCCCGGCAGGTCAGCACGATCACCTGGAGCTCACGCGCGGCCTCGCGCAGCACCCGGTGCATGCGCTCCAGCCGCATCTCGTCGGTATTGACCAGCGCATCGTCGAGGATCACCGCGGCGGGGTGGCCGCCTTCCTTCAGAACATGGGCGAGCGACAGCCGCGCCACGACGGCGACCTGTTCACGGGCCCCGGCGGAAAGCCGCTCGAAGCGCTCCTCCACCCCGCGTCGCCGCAGCGCCCTGATCTCCAGCGTCTCTTCGTCGAGATCGATCTCGCTTTCGGGATGCAGCAGCCGCAGATACGGCGCGACGCGCGCCTTGATAGGCCCCAGCCAGAGTTCGCGGGCCTCGCGCTGGGCTGTGGCGAGGGTCGCGCTCAGGAGTTTCGATGCCTCGGCTTCGAGCGTGAGCCGCTCGATTTTCTTGGAGAGCGGGACGAGTTCCTCCTCCATGCGCGCGATGTCCTCGCCGATCGCATTGCCACCCTCGGCGCGCAATTCGCCTTCGAGCGAGAGGGTTTCGTCGCGCAGCGCCTGAAGATTCTGGGTGATCCGGCGCAAGGCTTCGCGGCGATCCTCCACCTCGCGTCGGGCCGCCTCGACATTGCTTTCGGCGCGTTCGCGATCGCGCAGGTCAACCTGCGCCTGTTTGGCTTCACGATCGGCCTCGGCCCGTCCGAGCGCCGCACTCAGGCCGGCTCGCGGCGTTTCGGCTTCCGCAGCAGAGAGCTCGGCGCCGAGCCGATCCCGCTCGGCAGTCAGTCTGGCGACTTCGCTCTCGGCGGTGCCGCGCCGGATCGCCAAGCCTTCGATGAGCCGCCGCGCCGCATGTTCCCTGCTCTCGGCTTCGACCCGATTCCTGCGGGCGGTTTCGAGCGTCGCGCGAAGCTCGGCCTCGCCCGGCATCGACTGATCCGATGATATCGCAAGCTCCGCCTTCTGCGCCTTCAGGCGCGTCAGCCCGGCCTCCACCGCCTCGCGCCTGGCCCGCGCCTCGTCGAGTCCGTCGGGAAGCAGCGCGCGGATCTGCGCCTTTGCCGCGGCGAGTTCGCCATTCAGCGTCTTTGCCTCGGCGAGCTTCGCCCGTGCCTCTTCGGGGGAGGCGGCGCCATGGCGCGCCAGCAATCGCGTCAGGGCGTCCTTCGCCGCGCGTTCCTCCTCGGCAAGGCTCGCAGCGTTGCCGCCCGGCGCGACGGTGACGCAACCGAAGCCTTCCAGCTTGAACGAAGTCGGCTCGGTGACCGCGATTGCGGTTTCCGCCGCCAATCTCTCCCCGGACGGCGCGACGACCTTGCCGTCGCCGCTTGGCGCGAAGCTGATCGTCGGGGCCGCGACAGTGAGTTTCACCTCACAGTCGCGCCGTCGCTGCTCGGCCTTGTCGATCGCCGCGACAGCGGCCTCGTCGAGGCCGATCGCGCTGACCGCCCGGCGCTTTTCGACCATCTCCTGGCCAAGGGCTTCGGCGACGGCGATGGCGCGAGTCAGCTCGGCCAATCGATCGGTCTCCCGCTCGATCTCTCCTGCGAGGCGGAACGCTTCGTGGCGCTGAGCGGCCTGGCGTTCGGCCTCCGTGAGGGCCTGACGCTCTTTCGTCCTTTCGGTGAGCTCGGCGTTTGCCTCGCGCAGCTGGCCGTCCGCTTCGGCGAACAGGCGGAGGGCGTCGTCGAGAGAGTGTTGCGTCGTATCGACATTCCTGGCGAGCGCGTCACGCTGCCTGAGTCTCGCCTCTGCCGCCTGGCGGATCGCCTCGGCGTGCTTCAGCGCGGAGGCCGCCGTCTGCCATTCCCGGTCGCGCTCGCCCGCTTTGTGCGCCGCCGCTTCGGCTTCGGCGAGCGCGCTCTCTGCCTTGGAGAGAGTGCCTGCGTCTTCGTAATCCTTCAGCCGCTTGCGGCGATCTGCGAGGCGGTCGATCTTCTGGGCGAGCTCCCGATAGGCTTCGCGCTTGAGGGTGAGACTTTCCTCGATCCGGCGATATTCCTCGCGGGCGACCTTCAGGGGCGAGTCGATCTTGTCCTTGCCCGTCGCCGTGAAGAAGCGTCCTTCCAGCTCCTTGGCGGCGGCGATCAGGCCGCGGCCGCGCTCGCCGCCCAGCATCTGCCCGACCTCGCCCTCCAGCGAGGCGGTGAGGGCGTCCCTGCCGGCGCCGATGTCGAGACCCCGCACCGAGCGGCCCTGGTCAACCCACAGAAGACCGAAGGCGCCACGAAAGTCGTCCTCGCGTTGTTTGCGAGCCGTCGTGTGCTGGAAGCGCAGGAGTTCGGCCAGACGATCTTCCACCGCATCGCCGGACAGCGCGCCGCCCGGCCAGGACAAGGCGGCCGACTGGCGTTGCAGGAAGGCTTTTTCCAGATGATAGTCGACACCGTCCAGCGTGAATTCGACGGCGACCAGCGGGCGGTTGCCGCCCTGATAGGGCTGAAACTCCTTTACCGCCTCGCCGCCGGCGCGGTGCTTCTGAAAAAAGGCCGCGCGCAATGCCTTCAGAAGCGTCGACTTGCCGGCTTCATTGTCGCCGACGACGATGTTGAGCCCGGCCGAGAACTGGCTGAGTTCGGCATGGGCGATGGAGGCGAAGTCCTCGACCTTGAGTGATTTCAGATACATGGCGGCTCAGCGCTCCGCCGCGCCGGCAAGGCGCCGGTGCTCGACATAGATCATGCGCAGCGCTCGCGCGGCAGCGGCGCGCTCCGGATCGGCCGCATCCTGCGCCTTGGCGCGCAACCGCTCCACGGCGGTGCGCACGAAGCCGCTGAGGTCGATCGCGTCGAGATCGTCCTCGTCCGGCTCGTCGAAGAGGTCCGCATCCTCGATTTCGAGATGGAAGAGCCGATCGCGCCATGCCGACAGGGAGGCTTCCAGCGCGACGCGGTCGCGCAGTGGCAGACTTCCCGAAAGGGTCAAATGGATCAGCGTATCGCCCGGCGCCGGGAGAACACTCAGGGCCTCTTCGAGGGCCGTGATGTCGCCGTCGAGACGCAGGGACAGGCGGCGCCAGTCGAAGCGGGCCACCCGCACCTTCTCGATACGCGGCGCAGCGCCCGGCGCATCGATCTCGACGATCGCGACGTGACCCGGTGCGTTGGCCGGATAGCGGTCGGGTTCCGGCGTGCCAGCATATACGGTTTTCGGCGCGATTTCGACGAAGCCGTGCCAGTCTCCGAGTGCCAGATAGTCGAGCCGGGCCAGCAAGGCCCGGTCCTCGGCGATCACATTATGCGCCTCGGCCGCTTCCGGCAGGCGGTTGGCGAGAGAGCCGTGGGCAAGGCCGACCCGGATGGCCTTGGGCGGAGTTCGTGCATCGTCAAACCATTCGGTGACGTCGGCTGCCTCGTGGCGGCGGGTGAGGGGGGCGGGAAGCATGGCGAGCCGACCGTCGCAAAGTGTCAGAATCTCTGGTTTGTCCGCAATGACTGCCGTGCGAAGTCCCACCTGATCCGCCAGCCGGCGAAACTGCGTCCAGACGCTGACTGAAAGAGCGGCGTCGTGATTGCCGGGCAGAAGAACCCACGGGCCGGAAAAGCCGCGCATGGCGTCGATCGTTCTGTTGACGTCCCGGTTGGGCACGAAATTGTCGTCGAAGACGTCGCCGGCCACGAGCACGGCATCGCAGCGCCGTTCTTCGGCAAGGAGGGCGATCCGGCCCACCGCGGCAACGCGTTCGGCTCGCAATACGCCGCTGAGTTCCGGCTCGAACCCGCCGAAGGGTTTGCCGATCTGCCAGTCCGCCGTGTGAAGTAACCGGATCATCGCGCCGTTTGCCTCGGGGCCGCTGAGAGGAAGGAACGGGCGGACCCTGCCTCGCGCACGATCTGCAGACAAGCACCGTGGCGCTTGGTCTTTAACCTTTTCAACGACTTTTCGACAGGAACCCGCCACTGCCGCAGCGGCGTCCAAGACCTGTCGCAATCTGCTGAATGGACCGTGGCCGAGATGCGACACCACCCGGCATGACGCAACGCCCCATGTCGGAAACACAACGATCGAAGTCAGGGGACCTCACTCGTCTACACGAATTTAAGGCCTTTCCCCGAGGATAGTCCCCAGATCACTTGGGGACGTCGTCATGAGACTCACCGAGCTTGTTGCCTGGTTCGGGTTGCGCAACGTATCGCGCGGCCTGGTCCTGGCTCAGTTCGCCGAATTGCAGCGGCAGGTTCCGCTGCTTTACGCGCTTCTGGCGGTCAATGCCGTTGCGGTCGCCTATACCCATCACGGTCTTGCACCATTCTGGTCGACGGTGTTGGTGCCGGGCGCCCTGGTGCTGGCCTCGGTGATCCGGCTGTTCGTCTGGGTCGCCCGCCGCGGCAGGACCATCGAAGCAAAGGATGCCCGCAAGCAGCTTGGCATGACGGTCACGCTAGCCGCCGTCCTCGCGGCAGGATACGTCGCCTGGGCGCTGAACCTCAATCAGTTCGGTGGCCCCTATGAACACGCCCATGTGGCGATCTTCATCGCCATCACGGTCATCGGCTGCATTCTGTGCCTTGCCAATCTGCCGCAGGCGGCCGTCATCGTGACGGTCATCGTCACCGTCCCCTATCTCGCGGTCTATCTGAGCATGGGCGAGACCGTCTTCGTCGCGGTCGGGCTGAACATTCTGCTGGTGACCGGCGTGATGCTTCAGGTCGTGTTCAACAATTTCGCCGGCTTCAAGCAACTCATCCTCTCGAAGGGCGAGACAGAGCGGCTCAGCCGGGAAAATCTGCGCATGGCGCATACCGACCCGCTCACCAACCTTCCCAATCGACGCCAGTTCTTCAACGAACTCGAACGCCGCATCGAACAAGCTGCGGACGCCGGCGCGGTACTGTCGGTGGGCCTGATCGATCTCGATCGCTTCAAGCCGATCAACGACACCTACGGCCATGTGGTGGGCGACCGGTTGCTCGAGGCGATCGGCGAGCGCCTTTCCAGTGCCGCCGGTGCCGACATGACGGTCGCTCGGCTCGGCGGCGACGAGTTCGCCTTTCTCGCCGGTGTGGATGCGCTTGAAGCGAAAGCAATCGCGATGCGG
Source organism: Jiella marina (assembly GCF_024359545.1). Lineage (GTDB taxonomy): Bacteria > Pseudomonadota > Alphaproteobacteria > Rhizobiales > Rhizobiaceae > Jiella. Next base: position 199,186 of record NZ_JAKQZG010000008.1, read on the forward strand.
ATCTGTGCCATGATCGAAGAGCCGTTCGAGATGGGCAGCCTGTCCGTGACCATCGGGGCGTCGTGCGGTATCGCCGCCTATCCGGATGCGGGGCAGGGCGCTCACGAACTCTACGACCGCGCCGACTATGTGCTCTATACCTCCAAGGCGAGCAATCGCGGCGGGGTGACGATCTATTCCGCCGACCACGAAACCCGGATCCAGTCGGACCGCGCGGTCGAAGCGACGATGCGCACGATCGATCTGGACGCGGAGATGTCTGTCGTCTTTCAGCCGATACTGGATGGTGCGAGCGATCGCATTGTGTCGGTCGAGGCGCTCGGTCGGTGGGCCAGCCCAGTTCTCGGAGACGTTCGGCCGGACGTCTTCGTCACGGTGGCCGAGCGTGCCGGGCTGATCCACGACCTGACCCTCGTCCTGTTCCGCAAGGCTCTCAGCGTCGCGACGACCCTGCCACAGGACATCAAGCTCTCGTTCAATCTCTCGGCCCATGACGTGACGAATTCGGGCACGATCCTCGCCCTCGTCACCCTCGTGCGAAAGGCCGACATCGACCCGTCCCGGCTGATCTTCGAACTGACGGAGACCGCGGTGATCCGGGACTTCAAGGCGGCGGAAGCCGCGATTCAGCTTCTGCGCTCGCTCGGTGCCGAAGTCGCTCTCGACGATTTCGGCACGGGCTATTCCAGCCTCAGCCATCTCCACCGTCTGCCGATCGATCGCGTCAAGATCGATCGCAGTTTCATGAGCGACTACGCTTCGCCTTCAGGCCGCAACCTCCTGCAGTCGATCCGTGTGCTTTGCAGTGCCATGGAACTCAAATGTACCGCCGAAGGCGTCGAGTGCGCCGAACAGGTCGCCGTCCTCAAGGAACTCGGCTACCGCTATTTCCAGGGCTATTACTTCGCCCGGCCGATGCCGGCCGACGCGCTCAAGGCGCTGGTGGCCGGCGAAGGCTCGGTCGCGGCGGGAAGCGCCGCCTAGCGCTTCGGCTCGTCGCCGACCGCCGACCGCCGGCAGCAATTCGGCGTTTGACCGCGCCGCAAAAGCCATCTACCCCCAACACGACATGACGACAGGCCCTCCACGGGCTGAAAGCGATTCCGGGGCGGTCGACCCAAACAGGGGACCAGGCCGGAGCTGTCGGAACGATCTGCTTCGGCCATGGTGGCTGAACGGACCTCCGGCGTCATCGACGAACAAGGAGGATCATCGACGATGAAGGCATTGATGCTTTGCGGCCATGGCAGCCGCGACGCGGGCGCGGTCCGGGAATTTGCCGGGCTTGCCGAGAAGCTGAAGCACCGGCTGCCGGACTGGAACACCGATTACGGCTATCTAGAGTTCGCCCGTCCGGTCATCCGCGACGGCCTCGACCGGCTGCGCGAGAGCGGCGCTTCCGAGATCATGGCGCTGCCCGGCATGTTGTTCGCCGCCGGCCACGCCAAGAACGACATTCCCTCGGTTCTCAATACCTACGCCGCCGAGACCGGTGCGAAGATCACCTATGGCCGCGAACTCGGCATCGACCCGAAGATGCTGCGCGCCGCAGGGGCCCGCATCAAGGAATGTCTGGTGGCCGACGGCTGGCAGGAGGGCGAGCCGCTGCACGACACGATGCTGGTCGTCGTCGGGCGCGGTGCCTCGGACCCGGACGCCAATTCCAACGTGTCCAAGGTCATGCGCATGTTGTGGGAGGGCTTCGGCTTCGGCTGGGGCGAGACCGCCTATTCGGGCGTGACCTTCCCGCTGGTCGAGCCCGGCCTCGAACATGCCGCACGCCTCGGCTACAAGCGGATCGTGGTGTTTCCCTATTTCCTGTTCACCGGCGTTCTGGTGCGCCGCATCTACGACCAGACCGACAATGTCGCCGCCCGCCACCCCGACATCCGCTTCCTCAAGGCCTCCTATCTCGGCGCCCACGATCTCGTGGTCGAGACCTTCGTCGATCGTCTCAACGAGATCCTCGAAGGCACCAACACCATGAACTGCCAGATGTGCAAATATCGCGAGCAGGTTCTGGGCTTCGAGACGGAGGTAGGCCTCGCCCAGGAGAGCCACCACCACCATGTGGAGGGCATCGGCTCGTCGGAAGACTGCGACCTCTGCGACCAGAGCTGCACCGGCGCCTGCCGCACGGCGCCTGCCAAGCACACGCATGATCACGGCCACGACCATGGTCATGATCACGTCCATGGCGGCGACGACCATCACCACGCCCACGACGGCAACGGCCATCATCATGCCCATCATCACGGGCATGGACAGGGTCACGGGCACGACCATGGGCATCACCACCATCCCTATCCCCATGCCGACCACCCGCTGGGCCCGCAATCGATGCGGTAAGACAAGCCGCACCGGCAGGGCTGGAGCCCACAGGGAAAACGGTGCATGACTTGATGAAAGTCGTGCAAACAACCAGAACTTCGAAGCGACGGGGCGATCCCGGCGCTTCCTGGTTTCGAAAGGCGAGACGACCGACGCGATGGCTCTCTTCGACCGCTATGCGATCATCGACTGGTCGGCTGCGAACACGCCGACCACCGGCAAGGATTCCATCTGGATCGCCTTCGCTACCCGGTCCGGCAGCGATGTCGAACTGGTCGAGACCGTCAATCCGCCGACCCGCTCGGCAGCCATGGCGCGGCTCCGGCAGTTCTTCCGCGACGCGCTCGCCGAGGATGCGAGGGTCTTTGCCGGCTTCGACTTTCCCTTCGGCTATCCGGCCGGGGCCGCGGCGGCCATCGCCCGCGAGGCGGACTGGCGCGCGCTCTGGGCCTATTTCGCCGAGACGCTGACCGACCGCGACGACAATTTCTCCAATCGTTTCGAGGTGACGGGCCGGCTCAACCGCGAGCGGCTCGCCTTCGCGCCGATGTATTGGGGCCGCCCGATGCATCAGGTGATCCCCGACCTGTCGGTGACGAAGCCCGATCCCTATCCGACCGAGTTGCCCGAAAAGCGGATGGCGGAAGCCCGCACCGCCAAGGCGCAGCCGGTCTGGAAGCTGAACTTCACCGGCTCGGTCGGCAGCCAGGCGATCACCGGCATGGCCCGGCTCGAACATCTGCGCCGCGATCCCGAATTCGCCGGCAAGATCGCCGTCTGGCCCTTCGAGACGAGGTTTGCGCAGGATCTGTCCGCGCCGATCGTTCTCGGCGAAGTCTATCCGGGTCTTCTCGACATCGATCGCGGCGAAAAGTCCTGTCTCGACGAGGCGCAGGTCGAGACGATGGTCGAGCTCTTCGCGCGCCTCGACGTCGCCGGCCGCTTCGAGCATCTCCTGGCGACACCGCCGAACCTTTCGGAGGCCGAGCAGGCGTCAGCTTTGGCGGAGGAGGGCTGGATCGTCGGGCTCGACCAGCTCAAGGAAGCCAATATGGCCGCCGCCACGGGCGGCGAGCCGAATTTCGACGCCATCGGCGGATCCGGCGCGAGCTATCTTCGCGATCCGGCGGCGATTTACGAGGAGAGCTTCCGCATCATCCGCGAAGAGGCTGACCTGACCGCGCTTCCGGCCGAGGCCGAGTCCCTGGTCATCCGCATGATCCACGCCTGCGGCATGCCGGATATTACCGCTGATCTTCAAATCTCGGACAGTGCCGTCGCGGCCGGCCATGCAGCGCTGACTGCTGGCGCCCCGATCCTCTGCGACACCGAAATGGTGGCCCATGGCATCATCTCCGCCAATCTGAAGCAGCAGAACAAGATCGTCTGCCGGCTCACCGATCCGCGAACCAAGCGCATCGCCGAGCGCGAGGGCACGACCCGCTCGGCCGCCCAGGTCGATCTGTGGACAGACGATCTCCTGGAGGGAGCGATCGTCGCGATCGGCAATGCACCCACGGCGCTCTTCCGTCTTCTGGAGCGGCTGGAGGCCGGCGCGGCCAAGCCGGCGCTGATCATCGGCGTGCCGGTCGGCTTCGTCGGTGCGGTGGAATCCAAGGCGGCACTGGCGGAAGATTCCCATGGCGTGCCCTTCGTCACAATCACCGGCCGGCGCGGCGGCAGCGCCTTGGCCGCGGCCGCCGTGAACGCGCTTGCCATCGGGGCGGACAAGACATGAGCGACCCCGTTCGCCCCTGGCTCGCCGGCCGCTCTCCATCGGCCGATGAGCCTGCGCCGGAGGCCCGCACGGCGCCCTGGCTGACGATCGTCGGCATGGGCGATGACGGGCTTGCCTCTCTCTCGCAGGAGGCCCTGACCGCGCTTGATCGCGCAAGCGTCATCTTCGGCGGTGAACGGCACCTGAGGCTTCTCGGCGAGACGCGCGCCGAGACCATCGTCTGGTCGACGCCCTTCGCCGACGCCCTTCGAAGGCTGATGGGCTATGCAGGACAGCCGACCGTCGTGCTGGCGACGGGCGATCCCATGTGGTTCGGCGTTGGCGCGACGCTGGCGCGGCATCTCGAGCCGCAGGACATGCGGATTCTGCCAGCGCAATCGGCCTTCTCCCTGGCTGCGGCGAAGCTGCGCTGGCCCCTTCAGTCGACAGGATGCCTGACCGTCCATGGACGCCCCGTCGACCAGCTCGCGCGCCATCTGGCGCCGGGCGAGCGGCTGCTTGTGCTGTCCGCCGACAAGGATTCGCCTCGTTCGATCGCCCGGCTCCTCACCAGCCGCGGCTTCGGTCAAAGCCGCCTGACCGTGATGGAGCATCTCGGGGGAGCCGACGAGCGCATTCGTGAAACGGTCGCCGCCGGCTACGACCTTGCCGACGAAGCCGACCTCAACCTCGTCGGCATCGAATGCGTCGCGGGGCGTGCGGCGACGCCGCGCCCGACGACTGCGGGCCTTCCGGACGACGCTTTCGTCCACGATGGCAAGATGACCAAGCGCGTGCTCCGGGCCCTCGCCGTCGCGACGCTGTGCCCGCTTCCCGGGGCGAGGCTCTGGGACATTGGCGCCGGCGCCGGTTCCATCGCCATCGAATGGCTGCGCGCCGCGCCCCGCACTCAGGCCGTGGCCATCGAGCCGAAGCCCGAGCGCTGCCGGATGATTGCCGAGAATGCCGCCACGCTCGGCGTGCCGGAATTGCAGATCATCGAGGGAGAGGCGCCGCAGGCCCTTGCGGGGCTCACCGCGCCGGATGCGATCTTCATCGGCGGCGGGCTGTCCGACGGCGTCTTTGACGCGGCCTTTGAGGCTTTGCGTCCCGGCGGGCGGCTGGTCGCCCATGCGGTGACGCTCGAATCCGAGGCGGTGCTGATCGATCTCCACGCCCGCTTTGGCGGCGAACTGATGCGGGTCGCCGTCGACCGTGCCGAACCGGTCGGGCCCTATCGCGGCTTCAAGCCGTCCATGCCGGTGGTTCACTGGCATGTCGAGAAGCCTTTTGCGGCCCCAGCGGAGCGGCCTGCATGAACCAGACCGGCCGGCTTTACGGCCTCGGCGTCGGACCGGGCGATCCCGAGCTCCTGACGCTGAAGGCCCTGCGTCTCCTGAAGGCTGCCCCGGTTGTGGCCTATCCCGCGCCCGACCACGGCACGAGCTTCGCCCGCTCGATCGTGGCGGACTTCCTGCGGCCCGAACAGGTGGAAATCCCGATCGTGGTTCCGATGCAGGTCGCGCGCTTTCCCGCTGCCGAGGTCTATGACGAGGCCGCGCGGGCGATTGCCGGTCATCTCGATGCCGGGCGCGACGTCGCGGTGCTCTGCGAGGGCGACCCGTTCTTCTACGGCTCCTTCATGTATCTCTTCGAGCGGCTGTCCGGCGGCTACCCCGGCGAGATCGTGCCGGGCGTTGCCTCGCCCATGGCAGCCGCGGCCCGGGCCTTTGCGCCGCTCGCCGCGCGCAACGATGCCCTGACGGTGCTGCCGGGGCCGCTTGACGACACCGCGCTCGCCGCCCGCATCGAAGCGGCGGAAGCCTTCGTCATCATGAAGCTCGGCCGGCATTTCGACCGCGTGCGGGCCCTGCTCGAAGATCTCGGCCTCACCGATTGCTGCCTCTACTGCGAGCGGGTGACGCTCGCCGAGGAGCGGGTCATGCCGCTTCGCGAGGTTTCGGGCGAAGCGCCGTATTTCTCGATGATCCTCGGCTACCGCGGAGCCGAGCGGGTGATCGTCGAGAGCTTTTCCGCCGAAGCGCGGGCGAACCGAAAGCAGGGAATGCGCGCGTGAAGTCTCTTGCCTCGACCAATCCGGCAGTCGTCATTCTCTCGGAGACAGCCCGGCCGCTGGCCGAGACCATCGCCGCGGCCATCGGCGGCACGATCGAAGCCGCCATACGGTCGGAGACCGACGAGACAGCGGCCGACCTCCTGCGCCGGCTGTTCGCCGACGGGCGGCCAATCATCGGGATCATGGCCTCCGGCGCGCTGATCCGCATTCTGGCGCCGGTTCTGGCCGACAAGCGGAGCGAGCCGCCCGTGATTGCCGTCGCCGAGGATGGATCGGCGGTCGTGCCACTGCTCGGCGGGCATCACGGCGCCAACGATCTTGCGCGCAAGATCGCCGAGGCCGTCGACGGCTTTGCCGCGATCACCACCGCCGGCGATCTGAAGCTCGGCGTCGCGCTAGATCAGCCGCCACAGGGCTATGCGCTGGAAAACCCGCAGGATGCCAAGCGTCTCATGGCGGCGCTTCTGGCCGGTGCCGAAGCGCAGCTCACGGGCAGGGCACCCTGGCTGGAGGCCTCTCGCATAGGCTTCTCGGACAGAGGCGAGGTGCGCCTGACCCTATCGAGCGACGCTCGCGCTCCTGAAGCCGAAGAACTACTCTATCGCCCGAAGAGCCTCGTTCTGGGGCTGGGCGCCGAGCGAGGTGCGCCCCCGCAGGAGGCGATCGCGCTCGCCGAAGCGGTTGTGGCCGAAGCCGGCGTCAGCCCGCTTTCGCTCGCCGCCGTGGCAAGCCTCGACGTGAAAGCCGACGAGACGGCGGTTCATGCGGTGGCCGACCATTTCGGCGTGCCCGCCCGATTCTTCTCAGCCGCAACGCTTGAAGCGGAGACGCCGCGGCTCGAAAACCCCTCCGACATCGTCTTTCGCGAGGTCGGGTGTCATGGCGTCGCGGAAGGGTCTGCGCTCGCCGCTGTCGGATCGGACGGTGCCTTGCAGTTACCCAAACGCAAGTCGCAGCGCGTCACGGCTGCCCTCGGACAAGCGCCGAGTCCGATCGACCCGTCAACGGTCGGCCGGGCCCGGGGCACGCTCTTCGTCGTCGGCATCGGGCCTGGAGACGAAGCCTGGCGCTCGCCGGAAGCGAGCCGCATGGTTCAGGCCGCGACCGACCTCGTCGGCTATTCGCTCTATCTCGACTTGCTGGGGCACCTGGCCGAAAAGAAGACCCGTCACGATTTCGATCTCGGCCGGGAAGAGGCGCGGGTCTGCCACGCCATGGAACTGGCGGGCGAGGGCAGGACGGTGGCGCTTATCTGTTCCGGGGATGCCGGCATTTACGCCATGGCGACGCTCGTCTTCGAGCTCTTGGAACGCGGCGATCTCTCCGACGCGGCGCGGCGCATCGCCGTCCAGTGCGCCCCCGGCATCTCCGCGCTTCAGGCTGCGGCGGCACGGGTCGGCGCGCCACTGGGGCACGACTTCTGTACGATTTCGCTTTCGGACCTGCTCACGCCTTGGGAGGATATCGAACGGCGCGTGAAGGTGGCGGCGGAAGGCGACTTCGTCATCGCCTTCTACAATCCAGTCTCGAAGAAGCGCCGCACCCAGCTTGCCTTCGCCCGGGATGCGCTCCTGAAGGTCCGGCCGGCAGACACGCCCGTCGTGCTCGCGACCAATCTCGGCCGTCCCGGCGAGACCATCCGCATCGTTCCCCTGTCGGGACTCGATGTGGACGATGTCGACATGCTGACCGTCGTCATCGTCGGCTCGACCAACACTCGGGTGGTTGCCACGGGGGACGGAAAGCGCTGGGCCTACACGCCGCGCGGCTATGCGAGGAAGGCGGGGACGGGAATTATGGGCGGGAGCGAGGCGGCGGAGTAGCCTGGTCTTTGATGGCAGGAGGCTCTCGGCGCTGTTTCCACGGGCCGTATGCCTTTGTCTTTGCGACATGGGAACCGCGTCATCCCGGCCTTGAGCCGGGATCCATGCCAAGCCTCTTCAGTTGCCGCGCCGTCTCGGACCATGCTCCTTCGGCACCGTCCCGGCGTCTTCCATGCTGAGGCATGGATCCCGGCTCAAGGCCGGGATGACGAAGCTTTGGCGGGACGCGGCTAACTATAATCGGACGCGTGACAGCAGTGGCCGGACGAGCAGCCGTTCGCGACGCTCAAACAAACGCGCCGTGGCAGTGCTTGAACTTCTTGCCGGAGCCGCAGGGGCACGGCTCGTTGCGGCCGACGCGGCCCCAGGTTTCCGGGGCGTTGGGGTCGAAGGCCGAGCGGTCGGCCGGATCGCCCATGGCACTCGTCGGAAAGTAGCCGCTGCCCATTTCGTCGAGGCCGGTGTCGGGGTCGAGGTGATGCGCCTCGACGTCCGGCGCCTCCGGCATCGCCTGATCTTCGGCGCTGACGAGTTCGACAAAGGCGAGCTGCCGCGTCGTGCGCTGGCGCAGATTGCCGAGCATCGCCTGGAAGAGCTCGAAGGCTTCCGACTTGTACTCGTTCAGCGGGTCGCGCTGGGCGTAGCCGCGGAAACCGATAACCGAGCGCAGATGGTCGAGATTGACGAGGTGCTCGCGCCACAGCCCGTCCAGCGTCTGCAGGACCACCGAACGCTGCACATAGGTCATCACGTCGGCGCCGAAGCGCTCGGTCTTTTCCTGCGCAGCCGCATCTGCGGCGGCTTCGATCCGCTGCAGGACGTCGTCCTCGGCGATGCCCTCCTCGGCGGCCCATTCGGCGATCGGCAAGTCGAGATTGAGTGTTTCGGCGACTTCGGCCTGAAGCTCGGCCGTCGACCACTGCTCGGGATAGGCCTTTTCCGGAATGTGCCGGGAGACCAGCGCCTCGATTGTCTCGTGGCGCATGTCCGAGATGGTCTCGCTCAGTTCGGTGGCCGAGGCGTCCATCATTTCGAGACGCTGGTCGAAGATGACGCGACGCTGGTCGTTCATCACGTCGTCGTATTTCAGAAGGTTCTTGCGGATGTCGAAGTTGCGAGCCTCGACCTTCTTCTGGGCCTTTTCCAGCGCCTTGTTGATCCAGGGATGGACGATCGCCTCGTCCTCCTTGAGGCCGAGCTTGGTGAGCATGGAATCCATGCGCTCGGACCCGAAGATGCGCATCAGGTCGTCCTGAAGCGACAGATAGAACTTCGAGCGGCCTGGGTCGCCCTGGCGGCCGGAGCGGCCGCGGAGCTGATTGTCGATTCGGCGGCTTTCGTGGCGCTCGGTGGCGAGAACGTAGAGCCCGCCGGCTTCGAGAGCCTGGGCCTTCAGCCGCTTGATGTCGGCCTTGATCGCCTCTTCCTTGGCCTCGCGTTCCGGCCCTTCGGGCATGTCGCCGAGTTCGCGGGCGATGCGCATGTCGGCATTGCCGCCGAGCTGGATGTCGGTGCCGCGGCCGGCCATGTTGGTCGCGATCGTCACCGCACCGGGAACGCCGGCCTGGGAGACGATATAGGCTTCCTGCTCGTGATAGCGGGCGTTGAGGACCTGGAAGTCCTTCATGCCCTCGCGGCGCAGCCGGTCGGCCAGAAGTTCGGATTTCTCGATCGAGGTCGTTCCCACGAGGATCGGCTGGCCGCGCGAGGCCGCCTCCTGGATCTCCTTGGCGATCGCCCGGAACTTCTCCTCGAAGGTCCGGTAGACCTCGTCGTCCTCGTCGAGGCGCTGGATCGGCAGGTTGGTCGGGATCTCGATGACGTCGAGACCGTAGATGTCGCCGAACTCGGCGGCTTCCGTCTGTGCCGTGCCGGTCATGCCGGACAGCTTCTTGTACATGCGGAAGTAGTTCTGGAAGGTGATCGAGGCGAAGGTCTGGTTTTCCGGCTGGACCGTCACGCCTTCCTTGGCCTCGAGCGCCTGGTGCAGGCCTTCCGAGAAGCGGCGGCCCGGCATCATGCGGCCGGTGAACTCGTCGATCAGGACGATCTCGTCGCCGCGCACGATGTAGTCCTTGTCGCGCTGGAACAGCGTGTGGGCCTTCAGCGCGTTGTTGACGTGGTGGACGACCGCGACGTTCTCGATGTCGTAGAGCGAGGCACCCTGCAGGTGGCCGGCGGCTTCCAGGAGCCGCTCCAGCTTCTCCGTGCCGTCCTCGGTGAACGTCACCGTGCGCTGCTTCTCGTCGATGTCGTAGTCGGCGGGTTCGAGCTGCGGGATGAAGCCGTCGATCGTCTTGTAGAGGTCGGAGCGATCGTCGAGCGGCCCGGAGATGATCAGCGGCGTGCGCGCCTCATCGATCAGGATCGAGTCCACCTCGTCGACGATGGCATAATGGTGCCCGCGCTGGACCATCTGGCCGCGCTCATACTTCATGTTGTCGCGCAGATAGTCGAAGCCGAGCTCGTTGTTCGTCGCGTAGGTGACGTCGCAGTGATAGGCGGCGCGGCGCTGCTCGTCGGACATGCCGTGAACGATGATGCCGACGGTGAGGCCGAGGAAGCGGTAGATCCGGCCCATCCACTCGGCGTCGCGCGAGGCCAGATAGTCGTTGACGGTGACGACATGGACGCCCTTGCCTTCGAGCGCATTGAGATAGACGGCGAGGGTCGCGACCAGCGTCTTGCCTTCGCCCGTCTTCATCTCGGCGATGGAGCCCTGGTTGAGGACCATGCCGCCGATCATCTGGACGTCGAAGTGGCGCATGCCGAGCACGCGCTTGCCGGCTTCACGCACGACGGCAAAGGCCGGAACCAGAAGATCGTCGACCTTCTTGCCGTTCTGAAGCTCCGCCTTGAAGGCTTCGGTCTTGCCACGCAGCTCGTCGTCGGACAGGCGCGCCATCTCGTCTTCGAGCGCTGCGATCGCCTGGATGCGGGATTGAAAGCGCTTGACGACGCGATCGTTCGACGAACCGAGCAACTTCCGGGCGAGCCCGCCAAAACTGACCATGAAAAGGTCCTTCCAAATCGCTTAAACAGAGGCGGCACCCGGCGGGCTGCCGACCGCGGCCGCGGTTCCCCTCGATCATGGCCCGGTCGATCTTGCCCCAGCCGACCCAAGGCATGATCGATCCGGGTGATGTCGGGAGCCTCCGATCTCGATGGAAGGCGGCTGGACTTTCAGTTGGCGCGAGAGATAAGAGGGGGGGAAACCGATGTCAACGGCGGCGGCATTCCCCTTAATTTCGGCACGTTTGGCGTCGAATGGCCTGACCTCGCATCGAAAAGGGGCAGGGGCCCCGGAGGCGGCAGAGCCGCCGCGCAAGAACTCATTGGAAGGAAGCGTCTTGATGATCAGAAAGCTTCACGCCGTCCTGACGGCGGGCGTCCTTACGGCCACATGTCTGATGGCAGGCAGCGCCTTTGCCGCCCCCGACGACGTCATCGCCAAGATCGGCGACGCCGAGGTCACCGAAGCCGAGCTGGATGCCGCCCAAAGCGAACTCGGCGCCCAGTTCCAGAACCTGCCCGAAGAGCGCCGGCGCTTTGCCGTTCTCTCGGCCCTGATCGACATCAAGGCGCTTGCGCAGGAGGCCAAGAATTCGGGCCTCGCTGAACAGCCGGAGGTCGCTGCGCGTCTGGACTTCGAGCGCGATCGCGCCCTGCACAACGCCTACTTCGCCGAGAATGGTGCCGGCGCCGTCACGGACGAGGACTTGCAGGCACGCTACGACAAGGAAATCGCGGCGATGCCGGCCCGGCAGGAGGTCCATGCCCGCCACATCCTGGTCAAGACCGAGGAAGAGGCCAAGGCGGTCATCGAAGAGCTGAATGGTGGCGCTGATTTCGAGGCGGTCGCCAAGGAGAAGTCGACGGGTCCCTCCGGACCCGAGGGCGGCGATCTCGGCTTCTTCGGCCAAGGCCAGATGGTGCCTGAGTTCGAAAAGGCCGCCTTTGCCCTCGAACCTGGCGAGGTCAGCCAGGAGCCGGTCCAGACCCAGTTCGGCTGGCACGTGATCAAGGTCGAGGAAAAGCGTGACGCGACGCCGCCGAGCTTCGATCAGGTGAAGGATCAGCTGCGCCAGCTCGTCCTGCGCGAACGCTATATGGACATGGTCGGCAAGGCGCGCGGCGAACTCGGCGTCGAATATGTCGACACCGCCATCAAGCAGCAGGTGGAAGACATCGAAAAGGCGCTGGAGGCGGGCAACCCCGCGAGCGGCGAGTCGAACAACTGAGCATGGCGAAGGTGTCCGCCATGTTGCGGACACGCTTCTGACTGCGGCCCCAATCTCGGAGATCACTGCGATGTCGCATGCCGTCTCGCCCCTCGCGCCGGCCGAGTTGGCAACTCTCCCCGCCATTGCCGGCCTTCGCATCGCGACGGCTGCGGCGGGGATAAAGTACAAGAACCGCACCGATCTCCTGATGATGGTCTTCGATCGGCCGGCGGCGGTCGCCGGTGTCTTCACCCGGTCGAAATGTCCCTCGGCACCGGTGGATTTCTGCCGGGCGAATCTTGGCGGCGGGAGCGCCCGGGCGCTCGTCGTCAATTCCGGCAACGCCAATGCCTTTACCGGCCGGCGGGGCCGCGAGGCGACGGCCATGACCGCGCAAGCAACGGCGAAGGCCGTCGGCTGCGCCTCGGAAGAGGTGTTTCTCGCCTCCACCGGCGTTATCGGTGAGCCCCTCGATGCGGGGCGCTTTGCCCATCTCCTCGATGCACTGGCGGGTGAAGCCGGAGCCGATCGCTGGCGCGAGGCCGCCGATGCGATCATGACCACCGACACCTATCCGAAGCTCTCGACCCGCACGGTCTCGATCGACGGTGTCGAGGTCACGATCAACGGCATCGCCAAGGGCGCCGGCATGATCGCGCCGGACATGGCGACGATGCTTTCCTTCCTGGCGACGGATGCGCCGATCGCAGCCCCCGCGCTGCAGGCGATGCTCCGTGATGCTGTCGAGCCGAGCTTCAATTCGGTGACGGTGGACAGCGACACCTCCACCTCCGACACGCTGCTTTTCTTTGCGACGGGAGCGGCGGTCGAACGTGGCTGTCCGGAGATTTCCGACGCGCAGGATCCGCGGCTTGACGCTTTCAAGGCCGCCCTGTCGGCGCTTCTTCTCGATCTCGCCCGGCAGGTGGCGCGCGACGGAGAGGGCGCGCGCAAGGAGATCCAGGTCACGGTGGAGGGGGCGGTCAGCGATCTGAGTGCCAAGCGTATCGCGCTGTCGATCGCCAATTCGCCGCTGGTGAAGACGGCCGTCGCCGGCGAGGATGCCAATTGGGGCCGCGTCGTCATGGCGGTCGGCAAGGCCGGCGAGGAGGCCGACCGGGACCGGCTCGCCATCCATTTCGGTGACGTCCGGGTCGCGGTCGAGGGCGAGCGTGACCCGGCCTATTCCGAAGAGGCGGCTTCGACGGTGATGCGCCGGCCCGAAATCCCGATCCGGGTCGATCTCGGCCTCGGCGACGGCCGCTGGACCGTCTACAGCTGCGATCTCACCAAGGAGTATGTCGCGATCAATGGCGATTACCGAAGCTGAGAAACTGAAGCAGTTCGCCGTCGTCCGCCGCCTCGAAGCGGCGGGCTTTCGCGCCTGGCCTGCGACCCAGACCTTCTTTGACGGCACCTGGGCGGTGCGGCTGACGCGGTCCTTTCCGGCCAAGCGGCTGAATTCCATCAACCCGCTCGATCCATCGGATACGGCCGACATTCCCGAGCGGCTGCGCCGCGCGCGGCGCACCTTCGCCGAGAACGGCCGGTCGGTCATCGTGCGGCAATCGCCGCTGGCGCCGCCCGCCCTCGTCGAGCATCTCGACGGCGAGGGTTGGTCGCGCTTTGCCGAATCCATTGTCATGACCTGCGATCTCGGCAAGGTCGATCTCTCGGGCGCGCTCGAGCGGATCCCGATCCGCGATCCCGCTCGCTATGTCACGGCAAGCCTCGCCGTGCACCAGCGGCCGGCCAGCATGCGCTCGGGCCTTGCCGAGATCATGCAGTCCATCCGCCCGCCTTGCGGCATGTTCGTGCGCGAGAACGATGATTGCGTTCCGATCGCGGTGGCCCTCGCGATTCAGGACAATGACCTTGCCGGTCTCCTCGACGTGGCGGTGGCGCCGGATCATCAGCGACAGGGCATCGGGCGCGATCTCGTCTCCACCGCCTTGCGCTATTCCATGCACAAGGGCGCCAAGTCCGGATGGGTGCAGGTGGAGGCCGATAATGAAGCCGGCCTGTCGCTCTACGAGCGGATCGGATTTCGGGAAGCCTATCGCTACGTCTACCGTGCGCCGCCCGGGGAGGCGCAATGAGCGGCTCCGAAAAACGCCTCCTACTGGTGGTGGCCTGTGCGCTCGTCGATGCCGACGGCCGCGTTCTGATCGCCCAGCGTCCTGAAGGCAAGGCCATGGCGGGTCTGTGGGAGTTTCCCGGCGGCAAGATCGAAGCCGGCGAAACGCCGGAGGACGCGCTCATCCGCGAACTCGCCGAAGAGTTGGGCGTCACCACCCAGGCGCCCTGCCTGGCGCCGCTGACCTTCGCCAGCCATGCCTATGACGACTTCCACCTTCTGATGCCGCTCTTCGTCTGCCGACGCTTCAGCGGCGTGCCGCAGGCGAAGGAAGGCCAGGCGCTGAAATGGGTGCGGGCCAAGGCTCTGCGCGACTATCCCATGCCGCCCGCCGACGCGCCCCTGATCGCGCATCTGATCGACCTGCTGTAGGCCGCGATACGCGGTCCATTTCCGACAAGATGTCGCATGTTCAGGGAGGCGGATGATCGGCATCCCCGTCTCGCGCTTAATGAGTTCTTCAAACTTTGCTGGGATCATGCCGTGAGGTAAGTTCGAGGCGAAGAACCATGGGCGAGGCACACAGCACCGACGAGGATGCCGGTTATGACGGCGACCTGCCGCCCCGCCTGAGGGGCTTCGGGCGCGGTCCTTTGCGTGTGGCCCTGCTCGCCACCATCGCGGTCGCCGGGCTTGCCCTTCTCGCCGTGCCGCTTGCCGATCGCGGCTCCGACGCTCTCGTCGCCTCGCAGGTGCCGGAACTCGACATGATGGCGACGGGTTCGATCGACGCGCCGCGCCAATACACGATCCGGCGTAGCGTGCTCCAGCCCATGGGCAGCGAACCCTGCATCCTCTTTCCCGACGGTTCCAAGCGAGGGGCATGTTGATGACGCCAGCGGCAAGACGGCTTCGTAGCGCCGCTCTGGGCGAATTTGAACGATTCCATCAGTCCCGGTCCGGCGCCACGGCGATCGAGTACGCGGTCATCGCAATGCTGATCGGGATCGCTCTCGTGGGGTCGGTACAGTTGATCGGTCCGGGGCTTTCATCGAGTTTCAGCGACCTCGCGCCTTCTTTGAAGCCCAAATCATAGGCGAGGTGCTGGCCTGCTTGCGTCCGGCATTTTCAGGACAGCGAGCCGGATCGATCCTTGAGCGCTTCGGCGAGGCTGTGTTTCGCGCTGCCGGGGCGCAGCGGCTTCTGCTGGCTCTCATGCGGACACCAGCCTGACAGATAGATGATGTCGAAAGTCGCGCGGATACGCCCGTCGGGATCGGCGAAGCGCTCCGCGTAGACTTCCGCCGCCCGCAGGAACATCGCCCGGCTCGCGGGACGTCGTGAACGCTGATGGAGCATGTTGGCCGCGCCCATCTGACGCAGGTCGCGGGCGAGCGCGAAGAGATTGTCGTATCGCACGGTCAGCCGGTCGAGATCAGTCACGGGCAGGGCGAAGCCGGCGCGTTGCAGCAGTGCTCCGGCCTCGCGCACGTCGATAAACGGAAGAACACGGGGCGAGGCGCCGCCAGTGGACTCGGCTTCCGCCTGGATCAGGGCGGCGCGCAGTTCGTGCAACGTATCGCCACCGAGAAAGGCGGCGAGGAACAGGCCGTCCGGTTTCAGCGTGCGGCGGATCTGCGCCAGCACTCCCGGCACGTCGTTGACGAACTGGAGCGACATCGTCGAGACCACGAGATCGGCGCTTCCCGGCGCCAGCGGGAGGAACTCGTCGTCACCAACGACGCCGAGCGCGCCCTCACCCAGGAGGCCAGCCAGGCGTTCCAGTCGCAGAACATGGCCGCACTGACCGCTCGCCTCGAGCCGTGTGGCCATCCCGCCGCCATGCCCGGCGAGATCGACCGCCACGTCGAAATGCCTTTCGACGATGGACAGCCGGTCGATCAATTCGCTGGTCGCGGCCTCAATCAGGAAATCGGCGCCACGTTCCGGCTGGGGCAGCAGCCAGCGGGCTCTGCGCCTGTCAAGAAGGCGACGGTCGAATGGGGCCGAAGGGTCTGCCAATAGGATCGATTCCCGTATTTCGTCACGCAATGTTTTGGTGCTTGTAGCTGTCGAGAACTCGGCTACTGTCAAGCCGGAGCCGGTGGTTGGAACTTCGAATTTCCGCCACGCGGTTGCGGAGAGGCCGCTCGGGCCCGGAGCCCGAGCCGACCGGTTCGGCCGGTCGTTGCGTTACGGGCTGGTAGGGTGCACCTGTTCAAGCGAGGTACGTCGGCGATCGCCAATTCCCTGGGGCGAATGCTCTTCCCGGCCGTCTGTCCCGGCTGCCAGACGGCGGTGACGCGTGCCGGCAGCGTCTGCCCGGATTGCTGGGCCAATCTGCGTTTCATCGAACGGCCCTATTGCGAGGTGTTGGGGATTCCCTTCTCCTACGATCTCGGAAAGGGCTTTCTGTCGGCGCAAGCGATCGCCGAGCCGCCGCCTTTCGCGCGGCTGCGTGCGGCGGTGATCTATCAGGAACTCGCCACCCGGCTGGTGACCGCGCTGAAATACGGCGACCGCACCGATCTCGTGCCGCTCATGGCCGGCTGGATGGAACGGGCGGGGGCCGAGCTTCTGGCGGATGCGGACGTGATCGTGCCCGTACCCCTCCATGCGCGCCGTCTCTGGCGGCGCAAGTTCAACCAGTCGGCCGAGCTGAGCCGGGCGATCGCACGGAAGTCCGGAGTCATGTTCCGGCCGCTCGCGCTGGAGCGGATCAAGGCGACGCAGACGCAGGTCGGGCTCGGCCAGAGGCAGCGCCAGGACAACGTCCGCGGCGCCTTCCGCGTCAGCGAACAGCGCCGCAGCGAAGTCGAGGGCAGGCGCGTTCTCCTCGTCGACGACGTCTACACGACCGGCGCCACGGTGGCGAGCGCGACCCGTGCCCTGAAGCGCGCCGGGGCGAGCGACGTCGATGTCCTGGTCTTTGCCAGGGTTGCGGGTGGCGGTCCTTGAGGCCATATCGCTCTGCTAACCAAGAACGGCATCCAGGGATCATCCATGGCCGACGTGACCATCTATACGCGACAGTTCTGCGGCTTCTGCAGCCGCGCCAAGCAGCTTCTCGAACAAAAGGGCGTCGCCTATGACGAGAAGGATGCGACCTCGTCGCCGGATCTGCGCAAGGAAATGCGCGAGCGGGCGAATGGTGGTTCGACATTCCCGCAGATCTTCATCGGCGAGACGCATGTCGGCGGCTGCGACGAACTCTTCGCTCTCGATCGGGCCGGCAAGCTCGATCCGCTTCTGGCCGCCTGAAGGGACCCGATCGTGACGAAATTTCGCGCAGCCGTCCTGCAGATGCGCTCCGGTGTCGAGCCGGAGGCGAATGTCGCGGCGTTCGAGGCCTTGGCGGAACAGGCCGTCGGCGCCGGTGCGTCCTATGTTCAGACGCCCGAGATGACCGGCATGGTCCAGCGCGAGCGGGCCGAACTGATGGCGCGTCTCGTACCGGAAGACACGGATCCGCTGTTGAAGGCCGCCTCGCGGCTGGCGGCGCGCGATCATGTCCATGTCCATATCGGCTCGACGGCGGTGCCGCTGGACGACGGACGGGTTGCAAACCGGGCATTTCTGTTTGGTCCTGACGGCCGGCGTGTCGCGACCTATGACAAGATCCACATGTTCGACGTCGATCTCGACAATGGCGAGAGCTGGCGGGAATCGAGGACCTACCGGCCGGGCGAGGCGGCGGGTCTCGCCGATCTGCAGTTTCCAGGCGGGCCGGCCCGGTTCGGCTTTTCGGTCTGCTACGACGTGCGCTTTCCCCATCTCTACCGGGAAGAGGCGCTCTCCGGGGCCGAGGTGCTGACCGTGCCGGCAGCATTCACACGCCAGACCGGCGAGGCGCACTGGCATGTGCTACTCAGGGCGCGGGCCATCGAGAACGGCGCCTATGTGATTGCCGCGGCTCAGGGCGGGCAGCACGAGGACGGGCGCGAGACCTACGGGCATTCATTGATCGTCGATCCCTGGGGGCGCGTCGTAGCCGAAGTCGAGGGCGACGAGCCGGGCATCGCCATCGCCGAGATCGACACGGCCGCCGTGGCGGCAGCGAGAGGCAAGATCCCGAATCTCGGCAATGCGCGTCCCTTCGCCGTGGGCGATGGACAGGAGATCGTGCGCGTTCGTGGCGCGCTCGAAGGGGCCGGCTCGTGATCCACTTCGCGCTGCGTTGCCGCGAGGCCGGGCACCGCTTCGATGGCTGGTTCCGCTCGAATTCGGATTTCGAGGCACAGTCGGAGCGCGGACTCGTGGAGTGCCCTGCCTGCGGTTCCCACCAGATCGAAAAGGCGTTGATGCGCCCGGCGCTTGCCAGGGGCGGCTCTGCCCGCGACGCCATCGATGAGGTGGTGGCTCCGGCCGCTTCGCAGGATAATCCGCCGACAGTGCCATCCCCCGCCGGCCCTCCGGCTCAGGCGGCGCAGCGGCCGCCGACTCTCACCAACCTGCCGGAGCCCAGCGCCGCTGTCGCCCAGGCTTTCAAGGTTCTGCAGGAGTTGTCGCGCAAGGTGCGCACCGAAGCCGATTACGTGGGCTCGAGCTTCGCCGAGGAGGCACGCAAGATCCACTACGGCGAGACCGAGGCACGGCAAATCTATGGCGAGGCCTCGAAGAAGGATGTCGAAAGCCTGCGCGAGGAGGGGATCGCGGCTCTGCCTCTGGTGCCGCTGCCGGAAGACAAGCAGTAGGCGCACGTGAACTGACGCCGATCGGCCTGTCGATTTCCAAGTCCCGATTCTTGCCCCTGCAAGGCGGTGCCACGTCGTGTTGCTGGCGTCGTACGCGAACGGCTGACTGCCGGACTTGGCTCCGGCAGTCGAGCGCCAAGCGCCCTCACGTGAAAGGTTTCATTAGCCGCATCGGACTGCGGTTCAGCTGATCGCTGCGAGTTTACGGCTCGTTAGATCGAATCTGCAACTCTTGCACCTGCATGGAATTTCGTCTCGAAGCAAGAGTTGTATCATGGACCTTCGGATCTGGATCGGAGCGATCGTCGCCCTGCTTTTCAGTGTCGTCGCCAGTCTTGCAGCACCGCTCCAGGGACCGCAGGAAGAACCGATCCTAGTGATCTCCGGGAATATTCAATCGACCAATGTCGGCGAGACGGCCCAGTTCGATCGCCCGATGCTGGAGGCGCTCGGCCTCGTCACCATCGAAACCCATACGCCTTGGTATCAAGATCTGGTCGTCTTCGAGGGCGTTCGGTTCAGCGATCTGATGGCAGCGGTCGGGGCGAAGGGCGATAACGTGACCGCCAAGGCCCTGAACGACTACGTCACGACCCTGCCGCTCAAGGATGACGCGGGTCACGACCCGATTATCGCCCTGAAGCGGGATGGTCGCTACATGACTGTCCGGGACAAAGGGCCCTTGTGCATCATCTACCCCTTCGACAGCGATGCAGACCTGCAGACCCAGACCTACTATGCCCGCTCGGCGTGGCAGCTTTCCCGGCTTGTCGTTGAATAGTAGAGATGGACCGGAAGCCTCTAACATCGCTGCGCAAGGTTCAATGGCTGCTTGCGTCCATTGTTGGCGGATTGATGTTTGCCAGCGTGTACATGTCGTTTCTCATCATGGAACGACAGAACACGTTGAACGAGCTTTCCGGGTACAACATGTCCTGGGCCCTGAGTCAGGGCGTCTCAGAGTTCATGCGGATAGAGAGCACGCTTAGCGCGCTCGCCCTTCCCGAAAGCGGAGTCAGTAGGGATGACGCCCGGCTTCGGCTCGACATCATGTTCGGCCGGCTGGACACGCTGGAGAATGGCGCGACGCGGGACTTCATTCGCAAGAATGCGCAACGCCGGGCAATTTTCGGCGAGTTGAAAAACTCCCTCGACCGGGTCGAGGACTTCCTCAGTCAGGGCGATGCCAGTCCGCAAAGCCTGGGAAAAATCCTCGCCACGCTTGCGCCGCTCGGGAGCAAGCTGACTGCTCTTGCCTCCGTCGCCGATCAGGTCGCAGCGAGCAATGCGGCGAAGTACAAGGATGAACTCCAGGGCTTGCATCTGACCTTCAGCGGAATGGCCGGTGGTCTGATCGTTTGCGGCCTTGTTCTCGTCGCTCTCCTCCTTCACCACAATCGCCTTTTGGGTCGCACTCATCAGAGATTGCGGGGCCTTGCCGCGGATCTGCAGGGGACCTCGAATGCCCTGCAAGCCCAGAACGACCGCTTCGGCGCTGCCCTCGACAATATGTCTCAAGCGCTCTGCACCTTCGACAAGGACGAGCGGCTGGTCGTCTGCAATCACCGCTTCGCCGATCTGGCCGGGATGTCGGAGGACCTGCGTCCCGGAATGCCGCTGGCACAGCTTCTCGCCCGTTCGGGCAAAGCGCAGCAGCCATCGGCCTTCCAGGAGATCTACAGTCACCAGGCCACCTATGTGCATGAACGGCGCAAAGCGGCCTTCGTGGAGGCGGCCGGCCCGGAAAAGTGGATCGCCGTCGCTCACGAACCACTGGCTGATGGAGGTTGGCTCGCAACCTATGAGGATGTGAGCGAACGCCGGCGAAGCGAGGCCCAGATCGCCCATATGGCGCACCACGACGCCCTGACGGGTCTGGCCAACCGGGTCCTCTTCCAGGAAGAGCTCGGTCGCAGGTTCGAAGCCGTTGGCGTTCATGCGGCCAATCTGGTCGTCTGTTGTGTCGATCTGGACGGGTTCAAGGACGTCAACGATACCCTGGGCCACCAGGTCGGCGACGAACTCCTGACCATGGTCGCCGAAAGGCTGAAGGCCCACATCGGCAGCACCGAGCATGTCGCTCGGTTGGGCGGCGACGAGTTTGCCGTCTTGTGTACCGGTCCGAGTGATCAGGTGCGAAGCTTCGCCAGACAATTGGTGGCGGAACTGAGCAGGCCCTACTTCATGGGTGAACAGGAGATCACGATCGGCGCCAGCATCGGGATCGCCGACTATCCAGGGCTGGCTTCGAGCCCTGACGAGTTGCTGAAATACGCGGATCTTGCGCTCTATCAGGCCAAGGGCGAGGGTAAGGGTCGTTTCCGCTTCTTTGAGGAAGAGATGGACGAGCGCCTGCAGTCCCGAAAGGCGCTCGAAACCGACCTGCGCAAGGCTCTTCAGCATGGCGAGATGGAGGTCCACTTCCAGCCGCTCCTGGACACGGCGAGCCGCGAAATCTGCGGCTACGAGGCCTTGCTGAGGTGGACCCATCGTGATCGCGGCCCCGTCTCGCCCGCCGAATTCATCCCCATCGCCGAGGACATCGGGCTGATCGGCACGCTGGGCGAATGGGTGTTGCGCCAGGCCTGCGCCGAGGCGATGAACTGGCCGGCCCACCTTTCGGTCTCGATCAACCTGTCGCCCGTTCAGTTCCGCAATCCGGCCCTGATCAATACGATCGTCGGAGCGCTCGCCGCATCGGGTCTGCCGGCCGAGCGCCTGGAACTGGAGATCACCGAGTCGGTTCTTCTGGATCCCGACGAGAGAACCACCGCGACTCTCCATCAGATCAAGGCGCTGGGCGTGGCGATCGCGATGGACGATTTCGGGACGGGCTATTCCTCGCTCGCCAGCCTGCGGAGCTTTCCGTTCGACAAGATCAAGATCGACAAGTCCTTCGTCCAGGAACTGGCGGTGCGGCCGGAAGCGCTCGCCGTCGTCCGCCTGATCGTTGGTCTCGGTCGGGATCTCGGCATGGCGACGACCGCCGAAGGGGTCGAAACCGAAGAGCAGCTGGCGTGCCTTCGGACCCTGGGCTGCACCCAGGTTCAGGGCTTCCTCTTCGCCCGACCGATGCCGGCCCGAGACCTGCTTCGGCGCCGCGCTCCCCAACTGACGGAAAGAGCGATCGAATCCGCTGACGCCGGGCTTGAAGGGCCTGAGGAGCAAGCTCTGCTCTTGCGCCGTCTTGTTGGCGCCGCGTAAGTACGCGCATGACCGACGTCTGAAGCTTTGCGACGATGCCCGTATCGCATGTGCGCGGGCCGCTGCCGGCGCAAGGGAAAGTGATCAGCCGTGTGCCGTGCGGGCGAGCGTGACGCCCCGGCGCCGCGGTGTCTCGAGTTCCCGGTCTTCGAAGATGCCGTATTCCGTTGCCTGCTGATAGAGCATGTCGCCCTTCACGCCGGCGAGAAGGCGCAGATCCTTCAATTCGCAGAGAAGCGTGATACGGAAGGCCAGCGCACGCAAGTGCACGCGATTGTAGCAGAAGAAGGCGAGACGGGCGCGATCGTAGCCCGGGATCTCCTTGATCAGCGCCTCGCGCAGGGTCTCTTCCGACCGCAGAAGCCGTGCCAGGAGGTCAAGTGGCACCGGACAGGTCGTCTCATTGGGAATGCTGTCTCGGTTCGCCGCAACCATTGAAATCCTCGCTTTCCGGGTCCTGCCCTATCGCACACTCACACCCATTTCCGCCGACGTGAGCAGACTAGCCGAGCCGGCTTGCGCTGGGCTTGATCACGGGCGAGTGAAGAGGGGAGCATTCGACCGGAGCTCAATATTCCGGTCGGCGCGCGAGCATCATGTAGTTCACGTCCCGATCGCGCGAGAGACGCCATTCGTCGGCGAGCGGGTGGTAGACGACGCCGGTCTCGTCGAGCATGGCGAGGCCGGCGCGCTTGAGCGGCGCCTCGATCTCGCCCGGCCGGACCAGCTTGGAATACTGATGGGTCCCCTTGGGCAGCCAGCCAAGCACGTATTCGGCGCCGACAATGGCGAAGCTCAGGGCCTTGAAGGTGCGGTTGATCGTGGCGACGAAGAGAAGCCCGCCCGGCTTCACCATCTCGGCGCAGGAGGTGAGGAACAGGTCGACATCGGCGACATGCTCGACGATCTCGAGCGCCAGAACCACGTCGAAACGTTCGCCGCCGGCGGCGATGTCCTCCGCCGTGGTGGCGCGATAGTCGATTTCGAGCTCCGACTCGGCGGCATGCAGCTTGGCCACCTCGATATTGGTCTCGGACGCGTCGGCCCCCACGACATTCGCACCGAGGCGGGCGAGCGGTTCGGCGATCAGCCCGCCGCCACAACCGATGTCGAGGATCGACAGACCGGCCAAGGGCTTCGGCTGCATCGTGTCGCGGCCGAAATTCGTCGCGATCTCGCTGCGGATATAGTCGAGCCGGACGGGGTTGAACTTGTGCAGCGGCTTGAACTTGCCGGCCGGGTTCCACCATTCCGTCGCGAGGCGCGAAAAGCGCTCGATCTCGCCGTCGTCAATCGTCGTGTTGCCTTGCGGATGGGTCATCGCGGTCCATGTCTTCATCTGGGAATAAGTCTTGGGCGATCTCGCGCGGGATGTTTGCCGCGCGGCCGCAAAGTCAAGCGCGGCCGGGCGTCGCGCATCTCGGAGTGCGCCGCGTCGGGAGGGTGATCGGGCCGCTTCGACAGCCAGCCAAGTATAAAGTCCGCAAGACGGGGGAACGGGCGCGCACGTTGCTTGCTTGTAAACGGCGTTCCAGGACTCTCCTGCTCCACTCTTTTCGGGCTGCTCGTGTCTTCTCAAGTTTTCGACAGCGTCCGCTCTCTCCCGCTTAGTGGACGGGCGGTGTCAACACCCTTTGGCCGCAGCCAGCTCCTGCCCGTCGTTGCGATTCCGGTGAGAAACGAAGCGGAGCGCATCGCTGAATTGCTCCGCGCGCTCGGCCGCCAGAGGTATCTCGCGGGGGCCGATCGTGCGCTCCCCGTCGTACTCGTCTTCAACAATTGCACCGATCGTTCCGCCGAGGTCGCTGCGGCTGCGGCGGCGGACCAGCCCGGATTGTCGCTTCATGCGGTGGTGGTCGAGTTTCCGGCTCATCGCGCGCATGTCGGTTCGGCGCGTCGTCTCAGCCTTCAGGTCGCGCGCGCCTTGCTGCCGGCTTCCGGACAGGGCGTCATGATGATCACCGACGCCGATGCCCGGCCGGACGAGCACTGGGTTGGGGCCAATCTGGCGGCGATCGAGGCCGGTGCGGACGTCGTCGGCGGGGCGATTTTCGGGGACGATGCGGAAGAAGCGCTGCTCGGACCACGCTTCGTCGCACGGGCTGGCGACCATGAACGCTATGCCCGCCTCTGCGATCGCCTGACGGCCTTGATCGATCCGATCGTTCATGATCCGTGGCCCCATCATCGTCATCACACGGGCGCCAGTCTCGCCTTTCGCGCCGTCGCCTACGATCGTGTCGGCGGCATGGAGGCTTTGCCGACGCGCGAGGATATCGCTTTCGTGTCGAAGCTGCGCGCGGCGGGCTTTCGCTTGCGCCATGATCCGGACGTCAAGGTGACGGTTTCGGCGCGGACGGCTGGGCGGGCCCTCGGCGGTATGGCCGATTGCCTGAAACAATGGGTCGATATGGCCAATGCGGATCTGCCGCATCTCGTCGAGTCGCCGAAGCTCGTTATCGCTCGCGCGCGGCTGCGGTCCTGGCTGCGAAGTGCGAATTTCGCAGGGATGGCGGACGGGCAAGCCTTGGCAAGTCTTCTCGGCCTTCCGGCGGCCGAATGGTGCCGACGCAGGCAGGATGGCAGTTTCCGCCACTGGCTGATCGAGCGCTACGCTCCGGAGGAGCCGGATGCCCCCGCTACCATGCCCGTCGCAGAGGCGATTGGTGAAATGACGGCCCATCTCTCGCTCTACGAAGGTCTCGGCCATGCTGCATGATCGCATCCGCATGGAACGTTCGGACGAGACATGGTGGCTGGCGAACCTGTCCAGCCAGGTCGAAACACGGGCAGCTCTCGGAGCCCGTGAGGACTTCCCCCAGGCTGCCTTCGATTTTCTGCGCGAGACCGGCGTCTGCGCGGCACCGCCCATCGGAACGGGGCAGGGGCTTTCGCTTCTCCGCCTGCTCGCTGCCGTGGGGCGGGGTGATCTCGGGGTCGGACGCCTGTTCGAAGGGCATGTGAACGCGCTCGATCTCGTCAGGCGCTTCGGGTCCTCCGAAGTCCGGCGAAAGGTGGAGACGGAGGCGGGAGAGGGGGCTCTCTTCGGCGTCTGGAATACCGACGAGCCGGGTGATCCTTTGCTGCTGGAGGCCGGCTGGCTGAAAGGGAGGAAGAACTTCGCTTCGGGGGTCGACGGGCTGTCCTATGCGATCGTGACGGTTCCGCTGGCGGCGGGCCGCCAGATGGTTCTCGCGCCGCTCGACAAGGCCGAGATCGACCGATCCTGGTGGAAGCCCTTGGGGATGAAGTCATCCGGCAGTCATGTAGTCGGCTTTTCGAACGTCGCTCCCGACGAGCTTGCTCTCCTCGGCAAGCCCGACGACTATATCCGCGAACCCTGGTTCAGCGGCGGTGCCATCCGCTTTGCGGCCGTTCACGTCGGCGGCATGGAGGCGGTGATGCAGGCGACGGTCGATCATCTGCGCCGGACGGGCCGCGCGGACAATCCCTATCAGCTTCACCGGATCGGGCGCATGGGACTTGCCGTGCGGTCCTGCAGGCTCTGGCTCGACCGCGCAGCCGAGGCCTGGGATGCGGCGGAAGCGACGGGCGGTGCGCCCGCCGAAGCGGCCCCTCTGCGCGCGGTCGCCAACGGCTTTCGCAGCGTCGTCGAGCAATCCGCGATGGCCGTTCTCGAGGAAGCCGAACGGGCAGTGGGAGCGGCCGGCTTCAACGCACCCCACCGGCTGGAACGGCTCATCCCCGATCTCAGGACCTATCTCAGGCAGCCCAATCCCGACGGCGCCCTATCGGCTTTTGCGCAGGCCGTGTTGCAAGGCGATTTCGAGGTCGGCCGATGAGTCATGCGCCAAAGGCTGTCGATCCCGAAAGCATTGCCGCGAGCCGCATCCTCGTCGTGGCGCCGCATCCTGACGACGAAACGTTGGGCTGCGGCGGATTGATGGCGGCGCTCGCAGCGAAGGGGCGGTGGTTTCACACGCTCTTCGTCACCGATGGCGGGGCGTCGCACCGGGCGTCGCCAAGCTGGCCGCGTGCGCGTCTGGCCGCCCAAAGGCAGGCGGAGGCGACGGAGGCGCTTGCCCGGCTCGGTCTCGCCGACCATCCGCGCACTTTCCTGGGGTTGCCGGATGCCGGCATGCCGCCGGCTGGGTCGGTTGGCTGGGAGCAATCGATGGCACGTGTGCGGCGCCTGCTCGCCGATTTCCAGCCGGATTTGGTGCTGCTGCCCTGGCGCCGCGATCCCCATCGCGACCATCGCGATTCCTGGCTTCTGGTCAGCGCGGCCTGCGAGGCGGAAAGCTTGCGGGTCGACTCGCTCGAATATGCGATCTGGCTCGACGAACTCGGGTCGGAGGAAGACCAGCCGCAGCCGGGAGAGATGGCACCGGTCACCTTCGACATCTCCGCCGGCATTGCAGCCAAACGGCACGCCATCGCGGCGCATCGATCGCAGACCACCGGGCTGATCGACGACGACCCGGCCGGTTTCCGATTGACCGACGAGACGATTGCAAGGCTCACCGGGCCAACCGAGAAGTTCCTGCGCCCATGCGGCAGGTGATCGGTGTCGACGGGTTCGAAGCCCTGTTTCGCGCGGCCCCCGATCCTTGGGGATACAGGGATTCGCCCTTCGAGCGCCATAAACGCGGCGTGCTCCTGCGCGGATGCGGCGGCAGGATTCACGGCCGCGTCCTGGAACTCGCCTGCGCCAATGGCGAGACGACCGCGGCCCTTTCCCGATTGGCCCTTCGGCTCGTCGCGCAGGACGCTTCGCCCACCGCTCTCGCGCTCGCGCGAAAACGGAATGCCGGCCAAGCACGAATCCGTTTTCGGGACGGCATCCTGCCGGGCGACATGCCGCGTGGGCCGTTTGACATGATCGTCGCCTCGGAGATCCTCTACTATCTCCCGCCGCGCGACCTCGATCTGTGTCTTGGCGCCATCGAAGCCGCGCTTGCGCCCGGCGGCCGTCTTGTCTGCCTGCATCATGTCGTGGATTTCGACGATGCCGCGACCCGGCCCGTAGAGGCCGCCTGTCGGGTCGAGCGGCATTTCGCAGGACGCTGGCGGCGCGTCGCCCGTCATCGCGCGGCCCGCTACGTGATGAGTGCTCACGTCAAGCCGAGCCTTGCACAAGGACGAGCGTCGCGCCGATGAGTTGCCATCCGGACCGCAACCGGCACGGCATACGTCCGGAAGGACGGGCGGTTGGTGCACCGGCGCCACGGCCGGAGATTGCGCCTTGTCGCCGCATCGGCTAGGGAACGCGCGCCAATGGCAGGCGGTCTCCGCCTTACCACATCCCGAATCGACGTCACGACGTGCCGGCAAGGCGCGTGAGCCCGAGTTGAACGACCGTATCCCATGGCCCGTCTCGTCCTGAAATTCGGCGGAACGTCCGTCGGCGACATTGACCGCATCCGCAATGTCGCCCGGCACGTGAAACGCGAGGTCGATGCCGGCCACGACGTTGCCGTCGTCGTCTCCGCCATGGCCGGCAAGACCAACGAACTGGTCGGCTGGTGCCGGAACGCTTCGCCGATCCACGACGCTCGCGAATACGACGCCGTCGTCGCCTCCGGCGAACAGGTGACGGCCGGCCTTCTGGCGATCACCCTGCAGGCCATGGGCGTCAACGCCCGCTCCTGGCAGGGCTGGCAGATCCCGATCCGCACCGACGGTTCCCACGGCGCCGCCCGCATCCAGGCGATCGAGGCCGACGATATCGTCCGCCGCTTCGACGAGGAGAAGCAGGTCGCGGTCGTCGCCGGCTTCCAGGGCATAGCGCCGGACAACCGCATCGCGACGCTCGGGCGCGGCGGCTCCGACACATCGGCCGTGGCGATGGCGGCGGCGATCGGCGCTGACCGCTGCGACATCTATACCGATGTCGACGGCGTCTACACGACCGATCCGCGCATCGAACCCAAGGCGCGGCGCATGTCCAAGATCTCCTTCGAGGAGATGCTGGAAATGGCGTCGCTCGGCGCCAAGGTGCTGCAGGTGCGCTCGGTGGAACTCGCCATGGTGCACAAGGTGCGCACCTTCGTGCGCTCCTCTTTCGAAGATCCGGATGCCCCCGGCATGGGCGATTTCGAAAATCCGCCGGGCACGCTCATTTGCGACGAGGACGAAATCGTGGAACAGCAGGTCGTCACAGGTATCGCCTATTCCCGCGACGAGGCGCAGATTTCCCTGCGCCGGGTAGAGGATCGGCCGGGCGTCGCCGGAGCGATCTTCGGGCCGCTCGCCGATGCGGGCGTCAATGTCGACATGATCGTGCAGAACATTTCCGAATCGGGCGATGCCACCGACATGACCTTCACCGTGCCGTCCGGTGACCTCGGCAAGGCGACGGCGCTCTTGGAAAAGGCCAAGGGCGAGATGCGCTACGACGCGCTCCAGAGCTCGCAGGGTCTCACCAAGGTCTCGGTGATCGGCATCGGCATGCGCAGCCACACCGGTGTCGCCGCGACGGCCTTCAAGGCGCTGGCGGCCCGCGGCATCAACATTCGCGCGATCACCACCTCCGAGATCAAGATCTCGATCCTGATCGACGGCGATTACACCGAGCTCGCCGTGCGCGCGCTCCATTCGGTCTACGGTCTCGACAAGGCCTGATTTCGGGCGCGGCACACCAGCATGCACCGGGCGAAAATGTCGTCCGTTCGATCAAGGGTCTGGCAGCCAGACCCGGCCGGCTGGCGGGCGCTCGGCCGATCGGCAGGAAACTTGCTTGGCTCTTCCGGCAAGACATGAAACGGCGCAGTCGACACGAGGTCTGTCGATCAACCGCAAGTCGAAATCGCATGCCCGGCCAGGGATATGGGTTGGGTCTCATGCGATTTTTGTGATCAAATGGTGATGGGGCTCGACGCGATCGGGGCTTTCGGCGGAAGACGGATGGCAGCGTTGAACAGGAGCGATACCTCAGGTCCGCGCGTTCTGATGCGCCGTATCCGGGAGCTCATGATCGAGCCCCTGGAGGCGCAGGCGCGTCTCGACCAGATCGTCAAGCTGATCGCCAAGCACATGGAGACCGAGGTCTGCTCACTTTATGTGCTGCGCGCCGACGGGGTGCTTGAGCTCTATGCCACTGAGGGTCTGAACCCGGGTTCGGTGCACCTGGCGCAACTGCGGCTGGGCGAGGGTCTGGTCGGCACGATCGCCGCGACCGCGCGCTCCCTCAATCTTTCCGAGGCGCGCAATCATCCGGCCTTCACCTATCTCCCGGAGACCGGCGAGGAGGTCTACAACACCTTCCTTGGCGTGCCGGTGCTGCGGGCCGGACGGACACTCGGCGTCCTCGTCGTGCAGAACAAGGCCGCGGGTCGCATCTATCCCGAGGAGGAATCGGAGGCGCTCGAGACCGTCGCCATGGTGATCGCCGAAATGATCGCCGCCGGCGGGCTCGAAGGGTCGTCTCGGCCGGGGGTCACTCTCGATCTGACCCGTCCCGTCAGCTACAATGGCACGCCGCTTTCGGACGGCATCGGCATCGGCCGGGTCATCCTGCACGAGCCGCGGGTCGTCGTCTCCAGCCTGTTCAACGAGGACCCCGAGACCGAGGTCTCCCGTCTCGGCCAGGCCCTGACCATCCTGCGGGCCTCGATCGAGGATATGCTCGCGCGCCGCGAAGTCGCCGACGAGGGCGAGCATCGCGCCGTGCTCGAGACCTACCGAAAGTTCGCCCAGGATCGCGGCTGGGTGCGCCGGCTCGAAGAGGCGGTGCGCAACGGCCTGACCGCCGAGGCAGCCGTGGAAAAGGTGCAGTCGGACATGCGCGCGCGCATGATGCACCTGTCCGATCCCTATATCCGCGAGCGGCTGCACGATTTCGACGACCTCGCCAATCGGCTCCTGCGCCAGCTCATTGGTCAGGAGGGCATCGGTCAGGACGTGGAAGACGCGGTGGTCGTCGCGCGCAATATGGGCGCGGCGGAGCTCCTCGACTATCACCGTGGCCAGATCTGCGGTCTTGTTCTGGAGGAAGGCGCGGCGACCAGCCATGTGGTGATTGTCGCCCGCGCGCTGGGCATCCCCGTCGCTGGCCAGGCCAAGGGCGTCGTTTCCATGGCCGAGAACGGCGACGCGATCATCGTCGACGGCGAGAGCGGCGACGTCCATCTGCGCCCGGCGCAGGAGGTGCGCGACCTCTTTGCCGACAAGCTCCGCTTCCGCGCCGAGCGCAAGGAGCGCTATCGCTCGCTGCGCGACGTGCCGAGCCTATCGCGGGACAATGTGGCGATCAGCCTGCAGATGAATGCGGGCCTGCTCGTCGATCTGCCACAGCTTGTCGAATCCGGCGCGGAGGGGATCGGCCTGTTCCGCACCGAACTGCAGTTCATGGTGGCCTCCACCATGCCGCGCGCCCGGGATCAGGAACGGCTCTACACGGCGGTGCTCGATGCTGCCGGCGAGAAGCCGGTCACCTTCCGCACGCTCGATGTCGGGGGCGACAAGATCCTTCCCTATCTGGGCCACACGGTGGAGGAGAATCCGGCGCTCGGCTACCGCGCCATGCGGTTGGCGCTCGACCGGCCGGGCCTCTTGCGGACCCAGCTTCGCGCACTTCTCAAGGCGGCGGCAGGCCGCGAAACCCGCATCATGTTTCCGATGATCACTGATCTTTCCGAGGTCCGGCAGGCGAAAGATCTGATCCAGCGTGAGCTCGAACGGCTGTCGCGTTTCGGCTACGAGACGCCGAGCCGACTCAAGATCGGAGCGATGATCGAGGTCCCGGCGCTGCTCTATCAGCTCGATCCGTTGATGGAGATGCTGGACTTCGTCTCGATCGGCTCCAACGATCTCTTTCAGTTCTTCTTCGCCGTCGATCGCGGGAACGCCAATGTGGCAAATCGCTACGACGACCTCTCCGTGCCCTTCCTGAAGGCGCTGCGCGACGTGGTGCGAGCCGGGGAACGGCACAACGTGCCGGTTGCACTCTGCGGCGAGATGGCCGGCCGGCCACTGGCTGCCATGGCACTGATCGGGCTCGGGTTTCGCCGGATCTCGATGGCGCCGCCTTCGATCGGACCGATCAAGGCCATGCTGGTCGCCCTTGATGTCGGGGCTCTTTCTGAGGAATTGACGGCGCTTCTCGATTCCGGCGAGGGGGCCGGATCGGTGGGACCGTTCCTGAGAGATTTTGCGACGCGCCACGCGATCCCATATTAGTGCCGGCATGGCTGCCTTCCGACCGTCGCGACTCGTCGCCCGGGATGGCCGATTCCTGCCGCAATGATCCCAATCGCTTTTCGAACCGGAACACATGGCGACTCTGCCGAACACGACATTGAACGAAATTCTCGGACGCTACGCCTATCTCGAAAGCGAGATGGCGAAAGGGCCGGATCATGAAGTCTATGCCAAGCTCGCGGCCGAGTATTCCTCGCTCGAGGAGGTGGTCGAGGCGATCGGCGCCTATCGCCGGGCAGAGGAGGAACTGAAAGGCTCGCGCGCTTTGCTGCACGACCCTTCCGCCGACCGTGAACTCCGCGACCTGGCAGAAGTCGAGATCGAGAGCCTGAAGGAGAATCTCGAGGAACTGACCCAGCGCATCCGGTTACTGCTATTGCCGAAGGACGCTGCCGACGAGAAGGGCGCGATCCTCGAAATCCGCGCCGGCACCGGCGGCTCGGAGGCGGGCCTCTTCGCTGGCGATCTGTTCCGCATGTATCAGCGCTATGCCGATCTCAACCGCTGGAAGGTCGAGGTCCTGTCGGCGAGCGACGGCGAAGTCGGCGGCTTCAAGGAAGTGATCGCCTCGATCAAAGGGTCGGGCGTCTTCTCGCGCCTCAAATTCGAGTCCGGCGTGCATCGCGTGCAGCGCGTGCCCGAAACCGAATCCGGTGGCCGCATCCACACCTCGGCGGCGACGGTCGCGGTTCTTCCCGAAGCCGAGGACATCGACATCGACATCCGGCCCGAGGACATCCGCATCGACACGATGCGCGCGTCGGGTGCGGGCGGCCAGCACGTGAACACCACCGATTCGGCGGTGCGCGTGACCCACCTGCCGACAGGAATCGTCGTGACTTCCTCGGAAAAGTCGCAGCACCAGAACCGCGCGCGCGCCATGCAGGTCCTGAAGGCGCGCCTCTTCGACATGGAGCGTCAGAAGGCCGACGAGGAACGCTCCGCCGCGCGCAAGAACCAGGTGGGATCGGGCGACCGCTCCGAGCGCATCCGGACCTATAATTTTCCGCAGGGGCGCGTGACGGATCATCGGATCAATCTCACGCTCTACAAGCTCGACCGGGTGATCGAAGGGGAGATCGACGAGTTGGTTGATGCGCTGGTCGCTGATCGCCAGGCCCGCCAACTCGCCGCAGTTGGTGCTGACGGGTGAGCACGGGGTGGGTTTTGCCGCCATGCAAGCTGAAGAACCGCGCGCCCTGACAGTGGGGGAGTACCTGCGCCATGCGAGCGGGGCAATTCGAGAGGCAGGCTTCGCCACGCCGGACCTGGATGCCAGGCTGCTCCTTGCCGAAGTGCTCGGAGAGGAGCCCCGCGCGGTCCATCGCGGCAGTGGGACGATCGTCGAACCGGTGGCGGCGGGACGCTTCGAGGGTTTCCTCGCGCGCCGGCTCGCGGGCGAGCCGGTTCACCGAATTCTGGGGCGGCGCAGCTTCTACGACCATGAATTTCAGCTTTCCCCGGAAACGCTGGAGCCGCGGCCGGATACGGAAATCCTCGTCGAAGTGGCAAGGCCGCTCGTCGCCGATACGATCGCGCGGCAGGGCACCTGCCTTCTCGCCGACATCGGAACCGGCACGGGCGCAATCGCGATTTCCTTGCTCGCGATGTTTCCCGAGGCCCGTGCCCTGGCAATCGATCTGTCGCCCGGCGCCCTCGCGACGGCGCAGCGCAACGCGCTCACGGCAGGCGTCGCGGCGCGCATGGTCCCGGTCGCGGGCGACTATCTGGCAGCGATCGGCGGTCCGCTCGACATAATCCTGTCGAACCCGCCCTATATCCCCTCCGCCGACATTGCAGATCTGGACGCGGACGTGCGCAATTTCGATCCGCGGCTGGCGCTCGACGGCGGCGCAGACGGGCTCGAGGCCTATCGCGCAATCGCAGCCAGTGCGGGGAACGCCCTGAAGCGCGGCGGGTCTTGCGTACTGGAAATCGGCCAGGGTCAGGCGCCAGCGATTGCTGCGATCTTCGCCGATCGCGGGCTTCGTCTGGAAGCTCAGACGCCGGATCTCGCGGGGATCATCCGGGTTCTCCACTTCGCCCACTGAGCTAGCCTGCGCGGGGCTGAAGCTTTCGACACACCGGCAACATGGCCGGGAGATTTCGGAATGATCGGGAGAAAAGGCTTGTAGCGCCGGGGTTTCCCCATTATTGTCCAGAGTGTACGGAGAAATCGAGGGGGACATCCTTAAGACGGCGCAGCCGAAGGATGCTCGAGATGGCCGAATGGCTGTCCGTTAGACTGGTGGATCGCAACGCCAGACAAACCGACTTTATAACATCGTGATCGCCGCCCGTCCTTGAAGACCAGGGCCGCATCAGAGGAGCAATTCGCGCGCTCCCTTTGCTGAAGATCGAATTTTCAGCCCACAACAAGACAGGAAGAGCATGAGGCCAGGACAACAGAAGAACCGTATGCGCGGTCGTGGGCGCAAGGGTCCGAATCCGCTTTCCCGCAATTACGAGTCGAACGGCCCCGATGTGAAGATTCGCGGTTCGGCGCAGCATGTGGCCGAGAAATATTCGATGCTGGCGCGCGATGCCGCCGCATCCGGCGATCGGGTCATGGCCGAGAACTATCTCCAGCACGCCGAGCACTACAACCGCATCATCGCCGCAGCGCAGGCGCAGTTCCAGCAGCCGCGCGACGACCGCGACCAGCGCTCGAACGACGATGACGACGACGACGACAGCGTCGACAACAACACCAGCTATCGCGATCACCAGAACGAGCGCCGTTCGCGCGATGGTGACGGTCAGCGAAACCGCGACGACAATCAGCGGCGTCGCGACCGTGACAATCGCGATAACCGTGACAACCGCAACGGCCGCGATCATGACGGGCGCGAGGACCGGCAGCAGCCGGCCGGCACCGGGCCGCAGCCGGTCGTCGGCCAGTCCGACCGCGATGACAGTGGGTCCCGGGACGGCGCTTCGCAGGACAACCGGCCGAAGTCGCGCCGCGGTGCCGACAAGGACGAGGCTTCGCAAGCGACGGGCGAGGCGGCCAACGAAGAGAATGTCGGCGTTTCGGCTGCTGAGGCCGTCGAAGAGACCGCGAGCCGCGCCAAGCGCCGCACGCGCACCCGCCGTCCGCGCCTGAGCGACAAGATGGATGAGCAGGCAAGCGAGACGTCCGCAGAGAGCGTCGAAGCGCAAGCGGATTCTACTGGCGAAGAGGCCAAGTCTTCCGAAAAGGAAGCTGCGCCCCGCACGAGACGCCGGAAGAAGAGCGACGAAACTGCGGAGACCGGCGAGGAGAAGCCGAAGCCGGCGAAGAAGCGCGCCACGCGCTCGACCAAGAAGAAGACCGACGATTCCGAGGATGGCGAAGGCCAGGGCGAAATGCCCGATTTCCTCATGGCCTCGAACGGCTGAACCAGCCCGAGCCGTGTTAATGAAGAAGGGCGCCGCGTCTCGATCGCGGCGCCCTTTTTCGTGTCCTTCGCCGGTCAGCCTGCGGCGGCGGCCTCGATAGCGGCAATGTCGATCTTCTTCATCTCGATCATTGCCGCCATCACGCGCTTGGCTTTTTCGCGGTCGGGATCGGCGAGGAGCTTGTTCAGGATCGTCGGGATGATTTGCCAGGAAAGGCCGTAGCGGTCCTTCGCCCAGCCGCATTGCTCGCTTTCCGGATGGGCGGAGAGGCTCGTCCAGTAGCGGTCGACCTCTGCTTGGGTTTCGCAGGCGATCGAGAGCGAGATTGCCTCGTTGAAGGCGTGATAGGGGCCGCCGTTCAGGGCCTGGAAGCGGCGGCCGAAGAGGGTGAAGGCGACGATGAGGACGTCGCCTTCCTTGCCTCCCGGATAGTCGATCGTCGAGTGGGTGATCGTGTCGATCGAGGAATCGGGAAAGAGGCCGACATAGAATCCGGCCGCCTCCTCGGCTTTGCCGTCAAACCAGAGACAGGTCGCGAGCGTCTCCATGCGCCGTTTCCTCAGCTCCTGCGCGGGCCGACGAGGCCGAAGCGGGCGCCTTGCGGATCCTGGCAGACGATCGTGTACGACCCGCCGGGGATCTCGCTCGGGCCATAAAGCGCTTTCCCTCCGGCCGCTTGCAGCCGCTTGTGGGCGGCGTCGATGTCGTCGACCGAGAAATAGACCTGCCAGCCCGACCCACCGCCGGGCGGCGTTTTCATCACCGCGCCGATCCGTTCCTCGCCCGCGAACCAGAATTTGTAGTCGCCGAGATCGCCCATGGGCATGGCGCCGTCCTGCTTCAGGCCGAGAAGATCGCTATAGAAGCCGACCGCCGCCTCCTGATCGGGCGTCGTCAGCTCGTTCCAGACGACATGGCCGGGAGGGGCCTTCATGCCATCCATGAAGGCCTGGCTCGGTTCGTCCGAGAGAGCGCGCATCACATAGAAGACGCAGCCTTGCGGATCGGCCAGGAAGGAAAAGCGTCCGACCTCGGGAATGTCCATCGGCGGCATATGGACCGCGGCCCCGAGGCCGGTCGCCTTTTCGGTCGCCGAATCCACGTTGTTGACGCCGAAGTAGATCGCCCAGAGCGGCGGCATCGGCGCGCCGTCGGGCATTTTCATGATGCCGCCGACCATCGCCTCCCCGGCCGAGCAGATGCGGTAGTCGATGCCGGGCGGGCCCATCTCGGGCTTGGCGATCGTCCAGCCGACCACCTTGGCGTAGAACTCCTGGGCCGCATCCTGATCGGTGGTCAGGAGTTCGTACCAGATCGGCATGCCATGCGGATGGGCCATGTTCGGCCTCCTGGGTTTGAGGGATGAGGTGGTATTCACACGCCCGGTGCGGTCGGAAGGATGGCAAATCCTCCGAAAATCATGCGTTTGCCATCGAAGGGCATCTCCTGGGGCATCGCCTTCACGCGATCGTCTTCCATGAAGCCTTTCATGCCCCTGTCGCGGCTCGCCTTGTCGGGCCACTCGAGAAAGGCGAAGACGACGCCTTCGTCGTCCTTTGCATGCGCAGCGCGCCAGAAATCGGTGACCTCGCCATGAGGGACATCCGCGCCCCAGGTCTCCACCTGACGGATCGCCCCATGATCGCGGAAGATCGGCCAACTCTTGATCGCCATCTCCCGATAGGCCTCGCGTTTGTCGTTCGGGACGGGGATGATGAAGCCGTCCACATAGGTGGAAGCGCCCGCTATGCTCTCATCCAGCAAAGGCTCGAAACTGCCGAAGATCATGCGCTTGCCATCAAACGGCATGTCGCCGATCGCCTGCATGCGCGGATCGGTCATGATCTTCTGAACCGCCGCGTCGCATGCCGCTCTGTCGGAATATTCCATCCAGCCGAAGCAGACGGTCTCCGCCGCCGTCGCCTGAACCGCCATCTTGAAGTCGTTGATCTTGCCGTCGGGCACGTCGTCGCCCCAGGCATCCACCACCCGCGAGGCGCCGAACTCCCTCATTAGAGCCGTCGTTTTCGTCGAATGTTCGATGAAGGCCGCGCGGTTTGCAGTGGGCACAGGTATGACAAAGCCATGAAAGTAAGCCATGCGTCGTTCCTCCTATGAGGGGTATTTGCAGGAGCCGTTCAGTCCCTGTCAGGGGCGCCGAGCGGGAAATACGTGCGATAGGGCCGTGCTTCCTCGATGCATCGGGCGAAAGCCGGCCGGCGATTGAGGCGTTCGCGATAGGCGGAGACGGCCGGGAAGCGGTCGCCGAGGGCGTGCGTCCAGTCGGCATAGAAGAGCTGCGGGCCGGCCGAGCAGTCGGCGAGCGAGAAATCGTCTCCCGCCACCCATTCGCGGCCCCGCATGCGCCGGTCGAGATGGGCATAGGCCAGATCCAGTAGCGCGCGGGCACGCTCGACGCCGAGCGGGTCGCGCTCCCTCTCAGGCCGCAGGGCATCCTCGACAAACTTCTGCTGGGGAGTCGCGATGTAGTTGTCGAAGAAGCGATCCCAAAAGCGCACGTCGAGGGCGAGATCGGGATCTGCCGGCAGGAAGCGGACGGGCCCCGGATGGTGGCGATCCAGATGCTCGATGATGACTGAGGCCTCCATCAGCGGCTTGTCGCGATCAAGCAGCATCGGAAACTTGGCGATCGGCCAGATCGCCCGCAATTCCTCCATCGCCGACGGCTCGTCCGGCGAGAGCATGCGATAGGTGAAGGGCGTGTCGTTCTCGTACAGCGCGATCAGCACCTTTTGGCAGTAGGACGAAAACGGGTGGGCAAAGAGCTGCAGCATGACGAGGCTCAGCCTTCGTCGGGAAGGGCAAAGGAGCCGGTCCCGACCTCGCCCGAAGGCTCGAAGACGGCAATGGTGACGCCGTTATCGGAGACCCGGTGATCGATCATCCGGAAGGCTGCGGGCGCCGTGCCCGGAAGCGCGCGCTTGCCCGTCCCCAGGATGATCGGGAAGGTAATCAGGTACAGCCGATCGATCAGGCCGGCTTCCATGAGGCCGGGGTAGAGTGTGCTGGAGCCTTGCACGACGAGATCGGGGCCGTCAGTTTGCTTCAGCGCCGCGATCGCATCGAAATCGGCGAACTTGTAGGAATTCTCCCATTCGAGCGGTGCGTCGGACGTGGTCATCACGTATTTGGCTGCCGCGTTAAAGGAGTCTGCGAACGCGTCGCCGGAGATCTTCGGCCAGTGGCTGGCGAAGATGTCGTAGGTCTTGCGGCCGAGCAGCAGATCGAAGGGTGGCGTGAAGATCGCGTCGATGAAGGCGCCGGTGGTCTCGCTGAAAAACGGCACGACCCAGCCGCCAAAGGCAAAGCCGCCGCTCTCGTCTTCATTCGGTCCGCCTGGCGCCTGGACGACGCCGTCCAGGGACTGGAACAATCCGGCCGTGATCTTTCGCATGCTGTCTGATCCCTGTTCGAGAGCGCGCAGATCGCTCGATCTCCGGCCCTTCAGCCACATGCGGTGCGTTTGCGGTTCTGGCCCGAAACGGTCCCGGCGCTGCGATTGTCGCCGAGTTTATGCCGCGCTCCCATAGCGCTCCGCGTTTTCCTGGAATGGCTCAAGCTGATCGGCGAGCGCCTTTTGAAAGCCTGGCCGGCATTCGCAGCGCGCAATGTATCGCGCGAGCCTTGGAAAGCGTTCGAAGAGGCCTGTGTCGTGGGCCGGCCGGAGGACAGCCGCCGTCATGAGATCGGCGGCGGAGAAATCGCCCACCAGATAGTCGGCTTCGCCGAGCGCGGCGTCGAGACGTTCAAGGCGCTTTTCGAAGCGCTCGATCGTCTCCGGCTTGAGCCGTGCAGCGGCTTCCTTGTCCCTTGCGAAGAGTTCGAGCCAGGCGAGCGTCATGAAAGGCGGCTCGACGCTGTTCAGAGCGGCGAAGAACCAGGACATCACCCGCCGGCGGGCAGTCAGGTCTTTCGGCAGGAGCGTTTCGCTCGCCTCGGCGATCGTCCAGACGATGGCACCGGACTCGAACATGGTCTCGCCGTCCATCTCCATGACGGGGATCTGGCCGAAGGGTTGCCGCGCGAGATGCGGGCCCTGGATTTTCTCCTCATGGGTGACGAGTTGGGTCTCGTAAGGCAGGCCGGCTTCCTCCAGCGCCCAGCGCACCCGGAGGTCGCGAACGTGACCCTGCGCGAAATTCGGCACCCAATCATAGGCAAACACGACAATCCGGGCATCGCGCATGAGGGGCCTCCCTTGACTTGAAACGTTGATATCAACATAATTAGTCCATGTCAAATGCCGATTCGTCGCCGAAAATTCCCTACGAAACGACGCTCCGTGTTCGCGATCATTGTCTCTGCCTGCATGCCCAGCGCGCTGCCCGCGCCATCGCCCGGCGCTTTGACGAGGCGTTCCGGCCGCTGGACCTGAAATCCGGCCAGTTTTCGCTTCTGATGTCGCTCAACCGGCCGGCGCCGCCGACGCTCGGATCCGTGGCGACGCTCCTCGGCATGGACCGCACGACGCTGACGGCGAACCTCAAGCCGCTGGAGCGGCGCGGGCTGGTGACGGTGGAGCCCGACCCGGAGGACAAGCGTGCCCGGCGCCTGGCGCTGACCGAGGCAGGGCGCGATTTGCTGGTCGATGCGGTGCCCCTGTGGGAATGGACGCAGGCCGAGATCGAGAAGGCCCTCGGGATGAGCGAAGCCGACCGCCTGCGCGAGGATCTGAACGCCGTTCTGTGAAGATCGGCGGCCGTTTGGCGGTACGGGGTTCTGTGGATTCAAGGGCGTAACATTTTTGCAACAATATCTGCTTTGGGCCTCTTCCGCCGCGCGCAATTCGATCCCATATCCTGTCTGGGCGGCTTGCCGAATGCGGGAGCCGGACTCCAGGAAGAGCGTGATGTGCCTCCGGAAGGGCGTCGCGTATGAAAGGAGATTGAGAGCGATGAATCTCGAAAAATATACCGAACGCGTGCGCGGCTTCATCCAGGCGGCGCAGACCGCGGCCGTTTCCAGCGACCACCAGCAATTTTCGCCGGAGCATATCCTCAAAGTCCTGATCGATGACGAGGAAGGCTTGGCCGCGGGCCTGATCGAGAAGGCCGGCGGACGGCCGCAGGAAGTGCGCCTTGCCGTCGAAGCGGCCCTGAAGGCGATGCCGAAGGTTTCCGGCGGCGGCCAGCTCTATATGGCGCAGCCGCTGATGAAGGTGTTCGCAACGGCCGAGGAAATCGCCAAGAAGGCCGGCGACAGTTATGTCAGCGTCGAGCGGCTGCTGCTGGCGCTTGCCATCGAAAAGAGCGCCAAGACCGCCGACATGCTGAAGAAGGCCGGCGTGACGCCGAACGGCCTGAACGATGCGATCAACGATCTACGCAAGGGCCGCACCGCCGACACGGCCTCGGCCGAATCCGGTTATGACGCGCTCAAGAAATATGCCCGCGACCTGACGGCGGCGGCGCGCGAAGGCAAGCTGGACCCGGTGATTGGTCGCGACGACGAGATCCGCCGCACCGTGCAGGTTCTCTCCCGGCGCACCAAGAACAACCCGGTGCTGATCGGCGAGCCCGGCGTCGGCAAGACGGCGATCGCTGAAGGGCTGGCGCTGAGGATCGTCAATGGCGACGTGCCGGAGTCCCTGCGCGACAAGCAACTCATGGCGCTCGACATGGGCGCGCTGATCGCCGGCGCGAAATATCGCGGCGAGTTCGAGGAGCGACTGAAGGCGGTCCTGTCCGAGATCTCGGCGGCGGCCGGTGGCGTCATTCTGTTCATCGACGAGATGCATACGCTGGTCGGGGCGGGCAAGGCGGATGGCGCGATGGACGCCTCCAACCTGCTCAAGCCTGCCTTGGCGCGGGGCGAGCTCCACTGTATCGGTGCGACGACCCTCGACGAGTATCGCAAGCATGTCGAGAAGGACGCGGCGCTCGCCCGGCGTTTCCAGCCGGTTTTCGTCTCCGAGCCGACGGTCGAGGACACGATCTCGATCCTGCGCGGGCTGAAGGAGAAATACGAGCAGCACCACCAGGTGCGGATATCGGACTCCGCGCTCGTGGCGGCGGCGCAGCTCTCGAACCGCTACATCACCGACCGGTTTTTGCCGGACAAGGCGATCGACCTCGTGGACGAGGGCGCGGCGCGCCTGCGCATGCAGGTGGATTCCAAGCCCGAGGCGCTGGACGAGCTGGATCGCAAGATCATGCAGCTCAAGATCGAGCGCGAGGCTTTGAAGAAGGAGAGCGACGACGCTTCGAAGGACCGGCTGGAACGGCTCGAAGCCGATCTCGCCAATCTGGAGGAGGAATCCGACCGGATCACCGCGGCATGGCAGGCCGAGAAATCCAAGCTCGGCCAGGCCGCGGACCTGAAGCGCCAGCTCGACGAGGCCCGCAACGAACTCGCCAGCGCCCAGCGGCGCGGCGAATTCCAGCGGGCCGGCGAACTCGCCTATGGCGAGATCCCCAAGCTCGAGGCGGCGCTGCAGGAGGCCGAGGCCAATGACGGCGCCAAGGGCGGCGCGATGGTCGAAGAGACCGTGACGGCCGACCATGTCGCCCAGGTGGTTTCGCGCTGGACCGGCATTCCGGTCGACCGGATGCTGGAAGGCGAACGCGACAAGCTTCTGCGCATGGAAGATGCGCTCGCCAAGCGCGTCGTCGGTCAGGGCGAGGCGGTGCAGGCTGTCTCGAAGGCCGTGCGGCGCGCGCGTGCCGGCCTGCAGGACCCGAACCGGCCGATCGGCTCGTTCATGTTCTTGGGCCCGACGGGCGTCGGCAAGACCGAGCTCACCAAGGCGCTCGCCCGCTTCCTCTTCGACGACGAGGCGGCGATGGTCCGACTCGACATGTCGGAGTTCATGGAGAAGCATTCGGTCGCAAGGCTGATCGGCGCGCCTCCGGGTTATGTCGGTTACGAGGAGGGCGGCGCGCTCACCGAAGCGGTGCGGCGCCGGCCCTATCAGGTCGTGCTGTTCGACGAGATCGAGAAGGCGCATCCGGACGTCTTCAACGTCCTTCTGCAGGTGCTCGACGACGGGCGGCTGACGGACGGGCAGGGACGCACGGTCGACTTTAGGAATACGCTGATCATCATGACCTCGAATCTCGGCTCCGAGTTCCTGGTCTCGCTCGGCGAGGACGAGGATGCGAGCGTGGCCCGAGACCGCGTGATGGACGTGGTGAAGGCCTCGTTCAGGCCGGAATTCCTCAACCGCGTCGACGACGTCATCCTGTTCCACAGGCTGCATCGCTCGGAGATGGGGGCGATCGTGAAGATCCAGATGGGCCGTCTCGAAAAGCTGCTCGAGGATCGCAAGATCACCCTCGAACTCGACGACAGCGCCCGCGAATGGCTCGCCCAGAAGGGCTACGACCCCGCCTATGGCGCGCGGCCCCTCAAACGCGTCATCCAGCGCGAGGTCCAGGACCCGCTCGCCGAGAAGATCCTGATGGGCGAGGTCAAGGACGAGTCGACGGTGAAGATCTCCGGCGGCACCGACCGGCTGATCTTCCACGTGGTCGGGTCCAAGGCGAATGCGGACGGTGATCGCGTGGCGGCGTAAGGCGCGTCGCAGCCTGAGGTCATCACACCGCGCGGCCCCAAG
Organism: Jiella marina; assembly: GCF_024359545.1. Classification (GTDB taxonomy): domain Bacteria; phylum Pseudomonadota; class Alphaproteobacteria; order Rhizobiales; family Rhizobiaceae; genus Jiella. The sequence goes on from NZ_JAKQZG010000008.1 coordinate 241,451, forward strand.
AGGGGCCGCGGTCACTCACATCGACTATCTATAAAATGTTAGTAAAATACTCGCTCACGCTTCTTGGAAGCTAAGACAGAGATCCAGTTTTTGCAATGTGACGACTTAAAATAATGCACCCAAATCTAGGATGTAACTATGGGAGCCACCTCTGCACCTGACGCTTCCGACTTCAATAGGCGAAACCCGCCGCCGGAGTGTCGAGTATGAGGAAACATTACGTTTCTTGTTGCGCACCTCAGACACCAATCAAAATAGTAGTATGCACCACCTCGGACAACACGTCTTACTTTTGAGTGAGCAAGCAAATTCTCTCGCCCGTCGTTCCACTTATAAGGATAGCAAAATTCGGGACGGCGCCCTGACTCTCCCCAAAGGCTACGAGTCCACTCCCAAACATTTCCGGCCATGTCCTTGAAGCCAAATAGACTGTCTCCGTCAGGACTAAAGCTACCGACAGCACAAACTTTATCGCCTGAATTGTCACGGAAATTGCAGAGAGGACGGAACTCGTTCCCCCAAGGGTAGATCCTTCCCTGCCGTCCACGTGCAGCGATCTCCCATTCCGCTTCTGAGGGCAACATTATTTTACTATCCGGTTCGATTAGACCGTGTACCTTTGCGCCGCGATCGACCCAATCAGCAAAACGACACGCATCAAAAAAGTTAACGTATCTTTTGGGGTGATCTAGATCTTCAGTGGAAAAGTTGAAACTCCCTGAATAACTTGTTGCGCGTTGAAATATTAGCCATTCACGAACCGTAATATGATAGGCGGAGAGTGCAAAGCTTTTGTGGGAAACAGTATGCTCTGGAACTTCCTGAGACAGCGCATATTCATCTCTTTCTGGATTCGATCCAAGGACAGCGGTGCCTGCTGGAACAGAGATCATTCTGTCAATAAGCGCCCTAACGTACTTCTCCGGAGCAGTCGGAACGTCCTTTGAACTTATAACAGAATAATTCTCCTTTTTTCTCCCAAGAAGACGTGTTGATCGTGTTGCAATCGGAAAGCGGCTTGATACTTTTAAGAGTTCAACAAGAGAAGCCGCATCGTCAATTTGTTCGGGTTTATCAATCGCACCCCAGATAGATTGAAGGCCATCTTCAAAAGAGCCAGAATTTTCTGATTGCAGATTTTCAATTTCCTCGCCGGATATTGGGCTCCCTTCCGGAAAAAACGGCGAGAGACGCTCCTCCAGGCATCGAGTATTTCCCAGCACATCAAAGAGGGTCCTATCCTCCCTTCTCGAACGGTTTACGCGGACTTCTATTGCTCTAAGAAGCTCTGAAAATGAAAAAAGTGGCATATGGCGGATAGCGGCACCAAAGTATTTTGCAAATGCGCTGGACAGAGGGTCGCTGCCAGTTGAAGTCGGTCGTAAAAAGTCTCTTGCAGATCTACAGACGAGAACCGAGTTTGATAAGGAAATTTCTTTAAAGACTGCTGCGGAGCCTGGCAGATCAATAAAAATTATGGAGCAACCTTTTGATGCGGCGTCGATTTTTTTTATTAGAGACTTCAGCTCCAGTACGCTCCCATCGGCCAGCGGGATAGATGCGGTAGTGCTGTTATCACACAGCAGATGACTTGCGTAGATGTAAATTAGTACATCATCATGTTGCAATGCGGGAAATAGCTTATCAGCAATATGATTCCTGGTAGCCGCCGAGCGAAAATCAATAAGGCCATTTCGGAAGGGAGTCTTTGCATGACCCTTGTAAAGGGTCCAGGCATCGGAAAAAGCTCTTGTTATTTCCTGTCGTGTTCTCCGTTCGTGTCGTCGGCGACCGTCTTCGTTCGCAAGCCAGAAAAGTAACGGAAGCACGATCAGGATCTCGGCTCGCGAAAATTAACATATCGTTTTCCATTGTTGTATAAATCAGATAATGTATTAACTATTACAAAACTAACAATTACGGATATCAGACTGGGATCGAAATCTGTTATTAGCAACTGAGCAGACCACCCTATAGTCTCAAAATTCAAGGCGTAATACACCAATAGTGTGATGAGAGTCACGACCTGGCTCAGCCCTACACGTCTATCAATGTCGGACGGCTTATTCCGAATTTTTAGTGCACATAACGATATGATGTACCATATTAAGTCGGATAAAAAAATAATATAACAATAGGGAAAAATTTTGAAATATCAGCGATGAAAAATGTTGCGTATCCGAGAAGTATAGCTTGATGCAGTATTACTATAGAGTCGAATATGATTTCGAAGGGATCATTGTCTTGATCGCTATTAAAGTGCGCGACGTTCCCAAAAAAAAATCTCAATATTAGAACTATCGAGAAAACGAAGGCGACCCATGTTTCCGGTGATGTGGTAAATGGAAGCGGATGATCCGGTTCGGCGATTCTGATCACGGCGAATTCCCGAACGGAGTTTGTGATGGCTAATACCGTAAGATATCCGTATATCAATTTTACAGCTTCGCGAAAAGGGCCTGCCTTCACCGTCATCCATCGCTCCCTTAGGACATCTGCACCTCAAATATGCGTCCTTATACACATAAGACATCGGCTCCGCACAATCGTCAATTGAAGTCTAGCCACATGTTACGACGGCGGGAGTGCCTGTACGCCCTATCCGCAGCGAGAGCAAGTACGCAAAATATCCATCATAGGTGTCAGAAGTTCCGTAT
>NZ_JAKQZG010000009.1 GCF_024359545.1 Jiella marina
TACGCTTCGTGGAATGCCACTGCTGAGACCAGAGCTGATAGGCGCAGCCAATTTCTTAGCGCATCATTCGCTTTCAGCCACTGATCAACAGTTTGTGGAATTCTAGATACATCGGCGCCGCTGGCATGGAAAAGTGTGGCTGTTGAAGCTCCCTTATTTGATTTTTTTGCCTGCCGAGCGAGATATCGCGCGTTTTCTGTCATCACAACGAATGACCAAAAGTGTTCATTTATCTCGGTTTGGCGGTCGTTGAATTCATTGATGGCAATGCTTCTAGGTCGAAGCGGAATATATCTGCCGAAAGCCATCGCAACCCTCTATGCCAGCTCCGCATCTGCGCAAATCAATCCTTCGCCCTCGCGTGCTCAAGCGCGGCCGCCAACTGACGATCCACCCACTCCTCTGTAATGCCGTACTTCTCGCGCTGCGGGCGCATCGCCTCTTCGAGTTCGGTGTCGATCGCGCTGAACCGCTCGATCGCATCCTCGCACTCGACAATCATGCGTGTACGGCCGGACCGGTTCAGAAAGTCCTCGTCGTGCTCGCGGAAGAAGCTGTGCGCCAGGCGGTCGCGCTCGACCTTGGCGGTACGGAGGCGGCCCAGCAGATCGGGGTGCAGCCCGAGCGGCTCCAGCGCGCGTAGCATGTTGCCGAAGGTCTTCGCGAGCTCGATATCGTAGGCGCGGTCGAAAGCCTCCTCCCAAGCTGATCTGTCCTTGTGTTCGCGCATGGTCGGCAGCATCCGAGCGAAGATGACAGCGTTGACCATCCCATGCTCGAGTACCTGCGCCTGATACATGGCTAGGCCGTAGCGCGAGTAGACCTCCCGGATCTGCTCAGATTTTGTGTCCCCGGCAGGCCAGATCGACCCAGGTGGATATCCTTTCATCATTCACCTCCGCCGTCCGTCAGGTGTCGAGCATGTCAGCGGCCTAAGCAACTTTAGACCGGCGCCCTATTCCGCCAGGATGGTCTTGAGTTGGCCGATGATCAGTAACCAATGCAGCGTTTGGGACCCCTTGTCTTTAAACTGCCTAGTTAGCAGCTTCAGGGGGCTAAGCGAGGCGCGTCAATCGAATGTCCGCTTCCAGGTTTTTTCGTTTCGGGCCTGAATGACCATCATCGGCGCATAGCCGTCGAGCGTCAGGCGTCAAATAACGCGAGTTCGCTCTTTGCGATAAAAACCCCCGCTTCCTTTCTCCAACAATCCTTGTATAATCGCATGCATGGATGATCAGACTGCCGTCACTGCCGTCACTGCCCTCACCGCTCTTGCCCATGCCGACCGGCTACGGGCGTTCCGTCTGCTCGTGCAGGCCGGGCCCAGCGGTCTGCCGTCGGGGGAGATCGCCGAGCGGCTGGCGATCGCGCCGACGCGGATGAGTTTTCATCTGGCGGGGCTCGACCGGTCGGGGCTTGCCCATTCCTGGCGGGAGGGGCGGCAGGTCCGCTACGCCGTGCGCTTCGAGGCGATGCGCAGCCTGCTGGCCTTCCTCTCGGAGGATTGCTGCGCCGGGCATCCCGAGATCTGCGGCGTCGGGGCGCCGCTGTCGCAAGGCTGTGGCGAGACGGGGTCAGAATGCGGCGAGACGGTCGAAGAGCCGGCCGATCGAGGTTCGTTCTTGGGAGGAAGCGACGATGGGTGAGCCTTACAACGTTCTGTTTCTGTGCACCGGCAATTCGGCGCGTTCGATCATTGCCGAAAGCATCATGAATCGCGATTTCGGCCAGCGCTTTCGCGCCTTTTCGGCCGGCAGCCACCCGCGCGGCGAAGTGCATCCGCTGGCGATCGACCTGCTCAAGCGGCTGAACTATCCGACCGACAGCCTGCGCTCGAAATCCTGGGAGGAGTTCGCCGAGGGGCAGGACGGCGCGCCGGAGCTCGATTTCGTCTTCACCGTCTGCGACGACGCCGCCGGCGAGGCCTGCCCGGTCTGGCCCGGCCAGCCGATGAGCGCCCATTGGGGCGTTCCCGACCCTGCGAAGGTGGAAGGCACGCCGGGCGAAAAATCCTTCGCCTTCGCGGAGACCTACCGGCAGATGAACAATCGCATCTCGATCTTCGCGAGCCTGCCGATCGCGAGTCTCGACCGGATCGGCCTGAAACGGCGGCTCGAAGCCATCGGCGCGGGAGAGGCCCAGCCCAGACAGGAGACCGCGTGAGCAGCGAGCCCGAATTCGATCTTCCCCGTCGCCTCGTCGCCGAGGGTCTCGGCACGGGGTTGCTGGTGGCGACCGTCGTCGGCTCCGGCATCATGGCCGAACGCCTGACCGGGGACACGGCGCTCGCGCTTCTTGGCAACACGCTGCCGACGGGCGCGATCCTCGTCGTGCTGATCACCATTCTTGGGCCGATCTCGGGGGCGCATTTCAACCCGGCTGTCACCCTCGCCATGTTCCTGCGCGGCGCGCTCGGCACGCGCTCCGCGGCCTTCTACGTCCTCGCGCAGATCCTCGGCGGCCTTCTTGGCACCGTCGCCGCACATCTCATGTTCGAACTGGCGCCGCTGGATTTCTCGGCGCATGCCCGCACCGGCCCGGCGCAATGGTGGGCGGAGATCGTTGCCACCTTCGGTCTTCTCGCCGCGATCCTGGGGGGCTTGCGCTTTGCGCCCCACGCCATCCCCTGGCTGGTCGGGCTCTATATCACCGCCGCCTACTGGTTCACGGCCTCGACCTCCTTCGCCAATCCGGCGGTGGCGATCGCCCGCGCCTTCACCGACACGTTTTCCGGCATCAGGCCCCTTGACGTTCCCGCCTTCGTGATTGCGGAATGTCTCGGCTCCGTCCTTGCCGTTCTCCTGTTCGGCTGGTTGCTCAATCCGGGAACGCCCCTGACCATCCGCGGCGCGCTCCGGGCGCCGGCGGAATAAACGTCGAGACCCTCCCTTTCACAGGCAGAGTGAGATTGCCGATGAGCGTGACCATCTATCACAACCCGCAATGCGGCACTTCCCGCAACACGCTGGCGATGATCCGCCAGTCCGGCGTGGAACTGGAAGTGGTCGAATATCTGAAGACGCCGCCGAGCCGCGAGACGCTGATCGAGCTTCTCGACATGATGGAGATGCAGCCGCGCGACATCCTGCGCATCAAGGGGACGCCCTATCACGAACTCGGCCTCGACGATCCCATGCTCTCCGACGAAGAACTGCTGCAGGCGATGATGGAGCACCCGATCCTCATCAACCGGCCGATCGTCGTCACCGACAAGGGCGTGAAGCTCTGCCGGCCCTCCGAAACGGTGCTGGATATCCTGCCGAACCCGGAGATCGGCGCCTTCACCAAGGAAGACGGCGAAACGGTTTCGCCGCGAACCGAGCCGAACTGATTGCCTCAATATGAATGACGACATGCCCTCGCACGGCGCCCCTTCCGGCGCCGAGGCGCTTTCCTTGCCGAATATCGTCGAAGGCGCGCTGCGCCCCATCGACGCCTCGCTTTACGCCGCGCCGGACGATCCGCTGCATCCGCCGCGTGTCCTGACGCTTTACGGCTCTCTGCGCGAGCGCTCCTATTCGCGGCTCTTGTCCGAAGAGGCCGGCCGTCTTCTCACCTGGTTCGGCTGCGAGGTGAAGACCTTCGACCCGCATGGCCTGCCCCTGCCCGACGCCGCCGAACCGGATCACCCGAAGGTCAAGGAGTTGCGTGATCTGGCGAACTGGGCCGAAGGCATGGTCTGGGTGAGCCCGGAGCGCCACGGCGCGATGACCGGCATCATGAAGGCCCAGATCGACTGGATCCCCCTGGCGGTTGGCGCCGTGCGCCCGACCCAGGGCAAGACCCTGGCGGTGATGGAGGTCTCCGGCGGGTCCCAGAGCTTCAATGCGGTGAACCAGCTGCGCGTCCTCGGCCGCTGGATGCGGATGGTGACGATCCCCAACCAGTCCTCGGTCGCCAAGGCCTTCAACGAGTTCGACGAGGCCGGCCGGATGAAGCCGTCGGCCTACTACAACCGCGTCGTCGATGTCTGCGAGGAACTCGTCAAGTTCACCTACATGACCCGCGGCCGTTCCAGCGCCCTCACCGACCGCTATTCCGAGCGCGTCGAAAGCGCCGAGGAGCTGTCGAAGCGGGTGAACCAGCGGACGATCTGAACGCAGGCACCGGATGACGGTGGTATGGTCTTGCTGAAGAGGTTTTCATCATGACTCCTGAGCGCTGTCGCCCCGGCGCTCCGGGCGCTGAGTGGCGAGGCCATTGACGCTGTACCGTACGGTACGGTACCGGATGCATGAATGACCGAAAATTCGAAGGACGCGCCCATGCCCGCTTACCGCTCCCGCACCACGACCCATGGCCGCAACATGGCCGGCGCCCGCGGCCTGTGGCGGGCGACCGGAATGAAGGACGGCGATTTCGGCAAGCCGATCATCGCCGTCGTCAACTCCTTCACCCAGTTCGTGCCGGGACACGTCCATCTGAAGGATCTCGGCCAGCTCGTCGCCCGCGAGATCGAGGCGGCCGGCGGCGTCGCCAAGGAATTCAACACCATCGCGGTCGATGACGGCATCGCCATGGGCCATGACGGCATGCTCTACTCGCTGCCGTCGCGCGAAATCATCGCCGACTCGGTCGAGTACATGGTCAACGCCCATTGCGCCGACGCCATGGTCTGCATCTCCAATTGCGACAAGATCACCCCCGGCATGCTGATGGCGGCGCTGCGCCTCAACATCCCGGTGGTCTTCGTCTCGGGCGGGCCGATGGAGGCCGGCAAGGTCGTCTGGCCGGATCAGCGCGAGACGAAGCTCGACCTCGTCGACGCCATGGTCGCCGCCGCCGACGACAGGATTTCCGACGAGGATGTGCAGACGATCGAACGGTCCGCCTGCCCGACCTGTGGCTCCTGCTCCGGCATGTTCACCGCCAATTCGATGAACTGCCTGACGGAAGCTCTCGGCCTCGCCTTGCCCGGCAACGGCTCGACGCTCGCCACCCACGCCGACCGCCGCCGCCTCTTTGTCGAGGCCGGTCATCTGATCGTCGATCTCGCCCGGCGCTATTACGAACAGGAGGACGAAAGCGTCCTGCCCCGCGCGATTGCCAGTTTCTCGGCCTTCGAGAACGCCATGACCCTCGACATCGCCATGGGCGGCTCGACCAACACCGTTCTGCACCTCCTCGCCGCCGCGCAGGAGGCCGAGATGGACTTCACCATGGCCGACATCGACCGGCTTTCCCGCCGTGTGCCGGTCCTGTGCAAGGTCGCCCCCGCCATCGCCAATGTCCATATGGAGGACGTCCACCATGCCGGCGGCATCTTCGGCATCCTGGGCGAACTCGACCGGGCGGGGCTGCTGGCCACCGATACGCCGATGATCCACGCACCCTCCTTGTACGACGCGCTGGAACGCTGGGACGTCAAGCGCACCGAAAGCCGCACCGTCTACGACTTCTATCGCGCGGCCCCCGGCGGCGTGCCGACGCAGACCGCTTTCAGCCAGGAGCGCCGCTTCGACAGCCTCGACACCGACCGCGAAGGGGGTGTCATCCGCTCCGCCGAACATGCTTTTTCCAAGGATGGCGGGCTTGCGGTGCTCTACGGCAATCTCGCCGAGGATGGCTGCATCGTGAAGACCGCCGGCGTCGACGATTCCATCCTCGTCTTCTCCGGCCCCGCCCGCATCTTCGAAAGCCAGGATGCCGCCGTCAAAAGCATTCTGAGCAACGAGGTCAGCCCCGGCGACATCGTCCTCATCCGCTATGAGGGCCCGCGCGGCGGGCCCGGCATGCAGGAAATGCTCTATCCGACGAGCTATCTGAAATCGAAGGGTCTTGGAAAGGCGTGCGCTCTCGTTACCGACGGGCGTTTTTCTGGCGGCTCGTCGGGGCTTTCCATCGGTCACGTCTCGCCGGAAGCTGCCGAGGGCGGGCTGATCGGACTCGTCGAGGAAGGCGATACGATCGAGATCGACATCCCGAATCGCCGCATCCACCTTGCTGTCGAAGACGCGATCCTGGCCGAGCGCCGGACGAAGATGGAAGCGCGCGGGAGCGAGGCCTGGAAGCCGGCCGAGCCGCGCAAGCGCAAGGTGACGAAGGCGCTCAGGGCCTATGCCGCCATGACGACAAGCGCCGCTTACGGCGCGGTCCGCAAGGTGGATTGAGCGCCCCGGGGAGAGGCGAGCTGATAAAGATCCACAAGACCGTCTGCGCATCGCAGGCGGCTCGACCATGGCCGCGATCGTTCCCGCCGACTGATCCAAGCGCCTCGCGATGTTGCCAGCCAGTCAGGTCCAGACCTGACTGGCCAAGCTCTATATCGCCGCCTCAGCCCCTCGCCTTGTAGACATGATCGGTCGAGGGAAAGCGCCGCTCGCGAACCTCGTCCGCATAGGTCTGAACCGCTTCCGTGATCGCGTCGCCGAGGGCGGCATAGCGCTTGACGAAACGGGGGACGCGCTCGGTGAGCCCGAGCATGTCCTCCAGAACCAGGACCTGACCGTCGCACGCAGCCGAGGCACCGATGCCGATGGTCGGGATGGGGATCGTGCGGGTGATTTCGTCGGCAAGAGGCTCGACCACGCCTTCGACCACGACCGCGAAGGCGCCGGCCTCTGAGATCGCGACGGCATCGCCGAGGATCTTCTCGCGCGTCGCCTCGTCATGACCCTGGCTGCGAAAGCCGCCCAGCGCGTTCACCGCCTGGGGCGTCAAGCCAACATGGGCCATGACGGGAATGCCGCGACTCACAAGAAAAGCGATCGTTTCGGCCATGTGCACACCGCCTTCGAGCTTCACCGCACCGCAGCCGGTTTCCGCCATCAGCCGCGAGGCGGATCGGAACGCCTCTTCGGGCGAGGCCTCGTAGCTGCCGAAGGGCATGTCCACCACCACGAGCGACGAGACCGTGGCAGAGACCACGGCCCGGCCATGGGCGACCATCAGGTCGAGCCCGACGCCCAAGGTCGAGGCCATGCCATGCTCGACCATGGCGAGGCTGTCGCCGACCAGCATGAAATCGACGATCGGATCGACAAGCCTGGCGGTGATCGCGCTGTAGGCAGTCGTCGAGACGATCGGCGTTGCGCCCTTGCGGGCAAGAATTTCCGGCGCGGTGCGCCGCTTGACAGGCTTCTGCATACTCATGGGGCCAAGATGGTCCGGCCTTGCGCGCTCGGCAATAGCGGCATGGCCTCGCGTTGATCGATCAGCAGAACCGAACCGGCCTGGGCGGTGACGAGGATCACCACCGGCCGGTCGATCGACTGCACCTCGCCGAGATCGTGCGCGTCGCGGATATCCAGCGAACGAAGCCGGACCGCGGCCTCGCCGGCGATAAGGCTTCGCATTTCGGCAAGGACCGGTTCGACCTCGCGCTCACCGCTCCCGATTCGCCGGGCGCCCGCTTCGAGCGCGGCCGAAAGAACCCGGGCGGCCTTCCGGTCCTCCGCCGAAAGCCGGACATTGCGCGAGGACATGGCCAGCCCGTCCGGTTCGCGCACCGTGGGAACGCCGACGATCTCGATCGGAAAGTTCAGGTCCGCGACCATCTTCCGGATCACCGCGAGCTGCTGAAAATCCTTCTCGCCGAAATAGGCGCGGTCCGGCCCGACGATGTTGAACAGCTTGGCGACGACCGTCGCGACGCCCGAGAAATGGCCCGGCCGGACTGCACCGATCAGGATGTCGCCGAGTGGCTTCAGCGAGACGGTGGTCTGAAGCGGCTCGGGGTAGATCTCTTCGACCGGCGGCGCGAAGACATAGTCGACGTCGAGACCGGCCAGGAGCTGAAGATCGCGTTCGGCGTCGCGGGGATAGGATGCGAAATCCTCGTTGGGCGCGAACTGGGTGGGATTGACGAAGATCGTCACGACCACGCAATCGGTCTCGGCCTTGGCGCGGCGCACCAGTTCCAGATGTCCGTCATGGAGATAGCCCATGGTCGGCACGACGCCGATCGTCTCGCCGGCCTGCCGGCGCTCCTTCAGCGCCGCCCTAAGGCTCGGGATATGTTCGAATGTCTGCACGGCTTTCCGTCCGCCTCCTTGCGGAAGAGCCTTCTAGCGGCTCGAGCCGTCCCGGGAAAGGTCACCGCTTCGCTGCCCATCGATCGCGGCTGCACCATCGCATTCGCTGATGGGTGTCATGACGAGAAAGCGATTTTGCCGCGGACCGCTTGCGGCTATGAACGATGACAACCGCCATGTCGAGAGGCCGAGGGAAGATGGTCAAGACAGCCGAAAGGACACCGGCCGAGGGTGTCACGCTCGCAATACTCGCCGGTTGTGTCATCACGCTCCTGACTTTCGGTCCGCGCTCGGCGATGGGCTTCTTCCAGATCCCGATGCTCACCGACAATGGCTGGAACCGAGACGATTTCGGCCTTGCCATCGCCATTCAGAACCTGTGCTGGGGCTTCGGCCAGCCGCTCTTCGGCGCGATCGCCGACAAGTTCGGCACGGCCCGGGTACTGCTCCTGTCGGGCCTTCTTTATGCCAGCGGCCTTGCTCTGACGGCAGTCGCGCCCTCGCCCTTCTTTTTGACCGTCGGCTCGGGTGTTCTAGTCGGCCTCGCGATTGCCGCCGGCTCCTTCGGCGTGGTGCTGGCCGCCTTTGCCCGGCGGGTTTCGGCCGAGCAGCGCTCCTTCGTCTTCGGCCTCGGCACGGCGGCGGGTTCGGCCGGCATGTTCGTCTTCGCGCCTCTGTCCCAGGCTCTGATCGAAAGCTATGGCTGGTCGGATTCGCTTCTCATTCTCTCGGTCCTCATGCTCCTCGTGCCGATTCTGGCGCTGGCGCTTCGTGGCAATGGCCGGAATTCCGGGAATCTCGCAGCCGAGATCGATCAGACGATGGGTGCCGCCCTGCGCGAGGCCTTCGCGACACGCGGCTATGTGCTCCTGACCTCGGGCTTCTTCGTCTGCGGCTTTCAGGTCGCCTTCATCACCGCGCACTTTCCGGCCTTTCTCGCCGATATCGGCATCGCACCGGTCTGGGCAGTGACCGCCATGGCTCTGATCGGCTTCTTCAACATCATCGGTTCGATCGCCTCGGGGATCATCGGCCAGCGCACCTCGAAGCCGCATTTCCTCGCCTGGATCTACATCGCGCGCTCGATCGTCGTCACGGCGTTCCTGCTGACGCCGATCACGCCGGCGACCGTCGTCGTCTTCTCGGTGGTCATGGGCCTTCTCTGGCTGTCGACCGTCGCACCGACCAATGCGCTCGTCGCCATCATGTTCGGCACCCGCTATCTCGGCCTCCTCGGCGGCGTGGTCTTCCTGTCCCACCAGATCGGCTCGTTTCTCGGCGTCTGGCTCGGCGGCTACCTGTTCGTGCGCACCGGTTCCTACGACGCGGTGTGGTGGATCGGCGTCGTCCTCGGCCTGTTCGCCGCACTGGTGCACTGGCCGATCCGCGAAGAACCCGTGGATCGTCCGGCGCTGGCGGCTGCTTGAGTGCGATAACGGACCTCCGTTCCTAATCTGCGGAGACGATAGCCTCGACGGAAAGAGGCATCGCTCTGATACAGGCCGCAAGGAAGCCGCTGCGCGCTTCCGGCTCCTTGAGGCCGCGCGGTTCGAAGACGTTGCGGCCGAGGAAATAGCCGGTCAGCCGGAAGGCTTCGGCAAGCTCCGTCATCTCCTCCTGACGCCCTTCCTCCACCAGAAACGCTGGCAGCGGCAGAAGCTTGTCGTGCCAGGGCTGGCCGGCCTCGCGGCTGACCGCCCGCCCGGTGCGCGGCGAGACATAGACGAGATCGTGGGTCTGGCCGGTCGCGGCGCATTGCGCGAGATCCAGACCGAAGCCGAGTTCTTCCAGAAGGGCGAGTTCGAAGCGCAGCATGAGCGCGGCGGTGGTCTCGGCGTCGCCGAGATGATCGAGGATCACGGCCAGCCCGTCGAAGAGCCGCGGATGCGGATCGCGCTCGGCGAGAAGCCTCAGATGGGCGCCCGCGAGTTGCACCGCATTCAGCGCAGCCGCGCTGTTCATCAGCGATGCCGTGCGCTGGACCACCGGCTCCAGGACGAAGGTGCCCATATGCTCGTGCAACCGAGCCCGCCAATGGGCCTCGACCGTATTGCCCGGTTGGAGCACCGGCTGTTGCCGGCGCGAGCGCCCGCCGCGCACGATGCCGAGATGCCGCCCGCGCGAACGGGTCATCACCTCGGCGATGACGCTGGATTCGCCATGGCGCCGGATGCCCAGAACGATCGCCTGCTCACGCCATTCCATGGCCGGTCCTCGGCAGGAGCCTCAACTTGAAAAGTCGAGACCCATTTCTCGGTAGCGCTCGGGATCGTCGCCCCAGTTCTCGCGCACCTTCACGAACAGGAAGAGATGGACCTTGGTGTCGGCCGCTTCCATGATCTCCTGGCGGGCGGCCTGACCGATGGCCTTGATCGTCTCGCCCTTGTGGCCGAGCACGATGCGCTTCTGGCTGTCGCGTTCCACATAGATCGTCTGTTCGATGCGCACCGACCCGTCGGGTCGGGTTTCCCAGAGCTCCGTCTCCACATGGGAGGCGTAAGGCAATTCCTGATGGAGCCTCAGATAGAGCTTTTCCCGGGTGATCTCGGCCGAAAGCTGGCGAAGCGGCAGATCTGAGACCTGATCCTCGGGATAGTACCACGGACCTTCGGGAAGTTCGGCCGCGAGCCAGTCCATCAGGTCGGCGCAGCCCGAACCCTCCAGGGCCGAGATCATGAACACCCGGTCGAATTCGACCCGCTCGGTGATATCCTTGGTGAGGCCGAGCAGCTTGTCGCGCTTGATCCGGTCCACCTTGTTCAGAAGCAGGACCTTGCGCTGCCGCGTCTCCTTCAGACGCTCCAGAATGCGCTCGACATCCTCGCTGACGCCGCGCTCGGAATCGACGATGGCCATGACGATGTCGGCATCCTTGGCACCGGACCATGCGGTGCGGACCATGGCCCGGTCGAGGCGCCGCTTCGGCTTGAAGACGCCCGGCGTGTCGACGAAGACGATCTGGGTGCCCTTATGCATGGCAATGCCACGCACCAGCGCCCGCGTGGTCTGGACCTTGTGGCTGACGATGGTGACCTTGGTGCCGACCAGACGGTTGACCAGGGTCGACTTGCCGGCGTTCGGCGCGCCGAGCAGGGCGACGAAGCCGGAACGCCGTCCTGGCGCTTCGCCCGCTGCCTTCTCCCCATCCTGGTCCATAGGCTGATCGTTCAAGCTTCGTCCTTCCAGACACCTTCCCGCCTCAAGACGGCGGCGGCGGCTTCCTGTTCTGCAATGCGTTTCGACCGACCGCGCCCGATTCCCGGCTCCACGTCGGGCACGACGACCCTGATCGTGAACTCCGGCTCATGGTCGGGGCCAGTCCGCTCCACCAGTTCATAGCGCGGCGGGGTCGGCGCGGTCTGATGCGCCCATTCCTGCAGCGCGGTCTTGGCGTCACGCCGAGCCGCGACGTCGGCGTCGAGCCGATCGCCCCAGTGGCGTTCGACGAAGTCGCGGGCCGTTTCGAGGCCTTCGCCAAGATAGATGGCGGCGATCAGCGATTCGACGAGGTCTGCGCGAATGTTGCGGGTACGATCGCCTTTAAGCTTCTTGAGATCCGCGCCCTGGCGCACATAGTCGAACAGACCGATCTCATCGGCGATCTCGGCGCAGGCTTCGGCGCTCACCAGAGCGTTCAGCCGCAACGAAAGCTCGCCCTCGTCGGCATTGGGAAACTGGGTGAACAGGCGTTCGGCGACGATGAGCCCAAGCACGCGATCACCCAGGAACTCCAGGCGCTCATAGCTTCGCTCGTCTCCGCCATTGCCCTGCAGGCTCGAATGGGTCAGCGCCCGCTCGAAGCGCTCGCGATCGCGGATCGGAACGCCGATGGCTTGCTCAAGGTCGTCGAGCGTCTTCTTGCGCGTCAGCCGAGCCATGTGAAGATGCGGCTGGGCCTGAGATCGGTCGGCCAATTCCACAATTCGAGCGGCGAGACGTCGTCCTTGATCGAGAAGAAGATCACCCGTGCCTTGCCGACGAAATTCTCGAACGGCACGTAGCCGACGTCGAACCGGCTATCGAGCGAATTGTCGCGATTGTCGCCCATCATGAAGTAATGCCCGTCGGGCACGACGAATTCGCGGGTGTTGTCGCCGGCGGAATTCGGGCTGAGGTCGAGGGTCGTATAGGAGATCCCGTTCGGCAGCGTCTCGCGATATTGCTGGACGAGCGTCCCGTCATCGGCGACGAATTCGCCTGCCGGCTCGCGCTCCACGTTCTCGCCATTGATCGAAAGGATGCCGTTCGTCACGCGGATATGGTCGCCCGGAAGCCCGATCAGGCGCTTGATGTAGTCGGTGTCCTCCTCATTCGGCTTGCGGAAGACCACCACGTCGCCGCGTTCCGGATCCGAGGCGAGGATCCGACCGTCGAACAGGTCCGGAGACAAGGGAAAGGAGTATTTGGAGAAGCCGTAGCTCCATTTCGAGACGAAGAGATAGTCCCCGACGAGCAGGGTCGGCATCATCGAACCCGAAGGAATGGAGAAGGGCTGGAACAGGAAAGTCCGGATGACGAGGGCCAGCAGAAGTGCCTGGATGATGACCTTGATGGTCTCGCCGAAGCCGCCCTTTTCCGTCCGTTCGGCCTGGTCGACCATATTCATCTCTTTTCGACTGTTCATCTCGCAGCAGCGCTGCCCGAGCGCCTTCTACCGGGTCGCAACCATCGTCGCAACTTACCATGCATCAAAGTTTGTCCGCAGACGACCGGGCTACAGTTCGGCCGAGCTTCTGCGGCGCGCCGTGGCCGGCAAGCCTCCCGACCAGCGCCTTGGGCGCATCCGCCAGAGTGGCGCCTCCGTTGGCGATGCGTCTCTGCCGGTGGGCCTGGAAGCTCTTCGCCGCAACGCGGACGACGGCATAGGAGATCACGCCGGCCAGGAGGCCGAGCGGGATTGATCCGACGAACATCGGCTTGACGATCGGCTCCCAGATCGCCCCCAGATTCATCGGCGACAAGGAGCGCTCCAGATTGGCCGGCGCTTCGACATCGACGGTGGGGTCTGTCAAAAGCCGATGGCCCACCTCGAAGGTCGCGCCCCAGATGAACGGGAATGTCAGCGGATTGCCGACCGCCGTTCCAAGCGCCGCCGCGGCCATGTTGCCAGCGATCAGATAGGCGATGGCAAAGGCGATCAGGAAGTGAAAGCCGATGAAGGGGGTGAAGGACGCCACGACGCCGGCCGCAAAGCCGGCCGCGATGGCGTGCGGCGCCGCATCGAGTCTGAGGACCCGCTTGTGAAAATAGTGATAGGAGCGCCGGAAGGACCGGCGCGGCCACAACCACGTCCGAAGACGTGACCAGAAGCTTTCAGGCACACGACGTCGAAACAGCATGGCCGTCGAACTCTCCATTCCATCATCGAGCCACGCGGCCCGCTTCGTCCCGCCGATCGCGAGGACCCGGCTCACGCCGGCCCCACAGCGAAGAAGGGCACATCACCACCTTGAAGTTCCCGCACCAGGAAATCGCAATAACCTGCTCCGGTTCTGAACAGCGACGCCTTCGGGCTCGACGCTTCTTGCACGGGGAGCTTATCCGAGGCCGCAGTCGGAACAAGCGCATCAGAGACACACGGCCTCAGAAAGCCCTCACAGCCTTCGATTCGCCAAGTGATTGATGCCGACCCGGTCGAGCGAGGCGGCTATGTGCTTCACCCGGCGAAATTGCGGCGAGCGTCAAGGGAATCGTTCCTTCCGGCTCAATCCGCCCGATGGCGTTTCCGGCCTCCGTCCGCTGCTCAACCGTTGACGCGCGTAACATCCGCGACGCAGGGCTTGGCGCGAAGCTGGCGGAGGGTCTGGTTGAGATGCTGGATGTCCCAGACCTCGAGTTCGATCACCATCTTGGTGAAGTCCGGCGCCGTGGAGACCATCGACAGATTGTGGATGTTGGCGTCGTTGACGGCGATGGTCTCGGCGATCTCCGCGAGCGAGCCCGGTTCGTTGCGCGCCGACAGGGTGATCCGCGCGGGAAAGCGCTCCTGCAGCGCATCGTCGATATCCCAGCGCACATCGATCCAGCGGTCCGGCTCGTCGTCATAGGCCGTCAGCGCCGGGGACTGGATGGGATAGATGATGATCCCCTTGCCCGGCTCGATGATGCCGACGATGCGGTCGCCCGGAACAGCCCCGTCCGGCCCGAAATGCACCGGCAGGTCGTCACCCGCGCCGCGGATGGGAATGGCCTTGCCGTTTCTGCGGTCCTTCGACTTGCCGCGCCCCGGCATGCGGAAGATCATGCCGGCAGCGGTCCGCAGATTGAACCAGCCCTCGTCTTCGCTCTTTTCGGGCCGGCGGGCGGCCCGGCTTTCCTGATAGTCCGGAAAGGCGGCGCGCAGCACGTCGGACGACTTGAGCTCCCCTCGCCCGATCGCGGCCAGCGCATCCTCCACGTCGCGATGGCCGAGCTTGCCGAGAAGCGGTTTCAGCGCCTCGCGGGAGAAGGTCTTGTTGGACCGCGCATAGGTACGCTCGAGGATCTGCTGGCCGAGACCCGAATACTGCTTGCGGATCGAGGTGCGCGCCGCCCGGCGGATCGCCGAACGCGCCTTGCCGGTGACGGCGATGTTCTCCCAGGCCTGGGGCGGGGTCTGGCCCCTGGCGCAGATGACCTCCACCTCGTCGCCATTGGCGAGTTCGGTGACCACCGGCATGATCCGGCCGTCGATCTTGCAGCCGACGCAATTGTCGCCGACATCGGTGTGGACGGCATAGGCGAAGTCGATAGGGGTCGCCCCGCGCGGCAGCGCGATCAGCTGTCCCTTGGGCGTGAAGCAGAACACCTGGTCCTGGAACAGTTCGAGCTTGGTGTGCTCCAGGAATTCTTCCGGATTGTCGCCTGCCGCCAGAAGCTCGATCGTCCGGCGCAACCAGCCATAGGCGTTGGAATCCTTCGACAGATGGACGTGGCCGGCCTCGTCGGCATCCTTGTAGAGCGCATGGGCCGCGACGCCGTATTCGGCGACCTCGTGCATCTCCCGGGTGCGGATCTGCAACTCCACGCGCTGGCGGGAGGGTCCGACGATGGTCGTGTGCAGCGAGCGGTAGTCGTTCTGCTTGGGCGTCGAGATGTAATCCTTGAACCGCCCCGGCACCATCGGCCAGGTCCGGTGAACGATGCCGAGGGTGCGGTAGCAGGCCTCCTCGGTGTCGACGATGACCCGAAATCCGAAGATGTCCGAGAGCTGCTCCAGCGAGATCGCCTTGCGCTGCATCTTGGAGAAGACCGAGTAGGCGGTCTTCTGGCGTCCGTAGACGGTAGCGGCGATGCCGTTTTCCTTGAGCTTGGCGGTGAGGTCCCGTTCGATCGCCGCGATCGTCTCGGCATGGCGCTCGCGCAGTTCCGCCAGCCTTGCCGTGATCGTCGTATAGGCATCGAGATTAATGTGCCGGAAGGCCAGCGCCTCCAGCTCGTCACGCATGTCCTGCATGCCCATGCGTCCGGCGAGCGGGGCATAGATGTCCATCGTCTCCTGGGCGATGCGGGCGCGCTTTTCCGGCGCCATCGGACCGAGCGTGCGCATGTTGTGGAGACGGTCGGCCAGCTTGACGAGAAGCACCCGGATGTCGTCGGCGATCGCCAGCAGGAGCTTTCGCAGATTCTCCGCCTGGGCCGCTTTCTTCGACACGAGATCGAGGCGCTTCAGCTTGGTCAGGCCCTCGACGAGCTGTCCGATCTTCGGCCCGAAGAGCTGGTCGATCTCCTTTCGGGTGGCATCCGTATCCTCGATCGTGTCGTGCAGGAGCGCGACGGCCACCGTCGCCTCGTCGAGATGCATCTCGGTGAGGATCGCAGCGACTTCGAGCGGGTGCGAGAAATAGGGGTCGCCGCTGGCGCGCTTCTGCGAGCCATGCTTCTGCATGGCGTAGACATAGGCTCGATTGAGAAGCGCTTCGTCGAGCTCGGGCTTGTAGGCCGCGACCTTTTCGACGAGTTCATACTGCCGCATCATGGGCTTGCGTCAAGAGCTCCAGCGTTGTCGGAACGAGAAAAGGGGGCATCGCGCATGCCCGCGACACCCCCTCCAATATAGTGATGATACCCGGCCAACCGAAAGAGGCGACCGGCTCGTACCATTAATAATCGTCGGTCTTTTCGGGCGGAACGAGACCCTCAATGCCGGCGAGCAGATCCTCTTCAGACATGCGGTCGAAGGAGACGGGCTCGGCATCCTCGGCGGCCGGCTCGGTCGCGGCCGGAATCTCGGCAGCGACGTCCTCGACCAGACGCTGGTTCTCCTCCCGCTGCTCGGTGTCGGGGCGCGGCTCCGGCTCGTCCACCTCGACATGCTTCTGCAGCGAATGGATGAGGTCTTCCTTGAGATCACCCGGCGACAGGGTCTCGTCGGCGATTTCGCGAAGCGCGACGACCGGGTTCTTGTCGTTGTCGCGGTCGACGGTTATGTTCTGGCCTTGAGAGATCTGGCGCGCCCTGTGGCTGGCCAGAAGAACCAGTTCGAACCGGTTGTCGACCTTGTCGACGCAATCTTCTACGGTGACGCGGGCCATGCCTGTCTCCTGAAACTGACGAATTCGGTGGCTGAATTTTCGACATAGACGTTTCGCGGCAGCGCCACAAGGGGCATACCGCGCGAGAAGACGCTATTCGCCTATCACATTTCGCAGCCCGACCCCGAATCTCCGCACATACACCGCAAGTTTACCAGCCGAACCGCCGAAACCGTGAGCTGGCCGTCCCTCCGACCTTTGCGCCTTGCAGCCGCCACAAGATTTCGATAACGCCCAAGGGGACAAGGGTCGTCCGAGCGAAATATTTCCGCGAATCGACGATCGCGCCTTAGACCTGTTCAAAAATTTCCCACGGAAGTTGCACTAGTATGTTTGATCAACGCGAGAAACTTGCTCTCTTCATTGATGGCGCGAATTTATACGCTACGTCAAAAAATCTTGGATTCGATATAGACTACAAGAAAATGCTGACATGGTTTCAGCGTCAATCTTATGTTCTTCGCGCCTATTACTATACCGCCCTGATCGAAGATAACGAGTATTCCTCGATCCGACCCCTGATCGACTGGCTCGACTACAACGGTTACCGAGTGGTCACCAAGCCGGCGAAAGAATTTACCGATCAGTCCGGCCGTCGCAAGGTCAAGGGAAACATGGACATCGAACTGGCGATCGATGCCATGGAGCTGGTGGAAACGGTCGATCACTTCGTCCTGTTCTCCGGCGACGGCGACTTCCGCTCGCTGGTGGAAGCGCTGCAACGCAAGGGCCGCAAGGTCTCGGTCGTCTCAACCCTGTCCTCCTCGCCGCCGATGATCTCTGACGATCTGCGTCGTCAGGCCGATCACTTCATCGACATCGTCACGCTCAAGGGCGACATCGGCCGCAACCCGGCCGAGCGTGAAGCGCGCAATCCGCGTCGCAACGAAGTCGAGGACGACGACGATTACTGAGCCGACGTCCGCAAGGCTTCCGTTCAGGATATGACGCTGGACCACCCTCTCGCCGGAACCGCTGCCGAGCCCGCTCGCGACTGCCCGCGCTGTCCCCGACTCGTCGGCTTCCGGGAGGAGTGGCGGCACAAGGAGCCGGAGTGGCACAATGCGCCGGTTCCGACTTTTCTGCCGACGGAGGGACCGGACTCGGTCCGGCTTCTGATCGTGGGGCTCGCGCCGGGTCTGCGCGGCGCGAACCGCACCGGTCGCCCGTTCACCGGCGACTATGCCGGCGACCTGCTCTACGCCACCCTCGGCCGCTTCGGCCTGGCACGCGGGTGTTTCGAGGCTCGCCCGGACGACAGTCTGGAACTCATCGAGACCGCGATTACCAATTCGGTCCGCTGCGTGCCGCCGGAGAACAAGCCGGTCGGTGGGGAAATCAACAATTGCCGCAGCTTTCTGAACGAGACGATCGCCCGGTTTCCGAAGCTTTGCGCCATCGTCACGCTCGGCAAGATCGCCCATGACTCCACCGTCCGGACGCTGGGCGGCCGGATCGCCGCGCATCCTTTCCGACACAACGAGCCGACAAAGGTCGACGAGCTTATGCTGTTTCCGAGCTATCACTGCTCGCGTTACAACACCAATACCGGCCGACTCACGACCGAGATGTTCGAAGCGGTCTTTGCATCGGTGCGTGAGTATCTCGACGAAAAGGACCGGTCGTCCTGACAATCAGGGCTCCCGGTCCGCTCGTAATTGTCAGCCGATCAGTAGAAGCAGCGATAGCCCGCATAGGCGTCGCCGATACCGGCGCGGCGGAACTGGCGTGCCCGGTTCTGGGCGGCCCGCTCACCCATCGGCCCGCTGCCGACGACATAGAGGCCGGTGCCTGCATTGGGGCTGTCGGAATTGTCGATGTCGAGGACCCGGGCACCCAGACGACCGGCGCGGCGCTCCGCCGAGCGGTAGCTTCGGAATGCGCCCGCAAAGGCATAATAGCCGCAGGCTGCCGCCACCTGGTATTCACCTGAACTGGTGTAGGCCTCGGCGGCCCGGGGCATGGCCGCCGTTGCGCCGACGGTGCCGGCGACGAGCATGATCATCAGTGTCCGCATGGTTTCCTCCTGCCGTTTGCGATTGCCCCGTACGGGGTGTCGCAACGTAATTGGAAGCCTCAGACGCGTCGATGCAGTAAAGCGCCCGCCTGACCTGCAAAATGATCACACCTGCTTCAAAAGCCGCTGTTTCTGGCGGTTCCAGTCGCGCTCCTTGATGGTCTGTCGCTTGTCGGGAGCGTTTTTGCCCTTGGCGAGCGCCAGCAGGAGCTTGGCGGTGCCGCGCTCGTTGAAGTAGATCTTGAGCGGCACCAGGGTCATGCCGTCCCGCTGCACCGCGCCGGCGAGCTTGTTGAGCTGCGAGCGGTGCACGAGGAGCTTCCGTCGCCGCTTCGGATTGTGGTTGAAGCGGTTGGCCTGGAGATATTCCGGCAGATTCGAATTGATCAGCCAGAGTTCGCCTTCCTCCTCGGTGGCATAGGCCTCGGCGATCGAAGCCTTGCCGCCGCGCAGCGACTTCACCTCGGTACCGGTCAGTTGCAGGCCGGCCTCGAGCGTGTCGACGATCTCATAATTGAATCGCGCCTTGCGGTTCTCCGCGGCAACATTGCTATCGGCTGATTTCTTCTTCGCCATGGTTCTCCAGGAGGCCTCAGGGCTTCCTGACCTCTTTCTCGAGCGTGATCATCGGGTCTCGCATGTGCCTTTGAAGCGACCCGGACGTCTCGCTCAGGTGATCAGGCCGGCATGCCGCAATGCTGAGTCGATCGTCTCGGCCGTCGCCGCTTCGACCGGCACCAGGGGCGAGCGCAGCGTATTGCGAATCTTGCCGAGACGCGACAGCGCATATTTCACGCCGGCCGGGCTTGGCTCGATGAACAGGGCCTTGTGAAGCGGCATCAGACGGTCCTGATAGGACTGCGCCGTCTGATAGTCGAACTCGGCGCAGGCCGCCTGGAAGTGCGAACACAGCGCCGGTGCGACATTGGCCGTGACCGAAATGCAGCCATGCCCGCCATGGGCGTTGAAGCCAAGCGCCGTCGCGTCCTCGCCCGAAAGCTGGACGAATTCGGTGCCGCAGGCGGCGCGCTGCTCCGAGACCCGGTCGACCTTGGAGGTCGCGTCCTTCACGCCGATGATATTGGCATGATCGCGGGCGAGGCTCGCCATCGTCTCCGGTGTCATATCGATGATCGAGCGGCCGGGAATGTTGTAGATCAGGAT
The DNA here is from genome assembly GCF_024359545.1 of Jiella marina. Lineage (GTDB taxonomy): Bacteria > Pseudomonadota > Alphaproteobacteria > Rhizobiales > Rhizobiaceae > Jiella. Next base: position 19,668 of record NZ_JAKQZG010000009.1, read on the forward strand.
CGGCAGGGAGACCGCCTTGGCGATCGCCGAAAAGTGCTGATAGAGGCCGCGCTGGTTCGGCTTGTTGTAATAGGGCGTCACCACAAGGAGACCGTCGGCGCCCGCGCTCTGGGCGAAGCGGGCAAGGTCGATCGCCTCGATCGTGTTGTTCGACCCGGCGCCGGCGATCACGGGAACGCGACCGCCCGCCACCTTGACGCAGACGTCCACGACACGTTTGTGTTCGTCATGGGTGAGCGTCGGGCTCTCCCCGGTCGTACCGACCGGCACGAGACCGGTCGAGCCTTCGGCGATCTGCCACTCGACGAAATCGGCGAACACGTCCTCGGCGAAGCTGCCATCCTCGGCAAACGGGGTCACCAGCGCCGGAATCGAGCCATTGAACATTTTCTACTCCCACTCGCTCCTGACGCTGTCTCGGATTTGCATTGGCAATCCTGGAACAGGCCGCAAGACATCATGCAAGACCGCCTCGACCGCGCGAGGCAGCAAAGTGCAGACCGCCATAAAGCTTTCGTCAGGACGCGGCAACATATGGAAGCCAATCGGCGGAAACAAGCACGGGAAGGCATCTTCGTTCGCCATCCGCTCCGACCAGAGTAACCGGCTTTTAAGGGCGATCGTGAGAGATTTGAAAACCAATCCGGCAGTTGATCTGCCGGCGCACCGTTCCGTTTTCGGACCTTTCGAGGGTATGGCCATGCCAGGATTCGCCCCTGCCAGCCAGTTGATCTCCGCCGCGCTCGCCCTTCTGCTTGTCGGGCAGCCGGCTCTCGCAGAGACCGCGTTCCTGCCCGATTACGGGCCGATGCCGACGGCCCGGCCGAGCGGGATGACGGCCGGCGTCTCGATCGATCCGGGCCGCTTCGGCGGCCAGGTGCGGGCGCCTGCGATCGCCGCGATTCCCGTTCCCGCCCCCCAGCCCGCTGCCCCGCAAAGCGCCACCGCCTTCACCGCCTCGATCGCCACGCTGACGCCGCGGCTCGACCCGGTGCGCGCCTTGCATGGCGAGTTGAAGGAAGGGCTGCAGGCGCTGTCGGATCGAAATCCGACCAAGGCGCGGGCGATCCGCGAGGGCATGGCGCCCGGAACGCTTGACCGCGACATCCTGACCTGGGCGATCGCGGTAACGGGCGGCGACAATGTGCCGGCCATTGAGATTGCCGCGGCGGCCCGCAGCCTGACGGGCTGGCCCGGTCTGAAGAAGCTGCGGATCAATTCCGAGAAGGCGATCTACCGCGAGAAGCGGCCGGCTCGCGAAGTGCTGCAGGCCTTTTCGAACAGCATGCCCGAGAGCCCCGAAGGCGTGATGGCGCTGGCGCGCGCCTGGATCGAGGTCGGCGAGGTCGGCCGCGCCAAGCAGATCATCGGCCAGACCTGGCGCACAGAGCGTATGAATCGCTCGACCGAAAACGAGATGCTGTCGACCTTCGGCACACTTCTGAGCAAGGCCGACCACAAGCACCGCATGGACATGCTGCTCTACGCCGACCGAATCACGGACGCGGCGCGTGCGGCCAAGCTCGCCGGCGCGACGAAGCTGCACGCGGCGCGTGCCGCCGCCATTCGCGGCGAGAGGAATGCCGGCAGCCTGCTCAACGCCGTACCCAGTTCCCAGCGCTCCGATCCGGGCTATCTGTTCGCGCTGGTCGAATATTACCGCAAGGCCCATAAGGTCGAAGCGGCGGCCGACATCATCCTCAAGGCGCCGCGCGATCCGGCGGCCCTGGTCGATCCCGACGCGTGGTGGAACGAGCGCCGCATCATCGCGCGCGATCTGCTCGATCTCGGCAAGGCCAAGACCGCCTATCAGATCGCCGCCGGACATTCCGCCCAAGACGACGTCGAGGCCGTGGAAGCGGAATTCCACGCCGGCTGGATCGCGCTGCGCTTCCTGAATGACCCGTCGACGGCGAGCCGACATTTCGCCAGGATCATCGAACGCTCGAACAAGCCGCTGTCGCTTTCGCGCGGCTATTACTGGCTGGCGCGCGCAGCCGAAGCGGCCGGCTCCAGCAATGCCGGCGGCTACTATCAACGGGCCGCCCATTACGGCGCGACCTATTACGGCCAGCTCGCAGCGGCGCGGCTGGGCCGCAATCCCGGCGCGATCGAGTTTCCCAGCCCGTCCGATGCCGAGCGGCAGCGCTTCGCCTCGCGTCCGGCGGTCCGGGCAATCCAGCGCCTGGAACAGATCGGCTCGGACTGGCGCGCCGACATTCTCTATCGCGGCCTGGCCGACGAACTCGACAGCCCTGGCGAACTCGCGCTCCTGTCGGTCATGGCGGAGCAGCGGGGCGACCATCACCTCGTGCTGCAGGTCGGCAAGCTCGCCTATTGGCGCGGTGTCGACGCCCCGGCCCTCGCCTTTCCGATCGGCGTGATCCCGGCGAGCGCCAATATCTCGGCCTCCGGCAAGGCCCTGGCCTATGCCATCGCGCGGCAGGAGAGCGCCTTCAATCCCAAGGCCCGCTCGCATGCTGGCGCGCTCGGCCTCCTGCAGTTGATGCCGGGGACCGCCAAGAGCATGGCCCGCAAGGTGGGCGTCGCCTACTCGCCCGCGCGATTGACCAGCGATCCCGGCTACAACGCCACGCTGGGGGCGCGCTATCTCGGCGACCAGATCGACAATTTCGACGGCTCCTACGTGCTGACCTTCGCCGCCTACAACGCGGGTCCGCGCCGGGCACGCGAATGGATCGAGCGCTTCGGCGATCCGCGCGGAAAGCCGCTCGATCAGGTGATCGACTGGGTGGAGCGCATCCCCTACACCGAGACGCGCAACTACGTGCAGCGGATCATGGAGAACTATCAGGTCTACAAGATCCGTCTGGGGGCCGGCTTCTCCATCGAGCGCGACCTGCGCTTCGGCCGACGGGGCTGAGGGCTGCTGGACGGCATTGCGGCTAGCGTTTTGCCGCTGGCCAAGCCACGCTTCTAGAATAGATGCCGCTCGACGGAGACCATGGGTCGTCAGCGGAGAAGCGCCGAATGTTAGCCTCGACGGACACGTTCGAGACCTTCACCTACGAGCATGACGGACTGCGGCTTTCCGGCCGCAGCCTCGGACCGGAGACATCGTCATCCCTGCCGATCGTCTGCCTGCCGGGTCTCACCCGCAATTCCCGCGACTTTGACGCCATGGCGCTGGCCATCCGCTCCCTCGATCCCGATCGTCGGATCGTCGCCTTCGACTATCGCGGCCGCGGCCACTCGCAATATGCCACCGGTGCCGAGGCCTATACGGTCCCTGCCGAGGCGGCCGACATCCTCGCCGGTCTCGACCATCTGAAGATCGACCGCGCCGTCTTCGTCGGCACGTCTCGCGGTACGCTGGTCATCCACCTCCTGGCGATGATGCGGCTCGAAGCGATCGCCGCTGCGGTCTTCAACGATGCGGGGCCGAAGATCGAGGCCGAGGGCCTGCGATTGATCCGCGACACCGTCGGGGTGGTCGAATCCTTCCCCGACTGGCCGAGCGCCGTCGACGCTCTGGCGACATCGCTCGGCCCGGCGTTTCCTGCCATGACGCGCGCAGACTTCGAGCGGATGGCCCGCGCCGGCTACGTCGAGCGCGATGGCCGCATCGTCGGCGACTACGATCCCCGCCTGCTCGAACCCTTGCGGACCATCGATCTCGAAAACGGCCTGCCGGAACTCTGGGAGGCCTTCGACCTGATGAAGGACGTGCCGCTCTTGGTCATTCGCGGCGAGAACTCGACGCTCTTTTCAGCCTCGACGGTCGACGCAATGAAGGCCCGGCACGGCAATCTCGAATCGATCGAGGTGCCGGGTCAGGGGCATGCACCGTTTCTGGAGACGGCCGGACTGCCGGCGAAAATCGCGAGGTTTGCGGGCAGGATCAGCTGAACATTCGCATAGGCTGACGGGAGGCCATGCAATAATTGCCGAGCGCTCTGATCCGACAGCAAGATATGTTTGCGAGCTGCACCGACATTCTCCTCATCCCGGACCTAATCCGGGATGAGGATGCGGATGGGCAAAGCCTCGCCAGCTTCGCGTGAAAGGACGTATCGTGTCAGGCCTCCCACACTGGTATCGCCGCGCAATCTGCGGTCTTCGCAATCCTTTTCCGCCTACTCCCCCGGCAGGAGCAGAGCCTGCCGATCATCCGACGCCCGATAGACGCCGAGGTTGCGGTATTCGGCCGAGAAGAAGCGGAGTTCTTCGAGGGCCCGGCCGAGAGCCGGATCGTGAGGATGGCCTTCGACGTCGGCGTAGAAGAGCGTCGCCGAGAAGCTGCCGCCCAGCTGGTAGCTTTCGAGTTTCGTCATATTGATGCCGTTGGTCGCGAATCCGCCGAGCGCCTTGTAGAGGGCGGCGGGAATGTTCTTCACCCGGAAGACGAAGGTCGTCACCACGTCGCGGCTGACATAGTTGCGTCCGTCATCGCTCACCGAGGGCTCGCGCGGCGCCCAGAGGCTCAGCCGGCACTCATCGGGATCGGCAAAGGGCTGCTGGCCAGGATTGGCGAGGATGACGAAGCGCGTGACGTTGTTCGATGCGTCCTCGACGTCCTCCTCAATGATCGACAGCCCGTAATATTCGGCCGCCAGGCGCGGTGCGAGCGCCGCCCGACTCTTGTCTCCCACTTCCGAGACCTCGCGCGCTGCCCCCGCGGTGTCGCCGGCAACCTGCGGCTTCCAGCCATTGGCGCGCAGATATTTGCGGCACTGCCCAAGCGCGTGGATATGGCTGTAGACGCTTTTGATCTCGGCGCGCGCGACGCCGGGAAGCGCCATCAGTTGAAAATGGATCGGCATGAAGTATTCGCCGACGATCTGAAGCCCCGAATCGGGCATCAAGAGATGGATGTCGGCGACGCGGCCGGCGAGAGTGTTCTCGATCGGGATCATCGCGCGCACGACCTGACGCTCCCGGCCTTCATGCTCGACCGTTCCGTTGCGCACGGCGGCGAAGGCGTCGTCGAAGGACGGGCATGGCAGCGCGGCGTAGCGATCGCCGAAGACGGTCTTGATCGCCATGTCGGAGTTGGCGCCGGGTTCGCCCTGGAAGGCGATCATCGGGCGGTCGTCGCTCATCTCATCATGCTCCATAGATCAGGCGCGCGCGGATCAGATCGTCGGGTCCGTCGACGCCGAGGGGCACGGTATCGACGATCTCGCCATCGATTCGCATGCCGTTTTCCAGGGCGCGCAGCTGTTCCAGCTTCTCGCGCCTTTCCAGAACCGATGGCTCCAGAGCGACGAAGCGCTCCAGGCTCTCGCGCCGGTAGGCGTAGAGCCCTATGTGATGGTAGAGGGGGCCCTCCCCCCAGGGTGCCGTCGCGCGGGTAAAATAGAGGGCGTGGAGCCTGGTCTCCCCGATTGGTGATCCGACCAGTTTCACGACGTTCGGGTTGTCCCGCTCCTCGAGTTCCGAAATGACCGCCGCCAGGGTCGCAATATCGCATTGCGGGTCCTCGAGCGGCGCGACGGCGCGGCGGATCGTCTCCGGCTCGATGGTGGGCAGATCACCCTGCACGTTGATGATGGTTTCGACTTCACGCTTTGGATCAAGTGCCATCAGAGCTTCGTGAATGCGATCCGATCCGGACTGGTGATCGACCGAGGTCATCACCGCCTCGAAACCGGCCGCCACGACCACCTGGCGGATCTCCTCCGCATCGGTCGCCACGACCACGCGGCCGGCATTGGCGGCGCTGGCGCGCTCGGCGACACGCACGATCATCGGTTTGCCGGCGATGTCGGCCAGGGCTTTCTTCGGAAGACGCGTCGAACCGAGACGCGCGGGAATGAGGACAAGGGTGGACATGGGTGCGTCTTCAACCACTCTCTAAGAATTCCAATCTTGAATGCCGCCTTGTGGAGTGACAAAAGGTGGCGCCGACGCGGCTCTTACAGGTGTTGCTTTGAAACGGCAAAAGACCTAGGTTCCGCGCGATTTTGCCGGGGGTGCGCCAGAGGTGGCGCCGAAAGTTCAGGAGAGGGTTGGTCCCGCCAATGAATTCGTTTGAAGCAAATAAGATCTTCGGAGCCGTATTGGGCACGATCTTCGTCCTGTTCGGCGGCAGCCTGCTGGCCGAGGGCTTGTTTCATTCCGAAGAACCTGAAGTCCCGGGTTATGAAATCGTCGTCGCCGAGAGTGCCGAGGGCGATGGCGACGCTGGCGCTGCTCAGGAGGAAGCCCCCTCGATCGCGGCCCTCCTGCAGAACGCGAGCGCCGATGCCGGCGCCAACGTGTTCAAGAAATGCGTCGCCTGCCACACCGGCGAAAAGGGCGGCGCCAACAAGATCGGCCCGCATCTTTGGGGCGTCGTGATGCGTCCGATCGCCGAGGTCTCCGACTTCTCCTACTCGTCCGCGATGCAGGATTTCTCCGAGGGCGGGTCGGTCCAGTGGGACTATGAGCATCTCAACGGTTTCCTCGAAAATCCTCAGGGTTACATGTCGGGAACGGCCATGGGCTTCGCGGGCGTGAAAGATGACGAGGATCGCGCCGATCTGATCGCCTATCTCCGCTCGCTGGCAGATGAGCCTGCTCCGCTGCCGGAAGCGCCTGCGGAAGGTGCCGCGGATGCCGGTGACGAGCAGACCGCCGAAGTCACCGAGCCCGGCACGACCACGAAGATGGGCGCCGGCGGCGAAGAGGCACAGGCGACGCCCGATGCCGGCCCGGCGAACGCTGCTCCGACCGAGAGCGGCGACGAGACCACCACGGCCGAGATGTCCGCCCAGAATAACCAGCTCGACACGAGCGCAGACGACGCGGCCGGTTCCGAGGCAGCACAGTCTGATGCCGCTGCTTCGGGAAGCTCCGAGGAACAGGCGGGAGATGCGGATGCGGCCGAAGGCTCCGGCGATCAGCCCGAGGATGCGGCGGCTGCGTCCGGTGACGAGGCGCAGCCGGCCGAGGAAGCGACCCAGACCGCCATGGCCGGCGACCCGGCGGCGGGCGAGAAGGTGTTCAACAAGTGCCGCGCCTGCCATGCGGTCGGCGAAGGCGCTGCGAACAGGATCGGCCCCGAGCTGAACGGCATCGTCGGCGAAGCCGTCGCCGAAGTCGAAGGCTACAGCTTCTCCTCCGCGCTGCAGGAGTATGCGCAGGAGAACCCGACCTGGACCGTCGAGAACCTGCATGCCTGGCTGAGTGATCCGCGGGGTCTGGTGTCTGGCACCAAGATGGTCTTTCCCGGCCTGAAGAACCAGGAAGACATCGACAATGTCATCGCCTATCTCGCGACCTTCGACGAGAGCGGGGCCCAGAGCCAGTAGTTCGGCGGCTCCAAAGCTTTCGACATCGCACGAAAAGCCCCGGCCAAGCCGGGGCTTTTTTCTGTTTCACAGGGCAACTCAGATCCTGTCCTGAAGAGAGGCAGGCGCCCACAAAGGGTTGCCATGGACCCGCTCGCGCCAAGATGAAGGAATCGTCACTTGGCAAGCAAGCGGTGAAATCGCCATAAAGCGCGGCGACGATTGCGTTTCTTGAACCGACACAGCAATGGAGATCAGCCTTTGCCGATCGCGACACGCCTGCTTCGCATTCTCGCCGGTTCATCCCTGGCCATCAGTGTCTCGTTGTCTGCCGCGAGCGGCCAGGAGACCAGACCCGCAGAAAACGAAACAGCCCAGGCCGCGTCCGAAGCGCCGGCGACCGGCGAAGTCGAAGCGGGCGAGTGGCACACGTCAATCTCCCTCATCAAGCCGTCGCGCTATCCGGATGACTTCGAGCACTATGACTACGTCAATCCCGATGCGCCCAAGGGCGGATCTCTGAACAGCGTCGTCATCGGCTCCTTCGATTCGTTCAATCCCTTCGTCGTGCGCGGCACCCCGGCCGCCGGGCTGGTTACCTTCGGCGGCGGCCTGCTCTACGACACGCTGATGGAGCAATCGACGGAAGAACCCTCAACCTCCCATGCGCTGATCGCCGAAGCGATGCGTTTTGCCGACGACTTCTCCTCCGCGACCTTCCGCCTGAACCCGAACGCGCATTGGCATGATGGCGAGCCGATCACCGTCGAGGACGTGATCTGGAGCTTCGACACGCTGAAAGAACTCCACCCGCAGTGGGGCGCCTACTACAAGAATGTCGTGAAGGCCGAGCAGACCGGCGAGCGCGAAGTGACCTTCACCTTCGACCAGACCGGCAATCGCGAATTGCCCAACATCATGGGCGACCTGACGGTGCTTCCGAAGCACTGGTGGGAAGGCACCGGCCCCGACGGCCAGCCGCGCGACATCTCCGAGCCGACGACCGAGACGCCGCTCGGATCGGGCCCGTACCGGATCAAGCGTTTTGATATCGGTCAGTCGATCCAGTGGGAGCGGGTCGAGGATTATTGGGGCGCCGACAATCCGACCCGCGTCGGCCGCTACAATTACGACACCATCGCCTACACCTATCTGCGCGACGCCAACGCCGCCTGGGAAGCCTTCAAGAAAGGCGGTCTCGACGATTACCGGCTCGAAAACCGTTCGCAGCGCTGGTCGGAAGGCTATGATTTCCCCGCGGCACAAAACGGCGAGGTGATCCGGACGACCATCCCGGATCACCAGGTCGAATCCATGCAGGCCTATGTCCTGAACAACCGTCTGGAAAAGTTTCAGGACCGGCGCGTGCGCAAGGCGCTGACGCTCGCCTATAATTTCGAGGAGATGAACCGGACGCTGTTCTACGGTCTCTACGAGCGGATGGACAGCTATTACGACAATTCGGAACTCTCGGCCACGGGCCTGCCAAGCGAGCGCGAGCTGAAATTCCTCGAACCGCTCCGCGATCAGATCCCGCCGGAAGTCTTCACGGAGGAATTCGAGCTTCCCGACTATTCCGAGGCGAGTGCCGCCCGGACCTATCTGCGCGAAGCGTTCGAACTGTTGAAGGAAGCGGGCTACGAGCGTCGCGGTACGCAGCTCGTCAATGCCGAGACAGGCGAACCGTTCACGATCGAGTTCCTGGGCAGCGACCCCACCTCCAGCCGAACGATGGAACCCTACGCCCGAAGCCTGGAGCGGCTCGGCATCGGCACCAATGTGCGGATCGTCGACACCAACCAGTATATCGAGCGGATCACCAATTTCGACTTCGAGATCGTGGGTATGAAATATTACCCGCAGTCGCTGTCGCCCGGCAACGAGCAGCGTGATTTCTGGTCGACCGCCGCCGCCGACAGCCCCGGCAGCCGCAACTATGCCGGCATCAAGAACCCTGCGATCGAGACCCTGATCGACAACATCGTCTATGCCGAGAGCCGCGAGGATCTGGTCGCGGCGACGCGAGCCCTCGATCGCGTGATGCTGTGGGAGTATTACGTCGTCCCGCAGTGGTACAATTCGGATGTCTGGCTCGCCTATTGGGACAAGTTCGGCATGCCTGAGGAACGTCCCGACTACGCCACCATCGATCCGTATTCCTGGTGGGTGAAATCGGCCGAGAGCGGCACCGACGCGGCGGCGGCCAACTGATGGCGGCGCTGACCACTCTCACTCGCCGGCGCTTCGGTCAGTTGGCGCTGGGAGCGGGCGCGGCGACGCTGCTGTCGCGCCACGCGTTTGCCCAAGTGCCGGCCGACACGCCACTCCACGGCCTTTCGGTCTTCGGCGATCTCAAATACGGGCCGGACTATACGCATTTCGACTATGCGGATCTCGATGCTCCGTCCGGCGGTCAGATCAATTTCGCCGTGGCCAACTGGACGCTCAACCAGTCGCCGATCACCTTCGACACGCTGAACACCTTCGTCCTGAAGGGCAATGCGCCGCCGCGCATGGAGTATCTCTACAATGGCCTGATGACCGGCGCGATGGACGAGCCTGACTCGGTCTATTGCGCGCTCGCCGAGAGCGTCACCCTGTCGGAGGACCGCCGTCGCTTCACCTTCGTCCTGCGGCCGGAGGCCCGCTTCTCGACGGGCGAGCAGGTGACCGCCGAAGACGTCGTCTTCTCCTACGAAACCTTCAAGGCGGCCGGGCATCCGAGCCTGCAGGTCGCGCTCAAGAATCTCGACTCCGTCACGGCCAACGCAGACGGCAGCGTCACGCTTGCGATGAACGACCGGCAATCCTATCCGGACGCCCTGTCGACGCTCTCCTTCGCGATCCTGCCTGCGTCCTATTTCGCAGATCGCGACTTCGCCTCCGTCAGCAGCGAGATAATTCCGGGCTCGGGCCCCTACGAGGTCGGGGCCTACGAGTTCGGTCGCTTCATCGAATACCGCAAGCGGGACGACTATTGGGCGAAGGACCTGCCCTTCGCCCGTGGGCTGGACCATTTCGACACGCTGCGGATCGACTTCTTCCGCGACCGGCAGCCCGCGCTCGAAGCCTTCAAGAAGGGGCTGATCACCTTCCGCGAAGAGTTCACGACAAAGGACTGGGCGACGGAATACACCTTCCCGGCCGTCCAGCGCGGCGAGGTCGTGCGCAGCGAGATCCCCGGCGAGAAGCGGCCGCGCTTCCAGTGCTGGGCGCTGAATCAGCGGCGCGAGCGCTTCGCCGATCCGCGCGTGCGCCGGGCGATCAACATGTGCTTCGACTTCGAATGGACCAACGAGAACATCCTGTTCGGATTGCGCATCCATTCCGATTCGCCCTTCCAGCAATCGGAGTTCGTGGCCGAGGGAACGCCGTCCGAAGCCGAGCTCAAGCTTCTCGAACCCTTGCGCGGCCAGATTCCCGACGAGGTCTTCGGCGAGGTCTGGGTGCAGCCGGTCAGCGACGGTTCCGGCCGCGACCGCGAGATCCTGCGCGAGGCGATCCGCCTGTTTTCCGAAGCCGGCTGGACCCGCTCCGGCGGCCGCCTGGTCAACGAAGCGGGAGAGCCCTTTCGGCTGGAATTCGTGACGCGCGGTGCCGAACAGCAGCGGGTCTATTCGAAATTCTTCGAGACGCTGCGGACCATCGGCCTCGACGCCTCGATCCGCCTCGTCGACGAAGCGCAATATCAGGACCGGCTGAACCGCTTCGACTTCGACATGGTGCTGGCGGCCTTCAGCCTCGGCGCCACGCCGTCGAAGGAGAGCCTGACCCTGTTCTTCGGCTCCGATTCGCGCGATCGCATGGGCGGCTACAATTATCCGGGCATGGCGAGCGAAGCCGTGGACAGCCTGATCGACACGATCGGCGCCGCTACGAGCCGGGAAGAACTCGTTACCGGCATGCGGGCTCTCGACCGGGTCTTGCGCTGGCGGCTCGACTGGCTACCGAACATCACCGCGCCCGGCCACTTCGTCGCCTACTGGGACATGTTCGGCCGCGGCCCGCTGAAGCCCGACTATGCCTGGCCGGTCGAACGGCTGTGGTGGTTCGACGAGGAAAAGGCCAAAGCGCTGGGCAAGGCCTGAGCAAGGCGGCTCCGCGAGGATGCCGCCGCCCCGCAGTTTTGCACGCCGCCAAGCTTTTGGTTAACAACGGGGAAATTCGGGATAGCCCGAAGACGCCGGCTCTTTTGACGAGCAGCACAGTAACCGGAGACGCTTCACCCGCATGGGCGCCTATATCCTCCGCCGTCTTCTGTTGATGATTCCGACCCTGCTCGGCATCATGGCAATCTCCTTTCTCGTCGTGCAATTCGCGCCGGGCGGGCCGGTCGAGCAGGTCATTGCCGGGCTTCGCGGCGAAGCCGGCGGGGCGACGGACCGCGTTTCCGGTGGCGGCAGCGATTTCGGCGGCAGCCAGGGCGGCGGAGAGAATTCCAGCTATCGCGGGGCACAAGGGCTCGACCCCGAATTCATCGCCAAGCTCGAACAGCAATTCGGCTTCGACAAGCCGCCGCTCGAACGCTTCGGCCTGATGCTGTGGAACTATGCGCGCTTCGATTTCGGCGAGAGCTATTTCCGATCCGTCTCGGTGATCGATCTGATCATCGAGAAGATGCCGGTCTCGGTCTCGCTCGGACTTTGGATCACGCTTCTGTCCTATGCCATTTCGATCCCACTCGGGATACGGAAAGCCCTTAAGGACGGGTCGAGTTTCGACATATGGACATCGGGCGTCGTCATCGTCGCCTATGCGATTCCCGGCTTCCTCTTCGCCGTGCTTCTGATCGTCCTGTTCGCCGGCGGGTCGTTCTTCGATTGGTTCCCCTTGCGCGGTCTCTTGTCCGACGGCGTACGGGGCGACTGGTGTGCCCTCTGGTCGAGTTCGGCCGACCTGCCGCGCTGCGTCACACAGACGATCCCCGATTATTTCTGGCATCTGACGCTGCCGCTCATCGCTTTGTCGCTGTCTGCCTTCGCGACGACAACGCTCTTGACCAAGAACTCCTTCCTCGACGAGATCCGCAAGCAATACGTCACCACGGCACGGGCGAAGGGCCTGACGGAGCGACGCGTGCTCTATGGCCATGTCTTCCGCAATGCGATGCTGATCATCGTGGCGGGCTTTCCCGGCGCCTTCATCTCGGCCTTCTTCACGGGCTCGCTCCTGATCGAGACGATCTTCTCCCTCGACGGGCTGGGGCTGCTCGGCTTCGAATCGATCTACAAGCGGGACTACCCGGTCGTCTTCGCGACGCTCTACATCTTCTCGCTGCTCGGGCTCGTCACCACGCTGATTTCCGACCTCACCTATACCTGGATTGATCCGCGGATCGATTTCGAGAAGCGGGAGGTGTGACCATGGACGACGCACTCAAGGATCGCCTCAGGAACGACCCGTCGAACCGTCAGCGCACCGACGAGGACAAGGCCGCCGAGATCGCCCGCGACGAGACCTCCGGCATCGGGCAGATGCTGCCCCAGGGCGCCGTCGATGCCGGCAAGGTCAAGCGGCCGCGGCTGTCGCCGCTCAACAAGCGCCGCTGGCAGAACTTCAAGGCCAATCGTCGAGGCGTCTGGTCGCTGTGGATCTTCGCGATCCTCTTCGTCCTGACAATGTTCGCCGAATTCATCGCCAACGACCGGCCGCTTCTCGTCGAATACAATGACGAGTTCTACTACCCGGTCTTCGTCGACTATCCGGAAGAGGTCTTCGGCGGCTTCCTGCCCGTCACCAACTATCGCGACCCGTTCGTTCAGGACGAGATCGAGGCGAATGGCTGGATGGTCTGGCCGCCGATCCGCTACTCCTACAACACGGTGAACAACGAGATCCCGACGCCGGCCCCCTCCCCGCCCTCCTGGACGATGAGCGAGGAAGAACGCTGCCAGCGCTATCCGGGCGGTGTCGACGATCCGAACTGCACCTTCGGCAACATGAACTGGCTCGGCACCGACGACCAGGCGCGCGACGTCATGGCCAGGCTGATCTACGGCTTCCGCATATCCGTGCTGTTCGGCCTCGTGCTCACGGCCGCATCGGCGGTAATCGGCGTCGCGGCCGGGGCCATCCAGGGCTATTTCGGCGGCTGGGTCGATCTCCTCTTCCAGCGATTCATCGAGATCTGGTCGTCGATCCCGGTTCTCTATCTGCTGCTGATCATCGCGGCGATCCTGCCGCCCGGCTTCTGGATCCTGCTCGGGATCATGCTGCTGTTCTCCTGGGTCGCCTTTGTCGGCGTGGTGCGGGCGGAGTTCCTGAGAGCGCGAAACTTCGAATATGTGAACGCGGCGAAGGCCCTCGGCGTCGGCGACTGGACGATCATGTTCCGCCATCTCCTGCCCAACGCCATGGTGGCGACGCTGACCTTCCTGCCCTTCATCCTGAACGGCTCGATCACCACCTTGACCTCGCTCGACTTCCTGGGCTTCGGCCTGCCGCCGGGCTCGCCATCGCTCGGCGAACTGCTCGCCCAGGGCAAGAACAATCTGCAGGCGCCCTGGCTCGGTTTTTCCGGCTTCATCGTGATCAGCCTGATGCTCTCGCTGCTGGTCTTCATCGGCGAGGCGGTGCGCGACGCCTTCGACCCGCGCAAGAGCTTTGGTTGAGGCGAGGTCTGACGGCATGATGACACCTATCCGATCTTCTGGCAGGACCAGCTCGAGGCTCCTCTCGGTCGAGAACCTCTCCGTCGCCTTCCACCAGGGCGGCAACACGACGCTTGCTGTCGACGACGTCTCCTTCTCCATCGCGCCCGGCGAGACGCTGGCGCTGGTGGGCGAGTCCGGTTCCGGCAAGTCGGTTTCGGCGCTGTCGATCCTCAAGCTTCTGCCTTACCCGGCCGCGAGCCACCCCGGCGGGGCGGTCTATTTCGACGACGAGAACCTTCTCGACGAGGACGACACCGATCTGCGCAAGGTGCGGGGCAACCGCATTTCGATGATCTTTCAGGAGCCGATGTCCTCGCTCAACCCGCTCCATACGATCGAGAAGCAGGTCGGCGAGGTCCTGAAGCTCCATCGCGGTCTGTCGGATCGCGCGGCGCGGGACAGGACGCTGGAACTGTTGAACCAGGTCGGCATCCGCAATGCCGAGGAGCGGCTCGGCGCCTATCCGCATCAGCTCTCCGGCGGCCAGCGCCAGCGCGTGATGATCGCGATGGCGCTCGCCAACGAGCCCGACCTTTTGATCGCCGACGAGCCGACCACCGCCCTCGACGTCACGGTTCAGGCGCAGATCCTGGAACTGTTGAAGAAGCTCCAAGCCGAGCACGGCATGGCGATGCTCTTCATCACCCATGATCTCGGCATCGTCCGGCGCATCTCCGACCGGGTCTGCGTCATGTATCGCGGCAAGATCGTCGAGGAGGGGCCGACCCGCACGATCTTCGAAAGCCCACAGCACGACTATACCAAGCACCTGCTCGCGGCCGAACCGAAGGGCCACCCGCCCGCGGCCAACGCCAATGCGCCGGTGGTCATGGAAGCCAAGGACCTGAAAGTCTGGTTTCCGATCCGCAAGGGGCTGCTGCGCCGGGTCGCAGGGCATGTAAAGGCCGTCGACGGCATCGACGTGACGGTGAGAGCCGGCCAGACGGTCGGCGTCGTGGGGGAATCCGGCTCCGGCAAGACGACGCTCGGGCTGGCACTTTGCCGGATGATCTCCTCCAATGGCGAGATCCTCTTCAACGGCGAGCGGATCGACAATCGCTCCCTGGGCGACATGCGGCCGCTGCGCGAGAAGATCCAGATCGTCTTCCAGGACCCTTACGGCTCGCTCAGCCCGCGCATGTCCGTCGCCGACATCGTCGCCGAGGGGCTGAAGATCCACGAGCGGGGATTATCCGCCGACGAGCGCGACAGGCGCGTCGTCGACGTGCTGCGCGAGGTCGGCCTCGATCCGACGGCGCGATTCCGTTTTCCGCACGAATTCTCCGGCGGTCAGCGCCAGCGCATCGCGATCGCCCGGGCGATGGTGCTGAACCCGCGCTTCGTCATGCTGGACGAACCCACATCGGCGCTCGACATGAGCGTGCAGGCGCAGGTTGTGGACCTGTTGCGCGATTTGCAGAAGCGGCACGACCTCGCCTATCTGTTCATCAGCCACGACCTCAAGGTGGTTCGCGCGCTGGCGAACGAGGTGATCGTCATGCGCGGCGGCGTGGTCGTCGAACGCGGACCGGCCGAGGAAATCTTCGAGCGGCCGCGCACCGACTACACCAAGGCATTGATGGCGGCCGCCTTCGACATCGAGGCTGCGCCGCAAGGAGTGGTTTCCCAATGAGCGGACATTACCGCGACCAGCTGGCCGACCAGCCGCTCGACGTCGAGATCCTGTCGCAGGAAAGCGTCTATGAGGGCTTTCGCCGCTACAATGTGATGAGGCTCAAGCATGCGGCGCTGAGTTCGGATGCGACGATCGGGCCGATGGACCGGGAATATCTGAGCGTCGGCAAGGTCGCCGTGATCATTCCCTACGATCCGAAGTGCGACGCGATCGTGGTGATCCGGCAGTTCCGCACCTGCGCGGCGATCGCGACGCCCAACGCGGCGGCGCTGGAACTGCCGGCGGGACTCGTCGACCCGGGTGAGACGCTGGAATCCACGGCATCAAGGGAACTGACCGAGGAAACCGGCCTTGAGGCGCTCGCCATCGAGCGCTGCTTCTCCATGCTGCCCTCTCCGGGTCTCGTCGACGAGCAGGCGACGGTGTTCCTCGCGATCGTCGATGCGGGAAAGCTGAGCGATACGGCGGGCAAAGCCGACGAGCACGAGGACATCCGCCCCATTCTCGCCCCGGTCGACCAGCTTCTGGAAGCTGTCGACGAGGGTCGCGTCGAGAACGGCTATCTCATCACCTGCGCAAACTGGTTCGCACGCAAGGGTCGAGCCCGCGCCCAGGCGCTGCAGGGCACGCTGTTCGACGCCGAGGAGATGTGATGGCAGTTCTCCTCTCCGTCACCGGCTTCGATCCCTCCCGCTGGTGGGAAGCGCTCCACAACGCGGCGCCCGAGCGCAAGATCGTCGTTGATCCTGCCGCTGCCGGCGACGAGCCGATCGACTACGCCGTCGTCTGGAAACAGCCGCCGGGCCTGCTGGCGACGCTCCCGCATCTGAAAGCGGTGTTCTCTCTCGGGGCAGGCGTCGATCACATTCTTGCCGACCGCGATCTGCCGGACGTACCGATCATCCGGATCGTCGCCGACGATCTGAAGGAGCGGATGAGCGAATACGTCGTCTGGCGGGTGCTCGATCACTTCCGCCGCGGCCGGGCCTATCGCCAGCAGCAGATGCAGAAGATCTGGCACGAACGCATGCAGCCGGCCGCCCGCGAAATCACCGTCGGCATCATGGGCCTCGGCGTCCTCGGCCAGGACGCAGCCGAGAAGCTGCGCGTCATGGGATTTGAGGTCACCGGTTGGAGCCGTCGCGAGAAGACGGTCGAGGGCGTGACCACGTTTGCCGGAAACGCCGGCCTTCCCGCCTTCCTTGAAAGTGCCGACATCCTCGTCGTGCTCCTGCCGCTGACGGCCGACACGCGCGGCATCATCGATGCGACGCTGCTTGCCGGCCTCAGGCGCGAGACGCCGCTCGGCGGGCCGGTCCTGATCAATGCTGGACGCGGCGCTCTTCAGGACGAGGCGGCAATCCTCGAAGCGCTCGACAGCGATCGCCTGATGGAAGCTTCGCTCGACGTTTTCACCGTCGAGCCCCTGCCCTCCGATTCGCGGCTCTGGATTCATCCGAAGGTGTTCGTCACCCCCCACGCCGCCGCCCTCTCCGATCCCGACGCGCTGGCGCCGATCGTCATGCGCCAGATCGCGGCCCATGAGCGCGGCGAAGCCCTGAACAATCTCGTCGACCGGTCGGCCGGCTACTGAAACGGCGTCGGGTCGCCCTACGGTCCCGCGGACGATCCGGAGCGTCTTTCGGGCCATTGGCCGGGCTCGACTATTGATTTTCCTGTGGTGTTGCGGTGAAGCGGGAGCGTGGGACTCGTCAGCCTTCCCGGTCCGCCTGAACAAGGAAATGTCATGTCGACGCGAGACATCGTCCTCATCGCCCTCTTCGCCGCGCTGATGGCGGCTCTCGGCGCCTTCCCTCCGCTGATGATCCCCGCGATCGGCGTGCCGATCACCGCCCAGTCGATGGGGCCGATGCTGGCCGGCGGCATCATCGGGGCAAAGCGCGGCGCCTTGTCGATGCTGCTCTTCGTGGCCCTCGTCGCCGTGGGCCTGCCGCTTCTGCCGGGCGGACGCGGCGGATTGGCGATCTTCGCCGGCCCGACCGCCGGCTTCATTCTCGGCTGGATCGTCGCCGCCTTCGTCATCGGCCTGATCGTCGAGCGTTTCTGGCGAAAGCTCAACTTCGTGATCGCCTTTCTGGCCACGATCGTCGGCGGGGTCGGCATCCTTTACGCCATCGGGATTCCCTGGATCGCGCTCGTCGGCGGCGTCCCCTTCAACACCGCCTTCACGGGCTCGTTGGCCTTCATCCCCGGCGATCTGATCAAGGCCGGTCTGGCCGCCGCCGCGATCGTCATGGTCAAGCGCGCCTACCCGATGATCACTCCGGCGGGGGACGAAGCCTGGCGGGCGGCACGGCCCGATGTTTTCGATTGAGGACGTTCGCCTCGACCGCGGCGAGCGGACAGTGCTCACCGGCATCAACCTCGAACTCGGTGAGCATCGCATCGGCATCATCGGCGCCAACGGTGCCGGCAAGAGCAGCTTCGCGCGGCTCCTGAACGGACTGGTTCTGCCGACGGAGGGGAGCGTCTCGATCGACGGGCTGAACACGAGAAGGGACGCCAAGGCCGTTCGCCGCAAGGTCGGCTTCCTGTTCCAGAATCCGGACAACCAGGTCGTCTATCCGACGGTCGGGGAAGATCTCGCCTTCGGCCTCAAGGGCCGTGGCTTGTCGAAGTCCGAGATCGCCGAACGCGTCACCCGGACCTTGCAGCGGTTTTCCCTTGCCGGTTTCGAGGACCGGCTGGTGCATGAACTTTCCGGCGGCGAGCGGCAGATGGTGGCGCTTGCCGGAGTCATGATCCTGCAGCCAGAGTGGCTGGTTCTCGACGAGCCGACAACGCTCCTCGACCGCAGGAACACGAAGACGATCATGGAGGCGGTGGGCAACCTCGATCAGCATGTCATCCTCGTCACTCACGATCTCAGTCTTCTCGACCGGTTCGATCGGGTTCTCGTCTTCGAGGCGGGGCGCGTCGTCGCGGATGCTCCGCCCAAAGAGGCGATCGCCGCCTATCTGCGAATCGTCGAATGATCGCGGGCCTCTATCGGCCGGGCGACAGCCCGATCCACCGCCTCAAGGCGGCTTGGAAGCTCGCCGCCCTGCTGCTGCTCGGAACGGTGCTCCTGTCGCTCCCGTCGCTCTGGCTGGCCGGGCTGAGTCTCCTGGCGGTCATGCTCGGATATGCCGTGGCGGGTTTCGGCGTCGGCGTGATGGAAAAGCAGATCAAGCCGGTGGCGGTGATCCTGATCATCCTCTTTGCCGCGCAGCTCTGGCTTGAATCCCTCGCGGGAGGCATTCTGCTTCTCCTGCGCTTTACCACCCTGATCCTCGCGGCCGGGCTGGTGACATTGACGACCCGGACGAGCGATCTCGTTGCGTCTATCGAGCGGGGCCTTTCCCCACTCGGCCGGCTCGGCGTCGATGTCAGCCGCATCAGCCTGGCGATTTCGCTTGCGATCCGCTTCATTCCTGCCGTCGGCCAGATCGTCAGCGACGTTCGCGAAGCCCAGATCGCCCGGGGGCGACGTCCCTCGCCCCTGACCCTCGTCGTGCCCGTCATCATCCGGCTGTTGAAGATGGCCGACGCCGTCGCCGAAGCGATCGACGCCCGCTCCTGAGCGTGGCTCCGATCGGTCAGCGGATGCTGGCTTTCCCCGTACCGATCGGGATAACTTCCCATCGCAAACAGGGAAATTTCCCCTATTTTGCCGCTGCAAATTCCGCCGATTTCGGGAGGATCGACGATATGCGAATCTTGCGCGCTGCCTTTGCTGCTGTTCTGGTGCTCGCCACGTTCCACGTGGCCCACGCACAGGAAAACGAGACCGTCCGCGTCGGCGTCCTCAAATACGGGACCGTCAATTGGGAACTCGACGCCATGCAGCGCGCCGGGATGGACGAGAAGTTCGGGATCGACCTGGAAGTCGTGCCCTTTGCCGGTGAGAACGCCTCGACCGTGGCCCTGCAGGCCGAAAGCGTCGACATGATCGTCTCCGACTGGCTCTGGGTGTCGCGCCAGCGCGCCGACGGCGCCGATTACACTTTCGTGCCCTATTCGACCTCCGTCGGCTCGCTGATGATTCCGGGCGACAGCGACGTTCAGAATCTCGGTGACCTCAAGGGCAAGACGATCGGCGTCGCCGGCGGTCCGCTCGACAAGAACTGGCTCCTGATCCAGGCGCTGGCCGAAAAGGAATACGGGGTCGATCTGTCGGCCGAGAACGAGATCGCCTTCGGCGCACCGCCTCTGCTCGCCGAAAAGGCGCGCTCGGGTGAGCTGGATGCGGTCTTGAACTTCTGGCACTATGCCGCCAGGCTCGAAGCCGAGGGCTTCCGCACGCTGATCTCCGGCACCGAGGCGGCGATGGAGATGGGCACCTCCGGTCCGGTCGCGGCGATCGGCTGGGTCTTCCGCGACAGTTTCGCCGAGGAGCATCCCGAGGCCGTCAACGGCTTCCTGAAGGCCGACCAGGCGACGAAGGAGCTGCTCGCCAGTTCCGACGAGGCCTGGCAGGAATTGAAGCCGCTGATGAAGGCCGACAGCGAGGAGGCCTTCGAGACCCTGCGCGATCGCTACCGGGAAGGCATCCCTTCGCGCTCCGGCGCGGAAGAAGCCGCGGATACGGAGAAGCTTTACGAGGTGCTGGCAGAGATCGGCGGCGAGAAGCTGGTCGGGCCGTCCCCGACGCTTGTCGAGGGCACCTATTTCGACGACACGAAGAATGGCTCTTGAGGCAGAAGCACCCGCATCGGATCGCACGGGTTTCGTCACTGCGCTGAAGCCCGGTGTCGTCACCGCCGTCTCGCTGCTCGGCCTGCTCGCCATCTGGTGGGTCGCGGCCGAGATCGCCGACAGTCGCGTTCTGCCGACGCCGCCCGAGGTCGCGAGCGCCTTCTGGCAGGACGCCGCGACCGGAGAACTGTTCTTTCACCTCGCCATGACGCTGATGCGCGTGGCAAGCGCCTTCATTCTCGCCATGGTGCTTGGATCGGCCATCGGCATCGCGCTGGGCATGAGCAGGCAGGCCGATCGCTTCTTCGATCCCTGGCTGATCCTGTTCCTGAACATCCCGGCGCTGGTGGTGATCGTGCTCGCCTATATCTGGTTCGGCCTGAACGAGGTGGCGGCCGTCGGGGCAATCGCTGTCAACAAGATCCCGAACGTCGTCGTCACCATGCGCGAAGGCGCCCGCGCTCTCGACCGGGACCTCGGCGAAATGGCCCGGGTCTACCGCTTCTCAAGCTTCAAGACGCTGCGCCACGTGGTGCTGCCGCAATTGCAGCCCTATTTCGCCGCCGCCTCGCGCTCCGGGATCTCGCTGATCTGGAAGATCGCGCTGGTCGTCGAACTCCTGGGGCGTTCGAACGGTGTCGGATTCCAGATCAATCTCTATTTCCAGCTCTTCGACGTGGCCGCGATCCTTGCCTACACGCTGGCCTTCGTCGCCGTCATGCTGATCATCGAGTTCGCCCTTGTCCAACCTTTCGAAGCCTACTCCACCCGCTGGCGGCCGCGACGCGCTTGAGGTCGAGATCCGCAACAAGGCGTTTCAGGGCGCCGATGGCAGCCGGGTGGAGGCGATCGCGGAGATTGCCTTCCGGGTCGAACCGGCAAGCTTCGCGACGCTGATCGGCCCGTCCGGCTGCGGCAAGACCACGACGCTTCGGATCATTCTCGGCCTCGAACAGCAGTTTGAAGGCCGGCTCCGATTTCCCGACGACGGCGCGCGCGTAGCGGCTGTCTTTCAGGAGCCCCGGCTCCTGCCCTGGCGCACGGTGGAACAGAATGTCCGCCTCGCCCTGCCTGAGACGGAAAAGGGCGCCGATCTCGATATCTTGTTCGAAATCCTCGGGCTCGATCAGATGCGCTCGCGTTATCCGGGGGAGCTCTCGCTGGGCCTTGCCCGCCGCGTCGCGCTCGCGCGCGCCTTCGCCATCAAACCGTCGCTTCTCGTCCTTGACGAGCCGTTCGTCTCGCTCGACGAACAGACGGCGACGCGACTGCGCCAACTCCTGATCGAGGTCTGGTCGGCCCGCCCGACCACGGCTCTGATGGTCACACACAATCTGCGGGAGGCGGTGCAGCTCTCCGACCAGATCATCTTCCTGACCGAGCGGCCTGCGCGAGTTCGCGGCATCCATCGGCTCGACAAGCCGCGTGCCGAACGTGATACGCGCTGGCGGGAGACAACCCTGTCGTCCCTCGCCAAGCGCTATTCCGGAGTGCTGTGATCAGAGCACCCGAAGCTCGGGCTGGTCCTGCGATTGATCGGCCTCGTCATAGATGACGACGACCATCATGCCCTGGGCGATCGCGCCGTAGTCGAAATCCGGTGGCAGATCGTACACCTCGCCGTCGCTGAGCTTGATCTGCGAACGCTCCGGATCGATCGATTCGATCACGCCGTCGCTTTCGGCCGCCATGGCTGGAATCGACAGGGCGACCGTCAGGAAAGAGCTTGCGAAAAATGCCAGAATACGCCTCGTCACGACCTTGACCTCACTTGCAGCTTCCCTTCCTTCCAGCCCGCTTCGCGTCGGTTCCGGGAGCGTTACTGGGAACGCTTCGGGCGAGACGAACCGGGCCGTCGTTCACAAGGCACAGACTTGTCCTCGATTGTGTCCAAAGTCGTACGCCGCGATGACGTTTTGTGTCTGAAAATTTGACCGCGGTGCGAGAGGCGGAATATGCAACGAATTGGTCGATATGCGGGCTGCAGATCGTAAGATCGCAGCCGCGGCGGCTGGGTTGAACACTATTCTGAAAGCCTCCGGCCCCATATGTCCCACAACAGTTTCGGCCATCTCTTCCGCGTGACGACCTGGGGCGAGAGCCACGGGATCGCCATCGGCTGCACCGTCGACGGCACCCCGCCGGGGATCCGCTTTTCCGAGGCCGATATCCAGGCCTATCTCGACCGCCGCCGCCCCGGCCAGTCGCGCTACACGACCCAGCGCCAGGAGCCGGACGCAGTCCGGGTTCTCTCCGGCGTCATGCCCGGCGAGACCGAAGGCGAGTTGATCTCCACGGGCACGCCGATCGCGCTGCAGATCGACAACACCGATCAGCGCTCGAAGGACTATTCCGACATCGCCAAGCGCTACCGGCCGGGCCACGCCGACGTCACCTATGACGTCAAATACGGTATTCGCGATTATCGTGGCGGCGGCCGCTCCTCGGCGCGCGAGACCGCAATGCGCGTTGCCGCCGGTGCGATCGCGCGGCGCATCGTGCCGGCTCTTCGTGTGCGCGGCGCGCTCGTTGCGATCGGCGACCTCTGGGTCGATCGTTCCCGCTGGGATTGGGCGGAGGTCGATCGCAATCCCTTCTTCTGCCCCGACGTGGAGACCGCGAGCCGTTGGGCGGAGCATCTCGACGGCGTACGCAAGCGCGGCTCGTCGATCGGTGCCGTCGTGGAGATCGTGGCAGAGGGCGTGCCGGCGGGTCTCGGCGCGCCGATCTACGGCAAGCTCGACGCCGACATCGCAGCAGGTCTCATGTCGATCAACGCCGTCAAAGGCGTCGAGATCGGCGACGGCTTCGCGTCGGCCGCCCTTTCCGGCGAAGACAATGCCGACGAGATGCGCCCGGGCCCCGACGGCAAGCCGGAATTCCTTTCGAACCATGCCGGCGGCATCCTCGGTGGCATCTCGACCGGCCAGCCGGTTGTCGCTCGCTTCGCGGTCAAGCCGACCTCCTCGATCCTGACGCCGCGACAGTCGGTCGACGCCGACGGTCAGCCGGTCGACGTCATGACCAAGGGTCGCCACGACCCTTGTGTCGGGATCCGTGCCGTCCCCGTCGGCGAGGCCATGGTCGCCTGCGCGATTGCCGACCATTACCTCAGAGACAGGGGACAGACGGGACGGAACAGAACTTAGCTGTCGCGCGGGCGGGCCGTTCGGGGCATGATAGGCTCGGCGATTGAACAATCTTGGGAAAACGTTAGCTCGATCTGATGCACACCCGGTTCTATCATCATGAAATCTTCGCCGAGCACCTGACCGGCCCGGGCCATCCCGAGCGCCCGGATCGCATGAAGGCCATCGCAGCGGCACTCGAAGCCGAAACCTTTCATCTCCTCGACAGGGCCGAGGCACCGGAAGGAGCGCTCGAGTCGATCTATCGCTGCCATCCGGAGAACTACGTCCGCAAGGTCGCGAAAACCATTCCTGAAGAGGGGATGGGCCGGATCGACGCCGACACGATCGTCAGTCCGAAGAGCTTCACGGCCGCACTGCACGCCGTCGGGGCGGCTACCGCCGCCGTCGACGACGTGATGAGCGATCAGGCGCAGAACGTCTTCGTTGCGGCCAGGCCCCCGGGCCACCATGCCGAAGCTGTGACGGCGATGGGTTTCTGTCTGTTCAACAACGCGGCCATTGCCGCGCGCCATGCCCAGGCCGTCCATGGGCTGGAGCGGGTCGCGATCATCGACTGGGACGTCCATCACGGCAATGGCACCCAGGACATCTTCTGGTCCGACAAGACCGTGATGTACGCCTCGACCCACCAGATGCCGCTTTATCCCGGTACCGGCGCCAAGGACGAGACCGGCGCCGGCAACATCGTCAACGCGCCGCTTTCCGAGGGCGACGGAGGCGAAGCGTTCCGGGAGGCCTTCAATCACCGCATCCTGCCGGAACTGGAAGTCTTCGAGCCGGATCTCGTCATCATCTCGGCCGGCTTCGACGCCCATTGGCGCGACCCGCTGGCCGGCATCAATCTGACGGAGGCCGATTTCGACTGGGCGACGGGCAAGCTTCTCGACATTGCCGACCGCTTCTCCAAGGGCCGGCTTGTCAGTCTGCTGGAGGGCGGCTACGACCTTCAGGGACTCGCCTTTTCGAGCGCGGCCCACATCAAGCGCCTGATGACCGGCTGACCGCCGCACCTTGCGCCTTTCCACCAAGCCGATCGCCCGGTGACTCGACCGGACCAGGAATGAGAGGATTCGTCCCATGGCCGAAACCGCCGAAGCCAAGCTGCCGGCCGACGATTCCGACATCAAGCGCATGAGCTTCGAGGATGCGATCGCAGCCCTGGAGCGGATCGTGACCGATCTGGAGCGCGGCGACGTGCCCCTCGACATCTCGATCCGGATCTACGAGCGCGGCGAGAAGCTGAAGAATCATTGCGACCGTCTCTTGTCCGCCGCCGAGGACAAGGTGGAGAAGATCAAGCTCAATCGCGCCGGCAAGCCGACAGGCACCGAACCGCTCGATCCGGGCTGAGGGGATGAAAGCCCCCATGCCGCGGCGAAAAGCAGCAAGCTCATGAAATTTTACGCAAGATTGAGCGCGCACATGGCCGCGGGGTTGCGGACAGAGGCTTGAAGAGCGCACTCTGTAACCGATTTAAGCTGCCGAGCTGCCTCTTGAAGCATCAGTTCGCTTCGGCAAGCGCGAGACTTGCAGCCGCACCCCCACTCGGGAGGTGCCGGCTAAAACGATCTCGTCGGGCAGTTCGGATGTGTCATTGAGAGGTCTTTGCCCGGTGCCAGACAGTACGAATACGCCGCTCCTCGATCAGATTGCCTCGCCGGTCGACCTTCGCAAACTGGACGAGCACCAGCTGAGCCAGCTGGCCGACGAGCTTCGCGCCGATCTGATCGAGCAGATCTCCAAGACCGGCGGCCATCTCGGTGCCGGTCTAGGCGTGGTCGAACTGACCGTGGCGCTGCATTACGTCTTCAACACGCCCGACGACCGGCTGATCTGGGACGTCGGCCATCAGGCCTATCCGCACAAGATCCTGACCGGCCGCCGCGACCGGATGACAACGATCCGCCAGGAGGATGGGCTTTCCGGTTTCGCCAAGCGGGCGGAAAGCGAATATGACGCCTTCGGCGCCGGCCACTCCTCGACCTCGATCTCGGCCGGCCTCGGCATGGCGGTGGCGCGCGACCTTTCCGGCGGCACCAACAATGTCATCTCGGTCATCGGCGACGGGGCGATGAGCGCGGGCATGGCCTATGAGGCGATGAACAATGCCGGCGCGCTCGACGCCCGCCTGATCGTCATCCTCAACGACAACGACATGTCGATCGCCCCGCCCACCGGGGCGATGAGCCACTATCTTGCTCGGCTCGTTTCCGGCAAGACCTACCGGACCTTGCGCGACCGCGCCAAGAACTTCACCCGGCACCTGCCGGACTTCATGCGCGAGGGCGCCCGGCGCACCGAGGAATACACCCGCGGCTTCTTCACAGGCGGCACGATGTTCGAGGAGCTCGGCTTCTTCTATGTCGGGCCGATCGACGGCCACGATCTCGACCATCTCCTGCCGGTTCTGAAGAATGTGCGCGATGCCAAGACCGGCCCGATCCTGGTCCATGTCATCACCAAGAAGGGCAAGGGCTACGGACCAGCCGAAAGCTCGGACGACAAGTATCACGGCGTCTCGAAATTCGACGTGATCACCGGCGCCCAGGCCAAATCCAAGGGCAATCTTCCGAGTTATACCGGCGTCTTCGCCGAAAGCCTGATCCGCGAGGCGGAGGAAGATGACAAGATCGTCGCCGTGAACGCCGCCATGCCGGCAGGCACCGGCCTCGACAAGTTCGGCGCCCGCTTTCCGGGCCGGACCTTCGATGTCGGCATTGCCGAGCAGCATGCCGTCACCTTCTCGGCCGGCCTCGCCGCCGAAGGGTACCGCCCCTTCGCAGCTATCTATTCGACCTTCCTGCAACGGGCCTATGACCAGATCGTCCACGACGTGGTGATCCAGAAGCTCCCCGTTCGCTTTGCCATCGACCGCGCCGGCTATGTCGGTGCCGACGGTCCGACCCATGCCGGTTCCTTCGACATCTCCTATCTGACAGCCCTTCCCGACATGGTGGTGATGGCGGCCGGCGACGAGGCGGAACTGAAGCACATGGTGCGCACCGCCGCCGCCTATGACGAGGGCCCGATCGCCTTCCGCTATCCGCGCGGCAACGGTGTCGGGGTCGAGATGCCGCAGCGGGGCGAACTCCTGGAAATCGGCAAGGGCCGCGTCATGAAGGAAGGCTCGAAAGTCGCGATCCTCTCCTTCGGAACGCGGCTGGCCGATGCCTTGAAGGCCGCCGGGGAACTCGACGGATTCGGGCTTTCGACGACCGTCGTCGACGCCCGCTTTGCCAAGCCTCTCGACACGGCCCTGGTCGCCCGGCTCGCACGCGAACACGAGGTTCTCGTCACCGTCGAGGAAGGCGCGGTCGGCGGCTTCGGCTCGCAGGTGATGCAGTTCTTGGCCATGAAGGGCCTGCTCGACAGCGGCCTGAAGATCCGTCCAATGGTCATGCCTGACCGCTTCGTCAATCAGGCCGCGCCCGATGCCATGGTGAAGGCGGCAGGGCTCGACGCGAAGGCAATCGTCGACACGGTGTTCCGGGCGCTCGGCGAAGAGGCGAACCGGGTCCTGCAGGCTTGAGCGCCGAGCCGCGCGAGACGTCGCGCGGGATGCTCTCTCCGACGAACGGGTCGGTTGCGCAGGGTGGCGAGAGCGGGTAATCAGCCCGCCATCGAGGGCGCCTGCGGCCAGCGGCGTGGCGAACGGTTTCGCCGGCCAGACTCGCCTTGCGGGAATTGGCTTCAGCGCGTGTCTTCGCCAAAACGTTTGAGGAGCCATCCATGCGCATCGACGCCATCGCCCGCGGCAACAATCCCCCCGACGACATCAACGTCATCATCGAAGTGCCTCTGGGCGGCCAGCCGATCAAGTACGAGATGGACAAGGAGGCCGGCTGCCTCGTCGTCGATCGCTTCCTCTACACGCCGATGACCTATCCCGGCAATTACGGCTTCGTGCCGCATACGCTGTCCGACGATGGCGATCCGATCGACGTCCTGATCTGCAACACGCGGCCGCTCTTTCCCGGCTGCGTCATCAATTGCCGGCCGATCGGCGTCCTGGTGATGGAAGACAACAAGGGCGTCGACGAGAAGATCATCGCCGTGCCCTCGCCCGACCTCACCCAGCGCTATTCGAAAGTGTTCGAGTACAGCGACCTGCCCGAGATCACGCTGAAACAGATCGAACATTTCTTCGAGCACTACAAGGATCTAGAGCCCGGCAAATGGGTCAAGATCGGCGATTGGGGCGGTAGCGAAAAGGCCCGCAAGCTGATCAGCGAAGCGGTCGAACGCGCCGGCCAGCAGCCGAAGGCCGTCTGAACGAGGCCACGAAGAGCCCCGACGTCGGAAATTCGTCAGGAAGGCCGCTCAGCGGTCGAAGGCTTCGGTCGCGGCGGAATTGCCCGCGACCGGCCTGAAAGACAGCGATACCGATCCCGCTGCGAGAGGGCCGATCGCATACGACAGCGCGTTGCGTTTGCGGCTGCTCGGCCAGAGCGCCGCGCGTCCGATTTGACACGCGAAAGGCGCCCTCGCTCATCGGATCAGCGCTTTGCGAAAATCGCTCCGATCTTGCGCCGGCGCTCTTGCCGGCCCGAGGACTTTCGCGACGGCGTTCGGCCGGTGACGCTAAGAGCGCGGCCATCCGCTGCACCTCTTGTTTTTCGATAAACTCGGCCGGGTTCGCTCCATGCGAAAACTGCAAATCTGACATGCAATTTGCTGCCCTTTATTCAGGCAGTAATGAACAATAATTAGGCGGTATCAACCCATGAGGATGGAGTCCCTCCAATGTTCCGCGAATTTGCCAAACGCTTCAAATCGATGCGCGCCGCGCACTCCGACATCATCGCCCTGCAGCGCATGGACGACCGTTCGCTCGAAGATATCGGCCTCACCCGTGCGCAGATCCGGCGCGCTGTTCGCTACGGTCGCAGCTAAGCAGCTTGTTGAAGCGCAAGACGGGCAACGGCACCGGTTCTGATCGGCCGACCATGCCCACGACCGACAGCGTGCTGTTCCGGCGTCCCTGTCGCGACAATTGAGATCGGCCGTTCGACGAGATCGATCGGCCGATTTCCTTTTCCAGGCCCCGCCCAACTACGAGGCAGCCACCGGCAGGCCAGCGGAATTTGCACAATACTTGGTCAATTACCCTATCGACCGACGGCCGTCGCGCCCGCCGCGAGATTTCCGACCTGACCAAGGAAGCGGGCCGGATCCGATCCGCAGACGAAATCGACCGCTTGCTCGTCAGCCAACTGCCGCGCCAGTGTGTTGGCGTCGCGATTGGCGCTTGCGTCGACATAGCCCACTGTGCAGCCTGGCACGCCTGGTCGGCCGATCCGGTAGACGCCAAGCACCTGGGCGCGTTCCGGCGGCACACTACCCGCATCGAGATGGAATCTGAGGATCGCGGCAAAGGGCTCGCCGTCGATCAGTCGCCATTCGATCGTCTCACCGGGTTCGTTGAAGGCGGAGAACGTGTCGAAGTCTCTGTTCTTTGCGCCGAAGTCGACGTCGAAGCGCAGATCACCCTCCGACAGATAGACCGTGATCCCCTCGTAGCCCGGACAGAGGAAGTCCGCACCGCCGCCTTCCTCCGACACGTTCTCGATATGGCACCGATCGAGATCAAGCTTCGTATAGGCGCTGTCGAAGGACGCTGCCTGGACCGGCATGGCGAAAAGTCCGGCGGCAAGCGCGGAAGCCGTGAGCCTAGGAAGAAGTCTCTCCCCGACCGACTTGGAGGCGAAACATGCGATCGAGGACATCCGCGCTTCTCCGGCTGAGCGCCTCATGAGCCGAGACGCTGAACGACCGAAGCGAGATTAGCAGCCTCCCCTGAAATGCACAGGGTCTTCTGCCGCGCGGTCTCTCCGCTGGTGATGGCGATGGCGGATTTCGGCAGCTTCAATGTCTTGGCCACAAGCGCGATGAGCGCCTTGTTGGCCTTGCCGGATTCCGGCACGGCGCTGACGCGAACTGCAAGACGCACGCTGCCGGCCGCGTCCGCGACGGGGCCCTCGACAGCGTCCCTGGAGGATCGCGGCGTCAGGCGCACATAGAGGAGGAGATCCTCGCCCGAGGGCTGCAGGTAGGCAGGTTCCGCCACATCCTCTCCCGCAAGGCAGACTGTCAGATCCCGGCCCGGTAGATCGCCGGGTTGATGTACTGCGAGATCAGGATCTGCAGGAACATGATGCCGAAGAGGACGACCAGAGGAGAAAGATCGATGCCGCCCAGATTGGGCATGAACCGGCGGATCCGCCTATAGACCGGCTCGGTTAGCTGCCAAAGGAATCGGCCGATCGCGTCCACGACCGGATTGCCCGGATTGACGATATTGAACGCGTAGAGCCAGGACAGGACGGCCGAAGCGATGACGATCCACCAATAGAGATTGAGGGCCTGATAGAGAACGAAAGTGACTGCGAGCATCGATCCGGTGCCTTGGTTCATCGGTCGTTGCCGATGTAGACATCCGCAGGTGTCGGCGCAAGCAAGACGGGCCTCGAGCGTTAATTTGCGCGCCGCAAGCGCCTTGAGCTGGCCACGCGAAATTCGTTGACAGCGCGGCCCCGCTGGCTCTAAAAGCCGCCAGCATCGGTGGACGGGGCTGTAGCTCAGATGGGAGAGCGCGTCGTTCGCAATGACGAGGTCAGGGGTTCGATCCCCCTCAGCTCCACCAATTGCCGCAACTACGCACATAAATTAATGATTATAACGATTTAGATGAAATGCCGTCTGCGGTTTGTACCCACTCCGCGTACCCAAGCGGCTACCACTTCACAAATGTCATAGATCGTCTACCGCTTTATAGCGGGACACAGTTCGGGGTTTGCGCGACGTTGGAGCAGTATCATGGCAGCGGCTCGACTACGTTCAAGTTCGACGAATTTATCTGCAAGCGAATACTCTGGCGGCGTGGTCTGGTCTCTTTTGGCATGATACCAGTACGCTTCAAGCTTCTCTGATTGGCATACACCTTCGGCTGCGGTAACCGTGTCGATCAAACTATAACAATCCGCTGCAAAATCCTCTGCAGCGTCTTCTAAGCATACCGCGTATTTTCGAGGAGCATTGTCGCTCTTTGCTTGTGCCCCAGCCATTGACGGCATGAAAATAACAGGCATCGCCAGCAAACAATTCTTGTATTTAGCCATTTTTCCAAATCCACCGAAAAAACTAAGCTATACGCGATCCTAAGTGCGCGGCTGTCCCATTGGCAAGCTCGACGCGGGTCGCTCCTGCTTCAGGATGCCAAAGACACTTGCGCGACCAATACCAAGCTGCGCGGCGATCTTATCTGCGGACAGCCCGTCGGCCTTCAAGCGAACCACATCATCCGCCCGCCTTGCGTCGCGCGGTCGGCTGTCTGCCCTTATAAACCCCCTTGGACTTCGCCTTGGCGATCCCCTCGCGTTGCCGCTCCCACATCATTTCGCGCTCGAACTCTGCAACTGAGCCCAGCACATTCATCATGAGCGTTCCCGTGGCATTGCTGGTGTCGAGGTTCATCGCGAGGATGCGGAGCGTCACGCCCTTGGTGTCTAGGCGCTCCCTCAGGTTCACCAGATCGCGCACAAAGCGAGCGAAGCGATCGAGCTTGGTGACGACGAACACGTCCCCCTCCCGAACATACTCGAATGCAGCCTCAAGCTGGGGGCGCTCCTTTGATACCGACGAGATTTGCTCGGCGAATATCTTGGTGCATCCGGCAGCCTCCAGTTCCTTCTTCTGAGCGCCCAGACCGGCCTCTTGATCCACCGTCGACGTGCGAGCGTATCCGACGATTGCGTTGGCCATAACGATCAGCCTCCAGTCTCAAATGACACTTCAAAGGACCGGTTCCTGACACCGCCGCCGGGGGAACACATTGTCGAAGCATATACGTAAATGGCCCGACAAATTTTTCCAAAAAGGTCGCAGGGACTGCGAAAGCTCTTGGCCGAATGCAACTGTCGCTGTTGGGCCGAAAGGAGACGGTCACCAGTGTGGGCGACGGTCACCCGAAACCCTCATTTGCTTGATCGCCGACCTTCAACGCTCTTTCCGGGCGGTTCTGTCACGTTTGGATTGTCCAACAGCCCCTCACCCATGATGGGCGGGCCTCGTTAAAATTTGAAGCGCGGGGTGTATCCAATTCTCACCTATTGGGGTCTCAGTTCTCCTCGGCATGGACACGTCTTGAAACGCTTTTAACAAGGTTCTTTGAAGCGCTTAACGCAGCGGAATTCCGTGCTATGATGGCTTGCAATACGCTCCGTCTCAAAGACAGTCGATTTTGTAACGATCAGCGGCTTGCTCCAATTGAGCAGGGGCTTTTGTGTTCCTTGCGGACTCGGAGATGATTGGAGCGATTGTCGATCGGAGGAGAAGCATGATCGACGGTTCTCTTCCGCGCCAGCGTGATCGACGCTTCGGTCGCGCGCTTCTGGGTAGTTTCCTGATTGTCGTTGCAAGCGGCGTCTCGGCGAGCGCCGCCGATATCGAGCTCGTCATGGCAGGGCCTGTTGCATCTCAGGATGGGGAGGTCATTCGCGGATGTAATCTAAGACTGTCTGGCCCGATTGGTTCAGGAGATGCGCAAGCCCTCGAGACGGCACTGGAGGACTATCCAGCCTGGTCCCAGAGACAATCGGCGATCTCCGACCTTCCCCAACCTCCCATCGATGCTCCTCCGCCGCTGGTTCTCTGTCTCGAAGGTCCTGGCGGAAACTACGCTGAAGCGGTTCGCCTTGCTCGGATCGTCAGGACAAAGGCGATCGGCACGCATGTCGAGCCCAACAGGACATGCGTGTCGGCCTGTGCGCTGACCTTTCTTGCCGGGACGGTTCGATACTATGAGGGCGAGATCGGCCGCTGGCGCTTCATCGCACCGAGTGCTCGGCTGGGTTTCCATGCGGTGTCGCTGAACATTGCCGAGGGCGACTATGACGCGCGAGCTGTGGCGCAAGCCTATGCACTGGCGTCGGAAGCGATCGGTGATCTCGTTTCCCTGCTGCAGGTGGGCGAGGGATTGGTCGGCGGCGGCGGTTGGCTTGAGCCATCGCTCGTCGCGACCATTCTTTCCACCCCGAGCACGACCATGCGCTACGTCGAGACCGTGGAAGACGCGGGGCGCTGGGGCATTTCGATATCGCCATTGCCACCCGCTTCGGTAGACGCCCGCTCTGCCAGCATCGCGTGCCATAACGCCTTCGCCTGGTCGGACATCGACACCGGCGCACCGTTCTACGACGTCGACGGCGGTCGCCGGGCGGCTGAGGATTTCCGGGCAGAAGCTTATCCGTTTAACGACCAATCCCGCCGCGAGACAGGTTTCCAACTCCCCTTTAACGAGCTTCGGAATGTCAACTGTCGCGCGGTCGTTTCAGGACTTCGCCCGGAGATACACAATACGAGCGACGCCACGGGCGGTGGACCGGCGCTTGCCAGCGGTTGGCTGGCCTTCTACCCGCATGACAGAGCCATCGCGACGCTTTCGCTCGGGGACTCCCATGAGATGTTGGCCAAGCCGGAGACCAGTGGCAGCGGCGGGAATGCGACCGCACCGGCAGAACTCAGCAACTTGGTCTCACAAGAGCCGCCCTCCCAGGTCGATGGAGAGTGCCGCAATGGCATGCAATGGACAGGCGGTTGGGCGGGCGCTGCGCTCGTCGAGGCCATCGCCCATGCCAGTTACCGGACATGTAATGGAGACGCTGGGGCGGTCGTTCGTCTCGAATGCGACCACAAGACCGGTGATATCACCATGACTGTCCTGCCCCAATTCCTCGCCGAGTCGCGCGCCGACCCCCAAGATATCGAGATCACGATCGACGGCACGCCGATCAGGCTCGCTCGACAAAAGGGTCCGAGCAGCAGCGATGTGGGCGTTTTCGGGGTCGGACGGGGAAGTGGCCTGATCGAACGCCTCAAGCAGGGCAGTGGAGCACGGGTCGATGTCGGAATCGCCACGTTTGAATTTCACCTGACCGGCTCATCTCGAGCGATCGAGGCGATGAACGCGGCGTGCACGGCTCAGACCGCAAAGCTGAACGAGCGGCCATGAGTGCGCAGTTCAACCTCATGGAGAGTTTGGCGGCATCCCTGCCGCCGCGGCTCTATCTGTGCCGGGTCAATTTCGAGCGGCGCATGTCGCGGTTCTACGTCTTGGCGATCGAGCGCTGACGGGGTGGGAGTCGATGTGTGAACTGGCGCCGGGGGCCAACGCCGATCGGCGCGGGGTCACATTGCTAAGCGTCTGAAATAGGAGCGGAGCGCACCATGAAACGGGGTCATAGTGTTTCGCCGAACCAAACGCGGGGCTAACCTTGAGCGCCGAGCGCCCGTTTGAGCGCTTTCGTGATCTCACTTGCCTGTGCGGGCTTCTCGCACCGGGGGATATGCTCGAAACGGGCCGGGATGGAAGACGTGTCGTACCCGGTCGTGAAGACGAAAGGCACCTTGCGTTCCACCAGCCTGTCGGCTGCAGGGTAGACCATTTCGCCGCGCAGATTGATGTCCAGTACGGCGGCGTCGATGTCGGCGGTCTTTTCGAGCAGGTCGAGGACCCTGTCGAGAGAGGGAACCGGTCCAAGCACCCTAGCTCCGACGGCGGCGAGTTCAGTGGCGAGCTGATCGGCCATCATGTATTCGTCCTCCGCGACGAGGACGTTTCGTTCTCGCAGGTCAAACTCCGTCACGTCGATCTGCTCCTGTGCGTTTGGAAACAGGGATCGAGATCGTACAGTGTACTCCCTCGACACCCATCTCGAGGCATGTCCTGGCATTGAGCTGGTAAGGCAGCGCCCGTTCGATCAGTTCGCGGCCCTGGCCCGTCCCCGTGGGCGAAGCGCCCTGCGGAGGCATCGTCACACCGCTCTCGCGCCAGTCGATGTGCAGCCACGGTTCGGCTGTCTCTTCCGGCTGTTCGTATGTCCATCTCACATCCAAGCGCCCGGCAGGCTGCCCGATGGCACCGTATTTGACAGCATTGGTCATGAGTTCATGCAGGGCCATTGCGAGCGTCTGCACGGTGGAGGACCGCAGAAGGATGCCCGAAGGGCCGTCCAGGGTCACGCGGTGAGAATCGCCCCGATCGTCAGGAATTCCGCCTCGAGCAATTCGTCGAAGCTCACCCGGTCGTGCTCTTCCAGCCGGGACAAGAGCCGCTGCGCCCGTGTCAGGGCTTCCAGACGAGTGCGGAAGCGGGATCGAAAGTCGGCAATGTCCGCGCTCGTGCGCGCCGTCTTGTCGGCGACTGACTGCACGACCCCGATCAGGTTCATCGTGCGGTGCTGCAATTCGCCGATCAGCACTCTCTGGCGCTCCTCCATTTCGCGCCGCTCCGTCATGTCGGCGATGGCCCCAGCCATCCGCACTGCTGATCCGGATTCATCGTAGAAGAACCGGCCGCGGGCAGAGAGCCAGTGCACGGACCCGTCGGGGTGGACGACGCGGAATTCGTGCTCGTATTCGACGCCGGTCTCCTGCGCTCGGCGCAATGTCGCCTCGGTTTCCTCGCGGTCCTCGGGGTGGATGCGCGCCGCCCAAACCTCGTAGCTCGGCGTCACTTCGCCGACATCATAACCTTCCATCCGGAAATGCTCGTCCGACCAGTGCACGACGCCAGTCCGCAGGTCCCAGTCCCAGAGTCCCAGGCCGCCGACCTCGACGGCGCTGCGCAGTCGCTGCTCGCTCTCACGCATGGCCATTTCGGCGCGTCGGCGCCCCGTGACGTCGGTGATCGTTCCCCGCAACCGGCTCGGGACGGGACCGGACGGGCCGGTGCTGCGCTCGATGCTCCCCTTCATCTCGACCCAACGGATTTCACCGGTGGGACGGACAATCCGGTGCTCATAAGATAGACTGTTGCCGCCCTTTGCCGTAAGCAGCCGTTCAGCCATCCCGTCGAAGCCAGCCCGATCCTCGGGATGGATGAAGTCCGGCGTACTGCCCGCAGGGGGTGGCTCGGCGTCGGGCGGGTAGCCGACGATCTCCCGCATCTCTTTCGACCAGTAGCAGTAACCGGTCCGGAGATCGCAGTCGAAGATTCCGATATTGGCAGCGCTGGTCACGTCCCTGAAACGTTCCTCGCTTTGCTCCAGGGTCTTCTGCGCCTGGCGCTGCTCGATGAGGTCGGCCGCCTGCCGGGCGAGGAGATCGAGAAAACGCAGTTCGCTGTCGCTCGGCCGATGCCGCGCCGCCTGCCAATGCGTGTTCAACATACCGATCGGCACGCCGGTCCGCGAGACAAGCGGCGTCGCCTGCGCCGAGTGATAGCCGGCATCGACATGCATCAGGCACGCCGCA
Source organism: Jiella marina (assembly GCF_024359545.1). GTDB lineage: Bacteria > Pseudomonadota > Alphaproteobacteria > Rhizobiales > Rhizobiaceae > Jiella. The sequence continues at coordinate 55,294 of NZ_JAKQZG010000009.1, forward strand.
TCGGTTCCGTCGTCATCGAAATCAATGAGTGTGCGCTGCCCGGTCCTGAGCGCAATTCCGCAGGCGGTTCGGCTGTCGGCGTCGACGCGGTGGAAGTGATCCGTCATGTTGCGCTCGAACCCCCGCGCCACCAAGAGGAGGAGCGAATTGGTCACGGGGTCATAGAGCTGGACAGTCCCCGCGTCGGCGCCGGTGATGGCAATCGCGGCGGACAGGATTTCCTCGTGGATCGCCGGCAGGCTCTCTTCGGTGACCATGCGTTCCGCCAGATTGCGCAGCAGGGTCGTGCGCTCCAGCTCGACCGCCATCTGTTTCTGGCTGTCGCGCAAGGCCGCTTCCGCGCGGGCGCGCTGAACCGCTGCCCAGATACGCTCGGCAACGGCTTCCACCAGCGCGACTTCGGCATCGGTCCATATGCGGGGCTGAGTCTGGTGGACATTGATGTTCACGAGGAAACGGCCGGCGACCACCAAGGGTACACTCAGGCCGGCCCTGATTCCGATGGCCGCGAGCGCCCCGAGATCGGACCGGGCGTATGGCGGTTCCCCGACATCGTCGTAACGAACCGTCTTGCCTGCCCGCAGATCGTCCAGCAGCGGCCCGCTGAAATCCCTCAGCTTCAAGACAGTGGGGTGGGGCTGCTCACCTTGTGCCGCCCAGCCTGGGCGAATATTCGCGACACCGGCCCCCTCGTCGATCTCCGCAAAGACGACGCGGGAAGCCGCCAGCCGTTCCCCGAGCATCCGGCTGGCGACGGAAATGACCGCCTCCGCGTCCTCCGCCGCACCGAGCCGGTCACTCAATTGCAGCAGAAAGGCCTGCCGCTCCTCGCTCTCGCGCCGGGCTTCTTCAGCCGCCTTTCGCACGGAAATATCGCGCCAGAACACCGCCAGGCCCTCGGAGACCGGGTAAGCGCGCATCTCGAGCCAGTTGATCTTGCCGCCGGGCCATTCGTAGCGATGCTCCAGGGAGACAGGCGTCTGCTCGGCCAGCGCATGCTTGTAGAGCCGGCCGAGTTCGGTGTCTTCGGAGCCCGGATAGACCTCCCAGTGGGTCCGGTCGCGGATGTCTTCAAGCGAGCGCCCGTCGAGCCGCAGTGCCGCCTCGTTCTGGGTGATGATCCGAAAATCGTGGTCCATCAGACCGAAAGCCTCGTCCATGCCGTTGAGCACGTTGCGAAGCCGGGCGTCGGTGCGGCGGGCGTCCGTCCTGTCCTCGATCGCCAGCAGGATGAGCTGCAAGTGGTCGACCCTGCGCGCATTCAGAACCATCGTCCGCCAGCCGATCTCCTCGAACTCGTGCTCGACCCGGAAATCGTTGAATGCATCATTGTCAGGCAGCACGCTTTCCAGCAGATCGCGGAGCTCGGGAATGTCCCACTGGCCGTTGCCCAGGTCGTAGACCTTGCGCCCCTTGGTCTCGGCGGGGTCGACCTTGAACGTCTCGTAGAAGGTCTCGTTCGCCGCCTCGACGCGCAGATCGCTGGTGAGGATCAGGAGCGGGTCGCGCGAGGCGTCGACGATCTTCTCGGCGAGTTCCTTCTGCCCCTCCAGTTCCTCGCGCGCCCGCTCGCGCTCGGTGAAATCCTCGAACGAAAGCAGGATGCTGTCGTCACGGTCGTCGCCCTTCATCCGGTAGGCATTCAGGAGCATGACACGACGGCCGATCTGCTCGAACTCGTGCTCGACGCGGTAGTCCGTCACCTCCCCGCTATTCGGGAGGATGTCTTCGAGCAATCGTTTGAGTTCGGGAATGTCCCACTGGCCGTTGCCCAGGTCGTAGATCTTGCGCCCCTCTGTCTCGGCTTCATCGACATCGAAGGCAGCATAGAAGGCACGGTTTGCACGTTCCACGGAAAGCGCGCCGCTCAGCACGATCAGCGGCTGGCGCATCGTCCGAAGGATCGCCTCAAGGTACAGGTGGTCCTGCTGTTCCTCCTGCAACAAGTCGGCCGTCCCGCTGGGGCCGAAATCTATCATCGCTCCACCCTGCAGTTGAGCGCATGATAGTGCGTTTCGCGCTCACGGTACAATCTTGCACCCTGCTTGAGAGTACGGTCTCAGGAACCTCCCGGCTTGGCGGGGATCTGCTTATGCAGCGCCCGGTCTGGAGACATCCGGGATCACGGGAAAGCCGAGGCGAAACATGGAACGACCCGCCGCGGTTACGGCTCCACGGTTCCGACCTTCTCCGTCAACGGCACGCGGATGGTGCAGCGGAACCCATCCTGCTCGAACACGAACACCGTCCGGGCGTCGAGTTCGTAGCGGAGCATCTTTGTCAGCACTTCCATTCCGAAACCGTAGTGCGTGGGCTGCTCCACGCCGGTTGCATCGCGCTCCTGCCATGTCAAAGTCAGGGTCGTGTCGGTTTCCTCCTCCACAACGCTCCATTCGACATCGAGCCGTCCCTTCCGGGTGCCGAGGTCGCCATGTTCCACGGCGTTGACGGCGAGTTCATGAATGGCCAGCCCGAAGACCTGCCCGCCTCTGGCTTTCAAGATCACCCGGGGCCCGGTCAGCGAAACCTGCTCGCCTTCGCCGGCCCTGTAGAAGGACAACTCGTCGGCGATCAGCTTGTGCAGGTCGACGCCTCCGCTTTCGTCGGCTTGCGCCTGGGCACGGGCGAGTGCATCCATGCGATCTTCCACATGGCCGACATACATTTCGATGTCGCGTTCGGTCTCTGTCGACTTGCGGATGATCATCCGCAGCATCGCCACGGTGCTGCGCAGCCGGTGCCGAAGTTCACCCGGAGCATCACGCTGATCGAGAAGACGCCGGAGCCGCCTGTTGTCGGCCTCGAGTTCGGCGAGGCGCGTGGTGAGATCGCTCATGGGATGTCTCGTCAGTCGCTTCGGTTCAACGAAAGATGGCGATGCATCAGGTCACAACAGGCTCTGCCGTCTGAAGATAGGTTCCGTCAAAGGACGAAAACTCCCGCAAGCCTTCGAGATCGAGAATGGTCAGTCGGCGCTTGCGCAGAGAGATCAGGCCGCGTTGCCGCAATTCAGCCAGCGAACGATTGGTCTGAACCACCGAAAGGCCGAAGAGGTCGCTCAGGGCGCTCTGCGTCACAGGCATGTCGTAACTCAGCCCATCGACGCGGCCGGCCATCGCCAGGCGCAGATGAAACTCGCAGAAGACATGCCCGAGGCGCTCGGTCGCCAACCGACGCCCGAGGCTGATCATATGCTCGCGCTCGATGGCGGTCATGGCGAGCAGGTCCCACCACAAGGCCTCTTCGATACGAGGGTGTTCACGAGCGGCCCTTCTGATTGCGGAGAGCGGGATGCGGGCGAAGACCACCGGCGTCAGGGTGGCAAGCGCATGATCCATGAAACGCGGAAGCACGCCGAACGGCTCACAAAGATCTCCCGGCAGAAAGATCGAAGTGTTCAGTCGCTTGCCGTCCGGAAGCACCTTGTATCGGCAGGCCCAACCATCGAGAATCAGGATGATCGAATGCGGCTCGGTACCTTCGGCAACGATGTCTCTTCCCGCCTCCGCGCGCTGGGTCCGCCGCGCAAGTTCGATCAGGATCCGTTCGTCGGCATCGGCCAGTTGCGCCCCGTGCCGAGCTTCTTGAGGAAGGGTTGGACCCATACAGGACTGTTGAGAGGGAAAGTCAAACCATGTTGCCCGCCCCCGGATGTTACCACGTGCCAGGCACGAAGTGTTTCCACCGCAGGGTTCCAAGCGGCCTCGTTTCTACTCAGGTTATTTGCGCCAGTATAGCACCAATAACTCTTGCGCTCATTAACCTATGAAAAGGCCAACCCCCTCAGCTCCATCAGACCTTCTCCATCAAACCGAGATTCCGACGACCAGATCCGACGCGGCACGCTCTGCACGCAGGCTGCTGCGGCTATAGCTCGCGCTCAAGGGCATTGAGCAGGCGGAATCGCAGCTTGCCGGTGTTGCCGCCGAGCGAGATCACGAAGGGCACGTCTCCGTGCCTGGAGGTTCTGACGTAACCCGCCAGGGTCTTCACATTCGAGATCGTGCCGGTCTTGTAGCGCGAGCCGCGTCGCGTCTTGCGGAGCAGATCGGCATGAGGCGCGAAGTCCTGAAGCATACGGGCCAGGCCGCGGGTGGTGAAGCGATTGTCGCGGCTGATGCCCGAGCCCTCGACGAGATGGATTCCGTCGGCAAGCTCATGCTCGGCGAAAATCTTGCGGGCGACGGCGAGCGATTTTTCGAGGCTCACCGGCCCGCCCCGGCGATGGGCGCCGATCTCCAGAAAGATCTGGTTGGCGATGTAGTTGTTCGAGCCGAGCAGCATCTGCGAAATGATCCCGGAAAGCGGACGCGACTGGCGGTGCACGTGAACCGGATCGAACCCTTCGGGCACGGAGCCGACCGAAACCTCGCCTTCCATCGTCCCACCTTCACGCTCGATGAAGGCGGCAAGAAGCTCTCCGGCATAGCGCAGGCCCACCTCGGGATCTTCCTGGGCGAGGCTGATGCGGCCCCGTCCGCTCCGCGGTCCCCGTGCCCGGAACTGGCTGATCGCCAGCGGCGTGATCGGCGTCTGCTCCTCGGCCGAGCGAACGGTCTTGCCGCGGCGCAGGGCGTGGATCGTATTGAAATTCACGGCAAAGGCCGCGTTGAGGGCGTCATAGGCCTCGCCCGTGTCCTCAATGCCGGGAATGCGCAGATCGTCCGGATAATAGCTCGCGTCGACGACGAGGCCGGTGAGCGGCTCCTCGCCCACGGCTGCGACGAGATCGGGCGAAAGCAGCGCCAGCTCCTCCGATACCAGGAAGGGATCGCCGCCGCCGCGCACATAGAGCACCCGCTCCTCGTCCAGATAGAACCGGGTCTCGAAGCGATAATCCGGCCCCAGAACCTCCATCGCCAGCCAGGCGGTAACGAGCTTGGCGACGGAAGCCGGCACGAAGGACCGGTCCGCATTCTGTGCGACCAGTTCGTTGCCCTCCTCGTCGAGCACGAGAACCAGCCCCGAGGGCGCGAGGGCGGCGATCGTCTCCTTCGGCCCGGCCGAGGCGGGCACGAGCAGCAGAAGCAAGGCTGAGAGGGCGGCAAGCACTCGAGGCAACATGGGAGTCAGGCTCCGAAAATGTGTGCGGCGTTCGCTTTCGAGTCTATCGGCAGCGACGCCCGGCGCCAAATCCGGCCGATCGAAGCGTCGCCATTTGCGGTCCGGTCGCCGAACGGCCGGCGAAGCGGTTGGCTCGCAAGCAATATCCGGCGTGCTGACCGAACGGCGTCTGCCGGCGAAGCGGTGAGATTATCGCGGCAGGTGACGAGGCCCTTGTGATAAGGAAAGCGTGCCCGCTGCAGCGGGTCGGGGCCGGTGAAGATCAGCCGCGTTCGAAAGGCGACCGGGCTCACCACCATCAAGAAGGGCCGCAAGCTCCGATCGCTCGGCAGGAACATCGGCCGATCCAGATAACGTCGCTCATCGCGCACCCATGACGGGATCGGCAGCCCCCACCGTCTTGCCAAGTGCTCGCCAGCTCTACCGAGAAAGGCGTCGGCCTCGGGCCTGTCCAGGAGGCGAGGTTCTGGCCGAAGCATCGCGGCCTGACGATCCTTTTCTCCATCGGCGCCGTAGAAGCTGTCCAGAAATTCGAGCAAGTGATGATACCGGTAGGGATCCTCGACTGCCCTGGCCGCCACCTGGCTGAGCGTTTGCGGTCTCAAGGCTTCAGCGCTCCTCAACGATTGAGGAGAGCCACGAGAGAACCGCCGCAGAGGGCGTCTCGCCAAGAATGGTTTCGTAGATCTCGCACAGCGCTCGCATGTCTGTCAGACCGAGATGCTACGCCAAGGATCGGGCACGTCGAGATCGCGGTCGCCCCGATCGAGATTTTGCAGGGCCTGCAGCTTCATCACCAGGAGATAGCGAGACGACGCGAGAAGAACCCGCAGCCCAGGTTGTCCTTCGGAAGGATAGTTGCCAGCCGCCTCGAAGAGATCATCGGTCTCATGCAGGGGGGTGTACATCCCGACGGCGTTGTTGAGCCAGTTCTCATCGAGGCCCATTGCCTCCGCGACAAGGGTGATCGACGGGCGGATTGCCACCTCGTCATAGCCGTCACGAACGACGGCATCGACATCTTCGGTGCCGCGGCGCCACTCGAACTGCATCATCAGGGCACTGCCCCATAGACGGCAATTTCGACGAAGATACCCCGCCGGGCAAGATCTTCGCCGAGGAGCGTGAAAGCCTCGATCAGGCGTGCCCTGGACAGCATGGAAAGGCCACCTATCCCGGATGCTTGTGGATCGGGTCGACCCAATACACCTCTTCCGGCTTTTCGACCGGATCGACATCGGTGATGTTGACCACCACCGCCTCATTGTCGGAGCGCACCAGCACGCATTCCAGCGGCGCGGCCGGATCGGCGTTGATTTCCTGATGGGGCACGAAGGGCGGCACGAAGATGAAGTCGCCGGCCTCCGCCTCCGCGACGAATTCCAGCCGCTCGCCCCAGCGCATCCGCGCCTTGCCGCTGAGCACGAAGATCACGCTTTCGAGTTCGCCATGGTGATGCACGCCGGTCTTGGCGTCCGGCTCGATCGTCACCGTCCCCGCCCAGATCTTCTGCGCTCCGACCCGGGCATGGTTGATCGCCGCCTGGCGGAACATGCCGGGGGTCTGGGCGGTGTTGGAGTCGAGCTTGTCGCCCTTGATGACACGCACGCCGTCGTGCTTCCAGCGGGGTTCGGCGGTGTCGTGTGTGTGTTCGGTCATGGTGGTGCTCCTCCCTCCGTGGTGCTGGTATCGTATCGGGAGATGTGGCGGCGCAAAAGCCCGAAGACGGGCCGGCCTCTGAGGCGTCTCCCGCCCTCTCCGCTTCGTCATCCTCGGCCCGCAGGGACGGGGATCCATGCCTCTGTCTTCGCACTCCGCTTCGGTGCAGAAGAGGCGCCTATCCGGCACCGAAATGCCGCTCAGCCGGCGAGGCATGGATCCCCGTGCTACGCACGAGGATGACGAAGCGGTGGGGTCTATCTCTGTTCGAAGGACCGCCGGCGGCGCCGTTGCGCGCCTACCATCCCCAGCCGCGGTAGAGTTCCTCCCATTGCGGGTTCATGCCCTCGATCAGCGCGATCTTCTTCGCCCGGGACCATTTCTTCAACGCCTTCTCGCGGGCGATAGCGTCGCGAATGTCGAAGTGCTCCTCGTACCAGACGAGACGCTTGCAGCCGTAGCGGCTCGTGAAACCCTTCGTGATCTCGTTCTTGTGCTCATGGACGCGCCGTCCAAGATCCGACGTCACGCCGATATAGAGCGTGCCGTTCCTTTGACTCGCCATGATGTAGACGTGCCCGGCCATGGCGCGAGCGTTGCGTGCGGCGGTATCGCCGTCAAGGATGTTCCGCACCGACGCAACACCAACACTCCGTCATCCTCGACCCGCAGGGTCGGGGATCCATGCCTCTTCGGTTCTGCTACAGATTCGGTGGAGAACAGGCACCTTTCCGATACCGAAACGCCGCTCAGCCGGCGAGGCATGGATCCCCGTGCTGCGCACGAGGATGACGACCTGAATGAGCGATACCCCAACATCCTGAGCGTGGGGTTTGTCATGAAATGAAGTCACAGGAGCTGAACGTTACCGAATAGGCATGATAGCGGCACCGGAAACGTCAAGCTCCCCTCTCGCCATTTGCAGAGATGCAGGCGGTTGGACGCCCGTCGGCGTAACGAGAGCCTCAGACCTCCATGAAACGGGCCTGACTGACCGGGGCCGGGACCGCGATCCCGTCTTCTGCAAGCCCATCGAGATGAAACCGGATGGCTGAGGCAATCTCGCGCTCAGCCTCCTCAAGGGTCGCAGCCGTCGCAATGCAGCCGGGAAGGTCGGGGACGTAGGCCGCATAGTTGTCACCAGCTTTTTCGATTACCACGGCGTATCGCATCGATCATTCCTGTCCAAGAATGGCATTGGCCCCCGTTAGGAATTCTCCGTATCGCGTCCATCGGGCTCCGTTGCCACGCCCTTGAACTTGCCGGGAGTCTGCTTGACCTCCATCAACTGACCGGTGCGCTCGTCGCGCTTCTGAAAATGCCCATCAGGCCTCTGAAACTGAGTCCTGGCTGTAATTGCGCCTTTCCGATATCCCTTGCCACTGTTCGTAGCCATCACATTCTCTCCATAGTTAGTCAGAGGAGAAAACTCTCTTCTAGTTGCATAGTATTCCTGTTTTGTTCCAAACTCAGTGACCGAGTGGGCTATGGGCGTAGTTTTCCACAGCTTTCGACACAGTTTGGAAAGGCGGTCTCTCGGTGGTGATAGGCCAGTCTTTTCTGCGGCTTTTTCCGCGCCGCCCAAGACGGCGCGGAAAAAACCATGATTGACCGCCAGGGCTCTGGCGAGTACTCAGGAGTCATCAAGACTCAGGGCAGAAGCCATGCTGTCCGAAAGGCCGACTGAGAGGTACGAGGACATTCTCAGTCGAACCATCACTCCAGATGCGGCACTCGATCAACTGGCCATTCATTGCCCTCGTGTAGGGCTGCCGAATGCTAGCGATAACGTAACGTCTGGATGTCTTCTCCGATGTTAAGCTCCCGGTAAGTTTGCGCCGATAGATTTCGAGACTAATAATCTCGCCCATAGGATTTCTCCGCTCGCTGGGGAATATTGGGGTGAGTTGCGCCGTGCCGATGGATCAGATCGGCGCGGCGCTTTCTTTTTGCGTATTTCACATTACTCTTCCTTTCTATGGATTGACTTGGATCTCGTTCCGCCCGTGAAGAATGGCGTAGCGATTCGCATTGAGTCCAAAAAAAGCCCCAGGAGCTTTCACTCGCCGGGGCTTTGGGTTGTCAGCTACAGCCGCTCGTCGACCCACACGTGTCGCACTTCAGGCACGTCCCGTTCCGAACCATCGTGAAGTTCCCGCACTCCGAGCAGCTTTCGCCGGTGTAGCCCTTCATCATCGCGATGGTGCGGCGTTCGGCGTTGGAGGCCTTGGGCTCAGGGGCTTCGGCGACGTTGGCGTTGTCCTTGTCGTTCGCCGAATAGGCGAGCGGCTGGTCGAACAGGCCCTGGGCCGGCGAGGTGTCGGCCGAGGGGGCCGGCGTTGCCAGCGGGGCTTCGTCATAGTCGCGCTTGAAGGCGGTCGCGGTCGAGCCGCCCTGCCCTGCGACGGCGCTCGAACCGGAGACCGCTGGACGCGCGGCGGGGCCTTGCGCCTTGGCGTTGACGTTCGACGCGGCGGTCGTCGCGGGGCGCGCGGCGGCGGTGACCGGCGTGGCGCCGGGCTTCGCCGCACCGGCCGGCGTCCCCGCGGCGGAGCCCGCCGGCTCGTTGGAGGAGACCAGACGGAACTTCGCCGTCTGGCCGCGCACCATGCCGGACGAGATCGGCAGCGGCGCGGGCTTGTCGCCCTCGACGCCCCGGCCGACCGTCGAGGCGGTGATGTCCTCCGGCTGGACATGGGCGAGATCGTGCCGGCCGAGATAGGAGACGGCGAGCTCGCGGAAGACATAGTCGAGGATCGACGTGGCGTTCTTGATCGCCTCGTTGCCCTGGACCATGCCCGCCGGTTCGAAGCGGGTGAAGGTGAAGGCCTCCACATATTCCTCGAGCGGCACGCCGAACTGCAGGCCGAGCGAGATGGCGATGGCGAAATTGTTCATCATCGCCCGGAAGGCGGCGCCCTCCTTGTGCATGTCGATGAAGATCTCGCCGAGACGCCCGTCGTCGAACTCGCCGGTTCTGAGATAGACCTTGTGGCCGCCGACGATCGCCTTCTGGGTATAGCCCTTGCGGCGGTTCGGCAGCTTCTCGCGGTCGCGCACCACCTTCTCGACGATGCGCTCGACGATCCGCTCGGCAACCTGGGTCGCCTGGGCGGCGGGCGGCGAGGCGATCAGCGCGGCGGCGGTCTCCTCGACGAGATCCTCGTCTTCATCCTCCTCGTCGGCGATCAGCGAGGCGTTGAGCGGCTGGGAGAGCTTCGAGCCGTCGCGGTAAAGCGCGTTGGCCTTCAGCGCCAGCTTCCAGGACAGCATGTAGGCGGCCGTGCAATCCTCGACCGTCGCGTCGTTCGGCATGTTGATGGTCTTGGAGATCGCCCCGGAGATGAAGGGCTGCGCCGCCGCCATCATGCGGATGTGGCTTTCGACCGAGAGATAGCGCTTGCCGATCCGCCCGCAGGGATTGGCGCAGTCGAAGACGGGCAGATGCTCGTCCTTCAGGAACGGCGCGCCTTCCAGCGTCATCGCACCGCAGACATGGATGTTCGCGGCCTCGATGTCTTTCCGCGAAAAGCCGAGCGCCGGCAGCATCTCGAAGGTGAAGTCGTTCAGCTGCTCATCGGTGAAGCCCAGCTTCTCCTTGCAGAACTCTTCGCCCAGCGTGAACTTGTTGAAGACGAACTTGATGTCGAAGGCCGAACCCATCGCGGCATTCAGCGCGGCGATCTGCTCGTCCTCGAAACCCTTGGCCTTCAGCGAGCCCGGATTGATGGCGGGCGCCTGGTTCAGATTGCCGTGGCCAACCGCATAGGCCTCGATCTCGCCGATCTGGCTTTCCGAATAGCCGAGCGTGCGCAGCGCGTCCGGCACGGCGCGGTTGATGATCTTGAAATAGCCGCCGCCGGCGAGCTTCTTGAACTTCACCAGGGCGAAGTCGGGCTCGATGCCGGTGGTGTCGCAGTCCATGACGAGGCCGATCGTGCCGGTCGGCGCGATCACCGAGACCTGCGCGTTGCGATAGCCGTTCTGCGAGCCGAGTTCGACGGCTTCCGTCCAGGCCACCTTGGCGCGGCCGGACAGGCGCTTGTCGGTCAGCGCGGCATGGTCGAGCGGCACGGGGTCGACGGCGAGCTGCTCATAGCCATTGGCGATGCCATGGGCGGCGCGGGCGTGATTGCGCATGACGCGCAGCATCGGCTCGGCATTGCGCTCGTAATCAGGGAAGGCGCCGAGAATTCCGGCCATCTCCGCCGAGGTCTTGTAGGCAACGCCCGTCATCAGCGCTGAGATCGCGCCGCAGATCGCTCGGCCTTCCTTGGAATCATAGGGAATGCCGGAGGTCATCAACAGACCGCCGATATTGGCAAAGCCGAGACCCAGCGTGCGGTAATCATAGGAGAGCTTAGCGATCTCTTTCGACGGGAACTGCGCCATCAGGACGGAAATTTCGAGGACGATCGTCCACAGCCGCACAGCATGCTCGAAGGCAGCCGTGTCGAAGCGCTTCGTCGCCTTGCCGTCGGGCCCGTTCACCGTCTCCTGGAACTGGATCAGGTTGAGCGAGGCGAGATTGCAGGCGGTATCGTCCAGGAACATGTATTCCGAGCACGGGTTCGACGCCCGGATCGGCCCCGCCTCGGGGCAGGTGTGCCAGTCGTTCATGGTCGTGTTGAAGTGCAGACCCGGGTCGGCCGAGGCCCACGCCGCGTAACCGATCTGCTCCCACAATTCGCGCGCCTTGACGGTCTTGTGGACCTTGCCGTCGGTCCGGCGCACGAGGTTCCACTCGGCATCTTCCTCGACGGCGCGCAGGAAGTCGTCGGTCAGCGAGACGGAATTGTTGGAGTTCTGGCCCGAAACGGTGAGGTAGGCCTCCGAATCCCAATCGGTGTCGTAGACCGGGAATTCGATATCCGCGTAGCCCTGGCGCGCGAACTGGATGACGCGCTTGGCGTAGTTCTCGGGAACCTGCGCCTTCTTGGCGTCCTTGACGGCGCGCTTCAGCGCCGGGTTCTTCATCGGATCGAAGCAGTCGCCATCCGGGCCCTCGCAATTCACGCAGGCCGAAAGAATCGCCTTCAGATGCTTCGCCACGGTCTTGGAACCGGTGACGAGGGCGGCGACCTTCTCCTCCTCACGAACCTTCCAGTTGATGTAGGCTTCGATATCCGGGTGATCGATGTCGACGACGACCATCTTCGCCGCACGGCGCGTCGTGCCGCCGGACTTGATGGCCCCGGCCGCGCGATCACCGATCTTGAGGAAGGACATCAGGCCGGAGGACTTGCCGCCGCCGGCGAGCTTTTCGCCCTCGCCCCGGAGATAGGAGAAATTCGAGCCAGTGCCCGAGCCGTATTTGAACAGACGCGCCTCGCGCACCCACAGATCCATGATGCCGCCGTCATTGACGAGATCGTCGGCGACCGACTGGATGAAGCAGGCATGCGGCTGGGGATGCTCGTAGGACGAGGTCGAGCGGGTCAGCTGACCGGAGCGATAGTCGACGTAATAATGGCCCTGGCTGGGACCGTCGATGCCATAGGCCCAGTGCAGACCGGTATTGAACCATTGCGGCGAGTTCGGCGCGACCTTCTGGGTGGCCAGCATGTAGGCGAGCTCGTCACGGAAGGCGCGGGCGTCCTCCTCGGTCTCGAAATAGCCGCCCTTCCAGCCCCAATAGGTCCAGGTGCCGGCCAGGCGATCGAAGACCTGCCGCGCATCCATTTCCGAGCCGGTGCGCTCCTCCTCGGGGAGTTCCGCCAGCGCCTTTTCGTCCGCCGCCGAGCGCCACAGCCAGGACGGCACGTCGTGCTCCTCGACCTTCTTCAAGCGCGCCGGCACACCCGCCTTGCGGAAGTACTTCTGGGCAAGGATGTCGGAGGCCACCTGGCTGAATTGCGCAGGAACGTCGATATCGGCCAGACGGAACACCACCGAGCCATCAGGGTTTCTGATCTCGCTCGTCGCTTTCCGGAAGGCGATTGCCTGATACGGGCTTTCGCCGGCCTTGGTGTGGCGGCGTTCGATCTTCATGCCCATGGGAGCCCCATCCTCGCTTGGCTGTCTCAAGAATCACAAGCAGGCTCGACCCGTCGCGGTCATGCTGCCAGCTTGTTCAGAACTTCGCCTGTCGCGCATCTTGTGTGCATGCGACACGGCAGCCCTACATATAGTGGTTCTCGAAGGTTAAGCGAAGCTTAAATCCGGGCCTTGCCGGAGTTATCAACGGAATTCACCGGCCATTCCGATCAGCCGGCTTCTTGCCAGCCGAATGCCCTCGAATCTCGTGCGAAAGGCGTGGAAACGGTAAGGTGAGTCCGGCGAAACGGTCAATTGCGGGAAAGCCACACTGGGCCCTGCCTGACGGCACAAACCGTGTACAAACTCGCGTGAAACGAGCCGGAACCCTTGATATTCGGCCATTACAGACCCAAAGTCGGATTGTGCAAATTCGCGTAAAAATATGCGAATCGGTTAACGGGTCGGTCAGCGGCGGGATCGTGCTCCGTGCACCGTGTTGTTGGTGCCATGGAAGGACGCTGATTGTCTCGCCATCATGATTCGGACTGGAGCCTGTCGACGGCCGATCTCAGGGAGCCTGGTGTCTCTGAGGCGTTCGATCGCATCACGCGTCTGGCGGCGCGACTCCTCCGCGTTCCCGTCAGCTACATCTCGCTCGCCGAAGACGACCGGATGGTCTTCATCAGCGAGATCGGGCTGCCGCCGCGATCCGACGCCGGGCTCACCCCTGGAGGTTTTCGGACGGCCCGCACGGAGCAATCGATCTGCCACCACGTCACGGCCACCGGCAAGCCGCTGATTCTGGACGACGTCCGGTCCGACCCATGCTTTGCGCAGAACGCAAGCGTGGCGTCACTCGAAATCGGCGCCTATATCGGGCTGCCCGTCACGCTTCCGGACGGCACCGTCGCTGGCTCGCTTTCTGCCGCCGACACCAAACCACGCGAGTGGTCGGAGGAGGAGCGGGCGACCCTTGAGGACCTTCTCGCCATCCTCGCCACGGAATTGTCGTGGCGCGAGGAGGTCGAGCGGCGCCGGCGGCTGGAACAGAATACGCGGCTACTGTCCCGAGAGATGGAGCACCGGATCAAGAACTCGCTCTCGACAATCCAGGCGATCATTCTCCTGTCGGTACGCGAGGGTCAGAACGCGCTGGAGATCCGCAGCGACCTCCTGGAACGGGTGGCGTCGGTGGCGAAGACCCAGTCGCTGCTCGCCGATCAGGACGGCCAGGGGGCAATCTTCACCGATATCGTGCGCGCCGAATTGCAGCATTTCGGCATCGGTACCAATGTCGTCATTCGCGGACCCGATGTCTTCGTGGGCAAGGACGATACGGTGACGATCGGTATGATTCTCCATGAGCTCGCGACCAATGCGACGAAACATGGGGCGCTCGCGCCACGCTCGCCGGGGGGTGTGACGGTGGAGTGGGAGTTTGACGAAGCCGAAAACAGGATCCGGCTCGAGTGGCGGGAACGGCTGGTCGGTAGCCAGTCCGCGACCCACGCGCAGAACGGAGCAGGTTTCGGGACCGAACTCCTCGAAACCCTTGTCCTGCGTCAGATGCGCGGGACGATGGAGCGGGACTGGACGTCTTCAGGTCTCTTTTTCAGGGCCGAACTGAAGCTCGCCGATCCAAAGCGATGACCGGCTTCGCGGAGGTCTGCAGCCGGCATATTCCCCTCAGCCGGCCGTCGCCTTGCCGATCGGTGCCTGAAACGACAAGCCGAGATCCCACGGGAAGTAGATCCAGGTGTCCTGGCTGACCTCGGTGATGAAGGTATCAACCAGCGGCCGCCCCTTCGGCTTGGCGTAGACGGTCGCGAAATGCGCCTTGGGCAGCATGGCACGGACGATGCCGGCAGTCTTGCCGGTGTCGGTCAGGTCGTCGATGATCAGAATGCCCTCGCCACCATTTTCGAGAAGCGGCGCCGAGATCTCCTTCAGGACCTTGAGTTCGCCCTGTTCGGTATAGTCGTGGTAGGAGGCGACGCACGCCGTCTCGATCAGACGGATGCCCAGTTCGCGCGAGATGATCGCCGTTGGAACCAGACCGCCCCGCGTGATGCAGACGATGGCCCGCCACTCCGTCTGCAGTCCCGCCAGCCGCCAGGCCAGCGCCCGGGCATCGCGATGAAACTGATCCCAGGAAACGGGAAACGATTTTTCCGCAATCGACATCGTGCAATCCACCTTCGCCAAAGAGGGAGTTCCGATAGATCGAAACGCTCACACCATGCAAGCGCGCGGCATCCGGCCGAGTACCGAGCCCGCCCGCTCAACGCACGCCCTGATAGGCTCGCCAGTCGCCTTCGGGCACCACTGGATCCGCATCGGATTGCTGCGAGACATAGACCCAGGCTTCGAGATCGGCGTCGTAAAGCCTCACCCGCCGGCGGAGATAGAGTGAGTTCGCCTCGTCCCGCGGATCGTATTCCTCCCAGCCGTCGAAGATCGCAAAGGCCTGGGGCGTGAGGATCTCGTAGAGTTCCGCACGAACGACGCCAGTCGGTTCTGCCTCGTCTCCGGCGGCCGGGAAGAAGCCGGGGTAACGCCCATGGGACCGCAGCGTGCCCGCAAGCCGGCAGGGTCGGAGGAATTTCACGAGGCCGGCCGTCGATGGCGCATGCGGATCGCCGACATTGTCCATCAGCGTCCCATAGAAGGCGAAATACTCTGTCATCCGCGAACCCGGCTATGGAAAAAGCTCCGGGGCGAGATAAGGCAAGGTCGGGAGCCGGACAGGGCCGATCACCAGCGATCGCGCACCACTCATGCCACCGGCCGTTCCTCGCCCAACGTTGTCATGGTCGCGCGATTTCGTCGCATGAAGCGCTCGGACATCGTGCGGGAGCTCAGGGCATCGAGCGGCAGGCGCAACGTCCCGCAAAGCTCTTCGACGAAAGTGAACGCGTCATGTTCCGCCTCGGGAGGAAAGTCGACCAGGACATCGAAATCGCTGTCGTGGCGCACCATGCCGGTGGCAGCCGAGCCGAACACATGGAAACGACCGCTATGCTCCAAAGCATAGCGGCGAAGCTGCTCGATCAGCTTCCTCGCCGCATCTTTGCGGCGTTCCGCTTCCATGTTCTTGCGCTCGTCGAGCTTCGTTACGCGCATTGCCGGCTACTCCGATCGCAAGCAAGCAATCGTCTCTTGCTTGTTTATATCAGCGCGTATCGCCTGTCATGCCACCGCCGCTCAGGCCTCGTCGGGTTCGAAATCGAGGGCAACGCCGTTGATGCAGTAGCGCAGACCCGTCGGCGGCGGACCATCCGGGAAGACGTGGCCAAGGTGGCTGCCACACTGGCTGCAGTGCACTTCGGTGCGCACCATGCCGTAGCTGCGATCTTCCGTCGTTTCGACGGCGCCTTCCACCGGCGTGTCGAAGCTCGGCCAGCCGGTGCCGCTTTCGAACTTCGTCTTGGCCACGAAAAGCGGCTGGCCGCAGCCGACGCAGGAAAAGGTGCCAGCCCGCTTTTCGTCGAGAAGCGCGCAGCTTCCGGGACGCTCCGTGCCGTGCCCTCGCATCACCTGATACTGCTCGGGCGTGAGCATTTCGCGCCACTCGGCATCGGTGCGCGTCACGGGAAAGCTATGATGATCCATCGTCCGCTCCTTCGTTGCGAGGCTTTGCATCGTCGGGTGGCCCGTCCATCGGGTGACCACCCTATCGCTCGCTCACAATATGGGGCCGCGCGACGCCCGATGAAACACCGGGTGGCCACCAGGCGCCAGTGCGTCTCAGCGAATGCCGTTGGCGCGCTGTACCTCCCGCACATAAGTGACGATATCGGCCACTTCGGCTTCGGTGATGCCTTCGACGGGGGGCATGTCGCCGAACTTCCAGTGATGGGCGCGCACACCGTACATGGCCGCCATCAGAAACGATTGATCACCATGGTGTCCGCTTTCGTAAATGCGATGGATGAGCGGCGGGCCGCTGTCGGTCCCGGCAGCGTTGTCGCCGTGGCAGGTTGCGCAATATTGGCTGAAGAGTTCCTCCCCCTCGACGGCACGCTGGCTCAGCGAAGCGGGCATGGTGACGTCGACGATGTGATCGCGCGCCTCGGCGCTGGATCCGGGGCCGGCGATCCGCCAGACGAGGAAGCCGCCGAGCGCTATGGCGCCGGCGATGATGAGAATTCTCTGGGTTTTCATGTTTTTACGGACCTGATGAAGTCGTTCGGGATGATCGCCCGTGCGTTCCACGCAACGAAACAGCCGCAGCCTGCGGCGATGTCCGGGAGGAGTGGGCGACCGTGGAGAGGCTAGGCTCGCCGGATGCGCGGCGGTCCGGTCGAGACCGGGACGTCACGGCCGTTCAGACGCAACGCAGCGGTGCCGAAGGCGGCGCGGCTGAGGATTTGCGGGCGGCTCGCCTCGGGATCGAAAGCAAAGGCCAATAGCCCGCAGTGCATAGTGCAGGGCCCTGCCTGCAGGGCGAGACAGCCGGAGGAATCGCAGGACGCTGCGTGAACGATCGTTCGTTGCGTTTCGCAGCCCGCCTGCCCGCCACAAGGCGCCGGCATGCTCGGATGATCAGCCGCCTGGACCGATGACATCGGCACCGAGACCAATGCGAGGATGACGGCGAGGAAGATCTGCGCGACGAGCCGAGGAGCCGTTCGCCGGTCCCGCCGCCTCCAGTCGCGTAGTTTGCCTCGCTCAGTCATGTCGCTCTCGAATCCAGTCGGCGCAAAGCATATCGCAAAACGCGGCTTCGCTGTGGCATTCTCTCGTCATGCCCCTTTCGGCGACTTCGTCCCTAGCCTATATCGGGTCTCGGCGGGCTGCGCGGTGCGACAGGAGTAACTTTTCCTCGGGGCCTTAGTCATTCCGAAGGGAGCTGTCCCTGCCTCGGCTCGTGGGCCGGGGCACACGGCGCCCACCTACGTTGTAGGTTCCCGGGATCGACTTCTCCATCGGCCGGGTGGCTCGCCATCTCCCCTCCTCCGCGGGCAGACCGCCCGTCGCTGACACTCGACCGACGGGCCAGCGCCCATGACCGACGACCTGAAGAGCCTGAAGCAAGCCGTTCGCCGCGCCGCCCTGTCGCGCCGCGACGCGATGGACGAGGCGACACGCATCGAGGCGTCCCTGGCCGTTTGCGACCGGCTTGCCGAGGATGTGACGGACACGCCGGACATCGTCTCCGGCTTCCTGCCGATCCGCTCCGAGATCGATATACGGCCGCTGATGATGACCTTCGCGGATCGCCGCGCGCGGCTCTGCGTGCCGGCGATCGTCGAAGGCGCCCTGCAGTTTCGCGAACTCGTGCGCGGCGCGCCGCTCGAGCCGCAGGGCTTCGGCACCTACGCGCCGGGCGCGGATGCCGCCGTTTTCGATCCTCGGCTCATGCTGGTCCCGCTCGCCGCCTTCGATCGGCGGGGCGGCCGGATCGGCTATGGTCGCGGCTATTACGATACGGCGATCTCGGCCCTGCGCGCTAAGGGCATTTCGCCGACGCTGATCGGCGTGGCCTTCGCCTGTCAGGAAGCCGACGGCGTTCCGGTCGAGCCCCACGACATTCCGCTGGATGTCATCGCAACGGAAACGGAATTGATCGTCCCGGCGCCGCGTTGATCGCTGCAGGCATGGGCCGTTCGTCGGCTGCCCCCAGGATCAGCGCCCAATAGGGCTCGCCATTGGCGCCCATGGCGGCGGCGAAGCCGATCTCGGTCACCCGGGGATTGAGCAGGTTCTTGCGATGGCCGGACGAGTTCTTCCAGCCGGTGATGACGGCTGGGGTCGAGCGATAGTTCCAGCCGATATTCTCGGCCGCCGCATTCACCTGATAGCCGTAGGCCTTCACCCGGCTCGGCAGGTCGCCATCGACCGAATGGCTCAGATCGCCGCGCGCCGCCATGGCGCGCGCCTGGCGCTCCGCCGCCTTGTCGAGGAGAGTGTTGAAGCGCAGGGCCTGCAGGCCGTTCTGGGCGCGAAAGGCGTTGATCGACGACAGCGCGAGCTGCCGGTCCACCGGCACCGTCTGGGTGGCTGCGACGTTGACCGAACCCGGGCTCGCCGCACAGGCGGCCAGCATGATCGCGAGCGCCCCGGCCAACCCCAGTCCGGCGCACCGGCGAACGATTTTCGTGCCTTGCTCCCTCATACTTCCCATCCTCCTGTCCCCTCGGCCCCAGGACCAACCTTTTTCCGTCGGGCGGTCGTCCTACGTTCCCCGCGATCACCCTGAATGACGTCGATCCAAGGATTTTTCATGATCAACCTTTACACTTGGCAAACGCCGAACGGCGAAAAGCCGGTGATCATGCTGGAAGAATGCGGGCTCGACTATCGGCTGCACATGATCGACATCTCGGGCGGCGAGCAGAAGACCCCCGACTTCCTGGCGATCAACCCCAACGGCAAGATCCCGGCGCTGGTCGAACAGGGCGAGGCGAGCAACCAGCGCGTCTTCGAATCCGGCAGCATTCTCATCTACCTGGCGGAGAAGACGGGGAAGTTTCTGCCCTCGCAGGGTCCCGAGCGTGTCGAGACGCTCTCCTGGACGTTCTTTCAGGTGGGCAACACCGGTCCGATGCTCGGCCAGTGGCATCATTTCGACAGCGCCGCCGACGAGCGCCTTCCCTATGCGATCGGGCGTTACCGGGACGAGTCGATCCGGCTCCTCGGCGTCCTCGATTCCCATCTGAAGGACAGGGA
Organism: Jiella marina; assembly: GCF_024359545.1. Taxonomy (GTDB): domain Bacteria; phylum Pseudomonadota; class Alphaproteobacteria; order Rhizobiales; family Rhizobiaceae; genus Jiella. Next base: position 74,668 of record NZ_JAKQZG010000009.1, read on the forward strand.
GTATCTCGCAGGGGACTATTCCATTGCCGACATCATCAATTTCGGCTGGGTGCGTTCGGGCATCTCCGGGCTGAAGGATCAGGGCGCAGGGCAATTCTCCGCACTGATGGACTGGGTCGAGCGTGTCGGCTCCCGGCCGGCGGTCAAGACCGCGCTCGACAAGCTCGATCAGGCAAAACGGGCCAAGAGCGGCTGATGCGATTTCTCTTTCTCGGCGACATGGTCGGCCGCTCCGGCCGCAACGCGGTGTTTTCCGCCCTCCCCGGCCTCGTCTCGGACTATCGGCTCGATTTCGTGGTGGTCAACGGCGAGAATTCCGCCGGCGGCTTCGGCATCACCGAAGACATCTTTCGCCAGACGCTGACGGCCGGCGCCGATGTGGTGACGACCGGCAACCACGTCTGGGATCAACGCGAAGCTCTGGAATTTTCGACCCGCGAGGAGCGTTTCCTGCGGCCGCTGAACTACCCAAGGGGGGCGCCCGGCAATGGCAGCGGCCTGTTCGAGGCGAAGAACGGCGCCCGTGTCCTGGTCGCCAACATCATGGGCCGGCTCTTCGTGACGCCGGATCTCGATGATCCTTTCGCCGCTGCCGACCAACTCGTCTCCGCCTGCCCCCTCGGCGAACAGGCCGATGCCGTGATCATCGACTTCCATGCCGAAGCGACCAGCGAGAAGCAGTCGATGGGGCATTTCCTCGATGGCAGAGCAAGCGTCGTGGTCGGTACGCACACCCATGTCCCCACGGCCGACCATCAGATCCTGTCTGGCGGCACGGCCTACCAGTCGGATGCCGGCATGTGCGGCGACTATGATTCCTCCCTCGGCATGGAGAAGGAGGAGCCGCTCAACCGCTTCCTCACCAAAGTGCCGCGCGGGCGGTTCGAAGCCGCACAAGGCCCCGCGACGATCGCCGGTCTTGCCGTCGAGATTTCCGATCGCACCGGCCTCGCCGAAAAGGTTGCGGCTGTGAGGGTCGGGCCGCGGCTGGAAAATTCGCTGCCCAATTTCTGGTGAGCGGGCCACTGGCCTTCCTGACATAGCGCCACATTTCAAGCGCTCGCGCTCGCGGCATCACCCTTGCCAAGAGCCTTGAGCCAATCGTTCGACCACCTCGCGCCCGGAGCCCCGATGGCCGACATGTTCGCCTTCCTCGCCGACCCGTCGGCCTATGCCGCGCTGATCACGCTCGTGATCATGGAAATCGTGCTCGGCATCGACAATCTCGTCTTCATCTCGATCCTGTCGAACAAGCTGCCGGAGAACAAGCGCGCAACCGCGCGGCGCATCGGTATCGGCCTCGCGCTGATCCTGCGGCTGGGCCTCTTGTCGACGGTCGCGTTCATCGTCCAGCTTACCGAGCCGCTCTTCGAGGCCTTCGGGCATGGGTTTTCCTGGCGCGACCTCATCCTGATCGCCGGCGGTCTCTTCCTGGTCTGGAAGGCGACCAAGGAGATCCACCATTCGGTCGATCCCGAGGACCACAAGGACACGATGGTCGGCAAGGCCGCGACCGTGACCATGGGCGCGATCATCTTCCAGATCCTGCTCCTCGACCTGGTCTTCTCGGTCGATTCGATCATCACCGCCGTCGGCATGACCGACGAGATCGGCATCATGGTGATCGCGGTGGTCGCTGCGGTCATCCTGATGCTGGTGGCCTCCGGACCGCTGTCGCGCTTCATCGAGGCGAACCCGACCATCGTCATGCTCGCCCTCGGCTTCCTCCTGATGATCGGCACGACGCTGATCGCCGACGGCCTCGGCTTCCACGTGCCGAAGGGCTACATCTACGCGGCGATGGCGTTTTCGGGCTTCGTCGAGTTCCTCAACATCATGGCGAAGCGCAAGCGCCGCATCGACCGTGAAAGGGCCGCGGCCGCGAAGTCGGCCGAAACGGGGGGCGAGCCGGGCACCGTGCCGGCTCAACCCCATGGCGCCCCGCCGACCGTGACCTGATACAAGTCGCGGGACAGGCCCGCGCCCCCGGCAAACACTGCGGCACGTCAGGCTGCCGGACGAGCCGTCGCCGCCCGGCATAACCCGCCTTCCGGATGATCGCGAACCGCCGGTCAGCCGGCGGCGATATATTCGCGCATCTGTTCGGCCTCGCGCTCGGCATCCTCGATGCGCTTCTTGACCACATCACCGATGGAGACGATTCCGAGCAGCTTGCCGTCCTCGACCACGGGCAGGTGCCGGAAACGACCGTGGGTCATGATCGCCAGCACTTCGTCTATGGAGGTCTCCCGCGAGCAGGTGGCGACCTTGAGCGTCATGACGTCGCGCACGGGATGCGTCAGGCTCTCCGCGCCGGCCTTGGCGACGAGGCGTACAATATCGCGCTCGGACACGATGCCCGCGACATGATCGGACTCATCCATGAGCACGATCGCGCCGATCCGGTGCTCCGCCAGAACCTTCGCCGCCTCTTCGAGGGTCGCCTCCGGCCGCAAGGTGAAGACATCCCCCCCTTTCGTCTCGAGAATATGTCCAACTGTCATACGAACCTCCCTACAGTCATCACCGTGATGGTGTGACAGGCTCGTGGCGACGGCAAGACCATTTCTCGGGTCGGATTCGCATATTTGCTTCCCGCGGCCGGAACCGGACACGGGCGGTCCATCCGAGTCTCACCGCCTGAGCCTTGCTCGCTCATCGAAGAGCGGCAGGGCCAGGAAGCCGAGCAGGAAGCCGCCGAGATGCGCCTCCCAGGCGACCTGCCCGCCCCCGAACGCCCCGGCGAAACCGGCACCGAGAAAGAAGTTCGTGGCGAAAAAGGCGATCACGAAGACGAGCACCGTGCGATTGGCGAGCGCCTCGCGGATCGGGACGCAGGGCTCGTTGATCCCGGCGTCCAGACCCCGGCCCGGGGCAAGGCGAACGAAGGCGAAACGGGAAGCGCCCCCCATCAGGGCGGACACGACGCCCGACGCGCCGATCACCGGCACGACGAGTGTCGGGTTGACCACATAGAAGGCGGCTGCGCCCGCCAGAACACCGACCAGACAGAAGACGAGAAACCATTGCGTCCCCAGACGACGCGCCACCGGCGTCCCGAAGGCGAGAAGCCAGACGGTGTTGACCCCGAAATGCGTCCAGTCGCCGTGCAGGAAAGAATAGGTGACGACCGACCAGAGATCGGCGCCGGGGCTGCGGAGATGACAGACTTCCTCCAGCGCTCCGTAACAGCCGGGCACGAAGGCGAAGTCGAGCAGAAACTGCGAACCGGCCACCGGCCCCAGCCAGAGCGTGCGAAAGGCATGGACGAAGCCGAAGGCCGCCACGAGAACCAGGATGATGCCGGGCACGTTGAAGGCCGGCGGGTGCTGCCGCGGCGGCCGCGATCCGCGGTCGGTGATCAGTTCGTCTTGCGACACGCGTTCCCCCTTTGCGGCACATCTCGTCGGTCCGCCGTCCCCGTGGCAATCCCGTCGGCCATCGGTTGGCCTTCTTCATATGGTCCTGCCGGCGCCCAGCGCGACCCGGACATGCAGTAGCATCCCAGGCGCGGGCAAAAAAAACCGCCCGCACAGAAAGAGTGCAAGGCGGTTGAAATGGCGGCGGCCGGCGGTAAACGCGACCTCCGCCGTTACGCTACGGAGACCAAGATCATCGAGCTACGCACTAGCTTCTTCAGGCGAAAACGGCAACGCGATCTCTTATGCCTGGTTAACGCCGCGCGCGTTTTGCAAGCTTTTCTTTACCTTTCGCGATTGCTCCTTTCGCCGCCCTCATCCCTGCTCCCCAGCGTCGACGCCTGCACGTGCGACAAGAACGAACCGATCGTTAACCCTCTTCAGCTAATCTTGGGGCGTGCATCAGGACCACGCGAGCGGGGAGCGCCCGAAGCCATGAACATGATGATTCCCCCCCCCGAGGCCGAGTTCGTCGAAAAGCGGCGGTATGCCCGCGTCAAGCTCGACCTTCTCGGGCGGTTCATGCGCGAGGATTTCTCCGAATTTCCGTGCCGTGTGGAGAACATGTCGCCTGGCGGCATCTCCGTCCTGACGCCGGTGGAACCGGGAATCGGCGAGCGCATCATCTTCTACATCGATCACATCGGTCGCCTCGAAGGCAGCGTCGTGCGCAGCTTCTCCGGTGGTTTCGCCGTGGATCTCGTCAATTCGGACCGCAAGCGCGAAAAGCTCGCCGCGCAGCTCACCTGGTTCGCCAATCGCGCCGAACTCGACCTGCCGGAAGATCGCCGTCACCAGCGTATCGCGCCGAAGGATCCGCGAGTGGAGGTCGTGCTGGAAGATGGCCGCCGCTACCAGGTCAAGATCATCGACCTTTCGCTCTCCGGTGCCGCACTGCAGGCCGCGGTTCGCCCGGCGCTCAATTCCCGCATCACGCTGGGCGCCATGCATGGTCGTGTCGTGCGTCATCTGGAAGACGGCTTCGCGATCGAATTCGCGGCCGTGCAGTCGAGCGATACGATCGAGAGTCTGTTGCGCTGACCGTCTCTAGGACGGAGCAGCAAGCTGTTCGATGCGGGTCGTCGAGGTCCGCGTATGGAGCACGGATCGCAACTACTGTAGCCGCGCCAGTGCTTTCCGCGCATCTTCGTTACCCTGCGCGGCGGCCTTTCGATACCATTCGAGGGCGTCGGACCGGTTCCTCGGCAAGCCGCTGCCGTTCTCGTAGAGTTGCCCGAGACTGAATTGGGCGTCCGCATCGCCCTGATCCGCCGCCTTGCGGTACCACTCGGCGGCCAGAGCGGCATCCTTGGGCACGCCGGAGCCTTTGGCGTAGCGCGCACCCAGATAGCGCTGGGCCACGGCATGCCCGCCCTCGGCCGCCTTGCGATACCAGGACACCGCCTCCGAAACGTCGCGCGGCGTCCCGGTGCCCTTGGCGAGCATGACACCGAGATTGAGTTGGGCCGCGCTGTCGCCCTGTTCGGCCGCCTTGCGATACCATCGCACAGCCTCTTCCGGGTCCTTGGCCAAGCCGCGCCCCTTGGAATAGCGTATGGCGAGATAGCGTTGCGCCACCGTATGTCCCTGAAGCGCGGCCTTTTGGTACCATGCGGCCGCCTCTGTCTGATCCTCTGCCACGCCGGTTCCGTTGCCCAGCCGCACGGCGAGGCTGAACTGCGCGTCCTTGTCGCCCTGTTCGGCCGCCTTGCGATACCAGTAGGCCGCCTGTTCGTCGCTCTTCGGCACGCCGTCGCCTTTGGCATAACGACGACCGAGATAGCGCTGCGCGACGACGTGCCCCTTCTGCGCGGCTTTCTGGTACCAGGCGACAGCCTGAGGCTCGTCCTTAGGCACGCCGGTGCCGTTCGCCAGCCGCACGGCCAGGCTGAACTGCGCCCTCTCGTCGCCCTTCTCCGCCGCCTGACGATAGAGGTCGACGGCCCGGCGCAGATCCTGCGGCACGCCGTCCCCGTCTGCGTAGCGCTTGGCGAGATAGCGCATCGCCCGCGTCTTGCCCCGATCTGCGGCGCCTTGATACAGCGAGATGGCCTGGGAGACGTCCTTCGTGACGCCCTTGCCCTGCGCATATTTGACGCCGAGATTGAGCATCGCGCCGGCATGGCCCTGATCCACGGCTTTCTGATACCAGAAGGCCGATTTTTGATGATCTTCGGGAACCGCATTGCCGTGGGCATAGCGGGAACCGAGGAAATACTGGGCCTGAGCGCTCCCGAGTTCGGCGGCGCGCGTGTAGAGCTCGACCGCCTTCGCCTCGTCCTTCGCGAAACCCGTCCCTTGCGCATAACGCAGGCCGAGCTTGAGCATGGCTTCCGCCTGGCTGCGCTGCGCTGCATCGACAGCGCTGTTCGGCGCGTCGACCGCGGGGGCCGGCTGGCGGGGGATCGGTGACGGCACGGGGTCCGGCGAAGGGGCTGGAGCAGGCGAAGGTTGGGGCGCCGGCTCGAGGGCGGCCAGCTTGTTGATGCCGAAATTCGTCAGTTCGTCCGGATCGAAGACATACATCTGGTCGGGCGGCGTCCGGAAGATGATCGGCAGGATCTCCGGCGGCGCCCCGACCCGGTTGAGGAATTCGGCGATATCCGAAATCGCCGTCTGCGTCGCCTGCACGTTGCCGGTGGACGAGGAGATCTGGTGGACGCCCAGCTGCCCCCTCGCCTGGCGCTGGTTGCCGGCAAGGAAGATGTAGGAACAGGCCGAAAGGCAGACATCGCCTTCGCCGATCACCGTCTTCATCTGGTCCTGAAAGATCTCGTCGGCGATCAGAAGCGCGATGATCAGCGAGCCGCCCCGGCTGTTCAATTGCAGCGTATCGGCATCGGGCGCTGCCCGGCGCGCATAGCGGAAGTTCAGCCCCGTGCGGCTGTCGATCACCCCATCGAGGCGAATGACCTCGGGCCTGGTGCTGTCGACCACGAAGGGGCCGAAGCTTTTCTGTTCGGCGCTGGCGGGTCCGAGCGCGGTCAGAACGAGCCCCAACACTGCGAACCATGACGAGAGGAGCGCGGCAAAAGCAGCCTTGCCTGACATGGGAGCACGTCTCCGGTCTTGCCATCATTACCGCTGCGGCAGGATGACGACCGCACAAATCGTGAAAAACGATCCTGACAGTCGGGATAGGATCGAGTTCAGTCCTGCCACCGATGCCACAGACTATAACGCCGAAGAAATCACCGCTTCAACCCGTGTCAGCCGCATTCGGCCGGACATCAAGCCGAGCAAAGGTGGCATAAGCTCGATGCGAAGCATCTTTTACTTTCGCTTCTGCAGCCGCATCACTGGAGTCCGACCGCATCGACGAGACCTTCGCGGCACCCGCCATTGGTCGGCCGCGCTGCCGCCATCAGTGATGCGACATCGGGCTCGGCTTCGATCTCGCCCACGAGGCCGATGGTGAGTTCACCGATCAGAGTCCGGCCGCCATCCTGGCTGCAGGAAACGCGGACCCGCTCGCCGGCACCCGGGCCGAAGGCCTGATCGAACGCGGCGCGAATTTCGGACCGCGTCAACCTCTCCCCGACCGCGCCCGCAAACAGATCGCGGACAGCCGAGGCATTGATCGCTTCGAGCACCGCGAGCGAATCATCGAAGTATTCGTCGGCCGAGGTACCGTAACAGGTGCCGTGCTTTACCCATTCGTGTCGATCGAGATGCGACTGGGTTCCGGGCATCTGCCTGGCAAGTTCTTGGCGCGTGGCCTCGTCTACCGCGACGGAATCGAGTTCGCCCCAGCTTCCGGCCTGGTCCGCTGCCCTGTCGGACGGGGCGACCCCGCAATATTCCACCCGGCGCGGCTGCGGCCAGAGACCGTGGAGCGAAAAATGGTCGGCATCGAAGCGATCGCCGGTCTGGCTCCGGCATTCCGGCCGGTTCGATGCCCGCTCGCAAAAAGCCGGCTGCCAGCTGATCGCCAACACAAGCGTCCGCGCCAGTTCGCGCGAGGTCTCGGCTCCTTCGCCCGCACCCGCGCCTGTTTCGTCAGCGACCGGCTGGCTTGCGCCATTGCCGCTGCCCTGGTCGGACCCTGTGCCCGGGGCTGGCGTTCCACGATCGAAGGCTTCGCCCCGCGCAAGAAGCTTGACCCAGTCGCCGCAGCGCTTTTCGATCCAGCGGCGCGACGGGCTCGTTCCGGGGACTTCGACATAGTAGTGCGAGCCGTTCGCGCGGTTCTCGCCGAGGAGTTCGTAGGCCTGACCGACAGTAAGCGTGGTGCCGCGCTCATTCTCGGCATTGCGAATGGATGGGGTCGCGTCACAGGCCTGCCGCGCGATGACGAAGCCGTCAAGCGGCTCCTGCGCCGCAGCCGATACCGGCAAGGCCTGGCTGGCGGCCAACATGAGAACGACCAAGGCAAGCCTGCGCATCGTGATCCTCCCTGTAGCGACGCTAGATCACGATAGGCTCCTCAGGGTTGCACCACAATGACGATCGAGGATTGGGGGCGTCGCATTCCCGGCCCACGCTCTGGCACAGACCGGAACGAAGCCTAGCTCCCCTGCCAGAAACTGGTTCGGGGGCGCGCACGATTTGGCATTCGACACGGCATTCTCGCTCGACAGCCGATCCGGCGCGACGCTGCACGTCTATTACAGGCAGGCCAGGGCGCCGGCACGCGGGATCCTCCTGGTCCTGCACGGTCTGGCCGAACATGCCGGTCGCTATGGCCGGTTTGCGCGAGAAATGGCGGCGCTGGGCTTTCATGTTTACGCCCATGACCATCGCGGTCACGGCTCCACGGTCGCGCCGGACGCCCCGCTACGACGGTTCGCGCGGAACCATGGCGCCGAGGCGGTGCTGCGGGACTGTCGCGCCGTCCACCGCCATGCGCTGGAGACGCATCCCGATCTGCCGGTGGTCGTATTCGGCCACTCCATGGGTGGCCACATCGCCCTGAATTACGGCGAGCGCTTCGGCCGCGAACTGGCCGGACTGTGCGTGTGGAACGCGGACTTTTCGGCCGGCGTCGAGCGCCGGGTGGGGCGCTGGGCGCTCAAGGCCGAGAAGGCTCTGAAAGGATCCGACGTCGCCAGCGATCTCGCCCGCCGTGCCACCTTCGACGCCTGGGCGAAATCGGTCGAGCCGCGCCGCACGCCGTTCGACTGGCTGAGCCACGATCCGGCGGCGGTCGATGCTTATATCGCCGACCCGCTATGCGGCTTCACGCCCACCATCTCGATGATGCAGGACATCACCCAGCTGATCTTCGAGGCAGGATCGCAGGCCGGTCTGTCGCTACTGCCGACCCATTTGCCGATCCACCTCGTCGGCGGCACGGCCGATCCGGCGACCCGTGAAGGCCGCGCCATCACCGAGTTGGAAACCGCGCTGAAGAAGGTCGGCTGCGAAGCGGTCACGACGCTTCTTGTCGAAGGCGCGCGACACGAGACCCTCGAAGAGAGCGAAGAGTATCGCGCTCCGGCGCTGGCCTCGCTGAGCGCCTTTCTGCGGGAGGCAACGAGCGACCACGCCTCCTGATCGAATGGAGGTCGCAAAACTCCCTCGCCGGTGGAACCATATCGGTCGTTCCGCCCTATGTCGGGCATGAGTGAATTGACGTCTCTTGTCGACTGGCCGGAATTATGGTCCGACCTTATCCGTCTTGCGGCGGCGGCGGTGTTGTGTGGTGCCGTCGGGTTCGAGCGCGAGCACCAGGAGCAATCGGCGGGCCTGCGCACGCACATGCTGGTTGGCCTCGGCGCGTGTGTGTTCACGCTTCTCATGACCGTGCTGGTCAGTCTCTACGACGCGGATCAGGTTCGTGCCGATCCGATCCGGATGATCGGCGCCATCACCTCGGGCGTCGCGTTCCTGGCCGCGGGGGCGATCATTCAGGCCAAGGGCGAGGTTCGTGGCTTGACGACCGGAGCCTCTCTCTGGCTGTCCGGCGCGGTGGGATTGGCCTGCGGACTGGGTGAGTTCCGGATCGCCATTCTGGCCGTCTTCGTGACGCTGATCGTCCTGCGCGGCATCAAATCCCTCGAACGGCACATCTGACGGGGCGGACTCTCAGGACGCTGACCCCGGGACCTCTTCCGCGTCGTCGCCCGGACGCGAGACCGGCGCAGCCGGTTCTCGATCCGAGATTTCGGACGCCGTCGGTTCCGGATCGGGCGCTTCCGGCGGAAGCGCCTCGAAGCGCGGGTAGCGCGGCGCCGGTGGGCCGATGAAGCTCTCGCCGTCGGGGAACGGCCGCACCAAACGGAATGCCGCCAGTTCCTCCTCGGTCAGGACATAGAGGCTTGCGGCCGGGGTCTGCATCGCCTTGATCCACAAAGCGGGATCGACACCCATCTCGACGAGCAGTTCCTGGCATTCCGCGGTCGTCGCCTGGATCTCGGCAATGGAGCGGTCGATCGTCGAGGCGAGACCCGGCTCCGCACCGGATACGGCATACACCTGATGCACTCCGACCCAGGCGCCCTCGCCGGCCTTGCGCGTCAGGCCGCCGGACAAGACGAGCGGACAGGCCGAGGCGCAATAGCCGTCCGCCGGTACGGCGGTCGAGAGCTTCAACCCGCGAATGTCGCGCGCCATTTCGATGGCATCCGCCACCGATCCGCCGGGTGAATGCAGGACGATGGCCTTGGCGTCTTCCGCCTCCGGCCTCGCCAGAAACTCGCGCATCGCCTCCGCCGTACCGATCTCGATCCGGCCGATCGCCGTGACCTGGCCATCCGGCCCCGAAAAGAACCGCATGGGCTCGGCCAGCGCCTCGCCTTCGACCGGGCCGTCATAGCCCGGCAGGCTCGGCTCGCCGCGATCGGGGGCGACGGGCATGGTGCGCGGCAGATAGGGGCGGATCTGATCGCCGGGCTTCGGCCGGTCTAGCGGCAGCGGCGTGGTTCGGCTGATCCGCCCTTCATCGGGGGAGGCCTCGGCGATCTCCCGATAGTCGATGAAGACGATTCCCGCCGCGACCGACAGAAGCGCGACGAAGACGCAGCGCAACACGGCGCCTTCGGGCAATGCCAGCACCATGCGCTCCAGCCAGCCCGGCGATTTCTCGTCGCCGATCATCGCCGCCCGGCCCCGGCGATGCGGTCAGAGCGAGACCTCATCGGGCCGCCGTCTTGGGAAACGGCGTCGCACCGGCCGGGCGATTGCGCTGGACGATGTCGTCATCGTCCGGCGGATGGACCGGTTCGTCCGCATCGGCGCCGTGTTCCGCCTCCGCCGCGCCGTGGCCGGCCTCAGTCGCCCGCAGGCGCTTCTGGATCCGGAGCGCGCGCATCAGTTCGGCCGCGCTCATATCGCCGCCGAGTTCCAGTTCCTCGCCTTCCTCGCGGCGGATCACGTCTTGGACGATGCACAGGACGAAGATCAGCACGGCGGGAAGGAGGTCGATGGAAATCGCCCCCGCCCATGACGGCATGAAATCGCGCGCATAGCGGATCACCGCTTCCGGCGCTGACAGCGGCGTGAAGCGCAGGGGTTCGACCATTGGCCGGGCCAGGATCTCGTCGGCCGCCTGGGCCAGCGCATCGCTCTGCGCCCGCACCGCGGCCTCGATCGTGCCGACGACGCGGCTCTGGCGCTCCCTAAGATCGGCATCGCTGCCATCGGCGATCGGGGCGATGAAACTGCCGCCCAGATCCTCCGCCGCGCGGCGGACGGCGGGGGCCACCGAGGTCTGCTCGAGCGCCGTCAGGAGGCCGGAGAGGGCCACTGCTTCCTCGGCATAGGCGTTGGCGCGTTCGGCGATCGGCCCTTGCGAACTGACCAGCCTGCGCATCGAAGACAGATGCTCCCCGCCCTGTTCGAACAGCGTGCGCACCTGCTCGCGCGAGCCCTCGATCTCCCGCTGCAGGCCGGTCAGCTGGCTCGACATCTGGCGGAGGAGCTGGACGACGGTTCCCGACCCGGACGTGCCGGTCAGCACGCCGGATCGTGCTTCCTGATCGGAAAGCTGGGAGAATCGCTGCGAGGCGAGCTGGATATCCGGCAGGAGGCTCTGGGCCGCGAGCGCGTTCTCGTGGGCTTCGTTGAGCTTCTGCTGGTAGGATTCGGTTGTCACCGCCAGATGCTGCTCCAGCGCCGCCGCCCCGGCGAGCGCCGCGGCGTTCAGCCAGGAGGACATGGCGATGATCATCGCCGAACCGATCGCCATGGCAAGATAGAGCATGCGCCGGCCGCTCGGATGGCGCACATGCGGCATCAGGCGCATCAGGTAGGACCAGAAGGCGTAGATCGCGACCGAGACCGCCGAGGAATAGATGATCGCGCCCAGGAAGACCGTGTTGACGGTGCCGTCCAGCAGTTCGCGCACGCCGAGATAGGTGTAGACGCCGCTGGCGAGCGCCAGAACGGCCAGCGTCACCCGCGTCGTCGCATCCAGCCGCGTGACCTGCCCGCGCAATGTGTAGGATTGCGATGCGCTCATCCTGTGGGGATCCTCTCGGAAACGGTTCGCCCGGAGGCGGGGCGATCCTCGTTAAGGAGAGATTAAGTCTTTCGCTGGGCTTCGGTAAGGGTGCAGACCGATCACAGCCTTTCGAACCGGTAAAATGGCTGGACAGGGTTAATGGCTCTCCGACGAGCCCTTTCTTCAGTCGTCACGCCGCGAAGGGCAAACTGACCGGAGCTATCGCATTCGCTCATGCCTCGCTGACGCATGATAGATTTTTTCTATTGCGACTTTTGTATTTTCTCTTATTTTCTCTTCGTTCGATAAAAATTAGCTATTACACTCGCGCATAGCTGCCATGCCGTGAAACAGATTGCTCATCGACGCTGAGATATTATTCTCTTTCTCAGTCGGACGGATCGGCACCTCCTCCCAGTCGATCGTCTCCGGCTGTTTCCTCCCATAGGGTCTTTTCAAGACCACGCTCAGCCGGGTTCTTCGAACCCGGCTTTTTTCTTGCCCGCGCTTCCCGCATAACGAAAGTCGCCGCGGCCAAGGGCCACGGCGACCTGCAATATCAGCTGAACTCTGAGAGAGGCAGCGCTCAGGCGAGCGAGCCGCAGAAGCGCTGGATGCGCGAGCACGCCTCTTCCAGCAACGCCTCCGAGGTGGCGTAGGAAATGCGGAAGTTCGGGCCCAGTCCGAAAGCCGAGCCATGGACAACGGCGACGCCTTCGGTTTCCAGGAGTTCGGTCACGAAATCCTCGTCCGTCTCGATCGTCTTTCCGCTCGGCGCGCGCTTGCCGATCAGGCCCTTGCAGGACGGGTAGACGTAGAAAGCCCCTTCCGGCGACGGGCAGTCGACACCGTTCGCCTGATTGAGCATCGAGACGACCAGATCGCGCCGGCCCTCGAATATCTTGCGGTTGGTCTCGATGAAGTCCTGAGGCCCGTCCAGCGCCTCGACGGCCGCCCATTGGGCAATCGAGCATGCGCCCGAGGTCTGCTGGCCCTGGATCATGTCCATCGCCTTGATGAGCGTCAGCGGCCCGCCCGCATAGCCGATCCGCCAGCCGGTCATCGCATAGGCCTTCGACACACCGTTCACCGTCAGCGTGCGCTCGTAGAGCTTCGGCTCGACCTCAGCCGGAGTGGCGAAGGTGAAGTCGCCATAGACGAGATGCTCGTACATGTCGTCGGTCATCACCCAGACATGGGGATGGCGCAGGAGCACGTCGGTGAGGGCCTTCAGTTCGTCATGCGTGTAGGCCGCCCCCGAGGGGTTGGACGGCGAGTTGAACAGAAACCACTTGGTCTTCGGCGTGATCGCCTTTTCCAGTGCTTCCGGCGTCAGCTTGAAGCCCGTCGCAATTCCCGCCTCGACGAAGACCGAAGTGCCGCCGCAGATCGCAACCATCTCCGGATAGCTGACCCAGTAGGGCGCGGGAATGATCACCTCGTCGCCCGGGTTCAGGGTCGCCATGAAGGCGTTGAACAGGATCTGCTTGCCGCCGGTGCCGACAATCGTCTGCTCCGGCTTGTAGTCGAGATTGTTCTCGCGCTTGAACTTCTTCGAGATCGCCTCGCGAAGCTGCGGAATGCCAGAGACGGGCGTGTATTTCGTCTCGCCGCGACGGATCGCCTCCATCGCCGCGGCCTTGATGTTGTCCGGCGTATCGAAATCCGGCTCGCCGGCCCCGAGCCCGATGACGTCGCGGCCTTTCGCCTTGAGTTCGCGGGCCTTCTGAGAGACGGCGATGGTGGCCGAAGGCTTCACGCGATCGAGGGCGGCGGCAAGAAACGCCATTTCGAAAACTCCGCTGATTCAGGATGAGGGCACGGCGCCATGCTGTGCCGCAAAACGTCGCGGACCCTAGTCCTCGCGAAGGGAAGGTGCAAGCCGCTTCGAGGCTCGTCGCACGCGCAAGTCCCGTTCGTCGCCACTACGGTTGATGGGTGACTTCACGAGAATGAATTGGCGCGGCGGCCCTCCGACGGGCAAGCTCGAGACAAATGAAGGAACAGGCCCGACTATGATCACCCTTTACGGCATGGCCGACTCAGGCAATTGCTACAAGCCGCGGCTGCTCATGGCGCTGATCGGTCGACCGTTTCGCCATGTCGAGGTTTCGACCTTCGACGGCACCACCCGCTCGGAGGCGTATCTCGTAAAGAACCCGGCCGGGCAGGTCCCGCTCCTGGAACTGGACGACGGCCGCACCTTGCCGGAGTCGAACGCCATCCTGACCTTTCTCGGCGAGGGCACCGCCTTCGTTCCGGACGATTCTTTCGACCGGGCGACGATGCTGCGCTGGATGTTCTTCGAGCAGAACGGCCACGAAGTGACCGTCGCCGTGCGGCGGTCCCTGTCGATCTATCCGCATCGCAAGGCCGCAGCGACCGAGGAGCGGCTCCGCCTGACTCTCGAAGGTGGGCGACAGGCGCTGCAGGTGATGGAACAGCATCTGCGAAAGCAGTCGTTCTTTGGCGGCGAACGGCCAAGCCTCGCCGATATCGCACTCTATCCCTATACGGCGACGGCCGAAGAAGGCGGATTCGACCTCTCGGCCCACGAGGCCATCCGCGCCTGGCTTGCGCGGATCGAAGCACTGCCCGGCTACAAGCCGAAGAGTTGGCTGCCGGAGGATTGAGAGGGTCGCGCAGTCCGCGGCGCGTTTGATGGTGCGCCATGGCCCTTCGCTTTGGCCAGGATGTGCCGACGCAAAAACGGCCGCCACAGGGGCGACCGTCGCATTTCCGATGATGCTCGAAAGCCTTGGCCGTTGGCGATCAGGACTCCGGCGGGAAGATCACACCGCAGGCAACCCGGTCGCCCGCGTCGCCGGAAGGCTGCGACATGTAATCGTCGGCACCCGAATGGATGATCAGAGCTGATCCGTCATCGTCGTCAAGCGGCGCGTCGCCGCCGGTCATCGTGACCAGCGGCGTGAAGTCGGCCGCCCGGACGGTCCCGTTCGCGGAGCTGATGTTAGGCAGGTCGCCGGCGTGGGGGCCGTTTTCGGCCAGGAAGCCGTGATCCTTGTCGGTCGGATTGTAGTGCCCGCCGGCGGAGGAAAAGTCGCCCTCGCAAAGTCCGGTCTCGTGAATATGGAAGCCGTGCGTTCCTTCCGGCACGTTCGACAGGTTTGCGTCGAGGATGACGCCCTGTGGCGTCGGAATGAACGAGACAGTTCCCATCGAGCCGCCGTCTGCGCCCTTCATCTCGACCGTCTTGGCGCCTTCCATCATGTCGCTGGAGCCCGAGGCATCGGTCTGGGCTGCAGCGGGTGCCGCGGCCAGAAGCAGGGGAAGGGCGAAAGCAAGCGTCTTCTTCATGACTGTCTCCTCAAGGTTCGGACCATTTCAAAGGCCCTTTGCTCGGGGGCTAATCCCGCAGCCGCCGGAATGTTGCACGGAGCGCCGCGTCCGGCCCTCGATCGCCGTTCGCGACGGCGCTGAACCTCGATAGAGACCGTGATTTCGGAAGGTTCCGAGACGTTTCATCCGCGCGGCAGCGGTGCCTTGAGGCTCGCCACCAGATCGGCGAAGCGTTCGCCCTGGACGGAAATGTGCGACTTCAGTTCCGCTTCCGCCCCCTCGCCATCGCCGGCCTCGATCATCGCAACGATGCGCTGATGCTCGGCGAGCGACTGGCGCATGCGCTGCGGCACTCTGAGCTGCAGCCGCCGGTAGGCTTTCAGGCGAATGTGCAGCCGCCGGGCCTCCGCTGCCAGGAAGGCATTGCCGCAGGAATCGTAGATCGCCTGGTGGAAACGCTCGTTCTCGTAATAATAGGCGTCGGTATCGGAGGATTCGGCCGCTTCGGCGCAGGCCGCCATCGCCTCGCGGAGCCGCTTGCGTTCGCCCTCCCCGATCCGACGCGCCGCAAGCCGCCCGGCCATGCCCTCAAGCTCGGCCATGACCTCGAACATCTCGACGAGTTCGGCGAGCCCCATGCCGCGCACGAAGGCGCCGCGATTGGGGATCTGGTCGACAAGACCGGCGGAGACGAGTTGGTTGATCGCCTCGCGAACCGGCGTGCGGGACACGCCGAACCGCGCCGCGACGGCGGATTCGTCGAGCCGTTCCCCCGGCCGGCGCTCGCCGGTCACGATTTCTTGTTCGAGAAAGTCGCGAATTTCGCCCGCTCGGGGACGGGCGGGCCTTCCGACCGCGCGGGGACGGTCTTGCGGCCCCGCCCCGGCTGAGGCGTCGCCTTGTCCGCTGCTATTGGGGGCGGAGTGATCGCCGCGCTGTGTGTTCGAGCGGGACGCGACGCTCGACGAACTGACATCCGACACGTGGAAAGGCCTGTGAACAAACGAACTCATGGAAATCGTATACAATCTCCTTGACAGAGTGTGCAAGTGAGTGTTGGCTGATCACAAGGGCCGGAGGAGCCTGCAATGCATGAAAAATTGGGAGGAATGACAATGAAGGCAATCTTGCTGTCCGCCGTTTGCGCCACTGCGCTCACCGGGTCGGCGATCGCACAGGACATGACGCTGCGCGCCTCGCACCAGTGGCCCGGCGGCAAAGGCGATGTCCGCGACGAAATGGTGCAGCTCATCGGTGAGGAACTGGAGAAGGCCGATGTGGGTCTGTCCGTCCAGGTCTTCCCGGGCGCATCGCTGTTCAAGCCGCGCGATCAGTGGGGCGCGGTGACCAAGGGACAGGTCGACCTGACCGCCTTCCCGCTCGACTACGCTTCCGGCCGCCATCCGGAATTCTCCGCGACGCTCATGCCCGGCCTCGTCGGCAATCACGACCGCGCCATGCGGCTGAACGACTCGCCCTTCATGGACGAGATCAAGAAGATCATCGAGGACGCCGGAGCAATCGTCATTTCCGACGCCTGGCTCGCCGGCGGCTTCGTATCCTCCGAGGAGTGCATCACCACGCCCGATTCCGCGCAAGGTCAGACGCTGCGCGCAGCGGGACCAGCCTTCGAGGAGATGCTCGCCGGCGCTGGCGCCTCGATCGCCTCCATGCCGTCGTCGGAAATCTACACCGGCATGCAGCAGAACGTTCTGACTGGCGCCAACACCTCGTCGGGCTCGCTCGTCTCCTACCGCATCTACGAAGTCTCCAAGTGCCTCACGGCACCGGGCGAGAACGCGCTGTGGTTCATGTACGAGCCGATACTGATGTCGAAGCGCACCTTCGATCGTCTGAACGAAGAGCAGCAGCAGGCCGTGATGGCCGCCGGCCAGGCAGCGGAAGACTATTTCGCCGGCGAGGCCAAGAAGCTCGATGAGGATCTGATCAAGACCTACAAGGACAACGGCGTCGAAGTCGTCCAGATGTCCAAGGAGAACTACGACGCTTGGCTGAACATCGCCCAGGAGACGTCGTACAAGAACTTCGCCGAAAAGGTTCCGAACGGTCAGGAACTGATCGACGCGGCTCTCGCCGTCGAATAAGCACAGACTGCTTTTCGCGGGCTGCCGGAAATCACCGGCGGCCCGTTTCCATTCCGACATTGTTTTCTTATCCGGGGCGCTGCTCTTCACGTCTCGGCCTCGACGGAGAGCGCCCATGCGCCTCTATATTGCGGCAGTCTCCGCGATTTCGCGCGGGCTTGGCGTCTTCGCCGCCATTCTGTTGTTCTCGGCCGTGCTCTCGGTCTGCCACATGGTTTTCGTGCGCTACGTCCTGAACCAGTCCACCATCTGGCAGACGGAATACACCGCCTATGCGATCGTCGCAGCGACCTTTCTCGGCTCGCCCTGGGTGCTGATCGTGCGCGGTCACGTGAATGTCGACCTCCTGCAGATCGCCGCAGCCCGGCCCGTCCGCCTGATCATGCAGCTTCTTTCGGCATTCCTGTCGCTCGTCTTCGTCGTTCTTCTCGCCTATGCCGCCTGGTTCTATTTCGAGGAAGCGTGGGTCAACGACTGGACCAGCGAGACGGTCTGGGCCGTGCCGCTCTGGATGCCAGCCCTGCCGATGGTGGTCGGCACGGTCATGCTCGCCCTCCAATACGTCGCGGAAATCATCCGCCTCAGCCTCGACGGCAGCGATGAGGTGAGCCACACACCCCAGGAAGCCTTCGAAGCGACATCGCCTCAGGAGACCCGCCCGTGACGCCGCTCATCTCCGGCCTTGTCATGCTGGTTGCGCTGTTGGCGCTTCTTGCCATCGGCATGCCGATCGCTTTCGCCCTCGGCCTCGTCTCGATGGGCGCGCTCTACATGGTCTATGGCGGGTTCTTCCTGGAGACGGTTGGCGAGCAGTTCTTCGGGTTTCTCGCTCCCTTCAGTCTCGTCGCCATTCCGATGTTCATCCTGATGGGAGCGGCGGTTGCCTCCTCGCCGGCGGGCCGCGACCTTTATGAAGCGCTGGATCGCTGGCTGAACCGTGTGCCCGGCGGCCTTGTCCTGTCCAATCTCGGCGCCTGCTCGATCTTCGCTGCGCTTTCCGGCTCGTCGCCGGCCACCTGCGCCGCCATCGGCAAGATGGGCATTCCGGAAATGCGCCAACGCGGCTACCCGTCCGAAATCGCGGCGGGATCAATCGCGGCCGGCGGCACGCTGGGCATTCTGATCCCGCCCTCGGTGACGATGATCGTCTACGGCATTGCCACGGAGACCTCGATCGGCCGACTCTTTCTGGCGGGGCTGCTTCCGGGCTTCATGCTGACCGCCTTCTTCATGGCCTGGACGATCATCGCCTGCAAACGTCAGGGCCTGGGCCTGTCGGACCTCACTCAGCGCTTCACCATGTCCGAGCGCTTTTCGGCACTGCCGCGGGTTCTCCCCTTCCTCGCGATCATCGTCGGCGTTCTCTACGTCCTCTATGGCGGCGTCGCGACGCCGTCCGAGGCCGCGGGTGTGGGCGCGCTGTTCTGTCTGCTCCTGGTCGCGATCGTCTACGGCATCTTCTCGCGCTCGTGGAAGTTCTCGCAGATGCCGGTGATCTTCCGCGACACGCTGAAAGAGAGCGTGATGATCATGCTGATCATCGGCGCCGCGGAACTCTTCGCCTTCGCCCTTTCCTCGCTCTTCATCACCCAGACCGTCGCCCAGGCGATCGCCGACATGGAGGTCAACCGCTGGGTCCTGATGGCGGTGATCAACGTCTTCCTGCTGGTGGCGGGTTTCTTCCTGCCGCCGGTGGGCGTGATCCTGATGACCGCGCCGATCCTTCTGCCGATCGTCACCAATGCCGGCTTCGATCCCTACTGGTTCGCGGTGGTTCTGACGATCAACATGGAGATCGGCCTGATCACGCCCCCGGTCGGTCTGAACCTCTATGTGATCAACGGCATTGCGCCGGACATTTCGCTGGGCTCGATCCTGCGAGGCTCCATTCCCTATGTCCTGTGCATGGTGCTGGGCATCGTCGCGCTATGCCTCTTCCCGCAGATCGCACTGTTCCTGCCGGACCTGATCATGGGACCCGAACTATGAGCCGCGTTTCGCTTCTCTCCGACCTTTTGAGTTCCATCGGCGCCCGGTCGTGGTTCTCGGGGGAAGAAGCGCCGCGTTCGCTCGAACTCACGGAACTGGCGGCGCTCTGCCACCGGCTCGTTTCCTCGCCGGGCGAGGCGACGGGCGTGCGCATGGCGGCCGAGATCATCAACGGGGTTCGTGCCCTCGACGAAAAGGGCATCAAGCGCTTCTTCCACATGCTGGCCGAGGAGTTCGCGCCCGATCCGGTGAAACTCGCGGAAGCAGCCACCGCCTACGCGGCCGAGCCCGGACCGGAGACGCTGGGCGTCCTGCAACGGATCGCCGAGCCGCCGCGCCAAGAACTGTTCCGCCGGCTGAATCTCGCGCCCGGCGGCACGGCCGAACTCGTCAAGCTCAGGGAACGCCTGCTGCCGCTCTGCCGGGAGGACCCCGCGCGGCTCGGGCCGGTCGACAAGGATCTCAGGCATCTGTTCCAGTCCTGGTTCAACCGCGGCTTCCTGATGCTGAGGCCGATCGACTGGAACACCCCGGCGAGCATCCTGGAGAAGATCATCCGTTACGAGGCCGTCCACGCGATCGGAAACTGGGACGCGCTGCGCCAGCGCCTCCAGCCCGCCGACCGACGCTGCTTTGCCTTCTTCCACCCCTCGATCCCCGACGACCCGCTGATCTTCGTGGAGGTCGCGCTCACCGACGAAATCCCGGTTTCGATCGCCTCGGTCCTGGACAGCGAAAGGAATGTGCTCGCGCCGGAAGAAGCGCAGACCGCCGTGTTCTATTCGATCTCCAACTGCCACAAGGGGCTCGCCAGCGTCTCGTTCGGCTCATTCCTGATCAAGCAGGTCGCCGAAGACCTCAAGGAGACAATCCCGTCCCTGAAGACCTTCGTGACGCTTTCGCCGGTGCCCGGATTCGCCGCCTGGCTGGAGGGCCTGCCCGACGAACTTCGTGAACGATTGGAGCCTGCGGAAAAGCGGACCCTCAAGGTCATTGGGGAAAATGACTGGTACGCCGACCCAACAAAGGTGGACGAGGCCCGTCAGGGCATGTTGTCGCTCGCGGCCCGCTATTTCCTGCGCGCCAAGCGCAGCGACGGACAACCACAGGATCCCGTCGCCCGTTTCCATCTTGGCAATGGCGCGATGCTCAACCGGATCATGCATATGGGCGATCCCTCGCCGCGCGGCCTCAAACAGGCCTATGGCCTGATGGTGAACTATCTCTACGACCTGCCCCGCGTCGAACAACGGCACGAAGCCTACGCGGCCGACGCCGAGATCGCCGCGAGCCGCGGCGTCACCGGCCTTCTGCCCGGCCGCAGCGGACATACGATGAAGGACGTCGCATGACCAACACTCTGTTCGACGGGCTGGCCGCTGCCGGCCGCAAGACACCCGAGCGGCGTTTCGCGCTACTTCCGGACGGACGCCATTTCACCTACCAGGACGTGGAGGATGTTTCCGGGCGCTTCGCGAATGTACTGACGGGCCTCGGGCTGCAGCCCGGCGACCGGGTTGCCGTTCAGGTGGAAAAGTCGATCGAGGCGCTGATCCTGTATCTCGGCACCGTGCGCGCCGGTGGCGTCTTCCTGCCGCTCAACACCGCCTACACCCCGGCGGAGATCGAATACTTCCTGACCGACGCCAGGCCGCGTATCTTTGTCTGCGATCCGAAGAAACGCGACGCGCTGGAACCCGTCGCGCAGAAGGCGGGCGCCGTGATCGAGACCCTCGGCGTCTGGCACTCGCCGGATGAAAGCGCCGGCTCGCTCAGCGACAAGACGCTTGCCGCGGAAACCGGATTCGAGACGGTCGCCCGGACCCCGGAAGACCTGGCCGCGATCCTCTACACCTCCGGCACCACCGGCCGTTCGAAAGGGGCGATGCTGTCCCATGCCAACCTCCTGTCGAACGCGGAGGTTCTTCGGGACACATGGGGCTTCACGGCACAGGACGAGCTTCTCCACTGCCTGCCGATCTTCCACACGCACGGCCTGTTCGTCGCCTCCAACACGGCGATGATCGCCGGCGCCGGCCTGATCTTCCTGCCGAAGTTCGACCCGGACGCGGTCTTCCATTACCTGCCGCAGGCAACCTCGATGATGGGCGTTCCGACCTTCTACACGCGGCTTCTGGCCGACGAGCGGCTGAACCGGGATTCCACCGCCCATATGCGGCTCTTCACTTCCGGATCGGCCCCGCTCCTCGCCGAGACCCACCGCGCCTTCGAAGCGCGGACCGGCCAGCGCATTCTCGAGCGCTACGGCATGACCGAGACCAACATGAACACCTCCAACCCCTATGAAGGGGAGCGCCGGGCGGGCACTGTCGGCTTTCCGCTCAAGGGCACGGAGATTCGCATCACCGACCCCGAGACTGGCGCGACTCTGCCCCAGGGCGAAATCGGTGTGATCGAGGTGAAGGGTCCGAACGTGTTTTCCGGCTACTGGCAGATGCCGGAAAAGACCAGGGCGGAATTCCGCGAGGACGGCTTCTTCATCACCGGCGACCTCGGCTTTGTCGATACCGATGGGTATGTGACCATCGTCGGCCGCGGCAAGGATCTCGTGATCACCGGTGGCTACAATGTCTATCCGAAGGAGGTGGAACTCGTGATCGACGAGCTCGACGGCGTCGTCGAGAGCGCCGTCATCGGTGTGCCGCACCCGGATTTCGGCGAAGGCGTCGTCGGTGTTGTCGTCGCCCAGCGTAAGATGACGGAAGACGAGGTTGTCGCCGCACTGCGTGACAAGCTCGCCCGCTTCAAGCAACCGAAACGCGTCGTCTTCGTCGACGAACTGCCGCGCAACACGATGGGCAAGGTGCAGAAGAACGTCCTGCGCGACAAATACGCGGACCTGCTGTCGTCGTAACTCGACCTCAGGCCAGAGAAATCGGCCACCCCACGCTCATGTGCGAGGCCGCCAAAGCCGGGAGAATCTCGAAGGGCGATGGGCCATTCGTCTCCCGCGAAGAGGCAACTGCAAGCTTTACTCGTCCGGGCGAGGCTCGGGCTGGACTGGTTCCAGGGGCCGGCCGGCCTCAGCCCAGCCGTCCGTGCCCTCGGGATACCAGGAGACTGACGTGTAGCCATCGCGGATGGCGCGCTTGGCGGCGTTGTAGCTCATCCAGCAGTCCCGCTTGCAGTAGAAGACCACCGGCGCAGCCTTGTCGCCCTGCGTGGCCTGCTCGAGGCCATCGAAGAAATACCGCTCCATGACCGGGGCGAGTTCCCCATAACCCGTATCGACCAGCCAGATCGATCCAGGAATGTTCTGGCGCGGTTCGGGGCGCCAGATCGTGTCTTCCGGCAGGCCCTTCGGTCGCGGCGCTCGGGGAAGAACGTCGACGAAGAGAGCGCCAGCTTCGTGCAGCGAGATGGCGTCGTCGATGCCGATCACGGTGCCGCCTGCAAGCGTCGAAGGGACCGGCGCCCGATAGTCGGACATACGATAATTGTCCGGCTCGGGCACATCGACTGTCGCGTGGGCACCGTCTTCGGCCCACGCCAGGGAGCCGGCGATGGGCTGGCCCAGAAACGAGAATGCCGCGGTCGTGGCGATGACCGCGGCAAATCTTGCTCCCATCCGCGCCCGGTCGCGATGTGTGGTGACACCGGCAGGGGTCGCGGAGGCGGCAGTCATCGGCTCAACCCTTTGTGCTTGCTTCAGGCTCCACCGCATCACCGGCATCCTCGGGTGCCTTCTGCATCTCACCGTCTGACGGCACGGGATCATCCGTCATCGCTGCCGCATTCGACGGCTCGATCGGACTGTCGCTTTCATCGAGAAGCGGAACGCCATAGGACAGGAGGATGTCGTTGATCTCGGTCTGGTTCTGCTGGATCGCCCGGTTGAGGGTGCGCTTCCATTCCTGATCCGACGGCCGCACGCCCATGGTGATGCGGAACGTCGTGGCCGGCCCGCCGCTCTCGTGAACGAGCGGCACGACGGTGTAATCCTCGCTCGCAGTCTTGGCGTAGTAGCCCGCCATCGGCCCCCAGAGCACCGCCGCGTCGATTTCGCCGGCGCTGAGATCGTCGATCATCGCCTTGGCGGAATTGGTGATGCGTGTGTCGACCATCAGCTGATAGGGCTTCGCCTTGCCGATCAGGCCGGCGCGGGCGAGATAGGTTGCGGGCGGTGTACCGGCGACGATGCCGATCCGCTTGTCCTTCAGCTTCTCGTCCTCCAGCGTCTCCACGCCGGCGAGATCACCGCCTTCCGGATAGACCAGCGCGTAGGACGTGCGATAATACGCATTGGTATTCTGAACGAGCTCGTCGCCCTGCGGATAGCTCATGATCACGTCGCAGAGATTGGAGCCCAGCGTCATCCTCACGAAGCCGGTGGCCTGCGGAAAATAGGTGTAGGACACCTCGCTGCGCCCTAGCTTTTCAGCCAGGAGACGCGCAACCGCCTGTTCGAAGCCTTCTTCGGCCTCGTTGGAGAAGGGCATGTTGTTCGGATCGGCGCAGACCCGGAACACGTCCGGATCGACGAGTTCGATCTCGCCTCCGAACTCGCGGTCCTGCGCAGATGCCGCGCTCGACAGAGCGAGCGCGGCGAAAGTTGCGATGCCGAATTTCTTCAGTCCATCAAGACTCGTCATCGATTAAAATCCCAGGCAAGAATACTCCTCTTCCTGAGCCTCCTTGTTGTTGCCGATGCGCTTCGGCTCACCACGCCCGACGACGCCGTCGGCACGGGCCCGAAGATAGATGTAGATCGCGTCCAGCGAGCACATCACGTTGGGGTCCTCGCCCCAGGCCGGCATGATCGAATTGCCGGACGTGCTCCACTTGTTCTGCTGTCCGCTGACCACGATTCCGGCATAGTCGAAGTAGCTGAGCGTCTGCAGTTGTTCGACCAGATTCGGCGCGAAGGAAGAGCCGAGACCGTCCGGGCCGTGGCACTGCATGCAGTTCGCCGTGTACTTCTTGTAACCGCGCCAAGCGTACCAGTCGGCCTCTCCCTCCTCGTTCACGAAGTAGGTCGGGTTGCCAGCCGGATCGAGATATTTGCCGAGATCGCCTTCGGTGGGCTCATTGCCCTCACTCGCCGTGTCGAGTGACGGGTGAGCGTCGGGCTTCATGTGCTCGGCGCTGGCCATCTCGGCGTCTTCGGAAACTTCAGTGACTTCGGCGCTCTGGCCGCCGGAGCTGGCGCCGTCCTGCGTTGCGCCCTCGTTCTGGCTGCTGGCTGCCGGCGTGGTTTCGGCGCCCTGACCGGCGTCCGTCGCCGTTGCCGCGGCCGCTCCGCCACCGCCAGCCGTCTGGCCTGCGGGGACGATTGTGGTGCCGGAGTTCTGCGCCAGGGCGAAACCGGACGCCGACAGGAGCAACGCGCCGGCAAAGGCAATCAACTTTGTCTTCATGCGAGTCCTCAACAGGTTGCGCAGGGCGGACTGACGTGGGTTCGACGCCTTGCGACCGAGATGCCGTTTGAAGCCTTCGCTGACGTTCGAAACACCATGCGAAGCGCGACAGTTCTTGACTGGCTTCGTCGCTTCCGGTGCACACGGCGCCAGCAACGCGAGCCGGGTTGGGCGGGGACGAAATCGCCCCGGCGCCGGGCTCTGCCGTCTCGGACAGGAACCGAGGCGAACGAAGCGGTTTCACGCGACGCAATCCTTGGCTACCCGGCAAGGAACGCTTTGGACAGTCGGCCCGCGGCGTTATGCCGTATCCTGCGGCAAAGTCGGGAATAAATCCCGGTAAGCAGTCCCTTTCAGCGAACGAGCCCCGCGATGTTTCGCGGGGCTCGTCCTTCGCAGCTTTTGTTCAAAGCTTAGTTGGCGGAAGCACTCTGGTTCGGCACCGTGAAGACGGTCAGCTGACCGCCGAGTGCCGTGTACTTCGAGAGGGCCGCGTAGCCGCCGACCGCGCCGAGACCGGCGTTCGGATCGGTGAGGCCCGCCGCGAGGCCGATACCGGCCCAGCCGCCGATGCCGGACAGGACGCCGACATACTGCTGCCCATTGTTCTCGTAGGTCATCACGTTGCCGATGATGCCCGACGGGGTCTTGAAGCTGTAGAGCTCCTCGCCCGTCTCGGCGTCGACCGCCTTCAGATAACCTTCGAGCGTGCCGTAGAACACGACGCCGCCCTTGGTGGCCAGAGCACCCGACCACACCGAGAACTGCTCGGGCAGCGACCAGACGATCTCACCCTTGCCGGCGTCCCAGGCGATGAAGTTGCCCATGCCGCCATGGCTGTTCGGAGCCGGATACATCGACAGGGTCGCGCCGACATAAGGCTGACCGGCCGTGTAGGCGACGCGGAATGGTTCGTAGTCCATGCAGACGTGGTTGGTCGGCACGTAGAAGAGACCGGTATCCGGCGAGAAGGAAGCCGGCTGCTGGTCCTTGGTGCCGAGCGCGGCCGGGCAGATGCCGGTCGAGTTCACGTCTTCGCCGTTCTGCTCGGTCGAGTATTCGGCAACGACCTGCGGACGGCCGTACTGATCCGACTCGGGATCCATGACGACTTCCGTCGCCCAGTTCACGGCCGGGTCGTACTTCTCGGCGACGAGCAACTCGCCGGTCTCACGATCCATCGTATAGGCGAAGCCGTTACGATCGAAGTGGACGAGCGCCTTGCGCTGTTCGCCGTTCACGTCGATGTCCGCGAGGATCATCTCGTTGACGCCGTCGAAGTCCCACTCGTCATGCGGGGTCATCTGGTAGACCCACTTCGCCATGCCGGTGTCGGCGTCACGGGCGAAGATCGTCATCGACCACTTGTTGTCGCCCGGGCGCTGAGCCGGGTTCCAGGTCGAGGGGTTGCCCGAACCGTAGTAGATCAGGTTCAGCTCGGGGTCATAAGAGTACCAGCCCCAGGTGGTGCCGCCGCCGATCTGCCACTGATCGCCTTCCCAGGTCTTCAGCGAGGAATCGGCGCCAACCGGCTTTCCGAGTTCCATCGTGTTCTCGGGATCCATCAGCATTTCGTCGTCCGGACCCGTCGAATAGGCGCGCCAGGCCTGGCTGCCGTCCGACAGATTGTAGGCGGTCACCGAACCGCGGACGCCGAATTCGCCACCGGAGATACCGATGAGGACCTTGTCCTTGAAGACCATCGGCGCGGAGGTGCCGGTCTCGCCCTTGGACGGGTCGCCGTTCTGGACGGACCACATCTGCTCGCCGGTCTCGGCGTTCAGCGCGACGACCGTCGTGTCGGCCTGATGCAGGATCACCATGTCCTGCCCGCCGTCACCCTGACCCGGCGCGTAGGCGACGCCACGGTTGACCGTGTCGCAGCACATCACCGGAATGACGTTCGGGTCCTGCTTCGGCTCGTACTTCCACTTGATCGAACCGTTGTCGTTCAGATCAAGGGCGTAGACCATGTTCGGGAACGGCGTATGCACATACATCGTGTCGCCGATGACGAGGGGGTTGCCCTCGTGACCACGCAGGACGCCCGTTGAGAAGGCCCATGCCGGGACCATGTCGCCGACATTGTCCTTGTTGATCGAGTCGAGTGTGGAGTAACGCTGGTTGGCGTAATCGCCAGTCGGCATGACCCACTGGCTCGCATCCTGCGCCATCTCCTGCAGCTTTTCGTTGGCCGCAGCCGAGGCGGCGAGCCCGACGATCATGGTCGTCGCCAGCGCGGTCCGCGTCAGAGTCTTCAGCATCAAGTGTCCTCCCAAGGAACAGTTTAACCATGCCGGCCGAACGAATTCGGCCATCATGATGCTAACAATGCGAAGGGAAGGCTTCCGGCAGCGTGTCACGACCTCCAATAGGGGTCTTGGTGGGCACCGTTGGTCATTACCCTACCAGTGGCCTTCGAGAATTCGGGGCGCTCCCAACACCGCCGATCTTGAAGCCGGAAACCATGGGCGGTACCCTAATTCGGGAATTTTTCCTCTGCAAGCACTTTTCGACATCTTTCTATGTGCACTGCACAAAAACACCTCCCCGGAGCCCTCTCAACTTAGTTATTTTTGGGTATAAAGCGGTCCAGAATGCATAATTCTTGGTCATATTCCGTGGCAATCTGTCACCTGGCGACGTTAAACTCAGGACGCTTTGCCGGAGGGCCGAAAACTCCATCTTGATCGGAATAATCGTTTGTTTTCCTGTTATTTCGGCGTGGAAGTCCTGTATCGCGTCGAGCAAAGCCTAAGGGAGCTTGGAACTGTCCGTTACTGGCACATTCGGAGATCAGCGATCATGACAGCCGAACTCCGCGAAGAAGAGCCTAGCGGAATGGCAGAGCCCGAGCGCTGGAAGCCTGTGAATTCGGAGCATGAGGCACGGCATTGGAGGAGAACACCGTGACTAGAAGGGATCTGATGAAATACATCGCTGCGTTCTTCAAGACTCTCTTCATCGTCGCTTTCGCCGCTTCGACGATGCCCGCGAAGGGGAGTGATGCGTTCAACCTCGAAGAGATCGCGCCGGGGGTGTTCGTCCATCAGGGACGAATAGCCGAAATGAGCCGCGCGAATCAGGGCGACATCGCCAATATCGGTTTCGTGGTCGGCGAGGAGGCCGTGGCGATGGTGGACAGCGGCGGCAGCGTTCCGGTCGGGGAAGCGGCACTGGCAGCGCTCCGCCAGGTGACGGACAAACCCGTCCGTTACCTGATCAACACTCACATGCATCCGGATCATGTGTTCGGCAATCAGGTGTTCAAGGAAGCGGGAGCCACCGTCGTCGGCCATCGCCGCCTGCCTGCAGCGCTCGGGGCACGTGCGGATTTCTACAAGACATCGATCGGCAACCAGATCGGCCCCGAGCTCGCCGGCGCCGTCGATATCACGCTGCCGGACGAGACCGTCGCCGACGAGATGCGCATCGATCTCGGCGGCCGTGAACTCGTGATCAAGGCCTGGCAGACAGCGCATACCGACAATGACGTGACCGTTTTCGACCCGGCGACGAAGACGCTGTTTGCGGGGGATCTCGTCTTCATGGAGCATTTGCCCGTCATCGATGGCAGCATCACGGGCTGGCTCGACCAGACGGCCGAACTCGAAGCGATCCCGGCCGAGCGCGTGGTCCCGGGCCACGGGCCGGTGAGCGCCCCCTGGCCCGAGGCGATCGAGCCTCAGACCACCTATCTCGAGACCCTCGCCGCCGATCTGCGAGCAGCCATTGCGGACGGCGTGCCCCTCGCCGATGCCGTCGAGACCGCCGGCCAGTCCGAGTCCGGCAAATGGCAGCTCTTCGATTTCTACAACGGCCGTAACGCCACGGCCGCCTTCGCCGAACTCGAATGGGAGTAGTCAGATGAGGGCGGACGGGCTGGAGCGCCCAGGCACTCCCTCCCCGCCTCGTGAACGCGGTATGGCTTGCGGGATGGCCCGAGAGCCGCAATTCTCAGACCACAAAGCCTGGACGCACGACGCGTGCATCCGAAGTCGATCGGGAGGATGACGATCATGGCATATTCAATGACAGGCGCACGTCGCGTTCGCGCCTTGGCAAGTCGGACCACGCTCGCCGCCGGTACGGCGCTGCTGCTGGCGCTGTCTTTCGCCCCGGCAGGCTCCTTGGCCGTCGCGGCTTCGCCGGAACAGCAGGCGAGCGAGGCCGAATCGGCTTGGCCGGGCCTGCGCGCCGACCTCTTCGGCGACAGGGAACTGATCGAAGGCAGCGACCTGATCGCGATCGAGGCCCCGGCCCGCGCGACCGACCCCGCCGTGGTTCCGGTCAAGCTCAAGCTCGACCCGAGCCAGGAGATCCGAAAGGTCACGCTGGTCATCGACGAGAACCCCGCGCCGGTGGCCGCCACCTTCGACATCGCCGAGGGCGCCGGAATCACCGAATTGTCCACCCGCGTGCGCGTCAACGCCTACACCGATGTTCACGCAGTCGCCGAGACGGCGGATGGCAAGCTCTATGTGACAAAGACCTTCGTCAAGGCCGCCGGCGGTTGCGCCGCACCCGCCGCCAAGGACCCGGAGGTCGCTGCCCGCGAGATGGGCAAGATGAAGATGCGGCAGTTCGAAACGGAGACGGGCGGCACGCAGGAAGCGCAGTTGATGATCCGCCATCCCAACAATTCCGGGCTGCAGAAGGATCAGGTGACGCTGCTCTATATCCCCGCCCACTTCATCACCGAGCTCGAAGTCGCCAAGGGCGGCGAGCGCTTGTTCTCGATGAGCGGCGGCATCTCGATCTCCGAAGACCCGAGCTTCCGCTTCCGCTACGGCTCCGACGCCGGCGGCGCCTTCCACGCCAAGGCGACGGACACCGAAGGCAACGTGTTCGAAAAGAGCTTCGGCGGCAGCCAGAGCTGATCGGACGGCAATTGAGGCCGCGCGCCGGAGAGGCTTTCGGCGTCGGCGGGCTCAAATGTCGTACGGGGCTATTCGAAGCAGCGGATCTCCGCCTCCGCCTGGGCGCGGCGGAGATCGCCGATAGCGGCCTTCGCCTCGGCGGCCCCCTTGAAGAGCGCGCCCTTCTCGCCGGTCACCTGGCTCATGGAGAGCCAAGTCGAGGCTTCGACATAGCGGTCGTAAGGCACCAGCGAGGCCACCACGTCGAAGGAGCAGGAGCACTGTTCCAAAGCGGTGCGCGTGTTGCCGTTGCTCGCCATGCAGCCGAAGACATAGTCGGCGGTCGCCGTGGTCGGGTAGTCGGCGGTCGCGGCCGAGGGCGTCTGTCCCGGCATGACGGGCTCGGCGCCCAATGTGCTCTGCGCGGA
Organism: Jiella marina; assembly: GCF_024359545.1. GTDB lineage: Bacteria > Pseudomonadota > Alphaproteobacteria > Rhizobiales > Rhizobiaceae > Jiella. The sequence continues at coordinate 104,529 of NZ_JAKQZG010000009.1, forward strand.
AGCGACCGAGACGGCCGAACTGAACACCACGGCAGACAAGGCCGCGCAACGAGCAATGCCCTGCCCTCGGTTTTTCCAGGTCATCTGTTTCCTCCCAATTTCAACAGCGCCGTCAGCGATCGTACCGGATGAACGCTCCGAAGGCGCGGGGCCCGTCGGCGACATCGACACTCCCGACGATCTCGAGCGTCTCGGCGTCGATCTTGACGAGCGTGTTGTCGAACCAGTGCGCAACGTAGACATAGCGACCCGCGCCGCCCACCGCGATGCCCTCCGGATACTCACCGCTCTCGATCTGGGCGAGCCGTCGACGCGAGATCGCATCGAAGACGGTGACCGTGCCAGCGTACTGGTCGGTGACGAAGACCTTGCCCATGGTCTCGGCCGCGCCATAGGGGTGCGAACCGACCGGCACGGTGTCGACGAGCGTGTGTGTGACCGCATCGACGATGCTGACATCGTCGCCACCGACATTGCCGGCATAGACGAACCGCTCGTCGGCCGAATAGGCGATTCCGAACGGCCGTTCGCCCACCGGCACGCGGGCGATCGCCTGGCCGGTTTCGGTATCGATGAACGAGATCTGGTTGGAGTCGCGGTCGGCGGTCACCACGACCGAGCCGTCGCGGGAGACGATCACGCCGGAAGGCGATTCTCCCGTCTCGAACTTGCCGACGACCTTCCGCTTTTCCGGATCGACGACCAGAAGGCTGTGGGAATACCAGTCCGCCACATAGACCGGCGCGCCGGAGGGATGCACCGCAATGCCGAGCGGGCCGCCGCCGGTATTCACTTCGCCGATGAGTTCGCCCTTGTCCGCGTCGACGATCGAGATCGCCTTGGCCTCGGGCCGCGAGACATAGGCTCGGCTGCCGTCCCGGCTCACCGCGATCCCGGCCGGCTTGCCGGGTACCGGAATCGTCTTCTCGACCGTCATCGTGTCGAGGTCGACGATCGACAATTCCTCCGCTTCCTGGCTGGTGACGAAGGCGGTGTCGGCCACCGAAACGGCCGGGAATCCGACCGTCAACGCAAGAACGAGGGCCGCCCCGAGCCGACAAACCCGGGCGGCCTTCGCATCCAGCTTGCTGCCGATCATGATCCGGCTTCGACGGTCGCCTTCAGGTTTTCGAGGCCTTCACGGATGAAGGCGGTCACGCCTTCCACCGCGGCCTCGTCATTGAGTTCCGCCGGCGGATCGTTGTTCGGATAGCCGCGATAAAAGGCGGCCCGCCACGTCACTTCGGACTTCGCGCCATCCTCGACGGGCTTCACCGAGATGTTTGAAGAATAGTTCGTCGCAGGCAGCACATCGGTGTTCACATGACCGATGAAGGTCGACAGGCGCATCTTGTCCGGATCGTATTTGGACAGTTCCTCCTCCATCAACCCGCCTTCGGTGAAGCCGAGCGTGCGGACGGACCCCTTCTCGTTGCCCTTCGGCGCGTCGGTCATCGCCACGCGCGGATGCCAGGACATGTCGGCAAAATTGCCGAGCACCGCCCAGACCTTGTCCGGCGCAGCGTCGATGGTGATGCTTTCACTTGCCTTCTGCCGCGTCGGACCGTGGGCAAGGGCAAGCCCCGGCACCAGCATCAACGCGACGACGAACGCGGCCAATCTCTTGATCAAGGCCATCTCTCCCCTTTCGAAGCGCCCGGCGAACTCCAGCCGCCGACGTGGCGCACTTCTCTATCTGATCCTGCGTTGCGCGCCGCACCCCGAAGCCCTTCCGGTGCTTGCAACGACAAGCAAGAGACCTCCCCTGCCGAAATCCGGTCGGCGCGGGCGGACCCTATTGCGATCGCTCTTTGAGGGAAAGGCCCTCCTGGATCAAGTCACCGGCGCGTCACGGCTTTGTTGATCATCGTCAGAGTCGTGCTGTCGCGATTGTGAGACGTTTTCCGCCACAGGCGGAGCTGCGACGCGAGCGAGCGCTGTTCAAGTCTTACGTTTACGTTATAGTTACTAGAAAACGCAGTGCGCTCGAAGCGACCGACAGGGCCATCCTGTCGAAAGATCGCTGCGAAGAACGGGGAGGAAACCATGGACCTCGCATTGTCCGGGGAGCAGCGCCGGTTCCGCACCGAGGTGCGGGAATTCATTCGCGCCAATGTGCCGGATGATGTCAGCGCGGCGCTGCGTGATGGCCGCTCGGTCGGCAAGGACGGGCTGGTGCGCTGGACCCGCATCCTCAACGCCAAGGGCTGGTCCGTGCCCCACTGGCCGGTGGAGCACGGCGGCACGGGTTGGGGGCCGATCGAGCAGTACATCTTCCAGGACGAATTGCAGCTCGCGCCCGCTCCGCAGATGCTGCCCTTCGGCCATCAGATGGTCGGCCCGGTCATCTACACTTTCGGAACGGAGGAGCAGAAGCGTCGCTTCCTGCCGCGCATCGCCAATCTCGACGACTGGTGGTGCCAGGGCTTTTCCGAACCCGGCGCCGGTTCGGATCTTGCGAGCCTTTCGACCCGCGCCGTGCGCGCGGGCGACCATTATATCGTCAACGGCCAGAAGACCTGGACCACCCTCGCGCAGCATGCCGACTGGATCTTCTGCCTCGTGCGCACGGACCCGAATGCGCCGAAGAAGCAGATGGGCATCTCCTTCCTGCTGATCGACATGAAGACGCCGGGAATCACCGTGCGCCCCATCCGCACCATCGAGGGCGGGCATGAGGTGAACGAGGTCTTCTTCGACGACGTGAAGGTGCCGGTGGAAAACCGCGTCGGCGCGGAAAACAAGGGCTGGGACTACGCCAAGTTCCTGCTCGGCAACGAACGCTCCGGCATCGCCCGGATCGGCGCGACCAAGGAGCGCGTGCGCCGGCTGAAGGAGATCGCCAGGGCCGAGCCCGCAGGCGGCGGCGCCGTCTGGGACAATCCGCGCTTTCGCGAGAAGGTTGCGGCCCTCGAGGTCGAATTGAAGGCGCTGGAGATCACTCAGCTCCGCGTCGTCTCGGGGGAAACCAAACGCACCCATGGCACGCCCGATCCAGCCTCTTCGATCCTCAAGATCAAGGGCTCGGAGCTTCAGCAGGCGGTCACGGAACTCACAATGGAAGCGATCGGCCCCTATGCGCTGCCCTTCGAGCCGGAACATGACGAGGGCTGGAACGAGCCGCCCGTCGGCCCGGACTATGCCGCGCCCGTTGCGCCCGGCTATTTCAACACCCGCAAGGTCTCGATCTATGGCGGCTCGAACGAGATCCAGAAGAATATCATCGCCAAGGCCATTCTGGGGCTGTGAGGCAGACATTGTCTCAACTGTTGGTCGCAATCTCAAACGGCCTTGCACCCGACAAAGAGAATCCGTGCCGATCGCCCACGATTTGAAACGCTAATTTCCGAGACGCCCGATGGATTTCGACCTTTCCGAAGAACAGACTCTCATCAAGGACAGCGTGAGCAAGCTTCTCAAGGGCGAGTACGACTTTGAGAAGCGCGAGCGCCATCGCGCTGCACCACTCGGCTTCAGCGAGGAGATCTGGCAGAGCTTTGCCGAACTTGGGCTGACCGCCCTGCCCTTCACGGAGGATGATGGCGGCCTTGGCGGCGGGCCGGTGGAGATGATGATCGCGATGGAAGCCTTCGGCCGGGCGCTGGTCGTCGAGCCCTATCTCGCCAGTGTCGTCCTCGCGGGTGGCGCCCTGCGCCATGCCGCGTCGGCGGAACAGCGGGCGGAGATTCTCCCGGGCGTTGCGAGCGGCGAAACCCGCCTTGCCCTCGCGCTGTTCGAACGTCAGACGCGGCACGATCCGGCGCTGATCGCCATGCGCGCGACGAAAGATGGGGAAGGCTATCGTCTCGACGGCGAGAAGTCGCTGGTTCTCCATGGCGACAGCGCCCACGGCTTCGTGGTCGCCGCGCGAATGGCGGGCTCACCCGGTGATACCGGCGGCCTCGGCCTGTTCCACGTTCCGGCCGACACCGAAGGTCTCGGCCGTCGCGGCTACGCGACCCAGGACGGCATGCGCGCAGCTGAAGTGCAGTTTTCCAGCGTCCGCGTCACGGCCGACGACGTGTTGGGCGATCCCGAGGGGGCTTATCCCGTCATTTTGCGGGTGATCGACGAGGCGATCGCCGCGCTATGCGCCGAAGCTGTCGGATCGATGGAGCGCATGGTCGAACTCACCACCGCCTTCCTCAAGGAACGCAAGCAGTTCGGCATGCCCATCGGCGGCTTCCAAGCGCTCCAGCATCGCGCGGCTGAAATGTACATGGCCCTCGAACAGGCCCGCTCGATGATGATGTTCGCGGCGATGAGTGCCGAGGAACCGGACGCTGTTGCGCGCCGCGCTGCGATTTCGGCCGCAAAGGTCCAGATCGGACGCTCGGGCCGCTTCATCGGCCAGAGCGCCGTGCAGCTCCATGGCGGTGTCGGCGTGACCATGGAATACGAGATCGCCCACCACTTCAAACGCCAGACCATGATCGACCTCGCCTTTGGCGATGCCGACCATCATCTGGCACTGCTGGGGGAATCGGGCGGGCTCGAGGCGGCGTGACGGCGCCTCAATGGGCCGTCAGCACCGAAATTCGTTTGCGGTCCGAATCGCTGACGACCTCCACCGTTTCGATGGACGTGTCTGCGTCGTCGGCCCGGAAGCGAAACGAGATGTCGCTGAGAACCTGCGCGCACATGCCTTGCGGCTCCTCCTGCAAGGTGACCGCGACCACGAACTGGCCGGCCTCACCGTCGCGCCGGGAAGCAGTCGCCTTGTAGCAGGGGGTCGGCGCCGTCACCGTGCCCTGGACATGGAGCCGCGGCGGAGAACCCGGTTGCACGTTGAGCCAGGCCTTCACATTCTTCAATTTGCCCATTTGCGCTGCTCCGCCCGCCATTGCCGGTAATGTCACGAGGGCACCAGCGACCGCCACTGCCGCAAGCCTCGAAAAGATCCGTGTCATGCCAACCTCCCTGATTTCTCAGTGAACGCATTCCTCACGAGGGAATTTCCATGAGATTCGGGCGGAGTTGCGAAGCCGCCGAATCGTCGGACCCGTTCCGCCCTGTTCATCGGCAACCCTCGCCATAGCTCACCTGCCATCGCTTCCAGCCTGCAAGGAGACGCGTCGTGTCGCGCAATCGGTTCGCCAGCCTGTTTCTCGGCCTCGCCCTCATCCTGCCGGCCCCCGCCTTCGCCCAGGATCAGGCGGCCGACGCGATCCAGCCGGAAACCACGACCGCCACGGCAGAAACGAGGGTCGAGCCCGTCAAGGCGAAGAGCCGCATGGTCGCGGCCGCCAATCCGCTCGCCGCAGAAGCCGGCCTCGCCATCCTGAAGAAGGGCGGCAACGCCATCGACGCGATGGTGACGACGCAGTTGGTCCTCGGTCTGGTCGAGCCGCAATCCTCCGGTCTCGGCGGCGGCGCCTTTCTCGTCTTCTTCGACGCACGGGCCGGCAAGCTCACCACCTTCGACGGCCGCGAAACCGCTCCCGAGGCCGTCGATCCGACCCTCTTCCTCGACCAGGCGGGCGATCCGCTGAGCTTCTTCGACGCAGTCGTCGGCGGGCGCTCGGTGGGCACACCCGGGACGGTGCGTCTCCTCTACGAAACCCACAGGCAGCGCGGCGCGCTCGACTGGAAGACCGTCGTCGAACCGGCGATCGACCTTGCGCGCCAAGGTTTCGAGGTCTCGCCGCGGCTTCATGCGCTGATCGCCGAGGACGGCGAGCGCCTGAAGCGCTTTGCCGCGACGCGCGACTATTTCTTCGACGACGCCGGCACGCCCCTGAAGGTGGGTACGCTGTTGAAGAACGAGCCCTACGCGGAAACGCTGGAGAGGATCGCCGAAGAGGGAGCCGCCGGCTTCTACGAAGGCCCGGTGGCCGAGGCGATTGTCGCGACCGTACAGGGCGCGGAGGGCAATCCCGGCCGCCTGTCGCTTTCCGATCTTGCCGGCTACCGGATCGTGGAGCGCGCGCCGGTCTGCATCACCTATCGCGCCTACGATGTCTGCGGCATGGGGCCGCCCTCTTCCGGCGCGCTCACCGTCGGCCAGATCCTCGGCCTCATCGAACCCTTCGACATCAAAGCGCTGGGGCCGAATAGCCCCGAGGCCTGGCGGCTGATCGGCAATGCCTCGCGCCTGGCCTTCGCCGATCGCGGCCGTTACATGGCCGATATCGACTATGTCCCGATGCCAATGCGCGGTCTTCTCGACGAAGACTATCTCACCTCGCGCTCGGAGCTTCTGAAGGGTGAGGAAGCGCTGCCGGCCGATCAGGTGGAGCCCGGCTCGCCACCCTGGGACCATGCGATGCTCCTCGGCGACGATACCGCGATCGAGATGCCTTCGACCAGCCACTTCTCCATCGCGGATGCGGCCGGCAACGTCGTCTCGATGACGACGACGATCGAGAACGGCTTCGGTTCGCGGCTGATGACCAACGGCTTCCTGCTCAACAACGAACTGACCGACTTCTCCTTCGAGACCCATGACGAGAACGGCCACGTGATCGCCAACGCTGTGGCGCCGGGCAAGCGGCCCCGTTCCTCCATGGCGCCGACCATCGTCATGCAGGAAGGCAAGCCGGTTCTGGCCATCGGCTCACCCGGTGGCAGCCGCATCATCGGTTATGTCGCCCAGGCGCTGATCGCCATCATCGACTGGGACATGAACGTCCAGGAAGCGGCGGCCATGCCGCATCTGGTCAATCGCTTCGGAACGTTCGACATCGAGGCGGAAACCGATGCGACCAGCCTATCGGATCCGCTTCGCGAACTTGGCTTCGCCATCGAAGAGCGTGACCTCAACTCCGGCATCCACGCCATCGCCATCACGCCTGATGGACTCGAAGGCGGCGCCGATCCCCGCCGCGAGGGGATCGCGGTCGGAGAATAGGCCGTATTGCCGGCAAACCGGCTCAGATCAGGAGATCGGCGACGATCTGATCGTTGGTGATGTCCTGGAAGCGGATGCCCTCGGCCTCGAAGCGCTGAAGAAGCGCCGGGAAGTTCTCCGGGTTCCGCGTCTCGATGCCGAGCAGGATCGAGCCGAAGTCGCGGGCGGACTTCTTCAGATATTCGAAGCGGGCAATATCGTCCTCCGGGCCGAGGAGGTTCAGGAAGTCCTTCAGGGCCCCCGGCCGTTGGGCCAGCCGCAGGATGAAGTACTTCTTCAGCCCGTTATAGCGCAACGCCCGCTCCTTCACGTCCGGCAGACGCTCGAAGTCGAAATTGCCGCCGGAGACGATCAGCACGACGCTCTTGCCCTTGATCTCATCCTTCAGGCTTTCCAGTGCGTCGATCGCCAGCGCACCGGCCGGCTCCAGCACGATGCCCTCGATGTTCAACATCTCCAGCATGGTGTTGCAGAGCCGCCCCTCGGGCGCCAGCAGCACGTCATGCGGCCCGAAGCACCGCAGCGTCTCGAACGGGATCGCGCCGATCATCGCAACGGCCGCTCCGTCGACGAAACCGTCGATCTGGGGCAGGCGCGTCAAAGCGCCATTCTCTAGGCTGGTACGAAAGCTCGGCGCGCCGGACGGCTCGACGAACTTCATCTCCGGGGCGGGCCGCCCTTCCCTCTGGAAATAGCGCGACATGCCCGAGGCGAGCCCACCGCCTCCGACGGGCAGCACCACCAGATCGAGCTTTTCCTCGCCGAGCTGCTCGCGCACTTCGCGCGCGACGCTCGCCTGGCCCTCGACGATATCCTCATGATCGAAGGGGGGTACGAATTCGGCGCCTTCCTTCTCGGAATAGGCCTTGGCGGCCGCATAGCAATCGTCGAAGAAATCGCCGATCAGTTCGATCTCGACGGCGTCGCCCCCGAAGACCCGAGTCTTCTCGATCTTCTGCTGCGGCGTCGTGACCGGCATGTAGACGCGGCCCTTCACGCCGAAATGGCGGCAGGCGAAGGCGAAGCCCTGCGCGTGGTTGCCAGCCGAGGCGCAGCAAAACTTGGCGTTGGTCGCGCCGGCGGCCATGCGCTTGCGCATGAAGTTGAAGGCACCGCGGATCTTGTAGGAGCGCACCGGCGTCAGATCCTCGCGCTTGAGGAAGATCCGCGCCCCGTATTTTTTCGACAGATGCTCGTTGAGCTGCAGCGGCGTTTCGGGAAACAGATCGCGCAGGGCGGTCTCGGCGGCTGCGACGCTGGCGTTGAAGGATGATTGACTCATGTCACAATTCGTTTCTCGTCTGGCGGACCGTAGGCAGCCATTTGACCGAAGGGCGTAAAGCTCTCGCCGCCCCCATGATCTGGCGTCGATCCGCGATCGGGTCGGGCCGTGTCCCGACACTGTCATCAAATGGAGTTGCCGAAACGACTTCGTTGCAAAGCCGAAAGGGCAGCCGGTCGCGGCGAAGCGAGGCGGATTCCCGCCTCAAACCTCAGCGGCGCCGGCGCCGATAATCCGCGGCCGCGCACCGAGCGCGATAATCGAAAGGGACGAAACTCCGTTCGCGGATTGAACGATCGTCATCGCAACGCCCCTTTCTCTTGCCGTTCAAAAATTCGGCCGCGTCATGCGCCACCACGGGCGTTTTGTCAAAGTCCGGCTCTGCTTCGCCCCGGCCCTTGGGCGACATCGCCATGAAACGGTTTCGAAACACAATGAGTGAACGACGCCATTTGCGCGAAACATCGGGGGTCTAACTTCGTGATCATAGCAGTCGCGAGGAAAAAACGGCCACTCCCAAGGCCTTCCAGAACAGACTGCACTCCATTCCTCGGGCCGCTCGCCGCTGTGGTCTGAGATGGGCGGCTCCGGCGTATAACGCCCCAACGCGCCGGAGCCGCCGCCCCTTCTTTCCCAAAAAGCAACAACCGGCTTGCCGCCCTCACCAGGGCCGCGACCGATCAGACGAAGAGATCGACCAGGCTGAAGGTTTCGACGTCGACGATCCCCTTGTCGGAAATCCGCAAGGCGGGGATTACCGCCAGCGCGAGCAGCGAGTGCTGCATATAGGCATTGTTGAGAGTGCAGCCGGCGTCACGCATCGCACCGATCAGGCGGTCGGCTTTTTCCGCGACGATTTCAGCCCGTTCGTTCGACATCAGCCCGGCGATCGGCATTTCGACCAGCGCCTTCTCCGCGCCATCGGCAAAGAAGACGACGCCGCCACCCACCTCGCCCAGGCGGTTCGCGGCAAGCGCCATGTCCTCCTCGGACGTGCCGACGACGATCATGTGGTGGCAATCATGGGCGACTGTCGAGGCCATGGCGCAGCGGCCGCGATAGCCGAAGCCGGAGACGAAGCCGTTGGTGACGTCGCCCGACGCGCGATGGCGCTCGACCAGCGCAATCCGGCAAATATCGGCGGCTGGGTCGGGCATGGCGATGCCGTTGCGAACCGGAAGCGCAGCCGTCAGCGCCTTGGTCGGCGCCTGGTTCTCGACCACGCCGATCACCCGCGCCTCGACCGTATCCCCAGCGCCCGACGGCGCCTTCACTGCGAAATCTTCAGTCGACAGGCGCTTGCCGAGCTTCACCGTGTCGATGGCACTGTCTGGATAGGCATGGGCCGGCATGTCGGCTTCGAGCCGGCCCGCGCCCGCCAGCCGGACGCCGCGGCCGTAGACCGCGTCGATCTTGAGTTCCGCGAGGTCAGAAACGATCAGGAAATCCGCGCGTCGCCCCGGCGTCACCGAGCCGATCTCGCGCTCCAGCTTGAAGTGTTCGGCCGTGTTGATGGTGGCCATCTGGATCGCCGTCATCGGCTTGAGGCCGCGCGAGATCGCATGACGCACCACCCGGTTCATATGGCCGTCGCGGACCAGCGTGCCGGAATGGCAGTCGTCGGTGCAGAGAATGAAATGGCGTGAGTCGAGGCCCATCTCGGTGATCGCGCGCACCTGCTCCGCCACGTCATACCAGGCCGAGCCGAGGCGCAGCATCGCCTTCATGCCTTGGCGTACGCGCGCCGCAGCATCCTCCATGCGGGTGCCCTCGTGATCGTCCTCCGCCCCGCCAGCGACGTAGCCGTGGAACGGCAGCCCGAGATGCGGCGAAGCGTAGTGGCCGCCGACGGTCCGGTTCGCCTTTCGCGTTGCGGCGATCTCGCCGACCATCTTGGGGTCGTTGCCGGCCACCCCCGGAAAATTCATCACCTCGCCGAGCCCGATGATCGCCGGCCGACCCATCGCCTCGGCGACATCGTCCGGGCCGAGCACCGCCCCACCCTCTTCGAGGCCCGGCGCGGAGGGCACGCATGAGGGCATCTGCACCCAGACATTGACCGGCTGCTTCACGGCCTCGTCATGCATCAGCCGCACGCCGGCGAGCCCGAGCACATTGGCAATCTCGTGGGGATCGATGAACATCGAGGTCGTGCCGTGCGGAATCACCGCGCGGCAGAATTCGGTGACGGTGACCATGCCGCTTTCCACATGCATGTGCGCATCGCAAAGCCCCGGCATGACAAAGCGCCCATCCGCCTCAACGACTTCGGTGTCAGGGCCGATGGTGTGAGAAGCATCCGACCCGCAATAGGCGAAGCGGCCGGCGACGACGGCGATGTCTGTCTCGGGAATGATCTCGCCGGAATGGACGTTGACCCACCGGGCGCCCCTGACGACCAGATCGGCCTTCTGCCGTCCCATCGCGACATCCACGAGACGAGGCGCGACCGCCTCGAACGGCTCGACCATTCCGCTATGCATGGGCTGCTCCCCTCTGGCTGCGATTGCCGAAGAATATGGGGTCGAGGTCAATCCGCGCAAACGCACCGAACGCCCCTTCCGCAAGACCAGCGCCCTGCTCTGCTCGGTCATGGTGAAAGCGGGGCCTCGCCGGCAGGCTCAGCCAACCAGCACGAATAGAAATTCACCTCGATCGGTGAGTCGGAACAATCTTATCGGTCCCGTTTAGCCCAATTTCAATCGACGCCAAGTACTACTTCTCCATGAAAAATAAGACCGCCTCCATCCTTGGCATCTCTTGCCTCGCCGTGATCGCCACCTTCGCGACGGTGAGTTGGATGCCGGCGGACGCCGTTCAGGAAAAAGCGATAGATATCGTGGTCGATGGCGTCCATGCTGCGGCCAAGGCCACCGCTTCGACCCATCCCCGACCGACATCGGGGCCGTGTGCGGGCGAACGTGTGCATTCGCCAGACGAATGCACCGTGAACATTCTCAAGGCGATGCGAGAGAGCAAACCCGAAGCTGCGGCTGACGCCATTCTACGTCGTGTGGCAGGGCGGGAGAACGAGGCCGTCCGTGTAATGCTCGTCTTTCGTAAGACCCTTGAGCTTGCCCGAATTCAAGAACCCGTCCTGAAAGAAGACGTGGTCTCAGCGACACGCGAGATGCTGGTGAGCAATGTTGAGGACACGAGTTGCAAAGCGCATATCGGAATCACTGTCGTTCATCATTGGCTTCACCTCAATGATCGCGAGCGCGCCATCAAAGCCCTTCAAGACGTGCACGATCCGGCGGAGGGAAGGACGACTTGCCTGCTCGGCACATCGGGTGCACTTGACGTCCATCGCTACGCGCTCATTCAAGCCGAGATCCCGTTCGACAGGATTGGACTATTCATGGACGCCAATCTCTCTTTCGTCCGCCTCGTCAATGTTCCCGATCAACGGATACCGATGGCCATCCTGGAAGCCGCGATGCGCGCGGGTTTTCGCGATGATGAAAAACTCGCCCTGAACCTGCTTGCTGCCACCGCGCGTGACACCGGGAATACCAAGATCGCAGAGCATCTTGAGTCCTGCGTCCGCTGGAGCAGCTTCGGGTTTGGCTGCAGCTTTAAATAGAACCCAGCATGGCAAGAACGATCTTTGGTGGCCGAGGCACACCTATGTCGCGACGGCTTGCAATGGTACGGGCGGCGGGACTCGAACCCGCATGGCTGAAAGCCCAGGGATTTTAAGTCCCTTGCGTCTACCATTCCGCCACGCCCGCAACGCGCCACTCCTGATCGATCCGCTAGTCGCCTGTCAACATTTGTTGATGCCGCGCAACAGCGCGCAGAAAAGCGCTTAGCAAAATGCCGAAAATGGCGTATGGTTACCTCGTGCCTTGGAAGTGCCAGATTCTTGAAGGCCAAGCGAGAGGGGTGGCCATGGGGACGAGGAAAGACAGCAGTCGCAGATGGTTCAGCCCAGCCGCACGGTCCTGGGTGGAAGCACCGGATGTATTTGAAGAGGAAGGACTTCTTCTTCGTTTGCGTGCCAACAATGATGCACTCGATAGCTTGCGCGAGGCTCTCGATGCGGAAGTTCACGCTTTCGCCTCATTTCCGGATCTAGACGCGCCCGAAAACGGCGCGGCCTGAGTTTTCCACGGAAATCCAATTAACTTTCTCGGTGCTCGTCCACACGATGTCAGAGCACCGGCGAACGCTGTAATTTTGGGTCGCTGCAACTCCGCATCACCGGCAGTCCCGGGTTCCTCCCTGTTTGCGACGAAGTTGGATGATGTCGGGCGGCGACGGCATGCGTTCTTGGCCGCCCAACGCGCAGAAGCGAAGGGAAGCGGCGCCTTTCTTCAAAGATATCAGGCGATCTTTCGCGCTATAAGGAGATGGCCGGGCGCCGGCTTCCCATCCTGCATGCGCACCGTGATCGCCTCGAAGCTCAGGACATCCAGCCCCGCCTGAGCCAGAGCGTTTCGCACATAGTCTTCGCCGTGGTGAAATCGGTGGTCCCGCCCCACGACGAAACCGGCCGGGGCCGAAACGGCCTGTGAGAACGTCTCGGTCGACGCGGCAAAGAGGCCGCCCGGTCCCAGCCTGCCTGTGACCGCTGCAAGAAGCGAAGTGAGGTCGCCGATATAGGGCAAGACGTCCGCCGCGGTGATCAGATCGAAGGGTTCGTCGTCCTCGAAATCCTCGAGGAAACCCTGGACCTCGCCGACGAAGAGATGGTCATAAGCTTCGGTGTCGAAGCACAGTTCGATCATGTTTTCCGACAGGTCGACGCCGAACATCTCGCGCGCTCTGCCCTGCAGCGCGAGGCCGACCAGACCCGTGCCGCAGCCGAGATCGAGCACGCGCCCGCAATCGCTGATCCCGAGGCTTTCCAGGCGCCGGGCCATCAGATCCGGCACGCCATAGCCGAGCTGGCGCACCAGAATGTCCTCGAACATTTCGGCCTGCTGATCAAACAGCGTGGCGACATAGGCCTCGCCTGCCGAAGCCGGTGTCTCGCCCGCGCCGATGGCCGCAAGGCGCAGGTGCGCACCGACATGATCATGCGGATCGATCGAGAGGCAGGTGCGATAGGCTGCCGCCGCCGTCTCGAAGCGGCCGGCCTTCTCCTCCGAGAGAGCCCTTTGATAGGCCTCGTCGAGGGCGTCCTCGTCAAACGTCGTCTCGTTCATGGGTCGACCCTTTCCTCATTCCCCGGCGCCAGCATCGCGATCAGTGCCAGCGCCGCCGCGTCCATCCGGCCGGCCGGCATGCTCATGAAGACCTCCGGCAGGGTATGGCGGTCGACATATTCGCCCACACGCTCATCGCTGAGCGGCATGTGGAAGAAACCGAAACGTTCCACGCCGAGGGAAGCCGCGCGCTCGGCCAGCCGGTAGAGGGTGTCGTTGCACAGATACCCCCCCGCATGGGTCGACCATTCGAAGTCGGTTCCCGCATCCCGCAGAGCCTTCGCCACAGCGCCCCAATCGAGCCGACAGGGTATCGTCTTCGGTCCATCGCTGATCGAGGGCCCCGCCGGAAACGCGTTGACGGCGTCCGCTCGCCCCAACTCGCGATGATTGCGCGCCATCAGTTCGACGCGAAACCGCTCGCAACGCATGTGAAGACCGAACAGGAGAACCGATGTCGCCCCTGTGGCAGCGATCGCCTCCTTCAGACGCGGCCAGCTGCTCTCCCACTCGACCGGCAGGACGAGGGTTGCGACGGCCGTGCTCTCAGCCGTCCGCGCCTCCAGCCGACGGATCATATCCTCGGACGGATTGGTGGCGACGCCCGGAAAGGACGAGAAGCCGGCGACGAGAATCGACATGGCCGTAAATGGTCCGTACTGTTGGATTTCATGTGACGTAGATGCAGCGGAGAGCTTGTATCGTAATGAAACGTGAAGCTCGTCAGAAATGTTTCACTTGCAAACGACGGGCGCAGATAGCATTGATGAGACGTTCGGGCAAATTCGCGAACACGGGTAATGGACGAATTGCGTGTCGGGGGCGCCTCTCCCGGGCAGGCTCGGCAGAGCCTGCGATGTATCGGTTCCTATCCTAGTCAAGACTTGCCTGCCGCTGCCCACGGGCGAACCAACATGCCAGGATAAGGAATCCGGGAATGGCACAGACCGGTACGGTCAAATTCTTCAACACCGAAAAGGGTTTCGGTTTCATCAAGCCGGACAACGGTGGCGCGGATATCTTCGTGCATATCTCCGCCGTGCAGGCATCGGGCCTGCCGGGTCTTCAGGAAAACCAGAAGGTCTCCTTCGACACCGAGCCGGACAAGCGCGGCAAGGGCCCGAAGGCCGTCAATCTTCAGCCGGCCTGATCTCACAGGTTTCGCCCGGCGGTTATCCCGCCTGGGCTTGCAACACGCTTCGGCGCGACATCGCTGATGGCCTCATGGCCCGGCGGGTTGCGCCGTTTTGGTTTTTGGCTGGGGTGCTCCGGCGATCGGCTCGGTGCGCGGGACCTCGCCACGGCCACAGGGCCGCTTCGACAATGTGACGTCGGAAGCCGCTTTGGCATTGCGTATCCACTCGATTCCGACATTTGCGACGTTGCTAGGATAAGCCGGGCTCACGTTGGAGCCGAGCACCCTCGCCCTTCGACAGGCTCAGGGTGAGGGCTACTGAGGCGAAGGGGTGTATCGGCGACATAGCCATGGCCATGCCGAACTCTGCGGAGACGCTGCGTTCGTCCGAAGCCTCCGGATCCCGGTACGCCCGCTGCACCCCCATCGACACCCTCATGGTGAGCCTGTCGAACCACGAGGGTTCCAGCGCGCACCGGCAGTCGTCGAATCGGCTGGCATCAGGACTCGAAACATCAGCCCCGCTCAGCCATCACCCCTTCGACTGAAGAGCCATGCGTTCGCGCACCAGCCGGCGCAATTCGTCGATCGGGCGCAGTTCGCCTTCCGCTTCCACGTGCCAGAACGTCCAGCCATTGCAGGCGGAGAGCCCCTGTACGCGGGCTCCGGTCCGGTGGATCGACGCGGCCTCGCCGTCGATGGCGACGGTCCCGTCGGCCCTGACCTTCGCCACATGGCGGCGGCCCGCATCGGTGAGTTTCGCACCGGGCGCGATCAGGCCCGCCTCGATCAGGCTCGCAAAGGGCACGCGCGGCTCGGCGCGCTTGCCCCCCGAGATTGTCAGACTGTCCGGGTCCAAGGGCTCGACGGCGGCGATCCGTTCCTCGGCCGCGGCCACATAGGCCTCGTCCTGTTCGATGCCGATGAAATGCCGCCCCAGCCGCTTGGCGACGGCGCCAGTCGTGCCGGTGCCGAAGAAGGGGTCGAGGACCACGTCTCCCGGCTTGGTCGAGGCCATCATGATGCGGGCGAGCAGCGCTTCTGGCTTCTGGGTCGGATGGAGTTTCTGTCCGTCGTCGTCCTTCAGGCGTTCGCCGCCGGTGCAGATCGGAAACAGCCAGTCGGAGCGCATCTGCACGTCGTCATTGGCAGCCTTCATGGAATCGTAGTTGAAGGTGTAACCCTTGGCGTTCTGGTCGCGCGAGGCCCAGATCAGGGTTTCATGGGCGTTCTGAAAGCGGCGGCCGCGAAAATTCGGCATCGGATTGGTCTTGCGCCAGACCACGTCGTTGAGGATCCAGTAGCCGAGGTCCTGTAAGCTGGCGCCCACCCGGAAGATGTTGTGGTAGGAGCCTATCACCCAGATCGTGCCGTTCGGCTTCAGGACGCGGCGGGCGGCCAGCAGCCAGGCGCGAGTGAAGGCGTCATAGGCCCGGAAGCTGTCGAACTGGTCCCAGGCATCGTCGACCGCATCGACCTTCGACTGGTCGGGTCGGTGCAAGTCGCCGGCAAGCTGGAGATTGTAGGGCGGGTCGGCGAAGATCACGTCGACGGATTTTTCCGGCAACATTTCCATCCGCGTCACGCAGTGCCCCTTCAAGATGCGGTCGACGAACCCGACATCGGGCTCGTAGGCAGTTGCGAGAGAAGCGGAACGCTGTGAAGCCATGTCGGGTACTCGTAGACGCGAGGAACACAATTGCCGCCATGGTTACCGAGCAGGGTAAACAATCGATAAACCAGTGATCCGCCGGCCGAATGAACCCGAGATTTTGCGCGGCGTGCGCAGCGTGCTACCGGACGCGCGACGCCGGCACGGCGAGAGACCGAACGGCCGCCCAATCGACGCCATCTCCAAAGCGGAGGCTTGCATGCAACAACCCCAGCTTCTGATCTTCGACTGCGACGGCGTTCTGATCGATTCCGAGATGATCGCGGCCGAGGTCCAGTCCGAGATGCTGAAGGCGGAGGGTGTCGAGATCGATCCGGCGGATTCGGCCGCCCGCTTCGCCGGCATGACATGGCCCGCTATCCTGGAGCGCATCGGCGAAGAAACGGGCAAGACGTTCCCGAAGGACTTCATGACCCGTGTGGACGAGGAGATCGACCGGCGACTCGGGACCGACGCCGAGGAGATCGCCGGCGCCCACGACATTCTCGACCGCCTGATCCTGCCCCGCTGCATCTGCTCGAATTCGACAAAGCAGAGACTGGAGATCGAACTGGAGCATGTCGGGCTTTGGGGCCGGTTCAATCCCCACATCTTCAGCGCCCGCGACATCGGCCAGGGCAAACCGGCACCGGACGTCTTTCTGCACGCGCTGAAGGTCTTCGGCGCAGCCCCCGAGGCGACGATCGTCATCGAGGATTCGGTGCATGGGGTAAAGGGAGCGCGGGCGGCGGGCTGCCGCGTCGTCGGTTTCACCGGTGGTCGCCACACCTATCACGGCCATGCCGACGCTCTGACCGAGGCTGGTGCGGAGACCGTGATCAATCGGCTCGTGGACTTTCCGGCCGTCGTCGAAGTCTTGGCAAGCTGGCAGGACGCCTGAGCGCAGGCCTGCCAGGGATCACCTCGTGGCGACAGAGGCCCGGGCCATCGCTTCGTCGATCAGTCGGTTGGCGATCTGCATTCTGACATTGGCCTCGGTCCTGAACGCGATCGCGACCCGATCGGGATGGTTGGCCCGGGCGAAGCTGCGCCGCAATTCCTTCAATTCGGCAAGGCTTCTCGCGGTGTGAAGCTTCAGTTCCCGTGCGATCATCCTCGGATCGGTGCTGGGTGCGACCATGGCCGGCCCTGGCTGGGAGCCGGCTCTTCGGCTCTGCGCCTCGCCAGAAGCAGTGCGGCGCGGATCGACGCGTTCGTTCTGGCGCGCGGTCTGCTTGGCGTCCGGCTGGATTGCCTCCTCGCCCTCGTCGTCGAATTCCTCATAGGCGGCCCGAGCGGCCTGGGTGTGAGCCCGCGTCTCGGCGATCTTCGGACCTCGTCCCATGCCGAAGGCCGACATCATGCCGTCTGATGCCCGGTTCAGAACCGAGCGCCAGCTTTTGTCCTCATGCCGTGCGGCCACCCCTTCCAGAACGGCCTCGAATGTCTGATCGACCATGAAACGCGGCACCGATCCAAACGCAAAACTGATCTCCGAAGGATCGCGCAGGGATCTGAAGCTTTCGTAAAGCTGGACAGCGCCGGTGAGCCGGAACGCGAAAATCCCCCTCGCCCCCTTTGTGTTCGCTCCGCGATGTGAAAAAACCCGAAAACTTTGGCAGGCAAACGGATCAATTCCGGCTGGTTGCAGAAACGAAGGAGGCTCGGTCCATGCGAACGGTCTACGTCAACGGCATCTTCTGCCCGGAAAACCAGGCCGTCGTGTCCGTCTTCGATCGGGGATTTCTCTTCGCCGACGGCGTCTACGAGGTGACGAGCGTCCTGGGCGGACGGCTGATCGACTTTTCGGGGCACATGGCGCGGCTGCGACGGTCCCTCGACGAGCTTTCCATGGCCGCCCCTGCAGGCGAAGACGAACTGCTCTCGATCCATCGCCAACTCGTCGACAAGAACGGGCTTGACGAGGGCATGATCTATCTCCAGGTGACGCGCGGCAGCGCCGACCGGGATTTCCTTTATCCGCCCGAGGACACACCCGCCTCTCTTGTCCTCTTCACCCAGGCCGCCAATCTGCGTGCCCGCCCGCAGGTCCAGACAGGAATCCGCGTGGTGACGGTGCCGGACCTGCGCTGGCAGCGACGCGACATCAAGACGGTCCAGTTGCTCTACCCGTCCATGGCGAAGATGGAAGCCAAGCGCCGCGGCGCTGACGACGCCTGGCTGGTGGAAGACGAGGTGATCACCGAGGGAACGTCGAACAACGCCTATATCGTCACGGCAGACGGCAAGCTGATCACCCGACCGCTGTCCCATTCGATCCTGCACGGGATCACCCGCACGGCAATCCTGCGGCTTGCCGCCGAACACGGCGTACCCGTCGAGGAGCGGCCCTTCACCGTAGAGGAAGCAAAGCAATCTCGCGAGGCCTTCGTCACCTCGGCCTCGACCTTCGTCATGCCGGTGGTTCAGATCGACGAGGCCGTCATCGGCGAAGGCTCGCCCGGGCCGATCGCCCGCAAACTGCGGACGATCTATCTCGAAGAGGCCGAACGGACGGCGATCTGAATGGCTCCTCTCGGATCGGCAGACACCTAGGCATGAGCCCTGGGCGCCCGCTTTGGCCCGAGTGTCAGATCGAGCCGGCTTCGACCATGTAGTTGTTGGCCGTGCACATCGCCGAATCGTCGGAGGCGAGGAACAGCACCATGCGGGCCACATAGACCGGATCGATGAGATCCTTGAGGCACTGGCGGTCGCGATGCTTCTCGAGAGCCTCCGGTGTTGCCCAGAGTTCCTTCTGCCGCTCGGTCATGATCCAGCCGGGAACGAGGGTGTTGACGCGGATGCGGTGCGGGCCGAGATCGCGGGCGAAGGACCGGGTCATGCCGTGAACGGCGGATTTTGCCGTGGTGTAGGCCGGCATGCCGCCGGTCGACTCCCACCAGGAATTCGAGCCCATATTGATGATCGATCCGCCGCCGGCTGCGATCATGCCGGGCGCGACGGCCTGCGTCGCGAAGAACATGTGCCTGAGATTGGTCGCGATCCGCTCGTCGTAATATTCCGGGGTCACGGTTTCCCAGCCATGCCGGTCGTCACGGGCGGCATTGTTGACGAGCACCGTCGCCGGGCCGTTTTTCTCGGCAAGGGCGGAGACGGCGCCTTTCAAGGCTTCGATGTCCCTGACGTCGGCTGACGCGTAGGCCACCGTCGCGCCCTTCTCGGTCAATTCCGCGACCAGCGCCTCGGATCGCTCGGCGTCGAAATCGATGAAGCCGATCTTCGAGCCCTGGCCGGCAAAGGCCCTGACGATCTCCGCCCCGATCCCCGAAGCGCCGCCGGTCAGAAGTACGGTTCGCCCGGCAAGGCTCGGATAGGTGGCGAAATCTGGCATGGTCGTCTCCTCCATTGTTGATTGTTGTGAGCTTGTCTCGTCGGTCAGCCCGACGCCTGGACCCTGTCGGCGCGAGATGCGGCGAAGGCCCCCGGATTGCGCCGCCAGACCGAGAGGTTCAGGCACGCGGCGATCGTCACCCAGACGAGATAGGGGATCAGTAGCAGGCCGGCGATGGCGTCGATCGGATAGAACAGAAGCGCGTTGACCGCCACCGCCAGCCACATCGCCAGAACATCGGCGAAGGCCAGGCCCGGCCGCCTGAGGCCGAAGAAGAAGGCCGACCAGGCGGCATTCAGCACGAGCTGCACCGCATAGGCGAGAAACGGCAGGGCGACGAGCCCGGCGGCTTCATAGACGCGCCAGCCGGCGATGGCGATCATCACGTAAAGCGCCGACCAGACCACGGGAAATGCCCAGTTGGGCGGGGTCCAGCGCGGCTTGTCCAGGACTTCGTACCAGGGACCGGGCTTGAAGACCGCGCCGCTCATCGCGACGACGAAGACAATGCCCAGAAAGACGAAGAGGCTGACGATCGATGAGACGTCCATGTCTGAAAAATTCCCGTTGCGGATAAGAGAAATCCGTTGAATATCTGGAGCTTCGCCAACTCGCTCAAGGTCGCCTCGCGATGCGCCGCCTTCCCCTCATCCTATCGAGCCTGATCCTGCTTGCCCATCCCGCCATGGCGCAAGATGCTTCAACCGGAGCCGACGTCACCGAGCTTCGACAATGCGTCGCCGGGGCGGGCGACAATCCGCGCAGCTGTATCGAGAGCATCGTGACCCCTTGCGTCGACGGGCTCTCGGAAGAAAGCGAGGACGGCGTCAACGGCTGCTACGACCGCGAAGCCCAAGCCTGGGACGTGCTCTTGAACGAAAACTACCAGATCGCGCTCAAGGACGCGCAGTCGGTCGACACCGACCTTCGTGAATATGGCGGCGGCGAACCCACCGTCGCTGCGAGCCTGAAGACGGCCCAGCGCGCCTGGATCGCCTATCGCGATGCCGAATGCGACCGTCTCTACGACCGCTACAAGGACGGCACGATCCGCTTCACGGTCTTTGCCGCCTGTCAGAACGAGTTGACGGCAAGCCGCGCGATCGATCTGGCGCCTTCCGGGGAATAGGCAGGCCCCTCCGTCAGCCGAAAAGCGGGCTCTGCCAGATATAGGCCCCGGTGGCGATCAGCGCGACGATCGGGATTGCCATCTGGAACGGCCGGAGGGTGGCGAAGAACAGGGGCGCCTCGCCCCGCTTCGCCGCGATCGGATCGAAGACGGCCAGGCTGACATAGCCGATCAGTTCGAGGATCACTGCGGTCAGCGGATAGGCCCAGACCGTGGAGACGACGGCTGCGAAGCCGAGACCGAAGAGCCAGAGCATGATGGCAAGCTGCGCCCATGTCGGGCCACCGGGCTGGCGGAAACTCACGCCCCGCCGGACGCCGCCGAGAAACATCAGAATCCCGGAGGCCCAGAGCAGGGTGAGGTTCAGCGCCAGGAAGGCCTGGGCTTCGTCGCCAAACCAGAGATAGACTGCCCCC
Organism: Jiella marina; assembly: GCF_024359545.1. Taxonomy (GTDB): domain Bacteria; phylum Pseudomonadota; class Alphaproteobacteria; order Rhizobiales; family Rhizobiaceae; genus Jiella. Next base: position 125,500 of record NZ_JAKQZG010000009.1, read on the forward strand.
GCCGCGATCGGCAGCATGGCGGCCAGAGCCAGCATAGCGCCGATCGGCGGCGGATCGGCCGGTTCGGTAGCCGTAATCGTCCGGCTCTCCCGGTGGGTTGTCATGACATAGCCTCTTCTGCCGCTTTGCAGACCACAAACATGAGCAGCATCCTCAAAGGTCAATGCGGCGCGGCGTATTCGCGCATGATCTCGCGCGTGCGGCGCTCGCATTGCTGAAGCAGGCGATAGGCTTCGTATTTGGTGGAGTGGAATTCGGCGATGGTCCCGCCGGCAGGGCTGATCACGTCGCCGCTGCGACACATGCTGGCAGCAGCGGTGCGAAGATCCTCATGGGCTCCCCCGGCGACCGCGCCGACCATCGCACTGCCGAGGAGCACCGGCTCCGGCGTTTCGGGCGAGGTGATCGTGAGACCGGTCGCGTCCGCGAGAATGCGCCGCAACAAGGGAGAGCGCGCGGCTCCGCCGGAGGCCACGATAGTTCCGAGCTCAAGCCCCTTGGCCCGGTTCGCCTCGACGATCTGCCTTGTGCCGTAGCAGAGCCCGCACAGCCCCGCGACGAAGAGCCGGACGAGGCTCTCCTTGCTGTTGACCAGGGTCAGGCCGGACATCGCGGCGGTCGCATGAGGGTCGGCTTCCGGCGAGCGGTTGCCGAGGAATTCCGGCACCACGGTCAGGGCCGCGCCGAGAAGCGCTGCCTTTTCCAGCGAGCCGGCCATCTCGACGGCGCAAGCTTCCAGATGGTCGAGGAGCGAGACGCCTCTTTCGGCCGCCGCCTTGCTGGCCTCGCCGAACGCCGGATGCATGGTGACGAGATGATCGAGCGCGGCCCCATAGGCCGACTGGCCGCCTTCGAGCAGCCAGTATCCCGGCAGCATGGCGCCGCAGAACGGACCCCACACACCATCGACGAAGGCCGGTTCGGTGGTCAGCGTCATGGTGCAGGACGAGGTGCCCATGATGAAGGCGAGTTCGCGGGTCGGATCGAACGCTTCGCCCGTCGGCGAGGTCCCCCCGACGGTCCCGACGCCGCCGGCATGGGCGTCGATCAGCGAAGCACCGACCGGCGTACCCGGCCTCAAGCCCAGCTCGGCGGCGGCCTTTTCGGTCAAGCCGGAACCAAGTGGCGTGGCGATATCCACCACCTGGGCCCCGATCCGCTCGAAGCCCTCCTCCGCCAGTTCCTCAAGGCCGATCGTGCGAAAATAGTCCGCATCGAACCGGCCTTCATGGGCGAGATAGGTCCATTTGCAGGTCATGGTGCAGACCGAACGCGCACGGCTGCCTGTCGCCCGGAAGGACAGGAAGTCGGCGAGATCGAAGAACTGCCCGGCCTCAGCGAAGGTCTCCGGCTTGTTCTCCTTCAGCCAGAGAAGCTTCGGCGTCTCCATTTCCGGCGAGATGCGCCCGCCGACATAGCGCAGCACGTCATGGCCCGTGGCGTTGATGCGAGCCGTCTGGTCGAGGGCGCGGTGGTCCATCCAGACGATGACGTTGCGCTCGTTCTCGTCGGAGGGGCCGACCGACAGCGGCCGGTCGTCCCGGTCCAGCACGACCATGGAACAGGTCGCGTCGAAGCCGAGACCCCCCACGTCCTGCGGGTCGATGTCGGCCTCGGCCAGGACCGCACGGACGCTGTCGCAGATCGCCTGCCAGATATCCTCTGAGGATTGTTCGACGATGTCGGGATCTTCGCGCCAGATCTTGATCGGGCGCTTGGCGGCAGCGATCAGCCTTCCGTCCTTGCCGAACAGCCCTGCCCTCGCGCTGCCCGTACCGACATCGATGCCGAGAAAAGCCTGGGCCATGCTCGCTCCCTTTCACTCCCCGGAAGCGACGTAGCCGATTTTTCGGCGTGAAGGAACGGGCGACCGAGAGGACTCCGGCGAAGCGGCGAACCCGGCGCGGTCCCGCCGGTCAGCCCGTGGACCGGCCGGCTGGCATCAGACGGCAGGCCCGCAGAGGCTCTCGGGGGCTGCCGATGACCCATCATGAGAACGAAGGGCGCGACGATCCTGGCAGACGGGGCCGCAACTGCCGGCTGATCGCGGTCACCTCGTCCTTCATGCGCAGACGCAGGCGCTTCAGCGTCGCCAGACGCACCGCGTCCGGCAGCGGACGCTTCATTTCGTCGCTGATCCGCCTTTCGATCTGCGCCCTGCGCTCGACGAGCTTCCTCATGCGCTCACGCAGCTTGGGGGCCTTCCTTTCGACGATCATGCCATCCTCCTTGATTTTCATCGACAGAGGGAAGATGGGCGTGGGCTCTGATTGATGGGAGAAGGTCTCGCTTCTATTTTCGATCGGAATTTCCTATCTAGCGGACGTCACGATGGCTCAAAAACCGCCCAGCCTGCGCCAGCTGCAATGCCTGCTCGAACTTTCCCGCACGCTCCATTTCGGCGAAGCCGCCCGACGGTGCGGCATGGCGCAGCCCTCCCTGAGTGCACAATTGCAGACATTGGAAGCCAGTCTCGGGATCCGGCTGGTCGAGCGGAGCCGCAGCGGTGTTCTGATGACTCCGGCCGGCAGAACGGTCGCGACACACGCCGCAACGGTGATGGACGAAATCCGCAACATCATCCAGTTCGCCGAGACCTGTCAGGAGGGAATCGTCGGCACGATCAATCTCGGCGCCAAGCCAACTCTCGGGCCCTACATGCTTCCGCAGATCGTCGCGCATCTGCATCGCGAATATACATCGCTGCGCCTCTATATCCGCGACGCGATGCCGCTCGATCTGGAACGCGAATTGCGCGAGGGCAGGCACGACCTCATTCTGGCCCAGCTGCCGGTCTCAGGCGACGACCTCGTCGTCCGGCGCCTCTTCCGCGAAAGGCTCTATATCGCTGTCGCGGCCGACGATCCGTTTGCCAGGCGCGAGAGCATCAACCCGGAGGAATTGCGCGGACGCCCGGTTCTGGGCATGCGCAGCGGATATCATTTGCATGAAAGCATCCGCGCCCTCTGCGAGGAGCATGGCGCGCACTTCCTGCGCGAATACGAGGGAACGAGCCTCGATGCCCTGCGGCAGATGGTCGGAATGGGAATGGGCCTGAGTTTCTTTCCCGCGCTCTACGTCCAATCGGAAGTGACTGGACGATCCGACGTCGTGGCGATTCCCCTCGCCGGCCGACCGATCACCCGTTCCATCGGCCTCGTCTGGCGCGAGCGGTCCGGACAGGCGCATGTCTTCGAGACGATCGCCGCCATGATGCGGTCGATCGCCGGGAAGAATTTTACCGGCATCACACTGGAATAGTGCCGGCATCGCCGCCAGCCCAACGCATCGGACCGGAACCTTGGGACCGGTTCTCGGAAATTCCGATGCAAGACCGAAAGCTTGGATCATAAGGCCGATTCCGAAATCGGGCCTTGTGCTCTCGTGTCGTGCCGGCGGCGATGCTGTTCTGTCGATCAGTTCTGGAGAACCGGACGCGTGGCACCGTCTTGAATGAGCAATTCGTCGCCGTTGTTCGCCAGGAAGTCATGACCGGTGAAGCGGACGCCGCAACCGTTCGGGCAGGCTTCCTCGACCGTCGCGCCGGGTTCGAGGTCGTGGCGGTTCTCTTCGGCGCCGTGATCGAAGGTCACGGAATGGGTGGCGTCGGTCTCGTTGGTGACCTTCACCATCGCATGGACGGGCGCGGCAGCGAGAACAAGGCCGCTTGCGAGCAGGATCGAGGTCGTCAGTCTGGACATGTCGGTCTCCCATATTGTCTTCTTCCCATGACGGCGCGAAACCGCCGTGAGAGAGATCTGGGGAGTGACGACGATAGTATCTAATAGACAACTACGCGCATTTTGATAGTTTTTTCCGATGAATGCTCAAGGACCCCCGATGCCTTCGCTCTCCTGTCCAATCGGTGATTTCCAGCAGCATTCTCACCATGCCTCAAGCAGACTTCTCAACCCCTTCTGCAAGTCGAACCAAAGCCCGCGCGCCGTCTTCTTCTTGAAAGTGGAAACATCTTCCCATCTGCTGAATACAGGCATGTATCCTTCAATCTCGCGGGTGTTTGGCCTCACCGACACTCGAAACCAGCACATGATATCGATCCGATTCCCGATCCAAACCGGCCCCGCAAATGAGTGACATGCATGATATCGAGGATCTGCGCAGCCGTGCCTTGACGGCGCGAAAGAGCGGCAATCACGAGGAATCCCTGGGTCTTTTCCGACAGTTACTGGAACAGCATCCCGCAGATCAACGCTCTTGGATCGACATCGCCATCAGCCTTCGCGAATTGTCGCGGTTTTCCGAAGCACGCGCCACGCTGGCGAGCTATCTGAGCACCGACAGACCGTCGAACTGGCGTGGGCTTGCCGTCGAGAACCTGGTCGCTCTCACCGAACGCGAAATCGACGAACTTCTGGGATCTGCGCTGATCGACGAAGCCAACGCCGCGTTCCGACAGCTGTGTTCAAGGCTGGATTCTTCCGACTTCGCCACCTGGACGGACAACATATGGCGGATGAACTTCAAGATACTCGCCTTCCATGGCCTTGAATCGGGCTCGTATCACACGTCGCTGACGCAGCTTGCGTCAGGGGCACTGTCACTGTCCCAACGCTCCCTGACCCTTCTCGCCCATCATGCCATTCGAGTTGAACGCCTCGACGATGCACGTGCATTGCTTCTACGGATCAAGGACGATCTGCGTCTCCGTCTGCAACTCCTCGAAGCGCGGCAGAGCATGTTCGCCCCCGATGCCCGGGACAAGGAACTCGCCGAAGAGGCGAAAGCCGTTCACGATCCGCTTGTAAGAAAGGCCGGATGGGCCCAGGAATTCTACAGTGCGATGCATGCGGCGGATCGCGATGGCGTCCGGCGCGCGTCGGAGGAGATGCAGCACTGCCTTGCGGCTGCAACCCGGATTTCCAGCAAGTTCTCGATCTCCGGCATCGACAAGATGCGAAGCCTCTACGCCAGCGTTTTCGTGGCGACCAAGAACCTCTCTGATCTCAACGAGGCAGGCTCCCTCGAGGAAATGGCCGAGCGCTATCTCAGGCTCGACCTCAAGGCTGCGGGACAGGAGAAAAGGGTCTGCCTTTCCCAGCATTACCTCTCGCAAGTCATTCACCGCGACGACCCGCATATCCGCATGCTGGACGATGGGCCCGAGCCCGACAGGCGAGTTCCGAGATCGCTCGTGCAGTTCTGGGATAGCGCAGCGGTTCCGAGCGATGTCGAGCGATGCTGCCGGACATGGCGGGCGATGGCGGCCAAAGATGGATTCGACTACGCAATCTTCAACGAGGCGGAGGCTCGCGATTTCCTGAAGACCGCCTGTGGCGACGATGTCGCGCGACGCTTCGAGCGGGCGGGACACCCCGCCATGAAGGCCGATCTCTTTCGGATCTCCTATCTCTACGATCGCGGCGGGGTCTATGTCGACGCCGACGAATATCTGAAATCGCCGCCGTCCTTTCTCACCGGCGCCGCGCGATGCGTGAGGCTTCAGCCGATCACCGTGCCCGTCGAGTTGCCGAACATGTATCTGGCGCTCGTCAGACACGACCCGCTGCTTCACAGGCTGATCGACGTCGTTCTGGGGATGCCGGAGGATGAGCTGTTGAATGGCGGGATCTGGTGGAACACCGGACCCGGGCTCTTCTCGGTGGGCTTTGCGCGGCTCCATGCCGAGATTGTCCTCGGACTTGGCGAAACCCTGCCTCAGGGCATACCACGGAGCCTTTATACACGGCACATCGCCGCGCCCGAACTCGACTACAAATCCACCAGTCGGTCGTGGCAGGTCGAATTGGACGCGAAAATGGACGGCGTCGCCCGGTAGCCGACGTTCTCGCTCAGAACTTCCGCAGCCGTCCGGCTCTCAACTGTCGCCGAGATAGACCTTCAGCGTCTCGGCCGTCCCCTTTTCCGCCAGCATCTTGAGCCAGGCGGCGAAGGGTTCGGCAAAGCGCGGCTCGTTCTTCAGCGAGCCATAGACGTCGCTCATTGCGAGCCACTCCATCGGGTCCGACTCGGCGGCCTTGGCGCGCTCGACAAGGCGATCCCAGTTCGGGTCGTTCGGCTCGATCTTGGCGCCGGAGTCCGTCACGCCGCGGCAGTAGCGGCACCAGAGCGCCGATTCGAGCGCGAGACCGGTCGGCTCCCTGCCCGCCCTCAGATTGTCGAGGATCGAGGTGACGATGAATTTCGGCTGGCGGTTCGAACCGTCGAGGCAGAGCCGGCGAATGGTATCGCCGATCTTGGGATTGGCGAAGCGGCGCTTGATGAGGGCGTAATATTCGGCAAGGTCCGTGTCCGGCACCGGCGGGACGATCGGCAGCACCTCCTCGGCTTCCAGCTTGTCGAGAAACCGCGCGACGAGGTCGTGCTCCATGGCCTCATGGACGAAATGCACGTCCATCAACCCGGCCGGATAGGCGATGATCGCATGGCCGCCGTTGAGGATGCGGATCTTCATCGTCTCATAGGGGCTGACATCCGGCACGAACTGGACGCCGACCTTATCGAGAGCGGGCCGCCCAGCCGGGAAGTCGTCCTCCAGAACCCATTGCTTGAATTCCTCGCAGAAGACCGGCCAGGAATCGTCGATGCCGTAGGTGTCCCGGCAGATGTCGATCTCGCGCTTGCCGGTGGCCGGCGTAATGCGATCCACCATGCCGCTCGGAAAGGCGACATTGCTGTCGATCCAGTCGGCGAGTTCGGGATCGGATAGCCTCGCGGTGCCGACCACGGCGGCGCGCGCGACCTTGCCGTTGTGCGGAATGTTGTCGCAGGACATGACGGTGAAGGGGATGGTGCCCGCCGCGCGGCGCCGCTTCAGCCCCGCCGCGATCAGGCCGAAGACGGTCTTCGGCTCGGCGGGATTGTGGCCATCGGCGGCGATCGCCGGATGGCTCGGATCGAAGACGCCGTCGGAATCGATGAAATAGCCGCCTTCGGTCACCGTCAGCGAGACGATCTTGATCGCCGGATCGGCGAGCTTGTCGATGATCGCTTGCGGCTCGCCGACGGGCAGGATGTCGACCATCGGCGCGGTGACGCGGGCGGCCGAACGGGCGTTGTCCTGTTCGACCACGGTGGTCAGGAAGTCCTGGCCTGCGAGCTTCTCGCGCATCGCCGCGTCCGAAGGCATGACGCCGGCGCCAACGATCGCGAAGTCATGGCCCTCGCCGGTGTTGAACAGGTCGTCGAGATAGACCGCCTGATGGGCGCGGTGGAAATTGCCGACGCCGAAATGCAGGATGCCAGCGGTGAGCGCCCCGCGATCATAGGCCGGAATGGACGCATTGCCCGCAATCTGCGGGAGGTTGGCGGACGAAAGCCGTACGCTCATCGAAAAACCTCCTGGTTCAGTCGGTTCGAAACGGTCTGGAAAGACAGGGGATCGCGGGCTCGGATCTCGAGCAACTCAGCGGATCGCCAGACCCTTGTCGTCGAAGCGATGGATCTTGTCCTCCTGCGGGGTCAGATAGATCGTATCGCCATAATGGACCGGAAACTCGCCGCCGGCGCGCACGGTGAGCGGCTCGGCGTGGACCGGCGATTCTACGTGCAGGTAGGTGTCGGAGCCCAGATGCTCGGAGACCTTCACCGTGCCCTTCCACTGGCCCTCGGAGGTGGACAGCGAGATGTGCTCGGGTCTGACACCGATCGTCGCGGCATTGTGCTTCTTGGCCTCGCCGCCATTGAGCAGGTTCATCTTCGGCGAGCCGATGAAACCGGCGACGAAAGTGTTGCGGGGCTTGGAATAGAGCTCCAGCGGCGAGCCCACCTGCTCGATATTGCCGGCGTTCAGCACCACGATCTTGTCGGCCATGGTCATCGCCTCGACCTGATCGTGGGTGACGTAGATCATCGTGGTTTTCAGTCGCTGATGCAGCTCGGAGATTTCGAGACGCATGCCGACGCGCAGCGCGGCGTCGAGGTTCGAAAGCGGCTCGTCGAACAGAAAGGCTGCCGGCTCGCGCACGATCGCCCGACCGATCGCGACGCGCTGACGCTGGCCGCCCGAAAGCTGGCCCGGGCGCCGGTCGATGTAATTGTCGAGGTTCAGGATCTTGGCGGCGTTGTTCACCCGCTTCTCGATCTCGGCCTGATCCATTCCCGCCATCTTCAGCGGGAAGGCGATGTTCTTTCTGACGCTCATATGCGGATAGAGCGCGTAGGACTGGAACACCATGGCCAGCCGGCGCTTGGCCGGCGGCAGGGTCGTGGCGTCGACGCCGTCGATGGTGATCTTGCCGTCGGTGACGTCCTCGAGACCCGCGATCAGGCGCAGGAGTGTGGATTTGCCGCAGCCCGACGGGCCGACGAAGACGACGAACTCGCCCTCCTCGATGTCGAGGTCGAGTTCGGGAATGATGACGACGTCGCCGAACGCCTTGCGGACCTTTTCGAGCCGAATGGCACCCATTGTCTGATGTCCCTTACTTGACCGCGCCGAAGGTGAGACCGCGCACGAGTTGCTTCTGGCTGAACCAGCCGACGATGAGGATCGGCGCGATGGCGAGCATCGAGGCGGCCGACAGCTTGGCGTAGAAATTGCCCTGAGGCGAGGAGAAGGAGGCGATGAAGGCCGTCAGCGGCGCAGCGTTCGATGTCGTGAGGTTCAGCGTCCAGAACGCCTCGTTCCAGGCGAGGATGACGTTGAGGAGCACCGTCGAGGCAATGCCGGGCACCGCCATCGGGGCGAGGATCTGGGTGATCTCCTGGCGCAGCGTCGCGCCGTCCATCCGGCCGGCCTCGAGGATCTCGCCGGGGATCTCCTTGAAGTAGGTGTAGAGCATCCAGACGATGATCGGCAGGTTAATCAGGAACAGGACCACGATCAGGCCGAGGCGGGAGTCGAGCAGCCCGAAATTGACGAAGAGCAGGTAGATCGGAATGAGCACGCCGACCGCCGGCAGCATCTTGGTGGACAGCATCCAGAGCAGGATGTCCTTGGTCCTCGGCGTCGGCGAGAACGCCATCGCCCAGGCCGCCGGGATCGCAAAGAGCAGACCCAGCGCCGTCGAGCCGATCGACAGATAGATCGAGTTCATCATGAAGTGGAAGTAGTTCGACTGCGACTGGATGGTCGCATAGTTCTCGGTCGTCCAGTCGAAGAACAGGAACTGCGGCGGGATCGAGATCGCGACGAGCTCCGACTTGAAGGACGTCAGGAACGTCCAGAGGATCGGGAAGAAGATCAGGAGCCCGACCGACCAGGCGAGGATCGTCATGCCGATCTTGCGACGGGGGGAAACGCGGCGTGCCATGGTGTTTTCTCCCCTTTACGCGTCGAGGTTCTTGCCGATGAGGCGGACGAGGAAGATCGCGACGATATTGGCGAGAATGACCGCCACGATGCCGCCGGCCGACGCCGCACCCACATCGCCGAAGGAGATCGCCTGCTGATAGACGAGGTAGGTGATGTTGGTGGACTGGGAGCCCGGCCCGCCATTGGTCGTCACCAGGATTTCGGCGAAGATCGACAAGAGGAAGATCGTCTGGATCAGGATCACCACCGTGATCGCCCGGCTCATGTGCGGCAGCGTGATGTACCAGAAGATCGACAGGGCCCCGGCCCCGTCCATCTCCGCCGCTTCCTTCTGATCTTCCGACAGGGATTGCAGCGCGGTGAGGAGAATGAGCGTCGCGAAGGGCAGCCACTGCCACGCGACGATGATGATGATCGACAGAAGCGGTGCATCCGTCATCCAGTCGATCGGCTGCAGTCCGATCGAGGAGAGGAACTGGCCGATGACGCCGTAGACCGGGTTCATCATCATGTTCTTCCAGACGAGCGCCGCGACCGTCGGCATGACGAAGAAGGGCGCGATGACCAGTAGGCGGACGATGTTGACGCCGTAAAAGTCCTGGTCGAGGAGGAGCGCGACCAGGATGCCGCCCCCGACCGTGATGCAAAGCACGCCCACCACCAAAATCAGCGTGTTCGTCAGCGCTGCGACGAAGGTCGGGTCGGAGAGGAAATAGGAGTAGTTCTCGAAGCCGACGAAGGGCGTGGAGATGGGATTGTAGAGGCTGTACCCGAGGGTCGAGTAGTACAGCGTCATGGCGAGAGGGACCGCCATCCAGATCAGAAGCGCGATCACCGCCGGGGCCATCATCGCCCGCGCCGCGCTCTTGGTATGCATCGTCGCCATGGTGTTGTCCCGCCTCCGGCCCACGCATCGGGCGATGCGCCGGCTTCGTCAAAAGGATCGGATGGCCAGGGGAAAGGGTGTCGGCTGGCGAACCCGGCGCGGCATGCCCAGCATGCGGCGTCTCAGATTGCGTTCCGGCGGCCACTCCTCCCAGTGCGGCCGAGCCGGGCGGGCAGAGACTCTCTCAAGTTCGGGCTGCCCGCCCGGATATCGCAGAGGCCTACTTGATGTAGCCGCCTCGGGTCATTTCGCGGGTCGCGATCTGCTGAGCTGCGGCCAGCGCCTGATCGACGGAGGTCGAACCCGACAGCGCCGCGGCCATCTGCTGGCCGACCGCCGTGCCGAGACCCTGGAACTCGGGGATCGCAGCAAACTGCAGGCCGTAATAGGGCTTGTCGTCCGTCGGCGAGGGATCGGCGTGCTCGATCGCGTTCATTGTCGCGTCCGCGAAGTCCGCCGCCTCGGTGTAGTTCGGGTTCTCATAGAGCGAGGTGCGGGTGCCGGGAGGCACGTTGGCCCAGCCTTCCTTCTCCGCGACGAGCTCGAGATACTCCTTCGACGTCGCCCAGCCGATAAAGGTCTGCGCGGCATCCGCCTTCTCCGAGGATGCCGGGACGGCCAGCGACCAGGCCCAGAGCCAGTTGAAGCCGTCGTTCGGGCAGTTCTCGACGCCGCAGGGTGCCGGAGCGAAACCGACCTGGTCAGGCACCTGGCTCTGGTCCGGATCGGTCACGAAGGAAGCGGCGACGGAGGCGTCCATCCACATGCCGCACTTGCCCTGGCTGAACAGCGAGAGGTTCTCGTTGAAGCCGTTCGACGCCGCACCCGGAGGGCCATATTTGGTCATCAAGTCGACATAGAGGGTGATCGCCTCTTTCCAGCCTTCCGACTCGAACTGCGGCTGCCAGTCGGCATTGAAGTAATTCGCGCCAAAGCTGCGAGCCATGTTGCCGAGGAAGCCCATGTTCTCGCCCCAGCCCGGCTTGCCGCGCAGGCAGATGCCGTAGACCCCGGCGTCCTTGTCGGTGACCTTTTCGGCGGCCTCCGCGATGAAGTCCCAGGTCGGCTGCTCGGGCATCTCCAGCCCGGCTTTTTCGAAGAGGTCCTTGCGATAGAGCGTCAGGACGCTCTCGGCGTAGAACGGTGCGGCATAGAGCGTGCCGTCGACCGAAAGCGCCGAGCGGATCGCCGGGATCAGATCGTCATAGTCGTAGTTCTCGCCGAGATCGTCGAGCGGCTTCAGCCAGTCCTGCTTGGCCCAGATCGGGACCTCGTAGGTGCCGATCGTCATGATGTCGAACTGGCCGCCGCCGGTGGCGATGTCGGTGGTGACGCGCTGACGCAGGATGTTCTCCTCCAGCGTCACCCAGTTCACCTTGATGTCGGGATGAGCCTCCTCGAACACGTTGGTCAGACCCTGCATGCGGATCATGTCGGAGTTGTTGACCGTGCCGATCGTGATCGTGGTCTGCGCGGCAGCAGGCGCAGCCGCGACGGCGAGCAGCGAAATCGCGCCAGCCGCCATTTTGGTGAATCTCATAAAAGCCTCCCAGCTCTCGCTTGAGCATTTGTTCAATGGCGGGGCAAATGTTCGTCCGCTACACAGCTAATGTCAAACGAATTCCATGCCGCAGCGCAGCACGACGCGACTCGCAGACTGAAGGAAATGCTAGGACGATCCGGTCGGCGGGCAATGCCGGATCGAGGGCTCGACCGCTCGATGCACCCGGGAGGAGACCTCAGTTCCTGAGAAGGCGCTCCGCGGTCGCCTCGTCCGTGATCAGACCGTTGACCAGCCCCCCCTCGGCGGCGGCGCGGATGGCCGACCGTTTGGCCGGCCCCATGGCCACCGCGATCACTTCACTGGTTTCGGTCGAAGGGATCGGCGCGCTTGCCACGCGTTCGTTGAAAGCGCACTCGATCAGCCTGCCGCGGGCGTCGAAGACCCATCCGACAATCTCTCCCACCGCGCCCATCGCCAAAAGTTCCTCCCGCTCCTTCGGCGTGATGAAGCCGTCGACGAGCAAGGGGGCATTGGCGGCGATCTCGCCGACGCCGACGAAAGTGACCTCTGCCTCGGCCGCAAGATGCAGCGTCGACTGCACCACCGTCTGCCGGTGCAGCAGGCGGCGCTCTTCAGGGGTCGAGACGATGACCGGCAGCGGCATCGGATAGTGCGGCGCCTTGACCTGGTCGGCCATCGAAAAGATCACGTTGTAGACCGAAGCAGAACCATCCGGAGCGATGTTGCCGGTCAGGGAGACGATTCGGTGGTGCTCGCATGTCATCGGCGGCAGGTTCTCCACCGCCGCCTTCAGCGTCCGCCCGGTTCCCATGGCGATGACGAGCGGGTTCTCCTGCTTGAGCCGGCGCTCCATTTCAGTGGCACAGGCTTCGGCAATGCCGAGCGTCGTCGACGCGGACGTCGGATCGGAGGGAACGACCTCGGCGTAGCGAAGGTCGAAGCGCGTCTTCAGCCGTTCGGCGAGTTCCAGACAGGCGGCGATCGGATGATCGAGACGCACGCGCACCAGCCCGGACGTCACCGACAGGGAGACGAGCCGCTGCGCCGCCTGCCGCGAGATGCCGAGTTTGGAAGCGATCTCTTCCTGGGTGTTCCCAGCGACATAGTAGAGCCAGCCGGCCCTCGCCGCCTCGTCCAGGCGCGTCGTGTCGTCGTCCCGCGTTCTTGCCATTGGCCCTCTGCTCTTTCGCTCGGCCTCTGTTTAAGTCGGCCGGCGACGCCAAGGCAAATGCATGCGAGCAGGAAAAGACGTCCGCCACCTCGCCGGTCACATCATCCCATGGGAGACTCCGGTAGCACTGCCCAGAAAACAGGCATATCCCTGACTTGCCACCCGAAAACCCGCCCAAATCGCGGGCAAGCGTTGAAGCGTGCGACCAGATGGCTTGATTTTCTCGAATTCGGCTTTCTCTTTATTTGGCAGCAAAACGGAGATGGCCAGTGAAACCATTCGATGAGATGCTCGTAACGGACGACACCGTCCGCGATCCTTACGCGCGCTTTTACCAGTGGTTTAAGGAACAGGATGTCGCCGCTCTTGGCGAAAAGGCCGGCGAGGCCGAAGCCTTCTTCCGGCGGACCGGCATCACCTTCAATGTCTATGGCGAGGAGGAGGCGGCCGAAAGGCTGATCCCCTTCGATCTCGTTCCGCGGATCATGGCCAAGGCCGAATGGGACCGCCTGGCCGAAGGCATCGAGCAGCGGGTCATTGCGCTCAACGCCTTTCTCGACGACCTCTACCATGATCAGGAGATCATCAAGGCCGGCAAAGTGCCCGAGCGGCTGATCGCGGGCAATGAAGCGTTTCTCGAAGAGATGCGCGGTCTTCGTCCGCCCGGCGGCGTTTACACCCACATCATCGGCACCGACATCGTCCGCGTTGGCGAGAACGAGTTCTACGTACTCGAAGACAATGCCCGCACACCCTCCGGCGTCTCCTATATGATCGAGAACCGCGAGACGATGATGCAGATGTTCCCGGAGCTGTTTTCGCAGAATCGGGTCCGGCCGGTGGAAACCTATCCGCATCATCTGCGCCGTTCGCTGGCCAATGTCGCGCCGCCTGCCTGCGAGGGCACACCGACCATCGCGGTCCTGACACCGGGCATCTACAATTCGGCCTATTTCGAACACGCTTTCCTGGCCGATCAGATGGGCGTCGAGCTGATCGAGGGTTCCGACGTCGCCGAGATCGACGGCCGCATCCAGATGCGCACGACGGAGGGCTACAAGCCGATCGACGTCATCTACCGCCGGGTCGACGACGCGTTTCTCGACCCGAAAGTCTTCAACCCGGACTCCATGCTGGGCATTCCCGGCATCATGGACGTCTATCGCAATGGCGGCATCACGATCGCCAACGCGCCGGGCACAGGCATCGCCGACGACAAGGCCATCTATTCCTACATGCCGGAAATCGTCGAGTTCTATACCGGCAAACCGGCCATTCTGGAGAACGTACCGACCTGGCGCTGCGCCGAGGACGACAGCCTGAAATATGTGCTCGAACATCTCGGCGAACTGGTAGTGAAGGAGGTCCATGGTTCGGGCGGCTACGGCATGCTGGTCGGGCCCACCGCCACGAAGGACGAGCAGGAGCTCTTCGCCGCCAAGCTGAAGAAGAACCCGGCGAACTACATCGCCCAGCCGACGCTGGCCCTGTCCACCGTCCCGATCCTGGTCGATGGCGGGCTCGCCCCCCGGCATGTGGATTTACGTCCCTTCGTTCTCGTTTCCGACAAGGTCCGCATCATTCCCGGCGGCCTCACGCGTGTCGCCCTCAAGGAGGGCTCCCTGGTCGTGAATTCCAGCCAGGGCGGCGGCACCAAGGACACCTGGGTTTTGAGGGACTGAGCGATGGCACTTCTCGGACGCACCGCAAACGGCCTGTTCTGGATGTTTCGCTACATCGAACGGGCGGAAAACACCGCAAGACTGCTCGATGCCGGCCAGCGCATCGCACTCACCAACCTGTCAGCCGAGCCCGAGGAATGGCAGTCGGTCCTGGTCTCGGCTGGAGTCGAGACGGCCTACAAGGCCAAATACGATGATTTCGAGCCTGAGAATATCATCCACTTCATGCTGTGCGACCGGGACAACCCGTCGAGCGTGCGCTGCTCGTTCGAGACGGCGCGCACGAACGGGCGCATGGTGCGAACCGCCCTCAGCCGAGAATTGTGGGAAGTGGTCAACGAGAGCTGGATGACGATCCAGCGGCGTCTCTCGAGCCGGATCACGGCAAGCGAACTGCCGACCGCGATCGATCTCGTGAAGCGGCAGGCGGCGCTCATTCGCGGCACGTTCTATTCGACGATGCTGCGCAACGAGATCTTCGACTTCTGTAATCTCGGCGCCTTTATCGAGCGCGCCGACAACACCGCCCGCATTCTCGACGTGAAGTACTGGCTGCTTCTGCCCGAGCACAGCCAGGTGGGCTCCGCGCTCGACGATTTCCAATGGCGCTCGGTGCTGCGATCGGTCGCCGCCCACCGCTCCTACGCCTGGGAGTATGACGGCGAATATCGCGCGGTGAACATCATCGACTTCATGATGCTGAACCGTCGCATGCCGCGATCCCTCGGCTATTGCTACCGGGTGATCAAGGACAGCCTCGACTATCTCGACCGCAACTACGAGGTCCACCAGCCTTGCCATCAGATCGCGACGGAGATGAACGAGCGACTCGCCGGTCTGACCGTCCGCCAGATCATCGATAACGGGCTGCACGAATTTCTCGAACAGTTCATCATGGACAACAACCGCCTCGCCCAGGAGATCGGCTGGAACTATCGCTTCTATCCGGATCGATAAGCGCAGGCCCAGGCCTCCTCTTGGGGCGCGCGTCGGGTATGCCGGGCGCGCGCTACGAAAGCCGTCGCTTTTCCGCCACGATGGTGCAGGATTTCGCCCGAACATGGGGACGAGGTCCATGTGGCCCATTGCCAAAGCGTGCGACTTGGCGGAATCATTCCAAAGTGGACTCGGTGAGAGTCGCTCGGGAAGTGATTCCATTCCGCGATGGCGGGCGTGGTCCGATTGACGACATGAATGCGCGCGGGCTGACGCCGGGCGATCCTAGCGGTTCGAGTCGAACCCCGATCGTCAGGGCCAAAGCGGTTTGCGGTGGAGGGGCGGCGAGCCGCGATGACCTATTGTGTCGGGCTGATGGTCGAGGCCGGGCTGGTATTCATGTCCGACACGCGGACGAATGCCGGCGTGGACAACATTTCCGTGGTCTCCAAGATGAAGACCTGGGAGATCCCGGGGGACCGTTTTCTCTGTCTCCTCTCGGCCGGAAATCTCGCCACGACGCAGGCGACCGTCTCGCTTCTCGATGAGCGCCGGCTGGCACCCTCCGAGCGTGAACCCTCGATCCTCTCGCAGCCTTCGATGTTTCAGACTGCGAAGCTGGTCGGCGAGACGCTGAAGGAGGTGATCTCGGAAAGCACACCGACTGGCCCGACCGCCGACGGACGCTTCTTCGCCTCGCTGATCCTCGGCGGTCAGATCAGGGGCGGCCGCCCGCGCCTGTTCATGATCTATCCGGAAGGCAACTTCATCGAGGCTGGTGCCGACAATCCCTTCTTCCAGATCGGCGAGCACAAATACGGCCGCCCCATCATCATCCGCACCTACGATCCGCAGATGTCGCTGGAGGAATGCGCCAAGCTGCTCCTCGTCTCCTTCGATTCGACCATCAAGTCGAACCTTTCGGTCGGTCTGCCGATCGACATGCAGTTCTACGAGACCGACAGTTTCGAGCGCGGCTACCGCCGGCGCTTCGACCAGAACGACGAATATTACCAGACGATTTCCGGCGGCTGGTCCGACGCCCTGAAGAGCGCCTTCGACGCCCTGCCCGCCTTCGAGCGTTGAGCCGGCGTCGCAAGACGCTACCGCTCGACGCCCAGAACGAGAATCGCGCGCTTCGCCCCGTCGCCATTGCTGAGAAAGGCGGCGCCCGCCTGACCGAAGCGCTCGCTCCGGATGGCGGAGGCGAACTGCGGATTGTCCAGCCACTGGTCCTTGAAGAAGTGCAGATCCGAGTCGGTAATCTCGGTGCCGCAGCCCCCGCACCCGGCCGAGACCACGCGCAGGGATCGCCAGTCGTTGCGGGCTGCTTCGGGAAGCGCGGCAAACAGATCCTGTTCGCCATCCTGTTCCAGAATATCGTCGGGACTCTCCGGCAGTAGCGCCTGCGCGGTCTGCGCCAGGGTCTCGTTTGACTTCAGGCCGGAGAGCCCCTGCCGCTCGCGAGCTCGGTTCAGAAGCGCGATCAACTCCTCCGAGCGTTGGGCTTCCGGCACCGCCTCGGCGGACTGGTCGGGCCCATGGGCCGGAGAAGTTCCGGGGCCGGCGAATGTCTGCACCGCGACGATGCGGCCATCCTCGCCGGCAATCCCGAAGCCGAAAGTTTCCAGTCCTTCCGCGAGGATGTTGCGGCGGTGCCCCGGGCTGTTCATCCAGCCCTGTTCAAAGGATTCGACCCGCTCTTCACCCGGCGGCAGCGGACATTCGGAGCAGCGGGCGATGTTTTCTTCCACCAGTTTCGCCCGGCTTCCACCTTCATCGAGGTAGCGATCCTGCGGGCTGACGCCGTCCGGAGAAACATGGGCGAAATAGTCCTCTTCGATCATCTCCACCGCATGGGCCTGCGCGGCCGCGTTGAGGCTCTCCTCCAGGCTCAGGGGCGGCAGATCATGCTCGGCGCGATCGGCGTTCATCACCGCCAGCGCCTTCTCCCGCAACGCGTCCAAATCGCCGGTCTCGATCGCCGTCGCCTGGGTCGTCATGGCAAGAAGGCCGAGCCCGGCACCGCCGACGACGGACCGCAAAATTCCTGCAAGGCCCGCACCCGTCTGCCCCATCGTCATCAGTCCACCCATCCTCGTCGATCCTCTTGTCCCTGCGCCGGGACGCTCTCGATTGCCGTCATCGACCAACGCGCCGGCCGCCGGATGGCTGCGTCGGTGCCGGACAAGCCGTCGGGCAGAATGCCGCACGGTGCGCAACGACCACGAGGGGAACAAGATGCCTGACGTCATTGCCAAGGAGGACTTTCCGGTCAGCCGCGTGCGGCGTTTCCTCGAGCCCGGCCCGGTCGTGCTCGTCTCGTCCCGGCGCGGCGAGGAGACCGACATCATGACGCTCGGCTGGCACGTCGTCCTGTCCTTCCTGCCTTCCCATGTCGGGCTGATGATCTCCGCCGGCAATCACAGCCATTCGCTGATCCGCGACACCGGCGAATGCGTCATCAACCTGCCGACCACGGCGCTGACCGACACGGTGATCGGCATCGGCAACACCAGCGGCACCGAGATCGACAAATTCGCGCATTTCGACCTGACCGCCGAGCCGGCGTCGAAGGTCGGCGCGCCGCTGATCGGCGAGTGCCACGCGAGTTTCGAATGCCGTCTGGCCGACGAAGCGCTGGTCGGTCGCCACGGCTTCTTCGTCTTCGAGGTGGTCAAGGCGCATGCGGCGCCGTCGCCCGAACATCCCGAAACGCTGCACTACAAGGGCGACGGCATCTTCATGGTCTCGGGCGACATCATCGACCGTCGAGAGCTGTTCCAACCGGAAATGCTGGACTGACGACCGCAAGTGGGGGTCGAAAGTGGTCCTCACGTCCTTGTGCGCGGGGCGCCTTTCGCGGGTGGCCGCACCTTCCATCCGCCTGCCGTGATCTCTATATGTTCCGCCATGGCTTCCCGACCCCGCAAGGCTCCGCGCCGCCCCGCTTCCGCCGATCGCGACGACGCATCCGACGACGCCGTTTTCGATCCCTCCGCGCCGCCGCGGCGTGGGCCGTTGAGCGATTTTTCCGACGCGTCCGAGCGCGCCGACGAGCCGAGCGGATTCGAAGAGGCCCCGCAGGCGGGCTTCGATTCGGGCGAGGCGTTTTCCGGGCCGATTTCTGGCTGGGCCGACGAGATCGCGAAGAACGCCGAGACCCGGGCCGAGCGGACGGCCGATGCAGAGCAGGCGCCCGAAAAAGCGGCCGGGAAGAAGCCGAAATCGGCGCGGGGCGAGACGCAGAAGACCGGGCAAAAGCCGGGTAAGACTTCGCGCGGCACGTCGATGGGCGGCACCAACGACCCGAAGAAGCGCGCCGCCGCCGGACTCAATCCCGTCGCCGGCATGGATGTCAGCCTGGAGGACGCCAAGAGCCTGCCGGAAGGCGGCGTCACCGCGACGGTGGAGGCGCTGACCAAGCTGATCTCCGAGGGCAACCCGCTGATCAAGAATGGCGAGGTCTGGCTGCCGCACCGGCCGGCCCGGCCCAACAAGTCGGAAGGCGGCGTCGCCTTCGAGATCGCCTCGGACTATACGCCCATGGGCGACCAGCCGACCGCGATCGCCGATCTCGTCTCCGGCATTTCCGATCACGACAAGACCCAGACGCTGCTCGGCGTGACCGGCTCGGGCAAGACCTTCACCGTCGCCAATGTCATCGAGAAGACCCAGCGTCCGGCGCTGGTGCTGGCGCCCAACAAGACGCTGGCGGCGCAGCTCTATGGCGAGTTCAAGAGCTTCTTCCCGAACAACGCCGTCGAGTATTTCGTCTCCTATTACGACTACTACCAGCCCGAAGCCTACGTCCCGCGTTCGGACACCTATATCGAGAAGGAATCCTCGATCAACGAGCAGATCGACCGGATGCGCCATGCGGCGACCCGCGCGCTGCTCGAGCGCGACGACGTGATCATCGTCGCCTCGGTCTCCTGCATCTACGGTATCGGCTCGGTCGAGACCTATACGGCGATGACGTTCCAGATGAGTGTGGGCGACCGGCTGGACCAGCGCCAGCTTCTGGCCGATCTCGTCGCCCAGCAATACAAGCGCCGCGACATGGACTTCCAGCGCGGCTCCTTCCGCGTGCGCGGCGACACGATCGAGATCTTCCCCGCCCACCTGGAGGATCGCGCCTGGCGCATCTCCATGTTCGGCGACGAGATCGAGGCGATCCAGGAGTTCGACCCGCTCACCGGCCAGAAGACCGACAATCTGAAGTCGGTGAAGATCTACGCCAATTCCCACTATGTCACCCCGCGCCCGACGCTCAATCAGGCCGTGAAGCAGATCCGCGAGGAGCTGAAGCACCGGCTGGTCGAGCTGGAAAAGGCCGGGCGGCTGCTCGAAGCCCAGCGGCTGGAGCAGCGCACGCGCTTCGACATCGAGATGATCGAGGCGACGGGCTCCTGCCCCGGCATCGAGAACTATTCGCGCTATCTCACCGGCCGCGCCCCCGGCCACCCGCCGCCGACCCTGTTCGAATATCTCCCCGACAACGCGCTGGTCTTCATCGACGAGAGCCACGTCACCGTGCCGCAGATCGGCGCCATGTATCGCGGCGACTTCCGCCGCAAGGCGACGCTGGCCGAATATGGCTTCCGCCTGCCCTCCTGCATGGACAACCGACCCTTGCGTTTCGAGGAATGGGACGCGATGCGGCCGCAGACCGTGGCGGTCTCGGCGACGCCCGGGTCATGGGAGCTGGAGGAATCCGGCGGTGTCTTCGCCGAACAGGTGATCCGCCCGACGGGGCTCACCGACCCGCCCGTCGAGGTGCGCCCGGCGCGCTCGCAGGTCGACGATCTTCTCGGCGAGATCCGCGAGACGGTGGAGCGCGGCTACCGCGTCCTCTGCACGGTGCTGACCAAGCGCATGGCCGAGGACCTCACCGAATATCTGCACGAACAGGGCATCCGGGTGCGCTACATGCATTCGGACATCGACACGCTGGAGCGCATCGAGATCATCCGCGATCTGCGCCTCGGCGCCTTCGACGTCTTGGTCGGCATCAACCTGCTGCGCGAGGGTCTCGACATTCCCGAATGCGGGCTCGTCGCCATTCTCGACGCTGACAAGGAAGGGTTTCTGCGCTCGGAGACCTCGCTGGTCCAGACGATCGGCCGCGCGGCGCGAAACGTCGACGGCAAGGTGATCCTCTATGCCGACCACGTCACCGGCTCGATGGCGCGGGCGATGGCCGAGACCAATCGCCGGCGCGAGAAGCAGGAAGCCTACAATGCCGAGCACGGCATCACCCCAGCGAGCGTGAAGGCGAAGATCGCCGATATTCTCGACAGCTATTACGAGAAGGACCATGTGCGCATCGACGCCGGCCCGGCCGCCAAGGAAGGCGAACTCGTCGGCAACAATTTGCGCGCCCATATCGAGCATCTGGAAAAGCAGATGCGCGAGGCGGCCGCCGATCTCGACTTCGAAACCGCCGCCCGCCTGCGCGACGAGATCAAGAAGCTCAACGCCAAGGAGCTGGAATTCGGCGGTTCGGGCCCGGGCTCCGGCCGCCGCAAGGGCGGCGCGAAGAACGCCGTCGAGGAAGCCGACCCGATGGCCGCCGCCGTCGAGCTGGAGGAATCCGTCATGGGCCCCTCCACCGGCCGCACCAAGCACGGCAAGAAAGCCAAGCGCGACCGCGCCCCCCAGGGCGACGAGCGCTTCGGCCCGCGCGGCGAAGTCCTCAAGGCCCCCGGCTCCGGCGCCGTCAGCGCCCCCGCCTCCCTCTTCCGCAAACCCAGCCTCGACGACATGGGCCCCGGCACCGACACGGCGGTCCCCGCCGGCAAGGGCACCGCTTCCCCTCATCCTGAGGAGCCCGGAACGGGCCTCGAAGGGCGAGGGGAAGCCCCCCGCTCCTATTTCCGCAAGAACACCCTCGACGAAATGACTGTCGGCCGCACGGAAAAGCCCACCGGCAAGACCCCACCCAAGAAGCCCGACACACCCACGAAGACACAGCCAGTCTCCCCCCGTGAGGGGGAGATGTCCGGCAGGACAGAGGGTGGCGCGAAGGGTCCGGCGGCAGACGGCAAGGACGACTCCCCCGCCCCGATCAGGCGCGAACGCATCGGGCGCGGGTCGTATGAGGATGCGGGGGATCAGAAGCGCAAGCGGCGACCGACGAAGACGGGGCGGCCGGGGCGGTAACCATAAACTCTAACTCAGATCACGTCGGCTTTAACGGCTTGTAGATAAGGCGCTCAAAGATCCCGCGTACAGTCCACCTTTCCTCTTCTCCGAGGGCAGATGCAGCTCCGTGCATTTCCAACGGTGTCTTCTTCGCCATGCTACGAGCTTCGCCGATGAACTCAGCCCACAGTAATTGCATTTTCTCTCTATTGCAGAAAAACATCTCCGCGGACGGATTAGCCTCATTCGAAATCCCCGCTGAT
Organism: Jiella marina; assembly: GCF_024359545.1. Taxonomy (GTDB): domain Bacteria; phylum Pseudomonadota; class Alphaproteobacteria; order Rhizobiales; family Rhizobiaceae; genus Jiella. The sequence continues at coordinate 147,345 of NZ_JAKQZG010000009.1, forward strand.
TCGGTGTACATCAAAATCCCAGGAACGTCATAATCAGAGTAATTTTCACGTGTCCATTGAAGATGTTGAAACGCTTGCCCGACCTCCTCTTGATTAAGATTATTATTCTTTTTATCCGTCTTAAGCTCAAATGGAATAACAAGCTTTTTATGATGATCAATCCAGATATTATCCGGCCCGTCGTGAACGTCGGTGCATGGCCGCCTGGAATCAAAGCCTAGGACGCTTCCAATATGGCGAACAGCCTCTTCCGCGACTTTGTGCGAACAGTCCTGAAATGCTCCTTTTGAGCGATCTTCAATATTGTTTAATCGGCGATTGATCTGCGGTATCTTTCCAGTGCAAATTGCACGAAGACCTTCCTCAACTATCGACCGAGGGGGCTTCGGTACCTCTGATTCTCCACTGTCTTGCCGCGGCAGAGGAAGCCCGCCACCGAGTCGGTTTCGCGCTTCATCAAACCATCCATGCATATTCTCGAAGTCACCACAATTGCAGTATGCCTGTCCAATACATAGCGCATACCACCCAGCCAGCCTAGGATTTTCAGTCCGGACCTTCTCAATTACACCAACTAGTTCGTCGGCAGCACCATTTTGATCACCGTGCCACAGCTTCGTGATAAATTTGATTTCGTGCTTTGCCAATTGATCATCAAGTCTTGCATCTGCTTCTCGCTCTTGAATTCTTTTTTCGTCAATTGGATTGAGGCCAATTTGCGCCGTATAGTAGTCAACCCAGCCTGCTTCTCGCTCAATAATCTGATTAATAATACTTTTCACCGTATCGAGTTTTGGATCTCCCAATTGATCACAAAATTCTTCCTAGAGACGAATTTGCTCTTGCAGCACTCGCGGGAAATAAGCTTGATTAGCAGGATTCCGCAGCCAATTTTCAACATCCGTTGATGCTATAATATATATTCCATAATCGTTTTTCCCGCGATTTATTCTCCCAAATAATTGTGTAATTCGGTTCGCAACTCGAGGAAAGAATGCTTGGTCTAAGTGAACTTTGTCAAATTGGTATCGCTCAAACTGGGACGATCCAACTGGCAAGCCATCAACGATCATCAACCTGCACTCATCATCGGGGAGGTCGATACCATCATAGCGACCAAGCAAGAGAAACGAACCATTTGCAGCGTGCCGAAATTTATCTAGTTCGACGGAAAAAGACTTTGCCCCTTGCGGCGGGATCGCAACGTCCTCCCAATTCGTGGCTTCCCGATCACTAGGTACCGCGATGAGCACCTTCTGTTCTTCCGATATAGAATTGATGCTCGCTGCGTCAGAAGCTATCTGCCCCAAAGCGGATCCAAACAATAGGACCCGTTCGCCAAGCCCGGCATCGACATCAGGTTCAATCACGTGCGGAGCCCGCCCGAACGCACGAGTTATATCTCCCTTCGATTGAACAGTCGCAGAGAGATACACTCGCGGCACATTGTTGTCTTTAAATGCTCCCACTTCCAAAGCGGGAAGAAACGCTGGTGTTATTTCAACCAGACGCCTACTTATGGTTAGAACACATGAACCAAAATGACCGCGCAAATAATCAAAGGGTAATTGCAACGAAATATCGCTGTCTTTTATTGCTTCAATAAGCGATTCAATTTTATTTCCACGCGCGTATAACTCTGTTGGAGGGCAAATCAATATACCTGGCGATCCAACTTCCGAAAATACGCTGTCGAAATTGTATCTTTTGCCTATTTCTTCGTAGGCGTCGCGGACTTCCCTTGCAATGGCATTGAAAGTCTCTTCATAATCCTTTTTTGCAACGCGCAATGTAAAAGAATCGCGCACAAGCCTTTCGCCGACATGCGCGTCATCAAGAACTAAGGCGCCCGGGGCGGCCTGGCCTCGGAATTTGTTTCTCGTATTCAACAGTGCTTGGTACGTGGTAATACAGAATGATTTCCCTTGTGCAAAATTTTGGTCAGAGAATTGTGATTCAAAATACGTTGTCGGCCGTATACCGACGCCATTTGCTTCCTTTATGGTCTGATGTATCAAATCAATCGTGGGGCACGCATATACAACGTTTCGGATACCCTGGTTCATGAAGCTTTGTGCGATAAGAACACCAACAAGCGTTTTTCCCGCACCCGTGTACATCGAAATGAGAGTGTTTCTGGAGGGGTCCTCGTACCACTTGTCGAGAGCCTGCGCCTGCCCTTGCCACAACTCTTTGATCTTGGCCTTGCCCGAAGGGCGGCTACGAAAAATTTCGCGCGGATGAGTTGCCTTTTCGCCTTTCTTTGGTTTTTTCAGTCCACCAAAGTCGAAACCATTGCTCATTCAATAATTGCCCCATTAACGAATCGATTGCGCGTTCGACCTAAACCTGCTTGTTGGTAGCGGATTTTGCAAGATATAACCTTAAATAGCAGACTGAGGCTTGTTGTTCGTTAGCAATGGGTCGCTTTCATCCCTGGTTAAAAATGCAAAGCCATTCTCAGAGCGGACGCCGGTTCAAACCCGGGTCTCGTGCGGTAGGTTAAATCATTTACCCTGCCAACGCAGCCGAACAGAACTAGTTGGAAATTTGGGACTCCGACTTAGGCCCGTTCGGTAGCTCGCTTCTAGTCGTATTCGATTGCGACTAAGGGGCCGGGCATCAGAAGCCCTTTTTTGTTGAAGCGGTTATGTTGTTCGCTGGGTTCATGCAGACGGTCGCACAAGAAGGGATTACGTGGCGCTGGGCTGTGAATATCCATCATACCACCGCCGTCATCCCGGCCTTGAGCCGGGATCCATGCCTCGCCGGTGACGGAGCAGTCCGGCGCAGGATGGGGTGCGGTGACTCGGCACCGTCGAGATGCGAAATCGTTCGTGGCATGGATCCCGGCTCAAGTCCGGGATGACGATCATCGGGGGTGGCGGCGCCCTTTCATCAAGAGCAGTGGGGGATGTGTGGCGGGGGTTCGGCCGCCGAGACGCGAAAACGTCTGAGGCATGGATCCCCGACCCTGCGGGTCGAGGATGACGACAATCGCGGGCGGGCGCGGCCTTCCGCGGCCTTCAATGCCAATCGCGGACGTCAGCGGCCGTCTTCGCTCAGGCCAAACACAGCGCCACGCCCCGCAGTCCCCTCACCCCCGCTTCGGCGGCCCCTCGTCGAACCCCGTGTAGATCACCACGCCGCCGGCCATCGGCTCGAGCAGGATCTCCTCGTCCACATAGCGGAAATTCTGGGCGGTGCCGCCCTTCTGGACCGGGACGGTGCGCTGACCGAGTTCGGAGTAGATGACGCCGTCATTGCCGACCACGGCGACGCGGATCGGGAGTTCGACATTGCGGTTCTTTGCCGCGCGGCCGGGCATGACGCGGCCTTCGACGCCGACGACGATCTTCAGCTTGCCGTCGACGATGCGGCAGTCGCGCTTGGCGTCGGCGATCGAGGCGACATAGTCGACCGCTTCGCCCTCCTTCTTCTCGATGATCGCCGTGCCCTCGCGAATCGAGACCTTCGGACAGAAGCGGGCCTCGGTGCCTTCGGCGATCCGGGGGGCGGCGTCTTCGGAGGCGGCGGCCGGTGGATCGAGAGCAGCGAGCTCGTTGTTGGCGGTGGTCGAACAGGCGGACAGAATCACGAGGCTCGCGGTGGCGAGAAGGCTCCTCAGGGTCCAGGCGGTATGCATCGCGCGGTTCTTCCTTTAGTGTGAGGCGGCGTTCTATATCAGGTCGATTTCGGTTAGGCGACAGCGGCGGCGCGACACGCGCCGAGCGGAGCCGGACCGGCGCCGGAACGGTTCGGGCAGACGGGCGATGACGGAGCCCGAACCATGGACGAGAGATGACGGGCGCGATCCGCCAGGGAGTGAAGACGACGTGAAATATGTGAGTACGCGCGGCGAGGCCCCGACGCTCGGGTTCGCCGACGCTCTGCTGGCGGGGCTGGCGGCCGATGGCGGGCTCTATGTGCCGGAGACCTGGCCGCAATTTTCGGCCGAGACGATCGCGGGCTTCGCGGGCCGGCCTTACGCGGAAGTCGCCGAGGCGATCTTCACGCCCTTCGTCGGCGAGGACATTCCGGCCGACGCCCTGAAGCGCATGATCGCGGAGGCCTACGGCACCTTCGCCCATCCGGCGGTGGCGCCGCTGGTCCAGGTCGGGCCGTCGCATTTCGTCATGGAGCTGTTCCACGGGCCGACGCTCGCCTTCAAGGACGTGGCGATGCAGATGATTGCCCGGCTGATGGACCATGTGCTGGCCGAACGCGGCGAGCGCGCGACCATCGTCGGCGCCACCTCGGGCGACACGGGCGGCGCGGCGATCGCCGCCTTTGCGGCGAGCGAACGCACCGACATCTTCATCCTGTTTCCCAACGGCCGGGTCTCGCCCGTCCAGCAGCGCCAGATGACCACGTCGGGCGCCGGCAACGTCCATGCCGTCGCCGTCGACGGGCATTTCGACGACTGTCAGGCGCTGGTGAAGGCGATGTTCAACGACCGGCGCTTCCGCGATGATGTGCGTCTGTCGGGGGTGAACTCGATCAACTGGGGCCGGATCATGGCCCAGATCGTCTACTACTTCACCGCCGCCGCCAGCCTCGGCGCACCGCATCGCAAGGTGTCCTTCACCGTGCCGACCGGCAATTTCGGCGACATTTTCGCCGGCTATGCCGCCATGCGCATGGGCCTGCCGGTCGAGCGGCTGGTGATCGCCACCAACGCCAACGACATTCTCGCCCGCACCCTTGCGACCGGGCGCTACGAGACCGGCGACGTCCACGCCACCATGTCGCCCTCCATGGACATTCAGGTCTCGTCCAATTTCGAGCGGCTGATCTTCGAGGCGAGCGGCCGCGACGCCGGCCTCGTGCGCCAGCTGATGCAGCAGTTGTCGCAATCGGGCGGCTTCGACCTCCCGGAGGACGTGCTCGGGGCGATCCGGTCGCAGTTCGACGCCGGCGCCAGCGACGAGACGGCGACGGCCGAGACGATCAAGCGCGTGCTCACGGCAAACGCCTACCTTCTCGATCCGCACACCGCCGTCGGCGTCCATGTCGCCGAGGCGCAGGAGACGAGCGACAGCGTGCCGATGATCACGCTCGGCACCGCGCATCCGGCGAAATTCCCCGAATCGGTGAAGCACGCGGCCGGGGTCACCCCGGCCCTGCCGCCCGCCCATGACGGGCTGATGGAACGCGCCGAGCGCTTCGACCGGCTGCCGGCCAGCCTCGATGCGGTGGAAGACTATATCCGCACGCGCTCCAGAGCCGTGACGGCGGGAGAAAACGCATGACCGTGGAACTGACGCAACTGGCCAACGGCCTGACCATCGCCACCGAGACGATGCCGCATCTGGAAAGCGCGGCGCTCGGCGTGTGGGTGAAGTCCGGCGCCCGCGACGAGATGCAGAACGAGCACGGCATCGCCCATCTCCTCGAACACATGGCGTTCAAGGGCACCAGCCGGCGCAGCGCCCGGCAGATCGCCGAGGAGATCGAGGATGTCGGCGGCGACCTCAACGCCGCGACCAGCGTCGAGACCACCTCCTATTACGCCCGCGTCCTCAAGGACGACGTGCCGCTCGCCCTCGACATCCTGACCGACATCCTGGTCGATTCGCGCTTCGACGAGGTCGAGCTCGAACGCGAGCAGCATGTGATCCTGCAGGAGATCGGCGCCGCCGAAGACACGCCCGACGACATCGTCTTCGACCATTTCCAGGCGACCGCCTTTCGCGATCAGATCGTCGGCCGCCCCATCCTTGGCACGCGCGAGACGGTGAAATCCTTCAAGCCGGACGATCTGAGGGCCTATCTCGCCCGCCATTACGGGCCGGACCGGATGATCATCTCCGCCGCCGGCGCAGTCTCCCACAAGGCCGTCGTCGATCAGGTGAGTGCTGCTCTCGGCTCGGGCGCCACCCCGGCACCGCCGGACACCGAGGCCCGCACGCCCGCCTCCTATGTCGGCGGCGAGTTCCGCCAGACCCGCGACCTGATGGACGCCCAGCTGGTGCTCGGCTTCGAGGGCCGGCCCTATTACGCCCGCGACTTCTATGCGAGCCAGGTGCTCTCGATCATCCTCGGCGGCGGCATGTCCTCGCGCCTGTTCCAGGAGATCCGCGAGCGGCGCGGCCTGTGCTATGCGATCTACGCCTTTCACTGGAGCTTTTCCGACTCCGGCATCTTCGGCATCCACGCCGCGACCGGCGAGGAGGAACTCGCCGAGCTCGCCCCCGTCATCGTCGACGAGTTGATCGAGGCGGCGCACGGCATCGAGGAGAGCGAGGTCACCCGCGCTCGGGCGCAGATGCGCGCCAGCCTGCTGATGTCGCAGGAAAGCCCGACGGCGCGCGCCGGCCAGATCGCCCGGCAGCTGATGTTCAACGGCCGGATCATTCCCAACGAGGAACTGATCTCGCGGCTCGACGCGATTACCGCGCCGCGGCTCGCCGATCTTGCCGAACGCATCTTCGGCGGCTCGACGCCGACCCTCGCCGCAATCGGGCCGGTCAGCCGCCTGCCCTCGGCGGACGAGCTTGCGAACCGGTTCTCTGAAGGGCGCAATGCGCCTGTCCGGGCGGCTGCCGGGGCCTGACCGGGGCGATGGGCCTGATCGACCATTTCATGGGAAGTTCCGCGCCGGTCCTGACGGGCGATGGCGTTCTCCTGCGGCTGCCGCGCCATACGGACTTTCCTGCATGGCGCAATCTGCGTGAGGAAAGCCGCGACTTCCTGCGCCCCTGGGAGCCGATGTGGACGCTGGACGAACTCTCCTGGCCAGCCTACCGGCGGCGCATCCGCCGCTACAATCAGGAGGCCCGGGAAGGGAGCGGCTATTCCTTCTTCATCTTCGACGCTGCTGAGACGACACTCTTCGGCGGCGTGACGGTCGGCCACATCCGCCGCGGTGTCGCCCAGTCCTGCACGCTCGGCTACTGGATGGGCGAGCGCCATGCCGGCCAGGGCCACATGCGGCGCGCCGTCGAGGCGGTGAAGCTTTTCGCCTTCGACATCGAGGGGCTCCACCGGATCGAGGCGGCCTGCCTGCCGCGCAATGAACGTTCGATCCGCCTGCTGGAGAGTTGTGGATTCTCCCACGAAGGCCACCTGCGCGGTTACCTTAAGATCGCAGGGCGGTGGGAAGACCATTGCTTATATGCTCTTCTTGCCGAACAATGGTCGCGTTCGACGGCTAGTGCCGTGACGCAGACAGGCGATCCCACTTCGCGGCATCAAGGCGATCGCGTGTCCGTGTCGTAAACGGTTCGAATGGACGTGATCGGCGCGCGGTCTTGGCGCATCCGTTCGTCCCGGCATGACATGTCGGGGCGGGTGGGCGCGTCGGATCATGGGCGATCGATCGCGGGCGAATGTTTCCTGTGGAGGAGCGCGACGGGGTTCGGCGCGGCCTCCGTCCGGGCCAAGAAAAGAAAGTGCCGGGGGGCATGCACTGTATCGTTTCGCGTTTTATCCTCAAGCTGCTCGTCGCGTCCTTTCTCGTCGCCTTCGCCCAGCTTTCTTCGGCCTACGCTCTGGAGCCGGTCGGCGTATCGCGTGACGATACCGCAATCGACCTGAAGCCGGCCGCCGACATCTATTACGGCCAGGGCCGGAGCTTTCAGGTCACCACCGTGCCCGGCGCCGACGGGATCGTGCGCCGCATCGAGGTGGAAGCCAAGTCGGCGCAGGCCTCCGGTGACTGGGCCGTGTTCGCGCTTGCCAACAACACCGACGAACAGCTCGACCGACTGGTCGTTGCCTCGCATTTCCGCCTTGTCGATTCCGGCATCCTGTCGCCGGATCTCGGCTCCCAACGCATTGCCTCGATCACCCCCTCACAGGGCTTTGCCCTGGAGCGGCAGGCGAGCACCGACGCCGACGTCTTTCTGGTGACCCTCGACCCGGGTTCGGTCGTGACCTTCGTCGCCGAACTCACCTCCTCCCGGCTGCCGGAACTGCGGCTGTGGGAGCCCAACGCCTACAAGGACACCGTCAACGCCTTCACGCTCTATCGCGGCATCGTGCTGGGCATCGCCGGCCTTCTCGCGGTGTTCCTGACGATCCTCTTCGTGGTCAAGGGATCGGCGATGTTTCCGGCCGCCGCCGCGCTCGCCTGGGCGGTACTCGCCTATATCTGCATCGACTTCGATTTCTGGCAGAAGCTCGTTCCGCTTCAGCCCGGACAGGAGACGATCTGGCGCGCGGGCACGGAGGTGGCACTCGCCTTCACCCTCGCAGTCTTCCTGTTTGCCTATCTCAACCTCAATCGCTGGCACCGGGCGCTGTCGATCTCGCTCCTGATCTGGCTGGCGATGCTGGCTGGGCTCGGTGCGCTGGCCGTGTTCGAACCGATCGTCGCCTCCGGCATCGCCCGGCTTTCGCTGGCGGCGACGGCCGGTATAGGGCTCGCGCTGATCGCCGGCTTTTCCTTCCAGGGCTTCGACCGCGCGGTCATGCTCGTGCCCACCTGGTGCCTGATCATCCTCTGGCTTGCGGCCAGCTGGATGACGGTAACCGGCCAGATCGACAACGACATCATCCAGCCGGCGCTGGGTGGCGGCCTCGTCCTGATCGTACTTCTGATCGGCTTTACGGTCATGCAGCATGCCTTTGCCGGCGGCACTTTCGCGCAGGGGCTCCTGTCAGACATGGAGCGGCGCTCGCTGGCACTCGCCGGTGCGGGTGATGCAGTCTTCGACTGGGACGTCTCCCGCGACCGGATCTTCACCGGCGCGGAGGACGACGTGTTGAGCGGCATGCCGATCGCCGCGATGAACGGGCCGGCGCGAGACTGGCTGCCGATCCTCCATCCCGACGATCGCGACCGCTTCAAGCTCACCTTCGACACCATACTGGAACACCGCCGCGGCCGGATCGACCAGGAATTCCGGGTCTGCGATGAGGACGGGCACTATCACTGGATGTCGCTGCGGGCACGGCCGGTGCTCGGATCCGATGGCGAGGTGGTGCGCTGTGTCGGCACGCTGAAGGACGTGACCGGGCGCAAGAAGGCCGAGGAGCGGCTTCTCCACGATGCGCTGCACGACCAGCTGACGGGTTTGCCAAATCGCGAACTCTTCAATGACCGTATGGAGGCGATTGGCATCCTCGCCGCCTCGCGGCCCGATGTCCGGCCAACGCTCTTCGTCATCGACATCGACCGCTTCAAGCAGGTGAACGACGATTTCGGTCTGGCGGTGGGCGACACGATCCTTCTCACCGTCGGCCGCCGGCTGAAGCGCATCATCAACCCGCAGGATTCACTCGCCCGCCTCGGCAGTGACCAGTTTGGCCTGATCCTCATCTCCAAGACCGAGGTGGCTGCGGTCGCGGAATTCGCCGAGGAACTGCGCGAGGCGATCAAGGCCCCGATTTCGCTGGCTGGCCGCGAGATCGTGCTGACCGGCTCCATCGGCCTCAGCGGTTGGGCCGAAGGCGCCATGGCGGAAGACGTTCTCAAGGAGGCCGAACTGGCCATGTATCAGGCGAAGCGCTTCGGCGGCGACCGGATCGAACCCTTCCGCCCGGCCTACAAGACCATCGGATCGGGCCGCCTGCAGCTCGAATCAGATCTGCGCCGAGCTTTCGAGCGCTCGGAATTGTCCCTCGCCTTCCAGCCCATCGTTCATCTCGACAACGAGAAGGTCGCCGGCTTCGAAGCGCTGCTGCGCTGGGAGCATCCCAAGCGAGGGGCGATCTCGCCGGCGGAATTCGTGCCGATCGCCGAAAGCACTGGCCTGATCGTGCCGCTCGGCCAGTTCGCGCTGGAGGAAGCGGCGAAGCGTCTCAGCGATCTTCATCGCGCGACGTCCGCCGAGAAGCTCTTCATGTCGGTGAACATTTCGAGCCGACAACTCATTCGCCAGGATCTGATCGCCGACGTGAAGGCGGCGCTGGAGCGCTACAAGCTGCCGCCGGCGACCCTGAAGCTGGAACTGACCGAATCCATGGTCATGGACAATCCGGAGCGCTCGGCACAGTTGCTGAGCCGGTTGAAGGATCTCGGCGTCGGCCTGTCGCTCGACGATTTCGGAACCGGCTATTCGTCGCTCGCCTATCTGATGCGCTTTCCCTTCGACACGCTCAAGGTCGACCAGTCGTTCCTGCGCAACGACAATCGCCCGCAGCGCCCGATCATCCTGCATTCGATCGTCACCATGGCGCATGACCTCGGTCTGAAGGTCGTCGCCGAAGGCGCCGAGAGCGAGACCGACATCGTCCAGCTGCGCCAGCTCAATTGCGAGTACGCCCAGAGCTTTGCCTTCTCGCCGCCGCTCTCCTTCGAGATGGCGAAACGGCTTCTTGTCGATCGCTCGGCGAGCCTCAAGCGGGCAAGCTGATCGGGAAGCGCGGCGGTCTGCGCATCAGCAGGTGGGAGATGAAGCCGGGAGCGGCGAACCGCCGGGTTCGGCCTATCGGCTCCACCAGGACAACTCGTCGATCCGTTCACGAATCGACCGGGCGATGCAGCCCGCATCGTTGCCACAGGAATCGCGACGGGCGATCCAGCTCTTCTGCTCCTCGGTCAGATATTGCCGGTCCCTCGCGCCGACCCGGCCGCGCGTGCTGGCATAGCTTTGGCTGAGTTCGCGGTCGAGCGTGGCGAGTTCGGCATTGCCGCAGATGGCGAATTCCGTCGCTGTGCCGGCCTTGCGGCAATCGAAACTCGGCGAGACGAAACGCGGTTTGGGTTGGGGCTGGAGGACGGGCGCGGGCTGCGGCGCGGGACTGGGCGTCACCGGTGCCGGCACCTGGCGATCCCGTGTCTTGATCAGCTGGATCTGGATCTGGGCGTTTTCCACCTGCAGGCTGCAATCGCGGTTCTCGATGATGAAGCGCTCGAAGCCTTCGCTCGTATTGGTGCGTTTGGCCGCGGTGAAATTGGTGTCGCAGCGCTCGTTGTTCAAAAGGCGATCGCGCAGCACCTTGACCGAGTTCTGGCCCGGACAGTCGGTCGTCTCCAGATATTCCGTCAGCGCTGCCGCCGTGTTCTTGGCCTGGGCGATGGCGAGGCTCCGCTCGCACTGCAATCCCTTCTCCACCGCCTTGAGTTCGGCGATCCGGCTGGTGGCTTCGCCCACTTGGGGACAATCAGGAAAGAAGGCGACAAAGCTCTGCAAAAGATCGAGGGAGCCCTTCTCGACGGCCGACTGGTAGGCCGCATCGCAGCGTGGATCCACATGGGTGACGGGAATGGTCACGCTGAAGGAGGGCGTGCACTGGATCTCGCGCCGGCCGTCCTTGCCCGCCCCCCGTGCCCAGAGAATGATCTCGGTGTCGACGTTGCGTCCCACTTCGCGGTAGGGGCGCAGGAGGATCGTGACATCCGCATCCGAGGCGCCGTCGATCAGCGTCTGGAGTTCGCGCACCTTTGCTTCGCTGAAATCCGTGCCGCTCGTGGCGATGAAACGGAAGGAATCCGCCTTGGTGATCCGGGCGCCGGACTGGGTGGAGACGAGTTGCAGGAGCTGGTTCAGGATCTCGATCTGCGCGGCGTGTTCGATCTTCACCGCTTCGCCGGTCACGCCGAGAATATGCACGCTCCTCACCCGCTCCGAGCCAGGGAAACACTGGGGCTTCGTCTGCAAGGCCAGGAAGTTGATGATCGTCGTCGTTTGCCATGCGGGCAAGGCCTGCTGCGCAGCGGCCGGCAGAGCCGTGTAGAAGAAGGTCACCAACAGAAGACCTCTTGCCAGAGCTTGTATCATCATGGTCCCAGCTCTTGCCTCGCCGTCCTCCAATTGACGTCTTCCTGCGCTCTCCGGTCACCGCGATGTTGCAGTGGCCGGACCTTGTCAGGAACATCTTGGAAGGATCAGACCAGATCATGCGCGGAACGGCAACGGCTCTCGGCGACCCTACGTCATATCGCCTGTGTTTCCGGCCGAAGGGTTCTGTGAAAGCGGCCCCCTTGCCGCGCGGTCACATGGCCCGAGATGGTCGCGTCAGGCATGACTGCAGCAGGAGGCGGAGACGGCCACAGCCAAGCCAGGACGCAAACCCTTCAAGGGCATGGCCCCGAAAGGCTATCGCATTCGCATGATGGAGCCGGGCGAAGCCCCTGCCCTCCATGCTTTGCGGGGGCGCGTGCTCATGGCCGCCATCGACACGGCGACTGCCCCGGCCATCAGCCTTTCCGACTTCGTCACCTTCCTCGTGACCCGCGAGATCTACGTCGCAGAAGAAAAGGCCACAGGCGAGATTGCCGGTTATGCGGCGGCCGGGGGTTGGATCGATCTCTACTGGATATCCGAAATCATGGTCGATCCCGACCGTCCGCAGGCCAGTCTCGAAGACGCGCTCCTCGTCTGTGTGACGGAGAGAGCACGCTGGTTCCACCATCGCGCGATCGCTCTCAGAGCCCCACTGGACTCGCAGGTCGATCCGCCCTCTCATGTCCGACACGGTTTCATGAAGGTTTCACGAAAGGATTGGACGCCTAGTATCGAGGAGATGGTCGCGGAAGAAGCAAACGCGCTCAAGACATCCTTGCCGCGGGCAATCCATGTCAAATGGCTTTGACGACAAACCGAACTCGAAGCTGACACGAACTGGACGGCGGAAGAGCGGCGAGTTCTGGGTTTTTAGTAGTAACCGTCGACCCGATCCGAGGCGAGACGACCCACTCGAAATTTGTGCATTGCAGCAAAAATTGCTATATTTGACGCAAACGGAAGGCAAAAGCCATGTTGTATCAACTTTATGAATGGAATCACGCTGCGCTGACGCCGTTTCGTGCTGTCGCGGATGCTACCCGGCTGTTTTACCAGAACCCGCTCAATCCGCTGTCCCACACCACGGCCGGGCGGTCGATGGCGGCCATGGCCGAATTGTTCGAACGCACGACGCGCGTCTACGGCAAGCCGGAATTCGGTCTCTACGAGACCTTCATCAAGGGCCAGCGTGTGCCCGTCACCGACAAGCCAATCCTCTCCAAGCCGTTCTGCGATCTCTTGCATTTCGAACGGGAACTGCCGAAGAATCACGGCAAGGACCCGCGCATCCTGATCGTGGCACCCATGTCGGGACACTACGCCACGCTCCTGCGCGGCACGGTCGAAGCGCTCCTACCCTATGCCGAAGTCTACATCACGGACTGGAAGGATGCGCGCACCGTTCCCCTGACCCTGGGCCGGTTCGATCTCGACGATTACGTCGACTACATCATCGACATGCTGCATGTCCTCGGGCCGGACACCCATGTGATCGGCGTCTGCCAGCCCGCCGTTCCCGTTCTGATGGCGACGGCCGTGATGGAGGAGGACGAGGATCCCTGCGCCCCGGCCACCATGACGCTGATGGGCGGGCCGATCGACACGCGCATCAACCCGACCGCGGTCAACGATCTCGCCGAAGAGCGGGGGATCGACTGGTTCCGCGACAATGTCATCATGTCGGTGCCGTTTCCCCAGTCCGGCTTCATGCGGCAGGTCTATCCGGGCTTCCTGCAGCTCACCGGCTTCATGTCGATGAATCTCGACCGCCACGTGATCGCGCACAAGGATTTCTTCTGGCATCTGGTGAAGGATGACGGCGACTCTGCCGAAAAGCATCGGACCTTCTACGACGAATACAATGCGGTGATGGATTTGACCGCGGAGTTCTATCTCCAGACGGTGGAACACGTCTTCATCAAGCATTCCCTGCCGAAGGGCGAGATCACCCATCGCGGTCGGCGCGTCGACCTGACGGCCATCAAGCGCACGGCACTTCTGACCGTCGAGGGCGAGAACGACGACATTTCCGGCGTCGGCCAGACCGAGGCCGCCCAGGACCTGTGCATCAACATTCCCGGCGAGAAGCGCGTCCACTACGTCCAGGCGAAGGTCGGCCATTACGGCGTCTTCAACGGCTCGCGCTACCGCGCCGAGATCTGCCCGCGTATCGTCGACTTCGCCCTGACCCATGGCACCACACACACCGGCGCCACGAAGCCGCGCGAAGACGCCAATGTCGACCATACGCCGCGGCGCATGGGCGCGTATGCGGAACGCGTCGCCAAGGCCGGCAAGCTGGGGCGCAACCTCTCGCAATCGGGCGACAGCGCTTTCGACGCCGCGGCCGGCCTGCCGAGCTTCAACGCCGCGATGAGCGTGATGACCGCGCCGGCCAAGGCGATGATGGAAGGCGCCATGGAGGCCACGAACTATTCGTTCGGTTCCTTCGCCGGCGGCAACAATGCCGGGTTCTCGGCCCCGATCGGGCTTCCCTTCCAGGCGAAGAAGCCGAACGGGACGGAAAGCTATCCGAGCGGTCCGAAGACGATGGAGGCCCAGCCGGCGCCGCAGCCTGAGCCGGAAGCCTCGGAGACCGCAACGCTCGAAACTCCCGCGGCGCTGAAGACCGAAGCTGTCGCTCCCGCCGAGCCCGGGAAGGCTCCAGCGACTCCAGCCGCCGCGAAATCCGCACCGGCATCGACCGAAGCGGCCAAGCCGGCGGAAAAGGCGAAGGCGCCCACTGCCGCCACCAAGACTGCGGAAAAGGCACCAGCCAATGACGCAGGCAAGGAAGCCAAGAGCGAGGCGGCACCCGCGGAAGCCAAGTCAGCGCCAAAGCCTGCCGTAGACACGGCCAAGACCGCAGAGGACAAAGCCGAGAGCAAGCCGGCCGCCGCTGCGACGACAACCAAGGGCGCGACGCGCAGCACCAAGCCGCGCCGGCCGGCCCGCCGCAAGAGTCCGCAGTCGTCCGGCACCGGCAGGCGGCGACATTGAGCGACCGCGCGCTGCCAATGAAGATGTGAGAGCACCGCTTTCGAGCGGAGACGAAGGCAGAGTTCGAAAGGCGGCGACTGAGGCGTTCAGTCGCCGCTTCCTTTTGCAGCCAGCAGATCGGGCCGACGTTCGCGCGTGATGCGCTCGGCCTCGGCGCGGCGCCAGCGCTCGACGGCGCCGTGATCGCCGGAGGCAAGAACGTCCGGAATGCGTTGCCCTTCCCACTCTGCCGGTCGCGTGTAGTGGGGATGTTCGAGAAGCCCCTCCTCGAAGCTCTCCGTCTCCCCGGACAGCGTGTTCCCCATCACGCCGGGAAGCAACCGGATCACCGCATCGAGCAGCACCAACGCGGCGATTTCCCCGCCCGACAGCACATAGTCGCCGATCGAGACTTCCGTCAGATTCCGCCCTTCGATGACCCGCTCGTCGACGCCCTCGAAACGGCCGCACAGGATCACGGCGCCCGGCCCCGCCGCGAGTTGCCGCACGAATCCTTGCGTGAGCGGGCGTCCCCGCGGGCTCATCAGGAGCCGTGGCCTCGTGTCCGCCGCGGGCGAAGCCGCATCGATCGCTTCGGCCAGGACATCGGCCCGCAACACCATGCCGGCTCCGCCGCCTGACGGCGTATCGTCCACCGCGCGATGACGGCCACGGCCGAAATCCCGAATCTGCCGGGTTTCGAGGCGGACATCGCCTCGCTCCAGCGCCCGCCCCGCGAGCGATATGCCGAGTGGACCCGGAAACATTTCGGGATAGAGCGTCAGAACCGTCGCGTGAAACGCCATGGGACGCCTAGCCGAGTGGCTCGACCGCACCGGCCTCGATCACGCTCAGTTCACGCTTGAGGATCGTGACCCCGGAGAGGACCTTGTGCCAGTCGGCGATGTGCGGCGCACGGGCATGGGCATCGAGATCGGCGCGCGTATCCCATTCCTCGTAGATGCGCACGAGGCCAGGTTCCAGAAGGTCTTCGGCAAAGGAATAGACACGGCAGCCCGTCTCCTTGCGCGTTTCCGTCAGCACGGTCCTGGCCGCGTCGCGGACACTGGCAAGATCTTCCGGGCTCAAGCGCAGGGTGCCCGCAACGATGATCATGGCCTATTCCTCCTCATTCCTGTCCTGCGAGGGCGCGACCCGCGCCGCTTCGACCGATCTCCGCTCGTCCTCGACATCTTCTTCATCCTCCCCGGCAGCAAGGCCTGCCGCGACCGGGTCGACCGTCAGGACTCCGGCCTCGACGTCGAGGGCGGGGACGGCGGCTTCGGAAAACGGGATCATCACCGTCGCGCCTTCGGGTGGCGCGATCTCCAGGATGTCGCCGGCACCGAAATTGTGGACGGCGACCACCTCGCCGATGGTCTCGCCGGCGGCCGTCGAAGCCACCAGACCGACGAGATCCTCCAGATAGAATTCTTCATCGTCTTCGGTCTCGGGAAGCACCGCGCGGTCGACGAAGAGCTCGGTCCCGTTCAGCCTTTCGGCATGGTTGCGGTCGCCCACCTCTTCGAACCGGACCAGAAGCACGTTCTTTTGCGGCCGGGCGGCCTTCACCGTGTAACGGTTTCCCTTGGCGTCGAAGAGCGGACCGTAGGCACTGAAGGCCTCCGGCTCTTCGGTAAAGGAGCGCACGCGGCACTCTCCGCGAATGCCATGGGCGCCGCCGATGACGGCCATGAGGATAGGATTTTCCAGCGTCACGCCGCTCGCCGACCGTTCTCGATGGGATCTTCTGCCCTAGACATGGACGGGCAGATACAGGAGGCGACGAGCGCTCGGCAAGGTCTCCGTGAGCGGCGATCCCGGACCGAGCGGCTATTGCACCGATGAGGAGGCGGAGGCCGTCCCGCTGTCGGCGCGCTTGGCGTAGTGCCTGCGCTTTTCGGCGTACATGTTCTCGTCGGCGCGGATCACCGCATCTTCCAGCCGTTCGCCGTCCTTCGCCGTGGCGAGTCCGAAGGAAAAGGACAGGCGGGCATTGCTGTAGAACTGGTTGTTGACCTCCACGAGTTCCTGAAGCTCGGCCACCATTTGCCGGCCTTCCGCCAGCGTGCTTCCCGGCATCAGAACGGCGAATTCGTCGCCGCCGATGCGCGCCACGGTCGCCGGCTTCTTGACGCCTTCCTTGAACACTTCGCTCGCGCGCCTGAGCAGCGCGTCACCGGCGGCATGGCCCATCGTGTCGTTGGCCGCCTTCAGCCCGTCGAGATCGGCAATGACGATCGTCACCGGCGAAGGCCCCTTGCGCTCCAGACGATTGAGCTCGTCGACGAAGAAGGAGCGGTTGTAGAGCTTGGTCAGAATGTCGTGCTTGCCGAGGAATTCGAGATAGGCCTCGGCCTTCTTGCGCGCCGTGATGTCGGTCAGCGCGACCTGCACCAGGGACCAGTCGTCCTCGCACCCAGGGAATACCGAGAACTGCAGGTGCACATGAAGCTCTTCACCCGACAGCGAATAGTTCACCACCTCGCGCTGCTGGAAGAGCTTGCCGTTCCACAGATCGATGAGCTGTTCGCGGAAGGGCTGTTCCATGTTGTCGCGAAACACCTCGCCGATCCGGCGCAGAAGCATCTCCTTGCTGGGTGCCTCGAATAGTTCGAGCGTGTGGCGATTGACGTCGATGATCCGGATCTCGCTCATGCAGCGGCGAACGAATTCGGGATGCACATCGGTGAAGGTGCGGAAATCGACGACGCCGCTTGCGCGCACCCCATCGATCAGTTCCTTCACGGTCGAGAAGTCTTCCACCCAGAGCGAGATCGGCGAGTGTTCGAACAAGCCGCGGGCGAAGTTCTCCTTGTCGGCCAGACGACGGCGTTGCTCGACATGCTCGGTGATGTCCTCGGTGGAAATCAGCACCCGGCTCCAGTCATCCTCGTAATCGGGCAGGATGCGGGCCTTGAGCTGGACCTCCCGGCGCTGGCCGGACAGCGTGTAGTTGACGGCCTGGCTTTCGAAGCCGGTGGCTCCGTCCCAGAGCTGGCAGAGCTCCCCGATATGGGTGGAGAACATCTCACGAGAGAAGATGACACCGAGATTGGCCGTCAGTTCGTCGAAATCGGCGGCCTCGAACAGTTCGAGCGTGGGACCGTTGACCGCCAGGATGCGGATGGCATGGGCCGCCTCTTCGACCAGATCCGGCCGGGCTTCGAGATGCTCGCGCAGGGAGACGACACCTTCCGCCCGCCACCGATCCATCAGGGCTTTCACGCCGCTGTAATCTTCGAGCCAGAGGGGGAGCGGAGCGAGTTCGAATACGCCGCCCTTCGATGAAGACTCGTCGAGCAAAGCTTCCAGGGGAAGTGCCTCAGATGACAGGGTGTCCATGAGCGCCTCGACCTCCAGATTTTTGCGGCATGTGCCAACGTTGTCGCGACGCGAATCACGGCCGCCGCGGCGGAAATTTAGGTTCGAATGCTTACTAACAGGTTGCAAAGCGCATCGGTTATGTAAACAGTTTAATAAATTTTCCTTGTCCCTGCCCGACGCTTTTCCGCAACGTTGAAGCGATTCAGGACTCGATTTGCCGTCTTCGAGCGCGGCGCACTCGACCAATGTCCGCGACCGGGACGATTCGTTCGGGCTGAGAGCACGTTCTTCCCTTACGGCATGGAACGTCATATCCTCATGGCAGGCTGGGTGGCGTTGTCTTTGACCCGGCAGCTTTGCCTTTGACGACAATCTTTGAGAGTGGGCTCGATGCGGCTTTCTGACATGCCAGATGCCGGGTGCGAAACGTCGATGCTTGGCGCGAACGGATCTGCGTCCCGCGGGCCTGAGGCCAAAGATGCGGCCCATCATGCTCAGGCGAACCTGATTCACCTCGTGGTGAGCCTCTTCATTGTCGCGGCCTGGGCTCTGTCAGCAGCCTCGGCCGCGGCCGGCGAATTCCGTCTGGTGCGTGAGCAATTCAGCGCAACGCGATCCGAACCGCTGATCCTGTTATCAGGACCGATCGAGAAGGGTGACGCCGAGCGGCTCGCCGCATTGATCGACGAGGTCTGTGCGAGTCGCGAGTGCGACTATCAGAATACCGCGGCCATGCTGAGCCTGAACAGCCCGGGCGGCTCGTTCACCGAAGGGATCGCGCTGGCCGAGACCATGCGCGAGAAACAGGTTGCGAGCATCGTCGAGAACGGCAGCCTATGCCTGTCGGCCTGCGCGCTCGCCTGGCTCGGCGGGTCGAGCTTCCATCCGACCGGCGGCGTCGGCACCTATATCGACCGCTATGTCGAGCCGGACGGGCAGATCGGCTTCCACTCGCCCTACCTCTCCGACGCGGCGATTGCCGCCTTGCCCGAGGAGGAACGCCTGGGCACCCAGGCGACCGGCCTGCGGCTCGGCATTTCGAAGATGGTGCGGTTTCTCGCGAGCTTCGGCGTCGATCCTCTGGTCATCGACCGGATCGTCGCCATGGGTCCGGACGAAGTGATGACGATCGAGACCGTGGCCGATGTGGTGGCATTCAGGGGCGAGCTGCCACCGGTGCCGGTTTCGACCCTCGGCTTCGACCGTCGGGCGATCACGTACAATGTCTGCCTGAAGCTCCTTGCGCACCATAACGGCACTGATCTCGACGCGCCGAGCAATCTGGAGTCATCCTATGGGGAAGCGCAGACCGGCAAGACCAGGAGCGGCGAGGCTTTCCTGGGCTTCGAGATTTCGGACAGGCCATTGACGATCGCCTTTTGCGGCGCCAACGCATCCCAGGCCATTCCATCTGACGACTTCACGATCTCGCTGGCGCGCATGGCCTGGAAGGACGATGTGAGCGAAACCTATACGGAGCCCTTCACGAACTTCGTCTTTTCCAAGGTCGGCTGGAACCAGGCCGCCTATGACGGTCAACGCGCGACCCAAAGCATCCTGCGACTGACGCCAATGGTTTCCTGGCTGTTGCCGAAGCAGATGCGGCTTGCGGATCTGCCGGGACCCGTGCGTGCCGCCATAGAAGCGGACAAGAGAGGCATCGCAGCGCGCCCGACGCCGCAACTCACTCGCGGCCCGGCAGCAACGCCTCCCCGCACCGCCGACTTCTCGCGCCTCCGCGCGGCCGTGATTTCAGACGCCGTGCCGACGATCGAGGACCAGAGCCGAAGGCTGTACCGATTCGGCGATCTCGACGTGGAGGTCACCGTGGGTTCGTTTTCGCTTTACAGCACTGAAGCGGCGCGTCGCGACAGGCTGAACCAGCGGCTGCTCACCTATAACAAACACTTCGACGATTCCTTCGTTTATTCCGGTGTCGAGGCCGACCGCCAGAGCGGCTTCTACAATTTCGCACTTCTCGATGGCGACGCCACAGCCGTTGTCCGGATCGGCTTTGCGCTCGGGGCCGATGGCCGCGCCACGCAGGAAGCTCAGAGACTCATCGGCCAGATCGCATGCTCGGCGCGGTTCGGGGCGGCCGGTTTACCTTGCGCCAAGAAATGACGGCCGGCAGCCTGTCCGCATGCCGCCAAGCTTGATCAATGACCGATCTCGGGTTTCCAATACGCTGACGGACGAATTCGCGTATCGAGATCAAAAAAGGGGAGGCCAGGTGGTCCAGAACAACGATGCCGCCACGTCGAAGAGCCGGATCGGCCGAGGTGAGGCGCGCCGGATGCTATCCGCCGTGATAATGCTGGTCCTTTCGGCACCGCTCGTCGCAGGCGTCAACGGCACGGCCCGTGCCCAGGGGACTGACGACACCCTTGCCCTGATCGAGGACCGGCTGCAGAACACGGTCGCCGACATTCTCACCCGCAATTGCATCGGACCGGGCGAGCCGCGGCCCTTCACGGTGACCTTCTACGGCCTGCCCTTCACCGACCCGCATTTTTCCCAGAACGATCGCGAGCGTATCAATCAGACCGTGCTGACCGGCCTGCGCGAGGCACGGCGTGTCTCGATCGACGTCAGCGCGGCCGAGAACGCCGGCGCCCTCGCTCCGATCTCCGGGCAGGATGCCAGCGACCGCACCGCTCTCGCCAACGCGCTCTCCCGCCTGGGCTCCTCGACCCTGCCGATCGTCCTCAAGGCGACGCGCCCGGAGCCGAACATCGCCCGTCTCGACATGGCGGTCTTCGCACGCGGCGCCGAGGGCGCCTATGGCTGCAACCGCTCGATCACCTTCAATCTCGATCTCGGCACGCTGGAGCCGGTTCGCGACAGCCGCGGCTTCAGGGATTACGTCACCCTCGACGGCGCCTATGGAATGGCGCTCGACAGCCTCGCGCCAAGGCTGAAAGGCGTCACCGGCATCTGGCTCGACACGCAGACCGACAACAGCTGCCCCTATATCTCGCGGGCGGTTTCCCGTTTCGAAGACGCCTATTACGGCAACGGCCAGGTCAATTTCTCGGCCGGCCTGACCGACCGCAACCTGCCGGACTTCCTTCTCGAAGAGCCCGGCGAGGGCGACGGCGCAGCCACGCTGGCGCTCAAGTACAGCGTTCCCGAAGGTGTGGAGAATACGCTCGATCTTCTCGTCTCGCTGACCGCGAAGGGTCGCGTCCTGTCGCGCCAGCGCTTTTCCGTGGCCGCGGAGACGCAGGATCTCGATGCCTGTCGGCCGGCGCCGGCAACGGCCGATGCGACACCGGTCGACGGCGGCGAAGTCCCGCCCACCGATCCCCAGAACGCCGCCGACACGGGTCAGGCCGGGGACGGCGCCGACCGGGTCGCGAGCACGGGCAATCCGGATGAGCCGGGTGGTGCGCCCGACGTGGCGCGGGACGGAACCGTCAACTCCGTGCCGCAGCCGATCGACGATCCGGACGCCACAGAACCGGGAGAGGATCTGGCCACGCTCGATCAGTCCTCGGCGCCGGCCTGTCAGGAACGCGGCGAGATCCTCGACTTCACCGTCGGGCCCCGGATCGCCCGGACCGGCGACCGGCTTTCGCTGCGGGGCCTCGTCCGCCAATGCCAGCCGGTCTTCTTCGCCTATGCCTCCGGCAAGGTGACGCCGGTTCCCTTGCGGATCTTCGAACTTGGATCACAGCCTTCCGGCGCGATCTCCTATGAATCCTCGCCGGAGACGAAGATCAAGCTCTACCTCGAAGAGCAGGATCCCGTCGGCCTGAACAAGATCGTGCTGTTCTGTTCGAGCTGTGTGGTCAATCCCGCTCAGAGCGATCTGGTCGAATGGCTGCGCGGCGTCCGGGACAGGCTTGCGAGTGACCAGCGCTCCGGGGCTGCGACGCTTCCGAACGGGGTGGGCTATGCCTTCGGCTCGGTCGAAAAGGTCAATTGAAATGAAGGGAGACTTGTCGATGAAGACGCAACAGCACCTCCGGCTTCGAAAGGCTCTCTCGGCCCCGTCCGTCAGGTCGTCTCGACGCCGCCTCGCCCTGGCGGGCGCCCTCTTCGCGGCAACCTGTGTCGCCGCGACGCCGACGCTTTCACAGGGCACGTCGCTCGACAGCTTCGACCTCGATTCCATCGCACCCGGAGCCGGCCAGTCCAACACCACCGCCTACGAAGCGCCGAAAGTGGACGATTCGCTTCTCAACGCCTCCACTGGCCTCGGGGATTGCCTGGTGAGCGGCGGCGACAATTGCTCCGGCGAGGCCAAGAAATCCTCCAAGAGCTTTTCGCTGGATGATCTGCAGAATCTCGGCGTCATCGAGGAGGAGCCGGCACCGCCCCCGATCGCCGCGACCGAAGCCACGCCGCAGGAGCGGCGGGATCAGGAACGCCGTCAGGCGGCGATCGCGGTCGAAAAGGCAAAGCCCCTTCCCTCGATCGATATCGAGGTGCTGTTCGCCTATAATGACGCCCAGCCTCTGCCCTCGGAATACGGCAAGATCTACGAGCTTGCGGCGGCGCTCAGCGATCCGCGGCTCGCGGATAAGCGCTTCGTACTCCTGGGCCATACGGATGCGGCCGGGAGTGACGCCTACAATCTCGAACTCTCTCAGCGTCGTTCGGAGGCGCTTGCCCAGGCCCTTGTGCGGGCTTCCGGCCTGCCGCGCCACCGCTTTGTCACGGCTGGGCGCGGGGAGCGGGATCTGAAGACGCCCTGGGCTCCCGAGGCAGCCGAAAACCGCCGGGTTCAGATCGTGCTTCTCGACCGCTGAGACGCCGGTCGTCGAGCACCGAAGGAGGCCGATCGCAGCCCGAGGATGGGTCGGCACTGAGATCCTTGCCGCTCCCACCGGGCGCTGGCCGATGCCATCCGCCCTTGGCCGCCCGCCACGGCCGGAACCTGATTGAAATTGCACCCCTCTTGCCGCGGCGGGGCCAAAGGCCAAAAAAAGACCCGATCGCTTGTCAGCGGCCGGGTCTTTACAAAGCAAGAGAGGGTGTTTCGTCGCGGCGGAGCCGCGCCGTCTCAATCCGCGCTGCGCGCTTCGGCATCCTTCTTCCGGCGCACACGAACCACGACGTCGACATTGACGATTTCCATGCCTTCGGGCGGCTCGGGGAGATCGTCGAACTTCAACGTGTTGCGCGGGATGTCGATCATCTCGTTTTCCTCTTCCACGAAGAAATGGTGATGATCGGAGGTATTGGTGTCGAAATAGGTGCGCTGTCCTTCCGCCGAGAGCGGACGGACCAGACCGACATCGGTGAACTGGTGAAGCGTGTTGTACACGGTGGCAAGCGAAACGGTTTCGCCGGCCTTGTGCGCTTCCTCATAGAGCTCCTCGGCCGAAAGGTGCCGATCGCCCGAGCCGAACATCAGGTTGCACAGGGCAACACGCTGCCGTGTCGGCCGCAGGCCCACCGACCGAAGCCGCTCGAACACACAAAAGCTCTGGTTACGCGTCTGATTTTCCATTCCCGACAATGCCACGCTTGGTATTGGTGTCTCGATCACCGCAGAAAAGCGGCAACGCCGTTTCGATGCTTGGACATAGCATATAGGTAAGTGTCAAGCATCAAAAAACAGCGATTACGTTGACAAAATTTATCAGCTTTATCGCAGCCGGGGCAACCCCGGCGTGGCAAGGCCGCACCTCAATCCGCGAACCCGCAGCCGGTGCGCAACTTTTCGAGTGCCTGGGCCGAGCCGGCCAGCGGCACCTCGTAACGGCCGGCCGGCGTCGCGACGACGGCCTTCCGCCCCCTTCGCAGCGCCTCGACGAGATCGGTCGCCTCACCTCCGGTGACGGCCGCACGCAGCACCGATCCGGCCTCTCTGCCACCCGTGAAGGCGATCGCTCGGAACCGTCGGGCGATCCCATCGATGGTGATCACGACCGTATAGGCTGCGCCCGCCTGCAGCCGCGTCGAGAAGCCGGAGAAGCCGAGGGCAAGCCCGGCGCCGGCGCATTCCACCGTCAGTCCGGTGAAGCGATCTTCGACGGACAAGCCTGCCGTGCCATTGGCATAGCCCCAACTCTGCGCGCCGGCCGGCGAAAGCGCAAAAAAGGGGAGAAGCGCCGCAAGGCTCGATGCGCGGCTCCACGGCAAGACGGTACGCAGAAGTGACATGCAGTCCGCAAATCCTTTGGGAAATCCGACCCATATGCCGGATCATGGGCCGGTCATTTTCGACAAACGGCGCAAACCTATCGAAATGCGTCCTCTCCCGCCACACATAGCCCTGGCGCAGGTCCTCGCGTTCCGGCCTGTTCGGAGCTGTCCGCCATCGCGGTTTTCAGCCCCGCACCGGACGTGCTAAGGGCGCAAGCGAATCCGGCCGTTGCGGAGATGACGGCCGACCAACGACAGGGTGGAAAACCAACACCGATGACAGCGCGCAAATCCTCCTACGACTACGACGACCTTCTCGCCTGTGGTCGTGGCGAGTTGTTCGGTGCCGGCAACGCGCAGCTTCCGTTGCCCCCGATGCTGATGTTCGATCGCATCACAAAGGTCGACGAGACCGGTGGTGAGAACGGCAAGGGTCTGATCACCGCGGAGTTCGACGTCAAACCGGACCTGTGGTTCTTCCAGTGCCATTTTCAGGGCGATCCGGTCATGCCGGGCTGCCTGGGCCTCGACGCTCTGTGGCAACTGACCGGCTTCTTCCTCGGCTGGCTGGGCGAGCCGGGTCGCGGGCGCGCCCTCGGCGTCGGAGAGGTCAAGTTCTCCGGCCAGGTCACGCCGAAGGTGAAGACGGTCGAGTACGGCGTCGAGTTCCGTCGGGTCATCCGTTCCCGACTGAAGCTCGGCATCGCCAATGGCTGGATGAAGGCCGATGGCGAGGAGATCTATCGGGCCAGCGATCTTCGCGTCGGGCTGTTTACCGACGAACAGGCGGCAGCCGCCGCAAGCGCATGAACCATTGCCGGCAGGACAGAGAGGAAAGCGCGCGATGAGACGGGTTGTCGTGACCGGAATGGGAATCGTCTCCCCCATCGGCAACGATGTGGAGGAGGTGGCGCGCTCCCTTAAGGAAGCACGCTCCGGAATCAGCTTTTCCGAGGAATACAAGGAACTCGGCTTCCGCAGCCAGGTGCACGGCAAGCCGACCCTCGATCCGACGACGGTGCTCGACCGCCGGGCCATGCGCTTTCACGGCGGCGGCACGGCCTGGAACCACATCGCCATGGATCAGGCGATCAAGGATGCCGGGCTCGGCGAGAACGAGATCTCCAACGAGCGAACCGGCATCGTGATGGGTTCGGGTGGCGCGTCCACCATCTCCATCGTGACCGCCGCCGACATCACCCGCGAAAAGGGCCCGAAGCGGGTCGGACCGACCATGGTGCCGAAGGCCATGTCCTCCACCGCCTCGGCGACGCTCGCCACCTGGTTCAAGATCAAGGGCATCAACTATTCGATTTCCTCGGCCTGCTCGACCTCCAGTCACTGCATCGGCAACGCTGCTGAACAGATCATGATGGGCAAGCAGGACCTGATGTTCGCCGGTGGTTGCGAGGATCTCAACTGGTCGCTCTCGAACCTGTTCGACGCCATGGGCGCCTTGTCGGACGGGTACAACGACCGCCCGGACGTCGCCTCGCGCGCCTACGACGCCGATCGCGACGGTTTCGTGATCTCCGGCGGTGCCGGCGTTCTCGTTCTGGAGGAGTATGAGCGCGCCAAGGCACGGGGCGCGACGATCCATGGTGAGCTGGTCGGCTACGGTGCGACGTCCGACGGCGCCGACATGGTCGCGCCTTCCGGAGAAGGCGCGGTGCGCTGCATGCGCCAGGCCCTCTCCGGTTTCAAGGGCCGCCTCGACGGCCCGATCGACTACATCAACCCGCACGCCACCTCGACGACCGTCGGCGACCGCATGGAAATCCAGGCGATCCGCGAGGTGTTCGGGGAGAGCATCCCGCCGATATCCGGAACCAAGTCGCTGACCGGGCACAGCCAGGGCGCAACGGGCGTGCACGAGGCGATCTATTCGCTGTTGATGATGCGCGACGGCTTCATCGCCAAGAGCGCACACATCGAGAATCTCGATCCCGAATTCGAGGGTCTGCCGATCGTGCAGGAACGTCGCGACGACATCCAACTCGACCGGGTTCTCTCCAATTCCTTCGGCTTTGGCGGCACCAATGCCTGCCTTGTCTTCCAACGCGTATCCGATTGAGGAAGAGGGCGACCGCCATGGGCGATCTGATGCAAGGCAAACGCGGGCTCGTGATGGGCGTCGCCAACCACAACTCCATCGCCTGGGGCGCCGCCAAGGCGCTGGCCGGGCAAGGCGCAGAGGTCGCGCTCACCTATCAGGGCGAGGCCTTCGGCCGCCGCGTCAAGCCGCTCGCACAGGAAATCGGCACGAAGCTCGTTCTTCCCTGCGACGTCGAAGACCCCCAATCCCTCGACGCCGTCTTCGCGGCGCTCAAGGAGGAATGGGGCTCGATCGACTTCGTTCTCCACGCCATCGCCTTTTCCGACAAGAGCGAGCTCAAGGGTCTCTACGCCGACACGACGCGGGAAAATTTCACCCGAACGATGGTGATTTCCTGCTTCTCCTTCACCGAAGTCGCCAAGCGCGCGGCCGAGATGATGGAGAATGGCGGGTCGATGGTCACCATGACCTATGGCGGCGCCGTGCGCGTCATGCCGAACTACAACGTCATGGGAGTCGCCAAGGCGGCGCTCGAGGCGTCGGTGCGCTATCTCGCGGCCGATTTCGGCCCACGCAACATTCGCGTCAATGCGGTCTCGGCTGGCCCTGTCCGCACGCTGGCCGGTGCCGGCGTTTCGGATGCGAGGCTGATGTTCAACTATCAGCGCCGCAACGCGCCGATGCGCCGCAACACGACGATCGAGGAAGTGGGCGGCGCGGTCCTCTACCTGATGTCGGAACTCGCCAACGGCGTGACCGGCGAGATCCACTATGTGGATTCCGGCTACAACATCATGTCCATGCCGGCGCTCGACGAGTTGAAAGCGCAGGAGCACCGCAAGGTGATCGTCGAAGGCGAGGATCCCGGCGAGGGTTGAGCGGCCTTTCGCGTGAGGCGGCGGGAAACATTGCGCATACTAAGGCTTAGAAGAGCAGAGGTGTCATAGCGGCGGCGGCATGAGATGTGGCGCCCCATGCTGCGACGTCGTCATCCTCGGGCTTGTCCCGAGGATCTACCGAGGCGAGTTCATACGGCCCTCCTCGGGCGGAAAGGCATTCGGAAACGATTTTGACTCGTCGCTGGCAGTAGATCCTCGGACAAGCCCGAGGATGACGGGATTCGCAGTCACCCGCGCCTCGTCATTGCCAAGCCGCGACCTCACGTCGAACCGTCACCCAGACGTCAAACCGAGCTATGCCCCTCCGCGAGCGGCTCCCGCCGTTCCGGTGCCGGGAGCCCGCCTGTCTTCAGCGAAATCCGCTGGTGGAGATGCACCATCATCGAGGCGGCAAACAGCGGCGCCAGCAGATTGACGATCGGGATCATCAAAAACAGCGCGACCACGAGGCCGGCGAAGAAGACCGTCGTGCCGTGGCGCCCGCGCATCGCCTTCGCCTCGGCCTCCGAGCGATAGCGCATCGCGGCGAACTCGAAATATTCCCGGCCGACCAGATAGCCGTTCACCAGAAAGAAGGCGACGAGGTTGATGCCCGGCACAACGAGCAGAAGCAATGCCAGAAGATTGCCGAGGATGACCACGCCAAAGAATTTGGCCGACAGGATCACGCCCTGGACGAAAGGGACGGCACGGCCGTTCGGCGTATTGGGATAGGACTGCTTCTCGACGACCTCCGCGACATCGTCCAGGAACAGGCCGGCAATGATCGCGCTGATGGGGCCGATCAGGAAGACGAGCGCGATGGCAAGCGCGATCCCTGCCCCCCAGCCGGCGACTGTGCCGGCAGAATCGACCCAGCCGGGCGCGTCGGGAAAGAGGTTCGTCAGGAGCGGCACCGCAAGCCATTCGAACACCGCCTCGACCGCGAACCACAGGACAATGAGCACGATCAGGGTCAGCCCGAGCGACTTCCACAAGGCGGCACGGAAAGGCGGCGACAGGATATCGGCAAGGGCGAGGCGGGCGGCGGTGACGATCATGCCATTGGAGATAGGCAGCGCCCCGGCTCCCCGCAACATCTGGCTTTGACCAAACGTTACGACGCCCCGCTGCCAATGGCATGCAGGGCTTTGGCGCGAAACCGGACGGTCAGCGTGTTGCGGCGATCCGCGACGAGAGTCGCAAGGGATCGCCGGAAGGAGCTTTAATTGCAGCTCTGAATCGAGTTCAGCGCGGCTGTCACACCTGACAGCGAATAGGTGTAGCTGGTATTCGTGCCCCGGCGCGAGGTCGCTTCGACAGTCAGCGTCCGGCCGGCCTTGAGCGCTGCCACGAGCTGGGGCTCTTCGGCGGCGTTCTCCATCCAGGCCGATTCGCCCTTGACGAACATGGTGTAGTCCTTGCCGTCCACGTCGACATTGACCTTCGAGCCTTCCTTGAGCTGGTAGCCCATGACGGCCTGGGGCTCATAGGAAACGTTCTGACCGGGCCGCTGGGAGACCAGGAAGAAGATGTCGCCATGATCGACATTGGTCGGCAACTTCTGCTTGGGCGTCGACAGGATGTAGCAGACCTTCCCGTTCGAGCTCGTGTAGGAGTAGGTGCCCCAGTCGTTGAACGTGTTCATGCGCGTCGGGGTCTGTGCCGCGCTGGCAACGCTCGAACAGATCAGCATGGCCGCCGCAGTGGTCAGGACGTTCTTGTATTTCATGGCTTCCTGCTCTCCGGTGTGCATATCTCAAGCGACGG
Organism: Jiella marina; assembly: GCF_024359545.1. Lineage (GTDB taxonomy): Bacteria > Pseudomonadota > Alphaproteobacteria > Rhizobiales > Rhizobiaceae > Jiella. The sequence goes on from NZ_JAKQZG010000009.1 coordinate 176,129, forward strand.
TCGCACCGGGAATCGCGTTCGGTGGCCGCCCAGGGTCGATGACTTTGAAAACATTAATCGAGGCCCCTTTATCGATGGTTAAAGAACCGCAAAAGGCTTCGCGACATATCTCTGCAATCGTCAGGGCAGCCAGGCCGGTCAGCATTGCCTGATCGAAGTATGCGAGGCCCGGTTCGCTCCCCGCCCCTGACAGGACCTCCACCCGTTTTGACAGGATGCCCGCCCCTCCGCCGGCGATCACGGCTTATGAACAAGAAAAGGAATCCGGCAACAGTTTGACCCGAACCGCGCTTTCACGCGGGACGGAAAGGCTTGCGCACGCTACAGATCTGCCAGCGTCTCACGCGCCCGTTCATAATGCTCGGGCCTGATGTTGTGCTGGACGGCCTGGAAGGCCGCCAGCAGCACGGCAATGTCGTCGGTGAAACCGAGGCCGAAGAGAATGTCGGGCACGAAATCCGTCGGCAGCACGAAATAGGCAAGGGCCGCAATCAGGATGCCGCGCGTGGCGCTCGGCGTCTCCGGGTCGAGCGCGCAATAATAGGAGGCGACCACGTCCTCCATAAACGGGATGTGGCGAATGGCACGACGCACCGTGTCGAAGAAGGAGGACCGCACACGCTTTTCGCGCCGGCTATGCTCCTTGTGCGAGCCGATCCTCAGGATTTCGCCGATCTTGCGGTCATCCAACGACATTACAGTCTCCCATCACGTTGATGAGAGAAATGGCGAAGCAGGCGCTGTGGCTCAAGCCCCGGTGCCCGGAGAATTGCTCGATTTTTCCTTTTCGGACGGGCCCTTAGCCCCTGTCAGCGATAGTTCGGCGCGTAGGCGAAGGCCTCCTCATGCACCGGGCGCCCGGCTTCCGGCGCGTGGAGATCGAACGCCTCCTCCAGCAAATACGGACCGCCGCCGACCGAATCCTTGGCGGAAAACAGACCGAACCGCTTGACCTCGAAACTGCGGCTCTGGAAGCCGCCGCGCAGGGCCAGATAGTGGGCGACGTCTGCCGGTTTGGCCTGGCGCAGCCGCGCCAGCGTCACATGCGGCACGAATTTGCGCTGGTCGCTGTCCAGCCCCAGCCGCTTGCAGGCCCGATCGATATCCGCCTGGAGAGCATGAAGCTCTGGCGATGGCGCGACTTCGGCGTAGACAGCATGGGGCTTGCGGTTGCCGAAGGCGGCGAGCCCTCTCAGCGTCAGCTGGAAGCCAGAGCGCTCGATCCGGTCGAGTCCGGCCACCAGTTCGTCGGCGATCCGTGCCTCGACGTCGCCGATGAAGCGCAGGGTCAGATGGTAGTTTTCCGGATCGATCCACCGTGCCGCGGGCAATCCGCCCCGCAACAGCGAAAGGGACAAGGCGACATCCTGGGGGATCTCGAGGGCAGTGAACAGTCGCGGCATCGGATGACCTCCGTGCGTCGGTGCCTCAAGGAGACACTTTCATCTCGAGAATCCCGTTTCAAGGACGCAGCGCGCTTTGGGCGGCATTTGGTGAACGCATCTTGCTGCCATGCACAAGTATCTGCGCTGAGCTTTGAACGTGGCGAAAGCCCGGAATTCGCCCCTCTCGCGACCTTCTCAGTTGGATTGCGGAACGCTCTCGCCGAGGCCGGAAAGAATGTTCTCGATCACCGGCTTCATCTCCGCGACGATCTTTGCCACTCCTTCGCTGTTCGGATGCATGCCGTCGTCCTGGTTCAGTTCAGGTTCGGCCGCGACCCCCTCCAGAAAGAACGGATAGAAGGTGACGTCGTATTTTTCGGCAAGATCCGGAAAGATCGGATTGAACTCTGCCGCATAGTCCGAGCCCATATTGGGAGGTGCCATCATCCCGGTGAAGACGACCTCCTGACCGCGATCGGTCAGCTTCTGAAGGATCTGGTCGAGATTGTCCCGCGTGATTTCGGGCGAGATCCCGCGTAGCGCATCATTGGCCCCGAGTTCGACGATGACCAGTTCCGCCGTCGCGGGCACCGACCAATCCAGCCGTGAGAGCCCGCCCGTCGTCGTATCGCCGGAAACCCCGGCATTCAGGACTTCGACATCGTAGCCGTCCTCACGCAGCGCGGCCTGAAGCTGTTCGGGAAACGCCTCGCCCGGCGCGACACCATAGCCCTGCGTCAGACTGTCGCCGAAGGCGACGATCTCGATCGGCTCGCCGCCCGCCTGTTCCGAGGCATCCTGCGCGTAGCCGGGCGTGAAAGAGAGGAGGACGAGCCATGACAAGGTCGTGACGAGACCGAAAGTTCGGCTACGGAACGGTTGGAAGCGCTGCATCAATCACCCATATGGTCAGCCGATCGGGCCGAGACCGCCGTGCGGGCTGTTGAACGATGCCCGCCGACCTGACGACGACTGACATAGGATGCGACGATCTTGGCGGAAACGGCGATCCGATTACGAAATGTTCATCTGACGCTCGGCACCGGCCGCAGCGAGGTGCATGTCCTGAAAGGCGTGGACCTCGAAGTGGATCGCGGAGAATCGGTCGGCATCGTCGGCCCGTCGGGCTCCGGCAAGTCGACACTCCTGATGGTGCTCGCCGGGCTCGAACGCGCCGATGAGGGTCTGATCGAGATCGCGGGAACATCGCTCAAGGGCATGAGCGAGGACTCGCTCGCCGCCTTTCGCGGCCAGAATGTCGGCATCGTCTTCCAGTCCTTTCACCTGATTCCCAACATGACGGCGCTCGAGAACGTCGCCGTTCCACTGGAGCTGGCCGGCGTCGACAACGCCTTCGAACGGGCCGAGCGGGAACTCGGCAATGTCGGGCTCAAGGATCGCGCCACGCATTACCCCGGCGAACTGTCGGGCGGCGAGCAGCAGCGCGTGGCGATGGCCCGGGCACTTGCTCCGGAGCCGGCGATCCTGATCGCCGACGAGCCCACCGGCAATCTCGACCAGGAAACCGGGCGGCAGATCGCCGACCTGCTCTTTGCCGAGCAGGCAAGGCGGCAGATGACCCTGGTTCTCGTCACCCATGATGAAGGTCTGGCGAAGCGCTGCCAGCGCACCATCGCCGTCCGCTCCGGCAACATCCATGATGATCGGGTGACGGGCGATTACGGCCATGGGCCCGGATCGAGGGCCCACGAAACGGCCTCGGAGCAGACCGCCTGATGACCACGCTCGCGGACGCTTCCGACATCTCTCTTGGCACAGGTCACGAGTCGCTTGGCACGCGGGACCGGCTAAGACTGGCCTTCCGCTTTGCGCTCCGCGAGATGCGGGGCGGGCTGTCGGGCTTCTACATCTTCCTCGCCTGCATCACGCTTGGCGTCTTCGCGATCGCGGCGGTGAACTCCGTCGCCTCGATGATGGCCGAGGGCATCCGCACGGAAGGCCGCGCGATCCTGGGTGGCGATCTGCGCTTTGCCCTCGTCCAGCGCGAGGTCGCGCCCGACGAGCGCAGCTATATCGAAGGCCTCGGACAGGTTTCCGAGACAGCCACCCTGCGCTCCATGGCGCGCCTTTCCGACGGCAGCGACCAGTCGCTTGCCGAAGTGAAGGCGATCGACGGCACTTATCCGCTCTATGGGAGTGTCGCCACCACGCCGGACCGTCCACTGGGCGAACTCCTTGCCGAGACCGAGGGCGGGTTCGGCGCCGTCGCGGCGCAGGAGCTCTTCGATCGGCTCGGCCTCTCCACCGGGGATACGATCCGGCTCGGCGATCTAAACCTGACTCTGACCGGCGTTCTCGACCGCGAACCCGATCTCCTGTCGGAAGGAATGGCGTTCGCCCCGCGGCTGATGGTCTCACGCGACGCGCTTCAGGCAAGCGGCCTCGTGCAGCCCGGTAGCCTCGTCGAATATGACTACAAGGTCCGACTGCCGGCGAACGCCGATGCCGAGGTCATCGCCGAGCAGGCGAACGACCGCTTTCCGACGGCGGGCTTTCGAATCCGTACCGCCAACGAGGCGGCTCCCTCGCTCCAGCGCAATATCGAGCGCTTTTCGCAATTCCTGACCCTCGTCGGCCTTACGGCGCTGATCGTCGGCGGCGTCGGCGTGGCGAATGCCGTCAACGCCTATCTCGACGCCAAACGCCACGTGATCGCGACCTTCAAGAGCATGGGCGCTTCGGGCCGCTTCGTGGTGGTGCTCTATCTCATCCAGATCATGACGCTGGCGGCGCTCGGCATCCTGCTCGGCCTCGTGCTCGGCATGATCGCGCCGTTCCTGACCGCCCGCTTCCTGGAAAGCCTGATTCCGGTCTCCGCCGACGCATCGATCTACCCCGGAGCACTCGCGATCGCCGCGGCCTTCGGCGTGCTCACGGCGTTAACCTTTGCGCTGATCCCGCTCGGGCGCACCCGCGACGTCCCCGCCACCGCCCTGTTCCGCGAGGCCGGCAGCGGCGGCACCGCGCCGATGCGCTGGACCTATCTCGGGGCGGCGATCGTCCTGGCGCTGATGATCTCCGCATTGGCGCTGTTCATGGCGCGCGACAAGACGGTGGCGCTGATCTTTCTCTGCGGGACGGCGGCGTCCTTCATCATCCTGCGGCTGGTCGCGATGGGCATCCAGTCGCTTGCCCGACGCGCGCCGAGCGTGAGGTCCACCCCCCTCCGGCTTGCGATCGGCAACATCCACCGCCCCGGCGCACTGACCCCTTCGGTGGTGCTGTCGCTCGGCCTCGGCCTGACGCTGTTGGTGACCCTGGCGATCATCGACTACGACCTCAGACAGGAGATCGGCTCGGGGCTGGCCAATCGCGCGCCGGATTTCTTCTTCGTCGACATCCAGAACGGCGAGATGGACGCCTTTCGCGAGGAGATCGCGACGCTCGCCCCGAACGCCACGCTCGATGCCGCCCCCATGCTGCGCGGTCGCATCACCCATCTGAACGATCAGGACGTCGCCACGATGGAGATCCCGGCCGAAGGCGGCTGGGTCCTTAGGGGCGATCGCGGCGTTACCTATTCGCCGGTGGTGCCCGACAATGCGACGCTCACCGAGGGTGAATGGTGGCCGGAAGACTATCAGGGCGAGCCGCTCGTCTCCTTCGCCGCCGAGGAAGGCGGCGAACTCGGCCTCGAAGTCGGCGACACGCTCACCGTCAACGTGCTCGGGCGCAACATTACCGCCCGTATCGCCAATTTCCGCGCGATCGAGTGGGAGAGTTTGTCGATCAATTTTGTCATGGTGTTCTCGCCGAACGCCTTTGCCGGCGCGCCGCATTCCTGGCTCGCGACCCTTTCGATGGATGCCGACACGGAGGCCGAGGAAAAGGCTGTCGTCAACGGTGTCACCAACCGCTTTCCGGCGGTCACCACAGTCCGCGTCAAGGAAGCGCTCGATGCCGTCAACGGCCTGATCGCGCAGCTCGCGCTGGCGATCCGCGTGGCCGCCGCGGTCGCGCTCGTGGCATCCGTTCTCGTGCTCGCCGGTGCGCTCGCCGCCGGCAATCGCGGCCGCATGCACGACGCGGTCGTGTTGAAAACGCTCGGCGCGACGCGCATCACCCTGATCCAGGCCTTTGCGACCGAGTACATGCTTCTGGGGCTCGCAACCGGTGTCTTCGCGATCGCCGCCGGCGCTGCCGCCTCCTGGTTTGTCGTCGACTGGATCATGACGCTGCCATACGTCTTCAACTGGACGGTGGCGCTGACCACGCTGATCGTCTCGCTGGTGCTTACCGTCGGCTTCGGCCTCGCCGGCACCTGGCGCATTCTCGGCCAGAAGGCAGCACCGGTCCTGCGGAACCTGTAGGTCACGATGATGCACGAAGCGGGCTGATGATGTGGCGAGGACACGGCGCGTCTGGAATGGCATAGGCCCGTGACTTAACGGAAATTTCAGGCCGAGAGTGGAGCTTGGCGCGCGTCGATCGTCGCCCATGCCGCCCCCGAGCTCGAGCCTATCATGTCCGTCCGTGCCACCGGTCCTGCCGCACTCTTCCTGGCCGTCTGTCTGGGCGTGATCGGTCTCCTCACTCTGCCGCTCACGGTGCCGGTGGGGCCCTTCTACTGGGACACGCTGATCTACTACGACGGCGCGGCGCGGGTGGCTGACGGGCAGATCCCGAGCGTCGACTTCATGACGCCCGGCGGACCGTTGGGCTACTGGCTGTTCTATGCAATCCTGCAGGTCTTTCCGAACGCCCAGGGACTCTACGCCGCCTCCTGGATGCTGCTTCTGATCACCGGGCCGCTGATGGCGCTGGTCGTCTACGACGTCTCCCGCCGAAGCCCGCTCACTGCGCTCGGCCTCGCGGCGCCGTTCCTGTTCTTTTCGGTCCTGCCCTTCAATGTCGAGCAGTTCTATCCCTATCCCGGCGCCGACGGATACGGCATCTACAATCGTCAGCCCGCCCAGCTGCTCTTCGTCCTTCTGGCCGCCCTGCTCTTCGCCGAGGCTCGCGCCATTCGCGTCATCTGCGCGGCAGCGACGCTGCTGGCGCTGTTTCTGATCAAGATCACCGGCTTTCTCGTCGCCCTGCCCCTGATCGCGCTGGCGCTGCTGTCGGGACGGCTCTCATGGCGCATGGGGACCCTCGTTCTGGTGCTCGTCGTGCTGCCCCTGGCGGGTCTCGAGCTTTGGAGCGGCGTGATCGGAGCCTATCTCCATGACATCGCAAGGCTGGTGGCCATCAACGGCAACTCGCTGACCTTCAGCCTGTTGCGCGGAACGTCGATCCATCTCGGCCAGATCGTCCCGGCTTTGTTGCTCGCTGCCGCCCTGATGGTCTACGAGCGACATCGCATATTCGCCGCTCTCGGCGCCTTGGTCCGGCGCACAGGCTGGCCGAGCCTTGCCGCCGGTTTCGACAGCCATACCGCCTGGATCGCGCTTTCGATCGCGGTCGGTATCGTTTTCGAAAGCGAGAACTGGGGCGGTCAGGCCTTCATCTTCCTGTGGCCGCCGGTTCTTCGCTGCCTCCTCGACCGCGATCTTCAGGGAGGCGCGCGCCAGGCCGTAATCGCAGTGCTGGGGGCGGCAACGGTTCTGCCGGCCGTGGACAATGTCGCCGGCCGCGCCCTGCGCAGCTTTGCAGCCGACACCCGCTATGTGCGGATGGAGGCTCCGGAACTCGGGCCTCTCGCCGCGGTGACCCAGCATCCGGAAAGTTTCGAACGCGCGGCGCTGATCCGTGAACTCTCGGTGAATTTCCCCGAATTCTATGCCCATGCCGCCGACAAGGGGCATCTGCCGAACTACATCGTCTATAACGAGCCCGACTTTCAGATCGCCTGGCTCCGTGCCATCGGCGAAGGCGTTTCCGCAATCCGGGCCTATGAGCAAAGGACTGGCGCTCGCTTCGAGACGATCCTCAACCTCAACTTCGTCAATCCCTTTCCCTATCTCTTGGATCGGAAGGGACCCAAACACGTCTCGATCGGCGCCGATCCCTTCCGGACGATCCCGCCCCCCGACGCAAGGACTGTCAAGGCGCTCGCCGAGACCGATCTCATCCTCTGGCCCAGATGTTTCGAGACAATCGCCAACCGAAAGATCAGGCAGATCTACGCGGCCGGGCTCGAAGGCAGGCGCGCCGTCTCGCTCTCCCCTTGCTGGGACGGCTTTATTCGCGGCGATGCTACGCGTGATTCCGTCTTGCCCGCCGGGAGAAGTGCGGCCGGGCCGCTGGCTTGGTCGCCGGAAAGAAGTCGTTAACGAAAATCACGCCGAAGTCAGCGCCGAAGCCGACGAAAAACGCCGCGGCGCGGGCGGAAACTCTTGTGCCGCAACCCTTCAATCCGCATATTACCGGCAGGACTGCTGGGCGTCCCGCCAGCGGCGCCTCCTCGGTCAGTCGCCCTGGCGCGCGAGGACACCGGACGGGACACGCAGAAAGGAATTCAATCCATGGCTGATTATCGGAATGCCAGCGTGCGGTCCGTACCCGCTGCCGGTGCTCGGACTGATATCGACCAGGGCCTTCGCAACTACATGCTGAAGGTCTACAATCTGATGGCAGGCGGCGTGGCGCTCACCGGCGTCGCGGCCTACGTCATGTATATGCTTTCCTTCGTCACGAACGATGCCGGCCAGGTCGTCGGCGTGACGGAGCTTGGCAATACGCTCTTCAATACGCCGCTCAAATGGGTGGTGATGCTTGCGCCCCTCGGGATGGTGTTCTTCCTCTCGTTCCGCGTTCACAAGATGAGCGTGGCGGCTGCGCAGACGACCTTCTGGATCTACGCCGCGATGGTCGGTGTGTCGCTGGCCTCGATTTTCGCCGTGTTCACGGGCGAGTCGATCACCCAGGTGTTCTTCATCACGGCCGCCGCCTTCGGCGCGCTGTCGCTGTGGGGCTACACCACCAAGCGCGACATTTCGGGCTGGGGCTCGTTCCTGTTCATGGGCGTGGTCGGCATCATCATCGCGATGATCGTCAACATCTTCCTGGCCTCGCCGGCGCTGCAGTTCGCGATCTCGGTGATCGGCGTTCTGGTCTTCGCGGGCCTGACCGCCTACGACACGCAGCAGATCAAGGAAATGTACTATGAGGGCGACGGCTCGGCCGTGGCCGGCCGCAAGGCCGTGATGGGCGCGCTGCGTCTCTATCTCGACTTCCTCAACATGTTCCTCTTCCTGCTGCAGCTCTTCGGCAGCCGCGAGTAAAGACCCGGCGCATGGCCGCTGGCCGTCCCGCCGCAGACAGGTGATGCAAGACAAAAACCCCGCCGAGGCTCTCGGCGGGGTTTTTCGTTAGGCCGAGACGATCTCGGCGCACCTCCAAGCCTGACAGTTTACAGCTCGATCGAAACGAACATCGCGGAAGACCCGGACCCGTCTCGCATTCATCTGACGCGCCATCGCGGCGATGCTGCTGTCTGTGCACCACCGATCTTGCTCTTTTGATTATTGCGGACTTCTCGCGGCGAGGCGGGCACAGGCAACGTGAGGGGACCCGGCCCTATGTTGCGCAGCAAGCTCTGGTCGGGAGCCTGCAAGCCCCGACGCGCACTGACATGACGTATCGCAAAGACCCTTCATCGGGGTGGCAGGCACCGGGGAAGCTGTGTAGGAGGAGACCGTCAGCCGACAGCGCAATCGGCACAGTCGACAGGGCTCGAAGCCTCAATCTCTTCAGACGACCGGGCGCATTCTCATGCCCACCGAAATCGGGATCAATTTGGGAGGGGAAGGACCTTCACCCTGACTGTGGCGCGTGATGGCCCTGCAAAAAACCGAAACCGCCCGCCCTACGCAAGGAACGACCTCGCTGAGGCGGACGGAGAGCTTTCCGTCACTGATAGAAGTCGTCGCCCTGGACGTAGGGGTTCTGCTGGTTTCCAGCATAGGCCGTCGTCGTGAGTTCGCTCATGGCGAGCTGCTCTGCACCGTCGCGGTGATAGATGTCGTCGCGGAACTGGACCACGGTCGGGTCAGTCGCCCAGGCGGTGACATAGGTGAAATAGACCGGCACCGGATTGGTGAGATCGATGTCCTGGCGCTGGCGCGCTGCGATGATGCGCTCGATCGCCTGGCGATCCCAGCCCATTTCGTCGCGGGCGAGCCAGACGATCAGGTCGCGCACGTTCTGGACCCGCACGCAGCCCGAGGATTCGAAGCGCATCAGTTCGGAGAAGAGCCCCTGCTGCGGCGTGTCGTGCATGTACACCGCATGGGGGTTCGGGAAGTTGATCTTCACCGAAGCCATGGCGTTGTTTTTGCCCGGCTCCTGACGGAAGAGGTACTTCACCGCTTCGTCGGTGTTCCAGTCGATCGCCTGTGGCGGGATCTCGTCGCCATTGCCGTCGAAGATGTGGATGTCATTGCGCTGCAGATAGGTCGGATCCTTCTGCATCAGCGGAATGATGTCCTTCCTCACGATCGACGCCGGCGCGTGCCAATAAGGGTTCAGATTCAGATTGGTGATCCGGGAGGACAGGATCGGCGTCTGCCGGTCGACCTTGCCGACGATGGCGGTGTGCCGCTGGACGACCTGACCGTTTTCCACCGCTTCGATCGCCGCGGCCGGAATGTTGACCATCACGAAGCGTTGGCCGAGATCCTGCCCGACCATCTCGTCCAGCCGCTGGGCGTTGGTGACGAGCTGGTTGAGCCGCAGATGCGCCGGCACATTGAGCGCCTTGAAGGTATGGGTCGACACGACACCGTCGGCAGGCAGGCCATGGCGTGCCTGAAAGCGCTTCACCGCCGCCTCGACATAGGTATCGAAAGCCGGGGACGCCGAGGCATTCGTGGCCAGATCGCCGGCAATCGCCAGACGGCGCCGCAGAACGGAGACCGCGGGCGTCTGAACGCCGAGCTTCAGGACATGCTCCTGGGGCACCATCGGCCAGCCGCCGCTTTGCACGATTCCCTGATAGGCGCCGATGGCGCTCTGGGTCGCAAGCTGCGTGTACTGGGAGAAGATCGGTGTATTCGAGGCGACCTGCCGCACATTCGAGCCGCGGGTGTCGAACTGGTCATCCCAATTGCCGCGCGAGGGCGCGCGCAGGATGTCTTCCAGTGCGTTCTGAGCGAAGGCGGCGCCAGGCGCCAATCCCAATCCCGTCGCAGCCGCGCCCAGAAGAAACCGTCGACGCGTCGACAGATCGGCGCCGCGATGCGATGCTCTCGTCATGAATGCCCCCATTTGGTCTGCAAGACGTCTTCGGCGTCGCAGGATGCATGATAAGACTTACGAAACCATCACATCCACGGCGCTATGCCGAGACACCACCCTCTGACGCGTATTATTCCGGTCAATATGGCCAAAGCGTGAAGCAGCGGGGCGAACTGGACCAGCTTGGACGACCTAGTCCGCAAGATGGCGTGGCGTGCGCCTGGTGATTTGATTTCACTATCTTCCTTCAGCCGCCCGGACCGGAAACGACATGATGGAGACCAGCAGCTGAATGACCGAAGGTGAACGAGAGCGGATCAAACTCCGGGCAACATTCTTCAACGGCGTCGGGATCGGTTTCTGGCTGGTGGGGACGCTCGCTCCGATCACGAGCGCCATATACAATCGGCAGGCGACAAGGGATGCCTTCTTTCTCATGGCCGCAACAGCGGTGATTTGCTTTGCCGTCGGCCTCATCCTACATTTTTACGCGGCTTCCCATCTCGAGGAGTTGGACAGATGAGCCTTTATAACGTGCTGATGTTGTTCATCCCGGTGGTGGTGGCTCTTGCGGTGGTCGGAGCCTTCGCCCTGCATGACCGCAGCCGAAACCATCGCGAGGAGCTACGCCGTTGACATCGCTTCGACGGCGCGTTGCGCGGAGATGCGGCCTCCCACGACGAACACCCCGCCATCGACTAACGATGCGGGGTGTTGGGGCTGAGTGCGTCGACGCTGGAGGTCGTCGATTACTCGCTTATCAGAGCCGATAGAGGATCTGATCGTTCCAGAAGCGGTCGAGGCGCTGCAGCGACTTGTTCATCTTCTGGAATTCCTGCTCGTCGAGCCCGCCGACCTTGTCGATCGAGCCGATGTGCCGGTCGTAGAGTTCGCCGACGATCTGCGCGATTTCCATGCCCGCCTCGGTCAGGGAGACCCGCACCGCACGGCGGTCGACGCGGGATTTCTGATGGTCGATGAAGCCGAGATCGACAAGCTTCTTCAGATTGTAGGATACGTTCGATCCCAGATAGAAGCCGCGGGTGCGCAATTCGCCGGCGGTCAGGACCGAGTCGCCGATATTGAACAGGAGCAGCGCCTGAACCGCATTGATGTCGGTGCGACCGGACCGGTCGAACTCGTCCTTGATCACATCCAGAAGACGGCGATGCAGACGCTCGACCAGCTGAAGAGTTTCCAGGTAGAGTGTCTTCAGCTCCGCCTTCTCTTCGGGAACGGGGACCGGCTGAACCTTGTTATTCGCGACCATAGTATTGCTCCACTGTTGAGGCGATGGATTTTTGTTTTGAATTCCATCTTGCCTCGCAATCTACGGGCCGCATCTAAAATTCGACTTAAACCGCAGACTTAACACGGTGTTACAACGATCGATCCAATCTTCTTGCTTAACAAATCGACTTTTCATCAATCAGTAACCGCGAGCCTGCCGGCGCTCGCGCCAGCCGATGATCCTGAGCACCGCCAGCATCGACAAACCCCACAGATGGATGCCGAGCCACAGGAGTTCCGGCCCGAACAGAGCGGGAAAGCCGAGATGCATCACCGCTTCGATGATCACGATCATGACCCAGACCACCGCGCCCCAGACCGCCGTCATCCACAGACCGATGCCGGCGATCGGATAAAGCACGGCCAGCGCCGGCGCGGCGATCCGCCACCAGATCGGCATCAGATCGAACCGGCCGAGGGACGAACTGTCGATACCGATCAGACGCATCCAGTAGTGGACGCCGACTGCGATCAGGCCGATGCCCACCAGCCGGTACAGCCAGACCGTCAATCGGCGGTTCAGGGTCGCCGCCTTCTCGCTCTCGGAAAGCTCGATCGTCATGCGTGGGGCAAACTCCCGGTCGGCACCTGGCCTTATGAATCGAAAGCGGCATTCAAATGCCGAACTCGCACCGCTTCCCGTATCGAATACGAAACGGCGTCGAGCGCACAGTCAAAAGCATAGCTGCCTGGAGCCTAGGTGTCTGGCCTTGGCAACGTCAATCTTGCAGCCGGACGCCCAAAGGCCTACCGGAGTCGGCAGAAAACCATTTCAAGGACCACCCACCGGTGCGCATCCGTCCTTCCATGGATCTGCATCATCCCACGTCACGTAGAACGCCAGCCGACCACAGGCCCTTCCCATGACCCGATCCCCGACCGCCATCACCGAACGCATCGACGCCGCGACGGGAGGCTTGCGCATGCGGCGTCTGCGCCAGAGCGACTGGAGCCGGCGGCTGGTTCGAGAGACAGCGCTCGGGGTGAACGACCTGATCTGGCCGATCTTCGTACGCGAGGGCGGCGGCGAGCCCCAGCCCGTCGCCTCGATGCCCGACGTCTTCCGTTTCTCGGTCGAAGACTGCGTCGAGGCTGCGAAGCGCGCACGGGATCTGGGCATCCCGGTGATCGCGCTCTTTCCCTACACCGATCCGGACAAGCGCGACGAGGGCGGCAGCGAGGCGCTGAACGAAGACAACCTCGTCTGCCGGGCGACGCGCGCGATCAAGGATGCCGTGCCGGAGGTCGGCATTCTGTGCGACGTGGCTCTCGACCCCTATACGAGCCATGGCCATGACGGCATCATGGAGGGCGATCGCATCCTCAACGACGAATCGATCGCGGTGCTCTGTCAGCAGGCCGTCGTCCAGGCCAAGGCCGGCTGCGACATTCTCGGTCCCTCGGACATGATGGACGGGCGCGTGGCCTGCATCCGCGCCGCGCTCGACCAGGCCGACTGCCGCGACGCGATGATCATGGCCTACAGCGCCAAATACGCCTCGGCCTTCTACGGCCCTTTCCGCGACGCGGTCGGCTCCGGCGGCATGCTGAAGGGCGACAAGCGCACATATCAGATGGACTACGGCAACACCGACGAGGCTCTTCGCGAGGCCGCCCAGGATCTCGCCGAAGGCGCCGACATGATCATGGTGAAGCCCGGCCTGCCCTATCTCGACGTGTTGACACGGCTTGCCCGGGAACTCGGCGTGCCGACCTTCGCCTATCAGACCTCCGGCGAGTATTCGATGATCATGGCTGCGGTGCAGAATGGCTGGCTCGAGCGCGACAAGGCGATTGTCGAGACCCTCTCGGCCTACAAGCGCGCCGGCGCTGCGGGCATCCTCAGCTATTTCTCGCCGCATGTCGCCCAAATGCTGAAGGACGGTCGCTAAGGGTTCGGATCGACCTTCGGCCCCTCTCCTGGTCCATTGCAAATCGGGGTTACGATCCCCATTTGATGTTCAGCAAGCAACTCGCCAGGAAAGACATACGTCCTTCTTGGCCCTTCTTTTTCCTGGACGCAAAGGACCCTGCCGTGAGCGACTATACCGCAACACCTCTTCGCGAGATGCATGCTCAGTCTCTCGATGCGCCCCGGGCCTACAGCGGCGTGCGCACGCGCCGGATGCTGTCCTTCGTCTTCGACTACACGATGGTGCTGCTTCTGTCCGTGCCGGCGGCGATCATCATCTTTGTGCTGGGCATCCTTTCCCTCGGCCTCGCCTGGGGCCTCTACGCCTTTCTTCTGCCGCTGATCGCGATTCTTTACCTCGCCTTCACCATGGGTGGCGAAAAGCAGGCGACGCCCGGAATGCGAATGGCAGGCATTCGCGTCGCCCGGCTCGATGGCGGCCGCGTCGACCCACCGCTCGCCGTGCTGCACGGCGTCCTCTTCTGGGCGGCCAATGCCGTCCTGACGCCCTTCATCCTCTTGATCGGACTGTTCACGCCGCGCAAGCAGCTTCTTCATGATCTGCTGCTCGGCACGGTGATCGTCCGCGATCGCGAGGGCCTGTAAGACGCGGGCCTCGCCGGCCACCGGGCGTGGCCGGCAAGCCATGGCACGGCGGAGAATGACACGGGCGGGTTGCCACGAGAGGTCATGCCGGGGATAAAGTCGCGGGGACAACGGCTCGCGATTTTTCATGGATTTGCTGCATATCTGGCTCACCTACGCTCTCATCCTGGTGAGCATCGTGGGCTATGCCTTGGAGCGCTGGCCCATCGAAGGCGTGGCAGCGGCGTCGCTGAGCGCGTTTCTGCTCCTGTTTTCCGTATTTCCCTATGTCGATGCGTCGGGTGACCGGGTCACTTCGACGGACCTCTTGGCGGGCTTCGCCAACCCGGCGCTGATCACCGTCCTGTGCCTGCTGATCGTCGGACAGGGACTGTTCGCGACGGATGCGATGGCCCGCCCGACCGCCTGGCTTACGCGGATCGGCGGCAATGCCGGCGCCGGCGCCGTTGCAGTCGTGCTCATCAGCGCCGCGACGCTTTCGGCCTTTCTCAATAACACGCCGGTGGTGGTGATCTTCATACCGATCCTCACCATGCTGGCTACCCAGCGGGGCATCTCGCCGGCACATGTCTTCATGCCGCTGTCCTTCCTTTCGATTCTGGGCGGCATGACCACGCTCATCGGCTCCTCGACCAACCTTCTCGTTGCGGGCGTCGCCGCCCGCTCCGGCATCACGCTCGACTTCTTCGACATCACCGTTCCCGGGCTGGTGATCGCTGTGGTCGGCGCGATCTATGTGATTCGCGTCATGCCAAGAGCGCTGACGCCGCGCGCGGGGCAGGAAGGCCGGGTCGTTGATCCCGGCGGCAAACAATTCCTCGGCGAGATCGACATCACCCGGGGGCACAGCTTTCTGGGGCTTCGCGCCCGCTCCGGCCTCTTCCCGGGCCTCGGCGATCTGATGCCGCGCATGATCATCCGCAACGAAGCGACGATCCTGCCCCCGTTCGACGACATTCAGCTCTCGGTCGGCGACCGGCTGATCGTGACGGCGACCCGCCGGGCCTTTTCCCGCGCCCTCTCGCGCGGCAATCTCAAGGTCAAGACGCTCGACCCTTCCGGCGGCGAACAGGGGGATCGCGCGAACAAGATCGGACCGGACATCGTGATGGCGGAGGCGGTGGTCGCGCCCGGCTCTCGCTATGCCGGCCGGACGATGCAGTATTCGGGACTGAGAACCCAGTTCGGCATCACGCTCTTCGGCCTCCAGCGCAAGAGCCGCATGGCGCGCGCCGCCCTCTCGGAGATCCGGCTCGAACCGGGCGATACGCTGCTTCTCTGCGGGCGCGAACAGAACATCTCGGCGCTGCGGGGCAACCACGACCTCCTGCTCCTGGAATATTCCGCCCAGCCGGTCCCACAATCGGCCAAGGCGCTGCTCGCCACGGCGATCTTTCTCACGATCGTTGCCCTGTCAGCCGCGGGCCTCCTGCCGATCGAAGTGCTGGCCGTCTCCGGCGCCATTGCCATGGTGATGACCGGCTGCCTGACGATCGGCGAAGCGGCGCGCTCGATCGACCGGTCAATCTTCATGCTCGTCGGCGCCTCGATCGCGGCTGCGACCGCGCTCGAGCGAACCGGCGGCGCCAATTTGATCGCCGACGGCGTGGTTCAGGCGCTTGCGGGTGCAGCCCCGGTGATCATCCTGTCCGGACTCTTCCTCGTTGTCGCGGTCTTTACGAATCTTTTGTCCAACAATGCCACCGCGGTTCTGTTCACGCCAATCGCGCTCGACATCGCCGCAAACCTCGGCTCGACGCCGGAACCATGGCTTGCCTGCGTCATTTTCGCGGCAAACGCATCCTTTGCCAGCCCGATCGGTTACCAGACCAACCTGTTGGTCATGGGGCCCGGCCGCTACCGTTTCATGGACTTCGTAAAAGCCGGTGTTCCCCTCGTGATCATCGTGTGGTTAACATTCTCTCTCATTGCGCCGATCTACTACGCGTTTTGAATATTCAGGATCGCACGTGACCGTCCATCACCCGCAGACGCCGCAGTTCTTCCTGACCTCGCCCTCGCCCTGCCCTTATCTCGAGGGTCAATCGGAACGGAAGGTCTTCACGCATCTGATCGGCGAACGCGCGCCGGCGCTCCTCGACCTTCTGAGCCAGGGTGGATTCCGCCGGAGCCAGAACATCGCCTACCGGCCGGCCTGCGAGCGCTGCCGGGCCTGCATCTCGGTGCGCATCCTCGTGGACGAGTTCGCCCCGGGCAAATCCATGCGCCGGATCCTGTCCCGCAATTCCGACCTCGTTGGTCGCATGTCGGCGCCCAACCCGTCGGAAGAACAATACGCGCTGTTTCGCCGCTATATCGAGGACCGCCACGCCAATGGCGGCATGGCGGAAATGAGCATTCTCGACTACGCGATGATGCTCGAAGACAGTCAGGTGGATACGCGGGTCATCGAATACCGCCGGCGCGGCCCGGATTCGTCCTTCACCAGCCATTCCGACGGCGATCTCGTCGCGGTCGCCCTCTCCGACGTCATGGGCGACGGCATGTCGATGGTCTATTCCTTCTTCGATCCGGAAGAGGACGATCGCAGCCTCGGGTCGCTGATGATCCTCGATCACATCGAGCGCACCCGCAAGCTCGGCCTGCCCTATCTCTATCTCGGCTACTGGGTGAAGGGATCGCGGAAGATGCAGTACAAGATCCGTTTCCAGCCCCAGGAACATCTGACGGCCCGTGGCTGGGAACGCTACGAGGGCTGAGCGGAGAGCAGGCCGCCAATCTCCCGACCGGCAAGCGCACTCCGGCCCTCCCTGCGGACTTCGATGTTCCCTCTGGAATAGCCCCCTGAAACCGGCTACCAGCCGGCGATGTCCATCCCATCCTCCGAATCTCTCATGCCGGCGAACGAAGCCGCGCGCTATGCCAGCGGCCTCTCCTTGATCGGCTTCGGCGGGCTGATCCTCTCGGTCGACATTCCGCTCATTCGCCTGTCGGAAAGCGGCTTCTACACCGTCATCTGCGTGCGCGGGCTGCTCACCTGCTGCGCCGCGTTTCTGCTCTGGACGCTCGCGCGCCGCACCGGCCATTCGAGCGGCCGCCGGCTGATCGCCGGCCGCGCCGGGCTTCTGGTGACGGCGGTCTATGCCGTCGGCGCCACCACGTTCCTCATCGCTGTCTTCAACACCAAGGCCGCGAATGTCGTGTTCATTCTCGCCCTCAATCCGATGTTCGCAGCCCTTCTCTCCTGGGGTATCGCGGGAGAAAGGCCCTCCAGGGCCACCCTCCTCGCCATTCCGTTGACACTCCTGGGCGTACTCCTGATCATCGGGGCCGGGCTCGAAACGGGGGGATGGCTCGGCGACATCGCCGCACTCTGCACCGCCTTCTCCATGGCCCTGGCGCTGACGCTGGCGCGGCGAAGCCGCCAGGACATGCGCTACGCCCCAGCGCTGGCAGCGGCCGTGCCGGCGCTGATCGTCCTGCCTTTCGTGGCCTCGAATGGTTTGGAATCGGAGCACATCGGCTGGCTCGCGCTGAACGGCGCGCTCGTCGTGCCACTGGCGCTGACCTGCCTTGCCGCCGCCCCGATCTTCGTTCCCTCGCCCGTGGTGGCGATGGGATTTCTCCTGGAAACGGTTCTGGCACCCGTCTGGATGTGGATGATCTTCGCCGAAGAGCCCTCGAC
Organism: Jiella marina; assembly: GCF_024359545.1. GTDB lineage: Bacteria > Pseudomonadota > Alphaproteobacteria > Rhizobiales > Rhizobiaceae > Jiella. Next base: position 194,109 of record NZ_JAKQZG010000009.1, read on the forward strand.
CCTGTCCCTCGTCGGCGGGGCGCTGATCATCCTGACCCTGGTGGCGCACTCCCTCGCCGAACTCCGGGCGAGGCGGGCCGGTCGGGCTCGGTCGTAGCCCTGTCCGGATCCAGCAAGAGCCATACGGTCCTGTTCCGGACCAGCTGCCCAAACTCGCGATATCTGGGCTCCGCCTCGGGCATTCCCGAGAAACGATTTCGATCCTCGGGCCGATGCTGTAGAATTGCGAGAACCGATTTCTTGCAATTGTTGGAGCAGCCCCATGCGACGCAAGATGACGATTACCATCGATGCGGAGATCTATGAGGGACTCCTGCGGACAGCCGGTCAACGCGACCTGAATCTCGTCATCGAAAACCTCCTGCGTCCGCTGGTGCTCGATAGAACGCTCGACGATGGCTACCGTGCGATGGCAGCGGACGACGATCGAGAGGCAGAGGCCCAGGAGTGGTGCGAAGGCCTTTCCGCGGACCTCGCGAATGAAGCGCGGTGAAGTCTGGTGGGTTGAATTCGATCCTTCTGTCGGCAGCGAGATCCGCAAGCGGCGGCCAGCCGTCATCGTTAGCAACGACGCCGCCAACCGCCATCTGAGGCGCCTCGTTGTCGTTCCGCTGACGAGCGCTGTTCAGCGGGTCTATCCCGGTGAGGCTTTGGTTTCTGTGGGGAAAGGAACGAGCAAAGCCATGGCCGACCAGATCATGGCTGCTGACAAATCGCGGCTCGGGGATCGATTGGGAGTCTTGTCGAGCGAAGATATGAGAGCGGTAGAAGCCGCGATCAGGCAGCATCTTGCCCTTTCGCCCTGACAGGCGCTTTCCGGACTTTGTCAGCCCACGAACTTGTTGTTCTTCGGAAAACCCTTCGGAACCAGGCGGCCGGCCTGGGCGCGGTCGCCGCGCCATTCCAGGAGCTCGGCTTCCGAGCGCAGGAAGGCGCGGCCGGCGGAGTCGGTCCAGGTGAGCCCCTCGGTCAGTTTGAAGACCTTGGCGTCGGAAACGCCGCCATCCTTGTAGCGCTGCAGGCGCACGCCCTTGCCGCGGGCCATTTGCGGCACTTGCGCGAGTGGGAAGACGAGAAGCTTGCGGTTCTCGCCGACGATCGCGACCATGTCGCCGCCCGCGATCGGCACAGCAAAGCGCAGACGATTTTTCGCCGCGATATTGACGACCTGCTTGCCCTTGCGGGTGCCTGACAGCATGTCGCCCTCGCCGGCGACGAAGCCGGTGCCGTCGGACGCGACCATCAGGCGCTGGCGCTCCGGCTCGGCGACGAAGGCGTCGGCGATGTCGTGCTCGTCCTCCATCTCGATCGCCAGACGGATCGGCTCGCCCTGCCCGCGCCCACCGGGCAGCTTGTCGGCATTGAGCGTGAAGGCCCGGCCGCCGGTCGAGAGGAAGATCAGCTTGTCCGTCGTCATCGCATGAAAGGCAAGTTTCAGCCCGTCGCCCTCACGGAAGCTCAGCGCCTTCGGATCCGACAAATGGCCCTTCATGCCGCGCAGGAAGCCCTTCTGCGAAAGGACGACGGTCACAGGCTCCTTCTCGATGAGCGCGACGGCAATGTCGTCCAGAGCCCGGCTCGGCGCGTCCGCAAAGAGCGTGCGCCTTCTTCCGAGCTTGGTCTTCTTGGAGAAGGTCTCGCGAACTTCGCGCACTTCGTCGGCGACCGCCGCCCACTGCTTCTCGCCGGAGGCGAGCAGCGCCTCCTTCTCGGCCTTCTCGGCGGTCAGCGCGTCGAACTCGCGCTTCAGCTCGAATTCCTCGAGCTTGCGCAGCGAGCGCAGCCGCATGTTGAGGATCGCCTCGGCCTGATTGTCGGTGAGCTCGAAGGTCCGGATCAGTTCCTTCTTCGGCTCGTCTTCCTCGCGGATGATCCGGATCACCTCGTCGACATTCAGGAAGACGATGAGGTAGCCGGAAACGATCTCCAACCGACGCTCGATCTGGCCGAGCCGGAAGCGCGTGCGCCGCTGCAGAACCTCGCGCTGGTGGGCCAGCCACTCCGACAGCACTTCCTTGAGCGACAGGACCTTGGGCACCTTGCCGCCGGACAGGACGTTCATGTTGAGCGGAATGCGGGTCTCGAAATCCGTGGTGCGGAAAAGCGATTCCATCAGGAGTTCGGGATCGACCGTGCGACTCTTCGGCTCCAGAACGATGCGGACGTCCTCGGCGGATTCGTCGCGAATGTCGGCCAGAAGCGGCAGCTTGCGGGCCTGCAGGAGTTCGGCGATCTTCTCGATCATCCGCGATTTCTGCACCTGATAGGGAATCTGCGTGACCACGATCACGTAATTTCCGCGACCGACATCCTCCTTCTCCCAGCGCGCCCGGACCCGGAACCCACCGCGTCCGGTCTCGTAGGCCTCGCGGATCTGAGCCTGGCTGTCGACGATCACGCCACCGGTCGGAAAATCGGGGCCCTGCACAAAGCGCAGGAGCTGGTCGGTGGTGGCGTCCGGGTTCTCAATCAGCTTCAGGGCCGCGTCGCACAGTTCGGCGGCGTTGTGTGGCGGGATCGAGGTCGCCATGCCGACGGCGATGCCGGACGAACCGTTGGCGAGCAGGTTCGGGAAGGCGCCGGGCAGGACGACCGGTTCCTTGTCTTCCTCGTTGTAGGTCGGGCGGAAATCGACCGCGTCCTCGTCGATGCCGCGCAGAAGCAGCGTGGCGACGTCGGTCATCCGTGCTTCGGTGTAGCGCATGGCCGCGGCGCTATCGCCATCGACATTGCCGAAATTGCCCTGCCCGTCGATCAGCGGATAGCGGACCGAGAAATCCTGGGCGAGACGCACCAGCGCGTCGTAGATCGCCGCATCGCCATGGGGATGGAACTTGCCCATCACGTCGCCGACGATGCGGGCGCATTTCTTGTAGGCGTCGCCGGGATCGAGGCGGAGGATGCGCATGGCATGGACGATGCGCCGGTGAACCGGCTTCAGCCCGTCGCGCACGTCGGGCAGCGCGCGGCCCATGATCGTGGACAAGGCATAGGCGAGGTAGCGCTCCTCGAGCGCCGCCTTGAGATCGATCGGTTCGATGCCGCCGCCGTCTTGAGGCGGTTCCGCGTCCTTGCCCATAGGGATCGTGTAGCCAACCCGTCAAAGCGGAACAAGACCGGAACGAAGCGATCCTCAGCTTTTTGTGATTTAGGTGTAGTTCAACCACGACAAACATGGGTGTTGAAGGGTCCCGGCAAGGCCTGAGCGCTTGCGGCGTCGAAGATGAGCCCTCGATCCCGAACCATCGTGCGACCTCGATTTCGAAAGCGATTAACCCTCTCATCCCCGATTGCGAGGTTCACGCCTTTCCGGCGCCCGAATTCGCCGTAGATTGCGGCCGGGTGCCGCCCTAAACTGCGGATGGGGCAAGGCTTCGGCGACATGTGGGCCCATGTACGATCAGGAGGCCCTTTCGCCGGCCACAAGCAAGAGAAGGTTTTTCATGTTCGCCAAGACTTCGGTCCCCCTCGCCGCGCTTACCGCCGGTCTTCTCATGTCGACCTCGGCGTTCGCCGCCGACGCGGAGGCATTCGCCGAGCGCCTGAAGGCAGTCGCCGGCAAGCAGAACTTCACCCTCACCTATGACAGCGCGGTCTCGGAAGGAGACAATGTCATCTTGCAGGGTGTTTCCGGCGCTCCCACGGGTGAAAGCGCGGAAGAAATTGGCGACGTCACCTTCGAGAACGTCACCGGATCGACAGCCGATGGCTGGCGCGTCGAGCGCATCCCTGTCCAGGACATCGACGTCACCGAAGACGGCATGCGCACGACAATCTCCGGGATCAGCATCGAAGGCGTGGAGCTTCTGCCGGAGGGGGCGCGAAGCGACATGCCGGCGGTCAAGCAGGTCTCCGAACTCTATTTCGAGCGGGCTGGCGTCGAGTCGGTCACCGTTGAGAAGGACGGCCAGCAGGTCTTCGATCTTTCAGGCGTGAAGGTGGAGAACACCATCGCCGACGACGGCACATTCTCGTCCGACATGGATCTCGGCACCTTCAACGTCGATTTCACCACGGCCGATCCCGAAGCGGCCAAGACGATGACCGAGCTGGGCTACGAGACGCTGTCGGGCACGATCAAGGGCAGCAGCAGTTGGGATCCGACCTCGGGTTCGATCGACCTCGACCCCTTCGAGATCGATGTGGAGAATGTCGGGAATCTGTCCTTCACCTTCGACATGTCGGGCTACACTCCGGCTTTCATCCAGTCGATGCAGCAGATTTCCCAGCAGATGGCGCAGAATCCGGAGGGCAACCAGAATTCCGGCATGGCGATGATGGGGCTGATGTCGCAGCTCTCGATCGGCTCGGCGGACCTCACCTTCACCGATGATTCCCTGACCAACAAGCTTCTCGACTATTACGCCGGACAGCAGGGCCAGACCCGCGAGCAGCTTGTCCAGATGATCTCCGGCATGGCTCCGATGATGCTGGCACAACTGCAGAATCCGGAGTTTCAGCAGAAGGTCAACGACGCGGTCTCGAGCTTCCTTCAGGATCCGCAGTCGATTTCGATTTCGATCGATCCCGAAAGCCCGGTTCCGGCCATGCAGATCGTCGGAGCCGCGATGGGCGCACCGCAGACACTGCCGCAGGTGCTTTCGCTCGACGTGACGGCCAATGAGGCCGACGAATAAGGCTTAGCCGCATAGCGAAAAACTTCGCGCCGGTCGGCCTCCTGGGCTTGACCGGCGTTTTCGTTGGGCAAGGTCAGTCCTCATCCTGGCGTAGAACCCACACGCCCGACGGAAAGGACACCGCCATCTTCGGTCTGCCCGACATCGCCGACAGCCTGATCGCCGGCCTTCTCCTGGGGGGTCTGGCGCTCGCCGTGATCATCGCGCTCGTGCGAACGATCGGGCTGCGCTCGTTTTCGAAGATGACGGCCTTCGATTTCGTCATCACGCTCGCCACCGGTTCGCTGCTGGCGACGGCCAGCAGTGCCTCGAACTGGGCGAGCTTCCTCCAGGCAGTGGTCGCGATCCTTGCGCTCATGACGATCCAGGTCGTTCTAGCCTTCGCCCGCCGCCGTAGCCGTCTCGTCACCGGGCTGGTCGACAATCAGCCTCTGCTTCTCATGCGCGACGGCGTCTTCATCGACGAGGCGATGGCCACGAGCCGTGTCTCGCCGGGTGATGTCTATGCCAAGCTGCGCGGCGCCAACATCCAGTCGATGAGCGAAGTCCGCGCCGTCGTGCTGGAGACCACCGGCGACATCAGCGTATTACATGGCGAGACCGTGGCACCCGAGTTGCTGCGCCACGTGCGCGGCGCCGACGTCGGATCGCCGCCGGGCGACCTGGCCGGCCACAGCGCGAGCGAGAAGGCGTGAGGCGACCCGTCACCGGGCCGCCCGCCGCTGCGGCTCCTCCCCGGCGATGACCGCCCCGGTCATTCTGACGCTCGGCTTCGACGCGGCGAGCTTCGCCTTCCTCGATCGGATGCGACGCCAGCACTTTCCGCCCGAGCGCAATCTCATTCCGGCGCATCTCACGCTGTTTCATCACCTGCCCGGTGAGCAGGAGAACGAGATCGCCGCGACTCTCACGGGCCTCGCCGCGCGGACCGCACCCTTTCCCCTGTCCGTTTCGGGACTGCGCTTTCTGGGGCGTGGCACAGCCTATGAAATCGACGCGCCGGCCCTGGTCGCGCTGCGCAAGGAACTCGCCAGTCTCTGGCACGAATGGCTGACGCCTCAGGACGGCCAGGGCTTTCGCCCCCATGTGACGATCCAGAACAAGGTGCCGGCGGAGGCGGCGAAAGCCGGTTTCGCTGCACTCCGTGCAGATTTCCGGCCGTTCACCGCGACCGGCACCGGTCTCCTCCTGTGGCGTTATCGCGGCGGTCCGTGGGAGGCCGCGGGATCGTTTCCCTTTGTCGCCTCCCGGATGCCGGAGGACGGATCTTGAACGCACGCCGGCGGCATTGTTTCGGCCGCCCAATTGGGAAATGATCCGAGGCCATGTCTCCCCGGCGCGCCCTTATCCTCACCTATGGCAGCCGCGGCGATGTCGAGCCGTTTCTGGCGCTCGCCAAGGGGCTGCAGGGCGCCGGTCTCGACGTCCTCTTCGCGACCTCCGAGCGCTTTCGCGACTTCGTCACGGAGCATGGCATCGCCTTCTTCCCCCTGTCCGACGCCTCGCTTGCCGCGATCGAGACACAAGACGGCAAGACAATGCTCGAAGGCGGCCGCGGCCTTACCCGGCGGATCGCCGCCGGCATCCGGTTGGCGCGCCGATCCGGACCGATCAATGACGCGCTGATGCGCCAGTGCTGGGAAGCGGCGAGAGGCTTTCCTCCAGACGTCATCGTCTTCCACGCCAAGCTCTTTGCCGCGCCCCACATCGCCGAGAAGCTGAACGTGCCCGCCTTTCTGGGAGCACTGCAGCCCATGTATGTGCCGACGCGGGCCTTTCCGGCCATGGGCCTGCCGCACCTGCCGTTTCCGGGCTATAACCGGCTGACCTATGCGCTGGTCCAAAAGTCGATCGGTGCCTTTCGCGGCCGCATCAACCGCTTTCGTCAGGACGACCTCGACCTGCCCCCGGTCCGGCATGGCCGCGATGTCCTCGCCCCGCCGGGCACCGGCCCCCTTCGCGTCCTGCATGCCTACAGCCCGCATCTGATCCCGCGACCGGACGACTGGCCCGCAACGGCCTTCATCACCGGCAGCTGGCGACTGGACAAGGCACGCGATTACACGCCACCCGAAGCGCTGCGATCCTTCCTGGAACGCGGCGCCCCGCCGGTCTTCGTCGGCTTCGGCAGCATGACGAGCGTTGACGGAGCGGCGCTGGGCCGCCTGGTGACGTGCGCCCTGCACAAGGCCGGCCAGCGCGGTGTCGTCGCGAAAGGCTGGGCAAACCTCAAGATCGCCGCCGACGAGACCATCATCTCGATCCCGCCTGCCCCGTATGACTGGCTGTTTCCACAGATGACGGCGGTGGTCCATCACGGCGGCGCCGGCACGACCCTGGAAGCCTTTCATGCCGGCGTGCCCTCCGTCATCTGCCCGTTCTTCGGCGACCAGCCCGGCTGGGCCAGCCTCGCCGCCGACCTAGGTGTCGCAACGCCGCCGATCCCGCGCAGAAAGCTGACCGAAAACCGCCTCGCCGCCGCCATCCGCGAAGCGGTGACGAGCGAGCGACTGCGCGACAACGCCCGGCAGCTCGGCACGCGGCTCAGGGTGGAGGACGGGGTGGCGAAAGCGGTGGAAATCATCACCGGCGAGCATGCAGACGGTCACCACTGATAGGTCACACGCGGTCGCCAACCGGAATCCGAGCGATCATGGAGCCGCAGAGCATTTGATTGCAGCTTGACGTAAAAACTCGTTTTGGTTGTTATACGATAAGATTAGACAACCAAAGAGAGCACCATGCCGACCGGCCCGGCCGCCCGAGTCCTTGATCCTGTCGTGCATCCGATCCCCGGCGTCCTTCAGCCGGGCCCCGGCAGCTTCAACGTGGTCATTGGCGGCAGACCCGCCTGGCGCGCCATCCCCGTAGGTGCCGCGTCCGGTTTGCAAGCGGCAAAAGCCGCCTCGAACGCCCGCATCAAGATCGCCGAGACCGCTACCACGGCCGCATCCGGCACCCCCGGCTATCCCGCTGCCAAGGCCGCCGAAATGGCTCTGAAAGCGGCCGAAATCACCGCGATGGCCGCAACGATCGCGAGCGCCTCCGGCGGCGCGGACAAGCATGTCTGCGCAACCCCGCTCCCCGCCCATGGCCCCGGCGTCGTCATCGACGGCTCGCCCACCGTCCTCATCAACGGCCTCCCGGCCAGCCGCCAGGGCGACACCATCCTCGAAGCCTTCGGCCCGATGAACAAGATCTTGCTGGGGTTGCCGACGGTGATCATCGGGCAGCGGGCCAGCGGTATGACGGCTGCTCTCTCACCGCTTTGCGTACAATTGGCCGTCTCAGCCGAGGAAAATGCCATCGCACATGAGATGGCAGTGCTAGCTGCCGCAGTGTATGAACCGTCTGATTCTCAATCGCCGCTTCCAGGCAACTGGCGACCAGCTTCCCAAAACGACCTAGAGGACTTGGGCCTAGTTATCGACGGCGAGGAAATTACCGGCGACTTGTCGAACGACGAGTTCCACTATCAGGTTTTTGCACGCACTAATCCTGAGAACCACGAGACCGAATATACTATAGCTTTTCGCGGTACGCGGCCAACTTCAATCGCTGACTGGTCCGCAAATATCAGGCAAGGTCTTGGTATGGAGACGCCCTATTATTCGAGCGCCGCACTGATCGGTAGAACTGCCAACGAAGCTCGACCTAATCACGTGCGATTTGTTGGGCATTCTTTAGGTGGTGGCCTTGCTTCCGTCGCCTCCGCCGCATCGGGTGGCCGAGGTTACACCTTCAACGCTGCGGGATTGCATAATAAAACACTTATGAGATACGGAGGCGATGGACCTTCTGCGCCCATTGAAGCCTATTACGTTGAGGGAGATGCACTCAGCTCACTGCAGGACGGAACACGATCTGTCGCTCCACGGGCGGTCGGCAAGCGAAAGCCCCTTACTCCAGCAAGAAATCTATCCTCGTCGGATGTTGAGGCTGGTGTCGGTGGCGCCCTTCTGGGATCTGTGCTTAGTGGAGGCTCAGCTGCGAGTTTTGGGGCTGCTTTAGGTTTTGGGATAGGGCGCAGCGTTCGGCTTCACATGATGGAGTCGGTTATTGAAGCGCTCGAACATAAAGCCCGCAACATATCAAACAGTCAAATATCTCACAATTGCTTTCAGATTTAATGTATTTTAAAAAATTATTGTAGCAATAGGTTTATATAAACAGGCCGGACTTCATGCGGAATTCTCTCATATTCATTATATTTATTTTTCTTCTCTTTGGAGCGACGACTATGGCAACAGCAGAATCTATGGGACCCGACGGACGACCACTAATATTTTGGCGAATTGCCCAGCTCGACGAAAAGGGCGTAATTGCCGAGTTGGAAGCTGGCACAAATATCGAGATCAAGGGGTTCGCGAAGACGACCCCCCTTCTTCACGCAGCTTCAATTGATGCTTGGAAAATAGTACTTGCTCTTCTACAGCGCGGGGCTAACCCGAATGCAGTTGATAAGCGTGGCTTTTCGCTTCCTTGGCTAGCCTTCAGTTCTCGAATTGACCCGAACTCTTCCGATGGCAAAGCGTTGCAATCTCTCAAGAGGCAGCTTCGAGAAAAGGGTATGTTGTCGAACGTGAAAGAGCCTACCGCTGTCAGAAGGGATCTGGACCGGTAAGGATTGATCCGACGAGTTTACGCATAATCTGAGCCCGTCATATGGAAATTAAGCAAGGCGGGTCAGTTAAAGAAGCACATTTAAAGGCGAAAGCCTTACTCTCTGTTGGGTGTGGGCGCCACCCGCAGCCCCAGCTCCCGCAACTGCGCCGGCGTCGCCTCCGCGGGCGCTCCCATCAGCAGGTCGAACGCCTGCTGGTTCATCGGGAAGAGCGCGATCTCTCGCAGGTTCTTCGCCCCGCACAAGAGCATGACGATGCGGTCGATGCCGGCGGCCATGCCGCCATGGGGCGGGGCGCCGTATTGGAAGGCGCGGTAGAGGCCGCCGAAGCGCTCCTCGACGTCCTGGCGGGAATAGCCGGCGATCTCGAAGGCTTTGACCATCGTGTCGGGCAGCTGGTTGCGGATGCCGCCAGACGCGATCTCGTAGCCATTGCAGACGACGTCGTACTGGAACGCCTTGATCGCCAGCGGCTCCTGGCTTTCCAGGGCCTCGATGCCGCCTTGCGGCATGGAGAAGGGGTTGTGGGCGAAGTCGACGCGCTTTTCGTCCTCGTCCCATTCGTAGAACGGAAAGTCGATGATCCAGGCGAGCTCATAGGCGTCGCGGTCGAGGAGGTTCAGTTCCTCGCCGACGCGAGTGCGGGCGGCGCCTGCGAACTGCACGAACTTCTCCGGCCGGCCGGCGACGAAGAAGCAGGCGTCGCCCGTCTCGAGGCCGAGCTGGCTGCGGACGGCCTCGGTGCGCTCCTCGCCAATGTTCTTGGCAAGCGGCCCGGCGCCGGAGATGGCCCCGCCCTCCTCGCGCCAGAAGATGTAGCCGAGGCCTGGCTGGCCCTCGCCCTGCGCCCAGGAGTTCATCCGGTCGCAGAAGGCGCGTGAGCCGCCGGTCCTGGCCGGGATCGCCCAGACTTCGACCTTGTCGTCATTCGCGATCATGTTGGCGAAGACCTTGAAGCCGGAACCGGCGAAATGCTCGGTGACCTTCTGCATCTCGATCGGATTGCGAAGATCCGGCTTGTCGGAGCCGTATTTCTCCATCGCCTCGGCGTAGGGAATGCGGCGGAAGGTTTCGGAGACCTTCTTGCCGTCGGCGAACGCCTTGAAGACGTCGCGGATCACCGGCTCCATGGTCTGGAAGATGTCTTCCTGCTCGACGAAGCTCATCTCCACGTCGAGCTGATAGAACTCGCCATAGAAACGGTCGGCGCGCGGATCCTCGTCGCGGAAGCAGGGCGCGATCTGGAAATAGCGGTCGAAGCCCGACATCATCAGGAGCTGCTTGTACTGCTGCGGCGCCTGCGGCAGGGCGTAGAACATGCCGTTGTGGATGCGCGACGGCACCAGGAAGTCGCGGGCGCCTTCCGGGCTCGACGCGGTCAGGATCGGCGTCTGGAATTCGGTGAAGGCCGCGCCCTGCATCAGCTCACGGATCTTGGCGATGATCTGCGTGCGTCGCATGATGTTCTTGTGCAGCGTCTCGCGGCGCAGGTCGAGGAAACGGTATTTGAGGCGAATGTCTTCGGGATATTCGGGCTCGCCGAAGACCGGCAGCGGCAGTTCCTTGGCCGGCGAAAGCACCTCGATCTCGCGGGCGAAGACCTCGATCTCACCGGTCGGCAGCTTCGGGTTCACGGTCTCCTGAGAGCGCGCTTTCACCTCGCCGTCGATGCGGATCACCCACTCGCCGCGCACCGTCTCGGCGGTCGCAAAGGCCGGCGAATCGGGATCGACCACGACCTGGGTCAGACCGTAATGGTCGCGCAGATCGATGAAGAGCAAGCCGCCATGGTCGCGAATGCGGTGCGCCCAGCCGGACAGGCGCACGCTCTGGCCGACATCCGCCTGGCGCAGGGCGGCGCAGTTGTGGGAGCGGTAGCGGTGCATGGCAGTCTCTCTTCGATCGGTTTTCAGCGGTCGGCATCTTCGACCGCAAAGGCAGCCGCAGTCATCCGGCAGCGCCAAAATTGTCTGAATCGGGCGGGACAAGCACATGGCCCCCCGGTGATGTCAAGATTGGCCCGGCTTTCGCGCGAAAAAATGCGTCCGATCACCACCAAGCGATCGCACGCATGACATTCATTCATCGTCGCCAGGGCATATCCGCAGGCAGTGACGGTCCGGAGCCGGGCTCGGCTTCAGCCGTGGAAAGCGGTCTTCAGGAGATCGATCTGCTGGCCGACGGGATTGGCGGTCTCGCCCGCATCCTCGGTCGTGGCCCCGTAAATCTCGCGATCGAGCATGGCGATTCGCCGCTCGAGCTTGATCGCACGCTCCACGAGGTCACGAAAACGCTCCGGCAACTCACCATATTGCGGTGAGTCCTTCGCCGTCCCGAGCCCTTCCAGGCGCACCTTGACCTTTTCGGCCTCGACCTGGCTGCGCGACATGTCGCCCTGATTGGCCGCGCGCTGGAGAAGCAGCCAGGACGCGATCTGCATGAGCCGGGTGGTCAGGCGCATCGATTCGGCGGCGTAGAGCGTCGCGCCGGCCTTGGTCAGCTGCTTGGCTTCCTTTCGCCCCTGTTCGTCGAGATAGGCCGCGGTCTCGTCGACCATCGCCATGCCCTCGTTGAACAAGGGCTGAAAGGAGCGCGAAAACGCCAGATGCTCGGCCAGCTTGACGGTGCGATCGTCGTCCTTGGAGTCGGTCATTTGCGTGCTCATCGCCTGTCACTCATCTCCCGGCCGAGCCAAATCATCAATACCGCCAAACTGGGCAAATCGGCAGCCCGGGCAAGGTGCGTCCAGTCGGCGCACAATGCAAGCTGAGACTTCCTTGTTTTCGTTAATAAAGGTTAACGCGATACTTGGCTGTGAATAGGCAAAAAAAAGAGCCGCAGCGAACGGCTCTCAGGAGTTTTCAACAGGGAGGCGTCAAACGGAGCGGCGGGCCGCGCCGTCTGTCCAGCGAACTGGACTGAAATCATATAAACACGAGAAACCTTACCCGGGGATTAACGACGGCTTCTCCTCGAAAGAATTCCTCTACCTTTCGACGCTCGAACACGAGGCCAAAACATGGGGAAGGAGTTCTTGCGATGGGTTCGTCCGGTGAGATGCGCGTAGTGGAAATCCGGGAACCGGGCGGTCCGGAGGCTCTCGTTCTGGGCAGCCGGCCGGTTCCCCAGCCGGGGCAGGGCGAAATCCTGGTCGAAGTCGCCGCCGCCGGCGTCAACCGGCCGGACGCGATGCAGCGGCAAGGGGCCTATCCCCCCCCCCCCGGCGCACCGGAGTGGCCGGGGCTGGAAGTCGCTGGCCGTGTCGTCGGGCACGGCGAAGGCGCCTCGCACTTTGCCGAGGGCGACAGGGTGATGGCGCTGGTGCCGGGCGGCGGATATGCGGACTATGTGACGGTTGCCGAAGACAATGCGTTGATGGTGCCGGAGGCCCTGAGCTTCGTCGAGGCGGCCGCGTTTCCGGAGACCTTCTTCACGGTCTGGCACAATGTGTTCCAGCGCGGCGGGCTGAAGTCGGGGGAAACTTTTCTCGTCCATGGCGGCACGTCGGGGATCGGCACGACGGCGATCCAACTGGCCCACGCCTTCGGCGCCCGTGTCTTCACGACCGCCGGCAGCCCCGAGAAATGTCGCGCCGCCGAAGCCCTCGGCGCCGATGCCGCCGTCAACTACAAGTCCGAGGATTTCGTCGCCGTTCTCAAGGAAGCGACGGGCGGGCACGGCATCGACCTGATCCTCGACATGGTCGGGGGCGAATATGCGGGCCGCAATCTCGAACTCGTCGCCGAAGACGGCCGCATCGTTCAGATCGCGGTGCAGAAGGGGCGAAAGGCCGAAATCGACCTCTTCCTGCTGATGCGAAAGCGCGCGACCTTCACAGGCTCCACGCTTCGCAATCGTTCCGTCGCCTTCAAGAAGACGATCGCGGACGAACTCAGCGCGCAGGTCCTGCCACTGATCGAGAGCGGCAAGGTCAAGCCGGTGATCGAGGCGACCTATCCGTTCGAAGAGGCGGCGGAGTCCCACCGGCATCTCGACCGGGATCATATCGGCAAGATCGTGCTCACCACCGGGCGTGATTGAAACCGGCCTCAGCCTCCCGGCCGCGCGTCGGCGAGCGGTAACTCTCCACAGCCATTAACGTTTCCAGGGCTGGGCTTGCAGCTACCCGCTCGTTCCACAGCCGGGCAGCCCTGGATATCCGCAGGCTGCGAAACCCGTTGTCCTGGGTCGGCCCGAGCCGCAGATGAAACCAAAGCCGTCACTCAGGCCTTTGGGTTGGTAGTTTCATCGCCTGCCCGAGGGCATCGCGCCCGTTCCTCCCGACAAGAGGCGCCAAGAGCCCGCATGTTTGAATTCGAAAGTTACGGCTTCACGGTAAATGCTGCGATCTTCCTCGCGGCGGCGGCCGTCATTACCTATGCCGGCGTCAAGGTTTCGCATCTGGCAGACGAACTCGCCGACAGGACGGGACTCGGCGAGGTCGTTGCCGGCGCGCTCTTCGTCGGCGCATCGACCTCCCTGCCGGGCGCCATCACCTCCGTCGCCACCGCCTGGCAGGGCTTTCCGTCGCTGGCGATCGGCAACGCCCTCGGCGGACTGACGGCGCAGACGCTGTTCATCGCTGTGGCCGACATCTTCTACCGGCGCGCCAATCTGGAACACGCCGCCGCGACACCGGTGGCGCTCGCCCAGGGGCTGCTCCTGCTCGGTCTCCTCGCCACCGCACTCATCGCCGCTTCCGTTCCCGATATTTCCGTCTTCGGCGTCCACCCCGTCTCGATCATCCTGCCGATCGGCTATGTGCTCGGCCTGCTTCTGCTCAATTCGGTGCATGACAGCGACATGTGGCGGGCTACGGTCACGGACGAGACACGCGAAGAGATATCCGACGCCTCGGAAAGCGAGGACGACCGCAGCAACGGGAAGCTCTGGTCTCTGTTTGGCGTTTACGCCGCCCTGACGGCGCTTGCCGGTTACGCCGTCGGCGAATCCAGTATCGCGCTCGTATCGATCACGGGCGTTTCGTCCACGCTCTTCGGAACCACCTTCACGGCGATCGCCAATTCGCTGCCCGAACTCGTCACGGCGATCGCGGCGGTGCGCATTGGCGCCGTCGGCCTTGCCGTCGGCGACATCATCGGCGGCAATGCGTTCGAGATCCTGTTCCTCAGCATGGCCGACTTCGTCACGCCGGAGCCGATCTATCTCGACATGAAGCCGGACGATCAGGCGACCGGCCTCTTCGCCGGCCTGATGGTGATCATCGTGCTTCTCGGCATGATGAAACGGGAGAAGCGCGGCGCCTTCAATATCGGCTTCGAAAGCGTTCTGGTATTCGTGCTCTACGCGCTGTCGGTCGGCGTGCTCTTCATCTGAGGCTTGCCGCTCAGCGGACCTGATCGAGCAGCCGTTTGCATTCAAGAAGGTCGAGCAGGACCGCGTCGAGGGTCTCCAGACTGCTCTTCGGCAGTTTCAGACCCTCGGCATCGCGGTCGCGGCGCAGGAAGCCGGAGAAGCCGCCGCCACGCGGCCGCATGGCCTCGGGCGCGGCAACCGGCTCGCTTACCTCTGCCACCGTCTCCGGGTCGGGCTGGATGAGATCGAGATCGTCCACATGCCGCTCGGGCTCTTCGGCGGGCGCGGCCCCACCGGGTTCGGACGACTGCAGACTGTCGAGCCCGGCAAGATCGCCGGATCCGATCGCCACGACGAAGCGGCTGCCGTTTTCCTTCAGGATGCGCTGCACACCCTTGATGGTGAAGCCCTTCACATAGAGAAGATAGCGAATGCCCCGCAACAGCTCGACATCGTCGGGCCGGTAGTAGCGGCGACCGCCGCCGCGCTTCAGCGGGCGAATCTGCGCAAAGCGCGATTCCCAGAAGCGCAGCACATGTTGCGGAAGATCAAGCTCCTCCGCGACTTCGGAAATCGTTCGAAACGCTTCCTCGCCCTTGTCGGACATATCAATCCCCACCCTCGGGATGCGACGGCGTCTGAAGGCTCGCTCCCGACCCCTGATCCCCGCCCGGCCCATCGACCTCAAATCCGGCCACGTGCGCATTCGCCCGCTGCTTGCCATGGCAAGCTGGAGTGGCGCTCACGCGATGACGACAAGGGAAATCGGTGACGGCGTCGCTTCACCGACGCACAGCTATCGCGACCACTGGCGACAACCGCGCAGCGGGAACCTGAGATGACGCGCTATTCCGCGGCGCGCATCAACTCCATCTCCGGCTGTTCGGCCGGCGCAGAGGAGCGCTTTGTGTGCGCCTCGAGAATCCGGTCCTTCAGGACGTTGGATGGCTTGAAAACCGCCACGCGCCGCGGCGAGATCGGCACTTCCTGACCGGTCTTCGGATTGCGACCCACGCGCTCGTTCTTGTGGCGAACGAGAAACGACCCGAATGATGAGATCTTCACCGACTCGCCCTTGGCGATCGTCGAGCAGATCTCTTCGAGCACCATCTCGACGAGTTGGGCCGATTCCGTCCGGGACAGTCCAATCTCTTTGAAAACCGCTTCCGCCAAGTCGGCCCTGGTAAGCGTCTTGTCTCCCATCCCCGTCCCCTGCTCCTTTGGAAGACCGGAAAGCGCCGCGTCCCTCTTGAGGCGACGGAGCGCACCAACTCCTGACTTCAAATATCGCAGACGTCAAAAAGAGCTTCGACGTCCGGGCCAAACACATGGCTGCGCAATGACCTAACACAGCACATTAACGGTTGGTCACTTTAATCAAACCACCATGTGAATCAAGCTGCTTTTACCAGCGGATCAGGACTGCCCCCCAGGTAAAACCACCCCCCATGGCCTCGAGCAGAACAAGATGACCCGGCCTGATGCGCCCGTCGCGCACCGCCGCATCGAGCGCCAGAGGGATCGAGGCGGCCGACGTGTTGCCATGGCCTTCGACGGTGATGATCACCTTTTCCTGCGCAATGCCGAGTTTCTTGGCCGATGCCTCGATGATCCGGCGGTTTGCCTGGTGGGGGACGAACCAGTCGATATCGTCAGGTCCGATCCCAGCGGCCGCAAAGGAATCCTCGATCACGTCGGTGATCATGCCCACCGCGTGTTTGAAGACCTCGCGGCCCTGCATTCTGAGATGACCGACCGTTCCGGTCGTCGAAGGACCGCCGTCGACATAGAGCTTTTCCTGATGGCAGCCATCCGAGCGCAGCCGCGAGACGAGAACGCCGTGCGGCTCGGGCCCCTCCGCCGTTTCCGCCTGAAGAACGACCGCGCCGGCTCCATCGCCGAAGAGCACGCAGGTGGTCCGGTCCTCCCAGTCGAGGAGGCGCGAAAAAGTCTCCGCGCCGATCACCAGCGCGGTCCTTGCCTGTCCGCCGCGCAGATAGAGATCTGCCGTGGTCAGGGCGTAGACAAAGCCGCTGCAGACGGCGTGGACGTCGAAGGCGAAGCCGTGGGTGATGCCGAGAGCCGCCTGCACCTGCACGGCAGAGGCGGGAAAGGTGTTGTTCGGCGTCGCCGTGGCGAGAATGATGAGATCGATATCGTCCGCCGCCATTCCAGCCGCATCCAGAGCGCGCCGCGCCGCCGCCTCCGCAAGCGAGACCGTGGTCTCGCCTTCGCCCGCAATGTGTCGCGCGGCAATGCCGGTGCGCTGGCGTATCCATTCGTCGGAGGTATCGACGATCCCCTCGAAATCCTGGTTGCGCATGATCCGCTCGGGCAAAGCCGATCCGGTTCCGCGGATGACGGAGGTCAGCCGGTCATTCATGAGACAGTGCTTTCGGAAACGATCGCCGCTTCCTCGGAAATGCGGCGGTGATAGCTGGCGAGGTCCGCCTCGATCTTTTCGCGCAGACCTGCCCGCGCCATGGTGTGGGCGAGGTCGATGGCAGCGGCGATCCCCTCGGCGTCGGTGCCGCCGTGGCTCTTGATGACGATGCCGTTGAGGCCCAGAAAGACGCCGCCATTGACCTTGCGCGGATCCATCTTGTCCCGCAAGCGGTCGAAGGCGCTTTTGGCCAGCAGATAGCCTGCCCGCGCCAGGAAGGTTCGCGACATGGCGGCGCGCAGATAGGCGGCGATCTGCTTGGCGGTGCCTTCGGCCGTCTTCAGCGCGATGTTGCCGGTGAAGCCTTCCGTCACCACCACGTCGACCGTGCCCTGGCCGAGATCGTCGCCTTCGACGAAGCCGCGATAGTCGATTCCCGGCAGCGGCGTCTCACGCAGCAGCCGGCCCGCCTCGCGAATCTCGTCCTGCCCCTTCACCTCCTCGACGCCGATATTGAGAAGCCCGACGGTCGGACGCTCCAGGCCGAACAGCGCCCGAGCCATCGCGCCGCCCATCATCGAAAAATCGATGAGTTGCTGGGCATCGGCGCCGATCGTGGCGCCGACGTCCAGGACAACGCTGTCACCCTTGAGGGTCGGCCAGATCGCAGCGATCGCCGGACGTTCGATATTCGCCATGGTGCGCAGGCAGAACTTTGCCATCGCCATCAGGGCGCCCGTGTTGCCGGCCGAGACGGCGACGTCGGCCTCGCCCGTCTTCACCGCATCGATCGCACGCCACATGGAGGATTTGTAGCGCCCTTGGCGCAGGGCCTGCGAGGGCTTGTCGTCCATGCGGACGGAAACCTCGCAGTGATGAAACGTCGAAGCCGCCTTCAGCTCCGGGTGCTCTTCCAACACCGGAAGCACCCGCGCCTCCTCGCCGAAGAGGATGAAGCGCGTCCCGGGGCGCCGCTGCAGCGCGATCGTGGCACCGGGCAGCACGACCTCCGGGCCGTGGTCCCCGCCCATCGCATCGAGCGAAATCGTAATGCCGGATTTCGAGGTCAACTCACTCTCGCTTTCCGCCGTCGCCGCCCTGTGGCTCATCGGCGCGGCGCGAAAATATCGATTTCGACGGCATCGGCAACCACCGCATGCGCGTCATTCGCCTTCCCGTCGCTTTTCCACCGGCAGTTCGACCAGCACGTCGAAGGCGGAAGCCGGCCGCTCGTCTTCCGCTTCGTCGGTGGTCAATCGATCGAAGCTCTCGCCCTTTCGGCGCGGATAGAGGTCGAGAGCGAGCGCCACGGTCTCGACGATCCGCTCGCCCAGATCGATCGTGTCGCCCGTGAAGGTCTCGGGCGGATCGTCGGCTTCGGGGTCGATGACGATCTCGCCTTCGTCCTGGTCGCTCCGACGCGGTCTGGCCGCCTCGCGGACATAGGCGGCCTCGAACGGCTCGTCGATCACCTGTTCGACCGGCTCGAAGGTCACCACGCTCTCCTGGCTCACCCGGGCCTGGATGCGCCCCTTCACCCGGGCGCCGTCCTTGCGGTAGGGGCGTGCCACGAGTTCAGCCGAAAGCTGCTCGATGGCCAGGATGCCCAGCTGCGCGGCGACCGCGTCGCAGACGTTGCGACCAGCGGAAAAACTGATCGGCCGGCCGTCCTTCGGCAGTTTCGCGACTTGAACCGGGTAGCGCAGCGCCGGTCTTTCCTCCTCGGCCATGGCTCAATTCTCTCCGATCAGATTTCCGGTCAGGATCCGCTCAGTGGGCACCGAGCGAAACCGATCCTCCATCGTGATCATGTAGGCGGCGAGGCCGGCGGCTGCACCCTCCGGTGCTTCTTCCGGCCTTTCGATCGCGCGGCCGGCGAAGCTTTCGGCGAGCGCCTGATCGGTTGGCGACGCCTGGTCGAACGCGTCCTCATAGCGCCGCACCCGATCGTAGAAAATACCTGCCAGCTTTCGCATGCGCTTTGGCACCGACTGGTCGCCGACGCCGAGCTCACGCACGGTGTTGTCGATATCGGCCATGAAGCGGTCGACCAGATCCTGGGCCAGCGGCGCCAGTTCCGCATCCATCCGGCAGCGCCTCAGGCAAAGGAAGACGTGGACGCTCAGCGCCTCGAAGCGCCCCATGAAGGTATCGGCGATGCCGAACGCCTCATAGAGCTTCGGCTGCCGGGTCAGCGAAACGAGTTCCTGATAAAGTAGGTCGACGATCGCGCGATTCTGGCGAGCGATCCTCCAACGTTTCAACATGTCTGTTCCGGAGTTGGGCCTTGTTCAGTGGCGGTGCCATAGGCGGTGTGCGATTGCAACGCCGCCTGAGGTGGATTACGACACGCCCGGCGGCAAAAAAAGACGTTCTGTGGCGGCCTCGCCGCGAAGCTGCCCAAAAGCAATGCCGAGGCTGAGGCGGGACGATGCGGGATCATCGGCGGGGCGCATGGTTTGGAGAGGAAAAGCGTGACCTATTTCTTGCGTAAGACGCGGCCGATCGCCGTCGGTGCCGCCATCCTGTGTCTCGTGCCGCTGGCGGCCTGCAACACCAGCGAGGTCCTGAACCAGGGCTATGTCGTCGACGAGAAGTCGCTCGAACTCGTCCCGGAAGGCTCCAGCCGCGAACAGGTTCTTCTGGCGCTCGGCTCGCCTTCGACCACGGCGACCTTCGACAACGAGGTCTTCTACTACATTTCGCAAAAGCGCGTGCGACCCGTCGCCTTCATGCAGCCGCGCCTCGTCGACCAGCGCGTCCTCGCCATCTATTTCAACGAGGAAGACCGCGTCGAACGCATCGCCAATTACGGTCTGCAGGACGGCCGCCTGTTCGACTTCATCTCGCGCACCACGCCGACCGGCGGCAAGGACGCCTCCTTCCTCGGCCAGATCCTGAGCGACACCGTCTCCGACAGCACGCCTGGTCGCCCGAACATGTAGGCCGGCCTTTGCCCACGGGCGAAGACCAAGGCCGTGCCTGAAGATGGCGCGGCCTCGTCTATGCGGGTCGATTGACGATGCCGCCTGTCATCGGTTCCGGCGCGCCGGTTGTCAGCGGAAAGCTGATCGGCAGGCCGCGAAGCGCCCGGACCGCGAGATAGGCGAAACACTCCGCCTCAACGGCGTCGCCACGAAGGCCGACGGAATCGGCATCCTCGACCGCCACGCCGGCCCGCACCTCCAGCGCCTGCATGATCGCCGGATTGTGCCGCCCGCCGCCGCAGACGATCAGCTTATCCGGCCGACTTGGCAGGAGATCGAGCGCCTTGCCGACGGCGCCGGCCGTGAACGCGGTCAGGGTCGCAGCGCCGTCTTCGAGGGACAGGCCGTCGGCCATGGCCATCTGGAAGCTGAACCGATCGAGCGACTTCGGATAGACCCTTGTGAGATAGGGGTGTTCGAGCAGCCTGGAGAGCCGAGCCTCGTCGACGCGGCCGGAAAGCGCCAGCCGCCCGTTGCGGTCCATCGCACCGGCGTCATGGGCCTTGGTCCAGTCGTTGATCGGGGCGTTGGCCGGGCCTGTATCGAAGGCCACGAGCGAATCTTCGTCGCGCCAGGAGATGTTGGCGACGCCCCCCAGATTGAGGATCGCGGTCTCCGGTCCGGCCCCGATCCGATCGAGCATGGCGCGATGATAGATCGCCGAGAGCGGTGCCCCCTGCCCGCCCGCCGCCATGTCGGCGGAGCGAAAGTCATGCACCACCGGGGCGCCGACGATGCGTGCCATCATCGTCCCGTCGCCCAATTGCCGGGTCCGGCCGATCCGGTCGGGCTCGGGTGGACGATGCAGGACCGTCTGGCCATGAAATCCCACCGCAGCAATCTTGGAGGCCGCAAGCCCGTGCTTTGCGAGAAAGCGATTGACGGCTTGCGCCTGGGCCTCGGTCAGAGCCGTTTCGGCGACCTTGAAACTTTCAGGCTCGGCGCCTTCGAACTGCCACCGACGCGCATCGGCCACCGCCGCCTGCAGGAGCGGCGGAATGTCCTCGCCATAGGGCGCCAGTTCATAGGGACCGAGTTCGGCGATCGTCTCGCCATCCGTACGAATCGCCGCAATGTCGATATTGCCGTCGAGGACGGTGCCGGTCATGAGGCCGATGGCCCATTGCGGATTCATTCGGATCGTTCCTTCTCTTCCACGACGGTCCTGTTAGGGCACGGCACGCCGCGCTGAGCCTATTCACAGCGCTTGTCACGGATCACAACACAGCGCCTCCTGCCGTGCAAAGGCCCGCGCTGACGGGAGATTGCCCCTGCCATGTCCCTCGACGCGCCCTCGCCCCGTCCGGGCCCGCCGCCCGGAACCGGGACTTGGGGCATGCCATAGCCCATCTGCGCCGAGCCCGACCAGAACGAAGCGACCCCGCAAAGAAGAAAGATTGCAGATCCATGACGGATCGACGCTTGCAATCGGCGCGATGAGCGGCTACCTAGCGCGCCAAGCGACAGGGCCGCACCGGTCCTGAACAATCGCAAGGGCGCCCGTAGCTCAGCTGGATAGAGCACCAGACTACGAATCTGGGGGTCAGAGGTTCGAATCCTTTCGGGCGCGCCATTCCCATTTCAGAGCCGGAAATCGACTCTAAGAGTCTGAATGGCAACGCTTTTTTGGCGTTCGAAAACCCCGATCCGCGCTTGTAGGAAATCCGTTCCGGAAAGGCCAGACGCAGCACTAGCTTGCGCAGGTTCGTCTGTCCGCTTTCCCAGAGGTTCCAGGGGGTTGAGAGGAAGGTCATGGCGAGTTCGAAAATCTCGTCATAGGCGTGCTGCGGCTTGCCGATTTTTTCGCGGTTTTCCTCGGCCAGCAGCCGCTCTTTTTGCAGTTTCGCGATCTTTTGCTCATAGGCTTTGACCAGCGTCGCGTTGTCAGATTCGACCACGCGGTCGACAAGGTTCTCGATCTGCTTGTCGATTTTCTTGATCTGCTGGTCGATCTCGAAGCGTTGCTCGTTTCCGGCCCGGGCGCGATGATCCCAGGCATCCTTGAACATCGTCCGGGCGACCGCAATCATCCCCTCGGATGGCTGGAGCGAGCGAACGATGCCTTCGAAGGCACCTTCCATCTCATCGCGGCGAATGCTCTTGCGATAGTCAGGGCAGCCGCGGGTAAAGCACATATAGTAAGGATGCTTGTCGCCGGTGCTGGATTTCGACCAGCAGGACGTCATGGGGCGATTGCACTCGGCACATTCGACATGGCCACGCAGGACGAAGTCCTCGCCGATCACGCCGCGCAGCTGCGGCGAATAGTTCTCCCGCAGGCGCGCCTGGATTTTCTCGTAGGTGGCGAAGGAGATCAGGCCCTCGTGCCGGCCCTTCATCAGGGGAATGTTCCATTTGGGCGCATGGACGTATCCGGCATAAACGGCCCGCGTCAGAAACTCATGGATGCGTTGGCTGTGAATGACGGCGCCGGGCTGCGTCTGCATGAAGACGGGCTGGGCTTCGAGATATTCCTTCACCTCATACTGGGCTTTGAAGCGCCCCGAGGCATACCCTTCGAGGGCTTCCTGCAGGATCGAGGCGATCGGTTCATTGCGCACGATCATATTGCCGTGGCCGGCAACGCGCTCGTATTTGTAACCGAGCGGACAGGCGAAGACCCAGTAGCCGTTCATGATCCGGGCGCGCATGCGGTTGACGGTTTGCTCGGCATTCTTCTGCCGTTGATGCTGGGAGACAGAGGCCAGCATGTTTTCGACCAGGATCGAGTCCGAATCCTCGCCGAACTCGATGGTCGGGCTGCGAAGCATGCCGCCGGCTTCGGCGATGGCCGCGCGGAGCTGGAGATGGGCTTCGATGCCGCGCGCCAGGCGCGAGATATCGTCGATGATAACGACGATCGGGTCGGCGCCGCGGTTCTTCTGGAGCCAGGCGAGCATTTCGACCATGCCGGGGCGCGTCGTCAGCGAGCCGGACATGTCGTCCTGGAACGTCTTGACGACGTCGAGCCCTTTATAGCGGGCGTATTCCTTGCAGCGCGTGAGCTGCGAACCGATCCCATCGCCGCGCTTCATCTGCGCGGCCGACGAGACGCGGGCATAGATGACGGCCTTGGCGCCGCGCGGGATTTCAGTGGGGATCGGCCTCATGACTCCTCTTCTCCGCCCGGGCCCCGGAGGGCAGACAGGGCTTTGCTCTTCTTGTTGTCGGAAGAGCTTGAGTTTACCACGCCCGCGAGCAGATCATCGAGCGAAATCGCCCTGTCCTTGGCGTCACTGGGGATAGATTGGAGCGGATGGACGCCGAAGCCGAGATCGACGAACTGGACCATAATCTGCCAGAGCGTCTCGATGAATTCGCGTTTCTGGGCGTCGCTGAGGTCGGATTCCTCCAGCATCGCCTGATATTTCTCGGCATCGCAGGCAATACCGGCGTACGCCGGCGCGCGGCGTTCGCCGCTGCCGGCCTCCTGTGCGAATTCGGTCATCAGGATACCCTCCGCCATCACGGGCCGGCCGGACCGGTGCGATCCCGGGATGACCGGGATGCGGCGCTCCGGTAGGAACTGCGATACGGGCTGCGGCCGTTGCTGCGCGAGCGGCCCTCTTTTTCGGCCTCGACCTGGGCCCGGTAGTTGTTTTCGTCGAGTTGCTTGCCCCAGTCATAGATCGACTGGCCTTCCACGGCCTCGAATTGCTCGGCCATGATATTGCGGGCGACGGTGTGGGTGATCCCGAGCTGCTTGGCGAACTCGCCGCTCTTATGGGCGAGCGCCCGGTTGAAGGTCAGCTTGTCGCCTTTTTCGACCATCTCGCCGATGGAAAGCGCCATCTCGTGGCCGCGGGCAATATCATCCTCGCCAAGGGCGTCCTCGCGCTCGATGAGCCCTTCGCGCAGGGCGTTCATGGTCCGCCCGTAGCGCTCCTTGAACAGGTCACGGATTATCGTTTCCGCCTTCATGGCATCGAACCGTTCGGAGCGGGCGAAGGCGTAGGAATAATCGCCGAGCTTCTCCTTGAAGGAGCCGGTGCGGTGGATTTCCCGTTCGATGATGCCGGTGATCGCCACCGCCTCATCGAACTGGGTATCGGTCAGGAGCCGCCCGGAAAAGCTTTCGCGGGCTTCCTGGTATCGCTTCTTTTTCGTGTCTTCGACCGGGATGGCCATGTTCTGTCTCCTTTCTCCCAAATAAGAACATAACAAGAACAATAGGACACAGGTCCTAAAAATGCAAGATAAATCTCCGGATTATCTCGGCGTTTGCTATAATCGACTACGTTTGAAGCGGACCGATGCGCCGGTTTTGCTTGGTCGCGCGAGTAACGGGCGTCTCGAATTTCAACGGTTCTTGCTCGCGATCTTCCGGGGGCAGCCGCGCTTCGGCGCGGGCGTAAATCGGGGCGAGCGCTTCGTCCTGATCCCGGGTGATCGCCTGAAGGGTGCGGGCATGATCGGCCTGGACCATCCGCTGCGCCTGGCGGTCGAGGCGTTCCTTGCCGAAGCTGTCGAACCGGAACCAGGGATGGTTCAGCGCCGGCTGATCGTTTCCGGCCTGGTCGATCAGGTGCCCGCGCACACTTGCGACGCGCACCTCGTATTCGGACCGGTAGACCTCTTCCGCCGCCTGTTTGCGGCGATCGTGCTCGGCGACAATTGTCTGGTATTCGCGCCAGTCTTCGCCGGTAAAGCCGCGCTCGATCTCGGCTTTCATGATCGCCCGATCGAAGTAGCCGTGAATCGCCTGATAGGGATTCTCGCGGGGGCCTGCTGCCTTGTCGAAGCGCGCGCTCATTGCCAGCCTGCCTTGGAGAAGCGCAGGAGAGCGCATTGCCCGCCTTCGGCCGGCTCACGCAGAGTGCCCGGCCAGCCGACATAGGTGCAGGTGATATGGTTGCCGGCCCTGAAGGTGGGATAGCCATGGCCGCCGGCTGAAGACGCCGTCCAGCTCCAGATCACGTAGGGATCGCCGAGAGCGAGATAGCCCGCATAGAGCGCTGCCGGCAGGGCAATCCAGATGAAATAGGCAGGGCGAAGGAGCGGAACGCGTTTCATCGCCAACCTG